>CP036279.1:0-4800000 GCA_007748055.1 Kolteria novifilia
ATGGTGGAAGCGAACCCGAATGAATACGCGTTGGAGTCGCTGGTTCGGGGTGAAGAAAACGTCTTGGCGATCTCGGCACTCAACAAAGTGATCCACGATCCTGGCGAGCGTTACAATCCCCTCTTTATCTTTGGACCTCCCAGTGTCGGCAAAACGCACATGCTCTACGCGTTGCGCAACCGCTTCGAGGAGGACCATCCCGATTGGAACATTCTCTCGATCCCCGCCGGCGAGTTCCTCGAGGAATGCGAGCAGGCGTGGCAGGAGAAGACGACCCCCGAGTTTCGCCAGCAACTTTGGAAGCTCGACGTCCTCTTGATCGATGATGTTCACACGCTCATCAATCGCCCGGCCGCGCTCGAGGAACTCTACCACGCGTTCAACCGCCTCGTCGCCGACAGCCGCCAGCTCGTGCTGACCAGCCGCTTGGCCCCCGCGGAGATGACCGACCTGCCGACCGCGATGCGGACCCGGTTCCAAAGCGGGCTGGTGGTCAACATCGAGACGCCCCGCGAACGGCTCATGCAGGACATTCTCGAGCAGCAGTGTCAGTGGCTCGAGGTCAATCTCGCGAAGACCGCGTCGCGCTTCCTGTGCCGCGAGGTCCGCAGCATCCGCGAGCTGCACGGCGTCATCCACCACTTCGCCGAGCATCGCAACGGCAACGGCCGGCCCATCGGTTTGCCGGAGGTCAAGGACACGCTCGAAAAGCATGCCGCGCAGCAATTGACCATCGCCGACGTCGCCCGCGAGGCGTGTCAGTACTTCCACGTCGACTTGAACAAGGTCCGCTCGGCGAGCCGGCTTCAGTCACTCGTCCAGGCCCGTCAGATGGCGATGTACCTCGCCCGCGAGATGACGACGGCGCCGCTGACGGAGATCGGGAGCTTCTTTGGCGGCCGCGACCACACGACGGTGCTGTACGCCTGCCGAAAGATCGGTGAGGAAGTCCGTCAGAACAGCTCTTTTTACGCAAGATCGGCTCGGGAAATCCGGTCGATGCTGCGAGGTTAAGATTTGGGGAATACGCGTCAACGACCGTGTTGGTACATCGTCACTGGGCGTGCCCAAACCGGACCCAAACGAGGAGTCATCAAAACCTACGATCATCATCACCAAGCTTCGAACGGGGTATCACCAGAGTCGTTAACACGATCCTCACATGAAGAATCAGTGATGACATCGTCGCAACACCCTTGAACGACGTGACTTGTAGCAGCGTGTGCTTGGTTGTCGACAATGACCCGGGCGGTAAAAAATAAGAATACTGAATGAAAAACCGGATGTGATTGATGAAACTCACCGCCAATCGGGAAGGCTTGTTGACCGCATTCCAAGTCGTCAGCAGTGTTGTCCCCGCGAGAAGCACCAAGCCAATCCTGACGCAGATCAAGCTCGAAGCGTCTCAGGAGCAATCGGTGCTGCTCGCCACCGATCTGGAGATGGGCGTCCGCTACCAAGTCAGCGGGCTACAGATCCAGGAGCCGGGGCAGGCCGTCCTGCGGACCTCCGAGGTCGGGATGATCTTGCGTGAGCTGCCTGACGAGATGCTCGAGATCGAAGCGACCGACAGCGGTATCACCATCGCCGGCGCCGCGAGCCGATTTGAGCTCCCCGCCTCCGATCCTCTCCAGTTTCCCGAGATCCCCGATTTTGGTGATCGGAAGGGACATCGTATCAAGGCGGGGGTTTTGGCGACGATGGTGAAGCGCACTCACTTCTCGGTCGCGCCGGAGAACTCGCGCTACGCCCTTCACTCGCTGCTGATCGACTTCGTCGACGACAAAATGCAGATGGTCTCGACCGACGGGAAGCGCTTGGCGTTGATGCCCGGGCAAGTGACGCTCGAGGGGGAACGCCCCGAGCAACTTTCGTTGGTGCCGCCGCGAACGCTCACGCTGGTGCAAAAAACAGTCCTCGATCCCGAAGAAGAGATTGAAATTGCACTCAGCGACAACGATATCCTGTTACGATCGAGCAAGGTGACGGTCTATAGCCGTCTGGTCGAGGGCCGTTTCCCGCGCTACCAGGACGTCATCCCCAGCGAAACCGGCGTGCAAGTTCCGCTCACCGTCGGGACCTTCCAAGCGGCGGTGCGACAGGCGAAGATCGTGACGACCGGCGAGTCCAAGGGGGTCGACTTTCGCTTCTCCGAGGGGATGCTCACGCTCGAAAGTCGTGCCTCGGACGTCGGGCAATCGGAGGTCCGTCTGCCGATCGGCTACGACGGGGAGGAGTTGATCGTCACGTTCGACCCGCAACTGTTGCTCGACGCGCTGCGGGTGCTCGACGACGAGGAAGAGATCATCCTCGGGATGACCGACGCGAAGAAGGCGTCGGTGCTCAAAACCCGTGACGGCTACAGCTACGTCGTCATGCCGCTGACGCGGGAGCGCTAGCGATGACGACCCATCGTCCGAAGAAGATCGGCGATCTTCTGGGCAGAATCCTCGCTCGGCACGGTCTGAGCGAGATGACCGCGCAGATGGAACTCGAGTCGGCTTGGCGGCGCGTCGCCGGCGATTCGCTCAAGAAGCGGACGCGGGTCGGGTCGCTGCGACGAGGAGTGCTCGAGATTCTGGTGGACAACGCGGCCCTTCTCCATGAGCTCGAGAGCTTCCGCAAGGAAGAGCTGCTCGAGCAACTTCGCGACAACGTCACGCACCATCGAGTGCAATCATTGCGTTTCAGGCGCTCCTGAGACTCGTCGACCCCGGTAACCATCCCGGCGCCGCGCCGTCAGGAGATCGTGGCGGGTGGTCCGCGAGCGATTTCGCGATCACCCACTCATCCTCGAGGAAAGAAGTGTCGTCGACCAACGACGAGGGTTGGGGCGAAAGCCGACCCGAAGCGGCCACGATCGGCGACACCACTCTCGCGAGATAGAGGAAAAGGAAGAACCAGCGATGAGCGAGAACGAATCGGAACAGCCGACCGGCGACGAGACGCCCTCCCCGGCCGATTACGGCGGCGAGAGTATTCGCGTCCTCGAAGGGGTCGACGGTATCCGCAAGCGTCCGGCGATGTACATCGGCTCGACCAGCAGCGCCGGCTTGCACCACCTCATCTACGAGGTCGTCGATAACTCGATCGATGAGGCGATGGCCGGGCACTGCACGACGATCGGGGTGCACCTCAACCTCGACGGCAGCGTCACCATCTCCGACGACGGCCGCGGCATTCCCGTCGACATGCACGCCGACAAGCAAGTCTCCGCGCTGCAGGTCGTGCTCACCGAAATCCACGCCGGCGGCAAGTTCGACAAGAAGTCCTACAAGGTCAGCGGCGGGTTGCACGGCGTCGGTATCACCGCCGTCAACGCCCTCTCCGAGTGGCTTCGCGCCGAAGTCCGTCGCGGTGGGAAAAAGTACGTCTTCGAATGCGCCCGGGGTGTTCCGGTCGCTCCCGTCCGCGAGGTCGGTGAAGCGAAGGGTTCGGGCACGAAGATCACCTTCCAACCCGACGGCGATGTCTTCCCCGACACGAAGTTCCGGATCGCGACCCTCGAGGCGCGCCTTCGCGATCTCGGCTTCCTCAATCCCGGCGTACGCATCACGCTCGGGGACGACGAAAGCGGTACCAACGAAGTCTACTACAGCGAGAACGGGCTCCTCGAGTTCGTTCAGCACCTCAACCGCAACGAAACCGTGATCCACGAGGATGTCATCGCCCTCTCGGGGAGCCGAGAGGTTCAAGCGGTCGAGGGAGACGAGGAAGCGACCGGCGTGATCGAGGCGGACATCGCCTTCCAATACAACACGTCTTACAACGAGAACGTTCTGAGTTACTGTAACAACATCAACACCATCGACGGTGGAGCCCACCTTTCCGGCTTCCGCAATGCCTTGACGCGGACGCTCAACACCTACGGCAAGCAGAACAACCTCTTCAAAGCCGACAAGACCCCCTCGGGCGAGGACTTCCGCGAGGGACTCACCGCGGTCATCAGCGTTCGCGTCCCCAACCCGCAATTCGGCGGTCAAACCAAGACCCGTCTCGGTAACCCCGAGGTCGAAAGTGTCGTCCAGGCCATCTGCAACGAGCAGCTTTCGACCTACCTCGAGGAGAATCCGAAGATCGCCAAGAAGGTGATCGAGAAGGGAATTCTCGCCGCCGAAGCTCGCGAAGCCAGTCGCAAGGCCCGCGAGATGGCTCGTCAGCGCAAGGGCGCGCTCTTGGGAAGCGACCTTCCCGGCAAACTCTTCGATTGCATCGAGAAGGACGCCACCAAGTGCGAAGTCTTCCTCGTCGAAGGTGACTCCGCCGGCGGCACCGCGGTCAGCGGTCGCGACCGAAACTTCCAAGCGATTCTCCCGCTCAAGGGAAAGATCCTCAACGTCGAGAAGGCGCGGATCGACCGCGTCCTCGGTAACGAGGAAGTCCTCAACATCATCAAGGCGATCGGCGTGGGGGTCGGGCTCGACGTCGACCTCGAGAAGCGAAACTACGAGAAGGTCGTCATCATGACGGACGCGGATGTCGACGGCTCGCACATCCGGACGCTGCTGCTCACTTTCCTCTACCGGCAGATCCCCGAACTGGTCAAAGCCGGCCACGTCTACATCGCCCAGCCGCCCCTCTACAAGGTGACCTACAAGAAGAAGAGTCGCTTCGTGCAGACGGAAGAGGAGATGCGCCGCGAGTTGATCGACAACGGTCTGGTCGGCGCCGGCTTGGAACGCCCCGACGGCTCCGCCGTCGGCGAGGGCAGCATGAAGGAACTGGTCGAAGTCCTCAGCGAGTTCGAAGCCGCCCTTCAGACGCTCGAACGACGAGATATCGACCTGACGGAGTTCTTCGAACGACGCGACTCGACCAAGGGCGAGTTCCCAATGTTCGAGGTCCGTCGTGGTGGCGAGGAGCACTGGTTCTACACCACCGAGGAGCTCGAATCCTTCATCAACGAGCACCGACCCCCCGAAGTGGAGGAGTCGGAAGAAGCGGTCGAAGGGGACGCGAGCCAGCCCGCCGAGCCCGAGGAGGAGGACGAAGGAACCGCGTTCCAGATCCTCGAACTCCACGAGGTTCGGACGATCAACAGGCACATCCGCCGGATCGAGGAACTTGGCATCACCACCGAGGACTTCTTCCCCGTCCAGCTCCGGCCGGGAGAGGAGCCGCAACCGCGCTACTTCCTCAGCAACGGCGGCGATCAGCCCGAGCCGCTGGAGACGATTCGCGAGTTGGTCGTCGTCATCACCGAGCACGGCCGCAAGGGTCGCGAGATCCATCGCTTCAAGGGTCTGGGTGAGATGAACGACGAGGAGCTTTGGAACACCACCATGGATCCGAGTCAGCGTCGGCTCATTCGCGTTCGGGTCGAGGACGCGGCGACCGCCGACGAGATGTTTCGGGTTCTGATGGGCGATCAAGTCGAACCGCGGCGCGAGTTCATCGAGCGTCACGCTCTTGAAGTGCGCAATCTCGACTACCACGCCTGAGCCGAGTGTCGATTCAAACGGGGGTCGGCCTGCGATCCCGCCCCCCGGCTGTTCGCTGATGGCACGAGCCATGTCCGGAGGAAGTCGCCTCGATGCTCGTGGTCGAGAAAGTTCGCCGTGCCGGAAGAAAGCGCCTATATCTCCATCGTTGAATGGTCGGATGGAGAGAATCCGCCGGAGGGGTCACGACGTGAACATTTGGCGAAGAAACGGCGTCGTTTGAGTATCCCGGCGTGGTCGAGGGGAGCCGGCGACGAGAGCCGCGCCAAATTTCTCGTTCGAATCTCGGAAGGTTGTCGATCCGAACTCGAACGGACAGGGTTAGATAGAGTGCCCGCTGCCGTCGAACGGAGTCATTGCGGCTCGATCGAATGAAATCGGTGTTCAAGGCCACGGAATGGTTGGCGTTGGGCACGTTCAGTTGGTAGCATGCCCCGGAGGCACATTCTTTCCCCGAATCCGGCGAACCTGGCAGGGTGCTTCCTTTCTCTTGCATTCCTGCCAAACACCCTACTCTGGAGTCTGAGATGATTCGGCATCGCTGGGAGCGCCACGCCTTTACCCTCGTGGAATTGCTCGTGGTCATCGCGATCATTGGGGCCCTAGTGGCCCTCCTCATGCCCGCCGTCCAGCGCGCTCGCGAAAGCGCGCGTCGGACCCACTGCGCCAATAACCTGAAGAATCTCGGCCAAGCGGTGGCGGCTTACGTCGACAGCAACCGGCTCTTTCCGCCGCTGTCGGTCGACATCATGGGCGAGGGGAAGAGCCCCAAGCCGATCAGTTGGACCTATCGCTTGCTCCCGCTGCTCGACGAGCAAGCGGCGTACGACAAGTTTCAAAAAGCCATCGATCGGGGAACGGTTCTCGGCGGCTGGCAGAATGGGCATCCAGAGGCGCGGAGCTACCTCAATCGGGATTTCTCGATCTTCCGCTGCCCGAGTGATCTGCGCCTCCCCGCGAATCGTTGCGAGGGTTGGACCGGACAGCTCAACTACAAGGCGTGCGTCGGCGATCTGGTCAAGGACAACGATCGCGTCGCCGACACGCGGGGAATCTTTTCGCCCAACGGAAGAACCTCGCTCGCCGATGTCTCCGACGGACTCTCGCGAACCCTCCTCTTCGCGGAGAAAGTCGCGGGCAACAACGAGAACCGGGAAGATACCGTCGCCAACGTGGTCCTCAAGGTTACCGAAGCGGCTCCGCAAGACTGCATGATGGCGTGGCCCGGCATCGGCTCATGGGGCAAGAACGACCCGAGGCGCTTTCCCGGCGTCCGCTGGAGTGATGGCCGGCCCTACTATTCCGGATTTAACACCGTTGTCCCTCCCAATAGTCTCTCATGCGTGAGCAACGACAGCGAGGGATGGGGCCACTTCACGGTCAGTAGTCGCCACAAGGGTGGGGTCAACGTCGTCTATGCCGACGGTTCGGTCTCGTTCATCACCGACGCGGTCGACCACGGAAACCTCTCCGCCGAGGGAACGCTCGAGCAGCTCCACAACGAGTCACCCTTCGGCGTCTGGGGAAGTCTCGGGACCAAGGCCGGAGGCGAGACGGCCAACAATACGTCGCCGCTCCTCCACGATCCCGCCGGTCCTCCGACCGCCGCGGTCACGGAGCAGCCCTAGCAGCCCTGATTGATTCATTCATTGACTACAGAGTTCTTGGGGTGCCATGCCCACGCTCGCGGTGGGCATGCAGAAGACGCCTATGATTGGGCAATCCTCCGCACGATCCAAGGGCCGAGATTTGACGCAACGAGCTAGGCTTTGGGGTGCCACTGGCCGCTTGTCAGCCAGTGCGAAAGGGTTAGGGTTGCACCAACACCAACTTAACGTTGGAACAGTCCATTAGGCGCCCGTTGAGGAGGCGATGACACCAACCGACCTCCTTCGCGAACTCGAGTCGCTCGGCACCGAGCAAAATCGCAAGATCTACGCCCGCCACGGCGTCAACGCCCACCAGTTCGGGGTCAGTTACGCCGAACTCTACAAACTCCAGAAACGCATCAAGACCGACCAAGTCCTCGCCGAGGCACTTTGGTCGTCCGGCAATCACGACGCCCGCATCCTCGCCACCCTGATCGCCGATCCCGCCGCAATGACCGCCCGCAAGCTCGACGCCTGGGTCAATGATCTCGACGACGATGTCCTGGGCGGGATGTTCGCCAAGCTCGTCGGGAATACGTCCACCGCCCGACAACGCGCCGACCAATGGATCAAGTCGCGGACGGAGTGGATCGCCGCGTGTGGCTGGAACGTGCTCGCCCATCTGGCGATGAATGATCCCGGCTTGGAGGATGAAGAGCTTGCGGCCCGGATCGACGCGATCGAGGCCCACATTCACGAACGTCCGAATCGTGTCCGGCACGCGATGAACGGGGCGTTGATCGCGATTGGCGTTCGCAATTCCATTCTGGAGAAGCGGGCACTCGCCGCCGCCAAGCGCATCGGTAAGGTCGAGGTCGACCACGGCGCGACCAACTGCAAGACGCCCGATGCCGCCGCTTACATTCGCAAGACGGTCGAGCACCAACGAAAGAAGAGCGCGTCGCGGCGATAGTTGCCAGACCGTCGCCGCTAGGTCGCGAATTGGCGGCTGAAGCTGTCGATGTTCTCGCGCTTGCCGAGGATGACGATGGTGTCGCCGGAGTAGAGGGCGATGTGACTGTCGGGATTGACGAGGAGTTCGCCGTCGGTCCGTTTGATGGCGACGACGATGACGCCGGTCTTGCGGCGGATCTCGGCTTGGGCCAACGTTTGGCCGTGAATGATACCCCCTTCGGGGATGGTCAGTTCGGTGAGTTCGAGATCGACGCTCTGGCGGCCGGTGACCAGTTCCAGGATGTCGACGGTCGTCGGCCGAAAGAGAAGGTTGGTGATGTGCTGAGCGCCGATCACCTGGGGGGCGACGACGCGGTCGGCTCCCGCCTGCAAGAGTTTCTTCTCGGTCGCCGGTTGCTCCGCCCGAGAGGTGATAAAGAGGTTCGGGTTCATGTCCCGACCGGTCAGTGTGACGAAGACGTTGTCCGCGTCGCTGGGCAGGACACAGACCAAACTCCGGGCCCGTTTGATGCCGGCGCGGCGAAGCGTCTCCTCCTCGGTCGCGTCGCCGGTGACGCAGAGGTAATTGTTGACCGAGGCGGCGCTCGCCCGGAGCGGGTCGAACTCAACCAGCACGAAGAGCTTGTTTCGCTTGGCCAAGTGCTCGCAGATCAGTTCGCCCATGCGTCCGTAACCACAGATGATGTGGTGGTCGCGGAGGCCCTCGATCCTGCGGTTCTTGCTGGCGCCCGCGACGAACTGTTCGATGTGCCCTTCCGCCATCATCTGCACCAATCCACCGAAGGTGTACGCACCCGCCGTGATGCCCACCAGAATGACGTAGCAGTTGACCGCCCGAGCCCACGGCGAAATAGGTCCGATCTCCCCATAGCCCACGGTTGAGATCGTGATGATCAGCATATAGAAGGCTTCGACGAAGCTCAATCCGGCGAGCATCACGTACGCGGCGACGCCGGTCACCGAGGTGAAGACCAACGCGAAGATGCCTCGCCGTAGCCGACGATACGGATCTTGAGGGACCCAATGAGCCCATGATCCGGTCATCATCAACGACGGATGGACCGACGAGTACTCCCGACTATCGAGTCCGGGAGGTCGTTCTGGCATCTATTTCCCTCACGCGTTGGCATGTCTCCGGAGCACGGCGGCGCGCTCGCTGACTCCCCACCCCTCTTATAGTAGTTGCGGTGGATCAAGGCCGGTCCAGGTTCATCGTTCCCTTGGCACCCGGCGAGATGGATCGCGGGGCTCCAGGGGACGCTGGTCAGCCGCTGGGAGTCGGTGGTGTCGTGACAGATCGGGCGAAGGTGGCTACGCGAGAGCGTCGCTCTCCTCGGACGTCTCCTTGCCGCCGGGGACACCGATGACTTGAAGTAGGCACGGCACCACCAGCAGCGTCAACAAGAGAGCACTGGTCAGCCCGAAGCTCATCGTCGCCGCGAACGGGGACCAGATCTTGCTGAAGCCGCCGATTCCGATCGCCATCGGCAAGAGTCCGAGGATCGTCGTCACGGAGGTCATGACGATTGGCCGCAATCGGACGCGAACCCCCTCGATGATCGACCGCGACTGGCTCAACCCCTCCTCCCGGCGGAATCGATTGACCGTCGCGACGTAGACGATGGTGTCGTTGACGACGATCCCCGCCAAGCCGATCACCGCGGTGAAGCTGGTCATCGTGAAGGGAATGTTCATCGCCAAAAGCCCGAGCACGACGCCGACGAACGCGAAGGGAACCGCCGCCAGGATCACGATCGGTTGGGCGTAGCTGCCGAACTGGGACGCGAGGATGATGTAGATCAGGATGACCGCGAGGATGAAGGCTCGGCTCATCGAGTCGAACGACTTGCGCGTCTCCTCGAACTCGCCTCCCAACTGGGTGTTCTCGCAAGCCGCCGCGATGCCGCTCTCCTGGAGCCACTCGTCGAGCCGCGCGTTGACCTCGCTGGAGGTGGTGACGGCGGAGTCGACTTCGGCGGTGACCGTGACATTGCGCCGTCCTCCGTAGTGCGGTCGTCCCTTGAAGCTCGAATGAGCCTCCTGGGTCGCGACTTGACTGACGGGAAGGAGATGTCCCGAACGGGGATGTCGCACCGGCGCCGCGGTCAGTCCCTGAAGATCGCGCCGGTCCTTCTTGTCGAGTAGAAGCCGCATGTCGTACGCTTCGCCATAGCGAGGATCCTTGAAGGTTCCCACCTTGATGCCGAAGTTGGCCGACTGAAAGACAAGCCCGACCTGCGACTCGTCGAATCCTTCCAAGTCGCGGGCTTCCGAACGGAGCAACAGATCGACACTGAGCGGACCGCGATCGAGATCGGTCTGAATCGAGTGGACGCCGGGCTGCGTCCTGAGAAACTCGGCGACCCGATCGGCCAGCCGTTCGCCCAGTTCGTAGTCGGCGATCTGCATCCGAAGCATGACCGGCTTACCCGTCGGCGGCCCGTCGTTGGGCGAGTCGACGATCATGCTGCGAAGGGGCGGCGCGCCCGGTTTCGCGAAGGCCTCCTCGAGATTCCGACGCGTCTTCTCCAGCCGTCGGTCGGGGTGCTTCTCGTCCTCGTGCATGAAGACCAGCACCTGCGCCTGGTCGGGCGACATGTCGAGAAGGTTGTCGGGGCTGTAGGACTGCCCGACGTTGGCGAAGAAGTACTGAACCTCATCGTCGTCGACCTGGGGTTGCAGATGCTTCTCGATATAGACCGCCGCCTCGAGGCTCCGTTCGAGCGTGGAGCCTTCCGGAAGCCGCACCGTCACCGCGTAGATCTGAAAGTCCGACGGAAAGAGCTCGACGGGAATGTACTTGGTAAGCATGCCCGAGGCGACGACGAGCAGCACGCCCGCGACGATCATCCGCCAAGGGTATTCGATCAGCCGTTCCGTCAGGCTTGCGAACGCGTCCGCGGTTCGCTTGAAGATCTGGTCGCCCCGAGCCGGTTCCTTCTCGCTCGTGGATTCGGCCTTTTTTGTCCCGCCGAAACGGTCGCGAAAGCGTTTGCCGAGCCGTTCGTGCAGATGATGGAGATCGAGGTAGTGCACCGGGAGGATGAAAAAGCACTCGACCAGGGAAGCGATCAGCACCACCACGACCGTCTTGGGGATGATGCTGAAGTACTTGCCCATGATCCCCTCGGTCATGAGCATCGGCAAGAACGCGGCGATCGTCGTAAGCGAAGCGCTGACCACCGGCATCAGGACTTCGGAACTGCCGCGGATGACTGCTTCCTCGATCTCGAGCCCCGACTCAACCTTCTGGTAGATCGACTCGAGCACGACGATCGCGTCATCGACCACCATGCCCGAAACGAGCACGAGACTGAAGAGGCTGATCGCGTTGAGGGTCAGTCCCAGTACCGGAAAGAGGATGAACGCCGAGAGGACCGAGAACGGAATCCCCAGTAGCGCGAGAAACGCGTTGCGGGCTCCGACGGTGATCCACAACAGCGCACCGACTAGCACGAGACCGCCGGCGAGGTTCCGCTTGAGGATGTTGATTCGGCTGCGGATGATCTGGGACGCATCGTTGATGACGTCGATGTTGACGTTCTCGGGAAGCGATTGCGCCTCCTTGAACTCCTCGACCGCCCTCTTGACGCTTTGGACGATCGACACCGAGTCGGCGTTGAGTTCCTTCACGATCGCGAGCGTCAGGCAGGGTCGCTGATTGAAACGCTCGCGAGTGATCTCCTCCTCGAAGCCGGCGCTGACCGTCGCGACATCGCCGAGGCGAACCGGTCCCAAATCGCGGCGTTCGAAGAGGGCGAGATCCTCGAGTTTTTTCGGATCCTCGAGCCCGCCCTTAGTCATCAGGATGAACTGGGTCGAACTGAGATTGAGCTGTCCGGCGGAGAAGTCCTGGTTGAGTCGCCGAAGGCGATCGGCCAGTTCGTCGAGGGTGTAGCCGAGTTGCCAGAGGTCCTCGAGGCGGACTTTGATGTGGATCTCCGGATCGCGGAAGGAGGCGAGGACCTTCTGAACGCCGGGGACGTCGCGCAGTTCCGCTTCGAGTCGCCGGGTCACCTGCCGGACCTGGAACTCCAAGTCGTCCGTGAAGGGTTCGCCCGCGTCACCGGCGCTGATCACCACTTGGCAGAGCGGAAAGACGTCCCATGCGCTGAGGGCTTGCACGACGGTCTCTTCCATCTCGGACGGCAAGTCGTGGACGCGATTGACCGCCGCCCGCAGATCCTGAACGCGGTTCTGAAACTGCTGCGTCGAGAGATTCTCCTCGAACTTGACGTTGAGCGTCGACCGATCGCGAGCGCTGACCGATCGGACCTTCACGATGTCCTGGACCGAAAGGATCTCGTCCTCGAGCTTCTGGGTGACGAGAAGTTCGACTTCCTTCGCGGTGGCTCCGGGCCACACCGCGCGGATCGAGGCCTCGTTGAACGGAACATCGGGATAGACGTCGACCGGCAGCCGCAGGTAGACCATCCAGCCCGCGAGCAGCAGGAGGTAGAAGAGCAGGTTGAAGAAGATTCGGTGCTTCAACACGAAGCGCATCAATGGCATGGCGTTACCGATTCTCCTTCCCAGTGGTCGGTCCAACGCTCGATGTCGAGACGTTGGATTTCCCTCTCCCTGTGGGAGAGTGAGCCTCTTGTTCCCCTTCTCCCTGTGGGAGAGTGAGCCTCTTGTTCCCCTCTCCCTGTGGGAGAGTGAACCTCTTGTTCCCCTCTCCCTGTGGGAGAGGGGTTAGGGGTGAGGGGCTTCGTCTTCGAAAAAATCGCTTGTCCTCCCGAGCCGGAAACTCCCTCACCCGGCTCACTGCGTTCGCCGACCTCTCCCCAAGGAGAGGTAATAAGAGGATGACATCTCGTGCTCGGCATGGTGGGAAGCTCCATCTCCACCGCGATCATGGGGAATCCTCTTGGATCGGCGTCGACACTTGGCTGTCGTCGAGCACCGACTCGGCGGGAGCATCGAGATCCGCCAGCGACGAGGAACGCTTGGTCGGCGTCGCGTAGGGAGGAAGCCAGACGTCCGTCACGCGTCCCTCGACGATGCGGGTGCCGTCACGCAACGCGGCAACCCGGCTGGGAACAAGGATCTCCTGGCCCGGCCGAAGTCCCGTATAGACCTCGACCCAACCTTCTCCCGGATCGCCGCCCCCTTGGGTGATCGGCACACTGCGAGCCAGGAAGGGCTCGGTGGAGTCGTCCGGCCGCTCGCCTGGGACGAGGGCGCGCCACTGACCGTACTCTTCGAAGATCGAATTCCGGGGAACACGCAGTCGCTCGATGGGAGCCCCTGACTCGAACCGCACCACCACCGGCTCGCCCGAAAGAAGCTCGCCGGTCGGATTGGGGACTTCGAACTCGAGTTCGAACTGACCCGTCTGCCCGCTTTGCACGGCGGCGGCATAAAGCAGCGTCGCGGAATGCTCGCGCTGCCAACCATCGACCACCACCCCCTTCGTGCCCGGTTCCACCCCTCGGCGGATATCCCAGGGGACGAGCACTTTCACCAACAGCGAGTCGACTTGCGAGAACTCGCCGAGCACGTCCCCCTCGCGAACGAACTCGCCCACTTCGGTCGAGAGAGCGCTGACGATCCCCGGCGCCGGAGCGGCCCAGCGGCAATGCTCCAAGTCGTAGCGGTCCTTGCGAACGTCGGCTTGGGCCGCGGCGACGACCGCGAGCGAGGCGTCGAGGTCCGCCTGTTCCTGGTCGAGTTCCTCGCGGGAAGCGGATTTCGTCTTGTAGAGCCGCTTGATCCGTTCGAGGATCTCGCCGGCGAGGGTCGTTCGGGCCTGGGCTTGGCGGAGCATCGCTTCGCCATGTTCGAGGTTGGCCACGAACGGCTCGGGATCGAGCGCGAGCACCAGGGCTCCGCGCTCGAGAAGGTCGCCATTCTCCACCGGCCGCTGTGCGAGCCGACCGCTCACTTCGAGGGCGATCTGCCATTTGCGTCGCGGTTGCAAGCGGGCATGGCGCTCGACGCGGCGGGCGAAACTTTCGCTTTGTAGCGTGACGATCCGAACGACGGGCGGGGTGATTTTCGCCTTGGGGGGATCCGGGCGTTTGGTTTCCCAGAGCGTCGAGATGCCGCGCAATGCGAAGACGCCAAGGAACAAGAGCCCGACAATCTTGATGATGCGCATGAAACTTCCTTGTCGCGAGATTGTCGCGTGTGGTGGTCGGAGTCGGGAATCAATCCCCTTCTCCGCTTCTTGTTCTAGGAGTTTCGAAGCGTGAGCGGAAGCCAAGCACGCGTCGAGGAACGCTCCTGGCTGGTCCCGATTCCTCTGCGACCTAGGGCGCTGGGCGGCGACGTCGGAAGTCCCTCGTCGACGTTGAGCCTCGGGCGAACGAGCGATGCGCCCTTCTCTAGGTTGCCGCGTCAAACCGCCGGCAACGCAGCGAAGTCTTTGGGTCTATGCCGAAGGCATTGACTAGCGAAGCCCAGGGTCGAGTGATCCACAACCCAAAACCTGGAAGGGTTTTCTAATCGGAATCCCTTGAGGGGTTCGCACTCATCACCAGTTCAGCACCTCGCGTTTGGACAACCCCAAGGAGGTGGATTTCTCCTCGGTTTGGTCCCCAGGGTGCGCGAAGCGCGACCCTGGGCTCTGCTCGAGAACGGCGTTGCCGTTCGGAGAGGTAGCATCTTCTGCTACCCCGAACCGCTTCTTTCTCCCTCATCTTGGGACAATTCGGGACTCTTCGTCGTGATCGCCAGCGGGTAGTTGCTTTGGAGCCCCAACGGTAGATGGGGCCTCCCGCGGTGTACTATCATCGATGTCTTGAGCTGATCCGCCGCAGCGCGAAGCTGCTTGATATCCGTGGCGGTGACCAACGCACCGCCGTGTTGAACATTGATCACGAAGCCCTGCTGACCAGTGGGAATCCAAGGCCTCACTTCCAATCGTAGGCAGCAGCCTGGGTTCTTCGGAGTTCTCCAGAGCATGTTGGGGCCAATGTCCTTGCCCCAGATCGCTACGCCAAGGTCGTTGGCAATGGCTTCGATGTTCTTGTCCGCCTTTGAATCGATCGAGATGCGGTAGCGACAATCGCCGTAGTGCCCGGAGTCAATCGCGTTGTCGTCGGCCAAAAAACCCGTGGAGATCAAACCAAGAGCAAAGGCAGCGAACAGCGAAAGCATCGGAAAACCGGTGTGACGTTTCCTCGCTCGTCTCCCAGTGACGCCGAGATCGCTCATCGTACTCACCCTCTGTCACTTCTCAAAAACGCACCAACGCCGCCGAGACTCCTCTCCAAGGAAGGGTCCGGGCGGCGTTTGGTTCACGCATTTGTGCGGTCTTCTGACCAATCACTTCGCCTTGGGCAGGAACTTCACACAAACCGGCGAGGGAATCTTCACCTCGATGCCCGTCGACGTCAGTCGACCGGTTTCGGGGTCGATCTCGAACACCACGACGTTGTCGGTGTTCTGATTCGCGACGAGCAGGAACTTGCCCGTTGGGTCGATGCCGAAGTTGCGCGGTGTTTCGCCCTGCGTCGAGACATGCTCGAGCGCCGTCAGCTTGCCGTTCTGCTCGTTGATGGCGAAGACCGCGATGCTGTCATGCCCACGATTGGAACCGTAGAGGAACTTGCCCGACGGATGAACTTGCACCTCGGCGGTGGTGTTCTTCGGCACGACTCCCAGCGGCAGCGTCCCGATGTTCTGGTAAGGCGTGAGCATCCCGGTCGCCGGATCGTAGACGAACGCGGTGATCGTCGAGTTCAGCTCGTTGATCACGTAGGCGAACTTGCCGCTGGGATGAAACGTGAAATGCCGCGGTCCGCCGCCGGCGGGAACCCTCACGCTGTTGGTGGGGATCAGTTTGCCGGTCGAGGGGTCGATCTTGTAGCCGATGACCTGATCGAGACCGAGGTCGGCGGCGAAAGCGAACTTGCCATCGGGATCGGCGTTGATCGAGTGGGCGTGCGGTCCCTTCTGCCGCGTCGGGTGAATGCTCGAGCCCTCGTGCTGGATCGCCGAGGCGGCCTTCTTCAGTTTGCCATCGGGGCCGACGGGCAGGCTGGCGATACTGCCGCTGCCATAGTTGGCGACGAGGACGTTCTTACCCGTCGCATCGACCGCGAGGTGACACGGCCCGTTGCCCTCGGAGGCCTGCCGGTTGAGGAAGGTCAACTTGCCGGTCTTGGGGTCGATCGCGTAGGCCGAGACGCCGCCGTTGTTCTTCCCCTTGCCGCCGGGCATCGTGTTGACGGCGTAGAGGAAGCGCTTGTTCGGATGGATCGCCAGGAAGCCGGGGTTCTGATCGTCGCTCGCGGTGCTGACCGGTTCGAGCAAGCCGGTCTTCATGTCGAGTTCGTAGACGTAGATCCCCTTGCTGCCGTTTTTGCCGCGGGTGAACGTGCCGACGTAGACCAGCATCTTTTCCGGGCGTTCGGTGCTGACCGAGACGTTGTCCTCCGCCACCGCGACACCCGTCGTGCTCCCTCCCGCGATTCCCGCGAGCAGCACCACCGCCGCCAAGCCCAATACCTTCCATCCCCATCGACGAATCATTCGGTTCTCCTGCTGTCTAGGTAAGGTTGCTTGCTTTCTACGTCTCTACATCCCCCCTTGTCCAAGGGGGGAATTAGGGGGGTCTTCGCTCCTTCAGTCTCCTCACTCCCGTTCACCCGCTCACTCTTCCCCAGTATCTCACGATGCCGAGCTTTTTTCCTCCTTCGGTACGATCACAAACCCATCGTCGACGTGATTGACGAGCAGACTCGATCCGGGCGCGTGCTTGCCCTCGAGGATCTCGGTCGCGAGCGGGTTCTGGATCTTCTGCTGAATGACCCGCTTCAAGGGCCGAGCACCATAGACCGGATCGAAGCCCTCGTCGGCGATCGCGTCGAGAGCGGCCTCGGTCACGTCGATCGTGATCTGGTTCTCCGCCAAGAGTTGGGTCAACCGCTCGAGCTGGATGCGGACGATCTGGCGAAGCTGCCGACGATCGAGGTTGTGGAAGATGATCACCTCGTCGATGCGGTTGAGGAACTCCGGCAGGAAATGCTCCCGAAGCGTCTCCGTCACGCGCCGTCGCATCAGCTCCTCGTCGGCCCCGCCCAGTTCGCTGATGAACTGGCTGCCGATGTTGCTGGTCATGATGATGACGGTGTTCTTGAAATCGACGGTCCGGCCCTGCCCATCGGTCAAGCGGCCGTCGTCGAGCACTTGCAGCAGGACGTTGAAGACGTCGCGGTGGGCTTTCTCCACCTCGTCGAGAAGGACGACCGAGTAGGGCCGGCGCCGAACCGCTTCCGTAAGCCGTCCCCCTTCCTCGAAACCGACGTATCCGGGAGGGGCCCCGATCATCCGCGCGACCGAATGCTTCTCCATGTACTCGCTCATGTCGAGTCGGACGATCGCTTGCTCGTCGTCGAAGAGAAATTCCGCGAGGGCTTTGCAGGTCTCGGTCTTGCCGACGCCGGTCGGACCGAGGAAGAGGAACGAGCCAATCGGACGATTCGGATCCTGCAAGCCCGCACGAGCGCGCCGGACCGCGTGCGAGAGAGCGGTGAGTGCCTCCTCTTGACCGATGACGCGCTGGCCGAGTCGCTGCTCCATCTGGAGAAGTTTCTCTTTCTCCCCTTCGAGCATCTTCGAGACCGGCACGCCGGTCCACGAACTGACGATCTCGGCGATGTCCTCGGCGGTCACTTCCTGCTTGAGCAGCGAGCCGTCGCCTTGGATCTCCTTGAGCTTCGCCTCCGACTCCTTGAGTTGCTGCTCCAGGGCGGGGATGCGGCTGTAGCGGATCTCGGCCGCCTTCTCGAGATTCCCCTCGCGCTGCACGCGCTCAAGCTCGACCTTCGCCTCTTCGAGCTGTTCGGTCTCTTCTTTCAGCGCGGTGATGTGCTGTTTCTCGTTCTGCCAACGCGTCTCCAGTCCGGTCCGTTGCTCGGCCAGTTCGGCGAGTCGCTTCTCCACCTGGTCGAGCTGTTGCCGGCTCCCCTCGTCGGGCTCCTTCTTGAGGGCCTCGCGTTCGATCTCCAGTTGCAGCATCTTGCGACGTAGCTCGTCAAGCTCCGTCGGCATGCTGTCGATCTCCATCCGCAATCGGCTCGCGGCTTCATCAATGAGGTCAATCGCCTTGTCGGGGAGTTGGCGATCGGTGATGTAACGCTGCGAAAGCTTCGCGGCGGCGATGAGCGCGGGGTCGCTGATGCGAACGCCGTGGTGAACGTCGTAGCGCTCCTTGAGTCCGCGAAGGATCGCGATGGTGTCCTCGAGACTCGGTTCGCCGACGAAGACCGGTTGGAAGCGCCGTTCGAGGGCGGGGTCCTTCTCGATGTGCTTGCGGTATTCGTCGAGGGTCGTGGCGCCGACGCAGTGCAGTTCGCCCCGGGCAAGTGCCGGCTTGAGCAGGTTCGACGCGTCGACCGCCCCCTCGGCCGAACCGGCGCCGACGACGGTATGCATCTCGTCGATGAAGAGGACGACCTTCCCTTCGGCCTCGTCGATCTCGCGCAGGACCGCCTTGAGCCGGTCCTCGAACTCGCCGCGATACTTGGTGCCTGCGATCAACGCCCCGAGATCGAGGGCGATGACGCTCTTGTCCTTGAGGCCCTCGGGGACATCGCCGTTGACGATCCGCTGGGCGAGTCCCTCGACGATCGCGGTCTTTCCGACACCCGCCTCGCCGATGAGGACTGGGTTGTTCTTCGTCCGGCGACTAAGGACTTGGATGACGCGCCGGATCTCGCCATCGCGACCGATGACCGGATCGAGCTTGCCCCGGCGGGCGAGTTGAACGAGGTCGCGGCCGTAGCGTTCGAGGGCCTGATACTTCTCTTCGGGGTTCTGGTCGCTAACGCGTCCGGTGCCGCGAACCGATTGCAGCGCCTGCAGGATCTCCTTCTCGCCGACGCCGTGGACGCGAAAGATCTCGTTGGTCTTCTCGGTCGCGGAGAGAGCGAGCAGGAGGTGCTCGGTGCTGGTGTAGTCGTCGCGCATTTGCTCGGCGCGACGTTGAGCGTCCTCAAGGGACTTCTTCAGTGTCGGGGAGAGGTATTCGCCCCCGCCGACGCCGCTGACTTTGGGAAGTCGATCCATTTCGGAATGGACGATGCTGTCCATCTGCTCGACATTGACGCCAAGTTTGTTGAGCAGCGGCCGAACAATCCCCTCGCCCTCGTCGAGAAGGGCCGCGAGGAGGTGGACCGGCTCGACCGTTTGTTGGTCGCGGTCCGAGGCCAAGGACTGAGCTTGCTGAACGGCCTGTTGGGCCTTCACGGTGAACTTGTCGAAGCGAATCGCCATCGTCACTCTCGCGCTTGAGTTGTGGGTCGTTGTCGCAAGGATGAGGATCCCGCTGGAATTCTACGCACCCGATCAAGGGGCGTCCGCCGGGGAAGAGTGACCGAGCGTAGGCAGGCGACTCGATCGACGCAGTCGACCGCATCGTAGCGACAACGGGTCCATAAAAAGAAGAGCTACTCCAGACTATTTCCCTGGGTGGTCCAAATTGCTCGCCAGTCTGGGCGTGCGACGGACGCAGTGGTCCTTGGAAGACTCCTATTCTCTTGAAGTGGGTGAAGGAACAGGCCCGCCAACGTTTCGATGAGCCAGTGTCTTGAATTCCGACACGCATCGTCCGGTTGCTTGGTGGGGATGCCTGAAGACCACATCCATAGAGAAGCCTCTTGTGGCAGCGCCACCCAGGTTGACGAGCAACCTGGGCCACCCGGAACCGCCCCATGACGACCTGGAAAGGCTGTGGAATGCCGACGATCGTGCACCTGACCGACTTGCATCTGGACGAGTGGCTCAACAACCTCGAGATTGCCCTGGGGTTCGAGGAACTTCGGGAGATCACGGCCGATGTGGTGCTCATCGGCGGCGACAACGGGATGCCCGACGACGTCGCCCGCACGGTGGGCGAGGTCCGCGAACGCTGGCCGAGCTGTTCGGTCGGCTGGGTGATGGGTAACCACGAGCTTTGGCACCAGCGTTACGACATTCTCTGGAAACAGCCGTCGCCGGAGGGAGCGGTCTACCTCGAAGAGAGGAACCTCGAGACCCCCTCCTGCACCGTCGTCGGCAGCTACGGTCACTACGACTACAGCGGCGGCGATCCCGAGATCCCCGTGGAGGACTACGAAGCCTACCGTCACGGCGGTTTGGGCTGGAATGACTGGCTCATCGACCGGCGCGGGAAGACGAACCCCGAGATCGCGGCGGAGGTCGCCCATCGCTTCGAGCGTCGCTACGACGCCGCCCTGGCACGGGGACGACCGGTCATCGTCGTGACGCACACACTGCCCTTTGTGGAGCTTTGCGGCTGGCCGCGCAGTTTCTACGGGGCGTACGGGACCAATAGTCTGCTGGGGAAGATCATCCTCGCTCGCGACCCCAAGCCCGCGGCGCTCTTCTGCGGCCACACCCACAAACCGCTCCGCACCGAGGTCTTCGGTTTTCCCATGATTAACACCGGCAGCGATTACGAAGAGGTCCGTGTCACGGTGTGGGAGCTGTAGACGAGACAACCCCTTGCGGGGTTGGTGTTTCCGATGGTTCGCTACCCAGGGTGCGCGAAGCGCGACCCTGGGCTTCATCAGAGAACGGCGTTGCCGTTCGGAAGGGAAACCCGTCGCGGTGCGGTTCGGTAAACGTGTTGCAAATTCCCGTAGGTCACGCCATTGAGTGACACGAGACGCGGTGGACGATCTCCCCCTAAAGGGGAATACCACGGCCGCGTTGAACGTTCCCGTAGGTCACGCCATTGAGTGACACGAGACGCGGTGGACGATGTGTCACCATCACGGAATACCACGGCCGCGTTGAACGTTCCCGTAGGTCACGCCATTGAGTGACATGAGACGCGGTGGACGATCTCCCCCTAAAGGGGAATGCCACGGCCGCGTTGGGTGGCATTGCCAGAACAACGGGTTTCCTGTCCCTATGCCGAAGGCATTGACTAATGAAGCCCAGGGTCGCGCTTCGCGCACCCTGGGATAGGAAGGACCACCATCTCAAAACCCTGGAAGGGTTTTCTAGACCGGAAGTTCTTCCGTTGCGTCGCTCTTGACCCAAGAACCCCGAATTCGCAACGAATTAACGACGGCTAGAATTGAAGACTAGCGTGGCCAATGTGCGTGGAGAGAACCATGTCACTGGGAAGGGATGAATTGAGCTGCCTTGGAAATATCCTCTGGCTCATCTTCGGCGGGCTGTTCGCCGGGCTCGGGTACATTTTGGGGGGACTGATCCTCTGCCTGACGATTATCGGGATTCCGTTCGGCATTCAGTCGATCAAGCTCGGGGTCGCGATCTTCTGCCCTTTCGGCAAGGAAGTGGTGGAGCTGGAAGACGCCAATAGCCCGCTACGGCTCATCTTTAACGCGATCTGGATCATCTTCTTCGGGTGGGAGATCGCGCTTGCCCATCTGGTTTCGGCGGGGCTCTGCGCGATCACGATCATCGGGATTCCGTTCGCGTGGCAGCACCTGAAGCTGATCATCCTCTCGCTGCTGCCCTTCGGCCGGGACTTGCGGGACGTGGAGCGCTACTGAGTCCGAATGACCGATCCGTCGAGGATCGCCTTGGGGACGCAGCCCTCGCTGGCTTGCGTCACCGTGGAGGCGAACTCCGCCAAGTAGCCGCGCGGGTAGCGAAGCGCCGGGGGCTGCCAGGCGCCGCGCCGCGCTGCCAGCTCGTCGTCACTGATGTGGACGGTGATGGTTCCTTCGAGAAGATCGAACGAGATCGGGTCGCCGTCTTGGAGCAGCGCGATCGGCCCTCCCACGGCTGCCTCGGGCGAGCAGTGGACGCCGATCGCTCCGTGCGAGACGCCCGAGACGCGGGTGTCGGAGACGAACGCGACTTTCCCTTCGAGTGTCGGGGTCGCGAGGGCCGCGGTGGCGACCAGGACCTCGGGCATCCCCGTGGCGACGGGGCCCATTTGCCGCAGCACGATGACGCTGCCCGGCTGGATCTTGCCGACGTTGACCGCCTCGACGATCGCCCGCGGGTCCTCGAAGCATACCGCTTTCCCGCGAAAGTGAGTCTCCTTCAGGCTCGAGACCTTGAAGACGATACCGTCGGGGGCGAGGTTTCCGAAGCAGATCTGGATGTCGGCGTGAGGCTTCAGCGGAGCATCCAGCGGCGCGATTAGCTGCTGCTCGGTCGCGAGCGGACGGGCGTCGGCGAGGTTCTCCGCGAGGGTCTTGCCAGTCACCGTCAGGGCATCGCCGTCGAGGAACCCGCCATCGAGCAGGTGCTTCAGCAAGACCGGCGTCCCGCCCAACTCGTGGAGGTCGACCATCGTCCCTTTGCCGCGCGGGGCGAAGTCGCACAAGACCGGGGTCTGGCGCATGATCGCTTGAATCTCGCGCAGGCCAAAGGCGACCCCCGCTTCGCGCGCCAGAGCCAGCAAGTGGAGGATGCCGTTGGTCGAGCCTCCCGCGGCGGCCAGGGCTCGGGCGGCGTTGCGGAAGGCCCGCTCGGTCAGGATGTCGCGTGGCCGGGTCCCTTGCTCAAGGAGGCGGCGGACCGCGCTGCCGGCCCGTTGGCACTCGTCCCGTTTGACGTCGGCGATCGCGGGGATGGAACTGCTCTCGGGGAGCATCAGGCCGAGGGCCTCGAGGACGATGCCCCAGGTGTTGAATGAGGCCGCGATGCCGCAACCGCCCGGTCCGGGGCAGGCGACGCGGAGGATCTGGTCGGCTTCCTCGCGCGAGATCGCTCCCACCCCCGCGGCCGCTTGCGAGTCGTACACATCGAGGATCGTGACCGGTCGGCCGTGATGCGAGCCGGGCATGATCGTGCCGCCGCCGACGATGAGCCCCGGGACGTTGAGTCGGGCGAGGGCCATCGCGAAGCCGGGGCCGTTCTTGTCGCAGTGGTGGAGGCCGACGAGCGCGTCGTAGCGGTGAGCGCTGACGACCGCCTCGGCGCCGCTGGCGATCATGTTTCGAGAGGGGAGACTCGCGTTGCCTCCTTCGTGGCCCTGCGAGATGTTGTCGCTGACGGCGGGGACGCCGAAAGGGAATCCGAGCATGCCGACGTCACGGCAGCCTTCGGCGATCTTCCCGGCCAGTTCGTAGGCGTGCTGGTTACAGAGATTGCCGTCGAGCAAGGGGACGCCGATGCCGACCTGCGGTTGGGCGAGATCCTTGTCCTCGAGGCCGAGTCCGTAGTAGAAGGCCTTCGTGCCCTGCTGCCAGCCAGCGGTCAGTTCGTGGCTGTTCCAATTGAGACGCTGCGACATCGTTCGGTGGTTCCCCATGTGGAAGGCGTCGGGAGCGGACGTCGATGCGGCGCTCGGGAGGGATCGGCTCTTCTCAACTCGCCGACGTCATGCCACTCGTGGTGGTGCTCCGGGGCCGATCAACGCCGCGCCTCGGGTTGACGATCAACTTTCAAGACGAATCATGTCCTGTCAAACATCCAAGTTCGCGTTGACGGCGACAGCATTTGTTCGCACTGGCGAGCATCCAGTAGCACCCAAGATTCCCGGACCAACAGGGCGCTAGTGGTACTCGACGCGCGACGCCTCGAGCGTCAACACTTCGACGCTGTTGTTCTTCGGGGAGTCGCGATCGCCGCCGGCTCTCATTCTTGTAGTGGAAGGGGCGTCGAACGCCAAGCGGACCAGTTCGCGGCGGAGGCCTCCCTCGTCGACGAGGTAGTCGGCCACCGCCTTGGCGCGGCGGTAGGCCAAGTCGATCCCTTGGTCGGCGGATCCCTCGGTGGAGCGATCCTCGGGGGAGACCGAGGCGCGGATCTCGACAAGGTGCTGCAAGCCGCGCAGGCGGTTCATCTTCTTCATGAGCTGCTTCTTATCGTCGTCGGTGAGCGTGGCGGAGTCGGGGTCAAAGTAGATCGACTCGCCAATCGCTTGCGGCCGACCGTCGGAAACGACGACCGTCTTGCGCTTCTCGCCCTCCTTGCCCTCGGAGCCGGCGTCGGCTTGGTTGCGCGTGGTGGGATCCTTGACGTCGGTAGGGTCCTGGATCCGCCCTTCCTTCTTGTCGGTGCGACTGAGTTCTTGGGACTCGTTGAAGCGACTGATCGTTTCCTTGTCGCCGAACTGCTTGATCAAGGACCGGACGATCGCCTCCATCTGTTCGTCCTTTTTGATCTCGCTCATCGCGGCGATCAAGACGAAGAAGCAGAGCAATAGCGACATCATATCGCCGTAGGTGAGAACCCAATCGGGGACGCCGCCACCTTCGTCGTCATCGTCAGCCATGATGTGGTTCCATCGACTTTCCGTTCCTGTTGGCACCTTCGGTCACGGTCGGGACACGCCGTGAGCCGGGTGAGGGAGACGACGACTCGGTGCGTCGGAAGGGATTCTGAGTTCCCTCACTCGGAACCCCCTCACCCCTAACCCCTCTCCCACGGGGAGAGGGGAACAAGAGGCTTTCTCTCCCACGGGGAGAGGGGAACAAGAGGCTTCCTCTCCCACGGGAGAGATGGGAGTGCCACCAACTGACATTCAGAGACGCATGCCCCTCTAGTCACTGGTCGGGATCGAGCCGCGGCCGAAGTCGGAACTCGCCTCGTCATAGGTCAGGATGTCGACGCGTTCGCGCATCTTCTCGCCCGACTTGAGCGTCGGCATCGTGGCGGCCTCAACGGGCGAGGCGAGGGTCACTTTGACGATCTCTCGGTTCAGAAGCCCGTCGCGGACCAAGCTGGCGACCACCGCCTCGGTCCGCTTGTAGGTCAGCTCCAGCGCGTCTTGATAGCCCTTGCCTCCGGAAAGCCCCGTCGGTGGCAGAAAGCCGCGAACCTCGATCAACGTCTGCTTGGTGCGCAGTTGATCGGCGACGCGCTTGAGATCGTCCTTGGCTTCCTGCGTCAGCGAGGGCGATCCCGGTTCGAAGAGGATCGGACCACCGACGGTCTGTCGTTGGCCGTCGCGCAGGGTCTCGACACGCTTGCGTTTGCCCGGAGGCCCCTTGGAGCCGGCGAGAGCCTTCTTGCGATTCTTGGAGCTACGCCGTTCGATCTGCTCGAGGGTGAGCCCTTTTAATTTGACGGCTTTGTTGAAGGCCTCGGAAGCGGTGAACATCTTGACGACTTCCGGGTCGCCGAACTGTTCGAGGACCGACTCGAGGACCGCGTTCTTGGGCTCTTCCTTCATTTGGCTGATGGCGCAGATCAAGACGAAGAAGCAGAGCAACAACGACATCATGTCGCCATAGGTGAGGACCCAATCGGGAACGCCACCGCCTTCGTCGTCATCTGCCATGCTCACGTCCCGTCGACGGAAGGAAGTCGGTTACGCCTCTTCGTGGCCGCCGCGCTCGCTGGGGGCGAGGAAGACGTTGAGTTTCTGCTCGACGATGCGGGGATTGTCTCCCGACTGAATCGCCATCACCCCTTGGAGGATGAGCATGCGCGCCTTGAGTTCCTCTTTCGAGTAGTAGGCGAGCTTGTCGGCGATCGGCAGGAAGATCGCGTTGGCCATGACCGCGCCGTAGAGCGTGGTCAGAAGCGCGACCGCCATGCCGGGACCGATCGCGGAGGGATCGCTCATGTTCGAGAGCATGATCACCAGGCCGATCAGGGTGCCGATCATCCCGAAGGCGGGGGCGTACTTGCCCATCAGGTCGCAGATCGCCTTGCCGTTCTTGTGGCGGTCGGCGAGCGATTCGATCTCCGCGAAGAGGAGCTTCTCAATCAGTTGCGGGTCGGTGCCATCGACCGCCATCCGCACGCCGGTGGAGATGAAGGGGTCGGTGTCGTCGTCGATGTGGTTTTCGAGAGCGAGGATGCCGTCGCGGCGGGCGACGGTCGCGAACTCGACCAGTTTCGAGGCAAGTCCTTTGAGGTCGTTGCTTTGGGTAAAGACCGACTTCATGACGACTTTGTGCAGGCCGAGGACGCGTCCCAGCGGCATCGACGTCATTACAGTCAGAGTGGCTCCTCCGATCACGATGACCACCGACGCGGGATCGATGAATCCGGGAAGATTGGAACCGATCGCGATCAGGATGAGCGTGAAGGTTCCAATCAGCCCTACGAGCGTTGCGATGTCCATGGGTACGGTGAACCGTCGGTTGAGAGGGATGCGGCCGCTTGGTGACGAGTCAGGCGCCGCACTTGTTTCCTGGTCCACGTCGGCGAGGGTGACGATACGGGCGCACCTTCGCTCCGTCTTCAGAAGATTAGGTTATCATCGCGGAATCCGCAAAGTTTCCGCGCAAAGATCCTTGGCATGGATGCACCAGTCGTGCGTCAGGGATGCTGGTGCGTCGAGATCATTCCTGGTCGGCGCGCGGCAAACGCAGGACGAACCGGGTTCCCTGGGCGGCGTCGCTGGTGACGTCGATTTGGCCCCCCATCGCGGTGATCGCCTCATGGACCAACGCGAGACCCTGGCCGCGCGATGCTCCCTGCTTGGTGGAATAGCCCGCTTCGAAGAGATGCGGTAGTGATTCAGCGGGGATGGGACGCCCCGGATTGTGAACTTCGCAAATCATCATCGTTTCTTCACGTGTGAGCGCGACCGTGATGATCCGATCGCCCGCCGAGTCGCGCATCGCCTCCACCGCGTTCTTCGCAAGATTGACGAAGACGTGTACCAGGGCTCGGCGATCGGCCCAAACCGCGTCCTGCTCCGTTTCGCCCACGCGCTTGGTGGTGACTCCTTCGGAGCGAAGCCGCATCTCAAGCAGTTTGCAGGCCTCCGCCCAGGCGTCGCCGAGGCGGACGACTTCAGAATGCCATTCGTCGTCCATCCCCAGGAGGTTGCGATCGAGCTGTTCGACGGTGAGGTTGATGTAGCGCGAAAAGGAGTCGATCCGCTGATGGGCCTCTTTGGCGAGGTCGTTGGAGGCGGCCAGGTCGGTGCGCGGATCGAGATGATGCTCCGCGAGAAGCTTTAAGTAGGTGCGCAGGAGTCGCTTGAAGCGAACCTCCTCGAGTCCGACCCGTTCGCTAGCCTTGGCGAGGGCCTCCTCGTTCTGGTCGACGTATTGGTCGATCATCTCGAAGAGGCGATGGAGATTGCGGCCCTCGAGAGAGAAGGCCCAGAGTCCGTTGCGCAGTTCGTGGCACATCTGCCGTGCGAGGTCGAGCGTGACCTGTTGGCTGCGCAGGCGGGCGGCGCGTTCGCGAATCCGCGAGATATTGGCCCCGAGGGCGACCAGGATGACGATCGCGATGATGACGACCAGGACTTGGGCCGCGCGGTAGAGGGTCTGGATCCGGCGAATGTTGGGCAGGGACTCGAGGCCGCCGCCGTAGAACTGGTAGCTCACCTCAAGGGTGCCGACCTTCTGGCCGAAGGGATCGACGAGGTCGATGTCGAGTTCGCGCCAGTGATCGCCGCTCGCCAGGGCGCTGCTCGAGCGCCAGTTGGCGAAGATGTTGTCCTCGATGTCCCGAATACGGATATCGCGGACGTCGGTACGGACGACAAAGCGGTCACCTTCGGTGTTGATGAGATTGCCGAGGGTTTCGACGAGGAGTTGCCCGGCCGCTTGGCGGCGATCGCGGAGTTGGTCGACGATGGTGAGGCCTTGGGCGTCGGTCGCGAGTCGGGCCCAGTCGACCCAGATATCGCGTTCGACCTCTTCGACGGTGGGGGGCCGGAGGGCGACGAAGGTGGTGATCACGACCACCAACAGCGCGACGATGCCGAGGATTGTCAGGAGTCCGGAGATGCCGATTTCACGGAGGAGGTTGATGCTGGTCCGCTTCATCCATGGACCCCGCGGACAGAAGTCCTTCCCGGTGCATGACGGTCGGTTTTTCGATCTCGGGAACGAGGGGTCATGAGCGATGGTCCATCGAGCCAAGCAACCGCCCTGGCTCTTGCCCACGCGACGACGTCGTTCTCACGAGTAGGGGGAGAACTGTCGCGCGTTGGATCCCGACCGGACGATGTTCGCCACCATACCGCGTCGCCACACGGATTGGGAACAGGTCTTTTGGTCGTGGATCGTCGGTCAGGCTATTGGCTGACGTCGGGAAGACCCCCTCTATCTCCCCCTTGGACAAGGGGGAGCAATAGGAACACAAGCCAAGCCCGCCAGGGCAGCTTGGCGCCCCTGACTCGACAAGGGGGAGCAATCTCCCGATCCTTGACTGCAAGCTCTTGACAGTCTACTGCCAATGGGGTGGCAGGATCATCTCGTAGGAACTGAAGTCACCGGAGGGAACGACGACGATCGCGCCGCCTCCTTCGCGACGATCGCCGTCCTGGAACATCGTCTCGGTGGCGCCTGGCGGGACGTAGTGCTCGAGTTCCTCGGCGAGCGTGGTCGGCGTGGCATCCTTCCCGAGCCGCTTCAAAGCGCTGAGCAGGGTGAAGGCGACCTCGCGGTTGAGACTTCGCGTCGGGATCGAGCGATCCGAGTCGGTGACGATCGACGGATCGATCGGATTGACGTGATCGAAGAAGATAAACGGCGCCGGCGTCCGCCCGACCACCTCGCGGAAACTGTGATAGTTGGTCGAGTCGCCCGACAGGAGGACCAAGTGCTCGCGGACCATCTTCGAGACGTCCGGATCCGACCAAGTGCGGAGCGTCTCCTCCAGGGCGTGGGTGAAGCGACGAAACGGTGTCGTCGTCACCGGCAGGACCAAGACCCAGCGATTTCGCGGGTTCTCGGCCATGCGGTCGATGGTTGCTCGGGCGAGGTCCCACTCCTCGGGGTTGGGGTCTTCGTAGCGACCGGTCGAGGTGGTCAGCGACCAATAGGGACCGTCGGGGTCGAGCGGGTCGCGGCCGGCGAACTCGGCGGGCGGCGCCACGGCGATCGGGCCGAACGCTTGCGTGAGGGACTTGTTGTAGCGGTGAGCCAGGTCGACCGAGAAGGGATCGTCGACCACATCGACGATGATCGCCCGGACCTTGGCCTTCGCGAACCCCTCGTCGGCAAAGTACGTCACGAGGCGATCGACGACGGTCTTCGCTTGATGTGAGTTGTTGAAACCGAAGCGGAACGAACGCTCGGCGTGGATGTCGATCAAATCGTCCTTGGTCGCCTCGGTCATCAGCAGGACCGGAGCGCGGTCGGGGTCGGGGCAATCGGCCAGGGCCTCGGCGATCGCCAAGGTCAGGACGCTGTTGTGAGCGCCGACGAGGGCGACGGGAGGCTGGGACTGAGTGCAAGCGCCGGTGACGCGGCGGTGAATGCTACCGGTGCCGACGTCGGGGTACCAGCGAAAGAGGACCGGCTTGGGGGAGAGCTCGACGAGGCATTCGTGGGCCTCGCGGCGGGTCGACACGTCGAGGTCGAGACGTTTGGCGGCGAGTTTGACGCCGGCGACGAAGTCGACCCAGCGGCGTTCGTTGGTGCCGGGGAAGACGACGCCGACCTCGCTGACGTCGGCCGACGGAGAGATCCAGCGCGAGGCGACGACCGCGGCGATGCCGGCGCAGAGGACGACGGCGCCGAGCGCGATCAGGAGTATCCTCTTGCTGACAGGCATCGTGTCCGCCGTGGTCGATTCCAACAGATGACTCGTCGCGTGGGGACTATCCCAGCGCTGGTCGCCGGCCGCACTATGCCAAAGGTCTGTCATTGCCGTCAATCCCGTCACGATGGCGGGCCGGCATGATGGCGATTCCTCGCCGCCGGCACCATCGGTTTCTGTCGATTCGCCGGGTCGGTCGGGCCCGATCTGTTAGACTTGCACCCGAAGGGGCGAATCGTCGTGAGTTGTCCTGGCAGCGCCTTGATCCATTCGCTGCCGTCTCAATCAGCGGGTTGCTAGCGTGTGCCGAACTCGGGAGCCGGCTCCGGCGCGAGCGACGGGATGGACAACAGTAGCAAGAGCGTCAGCGCCAATCCCGATGTTAGAGCACAACCGAGGTGGAAGAAAGAAGCGACCAGAATGACGATGCCCTGTCCGAAGAGGCTCACCAGCAGTAGGGAGTCGGCGATCTCACGGATCGCGGGGACAGGACGAAGGGCGCCGAGGGCCAGACTGCCCCATCCGATCAGATGAATGGTGATCGCGACGATGCTCAACATCAATTCTGGTTTCACGCGAGATCTCCTTCCTTCGAGGCCCGGCTCACGCGGCGGCTTGGTGATGTTCGCCCTCGCGCCGGGTTCCTCTGGATGTGGTGAAGCGGCCTGCCACCCGTCGTCACCAACCACGCTTGGGGGAGCGATCGCCGTTCCAACGGAACCGGGTGACGACGGGTGAGGACAGGCCTGTGCCGTCATCTAAACGCAGGGGACGTGCCAAAGTGGTTGATTTCGGGCTCAGAAGGGACGGATTTCATCCGATTTGCCTCGATTCCGAACCAAAATGGCCCAAAATCGGCGCAAAAGCGCACACGGCCAGGGGGGGAGCACCAGAACTCTGGTGTTGGCCATCGGTTATCTGGTGAGCTCAGCCGGCAGGTGCCAGAAGTTCACGGGGACGCTCATGAAGAAGCGTTTGAAGGCGGTCTTGGCCGTACTCGTCCTCAAGGCGTGTCATCCCCTCGAACCGTCCTGGGAGGCTGTCGGGTTTGTGCATATCCATCGCGAGGACGTAGTAGCGGTCCTCGTCGAGGAAGCGTCGGGCGAGCTCGGTCGCCCGTGGTCCCTCACCGCCGGAGATGCTGTTGAAGTTGCCTTGCAGCCAGACGCCCAGCCGCTCGGTAAGTTCGAGGACTTCGTCTAACTGCTTGTCAGAAATCAACATACGTTCTGGGTGGGCGAGGACCGGTTGGTAGTCCCCGTCGAGGAGGAACCGAAAGACCTCTTCCGCCGAGTTGTCCCAGTTCTCGTCCCAGAAATCGACGAGGACGTTCTTGCTCGGCCCGAGGGTGGGAACGCCGAACTCCTTCAGCACCCGCACCGTGTCGCCGTCGATACGGACCTCCCCACTTGCCCAGATCGCGTAGTCGATGCCCGCTTGAGCGAGTTCGGCGCGGAGTCGCTCGACGCGTCGGGCGACGTTGGCGGGCGTGTTTTCCGGGAAAAAGGCGGGCCAAATGTGGGGAGTGCAAATCGTCCCCGAAAAACCCCGCTCCAGGAGCTTCTCCACGCAGTCGAACGATTGCGAGAGGTTCAGGCAACCGTCGTCGATCCCGGGCAACAGGTGGCTGTGAATGTCGATCCAGCCCTCGGCAGGCAGGGTCTCGTTCGCGGGCGGTGTCATCAAATCGGCCTCCAAGCCAGACGGATGCAGGGGAAAATCCCTGTTCCCAATTCGTTGGGGTTGGTAACCACCGACACGCGGCGCTTTCTAGCAGTGTGGGGGTGCCTTCTCAACTACGGGACACGTTCGATCCAGGCCAAGTTCGCGGGAGAATCGGGTGGGGCTGTTGACGGCAATGACCCGCGAAGGGCGATGGCAGATGCTCCTGCCGCCACTTCTGCTGGTCGCGGCACTGATGGTCGACCGACTCGGAGGGGGCAAGCTCCTCCTTGAGGGGCGGGCACACCCGATCGTGCTCTTAGCCGTTGGCATGATTGGATTTGGAGCGATGATACCCTGGAGCTGGCGCCGCGTGGTTCGGCGCACTCCCGAATTGGCGGGGAGCCCGCGAGGGCGGCTTTTCCATTCACTCATCGTTCTGCTGCACTGGATGGTCTTCGTCTTGCCGGCGTTGGCGCTGGTGATCGGCGGGTCTTGGGGGCTCGGTCTCGTCGAGGCGGTTGCTTGGACGAGCGTTTTCTAGGTGCACGGTCAAACGTCCAACTTCGGATTGCCGGTGACGTAACTCGATCTCACTGGCTGACAAGCCGCCAGTGGTACCCGAACATCAGGTCTCGACGGGGCATTGGTGTCCTAATTGGTGAGTTCGCTTCATCAAGACTCGCTCCCCTCTCGCGGGCGAGCCTGCTGAGTCATCGGCGTTCTCCACATGGGCATGGCACCCAAGAGTCTCTTGGGCAATGAATTCATCCGATCAGGCACGAGAAGATACGGGAGCCGGGGTTTCGCTCCCTGGTGCATGGTAAGGCCCGCCCTACGGGTTGTTGTTGGAAGAAGGGGGGCCGGGCTCGTCGGAGGGCTGAGACGGCTTGGGGCCGGAATCGGCGTCGGAGATCGCGAGCGACTGGTCGTTGGTCGGCGCCGTTTCTTCCGACGACGTTTCCCCGTCGGTCGACGGGTCTTGCGACGCGTCCTTGGTCAGCATCCGTTCTTCGGCACGAATCCGCGCGAGTTCCTTCGCCCGGGCCTTGGCCCGTTCGCGCGCCACCTTTTGCAGGTCGGCATGCCGATCGTGTTCGTCGACAATCTCGTCGCCGAGCAGGCACTCGAGCACATCTTCGAGCGTGACGACCCCTTCGAAGCCGCCATACTCGGAGATGACGCCGACCATGTGTCGCTTCTCCTTGATGAACTTGTCGAGCAGTTGGTGCCCGCGCATCGACTCGGGAACGAACTCGAGATCGCGCTTGATGTCCCGTAGCGTCTTGACCGCCGGTTTGGGGCGGACGAATGCGTCGAAAACGTCGCGACGATGGACCATGCCGACGATCTGGTCGGGGTCTTGGTCCTCGGTGAGGGGCAGGCGACTGTGGACCCAGTGCCGGCTACGTTCCTTGACGTCCTCGATCGGGAGGTCGGCGGGAAGGCTGTAGACGACGGTGCGCGGCGTCATCAAGTCGGCCGCCTTGACTTGATCGAGTCGCAGCGAGTTCTCGACCCACGCCAGTTCCTGCGGACGTAGCTCGCCTCCCTTCATCGCCAAGCGGGTCATCGCCATGATCTCCTCTTCGGTGGGGAAGAGGTTCTCGTCCTTCTGGGTGAAGAGCGCCATCACCAGCGCCGAGATCTTCACGACCGGCCAGATCAGCCAAATTTGCACTTGGATCGGCCAGGCGATCCAAGGGGCCATCTGATAGGCGTAGGTGACGCCGAGACTCTTGGGGACGATTTCGGTCACGAAGAGGATCGCCAAGGTGAAGACCGCGGCGAAAATCCCCAGCGCGAAGTCGCCGTAGTTGTGGCCGACCAAGGCTCCGCACCAGGCGGCGCCGACGGTGTGAGTGATCGTGTTGATGGTCAAGATCGCGGCGATCGGTTCCTGCATGTCGGTCCGCAACCGCGCCAAGAGATCGGCCCCGAAAACTTGTCGTTTTCGCAGCAGTTCCACTTGGGAGGGCGTCACCGTGTAGAGGACGGCTTCGAGAAGGGAACAGATGAAGGAACCCAGCAGGGTGATGCCCGCGACCGTTAGGATGGCTGGCATCGAGTCCTACCTTCGAGATTCCATCGTCGTGGGGATCGGTGACGAACGTCATTCATGTCGACGTGGAGATCCTGGACCGTCAATGGTGTTGGAAAAATCTGTGTGATCATCACGTCCAGATCGTACTGGACTACCCCCCTGGGTTTCAAGTCAAAGATAGGTTGAAGCGACCCTTCGCGGGCTGGTTTTCCACGACTGGGGCCGCCCGAAGTTCTCGGTCGGCCGCGTGGCGCCGAGCTTGAAGTTCGGCACACGGCATGGATTTGTATTCTATACTAACCTCAGCAGTGCTCCTAGCGACGATAAATGTTCCCTGGGGGGACGTGGTTTTTCGACGGCGGTTTCTTCGCCATCCACGGGATGGGTCGACCCCGCGGCGGTTCCTGAGCGAGTGCACCCTCTCGCTATTCGCGGATCGGGAACCCGTCGAAGGCTAGGAGATTGGATGTTCGCTCGTCGGCACTTGGTGCCCGATGTTCTCACGGCCGGGACATCGCCCCTCTGACAGGGAAGTACTTCAAGGCGAAGAGTCGAACGCAGTCCGATTGGGCGTGTCCTCGTCGAGGCTGGCAGTAGGTTCCTTCGAGATGCGTGCGACGACGCTTCTGGGGAGTGTGTCCACGCGAGGGTCCGTGCGCGACGGTGTCGACCGTCGTCGCAAGGTTGAGCACTTGGATGGGTTGTCGCGCCGACATGTGTCGAAAGCGATGGCCTATGCGCTTGACCTCGGGGCCCTCAGAGCGAAAGATCCAAGGAACCTATTCGTCGAGCTGGTGGCCTGGAACGCCCCTTGAGAGGGTTCATCTCGCAAAGAGAATTTCGCGTCCAGGCGTCTACGCTTCGTACTACCACTTGTTGGGAGCGGGAAGTTAGCGCAATGGACGTATTCATGTACCGCTGGGCAGGCATGACGCGATGACTGTCCGGATTGGACGTACTCCACAAAGTGAAGCCCTGATGGCGAACTTGCTCAAGCCGAATGCGCAGTTGATTCCGGGCTACCGCCTGATCCGTCACATCGGGCGTGGCGGATTCGGAGAGGTTTGGGAAGCCGAAGCTCCCGGCGGGCTCTCCAAGGCGATCAAGGTCGCACCGGTCGAGTCCTCGCGCGAGCCGCTCAACGTTCGCGAATTGGACGGCCTGCGCAAAGTCCGCGCGCTGCGCCATCCCTTCCTGCTCTCGATCGAACGGTTCGAGGTCATCGACGACGCCTTTCTCGTCATCGTGATGGAACTCGCCGACAAGAGCCTCGACGAGCGCTTCGCCGAGTGTCGCAAGCAGAACAAACGAGGCATCCCGCGCGACGAGCTGCTCCGCTACCTGGTCGAGGCGGCCGAAGTGCTCGACGTCATGAACAAGGAGCATGGCCTCCAGCACCTCGACGTCAAACCGGGCAATCTGCTCCTCTCGTCGGGCCATGTCAAGGTCGCCGACTTCGGGCTCGTCCAGCCGGGCAACACGCAAATGAGCGTGTCGGGAATGGCGATCAGCCCTCCCTACGCTCCGCCGGAACTCTTCGATGGTCAAGTCGAGGACACTGCCGATCAGTACAGCTTGGCGGTGATGTATCAGGAACTCCTGACGGGCGAGCGACCCTTCGAGGCGCCCGACGTTCGCCAGCTCATCTATCTCCATCTGACGGGCAAGCCGAACCTCGCCCCCTTGCCGGCGAGTGATCGATCCATCGTCGCCCGCGCGATTCAACGAGACCCGAGTCATCGTTACCCCTCGTGCCGAGCCTTCGCGCGAGCCCTTCTCGAGGCGACGGGACTCGGGACCTCGATGATGATGACGCCGGCTCCCTACGATGTCGACGATCCGGTCGCTCCCGTCGAACCGGCGAAAGCGCACTTTGTGCGTCACCGCGAGGAGCGGGCCGAGTCGAACGGCCAGAAGGACACGATCCGCATTCCTCGGGCCTTGCCCAAAGCCCCGACGGAAACGCTTTCCGGCGTCTCCGTGACCGAGGAGCGGGTCAAAGCGACCTTTCTCGCGTTCCTGCCACTGGAGATCTACGCCCACAAGCTCCGGGGGTTCATGGATGCCCTCGGCGCGGAACTGATCAATTGCCAGTCCGAGCGGACGGTGCTACGGCTGCGTGGGCAATCGAAGCGGTGGTTCCACCTTCGAAGTAAGGGGCTTTTGCTCGAGATCACCACCTCGAACATCTCGCCGCACAGCGGCGTTCGCGTGGTCGAGACGATTGTCCGTGGCGGTGGTTTGCCCGGCGAAGAGCTCACGCGTCGCGGGATGTTGCTGATTCGCTGCCTCAAGTCCTTCCTCATGGCCAGCGACGACCCGAAGCAACGTCTTCAGAAATCCAACGAACAGCTCCGCGAAGAGATCCTCGGTTAGCGGCCCGTGGCACCCGAAAGTCAGGTCTTGACAGTGCATCTGGTCTCTTTCTCCCCCCTTACCCAAGGGCTTTCGTCCTATTCATTGCTCCCCCCTTGTCGAGCCGGGGGCCCTGAGCAATCCTGGCGGGCTTGGCTTGGGAGATAGAGGGGATCTCTTCTTCTTTCCTTTCGACTTCCACATTCAATCCAACGAAGCAAGAACCAAACCCCCTGCTGTTCCCCTTGGACGACGGGGTGACGTTGAATTGGAACCCCCTTCAGCAGGGGGGATCATCGGAAGGCCTACGTTCCCTTGTCGCGGAGACGCTGGAACTCGAGGATGCGCTTGGCGTCGACGATCCAGTCGGGGTTGGACTGCTCGAGTGAGGAGATCAGTTCCTTGGCCTCCGGACGAGGGGACTCCAACGCGAACGCAATGATGGCGCGACGGATGATGCGATCGCTCATCCGCGGATCGTCGTGGAGGGCCACGATCGTCGCGGTCAGGTCCCAGGCCTCGCGTTTGCGAAGTTCGTCGATCACTAGATCGGTCTGATCGGTGAGCTCGAGCGCCGGCTTCATCCCCGCGAGCAGGCGCGCGCGATCGACTTGCGGCATCTCGTCGAGCACGAAGCGAAGGGCTCGCAACGCGGCGTAGCGTTGGTTGAAGTCGCTCGACGTGTCGCCGAGGATCGTCTGCACGTGGGCGATTCCCTCCTTCGGGGCGAGAAGGCAATACCCCCCCATCAGCCCATCGACCCCCGTTGGCGGACGTTTCGATTCGTCGTCGATCAACTCACGCAAGATCTTGGCATCCTCGGCGTGACCGCAAACGCCGAGCAAGCACCCGCACAGTCCCATCTGGTAGGCGGGAAGGCTCCCGTTCGTCAACCAGCCGATGAGCCGGCGGCGATCGAAACTCGGGCCGGCGGCCGCGACTTCCTTGAATGGAGCGACGGAGAACTCCTTGTAGGCGTCGGTGCCGATGGTCGGATCGTCGTGGTCGAGGAACTGGAAGAAGTAGCCGAGCCGTTGCTTGGGATCCTTCGCACGGCGGTCGACCGCGCCGACCAGGTAGTTGACGAAGGCTCGTTCCTCGACCGGGATGCCGCGATAGGGATCGATTTCCCCCTCGATGACGTCCCCGAAGATGATGTAGTCGGCTCGATCGTCGTCGGCGGCGGCGATGTAGCGGGGAAGCTTGATCTTGCGGCGACCGGCGAGGATCGGATCGGCTTTGATGACCTTCTCGATGTTGATAGTTGTTTCGCCGTTGGGTTGCCCGAGGTCGGCATCGGGAAAGACGCGAGCATCGGTCAGGAGTCCGAAGAGGACCACTCGCGCTTCCTCGACATCGTCGGAGAGCGATTTGCCCATCTGAGCGCAGAATGGGCAAGCCCGCGCGGAAACGCCAGCTTCGGCGAACCAGGCGATGAGCAGCAGAGAGGCGAAGCAATGCGAATAAAGAAGCCGTTTCAGCGACGTCAAGGATGCATCTCCAGGGCAAGGTAGCCGATTCGATCGTCGATCTCCTCTACCGGTGATGCGCCGATGCGTCAAGCAGAGCGGTTCGCGGACGACGGGGGATAGTTGGGCTTGTCTCCGGAGGGCGCGTCGACGGAGACTGGGGGAAGCAAGTCATTCGCGAGAGGTGCCGTCGGAATGTCCCAGAAGAAAAACAAAGCCGCTTGGGACCAGATTGCCCAGGCGCGGAACAACTTCTCTAAAGTGGCGACCGATCGGGAGTGCCGCGATCCGCTGGGGACGCTCGACTCTCGGGGCTGGTTGCCGCGGAGCGTGGCGGGGCTCGACGTGCTTTGTCTGGCTTCCGGCGGGGGATGGCAGTCGATCCTCTACGCGAGTGCCGGCGCCAGCGTCACCGTCGTCGACCTCAGTCCGGAGATGCTGAGTCTCGACGTGCGCGAGGCCAAACGCCGGGAACTCGACGTGCGCGCGATCGAAGCCTCCATGGATCATCTTCCGATGCTGGGTTCGGCGACGTTCGACATCGTCCACCAACCGGTCAGCACCTGCTACGTCAGCGACATCGGCAAGGTCTACGCCGAGATCGCTCGCGTGCTGCGTGGTGGTGGGCTCTACATCAGCCAGCACAAGACGCCGACAAGCCTGCAGGTCACGCGTCAGTGCAGCTCCAACGAATTCGTCGTCGGTCTGGAGTACTACCGAACGACCTCGCTTCCGAGTGTCGAGGATGGTCGCTATCGGGAAGAGGGGGCGATCGAGTATCTCCATCGCTGGGAGGAACTGGTGGGGGAATTGTGTCGACAGGGGCTCGTCATCGAAGACTTGCGCGAACCCTATCGGGGGGAGCGGTTCGCGATCAGCGGATCGCACGGCCATCGCGGACGCTTCGTCGCGCCCTACGTGAGGATCAAGGCGCGACGTTTGCCCATGTCGTGATGAGATCAGTGCGAGGTGGCCCCGGCGTGCTTTTGAGAGCACTGGTGCAAGGCATGCCGGAGCAACTCGGCCCGGAGGCAAGCACACGGGTGCTTGGGGTTGATGCGATGGACATTGCGAAAAAAGTGCCACCAACGCCGCAATTGCATTTCCGTGAGCGGAAGGTCGCGAAAGTCATTGGAACCGATGTTCGCCAGTCGCTGGGCCGCCCCCCGCAAGCCGACTCCCCAACCGATCATCGCATGGCCGAAGGTCGAGTGACTGATCGAGTCGGGGAGGCTGGGGACGGAAAGACGTCTGACGGCGTTCGCTGGAGGCTGGGCCGGCATCCGTGTCGTTCGCGAGGCACTGGGTGGTTGGGGCATCGAGTGGCGACTCCTTGACGATGATCATACCGCGGACAGCGAGCTGCTAGGCGGTGGCGGCTCCGATCTCTTCCTTGAGTTGGGCGACCCAGCGTTCGATGCGCTCGGCGGAAAGTTCCGGCTCCTGGTCCTCGTCGAGAACCAAGCCGACGAAGTGTTCCTCGTCGTAGAGACCCTTGGACGCTTCGAACTCATACTCCTCGATGGACCAGATCCCGACCAGGTCGATGTAGAGGGGCTGGAAAGCGGCCCAGAGTTCGCCCATCGCGTCGACGAAGGTGTCGGGGTACCCGACGCAGTCACCGAGTCCGAAGATGGCCAGCCGCTTGCCCGAGAGGTCGATCCCCTCGAGTTTCTCAAGCATGCCGGCCCAATCGTCCTGCATTTCGCCGATGTTCCAGGTGGGTACGCCGACGATGATAAAGTCGTACTCGACGAACTTGGCTGGTTCGATGGTCCCGACATCGAGGACGTCACAGTCATCGCGTCCGAACTCATCGGCGATGAGGGACGCGGAAGTTTCGGTATTCCCCGTCGTCGATCCGTAGACGATGGCTGTCTTCATGGGTGGGTCTCCTCAGAGAAAAGTTGCCTGCCGACCCCGGCGACGCGTAGGGGCCTAGGGGCACCGTCGACGTCGCGTGGGCATCATCAAGTGAAGGTTGGTCGATTGGAACCAATCACGTCGTGGCGTCGGCTGAGACGACGGTTCAATTTCGGACCGCACAACAAGACAATGAGACTCAATCTCATTCCAATCCAAAAACAAACCTAGCCAGGTGACATGAAGAATCAAGACCGTTTCCCCACATTTTCAACGGTCATCCCGGCCACCCATCCACGCCGATTCCCGGGAAGGATGACGGATCGGTGTTCCCCGTCCCTCGATCCACCGCCACCGCCAGTGACGTCACGGAAGCGGGGCGTGCGATGTAAGGGCAAATCATAAAAGAGGTTATGGAAGAAAAGGCATGAAGTTAGAGGGAGAGAGAGCGAGCAATCCACGCGCGTGCCTCCTCGCGGGAGGTTCGGGGGCAGGGTCTCGGAAAAAGGGGCGCGTGACGCTCCCGAGGGCTCAAGAGCGAGCCCCTCGGGCGGGATGGGGTGGTGCTAGCTTCCCTGGGGCGGATCGACGATCGGGAGCGAGGGATCGCCCCCCTTGTCGTCCTTGCCGGAGGGATCGGTCAACGTCGGTGGGGCCGTCGGGAAGGGTTCGTCGTCCTCTTCCTCAATGAAGACTTCCTCGAACTCGGTCTCGTCGACGTCGCGACGCAGCAGGAAGTAGATGATCGTCGACTGCGACCAGAAGTAGCTATACGCGAAGCCGACGATGCCCAGGAAGAAGACATGCGCCCAAAGGCCCACAAAGAGAGCCGAGACGTAGGTCGTTCCCGTTGGCGAATCGGCTTCGGGCCCGAAGCTTTCCCGCCAGCCCCCCGCGAGCGGGACGTATGCGTAGAGTTGCCGCAGTTCCGTCTCGCCACCGCCCCAAGCCACCGAGTACTGCGACATGTGCAGCACGGCGTAGGAGAAGGCCGTGACGAAAACCATGACGATCGCCCCATAGAGGATCGCGAGCACCGAGTAGAAGAGGTAGTGCCACGGACGCGTCAGGACGTAGCTGTACGATCGGCTCAGCGAGTCGAAGCTCTCGGTCGCTTCGGCGCTGATCGCCGCGAACATCAAGGGCCAGCCGAGCACCAGGCCGAAGAGCATGATCGTCATCACGAAGCCGGCCGCGAGCGGAAGAAACCAGATGATTCCCGCGAGGACATCGATTCCCGGAATGATCGAGAGGATAAAGCCGGCGATCGCGCACAGGATGACGATGAAGACGACGCCCAAGAACGGGAAGACCGGGGCGCCGAGGTAGCTCAAGTAGCGGCGAATGACGAAAGTCAGTGCCTCGCCGAGACCGACGTGACCGTCGCGAGCAACTTGGACCGCGGAGATCCGCGTGATCGCGCCACCAAAGAGGGACCAAACCAGGAGGGTCCACGCCATCAGCAGCGTGCCGGGGATCGCCGCCCAGGGGCCGCGTAGCGTCAGGCCCGCCGGGAAGAGAAGGCGTCGAATGGGCTCGAGGGTCAGAAACGCCGAGGCGGGAATGCCGCCGCGCCAGCCCTTGCCGCTGGGATCGAGGACACTGCGGTAGACGTCCGTGCCGCGTTCGGCTTGATCCCACGGCATGTAGCGGGACTCTTCGAGCGCGTTGTAGGAGTTCAGGCGCTCTTGGTACTCGAGCTGCTCGAGCTCGTAGTGGCTCAGTTGATCGCCCGTGGCGCCTTCGGGTTTTTCTGGCGCGGTCGGTCGTTCGCCGATGAACCAGAGGGCGATGAAGCTCCACCCGAATGCCATCAGGACGGCGCCCGCGGCCCCGAGGGCGAGTTTCTTCAAATCAAGGGCGATTCGGAAGCCGCGAAAGAGATGAACCCAAGGAATCACCTCACGCAGTTCCACGTTGCGCAAATCGAAACGGTCGTCGGTCATCGTGGTTCCCGTTACGGATGCCATGCTTGGCGTCGTTTCAGCTCGAGGCGTCAGCCCGGACCCGGCTTTCGGTGCGTTATAGCCTCGACGCCCCCGAGAGCCAGCGTTTTATCGACGGGATCATCCGTCGCCAGCCAACGACCCAAATCGGCCCGGGAAAGACTCCCGTCGTGTAGGGCCGAGGCGACCAGGACCGCCTCGACGCCCAGGGTCTCGAATCGAATCAGCTCCTCAAGGGTCTGAATGCCGCCGCCGACGCTCACCGTGAGATCGGGCCGCTCCATCCGGATGGAACCGGTGAGCGCCTCGGTCCCCGTCCCCCGGCCAAGACCGACCCGGGCGAGATCGAGGAGCAGCACGTGACGAACCCCCGCGGTCCGGACCCGCTCGACGATCTCCTCGGTCGATTCGGGCCAGCGCTCACTCGCGGTGAGCGCCCTTCCCTCGTTCATGTCGAGCGAGAACAGAAGCCGTTCGGGTCCCATCCGGTCGACCAACGCATCGAGCGCCTCCGGGGATTCGAGCGTCTCGAGGCCTGTGACGAGTCGGTCGATCGCGGGATGGTCGGCCCAGGCGGGTGTCACGGCGTTTCGTTGGCCGGCGTCAATCCAGAGTCGTAGCCCTCGTTCAAAAGCGACATCGAGGATTTCGGGATCGAAGTCACCGCCGGCGATCGCGTCGAGATCGGCGATGTAGGCTCGGCGGAAGCCGAACTTGCGCAGGGCCGCGGCGATCACCCGCGGATCGCTTCCTGACGCGAGGACCGACGCGATGGGAGAGTAGTTGCTCCGCTGGCCGGCGACGCCGTGGACGACGTGTCCGCCGAGAAGGTCGATCGCCGGGACAATGTTCACCGAGTCTCTCCGACGACCTGGACGACGATCTCGCGTTGTCGGGGGCGGGTGTCGAAGTCGATCAGGACGATTTGCTGCCAAGTCCCCAGGACCAAGCGGCCATCGACAAGCGGCACGGTGATCGATGGGCCGGTGAGACTGGCGCGGACGTGGGAATGGCCGTTGTCGTCGTTCCAGGTCGCTTCGTGCTCGTAGTAGCCGTCCTCGGGGGCGACCCGTTCGTATGCCGACTTGAGGTCGGTGTTGACGAGTCCCGGTTCGAACTCGGTCGTGGTGATCGACGCGGTCGACCCGACGACGAAGACGGTGACGATACCGTCGGTGATGGTCCCCTCGGCGAGGCACGACTGGACCCGGGCCGTCATGTGCAGGACTTGGGCGTTGCCTTGGCTATCGACTTCGCAACGATGGGTTTGAACGGGCATGCTTTTCTCCAGACGGAGTGCACCGGGGGCAAGGACGGGTTCGGACAACGGTCAGGCTGAAATGCTCCGGTGCTTCATCACGAACCGATTTGATGTCGTTGACTCCAGTCTATCGTAAGGGACGCGGGTCCGTCGGGCAGGAGAAATAGGGGCGTCTCGCGCATAGCCCACCTGAAAAGCGAGCCTATCGAGCTTCCCCATCGGAAAGGTGAGTTCTTCGAGCATGCCCACCTCGAACGGTGGGCCTTTCCAGCATGCCCACCTCGAGCGGTGGGCATGGCACCCGGAAGGCTCCGCATCCGGAGACCTCAGAAGTCGTAGAGTTCGACGTTGGTCTCATCAAAGATGATGGGAGGCCCGAGGATGACGGTATCTTCGCTGACGTCGACATCCTTGAGCCGGCCGACCGGCTGAACGCCATTGTTGAGCTTCTTCTCCGCGAGTTGTTTCGCGGCGGCGACGGTCAGGTAGCCGAGATCGACCGGATTCCAAAGCACGAACTTCTTGACGGTCCCATTCTCCAGGTAGGGACGGACCACGTTCGGCAGGCTCAGGCCGGTGACGAAGATCTCGCCCGATCTGCCCGACGCCGCGACCGACTCGGCGACCGCGGGCAACGCTAGCGACGTGATTCCCAAAATCCCGTCGAGTTCCGGATGGGCGTTGAGGACGTCGGCGGTCATTTGTCGGGCGCGGTTCTGGTCTTCGTTGGGAACGAGTGTCGGAAGGAGTTCGATCTCGGGGTAGTGCTCCTTTAGCCGACGTTTCATGATGGCGATCCAGTCGTTGAGATTCGCCGCGGTGGCCGTTCCGGTGACGATCACGGCGGTCCCCTTTCCGCCAATGCCCTCCGCGAGGACGTCGACCAGCGAGTTCCCGATCGACTCCGCGGAGGCTTGATTGACGAAGAGGTCCCGTCCCGACGCCGTTTCATCGGCGTCCGCGTCGAAGGTCACCACGAGAATCCCCGCCTCGCGAGCGCGCTTGAGGGCGGGAGCCACGCGTACCGGGTCGTTGGGAGCGATCGCGATGATGTCGAAGCCCTTGCCGATCCAGAGGTCGATCATCGCCGCCTGCTGATCGGCGCTGTCGGTTTGTGGTCCGTCGAAGACCAGATCGATGCCGAGCTCATCGGCCGCTTCTCGGGCTCCCCGTTCGCATGCGTTGAAGTAAGGAATCCCGACCAGCTTCGGCATCATCCCCATGACGAGACGTTTGGAGGCGACCGGCTCGGTAGTGGGCGCGTCGCTCCCCGCCCCGCAGCCAGCCGCTGTTCCCAAGCATCCAAGGATCAACAGGCGGACTAGCCGCGAGGGCAATCGGGGCATCGATGAACGACTCCAACGGAAAGGGTGAACGTTCGACAGTCGAAGATTCGATCCAACATTCGGAACTTCTGTGACTCTAAGCTTCAGGGTGCGATGCCCACGCTTGTCGTGAGCATGGGGAGAATACCTCTTGTTCGGTCAACCTCCCACGCAAGTCTCTCACAAGGCTTGCTGCCACGGGCTCGCCGGTCAACCGGTGCGAACAACGTGATCGCGTCTCGACGGCATCTCCTCGCTTGTCAGCTCAGCCGCCGTTGAGACAGCCGCTCGTTCCAAATCGCCAAGCCGACCATGAGCACGCCGATGACGACTTGACGCGAGTGGGCGTCGATCGCGAACGACACGTTCAGTCCGGGAAGGGTAAGCCTTGTCCCTCCTAGGAACCCAAGAGCGATCTCGAGGTTGGCGATGATCGCGATCCCCAAGAGGGTCCGCGGGATGCCACCCGCGCCGCCGGTCACGCGGGTCCCTCCCAACACGACGCACGCGATGACCACTAATTCCATGCCTTGAGTCGTGTCGGCGCGAATCCCTCCGCCGCGTGCAGTATAAGCGACCGCCACCAGTCCAGCCATCGTGCCGGATAGGGCGTAGACGGCCCATTCCATGCCGCGAACCGGCACCGCGGCGAATCGGGCGGCGAGTCGGTTGTCGCCCATCGCGTAGAGGTAGCGACCGAAGACGGTGTGGTGAACGAGAACGTAGAAGATGATCGTGGCGATTGCGAAATAAAAGAGCTGTAGTGGGATGACTCCCAGCGACCCCTGCCCCAGGATCGTGAAGCCAGCGGGCATGCCCGAGACCGGTTGGACGCCACACAGCGCCAACGCGATCCCGGCATAGAGCGCCATCGTCGCCAAGGTCGCCACCAGCGGCGCGATCCCAACGAGAGCCAGAACGCCGTTGAAGCTTCCCGCGAGGAATCCGGTGAGAACGCCCCCCAGGACGGCGATTGGCCAGACGAGCTGCGCGTCGCGCCAAAGAACGCCGATCACGACACCCGAGAGGGCGACGATCGAGCCGATCGACAGATCGATCCCACCGATCAAGATGACCGGAGTCATCGCCAGCGCGAGCATGCCGATCTCGGCCCACGGCCGCCAAAGCTGTGGGACGTACGACGGCCGCGCGGCGTAGCGGAAGACCAGCCACACCATCAGTCCCAAGATTGCCACGGGCAACAATCGCGTCGCCGTGGAGAGCCAGGCGGTTCTCACGATATTCTCGTTCTCACCAGACGTTGCAAAACGACCGCCGCCAGCAGGAGCAGTCCCATCACCAAGCCGTTCTGTTCGACCCCGACTTGCCAGAAGACGAGCGCGTTCTGCACCAACGCCAAGAGGATCGCCCCCAGCAGCACCCCAATCACCGTGCCACGGCCGCCGGTGATCGCGACCCCGCCCACCACCGCCGCGGCGATAGCGCGCAGTTCGTAGCCCATTCCCAATCGTGTCTGCATCGTCCCCGTTTGCGCAAGCTCCATCAGCCCCGCGAGCCCCGCGCAGAGGCCGCCGGCGCCGAACGCGAGCAGCCAGAGACGCCAGCGAGAGAGTCCCACGACGCGCGCGGCCGTCCGCGAGGAACCGATGGCGTACAGACTCCGACCGCTCTTGGTGTGCTGGAGCCAGCAACCGGTGAGTGTCGCGACCAGCGCCATGATCACGATCGCTCCCTCGACGCCGAGGAGTCGACCGGTGACCAACGACTCGAAGGCCGGAGGGATATTGGTCAGCGCTCGCCCTCCGGTTAAGAGTTGTAGGAGGCCTCGAAAGAGGGTCATCGTCCCGAGGGTGACCACGATCGGATGGATGCGACCGAGCAGTGACAGCGTCGCGTTGAGGCATCCTCCCGCGAAGCCGGTCGCCAATGCCATCACGATGGCCAGCGGAATCGTCAGCCAGGCGGGACCGGGCAACCCGAGGATCAGGCCGGCGACGCCCGCCGAGAGTCCAAGCAGGGAACCGACGGAGATGTCGATCCCACCCGCCAGAATGACGACGGCCGAACCGATACCCATGACGGAGAGGACCGAGGCGTTGCTGAGAACCTGAAGGAGATTGTCGCCCGTGAGAAACTGACCATTGGTCCAAGCGAGAAGCAGTCCCAGCAAGACGATCGCGACCGAGAGACCCCCTTCACTCGCAAGGGCCCAGGGGGTTCGACGTCGGGTGCGCGGCTGTCGACGGTGTCCCTGGTCGTCGTCGCCCGAGGGAATGGCGGTGTCGCCGATGGCTAGCGCCGATGTCTCCCGCGCGGGATAGCTCTTGATGGCCTTGCCATCGCGAAAGACGACGACGCGATCGGTGTGGTCCATCACCTCGGGCAGGTCGGAACTGATCAGAATGACCGCGCACCCGGAGTTGGCAAGCTGGCGAATGAGCTGATGAATCTCCGCCTTCGAGGCGATGTCGATGCCCCGCGTCGGCTCATCGAGCAGGAAGACCTTCGGCTGCGTCAACAGCCATCGGCCGAGCACGACCTTCTGCTGATTCCCACCCGAGAGTTGCGCGATCGGCTGTCGCGGGTCCTCCATCTTGATTTGAAGCTCGTCGCGGATGTCGTCCGTCGCGGCCTTCTCCGCGCTTCCCCGGACCAAGCACCAGCGAACCATCTGCCGCAGGTTCGCGAGGACCGTGTTTTGGCGAACCGAGAGGTTCGGAAGGATTCCCTGGTGAAGCCGATCTTCCGGCAAGTACGCGATGCCCGCCGCGATTGCTTCCCGCGGGGAACTGATGACGATCTCCTGGCCGTTGACCTCCAACTTCCCCTTGGAACGCTTGCGAAGACCCGCGACTACCTGCGCCCACTCCGTTCGGCCAGAGCCCGTCAGTCCGTAGAGACCGACAACCTCCCGCGGATGAACGACCAAATCGACGTCGGTGAAACGCCCCCGCGCGTCGGTGAAACCCACTGTCTTCAGAAGTGGCGTGGCCCCGGCGGGCGTCTCGGCCGAGATCGTTCGTGACCCGAAGAGTGGGGCGCGCTCGCGACCGACCATCGCTTCGACCAAGCTGCTACGGTCGATGTTGCCGGTGACGCCGTGCCAGACTCGTTGGCCGTCGCGCAGAACGGTGATCCGGTCGGCGAGCCGGAAGATGTCAGGCTGGCGATGGCTGACGTAGAGGATCGCCGCGCCGTGTTGGCGAAGTTCTTGGAGCCGGTCGAAGAGTCGTTCGCTCTCGGCTCCGGAGAGGCTACTCGTCGGTTCGTCGAGGATCAGCAGCCGCGGCTCGTTCGCCATCGCAGTGGCGAGCTGAACCAGGTGACGCTCGGCGATGGAGAGACGTTCGGCGCTCGCGCGGACGTCGATCGACGCGTCGACCAAGTCAGTCGCTCGGCGGGCCGACTCGCGGACGCGCTTCCAGTCGACCCTTCCCCACGTCGTCGTTGGCAGACCGTCGGCGAAGGCCATGTTCTCGGCGACCGAGAGGGTGGGAAAGAGCGTCGGCTCCTGGTGAACGGTGATGATGCCGAGCTTGCGGGCGTCGTGGGGACTGTCGATCCTGACCTGAGCGCCCTGGAAGAGGATGCGTCCATTGTCGGGAGTCACCACGCCCGAGAGGATGCCGATCAGGGTCGATTTGCCCGCGCCGTTTTCGCCGACCAGGGCGTGGATTTCCCCAGCTTGGAGGGTGAGGGAGACGCGATCGAGAGCGGTGACCCCGAGGAACTGGCGCGAGACGTTCGACGCTTCTAACAGTGGGGGCATGCGAGCGATCCGTGGGCATTCGACCGATCTCGCCTTCGAGCATCCGTTCCCCGCGAGCGGAAATCTCCCGAGAAGACCAGGCCGTCGTTGACGATGCTGCTAAACGTCGTCGACAGCGTCAAGCCCCGAACCGACCAACTTGGCTCAACGGGCGCGTCGCCGGGCAGGCGTCGCTGGGAGGATTCGACCATTCCCCACATTCTCATTTTAGGACCGACTCGAGCCACGCTAGGATGGAGCGGGACGGGAGATTGCGCGCTCGGCCTTTGCGCGAGCCGTTCGCTCGTTCCTCGTTCGCCCCTCCGAATTGTTGATTGGGAGTCCCCTCCATGGCTCACGCTCGAACGGCGCTCGTCATGCTACTCGCGGGCATGGTCCTTCCCCTCCACGCCGCCGAACCCAAGGGAGAGGAGCCGTCGACTGCCGACATCGCCGCCGCCGCACGCGATGCGGTCGTCGTGGTGACCTACTCGGGACGCTCTGGTGACCGGGAGGGGCTCGGGACGGGATTCATCGTCGACGCCGATGGGCTGATCGCGACGAACCTCCACGTCATCGGCGAGGCCCGGCCCATTCAAGTCGAGCTTGTCGACGGACGCCACTTCGACGTCACCGAGGTGGTCGCCTCCGATCGCCATCGCGACCTAGCCCTGATCAGGATTGATGCCAAGGAACTCCCCGTGTTGCCCTTGGCCGAGGAGGACAGCCTTCGCGCCGGCGAGGAGGTGGTCGTTTTCGGCAATCCGCTGGGGCTGACCCACAGCGTTGTCACCGGGACGGTCTCGGCGATGCGGGAGGAGGACGAGAAACCGCTTATCCAGATCGGCATGCCGGTGCAGCCAGGCAACAGCGGCGGGCCGGTGCTCGATCTCGAAGGTAAGGTCCAGGGGGTTGTGAGCCAACGTTCGCTGCGCACGCCCAACGTCGCCTATGCGGTGGCGACCAAATACCTCAAGACGCTGATGGACGATCCGAACCCGATCCCGATGAAGCGTTGGCTGACCATTGGCGCGATCGATCCCGACAAGTGGACCTCGCTCTTCGGGGCCCGTTGGCGTCAACGCGCGGGAACGATCCGTGTCGATGGGCTCGGTCGCGGCTTCGGAGGCCGTTCGCTGCTCCTCGCGGCCGAGAAGGCTCCCGAGCCTCCTTTCGAGATCGCCGTCGACGTTCGCCTCGAGGATGAGGCCGGGGCGGCCGGGCTGATCTTCTCCGCCGATGGTCGCGACCGACACTACGGCTTCTACCCAAGTGGAGGGCGGCTGCGTCTGAGCCGTTTCGAGGGAGCCGACGTTTTCAGTTGGCGTGTCCTCGAGGAGGTTGCCTCGCCGGCTTACCAATCCGGAGAGTGGAATCATCTGCGGGTCCGCGTCGAACCCGATCGCATCTTGGCCTACGTCAACGATTCGCTCGTCGTCAATCATGAGCACCCGTGGAACGCGAAGGAGTTCGGCTCCAAGGTCGGACTCGCCAAGTTCCGCGACACCGAGGCGTCGTACAAGGGGTTCGCCGCCGGCCGAACCGTTTCGGGGGAGGCGGTGCCGAAGGAGCTTGCCGAGGAGGTCGATCGTTTGCTCGCGGACTTGTCGGCGGAAGTCGAGTCCTCCGACCGCGTCGAGCGCTTGGCCAAATCGGGACCGATCGCGGTGACGGCCCTGCGCCGCAAGGCCCGCCGGCTCCAACGCGAAGCGCGCCTGCTCGAACGCCTCGCCGAGAAGGTCCACGAGGAACGGATACGGGGCGAGTTGGCCAAGGAGACCGCCAAGCCGGAGGAGGAGATCGACCTGATTCGGGCGGCGCTGCTCATCGCCCAACTCGACAACGATGAACTCGACGTCTCCTCCTACGAGCGGGAGTTCGCTCAGTTGGCCGACGAGCTCGAAGAGGAGATCGCGGAGGACGCGAACGAGCAGCAGAAGATCGCCGCCCTCAACCGTTTCCTCTTCGAGGAGATGGGTTTTCACGGTAGCCGCACCGACTACGGCAATCCCGCAAACAGCTACCTCAACGAGGTGATTGATGATCGGGAAGGCCTGCCGATCTCCCTTTCGATCCTCTACATGGAGTTGGCTCAACGGATCGGGCTGCCGGTGGTGGGCGTCGGGTTGCCGGGGCACTTCGTCGTCCGGCTCGAGACGATGGGCGACGTCGATCGCGGCTTGATCGATGTCTTCGATCGGGGCAAGGCGCTGACGAGGGCCGAGGCGGAGCGAAAGGTCGCCGACATTACCGGGTCGCTTCTGCGCGAGGAGCATCTCGCGCCGGTGTCGAGCAAGGCGATCATCATCCGGATGTTGCGAAACCTGGGGGGCTCGGCGGTGGCGCGGGCCAATCCCGAGCGGATGATTCGCTACCTCGACGCCATCTTGGCGATCGCTCCCGACGTTCCCGACGTGCGGATGACTCGCGCTTATCTCCACTATCGTGCGATGCGTCCCGAAGCGGCGCTGGTCGATGTCGACTGGATCCTCTCGGAGCGGCCGTCGGGATTCGATTTCACTCGTCTGCGCGAGTTCCGCCAGATGCTCCGCGAACAGGTCGCCGCGAGCACGAACGCGGTGGAGTGACCGCGTTTCGCTACCGCACGTCGTTTCGTCGCGCGTCGCGACCATCACGGACGATGCCTTCTTCCGGCTCGCTTCCGCCTCGCCGTTCCCGTAGCTTCATCTCGTAGCCGTCAAGTCATGAAGGAGGGGTGGGATGCGGCCTCGGGTAGTGGTGACCGACTTTCTCACGGAGTCGAGATTCGAAGAGGAAGTCCTCGGAGACATCGCCGACGTTAGCGTGCTCGAGGCGACGAGCGAGGAAGAGTTGCTGAGTGGGGCGACTGAAGCCGACGCGCTGATCGTCTTCCACGAGGTCCCGATCGGTCCGGCCCTGATCGAACGACTCGATCGCTGTCTCGGCGTCGTCCGCGTCGGCGTCGGTTTCGACAACGTCGACCGCCAAGCGGCCGGGGCGCGGGGCATCCTGGTCTGCAATGTTCCCGACTACGGCACCGAGGAGGTCGCCGACCACACGCTGATGTTGCTCCTCGCGGTCGCGCGGCGCTTGGTGACGACCGACCAGAGCATGCGCAAGAGCCAGTGGCAGTACCAGACGATGCTCGGGGCGCCGCGGCTTCGCGGGCAGACCCTCGGGCTGGTCGGCTGCGGACGGATCGGGACGGCGGTGGCGCTTCGGGCCCGAGCGTTTGGCATGCGGGTCGTCTTTTTCGATCCCTACAAGCCAGCGGGGTATGAGAAGGCCCTCGGCGTGGAACGAACCGCCACGCTCGAGGAGTTGCTCCCTCAGTCGAACTTCCTTTCGGTGCACTGCCCGGCCAGCAAGGAGACGCGGCATCTCATCGACCGGCGGGCCATCGACCTCCTGCCGGTGGGCTCCTATTTGATCAACACGGCGCGGGGCGCGGTCGTCGAACACGAGGCGATTCTCGCGGGGTTCGCCTCGGGACGACTGGTCGGAGCGGGGCTAGATGTTTTCGAGACCGAACCGCTTGTTTGCGAAGAGCTGCGGCAGGACGACCGGGTGATCATGACGCCTCACGCGGCGTTTTACTCCGTCGAGGCCTTCCCCGAAATGCGACGCAAGGCGGCGCTCGAAGTTCGGCGCTTTCTCGAGAAGACGCCCGCCGTCAATGTCGTCAATCGCCACTTCCTGGTCGATCCGCGTGCGCCCCTTTCTCCCAAACTCGACGGCGAACCTTAGACCCGCCGCCTGGCGTCGTCACTTCCGTACAATGAAGCCACGGAAGCCAGGACCGTCCGCGGCCCGCATCGATTCGTTCGGCGGTCTGCTCGGTGCCGCTTCCGGCCACCGTCGAGAGAGAAGGACCCCACGGATGCACGAAGAATCACTCCTGCGCACCGAGATCGCCGGCGTCGACCTGCGCGAGATCGCTCGCAAGTTCGGAACCCCTTGCTACCTTTACGACGAATCGATGATCGAGCGGCGGATCAAAGATCTTTCCGCGTTTCCGGTGGTCCGCTACGCCCAGAAGGCCTGCTCGAACCTCGCCATCCTCGACCTGATGCATCATCGCGGCGTCGAGGTCGATGCCGTCTCGGCCGGCGAGATCCACCGAGCCCTGCTGGCGGGCTACCTCCCGAGCCAGATCGTCTACACCGCCGACATCTTCGATCACGAAGCCCTCGACCTGGTCGTGCAGCACGACATTCGTGTCAATTGCGGCTCGCCCGACATGATCAGTCAGTTCGGGGCCCGCAAGCCGGGCGGCGAAGTGACGTTGCGGCTCAACCCCGGCTTCGGACATGGACACAGCCAGAAGACGAACACGGGCGGCGAGTCCTCCAAGCATGGCATTTGGCACGAGCAACTGCTCGACTGTCGCCGGATCGCGGAGGAGTATGAGGTCAAGATCACCGGGTTGCACATGCACATCGGCTCGGGGACCGACTTCGAGCACCTTTCGCACGTTTGCCAAGCGATGGAGAAGGCGGCCGACGTCGTCGCCAACACCATCAAGATCATCAGCGCCGGGGGCGGATTGCCTGTCCCCTACAAGGCGGGCGAGGCGCGGATCGACCTCGGGGCTTATGCCCAGCTCTGGCTCAAGACGAAGGAGTCGCTCGAGCGGCGCCTTGGTCGTCCGGTGCAACTCGAAGTCGAACCGGGTCGCTATCTCGTGGCCGAGGCAGGCCATCTGCTTTGCGAGATCCGAGCGATCAAACGCGTTGGCGCCCACACCTTCTATCTGGTCAACGCGGGATTCAACAACCTCGCCCGGCCGGTCATGTATGGCGCCTACCATCCGATGACGATCTGTCCGACGCACGAGGAGTCGACGGAGGAACAAGAGGTCGTCGTCGGCGGCCCGTTGTGCGAATCGGGCGATATCTTCACGCAGCGTGAAGGGGGATTCGTCGATACGCGGATGCTGCCGAAGGCCCGCGTCGGCGATCTCTTGACGATCCACTGCGCGGGAGCCTATGGATTCGCGATGAGTTCCAACTACAACTCCATGCCGATGGCGGCGGAAGTGCTAATTCGCGATGGTTCCCCGATTCTCGTGCGGAAACGGCAGACCTTCTCGGATCTCGTCGCCGGCGAAGTGATTCCCCATCGTGACGAGGTTTCGACGCATTCATGATCATTCAAGGACGTTTGGCCGACATCGACGGCGTCAAAAAGGCTCAACTTCGGGTCGACGAGGGGCGCATCGTCGAGGTCGGCACCGGCTTGGGCGACCCCGATCACGTCTTCTCCGATGACTGCCTGATCTTCTCGGGCTTTGGCGACGTTCACGTCCATGCGCGCCAAGATCCGAGCGGCAAGGAGTGCCACAAGGAGGAATTCGCCACCGCGGCGGCCGCGGCGATTCACGGCGGCGTCGTCCATATCGCCGACATGCCCAACAATCCCGACGCCCCCGTCGACGAAGCCGCCTATGCTCGCAAGGAGGCCCTCGTCCCCGATGACTGTCCGGTCGGCTTCACCTTCTACGCCGGCATTGGTCCGGGGACCAAGCCACTCGAGCGGAAAGTCCCCTACAAGGCCTACATGGGGCCGAGCATCGGGCAGCTCTTCTTCCGCACCCAGGCGCAGCTCGACGAGACGCTGGCCGACTACTCCGGGAAGTACATCGCGTTTCACTGCGAGGATCCGGAACTGCTGGCTTCCTACTCCTCCGAGGGGACGCACGAACAGAAACGGCCCCCGATCTGCGAAGTCACGGCGGTTCGTTTCGCGATCGAGATGATCAAGAAGCATCGCTTTCATGGGCACGTCGCCCATCTCTCCGTCGGCGAGGCCCTTCCCTACATCTACGTCGCCAAGGCGATGGGGCTGCCGATCACGACCGAAGTGACGCCCCATCATCTCTTCTTCGATCAAGCGGGAATCACACCCGAGAATCGCACCTTCATGCAGATGAATCCGCCGCTACGGACGCGGGCCGACCGCGAGACCTTGCTTGAAGGGTTGCGCGACGGCATGATCGACATGCTCGCGACCGACCACGCTCCCCACCTTCTCGAGGAGAAGGCGCGGGGCATCTCGGGGCAACCCCACCTCGACACCTATGGGCCGTTCGTGACGTGGTTGTTGCTGGAGAAGGGATTCACGCCGGAGCGGATCGCGATGATCTGCTCCGCGAAACCGGGCGCGTTCTACAGCCGCTACCATGAAGGGACGCTCGGTCACCTGTTGCCGGAGCACGACGCGACGTTCACTGTCTTGAACCTCGCGCGGCCGACGACGGTCGAACGGGGCGACATTCGCTCCAAGTGCGGTTGGAGCCCCTTCGAGGGAGTCACCTTTCCCGGCAGCGTCGAGGCGGTCTTTGTCCAAGGGAATCGCATCACGTCGTAGGTGGTCACGATGATCGCGGCATCGATGACCACCCTCCTACCGATTCTCTTTCTCGCCAGTTTTTGGCTGTGGGAGACCTTCGCCCCGGCACGACCGTTCGCCGACCATCGACTAAAGCACGCGGGGAACAACCTCGCGCTCGCCCTGGGCAACAACCTCCTGATCGGCGTCCTTTTCGGCACCGCGACCGTCCTCGTCGCCGAGTGGACCGAGACGCGCCACGCGGGGCTCACCGGCCTACTCGGCTGGTCGGGCTTCTGGCGCGTGGTCCTGGTGATCGTCTTGCTCGACGCGGCGATGTATGTCTGGCATCGTCTCAACCACGAGATCCCGTTTCTCTGGCGATTTCATCGCATGCACCACACCGACACGCGGATGGATGTCACCACCGCCACCCGCTTTCATCTTGGCGAGCACCTCGGGGCGCGGCTCAATCGGCTGTGGCTGATTCCGCTGATCGGCGCCTCGGCGTGGGAGGTGGTTCTCTACGACCTTTGCCTGCTGGCGGTGACGCAGTGGCACCACGCCAACGTGTCGGTCGGCCGCTGGGACGCGCCGCTGCGGTCGATCCTGGTCACGCCGGGGATGCACAAGGTTCACCATTCCGAGATTCGCGACGAGACGAACTCCAACTACTCGGCGGTCTTCTCGTGGTGGGATCGCATCGGGCGTTCGTTTCGATTTCGCGATGATCTCGGGGCGATTCGGTTTGGCCTGCCCGAGTTCCCCGAACGGCGCTGGCAGGGAATCTGGGGAATGCTGACGACTCCCTTTGTCGATCATCCGCCGCCGGAGTCAGATGGCGAGAAAGGCTAGCGCGGGCGAACGAGGTTGATGCTCCCGGCCCTCGTGAAGCGTGGGCGTCGGCTTCTCACCTCTCCTTGGGGAGAGGTCGGCGAGCCGGGTGAGGGAGCTTCGGTTTCGATCGTCGAAGTGGGAACAGTCGAAGAGAAGCCCCCTCACCCCTAACCCCTCTCCCACAGGGAGAGGGGAACAACAGGCTCACTCTCCCACAGGGAGAGGGGAACAAGAGACTCACTCTCCCACGGGGAGAGGGGAACAAGAGACTCACTCTTCCACGGGGAGAGGGGAAGAACTCATGATCGATTTTCCCTACCTCTCCTTGGGGAGAGGTCGGCGAGCGCGGCGAGCCGGGTGAGGGAGCTTCGGTCTCGATCGTCGAAGTGGGTACAGTCGAAGAGAAGCCCCCTCACCCCTAACCCCTCTCCCACAGGGAGAGGGGAACAAGAGACTCGGTCTCCCACGGGGAGAGGGGAACAAGAGGCTCACTCTCCCACAGGGAGAGGGGAAGAACTCTTGATCGATTGTCCGCGCGCGGCTATGGGGACCGCCTTGCCAACCATAGACCGGACCATGCCCAGCGGATGGAGCTGTTGCGATGTCCAAGATCATGCGTGCCGTGCGCGGCGTGACGACGCACCCCTTTACGAAACTCTCAATCGGCCTGATGCTGCTCTTCAGCGGCTTGAGCGAGGCGTGGGGGAGTCTTTCGGACGATCTGGCGTCCTTCTCGATGGGAGCCCATCATGGGCTTTGCATCTTCGGGTTCCTCAATGTCCTGGCGTCGATTCCCGACCTTTTTGACGGCGTCGACAAGGGCATCGACTACCTCGAGGAGCGCAAGACCAAAAAGTCCTCCGCGGGCGAAGGATCGCTCCAGCCGCAAACCATTCCGATCAACGAGAGCCACCGCGCGGCGTAGCAGCCCGCAAACCGCCGGTATCGAACGCCGACTTCTCAACCCGTCAGCACGTTGCCTCCTTGCCGCCGCCGTGGTGAACCTTCCACAATGAGCGTTGTCGTTCCCGTGATCGGGACGACCCAAGACCGTTCCCCGGCCGTCGGTTCGGCGCGGAGACCGGTCCGATCTCGTGGAAGGAGGGCGCTATGCGCCGACTTTGGGGTAGTCTCGTCGCGGTCACGTTGTTCACGACCGGATTCGCCGCGCATGCGGAAGGGCTCTCGGTGGGCCAAGTCGCGCCGGCGTGGTCGAAGCTCGAGGGGACCGACGGCCAAACCCACGGCTCCGCGGACTTCGCCAACGATCAAGGCCTCCTCATCGTCTTTTTTTCTATCGCTTGCCCCGATTGCGAACTCTACCTCGACCGCATCCGGGAGACCGCCGCATCGCTGAAGAAGCAGGGCATTGCGACGGTCCTGGTGAACGTCTCGGTGGAAAACGGGGAGAGTCTCGACAAGATGAAGGCATTCGGGAAGGAACACGATCTCTCGATGCCGTACGTCAAGGATCCCGCGCAACGGCTCGGGAAGAGCTTTGGGGCGACGGTGACGCCGGAGTTCTTCCTTCTCGACAAGGCGGGGCGGCTCGTCTACCGCGGCGCCCTCGACGACCACTGGAAGGCGTCGAAGGTGAAGAAGCCCTACGTTCGCCAAGCCGCGCGGCAGATGCTCGCGGGCGAACCGATCGCGGTGCCGTCGACCGATCCGTTTGGCTGCACCATCGACTACGAGGACTGAGATGATCCGGATCGTTGACTATGGGATGGGCAATCTTCGTAGTGTGGAGAAGGCCGTCGAGAAGGTGGGGGGAGCGGTCGAGATCACGAGCGATCCCGACGCCGTCGCCAAAGCGGACAAGCTTATCCTTCCCGGGGTCGGCGCCATGCGCGACGCGATGGCCCACCTGCGCGAGGCGAACTTGATCGAGCCGATTAAGGAATTCGTCAAGGGAGGCAACCCGTTTCTCGGGATCTGTCTCGGCCTACAGATGCTCTTCGACCGCAGCTACGAGTACGGGACCTACGAGGGACTGGGAATCATTCCCGGGGAGGTCGTTCGTTTCGAGATTCCCGCGGAGCTGAAGGTTCCGCATATGGGTTGGAACCGGCTCAACGTCGTCCGTCGTCCGCCGCTCCTGGAGGGACTTCCGGAGTCCCCGCACGTCTACTTCGTTCACTCCTACTATGTCGCTCCCCAGGAGCGTTCGGTCGTTGCCACCGAGACCGAGTATGGGGTAAGCTTTACATCGATGGTTTGGAAAGAGAACGTCTTCGCGACGCAGTTTCATCCGGAGAAGAGCCAGCGTGTTGGCCTGGGAATTCTCGAGAACTTTGTCACACGCGTCTGATTCGAGTGCCAAGCCACTGACAACGATACGAGACCCCGCGAGCGCGGCCTGGGAAGGGTCCGTGTCGTCTGGGGCGTGGATTGGCCAAAAGGGGCACCATGCAAGTCATTCCCGCAATTGACCTGCGCGGCGGTAGCTGCGTGAGGCTTCGTCAGGGAGATTACGGACAAGAGACCGTCTTCGACGCCGACCCGGTCGCGGTCGCGCGTCGCTGGAAAGAGGAGGGAGCCGACTTCCTCCACCTCGTCGACCTCGACGGCGCCAAGGAAGGACGACCGGTCAACACCGACGTCATCCGCGCCATCGTTTCCGACGTCGAGATCCCGTGCCAACTCGGCGGCGGGCTGCGCGATGACGATGCGATCAAGGCCGCCTTCGACCTGGGAGTTTCGCGAGCGATCATCGGGACCCGCGCGGTGCGCGATCCCGAATGGTTCACCTCCGCGTGCGAACGATTCCCCGGAAAACTCGTACTAGGGTTAGACGCCCGTGACGGCATGGTGGCAACCGATGGTTGGCTACAGGCCTCGGAAACGACCGCGGTCGAGTTGGCCAAGCATTACGCCGAGGCGCCGTTGGCGGCGATTGTCTACACCGACATCGCGCGCGATGGGATGATGTCGGGGCCGAATGTCGACGCGACGTGCCGCTTGGCCGAGTCGTCGCCGCATCAAGTCATCGCCTCGGGTGGGGTGACAACGATTGAGGATGTCCTGGAACTCCAGCGTCGGGGGATTGGTGCTTGCATCCTGGGACGCACACTTTATGAAGGAAAGGTGAAGCTCCCGGAGCTCTTGAATCAACTTGGGGCGGTGTGAGGTCGCGATACGATTTCGAGTTAATGTCCACACAACTTGAGGAGAGGCGGAGATGGGGAACGTGTCCGTGCGCAGTATTCGGAACCTGGCTTTCGCGGGCCATGGAGCCGTGGGCAAAACAACGCTCTGCGACGCCCTCTTATTCTCCGCCAAAGCCACCGATCGCAAGGGCTCCGTCGATGACGGAACCAGCCTGCTCGACTTCGACGAAGAAGAGAAACATCGCAAACACTCGATCGATTCCTCCCTCTGTCATCTCGAATGGGATGGCAAACGCATCCAGATGATCGACACCCCCGGCTCGCCCGATTTCCAAGGGCAAGCGATCAGCGCGATCCACAATGTCGAGACCGCCGTCATCGTCATCGACGCCCATCGCGGCATCGAAGTCAACACCCGCCGCATGTTCGAGGAGGCGGGCAAGGCGGGCGTCGCGCGGATCATCTTTCTCAACAAACTCGACAGCGAGGGCATCGAGTACGAGACGCTCGTCAACCTCGTGCGCGAGACCTTCGGCAACGAGTGCATCCCCATCCAGTTGCCGGTCGGCCTTGGCCCCGACCTCAAGGACGTGGTCAATCTCCTGACCCCGCCCCCGGAGTGGCCCGACGGACTCCCGATGGATGCCGCCGCCCTGCGCGAGGAGCTGATCGAGGACATCGTCGAGACCAACGACGAGTTGCTCGAGGGGTTCTTCGAAGGCAACATCCCTCCGACGGAAGTCCTCGCCGAGACCCTCGATCGCGCCATCGTCTCCGGGCAGATCATCCCGATCATGGGCGGATCGGCCAAGAAGGGCATCGGCCTGACGCAGTTTCTCGAGGAGGTCGCGACCTTCGCCCCTTCCCCGACCGAGGGACTCCTCCGCTCGGCACGGGCCGAGGATGACGAGATCGCCCTGCAGCCCGATCCCGAGAAGCCCTTCGTCGGACGGGTTTTCAAGACGCTCGTCGATAAGTTCGGCAATCAGACCTTCATTCGGGTCTATCAGGGATGCCTTCATCCCAACGCCAACGTCCGGTGTGCTCGCGACAGCTCCACCCATCGACTGGGCCAACTCCACGTCGTTCAGGGCAAGGAACACGAGAAGGTCGACGAGATCGGCCCCGGCGAGTTTCTCTGCGTCGCCAAGGTCGACGGGGTCGAGATCAACGACACCCTCACGACCAACGGAGACCTCCTGATTCCACCGGTCCGCTTTCCGCGTCCGATGTTCCCCCTGGCGGTCGGCGCCAAGGAGCACAGCGACGATGCCAAGATCATTCAATCGCTGCGCAAGCTCGTCCACGAGGATCCGTGTCTGATCATCCATCGCGACGACGAGACACTCGAAACCATCATGGAGGGGACCAGCCAGCTCCACTTGGAAGTGATCCAGAATCGCGTCAAGCAGCGCGACGGGGTCGAGATCGTCACGCACGAGCCCAAGATTCCCTACAAGGAGACGATCACAATTCCCGGGGAGGGGACCTTTCGCCACAAGAAGCAGACCGGCGGGCGCGGCCAGTTCGCCGAGGTCCACCTTCGGCTCAAGCCCCGTCAGCCGGGCGAAGGTTTCGAATTCGTCAACAGCATCGTCGGCGGAGCGATTCCCGGCCAGTACATCCCCGCGGTGGAAAAGGGGGTGCGCGAGGTGATGGCTCGCGGGATTCTTTCGGGATCGGAGATCATCGATCTCGAGGCCGAGGTCCACTTCGGCAAGTACCACGACGTCGACAGCTCCGAGCAGGCCTTCAAGTACGCCGCCGCGATGGCGTTCAAAGAGGCGTTCGAGCAATGTAAACCCTGTTTGCTCGAGCCGGTTGTCTCGATCGAGGTCATCGTCCCCGCCGAGCGGATGGGCGATGTCAACGGCGATTTGAACACGCGCCGGGCTCATATCACCGGGCTGGACGCTCTTCCGGGCGGGCTCCAGGTCGTCAAGGCCCAAGTGCCGCTCGCGGAGGTCCTTCGCTACCAAACCGAGCTCAAGAGCCTCACTGCCGGCCAAGGCTCGTTCAGCATGGAATTCGACCACATGGCGGTCGTTCCGGCCAATGTCCAGCAGCAAGTGATGGCCAAATACGCCCAACCGGAGATGGAAGAGCATCATTAAGTTATTGACGATCGACTCACAATTCGCGAAACAAAGTGCTTGTGTGGGTCGATCATGCTCGTCGTGTGATGGCGCGGTGTTCCGCGCCGCCTACCCGCCGACCAAACGAGGTCTCCTCCATCCATACCAGCGAGGGGGCCTCGGGGATGTCTGAGCTCGCGATCACTCGTTCGGAATCGACTGCGCATGGCTGCCGACACCTTTGACGCGATCGTGATCGGTGGCGGCCACAACGGCTTGATCGCGGCCGCCTACCTTGCGCGGGCGGGCCGAAAGGTCCTCGTCCTGGAACGCCGACCCCTCGTGGGCGGCGCCTGCGTCACCGAGGAGGTCTTCCCCGGCTACCGCGTCTCGACCGCCTCCTACGTCGTCAGTCTGCTCCGGCCCGAGATCATCCGCGATCTGGGACTCAAGGAACGCGGCTATGAAGTGATCGTCCGCGATCCTTCCTCCTTCTCCCCCTACCCCGGCGGACGCTATCTCTTTTTCTGGCGCGACGCCGACAAGACGCGGGCGGAGATCTCGAAGTTCTCCGAGCGTGACGCGGCCCAGTTCGCCGACTACGAACGTCATCTCGAGGAGCTTGCCGAACTCGTCGAACCGCTCCTTCGCATGCCCCCCATCGATCCGGCCTCCAGGCGTTGGCGCGACCTGTGGCGTCTGGCGCGTCTCGGCCTGCGAATGCGAAAGCGCTCGGCGGAACTGATTCGCCTCAGCTCGCTGAGTGTCGCGGACTACCTCGATCGCTGGTTCGAGTCGGAGGAACTCAAGGTCCGGCTCGCCACCGACGGCGTCATCGGTGCTCTCGCGGGGCCCTACACGCCCGGTACCGCGTATGTCCTCTTTCACCACGTCATGGGCCAGACCGAAGGTCAGCGGGGAGTTTGGGGCTATGTCCGTGGCGGCATGGGAACGATCAGTGAGTCGATCGCCGACTATGTCCGCGCCAAGGGTGGCACCATCGAGACCGAGGCCGACGTCGCCCGCATCGTCGTCAAAGGCGAGCGCGCCGAGGGCGTGCTTCTTCGCGACGGCCGCGAGTTCCAAGCCAAGGCGGTGCTGAGCAATGCCGACCCCAAGCGGACCTTCTTGCAACTCTTCGACCCGCTCGACTTGCCGGAAGAACTCGTCGACGATGTCCGGCGGCTGCGGATGGCCAGCGGTTCGGTGAAGATCAACATCGCCGCGTCGGGGCTACCCAACTTCCACGCCTACCCCGGCACCAAAGCAGGTCCGCAGCACCAGGGGACGATCCACCTCTGCCCCAGCCTCGACTACATGGAGGACGCCTTCGAGGACGCCAAACGGGGCCGCCCATCGAAGAAGCCGGTGGTCGAGATGTGCATTCCGAGTGTCGTCGACCCGAGCCTCGCTCCCGACGGCAAGCATCTGATTTCGCTCTTCGTGCAATACGCTCCCTATAAGCTGGCCGATGGCAAGCAGTGGGACGACGCGGCCGAGCGCAACTTCGCCAACAGCGTCTTCGCGGTCATCCGCGAGTACGTGACCAACTGGGATGAGATCGTCGACGAGTACCAGATCCTGACGCCCAAGGGGATCGAGGACCGTTTCGGCATGACCGGCGGCAACATCTTCCACGGCGAGATGACGCTCGATCAGCTCCTCTTCATGCGCCCCTTCCCAACGTGCGCCCGCTACGGGACGCCGATCAAGGACTTCTACCTTTGCGGCTCGGGCGTTCATCCCGGCGGCGGCGTCCTCGGCACTCCCGGCTACCTCGCCGCCAAAGCCGCCCTCCGCAAGAGTCTGTAGGGTGTATCAGGAGTAGGGTGCGTTTCCTCTGCTCCCCCTTGCCCAAGGGGATAGGCCCACTTTCTCCCCCTTGTCCAAGGCGGAGTAAGAGGGGGGCTCGCGCCCAGCGATCCTGGCGGGCGTGGCTTCGATCCCCATCGACCTCGCATTTCGACTTCTTTCCAGCTCGCGGTCGAATGACGCCATCGCCAATCGACTAAGCAATAACGTGACCTTCGATACGTCGGGCTGTATCGTTGATATCCATCTTCCACACATTGAGGAGACCGTATCGATGTTTGCCAAACCGCAGAAAGAACACGAATGGCTCGCCCAACTCGTCGGCGAATGGACGTTCGTTCACGAGTGCGAGGAGCCGGACGGCAAGAAGTCGACGAGCTCAGGCACCATCTCCTGTCGGATGCTCGGCGGGTTGTGGCTGATCGTCGAGAGCTCCGGCGAGGCGCCCGACCACGGTCCATGGTCCTCGATCATGACCCTTGGGTTCGACCCGGCCCAGAACCAGTTCGTCGGCACTTTCATCGGCTCGATGATGGCCAACATCTGGCCCTACCACGGCGTCCTCGACGAGAGCGGCAAGCGCCTACCCCTCAACTCGCACGGCCCCAAGTGCGAAGGTAGCGGCACCTGCAACTACCGCGACACGATCGAGCTTGTCGACAACGACCGTTGGCTCTTTCTCAGCGAACTGCAGGACGACGAAGGTAACTGGACCCAGTTCATGACCGCCACCCAAACGCGGAGCTGAAAGACCACCTCGCCAATGCCGTCACCACAAACGGTCAGGGGTCTCCAGGGGACCGTCATGGGTAAGACTCACGCATGCGTGAGTCTTTTCCGCATGCCCACGCATGCGTGGGCATGCTCAGAGAGTTCTGGCTTGCGTGGAACGCTGCCCGCCGCGGACAAAGCCGGCCGATTGATTCGGCGCCATTCGCCGATGGCAGTTCCCAGCCGCGAAGCGGTGACAGCACGACGCCTGACACGTCAGTGCCAGGTAAATGTCAATCACCGATGCGGAGCCCTGAGTGGGCGACATCGGCCACGGGGGAAGATACTCTCCGCCGGTCCCGATGCATCGTGGATGGTGTCGACTTTCCTTGCGGAGAGGTTGCGCCGGCGAAGATGCCGTCAGTGGTCCCTCGCCAATCAAACGATATGAAGCGAACGCGCATCACGCCCAACGCCTTCGGATGGAGCGCTCTTCGATTGGTCGGTTGACGTCTCCGCAATGAATGGAAATCGTCATGTCACGTCGCTTGCTTCGACCGTTTGCGCTCGTCGTCGTGTTCGGTCTTATTCCAACGATCAGGTAGACAACCCCCGCGGGGTTGGTGGCTTCCATCATTCGATACCCAGGGTGCGCGAAGCGCGACCCTGGGCTTCGTCAGAGAACGGCGTTGCCGTTCGGATTTGCGCTCGTCGTCGTGTTCGGTCTTACTCCAACGATCAGCTAGACAACCCCCGCGGGGTTGGTGGCTTTCATCATTCGATACCCAGGGTGCGCGAAGCGCGACCCTGGGCTTCGTCAGAGAACGGCGTTGCCGTTCGGATTTGCGCTCGTCGTCGTGTTCGGTCTTATTCCAACGATCAGCTAGACAACCCCCACGGGGTTGGTGGCTTCCATCATTCGATACCCAGGGTGCGCGAAGCGCGACCCTGGGCTTCGTCAGAGAACGGCGTTGCCGTTCGGATTTGCGCTCGCCGTCGTGTTCGGTCTTATTCCAACGATCAGCTAGACAACCCCCACGGGGTTGGTGGCTTCCATCATTCGATACCCAGGGTGCGCGAAGCGCGACCCTGGGCTTCGTCAGAGAACGGCGTTGCCGTTCGGATTTGCGCTCGTCGTCGTGTTCGGTCTTATTCCAACGATCAGCTAGACAACCCCCGCGGGGTCCGTCGACGTTTGCTGGAATAGGCGGAAAGCACCTTGGGCCTATGCCGAAGGCATTGACTAGCGAAGCCCAGGGTCGCGCTTCGCGCACCCTGGGTTAGGGTGACACCCCGTCGTCCAAACCCCAGAGGGGTTTTCTAACCTTCGGTTATCCTCGTTGATGCTTGCGACACCGTTCAAACGAAGCACTTCCTTCTCATCGACGAGATATCTCGGGCGCTGACGCAGTTCGCCGAGCGCTCGCCAAAGGTACTCGCCCAGGACGCCCACGCAAAGAAGCTGCACGCCCCCAACGCCGAAGATGCTCGCGAGGACGAGACGAAGTGTGGTCTCCGAACCGAAGGGTAGCGAAACCGCCGTCCCCAGCGACGCGAGCAGGCAGCATCCCCCCGCGAGACTCGCAAGACGCAGCGGCAGCGCCGAGAACGCGACGAACGAGTCACCCGCGAGGTTCCAACGTTTTGCCCACGTCCACATCGAGCGACCCTCTTGGCGAGCCTCCCGGACATAGGGACGTTCGGTGCGCGGGTAGCCGAGCCAGACGATGAGTGCCGTCAGCGAGGTGTGTAGCTCGGGGCAGCGCTGGAGGTCGTCGACGACGCGACGATCGAGAAGAGCGAAATCGTAGCCTCCTTGCGGCAGTCTCGGCAGCGCGAGCGTCCGAAAGAGCCGGTGGAAGAGGCTTGAGGTCGCGGTGACGCTCCAGGCGTCGGATCGGGACTCGCGTGTGGCGAGGACGACGGGACTGCCACGGCGCCAATCCGCAATCATCGCGGAAAGATGTTGGGGTGGGTCTTGTAAATCGGCGCTCAAAAACGCGACGATGTCCGCGTCTCCGGCATGATCGAGCCCGGCGCGGATGGCTTGGAACGAGCCAACATTGCGAACCAGCGGGAGAACGGAAACCCGTTCGTCTTGGGCGGCGAGTTCTTCGAGAACAGCCCGGCTGTCATCTTGGGAGCCGTCGTCGACGAAGAGGTAGCGCAGACGGACGTCGGACTGGGTCGCCATGCGATCGAGGCGAGCGTGTAACTCGTGGAGGGTCGCGGCGTTGTGGTAAACCGGGACGACGACGACGAGTTGCTCGTCACTCATGCCGCGAATCTTTCGAAGTGAGGCGCGGGTTCGCACTGCGAGCAGCGGTCGCCCGGCTCTGATCCGACGTTGAGCGATTGGCCGCACCGACAGACATAACCCTTGATACGAGCAGGGTTTCCGTGAACGAGGGCGAACGCGGGGACGTTGCGGGTGACGACGGCGCCGGCGCCGACCATGGCGCCCTCGCCGATGGTGATTCCCGGCAAGAGGACCGCTCCGGCCCCGATGCTGGCCCCCCGCTGAACCCTGATGCCGTCGTACTGGTCGGGCCGATGGCGGCTTCGCGGGCGTGGGTCATTGGTGAAGCTGACGTTCGGTCCGACGAAGACGTCGTCCTCAAGATAGGTCCCTTCCCAGAGGAAAACGCCCGATTTAATGGTCACACGATCGCGGACGGTGACGCCCGACTCGATGAAGGTGTGATCGCAGATGTTGGCGTCGGTGCCGATGGTCGCTCCCGCGGCGATATGGGCAAAAGCCCAAACGCGGCTGCCCCGGCCGATGGTGGCTCCCTTGTCGACGAGGGCATGGGGATGAAGGAAGTGATCATCGCTCGAGAGACGCGGATCGAGCCAGTCGGGGTTCGAAAGGGTCGTCATCGAAGTCCATCCTAGACGGTGTGCGAATCGTCACGGCGCATCGTCAGCGCGTGGCACAACAGTCTAATTTGGCGCCGTTTTGGGGCAACCCCGAAGCTTTTTGGTCAGGAATGGTCAGCGATTGGAGGCAATTTGATCGGAAACGTCGATAATTGGGCGTTTTTCGATGCCGAGGTGGGCTTCGAGCCAGTCGTATTGGCGACTGGGCTCGATGATCCAGGGACGCAGGTGGGTGGCGAGTTTCTCGCTGGCGGACCGACCGACGGAGATGCCTGTCCGGAGCCGGCCGTGGCGGGTGTCGATGTCGGCGATCGCGTGGATGCAGTTGCAAGCACTGCCCCGCGATCGCCCCACCACATCGAGCGCCGACCAGAGCATATGCCCGTTGCGGAGCCGATCGTGTTGCTTGATGGCCCGCTTGTAGAGCTCGGGTTTGATCTCGTAGGGGCCCCATTGGTAGACGTTGAGGCGATGCTTGGCGGCGAACTTGAGTGTCCAGTCGAGCGAGCGATTGACCCCGCGTTGTGGCGGCGAGAACATCCGCATCTCTTCGGAGGTGTAGTACCAGCTAATGGTCTTGGTCTCGACCTTCTGATTCCGCGGCGGGGAGGTCGTGACTCTCAAGTCGGAGAGTTTGCGACTGACGTGAACGCGCGAGTCGCGGGGAGTCGTCTTGAGGAAACTCGCGAAACAGTGGGCTCGCGGTCTTAACCTCGTGCCTCCTTCGTACGCGAAGATCACCATGTAGTAACGCGACTTTTCTTCGGCTTGGCCGAAGCGCGGGAACGCGAAGAAAGACGCAACGATACTGAGGGTGAAGACGACGACAAAGAGCGCCTTCCTTGGAGTCGCGGTGTCCATGTCAAGATCTTGCCACCTCCGAGACTTGTTTTCCTCCCCGAGCAAGTAATTCGCGGCGAATTTTTGCCCCGATCCGTTCAGGTTTTCGCGGTTGAGATGAAGATGCTGCTGAAGGATTCCCCAATGCGCCTGACAGAAATTGGGCAGCCAAAAAGTGGTGACGGGAATGCCTGTTTTCGAGGGCCGCCGGGGAGCCCCTCAGTTGGGGCGGATTCGGTTGCGTCGGTAGGCCTCGACGAGCGCTTCCAAGAGCGTGATTTGATGCCGGATCTCCGCCCCGCGTTCGGTGTCGGCGACGGTTCGCGGCGGGTCCCATTCGCGGATCACTTCCATCGCCGGAACGATGTCGACGCCGTCGCGCACCGCGTCCTGCACCGAGGAGAAATGGTGATGCTCGGCGAGCACTGTTCGCTGCGGCTCCAGCAGCAAGGTGTAGCCGTGATCGCCATAGGCTTCGGAAAAGGCACCGTCGATGGTGATCGCTTTCCCGCTTCGCTTCAGGGGCGATTCGCCCTCGTCGATCTTCACCGGGACGTGGCCGTTGACGATCAAGCCCCGGTCGGTGGGGACGCCGAACTCCTCGAGGACGCGATCGCAGAACCAGACCTCGTGAATGAGACGAAAGTAGGGATTCTTCGTTTCGACGTGGGTCGCGCGATCCTCGACGAAATCGTTCTCGAGCGTGCAGATGCGGTCCTTGCCGAACAGGGGCGATCGGGGCCCCGACCAGAGATACCAACATAGGTCCAAATCCGGCTGCGTGGGCGCGTCGACGACCCGCGAAACCGACCGATTCAGGGCGTTGAAGAGTTCCCGCCCCGCGAGCGGCTCGCCATCGACGGGGAAGGTCTGGAACGAGCCGTCCTCCTCCACCGGGACGCAGCCGTGAAAGATGAGGTTGTCGTCGCGAACCAGGTACATCCAGCCGTGCTCGCGGAGGAAACACATCTGATTCCAGAGCGTCCAGCTCGTGGTGAACGAGTGGGTCAGCTCGTCGATGCAGGCCTGTTCCTCGGCGGTTAGGCTGTAGGGCTCGCTCGGGTCGAGCGTCGGAAAATGAGTATCCCGAAGAGGATAGGTCACGTCGTCGATCGTGATCGTTCCCTTGGCGACGTCGATGTGGTGGAGCAGACGCCGGTGGTCGAGCGTGAACTGGGGATTGCGCTCGATCGTGTGACCATCGAGTTTGAACTGAATGAGCGCGGCCGCCTTTTGCATACGGGCGACGAGCTGGTTGTCGCGCTGCCCCTGCTTGCGTGGTTGGAACTGGGCGGCGGGATCGTCTTGGTAGACGGAGTTGGCCAGTTGCTCGAGGGGCAACAGCGAGATGCCGTAGCCCTCTTCCAACTGCCGGAGACGGTGATAACGGCACGAGATCCGCAAGACATGGGCGACGAGCGCTTGCTGGCCGAGACAGGCTCCCAGCCACGCGGCATCGTGATTTCCCCAGATGAAGCTGATGTTGGGTTGCCGCTGCAGGTAGTTGACGACACGATCGCCGCGCGGGCCCCGGTCCCAGCAGTCCCCGCCAATGATCAGTTCGTCGACCGCCAAGTCGCGCAGCACGCGGACTGTGGCGCGGAGCAAGTGGGCGGCATGATCCTCGCCGGCGATGGAAGCGACCGCCGCCGCGATTGCCGCACAACCGTTGCCCGCGGTGAAGGCGTGCATCAACTCGGTCAGGAGCTCGCGATAGGCATTGGGAAGCACGCGATCAACTCGTCGCAAGGGTAGCTTCGCGGCGAGATGGACGACGATCTCGAGCAGGTTTGTCATCGCTTCGCTGAAGAACTTCTCCTGTGCCTCGAGTGAGGGGTGCTTCGAGCGAAAGAGTTCGATCGTCTCCAGCGGGTAGAAGATCAGGGCGATGAAGCGTTCGAGTTCCTCGGTGGGAAGCCGGTCGCGAAAGAGTCGTTCGACCAGTGGACGGAGCCGGCCCGAGGCGTTGTTGATGACATGGCGCTGTTTGACGTCGTCGCCGTGCACATCGCTGATGATGTGGATCGGTCCCTTGGGAAGGGGCAACTCGGCCGAGAGCCGGGCGATCTCCGCCAGGGCGGCGTCAATGCTTGGAAAGCGATGACGCATTTGTCGAAGCACTTCGAGATCGACGTCATGGGGACGGGTCGGAGACGAGGCCATGCGGTTGAATCCTCCGAGCGTGGGCTCGACGATGACGGACGTCTCAAACGCTCTGTTCGATGATGTTGTTGGGTTGGACGACGGAGATCACGCCGCCGACGCCGCAGTTGACGGTCGCGGGAATGGTGAGCACCTTCAGTCCCATGACTCCCTGAACGACCGATCCGGGTTGCCATGGCCCGACGGGGGCGGGGACGCAAGGGGTGGGAACGCCCGAGGCGCTCGCCGTCAGGATGTTGCAGGTGCCGAATGGCTTGAGATTGACGCCTGGGGTCATGTCCATGATGGTGGCGACCTTCATGCCGTCGATCTTGTAGATCATCTGGCTCGTGACCGAAAGTGGTTGTGGGGCCGTTCCAGCCGCACACATACAAGTCGCGTTCTCGCAAACCACGGGGGGCATTGGTTTCTCCTCTGGATCGACGGCCGCATCGTCTCGCGGGCGAACTTGCGAAGGAGTTGCGAAAGCTGCCACGAGCGAGAGGGCCCGTTGACGCCACGATCCGTTTTGGGTTCCTTACGGAACCCGGTCGGCCGCGTCTCCTCCAGACCGCGGCGATACGCGCCGTCGCGGTTCGTGGCGATGGTGATCTCAACGACGTGAAGAGCACGCCCGCGCGTGCCCACCTTTCAAATGACGCGAAACTCCGATGGATCGCAAGGCCGAATCGCGCGAGAGCGATCCCGAAAAATTCTCGCTAGTAAGTTCATCCGCAACCGGTCGTTCTTCCCGTCATTGAAGACGAACGGCGGGTTCCGATTTCCATTTTAGGGCCATCAAAACTTGCCTTGCTGGCGTACGACTATATGCCTGCGGGTAGATACTCGGTGGAAAGTCTGGTCACCACGGAAGGGATTGGTCAATCCTCGTGGGAGGTGGCCGCGTGGCGGGAAGGGGAATTCAACGAGCCGAAGTCGCTTCGGCTCCGGATTGAGTTCGTCGCGGGTCTCTTTCGCCGAGCTGTCCAAACGGAGACGACGGATGAAGAGGGAGTCGAGGTTTGCCCCTCGGATCCACTACCTCCGGCACTTTGTGGATGAGGAGTATTGTGTCCTCGTCCCCATCGACGATTTGCCCCAGGAGGAGCGAGATCGGATCCGAGAACGATTGAGCGATGGCCTGATGCGCATCAAAGGGAACGCGGTCTACATTCCCTTGGACGCGTGGGACATCATCTTCGGCGATGCGCTCGAAAGTTTCGAACCAACCCCTGAGCGATTGGCGATCGGGCCCCCGCCCAGGCCACGTCGCTCTCTCCAAGGCTACTGGATAACCCTTGGGTATGTCGGCATCGGCTTGGGAACACTCGCGGCGTGGAAGTGGCTGATCCTGCCCATCGTTTCGCCGTTGGTCGGGATGAGCTTCATGTCATGAGCGTGCGCGGGAGAGTCTCTTGTTCCCCTCTCCCGGTGGGAGAGGGGTTAGGGGTGAGGGGGTTCGTCTTCTTCGCGGGAAAGGCTTTCTCCGCGTCCCACACAAGCAACCTACGCGTCGTCGTTGGTGGCGACGATGCGGAAGCCGGACTCTCGCTTGATGCCCTCCACGGTTCGGAATTGACCGAAACGCATCTGTTGCATCAGCATCATCGGGTTGTTGCGGAAGAGCATCTGCTCGCGGAAGTCGTTGACGAACCGCTCGAAGTCAGGCTGCTCGCGCTCGAGCACCTTGACGACGTAGAAGTTCTCCTGCTCCGGCCCTTCCACCGACGCGACGTCTCCATCCTGAAGCTGGAAGAGTTTGTCGTAGAAGGCTTCGTCCGGCAGGGGGAACTGGGGAACCTTGGTTGGCTGGAGCGTTCGCTGGGCTCGTGGAGCCATCGTCGAGAAGCCCGGCGACATCCGCGAGAAGAGAGGTGTCTCTTCCACCTTGTAGGGAGAATTCTTGCCGAGCGCGGCGGTGAGATTCCCCATCTCCTTCATCGCTTTGTCGGTCAACTCGTCGGCCGCCTTGGAGGCCTTCGGCACCGCTTGCTCCTGACGCCATACGGCGATGACTTCTTGCTTCACGTCTTCGAGCTTCGGCACGTGCGAGTCGATCGTCTTCGTCTTCCAGTAGAGATAGTATTGGTCGCGGCCGGGAGCCTCGAGCACGCGTCCGCGGTAGTCACCCTGCTCGAAGACCATCTGGAAGAAGGGCTCGGTGGCGGGGAAGACGTCGTCGGAGACGGCCCGCACCGCGTTGCCGAGACCGGGAACCTCTTGGGCGATGGCGGAGGTCATCAGGCCGGTCTGCTTGAACTCAAAGCCGGCTTTCTTCGCGATCGCTTCCAGATCGGGAGGAGTCGGCGCCTTGAAACCCGACCAGTCGAGATCGTTCGCCGAGACCTTGTCGGTCTTGTCCTTCGCCGCGAGCTTGGTCAGTTGCTCGTTGCGGTATTGGGAACGGACACGCAGGTACTCGTCGAGGTAAGGGTCCATCGTTTCGCGAAGGACCGTTTCGAGCCGGGCGACGATGAGCTTGCGAGCCTTGCGGCGCCGGAGGCTCTTCTCGATTTGGCCCTTCACCTCCTCGAACGGCTTGTAGCGATCCTTGTCGGGGGTCGCCTCGCTCTTCACGGTGGCTTTGCCCTCTTTCTCCTTGGGGGAGACCCCCTCCTTCTTGGAAGAGACCCCCTCCTTCTCCCCCTTGGACAAGGGGGAGCGATCGGACTTGGGCGCAGTCGGCTTGCTCACTTCTTTCGGCTCGGCGGCCTTGGCGGGAGACTCCGGCTTGGTCTCGTCGGCCGCGAGGAGCAGAAGGGCCGTTGACGCGAGCCCCATGGAAGGACGCTGCTTGATCAGCGAACTGCTGTCCTTCTTGGGAGCCTCCGCCTTCTTCTCCGCGGGCTTGCTCGGTGTCTTCGGCTCGCTCGCTTCCTTCTTCGGGGCCTCCGCTTTCGGAGGAGTCGTCTTGGGAGCCTCTTTGCCCTTCGCGTCCTTGGGCTTGTCGGTCTTGGGCGCCGTCGGCTGGTCATCCTTCCCCTTGGCCGGGGCGGGAGCGGACTTTTCGCTCGGCGTGCTTGCCTTCGGGGCGGGGGCCGACTTCGCGTCCTTGGTCATCTTGGGAGGGAGCGGAATGCCCGCATCCTCGCTGTTGTTCGGAGGCAATGGCACCGAACTGGAGATGACTTTGAACTCGTCCTTGTTGTTGTCGTAGTAGTCGCGGATCTCTTTGTCGGTCACCTTCACTTGATCGGTGAAGTTGCCCAAGTCGGCGACGAGGTACTGAACCTCGACCTGCTCGGGCACGCGAAAGCCGATCATGTCCGCATCGGGGTCGGCGATGACCTCCTTGTAGCGATCGAAGACCTTTTGGAGATCCTCGTCGGTCGGCTTCTCCTCTTCGGAAACGAAGTCCGCGACCGGAAACTTGACCACCTCGAACTTCATCTTCGTCAGGGCCGGCTCGCTTTGGCTCCAAATCTCCAGTGGCGTTTCCCGCGCGACCAGCGGCGTGAGGGCGAGGATCGTTCGCCGGATCTTCAACTGATCGCCGATCAGGGTGAAGAGCTCGCGTTGGCCCACCGGAAGCGGATCAAGCGCGGCGTCGGCGGCGTTGACCCCCTTGGGGGGAGTGCCGCGGAGCACGGCGTCGAAGTCGTTCACCGAGAGCTTGTTCTCGGTGACGATGTTGACGAACTCGTTGATGTCGCGATCGTCGACCGTCAGCCCGATGCGGTTGGCCTTGCCGAGGACGACCAAGCCATCGACCACCGCCTGCTCGTCGGTGCTGAAGAGCGGCTGTTGGGGTTGGAGGCCGAGGTATTGGCGGGCGCGAAAGACGAACTGGTTGATGATCTGCCGAGCGCCGCGAGCTTGTTGGACGTCGCTGAGTTTGATCTCCTCACCCCAGGCGGTCGCGAGGACGGGGTTGGCCCCAGGTCGTTCGGCGCGGCTGAGAAGTTGATCGAAGAAGGCGGCGAACACGAACGCAAACATCGCCAACAAGGTGAGCATCACCATGAGGGTTTTTTGGCGTTTGCGAAAGACTTCAAAAACCATCGAAGCATCCTCGCTGTCGTTGGGGGAAACTCGGGACGGCTTTCACCGAGCCCGGTCACGATCGCTGACCCGGGCATTGCCATCGTCCCATTTGTTCCGCAAATGGTTAGTCTATGAATCTGGAGAGGCCGTTAGCCGTCCTCATGCCCCGGCGATCGGGCATTATAAGGGCGTCCCCTTTGGCCACAAGGGGAATCGGCGCAAGGGATAAGTGGCAAGGAAAGCTGCAATGCACGCGCTGGCGCTCGAGGACGTTTCCCTCCGGGTGGGGGGAGTCACCATCGTCGAAGGTCTTTCCTGGTCGGTCCCGACCGGGTCGCGGGCGGCCGTCCTCGGCCCCAACGGCTGCGGCAAGAGCACCATGATCCGTCTGGTCACCGGCTATCACTTTCCGACCTCCGGGGCGGCATATTGCCTGGGAGAACGCCTGGGAACGGTTCCGGTACACGAGTTGCGTCGCTCCATCGGGCTCGTCGACCCGTTCAATCAATTCTTCGACGAGCAACGTATTCGCGTGAAGGAAATGGTGCTCACCGGGTTCTTCGGGAATTTCTCGCTCGATTTCGAGCGGCCCACCGCCGCCCAGCGGGAGGCGACCGAGGAGGCCCTTGAGGAGGTCGGAATGGCGAGGCTCGCCGGTCGTCGCTTCAAGACGTTGTCCACCGGGGAGAAACGGCGCGTCTTGCTGGCCCGTGCCCTCATCGGCGAGCCGGAGTTGCTCCTTCTCGACGAGCCGACCGCGGGACTCGACCTGCGGGCCCGCGAAACGATGCTGGCGACGACCGAGCGGCTCAAGGCCCGTCGGCCGGAGTTGACGATCGTGCTGGTGACGCACCATCTCGAGGAGCTTTCGCCCGCCACGGATGTCGTGCTCTTGATGGGGCCGGCAGGAGTGATCGCGTCGGGTCACCCCGAGGAGGTGCTGACCTCGGCCCGCGTCGGGAAGGCCTTCGACTGTCCGGTCGAGGTCGAGCGAACCAACGGCCGTTGGGCCTGGCGGGTCGAACCGGCCGTTTGGTCGGGTCTGCTGGGAGCCTAGGTCTGAGCCTGAGCTTCGGCTGCCACTGGCGGCTCGCCAGCCAGTGAGGTCTCTTGGTGTCCTCGCCGGCCGGAGTTCGCGTTTGGTGAAGTGGCGCGGAGGCGCCGCGAGCCGCCCGTCGAGCCTGAGCTCGAGGGATGCTATAGTAGTGGCCACGGGCGTTGTCTGGGGAAGGAGTCGATCTTGAACGTGGAATCTTCGGAAGAGCGAGTCGACATCGATGGCGTGGAGCTGTGGCTTTCCGCTCCGGTTCCCGTCCATGAGGAGTGGATTGGGCAGGAGGAGGTGCTCGAACAGCTTCTCGCGTGTTGGCTGGTCATCGCGAAGGAGGACATGCCGCTCTCGCCGCGCATCACCGGCGTGCCCGGCATCGGCAAGACGACGCTCGCGATGGCCGCCGCCCAGCGCCGCGACCAGACGCTCTATAACTTCCAGTGCACCGCCGACACCCGCCCGGAAGACTTGCTGGTGACCCCGGTGCTGGCCGAGTCGGGGAAGATCCGCTACCACGCCTCGTCGTTGGTGACCGCGATGATCAAGGGCGGGATTTGCATCCTCGACGAAGGCAATCGCATGAACGAGAAGAGCTGGGCCTCGCTCGCCTCGCTTCTCGACCATCGCCGCTACATCGAGTCGATTATCGCGGGCATTTCAGTCCCCGCCCATCGCGAGTTTCGCTGTTGCGTCACGATGAACGAGGACGAGTCGACTTACGAGATCCCCGACTATATCCTCTCGCGACTGCAACCGACGCTGACGCTCGGTTTTCCCAACCGCGACGACGAGATGGCGATCCTGAAGTACCATCTCCCCTTCGCCGAGGAGGAGATGCTCCGACTTACCGTCGACTTCCTCCAGCGCAGTCACGAGTTGCGGCTCGACTTCTCCCCGCGTGACGGCATCCACGTCCTGCAATATGCCCTGAAGCGGCTGGCGCAGAACCCCGACCATCCGCTCGGGAAGGACAAGGTCTGGCGCGAGGCATTGACGAAAGTGCTGGGGGAGGACGCCGACGATCTCGAACGGCTCGCCCAACAGCGACAAAGCGCGTTGGGAAGCCAGATTCTGCCTGCGGGTTTGGGGGATTTCTTCTTCGACCCCGACGATCCGCTCAATCCCGACCGGGATGAAGACGACGAGGACGACGACTAGCCGCGCAGTCGTTGGAGGGTCATGAGGTTCTCGTTGGCGGCGCGGACGACCTCGGCGTTGAAGGCGAACGCGCTTTGGTCCTTGATCAGCGTGGTGAGTTCTTCCACCGGCTCGACGTTCGAGCCCTCGAGAAAGCCCGAGGCGATGGACCCGAAGCCGTCTTCCCCAAACGTCCCGCCCTGGGGTGGCCCCGAGGCACCCGTCTCCGCGAAGAGGTTGCTTCCCACCTGCTGGAGCCCCTCCTCGTTGACGAAGCGAGTCGCCTGGAGCTGGCCGAGTTCGACCGTCTCGCCCCCCTGCTGAGCGGTGACGGTCCCGTCGGCGCCGATGGAAACATTGGTCGCGTCGGCGGGGATCTGCACGGGGGGGAGCGCGAGAAAGGACTGATCGCCGCCGGGGAGCACGAGCTGGCCCTCGGCGTTGCGCGAGAAGTTGCCCGCCCGGGAGTAAAACTCGTTGCCCTCCGCGTCGGTAACGCTGAAGAAGCCCGGTCCGCTGATCGCGGCATCGAGCGGTTGTCCGGTGGGGACCAAGGGGCCTTGCGCGAAGTCGAGCTGGGTGCTGCCGACCGAGGCCCCCTGCCCGAAGGAGGTTCCGAGTCCCGCCGCCGTCGGCCCTTGTCCCCCGGCTCCGGGAGCGCGGAGGATGCCGTAGATCAGATCGTTGATGTTGGCCCGGCTCGCTTTGAATCCGGTCGTCTGCAGATTCGCCAGGTTGTTCGCGGTGACCGCGAGCCCTTGGCTGTACGTCTGTAGGCCGCTGGAACCAGTGGCGAGGGATTGCATGCTCACGAGGTGTCACTCCATCAAGGCGAACGCTCCCCGAGTAGTATAGGTCGCGTCTGGGGTGCTCGCCGAGCTTGGTCGAGCCGATTGGCCTTTCCCAGAGCGTCTTCTAGGATGCCAAAACGGCGAAAAAGGAAGGAAACCGCGGCAATGTCGATGACGCCCGAAGAGGAACGTCTCCTGGACGACTATTCCTTCCAGCGGGGAACGTTGGGGGGAAACCTCGCGTTGGCAATGGATCTTCTCACCGACGTGCAGGCCCTCATCGCCCAGCACAAGCTCTATTGTCGTCTGGAAAAGGGACCGCGCGAGGGGGAAGGGACGCTCGATGTCGAAGAGGCGGTCCGTCTCGTGGACGTGATCAAGAGCCGGCTCCGCGAGTCGTTGGTCCTCTCGGAGAAGTTTCCCGACGGCGAGCAACGCCCCAGGCCGGTGGATGGGTAGGGACCGAGTTTCGAGGGGTACGGCAACCGATGATGCGCAATCCGGGCTGTTTGTCGCTGTTTCTGGCGACGCTCGTCATCCTCTTTCTGTCGCTGATCTTCGTCGATTTTCTCGACACGACACTTCACAAGTTGGGCATGAGCCATGTCGGGGCGACGTGCGCGCTCTTTGGGATCTTCATTGGAAGCTTCATCAACATCCCCGTCCAGTTCCTCCGCCGCGAGGAAGAAGTCTTTAACGAACCCAACTCGCTCTACGGGATGGGGTTTGGCGTGCCGGACATGCGGCGCGCTCGGAGCTTCACGATCCTGGCGGTCAACGTCGGGGGGTGTTTGGTTCCCGCCGCGATCGCGGTGATGCAGATCGTTCGGATCATCGCGTGGGGTTCGGAGACGCTCACCGTCATGGTGGCGATCACGCTACTGGTCACGGTTGTGACGTACTACCTCGCGCGGCCGATCGAGGGACGCGGCATCGCGATGCCCGCGTTGATTCCTCCCGTCGTCGCGGCGATTCCGAGCTACTTCTTCGCCGGCTCGCATGCCCCCTCGGTCGCGTTCGTGGCCGGAACCATCGGCACGCTGGTCGGAGCCGACCTGCTTCATCTCGAGGACATCAAACGAATCAATGTCGCCGTCGCGAGCATCGGTGGCGCCGGAACCTTCGACGGGATCGTCCTCTCGGGAATGCTCGCGGCCTTCTTGGCGTAGCGGCTTTGGGAATCCGAGCGATTGGCGGCTGACCGCTATTTCGTTTGCAGCGTGTGATCGTCGCGAGCCCGTCGCTCCTCGATCAGCGTTCGGAGATGCTTGACGATCGCCGGGTATTCATCGGCGACGCTGTGCTTCTCCCCGGGATCGAAATCGACTTGGTAAAGCTGCGGCTCTTCGTCGGGCAACAGGCAGAGCTTCCACGGGCCCTGCCGGACGGCGTACGCCTTGTTTCTCTGGTAATAGAAGAACGCGGGCGACGTCGAGCTCGGATCGTTCAGCGTTCCGGACTCGATCTGTCCCGACAAGACAGGGGCCAAGCTCGATCCGGGGTAGTCGGTTCCCTTGGGAAGCGCCGCGCCGGCGAGTCCGGCAAATGTCGGGAGCAGGTCCAGGGCCGAGACGGGACGCTCCCAGATGGTCGACGGTTTGATCGTTCCCGGCCACCACGCGATACAAGGCACCCGAAATCCCCCCTCGTTGATCGAATGCTTGCCCCCTCGCAGCAGACCGGCCGATCCACCGTTGAACTTCTGGTCGAGATCGGGGCCGTTGTCACTCATGAAGATGACCAGCGTCTGCTCCGCGATGCCGATCTCCCGGAGTCGCCCGAGCAGGAGGCCGACGTCGTTGTCGATGCTGGTCACGCAGTCGCCGTAGTGACCTCGCAAACTGGTCCCGCGATAATGTGAGGGGACCTCGAAGGGATGCTTGGGATCGGTGAAGGCGAGGTAGACGAAGAAGGGCTTCGCCTTCGATTCGACGATGAAGCGCAGCGCCGACTCGGTCAGTTGTTGGTTCACGTCGTCTTGGGGGAACGATCGCTCGACGGTCTTTGTTCCCTCGACGAAGACGAGCGGCTGCTCGTCCGAGGACGACTTCGACGGCCGAAAGTCGGGGGGATAGCCGACATACTCCTCGAACCCCTGTCCGGTGGCCAGCTCCTTGGGCGCCGTTCCCAGGTACCAACGCCCGAAGCATCCGCTGACGTAATCGCGTTCCTTGAGGATCTCCGCGATGGTCACGGCCCCGGAAGGGAGAACCCCGCGTACGTCGTTCTTCAAGGGGGGCACCAGGCCCGTGTCGATCGGGTAGAGGCCCGTCAGGAGCGACGCCCGGCTCGCCGCGTCGTCGTCTCCCGCGACGGTGAACTGGGTGAACTTCATGCCCTGGGCCGCCATGCCGTCGATGTGCGGCGTCTTGATGCTCGGATGCCCGTAGCAACTCAAGTCGCCGAAGCCCAGATCGTCCGCGACGATCAAGACGATGTTCGGGCGATCGATGGTGGAGAGTGCCGGATCACCCTGGCCAAGACAACAAAGCAGCAACAGGGGACTCAAGGTCGACTCCTCCCCAGATGAGATCGCGGGGCAACACGCCTTGCCTCGCGTCGAGTCATTGGAAACAATGCACTGCCCCGACGCGCCTGCGGGGGATACAAGGGAAACCTATTGTTTCGTCTCCCGTTGTCTTCTCTCCCGCGGTGGGATTCGCGGCTCGTCGGTGGATTTCGCGCCAACCGATGGGAAGCCCTCGCGGGCACGACACCGGCGCGATGACGTTTCGTCCGAGTGAAAAGGAAGCCAATCGGACAATGATCTGCGAGATTCTCGGAAGACGAACGACGGGGGGCATCGCTCCGACTCAGGTTCGGCACTCGCCAGCGGCGAGGGCCGAGATGATCACTCTCCTCGCGATCTTCCTCGTGAGTACCTGGAGTGGCCCGGCGAATGCCGAGGACTCCTATCGCTCGATTCAGCCCGGCGATCGCTACTCGGTCCGGTCGCGAAGCACGCTAAAAGGTACTCTGAGCCTTCCACCGACCAAGGAGGGCGACGCTCCCCGGCGGCTTGAGGTGAATGGAACCGCGACCGTCCGCTACCGAGAGCGACCCCTTGAGGTCAACGACCAAGGCCGCATCGATCGGGTTCTGCGGCTCTACGATGGGGTGAAGTACGAGCGCACCGTCGGCGACCAGCAGCAGGAGGCGGGCCTTCGCGATGATGTCAAGCGGGTGGTGCTCGTCCGCCGCAACGGTCGCGACATTCCCTATAGCCCCGACGCCCCCTTGAGCTGGACCGAGATCGATCTCTTGCAGACCCACGTCCTGGTCCCGGTCTTGGAGCGATTTCTGCCCAAGGGATCGTTCGCCAAAGGGTCGACGTGGGACGTTCCCAAGGAGGCGGTCCTCGAATTGACCGGACTCGACGCCTTGGAGTCGGGGACGTTGCACTGCACCCATCACGGCGTGATCGATCTCTCCGGACGGGCGCTCGAGCAGATCGGCTTCGAGGGAACTCTTCTTGGCAAGACCGAGGATGGCCAAGTACGCGATTTGATTCGTGGTGGCGTCTACCTCGACGAGAAGACGCGGCGTTTGCAATCGATTCGGGCCCTGGGGACGAGGCAGCTTCTCGACAGGGACCGCAAGGTGGTTGGGGAACTCGAGGTCGACTACGGCCTGATCCTGACGCCGCTCGAGGACGATCCGGAGTTGACCGACAAAGTCGTCGCCGCCATTCCCGGACCGACTGACGAACTGACCGCCCTGCTCTACGAGCATCCGGGACTGGGCGGCCGGGTCCTGCACCCAAGGCATTGGCTCCTCACCTCCGCGGTCGATCGCCAAATGACGTTCGAGTCTCACGGCAACGCGCTGGTCATCCATTGGGAAAAGGATGGAGAAACGCCCTCGGGCAAACAGTACCGCGAGGATATCCTCAAGCACCTGGCGGATACGAACGTGAAGGTGACCGCGTCGACTCCGGTGTCGAAGTCGACCGCGAAGAGTGGCGAATTGGAGACTTTCCGGATTGATGCCGTGGAGAAGGGAACGCCGACGGTATTGGCTTACGGCGTGCTGCGAAGCGGTAAGCGAGGCGTGACCCTCGCGGGGCGTTTTCGAGCCGAAGATGCGTCGCGTCTCGGGGGCGATTTGCTGGCGTTCGCCCGCGGCATCGAGTTCTTCCAACCGGCCCAGCCGATCGGTCCCGAGAGCAACCCCTCGGGGGGCCTCACCGATCCGCGCGGCGCCCTCCCCAAGCGCGGTCCCTGATTTTCTTGTTTTCCAACCGATGCGATCGGGAAAAGATAGAAGAGTGCTAGGCTTCGTCTCAAAAGTAGGTCGTCGGCCCGAGGCTCAGCCAATCGGTGCGGGTCGACAAAGTCCCGTGCCGATGCAGCGAGTCGAAGCCAGAGCCGAGTTTTGAGACGGAGCCTAGTCTCCGATGGGAGCCGCGTCCGCCCCGATGCCGGCGGACGCCTGGGCTGCTAGCCAAGTGGTACGCGATCGAAGAGCGGTCGCCGAAGAGTGGATTGCAACGAAGGTAGGAGCCTTGATCGAGCACTTGCGTTTTCTGGGGACGGCCATTCGCGACCGCTACGTCGGCGCGGTGGCGCCCACGCCGAAGGGAAGCGTCCGGGCCGTCTGTGAGCCCATGGACATCTCGCGACCGGTGACGGTCGTGGAGTACGGCCCCGGCACCGGGGTTTTCACGCGATACCTCAAGCGTCGACTCCATCCTGAGTCGACGGTCTTAGCCCTGGAACTCAACGAGTTCTTCGCCGAGACGCTCACCGAACGCCTCGCGAAGACCGCGTCCGGTGCCCAGGTCCACGTGGTCAACGACGATTGCCGAAACGTGGAACGGTGGCTTGAGCACTACGGGCTCGGAGGGGCCGACTACATCCTCTCGGGGATCCCATTCTCTTTTCTCGACGAACCTTCTCGCCGGGAAATCATTGCCCGCACGGCGTCGGCGTTGACCCCCGAGGGCCTCTTCCTGGTCTACCAGTATTCGTTCATGGTCGCTCCGTATCTCGAGGAGCGGTTCGAGTTGGTTCGGCGTTCGCGGCGTTTTCTCCACGTCCCCCCGCTCTGCATGATGCAGGGGCACAAGCTCGTCGCCTAGTGTCCTGATTGGTTCGTTCTTTGACGAAAAGAGTCTTGGGTGCCATGCCCACGCTCGGTGTGGGCATGTGGGGTATGCCGATGACTCGGCAAGCTCCCGCACGAACGATGGACGAGTCATCACCTGGCGAACCTGTCAGTTAGGCCAGTCCCCTTTCTCGTCCTTGTTCCCCTCTCCCGGTGGGAGAGTGAGCCTCTTGTTCCCCTCTCCCGGTGGGAGAGTAAGCCTCTTGTTCCCCTCTCCCGGTGGGAGAGGGGTTAGGGGTGAGGGGGCCTGTCTTTGATTTCGACCCTTGTTCTGCCAAGTCGGAAACTCCCTCACCCGGCTCACTGCGTTCGCCGACCTCTCCCCAAGGAGAGGTGAGAAGAGACCCACACCGAGAGTTCCCTTCTCCCGGTGGGAGAGTGAGCCTCTTGTTCCCCTCTCCCGGTGGGAGAGTAAGCCTCTTGTTCCCCTCTCCCCGTGGGAGAGGGGTTAGGGGTGAGGGGGCCTGTCTTTGATTTCGACCCTTGTTCTGCCAAGTCGGAAACTCCCTCACCCGGCTCACTGCGTTCGCCGACCTCTCCCCAAGGAGAGGTGAGAAGAGACCCACACCGAGAGTTCCCTTCTCCCGGTGGGAGAGTAAGCCTCTTGTTCCCCTCTCCCGGTGGGAGAGTGAGCCTCTTGTTCCCCTCTCCCGGTGGGAGAGGGGTTAGGGGTGAGGGGGTTCGTTTTCGCGAACGACTCTCGCTATTTCAGAAGTATCGTCTCGCTCGCCGCACCACCCTAATCGGATGGACGAAGGTCCGAGGGAAGTGCTTGCGGGCGGCCGTTGCGGTCGACACAGGCGAGTGTCGAGGAGCCTTCGGCGACGATCGTTTCTCCACGCCGGAGGATATAAGTGTGGTCGATGCGCGCGTAGGAGATGCGGTTGACGGTCGTCGCGAGAATCAACTCGTCGTCGTAGTTCGCCGGGGCTCGGTACTGGCATGCGATCTTCGCGACGACGAGCATGTACCCGCGTTTCTCCAGGGAGCGGTAGTCGATCCCCGTCGCCCGAAGGGCCTCCGTCCGTCCCATCTCGAAGTAGACGAAGTAATTGGCGTGATGCACCACGCCCATCTGGTCGGTCTCGAAGTAGCGGACCCGGATGGGTAGCTCGTGGGTGAGCACCTCTTCACTCATCGAATAGCCTCCTGCTCCGTCGCGCGCTGCGAGGGAGGGTCATTGACGCAAGGAGACAGATTCTAGTCAAGAGGGGAGAGAGTGGCCCGACTCGGCGCCCGAGCGGTCTTCCCGGACGGTCGGCGGCATGCCGATTTGGTGAAGGGTGGCTTTGGTTGAGGAGCCGCCGCAGCCACGATCGCAACAACCCCCTTCGCCACGAAGCGCCTTGCGAATGGCCTGTACCAAGTAGTAGGCGGCGGCAAAGACGATCACGCCAATAAGGACGTTCTGCGCATCCATGTCATTGCTCTCTCGTGAGTAGTCACAGGTTAAGCGTCGTGTTGGCGGAACCTTGCCACTTTCACACTGGCAGACAAGCAGCCAGTGGCCCCCAAAGAGATCGTAAGAACCAAGGCCCCAACTGCCCCTTTCGAGCGAAGCCGGCCGCGAATCGACGAGCCGTCGCCTAGAGGCGTCGCACGAGGATACGGGCCGCTTCGGTCCGCCGGAGGGAGAGTTGGTAGCCGCGAATCTTGATCTCGATGGGATCGCCCAGCGGCGCGAAGGCGAGGACTTCGACGTCGGAGCCCTCGAGGAGCCCCATCTCCATCAGCCGTTGCGAAACGGCATCCGATCCTTCCAGGGACTCGATGGTTGCCCGATCGCCGATGTTGAGCGTATCGAGTGACAATTGGTCGACGACTTCAGATTCATTCGCGGACATCAGTGTTCCTTGACCGTCGGGGCGGAAGCGGGAGCGGCTTCGAGAGCGACGAGAATTTCGACGAGGCCGTCGGCGCGGAGGGTCAACCGCGTCCGGTCGACCAGGCAGACGAGTGGATTCCCCTCTTGAAGAACCACAATCGTGGAGCCCTGCCTCATCCCTTTCTCGGCGAGTTGCGAGATCAGCCGCTCGTCGCCGCAGAGATCGACGATCTGGCCCGATTCCCCGGTGCGCATTAAGTCGAGGGGGACAACTTGACTCATGAAGGCTCCGTCAGTGAATTGAGAATCAATCTCAGTTCCAATCATAGCGCTCGCGGGGGGCGCTGACAAACGCTCCCTTGAGGAATCGCCCTCAATTGACCGGAGCGGCGGCTTGGTCGCGATGCCTACCGAACGTGACCCAGGAATCCCGATTCCGGAGACTTGACGGCCGTGGCGCGAATATCGTGGATGGGATCACCCAATTCCTGTTAGGGTTCATACATTGGTGTTGGCTGCGCTCGCACCAGCCGGAACCCATCGTTGGAGCCCTCCATGAGCATGTCCGCCGATAGCAATCCTGACAACCTCTCTCCCCAGGAGCGGGAGATCATCGAACGGACCGGTCGCGGCGAGACCCAAGACGGGATCGCTCGTCAGATGGGCCGCAGTCGCAAACTCGTCGAGCACCACTTGCGAAACGCCCGAGCGAAGCTCGATGCCCGCAGTACCGCCCACCTACAACGCGTGGTTCACGAGAAGGTGCAGCAAGAGGTCGCCGACGAACTCGAGGAGGTCGACCGCGACGCCGACGAGGCGATTGAAGCGATCGAACGGATGCGGGCCCGTGTCGGCAAGGCTCGCCGTCGTCTTCGGCAGCCGGCCGCGATGGTGGTCGGGATGTTCGCGATTTCGGCGATCGTCCTTGGGAGCCTGCTCACGCCGGGTGGTTGGCGCGGGCTCCTCGCCCAAATCGCTTCGGCGACGTCCGAGCGAGCGACGAGTGCTCCGGTCGACAACCAAGCTCCCTCGGCGATCGAGACCGCCCTTGCGACCGATCCGACCATCCGATTTTGTGCCTCACGCAACGGCAAGGTCTTTCACGCGATCGACAGTTCCTATGCGAAGCGGATCTCGGCGAACAACCTGCTCGTCTTCAAGGACGCCGCCACCGCCGAGCAAGCCGGCTACGCACCGTCGAAGAGGCTACTCGCATCGCGAACATCCAACGCCAACAAACCGTGACCGGGTGAAACCATGCACCACGCTTGCGAGGGCAGGCAACGAGGACTCACGCTTGCGAGGGCAGGCAATCGGAAGCACCGTAAGTCCGCCCGAAGTAGCTACCCCTTCCGTCCCGCCGGCCGAACGCGACACGCGAAACACTTGTAAGCTTGCTGCCCGGAGAGGTTGTCGAAGATCCCGTCGTCGACGAGGTTGTTGGCGGCGGCATATTGGGGAACGCCCATCTCTTCCGCGAGTCTCTGGGCTGGTCCAAAGGTGTTCGGCACGTAGATCGTGTCCTCGCGAATCCCGTCCCAAAGCTGAGCGGTTCCCTCGATCGCCCCGCGCGGACTCTCGACACGCACCGTTTCCCCATTGCCGATCCCCGCGGCTTCGGCGGCCTTGGGGTGGATCTGAACGAGCCGCACGCCGTTCATCTGTTTGCCCGTCGGCGTCCATTGAGTCACGCTCGCGAAGTGAATCACGCTCGGCCGACCGATCATCCCCATGAGGGGAAAGTCCCGCGTGCTGACCGATCGCGGCTTCGTCTCGACGCGGCTCTTCGGGGTCAGTGAACGCGGGTTGATCGGGTTGCGAACCAGCTCCCTCGAGTGCAGCGATCGGGGGTGCATCCCCGTCACTTCCGGATGGGTGTAGAACCGCGGCAACGCGTGGTGTCCGACCTGGGTCAGCTTCGCTTCCAACTCCGGCGTGAAGATCTCGACCTTGCCGCTCGGCGTGAGGAAACGCTTCTCGCTCCCATCGGGAGATAGCTGCTTCGCGGCGTCGTACCACGAGGGATCGTCGAGGTAGAGCGTCGAAACACCCGGGTGGTCTGTCGACGGGCAAGGCCAACGGAGCGGTTCGGCGCGAGAACGCAACCGGTCGACCGTCATCCCAGCCATCGCCGGCGTGCGGGCGACAAACTCCGACCAGAGCGTCTTGTAGTCCTTCCACTTGGCTGGAAAGTTCGCTCGCCACTGTTCGGCCCGCTTGGGGGAATCGTTCCGGGCGAGCACGTGGGCCAGGTCGATCCAGATCTCCCACTCCGGACGCGACTGGCCGACCGGCTCGGCGCACCGCTCTTGCCAGCGAATTGCTCGATCGTCCCGCCGCATGTAGACCGTTTCCATTTCCAGTCCGCTGGGAACGGGGAGGACAACGTCGGCGTAGTTGGCGGCCTCCTCGAGAAAGAGCCCGGTGTAGACGTAGAAGTCGAGCTGCTCCATCGCTTGGGCGACTTTGCCCGTGTTGGATGAGGATAGTAGCGGGTTGCCGGCGGTGAGGAGCATCTTCACCGGGTAGGGCTCGCCGGTCAGGATCGCGTCGGCGATGCGGTCGGGACCGACGGGAAGGGCCGGACCGGTCTCCGGCTTCTCGCCGTCGATGGGGGGCAACGCGAGATGGCCCGGCCAAGTGTTGTGCATGAAGTTGCAGCCAGCGCCCGGAACGCCGATGTTCCCGGTGATCGCCGCGAGGAACGTGAGCGTGCGGTAGGTGTCGAACGCCCCCTGCTGATGCGAGATCCCCGCGTTGCAGAAGATTGCCGCCGGCTTGCTGCTCGCATACTCATCCGCGAGGTCGCGGATCGCCTGGGCGGGAACTTCGCAGACCGACGCCGCCCACTCGGGCGTGGTCTCCTGCCGATGAAGGTGTTGCGCCAGCTCGTCGAAGCCGAGGACCCAGCGATCGACAAATTGCTGGTCATATTGCTTGGTCGCGATGATCCGGTGGAGCATCGCCAGGGCAATCGCCATGTCGGTATGTGGCTTGGGAGCGATCCAGCGATCGGCGTGGTCTCCGGTCGGCGTCAGCCGGGGATCGACGACGACCAGCTTCGCTCCCGTCTTGGCGCGCTCCCGCAAGAGGTGAGCGAAGGTGACTGGATGCGTTTCGGCTTGGTTAGTGCCCAGAAAGAGCAGGAATTTCGCGGCCCCGAGGTCCTCCTTGCCGGTGGCTTGATCGATACCGTAGCCGTTGGTGAAGTTGCCGAGCCCGAACGACATCGCCAGGGCGTTGCCCCCCGCGTCATTGCAAACGGGCCCGACGTCGGTGGCGTTCGGACTGCCGAGCAGCGCGAAGAGTCGGCCGACCAGGCTCCCGACGCCGCGCGGTTGCCGGCCGGTGGTGCGGTTGACGATGGTGCTGGCCTCGCCCGCATCGCGCAGCGAGATCATCCGCTTGGCGACGAGATCGAGCGCTTCGTCCCAAGAGATCGGTTCGAAGCGGGTCTCGGGAGATCCCTTGGCGCCGGCGACCCGTTTAAGAGGCGTCTTGAGCCGGTCGCGGTTGTAGAGAAGCTGGGCCATCATGGGAGCCTTGACGCAGAGGCCTCCCTGTTGAACGGGATCGTCGGTCCGAGCTTGGATGTCGATCACGCGACCTTGGTTGAGATGGACCTTCAAGCCGCACAGGCTGTTACAGAACTGGCAGGCGCTGTCGACGACGCGGTCGGGCTGGAGGGCCCCGGACTGTTGGGTGAAGTCGAACGCGGGAGGTAGTTCGGAGGAGGCGGGATAGTGGCCATCGGTGCCGGCGTCGGCGGAATTGGACCAGGCTCCCAGGGCGGTCGCCCCGGCGGCGCCTTGGAGGAACCCACGGCGGCTGACCGCTTGGGGGGGCTTGGTCGACATGAGTCGGGCTCCTGGGGTTCGTGCTTGGCGTCGAGGTGACGTACTTACCTTTGGTAGCAGCCGACATTGGAACGTTCAAGCAAATGTTTGAAAGTGGAAGAGATGGCGGCATCATTCATCCCAGACCGGGTTGACCCCTTTTCGATGCCCCGATATAGGGCCGACCACAACACCGATTGACAACGCGATTTGGGTAAGAACCGACCTTCAGGGCGCCGCCGGAGTTCTCGAGAGCACCGCCGTGTTGCCGCGCCCGTCAAGGAGTGACGCATGCCCGCGACGGATCTCGAGTCGCTCGATGTTGGCGATCGCCTCTCTGTCTCAAAGAACGACGACTACCAGACCCTCTCGGTCCTGATGCCGGTCTACAACGAGCGCTGGACCCTTCGCGAGATCGTCAATCGCGTCCTCTCGAGCCCGATCGAGATGGAGATCGAACTGATCATCGTCGACGACGGGTCAAGCGATGGCTCGTGGGAACTGATTCAGAGGATGGCTGAAGAAGACTCGCGCATCATCGCTCACCAACACGAACACAATAAGGGCAAGGCGTGTGCGATCCGCACCGCCATCGAGCTGATGACCGGCGACATCGCGGTCGTCCAGGACGCCGATCTGGAGTACGATCCCGCCGAGTACCCGCGGCTGCTCGAGCCGATCCTCGATGGCCGTGCCGACGCCGTCTTCGGCTCTCGATTCGCCGGCCACCCGCGACGCGTGCTCTACTTCTGGCACACGATGGCCAACAAGGTCCTGACGCTCCTCTCCAACATGGTCAACGACCTCAACCTGACCGACATGGAGACCTGCTACAAGGTCGTCAAAGCGGACATCCTCAAACAACTTCGCTTGCGCAGCCACACCTTCACCTTCGAGCCGGAACTGACTTGTCGGCTCTCCCAGTGGGGGGCGCGCATCTACGAAGTGCCGATCAGCTACGCCGGACGCAGCTACGAGGAAGGCAAGAAGATCGGACCGATCGACGGCGTCAAAGCGCTGTGGGAGATCGTTCGGTGCAAGTACCTCGATCCCCAGTTCACGACTCACTCGGGTTTCTACATCCTGACGTCGGTCAAGCGGGCCAACGGTTACAATCGCTGGATCCTCGACAAACTCAAGAGCTTCTTCGGCCAGCGCGTCCTTGAAGCGGGCGCGGGCGTCGGCAACCTCAGCACGCTGCTGCTCAAGCACGAGCGGCTGATGCTCATGGACTACGACGACATGTACGTCGGGAAGCTGAAGGAACGCTTTGGGCAACGCGAGAACGTCCGCATCGCCCAAGGCGACCTCACCAAGTCATGCGATCTGGAGCAGTGGAAGGAGGAGGAACCCGACACGGTCTTCTGCTCGAACGTCATTGAGCACATCGACGATGACGAGGGCGTACTCCAGTCCTTCCACGACACGATCGCTCCGGGGGGACACTGCATCATCGTCGTTCCCGCGGAACAGCGACTCTACACGGTGCTTGACGAGGAACTCGGCCACTATCGACGCTATTCGAAAGAGGAACTCATCGAGAAGATGCAAGACGCCGGGTTCGAGATCGCACATGCCGAGCAGTTCAACAAGTTGGGATCGATTGGTTGGTTCGTGTCGGGGAAGATTCTCCGCAAACGACACCTGAGCCCGCGGCAGATGATCTGGTTCGATCGGCTTCTTCCCGTTGCGAAGTTTCTGGAAAAGATCCTGCCCATCCCCGCGATGTCGCTCATCGTCGTCGGTCGCAAGCCCGCTGCCCAGGCCCAACGCATGGCGGCGTAGTATTGTGTCGAGGCCTAGATGTCAGCCTCTAGGGTTCCCCTCTCCCTGTGGGCTGAGGCAGCCTCTTGATTCCCCTCTCCCTGTGGGAGAGGGGTTAGGGGTGAGGGGGTTCGTCTTCAAAAATCACCCGCAACGTTCCGAGCCGGAATCTCCCTCCCCCGGCTCCCTATGTTCGACGACCTCGCCGAAGCCAAGCCCGCCAGGAGCGCTTGGCACTCTCTGGTCTTGAGAGGTGAAGAGAACCTGACATCCTCAGAATGAGACGTACCAGGAACTCTTTCCCGAACCGAATCGGGTACCTTGACCTCACAAGCGTAAATCCTCTTAGGATGGCACCCAGCGTTAATACGAGGGGGCGAGTGGCGCCTCACTCTCCTTCGCGTTGCCCCTGCTCCATCGTCGCTTCCCAAGCGATCAGTGCTCCGAGATGCCCCCGGCGTTTCGCGCCGAGCGTCGAGGCAAAGTCGTTTAATTCAAACGTGCACGTGATCCCCGGCGAGAAGATATTCCTCGGCCCGTCCGACATGTGGCTGACAAAGTCGAGGTGGACGTCATAGCTGCCAGGAGCGAGTAGCCGTGCCGGCAGCGTCCAGCGGACTCGCCATCGCCCAGGTTCCATTTGGTCGAAGGGGTTCTCCCCTCGGTCGTGACTGTCTCCCTCGTAGATCAACGCTCCATCGCGGCTTGAGAGCAAGTGGATCTGACCGAAGAGCATGCGAACTCGTTTGCGGGAGACGCAGTCCATCTCGAGGACGACCGGTTCGTCGCAAGTGAAAGTCGATTGCCGCTCTCCTTGAAGATCGAGTAGGCGGACGGCGCGAAGCTGAAACGGAAGCCGCTCATCCTCGTCGAAGGTAATCTCGGACGTCGTTTCGGGCCGAACCTGTTTGAGGTAGTTCCCGATCACCTCGGCCGGCTCGCCGCGATCGCGAACTTTGCCCTCGTCGAGCCAGAGGCACGACTGGCAGACCTGCCGGATCGCGCCCATGTTGTGGCTGACGAAAAGGACCGTGCGGCCGCTTTGCGTCGTCTCGTGCAACTGGCCGAGGCACTTGCGTTGAAATGCCGCGTCGCCGACGGCGAGGACTTCATCGACGACGAGAATCTCCGACTCGAGGTGAGCGGCGACCGAAAAGGCGAGCCGGACGTACATCCCGCTGGAGTAACGCTTCACCGGCGTGTCGAGAAAGCCTTCGATCTCCGAAAAGGCGACGATCTGATCGAACTTGGCCCGGATCTCGGCATGGCGCATCCCGGCGATGGCGCCGGCGAGCAGGATATTCTCGCGGCCGGAGAGTTCGGGATGAAACCCGACGCCCACCTCGAGCAGACTTCCCACGCGCCCGCGGAGGAGCAGCCGCCCGCTTGTCGGTTTGGTGATCCCGCTGATGATCTTGAGCAGCGTCGACTTGCCCGCGCCGTTGCGGCCGACGATCCCGACAATCTCGCCCGGGGCGACGTCGAGGTCGACCTCGCGCAGCGCCCAAAAGTCTTCATTGGTCGTGTCGGTCGGCGTCCCCTTGAGCCACGCCAAGGGACGACGGAAGAGCCCCATTACATCCTCGCGGAGCGTCCGGTAGTCCGCATGGACGTCGCTCCAAGAGACACGAAAACGCTTGGAGAGTTGTTCGGCACGTAGCGAAAACGACACGTCGGCGGGCGCTCCTTCAAATGACGTCGGCGAACGTGTGCTCGATCCGTCGGAAGATCAACAACGAGACGATCGACCCGATCGAGACGATCCCGGTCGAGACGAGTAGCGGTCCCCAGGGGCAAGCGATCCCGAGCGCCGCGGCGCGAAAAGCCGCGATGATCGCGGTCAGCGGATTGGCGTAGAAGAGCACCATCAGCCAACCGCCACCCCGTTGGGTGTCGTCCTCGGACGACGTCGTCTCGCTTGCGACTTGGTTCGCGCCGGTCGCGGCGTCGGCATCGCTCGACACGGCCGGGGGCGACCGGTGTTCTCGTTCCATCGACTGCACGTCCAAGTAGATGCTCGGCGTGGCGAAGAGGAGAGCCTGTACCAGAAGCGGGATCATGTGCCGGAAGTCGCGGTAGTAAACGCTGAGGGCGGCGAGCAGCGTGCCCGCGGCGAGTCCCGTCAGAACGACGAGCGCCGCGCAGAGCGGAAGCAGGATGATGGACCAACTCGGGATGACCGCGAACCAGACCATCAGCAGGACGAGAATGATCGAAGCGAGCAGAAAGTCGACCACCGCGACGCCCACCGCCGCGAGCGGGAGCACCAGGCGCGGAAAGTAGACCTTGCGCACGATGTGTTCGGAGTTGGTCAACGAGTTGGTCGCGTTGGTGAGGATCGTCGCGAAGAGGGTCCAGGGGAGCAGCCCGGCGAAGACAAAGAGCGGATAGGGATAGCCGGCGGAGGGAAGCTTCGCGAGTCGGCCGAGCGCGAGGGTGATCAGGATCGCCGGCAAGGTCGGCTGAAGGATCGCCCACGCCACCCCGAGGATCGTCTGTTTGTAGCGGACCTTGACGTCGCGCCAGGCGAAGAAGAAGAGCAGATCGCGAAAGCGCCACAGTTCCCGAACGTCGAGCCCGCTCCACCCCGAGACCGGCTCGATCACCGTCAACGGCGTCTCCTCGAGCGCGCTCGTCGTCTCCTTCTCCCCCGCACGATCGGAATCCACACCGCTCATCGCCGTCTTCCTGGGTACCTGCACCCTCCGCAGTAGGAGAGTCTACAGGAAAGTTCCCGGAGTGGCGAAATTGATGTCCTCCGCGCCGAAAGGTTGCAGGCAAGATCACGGGGAGGGGGGTGGTATGCGCCAACGTCTCTCGTCGAGAAGCCATTCCATTCTCCGGCATACCCATCGACCTGCTAGGGGTGGGTCGTTTTGTTTCAAGAATACTGCACGCGGACCATTAAAAGCTGGAGGAATGAGTAACTCACGCCGATTTTGATGAAATCTAGACAATCAGACAGTCCAGGGATGGAAACTAAACTGTAGGAGGCAGGCAGGATGCGGCGTCTCATTGTTCCCATGCTCGTTTCGAGTGCGTTGATCGCTGGTCCCCCAGCACAAGTTCTTCAAGCCGGTTGGTTCGACCGGATCAAGGCGGGTCGACACAAGGACAAGCAAGGCTTCTTGCTCAAGGAGTTCGACGATCCCAACACGGCCTGCACGCTCGTCGAGGTTGGACAAGCGCTCGACGGTATCGAGGAAGGGGTGATGGACGACGGCGTCGTCGCCGTCAAGCAGCCCGACATCTGGGGCCAAGCCCGGATGACGCGATATCGCCTCGACTTCGAGAACGAGATGAAGAAGGACCTCAACGCCTTCAAGTTCATCCTCTCCGCACGTGTCGCCCGCACCGATCAGGCAGCATTTCAGCAAGAGACAGCACTTGGATTCTCTCTCGCTCAGAAGAAGGGGACGACAGTGATGCCTTCCCCGCCTGACCCATCGAGTCCTCCGCAACGAGATAGGCAACTCGCCGCATTGCTTGACCTGATGGAGAACGCAACAATCTCGACCGTTAAAGTCGACTCAACCATCGGTGCTCCGTCCGGCAGCGGTCCCGATATCGAGGATACCTTCTTCGCGGAGCGCGATGCCGCGTATCAGCGATCAGTCGACATGCTCAATCGACAGCTCGCGGAAAATACGATTGCGCGAAAGGAGGCGTTTGGCCTACTCAAGGAGGTATTCGAGGACATTGGTATGCAGGACGGCAAGCTCGGGGTCGAGCCGACCGTTTACCTGGACCAGAAGCGTCGCTATTTGGATCACCTCAACGAGATTCGCCGCGTCAACCTTGGCGACGACACGGCCGACTCCGCGGGCTACGCCCTCTATCTCCTCCGAATGCCGGTATCCCTAATCCCCGGCCATCGCACCCAGCGTGGGTACGGCGCCGTATTGGACGCCAGTATCTACCATCAATTCGATCCGGGATTTCTTCAGCGAACTTTTCGCCGCCTCGTGATTAACGACCTTCTCGACAAGATCTCGCCGGTCGTCTACCAGGCGATTCGCTCGGGAAAGGTGGAGACAGCGATCAAGGGAAGGAAGCTGATTAGATCAGAGTACGAGGACGGCCTGGAAGAGCTGCGGAAATCCTACCGCTACTATCCCACTACCGTTGCCGTAAAGGCGAATTCCGCAGCACCTGCAAAGGAGGCTCAACAAGGCTTGGCAATTCTCGAACAGCTTGTCACACCAACTAGTGAAGTGACGTTCCTCAGCCCACACTTCCGACAAGAGATTGCTATCGCCAGGACGCGGCTCGCCGCAGGTCCGATGCTCACGAGAACACAGGTCAACGACATCCTAGGGAAGTTTGCAATGAACTCGGGACTCTCGATCGACGTGCTTCGCGATGTCGGCTGGAGGAACATTGACTCGCGACGTGCATCGCCCGAAGAGATTCTCAGCAACATCAATGAGCTTGTCGATGCCATTTCTCCGTTCCTGGAGAACAGCGTGGCACGAGCACGAATCAATCAACTGTATGGTGCTCTCGTGAGCCTCTCTGGAGCAACAGGACTCAGTCTCTCTCCTGCACCATGGAACGAGAGTCTCAGGTCCAAGCCGTTTGGCCCGTCGGGCGAAAAGCGTTCACCAATTGGCTTGGCGCTCTTTGAACGATCTCTCTTGGATCCGATTGTCGAGGCGTCCATCTCCGGATCCCTTGCGGACAGCCCGGCGTTCAACAAACTAAAAGGAATGAATGCCAAACTTGCCAACAACGTGGAGCTAAAGGCAGGTGAGCTGGGACGACTGAACGACGAGGTGTCCAAAGGAGACAATGTTGAGCTCAAGACAGCACTACAGAAGTTCGGCCTAACCGAGGCTCGAAGATCGACCAGTTCAGCCACTCCTTCGGACAGTGACGTTGACGCCTCGAGGCTCGCCACTCTCTACCGAGAAGGAGTAGAGGAGCTTTTCCTGTCTAACTCTAGTGATAAGTTGGCGAACGCAATCGAGCAAGCGGTGAGGGGCGTCCGCGATGCGATCAGCGACATTCAATCGACTGCCTCCCGCATTCAGTCTCTTGGCGAAACCGACGCCCCCGGCACCCTTGCTTCCGGTCGCGTCGTTAACTACTCTTATCCCATTGCGCCGTCGGAGTTCCAATGTGTGTTCGGCGAAGAGAATCTTACGAAGATCGCGATCGCGACGTATCAAGCCCTCTCGACAAAGTGGCCACGCGGTACTGACGTGCGAGCGTACCTTGAGCAGGAACTTCACGCGGCCTATGACTTGATGGCTGGCGTGTGTCCAAAGACCAACACGTCAGCTCTCGGGGATGTCTTCCTGATCGAGGAGGTTGCCAACGGGGCGCTATGCCGAGATTGCGGCGAGCTGAAGGTTCTGCGCGATCGCCTCTGGAGCGTCATTTCGGCCTGTGGCGCGGAGAACCTGGCTGGCGGTGTCTGTGCCGGCGACTTGCACAGGGAATTGAGCGAGGGCATTATCGGTGCTCTCTGCTATACCATCGCGGTCGATGCTGGCCTGCTCAATCGCGCGTTGGTCGAGGACATCACACGCCGCAACGGTGGCAGTGTCGATCAGTGCCTGAATGAAGAGGGTGGACACTTCTTCTATGTCCCAGAACCCGGCGCCTATCTCGAGGAACTCTTCAACGACTACGTGCGAGTTCGCTGGCCCATCATCACTTTCGCGCTCGATCCGGTGACCAATGAACAGAATATCGCCGATGCGTTTTCCCTTCGACGTGACTTGCAGTTGGCCATGGCCTATGCGTTCGCAACAGGACGCGTGAGTTTTTCCCAACTGAATCGCTTTCAACGCCGGATTGAGTTCGATGCCGAGACCATCGCGCTGAACCGGACGGTGACTGCCTACGCCGCCGGAAACGACACGTTCGGGTGGCGGTTCACGCCGCGCTATCAGAATCCACCCTTTGAGCGCAACAACCTCTCGGTGTTCAAGAACTTGGTTTTGGGAACGGGACCCGGGCGTGGTCACCAACTCCGTCATAGCTACATCGAAGGAGGACAGCGCGAGTTGACCGTGGTAGCGATTATCCCGTCATTCCTCGAGCGAATTCGTTTCGACACGTCGGGGAACTGGTTCCGGCTGACGCAACCGGACGACAAACTTGTCTCGACGAAGCGAATGCTCCAGCAGGGGCAACGAGTCGGTCAATTGAGGCAAGCACTGCAGCGTGCCTGCGACGCCGATTGCTACCGCCCGACCGATATCGAAGGCATCTCGAGCCGAATCGAACGCCTCGAAGCGAAGCTGCCGATGCAGACCGAGTACGTCACGGTCCCCTACGAGAATGCGCAGGGAGGCTTCGACCTTTTCCAGGAAGGCAATGCCGCCCTCGTTCCCATGCTCGTCGGCTACGAGGGAATCGACACGATCAACACCGAGAAGAGTGGTGCTTACTTCCTCTATGGGAAGAACTTTTCGTTGGTCGAGTCGCGCGTGGTTGTCGGGGGGCAATTGATCGAAGAGGACAACGTCGACATCTTGAGTCGTGAAGTCATGGCCGTCTCGTTCCCCGCGGGGACCTTCAAGACGGTGCTCAAGGACGACAAGGAGTACGTGGAAGTCCATGTCGCGACCCCGAACGGCATCTCCAATCGCGTCTTGCTCAAGGTAAGTGAGGACTCGGCGTCCTCGACCTACGGCTACTCGCTTCCAACCACCGAGTTTGTCGGCAAGTTCGGCAGCGATGGCACGAGTTGGAAATTTGACTCCGACGGGAAGCTCGATCTCGCGGCGACGACTCCGTTGGGTTCGGCTCCGGAACCGATCAAGGTGACGTTTGAATTCCCAGACGATGCGAAGGTGGCTCCGGTCGAAGTCGATGTGGCCTCGATCCCCTCCGGGTCGCCTGGAAACACCTACGAGGTACCGATGGCCGATGTCATCAAGGGCATTGTCGAGGGGCATCTCGGTCCGTTCGCCAATGTTCCCACGACCGACTTGCCCGCTTCGGTTGAAGCTACTGTCAAAGTGACTCCGACGAATGGAGCCAATTCCACGTCGGGAACGACACTGACGGTGCCCCAGACGTTGACCATCCAACTCCAGCGGGGAGCCAATGGCACGATCACGATGGACACGGTCTCGAGTGACTACACCTTGTTGGAGAAGGAGATCGTCGCGTGTGTCAACGTGACGAGGAATGCGATGACAGGTCAGCTTGTTGCGTGGAACATCAAGAGCAATGTCAATGAGGTTGGCCTTGCGAGAAGCGCAACCGGAGCCCCTGACACCATTGACGTGAAGATTGAGGTCCCGGATGTTTGTGTCACCGAAGTCAATGCTGTGGACAAGGACGACCAAGTGGTGGTCTACAAGGTCGGCACGAAGAAGACGCTGAAGTGTATGCTTCACGCCTATCTCGGCGCGGCTCCCAAGGCACCCCTTGATCTCACCGATCTGCCAACCAGCGGCGTCGAAGCGACTCTGTATGTGACGCCAAGAGGTGGCAGCGAGGTCGAACTTGAGGATAAGCTGACGATCAAATTCGAGTGGGGTTGTCCGTAATTTCCCCTTCGAACGTGCTAACAACCATCGGACCGGCGGATGGTCGATCATCCGTCGGTCTTGTCTACTTCTTGGCGAAAAGATGGCGGAAATGGGAAAAGTGGACAGAGCCGGGATCGAACCGGCGACACCTGGATTTTCAGTCCAGTGCTCTACCAACTGAGCTATCTGTCCAGCCATCGCTCCGGGGAGCGAGGAGCGACTTCAACGCGGAGGTCGCTCCGAATCGTTCAATCTAGTGGTCGCCAGTGGCACCGGCAACCCAATCGACCAATCATGACCTTGGGAAAACGAGATTCCCGGTCCTTTTTCGCCGACGACGAGGAAATGACGGATGCGATTCGCCGTGCTGGAACATCACACGAAAGAGGGGTTCCACTGGGACTTTCTCGCCCAACGACCCGGAGGAAGCCTGCGGACCTGGTCCCTTTCGACGCCACCGGACCACCAGAGCGTCGGGCTGGCGACACCGCTGCCGGATCACCGGACGGTCTACCTGACTTACGAGGGAGTGGTCTACCCCGGTCGCGGGTTCGTCCGCCGTTGGGACTCGGGAAGTTTTGAGCTCCTGGTCGATCGGGAGCATCTCTATCGGGCGCTGGTTCGAGGCGAGCGCCTCCGCGGCGTCGTCGAGTTCGAGCCTTTCGAGCGATTCGTGGAAGAGGTTGACCGCTACCGTTACCGCCCCGTTTGCTAGCGAGTCAGTTCGCGGTTGGTGCGTAATCGGTCGATTGAAAGTCCCCTCGGCCGCTGGTGCCTTCGAGAGCGACCTGATTCCCTTCGATTTGGAGCTTGAGCAGCACGACATGTTCCGGGTTTCGCGGAAAGCGAAACAACGCGACCAGCCGCCGGCCGTTGCGCTTCCAAGTCACTTCGACGCCATTGGTTAGGGCGATCGTTTCGACGACTTGCCGCGTATGACTGGCGGGCAGGGGTAGGGCTCCCGCTTTCGCTCCCGAAAGCTCCAGCGCCAAGACATTTCGTTGCGGAACCCACGCTCGCGCCGAGAAATGGACGATCGTCGCCAGCGGCCCTCGCTGATAGCGAAACCCGACCTGAATTTGGTCGCCTTGAATCGCCACCCGCGGCTTCGACACGCCGGACGGGAGAGTATAGGCGGCTAGATTCGATTCGAAGTCCTCCGCCAGCCACGCGTTGATCTGTTCTTCGGTGAAGTCGGCGCTCCACACTCGTGAGTTCTGGATGTCGCTGAAGAGGCGCGAGCCGCTGCTGAGAAACCGTCGAGAGAGTTCGCGGCGTTTCGCGGCATCCTTCTCACTCACACGGTCGGCGTAGAAGGGAGGTTGGAACCAAACGAGTGTCAACAACACCACGACCGCGGTGGAGAGCGTGCCCACAATGAGCAAGCCACGCCACCAACGTTGGAAAAAGGTCGCTTGTCCCGCTTTGGAGGCTACTTCCTGAGCAGCCGTCGTTTCCGTCGTCACCATGGTCCAGACTCCTTGCTCCCCGACGAGTTGTTCCCGTCGGCGTTCGCCTCGCGAGGTGAGACGCCCTTCCCGGTCGTTGTGGCTCCGGCGAATCGTGCCCGATCCCAGGAGTTCGGGGAGCGACCCGCAAGAGCGTAGACGTCCCCTATGGCCTTCGCGTAGTCTTGTGTCAACGGGGCGAGCTAGGGACTTCGCCGGATGACCACGTCTCCCGACGTCGCCGGGCAATGACAGGGGCACCGCAGAGGAGTTGAGTCGATTGGGTAAGGTGCGTCGTCCTGGGCGGCTCGGTGAAGTGCTGGCGATCCTCAGCCCGTTGGTGGCGTCCGCGGTCGCGATCGGTTCGGCACGAATGCTCGTCGACTATCCCCAGTTCATCCCTGGGATTCTCACCAAGCACCAGGTTCTCTTTCTTTCGCGTTGGTTCGCGAACGAGTGGAACTGGCTTTGGATCACCCTAGCGTTCTGTGGGGCCAGCGTTGCGGCTCGGATGATCGGAACCGCGCTGGGGCGTCCGAGGGCTTCCGCCCGGATTGGGATCGGTTGGGCCAATGCGTGGTGGCTGCTGCCGGTCGCCGTCCAATGCTTGAGCCTGCTCGCGCTGGCGTCGGAGACGAATCTTGTTCCGGTGATCGTCTTGGTCGTCCCAGCGGCTTGGATCCTCGGCGTCGCGGGGTGGCTCGCGGGGCACTGGCAGGTCGCGGTTCCGGAAGCCCTGACCGATCGCCCCAAGTTGTCGTTTGGTATCGTCGCCATTGCCGTGCTCGTTTACGTGGGGCTCTTCAGCACGCTGTCGATCTTGCAGTACCGGGCGTTGCACGTCCCGCACGGCGACACGGGGATGTACGAGGAACACCTTTGGAACACGCTCCAAGGGAAGGGTTTCCGCAGCCAACTCGACGACGGGCGACTCTTTCTCGGCGAGCACATCCAGTTCGTCCACCTTGTGCTGCTGCCGGTCTATTGGCTGGCTCCGTCGCTCGAGACCCTCAACGTGTTGCAGAGTCTCGCCCTCGGCATCGGTGCGATTCCCGTCTACTGGGTAGGGCGACGATTGGGGCTCAGCGGCCGCGCCGCCGGGACGCTCGCTGTCGCGTACCTCCTCTACTTCCCGCTCCAGTACCTAAACCTGGAAGCCTCCTGGAAGACCTTCCGGCCGACGACGTTTGGGATTCCTTTGGTGCTCTTCGCGCTCGCGGCGCTCGAATCGCATCGGCTTTGGCTGATGATCGCGCTGCTCGGCTTGGCGCTCACGGCGAAGGAGGAGTATGCGCTCGTCGCGGCGGCGCTGGGCGTCTACTTGTCCTGTCGACGAGGTCGCGGACCGAGGGGCCGGCTCGAGATCCCGATCGGCATCGGACTATTCTTGGCGAGCTTGCTGTTTCTGTGGTTGACGCTCTCGGTGCTCATTCCCTATTTTCGCGCTGGGGCGGCCCCTCACTACACGCCTTACTTCAAGGGGCTCGGCGAATCCACCAGTGAGCAGATCAGGACGGTGCTGACTCAGCCGCTGCTGGTCCTGCGGCGCGTGACATCGCTCGATGACTGGCAGTTCCTACTGTGGATGCTCTTGCCGTTGGGGTTTGTGCCGCTGACGAGTCCAGGACGTTTCCTCGTGGCCGCGCCGATCTTCGGGTACTTGATGCTCGGCGACCTGGAGAGTCTCACCCAGCCGTGGTTTCACTTTCACGCGCCGCTGGTGCCGCTGTTGTGGTGGGCGACCGTCGGCGGGGTGGTCAATCTTCGGTGCTGTCGGGTTCCCGAACACCTCGCTCGTTGGATTTGCTGTCTCGCGCTGCTGACGGGAGTGGCGTATGGACGGTCTCCCCTGTCAGTCGCGTTCTGGGATCCGGCACGAGCGATGCCTCGCCGTTTCGATCCGCCGCTGGTCCTTTTCGAGCCACGCGGCGCCTATTGGAAAGACCTCTACGTTCCGGGCGAGCGGTCTCGAGCGTTCGAGCATGCGTTCGCGCACATCGAACCCGACGAGCGGGTCGCCGCGACCGACTACGTCCGCTCCCGCTTCACGCACCATCGAGCGGCTCATGACTACCCGACCCTTCGCGGCCACGTCACCATCGACGACATCGACGTCATCGTGCTCGACAAGACCGAAGGCTGGTGGGGACGCGGTGACGAGAATCCCGATCGGGAGCTTCTCCAAGTGATGCGCGATCAGTCGGTACCAGGTGAGGGAACGATAGGCGTTCGTGGCAGACCATTTCGGATCGTTCACCACGACCCATTCTTCCTTGTCGTTCGCCGAGACCGGACAGTCAACGGCGAGAGACACTAGGCCGAGATGGCCGTCGATTCGGTGGCGTAGAACTCGTTCATGAGGGCGTGCCAGTCGCTGAGCTGACTGAGCCGGATGTAGGCTTGGTGGAGTTCGTCGGCGCGTGGGTGTAGGGCCGCCCGCTTGATGCCAAACTTTCGCATCTGACGACTCGCTCGTTCCGGACCGTATTGGGTGACAGCGAGCCGATACTGCCAATCGATCAACTCGCCTTGCTCGCGGATGGTCGGCGGAGCGGGTTTCAGGAGCCCCTTCCAGAGGGCGAGCGACTCGCGGAAGATCCAGGGGTTCGCGATCGCGCCACGGGCGATGGTGACGCCGTCGCAGCCGGTCTGTTCGAGCATCCGAAGACAGTCTTCCGCGGTGAAAAGATCGCCACTTCCAAAGACGACCAGGTGAGGGTGACGCCGTTTGACTTCGGCGATGCGGTTCCAGCAGGCTTGACCCTCGTAGCGTTGATCGACGGTTCGGCCATGAATCGCCACGCCGACGACGCCGAGATCGACCGCTTCATCGATGATCCGCCAGAAGCTCTCGGTCGCCTCGCGACTGTCATCGCGGCCGCGACGCACCTTGATCGTGACCGGGACGGTGACCGCATCTCTCACGCGCTGGATCATCTCGATCGCCGTTTCGGGTTCGCCAAGCAGGAACCCTCCTCGGCACCGCCCGAGGACTTTCTTGACCGGACAGCCGAAGTTGATGTCGACGAGGTCGTAACCTTCCGCCACCATCCGCGCGGCGGCGAGCCCCATCTGCTCGGGATCGTTGCCCATGAGCTGAGCGGCGATCGGACGATCGCTCGGTTCGAGAAAGGTGCCGGAACGTGCCCCCTTGCTCCCCTTGAGCACGCACTGATCGAGGACGACCTCGTGACGCGTCAAACAGGCCCCCAGCGAGCGACACGTTACGCGCATGCCCAAGTCGGAGTAGCCCGAAAGCGCCGCGAGCGTGAAGGGACTCGGCAGCGGAAAGACATTCGAGCTTGCTTCGGACGTCGATGGGGAGACCGCGGTATCGGCCGGCATCGGGAACCCTCTCGTGAATCGCGACAAACTGCTATTCTACGGATCGTGGGCCTAAGTAGCGGTTGTTTGAGGACGAAGCGACGTTGCCTGAACCAGTGGGCGGAATCGTGCTCTGTGGTGGCAAGAGCCAGCGGATGGGAGAGTCGAAGGCGAACCTTTCGTGGGGGAACCGATCGCTTCTCGATCACGTCTGCGCCCTGCTCGGCCCGGTTGTCGCTCCCATCGTCGTCGTCGCGAGTCCCGACCAGGACCTCCCACCGCTCGCTCCGACCGTCGAAGTGGTGCGGGATCCCTCTCCCTTCGAGGGGCCGCTCCTCGGCATGATGGTCGGACTCGCCTCTCTTCCCGATTCGGTGCCGTTGGTGTTCGTCACCGCTTGCGATGCTCCACTGCTGAGGCCCGACCTCGTCGCGTTCCTGGCTGGGTGCTTGGGGCAAACGCAGGCGGCGGTCCCTCGCGTCTCGGGGCGATCGTGTCCCCTGACGGCGCTTTACCGGCGTTCGGTCTTGGGCGAACTCCGCGCAGCGTTCGCTGCTGGTGAGCGGCGACCGACGCGCTTTGTCGATGGGATCGACACCACGTTTGTCGACGAAGATGCCCTCAGGATAGTCGACGCAACCCTCGACGGATTCAGGAGTTGCAATACTCCCGAAGAACTCGAGTCTCTCCGTCGCCGCGCTCGCGAGTTGGGCGTGCGCTGAGTTTCTCCGATTTCCGCGTTACATCTCGCTCAGGCCTCCGCCTTGGTTCGTGGAGAGGGAAGAGTGGTCTCCTCCCTCATGAAACGACTCCGTAGGGGGATGGATCATGTTCAGCGGTCATTGCGGCCGAGCGGTGATGCTCGCCGTCCTATTGTCGGGAACAGCGACAACGGCACGAGCCGAATACACCGAGTTTCGCGGCAAGCCGATCTCTCAAGGTCGGATGGTCGTCGCCGAGGCGGATGCGGAGCGGATCGGGCTGACCCAGGACCCGGCGACGCCCTCGCAACAGCGTTCGAGCGACTTCGTCCTCAAAGGGACCAAGGTCGATGCGGAGATCTCTTCCGTCCTGGCCCGCGTTCGGGTCGAACAGACCTTTCAGAACCCGTTCTCGGACCGGATCGAAGCGGTCTACGTCTTCCCGCTTCCCGAGAACGCCGCCGTTGACGGCTACTTCTTCAAAGTGGGCGAGAAGGTAATTCGCGGGGTTGTCAAGGAGCGCCAACAGGCCCGCAAGGAGTACGAGCAAGCCAAGAGCGAAGGTCGCAAGGCTTCGCTGCTGGAACAAGAGCGAGCCAACATCTTCACCCAGTCGCTCGCGAACATCCCACCCGGAGCCGAGGTCACGGTTCACATCGAGTACGTCCACCCGGTCGACATCGACGGGAGCTCCTACGTCTTCCGGTTCCCGATGGTCGTCGGACCGCGCTACATCCCTGGGCAGCCGCTTGGACGACCCAGCGTCGGGCGCGGTTGGGCCCCCGACACCGACGAGGTTCCCGATGCCTCGCGCGTCACGCCGGCGCCTCTTCCTCCCGGAAAGCGGAGCGGCAACGACGTTGCCATTCAACTGACGATCGAGGGAGCGATGCCGATCCGGGACATCGTTCCCGTCACGCATGAGGTCGATGTCAAGAAGGTCACGCCGACGCGATCGGTCGTCCGTCTCAAGGAGAAGAAGGTCCTCGCGGACAAGGACTTCGTCATCGAGTACCGACTCGCCGGGGACCAAGTCGTGGTCGCGTCGCTCGCCCATCGTTCCCAGGAGAAGGGAACCTTCGCGGTGGTGATCCAGCCCCAGCATGGCGTCAACGCCGAGGACGCGACGCCGCGCGAGTACCTCCTGTTGCTTGATCGCAGCGGATCGATGTCGGGGCGAGCGATCAGTCAGCTTCGCATCCTCGCCCAGCACTTGCTCGACGGTCTCAACCCACAGGACACGTTCCGCGTGGCGACCTTCAACAACGGCGTTCGCTCGCATCGGCGGCAGCCGATCCTCGCCACCCCCGAGAACATCGCGGATGCCAAGGCGTTCATCCGAGGCATTCGGGCCAACGGCGGGACCGAGATCAACGGCGCCCTGCATGAGATCGTCGCACCGCGCGAGGGGGAGGTTGGGCGACCCCGCTACCTCGTCCTGGTGACCGATGCCCTGGTCGGCAACGATGACTCGATCCTGGCGACGCTCAAGACTCCGCGTTTCGCCGACGTCCGCGTCTTTCCGGTCGCGATGGGCTCGGCCCCGAACGACTACCTCATTCGTCGTGCGGCGGAACTGGGACGTGGCTTCTCGCTGCGGACGACGAACGAGGACAACCCCGCAGAGATTGCCCAGCGGTTCTCGCGAAAGATCGCCAAACCGGTGATGACCGACCTCGAGATCGAATGGGGTGGTTTGGCGGTGGAGGAAGTCTTGCCGAGTCCCCTGCCCGATCTCTACGCCGATCGACCCCTTGTGGTCATGGGACGCTATGCCAAGCCGGGCAAGGCGGAGATCAGCATCAAGGGGAACCTGATGGGCGAGATGGCGGCGACGAGCTTGTCGCTGGAGCTGCCCGAGCAGGAAGCGGCCAACGATGCCCTCGAGCCCCTTTGGGCTAGACAGCGGATTCGGCAGATCTGGAATCGCCAGCTCGGTCACGAATCGGCGGACGCCAAGAAAACGATCACTCGCCTCGGGATCGAGTACCAGCTTGTCACGAAGTACACCTCCTTCATCGCGGTGGAGCGAGATGACGAGCCGGTTCTCGCGGGTCAACCGCGGCAGTATCTCGTCGCGCCGATGCTGCCGGAGGGCATGACGGCGCTGGCCTCCGGGGCCTTCGCGACGGCGGCGAACGCGAACGGTCCCGCTCGCAAGGCTTCCCCACGAGCCCCCGCGGCCGGGGCGGGTTCGGCGTCCCACGTGGCGACGTCGCAACCCGCTCCGGTCTTCAGCAACTCCTCGTCGAGTGGATCGACTTCCCGCGGCGGTGGCCCGATCGACATCGTCTGCTTGGGCGCCGCCGGTGCTTTGGCCTTCGGATGTTCGCGGCTGCGTCGTCGGGAAGAGGATGAGGAAGGTTAGAGTTCTGAGCGGTCAATTCATTGTCCAAGAGAGTCTCTTGGGTGCTCCATGCCCACGCTGGCCGTGGGCATGCGGGAACCGCCACTAGTTCAGCACACACCCGCGCGAGCGGGGAGCCAGTCTTCGTGAAACGAACTTGCCGATCAGGACATTCGTGCACTGGCCCATCTAGATGTTTGAGTGCCACTGGCTGCTTGTCAGCCAGTGAGAACGAGTTGTATCACCGGCAACCCGAGGGGTGGTCGATGGCGGACGATGACAGAGAACGGGGAGTTGGGGTGATGAGTGCCGAGTATCCTTCGCGAGCAACGGAATGGCAGGGGAGCGGGGGAGCAAGTGGAATCGCCTTCCATTTGGCTCCTTGGACGACTCTCCTCGCGGTCGCGACGCTTGTCGTCCACTTCCAGCCCATCGTCACGGAGTCCGTTGGGGCGCCGGCCCTCTTGGAGTACGAACGAGCGGCGGTTGTTTCGGGGCAGTGGTGGCGACTGGCGACGGGGCACCTCTTGCACTGGAGCTTCGGCCATCTGCTGCTCGACCTCTCGGCCGTCGTGATCATCGGTGGCGTTTTGGAGCGGATGGTTCGCGAACGATACCCGACGTTGCTCCTCGGGATCGCGGGTACGATCGGCGTTTCTCTCTGCGTGTTCCAGCCAGACGTCCTGGTCTATCGCGGACTCTCGGGAGTCGCGAGCGGGTTGTTCGCGGCACTGTTGGTGATGGGGCTACGAAGGCTCAAGCGGTTCGACGAGTGGGGGGCGATGCTGATGATCGTCGCGCTCTTCTTCCTCACGAAGATCGGTTACGAAGGGCTGACGGGCGAGCTCTTCCTCGCCACCGGCACCGTGGGAGACATCGGCGATCCGGTCACGTTGGCTCACGTCAGCGGCGCGTTGGCGGGCGCGGTCTTCGCTTCCGTGATCGCGTTGCCCATCGGCGAATCCCCCCAGCGAATAGATCAACGGGCTGTTAGCTGATTGGTAAGTTCATTCCCCAAGAGACGCTTGGGTGGCATGCCCACGCTGGCCGTGGGCATGCGGGAAGCGCCTGTGAATGGGCGATCTTCCGCACAAGTTGAGGGCGAAGATTTAAGGTGACAAACGTGCCAATCAGGACACTAATCCTCCGCCGCGCGCAGTTGATCGAGGTGGCTACCGAGGAGCCGAACCCGTCTCACTTGGTAGACGAGGACAAAGCCCATCATTAAGAGGCCGACGATGAAGAGAAAATGGTACTCCGAACGATCGAGCCCGATTGGCCGGAGCCAAGCGACCACCAAGTAGGAGGCGATCGTTAGTCCCGTCGTCCACCAGACGACCGAACGTCGAAACCAGAGCCCCGAACCGACGATCATGAGGGGATACGCCACGAGGAGCGGACCGGCGTCGCCTCCCAAATTGAGCAAGACGCACGTCACCAGAAGTGCGTCGAGTCCGGCCGCGACGTAGGGGGCGGCTCGGGAGAGTCCCCAACGGAAGTGAACGCGGAGGACCAGCGAGCGGCCGAGGAGGAGCAGGATCAACGCGACGAAGACGATGAGTTGCCCCGTCAGGGAGAAGGGTTCGCCGCTGAGCCAATGTCGCCACTGGACAAGGGCCGTGAAGATGACCACGCCGATGCGGACGGTGAGTCCGGGCTCCTGACGCATCCAGCGAACGAGTCGTTCGAACCTCCCCGCCGGTTGGGCGTTGACGCTCTCCTCGGCTTGGAAACGCCGGAGATCCTCCGCGAGTTCCGCCGCCGAGCGATAACGTTCGCCGGGATCCTTGGCGAGGCATTTGAGGCAGATCCATTCGAGCGCGCGCGGCAGATCGCGACGATAGTGTCGGGGGCTGACGGGATCACTTTCGACGACGTCGACGAGCAAGTCGAGCGCGTTGTCGGCCTGAAAAGGCGTCCGCCCGGTGAGCATCTCATAGAGCATCACGCCGAGGCTGTAGACGTCGCTGGAGGGGGTGACGTTGCGGGAGCGTCCGGCGGCTTGCTCGGGAGCCATGTACGCCGGGGTCCCCGCGATCGCGCCACTGCGGGTCCGTGAGGTGTCCTCGGTGAAGACCTTCGCCAGACCGAAGTCCGTGAGCTTGGGAAAGTCGGCGGTGTCGAAGAGGACATTCGAGGGCTTGAGGTCCCGATGGATGACGCCTTGTTGATGCAAGTAGTCGACCGACACCGCGATGCGGGTGGTCAGACGAGCGGCCTCCATCGGTTCGAGGCGTCCGCGGCGCAAACGCTCGGCGAGGCTTTCCCCCTCGACGTACTCCATCGCGAAGTAGTGCTGACCGTTCTCCTGGCCGACATCGAAGATCGGGACGATCGACGGGTGACTCAGTCGGGCCGCGGCGCGGGCTTCCGCATGAAAGCGTTCGATCTGGTCGGGAGTCGAGAGCTGACCGAAGAGGAGCATCTTGACCGCGACGACACGCTGGAGTTCCAGATGACGCGCCTTGAAGACGACTCCCATGCCGCCTCGACCGATCTCCTCGAGAAGTTCGTACTTGCCGAATCCGAGGGGGGAGTCGGGTTGCGAACCATGGGGTGAGTGGGGTTTGCCGAGGCAATCGTCCGGGGGAGTCGTTTCCTGCAGCGATGGATAGCTGTCACCTAGACGGTCGAGACCGTCGAGGCAGTCGGCGAGTCTCGCGATTTCCGGATGTTGACGGCGCAGCGCGACGGCGTCCTGGTCCCGCTGTTCGTGGATCGCCTCAAGGTAGGCCTCGAGCTTTTCGGCAAGTCGGTCGTCGTCCATCGTCATGACTCGGGCATCAAGCTTTCGAGCTGCCTCAGGGCTCGCATCCACAGCATTTGCACCGCGGGCCTGGTTCTTCCCATGCGCTCGGCGATCTCGGCAAAGGAGAGTCGCTGCAGATTCCGGAGGCGAATGACCTCTCGATGGGGCTCGGAGAGGCCCGTCAAGGCGAGGGCGAGCTGTTCCTCGTCCTCTTGCCGCATCATCCATCGGCTTGGCGTATCGCCGGGGTCGTTCGGTTCCAGGCCGCGATCGGTCGATTCATCGGTGTCGGCGGTCAGGGAGCGTTCGCGACTGACGCGCCGCTTCTCGGTGGTGCCATAGGCACGCGCGACGTCGGTCGCGTTTCGCGTGAGGATCGTGCGCAGCCAGGCCCGGAGTTGCTCGTCACCAACGCCCCGAAACTCCTCGAAGTCGCGGCAGGCATCGAGCATCGTCTGCTGGACGAGGTCGGAGGCATCGACCTTGGCCTTGAACCACGACCGGGCCTCCTCTTGAGCGATTCCCCGCAGGTAGTGTCGGCACGAGTGAAAGAGACGCTCCTTCGCCGCGTCATCTCCTCGTTGGGCACGCGCGAGTATCTCGTCCATCGACTCAGGTGTTTCGGGCTGGGTCATCGCTCAACGTTCAAGACTAGTGCCGCGTCAAACGCTAGATTTCGGGTAGTGAACCCACGATCACTTCTCACTGGCTGACCAGCAGCCAGTACCACCCGATCTTTTGGAGCTGACAATACGCTAGGTGGCCATCTTGGTTGAGCGTACTGCATCGTCCCCGGCCCGACCACGGTGAAGTCGGTTTCCCGGTGGCCGAACGAACTGGTAGACGCGACTCGGAGACGCAACGGGCGACCGCCAGGCGAGCGGTCGATCGACAAATCGGATCGGATTGGGAGTGGAGGCGTGCGGAGAATGTTGCTTTAGATAGTTATAGAGAAGAGTGCGATTCATCTCTCGCTAATCGCCAGTAGTCCGGATCTCCATCCGCATGCTACGATTCGTCGTGAGCCATCCCGAAAGGGTGATGGTTTCGAGTTGATTCAGTGACTGTATCGGGGACATCTTGCCCTCATGCCACGCGCTATCGCCAAGGCTCGACCTTCCCTCCTGCGTCAGATGAACGAGCAACGAGTGCTCGAGGCCGTGGCGCAGCACGGTCCGGTCTCCCGCGCCGAAGTCACTCGCTTCACGGGGATCAGCGCTCCCACCGTTTCGAAAACGGTCGCCGCTCTCATTGAGGCGAACTTGCTCGAGGAGGGCGAATTCCAACGTTCGGGGATGGGGCGTCCCGGGAAGACGCTTCGGATGGCGACCAAGGGCGTTCGCGTCCTGGCCCTTGAGGTCGGCATTCGCGACTGCTTTCTCTCGTCGGCGGGACTCGATGGACGCTTCCACTCGAACGAGCCCCAAGTGCTCAAGACTCCTAAACGCTACGAGAAGCTGACGGAGATGATCGCCGAGGCGGTGACAACCGCGACGAAGGCAAGCAGCATTCCAGTCCTCGGTCTGGGAATCAGTATTCCGGGGCTGCTTGACGAGCGAGAACAGCGGACACTCACGTCTCCGAACCTTCACCAAACCGATGGCCGCCAACTCGGCAAGGACGTCGAGGCGCTCACCGGGCTGACAACGATCCTGGTTCAAGAATCGCATGCCCTCTGCCTGGCCGAACAGATGGAGGGACAGGCTCGCGATCTGCATGACTACGCGGTCATCGACATCGCCGACGGCTTGGGGCTCGGGGCGATCGTCAACGGGCATCCCCTTTGGGGACATCGTGGCATCGCGGGGGAACTTGGGCACGTCACCGTCAACACATCATCCGACGCCGTGAAGTGCGGCTGCGGGAACATCGGCTGCCTGGAAACGGAAGCCACCGACGCCGCCCTCGCTCGACGGGTCTCCCAGAAGCTCGGGCGCGAGTTGTCGATTGAGGAGACCATTGACGCGATCCAATCCGGGGAGGTCAAGGCGAAGCGAGAAATCGACCGCTTGATCGACTACCTGGGGATCGGGCTCGCGGCGGTGATCAACCTGCTCAACCCCCAAGCGATCTTCCTGCACGGACGTCTGTTCGACGCGGCCGACGGCATGTTCGATCGACTGATCGAAGTGACCCGCAAGCGAGCGCTAGCCCCTTCGCGTCAGGACTGCGACGTCTTTCAGGCGCGTGGGACGAAGATCCACGGGGCACTCAGCGCGATCATTCGCCACGTCACCTCACGTCGAGACGTTTCTTAGTGCGTCGACTCCGCTGGTCGCTTCACGAGATCTCATTCATTGATCGTGCGATATCGTCGAATCCAAGGTGTTTCCCGTATGCCCACGGCGAGCGCTCCCGAAAGGCGTTCCCGTGCCGAATGGGCCATGAACTCGCCATGAAAGCTGCCGGGTGTTCCCAGACTATCCATCTTTGATCTCTACCGCGTCGATGAGCCATTGTGAGAAATGGAGGAATCGAGTATCGCACCCAGCGCGCTTGGGGGAGAAGGATGGTGAAACGTGGGTCGGTTCCTTCCGAAGATCGACGTCCGGACCTTGGTTCGGAACGCACGCGAACGGCTGCCACGCCGTCGGTGGAGCCTCATGGAATCGCTTCCCGTGGGAACACTGCCGCTTCGTTGGCGACGTCGCCTTGCCTTGCTTCCCCGCCGATCGTGGCGTGGCATGCAGTCCCTGCGGCAGCGGTTGAGCTATCCCCTAGTCCTCGCGCTGGTCGGGCTCGTTGTCGCTTGGGGAGCTTGGCTAGTCTTTCGGTCTTCGCCAAAGCCCCCATCGCTTGCTGTTTCACCTGAGGCTCCTCGAGGCGACGATCGCGACGTCGAGGAACCCGACACGACCCCCGTGGCGACTCTACCGACGCTCTCTGAACCACTGCCCCCATCCTCGGCGGCGACGGGCCAAGAACGCGATGCGTTCTCGGTTCTCAAGTCCCAGACAATGCCCCCTCTGATCAGCTGTTCGCCGAAGAGACTCAAGCACGAACCGATCCCTCCTCGGCAGATCGACTTCGAGATCGACCTGCTTCGGGACGCGCCGGCGCCGCCCGCTCCCGGCCGACTCGAACTTCTCCCCGCCCCATCGCGACACGTGGTGGGCCGGCCCCTGTTAGTCATCGCTAAGCTGACCGATCTCGATGGCGCCCCGCTGTCAAAGGCTTCGGTCTCTTGGGAACTCGACGGGAACGCGATCTTCCTCGCCACGAGTGGGGGGGACGGGACGGCGACATCGGGAAAGATCCTCACGCCGACCACGGCGACTTCCACGAGCATGTCCGTTGCCCGGGAGATCTCTGACGGGAATGGGCGAAAGGTCTCGCTCGGGCCGGGGGACGCATGGTGCCTGCTAGTGACGCATCGATCGGGAAGAACGTCGGTCCGCGCGGTCGTCGAGGGGGACGTGCCGCCCTGCGAACACCGAATTGACTGGGTCGACGCGAGGATAGGGCCGATGCCGCCGAGCGCCGAGCGCCGAGCTGGCCGCGTGGTGGTCAATGCGTCGGTCCGCCGTGCCGACGGGAGGCCCTTGGCGGGATACGATGTTCGTCTGCTCGGACTTCGGGGATTGGGCGGGATGGTGTCCCGCAGCAACTCCATGGGCGAGGTCGCGTGGGTGCTTCCGACGAGGGATTTTGCCGGGCGGCTGACGGCGGAGCTCTTGCTGCCCGATGGCCGCGAAGGCGACCTCGTCGTCGACCGAGTCCCCTTCGAGGCCGCTGTCGCACCTGCGAAAGTCAATCTGCTGAGCCGACGGGAGGGATCGGGCGACACGCCGGGTGCGTTCGAGGTGGTGGTCGAAGCCTCCGTCGACGATCCGCGGTCGCTTGCCGAGGGGACAGTCGTCGCGTTGCTCGGGGAAGGACTGACGGCGAGAACGCGGCGCGGTGCCGAAATCGCTCTGGGGCAACTCGTCGACGAGAACCCGCTGCGGCGGACGTTGCATCTCGAGGCGGCCGCCGACTTGACGTCCGTTCTGCCGGTGCGGCTCGCGGTGCGCGACCAGGCAAACGAGTTGGCGACACGCGACCTGTCGCTACCAAATGGTCGCCCAAAGATTAGCGTCGTCCGGCGTGGTCCGACCCGATGGCGCATCGGTCAGCCTCAGAAGTACCGGCTCGTGATTCGAAATGAAGGCGACCAAGCCGCGCGCGAGGTCGAACTCTCCGAGCAGCTTCCCGGGGGAGTGTCGGCGGACGTCGATGGCCGGCAGGTCGAGAATGGAATCAACTGGTCGCTCGATACGCTCGCCGCCGGTGAGGAGCGACATCTTGACGTCATCGCGATCGCCCACGCCGCGATGGTGGGGCATCCGGTGGTCACGAGGATCGCCGCGAAGGGCATTCCCGCTCGGACGTCTACCAGCGAATTCGAGGTGCCGAGTTGGCCCGCGTTGCGCGTGGAGGTCGATGACCTCGAGGACCCCGTGCGCGTTCAAGGAGAGATTCGCTACTGGGTGAAGATCGAGAACCGAGGCGATGGCGTCGCGCGCGATGTCGCGGTCGAGGCTCATCTTTCCAAGGGGCTCCGTTTGCTTCGGGTGCGGGGATCGTTGGCGCTGGCGATGGAGTCCGCGTCGACGGCGGCGGTCACGATTCCCAGGCTCGATCCGGGGGAGATCCGCAGTTGCCAACTGGTCGTCGCGGCCCCCGAAGTGGGTGAACACCGGCTATCGGTTCGCGTCAATCATGACTCACATCACGAGGCCGAACTGCTCGAACAAGAGAGCACGATCGTCTCGCCACTTCTTCACACCAACCAATCTGGATCCTAGTGCTGGTCAAGCACTAGATGTCGGGTCGGGAATCCACGATCACTTCTCACTGGCTGACCAGCAGCCAGTGCCACCCGAACTTTTGGATCTGACAAAGCACTAGCGACGAAGGGGAAGTTCGGGAATCGTGAGCAAGGGGGCCCCGGAGTCATCGTAGAAACGGGCGGTGGCCGCTTCGGACGAGACATCGAGCAGCACCCGTCGCTTGCCCTGCACGTCGTAGAGGTTCAGCAGCGACGTCGCGGAGTCGGAAACGCCCAGCATCACTCGCGGGGTCTTGTTTCCCGACCAGAACCCTAGGGCCGGTCCTGTCTCGTTGGCGCTGAGCACCGCGCGGCGGTTCCCCTTCGCGTCCCACAGATTCAGCGCCGGTCCATCCTCGGAGACGCCGAAGCCGGCGCGGAGTCGTCGTTGAGCGTCGAAGACGCGAACGCCGTCGTCGGTTTGGTGAGCGAGGAGCATCACGCGCGGGGAGCGAGTCTTGTCGCTGAGGACGAGTGCCGAACCCGCATCGTCGGCGAGCAGCGAGATCGCTTCGCCCTCGACTGCCTTGGCGAGGTTGAGGCGAGTCTCCGCCTCGTTGACGAGAAAGGAAACGGCCTTGATGTTCTCCCGGTTCTCCATCGACAGCGTGGAGTCTTCCGGAGAGACCCGCAGGCCGATGCTTCCCCCTTGGTCTCGGAGCGCGAGGGTCGCTCCCTCGGGGGAGACGACCAGCCCGATGCGATCGCCACCCTGGGGATCGCCCAAAGTGAGAGAGGAGCCGGTTGGTTCGCCGGCCCACTCGCCACGTTTGATGCCGTCGGCATCCTGCAGGACAAACTTCCGCGCCGAGACGACCGGTTGGGGCCATAGCGACGAGGCGAGGCTACCGCCCGCGACCATCAACGCGAGAAAGGCGAATGCCCACGCGGCGAAGGCGGAGGTCGACGAGCCGCGCTCCGCTGGTGCTTGTTCGGCTTTGGCGATGCGTTCCTCGAATTCGTCCAGACGGGTCAGGGCCGTCGCCACCGACTCTCTGGGGGCGAAGCGGCTCGGGTCGATCTGTTCGCGGCTCTCGAGTTCGGAGAGGCGGGCGCTGAGCTGCTCAAGCTTGCGGACATGACTGCTTTGCGTCTCCTGAACCGGTTCGAGTTGGACGATGCGTTGCGAAAGGTCATCGAGGAGTCCGGGCAACGTCGCGAGGTACTGATTGGGAAGTGCCTCGAGTCGTTGCTTGACGCCATTGCCGAGGGCGGAAACGTGTTGCTGAAGTTGGTCGAGCTGGGAGGCGCGTCCCGCGGCGTTCGACTCGAGTTCGACGGTCTTCTCCGCGATCGCTTGCAGCCGGGTCGCCAGTTCGGGCAACGCGACGTTTTTGAAGTTCTCGGTCGAGGCGTATTGGTGAGCCTGGAACTCGGCGAGCGCTTTTTCAAGGGACTCGAGCCGCGAGTGGGACGCGTTGCCATGACCTTCGACGTGCTCCAGTTTGGCGGCGAGTCCCTCGGCGAAGACGCGCAGCTCGTCGGTCTGCTCACCGGAAGCGTTCCGTTCGACCTGGGCAAGTCGCTCGCCGACTTCGTGCAGCCCGCTTTGAAGAACTTCGACCTGCTGGAGAAGCTCGGCGTGTTGCTCTCGCTCCCCGTGTGACTCGACGATGACCCGCTGGATTTGCTCGACCTTCGACGTCAGTTCGTCGACGGCGGGGCGCAGTCCTTCGTCCGGTTCCTTGGTGGCACTCTCTTCACAGCGGGCTAAACGTTCGCCGAACTGGTCGAAACCCTGCTTGAGCTCGTGAAGTTGGTGCGTGATGTCGTCGTGCTGTTGGCGTTGATCGTTCTCTTCCGAGGTGACGTGTTGGAGCTGTTCGACCTTCGCGGCGAGCTGTTCGACAGTCCCGCGGAGATCGCCGGCATCCTCGGGGGAGGCGTGCTCTTCGCAGCGTTGGAGACGTTCGCCGAACTGGTCGAGTCCATGGCGAAGACCCTCGACGTGCTCGAGGACGTTGGCTTGCTGTTGGTGTTGTTCGTGTATCTCCGAAGTGAGTTGCCGCAAGTGTTCGAGCTTGGAGCCGAGTTCCGCGACGGTGCCGCGCAGTTCGTTAGTGGACTCGTCGGAGGAACTCTGTTCACAGCGAGTGAGTCGCTCGGCGATCTCCTGGAGGCCACGCTGTAGCGCTTCGGAGCGCTCAAAGGAACCGTCGTGTTGTTGCCGCTGCTCATTGGCTTCGGCGGCCAGCGTTTCGACGTGCTCGGCCAGGGCGCCGATCTCGACTTCGGCGAGTTGGGTGCCGATCTCCTCGGTCTGCGTGGCGAGCGATTCGACCAGGGAGGCGAGTTCGCCGATCCGCTCTTGCCGCCGGCTATCGCTATCGGCGACGCGACGGAGTTCCGCTTCGATCTGTTCCAAGCGGTGGCCTTGATCGGCCAGCGATTCGTCGGCGGTGTTTGAGGCGGACGACGAGAGTGCCGCGAGGCGGCGTTCCAGGTCGGCGAGGGTATCCTGGCTCCATTGGCCCTCGAGGCGAGCTAGGCGGTGTTCAAGTTCGACTAGACGGCTTTCCAACGCGATGGTCCTTCTCGATTCGCACACTTTTGACGCGGCACGGCGCCACTGCTGGGCGGCAAGCGCGCACCATAGCGGGTCTTCGAGAAACGGACGAGGTCGATTCGAGGAGTTCTCGGAAGTGGTTGGGCGAGGTATGGAGCCTTGGTGAATGAGCGTGACTCGGCAACTTGGTTGGAGGGGATGGTTTCCAACCAAGTCACCTAGTGGATGCGTCCCGCGACCCGGTTGAGCGTGCGCCGGATGATGCCAAGTCCGCTGACCGCCAGGACGAGGATGACCAGCGTGGCGACGAAGGTGATGTGCAGCCAGTGTTCTCCCGGATGAAGCGCCTTGCTCTCGGAGATGGCGAGGACCAGCGCGTACTGACGCGAAGGGTGCCAGTCCTCGATCCGCTCCTTCATGGAGTAGACGATGTTCTGGTGATGGGGGACATCGGGCATCCGCAGGCTCGAGAAAGTCGTCATGCTCTTGTCTTGAAAGAGCTGTTCCAGGTCGGGGAAGATGTCGGTGATGTTGGTGGGCGTATCGTCGAGGATCGTGCCCGGAGGGACGTAGGAGACGTAATAGCCCAGAATCTCCCCCTGCTCGTTGGTGAGGTAGAAATTCGAGTTGAACCGGAACCGGTCCGCCTCGGATCCCAGCAAGGAAGGAAAGGAAGGACTGAACGACGAGTGGAGAATCACCACGCCGATCGGATCCTCGCTCGCCCGAAAGCGGATTGACGCGACGAGGTGGACGAACGGATCGGTGTCGTTGACGTAGCGTTTGCCGCGCAACTCCGCCTCGCCGGGGCTCGCGAAGACTTGCCCGGGCGGTAGCTTGATCGCGGCGTTGGTCAACTCGGCCAATTGGGACTCGTCGAGTTCACTGCTGGCGCCGACGCGCACGGGATCGACGCTGTCGGAGGAACGCTCCATGTGAAAGACCGCGTGGGGCTTCGGTTTGACGAGGACGAGGGTGACTTGCATGCTCCCTCGCTGGTGTTCGAGGAAGGTGCTGATCCTCGCGGTCAGTTCGTCTTCCTCGGCGCGCTCGATGACCTTGTTGTCGTTTTGTAGAGCCTTGAGATAGGTCTTGAGTTCCGGGACTTCGGCGAGAAAGCGCGTTTGGTTGGCGAGCATCGCCGCGTCGGCGTGCAACGAGAGCGAGAGATTGGTGAGGCTGTCGGAGAACTCGTTGAGGCTCGTCTTCTCGATGCCGATGCTCACTGCCCAGCCGTAGCCGATGAACATCGTGGCGATGAGGATCGCGACGACCAAGAGCGCGGTGCCGATGCGAAAGGAGTTTTGGTTGCGGACGACCCATCGGGCCAGTCGCTGACTCCACGGTTCCTGAAACGCTTTGGTCGGTTCGCCGGCGAGCCACGACCGGACGTCGTCGGCAAGTTCGGTCGCGTGCTGGTAGCGGGCGTCGCGGTCGTTCGCCATCGCGCGAACGCAGACTGCCGACAGCGAGCGCGAACAGTTCGGATTGATCGTGCGCGGCGGACGCACGGGAGTGGTGGCGATCCGTTCCAGCGCCTTGTCGGGATCCTCTCCCCGTTGTCGCTGATGCGGAGCCTTCCCCGTGAGCACGCTGTAGAGAATCGAACCGAGGCCGTAGACGTCGGTCCGCTGATCGACTTGATCGGTGTGCCCCGCCGCTTGTTCCGGGGACATGAAGGCGGGAGTGCCGACGATATCGCCGGCGCGCGTCCGCGTCTCCCAGCCGATCTGATTGACTTGGCTCATCGAACTCGCCATCGAGGTGACCGAGGCGATCGACGCTTCGTCGTAGAGGCTGGTCGACTTGGCGACGCCCCAATCGACGAGAAAGACTTCGCCGAACCGTCCCACGACGACATTGGGCGGCTTGAGGTCGCGATGAATGATTCCTTGCGAGTGGGCGTAGCCGACCGCGTCGCAGACGCTCAAAAAGACGGTCAACAATCGGCTCAGGACCGGGTAGGGAAGCTTCCCGTCCTCCGCCGAATCGTGGGCCTGGGCGATCAACTTGCTCAGCGGTTCTCCATTGATGAACCGCATCGAGTAGAAGGGATCTTCGCCGGGAGCGTCCCCGCCGACGACGTAGACCGCGGGAATGTTGGGATGTTGGAGTCGGCCCGTGAGTCGGCCCTCACGCAGGAAGCGGCGTCGGGTCGTGTCGGAGTGATCGACGTCCTCCCGGATTCGCTTCACCGCGACATCGCGATTGAGCATCATGTCGTGCCCGAGCCACACCTCGCCGATTCCGCCCTGGGCGTGCACGCGGGTGAGCATGTAGCGGGCGGTCGTCTCCGAAGCGAGCTGGTTGCCCAGCATGCAGCGACCCGAGCGAAGATAGTGGCGAACCGACGGATCCCGCACCTGCTCGAAGGCGGAGGAGAGCGTCGAATCGAGCACTTGGCGAAAGACCTCGTCGGCATCCCCACCACTACTGCGAAGCAACGCTTTGAGCGACTGGTCGAACGCGAGCTTCTGTTCGGGAAGGAGCACCCCCTGCTTGATAAGGATCTGAAAGAGCGCCAACTCCTCCCCGGGGCGGCTCCGAGACGCGTTGAGGGCGCGGCGCAACTGGGCTTCGGTGACCACTCCGCCAAGCAGCGCGGTGGCGACCTGATAGCGTTCGATGTCCTTCACAGGCAAGGGGCTCGGCGAAGCCATCTATCGTTGTTCCGTGATCGAAGGGTTGGCGTGTCTCGCGCTGTTCGGCTCGACGAAGAGGGGGCCTGGCTGAATTCGTTAAGAGACCGTCAAGAAAACGCTGCCCGATGAACGTTCCCGTCTAACCTTTGCATACGCATTTTGTCGGAAGACGTCCCCTACCCGGGGCTCTCGGACGGCGTTTCCTCAGGGACGTTCTTCCCTGACACGATTTTTTGCCACTTTCCCGTTTCCGTGACGGGCGACCGAGCGGTTCTCTCATTTCAACATTGGGCATGCATCACTTGGCGACGATCGCGCAGACTTCTCGCCGGTGATACGTCGAGTCCTACGTACGGTGAGCGGCGTCCCGTTCCGCGATCGCACCGTCGAGGTTTGTTCACATCACCTGCGGTCATCTTCAGGAGACCTTCGCCATGGCCAATGGCTTTCGTCGCTCATGTCGCTCGCTCGTTGCTTCGCGTCCGTCTCGAATGTTCGAGTCCCTTGAGGATCGCTTCGTCCTTTCCGCGGACATGCCCCTGGCCGCGATCGGAGAGGATGTCGGCGTCGCCAACGTCTCCATTCTCGCCTCGGACACAGCGGCGATCGAGCTTGACTTCAACGTTCGCGACGACTGGGGCAGCGGCTTCGTCGCCGATCTCTCGCTCACGAACAACGGAACGACCACCATTGAGGGCTGGCAACTCGTCTTCGACTTTCCCCACGACATCGGGAACATTTGGAGCGCGGAGATCGCCTCTCGCGTGGGCGACCAGTTCACGATCGAGGCCGCCTCGTGGAATCAGGCCATCGCTCCGGGGCAGACCGTCGGGTTCGGGTTTCAGGGCTCTCCCGGAAACGTCTCGAGTGAACCGGCCAACGTGCTCCTCAACGGCGCGCCCATCGGTGGCGATCCCTTGCCCGCGCTGAGTGTGGCGGATGTCGCTCTCGCCGAGGGAACGGGCGCTAGCTCCGAAGCGGTCATCACCGTCCAGTTGTCCGAAGCGGCCGCCGAGACTGTGTCGGTGAGCCTCTCCACCGTCGACGGGACCGCGGTCGCCGGATCGGACTACCAGGCGACGAGCGCGTTGGTGCAGTTCGCGGCGGGACAGACCGAGGCGACCGTCGCGATTCCGTTGGTCGCGGACGGGAACTACGAGATCGAGGAGACCTTCCTCGTTCGCCTGTCGAACCCCGTCGGCGCGGTGCTTGGTGACGGCGAGGCGACGGTCACGATTCAGAACGACGACGCGGCGCCCGACAACGTCACGGTCTCCGTGGCCGACGTCTCGGCGGTGGAAGGCGACGTTGCCACCGCGATCGCTCCCGGCTTCTTCCACACCGAGGGCAATCAGATCGTCGACTCGGCGGGTAACAACGTTCGCATCGCGGGCGTGAACTGGTTCGGGCTCGAGACCAACACCTTCGCGCCGCACGGTCTTTGGACGTCGCGAAGCTACCAGTCGATGATGGATCAGATGCGGGACCTTGGCTTCAACACGATCCGTCTCCCCTTCTCGAACCAGCTCTTCGATGCCGGGAGCACGCCCAACGGCATCAACTTCTTCGCGAACCCCGATCTCGAAGGCCTCAGCGGCCTGGAGATCATGGACAAGATCGTCGACTACGCCGACGAGATCGGGCTACGGATCATTCTCGACAATCATCGTTCCAGCGTCGGGGGCGGCCCCGAGGGCAATGGGCTCTGGTACACGTCGAGCTACTCCGAACAGCGCTGGATCGACGACTGGACCATGCTCGCGGAGCGCTACGCGGGGAACCCGACGGTTATCGGGGCTGACATTCGCAACGAGCCGCATGCCGGCGCCACGTGGGGCGACGGGAATCCGGCCACCGACTGGCGTTTGGCCGCCGAGAAAGCCGGCAACGCCATCCTGGGGGCCAACTCCGACTGGCTCATCTTCGTCGAAGGCATTCAGAACACTGACGAAGGCAGCTACTGGTGGGGCGGCAATCTCTCCGAAGCCGGCGAGGCTCCGGTCGAGCTCGATGTCCCCGGCCGGCTCGTGTATTCACCGCACGCCTATCCCGCCTCGGTCTTCAATCAAGACTGGTTCAGCGATCCGGATTTCCCCAACAACCTGCCCGAGATTTGGGACGATCACTGGGGCTATCTCTTCCGCCAGGACATCGCTCCCATCATGCTCGGCGAGTTCGGCAGCCGTCTCGAGAACCCGCTCGACGAGCCCTGGATCGACACGATGATCCAGTACATCTCCGGCGACCTCGATGGCGACGGATCTCATGACTTGGCCAACGGTGATCTCGGCATCAGTTGGACCTTCTGGTCGTGGAACCCCAACTCCAGTGATACCGGGGGCATCCTCAACGACGACTGGACGACCGTTCGCACCGACATCCTCGAGAAGCTCCAACCCGTCCAGTTCGAGTTTCCCGATGGCGGTGGCGACTCGGCTCCGGCCAGCCAGATGAACTTCACGATCTCCCTCTCCGAGGCTCACGCGGTTCCCGTCACCGTCGACTTCACGACCGCGAATGGAACGGCAATCGCCGGGTCCGACTACAACGCGACCAGTGGTTCGCTGACGTTCCAGCCGGGGGAGACCGAGAAGACCGTGTCGGTCGCGATCCTAGGCGATGAGCTCGCCGAGGAAGACGAGAACCTGTTCTTGCGGTTGACCGGGGCGACCAATGCCCAGATCGTCGATGCCGAGGCGACCGGCACCATCGTCGATGACGACGGTTCGGTCTCTCCGCCGCCGCCCCCGGTCGTCCCCGATCTCTCGATCGGCGATGTCACGACCGGCGAGGGTGATGCCGGAAGCTCCGCCGCCACCTTCACCGTGGCCCTTTCCGAGGCGACGACCGAGACGGTCACGCTCAACTACATGACCGCCAACGGTTCCGCCACGGCGGGCAGTGACTACGCGGGGGCCAGCGGGACGTTGACCTTCGCTCCGGGCGAGACCGTCAAGACGATCGCGATCGACGTCCTCGGTGATGTGATCGACGAGAGCGACGAGACCTTCCTCGTCAATCTCAGTGACGTCAGCGGGGCGAACCTCGTCGACGGGCAAGCGGTCGGGACGATCCTCGACGACGATGAGCCCGTCTCGCCGCCGCCTCCCCCGGTCGTTCCCGATGTTTCGATCGACGATGTCACGATCACCGAGGGAGACTCGGGCAACGTCAGCGCCACCTTTACCGTGACGCTCTCGGAAGCCACCGCCGAGTCGGTGACCGTCGACTACATGACCGGCGATGATACGGCACTCGCGGGGAGTGACTACAGCGGCGCCGATGGCACGTTGACCTTCGCTCCCGGCGAGACGACACAGACGATCTCGATCGATGTCTTGGGCGACCTCGTCGATGAGAACATCGAGTCGTTCCAAGTCAATCTGAGCGATGCCGCCGGGGCCACCATCGTCGATGGTCAGGGCATCGGGACGATCCTCGACGACGACGTGACCGGCGAGCCGATCGAGGGGTCCATTCCGCCCCCGGTGCCGACCGGCGACTACATCGACCTGATGACCTGGGGGATGTTCCACTCGAGCGATCACACCGGGCACGATCAGCTCATGGGGGGGCGAACCCCGATCACGACCGAGGCCCTCTTCGCGTACAACGCGCTGCGTGGCTTCTTCGGCATGGAGGCGGTCGGGCTTGAGGAAGTTGGGCAGTGGGCATTCGCCAACCAGCTCACCAACAACACCGAGCCCTATAACAACGACATTCTCGGGGTCGGTCTTTGGTATTCGATGCAGGGGGCGAAGATCGGCTGGATTCGCGACGACGCGTTCGATCCGCAGATCTCCGCCGACGTTCAGCGCACCGCCCGTCTCGGCGACCCGGCCGACGTGATGGCGATGGTCCGCCAGTACGGCCACGTCGGTTTCGCCGACTACCTCGAGACCTACGGCGTCGTCGATGTCTTCATCAGCACCCTCAAGATGGAGCCCCACTACGCCGGCTGGATGCACGGCCGGGCTCATGGCCGACTTTCGATCGAAGGGGTGGCGACCGCCCACGACGTCAACCACCTGACGGTGCTCAGTCACGACCAGACCCAACCCTTCATGAACGACACCTTCGACTACCCGCAGTGGCCGGCCCTCGAGGTCTCGCATCCGACCGTCATCGAGTACTTCCAGAGCATGGTCGAATTGGGTGATCCTCTTGGGCAGAACCTCGACGGTTCGGTGACGCCGATGGAACCCACGCTGAGTGTCGCGGACGTCGAGGTGACCGAAGGGGATGACGGGACGACTGCCACCGTCACCGTCCAACTCGACCGCGCCGCGGAGGAGACGGTCACCGTTGACTTCGCCACCGCCGATGGCACCGCGATCGCGGGAGAGGACTACGAAGCGACAAGTGGAACGCTCACCTTCGCCCCTGGGGAGCGGACCAAGACGATCGCCATTGCCGTTGTCGGGGACGATCTGTTCGAAAGCGACGAAGCGTTCGACATCGTCCTGTCCCAAGCGGTGGGAGCCGATCTCGGGGACGCGAGCGGCCTGGTGACGATCCTCGACGACGACGCGTCGGTCGCTCCCGTGACGGTCGACTTCAATGTCGCGAGTGACTGGGGAAGTGGCTTTGTCGGCAACATCGCGATCAGCAACGGGTTGACGACGCCGGTCGACGATTGGGTGCTCGAGTTCGACTTCGCGGGCGACTTCGTCAACATCTGGAACGCCGAGATTGTCAGCCACGTCGGCGACCACTACGTCATTCGCAACGCCGGCTACAACGGCACCATCGGCGCCGGGCAGACGGTCACGTTCGGCTTCCAAGCGACACCGGGCAACGTCACCGCCGGGCCGACGAATTTCGTGATCAACGGAGCGCCGGTCGCGTCGCTCAGTGTCGCCCTGATCGACGATGTGATGGCATAGGAACGGTGTTCCGACGAATGCTCTCTCTCCCGGCGAGAGGGTCGCTCGCAAGAGCGAGTCGGGAGAGAGGCATTCCGTTTCGCGCGGTTCTTCTCGAATCAGGTTGACGTCCATTTGCTCGAGTTTCGCGAAGCCGATTCGCTGAGTGCTCTCATCGTGTGAGGAGGGGCGCCTGCGCGTTTCTCAGCTCCCTTCTCTCTTGTCCGGTAACCGTTCACGGTTTGGTGATGAGGGACGGGCTTGGTTGCGATCGGAAATGAGCGTCGACGGCGTCGGTGAGGTAGGTGAAGAGGTCGCGGGATTGTTGTCGGCAGGTCTCGATAACGGTCAGTGTGGTTTCGACGAAGCGACTGCCGGCGGCGCTCTGAGTGCCGAACGAGAGCTTCCTCCAGATCACGGCGTGACGTAGCGAACGTTCGCTGAGGTTATTGGTCGGGTCGACGCCATCTTGGTCGAGAAAGGTCCAGAGCCATTGGCGATGGTCGTAGAGTTCACGACACATGCCGATCAGTTTCGGGTTTCCGCTAAAGAGACCGCGCAGCAGCAAGTGCTCGATCTCGCGACGAACGGGAGTCAGACGACGTTTGAGTGTTCGGCGTGTGATGGTTCCGTCTCGGCAGCGTGCCCATTCGCGAAAGAGTCTTTTCGTCGGTCGCATCAGATCATGCCCCAGGCGTTTGACTTGGTGGTCGCTGCTGTCGATCAAGGCTTGGAAGTCACGCTTGAGATGAGCCCAACACCACTGCAGGCGGCCAAGCTGCCAGTACATCTTGGCTCGGTCACACATCACGACGCCCGAGAAGGTCTCGCCAAGCAGTTCGGTTAGCACGGTAGCCGCCCGCGAGCCACGCATCGTGAAGAGGGTGAAGGTGCTGGCCACGATGGTCCACAACCAAGCCTTCTGACCCGCTTGTTTGGTCGGCGTTTCGTCGGCCCCAAGGACAAGCGAGTCGATGACGACGGTACTCCGTGATCATCGGCTTGATCTCGTGGAGTTCCCACACTTGATGCCGCAACGGATCGGCGTCCTCTCCCGTCAACGGCGTGTCGCAACGCCGGCAGGTCTTCGGCAGCAGCGTCACGACTTCCTGGCATTCCTCAGTGGGAACCAAAGAACGTTCGTGTTTCTTATGACCTGGTTGGCCACCACGCTTCCGCTTCGATCACGGCGCCTTGCGCGGTGTCTTGGCATGAGGATGCTAACTGCCGGGAGGCAGCGACGAGTTCCGCGGGTTCTTGGGAGGGCCAAGTGCCTCTTCCAATTCCGCGATTCGCAGCAGCAACGACTCGACGAAGGCACGCACCTCCGGCGTCATCTGGGCCGCGAGTTCAGGAGGTATCTTCGACTTCCCTGTCATGAACGAATTCTCTCACGACTTCCCTTTCGTGAAAAGACCAACTCACAGGGTGTGAACGGTTACAGTTCGGCAATATCCGACGACAAAAGCGATCAGAACGCGGAAACGGACATGTAGCCGCGTCACGCTTCAGGAAGTCGATTCGGCGCCTTCGGCATCGTCGCCGTAAAGAGCCTCGTAGACTCGATCCGCGCTGAAGGGGAGGCTCGTCAACCTGATCCCGATGGCATCCTTGATGGCATTGCCAATCGCAGCGCTGACCGGCACGATCGACGATTCGCCCATCGGCTTCGCGCCCAGCGGCCCCACCTTGTCATAGGTGTTCGCGTAGAAGATCTCGGTGCGTGGAACATCCGCGAAGGCCGGGATCCGGTAGTTCCGCAGCGTCGCGTTCTGGACGTCGCCCTCGTCGTCGATCACCACCCGCTCGAAGAGGGTGCTCCCAACCCCTTGGGCGATACCGCCTTCGATCTGGCCGGAGAGCTGCATCGGATTCAAAATGGTGCCGGCGTCGACGGCCTGAACGCTCTGCAGCATTCGGATCGCGCAGGTCTCCTTGTTGATCGCGATCCGAAAGCCCTGAACGACGAACCCCAACGTCGTCGGCGTCGAATAGGCCCTGCGTTTCACGTCGAACTTGAGGTCGGCCTGCGGCGTTCGCCGATAGAGTTCCGACAGGCTGATCGATTGGTCCGCGAAGACCGCGTTGCCGTCGAAGAGCTTCCCTTCCTCGACGGGACGATCAAGCAACTTCGCCGCGGCGGTCAGCAAACGCCCTTTCAGGCCATTGGCCGCGAGCTCGACCGACTTGCTGCAAACGCTCGACCCCGCACTGGCAAACGTGCCGTCATCGAAGGGGGTCCTGTCGGTATCGCCGACGACCGTCTCGACCCGCGCGGCGCGAACGCCGAGGATCTGTGCGGCGATCTGGCGCAGCGTGTTCATGGTGCCATTGCCGAATTCCGCGACGCCGTTGGACAAATGGAATGTGCCGTCCGCGGCGAGAGAGAGATTCGCTTGGGATCGGTGCTCCTTCGGAGGGGCCCCTTCTTGAACGTGAATCGCCACCCCCTTGCCTTCGAGCCACTCATCACCCTGGGGCTTGGGCTCCCCTCGGCCGCTTTGAAGGGCCTGTTCGACGAAGTCGACACATTGATCCAGACCGTAGCTACCGATGTCGAACTCGTCGCCGCCCGGGAAGATACCACGAACCGCGCTGTCCTCACGGATCATGTTGATCCGCCGCATCGTGAAAGGATCGAGGCCGAGCTTCTCGGCCAGCTCGTCGATCGCGCACTCGATCGCGAATGCCGTTTGGGTTCTCCCGAAGCCGCGGAACGCTCCCGCCGGGATCGCGTTGGTGTGAACCGCGAAGCCCGTCCCCTTCTTGTTCGGACACCAGTAGCTGAGGATGGGAGAGACGAGGGCTGCGGAGAGCACCTCCCCAGCGTGGTTGCGATACGCTCCCGTATTCGATACCGCGCGAAGTTCGACCGCCGTCAGCGTCCCGTCCTTCCGCGCTCCGAGCTTGACCCGCATTTGGTAGGGGTGTCGACCCGGTCCAGCAATGAACTCCTCGCTTCGCGTCCACTCCCACTTCGTGGGCCGGCCGGTTTTCAGGACTCCCAGGACGCAAAGATCCTCGGTAAGCATCTCCTGTTTGGCCCCGAAGCCACCTCCTACCCGTTCCGAAAAGACATGCAGCGATCGCGGGTCGACCGAGAAGACGTAGGCGAGCTTCTCCTGGATAAGGTGGGGCGTTTGCGTGTCGGTCCGAACGTGGAGGCGCCCATCGTCGGATCTCCAAGCAACACTCCCATGCGTCTCGAGATGAACGTGCTGAATTCGATCGGTGGAATAGTCACCCTCGTAGATCTCGTCCGCCTCGGCGAATCCCTGGGCGACATCGCCAACCTCGCTCTCGATCTGCTTGAAGATGTTCCGCTCGGGATCATCGATTCGGGCTTCGCTCCCCTCGGGAAAGAGCCGCGGTGCCCCCGGCTTCATCGCTTCCACGGGATCGAAGACCGCCGGCAAGACCTCGTAGTCGATCTCGATCAGCCGACAGGCCTCCTCCGCGATCGCCTCGGTGTCGGCATAGACCGCGACCACGCGCTGCCCCTTGAACCTGACCACGTTGTCCAAGAGGAAGGTGTCATCGGGGTCGCAGTGGTAGTCGTCATGCGCCGCCGTGGTGTAGGCCTTTCGCGGGACGTCCTCCCAAGTCAGGATCAACCGTACGCCCGGTAGAGCGTTGGCCGCATCCTGACGAATCGCGAGCACTCTGGCATGGGCATGTGGCGAACGGACCACCTTGACATGGAGGAGGTCGTCGATGACGCAGTCCATCGTGTAGCGTTCGCGTCCCTGGACGAGTCCCTCGGCGAACGACGTCCCGATATTCGCGCCACACGTGCGGCCGGCGACATCGTCGTCCACCACGACATGCCCCCGAACCGCGTCCTCAATGGCGCGGTAGCCGGTGCAGCGGCATAGGTTTCCCTTGAGCCGGAAGGGGAGATCCTTCTTCTCCTCCTCGTTCAGACTCGCGCACGTCATGATCATTCCCGACGTGCAAAAACCACACTGAAACGCCTGTGCCTTCTGAAATGACGCCTGCATCGGATGCAACTGGCCATCGGCCCCGAGCCCTTCGAGCGTCGTGACCTCCCGGCTCTGGGCGCGAAAGGCCGGCATCAGGCAGCTATGAACGGGACGACCATCGACCCAGACCGTACACGCGCCGCAGTCGCCGGCGTCGCATCCTTTCCGTACCGCGAGCCATCCCAGGTCGCGTAGGTAGGTGCGAAGGCACTGTCCGGGCTGGGGCTCCCGATCGAACGACTGGCCATTGACCTGTAGTTTCATGAGCGGCTAGACCCCAAGTTCCGCGCGGATCTGCTCCGCGAACAGGTAGGTGAGGTGCTTACGATGGCGCGGCGAACCGTGAGTATCGTCCAAGTACCTGTCGTCGGCGATCGCGCCGTCCAGAGCATTGCGAACCTCCGCGTTGCTGACTCCAGCCGGGAAACGAAACTGATAAGGCCGCAGCGTCGCGGCGGTCACGGTCAACAAGATGGCAGCATCATCGGGATCGCGGGTCCCGATCAGGAGCGCCTCGGAGCGTCCCAGGTTCGTCAACGTGAAGCGCCGAAACGCGAAAGGCTTCCTTAGCGCGGCTAGTGGCAAATGGATCGACCGCACAAGCTCCCCTGGCCGCAAGGCATTGCGATTGTCACCGGTCACGAACTCCGCCACCGGCAACCGGCGCTCGGTCCCGTCGCGCGACCAGAGTGTGCAAACGCCTTCGAGCGCCGACGTCAGCGAGATCATCGGGCCGGCGGGCAACGACATGACCAAGTTGCCGCCCACGGTGGCTTCGTTCCAGATCTTGTAGGAAGCCAAGAACGACCGACAGCACCTGGGGATCAACCCAGCCGCCACCCAATCAGGCGGGGCCTTGAAATTGTCCAACTGAACAATGCGACACGTCGCCGCGATCTCGAGACCGGCGTCGCTCACCTTGAGCGGTTCCCATCCAAAGCCCTCGAGGTCGATCAGCGTGTCGGTATGAACTTGCGGCTCGGAGAAGAGCCAGGTGCCACCGGCGAGCCAGGCATGCCCGTCGGCCCAAGTTTGCACTTCGTCCGCACCGCTCGGCCGAAGAACAGTCGTGATGGTGTGAAGATCCATGGTTAGCCGGACTCGTCATGCGTGAAGTTGATTGAATCGTAGGGAGTACGGAATCCAACCGCAAGCGGGAACAGGACGCAGCCTTTCGGCGAGCCGTGCAGCCCTGCTGGATTTCGTCAACAAGGGCGCCTAGCATGGGGTACCAGTGCGATTGACCGACATCGAGCGCAACCAAACGTCTCCAGGCGACGCGTCATGACGACTCCATCTTCCAGTAAACGTTGCGGCCCCAGGTTGATCGTCCGCCCATGAAGAATTTTTGGGAATCCATCTCCACTGCTCTGGGCCGACATCCGATGGTCCTCGTCACCTTGGTGGAGTGCCACGGCTCCACCCCGCGCAATCCCGGAGCACGGATGGCAGTCGCGACCGACGGAACGCTCATCGGCAGCATCGGCGGCGGGGCCGCGGAGGGCAAGTGTCTCGATCAGTGCGAAGTCGTCTTGCGGGAGCAGCACGCGCGTCTTCTGGAGATCGACCTGCGCGGAAAGCCGGGCGCGATACGCGACGGGATTTGCGGCGGCACCATGCGTCTACTTCTGACACCACTCTCCACCAGCGACACGGACACCGTCACCCACATCGCCCAGATGCTACGGTCGGGCCAGCGGCTCGTCGTTCACACCTCCCTGGAGAAGCCCCATCTTCGGGTCGAGTCTCCAAGTTCATCGTCGGCCGGGATTGACGATTGGGCCGAAAGACTTCACCCAGACCCAGCGCTCTTGATCGTTGGGGCGGGCCACATCGGCCGGGTCCTCGCCCATCGCGCGACAGAAGTTGGTCTTCAGTGTTTGGTGCAAGATGAGCGCCCCGAGTGGCTCGACCCAAACGCCTTTCCCGCCGCGTCGAGGCTGTCGATGGACTGGCCCGCACTGCTGGAGGAGTTCCTCGCTTGGCAGGGTCCAGCTTACGTCGCGCTGGTAACGCGCGGATTCAAGCAGGATGTGACCGCTCTTGCGGACCTGGCTCCGCACTTCGATTCGCTTGACTATCTTGGCGTCCTCGGCAGCGAACACCGGATCGACACCGTCCGCGACCTCTGCGCTGCGCGAGGCCTACCGGTTTGGCCATCGAGCATCACCCACGCGCCGGTCGGCATCCCCATCGGCGCGGAAACCCCTGAGGAGATCGCAATCAGCATCCTCGCCGAGATCATCGCGACGCGACGACGCGACTCATGAACGATGCGGAAGATGGTTATGCCATCATCTTGGCCGCCGGTATCTCATCGCGCATGGGTCGCGACAAGGCCCGGCTCCCTTGGCTGGAAGGTCGTCCCCTCGTTGTTTGGATGGCTAGGGCGCTGCGGGAATCGGGCTGGCGGGTGCGTGTGGTCCTCGGTCCCCACAACTGGAATTGGGCAGAAAGCGAGCTGACCGACTTCCGTCGAGTGCTCAATCCACAACCCGAGGAAGGGAAGTCCCACTCCCTTCGGATCGGGTTGGAAGACTGTCCATCAGTTGGCAGCGTGCTCATCACCGCGGTCGATCAGCCACGGCCTCCAAGCATCTATGGACGCTTGCGGGCCATCGCCGCGGCAGACCCATCCGGTATCCACCTTCCCGATCGCAAGGGTCGCGGTGGTCATCCGGTGGTCATCGGCGCGGCTTGCCGGGTATTGCTCAACGAGATCGAGCGCCGTCCCATGGGGCTGCGTGACGTGCTTGACGAGCATCCCGACAAGGTCCGCAGATTCGCGGTCCCGGACGACTTTCCCCACTGCGACTGCAACGATCAACGGGGCTACGAAGAGGCCCTCGCCACGTTCATGAAGGGCGTCGACGGGTCTTCTTAGCCTGGGCGATGGCCCCGTACTCGAACAGATCGCGACGACTCGCTATTACTCCCCCGTCGGGCGTTCCGGCACGTTGAGTCGACCGCGCAGCCTCTTCGGACGAAATGTGGGAGCCGTCTTGAAGTAGGCGCCGTCTCCCACCAGCCACGGATCGTTCGTCTCGCGTTGGTAGGCGGACAACGACTTGGAAAGCCGCTTCCTGGCGGTGGCATGGCTCGACTCCGCGGCGACATTGACGAGTTGATCGGGATCCGCGCGGAGGTCGTACAGTTCCTCTGCCGGACGGCGGGCGAAGGCCTGATCGTAGAAGCGGCGTTCGACCGGATCGTTCCAACGCGCGAGCACCTCGCCCAACGACGGGGATGGATCGCAATCGCGAGGCGTCGTTTCGGGACGATAGTTGCGGATGTAGAGATAGTCCCTCGTTCGAATTGCCCGGGACGGGTACCAGAGCGCATGGCGTTCGCGTCCAAAGAAAGCTCGATCGCATGCCGAGTCGACAATGCCTTGTCGGTCCGATCGCAACACGGGCAAGAGACTGTGCCCCGTCATCGCACGAGGTGGCTGGAGACCGGCGGCCGCGAGAAACGTCGGCGCTACGTCGACGAGCGAAACGAAGTCCTCGATGACCCGATTCGGCGGTATCTCGGCGGGCCAACGGATCACCAGCGGCATGCGGACCCCAAGGTCGTAGAGATTGGCCTTGCCGCGAGGAAAGGGCATGCCGTTGTCGCTGGTCACGACGACGATCGTGTTCTCGGCAAATCCGGCCCGGTCGAGTTTCGCAAGGATCCCGGCCACTTCGCGATCAAAACGTTCGATCTCAAGGTAGTAGTCGAGAAGGTCCTTCCGAACGGCTAGCGAGTCGGGCAGCGACGGCGGAACGTCCACGGCGGCCGGATCCTTGCCCGCCCGCACACCCGAATCGAGATCGTAGGGACGATGGGGATTCTTGCTTCCAAACCAATAGCAAAAAGGAGCCCCCGGCGGCTTCGCCTTGAGGAAGCTGGCGAAACTCTTGTACGGCTTTCCCGCGGGAGGGGCCTTGCGACCTCCGGCCTTGACGTTGCCCGGGGCCCAGCCCTTACCCCCACATCCCACGTGATAGCCAGCACCGGCCAACAGATCGGGGTAGGTCTCATGCTCGGCCGGTAGCGTCGAACGCTGGTTCGCCCCGGGGCCGAGTCGCCACAAGTCCTGTCCGGTGAGGAGAGCACCTCGCGACGCCGTGCAAGTAGGGGCCGACGCGAAGGCGTTGGGAAAGAGGACACCCTCGCGAGCGAGCTGGTCGAAGGCCGGGGTCTTCACCACCTTGTCGCCCATCACGCTGGTGTGAAGCCAACTCTGATCGTCGGAGATCAAGAGGAGGATGTTCGGCCGCATGTCCGGGACGGAAGCGTTCACACCGGAGGCGGCGATCCCGAGTAGTCCAAGCACGAAAAGTGGGTTCATCAGAAGATCCCTCCGTGGAAGACAACCACGTACCACGTCATCACAGTCCCCCGCCACCAAGCGGCTTGCCGTCGGCACGTTGTCCGAGCTGCTGAAACACTTCCAAGTCGACGTGATCGCCGAGGAATCTGACGGAGCCATCCCCCATCGCGAAGTGACAGCCCCCGTCGTGAAAGCTGCTGAACGATCGGTGCTGTACCCCGCTGTTGGCAAACGCCGTGTCGATACGATTTCCGTCGCCCTCGATGGCGTTGATGGGAAGTGCCGCCGCCGTGATTCCGGTCGGCGCGGAGGACCCGCCCGCGACGCGAATACTCGAGGCCCAACTGAAGTATCGACCATCGCTACTGGCGCGTCCGCCCGGTTGGAGGTTGTACTTGGTCTCCCCCAAGAGGAAGACGTTCGCGGTTCCGTCCTGGATCGCCCCGAGCGTGATTCGTGAATCGGGGTAGAGCACGCCATTGATGTAGAAGGCACGGAGGCCGCCACCGTTGGAGCAGTGCGGGGACGGACCACCTCCTTGGCAACCGTTGTAGCTGGACGCCAACGAGGCGGGGCCCGTATTGGGATCCGACGGGCACTGGAACTTCGAAAGCGACCGCCGCGTCGGCGGGATGTTCTCTGGATTGCCGGCTTCATCGGCGGCGCCTGTGTCATCCAGGAGGCGATGAAACTCTCCTTCGAAGTTGAAGCGGTCGTAGCGGGCTTGCTCGTCGAGATAGGGAAGAATGAGCACGGTCCAGGGCGCCCCGACGTTTCCCGGATTCGGATTGGTACGACCGGGGTAGCGACACCAGTTCGATTGCGGAACGCTGCTCGCGGTGACGGCACCGGGCGGGAAGGTCGCATGGGCCTCGTGGTAGTTGTGCAACGCGATGCCAAGCTGTCGTAGACGACTTTGGCATTGAATGCGCCGCGCCGATTCGCGTGCTTGCTGAACCGCCGGCAACAGCAACGCGATCATCACCCCAATGATCGCGATGACCACCAAGAGTTCCACGAGCGTGAAGCCCGCGGAACGCTTCTCACCATACGCTTCGAGACGTACATCCATTGTGACTGGCTCCCAAACGACATGAGGTACCCCAACCGGTCAAAGGAAGAATGCTCCGTCGGCGCGCCACTCTTGCGCGAAGAGCGGGCGTGCGGATCCGCGAAATGACGTCTGGCGTGACGCGCCCCCGAGCCTCACGCCAAGCGGATCGATTGATGCCCCAAGCGCGCGGAGATCTCTCCCGCACGCGCGGCCACGAGCGGCCCGATCTTCGCGAAGTCGGCCGCTCGCAGTCGATACGATGGTCCCGTGACCCAGATCGACGCCACGGGATAGTTTCGGTGATTGAGAACCGGCGCCGCGACGCAGTGAAGATCCTCGAGCTCTTCGGCATGGTCGACCGCGTACCCGAGCGACACGACTTGTTCCAGCTCTTCCCTCATCGCCTGCTTGCTGGTGATGGTCCGCTTCGTGAATCGCGGAAAGCTCATGGTGTCGAGATGCGACTTTCGCTCAGGCTCGGGAAGGAATGCCACCATCGCCTTGGCGGGCGCGGCACAGTGGAGCGGAAAGGAATGCCCCACCTCGACGACGACTTTGACGGGATGAAGCCCAGGCACCTGCTCGAGAACGATCCCCCGGCCCTGGGTCAGGGTCGCGATCAGCGCGGTCTCGCCGGTCTCGTCCCGCAGGCGCCGCATCACATCGAGCGATTTCTCGACAAGGTTGCTCTCGTCGATCGCGGCATACCCGAGATCGAGAAGTTTCCGGCTCAGCCGATAAGTCTTCCCAACCTCGTCACGCTCGACGTACCCATAGGCGTGCAGCGTCGAGACGATGCGAAAGACACTATTTTTCGGGAACTCCAGCTTCTCGGCGATCAGGCTGAGGCCGCAACCTTCGGCTTGTTCCGCGAGGAATTCCATGATCCGTAGGGCCCGCTCGAGGTTCGGCACGTGGTACCGCTGGAGATCACCCGGTTCGTTCTTTCGTTTCGCGGCGTTCATCGCGTCGTGGTCGTCCTCTTCGCCTCGTCGCCATCGGGAACTCATGCCCATCAGAGCACTAGAGTGGCGTGACGTCTTGGACCATCGGCCAAAGGGTGACGTCTTGGATCACCAAGTGAGTTGGTAGCGTGCAGATCGAAAGGACAAGCCTTCCCAGTTCATCGGGTTGGATGCATTTCTCGCGGGTCTCGCTGGTCATCGGCTCCATGCTGGCGGCGGGCAAGAACTCGGTCGCGCCCCAGGAGGGCATGACACTCGTCACGCGAACTCCGGACTCGCGGAGTTCCCCCTGAAGGCACTTGCCGAACTGAACCATCCCCGCCTTTGCCGCGGAGTAGACAGACCATCCAGGCCATGCTTGGCTGGCGCAGACGCTGGCCACGTTGACGATGGTACCGGAGCGTTGCTTCTTCATGAGCGCCGCCGCCCGCCGACAACCGAAAAGGGAACCGGTCAAGTTGACCGCGATTGACTGGGCGATCTCCTCATCGTCGTGCTCGTCAAGTGGCGCGATCCGCACGCCGGCGCCGGCATTGTTCACCAGGATGTCGAGCCGTCCGAACTCGTCGGTGATATCGGCCATCACGCGATCCCAGTCCGCTGGTGATGCCACGTCCGCGACGATACCCCGCACGCCGATACGCTCCGCGGTCGCGGCGAGAGTCGCTTCGTCGCGCCCCGTGATCCGAACATCGGCGCCGGCCTCCTTGAGTACCTTCGCGATGCCGACGCCAAAACCCTTGGAACCACCGGTCACCAACGCGACCGCTCCGTCTAGTCTCTGATCCATCAAACTTCTCCCAATCACGGCCGGTCCGGCATGGTCCCTACTGTCCCGATGACTTCGTCGTCTCGAGGTGGTCCATGAGATTGTTGTTGTCCCGATCGAATGGCGCCGCGTCGTCGTGATCGGCGATGCCATCTCCATCGGCGTCACCCGTGCCCTTCCTCACGAATGGCTTGTCGGGTAGCCCTTTGATCGCGCCCCACCAGCGTCGCGCGAACTCGCCGCGAGTCAACGTCTCCTGGGGCGGCTCGATCGTTTGATCGGCGATCTTACCCGCCAACGATCGCGCCATCACTTGGCGTCGCCACTCCTCGGTCGCGGGCTCTTCGGGCCGAAACGCGGTCCGCTTCGACTTCCACGGAAACACCTGTCGGACCGCGAGCCGATTGACAGCGGCGAACGACGGATCGGCTGGCTCCAAGTCCCGGTAGGGCCAAAGCGTCAGCGGGACGGCATTGCCCGAGTCGCGGCAAAGGCCGTCGCGCACCTCGGCCAGCAGCGTCGGGTTGCCGGAGATGACCCATGGCTGGACATCGTTGGCCAGGCTCACCGCGGCCACGGCACCGGCGGCCTGACCAATCGCGATGCACTGATCGTGCAAGCGGATCGCGGAACTGACGATGCTGCTGTAGCCAAGGTTCTTCTGAGCGCCGAGCAGGCCGTCGACGTGTCGCGGAACGAGACTCCGCAACGGAAAGAGCGAACGGCCCGCGTACGGCGGTCCCCAGCGTCGTCCCTCCTTGAAGTACGACTCCCACGGGCCACTGGGGCCTTCGCCAGGAAGGAACGCTCGGCCGGTCGGATGAAAGTCGTATTCGAACTGCCAAGCGGAAATGCCGTCGTGGTACATCACTCGCGCGAAGCCCTCGCTGTTCGGTATCCCGGTCGTGTCCTGTTGCCGCATCATGTAGTCGGCGACCAACCGTAGCGACTCACGAATGTAAGGCTTGAAGGGAAGCTTGTCGGGTGTCCCGAACTCATCGCTCAGGTTGAAGCGACGAAAGCTGCGCGACTTGTCCGGCATCCAATCGTGGACGGTCGTTTGCAGGTAGTAAAGCAACCCGAGCGAATGGAGCTTCGCATCCTCGAAGACTAACTGGCGCTGCTTTCGCGTCATCGTCGCGATGTTCTTCTTGGAGGCTCCCGGTTCGTCACGTTCGAGTTGCTCCACGACCACGCCCGGCAATTGGTCGAGTGGGTAGTCCTGAACCGCCCAACAAAGGAGGATCGAATCGGCTTTCGCCTTCTTCGCCAGCGCGTGGCGATCGACGATGCGCCGCGACCCATAGATGCGCTCGGCCGAGACGGGGCCCACGATGGGGCGATGCGTCCAACCAAGCGCCTTGCGTGTCCGCCACGTCGCCCCGGTAGCCGCACGATAGCGGCGCTCGTCGTAGCGATCCGGACGCGCGATCGGCGTGGCCTCCTCCGATTCCTCGATGATCATGCAGTACGTGATCGGGTTCATATCGGTCAGCGGATAGTTCTTCGGATCCTTGGGAGCCAACGCTTCGCCGTACCTGCTCTTGGGATCGGGGCCGAACTCGATCTCGGCCCCCGCCGCCTGAATCGCCTCTCCCCAGTCCGAGGCATCGATGGTGATCTTCGCCCTTACCGTGATCGGCTCCCCTTCGCCAAAGGTCGCCGTCGGCCCGAAACGAACCGCGGCGAGTCGCTGGCCTTGCTGGTCCACCTCGGCGGCGATGGGGTAATAGCCACTAATCATTGTGAGCTGGCCTGAGTCGACGAAGGGCTGGATCATCTCGCGGAAGATCGCCTCGGCTTCGGAAGGCCGGCAGGTGGTGCGGACGCCGGTGTTGCCAGGTTGCGGGTGGCCGTACTTCCGCTCGTTGAACGCCTCAATGCGATCGGTCAGCTCCCTGAAGAGCCCCGAACGAGGGAACGGAGGGTTTCGTCGAATCTTGACGGAGCTCGTTTCCGACAGCGAACGATTCTCGTCAACCGCGACGAGCGCCTCCGCGGTGAACTGGCCCCCGAGCCACTCGATGTCGTTGACGAGCGTGATCGAGGGGACACCCATGCGGGCGGCTTGAATCGCCGCCGCCCATCCCGACTCGGTTCCCCCAACGACAAGCAGGTCGGTTGAAACCTCTGGTTGGCTCGCGGCAGGCTTCGTCTCAGCCTGTCCAACCAGTTGCATGGACATGACGATCGAGGCGGCAATTCGAAGCATCGCTTTCCCCTTTTCCCCATCCGGCACCCAGGCGAGAAAGACGAGGATATAGCACGCTGTTTTATATGTCAAACACTATCTCTTCTCCGTCGACGGCCGGAATCCGGGCCTGGGGATAACGTCCTCCCCCCCCCCCTAACCGATGTCTAGAATGGGAGGAGCACTCGATACGAATGGCCTCCGCCGAGGACGATTCCTCAGTGACTCGATGACCCACTTCAGGACTGGAGCACATCGATGACCGTGAAAGCGTATGCCGTGCATCAAGCCAAGGGCGCCTTCGAGCCGTTTGAGTTCGAGCTTGGCGAGATCGGCGCCAACGAAGTCGACATCAGTGTCGAGTCGTGCGGGATCTGCCACAGCGACTTGAGCATGGTCGACGACGAGTGGGGAATGACGGCGTTTCCGCTCGTCCCTGGCCACGAAGTGATCGGAACCGTCTCCGCGATCGGAGAGCATGTCAGCCACGTGAAGGTGGGCGACCGCGTCGGCCTTGGGTGGCACGCCGGTTACTGCATGGTGTGCGATCAATGCATGGGCGGGGACCACAACCTTTGCGTCGACGCTCAGCCGACGATTGCCGGAAGACACGGAGGCTTTGCGGAGACCGTTCGGGCGGCGGCTCCCAGTGTCATCAAGATTCCTGACGGACTCGATGCCCACGAAACCGGCCCGCTTCTTTGTGGCGGTATCGCCGTCTTCAACCCGATGGTTCAAGTCGGCCTGACCCCCACCGACAGCGTCGGGGTCATTGGTATCGGAGGCCTCGGCCACATGGGGCTGAAGTTCGCCAATGCCTGGGGATGCCACGTCACGGCGTTCACCTCGGAGTCGAAACGTCAGGAGGCTCTCGACATGGGGGCTCACGAAACGATCAACTCGCGCGATCCTGAGGCGATCAAGGCGGCGGCCGGACGTTTCGACCTGGTCTTGTCGACCGTCAACGTCCCCCTCGATTGGAACGCCATCCTCGCGACGTTGAAACCTCGTGGCCGATTGCAGATGCCGGGCGCCGTGACCGACTCGCTCGGCATCAACCTCCTGCCGGACATGATGTTCAAACAGCTCTCGGTCGGCGCAATGCCCGTCGGAGCCCCGGTCGTCATCCGCCGCATGCTCGACTTCGCCGCCAGGCACGAGATCGCGCCGGTCAACGAGCACTTTCCCATGAGTAAGGTCAACGACGCCTTCGAGCACCTTCGCGGCGGAAACGCCCGCTACCGCATCGTGCTCCACCGGGACTAGACGAGTGCCCCAAGGCGACGAGAGCGGCGTATGAGGCTTCGGCTACATTCTGCGTCGGCATTTGGCCGGAGAGAAGGCGTTGTCGGTATGCCCTGGCGAACGCGGGTGACGTCTGCCATCACGACGAGATCGCCGAGGGAGGGTGGGACGACTGCTGACGATTCATCGCCGAGTCGAGATCGGCGGGAATCCACTTCTCCCGATGGAGTGTCCGGAGGGCGAGCGGATTGCCGAGCACCTCGAGCTTCTCGTCGTTCGAGAGCGAGTCCATCGAGGCGAGCGCTCGCGACATCAACTTGGGCGAGGGAGGTACGTCGAACCCTCTCGTTTCCGACACATCCTCGAGCAGTTCGAGAAACGTGCGATTGGCCGCCGGATCGCGCAAGAGATGCTCGCACGCCGATCCGTCCCGCGCATGCGGCTGGTCATTTTCGGACGAGAGCTCGTCAAACCGCCGAAGTACCGCGGGCCGCCGACTCTCTTCCGGGACGAGTAGCAGCCCGAGTCTCCCGACGAATTGGCCGATGCCGGGCGAACTGACGAGCACCGACAACGGCATCGACAGCACGAGACCGACCACCACCGGCAACAGCCATACGAACGCGGCCGGCGCCGCCCACCAAGCGACCAGGCCAAGGCCCAGTCCGAGCATGGTGTGTCGGAAGTGGGCCTGATAGGCCTCCCCCCATGTCGTCCCGGTGTCACCCCGATTCTGGGCGTCCCACTCGACGCGGCGTCCTCGCAAACACGCTTGGACGAACTCCGTGTGAAACGCGAGCAGGATCGGCGCGAGCAGGACCGAGACCACGAACTCGAGTAGCGTGCTTGCGACAAGCCTCCCCGCGCCGCCGTAGAACGTCGATTCCTCGCGGTCCCCAAGGAGAATGAGCCCGAGTCCGTACAGACGGGGCATCACGAGCATCGCCATGACGGTTCCGAAGATCGCCAGCGCCAACGTGGCGGAACTGATCGCGTTTCCTCTCCCGTCGGCGATCACTGACGCCGCGCCTCCGGAGACGGTGACCGAAAGCAACCCCACGATTATGAAGAGCAACCACAGCGGGGAAGCGAGGTAGGACATGATGCCGCCGATCATGTGCCAGCGACTCATCATGGGGATGCCTTTGCCGCAGGCGATGCGTAGATGCTGCAAGTTGCCCTGACACCAGCGCTGATCGCGGGTGGCATAGTCGAGCAACGTTCGCGGACCTTGCTCGTAGCTCTCGGCGAGGTCGGGGGCGAAACGAACCTTGATACCCGCTCGTCGCATCAGCGCCGCTTCGACGAAATCGTGACTCATGATCGACCCGCCAAAGGGCCGCTCTCCAGGCAGATTCGACAGACCGCAATGGCCCGTGAACGCTTGCGTGCGAATGATCGCGTTGTGTCCCCAGTAGTTGCCATCGTCGCCAATGAAGCAGCGAAGCCCTTCCTGCAGCGCGGCCCCACAGAGTTTCGCCACGAACTGCTGTCCACGCGACAGCAACGAGTCGCCGCCCAAAGGCAGGGGGGGCGTTTGAAGAAGTCCGACGTCCGGTTCGTTCTCCATTCGTCGGACCATCTCGGCAAGGACATGCCCCGGCATGAGACTGTCGGCGTCGAGGACGATCATGTAGGGGTAGTGGGTCCCCCATCGCTTGCAGAAGTCGGCGATGTTTCCGGCCTTGCGAGCAACGTTCTTCGGACGCCGCCGGTAGTAGACCTTCGGCGAGTCGCCGATCCGATCGAGCAGTTGGTTCCAGTGGAGAACTTCCTCGACCCAGACCTCGGCATCGGTCGTGTCGCTGAGCACGAAGAAGTCGAAGGTCTCGCAAAGTCCCTCGGCGGCCACCGACTCGATCATCGCCTGGATGCCGGCGAAGACCGTGGCGGGATCCTCGTTGTAGACGGGAACGAGGACCGCCGTCGTCGGAAGATCAACTGGAGTGTCTCGAGTACGGCGAATGTCACTGACCGGCTTCGAGGCGAACTCACGGCCAAGGGTCAGACGCAGGAACCCGACGGTCGACATCCAGAAGAAGAAACTGACCCACGCCGTCAGCAGCCCAAAGAGCACCAGCGACAGCAGATCGATTAACCCGAACCCGTCACGAGCCGCCAGCTCGTTGAGTGCAATCGTGCCCACGGCCGTGGTGATCAACGTCAATGACCAGACGCCGATGCGAACTAGGGAAGTCGAACTCGTCATGTCAGTCTCCCGAGTCAGGTAGCCTCGACACATTGGCGTTGAGTCCGTTCAGTCCAACACAACGCCGTCCCCCCTAGCGAAGCAACAGCAGCCCCGACGCCAACACACTCTGAAGGCGGACGACGAGTCCTTGCATGCTCGTCGATCGCAACGGCGCGGGGAGCTCCCCCAGACGCTGCGCCGGCATGTCGCGCAGCACCGTCGGCGGAACACTCTGGGGCGCGCCACGACGGGGCGAACGACGCGCCAACTCGTCCTGCTCCTTCAGTCGCTCGATCGCCCGCTCGAGCGACTCGCCAATCAACTGCCGAGGGTCGGCGTCGGCCCCGAGGAGATAGACCGCTTCTCCCAGGCACTCTCGAGCGAGGCTCGCAACCTGATCCGGATCATCGAGACCGTGAGCGCGGGCGTAGTCGGCGACAACGACACGCGCCAGCCGGTGGGACTTGGGTTCACCTGTTCGGGATGTTTCAACCTGCGCGGAACGTTCCATCACGGCAGTCGTCCTGTTGAGGGTTGTCATGGTGTTAGCCATCGGTAACTCCAGACTTCAGAAGTGCGTTCACCAGAATTGCTTCGCTTGTCGCCTGGCGATATCCAGGCTTCGATGACTTGCTGATTCTCATCCTTCGGCTCGTAGCCAAACCTAAGCCGCGCCCGGTTGCCACCGAGGCGGTGCAGCCGTGGATCGGACGCCTGCCCGTGTTCGGCCTTTACGTGAGGCTCGTACCCTTCCCAGTCCGAGATCGGCTCCGGGAACTCGTAGACCACGTCGACTTGATAGCTTTCCTCCAACCGGTCGACGTGGGTCTCGACGACCCGCGCGACCTGATGCTCGGTCGGCTCGAACAGCCCGAAGTCGATCCGGTAGCGTAGAACCCAATGATCGCCCTTGGCGGCAGGATCGGATCGGACCCAGTAGGCGCCGATGTTGTCGTTGCCTTCGTGATCGCTCGGAAGCTCGAGTAGCTCGACGCGGCCTGGGCCCCACGATTCGAGCGGCGTGATCCAGACGTTCGGACGAAGGTGGTAGTGAGCCTCCCGATCGCGGTAGGCCGCCGAGGTACGTTCCCGCTGCATCAGCCCAAACCCCTCGAGGTGTTCTCGCGAAAGACGACTCACTCGCGGCGTCTCCGGTCGCATCAGCGGCCGCCAGTCCCAACGTCCGTCGGACTTTATGAGCAAGCCATCGGAGTCATGAACTTCAGGACGATGATCGCCGTCGCGGGCGTGGTCCGCGTTCCACATCCACATGCTCGTGATCGGAGCGACTCCGACCTTCTGCACGCCGTGGCGGAACCAGAGGTGAGCTTCCACATCGATCGACGTCGTGAGCCCCGGCTTGATGACAAAAGCGTACGCGCCGGCGACGGCCGGACTCTCTAGGAGAGCCCAAATGCGAATGGGCGACGTCTCATCACTCTTGACAGGCTTCTCGATCCAGAATTTGCGGAACTTCGGAAACTCCTCGGGAGTCGGCAAACCGATGTCGATCGCCAAGCCGCGCGTCGACGCCCCATACCACTGATGCGATCCAATCGCCCGGAAGTAGCTCGCCCCCAGAAACGAGACGAACTCCTGCATGTACTTGCGTTCCGGAAGTTGGCCCAGCACCCGAAACCCGGCGAACCCCCCTCCCTCGATCGAGCGCCCCAGCGACTCCATCTCGCCGCGATACTGGAACCAGCGTTCGGCATCGAAGGGCAACTCCCTCACCCGCCCCTCTTCCACCAGAGCGATCTCGATCGGGTAGTGAAACAGAAACCCCGCGTGCTGGAACTCCGCCCAATAGGGCAACTCCTGCTCGCGCCAGAGAGCCGCGTCATGGCGTGGGGCGATCATGCGGTATTGGTCGTAGGTCAGCCGATCGAGTTGCTCGGCGACACGCTTCGGCGGAACGTGCGGCCGAGCCGCCATCTCCTGGGCGTGTCGCTGAAGACTCGCAAAGGAGAACGCGGTCGTCGGCGTGTTGTCCTCATTCGCGTCGGGCGTCGCCGCCCCCACCGCGGCGAGTGTGAGCGGGAGGGCCAGGTAACTGACCCAACGCGATAAGATAGGCAAACTCGCCCCGATCATTGGATGCTCCACGCGGAAATGCTGATCCCTGGTTCGACAATCCGCGTCGAAGTCGAATAACTCGACCGCGCTGTCGAACGCGCCCCTCGGACATTGCAAATGGCACGCCAACACCATACTGGCGTCGGACCAATTGCCGTCGAAAAGGGCTCGGGATGGAAAATCGTGAAGGTTCAGAGAGGCCGTTCACGGGAGCATCGTCCCACGATGGGAAATCTCGCCGACGAGGAGAAAGTTCTTCGCATGAAGCTCACATGAAGTAGGCGTCGGCTGACAAGCCTGCTTCACCTACCCTGGGCCCGCATGGCTTGGGACGAGCCAAGATGAATGGAAAGAAACCATCTGTGGCGGTGCACGCCCCAACGTTGATCGACGGTGACGAACACAAGCAGTAGGGTCGTGAGAGGAACAGCGGCTAGTCGAGCCGTTTCACCATGACCCTATCGACCCGAGCATGGCCTTCGTCACCACGGAGAGGAACCGTTTGAAAACCGAATCGCTCGTAGAGCCGAATCGCCGATCTCAGCCGGCTATTGGTCTCGAGAACGAGCCGTTTTGCGTTGCGTTCGGTCGCCCACGCGATCGCGTGGCTCATGAGTTGGGACCCGATCCCCTTGCCGTGTTCTCTCGGGTCGACGCCCATCTTGGCGAGTTCGAACTCGTCCGCCGAGCGTGGCTTGAGGGCGCAGGTGCCGACGATCCTCCCGCCCTGTCGAGCGAAGAAGATCTCTCCCCCCGGCTCAAGGTAAACGCCGTGCGGATCCGCGAAGGCTTGCTCGTCGGGTGGCTCGATCGCGAAGTAGGTCTGCACCCACCACTCGTTGAGACGGCGGAAGTGATGCTTCCACCGTGGGTCGTAAGGCTCGATCGCGATCGAGTCGTTCCCGGCCAACGGTGCGGAGGAGACGGTCCGCTCCTGCAACGACGACTTGGTCAACGACTCCTCAGCCTGATGAACCAACGTGAGCAAACGCTCGGCATCGTCGCCCAGAAGATCGGCAATCGCGAGGCTCATTTCCGCCCAGACGGGCCGCATCCGTTCGAGCATTTCCCCGCCCTGCGCGGTGAGCGTCATCCGCTTGCGACGGCGGTCGGAGGGATCGACATGCAGCGAGACAAGACCAGCCTGCTCGAGTTCGCGTGCCGTGCGACTCACTAGCGGATGACTAACTCCAAGTCGCTCGGAGGCTTCCATCACCGACGCTTCTCCGCGGTCGGCGATCAAGCGAAAGAGCGGAAACCAGCGTGGCTCGAATGCGATCGCATGCCGACGATAGATCGCGGTGACGTCGGGAACGATCCGGTCGTAGAGACGACGCAATCGACTGCCCATGCACAGTAACCCCCAGGAGGCCATGGCATCCGGGACGGGCTCGGCTTGGCTGCTCTTCATTCGTCTCTTCCCTCCTGCGTCTGTGGGGAATGGAAGCTCGCAATGCGTAACTTGTTACCCATTGCGACGAAGGACGGACCTTCAAGGTTCGCGAGTTGTCCGCGAAGAATGAAAATCCGCTGGCACGACGCGGGAATAAGATTGCGATGGGCAACCGCGTCAGCGAGCAACCTGTCTCCACCCGACGCGAGTGCGAGCGCCTTCGCCGCATGCGCAAGCGAGCGTGGGCAGGGCACCCAGGAGTCGCTTGGTAACGAACCAACCAGTCCAGAGAGAGGGCTACGAGCGAACCTTCTGCTTGACGCCGCGGTAGGTCACCTCTTGCCCGACGACGTAGCGCTGGGCGAACTTGGGTAGATCGGAGCGATGCCCGACGACGACTAATGCGTCCCCTTCGCTGAGAATCATGTCCTTGGGAGGATCGGAAACCATCTCTCCATCGGCTTTCTTCACTGCGACGATCACGAAGGCCCCTTCCCCCTGCACTTCGGCTTTCGACAACGGCTTGCCGATGAGTGGCGCTCCCTCCATCAACTTCATCTCGTCCAGTCGCAATCCGATCTGCTCGAGGTTCGAGTTGAGTTGCGAGTGGCGCGAGTCCCGTCCCAGCAGGTCGGTGGCGGAGGGTTGCGTGATGAGATGGGCGATGCGAAGAGCACCGATGCTCGCCGGCATGACGACGCGATTGGCCCCCGCCTGGACGAGCTTTGACTCGGTCGAGCCATACTCGCCTCGAGCGATGATCTCGATCTCCGGGTTCAAGTTCCGCGCGGTCAACGTGATGAAGACGTTCTTCGCGTCGTCGGGGAGGACCGTCGCAAGCATGCGAGCGCGGTTGATCCCGGCGGCGATCAAGGTTCGGTCCTCGGTGGCATTGCCGGACATCGCGAGATAGCCGTTCTTCTGGGCCAGTTCGATGCGCTCGGGGCTGGCGTCGACGACGACGAACCTCTCGTCGGATTCCGCGAGAATCTGCGTCAGTGGCTGGCCGATGCGTCCGTAGCCACACACGATCACGTGATTTTCGAGGTCCTCGATCTCCCGACTGCGACGCCGATCGCCCAGAGCCTTTTGGATCTCTCCCTCGGTCACCATCTGGATGAATCCCCCCACGATGTAAACGGCCGATGTCGTCCCCGCAACGATGACGAGCATGGTGAAGACTTTGAGCGCGGGGGTGTCGAGCGGTTTGACCTCGCCGTAGCCGACGCCGAAGATCGTGATCACCACCATGTAGATCGCATCGAGGATGCTCCATCCCGGTGCGGATGCGTAGCCGAAGACCGCGACAATGCAAGTCACGACAAAGATGAGAATGCCGGTCGAGATGCGGCGAAAGGACGACGTCATCGGCGCGGGCGATCTCTCGCTTGATGCCCCCTGTCGCATCGCGCTCACGATGCCGGGAATCCGTCGTCTCCCCCGCGCCACCCGGTCGGTCCCGAATGAGATGGGCGATCTCATTCACCGAACGGCGGACTGGAGTTTGGTCGCCTGCGAGGCTTCGGACAAGAGCGTCCAGCCTGTCCTCGCTGACTGACGAGTCGCCAGCGGCACCCAAACTCTTGAAATCGGACACAGCACGAGGGGTATCGAGACGTTCCCTAGTTGTAACCGGTGCAGTTTCCGTGCCGACGACGCCCCACAACGCCGCCACACGGAAGACCTTACGGCAATGAGCCTTACGCCGATCACTCGGGAAAAAAAAGAGCGAGTGCCACCCTCCTCTGCCTACGGGCAGTGCACGGGAAGCGCGCATCAGCAACATGTCCCGCTTGGGTCGAGCCCGTACTCAATGGGTCGGGATCCGCCGCGAGCAGGCAGTTGGAATCAGCGGGCATCGAGTCGTTCATCGGCCTGCTTGCGTCGTGAATGGCAAGATCGCTGCATGAGATGTCGGCCCTCAAGTCGTGCGGGAGATTGCCCAACAACAGGCGTTTCCCGCATGCCCACGACGAGCGTGAGTCTTTCCCGCATGTATCCCGCATGTTTCCCGCATGCGCACGACGAGCGTGAGCAGGGCACCCGGCACCCGAGGAGTCTTTCGGGCGATGAACCCACAATCAGGGGCCAAGCAGTCCGTTGATTGGAGCGGGCCAAGGCGAGAACGAGCCATGTTGGCCAAGATCAACGAGAAGGAACGGCGGCGAGTCTGTCGATTCGTCGAGTTTTTGACGCGGACATTGGTCAAGAAGGGCCGTTCGTAGCCGACCGCGAATAGATCGACGGGCTGCTTAGGTGATCACCACCTCGTCTTCGTCATCCTCCCGCGGGGGAGTGAGGCTCGTCTCGCCAGCAAGCAACGATGTGGGTGTCGGCGGCAATGGCTGACGCTGGGGCTGGGCGATCTGCAACCACTGGGCCATGAAGGAGAGCGTCGTCCCTTGAAGCAACACCGACGTCACCACGATGAAGAAGATCGCGTGCAGCAAATAATCCGCGATCGGCAGCCCCTCGACCTTGGCATACGTTGCCATGATGATCGGAACCGCCCCACGCAGTCCGCCCCAGGAAACCATGATCTTCTCGTTGGTCGTGAATCGCTTCGTCGGCAAGCACGCGAAGACGCTCGCCGGGCGCGAGACGAACATCAAGAACGCCGAGAGCACGATCGCCTGGCCGATCAGCGGAGGCATCTCCGAGGGAAACACCAGCAGCCCCAGCGTCAGGAACATGACGATCTGCATGAACCAGGCGAGGTACTCGTGCCAGGACATGAGTTGGCGGCGCTGCTCGAACGAGTGATTGCCGACCACGATGCCCGCGAGGTAGACCGCGAGAAACCCGTTGCCGTTGATCAGCGTCACCCCCGCGTAGGTGAGCAGGGCCAACCCGACCGAAAGCGTGGGATAGAGCTCCTCGATCGCGAGTGGAAATCGCCTCAACAAGAAGACGATCAAATGGCCGGCTCCCCATCCACACAACGAGCCGACGATCATCTGGATGAAGAAACTCGGGATCAGCGAGAGGAGCGATCCGGCGAAGGAAGCTCCCACCGCGAATTGCAGCCCAATGAGCGCGTTGGTGAGGAAGACCGCCATCGGGTCGTTGCTGCCCGACTCGAACTCGATCAACGAAGCCAGTTCCGGGCGAAGCGGCACCCCGCGACTTCGCAAGACGGCGAAGACGGCGGCCGCGTCGGTCGAGGAGATCATCGCGCCGAGCAAGAACCCGTCAAGAAGACCGATCCCACAAACCAGATAGGCGAAGATCCCGACGAGGAAGGTGCTCAAGAGTACGCCCCCGGTCGCCAAGATCAGACCCGGCCGAATGACGGGGACAATCGATCGCCAGTCGGTATTCAGTCCCCCGGAAAAGAGGATGAGGACCAACGCGAGGATGCCCAGCCCCTGGGCGAGTTTGGCATCCTCGAAGGGGATTCCCCCAATCCCGTCGGAACCGGCCAAGACACCGATACCAAGGAAGATGAGTAGGGCCGGCACCCCCCATTTCGCCGATAGCTGACTCGCCAGGACGGCGACGATCAACAGAATCGATCCGGCGAACAGAAGATGTTCCGTGTTCAGGACGGAGGGAAGTTGCATGAAGAGTTCTCTTGGACGCTGGCTCGGAGGGCGCTCACTCGGCGCCGACGACGGAGAAGATCCCCTTCATGAAGTCGGGCAGGTCGTCCGGCTTGCGGCTCGAGACGAAATAGCGATCGACCACGACCGACGCATCCTCCCAGAGAGCGCCGGCGTTGACGAGGTCGTCCTTGATGCCCGGCGAACCAGTGACGCGAACGCCCTTGTAGACACCCGCCGAGATCGGCATCCAGCCGCCGTGGCAGATCGCCGCGACCAACTTTCCCGCCTCGGAGAATTCGCGGAGCAGGCTCTTCACCTTGTCGTCACGGCGAAGCTTATCCGGCATGAACCCGCCGGGGCAAACAACCCCATCGAACGCGGAGGAGGCGACACTGGCGATCGCCGCGTCCGACACGCAGGGATAGCCGTTCTTACCCGCGTAGGTCTTGCCGCACTCGGGCCCCGCCAACGTGACCGACGCGCCTGCCTCGATCAATCGAAGCTTCGGATACCAAAGCTCGAGATCCTCGTAGATATCGCCGACAAAGAAGAGGAAACTCTTTCCGTCCAATGGCTGCCCCATGGTGTCGTCCTTTCGAGCGGGGACTTCGCGACTCCGTCGACATATGTATGACCCTGATGGGATTGATGGCCAGAAAAGTGCTGCTGGACTCGACCTCGACCGCCGCCGGAGGCGAAAGACCGAAGGGCCGGAGAACCGGAGACGTTTCCTTCTTCCTTTCGCCGGGACGACGTCTATCCTAGGAGGAAGATGAACCGGCACATCAGAGCCACTCTAAACCGGGGAGTGGACGTGGGGGCCAGGGACTAGCGACGAGGTTCGGAGAGAGCCGCGCGTTGGCGCGGGGCTCGGACGAAGCAAGCCCTCGCGATCGATCGCGAGTTGGGAGTGACTTGCCCAATCCTTCGCCAGCGATCATCCCCGGAGCGTTCCGGAACGCCGTCAAGCAATAGGAAGAGATACCGTGGCGTCGTTGACAGTCATCCGAGGACCCGATCGCGGACGGCGGTTCGAATTGACCGACTCGGTGCCGACCATCGGGCGCGATGCCACCAACGCGATCCGCTTGCACGACACCGAGGCCTCGCGCCACCATGCCGAGTTGCAACTGACCAAGGACGGCTACATCGTCCACGACTTGAAGAGTTCCAACGGCACGTTCCTCAATGATGCCCGCATCGATCGCGGCCTGCTCAAGACCGGCGATCGCGTCCTGATCGGACAAACGGAACTCATCTTCAACGCGGGCATTAGCAAGAGTCGGCCCGCGGAAATGGCCGAACGCATTAGCGTGGTCAGCCCCCAACAAGTCGCCGAGTCCTCCGCGATCCTTCGCGCCATCAAGCACGACGAGGGAACCGCCTTTCTGCGCAACCCCGAGCGGGCCCAGAGTCGTTGGCTTCAGAACGCCCTTTCCAACCTCGCGGTCATGTACGAGACCAGCCAGGCGATCAGCCGCATCAGCGATCTCGATCAGCTCCTCGATCACATCATGGACCTGATCTTCTCGTCGCTGAAGCCCGACCGGAGCTGCATCGTGCTCCGCGACGTCGACACCGGCAAGCTCGAGCCGACCGCCGTCCGCTTCGCCGAGGAGCCCGATCAAAAGGAGACGATCACGCTCAGCCGGACGATCGTCGACTACGTGCTGCGAAAGGAAGAAGGGGTTATCGTCCTCGACGCCTCTCAGGACCAACGCTTCGGCAAGGCCCAGAGTATCGTCAAACTGGGGATTCGCGAGGCGATCTGCGTTCCGCTTCGCGGTCGTCACGAAACGCTCGGCGTCGTCTATCTCGACACGAAGAGCGATGGGCAAAAGGCGCTCGAGAAACAGACGCCGGTCAAGTTCAGCGACGACCATCTCCGCCTGATGATCGCGATCGCCCACCAAGCCGGCTTGGCGATCGAGGACACGCGCTTCTACCAGGCGATGATGCAGGCCGAACGACTCGCCGCCATCGGGCAGACGATCGCGACGCTGAGCCATCACATCAAGAACATCATGCAGGGGCTCAAGTCGGGCAGCTACTTGGTTGAGATGGGCCTGACCGACGAGAAAGCCGACGTCATCGAAAAGGGTTGGCGGATCGTCGAGAAGAACCAGGACAAGATCTACAACCTGGTAATGGACATGCTCAGCTTCTCGAAGGAGCGCGAGCCGGCGTGGGAGCTGTCGGATCTCAACGAGATCGTTCGCGATGTCGCCGAACTGATGGAGGGGCGGGCGAAGGATTTCGGCGCCACCATCAAGCTCGAACTCGACCCGGAACTCCCCGAGATCGCCGTCGATCCCGAAGCGATCCATCGCATGTCGCTGAACATCGTCACCAACGCGATCGATGCCGTCGACGGCGAGGAAGAGGGCATCGTCCGGCTCGTTACCTCCCGTTCCCCCGCGACGAACACCGTCAAAATTGTCGTCAGCGACAACGGCTGCGGCATCCCCGAGGAACAGGTCGAACGCATCTTCCAGATCTTCTCGTCGACCAAAGGTTCGCGCGGTAGTGGCCTGGGCTTGCCCGTGAGCCGCAAGATCGCTCGCGAGCATGGTGGCGACGTGCTCGTCACCAGTCATGAAGGGGAAGGGAGCACCTTCGAGATCGAACTTCCGATGCGAACCAACATTCCCGAGACCAGCGCCGACTCCTCCATCGGCATCGGGGAAATGACCGTCAGCGACTTCAAGGACAACAAGTCCGATCCCGACACCTCCGTCGGCAGGAACCAACCCAAGGAGAGTAAGGGCAACGAGGAAGTCGCCGAGTAAGGCGATCGCGCCCGCCGCGCTTGGGTGCCGTGCTCACGCTTGCCGTGGGCATGCAAAAGAGACTCACGCTTGCCGTGGGCATGCAAAAGAGACTCACACGGGGTGAACCGTCAACTCGCGATACGCGATTCGGACATCGCCGAACCAGATCGCTAGTCGAGATCGGCCTTCGCCGAGAGGAGCCGAATCGACACCGAGGGGTTATTGCGGCTCTCGGTCAGATTCAACAGACGCACCAGCGTGCTCTTCGTCTCGCCGGGATCGATGCGGGCGAACTCCACGTACTCCATGTCGCTCGAGAGTGCCCCGCCCTGGTTGCGGTTGTTGAGGCTCACCTCTAACTGAAGCTGTTCGAGCGCCTGCCCGCCGGTGTTCTTCACGTTGACGCGAACCACCCACCCGATCGCGTCGTTGGCCGAACCGTAGCGACTGACGAACTCGTAGGTCCAGCGTAGCTCCGGATGTTGCTTGCCCACCGGTTGACCGGCCGCCGCGACGAAGCAGGGAATCTCCTCGCCGTCGATCTCCATCGTCGGTTGAGCGTCGTCGATCCAACCAAAAACGCGGACGTTCATGCCCCGTTTCCAGTCGTTGATGTCGGCGGTGCAGAGCTTGAAGGGAAGCAAGACCGGCCGTTCCCAGTCATTGCCCGCCTTGATCACATTGACTAGCAACCCCATCCCACGCCGTTCACCCACCTTACCGTCAAAGGTGATCGGGCGCTTGGTCGCTTGTCCCTTGAGGGTCGAGCCCTCGACCGGATCGCATTTCTTGACGAACTGATCGGGGCGCAGCAAGGACCCGTTCCATTCGATGCGTTCCACCGACCCGTAGCGTTTGACCCCATCGATGCCAGTGATCTTCCGGGCCTGAGCCCCGCGTGGTTCGTCCTCGTCCTTGCGCTTGTACGAGACCCGATCGCGCATCTCGTCGACCACCATTTCGACCGTCCCCTCGGGCACACGGCGCGCACGGGACACCCAAGCGACGGCGTCCTCCTTGTACTTGCCGAACTTGTACGCGGAGCGGTAAAGCGTGTAGATCGACTTCTTGTCGAGAGCGGTGAGGTCGTCGTAGACACGTTGCGAATGGGAATCGCCCGTCAACAGCGCGACCGCGAGGAGATGAACCACCAACATCGCCTTCCCTCTCCCTGGCCCCAACCCGCTGGTTCGACGGAGTGCTCCAAAGTGACGGCTCGGGAACGATCAACGACGCCAACAGGGGGGAATGTGAGGAGACCACTGAGCCCACGAACCCAATTCTACCGCCCACGACCAGGAGCTGGCATTGGGGATTTCCCTAATGCGGCGAAGTTTTGCCACTTTTCATCGAGAAAAAGTCGATGTACCGACGTCGACGGTAAGCGAACCGTTCAAGTATTCACTACCCCCTTACTCCTACCACTCGTTGGCGCTTTCCCTTTCTTCTTAGTCGCATGCCATGAGCCTCCCTCGCGACCATTCCCGCGCCCAGAGACTGGCGTCCGAAAGTCTCTTTAACAGCAAGCAAGCCGTCAGCGCAACCTACCAAGAGTCACAGCCCGCTTGAGCCGCTCTTCGCTGCTTTTCCAAAAAAGCCCCAAAATCCCTTGATCTGCCACACTCGCTAAAGTCGGTCCATCCCGCGTTACGATAACTTTTTCGTGCACTGAGAGATCCCCTCTGCCGCCAGTCGGTCGAGGGACCTAGAGGAAGAGAACCGAATGTTCTCGAGATCCTCGACGGTCGGTCCATGGCGCCACCACGGAGCGTCACGGCCGACAAGGAGAGCGCCAGTCCATGAAATACGCCTTCCTCATCACCGCGGTCGGTCTCTTCGTTGCCGGGACCGCTGGGGCTCAAGAACTCATGACGGGGCCAACCTCCGTCGTCGAGGAGCCGGTCTTCGATGAGTTTGTCGAGGAACCCGCCGAGATGGTCGGGATCGGCGGCCGACGCCAGACCTTCCGCTTCGGCGCCGAGTGGCTCCTCTGGGAGATCACCAGCGACCAGAAGCCGCTGCTGACCACCAGCCCCAACGGCACCGCGCGGGCCGACGCCGGCGTCCTGGATCGCCCGGGAACGTCGGTGCTGCTCGAGGGCAATATCATCGATCAGCCCCAAAACGGCGGACGCATCACCATCGACTTCTCGAACAACGACTTCGAGGAAGGCTACTTCCAAGCCCTCTTCTTCGGGCTCGGCGACGGTGCCAGCACGGGATATACCTCCAACGGAGACCCGATCCTGGCTCGCCCCTTCACCAACACGCTGCTCGGACGTCAAGACTCTCAACTCGTCGCCTATCCGGGCCTCTCCGAGGGAAGCATCAACTTCAACACCGACAACCTCATGCTTGACGCGGAGCTCAATCGCTGGGTCAACGTTGCCCGCGGCGGCCTGTTCGAGTTCAACATGATGGGCGGTATTCGCTACATGCAGTTCGAGGAGTCCCTCCGCATTCAGGAGCGACTCGTTTCGACCGATCCGACCGCCGCGACGATCCAAGGTACCCAGTTCAACGTTCACGAGCGTTTCGACGCGGAAAACTACTTCGGCGGCGTCCAGATCGGCGGCGAGGTGAAGGCCCAAGGCCGCTTTTGGGAAGCCGGGTTCCTCACCAAGCTCGCGATCGGTGGCGTCGGCGGGAACTTCCGCTACGACGGCTCGACCCAGGTCGTGACCCCAGGCCAACCGACGGTGACCAATGACGGCGGCGTCCTCGTCAACGCCTCCAACGACGGGCTCCGCGACGAGCACCTCGACTTCGGCATCATCCCGGAGGTCGGCGCGAAGGTGACCGGCAAGTTCGGCCCGGCTCGGGTAAGCATCGGTTACAACTTCCTGTTGCTCACGCCGATCGTTCGCACGACCGACCTCATCGGCGAAGGGGTCAACCCGGCGAGTATCGCTCCCTCCCAAGCGGGCTATCCCGAGCGGTCGACGGAGAATATCGCCAACAGTTCGGTCATCGCTCACGGACTGACGGTTGGTGCCGCCATCGGCTTCTAACGACACCGCCCCAGACTGCCCCTTCAGACGACACCTCGCCCCGGAACGACTCGCGGCGAGGAACCCATCCTCCAGCTCCATCGACGTCGCCGCCCCCTCCATCATCTCCGGGAACGGCGGCGAAATCCTTCTCTCCCTTTCCCAGCTCAACTGCCAACAGCTCCCGCGCCGGCGCTCGACATCGCACGTGTCACGATCCCATTCGACTCGTGCCACGTTCCCATTCGACTCGTGCGTCCCCGGCCGGGCACCCGTGCTCCTCGTGCACTGGTTCACCAAAGTTTTGGGGTGCCACTGGCTGCTCGGTTCACCGAAGTCGTCGGGTGCCACTGGCTGCTTGTCAGCCAGTGCCAAAGGGTGAGCAGCCCGTTGATCTATTCGCTGCCGGCTCGCTTAAATCAACGGACTGCTGAGATTGCACAGACACCAACTTCACGTTGGGACAGAGCGCTTCGTGCCGACGCAACCACCACCCACGTAGCGCCGCGGACATCCCCCGTCGGCGTCGACGCGTCGATCATCTCCTCGCGCTGCCCCCACCCACCAACCTCTCGCTTCGTATTCCATTCGTGACCATTGGTCGGATCGTAGGAGTTGCTCGCTTTTTCTCAGTTGTCCGACCACTTGATGCCGATGCAATAAGTGAGGCATTTGCGCCATGCAATAAGCTTGCTAGCCCGCCTCATCACGCTTACATGAACGAATGCACAAGGAGCTTCGGATGTCTCGAGCGATCCGCTCTATTCGTCCCTTCGCGACCTTCCAACGTCCTGTGGGTGGCTACAAGCCCGCGTTCGAAGCGCTCGAACATCGCTGGGTGCCGGTCTTCATCGACAACGGCTTGCCGGTCGACACGAGCGGTCACTTCGGCCTTAACGTGCTCACTGGCGGACAAGTCCTGGAATCGTCGAACTCGGCCGAACTCAACGGGGTCTTCTCGGCCGGCGAGGACTGGATGTTTCAATACGAGCAGATCGTCGACGTCGGCTCCGACGGGGGTGGGGTCCAACTGCAAAACACGAACGTCACCGAAGCAGCCTTTCTCGACACCGACGGCAGTGTGGTCAGTCGAGGTACGTTCGATGGCGAGAACGGCGTGGTCGGCTGGGAGGTTCGAACGAGCTTCGAGCCCGGATCGGAGGTCGCCACCACATCGGTCACCCTCGACTCCGACAATCCCCTCGGGAGCATCCAGTTCATCTCCGAACTCGACACGCTGATCGGTGGCTTCGACGACGATCCCCAGAAGATCCTCGTGCCGATTGGATCCCCGGGCGCCTCCAACTTCGAGGCCTATGTCCTAAACGCCACCGATCCGGTCGGTTTCTCCCAGTACGGGGTCTATTCCGACGGCGTCGAGCTCGTCAATGCGAGCTACGTCGGTTGGGCGGCCGACGAGTACCCGGACCTGATTCTCGACATCCTTGGGCCGGGAACCTTCTACACGCCTCAGGGAAACATCAACACGACGAATCTCCCGCCCTTCGACGATCCAGAGTTTGGGACGGCCTACGGGCCGGAGATCGTGACCACCGCGTTCGCTTGGTCCGTCAATCCCTCGGCCACGACCGCAACGATCACAACCTTCCTCGAGTTCCTACCGACGATCCCGGAGCCGGAAGTCGACGTGCTGATCCTCGAGCCCGATTTCACCCAAGCCTGTACCGGAGAAACGGTGACGTTCACCGCCACCGCGCTGGACTCCGCCGGGGAGGCGGTTGTCGGCGCCACGCTCAACATCGTCGTCGATGGTGCCAATCCACAGTCGACCACCGTCACGACCAACATCTTCGGTCAAGCGACGTTCGGCTACGTGGGGGAAGAACCGGGATTCGACGTCATCACCGCGACCGCCACCGAGGGAGCAGGCACCGATACCGCCATCGTCGAATGGCTCGAGGAGCCAATCGTGTCGAGTCTCTCCGGCGCGGTCTTTCTCGACTTCAACGGCGACGGGGTTCGCCAACCGGACGAACCGGGAATCGCGAACACGAACGTGACGATCTCCGGAACAACCTTCATCTGCCCCTTCGAGTCGGTGAGCCTCCTGACCGACGCCGACGGGAGCTTCGCGGTGGCCCTGCCCGAGGGGATCTTCACGATCAACATTCAATCCCCTCCCGCCTACATCGCGGGACAAGCCGTCGCGGGCTCCGCGGGGGGCGTGGCGATCGGCTCCTCCACGATCGTGGACATCAGTCTGCCCGCATTCGTCGACGGCACCGGCTACAACTTCACGGTCCTCGGACTCCAGCCCGAGTTCGTTTCGAAACGCTTCTTCTTCGCGTCCACCAATACCGACGTCTTGCCGGGAAACATTGTGCGTCCCGAACAGACCGCCAACGTCGACCTGACCGGCCCCGCCGTGATCGTCCCCGTCACCACGGAGGCCCCCCAAGTCGACTCGGCCCCCATCGTCACCGACGACTTCTTTCCATCGCTGGAGGAGCAAGAAGAGGAAGACCCCGTCATCACACCGCCGGCGATCGACAACGAATGGACGGCGCACCGCCAGCAACTCGACGCCGATCGCTACCGCAACCTCGGCAGTGACGAAATCGACGAAGTCTTGGCCGAACTCGAGGAGGAAGAAGCCGTTACGAAAGGTACAACCTAGTGCCCTGATTGGTTGATTCATTGCTCCGCAGACTCTTGGGTGCCATGCTCCACGCTTGCGTGGGCATGCGGGAAAGACCCACGCTTGCGTGGGCATGCGGGAAAGACCCACGCTTGCGTGGGCATGCGGGAAAGACCCACGCTTGCGTGGGCATGCGGGAAACGCCCACAATTGGGCAGTCCTCCGCACGATCAGAGGGTCGAAATTGATGGAACGAACTCGCCAATCTGGACACTAGAGCGAGGTCAAACGTCTCGCTTCGGGTTGCCCGTACTCACTGGCGGGCAAGCAGCCAGTGGTACCCGAAAACTTTAATGAACCGGTGCACTTGTCGACCGCTCCCATCGCATCACCCGGACGAGGAATCGGATCGTCGCCTTCACGACTCGCTGAATGGCCCCGAAAGTGGCAGGTTTTCCCAAGCCGCCACCTCCGGCTGTTCCGCCGGTCGTAGCGATTCTCCCCTTTTTCTCAATTCTCCACTTCCTGCGACCGATTCCAATTGTGGGTGATTTACCACCGATTCTCGATGCCCCAAGCGGGGAAGGCGTGCGCAACGTCTCCAGGTGGGGGATGGATGCCCATGCCGGGCAGATCGGCAAGGAGTATGCGATGGCGATGTTGACCCGCGGTGTTCAGGCTCCGGCGCGGCAAGCCGCTCGAGGCGGCTTCCAACCCTCTCTCGAAGCGCTCGAGAATCGATGGGTACCGGTCTTCATCGACAACGGCCTCGCCCCCGACTCGGTCGGCTACTTCGGCATCGACGTCGGCGATGGTGGCAATGGAATCAGCTCCTCGGTCACCGCGCAGGGCAACACGACCCTCATCACCGAAGGTCAGTGGATCTTCGACTATTTCCAGTACGTCGATGTCGGATCCGACGGCAACGCGGTCACGCTTCAGAGCACGACCGTCACGACGCCGGCCTTTCTCGACACCGACGGCTCGGTCGTCAGCCAGGGAACCTTCGCGGGGGCCAACGGCGATATCAACTGGGAAGCGCGCACCTCCATTGCGCCGAATGGTGACACCGTCTTCACCGAAGTGACGTTCACGAGCGCATCGGCTCTCGGCGATCTCCAGGTGATCAGCTATCTCGACGAGGATGTTGGAGGCGTCTCCGATGACATTCTCGCTCCGTCGGGGACAGCGGGCGCGTCGAACTTCCAAGCCTTCACCCTCGACAATCCCGAACGAGTCGGCTTCAGCCAGGGCGGCATCTACTCGGATGGAACGCAACAGGTCAACGCGAACTACGATGGCTGGGCGGCGGACTCCTTCTCGAACTTGCGATCGGACATCACCGGCGGCGGCACCACTTATACCATCGATGGCAACATCAACACGACCAACCTTCCTCCCTTTGATGATCCCGACCTCGGCACCGTCTACGGCCCAGCCGACATCACCACCGCGTTCGCTTGGAGCGTCGACGAGACCGCGAATACCGCGACCGTCACGACCTTCCTTCGTCTGCTTTCGACCGACCCCTCGCAAGACGTCGACTCGATCACCTTGGAGCCGGACTTCCAACAACGCTGCACCGATCAAACCGCGACGATCACCGCCACGGTCCTCGACTTCGCCGGCGACCCGGTCTTCGGCGCGACGGTCGACTTCACGATCACCGGGGCGAATCCTCAAACCGTGTCGCTGACGACCAACATCTTCGGACAGGCCGTGCTCAACTACACCGGGACAAACCCCGGCTTCGACGTCATCACCGCGACTTCGGGAAATGCCGACGCGACGGCGATCGTCGAGTGGATCGAGGATCCGATCGTTTCGAGTCTCTCCGGGCAGGTCTTCATCGACTTCAACAACGACGGCATTCGTCAGCCGGGCGAGCCGGGCTTGGCCGACACCCCGATCACGATCTCGGGCAACACCTTCATCTGCCCGTTTGAAACGGTCGTCACGTCAACCGACGAGAACGGCAACTTCACCGTCAATCTCCCCGCTGGCGTCTACAACATCACGATCCAGCAACCCGCGGCGTACATCCCCGGCCAGACCATCGTCGGGACCGCGGGAGGAACCATGGTCAACACGTCGACAATCGTCGACATCTCGCTGCCGGCGTTCACCGACGGCGTCAACTACAACTTTGGCTTCCTCGGACTGCGGCCCGAGTTCGTCTCGAAGCGGTTCTTCTTCGCGTCGACGACCAACGACATCATCCCGGGCAACATCACGCTCCCCGAGCAGACCGCGAGCGTCGACCTGACCGGCGCGGATCCGACGGCGACGGTCTCGACCCAGTTCCTCGGCTACACCGAAACCAGGACCGCGCCGCCAGTCAACGCCTCCACTCCCGTCGACGACGCGGGAACCACGAACATCACGACGACGGAGACGACCACCGACACCTCCACGACGACGGAGCGTCGGCGGCGACTTGGCGAGAACGAGGTCGATGAAGTTTGGGCCGAGTACGAAGAGGATGAGGATTCCGAGATCGATGACGTCGCCGAACTTCTTCCCTGACCTGGGAGAGGTCGAGAGGGAGCCGGTGGTGCCATCAAGGTGTCGCCGGAGTCGAGACACCGTCGACGGTCACTGGCTGGCGAGCGGCCAGTGGTCCCCGAACGTCGGATCTTGACAGAGTCCTACGAGATCAGCGCGACCACGATGCCGATGGCGATGCAGATCGCCACGAAGATCGCGCTGGCGGCACATCCCTGACTACTGGGAGGCTCGATACCGTGCTTGGCGGCGATCGCCTCGACGGCCTCCTTCGCCTCCTTCAGCCCCGCTCCGGTATGTTCGCGAACAAGCTTGATGGCCTGAATCTTGCGGCCTTCGCGAAGGAGATCGAGTACTTCCTGGCCTACGGGATCGGTAGGCCCGTCTTCCTCGCTGAATGGATCGTCGACCACGTTAATTCCCCGCTACATCGTTCGGGCCCGCCTCGCCCCTCGACGCGAACCGAACGGACATGATCTCCAGTGGCATCCAAAGCCTACGGCTTGGAGGGCTCGACAGCCTCCTCGCTCACCTCGGACTCATTCGGAGCCGGCGGTGTTTCCTTGGCTTGCTCTTCCCCTTCTTCCTTGCTCTCCACGATCGGTTTCAGGGGTTGCGGCTCGCGATCACTGAGAAAGCCGAAGCGGGTGGCGGTGTTGAAGTCCTTCTTCGCCAACTCCTCCTTCCCGAGGGCCTTGTACGCGAGGGCCCGGTGAAAGAAGAGTTCGCCGATCCCCGCGTCCCGCGTCTGCGAGCGCCGCGCCTGATCCGAGAGCACCTTGTTGAAGTCCTCGAGCGCCTCGGGAACGCGGCCGGAGAGATAGAGAAGATAGCCGCGGGTGTCGATATACGCCGGCACGTCTCCGGCGATGTCGATGGCTTGGTTGACGTTTTCCATCGCCTCGTCCAAGTTCTCCTCCGCAAGCGCGAGGGCATAGGCGCGGTTGTTGAGGGCGAGATGATCGGTGGGATCGAGTTCGACCAATCGGTGGTAGGTCTTCGCGGCCTCTCCCGGCCGACTGACCCGCATCAGGATCTCACCGCGCCACAGGAAGCCCGCTTTAGGGACGAGCTTGGCAAGTTCATCCGAGGCCTTGAGGGCGCCGTCGACATCCCCACGCTGTAGCCGGGAGATGATCTGGGCCTCGATTCGCATGGGGCGGTTGGCCGCCAAACGAGCCAGGCCGTCCTTGAAGTTGTCCGCGAGCTTGTCGCCGTATTCGGCGGCGAACGCGATCAGGACACCGAGGAATAGTACGAACATCAAGACAGCAATCCGGCCTGGAGTGATCTTCGCCCGATAGCGGGGCTTCTGGTCCTCGAACTGCTCAGGGACCGGAAATCCGAACTCGTCGTATTCCACGCTGATGCCTCCCGTCCGATGTTCCGGACCACTCTCACCCAGACGCGAAATCCTTCGAGTCCGCAATCGGGGGTGCGGAACTTGCGGTTTCGCCGTCCTACCAAGTGTATCGTTCCCAGGCCGCGATGAAAATCCAACACCCGAGCTAACCGCGCGTCGCGCCGACGTTGTGTCATCCCTCGGGCCGTATAGACTGACCACACGCCTTCCGGTTCGCGGCCGGTCTCCGCTTGGTTGCCCCTGCCGCCCCAACCCTGGGGGCACGGAACGTCGACGGTGACGACCTTGTGGCCATCGCGATCCCGACTGTCTTTCGCGGCGGAGGAGAACCCCCAGCGTGTGTGGTATCTGCGGCATTGTCTGGAGCGACCCGGAACGAAGGACCCCGGAAGGCCTGATCGAGCGGATGACTTATCGGCTTCATCATCGGGGGCCGGACGGTCAAGGCATCCACGCGACCCCGGGCGTCGCCCTTGGTCATCGCCGCCTCGCGGTCATCGATCCCAACCACGGTCGGCAACCGATTTCCAACGAAGACGAGACGATTTGGGTCACTTTTAACGGCGAAATCTACAATTTCGCCCCGATTCGCCACCAATTAGAGCGTTTGGGGCACGTTTTTCGAACCAAAACCGACACGGAAGTCCTGGTCCATCTGTATGAGCAGCACGGACCCGAGATGGTTCATCATCTCCGCGGCATGTTCGCGTTCGCCATCTGGGACTCCCGGGCGCGGAAGCTCTTTCTCGCGCGCGACCGCCTTGGGCAAAAGCCCCTCGTCTATTGGCAAGACGACCAGGGAATCCGTTTCGCCAGCGAGATCAAATCGCTCGCGGCCGAAGAGGGGTTTCCCAAGCAACTCGATCCACTCGCGCTGGATGACTTTCTCACCCTCCAGTACGTCCCGGCCCCGAAGACCATCTTCCGCAACGTCTTCAAGCTCCCTCCCGCCCATACCGCCACCTTCGAGAACGGCGAACTCCGCCTGCAACGCTACTGGACCCCGCCCTATCAAGAAGAAGTCCGCCATAGCGAAGCCGAATGGATCGAGGAGCTGCAAACCACCCTCGCCGAAGCGACCAAACTCCGCTTGATCGCCGATGTCCCGTTGGGCGCGTTCCTCTCCGGCGGGATCGACTCGACGATCGTCGTCGGCTTGATGCGGCAATTCAGCGATTCGCCCGTCAAAACGTTCTCGATCGGCTTTCGGCAACGCGACTACGACGAGACTCCCTTCGCTCGCGAGGCATCCGACTTCCACCGGACCGACCACGAAGAGTTCTTCGTCAATCCCGACGCGGCGGAGATCGTCGAGAAACTGACCCACTTCCACGACGAACCCTTCGGCGACAGTTCCGCGATTCCCACGTGGTACGTCTCAAGACTGAGTCGACGGCACGTCACCGTGGCGCTCACCGGCGACGCGGGCGATGAGCTCTTCGGGGGCTACCCGCGCTATCAAGCCGTCAGGCTGGGAGAGTGGTTCGACCGAATGCCCGGCATCCTCCGGGACGCGGCCACTTGGAGCGGCTGGCAACGCCTTCCCGGGTCGAACGATCAGAAGTCCAAGACGCGGCGGTTCAAGCGTCTAGTCGAGAGCCTCGGCAAGGAGCCGAAGCAACGCTACGTCGAGTGGATTTCCATCCTCAATCGCTCGGCGCGCGATGCTCTCTATGATCCCGAATTCCAGCAGCAACTCAATGGCTACCGGGCGGAATCTCGGATCTTCGACCTCTACGACGAGCTGCCGGGGCGAGATTTCGTCACGAGGACGGGCTACGTCGATCTCCTGAGTTACCTGCCGGGCGACCTGCTGGCGAAAGTCGACATCGCCTCGATGGCGTGCGGGCTCGAATGCCGCAGCCCCTTTCTCGACCAGGAAGTCGTTGCCCTGGCCGGCCGGATGCCCGCGAGCATGAAGCTACGAGGCCTCAAAACCAAGCATCTTCTCAAGCAAGCATTCGGCCACTTGATCCCGACGCGGCTTCTCAAACGCCCGAAAATGGGCTTTGGCGTCCCGATCCACGCCTGGTTTCGCAACGATCTGGCGGACATGACCTGCGATCTCCTGCTCGGACAAGAGGCACGACAGCGCGGCTGGTTCCGCCCCGAATACATCAACGGACTCATCGAAGAACATCTCAGTAAGCGTTGGGATCACGGCTATCGCCTCTGGTCGCTGCTGATGCTCGAACTCTGGGCCCGCCGCTACCTCGACGCGACCGACTAGTGCACTGGTCCATCTAACTTTTCGGGTGCCCCTGGCTGCTTGTCTGCCAGTGCCAAAGGGTTAGGGTCGCACGAACACCGACCTCAAGCTGGGGCAGAGCACGATCTTGGTCAGAGTCGCTCTCCATTTCCTCTCTTGATCGCTCACCGACGCCCAATCCGTGTTCGTTCTCGCGCGCTTCGGCGAACTTCCCCTCCTCCAAACCGGATTTCGACTCGCGGACATCACGGGTGTATCGGTCATGCGGGCGTAAGCTCACTCACGGCGGACAAATCGGGTCATATTTCGGCAAGATAGATTGAATAGGAAAGATGGAAAACACATGATGGCTGCGGGCTTGAGGAGGGCCGCAAAAGGTCCGATCGTAACGGTTTGCGACGGTTGACCGGCCCCTCCTCACGTCGTTTGGCCTGTATTTCACACGAGTCTGGTTTGGGGAAAGGGATGCGCAGGGTCGTCATCACCGGCATCGGCGTTGTCAGCCCGAACGGGAATACCACGGAAGAGTTCTGGGACGCCTGTGTAGAGGGCAGATCGGGAGTTTCGCGGATTGACCGATTCGACACGGACGGCTACCCAACGACGATTGGCGGACAAGTTAAGGGCTTCGATGTCAAGCCTTACGTAAAGAACCCCAAGTCACTGAAGGTGATGGGGCCTAACATCAAGTTCGCCGTCGGGGCGGCTCATCAAGCCGCGGCTTTTGCCGGCTTGTCCGACGACTCGCTCGATCCGGCCCGCTTCGGCGTCTGCATGGGGTCGGGGGTCGTTCCCATGGAATTGGGAGAACTCGCCCCCGCGATCGCCGCTTGCATCGATCAAGACGGCGAGTTCGACCCTCAGAAGTTCGGGACGGTCGGACCCAACCACCTTCCACCACTTTGGTTGCTCAAGCAACTGCCGAACATGCTGAGTTCTCACTTGGCGATCCTGCATCATGCCGAAGGGCCGTGTATCACGGTCACCACGGCGTGTGCCGCGGGAACCCAAGCGATCGGGGAGGCCTTTCGGCTGATCGCCCGCGACGATGCGGACGTGATGCTCGCGGGTGGCTCCGACAGTCGTCTCGAACCGCTGATGCTTGTCGCCTACGCCGCCCTGGGAGCGCTCAGTCGCTCGCAGCGCCCGCAACACGAAGTGAGCCGGCCGTTCGATCGCGAGCGGGACGGTTTCGTGCTCGGCGAGGGATCGGCGGTGCTCGTCCTGGAGGACTATGAGCGAGCCAAGAGGCGAGGCGCCAAGATCTACGCGGAGGTCCGAGGCTACGGATCCTCGTGTGACGCCTTCGGATTGACCCGACCTTGTCCGACGGGAATCGGGGCCGCCCGTTCCATGGAAGGGGCTTTGCGCGAAGCGAATCTCGATCGCGACGACATCGACTACATCAACGCTCACGGAACGAGCACCCGTCTCAACGACGAGATGGAGACGATGGCGGTCAAGCGAGCCCTCGGCGCCGACGCCAAGCGGACTCCGATGAGCAGCATCAAGTCGATGATCGGCCATCTGATCGGCGCCGCCGGCGCCGTGGAAGCGGCGGCAACCGCCCTGACGATTTCCGAAGGGGTGTTGCCACCGACGATCAACCTGACCAATCCCGACCCGACGTGTGATCTCGACTACATTCCCAACGAGGCGCGCGAACGACCGGTCAACTGTGCCCTTTCGAACTCCTTTGGCTTCGGCGGACAGAACGCGGCGGTGATTCTCAGCGCCGTCTAGCAGTCCCGATTGGTCCACTCATTGCCTAAGAACCTCCTGGGTGCCTCTTGGGTGACATGCCCACGCTTGCGTGGGCATGATCAGAAGACTCACGCTTGCGTGGGCATGATCAGAAGACTCACGCTTGCGTGGGCATGATCAGAAGACTCACGCTTGCGTGGGCATGATCAGAAGACTCACGCTTGCGTGGGCATGATGGGCATGTGGATCACGCTAGCCAATTGAGAACATGACACCCAAGGCTCTTTCAACGAGTGCGCCATCGGGGCGCCGAGTGGTCTCGGCTGACCGATCGCACACGTGATGTCCGCAAAGCATCACCTTGCCCCCTTTTCCCTTCTCCCCCTGTTGCATAAACAGGGCGGCATGACGCCTACGAGTCGCTAAAGCTCGATCGTCTCCGTCCCGAAGTCGCGGATCTTGCCTAGCAACGCGATCCCCAAGCGCGAAGAAGCGAGCGGCAATGCCCATTCAGAATGAGCCTCTTCTCTCGTCCGGCCCGAAGCCGCTCGGTCACTTCACCCTCGGCGTGCTCGCTTTCGTCGTCGGTGTCCTCTCGGGATTCGGCGCCGTCGCGTTCCGTGCCCTCGTCGATCTCTCTCACAACCTCTTCTTTCTCGGCACCTGCTCGTTCACTCCGCTGATGGACCAGCCCCCCCAGAGCGTCTGGGGAATTGGGATCATCCTCGCGCCCGTCGTCGGCGCGGTGATCGTCTCATTCATCGTGACGAGCTTCGCGCCCGAAGCCCGTGGCAGTGGCGTTCCCCAAGTGATGAAGGCGATCTACTACCATGAGGGACGCATCCGTCCCCTCGTCGCGATCTTTAAGGCGCTCGCCTCCTCGATCACGATCGGCAGTGGCGGCTCGGCCGGCCGCGAAGGCCCGATCATGCAGATCGGCGCGTCGCTTGGATCGGCCCTGGGCCAGGTTCCCTCGATGACCGCCTCGCAGCGAATTTCCCTGATCGCCGCCGGCGCCGCCGGAGGGATCGCCGCGACCTTCAACGCTCCCATCGCGGGGGTTTGCTTCGCGGTCGAGCTTCTTCTTCCGTCGATCACCGCGACGACGCTCCTCCCAGTGGCGATCTCGACGACGATCGCCACGCTCATCGGTCGCTACTACTTCGGCTTGCATCCGACCTTTTACATCCCGGCCCTCGAAGGGGCTCCGACGGTCTACACCGGCCCTTATCAACTGGCGGTCTACCTAATGTTCGGGCTCGCCTTGGGGCTCCTATGCTCGGTCTTCGTTCGTTCCATCTACTGGGTGACGCGCAAGACGGAAGGCATTAGCGGGAACTACTACCTCCGGCATTGCTCGGCGATGCTCTTGGTGGGGATCGTCTTGTACCTGGTTCATCTCTGGCAGGGTCGGTTCTATGTCCAGGGTGTCGGCTACGCGGCGATCGAGGACGTCCTGCGCGGCGGGCTGACATCGCCCTGGCTCTTGCTCGTACTCGTCGTCGTGAAGTTGGTGGTCACCGCGCTGACGCTCGGCTCGGGAGCGTCCGGCGGCATCTTCTCGCCGTGCATCTTCCTGGGGGCGATGTCGGGAGGAGCGCTGGGGTTCTTCCTCCAGGCTCTCTTCCCAGACGCCGGGTTTCAGCCGACGATTTTCGCGATGGCGGGAATCGCCGGGATGGTCGGCGGGGCCACGGGCGCCTTGCTCACCTCGATCATCATCGTCTTCGAAATGACGCAGAACCTCGACTTCGTGCAGCCCGCGATCCTGACGGTCGCGGCGGCCTACACCGTGCGCAAGACCTTCTCCTATGAGAACGTCTACACTCACGGCATGAAGCAACAGGGCACGCCCTTGGCGGAAGGGCTCGAGTCGGGCTTCGTGCTTTCCTTCCGCGCTCGCGACTTCATGACCGACGAGTTCTTCCTCGCCCCCATCGACTCCCTGGTTACGACGTGGCCGCCGAACAAGCGACTGGCGATCATCATCGACAACGGCTTGGTCCGGGGCGTCTTGCACTACGCCCCCACCCTCGTCGAGAATTGCAAGGATCTGAGCTTCGCGAGCCTCGACGGGGAGCACTCGGTCAGTGTCGACGCCGACGCGTCGGTGGCCGAGGTCCAGCAGCGCATGGCGTCCGGTTCCGCCCGGATCGCGCTGGTAACCAAGAGAAAACGCAACCGGTCGAGCGACGTCATCATCGGCGTCGTCGACGATCAACAACTGATGTCCCTTCGGGGTCGTGTCGCGCAGCTTCAGTAGTCCCGCTCACCCCGGAGGTCTTCAGGCAGGATGCACCGAACCCCGACCCACCTTCCCGCAGCGTTCGAGCCATTGGCCACGCCGCGCCGCTCGCTGATTGTCAAGACACTGGTGGTCGCCCTCTTCGTCACCACGGGATGTAGCCGCTCGGAGTCATCCGGCGCCAACGCGACCGGCGATCCGGTGCGCGATCTGCAACGCTCCGCCGTCGAAACGGGGCGCTGCTCGGTCGTTCATTGGGGCACGAATCCCGACGACTATACCCAGTGGCAAAACCACACCAACCGCATCGTCCCGGTCTTCGCCTTCGGGACCAAGGGCCAAGGCGACGGGATCGACCTCGCGAGTTATGCTGGCAAGCGGAGCGTCTACCGCGACGAGGCGGGACTACGAAAGCTCTACGGTCGGCTCCCCCCGGCGACACTCAATCCCGACGCCGGCTACTTCGATCAGACCGCGATCACCGAGATCCAGGAGGCGGCCCTCGAGGCGGGCAAGAAGCAGATCATTCTGGTGGTCTTCGACGGACTCGATTGGCACGGGCTGCGGGCATCGTCGATCTACCGCACCGGCAAGAGCTACGACGAGGGGCGTGGAGCGGGACACTTCCTCCAGGAGTACGACGCCGACGGCACCACCCAGTTCGGCGAGATGGTCACCAGTCCCTTTGGCGAGGCGCCGCGCCTGAACGTCGACACCCAGGCGATCGCGGTCCCCACCGCCACCGGCGGCTACGACGTCTCCCAAGCGGGTCCCCATGCGTGGTCGACGCCGACCGAGCCCAACTACATCAAGGGCCTCGGCTCCTCGACGCGTCACACCTACACCGACAGCGCCGCGTCGGCCACCTCGATGCACAGCGGGATCAAGACCTTCAACGGGTCGATCAACGTCGCCGCGGATGGTCGCGACGTCAAGCCTTTCGGACGCCTCGCGCAGGAGAAGGGCTACAGCGCCGGCGTCGTCACCAGCGTTCCGGTCAGTCATGCGACTCCGGCCTGCGCCTACGCCAACAACGTTCTCCGCGGCGACTATCAGGACATCACGCGGGACATGCTCGGACTGCCATCGGTGCGTCATCCCGACCAACCGCTGGAGGGACTCGACGTCCTGATCGGCGCGGGGCACGGCTGCGACGTCAGCTCCGACAGCAGCCAAGGCGCGAACTTCGTCGCGGGCAACAAGTTTCTCACCCGGAAGGATCTCGAGGCGATCGACCACCAACGCGGCGGCAAGTATCTCGTCAGCCAACGGACCGCCGGGCGAAGTGGGCGCGACAATCTCCTGGCCGACGCCGTCGCCGCCGGGAACGAGAAGCTGCGGCTCTTTGGCTACTACGGGACGCGGGACCAGCACCTCCCCTACCGAACTGCCGACGGGGACTACACTCCGACCGTGGGCAAGGAACGGACCGCCGAGATCTACTCGCCCGCCGACATCGAGGAGAACCCGACGCTCGCGGACATGACCGAGGCGGCCCTGATCGCGCTGTCGGCGCGGGACAAGCCCTTCTGGCTGTTGGTGGAAGCGGGAGACGTCGACTGGGCCAGTCACGACAACAACGTCGACAACATGATCGGCGCCATCGAGAGTGGTGATGACGCCGTTCGCACGATCACGAAGTGGGTGGAAGAGAACAGCTCTTGGCAGGACGCGGTGATGATCGTGACGTCCGACCACGGGCACTACTTCGTCGTCAGGGACTTGGCCGCCTTCGGCGTCCTGTCCGGCAAGTAGGCCTTCGCCCTCAGCGTCACGTCTTGACACGATCCATCGGCACTGGCTGACAAAAGCTGACCTATTGGCACTGGCTGACAAGCTGACCTATTGGCACTGGCTGACAAGCTGACCTATTGGCACTGGCTGACAAGCAGCCAGTGGCACGCCGAACGTTGTTTGGGACACCGAACGTCGGGTGGTGCGTCGTCTAGTTCGACGTCGGCAGGACACAGGTTCCGGAGCTAACGCTCTCGAAGTCGTCCTCGGTCGGATCGAACTCGAAGGTTCCCGTGTTGTTCGACGAGAGATCGTCGAGTTCCTCGATCTGGAACTGCGAGGCGGTCTCGGTGTTGTTGGTGAAGATGTAGTCGGTGCCGCTGTTGCTATCCGACGAGGTGTTGCTCGTCATCGTCAAGCAGACGGTGGTCGTCGTGTCGCTGGTGTCACCGTCATTGGTGACGGAGACCGCCGAGGCGTTGGTGCTGAAGGTGTTGCTGATGAGGCCGACGGTCAGCATGCCCTCGTTCTCGGCGATGCCTTCCACGCCCGAGCCGGTGTTGCTACTGAAGGTGTTGCTCGAGATCCGCGACGAGAGCGTTCCGCCGTTGGCGTCGAGGTAGACGCCCGAACCGCTGTTGAAGCTGACCAGAGTGTTGCTGGTGACGACCGCCGAGACGTTGCTGCTGGAACTGCCCGCGGTGATGCTGATGGCGTTGCCGCGATTGCTCTCGATCGCGGTGTTGTTCGAGATCGTCAGCGTCATCGTCGCGCCGCTGCTGGCGGTCGCGTTGATACCGTCGAGCATGTTGCCGGTGATCGTGTTGTTCTCGATGGTCGCGGTCAGGCTCGCGGAGGACGAGGTGACGTCCATCGAGATGCCGTCGTTGCCCAACGCGTCGGTGAAGGTGTTGTCGCTGATCGTGGCGGTGGCGGTGCTACTATCCTGCACCGAGAGGAAGAGGTTCGCCAAGCCGCTGTCGTCGACGGTATTGCCGCTGATGGTCGTGGTGAGCGTCGTGTTCTGGGCCGCGATCAGCGAGATACCGTTGTTCGTTGAGTCGTCGATCGTGTTGTCTTCGATGTTGGCGGTCACGCTGGTCGTCGAATCGGGTGCGTAGGTGATCTGAATGCCGTCGGAACCAGCGCGGAGGATCGTGTTGTCGGAGATCGACGTCGTTCCGGTGACGTTCTGAAGCAGGATACCCGCTCCGCCCGCGTCGCTGATCGAAACGTAGTTGATGTTCGGATCGGACGCGTTGTCGCCGAGGACGCCGGCGATCGTCGGGAAGCGGATCGTGAAGCCGGAGACCTCGTTGCTATCGCCGAGGGTGACGGCGCTACCCGGCGAGTTGAGGATGATCGGCAGCTCCGTGCCCGATGTCGCGGTTGGGAGCGTGAAGGTCCCCTGCGTCGAGGTGAAGGTATGGGTGATGCCTTCGCCGTAGAAGAACTGCCCCGATTGCAACGTGATCCCCTGGCCGGAGAAGACGCTGTCGGCGTGAGCGAAGATGATGTTGTCGGTCGTCGAGATCGCCTGCGCCTCGGGCAGGGTCTTGACCGGATCGTCGACCGTTCCCGTTCCGGTATCCGAGCCGGAACTGGAGACGTGGATCACGGTGATCGGATCGCCGGTCGACGAGTTCGTCGCCACCACGGTCCGGGTGTCGTTGACCAGGACGATGTTCTGATTGCGGACGATCGGCTCGCCCAGTCGATCACGCACCGCGATCGGCGCGATCATCGGGTCGCGACCGTCGGACCGTGGCGTCAGGTTGCGAGGCCGAAAGCCCGGCCAGAAGACCTGCACCCCGAAGACGAGATCCTGCCCGAAGAGCTGATCGGTTTGGAACTCGAGGTTCGTGATCACGTGATCGGTGAAGCGCGACTCGAGCCTCGCCTTGAAGCCGATCGCGTCTTCGGAGACTTCGTTGGCCCGGAAGTAGTAGCCTCCGACGAAGACGCGGTTAAAGTCGCGAACCAGCGGCACTGGCACCGGACCACCCACCTCGAAGTCGACCCCGCTGAGGGCTTCCTGGAAGCTCTCGGTCAGGAGGATGACGCTCTCGAAGTAGCGCGGATCGTAGTACGAATTGCTGACAAATGCGTCCCCGAGCACGATGTAGCCATTGAGGCGAGCGTCGAGCGCCCGTCCAAGGGTCTCGATGCCGAGGCCGACCTGGTTGTAGTTTCGTTCGTCGTCGCGGTTGTCATAGAAGACGTACCCGCCGAGCGTCCGGTTGGCGGATTCGAAGAACTGCCGATGCGCGAGGCCGACGTTGAGGGCCCGCTGCGAGTGGTTGTTGATGAGAATGTTCGCGTCGAGGAAGGTGAGTCCCTCGCCTGGGGTTTCCAGCAGGGGCAGGAAGCCCTGGATCGCGGAGTAGCCGTTTTCGTAGCCGTATCCCTCGGTTTGGTAACGAGCACCGATCCGCGGCGTATAGCCACCCACGGGAGGTGGCGAAGGCGGCACAACGAACTCATCCTCGTAGACGACATCCCCCTCGGTACCGGGCATGGCACCGGGAGGCATCCCGCTTCCGACATCGGAGGCGGGCGGCTCGGGTGGCTGTCCGGGAGTCGTCGGCGGGTTGGTGGGAGCCGTTCCCCCCGGCGGTGTCGCGGGGGCGGTGGCGGCAGTCGATTGCGTGATGCTCAATCCCCGCGGCGGCATCTGGTCGGGATCGAGAGGAACCTCTTGCCCGACGAGAAACTCTTGCGGCGGCATGGGCTCCTGGGCGTACCCAAGCTCCACCGGGCCAGCGGCAAGCGCGAGCGTGATTCCAACAATTGCCGCCTGCGTACGCATCCGTCGCCGTCCTTGGCCTGTGGATACAAAGGCCCCCAAATTCCATCGGCGCCGTCGGGGGGCCCTGTGAAATCGAAATTTCTCGATTCTCGATTTGCGCCGAAACCCAGTTCCGTCGGTGCGCGTTCTTTGGGTACTGCGTCTTTCATCGGCAGGACGTCGTCCGAATTCCCGGTAAAACCGTCCCAATCCTGCCAAGACGTCCAATCGGCGCCCTCGGAAGGCTAGCGCGAAGCCCCTCCCCGAGAAGCGGGGTAAGCTGGAAAAACTTCCCACGCTCGCAATGCCCTTGGCCAGGCTCCTCGAATTCCCCACAACAGACATTGGAAGCCGCCCACTCCCCTGGAAAGAGGAACGGCGAAGAACGATGCGGTCCTGGAGCCGGCACCGGTCTCCACGATGAGCTAGTATTCTTCTCGTGTGATGGGCTCACTCTTGGTCTTGGGACGGACACGACCGTGATCCACGACTGTTTTGACGAACTCCCTTCCGAGCTTCGTCATGGCGTCGTTTCGATCGGAAACTTCGACGGCGTCCACCGTGGCCATCGTCGGCTACTCGCGCGCTTGCGCACCCGCGCCCAGGCGCTCGGAGCTCCCGCGATCGCGGTCAGTTTCGAACCCCATCCGATCGCCCTCTTGCGACCTCAGTTCGCGCCGACCCCGCTGGTCTGGCCCGGGCGGAAGGCGGAACTACTCCGCGCCGCCGGCGCCGATGGCGTCATCATTTATCAAGCCGATCACCGACTCCTCGATCTCGAGGCCCGAGCCTTCTTCGACGACATCATTCGTGGCCGACTTCAAGCCGTCGCGATGGTCGAAGGCCCCAACTTTGGTTTTGGCAAAGGCCGCGCGGGGAACGTCGACACGCTGCGGCAGTTCTGCCGAGAAGCGACGATGCCCTGCGATATCGTGGGACTCGTCGAGGGCGAGGGGGAGGCGGTCTCGAGCACGCGCATCCGTGGGGCGCTGCGGGAAGGCGAGATCGAGGATGCCCAACGCATGCTCGGCCGGCCCCATCGGATTCGAGGAAAGGTCGTTCAAGGCGATCAGCGTGGAGCGACGATCGGGTTTCCGACCGCCAATCTCGAGTCGATCCCCGTCCTGGTCCCCAAGGATGGAGTCTACGCCGTGCGAGTTCATGTTGGGGAGACGCCCTATGCCGGGGCGTGTCATGTTGGAACCAACCCGACCTTCGACCAGGAAAAGCGGAAGGTCGAGATTCACTTGCTCGACTATTCGGGAAGCCTGTACGGGGCGTGGGTGGAAGTCGACTTTCTGTCGCGTCTTCGCGGGACCGAGCGCTTCGCCGACTTGGCGGCCCTCAAGGCTCAGCTCGCCCAGGACGTCGACGAAGTTCGCCGCCGCGTCCTAACGCAAGAGCAAGAGCAAGAGCGTTCCTCCGCCGCGCGGCGTGCGGAACTTTGTTCGACCATCTCCGAATGGATCATGCAGGAGGTGGAGCCTTCGCTACGGACGACGGGTGGCTCCTTCGGGTCGGCGACGCTCCAAGACGACGGCCTGCTACAGCTTCGCTGGCGATTTGACCGAACCCCGCTGCCCCACGAACGCCAGACACTCTTGTTCGGTCTCGAACAGCAACTGCGTCGCGTCTTCCCGGAAGTGACCGCGGTAACGTCGACGACCGATTCGATGGTATCGACCTGACCGTCGGGACGTCCCTTCCCGCCGACGGCGAACTCACCTTGGACGCCTTGGGTGCCCCTGCTCACGCTTGTCGTGGGCAGGCCCAAAGGACTCACGCTTGTCGTGGGCAGGCAAACGTCGTCTTCCATCGGAGTCAAACAAACGTGACAGTCCACCGTCAGCACAATCTTCACGCGGCCTTCACCGGACTTTCACACACAAGATCGGGAGATAAGCAACAATTGGCTTGGCTAAATTAGGGCACTTCGGGCCCTCGGTGGCGGTGGCAACACCGTCTCTGTCTGGCCAAGTGCCGGCAGGCTCTCTCCGAGAGTCTGTCGGCCATTGGGCCAACCTTTCCTTCCCACCCACTCTTCACCAACACCAAGAAATGACAAAGCCGCGCGACTTTTGTCACGCGGCCCTGTCGTCCATTCGTCGGTCACCGCCCTTAGTCGGCGTAGACCTTCGTGTTCTCTTCCTCGATCACCGGCTCCTTCAAGGAATCGGAGAGCAGCCGCGTTTGGAAGCGAGCATCACCCACCCCCGTGCCGCGAACGATGATCCGGTAGATCGCGTTCGCTCGGGGAGCGAGCTTCTTGACAGGTTCGAAGACCACTTCCTGACCCTGCTGGGCGTGGCGAACCGGTCCTTGGGCACCGACCACTTCCATCTGCGGCGGAACCAGCGCCTGGATGACGACGTTGCTCGCCTCGAGCGAACCCTGGTTCGTCACCCGAATCTCGTAAGCGGTCTGGGCCCCGACCTCGACCGGATCATCGACGTCGATGACCTCGAGGAAGAGAGCCGCGATCCCTTCAACCGTCGTGTCGATCTTGTCCTTCGCGGCCAAACCGCGATGAGCCGAGACCACCGCGTTGTGATTCTGGGTACCCGGCTTGATGGCGATACACTTGTACGCCACCTGCTTGGTCTCGCCCGGCTGGATCGAGCCGATGAACCAGTCGAGTGTTCCCGCGGCGACGTCATAGCGTCCTCCGCTGGTGCTGCTGGTGTAGCGGAAGCCGCTAGGCAGATTCGAGGTGACCTTCACGTTGTTCGCGGGGGCCGTTCCCTCGTTGGAGATGTTCACGACATACTGAGCTGAGCGATTCAGGTAGCGACGGCTCGGACCGTCGACCTTCACCGCGAGGGTCGCTTCGGTCACCACGACGACCGACTCGGCGGTCGATTCGAGCACGCCGTCCTCGGCGACCACCGTCGTGCGGATGACTTGGTTGCCTCCCTTGATCGCGGAGCAGATCACTTGAATCGCTCGCGTCTCGCCGGCGCCGAGGGTGCCGATCTCGAAATGGAACTCCGAGCCACTCTCGTGCTTGAGACCATCGGAGAGCTGGGCGTGAATGATCACGTTGTCGGCGTTGCCGTCGCCGGGATTGCTGACCGCGACGGTGACGGGAAGGGAATCACCCACCATCACCTTCTTGGCGGCCGACTGAGCCACTTGCAGCTTCGGTTCGCTGACGCGAATGTGAGCCATCGAGGGGCTGGTCGCGGTCACGAGGGCTTGGCAGTTGAACTCGCCCTTCTCCATCGCGACGAGCTGCATCTGGATCCGGCGAACTTCCTGCGGCTCGAGCTTCCCGAAGCGCCAGGTGTAGAAGCCTTCGCCGCCGGCCGCTTGGGGCTCGACCGAGACGACCTTCACGCTGGCCGGGAAGGTATCCTTGACGGTGACGTTCTCGACCGTCTCCAGCCCGACATTGCGGACGACCAACTCGTAGCCGAAGGGCTTGCCGACCTTGATTTCGGACGGGCCGACCCACGAAAGGGTGACGACTTGTTCGGTTTCGCGACCGAGTTGAGCGGTCGTGAAGTTCGTCAGCATCGCCCCTTGAGGACTCTCCGGCTCCTCTTCCATCAGGCCGGGATTGGCGACCTCGAAGAGCGGATTGACCGCGGGGGGAGGGGGCGCCAGATCTGATCCAGCACTCGGTTTCTCAAGGGCCACGCCCGCATCGCTGGGGAGCGCGAACACCGGAAGTTCAGAGGCGGGAATCTCGTCTTCGGCCCGCGCCTCGTTGCCGACCACCAAGGGAGTCATCATCATGACCACCCCGAGAAGCCATCCATGACACTTCATTCCGCTTCTCCTCGAAGGATTAGATCCCATCCGCGCGGGCTTGCCTAACCTGAACCGACCCAACGTTCAGCGCCTCGCGACCATTGTTTTGGATTGCGCCACCGGCTAACCGGCGCTCATTCCACGTGGGACGGCGCTGGCTACATCGCGGCCCTATAAGCTTCACCTGATCGTCGTCAACCTCTTTTACTCAAGAGTCATCCCTCATTCGCCGAGCGCGGTAGCGACCATTCGCCACCCGTTCCGTAGAAATGGTTGCGAATAGTTCACGATCCACGGTTCCGAGAAGTGCTGGAAGGATGGCAATGGCCGCCGAGCGTTTTATTTTTCGCATGGAAGGACTCTCGCGCAAGCATGGCGAGAAATACGTGCTCAAGGATGTCTCTCTCTCCTTTTACCACGGAGCCAAGATTGGCGTCCTAGGCCGCAACGGCGCCGGGAAGAGTTCCCTCCTTCGCATCATGGCGGGGGAGGATACGGAGTTTGAGGGAACCGCCGAACTCCTCAAAGACTTCACCGTCGGCTATCTCTCCCAGGAACCTCAGCTCGATCCCGAAAAGGACGTCCTGGGCAACGTCATGGACGCGGTCGCCCCCATCCAGGCGCTGCTCGATCGCTACGACGCCGTCAACGAGAAACTGGGCGAACCCCTCTCCGACGACGAGATGAACCAACTGCTCGAGGAGCAAGCGGAACTGCAAGAGAAGATCGAGGCCTGCGACGCTTGGGAGCTCGATCGTCGCGTCGAGATCGCGATGGACGCGATGCGACTCCCCCCTGGGGACGCCGACGTCACCAGCCTCTCCGGCGGAGAGCGGCGCCGGGTCGCGCTCTGCAAGATCCTGCTCGAACGCCCCGACTTGCTGCTGCTCGACGAACCGACAAACCATCTCGACGCCGAGTCGATCGATTGGCTCGAACGGCATCTGGCGGAGTATCCCGGATCGGTTGTGGCCGTCACCCACGATCGCTACTTCCTCGACAACGCCGCCGAGTGGATTCTGGAACTCGATCGCGGCCGTGGCATTCCCTACAAGGGCAACTACGCCGCCTGGCTCGAACAGAAGAAGTCTCGGCTCCTCCTCGAAGAGAAACGCGAGACCACTCGGCAGAAGACCCTCGAGCGCGAGCTCAAGTGGATTCAGATGACGCCCCCGGCACGGATGAAACGTAACAAGGCCCGTGTGCAGGCCTTCGAGAAGCTCGAGGCCGAGGCGGCCGAGGCGAATAACGACGATTTCGAGATGCAAATTCCCTCCGGACCGCACCTCGGCGACATGGTCATCGAGGCCGAGGGCCTCTCCAAATCGTTCGGCGACAACTTGCTCTTCGAGGATGTCTCGTTCCGGATTCCTCCGGGAGCCATCGTCGGCGTCTTGGGCCCCAACGGCGCCGGCAAGACGACCCTTTTTCGCATGATCATTGGCGAGGAAACGCCCGACTCCGGCACGCTGCGCATCGGCGAAACCGTCAAACTCGGCTACGTCGACCAAAGCCGCGACTCGCTCAATAGCTCCAAGTCGATCTGGGAAGAGATCTCCAACGATCAGGAGTTCTTCGAGATCGGCAACCGGCGGATCAATACGCGGGCCTACGTCTCGCAATTCAACTTCCGAGGCACCGAGCAACAGAAAAAGGTCGGCATCCTCTCCGGCGGAGAGCGCAATCGCGTGCAGCTCGCCAAGCTGCTCCGAGATGGCAACAACGTGGTCCTCTTCGACGAACCAACGAACGATCTCGACGTCGACACCCTCCGTTCGTTGGAGGAAGCGATCCTGAATTTCCCGGGATGCGCCATCGTCGTCAGCCACGATCGCTGGTTCCTCGACCGGATCGCGACGCACATCCTCGCGTTCGAGGGAGACAGCTACGTTCACTGGTGCGAGGGCAACTACCAAACCTATCACGAGCAACGGCTCGAGCGTCTGGGCAAGGACGCTGATCAGCCCCATCGCATCAAGTACAAGAAGCTGACTCGCTAGGGTCGTGATTGGCTAATTTATTGCCCCAAAACATCTTGGGTATCATGCCCACGCTCGCCGTGGGCATGCGTGAAAGGACCACGCTCGCCGTGGGCATGCGTGAAAGGACCACGCTCGCCGTGGGTACGTGGGACACACCTGTGATTGGGCAGTCTCCCGCACGATCTGAGCGCTGGGATTTCATGGAACGAACTTGCCAATCAAGACACTAAATCGGGGCAAACGAAGTCAGAAGGCGGCCTCGATCGCGCCGACCTCTTGGCCGAAAGGATCACGGAACCGGACGCCGAACTCTCGGTCGATCGCCGTCCAGTCGATGTCTGGAAGGAACTGTCGGAGCAGTCGACCAAGGACGGCGGGATGGGCACGTTCGGAACCGTCGGCGATCTTGATCGCGATGCCGAGTCCCCGCTCGACAAGGCCCGCCGCGTAGACACCCTCGGCCCCCCCCTTGGCGATGAGGACTCCGCCGGCGTGCTCCATCACCCGAGAATCGAGTCGCCCCCTCCCGGAGACGAACCGCGGTTCGGCGAGCATCGCCTCCCGCACCTGGCAAGCAGCGGTGGCGACATCTTCTCTGCCCCCGACGTCACCGCTGGCGAGCCGAGCGAACGCCTGGGCCAACGAAACGAGGGGAATCCGAAAGGTCGGCACCCCGCAACCATCGATCGCGATTCCGATCTCGTCGCCGGCGAGTCCGGTCAGTTGTTCGAGTGTCGCGACGTGCTCTCTCTGCAAGGGATGACCGGGATCGAAGTAGGTGGCGATGGGCCAAGACCGGAGCCGCGCGGCGCTCAACATGCCGACATGCTTGCCGGAGCAGTTGTGGTGCAAGATCGACGGCGGCCGCCTCCAGCGACGTAACTCGTTGGCTTGATGGTGGCTGAATGGTGCATGCGTCCCACAGCGAAGGTCGTCCGACGAGAGATGGGCCTTCGCGAGAAGCGAGCGGACCGCCGCCAAATGATCCGGTTCGCCCGCGTGCGAAGCGGCGACGATTGCCAACTCTCGCGACGTCCAATCGAACGCGGACGGGCATCCCAAGCGTACACAGGTCATCGCCTGGATCGGTTTCGCGGTCGACCGGAGAATGGTCGGCGCGCGGGAATCGCCGAGTTCGAAGAGCCGCGTTCCAGCGGCATCGGCGACGACCAGATGGCCCCAATGTTCCGACTCAACCAGGTTGGACCTGGTAACCACGGCAAGACGGGAAGGAGCAGTGGCCACGGGAGTAAGTTCTCCACAGGAAGGACAAGGAAGGGCTGGTCATCGGCAAGAGCGGATCTATAATGCCTGTTTGCTACGCCAACCACAAACACTGATACGGGTTGGACCATCGAGTCGGTCCACCATGAAGGAACCGGGAAAGACAGCAGACTATGCCGCACACGAAATCGGCCAAAAAGCGACTCGTCCAGAGTTTCGCCCGTCGTGAACGCAACCGCCACGTCAAGAGCGACTTGCGCACGCAGATCAAGCACTTCCTCAAGGCCATCAAGGAAGAAAACCTTGACGAGGCCCGGACGAATCTTCGCTTGGTCTACAAGAAGCTCGACAAGTGCGCGGTGCGTCGCTACCTGCACCCGAACACGGCGTGCCGCTACAAGTCGCGCCTGACCAAGCGGGTCAACGCCCTCGCTCAAACGAAAATGGGCGCGTAATCAGCGTCAAGCCAGCTTCCCGATCGTTCCTCGGAGCGATCGGAGCGATGACTCTCTTCAAGGGATGAGGTTCTCTCATCCCTTTAATCGTAGATCACATCATTGACGACGTTCAGCGGACGACGCCCAGCCAGGGCATCGATGACTTGGCACGTCGACGTGTTGCGCAAGTCCGCCAACGACTCCTCGGACGTGAATGCGGCATGAGGAGTGACGATCACCCGAGGATGCTTGAGGTGCGGTTCCTCCATCGTCGGTGGTTCGGGATCGTGTACGTCGAGCCCCGCCCCACCCACATGGCCCGATTCGATCGCGTCCAAGAGCGCCGCGTGATCGACCAGCCCGCCGCGTGAGGTATTGATCAAAAACGAGCCTTGCTTCATCTTCCCGAGTGTCTCGGCGGCGAAGAGATGGTGCGTCTGCTCCGTCAATGGAGCGTGAATTGACACAAAATCAGACGTCGCCAGTAGTTGATCGAACGGCACTCCCTTGACCGGGAGGTTACCCTTGTAGGGGGAACGGGTGTGAACGAGCACCTTCATCCCGATTCCCAATGCACGTTCGGCCAACGATTGACCGATGCGGCCGAATCCGACGATACCCAGCACCCGACCCTTGATCCGACGCATGCTGGGACCGTTGGAGAGGGAGTAGATGCCCTGCTTGGCTTCGCGGTCGAAGAACGCGACGTTGCGGGCAAAGGAGAGCAACAGGGCCAACGCGTGCTCGGCCACTTCCTCGACGCAGTAGGTGGGGACATTGGTGACGGGGATCTTCTTCGCCGTGCAGTGAGCGACGTCGATGTTGTCGAGACCAATGCCGAGACGGGCGACCACCTTGCAGTCGGGGACCGCGTCGATCACGCTCGCGGGGATCTGCGCCCAACAGGTCATGATGGCGTCGACGGTGGCGGCGAGCGACTTGAAGGTCTCTTCACGCTGATCGGGAGCGACAACCAATTCGTGGCCGGCCTTGGCGAGCAGTTCGTTTTCGATGTCAAGATCGGACCACTGATAGTCGGCCAGTAGTACACGCATGGTCGCGTTCTCCGGATGATAAACGGCGCTAGAATCGTCGCCGAAGCCCTCTGCCCGATTTAAGGAATGCACCGATAAGGGCAAGGTCGTACAACGGATCTTGAGACAGCGGCAACGCTCGGCTTGTCCGTGGCGCAGAGCAATGGAACCAATCTTATGCCACTCGACCTGGACGATGAATACGTCTACCGGTCCTATCTCTCGACCTTTCGCAACGTCTCCGCGTGGCAATCGGTCAAGATGGCGCAGTACCGCCGGCAAGTCGCGGAAGTCCTTGACGCGACCGAGAATCTGGCCAACGTCTCCGATGCCGAACTCCAGCGTCTGGCCGCTGGCTACCATCAAGAGGCGGTCAACGGTCGCGCCCTCGATTCCCTACTCGTGCCCGTCTACGCGTTGGTTCGCGAGACCTCCTGGCGTCTGCTTCGCATGAAGCACTTCCCGGTCCAGGTCCTAGGAGGCATCGCGCTGCACCACGGCCATGTGATCGAAGCTTCCACGGGAGAGGGTAAGACGCTCCTGGCCACCCTTCCCTCGTTTCTCAACGCGCTGACCGATCGCGGGGTCCATGTCGTCACCGTCAACGACTACCTCGCCAAACGTGATGCCGAGGAGATGGGACGCATCCACCGCTTCCTCGGGCTCACCGTCGGCTGCATCATCACCGACACCAAGCCCCAGGAACGGCAACTCGCCTACCGCGCGTCGATCACCTACGCGACCAATAAGGACCTCGGCTTCGACTTCCTCCGCGACCAGTTGCGCGGCAAGTCGAACAACTGGTTCTCATTCGGCAAGCGACTCGACGACCTCCGCGTCCAGAAGGTCCAGCGCCCTGACTTCCACTACTGTATCATCGACGAAGCCGACAGTATCCTCATCGATGAAGCCCGCACCCCGCTGATCATCGCCAACGCGCCGCCGGTCGACGAGGAAACCGCCGAGGAGTTTATGGCCGCCGACGCGGTCGCCGCCGAGTTGGTCGAGGACATCGACTACACGTTCGATCGCAAGGAAAAGAAGATCGAATGGCTCCGCGCCGGGGAGCAACGACTCACCCGACTGCTCGGCGGTAAACGAAGCAAGAGTGGACACCGCATCGACTGGCACGAGTCGACCTTGCGGGCCCTCAAGGCTCGCGTCATCTTCCACCGCGATGTCGACTACGTCGTCGAGAACGGCGAGGTCGTCATCGTCGACGAAAACACCGGCCGCAAGATGCCGGGGCGCCAGTGGGAGGAAGGCCTCCACCAAGCCGTCTCCGCCAAGGAGAAACTCGAGATCAAGGGCGAAACCGAGACCCTCGCCCGCACGACCTACCAGATCTTCTTCAACCGCTACGAGAAGCTCGCGGGGATGAGCGGCACCGTCATGACCGACGCTCTTGAAGTAGCCCAAGTCTACGACTTGCCCGCGCTCAAGGTACCGACCAACAAGCCCTGTATCCGCGCCCAACTGCCCGACATGGTCTTCGGCAGCGAGAAGGCGAAGTTCGCGGCGATCACCCAGTCGACCAAGGAGATGGTCGAAAAGGGACGCGCCGTGCTCATCGGTACGCGCTCCATCGAAAAGAGCGAATTGCTCAGCCGCTTCTTCCACGATGCCGGCATCGAGCACGTCATCCTCAATGCCCGGTTCGAGGAGCAGGAAGCGGCGATCGTCTCCCAAGCCGGTCAGCCCAAACGCGTCACCGTCGCGACGAACATGGCCGGCCGCGGGACCGACATCAAGCTCCACCCCGACGTCGCCGCCGCTGGGGGACTTCACGTCATCGGCACCGAACGCCACGAGAGCCGCCGTGTCGACAATCAGCTCGTCGGCCGCGCCGGCCGGCAAGGCGATCCGGGGAGTGCCCAGTTCTTCGTGTCGATCGAAGACCCGCTTATCCGCCGCTTTCGTCCCGGTGCCTCGCGCCGTCTCACCGACCGCTACAGCGAACAAGAGACCCCCATCGCCGGCGGAGGCATCCGCCGCTTCTTCGTCCGCGTTCAACTCTCCATCGAACGCATGCACCGAAAGATTCGCTACCAGCTCATCAAGTACGACCGCGAACGCGTGAAGTACAATCGCCAACTCGGCACCGAGTAGTCCCACCGTTGGATCAGGGTTGTTTCGTGCCATGGGTGTCATGCCCAGGCTTGCGTGGGCATGCAGAGAGACCTACACGCTTGCGTGGGCATGCGGGGAGACCTACACGCTTGCGTGGGTATACGGGAAAGTCATGGCAGTCGGACGATCGCTCGACGACTTCGTCACCGAGAAAACATCCACGACCTCAGTTCGACCACCTCGGCCGAGGCCTCTTGCGGCTGCGCCGCCCCGGTAGCGAAGCAACCGGGGGTAACCATCAAATCCTGGATGCCCGCGCTTGCGTGGGCATACGGGGAAGTCATGGCAGTCGGACGATCGCTCGACGACTTCGTCACCGAGAACACATCCTCCACCACAGTTCGACCACCTCATCCGAGGCCTCTTGCGGCTGCGCCGCCCCGGTAGCGAAGCAACCGGGGGGTAACCATCAAACCTTGGATGCCCATCAAACCCTGGATGCCCGCGCTTGCGTGGGCATCCAGAGAGACCTACACGCTTGCGCGGGCATACGGGGAAGTCATGGCAGTCGGACGATCGCTCGACGACTTCGTCATCGAGAACACATCCTCGACCACAGTTCGACCACCTCGGCCGAGGCCTCTTGCGGCTGCGCCGCCCCGGTAGCGAAGCAACCGGGGGTAACCATCAAATCCTGGATGCCCATCAAACCCTGGATGCCCATCAAACCTTGGATGCCCATCAAACCTTGGATGCCCGCGCTTGCGTGGGCATGCGGGGAAGTCATGGCAGTCGGACGATCGCTCGACGACTTCGTCACCGAGAACACATCCTCGACCACAGTTCGACCACCTCGGCCGAGGCCTCTTGCGGCTGCGCCGCCCCGGTAGCGAAGCAACCGGGGGTAACCATCAAACCTTGGATGCCCATCAAACCTTGGATGCCCATCAAACCCTGGATGCCCATCAAACCCTGGATGCCCATCAAACCCTGGATGCCCGCGCTTGCGTGGGCATAGGGGGAAGTCATGGCAGTCGAACGATCGCTCGACGACTTCGTCACCGAGAACACATCCTCGACCACAGTTCGACCACCTCGGCCGAGGCCTCTTGCGGCTGCGCCGCCCCGGTAGCGAAGCAACCGGGGGTAACCATCAGATGGTGGCGGAGCAAACAGACGGAGGTCGGGTGGCAACGATCTTGGGGTGCCATCCATCATCAGAAGACGACCCGCTGCACTCTGTTGTTGTTGCTGTCGACGACGTGAACCCGTCCTTGATGATCGACGGCGAGCGCCCAAGGGTTCCAAAGCTCGCCGGGTTGCCGTCCCGCTTTGCCCCAGGTGCCGAGCGACTCCCCTTCGGGCGAAAACCGCTGAACGCGATGGTTGCCGTACTCGCAGACGTAGATCGTGCCGTCCGGCGCGACCGAGACGTCGTAGGGGTAGTAGAGTTGCCCCAAGTCCGACCCCTGCTCGCCAATCACACGCAAGAGTTCGCCCTCGGGAGTGAACACCTGAATGCGGTGGTTGCAGGCATCGGCGACGTAAATCCGGTCCTGCTCGTCGACGTCCAGCGCCCGAACGCGTTGGAACTGCCCCTCCGCGGCTCCCCGACCGCCCCACTCACCGAGAATCTCCCCTTCCGGCGAAAGCTTGGTGATGCGTTCCTGCTGGATCGCCTCGGCGACGTAGAGGTTGCCCTGGGAATCGGTGGCGATGTCGCCGATGTAGCCGAATCGCCCGACCAGCGGCCCCTCCCCTTCCTCGCCCGCGAGGACGCTCACGAGTTCCCCTTTAGGGTCGTATTCGAGAATCCGATGATAGTGCGAGTCGGCGACGAGAAGATGGCCGTCGCGATTGAACGCCAGACCGCTGGGCCGTCCGAGTTCGTGGGTCGGCGTCGTCCAATGTTGCAGGAGTTCTCCCTCGGGCGTGAAGACTTGGATCATGGCTCGCATGTCGACGATGTGGAGTTCATCCTCGTCGTTGATCGCGATCGCCCTCGGCTTGGCGAACGTGCCGGGAATGAGTCCGCGCTCCCCCCAGACCTGCTCGAGCCGACCGGCGTTCTGGGCGTCCGAACAACCCGTCCACGCGATGACGATGCCGACGGCGAGGAGGCGAAGCCGTTGATAGGATAGACCTATCGAGTCCGGCGAGGTGGCCGGCCGACGGGAAGCGAAAATCGCGGGAAGCAACGCCATGCCTGAGTTTGTTCGTGTCATGCGGGTGGAAGAATTGCCCCTGGGCGAAGTCCGGATGGCCGAAGCGGACCGAACAAAGGTTGCCCTTTGCAATTATGACGGAACGATCCACGCACTCTCAAACTTTTGCCCACATTTGACCGGCAATTTGGGAGAGGGAACCCTCGAGGAGGATTTGCTCGTCTGTCCCGAGCATGGCTGGCGATTTAAAGTGACGACCGGCCGCTGCGTCACGATTCGCGGCCAGTCCGCCCATACGTTTCCCGTCGAGATTCGCGACGGATGGATCTTCGTCGGCGTGTAGGCGAGCCCTCTTGGCGGACCAAGGCTCACCCTACGATCCAATCCTTGCCAGTGGTGGGTCAAGACCCACCCTACTCGGAAGACCGTAGGTAAGGCCATTGCCTGACACAAATGACTGTCGGCACCCATGGTGGGTCAAGACCTGCCCTACGAGGCCTGCCCCCGATCAGATCATCGGTTCGGGAGAAGACATCTCCTTCTTGCGTGACGAGGTCGTGAGGATGCGGAAGCCGAGATCCGACAGCACGAAGACGTAGAGGCTAAAGAAGATCGCGGCCAGCACCGCCAACGCGAAGAGCTTGCTCGGCTCGCGGCGCACGTAAACGCCGCCCTCGCCCGGCTCGGGAAGTTGCGTCGGAATGGGAGGAAGCCCATAGTCCTCGGCGATGTCCATCACGCTCGACATGTGGACGATCGGTATCCCGTTGCGGGCGAACCGGCTCATCACCGAGTCAATCGAGAGGGCGTGATGGCTCGCCCCCATGTTGAGGCCGGGGCGAAACGCCTTCTTTCCGGCCGAACGACCGACTGACACCGTGCCGCCACCGACGTTGATGTAGGCCGCGATGTTGTCCTCGCCGCTTCGCTCGCGGTAGATGTTCATCCGCGAGTCGAGACTCTCGGTAAACGAGTTCGGCTCGATGAGGGGGATCTGGTTCTCGAGGATGTGGTTCTTAAGGATCTTCGCGCCCCCCTCGGAAAGTCCGCCCCCCTCGTCATCCATCCCACCCAGCGACGCGGCCGCCGAGCGGAAGGGCATGATCTCGCGTTCGTAGAGGACGCGTTCCATCTCGAGCCAAATGAAGTCGTTCATGTTGGCGCCGAACTGCGACGCGGAAGCGCTCGAGATGATCACCGGCTGGAGGTTCAGCGTCTTCAGCGCCGCCAAGACACAGGTGTTCAATGCCGGGAAGGACCCCGAGAAGCCGACTGCGACGAAGTCCCCTTCGCGAACACCCGCCCGGGTGAGCATGTCGACGACCACCGCGGCGAAGTTCGGATTGATGCTCGTCTGTTTCGAGGGGAGATGCCCGGGCACGGAGGTGACGTCGCTCATCGCTTCGCCGATCATGCCGCTGCGCGAGGGGTCGATCGACGGGTCGATGGAGAATCCGCGCCGCAGTCGCTCCTGCTTGATCGCGTCCATCGCGTCGCGCGCCAGTTCGGCGGCGGCGATCTTTTTGTCGAAGTACGGCGTCTTGACGGTGGTCTCGAACGAACGGACCGCGAGGAGTCCGCCCAGCGAGAAGATGCAGATCAAGACGAGGACCGACTGCGAGACGGCCCGCGGACGCCAGTAGAGCCTTCTCATCCCGTGAACTCCGGCCCGAGGCAAATGATGAGGATCAAGTGGACGACGACCGCCGCGATCAAGAGCGTGCTGAGCGTTTCGACCAGCCCCTGGCGGTCGATCCAGATCGCGATGAGCCCCGGAATGATGAACCCGATCGCCTCGTAGGCCGGTTCGCCCGGCGGGGAGAACGACACTGTCGGAATCATGCTCACCAGGATGCCGATCACGTAGCCGAAGAGGATCATCAACACCGTGCGGCGTCTGCCGTAGATGATCATCGTCGACGACAGGGCGTGGACGATGACATACGTCGCGACCGAGGCGAGGATCGTCAGCAGGATGTCCCCCGGTCGCGTCAGGAAGAGCGCGAAGTAGCCGGGGACGACCATGCCGCCGGCCGCGAGACCGAACAGCTCCGAGAAGAGTAGACTGACCACCAGCCCAACGCCGATGGACAACGCCAACATGTCGATCATGTCGAGGCACTCGCCTCCTGATAAGTGCTGCGATTGCGGAAGAAGCGGACCAAGGGAAGGCCCGGCCCCCCGATGTTTCCCATCCCCATCACCAAACACGACTTGCCGCCAAGATCGAGGATCGACTCAAAGATCTCCTCGACGCGCCGATCCTCGGCGAAGATGACCCGCAGGGGATCGAGTCCCGCTTCGGTCGCGAACTTGGCGAAGATGTACGTTCCCGTCCCGATCAGGACGTAGTGGTCCGCGGGCGTCCACGTCACACACGCCCGTGCCAACTGCAGCGAACGGTCGGGACGATCGGCTCGGCAGTTGAACACGGCCACGCGTTTGGAGACTCCTGGATGCTTCTGGAGGGCCATGTCCCAGATGCGTTCGGTCGATTCCGGATCATTGGCCGCGAAGCCGTTGACGAAGATGACCGAGCGGCCGAAGAAATCGAGCTGGTGCGTCGTCATCGCTCCCGGATCGGGCGATGCCTCCCACATGCCCCGCAGCGCGGTCGCGCGGTCGACGCCCAAGTCCTCGCAGACGCGAAGCGCGAGCGCGACGTTCTCGGCATGCTCGGTGTAGACAAACCCGCCAAGATCCTCCTCGGTGATGCCCGCGACCTCCTCGGCGGTAATCGGAATCAACTGCGTGCCCCGATCATCCGAGGCCATTTGGAAGATGTCGAGATGACGCCGCTCAGCGGTAAAGAGCTTGCCGCGTCGGGGGACCATGCCCGCGAGCGCCTTGGCGACGTCGGTCTCGTCCGGGCCCATGACATCGAGGTGGTCGGCGCGGGCGTTGGTGATCACTCCATGCGTCCCACGTACCAAGTGCAACTCACTGAGCCACTGCAGAAAAGGAATCAGCGCCATGCACTCGATGACCATCGCCTCGGCCTTGATCTCGCGGGCGTTGTCGATGATGCGGACTTGTTCGATCACGTTGGCCCGAGAAGGCCGGTAGATTGGGTATTCTTTTCCGTCGGGCATGATCATCCGCGGCAGCGTACCTGTCGTCTTGGCGCAGGTGCGAATCCCACCCGCCCGCAGCCCCGCCGCGATCAGCCGCGTCACGCTCGACTTGCCCCGTGTTCCGTTGACGTGGATCCGGAAGGGAATTCGCAAGAGCGAGCGTAGATGCAAGAGGGCTTCGGCGATTCCCCAACCGGTGACGAGCAACGTCAAACCGAGGACAATGGCGATGCGATCCATGCTGGGGCATACCCCTTGAGAAAACCTGACCAACGCGTTTGGACGCGATGCTGAATATCCCTCCAGGTCCCCAAAATCAAGGATCGCTGAAGGAATCGTTCGGACATTGAGAAGATCGCCCGGAACGCAAAACGCTAAATTGGTTCATCCGCTTCGCCGAAAAAGTGTACATATTCCGCCCGACCAATGACACCGGGTGTGGATGAAATCGACTAGTGCGGGAGCCACCACATGGGCAGTCCAAGTTCCAAATCGATCGTGATCGGCTTCTTGACGGTGCGACCCGTCGACGAAACGGCCCTGCGAGGAGGTTACTTGCTCACGACGGAATTCGGCCGGCCCCTGGAGTTCCACTATACCTCGGAACTGCGCGTCAGCCATCAACAACGGCTGCTCTACGGCCCCTCGTTCGACTCTTACATCCAAGCGGAAGTGATCGCCAAACCGATGACCAACCGGCAGTCGACCGCGCCTCGCATCATCGTCGTCAACCGCATGCCATTACTCGACTTGCGACGACACATCCCCGCTCCCGTCTCCTGCCTGCTCGAGACCCAAGCGAAACCCGAGGAGCCCGATTCGCGGCCCTTTCGGATCGAAGTCCACGACGAATACCCTTACGATCGCGCGGCTTTCGACAAGATCCAAAAGCTGGCCGCGGAGGGTTTCGACTGGCTCGAACCCTTTGAACGCATCGAGCAGGCTCTCGCCGAGATCCGCGAGCCGGGCGCGATCGCGGCCTAGCCCGGCCTAGGCAATCGTCCCGCGAACGACGGCGAGGGATGTATGGGCATTCGACGGGGCGCCCCGTCAGAAGAGCCTCTCCGACTCGTCGACAGCGTCGTCATCTTCGGGGCTTTTCTCCACAGCAGGCTTCTTTTTCCGCGCCCGTTTCGGCTTGGCTTTCGCCTGGCCCTCGAAAGTCGCTTCGTGCTCGAAGTCTCGGAGCCGCGCGGTTCCATGCTCGTCGATATCGACCAACTCGCGAATCCGGCCCTCGGCGGTATCGAGCGACGCCCGACAATAGCGAAGCAGCCGCACCCCTTCCTCGAACCCTTCGAGGCTCTCGTCCAGACTCCCCTCGCCCCGCTCCAGACGTTGGACGATCCCTTCGAGCGACCGTAGGGCCTCTTCGAAGTTCGCGGGGGGCGTCGATTCATTCGTGCTCATGATCGGTCTCTACCTGTTTCACGGTGCTCTTGAGAACGCCATCGGCGACGCGGACGTCGATCTCCTCTCCCACGGCCACCTCCTTGACGCTCTTGATCAGGGTGCCGTCCGTCGTTCGACTGGCCAGCGAGTAACCTCGGGCGAGGACGCCGAGCGGGCTGAGGGCGTCGAGGGCTTGCCCCCACCGAGCGAGCTGTTGCTTGGCATCCTCACAGCGATACAAGATGCCGCGTGCGAGAGCGGCCTCCGCATCGTCGACGTCCCGAGCCCGCGATTCGAGGATGCTGAGCGGTCGTGACAACGCCGCCGAGGCTCCCAGTCGGGCGACGCGCTCGCGGCTGAGTTCGAGTCGTCGCCGCAGGGCTCCGAGTAGGCGATCTTGCTGCGCCGCGAGCCCGACGCGAAACGCCGCCGCGTCGGGAAAGACCCTTTCGGCCGCCTCGCTCGGGGTCAATGCCCGCAGATCCGCCACCATGTCCGCGATGGTGACGTCGATCTCATGCCCGATCCCGGTCACCGTCGGGACCGGCGAAGCCGCGATCGCACGGACAACCGACTCGGTGTTGAAGGCCCAAAGATCCTCCAAACTCCCCCCACCTCGAATCAAGATGACGAGATCGACGTCGAGTCGGGCCACGTCGGCCAGCGCCCGGATGATCTCCTCGGGCGCCCGCTCTCCTTGGACCGCGACGGGAAGGACGACGATTTCCGCCCCCTGCCACCGTCGACCGGTGACCTCCAGAAAGTCGCGGATCGCGGCCCCACGCGAACTCGTCACGAGCGCGATTCGCTTCGGAAATGTCGGAATTGGACGCTTTTTGGTTGGATCGAAGAGCCCTTCGGACGCTAAACGGTCGCGAAGTTGACGAAAAGCGAGCTCCAGCGGGCCGATTCCCTTCGGAAGCAACCGATGGATCCGCAGTTGGTACTGTCCGCGAGCCGCGTAGACGTCGATCGAGCCAAAGGCGAGGACCGCCATCCCGTCGGCGAGGTCGAACTGCAACTTGGACGACTCTCCTCGCCACATGACGGCCCGAAGCTGAGCCTGCTCATCCTTGAGCGTCATGTAGAGATGCCCCGAACCGGCTCGGTGGAAGTTGGAGACTTCGCCCTCGATCCACAACTCCGCGAAGGTCGCTTGGAGTTGCTGGCGAATGACGTAGGTGAGCTCGCTGACCGTCAGGACCTCGGCCGGGACAGGTGAGGACGAAGCGCCCGGCGCGAGAGGCGGCACCTCTCCGCTCATGAACCCGCACCCTCCGCGGAGGCTTCGAGTTCGGCCACCGCCACTTCGCTCAAGTGAATCAACTCGATCGAACGGGCCCGGCCGGAATCGCCATTGATGTCGATCAGGGCGCCGCTGAGACGAGGATCGCCGTTGGCGACATCGAAGTAGGAGGGTTCGAAGGTAAACGAGGTCTTGACGACGCGGTCGTGCCGGCGACCGATGATGCTCTCGTAAGGCCCCGTCATTCCCAAGTCGGTCAAGTAAGCCGTTCCTGGAGGAAAGACCGTGGCGTCGGCCGTGGGGACATGCGTATGGGTTCCGACAACGGCGCTGACGCGCCCGGCGAGGTGACGGCCCACCGTCTGCTTCTCGCTGGTCGCCTCGGCGTGGATGTCGACGAGCACGACCCGAACGTCATCGGAAAGCTGAGCGAGAACCCGATCGGCCGCGTGCAATGGGCAATCGCACGCCTTCATGAAGAGCCGCCCCGTCAAGCTGATCACCGCCACGCGAACGCCGTCGCGACTCTTGACGACGAGATGGTCGGGCCCCGGCGCCTCCTCAGGATAGTTCGCGGGGCGGCAGATCGGCTTCTCGTCGCGAAAGAGCGTGTGAATGTCGCGGTTCTTGTAGATGTGATCGCCCATCGTAAAGGCGTCGGCACCCGCTTGAGCGATCTCCTTGTAGCCGCTGAGATTGATCCCCGACCCGCCACAGGCGTTCTCGGCGTTGACCACCACCAGATCGAGATCGTACTTGGCACGGAGGAGGGGAATCGCCCGGGCTGCCATGCGTCGCCCCGGCTTGCCGACGACGTCCCCCACCATCAAGACTCTCAACGCGGTCCTCCTTGCTAGCGGGCGTACTCGACGGCGCGAGTTTCCCGCACCACGGTGACCTTGATCTCGCCTGGGTAAGTGAGTCGCTTCTCGATGGCCTGGGCGATATCGCGGCAGGCCTTGGCGGCGTGCTTGTCACTTAGCTTCTGCGAATTGACGATGACGCGAATCTCGCGGCCCGCCTGAATGGCGTACGCGGCTTCAACCCCATTCTGCTCCGTCGCGACCGCTTCGAGCTCCTCCAAGCGTTTGACGTACTTCTCAAGCGTTTCGCGACGAGCCCCGGGACGAGAGGCGCTGATGGCGTCCGCCGCGGCCACGAGCACGGTGTAGATCATGTCGACCCGAACATCGTCGTGATGACCGCCGATCGCGTGCAGGACGATTTCGTTCTCGCCGCAGCGTCGGGCGATGTCGGCGCCGATCTGGGGGTGGCCGCCCTCCATCTCGTGATCGACCGCCTTGCCGACGTCGTGCAGGAGGCCGCAACGCCGCGCCAAGTCGGCGTCGAGCCCCAACTCGTCGGCGATCAGGCCGCAAAGCAACGCGACCTCGACGGAGTGATTGAGGACGTTCTGGCTGTAGCTGGTGCGAAACTTCAGCTTGCCCAAGAGCCGAATGAGCTTCTCGTGGAGGTTGGGCACTTCCGCCTCTTGGGCGGCCTTTTTGCCGAGGTCGAGGATGTGATTCTCCATGTCGTCCTTGACCTCCGTCACCACCTCCTCGATGCGGGTGGGATGGATACGACCGTCGGCGATCAGACGCTGGAGCGCCAGCTTGCCGATCTCGCGTCGGACGCTGTCGAAGGTGCTGACCACGACGATGCCGGGGGTGTCGTCGACAATCACGTCAACGCCGCTGGCCTTCTCGAAGGCCCGGATGTTCCGTCCTTCGCGGCCAATGATTCGACCCTTCATGTCGTCGCTGGGAATATCGATCGTTGCGACGGTCGTCTCGGCGGTATACTCCGGCGCGTAGCGCTGAATCGCGTTGGCGAGGATCTCCTTCGACTTCTGCTCGCAGTCGCGGCGAAGCTGCTCCTCGAACCGCATGACCCGTTCGCCGATCTCCTCGCTGAAGTCGTTCTCGAGCCGCTCAAGCAGGAGCTTCTCCGCCTGCGGCTTGGTCATCCCGGTGATTTTCTGGAGGACATCGCGCTGCTCGGCGAGCAGAACATCGAGACGTTGCTTGCGCTTTTCGCACTGCTCAACCGAGTCGGCGGCCTTTCGCTGGGCCGCTTCGAGGGTGCGTTCCCGCTTGGTGATCGCCTCGAGCTTGCGTTCGATCTCCAATTCGCGATTCTCGACGTCCCGCTCGACGGCGCGCAGCTCCTTGCGCATTTCGTCGAGTTCCCCCAGGAGGGCTTCTCGTTCGCGCAGCGCCAATTCGCGGGCATCAAGCTGCGACTGTTTGCGGGTACTTTCTGCCTCGCGGCGGGATTCCTCGACGATCATGTCGGCTTCGCGCGTCGCCGCCGAAACGCGAAATCGGTCATTGTAGATCAATAACCCGAGGACAAAAATTGCGCCCACGCACGCCGTCGCGACGGCGGACAAGAGCGAGACGATATCGAGCTCCACCTTTTTCCACCCCATCAAGGCGGGACGCAGGCTCGATCATCGCGGCGAGGAAGAACGTCGACGTTGGGAGGATCGAAAGAGCTTCCGACCTATTCGCAAAGTCTTGACCGGACGGATCGCTGCCGGCGCCATCCGTGCTCGGCACGGCGACTCCCACGCGTTCCCCAGGTCTGCCCACTTGTTCGGCCACCCATCCCATCGACCGAGCCTCGCGCGACGGGAATCGCGATGGGCTTGAGTGTCCAGGTGTACCGCGACGTTTCGCGAGGCCGCTGACCAAGATCGGTCAACCGGGCGGTCAGCATGATACCAGCGAAAGCCGTCAGCAAGCCAAGAACGATCGAGAGAAGGATCACGGCCACTCCAAGATGACGACGTAAAATTCCTTTAGAACCGCAACGAACCAGGCGGGATCGCGAGCGACCCTCGCCTTCGAGCGCGTCCAGACGTGACGCCTCTACTTGTCCGTTGACCTCATTCATCCCCTCGCGCCCCACTCATCGACGAAGATGAGAGAAGCTGCGCGGCGAAGGCCAACCCCCGAGGCGCCGATTGTTCCAATTGGGAAATCGTACCACGATGGTCACGACGTTCCAAACCAATTGTAGCGAACCACGCCCTCCCGCGTCACTCGGCCCGTCGTTAGATTCCCCCCTCCTTGGCTAACCGACGATCTTCACCAGCTCTCGTCCGCCCGTCTCCCCCGGTTCGGCCAACCGGAGCAGAGACTCCTCCCCAGGTGCCCCCACGCTTGCGTGACCACCAGGATCACGCTCGCGTGGGCATGTAAGGGAAGGCCTCGTTCAACTGCACCATCCTCGAACCACCAAGAGGGGTGTCAGGGAAAAGGTTCGTCCGAGCCGTCATCCAGGGAATCGGCCTTACAGCCCTTCGGTGATGTTGCCGTCGTTTCGCTCCCCCAACCACCGGAAGGTCGAGTAGTCGACGTTCTCGTTGAGGAAGAAGACCGAACCGTCGCCCATCAGGAAGTGAACGCCACCGGGATGCTTCGACGAGAAATTGACGATATGTGTCGTCTGACTCGGCGTGTGATGCATCGCCATCATGCTCATCATCGCGGGCTGCCCGACGTGGCCAAGGACCAGCGAGGCCGGTCCCTCGGTCATCGAGGGCATCATCATCATGCCCGCCGAACGATCGACGCCGGGCACGGCCGCATACCAGGTCGAATCGGACTCGACGACGGTACCACCGGTGCCGGATCGCCGTTCGTGGGAGCGTTCGCCCAGAGCCAGCGTCCGCGTCGTTCCGTCACTGATGTCGTTCAAGCGAACGCTGCTGTTGCGGTAGAACATGCCGGCGCCATTGGGATTGCCCGGATTCATCGTCGCGCTGCCGTATCCGATGACCCCGACGTAGTTGGCGCTGCCCAGCGTGTGGTCGTTGCTGCCGTCGTTGACGGTAAACGTCTTCTCGGCCCCGTCGGAGGGACACAGAAAGCTATTGAAGGCTTGGGCCGACGACGTCGTGTTGACGGCGCTGGTGGCATCGGCCTCGAAGTCGATCTGGTTGTAGATCGCCTCTTGGTCGGTATAGGGCAACAGCATCGAGCCCCACGCGAAGCCCGGCCCGGTCTCCGCGCCCGAGTTGTCCGCCGAGGAGACTCCGCGAGCGATGTATCCCGGCGGGAAGACCAAGTGCGACTCGTGGTAGTTGTGAAGAGCGATTCCGAGCTGCTTGAGATTGTTCTTACACTGCGCACGGCGTGCCGCTTCGCGAGCCTGTTGGACCGCCGGCAGCAGCATCGCCACCAGCACACCGATAATCGCGATCACGACAAGCAGTTCAATGAGGGTAAATCCGCGTTTGATGCGCATCGCATCCATCCTCCATTTCTCAGGTGTTGGGCGTTGGTCTCGAGACCGTAGCGAGCCGTCCGAAGGAAAGCTCTTCGCGTTTCGTGGGAACGCCGACCAACGGGAAAACACCCGGCGTGAGACCATGGCGACGGCCGAACGACCTGCCGCGGCGGAAGTCCAGTGACTTCGCGAACGACGGTGCGACCCATGGCGGCGTGCGAATTGTCGAGAAACCTAACAAGCCCGAGGGGGAGGAGTGGGAGGACGTGTCCGCCGGAGCGAACTCGATGACGGAACGGCACGAAGCCGATCCTCGGCGCGTGGGAGCGTCACCACCATCGGCGTCATCGGCGGAAGATCGAGTAGCCCGGTGACGATCATGACGCTCGACTTGCCACGGCAACTATTGGCGAACAGACCGATCACCATCCGCGAGCGATCGTCCGCGGTGCGCCGATGGGTAACTCGTTGGCGATGTGAGTCCTGGCAACTTGCGGCGTCTGAGGAGTTCGTCGCACAGCACGGCGCGGACTCGCGCACCCGCGGCGCCTCGGTGGCGGAACAGCAGGACGCGGTCTCGACCGAACAGCACGAACCGCTCGCATTGGGCCTCGGCGCCGTCGGCAGTCCCATGCGACGAGCCGCCTCGATCGCGACCGCGGGGAGGGGAATCTGCTTCTCGTGAGCCCAGCGAATCTTCTGCTCTAGACTGAAACAGCAACAGTCACCCGACCAGCACTGATGCGCGGTCAGGCAGCCGCACGGGCGGAACTCACACGGATAGGGCTGCGACGCGATCCGTTCGCCGTCGCCGCGAAGGTCGGGCAGCGGCAAGCCGATCACGCTCGCGAGCAACCCCGCCACGCTGGCAATGACGACAACGATTCTCGACCGGCGCTGGAACAAGAGGGCGATCCCTGGTGGGGAATGAGAACGACGTTCGTTCGGAGCTAAGGAAATTGTATGTCGCTCGGGCTCGCGTGCCCAGTCGATGGACGCTCGTCGATGACTCCAAATGACTCAGCGACGATGCGTCTCTCCCTACAAGCTCTCGGCGATCTGGCGCGCGAAGTAGGTCAAGATCACGTCGGCGCCGGCCCGGCGAATACTAAGAAGACTCTCCATCACCGCGCGTGACTCATCGAGCCAGCCGCGCTCGCAAGCCCCTTTGAGCATCGCGTACTCGCCGCTGACTTGGTAGGCGAAGACCGGCAACGTGGTCGCTTCGCGAATCCTTCGGATCACGTCGAGGTAGGGGCCCGCGGGTTTGACCATGACCATGTCGGCCCCTTCGGCCTCGTCGAGACGCAGCTCGCGAAGGGCTTCGCGCGCATTCGCGGGATCCATCTGGTAGGTCTTCTTGTCGCCGAAGCGAGGGGCCGAGTCGAGAGCGTCGCGGAACGGACCGTAAAAGGCTGATGCATACTTCGCGGTGTACGAGAGGATCGAGACATCCTGAAATCCCTCGCTATCGAGGGCGGCGCGGATCGCGGAGACACGACCATCCATCATGTCGCTGGGAGCGACGATGTCCGCTCCGGCCCGGGCATGGCAGAGCGCCTGCTCGGTCAATACCGCGACCGTCTCATCGTTGAGGATCGTTCCCTCGGGCGAGACGATGCCGTCGTGCCCATCGCTTGAGTAGGGGTCGAGGGCGACGTCGGTCAGGATCGTCAGGTCGGGCCATTGCGACTTGAGCCGCCGAATCGTGTTGGGAACGAGTCCCTCCGGATTGCTCGACTCTTCGCCGCGCGATGTCTTTAGAGACTCGTCGATCGCGGGGAAGAGGATGATCGAGCCGACACCCACGTGGTGCGCCGCCTCGACCTCCTTCAGCAGTCCATCGGGGCTCCAGCGGTGGCACCCCGGCATCGACGCGATCGGTTGATCGTCACTCCCTTCGTGAATGAAGAGCGGGTAGACCAGGTGTTCCCGACCCAAGTGGGTTTCCCGGCAATAGCCGCGAATGGTGGCCGATTTACGATTGCGCCGGGGGCGTTGAGTGGGGTGCATGCGGGCTTCCTTCTCGAGCTTGACCCCATTCATGCTACCAACCGGGCGGGTGACGTGCAGCCAATTGACGACGCGGGCAAGCGCCGGTGACCGACAAAAGTTGGCCGGAATCGCGTAGCTGGGGGTAGAATAGGAGCGGTTTGATCTCGGCGTCGTCGCTCGCAAGCCTCCCCAGGGGCAAGGAGCGACTGGGAACTGCGAGACGTTCGTTCTCGCGACCGCGACCTCTTCGCGACGCCGCGATGTCCGACCTGCTGTCGTCAAGGAATCACGTCATGTCCAAACCCTTCCTCGCGAAAGACATCATGGTCACCTCCCTCGTCACGCTTTCTCCGAAGATGGATGTGTACGAGGCGATCGATGTCCTGCTGCGTCACAAGATCTCCGGCGCCCCTGTCGTCGACGAGAAGAACCACCTGCTCGGCGCGTTCTCCGAGCGCGGATGCATGGCGGTCATGATTCGCGGCGCCGTCGACGTCCTCCCCTCGGCCGAGGTCGAGGCCTTCATGCAGCCGCGCGACGACGTCGAAACGATCACCGAGGAGACCCACCTCCTGACGATCGCCCAGATCTTCATCAAGACGCACGCCCGACGGCTCCCCGTCCTTCGCGGGGAGAAACTCGTCGGCCAGGTCAGTCGTCGCGATGTCGTCAAGGCGGCGCGGGAACTGATCCACGACGCCCCGGAAGCCAAGTCGGCGTTTCTATACCTCAGCGCGATCAACGAACGCCAGCACGCTCCGATCTGACCGACTACCCAGCGAACGCATGCTGGGCATCTTCTCGACCCATCCCAACGCGACGCGGACGCGCCCCTTCGCCAAGTTCTCCGCGTCGCCTTCTTCGCGCTCTTCGCCTCGTGCCATTGAGATTGACCCGAAGAGCGACCGCGCCTATGCGTGGCCCGTAGTCTCTTCGCGTCCCCGCTGGGGGGACTCGGGGACCGGATCACGACGGAACGTATCGCCGGAGCAAGAGTCTGGAGCGGACCGACGAGCGACGATGGAGATGGGCATGCTGGGCGATCCTTCTTGCCGGCTTGCTCTTTCGCTTGGCGCTGGCTGAGGCCGCCCTTCGATGGGCTCCCGCTCCCTTTGCCGACAGCGAGCTCTACGAAGCCTACGCCCGTCGGATCTACGAGGGAGAGCCCTACCGGCTCGGTGAGACCGCCGCGATCCGAACGCCCGGCTACCCCGCGCTGATCGCGGGCTGCTGGTGGATCGCGGGTGGACAACACCTTCGAGCCGTGCTGTGGGCGCAGGCCCTTCTCGGGACAGTGACGTGTTGGTTCGTCCTCGCGATCGGCAGGGAATGCGAGCGCATGGGCTTCCCGCGCGGCACCGCGCTGCTCGCGCTGCTCGTGGCGGCGCTCGATCCGTACGCGGCCTTGCTCGGTGCGGTCGAACTCTCGGAAACGGCCTTCACGATGCTGCTGATGGCGACGGCTTGGCTGGCGATACGTCACTTGGATCGCCCCTCGTTCCTCGCGGGAGCGGCGATGGGGGTCCTGGCGGGATTGGCCACGTTGGTACGTCCGAGCGTCTTGTTGCTGACCCCACTCTCGGCCAGTTGGTTCCTGGGAGCGACGCATCATCGTCGGGCGTCGCTGACGACCCTCGTGGGATCCCTCGTTGGGCTCCTCCTGACGATGGCTCCTTGGATCGTGCGCAACGCGTTGGTTCTCGGGGCATGGGTGCCGACGACGACCAACGTGGGGGAAAGCCTCTACGACGGCGTCGGCCCCCAGGCCACGGGTGCTAGCGACATGCGGTTCAAAGTCGAAGCGGACCTCGCCGGCATGAACGAGTTGGAACAAGATCGCTACTGGCGCGACGAGTCAATCGAGGCGATGCGCGCCGAGCCGCTTCGGGTCGTCTCACTTTCGGCGATCAAACTGTGGCGGTTCTGGTCTCCGTGGCCGAACGCCGCGCAGTACCAGCGACCGTTGCCGATAGTGGTGGGGACGCTGGCGTCGGTCCCGATCTACGGGCTCGCGCTGGTGGGGATCTGGAGTCAACGCCGTCGCTGGCGGTTGATGGCGCTGTGTCTGTTGCCGGCGGTCTACTTTTCACTGTTACACATGGTTTTCGTCAGTTCGATCCGCTACCGAGTTCCGGCGATGCCCCTGGTGGACATCCTCGCCGGAGCGGGAGCGGTGGTCTTGTACGCCGCTTGGTTTCAGGCCGCGGGACCACGAACGACGCCGGTCCAGGAAGGGTAGGTGCACCGTGTTGGCACGATTCCGCCGTACGGTCGTGATGCTCTTTTGCCTTGTCGTCTTCGGGGCGGGGGTTTTGGCGTGGTACGTCTACCTCCACTACACCGATCCCGAAACGCTACAGCGTCTGACGCTGGGGGCGATCCGCAAGACCCTCCCGGGGGCCGAAGTCACCCTCGATCGCGTCGAGGGCCATCCCCTCTCGAGCGTCGTGTTGCGCGATCTGGTCGTCAAGCTCCCCGATGACGACGGGAAACAGCAAGACTTCCTCGACTTTAGCGCTCTTTACGTCCGCATTCGCCGCGACCTGCTCCTCGACGGGGAATTCCGCGTCCGCCGCATTGTCATCGAGAAACCGACGCTCCGGCTCCGGGAACTCGACGATGGAAGCTGGAACGTCACGCCTTGGCTTTCCGACAAACCGATCATCTTTCCGACGGAGATGGCGGTCGACGTCCGCGACGCCCGGATCTCGGTCGAGTTCTCCTCCCACGCGATCAAACCGATCGAACTGACCGGGGTCGACTTGCACCTCGATTGCAAGCCACCAAGCGATATCGTCTGGTCGGCCCAATGCCTAATCGACTCCATCTTTCCGCTGCAACTAAGTGGAACCGCCGACGGCGCGAAGAAATCCGCGAAAGGGACGATCGCCAGCGATGGCCCTCTCGACCTCGCCGGGCTTCGCAAGGCCCAACCGGCCCTCATCGAAGCGCTCCTGAGCCGACCCGAAACGCTGTCGGGAAAGATCGAACTCCAAGCGAAGTTCTCCGCCGCCAAGCATGTCGGCGGCCCCGATAACGGCCCGGGCGGATCGTTGGCCCTCGCGGGAAAACTGACCGAGGGGGCGATCGACGATCCCCGGCTCCCCTACCCTATCTCGGGCGCGAGCGCCTCGTTCCGCGTCGACGCGACCGGCGCACGCGTCACCGACTTCGAATGCAAGATGGGCCCAATGACGGCCAAGCTCACCGGCTCGGTTCCCAACTGGGACACGAGCAACTGGCAAGCCGAAGTCCGCGTCGAGCATCTCCCCATCTCTCACGAGATCTACCGGATGCTTCCGGAGTCGAAACAGAAGCTTCTCGACGAGTACAACCCGACCGGATCGGTCAGCGTCGTCGGCAAGATCCTTCCTGAAGGCGGGACCCACGTCTTCCACGGTAGCGTCAGCGGCCGCAACCTGACGATGACCTACGATCGGCTCCCCTTCACCGCCACCAACGTCGACGGACGAGCGACCTTCAATACGGACGGCACCGTCTCCCTTGATGCCCGCGGGCTCACCGGCAAGGCTCCCGTCGAACTGCACGGGTCTCTCTCCGATGTCAAACCGGGCGCGGCGATCGACGTGACGATCTCGGGAACCGACCTCCCGTTGGACGAACGACTCCGGCGCGCGTTGCCGCCCAATGTGCAAGCGATCGCCGAACGTTTCCATGGAACAGCCCACGCCGATTATCAAGCGCGGATCACGCGTCCCAAGGGAGCCGAGAAAGCGACCTTCCAGATCGAAGCCGATGTCGAGGATCCGCGTTGCCTGTGCGACTGGTTCCCCTACCCGCTCGACGACGTTAGCGGACACCTTTCGATCTCTCCCGAACGGACCGTCTTTCGCCAGTTCGTCGGTCGTAGCGGCGAGGCCTCCGTGCGCATCGATGGCCAGACGATCAAGACGACCGACGGCGTCCACGTCGAAGTCCACGTGAAGGGCTACCAAGTTCCGTTCGACGCCAAGCTCAAGCGGGCCCTCCCCCTCGATTGGCACGCCGCCTGGGACCAGGTTCAGCCGGAAGGAACGGCCAACCTCCAGTACGACTTCGCCAAGCCACCCGGCGAGGAGGCACGCGTCGAGTTCGAGCTCGATCCGGTCAAGGCGGCCGTTACCCCAGCCTCGTTCCCCTATCGATTCGAGGACCTCAGTGGCGTTGTTCGCTACGCCGACCATACCGTCCGCTGGGAAAAGATGACCGCCCGGCACGGCGACGCTCCCTGGTCGTGCACCGCGGGCCAGATCAACATCCTCCCCGATGGAGGACGGCTGCTCCTCGACGGCGTCATCTGCCCGGCACTCGTCTTCGACGACGACCTCCGCCAGGCGCTTCCCGTCGACGACCGCGTCGTTTTCGACTTCCTCAAGCCGGACAAGCCGGGGTCCCTGAAGATCAAGCACGAGAGCATTCGCTGGTACGACAATCCGAACCAACCACTCGAAAGCTCCGTCGACATGAGCCTCGGGTTCGAACGTGCCAACTTGATTCCCTCCGTGGGCCTCACCAATGTCACCGGCACCGCAACGATCGTCGGCAGCTCGATCGGCGACGACCACCAGGTCCAAGGGAACATCTACCTTCAAGAAGTGACCGAGACCGGATTCCGCGCGACCGACGTCTCTTGCCGCGTCGAAGGCAAGGGGGACGAGATCTGGGTCGAGAACATCAAGGGAAATCTCTACAGCGGCCAACTGCACGGACGGGTCTGGGCGTCGTGCGGCGACGTCCCGGCCTATAAGTGTCGACTCGACGTCTTCGGGGCCAGCTTTGGTCAGTACGTTCGTGAAACCTGGCCCAACGGACCGGCGGTCGACGGCCTGGTCAACGCGAGCCTCGTCTTCCAGGGCGAGGGAGCCACGATTCACCAACTCAATGGCGACGGCACCATCAACATGCACAACGCCGACATCTATCGGCTGCCGTTGCTCTTCGATCTCTTCGACTTCTTGAGCCTTCAGATGCCCGACGGGCAGGCCTTCGAAACCGCCTCGGCGACGTTCAAGTTCCGCGACCGCCTGCTACTCGTCGACAAGTTCGAACTGATCAGCCCCTCGGTGAGCCTCTTTCTCGTCGAGAAGCAGGGACGTATGAATCTCGAAACGAGCGACATCGACATGAGGCTCGGCGCCCGCTGGGCGCGGGGACGGCTTCGCATTCCCGTCTTCACTGAGACGCTCAACACCGCCAGCGATCAGCTCTTGACGGTGCGGGTGACCGGCCAGCTCTCCGACCCGGTCTTCACGCCGGAGCCGGGTTCGGTCCTAAGGCAGATCCTCACCACCCCCGCGAGCTTGCTCCGCCCAGTCATCGGCCCTCAATAACAACCATCCGGTCCGTTCTGGGTGCCATGCTCACGCTTGCGTGGGCATGCAGAGAGGACTCACGCTTGCGTGGGCATGCAGAGAACATATTCGCTCCACGTAGGCATCCTCGAAGACTCTCGACGTCGGGGATTCGCCAGCGATCCTCACTGGCTGACAAGCAGCCAGTGCCACCCGATCCTCGACTCTGGAGCCTCCAAGGCCCTATCCCGATGCCCGACCTTGTTCGATCAGTTCCAACAACATCGCGACCGCTCGCTTCGAAAAGGCGGCATCGTTGATGGGAACGTCGATCGTCTCGACGCGGATGGACGGATCGAGCGTTTCCCTTAAACCCTCTGAAAAGGCACCGTCGGCCTCGGGGTCATGAAAGAGATCGCCCTCTTCCCCGAGAACCGAAAACCCGCACGTGGGGACGAGGAACGCGATCGGTCCCTGGGCACCATTGGCCTTTTCGGCGAAGATCGTTCCCAGCCGCCTGTTTTCCTCGGCAGTCGTACGCATGAGCGTGACGGCGGGGGCCCATTCGTAGAAGTGCCGATCGCCCCGCCGCAGATGCTCGGGCACGGTCTCGATCGGACCGAAGTTCACCATGTCGAGACACCCCGGCACGATGAGCTGAGGCAAACCGCGACGCCCCGCGGCCTCGAGTCGCGTCGGCCCAGCGCTCATGATGCCGCCGGCGATCTCGTCGGCCCATTCGGTCGTCGTGACATCGAGCACCGCGTCGACCCACCCCTCGTCGATGAGTTCCTCCATCGCTCGGCCGCCAACCCCGGTCGCGTGGAAGACGAGCACCTCGAAGTCACTCTCTTCGAGATAGCGACGACAGGCATCGACGCATTCGGTCGTGTTTCCGAACATCGTCGCCGCCACGACAGGATTCTCGCTCTCCGGCTGTCGCGCGTCCGATTGGCCCGCCATCCCGACGATCGCCGCGGCCGCCTGGCGGATGAGAACCCGGCTGACACGATTGACGCCGGCGACGTCGACCACCGATGGCATCATGACGATGTCCTTGGTGCCCACGTAGGGAGCGATGTCTCCGGCCGCGACCGTCGAGACGCATAGCTTCGGGACGCCGACCGGGAGCGAGCGCATCGCCGCGGCGATCATGCTCGTGCCGCCCGACCCGCCCATGCCGACGATCGCGTCGAAGCGTCCTTCGTCGAAGAGTTCGCGGACAACCGACGCCGCTCCTTCGCCCATCAGCCGAACCGCCTCGCCTCGATCGCCCGCTTCGCGCAGGGCGTAGACCGACTCGCCGCCATGACGGGCGATCTCGTCGGCTTCGATGTCGACGGGGAAGCGGTCGGTGGTGCCCATGACGCCGAGGTTGACGGAGAGGACCTCGACGCCCGCCTCCAATAAGCACTCCCGCAGGAACGCGTGCTCGGCTCCCTTGGTATCGAAGGCACCGAGGACGAGGATCGTGCTCATGCTGTCGGTCCGATCTCAAAACGGTTTGAAGGAAAAGAAGGTCGTCGAGCCCGTATCCCCAGCACACCGATCATCCAAGTTCTCGGGCGCCACCGGGGTGACAGTGACTTGGCCTGGATGGCCAGCACGCAGCGAAACGGGTCGTACTGGCCCATCGCGGCTCCGACTCAAGAGTCGGCTCTCGTTTCGGCTTGGCTTTCGAGAGGTCGGCGAACGCAACGAGCCGGGTGGGGGAGATTCCGGCTCGGACAATCAAGAGTGATTCGTGAAGACGAACCCCCTCACCCCTAACCCCTCTCCCACAGGGAGAGGGGAACAAGAGGCTCGCTCTCCCACGGGGTGAGGGGAACCCTAGAACATGACGTTTAGGCTTTGGACAGACCACTACGAACGCGGGCTCGTCTTCTCGGAACCGGGAAAGTCCTTCGGGACCTTCTGCGTGACCTTGCCGGTGGCCGCCCACTCCGTGCCACGGTTGAGCGTCGATTGGAAACCGGCGCAGTTCATCGACTTGGTGTCGTGACCGAGCGTCGTGTGAAAGACACGCCCCTTGCCGTAGTCGATCGTCATCAGGATCGGTTCGTGCTCGCCGGTACCACCCGTCTTGGGATCGGAATAGGCCGTCGCCAAGACGCTGAGGTTCTTCGCGGGACCGCGCAGACGATCGTAGAGTTCATCGGGCGTGTGTCGCCACGCGGTCGGCAATCCCTTCATGATCGGGTGGTCGGCGTCGCGGGTTTCGACGACGAACTCGTGACGCGCGCCGTGGCTTCCCCCACGCCCCGCGGAGTTGTCGCGAACGACCTTCCCCTCGCGATAGCGAATGTAAGGCCCGTCCTTCTCGGTCCGTCCGCCCCATCCGCCGAGGGCGATCATCTCGTTGTATTCGGGCCACTTGGGGAAGGAGTTGTTCGCGGCGTGAACCGAGACGAAGCCGCCCCCGCCCTTGACGTAGTCCTCGAACGCCTCTTGTGTCTCCTCGGGCCAAGGCGCCCCATTGTAGTTGGAGACGACGACATCGTAGTCGGCGAACGTCGGCTTGAACGACGAGAGATCCGACCCCTTCGGCGGCGCGGTGACCACGTCGACGGTGAAGCGGCCACTATCCTCAAGCGACTTCTTGATAATGGGAGTCGTCTGTTGCCACTTGTGATTGTTCTGCCCATCGACGATGAGCGCCTTGAGCTTTTCCGCTCCTTCGCCCATCCCCGTTAGGGTGAGCACCAGCCCGAGTGACCACACGCACAGTAGCCAAGTCCGACGTCGCATCGACAACTCCTCAGTTTATTTCCACGTAGGCGGTCAGGTGAGCATCCCAAGCGTTCGGTGGCGGCGTTGGTGGTCAGGAGGGCGGAAGATCCGACCGCTCGAGTCCACGTCCCCACGCGTCGACTCGCCAGGCCCATGGACATGATCCTACAGGGCGTGGCGCCGGAAGGAAGAAAGAACGGGGGGCGGGTTGTGCGAATGGCCAAGGGCGTCAACGAACCACCCTTGGTGATTTTGTCTGTTTTGCGCAGGTTTCGCTGTCCGACACAATTTCTGGCGGAGTCTCACAAGGTAAAACGGAACTTACGTCATGTGCACTCGCACCATCCAACGCTCGGCCGTCCCGTGGGCCCTTGCCCTCTCGCTGTTGGCCGTGCTGTCGCGACACGGGTTCGCGGAGGAGTTGCGCCTACCGAGCGATTCGATCATTCCGATCCAATCGGTGGACGAACCCCCTTTCCCGACTCCGACGAGTGACGGTGGCTCCGCGGATGGCTCCGCGGATGGCTCCGATAGTAGCGGTTCCAACGATCAGGTCGACCAGGCGGAGCAGAACGAGGACATCGATCCCGACTCCGGTCAAAGTGCCGGCCTGATTACCCGGATGACAGGGATCGACAAGTACGGACTCAACCTCAGTGTCGATTGGGTTCTTGGCTGGAACACCGTCTTCTTCGGCGGATTGCTACCCGGTCACTGGGCGGACCAGAACATCGGGACCGTCGAACTCGACACCGACTTCGAGAAGATGTTCGGATGGAAGGGTGCCAAGGGCGACATCACTTTCCTGCACCGCCGAGGTTCCAATGCGACCGACCTTGCGGGCGACGTCCTCGACTACAACGGCTACGACAACTTTCCCGAGGCGCTGGGCGAACTCTACGAGCTCTGGATCGAACAAGAGTTCTTCGACGGGAAACTGAGTCTCTTGGCGGGAAAGGTCGTGACCAACGACTACTTCGGGCACGTGACCAACGCCGAGCTCTTTCTTGGTAACGACTTCGAGACGCTTCCGGGCATGGTTCAATACATGCCGCAATACCCCAATTCCGCCACGGGCGTTCAACTCTTCGCCAATCCAAACGAGCACTTTTACGCCGGCTTCGGCGTCTACGACGGACGCTTTGGCGGAGAAGGCATCAATACCGGGGAGCTCGGCCCTCAGTTCAACGGCTACCTCTTCTACGTGGGCGAGACGGGAATCAAATACTCCCTCGGCAAGCGGAAGCTCCCAGGACAGTTCTCCGTCGGTGGCTGGGGCCAGAGTGGCGAACTCCCTCGTTGGGACGGCGGCACACAGGATGGAACCGCCGGCTTCTACCTCATTCATCAGCAGACGCTTTGGCAGGATCCGTGCGACGACAATCAAGACATCGCCGCCTTCCTCACCTGGTCGACCGGCGACGGACGCGTCAATCAGTTCGTGAAAGGGGCGACGGCCGGGTTCCAGTGGACCGGCCCGATCTATCGGCGTGATCAGGATGTCTTCGGGCTCGGCGTGGTCTGGGGCCAGCAGACCTCCGAGCTGGGACAGCCCGGCAATACGACCCAGGCCCAACTCTATCCCGATCTGCCCGCCGAATTCGCCAACGGACGCCTCGCCGCCAACGAATGGGAATGGCAAACCTTCTATAACATTCACCTCAACGAGGTCGTTCAGCTCCAGCCCAACTTGACGTACATTCACGATCCAGGTCGAAGCACGTTGATTCGCGACCCGCTGGCGTTTTCGATCCTGATTCTCCTGAACTTCTAACGGGCCCCAACGTATGTCGCCATCAGGGCACCATCCGCGCGAACTCATCCTCGCCAGTACCTCCGTCTACCGACGTCAGCTCATCGAGCGGCTCGGCGTCCCTTTTCGCACCGCCAAGCCCGTCGTCGATGAAGTCGCCTTCGCCGAGGCGCACACCGGCCTTCCCAACGAACTGGCCGAGGATCTCGCCCGAGCCAAAGCCGAGAATGTCCTGGAGAGCCATCCCGACGCCACCATCATCGGCGGCGACCAACTCGTCGAGCATCGCGGCAAGGCCCTCGGCAAACCGGGCGACGCCCCATCCGCCATCAAGCAGCTCCTGCGGCTCGCCGGGGAGGAACATCGCCTTATCACCGCGATGGTGGTCCTCTCCTCCAAGGGACTCACCGAGCACACCGACCTCACGACCCTCCGGATGCGCTCCCTCTCGCGATCGGAGATCGAACGCTACGTCGAACGCGACCAGCCCTTCGACTGCGCCGGCTCCTACAAGCTCGAAGCCGCCGGCATCACCCTCTTCGAGAACATTCGCTCGACGGACCAGACCGCGATCGTCGGACTGCCGCTGATCGCGCTGACGACAATGCTTCGCGATCGCGGCTTCCGCATCCCCTGAGCGATTGGCACGTCGTCGCGATCACCCGCATAACCGTCGCCCCCCCTCTCCCCAGAGATCAAATCGAACTCGATTGACGAAAAGCGGACGCAGCCACCATCCGATGACTAGGGGTGAGGACCGTCGCGCGCCACGAGGGCGTGCCCAGCATCAAGGACGATTCACCCATGGGGAAACCCCTCACCCGACGAGGCTTTCTGCAACGCGTCTCCGCCAACGCCCTGGTCGCTCCCTCGGCCTCGGTAGTTTCGGCGGCAACGGCGACGGCGGCTTCCACCAGCACCGCGACCGTGATCTCCGACGGCTGGATCCGCGGCAAGATGACCGGCGCCGAAGCCCTCGTCGACGCCCTCATCCTCGAAGGGGCCGGATGCGTCTTCGGCATCCCCGGCGCCCAAGAGAACGACCTCTGGGACGCGATGAAGCAGAAGGGACTCCCCTACCTGCTCACCTCCAATGAGGGAGGGGCCGGCGCGATGGCCGATGGCTACGCCCGCAGCACCGGCGACGTCGGCGTCATGGCGATCATTCCCGGTCCCGGCATCACCAACGCCCAGACCTGGCTCGGCGAGGCGCTCCTCGATAGCACCCCGATCGTCTGCATCGCCGGAGACGTCGATCGCGGCCGCGACTACAAGCCCTTCCAAGTCCACGCCTTCCCGCAAGCCGAACTCCTGCGGCCCGTGACCAAGGAAGTGCTCCAGGTCGATCGCGCCGCCGACATTCCCATCGCGACGCGGCACGCCTTCGGTTTGGCACGCGGCGGAGAACCCGGTCCGGTCGGCGTGGTGATCCCCTATCAACTCTTCGCGGAGATCGAGAAGTACAACAGCCCACCGCCGGCCGCCCCCATGCTGCCCTTCGACGAGGTCGCGTTTCAGCGCGCGATGCGGATGCTGCGCTGTCATGATCGCTCCGTCGGCATCTACGCCGGCCTTGGCTGCATGGAGTCGGCCCCGCTGCTGGTCGAGCTCGCCGAGGTCCTCCAGGCGCCGGTCGCGACCAGCGTCTCGGGCAAGGGCGTCATTCCGGAGCATCATCCGCTCGCGGTCGGTTGGGGCTATGGACCGCAGGGAACGCGAACCGCCCAGAAGACCTTCAAGGACGTCGACCTCGTTCTCGCGATTGGCGTCAAGTACAGCGAGGTCTCGACCGCGTCGTACGCCATACCAAAGCATCGCTACGCCATCCAAGTCGACTCCTGCGCCGACAATCTCGGCAAAATCATCCACCCCAACGTCTGCGTCCACGCCGACGCCGGCCTCTTCCTTTCTTCGGCGCTCGCCGAGAAGAAATGCCTGGTGCGGCCTTGCAACCACAAGCTCACCAAGAGAATCGCGAAGCACCGCCGAGCCGAAGAGCGTCTCAACAGCAAGTCCTACAAGACCTGCTGCGTCGACCCGATGCGCTTCGTCCAGTGCTTGCGCGCCCGGACGACAGACGACGCGATGGTCTTTGTCGACGTGACACTAACCGAGCACTGGTCGGCCGAGGTCTTCAAGGCCCGCGGCCCGCGAACCTACTTCAACCCGGTCGACAACCAGGCGATGGGTTGGTCGATCCCCGCCGCGATGGGAGCTCAACGAGCGTTCCCCGGACGGCAAACGGTGACGATCACCGGCGATGGCTGCCTGATGATGAACGGATTCGAGCTCGCGACCGCCGCCCGCGAAGGGCTCGCGGTGAAGTTCTTCGTCCTCGACGACCAGGGCTATCAGTACATGGCCAAACTGCAGGATGCGGCGTTCGGACGAACCACCGCGACCGTCCTAGCCCCCATCGACTACGCGAGCCTCTCGCAAGCCCTCGGCATCCAGTACGTCGAGATCGACACGCCGGGAGGCCTCGACGAGGGGATCGACACCGCCCTCTGTTTGGAGGGCCCCGTGCTGACTCGCATCAGGGTCGACTACGGCGACCGACCGGTCCGCTGGATCAAGGCCGCGAAGGGACAATACCTCAGCCGGCTCTCTACCGGCCAACAGCTCCATATTGCCAAACGGGTCGCCAGTCGCGCCTTCGATATGCGCCCCGAGTGCAACGACTGACTTTCGCATTTCCACTTCGGGTAGACCTGTCGCCCGACTCCCCATCTCGGACAATCGCCCTCCCAACGTGAACCGCGAAAAAACTTCCCGCATAATCCGAAACGTTCGTGTCGAATTCGTCCACGCCCGAACGACTACTCCGCGGAAGGCCGAAAAGAGGTCGAACAGCACAAGCGTTTCAAGGGAGACGAACGCATGAGAGTCATGGTGATGGTCAAAGCCACGAAGAGCTCCGAAGCAGGCGAGATGCCGAGCGAGCAACTCATGACCGAGATGGGCAAGTTCAATGAGGAACTCGTCAACGCCGGCATCATGCAAGCGGGCGACGGGCTCAAACCGAGTTCCGAAGGGGTCCGGGTTCATTTTTCGGGGACAAACCGTACCGTCACGGATGGTCCCTTCATCGAAACCAAGGAACTGGTCGCCGGCTACTGGCTCTGGAACGTCAAGTCGATGGACGAGGCGATCGAGTGGGTCAAACGTTGTCCGAATCCGATGCTGGAAGACTCGGACATCGACATTCGGCCCCTCTACGAGATGGAGGATTTCGCCGAGTGGGATCCGAGCGGTAAGTTCTCAGCCCACGAACAACAACTGCGCGACACCATCGCGATGCGGGGCTCGGTCGTGAACCCCTATCTCTTCTTCGGTGGTCGCTGCGAGGAAGCGCTCAAGTTCTACAAGAAGACGATCGGCGCCCAAGTCGGCATGGTCTTGCGGTTCAGCGAGAGCCCCGACCAGGCTCCCGAGTGCATGCTCCAGTCGGGGTTCGAGAACAAGATCATGCACAGCGACTTCCGGGTTGGCGAGACCCTGGTCCTGGCCTCGGACGGGTGCGACGACAAGAGCGCCAACTTCGACGGCTTCCGGCTTGCGCTGACCATCGGCTCTCCGGAGGATGCGACGCGCTGTTTCAACGCGTTGGCCGACGGCGGGACCATCGACATGCCAATCGGACCGACCTTCTTTTCGCCCTGTTACGGGATGCTCACCGACAAGTTCGGCGTCGGCTGGATGGTCATGGTCCCCGGAGAAGAGCCCGCTCCCGAGTAAATCGGCCGCCGCGGCGCGGCTCCCTCTCCTCTCTCATGCTCCCCCTTGTCCAAGGGGGAGTCAGAGGGGGTCTTCTTATCTCCCTCGCACACAGCTCTCCTCTCTACTTTCTCCGATCTCCTCTCTACTCCCCCTCCTCTCTCACGGCGACGGATTTCGTGGGGCGGTCCTGGGAAAGAAGCTTCCGCTCGGTTGGATGCGTGAGTAGTCGATGCGTTGGATTGGGGGCAAGCGGGCTCCGCGAACGGGAGACCCGACGTTGGGACGAAAGCCGCCGCGCGAACGGGTGTAGCCGAGCCCGCCGTAGACCTCGCCGCCAACATTGATTAGGGAGGCATCGAGCGCCGAGGCGATCGTCGGCCCCAGCGGCGGAATGACCACCAAGGCTCGAGGGCGTTGCGTCTCGATTGGAGGCCGAACAAAGGTGAACGTCAACGGGCTGAGCACGCAGACGCGATTGTTGTCCGTGTCCGCGACATAGAGATTGTTGTCGAGCCCGACCGCCACCCCCTCCGGCTTGGAAAGCGACTCCTCACTCCCCAGCCCCCGCGGAAGGACGATCCGTGGCTCCGAACCGAGTCGCAAGCGAGCCAACGCGCTGCCTCGCTGGAGCGTGATCCAAAGTACTTCGCCGTTGCTCGCAAGACCGTAGGGGCCCAGGAAACCCTTCGTCCCATCGGCCGACGCCACCGTTGCGATCACGCCCGTCGTGAGGTCGACTCGGCGGACGCAGTCCGCTCCGGAATCGGCGATGTAGAGGCGCCCATGCTGGTCAAACGCCAGCCCGGTTGGTTGGGTCAGCTCGGCCTCGACCGCAAGTCCCTTGTCCCCCGAGTTGCCTTCCGCCCCGTTGCCGACGACCGTCGTGATCACTCCCGTCGAAGCATCGACGCGACGCACGACGTGATTGCCGGTGTCGGAAATGTAGAGGTTACCGTCGCGATCGAAGCCAATGCCGGTCGGATCGCGCAGTTGGGCCTCTTTTGCCGGCCCGCCGTCGCCCGAGTAGCCGGGATCGCCGGTTCCCGCGATGACGAGCTTCATCACCCCATCAAACTGGATCACGCGATGCCTGGTCTGCTCGACTCCGTAGAGCCGGCGGACCGAATCGTACGCCAGACCGGAATAGGAAGAGTGAAACGCGGCCGGCTTGGCATCGTTTACGGAAAAGTCGGCGCCGAGGGGAAGGATAGCCGCGACCACAAGGGGGAACGTGATGGAGTGCATGACTCGGATTCCCTTGGTTGCTTGGGATGACCAACGCCGACGGGTGGTTTCAAGACGCGATCATCAGACGGCACGAAGCCGGATTCGCCTCCCGAAACCACCCGTCCGCTATTGTATCATCCGCAAGTCCAACCAAGGTCTCGCCAAGCGGCGGGCGCGATCCCGCCGTGCGAGCGTTTGTCCTCTCGGCATACCCACGCGAGGGGAATGAGCGCCGAGGGTCGCCGTCCCGAGTGAAGTCACGGTTCACTGGGACAGTTGGCGACACCATCGGCGGAAGCGATTCCAGAGCCCCGAGAAGCCGTCTTGCTGCCGCGATGCGTACTCGTCGCGGTACCAGTCGCGATCGTACATGCCCATGGTTCCATCCCTTTCAACAGGTTGTTGTCGTGTGGTCCCCTCACTTCGGAGCGTTCGCGTCACGGCGGCTAAACCCGCGGAAATCGACGGGCCGTCCGACCAGTCGCGGAGAAGTTCGCGTCGCGAGGAGAAATATGTTCGGCTACCTCTTGATACGTACGCCTGACGTGGTTTGATGGATCCTCTGGCGATTTCGACACGCCGCCCGATTCCTTGTCGCCCCGCGCGACAAATGTACAATTGTCAACTTCAGGTTCACGGACGGAAGATCGTCTCGCGCACGGCTCGACGGCCAGGCGCGAGCCCTCGTTGAGGCAGGTTCGCCCGCGATGGCCCGGCCGCGGTTTCCCACGCGGAACACCCCCTTGAACGCACAGGAGGCGACCAGGTTGGAGATTCCCCGCAACACGCTCATTCAGGGCGATTGTGTCCAGACGCTGCGAGCCCTGCCCGCCGGTTGCGTCGACCTGGTCTTCGCCGATCCCCCCTTCAACATCGGCTACGAGTACGACGAGTACGATGACCGCAAGGGCCGCCGCGAGTACCTGGCGTGGTCAAAGGATTGGATCGCGGGTGTCTATCGCGCCCTCAAGGACAACGGCACCTTCTGGCTCGCGATCGGGGACGAGTACGCCGCCGAACTCAAGCTGATCGCCCAGGAGGACGTCGGCTTTCACTGCCGCAGTTGGGTGATCTGGTACTACACGTTCGGCGTCAATTGCGTGCGGGGCTTTAGCCGTTCGCACACGCACTTGTTCCATTTCGTCAAGGATCCCGAAGACTTCACCTTCAACGCCGAGCATCCCGACGTTCGCGTGCCCTCGGCCCGGCAACTCGTCTACGCCGACAACCGCGCCAATCCGAAGGGACGACTCCCCGACAACACCTGGATCCTCCGCCCGCAGGACGCCCCTCCAGGCGGCTTCGCCCCGAGGCACGACACGTGGTACTACGCGCGTGTCGCCGGCACCTTCAAGGAGCGCGAGGGCTTTCACGGCTGCCAGATGCCCGAGCAGCTTCTCGGACGAATCATCCGCGTCTCCAGCAACCCGACCGAACTGGTGCTCGATCCCTTCGGCGGCAGCGGCACGACTCTCGCCGTCGCCAAGAAGCTGGGTCGTCAATGGATTGGCAGCGAACTCTCGAAAGAATACGCGACCCGCATCGTGGAACGACTCGCGAAGACCAAGCCGGGCGATCCCCTCGACGGTCCCGAGGATCCCATCGCCAGCGCCCCGACCACCAAGAGCGGCCGCGCAAAGCCTCAAAAAGTATTCGTTGACGAACCGACAGAGCGAGCAATCATCGAAGCGTACCAGGAGACGTGCGACGGAAAGTCGACTGACTTTCTGCTCTGCGACCCCGCTTTGAACAAGAAGTTTGTCGCCGCCTGCCGAGGAAGAGGACTTCGGGGAGCGGCTGTTGTTTGGAACCGACTCCTCCTACGCATCCGAAAGTCAGGGAAACTACCGAAAGCAAACAACAAGATACGTCGGCTCACTTTTGCGGACATGGACAGATACAGTTTCGCAAGTGAGATCGCGATGCATATTATCTGCACAGAGTACGACACTACTCTTGACGAGATACTTTGTAATCCATCGCTCGCTGCTGACTTTGACAAATGGGCCAAGTCCATATTTCCAGGGAAGACACCTTTCGAATATCGCTGGGCAGCGCTCGCGATAAGGAAGAGATCACAGAGATCTCGAGAGTTCGCCAATGAGGGATTCAAGACGGTAACTTCCCGTCGGCTTTCGCAACCAATCGATTTGAATAATATTGACTCGGTACCCCCTATCCCCGGCGTGTACATTGTGACAAGCGACTCAGAGTGCATCTATGTCGGGGAAACACTAGACATCCAAAGGAGAGTCCGCTCAATCGTGGATCAACCATTTTGGGAACGACATTCTCCAAAGTCATTGAGCTACGTCCCAGAAGAAAAGTTCCGCGACATTGGTCCCATGCACGGGCTGCAGGCTTCATTTGCACAAAAGAGAAACTCAAAGCTGAACTCGACGCTGCTCAGAAACGATGTGATGAGGAGCCGGACTTCAAGCTGAACCAATTAGTGACCTACGTCTCCTACAACAGCAAGAGACAACACAGAGCCTAGTGTAGTGTTTCATTCAGACACGTATCTATTCGGTAACGCAGGGTCACGGTGAACACAGGGTGAACTCCGAGATCTGCGATTCCCAACAAGCGATATCGCGGGCGACATAAGTTCGCTCAACTCGCAAACAGTACACTAGTATAGCGGCACATGAAGACTCCAATCATCCCAAGACTATTTGTTACATTCGAGGACCTACCTCTACAAGAAGCAATACGAACGGTCTACGAAGATCCGGAGTTTTTACGCAGTGAATCGCTACTCATATCGGATGTTGGCCGAGAGTGGGTCCTTCAGAAGGTGATTTCATTGCTGCCCACGGACCGAATCGGCCAGTATCGTTTCGAACACATTCTGCTTTCCGTGAACCAGTTCCGAAAGCTCAACGCAGAGCATCGCCAGAAACGCCTCATCATCCTCGATCACGCGAGTAAGGCACGATCACCCCAATGCTTCTACAAAGGCAAGGTTGCAGGCGAATGCACCTGCGAAGTTGACCTCGACCGGATAATGCCGGGAAAGCGTGGCGGTGTTTACACGATAGACAACACAGTTTTGAGTTGCTCCCGTCACAATCGAGAGCGAGGCTGCAAAGAAGTGGTCACCTACTGGAACCAATGAGACGGCTTATAAGAGGCAACTACAAGGAAACAGACGAATGAGTCCCGCATCGAAAGCCTCCGGGAATCCCAGCATCTGGGATGCCCTCCGCGAGGAGACCCCGCTTCAGATCGTCGGGGCGACCAACGCCTACCACGCGCTTTTGGCCCAACAGGCCGGGTTCCGCGCGATCTACCTCTCGGGGGCCGGCGTCGCCAACGCCTCCTTCGGCTTACCCGATCTCGCGATGACGACGCTCGACAACGTCCTCGAGGATGCCCGGCGGATTCTCGGGGCGGTCACGCTGCCCCTGCTGGTCGATGTCGACACCGGCTTCGGCGGACCGTTGATGATCGAACGAGCCATCGGCCTCCTCGATGACACCGGAGTGGCAGCAATCCACATGGAGGATCAAGTCGCCGAGAAGCGGTGCGGGCATCGTCCCGGCAAGGTCCTGGTCGAAACCGCCGAGATGCTCGAACGGCTCCGCGCCGCCCAGGCGGGAAGAAGGCGGAAGGAATTCGCGATCATGGCGCGGACCGACGCGGTGGCGGTGGAAGGGCTCCCCGCCGCGATCGAGCGAAGTCTGGCCTACATCGACGCGGGCGCCGACATGATCTTCGCCGAGGCACTCACCAGCCCCGAGGATTTTCGCGCCTTCACCCAGGCGGTCCCCGTGCCGGTGCTGGCAAACCTCACCGAATTCGGCAAGACTCCGATCACCTCCGTCGACGCGATGCGCGAGGTCGGCGTCAAGCTCTTGCTCTACCCGCTCTCCGCGTTTCGGGCCGCGAGCCTCGCCGCTCAACGGGTCTTCGAGGCGATTCGCCAGGAGGGCTCCCAGGAGTCGGTGCTCGAGTCGATGCAGGCGCGGGCGGAGCTTTATCAGGTACTTCGCTACCACGAGTTCGAAGAGCGACTCAACGCGCACCTCGGCAACGACAAGTAGCTCCCACGGCATGGGCGGGGACGCGATCTTGCCGCCCCGGCAAGCGACCCGGCGCTCGTTCGGGACTCGCATGGGCTATTTTCGGAATTGGCATTCCAAAATCCCCCCGCCTCCATATGACGATGGCGGCACTCGCTCGGCTCGATGACCGATTCGGCGCCTTTTCTGTTCCCTTTCGCGTCGGATCGGACGCTTTTTGGTTCCTTTTGGTTCGGAATCGAGTCATTTCGGCGCGTTTTCGTCGCTTTCCGCCCCAAAGCGCGCCGCCGGCATCCCCATTTGGAGGAAAGACTCATGGGTCGATCGCTCGCTCTGCTCGCCGTCCTTTTGGTCGGACCGTTCCTAGGCACCGCGGCCGCCGCCGCCCCTGAAGGGGACTGGCCCGGGTTCCGCGGCCCCAACGTCGATGGGCACGCCTCCGGGCTGGGCCTTCTCTCCCGCACCGGCTCGGTCAAGCTCGCCCCCCGCTGGAAGAAAGAACTCGGCAGCGGTTGCTCCGGCGTCGCAGTCGCCGGGAACAAGGCAGTCACCTGCTTCGCCGACGGCGAGTCCGATGTCGCCATCTGCCTCGATACCAAGACCGGCAAGGAACTCTGGCGCCACCGGCTCGGCAAGATGTACCCGGGCCACGACGGTTCCTTCGACGGCCCCATCGCGACGCCCCTCCTGGCCGACGGCCTGGCGATCTGCCTCGGCCCGTACGGCCGGCTCGTCGCCCTCAAGCTCGACGACGGCTCGGTCGCATGGGAGCACGACTTGCAGAAGGACTACGAAGCCCCCCTGCCCTTCTACGGCTTCGGCACCTCGCCGATCCTCGTCGACGACTTGGTCCTGGTGGAACTCGGCCCTCCCGCGAAACTCCTGCATGCCTTCGACCTGACGACGGGCAAACTCCGCTGGAAAGCGGGCGATGACGCCGGCACCTACCAATCCCCCGTCGAGGTCACCATCGACGGCAAGCGACAACTGCTCGTCGCCGGCAACACCAAGCTCCTCGGCATCGACCCCACCAACGGCAAGATCCTCTGGGAAACCGCGCACGGCGGCATGGGCGCCCGTGGCGCCTTCAGCCTGATTCCCGTCCCGACCGGCGACGCCAAGATCTTCCTCGCCCACGACGACAACAAGTCGAAGTTGGTCTCGATCTCCTCGCGACACCCCGACAGCGAGCCCGCCACCCTGTGGGAAAACCGCAACATCCGCAACAGCTACAACGTCCCCGTCGCCCTGGATGGCAAGCTCTATGCCTTCAGCTCGCGATTCCTCACCTGCGTCGACGCCGAGACGGGCAAGGCGCTCTGGAAATCACGCGAACCCGGTGACGGCTTCCTGTCACTCGCCGACGGCCATCTCGTGATCGCCACCAAACGGGGCAGCCTCCATCTCGCCAAGGCCTCCCCCGAGGGCTACGAGGAGTTGGCCGGCACCCAGGTCTTCGACGACCTTGTTTGGTGCCACCCCAGTGTCGCCGGTGACGCGATCTACCTTCGCGGCAACGGCGAGGTCGCCCGCGTCGACATCGTCCCCGCCGAGCGATCGAAGCCCTACCGGATTGCCGAGGAGCAATCGGTCGGCCCCAAGTTCGACGCCTTCCTCAAGCGGCTCGCCAAGGCCGAGGACAAAGAAGCGGTCGTGACCGCGTTCCTCGAATCGCAGGCCGACTTCCCGATTGTCGACGGCAACATCGCCCACTTCGTCTACCGCAGTCCCAGCGAGGACGTCGCGGTCGGCAGCGACCTCTTCGGCTCGCGGCAGGAACGCAAGATGATCCGCGTGCCGGGCACCGACCTCTTCTACTACGCGACCGAACTCCCCCCCGACCAACGGGCCAACTACATCTTCGTCGAGAATTTTCAGGAGAAGCTCGACCCGCTCAACAAGCGAACCGCCTCCAACTGGAACCTCCGCCCCGAGATGGAGATGAACTTCTTCCAGATGGGCGAGCCACACACCATGTCGTGGTTCGCGATGCCGAAATGGAAGGGCCGCGACGACACCAAGGAACAGGGCCGCAAGCTGCTCGGTTCGGTCGTCGAGCGAAGCCTCGAAAGCGAGGCGATGAAGGAGACGATTCCGCTCCGCATCTACCTTCCGCCCGGCTACGAGGGCGCGAAGGATCGCTACCCCGTCGCCTACTTCCACGACGGCATCGTGGCCGAACGGTACGGGCAGATCATCGGGCTGGCCGACCTGCTCATCGCCGAGAAGAAGCTGCCGCCCTTCATCCTCGTTTCGATCCAACGAGGGTTTCAACCCTTGATGGGAGCGGCGGGCTATGAACGAATGTTCGCCAACGAACTGATCCCGCTGATCGACGGCGACTACCGAACAATCGACGACCGCGACGCTCGGCTCTCCGTCGGAGCCGGCAACGGCGGCTTCCTCTCCCTCTGGGGAGGCCTCGCGGCGCGGGAGAAGGTCGGCAAGATCGGTTGCCAGTCGCTCTATCTCTTCGACATGCTACAGCCGGTCATCTTCGGCTTGCTGAAGAAGGACAATCGCGAGCCGCTGACGGTCTATCTCGAGTGGGGCCGCTACGATTTTACCAACCCCGATGAGAACTGGGATCTCGGCGAGGTCGCCGCGAAGTTCGCCACGATCTTCAAGGAGCACGGCATCAAGGTGCTCGGTGGCCAAGTCAACGACACCTCCGATTGGCCAAGTTGGCGTCACCGCACCGGCACGATGTTCGAGGCCCTTCTTCCGAAGCCCGGCAAGTAGTCCGTGCCGTCGACGAGCACCACACGATCATCGCGATGCCATCTCCAGTGTCATGGGGATGGCATCGTTGGTGACAACGGTCAAACCCTTACAGGGTTTGGGATATTGGTTGTTCGGTGACCCAGCGTGCGCTGCGCGACGCTGGGCTGTGTTGTCCAACGGCGTTGCCGTTGTTGGGATCGCCGCGGTATCCGAGGCGTCGGGCACCGGTGACAGACGTTGCCGTCGATCTCAATGACGCCGACATCTCCCCCCCTCATTCTTCGACCGTTGACCCGTTGACCCGTTGATCCGTTGATCCGTTGATCGGCTGACGAAACTCTGTGATATGCCGAAGGCATTGAACATCACAGCCGTGATCCGCGACCGATGTCTACACCCTCCGCTGCGATATGCCGAAGGCATTGGACATCACAGCCGTGAACCGCGGCCGATGTCTACACCCTCCGCTCCGATATGCCGAAGGCTTTGGACATCACAGCCGTGATCCGCGACCGATGTCTACACCCTCCGCTCCGATATGCCGTAGGCATTGAACATCACAGCCCAAGGTCGCGCAGCGCACCTTGGGTTGGGGATCGAAGTGAATCCAAACCCTGAAAGGGTTTGACATCTTCCCGTCAGTCCCAAACGTACCGCTCATCAAGCTCCACCCCGTACTTGGCGCACAACGTCCGAAACTCCTCCTGAAAGGACTTGTGGCGATGGTGTTCCTCTTGCTCGGCGATGTAGGTCGATAGCGCGCCGACGTGGGAGGGACTGATGGAGAAGGCTCCGTATCCCTGTTGCCATTGAAAATCGTGGAGGCGTGGATGTTCCTCCTTGATCCACCTGCTCGATTGTCGCTTCAACTCACGAATAAGATCCGCAATCGCGAGGTTCCTACCAAATCGGCAAAGCATATGGACATGGTCTTCGACGCCTCCGACCGTCACCGACGGTGAATCAAGGTTGCCACTCGCGCCGGCAAGGTAAGCGTGCAGCCTCAACTGGACATCGCGCTCCTTCAGGAAAGGAACGCGACCTTTGGTCGAGAAGACGAGATGAAGATACACCTTCGCGAGCGATTGCGCCATTGCCTCGTCCTTGTCAAACCCTTGCAGGGTTTGGGATATTGGTTGTTCGGTGACCCAGCGTGCGCTGCGCGACGCTGGGCTGTGTTGTCCAACGGCGTTGCCGTTGTATCAGAGAGATGGACACTTTCCGCACTTAGCCGATGAACCGAAGAACCGATGAACCGAAGAACCGATGAACCGAAGAACCGATGAACCGAAGAACCGATGAACCGAAGAACCGATGAACCGATGAACCGATGAACCGATGAACCGATGAACCGATGAACCGATGAACCGATGAACCGATGAACCGATGAACCGATGAACCGATGAACCGATGAACCGATGAACCGATGAACCGATGAACCGATGACCGATGAACCGATGAACCGATGACAACTCCTCTCCGATATGCCGAAGGCATTAGACATCACAGCCCAAGGTCGCGCAGCGCACCTTGGGTTGGGAATCGCAAGGAGCCCAAACGCTGAAAGCGTTTGACCCAACACAACGTTCCATTTCCATACCCGTGGGGTTATGGTGAAGAATCGTCCTCACCCAACACAGGATGACCCATGAAACGCCGACCTTTCCTCCTCGCCCTGGGAACCGCCCTCACCTCGGTGAGGCAACTATGGGCCATGGCCGTCGCGCCCTCGGACAAGGTCACGCTCGGCGAAGCGCATCGAGGTACGCTCGAGATCGATACCCGCTTGCTCGATAGCTACGGCAAACCGCCCGAGCATCTCCGGCAGTTCTACCTCGATGCCCGAAGAGCATTCGCCGCCAATGCGCAGTCGACCTTCACCGATTCGGCAATCGTCGACGCCGCGAAGAGACACGGATTGACCCTCATGGGTGGCCCCATGCTCGGGGATCTGCGCGACGATGGCGTGACCCTTTGGCTGCGTCCGGCCACCGAGACGCCGATGTCGATTGCCGTCGGCGACAAGTCGTACGCGGTGCCCTCGGCACGTCCCGGCTCCGTGGTGAGGGTGCAGGTCGACGGTCTCTCCCCAAAGACGCGCTATGACTACGCGCTCCACGCGGATGGAAAGACCGTCGGGCAGGGCGAGTTCACCACGGCTCCCTCCGAAGGCGACCGGGGAAGCTTTCGCCTGGCGTTCGGCTCGTGTTGCCACAAGATCGGCGTTCACAATCCGAATCTCTTCCGTGAGATCCGCAAGCGCCAACCGCACGCGATGCTGCTCTTGGGAGACATCGCGGCGGACGACCGCAACAACGAAGTCAACATGCATCGCGCCGACTACCAGCTGCGGGATGTCTCCGGACCGTGGCGCGAGCTGGCGGGGAACATCCCCCTTTTCGCGGCCTGGGATGACCACGACTACTTTGACAACGACCTCAGTGGCATCCCGAAGAAGTTCACCGCGAAGGACGTCGGCAATGTCCGCGAGGTTTGGCACGAGAACTGGAACAACCCGCCGGCGGACTCGGTGCGCGAGGGCATCTACTTCAGCACCCGCATGGGACCGGTGGAAGTGATCATGCTCGACACGCGCTCGTGCCGGGACGGCAAGCGACGCGGAAAGTACGGCTCCTACCTGGGCGAGCGGCAACAAGAGTGGCTCAAGGAGACGCTGAGGAACTCAACCGCTCCCTTCAAGGTGATCAGCAGCGGCACGATGTGGAGCGACTACGTCAGCAAGGCGAAGGACTCGTGGGGGAGCTGGGACACCGAGGCACGCGAGGAGCTCTTCAGCCTGATCGAGGAGGAAGGCATTGGCGGCGTGTTGCTCATCAGCGGCGATCGGCACGGCGCCCGCGGTTTCCGCATCCCTCAGCCGTCCGGTTACAACTTCTACGAGTTCGAGCCGGCTACGCTCGGCGGCGTCTCCGGCCCAGCGGGCCTGGTCAAGAACTGTCCCGAACAGCTCTTCGGCTACAGCGGCCGCGATCGTCAAGGCAACGATCTCGTCGCCTTCGGCGAGTTCACCTTCGACACCTCCAAGGAGAAACCGACGGTCACGTTTCGTCTGATCGATCAGCACGGCACGATCAAGGAAGAACACGAGCTATCGCTGGCTCAATTGACGCCGGGCGGGAGTTCGGCGACGTGAAGGAACGGCACGTCAACCCTTCGTTGCGTCAGGCAGGGCGAGGGGCAGAGCGCGGACTTACTTCGGCAGGGCTTTGTCGCGGGCATCCATGACAGCCTTGTGCTCCTTGGCGACGTTCACCTCGTGAGGGTCGGTCCAGCGCGGGGCGGTGAGCTGGCTGTTCCAAGTATCGTAGCGATTCTTGAGTTGCGAGACGATCTCGGGATGCTCCTTCGAGAGATCGTGGGTTTCGCGGGGATCGTGCGCGAGGTCGAAGAGTTGCCTCTTGTCGAGGGCGGCGGCATTGACGAGTTTGTAGTCCCCCTCGCGAATCGCCCAGCCCTGGCCACCGATGACGCGCCAGTAGAGAGCGTCGTGCGGAGAACCCTTCTTTTCCCCCGTGAGGTAAGGCATCAAGTCGACGCCATCGAGCGGCTTGATCGCGGAGGTGTCGGCGCCCGCGATCGCGGCGGCGGTGGCGAAGATATCCAGAGCGCTGACCGGCTCGTCGTAGTCGACTCCCTTGGGAAGATGGCCGGGCCAGCTCGCGAGGAACGGCACGCGAATCCCTCCTTCGAAGAGCATCCCCTTGTGGCCTCGTAGCGGCCGGTTGTCGGAACCGAGTCTGCCGCCATTGTCGCTGATGAAAAAGACGAGCGTCCGCTCACGCAGGTCGAGTTGGTCGAGGGTCGTCATCAAGCGGCCGACACCGTCGTCGACGCCAAGGATCATCGCGGCGTAGACGGTGCGAAAGCCATCCTCAATGTGCCAGGTCCGGTCGAGGTAGTGTTGCGTCGCGTGGTTGGGGCTATGCGGGGCGTTGTAGGCGAGATAGAGGAAGAAGGGCTCCGACTGGTGGCGTTCGACGAACGAGACCGCCTCGTCGGTGAAGTCGTCGGTGAGGTAGGTGATCTCCTCGGCGGTGACCGTCTTGTCGTTGCGCTGGATCCGGCGATGGGGCCCACGGGTGCGACCGTAGTAGTCGTGTCCGCCGGCGGAGAAGCCGAAGAACTCGTCGAAGCCGCGATGATGCGGGAGGAACTTCGGGGCGTCACCGAGATGCCACTTCCCGATGGCGGCGGTGGCGTAGCCCGACCGCTTGAGGAGCTGACCGAGAAAGACCTCGTCGGTCGGCGTGCCGATTGAGTCGTCCTCGGGCGCGAAGGGGGGATTGTGCTCGTGCCCGAATCGCTGCTGGTAGCGGCCGGTGAGGATGCCGGCGCGCGAGGGGCTGCAATAGGGATGGGTCACGTAGCCATTGGTGAAGTCGACGCCCGACGCGGCGAGCGCGTCGAGATGGGGCGTGTCGAAATCGCGACAGCCCTGGTAGCTGACGTCGGCGTAGCCCAGATCGTCGGCCACGATCACGATGACGTTCGGTTTCGACGGCAATTCGGCACCGATCGCCGAGAACGGCATCGAGGAAGCAAGGACGAGCAGGGCGAACGAGCGGCGAACGGTGGTCATCGTGGCGGTCTCGTTGGAGGGAGGGTGACGTCACCGGGTCTTCGAGGAAGGCCCATCGTATCCCAACGACGCACGGGTGGGAAGCGGGTCTACGCGTCGGCCATGTCGACGTCGATCGTCCCGGTGACTTCGACGCGGGCGGGCTTGGCCGGATCCTCCTGGAGGACCATCAGGACACCCAGCTCCGGATGACGCTTCACGTACGACGCGGTCCACTCCCAACCATGGATGAAGAAGGCGGTCGAGAGACCCTCGGCGAGCGTGGCATCGGGGGCGGCGACGGTGACTTGCAAGACGCCCTCGGTCGGCCACCCGGTGCGAGGGTCGATTAGGTGGCCGTAGCGTTTGCCGTCGACGTCGAAGTATTGCTGCGAGGCGCTGCTGGTGGAGAGGGCCTGATCGCGCAGCCGGACCATCGCGAGTTGGCGATGCAGGTCGCGCGGATCGCGAAGGTCGACGTGCCACGCGACGTCCCAGCTCGGTCGGCCGAGAGCCAGCAGACTGCTATGCCCCGCGCTGAGCAGGGCGGCGCCGAATTCTTGCTCGCGAAGGTACTCCCCGACGCGGTCGAGGGCGTAGCCCTTGCCGATGGCGCCGAGATTCAGCTCGATGCCGGGCTTGGTGAACCGAACGGTCTTCGCCCGGGGGTCGAAGCGGACCTTGTCGATCCCGACGCGAGCACGGGCCTCGCGGAGTTCATCCGGGGTCGGAAGATGCCCCTCGCGGCGATAGAACCCCCACGCCTTGATCAGCGGTCCGGAGGTGATGTCAAAGGCCCCACCGGTTTGCAGACTCAGCGCCCGGCAGCGCGCGAGCAACTCGAAGAGCCGCTCCTCGACGACGACTGGCGTTTCGGCCGCCTTGGCGTTGATCTCGGAGAGCTCGCTGTCGTCTTGGTAGACCGTCATCTGAGCCTCGAGATCGTCGATCATCTCGAGCGAAGTCAACGCGACGCGGTGGTTGGCGGACTTGGCGAACTGCAAGTCGAAGGCGCACGCCATCGCTTGCCGCCGACAGGTCACGACCGGCTCGTTCGCGAAGGCTTCGACCTCCTCGAGAAGGTCCTCGACGCGTTCGCGCGAGGGCTCGAGCCGGCGCGAGATCCGTCTCGTCGGGTCTTTCACGATCCGTGGTCCTTGTCATGGGAGACTGATGGGGCGGGGGCCTCGAGGGTGATCGCGTCGGTGGGACAGAGGAGTTCGCACGCCCCGCACGACGAACAACGCTCCGGGTAGAGGAGCCCCGGCCGGTCGTTCCATAGATCGAGGCAGGCAGTGGGACAGACACTCACGCACCACCCGGAGGCTTGGCAGCGGCTCAAATCGAAACGCGGTCGCGGTCGTGAACGGCTCAAGGGTTCCCTCGTCTCTTCGTGGACAAGCCGACGCCTCGGCTACTCTCTAGACTAAGGGATTCGAAGGTCAGGAACGAGCAGCAAGCGAAGCAGAAGCCATGAATGAAGTCGACCGCCGATTCGCCGCCCGCCGCCGGCTCTGGGACGAGGCATTGACGGGACTCTCGCTCGAGGGGAAGTCGGTCCTCGACGCGGGGACCGGGGAAGGGCACTTCACGCGCTATCTCGCCGAGTCCGCGCCGGGCCGACTCGTCTCGGTCACCTGTCTCGAGGAGGAAGTTCCGCCGGCGCGGGCCCGCGTGGCCGAGTTGGCCGATCGCGTCGAGTTCACCCTAGCCGATGTCACGGCGATGACACAGATCCCCGACGCGAGTTTCGACGTGGTCGGCGCCGACTACCTGATCGCGGCGGTCGCGGCCTACTCGCCCTATCGGGAGATCGACTGCCTGAAGGAACTCAAGCGAGTGCTCCGGCCGGGGGGACGACTGGTCGTCACCGGCTGGGAGGTCTCGCCGCTGCGCCGTAGCCGTGCCGAGGCCCACTTTCGGGAGCTTTTTCGCCTTCGGGAAGCGATCAACTTGCTGGCCGGGATCGAGCCCTTTCGCGAGCACCCGCGTCGCTGGGTCGAGGACCGTCTTGTCGACCTCGGCATGCCACCGGAGCGTCACCACGAAGTGCCCGACGTCCATCACGACATCGGCTGGTACATCGAGGGTTGCCGGCGAAAACTGAGCCTGCTCGACTGCCCCGATCTCCGCGAGGTCCTCGGGCGTCAGGTCGACGATGTCGCGGGGCATCTCGAGGGCGATCCATCCTTCGTCGGCGGCTTCGAGTTCGGCCGGCTCTACGCGGTGGTCGCCTGCAAGCTCGATGGGGCGTTGCTGTTGGGGTAGGGGGGGGTCGAGTGTCCACCCAATCACGCGATGACGACGCCGGCGTAGCCGACGACGCGGGCGTTGTCCCCGGCGACTTGGCCGCTGTTGGTGTAGTCGACGAGTTCCGGGGCTGACTTCTCGCCCGCCCGGCGCTCGAGGACCTGAAGGACGGTGACCGCCGGGAGCACGCCGCACATGCTGATCGAATGACCACGCACCGTGTCGTGCAGCGTGCGGGCATCTCCGGTGACCATGGCATCGATCGCGAGATGGTCGAGACGGCGGTTTTCCTCCTCGGTGGCGAAGTGGTTCATGTCGCTGGAAATGACGAGCAGCGGCTGGTCATCGACCTCGCCGAGTACCTCGACGAGCGCCTCGGCCAACGTGGCCGTCTCCTCAAATGACGCTTGCCCAACGACCAACGGCAAGATCCGCAGCTCCGGTTGCTTCTTGGCGAGAAACGGAACGAGAACTTCGATCCCGTGCTCGAGGCGGTGGGCTTCGTCCTCGATGTCGATCGCGGCGCAGCGGGCCACGAGACGGTCGCGAAGATCGGTGGCCACCGGAACGCGGCGACCAGGAAACTCCCAGGCATCGGCGGCGGAAATCGACCAGCGCGATCCAAGGGGCGTGTGCTTGGGCGAAAGGACGATCGCCGTCTTGGGGACGCGGGTCCGCGCGAGCGTCTTGCCGATGATGCTTCCACAGAAGGACCAACCGGCGTGCGGCAACATGACCGCGCGGCACGACGCCTCGTTATCGGGCTCCCCTTGCGAAAGAAAGTGATCGATACGCTGGAGCATGGTCGCTTCGTCCGCCGGGTAGAACTGCCCAGCTCGGGCCGGCGCCCGAACGGGTCGACGCTCGGTCCGGGCGGCTGGCCGGTAGCCAAAGACGGAGAATGCCGTCACGGAAGTTTCGTTCGGCTTCGCGCGCCACTCCTCGAGCGACTTGCCCGCGGCCTTGAGCGTGTGTTCGACAACGTTTCTTCCACGATCGGGCGCGGGGATCGACAAGGCGTACGACTCGCCGCCCTGCGCGAGGATCGCCGATTGAGCCAGCCCGCGATGTCGACTCGGATCCTCGCCGGCCCGAAGGGCCAACGGCCGAAACAGGGTGATGATCGAAGCGAGTTCGCCGGGGTGCCGTTGATGCTTGCGAGCGCGGGCGAGGACGCGCTGGGCCGCTTGCGCCGTCATTTGGGCCAATGACTCGTTGATGCCGAAGTAGGCTTCCCGCCCGCCCGTCGACAGGTTCAGCAGGATTCCCCGGCGCACGGGAGCCGTCTCGGTCAACTCCGGCCGGAGCGCGAGACTCGGGGGCGCGCATCCAACGAGGATGGCGCGCGCGATCTCGCCAAGGTGCTCCATCGCCTCCTTGCCAAGCGAGGCCACATCGCACTCTTGGTAGCGAGGGGGATCGCGATAGACTCGGGCGGAGAAGGCGAGCAGCTTGGTCTCCGGATCGCGCCACGCCTCCTCCGGGAGACCGGCCTTCATCGAGAGATGCTTCAGAAAGGTCGGGACATCCCAGCCCCGTTCCGACGCCACTTGCGGCAGCAACAGCCCTCGCCCCTTGGGATGGTTGAGCACCAAGCCGTCACGGCCGACGACGATCTGCTTCGGCCAATCGGCAGCCGACCGATCAAGCACGCGCGGACGATGAAGCAGCGAAACGTCGAGCTCAAGCAGCGGCACTTCCTCGAGCACAATGCCCGGGAACCGTGGATCGAGAGTGGCGCTGTCGCGGGCGGCGGAACCGACAACCTCTTCGAGTCGGCCGACTTTCCCCCAATAGCCACGACAAGCTCGAAGGGCACCGCTGCGGGTCAGGGTGACGAAGACGCCAAAGGCGGGCGCGTCGGCGATCTCTCGCGGTAGACCGGACGCGGGGATCTCGGCCGTCTCTCCATGTCGGATGGCGTGGGCGACCGTCGCTCGAGCGAACTCGAGAAGTTGTCGGGCCTGGTCCGGGTCGAGGTTGATCTTTGGTTGGGCCGGTGTCGCCGGCTGGCTGCCGCCCGCCCCCTCGTGTTGGATCGAAACGATATCGCTCTCCTTGGGCTCGGTGATCTTGATGGGCTGGCGTTTGGCTCCCCAGTCGCCGCGCGTCGGCTCATAGAGACCGGGCAACGGTTCCTGGCAGTAGCGACAACGGTCGCCTTCGAGTTCGTACTTGCCCAACTCGTACCAGTCGCGTTCGATGAGCAGTTGGCCACACGAGGCGCAATAGGTGCTCTGACGGGCGACATCGTGGACGTTGCCGACGTAGGCGTGATGGATCCCGGCGTCACGGGCGATCTCCCGCGCCTCGACGAGCGCCTCCGGCGGCGTCGGCGGTCGATCGGTCATGCGAAAGTCGGGATGGAACGCGGTGAAATGGACGGGGACGTCGGGGCCGAGTTCCTCCACGACCCAGTCGGCCATCCGGCGGTACTCGTCGGGGGTGTCATTGGCGCCCGGGATGATCAGGTTGGTGATCTCGAACCAGACGTCCGACTCATGCTTGAGCCAACGAAGGGTGTCGAGGACCGGCTCCAAGTGGGAGAGGGTTAGCTTCTCGTAGAAGACCTCGGAAAAGGCCTTGAGGTCGACGTTGGCGGCATCGATGTGTTCGAAGAACTCGCCACGGGCCGAGGGGGTGATATAGCCGGCGGTGACCGCGATGGTCTTCAGCCCGAGGTCGTGACACGCTTTGGCGGTGTCGATCGCGTATTCGGCCCAAATGACTGGGTCGTTGTAGGTGAAGGCGACACTACGACATCCCGACTCGGCGGCGGCTTGGGCGATCGCTTGGGGGCTGGCCTGTTCGCTGAGCTGCTCGATCTGGCGTGACTTGCTGATCGACCAGTTCTGGCAGAACTTGCAACCGAGGTTGCAGCCGGCGGTGCCGAATGAGAGGACGGGGGTGCCGGGCAGAAAGTGGTTGAGCGGTTTCTTCTCGATCGGGTCGATGCAGAAACCGGTGCTGCGGCCGTAGGTGGTGAGTTCCATCTCCCCGCCGGAGTTGCGGCGGACGAAACAGAACCCGCGCTGGCCCGGGGCGAGACGACATTCCCGAGGACAGAGGTCGCAAACGATGCGATCGGCATCCGGGCGCCACCATCGCGTTGCGGTCGTCATGGCATCCCCCCTTGGCTTGGTATTTCGCCTGACGCACGCCTTCCACCACTCATTATCGTACGAAACCGCCGGAATGCGAAGGGCGGAGTCGGCATAGGGGGAAGGTGGTCTAGGATTGGAGAAGGGCTGGAATGGTGAACGCGGGCGGACGTGGGGCGTCGATTCTCGCACGCAGGCACTAACCGCATGCCCACACATGCTTGAAGCGTGGGCATCCAAGATCTCTCGGGTAGTGGGCGAACCGATCAGCAGACCCGTGGACCGTCAAGACTGGAAGTGTGCGTTGGTGTAGCCCCGACCCTTTGGCACTGGCTGACAAGCAGCCAGTCGTCCCCCACGAATTGGTGGGACCGGGCTACTAGGCCAAGTCGCGATCCTCGAACATGAGCAGTGCGAGCAACAGCGCGACGGCGACGTAAAAGACGGTGTAAATCGCACACGGCAAGACGTACCCGATCCAGGGCACGACTTTGTCGGTGGAAATGGCCGGACCGATGTTGAAGTACTCGAGCCCAGGTAGGATCGTCGCGAAAAAGCGAGCGAGGAACGCGACCGCCTCGAACTGGCCCTGACTACTGGCTTGAACCATCTGTGGGGCCAAGTGCCCGAGCAGGAAGATCAGGATACACGCGGTGATGTTCAAGAAGACCGGAAGCCGCGTGGAGAAGGCGACGCTGAGGGCGGCGAGAATCGCGACTCGGCAATAGGCGAGCACGATGCCGGGCGCCATTTCGGTGAACATCTTCAGTCGCGAAAAATAGGTCGGCGCGTCGGTCGAGTTTTCCCTCGCGTCGTAGCCGGCCTTGAAGAAGAGCGAGATGTAGAAGGCGACGGTCAGCAGCAGAAAGAGAAGGAAGATCGCCCCCATGATGCCGAAATACTTGCCGAGGATGAAATTCCTGCGGTTGATCGGCTTAGAGAGCAGGGTGATGGCGGTCTTGCCTTCGATCTCATCGGCGATCGAGACGCTCGCGGAGAAGATCGCGACGATCAGACCGCAGACCATGATCAGGGCGAGCCCTTGGTCCTTGACCATCTTGATGTCCTCACCCATCGTGTAGTACGGGATGAGTGGGAAGAAGACGAGAAGCATGACCGATGCGATGCCGATGACGATCCAAAAGAGGGGCCGGCGAACAATCTCGCGGTAGGTCGTGAGCGCGATCACGAAAGTCTTCATGCGCCGAATCTTCCCCCTTTGAGCGAACGAATCCTTGGGTCAGTGTACCGCCGTGGGCCATCGAGCCGAGAGACGTTCCCCGGCGGTTCCCAAGACGGCTTTCGATCCGCGGAGCCCGTTTCCGACCCGCGGCGTCCGATTTCCATTTTGCTAGGGTAGAGGACTTGAGTCTCGACCTCAAGTCCGTGCCCAGGCCACTCTAGGATACCAAGTTGGCGAGCTACCATGGTCACATGATGGCAAAGCCATCAAATTCCCCGGTCGGCGACTCCGATTCGGAACGAATGTCGCCGATATTCCCCTTCATTCTCTCGTCGACGGCCCTCACAAAGCGATCGATCTCGGGGCCGTAGCCTTCTACGACAACTTCGACGTCGCCGTTCGCCAGATTCTTGACGTAGCCGGTCACGTCGAAGCGTCGCGCGACCTCGCTGGTGGTAAAACGAAAGCCGACACCCTGGACGAAGCCGGAGTACTGAATCCGTCGCCGCTCCGCAACATCGCTCATGAATCGCGTGCTCCTCGAGGTCCCGGAGCGGTCATCCGACGATCACGTCTTTGAGCCGTGACACGCCGACCAGTTCCTCAATTCGAAAGATGAGTTGCTTTCGGTTGGCCGCCACTCCATGCCGGGCGGCCTTGACCACATAGTTTTCTCGCGATGTCGCGCTATCGCGAAGATCGTGCATGTCCGCGTCGCGCAGTTCGACGTAGTGCGACGTGGCCGCGACGAGTGTTCCCACGATGGCGTAGGGACTCGCGCAGTCGATGACGACCTCCGCACCCACGAAATCCTGAAGTCGATCGACCAGTTCCATCATCGTCCCGAAGACCGAGGAGCCGTCGCCGCGTTAACCGGAATCGCCCGTGCGGGAAAGAGAGGACGTTTCCTAACCCGTAGGGCCGATTTTATCAGCCGATGCCCGCATCGGAAGGCCTTCCCCCCGCCATTTCTCCACGACGGCTTGAGCCACAATTCGGAGAATCGATCGCCTGTGACCGGCCAATGTCAAACTTTGCGGGTTACACGTCGTCAATCGGAAGCGAATTCGCGCCGCCACGTCCGCATCGCCCGCTTGCCCCTCTCGGGGGTGATAGGGTCTCCGTAGAGTTCGTGACCACCACCCATGGTGGGGGTCGCCTCGTGATCATTTGCGATTCTTCAAACGACTTTGACGACCGCGGGTCTTGGCCTTCGGTCGTGCCTGGGGGTTGAGTTCTCATGAGCCGACAGCCGCGCACCCACTACGTCCGAACGCTGCGTCCACTGGCTTGTGCTGTCCTCTTGTTGTCGCTATTGCCCGGTTGCCTGGGCGTGAGCGGCAACCCTTTCAAGTTGGGCAATCCCTTTCCCGACAACGTGGTCAGGACACACGCCAAGCCCGCCTTTCGCGGCTTCTACCGTGACTTCGACCCCAAGGCGTGCACGATCACCGTCACCCCCGCCGAAGCGGTCAATCAGGTCGCCACGCAGCACATCCTGATCGCGACGGTGTGCGACGCCGAGGGAAACAGCTTGCGAAACCGGCGAGTCGAGTGGCACCTGCAAGGCGTCGGGCACATCGTCGAGGTGGACGAAAGTGGCCTGATGCCCGGGCGCGGCTACCTCGTCGATGACACCTACGCGGTGAGCTACACCAACTACCGCTCGCACACCCTCACGCGCGGCACCGAGGACCCCAGCGACGACATTCACCTCAAGCCGGGGCAGACCTGGTGCGTGATCACCTCACCGCAAGAGGGTGAGTCCTACGTGACCACCTACGCGCCGGGGATCTACAACTGGCAAAAGCACAAGGTTTTCGCGGTCAAGCACTGGGTCGACGCCCAGCCGATCTTCCCGCCGTCGGCGGTCAATCCGGTCGGCACGCCTCACCCGATCTGCACCCAAGTCGTGCGCACCAGCGACGGCTCGCCCGCCCAGGGCTACAAAGTGCGCTATCGCATCCAAAGCGGGCCCGCCGCCACCCTCGATCCGGGTGGATCGCAGAGCGTTGAAGTCACCACCGACCAGGACGGCAAAGCGACGGTGGTCCTCAATCAGGTCCAGCCGGTCGTCGGCGCCAACGTGGTCGGCATTGAGGTCGTTCGCCCGAGCGACAAGCCGACGGGCAAGCCGTTCGTTCTGGCCCGTTCGCAGATGACCAAGACGTGGCTCTCGCCGCAGTTGTCGATCCAGAAGACCGCGCCCCCGGTGGTCTCGGTCGGCCAGACGATCCCCTACCAGATCGTCGTGACCAACTCGGGCTCGATCCGGTCGGAGGGACTGACGGTTCGCGATACGATTCCCGAAAGCCTGCAAGTCGTCAGCGCCAATCCGCCGCCGACGGAGCAGGGAGCCAACCGGCTCTGGACCTTTGGCCCGCTCGAACCGCAGCAATCGGTCCAGATCCAGCTCAACTGCCTGGCGACCGCGGCCGGTACGGTGACCAACTGTGCCGAGGCGGTGATGGCCGAAGGACTCACCGGGCGTTCGTGTGCCACGACCCAAGTCGTCGTCGGTAGCCTCGCGGTGACCAAGACCGCTCCCGACACCGGCGTCGTCGGTCAGCCGATCACGTTCCAGATCACGGTGACCAACAACGGCAGCGGCCCGGCCAACAACGTCGTCGTGACCGACACCTTCGACCAAGGATTCGTCCACGAGTCGGGCGCCGGACCGGTCCAGTTGCGACTCGGCAACCTCCCGGCCCACCAGTCGCGGGCGGTCTCGATCGTGCTAACGCCTCGCTCCCAGGGCCGGCTCTGCAACAACGTCCGCGTCACCGCCGACGGGGGCTTGCAGGCCGAAGGGGGCCACTGCGTCGAGGTCAGCCAACCGCAGCTCTCAATCAAGAAGGAGGGCCCCGGCTTCGCCTTCGTCGGAGCGGAGGTCGAGTTCCGCATTACGGTTCAGAACACCGGCAACGTTCCCGCGAACAACGTGATCGTTCGGGACAATCTGCCCGCCCAGATCGGCTTGCGTCAGGCCTCCGACGGCGGCCAGCTCCAGGGCAATACCGTGATCTGGAATCTCGGCACGCTCGCCCCGGGCCAACAGCGAAGCGTCTCGTTCATCGGCGTGGCGACCGACATCGGTCAGAATGTCTGCAACGTCGCGTCGGTCTCCGCGGTCGGCGTGCCCGAACAGCAGTCGCCCTCGGCATGCCTGAACATCAAGGGCATCCCGGCTCTGCTGACCGAGCTGATCGACCGCCTCGATCCGGTCCCCGTCGGCGGGGAAACGGTCTACGCGATCCAGATCACCAACCAGGGCTCGATGCCCGCCGACAACCTCGTCCTCTCGTGCGTCATTCCCGAGAAGATGACCTATGTCGACTCCGAGGGGGTCCAGAAGGGCAAGTACGATGACCGGACACGGACCGTCACCTTCCCGGCCTTCAACAACATGCTGCCCCGCAAGCGGCTGATCTACCAGATCCAAGTGCGGGCCGATCGTCCTGGCGACGAACGCTTCAAGGCGAAGATCGAGGCGGACCACCTCTCCTCCCCGATCATCCTCGAGGAGAGCACGACGATCTACGACCCGAAGACCGGACAGATCGACGGGGCCCAGGCCCGCGAACGGAAGCTGGTCCAGGCACCCGCTCCGCCCTCGGCGAAGGTCAACGACATCACGCCCCTTCCTCCGGCGGTCGTCAATGGCAAGGACGCCGTCGCCAAGCCCAACGCGGTGCCGATGCCGCCGCGCCCGCAGTCGATCGAACTCCTCCCCGAGGAGCCGCTCGACGAGACTCCTCTCGCCGAGGAGACACTGGTCGAGGAGTCGCTCTCGACGGAGTCGGAGTTCGACATCCTGAATGTCGGCACGGAGGAAGTCGAGAACTGAGCGACTCTCCGCGAGCGAGTGAGTCACGACGACGCCCCAACTCCCTGGGGCGTTGTCCATTTCTTGACGCGAACGGGACCGCTTGCTCCAAGGCGAAGGACTCCCGAAGGCTCGCCAGCGCGAGTTCCAAAACGGAACCAGGACAGACCCCGATCGCTTCGATACTTATTTCCCTTGCGTCGGGATGCTTCGCGCGACCCGACATGGAGCCCGATTGGTCCGACAGCGACCGGTTGTCTACCGACCGCGACGTGACGGAAACTCGAGGCTCCCTGACAGATGTGTCCATCGGAGGTGACAAAGAGCGTGCGCCTACTTGTGATCGGCCAAGGGGGACGAGAACATGCCCTCGTCTGGAAACTCTCGACCTCACCGAAGGTGGAGAAGGTCTTCTGCTTGCCGGGAAACGCGGGCACGGCCAACGATGGGACCAACGTCGCGATTCCTCAGGACAACCACGCCGAGATCATCCGCTTCTGCCAACGCGAACGGATCACCTTCGTCATCATCGGTCCCGAAGCTCCCCTGGTCGCCGGTCTCGCCGATGACTTGCGCGAGGCGGGCATCGGTGTCTTCGGGCCTTCGGCCAAGGCCGCGGAGCTCGAGGGGAGCAAGGTCTTCTGCAAGCAGTTGATGCGCAAAGCGAATGTCCCGACCGCCGATTTTCACGTCTTCGACGACCTCGAAAGCGCCGAGGCCTATCTCGAGGCCCATCAAGCTCCCTGCGTCGTCAAGGCCGATGGTCTGGCCGCCGGCAAGGGGGTGATCATCTGCGACAATGCCGAAGAGGCGCTGGCGGCATGCAAGAGCATGCTGGTCGAGGACCAGTTCGGCAAGGCGGGCAGCCGGATCCTCATCGAGGAACGTCTCGTGGGCCAGGAGGCGAGCATCCTCGCCATCACCGACGGCAAGACGATCGTTCCCCTCGAGACCAGTCAGGACTTCAAGCGCGCCTACGACGACGATCAAGGCCCCAACACCGGAGGCATGGGGGCCTATTCGCCGGCCCCGTTGGTCGACGACGCGATGATGAGCCGCATCGAACAGGAAGTCTTCATTCCGATCGTCCATGCGTTGCGGGTCGATCGACGCCCCTTCCTCGGCGTGCTGTACGCGGGACTGATGATCACCTCGGCGGGGCCCAAGGTTCTTGAGTTCAACGTCCGCTTCGGCGACCCGGAGTGCCAACCCCTCCTGATGCGACTGCGCACCGACTTGGCCGAGTTGCTTCATGCCGCGGTCTTCGGCGGACTTGACCAGATCGACATGCAATGGGACGAGCGCGACGCGGTCTGTGTCGTGGTCGCCTCGGGCGGGTATCCGGGGAGCTATCGCAAGGGCCTGCCGATCCGGGGACTGCATCGCTACGGCTCCGATGAGGACCTGAAGGTCTTTCACGCGGGCACGACGCTCGACGAGGGCCGCGTGGTCACTTCGGGCGGGCGCGTGCTCGGCGTCACGGCGCTGGGCGACGGCCTGGAGGAAGCCCGCAAGCGCGCCTACGAGGCGCTCGAGGGCATCAAGTTCACCGACATGATGTTCCGCGCCGACATTGCGAAGGACCGTTCCTCCTCGTAGCGCCGCGTCCTCCCTTGGCGCTCGAACCCAATGCGCGGCTAGCGGCCACGCGAGAGCGTTCGCCATGGAGTTCACCGGCTCCCCAAGCACGGAGTGTCGCGGAGGGCGCGAGCCTCCACTCTCCACGTGACGTTCCACGCCCTCGAACCACCGCGACCTCCCACGAGTTCTCGATGTGGAAAACCGTGCTCCTTCATTCTGAATGACGAGTTTTTTTGAACGTCGCCCTTCAAGCCACTCGTGGTGACACATTATTGTCACTCACGAATTCCCCGTAATTTGCCTTAAATCGTTGCGAGAAGGGAGATGATGATCGCTTCGCACCGTTGGCGACGTGGATGTGAATTGATGTTTACAAATGTTGAACTCTGGGTAGCATGTCAGCGTTGGCGTCGACTGGGTGATTCAACAATCTTGGAGCGTTGATCGTTTCATGAATGGTGAATCATTCAGACAGCCATCGGGTCGCGAGCACAGGCTGTGAAGCGACCCGGTGACCGCTTGGACGCGATCGAGTTTCGATCGTGGTCAGTCGACTCCGGTGCCGGGCACCCAGCGCGTTTATGGGACTCCGGCTTAAGGTGTGAAAGGAGTTGTCCGCCGACAGCCCACCGCCAGTAGGCGGTACCCCAGCGCGGTTGAATCGTCGGGCAGGACCTTATGGGAGGATCCACAGAGTGGCAGTAAAGAAGAAGGCAGTCAAGAAGAAGGCCGCCGTCAAGAAGAAGGCTGCGCCGAAGAAGAAGGCTGCCGTCAAAAAGAAGGCTGCCGTTAAGAAGAAGGTCGCGCCGAAGGCCGCCGCCCCGAAGAAGAAGGCCGCCGTCAAGAAGAAGGCTGCCGTCAAGAAGAAGGTCGTCAAAAAGAAGACGGTCAAGAAGAAGCGGTAACCAGTTCGTTCGGCTATCAAAGCCTTCCCATAGATCCGTGCCACAACGAGCAAAAACGTCTGCTCCCCGCTTGCGGGAGGCAGACGTTTTTGATGCGCCCGCGCCCTGGCCGATTGTCAAGTCGCCGGCCCCGCGTTTTTCCAATTTCCCCCCGGATTCTGCCATTCTTGCCGTCTCTTCTCGCTTCCGCGAATGCGCCGCGCCCTTCCTCACAAGACCGCCCGCTTGAGCCCACAATCGGCGAAGCCGCCCCCCTCCGACGTTCGATGAACAGAGCAGACCCCTACCGCGCCGATGGGTTCCGATCCCGGGAGTATGGGATCGACCTCGAGGCCCTGTGGCACTCGGTCGCGTCGGTGGGCCGAATCACACGATTGTTCTGCTTGCGGAGAATGGCCTTATGAACCGAACGCGCTTGGCAGCTCTCCTTTTGGCTCCTATCGCGGTCCTCGCGGGCGCGTTGCCCGCCGCCGCCAATAGTTGCAACGCCGGAAAGTGCCAGTCACGAACCTATTTCGGCAACCCCGCGACCGGACCGAGCTCCGTCAGCACGGTCCGTGCTCGCAACCCCTGGAACGTCACCATCTGCGGCATCCCTTGCTGCAAGACGTGCGAGGACAAGTACCAACACTTCCTCCGACGCTATTCGATCGAGCAGGCCCGATCCATCGCTCGAATGAATCGCCTCTGCTGGAAGCACTACAACAACGGCTGTGACGGCGGGTGCAACACCTGCTCGTGCAACGGCGATAGCTGCGACGCCAACCCCTACTCGGCCTCCAAGTTCCCCTGGCACAAGAAGCCTTGGCCGGCTCGCGCCCGCCAGGGACTCCGCGGCAAGGGCGGATGCTCAAGCTGTGGCGTCGCCGGCTGCGACGTCTCCGGATCGTGCGGTTGCGAAGGCGAATACCTCGACGCCGGTTCGTGTGGCTCTTGCGACACCTGCTCGTCCTGCGACACTTGCGAACCGCGCGGCAAGAAGTGCACCGGCTTCCTGAGCTTCTTCAAGAAGCACAAGCACAAGAAGTGTGGCACGCCTAGCTGCGGCGCTAGCTCCTGCGGCATGTGCGACGGTGGCTACGAGGGATGCAGCTCGTGCGAGGGCTGCTCCGCGGGCTCGTCTTGCGGTAGCGGCTGCTGCGGCAGCAAGGGAGGACTGCTCGGCTGCCTCAAGAAACACAAGCAGCACAAGGGTGCCTACGCTCCCCCCGCGGTCTCGCCCTATCCCGGCATGAACCGCGAGGACGCCGTCCGCTTCGTCGAGGGCTTCCAGTACAACCCGCCGTACCAGCTCATTCGCAGCCCCCGCGATCACTTCATGTTCGACGTCAAGTACGGCATCGGCCAGTAGGGCCCCTCGCCAACTCGATCAACCTCACAAGGGCGGCTTCGGTCGCCCTTGTCGCTTGCGCCCATCTCACCTCCACCCCCCAACGACATCCCCGACAACCGATCCATTCGGCCCCAACCTCCACCATCTGCCCCTCCCGATAGGATCTCCCGCGATCGGAAATGACAAATAGTCGTTGAAACGCCGTCGCGGCGCGACCATGATCGCCCTTTCCCGCCTTTCGCTCCAGCTCATGACCGGGAACTCGTGGCGCCGGGATACCTGCCTCAGGTTCGTCTCGCGAGGAGCAAGGCTACCGTCAGACCTTCTTCGGCCCACGCGGCCGAAACCAATTGAACCTCCGTGGCGACGACGATCCCCAGTCGATGCATCGGCAAAAACCGGGAGATGACGCCTCGGCGTCGACGATAGGAACCGATCGATGATTCGAATGAGACGACTTCTCGACCTTGAGACGCCGCGCCGTTGGGCGGTTGGCTTGGGATGTCTTCTGATGGCGTTGGCCGTGGTGAACGTGAGCATCGGCCGGCGTTCGCTCGCCGCCGAGAAGGCGCCCGCGAATGCGGCCAAGAAGCCCGCTCCGAAGAAAAAGAAGAAGGCTCCCCCCGTGCCCCCGAAGCTCTCGGATGTCAAAGCACCGGAAGATTTCGAGGTGACTCTCTTCGCCGTGCCACCGAAGGTGAATTACCCGACCTGTCTTAGCGCCGCCCCGACCGGGGAGCTCTTCGTCGGCGTCGATCCCCAGGGGTCGATCGGGAAGGAATCCAACCAAGGGAAGGTTCTTCGTTGCCTCGACACTGATGGGGACGGCAAAGCGGACGCGATCAACGAGTTCTGCAAAGCCGATCACCCGCGTGGGTTGATCTATGACGCCGGGCGGCTTTGGGTCCTGCATCCGCCGATGCTCACCCTCTTTCACGACGACGATCTCGACGGAGTCGCCGATCGCCAGGAAGTCCTCCTTGAGAACATCTCGACCGACTACGTCAAGAAACGCGGCGCCGACCACACCACCAATGGCATCCGCATGGGAATTGACGGCTGGATCTACATCGCCGTTGGCGACTTCGGCATGATCGATGCCAAAGGGGTCGATGGGGAGACCATCTCCCATCGCGGCGGTGGCGTCCTGCGCGTCCGTCCCGACGGGAGGGAGATGGAGTTCGTCTGCATCGGGCTTCGCAACATCATGGACGTCGCGATCGACCCCTACTTGAACCTCTTCACGAGAGACAACACCAACGACGGCGGCGGTTGGGACATTCGGGTGAGTCATCTACTCCCCTCCGCGAACTACGGCTACCCATCGCTCTACCTCAACTTTCCCGAGGAGACGATGCCGCCTCTGGGAATGTTCGGCGGTGGATCGGGCTGTGGCGTGCTGCATCTCGATGAGCCGAGCTGGCCGAGCGAGTACGGGCAGGCGACGTACACCTGCGACTGGGGCCGCCAGCAGATCTTTCGTCATCGCTTTCCCAAGAACCAAGCGACGTTCGATGCCGATCAGGAGACCTTCGTCAAGATTCCCCGTCCGACCGACCTCGATGTCGATGGCAGTGGCCGACTCTACTTGGCGAGCTGGAAGAACGGCATGTTCGTCTACCAGGGCCCCGAAGTCGGCTTCGTCGCCCGCGTCGTTCCGAAGGGTCACCAGCCCCGTCCCTTCCCGAACCTGAAGGAGCTTTCCGACAAGCAACTCGTTGAGCTGCTGGCCGACCCGAGCGGCGTCGCCCGGCTCCACGCTCAGCAGGAAATCCTTCGCCGCAACCCCACGACTGCGTCGATCCGCGCCATCGAGAAGCTAGCGGCGGACTCGCATGCGCCCCTGGCCGGTCGGGTCGCGGCGATCTTCACGCTGAAGCAGTGGCGAGGCCGCGACGCTCATCCCTACCTCCTCCAACTCATCGAGGACGACAAGGTTCGGGAATTCGCCCTCAAGGCGCTCGCCGATCGCAAGAGCCAACTCGGAGAGGTGCCGCTCGAGCCCTTCCTCGCGGGACTCTCCGACTCCGACCCTCGGGTGCAGGCTCAAGCGATCATCGGCCTGGGACGGATCGGCGACCCGAAAGCCGTGCCGGATCTCCTTCCCCTGACCCAGCGTCGCGAGGATCTGCCCGCGCCGACGGGAGAGCCGCTTCATGCCCAACCCGATCCGGGCCGAACGCTGCCCCACCTGGCGGTGCAGGCAATCATCGCGACCGGCGGCGTGACCGAGTGCCTCGCCGCCCTGGACGGTCCCTACGCGGACGGAGCGCTCCAGGCCTTGCGGAAGATGCACACCACCGAAGCGGTGGAGGGATTGATCAAACGGCTACCAACGACGACCGATCCCGCCCAACGCGAGGCTCTACTCGTCACGTTGATTCGGCTCTACCATCGCGAGGCCCCCTACAAGGAAGGTTGGTGGGGGACTCGGCCGGACACCCGTGGCCCGTACTTTCAGGCGGTGACTTGGGAAGGGAGCGAGCCGATCGCCGCCGCGATCAAGGAGGCGCTTCAAGCCGACGAGCGTCTTGCCGGCAAGGCCGAGACCGAACTCGCGCGGCATCGCGTCGCCATCGAAGGACTCGCCGCGAAAGCGACTCAGCCGAAAGAGACCGAAGAGGTGATGACGGTGACCGTTCCCAAGGCCGACCCGTCGAATCCGAACCAGATCGGCAACCTCGAGTACGCGGCGATCGTCAAACGCTTCGGCCAAGCGAAGGGGGACGTGAACCGCGGAGCGGCCCTCTTCAAGTCACAGACCTGCCGGGCATGTCACTCGGTCGTCAACGGCCAGAAGGCGATCGGCCCTCATCTGGTCGACATCGGCAAACGCTCCAAGACACCCGAACTGCTCGAGTCGATCCTCAAGCCAAGCGAGCGCATCGCCCAAGGTTTTGACACCTACGCGTTCGTCCTTCAGGATGGTGAAGTGATCAACGGCTTCATTGTGAGGGAGTCCTCCGACACCGTTGAGATCCGTCAGGGCAACGGCAAAGGCCGTGTCCTACCGCTCGCTTACATCGACGAGCGCGTTCGTCAGAAGACCTCGACGATGCCGAAGGGAATGGTCGATAACCTGACACCGGAGCAACTGGCCGACCTTGTCGCCTACTTGAAGTCTCTTCACTAGTGCGCTGGTCCATCAAACTCTTGGGGTGCCACTGGCTGCTTGTCAGCCAGTGCGAAAGGGCTAGCGCCAACTTCAAGTTGGAGCAGAGCTCTAGCGATGTCTCGACAGCGTGAACGTCTCTACAAAGGGAGTCCAACGTGAGCCGATTCCTCCTGTCTCTCGCCTGCCTGTTGGCAAGCGACCATCCCGGTATGGCGGCCGAGAAACCCAACATCGTCTTCTTCCTCGTCGACGATCTCGGGGTGCGTGACTTAAGCAACGAGGGATCGCGCTTCCACGAGACGCCCAACGTCGATCGCATCGCCCGCATGGGCATGAAGTTCACGCGCGGCTACGCGGCCTGCCAAGTATGCAGTCCGTCGCGAGCCTCGATTCTGACCGGCAAGTATCCCGTCAATCACGGGATCACGACCTATATCGGCGACGCCTCGGGGGAGAGCTGGCGATCGAGGAAACGCTTCGACAGCCATTTCCCCGCCGAGTACCAACGACAACTCGCCGCCTCGGAGCAAACTCTCGCGGAAGTCCTCCGCGACGCCGGCTACAAGACCTTCTTCGCCGGGAAGTGGCATCTGGGCGACAAGGGCTCATGGCCCCAAGATCACGGTTTCAGCATCAACAAGGGGGGCTACCATGTCGGCGGGCCCTACGGGGGCGGCTACTTCTCACCCTACGGCAACCCCAACCTCGGCGATGGGCCCGACGGCGAGTCGCTCACGCTCCGGTTGGGGCGGGAAACGGCCGACTTCATCGATGCGAACAAGGACGATCCTTTCCTCGCCTACCTCTCCTTCTACACCGTCCACGCGCCAATCCAAACGACCTCCAACCTGTGGAAAAAGTACCGCGACAAGGCCGTGGCGGCGGGACTCCCCGAGGAGCGGTTCCGCTTCGATCGCCGGCTCGCGGTTCGCCAAGTGCAAGACTGCCCGATCTATGGCGGCATGGTCGAGGCGATGGACGAAGCGGTCGGCATCGTCCTGGCCTCGCTCGAGAAGAACAATCTGCTCGACAAGACCATCATCTGCTTCACGTCCGACAATGGCGGCGTCTCCTCGGGGGATGCGTTTTCCACTTCCAACCTTCCCCTGCGGGGCGGCAAGGGGCGGCAATGGGAGGGCGGCATTCGCGAACCCTACTACCTCCACGCTCCCGGAACGACCAAAGCCGGTTCGGTCAGCGACGTCCCCGTCAGTGGTATCGATTGGTATCCGACTCTTCTGGAACTCGCGAGTGTCGCCATCCCGAAGGGACAGCAGGTCGACGGTGTGAGTCTGGTGCCTCTGCTCAAAGGCGAGCCCCTCGAGCAACGCCCGCTCTACTGGCACTACCCTCACTACGGCAACCAAGGGGGAGAGCCCTCGTCGATATTGATGGAGGGCGATTGGAAGCTCATCTTCTACCACGAGGATGGACGTCACGAACTCTACCATCTCGGCAACGACGTCGGCGAGCGGAACGACGTCCTGGCCAGCCATCCCCAGCGAGCCGAACGGATGAAACGGCAACTCGCGGGATGGCTCGCGTCGACCGAAGCCAAGTTCCCCACCAAGGATCTCCAATTCGATCCCGCCAAGCGTGACGCACGCTGGAAACAACTGAGCACCAAGGGCATGGAGCAACTCGAACGGCGGCACGCCCGCTACCTCGAGGCGAACTACAAACCGAACGCCGATTGGTGGGGAAGCGAGATCGACTGACAGGGCATTTCCCCACGGGAGGACAGCGTCGGCCAATCTCTCCTCGTGATTGACATTGGAGCGAGCGTCACGATCATGCCTTCGGACCCGATGCCGGCAACGAACAGGATCGAGGACGCGGATCATGAGTCAAAGCGCCAAGGGTGGTGGGATCGCTCGGTGGTTCTCTCGCCTGGAGAACTATCTCTTCTTGGTCGAGGATGTGCGCGACGACGAGCGCTATCAACATGCCCTAGTTCAGTGTGAAGACACCCGTCCCCAAAAGTCGGACGACGATTACGCTTGGGTGCTTGACTGCGCCCACATCGCCTATCGGAATCAGGTCGAACGGCTCAACCAACTGAACCTGAAGGCCCTCGCGATGCTGAGGCACTTCGGGGTCGGACTTCTCTTTATCACGATCACGGCGGGCCTCGGGTCGATGCGCTACTCGGAATGGGTCGGCGTCCTGCTGCTCGCCCCCATCTTCATCGCGATCGCGGGCGGCTACTACTCGATGCGATCACTGCGACCCCATGCGATGTTCGGCTATCCCGACATGGAACAAATGCGACAAGCCATCGACAGCGAAACGGCTCCCGAGGCGCCACGCGGGGCCCTCGTCGCTCAAGTAAATCTCGCCACGATCGGTATGCTGCTGACGGTGGAGCAAAGGGAAGACGACCTAAAACAGGCGATCGCCCTCTACGGGATCGCGGTGGCGTCGCTCGTCGGCGTCTTCATCATCCTCGTGATCGCGACGGCGATCATCTTGTAGGCAACGCATCGTCCCAAGGACCGACGAACGCGAGCGCCCAGGGAAGGCTCCCGGAAACAACCAACGAGCGGTCAGGGCTTGCGCGAGAAAAGCGACGACATCCAATCCATGAGCGACCGCGAACCCGACGTCGGCTCTTCGTCGTCGCTGCCCCATTGGGACATGGTGTCCGGAGCGCTGGGCGAGCGATTCTCATTGCCTGAAACCGGCGGTGTCCCAGGCTCACTCGGAACGGCCGATGAAGCAGCCAAGTCGTCGCGAATCCATTCCGGATGACGCTCCGCTGCCGACGCCTCGCGGCCCTGCTCGTCGCCTTCAAGCTGCTGGAGCGCTTCCGGCGGCAATCACGCCCTCCTTGCGGAAGTCGCGTTTCAACGCCGCCAAGGGTTCCGGCAGTTTCAACTCCGCGAAGCCGGTCGCACGCCCAAGCAAGATCGGCGCGGTGAGCTTGGTGACCACACGGGTCAACCGCTGAATCGCCGCCCGGTGCTCCTCGGTCGGTTCCACGACCCAGCGAAAGGTCGCGCCGAAGACCTGTCGGTCCTTCTCCCCAGGCTCATCGGGTGGCATCACCTTGCCGATGCAGCAACACCCCCACCAGACCGCGTGCCGCAGTGGGAGAGCATGCCCGACGAAGTCGAGTCCATCCTCCAGGAACTCCGCGTGGAGGAGAGCTTTGAGATACGCGCCGTAGGACATCTCCGGGCGCAACAACTCGCGGGCGGCATCGCACAGCTTCGTGAACTCTCGCTCCAAGACATGATCCGCGGTCCGCAAGTCGTCGATCGCTGGTTCGAGCTCTTCCTCGTCAGCCATTGAAGATCAACCTTCCGCACGAAGTCGTGGCGACCACGGGCCAGGCTCACATCATGGAGTAACTCGCTCCGCTCGGCCCGGCCACGTTGCCCATGCTACTGGCGTCTCCGGTGACAACGAGTCCCAACCTCATCACCGACGTCATCGGATCCGCCGCGGTGTAGACACCCGGCCCCAGAGGCGTGACGTCCTGGGCCGCGTCGGCCGTCGCGATGGGCAACCCGCAAAAGGTCACCAGTGGCACTTCCGCCAAAACGACACCCGGCCCGCTGGGACCAGATGTCGGCGTTCCCGCGTACGCGTACTGAGAAATGATCGCTCGGTCCTCCTCCTGGAATCGTCACTAGCAGTCCGTTGATTTATTCACTGCCGACTCCGAACGGCGATTCTTACCCATCTCGGCGTTGAGAAACCTCGACGAATCAGCGTGGGCATGGCCCCCAAAAGTCTCTTGGCAATGAACCAACCAATCGAGACACGAGGCTTCAGGGGGAGTCACACCCGTAAGGTGGCGCGGGACCGATCACGACGCCTTGGGGAATAGCGCGTTGATTGGACGCCCCATGTCGGTCACCGGCACGGGGCGATCCCCATCGTAGAGATACTTCGCGTAGTCGATTCCCAACGACGCGTGAATGGTGGCGAAGAAGTCAGGGACACTCACCGGATCGCTCACGATCTTCTTGCCGAGTTCGTCGGTCACGCCGTACGCTCCTTGGTGACGGAGACCACCTCCGGCGAGCACGCAAGCGAACGCGGTTCCTTGATGGCCCCGTCCTCCGCCAGAATCGAACTCCGGCGGACGCCCAAACTCCGTCGTGATCACGATGAGTGTCTTGTCGAGCAGGTTCTTCTCTTCCAGATCGCTGATCAGCGTGCTGACCGCCGAGTCGAGTTCTCGAATCAACGTATGCTGCTGCAGAATGCCCGCATTGTGAACGTCCCACCCCGTCCCGTTGAGGAAGTTGAGGTTGTGAGAGACCTCGATGAAGCGGACGCCTTGCTGGACCAGTCGTCGCGACAGCAGGCACCGCTGACCAAACTCACCCCCATAGCGGTTGCGCAAATCGCTCGGCTCTTCATCGAGATGGAAGCTCCGGTTGAACGCCGGTCCGCTCAGGCGTAGCGACATGTCGATCGCGTCTTCGTAGTCCTGCAGCGACTGGTCGCTCCGAGACTCCTGCAGTTGCCGAAGGTTCGCGAGTATGCTCTGACGTCTCGACTGCCGATCTCCCGCGATCGCGTCCGGCCGCGACAGGCCGACCGGTCCTTGGTTCGTGTCCGTGAGATACAAGTAGCCGTAGCGGGCGCCGAGAAAACCGGGGCCACGGGTCACGTTGGGGTACCCGATGAGCACGTAAGGCGGAGCATCGTCGGAAAGCGGCCCCTTCTCGTGGGAAATAATCGACCCCAGCGAGGGGTAGGTGACCGTCCCACTGACCGGCCGTCCCGTGTGCATGAAGTTGGTCGCGGCCGCGTGCTCGTCGATCACGTGATGGTGGACCGTCCGCACGGCGGTCACCCGATCCATCAGCGGGGCCAACTTGGGAAAGTGTTCGCAGAGCCGGACTCCTGAGACACTGGTCTCGATGCTGGGATAGTAGGAGCCAGCTCTCTTTTTCGTGGGATCGCCGACGCGCTTCGGATCGAAGGTGTCGCCGGCCCCCATCCCTCCGCCAAGCCAGATCGAAATGACGTGTTCGGCTTTTCCCCTCACGCGCTCCTCGGCGCTCGCCGATCGTGCCAGGGGATAGGCCGCGGTCGTCAGGGCGGCGGTCTGAAGAAACTTGCGTCGGTCCATGTCAATCTCCCAAATCAATCGAAACCAAACTCTCTGGGCGGCGGGATCCTTTCGCAGCCGGCTGCGCCGAAATCAACGGACTGTTAGGGGATCCAGACAAAGTCACTGGTGTTCAGTATGCTCCAGACCAGATCCTCGTAGATCTGTCGCCACTCCGGCCGCAACCGAGGATCGGGCGCAGGCCCCGCTTTCGCGCGTTGTTCCATCTCGACCGCGATGGAATTCGCCTCCGGCTGGACATGGTTGGACCACGTGACGACCGGCAGCGGAGCGAGGGGCTCGACGGACGTCTGTTCCGCTTCGTCCAACAACCGTTGCTCGAACCCACTCGCCAGCAGAGGCGTTAACATCTCGCGTTCGTCAGCCCGCGGAAACCGACTCAGCAGCGTGAGAAAGAGCGTATCGACCAACTCCTCCGGAGTCCGCGCCCGGACGGCGGCTTCCGCCAGCCCGCTCCCTTCAGACGCTCGAGTCAACAACACGGAAGCATCGCTGTTCTGAACAACCCCCGGCTGTAGGACATTCGGGTCGACCTCGCGGTCGGTGCGAGGGTTCTGGCGAGCCCCCTGCCATCCGAACGCTTCCATCAGGTCGGCTATTGCCCGAGCACGGGGCAGGCTCAAACTTGGCCGATCGCGCTCATTCCCCAAACTGGAGAACTGCCAAGCTCTCCTCGGAACGCCGAGATTGAGGCGATAGGCCGACTTCGTCCCGGCCTCTGGAGCGAAGGTCAGCTCCTCGACGTCCAACGGCTTTCCGACTGCGGCATGCAACGAATCGATGAGTTGTTCAGCCGACATCCGACGTCGATTGGGGGCGACGAAGAACTGCACCTCCGGGTCGACCGACTGGGAATAGCGCACCCCCTCGCGTTGGTAGAGATCGGACGTGAGAATGAGTCGCGCCACGTGCTTGAGATCGTACTGGTGCGTGACCAACTCTTGGGCCAGCCACTCGAGCAACTCCGGATGACTCGGCTTGGAGCCTTCCCAGTCGTCGGGTGACTCGACGATGCCGGTACCGATCAGCCGTCGCCACACGCGGTTGACGACGACTTGCGCGAATCGCTCGTTGCGGGGATCGGTAATCAGGGCCGCCAACTTCTCCCGCGAATCGTCGGGCTTGCGCATGAGAGTCCGAAGCGACGGATCATCGTGACTCCCCGTGACGGCGCCGAAGGGCCACACGGGCGGCACCGGCTTCCCTGGCGCAAGCGTGACTTCGATCAACGGCGTGCGCTGCTGCGACTCGAAGAAACTCGCGGGCACGCGACTCCCGGCCGGGACCGTGACGGGCTTGCGCCGGAACATCGCCGCGAGCGAGTACAAGTCTTGCTGAGTCGTGCTGTGGTAGGGCGAGTCATGGCATCGGGCACATTGCAGCTCGATGCCCAGAAACGCCCGCGAGACGATCTGGCCTTTCGCGGCGAAGGGGGCGGGGTTATTGGCCGCGATCCCGAAACCCGCGCTGCCTCCTTCGTAGGGGCTGCCCCGCAGGAGAATGAGTTCGGTCACGAACCGATCGATCGGCTTATTGTCGCGAAACGAATCGTAGATGAACCACCGGAAGGGCCCCGTGGTGTTCAAGCTTGCGTTCAGAAGCGTGGGGTTCTCCGCGAGCACGTCCTGCCAGTAACTGGTCCAATGATCGGCCCAGCGGTCATCGGCCAAGAGCCGGTCGACGAGGCGGTCTCTTTTGTCGGGATTTGGATCATTTAGGAACGTTTTTGCCTCATTTTCGTTGGGAATGACGCCAACGGTGTCGAGAAATGCCCGTCTCAGGAAGGATTCGTCGGAGACCAGCGGGGTTTGCTCGGTATCCTCGAGGGCAATGGGCGGATCGGGCCAGCGAGCCCCGTCTTGGATCCAGTCCTCAAGCATCGCGACCTGATCGGCGGTGAGCGGCTTGTCACCGGGTGGCATCTGCTCGTCGGGCGAATGCGAGCGAATCCGTCTCATCAACTCACTATTGCCCGGGTCTCCCGGCTCCACGGCCGGCATGCCCGTATCGCCTCCTTCTCGAGCGGCATCGAGCGACGTCAGTAACAGTCCACCCTTCGACGTCTTGCCGTGACAGCGGAAGCAGTGATCTCGCAGAATCGGCATGACCTTCTGGTGAAAGTGCCGCGACTGCTGGAGGGGCACGCGAGAGGATGCCGCCAAGGCGGAGCGAATCTTGTCCTCCAGAAACGCATCGATGGGGTGAAGGCCCTCCTCGTCGCTCGGAACGTTCGGAGCGGGATGCTCCTTCGCCCACGCGTCGGCCTGAGCGTGCCTCTTCGTCCAGAAGGAATCCTGGCTGCGCGCGGCGGCCCGGCGTCGCTGATCGTCGAGGACTTGCAATCGCGTACGTTGCCGAGCCAACGCGGCCCTCACCTCCCGATCGGTCAGATGAATTCTTCGCTTCTCCCCAGGTTGCAGCAGGACGAACGATTTACCGTCGTCGGTCTCAATTGCAACACACGTTTCCCCAGGATCGGTGCGGTGCTTCTTCCCACCCACCAACGTCTCGAGGACCACGCGGGTCTTCGCCCCCCCTTGAACGTAGAAGCTGCCAAAGACCTCTTGCTGCCGGTGCTCCGCGATTCGCAATCCCGGCTTGGGAGGGGCCGCGGGTGGCGTCATCTTCTCGAAACCATTCTGCGAGGATCCCGTCGGTTTGCTGCGGGCGACGAGTTTCCCGTCCACCCAGAGCCGACTCAGCCCGCGAACACGAATGAGAACTCGGTGCTGCCCTGGGGAGAGGGAAACATCGGCCGCCATGCGCACCAACACCGGACCGTTCCAGTTCTGGCGAATGCCCCACGACTCGTACTGTTGCGGGAGCCGGTCCAAGAGGAACGATTCGGTCCGCCATCGCAACGACTCGGCGGGAGTCTTCTCGTCCGTGGTCAACCAACGGGAGTGAGAGGGCATGCCCTCATGAAAGGTCAACTGAACGGCGTCCGCGTCGAGATCTCCGAGTTCCGGCATGTCCTCGCGGATGCGAACGGAAGCCAACGACGCGTTCGGCCCACGATAACGGGACTGTAGCGTGGCGACCGGCAGAGCCTTGCGGTAAATCGACAACTCATCGAGGTCGCCTCGCAGACTCGTCGACGGCGATCCTCCCAACGAGGAGCCGATCCAAATCTCGTCGTCGTCAACGGTCGGAGCGTGACGCGTGGGGCCCCCGGCGTCCCAACGCCCCTTGACCGCCTTGCCGTCGATCACGCCGACGATGCTGTCCGGATCGCCGAACCGATAGGCGATCGCGATGTGATGCCACTCGTCTCCAGGGGCAAAACCGTGGTCGGAAGTCCAGCGATGCCAGTTCGCGTCGCTCGGTCCACCGGCGGGAACCTTGAGGACCGAGGAGAAGAGAAAGCTGATGCAGACCTTTCCACTCAACCGCCGAATGCGAAGCGCCCAGTTCTGGTTGTCGGCGGCGAAGCGTCGATTCCCCGTTCGCCCTTTCCCCACCACATAGACGTTCTCGCCTTCATTGATCTTGTCGATCTTCACCCACGCCTCGAGCGTGATCTCGTCTCCGTTGGTGAAGTCGTAAGGGCTGTCGGGGCCGGGGTCGGCGAAGACGAAGCGAGCGCCTCTTCCGTCCAAGCGGACCGCGGTGTTGTCCGGCGCGAAGTCGGGGTAGAGATCCGGACGAGGACCTGGAACGTCCCGGTGAACACTTCCATGTGGTTCGAGAGGCGACGACTCCTCCGTCCCAAATCCCCAGTAGGCGACCGGCTTGTCATCGGCAACGAGCGGAGCCGGCCAGGCACCAACCAGCAGCAATAGGAGAAACAGTCTTCCCCACGCCGCGTGAATGGGCGGGGCGTCGAACGAACGTGGCATCAGCGACTCCAGGAACATGGGGTCCTCCGAGCAATTCAACGGACAAAGCGGTGGGCGCAGCGCATCAACTCGCCGCCATCGGCGGGCGCGTGGCACCAGTCCCTGCGGCCAAGAGACGCGGCACGACGTCCGGTCCTCTGGCAAGGATTCACGTCGGGATGACGGCGAGGACCGAGCATGAGCCAGCCCCAGTCGCCACCTTCGACGAAGACACTACTCTCGCGAGTTGGAAGATTCGGTCGGTCCTAGCGGTGGCAGGCCGGCGATAAACACCGGATCAACTTTCGAAGCCTCCCCTTCGGCTGCGTGTTGGAAAAACAACGCGTCCACGGACTCTTGGTGGGCAAACCCCAAATCGGACAGATCGATGCCCACCCCGATGACGCGAAAGTGCTGATGACTGACGTTGGTCTTGACCGGCGCTTCAGTGGCCCCAAGCTCCGTGAGCGACTCGATCGGTGTCGGGAATCGGTGCGACCAGAGTGGTTTCACTTCACGCACCCCTGGCGAATCGACCGGCAGGTCGAACCGGGTGACGGTGAGCGGTTTCAGATCCTCCCGATCGGTCACTGCGTACACGTGAAAGGGGTCTCCATCCTGTGGGTTGGAAAACGATTGCACTTCAAAGAGCACGACATCCGGACCGGGATGATTGACGACCGGTCGACTGAATCGGACTCCGAGACCAGGGACTCCTCCCGAGTCGGCGTCGGCACTCAAGTCGCCGGGCGACACCTTCCGCAATGGCTGCGGCCGACCACCAAAATTGATGATTCCCGTCGAGAGGCGCAGGTCCTCCATCAGATCGCTCGGACGACTCGGGGAGGGCCGATCACTCGCCATGTGCCCATTCACTTCCGTTACCGAGTCGCCACGGAACCAGTCGACCGTAATCGGAATCAACTCGTCGGCCCCATAGCGATAGAAGCGACCGTCACGCTGCACCGTGAGCGAGACGAGATCCTCCGCTCCGCCCTTCGCGGTCGATGTCGCCTGGTACTCGACCAAGCGGTCGGGCATTCGCGATCGGTAGGCCTCGGGACTGAATTCGGTCTTCTCTCCAAAATGGCTAACAAAGCCTCCGATCCGAACCGCTTCTCCATTCGTAAGTCGAACGGGCTTCTCCTCGCCTTCTCCCACGTGAACGTCCTGGGAGTCACCTTCGCCAAGCTCCGTGGAGGGATCGGGGGTGGAGTAAAGGTCCGTCGCTCCCTCGACCACGTGGATCTCGGTGTCGTTGTTGTTCTGGACGTTGACAAAGAACCGCGTCCCCCGATCGACCACCTTGGCCACCGGCGTCAACACCTCGAACCCTTCCGCTCCCGGTGGAGCATGAACCGAGCACGACCCGGAACTCAGCAGCAGTCGGTTCGCCGACGCCACCTGAAAGACGGCGGGCGCTTCGACAATGGCCGTGGCTCCCGAGGGAAACGCTAGCTTCACCAGCCCGCTCTGCAACATGTAGTCGCGCCGGGGCTCGACACTCGCCCCCGCGCTCATCTCCGAACTTCCGAAGAACTTCGCCCGCACTTCCTCGGCAAGCGTCACCCGCCAACCGGCGTCCGTCGCCCGATCGTCGGCCGCGATCTCCTCCTCGGAGCGCTCCCCATTACGGGCGACCAGCAACACCACCACAATGAGCAAGGCGACAGCCACCGCCCCGCCCCAGACGGCCCGCGAGGAGACCGCCGACCGTTTCCGGTCCGTGCGCGATGGCTGGCATCGGGCCGCGGGGATCGCCAGTTCTTCCTGTTCCTCGTTCATCGCACCGGAACGCCGAAAAACATCGACTCGAAGTAGGTCGTGAAGATCGGCCGTCCGCATCTGCACACGCTGGAAGAGCCGTCTCTTGTCCGGATCGTGGCGAATCGCGTCCGCCAACTGCTCGAGTTCCTCGGGATCCAGTGCTCCGTCTTGGTAGCGCACGATCCACTCGATGAACTGCTCATCATCCATTTGATCATCACGGTCACTATCGACGGGAACGTTCATCGTTCTCCCCCATCATGAACGGCCAACCGCGACTGGATGCACGTCTCCAGGGAGCGATGAATGCGCGCCAACGCCTGGTAGATGGTCGGCGGTTTTCGCCCAAGGATCCTGGCCACATCGATCCCAGATCGACCTTCAAAGTACCGCAACTGCAAGACCCTTCGGCTGTAGGACGTCAGCTTGGCGAGGCATTCCGCCAGAGCGTCGCGAGCGTCACTGCCCCCATCGTCGGTGCTGACGGTCCAGTCATCCGCGAGAATCCCGAGGATCTCCTCGGAGAGACCGTCGTACTTCCCGTCCCGAGAACGAATCACGTCGATCGCTCGGTTCTTACAGAGAACCCTCGCCCAGCGCAACAAGTGCTGCCGCGATTCGAACGCCTCATCGCGAAGCAACGATTTCACGCAGACATCCTGAAAGATGTCTTCCGCCAAGTGGAAGCTCCGCACGATCGTGACGATGAACGCCGTGAGCGACAGACGCTCCTCAAGCAAGATGGCCGTGGTTTCGTCTTGGCTCAGCAACGAGTGCCCCTTTCCTGTCGCCGCCCACTCCTACTACGATCACCCCAACGGAGTCTCGACATTTTTGGACGACCAAAATCATCTCCGCCCTCATCGTCGCGCCGTGAAATTGAGCGCGCTCCAACTTGATCGCGAGCCGTGGCCGGGCCTTTCCGAAACAGTTTGGAGTTTTTTCTCAGAATTGATGTCGAGTATTGCCCGGCTGGATCGTCAAGGGTTACGGGCAACTCACGAATCTTGAACGGCTCTCTAGCTCTCCGTCGCTGTGAGCATTCGGTGCCCGCATCGAATCATTCAACGGTTTGCTAGACGATCGTTTCGCCAACTGGGCCTTGGCGCGACGACCGAATCCCATCATCCGCATCGCATGGCAACCACGGGGAGGTGCTTGATGCCCGCTTCACACAGTCGCTCGTCTCGAGGGTTCACACTGGTCGAACTGCTGGTGGTCATCGCCATTATCGGCGTCCTGATCTCCCTGCTGCTTCCCGCGGTCCAGCAGGCTCGCGCGGCGGCACGACGCAGTCAGTGCCAAAACAATCTAAAGCAGATCGGTGTGGCTATACAGAACTACCACGACTCTCACTCGGCCTTCCCGATCGGCGAAGGAACCGACACCGCCGCCATCGGCACTGGCCCGAGTTGCAGCGCGGGGTTGCGGCGTGCTCCCTGGACGGTCCTCATTCTCCCCTTGCTCGGGCAAGAGCCGCTCTATCAATCGTTCGATTTCAACGGACAGTTTCCCGCCATCTCGAGCGAAGCACCGACCTCGGGCGCCAACTACAACGCTTCCCAGAGAGGCGTCGCGACGTACCATTGCCCTTCATTCCCGGCTCCCGACGAGTTGCACACGAACTATTTCGGCGTGATGGGGGGAGGATCGGATCAGCCCTCCTGGGCGCACGGCAGTTGGATCGGCCGAGCGTTTTGGAACAACGGCGTCCTCTACGCCAACTCCAACACCAGGGTGCGCGACGTCTCCGACGGGACGAGCAAGACCTTCGCGTTCGGTGAAACAAAGTACCAACTTGGGCCCAACGGCCGCAGCGATCATATCCGAATCTACTGGTCGTCCACGGCTCGCGCCTGCGTGAACGCGACCCCGAGCGTCATCGCCGCCGTCACTGACGTCCCGATCAACGCCTATCGAGGTGATGGAAACACCGCCGACACCGTCTTCACAAGCGGATCGACATTGAACGATCCAAGCTTTCGGGGCACCGTCAACGGAACACAAGCGACTTACAACCTACAGGGTCGCTCGTTCAGCAGCGCTCACGAAGGAGGCGCCTTCTTCGCGTTCGCCGATGGCTCGGTCCAGTTCATCAGCGAAGCCATCGATCGCAACACCTACCAAAACCTCGCGATTCGAAACGACGGCAACATCGTCGAGGACTACTAGGCTCCGTCTCAGAAGTCGGCTCTGGCTTTGGCTGGCTACGTTGCCGCGGGACTTTGTCGGTCTGCATCGACGAATCCAACGGATTCGCCTGTTTCGACCTCCTCGCCCCCCAGACAACGTTCCGTGCCAACGCTCCCTCCCACGAAGGTAGGGTGTACCCGTTCATCGGTTGCCCCCATCGTTCGCACTTGCCTTGGACCGAACACTTCCCATTCTCAATGTTCAGGGACGAATCCAATCCGATCGCGACTGGCCGACAAGGCGTCGGAGATAGACTCTACCCGAGGCTCCTATCAGGAATGCGAAAGCGGCGGGAATTCCTCCATTGTTCCATCCAATGACCTCACAAATTCAGGTAAAACACATGGCATCGAGCAAGCTCAGCGGAATCTTCGTTCCCAACATGATCGCCCACGACGCGAATGGTGAGATCAACGAGGCGGAGACACGGCGCTACATCGACTGGTTGATCGAACAAGGGGTCAACGGCCTGTACGTCAACGGCTCGATGGGTGAGTTCACCCGATTCACCGTCGAGGAGCGTCGGCGCATCGTCGCGATCATCACCGACCAAGCCGATGGACGCGTGCCGATCCTCGCCGGCGCGGCCGAGGCGAACGTCAAGGAGACGTTGAGCGCCTGCGAGCATTACGGCGAGTTGGGTGTCCGCGCGGTCGCGATCGTGGCGCCGTTCTACTACCGATTGTCGGCGGAGAGCGTCTACGCCTACTTCGCGGAGATCGTGGCCCACTCGCCGGTCGACGTCATGCTCTACAACATCCCGATGTTCGCCTCGCCCATCGATGTCGCCACGGTCGCTCGGCTTAGCCAGCAAGACCGGGTGATCGGCATCAAAGACAGTTCCGGTGACCTGCCCCACATGATGCGAATGATCGCGGCAGTTCGCTCCGGCCGCCCCGAATTCTCCTTCCTCACGGGCTGGGATCCGTGCCTAATGGCGATGTTGCTCGCCGGGGCCGATGGTGGCGTGAACGCCCTGGCGGGCATCGCGCCGCGGACGATGACGAACCTCTTCCGACAGAGCAAGGCCGGCAATCTCGACGAGGCCCGACCGATCCAGGACTCCGTGACGAAACTGTTCGACCTGATGCTGGCGAACGCCGAGTTCCCGGACGGCTTTCGTGCCGCGGTCGACCTGCTCGGGTTCGCGATGGGTCGCGGACGCCTACCACGGACGGAGTCCCAACAATCGAGGCACGCCGAGCGACGAGCCGAAATCCAAACAGAGCTAACGAACCAGGGGTTGCTGTAGCCGTCCGTTGTCTTGAGCGTGCGACCGCGGCGCCCCCGGGGCGAGTTGAAAACGGTTCCTCCAAAACTCCACGAGTCGTGAGGCGATCGGATATGATGGACTACAACGAATTGATTGCGAAGTATGCCGAGGGCCCTCAGTACGTGAGGCAGGCGATCGCCGACATGAGCGACGGCGCTCTCGATGCCGTTCCGATTCCGGGGCAGTGGTCGACGCGCCAGGTCGTCTGTCATATCGCGGACTTCGAACTGGTCTACCTCGATCGCATGAAGCGGGTCATCGCCGAGAGCGAACCGACGTTCTTCGGTGGCGATCCCGATCTCTTCGCGGCCCGCCTGGCCTACGATCGCCGAGAGATGGACGAGGAACTCCAAATGATTGCGGCCATGCGTCAGCACATGACAAGCATCCTTGGCTCCATCGATCGCGACGCCTTTGACAGACGAGGAATTCATGCCGAGGCCGGGCCGGTCACATTGGCCAAGCTTCTCGAACAGATCACCGGCCACCTTCCACACCATGTCCGCTTCATTGAGGACAAGCGCCGGGCACTCTCCTGTTGATCCCCACCCCTTGGTTGATCCCCACCCCTTGGTTGGAACCCACCCATGCTTCGAGACCGAACTCGCCTACTTCTCGGCCTAATCGTTTGCGGTTGTCTCTCCACGCCGGCCCATGCTCAGATTCAGTTCGGGCGGGAACCGATCCGCTATGGGACGGCCCCGGTCAACGACGCCGTGACCCGCATCCAGAAGTCTCTCGACTCCGGCGAGACGACACTCGCGTACGATGAAAAACTTGGGTACCTGCCCGCGATCCTCGACGAACTCGCCATCGATTCGTCCTCCCAGGTCCTCGTCTACTCGAAGACCAGCTTTCAACTCCGGCGCATCACCCCCAGTCGGCCGAGGGCCCTCTACTTCAACGAGGACTCCTACGTCGGTTGGGTGCGGGGGGGCGACGTCATCGAGGTCATGGCGACCGATCCCGAACAAGGCGAGATCTTCTACACGTTCCCGCAGAAGCGGATGGCGAAGCCGCGCTTCGTTCGCGACGACGGGCGCTGCATCGTCTGCCACGCGTCGTCCAAGACCCAAGGCGTGCCCGGCGGGCTCGTCCGCTCGATGTTCGTCGACGACCGCGGTCAGCCACACTACGCCGCGGGCACCTTCACGACCGATCACACCAGTCCGTTCTCGGAGCGGTGGGGCGGCTGGTACGTGACGGGAACCCATGGCCAGATGCGTCACATGGGGAATATCGTCGCGACCGACGACGAGAAGCCGGAGGAGATTGACCTCGACCCTGGCGCCAACCTCGCGGACCTCTCCGCCAAGCTCGATGTCGAACCATACCTCACCCCGCATAGCGACATCGTGGCGTTGATGGTGCTCGAGCATCAAACCCAGATGCAGAACTACTTGACGTTGGCCAACTACGAATGCCGAATGGCCCAGCACCACGATCAGGTCATGAATGAAGCCCTCGACCGGCCGAAAGAACATCAGAGCGATTCCACCAAGCGACGCATCGCGTCGGTCGGCGAAAAGGTGCTGCGTTCCCTACTCTTCGTCGACGAGTTCCCGCTGACCTCACCAGTGAAAGGGACCTCCGGGTTCGCGGAATGGTTCCAAGCTCGGGGCAAACGAGATGAACAAGGACGCTCACTTCGCGACATGGACCTGAAGACGCGGATGTTCAAGTTCCCGTGCAGTTACATGATCTACTCCGCCTCGTTCGACCAATTGCCGTCGGCGGTGAAACGCCATGTCGTCGATCATCTCCACGAGGTCCTCGCCGGCAATGACCAACGCGCGGAGTTCGCGCATCTTTCTCAAGACGATCGGAAGGCCATCCTGGAGATTCTCACCGAAACGAAACCGGACCTCTGGAAGCAGGGCTCACCGAAACGGGATGAGAAGGACGATCCCAAGTCGCGGTGAACCTCGTCAGTCCAGACCAGTCCTCCACCTCATGTCATCGCTGCCAATCCCGAGTCCTCTTTCTCGACCTTCGTGCCCAGAAGCGCGAGCTGCGACCGTTCTCCTGAACAGTCTCCCCTCGATCTGCCTCGGCTTAGATGCTAGGCTGCCCAACTCGCACAACCCTCGACTCGGACGCTCAGATGACAAGCTCCACGGCCAGCTCGCCGACCACCACCCAGCGCCAACTCACGATTCGCGCCGCGGCGACGGGTGCCGTCTTGGGGACGCTCCTCGTCCCCTGCAACGTCTATTCGGGACTGAAGATCGGCTGGTCGTTCAACATGTCGATCACGGCGGCACTGCTGAGCTTCGGGTTCTGGAACGTCACGCGTCGTGGACTGGGGGAAACCAAGGTCCCCGAGTGGGAACTCCTGGAAAACAACATCAATCAAACCTGCGCCTCGTCGGCGGCCTCGATCATCTCCGCGGGATTGGTCGCCCCGATTCCGGCGTTGACCCTCCTGACCGGGCAAACCATGAGTTGGCCGGTCATGAGTCTCTGGCTGTTCGCGGTCAGCCTGATTGGCGTCTTCGCGGGGCTCGCCCTGCGGCACCAGATGTTGGTCGTGCAGAACCTCCCGTTCCCATCGGGGATGGCGACAGCCGAGACGGTTCGGGACATCTACGCCGAAGGCCGCGAGGCGGCAATGCGTGTCCGGTATCTCTTGGGAGGCGCGGTTCTCTCGGCGGCGACGAAGCTCTTCTCCGACTTCATCTACAGGCTTCCGCAAGTCGGCCCCGCCATCGGCTTGGGAGCGTTTCGCTTGCCAACCGTCACCACCCGCGGCCTGGGGTTTCTCCTCGATCCGTCCTTCCTGATGATCGGATTCGGCGCGATCATCGGACTGCGCATCGGCATCTCGCTCCTCATCGGCGCCATTCTCGCCTGGGGGCTGCTCACCCCCTGGCTGTTCGCGCAAGAATTGGTGCCGCTGCCGACCGGCAAGCAAACCGTCTACGGCAACGCGATCGAGTTTCTGCTATGGCCCGGCGTCGCCATGATGGCGACCTCCGCCCTGGTCTCCTTCTCGTTCTCCTTGCCGGGCGTGGTGCGAAGCGCGGTCGCCGGCGTCAGCAAAGCCTTCTCCAAGACCTCAAGCGAGCATCAAGTCACCATCTCCAGCAAGCTACTGGTCGCCGGCTTTCTGCTAGCGGCCACTATGGCGATCCTCGCGCAGACGATCATCTTCGGGATCGAGTTCTACATGGGCGCGTTGGCGGTCGCGCTGACGTTCGTGCTCGCGGTCGTCGCCGCAAGGGTCTCGGGAGAGACGGGCATCCCACCGATCGGCGCGCTGGGCAAGGTGACGCAACTGACCTTTGGCTTCATTCATCCCACCAACGTCACCGAGAACCTGATGACCGCCAACGTCACCGGCGGCGCGGCGGGGCAGTGCTCCGACTTGCTGCAGGATCTGAAAGCGGGACTTCTCTTGGGAGCTTCCGTCAGAGCGCAAGCGGTCGCCCAATTCCTGGGAGTCTTCGTCGGCTCGCTGGCGGGAAGCGCGGCCTACCTCATCCTCATTCCCGATCCGAAGACGATGCTCCTCACCGAAGAGTGGCCTGCACCAGCGGTGGTGACGTGGAAAGCGGTCGCGGAACTGTTTCGGGAGGGAATTGACGCCGCTCCCGCCGGATCGTTCGCCGCCATGCTTATCGGCGCGGGTGTGGGAGTGGGTCTAGCCATCGCTCAACAAGTGCTGCCAACGAAGTACTCTCGATGGTGCCCGAGCGCGGTCAGCCTCGGGTTGGCCTTCGTGATTCCCGCTTTCAATAGCATCTCCCTATTTCTGGGTGCCGGCTGCGCCGCCCTCGCCACGCACTGGGCCCCCAACTGGTCGCGACGCTTCATTCTCCCGATCGCCGCGGGTCTCGTGGCGGGCGAGAGTCTCGCCGGGGTCGCCAGTGCCTTGACCTCGTTGCTCACCGGCGGCTAATCACCGGAGACCAACTTCGGGACCTTCCAACCATTCCACCGGTGGATCGGTCTTGGAAGGCCGCCTCGCGCGACGCCAAGTGACGTCGCGCGGTGGGCGCCTACAATGACCTCGAGCGAGATCCGATTGGGACCAGGGGAAGGTGGCCGACGTATGCGCACGATTAAGCAGCCGAACGACGCGTACGTCTACACACTGGGGCCATCCCATCCACCGATCGCCAAGGTCGCCCCCGGAGAGACGGTTCAAATCGAAACGATCGACGCCTTCGAGGGTCGACTGCGAACCGACGACGACCTTTACTCACAGAAGTGTCCGGGGCCACCACGAGCCAACCCGCAGACAGGTCCGATCTATATCGAAGGGGCCGTGCCGGGTGACTCACTCCTCGTTTCGATCCTGGACATCGAACCGGCCGAACCGTTCGCCGTGACCGCCCTCATTCCGGAGTTTGGTGGACTTACCGGAACGACCCAAACCGCCACCCTCGATGCGCCGCTCCCCGAGCAAACTCGAATCCTACCGATCGAGGAGGGAGAGATCCGGCTCAGTGAAACGATTCGGCTTCCGCTCGACCCCTTTGTGGGAACGATCGGGACCGCGCCGGACCTGGAGTCGATCTCGAGCCTGGTCCCGGGCTACTGGGGAGGCAACATGGACTGCGTGGAGACCCGACCCAACAGCACGCTTTGGCTTCCGGTGTGCAATGAGGGAGCTCTCTTTTTCGTGGGTGACGCCCATGCTCGGCAAGGGGATGGCGAGATCACCGGCGTCGCCGCCGAGATGTCGGCGCGCGTGACCGTGACCTTTTCCTTGCTCAAGGAACGCCGCATCCGTTGGCCACGCATCGAAACGAGCGACTACCTCATGACGGTCGGAAGCGCCCGCCCGCTCGAGGATGCGGCGCGGATCGCATGGAAAGAGTTAATTGGCTGGCTCGTCGACGACCACGGATTCGACTCGCTTGAGGCCTATCATCTGCTCGGTCTCGCCGGGGAGATGCGACTCGGCAACATGGTCGATCCGAGTTACTCGATGGTCGCCAAGATCGCGAAACGATGGATCTCGGCCAATCGGCCAACCGGCGACCCCTAGCAGCCCGTTGGTTTGAGCGGGCCAAGGTAGCGGCGAGTCTTGCCGAGCGCGCCTCGTAGTGCCATAACACGTACTCGTTGACACGGCGAGTTTCTTAAGAACGAGTTTCAGTACGGACTCATCATTCATGTGTGGAATCTGCGGAGAGATTCGCTTCGACAACGAGTCGGCCGATGTGGCCACGGTCGGCCGAATGGCGGATCGAATGACCCGCCGCGGCCCGGATGCCAGCGGAGTCGTTTCCCGAGGAAGGGTCGCCTTCGGTCATCGGCGTCTCAAGATCATCGACCTCTCCGAGAGTTCGCAACAGCCGATGGTCGACTCGCAGCTCGGCATGACGATCGCCTTCAACGGAGCGATCTACAATTACCCCCAGCTGCGTCAGGAGCTGGAGGCCAAAGGCTACCAGTTCTTCAGCGGCGGCGACACGGAAGTCATCCTGAAGGCCTACCACGCGTGGGGCACCGACTGTGTCGACCACTTCAACGGGATGTTCGCTTTCTCGATCCTGGAACGCGATACGGGAAGAGTCATCCTGGGTCGCGACCGTCTCGGCATCAAACCTCTCTACTACACCGAGGCCCCCGGCCGCCTTCGCTTCGCGTCCGCGTTGCCCGCGCTCCTGGCTGGCGGAGAGGTCGACACGACCATCGATCCCGTCGCCCTGAACTACTACCTCTCCTTCCATTCCGTGGTTCCGGCGCCGCACACGATCCTCACCGGGGTCAAGAAGCTCCCACCCGCGACGATCGCGGTCGTTGAGACGGACGGGACGATCACCAGTCGGCGATATTGGGATCTCAAGTTCGGCCAGCGCGATGACCAGAAGGGATACAGCTTCGACGACTGGTGCGACGAGACGCTAGAGGTCATGCGTCGGGCGGTGCAACGGCGGATGGTCGCGGATGTTCCCGTCGGCGTTTTGCTTTCGGGAGGGCTCGATTCGAGCTTGGTCGTCGGACTCCTCTGTGAGAACGGCGGCGATCTCGAAACGTTCTCGATCGGATTCGATTCGGTTGCCGGCGAGCAAGGGGACGAGTTCAAATACTCCGACGTGATCGTCGAGCGTTTTCAGACGAAGCACCACAAGCTGTTCATCGACGCCGAGCGGACGTTGCCCGCCCTTCGCGAGTGCATCGGACAAATGTCCGAACCGATGGTCAGTCACGACAACGTCGGTTTCTACCTCCTCTCCCAAGAGGTCTCCAAGTCGCTGAAGGTCGTCCAAAGCGGGCAGGGGGCCGACGAGATCTTCGCGGGCTACCATTGGTATCCCCCCATGCTCACGTCGGACGACGCGCTTGCCACCTACAAGGAGTCCTTCTTTGATCGCGACTTCGACGAGTATCGGGAGGTCGTTCAAGAGCGGTACTTGAGCGAGGATGCCGCCACCGCGTTCGTGCGCGCCCACTTCGACAAGCCGGGAAGTCCCTTGGCGATCGACAAGGCATTGCGCATCGACACGCAGGTCATGTTGATCGACGATCCCGTCAAACGGGTCGACAACCACACGATGGCCGCGGGATTGGAAGCGCGCGTTCCCTTCCTCGACCATGAGGTGGTGGAGTTCGCCGCCACCGTCCCGGCGGAGTTCAAGGTCAAAGATGGTGGAAAGTATGTCCTCAAGGAAGCCGCCCGACGAGTGATCCCGGCCGAGGTGATCGACAGGCCCAAGGGGTACTTTCCGGTGCCTGCCCTCAAGTACTTGCGTGGTCAGTTCTTCGATATGGCAAGAGACGCCCTCTCGGCGACCGCGGCACGGCAACGAGGACTCTTTCGGCAAGACTACGTCGATCGTATGCTCGCTGATCCCGAAACGCACATCACCCCGCTAAGAGGATCCAAACTATGGCAGCTCGCCCTGCTGGAACTCTGGTTGCAGGAACACGTGACGACGTGATCGCCGTTTGTTTCAGAGGCCGCTGACGGACGATCCGACCTCGCCCGTCAACGGCTTCGCCTTTCCCTCGTTGAGTAAGCGTTCCCGAGTCCGATACACCACCAACTCCAAGCGACTGGACCCATGAATAAGACGTCTACCAAACGTGGCTCGTTCGTCGATGTCGGATGGGGACGGCTGATCTTCGCCCACACGTTTCCCGATCCCCAGGACCTCGCCGATGTCCTCCTGGAGGAGGAACCCAACAAACGCGATATCGCGTTCTATGCCACCGATCCGCAACTGGTGCTCGGCATCGCTCCCCAGGACCTCTTTCTCGATCCGTCCACGACCTACCGACTGGAGCTGAAGACCTGGCGCCGGGATGGGGACCACCAATCCCTTATTCGAATCACGGACATCGAATCCAAAGGGGACATCGAGGAGATCAACCGGATCTACAGCTCCAACGGCATGGTTCCGTTGGACCCGGAAGTCGCCTGGCAAAGCCTCGACGACGATCGCTTCGACTACTACATCGCACGACCAAGCGACTCGGACAGAGTCCTTGGCGTCGCCTTGGTGGTCGATCACGTTCGTTGCTTCGAGGATCTGTTCAACAGTTGCAGCCTTTGGGCCCTGGCGGTCGACGCGCAAACGCAATACCCCGCCGTCGGAACGGAACTCGTCAGTCACGCCGCGACCCACTTCGCCGAGCGCGGACGTGACATCCTCGATCTCTCCGTGCTACAGGCTAGCGAGGGGGCGATTCGTCTCTACGAAGGCCTCGGCTTCGAGCGAGTCCCGGTCTTCGCGATCAAACGTCGCAACCAGATCAATGAACATCTCTACGTGGCGCAAGACGTCAAGGAAGGCTACAACCCGTACGCGAAGATCATCATCGATGAGGCGCTGCGCCGTGGCATTTGCGTCGAACCCATCGATCCCCCGCGAGGATACTTCCGTCTCGGCGTTGGCAATCGTCGTGTCACTTGTCGCGAATCGCTCAGTGAGCTGACCTCCTCGATCGCGATGTGCCGCTGCGCCGACAAGCAACTGACGTCGGAATTGCTCGCCAACGCGGGCCTGAGCGTTCCCGACCAGCTTGCCTACTCGAACGACGAGGAGGCCCTCGCGTTCCTTGAGAAGCATGGCGGTATCGTCGTCAAACCCCGTGAGGGCGAGCAGGGCCAAGGAGTCGCGGTCGACCTACAGTCTCCCGAGGAGTGTTTGGCGGCGGTACGCGCCGCCGAGGCGTTCTGCGACACGGTCCTCATGGAACAGTTCGTCGAGGGGATCGATCTTCGGATCATCGTGATCAACATGGTCGTCGTCGCGGCCGCCATTCGCAAACCCGCGGAGATCATGGGAACGGGGAAGCACTCCATCCGCGAACTCTTGGAGAAGGTCAGCCGACGTCGCAAAGCCGCGACCGGTGGCGAGAGTCAGATTCCGATGGACGACGAAACGCTGCGCTGCATCCGTGACCGCGGATACGAACTCGACGACTGCCTGCCCGAAGGCACATTGCTGCGCGTTCGGCGTACAGCCAACCTTCACACGGGGGGCACCATCCACGACGTCACCGCGCAGTTGAGCGACGATTTGAGCAAAGCGGCCGTTCATGCGGCCCAGACGTTGGAAATTCCGGTCGTTGGACTCGATTTCCTCGTCCCCTCCGTCGAAGGGGAGGAATACTATATCGTCGAGGCGAACGAACGCCCCGGTCTTGCGAACCACGAACCCCAACCGACAGCCGAACGATTCATTGACTTGTTGTTCCCCTATCTGAACAACGATCCCGAACGAACGGTCGGAGACTAACCCTCACTGTGATGAAGAACATTTCGATCGATACCGACTATCTTCTCACCATGTTGCTCGCTCTTCTAGGCATCCATAGTCCTTCCGGTTATACCGATCCGATCGTTCGCTATGTCTGTAGTGTCCTTCAAGAGCTCGGGATCGAGTTCGAACTGACTCGGCGCGGCGCGATTCGCGCGACCCTCAAGGGGAAGAGCGAGAGTCCCGACCGGGCCGTCGTGACTCACCTCGACACGATCGGAGCGATGGTCAAGGAGCTCAAGGACAACGGACGACTCTCCTTGGTGCCGGTTGGCACTTGGTCGGCTCGCTTCGCCGAGGGGGGACGGGTATCGATCTTCACCGACGACCTGATCTATCGTGGCCAGGTCTTACCACTCAAGGCGTCGGGACACACGTTTAACCTGGACGTCGACACGCAACCGATCGCCTGGGAGAACATCGAAGTTCGCGTCGATGAGAAAGCGTTTTCCTTGAGCGACTTGCGCGACCTCGGCATCAATGTCGGCGACTTCGTCGCCTTCGACAGCGCGACCGAGGAGTTCCCCAACGGCTTCATCTGCGCCCGTCATCTCGACAACAAGGCGGGGGTCGCCGCGGTGCTCGCCGCCGCGAAGTTCATCATCGAATCCCGGATTGAGCTCCCGGTCGATCTTCACCTCCTCTTCACCATCTCCGAGGAGGTCGGCTCGGGGGCCTCGGCGGTCCTGCACGGCGACGTCGCCGAAATGATCACGGTCGACAACGGGACGACGGCCCCAGGACAGTGTTCGAGCGAGTTCGGCGTCACCATCGCGATGGCCGACTCGAGCGGTCCCTTCGACTTTCACCTAACACATCACCTGATTCATCTCTGCGACGACAACGGCATCCCTTACCAGCGGGACATCTTTCGCTACTACCGCTGCGACAGCGCGTCGGCGCTCGAGGCGGGCAACGACATCCGCACGGCGCTCATCGCCTTCGGCGTCGACGGGTCTCACGGCTACGAGCGAACGAACATCGACTCGCTGGAGTGCATCGGCAAACTCATCGTCGCCTACGCGACGCAGCGTCCTCTCTACGCGTCGCAACTCGGCTCTCTCTCGACGCTGGAGAGTTTCCCCGAAACGCGCGACACCGATGTGGAAGGGACGAAACTGATTCCTCCCGAGCCGATTCCGCAAGAGCCGGAGACGATAGCCGAAGCAGTCGACTTGGAAGAGTCGTCGGAGAGCGGCGATCCTCTCGAAGAGGAGTGAACACTTTCGCCGCCGTCGCAGCCTGTTGAAGATCACCGCGCGACCTCAACGCGATCGCCGAATCGCCGACAAAGCCATTCTGGGAACCCCGTAGATTCGGGTGCCATCCACCCACAAGTACCCGCGAGCGATCGTGGTCACCGCGTCTTCCAGCCTCTTAACCTCGAGAATCTCGAGTTCGAGGGTGACAAGCTTGCTGTGCGGCAACACTTGTCCTCGATAGGTCCACGCGACCTCCTCCTCCGTTCCCAACGCCTCGAACCGGATGTCGTGACCCGACGGAAGGAGACCTTGCGACTCCATTGCGTAGCGCTGGAGCTGGACCATCGCCTCCAAACCCAAACTTCCCGGCTGCACGGGGTCCTGGAAGAAGTGAGACTTGAAGTAGAAATCGTCCGGCGCGATGTCCCGTTCCGCGCGGAATCGTCCGAGGCCGGCCGATCCACCCCTCGGCCAGTAGCCAGTCACCCGATGGATCATGCAAAGCCGTCCCGTGCCCACGCCAAGAGCACCCGGCAGCGTCAGGTCCACCTGGTAGTCGGACGGAGCCGCGAGGGCGCTCTGTTCCTCCTCCGTCGGTGGCAATCCGACCTGTCCCGCGAGCGCGTCGCGGGTGAAGAAGCCGAAGCTTGTTTCAAATTCCGACACCCGTTCGGCGCCGGCGTGGCACTCCGTGCGAAACGCGACGATCGTCGTCCCACCGAAGCGGTTGTGCTTGGTGAGTTCAGTCCTTGTGACGAGAGTTCCCGTGTCGGGGCCAACGTCGCGATGAACGATCCCCTTGCCATCGAGGTTTCTGAAATAGAGCCGTTGCTCACTACGGACGGGAGTCCCACCGAAGGTGGCCAACCATCCACAAGGCTGCAAGTTGGTTTCGAGCAACAGTCCAAACGGCATCGTGCCGCTACCACTTTCCGTGAAATACCAAGCGTCGGGCGGTACGTCGTATTCGACGACGACCGAACTTCCCACCCGAACCACCCCCGGCTCGGCGTCCAGACCAGTCACCCTCGTCATCTGGTGAAGGGGTGGACTCGGTAGACGCGGACACGAATCCGGTCCGTCGAACCGCTCGTAAAGCTTCCCGAAGGCGTCCGACGGTCGACCCGTCGCGCAGCTCTGAAGAGCCCGCTCGTCCAACGGCAACCCGTCCAGCGTCACGACCCGGTCCACGGCCGAGGCATCCGGGACAATCGACTCCAGATCGAGCAGCGAGTCGGGCGCCAGCTTGATCGCGATGCGAGGACAATTGAGCGCTTTCAGCCCATCGACCGTACACAGCACCGAGGCGATCAGGATCGGCTCCGGCCCTTCGTGAACTTCCCTGATCCACAGTTCCGTCACCATCCGCTTCGAGTTCGGCAGCACTTGGCCACGGCAACGAAGTTCGAACTCCTGCTCCGCCAGCGGTTCGAACTGCCAACCGTCTCGCTCGAGCGTGTAGCCGAACGCGGTGAGATAGATGGCCATGCATTGTTGGACAGAGTCGCAGATGAGGGTCCCCGGCATCACCGGATCATTGAGGAAGTGCCCTTCAAAGAACCAGTCGTCCGGCGCGATGTCTCGGATGGCCCGCATGTAGCCCCTCTTCCAGGGACCTCCGTGCGGATCAATCACCTCGACCTCGTGAACGAGCTGCATGCGTGGAGTGGTCGGCGTCGGCGTTCGCGAGTGCGTTTTCGCCATCGCGTAGTCGGTGCCGAAACAACCAACGACATCTCCCCGGAAGAGAGCGTCGACCTGAGCGCGGCCGAGGGATCGAGGCACGTGGGCGACCACTGGTTCGTCGACACGACCTTCCGGCGGAGCCTCCGCGGTTTCGATGCTCCACACGACCCCACCCGACTCTTCCAGTTCACGATCGGAGAAGAAGCCGGCATGCCCGTTGCGAACGGACATCACCCGCTCGTCGCCGATGTAGCCGTCGTAGTGAAAGAAGAAGATTCGGATATCGCCGTGTCGTACGTGTCGGTCGATGTGGATCTCATAGCGAATGGTTTCGCCCGCGACCGCCGGGTGACGGTGATAGGTCAAGTCACAGCCGAGAAGACGATAGACACGCTCGCCACGGTTCTCGAAATCCGCCCCCATGTACGAAATGAGCGTGAGGTCCGCTTGGCCGGCTTCAATCATCACTCCGGGGGCGATCCGTCCGTGGTGGATGTACCAAGCATCGGGATGCACGTCGGTTTCGGTCCAGATCACGCCGCTGCTGGCGACGCCCGGCTCGGCCTCCAGACCGATGATGCGATCGACGAGCAAGACCGGGGGTAGTGGAAGCCGGACTTGGCGCTCGTAGTGATCCTGTTGCTCGAAGAGCGGGCCGAAGACCTCCGAAATCTTGCCACCGGCAAGCTTGAGCACATCGTCGTAGGCGAACGCCAGCCCTCTCGGCTGGCACACCGTACACACGGTCTTGGGAACGAAGGGTTTCTTCCGCTCGGGCGCCGACGAGGGCTTGCTCCCGGTCCCAGCCCCCTCCACGCCTGGGGACATCGGTGTCGCCTTCGCCGATGCGCCGACACGTTTCGGCGGGAAAGAGGGGGCTCGATCGCGAAGGGAGGCAATCCGATCCGAAAGCTGACGCTGCATCTGACCACGATAGGCGAGGAACTCCTCATGGCCTGACTTCAACTTCGCGACATAGTCCTCGAAGAGCTTCAGGTTGTTCGCCGACACCGTTCGCGTTGACGTCCCCTGCGCGACTGTCTCTTCAATCCGCCGCTCCAACTCTTGACCGTCTTCGGACGAGAGCAGACCCGTGAGCGGAGCGACCGCTTGCGTGCGATCGTCCCGGATCGCATGTTCCGGACCGCTTTCCGCGACCGCCGTGATCGGAGCCAACCGGTTCGCGACCATGGAAGTCGCCCCTAGTCTCACGGGCGGCACCATCGGTGGCATCGGCACCAACTGCGAGGTCTCCCGTGCCACAAGCTCTGGGCGTGGGACAGCAACCGGGTCGACGCGATCACCGACCTCATGCTCAATACGATCGTTCTTCACAGATTCGGCCTTTCGAGGTTGAAGGCTTACCGGCGCCAATTCAGGAAGATGTCCGGCAAAGGTGAACGCAATGTCGGGTCGAGCCATGGTGGGAGGCCGACGCGAGTCGATCTCGTGGAGGTGCTCATTCCATGGAGCAATGTCGACGGCCACCCCCGCCGACCACAACTGGGCCGCGGCGAGCGCTGTTTGCAGCAGCGCCCCACGCTTCTTTCCCGCGTCGAGAGATACGGCCACGTGAGGACGAGTCCCCAGATTCGCACTTAGCCACTGAGTACAGAGATCCCGAGCGCCATGCTCGACGAAGATCCTGGCGCCATCGGCATAGACCGCCTCGACCAACTTCGGATAGTCGATCATCTCCGTCGCGTTCGCGACGTAGGCGTCCGCGAATGTCTCCGACGTCAATGGGTAGGGCTTCCTCCATACACCGGAGTAGAATCGCAAGTTGTCGGGAACGTTGAGTTTCATCGTGTGGGTGTGACGAAGAATCTCCTCCGCCCCAAACGCCTCGGGGACGTGGAACGTGAGTCGGTAGTCCGACACTTCAAACCGTGTCGGCCGCCCAAGCCGAGCAAACGCTCGCTCACAAGCCGATCGCTGCCCGGCGACCACGAGATCTTGCTGGGTATGGATGATGGCGAGATGAACTCTCGGTTCCGAGGCGATCGCTTGACGGATGTCGTCCACCGACCCGAAGACGCGCCAAAGCGTCCAGTCGACCGCTTCCTCGTTGGGAAGCCGCCACGCCCGCCGGGCGGTCTCGAAGTCACCGGCCAGATGTCGCTCGAAGTACTGGCGGTCCTTGAGCCGCTCGAGCACGCCAACGTACTCTTCGATCGGAGTGATCCCCATCGCGAGTGCCGCATCGAGCTCTCCCGACGACAACCCGAACGCGATCTGAAACTCCAGTCCGAGGATCTCGCGCGACACGCGGCTGTGCAGATAGGTCAACCACTTATTGCCAACCAGCTTCTCGTAGGCTTGGGGATCCGGTGGCCCCTCGGGCCGAAACCAGTCGCTGATCGCCCGAGGAAACGGAGCCCGGCGCGTCGCGTCGTCGGCCAGCTCTCGGAAGGTTTCGATGATCTCTATCCCCATCAAGGGGTAGGCGGCGGCTGCCGACGATCCCAAGAGCGCGACCTTGCCCTCCATGGGACGGTCGTACGCGAACGACTGCCGATCTCCCGACACCACCGGACCATCGGCACTCGCCAACATCTCGGCCAGCGTCCTCGCCCGCGTTCGGCACTCCTCCTCGTTTCTCGCGACGATCGCCGCGCGAGCGGGTCCCGTCCCTGGGTTGTCACTCGTGATCTGCCCTCGCCGGAGTGCGTCGACGAGTGCGGAGCGGTCCTGACCGGAGAACCCATAGATTCGCGGAAAGAAGGTGGAGGCGAGATGAGGGCCGCGCCTCATCGCGGGTGACTCGCGAATCACCAAGGATTGCGTTGATCCGCCAAGTCCTTCCGCGTCGAGGCGAACGGATCGTCGACCCGGACGCGCCACCCAGGGCTCCGCCTGCCGATGGATGCCCACCGGTTTTCGACGAGAGACGATCGAGGTGATAGCGGCCGCGACGCCAAGCAATCCCGACGCGGCATGGGAGTCCCCGAAAAGCTCGTTGACGAGGCCGCGACCATCGCTCTGTGTCCAGTGGAGTTGGTTGTCCGGCTCTTCCTCTCCCACGACCAGTTTCGATCGTTCGAGAATGGCCAAGACTTCGTCCCCGGCGTCGCGGGCATCGTCCAACCGTTTGAGACAGAAGACAACGCCCGCGTCGGCACTCTCGACGGTTCGTCCTCGCAACTCGGAGATTGCGGCGTCGTGGATCGGATTGACCGCGAAATGACTCGCGCCCACCAGGGCCGCGTCCAACTCGCGCATCGCCAGCGCCCGGGAAGCGAGCTCCAGGGCATGCAGCCCCGCAAGTTCCTCCCCAAAGAGCGTGAAGCTCGACCCTTGAAAGTCGTGAACCATGTTGATCCGGTTGGCGAGAATGTTCGCCATGCAACCCAGGGTGCGTGCCGCGTTGAGGGCCGGACTCATCTGAGTCGCCGCTTCGCGCAGCGACCCGTTGAACTCCGGTGTTTCCCTCTCCATGTAGAGGAACCGAGTGCGCAACGCCGTCTGACACGTCTCCGGAGACCCGCCGGTTCCGAGGAACACGCCGGTCGATTCGCTTGGCAAGTCGAGGTTGTTGATCGCGCGTTGAACGAGCCCGACCGGAAGAAGGTGGCTTGCCAAGCAACGCTCGAGATCGCGAGGGGCGAAAGGAGTTGTTCGTCCATCGAGCACGATCTCGTCGATCGAACTCTTGGTGGGCGGTTCCCCCGTGAGCAGCGAATTCGCAAACGTCGACCAGTCCTCCGCGTTCCCGGCCCGAACGGCCACGCCAACGACGGCAATCGCTGGCCTATCCCCATCCCGAGTCATCGAGGAATGATCGGACGCCGTGGAGCTCGGCAGCCCACCAAGCGCATGCTGGCGCCGTGGAGGTTGATACTCCTCGACGATCAGGTGCGCGTTGGTGCCGCCGAAACCGAACGCGCTCACCGCCGCACAGCGTGGGCCCTCCGCGTTCCAGTTCTCCGCTTTGGTGAGGACGCGTAGACGACTTTGGGACAGTTCCTCCCGCAGAGGTCCGGTGATTCGAGTTGGTGGAAGGGTACGCGACTCAAACGCCGACAACACCTTGAACAACCCCGCGACACCGGCGGTCGTGATCGAGTGTCCCAGGTTCGACTTGAGCGACCCGATCGGCACTTCGCCGCCCCGCGGCAGCAGTTCGTCAAGCGCGGTGAGTTCGACCCCGTCGCCTACGGGAGTTCCGGTCGCATGACACTCGACGAGCGAGATACGCCGCGGCGGCACTCCTGAGTTTTCGTACGCCGACTTCATCGCGCGAAGCTGGCCCTGCGGACTCGGCGCCAGGAACGTTCGATGCCGTCCGGTGTTGCCGACACCGACCCCACGTACCACGCCGACGATCTCGCAGTCCCGAGCCACCGCGTCCTCGAGTCGCATCAGCGCGACGATACCGGCTCCCTCGGAGGGAACAAGACCGTTGGCGCCTTGCTGGAAGGGCAGACTTTCCCCCGTCGGGCTAAGCGCCGTCAACGCACTGAACCCGCCGTGAATCAAGAGGGGGTCGCTGCCGTTCACCGCGCCAGCCAGCATCAGATCGGCACGGCCGTCATGAAGCCAGTCGCAGGCCAACTTGATCGCGTAGAGCGAACTGGCACACGCGGCATCGAGGGAGTAGGCGCCTTCGGTCAGTCCGAGGCAGTCTGCGACGAAATGCGCGCCGAACCCAGGATGGAAGATGTTTCCCGGATGCACCTCTCGCGGAAGCCACGGTGCGGGAGTCCCCGCACGCCGCAAGCTGACCCGTTCGGCGTACTGAATGAACGACGTCGAAGGGTAGCCAAGGTAGCCGAGAAACATCCCCGCCCTCACGCTCCCGGACGTCGGCGGGAGCTTCGCCTGCATCATCGCTTCGCGACTGGCGTGCAGCAACCAGTGAAGGTGCTTGTCGAGTGCGAGGATCTCCTCCGGGGTCCGGACGAAGCCGTTCGGATCGAAGCGCTGATCGAAGTCTCGAACGTAGCCGCCACGAGTCGTCGGAATCGATGGCAACTCGGGGTCGACGTACGTCTTGGGCGACATCAACTCGGGAGGTACCCACCAACGGGACGGCGAGACCTCCGTCAATAGGTCACGGTTGTCCACGACCGCTCGCCACAGGTCCTCCCGAGTATGGGCCCCAGGTAGAACACAGCCACAGCCGACGATCGCGATCGGAGAGAAACTCTTCATCAACGCACGGGCTCCACGTTCTCGACACGCACGGTCGCGGTGACGCCGTGCAATTGGGCAACCAACCGACCCTGTTCGTCGCGAATCAGCAACTCGAACTTGCCGGATATGGAGTTGACCGTCAGCGTCCGCATCTCGCACTGGATGCGGCGACCGACTCTCCCGTAGGCGACATACTCGTCGAACCGTAGCGGTAGGCCTTTCTTCCCAAGTCGGGTCGTGAACCAAATGAGAGCGAATTGGAGAGCGGCTTCGGTCGCGCGGGCGGAGGTTGCCCAAGTCTCGTCAAATGCCCCCGGGCGTTCCCCAAGATCAACCCACGCGGTGCCTCCCTTCTCATCAAACCGGTCCAACTCCCAACCAAACCGGAAGGCCGGACCATGGAAGAGAACGTCTCGGTAGATCGAGTCATCGGCGATGTCCCACGAACGTGCGTACGTTCGCGGCCCCGTATCCGCGGGTGCCAACGGTCGAACCGTCGCCTGTTCGATCACCGCTTCGTAGGCCGTCTGTCCATCCCACTCCATCTGGGTGAGGAGGGTGGAATCGCTCTCATCCCCGTATTGACGAGCCGTGATCCGTAGCCGATGGGGCGACCCGTTCGGTGGCAAGAGCACGGGCTTCAACACCTTCAGGTCCCGAACCCGGGTGACTGGCCGTCCAGGATGAACACCGTCCGCGACTCGTACGAACCACTCGAGAGCCAAGACCATCGGCAAGATGGGCACACCATCGACGACATGGTCGAGAAGGTACCGATCGCTATTCGGATCGGCGATGACGTCGACAACGACGCCCGAAACGCCCGGCGCCAGACCGATGTTGGGTGAAGCTCCGACCACCACCTCGACATCGCTACCGTCGGCGATGGCAAGCTCACTGGCGAGTGCCTTCGGACCATCGGAGAGTGAGATCAGGGGAACGCCCAGGGCTTCGAAATGGGCCTTGAGGGCGGGCGTCACCATGCCGGCATCCCATGGCCCCCAACCGATGGACTTGACGACGCAGGCCGCGCCTCGGCGCTGTTTCTCGACGCGGGCCACCTTGTTCAAGACCTCGTTCGCCATCGCGTAGTCGCACTGGCCGAGGTTTCCGGTTCGGGCGGCGATGGACGAGAAGAGACAGATCAGCCGCAACGGATCCTGCCTGGTGGCTTCGAGAAGACAACGCAAGCCATCGACCTTAGTGCCGAAGACGCGTTCCCATTGCTCGGGCGTCTTGTCGACGATCCGCTTGTCCGCGAGTACTCCGGCCGCATGGACGAGCCCGTGAATGGCTCCCCACTTCCGTCGGATACTCGCGAGTGTCTTCTGAAGTTCGGACTCGCTCTGAACATCGACCGAGAAATACTCGACCGTGGCCCCAAGGGCTTCCAGTCGCTCGACATTCGTCCGAATCTCACGGCACGCCAACAGTTGTCGGACTTGGCGGTCGATCTCCGTGAGCACCAGCGGTTCGCCAGCACGCTTTCTCTCTTGAACCACGGCCTTTTTGAGCGAAGCCTCGTCAAGGGATGAGGCGAAGACCGCGGGCTCCGGTTCCAACTCCGTTCGCCCCAAGAGCGCCAGTCGGACACCTCGACTTGCCAAGGATTCGAGAGCCTTGGCCGTGACTCCACGAGCTCCTCCCGAAACCAGCAAGACCGTCTCCCGATCGACCACCAGGCCCGAGGACGAAGTCGTCGCCGACGCCGCACGTTCCACGCTCTTTACCACGTGGCGTCCCCCGTCAGAGGGAAACCCCACTTCCTGCTCCGGCCCTCCGAACAACAGTTCCTGGGCGATGGTCGCGGCAACCTCTTCAAAGGACCGGCCACGGCAGTCAACGTCGATCACTTTCGTTCCAACGTCGTTCCACTCCAGCGCCGCCGTCTTTACCAAGCCCGCCAATCCTCCGAGCCACGCTTGCTGGGGTTCGACGGGGTTGCAGCAGAAGGCTCCTCCGGTGTCCTGCACACTCACGAAGACGCCGCCGCTGGGATTCGTCTGTGCGAAGGCTTTCGCGACATGGAACGCCCGTCGCTGAATGTCGATGGTCTCAGCAACGCTGGCCATCCGCCGGAGACCGCCAAGGAAGATCACGCCTCGCGCATCGGGAGGCAACTCCGGCGACACTTCGACCTCGAGGCCCAATGGCCGGAGCCGTTCGGCTAGAGCAAAGGCGATCTCGACCTCCGATTGGTGGTCGTCCTTCTCGCTGGCGATCAGCACAAGGGGGCTCGCGTCGAGCAAGTTGCTCAACGCGAACCCGGAAGGAGCGTTTGGCGTCATTTCCACGACAAATCGGGGCAGATTGTGGTCCGACTCCGACAGAATCGACGTGGAACTCGACGATTTTGGTGCTTGTTCTTGCAAATCCGTCGACGTCCCAGCCGACTGCTGGACGTAGGCAAGAATCTCCCCGAGCGTCGCCATCTTGAACATCGCTTGCGGATCGAGACCATTGAGCGACGGAAGTTCGCTCTCGAGATCACTTAGGATCTCCACCCGCTTGATCGAGTCGATACCGAGCGCCGACTCGATGTCGGCATCGAGGTCCAACAGCTCGGGGGGATAGCCCGTCTTTTCCGCAACAACGCCGAGGAGCGTCGACCGCAGTTCGCCATTCGCCGCCACCGGTTCGGGAGCGGGTTCCGCGACGGCGGTGGCCGACGAGGTCGTCCCTACTGCACCGCCAGCCGACTGCTGGACGTAGGCGAGGATCTCCCCGAGCGTCGCCATCTTGAACATCGCTTGCGGATCGAGACCGTTGAGCGACGGAAGTTCGCTCTCGAGATCACTTAGGATCTCCACCCGCTTGATCGAGTCGATACCGAGCGCCGACTCGATGTCGGCATCGAGGTCCAACAGCTCGGGGGGATAGCCCGTCTTTTCCGCAACAACGCCGAGGAGCGTCGACCGCAGTTCGCCATTCGCCGCCACCGGTTCGGGAGCGGGTTCCGCGACGGCGGTGGCCGACGAGGTCGTCCCTACTGCACTGCCAGCCGACTGCTGGACGTAGGCGAGGATCTCCCCGAGCGTCGCCATCTTGAACATCGCTTGCGGATCGAGACCATTGAGCGACGGAAGTTCGCTCTCGAGATCACTTAGGATCTCCACCCGCTTGATCGAGTCGATACCGAGCGCCGACTCGATGTCGGCATCGAGGTCCAACAGCTCGGGGGGATAGCCCGTCTTTTCCGCAACAACGCCGAGGAGCGTCGACCGCAGTTCGCCATTCGCCGCCACCGGTTCGGGAGCGGGTTCCGCGACGGCGGTGGCCGACGAGGTCGTCCCTACTGCACCGCCAGCCGACTGCTGGACGTAGGCGAGGATCTCCCCGAGCGTCGCCATCTTGAACATCGCTTGCGGATCGAGACCATTGAGCGACGGAAGTTCGTTCTCGAGATCACTTAGGATCTCCACCCGCTTGATCGAGTCGATACCGAGCGCCGACTCGATGTCGGCATCAAGGTCCAACAGCTCGGGGGGATAGCCCGTCTTTTCCGCAACAACGCCGAGGAGCGTCGACCGCAGTTCGCCATTCGCCGCCACCGGTTCGGGAGCGGGTTCCGCGACGGCGGTGGCCGACGAGGTCGTCCCTACTGCACTGCCAGCCGACTGCTGGACGTAGGCGAGGATCTCCCCGAGCGTCGCCATCTTGAACATCGCTTGCGGATCGAGACCATTGAGCGACGGAAGTTCGCTCTCGAGATCACTTAGGATCTCCACCCGCTTGATCGAGTCGATACCGAGCGCCGACTCGATGTCGGCATCGAGGTCCAACAGCTCGGGGGGATAGCCCGTCTTTTCCGCAACAACGCCGAGGAGCGTCGACCGCAGTTCGCCATTCGCCGCCACCGGTTCGGGAGCGGGCTCCGCCTTCATGGAGGATGTCGCCACAGATTCGCTCGTCTCGGGAGTAGGCTGTTCGCTCCGCGGCTCTGTTTCACGCCCGAAACCCTCTTTCGACGGGTACTCCAGTCGCGGCAAGTCGGCGAGTTCGAGCGAATGCCCCGACTCCGCCGCTTGAAGGTAGGCGTGAAATGCCTCTTGGAGTGCCGACTGGTACGCCGAGTGAGCCTTGGTCGTGTCATCGATCAAATACCGAAGTTCCGACCGCAAGGATTCCTCTTCCGGACAACCAGACTCTTGGCAACCCGACGACTTCGCTGTCTCGACGTCATCCCTCGCGGGTAGTGATTCGCGCTTCGCTGGCGTCGCTGACGACTCTTTCGAATCCGAGCCGGGCTCCAGTCCAGGGATGCCCAGCCGGCCACCAAAGCCAGCCGGCTCCTTGGTCGCGGACTTCTCCGATCCGTTGCCCGCAGTCATTTCGGTCTCTTTCTGAGGCGATGGAGTCTGGATGTGTGTCGAGGCAAGACGTGGAGGAACGGTCTTTGGGGGACGGGCGGGCGCTTCGGGCTCTACAGAAGGACCACCAACCGGCGGGTGGCTCGTTCCGGAGGAAGGGGGCTCGGATGTTGACGGCTTGGGGTTTCGACGAGTCCTCTGTTCAACCGGATCGGGGTTCCGGGAAGGATAGGGACGATCGTGGTTGGCACCATCGATCATGATCACATGCTTGAGCTTCTTTGGATCGGGGAGCACGACGTCGTCGTAGTCCTTCCAAAGATACGTCCAGTTGATGTCGACGCCATGGACCGCGAGCGGTCCCAGGGACTGCCAAAGCGTGGTCCATCCATCCCGTCTCTTGGCATCGAACGAGACCGCGAGGTGTGGGCGGTCGCCGAGACACTCATCGACGAGTTGCGAGAGAACACTTCCCGGACCCACTTCGACAAAGGTTCGTACCCCATCTTGGTAGAGGCGTTCGACCGTTTGATGGAAGCGGACCGGATGGCTGAGTTGAGCGGCTAGACGATCGCCAATCGCTTGAGGATCGGCGGGGTAGGGCATCGTGTCGGTATTGCCATACACGGGGACCTTGGGACTCCCGAGCGGAAGCGTCCGAAGGAACTCGCCGAACGGCTTCGAGGCGGCGGACACGTTGTGCGAGTGGAAGGCGGCGGCGACTGGCAACCGTCGGCAAAGGACCTTCTCTGTTCGCAACTGGGACTCAAGTCGACCAACGGCTTCGACGGGCCCCGCGACCACCACTTGTGTGGGAGAGTTGTAGTTGGCGGTCGTCAGTTCGGGGAACCGACTGGCCACCAGTTGTTCCACGCGCTTGGCGTCCGTGAGGACCGCGATCATCGCGCCGGGCGCCTGTCCCGCGGCCTGCGCCATCAGCTCGCCGCGTTTTCGCGCCGCGCGCAAGAGTGACTCTTCCTCGAGGACGCCCGCCGCACAGAGCGCCGTCAACTCCCCGAAACTGTGTCCCACGGCGCAGTCCGGCTCCAGCCCCAGTTCCTTCACCAGCGCCAGAACGCCCAGGCTCGTCAAGCCGAGAGCGGGCTGAGCCACGGCAGTATCGCGCAAGTGCTCGACGAGCCGCTCTTCGTCCTCCGAAGTGAACACCGGATGGGGAAAGACAACTTGAGAGAGCCGAACCTCTTCGTTCGCCATGATGTCGGCGTGGCGATCCCATACGTCGCGTACGCAGTCAAAGTGAACCAGCAAGTCGCGCGTCATGCCGAGATACTGGCTTCCTTGTCCCGGAAAGAGGTACGCCACCCGTCCCGGTTCGGAACCGTTGGCATACCACAATCCTCCGCGGTCGACGATCGGTCGCGAGGGATCACGCTGAAGATGCTCCGAAAAGGCTTCGATCCGAGTCTCGAGTTCTTCGGCACCTCCGGCGATGATCGCCAGGCGACAAGGCCGACTCGTGTCGACGCCGAGTTGCAAGCGCCGGGCGACATGCTCGATCGCGCCCGCGTGGGAGCGATGCGATACAAGCTCCTCAAGGGTTGCGCGGCATTGCTCCAAGAGTGTCTTGGGATCATTCGCCGACCAGAGGAGCAACTCGTTCTCGGCCGTTCGCAAGCGGCGTGCGTTGGGTGCACCGCCCGTGTACTCTTCCAGGGCGATATGGAAGTTGGTTCCCCCGAAACCGAAGGAACTGACCGACGCTCGGCGCGGATGATCGGCGCCGCGAATCCAAGGACGTGTCTTGGTGTTGAGGTAGAAGGGACTCTCCTCGATCCCCAGTTCGGGGTTCGGGACATCGACTTTGATCGTCGGAGGTAGAACCTTGTGACGCAGCGCCATGACGGCCTTGAAGAGCCCCGCGACCCCGGCCGTGCACTTCGTATGACCGATCTGCGACTTCACGGAGCCAAGGGCACACCACGTCTTGCCATCAACACCCGCTTCCTTGGCGGCATCGCCGAACACGCTCTTGAGACTCGCGAACTCCGCGGCGTCGCCCGCTTTCGTCGCGGTGCCGTGCCCTTCGACGAGCTCCACCGTCGTCGGCGAGTAGCCGGCTTGCTCGTAGGCGCGGCGAAGAGCTCGCGCTTGCCCTTCGGGGCGCGGAGCGTAGATGCTCTTGGAGCGACCATCGGACGAACTTCCCACCCCGCGAATGACGCCGTAGATGCGATCACCGGAACGCTCGGCGTCCTCGAGCTTGCGCAACGCCAGCATCGCCAGCCCTTCGCCGAGCAACGTCCCGTCCCCCGACGCGGCGAAGGGTCGGCAGTCGCCGCTGCGGGACATGGCGGGCGTCTTGGAGAAACAGAGGTACATCAAGGGAATGTTGATCGCATCGACCCCTCCCGTGATGACGAGATCGCTCTGGCCCGATTGCAACAACCCGACCGCCATCGTCAAGGCCGCCAGCGAACTGGCGCACGCGGCGTCGACAATGCAATTGGTTCCACCAAGATCGAGCCGGCTCGCGACACGCCCAGCGACCACGTTGCCGAGGAGCCCCGGGAAGGTACTCTCCTTCCACACGGGAAAGAGTTCTTTGATCTTTCCGACCGCCTCGTCGATCGCGTTCTCCTCGAGCCCGTGTCGCCGGAGTCCCTCGCGCCACTGCGGCTCGCCAAGACGAGCACACATGTCGCCAAGCAGTTGCGTGGCGCCGGTGTTTCCAAGCACGACGCTCGTCCGCTCGCGATCGACGTGGCGGAACTGTCCGCCGAGGGCGTCGTTGACCACACGATCGGCGACGATCATCGCCAAGAGTTGCGAGGTATCCGTCGTCGCGAGCATCTTCGGCGGCATGCCATAGGTCAGGGGATCGAACGCGACGGGTGAGAGAAAACTTCCCCGCTTGCTGTACGTCCGGTCGGGCGTCGATGGATCGGGTGAATAGAGGTCGTCGATCAGCCAATGGCTGCGCGGAACGTCACTGATCAAGTCCTTCGCGGCGAGGATGTCCCGCCAAAAACCATCGCTGTTGCTCGAACCAGCGAAAAGGACACTCGCGCCGGTAACGGCGATCGGATCGAAGGCCATCGTGAACAGTCTCCTGGGGCATCGGTCGAACTAGGGTCCATGGTCCGCATCGCGACGGAAAGAGCGGCACCGTTGGAGGGGAACATCACTTGAGACGGAGAGGTCGGGGACGGTAGCGGAAGCCGACGGATGGAACGTCGACCCCGTAAGAACGAAGCTGTTGCGCGCGGGTGATCGCGGCGGCGCCTTCCAGCAAGTTGAGAGCCACCTGGACGACCGTCCGGTTGGCCGGTTCTTCGAGGAAGGAACCTTTCGCCCATTGATTGAAGCTGCCCATCGCGGGACCACACCAGACTTGGTAGTCGACGGCTCGTTCGGTCTCGCCTTCAATCGCCCAGCGGCTCGCCTTGCCCAAATACCAGCGGAAGACAAGCGCCATAAGGTGCTTGGGATCGCGGTCGGCGAGTTCCACCTGGCTTGGATCGCGTTTGGACCAGAAGGCTCGCGTCTCCGCCCATACGTCGTCGATCGGCCGACGGAAGACTTGTTGTTCGAGGCGGCGACGTTCGGCGTCGGGGATCGCGTCGATTCCGCCATAGCGGCGGTAACAATCGTAGAGTTGCTGGGCACGCCCGGCGAACATCGTCCCACGTCGGAGCACTTGCAGCTTGATGCCTTGTTCAAACATGTCCGCGGCGGGCGCCATGACGACATCCGCGAGTCCCGCGGTCGCGAGCATCTGCTTGGCCTCGTCGGCGACACCTGCCTCGAGGCACGCCTGGTTCACGGAACCGGTGAGCACGTAGTCGGCCCCATGGGCGAATGCGGCCGCGATCGACGCGGGAGTCCCAAGCCCTCCAGCCGCCCCAACACGGGCGCGACATTCGTCTCCAAGCTCCTCGACGATCTGGTTGCGAAGCTCGACGATTGTCGAAAGTAGGGCGGGCAGCGGACGATTGTCCGTGTGCCCTCCCGAATCGGCTTCGGCGGTGATGTCCTCCGCCACGGGAAGTCCCGAGCCCAGGTCGGCTTCCTCTCGGGTCAGCTTTCCTTCGGCGACCAACGCCGCGACGATCTTCGCATCCGCCGGCCGAAGGAACCGCTCCGCGACCTCCGGACGCGATACTTTGGCGAAGAGATGGTTTGGCCGCTCAATAGTTCCGTCCGCCCGGCGACTGAGCCCGCTGTAGGCGTACCAGACCGCGTTCGGCGATGAGTTCATGAACGCGGACGCCGAGACTCGTCTGACCTCATGCCGAAGTAGGAGCCGCACGTTGGCTTCTTCAAGTGTCGGTTCGTTGGGAGAGTGGATCAGGTTGACGCCCCATGCCCCACCGGAGTCACCGAGCGCCTTCTTGATCTCGACGATTCCCTTCTCCACGTGTTGCGGGCCAAGCCCCGCGGCTCCATAGAAGCCCAACATCCCACCACGTGCCATCGCGATGACCATCGCCGGGGTGGCGATCCCATTGGCCATCGCTCCCGCGACATAGGGGAACCGCACGCCGTGGGACTCGAGGAAGCTTCGATCGCCAAGCCACTCGGGGTACAACGCCGGCAGCATGCCGACCGACTCGATCCCTTCGTCCGCACTGGCGAGAAGGGATGCGGTCGACAGGTCATCGACCGCCGTTGCTCCGATGAGCCCCGTTTCTCGCTGCCGATAAATGCCGGCGGGCCGTCTGAACTGATCGACCGCCGTGAGAATCGACGTCCTTCCGAACACCTCGTCGATCGTCGATGAGGTGCACGTTGCCGATGGGAGAACAGGCATATACTCGTCCAGAAATCAAGCAAATTCTAGATGCTCGCGATGACGCTCACGCAATAGTACCCACTTTGATAGCCTCGAATGTTTCAGGTCAGCGAAGCTATGTTGAAGACTTCGCAAAGAACGTGGGACTTTCTCACGAGGGTGGCTTCGATCGCTCCTCGCGGGGAGCCGTTCGAGACGAGAACGTGGACCTGATCACCTAGCGAGCGCGTCGGAACATGCATTCTCACTCAACCCTCGGGCGGCTGAGCAAACAGACACCGGCCTTGCCGTTTCTCGATCGATGCCCACCAGGCGAGAACCAGGAGCCGCGGCCAGAACCAACGAGAAGAGACGTTGGTGACTCCGAGGGCTCGCCAAGCAACTTCGACATCGAGATCGGTCGAAACAACGGTGCGCGGCCGGCATCGCTTGACGGTCTGCTCGATTGACTGATCGCCGCTCAGCGACCGTCGGGAAAGCAGTGGCGATAGGTGGAATCGTCGCCAACCTGCGTCACGTCAACCTGCGGTTCGCTGGAACGAACGGCCAAGGACGCGTGGTATCCCGCTGGCGCGGCAAGGGTCCAAAGCGTCCACTCTCGCGGGTGGATGCTCGCCGACTTGGACCGAAGGATCTTCGGGTCGCGCCTGGGGTCCAAACAGACTTCAACGCTTGTCAGTGGCGTCCGCAGTCCGTCGCCATGCGCCTTCAGCAAGGCCTCTTTACGCGTCCAGCCTGCGAAGAATCCATCGCGACGCTGGGTTTCTGGCAGGCGACGAAGCTGGTCCAGTTCCGCCGCGGAGAAGATGCGGTTCTCCAACATCTCTTGCGCCGTCAACGCACGCACCCGCTCGATATCAACACCAACCGGTGCGACCCGAGCGACAGCAATCAAGGCGAAGTCGCCACTGTGCGAGAGGTTGAAGTGCAAGGAACTGTTTCCCGTCAGACCTGGCTTCCGAGAAACGGCGTATTCGAAGCGAACGTCGGAGGGAGACACCGACAAGTACTGGCCAAGGAGATGGCGGAGGGCAACCCGACATCTCGTGAACGATTCTCTCGGCGCGTCGAATCGGTACTTCTCGGCCCGAACCGCCTCGTCCGCCGACAGTGCCGCGATCCCTCGATCCCACGACTGGTCGAGAGCGACCAGCCAGACGTGAATCGCACGGCATCCGAGAGAGAACGACGTCATCAAAGCTTCTCCAGGTCGTCGCCGTGGCTGTCGCGAGAAGCATTGATAAGAAGCGCGACGTGAAAACCAAGATGGCGGTCCCAGCGGGCAAGCGCCGAGGACCGACTCACGATCACGAGTCCAAGTTGGAGAGAAGAGTGTGGACCAACAAAGCGAAAGCCTCGCCCTCTCGGACCGACCGCTGAAAAACGCGAAGAGCCGCACCCCTTGATGGCGTGCGGCTCAGGCAATCGTGTCAGATCTAACAGTCCGCTCAATCGGCTGTTAGTTGAGTTCGGCGACCGCGTTCTCGTAGGAGTCGTGAAGCTTGTCCAACGCGGAACTCATACCCTGCTTCATCTCTTCCCAAGCGTCACCGGTCGAGTCCTTGATCTTCGCGAGCTGCTCCTTGCTCTCGTTGTACTGTTCCTTCAACGAGCTGACGGCTTCGTTCAGCTCATCTTTGGCGTCGTCGGACGCGTCCGCGGCTTTGTCTTGCAGAGACTCGATGTTCTCCTCCAGCTCGTCGAGCTTCTCTTGAGTGTGAGCGACGAACTTGTCTTTCGTCTCTTCCGCGTTATCCGACGCGGTCTCGATCGATTCACTAACCTTGTCGACGGAGTTCTCGGCAGTCGTCTCGTGAGTCGGCGTGTTGTCCGCGCAACCAAGCGTCATCGTCCCAAACGCGATCCACGCCGCCAGCAACGAATAGTTACCTAAGTTCATCTTACTTCTCCCAAATGTGTTCTGATCAGCGTTAAGGCTGCCACTAACAGTCCGTTGATTGAAGCGAGCCAAGGCGAGAACGAGCCATGTTGGCCAATATCAAGGAGAAGCGCAGGCGAATCCTTCGATTCGTCGACTTTTCTCAACGCCGAGATTGGTCAAAAGAGCCGTTCACAGCCGGCAGCGAATAGATCAACGGGTTGTTCAAGCTACGTTCTTTCTCTTCGCCCACGGGCGCTAGCGTCTCCTACTCCCAGTGAGAGCAGTTTCGGCCAAGCAGTTGTCGATCGTTCGGAATCCACGTTGACTTCCAACGCCACGCGAAGGCGGCGTTCCGGCGCGAGAGAGAACGAGAACTCTCCCCCGCGCCACCCCGATTAGACCGTTCGTCGCGTGCGTCCGAAGATGAGCGACGCCACAAACAGCACGAGGAAGACAACAAACAAGATTTGCGCGATATTCGCGGAGATGCCCGCGACGCCTCCAAAACCCAAAACGCCGGCAACCAACGCGATCAACAAGAAGGTAAGTGCCCAACCCAACATGTTCTCTCCCTTTCCTTATCTCATTGAGAGGCACTCCCCTGCGTTCCCAGTGAACGTGGCGAACACCACCGCTTGTGGTCGTGGGGGTGTCGCCAGGTGGCCTCTCGTTCTCGACATTGAGATGTAATGCAGCCCGGATGCCAATCGGGCAGAAAGATGGCCACTGCGCGGCGAAAGAGTGTGTTTTCGGCACCAATCGCCCGAAAGCACAATTGCCGCGTTCGTTCAAGTGGACAGAAAGAAGACAGCCTGGTTGGGCGTAAACCACCGCTCCGCGCGAAGGCGACTCGCCGCGGCCGTTGCGGCGACACCCGATCACCGACGTGGAATGGTTGAGGAGTTGAGGAGGGACGGCGCGAAACGCTGTGACACGCCGCGAGCCCAGTTTCAGGCTCGCGGGCTGATGATTCTCCGCGGCCAACTACGACTTTGGTGCCAAGACCGGTCGAAGCGTCTCCTCGAAGGCGTCCGCCTGACGGACAAAGCCGAGATCGTTCGGATGGGAGCTGTCCACGGTCCCTTCACCATCGTCGCCCAACAGATTCTCGCCCTCGATGTAATAGAGGTTCTTCACTCCGGCCTTCTTCAAGGCTTCGTAGGCGGCTTTCAGCGCCTTTCGGCTCGCGAGATTGCGCGTCCGTTTCGAGGAAACAAGAAACGAGTCGGCGTACGAACGATCCTCGACGAGAACGATCGGCGTGTCGGGACGCTTCTCCCGAATGATCTTCACCAACGGCTCCGTCCGAGCCGCGACATCCTTCGCGACCACGTTCGGCAGGCAGTCAATCACGTAGACCGATGCATCGATCTCGGTCAATAACTCGGCCACTTCCGGCTCGAGCCGACCGTTTCCCGAGAACCCCAGGTTGATTATGGGGCGTTCGAGACGACGACCGAGAATCGCGGGGTGGGTCATGCCGGGCCGAGTGGCGCACGCGCCATGGGTGATCGACGTACCGTAGAAGACCATCGGTTTGCGCTGCGACCGCGGACGGGGAGCGGGGACGAAGACTTGAGCGTTCTCCGGCACGCCGATCTCCAACGACTCGACACCGTTGTAGAGCGGAAGATAGAGCATGTACGCGCGTTTCTCCTTGGGGAGATTGCTGACAAGTGTCGCCGTCGTTTCCTTGCCCTTCGGTCTCCCGTTCGCCAGCCATCGCCAACCCTTCGGAGTCATCACGTAGAGGTCGAGACCGCTCACACCGGTCGCGGGCATGTGCGGCATCTCGAGCCGGTCGGACGTGAGCTTCCATCGGGCCAAGATCGTTGTCGCATCGGTCTCGAAACGAATCACGATCCCCGACGAATGGCGACTCAAGCTCCAAACGGACCCTCGAACTTTCGACTCCGCCTTTGCCGGAAGCCGATCATACGGCGACTTGAGATCGCTCCATCCTTGTCCCTCGACATCCAGCGCTCGGGCGTCGTACCAGCGGATCTTCTTCTTGGTGTCGAGCGACGACTTGCTAGGGTCGACCAGCGACGCCGCCTTCACTAGCGGCGACGGGAACAATAGCGCGGATAGGGCGAGGAAGAGAAACAGTCGGTTCTGTAGCGAACGATGAAACACGGCGAGCATCTCCCGGGAGTGATCGAGGACGACGAAACGGAGTGAATTCGATCCGCACGCGATGGTATCACACCGAGCCATTCCCGTCGGGCCGAATTCGGCAAAACGACTCCCGATCGACTCGGTGGCCGTCGCGTCCCTCCCGCGAACGTGAGTCCGCCGAGCTATCGTCAGAAGATTCCATCGTAACCGTTCACACCCTGTGAGTTGGTCTTTTCACGAAAGGGAGTTCGTGAGAGAATTCGTTCATGACAGGGAAGTCGAAGATACCTCCTGAACTCGCGGCCCAGATGACGCCGGAGGTGCGTGCCTTCGTCGAGTCGTTGCTGCTGCGAATCGCGGAATTGGAAGAGGCACTTGGCCCTCCCAAGAACCCGCGGAACTCGTCGCTGCCTCCCGGCTGTCAGCATCCACATGCCAAAACACCACGCAAGGCGCCGCGATCGAAGCGGAAGCGCGGTGGCCAACCAGGTCATAAGAAACACGAACGTTCCTTGGTTCCCACCGAGGAATGCCAGGAAGTCGTGACGCTGCTGCCGAAGACCTGCCGGCGTTGCGACACACCGCTGACGGGAGAGGACTCCGATCCGTTGCGGCATCAAGTGTGGGAACTCCCCGAGATCAAGCCGATGATCACGGAGTACCGTCGTCACCGACTCGCTTGTCCTTGGGGCCGACGAGACGCCGACCAAGCAAGCGGGTCAGAAGGCATGGTTGTGGACCTTCGTGGCCAGCACCTTCACCCTCTTCACGATGCGTGGCTCGCGGGCGGCTACCGTGCTGAACGAACTGCTTGGCGAGAACTTCTCGGGCGTCGTGATGTGTGACCGAGCCAAGATGTACTGGCAGCTTGGCCGCCTGCAGTGGTGTTGGGCTCATCTCAAGCGTGACTTCCAAGCCTTGATCGACAGCAGCGACTGTCAAGTCAAACGCCTGGGGCATGATCTGATGCGACCGACCAAAAGACTCTTTCGCGAATGGGCACGCTGCCGAGACGGAACCATCACACGCCGAACACTCAAACGTCGTCTGACTCCCGTTCGTCGCGAGATCGAGCACTTGCTGCTGCGCGGTCTCTTTAGCGGAAACCCGAAACTGATCGGCATGTGTCGGGAACTCTACGACCATCGCGAATGGCTCTGGACCTTTCTCGATCACGATGGCGTCGACCCGACCAATAACCTCAGCGAACGTTCGCTACGTCACGCCGTGATCTGGAGGAAGCTCTCGTTCGGCACTCAGAGCAACGCCGGCAGTCGCTTCGTCGAAACCACACTGACCGTCATCGAGACCTGCCGACAACAATCCCGCGACCTCTTCACCTACCTCACCGACGCCGTCGACGCTCATTTCCGATCGCAACCCTGCCCATCCGTTGTCACCAATCCGTGAACGGTTACCCCAGACATCATCAATTCGTGGGGCGATATCGTCAACAAACACGGCTTCATAGTTTTCTTGCTGAACATCTCAGCGTGTTTGTCATACAGTTGACGAAAGTAGTAACGTGGATCTCTTGGGTAACCTGCAGCGTTCGTATTGGATGTGTTGGCTCCCCTCATGTCGACATTGTTTCTACTGTTAATGTATGAATCCGGAATCGTCGAGCGAAGAGACATGGACCTTTGGATTGCGACGGTTCGGACATATGCAGCCGCTCCGGCGACCCACCCGAGTCCGGTCAGCCACAAGGCGACAGCAGCTGCGGTACGTTCCCGATCATTCTCTGCCAAGATGTAAGCGTTGAGAGCTTCTTTGGCAGCGATTTCTGCGGCGAGCGAGCCCATGAAAGCTCTTGCGCATGTCGACCGGTTCCCGAGCCAGGAAGATCCGCACCTGATGGGAGATCGACCCATGCTCAGCCCTCCCGGGCCCCATCGAGGGCGGCAAGCACTTGACGCAAGGCGTCGCAGTCGACTTGGGCCGGCGCCCGCACGATGTAGCCTCGGGGATGAACGATCTCAATCACGCTCGTCGTTTCGGGGACCACCCGCAACGCGACGAACGGCGACGGACACGCCCCACCGCCACCGACCGCAGGCGAACGTTTCTCTTGTCGATCGCGTCGCTGTAGCTCACGCCGCCAGCCGTAGAACGACGCCTCCGAAATCCCCTCTTCCCGGCAGAATCTCCGAACGCTCTGCCCGCTCTCCTCTTGCCGATGAACGACCTTCCGCCAATACGCTTCCTTCTCCGCACAACGAACTCGCAACTTCCGCCTCGCGACAAACCAGGGCCAACCACCCCAAGCCTACCGCAACCCACAAGACGCCACCGTTGCAACGCTCACGGCCAAGCTGCATCAGCTCGAACCGCCTTCGCTGGTACCATCACGCGAGCACTAACATCCTACCCAACACGCCCGCCGATCAAACCCCGTGAACGCGCACTGATGATCGACGATTCGACGGTGCCCGCACTGAACAAGTAGATGCCACCACTACCGGTCGCTTTGCTGTTCGTGATCGTCAGGCCGTCGAGCGTCAGACTTTCGCGTGAGTAGATCGCTCCACCCGATGACTGAGACGGGTCTGGACCATCCGCGTAGCCTCGCGTCAACGTCATGTCACTGAGCGACACGATTCGATGGGCGCCGGTATGGTCAGTCACCGAAAAGATCCGCGAATTGTCCTGTGCATCAATCGTCAGTTTGTCGGCACCCGGACCGGCGATGGTGAGATCGCGAGTGATCCTGATCTCCCCGTTGCTCAAGGGAATCGTTCCCTCGAGACCGTCGGCGAACTCGATCACGTCGGCGGCGTCATCGGCATTGGCGGCGAGGACCGCTTCCCGGAGCGAGATGGAACCATCCGTCCCTGGGCTGGCGAGGAGTTCGTTGATGTTGGCGGTGTTGCCATCGACATGGTCGGTCAAGTTCGTCACGGTCACGTGCGCCGGCACCGCGCGCTCCTCGAGCCGTTCGAGATGACGCGGCGACTGCCGATCTAGAGAACGAGGGGACGCGAGGAACCGCTTGAGCCGGGAGAGGGGACGACGAACGAGGAGCGAAGTCAGGGGCAGCATGGGCGGTGAGTCTTTCGTCTGAATCGGGGGAAGATGGCGATCAATGGCGCCCGCGGAGACCGAGCCCACCTCACGCCGCCTGGTCCGTGGTCCTTTCCACGGCAGTCGAGCCGACACAGATGCCGACGTCGTCGGACAACGCCCAGTCATCGGGAGTGACTCCGGGCTTATCCGACGGCAAGCGATCTACCTCGGCCGAATGCATGTAGCAGCGCACAATTGAGCCCATTATTCACATCGCACCCATCACCTGCAATATAAAATGCACGATACGCGCCGGGAAGCGAAGGTCGATCCGACCAATTTGTCGGCCTACGACGATGGACGCGTCATTCGGTGTCCGATCGGACGGTGATCGGCCTGATTGAGGCGAGATCGGAGATTTTATGGCCAGCGACTTGACACCCCCACGCTCCAGCGGGTATCCGTATATGAAATTGATTTCCCATACGAAATACCTGGGAGCCCTCCTCCTTGACCACGAAGCAGACATTCTCGGTCCCGAATCTTCAGCGAGGAATGGCCGTGCTCGAGTTCCTCGCCTCGCAAGAGGGTTCGGCGACGATCGCCGAGTTAAGTGAACGGTTGGGCATTCCGACGGCGTCGGCGTTCCGCATCACCGGCGCGTTGACCGAAATGGGTTATCTCCGGCGTGACCCGGCCTCGAAGAGGTTCTCGTTGACGAACAAGCTGCTGCTCCTGGGACAACCCTTGGGCAGGGATCGCGGCTTGGTCGAGAGCGCCCTTCCCGCGATGCGCGGCCTGCGAAAGGCGACCGGGGAGACGACCCAGCTTTGCTGCCTGGTCGAAACCGACATCGTGGTCCTCGAGCAGTTGGTCGCCCTTCATCCCTTCAAGTACACCGTCGATCTGGGAGCACGCGTCCCGAGCTACAGTTGTGCGCCCGGCAAAGCGATCATCGCCCATCTGCCCCCGGCCGAGCGCGAGGAGCTCATCGAGCGACTTCCCTTCAAACGATTCACGCCCAACACCATCACCTCGCGTCGCGCTTTTCGCGAGGAGATCGAGCAGATCATCCAAACGGGCTACGCTCTCGATCGCGCGGAAGGTCTGGAGGGGATTCACTGCGTCGCGGCGGCAATCCGCGGCCGCGATGGCTACGCTGTCGGCGGCTTGACGATCGCGGGCCCGTCGTCACGGCTGCCTGAGTCGGCGTTCGAACGGCTGGGAGAAGTGGTCAACCAGGCGGCCTCGAAAGCGGAGCATCAGTTCCTGTCATGAACCCATCACGCCTCGATTCTCGCCCACCCATCGCGACGCCCAACGGATTCGCCCTTCCGTTCGCCGCGATCGCGTCCCTCGCCCTGACGATTCTCCTTCCCCCAACATCTCGCCCGGCGTTCGCGGCATCGGAACCAATGGCCAATGCGATGGAATTCTTCGAAACGAGTGTTCGCCCACTCTTGGCGAAGCACTGTTTCGAGTGCCACAGCGGTCAATCGAAGACGCTACAAGCGAGCTTGCGTCTCGACAGTCGCTCCGGGATGCTCGAAGGGGGCGACAGCGGCCCGAGCGTGGTTCCCGGCAAACCGGGAGAGTCCCTTCTCCTCGACGCCATCCGGTGGGAGTCTTGGGAGATGCCACCCGACGGCAAGCTCAAGCCCAAGGAGATCGCGGCCCTAACACGCTGGGTGGAGATAGGGGCGCCCTGGCCAGGAGAAGAGACGCCCAGCCGCAAGGCGACGAGGAAACCAGCCTACGACTGGCAGAAGGCTCGCGAGCATTGGGCGTTCAAGCCGGTCAAACGGCCGGTCCCTCCCACGGTCGAGGATCACTCCTGGTGCCGCAACGCGATCGACGCCTTCGTCCTCGCGCGGCTTGAAGGGGCGACGCTGACGCCATCGAAAGAGGCCGATCGACGAACCCTCCTCCGTCGGCTCTCCTTCGATCTTCTTGGCATTCCCCCCACGCCCGAGGAGATTGAGCGGTTTCTCGCCGACAACGATCCCGACGCCTATGAGCGACTGATCGGCCGCTTGCTCGACTCTCCGCGTTATGGGGAGCGATGGGGACGTCACTGGCTGGATGTCGCCCGCTACAGCGAGGGTTATGGTGGGTTTCAGGACTCGCAGCCTCTTCCCAACGCGTGGCGCTATCGCGATTGGGTGGTTCGCTCATTGAACCGCGATCTCCCCTATGACGCGTTTCTGAGGCAACAGGTCGCCGGCGACCTCCTCGATGCGGCGGAGGCCTTTCTTGGCTCGGGGTTCTTCGCGCTCGGTCCGACCTATCGTTCCGACGGAGGAGACCCCGACGGTGTCGCTCTGGCGAAGGCGGAGACACTCAACGACCGCGTCGACACCCTCTCGCGCGGCCTCCTCGGATTGACGGTGGCTTGTTCGCGCTGTCACGATCACAAGTTCGATCCTATCCCGCAGACCGACTACTACGCCTTGGCCGGCATTTTCGAGAACACGGCGGTCCGGGAGTTCCCGCTGGTGCCGGCTTCCGTGGTGGACGCCTACAACGACCACCAGAAGCGAATCCGCGAACTTGACCAGCGCCTTCGCGAAGAAACGAAACGGCTGGCCAAGGAGAAGCGAAAGCCAAACGCGGAGGAATCGGAAGCGATAGCGAATTGGCGGGGGGAGCTCGACAAGCTGCGAGCGTCGCTTCCCGCAAAGTATCCATTCGCTCACATCTTGACCGACACGGGCAGCCGTGACATGCCTCTAGCAATTCGAGGGAACTTGCTCCGCCCCGGAGCGCCGGTCGCGCGACGATTCCTGACGGTTCTATCCCCAACGGAAACGCCTCCCTTCCAAAGCGGCAGTGGACGCCGCGAGTTGGCCGACGCCTTGGTTGATCGTGGCAACCCGCTGACCGCTCGCGTCTTCGTCAATCGCGTCTGGCAGTGGCATTTTGGCAAGGGGCTCGTACGCACGCCGAGCAACTTCGGCGCGTTGGGCAGTCCCCCCACTCACCCGGAACTGCTCGACTGGTTGGCGGCGGACTTCATGGATCACGGCTGGTCGATCAAGCATCTGCATCGAACCATTCTCCTTTCGTCGACCTACCGTCAGTCGGCCGCCTTCGATCGTCGTGCGTTCGCGACCGATGGTGAAAACGAACTCGTTTGGCGAATGAACCCTCGACGACTCGACGCGGAATCTCTCCGAGACGCGTTGCTTCACGTCACGGGAGAACTCGACACGAGCGTTGGAGGACCATCGGACGCGAAGTTTTCGAAGAGTCGCCGACGAACCCTGTACTCGTCGATCAGCCGAAACGGGGATCGTCTCGAAGCGGATCGTTTTCTCCGCCTCTTCGACCTACCGGCGCCGCGGGAAACGATCGCCGAACGCCCAAGCAGCACCGTACCGCAGCAGTTCCTCTTCTTCCTCAACAGCGCGTTCATGCGTGAGCGAGCAACGGCTCTGGTCGACCGGTTGCAACACGAAGGCATCTCCGGCGACGACGAACGCATCGCGCGTGCTTACTCGTTGCTCTACGGACGGCCGCCAACGACAACGGAGATCGAGGTGGCGCGACGCTATTTGGATAACGCTGCTTCTTCCGACCACGACGCGACACACCAGCGGTGGGTTCGCTACGCACAGGTACTGTTGAGCGCGAACGAGTTTCTCCATGTTCGCTGAGCCGTCGTGAGTGGGTTCGCGGCGGACTCACTCCATCCGACTCTCACGTAACACGATCGCCATGAAGTGAAGGTCCAATGTCATGAATCACCGGCGACCCACCATGCGTCCGACCAGACGGCAGATGCTGCACCAGCTCGGCGCCGGCTTCGGCTCGCTCGGCCTCGCGAACGTCTTGGCGAATGCCGGACTCCTCAGCCACGCTCAAGCCGAGACGGCATCGCCACTGGCGCCGAAGAAGCCACACTTTCCCTCGAAGGTGAAGCACGTTATTCAACTCTTCATGCCGGGCGGCCCATCACACGTCGACACCTTTGACCACAAGCCCATGATCGCCAAACATGCCGGTGAACGGCCGAAGATTGTCGATCGCCGGTCGCTGCGAAACACGAAGAACGGCTTGATGCCGTCCCCCTTCGCCTTCATTCGCCACGGCGAGTGTGGCAAGTGGGTCAGCGAGATCTTCCCCAACGTTGCCAAGTGCGTCGACGACATCTGCTTCATTCACTCGATGCATACGGACATTCCCGAACATGCCGGGGCCATCTTGATGATGAACGCCGGGCATCTACAGCCGACGCGACCGAGCCTCGGTTCGTGGCTCGTCTATGGACTGGGCACGGAGAACGACAACCTGCCGGGCTTCGTCGCGATGAGCCCCCGAGCCCAGCCGCGTGGGAAACTCGCCAATTGGAGCAATTCGTTCCTTCCCGGCGCCTTTGCCGGCACCTACGTCAACGTCCACGAGATGAAGCCCGACGCCGTCCTATCCAATCTCGTCAACCGGGACCTCGGCCGGACGGAGCAGCGACGGCAGGTCGATCTACTCACGAAGCTCAATCGGATGCAGCTCGAACGACTCGAACAGGACCAACAGCTCGAAGCGAGCATTCAAACGATGGAGATGGCGTTTCGCATGCAGTTCGCCGTGCCGGACGCCTTCGACGTCTCGCGTGAGTCGCAGGCGACGCGCGAACTCTACGGCGACACCGAGTACGCCAAGGGGTGCCTGCTCGCGAGGCGCTTGATTGAGCGAGGCGTGCGAATGGTCCAGCTTTCGCATTCGATCGATGGTTACGACATCGCCTGGGACACGGGGCACCACGACATCAAGGGTGGGCACACCAAGCTCGCCCAGGCATGCGACCAAGGCATCGCGGCGTTGCTGGTCGACCTCAAGGCTCGCGGCCTCTGGGACGAAACGCTCGTCATGTGGGGTGGCGAGTTCGGTCGAGCGCCCACCTCCGAACAAAAGAACGGACGCGACCACGACCACTACGGCTTTACGGTCTGGCTCGCCGGCGGGGCCGTCAAGGGAGGCTTCAGCTATGGGGCGACCGACGAGTTCGGCCTGAGCGCCGTCGAGAAACGCGTGCACGTTCACGACCTGCACGCGACCGTGCTTCACCTCTTGGGCCTCGACCACGAGCAGTTGACCTATCGCTACAGCGGGCGCGACTATCGGCTGACCGACGTTCACGGACGGGTCGTTCGCGACATCCTCGCTTAACAGCCCGTTGATCTCATCGTTGGAGAGTCTCGGCGTCAGAGTTCCAACGCGGAAGAGGTTGACATCACCACCGCCTGGTTGGGCCCTAGTGACAATCGAGCATCACCGGCCGCATCGACGCCGGCGGTCGCCAGCACGATCTCCCCCTCGCGATCGATGGTGATCACCGGCGCGCTCGACTGCGACGGAGCCGTCAACCGAGACACGACCACGACGGAACCACCTTCCGCGCAGGTATACGCGAAGCCGAAGAGGCCGTCCGAGTGATCACCCCGGACCTCAAGTCGGTCCGCCGCCAACCAACCTTGAGCGACTCCCAGACGACGAAGCGTCAACAGCGACTGATACCATCGCCTGGTCGTGTCGTCTCGGTCGACCGCCTGACTCAACTTGGCCCGCTCGAACGCCTCCGGAGAGGAGGGAGCGAGAAAGTCGTCGCGCTGTGGGGGCGGGTACTCCCTCGCGCGGCCCTCGTCGACAGCGTCGCGAATCGACTTGTCGCCAAAGTCGGCGAAGAACGGGAAGGGCGCTTCGGCCGAGGTCTCTTCCCCCATGAAGAGCATGGGAATGCTGGGATAGAGTAGCGTCAACGTCGCCGCGGCGCGTTGAAAGTCGGTCGAGGTCAACTGATGGAGTCGGCTGCCGCTCGGATGATTTCCGACCGAGTCGTGAGTTTGGAGCGAGATCACCAGCGAGCTGACGTCACCGACTTCCTTCTCCACGCCCAAAGAGGGATCATCGTGTCTCCACGGGCGATGGACGGTGTCGATTCCCCGAAACACGTAGCCGTAGCGAAGCGCCTCCACCACGTCCGAAGCTCCACGGTAGCGGCGATTTGTCAACTGGACTTCGGGACGCGCCAACGAGTAGATCGCGTGCAACATGCAGTCACCCCAAAGAGCGTCGTAGGCGCGGCGCCGCTCCGTCGACGACACCAAGTGGGGATCGTAGACGTTGGTCTCGGCAATCAGGTGCAACTGACGTGGGACCGTGTCGGCGTAGTCGGCGACGACACGGCTAATCTCGTCGAGGATCGAGGGCTGCCGTTCGTCCTCGATGTAGTGAACCGCGTCAAGTCGCAACCCATCGAGGTGAAACGCGTCGAGCCAATAGAGCACGTTCTCGAGCACGAACGCTCGCACCGTCTCGCAATGGGGACCGTCGAAGTTGGGAGCACCTCCCCATGGCGAGTGATGTCGCTCGGAGATGTAGGGACCGAACTCAGACAGGTAGTTTCCTTCGGGACCGACATGGTTGTAGACCACGTCGAGAATGACGGCGAACCCCTCGCGATGACACGCGTCGACAAAGCCCTTGAACTGGTCGACGCCGCCGTAGGTATTGCAAACGGCAAAGAGATCAACCCCATCATACCCCCAGTTCCAGCGACCCGGCGCTTGCGCGACCGGCATAATCTCGATCGCGTTAACGCCCAACTCCTTGAGCTCGGCGAGTCGCTCTCCGGCGGCGAGAAAGGTCCCTTCCTCAGTAAACGCACCAACATGCAGTTCGTAGATCACCAAGTTTCGTTTGGCGATTCCCTTCCAGTCGCCATCACTCCACGGAAACGACTCGTGATCGATCACCATGGAGGGCCCGTGTACCCCTTCGGGCTGGAAGTGCGCCGCGGGATCGGGACGAGAGGTGCTTCCATCGAGCCGGTAGAAATAGCGGCTTCCGGGCGCGACCCCATCCAAGCACCCGCGGAAGAAGCCATCGTCACTCCGCGCGAGCGGGACGCGGCGATGTCCCGAAGGGGACTCGTCGAGCAATTCGACCTCGATGCTCTCGCAACCGGGAGCCCATACGCGAAACCCCGTCCTGTCGCACCCGACCGGGGTCGCTCCAAAGCGATGGAGACCCGCGTCGTGAACTCCCTCGGCGAGACCAAACCAACGGCAGCCCTCCAAGACACCGCTGGTCGCGAGTGCCTTTGCCAGGTAGAGACGGTGGTTCCATCCCGCATCACGATGGGCGTCGTACACCCGCCGGGCGAGCGACCGATCGGCGTTCCCGACCAGGATCGCGCGAAAGCCCGCGGTCAGGGCCGCCAGATCATTGCCCGAATCGCCGGAGAAGACAATCGACTCCGGATCCCATCCGTTGAACGCGACCCACCACGACAAGGCGTGGGCCTTCGAGACCCGGGCGGGAAGAAGGTCGATCAGGCCATCCCCATTGAACGGATCGACGCTGGCGATGATCGAATAGGGGGCGCTCGTCTCGCCAAGACGTGCCTGAATCCGATCGGTCAACGCTGCGAGACGACCTGCGTCGACGTAGTAGCTCAGTTTGAATCGCCCCTGCTTCTCCTCCTCTTGCAACCGGAGGCCATCGATGTCGTTCAACTGTTCCCGAAGGCTCGCGATCGGCATCGTGGCGACCAGCTCGGCTTCGTGTTCTTGGTACGCATCGACCTGCCCGTAGCCTCCCGGCTCGCGTTTGTAGATCGACGAGCCGACATCGCAGATGATCCACTCGGGCGAAGGGAGTTGGTGCTGGCCGATGGCGTCGAGGACCGATTCGAGGTGCCGACCCGTCACGAAGACCAACGTGACGTCGTTGGCGACGAGTTGCCGCTCGAGCTGGCGCAGGTCTTCGCGATTGCCAGCGACTCCCTCGAGCGGGATGAAGGTCCCGTCCAAGTCGGTAGCCAGAACGCGCGTGGTTGGTCGCATCATCTTGCGGCGCTCCGCATCGGGTGGGTCGGTGTCGGCTCGGGTCAGCTTCGGTTGAGCCAGAGGATTTGGTAGGGTTCGAGTTGGACCGGTTCCGAAGTCGCGTGAGTCTTCCCCTGGATCACATCGACGAAAAAGCGGCCCAGGCCGACGGTCCGCAGGCGGTTGCCGTCGACTTGTTGGGGCGTCTCGGAGAAGTTGGCGAGGACGATCAAGCGATGCCCCTCCCAAATCCGCACGTAGCCGAGCAATTGTCGGTTCGCGGTCGCCAGCAACTCCATCTTCTGGCCCGCCAGGGCGGGGAGTGTCTTTCGCAAACTGATGAGCTTCTGCGTTGAACGGTAGATGCGTCGGCGAATGGAACCGTGTTCGGCGCCGATGGTGTCGTCGAGTTCCTCGAGAAACTCCCACTTCATCTTGGGTCGATGAATCCACCGAGAGTCACCCGCTTTCGCGGGATCCTTGACGAAGTCGTAGTCGTTGAGCATTCCCCACTCTTCGCCTAGGTAGAGGAGCGGAATTCCGCCAATGCTCAGGGTGATGCCGTGCAGGAGCATCATCCGGCGAATCGCGAATTCCTTCTTCTCCTCGTCCTCCTCCTCGATCGCTTGCTCGAGCCCCGCGAGAGACGCCATCGTCCCGGAGATGCGCATATCGCCGGTGACGGCGTTCTCCTGAAACGGGACTCCACGAGCGAACGATCCGGCGAACTGGCCGGTGTAGAACTGGTTGAGGAACTGCCGGTGATCGTAGGCGTTGATTCCGATGGCGTGGGCGTCGGCGTCGTCGAATGTCCACCCAATGTCGTCGTGGCAGCGGAGGTAATTCACCCAGGAGGTGTTCTCGGGCAACCGATAACGATGGCCGAGCGTCTGGACAAGCAGCCTCACGCTACGCGTCGCCAGCGACTCCCACAGTAGCGCCATCAGCGTCGGGTTGTAGGAGATCTGGCATTCGTGGGAACCGATATACTTGACGACCTCGTCGGGATGGACGATCGCTTCGGACTTGAAGATCAGCCCCGGCGCCGCGAGTCGCGCCATGAGGTTGAAGGCTTGAATCAGCGTGTGTGCCTCGGGCAAGTTTTCGCAATTGGTGCCCTTCCGCTTCCAGATGAAGGCGACCGCATCCAACCGAAGAACGTCGACCCCCGTATTCGCGATGAAGAGCATCTCCTCAAGCATGGCGTGGAAGACGGCGGGATTGCTGTAATTGAGGTCCCACTGAAAGCTGTTGAAGGTCGTCCACACCCAGCGGTGCATGCCGTCGTGCCAGGTGAAGTTCCCCTGGCGAACGGTCGGAAAGATCTCGCGCAGCGTCCGCTCGTATTCCTCGGGCTCCTGACGGTCCGGGAAGATGTAGTAGTAGTCTTGGAACTCGGGGATTCCCGACTGGGCCTGCATCGCCCATTCGTGATCATCGGACGTGTGGTTGAAGACGAAGTCGAGGACCAGGGAGATACCCGCCTCGCGCAGTTCCTTCGCAAACAACCGGAGATCGTCGATCGTCCCCAACCGAGGATCGACCGAACGGTAGTTGCTAATGGCGTAGCCGCCGTCGTTGTCTCCCGGGCGAACGGCGAAAAGGGGCATCAGGTGCAGGTAGCTGAGCCCAAGATCCTTGAAGTAGCCGACGTGATCGCGGAGCTTGCTCAGGTTCTCGCTGAAGAGATCGACATAGAGGGCGCCGCCGACGAGCTTCTCGGAAAGAAACCAATCGGGCTCATTGATCCGGTGGTGATCGAGAACGCAAAGGTCGTCGGATCGCTCCGACCAGGATCGCGCAGCGGTCATCAACACCCGCTCGAGATGGTAGATGAAGTCGTAGCACGATCCGTACAGGTGAAACAGCAGTCGAAACAGCGGACGCCAGTACTCGGCGAGTCGAAGGTCGAACTCGTGGCGCTTCGCGTCATCAACTTGACTCTCCAGCCAGACGTCGTCGAGCCTCGGCTGGAGTCGCTTTAGGGTCAGATCGGCCTTGTAGTCGAGATCATCGGCTGCGGGGCTCATTCGATACGATCATTGGGAATCACGATTTTTCCGAGAAAGTTGTAGTATTCGATGCCCTCAAGAATGCCAGCGGCATGCGCTTTGTGGGCGAAATAAATTCTAGGCAAGTTTCGCAAGCGGTTCAGTTCCGCGCTGTGATTGCCCACCACGACGCCGAGGGTTCGGCCGAGAAGCATCCCCGCGTCGTTGCCGGAATCGCCCGCCACCAAGACATGCTCCGGAGCGAACCCCCACTTCCAGAGGACGTGACGCATCGACATGTCACTCCCGCCTCGGACCGGGATGACGTCGAGATACATTCCCAACGACAACACCACCTTCGCCCGCAAGCCCGCTTCCCGAAGGATCTTCTTGATCGCCGTCGTCTTGGGAGACTTCTTGACGTCGATCTCGTAGCTGACCTTGAACTCCGACTGATGCTCGTCGGGTTGCCGGTAGAACCCCGGAAGCTCGTCGAGCACCCGTTCGATTTCACTTCGCTTCCAAGCGTAGCCGATGTCCTTGCGCCAACTCAGATCGGGCGTCAGCCTTTCCCCGTAGTGCAGTTCCGTTCCCGCTCCCGTGTCGACGAGATCGGGTTGCGGAAGCCCCAGTTCCTCGATCAACCCCATGGCGCTTTGCAACGTCCGCCCGGTCGAGACGCCGAAACCAACGTGCTCGTTGTCCCGAATCAACTCGTTGAACTCGGCGAGCGAAGCGTCGTCCCCGGTAAGCGTGTTGTCCAGATCGGTGATGATCAGTCGATCGAACTCCGGCAGGCGCCGCGACGACTGCTTCTGGGACAACGTCGGAGCGGGAGCATGCTCGAAGATATCGTTGATATCGCGCAAGTAGCGTTTCGCGTGCTTGGTCCACGAATAGTGCTCGCGGGTGCCACTGATACCGTTGGCGGACCACTCATCCCACTGTTCCGGTTCCGTCAACGCGCGAAGCAGCGCCCGTTTGATCGCTTCATCATCCATCGGATCGACGAGAATCCCATTGCGACAGTTCGCGATGATGTCCCGTGGGCCGCCGTCGTTGGTCGCGACAATCGGCAGGCCCGAAGCACCAGCCTCCAATAACGTCAACCCGAACGGCTCGGTCAGGGCCGGATTGATGAAAACGCCTCGCCGAGACGCGACAAGCCGGTAGAGCTCCGGCACGTCGTCGGGCGAGTGACTCTTCGGATAGGCGACGCGGCCGTACAAGTCGTAGCGGTCGATGAGGTGCAGCACGCCGTTGATGACCGAGTGCTGCTCCCTGGGAAGCTGGTTGAGATCGTCTCGCGTACCCATCACCAAGACAAGGTTCGCCTGCTCCTGCAGTTCCTCCGACTCCCCGAAGACGCGAACCAGCGTCGCGAGGTTCTTGCGCTCGTCCGGACGGGCCATCGCGAGGATCATCGGTTTGGAGGGATCGCGAAGGAATCGATCGAGATCGTCGGCGATCCGCGGCCGCTGCCAGCCCTCGACGACGGGCGAGAAGGACGAAAGATCGACGCCTGGCGGGATCACCTCCATCCGCGAAGGGACGTAGTGGTCGTAAAGCTCGTATTGCTGTTCGACCTCTTGATTGGTGCTCGTCACCACCATCGAGGCCGTCTCGAGCGCGATCTCCTCCGCTTCGATACGCTGCGTGAACTTGTACTTGCGTTCGAGCGTCTGCGGGTTCGCCTTGCCGACCGTCATACGCTGCCGCTTGACGCGACCCAGGGAATGTCCCGTAAATACGAACGGAATGTGCAGGAGCCTGGCGAGTTGTGACCCGGCATAGCCCGCGTCGGCGTAGTGGGCATGGATGATGTCGGGCAGCCCGGTGCGACGAAAGTGGGGAAGGGTTTGATCAATGAAGAACTCCAAGTACGGCCAAAGGGCCTCCTTGCGCAAGTAGCGCTTCGGACCGAACGGGATCCGCACGATCTTGGCGTTCTCCGCGATGGACTCTTCCACCTTCGCGTAGTCATCGCTCACCTTGGGGTCGACGATCTGTCGAGTGAGGAGTTCGACTTCGCGGACTTCGGAACGGGCCGCAAGCTCGCGGGCCAGCTCCAACACGTACTTGATCTGCCCGCCGGTGTCGGCATCGCGACCCAACTCGGGATCGTGTGCGCGAATCAACCCGTGCAGGCTGATTAATGAAATCTTCAACTTGCCGGCCTTTTGCGGAGGAGGTTCTGTTTCGCAGTCGGAAAGCATCGCGGGAGCTTCGTCGGTCAACGGTGACGACATCGTTGTTCCTAGCTTTTGAGGTTCGGCTCGTTGCGGACGTCCCCTGACTCAAACCATACGTTGGGCAAGTAGGGCCACTGCCAGAGTGGCTCGCTGTAGGGGCTAAGGAATATTGGCGGACTTGGGAATGGATCGATGGAAATCTGTCCTCAGTTCGAGGCAGTGCGTCTTCTATTTCGCGTTCGAGGATACAGGTTTTCTCGTCGGGACGCAACTCTTGCAACCGATTGCCGGTCGTTAAGCGGACACCAAAGTCTATACGTGCTCGTCAAGGACGCAACGATCAACTCCCCCGATCAACGTCCCCTCGCTCGCGTTCGCCACGACTCTTCAATACAACCGTCGCGATCGCCCCAGTACCCCCAAATGGTCGACCGCGCCGAACATGCGGGTCGTGTACGTCCCTCCCGTCCACTAGGAAATCCGGAAATGGGAGATCTCCCCCGTATCGGACACGAGCACGAATTGATCCGCCTCGGGCCCTGGCAATACCGCGACGGGGCGAATGCCCGTCTGAAGATCGCTCGCCACGCGTTTTAATCGTTGATCGCGCGTGCTGTAAACCTCGCAGCAATGCTCGCTCGCCAAGATGACGTACCCTCCCTTGTTCAAACACGCGATCGGAGCGTCCATCTCCTCCGCGATCTCGTGTCCCTGTCCATCGGAGACACTTCCCCAATAGAACTTCGCCCCACGCGCGAAGGTGACCACGATCCGATCCCGGGTGTGCGGAGCCGAACCGACGATCGACACGATCCGCTGCTCGAACATCACGCCATCGACCGGATCCGTGTCGTTCCTCACCGCGTAGAGGAATTGATCGCACCCGACATAGACCAACGGCTCGCGAGCGAGGATCGGGTAGGGCCGAGGCCTCTCGGGATCTAGCGCGTCAACGTCGGTGGTACTGACCGTCGTGATCGAGGAGTCCTCCTCGGGAGTGGGGAGGGGCAGCGGACGAATCGGCCCGACCGTGCGAGTCGCCACCTGCTTGCCATCCCCACCAAGTGCGACCAAGTTGAGATGATCGAGCCGATGCTCCAAGACCCAAGTCATGCCCGAACTTCCGGTTGCCGCTCCGACGGTCGATTCCGTGGCATGGCCGAGACCACCCAACATCGCGTCCGCTCGACACGTGTCGGAAGGATAGAGATGCTCGCCTTTCTCGAAAGGCGCCTGTCCGACGGCATGGACGAGCAAGACGTGAACCGGTGTGCGCCCACCGCCCCGAGCACCCGTGAGCACGATCGGCGACTCCGTCCGCGCGGGAACGATCGGCCATCGCGCCAATCGTGTATCAACGCCGTTCCCATCACAGCGGCAAACGACGACGTGGCCTCGCTCGTGCGTCCCCGCGACGTAGAAGGTATCGCCCAAGGTGATCGCTTCCCGCCACGCCACAGCGGGATCCGGGAGCGGGATGGTCTTCACCAAGCGAGGCGCCGCTCCACGCCGTCGTTTGGCTCCGCTCCGCTTGTCCGAGATCCCACGCTCCCGCTCATAGCGTTCGCAGTCGCGCAGCAACAAGCGATCCTCCGGGGCGAGGGCCGCGATCGACTTTAACAGCTTGCGTTGACGATTGGGCGATGCTTCGGGAAGCAGCGCGGACGACATGACCACGGCGGTGTCACTCGCGAATCGCTGCACGGCCGGGTTCGGATACGAGCGGGCGTGCTGCGCCAAGACCGCGACGGCATCGACCGCCTGGTCCTGGGGCAACGACTGCGAGCGCAGCGTCGTGACCGTTTCGCTCGCCTCCTCATGTCGCCCCAGTCGGCCGAGGTGATCAAACAGTTTGTTGAGGCAGTGCCTCGCCCGGTCGGACTCGGGCCAACCGCCACGAAGCTCCGCGAGCCCCTCGTCCGGCGACGCCAGCTTCCCGAGTAGCAGCTCCGCCGCCCCCAGCCGATCGTGACGCTCTCGGTGCTTCTCCACCGCCAGGCGATACTGCGTTCGGGCCCGGTCGAACTGATCGAGCTTGGCGTAGAGATCGCCCGCTCTCTCATGTTCGCCGTGAGTCTCGTAGAGAGCCGCCGCCTCGGTCCAGAGCTGTCCCTGCTCCAGGCAACCGGCGGCTTTCAGCGGAAGCTTCAGCCGTTTCTCGTAGAGCGTCGCCGCCTCGCGCCAATGGCCCCCATCGACGAGCGCCCGAGCCGCCGCATCGTCGTCGCCCAGCAACTCCGCGAAGATGTACGCGGCCCGGCGATGCCTTCCGATCCGCATCTCCCGGTTGGCCAACTCGCGATAGCGGGCCTGAAGCCGGTACTGAACGTTCGCGTCGACGTCCCAAAAGTTCGCCGGGCCTCCACCACCGAGTCGCGAGAGATTGAAGTCGACCTCTCTCCGTTGCAGTTCCCTACGTGGCGTGGCGATGCCGCGATGGGCGTCACCTGTCAGCGGAAGAGCGTAGCGAAGGCCTTCGTCCGGATTCTCTTCGAGCATCTTGAGCAGCCGAAAGATCTCCCGGTCGCGGTCGTCGTTGATCCCCGGCGACGATCGCGCCAAGTATCGCAGCGCCCACTCCTCCAGTCGGTTCACCCAGGTCGGGTCGCTCGGTTTGGCCGGTAGACGCTGCGTGACCCAAACCGTCAGCTTCGCCACTGCGCGCGAGACGTGGCGCGACGCCGGAAAGCTCGACGTCGGGTTCGGTTCCTCCGGATGGGGCGGTAGCTCATCCAACGCGTCGGACTTCGTCCCGATGTCATCTTGCCCGTCGCGAAGAAGCGTCTCGATTGTCAACGAAAAGGCCGGGCCGAGAGAAACGATCCGCGGAGCGAGCCGCTCTCCCGGCATCGCACATCCCCAAGAGTCCCGCTGGGGCGCTTCCCACGAGAGGAGGTCCGCCACACCGAGTCGATCGTTCTCCTCGAAGGCCGTCAACCCAAGTGTTGGGTGCCACACGAACACTCGGTCTCCACCCAACTGCGTGGTCAGTTCGTCGTCGGACACCGCGGGATCGAAGCGAGCGGTCGTCGGGAGATAGAGCTGGCCCGCCACCAATCCGAACGGCACGCCTCGACCGACGCCAACCGCCGAGATCGCCTCCTCGGGTAGAACCGCGAGCAGTCCCGCTGGCGTCCGCTCCCTTGCGGAGCGTGGCACCACTAGCAGCTTGAGGGATGATTGCGCGACATCCCAGCTAGTCAGTTCTTCTAGCCATCCGCGCAGGTCGTTGCCCGGCAGATAAAGCGCGTGCGGTCGCCGAAGCGGCGTCGGGGCAAGCTCTATCGTCAGCGGCACGTTGATCATAGGAGTCGCTCGTTGTCTCCAAGCTCGCTCGTCACGCGATTCGCTCTGCGTCTTTGGGGCTCGCTCATCACGCGATTCGCTCTGCGTCTTTGGGGCTCGCTCATCACGCGATTCGCTCTGCGTCTTGGGGCTCGCTCATCACGCGATTCGCTCTGCGTCTTTGGGGCTCGCTCGTCACGCGATTCGCTCGCAGAAGGCCCGCACCACCGAATCGTAGACATCTCTGGGTGGCGTCTGGTCGACGTCTCCGATGAAGTAGCGTTCGCCCCATACTCGTCCATCGGCACACCATCCGGAGACCATCCCCTCGTTCAGAACGAGGGTCGCTTCCGGTACAAGTTCGCGGTCGGCACTGTAGAGGTGCAAAAGTCCTCGGGCATCGAGAAAGAGCTTGCTCCCATCGTCGAAGGTCGCCATCGAGAGCCGAAAGCCCACTTCGCCAGGCGTGTCGATCGGTCGAAGAGGCTGCGCTGCCGCCACGAAGTTGACATCCTTGCTCCCCACAACGTTCAGGCAGATTTGCTCGATAGCACTATCGTAGCCCACCACCAGCCGTGCTCCCTTCTTCGAAAAGAGATTGATCCGCCCGTGACCATCAATGGCGGCGTCCGTGAAGTTGCTGCGAAGGCTCCGCGGAAAGGCGAATCGCTGCGGCTTCTCCACCGCGAACGATGCCTCATGACTGGGAATCGTCACCACGCCCAGCGAATCGACGTCGACCAGTCGATAAACGCTCGCGTTCTGTCCCGTTCGTCCCCTCTTCGGGTCGCGGTTGGTTCCCACCAGCAGGAATCGACTTCCATCGCTGGCGACGGAGCGCACCATGGGCGACGTGAGCCCATGGTCGACTTCACGCATCCCACGATCGGCCGTGAAGAGATGTCCCTGTTGCGTGATCGCGAGGGGACCTTCGACACCCTGCCGGTCGAAGAGATAGACCAAGGGCTGTGGCAATTCCTGATCAAAGACCAGGTCGATCTGGACATCGAACCCATCGAATCCCAACGCATGCCACCGAGAGAGGCTGTCCTGAAAGAACCGACCATGCGCGTGGAAGAGACCTGAGGGAACCGACCATCGCGTGAACAACTCGCCCGAGTGGGCATGGAAGACGTCGACCTCTTGCTCGTGGACCGCGAAGATCATCCCCTGGTGGCCGGCGACGTGTCCGTACCGTTCCTCGCGAAGCTGGAGAGGCACGATATCGCAAGTAGATCGCTCCAGGTCGATCCGGAGGCAGTGGACATTGCCCTTCGACAGCGGGCCGACCAAGGCGTGGGTGACTCGCCCGTACTCGTCGTGCGACGTCCACTGGACCTCTCCCGGCGGCACGTGAAGTGCGAACTGTCTGGCTCCCCGATCTGGGCGTGACCAGAAGAGCAGTCGTCGGTCTCGCGGGATGGAGAAGACGCCTTGATCGGGAATGCTCCACACCCGATTGCGCGTCACCGGCTTTGGCAACAGAAGGGGAAAAGGCTCCACGGAGAAGATCGCGGGCAAGTTGTTGGCCCACGCGAAGTCGACGAGAGCCCGCGACTGCTCGGCCCCATTCTCGAACAGCCCTTCCAGATCGAGCCACGCCTCACGAAGCAGCTTGCGACCCCGCCGCGTTCGCTCGTGGAGTCGAAACCAACCGTCGCGGCTGACACTCGCCAAATGAATGACGTCGAAGCGACACTCCTCGAGCGCTCGTTGAAAGGCCCGATCCTCCAACACCGCGTCCGTGGTCAGGATCAGTGGGTCCACCGGCTTGTCCTCGGCCTCGTTCTTCGCAAGCACCGCGTGAAACCGTCGCAGCACCGCGCCGGGGTGACAGTCCGTATCAAGGGTGGACAGATGAGCGACCAGCCCGTCGCGCGTCGTCAGATCGGCGATCCGCAGTTTGCCACCACGGGCGTGGAACGTCTGAAAAGAATGGGTCGGATCATTGCTGGCCGCGAACGCGAGCGCCGCCGAGGCGGAGAAGAGCCGGGGAAGCCCCCACATGCGCATGCCGACATCAAGCAGCAGTACCCGCGCCCGCTCCGGCGTCCGTGGTGGCGTCTCGCGTCTCAAGTAGAGAGCCTCGTTCTCGGCGACGCGCACCGCTAGGGTCAGATCATCGTGCGCCAACTCGCTGAGGAGCAGCCGATCCAGTTCCCCGCGATTGGCGATGTCGGAGACACCTCCCAGCGGCATCTCATCGTCTTCCGCGATCGCACGCGGCAAGGTCGCCGTCGCCATCATCCGCCGGGCCAGCCTCGCAACGCCACGCAGCGAGGCCTCCTGCTCGAGCTCACCGAGTAGCGCGCGAATCCGTTCGGCGACCGGCAACTCGAGTTCCGCTTTCCTCGGGAGCCGATCGAGCCCGGTCGTCCGCCGAAGCTCGAGCGCTTCTTCGTCGAAGCGACGCAGCCCCTCCCGCAGAATCTCGAGATGTCGCTCGAACGCCCCCGGAGAGGCCACGGCCACAGCCTCATCATCGGGAACGTCGATCATCTCGCGAAGATGGTCACGCAGCGCATCGGCGAGCAGCTTGCCGTCGTTTGGCGATGTCTTCGACTTGCTCTCCTCGAAGATCATCGAGGCGAGATACGCCTTCTCTCGAAGCGGCTTCCACTCCTCGGCGGGCATCGATCGGATGCGATGCAGTCCGTCGAGCACCTCCACCAGAAGATCGCCCGATCCGGACTCCCCGACGTGGCTGGACACCAGTCCGGCGACCTGTGGTCCATCTTCCCAGTTGTCGCGCGTCGCCGCCAAGAGCAGGAGAAGGGCGTTCAGCGGCGGCAGGCCACGGTCGGAAAGCTTGCGAACGACGTACTCGAGCTCGAGCCGGAAGGCGATCGTTCGCCCATCCCGCCAAGCAACGACATCGCCGCCGTCACGCCACTCCCAGAAGGAGTCGCGCCCCGGAAGGAAGTACCGTCTCACCACCTCGAGTTCGTTACTCAGCATCGGCCACCTCGAACGAGGCGCGAGCCGCCTGGCGCGTCGCGCGAACAAAGTCCCCGGCACCGAGGTGCTGCCAACCGCGATCGCGGGTTAGAAGAACAAGATCGCCCTCTTCGATCCCGAATGCCTGGGCCACCACGATTGGTTCGAGGGCCGGCTCCCAAGTCCAACCCGCCTCCACCGCGACTCCGTCCCGTTCGACGTAGCGAGTACCGACCAACGGGGGCAGCGGCGATCCCTTGATGATGACATCACCTGAACGATTCATCGCGAAGACCAACGGGTCGAGCCGCACCCGTGGCGCGCTCGCCGCGTAGTCCCGCCACGCGTGAACCGAGGTGAGCAAGAGAGTCGCGTCTCGGACGGTCCCACCGCGAACGAGCGTCAGTTTCCGTCGGTCCGCCAACTCGCCGGCGAAACCCGCGGGAGCCAGGCTGACCGACATCCATTCGGCAAGCGGATGCCACGGCCCCTCAGGAATGCGTCCTTTGGGGACAAGTTGGTGCGGCCTCACGAGTTGTCCATCGGGCAGGACCCGAAATCGATCACCCGGCAGCGCGAGAATAATTCGATCGCGCCGGTCATCCTCACCATCGACGCGTAGCCAAAGGGACTCGCCGGCGTCATGCAGCGTGATGCCTCGATGGCATCGCAGCCGTCCCAGCATCGCCGTCTCATGGCGTGGAAGTCGAACCGCGACACTCCCGGTCATGACTCGCTCGCCCCCGCGACTTGCGCGAGCCGCTCGAGGAGCGTCTCGACGCGCGACTCGAGATACGTTCGTTGCTGTTGATCCTCGACCCACTGGCATCGCGCCGACAAGAGGCCGAGTTGATCCCGAACGAACGACCGATCGGTGTCCGGGAGATCGCCTGTCTCCAAACGCTCGCCGATCTGCTCGAGGTCGCGTGCGAGATGCTCGGGATCGGGAGCTTCCGTCCCGCGCGAGCGCGGGTGGCTGGTCGCCCGTTCCTCCTCGTTCGCTTTCGCGAGGGCGTCCGCGACGATCGAAGCGACAACATCCCGTTGCTCCTCGGTATCCCAAATATAGCGCAGCACCCAGAGGTCGGTCGTGTTGACTTCCAGACGGCCGCATAGCAAGGCACTCGCGGCGAGGATCGTCTGAAGCTTCACCGCCCGACGGTCGGACACGGCGACTCCGGCGTGACGCAAGCGATGGACCAGAGCGACGTACGCATCACGAACTCGCGAGAAGTCGGCCCTGCGCAGCGAGCGGTGCAGTTCCTTTACCTCGTCGACGCCAATCGTGGCACCATCGCGCGGATGACCCGATCCCAGCGCCCAACCCGCCTCGAGCACTTGCGAGAGTTCCTCGTGCGGGACGTTGTCGCAGCAAACGCGGAGAAGAAAACGATCAAAGAGCGCCCCCAGCGCATCGTCCTCGGGAAGCCGGTTGCTCGCTCCGACGACCATGAGTGTCGGCAACGGACGCGTTTCGCGACCTCGACGAAAGACGCGTTCGTTGAGGACCAACAAGAAGCTGTTGAGGATCGCGCTGTTGGCGTTGAGCAACTCGTCGAGGAAGACGAACGACGCTTCCGGCAACATCCCCTCGGTGTTGGTCACGAGATCGCCCTCGCGCAGGCGGCGAATGTCGAAGGGACCGAAGATTTCGTTCGGCTCGGTGAATCGCGTTAGCAAGTAGTCGAAGACGCGCCCTTCGATGCGCCGTGACAACTCCTGGACCAAGGCGCTTTTCGCCGTTCCCGGCGGACCGAGGATGAAGAGGTTCTCTCCCGCGACCAAACAGACGCCGAGCAAGTCGATGATCTCGTCCTTGCCGACGAAGGCCTGCTTCATCGGTTCGAGGATCTCGACGCGGAGCCGTTCGCCCAGTCGTCGGTGGTCGTCATTCGCCCCTTGCATCAATCAGTCTCCCTCTTTGGCTTCACAATCCGCGAGTAGTCCTGCCGCCAACTCCGGGTACATTCCGAGAGCCGCGTCGACCGCCTCGCGGACGCGCTTGTCGGCGAGCCGCGACGTGTCCCTCGTCGCGATGATGCGATCGATGTAGATGCTCATGAGTGCTCGATGCCCCGCGATCGCGGCAATGTCGACTCCAACGATCCCCTCCATCCCGACCGAGGAGAGCGGCCAGTCGCGTGCCCAACGACCGAGGTGCTCGAGGAGCGGATCGCCGGGCGCGGCGCTGCCCGCGAACCGAACCAGGTCGGGGAGATAACGGAAGACGACGTCGACCGAGTAGTGAACGCTCGCATCGACCCGGCCCGACCACGACGGGAAAAGCTCCTCGTTGATCGTTTCGGCGCCGACGTCACGGTAAACGACAAACTGGGAGGCGCGATAGAAGTTTCGTCCCGCCCAACTCACCGCTTCGACCTCGAGCTTCGGCAAGCCACTGGGCAACTCGCGCCGCAGTCTCCCCTCGTACGCGACGAGCACCGAGGCGCCCTGGCTCAACTCTCGCTCGGTGAGCGCAGCGAACGCCGGAAGGGCGAGGCGTCCCTCTTCAAAGAGATCCTTCCAGAATTGGACATAGTCCATGTCGATTCCCCTCACGTCGCGCGCCGATCTCGCCCCGCTCACGTTGAACGAGAGCGGCGCGGGTTTCAAGGTTCACCAGACCCCCATTGGCGATCAAACCCGCCCCTTCCCGGCAAAAAGTCTGCACGGCGTGACGGAAAAGCCGCATGACGAGCGAACCCGGGACATCTACTCTGAAGAGAAGGGGCGATGGCCCACGCCACCCGAACGTTTCCACGCAATCGCAAGCGGTAGGCCCGTCGATAGACCGTTCGCCCAGATCATTCACGTCGCCTCTTCCAAGGAACCGACATGCCTCAGCACACCGACACCATTGAAGAAACCTCACGCGGCAAAGTCCTCCTCATCATTGGCGACGCCGCGGAAACGCTCGACACGTTCTATCCGTACTATCGACTCCAGGAAGCTGGCTTCGAGCCGGTCGTCGCCGCGCCCGAGAGACGCCGCTATCAGTTGGTGATGCACGAGGTCAAGCCGGGCTGGACGATCACCAAGGAGTGGGAGGGGTACTCCCTCGCCGCGGACATCGCATTCGCCGACGTCGACGCATCCGAGTATGCGGGGATCTTCTTCAGCGGCGGCCGAGCGCCCGAGTACATCCGTTACGACGAAGACCTCGTCGCGATCACCCGTCATTTCTTCGCCACCGGCAAGCCGATCGCGAGCGTCTGCCACGGGGTGGAGATCCCCGCGTATGCCGGCTGCGTCAAGGGACGGCGTATGGCGACCGTCCCCAAGTGTCGCTTCGATCTCGAAGTCGCTGGTGGCATCTTCGTCGATCAGCCGTGCGTCGTCGACGGCAACCTCGTCTCCGGCCGAACGTTCCACGACAATGGTCGCTATCTCGGACCCTGGATCAAGATGTTGCTCGAGCAAGCCGAACAAGCCAGCGTCCGCTCGCAGCGACCGAACGGCCAGCCCGCCCAACCGACCTCATCCCGCTAATGCTGCGTCAATCGCTAGATTTCGGGTTGTGAACCCACGATCACTTCTCACTGGCTGACCAGCGACCAGTGCCACCCGAACTCTTGGATCTCGCAAAGCGATCGTCGGCCCCCATGCCTCTGGCGCACATCGCGTCCCCGCGATCACTCTGTGAGCGTCCCAAACATCCCTGACGCAAAGTCTGCTTGCTTTGCCGCAAAAACGGAATGTTTGCGGAACCGACACACCGGAAGATAATCGCATTGGGGTACAGGGATCGGACCGAACACGTCGCTCTTCCGCGACGACGCGCACTTGGCAGCCTTCACGCTCGTGAACGCCATCGGTCCGCGGCATCAACGCCAAGCAAGTCACCATTGCAGGGGAACACATCATGACTCCACGGCGCCGTGCCTTTACGCTGGTCGAACTTCTCGTCGTGATCGCCATCATCGGCGTCCTGGTGGGGCTTCTTCTGCCCGCGGTTCAACAAGCGAGGGAAGGGGCCCGGCGGACCCAGTGCAAGAACCAACTCAAGCAACTCGGCCTCGCGATCCTCGACTACCATTCCTCGCACGGCCTTTTTCCCATCGGCGCCGGCAACACCGGAAGGCAATGCCCCAATGGCGCCAGTGGTGGTGGCTTGACCGGTGGACAGTTCACCTCCGGCCGCGCCGGCTGGTCGGTCTTGATCCTGCCCCAGCTCGATCAGATCGCCCGCTACGATGAGTTCAACTTCGAAGAACCCTTCATGGGTCTCTTCTGCTGCGGCTACCCGACCACCGGGGTCAACGTTCCCTACCAACAGGAGCCACTCCCGCTCTTTCTTTGCCCCTCGAAAGCCCACCAGGGAGCGGAATCCTACACGACCGACTACTCCGCCGTCATGGGGGGCGGCACCGATAGCGACGTCCAGTGCCACGGCACGCCCGGTCCGAGGAACTACTTCAACAACGGGATCTTCTACGCCAACTCCTCGACCAAGATCGGCGATGTCGCCGACGGCACCACCAAGACCTTCATGCTCGCGGAGAACATCTTCCTCAATCACAGCACCTCGGACGCCTGGTCCTGGGCCTCGACCGCTCGTCCCGGCGGCACCTATTCCACGATCGGACCGATCACCGCCGCCGTCAGCTCCATCAACGTCAAGGACACGACCCTCAACAGTGTCTCGATGTCGCAGCGGACGTTCGCCAGCGCACACCCCGGCGGCGCCCACGCCGTCATGGCCGATGGATCGGTTCACTTTCTCAACGAGAACTTGAACCTAAACGTCTTCCGATCCCTAGGCATCAAGAACGACGATCTGCCGCTCGGCGGCCTGTAACGGCTCCAACTGACAACGGCCCGTCATCACCAAGGGATCACGACATGCCTACCTGGTTTCAATTCTCTCTTTCCCTCGTTTTCGCCTCGTCTCTCTTCCTGATGACCGGTTGCTCGGACGCCGGACCGACGCGCTACCGCGTCTCGGGTACCGTGACCCATGACGGCAAGCCCGTTCCGAAGGGTGCGATCTACTTCGAGCCCGCCTCGACTTCCGAGATGGTCGCTCCCAGCGGCTTCGCCAAGATCATCGAGGGGAAGTTTACGACCGAGGCGTCGCGCGGAACGGGGCCCGGCTCCTACCTGGTCCGCATTCGCGGAGGCGACGGGGTGGCGACACCTCCCGATATGAACGACCCCGCCGGCTCCGAGACTCCCTTCGACATCGGGAAACCGATCTTCGCGGAGTACACGACGACCGTCGAACTCCCCCCGGAGGATTCCGAGCTGAGCCTGGAAGTACCGAGCGACGTCGACCGCTAGACAATGGCCACGAATCCCACCGGAGAACCTCCCCGTGAACCCAGCCCACCTTCCCCATGCTCCGAGTATCCGACTTCTTCGCTCGATGCTCGCTGTCGCCGTCGTCATCGGCGCGTTCTTCTCGTCAAGCGCCGCACAAGAGCCACGCTGGCCAAGCCCCATCGCCAACGAGGTCGTCCCCTACCACACGGGAGGCCTGACCCACGGCCCCATGCTCGGCCGGCCGACGAATGACCAGATGCGCGTCTGGATCCGAACGGCCGAGCCGACCGCGTTTCGCGTCCTTCACGGCACGAGCCTTCCCCTCGACGCCGAAAGCGCCGCGATCGCGGGGGAGACGACGGAAGGTGCCGACAACACGGGTTTCGTCGACCTGGCGCGACTTCGCCCGAACACGCGGTACTTCTATGCCGTGGAGATCGACGGTCAGCTCCCGGACCTGCGGGCCGACTTCTCCGACCCATGGCCAAGCTTCCGAACCTTGCCCGATCGCACGAGCTACGCCGATGAGGCGAACAACCCGAAGGGCCTCTTCAACATTTGCTTCTCGGTCGGCTGCTGCGCCTCCCAGGACCCTACCCGCAGCGGCGGACACTACGCGAGCCCACCATCGTTCAAGACGCTTCTCGATCGCCACGGGGACGAGGTCATGTTCCACCTCATGAACGGCGACACCATCTATGAGGAGATGCGCGACGGCACACTCGACGGCGTTCGGGACAACTACAAACTCTATCTTTCCCGGGGACGTTCCTTCGCCAACCTCCTGCGACGCATCCCCAGCCTCTTTCTCTACGACGATCATGAGATCGGATGGGACATTCACGGCGCCGGCGAAGTGGGGCTGCGCGACGGCCGTCACTTGATTCGGGACATCGGCTTGCGGGCCTGGTCCGAGTACTGCGGTTGGGCCGACTACGCCTCACCGAGACAGACGCCGATTCGCTTCGGTGAGGCGCGACTCACCAAGGGAAGCGACCTGCTCGTCGACGAGGACGCCGACTTCCGCGACCTCGACTCAAGACAGGTGAGCACGATTCATCTCGGGCCCTGGACGACCGGCGGCCAGGCTCCCCCGCGGAAACGTCCCCATGCCGGGGTCTACGATCTCGTCGAGGTTGTCGATCAACACCGATTGCGGGTTCGTCCCGCCTTCAAGACTGACGGGACGATCGACTACAGCATCGGGACGCATCATTGGTTCGATTGGAAAGTCGGCAACTGCCACTACTTCGCCCTCGATTCCCGCGGCGAGCGATCCCGGCCAAACGGCAAGGACACGCGCGATCCGAGTCGCTACGTTCTCGGCGACGAACAGCTCGAATGGCTCACCAAGGGAGTGGCGTCGACCGACGCCGACTTCATCTTCATCATTTCGCCCGATCCCTGGATGGTCTACCATACCGGGGCGCACGTCGGGGGGAGCCTCACCCCCAAAGGGGACGGCTACGCCTCCTTCGTCCACGAACGTGACCGGCTTCTCGATCACTTCGACCAAGTCGACAAACCGATCCTCATCTTCACCGGCGATGTTCACAACTCGCTCGCGGTGCAGATCAGCGACAACGTTTGGGAGTTCATGTGCGGCCCGATGGCTTCGACCGCCCACCCTCGCAACACGGCGGGCGATCCGCCGTTGGGTGGCTGGTGGGAGAGCCAAGGACGGCACGTCAAAGTCAAGTGGATCGCGGGCTTCCCGAACAACATGCCCTATCAACGGCTTCGCAACACCTACTACACCGTCGTCCAAGTCAACAACATCATGACGTCGGGACGTCCGCAGGGGACGGGACACCAGTACACCGCCTACCAGCATCCGCAGGTCGTCGTCCGCTTCCACGACGGCTATACGGGGAACCTTCACTACGCGGAAGCGATCTCTCCGCTCGATCTCGTCGACCGCAAGGACAACACGGTGACATCGAAGTAGGGACGTGATCAGCGTTGTCGGCGCAGTGCCTCGAGAGGAATCCCGAGCTTCGCCAGCGTCGGCTCGATCTCCGCGAGAAAGCGACGTGCATCTTGCGGGTAGCCGGCCGTCGGCTTGAGAGCGGGCGACTGCTCGCGCCAGAACTCGTTGAAAGACTCCATCGCCCGCTCGCGCAGGTACTTCGCGATCATCGACGCCAGCGCGACCGGGAGACTGGCGCCGTCGGCCTTCACGCGAAAGACGACGTCGACCGCGCGACCCTCGTGCATGAAGCGGTAGTGACTTCGCGAGGGGCCCTCTTCAAGCGTCGTGGGAAAGACCTCACCGGCCACTCGTTCGAGCAGCTCACGGTAGTATCGTCTTCCCCCGAGTCGGTCGACCGTGACCATCATGCCCACCCCCTCGTGAGGCAGCTCTAGCGCCCAAGCGAGAAGACTCTCCACCAACTCCAGGTTGAGATCGGCCTTCGTCGGCAGTCGCTCCAGCGAACGGTTGAAGTCCGGGGGAAAGAGAACCCTCGCCCGAGCGTCGACGTACGCGACCTCCCTCGGCGCCAGAGTCGTGCTCAGACGAGCGACATCCGCGTCATCGATCAACGGGGAACCGGTCGCATGACCCTCGACGTGCTCGGACCGGTACCAATGTTCCGCGTCGAGCGAGTCGATCGCCTCGGGAGCGAGGCTGGCCAAGAGCTCACGTAGACCGCCACGCGGTTGGTCCGAGTTCGCGAGTCCGAGGAAGGAGTGAACCGTTCGCGCGAGGGCCTGGCGACCGCCGGGACGAGTCAGGATCCGCTTGGAATCGTCGACGAGTAGGTGGCCCTCTTTCGTCGGCTTGCGCGAGAGGCCCTCGGCGAGAAGGGACCACCAGTCGTCGCCAAGCGTCCGCTCGGGAGCGCGAAAGGCGGTGGCCGCGACGCAGAGCGGCCCCAAGGTCGGCCCATAGCCCGCCTCGTCGATGCCGACGACGAGACTCGAACTAGTTGGCTTGCTGGACTGGGTCTGGTCGCCGATCACGTTGAATGAACTTCATCAGGGTGAAGCCGTCGGAGCGCCCCTCCGCGGACGCGGGTTGGCTGACGGCGAGTATTTTCTGGCCCGGAACGATGCGTTGCACGTTAAAGGCCCACCATTGGTGGGTCAAGCCGGTATCGTGCGTAAGCTCGGTGATCGGAATCGCCGTCTCAAGACTCCAGTATCCCTGGCCGCTCGCCGTCGCGACGAACCAGCGTGGATTCCAGGACGGCTGTCCCCAGCACTCATCGCGAACCTGCCCCTCGTGATTGACGCTGAGCCGGTACCACGTCGAGTAGTCCCGGTCGAGATCCACGAGGAACTCGATCCGGTCGGAGTGGGCGATGTTGGCATCGTGGCCTCGTCGTGGCGTCGCTTCCATCCCCGGACGCGCGGCGGGTTGACCCGCGATGGCACCGAGGTAGAAGAATTCATCGTCGTGGCAGAAGCGAACGGTTGTCCGGAAGATTTCGCCGGTCATCTCGTCTTCGCAACCGAGCACGAGTTCCTTGGTGTGCCGCCAGCACTCGTCGTCGAGTTGGCCATCGAGGTAGGGACGCTTCGGCGCGTGAACGCTACGGCCGGTCGGCCGCGGGCAGCGCCGGGCCTGGTCGAAGAGCCAGCGTTCCATGTTGATGACATCCTTCCAGCGGCTGGCGGGGTCGGCGTCGAGGATGACGCGAAAGTGACCCTCGCGCGTCTCGAGCTGTCCGATCTTGCGGTGGGCGGCCGCGAGACAGAGCTGAATCTGGGGATCGGACCAAAGGTGACGCGAGGATCCCTGTAGATGCTGGCCGTAGGCGACCGCCTGGATGTTGGCTCGCTGGGTGCGGCCGCGTTCGTGAAGCAGCTGCACGCCGCTACTTCCCACGGTTGTCGTCTTTCCGGTCGACTCGTTGCGGGTATACTTCGCGCGAGCGGTTCCCAACAGGGTCGGATCCTCGGCCTGACGCTGCGCCTCGATACTGGTCCAGTAGGCCATCAACCAACGGGACGCTTGCAGGGCGAGCGGGTGCTCGGGGAAGCGTTCCACGAGGTACTGGAAGGTCTGCGTCGCGAGATCCCATCGACCCGAACGCAAATACCGCATTCCGGTCTCATGCAAGACGCTGCCGGCCCTGCTGGGAGGCAGATCGCGCGTCATCGTCCCCAGGTGGGCGAGCGTCGCGTCGGACTGGTTGCCGATCTTCAGCCGCTGCACCGCCGCGACGACTTCGCGCATCGTCTCCTGTGATCCATCCGTCGCGATCGCCTCCTCCGCGACCGGCGCGACATCGCGGCGCGCCTCGGTTCCCGGTTGGAGTTGGAGGCTGCCCATCAGGGTGACGCGGCCGACGCTCCGTTCGCCATCGGACGCGAGCAGCCCGAAACGAGCCTCGCGCTCGGTCGAGTGAAACTCGGGCCAGAGAGTGGGCATCGCTTCGTTGGCGGCCTCGAGATAGGACTTGCCCAGACGGGCACCAAGTTCCTTCGACGCCAGCCGGTCGATCACGATCGTCTTGCCCTTGGCCGGCTCACCACCTTCTGCCTGCGGAGCCTCCAGCGAGGGAACGTGCGCGAACAATCGTTTGGCCTGATGCGGACGAAGCTGCAGGAAAGCCAATTGTTCCGGAAAGACGCGCGGGTCGGCGGCCCGTCGGAAACAACGTCGAACCCCGAGCGCCACGAGCGCCGAGGCCATCGGATTGTGGGTGCCGGGGACGATGTCGTCGGTGATGACGATCTCGGGACGCCAAAGCCGCAGCGCGAGAATCAGCTCTCGCTCGATCTCTTCGCCTGCCTTGCCTTCGTGAAGCCGGTTCCACTCCGCGATCAGCGCGTTGGGTGGATCGTTGACGCGCGAAGGGTCGAGCGGGAAGCGATTGGAGTGCTCCGCGACCGTTCCCCCGACCTGACGTAGGGCATCATTCACGCGCCGCGACGCCGCCAAGCCGCCGGGACTTCCCAGTGATCGCTCGGGAACGGTGAGCTCGAAGGCGACTTGGCGATAGCCCTCCTCGGCGCCGAGCCGAGCGGCGACGCTCAACGGAATATCACGCCCTTGGCGATTGATCCAAAGGACCGCGGCGCGACTTCCCCCTTCGCGCTGTGCCGTCCACTGTTTCCCCCCATCCTTGGTGGCGAGGATCGTGCCCATCGCGCCGACAGCCCAACCGTGGGACTCGTCGACGAAACAGAGATCCTCCAACGGCATGGGGGAACCGGTCGGGAGGATCTCCCATGTCCTACCTTTGTTCGGGGAGTGAAGCACGAGCGATCCTGGGCGACCCGCGATCCACACGTGATCCCCCACGGCGCTGACCGAGTGGAGATTCCAACTCTCGCGCACCTCGCGTGGGATCGGCGTTTCCGCCCGGGCCCACGTCACGCCTTCATCGCTGGAGGAGAAGATTTGGCAGCGATCGCCGACGGCCCAGATGGTTCCGTTGGCTTCGGCGATGTCGTGGACGGTGCTGTTGGGGCTCCAGTCGCAGGGCGCCGGAATCAACTGTCCATCGCGCAGCACCGCGAAGGAGCCGTGAATGCCACCGAGGACGCCGAAGCTGGCGTCGCGAAACCAGGAGGCCTTCCATCCCGGCCACTGTCCTCCCAGCACCGCATTCCAGTTCTTGCCGGCATCGTCGGTGACGAAGACGCCGCAGGGATGTTGTTCGGTGGTTTCGCCGACGATGCAGCCGAGGCGTTTGTCGAAGAAGAGGACCGACTGAATCCCGGAGAAGTACTGTTTAGCGACCTTGCTCCAGGTCTTGCCTCCGTCACGGGTCCAGTAGACCTCGCCCTGGCTCCCCTTCAGAAAAGGAGAACTCTTCCGAGCGGCGACCCAGCCAAGGTGGCGATCGCGCATGGTGATGCCGGAAAGTGTCAGTTTCGTGTCAGCCGGTTGGCGTTCCCAGACCTCGCCTCCATCGAGCGTATGCCAGATCGTCCCTTCGTCACCGACCGCCCATCCCTCGTGTTGATCGACGAAGACGACGCCCCGCAGGGTCGCGTCCTCGTGTTCCTGGGCGTGAAGCGGGATCGCCGGGAGAAAGCCGAGAGTCAACCCGAGCAGGAATGGGCGCCAAGGAAAACGATGACTCATCCGTGAGTCTCCTAACGTCATGGAGCGACTAGTTCGTAGGTCAGTGGCACCCAAGGAGGCCGCGGGACAAAGCGCTACCGCCTCGTCGCATCTTCTTCCGCGTTGGCGATCACGGCATTCGGACGAAACCGGACGAGTCGAACCGTCCGATGCTGCATCTTGACGAGACCTTCCCAAGTGCGAAGAACGTCGACCTGGCCGGGATACTGCTCGGACAACAGCTCGAAGCCATCCTCGCGCACCGGCAAGAGGATCGATTGCTCGGTCCGTTCGAGCGTCCGCTTGAGGTTCTCCCGCGGAACGTAGCCGGGAATCGCGAGCCCCGAATAGTACGTCAGGCTCGGTTCCACCAGTTGATGAACGACGACCGCTTCGCCCGTCGATTCGTGGACGGCGGCGATCTCCTCGGCGATCGGACGTAGGACGCGTGAGGACTCAAAGCCGGGCAACAGAAAGCCCGCGACCAGGAGATAGGCGACCGCCAGCGACGCCGCCAGCGCGTAGACCCCTTGGGGAAACTGATGGCGGTACCAGTACCGGGCACCAACACCCACACCAACCATCCCCACGAGGGCGGCGATCAGTGCCGCCGGGGTTCCTGAAGAAGGCCGCGCGAACGCGATCGCGACGAGCAGCATCGCCAGGACACCCACCGTCATCACCGTCAACCTGACCGACCAAACGGCCAAGGTGTCGTCGATCCAGACCCGCTCCCGACGAACCACCCGCGCGAGATAGCCCGAGCCGATCAGCGCCAGGGCCGGGTAGGCGGGGGCAAAGTAGTGAACCTGCTTCGACCGGAAGAACTCCAGCAAGATCATCGATCCGAGGATCCAAGCGAACAGAAAGCTCACCGGACCGCCCTGACGGATCTCCCCTCGTAGTCGCCATGCGGACAAGAGCGTGAGCATCAACCAGGGTGCGAATCCAACGAGCAACGTGACCGCGTAGTAGCCTGGAGGAAGGAATTTTCGATCGAACGACTGCCAGACCCGACCGACAAGCTGGTTGCCGACCGACTCGGCATAGAAGCCGTCGCCCGCCGTGTAGCGGATCGCGAGAAACCAAGGTAGCGCGACGACGAGCATCACCCCGAGCCCCACCATCCAGCGCAAGCGAAAGTCGCAGAGTCGAACACCGGCGAGAAGACGCAGCACGACGAGCGTGGCGAACACCATCCCGAGCGTGACCGGGCCCTTGACCAGGAGCGACAGCCCCAGCGCGAGCCAGAAGCCGAACGCGGCCCGCGACGACATCTCCGTCGTCGCCCCGGACGAGGGATGTGTCGCGTACAGCGCGGCAAAGCAGCCGGTCGACAGAAAGAGCAGGGGGCCATCGGGTATGCAGAGCTTGCTCAACAGAAAGACAACTGGACAAAGGGCGAACATCCAGGCCGCGATGATGCCTGCCGGACGACCGAACATGCTCCGGCCGAGCACAAACGTCAGGAAGCAAGCGCCGGCGGCGGCGAGCCCGGAGAAGAAACGCGACGCGAAGGCCCCGTCCCCTAGCGTCCAATGGGCAAACGCGACGAGCCAATAGGTGAGCACCGGTTTCTGGTACCGCAGCTCTCCGTTGAAGTACGGTACGATGAAGTCGCCAGTTTCGAGCATCTGCTGGGCGACGCCCGCGTAGCGCGGCTCGTCCCGGTCCCAGAGGCTCGTCCGATCGTTGCCGATCCATGCGATCAACAAGCAGGTCAATGCCGGCAACATGCCCGGCAGCGCCCATTCCCCCCAAGCTCGAAGTCGCTGCATACTTCCCACGTCGCGTCCTCTCCCACGTTCGCCGGTTCACGTTGGACCGGCAAGCGCGAGCCCTACCACGGACGATGGAATGAGAAAAGAGCGAACGCGTTGGGCACGTCTCAGAGGTCGAAACTCTTAACCGTCCGCGTCGGCCCCGGTTGAGTCAACCGGCGGTAGCCAGAGTTCCCTTGTTGACCAGTATCGAGAGCCACACCCCATCTCAGAGACTCCAGGGCCCCTGGGCCTCGAAGGCATCCTCGAAGTGGTCGATGCGCGGTTTCTCCCACCAGCGATCAGGCAGCGTGATGGCGATGATGTCAAAGCGAATCGGCCGATCGGCCATCTTGGCCCGTTGGGCGTAGCCGACCGCGGCCCGCGTGATGCGGCGCTGCTTCCTGCGGTCGACCGCTTCCCATGGCTCGCCGCGTTCGGCGGAGGAGCGGGTCTTGACTTCGACGAAGACGAGCACGCCTTGAGACAGGCAGATGAGGTCGATCTCCCCCAAGGGAGAGCGAAAGGATCGAGCGAGGATGCGGTAGCCGCGACGTTTGAGGAAGCTACCGGCGATACGTTCGCCGCGACGGCCCAACCAATGCGGACGAAACCACGGCATCGCGGCGGCCCCTCACGTCTCCGCTCGGCGTTCGCCCCGCGAGATGGGAGCGATGACGGTTCGTCCCTCGGGCGAGGGCAATGCGTTCACCGGATGCCCACGCAATGCGTGGGCTGCGCACCCATGGACGACAGAGGAACCCGAAAGGAGAGCTAGCTTTCGGCATCGCCCGCGGTCTTCTTCGTCTTGCGACGACGCTTCTTCTTCTCGGGAGCGGCGGCTTCTTCGGTCGCGGCGGCGGCCTGACGAGCCTTCCGCGCCTTGACGCGGGTACGAGCGCGACCCGTCTCCTTCTTCTTCTCGATCGGGCGTTCCTTCAGACGGAAAGCCTGCTTGCCGATCCGGTCGCGGAGGTAGTAGAGCTTGGCCCGACGAACGATCGCCCGGCGAACGATCTCGACCTTGGCGATCTTCGGCGAATGAATCGGGAAGATTCGCTCGACACCCTCACCCGCGACGATACGGCGGACGGTGAAGTTCTCGCTCGTTCCCTGACCCCGACGAGCGATGACGATTCCCGTGAAGATCTGGATACGCTCTTTGTCCCCTTCCAGGATTCGCACGTGAACGTCGACGGTATCGCCGATCTGGAACTCGGGGGCATCGGACTTGAGGCTGCTGCTCTGAACATGCGCGAGCAGGGGCTGGATCGACATCGTTCTATCCTTTCACCTGTTGTTGTTTTGCTTGCGAGCGCTGTTGGGCTTGCTTGGCCCGCCACTCGGCGATCTCGCGATGATTCCCACTCAAGAGGATCTCAGGCACCTTCCGGCCCCGAAAGTTCGGCGGCCTCGTGTATTGCGGATACTCCAGCCAGCCCGGCTGACTGAAGGTCTCTTCCTTGATGCTCTCGGCATCCCCCACCACGCCGGGGACCAGCCGAATCACACTTTCCATCACGACCATCGCGGGGATTTCGCCCCCGTTGCAGATGTAGTCGCCGATCGAAATCTCGCGCGGAGCGAGTTCCTCGCGGATTCGCTCGTCAAACCCTTCGTACCGCCCGCACATCAGGACGATCCGCTCGCGCTCGGCCAACTCCTCGGCCAGCGGTTGAGTCAGCCGTGCCCCTTGCGGGGAGAGCATCACCAGGAGCCCCGGGTCGGCCTTCGCCTGGATCTCCTCGACACAGCGGCAAACCGGCTCCGGCATGAGCACCATGCCTGGTCCTCCGCCGTAGGGCCGGTCATCGACCGAGTGGTGCCGATCGAAGGTCCAGTCGCGAAGGTTCCAACGACGGACGTCGACAAGATCGCGTTGGATCGCCAGCCGGATCAAGCTCTCGCTGAGAAAACCTTCGAAGATCTCGGGAAAGAGCGTCACGATGTCGAAGCGAATCGCCATCGGACTCTCACTTCCTCCAGGCCCTGGCCCCCACGCGTCGCGATCGAGGGAGACGACTCCTTGGCGTCTCGACCTCGCGTCGTCGCCAGCTCCTTCAGCGGGCGATCAACGGCATCCACCCTTTTCCCAGTCGCCTGCCCACCCGAAATCCTCGAGGGGCCCAGCCGACGCGAGCTTACTCGGCCGACTTCTCTTCGGCGGCGGCTTCCGCGGGAGCTTCCTCGGCGGGCTTCTCTTCCGCACTCGCCTCGGCGGGAGCGGCTTCCCCTTCCTTCGGAGCTTCGCCCTCGGCGGCAGCTTCGGCCGGAGCCTCACCCTCGGCGGCCGCTTCCTCGGTCTTGGGCTCTTCCTTCGGATCGGCGAGGATCGGGGTCGGATCGGGAATCGCCTTGTCCTTCGGCCGCTCCGTCCGAGCTTCCGGCACCTTGCCTTTGTATTTCTCGATCAATCGCTGGACCGTTTCGGTCGGCAGCGCGCCGACGCCGAGCCAGTAGTCGACCCGCTCGTGCTTCATCGTGACCCGCTGATCGGTATCGCGGATCATCGGGTCGTAGGTTCCGACGTCCTCGATCGAGCGGCCGTCGCGCGGCGCACGCGAGTCCATGACACAGATTCGGTAGTAGGGACGATGACGCCGTCCCATCTTCTTCAGTCGAATTCGTACTGCCACTTGCAGATCCCTTTTACTTACCTGAATGAATGTCTAGACGCCGCGCCGACGCGGAGACTGCCACGTTCTTCCGCTCGGCGACCATGGCCTGGGAGCGGTTCGCTTCGGCTTGTTTCGCTTGCGGTTTTGCTTCTTGTTCTGCCGTTCTTTCTTGCGGACCCGCGCGATTTCCTTGGCGCTGAGTTGATTGCGCTTGGATCTCTCTTTTTGCTTGAGCGAGGCACCGTTGGCAAGGGCGCCGCTCTGGCCGAGCCCAACGAGCTTCTTCATGCGGTCCATCATGCTCATGTTGGACATCTGCTTCATGACGCCGCGCATCTGCTCGAACTGCTTGATCAGTCCGTTCACCTCGTGCGGCTGAACACCCGATCCCAGCGCGATACGGCGCCGTCGGCTCGCCCCGATGACGTCAGGCTGGGCCCGCTCGTGGGGCGTCATCGAGTCGAGCATCGCCCGAACCCGCTTCAGTTCCTGCTCCGGGTCGGCATCCTCGCCGAGCATGTTGCCCAATCCGCCGGGCATCATTTCGAGCAGGCTCCGCATCGAGCCCATCTGGCCGATGCGTTCCAATTGCGTGCGGAAGTCGTTCAGGTCGAACTTCCCACGCTCCATCTTCTCCTGTTGACGGAGCGCCTCTTCCTCGTCGATGGCCTCTTGGGCCTTTTCGACCAGGCTCAGCACGTCGCCCATCCCGAGGATCCGCGACGCCATCCCGTCGGGGCGGAAGGGCTCGAGGGCATCGAGCTTCTCGCCCATGCCGACGAACTTGATGGGGACACCGGTCACTTCCTTGATCGACAGTGCCGCGCCACCGCGGGCGTCGCCGTCGAGCTTCGTGAGGATGACCGCGTCGAGTTCGAGGGCGTCGTTGAACGACTTGGCGCTCTGGACCGCGTCTTGCCCGGTCATCGAGTCGGCGACGAGGATACATTGGTCCGGACCGACCTTTCGGTCAATCTGTTCCAGCTCCTTCATCAACTCGTCGTCGACATGGAGACGGCCGGCGGTGTCGAGAATGACGACGTTGCGACTCTGGCTCTTCGCGACCTTCATCGCGTTTTGGCAAACGCTGACCGGGTTCTTCGAGTCTTCGAAGTGAACCGGAATGCCGAGCTGCTCGCCAAGCACTTTCAATTGTTCGATCGCGGCGGGGCGCTGCAGGTCGGCCGCCACCAAGAGCGGATGCTGTCCCTGGGAGTGGAGCATCCGGGCGAGCTTGCCGCACGTCGTCGTCTTGCCGCTACCCTGCAAACCGCACATCATCAGCACGGTTGGACGGCCGCTGTTGAGCCGGATCGAGGAATCGACCGGCCCCATCAGGTTGACCAATTCCTCGTAGACGATCTGAACGATCTGCTCCGAGGGACGGACCGACTTGAGGACCTCACGGCCGAGCGCCGCTTCTTCCACCCGGGTGACGAAGGTGTTGGCGACGTCGAGTTGGACATCCGCTTCGAGCAACGCCCGGCGAACGGAGCGCAGGCCTTCGCGCATGTTCGCTTCGGTGAAGCGGGTGCCTCCTCGGAGCGACTTCAACGCGCTGCCGAGGCCTTGTTGGATCGTTTCAAACACGGTTTGGAATCCGAGACGTCGACGAACTAGGCCTGGGTCGCGACTTCAGGACATACCCTGGGCGCGAAACGGTTAGTGTATGGAACGCAAGAGCAACGTTCAATGCTCCGGCGCGATCGTCTCGAAGAGGGCTTGCCCGCCTGAGCTTCCGTCTTTCGTACCATCGGAACTGCCAACCAGTTTTCCACGTCGAATCGACCACCGCGGCGTCCATCGGGCGCGGTGGCTGCCCCATCCGATCCTCTCGCGTCCTCCCTTCGAGACGCGCGGGGAACGCCACCATCGAACTCGTCGGATTTGAGCTCCTGCCGGAAGAGTGACCTTCCCTCAATTCTTCATCGAGGATATACCGGAGAAGCTCCACCCACGCTTGCCCGACCATTCGACCAGGGCCTTGGTACAGGTGGAGCAGAGCCAACGGATCAGGGAAGAGACGTTACTCGAACTCGGGGATGAGTGTCCCGGCGAGCGAGCCCATCGGCGGCCATCCCCCGATACATCGCATCGCCCTCTTCGCACGTTGATTCCGAGCACCCATAGGAGCCCGCGTCATGACGACCAACCAAGAACGTACCGTCCGAGAGATGAGCGTCCGCCAGGACGAAAAGTGCCTCTCCCTCGTCCTCACCTTCGAAATCGGGACCGAAACGGTCGTCGAGGAGATCGATCTCGGGGAAGTCGCTCCGAACGACGTCCTCCCCTCCCTCCGCGCCGTGGTCAAGCAACTCAAGACCTCCGCCGCCCAAGCGGCCTGAGCGGAGTCAAGGGGCCTTCGCGAGTGGTCGACGATCACTCCGCCCCCCCATTTTCCGTCGCTCGGCGGACCCGAGCGTGCTTTCGGCGATCGACTCGCGCACAATAGCGGCGACGTCCCACTGGCGGACGGACGTCCCAACCGCGCGAGAACGATCCATGAGCACAATCCCTCGACAACTCGTCCCCACGTTCACGATCCTGCTGGTCATCGCGACAGCGAGTCTGCGCGCCGAGACAATCGCGGACGGAACACTCGCCAAAGAGAAGGTCCTCTCTCGGATCGGTTTCGGCTCCTGCGTTCGCCAGGACCAACCCCAGCCGATCTGGAACGCGATCGTCGCCGCCGATCCGAGCCTCTTCGTCCTCCTCGGCGACAACGTCTACGGCGACACGCAAGACATGAGTATCCTGCGCCAGCAGTACGACCAACTTGCCGCCAACCCCGGCTACCGGAAACTCCTCGCGACTTGCCCGATTCTCGCCACCTGGGACGACCACGACTACGGCGCCAACGACGCCGGCAAGGAGTTCCCCTCGCGCGAACAGTCGAAGAACGAACTGCTCCGCTTTCTGAAGGAACCGTCCGGTTCGGCACGTTGGAATCGACCCGGCGTCTACGGCTCGTACCTCTTCGGCCCGGCCGACCAGCGGGTGCAGATCATCCTGCTCGATACCCGCTACTTCCGCGATCCGCTGAAACGCAAGGAGGAGCTCCCCGTCTCGGTTCGGGGCCGGCGCGGCTTCTACGCGCCGCACGAAGACCGGACGATGACGATCCTCGGCGAACAACAGTGGGCTTGGTTGGAGAAGACCCTCCAGGTGCCGGCTCGCCTTCGGATCGTCGCGACCAGCATCCAACTCATCTCCTCCGAGCACGGCTTCGAGACCTGGGGCAACTTCCCCGCGGAACGGGAACGATTCTTCCAACTGATCAAGAGAACCAAAGCCAACGGCGTCGTCCTGATCAGCGGCGATCGACACCACGCGGAGTTGTCCCAACTCAAGCCCGGCATCGGTTACCCGCTCTTCGAGGTGACGTCGAGTTCGCTCAACGCCCCCGCCGACTGGGCCAACGACGTCAACCCCCATCGGCTAGGCTCGGTCTACTGGCAGGCCAACTTCGGCATGATCACCATCGACTGGAAGCAACCCGATCCGACTGTCGCCCTCCAGATCAGGAATGTCTCGGGACAACCGGTGCTCGAACACGCGATGCCACTGAGCCAGTTGCAAGTCAGCCCCACGTCCAGCTCTTCACGGGAAACGAAATGACGATCTACCACTATTGCTGGCGCTCCGAATGGGAGCAGGGAAAGGACGACACGCACTATCGTCACGCGTCACTGACCAGCGAAGGCTTCATTCACGGTTCGCGAACCGGTGACCAACTCGAACGCGTCGCCCGAGAGTTCTTCGGCGGCGAACCGACGGAGGATCTTTTCCTTCTGACCCTCGACGAGGAAAAACTCGAGCCCAAGGTCGTCGACGAGGATCCCGGCATCGGGGAACTCTTCCCCCACCTCTACGGCCCGATCAACCTTTCCGCGGTGACGAAGATCGAATCCGTCCCACGCGACGCCGGCCAGTGGATCATCCCCCCGCTCGACGACTGACGACCGATTCTGAGTATCTGGCCACCGTTTTAGACTCAGGACTTCGCGTGCCACTGGCTGCTTGCCGGCCAGTGGGCGCCATCAGTCGATTCAGCCACCGTGCGTCGGAGGTGGAAAAGACATAGCGACGTTGTCGTGGCTTGCTTGAACGTTGCCAATGGCTGGCAAGCAGCCAGTGGCACCTAAGGGAAAGCATGGATCAACGCACTACGATCCGGTCGTTCGCCTCAGGTCCTTCAAGCGGTCGGCGGCTTCCGTGGCGGCTTTCGTCTTGGGAAAGTCGTCCACGATTCGTTGGTAGCGTTCCGCGGCCGGCTCGAGCCTTCCCCGCTTCTCCAGCGTCCGCGCCATCGAGAGAAAGCTCCGAGCCCGCCCTTCATCGTCGGGCGAGGCTTCCGCCGGCTCGTTCTTCGTGGGGATCGTCGGCATCGGGTTGGCGGGCGCGGGAAGCGCGGCGAGTGACGCGGCGTATTCCAATAGCGCCTTCTTTTCGTACTCCGGCACGAAGGGTACCGGCGGACGCGATAGTTGATCGTCGATCCGGCGTCGCTCGGATTGCGTTTGCTGCTGCAGGGCTCGATGTTTCCGCGTCAGGAGACCGAGGTTCTCGTCAATGATCGCCCGCGCGGCGACCGCTTGCTGTTGCTTGGTCCGATGAATGCTGAGCGAGAGATCCGCACGAGCGATCGCATCGGCCTTTTGCCGCGTCAGTTGCTTGGCCAACGTGGTGTCCCCCAACTCGATCGCCTTCTGGATGAGCCGATCGTAGGAGAGGAGCATCGCTTCAAGCTGCTGGCGCTCGAGGCGAACCTGAAGGGTCGCGGCGTCAATCTCCTGCTGTTGCCGAACCCGCTCCACCTCGGCGGCTCGCCCTTGTTCGGCAACCTTGCCCATCTCCTCTTCCAGCTTGGTCACCTCGGCGAGCATCTTCTCCCGAAGAGCGGGGATCTGACCGATGTAGTCCTGGGTCTCCTTCACCCGCTGGCGGTAGCGAGTCTGGAGCTCGGCGGGAAGGGTCGCGAAGTAGTCCTTCTCGAGTTGCCGCAACGGGCCGATCCTGACCGAGGAACTCGGGTTGACTTGGTAGAAGGTCGCCACACTCGCGATCAAGTCGACGGTCCGAAGATCGGGGTTACCCTCCTTGGCGATCTCCTCGAGCGTGCGCAGCGCCCCGGCCCCTTGACCGACCAGGAACATCGCCATCGCTTGGTTCAAGAGCGCTTGTCGCTTGAGAAAGGGCTCCGACGCGGCTCGGGATGCTCGACGAAACGTCGAAAGCGCGGCGTCGACGTCGTTGTGCTTCATCAAGACGACACCGTAGGTGTAGTTGAGCAGCGCCATGTCGGCTCCGTCGCGGGCCGCCCGACTGAGCGAAGCGCGGCCGAGTTGCTTAAGCCGTTCGGGGGGAGCCTCCCAGGTCGCTTCGAAGAGGTCGCGGACACCGCGATCGCTGGCGCGGGCCCGGTGCGGATCGACCGGCGCCGGATCCGCCGCGAAGACGGGAGAAGCAGTCGCGATCATCACCATCATCAGGAAGGACGGCTTCAGCGAGCTTGTCGGTCTGTTCATCGCTTGATGTCCTTGCTCGGGGAAACGCCGGGGCGACCAGCGAATGGACGGTTCGTCGGGGTTCGTCGCAGGTGGGCTTCTTCTCGCATCCTACGCGCGGAATCACTCCTTGGGGCCAAATGCTCACTAAGAGGGTATCGGAAGTGCCGTGAAATGCCGGAAGGCCAATCCTCGCTCCCCGGGCCATTTCCCATCACCCGACTCGGCTCGGACAAGAAAAGACCCGCCGTCAGCCCAACGCGTCGACGGAATCGTTCGACATTCTGGCCCTCGGAGTGATCGTGGACAAATGGCGCTCTCTCAACAGCCCCGATTGGAACACGTCCCCAACAGTTGCCAGGGAGTGGCAACCTCAACCTTTGCCGGGTGCCGCCCACGCTCGCCGTGGGCATACGGGAGACGCCTCTCATTGCAATCCTTGTCCAAGTCGGCGTGAACGCGCCGTTCGAGAGTCTTCAGAAAAGCGATGGAACCACAGAGCCTAGTGCATCGGTCCATCTAACTTTTGGGTGCCACTGGCTGCTTGTTAGCCAGTGCCAAAGGTTTAGGGTTGCACCAACACCAACTTCAAGTTGGAACAGAGCACTAGGCTTCGTCTCAAAAGTTGATCGTTGGTCCGAGGCTCAGCGAGTTGGTGCGGGACGAGGAGGGCGAAGCAGGCGAATCCACTGGATTCGTCGATGCAGCCCGACAAAGTCCCGCGCCGACGCAGCCAGCCGAAGCCAGAGCCGACTTTTGAGACGGAGCCTAGCGACCGTCGAACACGACATAGATCCACACGCCGAGAAAGCCGGCCGAAGCAATGCTCAGCAATGCCCACCACATCCCATCGTCGATTTGAAGTCGCGCTCGCGGCAAGCGGAATACGACGACCACGACCGCATAGCAAAGGTAGAGACTGACGAGGACGGCCCCCGCGGGGACCATCGGATTGAGCCGAAGGGACGCTCCGAACTTGCCGGAGAGGAGTGCCTCCACCGCGCGGGTCGAACCGCACGTCGGACAGGGCAGGCCGGTCGACTCCTTGAACAAGCAACTCGGCGTCGGCAAGGCAAACAAGCCGAACCAGACGAGCATCGTCACCGCCGCGAGGAGGATCACGCCTCCCCACAGCCGTTCGTGATCGAAGTCGCCCCGGACGGGACGATGCCATGTGAGCTTCATGACGGGGCGCTCGTTGCGGCCTGCTAGCCTCTCGCGAGGATCGCGATCATCGCCATCCCGAGGAACAAGATGAAAGCGGCCAAGAACGCGACGATGATCGGCGAGAGCCATCCCACAATCGCGCGCCACCAACTCAGCTCGTGGAGACGCTTGAGGCTCCAAACCTGAAGACAGATGTTTTGCACCACCATGATGAAAGGGCCGACGAAGGGGATGAGTTGCCAGATCGCCGTCGAGCCCATCGGATAGAAGATACAGCGCACCGTCACGCCCCACGGCATCTCCGTGTATCCCTGCCAACGCATTAAGAGGTGCATGAACCCGGAATAGACGAGCGCCATGAGCATCCCGACCATCGGCCCGATCAGGAAGATCCAAGCGAACAGGAGCACCTTGGGAACCTGAAGCTGCTGGTCGTTGGCGAACGGGGCGAGGTCGATACCCGCCAGCATGAGCAGGTTGTAGGGCAGCGCGAAGAGGTAGAGACCCAGAAACCCGAACGCGAACGGAAGCCCGATGCTCGGCGTGCGCCGCATCCTGGCCAAGGTCTTGCCCGGCCGAAGCACCATTCCGAAGACGGTGTCGAAGAAGGACCTGATCCCTGGGCCTTCCTTCTCCCACGGCGGCCCGATGCGTTCTCCTTGGCTCGCGCCCCCTTGATCGAATCGCTCCGACGCCTCGGGCGCCGCGAAGGGATTGAAGACTTCGTCCTGGCTCATGCTCATTCTCCACCGTCTGCTCAGACCCCGCGTCGGGAAATGCCTACGGCTGCAACATGCGACGAACAACATGAATCGTTGAAGATCCGCGAAGCCGGGCGGTTCACGGACGCTCGGCGGGCTCTTCCAACGGACGCACTCGCGGTGGATACTCGGCATCGAGGAGCTGCTCTCGCGCGAAGTCGAGGGCGTCGTCCGTGGGAGGAAAGGAGAGGAGCCGATACCGCAGCGTCAGCGAACTGCCGAGCGGTAGCTGAACGTGATCCCCTTGGCTTGCTCCCGGAAGCCCCGGAGAGGCCAGCGCCTCGACGCTCCTGTTCCCGACAAAACGCCAGCGGGGTGGCTGCCCCCAAGTGCTCGACGACAACACCAATGCCAGGCAGCGATGCTCACTCATCGCCAGCACGATCCATGAAGGATGGGCCGCGATCTCCTCCTGCCCCTTCCAGCCGAGATCGCCGAACCAGCTCACGCGCGCCCCACCGGCGAGAGCCAACCGCAGCACCGGCAAATGACAGGGCCTGCTCGCGGGGACCGAGTGAGGCAGCGCCAAGGGAATCGGCCCGGTGGTCGCCTGCCACGAGTAGGTCGCGTCGATGATCGTCGCCTTCTCGTCCCCATCGAGGAACCGGTAGCAATGGCTCTCCATCCAGTTAACGCGAGCTTTCTCATCGAGCTGTGCGAACCGACCGGCGACGGTGCCAACGACCGCCCCATCGCAAGCGATCGGTTGCCCGCGCCGGACCCGTTGTCGCGCGGCCCCGCGCGTCGGGTCGAGCGCTTCGCCGAAACTGCGGGCGCGATGCGTGACGGTCGCGAGCCGCCCTCGGTCATCCAGTAGACTGAGCTGCGGAACGCCTCGTTTGGAAAGGAGCACCTCGCCGCTTCGTCGCTCCCGGATACTGACGACCCAGCCGGTCGCCGAAGGAGCGACCTTCACCCGCGCGGGCGTGGACCGCTGGCGAACGCCGAGGCGAAGATCGACGTCGTAGCTTTCCTCCGCGCCCAACGGGTCGGTCAACCACCAGAGACTCGTCCTATCCGTCGCGGCGTCATATTCGCCCTGACAGGGCGTTGGTCGGCTGCGGTCGGGACGCTGCAGGAGTGGCCGGTCGATCTTGCCGGACAGGGTGACATGGGTCAGTGACGATCGGCGCCGGTGGCCCGCGGCGTCGACCCTGAACCGATGGGTTTCCCCCTGGTCGGCATCCGAAGTCGCTCTCATGTCAGATGGCGATGGCTCGGTCGCGTCGGCGTCGACGGCGGGCGAGGTCTCCGGTGGCTCGTGCGATGACATCACGTCAACCTCCCTCGAGCAGTCGGCCGAGCAGAATCAATGCTCCGTTGATGACGCCGTTGAAGGTCGCATGGCAGAGCACCGGCGCCCAGAGCGAGCGAGTTCGCTGGTAGGTGACGCCAAAACCGACCCCCAAGAGCGTGAGGGGAACCGGATCGGGCCACGAGCCACCATGGGCCAAGCCGAAGAGGAATCCGGCCAGGAGGATCGCGTTCCACGGCGACATGAACTTGCAGAGCCACGCCTGAAGCGTCGCTCGAAAGAACAGCTCCTCAAGCAAGGGGGCGAGCACGACGACCGTGGTCCCCAACGCCAACCAGTCGAGCCAGTGCCCTCCGCTGAGCAGGAACTCCTGGGCGGGGTGAAGCCGGTCCTGGGGAACGACGCTGCGCACGAAGAGGCTCAGGAGCAACGCCCCCGGCCCCCAGACAAACGCTTGCGCGGCGCCGTAGGCCGCCATCGTTCCGGCATGGGCCGTGTGGATGCCCAGCTGGTAGAGTGGCTGCCGCAGGGCGACCTTCATCAGCACCAGCAACGTGACCAGCAGCAGGGACATCATGACCGCCAAGCGCTGGAAAATCGCGGGGGAGACGAACTCGGGATAGGTCCTCACGAGCAAGACGCGTTGGAGCTGGACGAGATCCGATCCGTCGAGGTTGCCGGCGGTCGCCCGCTCGAGTTCGTCGAGGAGCTGGGGCGAGAGATCGACCTTGGCATACGCTTCCGGCTCGTAGAGATCGGGCTTGCCCAGGAGCTGCGAGAGCTGTCGAGCCATCGATCGCTTGAGTTCCGGCGAGAGCTGGTCGGCCGACTGAAACTCCTCCCAGATCGCCGGGTCGATCCGAGAGGCGATGTGAGCTCCCGGCGTCCGCCCGTCTCCGGCCTCTTGGGCGAGACGGGCTCGAAACCCATCCCAATCGCGAACGTCTCCCACATCGATCGGGCCCGACCGCAACGGCGGGATGCTGTAGAAGAGGAAAACGACCAGAATGACGGACGCCAATCCGAAGCCGTTGAGCTTGAGCGGGAACCGGCGCCGCCAGCGAATGTTCGGCCAGCGCCGCAAGCGTTGATCGAGCGCGTAGCCGGCCCCGAACAGAAGTAGCGCTGGTAAGAGAAACGCGATCGGGGCGACATTCACGACTAGACGCTCCGAAGGAGCTGCAGGTGCATCTTTCGGTCACGCGGACCGTCGAATTCGCAGAAGAAGACTCCTTGCCACCTTCCGAGAACGAGCCGACCGCGTTCGACGATCAAGTGAACGCTGCTGCCGACGAGCGAGGTCTTGATGTGGGCGTCGGCGTTCTCTTCCTCGTGTCCGTAGAGTTCCCTATCTTTCGGCACCAACCGATCGAGGTAGTTGACTAGGTCTCGACCGACCTCCGGATCGGCACTCTCATTGAGGGTGCAGGCGGCGCTCGTGTGGGGAACCTGGGCAATGACGGCTCCCTGGCGCAGGCCCGCCTCATCGATGACGCGCTGCACCTGTTCAGTCACATCGATGCATTCGGTTCGCGTTTGGGTGCGAATGTCCAGCGTATACAATGGTATCTCCCTTGCCCGGCGGCCCGGACCAGATCCTCGGCACCGGGGCCAAAGCGTGGATCGCCCGACCTCGCGTGGCCCCAACTCCTTCAGGATTGGAGGTTCGCTCAGGTGCGGCAAGACCATTTCTGGTCTCTCCGCCCCGTGGCGGCAAGTACGCTCTGCGCCCCGTGGCGGCAAGCAACGGACTCGCGGCGCCCGGCAAGCACGAACGCGGTCGGCAATATTGGCTTGAGAAGGCGGACGACGCATGAAGAATGCTCTCGAACGGATCGTCGAGCATAAGTGGACGGAGATCGAGGCCCTGCGCGAGACGGCTCGCAAGGAGGCCTGGGAATTGAAAGCGCGTTCCCTCTCCCCGCCGGCGGACTTTCTTCAAGCCATTCGCCAGGACCAAAGTGTCTCGGTCATCGCCGAGGTGAAGAAAGCCTCTCCCTCGGCGGGCTTGATCCGGGAGGACTTCGATCCCGCGTGGATCGCGACGCGCTACGCCGCCGGCGGCGCCGCTTGCCTGAGCGTCATCACCGACGAGGAGTTCTTCCAGGGCTCGCTACGCTACTTGCGTGATGTTCGCGAAGCGGTCGCTTTGCCCATCCTTCGCAAGGAGTTCATTCTCGATCCAATTCAGATCTTCGAATCGCGCCTGGCCGGCGCGTCGGCGTGTCTCTTGATCGCCGAGTGCCTCGAGGCCACGCAGCTCAACGAACTGGTCAAGCTGGTCAAAGAGCTCGGCATGACGGTCCTGGTCGAACTGTACGAAGCGGCCAACCTCTCGAAGGTCCTCGACAGCGGAGCCCGCTTGGTCGGCATCAACAACCGCGACCTTCAGACCTTCGAGACCGACCTGGCCCATACGATCGAACTTCGCCACAAGATTCCCGACCACGTGACGTTGGTGAGCGAAAGCGGTATCAAAACGCGCGCCGACGTGCTCCGCTTGGAGGAAGCGCGAATCGACGCCATCTTGGTTGGGGAAACGCTGATGCGGGCCGACGACCCGGGAGCCAAGCTTGCCGAGTTGCTCGGACGACCGATCCCGGCTCCCACGGGGGGAACGTAGTTGTGGGCTCGAGCGTCGTCGTCGAACGATGTCCGCGTGAAGACTGGAGCCTCGCGCTCTCTTGCCTCTACACCCACTTGCCGCCGCGCGACCAGATGCGACAAGTGGAATCGGTACTCCAAAGCGAGGCGCACGGGCGGGTTCGCCTCGACGGCATCGTGTGGTGCCACCGCAAGCGCAAACCGATCGCGATCGCCATCGCGTTCGAGACCCCCGGACGCTCCCTTCTCGTCTGGCCACCTCGGTTTCGGGAGGCCCCTCCCCCCGGTACGGCCCACGGCATCCAACGGGACCTCTTCGTCGCCGCCGTCGACTACGCCCGCTCGCGCGAAGTCCGCATGGCGCAGCTCCTGCTCAGCAACCAACAACAGCACCTCGTCGCCAGCAGCCAAGAGGCCGGGTTCGTCCACCTGACGCGACTGATCTACTTGCGTCGTTCGGTCTTCGAACCACCCATCGACGAGCCCGGTCAGGTGTTTGAGGTCGACTCCTACGGACCGGAGAACCACGAGGACTTGCTGCACATCCTCGAACGGAGCTATCGAGGAAGCCGCGACTGTCCGGAACTCAACGGAGCTCGGGATCTCGAAGACATTGTCGAGAGCCACCAGGCCCAAGGACTCTTCGAGCCGAAGTACTGGAAGCTGATCAAACAAGAGGGGGAGTGGGTCGGCTGCATTCTGCTCGTGCGCCTCCGCGAGCTCGATGCGTTCGAACTCGCCTATATTGGCATCGTGCCCGAGGCGCGCGGACGGGGACTCGGGCGGGAGCTGACCCGACAAGCCCTTCGCGAGACGCGCGAGGCGGGCGTGAGCTTGCTGACACTGGCGTGCGATGAGCGGAACTGGCCCGCGCGCGCCATGTATGATGCCGAGGGATTTGTCCCCTGGGACGAAAAAGACGCCTATTTGGTGATGATCAATCCCGCCGACGGGCGTTTAAAACGTACGGTCGATCCGGAAATCTTCACACGACCCGACAAGTAGGCCGCCCCGCCATCGCCGGGCCGGAGGCTCGACCCGGTGTTCGACGTGGCGACCGGTCTCGCGGCCAACGCGAACGGTTCATGGATTGGTAAATAGCCGCCGAAAGGAGACTCGGCGTGGCCCTTAGTGTGATTATCCCCACGCTCAACGAGGATCGCTATCTGGAAGCGGCCGTGGTCGCGGTGCGTCGCTACGCCACGACGAGGAGTGGTCCGGAGATCGTGGTCGCCGATTGCGATTCCCGAGACGACACCCGCCGCATCGCCCGGCGACTGGGTGTCCGCTTGGCGACCAGCGACGTCCCGCCCACCAGCCGCGCCCAGGCGGTCAACCTCGGGGCAAGCCAAGCGACGGGCGACGAATTGCTCTTTCTCGACGCCGACACGATTCCACCACCGGCCTACGATCGCTCGATCGCCGACGTGCTGCGCAAGGGCGCGGTCGCGGGAGCCTTCGAATTCAAACTCGACGGCACCCATCCGGGACTTCGTCTGGTGGAAGTGATCAACCGCATCCGCTACCGCCTCTGGCCCTGGTACTACGGCGACCAAGGGATCTTCGTGCGGCGTTCGGTCTTCGAGGCGATCGGCGGCTATCCGGAGCGTGGCTTGATGGAGGCGTCGGCCTTCTGCATGCGACTGCGGCGCGAGGGTAAACTGACGCTGATCCACAAGCCGATGGTGACGTCGTCGCGGCGGTTTCTCGAAGGAGGCGTCTTTCGCGTCTTCGCGAGCGACGTGAAGTACTGGTACTACGACTTGGTCGGCCGGGATATCGAGGCCTTCGCCAATGCCTATCGCGCCAACAATCTCGGGCGGGGAGGGAAAAAGGCCGAGCCGTCGCGTTTTTCCAACAGCTCGACCTCGATCAGCGTTTCGTAAGCCACGATCCGCGCTACTTCGCGGCGGCGACCGCGGCAGCGTAGTCGGGTTCCTCGGCGATCTCCGAGACGTACTCGACATGCTTGAGCGTGTCGTCCGGTCCGATCACGAACACCGCTCGGCACAGCACGCGATCGAGCGGACCACCCTTGATCCGAACCCCGTAGGCCTCGCCGAACGACGCGTCGCGATGATCCGACAGCGTCGCGACCTTGTCGACGCCCTCGGCGCCGCACCAACGCTTCTGGGCGAAGGGCAAATCGACCGAGACGCACAGCACCACGGCACCGTCGAGCTTGGCGGCTTCCTCGTTGAACTTCTTCGTCTCCGTCGAGCAAACGCCCGTGTCGAGCGACGGCACGACCACGAGGATGCGGGACTTGCCGGCCGAAGTGGCGAGGGTCACGTCGGCAAGATCGGCGCCCTGGAGCTTGAAGTCGGGGGCCTTGTCGCCGGCTTTCAGCGTCGGGCCGACAAGTTCCACCGGGCTACCCTTGAATGTCACATTGGCCATGTGCGATGTCTCCTCGTTTCTGTCATGGAAATGACCGCCGCGCCACGAACTGGTACGACTCGCGATTGACGTATGGGGAGCAAGGACGAAGTCAACGCGACGGGACGCGAGATCGCCGACGGAGACGACGGGTTCAACCGATGATCGTCTTGCGGCGGTTGAGGTAATCCCAGACGACGAACCGATCGAGGTCGTGGCCGGCGGTGAAGATCACCCGACCCTTGGTTCCCTCGGAGAGCTTGTACGCGAACTGAATGTCCTCACGAGTCTGGTTCCAGCTCTGAAGGAGGAACATGTTGATCGTGATCCCCTCGCGCGCGCAAAGTCGCCCTTCGCGCATCGTCGCTTCCTCGGTCTCCGGGTGGGGCGGGTAGAGGAGGTAGAGCATCTCCCCCTCGAAGTGCGCCGTCGGCAGACCGTCGGTGATGATGATGATCTGGCGGTTGGGCGTGTCGGTCGAGGCGAGGAACTGCCTCCCAAGTTGCAGGCCGTGCTGGATATTGGTGAAGTGGGGTGGGATTTGCCACTCGCTGATCTCCGGGTCGCTCATGTCCGCCTTGAGCCGGACGACGGGGTCGAAGATCGTGACCGGCTTGGGCATCAACTCGGCCAGTTCCGACGGATGACGCGGCTTCGCGAAGGTGTACATCTCCAGAAACCGCAGGTAGTCGCCCGGGAACTCCGAACGGATCAGACCCTCGAGCGCCAAGCCCATCCGCTTGACGTTGATGTATTGCCCGCCGTAGCGCATCGACCCCGACATGTCGAGCAGGACCACGGTGGCACACTTGGGGTTGTTGCGAGTCTTGTGGATGACGATGTCTTCGCCCTTGAGCCGAATGGGAAGGCTCGGGCCGTCGCGAAGCATCGCGTTGACCATCGAACTGGCGACATCCATGTGGGTGACCGAGTCGCCGAACTCGTAGTCCTTGGTCCGCTGGGTCTCGACCGCCCCCTCGCCAATAACCGGTCCCTCGTGTCGGCCGCTGCGCGACGCGGTTAAGTCGCTGAAGATCTGCTCAAGTAGCTTGCCCTGAAAGACGCGATACGCCTTCGGCGTCAGGCGGAAGGCTCCCTTCTCGAATTCAAGTCCCTGGCGTTCGGCCTGCTCGCGCATGTAGTTCTCGACCTGCGCCCGCAGTTCCTCCAACTGCTGCATGTCGCCCGGTTCGGCGAACTGCGAGAGTTCCTCGAGGTCGATCACGCCGATCTGCGCGGTCTCTCTCGCTTCCTCCAACTGCTTGAGGAGCTTGTCGATCGCCTCGAGCTCTTCCTTGATCCGCAGGGCCTGGGGCACGGTCATCGCCTCGTGGCCGGTGAAGGCGTACTTCGAGGCGAGTTCGTCGATCTGGTAGACGTTCCCGAGCGCCTCCATCAGGTGCAGCAGCGACTTGGCGAAGGGGCTGCGTTCGTCTCCGGCCTGATACCAGAGCTGCTCGAGGTCGTGGATCTGCTCTTCACGGACCGCGCGGCGGAACTGCTTGCGATGCTGCTTGGGTGGTTCGGTCTCGGTGGCTTGCATGGAGAACTCGCCACGAGCCTTCTTTCGCACCCCGTCGGTCTCGTAAGTTGCGAGAATCTTGCGTTTGCGTTCCTCCAGCATCGCGATGAGAGCGTCGATGCTGGGACCGAGCCCTTGGATCTGGCTCGGGTCGATCTTGACGGCGCGGGCCAACTCCTCGGGCGTCAAGCGGCGCATGTCGCCATAGGCGAGCATGTGGTCGAAGGCCGACGAGACCATGTCCGGCGGCGGCGCGGTCGGACTGGGGAAGCTGACCGGGTCGTACTTCTGGTAGCTGTGGATGATGCCGCCAAGGCGCTCGCGGGAAGTCATGATCCAGAGTCCCTCGGCAAGGAGTAAGGTCTTGTTGGTGGGTCGAGGCCCACCCGATGGTTTCACCTGATCGACGAGCACCGGCAGGCAAGTAGCCAGTGGCGACCGGACGCCCGAAAACGACACCTCTCAAGCATGCCCACGCGAGCGTGGGCATGGCACCCGATCCAATTCGCGACCCCCTCTATCTCCCCCCAGGGCAAGGGGGAGCAATCTGTTCTCCCCCAGGGCAAGGGGGAGCAGGAAGCGTCGTTGGGTGGCCCAGGTTGCTCGTCAACCTGGGCGTGCGAAACACGCAAGAGGCCCCCGGGAAATTCCCTCTTTCGCAGACAGTTCCGGTCCGATGGTGGACCACAACCGCATCTGAAAACGACACCTCTCGCGCATGCCCACGCGAGCGTGGGCATGGCACCCGATCCAATCGCGACCGATCCAATCGCCGACCCCCTCTATCTCCCCCCAGGGCAAGGGGGAGCAATCTGTTCTCCCCCCAGGGCAAGGGGGAGCAATCTGTTCTCCCCCAGGGCAAGGGGGAGCATCGGAAAGGGAGGAGCAATAGGAGCCTACATCTCGTAGGTGATCCGGCCGTGGTGCTCGGCGCGGGAAATCTGATCACTCGCGTAGAGCCCGGCGAGAACGAACTCGACGCACGAGGCCCGCACCGCGTCGCTTTCGGAGGCGTTGACCTCGAAGGCCTTGTCCCAAGCGGGCGGCACACGGCGAAGACGCTCCGCGTAGGCCGACGACGGCAGCATGTCACCTACCTCGATCTTGATCCCACGCCCGAAAATTTCGGCGATCTCGCTCAGACCGTGGCGATCGACGTACTCCTCGAAGACCGTCCGAACCGCTTCCGCCTGGATCGCCTCAAGGACCTGTCGCTCGCTCATCTGGTGGGTCCCCATCAGGTCGAGCTCGAGTTTGCCGAGCGACGAGCTGTAGGTGTGCCCGAGATCGCTGATGCGTGGGACCGCCGGCTTCTCGCCCAGCCTTACCGAGCGGTGACGGGCCGAGGCGACCATGGTGCGAAAGTTCGCGATGCTGAATCGGGCCGAGACCCCCGAGTCATGATCGACGTACTTCGAACGCCGGGCCGCGATCGACATCTGCTCGACGATCTCCTTCATGAAGTAGGGGACTACGACCGGGTAGTCGCCATCGGTCGCCAGCGCCGCCTCCTGCTCCATGATGCTGATCCCGATCGAGCGTTCGCGTGGGTAGTGGGTGTGAATCGTCGAGCCGATCCGGTCCTTGAGCTGAGGGATGACCTTTCCCGAGCGGCTATAAGTGGAGGGATTGGCCGAGAAGAGAACCAGCACGTCGATGTCGAAGTTGATCGGGTAGCCGCGAATCTGGACGTCGCGTTCCTCGAGGATGTTGAAGAGGCCGACTTGGATCAACTCGTCGAGTTCGGGAACTTCGTTCATCGCGAAGATGCCGCGATGCATGCGCGGGATCAGTCCGAAGTGAAGGGCCTCCTCCGCCGACATGCTGGCGCCGCCGGCGAGCTTCGCCGGGTCGATCTCTCCAATGACGTCGGCGAACTTGGTGCCCGGCGCGAGCCGTTCCGCGTAACGATCCTCGCGTCGCCACCAGGCAATCGGGATCTGGTCGGCGGGAAGATCGGCGACCAACTCGCGCCCGCGGCGCGTGATCGGCTTGAGGGGATCCTCGTGCACCGGCAGGCCGGGCTCGTCGATGTACGCAACCGCGTCGTCGAGGAAACGGACCAGCGAGCGCATCAGCCGGCTCTTCGCTTGCCCCTTCTCGCCCAGAAAGAGCATGTCGTGGCCGGCGATCAGCGAGATGTTGATCTCGGGGATCACGGTATCTTCATAGCCGATGATGCCCGGAAAGAGATCCTCGCCGCTCTCCATCATGCGGAGGAAGTTGTGCTGAATCTCTTCCTTGACGGTGCGGGACTGCCAACCACTCTCACGGAGTTCGTGCAGGTTGGAGGGTCGGTCATGCAAGGCGTCCATCCTTCTCGCTTCAGGAAAGAGTCAGGCGATGGCCCGACCCACTCGTCTAACCATAGGCGCCCACCAACTGTCGAAGGAAGGGCGCACGCCGTTGGCGGGTTCTGGAACGTGACCCGCGCGTCGCACTCATCCGCGCGATCCCGCCGCATTGTATGGAGACGACCACCACCTCTTTGCTAAAACAGAGGCTGTCGGGGAGCGCTTCGGTTCATCACGACGAGGGCCGACACCGACGCTCCACGAGCAAACCCAGTCCCCTTGACGCCAGGATGCGGACGTAACGATGACGCTCTCCGCCACGATCATCGTCGAGGCCGGACCGCTGACCGGTCAGCAGTTCACCGTCCAAAGCGGGCAAGAGCTCCGTTTCGGACGCCAACGCAACCTCAACGACATCGCCATCTCCGACGGCTATATTTCGCGACGCCACTTCACGATCATCGCCACCGAGTGCGAGTTCATGTTGGCCGACTGCGGTAGCAGCCACGGCACGACCCTCAACGGTCACCGCGTCGTCGACCCGGTCCCCCTCAAGGACGGCGACCGGATTCGCGCCGGCTCGACCGATTTCGTGTTCCAGTGCCCCGACTTGGCCGACGCGACCGGGGCGACGTCGTTCGACCACCTTCCCGATCGCGGGCACACGACCGAGCCCGACGCGCGCGCCGCCGAGAGCGCCCTGCCGCCGGAGTGGGACTCGTGGGATCATCCCCCCGAACAAGCCGCTCCCGTCCCGCCGGCCGCGGAACCGGAGGCCAGCCAGCCGGAGGTCGACAAACTGGAGTTCAATGAACCGGAGGTCGACAAACCGGCTCCCGTGCCACCCGAAGCCAACGATCCCGTTCGTACCGATTCCCTGGAAGATGATCCGTGGCCCGCGGCGTCGGAACCGAATGACCCTGCGCCGATCGGTACAAACCCCGAGTCCTCGGAGGTCTCGCCCCCGGAGCCTTCGGGATCTGAACCTATGGCCGCGGAGTCTCAGGATTCGGACACGGACGAACCCGATCCCTGGGCGACCGGGATCGACGAAGCGAAGTCGTCGGAACCGGAAGACGTCGAGTCAGCCCCGATCGAGCGGGAGGCACCACCCGCCTCTCCGAACGCCAGCGATGACGGAGGAAGTTTCCCGCCCGATGCGGACGCGTGGAGCGAGGCGCCCGCTCAAGAGGTTGAACCGTCGCCGACACCCGAGGCACCACCAGCGGCCGACGACATCGCCGAGGAACCTACTCCCGAGCCGGTCCGAGCGCCCCTCCACCAGGAAGCCGAGGAGCCGGAAGCCGACCGCGAGGCCGCCATCGTCCCGGCCGACTCTGGCGAGGAGTCGCCCCAAATCGCATCGAACACCGTCGCCGAGTGGGAACCGGCTCCCGACCACGACCCAACTCCCTCAATGCAGGCCGAGAGCGAACCCGAGCCCCGGGACGAGCCGCCACCGCCACCACCTTCGGAAGTCGCGGAAGAACCGGCCACCGCGGCTCCCGAGAAGAATGACTTGCTTGACCTCTGGGATCAAGTCGACGAGAGCCCGGAACAAGAGGCGGAGGACAACGGACCCATGGCCTCCGACCCAGCCTCGCAATCTCGCCAACAAGAGGATGATTCCAACTGGTGGGATGTTTAGAACGACCCCGTTCGAACGGAGTTCAGGCTGCTTTTTGAAGGGATACCGATGGCCAAGCCCAGGGTTCGCAAACAACGGGAATCCGACCTCCCCCCCGCGGAGGAGCCTTCTCATTCGCTGCTACACCGGTTGCGCGACGAGTTCAATTCCGTCTTCGATCGGCTCACCGGCGGACAGTGGAACATGTACCCCGTCTACTCGGACATCTTGAACGACGAGTACGAACCGGTCGTGGAGATCGCCGAGACCGACAAGGACATCGTCCTGACGATGGAGATTCCCGGCGTCGACGTCAAATCCCTCGACGTCGCGGTCGCGGATACGTCGGTCAAAATCCGGGGCGAGAAGAATCAGAGCTCGGCGGGGGAGGAGTGCGAGATTCATCACTGCGAACGGCAGTATGGCAAATTCAACCGCGTGGTGACGTTACCAGTGGCGATCGACGCCGATCAAGTCAAAGCGAAGTACGGCCACGGCATCCTCACCGTGCGGCTCGCCAAGCTGAAGGCCACTCACAAGAAGAAGGTGCCGATCGACATTGAGTGAGGCGACCGAAAACCTGAGCCCCGCGGTGACGATCGAATCGCTCGATCATCTCGTCCTCACGGTCAGCGACCTGGACGCAACGATCGCGTTCTACACGCGGGTGCTCGGGATGGAAGCGGTCACGTTCGGCGCGGGCCGCCGCGCCCTTCGTTTTGGCAGGCAAAAGATCAATCTTCACGAGGTGGGGCATCTCCACCCACCGGTCGCGGCCCAGGCGATCGCGGGATCGGCGGACCTTTGCTTGCTCACGTCGACGCCACTCACGACGGTGGCCCGTCATCTGGACGCCACGGGAACACCCATCATCGAAGGCCCCGTCCGCCGGACCGGAGCGACCGGACCGATCGAGTCCCTCTACGTGCGCGACCCCGACGGAAACCTCCTCGAGATCGCCCATCCGATGAGTGAGTAGTTACTTGCCGGCCGACTTCTTGCTCGTTTGGTTCGACTTCCGAGGGCGATGCTTGCCGAAAGTGCCCCGGCTGATCTTGCCCCGCTTGCTTCGCTTGTCACCTTTGCCCATGTAAGGTACTTCCTCGCTCTAGGTCTCTCGACGAAAAGGACGTTCGGCTATTCGCGACGATATCGCGTTCGCGAAATGGAATAGTGTACGCCAACGGCCCTGGAAGCCAACCACCCGAGACGTTTCCGGTCAAGTTCCATGGACCGACGTCATGCCCGCGTGGAGATTGTTCATCTCCTCGGGGACTTGCTTAGGACTCCCTCAATGGCACGCATCCTCTTCACTTGGGAACTCGGCCTCGGCATGGGGCACCTGCTGCCGCACCGGCCGACGGTCGAAACCCTTCTCGAACGAGGACACGAGATCTATTTCGCCTCCCGGAACCTCACTTCCCTGGGACGCGCCTTCGACGGCTTGCCCATCCGCATGCTGCAATCCCCCTACCGAAGCAGCCCCGTGTCGCCGTACTATCGCACCACCGCCACCTTCCCCCAAGTCATGAACGACAGCGGGTTCGACAACGCCAAGGACCTCTCCTCGCACGCGAACGCCTGGTGGCACTTGATCTCCACCATCGATCCGGCCATCGTCCTCTGCGATCACAGCCCCACGGCGCTGGTCGCGTTGCGGGCCCTTCCGCAGAAGAAGATCAACATCGGCGGCGGTTTCACTTGCCCCCCCGACGAGACCCCTTTCCGAGTCCTCGAACCCCGGCTGCGCTACACGCCCGAACAACTCGAGCGGGACGAAGCCCGAATTCTCGCCAACGCCAATGCCGCGATCGAGAGCCTTGGCGGAGCGCCACTCGAACGACTCGGCCAGCTCTTCGGCGAATTGGACGACACGATCATCTTCTCGTTTCAGGAGCTCGACCACTACGAGGACCGGGTCGGCGCGACCTATTGGGGACCTCCACCGCTCGTGCCGGGGGCCGCTCCCGAGTGGCCCGAGGGCGATGGCCCCAAGATCTTCGGCTACCTGAGAGCCTTCCCGATTCTCCCGACCGTCCTGGACCGGCTCAACGAGTTGGGACATCCGACCCTCATCTATCCCTCCGGGATCGATGAGTCGCTCCTCAAACGCTGCGAGTCCGCGACGCTCCGCTTTCAGCGGGATCGGCTCGACTTGGCCCACGTCCGGCGCGAGGCCGACTTGGCGATTCTCAACGCCAATCTCTCGACGACGATCGCGATGCTGATGGCCGGAATCCCGACGCTCATGTTTCCCGTGACGCTCGAGTCCCAGATGGTCGCCGCCAGAGCGGTCATGATGGGCGCGGGGCTGATGGTTCAGGGCAATCAACCCAACGAGGTCGTTCGCCAACTCGACCGAATGCTCGAATCGGACAAGTACGCCGCCAACGCGCGAGCGTTCGCCGATCGCTACGCCGACTGGGATTGCGACGCGTTCGGAACGCGGGTCGCCGATCGGGTGGAGGAATTGATTCGCGACGCGTGAGGGCCGGCCGCGATTCGTCGGTGAAGGGAAGGGGGACGCCTCACTCGAGTTCGGGGGGCGTCGGCAGCCAGTTGAAGTAGACCACGACCGCGATGAAGATCACCACGATGATCGCGATGTACACCGGGACCATGGGGGCCGTCTTCGGCGCGTAGGGCTCGAGGGCTCGCTGGCACTTCGGACAGACGGTCGCGTCGATCGAGACCTCGGCGTCGCAGTCGGGACAGTTGCGTGTCTCAGGCATGGGCGATCCACTTTCCCTCGTTGGCGGCTTCGCGCTTTCGGCAAGGTCGGGCAAACGAGACCGACGGCGGCTCACCACTCATGACAGGACCGCGTCACGTCTCATCCAAGGGATCATACGACATCGTCATCTCCGATGCGACCGGGGCGGCGGCCCGCGCCGGCGCCACTCGGGGACGCCGCGGCGGCCGGGCGAAGAGATCCTTCTCGGTGAACTCGAGCTTGAAGCTCGTCCGCAGGTCCGGGTCGCCCACCGCCGGGGTCTGGGTGTAGGTGTCTTTCTCGACGTAGAATCCGGCCGTCGTCTCGCAACCGGCCGCCACCAGCAGGCACAGGATGACGCTCAGTCGGTAAAGCGTGTTCATGAGAGATGCTCCAGACTCGCTGGACGCCCCTTCTGCTCCTCATCGGGAACGTGATTTGGTGCACTCACTCGCCCTCCCCGCGGGACCGGCGAGCCGTGCTCGTGGGACCATCATCCATGACGGCCAGCGTGCGAACGGCGGCAAAAGGTGTCGGAATTCAGAGGTGACAATCGATGGTATCGCCAGGCAACTGTCCAACAAAGGACCGAGGCTCGCGAAAGGAGCCAATCCGCGTCAAACAGCGCAAAGTTTGCCGGTCAGGAAACGTTTCGCTCGCGGAAGGAACCTCGATCAAGTCCGAACTGCACTTGCAATCGAACGTTTTTGGCTCAAGTCGCCGGGGAGGGGAGGGAGTTCCTGCTTGACAGGACCGGTCATCGCGAACTAGTGTTAAGAATGCTCGGGGGCGGGCACTCTATTCATCGTTCAATCAACCGGGAACCGAAAGCATGTCCAAAGGACGCAGGGCGTTACGCGCCTTTACCTTGGTGGAACTTCTCGTCGTGATCGCCATCATCGGCGTGCTCGTGGCACTCTTGTTGCCCGCCGTGCAGCAGGCTCGCGAGTCGGCCCGCCGCTCCCAGTGCCAAAACAACCTCAAACAGATCGGCGTCGCGCTGCACAACTACATTCAAGCCCATGGAACCCTGCCGCCGGGTCACATCCTCGACCCGATCGCCGGTGACGACGAGGGGCACTGGGTCTGGACCGCGTTTATTCTGCCCTACGTCGACAAGGCCCAACTCTACGACCGGCTCAACGTCGGCAACGCCCAAGCCAGCACGGCCCTGGGTCTCAACACCGAGGAGATGCAGGCTCGCTACAACACCTTTCGCTGCCCCTCCGACGACGGCCCCAACGCCTTCGACAGCGGCTACAGCGTCACGATCAACGGCACATCCATCAGTGCCATCGGCTATACCTTCGACGCCAATCCCGGTAGCGATAACACGGGTGTGTCGCTCACCAACTACGTCGCCGCCAACAACAACGCCTACGTTCGTGCCTACAAGGCCAGCGATCCCAACGACGGCGTCAGCGGGGCGACCGGCGTCTTCTACGAGAACAGCGCCACCAAGCTTCGCGACGTCAGCGACGGGATCAGCAAAACGGTTTTCGCCGGTGAGCGCTACTACAGCGGCGGGGGCAACAATCTCATGCTCGCCGCGATGATGCTCGCGATCCGCGGCAACAGCAGCCCCGGCAACGGCCCCACCGCCCAAGACAAGTCGGGCAACAGTGCCTCCAACCAAGGCATGACCTCCTACGCCGGTACGAGCCATTGGGGGATCAACCCACCCCTGACGGGGAACACCTCCCAAAACATGGCCTTCAGCAGCTCCCACCCCGGCGGAGCTCACTTCCTCTTCGGCGATGGTCGCGTCGCCTTCCTCAACGAGGCGATCGACAATCACTTCTACACCGGCGGCGGCACCGTCGACAGCCTCTTCGAACGGCTGATGTCCGCCTCCGACGGCCAGATCATCGACCAGTTCTGACCCGCCCGACACCGACGAACGCTGGGGCGATCCCGCCCGACACCGACGAACGCTGGGGCGATCCCGCCCCAGCATCGGCCTCCCTACACGAATCCCGCCGATCTACGATTTCGCCCACCGCGGTGGTTCGTCCACCAACTCGCCATCGGAGATCATCGCGCTGCCGCTCTCGCGGTTGGGAGCTTGGATCACGACGAAGACCAGTTCGGTCTGACCCGTGTTCCGCCAGGAGCGCCCGACCTCCGGCTCGCAGCGGATGCACGTCCCCGCCTCGATCGGCAAAAGCTCCCCGTCGGCGTGAAACTCCCCGCGCCCCGAGAGAAAGAGGTAGAGTTCCTCGTTAACGCGGTGCCGATGAACTTGGGGCATCGCCACCCCCGGCTTGAGGGCATTGAGCGAGACCTCCATCCCCTTCATTCCCAGCCGTCCCTTGAGAAAGCACTTCGGCACCGCCGGCATCCCGGGGATCGCGAAGAGTTGGTCGCCCCAGGTCTCCATCGGCCCGGCCTCGTAGCGGCGGATCGTTCCCGATTCACTCGTCACCATGTCCTTCTCCCTCGAATCGAATAGATTGTCTTTTGCAAGGAACTTTGAACGATAGCGGCTTTCATTGCATTTTGCAAGGTATCATCGTGGCGAACAGGAAGAAGAAACCGACCCTCGACCGACGCTCCAACTGCCCCGTCGCCTGCGTCCTCGACCTCGTCGGCGACAAGTGGACGCTGCTGGTCGTCCGCGATCTGGCCCTCGGCGTCACCCACTTCGAGGAGTTCCTCGACTCCCCCGAGAAGATCGCGACCAACATCCTCTCGGACCGGCTCAAGAGACTCCAAGCCGCCGGCTACATCACCAAGGAGACTGAACCCGCCGACAAGCGAAAGTCGATCTATACCTTCACGGAACGGGGCAAGGAACTTAAAACGCTAATGGGGTTGCTTGCTCGTTGGGGACTCAAGAATATCCCCAACACCTCGGCCGAGCACCCGGAGTTGTGAGATCCTCGCGAACGTCACCCGCCCCGCGGCGCTCGTGATGGCCGGGGCAATAGGACACGGTCGACGCGGACAGCAACCCCGAGGAGTGTCAACCAATACGCTTCATGCTCACTTGAAGAGGGAAGACGCATGCCGGAGACGTCGATTGACGTTCGACTCACCCAGACGCAGCGCACCTTCGTCGCCGAGTTGACGCCCGAACTCACCGAACGACTTTGCGTCGAGAAGAAGCAACCGCGGTCGATTGCCTTCACCAAGGCCGAGCTTCTCATCACCCGGCAAACCGTACGGCAACTCGCTCTCAAGGAGGAACACGGCACCAAGCGAATCTTTCTCCAACGCTTGGTTGACAGACTCAGCGAGGCACTCGGCGATGCCACGAAGATCGCGGCGACTCCCGTCACCAAGCGATGCTACCAGCTCAAGATCACCCTCATCGGCTCCGATCCGCCCATCTGGCGGCGAATCCAAATGAACCACGGGACGCTCGACGAGCTTCATCACCACATTCAGCTCGCCATGGGCTGGACCAACTCGCATCTGCACCAGTTCATCATCAACGACGAGTACTACGTCGATATCCACATTCTCGGCGAAGATGACGATTTCTCCAGGAGTCGGGATTCGACCAGGACGAAGCTCAGTGGTCTCCTGCCCCGAAACGGCAAGCCAGTGTCATTCCTCTACGAGTACGACTTCGGGGATAGCTGGGAGCACGAAGTCATCCTCGAAGGCTGGTTGCCCCTCGACAACAACGTCCGGTACCCGCGTTGCCTGGAAGGCGCGCGAGCCTGTCCCCCGGAAGATGTCGGAGGCATATGGGGATACGACGAGTACCTTGAAATCTTGGCCGATCCCAGTCACGAACGTCACCAGTGGATGCTCATGTGGGGCGGCCCATTCGATCCCGAGGCGTTCGACGTCGAGCAAACCACCAAGGCGATGCAAGAGGGCTAGTGCATCTCCAGTTCCAATTGCCACGAGATCCGCGGCGACAACCGAGGCCCAGTAATGCGGTCCGCTAACCTCTCGCCCCGCACTCGTCGACCAAGAACCGCTTGGTCAGCTCGAAGAGCCGTTGGTGGCACGCGGCGTTGCCATGCAAGCCGTCCGAAGAGAGCAGGGGCGTCATGTCGGTCTCTCGAAACATACCGAAGAAGTCGAGGACCTTCACGCCAAGCGATTCCGCCACCTCGACCAGGATCGCCATGTATCGGCGGGCGTCGTCGAGACAGTAGTAAGCGTTCGTGTAGCGGTAGGGGCGGGTCCGCGACTCGTCGAAGGGGTAAGCAGTCATCACCACGGCGGGGGCGACCGACTGGGCCTTGGTGAGAAGCTCCCTCATCAGGTCGGCGAATACCTCGGGCGACGTCGCGATCGGCCCATCGGGAGCATCGCGGCGATGGCAGTCGTTGTAACCGGGATAGATCAGCAGCAGATGCGGCTTGCGAGTCCTTGCTTCGGGAACGATCCGCTCAAGCAGTTCCGGCGTCCGCTCGCCCCAGATCCCCAGACCGAAGACGCGATTCTTCTCGTCGTTGGCTTCATGCCACAACTTTAGCCGGTTGACGAAGCCCCCCATCTCCGTGTCCGCGGTGCCGTAGATGGTGCTCGAACCGAAGACCGCGATCCGTCGAGGGTGCATGCGTTCGCCTTCGCACTTGGGAGATCGCCTACGCTGGTCCGACCGTTCCGATTCATCGCCCACGGATGCTAAGTCGTTCCTGAGATCGTGTAGAGAATGAAGAGACTTAGGATGTAGATACTCGCGACCCAACAGGAGTCGATCCCCATCCGGGCGACGGTCCGATCGCGCCGTTCGAGCAGCCCCCATAGGTAGAGACTCGTCAGGATGATGCCCACTCCCCCCATGAAGACCACCGATTGATCGACCGCATTGACGATGGGACCGCCAAGGTACGCCAAATCGCTCGGCAAGAGCAGCGCGACTTCGAGCGAGTTCGTCCCGAAAATGTTCGAGATCGCCATCGTGTAGCCGCCTAGACGGATCGCCCCCGCCGTGGTGCTGATCTCCGGCAGCGAAGTGGTCATCGCCACGAAGGTCGCCCCGACGAAGCCGCCCGCGAGCCCCGTTTGCTCCGCCAACGCATCGGCCGTGGATGAGACCAGGAATCCACCCAACAGGACCAACGAGCAAACGATGGCGAATCCCGCCCAAAGTCGAATGAGACTACTCGGCGACTTGAATCCGACTTCTTCCTGGCGCTTCTTCTCCGTTTCGCCCGGCGTCTCCGGCAACTCCGCCGGCACCCACGCCTCATTCCGCGCGAAGCGATTCATCGCCACCAGGGAGAGGAGATAGACCGCCATGATCACCCACGGCCAAAACCCAAGGTAGCCGAACAGCGAAATGTCGCCCGAGGCGATCGCCGTCACCCCGACCGCGATCTGCAGCGTCAGCAGCACCCCGCTCAGCAGCAACACCGGCTCGGGCGCCGCGAAGGTGAGCGCCCCTTTGACCATGAGGAAGTCGATCAACGCCAACAGCGCCAGTTGCATCGCGACGCCGCCGAAGAGGTTGTTCACCGCCAGCGAGGCATTCCCAAGTCCGCTCGCGGTCACCGTCGTCGCGATCTCCGGCAACGACGTCGCTCCCCCCAGAAGCAAGGCTCCCGCGAGCGCCTTGGTGATCCCGGTTCGCTCGGAGATTTCATCCGCCGTTTGCGCCAGCCGGTTGCCAGCAAACCACACCAAGCAGGCTCCAGTGAGAAAGACGCCAAGATTCAGCCAAATCGGGTAGGTCGCCAGATCGAAGCTCACGTGGATTCCTCTCCTTCTTTGCCGATCGTCCCCTTTGCGGTCTTCCCTATCGCAGCCCGTTGATCTATTCGCTGCCGACTGCGAACGGCTCTTTTGACCAATCTGGGCGTTGACAAACCTCGACGAATCGACGGATTCGCCTGCGCTTTTCCTCCTTGATCTTGGCCAACATGGCTCGTTCTGGCCCTGGACCGCTTAAATCAACGCTCTGCTAGTGTCTTGATTGGTTAGTTCATTGACGAAAAGACTCTTGGGCGCCATGCCCACGCTGGTCGTGGGCATGCGGAAAACGCCTATGATTGGGCAATCTTCCGCACCATCGGAGGGCCGAGATTTGATGTAACGAACTTGCCAATCAGGACATTGGCCGGTCGCCATTCTCTAGGAACCCGGCCCAAACTCCCATCGAGATTTCCTCTTCGGAAACCAACCTCCATGCGGACAACAAGGACCCCCGATCGGAGCCCTCCCGCACCGAGGGACGCCAGCATTCACCGAGTCTCGCGGCTTTCGCCGACCCCCGCCAACTCCTCGTAGCCGGGAAGCGAATCGACCGTGTCGAGTTCCCCATCCTTCCCCTTGATCACGACAGACATCTCCGCGTCCGGTTCGAGCGTCACCACCGCGACCTCCCGCAGTGACCCGATTCCCCGTTCGCGAATCGCCGAGATGATCTCGCCTCGGCAAACGCGTTGTTTTCTCATCTCCGCATCGTCAAACTGCTCGTTGGCGTAGAGGATGGAAGGCGTCGCCAGGAAGAGCCCCCGCGCCCATTCCCAGTGACTCGTCGCCGTCGTCAGCAGATATTGAAAGCCCAACAGCAGCGCCATCGCGAGCGCCCCATCCGCGACGGTCACGTCCTTCAGGATTGCCATCGACGCGAAGACCGAGCCGACCGCGACGGTCACCATCCAATCAAAGTTGTTCATCTTCGACGTCGACCGCTTTCCCGCGAGCCGCACGTAGACGATCAAGATGAGGTAGCCGACCAACGCGCTGACGGCGATCTTGTAGAGGCTGTCCCACGACTCAAACCACGCCGAGTTTCCCAACGCTCACCTCCGCATCCCGATCGTCGCCCTCCACCACCAACGCAGCGGCCCGATGGCGACGTGTTTCTCCCACCGCGCGTCCATCGTTGCAAATCGCTCGCCATTCGCGGCATTCTTTCGACATCCCCGAAACGCGACCCGTCTTCTCCCCTCTCCCGCCGGGAGACGGGCCAGGGGTGAGGGGGTTCGTCTTCACAAACGCTTCTTGAGAAACCAGACGTCAAGCTCAGACGACCTGGACCATCGCTGACCATGGCCCCTCCCAACTGGTCGCTCACGAACCAGCCACGCGAGACCTCGACTCCCTCTATGTCGAGGCAATTCGCCACCCGCGAACAGACAGCCATTGGACGGCTAGCAGCCCGTTGACCTATTCGATGCAGGCTACGAACGGCCCTCTTGACCAATCTCGGCGTCCACAAAACTCGACGAATCCACAGATTCGCCTCCGTTTCTTCTCCTTGATCTTGGCCAACATGGCTCGTTCCCGCCTTGGCCCGCTTAAATCAACGGACTGCTAGTGCCCTGGTCCATCGAAATCGTTGGGGCTTGACGGTGCGCTTGCCCCTACCGAACGTGGCCGACAACGAGGACATCGCCGTCGGGATCGGGCACGCCGAGGTAGGCATCCCAGCGCATGTCCAGATGGCGCGTCGGGTTCGGCCGCGGCATCTTCCCGTAGGGCAGGCCATTGCCTGCCATTCTCTTCTCTCGTGACATGTCTCCGCCGGTTGGAGCGACCAAGCCTCAACCCGAGGCCTTCACCGTTGGCCTTGCCATCCGCAACCTGTGGCGGTGGGTCAAGCATCCACCCGACGTGAATTCAACGGCAACGCCATCGACTAGCACTTCCTCAACGCCAGCGCCGTCGACTAGCACTTCCTCAACGCCAACGCCGTCGACTAGCACTTCCTCAACGCCAACGCCGTCGACTAGGCTCCGTCTCAAAAGTCGGCTCTGGCTTCGGCTGGCTGCGTCGGCGCGGGACTTTGTCGGGCTGCATCGACGAATCCAGTGGATTCGCCTGCTTCGCCCTCCTCGTCCCGCACCAACTCGCTGAGCCTCGGACCAACGATCAACTTTTGAGACGAAGCCTAGCACTTCCTCAACGGCAACGCCGTCGACTAGCACTTCTTCAACGGCAACGCCGTTGTCTAGTGAAGCCCAGGGTCGCGCTTCGCGCACCCTGGGTACCAACCGGCCATCCTCCAAACGCCGAAGGTGTTTTCTAACCCTTCGCACCAGGCGTTTCCTCCGCTAGAAAAACCCTTCCAGGGTTTCCGGCGCTCGGCGCGATCCCATCTTCATTGGGCAATGCTTTCGGCATAGGACCCGGCCATCAACGCGGCATTGCCTGTCGCACCGAGCACACTTCCAGACATGACCACGTCGGACGAGGAAGGCGAGGTTCAGCCTCCCGTAACTTCCGGACGACGGGCGGACGCCTTACACCTCTTGGCGCTTCTCGGCGAAGTGGGTGCGGAATTTGTCGAGCTTGGGTTTGACCACGAACTGACAATAGGGCTGGGTGCTGTTCTCGGCGTAGTAGTTCTGATGATAGTCCTCGGCCGGATAGAAAACCGGGGCCGGGACGATCTCGGTGATGATGGGATTGGGGTAGGTGCCGGAAGCGTCGAGTTGGGCCTTGATCGCCTCGGCGGTCGCGCGCTGGTCGTCGTCGTGGACGAAGATGGCCGAGCGGTACTGGGTGCCGACGTCGTTGCCCTGGCGGTTGAGCGTCGTCGGGTCGTGGATCGCGAAGAAGATCTCGAGGATCTCCGCGTAGCTGACGACCTCGGGATCGAAGGTAACTTGGATCACTTCGGCGTGGTCGGTGGTGCCGCCGCAGACCTGGTGGTAGTTGGGGTTCTCGACGGTGCCGCCGGTGTAGCCCGAGACGACTCCGCTGACGCCGCGCAGCTCGAGGAAAACTGCCTCGAGGCACCAGAAACAACCACCCCCGAGTGTCGCTACCTGCGTCGCCATCGTTCCGCCTTCACTGCAGAATCTTGTCGGAGCCGAAAAAGTCGCTCCGTGCCCTCCCATCATAGGACACCGGCAACGACGGTCACGAGGGAAGGAGGGGAAGACGTCGGTTCGGTCACACGAGCATGGCGGCGACCCGTCTCGTCGGTCGCGTGGTGGCGATTGCCGGCCATTTGGGAGTGATTTAGCTCCATTCTGGGCCCGATTCGGACCGATTTGGGCCCGTTTTGCGCCAAAGTGGCCCGATTCTCGACCAAAATGCCCCTCAAACGGTCGCCGAGCGACCGGTCCGAGCGTCGAGTTCGGCCCGAGAGACTGCCGAGGGCCGGTGATGGGGGCTTGCATCCCCGCACTTTGTTGATTAACTTTAGAAATGATATCGACGGCATTGGCCTGTCCCTCGGTACGCGTGCGGAGTGGTGCTCCTCCATGAATCGTCGCGGCGCGATGTTGATCCTCATCACCCTTGGGCTCCTTTCGACCCGGGCGCTCCAAGCCGCTGACGGTCCCGGCCGGCCTCCCAATATCGTCTTTATCCTCATCGATGACATGGGATACGGCGACCTGAGCTTGACCGGAAACGAACGGGTCCAAACGAGATCCCTCGATCGGCTCGTCCGCGAGGGTCTTCTCCTGACGCAGTTCTATGTCGCGTCGCCGATCTGCTCCCCGTCACGGGTGGCGTTCACCACGGGGCAGTACCCGGCTCGGCACTTGATCCACTCCTACCTCGCATCCCGCAAGCGCAATCGTGACCGAGGGATGCGCGATTTCCTCGACCCTCGCGCCCCGTCGCTGGCCAGGACGCTCCAACAGGCCGGCTACGCCACGGCTCACTTCGGCAAATGGCACATGGGGGGAGGCCGCGACGTCGGCAATGCTCCCTTACCCCAGGCCTACGGCTTCGACGAGTCGCTGACGTCGTTCGAAGGGCTCGGCGATCGGGTCCTGCCGCCGGGGGGACTTTCGGAAGAGAGCGCCTTGCTCGGCCGCGGCACCATCCGTCGTGCCCCCAAGCACCAACTCACCGAGATCTACGTCGATCGGGCGATCGATTTCGTCGAAAACCATCGCGATCGGCCCTTCTATCTCCAGCTTTGGCTCAACGATGTTCACGATAGCCATCGGCCTAGCAAAGAGGCTCTCGCGCGGGTGGCGTCATCCGACCATCCGCTGCATCAGCGTTTTCACGCCGTTCTCGACGAAATGGATCGGCAACTCGGACGGTTGGTCCGCGCCATTGACGACGCGGGGCTTGGCGAGGAGACGCTCATCCTGGTCACGAGTGACAATGGCCCGACCGCTTGGCCCCGCTACTACAAGGAAGGCGGCGAGCCGCCCGGTAGCACCGCGGGGTTTCGGGGGCGGAAGTGGAGCCTGTACGAAGGGGGCATCCGCATGCCGCTGATCGCTCGCTGGAAGGGAACGATCCCGGCCGGGCAGGTCGACGACCAGACTATCATGACCGCCGTCGATTTTCTCCCGACACTCGCGAGTATTTCGAACGCCGATCCCAACTCGGACTCCGATGGCGTCGATGTGAGCAGCGCCTTGCTTGGTTCACCACGGGAGCGTCGCCCGGCGATCTTCTGGGAGTACGGCCGCGATGGTCAATACCTGCGCCCCGGCGCCGAGCCCGATCGAAGCCCCAATTTGGCGATGAGGGACGGACGGTGGAAGTTCCTCGTCAATGAAGACGGCACGCGCCCGGAACTTTACGACCTCGCTCGCGATGAGCGGGAACAACGGAACCTCGCGGGCGAGAAGCCGGAGTTGGTGGATCGATACTCGAAGAAACTGCTCGGCTGGCGATGCTCCCTCCCGTCGCTGGACGCGAGCAAGCCCTGAGGGAACGGCAGCGGTCGAGGGGTAGGGCTCGAAAGAACGTCGCGAGACGCTTAAGATAGCGCCAGGTAGATTTGCGAACCGCCTTGCTTCGAGGGAACGTCCCATGTCCGCTCAGCGACCCAGTTTGATCGCCGCCACGCTCCTAGCCCTGGCTCTTCCGAGTGGTGCCTTCGCTCACTCGCTTTGGGTGGAAGCCTGGGAGCTGGGAAAGAGCCAAGAGGTTCGAGCCGGCTACGGCCACCCCGACGAGTGGGAGCCGAACTGGGAAGACCTTCTGAAGCGAACTCGCTTTGGATTATTGCTCCCCAATGGTACCCAACGACCACTCGAATTGACGTTTGATCGCGAAACGGGGATGTCGAAGGCAATGATTGGAGACGAACGCATGGGGATCGTCGTCGGCCGCGTCACGCTCGGACTCGAACGGGTCGCCGGCGACCAACACGTGCTCGTCGAACAAAGCGCCAAGGCGATCCTCGGCAAGCCGGATCGTTGGAGCGCTCGGCCAATGGCGAAGACTCGCTTCGAGCTCGTCCCGAGCCTCAAGGATGGAGAGTTGACGATCACGGCCTTTTCGAAGGGCCAACCGGTCGAGGGAGCCCGGGTCGTCCTGCACGGTCCGAAGCTCGACGAAGCCGCGTCGGTGACGGGAGCCGACGGCAAGGTCCGCTTCCCCAGCGAGGGAATGGGCCGCTACGCCATCTCGGCCGAGTTGACATTTCCCGAGACGGGCGAGTTCGACGGGAAGAGCTACAGCGCCGTGACCGAAACCAACAGCATCACATTCGAGCTACCCAAGGGAAGCGTCGACAGGAGTCCGTCAAGCGAGTCGGTTGATCCAACGATCGGGAACTAGACGTCGTACCAAGAAGTGGCTCCGAAGGCGTTGGGCCGATGATTAACGATCGGGCAACGCCAGGGGTCCAATCGGTTCGCCTGCGGCTGAAGCGTAGACCCGATTCTCATTCCGTGTTATCGAAATGAGGAACATTCTCATATTGAAAGAGGATGCGCCGTTTCCGAATCGCCCGATTTCAGCATTAGTGAGATTAGTTTAGAATTGATCTCGGATCTCAATGCGTCGCGAAAGTCGATGAACGGTACAGTTTTACGCCGTCAGACCTCGGCAAATTCCTGCGCCGAATGATTCCCAATCCTTTGCTGTAACGCCTTACGAGTCCTGCACTTTTGAGGTCATCTTCAGGCACCCGGCGCGGGCGCCCCTCCATCCACCCAAGCAAGAACACCTTCGGGCGCACCTCGCGAATGCCGTCATGGCATTCCTGTGTACCTAAATGAATCACCACGAAATAACCAATTTGCCCTGGGCCTAGACATCCATCAGTCAGTTCTGGCACGGCTGTTGCATGTGAGTGGGAGCAGAAACTGGGCCAAACAGTTCTTCACGTTCTTAGGCGACTCGGCACATCAAGGGGCGTCCGGGTCAACATGGCTGCCTAGCCGATATTGGGGGGTAATGATGATTACGACGAGCCTTGTTCTGGCTACACAGCGCAAACTGCACCGCGAGTTGATGAGTCACTTCCTTGGTCGCCGCGAGGAACTGGCCGTGGTGGCGACGACTGATGTCGGAGAGTCCTGTGTCGAAGCGGCGTTCCAACACCGCCCGGAAGTGATCATCACCGACATCGATCCCCCTGACTTTCACGTCTTCGAGGGAATTCGGCGGATCAAGCTCGAACTGCCGCGCACCGCGGTGATCCTATCGGGCGATCTCGTCACCGACCTGACCCTTCGCGAAGCGGTCGGCGCCGGCATCTCGGGCTACATCACCGATGACGAGGGCATGGACAACATGGTCGCGGCGATCCGCACCGTAGCCGCCGGCGGGACCTATTTCTCGCCCTCCGTTCAAGAGCGTCTCTACGTCAATGGCAAGGGTATCCAGATTCGCCCGAACGGAACGCGCTCGATCTCGAAGCTGACCAATCGCGAACGGGAGGTCCTCAAGGACATCGCCAGCGGTTTGCACCGGAAAGACATCTCCAAGAAGCTGAACATCAGCCCGCGGACTGTCGCCCGTCACACCGCCAACCTCATGGTCAAACTCGACATTCACGATCGCGTCCGTCTCGCTCGCTACGCAATTCGGGAAGGTTTCGTCGCGCCGTAGGTCGGCGGTCACCACACTGACATTCGGGGGCGTCGGAGGAAGGCGTCCCCTAGCAGTCCTGATTGTTAAATCTCGGCCCTCAGGTCGTGCGGAGGATGACCCAATCACAGGCGTTTTCCGCATGCCCACGGCGAGCGTGGGCATGGCACCCAAGCGATTTCTCGGCAATGAATTGACCAATCAGGACACGAGCGAGCCGATCGACGACCGAGTGTTCGCTCGGCCCCAAGTGCCATCAGACAGGGTGCCTCCGGATCTCTCTTGATGATGAGAGCCCCGTGACATCCGCGATCACCGGCTTGGAGGATCGCGTCGTTAGGCTCAACGTTCGCGTTGTCGACTCTCCACTCTCTTGCGTTCCGCCCTCTTCGTTTCCCATATGCCGTACCAGTCGGGAACCTTCCATTCGGTGGTCGGACCATCCTTGACAGAGAAGCACTCTCGCCCGAGGTGATCCAGCACCTCATATTCTCGCTCGCGGTGTTCGGGTGTCGTCCATTGTCGGGCGTCGTCGGCGAGGACAAGTAGTACCCCGTCCCCCGCTTCCTCGACGAGTTCGGCGGGGACATTTTCATCGAATCCCGTTGATCGATTCGCGGCCGGCCACTCGTGACCGTCCAAGTTCGGATTGACGATCGGAATACTCGGTCTGACTGGCTGACACGCTGTGCGCGGCCCCCGAATGCCAGATCTCGACGGCGCACGTGTCACCTCGGCACGGCATCAGCCTCAATCGTCATCGCGGCCGTCGTTGCCGCGAGCATGGCGACAACCTTCCGGTGTGGCTTTCGCCCAGACCTTGCCGCGGCGACGATGAAATTCCTATTCCGATCAAGGGCGGATCGGCCGACTCGACGGCGAGCAACGGGTGCTCTGGCCCAAGCGACGACGCGAGTGTCGCCGGGCGGCGACGAAGGAACGGACGATTCATGCCTCAACGCGTGCGACGACGCAAGAAACGGGCCCTGCGGCTCCATCACTCGCCGGGAGTCGCTCCCGGAACCTTGATGATCGATCCCGATGCCCGGCGCTCGGCGATCACGGTGATGGGCTACGGACCCGAGGGCATCACCGAACACACCCTTCTCGACTTGAGTCAGCTTCCGGAGCTTCGCGAACGTTGGCCGGTCCTCTGGCTTCACGTCGGGGGCCTGGGGAGCGTCGATGTCTTCCAAGCCTTCGCCAAGACCTTCAACCTCCATCCGCTCGCGCTCGAAGATATCACCAACGGCGTGCAACGCTCGAAGGTCGACCGCTACGACGACAACTGGCTCATCGTCGTTCACTGGGTCCGCTTGGGTGAACTACTCGAAGGGGAGCAGCTCAACATCATCCTCGGCGACGACTACGTCATCACCTTCTGCGAGAACGACGGCGACTTGCTCGAACCGATTCGCAACCGCATCCGCCGCCGCACTCCCCAGATCATCAACTCTGAGGCGGACTATCTCGCCTATTCGATCCTGGACGCGGCCGTCGACACCTACTTTCCGGTCCTCGAGGAGTTCGGCGAGCGGCTCGAGGGCTTTCGCGAGACGATCCTCTTCGAGGAGGAAGCCAGCCCGGTCCGGCTCCTGCACGAACTCAAGCGGGACATGATGGGGCTGCGGCGTCGCATCTGGTCGCTGCGCGAGGCGCTCAACCAAGTGGCGCGCGATCCGCGTCCCTACTTCTCGCTCGAAACGACGGTCTACTTGCGCGATTGCTACGACCACTCGGTGCAGATTCTCGACCTGGTGGAGATGTACCGCGAGCTGGGCGCCGACCTGATCGACCTCTATCTTTCAAGCGCCAGCAAGCGCATGAACGAGATCATGCAGGTCCTGACCGTCATCGCGACGATCTTCGTTCCGCTAACCTTCGTGACCGGCCTCTACGGGATGAACTTCGACCCCGAGAAGTCGCCGTGGAACATGCCGGAACTCGATTGGTACTACGGCTATCCCTACGCGCTGAGCTTGATGGCGACGCTCGCGTCGATTTCGATCACCGGCTTTTGGCTGGCCGGTTGGTTCTCGACGCCGAAGCTCGAGAAGGACCAGCGTGGCGAGGACGCCGACAACCCGCCTGGCAGCGGCGTGTATCACTAGTGTCCCGATTGGCAAGTTCGTTCATGCAATCTCGGCCTTTGCGATCGTGCGGGACATTGCCCCGATCACAGGCATCTCGCCGAACGTGGGGCAAAGAATACTCACGCTTGCGCGGGCATGCAGAGAACGGCCTCGAACTCAGCAGGAACCCGCCGGGTGCCCCTTAGCGTCGCTGACCACCAGTCTTCGCCATGAAAACAATTGCGGTACCAGTCATTCCAGGTTAGAGTCCCTGGTCGGGGGGTGAGGTGTCGAGAGTACCCGTCTCGTTTCTCACTGAAGGTGCCTCCCATGCTCCACCGTTTCCGTTCCGCGTTCACGCTCGTTGAACTACTCGTCGTCATCGCGATCATCGGTGTTTTGGTCGCTCTCCTGCTCCCCGCGATCCAGCAAGCCCGCGAAGCCGCCCGTCGCGCCCAATGCGTCAACAACATGAAGCAGTGGGGACTGGCGATCTCCAACTACGCCGACTCCCATGGCATCTTGCCGCTGCAAGCGACACGTCTGGACAACTCCGTCGCGGGCGGCAACGGCAATGCCTCCGAAACGCGGCGAAGCTGGATGGTCCACCTTCTCCCGTTCATCGACCGGCAGCCCCTCTTTGATCGCATGAACATGGAGCGCAGCGGCATCATCGCCCCCAACCTGGCGCTGATCCAGGAACCGCTTTCGGCGGCGAACTGTCCCTCCGACACGCTCGCGGGACGGAGTCATCTGGCCGCCGACGACGCGGGAACGCTCGATCTCGCGTCGACCAGCTACGCCGCCTCGGTCGGGGACCATCGCGTGAGCAGCCCCGCCGGCGATGGGCACCTCCCGACGTTCGGCCAATATTCGGGCACCCACACGACCGCCACCGCATCGTCCTGGACCCGCGGGGTCATTGGTCGCGATGGCTACAGTGCTCGCCCGAAGGAAGTGAGCGACGGTCTCTCGAAGACGATTTTCGTCGGCGAGGTGGTTGGCTACTGGTGTCGCTGGCACCACTGGGGGTACCAGAACTGGTCGACGATGGCCCATCCGATCAACGCCTTCAATCAGGAAGCGCTGGCGGCGAGCAACCAAGAGAACGTGCTCGCCTCGGCCCGCTGCATCATCTTCCGAAGCAGCCATGTGGGGGGAGCCAACTTTCTCTTTGGCGACGGGTCGGTCCGATTCCTCAGCGAAGCGATCGACGGGACGACCTATCGGGCGATGGGCTCAAGAGCGGGTGGCGAGATCACCGAGTTCTGAATAAAAACAACCACTGTCACGTCACGCATCGCTTTCGCCTCGCGGGTTGAAGGGAAGAAGAAGTGAAGGGACTTGCGCGCCGAAGAGTCGTCGGCTTGCTGCTGCTCGGTCTGGCACTTCCCGCTTGCGGCGAGCTGATGCAACCGTCGACCTACCCCGTGAGTGGGACCGTCACCTATAACGGCGATCCCTTGCGGGAGGGCGTCATCACCTTCCATCCCGACAATGGCAGGGCCGCTTACGGCAGGATCAAGAACGGTCACATCGTCGACGTGACGACCTTCCGCGAGGGCGACGGCGCGCTCCCTGGGCATCATCGCGTCGTGATCGAAGCATCCACGGAGGATCCCAACGACCCGTTCAACAGCTTCTCGATGCTGCCGATCGAATACGCGAGCCCGGGCACCTCGGGACTGGAAGCCGAGTTGACCTCAGCCCGCGGGAACACCCTCTCCTTCGAACTCACCGATCGCGAGCAGTGAGCTTGGCGATCCTCTGCCACGGGAGGGTTCACTCTTCCCCAAGCGACTTGAACCCGCGTCCGGTTCGTGTGCCTACAGGTGCCGGATGCTTTCTGGGTGCCATGCTCACGCTCGCGTGGGCATGCAGAAGTGACTCACGCTCGCGTGGGTATGTAGAAGTGACTCACGCTCGCGTGGGTATGCGTGTACGCTTGCCCGTCCCATCGAGGACGACATTCTCGACGATTCTACTTGCTGCCTGACTCGACCGTCACGCCCTTGAGCCGAACGATCCCAACCGGATTGATGACGTAGCCCTTCACATTGGCCCGCAGCGCCATCGCGAGATCGACGTGGACCAGTGGAACGACGGGGCAGTCCTCGTCAATGAGACGCTGGGCTTGATCGTAGAGCTGGGCCCGCTTGTCGGGATCGGACTCTTGCTGGGCGTTCAAGAGCAACTCGTGAACCGGCTCGGACAGGTAGAAGGCGACGTTGCGAGCCAGTGGCGGCTCCGCGTTGGTCTTGTCGAGCAGGGCGAAGAGAAAGTTGTCGGGGTCGCCATTGTCAGTGATCCAGCCGAAGAGCGCCGTCTCATGCTCGCCGTTGCCGGTCTGCTCGAGAAACTGCGACCAGGGCGGACTGTGAATCTCCGGTTCGAGCCCGACTTGGCGAAGCTGCTCCTGGATCATCGCGGCGACGCGGTCGGGCGCGGGCATGTAGGGTCGGCTGTTCGGCATGACCCAAAGTCGAAACGACGTTCCCTTGGCGACGCCCGCCTCCTCGAGGAGCTGCCTCGAGCGTTTGGGATCGTAGTCGATGCCCTTCCAATGCTCGTTGAAGGCGAACATCGGCGGCGGGATGAGTGACGTCGCGATGACCGCCTCCCCCTCGTAGACGCTCTTCACGAGGGCCTCCTTGTCGATGGCATGACCGAGCGCCCGACGAACACGGACATCGTTGAATGGGGGACGCTGGTTGTTCATGGCGAAGTAGGCGGTGTTCATGCCGGGCACGCGAAGCAGTTTCAGCGAATCGTCCTGGCGCACCTCGGCACGGACGGGGATCGTCAGCCCGTCGGCCATGTCGATCTCGCCGGTACGAAGCTGTCGTAGCCGGGCGGTCGGTTCGGGGATCGGCTTGAAGATGACGCGCTCGACGCCTGGCGCCCCACCCCAGTACTTCTCGTTGGCGGCGAGGGTCAGCTTCACCTCGGGAATCCACTCCTCGAAGCGAAACGGACCGGTGCCGACCGGGTGAACCGAGAAGCGCTCGGCATGCTCCGTGACCGCGCTGGGGGAGACGATGCTCGCGGAGAACGTGGCGAGGTTCGCGAGGAAGACGCCGCTGGGTCGCTTGAGCTTGAAGGTCACTTCGTTGGACGCGGCGCTGGCGATCTCCTCGATGATCGCGTAGTCCTGGCGATAGGGAGCTTTGAGCCCGTGATTGCCCGGATGGTCGGGGTCGAGGATCCGCTCGAAGGTGAACTTGACCGCGTCGGGCCCGAAGGGCGTGCCGTCGTGAAAGGTGACTCCCTCGCGGAGGGTGAAGGTCCACGAGCGGCGATCGTCGCTCTCCTGCCACGAGGTCGCCAGCGACGGAACGATCCGTGAGGAGTCGTCGGCGTAGGTGACGAGGGTATCGAAGACGTTGTTGATGATCTTGGCGCTCTCGCCATCCTCGGCGTCGGCGGGATCGAGCGTGACCGAGTCGTTGCCCCGTCCGAAAATCAACGTCGTTTGCGACCCGGTGGGGGAGGGCCCACCACCACATCCCACCAGGAGACCCAACAGGCCCATCAACCATCGACGACTCATTCGAGGGATACCTCCGCGGTTCAACTCGCGCCAGCAATCACGCTCCCAACTCTCTTTTGGTATGAAGAGAGGAACCCAACGCGTCGACTTCCCGCGACGCCCATGGACACAGTGGCCTAGGAACTCCAATCAATGAAGATCGATCTTTGTCAACAACCGCTCGATGGTGTCACGACCGACTGGCTGGCCATCGGTATATTTGAAGGTGATCAAGCTGCCACGCTGCCGGCGGAACTCGAACCGAAGCTCGCCGAGACGATCGCGCGGCGCCGCGAACTCGAGGACTTCTCGGGCAAAAAGAACGAGCTGTTGACCCTCTATGGCGTCGAGGGCATTGCCGCCGAGCGGGTGTTGCTCGTTGGTCTGGGCAAGCCCGATTCCTTCGATCGGATGACCTTCACCAATGCGGTCTCGACGGCGGTCCGCCACGCGAACAAGAAGCCGGGCACCGCGATGGTCGGTTCGCTGCCGACCGGAACATCGCTCGACGCCAAGCAACTCGCCGAAGCCGCGATCACCGGCGCCCTGATGGCGAGTCAAGGCCAGGCGATCTACAAGTCCGCGTCCAACGGCACCGCCATCGACAGCTTCTCGCTCGCCGCCACGAAGGAGACCCACTCCGCCGCCCAGGAGGGCATCGCCAGCGGAACGATCCTCGGCGAGGCGATCAACGCCGCGCGCGACTTGATCGATCGGCCGCCGGCGGAGATCTATCCCGAGACCTTCTGCAAGCGCGCCCTCGAACTCGCCGAGCCGGTCGAGGGATTGGAGGTCGAGATCCTCGAGCCGGAAAAGCTCAAGGAACTCGGCATGAACTGCATTCTCGGCGTCGGCCAGGAATCGGTCCGTCCCCCGCGACTGATGATCCTTCGCTATCGCGGCAAGAAGGATGACTCCGCGCCGCTCGCCTACGTGGGCAAGGGTATCACCTTCGACAGCGGCGGGCTCTCGCTGAAGACGGCCGACGGCATGGTCGACATGAAGTGCGACATGGGGGGAGCGGCCACCGTGGTCGCCGCGACGATCGCGGTCGCGCGGCTCGGCCTGCCGGTCAACCTCCTATGCCTGACGCCACTCGCGGAAAACATGCCGGGCGGGAACTCCTATCGTCCCGGCGACATCCTGACGGCGAAAAACGGCAAGACGATTGAGATCGTCAACACCGACGCCGAGGGTCGACTCGTACTTTCCGACGCCCTCTGCCACGCGGTCGATCTCGGGGCCGCCCACATCGTCGAACTCTCGACCCTCACCGGTGCCTGCATGGTGGCCCTGGGCAACGACGTCGCTGGCGTCATGACCAATGACGACACGTGGGCCGAGCAGGTTCTCGCCGCCGCCAAACGGACCGGCGAGCTGGCGTGGCCACTGCCGATGTACGAGGAATTCGACGACCTCATCAAGAGCGACGTCGCCGATATGAAGAACAGCGGCGGACGCTGGGGCGGAGCGATCACGGCGGCGAAGCTGCTCGCGAACTTCGTCGGCGACGTCCCCTGGACCCACATCGACATCGCGGGCCCCTCGTTCGCGGCCAAGGAGGCTCCTCACCGCGACGGCGGCGCGACCGGCTACTTCGTCCGCACGCTCGTCGACCTCGCCGGGCAGTACGCCCCATGAGCGCCGAGATGCCCGACGCGCCGGGCCCTCAGCGGGGACGACTGTTGATGATCGCCTTCGGGAGCATCGTCGGCCTGACCGTCCTGGGCTACTTTTGGCTCTGGGTCACCTTCAACGCGATCCCGACCCAAGAGGAGATGCGGCGGCTTCTGCGCGACGCGGAGATGGTCGAGGTCTTCCAATGGCGCGATGATCAACCGGTCCGGTGGATCCGCTTCAAGGATCCCCGGCACTGGTCGGGCCTCGCCGACAAGCTGACCTTTCGCGAGAAGTTTTGGCGGTTCAGCTCGCCCCCCGACGAAGCGGTCGTGGTCCAAACGCTCGTGGACGACGATCGAACCATCGCGTGGGAAGTGCGCGACGGGGACGAGGCAATCCACTTGCGAAAGGCGGTCCGCTGGTACCGCATGCCGATCGAGCCAGGGCTGGCCGACGAGGTTCGCCGACTGCTCGTCGAGCACGGGAAGGACCTCGATCCGAACCAGGACACCTCCCCGTCCGGAGCGCCGACGCGATGACGGTTCCCTCGACGCCTCCCTTTCTCTTGGCCAGCGGATCCGCGGCTCGGCGACGTCTTCTCGAAGAAGCGGGATACATCTTCGATGTGAAGGTCAGCGGAGCCACCGAACCACCGCCGGAGCGTTTCGCCAGCGCCCTGGCCTACGTGCAGCATACCGCGTGGCTCAAGGCCTCCACGGTCGCTCACGACTCGGCGGGTCGCTGGGTCCTCGCGGCGGACACTGTCGCGACGATCGGCGGGCTGGTGGTCGGCAAACCCGCTCATCGGGAGGACGCTGAACGGATCTTGCGAACCCTTCAAGGAACACGTCACCAAACGACCACGGGCGTCTGTCTTCACGCTCCCGGCAAAGACCTCTGGTTCGGGCTTCACGAGACGACCACCGTTCTCATGCGGCCGCTCGATGACGCCACGATCGATGGCTACCTCGATAGCGGCCGTTGGGCGGGCAAAGCGGGTGCCTACGGCATGCAGGACAAGGACGATCCCTTCGTCGAGGCGCTCGAGGGAAGCGTTTCCAACGTCATCGGCCTACCGATGGAACGCTTGGGGGAGTTGTTTGAGTTGGTGTCGCGCCTTCATGATGTTCAGGGGTAGTACGCGTCCTGGACACTTGAAGGCCCTTACGGATCTGGACGTGGATTCTCTTGGGTCGCTCTCTTCAAGGAGTGGAACAGGTATCCTGGGAGCGCGATCGGCCAAGGGCCTGGACCCATCAGCCCCAAATCATCTCTGCTCGTGAAGCCAAATCTCCTACGAACGTTCTCTGGACTCTGTTCTATCCTCACCAAGTCTGGATACACTATTCGCAAGAACTCTTCGTCGGCCTCTGGTAGCCTCCCACTGTAACCGTTCACGGTTTGGTGACAAGGGATGGGCAGGGTCGCGATCGGAAATGAGCGTCGACGGCGTCGGTGAGGTAGGTGAAGATGTCGCGGGATTGTTGTCGGCAGGTCTCGATGACGGTCAGTGTGGTTTCGACAAATCGACTTCCCGCGGCGCTCTGAGTACCGAAGGAGAGCTTCCTCCAGATCACGGCGTGACGTAGCGAACGTTCACTGAGGTTATTGGTCGGGTCGACGCCATCTTGGTCGAGAAAGGTCCAGAGCCATTGGCGATGGTCGTAGAGTTCCCGACACATGCCGATCAGTTTCGGGTTGCCGCTAAAGAGACCGCGCAGCAGCAAGTGTTCGATCTCGCGACGAACGGGAGCCAGACGACGTTTGAGTGTTCGGCGTGTGATGGTTCCGTCTCGTCAGCGTGCCCATTCGCGAAAGAGTCTTTTCGTCGGTCGCATCAGGTCATGACCCAGGCGTTTGACTTGGTGGTCGCTGCTGTCGATCAAGGCTTGGAAGTCACGCTTGAGATGAGCCCAACACCACGGCAGGCGGCCAAGCTGCCAGTACATCTTGGCTCGGTCACACATCACGACGCCCGAGAAGGTCTCGCCAAGCAGTTCGTTCAGCACCGTGGCCGCCCGCGAGCCACGCATCGTGAAGAGGGTGAAGGTGCTGGCCACGAAGGTCCACAACCAAGCCTTCTGCCCCGCTTGTTTGGTCGGCGTCTCGTCGGCCCCAAGGACAAGCGAGTCGGTGACGACGGTACTCCGTGATCATCGGCTTGATTTCCGGGAGTTCCCACACTTGATGCCGCAACGGATCGGCGTCCTCTCCCGTCAACGGCGTGTCGCAACGCCGGCAGGTCTTCGGCAGCAGCGTCACGACTTCCTGGCATTCCTCGGTGGGAACCAAAGAACGTTCGTGTTTCTTATGACCTGGTTGGCCACCACGCTTCCGCTTCGATCACGGCGCCTTGCGCGGTGTCTTGGCATGAGGGTGCTAACTGCCGGGAGGCAGCGACGAGTTCCGCGGGTTCTTGGGAGGTCCAAGTGCTTCTTCCAATTCCGCGATTCGCAGCAACAACGACTCGACGAAGGCACGCACCTCCGGCGTCATCTGGGCCGCGAGTTCAGGAGGTATCTTCGACTTCCCTGTCATGAACGAATTCTCTCACGAACTCCCTTTCGTGAAAAGACCAACTCGCAGGGTGTGAACGGTTACTCCTTGACGAAGAGTTCGGTTACTTCTCCAGGCTTGACGATCATTTCCAGCCATCGCGTAAGTTCTTCGCGTGGCGTCATTTTAGGCTTCTTTGCCGAAGCACGATTACGTTGCCGACCTAGGCCATTGGTTTTGTTCACAGGAGACCCTCCTCGGTTGAGCATAGTTGCCCATTTTGCCACAGTTGCCGCGATAGGTGTACAGCGATCGCTGTCTGGCGCAGTTGGCGACGGCAGGGCGATTTCGCCGAAGGGGTATGGAATGTGCCTGAGTCAATCGTCGTGTTTTAGATGAGTGATCGCTGTCTCGGTGAAGGGCAACAGGCGCGAGTCTGATGTGTTGTCAATCGTTCGACTCGATGATCGCGTCGTTTTCACGATCGTCGGGTCGAAGAAGGTTTCCGAAGCGGAATTGGGAGCGATTTGGCCGGTCGCGATGTTCCGGGCGCCAGCTGAGGGGATTGCGTGTTTCCATTCCTGGCGTGATCGTGGGAGGCGTTGACGTTTCGTAGGGTCATCGGACCATGTTGGAGGTGCCCCACTTCCCGCAATCGGCAAGGAGGCTTCCGTCGAGAGTGCGGCAGCGTCGCGGCCATTCATCGTTTCCAATCGCGATCGAGCGGTCGAATGCGTGCGGTTTGTGCAGGTTCGTGCTCTGGGTAGGAACGATGGTTGATCTCGCGCGTGGAGGGGTTTGGGCGGTGAGCGACGTCGCCAATGTGGCCGCTCGAAAGCGTCGACGGTGACATGAAGGGTAATCGGGTTTCCGAAGCGAGATGAGAATTTGGGGCACCCTGGCCCGAAGAGGCGGGAAAAATGAACTCAGGGGCCAGAAACGATCGAGAAGGGGGTCAGAATGCTCCGTGTCGATCGCAGAGCGTTCGGGGGCACCGTCGGTTTGCCCCGGAGAGGAGGTGTTGCCAGAGAGCCTAGAGGAGGCTCTCCGTGTCACGTTTCGTGACAAAATAACGGACCACGAAGACAGACCGATTAACGGACCAATATGGCGGGCGGTAACGTGTTGCTTTGAAAGGGTTTAGGAATGAGCGATACTGGACTTGAACCAGTGACCTCTACGATGTCAACGTTCGAGCCGTTGCGAATCTTCGGAAAGCTGGATGCGTAACCTGTTTGATGGCAAGGTGTTGCGTCTATTGATTGGTGATACATTTTGGCCGACGATTTGGTGATACGATCGGTGATACGAAAAGGACGCAGTTTGGGACTTGTTGCCCCCTCCATGAACGCAATTCTCGATGGCCGCAGGTGACTCGGAACCGCCTTTCAATCATTGATCGTCGAGGGAGCCGAGTACCTCTCTGAGATCGCCGACCTTGAGGTCTTCGAATGCTCCTCGTTTCACCGATAGGTCGCGCGACAGCCGTAGCGAGGCTCGCGCATCGCCCTCGCCGCCGAACTCACCCTTGAACAGGAAGGGCATCACGAAGAGCATGCAGAGCATCAATCAGCCAGTCGCCAAGGAGTGTGTTGCGGCGTGTTGACGGCGGTTTCGCAGGTGTTTGGACAGCATCACGAATGGTTGACAGAGCGACGGCGGCGGCAAAGGGAATGGCTTCGGCTCAATTACAAGAGCGCCGTCACCGGGCTATCGAAGATGAACCCGTTGCCGAGAGACTCAACGGTCAGCAAGAGCTTGAGCAAGAAGCCAAGCCGCCGCCGTTTGGGGTGCCATTGTTCAAGCCGTGGAAGCCTGCTCAACCGGCACGCTTTCAGCCATTCAACCCGGCTCAGCCTGCGAAGCTGCACGCTCACGGACGGGCGAACGCAAACAATCGCCAGCGAAACTTGGTCGACCATCTACTTTGAGAAAAGCTCGATTCCCAAAGGAATCTGCAATCTCCAAAGTGTCGGTGTCGGCGGCACATCGAATCCGAGGGTTAGAACGTTTGAAAAGACGCCGATGTACACATTTACGTCGAACCCTTGCTCCAACAACTGGCCGAGCGGTGTTTCCCGAGACTTTACGAACTCCTCGGCCCATTGAATCGACATGGTTGGTCGGTCTGGGGCATCTACTCGGTACTCCATGCACCAGTAACCTGCGGAACGGCAGTCACCGTGCGGGATCTTCGTTTCACCCGGGCGCTGTGCAATTTGAGGTGTTGAGTTGAGCAACTCCGAGATATTCGTGGGGTCGAGGCACGCGTGGCAAATCCGAAGCGATGCCTCGCACCACCAATCGACCTTACTTTTGGCTGCTTCCACTTAGAGTGCCTCCCACATCTTCGCAATGTACTCCCCGGTACGAGAGTCCCACATTCCGCCAGATCGGTCTTCAAGATGTCGAGCGCGTTCATGGCGACCTCTTCGGAATCCCCACGTCCTTGAGGAGTCGTTGCCGAATCTGCTCGGCCGTCTCGCGTTCCCGTTTGTCGCCAGCGTTGAGTTCCAGAAACGCCTGGAGGGGAGAAGCATCAACGGAATCGCGAACGTCAAAGAAGACGATGGGATCGTCAGTCTCCAAGACTTGGAAGTTTGGAAAACGCTCGGTCTCACGGGCCGAGTTGCCCAGTCGTTTCAAGATTCCGGTTGCATCAGTGCAGTAGTAGCAGCGGATGGGCTCACGCGCCATCGTCGCATAGTGTTCGGAGGATGACGATCCTGTGCGGACGACGCGTTCCTGTGTCTCCTGGCTCCAATCTCGTGCGATCGCCTCGAACGCCTGATCGTCCAGATCACATTTGCCGATGAATTTTTGCCGAATGACCGGAGCCTCGTAGTTGTCGGCGAGGCTGTTCAAGAGTTTCTCCGCCTGGAGCAAGCGTAGGCGTGTCGTCCGCCCTTTTCGTTGTCTCTCGATGATGAGGTCATCTTCCAAGGATGAGCATGCTTTGGAGATCGTCGAAAGAGTGACGTCACCACGGCGAGTTCTGATCTCGTCGAGGAGTTTTTGCGACGTCTCGTATTCGGCACGCAAGAGAAACGTTCTTGCGACAAGCGAGCTTGCTCCTCGGTACACGTTTCGGATTGGGCTGCTGCTCGGGTACTTGTTCGGATTTCCCGTTCGGTAGATCAGCAGTCGATTGGGGACAAGGATGACGCCGTTGCCGCACAAGTCGATGCCGCTGACTTGCTGGGATTCCAAGAATCGTAGCTGCTCTTCGGAAAGAAAGGGCGTGACGATCATCGGGTTCGCTTTAAGTTGCTTGGCGAGCCGTGTCGCTTGTTGAGCGGCTTCCTGGATAGCTTTCGGGTTGAACTGCACGCGGGTTTGGACCGCGAAGGCGAACGTGCTCTTGTTCCAGGCGACTTCGGCAACGGCGTCGACGCGATCAGACGCCCCCAGCCGCTTTGCGGTCTCGACAACACGGATGCGCGCAGGGTAGAAGCATTCTCCCATCCTCCGGAGGGAGTCCTGCAAGCTCTTGGTCGTCAACCGTTTCTCGCTGGTTGTCATTTTCTTGATTCGGAAAACACGTGTTCTCGGGAAAGATCGCCCGCCTTCATCGCTTCAATTGTTTCCCAGCATACCACATTTTCCCGAACGGGAAATGATTGTCGAATAGGAAACTGTCCTGTGGAGGGAAACCCTAGTCGGCGTTAGTGCATCAACTCACGATGACGATACTCGGGCAGGAGCATCGACGTGCCCCGGTGTGCTGATTTTCGCCCGATCGACCACGACAGCGGATGGCCCAATGAAGTCTCGGAGCCGATGAGGACCAAGCCTGGACAAGTGATCGACGGCTTCGATCTCACGCCTTCACGCCCGGCGAGTCTTCGTTGACTGGTGGTTAATGCGTTGGATCGGCCGAGGGCCGGCCTGAAGGTGCGAGTCGCCGCCGATCGATGGGGCAACTGCTACAACGTTCCCGCGACCCAAACAGTGAGTGTGAGGTCAGGAGAAGTGGAGGTCGAAGTTGACTTCATCGCTAACTAGGAAGGGCCTGTTCCGAGGTTGTGGTCGTCGTCGATCTGAGAAAACTCTCTGGGCGGCGAGCGTCGCCGGGTGGTTGTCCGATCTCGAAGTTGCACGTGACCCCGAGGATTGGCAAGCAAGTCGTTGGTGTCGGCATCGCAACGACTTCCCCTACCGGCACCACGACGAACTCCGCGCCACCGTCAACCCATGCAACAACCTCGCCCACTGCTTCTGCTGCAAGCGAAACCTCAACAACATCGACCTGCTGCTCGAACTCGGCTACGACTTCCACGCCGCCGTCACCCTCCTCGACCAATGGCTCCGTCGCTATCAGCTCCAAAAATCCCAAAACAAAACTCGTACCCCGCCATTCCCATCCAAGTAGGACGGCAGCCCACCGGACCAAGTCTCCCAAAGGACCGGCCATGCGCACGCGACGAGCCAACCAATCCCATCGCGCCCTTCCTCCTCCAGAATTCCCAACAATTCGGCAACACCGCCTCCAACATCCCAAAATCCCTACAGCCCTAATTCGGCAACGAATGCGACCAGAATTCGAACTGGGACACGTGGGCCTTCCAAGTCTTCGAAGTGAATAACAACATCTTCAAGTGCGCCACGAACGTCCTTGCTCATCGGGAACTCTCCTTGCATGCTCTTGATCCCTCGGTCCCATGCAAGATGTTCTACTCATCGCTCACTACCGGCGCAACTCTCCCCTGGTTACCCAGGCTCCCGACACTGCGCGCTGGCCCTGTTCCGAAACGCCATCTACTTCCACTGCGGCGGACTCGACCTCTACCCACACAAAACCGAGTAGAGCCACAAATGTGACCAGGACTAAAACGGGTGAACTTAAGGGTTCCGGATCAAATATGGACGTTTGGAGTCGTCGCTGGCATGCACCAAGATCCAGGCAACCGGATCGTTTCCGAGATCCTTGTCTGTCTGCTCTTTCAATAAAGCGATCAGCTCTCGAATCGCAGAGTTCCGACAGCACTCCACGAGCTTATCCAAAGGGGAATCTTTCGCTAGTCTTGTGCCAGAAGGATAGTATCCGACGATGTATGCAAGCTGGTCGGCAGTCTCGTCTACGTCGGCGGAGACGGCACGGATTCGAGCGTGTTCAAAGATACTATAACTGTCATACGCCGCCAGCAGTTGCATTTGCTGCCAAAAACGCTCTGAAGTCATCCAGCAGGAGTATACGAGAAGCGAGACTACAACAATACCAACAAGGGCGATACTTCTCTTCGACACAACCATTCGCTAACCTCTACGCGACTACTTTGAGTTGTTTTCTATGCACATCGCGACTAGAGCCTGTCTTGTACTTTCGAAGCTAGGCTTTGTCTCAAAACTGATATTGTGGTTCGGTCCACAGGTATTGCTGGATGAACGCCCATTTGATCATGCCGCCCTCCCGCCCGAAGCGCGTAGTGTGTTTTCCTAGGGAAGCTTATCAACCCTTGGCTGCGTTCCCGGGTCAAATCGGAAACGGTAGTCTTGTTGGGACGCTTCCCGTGCGTAGCGCCATACTGAGAGTAGTGACGATTCCGGATGAAGGCTACCGGCCCCTCCTCCGATTTGTCGAAGTTCGGCCATGATATCATTGAACTGCGGGTGAAAAGGATCGACGATAAAGTCAATATCACTACGGGAATCGGGTCCCTTGTCAGGTGGCAACTCCCAGTTGTTGATATTGCGTCCTTCTCCCCGTGCCCGGCTTCCTCCAACATCGATGCTCACTTCGTACTTGTCAACGATCGCCTGGATTTCCAGTACCTCCTGCCTTGTCAATGTTTGGGCCCGACGAGAGGAGGCGGCTTGTGTTTTACTGGCGGGGTGTCTGTCTCCGGGTCACGGTCATTTGTCGTTGAATCGTGAGCGTTGCAACGGTGGCGTCTTTTGGTTTGCGGTAGGCTTGGGGTGTTTGCTCCGGGTTGATCGCGAGGCGGAAGATGCGAGTTCGTTGTGCGGAGAAGGAAGCGTATTGGCGGAAGGTCGTTCGTCGGCAAGAGGAGAGCGGGCGGGGCGTTCGACGATTCTGCCGGGAAGAGGGGATTTCGGAGGCGTCATTCTACGGTTGGCGGCGTGAGCTACAGCGACGCGATCGAAAAGAGAAACGGTCGCCTGCGGTCGATGGCGGTGGGACGTGTCCGTCGCCGTTCGTGGCGTTGCGGGTGGTCCCCGAATCGACGAGCGTGATCGAGATCGTTCATCCCCGAGGCTACATCGTGCGAGCGCCGGCCCAAGTCGACAGCGACGCGTTGCGCAAAGTGCTTGCGGCCCTCGATAGCGTCGAGGAGGAGTGAGCATGTGGTCGGTCCCTCATCAGGTGCGGATATTCCTGGCTCGGGAACCGGTCGACATGCGTAAGAGCTTTCACGGACTCATCGCCTTGGCGGAGTCGGTGCTCGAGCAAGATCCTCTCTCGGGCCATTTGTTCGTCTTCATCAATCGCCGCCGGGATCGCCTCAAGGTGCTCTATTGGGGCGGCGTCGGCTATTGCATTTGGTATCAGCAGTTGGAGGAAGGGAGCTATCAGCTTCCCGACGTCCAGGCGGCCGACGATGAGGCCGGCCTCGAGATCACTGCCGGACAATTGTCACTCATTCTCGAGGGCATCGACCTTTCCTCGGTTCGTCATCGCAAGCGCTTTCAAGTCTCCGATCAGCACCGTGACACGCCGTCGTCCCGTCGTTCGTGACTTCCCTTCACTCTTTCCCGAATGATGCTCGCCGCTCCGCGGAGCCAGGACGCGCCGCTGCTCCTTCGAGACGCCAGTTCCCCGTCGCGGCGGCGAGAGCCTGGAAGCCATGGGACGGCACGCGACCAAAACCGAGTCTTGTCTTCGGTTGTCCTCGGACCCAGGGTTCTTCGCTTGCCAATCTCGTTGGACGATCGACCCTGGCGTTCTCTTCGCGAGCGACAACGATGTCATGGTGATGGCAGCGACGAGGAGGACTCGCAGGTTTTCTCGTCATTCCGACGAAATTGCTGAAACTGCTCTGGCGCCTCCGACGCCGACGTGCTAGGGTGTCCCCGCGACAACTGAGATCGGCTTGATGGACGCCTTCGACGTGAACCTCCCCCGCGACATCGACGCCTGCCACGAGTTGATCCTCGAACTCGATCGGGAGCGCCGACGGCAAGCCGCCGTCATCGCCCAGCAGCAAGAGACCATCGCCCAGCAGCAAGAGACCATCGCCCAACAACAAGCAATCATCGCCCAGCAGCAGGAGACGATCGATCGCTTGCAGAGCGACGTCGACTTGCTCAAGCGGACCTTGTACGGCCGGCGGCGGGAACGCTTCGTCGACGATGCCCAGCAGGGGCTCCTGTTCGACTCGACAATCGTCGAGGCGGACGACGATTCAGGTTCCGGCGACGACGAAGAGAGCGATGACGACGAACCGTCACCAGAACGCCGCACGAGCAAGGGACGCGGCCGGCGTCTCTTCCCCGAGTTGCTGCCGCGCAAGACGGTCCGTCACGAACTCGACGAGCAAGAGATTCCCGAGGAGCTGAGGAACGACCCGACCGCCCGGCGGTTCTTCAAGAAGACCAGCGAGCAACTGGAGTTCACGCCCGCTTCGATCCATGTGATCGAACATTACCAAGAGGTGATCGTTCGCGACGAAGCATCGGGCGAGACGACGATCGCCACGGCGAAGAAACCGCCGCAGTTGATCGACGCTTACACCGGTCCCGGCTTCTGGGCTCATCTGACCGCCAGTCGCTTCGCCGACCATCTGCCCTGCTACCGACAAGAGGACATCCTCGCTCGCCACGGCTGCCGCATCGGCCGCGGCACCCAACAGCGTTGGCTCTTCGCCCTGGCCTTGGCGGTCGCGCCGTTGGTCGAACTGATGCGTCGGCTGGCGTTGCAGTCCGAGGTGCTGGGCTGCGATGAAACGCCGGTCAAGATGTTGGCGGGCGAGCCGCCTGGCTGCACCAAGACCTATCTCTGGAGCACCGTCGGCGACAATGCCCATCCCTACGACTGCTTCCACTTCACGCCCGACCGCAGCCGCGATGGACCGGAACAGTTCCTCGCCGGTTTCCAGGGTTACTTGCAGTCGGACGCCTACACCTGCTACGAGCGAATCGCCGCGGCGGACGACCGGATCGTCCCCGTCGGCTGCTGGGCTCATGCGCGCCGTAAGTTCGAGGAGATCCACTTCAGCGCGCCGAGCGTGCGGACGCACACCGCCCTCGGCTACTTCCAGCGGCTCTACGACATCGAAGATCGCGCCCGTGACAGTAGTGTGTCACAACGCGGCGCCCTGCGGCAACGCGACGCCAAGCCGATCGTGACCGAGTTCCATCAGTGGCTGCTCGAGCAGCACGAGCGGGAGCTTCCGAAATCGAAGCTGCGCGCCGCCATCGCTTACATGACCAACCGGTGGCAGTCCTTCGCGTGCTATCTCGACCATGGGGCGATTCCCATCGACAACAACCGCACCGAAGCGGCGCTGAAGTACGCCGTCCTCGGCCGCAAGGCGTGGCTCTTCTTCGGCAACAGCCAAGGAGGCGAGACCCCCGCCACCTTCTTCACGCTGACCAAGAGTTGCAACCGCCATCACGTCGATCCATTCGCCTACCTCCGCGATGTCTACACCCGCCTGCCGACCACTCCGGCTTCGGATCTCCCTTCGTTGCTACCCGACCGTTGGATCGACGAGCACCCCCAGCATCGTCTCCAAGAGCGCGCCGACGAAGCTCGCCAACGAGCCGACCGCAAACGCGCCCGCCGAGCCCAACGCCGCGCCCCTGCCGCCACTCCTCGTTGATCGGTGACCGGTTCCCCGTCGTCATCGGCTCCTGCTTCTCCCACACGCCACCGTTGCAACGCTCACGCTGGCGGAGCCTCCGGATCGGGTTGGCCGAGTGGGGCAAAGGGTTGAGTAGCTCGCTCAGTGGTGGGAAGTTACTCCCGATGAGGTCCGATGGGAGATGAAGCGAGCGCGTCGAGAGGTCATCGTCGCCCCGTCGCCATTCCCCAAAACGCCATGACGATGCTCCGGGAGGGGGACGTCCGTGACCCCGGCGAAGGGACGACGTTTTCGTGTGGTCCGGATGGTTCCACGGAGAGACAGACGTTCGCCCCAGATCGGTTGTCAGCAGCCGACGACGACGCTCCGTCACCGCCGTGACGAAATAGGCTCCGCCGCTACCAGCACCAGCAATCCCAAAAGAGAAATCCTACTCCACGCGTAAGTCGACCTTCCGTCAACCAGTCACCACCATCCCGAGAGCCACGCTCCTCCAAAACCTCAAGCAACTCGGCACACCCGTCTACAGAAGCCACAAATCCCAGTAGCCGCAACTCGGCATCGAACGCGACCAGAATCAAAACGGGGACATTCTGGTCTTCCCTAAAAAGCAGTACCTGCCAGAATCGACTGCGCGGTGAATTGTGGCCGGAAAAGGGAGTTAGCAGCCCGGGGGGGGGAGCCGATGTGTCTGAATCAAGTCGTTGTCCTACTGCCTCAAAACAAATCGTCGGAAATGACTGTTGGACCTGAACATCTCAGCTCTACAGCGGCGTCGACTGTAGAGCAATAGATGCATGGCAGTGAGATCGTGTTCTCTCAATGTAAATCCGCCAGGACTCAGGGAACCATGCTTGACTGGAGAGATCTCGAGCCGCAGCACTGAGAATTCCAACGGGAGGGACCACATGAGCATGAATGGGCATGACGGCACCGTCGATTGTGCAAGTGATCTGATTTGTGACAAGAGGAGAACGCATGGACGTTGGCGTGGATTCGCCTTCTGTCCGATGGCCTTGGTGGCGATAGGAATTGGCAGTTGGGTTGGGAGCCATGCGACTGCCGATAGGGAACTTCAAGCCGAAATCACGAAGATTCGCAAACATGGTGAACCAGTGCACTTCTGGGAGTTGAAACCGTCGCCGAGACCTCCGGAACAAGACGCGTTGCCACACGTTGAGACCGCAATCCAGAAGATGGCACCGCTGTCGGCGGAGTTTGAACATGCTATTACACTGCCGTTGACGCGAGAGAAGTTCACCGTGCTTCAGAGAGATCTTGAGGCAAACCGAGAAGCACTTGACGCAATTTCGCGAGCCGTCGCAAAGCCCCCACTCCGCTTCGACTACGACTACGACGACGACATGGTGTGGGAGATTGATTCTGGCATCGCCACTAGAATGGAGTACTTCTCAGAACTGCTTCACGCCAAAGTGCTGACTTCGCTGTACGTCCGGGACAGGGACATCGCCATCCAATACGTAGAGAAGGGGCTGGCACTTTCCGAGTTCCTTCGAGAGGACACATTCTGGTTGCATCATGTACTACGCTACCAGCACGGAGCCCGCGCCCTCATGTCATTAGCGATTGTGCTCGCGGAACATAACCTCACCAAAGCCGAGTTCAAACGCATCGATGCAGCACTAAGAACCGCCATTCATTCAATCAATCCCAGAAAGATGATAGCTAATGGACGAGCAATCACCCTAACCCAAATGGAACACCTCTCGATGGGTCGTCTCTACTCTCTTGGGGTCGTCTACGAGAGTTCCAACATGTACGTAGTGCCCACGACAATATCTGACTGGTTCGCATCCACGCGTGACTGCTACGAAGGATCACACATTCTTTCGCCATTCTGTCGTCACATGCTCCTTCAATCTCAGGTGACTTCCTTGAGGGCATTCGGAGAACTCGTCAAAATTATCGACATCCCAGGGCCGCGTGGAAATGAGTTAATAGAGGAATGGACGTTGCGACACGAATCAGCGTGTGCGAAGCTGGGAGTGACAAAGGAATTCATTCTCTGGTTCATTCCCCGTGGAACGATAATCCGTGACGCCATACTTTGGTATCGCCAGCAGCTTGTTCTGGCTCGAATCGGGTTGCGAGTCGATCGCTACCATGCGGACAATGGTGTGCTGCCAGCGACACTATATGAGGTTACTGACGTAGATCTTCGATCCATTCCGAAGTGTCTGTTCTCCGGTAAGCAGCTAATCTATGAAGTCGACGCAGCTGGAACTGGCTTTTGCATCAGGACTCTTGGCGCGAATTCCATTGATGATTACGGAGACGATGCGAAGGATCCAACAGAAGGGAGCTTTCGCGTGAACACCCGGCAACTGCCGCGACCACGTATGCGATAGCTTATTGCCGCCAATCTGAGACAGTCGAGAAAACACGCTGCGAGGAGTGGACTGGTCACGCTCCTCACATTGGCTCTGCCTGGCATTAAACAGCTCGGTGTCCTGGAATTCGCGTGCTCTCATCAATCTCTTGACGCTTGGCTCCAGCAGCCATCACTGGATCCCTGGTGGAGGGGACACTGGGGGAAGGCTCACGCCTGGAACCTGATCGCAGTACCCGCTGCCTTGCTGGCTTATCCATAGCTGTTCGCGAAGATTGGAGAGTCGGCATTCTACCCTTCTTATCTGTTGATTGTACTGGTCGCATTCCCTTGTTAGGGCTCGCCTCAAACAGTTCATCTGCGCGGTGTAAGCTCGACACTCAGCCCTATTGGGGTCAACGCCTGGGCCAGCGCATACTAAGTGGCTTTTCCTGTAAGGACTTCCATCAAGAAGTCATCGCTCCAGCCGCAGCTTCGGCGTTTCATCGCGATGCTGTCCTTGCTTGGATGTTGCTTGAGTAGAGAGAGCGTGAAACGATCGAGCCAAGCGAAATTCTCGCGGGCGCGTTGATCGCGGATGCGTGAATCGTCCTCGCGATAGACGACGTCGAGAATCCAATGGCAGGAGTTTTCGATCCCCCAATGGCCGCGGACGGCACGGGCGAACCGTTGGACGCCCATCCCAAGACTACTGATGTAGCGACGAATCTCGACCGTCTCTTTCCCGTCACGTAGGCAGACCGCGATGACCATGCCAATCGTCCGAAGTCCCGCCCACGCGGCCGAGTCCACCAGGCTTCGCGGAGCCGGCTTTTGATAATAGGTTCGTGTCGTCGTGCGGCCGTGGGCGGTTTCGGTCGTCTCATGTTTGCGAACCTTGCCACTGGCGAAGTCGTTTTCGGTCTCGGCCAGAAAGGCATCGGCGATCGCCGTTTCGAGGCTCTCTTGGTTACCCTTGACTGCCAAGACGTAGTCAGCTCCGCCCTCGACGATCTGCTTCGCGATCGCCTTCTGCGTTCCCATCGCGTCGATGGTGATGATCGCTCCCTGGAGATCGACCAACCGTAAAAGCTCGGGAATCGCCGTGATTTCGTTCGATTTCTCCTCGCAGGCGACTTGTCCCAGCGACAGGCCCAACTCGCTGGCCCAAAGGCTGACCGCGTGCAACGCTCCCAACCCGCGCTTGCGGTCGTGGCTGCGGCGATTGGTCTTGCCATCGACGGCAAAGACCGGTTGACTAACAGCACCCTCTTCGCAAGCCGCCTGCCGCAAGGACTCAAGCCACCCGACGAAGCAGGATTGAAAGGCATCCGGTCGCAACGCCGCCAAGACCCGCCGGAAGACGTCCTTGGCCGGAATGCCGTTGGGAAGCTCGAGCGTCCCCAGCAGCAAGTCTTTCTTCATGCGCGCCCATTTCGCGATGCCGGTCGGGCCGCTCGCCCCCGCGAGAACGCCCATCACCGCAATCACCACCACGCTCACCAACGGATGACGCTGATTGATCGACGAACGTGGATCTTCCAAGTCTTCAAAGTGGGTAATGACATCCTCAAGCGTTACCCGAACGTCCTTGCTCATCAGAACCTCTCCTTGCATGCTCACCATCCCTCGGGACCATGCAAGACGTTCTACTCATCGCTCACCACTGGCGCAACCCTCCCTCGATTGCCCAATCCCCCGAAACTGCGCGCTGGCCCTGGGGAAAGAGGGGGGCGATTCCAACCTCACTCGCTCAATTCCCTGTGCCCCGAACGACTGATTCGCGCTCCGGCCGATGGAACTCGACGCGGGGTCTCTTGCGTGCTTGGCACGCCCAGGTTTGGCGAGCAACCTGGGCCACCCAACGTCCCGCCTTTGTCCCTGGGGGTGTACGGACTGTGGACATAGGTGGCGCTTGTTCGGAGAGATGGGTAACACCTTTTGGGTATCGTAAGCGACTTCTTCAGAAGGAGTCGAGCGATGCCTTGGAAGGTGGCGAGTGTGGAAACGATTCGTCGGGAGTTTGTGGAGTTGGCGTCGAAGGAGGGGGCGAACAGGTCGGAGCTTTGCCGTCGCTTCGGCATCTCGCGCAAGACTGGCTACAAGTGGCTGGCGAGGTACGAAGCTTCGGGCGGATCGGGGCTGGAGGACCGTTCGCGTCGTCCGGTTTCTTCTCCAGGGCGGACCAGCGAGGAGATGGAATCGGTGGTGCTGGCGGCTCACCGAGAGATGAATAGGTCATGGGGTGGTCGCAAGCTGCGTCAGCTCTTGCTTGACCGGGGAGTCTCGGGGGTACCCGCGGCGAGTACGATCACGGAGATTCTGAGGCGTCACGGGGAGTTGTCGCCTCGTGAGGAATCGACGTTGGGCCCCTATCAGCGGTTCGAGCGGGAGAGGCCCAACGAGCTATGGCAGATGGATTTCAAGGGTCACTTCGGACTTGCTGACGGGACGCGTTGTCATCCTCTGACGATGCTGGATGACCATTCCCGCTTCTCGCTGGTGATCGAAGCCTTCGGCAACGAGCGTGGCGAGACGGTTCGTGGTGCGTTGACGGCCGCGTTTCGCGTCTATGGCCTTCCCGAGGCGATGCTGATGGACAATGGTGCTCCGTGGGGCAACGACCGCGAGAGTCCTTGGACGCCGCTGACGGTGTGGCTATTGCGGTTGGGAGTGCAGGTGCTTCATGGCCGCCCGAGTCATCCTCAGACGCAGGGGAAGCTGGAGCGTTTTCACCAGAGTTTGAAGGCGGAAGTGCTGCAAGGAGGGCCGCTACGGGACCTTCAGCAATCGCAAGAGCGTTTTGATCGCTGGCGGTCGGTGTACAACTTCGAGCGTCCACACGAGTCGTTGGGGATGCGTCCACCGGGGGAGCGTTACGAGGCGAGTGCTCGTCGTTATCCGGAGGAGGTGCCTCCGTTGGAGTTCAGTCCGATCGACGAGATTCGCAAGGTTCAGCGTCGGGGCGAGTTCCATTTTCAGGGTCAGCAGTGGTACGTGAGCCAGGCGTTCTCTGGCGAGCACGTGGGACTCCGTCCGACGCTCGTCGATGGCGTGTGGGAAGTGTGGTTTGGACGAGTTTGGCTCGGTGAGCTGGACCAGTCGATCAGTGGTGAACGCCGACGGGTGGTCCGTCGGCGCCCGAGGGGATTGAACGAGGGATCCGGGGGTGGCACGGACTGCGGTCGCTGCGATCCCTCCGTCCGTTCCACCCCCGAAACCGAAGAAGAGGACGTGTTACCCATGTCCCCGGACACCTGTTACCCTTGACTCCGGCCCGTACACCCCCTTGGACAAGGGGGGACGGAAGAACACAAGAGGGCGGGAAGCGAGGATCGGGAATCCTCCTGGCCTTTGACGACGCGCGCCCGAGGGTCGGGCCGACTCATCGGCGGACATCGTCGGCGCCGAGCGATGCGGCGCGGGTGTTCTCCTCGATGTCGAGGATGACCCGAATACCCTCCGCAAGCGCGAAGAGCAGCAGCGGCGGCAACCCATAGACCAGCAGCGCCACGAGGGCCAGCATCGGTGGCGTCGCGATGTTGATCAAGGTCGCTTGCAGCGGCGTGAAGTTCTCAAGCGACATCGTGAGCCACATGACGATCCCGACCACAAAGTTGAACATGCCCGCGAGCAGGATCGGAATCGTGCAAAGCTTGGCCAACAGTACGATGACGCGAAGGGCGGGATAGCGACGTTCCAACGCCGGCGCGAGCGTCGGCGCCGTGGCCTCCTTGGTATCGACGTCGCTCGTTGACGTCGGCATCTCCTCGGAGGGTGGCTCAGGCGCGGCGGGCTCGTCAACGACCTCGATGACTTCCTCTTCCCGAGGATCCATCGCCGGCGCCATGACGACGTCCTGAGGGATCACCTCCATCTCCGGTAGGTCGCTTGGATTGGAGGGAATGAACCGATGGAAGTCGGCTTCCTCGAGCAATCGCTCGCCCACGAGAAGTCCGCGAACGCGGCGGGCGGGGACCCAGCGGCCCTCCTTGCCCTTGCGAACGAGCGTCTCCTCGTCGATGACGCCCTCGATCGCCAAACGGCGCATCGCGCGCGACGTCATCGGTCCCCGTTCTTCACCATCCTCGACGAAGTACCAGCGCGAAGCCATATCGTTCGACTTGTCACCTCGGTCCCTGATCCCCGGACATGCTGAGTATCAGTATAGCGTGAAATGCCGAGGCGGTGGCAATCACGAAGAGGCTTCTCTCTTCGAGGCGATCTCCTGCTCGAGGATGGCTTGGCGATCCTCGATCTCGTTGCCCTCGAGCACGCTATGGTCGATGAACGCCTCGTGATCGCCGTGGGGCGCGAACTCCGGACCGAGGACATCGACGACGGTCGGATGCTTCGCGGGATGGCGCGGTGGCGCGAAGTATCCTTCGACGACCGTCGCCTCCTCACGATACTCGGGAAAGGTCAGCAGGAGCTCATGGAGCTGCCGCAGCCGGTAGTGGGGAACGGTCGCGAACATATGATGCGGCAGATGGTAGTCCTGTCCGAACGGGAAGACCGCGAAGTTGATCATCGGGTTGATGAAGAAGACACGGGTGTTGGTCAACCAACCCCGATCGCCGTTGCCGTGCTGAACCAGTTGCCGAAGGATCATGAAGAACGAGAACGACGTGAAGATCGGCATCACCCAGAGAAGGAAGAAGTCGATCGCCACCCAATGACCGGTCAAATGCGTCGTCCACGCGATCGAGAGAAAGAGCGTCGTCAGGAACGTGATCCGCAAGAAAGTCATCGTGCGCGACGACACCACGGGACGAACCCGGCTCTGATGAAAGAGGCTCTTCGGAATCACGGCGTAGAAGGTCATCACCGACACCCACATGACAACCGGAACGATCGCCAGCAAGAGCGTCTGGCCGAACGTCACCAGCAGCGTGAGCAATGCCACCATCGAAAGCAGGTAGATGATGCCAACCCGAACCGGAAGCTTCGACTGCTTGACGTTCTTCTTGATGTAAGGGTTCTTGTCGGTCCCGATGGCGTTGTACTGAGCCCGCACGCGGATGTAACGAATCAAGTTTAGCGGCCAGAGCTGAGCCAGCAGCGTCCGCAGGAACTCGTCCTTGGGCAGCGGGAAGTCGAGCCAGTGACCGCTGGTGCGCAGTTGCGAGACATCGGGATCGCGCTCCGGATCGTTGACGAACTGATGATGCGCCATGTGCTGAAGGCGGTAATGATGCGTCGAGCTGAAGAGCGGGAACATGCAGCACAGATCGGAGACCAGATCGTTGGCGATGCGATGACGAAAGAGCGTGTGATGCGAGGCTTCATGGGCCAAGCCCGTCAATTGATGCTGACCGGCCCCGATGCAAACGATCGCGAGGGCGTAGGCCGGAACGCTCCACCAAAACGCGAGCCCCTGCTCGACGCGCCAGGCATCGAAGAGGAGCGCTCCCCCGATGCAAGCGACGAGGAAGAGCCAGGTCCGCACCAGGTAGAAGATGTTGGTGGTGTTGTCGGCTTGAACGAGTTTCCGCAGCCCCTCTTTCAGGGCCGAACTCTTCAGCGTGCGTGCTTCGTGCGTCGGTGCTTCCACGGTGGCCATCGGAGTCCCCAAAAGTTCCTTTCGATGATTCCGACTCGAGCGTCGGCGTACAGGCCTTGGGCGAGGATGTACCTTCTTCGCGAACCCTCGTCGAGGGGAAGAAGACCTCCCCTAGGCAGCGGTTTATTTTACCCAGACTCGCCACTCTCACAGATCAGGTTCGACGTCTCGCCGTCATTTGCGGCAATCTTTTCGTCGGAGAATCGGTACAGACCGGCCCTCACCCAAGAAGGGTGGACAGCGACTCTCGGCGGCATGGGACGATCATCGCGGGTGTCGGCGCGACTCGGTCCATTCGGGATGGGCGTACTTGCCGAGTCGGAATTCCTCGGCTCGCTCCCGCTCGTCGTCGGTCAACGGGCCGGGTTCGACGCGGAGATCCCAGAGACTCGCCAGCCGTTCGGTCAACGTTTCCGCGAGTCCCGCCTCCGGCAACGAGGCTCCTTCATCGGTTAGCCCGGGAAGCTGTGGTGTCGCGTCACTCCGTTCAATCAGGATCGATCCATGCTGTAGCAGGGCGCCCCGACGGTTTCGCTGGGCGCTGCCCAAGATCTTCGAGCCACCGAGGACCACATCGCCCTCGCTACGGCGCTCGAAGCATAGAAACGGTTCGCCGCCGGACGAAGACTTTCCGGGACTCAATTCGGGTGGCAAGGTGCTGATCAGGCTGGTGGTCACCAGCGTGTGAAACTGGCGGACCATCTGTCGAAAGTCGGGATCGGGCCAACGGCCGGGGGCGAAGACGAGGCTGTAGGTCAACTCGCGATCGTGGAGGATCGCCCCTCCGCCAGTGATCCGCCGGACGCAGGGAAGCTCGGCGAGCTGTGGCGGTCGTTCCTGCCATTCTTGAAAATAGCCGAGACTGAGGGTAGGCCGCGACCAGCGATACCAGCGGAGCGTGGCGGGCGCGGAGTTGCCCGCGAGGGTCTGATCGAGGATCGCCTCGTCGATCGCCATGTTGGTGACGCCGTCGAACGTCGCTTGAGGAATGAGACGACAATCAATGCTCACGATCGACCTGACTCCAATGGTAGTGGACTCTTCCTCCCGGCGATCAACGCGCGAGCGATTCCGGGTGCGTATCGGCAAACCGGGACATTTGCTCCCGCCGGGCGACGCGATTGAGCGTGTGACTCAAAACAGCGCCAGCGTTTCCGTTTGGAATCTCGGTATTGTAGTGGGACAATGACGGGAGTGACGTTTGGTTGCCACGCCCCTCTCGGACGCACGAAATAGGAGGCGAGCGTCAGTGCATGTGATTCTGGTCGAAGACAACCCGGACGAACTGCTGTTGCTGCAAGCGATCTGCGAACGCCGGGGCCACCAGGTAAGTGCCTTTCGGGACGGGGAATCGGCGTGGCCGTCCTTGCGGGAGGGAACCACGTCGCTCGTCTTGCTCGACCGGTCCCTTCCCGGATCGAGCGGGCTCGACCTCTGTCGGCGCGTTCGCGACGAGGCCCTTGCGGTGGAGCCCTTCATCCTCATGATCACCGCCCACGACTCCGCGGATGACATTCAGGCCGCGCTCGACGCCGGCGCGAACGACTTTCTCGCCAAACCCTTTTCGTCCGATTCGCTTCACACGCGGCTCGCGATCGCGGAACGGCGGGTCGCGGAAAACGACCAGAACCGATTGACCCTCGCCCGCAAGGAAGAGCAATTCCGCCAGTTGGTCGAGCACATCCGGGCGGTCTTTTGGATGGTCGACGGCACCACGCACCAGCTCCTCTACATGAGTCCCTACTACGAAGCGGTCTGGGGCTCGGCCCCTCCCAAGGACTTGTCGTACTACCCGTGGCTCTTGCGGATTCACCCGCAAGATCGCTCGACGGCGCTCAACGACCAGAGCTTTACCCGCACAACCGAGTTCGACTGCGAGTACCGCATCCTACGTCCCGACGGCTCTCTGCGCTGGGTTCGCAATCGCGCTTTCCCGGTCAAGGATGCCGAGGGCAATGTCGTCCGCATCGCCGGGATCGCCAACGACGTGACCGAGCGCCGGTTCCTCAAGGAGAGCTTGCGACAGGCACAGCGGATGGAGGCGATCGGACAGATCGCCGGGGGAATCGCTCACGAGTTCAACAATTTGCTTCAGGTGATCATCGGCAACATCTCCTTCGCGCAGGAAGAGGTCTCCGGCGACATCGCCGAGCTTCTCGAACAATCGCTCACCGCCAGCGAACGATCGGCGCAGCTCGTCGGCCAACTCCTGGCCTTTGGCCAGAGTTCGGCCCCGCGTCGCAAGCGCGTCTATTTGGAGAGCTTGGTCGGCGAAGTGGTCGACATCGTCGGCAGGACGTTCGATCGCCGGATCGACGTCAGTCTGGAACAGGAGGGTGGGCTGCCCGAGGTCTTCGCCGATCCCGAGCAGATCCACCACCTGGTGCTGACTCTCTGCATTCGCGCTCGCGAGGCCCTCGAGGCGAGGCGTTACCGCGACGAGGCGGCGCCGTTGCGGCTGGCGATCTCGACCTCGAGTCGCGTCTTGCGAGAGGAGGAGTGCAAACGGAATGGGCGCCGGGCCGGTGAGTATGTCCGCATCGCCGTCGCCGACACAGGGCTTTCCGGCAGCTTCGCCCAACGCGAAGCCTCCCCTGGGACGCTGTCGCTCTCTGATTCGACCCTCGTCGAGGAAGATCTGGGCATCGCCTGGGCGGACGACCTGATGAATCAACACGGAGGCTGGACCGAAGTGGAAGAGCGGTCCCTGGACGGAACCACGATCGCCGCCTACCTCCCCGCCGCGGAGTCAGAGTCGTCGGGGGCTCCCAGTCCCAAGGAGTTCGAGGATGCCGGCTATGCGACCGGCCACGAGACCATTCTCTTGATCGACGACGAGCCGATGGTCCGAGGCATCGGCCAGCGAATCCTCACCCGACTCGGCTACACGGTGCTCGAAGCCGAGGACGGCCTCAGCGCCTTGGAAATCTACCGGGATCAAGGAGACTCGATCGACCTGGTCATCCTCGATCTCTCGATGCCGAGACTTTCCGGCGAGGAGACTCTCGCGCGTCTGCGGGAACACGACCCGAACGTGCGCGTCATCGTGACGACCGGCTATTCAAAATCGGATCGCTACGACAGTGTCGCCCAGATGGGTGTGCTTGCCTTTCTGACGAAGCCATTCCGGCTCGAAGAACTCTCGCGCACTACCCGCGAAGCGATCGACGGCAACATTTCCAAGATTCATGCGTCGGGATCGTAGCCGCTTGCAGGCGGAATCCCTCCGAATGCCACTTGCCGACAAGTGGCCAGAAGCACCCGCGAGAACCATTGAACGACGCGTTGCCTGACGGCCAATGCCATCCAGCTAGCGATCGGGAGAGGCCGAGTCGGTCCCAACCAGGGAGGGACGCCGCGGCAGGAACGATCGGATCACGTCTCCCGCGGGCAAAATCGGAATCGACGATCCGACGTGATAGTTCTCCCCTTCCTCGGGAAGCGTCTTGTTCGCGAGATTTCCGGCCAGATCATCAAGATGGGCGAGACACGCTTCGACGTAGTGCGGGTCGACTCGTTCCAAGCGATCGGCCAGCGAATCGGGCTCCCCGTGGGCGAGATTGGTGACATAGGTGAGTAGTTCCCGCCTGGTTTGCGACGACTGGCAGGATGCGAAGTGGACCCAGAGCCAACTCTCGCGGTAGTCGCTCGCGTTCATCTGCCAGAGATCGCGCATTCGCTCGAGGCGGCGCAGATCGGGCTTCCAGCCTCGCTGGGCATCGACGTCGAGCCGCGCGACATGCCGACTGTTGAGCCCTTCCGGACCCGCTTCGAAGTATTCCGCGAACCCCTCGTCCAACCAAAGCGGAACCGACATCATCGACCGGTGCAGCAAGGCGTGGGTCGCCTCGTGCCTCAAGTCCCCCCGGAGCCGATCCCCTTGCGCGGCGATCACGACCATTTCCCCTTGCGCTTGCTGCACGAAGAAGGCCCGGCGACTTGGCAACTCCGGGAAGTTGGTCCGAACGAACTCGTCGTAGCCCTGCTGACTGTCAAACACCACGATCCGCACAAGTCCGTTGCCTTCCGGTAGGAAGAGTGTTTCGTGGATCGCTTGACGCAGTCCCAAGAGATCATCGACGAGCGGATCCCGCCGAGCGAGTTCGAAGTCGGTGGTGAAGACGAAGGGTCCGGTTCGTAGCACATGCTCGCGGGGAGCATCGCGCCCAACGTGGGGGAGTTTGCCCGTGAGGCACCCCGTCCCCAATAGAGTAAAAGCAACCACGACTCGCGCACGCCCAAGAGTCACCGACGCCCTCCCTCAAGATCGCTCCTCGAAAGGACCAAATAGACGAGGTTCGAGAAAGAACCAAGAGAGACTTGGTGGAATCAGGTAGAGTAAAGGGTGGTCAAAAACTGGGGAACCACGCGGGACTGGGAATCCCGGCCAATCGGTGGAATGTCTTGCTGACCACGCGACGGCAACCGGACATGGGGGGGGGTGACTATCCCCATGGAGCGCATCGTTCGTCTCATATTTGGCATGAAACTTGAGAATTACCACGGAGAGCGGAAGAAAGGCGACGGCGACGAATAGAATCCTAGCAAGACGGTGGAAACGACGGAAACCAATTTCATGACTTCCCATTCGCCGAATGAGAATCACGACCAAACGCGTCGCCCCCAGTCCGTGGCGCCCTCAACCTCAACCGGCAACGTGGCGAAGAAAATCGGCGACGGTGCCTGTCCCGACGTGGAGAATCTCGATCAGCTTCGGGCCAATAGCGATCTGCTTCCCTTTCTTCATCGCAGAGGTGGCTCCTACGAACCAGGAACGTCGCCCTTTCGCGCGACGGCGATTCTGATCGCGGCGGGGCTATTCCTCACCGCCCTCCTCGCGGACTACGCGACCACCCAACAATTCGCCACCTCCATCCGAGCCGAAGTCCAGGAAGAACTCACCAAAGCCCGGACCCGGCTGGAGTCGTGCCTGCAGGGCAACATCCAGTTGATGCGCGGTCTTCCCGGCATCATCGCCATTCTTCCCGATGTGACCCAAGAGCAGTTCGCCAAAGCCGTCAAGCCGCTCTTTCAGGGAGACTCCCAACTGCGGCACATCGCGGTCGCTCCGGACCTCATCGTCGAGATCTTCTATCCGATCGAGGGAAACGAAGTCATCATGGGGCTCGACCATCGAGAGACGGCCAGTCATTTTGAAGCCATTGATTTCGCAAGGCGCACGCGACAACTCGTCCTGGCGGGCCCGATCGAACTCGTCCAAGGAGGCACGGGGTTCATCGGCCGCATTCCCGTCTTCTTGCCCGACGCCGATGGCAAGGAGCAGTTCTGGGGCGTGATCTCCGCGGTCGTCGGTAAAGAGGCGCTTATCCGGGAAAGCGGTCTCCGCAACGAACTTCCCATCAATATCGCGATCCGAAGCGTGGAGGGCATCGGCTCCCATGGCGAGGTCTTCTTTGGCGACGAGGCGATCTTTAAGGACAACCCCGTCGTGGCGGAAGTCCCCTTGCCCTACGGGTCGTGGACGATGGCGGCGGTTCCGCGCGACGGCTGGCCGGCATATCCGGGGAGAATCTGGTTACAACGCGTCGGCTTTCTCCTCGCCGCCTCGCTGATCCTGGGATCGACCTTCCTGGTGTCGCGTGCGAGAGACCGTCTCCACGATGCGGCTAAGAGAACCCAAGTCGCCGAGATCTTCGCCCGTGGCGTCATTGACAGCCTCTCGGCTCGAATCGCCGCGATTGGCGACGACGGCACCATCCTCGCCGTCAACCGCGCTTGGCGCGAGTTCCACAGTGTTGACGACTCCCGGCCGAGCTCGTTCGTCGAGGGGGTCAACTACTTCGAGGTCCGCGACGACGCGATGAAGGAAGCCGACGCGCAAGCATGCGAGGATGGGGTGCGCGCGGTCCTCGATGGCCAAACGGACTTCGTTGAAATCGAGTACGCCCTCGGTCGCCACGATGACCATCGCTGGTTCGTCTGTCGCGTCACCCCCTTTCCCAGCGGCGGCTCCGCCAAGGCGGTCGTCGCTCATGAGGACGTCACCCAGCGACGTTCGGCCGAAGAGGCTCTCCGAGAGAGCGAGACGCATTTACGCGCCATCGTCGAATCGGAACCGGAGTGCGTCAAGTTGATGGATCGGCAGGGCAAGGTTCTCGACATGAATCCCGCCGGCCTGCGGATGCTCGGCATCGAATCCTTGGAGGACGTCCTCGGCAAGAGCGCCTACGACATCGTCGAACGCGAGCATCACGCGGAGTTTCGCAAGGGAATCGAAGCGGTCTTTCGCGGGGAGAAGACGTTCCAAACTTTTGAAATCCGCTCGAATGACGGCACGCGGCGATGGCTGGAGCAGCATGCCGTCCCGCTCTGGCACCCCGAGCATCCGGACCAGGTCAAGTCGATGCTGGCCGTCGCACGCGACATCACCCAGCGCAAGAAGACGGAAGAGGAAGTTCGAGCGCTTCAAACCCAAATGCTTCACGCCCAGAAAATGGAGAGTCTCGGCATCCTCGCCGGCGGCGTCGCGCACGATTTCAACAACATCCTCACCGCCATCCTCGGCTACGCCAACCTGCTTGTCGACGAACCGACGATCAGCCGGGACAACCGCGACATGCTGGTCCGAATCGGTGAGTCCGCGGAACGCGCCGCGGAGTTGTGCAGCCAACTGCTCTCCTACTCCGGCCGGGGGAGCTTCGTGATCAAGCCGGTCGACTTGTCCTCACTCGTCTGCGAGACGGAGCAGATGATCCACGTTTCCCTCTCCAAGAAGACGGCGGTACATTTCAAGCTCGGCGAGAACCTTCCCAAAGTCGAAGCCGATGAAGTTCAGTTGCGGCAAGTGATCATGAACTTGGTCACCAACGCGTCGGACGCGATCGGCGATGAAGTGGGCGAACTGACGATCGAGACCGGACGAGCCCCCTACGACTCCTTCGACTGCGAGAGCAACCTCGCCGGCGGAACATGCGAGCCGGGGACGTACGTCTACGCCAAGGTAACCGACACAGGGTGCGGCATGAGCCCCTCGACGCTGGAGAAGATGTTCGATCCCTTTTTCACGACGAAACCGACCGGTCGGGGCCTAGGGATGGCGGCAGTTCTGGGCGTGATCCGCGGACATCATGGGCTCATCACCTGCGACACGACCCCCGGCCTGGGGACCACGTTCACCGTCGCGTTTCCCCAGATGAGCGGCGCCCCCCACGAGCCGACGCTACCGCGTAGCAGCGCGCCCTCCAGGGAGTCGACACACCATGGCACGGCCCTGGTCATCGACGACGAGTCCTTCATCCGATCGATTCTCAAGCAGGCGCTGGAAAGTCGCGGCTTCGAGGTCCTGCTCGCCGTCGACGGCCAACACGGAATCGAGACCTTCGCCGCTCACGCCGACGATATCGTGCTCTCCCTCATCGACATGTCGATGCCACGTCTCGGTGGCCTCGAGACCATGCGGTTCATCCGACAGATTCAACCGTCGGCGCAAGTCGTGCTCATGAGCGGATTCACGAAAGAGGACGTGGTCGAAGGAGAGGATGGAGATGCGCCCGACGGCTATATCAAGAAGCCGTTCCGACTCGAGGACTTGTTTCGCGTCGTCACCGGGGTGCTGGAAGGGTCAGCCGAACGCGTCTGAGCGAAGACCGTCGGAAGTCGACGTGCTCCGCCCGACTCACGCGAACTGACGAAGGAAGCGAACGTCGTTCTCGAAGAAGAGGCGAAGATCGCTGACGTCGTGCCGGCGCATCGCGAGGCGTTCGACCCCAAGCCCGAACGCGAACCCGGAAACCTTCTCGGGATCGTAGCCGACCGCCTTGAAGACGTTCGGGTCGACCATGCCCGCTCCCCCAAGCTCGATCCAGCGATCTTCCGACTCGCTCCAGCGCATGTCGACTTCGATGCTCGGCTCGGTGAACGGGAAGAACGAGGGGCGAAACCGAATGTCGACGTGCTCGCCGAGGTAGGTCTGGCAGAACATCCGCAAGATGGTCTTCAGGTCGGCCATCGTCGCCTCCTCGGCAACGTAGAGTCCCTCAACCTGATGGAACATCGGGGAGTGGGTCGCGTCGGCGGTATCGGGCCGGTAAACCCGTCCGATCGAGATGATCCGAACCGGTGGCGGTTGTTTCTCCATGACGCGGATCTGCACCGTGCTGGTTTGGCTGCGCAGCATCAACGAGTCGTCAATGTAGAAGTTGTCGCGCGGGTCGCGGGCGGGATGATCGTCGGGGATGTTCAGGGCAACGAAGTTGTGAAAGACGTCCTCGACGTCGGGACCCTCGGCGAGACGGAACCCCATCCGGCCGAAGATGTCGGAAATCTCCTCGATCGTCTGGATCAGGGGATGACGGACGCCAACGGGAAAGCGAGCGCCCGGAAGGAGATCGAAACGAGGCCCCTTGGGCTTCTTGGCTGACTGCCCCGCCTGGGCCGCCTTGAAGGCGTCCTCGACGGCGCGGTGACACTGATTGAAGGCTTTGCCGTACTCGGGTTTCTGGTCGGCGGGAAGCTTTCCCAGAAGCTGCTGCAGCTGCCGGAACTCGCCCTTGCGACCAAGGTACTTCGACTTGGCCTGCTCGAGGTCGCCGCTGTCGATGAGGGCCAACGCGGCCGACCGAGCCTCTTCGAGCCGTTTCAGCGACGACGTCAGATCGTCCTCGGCCATCGGTTCCTTCCCATGCGACTAACCCGGCTGTGGCGAATTCCCGCCGCGAGCCCGAAGGCCCGTTCGTGGAAACGACGACCGGTCCACGAGGACTACGCCGAGGCGGCGGCTAGTTGGCCGACGCCCGCGGTCTCGACGATCTTGTCGAACGCGGCGGGATCGATGATTGCCAATTGGGCGAGCACCTTGCGGTTTAGGTCGATGCCCGACTCCTTCAGCGCGTGCATGAACTCGCTGTAGCGGCAACCGCGCTGGCGGCAAGCGGCGTTGATCCGAAGGATCCAGAGGCGCCGCATCATCCGCTTGCGGACCTTACGATCGCGGTAGGCATACTGGCCCGACCGCAGGATCGCGACCTTGACGGTCCGCAGAAGACGGCGACGACCGCCGCGATAGCCCTTAACCGCCTTGAACAGCCGCTTCTTCGCCTGGAGGCGGGCGGCTCCCTTACGTGCACGCACCATCTGTTTCGTTCCCGTTCTGTGGTAGCTCGCGCCTTTTACTCATCGTCGCGGAAGCCGCGTGGGACGATTGGCCGCGAGTAGGTCTCTCTGTTGAGGCTGTTCGATCCGTCGCGTTGAGCGGTCGACTCGCGACCCGATCCCATCGGGAAGAAGGAGTCTCGACCGAGGCACTGTCCAGGACACAAGTGACGGCGAGCACCGCCGGCTGTGTCCGGTTTGGCACCGAGGCTGTCCTCGTCCGCCCACCTGGCGTGGACGTCGGTTTCGTCCGGCCCCGTGGCGTGGACGCTGAACCGATCCGCTCCAAGGGCGCGGCGTCAGTCCTAGTCCGCTTGCATGGCGCGGAGGATTTTCTTGGCCCGAAGTCCGCCCACGGTGGTGGTCCGGCGCAACTGCCGAACACGCTTGCCGGTAAAGCTGACCATCCGGTGACTCTTGCCGCACTTGTGGCGGACGACCTTCCCCGTGCCCGTCACCTTGAATCGTTTGGTGAGGGACTTGTTCGTCTTCATTTTCGGCATGATATCGCTCGCCTATTCGTGCTCGAACCGTTTCGCGCGGCCCCGCCCGCGTCGGTGCTCCACCATCGGGGGAGTACGCGCGGACGTAGCGCAAACGGTTGGTTTATGAAAAGACCCACAGAGAGGAAAGCGGAAAGACCGGTCGTGCCACGCCCAGCTCGCATGTCGCGGGCCGGGGCCAACGCGGTGCCGGATCGACTGGGGCGCTATCTGGGCGAGAGAATTGCCGTGATACGGCGTCCATCCCGAGTCGGGTGACGTTCGACCTTGGCGACATCCCCCAGCTCCGCGACCATCGACTTGACCAGCTCAAGCCCCAGCTCCACATGCGCCAGCTCACGACCACGGAACTGGACCGTGATCATGACCTTGTGGCGATGGCCCAGGAAATCGCGAGCGTGGCGAATCTTGGTATCGAGATCGGCTTGCCCACAGCGGGGCCGAACCCGAATCTCCTTGAGTTGCGACTGCGTCTTCTGCGCTTTGCGAAGCTTCTTGGTCTGTTCGTACTTGTACTTCCCGTAGTCCATGATCTTGCAGACCGGTGGACGCTCCTGGGAAGCGACTTCGACGAGATCCAGATCCTGCCGCCTCGCGGCGTCGATGGCTTCGTCCCGAGAAATGATACCGAGCGACTCGCCATTGGCATCGATGACGCGAAGTGGACTGATTCGGATTTGATCGTTGACACGTGTCGTGTCGGTGTTGTTAGGTGCCTGCGAACGGGATGACACTAAGTTGTCTGACCTCCATCTTTGTTTTCGCGACGCGGGCCGCGGACTGCGCCTGGGAGAACCCGCATCTCTTCGCCAGTATACCTCTATACCCGCTACCCCATGGGAACGTCAACTCCCTTTCGGGAAGACTATTTACGACGATGCCGCCACCCCGGCCGCGAGCGCGTCGAAGGTTGTATTTTTCGGGCGAAATCTTCCTCCCTCGCCTCCCCACGGGGATTCGCCAGGCTTGCCATCGCTCGAGAATGTCGGAGAATGAATAGTGAAGCCGCGATTGTCCCGCGGGAAGATCGCACGTCATTCACCGCGGCCCGGCCGCGACCACATGCCAACCACACGGGGGCCAGTGCATGAATCCCTATGCCTCCTTCAGCGACGATTTCTACCTCTACTGCTACCTCAACACGGAGCTGGAACTCCCCCGCTCCCGAGATACCGTTCTTCACTATTTCGGCCAGATTGGAAAAGCATTCCCGACCATGACCAACTTCTATGGTCAGGATGCCAACGAATATGTGCTGGAGGAAGATCGCGAACTGGGGTCGTACCGATGGATCTCGCTGGAGCCACGCCGGGCCTGTTCGGGCTACATGAACCCGCCGAGCCCGGACAGTTGCCACGCCCAGCATGAATTGATGCTCGAGCTGGCGCCGCACCTCCTTTCGGTCACGCCACTCGACTGCGAGGCCGTCGACGTCATGTTCGGCTTCGACTTCAGCTTCAAAGGCAACCACGACGAGATTGTCGGCGAAGTCTTCGCCTCCGAAGGGCGACTCGGCAGCCTCGTCGGCATGCCCGAGGGCAAGCTGATCAATTTCGAGCCGACCCTGACGATCGCCCTCGACGAGGAATGTCGGCTCCAGTGCCGTTTGAGCGTCGTCACCCGCACCAACTCGTACCAGGTCCGTACGAACCAGTTCAACGAAGACGCCATCAGCGTCTACTTCACGGTTCGTCAGTACTGGAACCAGGCAATGTCGCTCTCGTTCGTTGAGTCTTATCGCCAACAATTCGAGACGGGTGTCCAGCTCGTCGACTCCTACGTCATCCCGAACGTGGTAGTCCCTCTTTCCGAGGCGATTTCGGCGCGATAAACTAACTGCTTGGCGAATCGCGCGATCGCGGGTGAAAACTTTCCCGCTGAGGAACGATTGAGATGCCGATCTTCGAATACGTCTCCTCGGAGCCCCCTGGCTGCGAGCATTGCCGCGGCGGCTTCGAGGAAATCCAATCGATCAAGGACGACGCCCTCACGCACTGCCCCAAGTGCCAAGGGCCGGTTCACCGCGTCCTCTCGGCGCCGACAATTCATGGCGCCGGACGCTCCGCCGAAGTTCTTTCCAACAAGAACCTTGCGGAAAAGGGATTCACCAAGTACGTCAAGTCGGGCGACGGCTACTACGAAAAGGCCGCCGGCAAGGGACCCGACGCGATTAAGCGATAACCCCTGTAGCGATCTCGAGATCACTGGAAACCAACGATGGCCAAGAAGAAGAAAATCGTCGAAATCTTGCACATGGTCTGCAAGGAGACCGGCAACCACAACTACACCATTCGCAAAAAGCGTGGCGAGAACAAGCTGGAGCTTATGAAGTACTGCCCCGCTCTCCGCAAGCACACGCTTCACGTCGAGAAGCGCAAATAGGACATTTTTGGAGGGACCAGCCGTGACCTCGAGCGCCGTCCCCGCCAAGATTCAACTCGACAAAGTCGGCCGAAAGCTCGTCATCCTCTGGTCCGACGGCTTTCGACACGACTATCCGTGGGAGCTTCTCCGCGAGAACTGCCCCTCCGCCGGCGAGCGGACGGCACGAGCGGACGATTCCAAGGATCCGCTGGCGCTGCTGGGGAGCATTCCGAGCAGCGAGATGGCCGACTTGCGCATGGTCGGAAACTACGCCATCTGCCCAATTTGGGCGGACGGGCATGATGTCGGCATCTTCACCTGGGAATATCTCCGCCAACTCGCCACCGACGACGGTGTCTCTGAGTCAGCCATCGCCTGACGAGCCAAGGCTCAGCCATCGCCTGACGAGCCCAGGCTCAGCGATCGCCTGAATAATCACGGCACTAGTCACAAAAGAGCAAAGACAGGAAGGATAGGCTGACGCTCCAGCCTAGGCAACCGTGTTGAGGGCGTGGTACGCATCCTCAAACGACGCTTGCTTTTGCGCCTGGATCGACTGCTCGACACTGATCTTGCTCAGCGTCTTGGTGTGCTCGGTCTGCTTGGTCACGGACTCCTGCAGCACGGCATAGAGTTGGTTGATTTGCTGGAGCGCCTCGGAACCAGCGGCACCACTCACACTACTCATCGACGCCTCCCCAACACTGATTCATCACGACCTGAGTCCGCTTCCACTGAAACCATAGCTCACGATCGCCGGGGAGGCGGATCAATCTTCCCTCAGAGGGACGCCGTGTTCAACGTCCCCCCGAATCACAACGTCTCAGCCGAAAACGTAGCGGTTGATGACGTTCTCGATCATCTCCTGGCGACCGGAGACGTTCTTGTCGGCATCCCCCTTCTCGAGCATGTACGTTTCGAGGCTCTCGAAGTCGGCCTTGCCCGACTCGATCTCCTCGCCGACACCCGAGTCCCACGATGCGTAGCGACCGCTGAGCAAGTCCTCGAGCACCTCGTCCTCGCGGATCTTCGCGGCGATCTTCAGCCCGTGCGCGAACGCGTCCATCCCGCCGATGTGAGCGTGGAAGAGGTCGACCGGCTCGAAGCTCTCCCGGCGAACCTTGGCGTCGAAGTTGATGCCGCCCGGAGCGATCCCGCCCTGATCGAGCAGGATCAGCATCGCATGAGCCGTCTCGGCGACGTCCATCGGGAACTGGTCGGTATCCCATCCGAGCAACAAGTCGCCCCGGTTGGCGTCCATCGACCCAAGCGCCCCCTGCGTCTGGGCATAAGCGAGCTCATGGGCGAAGCTGTGACCGGCCAGCGTGGCGTGGTTGGCCTCGATGTTCATCTTGAAGTGGTCTTCCAGGCCGTAGGTCCGCAGAAACGCCATGCAGTTGGCGACATCGAAGTCGTACTGGTGCTTGGTCGGTTCCTTCGGCTTCGGTTCGAGGAGCAGTTGGCCCTTGAAGCCGATCTTCTCCTTGTACTCGACAGCCATGTGGAAGAAGCGAGCGAGGTGATCGAACTCGCGCTTGAGATCGGTATTGAAGAGATTCGCGTACCCTTCTCGCCCGCCCCAGAACACATAGTTCTCACCACCGAGTGCCTTGGTCACTTCGAGACACTTCTTGACCTGCGCGGCGGCGTAGGCGAAGACGTCCGCGTTGCAGCTCGTCGACGCTCCATGGACATAGCGAGGGTTGCTGAAGAGATTGGCGGTTCCCCAAAGGAGCTTGATGCCCGTCTTCTCCTGTTGCGCCTGGAGCGACTCGGCGATCTTGTCGAAGATGGCGTTGGTCTCCGCCAAGTTCTTCCCCTCGGGGGCGACATCGCGGTCGTGGAAGCAGTAGTAGTCGAGTCCCATCTTCACCAGGAACTCGAACATCACCTCGACCCGCTTGAGGGCCATCTCGACCGAGTCGGTCCCGTCTTCCCAAGGACGCAGAGCACATCCGGGGCCGAAGGGATCGCTCCCCATGTTTCGCATCGTGTGCCAATAGGCCGCCGCGAAGCGGAAGTGCTCGCGCATCGGCTTGCCTTCGATCTCTTCGTCGGGGTTGTAGTGCCGGAATGAGAGCGGATTGGTCGACTCGGGCCCCTCGTAGCGGATCTTGTCGACTTCGGAGAAGTAGGTCATCGTCAGTTACCCTGTGGATTGCATGCTGGAGGCGGTCAGTATCGTGAAACACCCAACGTGCGGGCTACGATAGCAGGGCGACCACGTCATCTCAACCAGGAAGTCGAGCGGGAGCGTCGGGGTGGATCGGAACGACTCGTGGCTCTATATAGTGGTTGTTCCTGGGAGGCAACGCGCCACGACCCCGCGAAGTCGAGCACGACACGTTGACGGTCCGTGGAGAAGGCGCACGGCGCCCATGGCGAAGCTCCCGCGCTTACAACACATCGGTGGAGACTAGAGCATGCCGAAGATCACCTTCGTCAAGGAAAAGAAAGAGATCGAAGTCGAGGAAGGAGCCAACCTTCGCGAAGTCGCGCTCGCCAATGAAGTCGGGTTGCACCACGTGGGGCTCGGCGCGGACAATTCCGTCGCGACCTTTTCCAATTCGATCGCGTCCTACACGAACTGCTCCCGCACGATGCCTTTTCTCGGGGGCGGCCACTGCGGCACATGCAGCGTCCTGATCAAGAAGGGCGCCGAAAACTGCTCGCCGAAGTCGATGAAGGAAAAAATCCGCCTTGCGGTCGCGCCGAGCGCAATCGGACGCGAGGACGAGATGCGTCTTTCCTGTCAGGTCAAGGTCACGGGCGATATCGAAGTGGAAACGATGCCGGCGATGAATCTCACCGGCGATGCGTTCTTCAAATGAGCAACCGTCGGCCGGCGCGATCGCCGTCAGCGGCCGCTAGAGTCGTCAGACGACACGAGCTGGGGCACGCCGCTCCAGCTCATCCCCTCAATTCGCGGATCATATCGCTCCGCGAACACCTCCCTCGGAGCAATTCCCCCCCCGCTACTGTAGCGGCAGGATCTGGACCGCGTCCGCGTGAACCGTCCCCTTGGACGGCTTGGCGGAAAGGATCACCTTCACCGGCTGCCCCTTCTTGAAGAGATGCTCCCCGAGCGAGATGAAGCCGTTGGCCAGCGGCGGATCTTTCTTCATGTCGACCGAGACCGTCTTGATGCCGTCGGCCGCGTGAACCTCGACGTGGGCGTTCGACGAACGGTTCTCGTGCGGCAGATAGGCAAGTCGCACCTCGTGCAGTCCGCTCTGCTTGGGCACAAAATCGAACTGAATGCTCGCGTCACTGCCGCCGCTGCTGTAGAGGTAGTTGTAGCCGACGTAGCCCTTGAGCCCCGTTCCCGAGGTCCATTGGCCAACCTTCTTGGCTTGCTGGTCGTCGATGACGATGCCGTCGAGCTTTCCGGGATCGAGCCCGGTGTAGGGCCCACGCGAACCGGCATTGGGAAGCACGTCGTCGGGAATGGTCGTCGGGCCCCCGATGGTGATGCGACGAGCCTTGCCCGGCAACTCGAGCAAGTCGAAGAGGTCGCCGAGATAATTTGTGTAGACATCGCGCGGCTTGCAATTGAACTCGGTGCAAAGCGCCGCGGCTTTGCCCACGACTTCGCCCATCATCCCACAGGTCTTCATCACCCGCACGGTGCCGAGGGCCTGATGCGTCACGCTGATGCAGCGGCCGGCCATGAAGAGATTGTCGATGTTGCGTGAGTAGAAGCAGCGATACGGCACCGGATAACCGAACTGGCGATCGACGCGGCGGTCATGGACCGCGTAGGAGATGAATGGGTTGTCTTTGAACTTCTCCGCGTACTGCTCCTTCGGGTAGTGGAGGTCAATCGACCAGGTGCTCGGGACACAGCCGTCGGGGAAGTCCTTCTTCGCGACGATGTCCTCCTGAGTCAAGATCACGTCGCCCATCAACCGGCGCGATTCCCGTGGCCCGCCGATGAACGCGAGCCAGATCAAGCGAGCGTTGGGATGATCGGCCGCCCCATCGCCGTTCTTCATCGCGTTGAACGCGCCGTAGACCGCTCGGAGGTTCCAGTCGCGAATCCCCTCGGCGTCCGCGAGCGGATCCTTGTCGAAGCCGCTTTCCCAGAACCATTGGCCGTGAAAACGCTTGGGATAGGGGAAGTCCTTCATCTCGAGGTCGAGAGCCCAGGGCGTCTCGGGGAAGGTCCGCGGCTCGTCGGTGTTCTCCCAACGCCACATGTTACTCATCCCCATGCGGCCCTTGTCGGTCATGTCCCAGTCGGCGTTGGCGAGGGCCCCGATCGTGCCGTGCCCGGTGCAGTCGACGAAGAGGTTTCCCTTGAAGTCGCGACGCGCCCCGGTGCGGGTATCGAACGCCCCGACCGAGAGGATGTGATTGCCTTCCATCTCCACGCGGTCGGCATGGTGATTGAGGAAGAGGTCGATGTTCTTCTCCGCTCGAACGAGGGCTTCTTTCTTCTCGTCGCCGAATTCCTCCTTGGTGCCAGGCGAGAGGGTGGCCTTGTCGGCGAATTCCTCAATGATCTCGCCAACGCGCGAGAACTTGCCGCGGCGGATAAGACCCATGGCCCAGACGCGAACTTCGCTGCTGCCGTTGCCACCGAGGACCGGTCGGTTCTGGATCAGCGCGACTTTGCACCCCATCCGAGCGGCCGAGAGCGCGGCTCCCATGCCCGAGTAGCCACCACCGACGACGACGAGATCGTAGGGGCCCTCCTCCTCCGTCTCGGCGGGCAGCCCGAGCAGCTTCTTTCGCCAGGGCGTGAGTTTGGCCAACTCGTTGGGCGGCGCCTGGCCTTTCTTGGTGAAGAGGATCGCGTCGCAGCGACCGTCGAAGCCGGTCAAGTCGTGGAGCGAGAGGGTGACGTTCGGTTTGGTGATCTTGACGGTCCCGCCATCGTGCCAGGACCACTCGGCTCCCTTGGTGCCGAAGGTCTCCTCGAGCGGCTTGCCATCGACGAGGAGTTGAAAGCGACCAGGCGTGCCGGGAGCCTTCCATCGAGCGACCCAGTCCTTCGTCCGCACAAAGACGCGATAGGTGCCCGTCTCCGGGAAGGTCACTTCCTTCGTCGCGTCCTTGACCGGCTCGCCCAACCCGTGGGCGAGGAGGTAAGGCGATCCCATTTCGTCAATGAATTGGGTGTCGAGTTTCCAGCCGCCATGATCGTCGAAGCTCTCGGCTTCCACCAGGACGTCGGACGCGGACGCAATCCCGCCCAGGGGACTGAGCAAGATGGCCGAAAGGAGTAAAAAGCGTGGCATGTTGGGTTCCGCTCGCAGGTGTGGATAGATGGCTCCCTTCGGAATTAGAGCCTGATCTTCCACCATTGGACACCGGATCGCCGAGAATCGCTCGACGTTCCGCCGAGTCTACCTCCCTCCCCGGCGAATCGGAACTCTTTTAGACCGAAGGCTTAACGTCGCACAGCGATTACTCGAGGGCCCCCTTGCCCAACGGATCGATGATGAGCATGCCGCTGTCGCAGACCTGGATTTGCCCGGTTACCAGATCACTGCCGGTGACGAAACCGACGATCGCGGCCGCGACGTCCTCGGGCTGGCAGACGCGTCCGAGGGGCAAGTTCGACGAGATGGTCGCCTTCCCCTTCTCGTACTTCTCGCCGAGGGCGTTCTTGACCCAGCGGCTGTCGATGAAACCGGGAGCCACCGCGTTGACGCGAATCTCCGGGGCGAACGTTCGGGCCAGCGACACCGTGAGATTGTTCAAAGCCGCTTTGCTGGCCGCATAGGGAATCGAACTGCCGTTCGCCAGCAGAGCCGCGGTGGAGGAGACGTTGACGATGACGCCTCCCTCGGGCTTGGCGGTCTCGCGCATCGCCGGCGCGGCCGCCCGGGCGCACTGGAAGGGACCGATCAGGTTGACCGCCATGATCTTCTGCCAAACGTCCTCGGTCACCCGGTCGAGGTCGCCAAAGGGGATGAACTCCGTGGTCCCGGCACAGTTGATCAGGACATCGAGCCGCCCGAACGACTCGAGCGCCCCCTGAACGAGGCGTTGGGCCGTGTCGTCCTTCGAGACGTTCCCTTGCACCGCGATCGCTTGTCCGCCCGCCGCCTTGATCTCCTCGACGGTCTGGTCGGCATCCTCCTTGGAACGCGAATAGTTGATGACCACCGCGCACCCGCCTTGCGCGAGCATTAGCGACGTCGCTTTGCCCACGCCGGTACCGCCACCGGTCACGATGGCCGCTTTGCCGTTGATCTTCATCGTTCTCTGCTCCTCGTTGTTGAAGCCTTACCGGGACGCTCAGGAGTGAGCGTCGTGTTTACTTGGCGTCTGCCTCGGCTTGCCCACTTTTCTCCGAGCATGCCCACGCAAGCGTGATCCTCTCCGAGCATGCCCACGCAAGCGTGATCCTCTCTGAGCATGCCCACGCAAGCGTGATCCTCTCTGAGCATGCCCACGCAAGCGTGATCCTCTCTGAGCATGCCCACGCAAGCGTGATCCTCTCCGAGCATGCCCACGCAAGCGTGGGCATGGCACCCAAGAGAATGCCCCCAAGATGACGTTGGCAAGCGTTCCCGGAAAGTGCTCTATCCTTTCGGTGTCACCAGGACGCCCCAGGCATCGTTCTCGGGGGTTTGCAGCGTGAGGCGACCGGAGTTGGCCGTCGCCGTCTCTTCGTCTTTCCACTCGCCGGTCCCGATTTGAAACCACCGCACCGACCATGTCTTGGCGTCGATGCCGACCACGTCGAGCGTCACCGACCCGCGTGCGGGGAAATAGAGAGCATAGACCTTCCCCGGATCGACCAGGGCGTAGGCCTCGTTGGGAGCCCGTTGACCGAGGATCGAATTGTTCGGCTCGCAGGTAAAGATCGTGAACGCGTTGGTGAAGGCTCGGGCGGCGCGGAGGTTCTGAAGAGCGACCTCGCCCAGACCCAATCCCGAGGGCGGCCGGTGAAACCGCGCGGCGGCGTGCCCCGCGAAGATGCTCCGCCAGAAACGCTCCACCCCGTCGCGTGCCCGGCCAAAACGGCCGGTATCCGCCCCGTAGATCTTCACGTTGTTGGCCGGCCGGGGCGTGCTCTTTAGAAAGCGCTCCCGAATCGCCATCGCGTTGTCGTAGTGTCGCTGGCCCCGCTGATGGTTGTTCTGGGAAAGGTCGACAAAGCTGTAGAGTTCGGGGTGATCGAAGGTCGCTCGATGCGACTCATGCTTGAGGTCCCAGGAGTCCCACATCTCGGTCGTCTCGACGTGGAGCCCCTCCTTGGCCGCCCGATCGCGGATGAACTTCGCCCAGTGGGCTCCCCACTTGGGCGTCACGGAGGTCTCATTGTCCATGCAGTACAGAACATTACCGTAGTTGAGCGAATGATCGAGCAATTTCGAGACGTACCGCTGTTGGTACTTGAGCACGAGCTCGTTGTTGTCCTCGCCGGGCACCGTCTCGAAGAAGGGGTTCTCGGTCCTGGTCGGATGCGAGTTGACGCGAATGGGCAGCTTGGCCTCTCCCGGCTTGTAGTTGCTGTTGAGGTTTGGGTTGAACGGATTGTTGTCCCGCCACGTTCCCTGGTAGAAGTCGAAGGTCGCCCAAACCTCGAGTTGAACGATCACGTCGCGTTTGGCCGCTTCACTCAGGAACCGCTCGAAACGCTGCCAATACTCATCGTTCCACTGCTCGAGGTCGTAGTCCTCGCCAACCTTCTTGAAGGGCCAAAGGTTCCCCTGGTCGCGGGAACTCATCGTGTTGCGGACGAAGTTCCCCCCTACCTGGACGAGACTCTCGAGCTCGAAGGTGACGTCGGCAAGTTGAAAGAGATTGTCCTCGATGGTGCCGCCGAGCAGGAGTACCGGCTTCCCCTTGTATTGCCAGTAGTGCGGGTTCTTCGCGTAGGGCTGGATGCGGTCCCGGTTGGCGGCCTCGTCCGCCAGCGCGACGGAGCAACCGAGCAAGAGCAGCATCGGAACGAAACGAACGATCATAACGTGACGGCTCCCAGGGCGATGTTCGGACATGCTGCATTCTACGTTTCGCGACCGGCGAGTGTCGTCGCGGGACTCGGACGACGTCTCGACTTGATCTGCCGCTCGAACCCAGCGAGACGTTGCTCGAGGTCCTTGGCATCGCTTGGCTCCAAGGACTGATGGCCGTGGCGAACCGCGTAGTAGCGGTCGACCATCGCAAGTGGAAGGTCGGCCCAGGGGCGCAGCTCCTGGTCCTGTTGCCACCGCAGCGACACATCGAGGGCGAACTCACGATGCGTTTGCGTCGCCTGACGCCGCTCGCCCTGTCGCGCTAAGAGCCGCAGCCAACGCCCATAGAGGGGCAGGACCTGACCGGGCCTCAGCGACCGGCGACGGGGTGATCTCCCGAGATACCGTCGCCAGCGACGCCAAAGCGACGGCGCGACCCACGAGGCCAGAAAGAGTAGCGGCACTCCGACGAACGCCAGCACAATCGCCCAACGGGGAATCCACCAGAAGCCCGGCATCGTCTCGTCGACATTCGCCATGGCAGGCTCGGCGTTCTCCTCCGAGAAACCGAAGAGATCCCGCCCCAGGGTATTCAGGAACTCGAAGGTGAAGCGACGTTGGTCCTGGTTGCTGTACTGGATGATCGAACTCACCCAGACGCGGCCCGCCGCCGCGAAGAAGTCGATCACGGGATCGAGCAAGGACTGCTGCAGCGCCAGGATCTCGTCGCGACCCGTGGCGGGGGTTGGATCGAGTGTCCGCCACGACTTGAGTTCGGGGATGTATGCTTCGACCCAACTGTGGGCGAGGTACTCCCGAACCCGGTAGTAGCCGCCGGCGCTGTTGTAGGACGCCCCCTTGAACCCGGTGACAACGCGTGAGGGAATTCCGATCGCCCGAAGCATGAGCGCCAGCGACGACGCGAAGTATTCGCAATGGCCGCTCTTTCGTTCGAAGAGAAAGTCCTCGACCGGGTCGAGCCCCTGATCAACGGGGATGATGTCGAGCGAGTAGGAGAACCCACCTTCGACTTTGAGGTAGGTCATCAGACGGCGAATCTTCTCGTCGACTCGATCGGGGGCGAGGTCAGCGGTCAGCCTGCGGGCCAGTTCGGCCATCCGTCCGAGGTGGTCGGGGACCCTGGTCGCCATCCGGAGGTAGCGGGCCGAGGGGGGCAATTCGAATGGATCGTGCGTCAGACTCTGGCGGGCGCCAATGATCAACGAGTAGCGGATGTCCTTGGGCTCCCCGCCGCTGCGATCGCCGACCTTGCCAAGCACCAATCGGCCATCGTAGGGAAGGTAGCGTTCCTCGTAGCCCTGAACGTGAACCTCGGCCCAGTAGAGCGGCTTGGGCGCGAAGAGCGACGCCCCCGTCTGGAGTTCCTGTTCAATCCGGACGAGGAGCTGATCGGACTGCAAGGGTGGCTGCTTCGACCAATTGCGCAAGCTGCGCCGGAAGGAGGTCGGCGAGGTTCGCCATTGCTTGTCGACGTAGGAGGTGTAGACGTTACCCCGCCACATGATCTCGGGCGGCAGTCGCGCATCCTGGCCCTCGGCGTTGGTGACCCAGGCCTCGAAGACGATGTCGTCACTCTCAAGGATTCGCGACATCTCGTCGAGGCTGACGGTGTGGGAGAACCCGGTCCGCAGCGAGGAGGCGCTCGAGGCGTCGATCGTCGTGACGTGGAACATGGCGCCTCCCCGGGGAACGAAGAAGAAGATCGCCAACCCGAGGGGAATGCTCGCGAGGAACAAGAGGCTCAGCCGCCGCAGCACGCCGGAAAAGGCCAGGCGGGGAACTCGAACCCGCTTGCCAAGCATCTCTGGCCCGAGTCGGTCCTGGTGCCGAACGAGCTGAAACAGCCCCAACGAGAGGACCGCGAGCAAGAGATACGCCAACAGCAACATACCGAAGAGGGGCGACTGGCTGAGCACGCAGCCGATGACGACTTGAAGGAGGTTGAGCCCGTAGAGCCGCCAGAGTTCATCGGTACTCTTCTCGCGGAAGAACATCGCGACCTGGAGATAAACGAGAAAGTGCGCGAGTGCCGTGACGGCGCTGACGACTCCTTGAACGACCTCCACGCCGATGAGCGTCATGATGATTAGTCCGAGAATGTTCGCCAGTCGCGTCGACATCCTCGTGAGACGTTTTCCGTCGACCCAGATGTAGGCGACGATCGCGCACACCACGACGAGGATCGGGTAGGGAAAGACGTATTCGGCCTCGCCCATCCAAAGCGCGGTGGTGCCGAGGCAGAGCATCAAGTAGGTGACGATGAGGTGGAGTCGCCGCGGATCCATCGGGGCCTGTCGCTTTCGTCGAACGAGTGATCATCACGTTGACGGTAGCGGCTACGGGGAGGGATGAAAAGCGAAACCCCCGGCGGGTTGACCCGGCCGGGGGTTTCTGGAGAGAACGTCAGGTTCGCGAAGGGGACCGCTCGAGGTCGTTTGGTCCTAGATCCTTCGCAGGTTCTCGGTGGGACACGTCACGCTCGCGAGCTTAGTCGTCGTCGCCGTTGCAGGCACAACCACTCTCGCCAGCCTCGCTGCAACCGCTGTCGCAGGAATCACAAGTCGGCTCGCTGCAGACGCAGACCGGGACGCACTTGCAGACCTGGTAGGGAACCTTCTTGGTCACCTTGCGCGGGACGCACACGGTGTAGGTTTCCTCGACCTTGCGGGGAACGAGCACGCACTTCTTGCACTTGATCTGCTCGGGAACCATCTTGCAGACGCGGTAGGGAACCTTCTTGGTGCAGATCTGCTTTTCCATGCGGCAGGTCTTCACCGGAACCTGGATCGTCTTGCAGTAGTTCTCCATACGGCAGACCCGGTAAGGAACCTGCTTGGTGCGGCATTCCTTGACCATCTTGCAGGTGCGGACAGGATACTGAACCTGCTTGCACTCCTTCACCATCCGGCAGACGGTGTAGGGAACCTGCTTGGTCTTGCACTCTTGGACCATCTTGCAGGTGCGGACAGGATACTGGACCTGCTTGCAATCCTTCACCATCCGGCAGACGGTGTAGGGAACCTGCTTGGTCTTGCACTCGGTGACCATGCGGCAGGTGCGGACAGGGCACTGAACCTGCTTGCACTCGCGAACCATGCGGCAGACCGTGTAGGGAATCCGCTTGGTGCAGGTCTCTTTCTCGTAGCGGGTCACCTTGCAGGGAACCTGCTCGCAGACGATCTTCTTCTCGTAGCGAACGCATTTGACCTCACGAGCGACGGTGCGCGGGACCTTGACGCAACGGGTCACGTGGCGATCGGGCTCCTTGCACGTGATCGTCCGCTTCTGGCCCTTGACCCACTTCCGCTTGCAGGTGCAGGGATCGCAGACCCAGCAACCCGGATCGCGAACCTTCTTGCAGTAGGTCTTGCCCGGAACGCACTCGCAGACCTGCTTTTTGTCGTAGACCGTCTCGCAGACCGTCTTCGTCTCGCAGATCGGCTTGGTGACACAACGGCGAACCGTCTTCATCACCGTCTCGCAGACCGGCTTGCAGACCGTGTAGGTGCACTCGCGGTACTTCGTCTCCTTGACCGGACGGCACGTGACGATGTTCTTCGTCACCATCTTGGTCTCGTAGACGGGCTTGCAGACCTTGTAGGTGCACGTGCGATACTTCGTCTCGTAGACCGGCTTGCAGGTCACGACGTTCTTCGTGCACATCTTGGTCGAGTAAACCGGCTTGCAGACCGTGTAGGTGCACGTGCGATACTTCGTCTCGTAGACCGGCTTGCAGGTCACGACGTTCTTCGTGCACATCTTGGTCGAATAAACCGGCTTGCAGACCGTGTACGAGCAGGTCCGGTACTTGGTCTCGTAAACCGGCTTGCAGCAGTTGATCTGCTTCTCGACCATCTTGGTCTCGTAAACCGGCTTGCAGACCGTGTACTGGCACTCGCGGTAGCGAGTCTCGTAGCACGGCTTCATGACTGTCTTGCATTCTTCCTTCCACACCTTGTCGCAAACGGTCTTGCAACGGGTGCGGGTCTGCTTCTCGTAAACCGTTTCACAAACGGTCTTGTAGCAAGTTTGGCAGACCTTCTTGTAGGTCGTGTAACAGCATTGGGGCTGGCAACAAGCACTCTTCTTACAGCAGGAGTACTTCTTGCCGCCGCAAAACGCCCAAGCAGAACTGGTCGACATAACGCCGACGACCAGGACCGCGACGGGCAAGGCGAACTTCTTGATCATTCCTGTCCTCCACGCGTTTCGAACCGATGTTGGACCGTCGTTTCGAAGCTTCCAGGGATACCGCATGCAGCGACCGAGAACGCTTGCGGGAACTGGCCTCACAGGCTACTCGCGTCCTCGGTGCACGGAGAAACTATGCACGATGCCGCCCCCCGCTGAGTCCGGGACTGATGCGGAATGAGGGAATCTTGGTGAAATTGGAGAAGGGTCGCGACTCTTAGCGCGACCGTGACTGCTGAAACGAATGCGCCGACGAGTCCACTCGGGGACCTCAGTCGAGTCGCAACGGATTGACCTCCCCGCCCCGCCTTAAAGTAGACGAGCCCTCGGTTGTCGCCGGGCCAATCATTGGGACGCGAATCGGACCGGAGCGGCCCCATCGTCGCCGCCCCTTCGTCCGACCGCCCGATCGCTGGTCATCCCCCGCTCCCAAGCCCCGCCGATGTCGACAAAAGCAGTCCCTTCCATACCAAGACTTATTCGGAACTCGTTGCATCGCGGCCCCCGAGGCGCTCCTCGCGCGGGCCGCCTATCATCCCGAACGACATCAGCTACGGACGCGTCATGATCGTCAGTTGGAATTGGCTCAAACAGTACGTACGTCTCGACATGTCGATCGAGACCCTCGTCGATCGCTTGATGATGAGCGGACTGAACCTCGAAGGCATCGAGGAGGTCGACGGCGACTTCGCCATCGACTTGGAGGTGACGAGCAACCGCCCCGACTGCCTCGGCCACTTGGGCGTCGCGCGTGAGGTCGCGGTCCTCTTCGGCAAGGAACTCCTCTTCCCCGACACGAGCTTCGATGAATCCAAGACATCGGTCGAGGACTTGACCAGCGTTTCGATCGAGGGGAACGCCCACGACTGGTGCCCGCGGTACCGCGCCCGCGTGATCGAGGGAGTCACCATCGCTCCCAGCCCCACCTGGATGCAACGACACTTGCGATCCTTGGGACTCAAGCCGATCAACAACGTCGTCGACATCACCAACTACGTCTTGCTCGAGTGCGGCCAACCGCTGCACGCGTTCGACTACGACCGCCTCGCCGACCACCGCATCGTCGTCCGACCGGCCAAAGAGAGGGAACCCTTCGTCGGCATCGTCGACAAGGAGAGGACGTTTCAGCTTTCCCCGAAGATGGGGGTCATCGCCGACGCGGAGAAAGCCATCGCCCTCGCCGGCGTGATGGGCGGCGCCGAAACCGAAGTCCACGAGGGAACGACCAACATCCTGCTCGAGACCGCCGAGTTCGCCCCGATGTGGGTGCGGCACGCCTCGCGCGCACTCGATCTCTCCAGCGATTCCTCCTACCGCTTCGAGCGCAAGATCGACCCCGAGGGGGTCGCGTGGGCGAGCGATCGGGCCTGCCACCTTCTCCAAGAGCTCGCCGGCGGGAAGGTCGCCAAGGGCTTCATTCACCTGGGGACCGAGGAGACGGAGCGGCCGACCATCTCCCTTAGGGTCGCGCGCCTCCCGAAGGTCCTTGGCATCGAGGTCGCCGAGGACGACGCGGCGCGTATTCTCGGGGATCTCGGGATGGAGATCGAATCGCGCGACGACGGCGTGATCGCGGGCAAGCCGCCGAGCTTCCGTCGCGACCTGACGCGTGAGATCGACCTGATCGAGGAAGTCGGCCGCATCTACGGCTACGACAGCATCCCCGAGGATCGAGCCATCCCCTTGGCCATCGAGCCGCGCCGTTCCGACGAGCGCGTGATGAAGATCCTCCGCGATCAGCTCGTCGGGTTCGGGTACTGCGAGACGGTCACCTTCAGCTTCACCGACGCCGCGACCGTCCAGTCGATCCGTCCGTGGTCGACCGAGGAGCCGCTGTTGGTCAAGCACTCCAGCCGAAAGCAAGAAAACCGGCTCAGGCAGTCGCTCTTGCCGAACCTTCTGTCGGTCGCCCGCGTCAACGAAGCGCGCGGCTGTGAGGACATTCACCTCTTCGAGTCGGCCCAGATCTACCTTCCCGGGTCGGGAGACGCCTTGCCGGAGGAGCCGGTCGCGGTCGGCCTGATGACGACGTACAACTTCTTCAGCGTTCGCGGTCATCTCGAACAGCTCTTCACCCGTCTGCGGCTCGGGGTCTCGTTCAAGCCGCGCGAGGTCGTCGGCTTTAGAATGGGCGAGGGAGCCGAGATGATCTTGGACGGCAAGCGGATCGGCGTCATCGGGCATATCGCCGACGAGATCCGCGACGGGATCGACTTGCGGGGCCAGGTGGTGGGAGCCGAGTTGCAAGTCGCTCCGCTGATCGACGCGGCGCGGCTCGTCGCCCACGTCACGCCGCTGCCGGACCAGCCGAGCATGCAGCGTGATCTCTCGATCGTCCTGGACGAAGTGGTCGCATGGTCGGACTTGGAAGGAACGGTTCGCGCGACGGCTGGGCCTCTTCTGGAAGATCTGCGCTACGTCGACATCTACCGCGGCAAGCCGATCGAGAAGGGCAAGAAATCGGTGATGTTCCGCATGACCTTCCGCTCGCCGGAGCGAACCCTCACCCGCGACGAAGTCGACGGCTACCAGTCCGCCGTCATCGACGCGCTGACCAGCAAGTTCGGTGGCGAGCTACGGGCGTAGTTGGGAACAACCGGCGTAGGGTGCCACGGGCTGCTTGCCAGCCAGTGTTCCCAAGCGTGCGCCAATCACTGGCTGCAAGCAGCCAGTGTCGCACGGCGAATCCGAAAACCCCAAATGCTTAGTTCTCGCTAAAGGTCACCTTGGCGACCGGCTTGCAATTGAAGGGGTTCTTGAGGAACTTCTCCTTGCAGGTGGGGCAGGAGTCGTAGCGGATCCGAATCGGCGTCGGGTCGTCGTAGGGATCGGTCCCCTTCCCTTCGGCCTGCTTGATGAGCTGACTGACCTTCGCGAGGTTGTCCTCGTCGATGTCTTCCTCGGTCAGTTCCCACTTGCTGTCGGCCGGTCGAATCTCGATGTGGATCACATGGCGATCCTTGTCGTTGGAAGCCATCTGTTTCCCGCAAAGATCGCAGGTATAGTGAATCATCTGGTTCCGCCGGCCTCCGCTGCGGTAGTTGTCACCCTGTCGGGCATGGTGGGCGTCAATCCCTACCCTCAATTCTACTGGAGCCTCTGGGACGCGCATAGATGGATCGGGCAAAACCTCCACCTTTGCGCGTGGCACCCTCCATTCGGAAAGAAGACCTTCCACGTCGCCTCAGATGCCCGCCGGGCCCTCGGTCGCTCCCCACTCAACGCAGCAACGGCAAATCGTTCTCGCGACGGATGCGCTGGACTTCCTTCCACATGTCCCCCTCGGAGCGAAGAAAGCGAACAAGGCTCCCGGTACTGGTTTCCAAGCAGTCGCCGACGGTCGAAAGCCGCCCCCCCTTCTCGGCGAGTAAATCGAGGAGACTTGCGGCGACTGGAAGAAATGACGGATCCTTCCGCCCGATGTGCAGCGTACGATGATGGGCGGCATCGAGGAGAAGGGACGGAATGTTCTCCGTGTCAATCGGTTGACGCAGGGAGAAGGCGAGCGCCTCGCGGAGCCGTCTTAGGGCGCGGGCCCGGTTTTCGTGCTGGGAACGACTCTCGACGGCGGTGACGATGAGCGACGTCGGTCGATGGCGGAGCCGGATGGCCGATTCGGTCTTGTTCCGCTTCTGCCCGCCGGGACCGCTGGCGCGGTATCGATCCTCGTCACACTGCAGCGCGAGTTCCTCATTTGTCAATGACCACCAATCGACACGTGCCATCGTTGCGTATGACCCTTTAGGTGAAATACCGCCTGGAATGGGCAAAACGGAGGCTCCCAGGCCATCTGATTCATCTGGAAAGTATTGATCACATGCGCATAATGCGGAAGCAAGTTGGAGCGTCGCAAGGGAGTTTGGTCGCTGGCAACTCGGGGCAAGGGCAAGGAGAGACAAGTTGAGCGGTCCCATCACCAGAAGCTACGGTGTGCCCAACTGGGACGCGATCTTCGGGAACGACAAAGAAGAGAGCAAGGGCAAGAAGAAGGCCAAAACCGCAGCAGTAAAAAAAGCGTCGCCAAAGAAGAAAGCCGCGAAGAAAGCGGTCAAAGCGGCCGCCCGCACCACGGGCAAAAACAAGAGCGTCAAAAAGTCCGCGAAAAAGAAAGCCGCCAAGCGGTGATCATGGCGTTGACCGCCTCGGAACCACGGATGTCCCTGGGAAGTTGATGGAAAAGGACCACGGAGAGTCACGACAAGGGGATCGACACCGAGAACGCTCGATCCGCTTTGATCTTGCACCAAAAATGCTTGGTTCTTAAGAACGGTCCGCCTGTCGCGCCCTGGCAATGGTGCTGGAGACGGACAGGGACATACCGCTAGATCGGCCTTCAACATCAAGGACGCGTGGACCATGAATTCACGGGCGCTCGCCGCGGAACCGTCAGCCCAGGACGGGTCCGACTCGACACCAATGGAGTCGGATCTCGAAGCACTCGAGATGGGGATCGCACGATCCGCCGATTTTCTCGTCTCCCTGCAGCACGATGACGGCCACTGGTGCGCCGAACTCGAAGGCGACACGATCCTCGAGTCCGAATACGTCCTGCTCCTGGCGATCTGCGGCAAGCTCGACGACCCGCGGATCGAGAAGTGTGCCCGCTACCTCTTGAAAACCCAAGGCCCCGAAGGGGGTTGGGCCAACTATCCTGGCGGACCGCCCGATGTCGGCGTCACCGCCAAGGCCTACTTCGCCCTGAAAATCGCCGGCCACGACCCCGACAGCACGCCGATGCGACGCGCCCGCGAGGTCGTCCTTCGTCTCGGCGGCGCCGAATCCGTCAACAGCTTCACCCGCTTCTACTTCGCCGCCCTGGGCCAGATCCCTTACAACCACTGCCCCTCAGTGCCGCCGGAATTGCTGCTGCTGCCGACGTGGTTCCCGATCAACATCTACGCGATGTCCTCGTGGACGCGGACGATCGTCGTCCCGCTGAGCATCTTTCGCGCATTCCAACCGACCAACGAATTACCGGAGTCGATGGGGATCAGCGAGCTTTACTGCTCGCCGCCCAGCCCCAAGGATCTCCCCAAGGCGAGCCTCTTCGAGAAACCCTACTTCTCGTGGGCCAACTTCTTCCGCGTCGTCGATCGCGGCCTGAAGGTCTACGAGCGGTTCGCCCCCGCTTTCGTCCGCAAGCGGTCGCTTCGCTTGGCGGAGACGTGGATGCTCGAACACTTCGAGGGGAGTGACGGCGTCGGCGCGATCTTCCCGCCGATGGTCTACACCATCCTCGCGCTTCGCTGCCTGGGCTATGCGGACGAATCCCCTCAGATGCAGTGGGCGTGGAAGCAACTCAATGACTTGATCATCGAGGAAGACGACACCATCCGCATTCAGCCCTGCGTCTCTCCCGTTTGGGACACGGGTTGGGCCACGGTGGCTCTCGCCGATGCCGGCCTCTCACCCGATCACGGCGTCCTGCGGCAGTCGGCCGAGTGGCTCCTCGGCCGGGAGATCCGCCGCGTCGGCGACTGGGGAGTCAACAATCCCGGCGTCGAGCCGAGCGGTTGGGCGTTCGAGTATCGCAATGACTTCTACGCCGATGTCGACGACACGGCCCTGGTCATGATGGCGCTCAAACGGACCTCCTGCGAGGAACTCTCCGACGTCAAGGCGACACTTCGCCGGGCCTACGACTGGATTTGGAGCATGCAGTGCTCCGACTACGGCTGGGCCGCCTTCGATCGGGACATCAACAACACCGTCCTCGAATCGATCCCCTTCGCTGATCACAACGCGATGCTCGATCCGAGCTGTCCCGATATCACCGCTCGCGTGCTGGAAATGCTCGCCCGCTTCGGTCACCGGGTCGGCGAACAGCGTATCGACGAGGCGGTCAACTTCATCCTTCGCCACCAAGAGCCCGAAGGATGCTGGTTCGGCCGGTGGGGCGTCAACTACATTTACGGAACTTGGCAGACGCTCGTTGGGCTCTCGGCGATCGGCTTCAACATGTCCGACGAGCGGATCCGCAAGGGCGTCAAGTGGCTCAAGTCGGTCCAGCAACCCGAGGGGGGTTGGGGAGAGACCGCCAGCAGCTACGCCGACCGAAACCTGATGGGCCAAGGTCCGGCGACTCCCTCTCAAACGGCCTGGGCCATCTTGGGACTGATCGCCGCCGGCGAGGGGGACTCTCCCGAAGTCGCCAAGGGGGTCGAATATCTGCTCCGCACCCAAAACGACGACGGAAGCTGGGACGAGCCCTACTTCACCGGAACCGGGTTTCCCAAGGTCTTCTACCTCCGGTACCATTACTATCGACTTGTCTTTCCGCTCATGGCGTTGTCGCAGGCCCACACCTCGGCCCAAGAGAACGCCGACATGGTGGCGAACGGATCCCGTCTTCTCGATGGCTAGTGGGCTGGTCCATTTCAATGTTCGGGTTCCAAATGTCGGGTGCCACTGGCTGCTTGTCAGCCGGTGCCAAGGAGTTGGGCTCCGCCAACACGCAATCCGATTGGTGACGAAGCACTGGCGGTTCGTTCAACGGCTGCTAGGACACCTTCCGCTCTGAAAGAATCACGATGGCCGTACCTATTTCCCAGATGTGGACCGTCGCTCGCTACGTGTTGAGCAACCGACTGCGCGGCACCGAGCGTTACCCACTGGTCCTCATGCTCGAACCGCTCTTTCGCTGTAACCTCGCGTGCGCCGGCTGCGGCAAGATCCAGTACCCGGCCCATATCCTCAAACGGCAACTCTCCCCCGAGCAATGCTTCGCCGCCGTCGAGGAATGCGGTGCTCCGCTGGTTTCGATCCCCGGGGGCGAACCGCTCATGCACCCGCGGATCGACGAGATTGTCGCGGGCCTGGTCGAGCGCAAACGCTACGTTTACCTCTGCACCAACGGGCTGCTGCTGAAGGAAAAGCTCGATCTCTTCAAACCGACGAAATTCCTGAGCTTCTCCGTACACATGGATGGCCCGCGCAAGGAGCACGACTTCGCCGTCTGCCGCATGGGGACCTACGACATCGCCGTCGACGCGATCAAGGAAGCGATCGGTCGCGGCTTCCGGGTCACGACCAACACGACCCTCTTCGAGGGGACCGATCCGAACAGGATTCGCGGCTTCTTCGACGACATGATGAAGCTCGGCGTCGAGGGAATGATGGTCTCGCCCGGATACAGCTATCCCAAGGCGCCCGACCAACAGCACTTCCTCGGCCGCGAGAAAACTCAGTCGCTCTTTCGCAGTATCTTCTCCAAGCCGAAACGGCACTGGCGATTCAACCAGTCGTCGCTCTTCATCCGCTACCTCATGGGGCACGAACAGTACGACTGCACCCCGTGGGGCATTCCGACGTACAACATCTTCGGCTGGCAGCGCCCTTGCTACCTACAGCAAGAGGGCTACGTCGAGACCTATCAGGAGTTGCTCGACTCGACCGACTGGTCCAAGTACGGCCACAAGAGCGGCAACCAGAAGTGCAGCAATTGCATGGTCCACTCCGGCTTCGAACCGACGTCGGTCGACCAAACGTTCACGATCTCAGGCATCTGGAAGACCGCGAAGGCCTCGGTCGCCGGAAGCTACATCTAAGAGACGCCCATGACCACGAATTCCAACGAGACCCGTGCTCCCATTTCCGACTCGATTGAAAAGGCGTTCGATTACCGCGGTGACGTGACGATCGAACTGACGTCTGGAGAAACGGTGGTCGGCTATCTCTTCAATCGAGACATCGACGCGGCCGAGCCCTACCTCGAGATGTTCGCGAAGAACGAGGAGACGCCGCGGCGATACGCTTATCGTGATGTCGTTGGCTTGGAGTTCACGGGCCGGGATACGGCGGAAGGAAAATCGTGGGAGGCTTGGCAGCAGAAGGTTGCCGAGGCCGAGGCGTCAGGCAAGATCGCCGAACTCTACCCCGAGGAACTTGACGGCTAGAAGTGGCTGAGAAGGTCTCGCGCGTCGTTCGCGAAGAGACCTCCAGGAGGCCGAGGACGGCGTGGAGTTCGTCCCCGGCATCCGGAGTTTCCGCCTGCCAGCGGTGTCACTGGAAACGTTGGTCACGAAGTCAGTCGAGGACGCTTACCGTCCCATCCGCTCGGAGTCCAACACCGAAGGGGACCAACCCTTCGATCTCCTCGCGGCAGCGTCCCTCGGGCAGCCCAAAGGTCTGGGCCAGTTCCCGCACCGAAGTTTCCCCTTCCGAGAAGATGAACTGCTCGAACCGGTGTGAAAGACGCATCGTTCCGACTCCCTTCTGAGACATTTCTCTGACGGCCTCTTTCCATTGCACACCCCGTGCCAAACCCGAATCACATGCATTTGGGCAAGCTGGCGTGAGTTTTCAGCCTCATTTCGGGAGTCGAATTGAAAACGTTTCCCTCATGGCGTTGTAAAGGAGGGGAAACGTGAGATCGCACAGGACGCGGGGATGTTGAGAAGGGAAAGGTATGCGGGTAAGACAGGCAATCATCCCCGCGACGCCGCCATGATCTTCCAGCGATCACCCCGGTTGCTCCGCTACCAAGTCTATTTGGCCAGCCCCGGTTGCTCCGCTACCAAGTCTATTCGGCCAGCCCCGGTTGCTCCGCTACCAAGTCTATTTGGCTAGCCCCGGTTGCTTCGCTACCGGGGCGGCGAAGCCGCAAGAAGTCTCGGACAAGTGGCCGAACGCCAACCTGATCCACTTTTTGTCGAACGGCGTTTTCCCAGGGACTTCTTGCCGACAGGGTCGGCCCCGGTTGAATCAACCGGGGCTCGCCAGAGAGAGGTCTATTTGGCTAGCCCCGGTTGCTTTGCTACCAAGTCTATTTGGCTAGCCCCGGTTGCTTCGCTACCGGGGCGGCGAAGCCGCAAGAAGTCTCGGACAAGTGGCCGAACGCCAACCCGATCCACTTTTTGTCAAACAGCGTTTTCCCAGGGACTTCTTGCCGACAGGGTCGGCCCCTGTTGAATCAACCGGGGCTCGCCAGAGAGAGGTCTATTCGGCCAGCCCCGGTTGCTCCGCTACCAAGCCTCTTCGGCCAGCCCCGGTTGCTCCGCTACCAAGTCTATTCGGCTAGCCCCGGTTGCTTCGCTACCGGGGCGGCGAAGCCGCAAGAAGTCTCGGACAAGTGGCCGAACGCCAACCCGATCCACTTTTTGTCAAACAGCGTTTTCCCAGGGACTTCTTGCCGACAGGGTCGGCCCCTGTTGAATCAACCGGGGCTCGCCAGAGAGAGGTCTCTTCGGCCAGCCCCGGTTGCTTTGCTACCAAGTCTATTTGGCTAGCCCCGGTTGCTTCGCTACCGGGGCGGCGAAGCCGCAAGAAGTCTCGGACAAGTGGCCGAACGCCAACCCGATCCACTCTTCTCGAACGGCGTTTTCCCAGGGGCTTCTTGCCGACAGGGTCGGCCCCGGTTGAATCAACCGGGGCTCGCCAGAGAGAGGTCTATTTGGCCAGCCCCGGTTGCTTCGCTACCAAGTCTATTCGGCTAGCCCCGGTTGCTTCGCTACCGGGGCGGCGAAGCCGCAAGAAGTCTCGGACAAGTGGCCGAACGCCAACCCGATCCACTCTTCTCAAACGGCGTTTTCCCAGGGACTTCTTGCCGACAGGGTCGGCCCCGGTTGAATCAACCGGGGCTCGCCAGAGAGAGGTCTATTCGGCCAGCCCCGGTTGCTCCGCTACCAAGTCCATTCGGCTAGCCCCGGTTGCTTCGCTACCGGGGCGGCGAAGCCGCAAGAAGTCTCGGACAAGTGGTCGAACGCCAACCCGATCCACTCTTCTCGAACGGCGTTTTCCCAGGGACTTCTTGCCGACAGGGTCGGCCCCGGTTGAATCAACCGGGGCTCGCCAGAGAGGAAGGACGATTGCCCCATGACCATCGGGGCTCGACGTGGCAACCCGATGACTATTGCGGCGCGGTGATCACCTGGTCGGTCGGGCCGAAATACTTCATGCGAAGCTCGACCCAACCCGTGTCCTTGCCACCTCCCTCAGTCACCAAGAGATTGGCGGTCTTTTCCTGCCCCTTCGCGTGCAAGTTGTGCGCATCGGAGGCACTCGTCGAGTTGACGATGCTGAAATAGGGCTTCATCGGCGTGTAGACGAACGCGTGGTTGAAGTTCGTCGACCCGAACAGGCCAATCTCCTTGCTCGCGTCCCGGAAGTTCACCACGATCGGCTGCTCCGGGCGTAGGCCATAGTAGAGGTTGTCCGCGACGAAGTTGCCGAGCGAGACCGGCTTGCCGACCGGTTGCTTGCTGCCGAACTCGATCTCGCCATCGACGTACTTACCGCCGAGCGTCAGAAGCCGACCGCTGGGGAGCAGTTCGTCCGCCTCCATCAGGTTCGCGGCGGGAACCGTCAGGTACGAGTTGGCCCGGCTGCCGTGATAGACGAACCAGGGATGCAGACCGAAACCGTAGGGCACCGACTTCTGACCATTGCTGTTGTCGACGGTATAGGTCCAGCGAACACCCTTGGCGGTGACGGAGACCTCGACGATCAGCTTGTGGGCGAAGGGGAAACTCTTTCCCCAAGGGGTCTCGGGCGTGAAGTTGAGGGCACAGGTGACGGTCGTCGACTCGTCGTCGGAGCTGGTGTTGACGACTTCGAAGGGAGCGTTGAAGACGACGCCGTGGGCGAAGTGCGGCCCCTCGTTGGGGGTGAAGGAGTAGTTCTCCCCCTTGTAAAAGAACTTGGCGTCGCGCACCTTGCCGGGAGTCGGGTAAAGGATGGGCGTGCCGTACTCCGGTCCCTTCTTAAGCTCCGTGAGCGACTCAGGCTGCCGAAGCATTTCGACGCCTTGGTACTTGATCGAGTAGACATTGCAACCGGCGGCGGGCGCCAGCGCGATCGAGGTATCTCCCTGCGTGCAGAGATAGACGACCCATCCGGTGTCGGGATTCACCCAGTCGTTGATTTGGCCGGCGCTTACCGGCGTGGCGAATAGTCCGAGGACAAGCAAGCGGGAGAGAAACTTCATCGCGTCGTTCTCCATGAAGGACTTGGGGAGATTCATCCAACATCGCGGAAGGAACGACGTGTCGAGCGGCGCGATCGGGCAAGTCATCGGCTCTTGCGATGCTTGGCATCCCGCACCGTTGCCGCGTTCACGAGTTTCCATTCCAGCGTGACTGCAAGTTCATCGCATCCACTGCTGACGGTTCCTGTTGCGCAGCCTTGCGCCGAGATCGAACTCGCGCTTTGTATACCGTCGCAGCCAGCGACGGCCAACGATTCCCCTGACCCACTTGCGGAAATGGAACTTGGTGCTTTGTCGGATCCAAGAGTTCGGGTGGCTCTGGCTGCCGGTCAGCCAGCGAGAAGTGATCGTGCGTCCCCAACCCGAAATCTAGTATTCGACAAAGCACTAGCTCCTCGGGCAAGCGGGAGTTGAGATTGCCACTCCTCGGGCCCCCGTCGACAGTGACATCGGTTTGGCCCCACGTTGCGAACCCTGGCTGACGAGCAGCCAGTGGCACCCGAAGAAGGAGCATCTAGCCCATTGACCAGGCCCCGGCCTCGAGTAGGGAGACGACTTGCGGACGCAGTTCGCGCACCGCGACCGAGCGGTGACTACACGAGTGCTTGAACTCGCTGCTCAGTTCCCCGAAGGTCCTCCCCTCCGACGGAATGAGAAAGAGTGGATCGTAGCCGAAGCCGTTGCCGCCACGGCGCTCGCGAATGATCCGCCCGTGACACTTTCCCTCAGCCTCACCGCGAATCGTTCCCGTCGGATCGGCGATCGCAATCGTACAAACGTAGTGCGCCGTGCGCCGCTCGTCGGGAACGTCCGCGAGAGCGTCGAGCAACTTGTCGTTGTTGCGTTCATCGTCGCAAGGCTCGCCCGAGTACCGGGCCGAATAAATTCCCGGCGCCCCGTCGATCGCGTCGACGCATAGACCGCTGTCCTCGCCGAGCACCCAAACGCCGAGGGCCTGGGAGAGCTCGATCGCCTTCTTGCGCGCGTTGGCCATGAAGGTCGCTCCATCCTCGACGACCTCCGGCACCTCATCGTAGTCTGCGAGCGTGACGACGGCGAGTCCCTTGACCCCGAGCAGGGTTTCGAGTTCATCGCGTTTCTTCAGGTTTCGTGTTCCCAGGACGAGTTTCGGCTGGCTCATTCAAGACCCCGAGCATGGACCATCGTGATGGCATTCGCGGACGTCCCTCATTCACCTCCCTCGCGGAGGCGCGGGACGCAGGGTTTCATTCATCGAAAGAGGAACGCGAGGGTCAACCGGAGCTGTCGGCGTTGACCGCTCGATCCTGGGAGGAGTAGTAACGAATCTCGAGTTCGCGGGCCTTGGAGAACTCCAGCGCGTCGTCGCCCAAACTGAGTTCCATGGGATCGCGCGACTCCAGGTGCATCGGAATGCGGATCAGGAAGGTGCTGCCGCGGCCGACCTCGCTTTCGAGCTTGACCTCGTCTCCGCCGAGGAGCTTGGTTAGCTCGCGAACGATCGACAGACCGAGCCCGGTGCCGCCATGCATCCGCGTCAGCCCGCTCTCGGATTGGCGGAACTTTTCAAAGACGAGCTGCTGGTCCTCGGGGGCGATGCCGATGCCGTTGTCGGCGACGCTGATCGCGACGCGGTTGCCCTCCGGATTGCAGATCACGACGATTCGTCCCCCCTCGGGCGTGAACTTGATCGCGTTGGAGAGCAAGTTGGAGATGATCTGTTGCAGCTTGCCACTGTCTTGGTGCAGGATCGGGATCGACGACTCGATCTCGGCCTCCAGGGCGATATTCTTCTTGTCGGCGAGCGGGAGCGTCATCTGAATCAGCCCCTCGACAACGTCGCGCAGGCTGAAGTCCTCGATGTGCAACTGCATCTTGCCCGCCTCGAGTTTGGCGAGGTCGAGAATGTCGTTGATCATGTTGAGCAGCATCTTGCCCGAGCTCTGAATGTTGCCGACCCAGCGCTGCTGTTTTTGCTCGAGCCCCTGCACTTCCGCGAGTAGGTCGCTGAACCCGAGGATACTGTTCAGCGGTGTGCGCAATTCGTGGCTGATCGTCGCCAGAAAGTCGCTCTTGAGGCGGTTCATCTCGAAGAGGGCCATGTTGGCGCGGGCGAGTTCGTCGAGCTTGTGGTCGAGGCTCGCGTTGACGTTGCGCAGCTCGTCCTGCATCGACACCAGTCGCCGCAACATGCGGTTAAAGGCATGGCTCAGCTCTTGGAATTCGTCGCCGGTCTCGATGTTACTGCGAATATCGAGGTTGCCGCTGGCAATCTCCTCGCTGACCTCCTTGAGGTGGGCCACCGGCTTGACGATGACGTAGCGAACGGTGACGTACGCGAAGAGCATCGCGAGGATCGCGGTGCCAATCGCGAAAGCGAGCAAGATCGCCCGATTGACGTTGACGGCCAACTCGGTGTCGCTGAGCGGAATCTTGATGGCGATCGCGGCCATCATGTCCCCCTCCTTCAGATCGGCGTAACCGAGCTTGCGATCGAGCGCCGTCGGATGACATTTCAAGCACGACTGCTGCGCCGTGATCGCCCGCAGGTACTCGAAAAAGTCGTGTTCGCGGTTGATATGCGTCACCTCGGTGCGATCGCGCCGTTCGAGCAGACGCATGCTCTCCCGCTCCCATTCAGTCTGCGGAATGTGGCGCAGGTCGTTGCTCTTCGAGCGGAGGAAGCGGGAGGTATAATTGACCCACTCGGGCGGCTTTTGCTCCCCCTGCTGTTTTGAGGGGAACTCCTTGGCCAACTCGTCGGGCAGTTCCCGCTCCGCAAGTTCCCGTTCGCTGACGGGATCGTCGCCGTTCGGCTCTTCGCCGCTGTCGGGCCAATGGGTTTCGAGGAGGACGCGGTAGGCGAGCATTTCGCCGGAGAGTTCGGTTTGGTCCCAGACCAGTTTTTCCGTCTGGTAGCCGTAGAAAAAGAAGCTGAGCAAGATCAAGATGAGGATACCGCCGCCGAGCAGAAGTCGGCACTTCCGCTCCAGGCTCGTTTCCCCCAGGAGTCTCTTGATCGTCCGATACGACATAATGCGTGGGCGTTGGGAAGGCGTTTGGCAGTCGACCACGGGGTCGCGCTACCGCGTGCCGATGTCACCTCGTCGCCCCATGACTCCTTTGGTGCAGATGGGCTGCCACGCGTTCCCAGCCATGACCGCTATCCCGTTCGCCAACCTCCCAGCTTGACGACGCGGGCACACTCCATGTTCCCAGGATGCCGAGTCCTGGCTAGCGGTTTGCCGAGAGCGATTCAGTTGGCGCCACTTCCATCGTTTGACAGATGGGACACCAGTGCGTCGCCCGTCCGGAGACTACTGTACGTGTCAATTCGATCGGAGCGGAGCAGTTTTTGCAAGGCTGATTCGCTCGACCGTACACGCGCAAGTACCGCTGAAAATCGCCGGGAACGCCCTGACCGGTCACATAATCGCGAATACTGGTCCCTTGATGCTTCAGGGCCCGCCCAAGGACGAGACGCATCGAACGGTGCAGACGCTTGGCTTCCTCGGTCGTGATAGTAACTCCGAGCCGGGCGGGAGCGACCTGGCCATCGAAGAGGATCTCGTCGACGTAGATGTTCCCCAGACCGGCGACGGCCCGCTGGTCGAGCAGAATCGCCTTGATCGGTCGGCGCGATTTGCGAATCGCCGTTTCCCACGCCTTGGGCGTGATCGTCGTCGAGTCGGGACCGAGCCGATGGGGGCCGAATCGCTCGTGCATCGTCGAGGAATCGTAGAGGCAAAGCTCCCCGAAACGCCGGGGATCGCTGAAACGAAGCTCTTCCTCGACGCCGAGATCGAGCCGCAAGTGGGTGTGCTTGGCGGGGGGCTCCCCATGATGGGCGATGCCGAGGCGTCCCGTCATGCCGAGGTGAATGACGAGGGTGTTGCCGTCGGAGAGTCGAAAGAACATCCACTTGCCGTGGCGATCGAGACGTTCGATCGTCTGTCCGGGTAGGTGCTTGCGGAAGGTTCCGAAGGGACAGTCGGCCATACTCGCCGAAGCTTTGCGCACGCTCAGGATCTGACGCCCGAGGGTTTTCGGGCGGATTTGGCGCACGACGGTTTCGACCTCGGGAAGCTCGGGCATGATGTGCGGGAATCTCCTCCAGACGCGAACGCCGTGGCGAGCCTTCCGCTCACGGACGCGACATCGGGTTCATTGTATCAACCGGCTGGCGTCCAACGGACCTCGTGTTCGTGACGACTCCCGAGGGAAAAAGGTTTGGTGCGGCGCGATAGATCTTGTTAGTTTTGTCACTCGCGGGCCCTCGGAGTTCTCACAACTCGATTTTCAACCACGGGAAGAGGTACCATGCCGTTCCGTCATCGTCGCGCGTTCACGCTTGTTGAACTCCTGGTCGTCATCGCGGTGATCGGTGTTCTAGTCAGCCTCTTGCTTCCGGCGATTCAGCAAGCCCGCGAAGCGGCTCGTCGTTCTCAGTGCGCCAACAAGATGAAACAACTGGCGGTCGCCCTTCACAACTACGCCGACACGCACGGGGTCCTGCCACCGAGCTCGGTTCACCGCCGACCCTTCTCCTGTCCTGGCGGAATCGGAATCGCCAACGATGCTTCGGGATTCGGGATGGCACCTTGGACGGTGCTCGTTTTGCCCTATGCGGACCAACAAGCCCGTTACGATCGATTCAATGTTAACACCCCCTTCGTCTCCTACGAAGGAGGGGCTTCGGCCAGTGTCTATAACCACAACCGCGCTCTACAGCGTGAGCTCAACAGCGACTACGTATGCCCTTCCAATCCAGTCTCTTCCTCGGCCCGTGAAGCGAACGAGAACAACTACCTATGCTGCATGGGAGGCGGGGGCTACGGCGAAGCCTGTGCGGCAAGTACCGGAAGCGGGGTCTACGATCAGCGCGGCATCTGGAATAACGGCATGATGTACGTCAACTCCAGCCACCGCATCGGCGACGCCACCGACGGTACCGCCAAGACCGTTCTCTTGGGTGAGACGAAATACCTACTCTCTCCCGCGACGACGGCCGCCATTGGCGACGCCCAGACCGGACGCACGTGGGCCTACTCGGCAATGAGCCGAGCCGTCGGGCCCGATCCGCAGGCCGTCGCTCTCAGCGAACCGACCAACCATCCCGTTCGAAACTTCGACCCGGCCAACGCGGCCGCCACCATCCCCACCGCGCCGAAGGGCTCCTACGTTTGGGGGGTTCCCAATCGGGCGATGGGAAGTTTTCATCCCGGTGGAGCGCACGCGGCGATGGTCGACGGATCGGTTCGCTTCATTTCCGACGCGGCCGACTTGGCGATCCTTCAGAGCATTGGCCGACGCGACGACGGCGAACCGCTCGGTACTTCGGGATACTGAACCACGTGACGTTGGGAGCCGCGGCGGCAATAGCGAGTGCCCACGTCATGACACGCTGCGATCAAGAGTCCGTACAAGAATGAATCGGGAATGCTCGGTCACTTAAAGGAGCTCTTCGATGGGGAATCGCCGTCGCGCATTTACTCTGGTCGAACTTCTGGTCGTGATTGCCGTCATCGGTGTCTTGGTGAGTCTGCTCCTTCCGGCCGTTCAGCAGGCCCGGGAAGCCGCGCGTCGTTCCCAGTGTGCCAACAAGCTCCGGCAACTTGCCGTTGCCTTACACAGCTATGCCGAGACGCACCAAGTGCTCCCCCCCAGTTCGGTCAATCGAGGGCGATTGTCCTGTCCAGGGGGACTCGACGTCGCCTCCGACAGTGCTGGCTGGGGACGAGCTCCCTGGACGGTACTCGTCCTCCCTTATCTCGAGCAACAGCAGATGTACGAACAGTTCAATCTAGAGCAGAGCTTTGCCCAACATCGAGGCCAATCGAACAGCAGTACCGCCTTCGACGCCAATCGGGTGGCCCAGCGCATGTTGAACACGAGTTTCGTCTGTCCCTCCAACCCAATCGCGTCGGCTGCCAACGAAGCGAACGAGAGCTGCTACCTGGCCGTCATGGGGGGAGGACCGTCAAGCGAGGCGTGCGCCTTCGACAACAGTCTGTTGCGTGGCCTTTGGAATAATGGAATGATGCACATCAATTCGAGCCACCGTGTTGAGGATGCCTCGGACGGAACCTCCCGAACCGTGCTGCTCGGCGAGACCAAGTACCAACTGTCGGCCGTAACCTCCGCGTCGATCGGCAACGAGAATGGGGGCAGGACATGGGCATGCAGCGCCCGAAATACTAGGATTGGTCCCGACGCCCAGGCCGTGGCGCTCAGTGAGCCCATCAATCAACCGCGCCGCAACTTTGATTCCACCAACGCGGACGGCACCATCCCCAACGGCGTGGGCAGCAAGTCAACGTATGTCTGGGGCGTCTTCAGTCGGGCGATGGGAAGTTTTCATCCCGGTGGAGCGCACGCGGCGATGGTCGACGGATCGGTTCGCTTCATTTCCGACGCGGCCGACTTGGCGATCCTTCAGAGCATTGGCCGACGCGACGACGGCGAACCGCTCGGCAATACCGGTTTCTAGTTCGGACTCCTCTCGTCGAGTCCCCTTTCGCAAGGAATCCTCACCACGATGTTCGCTCGTTTGACCATGATCGCGGTCCTGTTGGGCTTGGTGCCAATCGTCGGCTGCTCCGGAAATAGCGAGGGACGCGTGGCGGTGTCGGGGAAGGTGACCCTCGACGGGCAACCGCTCGAGCAAGGGGTGGTTCGCTTCAACCCCGTCGGGGGCGGACTGGTCGGCGAAGGCGAGATCAACGGTGGCAGCTACTCCCTCGGCACGTCCAACGGCCCCACGCCCGGACCGAAGGAAGTCTCCATCGTCTCCCTGGTCGACACCGGCAAGACGCAGCCGGACGAATTCGATCCGATGAAGAAGGTCCCGCTTCTCGAACAGATCATCCCTCCCCGCTACAACCAAGCCACCGAGCTGAAGATCGACGTCGGCACCAGCGGCGGAACCTTCGACTTCGACCTCAAGAAGGACGCGAAGTAGCTCAGCCCACAGATCGATCGGAGTACTCGGGTGCCACTGGCTAGCTGTCAGTCAGTGTTGCCCGGTAGGAGCTTCGCCAAGACGAACCTCCCGTTGGAACGGAGCGAGCATTTCTCCCCCCCGGTGAGGTCAACCGATCCCACGTTCGACTCCGACACCCACCGCGAGCGCCGGGCGTCGCCCGAGCCTCGATTGGCGACGTGACGCGCCTCCCATAAAACAAAGCGATTGTCCGTCGACCGCGAACCACTCGGGAGCACCACCTTTGGCCAACGAAAAATGCATTCTCGCCTATAGCGGCGGCCTCGATACGTCGATCATGGTTCCTTGGATCAAGGAAAAGTACGGGTTCGACGTCGTCACCTTCACGGCCGACTTGGGACAGGGCGTCGATCTGGAAAGCGTCCGGCAAAAGGCCCTCAAAACGGGCGCCATCGACGCGGAAGTGACCGACGCCCGCGCCATGTTCATGGACTACTTCGTCGTCCCCGCCCTGATGGCCAACACGCTCTACGAGGGAAAATACCCGCTCGCGACCGCCCTTGGACGTCCGCTGATCGCGTGGATGATGGTCGAGATCGCCAAGAAGCACGGCGCCGTCGCGGTCGCTCACGGATGCACCGGCAAAGGCAACGACCAGGTCCGCTTCGACGTCACCTTCCGCACGCTCGCCCCGGAACTGCGCATCGTCGCCCCGGTCCGCGAATGGAAGATGAGCCGGCCGGAAGCCCTCGAGTACGCCGCCAAGCACAAGATCGAGGTCAAAGCGACGTCCGAGAACCCCTACAGCATCGACGAGAACATTTGGGGTCGCAGCGTCGAGTGCGGCGAGCTCGAGGATCCTTGGGCCGAGCCACCCGTCGACGCGTACGAGTGGACGACCGACCCGGGCGCGGCTCCCGACGAAGGGGCCGAAGTGACGATCGGTTTCGCCCAGGGCCGACCGGTCTCCTTGGACGGAAAAGAGACCGATGTTGTCGAAATCGTTGAGAAATTGAACGAAATCGGCGGCAAAAATGGCATCGGACGCATCGATTTGGTCGAGAATCGCCTCGTCGGGATCAAATCGCGCGAGCTTTATGAGGCTCCCGGCGCGATCATCCTCACCGAGGCGCACCAAGAGATCGAACGACTAGTCCTCAGCCGCGAGTCGCATCGCTTCAAGACGCTGGTCTCCCAGGAATACGCCGACCTGATCTACAACGGCCTCTGGTTCAGCGCCCTGCACCAGGACTTGATGGCCTACGTCGCCAGCAGCCAGCGCTACGTCACCGGCGAGGTCCGTCTGAAGCTCTTCAAGGGCTCGATCATCCTGCTCGGTCGGCGCAGCGAGCACTCGCTTTACCGCAAGGAACTGGCGACCTACGACAAGGAAGACGACTTCGATCACGAGGCGGCACAAGGGTTCATCCGCTTGTGGGGGCTCTCGCAGCAGACCCAAGCGAAGACCCAGCTTCTCACCGGCAAGCGCGGCTTCGCGGTCCCGGATGTCCTCCCGCCGTCGACGTCGGATTCGTAGTGACGCCGACGCAACGGTGAGAAAAACGATTCACCACAGAGGCCGCGGAGAAGCACAGAGGGGGGAATCGAGAGGATCGTCCCCCCCCCAACGCGGACATTGACCATTCCCATTGGCCGTGCGAGAGATTGCCGAGTCAAAGGCCTTTCCCGCATGCCCACGACAAGCGTGGGGCACCCGGCTCTTCGCACTCTCCGTGGTCCTCGGCGACCTCTGTGGTTTCGCTTCTTCGCCTTCGGGGGCCCGGTCGCGGTTAGTCGCCCTGGAGCACGACCAGGCGCGTCTGGCCATCGGGACGTCGGACCTTCACGAGGATCCCTTCCTCGAGCTCTGCCTTGCCGACGACCTTTAGAGCCTCTTCAACATTGGTGACCGCTTGCTTCTCGATCTCGACGATCACCAGTCCCGGTAGCAAACCGGCTCGGGCGGCGGGACTTCCCTCGTCGACCTCGGAGACCACAATCCCCCCTTCGTCGCCCAGGCCGAATCGCTTGGCCGCTTCAGGAGTAAGTTCAACGACACTGAAGCCACCCGCGGCGATCTCGTGCTGTTCGACCTCCATCGAGTCGGGCTTCAGGTTGCGTTTAGGACGTAGCTGGCGGGCAAATCCGCGCCGCAAGCCGAACTCCTCGGGCTGTTCCTTGATCACCGCGACGACGTCGATCGACTCGCCGTCACGCAAGATCCGCATCGGGATCTCGCTTCCGGGCTTGGCATCGGACACCACGCGCTGCAGGGCGCGGGTATCGGCCAGAGGCTCGCCGGCGGCCTCGATGATGATGTCGTGGAGCTTGATGCCCGCCTCCCGCGCCGGCGTTTCGCCCTGGGCCAAGCCGGTGATGATCACCCCACCCTTGGCGCCGTGCTCCTTGAGCCGTTCGGGGCCGACCCGATCCATCGCCACGCCGAGGTAGCCACGACGAACGCGCCCGTGATCGAGGAGGTCTGGGACAACCTTGCGGGCCATGTTGCTCGGGATGGCGAAGGCGATGCCGCCAAAACTGCCCGAGTTGCTGCGAATCGCGGTGTTGATGCCGACGATCTCGCCGTCGAGGTTGACCATCGGGCCGCCGCTGTTGCCCGGATTGACCGCGGCGTCGGTCTGGAGGAAGTCCTCATACATGCTCAGTCCGAGCGGGCGGCTCTTCGCGCTGATGATGCCCGAGGTGACCGTTCCGTTGAGGCCGAAGGGCGATCCCATCGCGAGAATAAAATCGCCGATCTCGAGCCCGCCACTGTCTCCGAGTCTCGCGTGGGGCAATGTCTCCCCATCCTCGGGAGCGATTTGCACGATCGCCAGGTCGGTCTTGGGGTCGCGACGGATATCACTGCTCTCGTAGGAGCGACCATCTTGAAGGAGGACACGCACGACGGTGGCTCGAGCGACGACGTGGTTGTTGGTCAGCACGACACCTTTGGGGTCAACGATGACGCCCGAGCCGAAGCCCTCTCGGGCAAAGGGGGGAACTTCGAAACCGTGCGGGGCCCCGGCGGGAGCTTCTTCCTCCCCGTCGGCGACGTCGGTGGGCTCCGCGGTCGCGGTGACGCTGACGACGGCGGGCAACACCTTGCGCACGACCTCCCGCACCGTCTTCGAGCTCTCCTTACTGATCGAGAGGGGGTGGGTACCGGCTTGGCCCGGCAAGGCTCCCACACCGACACCCAATAGCGCGAGCATCAGGCACGAGGGCCCCAACCGTCGAGGAGTCGTTGGCATGCAAAATCTCCTTTCTTCGTTTTGAAAACGACGCATTCATTGCCACACGAATGGTCGCGGGGAGTGTCCCCCATCGCGCGGCGGGAAAGAAATCGCACTTGGTCAAGCGAATGCGTGATCGCGAATGTATGGTAGCGCCATTCGGTCTCTAGGGGATGGATTGCGACAGAAATCGAGCTCGCGGCGTGCGGGGGCACGCCCGCTTCGGGTGATACGCATCAAGTGATCCAAACGTTGGCGCCGACCGGAGATTTTCCCCAGATTTCCTGACCGAACCTTGACGCTGATTTCGCCTCGCGAGGGGCCGCTTGACGCGAATTGGACGTAGCGATAGGCTTCGACGAGCCATCATGGGGCGTTCGCAAGTTCTGCGTCGAATAGTCCCGAGGAGGTAGAGGGGTAAGCCGATCGCCGGTGGTGGCGATCCAGCGTACTTCGCGTCGCCGCGCGGCGTGACCAATCCTCTCCACGAAAGCATGGTTCCAGCGGACGAATCACAGGACAGGTAACTGTGGTAAGCTGGACGCTTGCGTGACGCACAAACCGAGCTGCCAAGGTCGTTGAATTCATTGGGTGCTGGCGATGGGTATTCCTAAACTGGCCGGAAGGGGCGCCACATCCAGGGGATAGGCATCCTTCGAGTATTCAACTTGGCCGCGGGGAAGTAGGTAGGGACCCCCTCGATGCCCGAACAAGAGCAAGTCAATCAGAATCTGATCGAGCAGACCCGACGCGAAATTGGTAAGCTCGTCGCCGAAATCGAAGCGCTCGCGAACCAGAACATCCCCGAGGGAGAGTTCTACGCGGAGTACCTTCGACGAATTAGCGCGGCGCTGGCGGCTCGCGCGGCCGGTCTCTGGCTGAAGACTTCCCAAGGGAATCTTCGCCTCGCCCATCAGATCAACGTCGCCGTCGTGGGACTGGATAGTTCCCCCGAAGCGAGAGCTCAACACGATGAGCTCCTGCGGCACACCCTCAAGTCGGCCAAACCGCAGATCGTCGCGCCACAATCCGGACCCGGCGAGGGCGATTCGGAAACCCCTCTCTATAACCCGACCGATTCCCTCTTGGTCATCGCGCCGATCTTGGTCGATGGCGAGGCGGTCGGTCTGGTCGAGGTCTTCCAAGACGCCAGCCGACGTAGTACCGCCCAACAGGGTTACCTCCGCTTCCTCGTCCGCATCGCCGAGGAGGCCGCCAAGTTCTTCAAGAATCGGTGGCTTCGCCAGTTCCAATCCCAACAGGAACTATGGAACCAGGTCAGCACCTTCAGCAACTCGGTGCACGGCGGCCTCGAACCAAAGCAAGTCGCGTATCTGGTCGCCAACGACGGCAAGAAGCTGATCGGCTGCGAACGCGTCAGCGTCGCGATCCGCAAACACAACAAGACCAACATCGAGGCGATCAGCGGTCAGGACATCGTCGAGAAGCGATCGAACCTCGTCAATCGCATGTCTCGGTTGGCCGACCGCGTGCTCGTCCACGGCGAGAACATCGTTTTCACGGGGCAGTTTGAGGAGCATTGGCCGGCCGACATCACGTTGGCCCTCGAGAAATACCTCGAAGAAAGTCCCAGCAAGCTGATCATCGTCATTCCGATGAAGGACGATCGCGAGTTCGGGCTCAAGTCGGTTGCCGACGTGGCGCTGATCGTCGAGATGGTCGAGGATCTCGCGACACCCGACGAATTGGCGGCGAAGATCGAAGTCGTCACCCGCCACGGGTCGCCCGCGCTCTTCAACGCGTTGGAGTACCGCCGCATTCCGCTCTTGCCGGTATGGCGCTCGATCGGCAACGCCACTCAGTACTGGCGTGGGCGACGGCTCTCCAAGGCGATGATGGTCCTGATCGGCATCGCGATCGTGACCGTCGCGATGTTCGTCATCCCCTGGCCACTCCGGCTCGAAGGACGCGGCGAACTCGTTCCCGACGTCAAGCGCAAGGTGTACGCTCCCTTCGATGGCGTCATCGAGGACGTCAAGGTCGAGCATAACGATCCGGTCGAGGATGGTTCGACGGTCCTCATGCTCCACAACCCGGATCTCGAAAGCGAACTGCGCCGACTCGAGGGTGAGCTGCGCGCCGGCGAATTCCAGCTCCGCGGTCTCGAGGCCCAGTTCCAGCAGAACAAGCTCGACAAGGAACTCGGCGGCAAGATCAACCAGCAGAAGCAGCAAAACCAAGGGCTCCGCGAGCAGATTGAGCTGCAACGCAACCAGTTGGAGAAGCTGCGGATCACCTCGCCGATCACCGGCAAGGTGATGGACTGGAACCCGAAAGAGGACCTGCTGCGGCGACCGATTCGCCAGGGCGACGTTCTCCTGGAGATCGCCGACGTCGACGGCCCGTGGGTCCTCGATGTCGAGTATCCGGAAGACACCGTCGCGCACATCGCCCGGGCGCTGAAGAAGTCCGAGGACGGCACCTTGCCGGTGACCTTCGTCCTCAGCGCCAGCCCCGACCGGACCTATCACGGCAAGCTCATCGAGATGGCCACGCAGGCCAAACCCGATCAGGAAGAGAACGTCGTCTCGGCGAAGATCGAGCTCGACCCCGATGAGGATCTCGAAGAGGTCGCTCGCAAGAGCATGGTCTCGGGCGTCGAGGTACGAGCCAAGGTCAACGTCGGGCTGCGTCCCGTCGGCTACGTGCTGTTCCGAGAATTGATCGACTTCGTACGCGAGTACGTCTTCTTCTAAGCGGAAGGTGAAGGGAACGCTTCGTGGTGACGCGATCCTTCCGGTTCTCATCTAAGGATACCGATTCATGACCGCCCCGCACCGAGCCTGCCTGGTGCTGGCTCTGATCGCCGGCAGTGCCTTTTTCTGCGTCGGCCTGCGTGCCCAAGAGAAGAACGCTCCCAACAAGACGACGCAGCCGGTCCAGGTGGTCGACAAGGAAGAAGACGCGAAGCCCTCCGCGGCGGCCCCCGTCGCCCCGGCCGATCAATCGACGATCTGGGGCGAACCGCTCGTGCTCCGCGAGTGCCCGATCCGCCCGCTCGACGACGTCAAGGTTCCCGTCCGTGTCGCCGGCGTTCTCCAAGACGTCTACGTCAAGGAAGGTAGCGTCGTCATGGAGGGGGATGTCCTCGCCAAGGTCGACGACAAGCTCGCCCGCATCGCGCTGGAAGCGGCGATCGCCAAGGAACGCAACGTCTCGCAACTGCGTACCGCCCAGGCTCGCGAAAACGAGGCCCAAGCCCAATACGACGACACCAAGAAGCTCTGGAACAAGGGGGTCGAAAGCGACGAGGAGCTTCGCGTCAAGCAGGCTCAACTTGAAATCGCCATCCACGGCGTCGCCGACGCCAAGGCCCAGATGCAACTCGCCTCGATCGAACGCCAGTCGGCGGCCGCCGAGGTCGAACTCCACGAAGTCACCAGCCCGATCAATGGCGTCGTCATCCAACAAGTCCGCCAACGCGGCGAAGCGGTCGAGGCGCTCGACCCGATCTTCCGCGTCATTCGCACCGACGTCGTTCGCGTCGAGGCCTCCTTCCACGCTCGCGAACTCGATCGGGTCCGCAGCGGGATGTCGATCGAGGTCTATCCGAACAAGGTCGTCGGCGACGAGTTGATCTTCCTGGGCCACACCGGCGACGTCAACGCGGTCGTCGTCATGCCCGATGGACGCCACTGCGTCTCGGGCGGCTCCGAGGGACAGATCATCGTTTGGGATATCCTCCGCAACCGCCAGGCCCGCGTTCTCAGTGAACACGCCGGCGCGGTCAACTGCCTGGGACAGTCCGATCTCGCCCCGACGCAGATCGTCTCCGGCGGTGGCGATCGCGTCTTGCGTCTCTGGGACATCGAGTCGGGCAAGCTGCTCAAGGAGATCGAGACCGGCTTCGGCGACATCCTCGCCCTCGCGATGGATCCGGCCGACCCGAGCCGCTGCATGGTCTCGCACAGCGATCGGCGGATCCGTCTTTGGAACCTCAAGGACGAGAAGATCGAGCAGACCTTCACCGGGCACACCAACTACGTCACCTCGCTGGCACTGACTCCTGACGCCAAACTTCTCTTCTCCGCCGGCGACGACCAATCGGCGCGGTTCTGGGAAGTCGCGACCGGCAAGCAGCTCGAGAAGTTTTCTGGCCGCTCGACCGACGTTAAGCAGCTCGGGCTCGGCCCGCGTGGCAAGAGCTTCCTCTTCAACAGTTACTCGCTGCTGCAAGTTCGATCGGCGCCCAACGGAATTCCGGAGGTCAATATCGAGAACCCGCGCGGCCCCTTCAGCGACATCGCGGTCTTCGCCCCCAAGCCTTTACCACCTTCGCAGCGGTTGATGCTCGCCGGGACGAGCGACTACCTCCTGCAACTATGGCAAGAGGGCGCCAACGGCCGTTATCCGCGTCTGGTTCGCCGCTACGAGGGGCATTCCGACCAGGTGCTCTCGGTCGACTTCGCCCCCGACGGCAAACTCTTCGTCTCCGGATCGGCCGATCGCAGCGTCCGCGTTTGGCGGGTGCCGACCGAGGAGGAGATCGAGCGGGAGCATCAACGAGGCCGGATCGAGTTCGTCAACAACGAGGTCGAAGCGGGCAGCCAGACGGTCTCGCTCTTCGCCGAGGTCGAGAACAAGAACCTCTCGTTGGTTCCCGGTAGTTTCGCGACCATCGTCGTCTATCCCGATCAACGCGAGATGCAGGCGAAGAAGTAGGCGACCGATTTGTCGCCGGACAAGGTGGGTTCCCCTGCCCCCGTAGGTCAGGCTATTGCCTGACACGCATGCCGGTCGGTTCTCGAGGTGGGTCAACTCTTGGCACCTCTCCCCAGGGGAGAGGTCGGCGAGCGAAGCGAGACGGGTGAGGGGATGAAACGCCTGGAAAACGAGGCGGTTCGGAGGAAGAGAACCCCCTCACCCCTAACCCCTCTCCCACAGGGAGAGGGGGACAAGAGACTCACTCTCCCACAGGGAGAGGGGAACAAGAGACTCACTCTCCCACGGGGAGAGGGGAACAAGAGAGACCGTAGGTCAGGCTATTGCCTGACACGAACGCCGGTCGGTTCTCGAGGTGGGTCAACACTCACCCTACCGGATAAGCAAACGTCGTGGGCGAACCCCACCCGACGAAACCCGTAGCAAGCAAGGTGTGCGATGAGCACCGGGATGGTCAATCCGGATCTCCGGCGGAAGATCAAGGTCCGGATGCGCCCCGACCTGGTGATCAACCAGCAACGCTACGCCGGGCAATCGTTCTTCATCGTGAAGGATCCGGTCTCGCTCAAATACTACCGCTTCCGCGAGGAAGAACTCTTCCTGCTCAAGCAGTTCGACGGCGTCAACACCCTCGACGACATCCGGCACGCCTTCGTCGAGAAGTTCCGCCCACAGCGGATCTCCGTCAGCGACCTGGAGAAGTTCGTCCAACAGCTCCTGCAGGCCGGCATCGCCACCGCCGACACGCCCCAGGTCGGGCAACGTCTCTACGAGCGGTTCAAGAAGAAGAAACGCGACAAGATCAAGCAGCTCTTCGCCAACATCCTCTACCTGAAGGTGCCGATCTTCGATCCGGAGTGGCTGCTCAAGAAGATCATTCCGTGGACGGGGTGGTTCTACTCGCTCCCCGCGTTCATCGTGATGATCGGGCTGATGCTCTCGGCTGGCCTGCTCGTCCTGGTCAACTGGGACACCTTCGTCGGCAAGCTCCCGAGCTACGAAAACTTCTTCACCTGGCGAAACCTGATGTACTTTTGGGTGACGCTGGCGGTCGTGAAGGTGATTCACGAGTTCGGACACGGGATCAGTTGTCGCAAGTTCGGCGGCGAAGTCCACGAGATGGGCTTTCTCTTCCTCGTGCTGACGCCGTGTCTGTACTGTAACGTCTCCGACGCGTGGATGCTGCCCAACAAGTGGCACCGTGTCGTCATCGGCGCGGCGGGGATCTACGTTGAACTCGTTCTCTCGGCCATCTTCGTCTGGGTTTGGTGGTATACCGAACCGGGACTGCTCAACACGTTGTCGCTGAGTATCGTCTTCATCTGTAGCGTCAGCACGGTCATCTTCAACGGCAACCCGCTGTTGCGGTTCGATGGCTACTACATCCTCTCCGACTTGATGGAGATGCCGAACCTGCGCGAGCGGGCCAACAAGTACCTCGGCAACCTCGCCGGGCGAATCTTCCTCGGGACCGAGATCCTCGACGACCCCTTCCTGCCGACGCACCGAGCCTGGTTCTACGCCCTCTACGGCGTCTTGGCGTACGTCTACCGCTGGGTGGTGACGGTCGGAATCCTTATCTTCCTGTACACGTTTCTCAAGCCGTACAAGCTTGGATCGATCAGCTTCATGCTCGGCGTGATGGCGACCTTCGCCCTCTTCGTCATGCCGGTCTACAAGATGATCAAAACCCTTAGAAGTCGCTGGAGGGCCATCAAAGTGAACAAGTCGCGAATGGCGGTCATGATTCCCGGCGCGATTCTGCTGGTGTTGTGCATCGCGTTCATCCCCTTCCCCATGCGGATCGACGCCCCGATGATCCTGATGCCTCGGGAGGGGACGACCGTTTACGTGCAAGCGCGCGGCGTGCTCGACGAGCTTCTGGTGGAGGATGGCGACGAGGTGACCTCCGGCACCGTGCTGGCCAAGCTTCGCGACCCCTCCCGGGAGATGGAACTCGAACGCGCCGAACTCGATGTCCGCCAGAACCGCAAGGCGTGGCTCTCCTATCAGGCGATGCGCGATAGTTCCAACGCCGGCGTCTCGCGCGTCCGGATGGAAGAGGCCCAACGCCTCGTCCGAGCCCTCAGCGAAGAGAACCGAAAACTGATCATCTCCGTGCCCCAGGGGGTCACCGGGACGGTCCTTTCGCCCCCGAAGGAACAAGACATCGGCAAGACCTACGAGCCCGGCGAGATCTTCTGCCAGATCGGCAATCCCGGCGAGCTCGAGGCCTACATCGTCGCCCCCGGCTCCGACACGAGCCTCTTCCACCAGGGACAACGCGTCTGGCTCAAGTTCGCCGGCCATGTCGGTGGCATCCTCACCGGCAAGGTGTCGCGGATCTCGAGCCGACAAATCGATCAGGTCCCACCCGCGCTCTCGAACAAGCGCGGTGGCGAAGTCCAGACGCAGCCGTCGGAGGATGGCCGCAGCGAGATTCCGCTCATCAAGTCCTATGCCCTGAAGGTCGATCTCGACAATCCCGACGGCAGGCTCGTCATGGGAACGCGCGGTCTGGCGCGCATCGACATCGGTTGGCGTTCGCTCTACTGGCGGGTCGGCCGCTACATCCGTCAAACGTTCCATTTCCGACTGTAGCAGGTTCCCCTTGGCACGGCGGTCTCCCCTCCGACCACGGCCTTCGACACTCAACTTTCGTTCGGGCGATTGGCTGACGCGCTCAATCGCCGTAGACTTTGAATGGAGAAGCCCGGCGTACGGGGTCATGGGCGGATTCTGGGTGAAGCCGCCTTGACGTGGAAAGGATGTGTGGCAACATCCCCATCGAAACGCGTCATCGTCCAAGCAGGAGCGGTAGCAATCGCGATGCGGCCCAACGATCTGATGGTGAGCGACTTCTACTTTGAAGAGCCCTACCGCTTTGTTCCGCCTTATCGCAGCGAGCGGTGGTTGCGCTTTTTCCGCTACATCCTGCCGCGCCGTCTCCGAAAGATCGACCAAGTTCGCCGATTCGATTTTCGCGACGCCCATCTACTCAAACGCTCGCTCGAGGATGGGGCGGGAGTCTTGCTGGCCCCCAACCATGCCCGCATGAACGACCCGCCGGTGCTGGGCATGCTGGGCCTGCACCTGAAGCGGTATTTCTACTACGCCGCCTCGTGGCACCTCTTTCACCGCAGCCGTTTCGACCGCTTCCTGATCCGTCGCTCGGGGGCCTTCAGTCTCTTCCGCGAAGGAATCGACCGCCAGGCCCTGCGCGAGTGCGGGCGGATTTTGAGCGAGGCCGAACGACCGCTGGTTCTCTTCCCCGAGGGAACCTACTTCTGGCACAACGACGCCGTCGGCCCCTTGCGCGAGGGGATCTCGCTGATCGGTCGCAACGCCGACAAGGCGGGCAAGGAAGTCCTCATCCATCCGGTCGGGATCAAGTACTGGTACCTCAACGATCCGCGCAACAGCTTCGCCGAGCGGCTCGACTCACTGGAGACGATCTTCGGCTGGTATCCCCGGCACGGGGCGGGATTGGTCGATCGCGTCTTGCGAATCGAGGAAGCCTTCCTCAGCGCGCGGGAGATCGAGTACTTGGGCGAATCCCAAACGGGCCCCCTCCACGAACGGCTCCTCTCCCTGAATGAGCACTTGCTCTCGGAACTTGAGAAACGCCGCTTCGGCGCCTCGAAGCAGGGAGACTTCCTGCAACGATGTTGGGGCCTTCGCCAACAGGCGGTTAAGAGGCTCAGCGCCGAGGAGAGCAACCGGCACGATCGCGACGAGGCTTGGCGCGATCTCTCGCGACTGTGGCTCTGCCAGCAGCTCGTGTCGCACCAGCCGGAGTATCTGCTCGAACGTCCGAGCCTGGAGCGAATCGGCGAAGCGATTCACCGCATGGAAGAAGATTTGAAGGGTGTCACGCCCCCCTTGGCCCCGATGGGAGCCGCGATTCAAGTGGGCGAGCCGATCACGCTCTGTTCGCCGACGAACAACAACGGCGACTCCCGGCTACTTTCGGCTCGGGTGCGCAGCCAAGTCCAGCACCTGATCGACCAACTTCTGGCCGATGGCCCGCCTCGTCGCTGGGCCTGTCCGCCACGGATCGAGCGCGAGCACGCTTTCGCGTCGACGCCCCCCATTCCCGCGCCAGTTTCTCTCTCCAACGGTTGATGACGTTCTCTGCCGACACGCAAGCCGAGCAAGTGCCGTAAGTCAGGCTATTGCCTGACACGAACGCCGGTCGGTTCTCGTGGTGGGTCATCTCTTGGCACCTCTCCCCAGGGGAGAGGTCGGCGAGCGAAGCGAGACGGGTGAGGGGATGAAATACCTGGAAAACGAGGCGATTCGGAGGAAGAGAACCCCCTCACCCCTAACCCCTCTCCCACAGGGAGAGGGGAACAAGAGGCTCACTCTCCCACGGGGAGAGGGGAACGAGAGGCTCACTCTCCCACGGGGAGAGGGGAACGAGAGGTGCCGTAGGTCGGGCATCAACCTATTGGCCTTTGGCGTCGTCGACTTGGCCAACGGCAAAACGGGCGGCGGGAGGATCGGCGACGTCCTTGCGCTGGGCCTGATCGTCCTCTTGCTCTTCGGCGGCGACCGGCTTGAGGTCGTTGGCGAGCTTCTCGAAGTGATCGAAGAACGGCTTCACGTGCGAATCGTCGGGCTCGAGACGGACGACCTGCTCCAAGAGAGGTCGAGCCTCCTCCTTGCGGCCGGTCATGAAGAGCTCAAATCCAAGCAACAAAAGCGCGTCGCGATCGAGCGGGTTGGCCTGCAATTCGGCGGCGAGATCGGCCATCTGGGAGGCGAGATCGGCTTGGTCATCGTAGAGCCCCCGCATGTCGAAACCGAGATCGAGCCAGTCACCGTTGAGCTTTAGTCCGTTCTTGAGCGCGACCGCCGCGTCACGATAACGCTTGGTCGCGATCAGTGACTGCGTCCGCAGGAAGTGGGGGGTCGCGTCATCGGCCGCGAGACGCGCGGCTTCCTCGAAACGTTCGGCCGCCCGGTTGTAGACCCCGGCCTTGAAGAGACGAATACCTGACGTGACATAGGTGCCGGAACGATCGCGGAAGGCTTGCTGCTTGGCCTGGGCGATCTGCGCGGGGTTCTTTCGCCGTTGGGGAAGGACGACCTTCGCGGCCTGATTGGCGTTGGCCGGTTGGTTCTGCCCCTGCATGGCGGCGAGTTGTTGCCGTAGCAAGTTGTTCTGCTCGACGAGCGCTTGGAGATAGCCGGTCCCGTAGGAGGAACCGTAGGCGCCGCCGTAGCCGGTCGTCCCGATGTAGATCGAGGGCGAGTAGAAGCCGCTGTAGAACGTGAAGGGATAATAGCAGGGCCGATAGCAGAAGCGATTCCAGCCCCAGCCGGGACCACAACGGCGTCCGAAGCCGGGGGCACACACCCGTCTTCCCGGGAAGTAGCCCCGGTAGCCGCCGTAGCCGGCGCCGACACTTGGGCCGCAGCGATAGCGTCCTCCGACCGGCGTGGTGTTGACCCCGACCTGCGCGTGGGCGAGGTTGGCGATCCCGAGCATCACGAGCATGGTGCCCAGCGGCCATGCGAGCCTCGCTCGCCGCAGCCGTGCGAGCCTCATAGGTCTTCGACTGGGCGACAGCGCAAGTCGCGACATGGGACCTTCCTCGTCCTAGTGACGTTTCGGCGTGCTCGCTCCCCGCTATCATTGTGTACCAAAGGCGTTCGCGGAGCAAACGGATTCATCCCTCCGCCACCGCGCCGAGGCGTTCGAGCAAGCTCCGCTGGCGGCCGAATTCGACACGCGAAAGGCCGACCGATTCTGAAGCTCAATGCGGGCAAACCGGCTGGACTTCCTTCCGACAAATACCCAAGATGACTTTAGTGGAGTTGAACGTCACGGTGCGCGAAAGCACGACGACCCGCTGACAAGAGGTGACACTGCTTGTCGGACGTGGGTCGTTTCCAGGCGGGGGCCGCTCCATGGAGCCACTTCAGATCCTCAGAGAGGAGCCGATCTCTCGACTCGGGGAGTTGCCGCTCAGCACGGTCTCTCCGGAGCAAACCATGCGGGATGCGGTCGCGGTCATGCGTGACGCCCGCCGTGGATGTGTCCTCATTTGCCGCTACAAGATGCCCGTCGGCGTCGTGACCGAACGGGATGTTCTCAAGCGGCTTGGTGCGAGCCAATCATTGGACGTTCCCGTGAGCGCGGTCAGTACGGGGGAAGTGTGGGCGGTCAAGCGATCCGATTCGCTCGCCCACGCGATCAGCATGATGACGAGCCATCAGTGCCGTCACCTCCCCGTCGTCGGCGAGCGTGGTGAAGCCGTCGGGATTCTTTCCGTTCGGCGGATCGTCCGAGCCTTAGTCGAATTGTTTCCAACGGCGATCTACAACCTGCCTCCCGTGACGCTTCCCATCCGGAAGGAGCGAGAAGGCGCCTAGACAAGCCGAGCGCGGCCCCTAAGGACAACCAAAGGGCGTTTCGACATCCGAGCAGGGAATCAGCCAAGACACGAGGAGCCACCATCAGCATGTCTACCGCCTCCACCGATCGCGGCGCGGAGAATGAGTACGAGTTCGAGGAACGCGAGTCGGTCATCATTCGCTTCGCCGGGGATTCCGGCGACGGCATGCAACTAGTCGGCGGCCAGTTCACCAACGCCTCGGCGGTCTACGGCAACGACGTCAGCACCTTCCCCGACTTTCCCGCCGAGATCCGCGCCCCCGCCGGAACCTTGGCCGGCGTCAGCGGCTTTCAAATCCACTTCTCCAATCACGACATCAAGACCCCCGGCGACGTGCTCGACGCCCTGGTCGCGATGAACCCCGCGGCCCTGAAGACCAATCTGCCCGCCCTCCAGAAAGGGGGCGTGCTCATCTGCAACACCGATTCGTTCACGCTCAACGACCTCAAGAAGGCCGGCTACGCCGAGAACCCGCTCGACGGGCACGGCATCGACGACTACATGGTCGTGAAGATCGACATGACCCGGCTCAATCGCGACGCGGTCGGCAAGGACACGCCCCTCTCGCAACGGGCCGTCGACCGCTGTAAGAACTTCTTCGCCCTCGGGCTGCTCTACTGGCTCTACGATCGTCCCACCGATCCGACACTCAACTGGATCAAGCAGAAGTTCGGCAAGATGCTCGACGTCTGCGAGGCCAACGAACGCTCCCTGCGCGCGGGCTACAACTACGGCGAGACCCTCGAACTCTTCACGCACCGCTATCGCGTCAAGCCGGCCAAGGACACCCCTCCCGGCAAGTACCGCCAGATCATGGGCAACCAGGCGCTCGCCTACGGAATGGTCACCGCCGCGAAGATGGCGCAGTCCGAACTGGTCTACGCCACCTATCCGATCACGCCCGCCAGCGACATCCTTCACGAACTGGCCAAGCTCAAGCACTTCCGCGCCCGGACCTATCAAGCCGAGGACGAGATCGCCGCGATGGGAGCCGCGATCGGCGCCGCCTATGGAGGCAAACTCGCCGCCACGGGAACCAGCGGCCCGGGACTCGCTCTCAAGGCCGAGGCGATCGGATTGGCCGTCATGGCGGAGCTGCCGGTCGTGATCGTCAACGTGCAGCGTGGTGGCCCCAGCACCGGCTTGCCGACCAAGACCGAGCAGGCCGACTTGCTCCAAGCGATGTTCGGCCGCAACGGCGAATGCCCGGTCCCGATCGTCGCCGCCGCCCATCCCTCCGATTGTTTCACGATGATCCAAGAGGCGTTCCGCATCGCGGTCGAGTTCATGACGCCGGTCATTTTCCTCTCCGACGGCTACATCGCCAACGGGGCCGAGCCATGGAAGATCCCGGAGATCGACGGCATCAACAAGATCGAGATCAAGTACGCGAGCTCTCCCAATGGCAACGGTTCGGCGCAAGCCTTCCAGCCCTACACCCGTGACGAAAAGCTGGCACGCCCCTGGGCCCCTCCCGGCATCCCCGGATGCGAGCACCGTATCGGCGGCCTCGAGAAAGAGGCGATCACCGGCAACGTCAGCTACGATCCCGAGAACCACCAGAAGATGATCCACCTTCGCCAAGAGAAGGTCGACGGCATCGCCAACTCGATTCCCGAGCAAACGGTCACCGGCCCGGAGGAAGGAGACCTGCTTCTGGTGAGCTGGGGAGGAACCTTCGGCGCCGTCAGCACCGCCGCGGCGAAAGCTCGCGACAAGGGACAGTCAGTCGCCCACGCCCACTTGAAGTATTTGAGTCCGTTCCCCAAGAACTTGGGCGACCTGTTGGGTCGCTATCGACAGGTTCTGGTGCCCGAGTTAAACATGGGACAACTAAGACTTCTGTTGCGAGGCCACTTCCTCGTCGACGCCAAGGGCTACAATAAGGTGAAGGGACAGCCCTTCTACGTCTCCGAACTCGAGAAGGCGATCGATGGTCTTCTCGAGGATTAGAAACCGAACGCTCAACGCGACAGCACCATGCGGAAGTTAGATTCGATAGCCATTCGCCCCCATACGATCATCTCGCGGAGGACGCGGAGGAGATTCCGCTCCGTGGCGTGAGCCAACGAAAGGAACTTCTATGTCGACCGAGTCGGGTCTCAACGTCCTTAAGCCGAAGGACTTCGCCAACGATCTCGAAGTTCGCTGGTGTCCAGGCTGCGGGGACTATTCGATCCTCGCTCAAATGAAGAAGGTTCTTCCCGAACTGGGGATTCCCAAACACAAGATTGTCTTCATCTCGGGCATCGGCTGTTCCAGTCGCTTTCCCTACTACCTGAGCACGTACGGTTTCCACACGATTCACGGACGCGCCCCGACCTTCGCCACCGGCCTGAAGATCGCCAATCCCGAATTGTCCGTCTGGGTCATCACCGGCGACGGCGACGGGCTCTCCATCGGCGGCAACCATCTGCTGCACGTCATCCGCCGCAACGTCAACGTCAACATCGTCATGTTCAACAACCGGATCTACGGCCTGACCAAGGGCCAGTACTCCCCCACCTCGCGCGTCGGGCACAAGACCAAGTCGACGCCCTATGGCTCGATCGACCGCCCCCTGTCGGCTCTGTCGGTCGCCCTCGGCGCCGAAGCGAGTTTCGTCGCCCGCTCGCTCGACGTGAACATCAAGCACTTGGGCGAAACCCTCAAACGCGCCGCCGGCCATCGCGGCGCCTCCTTCGTCGAGGTCTACCAGGACTGCAATGTCTTCAACCACGAGGCCTTCTCCTACGCGACCGACAAGGAGGTCAAAGCGGACAACACCATCTACCTCGAGCACGGCAAGCCGCTGATCTTCGGGAAGGATCGCCACATGGGGATTCGCCTCAACGGCACCGACCCCGAGGTCGTCAAACTCGGCGAGGGGGTCCGCGAGGACGACTTGCTCTTCCACGACGAGAAGGCTCCCGAGCCCAGCCTCGCCTACCTGCTCTCGCGGATGAGCTATCCCGAGTTCCCCGAACCAATGGGGGTCTTCCGCTGCATCGACGCCCCGGTCTACGAGGAACAAGTCGACGCCCAGGTCGAGAAGGCGGTTGAAACCGCGGGCGACGGGGATCTGGATAAACTCTTCAACTCCGGCGATACTTGGACGGTGGACTAATGTTGGCCTGTCCCGCGTGTGGAGCCGAGAACATGCTCGGCGCCGAGGAATGCGAGGCGTGCGGCTACGATCTCACCGATCTGAGCCGTCCCGAGTCGGCCTCGTCGTTCGAACGGAGCTTCCAGGACAAACCGGTCCGATGCCTGCGGGACCATCCGGCGCTGACGGTCCTCGCCAACCAATCGGTTCGCGATGTCCTCGGCCTGCTCATGCAACGCGACGAGGGATGCGCGGTGATCGTCGACGATCAAGGCAAAGCGATCGGCGTCTTCAGCGAGCGCGACGCCCTCATGCAGGTTGCCGACGAGGAGGAGGACATCCTCGATCGCCCCGTCGGCGAGTTAATGACAACCGAACCGGTCACGGTCGAGGCCGACGCCCCGATCGCCTTCGCGCTGCATCAAATGGACCTCGGGGGCTACCGCCATCTTCCCTGCGTCGACGAGAAGGGCATTCCGGTCAGCATGGTCTCCGTGCGGGATATCGTGACCTTCGTCGGGCACCGCTTCCTCGAGGGAGAGGCGCCCGCCTGACGCCCCCGTCGTCGCCGACTGGCCGAGTTCCGCCGCCCGACGGAGGGCCGAGACGAGAGAAACCTCGACCCGCCCCCCATATCATGACAGGACTCGCACGCTCCGCCGCGATGGCGCGATGGTCGGAGCCGCGCGAGATCGCCAACGAGAAGGAATCGCCCGTGTCCGTCTTGATGTCCCTGCGACGCATCATCATCAGTGAGATCCACGAACAACAGTTCGTCGAGCTAAAGGAAGTCGAGGGCGGGCGCAAGTTCACGATCGTCATCGGAATCTTCGAGGCGACCAGCATCGATCGCCGCGTGAAGAAGATCCCCTCGCCCCGACCGCTGACGCACGACTTGCTCGTCAACGTCATCGAGCAGATGGGCGGGGAACTGCGCGACATCCTGATCTCGGAACTGCGCGAGCACACCTATTACGCCCGATTGCGGGTCGCGGTCGGGGGCGAGATCCTCGAAATCGACAGTCGTCCCAGCGACGCGATCGCGATCGCCGTCACCGCCGACGTGCCGATCTACGTCAACGAAGAGGTCCTCGACGAGGTCGCCAACGAGTAAGCCGGGTGGGGCGATGCGATGCCCCGTCGTCGAATCAGTCAACCGATCGGCTAGACCGTTGAAAATACCCCCCTCTGGCGTACGATAATGGATCGTGGCAACCCGCGACGGCGGATTGTCCACTGAAGACTGATGGTGGATGTAGCTCAACTGGTTAGAGCACCAGATTGTGGTTCTGGGGGTTGGGGGTTCAAGTCCCCTCATCCACCCTTCGAAACGCGGGAAGCCCAACAACGAGGACTTCCATGGATCGGATCGAATGTCCCGCGTGCGGGACGCCGGCCAAGGCGTCGAGCGACATGGCTGGCCGAAGAGTTCGCTGTCCCACGTGCGACCATCCGTTCCAAATTCCAATCACCCACGCCACGGTCGCCGCCGTCGCCCCAACGCCCGACGGGGACGATGCCATGCTCGAACCCATTGACGACGATCCCGACGCCCCCGACTCGCCACGCGCCGAGCACATCCTCTGGGAGGGGCAACCGTCGGTCATCCGCACGCAGCCGATCCGCACGATGGCCAAGTGCGTCATGCTCCTGGTCGGGGTCATCCTGCTTTCGGTCTGGACCTTCGGCGGCGGGGCCTGGGTCTTCCTCTTCGGAAGCCTGCTGATCTTCTTCGGCGCGGTGATGCTGCTTCGCTCGGTGATCCACGCGATGGGGACCCGGCTGACGATCACCAACAAGCGATCGACCCTTCGCCGCGGTCTCCTCTCGAAATTCACGACCGAAGTTCGCCACAAGGACGTGCTCAACCTCCAAGTCCGCCAAACCATCTTCGAGCGGTTGCTCGACACCGGCACGATCGAAATCTCCTCCGCCGGCCAAGGCGACATCGAGATCCAAGTCACCGGCCTCGTCGATCCCGACCGCATTGCCCGCATCGTCCGCAGCCACCAAAATTGATCGCGCGAGCCTCCACCATTTCAAAGTTCCCGCCTGATCGGGCTACGCCTGTGAGGTGGCGATGTCATCGCCGACCCGTGACTTCCAGTCCTCGAGCAGTGACGACATGTCACCGAAGACAATCGCGCGCAGTCGTCGCGAGGTCTCGCCAGTCACCTCGAGGGTGAGTTCCAACCGCTTGGGAGGCAGTGCCTCGGGGACTCGGTCGGCCCATTCGACCAGCGAGATCCCGTCGCCGTCGAAGTACTCCTCGGGGCCGATGTCCAGAAAGGCGCCATCGGAGGGGAGCCGGTAAGTGTCGAAGTGGTAGATCGGAAGCCGGCCGGCATACTCTTGGACCAGCAGAAAGGTCGGACTGGTCACCAGCCGCGCGTCGGGCGTCTCGAGCCCCTCGGCGACCGCGCGCACGAAGAAGGTTTTGCCCGCCCCCAGTGTCCCGATGAGCCCCACCACCAACCCCGGAAACGCGATCGCCCCGAGCGCGTGGCCAACTCGGCGTGTCTCCTCCTCGCGGGCGAGTTCAAACGTTAGCGTCGTCACCATCACCGTCCATCGATCCATGATTCCCATGTTGCCCGACATCGTACGCGGCAACGGACCCAAGATTAACGAATACTCCAGTTATTCCAATGAATCCGGTTGCAATACTCCGACAAGAGAGAGAGGAACGAAGCCAATCGTCGAACATTGGGCAGCGCGCGGAACTTGAGGGCTCTGCGTGGGCTCGGGGGCACTGACATGACGAAGGTCGCCTGGCAATCCGTCATCGTACTCTGCCTCGCCGTGGGAACAGCCGCAGCGGGCCCCATCGACAGCGACCAGACGGGACCAGCGTTCCCCTCGCTCCCTACTTCCGCGACCGCTTCACCGAAAGAACATCGAGGCGATGCCATTCCGGTCGAATCGGCCACCGCCCCAGGGAAGCTTCAACTCACCAGCCTCACCGAGGTCGACACCCCCGACGACGAGGCGTCGGTGGACGATAACCCCGTCATCGATGGCTCCCTCCTTGCGTGCCGGGAGTGTGCGTGCGTCGCCGGCCCCCGCGGCCACTGGTCGGCCGGCGCGGGACTCTACATCATCAAGCCGTTCTTCGAGAACAATCCCGCCTACTCGGCATTCACTCAGGGGGCTGGGCCGGGCGTCCGTCGGGACATCAAGCAACGAACCGCGGCGGCGCCTCTCTTCTGGCTGGGCTACCAAACCCCGAGCGGACTCGGCGCCCGCACGCGTTGGTGGTTCTTCGACCAGCGCACCGACGAAACGTTCGCCTTCACGTCCGCTCCCGGACAAACGGTGACGATCCTCGCGGCGGCCCCGCTGGGAGCGACCATCATTCAGAACAACGCCCAGGCCATCAACGTCTCCAGCAAGCTGCGACTCCACGTCGTCGACCTGGAAGCCTACGACGAGTTGGACCTTGGCCGCTGGAACCTGCTCCTCGCCGGAGGAATTGGCTACGCCAACATCGCGCAAGGCTACGGCGCCCAGCAGACCCTCGCCTCCGGGCAGCTTAGCAACCCGCTGTCCTCGGACAGCTACTTCACCGGCTTGGGCCCGGTCCTCGCTCTCGAGGCGCGCCGACGGCTCGGTTGCCGGGGACTGAAACTCTACGGCAGTGCTCGGGGACGTTTCGTCTACGGGAGTGCTGGACAGACCGTGACGGGAGGCGACGAACTCAACGGCAGCCAATCGCTTCATCGGCTCACGCTCGTCTCGATCGGAGAGCTCGAAATCGGTGTGGAGTACGATCGACGCATCGCCTGCCGACGTTGGTTCGGCCAAGTGGCCCTCGTCGGGCAAGAGTGGATTGGCGGCGGCAACGCCTCGGGCAGTTCCCGCACCAACGTGCCCACGACGATTCCCGTCTTCAGCACCGACAGCGTCGGAAACTTCGGCTTCTTCGGTGCCGTGGTTCGGTTGGGCGTCGAGTTTTGACGGGCGAAGATCTTATTTGATCTTGCAGCCGCTGGGGATCTCCTCGTCGGGGCGCAGCAAGAGGACGCGATCGTCGTGACTTGCCGCCAGGAGCATGCCCTGGCTTTCTTCCCCGCGGAGCATCGCCGGTTCGAGGTTGTTGACGATCACGATCGTCCGGCCGACGAGGGCCTCGGGCTCGTAGTGGCCACGAATCCCCGCGATGATCTGCTTCTTCTCGTCGCCGACCTCGACTTGCAGGAGCAGGAGCTTGTCGGCGTTGGGATGGGGACGAGCCTCGACCACCTTCGCGGTGCGAAGCTCGAACTTCATGAACTCTTCGATGCTGACGGTTTCGCTCATCGGACGTTGGCTTCCTTTGCACATGCCCAGAAGAAATGCAGGCATCCTAGCGTCCCCAGCACCCGATGGCAAACGGGGCCCCGTTCAAAGAGCCTCGCGTCGCTCCCCCATCTACCAACGAAGCCTACTCCGACTGCTCCCCCTTGTCCAAGGGGGAGATAGAGGGGGTCTCTTCCTTCCTCTGTCCTGGGTGGCCTCGGTTACTTGTCGACCGAGGTGGCAAAGCCCCAAGAGCCCTCGGATGACGCAGCCATTTGACGATCAATCCGCGAGGGGGACTCTTGTTCGCGATGCGAACCCAGATTGGCGAGCAATCTGGGCCACCCGACCAATCCGACTGCTCCCCCTTGTCCAAGGGGGAGATAGAGGGGGGTCTCTTCCTTCCTCTGTCCTGGGTGGCCTCGGTTACTTGTCGACCGAGGTGGCAAAGCCCCAAGAGCCCTCGGATGGCGCAGCCATTTGACGATCAATCCGCGAGGGGGACTCTTGTTCGCGATGCGAACCCAGATTGGCGAGCAATCTGGGCCACCCGAGTCCACAAGATCCACCCACGCGAGAACGCTACTTCGTCGTCAGTTCAAAGGGAGGGAGTTCGTTCTCCTCTTCGGCGATCGTCGCGGTCAGTACCGACTGGCCGTTGTACTTGTCGGGGATGATCGAGACGACGACCTTCTCGCCGTATTCGTCCTTCTCCATCGTTTCCCGATGGGCGGCGAAGCGAACGATCTTCTCGCCGGGAGGCGCTCGAAACTCGAAGGTCCCATGCTCGACCCCTCCCATCGCCGCGCTGCCTGAACCGTCCTTGGGGTCAAGCACGACACTCCCCTTCTCGACGGGTTCGCCATCGAGCGTCACCTTGCCTCTCACGAGATAGGTACCCGGAGCGTGCGACGCTCCACAGCCCAGCAGAAGGCCACCGACGAAGAGGACGAAGCATTGGCGTATCACGGAATAATCCTCACCTGTTCAGCCCGAAAAGGGCACTTCAAACGACCCCTTCCGATGGGTCATCCACGCTAGCACTCCCGCGGCCGCGGACCACCTCACCAAGTCGCGACCGCCGACTCTCTTTCCCTACCGACCGTTGAACGACTCGATGCCGGCCGCTTCATTCAACGACCTGACACACGAGCGTATCAGAAGTTGTCGATGATCTCGTTGCCCTGGATCGTCCCCAACCCTTGGAAGGTCAACTGATCGATCCCGTCGGAGATGTAACGAACGCTGCCGTCGGCGAGCGTGAACTGGGCCCCGCCCAAGTGCCAACTGCGCGCGTGCGTCTCGGTCGACCCACCGGCGCAGCTTCGACAAGGGACCAACTCGGTACCATTGCAGTACTGAGCGACGTCGCCGACCGGCGTGTTCGGGGGACGGAGCGTGGTGAAGGTCGCGTTGCCGTGGTAGGTGTTGTGGTAGCGGCCGCGAAGGTCGTGCGTGCCACCACAGACGACGTTCCCGGGGCCCGAGGCGGCAATGGAGTCGCTTTGGAGCCGGATCTCCCCGAGCATGATCGTGCTTGAGGTGCCATCCTGGATGTCGGAGAATTTCACGCTCGAGATGGGATAGAACATCCCGTCAGTGACCGCGAAGGTGTTGTTGGCGCCGGCGTTGGTCGAGCCGTGGCAGGGGATGTAGTTGCCGTGAAAGCCTTGCTGGCCCGTCTTGGTCAAGGGATCGGCGGGGCATTGAAAGAGGGGAACGACCGTCGTCGCCTCCGGCCAGGAGCCCGGAAACTGATTGCCTTGGATGCGAGGGACGAACTGGTCGTAGAGAGCCTGTTGATCGACGAAGGGCAAGATCAGGTGGAACCAATTCTGCCGCGAATTGCTCGATCCGGCGGGAGGACCGGTGCCGTTGATCTTGGTGATCGTGGCGAAGGGCAACACGCCGTGCGTGTCGACATAGTTGTGCATTGCGACGCCGAGCTGCTTGAGCTTGCTCGCGCACTGGGTACGCCGGGCCGCCGCCCTGGCCTGCTGGACCGCCGGCAACAAGAGGCCGACGAGCACGCCGATGATCGCGATCACCACGAGTAACTCGACAAGGGTGAACCCCCGTCTCTTCAGGGACATGCTAGAACTCCTCGGTTCCTCCTCCCCGCTAAAGAAAGTTAATGGTCGCGGCCCCTAGAGCCTGCCTAATAAAATCGGAAGCGCGAAGCTCCCGACAGAAGTGCGTGATCAAGCTCGGTGAACCATCGACCTTGACTTCCTCTCTCGACGAGGATCAAGCTAGATGACGATGGACACCCCCCCATATGTGATCCTGCTCGGTGCGACGAGCCCTGTCAAGGAGCAACTGACGGGCGGAGCGACAAAACTCACGTCCTACCCATCCAGAGATCGGCGGCGGCGGTGATCCCCAAACCGGTCGACTCCCCCGTCGACTCGAGCATGCGCGGCGGACGCCGAAGTTCTCTCTCCAACCAAAAGATGTCTCGAGACATCTTCTCGACGACGAGGGCGCCTACAATCACCACGAAACGACCGTTCTCTCCGCCACCGCTTTCGCAGGGATCTCGGCACTCCGCCCGGCGTGCGCCACGAAACGAGTCTCCCGGCAGGTTTCTCTCCTTGGAACTTCGATCGAAAGAGGATTCAGCACGATGTTCTACACTTCCCGCAAGCGGTGTCCCTCCGCCTTCACCCTCGTCGAGCTCCTCGTCGTCATCGCGATCATCGGCATCCTGGTGTCGCTGCTGATTCCCGCGGTGCAGCAGGCCCGTGAAGCGGCACGGCGGATGAGCTGCGCGAACAAGCTCAAACAAATCGGTGTCGCGATGCACAACTACCACCAGGCGCACGCGACCTTTCCGATGGGAAGCTCCTACTCGCTCGGGCGTTCACGGCACGCGTGGACGGAGCTCGTCATGCCCTATCTCGATCTCCAACCGACCTACGATCGGATCAATTTCGAGATCGATTACAACAGCGGCACCAACAAGGCCGTCTTTCTCAACGAGGTGTTCCCCGCCTATGCCTGCCCGACGAACCCGAATTCCGCGTCGCTAAGGCCGATGATGGGTGATTGGCGGGGCTGGAGCAGTGACGAGGCAATCCAGGGACTCTACTATCCCCTCTGCGCCGGCTCGATTCGTCCCGACTTCGGAACGCCCGACTGCCCCGTGAGCGATACCACCACCGCTCACTGCATCACCGAGCAAAAGACGGAGACCTCCTGGCACGTCTCCGCGGCCTTCCGCCCCTACTGGCAACGGACGCCAGGTATCGCCAACCGCTCGCCCTATGGGGCCCGACTTCGTGAGATCACCGACGGCACCAAGTCGACCTTCATGGCGGGCGAACGCAACGCCGAGACGCTGTACTGGGGAGCCGCGTTCACCGACAACTTCCCGATCGCCTTCACCGGGCAACGGCTCAACAGCCCCAGCATTCGGCGCGATGCCGCCAACTACTACCGCAACAACGGAGGCTTCTCGAGCACTCATCCCGGCGGGGGGAACTTCCTGATGTGCGACGGCTCGATCGTCTTCGTCAACGAAACAATCGACTTCGACGTCTACACCGCTCTGGGCGACAAGGCTGACAATAGGCTGACACCAGGTTTCTGAGCAAGAGAACCGCGCCGGTCGCGAGCCTGGTGCCGCCACCCAGGCGTCTGCCTCTTACTCCGCCTTCTCGGCGTTGTACTCGCCAAGTCGATGGCTGGCCGGTAGGTGCTCGCGCAAGACGAACTTGGGACGGGGCTTCGAATTGACGTACGCCGCGATGTCGAGCACATCGCGTTGGCTGGCGAGAGGTTCGCCGGGAGGCATCGCGACCTTGAGCCACGACGCCAGCTTGTGATTGGTCGCCAGGCCGGCGCCGCTGTTGTAGGAACGCGGTCCCCACACGGGCGGGGCGTCGTCGAGGCCTTCGCCCCGCTCCCCGTGACAGTCGGCGCAGTGCCGCCGATAGAGCGTCGCCCCCCGTTTGGGGTCGGCCGCGGCTCGCTCCTGCTTGATCAGCTTGAGATGGTTCGGCCCCAGCGGTTTATCGTGGTTCATCGTGATCGGCTGATCGGACGACAGCCAGGTGATGTAGGTCGTGATCGCCACCGAAACACGGCTACCCTTGGGAGGACGGACACCGTTCTGACTTCGCATGAAGCAATTGAGCACCCGATCCTCCAAGGTGATCACCCGCTGCTCGCGCGGGGACCACGCCGGGTAGGCGCGAGCGGTGCCAAGAAAGGTCGCCGCCCGCGGATGGGTTCCCGCCTCCAAGTGGCACGAGGTGCAGTTGAGCGAGTTGCCGACATAGGGCTTGGCGAGGGGATGCTCCTGGGTTCTTTTGACGAGTTCCTCCCCTAGGCGCACGGTCTCGCCGAGCTTGCCGGGAGGATAGAGAGACCTCTTATCCTCCCGCTCGTTGGCGGAGACATGAAAGGAGACGAAGAGGGCGAGCGTTCCCGCCATGCCGACCAAGAAACCGGTGGGCAACGGTTTCGTCATGTTCCTGGCCTTCCTATAGCCTCGAAACCACGGGGGTTTCTCCAAGGTGGGCGGCGGCGAGCGACCAGGAGGGCGCGCACCGCCAAAGTTGATGAGAAGCGGGCGTCGCTTCCCTTGGCCACTACGTCATCTCCCGCCCCACGGTTCACGAACACCCCCGTCGCCTTCCCGAGTGTCCGACGGCGCGGCTTGTGGAATCAACGACGCAACCGCCCGGACGATCCCAGGGAGCATGCCCGCAAACAGGCAGCTTTCCCGGCGACGACGACCAGATCGCCTATGGATTTCCGGAGGTCTCGCCCCTACGCTGATCTCGGAACGCATCCCGCTTCGGCCTCGACGGGCCGTCGCCAGCCGCAAGCACCTCGCCAGCCGGATGCACCACGTACCCGGTCATCGTTCGGCATCCCGCGTCTGGCGCGTGCGCGTCATCGCCGGCGATGCCAGGAGGCAACGAGAAGATGTTTTCCCAACAAACCGTGACCATCGCGTTGGTCATCACCGTGTTCGCCGCGACCCTCGGACTCGCCTATGCCCAACGTGGCCCGGGAGGCGGAACCGAGCGACTTCCAGGCGACGTCGAACTCGAAAAGGGGCCGTTGGCCGCCAACGACTTCGAGAAGAACGCGTTGGTCGTTCTCGAGGACATCGCCGCGAACCAACGGTTCCGCAACGTTCCCGAACACGATGGCCGGCTCCTGCGCATCCTCGCCCAGTCGACCGGCGCCAAACACATCGTCGAGCTCGGCACCTCGACCGGCTACTCGGGGATCTGGTTCGGGTTGGCTCTCAAGGAGACCGGCGGCAAGCTCACGACCTACGAGATCGACCAGGAGCGAGCCTCGACCGCCCGCGCCAATTTCAAGCGTGCCGGCATGGAGGAGATGATCACGATCGTCGAGGGCGACGCTCACGAAGAGATCAAGAAACTTGACGAGTCGATCGACATCATCTTCCTCGACGCCGACAAGACCGGATACGTCGACTATGTGAACAAACTGCTGCCCCACCTTCGTTCCGGCGGGTTGATCCTCGCCCACAACATCAACCCGCGCATGGCCGACCCGAAGTACATGGAGGCGATCACGACCAACCCCAATCTCGAAACGGTCGTCCGCGGCGGCACCGCCATCACCCTCAAGAAGAATTGACCCGACAAACCGTTCGTGACGCCAACGAGTAGAGTGGGACTGTGGCCCACCACACAAGTCGGATGACTTGGAGCAAGCGCGACGTGCCGCCAATCGACGTCTTCTCCGCATGCCCACCCGCGGTGTGGGCATGGCACCCAAGAGGTCGTTGAGCGACGATGCGACTCGACGGGATCTCAATTCCCGAGCGGGATGTACGCGTAGCCGTCGGCTTGATGGTTGACCAGCGCGACCAACGCGGACGTGACCAACGGGATGTGATCGGCGACCTGCTCGGGGGTCCCCTTCTTCGCGGCCAGCGCCTGTCCACAGAGGTAGACCTTCACCCCGGCCTGTTGAAGCTCCTTGTAGAAGTCCAGGTGCGGGTTCTTCTCGACGCCGAATCGACTCGCGTAGGCTTCGTCGTTGAGCGCCGTCAGGGTCGCCCCGCCGTGTAGGACGATCGCGATGTCGACGTTCGCCGGCTTCTTTCCCGCTCCCTCGTAGATGTTCACGAAGCGGGCCACCTTCTCGACGCCTGAGTTGAGCACGTCGGGTTTCCCCGAACGGGTGATGTCGACGACGATCTTGCTCCCGTCGCGAGGCTGCTGGGCCGCGTCGGGATACCGAACGACCGCGCCGTGGCTCTTGATGATGGGGTTCCAGTACTTTGGCCCCGCGCTTGCCGCCGCGGTGTCTGCCTCTCCGCCCCGCTCACTGCGCTCGGCGCGAACCAACCGCGGTCCGGTCACGAGCAGCAAGGCCAAGGTCGTCCCGGCGACCGCGCCGAGACCGAGGAACGTCGTCCACTTCTTCACGAAAAACCCTTTCTGTAGGCGAGAAACGGGGAAAGGTTGGTCGAGGCTGGGGAGAGCGCGTCGCCGCGTCTCCACGATCGAGAATAGTTCCTCGAAAGCGACAGGGGAAGCCGAACTTGGCGTGCCAGCCGCCCGCTCGTTGGGTCGAGAAGAAGATCGAGAGGGGTGGGAAGGGGCCGACGCGAGCGAGGAGGCGTTCTTCCGATGGTGGCCGGAAGCTCACCCGCGTCGACGTTGTGGAGTCGTCAGCATCTGGGCGTTACGTGAGCCCCTTTCTCACGGTCGTGCGGGAGCGTGCTCAATCAGAAGCGTTTCCCGTATGACCACGGCCAGCGTGGGCTTGGCACCCGGCACGCTTGATGACGGGCGTCATCCGCTGGTCCACCGCCAGCGTGAGCACGTCGCGAGAGCGACGCGGAGCGTCAATTCGCGACCGCGTTGGGAACCTCGAGCCCGTGCCGCTGGTACCATGCCTCGGGGTCGCGTTCCAAATTCGCCACCATCTTGGCGATCATGCCGCGAAGCGAGTGTTTGGGCGTCCAGCGGAGGTGACTCTTCGCCTTGGTGATGTCAAGCTCGTAGTGAGCATCCGCCAAGTCGATCATCCAGGTCTTGATGAACGGATCGTCCGTTCCTGGCAGGTTGTCCTTCGCCCACGCTCCCGCCTTGGCGACCATCTTCGGAATTCGGATCACCGGCCATTCCTGCCCGTGGATCTGCTCGCCCAGACGCTCCTGCATCTCGCCGTAGCTAACGACATCCTCCTCGCCGATCAGAAAGACCTCTTCCCGATCGAGGTCGTGACGTCGCTCGACCGTCGCGACCAAACAGGCCACGACGTCTTCTCGGTGGACGAAGGACTGTCCATGATTGGGATTCCCCGGATAGACGTAGCTCTCGAGTTCCCGCTCACGAATCCGCTTGATCTGTTGCGAGATCGGAATCGAGTGACACTCCTCGTCGTAGACGCCCGCGATGCGGTGGATGACGAGCGGGATGTCGCCGTGGTGCCGCTTCAACAGTTCCTCGGTCTCGAGCTTCGACTGCGGGTAGGGCCATTCGGCTTGCGTCGGGAAGAGTTCGGTCATCGCGATCCCCGGCTCGGTCGGTTTCATGACCAAGAGGCTGCTCGAGAAGACGAACTGCTCCACGTCGATCGCTTGTTGCCGCAGTTGCTGGAGTAGCCGTTCGGTCCCATTCACCGTCAACTCGTCGTAAAGGGGGCTGTCCTCGCCCGAGAAGTCGTAGTAGGCTGCCAAGTGAATGACACTCGCGAGCCTGCCTTCGGACATCTCCTTCACGCGTTGTATCGCCCGAGTCACCTCCTCCGAGTCGGTGAGGTCGACCTTCACGGTCTCGGCCCCGTTGGCGGTCTCTGGGATATCGTTGTCGAGTCCGATCACCCGGTAGTTCGGCGCCAGGGCCAGCGCCGTCGCGCGGCCTAAGAGCCCACTGCTACCGGTAATCAGCACCGTTTCTCGCTCGCGATCCATTGTTCCACCTTCCCTTTCCATTCCTCCGTCGATGAACTGTTGACTTGTCGTTGTCGGCCTCGCGACGAATCTCGTCCCCTCACGTCCGGGGGGTCGGCCGAATGAGAGACCTCTGCCGCATGCCCACGCGAGCGCTATCCCGATGCCCGACTCGATCTAGGGTTGTGAACCCACGATCACTTCTCACTGGCTGACCAGCATTCAGTGCCACCCGAACCTTTGGATCTGACAAGGCACTAGAAGCCGCGATGAGCGAACTGCTCGGTCTTCTTGTCAGGAGCCGAGGCGTCGCGGCGTTCCAGATCTCGCGACGCGACCACGCTCGCGATCGCCATCCCGACGATCGCTCCGGTCACCATCGAGAAAAGAGCCATGCTCAGCAGTGTCGGGATGGTCACTTCGGCGATCAGCAGAATGACGGCCATCGTGACGACGGTGAGCGTGACCGCTCCGGCGAGCGCGGCCTTGCCGTGCAGTCGCCAAGGAGGTTGTCCAGCATGCTGGATGTCAGGTCGTGGCATTTCGTGTCCCTTCCTTTCGTGCTTGCGCCGATCCGACGACGATTCGTCAGGCCGACGTTACTGCGCGTCCTTGAACTGGAGGCTCGCCAAACTCTCCTGCTTGAGCCGTTCGTGGCCGACTTCGTAGAGGTTCGCGAAGAACTCCTTGGTCGAGGGAGACGGAGCTATCTTCGCGAGTTGCCGATAGAGCTCGACGAGATGCTCCTGGAACGAAGCGACTCGTTCCACCACGTCGTCGTAGCTCAACCCCGCATCGAGCGACTTCCCTTCAAAGGCGGCTCTAGCATCGTGCTGGGGCAGGTATTGAAACCACGTGTTGAGGATTTTCTCGGCCTGCTCCTCACCCAGTTGCTCGAGCTCGTTCTTGAAGTCCTCTTCCAGCGTGCTCACGTAGTCGATCAAGAGATGAGCCCGCTCGTTCTCGGCCTGGTAGGCGACTTCCGAGTAGTACTCCTTGACCTGGGCGCGGAAGTCGCGGATCCCTCGAAGGATGTCTTTGACTCGTTCGTATGACATGGCATCGACCTCCTCGGCGATGAGTGTGAACGTTTGGATGGTCGAGGCGTCCGCCACGGCCATGGGGTAGGCAAGAGCGGTGCGGCGATCGCGGCATTGCTCTTCCTTCCTTTTGACGTCGCAATCGCCATGCCGAGTCGCGCGGTGTCCGTGAATATTGGTCGGTAGCGCGTCGACTTGAGGCCTACTTCGCCGGAGGGGTGTTCAGCGGTGCGCGGGAAGGGATCGGTAGGCTCGTTGTCGCCACGCTAGTGTCCTGATTGGCAAGGTCGCTACATGAAACCGATTCCCTCAATCACGCGGAAACGCGCCGAATCACAGGCGTTTCCCGCATGCCCACGGCGAGCGTGGGCATGGCACCCAAGAGTCTTCTGGGCTATGAAGGAACCAATCAGGACTCTAGGGGAAGCCGTGACAGGTCGAGTCGACGCTCGCCCGGGAAGAGGTCTGATCGCGAACAGGCGCCGATTTCGGCTCGATTCGTCGGGATCTCTCAGAGTCAGCCGCGACCACTGGTCACAAAAACACCAACCTGCGGTCTGCATACCCAGGTTTGGGCGATCGCTCGCCCCTCAGTTGAGCGACGGCTGTTCGTCGAACCAGTGCTCCGGTGGCCGACTCGCGTGGTTTGGGACGATCGCGCACATCATTAACAACAGGCCGATCATGATAGCGCTCTGGAGCGCCGCGGGAAGCGGGTACGGATGCGAGAACCGTCCATAGGCCACCAGCGCCGCACCGACCACGACCAACCCGAGATGCGCGTGCCGCGTTGGCCCCCAGTACGACCCGAGCGCCAAGAGGATCACGGCAAGCGCCGACCCGAACTCGACCAGCGTCAACGAGGGAACCGACTCGACCCGCTCGAACAGAAACGGGCTCATCGCCAACCAACACCCAAGCATCGCTTCCACCACTCGCGCCCACATCGCGTTCTCCCTCGTCCAACCGTTGTTTCCACTATGAAGGTTCGCCTCCGGGTGCCGTGCCCACGCTTGCGTGATCCGGTTACTATGCCCACGCTTGCGTGATCCGGTTACTATGCCCACACTTGCGTGATCCGGTTACTATGCCCACGCTTGCGTGATCCGGTTAATATGCCCACGCTTGCGTGATCCGGTTAATATGCCCACGCTTGCGTGATCCGGTTAGTATGCCCACACTTGCGTGGGCATGCGGCATGCGGCGAGCACCCATCATTCCAGGCAACTCCACCCCCGACATGGCTCGTCCACCAACCTCTTCCCGTGGCGACCAACTCAGGCATTCGCCCCAACGAGCAGCTCGCGTTCGATCTCGTCCATCACCGGCACCGGCTGGCTCCACAGCGCGTTCCACACCATGCGGGTGTCGCGCGACTTCTTCCACACGAGGTAGAGATACTTCAGTGACGAATAGACCTCGTCGAAGGCCATGTAGACGAGAATCAGCGAAATGATCGCGGTCACGATGCAGAGAAAACACCACTGCCCCACAATCGTGGCCTGACAGAAGACCAGCAGCGCGCTGACGAAGCCGAGCGGGATGACGTCGATCCCGAAGAGGATCACCATCCAGGGCCGATATTGCCACCGCCGTGTCGATCCGGCCAACCCATACACCGCGTCGCCCAGGTACGCGAAGGCTCCCAACGCCGCGTCGGGAATGCCGACCCAGCGATGGATCATCTCCGCGACGTTCGACTTGAGCACCTCTTCGCTCTGCTTGCCAAAAAAGGGATCCCAAACCTCGTCGATCAGCCCCCACTGATAGAGCGACAGGTGGATCGCGATGACGCACGCGATCGAGGCCAGGACGCAGATCGGAATTCGCTGCGACCACGCCGCGGGGTTGTACGAGAAGGGTGGCACCGCCACTTCCCAGTCGGCGTTCTCGGCTGGATACCCCTGGTTGGCTCGGACGCCCATCGGTTCCTCCCTCGCGACATGCCCACATGTTTTCCGGCCAACCCCTCGGTGACCCCGCCAGGGACGGAAAGCACATCCCATGCCAAGAGACGACAACCAACCCCCGCTTCGTCACCACCCCTTTCTTCGTCACAACCGCTAATTTCGCACGCGCTCGATCACCACCTCGAGCCAGGGACGCTGGACCCTCCGCCGTGTCCGGGTCGATCCATCCGAGGAGAGCTTCCCCCGAACACCAAGCCCCAATCCCAAGCGAGTGCCATGAGAATCACGCTCACCTTGATGCTCGGGCTCGCCGCTAGCGGGTCGCTTTCCGCGGGTGATCTCGACGCTGGCCATGGGATCGACGCGAGTCCCCCGACGCTCCGGTCGGGCTTTCGGGGTTCCGCCGAGTACTTGCTTTGGTGGATCAAGGACGCCGGGGTGCCACCTCTGCTAACCGAAGGGGGAACCGGGATCGTCGGGACGCCGGGAACGACCATCGCGGTCGACAGCCTCGACTTCGCCGACCGCTTTCGCCAAGGCGGCCGCTTCACGCTCGGCTACCGATGGGAATCGAACCCTCGCGTCGGTGCCGAGGTCGCGGGGTTCTTCCTCGATGACCGCTCCTTCGAGACGAGCTTCGCGTCAAGCGGCAACCCGGTCCTCGCGCGGCCCTACACCAACGCGGTGACCGGCCTGCCCGACACCACGCGGATTTCGACCCCCGGCGTCGCCTCGGGCTCGTCGACCATCGCGTCGCAAAGCTCCTTCTGGGGAATCGAGCAACTCGGCTCGTACCTGCTCGTCGATCGCGAACACCATCGCTTGGGTCTCTTCGGCGGCTTTCGTTTCGTGGAACTCGACGAGCGGCTCACCATCGACGAACAGTTCGACGTCGACCCCAGCGTTCCCGGCTTCGGCGGCAACCACGTCTTCCTCCAGGACCAGTTCCAAACCGACAACAACTTCTACGGCGGCACCCTCGGCGTCCGGTCGACGCACCGCTGGGGACGGTTCCACCTAGACCTGCTCGGCAAAATCGCGCTTGGGGACATGATCCAGACCGCTGACATCAACGGCCTCACCCATGTCGTCGCCGCCGACGGAACCGTCACCGACTTTCGCGGTGGCCTGCTCGCGCTGCCAACCAACATCGGCGGTCATCGCCAGCACCGCTTCGCGGTCATCCCCGAGGTCGGCCTCAACCTCGGCTATCGTCTTTCGCGATACCTTGAGCTCTCCGCGGGCTACTCGCTGCTTTGGATCAACACCGTCGCCCGTCCCGGCGACCAGATCGACCCGGTGATCAACAACTCGCAATTCCCGATTCTCTCCGGCAACGGCCCCCTCGTCGGTCCCGCCCGTCCCTCCTTCACCTTCCACACCACCGACTTCTGGGCCCAAGGCCTTACCTTCCGCCTCGCGGTGACGTACTAACAGCCCGTTGATCTATTCGCTGCCGGCTGCGAACGGCTCTTTTGACCAATCTCGGCGTTGGAAAACCTCGACGAATCTACCGATTCGCCTGCGTTCCGCCTCCTTGATCTTGGCCAACATGGCTCGTTCTCGCCTTGGCCCGCTTAAATCAACGGACTGCTAAACTGTCGTAGCGTCCTCCCCGATTGCCGGTGGACGGATGTCAGCCTGTGTTGTTGTCGGCACGAATGGGATGGCCGGTCTCGATCCATCGTTCCCTTGCGGAGGGCAACATCGTCTCAGACGCTTACTCTTCGTTCTCATCCACTGAGCCCGATCTCTCGGTGATATCCGCCAACGTCACGTCGGCGATCTCCGTGCGGACGGCCGCGAACCGCTCCTGCTTCTTGGGGTCGAGAACGCCGAACACGCGGCGGACGTGCCAACGAAAGCCATCGGTCACCTCCCACCGCGGAACATCGTCCGACGAGAACCGATCGAGGAAGTGACTCAACTCCGGTTCGTCGAAGACAATCTCCCCCTTGAACCGCAAGCCTCGTTCGAAGAGATGCTGTAGCGGCAAACCTCGGAACCGCCTTCGCAGTCCCTTCCACGGATACCGGTGGAACCAACAACCGAACTCCGACTCCGGATAGTCTTTGGCCCGTTCCTCAAAACTGACCAGACCGGTTTCGAAGTTCGCGATGTCTCCGTAGAGTCGCTTGGCGTGCTCTCGGTGATGGGCAAGGTAGGTGGGATCCAAGTCTGCGCATTGGGAGTGATAGTACTTGACGCAGCGATCGCAGATGCGCGCACAATCATTGAAAACGTGAACGCGTTCCCCTTCCGTCTCCTCCCTCGAGAGATCGCGGTTGTGGGACACAAAGATGTCGCAGCTAAAGACGACGCACCCGACCGCGTTGCTCGCGTACGGCTTCGAGGCCGCCTCCCCGCAAAACCAACAGAGGGGATCAGACGGAAGACCGCGTTCCAATTCCCACGATGAACTCGGCGGCATTCGAACGGTGTCCTCAAGCGGCTCTTCGTCGCGGCGACTTCTGCGCCCACTCCACGTTCGCTTCGTGGTGACCTACTTAGATTCCGCGCTCCATTCGGCGGACAACGATTTGATCGCCTCCCGGAAACGTCCTTCGATCTCCTTCTCCTGCTCGCGCAGCTTCGGGATCGTGACCTCATCAATCTCTTGGATCATTCGTTCCGCCTCGTCGAGTTCCTGACGCCAACGGGTCGTTAGTTCGTCCTGACCGCCCGACTTGATGTTCTTGCGCAGCCGTTCCTGGCGCGTGGCCAACTGTTCCGTCTGGTTGACGAGGTCGCGGATCTTCTCCCGGATCGCCTCCCGCTCTTGAAACTTCGCGACGCAGCGCTGAACGCCGGGATCGTCTGCCAGCGGCCCGTTGGTTTTGACGATGTTGTCGATGAGCCAGCCAATCTTGGCGTACTCGCTCTGGCCGGAGACATCGACCAGCCTCACTTCCGACTTGACGAGCCGCTTCTCGGACACTCGCAAGCGCAGCTCGGCCTTGGCGGGCAGCGAGATCGAATAACGCACCCCTTCGGAAAGCCGGTCGCGGATGGCGATCAGTCCTTCCTCTCCATCCTGCAAGAGCACCGCCTCGACCTCCGGCTCCGACAAGCGAAAGTCATGGTCCAGGAAGAGCTCGTAGCGCTCCTCGCGACTGCTGCGAACGTGATAGTCGGTCGAACAGAGATGAACCGTACTCGTGTAGCACGCCCCATCGACCAAACTGATCGACACGTCTTTGTCGCGTAGACGTTGCCTCTCCGTCTGAACGGCGACTCCGGTCTCCAGCGCATGAGCCAACAGCCGAACCTCGCCCGGCTTCATCGGCGGCACGACGCAGTTGCCACTGTACGCTCCCTCCTCATAGACCGTGCAAACGCCACGACCGAGGCTGAACGCCGACTCGTTGGTGAACTCGACCGACCGATACGGCCGCGTGCCGTGATGCTCATGCTTGTAGTGCAGCACACGCTTGGCTTCGGCGATCGCCGTGGTGAAGACTGGAATCACCGCCGAGCGTTTCGCGGGGATCGTCACCGCACCGGGCGATTCGAAGAGGCAAAAGTCCCCGACTTCCTGAACCTCCGCCTCCGCGACCTTGGCACTTCGACCCGTTCTGCTCTTGAAGGATGCTCCAAGCGGCATGGCCGAGTATTCGACGCTGCCCCTCTCCCTATCGAGCTCTTCGTCACTCTCCTCCATCGGAGCGGCCATCATGACGGGGGCTTCCACATCGACGGAACCGAGAGCCATCTCGCTGACGAGATCGACGTGCTTGCGAGCGGGGGTCTTCGAGTCGGCCAGGTCGGTCGAAAAGGTGATCGGGTCGCCGGTGACGACGCAGGCGGTGAAGTCGGTCCAGTCCTCCTCGGTGATGTTGTCGACGACCGCGAAGCCCTGTAGCTCGCTCGACGGATCCTCCGACAACCGCAGGCGATAGGAGATCTTCCACGCCGCCGCCGGCAGGGTGTACTGCACCACCGCGTCGGTCTCCTCCTCGGTCGTACTGACCGTCATCTCGACGTAGGTGCTGTTCGGCTTGATCCGCTGAAAGTTGCGCTGCAGCGACTTGTCGATCTCGGCCTGTACCTCCTCATCGAGAAACCGGAGCGTCTGGATCTCGCGCAGCGGGCAGCGCTGCAAGCCGCAAGCCGTCAGCACGATCACCGACTTCACCTTGACCGGCTCGCCTGCGGTCGCTTCCTCTTCCTCGTGCAAACCGACGAGCGTCCCCTCGACCGAACCACTCACTCGCTCGATCCGCACCCGCGCCCCGCTGAGCGAGGTCGCCAGGTCCTCCACGACCCGATTGGCATTGATCGAGAGATTCCCCTCCCGCTCGTTGGTCGGCCGAAAGGTCGGCGGCGCGTCGAGCGAGACCTCCCCAAAGACGTTGAACGACGCGAGCACATCGGCGAGGTGATCCTGCCGTACCGGGATGGAGATCCGCTCCGGCGACGCGGCGCGCACCGTGTAGCAGCGCTGAAAGTCCGCGATGCCGTTCGAATAGATCACGACCCTGTTGGTTGCCATGTTGGTTCCCATTCACGAGTGAAGTACCGATGCACCGCGGCGGCGGCTATTGTAACAGGCCAATATCCTCCGACATGACGCCGAAGGTGTCATGGATGGGGCGTCGTCCCGAATCCGGTTCGCGCCTCGAAACACGATCGTGGGTACGTTCGTCCGACTTCGCAGGCTGTTGAAGTATGCGGGCCAAGGCGAGAAGGAGAAATCTCGGCCAAGCTCAAGGAGAAGAAACGTAGGCGAATCCGTAGATTGGTCGAGTTTTCTTCGACACTGAGATTGGTCGAGAGAACCCTTCGCAGCCGGCATCGAATCGTTCAACGGTCTGCTAGGACAAGTAGGATAGATCGCGTCCCACCATCCGTCGTTGTTTATTGACGGTTGCGACGTGGATTCCCCGATTGTTCGGTTCGTGTACCGAACTTCGGTCGTCGATGGCGCTCTTCACGGAATCTCGGAGTGACACCTCGCAGTAGGGAGCAACACCGATGAACGATAGAGATAAGTATGTCACCCTCGATCTTGAACTCGTCTTCCGGTCGTCAAAGGTGGTGGAGACGATGGCCACGCTCTGGAGCGAGTTCTACTCGCGCATCGACGACCCCGACATCGATCGGGCGATCTGGATCTGCAACCGGTTTCCCGCGTGGGTTGGTGTCAAGCCGGGACGTCCAACCGAGGATCCCGAAGACGAACCGGCGTTCGTCATTTCGACATTGATCGGGGAAATCGACCCGATCCACGACGAACTCCGTGCGCGACGATTGCCGGAGAAGGACTATCAAAGGCTCATGGGACCGATCTACCACGAGTACTACACGTGGCTCCGAAATGGCACCAAACGCTCGTGGGAACAATCACAAACAAGAAGTGCACACGCGAAGAAGGGGCCCCACGAATTTGGTGTCTACACGACGGAAATCGACGACCTCGCCGCTTGAGCTGTCGGATATGGATTGGCTCGCGGGCGACGATCTAGAGACAAAGCAACATCGGCGCCGTCAGCGTTAGTACGTCTCGATCATTTCCGGCCCCACGCCGAGCCTGTCCGCGATGGCATCAAGCGTGGCTCCGTGGGGTTTGGCGACCTCGCCGTTCTCGAGGCGGGAGATGGTTCGCCTGGTGATGCCCGGGAAGTCCGATTGGGACAGCCCACGCTGGAGACGAAGACGCCGAAGCGACGCTCCGAATCCTTGGGCCACGTTCCTCTCCCCCGCCTTGGCTCGCTTGCGGAAGTCGGCATCAACTTCCCAGAGGACCGCATCGACCGCCGCCTCGTACTCCCCGAAAGCGATCGTGTTGCCGTAGTCGCGAAACGAAAGCCGCGAAGAGTCCGGCTTACTCCTCGGCGTCGCGGCAAACATCGACAACGGTACCAGCAAGGCGTCGAGCGTCCCCCGAACCAACACGGCTGTCCCCGACTTCTCGTCGACCGACCCGCCAATGACAAGATCTCGCTTCTCCGCCGTCGGCGCGGCGAGAACGTCGATCAACTCCTCATCCGGCAGCCTCACGAAAGGCTCCTCCCCAACCACCCGATCAAAGAGGACGCGGAGTGAGGGCGTTTCCTCGGAAAGTCGTTCCCTCGACGTTTCCAGAAGCTCATCATCCATGATGTTCTCCACACCGGGAGCCAGACGACGCTCTCCATTCAGCGTACTTGGCGTCATCGCTTTCGCGTTCCAAGGCCCCCAAAAGGTGGTTCAATACCCGAACGAGCGCTATCATCGCTTCTTCATGTCGACCCAGAGGTGTGTCAGTCTGACTTCGCTGGTCTCCGAGTTGACACGAGCGTGAACCGACGTGCAGCGAGCTACCCGGCTCTTCTCATCCGTCGATAGGTTCCCAAGACAATCGTCGGCAGACCAATCGCACGACGATGCTGCCAATTCACCGATCCAGCCATTGATCGAACGAAACCATTTGCGGAAGGTGCCCCCTTGTACGTAGCCGATCATGGCGGCATCCCTCAGCCTTCCCCCGTGAACGCCGAGTTTGAACCGCTGGATACCACCCGATGTCTTGTCTCCTCCGGTGACGTACTCGCGATCTCGGTCACTTCCCGGAGCAGGCAAGCGTTTGCACTCGATGACAAGAAAAGGGTCGTAGTTACTGTATGATCGACCTTGAATGTCCGCCGATACGGGCGGAAGCGCGGACAGGTCCACTCGACGTCGACCCGACTGCCTTTCTTCGTGCTGAAAGTATGCCATCGAAAAATTCTCTCGACGTGCTGCGACGTTCAATTGCTTGCAGAGTTGTCCGTTCAGTTCCTCCTCGGCATCGACTCTTGGTCGACTCGCATCATCCCTCCATCGGGGCAATTGGTCCCTCACAAACTGCAACGTCTTCTCCACATACTCGTTTGGAGCGATTCCGGTTGTGATGCGGTTCAGTTCGCCCTCGGCCATTGTCAGTACCCCTGCTTCCGCAAGTCGACGAGCGTATCATCGGCATCGCGTATGGCGGTCGATCTGATCCAGTACCGCAACCGATCGGGCTTTACGATGAAAACAACGTTCTGGTGATAGTACCGGACGACTCGAACCGTCCTCAAGTACTCGCGAGAATTGTCGAAGACGAGTGACCGAAGTTGCTCTTCGCAATTCGGCCCCAGCCATTCAATCGCCGGCTCGTCACCGAAGAAGAATGGTTGACAAATCAAACCATCCAGGAAGACTGGTTCGGCAGGCTGAAGATTCTCGTAGATACTTCCCAGCATTCGGCAATACAACGATGCATAAGAGCTAACCACCTCTTGATTCGCAGACTCTCTTAGAAGAAGGGAATCTTGCCCAAGGCGAACAAAATCGACAAAGTAGGAGCGTGTATCGTCGACAAGCGAGGCTTCCCAAGGGACCAGGTCGAGTTCTGATTCATCCTCTGGAAACGGCAGGCCTTCAATGTCACCTTTCAACAACGCAGTCGCCTTACCTACGAGCGATTGCGATCCGTTTAGTGAGCCCGCAAACTGAAGCACCTGCCTTCGTTTCAGAAGAATCCTGTAGAAGTGATGAAGTGCGTCGCGGCTCTCCCTGGGCGCATGAATGCCGACAATCTTGTCCTTGTATGCAAGTGGTCCCTCTTCCCAGAAGGCGATGGGCAGGGACTCGTGTTCACGAATCAAGACCAACGGTGGCTGAAACAAGTCGGGACGTCCCGGTCGATAGAATTCTGTTGCCTCAACCCTCTCAAGCACGTCGGGGTTGAAACCCTCTTCTTTCAGTTCACGCGTCGGCAAAAACGGTAACCCCGTCAGATGTCTTCCCGGCCGTCGGTTCTTCGTCCCCTCGATAAACCCCTCCCCCATCAGCCAGCCGTTTTCCGCCACAAACTCTGAAAGTGTCCGCATTTCGGCAAATCTTCTGGCCATTGCCGACAATCGACCACCGCCGAGTAGGTTCGCCCGAGCCGCACGTGGATTCGCGATGAGTTCCTCGGATGTGAGGCGATTGTTGTCATAGTGATCCAGGACGAATCCAATTCGTTGCTTCGTTTCGTAAGTTCGGCGAAACGTGAGATGGGGAATAGGAGCGTTTGACTCACGACCAAGAACAACCGCGACCGTCTTGGTATCCGCACCATAGAGATTCCGAACGGAAGTGAAGTCGAGAAGCGTTTGCAGACGTCCAGCCTTGGCTATTTCCGACCGGAAACCGTGAGACTGTAGATTGTAGAGAAACCCCGAGGGTTGGATCAGACAGATCGTCCCATCACTTGTGGTTAACTCTGTTGCAACGTCAAGAAAGAGATACGCGATCTGTTTGTCGGGAATCTTGCCCCGAACGGGAACCCGATCCTTGTTCACTCGCGCGGCCGGTTCCGAGAACGCCGATTCAAAGGGAGGATTTCCCAGAATGACGTCAAATTGGCCGACCGACCCAATGCCCTCATCATCACGGAATGAATCGAAAAAGTCCGCCTCGAAAATGTTCGAGTTTCGGAGACGATCGAACTTCAATTCTTTCCAAATGACTTCGGGTAGAAGAGAATCACAGACGCCCAGAGCCAGGCTGAACGCGGTCAGATCAACTGCGTCGGAATCCAGCTCAACGCCAAAAATCTGATTCTTCAGAATGGACTTTAGCATGTCGACACTGACGGACTCTCCCTTGGACCGTTGAACGCTCACAAGGCGACGAAACGCGCCGACGAGAAACACCCCTGAACCACATGCTGGATCGAGGACTCGTTCGGTACCCGTTAGCCGGTGATGGGGCATGGCGTAGTCGAGGAGCAGCGAAGCGAGGAAGGGCGGCGTGTAGACCGATGTACTACCCTTGACGAATCTTTCGTAGAGATGGCTGATCACCTCAACCGGAAGATGTTTGAATGAATATTGCTGCCATAGGTATCGCTGTCGCTGGATCGTTCGTGCTTCGACGAGTTCCGAGAAATGGAGCAACGCCGTCTTGGTCAACGTCTCCTTCGACGGCAAGGAAAAGACATCCCCATTGAACTTCTTTTCGAGCGATTCCAGCAATCGGAGGACGCATTCGGGGCGACCACTCTCGAGCACATCGAAGAATGTTCTCGCCCCGCTGTGAAACCTCGCAAACCAACCATTGCGAGGAAAGACACCGCGGTCTTCCAGGTATTTGATGAGCACCGTCAATAGCAACAGACGCCGGAGGTTTGGATTATCCTGTCCCTCCAGCTTCTGATCCGCCTCGAAGATCGCATCGATCAGGGACTGGTGAGCTGCCTTTTCGTAGTTGGCCAGCGGCTGGTTTTGGGGATCTTCCCAGAAGGTACCATCCGCGAGACGGAACGCGGAATAACGACGGCGTTTGGCCAGTTCCGAATCGATTGTTGCTGCCAATTCGAGTTGCTCGGCCGGTTCGTAGACCCGTTTATCCCCATGCCAGAAGTCAGGTCCACGGGCGCAGCTCAGGATGTCGATTCGTGTGGGCCAGCCCACGTAAACAAGTGGTGCCACGCCATTGAGCCAGAGCTCGTGGTGCAGTTTGGCTAGCTGGCCGTCGTCGAGATGTTCATCTTCGTTGTCGACAACGAACGCAAGCGGCTGCGACGAGCGTTCGTCCGCAAACCGCCGAAAGAGAACATAGGTGACATTGGAGAAGAGTGCCGCCTGTCGCAATACCTCCGCTTCATCTACCGAGAGCGCATGCGGAGGGGCTGACACCGATACCAATCCGTCGATGGGGTTACCGGCGTCATCAAGCAGATCAACGGACTGAAGGCTTGCTCTCATGGTGAATGGTCGATGGATCTAGAAAGCGGGCCAGTACCTGGACGGCCCCCACAAAAACTAGTGTACAAAAATTCCGTTATCCGTACCACGACAGGCTACTCCGAGCATCCCTGTACTTGTTGTGGCATCAGTATGAACGGGAACGCGAAAATGAGGAATCCCTACATCGCGAACGTGATGCTGGGCTCTCGGCGGAGGAAAGGCGTGGCCTCGTCGCGGCTCGACCACCAGGCGCGGGCGGAGAGGGCGAGATCACTGACAGCATGGTGTCGCGAGGCGCGTTTGGCGGGGTCGACGTCGCGCATCAGCTCGGCGAGGCCGAGGGAGAAGCAGTAGAGGAAAAACAGCGCGACCCCGATCACGATCACGAACGCGATGCCGTCGGCGGCCTTCGATCGGGGACGACTCGTCGGGCGACGCTCGCGGTTGGCGGGCTTGCGCGGGGCTCGCTCGAGACCCGGTTGGGTGAGCCGGCCAAGTCGCTGCTGGACCTCGACGGGGTACTTGTGCCACCGGCTGTTGCGCAGTCGACGTGGCAGTCCGGCGAGGACCTGGAGCGGATCCCCCTTGCACTGTCGCACGAAGGTCTCGATCGCGATCCGCCGTTCGTCCGAGTCGGCCAGGGCGAAGAACCAGTATCGCCCCGCGGCCGGGACATCGCCCATTCGCCAGCAGACCTCGCCGAGCAAGTCGATCACTTGGCGGTGGTAGCCGACCGAGCCGACGTAGCCCTCGAGGCGCTCGCGGGCCCGCCACAATTCGCCGTGGGCGAGATCCTCATGGGCACGCTCAATGACCGGCGGCATGGAGGGTCCTCTGACAGCAATCGGTGACCGAGGTCGGATGGGACCGCGCGAGGGTCCCGATTGACAATCCCGACGCCCTCATTGTAGAGTCTTGGTCGGCAGCAATGAACCACTACCCCGCGTCCGTTTCCGGCCGCTCCCGCCGTCGCGATTCGCTCGAAATCCCCCCAAACGGACCCGATCCGACCCCATTCTCGTCCGATTTGGCCCGATTTAGCGCAAAAACGGCGCCAAAACGGACCATTTCACGCCACGAGCATGGTTGTTTTGAGTCAGAACTTCCGGCCACTGTCGGAAGGGACCGGTCGGAGGATGGGAGGAGTCTTCTGGGTCGGCGCCGTCATCGGTTTGGGAGCGACCATCGGTTGTCGTTCCAGAGGCCGGACGGGCTTGGTGGCCTGTTCGGCCGGAGGCAGGTTGAGCACCGGATAGGCAGGAAAAACATAGGGTTGCGTCACGGTGTCGGGGCTGGCACAGCCGATGCCCCAGGCCACCACGACGCCCCCCAGCCCTCCCAAGAGCGAGAGGGCCACCCGTCGGAATCGTCGTTCACCAAGCGTGGGACGACTCATCCAGCCCTCTTCAGCAGGGGCGCGGACTTGGCGTTGAGGACCACCGTCTCGGCATTGACGTCGACGGGCTGCTCCTGATGAGCCACCCGCAACTCGTTTTCCTCATACTGTTTACGGTGAATCAGCACCAGATTGCGGACGTAGACGATCACGCCGAACGCCTGCCCGGTGATGATCACGGGGTCTTGCCGGTAGATGGCATACGCCAATAGCGACGCCCCGCCCGAGAGGCTGAGATACCAGAACGCGATCGGGATGACCGATTCGCCCTTGCGCTCGGAAGCGAGCCATTGCACCAGAAAGCGGGCGCTGAAGAGTGCTTGGCCGCCAAACCCGACCGTGAGCCAGATGATTTCAAGCAGAGACAACGACCTTTTCCTCCTGCAATGCGTAACGCAGCGTCCTTTTCTGCAGCCAACGGACGGCCAACAAGTCCGCCATCGGACGCAGGGAGCGATTGAAAATGTTGTAATGGGTACGCCCCCGGGTCCGGGGACGGTGATTGACCGGCACTTCCACGACGCTGTAGCCGTGCATCTTCACGAGGGTCGGGAAGAAGCGGTGCATGCCGTCGAAGCGATGGATCTTCGCCAAACACTTGGCTTTGAAAGCCTTTAGGCCACAGCCGGTGTCCCGCACGCACTCGCCGGTCATCCAATTGCGAATCGCGTTGGCGACCTTCGAAATGACCTTCTTGGAGACCGGGTCCTTGCGGTCGCGCCGCCAGCCGATCGCGACGTCGGCTTCCTCCAGCCCGGCGAGGAGCTTGGGAATGTCCGAGGGATCGTTCTGCAAGTCCGCGTCCATGGTGACGACGATCTCGGCCTGGGCGACATCAAAGCCCGCCGAAAGGGCCGCCGACTGACCACTCTGACGCTGCATGCGCCGAACGGTCAGACTCGGATAGTTCGCGGCGAGCTTTTCGAGGACCGAGGAGGTCTCGTCACTGCTGAAATCGTCGATGATGACGATCTCGAAACGCTGCGGCAATTCGTGCTCGACCTGCGCGATTTCCGCGATCAGCGTCGGCAAATTGGTGGCTTCATTGTGGGCCGGCACCACGACGGAAACGTCCGGCATCGGTGTTCGCACGATCATGATCGGTTCCTTCCCGCCGTTCGCTTCGGGGGGGACCACCAGACCGCGGCGGTCACCCGAAATGGCTCGGCATCACGGAGTCGGCAAGCCCCATAACCCATGCGTCAAAGGGAGGCAAGATCACTGTGGCACGCCCGCTGGGCGCGAATTTCGCCGGTTTGACGCCGCGATGCCCCTACCATCGTGGATCTAGGCAAGCTATAGTGAGGCTCCTTCGGCCAAAGAGGGGCCGATCGCGGAGGAGATGGACCAAGCGGGCCCCATGCGAACGCTGAAACTCGTTCTCGCTTACGACGGCACCGGGTATTGCGGATGGCAAGTCCAACCCAATGGCCCCACGATTCAGGAAGAGCTCGGTCGGGCGATCGAAAAGATCACAGGAACGCGCACCCTGCCCGTCGCGTGCAGCCGAACCGACTCAGGCGTACATGCCCTGGCCCAAGTCGCTCATCTTCGAACCGAAACGACCCTGGAGCCCAGCGTGCTCAAGCGGGCCCTTAACGCGGAGTTGCCCGAGCAGATTCGCGTGGTGAGCGTCGACGAGGTGGGAGATGATTTTCACGCGGTGCATGCCGCCAAGTGGAAGCTCTATCGCTATGTCTTCCACGATGGGGCGATTCCCGACGTGTTTCTGCGACACTATTGCTGGCGGATTCCCTATCGTTTGGATGTCGAAGCGATGAATCGGGCGGCCAAGGCCCTTGAGGGAACCCACGACTTTCGCTGCTTCGAGACGGAATGGCCAAATCGGGCCACCAGCGTCCGAACGATTCGCCGCTGCATGCTGACCAGACTCGGCGATTGCATTTCCCTGGACGTCGAGGGAGACGGATTTCTCTACAACATGGTTCGGGCGATTGCCGGATCGCTTCACGAAGTCGGTCGCGGCAAATGGCCCATCGGAAGAATCGCCGAGATCGTTGAACGGGGAGAGCGTGCCCAAGCGGGCCCGACCGCTCCCGCCAAGGGTCTCTTTCTTACTCACGTCGAACTTGCCGCCGACATGGCGCGCGATTGACGTGTACAATGCACGACACTCGACCGGATCGCGCGCCACGCGGTCGTCGACACGGTCGGGATCGGTGCCAGAGGAACAGCTTGCGTGGTTAGTTACCGGACCTTTCGAAACAGCGATCCCCCTCGGATTCTGGAACTGTGGCAACAATGTGCCACCAGCCGCGGGTTCGGCCTCCTGGAACGCTGCGACAAGCTCGAACAACTCGTCTTCTCCAAACCCTACTTCGATCGCGAGGGGGTCATCCTCGCCTTCGAGGACGACCGGCTCATCGGCTACTGCCACGCCGGCTTCGGCGGCAGCCAGGAAGGCCATCAGCTCGACAAACGCCACGGCGCCATCTGCATGCTGATGGTCCTCCCCGAGTTCCGTCGCCGGGGCATCGGCACCGAACTTCTCCAGCGGGGACAACGCTACCTCGCCGAGCGGGGCGCCAACGTCATCTTCTGCGGCGCCGTCTATCCCGTGAATCCCTTCTATCTCGGTCTCTACGGCGGCAGCGAGATGCCCGGCATCCTCGAAAGCAGCGCCGAGATGATCGCGTTCGTCGAGGCCCGAGGCTACCGCGCCACCGATACCTGCCTCGTCCACCAGATGGACCTCGATCCACCGCCGACGCTCAACGATCCCCGGCTGCCACTCAAGCGGCGCGAGGTCGAGTTCATGGTCGAGCCGTGGCCCCTGTCGCCGAACTGGTGGCATGCCTGCGTCTACGGCGCCGTCGACTCGCTCCGCTACGAGGTGACCCGGCGCGAGTCCAACGAAGTGATCGGCCACGCGTGGGTCTGGGAGATGGACGCCTTCCACAAGCGTTTCGGCACCATCATCGTCGGCGTCAGCGAGTTGAAGATGGAAGAGGCCTACCGCAATCAGGGTTTCGGCCGGCTCCTCTTGGCGACGATCCAAAAGCACCTCAAGGAACAGAAGATCGGCCGCCTCGAAATCCAAACGATGCAGGACAACGAGATCGCCCTTCGCCTCTTCACTTCCCTCGGCTTCAAGCAAGTCGACACCGGCCGCGCCTACCGCCTCGGCTCGTAGCTCTTAGGGTGGGTCTTGACCCACCCGAATGACCGGTCGTTTCCGATTCACCAATATCCGGGTGCCATGCTCCACGCAACGCGTGGGCATGCGCGGAAGACTTTGTTCATCAACGGCTGGCCCAGATTGCTCGTCAATCTGGGCGTGCGAAGCACGCAAGAGGCCATGGCCAAACAGCCAACGATCAAGCGATGCTCAACTCGCGCAACGACCCCGATGGCCTTCGTCACCTCGGCTGGCCCGTAGGCCTTGGCGCACCCGGCGCATGCCCGATCCGACCGTCGTCGAGACATCGGAATGACATGATAGCGACACTTCTCCACGCATCCCAATTGGATGCGAGACGCTTCTTTAAGCATCCCAACGGGATGCGAGACGCTTCTTCAAGCATCCCAACGGGATGCGAGATCATAGCCCAGGGTCGCGCAGCGCACCCTGGGTAACGGAGGAATAGAAACCCGAACGCTGTAGGCGTTCGACGGGAACGCGGGAGAATCCACCAAGCTCCGCCATCGGTCCGCGATACGTGTCAAACCCGCTTCGGGGTTTGGAATGCAGAGCCACCCCTACCCAGGGTGCGCTGCGCGACCCTGGGCTATGTTCTTCAACGGCGTTGCCGTTGTAGCCACCGGAATCACGGCGTTGCCGTTGTAGCTACTGGGATCACGACGTTGCCGTTGTAGCCACCGGAATCACGGCGTTGCCGTTGTAGCCACCAGGATCACGGCGTTGCCGTTGTAGCCACCGGAATCACGGCGTTGCCGTTGTAGCCACCGGGATCACGACGTTGCCGTTGTAGCCACCAGGATCACGCCGTTACGGTTCACCGACCCCATCACCGACCCCATCACCGACCCCATCACCGACCCCATCACCGACCCCATCACCGACCCCATCACCGACCCCATCACCGACCCCATCACCGACCCCATCACCGACCCCATCACCGACCCCATCACCGACCCCATCACCGACCCCATCACCGACCCCATCGCCGACCCCATCACCGGGATCCCACCGGGTGATCCACAGGCCCACCCTGCTTGACATCTTTCTCTTGACTTGACGACACGGTGTCGATAAGTTCGCTATTGTCGACAGCTTGTCAACAAGACCAATGGCTGCCGACCGTGTGGCGACAAGTCACGGTAGGATCCGGTGCGGGCAACCACATCACGCGTACCTCGGGAGAAGACTATGGCAACTTCTCAGCGCCCGGCGATGAGCGATGCCGAGCGTGAGGTCCTCAAAGTCCTTTGGGATCACGGACCCAAGACCGTCCGCGAAGTCCTCGATCTCCTGGCCGACCAGGGACAGGACTGGACCCGATCGACCGTCATCACCCTACTACAGCGACTCGAGCGCAAGGGCTACGTCGAAGCCGACAAGAGCAACTTCGCCCACATCTTTCACGCGATCGTCTCCCGCGAGGAAGTGATGCACGATCGCATGCTCGAACTGGCCGGCGAACTCTGTGACGGCCAGGCCCTGCCCCTGGTCCTCGCCTTCGCCGAGCGGCAACGCTTCAAACCGTCGGAGATCGAACGGTTCCGCAAGATGATCGACGCGTTGGAGACCAAGCCACGAAAGCGAGGTGCGAAGTGACTCCAGCCCTCTGGTGGCTGCTGCAACATCTCGCCGTCGTCGCGTTGCTCTGCCTGATCGCACTCGGTTGCGGGCGTCTCCTGCCGCACCATCCTGCTTGGCAACACGCGCTCTGGCTCGTCATTCTGGTCAAGCTGATGACGCCTCCCGTCGTGGCGTGGCCCTGGGCGTTGTCCGAGCTAGGGACGGCGGTCTCTTCCGCGACAACGCCCGAGAGGCCGAGGCCGTCAGGACCAGCGGTGTCGCCACGGCCGCAACCGCAACCGCTACCATCACGAGCACCCACCTTCGCGGCGCCCGTTCCTTCGAAACCGAACAAGCTGACGTCCGCCGCATCCACCTCGCGACCACGCCGTCCCACCAGCGTCCCATCGACATTACCGGTCGCGGTGTCCAGGGGTGCCATCACGACGACACCAATATCAGCAGGGCCGCGCACGGGGGAGGTTCTTCAAGCGTGGACGATACCTGCCCTCCTCGGCCTTTGGCTAGCGGGCGGCGCGATCGCCCTCGCCGTGCAGATTCGACGTCTCCGCCGACTGAGAGCGGTGCGGCACCGAGGTCGCCCGGCGGACACGGCCCTGGAAGCGGAGATCGCCCATGTGGCGGCGGCACTCGGCACGAAGCCTGTGCGGGCGCTCGTTGTCGACGAGTTGCCGGCCCCCTACCTCTGGTGTGCCCCCACGCCGACACTCCTGTGGCCGGAGTCGCTGACGTCGCCCGAGAAGCTCGCCCAATCGCGCGCGGTCTTGGCCCATGAGCTGGCCCATGTACGGCGACGCGATCACTGGGTCGCGTGGCTGGAGATGGCGGCCGGGGTGGCGTGGTGGTGGAATCCGCTTTGGTGGCTGGTTCGGCGCCGGCTGCACGAGACGAGCGAGATCGCCTGCGACGCGATCGCGCTGGAGGTCGATGGCGATCGCCGCCGTTATGCCGAGTTGTTTCTCGCGTTGTCATCACGGCTCGACGCCGGGACGCTGGCTCCCGCGTTGGGAGTCGGGACCGGCCGTCGCTCATCCTTTGAGAGGAGGGTCCGGATGATCCTTTCCGATCGAGTCTCGGGAGCGCTTTCGGCGCGCGGGATGGTGCTGATGGTTTGCCTCGCCGCGTTGGCGTTGCCGAACTGGACCTTGGCCGACCCGAAGCCTCGCGAGGTCCCTCCGTCACGGAGACGGACCGACGCTCCCCGAGAGCGTGAGGCCCACCAGCCGGTGAGCGAGGAAGAGCTTCGCCACGCCGGTGTTCACCAGATCCAGCTCGAGTTGCACGAGCTGGACATCCAAGACGCGGGCCTGCGATTGGAGGCCGAGCACAAGAAGCTTGAGCAAACGGAACAGTCCATCAAGCAAGGAGAGATGCCCCAGGAAGGGTTGAAGCATCTTGCGGATGAACTCCGCGTCAACGTCCGCCACCTGGAGATCGAACATCGCCGGGCGATCTTGCGCAAGGAGCTTTTCCTAAGAGAGAGAGGTCTCGACCATCACGATGAATCCGACTTCCATCATCGCGAACGGATGTCCGCACGGGAGCGGCGACTTCATCAACTCGAAGCCGAGGAGCTCGAAGTCAAGCTCGACGCGGCGCGAAAGAATCTCCTAATCACTCAAAAGGAATCCGAGCAAGAGCGTCTCTCCCCACGGCATCTCATCGATGCGGAGAAGGAGGTCCGCTTGTTGGAGATCGAGCTCAAGCGTGCACGGCTCGAGGCGGGGCTGAGCGGAGAGGAGGAAGCGACCGAGACGGACGGCGAGGCATCCCGCACCAATCCCATGGCACCCTACCAGGGACAATGGAGGGCAACGTCGGTCGTCGGAGACGATGAAGAGGGAATCGCCCAAGGGGTCAGCGTAAACCTCGCGGTTCGAGGGAACCTATTCGTGATGAAATACAACTTTGCAGGCGAAGGGAACGCCGCACTGTCAATGCTCGTCAATCATCGCACCGGCGGGCGACCAGGCAGCGCGGAATTCGCTTTTGACCCGAACGGCAAGGACCCGAAACGATCTCGGGGTTGATCGAGTGCGTTGGCGATCGACTTCGCTTCTTTCTGTATGGGCGATCCAACCAGCAAGGATCAGAGAGTTCCACAGGTCCTCGCTCCCGGTTCGGCAGTCGACGATTGGGAGTTCGTCCGAAGTACCGATGACTAGCCATGGAATCGTGCTCTCCCCTTGGGGTATGATCGGTGGACCAACCGCCTAGGAGGACTCTTGCGTCCTTCGCGCATGATGACCCCACCCGATGAGAGCGATGATGATTGCCCACCTTGCCTGTCTCCTGCTCGCTAATCTCCTTCTTGCCAACGATCGGCCACCCGAGGCGAAACCGGTTCAGCCGGGCGTCCAATTGGAACTCGTGGCCGAGCATCCCGATCTGGCGACTCCGACCGGGATCGATGTCGATGACCAGGGCCGCGTCTGGCTGATCGCGACGCATACGCACTTTCGCCCCGATGACTACGAAGGCCCCGAGCACGACGAGATCCTTGTCTTCAGCGACGCCGATGGCGATGGCAAGGCCGAGACGCGGCAGGTCTTTTACGTGGCGACTGACGCGACGATGGACCTGGAACTTGGTGAGGATGGCTGGGTTTATCTCGCCGAGCGCGATCGCATCATGCGGATCAAGGATAGCGACGGCGATGGCAAAGCCGACGTGGAAGAAGACCTCGCGGTCCTCGAGACCAAAGGGGACTATCCGCACAACGGCCTCGAAGGGATCGCGTGGCATCCGGACGGCGATCTCCTTTTCGGTCTCGGCGACAACCATGCGGAAGACTGGACCCTGACCGGCATCGACGGGAAGACCGATCAGGGCAGCGGCGAAGGGGGCGTCTTTCGCTGTTCGCCGGAGGGGAAAGACCTCCGCCGGGTCGCGTGGGGCTTCTGGAATCCGTTCGGGGTCTGCGCCCGCGCCGACGGCAAGATCTTCGTCTCGGATAACGACCCGAGCGAACGTCCCCCGTGCCGACTCCTGCACGTCGTCGAGGGGGCGGACTTCGGCTACAAACGCGACTACGGCCCCGAGGCCCATCACCCCTTCGTCTGCTGGAACGGCGAGGTCCGCGGCACGCTGCCGATGATTCATCCCTCGGGCGAGGCCCCCTGCGGATTGCTCCCCCTGGGTAACGGCCTGCTCGTCCCTTCGTGGGGCGATCATCGCGTCGACTTCTTTCGTCTCGAACCGCGTGGGGCGAGCTACTCGGCCGAGCGGGTCGAACTGGTCAAGGGCGGTCGCTACTTTCGCCCGAGCTGCATTGCCGCCGACCCACGCGACCACGGGAACAAGCGAGTCTACTACCTGACCGACTGGGTCGATGGTCGCTACCAGTCGCACGGCTACGGTCGTCTTTGGAAGCTCACCATCGATCTCGACCAAGCCGACTGGCTCGGCCCGCTTGAGCTTGCGCCGCCGACCAAGGAAGCCCAACTCGCCGCTGAACTGCGCAAGGGAACTCCGAAGCGCGATCGTGACGCCCTCATGGCACTAAGCCGGAACGATGATCCCTTCATCGCGCAGGCCGCGCTCTTGGCTCTTTCGAAAGAGGCCCCAAGCTGGTCCCGCGACGAGGTCGCCAAGTGGAAGGCGGAGGATCGCCTCGGAGCCCTGCTCGCCCTGCGACTCGCCGAGGCCCGGCCCAACAAGATCGCGGCCGAGGACTGGATGCGCGCGTTCCTCGCGGACGAGGACGCGGCGATTCGCTTCGAAGCCCTTCACTGGATCGCCGACCGCGAGCGGAAGGAGTTCCTACCCGACGTCGAGCGAACACTCGCGCGCAGCGACTTGAGCTATCGTGAGTTCGAGGCGGCGATGGCGACATGGAACACGCTCAACGGCAAGCCCGAAGCGGGCCTGCGTGATCCCGAGCTTCTCCTGGCCCGCGTCAAGGATGCCGGCAGTTCGCCGCGACTACGGGCCTTCGCGCTGCGGCTCTTACCGACGAAAGGGAAGAGTTTGCCCAAAGGCGTGACGATCGACTTGCTGCGCGAGTTGCTTGAGGTGAAGGACGAATCGCTCTCGCTCGAAGCGATTCGCACCCTGGTCGCCAATCCCGCGGGCTCGCGGGAACTACTTGCCGAGCTGGCCACAGACTCGGAGCTCGATCCAAACCTGCGGGCCGAAGCGATCCTCGGCCTCGACGGTTCCTCGACCAAATCGCTCGACCTGCTTCTTCGTCTCGCCGAGGACGAGTCGCCCCCCGTGCGGGAGGAGGCTCTTCGCGGGTTGCGCTCGCGGGAGTTGACGGGAAAGCAACGCGACAGGCTCGAGTCAATCGCGACGACGTTCCCCAATTCGGCCGATCTGGCTCGTGCCGCCCTCGACCCGAAGGCGCTCTCCGAGCACCGTCCCGAGTTGACCGACACGCATGGTTGGGGGGAGCGACTGGGAGCCCTTTCGTCACCCGTCGACATCGCCAGCGGCAGCCGAATCTTTCACAACGCGCGGCTCGCCCTTTGCATCAACTGCCATCGGCATGGCGGTCGCGGTAACGTCGTCGGCCCCGACCTCAGCACACTCGGGCGCCGCGACGATCGCGATTGGCTGCTGCAATCGATCCTCGAGCCAAGCCGCGAGATGGCGCCGGAGTACAAGCCGCGGACGATCGTCCTGACCGACGGGCAAGCCTTCACGGGAATTCAGCTTCAGTCATACACCAAGGAGGCGATCCGCGACGCCAACGGGAAGAAGCGGACCTTCAACCGCGACGACATCGAGACGATCGTCGAGTCGGGTGTCTCGTTCATGCCCACGGGACTCGTCCATTCATTAACCGATCGGGAATTGCGCGATTTGATCCACTTCTTAGAAGGTCGCGAACCACTTCAATGACGCAGGCCAATTGGCCCATGCCGGTTCCTCGCTTTCGGGGCGATTGCGAGTCGGGCCTTTGGTTCGGCAGAAAGTCTCGACTAGCATAGGAGGATGGGAGCAGGCCTGGGGGAACGCTGTGTCTACCACCTAGGAGATTCGATGGTCTCTAAATGCAAACCCGCCCTGAAAGCCTTCACGCTCGTCGAGTTGTTGGTCGTGATCGCGATCATCGGCATCTTGATCTCGCTCCTGTTGCCCGCGGTCCAGGAAGCACGCGAATCGGCTCGGCGAAGCCTCTGTCTGAGCAATCTCAAGCAGCTCGGAGTCGCCCTTCACAACTACCACGACGCTCATCACGGCTTCCCGCCTCCTTACATTTGCGATGCCGACGCCGGAACGTGCAACACGCCCTCGTGGGGATGGTCAGCGATGCTGCTTCCCTACCTGGATCACACGGCCGCCTACGAGATACTCAACGTCGGCAATGCCTCGCTCACCAGTGCCCAGGCCGATCCCGACTCGCTCGAGGTCTTGCAGACGACGTACAAAGTCTTCCGTTGTCCCTCCGACTCGGGTGAAGGCGACTTGTCGACCATCCAGATCGCACCGGCGGGAGCATACGCCTCCCGTTCGAACTATCCCGGCGTCAACGGCAAGGGACCACGCGTCTACAAGCAGGGTCGCGAGGGAGTCTTCGGCGCGCGCAACGTCTCGGTGTCGCTGCGCGATATCACCGACGGCAGCAGCAAGACGATGATCGTCGGCGAGCGGGCCTCCCGACTGCCAGGCGACGCGAACGATCGCTACACGCACTGGGCGGGGCTACGTGACGGCGAGGAGGACGGAAGTGGTTGGCGCGGGCCCTTCGAGGTCGCCGGATCGACCGGATTCCACATGAACACACCGCAGATCGCCAACTGGCAGTTCCGTGCGTGGTTCACCAGCCCGCATGTCGGAGGCGTCCACTTTCTCATGGCCGACGGTGCGACCGTCTTTCTCAGTGAGACGATGGACTTCACCACCTACCAGAACCTTTCCGACATCGGCGATGGAAAGATCGTCGACGGCTTCTGAGCCGTCCATGATCACGCTGCCCCCGTCGATTCCCGTCGCCGGGGAATGTGGACCATCGACGTCGCGGCGAGGTCACCCAACTCGCCGCTCTTACCATCTCCACTCCATCTGGCAAAAAAACCGATCCCGAGGGTCCGAATCTGCCGATGATGCCGAAGAGAGCGATCATAGCGCTCGCAAGGCGTTCAGGACCACGGGATCGGCGGCATGATCTACGGCTACTACATTTCGATGGCGGGTGCCCAGACCCAGAGCTACCGCACCGATGTCATCGCCAATAATGTCGCGAACATCGACACCGCCGGGTTCCGCCGTCAGTTCGCCATCGTCCAGGCACGGCAAGATCATCAGACGACCTTCGGCGATCCGCCTCCCCTCGATCCTGGCAATCCACGCAACATGGGTGGAGGCGTCTTCCTCCACCGCACCGCGAGCGACACCTCGACCGAAGGGGCGTACGAAGTCAGCAACCGCGCCACCGATTTGGCGCTAGAAGGCGATGGTTTCTTCGTTATTCGCAAGGGAGACGAACGGTTTCTGACGAGAAACGGCACGTTTGAGCTCGATTCGCAGGGTTTTCTGGTGACGCAGGACGGCTCGGGGCAAGTCCTCGCCACCAACGGCGAGCCGATCCGGCTCGACCCCCAGCGCGACTTCTACGTCGACTGGCGCGGCCAAGTCGCCCAGGACGGCAATCCGATCGCGACCATCGCTCGGCAGACGCCCGAGGATCCCGACGACCTCAAACCGCTCGGCAAGACGCTCTTCAGCTTCGAGGGCGACCTGGTCCCGACCAACGCCCGCGTCGAACAGCGACTGCTCGAGGGCTCGAATGTCGAAACCGTTCACGAGATGACCGGCCTGATCGAAGCCGCTCGGGCCTATCAACTCAACATCAACATGATTCAGCTTCAGAACGATCAGTTGGCCACGCTGATCCAGCAAGTACCGAACCAGCAGTAGGAGTAGGGCACTGGTCCGCCTAGTCTCTTGGATGCCACTAGCTGCTTGACAGCCAGTGCGAAGAGGTTGGGCCCACACCAACGCAAACACGTTGGAACGGAGCAGTAGGGCCTTGAGAACGCAGGGAGGCGTTTCATGAGCTTGCAAGCGCTCAACACCGGCGCGACGGGGATGATCGGCCAGAGCCTCAATCTCGACGTCATCGCCAACAACCTGGCCAACACGGGAACGACCGGGTTCAAGCGAAGCCGCGCGAACTTCGAGGACTTGCTCTACAAGACCCTTCAGATCCCCGGCGCCGGCCCGATCGGCGATCCGCGAACGCCGGGTCTCGGCTTACAGTTCGGTGTGGGCACCCGCGTCTCCAGTACCCAGCTCGACTTCATCGAAGGGACACTCCAGCAGACCGACCGGGCGCTCGACGTCGCGATCAACGGGGTTGGCTTCATCGCGGTCGACGACGGTCAGGGCAATCTCTTCTACACGCGGGCGGGGAACTTGACCCTCAACGACCAGGGGCAAGTCGTCATGGCGACCGCCGCCCAGGGCTACGTCGTGCAGCCGCCGATTCAGATTCCGCCCGACGCGCTGAGCATCGCTGTTTCGGCCGACGGCGTCGTTTCGATCACGCAGCCCAATGTCGTCCAGCCGGTCCAGGTGGGGCAACTCGATGCCTTCCGCTTTCAGAACCCCGAAGGTCTGCAACAGATCGGCAACAATCTTTTCCAGGAGTCGGGCTCCTCGGGAAACGCCGAGCAAGGGCAGTGGAATCAGAACGGTTACGGCTCGTTGATTCAGAACTTCCTCGAACAGTCGAACGTCGAGCCGGTCAACGAACTGATCAATCTGATCTCGAGCCAACGAACGTTCGAGCTCAACTCGCAGGTCGTTCAAACCGCCAATGAGAACCTTCAGACGGTCGGGGCATTGAGACAGTAACGCGGCGTTCGAGGGGGGGCCGCGAGGAAGTACCGAGTTGGTGTATGCGTCCGGGAAGGCGTTGGTGGAAGTTGACGGGCTGCCAGGGAGTCGGGAACGAACGAGGAGTCATCCTTTGGACAAGAGAGGCGCGGGAGGAAAAGACAGCCCCCCCTCTTTCCCCCCTTGGACAAGGGGGGACGGAAGATGCTCTTCCTTGGACAAGCGATATTCTTCGTACTCCCCCTTGTCCAAGGGTCACTCTACATTCTCCCCCTTGTCCAAGGGGGAGTTGGAGGGGGTCTCTTCCAAGCGTGAGCGAGAGAGAGTCTTACGATTCAACACTTGGGTTCCTACCCACGAAGAGAACGGTAAACGGACATGACGTGGATCCTCACATCGCTGCTTCTTCTGCCTGCCGCGGCGCCGACGCCGGAGATGGCCGAGGCGAGGCTGCGCGCGGAGATCTCCGTCACCGAGGACTACGTTCGACTAGAGGACGTGGCCGAGATTCATTGCGACAACGCCGATCGAGCACGGCGGCTCGGGTCGGTCGAAGTCGCTGTCGCCCCACCGCCGGGACAACCGATCAACCTCCACCTCGCGCAGATCAAGCAAGCCCTCGCCCGACGTCACTTTCGCGTCGCGAGTATCCGCTTTTCGGGCCATCAATCCGTCACCGTCGCGCGCCTTGAGCCGACGACCACCGCGACCGAGGAGTCCTCCTCCGGCGCGCAAGCCTGGGAAGAGACGATCACCGCGATGATCGAAGGGCACGTCGAGGAGTTCAGCGGCTGGCCCAAGGAACAGCTCGACGTCCAAGTCGACACCGGCCGAGCCGATGATCATCTCGCGACTCATCGGCCCGAGCGTTGGGAGATCCTCGTGCCCGATCAGTGGCGACTGGGTACGCAATCGCTGACGCTAGAGATCGCTCAGGAGCCGCGACCGCTTCGCTTCGTCGTCGTCGTCACCATCGAACGACGTCGCCAAGTCGTCGTCGCGAAACGACGCATCCTACGAGGCACGCGTCTTCGAGAATCGGACGTCGAGAGCCGCTGGCTCCGTGTCGCCCGCGACGACAACGTCCTCCTCACCGACATCAAGCAGACGATCGACACCGAGGCACGGCGGGTGATCGAAGCCGGACAACCGCTTCGGCAGACCGATCTGCGGCGGCGTCCGCTCGTCTTTCGCGGCAGCCCCGTCTCGGTCACGATCCAGCAAGGGGGGGTCGCGCTCCAGATGATCGGGATCGCGAAGGAGGACGGGGCCCTTGGCGAATGGATCGAGGTCGAAAACCCGACCACGCGTCAGTTGCTCGACAGCAAGGTACGGGTCATCGGCTTTCAGAAGGCCCTTTGGCCCGATCCCCGCGCGTTGCTGCAAGCCACGCCCGATGCCTACTCGTCGTCAACGAACGGAAGGTGATCCATGACCGATCACACGAGGTGGGTCACGCCCCACGCCAAGTAGGTCAGGCTATTGCCTGACACGCATGCCGGTCGGTTCTCGTGGTGGGTCATCTCTTGGCACCTCTCCCACGGGGAGAGGTCGGCGAGCGAAGCGAGCCGGGTGAGGGGATTCCGGTTCGGAACATCGAGCGGGATTCGCGAAGAGGAACCCCCTCACCCCTAACCCCTCTCCCACAGGGAGAGGGGAACAAGAGGCTCACTCTCCCACAGGGAGAGGGGAACAAGAGGCTCACTCTCCCACAGGGAGAGGGGAACAAGAGGCTCACTCTCCCACGGGGAGAGGGGAACAAGGGGCTGACACTTGGACTTGGGACAAAGGGCAAACGCGATTGGTGGGCCAAGACCCACCCGACGCAGGTCAGACTATCGCCTGACACAAACGTTGGTCGGCATAGGTGGTGGGGCACAGGCCCACCCGGAGGAGGCGTCCGAATGGGACTCGGCATCATGACCATGAGAAGTGATTGCTTCGTGCTGGCGTTGATGGGTCTGCTTCTGGCAAGCGGCGCCCAACCGGCCCATGGGCAGAGCGCTCAACCGGTCAAGGCGGCGCAACCGCCGCGAGAGGTCCCGGTGGCGGCCTACTCGCTGACGGAACTGCCGGCTCCCGAGCCCTTCCGGGTTCACGACCTGATCACCATCGAGGTCACCGAGCGAACGGTCCACGTCGCCAACGCTCGCGCCAACCGCCGGCGACAAGCGTCGTACGAACTCGAGTTCGCCGACCTGGTCGTACTCTTGTCAGGTCTGCGGCTTCGGGCCGACCAGTCAATCCGACAGGAACAGCCTGGTATCGATGTCGAGTCGCTCGAGAACGTCCAGGTCAATGCCCAGTCGAACCGCGTCGACGACTTGACCTTCACCATCGAGGCGCAGGTCCAAGAGATCAAACCGAACGGCAATCTCGTCATCGAGGCCCACTCCGAAGTCCAAGTCAACAACGAGAACCTGACCTACAAGCTTTCGGGCCTCGTCGATCCGGAGAACATCAACCCGCAAACCCGCGTCATCGATAGCGAACGGATCGCCAGCAAGAAGATCTTCGTTCATCAGACCGGGCCGACCCGCGACACGATGCGGCGTGGGCTCTTCATGCGATTCGTCGACATGTTCCGCTTCCTGTAGCGACAAGCGTTTGCCCATCCTGGGCAGGCGGCGTAGGGCGTCGCGGAGTTCGAGATCGCCGTCGGAGACTGGCTCCGGATGGCTGGAAAGGGTTCGCCATGACATCGCGTGCAGTCCTTCTCGTCGCGGCCGTCCTCGCGTTCGGCAGTCCCGCGCTGCGTGCGGCGGATCTTCAGAGCTTTGTCCGCGTGAAGGGCCAAGAGGCGGTCCGGCTCAAAGGGATCGGCCTGGTCGTCGGTCTCGACGGCACCGGCGATACGCGCTTCACGCCGATGCACGCCGCGGTCGCCAGCATGCTCGGCAAACTTGGCAACCCGGTGAGCGATCTGCGGGAGCTTAACGCCCTGCGCAATGTCGCGCTGGTCACCGTCTCGTGCGAAGTCTCTCCCACCGGCGGTCGCGAAGGGGATCGCGTCGACTGCGTCGTCACGTCCATCGGCACCGCGCGAAGCATCGCCAACGGCCGACTGATGCAAACCCCGATGCGGGGCCCGCTGGTCAATGACCCGACTACCTATGCGCTCGCGGAGGGCGATCTGAGCCTCGAGTCGCTCGAGTCGCTCAACAACGCCCGGATCGAGGATGGAGCGGCGCTCGTGCTCGACATGCCGGCCCCCTTCGTGCTCTGCGGCGACACGATCACGCTGGTGATCGACAACGCCCACGCGAGCTTCGTCACCGCCAGCGCCATCGCCTCGGCGATCAACCAGCGGCTTCAGACGCAAGTCAGCCGCGATCCGACCCAGCCGGTGCAGGTCGCGCGAGCGATCGACGCGAAGAACGTGGAGGTCTTCGTCCCAGAGTTCCTCCGGCGGGACATGGTCGCGTTCGTCGCCGACGTGATGTCGACTCCGCTGGCGACGACGCCGAACACGCAGGCGCGGGTGATCCTGGATGAGAAGTCGGGAACGATCGTCGTGACGGACGAAGTGGAGTTGACGCCGGTGCTGGTGACTCATCGGAATCTGATCGTCTTCCCTCCGGACCAACCGGCCCCCGGTCCGATCCCGAACAATTTCGCGGCGATCGTCGCCGCCGGTCCCGGGTTGGTTCCCCCGCGTCCGCTACCTCCGAAGCTCAATGATCTCATCATCGCGCTCGACAAGATGCAGGTATCGGCGGAGGACAAGATCGCCATCATCAAGCGGATCGCCGAGAGTGGCAAGTTGCAGGCGCGGGTGATCTACGAATAGCGTCGCCTGGAGGTCCTGGGTCGAGGCTAGGAGGCCCGATTTCAGTGATTCACGAATACCAGCGACTCGATTCTTCACAGAATCTTTTCATGAGCGAACGTCTTCCGAATGATTGGCAAAGATCGGTCGACGTTGCTTCCTCCCGAACAGTTGTGAGATATAGTGGAAGTGGCGTGTTGAATTCCCGAGTGTGGAAATCCACGTCACTCGTCCAGCCCAGGAGGGGCTCCGGATGAGAATCGGCTCGGAGATGGGACTTCGATTCCCTGGTACGGGATCGTCGATTTCGCCGCAAGGGATGCGCGTTTCAGAGGAAACGGATCAGGCGAGCGCCCCAGCGACCCAGGTGCCCAACGCGGAGTTGCGTCAGGGAATGGGTCTATTGGGTGGCGACGCCGCGAAGCTCTTGCCTCATTTGAGCGAGGCCCCGAGCTTCGACCCGACAGAAGCGTCGAGCAACGGGGAGCTGCGGGAGAAGTTCCAGGAGTTCGTCGCCGGGACGTTCTACAAGCGGTTGCTCACCGCGATGCGCGATACGGTCACCGAGACGAAGTTGATCCATGGTGGCCGGGCCGAGGAGATCTTTCGCGAGCAACTCGACGGCATCCTCGTCGAACGCATGGCGACCGCCCGTGGCGGTGACCTCTCCGCGGCGATGTTCGAGAACTTTGTCGGTCGGCTCAACGCCGGCAACCTCGGTGCGTCGGCCTTCCCCGTCGCACCCAACGCGACACCAAGTGTAAGGCAGCCCCTCGACGATGATCGACCGGATTCAACAGCTGCTGGAGAACCTCGAGAGCCTCTTGACCGAACTCTCTGAACTCCAACTCGAGAAGCAACGAGCCCTCGCGTCGCTCGACGCCGACGAGCTCGTCACCCTTTCCAACCAGGAAGAGGTTCTCTCGAGCGAACTGGCCCGCCAATCGAAAGCGCGCGACCGCTTCGCCGCCGAACAACTCGAGGAGACCCCTCCCCTCCCTGGGGCGTTTCAGCGGCTGGTACGCGATCTGCCCTCGCAAACGCGGGCCATGGTCGAGGATCGCCTCGCCCGCATCGAACGACTCGCCGACGCCGTCAAGCTCAAGGCCGCGTCGAACTGGCTCCTCACGTACCGCAACAGCCAACACGTCGACCAAGTGCTCGGCATCATCGCCAACGCGGCGAACCCGAGTCACGTCCCCGGCGAGCAAGCGTCGCCCGTCGCCAGCGGCCATGGGCTCGTCCTCGACAGCACCGCCTAGGAGGCACCGCCACCATGTCCCTATTCGCGAGTTTCTCCGCCAGTGCGTCGGGCTTGCTGATCAACCGCCTCGGCATGTCGGTGACCGGCAACAACATCGCCAACGTCAATACGCCCGGCTACGCCCGCCAGCGACTCGATCTCTCGCCGATCACGCCGTCGCAGTTCGGCAGCGTCTCGGTCGGACCAGGCGTACGCGCCGACGATGTCCGCTCGGTCGTCGACTCCTACCTGATCGAACGTGGCCGCGAAGCCAAGAGCGAGTTCGAGTCCGCCAGCGGCCGGCTCGACATCGTGCAGCGCATCGAAGGGGTCTTCAACGAGCTCAGCGACACGGACCTCTCGTCGCAGCTCGACGCGTTCTTCGACTCGGTCGCCGACGTTCAGAACAACCCGTTGGAAGTCGGGGTTCGTGGAGTCGCCGTCCAAAACGCCGTTACCCTCGCCGAGACCGTCCAGGGGATCAACGAACGGCTCCGCGACATCCAGCAAGACATCAACACCGAGGTCGAATCGTCGGTCGACGCCATCAATCGCTCGCTCGATCGCATCAAGGACCTCAACTCGCAGATCGTCGCCGCGACCGGGGGAATCGCCCAGGACGGCGACGCGGCCGGTTTGCGCGATCTTCGCGATCAGGAGCTGACGACGCTGTCGGGACTCGTCGAGATCCAGACGCACGAGGATCTCAACGGGTCGATCAACATCTACTCGGGCGAGAACTATCTTCTGATCAGCGGCCAGGTCCAACATGTCGACGTGACTCAATCGGTCGAGGATGGCGTCCCCCGCTCGAGTCTCGTCTTCGCGAACTCCCGCGCCGAGGTTCCGCTGGGCGGCGGCCGGCTCGGGGGGCTCCAGACGGCGCGCGACGAGGATCTCGCCAGCGCCATGGATCGCCTCGACACCTTCGCGTCGAACCTGATCTTCGAAGCCAACAAGATCCAAAGCTCGGGACAAGGTCTCGAGTCCTTCACCGAAGTGACCAGCACCGGCTCGGTCATCGATCGCTTCGCCGCGCTGAACTCGCCCGACGCGGGACTCCCCTTCCCGATCCGCAACGGGTTCTTCGAGCTGCGGGTCGCCGAGACCACCGGGCAGGAAGTGACGTACACCATTCCCGTGACGCTCGACGGGGTGACCAGCGACTCGCTCGACGACGTGGCGACCAACATCAACACCATCACCGGGATCCCGAACTTCGCGACCATCTCGGGAGGGAAGCTTACCCTCGACGCCCCGACCGATGTCAGCTTCACCTTCGGCGAGGACAACACCGACTTGCTCGCGGCGATCGGCGTCAACACCCTCTTTACCGGCTCGCTCGCCTCGGACATCGGCGTCAACGAACGGCTTCGCGAGCAACCGGCGCTCTTGTCGGCGTCGCGCAACGGCAATCCGGGCGACACCAGCAACATCGTCGCGCTGGGCAATCTTCGTAGTGAGTCGGTCGGCACCCTCGGCGGACTCTCGCTCACCGACTACTTGGCCGAGAGCGTGCAGCAGTTGGGCAACGGCGCCCAAGCTGCGCAGGCCCAGACCGAGATCCTTCAGTCGACGTCGCTCTCGCTCGAGTCGCAGTCCTTGGCGATCACCGGCGTGAGCCTGGACGAGGAAGTGCTGAAGCTCACTCAGTTTCAACGAGCTTTCCAGGCCTCGGCGCGGCACATCTCGGTCGTGAACGAGCTCATTGACGAGGTCCTCAATCTGGCGTCCTAGCCGACCTAGGGAAATAGCGGGTCCAACGGAGCGTCGAGTGGCGAACCGTCGACCGATGGAAACGACACCATGACTTTCATTTCGAGTGCCAACGGCCGCGTCCCGAATGTCCTCCAAGAGATGATCTCCTCGGAGAACGTCCGCGCCCGCACCCTCGCGGCAACTCGGTCGTCGATCGAACTCGCCTCGGGCAAGAAGGTCCTCACTCCCGGCGACAACCCCAACGCCGCCTTCCAAGCGACCATCTTCAGCTCCCTTCAGGCGGCCAATGACACCTTTCGCAGGAGCATCGAGTCGGGATCGAACACGCTGGCCCAAACCGAAAGCGTGCTGGCCGGCTTCGTCGATGTCGCCGACGCGACCACGTCGATCGTCCTTCGCAACACGCAACAGATCACCGATTTCGGCGAGAGCAGCGCCGACTTGAGCGAAGTGCGCAGTTCCGTCGACGCCCTACTCGTCCAATCGAACGAGTCCTACCTCAATCGTTTTCTCTTCGCCGGCCAGCGGAGCGACGAAGCACCTTTCCGCGTGGTAGGCGAGGGCATCGTCTTCAGCGGCGACAACGAGTTGACCGAGTCGCTTCGCGATATCGAGACGACCTTCGCCTCGAACGTCACCGCGAACAGTTCGATCGGAACGGACTCGGCCGCTGGCCGCGGCGTCGCGCTTGACGTCACGGTCGATCCCGGCACCCGACTGTCGGAACTCAACGGCGGCGACGGCGTCCGCCTCGGGCGTGTTAGCATCGACAACGGCACGACCGCGGACCCGGTGATCGTCGATCTCTCCGAGGCCGCGACCCTGAACGATGTCATCAACGCGATCAACAACGCGCTGCCCGGCACGCCCGCTCAGATCAACGCGACCGACAGTGGCCTGGAAATCGGCGGCGTCGGCGCGGTCGTCGTTCAAGAGGTCGACGGAGGGCGAACCGCGTCCGATCTCGGCATCCTGACCTCGGCCGCGGGAAGCGCCATCCCTCTCGACGGCGACAACCTGCGACCAATCATCACGCTCAACACGTCGCTCTCCCGACTCGATCCCAACATCCGCACCGGGCCCGTGAACATCGCCCAGGGCAACTCCACCGTCAGCGTCGACACGCAGACCTTGACCCCGACCGACACCGTCGCCGACTTGCTCAATCTCTTCAACGCGGCCGACGTCTACGTCCGCGCCGAGATCAACGACGCCCAGAACGGCATCAACGTCGTCAACGTCTACTCGGGCGTCCCCTACGTCGTGACCGATACCCAGACCGCCGTCGGTCCCCCGCCGACCTTCACTTCGGCGGCGCAAACGTTGGGCATCCTGACCACCGACGAACGGACCGCGCTGGCGGACTTCAACGACAATGGCGGCATCGACACCGTCCCAGGGAACGACCTTCAGTTCACGCTGCGTGACGGAACGACCTTCGAGGTGAACCTGAGCAGGGATCTTGGGCAGCCCGGCGGCGACTCGCTGGTCTCCCCCTCGGTCGCGACGGTCGCGGATGTGCAGACACGGATCTACGAATCGGCGCGGGCGGCGGGACTCAACGTCCCTCTTCCGCTGACGCCTGGCGGTTCGCCGCCCCCCGGCCCCTACGACTTGGTCGTCGAGCCCAACCCGGTGGGCGGAATTCGCCTGACCGACGGGACGGGCGGTGGCGGCAACTTCGTCGTCGAGTCGGTCAACGGCAGCCTCGCGGGTGAACAACTCGGCATTCTCGGCGATGTCGCCGCCGACGACATTCTCGGGGAGAACCGCCACGAAGGACGCGTCAAAGGAATCTTCGACACGCTGCTGCGGCTGGAGAGCGCCCTACAGAACGGCGATGCCTACGCCGTCGAACGAACGGGAAAGACGCTGGCGGAAGACCAACAACGTTTGGTGGCCGCGCGGGGCGAGACGGGAAGCCGTTTGGTCGTGCTCGAGTCCTCATCGCGCCGGCTGCAAGAACAGTCGCTCGATCTCGAGCAGTTCACCGCCAACGCGGTCGAGATCGACTTGAGCGAGACGATCACGCGGCTGCTTTCCGAGCAAACCGCCCTGGAAGCGACGCTGGCCTCGACTGGCCGCTTGCTTCAAGGATCGCTGCTCGACTTCATCTGACGCGAGCCGTAAGAGAGAGTTTGGCTCGGATTGGGAATCGTCATCCGTTGGAGAAACTACCTTGCGCCTCGCGACGCGACGTTTTGGCGAGATCGACGTGGAAGAGGACGACCTTCTCACCTTTCCGGAGGGGCTGGTCGGCCTGTCGAGACACAAACGCTTTCTCCTCCTGCAGGATCCCGAGTCGAAGCAATTGCTCTGGCTTCAGAGCGTTGACTTTCCCGAGTTCACGCTCGCGACGGTCCCGTCGCAACAGGTCCAACTTAACTATCACATCGACGTTCATCCCGAGGAGATTCGCTGCCTGAAGCTCGACAACAAGAGCGAGGCGGTGGTGCTGCTGATCCTCAACCGCGTCAACGAACAATTCGCCGTGAACCTCAAGGGACCGCTGCTGCTCAATCCTCATCGGATGCTCGGCAAGCAAGTGGTACTCAACGACCCCGACTACGAGGTTCGCAACCTAGTCGCGATCGATGCAACCGTTACGTAGAAAGCGCAACCCTGATAAAATAGGATGGCTACAGATCCTACGCTTCGCCGATGGTAAAGAAGGCGAGTTAGGGAAGATTCGCCATCAGGGCAACGACCGCGCCACCATCGCCGTATAATTCCAGCAACGCCACCGGTTCGCCGGTCGCGGCGGGGACCATCGCGACGACGCCCTGACCCGGTGCGAACGAGTATGTTCGTCTTGGAACGCATCAACGGATCGGCTGCCGCAACCGATTCGTTTTCCACCGGGTTGGTCGACGGAAGGAGAATGACCCATGCTAGTTCTGTCTCGTCAACTCGACGAAAGCATCATGATTGGCGACGAGATCATCGTCACGATTGTCGACATTAAGGGGGACAAGGTCCGGATCGGCATCGCCGCGCCCGGCGACGTGCCCGTCCATCGCCAGGAGGTCTTCGAGACCATCCAGCGCGAAACGTTCGAAGCGGCCTACGCGGAATCGCAAGTCGCCGAGGACTCGGGCCCAACGACCGCCCGTCCTTTCAACCCAAGGTCCCTGAGCGATCTCGCCGGCAACAACTAACGGCTATCATGTTCAAGGGCGGGTCAATCGCGATCCGCCCTCGCCGCCAGGCTCGCCGCGTGTCGAGACACCTTCCCAATCGCCCACGCCACGCGGTCGATCACGTCGCCTTCCGCCAACAACACCGGATGATGCAACACGATCATCCTCTCATCGGCGGCATCCGCTTGAGTCAACGCCCCACCCGCTCGATAACGTCGCCGGGAGTGAATCTTGTGGAGCGACCGAAAGCCCTCGTCGAACGCCACGCCCTCGCCGCGAGCGGCCCGGACAAAGTTCTCGCGCGATAGCCCTTCGAACGCTTCCCGCTCGTACTGAAACCCAAGCTTATAGTAGCCGGGCTTGGTCTCCTCCGTCGGCCGGGTGATCGGACGTAGCCCCTTGACGTCAGTCAACCCATCCAAAAGACGCTCAACGTTCGCGGCGCGGCGCTGATGGTCATCCTCGAGCCGCTCAAGTTGCGGCAAGAGCACCGCGGCCTGAAGCTCCGAAAGCGGATAGGCGTGATTTCCCCGCTCGACGTCGAGTCGGATCCGCTGCGCGATCGCCGCATCCCGGGTGTAGAGCGCTCCGCCCCGCCCCGCGGAGAGCGTCTTGCTCCCTCCGAAACTCCAAGCACCGATATCGCCCCAGATGCCGGCGGGCCGTCCCTCGATTGTCGCGCCCGGCATCTGACAGGCATCCTCGACAATCGCGAGGCTGTGCTCGTCGGCAACCGCGCGGACTTGCTTCATCGAGACCGTCCCGCCATGAAGGTGGGAGACAACAATGGCTCGAGTCCTTTCGGTAATCGCGGCGGCCAGAAGCGTGGGATCGAGATTCCAGGTCTCGGGATCGAGATCGATGAGAACCGGCAGTGCTCCAAGACGAACGACGTTGACAAAGTTCCCCTTAAAGTCGTAGCCGGCGAGGAGCACCTCATCGCCCGCGCCGACCCCGACACCTCGCAGTGCCAGCTCAATGGCACACGTCCCGCTCGCACAGAGTTCGACGAATTCGGTTGCGTGGTGCTTGGCGATCCACTCCGCCAAACGGAGCGAATGCGGGCCGTGATACTTGCCCCAATCCCCGCTCGCGGCGAGTTCTCGAAGAACGCGCGCGACCCCGTCGTCGGCGATCGGCCAAGTCGGCGGGCCGTCGGGAAAGGCGGGTTCGCCCCCGAGCAGCGCCGGCAAGTCGTCGCGCGCCGTCACGGTCCCTTCTCCCCGGCGGCGATCGTTGACCAGACCAAGCCGAGATTGCCAAGTCCGTAGAAGGTGTACTCGACGTCCGGCTGCCCATCGAGCGCGAACCCGATGAAGCCCCCCTGCTTGACTTCCAGCGAGCGGGCATACTTCTCGATGCGTCTCGCGCGATCGCGATCGAGAAGCTCCAAGTCGAGGAGCGACACCAAGCCGGTGAAGGTCGAAAGCCCGTCGGCGATCGGAATTCGCGTGTTGGCCGCGAATCCTCCTTCGTCGGACGAGACCGTGTCGAAGAAGGCTTGTGCGCCGTCGCGAACCGCTGGCGTGATCGCGTCGAGCAAGAGCAAAGTTCCGATCGCGGCCGCGCTGGGGTTGGTGCCACTTCGCTTCATCGCGGGGACTTCGACGAAGCCGCCATCCTCACGACACCGCCCCAAGACGAACTGCGTGAGTTGGTCCTTGTTCGGGATCGGCTCGACGAGAAGGTCGAAACAGAGCGTCGCGACAAAGGTATGGTAGGTGCTCCCGCTCCGGCCGCCGGGGGAGTTGTTGTAGCCGCCATCGGGCGTGCGGAATTCGGCAATTCGCTCGGGAAGACGGCTCAGCTCCGGATCGGTCGGATCGAGGAGTCCCTCCCCGCCCGCGACGGTGATCACCACCGCGGAGGAGAGCCAGCTCAAGAGGTCGACGAGCGTGTCGGCTTCATCCCTGACCTGCCGGAGATGGTCCGCCAGTCGCGAGACATCCTCTGGCCCAAGACCGTCGAGCATCGCGAGGCAACGAATCCCGAACGCGGTGTAGTAGATGTCCGAACCACCGTCACGGCCGGCGAAGCCACCGTCGGTCTGCTGGTAGGCTCGAACGAGGTTAAGATGACGTTGCCGTCGTTCGTCATCAAGGCGCGTGAGCCCCTCGGCGATACGGCTGGTCAGTCGCAACAGATACGGAACGTCAGCCATGCAGCCCGCCAAGGGTGAAAGGATCGAGTCGGCCCGCGACCCAGCGGCTCCGAAGAAAGACGGACCCGTCGATCAGGCAATGGGCTGACGCGAACGACCTCTATCTCCACTCATTCGTCAGCCTCTGTGTCAGGCAATGGCCTGACCTACAGTCGTTCCCAATACGGTCGCGCAATGGCCTGACCGACGAGGCGTCGACTAGTGCAAGTGGGCGAGCGCCTTGCGGATGTAATTGAACCCGCTGAGAGCCGTCACGATCACCGTCCCCCAGTTGAGCAGATCGCGAACGACGAACAGGAAGGTGCTCTGGATCTCGGCGCTCACGAAGATCAGCACGAAGAGCATCCAGGGGATCGCGACGCACTGCAGCACCATCTTGATCTTCCCGAAGCGGTCGGCGCCGAAGGCGACCCCCTTCTGCTCCAGAAAGCCGCGCAGCCCAGTGACGATGAACTCGCGGGCGACGATGATCGTCACCATCCACGCATTGAGCCCAGCACCGGGAATCGGGAGCAGGAAAATGAACGAACCACTGATGAGGACCTTGTCGACCAAGGGATCATAAACGCGACCGAGTGGTGACGTCAGGCCGAGTCGGCGGGCGTAGTACCCGTCGAGCCAGTCGGTGATCGCCGCGACGACGAAGACGATCAGCGCCAAGAGCCACTGATCCAACCAGATCAACGCGAAGAAGACGAACGATAGGAACAGCCGAATCGTCGTCAGCGTGTTGGGAAGATTGCCGATCCCCGTCGAAGAGCCTTCCGAAGACATTCACCCACCTTGCATTCGGTCACATCGAGGCCAACCCGTTCCGTGGTTCTGGGTGAGTCTATGAAGACGGCGCAAAGGTTCACAGCGGGCGGAGGCGTGCGGGCAACTACCAAGGCTCGCCAACCGCCTCGGCGGTGACGTCGTAGCCGTCGGCGTTGGTGACGCGGACCTTCAGGAACTGCCCCGGCTTGGCCTTCCCCCCGACGACGTTGACGACGGTGTCGATCTCGGGAGCGTCCCCTTCACTACGGGCGATGAGCCGGCCGGAGCGCCGATCGACATCGTCGATGATCACCGTCATCTCCCGGCCAATCTTGGTCCGAGCCTTCTCGAACGCGACCTGTTGCTGCGCGACCATGAGTCGCTGGCGACGCTCCTCCTTGACCTCTTCCGGAAGGTGCCCGTCGAGTTTGGTCGCGGGAGTCCCTTCCTCGTAGGAGTATGTGAAGACGCCAACCCGATCGAAGCCAAAGTCGCTGACGAAGTCGACAAGCTCCTGGAACTCTTCCTCGGTCTCGCCGGGGAAGCCAACGATGAACGTCGTCCGCAGGGTCAGGTTCGGCCACTTCTCGCGCAGTCGGCCGAGGATGTCGATCGTCTGCTCCCGGCTGTGGCGGCGCTGCATCCGCTTGAGCACCCGGCTGTTGATGTGCTGTAGCGGCATGTCGAGGTAGGGGATGATGCGTTTGGCCGAGGCGAGGGTCTCGATCAGCTCATCGTCGATGTGCTCGGGGTACGCGTAGAGGATGCGAATCCACTCGAGCCCCTCGACCTGATCGACTTGGCGAAGCAGTTCGGCCAAGCGAACCTCGCCGTAGAAGTCCTTGCCGTAGTAGGTCGTGTCTTGGGAGACAATGATCAGTTCGCGAACATCGTCGGAGGCGAGTTCCTTGGCTTCGGCGACGACTTGCTCGATCGGCTTGGTCACGTGCTTGCCACGCATGCCGGGAATTGCACAGAAGGTGCAGGTGCGGTCGCACCCCTCGGAGATCTTCATGTAGGCGAAGTGCCGCGGGGTGACGCGAAGCCGGGCAGTGTCGTCGAGGGCCTTGACCGCGGCGGGGCGGAAGATCGTCCGCTGCTCGACGGCGCCGTTCATGAATCGCTCGGCGACGGCGGCGATCTCCTCGCGACCGAAGACACCGACCGCGGCGTCGACTTGCGGGATCTCGGTGATGATCTGCTGGCCCTGCCGCTCGGCGAGACAGCCGGTGACAATCACCCCCTTGACGTCGCCCTTGGCCTTCATCTCGAGCATTTCGTCGATGACCGCGCGAGACTCCTGGCGCGAGGACTCGATGAAGCCGCAGGTGTTGACGATCACCATGTCGGCCCCGCGCGGGTCGCTGACGGGGACGTAGCCTTCGGTGGCCAGCAGCCCCAGCATGCGTTCGGAATCGACCAGGTTCTTCGCACAGCCGAGGCTGACGAAGGAAAAGGTCGGCGGATCGGTCTTCTTTTCTTCCACGGACGTACTCTCGAAACGAGGTCCACTTCCCAAACAGTTAGTGTAGGAAATCGGCACCGCTCTCGGCCCGAATCGAGCCTATTCCGTCGCCCTCAAATGGTAATCTCTTCGTCCCGAAACCGCTGCATCATCCGGGCGCGCCGTTGATAGTAGTACGCTTGACCGACGAGGATAAACCGAAGAATCGCCCCGGCGACGAAGCCCCACGCCAAAATCGCCGCCCCTTTCTCGAAGACGTAGGGGAGCGCCAAGAGCCTCCCCACGGCGAGCTGACTCGTGAAAAGCAAGCTCATCTGGTCACTTTGCTTCATCAGACGGAGCTTCCAAATTTGCGGCAGCGGCGCCAACTCCACGATCAGTACGTAGATCACCGCTCCAGCATCGAACAGAAAATCCATGGGCCACCTTTCGCACGCTCCCACCCCGTTCGGTTAGTATTCTCGGAGTTACGGACCGCGATGGCGAGTTTCCGTTGCTTCGGCCCGATTCGACGAAGAAGCTGGGGATGCGGGACGGGGGAATGCCGTGGTCAATCCAACCGACGAAATGACGCGACGCACCGACGAACCGGGACTGATCGAGGCGGTCCTCGGCGATGGTCGTCCGCTACTGGTCTTCTCCGCGATCAGCTTGCTGCTCTCGGCGGGCTTCGCCTTCTTCCACTCGGCGATGGGGCATATCTTGCCTCACGATTTGGCGTACCTCCAGATGTCGAGCGACACGCTCTGCCTCTACGCGGAGGGTCGAATTGTCCACTTCATGATCCACGACCGGATCTCGTTCGCCGGCGCCCTGGCCTCGATCGGAATGCTCTACCTTTGGCTAGCGGCGTTTCCCCTACGCGGGGGACGCGCCTGGGCCTGGTGGACGCTCGCGAGTAGCGGCCTCATCGGCTTCGCCAGTTTTCTCGCCTACCTCGGGTACGGCTACCTGGATGTCTGGCATATGGCGGCGACCCTCGTGCTCTTGCCCTGCTTCGTCACCGGGATGATTCGCTCCTACCCGCACTTGGTCGGCTCCAAGCGGCTCGGCGCCCTATTCATTCCCGGCGTCCCACTCGCATGGAAGACTTGGTTCGGCCTGGGGAGACTCTTTCTCCTGGGAACGGCGGTGGGAATCATCGGAGCGGGGCTGACGATCATGACCTGTGGAATGACGATCGTCTTCGTGCCCCAAGATCTCGAGTACATGGGGCTCACGCCGGCCGACATCGCGGGGATCAATCCCCGGCTCATCTCGCTCATCGCCCACGACCGCGCCGGCTTCGGGGGTGGACTGGCGTCCGGCGGGATCGCGATGCTGCTGGCGATCTGGTGCGCTCGGCCCTGCCCCAGTCTCTGGCAAACACTTCTCGTCGTCGGGATCGTCGGCTTCGGCTGCGCGATCGTCGTCCACTACCCCATCGGCTACACGAGCTTCGTTCACCTCGCCCCCGCCTACCTCGGCGCGGCGATGTGCGCCGTTGGCCTCGCGTTGACCTATCGGGGAATGCACGCGGCGTGATGTGAGGAGAGGGGAGTCTCCCCGCGAAGGACGCGGAGAGCACGGGGTGAAGAGGTTGCGACGGCTCGCCCCCCTTCGCTCACTGGGCGTCGGCGTCGAGGAGTGACTGGAGTCGCTTCTCGATCTCGGCCGCTCGCTGTCTCGTCGCCGGCTGATCGTCACCTTGGCGTAGCCGTTGAAGTTCCTGAAAGAGTCGCTCTCTCTCTTCGAAGTCGACCTTGCTCGGAGGCATGTTCGGGGGCCGTCGACCAAGGATGGCTCCCGAGGCATGAAAGGAGGGGGCCGGGGCGTCGACGATCGCTTCGTCCGACTTGCTGACCATGCGCCGCAGGGAGTGCAGAACGTTCTGAACGGCTTCCCCTCCGAGGAGGCGCCGAAAGTCCTCGGGGGCGGCGTTCATCATGCCAAGGAGCGCCGCCGGGGAGGGCGCACAAAGCTCGGAGAGCTTTTGCTTCTCCTCCGACCGAAGCGGCAAGTCCTCAATGTACTGGCTGGGCATCGCCTAAGACCTCGTCTGCCCGGTGATGGCTCTCTATGAGATAGCGTACGCTTCCGCTCCCATTTTCGCAATATACGCGTAGGGAATGGTCCCGTAGCCAACACCGTGGGGCGAGTTGATCCCCCAGTTGCTTCCCCAGCTATTGCGGAGGAGGAATCGCCCCCCTCCGAGCCCGGCTCCCGGTAGATCCTTGTACCCAACAAAACACATCGCGTGTCCCCCGACGCGAATCTCTCCAGGCACCGGCATCGTGATATCGCCACTGTAGGCGACCCACTGGCTTCCCAGCCAAGAGTTGAACACCGGGACCGAAAAGGCGACACAACGGCCCTGAGCGAGTTCGTTCTTGATGTCATCGACGCTCGTCGATGAGAGTTGCTGATACCCGTAGGGCCGGAAGTTGAGCGCTTCGATCTGAGCACCACCGGGCGGCGGACCTTGCCCTTCGTTTCCTGGAATCGGTGACGGATGGTAAGGCCAAGTCGTGTCCAAACAACAACCATCCCGATGCAGCAGTGGAACGGCCACCTGCAACCAAGTTCCTTCCTCGTGAGGGATGCCGTCGTTGCGTTTGCAATTCCAGTAGAGGAACTGCTCGGACAAGTCCTGGTAGGCGCCTTGCGTCTCCAAGAAGTGCTCGTAGGCAGCAAGGGCGGCATGCGCCACGCACGTCCCTCGAGACGCTTGATCTCGAATGGGCGGCATCTCGGGAATGAGGTTGACCTCCGGCACGGACGAAGTCGGCGCCGCCGCGAGAGCGGGTGCCGACCGCGGTTGCGGGATGAAATCGATCGCGACACCGAGAGAATACGTCGCGTGCGAAATCGCGGTCGCCATGGCCTGCGGGATGGAGGAAGAACTACCCGCGACGTTGTTGAGCGTCGTCGCCAGGGCACTCACGGATACGCCGAGATACGACGCCATCTCCGGACGCGCCGCCCGGGCCGCCCCCAAGAGCTGTTCCAAACTATGTTCACCGCTGAAACCCAGGGCCTGCAACTTGGCCTGATACGAACTTAGATCCGAAACCTGCGCGATGTCCACGAATGACCCCTTTCGCCTCGTTCGTCACACGAACAACGGGGATCGCCGTTCGATGCCCCCCTTCAGTACCCGTAAGCCGGGTTGCGTTGGGGACCAACAAATGTTGCGCGGAACGCTCGGCTTGCTTGCCCAGCGATGCGTTCGCATCCGATCGACTTGCCATCCTTCACTCCACCTCATCGATGTTTCGCGGCCAGTCGTCCTTGAGTAGTCGGGAGAGGGAGCGGTCGGCGAGTATCTTGCCACCGCACTGACAACGGGCGCAATAGTTGGTCTCGTTGTCGGCGTAGCGGATACGCTGAATGGGGGCTCCGCAGTCGGGGCAGGGAAGCCCGAAACGGCCATGCACCGCCATCTCCTTCCGGAAGGCGGTCACTTTTTTGGGAAAGCCGTCGCCCATCTCGGAACGCAGTCGCTCGATCCAATCGGTGAGCGTCGAGCGGGCCGCCTCAAGCAGTCGCGACCATTCCTCGCGGGTGAGCCTGCTCGTCCATTTGATCGGCGAGAGACGGGCGCGATGCAGGATCTCGTCGGAGTAGGCGTTGCCGATGCCACTCAAGAGATACGGGTCAGTCATCGCTCGCTTGAGGGTGTGGTTGCGACGCGTCATCACCTCGATGAATCGGTCGAGATCGGCGGAGAAGACGTCCAGGCCGCCAGGGTCGTGGATCGCGAGGTGCTCCTCGGTCGCCACGACGTGGATCGAGGCCCGCTTCTTCGTTCCCGCTTCCGTGAGGACCAGCGAACCGCCCTCGAAGTCGAAGGCCGCGAGGTCGCGCTTCGGCGTCAGCTTGGCGCCCGGCGACTTCCAATGGAGCCTTGCCGCGATCATCAGATGCAGGACAAGCCAGAGGTCATTCCCAAAGCCGAAGGCGATCCGCTTGCCAAGTCGGCGCAGCTCTTCGATCGTCTTGCCCTCGAGTGATTCGATGGGAGGATCGTAGGTACGAACGAGAAAGGGGCTACGTAGGCGGATCTGCTGGAGGGCCTGCCCCAACACGCGCCGCTCGAGGGCTTCGAGATAGATCGCGATGTCGGGAAGTTCGGGCATCAGGGCACCGAGGGGACAACGAACCCAGTTGCATCAGTGACCATGAGACGGCATTGGCTGACAAGCGGCCCGTAGGTTCAGCGAAGATGGTGGGTCAAGACCCACCCCACGCGGCTGCCCAATCACGGGCGTTGCCCGCATGCCCAAGGCAGGCGTGGGCATGGCACCCAAGAGTCTCTTGGGCGACGAATGCAGAACCTGACATCTAGGAGACAGGTCGTCTATCACGCGAAAGTGACACGCAGCGCCAGTCGCTACCCACGAAAACGGGCGACCGTTCGTGGCCGCCCGTTGGGATATCGTCGCTTGTCGCCTTGGCGGTCGCTAGCTCGCCTTGGCGATCGTCCCGCCGCCCTTCTTGTTCTCCGGAACCGCGTCGTTCTTCGGATCGTACCAGGAATCCTCGAAGGCGATCTTCTCCTGGTTCCGCATCGCGACGTTGGTCGAGAGGGCCATGACGGCGTCGGCCAACGCGACCCGGCCATCGCAGCGGACCTTGTAATCCGGATTGCGAATCGCGTGGGCGAAGGCCTCGATCTCTTCGTGGTAGCCGCGGTTGTTCATCATCTTCTTCGAACCTGCCGGCAGAAACTGACTCGCCTTGTCAAGAGCGAGACGGGCCAACGCGGCCCCTTCGCCGATGCTCGGGTCCTTCGAGCCGATGAGCTTCTGGTCATCGCCGTTCTTGTAGTCGACGTGCATCTCCTGCGAACGCCACTTGTCGCCGCGCTCGCGTTCCTTGAAGAGCATGACGTTCTTCTCGTTCATGACGAGAAGCGTTCCCTTGGTGCCGGTAACGATCTCGCCATAACCTTCGCGGCTATTGGTGTTGATCGTGGCGTAGTTCATGCCGATGCCGCCGGGCATCTCGTACATGCAGTAGACGTGGTCCTCGCACTCGCGATTGTCGTCGTAGAAGTGCTTGCCACCGACCGCCTGCACGGAGATCGGGCGAACCTTCTTGAGGAAGAGGCTGCACGCGTCGAGCTGATGGCTGCCGAGTTCGGCCATGAGCCCACCGCCGGTGCGGTCGTAGAGACGCCAGCGAATCAGTTCGGGCAAGCTCTTGTAGCCGTACTTCTTGAAGTCGACCGAAGCGTCGTCCTCGGGAATGTCGGGCGACCAGGAGTCGTGCATCCCGTCGCCATCGAGGGCTGGCCAGGTGTTGTTGCGATGCCACAACGCGCGGACGTTGTGGATGTCGCCGAGCACGCCCGAGTGGACGACCGCCATCGCGTTGTCGTAGAGGGCACTGTAGTGACGTTGGTGGCCGACCGAGAGGACCTTGTTCTTCTCGTCGGCGGTGCGGACCATGCGTTTGCCGTCGGCGATGTTGTGCGCCATCAGCTTCTCGCAAAGGACGTGCTTGCCGGCGTTCATCGCGTCGATGGCGAGTTGGGCGTGCGTCCAAAGGGGCGTCGCGACGACGATCGCCTCGATCTCCTTGTCGGCGAGCATGTCTTGCCACTTGTCGTAGAACTTGACCTTGCTCCCCTGCTCCTTGCCGTAGAGTTGCTCGAACTTCTTGCGGCCTCGAGCGATCTGGGTGGGACGAATGTCGTGGTAGGCGACATACTCGAGGTAGGCGGGCGAGCTCTGCTTGATCATCGCCTCGCAGCCTTCGTTGCCCGTCCCGACGATGCCGGCCTTGACCGGCTTATCAACCTTCTCGTAGCCGAAGTAGTAGGGACCGACCTCGGAGGCCGCGAGCGACTTCTGCAGGAAGTCACCACGGATCGAACCAAGAACTTCGAGGAAGTTCGCCTTGCCGACTTCGATCTCTTCCTTCTCTAGATGCATTGCTGGTTCCTTCTGTTGGTAGCCGTTGAGTTCACTGGGAGCGCCGCCAGCGTCGGAGCGCGATGACGCGGGTCGTTGACTCGTCCTAGACGCCGCTCGCCAAGCTCATGTCGTTGGGCTTGGGATCGGGGGTCTCCGGGGAGGAAGGATCGAACCAGGCATCCTGGAACTCGAGACGTTTGCCCGACCGGATCGCTTGATTGGCGGACAACGCGATGACCGCGTCGTGTAGCGCGACCAGGCCGTCGCAACGGACCTGATTGGCCGGATCGGGATGACGGATGCAAAAGGCGAAGTGCTCGAGCTCCTCCTTGTAGCCGCGGCTAACCTTCGCGGTCGACTTCTGAGCCGCCTCGACCGGCAACCCGAGGCTTGCGGCGGAGTACATCGTCGCTTCGCCAGGCTTGGCGGCGTCGACGGTCATCTCCGTCTTCTTCGCTTCGCGCTTCTTCTTGAGCGGATCGTTCTCGTCGAAGACGGCCAGCTCCCGCTCTTGCATGACCGTCATGCTGCCGCGAGTTCCGAGGACCTCCTCGCCGTAGCCCGCCATCGCGTTAGTGTTGATGGAGGTGAAGGCGACGGTTTGGCCGTTGGGGAACTCGAAGAGACAGTGGATGTGGTCGTCGCAGTCGCGATCGTCCTCGTAGAACCACTTGCCCCCCATGCCGTTGACGGCGAGCGGGCGAACGTGCTCATGATGACCATCGGCGCCAGCCAGCGCGGCGAGGAAGAGGCTGCAAGCGTCGACTTGGTGACTGCCGAGTTCGGCCATCAAGCCGCCACCGGTCCGGTCGTAGAGACGCCAGCGAACGAGCTCGCTGATGTCCTTGTAGCCGTACTTGGACGCGTCGACGCTCTGATCGGCTTCGGGAATCTCCGGCCGCCAGCTATCGCGGATCGTTCCATCGGGATTGATCTGGGCGTTGTTGCGATGCCAGAAGGCCCGGATGTGGCGAATGTCGCCGAGCTTTCCGGAACGAATGGTTTCCATCGCGTCGTCGTAGAGCGTGCTGTAGTGACGCTGGTGCCCGACCGAGAGGATCTTGTTGTATTTCTCGGAGGCTCGCACCATCGCCTTGGCGTCGGTGATGTTGTGCGCCATGAGCTTCTCGCACATGACGTGCTTGCCGGCCTTCATCGCCTCGATGGCGAACTGGGCGTGCGTCCAAAGAGGCGTCGCGATGACGATCGCCTCGATGTTCGGGTCGGCGAGCATCGACTCCCACGATTCGTGGAACGTGACCGCTTCTCCCTGTTGCGGGCCGTAGAGTTCGTTGAATTTGCGACGGGCCCGGGCGATCTGGGTCGGGCGAATGTCGTGGAACGCGACATACTCGAGGAACTCGGGCGGGCTCTGCTTGATCATCGCCTCGCAGCCCTCGTTGCCGGTTCCGACGATGCCGGCCTTGACTGGGCTCCCTTGGAGGGCGTGGTAACCGAAGTAGAACGCCCCCGCGGCGGGAACGACAGCGGCAGCCTTGACGAAATCACGCCTCGTCACGGACAACGACTTGCCCCCGCTTCCTTTGGTTCCCTGGTCTTTCGACAGCTCCATCGCTTCACGTCTCCGCTTCGTTTTGGTGATCGTTCTGCTTGATTGAATCGGGGAGTGATCCCATCAACCGTTCAAACCGTGGAGGGCTCTCGGTCGGCCCTCCCTCCTCAGCGCTGTTTACTTCGACGCCTCTTCCGACGGGGCGGACGCCTCCGCGGGGGCCGGCTCCTTGCCGATCCCGAACAGCGGCCGCGTGATGAACGCCCGAATCAAGGCATCGAGACCACCCCAAACGCCCGTTGGCACCGTGGCCAGGACGAGCAGGGCGAACATCTCGATCAGATTCTTGTTGACGATCAAGTAGTGTCCTTCGGCCTTGGGAGTGAGCGGCAATCCGGGCCACGGGGGCATCGAGAGATAGAACATCGCGAGCAATCCCACCGCTCCCAGCGCCGAGAGCCGACTGAAGAGACCGAGGACCAAGCAGCCGCCAAGAATCGCCAGCCCCCACATCGTCGTGAGATTGATCTGATCGAGCTTGGAGCGTTCCTGCCACTTGACCGGCGGTAATCCCTTCTTTTGCTGCTCGTCAGTACGTGTACCGATGAGCTTTCGATGGAATTCCTCGTCCCATTCCTTCACGGGACCAACGAGCTCCCGCTGCTCGGCGAAGAGCTTGCCCTGCGACTTCTTGAGCCGATCGCGCTCGAAGGAAGGACTCGGTGTCGCGTCCTCCTCTTCCCACTTGGCCACGGCTTCCTTGTAGCTCGCGATCTCTTTGGCGGTCTCTTCCTTGGCCAGGTAGTCATTCACCTTCTGACTCAGCTCGGCGATGTCCTTGTCGACGGCGGTCACTTGGGATTGGTCGAAGGCGTAAAAGTCCTCGAACGTCTGCGCCTCGGCCTTCCAGCGATCCGTCACGACTTGGCCATCGAGCCAGCCATGACCATGAAAATCATCGACCAAACCTCGAAAATAGTCCCGCATCGGGCCGGTCGAGTTCCGCAGATACATCTCGGCGGAAAAGGGTTTGGCATGGTAGTACGTCTCGTCGAGCTTCCAGACGCCTTCGTAAAGCAAATGCCACCCGATAGCGATACGCAAAAGGACGAGTAAAAATTTGGTCAATCCGTTCATGGGGTCGGAAAATTTTCCCTCCTGGGCGGTTATGGGACCGAGAAAGGCTCGGGCGCCTGGGTCAAGATGAACGATAATCGCACGGCCGAGTGTTGGCCGCAATGGGCAGGAATCGGCAGGCCACCGATTTTCTTTAGCATAAGCGCGCGCCAAGTCCCGGTCAGCAAAAATCCGGGACAACTGGCACCAACCTCTCCCCCACCAACCCGTACGATCGGGCGAACTCGGAAAGGAACTTGACGCGACCAGCCCCCAGACCTAGGTTGATTAGCTGCAAGGGCGATTAGCTCAGTCGGCTAGAGCGCTACGTTGACATCGTAGAGGTCACTGGTTCAAGTCCAGTATCGCCCATTCCTAAACCCTTTCAACGCAACACGTTACCGCCCGCCATATTGGTCCGTTAATCGGTCTGTCTTCGTGGTCCGTTATTTTGTCACGAAACGTGACACGGAGAGCCTCCTCTAGTGGTTCATCTATCCTAGGATTTCGGGTTGGTTGATTGCTTCTGTTCGAGGAAACTTGCTGCTTCCTGGAAAGCACGGAGGTTTCCCAATGAACAAGAAGTACATCGTTCGCCTCACGGAAGAGGAACGCGCAACTTGTCACGCGGTCATCAAGAAGCTCAAAGGCTCCTCCCAGAAGGTTCGACGGGCACAAATGCTCTTGAAGACAGACGCCAACGGTCCGGCGTGGACGGATGAGAGAATTGCCGAGGCTTTTGGTTGTCGTGTCCAGACCGTTGAGAATCTACGCAAACGCCTAGTCACCGAGAGTTTTGCGTTGGCATTGGATGGAATGAGACGCGAGAAGCCACCGACTCCGCCGAAGCTCGACGGGCAGGCCGAAGCAAGACTAATCGCCATGCGTCTGGGAGAGCCGCCCAAGGGATACGGCAAGTGGACGCTGCAACTGCTTGCCGATCAATTGGTTAAACTAGAGGTAGTGGAATCCATTTGTCCCGAGACCGTTCGCAAGACGCTAAAAAAAATCGCATGACCAAGCGTATGATCGACTATTGGGTGATCCCCCCCGAGAACGACGCTGAGTTCGTCGCTTGCATGGAGGAAGTCCTCGAAACCTATGAAAGACCCTACGATGCAGACCATCCGGTCATTTGCATGGACGAGCAACCGGTCCAGCTGATCAAAGAAACAAGGCAGCCGATTGAAGCTGCCAAGGACCATCCCAAGCGAGTCGATTACGAGTATGAACGAAACGGAACGGCGAGCATCTTCATGTTCAGCGAGCCGCTTTCAGGTTTTCGCCAAGCGACGGCCAGGTCGCAACGCACCAAGGTTGATTGGGCGCAAGAGGTCGCGCAACTGCTCGACACTCGCTACGCCGATTGCCAGCAAGTGACGCTGGTTCTCGACAACCTAAACACCCACACCAAGGGAGCGTTCTACGAGTTGTTTGAGCCTGCCGTGGCACGTGCCTATGTCAAGCGAATCACGTTCGTCTACACTCCGAAGCATGGGAGCTGGCTAAACGTCGCCGAATGCGAACTGAGCGCGATGACACGACAGTGTCTGACCGGTCGACGCGTCGGCGAACTCGACGAATTACGAGACGAAATCGGGGCTTGGTCCGATCAGACCAACCAGAAGCAGCGCGGCGTCGACTGGCAACTACAAATCGACGAAGCACGCACCAAACTGGCCCGACTCTACCCAAAAATTAAGAATGGATGATGCACTAGGCTCTCTGGCAACACCTCCTCTCCGGGGCAAACCGACGGTGCCCCCGAACGCTCTGCGATCGACACGGAGCATTCTGGCCCCCTTCTCGATCGTTTCTGGCCCCTGAGTTCATTTTTCCCGCCTCTTCGGGCCAGGGTGCCCCAAATTCTCATCTCGCTTCGGAAACCCGATTACCCTTCATGTCACCGTCGACGCTTTCGAGCGGCCACATTGGCGACGTCGCTCACCGCCCAAACCCCTCCACGCGCGAGATCAACCATCGTTCCTACCCAGAGCACGAACCTGCACAAACCGCACGCATTCGACCGCTCGATCGCGATTGGAGATGATGAATGGCCGCGACGCTGCCGCACTCTCGACGGAAGCCTCCTTGCCGATTGCGGGAAGTGGGGCACCTCCAACATGGTCCGATGACCCTACGAAACGTCAACGCCTCCCACGCTCACGACAGGGACAAACACGCGATCCCCCAGTTGCTCCCGGAACATCGCGACCGGCCAAATCGCTCCCAATTCCGCTTCGGAAACCTTCTTCGACCCGACGATCGTGAAAACGACGCGATCATCGAGTCGAACGATTGACAACACATCAGACTCGCGCCTGTTGCCCTTCACCGAGACGGCGATCACTCATCTAAAACACGACGATTGACTCAGGCACATTCCATACCCCTTCGGCGAAATCGCCCTGCCGTCGCCAACTGCGCCAGACAGTGATCGCTGTACACCTATCGCGGCAACTGTGGCAAAATGGGCAACTATGCTCAACCGAGGAGGGTCTCCTGTGAACAAAACCAATGGCCAAGGTCGGCAACGTAATCGTGCTTCGGCAAAGAAGCCTAAAAAGACGCCACGCGAAGAACTTACGCGATGGCTGGAAATGATCGTCAAGCCTGGAGAAGTAACCGAACTCTTCGTCAAGGACGGAATCCGTGAGGGCCTGGACATCCGACCAAACTTCAGCGGCTTCTACGACTCTGACCACCTTAGCGAGCTGGTGAACGAAGCCGTCTCCTGGTCCGGAAACTGTGCCGGCGTTTACTTCCGAATGAACCCGGTCCTCCCTGCACTCTTGGCGCGATCGAAGAACCGGGTCCAACCATCACGCAGTGTCCAAGCTGCATCGAGAGATGACGTTGTTCGTCGCCGACTACTGATGATTGATGTCGATCCGATTCGGCCAAGCGGCATCTCAGCGAACGAAGAGGAACGGAAGGCGGCTGTGGAGGTTGCCCGCGCTATACTTAAACACCTGAAGAGCGAGGGGTGGCCACGTCACGCGACCGTTGACACAGGCAACGGTTACAGCATCTTCTTTGGGGTCGATCTTCCCCCTGACGACGAGGATTTGGTTCGGCGTGTCCTGAAGTCACTCGACAATCGATTCAGCACCGACAAGGCACTCGTCGACACGTCCGTCCACGACTCAGCCAGACTTGCTCGACTCCCGGGTACGAAGAACTGCAAAGGCGATGAAGTTGACGATCGCACACACAGAATCTGTCGCGTGCTCAAATGCCCAGACGGTGCACTGACTCCTGTGCCCAAGGAGCTGCTCGAAAGGCTCGCTGCCCAAGAGGTCGCACCGACCATTCCCGATAACCCTGAGGCCCAGCAAGTTGGTCGCGTACTGTCACAAGCTCTCGCCTACGTTCGCAAGATGCCCCCCGCAATCTCCGGCAAAAGGGCCACAACGCCACCTTCCGCGTGGCCTGCACGTTGGTGATCGACTTCGACCTATCGCCAGAAGAAGCTCTTCCGGTGATGCAGGAGTACAACCGGAGATGCAAACCACCTTGGAGCGACAGCGAGCTTCTGAGAAAGCTGAATGAAGCCGACCAATTCGACTCGCCAAGAGGGAGGCTAAGGCGTGGGAACGACGACGTCTCAAATTTTGCGGCAACCGTGGAACCGCTCGCCGGCGCCGAATTTCATGGGTACGTCCCTGACTTTGCTCACGCAGGAGGCTTGGACGTTCTGGGACACGTGAACTCCAGTTTCTTCACCAACGCACTTGCGGGGGCGAAGTACTACTTCGTCTGGCGGCTTCAACGAAGCGACGCTCACGTACCCGACGTATGGATCCGGCAATGCGTTTGGGGAGGGAATTGGCCTAAGAACTGGCGAGCGCGGTTGTATAGACAGTTTCGCAAGGCTCCACCGACTGCTCGTCCAATGCGGTGCACATTGGGCCGCGACCTCTGTCCGCTGTCAGGAACAAGTGTTCTGCACCAGCATTTCGATGATATAGGTATCAACAAATGGGGGGTGCTTGAGGGTTTCCGCGCTCCGCTGGACGAGGTATCTCTGACGCTGGGGAGCGACGACGATTTCGATGAAGAAGACCTAGAGGGTCTGTGCGACATGGATGACGAACTGCCAAGCCGGCGATTCTTGTGGCGTGATAGGAAGAACGCAGAGATTTACCAGCAATCCAGAAAAGACCAGCTTATCGTGGTAGCCTACTGCCCAGCATTGCTGTTTGGCGGGTCGAAGCATATCGCCTGGAGCGAAGCACAGCAACGGCTCCTACAGGGGATCGTCTACGAGTTGACCAGGCCTTCAAGTCGGGAGTCACGCGAGCATGTGATCACCGATGCTCTGGTCAACGAAGCCGGGGCCCGCGATGACCTCGTTCGCTGTCCACTACTGGATCGACAACAGAGGTACGTCGTATTTGGCGGAAACGGATCGCGACCAGGGCGAGGTTATCAGATCGTTGGCCGAACCTCTAAGGGTTGGCTACATCGAGCAGGTGTGCGGCACTCCATCCCAAAGGGATCGCCGACTCGCTTCGACGCCATCAAGAATTTCCTCGATGACCTTGATGTCCTTTCCACTGACCTGGATCTCACGGTTGTCGGCTATCACTCGACAAGGAACGAGTGGAAGGACTTGCCCGAGCTGAGATCATGCTTGCGACGTGGCTTCGGGAGAGATTGGCTGGACGAATGCGTGATAAGGATCTACGCGCCTGAGGACTGGCGGCTCCGCTGGAGGTATTTTTTCTCGAAGCGTTTGGGGTTTCGTTGGATACCGGAGTCAGCCAGCGACAAGGGCCCATTCATGAAGGCTGAACAGGAGACAACGGCGGACATCGGCGCCGCCGATGTCAAGCAGTGGCTTCGAGAAATTGGTTGGACTCAAAAGGATCTAGCGGATGCAATTGGTTGCTCTCTCAAGCGCGTCGTTCGCCACCTGTCCGGCGAACGAACGACGACTGGTTTCTACGACGATGTTTCGGTCATAATGAGTGAACTGAATGAGACCTAATCAGTCACTATCGAATGACAAAGAGACTGATTTAGTCATATCAAATCACCTTAGAGGACCCCATTAGTCACATTCTCAACAATCTATGTTCACCATTTCAAGGTGAATTGTAGCGTCCTACGACGCACTACAGAGACCCACATGGTGTAGTAATAGGCTCAGGTGACAGCTACGCTTGCCCCCTTCGCCTGGTAAAGAACAAACCAGGAGGAGGGGGGGACAAATCGGAGCCCAGAAGTGTTGACTGCGGTCGAAAAGGATGGCGCCTGCTTGGAGGTATACCCGAAAGTTGCATGGAGGCTGAAGGAGAGAGTACGAATGAGATTGGGGGCACCGGCGATGTGTCGCATCCTTGCCATTTGAGACCCGATCTTGCTTCTCACCCGAGGCCTTGTGGTGACCTGGACAACCCTAAGCGAGAAAGTAGCTACGAAGTCGTATGGGAAAGCGGCAACTGATCGACGGGTCACTGCCCAAAGTAGCGCGAACGCCCCCGAACAGATTGGGCCAATCGAACTCGTCATACTCTCGCGTGCCACAGGTGTTCCGCAGAAGATTCCCACACTCATCCGTCGCGATCTCGTAGCCTTTCGAGTCGCGTACCGATCTGGCTCCTCAGACGGTCGAGGTGATCGGAAATCGTGAGAAACTCTTCACGGACCGGCTTCGTGAGCCGTCTGGAACCGGCTATGGGCATCTGCTTCGAGTCGGTTTGCTCCAGCTCAGACTTGAAGCGAATCCACGTCACGCAGAGCCGCTTGATCTCGTGGAGGATCTCCGCCTCGCTCGTCCAGTCCAAGCGGCGATTCCTTCCGACACGGGTCGAGACCTTGCGAGGGTCGAGCATGAGACGGACACGACGTTTCAACTCGGCAACTCCCCACCGGTCGCGGATGGCGGACTTTGCGACGTCGTTGCGTTCTCGTCTGCCGGGAAGTCGGCTCAACTCGACAAGGAACGTCGGTCCCCAGGCCCTACTCGACGCTCTACACCGTTCGCAAATCGTCCCGAGTTCCTTTTCGGAGATTCTGTTGGCCATCGCGCGGTACTTCCTCAGGCGTTCGGCAATCGACGCGTTCCCGTCGGCCACCTCTTTCATCGCTCCGTACCCGGCGAACATGCCGACTTCGCCGATCAGCTCTCGACCCTGTTTCCAGGCATCCCACATCCTCTTGTTGCCCTTCTTGACATCCTCGGGACTATCGTCGCGTCGCTTCCTCGTCGAATCAGGCGGTCGGGTATTCCCCTTCGGCATGGTTGCTCCAATCATCGCTTGGCCATCGGACTCTGGTCCGCATCCCGTGGAGTTCCGGAGTATTTCGTATCCAAACCGGGTGAGCAAACGTAAAAAACAGTTCTTGCATGTGACCCATGGTCATCGCGGAGGACGCGACGGCGCGGATGAGAGCCTCGTCGATCTCGCTGCTCTCGCTGTTCAGCCCTTTCAACGAGTCACGGATCAGTCGAAAGCGGTGGTCGTCGACGCGCCCTCTTTTCGCCGCAACGGAGTTTCAAGCGTCCCCGGGCAATGGAAGGATTGGTCTCCAGACCGTCTGTTGGCCGATGGGTGATTGCCGCGTGTACCCCAAAACGCGTGACGAGCCGTCGTCCAGCACCCTCGCTGGCCTTCCTGTCTGGGATCAATTCCGGTAGGCTACACATGGCACCGTGAGCCTTTAATTCAAAAAGTGGTTTTTGAATGTATCGGCCGTTGTGCCTTGTGCGAGGACGGCACTCCGAAGTGACAATGAAGCCCGTTGGCCGTGCGACATGTTCCAGCGGATTCACTGGAGCGAATCGGTGATCGCGTGGAGTTCACGAGGACCGTTGAGCGATGACGGGCATTCCATTGATGCGACGTCCCGATCGTCGCCCCTCTGAACAATGGGCCCGACATTCTCAGGGAAGAATGACGTGATCTCTTCATCGTACCCAGTCTGTCCCGACGCGGCTGGGGAATCGAGAAATCTGTCGAGCAAGCTAAAGGAAGTGATTCGCTCATGAGTTGGGACAGGAAGGAGAACGGACGCAAGTACTACTACCGCAATCGGCGTGACGAGAACGGTCGTGCGGTGAAGGAGTATGTCGGGCAAGGTCGGCGAGCGGTTCAAGCCGAACGGGAGGACCAAGAGGCTCGGCTTCAGAGGCTTCAGGTTAAACAGCAGTGGCAAACGATCTTCGATGAGTTGGATGACGTCAACAGGCCCGTCAAGGAACTCGTCGCGATCAACACGCTGCTGATGCGGGCCGTCCTCATCGTGAACGGATTCTATTTGCATCGTGGTCATGAGTGGCGACGAAGGAGGTGAGATCATGTCAAAGACTAGAAAAGGCAAGCGCCCGAGCGACAAAGGGTTCAAAACGGTCGGTGACGCCGCCAAAGCCGCCAACGCTGGCGACCGGGAAGCATTGGAGGAGCTGCGGCAATTTCTGGATGAGAACCCGTCGATCTGGCAGCAGGCCGAGAACGTGGCTCAGATGGCCGAGAGTAGCTTGATCAGACTCGTCGCGAGAAATGACGCGCTTTCCGCGGAGGTCGTGAAACGGCAGGTCGACGAACTGAAGACGGACCTCCTTGGGGGCTGTACGTCGGTCGTCGAGAGAATGCTCGTGGACACGGTCGTCGCCACCTGGCTTGAGTTGCACTACTTACGGATCGTGAACACGTCCAATCCGAAAAGAAGTGTCACCCAAGGGAATCAGATGCTGAAGTGGATCGAGTCCGCACAGCGGCGGCACTTCACTGCCCTGAAGGAGTTGACACAGATTCGCAAGCTCCTGCCGAACCCGTCGGCGAGCCCCGATCTTCGGATCTTCACTGGCGAACGAAAGACGGCGTGACGCCATCCAAGATCCACGCTTGGAACGAGAATGCATCGGAGCCCGACTCGTCGCAGTAAACGACCCTGGGAGCCGAAACGCGCAACGTCGCCCTATCGCGAGCGTCGGGACACTCGTCCCGACATCCTACCCTTTCTCGGCCGACAGTCGTCTTGCCGGTGGCAAGAAAGACCTCTAGGGCGTAAGATGCAGTTGTCCCTGGGGCTCCAGTCCGCTCCAGGGTTTCTTCTTGAAGGACTGGTCCAAAGGAGAATGAGAGCAAATGTGTGCCGGGGATGACACCCGGCAATGACAATTTGAACGACGCGCGAGCGTCAAGAGACTGCTTCATCCCAAAACCGCCAACCTGAGCCCTTGGGCTCTTGAAAGTACAGAGGCAGTGCTTGAGCCGCGCCCCCGTCTGGGGGCGCTGGCCGGGTACTGTTCTGTGCGCCCCTTGGCGGGGGTGGGATGAGCGGGCTTGGTCCAGCGTCCTCTTTTTTGCGCTAGACCAGAACCTCTTGACCGTCGCCGCCTGCTCAAGAGGGTCTGCACGTGAATTTCCCACTTATCCCCATCCGCATCGAGCCGCTTGTCTGGTCGTGCGCCATCGTTTCTGTGGTGTGCCGTGCCAGTCTCAAAACACGTCGGATAGTCCGATCAGCAGTGAGACACAACTCTAGTGGTTCGAGACCCTCGATCGAGGCAGCGGGATCCAGTCGTCGCAATCCGCTTCTTGTCATCGCTGGTCGAGAGGTTCGAATTGGAGCTGCCGCTAGTCGCAAGAGCTCTCGTCCCTTGTCACTGTCAATCGAGTCTCTCGCCAGCGACTACGGGCGATTGTTCGGAATCGGCCAGCGTTTCATCTCTCGGGTCACCAACGGTCTCGTGTTGGGCCATTCCTCTGTACCGTCGCACAAACTCAAAGGAGGTAAGAATGATTGAAGCAGGTCAGTTTCTCAGCAAGCCCGGATCTGTACTTGGTTTCCTGTCTGGATTCGGGATCGTCGGTATAGGGCTTGCGATGTGGACGCTCATGACACTCCGATCACGCTACGTCGACAAACTGGTTCCGGGCCTCGGCGCTTTCGGCTACCTCAAAGGAATAGGACTGGCAGCTTCCATTAGCATTGGCCTTACGCTAGTGCTGCAAACCCTCTCTCTCTTGCTCTTGAGCACGACGGCTCATGTGGCAAGCGCGGACACCAGCCAAGTCGCAAAGATGAGTGGATTTCAGACAATTGTCAGGAGCGCGGGCCCTACTGTGGCGAAGAACGTCGCAACGGCCGCTCAACGCAGCAGAGGTCTTGCTGTTGTTCTGATGATCATCTCAACTGTCTTTGTATTGTTGCTCGTCGTGGGAGCTGGATACGCGTTCACCGCCTTGGACATGTCCTTTCTGGGGCACTTTGCCGCGTTCTCCGCAGGCGTGGGTCTGGTTGAGGAGTTCTCCAAGGCGATAGCAGGACTAGCCATACTTTACTTGATCGTTCCTAAGGGCTCCAACCTCACTCAGAAGGAGTTCGAGTGGAGGGTTCTGGGATCGTTTGGTATTGCTGGTCTCGGCTTTGGTTTCGGAGAGGCGCTGCACTACTTCGAAATCTATTCGCAATGGGGATGCGGAATTGACATGTACGCTCTTCGGGCTATCTGGTGCGTGACCCTTCATGGCGCGTGGACGCTCATCGTCGGACAACTCCTTCTCATGTTCTACCCAGATCTTCCCAAAAACTGTGCAGAAGTGGAGGAGGTCTTTGCCAATTCCGCACCTCAAACGGCGAACGAGGTCGGCAAACAGGAGGACGAAGAAGTCGACAAACGGGACGGCGAGGTTTCCTCAACATGTCCACGATGCGGCTGGTCCTATGCCTGGGATGGCCAGCATTGCGGCCACTGCAAACCAGGATCAATTAAAGTCAACGAAGCTAGTGGGCCAACTGGAGCTGAGAAGGTTAGTGGATGGGCGTTCATGATCTTGCTTGCATGCTTACCATCGCTCCTTCTCCATGCTCTCTACAACACCTGTTGTTTGCATGAAAGTGACTTCATGTGGGTGGTTGGGGGCGGAACAATACTGATTGCGGTGGCAATCATCTATGCCAATACCGAACCATCAAACGTCGAAGCTGCCACCCGAGAGTGAACTCGTCCATTGAAGGTCTTCACTTCCACATCAACGGTCCAGCAGCTTTGGGGATTGGGCTTGCGAAACAATCTTGTTCCGTGGTTGGAGCGGCGGATAAATATCGAGCTTCCTCCGTCTTGTAGCCAGTTCCTACTCCCCGCCTGATAGGTAAAAAAAGGTCCAAAGAACTGGTGAGAAAAGTGACCAGGCTGGGCACCCGACGGCGGTCTCCACGGAGGAGGCCGCCATCGGGCACGGATCTGGTGTCACACAGCGAAGAACTTGTGAGGGCAACAGCCTCCCTAACGTCGACGCGATCGGATTCTGATATCTCCGGACAGGAACGACGTGCCGGCAAGGACGATGGCCAGCAGCAGGAAGACGATCCAACTTCTCGTCAAGAGAGCGAAGACGCCGGCGATGAGCACGATGCCCTGAATGGTCGCCGCGTTGAGTTTGTTTCTTGCATTCGTCATGGGGACTCCATCGCGAGGTTTCGGTTCATCGGTTCATCGGTTCATCGGTTCATCGGTTCGATCGCGGACCATCGGCGACACGGTGCCCGGTACGGACAGGAGCCACAAGCGATCGGCGAAGGAGACGGAAAGAAGTGCCCGGCCTCGATGGCCTTCCAAACGCGCTCGACGATCCGACGCGTGCGAGTAAGGCGGTCGGCGTCGATGCTCACGGGGCAACGCTCCGCAACCGGCTTGGTGGTCTTGGTGATCACAGCAAATGCAAGCCGAAGTCTCTTGCCTGGCGCAAGCTCCTTGGCAAGCTCGGAGTAGAGCAGAAGTTGTTCGCCGGCGTCCTCGGCTTGATGGGTGGACCAGCGACTCTTCGCCGTCTTGAAGTCGGTCACGATCAGCGAGTCGCTGGTTTCGGTCAAGAGGTCGACGCGTGCCAGGAGATCGGGAACACCGGGGAGCAACGCACCGCGAAGTTCCTCCTCAATGCCGATGATCGTCCCCAGCGGGTTGGCGAGGTCACTCTGCTTGAACGCCGACAGGACCCGTAGAGCAAGCTTTCGGACGGCTTCCAGATCCTCGTTCTTCGCGAAGACGATCTCGGCTTCCTCGTTGCGGTCCCGCCAGGCGCCCCAGAACGCTTCCAGCAAGTCGTCGAGTCCGGGGCTCGAACTCCCGGCCATCAGCTCGTTGAAGTGGTGCTCGAAGCAAGCATGGATCGCTGCCCCGAAGACCAGGCTCGACGAGACAGTCTCTTCCGGCAGCCCCTCGATGTACTTGAAGTAGTAGCGAAGAGAGCACTGCCGGTAGGTGTTGATCGCACTCCAAGAGACGTAGTCGCGACCGGTGACGCGCTGACCTTCAACGCGTCGTGGTGATTCCATGAGGGCCGTGATCATCGACGCCCTCCGTTGGCCCTCGCGTTCTTGATGGCGTCGATCAGCTCGCTCGCCTGCCCGATGCCAAGCATGTCCGCTCGTTCGACGCCGAAGCGATCGCGGAGTTCCCCCTTGAGGTCAATCCCCTGCCGGTCGGCAATGGCATGGATTGCCCGGAGTTGACTCAGAGTCGCCTGTCGTCCGTTGCTATGGCCGTTGGTCGACCTGGTCGTCCCGTTGGAACGGTCGCCGTTTGGGCCACCGTGGCCGTTGAGTTCCTCGTCGACGGAGGCCCTCGCCATCTGAAACAGTTGCCGGACGCGTTGCCGCAATCCTTCATGGTCGCCGATGAGAGCCGACTCCACCTCCAGTTCGAGATGAACGGAAGCGCCGCGGCTGCCGTAGTTGGCCTCGCCGACTTTGCGGCTGAGGCCGATGTTGAGTTTCAACATGGTTGTTCCCTTTGAATGCGAAACAATCGAAACGCCTGGGGCAGCGATGTCAGGCGTCAATGCCCCGCAACTGCCGCAAGGACATGACGGCGGAGCGTAGGATCTTCGATTGCTTTCGTTGCTTCTTGAGCCCGGCGATCAACACGTAGGTGTCGGCCAAGGCTTGCCGTAGCGAACCCTTGAGGGCCTCCGCCGCTTCGAGCATGTCGTTGACGCTTTGTTGATCGGCCGTCTCTTCGTGCTTCTCGGACGACTGGCTGTTGGACTTGATCATCGAAGTGTTTCTTTCCGTTGACTGGGGTTGGTTGGCTTGAGTAGATCGCTTCGTGTCGCGCGTCGGGGACTCGATTCGAATCGCGTCCGTAGAGGAACTCACGAGCCCGTACGTGCCGAGCGAGGCCCAGACGTAGATCCGATCCTCATCCTGGCAACAGATGGGCGCTTCCTGGTCCACGACGCCGATTCTCCGAAAGCCAAGCCGTGCGGCCCGGCGAAGGTGTTCACGATGCGTTGACCAACTGATGGCGTCCCCGTCGCGGCGCGAATTGGTCAGCACGATCTCCGTCGGTTGTGCGTCTCCGGCTCCCTGGGAACGGATCGCGACGGAGCCGTTCAGGTCGACGGTCACCGGGGAGTTTGATGCATCGTTACCCGGAAGTCGCTCGACCGCTTCGGCCAGGAACGCCGCGTCGCCATCCGCGAGCAGGAGTGCCGAAGCGTTCGTTCGATTGGGAGTGAGCAGGTCGCCTAGTTTGGGGAAGCGAGCAGTCTTGGCGACGTGGCCCCAGAGCGTCCAAGGCCCCGAACGGATCACGACCCAGTCCTCTTTCGTGCCGATCTGGACGGTCTCGTGCCCACCAAGGTCGGAGGATGCGAACAGACGATTCGCAGGAATCAGAAGGTCGTCGTCCCATGGGAACGAAAAGCCGCCCTGGGCGAGCAACTGTCTCCCGTCGGTCGCGACGACCTGGCCACGGTCTCCGCGAAGCTGGAGATGATCGAGTGCGTAGCGCGTGTTCTCATCACTGGCGACGGCCACTGCTTCCCGCAACGCATCGAGCAGGTGGGACGAATTGGACTCCATTTGATCCGGAAGCGGCGGAAAGTCTTCAGCATCTTTCAACGGGAATCGAACCGACTGGGGAACTCTCGACGCGATCCACTGCAAGACGACTTCCCGATCGGTTGTCGTCAGGGTGACTTCCTCGCTCTTTGGCCCCTCGCACTGTTTCAATGCCTCGAACGGCAGGGCGAACCGGTGGGCCTCGAAAGTCCCGGGCATGTGAAACGCGATGGCGCATCGGTCGTTCTTCGCCCGAACAAAGATACCCCGATCGCCTGTTTGGACCTGAACTGAGGGAACGTGCTTCCGAACCTTGGCTCCGAGGCCGCGAGCGAAAGCGATACGTAGACGACGAACAAGCGATCGCGAGATAGTGATCAAGCTGATTCTCCTTGAAGGGAATTGGTGCTATGGGGAAGGCCCCGACCGGATTGGCCGGGGCACTGGCAGGTGAACGTAGGGGAGAACCACCTAGCGAACGTTCGACGGCTGCTCGACGACGGCGATCATTCGCTCCAGGCCGACGTTGTCCCAGTCGAGCAATCGAACCGGGAAATCATCCGGCTCCGGATCGAAGTCGATCTCCATGGGATCGGCCAGGCTGAAGCCGAGATGCTTGATCTCTCGAATGTCTTCGCCGGTGGCCTGGGCCACGAGCCGGTCGAGTTGGTGCTGAGTCATTTGCGTTGCTCCTAGCGAGAGAAGAAACGCCGCCCCGACGTGGAGCGGCGAAGAAGATCACCGCCCCTGCTGGGGGCACAGAGAATAGACCAGTGTCTGCGTCGGACTCGCTTTATGGTCCGATCGACATCACTGGAGTCGGGCTATCGGTCGATGGGACCGAGAGTCAACGGACGGGAACGTCGTTGCGTGCGCCGGAGTTCTGGAAACGTTCCCAATTGGCGTGAAGCTCGCGGCGCAATTGGGAAATCCGGCCAGCCGACAAGTGGACGAGTCTGGCGACTTCGTTCGTGGAATTCCCGGTCATGAGGAAATCAGCGATCCGCCTGTTGCACGTCGGGAGTTGCAAGAGCCACGCCGCAAAGTCGATCCGAAACGCGGCCTGATTGGGTACCGGAGTGCAGCGGTCCGCCACGAGCACTTCCAGCCACTGTCGAACGCCCCCATCGAACCGATCGAGGCGTTCGACGGCGAAGCCACCCTTGCACTGAGCCCGCCGGGACAGAACATCGTGCGTGTTTGCCGGTGTGGCCGCCTTGCGACCATCTCGGACTTGTGCGACAGCGAATCTTGCAAGGACTGATGGATAGGCACGGTCGATCTCGCCTCGCTCGACAAGCCGGGCAAACGCGACGAAGGCGAGGACGACCATCTCCTGCATGGCCTCTTCCCGTTCCTCGCTTCTCAGACAGCGGAAGGCGAATTCGCCGTAGCGCCGAATCACCGGCAGGAAGAACACGAACTGACGTCGCCAAGGAACTCTTTGGCGAGCACTTGGAGGTAATCGTGCGACCATGGGGACGATCTCCTTGATGAGTGAGACCGCCTTCGCGGGGCGGTCATGTTGGGAAAACAGAACCACCCGGCGATAGCTCGCGAGCGACCAATGAGCCGAGAAATTGTGGGGGGAGAAAGCTTGTCGTTTGATGCCGCGAGGGCAATTTCGTGGCCGGTTAGCGACCGAATGGGGCTTCCACACTGGCATTTGACGTCGCGAAGATGACGTTAACCCGAGAAAAACGAACGATGGAGGCGCGACTTTAGAGGTGAATTTCGAGCAAATACTTCTCCAACCACTCACGTTCGGCGCCCAAAGCCTCAGATCGGCTGGCAAAGGGGCCAAGAATGGGGCCTCTCACCGGTGACAAGTCCATTTGCAACCACGGTTCTTGCATCTCAGCCACATGCGCAACAGCCGGCGACAAGTCCGAATACCACTGCGCTTCCCTTGTTGGCTCAACGTGTGATCCTCGGCGAATGGAAAGCCGGCCAAGCTCCTGGAGGTTCAGTTCTTCGTCGTAGAGGCAGCGGATTGTTCCGCATCGATCAATGAATAGTTGCATCGTTGTTCCTTCATTTGGGACGTCGGAGGATGTTCCTGCGAGGGCGATCGACAAGCAAACCATCGAGCGTCGAGCCCACTCCCGAGAGCTGTGTCGCGACTTCGGCCCTCAGCGAGGCGTTGTCACGAAGGGACTGAGGCTCGATGCCCCGGATGACCCGTTCGGCATTCGCGACCACCTCATCAAGCTGGTCGTTGCTGCGAATATTGAGCCGCCGGAAACGCTCGAAGAACTCCGTCAGATTGTCGATCGCACTGTCGCGAAAGACCTTGGGCTTGCCGTCAGCCTGTCCACTCAGTCGTTCGCTGAGATGATCGACCAGCTTCGACAGTTCGTCGAGAAACGCTTGCTCGGCGAGCTGAACCGCCTCATCGAACCGCGTCCGGACCCGATCGCACTCCTGCTGATAGAGTTCGGGGTTGAGCTGCCGCAAGTAGGCCGGCGGCTCCACCGACGGGAAGTCGTGTTCGATCGCGAACGAACCGACCAATGTCGCGGGATAGTCCGAGACATCGAAGAGATCGCCGAGACGCTCTTGGGCGGCCCGTCGAAGCTCGTCATAGTGGCGGTCGAGCTCAGCCACGGCATCGTCGAGTTCCTCCCGGAACATCGCGATCTGGTTGTCGAAATCGGCGATCGCGTCCTGGCGGATCAGTCGAACGCCCGGTTCGGGAAAGGGAAGCGACACTCCCTTCCAATAGGCCACTGCCCGACCTCGAATCGCGGTCACCGCCTTGAACGCCGGATGCGAGGTGTCGAGCAGCTTCTTGCCGGCCGAAAGGTACTTTCCTTCAGCGCCAAACGAGTCCGCCGCCTGGTTCTTCTGGGCCGACGTCAACGATTTGCGAACACCGAGCCAGGTGAAGCTGAGGCGAGCGGCAGCCATGGTCGTACGGAGTCGCTCGGCGGTCGACGTGTTCTGCTGCGATCGCGGTTCATCGAGCAAACTGGTCATGCTTGTTACTCCCAAAAGCAAACGAGCCGGTCGACGACCGCATGGTCATCCTCCGGCTCCTACTGAGAAACAGAATGTTGCGAGGATTCAGTTCATGGATGGATCAGGACCCACTCGGTCGCGTGATCGCTTCGAGCGACGCCCATGCTCGTACACCCCAGGCCTGCTAGCGCTGAGACAACGACCACTCGCCCAAGTCCGAATTCGATCGACGGACTCGGCGGCGGTGACCGCCACGGGCACGACATTCTGGGCCGCCTGGACGAGGGGCAAGTCGAGCAATACCGACAATCGGCAACACGACCTGATCTCCGCTCCGGTCCAGTTGGTGTCATCCGGCCTCCGTTGGTCGCGACCGATCTCGAAAAGATCGAGGTAGATCTCCCAGATGGCGTCCTTCTCTTCCCTGCTGGGCAGGTCGAGAAAGAAGACACCGTCGAAGCGTTCCGACCGCGAGAACTCCGGCGGCAGCTTCGTCACATCGTTGGCCGTGCAGACGACGAAGACGTCCGACTCGTGATCATTGAGCCACGAGAGGAAGGTTCCGAACATCCGCGACGAGACCCCGGAGTCGCCGTTTCCGTGGAGACCGGAAAATGCTTTGTCTAGCTCGTCGATCATCACCACGCAGGGAGCCATGGCGTCGATGATCCGAAGGGCACGACGCGTCCGTTCTTCGGACTGACCGACCAGCGAACCCATGAGGCTGCCGACATCGAGCGTGAGGACCGGCCGCCCGACTTCCTTGCCGAGGGCCTTGCAGAATTGCGACTTGCCGCAACCTGGCGGCGAAAGCAACAGCACCCCACGCGGTCGCCTCCGCGGATCGGCGTCACTCCGCCGAAGCAGCGCTCGCTTGCAGAAGTCCTTGAGCGCGGCAAGCCCTCCTAGACCACTGAAGTCCTCACTGCCTTGGTGAAGCGAAAGGAGCCCTCCCTTCCTGAGCGTCTGCGTCTTCAATTCCCACACCGTGCTGGCCGTGATTCGCTGTTGCCGAACGAGCGACAGACTGAACGCGTTCTCGGCTTCCATTCGCGTCAGACCGGCGGCGGCGTCTAGCACCATTTCCAACTCGGGTCCGTCGGGCAGCTCGCCTTCCTCCGTGGCAATGCCTCTCGCAATCTCTTCAAGCTGTTCCCGGCTCGGGTGGTCGTGCTCGATGACGACGAACTTCTTCTGGAGTTCGATCGGGATCTCCACGATCGGCGAAAGGACCACGACGATTGTCCGGTTCTGCTTGCCGTCGATGATCTGTCGCGTCAGCGCTTGGATGACCTCGGCGGATTCGATGAAGCGATGAAAGTTCTCCAGCACCAGGATCGCCGTGCCGTCCGCTGTCGCCAACGAACGGACGGCTCGGATTGCCGTCAAGGGATCGCTGCTGGGAATCTCGGCATCGGGTTGCCCGGGGCTGCTCAGCCCGGCTTCGATGTTCCAGATGGCAAGCTGCCATTGCTCGTCGCGGCACAGTTGGGCGATCTCCGCGAGAGCATCCTGGTGCTCATGGGATTCGATCCAAATGCCCGTGAAGCACGCTCGCACGTACTCATCAAGGCGATGACGTAAACTCACGTCCGCTCTCCTCTGAATGATGGTCGTTGGGATTGGAGAACCTGAGTCAGCCGCGTTGTTGACTCGTTCGTTGCTGACAGGCTCGCTGCTGATGGAACTCGGCGGTCACGTGCTCGGCCGTTCGTTGACCCAGTCCCTTCTCGATGAACTCACTGGCTTGGCGGCACTCGCTGCCCGAGAAGCCCTTCGTCTCCACACGAGTCTGGCCATTGGGTTCGACAATGATCTCGATCGTCTTGCTCATGCAGCACCTCCCAGCCGAACGGTTAACTTGACCGCGCCGTTGGCCAGCACTTGTTCGGTGACGCTATGCCCCTTCTTGCGGGCCTCGATCGTGGCCTTCTCGATCGCATACGCCTGAAGAAACCGATCGAGCTGCGTCTGGTCGCCCCAACGCCCCCCGAAGTTGTCAAATCGAACCTGCCCGCTTGCCAGATCACACACGACCGGATACTGCCAGCCGTCCAGTTGAATGCCCAGTCCCTCCACAAGGCCGCCGAAGAGCTCGAATGAGCCCTGGACGGGCTCTGGCAGCCCCAGCCGTCTGCACGCGGCACAGGCCGCCACAGCGTCTCTCACCTCCGTCTCGATCTCCACGATGTGCGACATGATGAACCTCCTCGTTTTCTGGTGAACACCAAGCTTCTCGCACCGGCAAGAAACGACGAAAGCCCTGCCACGTACCTCAACAGCAGAGGACGTCTCAGGGCTTTTCAATCGTTGGAATCCGCCTTCCAAGAGCTAACGCCGGCGCACTCAAGTATCTTGCCACCAAACAGGCTGAAATTTAGGTCGCCGGGACGGTTGCGGAAGGCGGCGCTGGACCAGATCTGTCCGATCAAGCTGATAGGCTTGATTTCGTGCTTGCCGGAGATTCCGACACGAAACTCTTTCCGGCGACAGATGGATTTGGCAGACTAGCCCATAGACTATACGCCCCAGCCCACGCCGCTCCGGCTGGATTCGCCTCGGTTGGGCAATGGTGGCAGCGATTTGGAGCCAGCTCGCTGCGTGAGGGGATCGAGACGACGACGGGGAGAATGATGCTGACCGTTCGTTGGGATCTTGGGAATCGAGATGGCGTCACCGAGAGCCAATTCGCCAAACTTCGGCTTCCTCGCGAAGCACGATGACGTCTTGGTACGACACGGCGCCCTCGCGGAGCGCTACGTCTTCGACGATCCTAATTCGGCGCTCGTGAAGCTGCGGCAGTTCGCCGAGTTGCTCGCGGAGCACTGTGCGGCCTACACCGGCATCGCCCTTGAAGAACGCGATTCCCAACTGACCGTCCTCGACAAACTCTGGAACGCGCGCGTGCTCGGGCCCGAGGTCAGCCAGCTCTTCCATGGCTTGCGAAAGTCTGGCAACGACGCCGTGCATAGCCATGCCGACGATCGTCGCGAGGCCCTCCACCAGCTCCAGATGGCTCGAAAGCTGGCCATTTGGTTTCACAAATCGTTTGGCAGAGATCCGAACTTCAAACCCTCTCCGTTCGTTCCACCACCGGATCCGAAAGAGGCGGAGAACGCACTGCAAGCGGAGCTGGAACGCCTCCGGTCCGCTCTTGCCGATGCGGAGCTTCAATCCGCCGGCGTCCAGAAGACGATCGAGGAACACCAACGTCTGCGGCAAGAAGCGGAATCGGCGGCCCAGGTCGCCTACGACGATCTCAACGCCGCTCTCGAAATCGCCACCGAGTCCGAGCACCAGCTAGAAAGGGAGCGTGAACGCTACGAGCAGCGGCTCGCGCAGTTGCAGGCCCAAGTCGCCGCGACACCGAGCGAGGATCGCGAAGCGACGATCGCCGAAGCTCAGCAACAATCGACGGAAGTCGACCTCGACGAAGAGGCAACCCGGCGCATCATCGACGCTCAACTCCGAGAAGCCGGCTGGGATGCCGACTCGCAGGTCCTCCGATACTCCAACGGAACGCGACCAAGCAAGGGCCGCAACATCGCAATCGCCGAATGGCCCACGTCAAGCGGACCGGCGGACTACTGTCTCTTCGTCGGCCTCATGCCCGTCGCGGTGGTGGAGGCCAAGTCCAAGAGCAAGGACGTCGCGGGAGCCATCCAGCAAGCCAAACGGTACAGCCGGGGACTCAACGTCGATGCCGATCACGCGTCACCGGGCGGCCCCTGGTCCGAGCACCGTGTCCCCTTCCTTTTCGCCACCAACGGCCGTCCCTTCCTCCGGCAGATCGCCGAGAAGAGCGGCATCTGGTTCCTCGATGGCCGTCGCGAGGTGAACCATCCACGACCGCTCGAAGCTTGGTACACCCCCGAGGGGCTCACGGACCTCCTCAGCCAGAACATCGACGAAGCCGACAACCGCCTCGCCAACGAGTCGTCCGACTACCTTCCGCTTCGCGACTATCAGGCCGAGGCGATTCGAGCGATCGAACAGGAGATCGCCGCAGGCAATCGCGAAATGCTGGTCGCCATGGCGACGGGGACGGGAAAGACGATCACCAGCATTGGCCTGATCTACCGCCTGATCAAGAGCGGCCGCTTTCGTCGCATCATGTTCCTCGTCGACCGAACCGCTCTGGGCGAACAGACCAGCAATGCCTTCAAGGACGTTCGCCTCGAAAACTACCAATCGTTCGCCGACATCTACGATGTCAAGGAACTCGGCGACCTTCGGCCCGAATCCGACACCCGCTTGCACATCGCGACCGTCCAGGGGATGGTCAAACGCCTCCTCTACCCCGATGAACAGGCCCAACCTGTTCCCGTCGACTGGTACGACTGCATCGTCGTGGATGAGTGCCACCGTGGCTACAACCTCGACCAGGAGATGAGCGACGCCGAGCTAACGTTCCGAAGCGAGGCCGACTACATCTCCAAATACCGCCGCGTGATCGACCACTTCGACGCGGTTCGCATCGGCCTGACCGCCACGCCCGCCCTGCACACGACGCAGATCTTCGGCCCGCCCGTGTTCCAGTACTCGTACCGCCAGGCGGTCATCGACGGTTGGCTCGTCGATCACGAACCGCCGTATCGAGTTGTCACCAGGCTCTCCGAGGAGGGGATCAAGTGGGATCAGGGCGAGGAGATCAAAGTCCTCGACTCCGGCACCAACCAACTCCAGCTCTTCAACACCCCCGACGAAGTCGAAGTCGAGGTCGACCAGTTCAACCGCAAGGTCCTCACGGAGAACTTCAACCGGACCGTCTGTGCCTCGCTCGCCGAGCACATCGACCCGACCCTTCCCGGCAAGACCCTCGTCTTCTGCGTCAACGATCTGCACGCCGATCTGGTCGTCCGTCTGCTCAAGGAGGCATTCGATGACTCCTACGGCAGCATTCACGACGACACCGTCATGAAGATCACCGGCAAAGCCGACAAGCCGCTCCAGCTCATCCGTCGCTTCAAGAACGAACAGCTCCCCAGGATCGTCGTCACCGTCGACCTGCTGACGACGGGCGTCGATGTTCCGCCGATCACCAACCTCGTCTTCCTACGGCGGGTCAGGAGCCGCATTCTCTTCGAACAGATGCTTGGCCGGGCAACGCGGCTCTGTGAGGACCTCCACGGCCCAGGCGAGGACAAGGAACGCTTTCACATCTTCGACGCCGTCGACCTCTACGCCGCACTCCAGAACGTCAGCCAGATGCAGCCGGTCGTGGCCCGAGCCGACATCACTTTCGAGCAGTTGGTCGAGGAGCTAGGCACCGTCCAAGACGACGACATTCGGTCAGAGGTCAAGGATCAGCTCCTGACCAAACTCCGACGAAAGAAGTTCACCGACAACCAGATCGAACGCCTGGAGACCGCGACGGGCCTCGACCGACAGGGGCTCATCAATCACGTCCGGCGGAGCAGTCCGTCCGATCTTGCCGAGTGGTTCGGGCAACACGACGTCACGACCTCGATCCTCATGGAAGTACGTCGCGGCAAGACGAAGTACCTCGTCTCGGAGCACGACGACGAACTCCGCCGCATCGAGCGGGGCTACGGGACAGCGTCCCGGCCGGAGGACTATCTCGATGACTTTCGCAACTACGTGACCGAGCACCTCGACGATCTTCCGGCGTTGTTGGTCGTCGCCCAGCGGCCACGCGATCTGACGCGCTCCCAGCTCCGCGAGCTTCGTCTCGCCTTCGACCAAGCGGGCTTCACCGAAGCCAAACTCCAAACCGCTTGGCGCGAGACGACCAACCAAGACATCGCGGCCTCCATCATTGGCTACATTCGCCACGTCGCCTGCGATCAACCATTGATCGCCCATCGCGACCGGGTGCAGGTGGCAATGAATCAGATCCTCGGCAGCCGACCCTGGACCGGGCCGCAACGAAAATGGCTCCTTCGCATCGGCAAGCAACTAGAACAGGAGATCATCGTCGACCGCGAAGCCCTCAATGATGGACAGTTTAGAGCGGAGGGCGGCTTCACCCGCCTCAACAAGGTGTTCAAGGGCGAACTCGACAGCATCCTTCGGGATATCGCCGATGCGATGTGGCAAACCGCGGTCTAGACACCGCCGGGACGGACGACCGTAACCAAGGACAATGACGACCTCAACAATGACCACCACTCAAGACATCGTTGCCAAGCTCTGGTCTCTTTGTCACGTGCTGCGTGACGATGGGATCACGTACCACGAGTACGTCACCGAGCTGACGTTCCTTCTTTTCCTCAAGATGACGAAGGAGACCGACAAGGACGGCCAACTGCCCAAGGGCTATCGCTGGGATGATCTGGCGGCACGGGATGGCGTCGAACAGCTCGCCTTCTACCGATCGCTCCTGGTGCATCTGGGCAACGAGGGCTCGGGCCGGGTGAAGGCGATCTTCAACGATGCCAACACGTCCCTACGGCAACCCAAGAACCTTTCGAAGCTTGTCAGCGATATCGACAAGCTCGATTGGTATTCCGCTCGCGAGGAAGGCCTCGGCGACCTCTACGAGGGCCTGCTCGAACGCAATGCGAGCGAGAAGAAGTCCGGGGCCGGGCAATACTTCACGCCGCGTCCGCTGATCGAGTGCATGGTCAACTGCATCAAGCCGCAGCCGGGCGAGGTCATCCAAGACCCGGCGGCCGGTACGGGCGGGTTTCTCATCCAAGCCGACCGCTCCATCAAAGCGGCGACCGACGACCTCTACGATCTGCCCGTCAAGCAACAGACCTTCCAACGCAAGCACGCCTTCGTCGGTGTCGAGCTGGTGCCCGATACTCATCGGCTTCTGCTCATGAACTGCCTGCTCCACGGCGTCAATAGTGAAATGTTGCTCGGCGACACGCTTTCCCCAACCGGCGAGCATCTCCCCAAGGCCGACGTCGTCCTCACCAATCCCCCGTTCGGAACGAAGAAAGGAGGCGGCCGGCCGACGCGGGACGACTTCACCCACGTCACCGGCAACAAACAGCTCGCCTTCCTCCAGCACATTTACCGCACCCTCAAGCCCGGCGGCCGGGCGGCAGTCGTCTTGCCCGACAACGTCCTCTTCGAGGAAGGGGTTGGCACGAGAATCCGGGCCGACCTGATGGAGAAGTGCAATCTGCACACGATCCTCCGGCTGCCGACCGGGATCTTCTACGCTCAAGGCGTCAAGACGAACGTCCTCTTCTTCACGCGTGGCAAGACCGACGAAGGCAACACCAAGCAAGTTTGGGTCTACGACCTCCGGGCCAACATGCCCGCCTTCGGCAAACGAACGCCGCTGACACACGATCACTTCGCCGAGTTCGAGAAGGCGTTTGGCAGAAAGTCCGACGGCACCAGCAAGCGAACCGACCAAGGCAGCGACGGCCGCTTTCGTTGCTTTAGTCGGGATGAAATCAAGAAGCGTGGCAACAACCTCGACATCAGTTGGCTCAAGGACGACAACGCCTCCAATCATGACGAACTCCCCGAGCCTGAAGAGATCGCCGCGATGATCCGCGAACGCCTGGCCACGGCGATGGAGGAGATGGAGGCGCTGACGGCGCTGCTCGAAGGCGAAGAGGTGGAAGCGTGAGCGGGGGAAACGGGGAATTGCCAGCGGGTTGGGAGGTCGCGGCTCTACCCGATGTCTGCGATGTCATCATGGGACAGTCGCCGCCGTCTTCAACGTACCGCAACGATCCCGATGGACTTCCGTTTTTCCAAGGGAAGGCCGAGTTTGGCGAACTCCATCCAACGGTGCGCAAATGGTGTGCTGAACCGAATAAGATCGCCGAACCTGATGATATTCTGCTTTCCATCCGTGCACCGGTTGGCCCCACCAACGTCGCGAATAAACGATGTTGTATTGGTCGAGGATTGGCTGCGCTGCGGCCGACAAAGCTTGTCGACGGTCGTTACGTTCTTTTCTCTCTCCGACATCTAGAAACAAAGCTAGCCCGCCTCGCAACAGGGACGACGTTCAAGGCGGTCTCAGGACGTGTTCTGTCGACGTTTGAGCTTTGCATCCCGCCCCTCCCCGAACAACGTCGTATTGTCGCGAAGATCGAGGCGTTGCAGGAGCGGAGCCGGAAGGCTCGGGAAGCGTTGGCGGAGGTGAAGCCGCTCTTGGAGCAGTTCCGCCAGAGCCTCCTCGCCGCTGCCTTCCGTGGCGATCTCACCGCCGACTGGCGCGAACAAAACCCCGACGTCGAACCCGCCAGCGCACTCCTCCAACGCATCCGCACCGAACGCCGCCGCCGCTGGGAAGAGGCCGAACTCGCCAAGTACGAAGCCAAAAGCCAAAAGCCTCCCAGGGGCTGGCAGGACAAGTACAAGGAACCCGAGCCGGTCGACAATTTGGAACTGCCTGAATTGCCGGAGGGTTGGTGCTGGTGCCGTGTTGGTGATCTGATCGAGTCTATTGACGCGGGACGAAGCCCCACGGCACTATCGCACCCGGCTAGAAATGGAGAACCCGGTGTCCTAAAAGTCAGCGCAGTGACGTGGCGTGAGTTTGATCCCACGGCAAACAAAGCGCTAAAGCACGGCGACGAAATTGGTGACACGCCCACACCACGACGAGGTGACCTACTGATCTCCCGCGCGAACACCGTTGAACTGATTGGCGCGGTCGTGCTTGTTAAAGCCGACTTTCCAAACCTGATGCTCTCCGACAAGACACTTCGTCTCAATCCAGCATCGGCAGACATACCGCAACAGTACATGCTCTACGGGTTGCGGTCGCCATCAGTTCGCGACTCATTTGAAGCAAACGCAACTGGCACAAGCAACTCAATGCGCAATCTTTCACAGGCCAAAATCCTCGAAGCAACCATCGCGCTCTCACCACTGGCGGAACAGCATGAAATCGTTCGACGAATGCAGGCACTGATGGGTAGCGAATCTGAGCTGAGATCGGTTGTACCCACACTGGAAGCATCGCTGACGCATCTCGATCAATCCATTCTCGCGAAAGCTTTCCGAGGGGAACTCGTTCCCCAAGACCCGAACAATGAGCCGGCGTCGGTCCTCCTCGAACGCATTCGCCAACAACGCGAAGCCACCAGTCCCAAGCGAGGGCGCAAGAAGGTCGATCCCGCCGCACGGGCTACCACGGCTGAGCAGGCTCAACGTGCGGCATTGCTAGACTTCGTCCAACAGCAACCCGGTCTGGCCGATCATCAATACATCGACGCGACAGTCTTGGCGATGCAATCCGCTCGCTGCCGCGCGTTGCTCATCGACGAGGACCAGAAGCGATTCGATCGCGTGCTCCCGTCGCTGCCGCCCGAACTGATCGCCGATCCCAACGCCGAACCATCGTGGATATCGCTCACCAAGGACTTGCTAGTACGGCGAGCCCTCCGCCGTGAGGATGGCCTCCTTGCCCTCGGCGACTCCTTCGACGAGGTACGCGCGTCGCTCCCCCGAATCCCGAAAGAGTTCCTCGCTCTCGTTGCCAAGGCGATGAAGCGCTATCGGGAGCATGACCCTCCCAAGCCGAAGAGAAGACAACGGAAGCAGCAGAAAGAGGACGCCAACACCACCTAGGGACGCTCGCGATGTCGATCCTCGAACAAGCCGATCCGAGCCAGAGGAGGTCCGAACCATTGGTTTGGATCGCAAAGATCGCGTTGTTCAAGTCGCTGAACCCACCGATCCCGATCCGCGAGCCAATTACCTTCACCACCGGGCTCAACATCGTCTGGGGCATCGAAGACGAATCGCAAGACGACCATTTCGAGCCCGGCCACGGCGTCGGCAAGACCACCCTCTGCCGCCTGATCCGCTACTGCCTCGGCGAACCGAACTACGGTCAGGCCTACGCGTCCAAGGAGATCCAGCACACGTTCCCCGAGGGATACGTCGCCGCCGAGGTCCACATCCAAGGCAAGCGTTGGGCCGTCCTCCGCCCGTTTACCAAGACCCGCGCCGACGCCGCCCAACAAGACATCAGCATCGAGGACCTGCTCGAACATCCTCCGCCACGAGCGAGCTTTCACGAGTATCTCGATCATCTCTCATCAACGTGCCTATCGGGATTGCGTACCGACTCGGTCCTGATGAATGGGGACTCGATCGAGTGGCATCATGCCCTGGCGATGTGTGCCCGCGACCAGGAGGCCCGTTATCAAAGCATGTGGCAATGGCGTTCGCCACGTAGTGATTCGGGCACGCCGAAGATCCAGAAGGACGATGCGTTCCTGATCCTACGGTCGGTGCTCGGGCTCCTTCCCGATGAAGAGACCTCGCTTCAGCGGGACCTCGATCGGATGAGTCGCGAACACGCGAAGGTTGAGAGCACCATCGCCGAGCGACGACGCGAACCCGAGTACTGGACGCGTCATCACCGACGGGCGCTGCGGCAGGATTTCGACATTTCCGATGCACTCGACGCATCGCTCGATCCGGACGACATGATCGGGCTCCCGGCCCTCGTCGGGAACCGCATCGCCCAGCTCGAAGCCGAACAAGCCAAACGCCGTCGAGCCCTAGCCGACCTGGACCGCACGATCGAGCTTCGTGCCGCGGCGCTCGGTGAGCCAAGCGAAATGTACAACCAGACAAAGGCAGCGGCGGACATCAATGAGTCGGGGACCGCCGTACTCCTAAAGTCCCTCAACGAGCTTCGCGAACTCAAGAAGCAGATCAACGAGCTAGAGGAAATGCTGTGCAAGTACGGCAACGTGCCCATTGGTGAGTGCACGCACACTAGGGATCACCTGACAACGATTGATGAGGAGATTTCCACCAAGTCGTCAGAGTATCTTCCCACGGCCGCCGACCGAGACCAGTCGCTTGCGGACCTCCGAGCCCGCGAGAAGCGCCTGGAGTCGCAGCTCGCGAAATCGCGCATGCAGTTGGATGACCTCAACGACCAGCGGCGAGACCTCGATGACGAGCGACGAAACACCGATCGCCAGATTGCCGAGATCCGGAAGACGCTCCGTCAGCTCGCCTACTGGGACGGACTCCAATCGGGGACGGAGCCGGACGCCCAACTTACCAGCCTCCAGAAAACGAAGACGACGCTTGAGTCCGACCTGGAGGATGCCAAGCAGCGGCTGAAGGAGTTGCTCGCCTCTCAGAACACCGCCTTGACCGGCTTACGAGACGTGTACGACGCGCTCGTTCGCGAGGTTCTCTCCCCGGACTTCCATGGACGAATTGCGCTCACGTCGTCGGGGCTAAGCTTCCGGATCTTTCGGGGCGAGAATCTCTCGGGAGAAGCCTTCGAGACTCTCTCGATCCTGATGGCCGACGTCGCGGTCCTCGTCATGGGAGCGATGGGAACGGCGGCCCATCCCGGCCTGCTCCTCCACGACAGCCCACGTGAAGCCGACCTCGGCGGGCACATCTATCGCCGACTCCTGGCGTGCGTCGCCTCGCTTTCCAAGGAGCTAGGCGGTAACCATACCGTCCCCTTCCAATACATCGTCACGACGACCACCGCACCGCCGCTCGGCCTGCGATCCAAACGCACTCTCAGGCTAAAACTCGGCGGCGCCGAAGGCTTGCTGTTCGGGAGGCAGTTGCACGCGGATCATGCGACGACCGAACCGGCGATTCTGTTTGAGGAGCAAGAGCCGTGACGTCGCAATACGAAACGTGTGCATCATGCGTGTCTTCACGGTGACCGTGGAGTTCTCAGCGTCGCGGTGCAGCGATGCTTGTTGAATTGAGAACGCGACATCAATTGGAAGCCCAAAGGCCAGAAGAGTGAGCGACAAGTGGGACAGTCTGACGGCCAATCGACGAGTTGTTAGGAGCATTTTCCGTGACCCTCGCTAAGGATCAGATTGAGATTGGAAGACAGCGAATTCAGCAGGTCTTCAACTACCTCAAAGCGCTAAACGAGCATCGAAATCCCGTTACCAAACAGGTCCGGGATCAAAAGTGGTTGCTCTGGATGGACACACTGCCTGATCATCCGTCGATCATGATTGGCCAGATGGCGGATCACTCCGAGTCCAACGAGGAGGAGACGACTGAGAAGAGCGACGATTTCGTTCTTCGCGTTCGTCGACCTCAACTAACGCGTTCACCTGATCCGCCCGAAGAGTTGCGTTCCTGGCTCTTGAGCGGCTGGGAGAACCCCGACGAAACACAGATCCGCCACCAAGAGTCGAGAAACGAAAGTGATGAGCATGGCGAGACTATCGTCACGAGATTCGAGAACGATCCCCGCCGCCTTGAACTGCTCGCCGAATGGCGCACGCGACGCGAGGAATGGAGAAAGAACGAGCTTCCGGCTCGGATGAGCCTGAAGGTATTTGACAAGCTCTATGATCTGCACGGTCGCATGGAACGCGAAGGCGAACGGCTCGATTTCGCAATCGGCGATGGGATCCTAAGTTGGCAACAACGAGAAGGCGATATCTTCCACCCTGTCCTGATCCAGCGGGTCCAGCTTGAGTTCAACGCGACCATCCCCGAGTTCACGATCACCTATACAAGTGATGCGACGGAGCTGTATACGTCGCTATTCCAATCCATAGCCGACGTCGACCCTCAGAACCTCGCCAACTGTCGTCGCGAACTCGAACAATCGCACGTTCATCCGCTCAGTGCGGATGCGTCGGCGTTTCTCAAACGTTTCTCCATCACCCTCTCCTCTCACGGAAACCTTCTCGAACATGCCCGTCCACCGATAGGCAGCGAACACCCCACCATCGGTCGTTCTCCAGTCCTGCTTCTGAGAACCCGTACGCTGGGGTTCAGTACGGCGATCGAAAGAGTTCTTGAGTCGATCGCAAACCGTTCGAGCTTCAGCGCCGGACTCATGAGGATCGTTGGCGTCGAGGCGGCTCCGCCATGCGATAGCGAGGCGTCCGCGCCCTCCCCGTCGCGTCGAGGGATTGTTTCGGACGTTGACATCTTCTTCGGAAAGGCGTCGAACCCGGAACAGACGCAGATCGCCCGCATGCTAGCGAAACACAGTTCCGTCCTTGTACAAGGCCCGCCCGGAACGGGAAAGAGCCACACCATCGGGAATCTCATCGGTCACTTGCTCGCGCAGGGTAAGAGTGTCTTGGTCACGAGCCAAACGACCAAGGCGCTCAGCGTGCTTCGCGATCACGTGGTCGAAGAACTTCGCCCGCTCTGCGTGAGCGTACTCGACAGCGACATGAACAGCCGTCAGCAGCTTGAGGATTCCGTATCAGCGATCAGCCATCGTTTAAGCGATGACGACGCCGAACGACTGAAGAGAGAGTCTAGCCAGCTAGACGAGTTGCGTCGCGAAACGATCCGGCGACTCGATGCTCTCCAAGACGAGATCCAGAGAGCACTTGCCAACGAGTACCGAGATGTCGTTTTTGCCGGCCAGTCCTTCTCCCCATCCGAGGCCGCGAAGAAAGTGGCCGCAGGTGTCGGGCAGCACGACTGGATACCCGGACCAATCGAAAGTGGCGATCCACTCTCCCTCTCTCCCGATGAGATCGCGGAGCTCTACGCGACGAACGCGACGTCGACGGTTGAGGATTGCCGTCTCGTCGACGAGGAGCTACCCAATGTCGACGATCTGCTCACACCCGAAGAGTTTCACGAGAAGCTGACGGAACAAGACTCGCTGCATGATCACGCAAGCGAGGACTTTCTCGCCTATTGGAACAACAAGAGGTTCACGACCGAGCACCGAAAGGAACTCGACGATCTAGTTGAGGGGTTTCGACGAGCGGTGGGCTCCATCGTTGAGATGGAGTCTTGGAGACTGGCGGCGGTCTACGCCGGACACTCGGGGCCCAACGAAGTTGCACCTTGGGACCAATTGGTAGAAGCCATCGACAAAGCCCAAGAGGCTTCGTCGAAAGCACAGCTCGATCTGGTCCAGTACTCTCCACAGTACGCGGAAGACGTCCCTCTTGAGGAACAGCTTGAGGTCGCGAGGTCGGTCCAGTCGCTACTGGCGAAGAGAAAACGCCTTGGGTGGTTGACGCGCTGGACGCATTCATCGTGGATGAACTTGATCGACCAATGGAAAGTACGCGGCCGACGGCCGGGGACGGTCGATGAATTCCAAGCAATCGAGAACGCCCTATGCCTCGGGGTGGCGAGAGAGGAGTTGAAGAGACTTTGGGATATTCTCGTTTCTAGTCGTGGCGAGATGTCGTCCGAGCAACTTGGTGAGCGGATCGAACACGCGTGCACCCAGTATTCCGACCGAATCCGAGGCGCGACAAGCTGGTGGAGCGGCAAATGGATGCCGTAGGTGGAGCGTCTGCGGCGGCTCGGATTCGACTGGGAACGATTCGTCGCCGAGTTGCCTCTGAACCCCAGCGAGTTCGGTCGGATGATGAGAATTGTCGACGGCGTCGATAGCTTTCTCATCACAAATCTCACCGCCACGTCAACTCGTATTCGCCACGCATCGTTGGAGAGGAAGCTTCGCAAGTGTGCCGAAGCCGCAAGCATGTCGACGCGTCACGAAGCAAAGGAGCTGATTGCAGCGATCACGAATAGAAACGCCAACCGATACCGAGACGCCTACGCCGCAATCCGCGCTTCGAGTGAACGGCAGACGCACGCGCGCCGCCGCCGGGACCTTCTCCGACAGCTCCAGCGATCCGCCGCGACGTGGGCTTCTTGTATTGAGCACAGGAAGGACCTCCACGGCCATGATCAGCCGCAGGGTGATCCTTGCGCTGCTTGGGAGTGGCGGCAGCTTCATGATGAGCTAACGCGTCGAGCACAAACCGACATTGAGGACCTTCAAGGAAAGAGCGAGTGGCTTCGTCGCAGTCTCGCCGACACGACGGTCCAGCTCATCGAGTGTCGGGCATGGTCGTCTCAGATCAGACGAACCAAACTTCGCCAACGCCAGGCGCTGACCGGTTGGCTGGATACCGTACGTCGGATTGGGCGTGGAACGGGCAAGAACGCCCCCCGGCTTCGGCGCGAGGCGAACCGCATGATGACAGACTGCCGCGATGCTGTCCCTGTATGGATCATGCCACTAGCTCGGCTGGTCGAACACTTCAACCCTACGACGACGCAATTCGACGTCGTCATCATTGACGAGGCGAGCCAATGCGACGTGATGGCACTCATCCCTCTAACTCTCGCGAAACAACTGGTCGTCGTCGGTGACCACGAGCAAGTAAGCCCTTTGGCGGTCGGCCAGAAGGACGACATCGTCAACAATCTGATTCGCGAGTACATGTCGGGCATCCAGAACAGCCATCTCTACGATGGTAGGATGTCAGTCTACGATCTCGCCCGCCAATCGTTCGGAGGTACGATCCGCCTACGCGAACACTTTCGGTGCGTGGCGGACATCATTCAGTTCAGCAACCACCTCTCCTACAACGGCGAAATAAGACCTCTTCGCGATGACGCAAGCGTTCGTCTTCGGCCATCCGTGGTTCCTTTTCGCGTCGAGGGCGCCAGTCGGTCGGGAAAGGTGAACCACGAAGAAGCCAAGGCGGTCGCTTCACTGATCGTCGCGATGACCAGAGATCCAGACTATGCGGATCAAACGATTGGAGTGGTCTCCCTTGTAGGTGAAGATCAAGCAAAGGAGATTGACCAACTCGTGAGACAGTCGCTACCAGCGGAGACGGTCCGCACTCGGCGCATCGCTTGTGGAAACTCGGCACAGTTTCAAGGAGATGAGCGGGACATCATGCTCTTGTCGGTCGTGGATGTTCCCCAAGGGGGTCCGTTGAGGATGACCGACACGCCCACGTATCGACAACGATTGAATGTCGCTGCCAGTCGGGCTCGAAACCAACTGTGGGTAGTCTACTCGGTGAACCCCGAAATCGACTTGAAGCCAGGAGACCTACGACGCAGGTTGATCGAACATGCCCTCGATCCAAGTGCGCTGACAAGGGAATTGGATCGTGTGGAAGCGCTCGCCGAATCTCCCTTCGAACAGGCGGTGATTCAACGACTCGTTCAGGCTGGATACAAGGTCATTCCCCAATGGAAAGTGGGTTTCTATCGAATCGATATCGTCGTCGAAGGCGAGAATGGACGATTGGCAGTCGAGTGCGATGGCGACAGGTTTCATCCAATCGAGAAAATCCCCGAGGACATGGCGAGACAAGCGACGCTCGAACGTCTTGGATGGCGATTTCATCGGATACGAGGATCCGAGTATTACAGAAGCCCAGAAGAGACGATCCAACGACTGAAAACCAAGCTGACGACGCTCGGCATTGAACCCCGGAGCGATGGGCCAGCAAGCGACGACACGGTTCAAGACACATCGAGCGAGACAGTTGATCGAGTCATTCGCTCTTCCGCTGCGATCAGGCAACAGTGGTCGGCGAAGGAGGGACTCGGCGAGGAAGCGGATTTTGGAGATGATGAATCGGTCGATGACGATGTCGAGGCCCCTTCGCGGAGCGATGTTGCAGATCACGGAGAAGAGAAGACGCGGATTGCCGGTCGAGGTCTTGAAGTCGAGGGGGATGTCCATTTCGCTGACACCTCTTCCATAAATGAAGATGATATCGCCGAGGACGCACCAAGGTTGTCTGTCTTCCGTGGAGAAGATTCACAAGGTAGCAACTCCGAACCACAGTCATCAAAGGATCTCGATTCGCCTGGAATAAAGCCGAAGGTTGGTGGTTCCGGCGAGGCGTCCACAGTTCGGCATCGGCCGGTGACGGACAGTACGGGAACGAGAACAGTTGATGGGGCGGCAGCCGGTTCATTGGACATCGACGCGACCACGTGGTTCGCTCTTGCCAAATGGGCGAAGGACCATGATCACCTTACCCCATGGGATCGCAGATTCGCCTATTCTCAAGGAGTTCGTATTGGGAGAGGAAACGCACCTTCCGATAAGCAAGAGCGTGAATGCCAACGAATCCTCTTCGAAGCGTCGACACTCGGTTTCGACCTCGCGAGCGACGCTTCCCGCGAACCATTGAAAGGAACGTGAACGGCACACCAAGACGGTATCGAATTGTCACGACGAGAGGTCTCCCGCCTAGCCGCGATTTGGTGTCCGAAATGACTCTGGATGGTGGGGCCACTTTGAGAGTTCGCCACTGTTCATCAAACGACAGTCCTCATCGTAGTGTGATCGCATTCGATCTTCTTTCCTACGAAAAGCATCCTCTTTTCGGCGATTCCCTGCACGGACTGGGACTCCACGTCGAAGACGCTCTCTCCGGGCAAGCATGCGAAGTTCAAAACGCCTGGTCAGCTTTTCCGCGCCCTTTCCCCACCCAAGGTGGTCAACTGGTATGGGGCTAACTCCAAGAAGAGATTGATGGTTTTCGCCCGATTGCTGTGACGTGGGACTGGTAATCCTGTCCTTCGATGGAGGTCATCGGCGATGACGAGCACCAGGCGACCACGGCGTCGCGGGACGAAACGGCAAGCGCACATCCATAAGCCCAGCGGGGTGCTGTACGATCGCGTCCGGAGCGTCGGGCCTGAACACTTCGGGATCGTGGCGGTCGATTGCGCCAAGGCACGCAGCAAGTGGATGCTGACCGACTTCAACGGTCAAGTCCTCTTGGAACCGCGTGAGGTGGCCCACACCCGTGGCGATCTCGCGGCGGCCGCTTCGCTGCTGCGCGATCCCCGCGTCCAACGCCGGCTGGGCGATCTGCTGGTCGCCATCGAACGGACCGGCGATTACCATCTGCCGGTCCTGCGCGCCTTCCGCAACGAGGGGTTTGAAACCCGCTTGTTGACGGCGGTTGAAAATGGCGGCGCTGGGGGTGTGTCGCGGCGGTTGAAAATAGCGGCGCTCATTCACGTCTTGTTGCGATTTGGGAAGATGGGGGCTTTGGTCCCGATCGTTCCGGAGTTCGCAAGGAGGCGGAGGAGTGCGAACCGACATGGAGTGGTGGACGGAAGTACGCCGGCGGGTGCTGACCGGCGAGTTGAGTAAGCGAGGAGCGTGCCGCGAGTACGACCTCGGTTGGCATACGTTGACGAAGATTCTGGCTCACCCCGAGCCGCCTGGCTATCGGTTGTCGCGGCCTCGCAAGAGGCCCAAGCTCGAATCATTCTTGCCGATCATCCATCAGATCCTGGAGGAGGACGGCAAGCAGCCACCGAAGCAACGTCACACCGTCAAGCGAATCGTCGAGCGGCTACGCGACGAGCACGGCTACGACGGTGGGGAGACGATCGTCAAGGACGCCGTGCGTGCCTGGAGGCAATCGCGGCGGGAAGTCTTCGTGCCGCTTTCGCATCCGCCGGGCGAGGCCCAAGTCGACTTCGGCGAAGCGACGGTCCGTTTGGCGGGCGAACCGACGAAGGTCGCGCTGTTCGTCATGACGCTGCCTTACTCGGGGGCGATTTTCATCCAGGTCTTTCCGCGCGAATGCACCGAGACCTTCCACGAAGGCCATGTCCGCGCGTTCTCCTTCCTCGGCGGCGTGCCCAAACGGATCAGCTACGACAACTCGGCGATCGCGGTGACGAAGGTCTTTCCCGGCCGTGAGCGGATGCTGACCAAGGAGTTTCTTCGGTTTCGTAGTCACTATCTCTTCCAAGAGCATTTCTGCCTGGTCAGACGCGCGAACGAGAAAGGACACGTCGAACGATTGCTCGGCTTCGCGCGGCGGAACTTCCTGGTCCCGGTTCCCGATGTCACCTCGCTGGCAGTACTCAACGAACGGCTCGTGGTCTCTTGCGAGAAAGACCTGGAGCGCCGCACGCGCGGCAAGTCCTCCTGCAAGCGCGACCTGCTCCTCGATGATCGTGCCGCTTTCCTGCCTCTGCCGAAGCAACGCTTCGAGGCGAGGCGACTGGTCCAGGCCAGTGCCAATAGTGAGTCACTCGTCCGTTTCGATCGCAACGACTACTCGGTGCCGGTGGCCTACGCCCACCGTCGCTTGACGATCGTCGCCACCGTCCTGGAGGTACGACTGATCTTCGAGGACCGCTTGGTGGCCCGGCACGCGCGCTGCTGGGAGCGGGAAAAGACTTGCTATGACCCGGTCCACTACCTCGCCTTGCTCGAACGCAAGCCGGGCGGGTTCGATGTCGCTCGCCCCTTGGAGGAGTGGTCGTTGCCCGACTGCTTTGGCTTGTTGCGACGCCGTTTGGAGGCCGAGGACGACCGCCATGGAACCAGGTCCTACATCCGTGTGCTTCGCTTGCTGGAGAAGTTCCCGCTCAAGGAACTGACGGCCGCGGTCGAGCAGGCGCTCGCGATTGACGTCACCGATGCCGAGAGCATCCGCACGATCCTCGACCATCGCGCCGACGAGCCGGTCACCGTCTTCTCGTTGGATGGCCGATCGCACCTTGCGCGAGTGCATGTCCCGACGACCGACGTCGCTTCCTACGGCGTCTTACTGGGAGGACAGGCCTCGTGAACAAGACGACGACCAAGAGCACCGTGCTGCTCAAGCATCATCTCAAGGCGCTCAAGCTGCCGACCGTTCACGACGAGTGCGAGCGGATCGCCCGACGCTGCGCCGCCGACAACGCCGACCACTTGGCGTTCCTCTTGCAGCTTTGCGAACTGGAGCTGATCGAACGCGAACGTCGGGCCGCCGCGAGGCGACTCAAGGCCGCTCGCTTCCCCACCACCAAGACGCTCGAGGAGTTCGACTTCACCGCCCGCGCGAGCCTCAACAAGCCATTGGTCCTGGAACTGCTCAAGGGGGACTATCTCGAGCGCCGAGAGAACATCCTGTTGGTCGGACCCTCGGGGACGGGCAAAACGCATCTGGCCACCGCGCTGGGCATGGCCGCCTGCGCCCAGGGGCGCAAGGTGCGGTTCGTCCGCGTGACCGAGCTGCTCACCCTCTTGCTCGAAGCCCGCGACGAACGTCAACTCTTGCGGTACCGGCAACAACTTGCCAAGCTGGACCTACTGATCCTGGACGAGTTGGGCTACGTGCCAGCGAGCAAGGCCGGGGCGGAACTCCTCTTCGACGTCATCGCCACCGCCTACGAGAGGTACAGTCTTCTTGTGACCACCAATCTGCCCTTCGAGCACTGGACCGAGGTCCTCGGCAGCGAACGGCTCACCGGAGCCGCTCTCGATCGGCTGACCCATCGCTGCCACATCCTCGAAACCACCGGCGAAAGCTATCGGCTAAAGGACGCCAAACGCCGCCGACAGCGAACCGGCTGAACCAAGGAATCACCCGCGACACGATCTCGGCATACGGAGACCTTTTCCCAACCAGGCGCCACCATTTTCGACCGCCCAGCGCCACCATTTTCAACCGCCGTCAACAATGGGGCTAACTCCAAGAAGAGATTGATGGTTTTCGCCCGATTGCTGTGACGTGGGACTGGTAATCCTGTCCTTCGATGGAGGTCATCGGCGATGACGAGCACCAGGCGACCACGGCGTCGCGGGACGAAACGGCAAGCGCACATCCATAAGCCCAGCGGGGTGCTGTACGATCGCGTCCGGAGCGTCGGGCCTGAACACTTCGGGATCGTGGCGGTCGATTGCGCCAAGGCACGCAGCAAGTGGATGCTGACCGACTTCAACGGTCAAGTCCTCTTGGAACCGCGTGAGGTGGCCCACACCCGTGGCGATCTCGCGGCGGCCGCTTCGCTGCTGCGCGATCCCCGCGTCCAACGCCGGCTGGGCGATCTGCTGGTCGCCATCGAACGGACCGGCGATTACCATCTGCCGGTCCTGCGCGCCTTCCGCAACGAGGGGTTTGAAACCCGCTTGGTGTCGGCGGCACATCGAATCCGAGGGTTAGAACGTTTGAAAAGACGCCGATGTACACATTTACGTCGAACCCTTGCTCCAACAACTGGCCGAGCGGTGTTTCCCGAGACTTTACGAACTCCTCGGCCCATTGAATCGACATGGTTGGTCGGTCTGGGGCATCTACTCGGTACTCCATGCACCAGTAACCTGCGGAACGGCAGTCACCGTGCGGGATCTTCGTTTCACCCGGGCGCTGTGCAATTTGAGGTGTTGAGTTGAGCAACTCCGAGATATTCGTGGGGTCGAGGCACGCGTGGCAAATCCGAAGCGATGCCTCGCACCACCAATCGACCTTACTTTTGGCTGCTTCCACTTAGAGTGCCTCCCACATCTTCGCAATGTACTCCCCGGTACGAGAGTCCCACATTCCGCCAGATCGGTCTTCAAGATGTCGAGCGCGTTCATGGCGACCTCTTCGGAATCCCCACGTCCTTGAGGAGTCGTTGCCGAATCTGCTCGGCCGTCTCGCGTTCCCGTTTGTCGCCAGCGTTGAGTTCCAGAAACGCCTGGAGGGGAGAAGCATCAACGGAATCGCGAACGTCAAAGAAGACGATGGGATCGTCAGTCTCCAAGACTTGGAAGTTTGGAAAACGCTCGGTCTCACGGGCCGAGTTGCCCAGTCGTTTCAAGATTCCGGTTGCATCAGTGCAGTAGTAGCAGCGGATGGGCTCACGCGCCATCGTCGCATAGTGTTCGGAGGATGACGATCCTGTGCGGACGACGCGTTCCTGTGTCTCCTGGCTCCAATCTCGTGCGATCGCCTCGAACGCCTGATCGTCCAGATCACATTTGCCGATGAATTTTTGCCGAATGACCGGAGCCTCGTAGTTGTCGGCGAGGCTGTTCAAGAGTTTCTCCGCCTGGAGCAAGCGTAGGCGTGTCGTCCGCCCTTTTCGTTGTCTCTCGATGATGAGGTCATCTTCCAAGGATGAGCATGCTTTGGAGATCGTCGAAAGAGTGACGTCACCACGGCGAGTTCTGATCTCGTCGAGGAGTTTTTGCGACGTCTCGTATTCGGCACGCAAGAGAAACGTTCTTGCGACAAGCGAGCTTGCTCCTCGGTACACGTTTCGGATTGGGCTGCTGCTCGGGTACTTGTTCGGATTTCCCGTTCGGTAGATCAGCAGTCGATTGGGGACAAGGATGACGCCGTTGCCGCACAAGTCGATGCCGCTGACTTGCTGGGATTCCAAGAATCGTAGCTGCTCTTCGGAAAGAAAGGGCGTGACGATCATCGGGTTCGCTTTAAGTTGCTTGGCGAGCCGTGTCGCTTGTTGAGCGGCTTCCTGGATAGCTTTCGGGTTGAACTGCACGCGGGTTTGGACCGCGAAGGCGAACGTGCTCTTGTTCCAGGCGACTTCGGCAACGGCGTCGACGCGATCAGACGCCCCCAGCCGCTTTGCGGTCTCGACAACACGGATGCGCGCAGGGTAGAAGCATTCTCCCATCCTCCGGAGGGAGTCCTGCAAGCTCTTGGTCGTCAACCGTTTCTCGCTGGTTGTCATTTTCTTGATTCGGAAAACACGTGTTCTCGGGAAAGATCGCCCGCCTTCATCGCTTCAATTGTTTCCCAGCATACCACATTTTCCCGAACGGGAAATGATTGTCGAATAGGAAACTGTCCTGTGGAGGGAAACCCTAGTCGGCGTTAGTGCATCAACTCACGATGACGATACTCGGGCGGGAGATTGACGTAGCCCCCGGTGAGCTAGTTTTCGCCCGATCGACCACTTTGGCCGGTGGGCCAGCGGTGTCCCGAAGCCGATGAGGACCAAGCCTGGACGAGTGATCGACCGCTTCGATCTCACGCCTTCACGCCCGGCGAGTCTTCGTTGACTGGTGGTTGATGCGTTGGATCGGCCGAGGGCCGGTCTCAAGGTCCGAGCCGCTGCGGCCGACCGAAGGGACAACCGCTACTTCACTCTGATGACCAAGACCGACACTACGTCCAGCCATCACAGGAGCGGTTCGACGAGGCGACTACCTGGCTTGGGAAACGGTTGGGGTTTGGCTAGGCGGGCAACCCGTAAAAGAAAATGAGAGCGTATTGGCTTCATCAGCAGAAGGGGCTGCTGACACGCCCGCACTCGCTACCTGTTGTGAGATTCTGACGCTGCTGGCTACGCGACTAGATCGAGGCGATAGGCGATTCTCCTTGGCCCACTCCACATGAAGCTTCAATCTGATCTAGTTTTGTCTTCTCCGAATCGGCAAGTCCGAGAATGACAACTTGGCCCGGCTAGGAACAAGCTGATTTAGCTCGCAACAACGTTCGAGTTGCTCTTGGAAACTCGTCAACATTCACTTTGAGCAAGTCCCCAACGATGGTGTCTTCTTGAGATGGCTGAATCATCAGGTAAGCCCGCGCAAAGGGTGCTCCGGATCACAGCGTTTCCCGAACGCGACTTGCTTTCCACAAGGCACGAATCGACGCGGCGATCGCCGTTGTCGATTGGGTGGCCTCGGCGCTTGCCTTCATCCTCAATTCCGCAAGGATGCTTCCAACCATGGCAAGACGATGACGTTAGTAGGCATGCGAGATGGTGAGGACGTTTACTGTTTCGTCTATCCCGTGGCGATGTGGGGCCGAATTCGCGAGATCCGCACCAACAAAGGAACCCTTCACAGAATGTATTACGTCATCAAGGTCTTGCTCACCGCCGGCCTCGTCGTTGCGGTTTCCGAAGCTTCCAAGAGGAGCTCTCTGCTGGGGGGCCTCCTGGCGTCTCTCCCGCTTGTCTCGTTCTTCGGCATGATCTGGCTCTACACCGAAACGGGCAATACCCAGAAGGTCGCTGACTTGTCTCGGAGTGTCTTCTGGCTGGTGCTGCCGTCACTTCCATTTTTTCTGCTACTGCCGGTGCTCCTGCGAAAGGGCTGGGGATTCTATGGCAGCCTCATCGTTTCGACGATCCTGATGGTCGGGTTGTACTCGGTCATGGTGCTGGCGCTACGCAGAGCTGGCGTCGAGCTGTAGAACTTGAACGCCAATTCCGTGGGAGACTTGCGATGGTCGATCGGCATCAGGAAATCGAACGGCGGAAACGGTTGTCGGCGACGTTCCAGTCGATGTGATCCATGAAGCGTTGAACGTATTCGCTCTTCCGGTTGTGGTAGTCGATGTAGAACGCGTGCTCGTACACATCGATGACCACGAGAGGAAAGGCCATCCAAAGCGGTCCTTGGGCGTGTTCGTCACTGACGACGTTGTAGAGTTTGCCGTTGACCGGGTGTTTGACGAGCATCGCCCAACCGGCGGCGGCGTTGGCGCTCCCTTCGAAATCGCTTGCCCACTTGTCGAGTGAGCCGAAGCGTTTCTCGATTGCCGACCGAATGCCCTCTTCTGGATCGGGCCTGACGGGGGCGAGACCGTCGAAGTACATTTCATGCAATATGACGCTGTTTCCCTTCGTCGAGACGGCTCGCTTGAGCGCGCCGTAGGCGGCCGCATCCTGTGCCTGTCCCGACTTGATCGAAGCCTCGATCTTGGCGTCGGCGGACTGGTAGCCTTTCAACGCCCCACCGTAATGGGCCGTGTGATGGGGAGCGATTTGCTCCTCACTCAGGAATCCGGGAATGGAGACGTGCTTGAGCGGTTTCGGTTTTCCCGTCACGAGCCCGCTTTGCGAGAAGTCCAGGTCTTCTCCATTCTTCGTATCAGCCTCGGCGAGTCCGCCCACAAGCATGTTCCCAGCCGTCGCTCCTGACGAGACGAACACGAAGTCGCGACGCGATAGATGATCCATCGTTTGCTTTCCTTATCGACCTGACCTTTTGTCGAGCGATCAACGCTGCCGGTAGTCGGCGACCGTACTCGCTCATGATCCTGTCCAATGGGCAAAATGACAACGACGGTGGATGGAAAAGTCGGCTTGTCGTCCGCCACTCCTTTCCACGGGATCGCGGGAAGTCGAAACGGGGCAACTCGAACGGGCCCCGCTGAATGGCAATGGTGGACCTGCGATCTCCGCACGGCTTGCACAGGTTCGCCTCCTTCTGGACCATCGTTCGATGGACAGGTTGGGCGAGTGGGGCGGTGACGATCTTTTTGGTTTTTCAGATTCGAAACGGTAAACTACGGAGAATCGCACGCCGATGAGAGGAATATGTACAGACGCATCGTGTCCCTATCGCTGATGCCGTGCTTGCTGCTGACTCAAGCAGTGGCTCTCGGCCATTCGCACGGTGACCAAGAGTCGCCGGGGCACGATCTTCGTCCACATGTTCACACGACGGTGGTCACGGATCACGACCACCACGGTCACCATCATCACCATCACTCGGATGGCCACACGCACCATCCTAACGTAATGGTGGAGTCCGAGGACCTTTCCCCGACGTTCGCTTCGACCGATCGAGGCGCGGCCCCCGGACATGACGCCGATGCGGTTTTCTTTGAAGTCATCGACATCGTGAACGATGGCCGGTCAACGGTCGACAGCGAATCGGCATGGTCGTTCCTTTGGGCGAGCCTCGACTCGATTTCGGTCGAGCATTTGTCGGCTTGTTTGCTTCGTCGTCCGTCGCCAAATTGGTCACATGCGCCTCCATGGCGCGACGATAGTTGCCCTCTCTACATCAGGCAACTCGCACTCCTGTTTTGATCCTGCCTCCATCTTCCAGCAGTCCAAGCTCGTCATGAGCCACGGCTTCTTGCTGTCTCCGCGCCAATTCCCGACCGGCAAGCGCCTCGTTTCGATGCGGTAGCCGTCCTGTATGGCGTCCAGAACATCTTCGATTCTTGGCTACGGCCTTCGCGTGGTTGAGAGTTCTCGAAGAAACGTTGTTCCATCTCGCGAAAGCAAAGTTGGCGGTGGCGGAAGTTGCGCCCGGCCCACTCGTCGCGTCGACGCTTTCCAGAGGAACACAAAACGGCACTCTGCATGGATGTGGAGGATTCAACGATGCGATCAATTTGTGTTCCCGTCCTGTACGGGATGATTAGTTTGGTGCCGGCGGGGTGTTCCATTCCATCCCGCCCAGTAGTCGGTCAGCCATCACCTACAGGCCCGAGGCCGCACATCGTGCAAGCTGCGTTCTTTGCCGACGAGGAGATCGACGGGCAAGAGTTGTTCGCCCAATCGATCCCGGACGTTCTTTCGGTGGAGGACGAAACCGACACGATCGCCGAGCTCCCGGACTTGATCGGTTTGGCCTTGGAGCAGAATCCGCGTCTGGCGCAAGTCGGTTGGGCCGTGGATGTCGCGAGAGGTCGAGCACTGCAAGCTGGTCTCTATCCCAATCCGGTCTTCGCCGTCACGGGCAACGAAATCAGCGACCGAACCGGCCCGGGAGGAATCTGGTCGACGTTCGGAGAGCAAGAGTTCGTGACAGCCCACAAGCTCGGTCTCAGCAGGGCGGCGGCCCTCAAGGAGGTCGACCAGGCGACGCTGGCGGTTATTTCCGAGCGATACGTGATCTTTACGGAGGTACGGCGAGCATTTTTCGAGGCCGTGACCCTGCAACAACGCGCGGAGATCCTGACCGAACTGGTTGGGCTTGCCGAGCAGTCGGTGCGGAATGCGCAGCAACTGTTGGAAGCCAAGGAAGGCGCTGTGCTCGATGTCGTGCAATTCGAAGTTGACCTCGAACGCTATCGAGCCGATCTCGAAGCGACGCAACAGGCTCTACCGGCCGCCTATCGCAAAGTCGCCGCAAGTGTCGGCGTCGACGAGCTGACGATCCGCCATCTCGTCGGCACGCTCGACCTTCCCTTGCCGGAGTACGAGCTCGACCCGATCCGCCTTTATGTGCTCGGCATCCATCCCGATATCCGCTCGGCGCAAGTCGGTGTCGAACGCGCTCGACTCGTGCTTCGGCGGGCGGAAGTGGAGCCCATCCCGAACGTGACGGTTGGTGCCGGCTACACCTACCAGGGACAGAACCGCTCGAACGATTGGGACATCGGCGTGAGCGTACCAATCCCGACATGGGATAGGAACCAAGGCAACATCTTCGCGGCTAGAGCGCAGGTCAGCGAAGCCGTTCGGCAGATCGGTCGCGTGGAAAACGAACTGGTCGATCGACTTGCTACTTCGTTCTCGGCGTATGCCGCCGCCCGAGCGAGGGCGGTGCGATATCGAGACTTGATCGTGCCCAAAGCACAGCAGACGTACAGCTTGTCACTCAAAGCGTACCAAGGTGGACAGTTTCAATACCTTCGTGTCCTTGAGGCACAGCGAGCCGTCGTCGAGGCGAAGTTGGAACTTGTCCGCTCACTCGGCGACATGTGGGAAGCGGCTAGCGTGATCGCGGGGCTCATGCTCGAAGATCAATGGCCGCCAACATCCGAAACGCCACAACCGGAGAGGAATGATCCATGATGAACAAGATTCGCTGGCGATACCCGCTTGGTGTCGGCCTCGTCGTTGGATTGTCCGTGGCGGGATACTTGACGCAGGACAAGTGGCTGCCGATGCTCGACCACCGTCAGGCCGTCGTCGATAAGGATGTGAGTTCCGAATCGGCCGAATCGGCTACGCCGAACGAGACGATCCTTCTCACAGACCAAGCGATCGACAACTTGGGGCTGACCGCCAAACGGACCCTACCCGACACATACTGGCGAACGATTCAAATCCCGGGGACGGTGGTCGATCGGCCGGGGCGAAGCGACCTTGGCGTCGTCTCTCCCGTCTCCGGCGTTGTGACGCAAGTCAACTGTTTCCCAGGCAACATCGTTCGAGTCGGAGACGTTCTCTTCTCGATTCGTCTCCTTAGTGAGTCGCTTCATGCTACCCAGTCTGATCTCTTCAAGGCCACTCAGGACATCAAGATCGCTCAAGCACAACGAAAGCGACTCAGCGCGTCAACGGGAGCGATTGCCGAAGCCCGCATCATCGAGGCGGAAAACCAAATCACGCGTTTGGAGATCGCGGTCCGAGCCTATCGGCAGGAACTGCTGACTCGCGGCCTATCTCGAATGCAAATTGACGAAGTTGCCGAGGGGAACTTTGTCCGTGATATTACCGTTGTTGTTCCGGACCGTCCCGTCACCGACCCACCTGTCGCCATGCTCGTTTCGGAATCCTCGGCCGACACGCAGTCGTTGGCGTACGAGGTCCAGGAGTTGGACGTCGAACTTGGCCAACAGGTGAACGCGGGACAGACACTTTGCATGCTAGCTAATCATCGGACGCTCGATATCGAGGGGCGAGCGTTTCCCGATGAAACGCCACTCTTGGAACGGACCGTGCGGGAAGGCTGGCCCGTTGACGTCGATTTTGGGCAAGACGAGCGGGAGGGTTGGCCACCCCTCGACCAGACGTATCGAATCCGTCACCTCGCGAACACGATTGACCCCACGAACCGCACGTTCGCCTTCCGAATTCCGCTCGAAAATCAATCGAAGGTCGTGGAGGCCAATGGTCAGCGGCAAATGCTGTGGCGCTGTCGGCCTGGTCAGAAACTGCGGATTCTCGTCCGAGTTCAGAAACTCGATGATGTCTTCGTTCTACCCGCCGACGCCGTGACCCGCGACGGTGCCGAGGCGTTCGTGTTCACTCAGAACGTCAACACGTTCGAACGGAAACCTGTCCGCATCCTCTTCCAGAATCGGAGAGACGTCGTGCTCGCCAACGACGGTTCCTTGGTGCCCGGCATGTTCGTAGTTCAGAATGCCGCCGCCCAGTTGAACCGAATGACGAAGTCGCAATCGGGGGACGATCTCCCGGAGGGCTACCACATTCACGCCGACGGCAGTCTTCACAAGAACGAAGACGAAGGGAAGTAGAGGGAACGCCGTGCTCAACGCAATCATTCGACTCTCGTTGACCCACCGGACGCTCGTTCTCGCCGCTTGCGTCATCGCGCTGGTCTACGGTGGCTATCTTTCGACGACCCTCCCGATCGACGTCTTTCCCGACCTCGATCGACCCCGGGTCGTCATTTTGACCGAGTGTCCCGGCCTATCCGCCGAGGAAGTCGAGACACTCGTCACCTATCCGATTGAAACGGCTGTTCTGGGAGCCAATGGGGTCGAGGACGTTCGCAGTCAGTCCAGTCAAGGAATGAACGTCGTCTACATCGAGTTCGACTGGCAAACCGATCCTCGGTATGCCCGACAAATCGTCTCCGAGCGGTTGGCGAACGTTCCGATGCCGCCGGGCATTTCTCCGGTGATGACGCCGCAAGCGTCCATCATGGGACAGATTCTTCATGTGGGAATCCATCGTCGTACCGGTCCGCATGGAGGCGTTCTGACGCCAATTGCTCAAACAGGTTTGTTGGCGGAGAGAACGCATGTCGACGGGAAACCGAGCGTGGCCGTTTGGCGTTCTCGGGTTCGCAACGATCTCGCCGCCTGGGAACAACTGGAAATCGACCATCCGCGCTGGATCGTTCCCGACCGTACGATCTCGTTTGCCGTCGAGGGGCGTACCTACGAAGTAACGTTCCCCACGCCGTTGGAAGAGCGGATGGAGTTGAGAACGACGGCGGACTGGCTCGTTCGGCCTCGTCTTCTCAAGCTTCCCGGGATCGCCGAAGTCATCGTCATGGGTGGCGACAAGAAGCAGTATCAGGTGCTCGTCGACCCACTCAAACTCCAGGAATACGACGTCTCGCTTCATCAAATCGAGGAGGCGATCAAGGCGAACAATCTGAACGCGAGCGGCGGATTCATCGACGAAGGTCAGACGGAGCGGCCCGTACGAGTAGTCGGCCGGCTTGGCCCGTTTCCGGAGAAAGTCGTCGACGACCTCCGACAAGTGCCGGTGAAGATGAACGCGGATCGCGCCGTCCTGCTCGGTCACGTGGCCCGAATCGAAATGGGACCGGCGCCCAAACGCGGAGATGCGAGCATCGACGGTCATCCCGGTGTCGTGATCACGATCGTCAAGCAACCCCACGCTGACACCCGTAAGCTCACCGAAGAAGTGAAGGAGGCACTGCGGGACACGGAGGCCGGCCTGCCCGCCGACGTGGTCATCAACACGAATCTGTTTCAATTGAAGAGCTTCATCGATCGCGGCATCTACTACGTGGAAGAAGCACTCGTGATCGGCGCGGTCCTCGTGGTGATCGTGTTGTTTTTCTTTCTGCTCAATCTCCGCACCACGTTCATCACGCTGACGGCGATCCCACTGTCGCTGGTGATCACCACCCTGGTGTTTCAGTTGGCCGGGGTCGTGACCGGGACCGAGTTGTCGATCAACGTGATGACATTGGGCGGGATCGCGGTGGCCATCGGTGAATTGGTGGACGATGCGATCGTCGATGTCGAGAACATCTTCCGCCGCCTGAGCGAGAACAACGCCAGTCCGAATCCGAAGCCGGCGATTGTCGTCGTCTACGAAGCGAGCACCGAAATACGTTCGGCGATCGTTTTTGGTACCGCCGTCGTCATTCTCGCGTTCATGCCGCTATTCGCCCTCTCCGGAGTCGAGGGACGGTTGTTCGTCCCGCTTGGAGTTGCTTACATCGTTTCGATCCTCGCGTCGCTGCTGGTGTCGTTGACGGTCACGCCTGTCCTCTCGTACTATCTCTTGCCGCAATCGAAAGCGACGCATCGTCACGAGGACGGTTTGCTCCTGCGGGTGTTGAAGTGGTTCGCGGGCTTCCTGATCCGTTTCAGCATGCGATGGGCGGGCATCCTTTTGATCGCGACATGGCTCCTGGTCGGTTTCAGCGTTTGGCAATTGATGCAACTAGGAGCCGACTTCCTCCCGAAGTTTGACGAAGGCAGCGTGCAGATCAACGTGTCCTTACCCGGCGGGTCGTCGCTGCAAGCATCAAACGAAGCGTCCGCCTTGATCGATGCGCAACTCATGGAGTTACAGAGAACGCCTGACAACCCGCATGGACCTGTACTTCATTTCTTTCGGAGGACGGGGCGGGCGGAACTGGACGAACATGCACAGCCCGTGAATGTGGGTGAGTACATCCTCACCATGAACCCAGAGGGTGACTACGACCGCGACGAGTTCCTCAAGACGCTATTGGACGATTTGAGGTCCAACGTGCCGGGGGTGCAAATCGAGGCGGAACAACCGCTGTCCCATCTCATCAGCCACATGCTTTCCGGCGTCAAGGCTCAGATCGGCATCAAGCTCTACGGCGACGACTTGGACAAACTTCGCGATTTGGCGGGCGATGTCCGCAACGCCATCGCTGACGTTCCCGGTGTGACGCCACCGATCATCGACCCTCAAGATCGCGTCGACGAACTGCATGTCGTTCTGCGGCCCGGGGATCTCGCTTTCTACGGCCTAAGCCGAGAATACGTCGCTGACTTCGTCCAGACCGCTCTCAAAGGAGAAGCCATCTCGCAGGTGTTGGAAGGACAACGACGCTTTGACCTCGTCGTGAAGCTCAAGGAACCCTACCGATCCGATGCCTACAAGCTGGGAGAGTTACGTCTCGATCTTCCCGGCCGCCGTGGCCAGATTCGGCTCAATGAAGTGGCCGACTTTCCCGCATCGGCAAGCGGCCCGAACCTCGTCAACCGGGAGAACGTCCGGCGACGACAGACGATTCGCTGCAACGTGTCCGGTCGCGACCTCGAAAGTGCCGTCATCGAGATTGAGCGGCGGGTACGCGAGGGAGTGCCGATGCCGATCGGCTACTTCGTCGAGTTCGGCGGGCAGTTCGAAGCCCAACGCTCGGCAACCTTTCTCATCACGATTCTGGCGGGCGTGTCGCTGGCCGGTATCTTCCTCGTTTTGATGATGCTCTACCCTTCCGCCCGCATCACGTTCCAAATTCTGAACGCCATCCCCACCGCTTTCATCGGCGGCGTCTTCGCTCTTGTGGTGACGAGTCAGTCCCTTACCGTGGCCAGCATGGTCGGGTTCGTGTCGCTGGGCGGGATCGCGGTGCGCAATGGCATCCTGCTCGTGACACACTACTTTCATCTGATGGAGGAAGAAGGGGAAGGCTTCACCAAACAGATGGTCTTGCGAGGCAGCTTGGAACGTCTCTCGCCGGTGCTCATGACGGCGCTCACTGCGGGAATCGCTCTTATTCCTCTAGTCATTGGTGGAAAGAAACCGGGACTCGAAATCCTGTATCCCGTCGCAACGGTGATCTTGGGGGGACTGGTGACGTCGACGTTCTGCGAGTTTCTCATCCACCCTGGGTTGTTTTGGAAGTTCTCGGGCAAGGATGCCGATCGCCTTTCCCGACGAGAAGGTTCCGATGAGGACCTTCTGCGAAGCGTGCAACTTTGATCGAAGGGAATCTGTCGTGTCGAATGAAAGGACATTCCGAATGACGTACGTACGAAACTTGGGTCTCGGGCTTGTGGCGGTTGCCATCGTGGCAAGCGGATGCTCCAAGAGCGCTGATCCGACTTCGACGGCCAAGCAGACCGGAGCGGAGAAGGAGTCAGCACCGGCGAAGAAAGAAGAGCATGCTCCCCATGGAGCGGGCCCGAATGGCGGCGTCGTGTTCGATTTGGGCAAGCACCATGCGGAGTTCACCGTCGATCACCCCAAGAAGGAGTGCATGATTCTCATACTTGGTACCGACGAGAAGACGCCCACGCCGGTTGCCACGGAAGAGTTGGTGCTGACAACGAAGGAGACGAAGACCGAGGACGGCACGATTGTGGCCCCGATGACGATCAAGATGTTGCCCAAGGATGGCAAAGAGGGGAAAGCGACGACATTTGTTGGCACCGATCCTGGGATCGGCAATATCGCCGACTTCGACGGTACCGTGCTCGCAATGATCGATGGCAAGCCGTCACAGGGTGAGTTCAGCGAGTCGCACGGCTCGGCCGGCCATAGCCACTCCCACGGCGCCGACGACGCTCTCGTCTGGGAAGGTGAGCCGAAGATACACTCGGGAACAACTATCCGCCTCGGCCATCACGGCGAGCAACTCCGTGCCGGAACCGAGGTCGAGCCGGCCGTCTCCATTGAGCGTGACGGCAAACCGGTTAGCGACGCGAAAGTATTCAACGCTCTCGTCAGCGCGGACGGCAAGACGGTACTCGCGAGCGAAGTCCCCACCGTTTACGAACCGACGACGGAGGACGAACCCGCCCACTACGCCCAAGGCGCCCTCGCGATTCCCAAGGACGTCAACAAGGTCGTCATTCGCTTTCGAATCGTATTGCCCAACGCTGCCCCAGTCACGTACGACGTCCCCGTCAACGTCGAGTAGTGGGGAGAGCAGAACGAGGAGCAGTCCCAACGGCGAGGGCCAGACGAACGCTGGCCCTTGGAATACCAAACCGACATCGCTTCGTTTGCGAGATAGAGTCACCGACTCATCTCACAACTTCCGCTCTCATTCCACGATGAGAAAGGATCGGCTCGATGAACCGTGAATCATCCTGAATCGAACGATCTGGATCGAATATGATAAACAGTACTCGCTTGCTGTTGTGTCCGTACTTCGTAATATCTGTCGCGATCTCATCGCTGATTCTTCCAGGTGGAGCAGGCCGTTTTCTCGCAAATTTGAGTTCAATCCAAAGATTGATTTCGTCCTCAGACCAGTCCGGCTTCGTCCCGACTAGGCCCCAGCGAGCATATGGAAACTCCCGTTGAAGACGTTTGCCGGCGGCCTTCAGCAAACCGTCGCACAACGCCTGAAGGCCCGCTTCCGTGGTTGGGCGCACACCATCGCACGCTGCGGGCAGTCCAGCTCGTAGGCAGTTGACAGTGGAATCTGAAAAACGCGTTACCAGATCCATCTGGTGCTGATTTCCGGCCACAAGACGTATCATGCAACTTGATGGTAGGTCGCCTTCCACAAAGCGTCTCGCGTGTTTCTTGATCTGCGATGCGACAACATCGCTTGCAATTCTTCCGTGCTCTGCCAAGAGGTGACACAGTCGCTCAGCTGACTCTCGATTTCCTCCTAGAAAGCGATTTGCTTCAATGATCTCAGCAGAAAAGCGTTGTGAGATTCCTTCGGCTCCGCGTTCGTCTAGCTCCTTGGTAGTAACTGTTAAGCGGCTTCGCTGATCGGAAGGGGGAGCGGCTGGTTTGGCATGCGGGAGGTGACGGCGTGGAGGGCGCAGCGGAAGAAGTTCAGGCCATTCTTTTGGCAGGTGCGGACGATCGTCTTGGCCACGGCGAAGGCGTCGGCGCTCCACGCGGCGCGGTTGACGCCACCGTCGGAGCGCGCGGCGGCGACACTGCGGATGTCGCGTTCGGCCAAGTTTTTCTCGGCGGGAACGGCGGGATCGTCGAGGAAGGTCAGCAGTTCCTCCTTGTGGCGGCGCAGCCGATCGTAGATCCGTTGGCAGTCGGGGTCGCTCGAGGAACGCCACCAACGCTCGTCGAAGCGTTCGCGGATCTGGTCGGCTTCGGACGCGAATTCATCGGGCGATAACTCCTCGCGTCGGCGTGCCAGGGTGATGGCATCTTGGAAGAGGTCGATCAGCGGCTGAATGTTCTTGGCGACCAGCCGGGCGGGCAACTCCTCGCGAAGCTTCGCCAAGTCTCGCAGAAGATGAGTCAAGCAACGTTGTTTCTTCGCCTCGAGCCTGTGGTAGGCGGCGTAGAAGTCGGTGACCAAGACTCCCGGCAGCGACGATCCCAACGCCCGCTCGACGACTTCGCGGCTGCGGTGATGGTCGATCAGGAAGACGGCGATCTTCGGATTGGCGAAGAGCCAGCACCAGACATTCTTGCCGTCGATCCGCCAGCCGGTCTCGTCGGCATGGACCACCGGCGCTTGCTTGAGCAGATCGAGCAACTCCCGCACGACCGGATCGAAGAGGTTGGCGAACCAACGCAGGTGGCCCAGGGCGGCGGCACGACTCAGGCGGATGCCGAAAAGATCCTCCAGCAGCGTGGTGGTCTTGCCCAGCGAGATCCCGAGCATCGCCCGGCTGTAGACGCTCAAGAGCCGAACCCGAGGGCCGACCGTGGAACCGGGGACGTCGAGATCGGCCCGGCCGTGGACCTGCCTCCGGCAAGTATGGCAACGATAATGATGACGCCGGTAGCAATGAGTCTCGGGCTTTGGTTCGGGTATATCTCCGCCCGAGGGAGTCGAACCCAACTCGAATTGCTTTGCAGGCAGCCGCATTGACATCTGGCTCCGGCGTCTCGTCAGTGTCCCTGCCAGGAATCGAACCTGGTCAAAACCGTTGGGGTAACCGTTCACGGATTGGTGATAAGGGATGGGCAGGGTCGCGATCGGAAATGAGCGTCGACGGCGTCGGTGAGGTAGGTGAAGAGGTCGCGGGATTGTTGTCGGCAGGTCTCGATGACGGTCAGTGTGGTTTCGACGAAGCGACTGCCGGCGTTGCTCTGAGTGCCGAAGGAGAGCTTCCTCCAGATCACGGCGTGACGTAGCGAACGTTCGCTGAGGTTATTGGTCGGGTCGACGCCATCGTGGTCGAGAAAGGTCCAGAGCCATTCGCGATGGTCGTAGAGTTCCCGACACATGCCGATCAGTTTCGGGTTGCCGCTAAAGAGACCGCGCAGCAGCAAGTGTTCGATCTCGCGACGAACGGGAGCCAGACAACGTTTGAGTGTTCGGCGTGTGATGGTTCCGTCTCGGCAGCGTGCCCATTCGCGAAAGAGTCTTTTCGTCGGTCGCATCAGATCATGACCCAGGCGTTTGACTTGGTGGTCGCTGCTGTCGATCAAGGCTTGGAAGTCACGCTTGAGATGAGCCCAACACCATTGCAGGCGGCCAAGCTGCCAGTACATCTTGGCTCGGTCACACATCACGACGCCCGAGAAGTTCTCGCCAAGCAGTTCGTTCAGCACGGTAGCCGCCCGCGAGCCACGCATCGTGAAGAGGGTGAAGGTGCTGGCCACGAAGGTCCACAACCAAGCCTTCTGCCCCGCTTGTTTGGTCGGCGTTTCGTCGGCCCCCAGTTGTGGTTGAGTCGGGAGGGTCGTCGCCAGTTCGTCGTAGGCCGGCCGCAAGGCTTCGGTGAGGATCGCCTGATGTTTCATCGTCAAGCCGACGCTGCAAGGCTGGCCAAGCAGCGACTCGAGAAACAACGCCGTGCGGCGTTTGCTTTGGCGGAAGCAAGCCATCAGCAGGCCGGTAAACGCGATCAGACGCGGTCCGGATTGCCCCGTCGGTACCCCTTCGGGCAGGGGAGCACAGGTGCTCTCGCCGCAGCAAGGACAAGCGAGTCGATGACGACGGTACTCCGTGATCATCGGCTTGATCTCGGGGAGTTCCCACACTTGATGCCGCAACGGATCGGCGTCCTCTCCCGTCAACGGCGTGTCGCAACGCCGGCAGGTCTTCGGCAGCAGCGTCACGACTTCCTGGCATTCCTCGGTGGGAACCAAAGAACGTTCGTGTTTCTTATGACCTGGTTGGCCACCGCGTTTGCGCTTCGATCGCGCCGACTTGCGTGGTGTCTTGGCATGCGGATGCTGACTGCCGGGAGGCAGCGACGAGTTCCGCGGGTTCTTGGGAGGGCCAAGTGCCTCTTCCAATTCCGCGATTCGCAGCAACAACGACTCGACGAAGGCACGCACCTCCGGCGTCATCTGGGCCGCGAGTTCAGGAGGTATCTTCGACTTCCCTGTCATGAACGAATTCTCTCACGACTTCCCTTTCGTGAAAAGACCAACTCGCAGGGTGTGAACGGTTACCCGATCCGAATTCCGAAGTGGCCGACGATCTTCGGGCGTGCCTGTCCTTCTTACGAAGGAACCATTCAAGAGCGGATGTCGCCAAAATGCTCATTGCCAACGGGCCACTGCCGCCGTTGGAAGCCATGTCACATGCCGACACGGTGTGCCGTGCAATGGACGAGATTCGCAAGCTGTTTCGAGACAAGGGTAGCCCATCACTAAAGCGAATGGCTGGCCTGCATCAGCGAGGTAGTCGTGCTAATTGACTCACACTGTCATGTGGACCGTTTTCCAAATCCTACGGAACTCGCAGACGAGTGCGAGTCCCAGCACATTTTGACTGTGGCCGTCACCAACCTTCCGAGCCACTACGAAGTCGCTGTCGAGCACCTTTCTTCGCTGCGATTCGTAAAGCCAGCGCTGGGCTTTCACCCACTCGCTGTAGCCGACAATAGGAGCGAGCTTGATGTGTTCTTGTCGCTTGTAACGAGCGTGTCTCTGATCGGGGAAGTCGGCTTGGACTTTTCGGCGGAAGGCATCAAGTCACGGAGCGAGCAACTGCGTGTCTTTCGTCAGATCGCAGAATCCCTCTCGGACAACTCCCGCTTCGTCACCCTACATTCAAGAGGTTCAGCCGAGGATGTGGTCTCGGTTCTTGAAGAGTATGGCGTTGCCCCTTGCGTTTTTCACTGGTACAGCGGTTCGAGTTCAACCCTGAAGCGGCTGGTCGGCCTCAACCACTATTGCTCGGTGAATTCGGCAATGTTGACATCGAAGAAAGGCCGAAGCGTTTTGGAGACGGTTCCAAGGGAGCGAATTCTGACAGAAACCGATGGCCCCTACATCAAAGTTGGCAAAAGGGCAGTGAGACCAAATGATGTTCGAGAAATCGTTGAGGGCATCGCTGAAGCGTGGAACGTGTCGGCGGATGATGCGGAGGCCCAGGTATCTGACAACTTCATGAATCTGTGCCAACAACTCAACATTCCCGTGGAGGACTACGCTTCATGACTGATCCTGAACCAATCGATCCCAGCCAACTGAGTCCGGGGCCGATCCGCAACGAATCGCTCGCTCCTGAACTGCTCGAACAGGTTCAGGCGATGTACGACGTGATCGGTCCCTATCTCGGCACGACGCTGGAGCAGTTCGAGATCAATCTCATGCGGGACATGCACCCGGAGGATGAGGTTGCAATCTGGTGCAGTATCACGGCGGCGTGGCTCGACTATCACGAGAAGTACCTCGGCGACGACCTGCTTCCCGACGAGGACGAAAAGAAGCTGATCGGTGCGCTGATTGCGATCTCGACGGGCGTTGAAGATGTGGAGAAGCTCGGCGTGCCAACGGACATTGGACGGAAGCTGCTGGACTGTTACGACAGTCTTGGAAAGGAATGACGGACGTGAGCATGGACCACCCAGCGACCATCAGAAAGCCGAACGAGGGTCGTCGCATCGGCATCGTCGGCGATGTGTACCGTTTCCTCGCCACGGGAGACGAGACGGACGGCAAGTACGCCACGTTCGAGGCCATTGTGCCCCCCGGCAGCGGTCCCCCTCCGCACGTCCACAGCCGAGAAGAAGAGTCGTTCCTCGTCCTCGAAGGTGAGATGACATTCCAACTCGGCGAGGATCGAATCGTCGCCAGTGAAGGCACGTTTCTCAACATGCCCGTGGGCAGCCTGCACTGCTTCAAGAATGAGAGTGACCAGACGGCTCGCTTGTTGATCTCCGTTGCGCCAGCCGGGTTGGAGAAGATGTTCTTCGAGGTGGGGCAGCCGCTCGCCGACGATGCTGAGACCGCACCGCCGCCCAGTCAGGCCGACATCGAGAAACTGCTCGAAGGAGCGCCTCGATACGGCATCGAGATCAAGGTGCTGCAGGAGTAGAACGGTTGCCGTTTACGAGTTGGCAGTGGAGAATCACGGCGGAAAAAGGATCAACAATCACGGAGGGACAATCGATGCAGACATCCGACAAGACGATCTCGCAGGTCTTCGACGAGTTTCTGTCCGATCAGGAAGACCGCCTCAAACCGAAGACCTTTGCGAAATATCGCTCGATCATTGATCTGTTCGAGAGCTACTTGGAGTCCTACTGGCCCAGCCACGATCAGGACGAATACAAAAAGATCACCGGCAACGGCGGGACGTTCTGCGGCACTTTCGGCCCCGAAGAAATTCTTGGCGGCTACTCCGAGTTCCTCGGCTACTTCATGCCGCACAAGGTCATGTGCGGCAAGGACACGATGCAGGCTGCCGGGACGGTCACGAAGAAGCTGGCGAAGTGGCTGGCCGAGAAGGGCTATGTCGAGGACGCCTCGTTTGCAGAGGATCGAGCAGGCGAGGCGGCGAAGGAGTTGCCCGCCGCCCAAGACGTGCTCGACCTGCTGGACGAGTTCGTGGATCTGAACGCTCCCGATGATTACGAGGACGAAATCCAAGACCACTTCTGGATCAAGAAGATCGAGCCGGGCAAACTCTGGCTCGAAGCATTGACGATGCACGACGGCGTGATTGGCCCGGTGCCGGTTCCCAAGAAAGTCACGCAGATCGTCAAAGAGATGTGGGACATCGGCGGCGTGATCGTAAAAACGAGCCGGGGCTGGCGGTTCTTGGAAGTCTGGAAAGTGAGTCCGTGACGATGGCCTACAGTGAAGCCCTCGCTGAGCGTACTCGAACAATAACAGGAGCCCCCATTGAACGTGCCAGACAAAGAACGGCGTGACGCTGAAAACACTGGCGAGCTTGTCGGCAAGAAACTGCGAGAGATCATGGACTTGCAGGCCGACATCGATGCCTTGTTGCGGGACAAGCATCCGACGCCGTTCGGTTCGCAGAAGTGGCAGTACGCAAGCCTCGAAGCCCTGCAACGCCTTGTAGCGATGACAGCGGTTCAGTTTCTTCTCTTTGAACCGGTCGATTGGGTCAAGGGCAACGAAGAAGTCAAGGTCGCCGCCGAAAAGCTGCTGACGTTGCTTGGCGATCAGTTGAAAACGGTCAAGACGGACAAATCTGACTGGCAAACCTAAAGAATCATGTTGGTCAATCTTTTCCGCTGGCCAGTCGTTGGAAGGCGACGAACCTGAACGGAGCCGAACATGATCCGCCTCAAGCGAGCCTACGACGACCCGTCCAAACAGGACGGCCTGCGCATCCTCGTGGAGCGATTGTGGCCGAGGGGCGTGAGCAAAGAGAAGGCGGCGGTCGATCTCTGGCTGAAAGACCTTGCCCCTAGCACTGACCTACGGAAGTGGTACGGCCACGACCCGGAGACGTGGGACGAGTTCCGTCAACGCTACTGGTCGGAACTGGGCGAGAAGGGCGACCTGCTGACGCTGCTCAAGCATCGCACGACGGAAGGAAACGTCACGTTCGTCTTCGCCGCCAGCGATGAGGAGCGGAACAGCGCCGTGGCGTTGAAGGAATACCTCGAAGAGAAGCTGTGAGGCATGGACATGCTCGCTCGTTCTCGCCGATCCGCCGCTTGGAGAGATCGGCGGGTCAGGGCTTCAGCAAGATCGTCAGCAGGAACGAGGCATCCTCGATGCACCTGACCGAATGAGGCTCCCCGGCAGTCAGGTAGAGCATCTGACCGGCAGCAAGTTCCTCCGTCTTGCCCAAGGCGGTGAAGGCGATCTTGCCTTCAAGACATTGGACCGTGATTGCGCCGGGGGCTTTGTGTTCGGCAATCTCCTTACCTGCGGCCATCACGAGGCGGACGACCTCGAACTTGTCTGTCTTGACCAGCGTGTGGGTCTTGGTGCTGGCAAGCTCCGATCCCAAGGGGCGGACATCAATCACGTCACCCGGATTCGCATGGGGAATCGCCATCTGTCTCTCCTCTCGTCTCCATTCGGGGACTCTTGATCTTCCGTTGAAGCATCTTCAACACGAGTTTCCCGTTGATGCCCTGCTGATCGCAAACGTACCCCAACGACTTCCCACCACACGAGTCATCAATGCCGAATTCCCGAAATACGCTGAGCGTTTTGTGGTGATCGATGATCCAATCGGGGACGGAGGTGTCGAGATCACAGAGCGTTTTGGGGAGTTCCTCAGCCATGTGTACATCTTACCGGATTGGCGTCAGTTGAGCATCGGCAGTGTTCCGACAACGTAGCGCACGATTGCGCTAACCCATCGTCGCCAGCGTTCACCGCCAACCACAACGCTTGCTACTCCAACGACATGAACGGCGGCGAATACTCGACTCGGCCTTCGATCCCCTCCAGTGCCCCCGGCACAAGCTCCAACGCCATCCACGCCTCGCCGCCTCCAAACGGTGATTGCAGCCGTTCAGCCAATTTCGACGAGAATTCGAATCGAGGGTAGAACTCGGGATGGCCAAGAACGACCACGAATCTGTGGCCACGTTCTCGGCAGGCTTCCAGCCCCTCTTCCACAAGTCGGCTTCCGATCCCTTGTCGCTGGTGACTCGGCAGCACGGCCATCGGTGCGAGCGACAGGGCGTCCACCGTTCCAACATTTGTAACGATGGTCACTCTGCTGAATAGGATGTGGCCGACGATTTCGCCAACCACTTCAGCCACGAGTGACATCTCTACGAAGCCGCCGCCACGCAACGCATCGACAAGGTTCGCCTCATAGTCTCCTTCGAATGCCGCCTGATTGACGTTCCAGATCGCCTCTCGGTCTTGCTCGGCTTCTGGTCGGATTGCAGCAGTCACTTCTGCTCCATCGACAGTCGCTTGAAGGCTTCTTTCGGTCTTCCATATCCCCGATCCTCTTTCGTGGCGATTGCCGACAGCAGAAGATCGTTCAGGCCGAAGCCTACGTCGTGTGGAGAGACGGTCGACTTCTTCTTCACCGCCGATTCACCTTCCGCGGCAGCCAACCTGAACAGGTACTTCACGAAGAACTGGGCAAAGTCGCAAAAGGGTCTACTCGACCATCTTAAAAAGGCGGACATCGTTCCGACGGACTTTCGGATCCTTGATGCTGCCAACCAATCCCTAGTAATGAACTTCTTACAAAGTCAGTCTGACTCGCTCAGGTCCAAAGCGTTGATCATGGAGTAGTGAGATGTCTGGGACAATTCACATTACCGAGCAAGATGTTTGGTCAACAGGGACAGCCACTTTTGCAAACATCGTAGAGCGAACTTGGGAGAAGCTAGAGCGTAGTGAGCGACTGCTTCTTGACAGAGCATACTCGCCGATGAAGGAGGGGTTCGACTTTATTGCATTGGATGAACTTGACGAAGCGAGTTTTCGCGCTTTTTGCCGTGGCTGCAGGGCGGCTTTCGATGAGTGTCAGTCGAAGCAGTTGGTGCAGCCACCGGAACTGTTTAGTGGGGTCATGGATCGCTGGAGAGAGTTCATGACGATGCTGGAGGCAGACGACAGGTTCGATGATGCATCGTTGAACAACTAGTACTACAGCGTCGGTTCTCGTTTGTTGACGGCGGTTGAAAATGGTGGCGCTGGGCGGTCGAAAATGGTGGCGCCTGGTTGGGAAAAGGTCTCCGTATGCCGAGATCGTGTCGCGGGTGATTCCTTGGTTCAGCCGGTTCGCTGTCGGCGGCGTTTGGCGTCCTTTAGCCGATAGCTTTCGCCGGTGGTTTCGAGGATGTGGCAGCGATGGGTCAGCCGATCGAGAGCGGCTCCGGTGAGCCGTTCGCTGCCGAGGACCTCGGTCCAGTGCTCGAAGGGCAGATTGGTGGTCACAAGAAGACTGTACCTCTCGTAGGCGGTGGCGATGACGTCGAAGAGGAGTTCCGCCCCGGCCTTGCTCGCTGGCACGTAGCCCAACTCGTCCAGGATCAGTAGGTCCAGCTTGGCAAGTTGTTGCCGTAACCGCAAGAGTTGACGTTCGTCGCGGGCTTCGAGCAAGAGGGTGAGCAGCTCGGTCACGCGGACGAACCGCACCTTGCGCCCCTGGGCGCAGGCGGCCATGCCCAGCGCGGTGGCCAGATGCGTTTTGCCCGTCCCCGAGGGTCCGACCAACAGGATGTTCTCTCGGCGCTCGAGATAGTCCCCCTTGAGCAGTTCCAGGACCAATGGCTTGTTGAGGCTCGCGCGGGCGGTGAAGTCGAACTCCTCGAGCGTCTTGGTGGTGGGGAAGCGAGCGGCCTTGAGTCGCCTCGCGGCGGCCCGACGTTCGCGTTCGATCAGCTCCAGTTCGCAAAGCTGCAAGAGGAACGCCAAGTGGTCGGCGTTGTCGGCGGCGCAGCGTCGGGCGATCCGCTCGCACTCGTCGTGAACGGTCGGCAGCTTGAGCGCCTTGAGATGATGCTTGAGCAGCACGGTGCTCTTGGTCGTCGTCTTGTTCACGAGGCCTGTCCTCCCAGTAAGACGCCGTAGGAAGCGACGTCGGTCGTCGGGACATGCACTCGCGCAAGGTGCGATCGGCCATCCAACGAGAAGACGGTGACCGGCTCGTCGGCGCGATGGTCGAGGATCGTGCGGATGCTCTCGGCATCGGTGACGTCAATCGCGAGCGCCTGCTCGACCGCGGCCGTCAGTTCCTTGAGCGGAAACTTCTCCAGCAAGCGAAGCACACGGATGTAGGACCTGGTTCCATGGCGGTCGTCCTCGGCCTCCAAACGGCGTCGCAACAAGCCAAAGCAGTCGGGCAACGACCACTCCTCCAAGGGGCGAGCGACATCGAACCCGCCCGGCTTGCGTTCGAGCAAGGCGAGGTAGTGGACCGGGTCATAGCAAGTCTTTTCCCGCTCCCAGCAGCGCGCGTGCCGGGCCACCAAGCGGTCCTCGAAGATCAGTCGTACCTCCAGGACGGTGGCGACGATCGTCAAGCGACGGTGGGCGTAGGCCACCGGCACCGAGTAGTCGTTGCGATCGAAACGGACGAGTGACTCACTGTTGGCACTGGCCTGGACCAGTCGCCTCGCCTCGAAGCGTTGCTTCGGCAGAGGCAGGAAAGCGGCACGATCATCGAGGAGCAGGTCGCGCTTGCAGGAGGACTTGCCGCGCGTGCGGCGCTCCAGGTCTTTCTCGCAAGAGACCACGAGCCGTTCGTTGAGTACTGCCAGCGAGGTGACATCGGGAACCGGGACCAGGAAGTTCCGCCGCGCGAAGCCGAGCAATCGTTCGACGTGTCCCTTCTCGTTCGCGCGTCTGACCAGGCAGAAATGCTCTTGGAAGAGATAGTGGCTGCGGAGCCGAAGAAACTCCTTGGTCAGCATCCGTTCGCGACCGGGAAACACCTTCGTCACCGCGATCGCCGAGTTGTCGTAGCTGATTCGCTTGGGCACGCCGCCGAAGAAGGAGAACGCCCGGGCATGGCCTTCGTGGAACGTCTCGGTGCATTCGCGTGGGAACGCCTGGATGAAGATCGCTCCCGAGTAAGGCAGGGTCATGACAAAGAGCGCGACCTTCGTCGGCTCGCCCGCCAGGCGGACCGTCGCTTCGCCGAAGTCGACTTGGGCCTCGCCCGGCGGATGCGAAAGCGGCACGAAGACTTCCCGCCGCGATTGCCTCCAGGCACGCACGGCGTCCTTGACGATCGTCTCCCCACCGTCGTAGCCGTGCTCGTCGCGTAGCCGTTCGAAGATCCGCTTGGCGGTGTGACGTTGCTTGGGCGGCTGCTTGCCGTCCTCCTCCAGGATCCGATGGATGATCGGCAAGAATGGTTCGAGCTTGGGCCTCTTGCGAGGCCGGGACAACCGATAGCCAGGCGGCTCGGCGTGAGCCAGGATCTTCGTCAACGTGTGCCAACCGAGGTCGTACTCGCGGCACGCTCCTCGCTTGCTCAACTCGCCGGTCAGGACCCGCCGGCGCACTTCCGTCCACCACTCCATGTCGGTTCGCACTCCTCCGCCTCCTTGCGAACTTCGGAACGATCGGGACCAAAGCCCCCATCTTCCCAAATCGCAACAAGACGTGAATGAGCGCCGCCATTTTCAACCGCCGTCAACAGTTCTCAAAGGCGACCAAGCACAACACCTCGGCCGGTCAAATCCTTTCCTCGTTGACCTGCGGAACCAATGGTCTGAGTCGTCAGATGGTTTCTTCGGCCAAACGTGTCATTGCTTGAACAAGTGTTACGACTGCCTTACGAACGTGTGGACTAAGCGCCGGCCAATTCTCGATAACGCACCGAGTATCATCTGGTATTTCGTTGCCAAACGCGGCCAATAGATGACAACTGCGGCAATCCGTCCGCTGTCACAAGAAATGAAGAATCCCCAACCCCTTGTGATTCAAGAGATTGGGGAGTGGAGGTGGTGAGAATCCAACCCGCGTCCTGCAACAACCGTAAGTCCAATGCCGGGCATTATCGTCACGGCTCGATCCTCGCCTGCCAGGGGCCGTTGGGGAGCCAGTCCATCTCAAAGTCCGCGCCCGCAACGAGGGCGTCCGTGGGCGGCATCAGGAACCCACGAAGGCTCTCCGCGATGCCTGTCAGTTCCGTCCCTTCAGCGTCGAGTTTGCTCTTCCGAACGAACGCCCGCCACTGGGTGAGCTTCTGGCGATCTTCGGTGAACTCGGTTGTGAGGGCCAACGGCGGTTGCTCGGGCAGAGCCGTCTTTCGCCTCTGGAAGGTCCCCCGGAGGGCCGAGCAGAGAACGGAGCCGGAGAACTCGAACTGCCGTGCCAGCGTCCAGACGTCATAGAAATCCTTCATGCGGCTGTTGGCGATACCGAGCATCACCATCGCCTGGAACTTCTCGGCCACGACCGTTTCCCGCGGATACGCCTTCAGCGTCGGGGCCGGCAGATCCAGCAGGGTTGGGTAGGTGACCTCGTTCGGACCGGGATTGATCGCGTCCCCAAACCCGATATCAATCTGGATCGGGATGCGGGCCGGTGCGAGCGTAGCCTGGAGCTTTATCCGCAGCCCCTGGTACTCCTCATCTTCCTTCATCCGTTCGGCGTGAACCGACTCTGCATGGAACTCCAAACCGTCGTCCTCTACGTCCAGCCCGCAAATGTCGCGAAGGATTTCCTGGAATCGCTCCGGGGCAGGATCGCCATACCCCAACAGATCGAGATCGCGGGTTGGGCGATGGACGTGCCCACTCCAGAGTTGGAACAGCATCGCGCCCTTCAAAATGAACTGGTCCCGGTGGCGAGATTGCGAGAGACGGTAGAGGAGCCGTTCTAGGCCGTACCTGGTCAGCACAAGACCGAAGTCCTCTTTCTGTTGTTTCGCCTTGTTCATCAGCCTCTGGCGAACGGAAGCGGCCATGTTCCGGGGATTCTCACGGGTCATGTCACCGCCTCCATGTAGGGCCGCATGACGTTCGACATCCGGCAGACTTTGGCGGCAGCCCAGAGTTCATCGACTGTGGCTTTGCGTTGTCGCACGAAGTCACGTAGGGCCTCAATCGCGACATCCAGCCCGATCTTGTTGCGGTACTTGAAACAGTCGGCAACCGTTTTCGCTGCCGAGTAGATGCGGACTTTCACGCCGTCGACGTCGTGCTCTTCGACACCGAACGACAGTGCTTGACCAGAATAGCGAACTATCCGTAGCGGCGGGTAGTCGATCTTGGGAAGCCGGGCCTTCTCGCCGATCGCCAGCCAGATCTCAAACGGGGCCTGCGTGGTCAGGTCGTGGAATCGAAGAGCGCTGAGCAGGCAGACGACGCCCTGCGGAACACGCTTACCGGCCTCGGCGATCGTACGATGCTCGCTTGGCTCAGAATCGGGCAGGGTGTACAGACCTCGGGCCGGACGCTCCAGCAGGCCCTCCGCGTAGAGCTTGTTGAGATAGACACCGGAGATACCGACCGCCTCCAGGTCGCGCGGGCGTAGAACCCCCGCCTTCTTGAGCAGTTCGAGGATTCGATCTTTCTTGGTCATGGACATAGTGAGTAATAGTCGGGAGATACAGATAAGTCCCGACATGATCTTACCTCTTGTCCGGAGAAAGGCAACCTCAGATCGGTGTCTGGCGAGCGGCGGGCTGGTTGCGACCACGCGGCCAATAACTCGGCGATTCTTCCTGTCTGGAAAACTGAATTGTTCCCGTCACAACACGAGAAACGCCCCTTGGAGATGATCATCGAAAAGACTGCCATGGTTGGATGAGGTGTTTATAGGGCGCGTGTAGGTTCCCTGTGTCCGCGGAGCGCGGATTTTTCGAGCGGGATCGCGGGCTTCGTTCTCGCCAACGGCTCGATGAGCAGCAACCAGTCCGGCGAAGGTGAAATCCGCCGTCAACTGATCGAGCGAGATCTTGTCGATTGCATGATCGCCCTTCCCGGCCAACTCATCTACACGACGCAGATTCCCGTCTGCCTGTGGTTCGTCGCCCGCAACAAGAAGAACGGCAAGTTTCGCGATCATCGCGGCGAGACACTGTTCATCGACGCCCGAAAACTCGGCGCACTCATCGACCGCACGCATCGTGAACTCTCCGACGACGAGATCGGCCGCATCGCCAAGACCTATCACGCGTGGCGCGGCGAGAAGGGCGCGGGCAAGTACGAAGACATTGCCGGGGTCTGCAAGAGCGCCAGCAGGGAAGAGATCGAAAGCCACGGCCACGTGCTCACGCCCGGCCGATACGTCGGGGCCGAAGTGGCCGAAGACGATGACGACATGCCCTTCGAGGAACGCATGGAACAATTGACCGCGAAGCTGAAAGGTCAGTTCGCCGAATCGTCCAAGCTGGAGAAAGCGATCCTCAAGAATCTGGCGAGCCTCGGCTTTACCGGCAAGGAGTCGCCATGACGAAGAAGCGGCTTCCCTCTGCGGCATCGTCGCTTCCGAGCGGGTTCACGGACCTGCTCGGCGAGGTGAAGCTGCGCATCCAGACGGCCCAGACGCGGGCGATGTTCTCGGTCAACGCCGAGTTGATCCGGCTGTATTGGGACATCGGCCGCCTGATCGAGGACCGTCAGCAACGAGAAGGCTGGGGAGCCTCCGTCATCCCCCGCCTGTCGGCCGAGCTACGCAACGAACTTCCGGAAATCAAAGGATTCTCACAGCGCAACATCGGCAACATGATCGCCTTTTATCGGGCATACCCGCGCCCCGAGGAATTTTTGCAGCAAGCTGCTGCAAAATTGCCAGCCCCAGAGAAAGTGCAGCAGGCTGCTGCAAAAACAGGGATCTCGTCAAAAGAGCCACAGCCCGTGGCACAAATGGCGGAATCCCTGCTTTGGACAATCCCCTGGTACCACCACTTCGTCTTGCTGCAAAAGGTGAAAGACCTCACGGCCCGCCGCTGGTACATGGAGCGGACGCTGGTCAACGGCTGGAGCCGCAATGTCCTCACGCTGATGATCGAATCCGAAGCCCATCGGCGCACGGGCAAGGCCGTCAGCAACTTCGAGCGGCAACTCCTCGCACAACAGTCTGACCTGGTCCAGCAAACGCTCAAGGACCCCTACATCTTCGACTTCCTCACGCTCGACGAACCGTTCCACGAGCGGGAACTCGAAACCGCACTCCTCCGCCTCCTTGCGAACTCCGGAACTGACGGGACCAAAGCCCCCTTCTTCCCAATCCGAAACGAGGCGAGAATGGGCACAACCACTGTCAACCGCCACCAGCGTTCTTCTGGCCCTAGCATGAGATCTTGGCCTACTCGACCGGGCCAGCGAATTGCGACCTCGAAGCGACCTCAGCATCATGGAAAGCCCTCGCCCCATTCAGGCGAGTGATCCGCCATGACATCCAGCCACGCTGATCTTGGCTTGCAAAGCCAAACTCGCAACCGTTCCAGTGATGCCAGAAACCAAGATTTCCGGGACTAGCTGTCGGTTCTCAAGCCGTGTTGAAGTACAAGAGATTCGTCAAATTTGAGCGTGCCAAACTCATGCCGACAACACCGGACGGTAAGGATCGCGACAACGGGAGTACAATCGAAACAATTTTAAATTGGTCATTTTGACGTAACTCAAGACGGGCCAAGGAGAGAATTGCGTGCCACGTTTACCGTGCGGTATTTGCACCAGAAATTTCACATGACAAACGCGGATCCGGTGCTAGTCTTTGTTCCGACAAACCAGTCCGAACAAGTGACAGGATTGCGGCAGTCGGGCGTGGCATTGCACGCTTGCCTGGAATCCCCAATCTCTCGAGCGCTTGGGTGAACCGTGAATCGAGCGTGCGATGTTGGGCCGTCACTTGTTCGCATGAGGAGCGATCAACCCAGGGATGGTTGAGCGGGACCTTCCATCCACTCCGTGAACCCAGAACGAACATGATGGCATTGGCGAGCTGCTCCTGAACGAGCCGGTGCTCCGCCAATGTTGACAAACAGTCGAACGGCCTAGTGGGGCTAGAGGCTACGACTGCGCGCCGATTTAGGTTCCCGACCGGAAGGAAACTGGATCGTCGTGCTTCGTTTGCCTCGCTTTTGAACTTCATCAATTCGATTCACTGTCCGGATGTTGGCATCAGGAACTGTTGCCCGACAGGAGTACCGCTATGCGCATTCCCCTTTCCATCCTTCCTGTCCAAACTTCTCGTGAGAAGTCGAGCAAGGGGACCAGGAACCACGCGCGTCCTCCCCACTTCGGGCTGGAGGCCCTGGAGCCAAGAGAGACGCCGACCGACTACGCATGGTCGAGCCTTCCCTTCCTGCCAGCTCTCTTCGGCCTGACGCCTCAAGCGATGGCTGACAGCGAGGAACAACCCTCCGTCCAACGACGGACCAACTCAACGACACCTCCTTCAATGCCGATCGTCGAGGCCGAACCAGGGCTTGGGGAAGAAGGTGAGGTCGATAGCCGGTCGACACGCCGATCACGATTGCGTCGCGATCCTGCGGTCTTCGCGTCGCAGGTCTCAACGACTCACGACGACACTTCCGAGGTAAAGGACGAACTCAACCCTCTCCCTGACGACATATTCTCGGTAAGCGACGCGTCTAGCGGTTCGAGTGGCTCGGCTCGTCGATCGGACTCCTTTGTTGGGTTCGCCGACCAACAGCGTCCAACAGCGCCCCTCGAATCGAGCCGGATCGAGATGTTCGGCGGATTGGGGGGCGATGGAGGAGGCAATACTGGCAACTTCTCCGTGTCAGGCCCATCTCCCCAGTTCCTTTCGGATGCCGAGGAAGCTGTCTCTGTGGGCGAAGATTTGATCGCGGCCCCATTGGTGACGGAACCGCTCGCGCCAGCGCAGACCCAGATGGCGAGCATGACATCGCTTCCATCCGAGATCACCCTCAACGCGACCGTCCGCGACTTCATGGACTCGCATCCAGACTTCGAGGGAAGCTCGACGGGACTCACCACCGGCTTGGTGGAGTCGACGCTAGGTTCGGATGACGATCCGGTCTTCGCGGGGCCCGATGGTAGTGGAGCCATCACGTCCTCGGCGACCTTCGATCAATGGTATGAGGACGTCGCGGGCGTCAACACGAAGACGACGCTGCCATTGACGTTGACGGAAACGTCGGCTGGTTCCGGCATCTACGGCTACAGCTCCAATAGCTTCTTTCCGATCGACAACCAGTTGTTCGGGAACGAAGGTCGGTCGCACAACTTTCACTTCACTCTCGAACTCGACTCTCGGTTCACGTATCGGGGAGGCGAAACGTTCTCCTTCACCGGTGACGACGATCTCTGGGTCTTTGTCAACGATGAGCTTGTCGTCGATCTCGGCGGGGTCCATGGGGCCGCGTCGGGAAGTGTCGACCTCGACACCCTTGGATTGACCCTAGGCGAAACCTATTCTTTCGATCTCTTCTTCGCCGAACGACACACGACTCAGTCGAACTTCCAGATCGAAACGTCAATCGAACTCGTGACGGAGCCGCCCACCATCGAAGGGCTTCCCGCTCTTGTCAACGACGATGTGATCACGGATCTCATCCAGCTCGACGGAATCAACGACGAGATCTTGGTACGTCTCGCCGACGAGGATGGGCAGCTCGGCAAGCCACAACGCTATGCATCCGGCGGCGCTGCTCCCTCCGCCGTCGTCACCGGTGACCTGATCGGCGACTGGCGAACGGATATCGCGATTGGGCACACCGATGGTAGTGTCACGTTTCTTGAGAACGTCGGAGCCGGTACCTTTCAGCCTCGTGCCGATCTGACGGTCACCGGGCTTGGGGTGGTCACTTCTATCGCGGCTGAGGACTTTGACTCCGACGGCGACTTGGATCTCATCGTCAACGGCACCGATCGTGTCATCCAGCTCGTGAACGATCATGTCGCTCCAGCCTCGGCCATCGTCAATGGCGACTTTTCCGAGGGAACCACTGGATGGACAACGACGACCTCCGTCGACGTCGACAATGAAGTCGCTTGGCTCAACGAGGACGACACGAACCTGCTCACGACGATCTCGCAAGAGTTTGTCGTTCCCGGCGGCGCGACGACCCTCTCGTTTGATCTGTTGTCGCTCGGGCTGGACCCACAGGAAGATGGTTCCATTCCCGATGCCTTCGAGGCGTCTCTCCTCGAATCATCGACGAACGTCTCGCTCGTCCCAACCATCGGTTCGGGAACGACGTCGTTTTTCAACGCGAATCCCGACGACGAAACGAGAATGGGAAGCGGCGTCACCGTTGCCGACACCAGGATCACCCTCGATGTCTCGGGACTAGCAGCGGGGACGGTCGCGACGCTCTACTTCGACCTGATCGGCAACCCTTCGGATAAGGGATCCGCCGCAGCCATCGACAACGTCGAGCTACTGCCCTTGGATGTCGGGCAAGAAGGGTTCAGCGCGATCACCCTGACAGCTCCGGCGGGAATCACCGGTGAGGCAGCTACCGGTGATGTCGATAGCGACACTTTCGCGGACGCGGTCGTCGCGGATGACACGGGAGCCCTACTCGCGGTCTATCTCGGCGACGGCGCTGGCGTTCTGACCTACACCGACCCCGCGACGCTCACGGCAGGCGAGCAGACGGCGGCGAGCGAACTCTTCACGAACGACACGACGCGTCAGGAACTCCTCATTGAGGAGATCCCCGATGAAGTCGGTCGGTTCTTCGTCGTCGACTCCGCGACCGCATCGACCTTCCACTACGACACTTCCGGGAACTTGCTCACGGAGACGCTGCTTGGAACGTTGACACAGCCGCGTGGCGTCACCTCGAACAGCACGGGAAGCACCCGCTGGACGGCATCCCAAGACGGAACCGTTCTCGTGACACAACGAGACGGCACGATCTTGGCTGAATGGACGGCGACGGAGGCGGTTGACATCTCCGGGATCGCCACCGACGAGACCAACCTCTGGCTCCTCGATGCGGGACGAGGACGCGTCGACTACTTCGAGGAAAGAGCGGCCACGATCAACGGCAGTCACACTGCCGACGGCGGATTCCTTCTCGATGCGGCCAACGCGAGTCCCAGTGGAATCACGACGGACGGCTCAACGATCTGGATTAGCGACGATGTCGCCGACGCCGTCTTCCTCTACGACACGGCCGGTACGCTCTTGGGGCAGTGGACGCTCGATGGGGCGAATCTCGACGCCTCGGGCCTGACGCTCAATCCGGCGGGAGTCGCTCTTGGAAGCACCGAGTTGTGGGTCGTCGATCGTGCCGACGCGATGGTCTACTACTATGAAGCCGGCCTCGCCCAGCTCAACGGCTCCCTCTCGGCCACCGGCACGTTCAATCTTGCCGTCGGCAACGCTTCCCCCGAGGGGATCGCCGATCCGGTCAATCAGATCGGTCTCGATGAGCGAGTCTTCGATCTTATCTCGGTCGCTGGCGAACTCGATGAGTGGTCCTTCTCGGCAAGTACCGGTCAACAGATACTTGTCCAGGCCGCTCTCGGTAGCGACAAAGGCTTCCACCTTCAACTCGCCAGTCCAACCGGAAACGTTCTTATTGACGGGCCATTTGATTCGTCTGGGCCAATATTGCTGAACGAGACAGGTGACTTTACTCTGACAGTAAGTGGCAACGCTGTTGGCGAATACGCCTTCCGAATTTGGGAAGTTGAGAGTGGGGAGAATCCTCCAGCAGCGGCACTTGTCGAATACGATGGCCTAGTCGACGCGTCAACGTCATCTGTGGCGGTGTTCTCAAACACCACCTTCCAGCGCCAAGACGATGAGCTTCTTGTCGACATGCTGTCGGCCAATATCGGTAGTGAGCGCCTCGGCCCTGTCGTCGTGGCGGCGGTTGATCGCGTTGCGCCAGCCACATCTTCTCTCGTAAACCCAGCTGATATCCATCTGGATGGCCGCCCAATTGTAGCGTTCGCAGGCGACCGACACGCTCCAGGGCTGATCCCCGGCTCGGTCAGTGAAACGCACACCATACGGTTCACGAGTTCTGACGGTCTACGATTCACACCTTACCTCGACCTTCTTGCTCCAGACAACTCAGCTCCTGTCTTCACATCCTCACCAATTGTTTCCGTTCAAGAAGGTTCCACGTATACATATCCTCCTTCTGTAGTAGACTACGACGACGATCCGCTTCGCTTCAGCCTACTTTCTACTCCCTCCGGATTAGATATCGATCCTGACACGGGTGAGTTGTTTTGGGCTCCCGCTGAGTCGGACCTCGGGCGCCATAGTGTGGAGATTCTCGTCGAGGATGGTCGGGGCGGCGCCGCACGCCAGGCTTTCACCGTTCAAGTCAACCCTTCTGGAAACGCTGATCCAACTTTCACTTCACTGCCAAATGCGCTCAGTGTACTTGTGGACAGCCAGCTATCCGCTGCGGTGATCGCCGATGATACAGATGGCGACATGGTGTCCTATGCGATCCTCGATGGTCCGAGTGGGCTCGTGATTGGCCAAAACACGGGAGTGCTTTCCTGGGCGCCGTCGGCGGCCGAACTAGGAGAGCACACGGTCACCGTCCTGGCTGTTGATGGCCGTGGGGGCTCCGCCACTGCGAATGTTTCTATCGAAGTCATCAGCGTCCCATCGGCCTCCATCTCCGGAGTCACCTTCTATGACAAGAATGGCGATGGCAGCCAACAGTTTGGCGACTTACTGGTCGCCAGCCGCAACACTGATTCGATAAGCCGCTTTAGCATCGACGCTGGTGCATACGTTGGCCTTGCGGTACCTGTCGGCTTCGGTGGACTCAATGGTCCTAACGGTATCGCTGTAGGCCCTGATGGCTACTTGTACGCTAACAGCGCCGATCCAGACCAAGTACTCCGCTTCGATCTCACAACAACTAGCGCCTTGAGTCCGTTTGGCTCTGGTGTCGGCATGAGCGTTCCGAATGGCTTAGCATTTGGCCCTTCCGGTGACCTCTATGTCGCTGACTTCCAGATCGATCAAATCATTCAACTAAGTGGACAGGATGGCTCTCTCGTCCGAAGCCTAAGCCATCCAGCACTCGATGGTCCAGGTGGTATCACTCTTGGCCCGGACGGCTTCCTCTACGTGGGCGGCTACTACTCGGACAACGTGCTTAAGCTTGATCCGGAACTGGGAGTGGCTGTCCCGTTCGTAGCGTCAGGAAGCGGTGGATTGAACGGAGTGAAAGGACTCACGTTCGGGCCTTCTGGTGATCTCTTTGTTTCGAGTTCCGTGAACAGTCACATCCTTCGCTTTGACGCTCAATCCGGCGCCTTCATCGAGTCATTTGCATCGGGAAGCGGGCTCGGCGATCCCTTCGGAATCGAGTTCGGCCCCGACGGCCACCTCTACGTCGGCAACCATGCGGGCAACAACGTCCTGAAATTCGACGGCACTACCGGAGACTACTTGGCAACGTTGGACCCTGTTGGATCGATCAACTATCCGACATTTCTCACGGTGTCACCTGAATCGGAGGCCCGCGTTGGACATCAAGGTGTGTTTATTGACACAAACAACAATGGGATACGAGATGAGGGAGAACATTTCACTACGACTAACGGCTCCGGAGAGTACCGGTTCGACGGTCTTGCGCCTGGACACTACGCTGTAGTCATCGAAACGAGTGACGAGTGGCATGCGAACAGCACAAGCACTCAGATCTTGGTAGTTGGCACCGGTGAATCGTCCATCGCCGATTTCGCTCTGTCGCGAGAGCAGCTTGTTCCGCCCGGTTCCATTTCTGGATCGGTGTTTGATGACAAGGACGGAGATGGGACTCAGACGACTGGCGATCTGCTGGTTGCCAGTCGTAACACGGACTCCGTCAGTCGTTTCGACATCGCCACTGGTGCCTATACCGACCTTGCCGTACCTGTCGGCTTCGGAGGACTCAACGCTCCCAATGGAGTCGCTATCGGCCCCGACGGATACTTGTACGTGAACAGCGCCGATACGGATGAAGTGCTCCGGTACGATCTCACGACAGGTAGTGCATTGGGTTCTTTTGGATCGAATGCTGGGTTGAGTGTTCCCAACGGATTGGCTTTCGACCTCGGTGGTGAGGTATACGTCGCAGACTATCAGGCCAACCAAGTCATACAGCTCAGCGGAATCGATGGCTCTTTCGTGCGAAGCATGACCTTCCCCGAACTAAGTGGGCCGGGAGGTATCACCCTGGGGCCAGATGGCTGCCTCTACGTCGGCGGCTACGCATCAGACAATGTACTCAAACTTGACCCAGCAACGGGAACGGCTGTCCCTTTCGTCACGTCAGGTAGTGGTGGCTTGGATGGAGTGGCCGGTCTAACGTTTGGGCCTTCAGGTGATCTCTTTGTCGCGAGCAGCCTAAACAATCGAGTTCTTCGCTATGACGGCGCGTCAGGACACTTCGTGGATGTCTTCGCGTTTGGTGGAGGCATGGGTGGGCCCTTTGGGCTGGCATTTGGGCCAGATCGCCATCTCTACGTCGCAAATCGGAGCGGCAATAACGTTCTAAAGTTCGATGGACGCAGCGGCGTACACCTGGCAACGCTCGATTCTGGAGGAACAATCAACTATCCAACATTTCTCACAATGTCCTCAGATTCAGAGTGGGGTCTATTGAATCGAGTCGTCTTTCTCGATTCGGACGGAGATGGTCTGCGAGGCGAGGGAGAAGTGTTCACGTTCACGGATGAATTCGGTCACTACGCATTCGAGGGACTAGCTCCCGGCGACTACGTCGTCGCAGTTGAAGCTGAGTACGGTTGGCAGCCAACCGGCAGCAGCACCAAAGTGGTATCGGTGTCGTCGGGTCAGGATACAACGACTGAATTCGGATCGCAATCCATTGCAGGAATCGATCCGGCTTCCATAGAAGGCCATGTATTTAATGATCGTGACGGAGACGGACAGCAGAACGGCTCAACTCTACTTGTTTCGAGTTCCGATAGTGACTCCGTGACCTCGTTTGACGCCGGTACGGGCGAGCCTTTGGGAGCCCTCTTCTCAGTACGACATGGCGGCATCTGGAGCCCTCATGGACTGAGCTATGGCCCCGATGGCAACCTGTATGTCTCCGATGCCGGCAATGATCGAGTGTTGCGGTACACTCCATCTGGCACATTCCTCGACGTGTTTGCTTCCGGAGGAGGTCTCGACAGTTCGCACGGTTTGGTATTTGGTTCACACGGAGTTCTCTACGTAGCTGGTTTCCTATCAGATGACGTCCATCAGTTCGACGCAACCACTGGTGCTTGGCTTGGGAATCTGTCGCTTCCGTCCACCGATGGAACGTCTGCACTAGCATTCGGCCCAGATGGCTGGCTCTACATTGCAGGCTTTGCTTCAAGCAATGTTCTTCGCTACGACCCGGTAACTGGTGTGAGTGAAACGTTTGTCGCAAGTGGATCCGGTGGACTTCATGGCGCTGATGGTCTTACGTTTGGCCAGGATGGCAATCTTTATGTCGCTAGTCGTTATACAGATAATGTCCTAAGGTACGATGGTCTGACGGGAACGTTCCTTGACACGTTCGCAACGGGAGGAGGTTTGGCCGACCCGTTTGGGCTTGACTTTGGGCCGGATGGCGATCTCTATGTCAGCAACCGTGGAAGTGACAACGTATTGCGCTATGACGGTCAATCGGGTCAGTTTCTCGGCGTGTTCGCGACCGGCGGCATTGACCGCCCGACCTATCTACTGTTTCCCGATACCGCGGAAGGGTCGCTTGAAGGTTGGACTGTGTTCCTCGACTACGATGGGGACGGTAGACGAGATTTCAACGAATCGTGGACCTTGACAGACCGCTACGGCCAGTACGTGTTCCCGAACCTTCAACCCGGGAACTATACAGTCGCTCTTGAAGCTCCGCCGCTCTGGCTTGTCACCACACCAAGTTCGGGACGCTACACACACTCTCTCATAGCGGGCCAAACGGTAAACACAGATAACTTTGGACTCCGTTTCGACGAAGGGGCGTCCTCAAATCAACCTCCGATGTTCTCCGGCACTCCTGAAACCGTATCCGTTGTTGGCGATTTGTACACATATTCTCCATCCGCAATCGATCCGGAAGGGCAGGATGTCTACCTAGAACTCCTCGCCGGCCCAGCGGGCATGGTGTTGGATGAGGTTGGCGGCACACTAAGCTGGGTGCCGGTAGCTGATCAAGTCGGTCCTCATGATGTCACTGTCCGTGCATACGACGAGATTGGCGACTGGTCAGATCTCACTATCACTGTCACAGCGTATGATGGCCTTACCATCGACTCTCAACCAGTGCAGTTCGCCATGGATGGCCAACCCTACGCCTATGCAGTAACCGTAGTAGATCCGAGCGATCAAGTGCTCCAGTACTACCTCGACGATGCACCGGGGGGAATGAGCATCGACATCGAGACCGGGCTGCTTGAATGGATGCCGACGTCTGCCGATGTCGGCTCCAACCTTGTGACCGTTCGTGTAGCGAATGGTGGAGGCAGAGATGCTTACCAATCATTCTCCCTCAAGGTGTTGGCGTCGACGGAACTCTCCTTGATCGGGAATCCTCCAACCACAAATACCGCAGGTGAACCATATCGTTATCGATTCACCGCCGAGGGAGAAATAGGTCCTGTCGACTTCGAGCTCGTCGAATCCCCCTCAACGATGACGATTGATTCACGATCCGGCATCCTAAGCTGGTTCCCTGATCTGTCTGATATTGGAGGCCACGTCGTAACGGTTCGTGCTCACGATGAGTTTGGTCGGTCTGATGAAGTCAGCTATTCCTTGGAGATCACAGCCGACGTGGAGGCTCCGTCGGTGAGCATCTTGACTTCGAAAGCCTTGGTCGGACCTGATGAAGTCGTCACGATCGAAGTCATCGCGCGAGACAATCTCGCCGTGTCGAGCCTGATCGTAACCTCTAGCGGCATTCCCATTTCACTCGACGCCCAGAATCAGGCGGAACTGTCATTCGCTATGTCAGGTGTGCAGGGAGTATCCGCCACGGCTGTCGACGCCGCTGGAAATGAAGCGGTTGCTTTCCAGACGATTCGCGTCTTCGATCCGGCCGACACGACGCCGCCGGTCGTCACCATCACCAGTCCGCAGCCGGGCGACACGATCACGTATCTCACCGATGTTGTCGGCACCGTGACCGACGACAACCTCGAGTTCGTCGAACTCGCCCTCGCCGACTACAGTGCCCTCGGCCGAATCGCCCCCGGATACATCGACCTCTCGTTCAAGACCTTCGCCCGCATCGAGGCGGCCGGCCAGACCACGATCGACGGCGTTCTCGGCACCATCGACCCGACGATTCTTGAAAACGATGGCTACGTCCTGCGAGTCCTCGCGCAGGACGTCAACGGCCTCATCTGGATGGAGCACCTCGAACTGAGCGTCGAGGGCAACGCCAAGATCGGCCACTTCACGATGAGCGTCACCGACCTCGAAGTCCCGCTCGCGGGAATACCGATCACCGTCGGTCGCACCTACGACACCCGCCAGGCCGACGATGCCGGCGACTTCGGCTTCGGCTGGACCCTCGACATCGCCGACGGCGAGATCCGCGAAACGGTTCGCAATGTCGAAGCCGAGCGGACCAGCGGTCTCTTCGGCGCGACACCCTTCCGCATCGGCACCCGCGTCTACCTTACCGGCCCCGACGGCGAGCGTGGCGGCTACACCTTCGACCCCGTTCCGGAAGGGGGAGCCCTCGGAACCCTCTGGCGGCCCCGCTTCATCGCCGACCCGGGCGTCTTCCACGAACTCTCGGTCGACCCCGTTCCGCTCCAGCAAAGCGCCGACGGCACCTTCGCCCTCTATCTCTTCGGTCTTAACTGGAATCCGTCGGTCTACACGCTGACCACCAAGGACGGCACCGAGTACCGCTACGACCAGTTCAACGGTCTCCAGACCGTCACCGCCCGCACCGGTGTCACCCTCACCTACACCGACGAGGGGATCTTCAGCTCCGTCGGCGAGTCGATCCTCTTCGAGCGTGACGCCCTCGGCCGCATCACCGCCGTCATCGACCCCGCCGGCAACCGCATCACCTACGCCTACAACGGCGCCGGCGAACTCGTCTCCGTCACCGACCAAGAGTCCAACGTCACCTCCTATTCCTACCTTGACGACCCGCTCCATTACCTCGACGAGGTGATCGACGACGATTGCGGGTGTTCGAGCACGGTGCCTTCTATCCGCAACGAGTACGATGAACAAGGTCGTATCAGCAATACGTATGACGCTCTCGGATACTCGGTGACGTCAGAGTACGATCTGGCCAACAACACGGAGATCATCGGTGACCGTCTCGGCAACGAGACGACCCTCATATTCGATGATCGCGGAAACATCATTCAAGAGATTGATCCCGAGGGTCACTCCACATCCTACACCTACGATGCCGATGGAAATGAACTCACCGTTACGAACGGACGAGGGTTCACGACAACACAAACTTACGACGATCGCGGCAACGTACTTACCGTCACCGATCATCTGAGCAATGTCACCACGTTCACGTACGACAGCTTCAGCCGACTCTTGACTGCCGAAGATGCTCTTGGTGCAACCATCCAATACATCTACGATTCCAGCGGACATCTCATCGAAACGATTGACCAAGCGGGACACAGTTCACTTCTAGCCTACGACACCTTCGGCCGAATCACCCAGACGACGAATCCCAGCGGGTTCGCGACCACGTACACCTACTCCGACCCGAGCGACCGCCCTTCCCAGATCACGGATGACGACGGTTCCCAGATGCTCATGGAGTACAACGTCTTCGGCAATCGAGTCCACCTTACCGATCAACTCGGATTTGTCACTACATGGGAGTACGACAAGACCGGGCTACCCGTTCTCATTCGCAATCGAAATGGAGAGGAGACGAGGCTCGAATACACGATCCACAATCAGGTGTCGAGAGTGACCGATTCACTCGGCAACGAAACAACTTTCGAGTACGACGACAACGGAAACGTCATCTCTGACACCGATGCGACAGGTGCTCAGCGTCTCTACTCCTACGACCGACAAGGCAACATTGTCGAGTTAACAGACCGGAATCTCCGGACGACGACCTTCACGTACGACAAGAACAATCGTCTGACATCTGAATCGTGGCGTGAATCCGATGGGACACTGGTCAACGAACTCTTCTGGGGTTATGACGAAGTCGGCAACGTGCTGACTACGTCTGACAACTTCAGCAGCCTCAGCTACACCTACGATGAGCTCGACCGTGTGCTGTCGGAAGACAATTTGGGCACACCAAACGCACCCAATGTCGTCCTGACCTACACCTATGATGCCATTGGGGACCGATTGACGGTAAGCGACAACTCAGGCGTGGTCGTCACCAGCACCTACGATGAACGGCAACTACCCATATCTTATACATGGGCTGGCGCCGGTCTTGACGACGTACGTGTTGAGCTTGCCTACGATGAGAGCCGCCACCTTGAAGACGTCCGTCGCTTCAGCGATGCCTCCGGGGTGACTCTCGTAGGGCGAACCCACTATGGTTACGACAACGCTGGCCGCACGGAGACCATCGACCACACCGATGCTCTCGACAATGTCTTGACCGGCTACACCTACGAGTACAACCTCGCTAGCCAGGTCGTCCGATCAACCCATCACGGAAACGCCTACGACTACCAATACGACGACTTCGGTCAGATCACTGAAGTCTTCATCGATTCCATCCTCGCCGACACATTCGCGTACGACGACAACGGTAACCGTTCCGACGTCGACACGATCATCGGCGCGAATAACGAGTTGCTCGAAGATGCCGAGTTCCTCTACGTCTACGATGCGGAAGGCAACCTAGTCGAGAAAACTCTCAAGGCGACGGGGGAAACGACCAGCTACGCGTACGACCATCGCAACCGGTTACTTCGCACGACCATCAGTTCATCCGGCGGAGTCATCCTGCATGAACTCACCTATGTGTACGACACCTCCGGACGTCGCATCACGGAGATCCGCGATGGGAACGTCGAGCACCATACCTACAATGAGCTGAACACCTGGGCGGACTTTAATACAAATGGCACCATCCTGGCACGATACCTCATCGGCGAGGGTATCGACGAACTCCTGGCCCGATGGAAACCGTCCGAAGGAGTCTCCTGGTATCTCACCGACAGGCTGGGAACCGTTCACGACCTCGTGAATCATGCTGGCCAGGTCATCAACCACATCGACTACAACGCTTTCGGGACTCCGATCGCACAAACGAACGCGCTCTCGGGAGACCGTTTTCTCTTTACAGGGCGAGAGTTCGAGCCCCTGACGGGAGGCTACAATTTCCGATTCCGCGAGTACAATCCCACGACGGGCCGTTTCCTCAGCCGAGACCCTCTCGGTTTCGGTGCGGGCGACACCAATCTCTATCGCTATGTCGGCAACTCCCCTCTCTCCGCCATCGATCCACTCGGCTTGGCAGCGATGTCGGAAAAAGCTGTACACAAGAGGCTCCAAGCCTTAAAGAGAGAGGCTGTGAAGTGCCTTGGACAATACTTAGAAGGAGTGTTCATCGACTCAGCCGTTCAGTTCGCAATACAAGGAATCACAGGACTAAGCGGCCAAGGTGTCTACCTTTGGTACAACGGGGAACAAGTGTATACAGGCAAGACACTCAATCACCGTGATAGACGAAATGCCTGGAAAAGTGCGTTGAACAAAGGAGGATCGACTCTGAACAAACATATTGCGATCAGGCTTTCGAAGGAGCTCAAGGAAAGCGACCTTTTTCGAATTGAGCAATTTCTAAAGAATCGCCTGGAAGCATTGTTTCCCAAGGACATCGTAAAGAACGTCAGGAATCCAGCCAAAAACAATCCATGGCCTTGTTAGCTGGTCTTGTGGTCATCTTTCAGATCGCTTCGACGACTCTAGACAAGTTGAACAACCAAAATGAATACTTTCTCAAATGACAGGTCGATACGAACAGACGAATTGATTGCCGAATGGGCGGCTCAAGGGAAGCGAATGGGGAGCGACTTCACGTATTCGACAGCAATCGACACAGCCGTCCATGATGTATTCAACCGATATCTGTCCGAGGGGAGATTCTCTTTGTTGGTTGATGGATTGGTGGACATTGACGCGCTCAATCTCCGCGAACCAAATGGAATTAGCGACGAGCGTAGCCGGATGATTGACATGCTCGAGTCCGTGTTACGAGAGAATGGAATGACCCAACAAATCAAGCGTATGTGGAGTCGCCTTATCAAGAAGAGAGCCAGGGAGTACTATGGGTCGCTTCCATCGAGAAGCGAACTAAAGGACATGTCTGACAAGGATCTAGAAGCTTCGAAGCTGTACTCGGCCAAACACAAGTATTTTGCCGAGCGTGCCATACATGGGTACCTTAGATCAATGAACTTGTCGCTGGATGACAAGGAAGCGAGTGGAGTGGCATCTATTCTCGAGAATCTTCGGCAGGAGCGCAAGCCCAAGAGTCGCTTTCCAGCCGACCGACGAAAGATGTCTGAAGAGGTGTTCTGGGACGTGATATCGACGTGTCGTGACCAAGCCGAAGAGGACGAGGACTTTCCGGGGCTACTCGTAGAGAAGCTTGAGTCGTTCGGCAAACGAAGCATCGTAACTTTCCAAAACATCTTGAGCGAGCGGATGAGCAAACTCTATCGCCAAGATCTCTGGGCGATCGCGGCCATCGTCAATGGCGGGTTTGGTTCTGACGATGGATTCGAGTACTTCCGCGCATGGATCATCTCACAGGGATCCGAAGCCTATCAGCGTTGGCTCGACGCACCGGAAAAGGCGGCCGAGGCAATTGAACCTGGCGACAACGTCGAATGCGAGCTACTGCTCTACGCAGCCCCGGAGGCCTACAGCAGCAAGGATGGCGGCGACATCTACGATCATGTGCGCGATGTTCCCCAGGAACTCACGGGCGAACCGTGGCAGGAAGACGACTTGCCGAAGCTCTATCCGAAACTCTGGAAGCGTTTCGTCAAGAGGAAGTAACTCCGAAGACCCGGTTAGTCAACGGGCCAAACATTTCCTAGATCGACGCCCAATCGACAGCTCGGCTGCATCTCCGGACTCGCTCCGACAGCGCACAGCCTATGCACTCGGAACGCTCGTGGCGAACGAACACGGACCGATCGCTTCGCGTCGATCGACCAGACCTCGGCCGTGGGCAACACGCTCTTCGAGTACGACGATGTCGGCCGGCTGACCGACCTCACCCACCGCGATTCACTCGACCAACTCCTGGTCGACTACGACTACACCTTCGATCTCGCGGGCCAGTTGACGCGTGAGGGTGAGCGTTGCAACGGTGGCGTCTTGTGGGTTGCGGTAGGCTTGGGTTGGTTGGCCCTGGTTTGTCGCGAGGCGGAAGATGCGAGTTCGTTGTGCGGAGAAGGAAGCGTATTGGCGGAAGGTCGTTCGTCGGCAAGAGGAGAGCGGGCGGGGCGTTCGGGTGTTCTGCCGGGAAGATGGGATCTCGGAGGCGTCATTCTACGGTTGGCGGCGTGAGCTACAGCGACGCGATCGAAAAGGGAAACGTTCGACTGCGGTCGATGGCGGTGGGACGTGTCCGTCGCCGTTCGTCGCGTTGCGGATGGTCTCCGAATCGACGAGCGTGATTGAGATCGTTCATCCCCGAGGCTACATCGTGCGAGCGCCGGCTCAAGTCGACAGCGACGCGTTGCGCAAAGTGCTTGCGGCCCTCGAGAGCGTCGAGGAGGGCTGAGCATGTGGTCGATCCCTCACCAGGTGCGGATCTTTCTGGCTCGGGAACCGGTCGACATGCGTAAGAGCTTTCACGGACTCATCGCCTTGGCGGAGTCGGTGCTCGTGCAAGATCCGCTTTCGGGCCACCTGTTCGTCTTCATCAATCGCCGCAGAGATCGGATCAAGGTTCTCTATTGGGGCGGCGTCGGCTATTGCATTTGGTATCAGCAGTTGGAGGAAGGGAGCTATCAGCTTCCCGACGCCCAGGCGGCCGACGATGAGGCCGGCCTCGAGATCACTGCCGGACAATTGTCACTCATTCTCGAGGGCATCGACCTCTCCTCGGTCCGGCATCGCAAGCGCTTTCAAGTCTCCGATCAGCACCGTGACGCGACGTCGTCCCGTCGTTCGTGACTTCCCCTCGCTCTTTCCCGAATGATGCGTGCCGCTCCGCGGAGCCAGGACGCGCCGCTGCTCCTTCGTGACGCCAGTTCCCCGTCACGGCGGCGAGAGACTGGAAGCCATGGGACGGCACGCGACCAAAACCGAGTCTTGTCTTCGGTTGTCCTCGGACCCAGGGTTCTTCGCTTGCCAATCTCGTTGGACGATCGACCCTGGCGTTCTCTTCGCGAGCGACAACGATGTCATGGTGATGGCAGCGACGAGGAGGACTCGCAGGCTTTCTCGTCATTCCGTCGAAATCGCTGAAACTGCTCTGGCGCCTCCGATGTCGACGTGCTAGGGTGTCCCCGCGACAACTGAGATCGGTTTGATGGACGCCTTCGACGTGAACCTCCCCCACGATATCGACGCCTGCCACGAGTTGATCCTCGAACTCGATCGGGAGCGCCGACGGCAAGCCGCCGTCATCGCCCAGCAGCAAGAGACCATCGCCCAACAACAAGCAATCATCGCTCAGCAGCAGGAGACGATCGATCGCTTGCAGAGCGACGTCGACTTGCTCAAGCGGACCTTGTACGGCCGGCGGCGGGAACGCTTCGTCGACGATTCCCAGCAGGGGCTTTTGTTCGACTCGACAATCGTCGGGGCGGACGACGATTCAGGCTCCGGCGACGACGACGAGAGCGATGACGACGAACCGTCACCGGAACGCCGCACGAGCAAGGGACGCGGCCGGCGTCTCTTCCCCGAGTTGCTGCCGCGCAAGACGGTCCGTCACGAACTCGACGAGCAAGAGGTTCCCGAGGAGTTGAGGAACGACCCGACCGCCCGGCGGTTCTTCAAGAAGACCAGCGAGCAGTTGGAGTTCACGCCCGCTTCGATCCATGTGATCGAACATTACCAAGAGGTGATCGTTCGCGACGAAGCATCGGGCGAGACGACGATCGTCTCGGCAACGAAGCCGCCCCAGTTGATCGACGCTTACGCCGGCCCCGGCTTCTGGGCTCATCTGACCGCCAGTCGCTTCGCCGATCATCTGCCCTACTATCGACAAGAGGACATCCTCTCGCGCCACGGCTGCCGCATCGGCCGCGGCACGCAGCAGCGTTGGCTCTTCGCCCTGGCCTTGGCGGTCGCGCCGTTAGTCGAACTGATGCGTCGGCTGGGGTTGCAATCCGAGGTGCTGGGCGCCGATGAAACGCCGGTCAAGATGTTGGCGGGCGAGCCGCCTGGCTGCACCAAGACCTATCTCTGGAGCACCGTCGGCGACAATGCCCATCCCTACGACTGCTTCCACTTCACGCCCGACCGCAGCCGCGATGGTCCGGAACAATTCCTCGCCGGCTTCCAGGGTTACTTGCAGTCGGATGCCTACACGTGCTACGAGCGAATCGCCGCGGCGGACGACCAGATCGTCCCCGTCGGTTGCTGGGCTCATGCGCGCCGTAAGTTCGAGGAGATCCACTTCAGCGCGCCGAGCGTGCGGACGCACACCGCCCTGGGCTACTTCCAGCGGCTCTACGACATCGAAGATCGCGCCCGTGACAGTAGTGTGTCACAACGCGGCGCCAAGCCGATCGTGACCGAGTTCCATCAGTGGCTGCTCGAGCAGCACGAGCGGGAGCTTCCGAAATCGAAGCTGCGCGCCGCCATCGCTTACATGACCAACCGCTGGCAGTCCTTCGCGTGCTATCTCGACCATGGGGCGATTCCCATCGACAACAACCGCACCGAAGCGGCGCTGAAGTACGCCGTCCTCGGCCGCAAGGCGTGGCTCTTCTTCGGCAACAGCCAAGGAGGCGAGACCGCCGCCACCTTCTTCACGCTGACCAAGAGTTGCAACCGCCATCACGTCGATCCCTTCGCCTACCTCCGCGATGTCTACACCCGCCTGCCGACCACTCCGGCTTCGGATCTCCCTTCGTTGCTACCCGACCGTTGGATCGACGAGCACCCCCAGCATCGTCTCCAAGAGCGCGCCGACGAAGCCTGTCAACGAGCCGACCGCAAACGCGCCCGCCGAGCCCAACGCCGCGCCCATGCCGCCACCCCCAGTTGATCGGTGACCGATTCGCCATCGTCATCGGTTCCTGCTTCTCTCACACGCCACCGTTGCAACGCTCACTCATCGCCGGCAGGCCGAGGATCTGTCAACCAACGACCACCATCCCGAGGACTATCCTTGGAGTCGACGATGCAACCGAACTCATCGCACCGACGTCAATCGAGAGCTTCCAGCAAACTCGGATAGACAGCATTCGGGATCCAGATCTCGTACATCCTTAATTCGGAAACGAATGGTACTGGAACTTCGACATTGGTAGTCAGAGTGCTACTTCGATGGTCTCAAGCGATCGTTTGACATCCTCGGGCATGCTGATGTCCTCCGGGAAACTCGATGTGAACGAAATCAAATAGAAATGGCCATTGATTTCCTCATTCTTCTCGAACGATACCGACTTGAATTCCTCTTGGCCGAAGAAACTCTTATTGCTCACGACAACTCGCAAGAATGTAACCGTTCACACCCTGTGAGTTGGTCTTTTCACGAAAGGGAAGTCGTGAGAGAATTCGTTCATGACAGGGAAGTCGAAGATACCTCCTGAACTCGCGGCCCAGATGACGCCGGAGGTGCGTGCCTTCGTCGAGTCGTTGCTGCTGCGAATCGCGGAATTGGAAGAGACACTTGGCCCTCCCAAGAACCCGCGGAACTCGTCGCTGCCTCCCGGCTGTCAGCATCCGCATGCCAAGACACCACGCAAGGCGCCGCGATCGAAGCGTAAGCGTGGTGGCCAACCAGGTCATAAGAAACACGAACGTTCTTTGGTTCCCACCGAGGAATGCCAGGAAGTCGTGACGCTGCTGCCGAAGACCTGCCGGCGTTGCGACACACCGCTGACGGGAGAGGACTCCGATCCGTTGCGGCATCAAGTGTGGGAACTCCCCGAGATCAAGCCGATGATCACGGAATACCGTCGTCATCGACTCGCTTGTCCTTGCTGCGGCGAGAACACCTGTGCTCCCCTGCCCGAAGGGGTACCGACCGGGCAATCCGGACCGCGTCTGATCGCGTTGAGCGGTTTGCTGATGGCTTGCTTCCGCCAAAGCAAACGCCGCACGGCGTTGTTTCTCGAGTCGCTGCTTGGTCAGCCTTGCAGCGTCGGCTTGACGGTGAAACATCAGGCGATCATCACCGAAGCCTTGCGGCCGGCCTACGACGAACTGGCGACGACCCTCCCGACTCAACCACAACTGGGGGCCGACGAGACGCCGACCAAACAAGCGGGTCAGAAGGCATGGTTGTGGACCTTCGTGGCCAGCACCTTCACCCTCTTCACGATGCGTGGCTCGCGGGCGGCTACCGTGCTAACCGAACTGCTTGGCGCGACCTTCTCGGGCGTCGTGATGTGTGACCGAGCCAAGATGTACTGGCAGCTTGGCCGCCTGCAGTGGTGTTGGGCTCACCTCAAGCGTGACTTCCAAGCCTTGATCGACAGCAGCGACCACCAAGTCAAACGCCTGGGGCATGATCTGATGCGACCGACGAAAAGACTCTTTCGCGAATGGGCACGCTGCCGAGACGGAACCATCACACGCCGAACACTCAAACGTCGTCTGGCTCCCGTTCGTCGCGACATCGAGCACTTGCTGCTGCGCGGTCTCTTTAGCGGCAACCCGAAACTGATCGGCATGTGTCGTGAACTCTACGACCATCGCGAATGGCTCTGGACCTTTCTCGACCAAGATGGCGTCGACCCGACCAACAACCTCAGCGAACGTTCGCTACGTCACGCCGTGATCTGGAGGAAGCTCTCGTTCGGCACTCAGAGCAACGCCGGCAGTCGCTTCGTCGAAACCACACTGACCGTCATCGAGACCTGCCGACAACAATCCCGCAACCTCTTCACCTACCTCACCGACGCCGTCGACGCTCATTTCCGATCGCAACCCTGCCCATCCCTTGTCACCAATCCGTGAACGGTTACGAGTACCGTCGTCATCGACTCGCTTGTCCTTGCTGCGGCGAGAGCACCTGTGCTCCCCTGCCCGAAGGGGTACCGACCGGGCAATCCGGACCGCGTCTGATCGCGTTGAGCGGTTTGCTGATGGCTTGCTTCCGCCAAAGCAAACGCCGCACGGCGTTGTTTCTCGAGTCGCTGCTTGGTCAGCCTTGCAGCGTCGGCTTGACGGTGAAACATCAGGCGATCATCACCGAAGCCTTGCGGCCGGCCTACGACGAACTGGCGACGACCCTCCCGACTCAACCACAACTGGGGGCCGACGAGACGCCGACCAAACAAGCGGGTCAGAAGGCATGGTTGTGGACCTTCGTGGCCAGCACCTTCACCCTCTTCACGATGCGTGGCTCGCGGGCGGCTACCGTGCTGAACGAACTGCTTGGCGAGAACTTCTCGGGCGTCGTGATGTGTGACCGAGCCAAGATGTACTGGCAGCTTGGCCGCCTGCAGTGGTGTTGGGCTCATCTCAAGCGTGACTTCCAAGCCTTGATCGACAGCAGCGACTGTCAAGTCAAACGCCTGGGTCATGACCTGATGCGACCGACGAAAAGACTCTTTCGCGAATGGGCACGCTGCCGAGACGGAACCATCACACGCCGAACACTCAAACATCGTCTGGCTCCCGTTCGTCGCGAGATCGAGCACTTGCTGCTGCGCGGTCTCTTTAGCGGCAACCCGAAACTGATCGGCATGTGTCGGGAACTCTACGACCATCGCGAATGGCTCTGGACCTTTCTCGACCAAGATGGCGTCGACCCGACCAATAACCTCAGCGAACGTTCGCTACGTCACGCCGTGATCTGGAGGAAGCTCTCCTTCGGCACTCAGAGCAACGCCGGCAGTCGCTTCGTCGAAACCACACTGACCGTTATCGAGACCTGCCGACAACAATCCCGCGACCTCTTCACCTACCTCACCGACGCCGTCGACGCTCATTTCCGATCGCGACCCTGCCCATCCCTTGTCACCAAACCGTGAACGGTTACCGCTAACCGAGTCTCTTTCCAACCCGGCAGTTCCCACTTCCGGCTCATGGGGCCGCGACCTCGGACCGGCTTGCGCGTACCGTTCGAACCCCGCAGGCCCGCGTTGCCCCTTGCGCCCACCGCTGTCTCCAGCCCTCTCTTCTCCAACCAAAGCTTCTCAAGCAACGCGTGCAAGCCGCCCCAAACAGCTCGAATGCCCGATATCTCGAGCCAACGACCGCCATGGGCCCCGCCGTTCCCAAAAGCGAGCTGACCAAACGGGCATTTCGACGAATCCTCAAGCACCGCCAGCCCCCGCCTCCACAACGATGTGCCCGATACTCAGTTGGACAAGGGGGGAAAGAGGGGGGGGCGGCGTTTCGGCTCGGGAAGGTTGCATGGCGTTGCGGAAGGAGATGGGTGGGAAGAAGACCCCCACCAACTCCCCCTTGGACAAGGGGGAGTGATCGGATTGCCCCGTGTTCGGGCTCCTCGCCAAAAGGGAGGGGCGACGATGAGGGTTCGTTTCTAGAATGCCCCGGCGGCGTCAGCGCCGCGGGCCCGCCGCTGGCCCACCTTTAATGCTCCTCGGTCTGGACTGGGTATGCCGGACGAAGCCCTCGCACACGACGACCAAGCGCGATCCCGACGCCCTCTGGTGACATGGCGCTATAGTCTGCGCTGGAGCATGTCGCTCTTTCTCGCGGGCGTGTTGCTGATCAACATCATCGCCGTGTTCATCATCATGCGGACCGGTGGGCGGCAGACGCTCGTCTCCACGACCAACCGACTGGTGGAACAGACAGGTCGCGAGATCGCCATCGAACTCAGCGGCAAGCTGCACGTGGTGGAGAGCTTGACCGAATCGTTGGCCAAGCTCGGTGCCGTGTTGCCTCGCGACGATGCCTTGATCAAACGGGTCGCCGGGGAGGTCCTTTCGAGCAACGCCGGTCAAGACCTCGTGCTCAGCGGCGGCATCTGGCCGGCCCCCGGAGCCTTTGACGCCAGCAAGGACCGTCACAGCTTCTTCTGGAGTCGGGGAAAGAACGATGCGTTCACGTACTTGGACGACTACAACCAGCCGGGGGGAACCCCGTACTACAAGGAAGAATGGTACGTCCCGACGCGGTTCTTTCCCCAGGGGCGATGCTACTGGTCCCAGCCCTACTTCGATCCCCATACGAAAAAGCCAATGGTGACCTGTTCGCAGGCGATGCTCAATCGCGACAAGTTCGTCGGCTGCGCGACCATCGATGCGAACCTCGGTGAGATCGATACGTTTTTGCATGTCGCCAGTTCCCAACTCGGTGGATATGCGATCGCCCTGGATCGCGACAATCGCTTCTTGTCCTTCCCGGTGTCCCAGCTCGACGACGATGTTCCTCTCGGTCCCTCGGGAGCTCCCCTGTCGCAGGGGACGATCGATGCGTTCGCGACGGCTCATCCCATCTTTCGCGAAGTGGTCGATCTCCTCTCGGAGATCAACCAGCGTCTGATCGCCACGGCACGTTCCAAGGGAGAACTCGACGACGGGCTCGTCGAAGCCTTGGTCCTGACCGTTCCGGGAACGACGCTCGAACAAGCCGAACTCACTTCCGCCACCGTTGCCGATCAAGACAACGGTCACAACCGGTTGCCAGTCGTCGTGCATCAACTTCGCCTTTCGGAGGACCCCTTCCTCCGCGAGCCGTCGACGGCGACCATCTACCTCATGCCCGACACCTACTGGAAGATCATCCTGGTGACACCCGACCGACTCGTCACGCAGCCGGCCAACGCGGTCACCACCCAGGTTGTCATGACGATGGCGCTGATCCTGGTCATCAGTTCGATCTCCTCTTTCGTTTTCTTGAATCAACGCTTGATCGGTCCGCTGCGTTCGATCATGCGACGGCTCTTGGCGGTTCGGCGCGATCATGGCGTCGTCGCCGGTCACGAACAGGAGCAAGCCGAGCGCGAAAGGCTCCATGGCGGCGACGAGATCGCGGCCTTGCGCGGGGTCGTCGACCTACTCAGTTCGAGCCTCTCTCTCAAGCAGCGGGCCGAGGCGGCCGAAGCGGCGCGACGACAAGCCGAGTCCGCCAACCGCGCCAAGTCCGCCTTTCTCGCCAACATGAGTCACGAACTGCGGACACCGATGAACGCCATCATCGGCTATTCCGAGATGCTCTACGAGGACGCGACCGACGCCGGCCACGACGCCTACTTGCCCGACTTGGAGCGCATCCTCAAAGCGTCGCGACACCTCTTGCATCTCGTCAGCGATGTCCTCGACCTTTCGAAGATCGAGGCAGGTCGGATGGAACTCTACCTCGAGACGTGTGACGTCAAGGGGCTGGTCGACGATGTCGCCGAGACGATGTTCTCCGTCGTCGAGCACCACGCCAATCGTTTGGTCGTGGAACTCTCGGAGAACATCGGAAGCATCCGCGCCGACGTCACCAAACTCAAACAGTTGCTCATTAATTTGCTCGGCAACGCCAGCAAGTTCACCCACGAGGGGGAGATTTGGCTCCGCGTTTGGCTCGCGGGTGTCGATGACGGGCGAGCGATCCAGTTCGAAGTCACCGACACCGGCATCGGCATGAACGAGGAGCAGCTCGCGCGGGTCTTCGAGCCCTTCGAACAAGCCGAGACGACAACCACCTCGGACCTCGGCGGAAGCGGGCTCGGCTTGGCGATCTCCCGCAAGCTGTGCCAATTGATGGGGGGCGACATCTCCGCCCAAAGTGAGCCAGGCGTGGGATCGACCTTTACCGTTCGTCTGCCTTGTCCGGTCGAGGAGGAGCGTTCCGTCGACGATCTCTCCGAGCCGACGGCGAACTCGGTCGTGCATCCGCAATCCTCCATCGCGAAACGAGGGCGCGTGCTCGTGATCGACGACGACTCCGGTTCGCGGGACTTGCTCGAACGGATGATCGGTCGCGCCGGCTATCAAGTCGATGTCGCCTCCTCCGGCAAGGAGGGGCTCGAGATTGCCCGCCAGCGGCCGCCCAACTTGATCATGCTCGATCTACTGATGCCCGAGATGGACGGCTGGTCGGTCCTCAACACGCTCAAGGCCGATGCCGCCCTCGTCAATACCCCGGTGGTGGTGGTCTCGGTCAGCGACAAGAAGCGGATGGGCTACGCTCTCGGGGCGGTCGACTACTTGGTCAAACCGATCAAGCAGGATCGCTTGCTGCGGATGCTGGAACGCTTGGTTGGCGGCAAGGGCAAGGGCCGCTGCCTGATCGTCGACAATGATCAGCAGTTCATCGAACGCGTCTCACGCACCCTTCGGGCTCAGGAGTGGCAAGTGGGAACGTGCGGCAACGGTCGCGAGGCTCTCCAACAGATCGAGGAGAACATCCCCGACGTCATCCTGTTGGAACTGCGGTTGCCGGTGATGGATGGCTTCGAGTTGATCGGCGCCCTCAAGGCTCGCGATCGGTGGCAAGAGATCGCGGTTATCGTCGTGTCGTCCGAGTACATCACGAACGAGGATCGCGGTTGGCTCGAGTCGCGGGTCGCGACGATTCTGGCGAAGGAGTCCGACTTCGAGAGCGAACTGCTCGCGACGATTCGTGATGCCGTCGCCGGGGATGATGCTTTCTCGAGCGACTCTCCGTAAGATGTCCGTCCGCGTTAGAGGATGGCGCTGAAGAGACGGGCGAAATTCTCGGCGATCTGCCGAGTGATCGGACGTGTTCGCCACTGCTCAAGCGTCACTTCGGTGCTCTCGCGGAGGTCCTCGTCGAAGAGCTCGTCGGCTTGCCGGGTGACTTCCGAGTCCCACATCGCCACGCCGACCTCGAAGTTGAGCTTCATGCTGCGGTTGTCGAAGTTGGCGGTGCCAATGATCGACCAGCGACGATCGACCGTCATCACCTTCGAGTGGACGAATCCCCGTTCGTACTCGAAAATTCGCACCCCCGCCTCGAGCAACTCCTCGTAGTAGGAGCACGCCGCCAATCGCACGAGTAACTTGGTGCTCTTCTTCGGAACGAGGACGACGACATCGACCCCACGGCGGGCGGCGGTCTGCAACGCGACCGTGATCGCCTCGGACGGAACGAAGAAGGGGGTGACGATCCGAATCCGATCGACCGCGTTGGCCACGGCGCTGAAATAGAGTTCGTGGTAGACCGGGACCTCCGTGTCGGGGCCGCCGGGAACGACTTGGGTGACGACCTTTCCCTGGGGCTCGAGGTCGGGGAAGAGCACGGGGTCGGTCAGGTGTTGATGGGTCGCGAAGGCCCAGTCCTCGGCGAAGACGCGCTGGAGTTGCAACACGATCGGCCCGCGCACGCGCAGGTGCGTGTCTCGCCACCAGCCGACTTCGGACTGGCTGACGTACTCCTCGCCGAGGTTGGCCCCGCCGGTGAAGCCAACGTTGCCGTCGCAGACGACGATCTTGCGGTGGTTGCGAAAATTGAAGATCCAGTTCCGCGTCAGGAGGTTGACGGGAATGAAGGAGGCGGTCTCGACACCCGCTTGATGCAGTTCGCCCAGGAACCGACCGCCCAGCTTTCTCGTCCCGATCGCGTCGTAGAGGAAGCGGACTTGGCATCCGCGCTTGGCCGCCGCGATCATCGCTTCGTGGTAGCGCCAGCCGACGCTGTCGGGCTCGACGATGTAGTATTCGATGTGGACGTGATGCGACGCCTCGTTGATCGCTTGGATCTGGTCGTCGTAGTTGCGATGGATATTGGCGTAGATCTCGATGTCGTTGCCGGCGACGGGATTGGTCGCGACGGTGCCGTCGAGCAAGCGATAGAGTTGCAACTGCCCCCGAACATCGATGGGCGACACCAGGTTTTGCACGAACTTTGGCAGGATCCGGTGCAGCTTCTTGCGGCTCTCCTCGCGGGCGCGCTGCTTGCGCCGGAGCCGATCGTTTCCGAAGATCAGGAAGAAGATCGCTCCGAAGAAGGGCATCAGCAGGATGGCGAAGATCCACGCCAATGTCGACGTCGGTTCCTTGCGCCGCAGCAACAGAACCGGGATTGTCGTGATCACGATCAAGTCGTGCAGCAAGAACGAGATGATCGCCGGGGTCCAACTGCGCGAGAGATCCAGAAAAGCGTTGCCGAACCAGAGCTCGTACCAGGTTGTCGCCCAAAGGCTCATGCGGAGTCCTTTCGCAGGGCCGCGAGGTTCTCCACGTAGGGGGCACGGATCACGCCTTGCTCGGTGACGAACGCGGCGACGAGCTCCGCGGGGGTGACGTCGAACGCGGGATTGTAGACCGCGACATCGTCGGGGGCGATCGCGAGCCCCAGCGGGTGAGTCACCTCCCGGCTGTCGCGCTCCTCGATCGGAATGCCCGACCCATCGGCGAGCTCAAAGTCGAACGTGCTCGAGGGAGCGGCGACATAGAACGGGATGCCGTGAGCCTTCGCGAGCACCGCCAGCCCATAGGTCCCGATCTTGTTGGCGGTGTCGCCATTGGCGGCGATCCTATCGGCGCCGACGATCACCGCTTGCACGCGACCTTGCCGCATCACCGTCGCGGCCATGTTGTCGCAAATCAGCGTCGCCGGCACGCCGCGCTGCTGCAGCTCCCACGCGGTGAGCCGACTTCCCTGCAAGAGCGGTCGCGTCTCGTCGACGTACGCGACGATGTTCTTCTTCGCCTCGTGGGCGTGGAAGATGACCGAGAGGGCGGTTCCGTAGTCCGCCGTCGCCAGCGCCCCGGTGTTGCAGTGCGTCAGAACACCCGAGTCGTTCGCGAGCAGCTCCTTGCCGTGCTGGCCGATCGCGATGCACATCTCGCGGTCTTCGTCGCGGATGCGCTTGGCCTCCATGAGAAGCAGCGCGAGAGTCTGTTCGTGGGGCATCGTCTCCGCTTCGCAGGCGTCGGCGACTCGCTCCATGCGGTCGAGCGCCCAGAAGAGGTTGACCGCCGTCGGTCGGCTGGTTCTCAAGTAGTCGGCGACCTGGTGGATGTGCTCGCGCAAGCCGTCGCGCGACTCGTGAGTGCGGGCCCCCACCACGAGTCCCATCGCCGCGGTGATCCCAATCGCCGGGGCCCCACGCACGCGTAGCATCTTGATCGCTTCCCAAATTGTCGCGGCATCACGGCAATCAATCTGCACGAGTTCGGACGGGAGCCGGGTCTGGTCAATCAGACGGACGAAGCCGTCGATGTCGCCAACCCACTCGATGGCCAAGGGAGCACTCATCAGTCGGGGAATCCCCTCTCTCTTCTCTTGTTTCTTCGGCGCCATGATCATGTCATCGCCGGCAGACGCCGCCACGCGACATCACCTCTTCCGGGTCGTGGGCATGCTGGATACGCTTGCGACAAAACATGCGGCGATTCGCGCTTGCGTCAGGCCAACAGCGATCCGACCTCTTGATAGGGGAAGCCGAAGGTCTCGGCCACGGCACTGTTGGTCACCGCGCCCTGGTGAATGTTCACTCCCGAGGCAATCCCCGCGTCCCCCGCGACCGAGGCCGCCAGTCCACCATCGGCGAGCCTCAGTACATACGGCAGCGTCACGTTGCACAGCCCATACGTGCTCGTTCGCCCCACCGCCCCCGGCATGTTCGTCACGCAGTAGTGCACCACGTCGTCGATCACGTACGTCGGTTCCGCGTGCGAGGTCGGCTTGGTCGTCTCCACACAGCCACCCTGATCGACGGCCACATCGACGATGACCGCGCCGGCCTTCATCAACCGAAGGTCCTCCGCCCGGATCAGCCGCGGCGCCCTTGCCCCGGGAATCAGCACCGCCCCGATCACCAGGTCGGCTCGGCCAATCGACTCGACGATCGTATGCCGATCACTGAAGAGTGTCGTCACGTTCGAAGGCATGACGTCGTCGATGTAGCGCAAGCGATCGAGGTTGACGTCGAGCACGATGACGTGCGTGCCGAGCCCCGCCGCGATCTTCGCCGCGTTCATGCCGACGATGCCGCCTCCCAGGATCGTCACCGTCGCCGGTTCGACGCCGGGAATTCCTCCCAGCAAGATCCCCCGACCGAGGGAGGGACGTTCGAGGTACTTCGCCCCTTCCTGGATGCTCATCCGCCCGGCCACTTCACTCATCGGTGTCAGTAGCGGCAGTTGGCCCCGGCGATCCCGGATCGTCTCGTACGCGATCGCGGTCGCCCCCGAGTCGATGATCGCTTGGGTCAGCCGCTGGTCGGCGGCGAAGTGGAAATAGGTGAAGACGAGTTGGTTCGGCCGGATGAGGGGCCACTCCTGCTCGAGCGGTTCCTTGACCTTGACGATCATGTCGGCTTGTTCGAAGACATCGGTCGCCTTGGGAACGATCTTGGCCCCGAGGTCGGCGTACTCCTCGTCGGAGATTCCGCTGCCGGAACCCGCCTCGGCTTCGATCACGACCTGGTGCCCGCGATTGATCAACTCCTCGACGCCGACCGGCAAGAGGGAGACGCGATACTCATGTTGTTTGACTTCTTTGGGAACGCCGACAATCATCTTCTTTCGCTTCCTTCCTGAACCGACTGTGGTGGTACCCGTGCCATTCTAAGCGACCCGCGGCAGAAAACTCAGGGCTACCCCGGACTCCTTCGAGTGCCGCCCGTGTCCCCACGTCGTTCTGGTGCTCCCCCTTGTCCAAGGGGGAGTTAGAGGGGGGCTCCCTGCGCGGGCTTCGAGTGGGAGCTAGAGGGAGGCTCTTGTGGATGCGGGAGTTACTACGAACGCACCGTACGCCTATTCGTTCCGAAGCTACCTTCGCGAGCCGACACGCCGCCCCCCCTCTTGCCCCTCTTGGGCAAGCGGGGATGTTGGAGGGGTATCCCTTGGACAAGGAGGGCATTGGAGAGCATCTCCTTGAATGAGCGAGGTTCTCTCGGCCGGTCCTTCTCGCCGCGCCCCTTGTGGTCGGATACAATAGAGGTAGGCCATTCGCTTCGTCTTCACGAGAGGGGAGCGATTCCAACGCTCCGAGCACGATGGACGTGAGTCTCCAACGTGGTCAGCCATCGCGACCGGGCCGCCTTTCGCTGGTCCGTGCGATTCGTCCCCAGCGTCGCTTCATCGCTCATCCGCCATCTTCGAGCGCCGTCCCCTCCCGCCATTTCTTTTCTCCGTCAGTATTCACCCAAAGCCGTGGAGGTGCGTCATGAACGCGGAACAATTCCTCATCGAGCAAGGCGTCGATTACGAGGTCGTCGCCCATCGTCCGACCTTCTCCGCCCAGGAGATGGCCGATGCGCTTCATCAGCCGGGGGACAAGATCGCCAAGACGGTGCTACTGCGAGTCGACGGCGTTTATGTCGTCGCGATCCTTCGGGCGACCCACTACGTCGATTTGGAGGAGGTCAGGATCGCGATGGCGGCACGGGACGTCCATCTCGCCACCGAGGCGGAGTTTCACAAGCTCTTCCCCGATTGCGAGTTCGGCGCGGTGCCCCCGTTCGGCTCGCTTTACGGGTTGCACACGCTCGTGGACGAGGCTCTCGCGTTTGACAAGGACCTCTACTTCGAGGGGAACCGTCACGACGAGGCGATCCACATGTACTACGCCGACTTCGCCCGGCTTGAAGCCCCCACGATCGCCGCCTTCGCTCATCACCTGTAGTGGTTGGCGGAAGGTAGGTGTTCGCTCTCTGAACAGTCACCACCGGGCCGATCCTGAAAGGGATTGGCCCGTTCTCTTTGTGAAAACGCGGTTTCGCAGCTCTTGTAGGTCAGGCCATTGCCTGACGGGGTCTTGGGTTGACGTTGGACGCGCGGATGAGACTCTACCCCAGAGCGTCTTCGCGGTCTTGCCGCCGCGACCGTTAGGGAGGCATCGGTCTCGCGGGGTGGTGTGTTCGCGGGCAAGGTTGGCGAAACGTCGGCGAACTGGGCGAGCGATTTCTTCCGAGTTCATCAGTCACGAAAGTGACGGCATCACGTAGCCTACGGCGTGAGCCGTGGGAATGGATTCCCATTGAGTTGCGAGTCCCGAGGGGACGTCATCGCCCAGCAAGCCCGAAGCAGTGCCGCCCCTTAAGGGCTCGGGTGTCGGATTGTTCGCGGACCTGGGGCTCACGCCCCCAGGCTACGTGATGTCGCCGCGTTCGCGGCTAAGAACCAACTCTCGCGGCACTGAGCGAAAGCGCTTTCTTGTAGGTCAGGCTATTGCCTGACGGAGTTTTGCTGAAGGATCTTGGCAACGCGCCGGGTAGCACCGGTTGCTTCGCTACCGGTGCGGCGCAGCCGCCGGAGGTCACGGGAAGGAGCACGAGCGATCGGAAATTCAAACAATGGAGAATCGCTCGACAGGGAAAAGGTTGGTCGAAAATGTCTTCATTGTGTGGCTAACGCCGTTCATCGCTGGAAGGAGTGCTCGGTATGACGCTCGCGGTTGTAGACGAGAGTGATTGCGAGTTCCACTGAAGTCTGGTCGAAAGGAGCGGACAAGACTTGCCCAGAATTACCTCTCAACCACCGGGCTGGCTACCTCAATCGGATGTTGAGTTTGCACGCAGGGACTACTGGTGGTACAAATACAGGGGCGGCAAGGGGGGAGGGTGTGTTCTTGGGACCGCACCTTCCCTCTGGCGCAGGTTAATCCGCCCATCTACGGAGAACGATTCACATGAGCGTGAGGCCGCGATGACAATTTACCACCAGTATGTAACTGGACTCTATCAGAGGTTTGGGTACTTCGCGACGTGGTTGCCCAACGCCCCAATCTCGCTCGGGGACGTTGGGACACTTGAAGACAAACGATTCACATTTCGAACAAGCCTAGCCCAATTGGGAATCGCTTTTGGGTCTAGAGAGAGCGGAAACCCCGTCGATTGGTCGCATTCCTCTACGTCAGGAGTCTTGCTCAAGACAACGCCGACAGTCGCGAGTAATACCATTGGTGCCGATTCCGTGAAGGGCGGTGCGGTCATTGAGTTTACCAGCCAAGGAGCATTTGTGTTCCAGGCTAAGCGATGCTTGGTAAAGGAGATCAGTGACAGAGTCACTTTGGAGCAAGACCTTGTCTCCGCCTATCAGACCGGATCTTGGGACGACAGTTTTGTAGTGATCGACTCTGTAGTGCACGTGGGTGAGATGGCCGCGGTCATTTCCAATTCGAAGAACGCTCGCCTTGAGTTGTCAGCTGAAGGTGGGATTGGGACAGGAGCGATGCCACTCGCAGATGCAAAGGCAAAGTTTACAATCCTACAACAGATGGGCGAAATAGCGCACTTCATCGGTGCTGAAGAATTGACGCCACTTTTTGGGCTTTCTCGCCTAAAACGTTCGTGGCTGGACCGACTGAGGGATACGTCGAGGCTCGAGAGTGTGAAACGCGTGAGTCCTGACCACAGTCAGGACCAGGGGAATGGTAAGACTGACTCAATCATTGAACGCGTGACGATGAATCTCCGTGAAACCGCCTAACTAACGTGTTCTCGGGGGGGTGGGCGGATTCTCTTTGATCGCAATAAGAGATCGCATCGAGGATGCTACGCGAGCCAAGATCAGCTTTGTGAATTCCAATCGGAGAGTAGCGGTGGTATTGTGCATCTAGTGCGTTCAATCAACACCAGAACGACGCTTCGACGTCCTTGTGAATCCTGCTAAATTCTGGGCCGGTAGGACAGTCATACTTCACGTCTGCATCTTGGAGACTCGAGCCACTTCGGTAGTCACTTTCTTTTTCGCATGAGAAGAAGACGAGCTGGGCGATTCGCATGCCAGGCCGAAGAACGATCGGTACTTCTCCGTCGTTCACGAGTTCCAGCGTGATACACCCTTTAAAACCAGGTGCGACACTGCATGCGGTGGCAATTAAGAGGCCCAGTCTACCCCAAGAAGAACGGCCTTCGACCATGGCAGCAAGATCATGTGGCATGGAAACATATTCTAGGGTCGAACCTAAGACAAGCTGCTGAGGGTGAATAATGAATTCACTTCCTCGGTTCACACGCACCTTGCGCTGTGACCTGTACAGGTATTCCCCAAATGTTTTCTTGTTTCCAGGATCTATGTTTGGGACAACTGACCGTTGCAAGAGAATAAACTGATACCCAATTCGGACATCAATTGACGACGCGCCTACTTGGCTGCTATCCAACAGCGGCGAAATTGCGAATGGATCGTTGGTGCGATTCAACTTGTTCCACAACTCTATCTTTGTAATGACGGACATCTACTATGGCCTTCTCTGCTGAGAAACGCACGTTTAAGTTCAGCGTCTTCGATAGCCTTCAGCATTAGGCGGCAAAGCCTCGAATAGGTCGTTAGGTTGAGCTCGTGTTTCTGTTCGAGGCGTAGTCGCTCGATCCAGCATGCAAGCACGATTGCCGAGAGCTCTGCCGGCGGACTTGTTTCCGCGTTTTTGTCCAGTACTTCGCATGGTGGAACTAGGTGTTCCAGCCTCTTAACGAGAGCTGGAACTTGGGTCACGACGGTGCCCCACCGGTTTGGGATCTTGTTTGCGATGTCGGATACGACTTTCTTACCCTGTGACAGCGATGCGTATACGAACTCGTATATTCGGCTAGTGAATTCGTCGGGCACATCGTGGGGAGCAGAAGGAGTTGCATCGATGATCGCTTTCTCAGATGCGATGCTTCTCTTGATCGCATCCAAATGGTCGTGCTGGTTCGCGCGAGTCAGGGATGAGTATAGGGAGTCGAGATAGGGCTTTTCGAGTTCGTTGTCGACTACATGGTCGTAAACAACTGAAAGCCTCTTTCTCCATGGTGGATACGAATCATTCCTTGTTGGGTCGGTGTCAAGATCGCTCGACGAGGCATACCCCGACATCGTCCATAGGGCTGCCGGGCCAAAAAGAGCTGCTGCACCAATGTCACACATGAACTCCTCTACGCCTCGTTTCCAAATCCTATGGGCTCGCGTGACAAGTTCATCCAGTCGTCTCGTTTGGAAGAGCGCGTGGTCCGGTTCCTCGTGTTTTAGGACGTCATCACATATGACGTGGATGCCTTCGCCCACATCAGGCCATGCCTCTTTCAGGAAGTCGGCTATGGCTGGATGGAAGAGTTCATGACCGATGAGAACGTGCATGAACGCGTTTGCGCGATGGAGTAGTGGAAGGTGGAGAATGATCCGACCGTTACCGTCCTCGTTGTAGGTAACCTCGTACGTCATTTGATGCTTCATTGTGACGAGGACGGGTCGTTCTGGAAGGATGCATTTGCAGATTCGCTCTACGCTTGGAACAAGGCTCCATGGGACCTCTTCGGTGCGCGACTTCTCTATCGCAGCGAGGACACGCTGTCGCAAGGTAAGCTGCCGGTATCGCGAAATGAGTCTCTTGAGAGATCCTGCCGGATCGTCGGCGAAGTCACTCTCAATTGCTTGGATTGAGTCGGCGAAATCCGCTAGTTTTTCCCGTTCACGGATAATCATCTGTCTAGCGGTATCGCTAGGGTAGTCGTTTGCTTCTAGTCGGAGTAGTAAGGTCTGAAAACGATCCAACTCAAAGCGCACATGAAGAATGACGCGGTTGAACTGCGTGGATTCCGTCACTGTGGCGGCTACTCACAAAGTATATCGGCGTCCGTAGGTTGCGTTCGGAGTGCAGCGTCAGCTCGGGCTCCGAGGAGGGTACCGAGCTGGTCAAAAAACAACGCTGCGTCACTTATTGACTGTTCGTCAGCTTCTGAGTGTTTCGAGACTTGGTCGAGCGTTTGTCTCACTCTCTCCAGATACTCGTGTAGTGCCTTGTATTCGGGCGGGTTTGCGGCCTGAGTACCCGGCGCCGTAGCGGGATAGCGGATATCTGCTGCCCAATTCAGGGGTTCAAGCGAAGACAAGCGATTGGTCACCTGACCTGAATCCATGAACAGCGTTCCCTCGACTGCCTCTCCGAGAAACTGGATCCCTTCATCAATTGCAGATGCATCGCTTAGTTTGTGCCGAATTTGCCAAATTCGCAACTGACTTGCCACGCGGACCGCCGTATCCGCAGCATGGACCAAGCCGTCGATATTCAGAAGGCGATTCGCTTCCATTATGACGCCCCCGCCAAATCTTCGTTTAGTGCATGACACGCTCAGACGGGTGCTCTTTGTGCTCCAAGTTGAACCGTGTCAAGCCCAACTTAATACGGAAAGCATAGCATATTTCGAGTTCGATTTCGAGAGGGCTCTTGGAAAGTGGTCAAAAGGGCCGCTTCCGTGGGCCTTGCGAGTCATCCGTGATCGTCCAAATGCCGCTGCAGAATGACATCGTGGAGTTCCGCCTGGACAAGGAGCCCCGAGTCGCCATCTCTCAGGAAGACAGGCGAACTCGTCACAGCACCATCAACTCCGACTTCTCTTTCGTTTTGTCGTTCTCGAACAGCAGCTTCTCGCCTTGTTCGAGCCTCGTGTCGACCGCCTGGTAGAGCCGAAGCGCCTGCCTCATCAGAGCCGTCTTGTTGAGGCTCTTTTTGGCGCAAAGCTCGTCGAGAACTTGCATCTCCCGTTCGGTGAGATTCAGCGTCATCGTGCGTTTGCTCATGGAACACCTCCACGATCGATTATCGACCGTAGGAGCTAAAAAATCAAGAGGAAGTAGCTAAAGAATAGCTAGGAAGAGATGGTGGGCAACAGGCCCACCCTACGTCGGAAGCCTGTCTCGGATCGCCCGAAAGCCCTCACTTCTTCCCATTCGTCGCCAGCACCTTGTTCTTGCGGAGGCAGCCGAAGAGCTCTTCGCGGGAGATTTGGGTGTCGAGCATGGGGAGCGAATCGAGGGCGGGCTCGAGGCCGGTGTCGCGACGCTCTTGCTGGGCCATGCGGAGAAAATAGGACTGGCTGCGGAGCAGGGGCTGGTCGTCGGCGACGGGGTAGCGACGCCAGATGCCGTCGGACTCGAGGCGGCGCGACTTGACGTTGTCCAAGAGCGAGATGTTCAGGATCTCGATGACGCGGGCCTTCAATCGGGCGTCCTCAATGGGGAAGGCGACCTCGAGACGGCGGACGAGATTTCGGTCCATCCAGTCGGCCGAGGCGATGTAGACCTCGGGATGACCCTTCTGCCCGAAGTAGTAAATGCGGCTGTGTTCCAAGAAGCGATCGACGACCGAGTGGACGCGGATGTTCTCGCTGAGGCCGGGGATGCCGGGCCGGAGTCCGCAGATGCCTCGGCAGACCAGGTCGATCGAGACGCCGGCACGGCTAGCGCGGTAGAGGGCCTGGATCACCGTCGGCTCAAGGATGGCGTTGATCTTTGCGACGATGCGGCCTTTCTTGCCGAGCTGGCGTTCCGACTCGATCTTCTCGATGAGGAATTTGCGCAGCCGGCTCGGCGCGACGATCAGCTTCTTCCAGTGGGGCAGCTCGCAGTACCCGGTGAGGTAGTTGAACAGGGCGCTGGCGTCGTCGGCGAACTCGTCGTTGCAGGTGAAGAGGCCGAGGTCGGTGTAGACGCGGGCGGTCTGCGGGTTGTAGTTGCCGGTCGAGAGGTGCAGGTAGCGGCGAATCTTGTCGTCGTCGCGACGGACGACCAGGCAGACCTTGCAGTGGGTCTTCAGGCCGACGAAGCCGTAGACGACGTGAACGCCCGCCTTTTCGAGCTCCCGCGCCCAGAGAATGTTGCGTTCCTCGTCCATGCGGGCTTGCAGCTCGACGAGGGCCGAGACCTGCTTGCCGCGATGGGCGGCCTCCTGCAGGGCCGCGACGATGGGGGAATCGCTGCTGGTGCGGTAGAGGGTCTGCTTGATCGCGAGGACCTTGGGGTCGGTCGCGGCGGCGCTGATGAAATCGACGACCGGCTTGAACGAGTCGTAGGGGTGATGGAGCAACAGGTCGCTTTCGCGGATCGCGGCGAAGAGGCTCTTGGCCCCCGAAATGGCCGGGTCGATGCGCGGTACGAACTCCGGTTCCTTGAGGGATTCGGCGCCTGGGAGCGAGCAGATTTCAAAGAGCCCGGTCAGGTCGAGGGGCGAGGGGAGGCGATAGACGTCTCCCGGTTCGAGGTGCAGCGACTCGCGAAGGAATTCGACGAGATCCTCGGGAGCCTCTTCGCCAATCTCCAGTCGGGAGGCGACCCCGCGACGGCGTTCGCGGATCTGGCGTTCGATGGTTTCGGCGAGGTCCTTGATCTCCGCGTAGTCGTCGAGGTCGAAGTCGGCGTCGCGGGTGACGCGGAAGAGGTAGCTGTCGACGATTTGCATGCCGGGGAAGAGTTGGTCGAGGTTCATGCGGATGACGCGTTCGAGCGGCAGGAACTGGTGTCCCTGGGCGCTCGGTAGGTTGACGAACCGGGGCAGGATCGACGGTAGCTGAACCAGCGCGAGGAGCGTCCGGGGCTGTTTTGGCCGGCGCAGGCGGATCGCCATGTTGGAGGAGCCGTTGGTCAGGTGCGGGAAGGGGTGGCTCAGGTCGAGAGCCAGCGGCGTCAGGACCGGAAAGACTTCCCGCGAGAAGAGGTTGTCGAGGAAAGTGCGCTGCTCGTCGGTGAGTCGATCCCCGGTGAGGATTTCGATGCCGGCCTCGGCCAGCGGAGGGAGGATCTCGTCGAGGAGGTAGCGGTATTGTTTCTCGACCATCTCGTGGGCCATCTGCGAGATGAGGGCCATCTGTTCGCGGGGGAGCATGCGGTCGGCGCCGGAGCTGTAGTTGATGTCGGAGTCGATCTTCTGCTTGAGATTGCCGACGCGAACCATGAAGAATTCGTCGAGGTTCTGGCTGAAGATCGCGAGGAATTTCAGGCGTTCGAGCAGCGGGACGCTTCGGTCGCGGGCCTCTTCGAGGACGCGGCGATTGAACTCGAGCCAACTGAGTTCGCGGTTGATGTAGAGCGAGGGGTGGTCGAGTTGTTCGTCGGACAGTTCCTCGGGCACTTCGGGGAGCGCTTCGATCGTTTCGGCGGAATCTCGATTCAACCCATCGGACATCGACATGTTGGGGCCTTTTGCTGGATCGTCGACGGTTTCGGCGTTGCTCGCGGCTCCCTTCCGATCAGCGCTGGATCAGGGGTGAGAGCCCGGGAGAGCGGCGAAGGGCCTCTGTGTCCGCAGTCGGCCGAGAGGTGGTCTTGGCGGAGCGGGGGACGCGATCGCCGTCAACAGATGATCTTAACCGAAAAACGCGACCGCGTTGCGAAATAGTCGCAGCCCGTCGCCCTCGGTGGGTTGGTCGCCGCGCCGCGTCCAGCGGGGATGCTGCGTTGGGATGACGTGTCGTTCGGGATGGGGCATCAGCGCGAAGACGCGGCCGGTTTTGTCGCAAATTCCCGCAACATCGCCCGCGGAACCGTTCGGATTGACCGGAAAGTCGCCCGATTTGCCCTCATTGTCGACATAAGTGGCGATCATTCGGCCCGATTCGGTCAACGAATCGAGGAATGAGCGGCTCTCGACGACGAAATTCCCCTCGGCGTGGGCGATCGGCATTTCGAGGATCTCGTCCTCCGTGACGAAGGCGCAGCAACCTGGCCGCATCCGCAGATGGACCCAGCGGGTCTCGAAGCGGCCGTGGCGATTGAAGGCGAGCGTTGCGAGGAGCTTGCCGGAGTCGTCTTGGGTATCGAGCAGTCCCGACTTTATCAAGACTTGGAACCCGTTGCAGATTCCCAAGATAAGTCGATCGCGGTCGCGGAAGGCCTTGAGCAGATCGCCGAGTTTGTGTTCGAGGAGGCTCCCGAGGATGCGTCCGGCGGAGACGTCGTCGCCGTAGCTGAAACCGCCGGGAACACAGAGAATTTGATACTTTTCGAGCGTGGTGGGCTCGTCGAGAAGGCGGTTGACGTGGATCTGGTCGGTGTTGGCTCCCGCCAGTTGGAAGGCGTGCGCGGTTTCTTCATCGCAGTTGGCCCCAGGCGAGCGCAGGACCAGCACGTTGACGGTTGCCATCGAGAAACTCCGGGGGGCCCCATGTCCGAGGCGGGGCGGGTCAGTCGTCTTCCTTGACCAAGTTACGGTTCCACGTCGGAATCTCAACGATCAGATTCTTGGTCCCGTTGGGGACGCATTGGCAACTGAGGCGACTTTCCAACTCGACGCCACGGGCATCGTCGAGCATATCGAGCTCGTCGTCGGTCGCTTCGTTGCACGATTCGAGGCCTTCGCGAACGATGACGTGGCACGTCGAGCAGGCGCAGACACCGCCGCAGGCATGGTCGACGTCGAGGTCGGCCCCCAGGGCGATGTCGAGCAGACTTCCCGGGAGCCCGGTGCGTCCGTAGGGGACGTTCTCGGGATCGACTTCGACGACCTTGCCCTCGGGCATGAAGGTGATGGTGTACTTTTGTTTGGCCGGGGTGAATTCGGCCTTTTCGATATAGGGATTGGTCCCGCCCATCGTCGGAGCACTCCAGAGTCGGCAAATGAATCCGTACTGATTTGGTGTTATTTTACGAAGCCCCGGCCACAAGGTCGAAAGGAAGGTTCGCGATTCCCGTCGTGCCCGGCCGCGAACGTCTAGCCGACGATCGGTAGGGCGTTGGACGGAGGCTCCTTTAGGACCACTTCTTCCTCCTCGGGCACCAGCTCGTAAAAGACGTTTCGCTGCCGAGGCGTGTAGCCGAGTTCGGCAATCGACGAGCGAATCTGATCGAGCGTCAGTTGATGAGTCGTCCCCGCCGCGGAGACGACATTCTCCTCCAGCATCAGACTTCCCATGTCGTTGGCGCCGAAGAGGAGCCCCAGTTGGCCAATTTTTTGCCCCTGGGTCACCCACGAGGATTGGACATTCTCGACGTTGTCGAGGTAGATCCGACTGACCGCTTGCGTCTTGAGGTACTCAAAGGGCCCGACCGGGGGAACGTCGGCCATGTCGGTATGCTCAGGTTGGAATGTCCAGCAAATGAACGCGGTGAAGCCGCCGGTCTCGTCCTGGAGCTGGCGGACGCGATCGAGGTGCTCGATGCGTTCGGCGAGTGTCTCGATATGGCCGAACATCATCGTGGCGGTCGAACGCAGGCCGATTTGATGGGCGACGCGCATCACCTCGAGCCACTCGTCGGTCATGCACTTGCCGCGAGTGATCTCCGAACGGACGCGATCGACGAGGATTTCGCCGCCGCCGCCGGGGATGCTGCCGAGCCCGGCCTCCTTGAGTCGGACGAGAACATCCCGGAGCGGGATCTTGTTGAGTTTGTGGAAGAACCAGATCTCCGGCGGGCTGAAGGCGTGCAAGTTGACGCTCGGGTAGCGCGTCTTGAGATCGCGGAGGAGGTCTTCGTACCATTCGAGCTTGAGGTCGGGATGGAGGCCGCCTTGCATGAGGACCTGCTCACCGCCGATCGCGATCAGCTCGTCGAACTTTTGGTAGAGGGTCTCGCGGTCGAGGACGTAGGCATCCTCGTCGTTTTTTTTGCGATAGAAGGCGCAAAAGTCGCAAACGGCCGCGCAGACGTTGGAATAGTTGATGTTGCGGTCGATGTTGTAGGTTCGGTAGCCCTCGGGATGCCGGCGCAGACTGACTTCGCGAGCGGCCCGGCCCAGGGACAGCACGTCGGCTTCTTCCAGAAGGAACAGGCCTTCGCCCGAGGTCAGTCGCTGGCCCTCAACAGCCTTGCGCAACAGTTGGTTGACCTTGGAAGACAAAGGGAACTCCTTTCGGGGCTAGCCCATGCTGGCAAGCCAGTTCGTAAAAGCGGGTGAGCCCTTGTTGCTCCTCGGGCCCGAAATCATGCCGAATCACGTGTTGTAGGTAGTAAAGGCACTGGATCTCATCGATTCCTAGCCGTTTTGCCTCTTCGCTGGCAATGGCGGGGACCTGGGTTCGCCCGAATTCCTTGGCCTCGATGAAGGCTTGGCGCTGCGACGGGGTGACCTCGACGCCAGGCGCCACGGCCCAAAAAGCGAAAACGAAGGGTAAACCGGTCCAGCGCGACCACTCGTACCCGAGATCGAGGATATAGGGATATTGGTCGTTCAGGACATTCATGGCGCGGTCGCCGATCACGAGGACCGCGTCGGTGCCGCTTTCTCCCAGGGTGGCGTCCAGGGGCAGTGGCGAGGTGAGTGGCACGACGTCGAACAGTTCGTCGAGAAGAATCGTCATCAAAGCGATGCTGGTCCGGGAACCCTCGTCGAGAGCGACGGTCTCGATCTCCTCGAATGGGACGCGGCTGCACAGCTTGACGCTCATGACCGGTCCATAGGAGGCGATGCTCACGTCGGGGAGGATGGTGTAGTTGCCCGCCCGGAAAAACTCGATCGAGGGAATCAGCGCGACATCGAGACGCCCTTCGGCCAGTTCGGTCGCCAATCGACTGGGGACCTCGAGGCTCAGCTCGACGTCTGGGGCGATGCGATCGAATTGGCAGACAAGCGGCTTGGTGTTGAGGTAACTGACAGCGCCGGCCCGTAGCATGTCAACTCCTTCGAGAGCTCGTGAAACTCTTCACGAGGATTATAGTCGTCGTCCCTTTCGCCACAATGTGCCTTGGAAATCGTGCGAGACTGTTTTCAACGATCGACGAAGTCGCTGGTGACAGGTCGTCGACGTCCGTGCCAGGCGCCATAGAATCAGGGCGCGGCACGGATGCAGGCAAATCAAGACTACCAATGCCCGGGCGAGCGGAACACTCGCCGGGAGGCGCCGAGGAGCCTTGTGCGATGGCCTACAAACGCGTGGTGATTTTGGGGGGCGGGTTCGCTGGTGTCTATACGGCGATGTACCTCGAACGCCATCTTCACGGGTGCTCCGACGTCGAAATCGTCCTGATCAACAACGAGAACTATCTCGTCTTTCAGCCGATGCTTCCCGAAGTCATCTCCGGAAACATGGGGATTCTCGACACCGTCAGCCCGATTCGACGACTTTGTCCCCGCACCAAGCTCTACGTCCGGCGGGTCGAGGACGTCGATGTCGTCAACAAGACCGTCGTCTTGTCGCCCGGCTTCCGCCCTCGATCGCTGACCATCAAGTACGACCATCTCGTGGTCGCGCTGGGCAACGTCACCGATTTTCGCGGGATGTCTGGGCTCCACGATCACGCGATGCCCTTCAAGACGCTCGCCGACGCGCTGCGGCTTCGCGACCACTTGATTCACGTCCTCGCCGAAGCCGACATCGAGACCGATCCGGAGCTCAAGGAGCAACTGCTAACGTTCGTCGTCGCCGGCGGTGGTTTCTCGGGCGTCGAATGCTGTGCGGAAATGGCCGACTTCGTTCGCCGGGCCGCCCGGAGCTACCATCGGATCAAGGCCTCGGACATCCGCTGCGTCCTGGTTCATTCCCGCGAACGGATCCTCAACCGCGAAATGCCCGAGAGTCTCGGACTCTACGGACAGAAGATCCTGACCAAACGTGGGGTCGAGCTCCAACTCAATCATCGCCTCAAGGCCGCCAGTCCGGAGTTCGCGGTGCTGGACGACGGCACACGGATTCCCACCAAGACGCTCGTTTCGACGGTTCCCTCCTCGCCCAACCCGGTCGTTGAGAACATGGACGTCCCGAAGGTGAAGGGGCGGATCATCAGCGACCTGGAGATGCAAGTCCAGGGCTTCGAGGACGTTTGGGCCCTCGGCGACTGTGCGCTCGTGCCCAGTCCCACCGGCGAGGGCTATTGCCCGCCGACGGCGCAGTTCGCGATTCGTCAAGCCAAGACGTGCGCGGACAATATCATGGCCAGCTTCGGTCGCAACAAGGGCAAGCGCAAGCAGTTCAAGTTCAAGGAACTCGGGAAGATGGCCCAGCTCGGCCATCGCACCGCGATCGCTCAGCTCTTTGGCTGGCTCAACTTGCACGGCTTTTTCGCGTGGGTCTTCTGGCGGGCGATCTACTGGGTCAAGCTCCCGGGCCTCGATCGCAAGATCAAGGTCGGAGCCTCTTGGTTCCTCGATTTGCTGGTGCCGCCGGAACTGGTGCAGACCAAACTCGACGTTCCCTCGGCGATGACTCACGAGCACTACGAGCCGGGCGAGATCGTCTTCCGAGAGGGGGATCTCGGCGATCGGCTCTACATCATCGTCAACGGCGAGGCCGAAGTCTATCACGACACCGGACAAGGCGGGGCCCCGGTGGCGCGCCTGGGAGCCGGCGAGGTCTTTGGAGAATTCTCCCTCCTGGAGAACAAGTCCCGTTCGGCGAGTGTTCGCTGTGTCGACGCGATGGACGTGATCACGATCGCCAAGTCGGAGTTCGGGCCTTTGGTGACCTATCTACCCAGTCTCCGCCAGAGTTTCGAGTCGATGATGCAGACACGATTGGATGGAAACGGCACGCCGAGCGAGTCGAGCCAAAGTCACGAATAGTTTTTTGGTCCGATCCCAAAGTGCTCCTTTAGCGACCACCATCGACTCGCCGGAGGGTGCGCCGTTCGGCTCATTTTCCGGTCGGCGCACGATGCAATCCTCATTACCCGCATTTCTTTCCAAAGACCGTTTGGTTCCCTTCTCACGCGGCTCAATCTTCATCGTATCGCCTCGTTCCTACACCGATGGAAGGAGCGAGGGCACCCCTGTTATGGATGACAGTCGGGCTCTGCCCAGAGATGGCATTCGGAGGAAGACCAAATGCGGTCCGCCAAACGGCTGGCACTTGCCGCGATCTTGGGAGTCGGATTGTTTTCTCTGAACAATCCGGTCGTCGCCGACGACGCTCCTACCGCTGCGGACATCAAAGCGTTGCTCCAGCGACTTGAAGCCGCGGAAAAGCGCAACCAAGAACTCGAGAAGCGGCTCGAGAGTATTGAAACCAGCCTGCCCCCCAAGGTAGGCAAATATGCTGAACCGATGGTTCCCGTTTCGGAACAACAAGTGGAACCGGCCGCGGTCACGGAACTCGACCAACGGATTGGTCGATTGCAGGCCGAGTGGTCGGCGTACAAGGAAGAAAAGGCGGCCGAAGCTTCCTCCAAGGAGGACGAGCCGATCCTGAAGCTCGCCACGCAGAACTTCACCGTCGGCGTGAGCGGCTACACGAAGCTCGACTCGCTCTTCTTTGCCCAGGATACTGAAAATATCGCCAGCGTCGGTGGTATCAATGTCGACAGTCTCGGCTTCCGCCAGGCTCGTTTCGAGCTCAGCGGTACGGGCTGGGGCAACTTCGAGTACAAGTACGAAATTGATCTCGCCGGTGCTCGCGTCGAGTTCAAGGACGTCTGGGCCGGTCTCAATGATATCCCGTTCTTCGACGAGATCGTCTTTGGTCACAAGAAGGCGCCATTCAGCTTGAACGAACTGACGTCGGACAAGTGGATCACGTTCTTCGAGCCCGCTCTCCCCAACCTCTTTGTCCCGCAACGTAAGACCGGTATGTACGTCAACCAGCGTGCCGAGGACTACGGCTGGACGTTGCAGTACGGCGTCTATCGGGGTGGCTCGGACGACAACACCGCCGGTGGGGTCCAGACCGACGCGGATGCCGGCTGGGTGTCGCGTGTGACCTTCCTGCCCTGGTACGACGAGTACTCCAAGCGTGGCTTGCTCCACATTGGTGGCAACTTCGGCGTTGCCGAGCCCTTCGACAGTGTCGTTTCCTACTCGACCAAGGGTGAGCTCATTCCGGCTCCCGGGTCGAACGAGTCCGACGCGGTTCACGGCGACACGTTCAATCAGCTCAATACCGGCAACATCGACGCCAATACCGTCGTCCTCTACGGCACGGAAGTCGCGCTCGTGGTTGGCCCGGCGTTTATCGAGAACGAGTTCATCTTCAGCCACGTCAATCAGGCCAGCGCCAACGGTCCCAACCTCAACTTCTGGGGATCGTACGTCACCGTCGGCTACTTCCTGACGGGCGAATCGCGGGCGTCGTTCTACGACACCCCCTACGGCTGGTTCGACAAGGTCACGCCGATCGAGAACGCGTTCTTCATTCCGACGTGTCGCGGTCCACAGACCGGATGGGGTGCTTGGGAAGTCGCTGGTCGCTGGTCGTATGTCGACCTCGAGGACGGCAACATCTCCTTCGCCGGTGGCAACACCGGGGCGGGAACGCTGTCGGACCTGACCTTCGGCGTCAACTGGTACATGACCCCCGGCGTGCGGATCGCGTTCAACTACGTCCACTCCTTCCTCTTCCGGCAGGATGTGGGCAGCGACATGGACGCGGTTGGCCTTCGTGCCCAGTACGTCTGGTAACCCGAGGCGGCGGCCGTTGGAACCAAGATCGCTCGACTCAATTGGGAGTCGAGCCCAGCGTCTCAGGACGAGACCACTCGGGAAAAGGAGTTCAATCGGATGAAATCGTTACGAATGTTCGCCGTGGCGACGCTGCTGGCCGCGACGACCTGGGCCGCACGGGCCGAGGAAGTCTACGACGTGCAGGCCGCGCCCGCTTGCTCGTCGTGTCAACTCGAGGCAAGTTGTCCGACGTGCGAGACTCCCTGCTCGTGCGACGCGAAAGTGAAGAGCGTCTGTGCTCCTCACCGGGCGATGGTCAAGAGGAGCAAGGTTTGCTGGGAACCGGTCGAGAAGAAGGTCTGCATCCCCGGCATCAAGTTCCCGTGGTCGTGCAAGCCGACCGAAGGTCGGGTGCGGACGATCAAGGTCCTCAAGTACCGCACCGTCGAGTATGAGAAGTGCGGCTACGAGTACAACATCGAAGATCGGGTCAAGCAGAAGAAGTGCCTGCTCGATTTCAGCAAGTCGAAATGCGACAGCGGTTGCGGAGAGCCGTCGTGCGAGAGCTGCTCCGTTCTTGGTCGTTAGATAGTCGGGAGGATGTGTTTTCTGTCCCAGGTTCGCTCACGGCGCGTCGGTTTTCCGTCGCGCCGTGTTCTCTTTCTTGCCCAGTGCCAAACCCACGGACCACTACGTCCCTGGGGGCCATGCTCGCGCTTGCGCGGGCATGCGCGGAGTATCACGCTTCCCTCGTGGGCATGCGTCGAGGACCTTGCCGGCCGGTGGGTGTTCGTGCTGATCGCTACCGCTGGGTGTCGAGCCAACTCTGCCAACTCTCGAAGTCGCGCGGCGGTTTCTTCTTGTCTTCCCGCGTCGGCTCGCTCTCGGTCGGTGGCACTTCGGGCGAGGGTTCCTCGCTGGTCGGATCGGCGTGGACGGGATGACGACCCGCGATGGTCCCGAAGCCGACGTCGCCGTGAATCGTCCCGCCATCGAACGTCGCGTGGGCCCAATCGACGAACTCGACATCGTCGTCGCGGCGGGAGCGAAGCGATTCGGGCTTGAGGCCGCGGATGCGCTCGAGCAAGTTCTTCCGAAGCTCGCCCGCCATCTTCTCGTCCTTCTCGTACTTCGGCTTCTGGCGACCGAGCTTTCGGGCCTCTTGTTTCTCGGCGAGCTTCTTCTTGGATTCCTCGACCTTCTTTTTCGCGGCGGCGACCGCATCATCCGCCTCGGCGCGGGCCTTCTTGACCTCGTCGTTGGCCTTGAGCAATCCATCGACCGTCTTGCCGTGGTACTCCTTGGTCATGCCGACGATGCGGTCAATCTCGCTGATCATCTCGGGAGACTCGATTTGATCCTTGGCGTCTTCCACTTGGGAGTAGAACTCTTCCAGCATCTTCTGCAGACGCGGCATCTGCCCAATGATCTTATCCATGAGTTTCTCCTTCTGTCGCTGTCATCATCCCGTAGTTGAACGGGGTCACGTGTCGCCGGGGAGCGTCGCAACGGGGGCAAAAGAGCTTCTTCCAACGTCGGCCCTCGCAGGTTCGGCCGATACATCCGAGCATCGACTTCGGTCGCAGGGGCATCTCAAAGCCGCATGAGGCGCAAGCGACCACGTCGGGGATCACCTGATCGCAGAGTTCGCAGCGCCGTTCCTCCCGCGCCGGTCGTGTCACCACCACGAGCGAAAACCCCGGCACCGAGGAGACACCGGGAAGGCGTCGCCAGAGGTTGGCGAATTCCTCACGCGTCTCATGGCGTCGGGGTCGACCTTGCGGGTCGTGCAACTCGATCGTGTCCTGGTCGAGTCCCAGAAGCACGCTGAAGTGCCCCGAAGGCGAGTTCTTCTCGGGGCGATGGTTGAGGATCACGCTCGCGCCGACGCGGTGCGCCTCCTCGAGCGCGGGCCAGGGATCCTTATCGGGTAGCTGGATCACCATGGCCTCGAAGCCCCGCTGGATCGCGTCGTGGGCCAGTAAGTGGGTCCGCGCCGAGACCTCGTTGCGGCTCACTTCCCACCAAATGTGTTGCTGGGCGACATTGAGGCCGAGCGATAGGTAGACCATCCGTAGGGAGGCGGCGCCGCACATGTAGCGCGTCTCCTGTTCGACGTAGGGATACGTCTCCCTCCTGTCGACGGTGTCGACGGGTTGGTTCTCGGGGGTGTCTTTGCCTGTCGTCATTTTGCCGCCGTGTTCAAACTACTCGCCGTAGCGTTCCTCTTGAGAGAACCACTCGTTCTGGTTGGCCGCGACCTCGATCCCGAGTTGGAGAAACTCGAAGTAGCTCTTGGAGAGTTTTTGTCCGGGGATTTCCACCGCTCCGACCAGGGCGGAGCAAGCCGAGAGTTTGGCGGCGAAGACGGCCGACCGAGGGATCAGCGGGGAGTCGGGACTCGACATGCTTCCCGCGTTGAAGGCTGCCTTGGCCGCGCACCCGGCGGCGGTCCGGACGCTGGCGTCGAGGCCCGCGATGCGGGCGTTCTCTTGGTTGGCCTTGCTCGGTTCGACGCACCAGTCGGTCGCGGCCAGGAGGGCGCCGAGATCCTCCGCTTCGATGGTCTCTTCGTGTTCCATCACGTGCTCGGTCGCCAGGCACGCCCACCAGACGGCCGCGCGAAGGGGCATCGTGTGCGGTAGGAAACGCAGTCCGTCGACATACAAGCTCTCGTCGATGAGACGACCGATGAATTCCTGCGGAGTCAGTTCATTGGTCAGCAGCTTCTTGGCCTTCAAACTCAGGGCTACCTTCTGGGCGATATCCCAAGCCGAAGCGACCGTTTCCTTTCTCTCGACTTCCACGCTAGCCACTTGTCACCTCGTTCTCGTGTTGCTTAGGGACTATTCCGCTTCGTGTTCGACGTAGACCTGGTTGTGGTCGGCGCCAGTCACGCTCATTTCAGGGGTTACTCGGAAGATTTCGGCATCGGCGGTGACATTGAGAGCCGGCGCGTTGATGTTGATCGCCGCGGGGGTCACCTCGATGTTGCTCCCTCCCGACTCGAAGATGATCGAAGCCGCGTTGAGGCTCAGTTCCGAGGTGTCGCAGGTCAGCGAGATCTCGGTGAGGGAGATCCATTCGATGCCGGTCGGGTTGACGGTGATCATCGGCAACTCTTCCGGCCCCGAGCAGATCCGCGTCGTTCCCCCCTCGCCGGCGTCGATGGTGATCGTTCCGACTTCCGTTTCGGCGAAGAGCCCGACATTGACCAACTCGCCCGCCTGCATGTTCACGGCCTGGTTTCCTTGGACCCCGATGATTCCTCCGAGGTCGTCGATTCCACAAGCCGTCAAGCTGATCAGGTTCATGACGTCGGTGATGTCGGGATCGCTGACGAATTGAAAGCCCGGTGAGCTGATCGCGATGTTGCCGTCGGTGCTGTCCATGCTCGGGACTCCTTCGACGGTCAGGGCGGAGAGTTCGGCATCTTCGACGATGCTCGTCGCTCCCATCGGGATGCCACCCATCATCATCGCCTGGCCCATGGCGCCGTAGTTCTCGCCCATGAGGACGAGCCCCTCGTAGAGGAATGTTCCCGCCGCCGCGCCGGCGGCCGCCGCGGCGGTACAGAGCTTGGTCCAAATGATTGACCAGGTCACAAGATTCGCGGCGTTGTGATCGATATACCACTGCGTCGTCTCCGCGGTGAACCAGAGGTTGTATAGGACCATCAACAGCCCCATCACCAAGACGTCGACGTAGTCTTGCCACTGCCAGCCGTGGCTGTCGGAGTTGACTTGAGGGAGTGCGGCGAGAATGAAGGGGAACGTGACGGCCGCGGTAAAGTAGAGGCCCGCCGCGACCTTTGTTAGAGTGGTCGCCTCGGAGATCTTATCGTACTTGCCTTCGACGTAGGGGCCGCGGTAGAGCTTGTACGCCGCTCCGTAGACCATCGTCGTCGAGGTCGCGCAGTGTCCGAAGCAGTTGCCTTGACCGGTCAGCGGAAACGACCATCCCGCCAGAAAGGGCAAGGGGCCCGCCGCCAGCGCCGCCGCGGATGCTTCTTTGACCAGCGGGGAGAAGACCGCGGAAAAAAGGCCGATGGGGTTGAAGACGGTACAGAGGTGGATGCCGAGAATCGGTTCGAAATAGAGTCCCAGCGCGGTCTGGAGTTTGACGCCGTAGACGAGATCCATGTCGGCGGCGATGGTTCCTTCCGATCCCGTGTTCCACTCGCCGGCGGAGTCGTGTTCCTCGAAATCGTCGCCGCTGCCGCCACCGCTTCCTTTCTTCTGGGTGGGGACCGACATGTCGGTCAGGCCGAAAAAGCCGCCGACGATGGCATTGCGTCCCGTGCCGTGGTTCTCGTAGTGACCTTGCCCGGTGTTGATGTGGTGGTTGCCCGTCGCGCTGTAGATCATGTTCTTGCTGGCGTGGGTGTGGACCAATTCCACGCCCTGGGAATCCTCGAACGCGAGACCACTGAAGCGATCCTTGTCACCCCCCACCGTTTGGGAGCGGATTCCTAGTTGGGTGCGATTGAAGGGAGTTGAGAAGGGTTGAGTCTGCTCGGAGTTGTAGAGGCCACCCAGCGCGACGGGATGATCGCAGTCGCCGTAGAGAAACTCGACCAGAACTTCCTGGCCGACACGCGGCGAGACGTAGCTTCCATAGCCGCTTCCCGCCATCGAATTCAGTACCCGAAGCCAACAGGAACTCCGTGGATCGAGCTTGCCGTCGCGGTCCCAGTAGAACTGGACTTTGATGCGGCCGTACTTGTCGACGAAGATCTCTTCCCCTGGAGGCCCGACGACAAGGGCGGGTTGGGCCGCGATGGTTGGAATCGGGGTCAGGCGTCTGGGGCGATAGGGGACACGCGCGGGAATCCCTTCGAACGTGTTGGCGTAGGCCTCGTCCCGATCAGGGCCGTCGGCGATATAGCTTTCCGCGCGCAGACGATGGCGGACCTCGACGAGGAAATAGGAATCGTCCGCGTGCGGGTGCTTGGTCAGTTCGAACCGATGGCCCGGCAAGAGATGGACGTGATCGCTCGCTCCCGAAATCAGTAGCGACTGGGCCGCTTCCTCCTCGGAGCGGATCCGGGCAATGCGTTGGCTCTCCTGGGTGAGGCTCGAAAGACCGTCCGGCCGAGTTCCCCCACCGACGTTCGTTTCGTCGAAGCGGTTCGCGAAGTTGCCCCACGGTTCGTAGAGATCGCCGACGTTCAGGTCGAGGCGGTGGCGCTGCTTGCCCACCGCAACCGTTGAGTTGGACGTGTGACGCGATTCGAGGGAGTCGTCGGGTCGTTGAAAATGATAATCGCGAACCGTCACGCTCGCGGAACGCAGCGCTTGGCGTTTCCGAAAGCGGTTGATCGTCCACTCCGATCGGACCAGGCGTTGATCGCGCGCGTACGCGACGCTTGGTTGGCCGTGAATTTCCCCCGCATGGATCGACTTGTCCGAAAGGACGAGTTCGTGCTTGTCCCGCGTGTGACGAAACAAGTAGTAGATTCCCTGTTCTTCCATCAGGCGCGAGGCGAAGTCGAAGTCGGACTCGTACTGAAAGCAGTGATCGTGCGGCAAGTAGGTCTCCGAGAGTTCCTCGCGAACGTGCATCCCCTTGAGGACTTCGCGGAGAATCTCGGGAACGCTCATGTCTTGAAAGACGCGGCTGCGGACCGTGTTCTTCAAGAGCGAGAAGCTGGGAACCATCCGAGCGACATACTTGTGGAACCGCTCGTCCCATCCAATTTGCTTGACCGAATCGACGATGCCGTGGACGAAACGCGGATGATCTTGGGAAGGGGCGAGCGTGAGGGTCGCCGACCGATCCAAGAGGGTGTCGTACGAAAGGTCGACGCCGCGCGGAACCCAGAACTCCACGTCGAAGCGAAAGGGACTCGAAACGGCTTCGTAGCCCTCCACGGCGACCGGTAGCAAGTGGTCTTCGGGCAGCGAGGTCTTCAAGCGAATGACACGCTGCGATTGGCGATAGTCGACCATGACGGTCCTCTCCTTGCCGCTAGAGATACTCGATCACCGCCGAGTTGGTGGTCGCGTTCGCGGCGTCATTGGATGTTTCCGGGGCTTCCACCGCGGCGATGCCGTCGGCGACCTCGTCCTGCATCGTCGAGAAAAAGGTGATCGTTCCCGCGGCGATCATGATCGAACTGGCGCCGCAACTGATGATGATCGCTTCGGGGGTCATCGTCAGAAACGTCTCATCGACGATGAAGGTGATCAGGTCGTCCGAAACCGCCTCGATTCCCGAGGGGTTGACGGTGATGAAGGGAATCTCCTCCTCGCCCGACTTGATCAGGGTCGTTCCTCCGGGGCCATGATCAATGGTGATCTCCCCGATTCCCTCTTCCATCAAGTCGATGCAGGCGCCCGAGGCGTTGACGTGGATTCCCAGGCCGCTCGTGAAGCTGACCGTTCCCCCGAGGTCGTCCTTGCCGATCGCGTTGATAAAGACTCCCTGCGGGAGTTCGACATCGGTCTCGGCGGGAGTACTGTTGATATGCATGTACGGCGCGCTGACCGCCATGATCCCGTCACAGTAACGCATGTCGCACGAACCGAGCAACTCCTCCGAAACTTGGGCCGCGACCCCTTCGATCTCTTCGTCACCGAAGAGATCGATGATGAGCTCTTCATTGGCCAGAAGCTGTTCGGCCGTCGCGCCTCCCGAAATCGAAACCGATTCAACCGACTTGGTCACGGCGTTGGCTTGACCAATGGTGTATTCCCAGGTCTTCGCCGCCGCGTTGAGTCTTTCCGCGGCGGCCCAGAAGCCGAGCGCCACCTCGACGAGGATGATGTACATCCCCGCGAGCGCGTCGCCCAACGAGAAGCTGCTGTTGGACTTGTAGCACGGCTTGTAGATGCTCATCAGGAACTGACCGAGGGTCAATATCGCGTAGAGCGAGGCCCCCGCGATACATGCCGTTTTCGTCGACGTGGTCGCGACATTGGCGCAGACCTTGAAGAGATCGTCCTTGACTTCGGTGATGGGCCCACGCGTGAAGCGATACTGACAGCCATAGATCAACGCGGTCGACGTTCCCAAGATGGGCGTCGTCATGCCGGAAACTCCGATGAACCCCGCGCCAATGCTGGACAACGCCCCCGTCGGAACCTCGAAATAGTCAAACAACGTGAAGGGGTTGATCACCGTCTGGTAGTGGTATGGCCAGTAGTTCTCCTCGAATACACCGGCCATGCCGGAGAACTTGAGTCCCATCGTCATGTTCAGCCGTGAGCCGTAATCGCCTCCGACACCGGTCACCCACGATGCCGGTCCCTTGTGGGTTGACGGCGGCGAACTCGCCGGAGGCGATGGCGGCGGGCTCGCCGGAGGCGATGGCGGCGGGCTCACCGGAGGCGATGGCGGCGGGCTCACCGGAGGCGATGGCGGCGGGCTCACCGGAGGCGGTGGCGGCGGGCTCACCGGTGGCGGTGGCGGCGGGCTCACCGGTGGCGGCGGCGGCGGGCTCACCGGTGGCGGTGGCGGACTCACTGGTGGCGGCGGCGGACTCACCGGTGGCGGCGGCGGCGGACTTACCGGTGGCGGTGGCGGCGGACTTACCGGAGGCGGCGGCACGGGTGGAAAAATCGGTGGTGGTGGCGCAACGGGTGGCGGCGGACTCACCGGAGGCGGCGGCGGACTCACCGGAGGCGGCGGCGGACTCACCGGAGGCGGCGGCGGACTCACCGGAGGCGGCGGCGGACTCACCGGAGGCGGCGGCGGACTCACCGGAGGCGGCGGCGGACTCACCGGAGGCGGCGGCGGACTCACTGGTGGCGGCGGCGGACTCACTGGTGGTGGCGGCGGCGCGATAGGCGGAGGCGGCGTCACCGGTGGAGGAGGAACTACGGGCGGCGACGGCGGAAACGGTGGCTGCGGCGGAAACGGTGGCTGCGGCGGAAACGGTGGCTGCGGCGGAAACGGTGGCTGCGGCGGAAACGGTGGCTGTGGCGGAAACGGTGGCTGCGGAGGAAATGGCTCGCCACCCCCGCTACCACTGCCAGCCGAATGTCCCGCCGTCATGCTGTGGTCGATAAAGGGAAGGCCGCCGACTTGCGTCGATCGGTAGCTGGCGACACGCTGATAGTGATTCCCGACCGTGGAGAAGAACTGGTTGCCTTCCGCACTGTGCGTGATGTGGTTTTGCGAACGGACGTGAACGGTCTCGTCGCTGCTGCTGTCGTTGATGTAGAAGCCACTGAACTCGCTGCTCGACCCAAAACGCGTCTGTGACTTAAAGGTCGTCTTGGTTCGGTCGGATGGGAGATCAAAGGGGGGCGGTTGGTTCTGGTTGTAGACGCTCCCGAGCACGAAGGGACGATCGATGTCGAGATCGTGGAAGTCGACGACCACCTCCTGCGTGACGCGCGGGAGAGAGATCATTCCATAGCGGGAGCCAGCCAAGGGGGTCAGCACCCGCAACCAGCAAGAGTAGTCGAGGCTCGAGCTGTTGGATCGGTCCCAGTGGAACTTCACCTTCACGCGTCCGTGCTTGTCGGTGAAGATCTCCTCGCCTTCGGGGCCCACGACCGTCGCCGTTTGCTTTTCCGGCACCGGTTTCGGCGTCCGTCGTTCCGGGCGGAAGGTCAGCCGGGAAGGGATCGCCACGAAGCGGTTGTGGTAGCGACGTTGTTCGCTTTGCTCCTGCCCGGTCGACCGATCTCCCGCCAAATAGCTTCCCGACTGGATGAGGTGCTCGACGCTCTTGAGAAGATAGTCCCCATCGGCGTTTGGGTGGGAGGTGAGTTCGAAACGGTGCCCCGCCGAGAAGCCGGTACACGTCGAGGAGCCCTCGATCCAGATGCTTTCGCAGCGTTGTTCCTCGTAGCGAACGCGCGCGAGTCGGCGACTCTCTTCACGAAGCCGCTGGAGTTCCGATTCGTCGACGATGCCGTTCTTGGACACGGAGTCGACGCGATCGCTGAACCCCGCGCTCGGTTCGTAGATCTCGCCCCAGTTGGCCTCGAGGCTGTGTTCCACGTCGCCGACGCGAACGTTCGAGGGGTCGGTGACACTCTCCTCGAATTGGTCGTTGGGCCGTTGGAAGTGATAGTCACGAATCGTGTACCGTCCGGGACGGACCTCTTGGCACTTCTCCCATTCGATGACGTGACGCTCGGAAACCACCGCCCCATCGATGGGACGCAAGGGAACGGTTTTCTCGGGAGAGAAGTAGGGATTACTGAACGACTGATCGCGCAGGACCAGAGTGTGCTTGCCAAACTCGTGGTGGAAGAAGTAGTGAATTCCCTCTTCTTCGACGAGCCGACTGAAGAAGTCGAAGATCGACTCGCGGAATTGAAAGCAGACGTTGTGCGGGAGATAGTTCTCCTTCAATTGGAAGGAGAGTGGATGTCCCTTGAGCAGGACCTGGATGATCTCGGGGACAGTCTTGTTCTGAAAGACTTGGCACTGGACCTCGCGGGTGAGTTGCCAAACGCTCGGAACCATTCGGGCGGTGTAGAAGAAGAAGTGTTCGTCTTCGTCGGTCTGTTCGAAGGAGACGACGTCGCCGTTGAAGTAGCGTTTCTCCGGGGAGTCGGCGGGGGTGACCTCGACGGTCATCGGTCGGCCGAGGATCTTGTCGAACTCAATGGGCGTATCGTAGGTCGCTTTGAGGACGACGTGGAAGTCGAACAGTTGAGAGACACTCTCGACACCCTCGAACGAAACAGGAAGCAGGGCATCTTTCTCGAGCGGCGTATGGACAGCGAACCAGCGGTTCGACTGCGAGAATTCAGTCATCACGACTTCCCGTCGGGTTTACTCTTAGACTTTGTTGATGATGCCGGTAACCGTCAGATTCGCGCCTTCTTCGTTGTACTCGGGCGTCTCCTCGGAGACGTCCGCTTCGGCGACTTTGTTGATCGCGGGACTCGTGACGACGATGCCTTCGGCCGGCGTGATCGTGATCGAGCTGGCGCCGCAATTGATTTCGACGCCCGCGGGAGTGATCTCGATGTTGGTCTCGTCGACGACCAAGGAGATCATGGTTTCCGAGGTGATGGTGATTCCGGTCGCCGGGTCGATGATGATGCAGGGGATCTCCACGAGTCCGGACTTGATCATCGTGGTTCCCAGGGGCCCGGGATCGATCTCGATCAACCCGGTCTCCCCGACACCGCTGATGTCGATATAGGCGGGCAGGCCCGCTTGCAAGTGGACACCGGTGGAGGCGAGAAGTCCGATGGAACCGGTCGGCCCGTAGGCGCTGAAGGTGATACCGTTGAGTTCGTCGAGAAGATCGGGGTTGCTCATCAGGCAAACAATCGGAGAGGACATCGTCCAAACCGAGTCGCAGGTGATGTATTCGGGAATGCCCAACGTGGCTTCCTCGGCGGCCGCTTCGGCTTCGAGCGCGACCCCCATGATCGACGAGTCTTCTCGGACGAGGAGATCTTGTTGCAGCGTGTTGTAGACCGAGGTCTGCTCCTTGTACCCCGCGTCCACGACCGCCGCGGGATTTCCGGTCGCGAGAGCCGTGGAGATCGCGACCCAGTCCTCCACCTTGATCTTCAAAAACTTCACCGTGGTGAGGGACGCCTCCAGCGTGAGCCACACCGCGAGGAGGATGAACTGGATCTCCAGGAAGAGGAAACCGAGGCCGGCTTCGATGGAACCGTACTTGCTCGCCTCGCTGGGGTTGTCGGTGGCTTTCTCGGTGTAGTTGTGCGCCAGCAACCCTCGCAGGAAGACGTTGAGACCGTCCATGATCATGTAGAGGGTGGCGGCGACGGTGATCGCGATGTTGATTCCCGACCAGGCGGAAGGCTTGTCGAACGAAAGCTTCTGCTCGATCACGGGACCACGCTGAACTTTCCAGCAAGTACCGTAGACGGTGGAACTTGATGTCGCCAAGACGATACCGAGGTTTCCCTGAACCGTTGGGGAGGTGAACCCTAGGAAGGAGAGCCCCAACGCCGCGGCGCCGCTAAAGGCCGGATAGAGCGGGGGAAGGGCGTAGGCGACCCCCAGGGGGTTCATGCAGGGCTCGTTGTGGGAGCCATAGTAGATTTCGTAGAAGAGCCCCAGGACCTGCTCGGCCTTGTGCCCGATGACGATATCGGAGTCGGTCCCCGGCGCGCCGGGCAACGATGGGTTCCAGGCGAACGGGCTTTCCTGCTCCCAACCGGAGCCATCGCCGGAACCGGAGCCACTCTTGCCCGCCATGTACGCGTTGCGACTGGTGAAGGGGATGCCGCCGACCTGGCGAACCATCCGCCGTCCAGCGTTGGTGTGATGGGATCCGCCGGTGTTGTGATAGGAGTCCAACCCGGCACTGTGCGTCATGTGACGTTGGGAGTGCAGGTTGAGGTGCTCGACTCCTTCACGGTCCTCGATCACCAGGCCGCTGTATTCGTCGCTTCCCCCCTTGTAGGTCTGGGTCTTGATGCCGCTTTGGGTCCGATTGGCGGGGAGCGGAAAGGGGGGCTTGTTGTCCTCGTTGAAGAGGCAGCCCAACCCGAGGGGTTGATCGACATCGCCATCGACGAAGGTGACGACGAGTTCGTGGTTGGCGCGTGGCAACGTTTGGCTGCCAAAGCCCTTTCCCGCCATGGGGTGACGGACGCGGATCCAGGAGGTCGTGCCGTGATTTCCCTTGTCGTCTCGCTGCCAAGGGTAGCGAACTTGGACACGACCGTATCTGTCGGTGAAGATTTCTTCGCCATCGGGGCAAACCACTTGCGCCACCTGGGTCCCGATCTTCGGTGCCGGCGTCGACCGTGAGGGACGATAGGGGACAAGATCGCTCACGCAGCGAAAGGTGTTGCGATAGGCGTTGCCGGTGCCGGTGTCGGTGGACGATAGGGTTCCTTCGTGCTCGACGCGCACGACGAGGTACTCGCCGTCGGCGAACTCATGATCGGTCAGTCGCATCCGGTAGCCCGGCGTCATCATCGCGGCATCGCTTGAGCCCTCGACCCAGAGACTTTCGGCGATTTCGGCTTGAGCGCGGTACGTCGCCACCAGCTCCTTGCGCGAATGGAGGCGATCGAGCTTGTCACTCTGCTGCGATCCCTGAGGTGTCACCTCGTCGACGCGGTGGGCGAAGTTGGCGAGTCCGTCGTAGACCTCGCCACGCTGCACGAGAGGAATGGTCCGCTTTCCCATTCGAACCGACTCGGCGGTGCTCGATGAGCCGTCGAGCAGCGTCGAGGAGAGCTGAAAGTGCCGATCGCGGACCACGTGTTTCTCGGGCCGCACCGCTTGCGCCATGTTCCAGGTTCGAACCGTGGCGTGCTCTCGTTGTCCACCGTTGACGGGATTGAACGAGATCGGGTCGAGTCCGTGGAGCACGGGAGCGTGCGTTGTCGTCTTGTCCGAGGGATCGAAGAGGTAGAGGGTGTCGTCTCCCTTCTCGTGCCCGTGGTAGAAGCTGATCCCTTCTTCCTCGAGCAGGCGACGGACGAAAGCGCAGTCGGACTCACCGTGTTGAATGCAATGGTAGTGAGATTCGTACACTTCATGAAGATGTTTGGTCGAGACCTTCAGGCCACGCAACACGCTCGCGACAATCTGGGGGACCGTTTGGTCCTTGAAGATGCGGTTTTGGACGTTGTGCTTCCACATCCAGAGGGGCGAGACCAGTTTGGCTTTGTAGGTTGTGCTCGCCGGCCGGCGCAAGCCTTCGCGGAACTGACTCACGACCCCGTTGATGTGGCGCGTGTGACCGCCAGGCTGCGTCAAGCGCAAGCTGGCGGGACGACCGACGATCTTGTCAAAGGGAATCGAGTGCTCGTTGGACGCCCGGAGTTCGATCTCGAATTCGAAGATCTCTGAGATGCCTTCGTGGCCCTTGATACGGATCGGCTCCAGGACGTCCGCGCCGAGGGAGGTCTCAAACGACGCCCAGTGAGTCGACATCTCTTGGGAGTGGTCGCGCGGCGAACTCTCTTGGCGGTGTCCCGTAGTCATAGGCCTCGTCGCACTCCGCTTTTAGAGGAGGGGGCGTTCTTGCGGCAGAACCAAAAAACTGAGGTATCTCGCCGAGTTCCTCAAGTGAAGATTCGATGAAGGAGCCGGCGCCGCGTCCACGCGTCACTTGGGTCAGAAGATACGAAACGCTTCCATCTGGCGTAGTTGAAACTCGCCCAATTTCGATTGATCGCGACGTAACGTCGTCTTCACTTTCCAATGGGCACGCTCATAGTCCACGAGGGAACAACTCCCGTCGGAGTGCGGATCGTAGATCTCACCCTTTTCGTAGGCGACCCAGTGTAGATTGGTTCGCCCGTTCGGGGAGACGACGATCGCCGCGCGATCCTCGGGTCGCTCCCACTCGGCCAAGGAAGTCCCGCCACCAAAGCCGAGTTGCCACCATTGGCTTGTCAACTGAACGAGCGAGAGCAGCAAGTTCTGCTCGGTGACGCCATCGCCGATTAAGCCAGGGGGCATGAAGGAAACCTCTCGAAGAGTTCGCTCCGCCCGCTTGTAGCTCACGTCCGCCAACATCGCGAGCACGGCGACGCCGCAATCGACCTTGGTCCGTTGCGGAACGTGCCGCATGACCCGAGCCGGCTCTTCCGATCCCATCGCGATGGTCTCTCGCAAGTCTCTGTCACCTCACCAGCCAATGGGCACCCGGTCACTTCCGAAGAGACCGTCGATCCGTCCACAGACGTCGGCTCGTTTCGCGGTGGCGCTCCGGATGGTCTCCACGGCATCGCGAAGCATGGGAGATTCCGGGCTCGCGAGGTCGACATCGCGGAGTCGCCGGTGGGCCTCGTGAAGGAGGCGATGTGTCTCACGTAGCTCGCTGAGGATCGGCATGATCTCAGCCGGATCGCCCAGCAGCGAGGCTCGTCGAGTAAGCTCCTCTCGTTGTTGCTGAAGCCGGCTTCGCGTCGCGGGATCGGTTGTCGTTTCGTCCGCGAGCTCCAAGAGCGTCAGTCGATCGAACAGCTCGGCTGGCGAGACGTTGATGCTGACACTCGTCGTTTGCGGGACCGAACTCGTCAGCGTTTCAAGGACCATCGCGATCTCGGCGAAGAGGCCGCCCCAGTCGCCGCGTTGCGTCTGCCGGAAGAGTCGCATCGTGGGATACCATGGGGAGTCGGCCCGCTCGAGCATGAACCGCCAATCGCACGCGATCGGGAGTGCGACCCAGACCGGAACGCCCAGGGCGCCCGCCAAGTGCGGAATCGCCGAGTCGGACGTGATGATCAAGTCGAGCTGGGAGGCGATCGCCGCCGTGTCCATGAAGGGTCCCGACGACTCGTCGACGTCGAGGCCGAGATCGACGATTGGCCAAGTTTGGGAGAACTGATCGAGCTGGTCGCGGCCGTGTCCCTTTTGAAGGTTGATGAGCGTGATCCCAGGGACGCGCGAGAGTGGCTCGAAGGCTGCCAGTGGGATGGAGCGATCGGCGTCCTCGCGAAAGTCAGGGTTACCCTGCCAGGCGATCCCGACCCGAAAACCGCTCTTGGGAAGCCTCGTCGCCCAGTGGTCGACAAGCTCGTCGCGGGGAAACAAGTAGGGGATGGGAACGGGAATCGACTCCAGCGTCGTCTTGAAGATTCGGGGAAGACTCAACAGGGGAGCATGGACATCGAAGTGAGGCAACGGTTCCCCCTGCGGGATCAATTGATCGATCCCCGGCGTCAGCCGCAAGAGAGGGGTCAACTCCGGTTGGCACTCCACGAGCACGCGCGCCCCTTGTTGTTTGACCAAGAGCGCGTAGCGGAGGAACTGCAGCGTGTCTCCGATTCCACGTTCCGCATGGAGCAGGATCGTTTGTCCGCGAAGTGATGAACCATCCCAAAACGGTTGGGAGAATGGCCGCATCGGGGCGTGGGCCCAGCGCCACTCGTACTCCTCGAACCCTTTCTCAAGATCCCCCAGTAAGAGTCGCATTTGGGCGGCGTTGAAGCGGGCGTCGGGATATTTGGGAATTAGCTCGCATGCCTTGTCGTAGCTTTCGAGTGCTTCTTGAATTCGTCCGCACTTTTGCAGTGCCGCGCCGAGACTGTTGAGGGCCGGGGCGAAGTCCTGTTGGAGTTCCAAGGACTTTCGCAGATAGGGAAGCGCTTGTTCGGGCTCTCCCTGACTGGTGAGCATCACGCCGATATTGTGGTGTGTCTCCGCGCTGTTGGGGTCCATCTGCAACGAGCGATTTAGGCAAGCGGCGGCCTCCTCGAACCGCATTGCGTTGACGTACGCCGCGCCAAGATTGCACTGGGCATCGGCCGAGTTGGGCTGTAGGTCGACCACCGTCTGGAAGTGAGACATCGCTCGGTCCATTTGCCCGAGCGTGGTCAACAGTTGGCCCATGAACTCGTGGATCGGGACCGACTTGGGATCGAGGCGCAGCGCGTCCTCAAGGGAGGCGAGCGACTCCTGCCAGCGTCCGCACGACGCGTAGATCCGCCCAAGCTGGAAGCGAGCGTCGGTGAAGTTCGGCGTGAGGGCCAGGCAGTCGTTCAGCGCCTGGATCGCTTCGTCGAAGCTCCCTTGCCCGGCGAGGGTTAGCCCGAGTTGAAAGTGAGCCTGGGGGTTCCCTCGGTGGGCTCGGACCACGTCCCGCAACCGTGCGATGGCCTGATCGAGATCGCCCCGCTGGCGGGCGACCATGGCGAGCATGAACGGGATCTCGCTGTTGTTGGGATCCTCGCGTTGGGCCTCTTCAAGAAGCCGTTCGGCTTCGTTGACTTCGCCCGACTGGAGGTACATGAAGCCACGCGCGGCTTTGCTGAGAGCCTGGGTCATGATGGAGGAGCTTCCGCGGTCAATGGTCAACCTTGTCCGATGGCCCGGTTACTATACGAGTCAATGACGGGCATTGTTAGCGCCTCGTCACCACGAGGCCAGGGGGTCGGCGAAAGTCCCCACGGGAGTGCGTTCCGGGATGGATTGGGATGTCGCGGTCATCGGAGCGGGGGCGGCGGGGTTGCTCGCCGCGACGCGTGCCGCCGAGAGGGGCAAGCGGACGATCTTGCTCGAGAAAAACCGCAAGCCGGGGGTGAAGATCCTCATCTCCGGGGGAACTCGCTGCAACCTGACCCATGCCACCGACGCGCGGGGCATCGTCAAGGCCTTCGGCAACTCCGGCAAGTTCCTGCACGGGGCGCTCGCGGCCCTCTCTCCCCAAGACGTCATCAAACTCGTCGAGAACGAGGGCGTCGCGACAAAGAGAGAGGCGACCGGCAAGATCTTCCCCGCCAGTGACCGTGCTCTCGATGTTCAGCGGGCCCTCCTCGGACGACTGACTCGCAGCGGCGCGGCCCTTTCGCTCGACAATACCCTGGAGGACATCGATCGTGCGGGAGAGGCGTTCGTGCTGCGAACCTCAAGCGGGCTCGTGATCGCGCGCAGTGTCATCGTGACGACGGGCGGGATGTCCTACCCGGGCTGTGGGACGACCGGCGACGGCTACCGCTGGGCGAAATCCTTCGGGCATCGCGTGGTGACGCCACGCCCGGCACTCGTCCCGGTGATGATCGACGATGCCAAGCTGAGGGACCTCAAGGGAATCACGATTGAGGATGTCGCCGTCCGTCTTCTCGATACCAGGGCGGCATCGCGGAAGAAGGGGATCTTGGGTCAGGATCGCGGGTCGTTGCTCTTCACGCACTTCGGCCTCTCGGGGCCAGTGATCCTCGACATGAGTCGAGCGATCAGCGCTCATGCGACCCCGAAACAGTTGCGGATTCTCTGCGACTTCCTCCCCGAGACGAACCTGGAGAGCCTCGAGTCACGTCTGCGGTCCGAGACGTTGGCCAACGGCAAACGCTCGTTGACGGTAATGCTCGGCGAGTTGCTCCCGCGTCGGCTCGTCGAACTTCTCGTGGAGAAGGCGGGCGTTCCTTCCGAGCGGCGGCTCGCGGAGTTGACTCGTGGGGAACGTCGCGCCGTGGTGGAGAGGATAAAGTCGCTCGAGCTGCCCGTCGAGTCGACCAAGGGATTCGCGAAGGCCGAGGTCACCGCCGGAGGGGTCTCGCTTGCCGAGGTCGATTCACGCGACATGCAAAGCAAGCTGGTTAAGGGACTCTACTGGGCGGGCGAGGTGCTCGACCTCGACGGGCGCATCGGAGGATTCAACTTCCAGGCCGCCTTCAGCACCGGTTGGCTCGCGGGGGAGAAGGTCGAGTGAGCGAGCACGCCCGCTTCGTCAACCGCTCTCCTTCGGGTGCCATTGGCTGCTTGTCATCCATTGCCAAGGGATAGGCCAACATCAGTTGGAACAGAGTCCTAATTCGCGTAGAGGATGTTGAAGTAGGCGGTGACGTCGCTCGGCTTGGCATCGTTGACCGGGTCGAGTTGGTAGCGGTGATTGACGCCGATCTTCCACTTCCAATGACTGGTGACGCCGCCGATCGGAAAGAGAATCGCGGCATCGTTGTTGACGCGGACGGCTTGCTCGCTGTTGAAGTCGGGAAAAGCGGTGCCGGACCACTCGATGCGGGCACTCTCGCCGATCAGACGCCGGTATTCTCCCTCCAGTAGCCAACCACTTCGCAGCTCGTTGGGCGTCTCGGCCTCTTGCGTATAGACGACTTGGGAGAGGGTCGGGCCGGTGCGGACCAAGAGCCGTTCCTCGAGTCGGTCGATGAAACGGTAGCCCAACCCCGAGGAGGAGACATTTCGGATGATGACCTGGGCCGCTTGGTCATGCTCGAGGTCATCCTTGCCATAGACGACCCAACGGCCGCGCAGATTGCGATCGAGCGTTACTTGCGCGACGGCCCGTTGATTGAGGTCGGCGTTCTGCTGTTTGTCGAAGTAGCCGTTGATCGACGCCGAGAAGAAACCGAGCTTGCTGCGACGATTGGTACGGAACGCCCCCTGGACGTTGGTCGAGGAGACGTTACCCTGGCGGAATGAACCTCCTGCTTCGGCTTCCCAGTTCCACACCGACTTGGACTCGTCCGTGTCGACCCGCGAGGCGAGCTTTGTCCCGAGAAGCTGCCGCTGTTTCTGGAACGAAAACTCGGGTTCGCGCTCGGGTAGTTCGTTGGCGTCGATGGGATTCTCGCCGAACGGATCGAGCGGAGCGGGAAGGAGCAAATTGGCATCTCGAATCGGGCCCAGAAGGGTCCCGAGCACCGGCGGCACGTCGGACGCCCTCACCGTGACGATCTCCGCCGCGTCGCGAGCGACGACTTCCACTTCATACTCGAATTGACGAAGGCGCTTGAGACGTTGGAGCTTGTTGGGAGGACCGAGTTTCGGTGCGCTCGAATCGGCCGAGTCACTCGAGTCCGTCGATGGCGATTTGTCGGCGGACGAGGCGCCGGGGGAAGTCTTGGTGTCCTGGGATGGCTTGGCGGCGCCCTCGGGAGAAGGGGTGAGGTAGCCGCGCATGGGCAACGAGTCGATCTCAATGATCTCGACGTCTTCCCAGTTCGCCGGCCGAGGCGCAGCCGCTTCCGGCGCGCCGCTCGGGTCCATCCCGGGCGAGCCGTTGAACAGAAGCACGAGCCAGAGGGAGAGCTTCAAGGACGTCATGACTCCACGGTGTGCATGGCTTGGGCGTTTTGGGTGGAATCGGGGCTGAGGGAGGGGTCGCACCAGCGTTGTCTGGGAGCGGAAGGTGCCTACAGTCCCGACTTTCTCGTATCCCCCAATGGGGGGACGGGCTCGCTTCCCCGGAAGGGACAGCCCGCGCTCGATTCATAAACGAATCCTCTATGCGAAGCAAGCGAGGAGCGAGCCAATCCCGATGGTCTGCTGGGTGATGTTGGTTCCATCCCACGGCGGCCCGTCGCGTAGTCCAACCAGGTCGAGAGCATTCTGAATGAATCAGTACCTCTACGGAGTCGTTCGAGCGGCGGCGGAGACCTTCGACTTTCCCGAGCCGATCGTCGAGGTTGGCTCCTACCTGGTGGAGGGGCAGGAACGGTTCGGCTTGCGTTCGCTCTTTCCCGGGAAGGAGTACCTCGGGACCGACATGAGGCCGGGGCCGGGGGTCGACCTGGTCGCCAACGCGGAGCGGCTCTCCGAGTCGGTGGGCGTGGGAAAGGTCGGCACGATCATCGCCCTCAGCGTGCTCGAGCACACGCGACACTTCTGGAAGGCGCTCGATCAGCTCGACGAGGTTTTGGCGGACGACGGATTTTTGCTGCTCAGCGTCCCGTTCTGCTTTCACATCCATGCCTATCCCAACGACTATTGGCGCTGGACCCCCGAGGCGATGAAGCTGGTGCTGGAAGGCTATCCGAGTCGCGTGGTGGGGACGCAAGGGCTGGGAAAACGGCCGACGCACGTCTGGGGAATCGGTAGTCGTCACGCGATCGAGGAGGCGACGTTCGCGGAGCTACAAGGACGAATCGACGACTACGCGGCGGAACCGCTTCGGCTCTCGACGAGGATCCGCTACGAACTCGGCCGCTTGATCTGTGGACCGAGACCCTTCGAGCCCTGGCTCACGCGGAGCCGAGGAACTTGCGAGTTGATCTCGTCGGTGGCGACCGAGGGTGAGGCTGGGTGTCAGTTGGACAAGGGAGAGGTTCGTTCGGGGAGCTGAGTGCCGCACTGGCCGCAAGTCCACCCGCCCTGTTGGTGCGAACCGACGACGATACCTTCCAGATCGTTGGCGTGACGTTGGGAAAAGGCGTTGAGCGCCAAGCAGATCGGGCAAACCTCGATCACGCCGTTCTCGACCAGTTGTCTGGTCGCCGAGGAGATCTGTCCCTCCTCGTGCAGTCGCTCAATGAAATCGATCCATTCTTCCATGTCAGGCCCTCGCCGAGGTGAGGAATGGGAAGCGGTTGACCAAGAGATCCGCTTCTTCTGTTCTTCATTTTATGGCATCGAACCCACCGAGCGCAGAGTGGAAGGAGTTTTCGTTCCGCTTTCTTCAAGAGCGTGGTACGTGGGCGACGATTGGTTCGCCTTTTCCTGCGAACTTTCGCCGCGGACAAGTTGAACTCGCGTCACTTTCGTTGGGAAAGTATGTTCATCCTCCCGGCACGTCTTTCCGCCATTGGGACGCGGTGCCGCGACGAGAGAGATTGAGGTCGAGGAGGAGTCGATGAGCCACGTGGAAGAGATGGGAGAGACACGACCGGAGGGAGTGGACGAGTCGACGCCGCCGCGCCCAAGCTTCCCGTTCGTTCTCGAGTTCCTCCTCGTCTTGACGATCTTCGCCATCGTCGGTGGGTCGCGCATCGTCCCAGGCTACAACGAAGACCACTATCTCTCCAAGGCCCGCCACTTCTGGCAACCCGAGTGGAACAGTGGCGACTTCTTCTTGTCGACCGCCGATGCCCACGCCGTCTTCTACATCCTGGTTGGGTGGTTGGCCAATTTCCTACCGATGGATCTCTACGCGTGGGCGGTTCGCTTCGCCGAATGGTCGCTTCTCGCCTTGGGGTGGGTCGTGCTGAACCGCGCCGTTGTGCCCTTTCCGGGTTTTTCCGTCGTCTCCGCATTGCTCTTCGCGGGCCTACAACGAAACACATCGATGGCCGGCGAATGGGTCATTGGCGGCGCCGAGTCGAAGGGGTTCGCGTGGGCGTTCGTCTTCTGGGGACTGGCCAACGCGGTGCGCGGGCGCTGGAGCGTCGCGGTCGTCTGGCTCGGCTTGGCGACGGCACTGCATGTCCTGGTTGGAGGCTGGGCGGCGTTGGTGCTCGCGGCGGTCTGGATCCTGGTCGGTCGCCGGGACGAGTCGTGGAAGTCGCTCCTCGTGGGAGGCCTCGTCGGACTCGTCCTCGCCTCGGCGGGGCTGATTCCCGCGCTGATGCTCAATCGCGAGGTCGACCCCGAGGTCGTGGCCCAGGCGAACGTGATCCACGTGCACGAGCGACTTCCGCATCATCTCTACCCACCCGCCTTCAAGCAGGAGAAGGTCCGCCGCTATCTGCTGACGATCGGCGCGTGGTTGCTGATCGCTCCCTGGTCGCTCCGGCACGAGTCCTCACGGCGATTTCAGCTCTTCGTCGTCATCTCGTGCGCGATCACGATCGCGGGACTGGCCATTGTCTGGTTGACTCGAAACGACGCGGCGGCGCAAGCCTCGCTGCTGCGCTACTATTGGTTTCGCAGCGCGGACATCACGGTCCCGATGGGGCTCTGTCTAGGGGTGGGCTTGCTCGTTGAGTCCCTGTGGGAACGTCGACGGGGTTGGGCGATCGGCGTGCTCCTGATCGCGTTGGCGGTCGGCGGCTGGAACAGCATCGATCGCATCAGGCAGAACTGGCGAATCGGCCTGCCGCACATCTTTCATCAAGACCTCGACAGCGACGAAGCCAACCGGGCGTCCTACCGCGCGTGGAGGGAAACGTGTCGCTGGATCGAAGAGAACACGCCGCCCGATGCCGTCTTCTTGACCGACGCGAACTGGCGCACGCTCGGCTGGTACGCCGGGCGGGGAGAAGTCGTCAACTGGAAGCAGGTCCCGCAGGATGCCGCGAGCGTGGTCGAATGGCGGGAGCGAAATCGGCGGCTCCACGGCGACGTCAAGTCGCTGAGCCAACGCTCGAAACTCAACCAGAAAGACCCCGATCACTTGGTGAGCGTCGGTGCCCAACTCGGAGCGACCCATGCCGTCACCAGGGCGACGCCGCCGCTCTCGTTACCCGTCCTCTATGAGAACGACTACTTTCGGGTCTATTCGCTCGAGGGCGAAGAGCCGGCAACGACCTCCCCGGCCAAGGACCGCTGAGGACTCTGTCAGGGAAGGCTCAGTAGCAGCGCCGTTGCCAGCAAGAGGATCGCCGCCCAGTCACCGCCGCCAAGGCGATCGCTGCGGTTGTTGAAGCGAAGGAACTTCAGCAACGCCCCCGTCGGACATGCGTATTGGCAGTAGGCCATCGGCACGAAGAGCGAGACGATCAGCCCGGCAACGGCGACCGCGATCGTGCCCCAACCAGCGACACGGAAGATAAAGGCGTCAAAGGGCTCGATCGAGGCCAGGTCGACGTCGAGATGACGAAAGGTCACCACCAGGACCCATGCGAGCAGCAGTAGCGGAGTCAGTTTCAGCAGGCGATGAAGTCGATGCGGTATCTTCCAACGCCACGGCAGACGTTGTTTCACCAACTCCTGCGCGGCGCCGTAGGGGCAGTAGTGGTGACAATACCACTGTTTCTTCGTCGTCAGCGGGACGAGAAAAGCAACGGCGCCGACCAGGACCAGACCGGTGGCGATTCGCCACGGAACGCCATGCTCGGCCCAGCCAACCAAGAGGGCTTGCGAGAGCAAGTCGCCGCTGACGAACCCGACATAGAGCACGAGAAAGACCTGGAAGAGACGACGCAGCCAGAGCTTGCCGCGCAGGTTGGAGAAACTGAGCATCAGCCCCACCACCACGACGATCCCCAGCCCGAGATCCCGAAGTCGTGGCTCCCAGACGGGCGTCGCGGGAGCCTCCCGATGATAAAGAATCGAGCGGGCGCTCGCGGCGAGCGAGTCGACAAGGGCCGCGCTGGTCATCGTCGCCCCGGAGACCGCGTGTGCCTGGGTGTCCTTCTCCTCCCAAGAGGCCAGTTCCTCGAGGGGCATCTCGCGAAAGCCACGCATGAAGGTGTAATCGCTCGTCACATCCTCCACGTAGACTGGCGTGTCGTAGCTCTCCTTGATCGCGATGCCGGTGACGTGGTTCCCCGTCGGATCGATCCCAAGAAGGGCATCGGTCGGGCCGCGATAGCCGATGCGATGGTCGTTTCTCGGAGACGTGCGCGCGACGAACCCAACCCTCCGATCGTCCGTATCCCGAATCTCGAGAAGTTCCTGGGACGCGGGGGTTGGCCGAAACGCGTTCGCGTCGGGAAAGAGCCGTTGGATCTCCTTGAGCGTCACCGGATCTGGGAAGCGAAACGACGGCTTCGATCCTCGGACGCGGTAGAGAACTCCTTCGGCCAACGCCAGGCTCGTCAACGTCGCGCCCGAAACCGCTTGCACTGACTCGAGCTGCTCGAGATCCTCCCACGTCAACCCGTTGAATCCCGTCATGAAGGGGGCGTGAGCGACGACTTGCGCGACGTGGTCCTCGGTGTCTCCCGAGGAGACGAGGTCGATCCCGACCACGCGATCGTCGGTCCCGAAGGCGATGAGCGTGTTGTTCGGTCCCGAGTAGCCGATGATGTCGTCGCTCATCGGCGAGGTTTGCAGAACATACCCGAGCTTGGTGCCATCCTCGTCGACGACATAGCGTCCGCCCCGAACGGGGTCGGTTCCGGTGAAGCGGGCCGCGCGGGGAAAGAAGGGCAGGACCGAGTCGACGCCGGCGCTGACTTCGCGCTGGGCTTTCTCCTCGGCGAGGTGGCGTTGGTGATTGGCGCGGATCAGGCAGAGAATGGCCAGAACGAGCGTCCAGCGAAGGAGGTGGAGCCCCCAGCGCCTCCACGGGGTGCCGCGCGGCGGGCTCGGCGATTCGAGGATGGAGAGTTCGTTGGGCGAACGGTCGGCCATGCGAGGCGCTTTCGGTGATCGCGGAGGAGTCTTCCTCCAAGAGCTTATTGGATGCCGGGGAGTTAACTTCCCCGCATCATCGCCGAGCTGGCCGAAGGATCAAGTCGAAGAGTCGTTCAATTGTCGAGGCAGCGGATCAATTCGGGGACATCGAAGACGAGACCGAGTTTTTGGCCGCCCAGTTGCGCGACCCCCGAGAGGAGTTTGCAATCGACCAAGTCGCGATCGAAGTTCTTCAGCACCATTTTGCGGTAGCCGGTCAGCCGTTCCACCGTCAAGACGACGCCCCGACCGTGATGTGTCAGGACGATGCCGTTGCTGTAGCCGTTGCGGTTGCCATTTCCCAGTAGGCCGCCCAGAGGAACGACCGGCAGCGTCTTGTCCCGAATGACGGCGACCGCCGAGCCGCCGATCGTGCTGAGCATCGTCGGCGTCAGATGGACGACCTCTTGAACGAAGTCGACGGGGAAGGCCGCGAATTGACCGTTGCTCTCGCAGAGCAGCCCATCGATCATCAGGACCGTGCTGGAAATCGGGAACGAGAGGACAAAGGTCGTCCCCTTGCCGAACACCGAGTCGATCCGCAGTCGACCTCGGTTGCGTTCGATCGTCGAGAGGACGACGTCGAGCCCGACGCCGCGTCCGGAGATGTCGGAGACGGTGCGCGCGGTGGAGAATCCTGGGCGGCACAAGAGTAGACGGATCTCGTCCTCGCTCAGAAGCGCGGCTTCTACTTCGTTGACCACGCCCTTGTCGATCGCCTTTTGAAGAATTGCTTGGCAATCGATTCCCTTGCCGTTGTCCTCGATCTCGATCAGGACCGTCTCGCGGTCGGTTCGGCAGGAGACGCGGAGGTGGCCCTGGGCTGGTCGCCCGGTTTGGGTTCGCTCCTCGGGTGTTTCAATGCCGTGATCGAGGGCGTTCCGCAGTAGGTGTGTGAAGGGGCCTTCGAGTTCCTGGAGCAAGCTCTTGTCGATGAGTTGGTCGGCGCCCTCGACGACTACCTCGATCTCCTTGCCCAGCTCGGACGCGAGCTGACGCGCCATTCCCGGGGCACGCTGCAGCAAGACGCCGGCGGGGACCCGACGAACGTCCATCACCGACTGCTGGAGCTTGTTGACGGTGATCGCGAGTTCGCGGTTGATCTCGTTGAACTCGGACAGAAAATGCGTCTCAACGTCGGTCTCGCCGAGTCGATGTTGCAGGTCGCGATAGAGTTCGACCGTGAGTAGCGTTTCGCCGACATGGTAGACGAACTGATCGAGCACTTCTTCGCGGACCCGAACGGTGGCGGCGATGGATCGTTTGGGAGAGCCCTCGTCGGTGGTCGCCTCGCGCGCCGCTTGTTCAGTGTCGGCCGGCTTCTCCTCCACTTGCTCGGGGGCGGCGACGCGGAAAGAAGGCAGGACCGCTTGAACCTTCTCGGCGAAGGTCGAGACGAGCAACTCGTCGAAATCGAGCGGGCTCTCGTGGATCACCCGGCAATCGGTGATGGCCTGTTCGAATTGTTCGGCCCCGTCAGCGTGCCCCTTCTCCTTGAGCAGGGCGACCAGAGCGGTCCCTTTCTCGAGAAATCCCTCGACCACGTCGTTGGGAAAGGAGTCCTCGCTGGAACCGGCGAAGAAGGCTAGGGTCGCGTGGGCCTGCTCGGTGACATCGACGCCGTCGACTTCGAAACGGCTTTCGAGGCCCACGGCAATCCAGTCCTCCTCGTCCGACGTCTCCTCCTCGAGCGACACGTCCGCGACCAAGGCTTGCAGTTCCGCGATCCACTCATCGACGCCGTCACCATCGAAGGAGTTGACGTGCCGGGCGATGTCGCGAAGGAGTTCGCCAGACAGGTCCGCCGACCCGTCCGCCTCGGCGGCCGCCCTCTTGAGGGAGTCGAGCGCCTCGGACTCCTCGTGGCGCAGGTCGCTCGTGGGCGGGTTCGACGCCGCTCGGGGGATTTGGCTCGAAACCAGGTCAATGCAATGCACCAGACGTTGGTTCAAGTCCGGGGTCAGGGAAAGTTGGTTGGAACGCAAGCGGTCGAGGATGTCCTCGACGATGTGGGCGAAGTTCTTGACGTTGAGGAAGCCGAGGAAGCCGGCGGTTCCCTTGATGGTATGAATGGCACGAAAGACGAGGTGCAGACGAGACAAGTCCCCGGTCGAGAGGACCTCGGAGAGTTCTCCCTCGAGTCCCTCGAGCAGTTCCGACGATTCCGCCAGAAAGTCTTCGACAAGCGAACGATCGGAGCTCATGGAGGATTTCGAGTCCTTCGTTCAGCGTTCCGTCGCTGGCGGCGTGGGGCAACGATCGGAGTCCGCCCCAGCCCATATTGCCTTCGCGTCGCGGCCCACTTGATTCATCGAGAGCGAAACCGCTCTCTGCCCGATCCGACGCGCATTCTTCGAGACCATGTGAGTATAGCCTAGCCCACAAGATGTGCGCGTGCGGGATTGGAAGTTCGTCAATTCAATGAAACTGTTCTGGTGGCCGTTGGATGCGCCTGCGGGCCACCCCAAGAAAGGGGGGGAATGCCAACGCGTTAGTGGGGCGCGGTGGCGGCGACGGGAGCCGCTTCCTTGGAGGCACGCAGCTCATTGAGCTCTTCGGCGTACAGCTTGCGGACCACTTTCGACATTCGCCAATCGACGTAGCGGGGGCAAAGCCAGTTGACTAAGAGTAGGAGCCGGGCATCCTTCTCGATCCGCAGTTCCTTCTTATTCCGCTTCATGCCGGACACGATGCGGTCGGCGACGACTTCCGGCGGGATGCCCGCGTCCCGATGGAGCGGAAGGCGCCCCTTATGGGCGAGCAGGTTCTCGGCCAGCGATGTTCGGGTGAGGCCGGGAACGACGAGCATCAAGTCGACGTCGAAACGAGCCAGTTCCGCGCGGAGGGCTTCGGAGAACCCGCAGACCGCGAATTTGCTCGCCGAGTAGTCGCTCCATGCGGGGACGCCGCGCCGGCCCGCCATCGAGCTGACGTTGACGATCAGCGGCTGTTCGCCCCGCGCGAGTAGCGGGATGGCGTGTCGGCAATTCTCGGCCGTCGCGAAGAAGTTGACCTCCATGACGCGACGGAGAACGTCACTTTCGAGGTCGACGAAGTGCCCATGGGCACCAATGCCGGCGTTGTTGACCAGCACATCGAGGCCGCCGTAGGTCTCGACGGCGGCCTGAAAGAGGCGCTCGCGATCACTCGAGTCGGTGACGTCGGTCGGGACGGCGATCGCCTCGCCTCCCGCGTTGGTGATCGTCTGGAGGAGCCCCTCGAGCTTGTCCTCGGAACGAGCGGCCAGCACGAGTCGTGCTCCCTCCGCGGCGGCGGCGAGCGCCAGAGCGTGTCCGATCCCGCTGGAGGCACCGGTGATGATGATTCGTTTTTGATGAAGATCGCGTCGCATGGTTGGCCCCTGGATGGCTGATCGACGCGGTGGTTTCGACGTCACGTCGTCAGCGACGTCCCCATTGTGACGGGCATCGGCCCGCTTGCAATGCGAGCCGGACGCGATCGCCAAGGATGCCGAAAGGCGACGCCGGGAAAGCTTGACCAGACGCTACAACCCGACCTCCGGCGGCTCACTCGTTGAAGGACTGCGGAGGGTTCTCCTCCGGATGGTCCTCGTTGGTGAACTCCGGCGGATCGGGCGCGGGGGGCTCGTCGGTTGGGTGGGGTGGTTCCACGTCCGACGGGGGCGGTGCGGAGAAGTCGGGCGTTTCCGTCGCGGTGCTTCGCAACTCCGCCGAGAATTGCTCGTCGCGTTTGGTGATATACCAGAAGGCGACCAAGCCGACCCCGATCAGCGAGAGTAAGACGGCGATGAAGATGATGATGTCGGTGCTGATCTTCTCTTCGGGGGGCTGAATGACCTTGAAGCTGTTGCCGATCAGCATGGGGGTGGCGTACCAGCTTCCGTCGGCGGCCTTGAATTCCATCAATTTCAGGAACATCCCGTCGAACGAGACCCGTTCGGAGACATCGAGGCCCGGTTCGATCCCCTCGGGCAACTGCGTGAAGAGCCCGACGATCGGGACGTCGATATCGTCGACGAAGATCCAGGCCCGATAGAACTTGTCCAATCCGTAGGGGTTCTTGAACTCCAGATCTTCCGCCTCGATCTCGAGTCGTCGCAAGGCTCCCACGACATGGATCGGCGTCCCGCGGTAGGCGTCGGGATCCTTGTAGAAGTTGGTGATGAAGATATCGCGGCGGACCTTGCCCGCGAGGACCTTCGGAGGGGTTGTCGAGGCGACGCAGAGGAGTTGGAAGAGGGCGGGCGTCGACTTGCGTTTGCGCTCCCGGAGTTGGGCTCGCGTCAGCTTGCGTTTTTGGCTGCCCGATGTCGGCTCGTCGACCTCGTCTTCAACCTCATCCAAATAGACCTTGTTGACCTCGGTGCATTCCTCGGTCTGAACCAGTCCAAGCGGGTTGAAGGCATCCTTTCCGTCACCCTTGGGCACCTCGGCCGGGGCCTCGTTCTCGTCACCGATCGCGGCGACTTGGACGATGCCGGCGCCCAAGTTCGGAAGACCTTCGGGCAGCCCTTCGATTTGGACGAACCGTTCGTCTTGGGGTTGGTCGGCGGGGCCGGGTTCGATGCGAACCAACTCCGCGTCGACGGGCTCCTCGAGGAAGAGCTGCCGCATCAGCGAGGGATCGCGGACCTCGCGAATCGCCATGATCACGAAGACCATCGCGGCCACGAGGAAGAGCAGATGGGCGATCTCCCGTTTCCCGAGCAGGGGGGGGATTTTCGACGACCGACGCGGCATGAACCTTCCTTTGTTGACGATTTCCGAGCCTGGTGAACGCGACGCGAGTGAATTGGTTGTTGGGGACCGGTTCCCATGGCCACTCGATGCCGCCACGCCCACCAGCCAACGAGCGATTATTCTCTCCTTGGACGTGGGAAGAACCGGGAATGTTCCCGGTTAGCGGCTCTGACGCTTGACACCCCAACTCCACCCGTTTAGGGTAACCGGCACCGCTGTCGAAGACAACAATTGCTCGGTTTGGGAACCATCCGGGCGCACACGGCGTCAAAGATCGGTACTTGGCGTTTTTACCTCCTTCTCGTCGACTTCGGGAACGGAACATTATCGGGGGACATAGATGATACCGGAGCAACGAGGGCTTCGTAGGAGATATTGGCTTTGCAGCGCGTTGCTGCTCGGCCTGCTCATGTTCAGTCAGGCCGCAGTGCTGGCGCAGGAAACGGAGAGCGAGGTCCCTGCCGAAGCGCCGAACTTCCTGATCTACGTGTTTCAGGCATCGCCAACCTTCTTCTTCTTGATGCTGGTGATCTCGGTCTATCTCGTGACGCTTGTGTTCAACAACTTCACGAAACTGCGGTTGCCGAAGGTGGTGCCGCAAGAGTTGGTGGCCAACATCGACGCGATGTTGACCGAAAAGCGATTCAAGGAAGCCTACGAGGTGGTGAAGGCGGATAATTCGCTCTTCGCGCGGGCCTTGACGGCGGGCGTGGAACGCTTGTCTCACGGATTCGATCGGGGGATGGACGCCCTGATGACCGTCGCCGAGGATGGTCGGATGGAGATGGAACACCGCGTCTCTCCGGTCGCGACGATCGGCGCCGTCGCCCCGATGGTCGGACTTTTGGGAACGGTCCTCGGGATGATCCTGGCGTTCCAACAGATCGCCCAGGGTGGTCAGCCCCGTCCGGCCGAACTGGCCAAGGACATCGGCCTCTCGCTGGTCACCACGCTCGAAGGGATCGTGATCGCGGTCCCGGCCATCTTCTTCTTCTCCCTGTTCAAGAATCGCGTCGCTCGACTGGCGTTCGAGGTCGAGCAGCTCGGCGAGAGCTACTTGTGGCGCTTCTCCCGTGCTCTTGAAGCGAGAGGGAAATAGCGGATGGCGCGTCGTTCCAAGGTCGGCGGCGGGGGCAAGGAATCCGAAGCCGACCTGACACCACTGATCGACGTCTGTTTTCAGCTCATCACTTTCTTCGTGATGCTGATGACGCTCGCCAAGGACGAAGCCGCCCAGAAGATCAAGCTTCCGGTGGCGGCTTCGGCCCAGGTCTTGACCGACGATCAGATTCCCGACTCGATCAACGTCAACGTCGATAGTAGGGGCCACCTGCTCGGCTGGGGCCTCGATCTCGACTTGAGCAAATCCGACGCGAAGGGCTGGACCGAATTCGGCAAGCTCATCCGCAAGGAAGGGCTCTTGCAGAAGGAGTCGCAGAAAGCACGCGGCGTCGACTGGAAGAAGGAGGGCCTCTCCACCACTGTCATTGTCCGTGTCGACCGCGAGGTCGAATACGAGATTTTCAGGCGCGTGATGGACATGTGTCGCGCGGCGGGCTTTAGCAAGTTCCAGCTCAAGGCGGCGGAAGAGGAGGAGGCGTAGTGGGTCGGCGTAGCACGCGGGAAACTCCCGAAGAGGCCGAGTCGAAGCTGACCTCCATGCTCGACCTCATCTTCAATATCCTCGCCTACTTCGTGGTGACGTTCAATCCGCCCAAGCCGGAGAAGAACTTCGACATCGCCCTGCCTCCTCCCCAGATTGAGAAGCAGGAGCAGCAGACCAAGTCGGAGAAGGAAGTCAGCCTTCCCGACGAGGAAGAAGAGATTCTCGAGGACGTCACCATCGCCTTGGGAGCCGGCCCCAACGGTTCGCTCGCGAGCGTCCGTCTTGAGGGTCGGCAAATTCAAGCGAGTCAGCTTTCCAGTCAGCTTCAGTTGACCGCCGGCGCCATCGGTGGCGCGACCGGCGATCGGCTCGAGGCCGCCACGATCGTCGCCTCGCCCAAGCTCAAGTATCGCTACCTCATCGAAGTGATCGACTCCTGCTACAAGGCGGGGATCAAGAAGATCTTCTTCGCCGAGGCGCCCAGCGCGCTCTCGGGAGGAGCCGGCGGAGGGGCCGACGCGCCGCCTCCATAACTCGCTCGCGTTGAGCCAAGAAATGCCAAAGGCCCGGACGTTGTCGCCGGGCCTTTGGTGCTTTTTGTCGTTCGACTTCCCCCTAGAAGATCGGACTCTCCGACGCGAGCGAGCGCCGCGGGCCGAACTGGTAGTTGAGCTGAAGCAGAAATTCCCAATCGTAGAGGAAGTTGTGGTCCCCGCGGTTGAGCGGAACCGAGGCCCCAACGGTCATGTACGTCCGGTTGCACATCAGGAAGGTCGATCCGACCGTCGCGTTGACCACGTCCAGGCGGTTGAGCGTGTTGCCGACGATACCGCGGTAGTTCGAGTTGTTCGAGTTGTCCTGGATCGGGATCAAGTCGGCGTTGTTGAGCGTCGTCGTGTAGTGGATCTCGAAGATCGGGGCGATCCCCTGAACGAACCCACACTCGCGTTGCATCAACCAGTACCCCATGGAGAAGTCGAGGTTCAGCAACTGCTGATCGTCGAGCAGGAAGTGCTGCGTCGGGCCGGTCACGCCGTCGTTGGTCGGGGTGAAGCGGACGGTGTTGCTGTTGAGAGGAAAGTCGTACTGGACGAATCCCTGGAAGAAGGCACGCCGGGTCGGGGAGATCAAGTACCCGAGGAACGGCGAGAAGTGAACCGATTCGTTCCGGATGACCAGGCGCGGAGAGATGACCTGCCCGGAGCCGCCGGTGGCACCCTGACGAGCGATGAACTGCTGATTGATCACGACATCGTCGGCCGTCGGCGTATTGACCGTCATGCCGCACGAGAGGGCGAAGTGTTGGTCTTGATAGAGCAACGCCTTGCCGGAAGCGGTGATGTTATCGAGCTGGTTGTCGAGGACGCCCGGGGCTCCACTGTCGGTGACGTTCAGGTTCGTCGTCAGCGTGTAGGAGTAGGGGATTCGGACTTCGGCCGAGAAGATCCCGTCCATGAAGGTCTTCTCCAGACCGAAGATGAAGCGATGATCGTCCCAGTTCTTGCCCTGGCCGTCGATGTTTCCCGTGCCGACCGAGGAAGGTGCGTCGGGAGTCGCTCCGGTGCCCGATCCGAGCGGATTGACGTTGCTCGCGGGCGAGTCGGTCCGGAAAGCACCGCGGAAGAAGTTGTAGAGAAGGAAGACGCGATCGCGCGGCATCGGGCTCGTCGATTCGGTGATCTTCAAACGACGACCACCATTGATCGGGGTCGAGTTGTTGGCGCTGACGCCGTCACCGTCGGCGTTTTGGAAGCCGAGGAAGTAGTTGCCGCCGATTCCGAAGAGGTCGCCCATCATGTAAGGAGCCGCGGCTTGAGGGGCCGTGGCCGCTCCCATGTTGGAGGCGAGCAAGTCGTTCATGTCATTGGGGAGATCGGGGACGTCGGGAGCGGGCAAGTCGGCCTGCTCGGGAGCCGGCATCTGATCCGGCGCCATCGGCTGGTCCGAGGGAGTCGACTCCGGCGTGATGGTTTCCGGAGCGGTCGACGGGGTCGACGGCTCGACGGTCATCACCGGAGGGCATGTTTCGCACGACGAGCAGGAGCGTCGTTTCTTCAACCAGCCGGCTTCACCGGTCTCGGCCACCGCCAATGAAACGAAGATGGCGGCCAGCAAGGCACACATCGTCCTCGACATGACTCTTTACCCTCCTTGGTTGGGGATGTGAATCCATACGATGTCCGTCAATGTCCCCTCGATGTCCTGATACATCGGGCGATCCCCATTCCCTTAGGCCAAGTTTCTGGGCAAATCATGCACAATGGGCGCCGATGATGAAAAGGGGTGACGATCGTGACGGTTTTGCATACCGAGATCGCCCCGACGCTCGCCCCCGGTTTGTCTCGACCCGCTCCCGAAGGACGTTTCTCGGTTCACGATGGACCGCGCGACGGTAATAATCGAGGAAAGAGGAAACCCGGCTCGAGGGGATCGTGGGCTCTCCTCGAGACGATTCCGGCGGCGGACCCCGTTCGGGGACTAACCGAAGCCGCTCGCACGGAGGATCCGTGCAGTCCGGACGACCGAGTCGACCGAGTCGACCGAGGTGGCGCCGCAACCTTGGCGCGGTTCCAGGGATCGGCGAGCAGACAGTCGCAGGAAGCGGGGATCAGAAAGTTCAGCGGTCTGTTTGGCGGTCCGCTCACGCGACCACGAACCTTCCGACGCGAGGAGGAATAGGGTCTTGTCTCCTGACCACCCGGACGATTTTCAGACACTCTACCCGCCGCCAGGCGACGACGAGCAACCCGGCGTGCCGAACGTTCCGCCCCCTTCGGAGGCGACCGAGTCGGAAATCCCGCCCCCGCCAATCGCGGACGATGCCCCGACACTTGGGGCCGACGATCCAAATGACAAGACGTTCGTGGGCGTTCCCGAGAGTTCTGGCCTCGCCGACGCCGAGGCGCTGCGCACGAAACTGTTGGGACTGCGGCTCATCACCGAGGAGCAGTGGGACGAAGCGGTTCGCGCTTCGGGCGGTTCCAGCGACCAGCGGGCCATCGTCAATCGGTTTCAAGATCTGCCCGCCGAGTGGTACACGGGCAGCGACCTGAAGCTGTCGGCGCTGACCCCGTTCCAGATCCGTCAGATTCTCGCCGACAACGCCGAACTTCTGCGCTTGCAGCACTACGTCATCCTCGACCGGCTTGGTGCCGGGGGCATGGGGGAGGTCTTTCTCGCGCGGAATCTCAATCTTCCCCGCGTCGAAGCGGTCAAGACCCTGTTGCAGCACGACACCGCTCCCGGCGAGACCCACGTCAACAGCAAGCTCCTCGATCGTTTCGAGCGCGAAGCCCGCGTCCTCGCCCAGCTTAATCACCGCTACATCACGACGATTCATCACGCCGGGTGGGAGGGCGACACCGCTTTCATCGCGATGGAGTACGTCAAGGGCCAGGACATGAAGGCGATCGTCGAACAGGCGAAAGCCGATGCCGACACGATCCCCGTCTGGTGGGCCGTCGAACGGATCGTCGCGGTCGCCGAGGCGCTGGGGCACGCCCATCAACATGGTGTGGTCCATCGCGACGTCAAGCCGAGCAATATCATGATCACCGACGACAACGAGCTCAAGGTCCTCGACATGGGGATCGCGCGGCTCGTCAGCTCGTCGGGCGGGGCTCAGACGACGCAGCAACTGACGCAGGATTCGGCGGGCCTGGGGACTCCCGAGGTCATGCCTCCCGAGCAATGGGCCGATCCGACCAGCGTGACGGCGGCCTCGGACATCTACAGTCTCGGCTGCACGCTCTTTTACATGCTCACCGGACAGATGCCGTTCCTCGCCAACAACATCAATGAGTTGATGTTCTGTCATCTGAACGACGATCCGCCCAAGGCCTCAAGTTTTCGCAAGGACATTCCGCCGGGATTGGACGCCGTCCTCGCCAAGATGCTCGCCAAGGAGCCGAGCGATCGCTACGGCAACTGCGCCGAGCTGTTGGAAGACCTGTGGCCTTTCGCGCAGCAGCAGGGAGAGGAGAGCGTCGCCCCGATGCCGGTGGGACGACCGGGCAACTCCGCGCTCTTGGTCGGCACGGGGCTTATCGGGGCGTTTCTCTTGGTCCTCGGCCTCGTTGCCGGCGTTTGGTACTTGAAGCGGAGCCCGGCGCCACCGCCCAAGGTCGACTACGTGGCCGAGTCGCGGCAATGGCTCGACAGTCACTTCGCGAAACATCAAGCGATCTGGGGAGAGCGAGCCCAACTCGATGAGTTCGCATACGGCGATCCGCCGCGAGCGATCGCTTCGGTCGGTGACTTGGAGCAACTCGAGGACCGCGTCACCCTGGAAGCCTCGGCGCGGACCGAACGCGTCGACGAAGCGAACCGTTGGCTCCAGGACTACCAGCGGTCCCACGCGAAGATTTGGCCCAAGCTCGCGGCGCTGGAGGCTTTTGCCGCCTCGACGGTCCCGCAAGAGACGCTCGCGACGCCCGATGGTCTCAAGCGGCTGCGCGAGTCTGTGGAGGCGGAGACAAAGAAGCGCGACCCGGCGAGTATGCAGGCCCAGACAAGGGACCAGCGACTCGACGCCTTCCAGCGTGTCAACGCCGATGTCTGGCCCGACCTGAAGGGGGTCAAGTCATTTGTCGACTCGCGGCTTCCGAGCGGGGAGAAGGCGACGGAGAAGCAGTGGCAAGGGGCGCTGACCGAACTCGAGAAGCAGACTTGGCAGATGCGGGCCGACGACTGGTTGACCAGTTACGCCGCCAGCACGCCCAGCGTCTGGCCCTCGGAGCGGGACTTGCGCAAGTTCGTCGTCGAGTCGCTCGACAACGATGTCACCGACAAGGCGGGACTCGACAAGTTGCAAGAACTTGTCCGCCAGCAAACCCGAAAACTGATCCAAGAACGGACAGACAAGACGCTCGCCCGCGTTCAACAAGAGTATCCCGAGCTGTGGCCGAACATGACCATCCTGAAACGAGCGATGGAAAGTCGGCTCCCGCTCCAGGAACTCCAAAGCGAAAGCGAGTTCAAGCGTTGGGAAGAGGAACTCGAGAAGCTAACCCGAGCGAGGGTCTTCGACGGCGTCCGTCTGAGGCCCGTCGGCGATGCCAAAAAGGACTACAACGCCAGGTTGTTCCTGGCCGCGTACAAGCTCTGGTTGCCGATCGGCGACGACGGCAAGAAGGATCAGTTGACGGTCGAGACGCTCGTCGATGGCGTGGACACACGCACGATCGCGGTCGGCAAGAAGGTCACCCTTCGCATCAAGCCGAAGATCTCGGGCTTCCTCACGATGCTGGTCTTCGAGAGCAGCGGCAAGCAGTTCCTGTTCGCCTGGAAGGAGCCACTGGAGAAGAGCAAGGGCGTCAATCTCTTCCGAACCACGGCGGAGTCGCCGGGAACGGATCGGTTTGTTCTCTTTGTGACCCCGACGAATCCGGAGGATGTCTTGCCCGCGGCCCCCGAGGGCATGACCCGGACAATCACGCAAAAAGGATTTCTGGGAGGATGGGTGGTCCCGCCCTTCCTGATGTCGCGGGAAGATCTAGCGAGGTTCGAGTCCGCGTTTCCCGATCCGGCGATCTATCAAAAGGTCGTGGAATCGCTGCGGAGCGGGGAGCCCTACCCGGCTCGCGATAGCCAGTCCGCGACCAAGGGTGCGTATCGGCAGTCAGTCGAGATTAACATGGTCGAGCAGCCTTGAGTGGCTGTCGAGCGAGGAGTCATCATGAAACGGTTCGCCATCACCACGTTGGTCGCTCTCGGAGCGATCTGTTTGAGCGGTCTCGAGTCGCACGCCGACGAGAGTACCCCGAAGTTCACCACTCGCGGCATCATCCGTGCCGGCGTCGACAAGTCAGGCCGGGTTCACGGCGATCTCGCCAAGCTGACCGGACTCAAGAATGCCACGTCGCTGAACTACAAGATTCTCTTGATGAACCGCGATGGCACCGAGAAGGTGGTCAACGAGAAGGACCACACCTTCACGCTCGCCGAGCAATTCCGCTTGATCATCGAAGCCGACAGTGACCTCTACGTCTATGTCTTCCACGAAGGCCCGGACGGAATCCGCACCGTCTTGCTGCCCGACGCCGCCGATGAGGGACGTGTGCCGATGGTCAAGAAGGGAAGCCAGAAGGTCATCCCCGACGATGGTACCTACTTCGAAGTCGTTCCTCCGCCGGGCACCGAGAAGCTGCTTGTCTACGCGACGCCGGAGCCGCGTCCGGAGCTAACCCCGGAAGAGGCTTTCGAGGATGCCGACGGCACCAAGGAAGAGAAGAAGCTCAAGACGACCCAAGACAAGGTCTTCGAGTCGGCTTCGAGCAAGCAGGCCAAGGAGGCCAAGACGGGTAACGTCGAGGAACTCGCCGAGAACCTCGACGAGATGCCCGAGTTCCGCCTTCGCGGTCTGCGGTGGACGCCCGAAGAGTCCTCCGACGAGGGCAAGACGGTCCTGGTCGGTAGCTTCGACGAGAACAAGAAGCCCGACCTCTTCGTCGAGATCCCGCTCAACAGCAAGTAAGGATCGTCGACCTACCAAGTGGCCCCGCGAGCCTTGTTCGTGGGGCCACGTTCATCTCCGGTGAGCCCGCGTTCGGCGGGCTTTCCCACTTCCAGGCCTCGCGAGATCGTGCCCTCCGACTTGGCGACGGGCCGAGGCCTCCTATGCTGGCGGAAGATGTCGACCCTTCCTCTTCAAGGCTCGCGATGAGCGAGGAGGGGGTGGGTCGGGAACTCCCGCGGTCCAGAACCGGCCGACAAGTCTTCATGGCCACGTTCATCTAGCAAGCGATCGCGGCGCTCCGCCGCGAACGAGGAAACGGAAAGCGACACCATGTGCCCTCGGAAGATCCACTCCATCACCATGACGCTCGTGGCCCTGTTCGTCGCGAGCGCTCCCCTTGAGAGCCGGGCGGAAGGGCCTGTCTCCGTTCCTCGGCCCGAGCTGCAACCGACGCTCGACGAGTTCACCGAGGAGGTGCCGCGCGAGGAAGCGATCAGCTTCGCCGCCCTGGTGATCTCCTCCCGCCGCGATCAACCGCGACTGGTCCTCAACACCGGTGGCCCGACCAACACGGTGCGAAGTATCGTCTTCAGCGAGGACCCCAGCCGCTTCTACTCCGGAGGGCTCGACAAGCGGGTTCAGTCGTGGGGCGTTCGCGGCGCCGGGCGCGGGCTGAGGCGAAGCCAAGTCAATCAAGCGTTGCTCGTTCAGAACTTGCGGTGGGAGATCGCTCGGGGCCTGCGCGGCTCGATCTACACTCTGGCCGCCTCGCCCTCGAACCGCTCGCTGGCGATCGCCGGCTACGGGGCTCGCAATGCGACCGGCAACATCGTCGTCTACGATACCGCGACCGCTCAAGTCACCAACGCCCTGCTGGGGCACATGCAGACAGTCGTCTCGCTCGACTATTCGCCCAACGGCAAGAAGCTGGTCTCGGTCAGCGTCGACGGCGACGTTCGCGTCTGGTCCGGCCCCGAGTGGAACTCGCGACAACTCCGCGCCCCCGGTGGAGCGCCCGCGTCGCCCCAGCCCGCGATCTTCCTGACCGACGATCTTGTCGCGGTCGCCAGTCGAGACGCCAACCAGCCGCGCGCTTGGCGGGTCGCTCTCTACGATTTGACCGAGGAGAACCCCGAACCGAAGCGTCTCGAGGGCGTTCACGCCGGAGCCATCTCGACGTTGGCTCGCGATCGCGATGGTAGGCGGTGGGCCTCGGCGGACATCGCCGGGAACGTCTTTCTCTGGAGCGGTTTTGGTCCCGACGCCAAGCGTACGCTGCTTCGCAAGGGACGCGTCGCCCTCGATCTCGACTTCGGCCCCGACAATCTCCTCTTCGCGGCGACGGCGCTCTATCGCTATCCGGACGGGACGATGCAATCGGCGCTCGAGATGTGGGACGCGGCGACCGGGCAGGAGCGCGATGTCGTCGCGACCTCCGACACGGACAACAACTTCGCGTGTGCCGTCAGCCCCGATGGCAGCCGCGTCGTCACCTGGGACGGCGACACCAACCGGCTCATGGTCTTCCTGCTGAAGGAGCGAAACGGGGCCTTCAAGGCCAAGCCGCTCAGCGCCGCCCAGCCCCTCTACCTTCGTGGCCAGGGTCGCAAGATCTTCAAGGTCGCGTTCGCCGATCGGGACGAAGGCTACGTCATCGGCTTCGGCACGACCGTCAGCGATCCGGCCAATCCGACCTTCAACGACTTTGGACCGGTGGAGCAGTCGTTCAATCTCTCCGATCCTTCGCTCCGCCCCCTGCAAGAGGCTGACCAATGGTTGTCACCCGAGGCGGAGGGATGGGGCGTCAAACGTCTCGAGGGGGGGCTTCGCTTGCAATTGACCCAGGGCGGTCAGGACGCCGGCGTGATCAATCTCGATCCGGTCTGGCAGGGCAAAGCCCGCTCCTACTGCTTCCTCAAGGATCCCGAGGGCCAGCCCGACTACTTCGCCGTCGGGACCAGCACGCAGCAAGGGGTTTTCATCTATAAGCTCGCCAACGAGGGCGAGTGCGAACTCCTGCGGTACTATCGCGACCACGCCGGCTTCGTCAGCTCGCTGTCGGTCTCGAAGGACGGCAAGTACCTCGCGTCGGGCTCGGTCGATGAGACGATCAAGATCTGGAGCCTCGAGGGGCTTCGCGCTCCGGTCGGAACCTTCCCCAAGAGCGTCGCGTGGGGCGCGGACTTCGAATTGAAGGATGGCAAGGTGGTGCTGACCAAGAGCCTCGAGTCGGGCGCCGCTTGGCGCAAGGGGCTCCGCGTTGGCGACGCAATCGTTGCCGCCGAGGTCAATCGCGGCGAGGGACCCGTCAAGTTCGAGAACCCCGAGGAGATCTATCAAGCGATCGTCGACACGCCGATCACCCAGACGATCGTCTTGACGGTCGATCGGCGCGGCAAGCGGCTCAACGAACGGATCCTGCTCGTCCCCGCGTGGGAACCTCTCTGCACCCTCTTTTCCGCCGCGAGCGGGGAGTGGGCGCTCTGGTCGCCGAAGGGTTACTACGACTCGTCGGTCAATGGCGATGAACTCTTCGGGTGGCAGATGAACCGCGGCAACACGCGTAAGCCGAACTTCTACCGCGCCGACGACTTCCGCGACCAACTCGAACGACCGGAGGTGATGAAGCGACTTCTATCCTCGGGCAGCTTGCCGGCGGCGCTACGGCTCGCGGGCAACGCGGTGCCGGGCGATCTCAACGGGGTCCTTCCCAACGCCGTCTCCGACGCCCCAGTGGTGACGATTCTCTCGCCGACCGATGCCGAGCAAGTCGGCGGCGACGCGATCGACATCGTCGCTCGCATCGACTATCCCAACCGCCAGGCAGCCGAGGCGATGCAAGGCGTGGCGTATGTCAACGGTTCGCCCGCCCAACCGGTCGAGACGACTGGCGAGGGACGCGAGCGCATCTACCGCTGGCGGATCAGCGCGGCCGACTTCTACAACCGGGCCCGGGTCGTCGCCGAAGCGCCGGCGCCGGAGCGGACGCTCAACTACGACGATGTCTTCTTCCGGCTCCGCGAGTTGCCCGACGAGAAGCGTCAGCCGCCGAAGCTCTACATCCTGGCGTTGGCCGCCTCGGACTATCAGCACGTCCAACCGCTCGCGTTCCCGGTCGCCGACGCGGAGGCGATCGTGAAGAGCCTCAGCGAGAAGTCGGGGGCCTACTATGAGCTTGGCCGCGTGATCGAGTTGCACGACGCCGCCATCTCGAAGAAGAACCTCGCCAACGTCGTCCAGGAACTCCGCTCGGATATGAAGGGGGCGAGACCCGACGATCTGCTCGTCGTCTTTCTCGCGGGCCACGGGTTGGCGGTCGACGGCCAGTACTATTTCGTCACGACCGACGCGAAGGTGCAGGACCTCGAGGATGTGTCGATCTCGTGGGACTTGCTGAAGCAGGTCGCGTCGTTGCCGTGCCGAAAGCTCTTCATGCTCGACACCTGTCACTCGGGAAATGCCGTCTCGTTGGCGACGGAGGGATCGAAACACCTGAAGGCGGCGATCCGTCCGCTGAAGCAGGATGAGATGCTTGTGCTTTCCGCGACCGACACGAACCAGGAGGCGATCGAGTTCGAGGACCTCGGGCACGGTCTTTTCACGAAGACCATTCTCGACGGCTTCGAGGGACAGGCAGACCAATCGGACGACGGCAGCGTCTTCCTGCGGGAGCTGGTTCGCTTCGTCGAGTCGGAAGTCCCTCGCCGGACGCGAAATGTCCGCGAGCAAACGCCACGCAGTACGCCCTCGGAGCTGATCGACGTCATCGCCGTCCCGCTGGTCCGGCTCCGCTAGCAGCCCGTTGATCTATTCGCGCTCCGGCCGATGGAACTCGACGCGGGGTCTCTTGCGTGCTTGGCTTTTCAAGATTGGTGCGTCAACGCTGCGAATGCGTGCGGTAGCAGGCCTTGCCCAGGCCGGTGACGATGAAGCCGACACCGATGATGATCCAGGCGAACTGCTGATTGTTAGGAAGGAAGAACAACAATAAGATCGCGAGGGCCGTGATGAACAGCCCGCCCCAAAGCATTAACTTGCAGGCTGGGGTCGGACCACTCGGTTTGAGCTCGGACATCGAGCAACATCCTTTCTTTGCTCCGCCACGTACGCTGGCGGCTGGCGATCAGAGCCCGTCTTCGTAACCGAGATCCTTCAGACGCTGCATGACCAGCTTCTGATCCTCCTCGCTCAACTCCACCGCCGCCGTCTCCTCCTCGGCCGTCTCGTCGACGGCGAGCATCTCGGGGTAGTCCCACGCATCGTCGTCGAAGGCCTCCTCGAGAACACGCCCATCCATGTCGCTGGGGATCGGAAGGCCGATCAGGTGCAGGAGCGTCGGGGCCAAATCGAGCAGCTTGGCATCGTCCAGCCAGAGGCCATGTTGAAAGGCCTTGCCCATGCCAAAGAAGATGCCATCGACGCGATGGTGCCCCGTCATCTCCGAGTAGGTCTCCACGAACTTGTTGGAGACGAAGTCCTGGTAGCCGAAGACCTGATAGCGCCAGTCGGTGGGGGTGCAGACGATGTCGGGGCCGTACTTGGCGTAGAGCCCTTCGTAGATCTCCTCGCCCTTCTGGACCTTGCTGAAGAGTGGCTCACCCGTCTCGGGCAGCTTTTCCGCCTGGAGCTTCTCGATGATCTCGGTGCGAACCTTCTCGTACTCCTCGCCCGGCTCGACGGCTCCGTCCGGCTCGCGGCCCTTCACGTTGAGGTAGAGCATCCCGAGGATGTTCCCCATCGCGTAAGCCTTCGTGTTCGACCAGTCGGCACGGCGAATGTTCATGAACCCGCGGTTCATCCAGGTCTCGCGGGCTTCGAGCGAGACGCGGTCGCGAAGTTCTCCCAAGCCGAGCCAGCGAATGACGCGGAAGAAGTTCTTCGGGGTGACGCCCCAGCGGTGCATCATCGCCTTGGCCTGCGTCCACCAGTCCTTGCTCCAGGTGACATAGCCTCGCTGCAGGAGCCACATGTTCATGTAGATGATGTGTTCGATCCCGCCGAAGCCGTGGTCACTCATGATGAGTAGCGTCGTTTCCTCGTCGAGCGAGTCGACGATCGGGGCGAGGAACTCCTGGTCGATCCGCTGGTAGATCGCCTCGATCTGGGGCATGTGCTCGGCGGCTTCCTCCGGATCGTGCGCCGAGTGCGTCGGATCGAGGAGGTGCCAGAGTTCGTGCTGCATCGAGTCGGTGACCATCAGGTGTCCGAAGAAAACATCCCACGGTTCCTTCTGGAGCAGGTACTGGGCCGACTTCATGTGGTAGGTGAGGACGCGATGGAACTCTTCGAGGATCTTGCCGGCGTTGCCCTTGCGATAGACCGCCCGGCTACCGAGGACGTAGGGGCCGCCGACCTCTTTCTCGATCTCGGGGATGATGCCGCTCGGCGTTCCGAAATCCTCGACCCCGTCGGGCGTCAGTAGTCCGCTGACCGCGACGCCGTTGACGTCGGGCGTCGGATAGAGCAGCGGCAGGTTGTAGAGGCAGACGCGTTTGCCCGAGGCCCCGGCGTAGTCCCAGAACTTCTTGCCGCGAATCGACGTGAAGTTAACGGGGACTTTCGAGTAGGAGTCGGGGCGGCGGTAGAGAAACTCGAAGACCCCGTGCTTGCCCGGCTGCTTGCCGGTATAGAAGGAACTCCAGGCGGCGGGCGTGATCGGCGGCGTGACGCTCGCCAACGGTCCGGCCACGCCTTCGTTCATGATCTTCGCGAGGGTCGGGAGTTTGCCTTGGTCGATGAGCGGCTTGAGGATGGTGAAGGTCGCTCCATCCATTCCGACAACGATGACGCGTGGCTTTGACATCGACTTCCTTCCGGGGAACACAAGAGGCAACGGTGTCGGGGCTTAGCCGACCGAAGCGGTGTCGGTCGGGACAATCTCTTCGATGATGGGAAAGCGGTCGAGGATCGACGAGTCGAGCAGCAGGCAGGGATGCTTGTAGTGATCCTCGCCCACGCCGCGACGCTTGATCTCCGCCTGGTCGTACTCGCGCCAACTCCCCTGGGGAATCACCACCAAACGCGGGGGGCCGAGGTAGCGATCGGCCCGCTTGCCCTGGTACATGACGTTGTGATCGCACAGCCAACGATCGACGCTCGTCAGGAAGGTCGAGGCCTGTTCGCTGTTGGCGATGTCCTGTTGCTCGACCAGCAGCGCGTAGTAGGGGGGCGTCTGCTCGGACTCGGTCGGGGGGCGAACCGGGACCGCGGTGAATCCGGTGAGCGACATCCCCAACTGGTTCGCCGAATCGGCGACGGCGCGCACGAGGTGGAACTCCGAGAGCTTCTCCCCCTCCATGTCGGAGAACCGCTGTCCCTTGTTGAGGAACTCCAGCAGCGGCGTTTCGCCAATGAAGCCCGTGCAACGCATCAAGTCGTGAATGTCGTAGCGGTAGAGGCCGCACGAGGTCGTCAGCAGGATGTAGTAGTCCTTGCCGACCTCCAGTTCGTGACCCTCGAGCACGGTGGGGTCGGAGGAGTCGATCTCCTCCTCGGGAACGAACTCGTAGTAGTGGCTGGCGATCTCGAGTGCCCCCGAAGGGGTGCCGTCCTCGAGCGGGATCGTGAAGCGCCCCTCACTGCACAATAGACCGATGTCGCGGCAAGGCGTCTCGCCGTAGTACTCGCCGATGCGTCGGGCGTAGGTCCCGACCGTTCCGCCGAGCCAGCACGCGACCAGCGAGAGATCCCAATAGTCCTTGGGATGGAGATGACCGGTGCGTTCGACGATCGCTTCGAGTTCGCGGGCTCGTTCGGGATTGGGGCCTTTGATCCGCGACCGCATCATCGATCGGATCGCGTCGGTCCAGGTGAACGCGTCGGAGAGCGTCCCGTCGTGGACGTCGCGAATGATCGTCTCGCGATGGCGATCGCCGAGTTGTGCGAAGTTAACCACCGTCGCGGGGGTCGCGGTAAGGAAGAGTCCGACCTTTTCGGGGATCGAAAGCCGCAGGCACGCGTAGTATTTCGCCTCGACGTCGTCGATGCCGTAGATTTCCGGGGGGACGCAGTACATCATCCTCAGCAGCGGGCTTTGCATGCGGGCGCTAAGGCCGCTGGCCATGCCGCAGGGGATGTTGGTCGGTGTCCGCCGCATGTCCCAATTGCCGGCGATGCCGGTGAGCTTGGAGTAGAAGAGCGGGTGGTGATCGAGAAAGGCCTTCACGCCCCAGATCTGCCAACCGGCGCGGTACTCGGCCATCCACGGTTTGGTGATTGGGATCAGCTTCGGCGCATCGGTCGTGCCGCTGCTGAGGGTGTACATCAGCAGCTTTTCGTTGGAAGGGAACATCGCGCCGACGTTGCCTTCGGTCACCTGCTGGATGTACGGCTGATAGTAGTCGTACTGGGCGATGGGGATGTTGCGGCGGAAGTCCTCGAGCGTCTTGATGCCGCGAAAGTGATGATCGCGGCCGAACTGGCTGTCGGCGCAGCGTTCGATCTTCCGCCGCCAGAGTTCGCCTTGAACCCGACGCGCGGTTTCGAGTTGGCTTTCGAAGCGGCGCAGCTTTCGCTCGATTTGTGGAACGATCACCTTGCCGGCTAACGCCCGCAGGAAACCGACCATGGAGTTCATCTATCGCGCCTTTCTCGTTCTGACGTCACGTCGCCCGAGAAGCTGACGCCGACGCGGGGAAGTTGGACGAGTCGCCTTTTCGGCCTTCTGTTCCACGGGCGGTTCCCTGTCGAGGGAGCTTCCGCGTCCGTTCGCGAAAGGGACGTTGACGAGAACGCTCGTCAGCGTCGGCGCGTCCGTTCGCGAGACCTTTCGGTGGAGGCACGTTCAGAGGAGACGCTTGAGGCGGTCGCGACGCGGCCCACTGACTCAACGAGCGTCGCGACTTCCTCCATCACGATCGAAAAAGCATTGGGGGTATTTATGGAAATCGTCGCGGAAGGGACAACCGCGATGTCGGCGGTCGCGAGTGCTCGTGGGAGAGGTGAGGGTGGATCAGCGTTTCGGTTGGGTTGGGCTCGACTCACCATCGCTCTCCCGTCGAGGGGGCTTCCGGTGACTCGCTCGTGTTCAGTTCCAACTTGAAGTTGGTGTTTGGGCCCCCCGAACCCTTTGGCGCTGGCTGACCAGCAGCCAGTGGCACCTTGACCCTTCGATAGACCAGTGCGCTAGCAGGCGGCTTTGTAGTTGACGATCGGCTCGGAGCCGGCGCCGTTTTCCTCGGTCAGGTTTCGCGGCACGGAGCCGTAGGAGAGCTCCTTGAAGGTCGGGACCGCGCCGGGCAGGCTCGCGACGAGCAGCATCAGCCGATAGAGGATGCAAAGGGCCAGGGCGCTCGACGGCGTCGCGCCGACTCCCTCCAGCGAGAAGAATTCCTGGAACTGGACCTCGAGCACGCCGAGGCCTCCGATCGCCGGGACCACCGCCCCGACCGTCAGGATCACCGGCAGGAAGATGAAGTAGTAGAAGACCGGCACCGCGAGCCCAAGCGATAGACCGACGCCGTAAACGCAGAGGATCGCCCAGATGTGGACGATCAGGCTGATGCCGATCGCCTTCGACAGCACCGGCACGTGATCGCGGTAGTGAAAGACGCTGTGGTCGAGCTTGCGGATCTTGTCGTTGAATGGAAGCCGATTGACGATGTCCGAAACTCGCAGGAGCCGCCTCAGACGACCGCTGAAATAGACGATGCCCCCGACGAAGACGCCGAGCAACCCGAACCAGACGAACATCGACGGGACGCGCAGCTCGGGACGATCGCTGACCAGAAGGACCGTCACCGCGCCAACGATCAAGAGCGAGATGAGCCCAAGGACGCGATCCATCAAGACGGTCATGACGGCGGGAACTTGCTTGCCCGGCGAACGGCGATAGATGCACCATCCCTTGACGAGATCGCCGCCGGTCGAGCCGGGAAAAACGTTATTGGTCAGGATCCCCATCCAGGTGAGTCGGACGGCCTCCCAGTAGCCCGGATCGAGTTGGTGGGTTTGTAGGAGCCATTGCCAGCGGCGCGCGGTAAGGAAGATCACCATGGGGTAGAGCAGGATCACTCCGATCAGCCCCCACAGGTTCACGCCCCGCCAAAGGGTGATGAAGCCGGCGATGTAGGGAGCGTTGGGATCGGTATCGTGCATTTCCTTCGGGATTGGGTAGTCCTGGCCGTCGCTCGCCTTGAAGACGGGCGTTCCGTCGGGTCCATCGACCTTCCAGCCCCAGACGACTTCCCCATCAGGCAGCCGAAGTCGATCGCGCCAGGTGATTTGGCTGACGACGTAGGCTACCGCTCCGACGGTGACCGCCGCGCGGACAACATTCCAAAGCAGACGTCGCGGCTTGCTGTTCTTCTCGGTCAACGTCTCTTCCTCTGACTTGATCCGGTCACATTCTCGCGGCAATGCCGCTCCAGGCGTCTATAACCCTGCAAAAGTGACCACACAAGATCAACCGATGCTCGCGGAGGCAAGCAACTGGGGGGACTGGGCCAACCACGGCGGAGTCGCCCCTTTGCGCAACGCGTTCAAGCGGGGTGAAGTACGACCAGACCAAAGGCTAACACATGCAATTCGATGTCGCCATCGTCGGGGCGGGGCCCCTCGGGCTGCTGACGGCGCTGGAAGTCAAACGCAAGGGGCTTTCCTTCATCCAATTCGACAAGGGGTGCATCGGTCGGACGATCGAATGGTTCCCGCGGGGCATGCAGTTTTACAGCTCGTCGCGGAACCTCGAGCTGGCGGGCTTTTGTCTGCAAAGTCGCGGGCCCAAGCCGACGAGGGAGGAGTACCTGAGCTACTTGCGGGCCTTTGTGCGCTATCACGAACTGGAGATCCACGACTACCACGCCGTCGAGCGGATCGAGGGGGCGAAAGGCGATTTCACCCTCCACACGACCAACCGGGGCAAGGCGTCGGCCCATCGGGCGCGGGCGGTCGTCCTCGCGACCGGATCGACGGAGGTGCCGCGCCGGCTCGGCGTTCCGGGGGAAGACTTGCCGCACGTCAGTGCGTTCTATCGCGATCCACACCCCTACTTCGGGCAGCGGGTGGTGATCGTCGGGGCCCGCAACAGCGCCTGCGACGCGGCGATTCAATTGACGCATCTCGGGGCGATGGTGACGATGGTCCATCGCCGTGAAGAGATCCAGACGCGTTACCTCAAGTACTGGATTCACCCGGAACTGACCGGGATGATCCGGCGAGGCCGCATTGCGACGCGTCTGGGGGCGAAGGTGACGCGAATTGAGCCCGATTTTGTCGAAATTGAGTCGAAATCGGGCGAACGTGGACAGATTGAGGCCGATTTTGTGCTCAAACTGATCGGATACGAGCCCGATCGCGGCCTGATCGAGCAGCTCGGTCTGGAGACGGAATCGGACCGGCGGCAGCCCAAGGTCGACCCTCAAACATTCGAGTCGAGTGTTCCGGGCATCCACTGCGCGGGGACGATCGTCGGCGGCGCCCAGAACCCGTACCGGGTCTTCATCGAGAACGCCCTGCATCATGGAGCGGCGATCGCCAACTACCTTGTCGGAGCGTCGTCGTCGGGGTCGTGACGGCGGCGGTGTCGTCTCGGAAGCGCTGACTGACGGGGCGTCACCACTGAACCAAGGGGGCGGGCGTTGTGTATACTGCCTGCTGGGGAGTCGGCTAGACGGTCGCTCGTCCGCTTCGGCGGGCGGGAGGAAAGTCCGGGCTCCACAGGACACGGTGGTGGGTAACGCCCACCGTCCGCGAGGACAGGGAAAGTGCCACAGAAAACAAACCGCCCCAACGTTTCGGCGGAAGGGTAAGGGTGAAAAGGTGCGGTAAGAGCGCACCGCGGTCCAGGTGACTGGACTGGCAGGGTAAACCCCACCGGGAGCAAGGCCAAATATGGGAGCAGGACTCGTCCGGTCCGCGATCGACTCCCGGGTAGGCCGCGTCGACGTCGTCGGCAACGGCGACGCCAGAGAAATGACCGTCCACGACAGAACCCGGCTTATCGGCCGGCTTCCCTTTGTTTTCTCATGAGCCGAGGCCGATGCCCCAGACCGACGAACTCCTGAGTCCCGATTTCATCCGAAGGCTGGAACGGCTCGAACTCGTGTCGCGCCGTCTGCTTGCCGGGCGGCTCAAGGGGGAACGTCGTTCCAAACGCCGCGGGACGAGTCACGAGTTCGCCGACCATCGCCCCTACGTGATGGGGGACGATCTTCGCTTCATCGACTGGAACATCCTCGTTCGGCTCGACCGACTCTTCATCAAGCTCTTCGAGGAGGAAGAAGACCTCCACGTCTTCATTCTCATCGACGCCAGCGGCTCGATGGACTTCGGGGAGCCGAGCAAATTGCAGTTCGCAAGCAAGGTCGCGGCGGCGCTCGCCTTCATCGGGCTGACGCACCATGACCGTTTGTCAGTGATTCCCTTCGGGGACGATCTCGGTCCCCCGATGCCGGCGGCGCGCGGACGGCAGTCCTTCCTGCGGGTGAGGGAGTTTCTCTCTGGGATCGAGGCCAAGGGGGGCGGCGATTTGACCGCCTCGATGCGGACCTTCATGAGTCGGCATCAGCGGCCCGGCCTGGTCGTCTTGATCTCCGACTTGCTCGACAAGGAGGGCTACGACCAGGCCCTTCGCTACTTGCTCGCCCGGCAAATGGACATCCAGGTGATCCACGTCCTCTCCGTCGAGGAGATCGACCCGCCGGTGACGGGGGATTTGCGATTGGTCGATTGCGAGGATGGCGACATGGCGGAGATCACCGTCACCGCTCCGCTTCTAAATCGCTACCGCGCCGAGGTCGGCGCCTTCCGCGAGGGGGCCAAGGAGTTTTGCGGCCAGCGTGGGATGGGCTATCTCGCCGCGACCAACCAGACCGACTTCGAGGGCATGGTCCTCAGCTACTTCCGCCGCACCGGCCTGATCAAATAGAGCGTAAGACTGCTCTTCATCCTTTTCTGGGTGCCAGCCATGCTCCACGCTTGCGTGGGCATGCAAAGAGGTCCACGCTTGCGTGGGCATGCAAAGAGGTCCACGCTTGCGTGGGCATGCAAAGAGGTCCACGCTTGCGTGGGCATGCAAAGAGGTTCACGCTTGCGTGGGCATGCAAAGAGGTTCACGCTTGCGTGGGCATGCAAAGAGGTTCACGCTTGCGTGGGCATGCGGGGAAGACCCGGTTGGCCGGAGGCACGCATCGTTCCGTAATGAGTCAACGAACCTTGTTGCGCAAAACGTTCTCTTGAAGGGAGAAGACATCAGGACGATGCCTCGCCCCTCTCCGTCGGATCGTTTCCCATGAACGTCAACAAGCACTTAGCCTCGACCCACCCTCCACGATCCATTGCAGCACTCCGCGCGATCCTCGCGGAGCTTCAAGCGGACTGCCGCTACCAAGAGAATCTCGATTGGGGCGAGCCGCGATCGGGGCACCCGGAAGGATCGATCCGTCAGCACCTCGACGAACTGCAGCGAAACCTCGACCAGCTTCGGCCAAGAGTCAGCGACGGCCACTACTGGAAACTCAGGATCCTGATCCATGTTCACGACAGCTTCAAGCCGGACGCCAAGCCTGGGGTTTCGATCGAGGACCCGCGTAGCCACGCTTCGTTGGCCCGCGCCTTTCTCGCCGAGTATTGCGTCGATGCCGATCTCTTGGCGATGGTGCAGTATCACGATGAGCCCTACGCCCTCTGGCGAAAGTCGGGCGGTGCCGGCTGCGACGAGAAGCGTCTCGCGAGGCTGATCGAGCGCATCGACGACTGGGATCTCTATTCGGCGTTCCTGATCATCGACGGTTGCGCCGAGGGCAAGAGCCGGGAGCCGCTCGTGTGGTTCTTCCGGCAGATCGCGGGGAGAGTCGACACGAAATTTGGGACTGAAGACATCCTCTGAGAGAGAAGGAACCGACGCCCCCTACGCGAACCGTTCGTGGGTGACGCGTTGGATCAACCGAAGGAGAAGGACGAGGGCGACGATGCCGACGACCACCGCGCCGGCGGCGGAGTAGAGGATCGACGCGAAGCGGTTCTGTTGCGCTTCGGTCAAGGTCTTGTAGGGCTCGAGAACCACGAGGATCACCGACTCGTCGTTGTGCCACTCGGGGATCGGCACGCGGGCGCCGTAGGCGATCAGCGAGTCCTTGGGGGAATAGGGGACCGGGACAGTTTGGTATTCCGTGCTCGGAATCGCCAGCGAGCTAAGTTCCGGAATGATGTCGGTCAAGGGTTCAAATTTCGTCAGCGGCACCGGCAACGCGTCGCGGGCTTGCTTCGTCGCGTAGATCACGATCCCCAGGCTGTCGGCGACGATCAGCGGCAGGTCCAAGATCTTCTCGTCGAGCCGCAGCAGGCTGTCGACGATGCGGTTGGCCGGGTCGATCTCGATCAGGGCGACCCCCAGCAGCTTGTCTTGATCGTAGACCGGCGTGGTGGCGATCAACCGCCGCTCTTGCTCGGCACCGGGATGCTCGTCGATGGCCTCGATGTGGGTGACGCGCACCTCCCCCGGTGGCAATAGTAGCGTGGCCGCGACGGCCCGGATTTCCGCCGACGTCTCTAGATCCTGATTCAGGTGGACCGTCGTGTTCGGGTCGTCGGGCGAGGTGAGCCGCACCGCGATCCTCGCAATCATCGGCTTGTCTTTGGCGATGAGCGCCACCTTGGTCCGAGAGCCCCCCTGGCGCAGAAAGGCCTCGAGCACTTGCGCGAGGTTTGATTGATCGAGCTTGTTGTCGCCCAATTCGCCCTTGAGGTCGGCGCGCACCGAGGGAAGTAGACTCAGCAGACGATTGTTGTCGACCAGGTCGACGGCGCTGTTGTGGATCACGACATGGAGCGTGCGGATGGTCGAGGCGAAGTCCTGGAGCTTCGAATCGGTGAGGCTGTTCCGGCCGGCGGTGTTGTAGCCGAGAAAGAGCGTGACGACGAGCACGAGCCCCATCAACGTCGCGCTGACGACCGTCGAGACCGTGCGGTTGCGAAGCACCAATCGCGCCAAGCGATGCAGAATGTCCTCGCGGCAGGCGGCGATCGACTCGCCCAATTGCCAGCGCTTCAGATCGTCGGCGAACTCGCCGGCCGACGGATAGCGCTCGTCGGGATCGAACGCCATCGCCTTCTCGCAGATGGCGCTGAGACGTTTCGGCACGCCGCGACGACGGACGCGCGGATGATCGGTCGGTTCGCTGGCGACACGAGGGTAGAAGGTTTGGCGGTCTTCCACCTCGCGACGGCGATGCGGCGGCTGCCCCGTGAGGATCTCGTAAAGGATCGTCCCGAGCCCGTAGACATCGCTGCGATGATCCGCTTGGTCGCCGCGGGCCTGCTCGGGCGGAATGTACGCCGGGGTCCCGAGCTTCGAGTCGGGGGAGGTCAATTCGAGCCAGCTTTCGGTACCGGTCGACGACTGGGGGAGCACGTCGTCGGTCTCCTCGGCGGACTTGGCCAACCCCCAGTCGATGAGGATCACTTCGCCGAACTCGCCGATCATGACGTTGCTCGGCTTGATGTCCCGATGGATCACTCCGACCGAATGGGCATACTCGACCGCGTGGCAGACCGAGATCAGCGCCGAGAGGCACTGGTCGAAGAGCGTGGCGAGCGGTTCGCCGGCGCTACGGCGCTGGTGGAGTTCGGTGATGAGCTCGTGGAGGGTGCGTCCACCGATCAGCGGCATGACGATGAAGGGGGAGCCGGTCTTGCTATCGTCGCCGACTTGGTAGACGGTGAGGATGTTCGGGTGCTGGAGTCGGCCGGTCAAGCGGGCTTCGCGGAAGAAGCGGCGCCGATGCGGTTCGGAATCGACGATCCGCTCGGAGAGGGCCTTGACCGCGACGTCGCGTCCCAAGGGCCATTCCTGGGCATGCCACACGCGCCCCAGCCCCCCTTGGCCGATGACGTCGATCAATTCGTAGTAGCCGCTGGGAAGGAAACAGCGCGATTCGCCGTTGGTCGATCCCACCAGGTAGGCCCGGACCACGTCGTCCTTCAGCCCCGGGAGGACCTTCGCGATCACGAGTGTCGCGTACTGGCCGAGCGAGAGTTCGCGCCGTTGGCGTTCGCGCTCGATGTCACCGCGGAGTCGGTCGAGCTGCTCGGCGGTATAGACGCCTTCCTCGATCAGGAAGTGGGCGAGCCCTTCGCCGCTGCACTTGGGCAAGATGCCCGCGAGGCGTTCCTCGTCGAGTCGTCCGATTTGCACCGCCAGTGCGGCGATTAACCGATCGAAGACCCAGACGCTGCCGCTCGTGGAGAAACCGCTACTACTTGACGAGAGCGACATGCCGGCCTCCTTGCGATCGTGCAGACCGTTGAACGATTCGATGCCGACGGCGAACGGTCCTCTCGACCTTTCTCGATGTCGAGGAAGACTCGGCTACTCTACGGATTCACTCGCGTTCGTTCTCCTCGAACTTGGCCGAGATCGTTCGTTCTCGTCTTGGCCGGCGGATTCTTCACCGTCTCTTTAGACCTGCTTGAGGAAGTCGTTCCACTCGTCGTCGCCGGGCTCCTCCTTGGCTCGCTTCGGCGGGATTTCGGTGCCGGGAGACCCACTCGTCGAGCCACCGTGGGACAGCCATTCCGACCAGGTCGGTTCCTGGGGTGAGGCATCCTCGGCCGAGGGAGCCTTTTCCGTCGACGCGGGGGGCGGGATGCGTTGGGGCGTCGGCGAGACGCCCGAGACCAGCGGCCGGTCGATCGGCTTGCCGCCGTTTCGTTCCCGTTCGGCCCTCTTGGCGCGAACCTTCTCGACGATCCGATCCCGCAACGGCATGGGGCCACTGACGAGGTTGACCCTGGGACGGTTCGTGGGCGTTGATTCGATTTCCTCGTCCAATGAGGAGTCGGTCGACTTCATGGCCCAATCGGAGAACTCGGGCAGCAGCGGCTCCTCGCTGGCGGGCGCCGGTTCCAGAAGGGCGTTGACCTCCGCGCGGTACTTCTCGTGCAGATCGCGATCGAGATTGAAGACCGGCTTGGGCGGGTGAAGTGGCTTCTCCTTGAAGGCCTTCTTGTCTTGGTCGAGCTTGGCGGCTTGCTCTTTGAGTCGCATCACCGAGGTGAGGCTCTCTTGAACGTGGTCGACGGTGTGGGAGCGAAGCTCGGCCATCGTCGAGGCGAGACTCGCTTGGTGAGAGGGGAACTCGGCGATCATCGCGTCCAGAGCGTCGCGCGACTCGCCCTCGGGGACGTGAGCGAGCGTCTGGCGAAGCCTCTCCTGGATCGACCCGAGTCCCTTGGTGATCTGGGATTCGAGGTGAGCGTTGAAGGGATTGCTCTCTCCCTTGGTCTCTTCGAGAGCATCTTCGAATCGTTGGATCAACTCGTCGAAGTTGAACTTGTCCAAACCCATCGTCGAGTTCCTCGCTTACGCGGCGCTCTTCTGGTCCCAGTGGTTCTCGGTCGCGAAAATCGCACGACCGATCTCGAAGGCGTTGCCGGCTCGCAACAGGCGATTGGCACCGGGAAAGGCGTGGTGGCGCCCCAAGCGGAGGGCCATGATCGCGAGTTGTCGGGCGCGCGTCGGGTTGGTGGCCTCGGGCACGTCCGTCGACCCGGAGGCACAGCCGGTGTAGCTGGCCGCGGTGCAGAGTCGGCCGACGGGATCGGCTTCCCCCAGTACGTCGGCGGCGACCGCGACCTCTTGATGATGCTCGTGGATCGGCTCACGTACCCAAGCCGCGACGCGGCGGATCCCCTCGACTTGGACGTCGCTAAGCCCGCCGTTGGCGTTGCCCCAAACGCAGAGCGTCGCCCACCAGACCAAGTCGCGCAACGGGAGGCTCTTTTGGAGCAGCTTCATCGCGTCGAAGTAAAGTCCTCGCTCGGCGAGAAGCTCAAGCGCCTCCTCAAGTTCCACCGCGTTGCCGATCGCCCGACGCGCGTCGAGGTCCAATTGGCACGAAGTGACCAGTTGACCGAGTTCGGTCCCATAGTGGCTCATTCGGATCGTCTCTCCATCCTGTGGAATCACAAAGGCGGGATCCAGGGGGCGGTCCCTTCCGCGAGGCCGACGACCGCGAAGTCTCCTTCCACGCTGGCGTCGCCGACGACGTTGCTCGCCCCCTCGACCGACAGGTCGCCGGTGATGTTGACCGCTCCTTCAACTGCGGTCACGCCGTTGATGTCCACAGCTCCATTGATCGTGACGTCGCCGGTCAGCGATATCGTCGGGCTTTCCACCGCGATTCCTTCCTCGCTGATCTCAAAGGTCGCTTCCCCGGCACGGATGATGATCGAGGCGTCGCTGAGGGTGATGCTACAAACCGCGGCGCTGGCCGGTACCTTGAGCTGGATCACCGTATCGTCGCTGATCGTCGTCTCCTCGGCGGTCAACTGGATCGCCCGTATCGCCGCGGGGGGCTCCTCCTCGCCGACGTAGAGGGAGATCGTCCCTTCGGGCGTCGTCGAGATCGAGACCGACGGCATCTCGAGCGTCTGCCCGACCAGGACGCTCGCGATCGAGGGGGCCTCACCGGCGAGTAAATAGACGCCGGTGTCGCCTTGAACGATGGTGGCTCCTCCCGAGTCGGCGGCGGCGCGGGAACTGATGATGACGCCGCAAGAGCCAAGCTCGTAGTCGGCGCTCGTGTCGGGGGTGTAACTGGTGATGGTGACGCCGGTGGTCGCCGAGACGGAGTAGAGTCCCTCGACCCGGAGGTCGACGCCGTCCGACTCGGAGCTGCCTGCCGCGTCGAGAAGGGACGGTCCGACCCCTTGGCCGCCGCCGGCGCCTCCCACATTGTTTAGCGAGGCTTTGAGGTCCATCATTTGGTTTTTGAGGTTGGTCGCGACCTTGTTCATCTCTTGAGTTTGCGCCGCGATTTTGGCGTCCACGTTGGCGATCGATTCGAACCGCTTCAGGTCGCTCATCTTCGCGGCTTTGTCGGGATCGGGCTTCTGGAAAATGACCTCGTAGTTGGTGATCGCCGAGATGATCAGAAGCTGGGTCGCCTCGATGAGAAAGCCCCAACGGGCCGAAGAGACTGGGTCGTCGCTGGGGAGCCAGTAGTTCGCCAAACGCTGACCGATGACGGAAACCAGGTAGGCGATCGTGAGCGCCTTGAGCACTCCGGGAAAGTCGCTGATCTTGTAGGACTTCTCGTGCTTGGAGCCGCGGACGTATTTCACGTTGGGACCGTAGAGAATGCTTGTCGTCGTCCCGAAGATCGCCGCCACGTTCCCATGGACCCATGGGCCCGCCATCAGGTACGCGGCGATGAAGCTCGCGTAATCCTCGATCTCCTCGCTGTCTCCGATGCCGGGAATCGAGCCGAAGAGCCATCCCAGCACTCCCGAGGATGCTCCCAAGCCGATCAGGGCGCCCCAAGCCGAACCGAATTTCTCCGTTTCGCCCACGAAACCTAGCGGATCGAGGACCGTCAGTTTGTGAATCCCGAGAGTGAGCTCTTCCCAGAACCCGGCGACCCCTTCCTGTTTCATGCCCCAAATCAGTGCCATGTCGGCGAAGACGTCGCCTTCCTCGTTGGCGGGGCCCGTGAAACTGGCCGGTCCGGTGCTCTCGCCCCCAAGCCCCGAACCGCGATGCGTCGGCAGGATCGACGTCGTGCCAGGCGTCGGTGGTTCGCCAAGCCCCCACGTGAACTCCGTGCCCGGAACTCCGCTCGGCAGCAGGGGGGAGAGTCCGCTGGCCCCCGAACCGCTGCCCGATTGCCATGGTTTCTGCGGGGGAACGTACCGATTCTTGGGGCCGCCGCCGACCACCATGCGGGCGTTGGAGAGCGAGGTCACCTCTTGCGCGTGGTTATTGATGGATCGCTGCGAGGAGCGGTAGAGATAGTCCGACGCCGTATGCCCGAGGCCGCCGACCGCGTCGTCAGTCCACTGGAGCGTTTGCTCGGCGCTGTCGCCGAGCCCCTTCGTCCTGGTGGTGGTGAGGTACGAATGTTCCGGCAAGGTCACGGCGGCCGGATTGGCCGCGCTGTGGACGCTACCGATGACGACCAGCGAGTCCCAATCGTCGTGGAGCATCGCGATGATCACCTCGTCGCCGGCGCGCGGGATCGATTGGATTCCCCGGGATGAGCCGGCCCAGTGTTGCAGGACGCGGGCCCAGTGGGTCGTTTCGTCGTTCTTGCGTGACCAGTGAGGCTTGACCTGGACGCGGCCGTACTTGTCGGTGAAGGGATGGCCCGCGCGAGGGCCCTGGACCGTGGCGCTGTGAAGGCTGGTTCGTTCCCCCTTGCCATGGGATTGCGTCGATGTGGCCGGCGCCGTATTCCACGCGGTCGTCGTGCCTGTCGTGGCCCGGTAGGGAGGGACGTACAGCACGTTCTTCGGGTGCAGACGGAAGCTGTTCTCGTAGCCGACTTCGCGGAGTTCCTGGTCGCGATCACCGGCAAGATAGCTTCCTTGGGTCGCTCGGTGCTCGACGCTCCTGACGAGATACGCCCCGTCGAAACTGTCGCCTTCGGTGACGTCGACGAGGTAGCCTGGGGTGAGCGGGGCCGCGTTGCTCTCCCCCTCAATGGTGAGGCTTGCCGTGACCTCTTCGCGCATCCGGAGAGCGGCGAACCGTTCGATGGTCGGCTGATGCTCGTTCAATTGGGAGGTTTCAAGGGACCCCGAGAGACCGACTTCTTCGATCATCCGCGCCGAACCGGCACGGCAATCGTATCGCTCCAGCTCGCCACCGGGCCACGATCCGATCGTGTGCGTCGCCTTTCCAATCATCACGGTCGACTCGGTCGACTTGCTTGCCGAGAGCTCCGCGTCGTTGAGTTGGAAGGCGTGGTCACCCAAGGTGACTCTCGATGGGCAAAGGGCTTGGCGTTTGCTCAGCCGAAGGATTCGCGGCCCCTCCAGGGGATGGGTTGTCAGATCGTTGAAGGGGAGGCTGGCGCCGGGGCTCTGGGCGGAAAGTGCGAGCGAATTGTCGGCGAAGACGACCTTCTCGGAGTCCCCCTGGTGATCGAAGTACCAGAAGATGCCTTCCTCGTGGGCCAGATCGCGGGCGAACTCGAAGTAGGACTGATCGAACATCGTGATCGACTTGCGCGTCGGGTGTTGTTCGCTGAGTTTGAACGAGGCGGGGATGTGGAACTGCTCGAGTACTTGAGCCAGAACGTCGTGCACGCTGATGTCGTGAAAGAGGCGGCAGTCCCGCGTCTGGGTCAGCAGCCACAAGCGTGGCACGACGATCGCGCGGTAGTAACGCAGCGGGGTCGATCGCGACGCCTCTTCGGCGAACTCCCGAATGATCCCATGGATGGTTCTCGGCTCCGACGACGATTGTCCGAGCGTCAGCGTGACTTGCTTGCCAAGGAGAGACGCGAACTCCAGTGGCGGTGACTCGCTGGGAGCGACCAGCTCAAGCTGAAATTCGAAGAGCTCGTCAATCGCTTCTCGACCTTGGAGCCGGACCGGGAGCAACGCGTCGTCCGCAAGACCGGCAACGGAGAAGCCGATGATCCGATTCTTGCTCGAGAGTGAAACCATGGAGGACCTCGCGACGGGGCGTCGCGCCACGGGGCGAGACGCGAGCAACTAGGCTTACGTACGCACACGTTACACAGGTTCGCTTCGCATGGCTACTGGAGGCCTAGGAGTCCTGATGGGCAAGTTCGTTCATACAATCTCGACCGTGTGATCGTGCGGGAGATTGTCCGATCACAGGCGTTTCCCGCATGCCCACGGCGAGCGTGGGTCTCTCTTGCATGCCCACGGCGAGCGTGGGTCTCTCTTGCATGCCCACGGCGAGCGTGGGTCTCTCTTGCATGCCCACGGCGAGCGTGGGTCTCTCTTGCATGCCCACGGCGAGCGTGGGTCTCTCTTGCATGCCCACGGCGAGCGTGGGTCTCTCTTGCATGCCCACGGCGAGCGTGGGTCTCTTTTGCATGCCCACGGCGAGCGTGGGCATGGGCACCCAAGAGTCGGCACCCAAAAGTCTCTTGGCGCAATGAACTTGCCAATCAGGACACTCGCTTCGTCTCGAACCTGCTTTTGTCGGCGCGGCTTTGTCGGGCTTTGCCAACGCGCTGAGCCCCGCGCCGACGAACAACTTTTGATACGAAGCTTCGGGTTGTGATTGTCAATGTCGCTGAATAATCTCTTCCATCTTTTGGCCTCGACTCCCGCGGGGGGGGTGTCCGCGTTTGTCGTTAAGATGAAGGAAAATCGGCAGGTGTTCGGAGGCTTTTGCACCCAGTCGATGCGCGAGCAAGGTGCCCGCGAATCGCTTGACGGTGGAATCGCTCGTCAGGGCCGTTCGCCGTCCGTTGAACGACTCGCAATCGGTATCGAATAGATCAGCGGGCTGCTAGCGTCCTGATGGCAAGTTCGTTCATGAAATCTCGACCGTGTGATCGTGCGGGAGATTGTCCGATCACAGGCGTTTCCCGCATGCCCACGGCGAGCGTGGGTCTCTCTTGAAAGCCCACGGCGAGCGTGGGCATGGGCACCCAAGAGTCCTCTAGTCGATGATTTGACCAGTCAGGACACGAGTGAAGGGGACCGGGAGTATGGCAGAGCGACTGCCGTGAGGAATTCGTGACACGGCCGGGAATCTGGGCCAGGCCGCGTGAAGGCGGACTCGCCGACCACGATCGCAGTGGGCGGGGACGACGCGCCTTGGAGGGTGTTCAGAAGTCCGAGACGATCTCGCCGCCCTGGATGGTCGCCAAGTTGCGAAACACCGTGGTGTCGACGTTGTCGTTCACGAAGCGGACCGTCCCATCGGCCAGCGCCACGTGGGCGCCGCCGGGATGGAAGCTGGAGCAAGCCCAGGTGTTGTTGGACTGCCCCTGCAATGCGTTGGGCGTCCACTCCGCATAGGCCCAGTTGTCCAGCGCCCACGTCCGGCTCATCTCCCCCGACGTCGGATGGTCGGCATGTCGTCGCGCCCACGTTTCGAGCAGGAGAGTGGTCTTCGAACTACCGTCGCTGATGTCGGCGAGGCGCGTGCTGGAGTTTGGTCGGAAGACGCCCGTCAGGTTGTTGCGATGATCGCTGTCGCTGTCTCCCGCGCAGGCGAAGTAGTGCATGATGTAGCCGGTCGTCTCCGAGTTTCCCGACCAGGGAGTGACCAAGCCGTCGTAGGGATCGGTGGGGCACTGGAAGACCGGAATGCGAATTTGCAGGGCGTCCTTGTTCGACTGAGCGGTGGTGAGCCGGCGGGCCTCGAAGTCGAGCATGTCGTAGACCCCTTGTTGGTCGATCTCGGGAAGGATGAGCGAGGCCCAGTTACCCATGCAGTGCGACCACTCCCCATTCGAGCCCAAGGGCGAGGGGAAGACTTGCGCGGGAGGGAAGACGCCGTGCTTCTCCTCGTAGTTGAGGAGCCCCAAACTCAGTTGCTTGAGATGATTGGAACATAGCGAGCGACGCGCCGACTCGCGAGCGCTCTGGACCGCGGGCAAGAGGAGTGACACCAGTACGCCGATGATGGCGATGACCACTAAGAGTTCAACGAGCGTGAAGGCGCGCAGGGGCGAACGGCGGTGGTGGAACATGGCATGATCTCTCGGGGAAAAAGAAGAGGAGCGAAAACCCTTACTTCAAGTCGAAGTCAAGCGTGTTGGTCTTGCTGGCGACCACGTGGGCGGTCAAGCCGGAGGTCGTTTCGTCCGCGTACCTCATCGGTAGCGTTTGGGTTGGCGGCATGTCGGAATAGGGATCGGCCGATAGAGAAATGCTGACGCGATGTTCGCCGAGAATGGCGCCGGAACGCGTCCCCGAGGTGACGAGCGTGTAGCGACCCTCCCTATCGGTCACCCCGATGGCCATCGGGCCCGACGTCCCTCGCTCGCGGTCGGGAATAAAGGCAACCATCGCTCCCGCGAGCGGTTCGCCTTTCCAAGTGACGAATCCCACGGTCTCGGCGAGTTCCGGCCCCGCGTGGCCGTACTGGCAACCCAACAGTGGGAGGGATGTTCCCAGGACGAGTGCGACCACGAAGAGGTCGCGCTTCCCAAACGTGAAGCGTCGCACGCGACGACATGGCATTGGCGTCTCCCTCGAGAAGGTGCGAGTGCGAGAGAGTCAATCACGATGCAATGGCGGAACGCCACCTGTTGAACACTTAGATACGTGCATCACTTCGTAACATAGTCATCCTCGACTTGTCATCAAAAATTGCGAGGAATAAGTCGTACTGTATAAGTGTCGCGACTTAGTCGAGTTTTCCGCTCGCGCGAGCCGTTCGCCATCTAGCCTTCATGCCCGCGCGTGTCCTTCTCTTGGCATGGCCACCGGTGATCGAAAGTTCCACGAACTCACCTTCCGAACGGGAACCTCAAGAAATGACAGAGCCCCCGGGGGAACCAGGGGCTCTGCACGGTTGACGAGGTTGCCTCGGGGGGAAGTAAACTACCTCTCACGCGGCGTAGGAGGCTGAGGCGCCCTCGTCGGGGGGCTCGTCGGTGTCGGCTGGGGCAAGGCCGACGCTTGGTCGATGAGCTTGAGAAACCCCTTGCGGTAACCGCCCTTGTCCGCGCCGATGCCCTCTTCGGCGAGCCGGCGAGCAAGCTGGAACGTCGCGTTGCCCTTGTAGGGCGAATCGCGAAGCAGCATCCCAAAGGCCGCCACGGCGCTGGCGAACTTGAAGTCCCCGGTCGCTCCCTCGTAGCCGTGCCCCGGGTCGGTGAGCGACTGTTCGATCAGCTTGCTGGTATCGCCGTCGGGGGCCTTGTAGCGGAGCTTGACCGTCAGCATCTCGCGGCTGAGCTTCGCCTGCTCGGTCACTTTGGACTTGGTCTGATACTTCAGTCGATCGACCTTCGCGAGGGGCACCGGCTGCCCGGCCGGAATGATCTCGTAGAGCGCGGTCACGCTGTGTCCGGCTCCGATCTCGCCCGCGTCCTTGGTGTCGTCGTTGAAGTCCTCGGCTTCGAGGATCCGGTTCTCGTAGCCGATGAGCCGATAGGCCGCGACTTGGGCGGGGTTGAACTCGATCTGGATCTTGACGTCCTTGGCGATCGTCACCAGGGTACCGCCGATCTGCTCGACGAGGAGCTTGCGGGCTTCCTTGAGCGAGTCGACGTAGCCGTAGTTGCCGTTGCCCTTGTCGGCGAGTTGTTCGAGCGTCGCGTCCTGCAGGTTCCCCATGCCGAAGCCGAGGATCGAGAGAAAGACGTTGCTCTTGGCCTCCTTTTCAATCAGCCGGACCAGTTCGCCCCGATTGGTGGTGCCGACGTTGAAGTCGCCGTCGGTGCAGAGGATGACGCGGTTGACGCCGTCCTTGATGAAGTGCTCGCGAGCGGTCTTGTAGGCGAGCTCGATTCCCGAACCGCCGTTGGTCGAGCCGCCGGCGTTCAAGCGATCGAGAGCCGCGATGATCGTCTCCTTGTGATCGCCGCTGGTCGAGGGAAGCACGAGTCCCGACGCCCCGGCATAGACCACGATCGCGACCCGGTCGATCTCTCGCAGCTTGTCGACCAGCAGCGTCATCGCCGCCTTGACCAGCGGGAGTTTGTTCGAGGGACGCATCGAGCCGGAAACGTCCAACAGGAAGACCAGGTTCGTCGCGGGCCGCTCGGCTTCGGAGACCTCCTTGCCCTTGAGGCCGATCCGCACCAGCCGATGATCGGGCTTCCAGGGCGTCGAGGCGACCTCGCAACGACAGGCGAACGGCACATCGTTCTTGGGCGGGGCGTCGTCGAAGCGGAAGTAGTTGACCAACTCCTCGATGCGGACCGCGTCCTTAGGCGGCCGTTGACCATGGCTTAAGAACCGGCGGATGTTCGAATAGGAGGCGGTGTCGACGTCGATCGAGAAGGTCGACAGCGGGTTCTCCCCGACCGCGAGGAACGGGTTGTCCTTCACGAAATCGTAGGCCTCGCGATTGAACTTCTCCCGCGGTTGTTGCGGCTCCAGAGGATGGACGTCGGGAAGAGCCATCGCTCTCTCGCGAATCTCCTTCTCGGGGATGAGGCCGAACCCGTCCTCGATCTTGCTCTCCCGTTTGAGGTCCTGTTCGGTGCCAGCGAATCGCTTCCTTCCCAACTCCGCGGAAGCATCTCGTTTCCGGCGGAGCCGATCGTCCTCCGCGGCCAATCCGCGAGCGGCCATTTCGCTCTTCTTGGCGAGCGACTCCTTCTCGGCGTTGATGCCGCCCTTGTATCGGTAGTGATCGACCTGATTGCTCGGAGCGGGCGCCGATGGCCGCTTGGCGGCCCGTCCAACCTTGATCGCATCGAAGTCGGTCTGGGATTTGGCGATCTGGGGCTCGACGAGTAGATTCACCTTCTTCCCCGCCATCGCCCCGGCGGAGTTGGCTAGGCCTTGGGCACTCTGTTGGCGTTTCAACTGTCGACCTTCTTCGTCGATCTCAAAGAGTTGAACGCTCCCACGATTGGAGCGAGTTTGAACCTTCGATGGGGCAGGAGTCTTCTCGACCATCCGTCGATTCACTCCCGAGGCGACGCTCTCGTCCATCACGATCCCGCCACCGCCGATGCCCCCGCCCGAGGCGGGTGGCATTCGCTCATGGAGAACGAGCGAGCCGCCATCGCCACGGGTTGTTGTCGTCTTGTCCGCGAGCGGACCTGACCCCATGTAGCGCCGTTTGATTCCATCCGACTTGTCATTCCCGACGAGAGGCTCGCTCGCCAGTTGGTTCCTTGGCGGGCCATGACGACGCGTGTCGACGGAACTCAACTCGGAAAGAATCCGGTCACTTCGTGGCCGCGATCCTCTTGAGAAATGACCACTACCCGGAGGGGCGGAATACGCGAGCTTCCGGTCACCTTCCGGCTGGGCTGCTTGGCCGGACCGGTCGCGACCCCACTTGGCTTCATTGGCTTCTTCCCAGGCAACGGCTGGAGACTCTCCACTGCCCGGTGCCGGCTCGGCTTCCACCAGTGACTCCTCAACCGCGTCTTGCCGAGCCATGCGAACCGGCCCTTGTAGCGCCGGGAACATCACCGCGACCAAGAGACACGCGGCCGCCGCGAACGACAGCGGAATGATCCACTTTCGACCGTTGCGACTTGGAGTTGGGCCAGGGGTCGGAGTCGGAGCGGACGCGGGATTCTCCGCTTGGCGGGCGATCTCCTCGCGCTGCTCGGACGAGAGCGACGGAGTCGGCTCTTGCGCCAGCTCCTTGCCGAGCATCGTCGCCAGCTCTTTCGTCTCCTCCACGAGCCGGCGGGCCTCCTCGTCGGAAGAGAGGTAGGCCTCGACCTCGGCTCGGTCGGTCTCGCTCAACTCGCCCAAGGCATACGCCGTCAATCGGGGGTCATCGTGATGAAGGGACATGCTTATTCTCCTTGAGCGAGCGGGGTGTGGGGCGTGGTTTGGTGGGTCATGCGTTGGCGGAGTCGTTTGAGCCCTTCGTGGATCAGGACGCCGACATAGCTCTCGCTGTGCTTGGTGACGCGGCTGATCTCGCGGTAGGAGAGACCCCCTTCGAAGCGGAGGCGAACGACCTCTTGATGCCTGGGGGGCAGGGCTTCGAGTTCCCGCTTGAGGTTGATGGCGTCGTCGCGGACTTCGGCCGATTCCGCCGGCGTCGGGCACGTGCTCGGCCTGCTCGAGGCTTGAGCGTCGTCCAGCAAAGTCATCCGTCTCTCCTTTCGACAGACGTCCAGGGCGCGGTTGCGGCAGACGGTGTAGAGCCACTCGGCCAGGTGATCCTCGACGTCCGAGCGCGGGGCGTGGCAGAGACGCAGCATCGTCTCCTGCACCACGTCGCGAGCGCGGTCCCAATCGCCCACGATCCGTGCGGCGTAGCGCACGAGTTTGCCCTCGTAACGCTCGAGCACCGAGGCGATCCACGTCGAATTGGTCGATTCCGCCGACTGCGTCATCGGCACTCCCATCCCCTGGCCAGTGGTTCTTGGCCGTTGCTAACCCTTTGACGCGAGAGACCGTCGGATCTTAGCGAGATTTTTGGGGAATTTTTTAGGGTTACCCCAGGGAACGTTGTCTCTGGGCAAAAAGTAGGGTGGGTCTTGACCCACCATCCGCGAACCACGGGGGGCGAGGATGCGGTACGCCTGTGGGGTTGGAGTATCCATCATCCGGGAACGTGATTCGTTGGCGTCGCCGTCGGAGAACACAAACACAACTCCGTTTGGCGGACCCAGGCACCGCGGCAGCGCCGTTGGGGTACCATCTGGGTTGCGGAACCATTCAAATCCAAACGCAAACCCCGAAGCGGGTTTGACGGGTTCGAGTACCTGTGTTGTCATGATGGTGGCACCAGGGTCGAACCCTTGCAGGGTTCGGACGGTATCGCCGATGGTGACCCAAGGTGCGCTGCGCGACCTTGGGCTGTGATGTTCAATGCCTTCGGCATACCGGAAGGATGGGATTCGTCGCGGAGTGTCCCGGCGCTCAGTCGTCGTGGCGCGAAGGATGACGGCGAACACCGTGGGGCGGGATGTTTCTTGCCAAGCGAAGAGCCCCCCTCTAACTCCCCCTTGGACAAGAGGGAGCAGAAGAGAGGTGTTTCCGATCGTCAACGGCGAGAGCCACCGTCGACGCCGTTGGAGTCCATCGCGCAGCGCCGGCTGGGTTGCGGAACCATTCAAATCCAAACGCAAACCCCGAAGCGGGTTTGACGGGTTCGAGTACCTGTGTTGTCATGATGGTGGCACCAGGGTCGAACCCTTGCAGGGTTCTGATCGGGCCACCGATGGTGACCCAAGGTGCGCTGCGCGACCTTGGGCTGTGATGTTCAATGCCTTCGGCATACCGGAAGGATGGGATTCGCCGCGGAGTGTCCCGGCGCTCAGTCGTCGTGGCGCGAAGGATGGCGGCGAAAACCGTGGGGCGGGATGTTTCTTGCCAAGCGAAGAGCCCCCCTCTAACTCCCCCTTGGACAAGGGGGAGCAGAAGAGGCTTCTCGTGGAAAAGGGGGAGCAAGAGACCTGGCCGCTACGGCGAGGCCTTCAGGCTTCGCTCGGAGACGAGAGGGTCCTTGGGCTTGGGGATGAGCCGCTCGCCGAAGTCGCGGGCGTTGGCCTCTTCGCCGCCGGAGATGGTGATCAAGGCGTTGACTTGATCGGTGGGCAAATCGTGAGGGATATTCAAGACCTCACCACGCGCGAAGAGAGCCGTGATGCGACCCTTCTTGTCGACCTCCATCCCGGTGATCGGGTCGTCGGGATTCCAGGGGAAATCTTCGGGCTTGGTCCAGGGGACGGCGCGCTCGGGGGCGGCTTGGACGGCGACGATCGTCTTGGCGGGAGCCTCGACGAGCGGCGTCCAATCGGTGTCGGTGAACACCTCTCTCCCTTGGGGAAGGCCGCCGACGAACGCGGTGCCCGGACCGCTGACGCCGAGGACTTTCGTCATCCCCTTCTGGGCCAAGTCGTACTCCGTCGGGGCGTAGACCTTGGGGATCTTCTCAAGCAGTTCCTTGTTCGCGGGGCTGTCCCACGGCTCGTCGAGCTTGAACTTCGCGTAGAGGGCCTGGGCCTCGGGATCGCGAAGGTGGGGGAGGATCAGCACCCGCCAACTCAGCAGCGGCTTGCCCTCGGCGTCGATACTGTGCTGCGGCGGAAAATGGTTGTTCAGCGTCGTCGTGTTGTAGTCGAGCAACCCTTCGCTGATCGTGCTCCAACGCTTGTGTTTGACGCGTTGCTGCTCCTGCCAGATCGTGTCCTCGAACGTGCCGCAGCCCGTCAGCATTCCGAGCAATCCGACGCCGATCAAGAGCGGGGGACATAGGTGGCGAAGCATGAGCGGCGACTCCCTGGCGGTAAGCTCACTGTCATCGGTTCCGGTCGTTCGGTCGGTGGTCCGACCCAGCGCCGGCGTCATTATGCGCTGAACGGTCCCCAACGTCCGGCGGTCGCGCGCAGAAGTTCTCCTTGCTCGGTTCCGGCCACTTTGGGGAAAGGATCTTCGGGCTGACGCGGCAAGTCGCTAGAACGAAGTCATGACGATGGCACAACGCAGCGGTCGATGGTCGGCGCTGGCCTTTGGGGCCGGATTCGAGGGGGCACTCGCGCTCGTCGCCCTGCTGCTTGGTTGGATGACCGGCTTCTTCCCCTTCGCGGGCACCCCCTGGACATGGGGCGACGGGCTGCTCGGCGTGGTCGGGACACTACCCCTTCTTTTGTTGTTCGTCTTGCTGGTACACTGGCCGATCGGGCCGCTGGTTCGCATCCGTGCGATCTTGCAGCAGACGCTCCTTCCCTTTCTCGCCCCCTGCCGGGTGGGAGATCTCGCCCTGATCGCGCTGCTTGCGGGCGTGGGCGAAGAGATGCTCTTTCGCGGGTGGATGCAGCCGCTGGTGGCGAGCTGGATCGGTCCGGTCGGCGGATTGCTGATTGCGAGTCTTCTCTTCGGTTTCGCGCACTATGTCTCGATGGCGTATCTCGTGATCGCGGCGGGGATTGGGGTCTACTTGGGTCTCTTGTGGATGGTCACGGGGAACCTCTTCGCGCCGATCGTGACGCACGCCCTCTACGACTTCGTCGGGCTGATCTACTTGCTGCGCGTCCACCGGTGGGGTGGATCCGAGGCTCCCGACCCTATCGTGCCCGAAGACGACGATTTCACGCCGATTCCGACCCGAAAAGGGCCCGTTTCCAACCAAAACGGCCCGATTCTCAACCAAAATGGACCGATTTCGAACCAAAACCGACCGAAAGGGGAGCAGGAAGAGATGAAAGCGGCCTACATCGAACAGACCGGTCCCGCCAACGTGATCCAGTTCGGGGAGCTGCCCAAACCGACGATTTCGGGCAACGAGGTGCTCGTCCGGGTCGAGGCGGCGGCCCTCAATCCGGTTGACACCTACATCCGTTCGGGGGGCATCCCGATGGAGTTGCCTCAGCCCTTCATCGTCGGCTCGGACCTTGCCGGGGTGATCGAAGACGTTGGCCCCGACGTGACCGAACGCAAGGTGGGTGAACGGGTTTGGTCGACGAACCTGGGGTCGTTCGGTCGGCAGGGGACGTTTGCGGAGTACGCCGCCGTCGACGCGAGCTGGCTTCGGCCGATTTCCGAGGGAGTGGATTCGAAGGACGCGGTCGCGATGGCTCTCGTCGGGACGACGGCACACTTGGGGCTCTTCGAGCGGGCCCAACTCCAGGCGGGTGAAGTGTTCTTCATCAATGGTGGTTCCGGGGGCGTTGGCTCGGCCGCGGTCCAGATGGCCAAGATCGCCGGGGCGACCGTGATCACCACTGCCGGGAGTGAGGAAAAGGCTGCGATCTGTCGCGAACTCGGTGCCGATCACGTCCTCCTCTACAAGTCGCAAGACGTCGCGGCGGAAGTCGCCAAGATCGCCCCCGAGGGGATCGATGTCTATTGGGAGACACTCCGCGAACCGAACTTCGAGCAGATCGTCGGCATGATCGCCCGCAACGGCCGCATCGTGGTGATGGCGGGCCGCGACGCCACTCCTCCTTTTCCCGTCGGCCCGTTTTACGTGAAGAACGCGAGCCTGCTCGGACTGATCATGTTCGCCTACGACGCCGAGGGCCAACGCAAGTCGGCCGAGGATATCTCGCGTTGGATGGCCGAGGGAAAACTTCGCTCGCGGATCGACCGGGTGATGCCGCTTGCCGAAGCCGCCGAGGCTCACCGCATCCAGGAGGAGAGCACCGTCGCCAAGTCGGGGTCGCTCTCCGGGAAGATCGTCCTGGTCCCGTAATCGTCCGGTCCAACGACAGCGTTGGGTGCCACTGGCTGCTTGTCGGCCCGTGCCAACGGGTTTGGGCTAAATCAACAGCAAGTTCAAGTTGGAACAGGCCGCTCGTCCCGGAAATGCTCCATCAAGCGAGTCGTCGTCTTCGGTGGGGCCTTCGCGGAATTCGGATCAGGCTACCGCGAAGCTGGAACCGCCAGGAACTGCTCGACGTTGGAGCCCCTATCCTGCAAGCGAACCCGGACGGGTGTGAGCGAACCGTCCGAGCATCTGCCCATCGAGTCGCTCGGCGGTGTCGAGCAGCGCCGTCGCGGCGGGCTCTTCCGTTTTCTCGACCTTGGGGGGCAGCGAACGAAGGACGCCGGAGATCATCACGATCACCGCGGCCAGTCCGCAGTTGAGTCCTAGCCAGAACAACGGGTTGTCGCGCATTCCCTGCATCCCCTTGCTGCGTCCCACCATCGCCGAGGCGATGAAGAATACCCCCATCGCGAGCAGGAACTTGAGACCGAAGAGCATGTGCCAGACGGGTGTCCGCTGGGGGGCGAGGATGATGACGTTGTAGATCCCGCTGATGAAGATCAGGGCGATCAGCGTATGGACGAACATCTTCCACCGGCCGACGACCAGGGAACGGAGTTTGTCGTGCTGTTCGTCGCTCAGGGCGACAGTGGCGGCGGGAATCAGGACAAAGCGGGTGAAGACGACCCCGCCGACGAGGACGATCACCGAACCGATGTGCGTCCACCGCGCGAGGACGGTGAGCCAGTTGATTTGATCCATGGTATCTCCTTGAGGATTGACCGCGAGCGTGGCTTCCGGCTGTTCGCGGCCTTGAGAAAGACTTTATGAACCCGAGCGGGCGAGTTCCGTAACTGTTGGCGGTTGGGTGAGCCCGCATTCCCGTAGGGCAGGCCATTTGCCTGCCGTCGCAACGCGGGGAATCGATTGGATACGAAGGTGCTTCGGGTGGCCCAAATCGTTCGTCAGCCTGGGTGACGCAGCCACATGAGACTTCTGAGACGACAGTCAGGTAACCGTTCACGGTTTGGTGACAAGGGAAGGGCAGGGTCGCGATCGGAAATGAGCGTCGTCGGGTGGCCCAGGTTGCTCGCCAACCTGGGTGGCGCAGCCACAAGAGTCTCCGGGTAGAATGACCCAGTAGGTTGGTTTGAGTGCGCAACGCGTGCCGAGAAGTCTTGGCATCGTGTCAGGAAGGAGTCAAGCAACGAGTCCCCATCTTCCAGGGATAGGTCGAGTCGGGTGGCCCAGGTTGCTCGCCAACCTGGGTGGCGCAGCCACAAGAGTTTCCGGGTAGAATGACCCAGTAGGTTGGTTTGAGTGCGCAACGCGTGCCGAGAAGTCTTGGCATCGTGTCAGGAAGGAGTCAAGCAACGAGTCCCCATCTTCCAGGGATAGGTCGAGTCGGGTGGCCCAGGTTGCTCGCCAACCTGGGTGGCGCAGCCACAAGAGTCTCCGGGTAGAATGACCCAGTAGGTTGGTTTGAGTGCGCAACGCGTGCCGAGAAGTCTTGGCATCGTGTCAGGAAGGAGTCAAGCAACGAGTCCCCATCTTCCAGGGATAGGTCGAGGCATTTAGTGTCGCAACAGACGGAACTTGCAATGAGGCGAGTGTCTCCAAGTTGATGAAGGAGGATCGCTATGGGAGAGCTTCATGGCGCATTCCACAGTGCAATCGGTGCGTCTCTGAAAACCGAACTCGTGCGCAGAATTGTTGAGAACCACGGGCACAAGGTGACTGACGATGAACTCAGTTCGTTGGTTGAAGCCCTTTCAAGTGGTGCGGATAGCGTCGAGATACCGAGTGAGTTCGCCGATCAGACGATTTGCATTCCGGTCACACAGGACGATGTCGATCGCGCCTATATCGGGCATGAAGAGTCGATTGATGACACTGTGGGGCCTGGGCTGCTCCGAGTCATTGAAGAAGTCGTGCCAAGCATCCAACGATCTTTGTATGTCGAATTCCCGAAAGAATTGGAAGAGTTGCGTGTGACTGAGCGAGCCTTCGAGCAGCGACTTTACAGTCGTTGGAGGGAAGGGATCGATCGCTTGGTCTTGCTCATTGAGATTGCTACTCAGGCAGGTGGCATGAACCTCGCGGAACTCAGAAGCGACTCCGACAGTGACTCTCCATCTCCGGATCCTTCTCTTGTGGAGGTTCTCGTTGCACTCCATTGCCGCGCATGCCGAATGGCACGAGAGATCGTTTGACTACTGAAAGGCGGGTATGCTGATGGTGCGCATGCACGTTGGCGCTCTCTTTACGAAATTGCCGTCGTTGCCCAGTTTGTTTCGGAGCATCAGGAGAACACGCCCCAGAGATACCTAGACCATGCGGCAGTGGAAAGGTATCGCGCGGCAAAGAAGTATCGATTGCATTGTCAGACGCTCGGCTACGATCCTTTCACTAATGAGGAAATGTCGAACTTGAAGAATGAGTCGCTCGCTGCTGTCGCTAAACACGGTGTGGGATTCGACTCGGACTATGGCTGGGCGGCTCAGGCGCTTGGAATTTCTAGACCGAAATTCACGGACATTGAGTCCAGTATTGACATGTCCCATTGGCGTCCCTGGTACGGTCTTGCATGCCAGAGTGTGCATGCTGGATCTCAGGGTCTACAGTTCTCACTTGGGTTGCCTGGCGACGACACCGGATGCCTCCTTGCCGGTGCCAGCGACTCTGGTCTTGCTGGCCCTGGTCATCAGGCGGGGCTTTCACTGACAATGGCTACCGTTGCACTCCTCACCGTTGACCCGGTAGTTGATGGCATCGTCATATGCCACTGCATGTTGAGAATCTGCAACGATGCCGGTGAGGAGTTCATGCGCGCCCATGAGAATACCGGATACGATACAGAGGCGTCAGCAGACTCCGGCTAGCCTTCAAAGAATTTCGGTATCCATTTCCTGGCACAGCTTGCATGCCCCGTTGGTACCACCTTCGCCTGCCAGGAGCGATCATGACAAACAGACCCTCTCTATCTCGCCTTTGAACAGGGAGGCCAAGAGAACGTAGGGCAGGCCATTGCGGATCTTGGGCCTCTTGCGTGCTGCGCGCGCCCAGGTTGACGAGCAACCTGGGCCACCTGGGGGTTGATTGACGAGCGACCGGAGCCACGCCCTCCTCCCGCGATTCCCTTCGCGGAGAGAAAAACTGATCGCGTGGGATTTGACGGGACGATAGTGATCATGTAGATTGTTTACATGTGAACTAATGGCGAGACACCATGACCAGCCGGCTTGGACGAGAACTGAAAAAGAAGGGGGCCTTCGAGTCCCTCGAGCAAGAGGTGATGCTGAACCTCTTTCGCAGCAGCGACCAGTTCGAGAACCGCTTCGGGCGGCTCTTCCGAGTCCATGGGCTGACCGCCTCGCAGTACAACATCCTCCGGATCCTGCGTGGAGAGGGCAAACCATTGCCCTCGCTCGAGGTCGCCGAGCGGATGATCCGGGTTGTCCCCGCGATTACCGGGTTGATTGACCGCCTGGAGAAAGCGGGCTTGGTGACCCGGCATCGCTGCGAAAAGGATCGGCGGGTCGTCTACGTCGCGATCACCGAGAAGGCGACGACGCTGCTCGCGGAGCTAGACGCCCCGGTGCTCGATCTGCACGAGGAGCTGCTCGGCCATCTCTCGCGGGCGGAGCTCAAGGAGCTTGATCGCCTCCTGGAGAAGGCTCGTTCGGTCCTCTCCGAGGCGAGCGCCGCCGGGTAGTAGCGTCGTGTTTTTTTGGCGTGATAGTTGATGTGTAAATGATTGTTATGGCATCTATTTGTCGCGGAAAGGGGGGCGACTCACGATGATCGACATTCGAAAGGCCGACCAACGCGGCCACGCCGACCACGGCTGGCTCGACACCTACCACACCTTCTCGTTCGGCACCTACCACGACCCCGAGCAGATGGGCTTTCGCTCGCTCCGCGTGATGAACGAGGACGTCGTCGCGCCGGGCCAGGGGTTTGGAACGCATCCGCATCGAGACATGGAGATCGTCACCTACGTCTTGGAAGGGGCTCTCGAGCACCGCGACTCGATGGGCAACGGCGAGGTTCTGCGCCCGGGCGAATTCCAGCGGATGTCGGCCGGGACCGGCATCACCCACAGCGAGTTCAACCCCTCCAGCCAAGAGTCGGTCCATCTTTATCAGATCTGGCTCTTCCCGAGGGAGAAGGGCGTCGAGCCGAGCTACGAACAGAAGACGTTTGACGAAGCAGAGCGAGCCAATCGACTCCGGTTGGTGGCGTCGCCTGATGCGGCCGAGGGTTCGCTTCGGATCGGGCAAGACGCGTCCATCTACCTTTCGAATCTCGAGCGAGAGAAGGATCTTCGCCGCGCGATCGAGCCGGGAAGGCACGCGTGGGTTCAGGTCCTTCGCGGAGCCGTCACCGTCAACGGGATCGATCTCGAGACCAGTGACGGGGCGGCCATCAGTGGTGAGTCCGACGTTCGGATCGTCGCGACTCAGCCAGCGGAAGTCATGGTGTTCGACCTGAGTTGACAAGTTCGATCACAGGGTCTGGAGAAGGAGTGAGTGATGCAGTCGTTCGTTCAAGGAATCGCGACGGTGGGGGCGCGGGTGATGATCGCGACCATCTTCTTCATGAGTGCTGTCGGCAACAAGATCCCCAACTTCTCGAAGGTGGCCGAGGTGATGGGAGGGCAAGGTGTCCCCGCGCCGCGGTTGCTGCTGGTCGGGGCGATCGCGTTTCTCGTGCTCGGCAGCCTCTCGATCATCGTCGGGTTCAAGGCTCGCCTGGGCGCGGCGCTGTTGCTGGTCTTTCTCGTCTTGGCGACGTACTTCTTTCACGACTTCTGGACGTGGCCTCAGGACGCGATGTGGGTGCTCAGCAGCAACCCGGACGTGAAGATGCCGGTGGCCCAGGTCGAGATGATCGGCTTCATGAAGAACCTGTCGTTGATGGGCACGATGCTCTTTCTGATCGCCAACGGTGCCGGGCCGATGAGCGTCGACGCGATGCTTGCGCGGAAACGCGTATTGGGGTCGACTCCCTCGTCAAGCGAGACGGACCGTGTGTCCTGAATGGCAGGTTCGTTGCATGAGATTCTGTCCTTCGTTCGCGCGGGATCTCGGCAAGACAAGAGTGCATCCCGCATGTCCACGGCCAGTGTGAGTCATTCCGGCATGCCCACGGCCAGCGTGAGTCATTCCGGCATGCCCACGGCCAGCGTGAGTCATTCCGGCATGCCCACCGCCAGCGTGAGTCATTCCGGCATGCCCACGGCCAGCGTGGGCATGGCCCCCCCCCCAAGAGTTGATTGGGTCATGGATCCTCCAACGGGGATCTGGCGGCCGAGTGACGAGGGGCGATGTCAAGAGAACTTGACGCCCCGGCGGCTGAATTGTTGGGGTTTGTGGCTTGGGCGGAGCGTGAGGGCGAGGCTCGCGGGGGCTCCTCTTGGGGCTCGGAAGATTCCACTCAAGGTTTGGAGGGATGCTGGCCGATCTAGGAAGTGCGGGGCTATGAAAGGGCATCCGAACGGAGCGAGTTCTCATGCCGAAACCAAAACTTCGGATTCTAAGCACCACGGGCGAGCATGAGCCGACGAATCCGCAGGCCAACGTCCCGGTGAAGTTCCGGGACATCTTCCCACTCTTGATGTACGCCCATCGTCACGACTGCACGTGGCTTCGCGATTTCGCGGATGACGACGTCGTCGTGACCCAGGATCTCGCGGACATCCTTTCGCAGTTCGCCAACGTCCTACAGTCCCGCAAAGGGGCTTAGCAGCGCGTCGATCTAATCGCGGCGGACGGCGAACGGCTCTCTTGACTAGTCTCCGTCTCAAGAGTCGGCTCTGGCTTCGGCTGGCTACGTTGCCGCGGGACTTTGTCGGTCTGCATCGACGAATCCAACGGATTCGCCTGTTTCGACCTCCTCGTCCCCCACCAACTCGCTGTGCCTCGGGCCGACGATCAACTTTTGAGACGAAGCCTAGTCTCCGCGTCGACGAAACTCGACGAATCTACGGATTCGCCTGCGTTTTTCCCCCTTGATCTTGGCCAACACGGCTCCTTCGCACGCTGACCCGCTTCGGTCAACGGACTGCCAAGCGGTCCGGCAGCGAAGAGATCAACGGGCTTGGTAGGCCAATCACCACGGTGGCCTCTTGGTTGCGCTCTCCTCGCGTGGGGTGGGATCAGCCGTCGACGAGCTCGAGCGTCAACCACAGACTCGGGTCCTCCCAGTAGGGGAACTCTGGTCCCGTCCCGGAGATCTGATCCCCGAGTTCGTGGTCGCGAATCCGAACGAAGAACCCGAGGCGGCGGTTGACGTCGGGGTCGAACCCGGAAAGAACCGCCGCGGGGAGAAATGCCTCCATCTGGTAGTTGCGAATCGGGGCCGGTTTGCCCTTCGAGGTCGTGATGAACTCGCCCTCCTCGTCGAGAGGGTGTCGCGCGAGCCTGACCGACGAGAGGTCGGCTTGGGGAGCTTCCTCGTTGGCTCGATGGATCTTCTGTTGGCTGATGGAGGGAAGTCCGTCGCTGCCGCCGTCGTGGACCGCGATCGTCAGGCGTTGGCAGTAGCGCGAGGCGCGGTGAATCGTTCGGGTGTCGCGGGTGTCGAGCCAGAGGGAGAGCCCATCGCAGGACTTGGGCCGGTCCGATTCGCCGTGGATCGGCTCGGTCTTGCCCCAGACGCGCCACGCGAGCCCGAGCCCCTGTTCGTTCCATCCCATCCAAAGATCGGCGAAGTGCGGCAGGCCGTCCATCTCGCCGAGGTGGGGGAGTCGGGCCTGGTCGGGAAGGTCGACGATGTGATTGCCCTTGGTGGGCATCCGCGCGACCTTGGGGCAGGCGAGGGTGAAGCGAAAGAGGAACTGTTTGGGGATGAGTTCGGCCATGGCAACCCAGGTTCGTGGTTCGAGTCGAGCGGTCCGCGCGCGAGCGGTCCGGTGGTTCGTGGCGATTCGTTGACGATGGAGTTGATTGTAGAAGGGGTCGCAAGGAGCGTGGGCGCAAAAAAATGACCAGGAGGCGGGCCCGAAGGCCCGGTCTCCCGGTCGGGGGGGTGACTCGTTCGGCGATGGAACATCGCGCACGCGTCGGCGTCACCGCATAGGCCATGAACGAAGGACGCCGCGCAGCCAAAAGGGCGCACGCCATCTCCGCCTCATGGGCGCGGACGATCAATGTGAACGATGCGACCACGACAGGGGCCGACCCAGGGGGTGACGTTCACGGTGTCAAAGTTGGTGATGGTTGGTATGCAGTCACCCGGTGGCAGACAACTGGAGATGTTGTCTCTCCCTTTGGTTGGGAGGAACCGCCCGGAAACCGTCCCCTCGGATTTGAAGGGTAGCTTACCAAGGAGCTACAAGTTCAAGTAGACAACAACCGATTCGAGGAGTCAAGCGAAAAGATCGATTCTCTCCAAGTCCCTCGAGAAGAGAGCACGCGGTCGTCGTCGCTACGGAAAAAGCGGAGGCGTCCCTGCCTCCTTGGCTTCTCCGATCACGGTGTCATCAGGATGTCACTCGGTGGCGAGAACCTTGGCGATGTCGAGGCCAAGACCTTCGGCGACCCCCTTGCCGTAGTCGGGGTCGGCGCCGTGGAAGTGACGGATCTGCCGGTACTTGATCTCGTCGGAGACCGGCCTCATGCTGCCGACGATGTTCCCAATCAAATGGCTCTTCTGCTCGTCGCTCATGATGCGGAAGAGATCGCCGGCTTGGGTGTAGTCGTCGTTGCCTTCCCGATGGTCGTATTGCGCCGCGGCCCCTTCCAGGGCAAGGGGCGAGAGCTTGGCCGACGGGTCTTCCACCGGGCCGCCGAAACTGTTGGGCTCGTAGTTCGGCGATCCGCCCCCATTGTCGCCGAAGGTCATGAAGCCGTCGCGCTGATAGGCGTTCACGTCGGTCGCTTTGGCGGCGTTGACCGGGAGCTGTTGGTGATTGGCCCCCAGACGGTAGCGGTGGGCGTCGGGGTAGGCGAAGAGCCGCGCTTGGAGCATCTTGTCTGGTGAGGGGCCGATCCCGGGGACGAGGTTCGCGGGGGAGAAGGCCGCTTGCTCCACCTCGGCGAAGTAGTTCGCGGGGTTGCGATTGAGTTCCAGCGTTCCGACCTCGATCAACGGGAAGTCGGCGTGCGGCCAGACCTTGGTCAAGTCGAAGGGGTTGAAGGGGAACGCGTTCGCTTGCTCCTCGGTCATCAGTTGGACGCAGAAACGCCACGTCGGGAACTCGCCCTTGGCGATCGCGTCGAAGAGATCGCGCGTCGCGCTGTCGGGGTCCTCGCCACTGACTTTGACGGCTTCCTCGTCGGTGAAGTTCTCGATGCCTTGGTTCGTCTTGACGTGGAACTTCACCCAGGTCCGCTCGCCGGCCGGGTTGATGAGGCTGTAGGTATGGCTGCCGTAGCCGTTCATGTGGCGGTAGGTTCGGGGGGTGCCGCGATCGCTGTAGAGGATCGTGACTTGGTGCATCGACTCCGGCGAGAGGGAGAAGAAGTCCCAGACCGCGGTCGCGTCGGGAAGGTTCGTTTGCGGGTTGCGTTTCTGGGTATGGATCAGGTCGGGGAACTTGAGCGGATCGCGGATGAAGAAGACGGGGGTGTTGTTGCCGACGAGGTCCCAATTGCCCTCCTCGGTGTAGAACTTGACGGCGAAGCCGCGCGGGTCGCGGGCGGCGTCGGCCGAGCCCTTCTCGCCCCCGACCGTGGAGAAGCGAAGGAAGAGTTCGGTCTTCTTGCCGACCTCGCTGAATAGCTTGGCTTTGGTGTGGGCGCTGATGTCCTTGGTCACCGTCAGCGTGCCGTAGGCGCCCGCTCCCTTGGCGTGAACGATCCGCTCGGGGATGCGCTCGCGGTTGAAGTGAGCGAGCTTTTCGAGCAAGTGCAGGTCTTCGAGGAGCACGGGGCCGCGCGGGCCGGCGGTGATCGAATTCTGGTTGTCGCCGACGGGAATCCCGCTGGCGGTCGTCAACGTCTTTCGTTCGGCCATGACGCTTTCCCCTCGACTGGTTTCCGCCGCGTGGCGACCTCGGATTGGCGATGCGAACAAGTCGACGATCGCCAGCGCTTCAGGTTACGGATGCCAGCGGTGGTATGGGGACGGCGCGCGTGCCCGACAAGTCTTCCGTGCGGGAAAGTTACCGATTGGGAGAAAGGAGGCAGACGGACTGGTGGATCAGAGCATGTTGGAGTTCACACCCACGCTCCGTGGGCATGACGGGCAGATCCGTGGTTCGAACGTCGGGACCAGCGCTTACGGCAGGCTGGTGAAGAAGCGTTGCCACCGCAGAGCGAAGAGGCCTTCCGCCTTCGACGACGCGACGACGGCGGTCGCGCGGCCGGCGATGTGTTCGCGGCTCACGAAGCCGAAACGCCGCGAGTCGAGGCTGTTGTCGCGATTGTCGCCCATCATGAAGTAGCTGTCCGAGGGAACTTCGACCGGGCCGAAGTAGGGAGTCATGCCGCCGGGGAAGGTCGACATGATCGGATGGGTCCGGCCATCAACCTCCTCGATGGCGAAGTCGGCCGAGACCTGCTCCCGGGCGGGCAACTGGTCGATGATCGTCTCGGCCAGCGGCGAGTAGTGAGCCGGGGCGCCGTTGACGAACAGGACGTTATCGCGAAGCTCGATCACGTCGCCAGGGACACCGACGACCCGCTTGACGTAGCGGGTGCCGTCCAGAGGAGACGGAAAGATGACAATGTCGCCTCGTTTGGGGCCGCCCCAACGAAAGAGGGAGAAGTTTGTGAAGGGGATGCGGAAGTCATACGCGAGCTTGTTGACGAAGATGCGATCCCCTTCCAGGATCGTCGGCTTCATCGAACCGGTCGGGACGATGTACCAATCGGCGATCGCCGAGCGGACGGTGCCGACAAGCAGCATCGCCAGGACGATCGGCTTTCCCCAGTCTCGCCAGAATCGCTTCCACGCCGAAGGCCGCTGCTCGGTCGTCTCGGTCATGAACGTCGCCCTTTACTCGCTTGTGCGGTCCCCACGGCGGTCCATCTTCCATCGCGGCTGATCTTGAGCCACGCGGAAACGGACCATCCAGTCGTTTCTATCGGCACAAGTGCGTCGCTGACTCCAATTCCCTTAACAGGCAAACCCTATCGCGAGAGGACATTTCTTCTCCAGAATGTCATTTTACCCTCTCGCGGGGGGGGAGGACAGCAGATCGCGAATTGACTACCGCATCGGTCCGCCACTTCTGTTACGATTCAGCGAACGAAAATTGACGAAAAGGATCTCCGGGATGCTTTCTCCCTCCCTTGCCGCGACGCTTCTAGCGATGCTCGTGCCCTCGGCTCCGAAACCCGAAACGGGTCGCCCCAACGTTGTCGTCATCATGGCCGACGATTTGGGAGCCGCGGAACTGGGTTGCTACGGCAACGCAAATCACGACACGCCGCACCTCGACCAGCTCGCTCGCGAAGGGATGCGATTTCGCACCTGCTACGCCACGCCGATCTGCTCTCCGAGCCGCGTACTGATCATGACGGGGCGCTATGGCGTTCACACCGGCTGGTACAACTTTACTGGACGCCCCGGGTCGCCCACCTTTCGTAATCCGAATTATCGCCTCTCCGAGCATGAGGTCACGTTCGGAACGGTCCTGCGCGACGCGGGGTACAAGACCGCCTTGGCCGGCAAGTGGCAACTGACCGGCGAACGGCCGACCCTCATTCATGAGGACGGCTTCGACGAGTACTGCATCTGGGCCTACAAGGAATACCTTCCCGAGGGCGTGACCCACACGGGGCGTTGGGAGGGGAAGGGAAAGTCCCGCACCGCCCGATTCTGGCATCCCTCGATCATGAAGAACGGCGAGTACGTGCCCACCAAGCCGGAGGACTACGGGCCGGAGATCTTCACCGACTTCATCATCGACTTCATGACGGAGAACAAGGATGATCCGTTCCTGGTCTACTACCCGATGTGTCTAACGCACACGCCCTGGGAACCGGCTCCGAGCAAGGAGAGCCCCAGCGGGAAGACGCCCAAGGGGCTCAAGTACAACGTCGAGTCGATGGACACGCAGGTCGGTCGGATCGTGGCGACGCTCGATCGGCTCGGTTTGCGGGAGAAGACGTTGATCCTCTTCACGGGGGACAATGGGACCAACAACGCGGGGAAGGGGCAAGTGACCGAGATGGGGGCGCGCGTCCCGCTGATCGCGAGTTGTCCCAAGACGGTAGTGAGCGACGTCGTGAGCGACGAACTCGTCGATTTGAGCGATGTCTTTCCGACGGTGTTGGCGTTCGCGGGGGTGGCGACGCCCTCGGGGCTAGAGATCGATGGCGAAAACCTGCTGCCGACCCTCGAAGGCTCCAAGAGTCCGCATCGCGATTGGATCTTCAGCTACCTACATCGGTATCGGCTTTTGCGCGACCGGCGCTGGTTGCTCGACGGGGAAGGCCACTTCTACGACTGTGGTGATCGGCGTGACGGCAAGGGCTATCGCGACGTGACCGAGTCGAAGGATCCGGAGGTGGTGGCGGCTCGGGCCCGTTTCGCCTCGATTCTCGCGGGGTTGCCGGCGCCGACGTCGATCCCGCCTTGTCCGTATGTCGAAAAGCACCGAGAACGGCTGCTGAACATGTCATCACGATAGACGCCAAGCCCTTGGGGCAATAGGTAGAACTTGTCGTGTATGGTGTGGTGTTGGGGGAATGACGAGGTTAAAGTGAGCAATGTCTTGCGGTCCTTGGGAAGCACCGCTTGAAATGCCCACCCGCAGCCGATAACCTCATTGGTGTCAATTGGTTCCCGATGGATGTTTCGTCCATGAGCGACGCTTTCCGAATCGAGCGGCACGGCGATGTCGCCGTCGTCGTCCCTTCCAGCGAAGTGGAATCGCTCCAGTGGGAACTCATCGAAGAGGCTGCCGACCTCGTGGTGGCTCCCATCAGCCAGATGGAAGTTCCGATGGTGGTCATCGACCTCAGCGAGGTCGAGTTCTTCGGTTCGGTCTTTCTCTCCCTTCTCTTGCGCACGTGGAAATCGGTCTACCAGCAGGGCGGAACGATGGTCCTTTGCGGCGTCTCGCAGCGGGCCCGTGAACTCTTGAAACTGACCGCTCTCGACACGCTCTGGGCGATCTACGAGACCCGCGAAGAGGCGATGCAGGTCCTTCAGGCCGATTGACCGCTCGCGGGAAACGGCTATCCTTTGCATGCCTAGGGGAGTCGTTCAGGGCCAATCCCCACCTTTCAATCGTTGTCTTTTTCTCCGCCACGGGATCATCTCCGATGTCGCAGCAAGTGCCTCTACGCGATGACGCTGCCGAAAGCATTCGTATCGTCCAGGGAATCAAGGATGTCGCCGACGGGCTGCTCGACGATGGCGCCGACCGGGGCGACTTGAAGCTGCTGTTGCGGACGCTCGAGGAATTGCGGCTCTCTTTTCGGAGCCTCTCTCGCTTCAAGGAGCGCCGCAAGGTCACCGTCTTCGGCTCGGCCCGAACCCAACCCGATCATCCCGACTACCAGCAAGCGGTCGCGTTTGGCCGGGCGATCGCCGAAGCGGGCTACATGGTGATCACCGGCGGCGGTCCCGGCATCATGGAGGCCGCTCACGTCGGCTCCGATCCCTCGATGGCGATCGGTATCAACATCCGATTGCCGTTCGAGAACGCCAATCCGCTCGTCGAGGACGACAAACTCCTGGAGATGAACTACTTCTTCACCCGCAAGCTCCTCTTCATCAAGGAGGCTCACGCGGTGGTGCTGATGCCCGGCGGGTTCGGCACGCTCGATGAAGGGTTCGAAAGCCTCACCCTCATCCAGACCGGAAAGTCGCGGATCGTTCCGATCGTCTTGCTCGATAATCCCGGTGGGAGCTATTGGAAGGAGTGGAGCGAGTACCTCGATCGTCAGCTCTACCAGAAGGGGATGATTTCCGAGGAGGACTTCAGTCTCTTCCGCGTGACCGACAGCGTCGACGACGCGGTGGAGGAGGTGACTGCGTTCTATCGGGTCTTTCACAGCGAGCGCTATGTTCGCGGTCGGCTGGTGCTGCGGCTTTTGCACCCCCTCTCCGATGAGCTTTTCGAGCGAATCGAGAGTGAGTTCAGCGACATCCTCTCGCGGGGACGGTTCAAGCGGACCGAGGCGCACCATCACGAACTCAACGAGGCCGACGTCGCCCACTTGCCGCGTCTCTCGTTTCACTTCAACCGCCGCCACAACGGCCGGCTCCGTCAGCTCATCAATCTCATCAACGCGGAAGCATAGGGAACCGGGTGAAGGGGCGAAATGTCTTGGAGAGCGAGGCAGTTCGTTGCAAGAGAGCCCCCTCACCCCCAACCCCTCTCCCACGGGGAGAGGGGAACTCCAATCGCCGAATCTCAGGCAGCATGAACTGTCTCTCCCCGGCGGGAGACGAGTGAGAGGTGTCTCTTCGCTTTAATCTCGGCCGGCAACGTCTTCCTCTCGGAACGGCAACGCCGTTCTCTAATGAAGCCCAGGGTCGCGCTTCGCGCACCCTGGGTACTCTCGGCCGGCAACGTCTTCCTTTCGAAACGGCAACGCCGTTCTCTAATGAAGCCCAGGGTCGCGCTTCGCGCACGCTGGGTACTCTCGGCCGGCAACGTCTTCCTCTCGGAACGGCAACGCCGTTCTCTAATGAAGCCCAGGGTCGCGCTTCGCGCACCCTGGGTGCTCTCGGCCGGCAACGTCTTCCTCTCGGAACGGCAACGCCGTTCTCTAATGAAGCCCAGGGTCGCGCTTCGCGCACGCTGGGTACTCTCGGCCGGCAACGTCTTCCTCTCGGAACGGCAACGCCGTTCTCTAATGAAGCCCAGGGTCGCGCTTCGCGCACCCTGGGTACCGAATGAAAGAAAACACCAACCCCGCCGGGGTTGTCTAGCAGCCCGTTGATCCATTCGCTGCGGTCTACGACCGGCGCTTTTGAGCAATGTCCGCGTCAAAGAAACTCGATGAATCTACGGATTCGCGTGCGGTTCCTCTCCTTGATCTTGGCCAACATGGCTCGTTCGTGCCTTGGTCCGCTCAAGTCAACGGGCTGCCAGACGACGCATTGCTTTCCCAACGCTCGATCGGCGTGGCGAGCGGTGAGAGCGGTCGGCGATACTCGTAGATCCAGACGTCGTGGCCACCAAGGGTCGTTGTCCGGATCCGGGCGTAGAGGCCCGTGTCGACATCCTCGAACTCGTCGAGCGCCGGCAGTTCCGAGGTCGCGATCTCGACGATATCTCCCTCGAAACTCGCCGAGCCTTTCCCAATGCGAATCGCCCCCGGATAGGGGCCGAGATGGTGAAGCTCCCCAATCACTCGATCGGGCCAGTGCGACCGCATCGTGCGGGGAGGACGAATGCCGGGACGAAGCAGGCCGTAGACGAAGAGCAGGCAGGTGTCGTCGCTCATGCTCACTCCGGACCGAGAAGCCGTCGGTGCAGGTACGAAACGGGATGAAGGGAATCGCGACCGGCGAGATCGCGCATCTGGGTTCGACAAGAGAAGCCTGGCGCGACGATCGTCGCTTCCGGCTCCGCGCGCAGGGCGGGCAGGAGCCGATCCTCCGCGACCGCATGGCTGACGTCGTAGTGTCTCTTCTCGTAACCGAAGGCCCCGGCCATGCCGCAGCAACCGGTGTTGAGAACGGTCGGCTTCGCGTTGCCGAGTAGCTCGAGGGCGCGGACGCTCGCGTCGAACTCGCCCGCCGCCTTTTGGTGACAGTGGCCGTGAACCAGCAGTCGCTCCGTCGACTCCGTCGCGGGGGTCGGCAGGCTCGAATCGCCGCGACGTGCCTGTTCGGCGAGCCATGTCTCGACCAGCGATATTCGGGACGCGACCAGAGTCGCCTCGTCGCCGGGAACGAGGTCGCGCCATTCGTCCTCCAGGGTGAGGAGGCAACTCGGCTCGAGCCCCAGGATCGGCAATCCCGACTCCGCGGAGGGGAGCAGGCGATCGATTCCCTGGCGAGCGAGTTGTTTGGCGTCGTTGAGAAACCCCTTTGAAATCATGGTGCGGCCGCAGCAGACCTTCGCGAGCGAGACTTGATAGCCTGCTCGTTCGAGAAGCTCGACCGCCGCTTGCCCGACACTCGGCTCGTGATGGTTGATGAAACAGTCGGCGAGAAGGACGACCTTGCCCCGCAACTCCCGACCGACCGAACGATGGCGAAGGAACCAGTCGTAGAGGGTCCGGCGGTGGAATCGGGGGAGTTTGCGTCGTCGATCGATGCCGACAAACCACTCCATGAAGAGTCGCGTCGGGAGGGAACGGGCCACCCAGTTGGAAAAGGGAGAGAACCGCGAGCCGAGTGAACTGAGCCTCGGGTATGCCGCCATCATCCGAGCCAGCAGCGGCGGCATCTTTCGCGCGTGCGACTGGTGAAGATACTCGGACTTCATCTTGGCGACGTCGACGCTGGTTGGGCATTCCGTCTTGCAGGCCTTGCACGCCAGGCAGAAATCGAGGGCTTCCTCGAGCAGAGGGGAACTCCAGGTGGAGCCCGATTTCGGCCCGAGCCGTCCCTCCATCGCGGCACGCAGCAGGTTCGCCCGGCCGCGCGGCGAGTGCTGTTCGTCATGGGTCGCGGCGAAGCTGGGACACATCGTGCCGATACCCTGTCGCCGGCAAAGGGCGTTGCCGTTGCAGCGTGAGGCGACATCGGCGATCGACGTCGCCTCACCGAAGTGATAGAGCGTCGGTGGAGCGGTGGTGGTCGCGGTCTCGGTCCGAAGGTGTTCGGTGGGAAGAGGGGCTTCGACGATCTTGCCGGGGTTCATCAAGTCGTCGGGATCGAAGCCGCGCTTGATGCGCCGAAACGCCTCGTAGAGCGAGTCGCCGAAGAGCTTGCGGTTGTAGTAGCTGCGGCAGAGGCCGTCGCCGTGCTCGCCACTGAGGGAGCCGCCGTACTTGATGACCAGGTCGACCACTTCGTCGGCGATGGCCGCCATGTCGCGCCGTCCCTCGACCGAGTGCAAGTCGAGCAAGGGGCGAATGTGCAGGCATCCGACACTGGCATGACCGTAGAAGGAGCCGGTGGTGCGATAGCGGGCGAGAATCGCCTTGAATTCGGTGACGAAGGAGGCGAGGCGAGCCGGATCGACCGCGGTGTCCTCGACGAAGGTAACCGGCTTGCGCAGACCGGGGATCGAGTAGAGCAGCGGCATGCCGGTTCGGCGGACGCTCCAAACGTGGTTGGCGAACTCGACATCGCGCGAGGCCAGGATGGTCCCGACGGGATGGTCGGCCAAGCGGGTTCGCAACTCGTCGAACCCCTTGTCGATCCGCCGCGGGTCGTCGTCCATGAACTCGACGAGGAGAAGGGCTTCGGGGTCGCCGTCCACGAAGTCGACATGTTTCGCGTACTCGAGGCTCTTCTTCGCGAGATCGATGATCATCTTGTCGATCAGTTCGATCGCCGACGGTTGGGTCTCGAGGATCGTCGGCGTCGACTCGAGCGCATCCTCGAGTTTGGCGAAGTGCAGCGCCGCGATGCCCCGATGTTTCGGCTTCTCGACGATCCCGAGGCGAGCTTCGACCAGGGTGGCGAGCGTCCCTTCGCTTCCCACCAGGAGCTTGGCGAGATTGAGCGGCGCCGGCGGTAGGAGAGCGTCGAGGCTGTAGCCGCTCACTCGTCGCAGGACCTTGGGAAAGATGTCGCGAATCTCTTGCTCGTGGCGGGACAGGACCCACGTTGTCGCCCGGTAGACTTGCCCCAACCGGCCGTCGCGATGCTTGAGCTTTTCGATCTCGACCTCGTCGACGGCTCCGAAACGAGCGACCTTGCCGTCGGTGAGCACGGCGTCGAGTTCGAGGACGTGGTCGATGGTCTTGCCGAATCGGACCGAGCGAGCGCCGGCGGAGTTGTTGCCGATCATCCCGCCGAGATTGGCGCGGTCGATGGTCGCGACGTCGGGGCCGAACATGAAACCGTGCGGATCGAGCGCTCGATTGAGGTGTCCGAGGACGACACCCGGTTCGACGCGGGCGGTCCGCTCGGTCGGGTCGATGTCGAGGACGCGATTGAGGTACTTCGAGAAGTCGATGACGAGGCCATGACCGATCGTCTGGCCGGAGAGGCTGGTTCCCCCGCCGCGGGGAACGAGGGGGACGCGCTGTTCCATCGCGATGCTGACCGCGGCGACGACGTCCTCTCGCGTCTTGGGAATGACGACGCCGATCGGTTCGATTTGGTAGATGCTCGCGTCGGTGCTGTAGAGCGCGCGCGAGGCCGGGTCGAAGCGGACCTCACCCTGGAGATGGGCGCGAAGCGCCTGGGCGAGGGCGTCCCGCTTCAGGTCGGTCCAATCGGGGGCCTCAACGGGTGTCTGCTTCAATCGGAGAGGTCCCATCCATTGGCGCTATCGTGTCTCCGGCGGTGGCCCCACCGTTCGCCCAGCGCCGAGAGGAAGGAATCGCATCCTCCGGGCCCGCGAGGGAAAGGCCGGGCAGCGATCGACACACGATCGCCGCCGGAGACACTGTTGGTACGAGGAGCATTTTACGACAGGTCGGGATTCGAATCCCTACCCCGCGTGAAAGGTCGTCGTCGCCGGCGAATCGCCGAAGGTCGCCACAACCCCTCGGTTGTCGTTGGCGGCAAGGTGCTCGAGGATCTTGTAGACGACTTCCGCTTCCTCGGGATTTCCGATCGCCGACGCGATCTCCTCGGCGGTCGAACTTCCGGTCGCCGACGCGAGGTGGGACATCGCCTTGGCCTGCAAGTCGAGCACGGCGGCGGCCGCCTTTTTTCCGGCTTCGACGCCGGGTTGATGGTAGGCGTTGATGTTGACCAGCTCGCCATAGTACCCGACGGCGCGATCGTAGAGGGCGATCAGGGCCCCAACGTAGAAGGGGGTCACCTCGGGGATGGTGATGGTCATCGAATCGCGGCCACCCTCGAAGAGGGCCCGGCGCGTTCCCTGGAGGAATCCGCAAAGGAAGTCGCCCGCGGTCGTGCCCGGTTCGACGTTGATCGAGTCGCCGTCGCGATCCTTGAGGACTTGGATGAAGGTCGCGAAGAAGTTGTTGACGCCGTCGCGCAATTGCTGGACGTAGGCGTGCTGGTCGGTCGACCCCTTGTTGCCGTAGACCGCGATGCCTTGGTTGACGACGTTGCCGTCACGATCGAGCCGCTTGCCGAGCGACTCCATGACGAGTTGCTGGAGGTAGCGGCTGAAGAGTTCGAGTCGATCCTTGTAGGGGAGGATCACCATGTCCTTGGCTCCCTTGCCGTTGCCGACCTTGTACCACATCAGCGCGAGCAGGGCGGCGGGATTGTTGCGGATGTCGTGATCGCGCGTCACCTCGTCCATCGCCGCGGCCCCCTTGAGGATCGACTCGATGTCGATGCCCTGCAGCGCCGCGGGAACAAGACCGACCGCCGACATGACCGAGGTCCGGCCACCGACCCAGTCCCACAGCGGGAAACGAGCCAGCCAACCCTCGGACTCGGCTTGCTTGTCGAGTTTGCTGCCTTCCATCGTGATCGCGATAGCCCGATCGGCGAAGCGGAGACCGGCCTTCTCGTAGGCGGCGGTCACTTCGAGCATGCCGTTGCGTGGTTCGGGGGTGCCGCCGGATTTGGAGACCACCGTCACCAGCGTCTGTTCGAGCTGGTCGTGGAGCTTGTCGATGACCTGGTCGATGCCGTCGGGATCGGTGTTGTCGACGAAGTGGGGGGTGACCGGGTCGTTGTTGCCGGCGAGGGCGCGGGCGACGAACTGCGGCCCGAGCGCCGAACCGCCGATGCCGACGTGGATCAGGTGCTTGTAGGGGCCGCTTTGGGCATGAACGGTCCCGTCGTGGATGCTCTTGGCGAAACTGAGGATCTTCGCGTTGGTTCTGGTGATCTCGTTGGTGATGTCGTCACTGGGAGCCAGGGATGGGGTCCGCAGCCAGTAGTGGCCGACCATCCGGTTCTCGTCCTTGTTGGCGATCGCTCCCGATTCGAGGGCCTCCATGGCGTCCATCGCTTGGTGGATGGCCGGCTTCATACTGTTGAGGTATTCCTCGTCGAAGTTCATCCGACTGATATCGAGGGAAATGCCCAAGGACCGATTGGTGTAGATGTAATCGCAATAGCGTTGCCACAAACTCAGTGCGTCGGCCATCGTCGTCTCCTCGGCTCGGATCGCTCGTTCTTCAAAACGCGTTCGCCCCAGTTGGGCCTCACCCGGCGGCATCTTATCAATTCGTCTAGGCGCGGCTTGCCGAGTGTCGGCGGACCCGAATCCCGCCTTTGTCGGTGTGATCCCGAGGGCGCTTCGCCGTGAATTTTCTTGCAGCCGCTGGGAAACCTTCTACGCTATGGGGCGCCGTGGGATCTGAGTCGACCCGAAGACTGTCACCGGGTTGGCGTTGCACTCTTCTAGGGAGGATGAGCAGATGGATCCACGAAGTGTTCGGATGGCGATCATCGCGCTTGGCACCTGTCTCTGCTTGTCGCTGGCGGTCAACGCCGACGACGCCAAGAATACCAAGGCGAGTAAGACCAAGCCCGCAGCGAAGTCGTCCCAGACCAAGCCCGCGGCGAAGTCGTCCCAGACTTCCGGGCGTTTGCCGATCGGTTGGAATCGACTCGGCCTCAGCGACCAACAGCGACAAAAGATCTACACATTCCAAGCCGACACCAAAAAGAAGTCGGCCACTGTCGATCAGCAGATCGACGAGCTGCAGAAGAAACTCAAGGCTCTCCGCGCGACCAAGGATGGCCATCGCGACCAACTGGACAAGCAGATCCGAACGGTGCTCAATCCGGCCCAACGCGAGATGCTCGCGCTGATCGAAGCCGAGAAGAAGGTGGAGAAGGAAGCCGGAGTGACCCCCGAGGAGTTGCCGAAGGGGAAGTCGACCGCCGCGACCTCCAAAAGCAAGGACTGATCGGCGTTGGCTCCTCAACGCGACCAGCCTTGATCGCTCCCGAGTCCGCGCTCGCTCGTCTTCCACCCGACCGACCACAGTGACGAGGATGACGAGCCCATGCCAGTGCGTGCCCTCGACCACGCCCGCGAACTGATTTCCCTTCCGTCGGTGAGTCGCGACTCCAACGCCGAAGCTTCCGCGTATATCGCCGACGCCGTCACTTCCATGGGGCTTGACGTCGAGCGGTTCACCTACGCCGACCCCGCAGGCGTCGAGAAGACCAATGTCGTCGCCCGGCGCGGATCGGGCCCCGGAGGCATTGCCTTTCTCGCCCACTCCGACACCGTTCCCGTCGAGGGATGGCAAATGGGTGAGCCCTTCAAGCCCCAGATCCAAGACGGGAAACTCTACGGCCGCGGCGCCTGCGACATGAAGGGGCCTGTTGCCTGCATGCTCGAGGCGATCGCCACCGCCGACGTCCCGAACGACTTTCCGGTCCACTTGATCGTCACCGCCGACGAGGAAGTCGGACACTGGGGGGCTTGGGACCTCGCCCGCCGCGAGTTGGTGGTCGAACCTCTGCGGTCGTGTGTCGGGATCGTCGGCGAACCGACTCGGCTCGAGGTCGTTCACGCCCACAAGGGCAATGTGCTCATGAGGATCATCTCCCATGGGGAAGCGGCCCACAGCTCCACCGGAAAGGGGCTCAACGCGAACTTGGCCATGATCCCTTTTCTGGCAGAGATGAAAGAGCTCCACGACGACTTGCAGACGAAGCCCGAGTACCGCGACGACGACTTCGAACCGCCGACGCCCGGGTTCAACCTCGGGATTGGCGATCACAATTCCGCCGCGAACATTACCGCTCGCCGGAGTGTCTGTACTCTCTATTACCGGCCCACGCCGCGCAACGACGCCGGCGAACTCATTGAACACGTCAAGGCACGCGCGACCCATCACGGGCTCGAGTTCGTCCTGGTCTACGCCGGCGAACCGATGTTCACCGACCCCGGTTCCCCCTGGGTACGCGACGTCTTGACGCATGCGAATCGCCCCGCGTCGACCACGGTTTCCTACGCGACCGACGGCACGATCTTCGGGCAGTTCCTACCATTAGTTGTCTGCGGCCCCGGCGACATCGCCCAAGCGCACACCGTCGATGAGTGGATCGCGCTGGAACAACTCGACCAGGGGACGGCCCTGTACTGCGAACTCATTGAACATCGCTATCAAACAACCACGGAGAATGGATCGTGACGAGCATGGAGGCGCAGCCGGAGAGTCAACACGTCTCGTGGTCGGCGTGGGACTGGATCGTCCTGGCGATCGGGACCGGGCTCTTCACCGGCATGATTCCCCCGCGAGTGGCGACCTTTTCGACGCTCTTGGGTATTCCTCTGGCGATGGGACTCTCAAACGCGCTCGGCTGGGCGGCGTACGTCCCGATCCTGGTCGTCCTTTGGGTGATCGGGATTCCGATTTGCGGACGTTCGGCCCAACTCTTGGCGAAAAAGGACCCTCGGGAGGTGACCTACGACGAGTTCGTCACGCTGCCGCTGGTCTACTTCCTCGTCCCGGAGTTCTCGCTGCGGATCATCATCGCCGGGTTCACGCTCCACCGGATTTTCGACATCCTCAAGCCCTTCGGGATTCGGCGACTCGAACGCGTCGGCGGAGGGCTTGGTATCATGATGGATGACATCGCCGCCTCGTTGATCGCGTTCGTCGTCATGAGGCTGCTTTTCGTCTACCAAATTCTTTAGCAAAGGTGCTCTCTCTCTTACATGTCATCAACCATCGAGGAACGACTTCTCGACTTCTTGCGCCAAGCGAGCTATCGCCCCGTCAAACCCAAGGTGTTGGCGCGCCAACTCAGTATCGGATCGGAAGACTACGGCGAGTTCCGCCAGACGATCAAGACCATGATCCGTCGTGGACTCATCGAGATCGGCAACAAAAACACGGTCCGTCTCGCTCAGTCCCGGAGCCGACTCCTGGGAGTCTACCGGCAAACCCGCAAGGGCGATGGCTGGGTCACGCCTCGTCCCGGTCAAGGAAGCCCGCCAGGCGACATTCACATCGGCCAGCGCTTCACCTCCGACGCCGCCCGGGGAGACGTCGTGCTCGTCGAGGTCATCAAACCGCCACGATCGACTCGCGCCGCCGAGGGCCGCATCAACGAGATCGTCGAGCGGGCCAGCAGCCACTTTGTCGGAACCTACTTCACGACCGGCCACGAGGGCTTCGTCCGCGTTGACGGCAACGCCTTTCATGAGCCGATCTACGTCGGCGACCCCGGCGCCAAGGGAGCCAAGCAGGGCGACAAGGTCGTCTTCGAGATGCTCCGTTTTCCCTCTCCCGACATGACGGGCGAGGGTGTTCTCACCGAGGTGCTCGGCCCACGCGGCGCTCCCGGTGTGGACCTTCTCGCGGTCGTTCGGCAATTCCACTTGCCCGACACCTTCTCCTCCCAGGCCCTCGACGAGGCGCGGGCCCAAGCCCGACTCTTCGACGAGCAACCCGTCGATCCCAATCGCGTCGACTTGACCGGAACGACGATCGTCACGATCGACCCGGTCGACGCTCGGGACTTCGACGACGCCATCAGCCTCTCACGCGACGACAAGGGGTTTTGGAACCTCGGCGTCCACATCGCCGACGTCGCGTCGTTCGTGCCCCAGGGTTCGGTGCTCGACGCCGAGGCTCGCGAACGGGGGACGTCGGTCTACTTGCCGGGACGCGTCATCCCGATGCTGCCGGAACTGATTTCCAACGGGCTGGCGAGTCTGCAAGAGGGGAAAACCCGCTACGTCAAGTCGGCCTTCATCGAGTTCGACGCCGAGGGTCGCATCACGAACACGCGCTTCTCCAACAGTGTCATCAAGGTGACACGGCGCTTCGCCTACGAACAGGTGATGGAGTTCTTCGAGTCGTCGGACGATCTCGCCGACTCGATCCCGCCCGAGATTCGGGAACTGCTCACGCATATGCGCGAGTTGGCGGCGATCCGACGCGAACGGCGCCGGCGTCGTGGCATGCTCGAACTGTCGATGCCCGATTGCGAACTGCAGTACGATGACGAAGGGCGCGTCGTCGATGCTCACTACGCTCCGCAGGACGAGGCCCACCAGATCATTGAGGAGTTCATGGTCACCGCCAACGAGGCGGTGGCGCAGCATCTGGGCGACTTGAATATCTCGATTCTTCGCCGCGTTCACGAGAAGCCCGATCCGTTGAAGCTCAAGGCTTTCGCCGAGTTTCTGCGTTCGCTCGACATCAAGATCGAGGAGTACCAGAGCCGCTTCGAACTTCAGCGGGTCCTCGCGGAGGTGAAGGATCGGCCCGAACGCCATGCCGTCAACTACGCGTTGCTGCGGAGCTTGAAGGAAGCGGTCTATTCGCCCGATGAAGAAGGGCACTTCGCCCTCGCCAGCGACAGCTATTGCCACTTCACCAGTCCGATTCGGCGCTACCCCGACCTCGTCGTTCATCGGCTCTTGCAGCAACTCCTCGAGACCGGCAAGTCGGGTTCGGACTACTCGGAGTTGGTCGTCCTGGGCGAACACTGTTCCTTCACCGAGCGCCGCGCCGAAAAGGCCGAACGCGAGTTGGTCAAGATCAAGCTCCTCAGTCATCTCGCCGACCGCGTCGGCCAGGAGATGGACTTCGTGATCACCGGCGTCGAGGAGTTCGGGCTCTTTGCCCAAGGGGTTGTGTTGCCCGCGGAGGGGCTCATTCACATCCGGACGCTTACCGACGACTTCTACCAGCTCGATCGGGCCACCCATAGCTTGGTCGGGATGCAGCGAGGTCAGCGCTATCGGCTCGGCGATCAAGTGCGGGGCGTCATCGTCAATGTCGATCTCGAGCAACGCGAACTCGATCTTCGGTTGGCGGGCAATACCTCTCCACGCCGTCGCCGGACGACGAGCCCGAAACGCTCCCCCAAGCCGCTGCCGAAGAAGGGCCGCGGCAAAGGTCGCAAGAGGAAGTAGCCGGTCGTCGCGAACCTTTTGGAACAAGTCCACCGGGTCACGCGCTTCCTCATTGGTCCTCCAATTCCGTGGAGGTAGAATAAGAGGTGAGGGCGTGGGTCGCTCGGTCGGACGGCCGGCGCTTGGGCAACATCCTCCGGCCCATGAGGAGCCCAACTCATGAGAAAGCTCACCCTACTCGCCGCGCTGTTCGCGCTGGTCATGTTCCCCGCGTACAGCGGCGATGCTCCCTTGGTTCCGGCGGAAAACGACGTCGCGACCTCGAACCAATTCCTGATGCGGGACAAACTCAAGCACGCGCAGAATGTTCTCGAGGGGATTACGACCGAGAACTTCGCGATGGTCGAGGAGAACGCCCGCATGCTCGGGATCATCAGCCGAGCCTCGAGTTGGCACGCCCTCCCGACGCCGGAGTACCAGCGTTACAGCAAGAACTTCGCCGAGGCGGTTCACGATCTCGATCGTAACGCCAAGGAGAAGAGCATCGACGGGGCGACGCTCGACTACGTGCAGATGACGATGGCTTGTGTGGAATGCCACAAGCACTTGCGTGACGTCAAGCACGCCCAGTCACTCGAGAAATGACGACGCCGAGCACTGTCGGCAATGATGTTAAGCGCCGTTCTGAGTGGAACGGTCTTGGCGTCTTGGGTGGAACTATCTTGGCTGCCATGCCCACGGCAAGCGTGGGCATGGCAGCCAGAAGTCATCAAGGACGGCACCCAGAAGTCACGAAAGACACCGCCAACGTTCCTGAATCAATCCCTACACCCTCGGCCCCGCCGCCTTGGTCTCTTCGCTGGCGAGATCTTCGTACTTCTTGAAGTTCTCGACGAAAAGCTGGGCGAGATGGCGGGCGGTCTTCTGATAGGAGGCGTCGTCCGACCACGCCTTGCTGGGCACCAACACTCGCGCCGGCACCTTTGGACAAGTCGTCGGGACCTCGAGCCCGAAGGTCGGATCCTCCTGGTATTCGACCTCATTGAGTGACCCGTCGTGGATCGCGTCGATGATGGCTCGCGTGTACTCGAGCTTCATCCGCGCCCCGACGCCGTGCGTTCCGCCCGTCCAGCCAGTGTTGACCAACCACGCCTTGGCTTGGTGGGCTTCCAGCCGTTCGGCGAGCATCCCGGCATACTTCGACGGGTGCCAGACGAGAAAGGGGGCCCCGAAACACGCCGAGAAGGTTGCTTGCGGCGCCGTGATCCCGACCTCGGTCCCGGCGACCTTGGCGGTGTAGCCACTCATGAAGTGATACATCGCTTGCGCCGGCGAGAGCCGACTGACCGGAGGCAACACGCCGAAGGCGTCGCACGTCAGGAAGATGACGTTGTTGGGATGGCCTCCCACGCACGGAATCTTCGCGTTGTCGATGAACTCGACGGGATAGCTGGTCCGCGTGTTCTCGGTCACCGAAACGTTGTGGAAGTCGACGCGCCGCTGATCGTCGAAGACGACGTTCTCAAGCACGGCGCCGAAGCGGATCGCGTTGAAGATCTGTGGTTCCTTCTCGGCGGAGAGATCGACACACTTGGCGTAGCAGCCCCCTTCGATGTTAAAGACGCCGTGATCGGACCAGCAGTGTTCGTCGTCGCCGATCAGCGCCCGTCGTGGGTCGGCCGAGAGCGTGGTCTTGCCCGTGCCCGACAGCCCGAAGAAGAGGCTCACGTTGCCGTCGCGGCCTTCGTTGGCGGAGCAGTGCATCGAGAGTACCCCGCGTTTGGGCATCAGGTAGTTCATCACCGTGAAGACACCCTTCTTCATCTCCCCGGCGTACATGGAGCCGAGAATGACGAACTGCCGCTCCTCGAAGTTCAGGTCGATCGAGGTGTGCGACGTCATGCCGCTGGTGTAGAGGTTCGCGGGAAAGGCACCGGCGTTGAAGATGGTGAAGTCGGGCTCGCCGAAGGCCGCGAGTTCCTCCCCCGTCGGGCGAATCAGCATGTTGTGCATGAACAGCGCGTGATACGCCATCGAACAGATGACGCGAACCTTGAGCCGGTAGCGGGGATCCCAACCAGCGAAGCCGTCGACGACGTAGAGGTAATCGCGCGTGTTGAAGTAGTCGATCGTTCGCTGGCGATTGACTTGGAACGACTTCTTGTCGAGCTTGTGGTTGACCGGTCCCCACCAGATGTCGTCGGCGCTCTCGGAGTTCTCGACGATGTGCTTGTCGGCGGGGCTTCGGCCGGTCTTCTCTCCCGAGAGCGTGGTGATCGCGCCGGTCGAGGTGATGGAGGAACCTTCGCGCGCGACGGCCAACTCGTAGAGCTGCCCCGTTGGGGCGTTCCGGAGGACATCGGAAACAGTGATGCCGTATTTGGCGAGCATGGCGCGTCTCCTCGACTTGGCTGCGGCTCCCTGCTGGGGAGTCTAGTGATCCCGACGGCGGCGGCTCAAGGGCGCGGCACATCCGGCCCGCATTCGAGAAAACTTGGGAAAGGGAACCGGCGCCTATCTTCCCGCGAAGAAAGAGGTGTTCGAAAGTCCGGTTTCATCCACGATTCGCCCCGTCTCGTGATAAATGTTCATACGCCCCGGACGGAGAAAACCAACAAGGGACATGCCAAACCGCCGCGCGAACTCGACCGCGAGACTTGAGGGGGCACTGATCGCCGCCACGCAACAGATGCCCGCCAGGGCCGCTTTCTGCATGATCTCGAAACTCGCTCGCCCCGACACCAGCAAGATCGCCGGGTCGACCGGCACCATTCCCGCCAGCAGCATCGCCCCAATGACTTTGTCGACCGCATTGTGCCGGCCGACGTCCTCACGCAGGACTAGCAACTCGCCCTCGGGCCGAAAGAGCGCGGCGGCGTGCAAGCCCCCGGTCTCCTCGAAGGTACGCTGCGCCTCCCGCATTCGCTGGGGCAAGCTCGCGAGCAGTTCCCCGCGGACTTGAAAGTCCCCGCGTAGCGGCGGAACATCCTGGGCGATCCGGTCGAGCGACGCTTTGCCGCACAGGCCGCAGGAACTCGATAGGTAAAGTTCGCGGCGAGCCTTCTCGACCTGCTCGGCGCGACGCTGGAGAACGTCATCAGGTAGCGTAACAACAATGACGTTGCCGTGCTCAGCTTCGGAACACGCCTCGATCTGTTCGAGATCGTCGGGGGAGGTGATGATTCCCTCCGTCAGGCAGAACCCCGCCGCGAGTTCGGCATCGTCGCCGGGCGTCCGCATCGTCACCGCCAGCGGTTCGGGGCCCAAGCGGATCTCCAGCGGTTCCTCGACCGCCAGCCGGTCGGTGGTCGGCGTCCGGGCCGATTCCGAGAGCTGGACGATCTCGCTGATGACGCTGGCATCTTGGTGAAGTGGTTGGTCGCGTCGCGTCACGTCAGGCCTTTGGTCGTAACTCGCGGAGTCCTATGTAGGAAGGGGCAACCCCCAGCTTTCTCTCTAGTACACTGGTCCATCTAGCTTTTCGGGTGCCACTGGCTGCTTGTCAGCCAGTGCCAATGGGTTAGGGTTGCACGAACACCAACTTCAAGTTGGAGCAGAGCACTAGCTACCCGTCCCAGCCACGGTGATCGGAATGAACTTCGACAACGGCGTTCGGCTCTTCTCGGCGAAACTGTCCTTGGAGACCAGGACGTTGGTCTCGGGGAAGTACGCCGCGGCGCAGCCGCGCGGGATGTCGTAGGCGATGACCTCGAAGCCCCGAGCGTGTCGCTCGAGGCCGTCCTCTTGCGTATGGCTGGTGATGTCGACCTTGTCCCCCGCCTTCAGGCCACGCTCGTGGATGTCCTCCGGGTTCATGAACAGGACCATTCGCTTTCCCTTGATGCCGCGATAGCGGTCGTTGAGGGCGTAGACCGTCGTGTTGAATTGGTCGTGAGAACGGATCGTCATCAGCCGCAACTGACCCGCCGGCAACTGGAGCTCGGGGAGCGGATGCGCCATGAAGCGAGCCTTGCCCGTCGCGGTCTTCCAGTTCCGCTCACGCGCCGAATTTCCGAGGTAAAAGCCCCCATTTGCGTCAATTCTTTGCTCATAGCCGGCGAAAACTGGCACAACTTCGGCGATTTTTTGCCGAATCAGCCGGTAATCGCGCACCATTTCGTCCCAAGCGATGCCCGAATCGACCAGCGTTGCGTTCGCGATCCCCGCGATGATCGCCGGTTCGGAGAGCAGGTGGGGGCTCGCCGGGGCCTTCTTGCCGCGCGACGCGTGGACCTGACTCATCGAGTCCTCGACCGTCACCTTCTGCGGGCCGGAGGCTTGAACATCGAGTTCCGTCCGCCCCAGGCAGGGCAGGATGAGGGCGTCCTTTCCATGGACGACATGGCTGCGGTTGAGTTTGGTGCTGACGTGGACCGTCAATACGCAGCGGTTCATCGCTTCGGAGGTCTTCATGGTATCGGGAGTCGCCGCGACGAAGTTGCCTCCCATGCCGATGAAGACCTTCCCCTTGCCGTCGAGCATCGCGTTGATCGCTCCAACGACGTCGACGCCATGCTCACTCGGCGGCTCGAACCCGAACGCTCGCTTTAGACCCTCGAGAAACGCGGGAGCCGGTCGCTCGACGATCCCCATCGTCCGATCGCCTTGAACGTTGGAATGGCCTCTCACGGGACACGCCCCGGCACCGGGCTTGCCGATCATGCCGCGAAGCAGCAGCAAGTTGACGACGTACTGGATCGTCGCCACCGCGTGTTTGTGCTGGGTCAGCCCCATCGCCCAGCAGATGATCACGCGTTCCGAGGCCAAGTAAACGTCGGCGGACTCTCTTAGTTGCTCGCGAGTCAGTCCCGATTCCCGCTCGATTGCGTCCCAGTCCGCCGCATGGATGTCGGCAAGCAACTCCTCGAGCCCCGAGGTGTGCTCCTTGAGGAAGTCGTGGTCGAAGACCGTCCCCGGAGCCTGATCCTCGGCCTCGACGATCACCTTGAGGATCCCCTTGAGGGCCGCGAGATCCCCGCCGACGGTGACCTGATAGTAGTGCGTTGAGATCGGCGTGCTTCGGCCGGTGAGGACGCCAACGACGTCTTTGGGGTGCGTGAAGTTGAGCAGCCCCGGTTCTCGCAGCGGGTTGAACGAGACGATCCTCGCCCCTCGTTCGCTGGCTTTCTCAAGTTCGCTGAGCATGCGCGGATGGTTCGTCCCAGGGTTTTGCCCGAAGACGAAGATCGCGTCGGCCTCATCGAAGTCGGCGATCGTGACGGTCCCCTTTCCGATGCCGATCGCTTCGGTCAGGGCCGAGCCGCTCGACTCGTGGCACATGTTCGAGCAGTCGGGCATGTTGTTGGTCCCGAACCGCCGGGCCAGGAGCTGATAGAGGAACGCCGCCTCGTTGCTGGTTCGGCCGGAGGTGTAGAAGATCGCCTCGTTGGGATGATTCAGCCCTTGAAGCTTCGAGCCGATGAGGGCGAACGCGTCTTTCCACTCGATCGGCTCGTAGTGGTCGGTCTCGGCGTTGTAACGCATCGGGTGCGTCAGCCGGCCTTGGTTTTCCAGCCAGTGATCGGTCTGTTCGTTGAGATAGGTGACAGTGTGCTTCGCGAAGAACTCGGGCGTGACCCGTTTGCCGGTCGTTTCGAAGGTGACCGCCTTGATGCCGTTCTCGCAGAACTCCATCCGGCTCGCTTTGCCCGGCTCCGGCCAGGCGCACCCTGGGCAGTCGAAGCCCTGGGGCTGGTTGACTCGAAGGAGCGAGGCGACGCCATCGACGATCCCGGCTGACTCCAGGAGCATCTGGCCGCTGGAGACGAGGGCTCCCATGCCGCCGGCGGGGTGGTGATACTCAGTCGTCTTGTCGTTGGGGGCGTTCTCGTTGTGCTCTGGGGACGACATGAACCGTCTCCTCTCTCCAGCGGTCTCTGGGGGTGTTCGCGGTAGATCCGCATTGTACCACGCGGCGGGAGAAACTCCCAATCTCCGAGCGAGTGGGGGGAGCAGGGTGGTGAGAGGGCGTTACGCTCCCGTTTTCGAGTTCCGGGGTGCCATGCCAACGCTCGCGTGGGCATGGCACCCAATTCACCTTGGAAGGCGATATCAACTCACCACCATGCCTTTGCCTTGTGGAGCAGCTCGGCGTTGTCGATCCAGACGACAAGGATCGGTTGCTTGTTGACGCGGTTTCGGAGGACCAAGAGGAAGGGGCGGTCGACGGTGAAGTGGAGTGGTAGAGCCATTGCCGCGTCATTCGCCTGAGAGACGAGACTCGCTCCGGAGCGATCGAGCTTGAATTCAATCACCTGCTTTGCACGAAATGGCACGAACGCCTCCTTGTCGTCAACTCGCAGCTTGATGGCCGTGCCGAGTTCCACGAACTCGTGGTCGATCCGCCAGCGCATCGAAGGAACGATGAGCACGTCGTTGTGACCGAAACTCGTCCCGAGGTCTGGCCGGCCCGTCTCGATCTTCTCCTCCACTGCCTGAAGGGCCGCCTGGAAGCTCGTTGGTGTGGGGATCATGCACACGAGTAGTTGATAGGTCTCGCTCGTCTCGCACAGATCGAGCACGAAGTCAGTGCGCTTAGAGGTCCATTCATCCGGACGATCATAGAGGATCGCGATCTGTTCGCGGAGCCCTGGGATGACGAGTCGTGGCCGTTTCCCAATCCCGAACGCATTGATCGGGGTCTCATTCCCTTCGGGATCGACGAATCGGAGAGGCTCTTCCCCTTCGAGATAGGGAGGATCAAAAGGTAGCGAAACACTCAGGTAGCTGTAGGCGAGAGCCACCGCATAGGTCTCGTCCATCATCGGCGTTACCGAGGGAAAGTGAGTTGCCATCTCCTGGCGGATCCGCGCGACAACCCCCTCCTTGCTCCAACCGGCTAGAGAAACGTGATCCTCCGGCGCGACCGCCCTGTCTTCGATCGCCGAGCGGTTGAGCACCGAAGCAATCCTGTTGGCGATGTCGCCAGACAACTCCACCGGACCTTTGACGACATCCTCCTTGAGCCGGTCCCACGCCAATTGGGCACTAGCGCACCAAATGACATTGCGGCCATCGGGAAATGGCGTCTCCAGTGTCGGTACGACAATCGTGCGACGAAGCTCACTGGAACTCCCGTCGACGGCGAAGGGTGGCTCTTGATAGGCACGCTCCTGGATACTCCACTCTTGCAACCTGAAGATTCCCGGAATCATTCCCAGTGTCACTGGAAAGAGAACCATCGCCACCAGCGTCTTCCCATGCCGCGACCACCATGCCCTTCGCGTTGTCTCGGGGGAAGAACGCCTCGAGTCGGGATGTCGCATCACTGATTCCCTGTCCGAATGTCCCCTGAAACGCCCTAATAGAGGGTGGGGGCGAACCGAAGCCATTCACGCCGCGTACTGACCAAGAATCCTCCGCGGAAACGAAACGCGCCGTTACCGGAGCGAGGTCCGTGGCGATTGCGGGACGTCTGGATCATCAGCCCTGACGTCACGGTCACGAGAACGAAACCACTACAACCGGCCCACATTGGCGGCATCCAACGCCAGAAAGAGTTTGATGCCACCCCGTTCCATACAATATTCTGACATCGACCTACCTATTCGTGCCATCCCCTTGCAGGAGAAAGCCATCAGTGAGTGCCGAAACTCTTGAGGGAACCGCCTCCCCCGAAGCGATTCGTCAGGCCAAGGAAGAACTCGACGCCCACGTGCGGGAAATCGTCGCTTGGCATTTCTCGCCCGAAACAGGCTGCCCCTTCTGGTTGAATAAGGCACAGGAGCTGGGCTGGGATCCCCGTAGCGAGATCCACTCGTACGAGGACCTCTCGAAATTCCCGCTCTTCGAGGACGAATGGCTTCGCGGCGGACCGCTGCAGCGCTGGATGCCCAAAGGCCTCGAGGGCAAGCCGGTCTACGTCTTCGAAACCGGCGGCACCACCGGCATCCCCAAAAGCCGCATCAATTTCGACGATTTCCGCACCGACTACTCGATCTTCGCCGACAACCTCCCCGACGAACACTTTCCCAAGGGAGCCAACTGGCTGATGCTCGGCCCCTCGGGCCCACGGCGACTACGGCTCGCGATCGAGCACCTCGCTCAGCATCGTGGCGGGATCTGCTTTTGCATCGACCTCGACCCGCGCTGGGTCGTCAAACTCATCAAGAAGGGCTGGATGGAGCATCTCGAGGCCTACAAAGAGCACTGCATCGACCAGGCCCTGACGGTTCTCAGTGCCAATCACAACGTCCAGTGCATGTTCACCACGCCGAAGCTGCTCGAGTCGCTCGCCCTCAAGCTTGAGGAAAAGGGCTCGTCGATCCGCGAGGCGGGCATCAAGGGGATCTTCTCCGGCGGCACCGAGTTCACGCCGCAGTGGAACCGTTTCGCCCACGAGGAACTTCTCGACGGCGCCTACATGACGCCGACCTACGGCAACACGCTCATGGGGCTCGCCGCCAGCGCTCCGAGCGGCCCGCACAACGACTACAAGATCTCCTACTACGCCCCGCAACCGCGTGCCGTCACCGAGGTCGTCTCGTTCGACGATCCTCATCAGAAGGTCGGCTTTGGCGAAACGGGGCGGGTGAAGCTCACGACGCTGACGAAGGAGTTCTTCATGCCCGGCTTCCTCGAACGGGACGAAGGGGAGCGCGAGCCGCCCTTCGAGAAGTACCCTTGGGACGGCGTCAGCGGTGTTCGCCCTTACAGCAAGCTTAGCGGCGGCACGACCGTTGGGGTCTACTGAGAAGTCTTCTGTTCCCCTCTCCCCGTGGGAGAGGCAGGCCGATGTTCCCCTCTCCCTGTGGGAGAGGGGTTAGGGGTGAGGGGGTTCCTTCTCTCGAGAACGGAACTCCTAGCAACAACACTCAATCCCCTCACCCGGCTCACGATGTTCGCCGACCTCTCCCCAAAGGAGAGGTGAGGAAGCGGAACACGACCTTGAGCCGCGCCCGCGAATCACTGAATCCAAGCATGCTGAGGAGCATTGTTCGTGATCACGATTCCCATCCTCCGCTGGGGCAAGCCCTACGACAGCCTCGAGAAGGAGGACATCACCCACTACGCCACCGGCGAACCGGTCGCGAAGATCAGCCGAGGTAACGCGGGGATCATTCGTCGCGACATCCGCAAGGCCGATCAGGCTCGCAAAGCCCTGCGAAAGATTCCGATTCACGACCTGGTCAAACGCGCGGCCAAGGCGGGCGAGCTCTACCTCAACGGCACGCTCCCGCTCGGTGACGGCTCCCAGACGGCCGAGGAGTTCGTCAAAGCCCAGTCGTCGACGACTGGCATGCCCGAGAATATGTGCCGGGCGAACATGCAGAAAAACCACTTCGTGCTCGCGGAGATGGAGAACATCCTCGAAGCCCTGACGCGGGGGCTCGATCTCGAGGTCTTGCAGCGTGGCTACGGCGAAGAGCGCGGCGTTACGGTTAGCTTCCAAGCTCAAGCCCCGGCGCTCGGCCTGGTGTTGCCGTCAAACTCGCCGGGTGTGCATACGCTTTGGCTGCCGGTGATCCCGATGCAAGTCGGCTTGCTGCTCAAGCCGGGCTCGCAAGAGCCGTGGACGCCCTATCGACTCACGGCGGCTTTCATCGAGGCGGGCATTCCGCCCGAGGCGATCTCGGTCTTCCCCGGTCCCACCGAGATGGGAGCGGCACTTCTGGAAACCTGCCCGCGAAGCCTGATCTTCGGCGGTGCCGAGACGATCCAACGCTACGCCGGCAATCCGCGGGTCCAGGCTCACGGGCCCGGGTTTTCAAAGGTCCTCATCGCCGAGGACAAGATCGACAACTGGGAAGAGTACGTCGACCTGCTCGTCGAGAGCATCTACTCCAATGGCGGCCGGAGCTGTATCAACTGCTCGAGCATCTGGGTGCCGCGTCACGGGCGCGCCATCGCCGAGGCGATCGCGGAGCGGCTTGGCAAGATCGAGCCGCTCGGCCCCGAGGATCCCGAAGCCGGCTTGGCCGCCTTCACCAACCCGGCGATCGCCAAGGCGGTCTCGGGCATGATCGACAACGACCTAACGCCGCCAGGCGTCGAGGAGATGACCGCGAAGTACCATCCCAACGGCCGGCTCATCGAGGAAGAGCGTTACGCCCATCTCTTGCCGACGCTGCTCTACAGCAACTCGCCGGAGCCGGAGGTCTGCAAACGCGAGTACATGTTCCCCTTTTCGACAGTCGTCGAGTGTCCACAAGAGGAGATGCTCAAGCGGATGGGACCGACGCTCATTTGCACGGCAATCACCGACAACCCGGAGTTGCGAAACGCCCTCCTCGATTCGACTGAGATCGACCGCATCAATCTCGGCCCAATCGCGACCAATCGCATCAACTGGCTGCAACCCCACGAAGGCAACATCGTCGACTTCCTCTACCGCTCGCGCGCCTGCCAGATCGTCTCGTGAGGGTCGGGCGCCGTGCCGACCGATCACGCTCTTGGGTAGCCCCGGTTGCTCTGCTACCGGGGCGGCGAAGCCGCAGGAGGTCATGGGTTGAGAAGGCACTCCGGACGACCGTGGAAGATTGCTCCCCCTTGTCCAAGGGAAGAACAGATTGCTCCCCCTTGGACAAGGGGGGACTTCAGTTCGTTTTCCCTCGTCCAAGGAAGGACGCTGGAGAGCGAGCCTTCCTTGGGTTGCCGTGGAGCGAGATTGGCCGTACATTAGTCCTTTGCGCTTAGAATCGGCGGAGATTCCACGCGATGTCCGCCTTCCGAACTCGCCCGCGAGGAGTTTTTGAGAGATGTCGATCGACAATAGCCTGAAAAAGAAGGGTGGCCTGGTTCGGGCGCGGAACGTTCTGAAGCGTCACGAGCGGATCACCAAACTCATCGAGCAGGATCGCTGGGAAGACGAGCAATCGCCCCTGGGTCTGCCGAAAGTCCGCGTCATGCGGATGGTCACCAAGAAGGTGAAGAAGAAGGAAGATCCGAAAGACGACGACAAGAAAAAGAAGAAGTAGTCCGCGAACGCGTCGGACTTCCCGTCGTCAACAACTCGACCTTCGCCAAGGCCCGCCACTCGCGGGCCTTTTCTATTGGCCGAGGAACGATCAAGATCGGGTCGGATCAGTAGCGGATGACGCGCCGGAAGAACGGGATCGCCAGAAACGCCATCAGCACCGACGGCAGCCACAAGAGCGCCGCGTTGCCTTGACCTTCCTTGTAGACGTTGAAGCAGAGGATCATTGCCGGGTAATAAACCGTGATGATCGGCAGGAAGCAGACGAAGAAGGTCCGCAGGAAGTCCCGTCGCTGAAAGAGGATGCTAATCGGGCAGCCGAGAAGGACGAATGGCAGCGCCGCGGTCGACTGGGCCATCCGGACGTGGACCTCGGCGCGCGATTCCCTCGCTTTTCGGTGTTCTCGGTGCGCGAGTTCCCGGTTGACTTGCACCAGTTCGCCGAGTCCCACCAGGTTGCCGCGGCTGACCCACCCGTGGGAGTCGAAGGCAAGTTCCGCGTCGAGTTCGCGTTCTTTGCGCTCGCGCTCCTTGGCTCTCTCCTCGAGTCCGGCGAAGGTGAGATTCTGTAGTTTCTGCTTTGCGTCCTTAAAGGAGGCGGGCAGTGGCATCCGCTCGCTCCGGTCCTTGAAGTGGACGGAGTTCTCGGCATTGGTCGTCGCGACCCCGTCGAAGAGCCGGATCAGGGCGACGTCCTCGCCGCCGTCCTCTCCGCGTTCGACTTCGATCGTCGCTTGCGCCGCTTGGGCGACCATGCCGTAGCCGCCGCCGCGTTTGCGTTGCTTGATGACGACATTGATGAGTCGGTCGTCGCGGACACTCTTGACGTAGATTTCGTAGGGGAATTCGGGCTGATTGATGTAGCCGTTCTGTTTGAGGTAGGCGTAGAGCGTCGCTTGGACGTCGGCCATGATCCGTTCGGTCAGCGAGCGATTGCAGCGTGGGATGAACTGGTCGACGAGGTAGAGTCCGCCGCCGGCGAACATCGCGCCGAGGAGGATTGCCGGCCACAGGACCTTCATGACGTTGATGCCGCCGGCCTTGATCGCGGTGATCTCGTTGGAACTGCTGAGTTGGCCGAAGGTGACGGTGCACGCGAAGAGTAGGCACGCGGGAATGGTGTAGGGGAGCGTTGGCATGATCAGGTAGGGCATCAGCAACACGATGCCCAGGGGATCAAGCCCGCGCCGCGCGGCTTCGACCATGGCCCCGACGAGCATCAGGAGTGCTGATGTCGCGACCAACGCCAGTACTGTCGTCAACACGAGGTCTGAAAAGACCTGTCGCTGAATCAACCGGTAGTTCAACGCCTTGCCTACTCCCGTCCGATGCGATTCGGAACTTCCGAGCGAGGGGCTTCGAGAGTTCGTCGTTGTCGCTTCCTTCGGCGAGCCGCCTTGTAAGCGCTGCCGGAGAACGGGTCCAGAGAAGGTTCCGTATTCCTTGGGCGGAAGATGGGCAGCGTCGGAAGACTGCGAGAGATTGCCGGCGTCATTGCTCTCGCGTGGCGACGATTCAGTGTCCCTGAGTTGGGAAGATCTCCCTCAGGCGAGTGCCGGGGTGACTCTTCCGTCAACGTGATCCTTGCTGAATAGGGCGTGATTTTGGGGTGACGCCGGCGGTCTAGCGGGACCAGGGAAATGGGGGCAAGCCGCGTTCTTGTCGCCGATTCCGCATGTCCTCGAAGAACTTCGTGAACTTGGCCCGCTGCTGCGGAGATGAGTTGTCCAGCATCTTCTGACGCCACTCGTTTCGCTGCTCCCCGGTCGCCTGCCGACCTCCGAAGGGCCCGCCGGGAGGGCCTTGTGGCCGTTTGCCCTCGGCTTTGTTCTTCGCGGCTCGCTCCCGGAACTCCTTGAATCGCTTCTCCCCCTCGTCGATCATTCGGTCGAGGTAGGCGGTTTTCTCTTCTTCCGGCAGGTCAAAGTAGCGATCGATGCTCTGTTGGAATGGGTTGCGACTCCAAAGCTCCTTCTGGTTTGTCTTGGGAAGCTTCTCGAACTCCGTGCGCAGCTTCTCGAACTTTTCGCGGCGTTCCTCGGGAGGCAGCTCGCGGGTCTTCGGGCTCATGATGTCGTTTCGCAACTGCTCGACGTGAGCGATTTGCGCCCTGACTTGGTACTGCCGCCAGAGGAAGACGCCTCCGGCAACGACGACGACCGCGGCGATCGAGCCGAACACGTAGCGATTGCGCCGATTCATGATGCTTCCCTCGGAGATTCGCGCGTTAACTAGCCCTTGTCGGTTCCGTCAGCATCTTCGCGCCATTGGGCGAGGGCGGCCAGGGTAAACTTGACGACATGGTCGGAAAGCCTTTTCGCGTCGAGCGTTGCAACGACGTCCTCTCCCACCAGGATGCCCATGACCGAGCGGTGCATGCGAAAGAAGGTGCACTGTCCGACTAGGCTCCACACTAATAACTGCTGAGTCTGCCGATCGGTCACACCCGGGAGGATTTCCTGGATGATTCCAACAAACTGCTCATTGGCAGGCCGGATGAACTCGTCGACCAGGTCCCGACACGCTTGCGTCGGGTTCATGAACTCCCGCAAGACGAGCCGTTGGCACCAATCGGGACGGCGCAGCGGGTCGTTCTCGAACATGTGCTGGAAAAAGGCCCGAATCATCAGTTCGAGTTTCGCTTCGGGGGCCATCTCCCCAGGAAGCGTTGGGATTTGCTTTCCCGCCGGATCGTGCATGAGTCGATGGGCGTACTTGACCGCCTCGACATAGAGGCTCGCTTTGTCGCCGAAGTGGTAACTGATCGCTTGGAGGTTGGCGCCCGCCTCTTGGCAGATCTCGCGAACGGTGGCCGAATCGAAGCCCTTGTCCGCGAAGAGTTTCGCGGCGGCCTCGAGAATGCGTGCCTTAGTGTCCTCCGGTCCGCTTGCCATCGGCGCGATTGCCTCTCGTTAGTAAGTCACGCCCGCGGCCCCGCGATCGTGCTGGCGCGAGCACGTCGGTGTCCGTCCCTCGTCGCGGCACCTGCTTGACGATAAGCCAGGCTGTCTGTCGCGGTCAATGAGGGGGCTGATATCCGGTGTTCCGCTGGCTTGCAAACGCTGGCTGGGGGCATCGGGCGCACGACTTTGGGAAATCCTTCACAAGCGCCTATCGTATAGCGAGAAGAGAAGAGATCGCCTCCAAATGACCACGGCTCCGTCTCGATCCAGGGGCGGCAAGCTGTCGCCGTTTCGGTACGACCCTCGGGGTCGCGCGTCGTCGGACGAGCCGATTGCCGGGGAGGCATGATTCATTCAATTTTTACCACGGGCGAGCTTGCGATGGCAGGCGGTAGTCATAAGTTGACCGAGTGCTTTGTGAAGATTTTCACAATCAACCGCTTTCCCGCCGCCCTCGGGATCCTCTGCTTCGGAATGTGACGCATGGCCGAGATCGTCATCGATCAAGGATACGACCTCCATCTAGCTGGACAGCCTGACCAGGCCGTTTTGGATGCGCCCCTGCCGCGGCGTGTCGCGGTGAGGCCGCCCGAATTCTACCGCTGCAAGATGCGGCCTGTGGTCCAGGCTGGCGATGCCGTCAAGGTCGGCACGCCCCTGCTGCAGGACAAGGACCGCCCCGAGTTGGTCGTCGTCTCCCCGGCGAGCGGCACGGTGGCCGAAGTCAAACGCGGCGCTCGTCGCGCCCTGCTTGAAGTCTCCGTCGATGTCGCCGGTCGCGACGAGTTCGAGGACTTTGGCAGCTTGGCGCCGAATGTCGCCTCCCGGCAGCAGGTCCGGGAACTGCTACTCAAGGCCGGTCTCTGGCCGACCCTAAGACAACATCCCTACGGCCGCATCGCCAATCCCGACGACATTCCCAAGGGGATCTTCGTCTCCTGTTTCGAGTCGGACCCCTTCCTTCCCGATGCCAACGTCACGTTGGAGGGACAGGAGGAAGCGTTCGCTCTAGGGGTCGAAGCGCTCAAGCGTCTCACCGACGGAGCGGTGCATCTCGGGGTCGAGGCCGCGACCCGCGTCCCCTGTCGGGCGATTCGCGAGGTTCGTGGCGAGGGTGTCGAGAAACACCGCATTCGTGGTCCGCGGCCGGCGAGCAATCCCGCGGTCCAGGCCTTCTTCGTCGATCGGGTGAAGCCGGGCGAGGTCATCTGGTACCTCGATCCGCAGGATGTCGCCGCGATCGGCATGCTGGTCCGCGACGGCCACTTCCCCACCGACAAGGTGATCACCCTCGCCGGCACCGGCGTGAAGGAGTCCGATCGAACTCACTACCGTGTTCGCCGCGGTACGCGAGCTTCCGATCTTCTGGACGGCAAGCTTGTCGAAGGCGAATTGCGAGTCGTCTCGGGGAGCTTGCTCACGGGTACCAAGATTGATCTCGCGAGTTGTCTCGGCTTCTACGACTCGGCCCTGGTCGTGATCCCCGAAGGAAGCAACCGCCGGGAGTTCCTGGGCTGGCTTTGGCCGGGAGCCAAAAGAGCGAGTTGGTCGCGAGCCTTCGCCTCGGCCCTGCGTCCGGAGAGCGAAGAATTCGAGGTCGACACCAATCTCAATGGCGGTCACCGGGCGTGTATCCAGAGTGGCTACTGCCTGAAGGTCTGTCCAACCGATGTCCAGCCGCTCTTCGTCTGGAAGGCGGTCTCCTACGGCGACCTTGAGGAAATGGAGCAGCTCGGCATCACCGACTGCGTCAGTTGCGGGCTGTGCACGTACGTCTGCCCCTCCAAGATTGAAATCGATGACTACATCAAACGTGGCCTTGAAGAGCTGCAGAAGGAGGGATGAGCGTTGATCCGCGAGCAGCTTGACAAGTACCGACCCCTATTCGAAGAGGGTGGTCGGTTCGCGAAGTTTTTTCCGATCTTCGAAGCGACCGAGACGTTCGTCCTCACCAGCGGCGCCGTCACAAAGGGGGCCGCGCACATCCGCGACGCGCTCGACACCAAACGCTACATGGTGATGGTGATCGTCGCGCTCTTGCCGACCGTCTTCATGGGTGCCTGGAACGCGGGCTACCAACACAATCTCGCCTTTGGCGAGTCGACCGGCTTCTTCTCGAGCATGATCGTCGGTCTCTGGTACACGCTTCCGATCATCATCGTCTCGTACACCGTCGGCGGAATCTGGGAAGTCCTCTTCGCCGTCGTTCGCAAGCATGAGATCAACGAAGGCTTCCTGGTGACCGGGCTTCTCTTCCCGCTCACCTTGCCCCCGAACATCCCGCTCTGGCAGGTCGCCGTCGGCATCTCTTTCGGTGTCGTCATCGGCAAGGAGGTCTTTGGCGGAACGGGGATGAATATCTTCAATCCCGCCCTGACCGCCCGAGCCTTCGTCTTCTTCGCCTTCCCCGCGTTCATCTCGGGTGATCAGGTCTGGATCGCGAACTACATGGGCAACAGCGAACAAGCTGTTCAGGGAATCAGCGGAGCGACGCCGTTGCTCGCGGTCGCCAGCGGCGATCTGGGCGCGAAAGCGACGAGCGTGCTCGCCGGCATCCATCAAGCCCACGACCTGATGAACTACTCCTGGTGGAACTGTTTCATCGGTTTCATCCCTGGAAGCATCGGCGAGACGTCGACCGTCGCCTGTCTGATCGGCGCGGCGATTTTGATCTCGACCGGAATCGGCAGTTGGCGGACGATCGTCGGTTGTCTGGTGGGCATGATCGCGATGTCGATGGTGCTCAACAGCTTCGCCGGGCCCGGCCGCAACCCGATGCTGAGCTTGCCGCCTTACTGGCACTTCGTCGTCGGCAGTTTCGCCTTCGGCTCGGTCTACATGGCGACCGATCCGGTTTCCGGCTCGGTGACCGATGTGGGCAAGTGGATCTATGGGATCCTGATCGGGATCGTTTGTGTCCTGATCCGATGCGTCAATCCCGCCTATCCGGAGGGAATGATGCTGGCGATTCTCCTCATGAACATTTTCGCGACGACGATCGACCATTTCGTCGTGCAGCAGAACATCCGTCAACGGAGGTTGGCTCATGCAGGATAACAACCTCTACACGATCAAATTCATGTTGATCATCTGCGTCGCGTGCGCCGTGGGCGTCTCGGTCGTCGCGATGGGGCTCAAGCCGCTCCAGATGTACAACGCCGAGATCGACAATCAGAAGAACGTCCTCTCGGTCGTCGGGTTGCTCGAGGAGGGGAAGTCCTACGGCTCCTCGCAGATCAGCTCGATGTACAAGGAGCGGATCAAGAGCATCGTCGTCAATGGCAAGGGCGAGGTCGTCGAGGACGGCAACGCCGACGAACTCGATTTGCTCACCCTCGACGAGACCAACAAGGGCAAGCCCGAGGAAGAGCAGCGCTGGCCCATCTTCGAAGTTGAAGAAGGGGGAAAGGTCGTCACGTTCGCGATCCCGATTTCCGGACGCGGCCTCTGGTCGGCCCTCTACGGCTACTTGGCCCTCGATGCCAACGCCGACACCGTCGCGGGCATCACCTTCTACAAGGAAGGGGAAACCGCCGGCCTCGGTGCGGAGATTCGTCAGCCGTGGTTTCAGGAACAGTTCAAAGGCAAGGAGATCCTCGAGGGCGATAAACTCGTCTCGATCAAGATCTTCAAGCCCGGTGTTCCGATCCCCGCCGACATGGAAGAGCACTCCGTTCATGGCATCAGTGGAGCGACCATCACGAGCACCGGTGTTCAAGACCTGCTTGTGAAGGATCTCAACCGCTACAAGCCATTCTTCGCCTCGATCTGGCAAAGCGAAGGGAAGTGAGCATGGCAACGTTGATCGATAAGATTCCCGGGTTGGCGCAACTGTCGAAGAAGGATCGCGAGATCGTCGTCGACCCGTTGTGGGACAACAACCCGATCACGCTCCAGGTGCTCGGCATCTGCTCGGCGCTCGCGGTCACCACCAAGGTGCAACCGGCGCTGGTCATGTCGGCGGCTCTGGTATTCGTGCTGACGATGTCGAACGTCGTCATCTCGGTCTTGCGAAATTACATCCCCTCGAAGGTCCGCATGATCGTCGAGTTGGCGGTGATCTCCTCCTTGGTGATCATCATTGACGAGTTCCTCAAGGCCTTCCTGTTCGACGTCGCCAAGGAATTGAGCGTCTTCGTCAGTCTGATCGTGACCAACTGCATCGTCATGGGACGGGCCGAAGCCTACGCGATGGCCAATGGCCCCTTTCGGTCGGCGCTCGACGGCATCGGCAACGCCCTCGGCTACGGGGTCATTCTGCTGCTGGTCGCCAGCGGTCGGGAGATTCTCGGCGGCGGCACCTGGTTCGGCTTGCCGGTCGTCCCGCAGTTTGTCTACGACGCCGGGTACGTCAACGTCGGCCTGATGCTTCTTCCCCCGGGAGCCTTCATCCTGTTGGGGCTGATCATTTGGGTCCAGCGTTCGATCTCCGGTAAGGTCATCGACTGAACCATCCAGGTAGCCGCCTCGTGCGAGCGCGGACCTTGTTCGAATCAAGCAATCGTGTGAGCGAGTGAGAAGGACGGACTGATGGAAGACCAGATCATTCACCTGGCCAGCTTGGCAGTGAAGGCGATCTTCATCGACAACATCCTGCTGGCCTACTTCCTGGGGATGTGCTCGTTCCTGGCCTGTTCCAAGAAGATCGATACCGCCGTCGGCCTCGGCCTCGCGGTCGTCGTCGTCTTGACGATCACCGCTCCGGCGAACTGGCTGATCTACGAGTTCTTCCTGAAGAAGGGGGCGCTCACTTGGCTCGGCGGGAGCCGCTTCGCCGACGTCGACCTCAGCTTCCTGAAGCTCATCAGCTTCATTGGCGTTATCGCGGCGATGGTGCAGATCGTCGAAATGGTCCTCGATCGCTTCAGCCAGAAACTCTACGCCGCCCTCGGCATCTTCTTGCCGCTGATCACCGTGAACTGTGCGATCCTCGGTTCGTCGCTCTTCATGGTCGAGCGGGAATACAACTTTCCGGAGTCGATCGTGTTCGGCTTCGGCTCGGGGGTCGGCTGGGCGCTGGCGATCATCTCGCTGGCGTCGATTCGCCAGAAGCTTCGCTACTCGAATATTCCGCCCGGCCTTCGTGGGCTTGGCATCACGTTCCTGATCACCGGACTGATGTCGCTCGGGTTCATGTGCTTCCAGGGCATTCAGCTCGGCAATCCGGCCGGCTAACGCCCACATGAGGCGTGGAAGACTACAATCGATCGTAAGTCAGGCCATTGCCTGACGCGAGCAGTTGGACTCGTAGGTCAGGCCATTGCCTGACGCGAGCAGTTGGACTCGTAGGTCAGGCCATTGCCTGACGCGAGCAGTTGGACTCGTAGGTCAGGCCATTGCCTGACGCGAACGACTTGTTCGACAATCTTATAAGGATCCTCCCCTAGAAGGATCGATCATGATGCAGACCTTGCTATCTATCGTGTCGGGTGTGGGCGTCTTCACGCTCATCATCATGGCTCTCGTCGGAATCCTGAGCCTGGTTGAGATGTTTCTCGTCAAGAAGGGGAACGTCAAGATCCTCATCAACGACGAGAAGGAAGTGACCGTCCCCAGCGGTGGGACCGTCCTGACGACCCTCTCCAACGAGAAGATCTTTCTCCCTTCCGCTTGCGGTGGCGGTGGTACCTGCGCGATGTGCAAGTGCCAGATCTTCGAGGGAGGCGGGAACATCCTTCCGACCGAGACGAACCATATCAACCGCGTCGAACAACGCGAGCATTGGCGTCTGGGCTGTCAGGTCAAAGTCCGCCAGGACATGAAGATCCACGTCCCCGACGAGATCTTCTCCATTAAGAAGTTCGAGTGTACCGTCCGCTCCAACGAGAACGTCGCGACCTTCATCAAGGAGCTTGTGCTCGATCTGCCCGCAGGCGAGATCTTGAAGTTCAAGGCGGGCGGCTACATCCAGATCTACATTCCTCCCTACAAGATCGACTACGCCCAATTCAAGGACAACGTCGAGGAGGAATACCACGAGGACTGGAACCGTTTCGATCTGTGGCGATTCAAGGCGTCCAACGACGAGGAGGTCTTCCGGGCCTACTCCATGGCCAACCATCCCGCCGAAGGGAACATGGTCATGCTCAATGTCCGGATCGCCAGTCCACCGCCGCGGAATCCCGATGCCCCTCCCGGCATCGCCTCCTCGTACATCTTCAACCTTCGCCCGGGCGACAAGGTGACCGTCAGCGGTCCTTACGGTGAATTCTTCATCCGCGACACGAAGAAGGAGATGATCTACATCGGTGGTGGTGCCGGCATGGCTCCGCTCCGGGCTCATCTCTTCCATCTCTTCCACACGCTCAAGACGCGGGACCGGAAGGTGTCATTCTGGTACGGTGCCCGTTCGGTGCGGGAGATGTTCTACACCGACGACTTCCGCAATATCGAGAAGGAGTACGATAACTTCTCGTACCACGTCGCGCTCTCCGAGCCGATGGAGGAGGACAACTGGACCGGCCCGGTCGGCTTCATTCACCAGGTCTGCCTCGACAACTATCTGAAGAACCATCCGGCGCCGGAAGAGTGCGAGTACTACATGTGTGGTCCGCCTCCGATGATCAACGCCGTCAACAAGATGCTCTTCGACCTGGGTGTCGAGCCGGACGCCATCTCGTACGACTCGTTCGGCTAAGTGAGCGGCGGGTGGGCCTCGGCCCACGACGAACCCGTCAACTTCGCGGCCTAGGGCGATCGCGTCCCAGAGTTGCCGCCTCGGTCCGGATCGTCAGTAGTTGTGGTGGGTCAAGACCCACCCTGCTTTCGGGAGCGACACTGCTCCCCACGGTGAACGATTCATTTCCCTGGCTCCTACCGTTCCCCACGCCAAGCCCGGAGATGACATGCTCCTCGGCTACAACACCAACGGGTTCGCTCATCACCGCTTTGAGGATACGCTCGCGATCTTGGCCGATCTCGGCTATGGCGCGGTTGGTATCACCCTTGACGTTCACTGCCTCGATCCCTTCCAACGCGAAACAATGAACCAACTCGGCGCAATCCGTAAGCGTCTCGAATCGCTCGGCCTTCGTTCGGTGATCGAAACCGGCGCTCGCTTCCTCCTCGATCCCCGCAGGAAACACCAGCCCACCCTCTTGAGCCCGTCGGATGAGGAACGAGCCGTTCGCCGCGACTTTCTCTGCCAATGCATCGACGTCGCCGAGGCTCTCGGTTCCGATGGCGTCTCCTTCTGGTCGGGAACGCCCGTCGATGATGCCGAGGAGGAGACGCTCGGCGATCGCATTCGCTCCTCGCTCGAGGTACTGCTCGAACGAGCCGCGAAACAGAATATCCCACTGGCCCTGGAGCCGGAACCGGGGATGTGGATCGACACCACGGCCAAGGGGCAGCGGTGGATCGCCGCCCTCGATCATCCGATGCTTGGACTCACGATCGACATCGGCCATCTTCACTGCTTGGGAGAGGGGGACGTTCCGGGTCTGCTCGAGGGGATTAAGGATCGGCTCTGGAATGTTCACTTGGAGGACATGAAGGAGGGCGTGCACGATCACTTGATGTTCGGCGAGGGCGAGATCGACTTTCCCCCGATCATCGAATGGCTCGAGGCGAACTACGACCGAGGAGTTTATGTCGAACTCAGTCGGCATGCCCACAACGCGGTCGAGATCGCCCGACAATCGAAAGAGTTCATTTCGCGGCTCCTGAAGAGTTCTTAGCCGGTCGCGAATTGATCAACGGGCTGGTCAGAGCCACTTGTACCAGATCGTTCCCCAGAGCCCATCGATGCCGTGCTCGTCGGCCGCTTTCATGACGCCGGGGAAATCCTCGCTGTAGTCGTGTCCGCTCAGGAGACCACCGGAAGCGACGTGCGGTTTCCAGGCGGCGATGTCGGCCTTCACGTCTTCGTACTCGTGGGAGGCGTCGATGAAGACCATGGCGACCTTCTCATGCTCGGGCCAGGCCTCGGCCCACATCAGGCTCTCCCCAAAACAGGGATGAACCCGCCGAAAGAGCATCTCGCCCATGTTTTGACAAAAGATGCGAAAGGCGTTGGCGGGGCCGTACTCCTTGGCGAGCGGCCCGAGGGCGTCGTGCTCGTTGCCAAGCCAATGGTCGACGCAGTAGACCTTAAAGCCGTTGCGGGCAAGCTCCCGCGATGTGCCGCCAGCCCAGACACCGATCTCGATGACGTTGTTCCGCCCCGATCGGAGCCGTGCCTGTTGAGCGAAGCTGACGACGGCGTCGACCTCGTAGTTGGTGAACCTCATCGGGTCGAACGGTTGGTTCATGGGACGTCTTTCGTCTGCGACCGGTTCGGTCGAGCGGTGAACGCTGTTTCTCGGACATTCGCGTGGTCGAGCGCCGTTTCCCGTGCCGCGATCGCTGCCGACGCGACGAGTCTCGACGCTGACAAGACGTTGGCCATGGGGTGGCGGAGTTGTCCTAGCCGGATCGGCGAGCGATGACCATCCTGGGTGAAGGAAAGTGAATGAGAAACATCGCGGCGAGATTTGGCCGGGTGGGTAGGCCGAGGAACAAGAGGGAGCAGGGGAGCGTTCGGCGATCAGGGAGCGAGCCCCGATCGCGCGAGGGTTCGATGGTGGAGATGTGAGCGGATCACGCGTTGACGACGAAGCGTCCGACAAGCTCCTTGAGCTGCTCGGCTTGGCCCGAGAGTTCCTCGGAGGAGGCGGCGAGTTCCTCGGCGGCCGCGGCGTTGGCTTCGGTCATCCGTTCGACCGTACCGATCCCCGCGGAGACCTCCAGCGAGACGCTTCGTTGCTCCTCGGTCGACGAGACGATGGCGTCGATGAGGCCGGCGGTCTCCTCGACACCGGCGACGATCTTGGAGAGTGACTCCTCGGTGCGTCGGCTGAGGGTCGAGCCCTCCTGGACCCGCTTGGTCGATTCGTTGATCAGCGAGGTGATTTCCTTGGCCGCTTCGCTTGAGCGTTCGGCGAGCTTGCGGACCTCGTCGGCGACGACGGCGAAGCCGAGTCCGTGTTCGCCCGCACGGGCCGCCTCGATGGCGGCATTGAGGGCGAGCAAGTTCGTCTGCGAGGCGATCTCGGAGATGACGCCGATGATCTCGGAGATCTGCTCCGACGACTTCGCGATTAGTTTCATCGCTTCGAGGTTCTCGCCGACGGCGGCTCCTCCCTCGCGGGCCAGGTCCCGCGTCCGCCGGGCACTCTCGTCGACGTCCTTGGCGTTGCCCCCGACTCTGCCGATCTTGTCGTCGAGGGTTTTTACCGCCGCGTTCATCTGTTCGACCGTCGCCGATTGCTCCTGCCCCGATTCGGAGAGATTGCTGGAGCTCTCCGAGACGACGCGAGAGCTCTCGAGGAACTGATCGGCGGACTCGGAGATGTTCATCACGACGCCGCGAAGCGACTCGGTCATGGTGCGCAGCCCTTCGCCCAGACGACCGATCGCGTCGGTTCCGCCAACCGTGATTTCCTTGGTGAGATCGCCATCGGCCGCCGCTGAGACCGACTGGAGAAGTTCGTCGACTTTGCGATTGAGTTCCGCTTGTCGGCGACGTTCTTCTTCTTGGAGGCCGATCTGTTGCAGTGATTGGGATACGAGTCGGCCGACGTTGCGAAGAGCGTCGAGTCGCTCGGGGCTCGGATCGAGTGTCTCGAGCGCGAAGAAGTCCATGGTCCCGACGACGTCCCCGTCAACCATAATCGGGAAGCAGACCCCCGACTTGACCCCAGCGCGGATCGCCACCGGACCACGGCAACAGTCCCGGATGTCGGCGAGATTCTTGACGAAGAACAAGTCCCGCTGTTTCCATGCCCGCCCACTGAGCCCAACGCCTTCGTCAAAGCTCGCGTCCATGGTGATCTTGCGGAACTCCGGATTGACGCTTCCCGACTCTTGGGCGAAGACGAGCGTGTTTCGTTCGGGATCGCGACGCCAGAAGGAACCGTAGGCCCAGCCGAACTCTTGGCGCACGGTGTCCAGGGCTTCGTTGACGGCCTCTTCCGCGGTGGTCGCTCCCATGAGGGACGAGAGTACGTTGTTGACAGCCCGCGTATCTCTGGCGGTTTCAGCTTGCCGGCGCCCCTCGGCGAGACGCTCGAGGGTTCCCGAGACGAGTCGTCCCACTGTACGCAAGGCTTGAAGCCGGTCCTCACTCGGCGAGAGCGTTCGCGTCGCGAAGAAGTCCATGGTCCCAACGATCTCGCCGGAGACGGTGATGGGGAAGCAGACCCCCGACTTGACGCCGGCGCTCAACGCGGCCGGAGCCCGGCAGCAGTCGCGCATCTCGGAGAGATCCTTGACGAACAACAAGTCGCGGCGTTTCCAAGTCTTTCCGCTCAGACCGACACCCTCGGCGAAACTCGCTTGCATCGTCGCTTGATGAAATTCCCTGGTTACCGTGCCCGACTCGGCCTGGAAGACCAAGGCGTTCTGCTCGGGATCGAGTCGCCAGAAGGAACCGTAGGCCCAGTCGAAGGCACTGCGGACCTTGTTGAGCGCCTCCCGGAGAGCCGACTCCTCGTCCTCGCAGGAGGTCAACGATTCGAGAACTTCATTGACGGCCTTGGCGTTCTCGGCCACCTCACGCTGCTCCTCGGCGTCGCGGACACGCTCCATCGCCACGGAGACAAGTTGGCCGATGCTGCGAAGCGCGTTCAGTCGGCTCTCGGTCAGCGTGATGATCTCGAGCATGAAGAAATCCATCGTGCCGACGACATCTCCGTCGACCATGATGGGGAAGCAGACTCCCGATTTGACGCCCGCTCGTCTCGCGTCGGGTGCCCGGCAGCAGTCGTGGACGTCGCCGATATCCTCGACGAAATGAAGGTCGCGTTTCTTCCAGGCGCGCCCGCTCAAGCCGACGCCTTCAGCAAAGCTCGCCTCGAGGGTGACTTTGCGGAACGATTCGTTCACCGTCCCCGACTCGCACGAGAACTTGAGGACGTTCTGCTCTTGGTCGCGACTCCAGAAAGACCCGTAGGCCCAGCCGAAGCGATCGCGCACCGCGTCGAGAGCCGCTTGGGCTACTTCCTCAGTGTTCGAGGCTTTTCCGATGGCGGCGAGCACTTCGGCGACCGCGGCCGCGTCAGACGTCGCCTCTTGCTCCCGTTGCTTCTCGTAGAGTCGAGTGACCGCGGACGAAACGAGCCGGCTGACCGCATGAAGCGACTCGAGGCGATCGGGAGTCGGCTCACCCGCCTCCTCACTGAAGAAGTCCATCGTTCCCAGGATCGACCCGTTGCACGCGATCGGGAAGCAGACCTCCGAGCGGACGCCCGCGCTAAGGGCGGCCGGCGCCAAGCTCGAGTCGGTCGATGATTCGAGGTCGGGCACCACTTGAAGTTCCCGCTGCTTCCAGGCCCGACCGACCGGCCCGAGCCCTGGGGCGAAGGAGGTCCCCTCGGCGACGTTGCGGAACTCGTCGTTCCGCTTCCCGGCCTGATAGGCGACCCGCAGCACGTCGTCTTCTTCATCCAACAGCCAGTAGGAGGCGTAGGTCCATCCGAATGCCGAGCGGATCGCCTCCAGCGCGGACCGCATCACGTCGTCGATCGAGTCGGCGCTGGAGACCGCGTGGATGACATCGCCCAACGCCTTGTGATTCTGACGGAGCTCGACGATTTCCTGTTGCATGGTATCGTTCTCAACTTCGGGTTCGGAGGGTTGTGTTTCGGTCAACGATTCATTGGCGGATGGTGTGGTGGAGGATGATTGGCGCCGTCGTGAGCGTCTGGAGCCGCCCGACGATCCCGCTTCCTTCTCGTGACTGAATTCCTGGGTTTCTCGCGCGTTCCCGTCTGTCCCATTCGACGTGGGGGAAGCCTCCGCAGTGGTCGGCGGACTCTCGTTGGAACCATTGGGGGAACCGGTCTGGGCGTCAGGTTGCTTTGACGCGTCCTGGGCCATGTCACTCATGAGAGACTGCTCCTGCGGCAATTTTTCGAGTCGGCCAAGACGCCCACTCAATGGTCCGCGACGATTGGTTGTCGAGTCGGCCCGCCATCGCGCAAGCGCGGTTGGGGTCACTGCGGAGTTGGTTCAGTGAAACTGTAGCACGCATAATGCGCAAAAGAGGAAAAGGTCTGAAAGAATCAGGCGGTTAATCCAGTCGCTGCGAAGAATGAGTGAAGAATGAGCCAAAAGTGATGCATTGGTCTCACGGAGGCGGAGGTCGGACTACGTTTCAGGATGCAGGCAAGGGATTCAGTCCTGTTGGAATATCCTGGAGGTGGGCTGGTCTCGCGGCGGAGTGACGACTCGATCGTGATCCGACAGCGCGAAAGGAGCGGACGCGGACGAAGGTTCCGGTCTCTTGGAACGATGCTCGAGCGGGGAGTCTTCCTGGGAGTTCCCTACAATGGCGAGTCCATGGAGACGTGTGGTGAGTCCATCGAGCCCACGCCGTGCGGTGGGGCCCTTCCGCGAGGGATGGGCGTTGGCGCGTATAATAGCTGCCGAGTGTGCGGGAGAGGACGGGAAAGCAGATGCCGGTGATCGAGGTCGACAATCTGTGCAAGACCTACCGCGTCGTCCAGCGGAGCGAGGAAGGGCTTCTCGCCTCCTTCCGGGGGCTCTTTCGGCGTCGCTACAAGTCGGTCCAAGCCGTGCAGCGGATCTCGTTCGAGATCGAGCCAGGGGAAATGGTCGCTTTCCTCGGTCCCAACGGAGCGGGCAAGACGACGACGCTCAAGATGCTTGCCGGTTTGATTCACCCGACCTCGGGCTCGGCCCAGGTGCTCGGGTTCACTCCGTCAGAACGATCCAACGAGTACCGTCGACGCTTCGCCTTGGTCATGGGCCAGAAAAATCAGCTCTGGTGGGATCTGCCGGCGCGGGAGTCGTTCCGTCTACATCGCGAGATCTATACCATTCCCACGAGCCAGTTCGAGAGCGTCGTCGGCGAGCTATCCGACCTGCTGTCGCTCGGGGATCTGGTCGATCAACCGGTCCGGGAACTCTCCCTCGGCGAACGAATGAAGATGGAGCTTGTCGCCGCTCTGCTGCATTCACCACGGGTTCTCTTCCTCGACGAGCCGACCATCGGACTCGACGTGGTCGCCCAGACGCAGCTTCGCGATTTTCTAAGGCGCTACAACCGTCGCCACGAAGTGACCGTCTTGCTTACCAGTCACTACATGAAGGATGTGGAGTCTCTGTGCGAACGCGCTATCGTGATCAACCATGGGAAGATTGTTCATGACGGCAGCCTCGCGGCGATCCTCAATCGCTTTAGTCAGCACAAGATTCTCAAGTTGCAGTTCCTCGAGGACGCTCCCGAGGAAGTGGGACGCTATGGCGATCTCCTGGAGGTACGCGGCCCCGTCGCCCGGCTTCGCGTCGACCGAGCGGAGATCGCGACGACGCTCGCGGCGATCCTCGATCGGCATCGGCTCGAGGACATCACGGTCGAGGAAGTCCCGATGGAGGAAGTGATCGCGGAGGTTTTTCGGTCCGGGGAATTCCAGGCTGTCTCTCCCGACGAGACGGTCGCCTCCAGCGCCACATCGAGTTAGCCAGCATGATCGTTCTTCGAAAATACGCGACGATCTTCTCGATCAGCCTCGCCGAGCGGTTGACGTACCGGACCGACTTTTTTCTCGGAACCCTCATCCGCTTCATGCCGATCGTCACGACGATCTTTCTCTGGGGCGCGATTTTCGCGGGTAGCGACCGGACGCGGATCGCGGGTTTCACCTCCGACGAGATCATCGCCTACTACTTGCTGATCATGGTGAGCCGAGCCTTCTCGAGCATGCCGGGACTTGCGTCGGGCATCGCTTTCGACATTCGAGAAGGGAACATCAAAAAGTACCTGACGCAGCCGATCGACATGCTCGGCTTTCTGCTGACCTCGCGGATCGCCCACAAGCTCGTCTACTATTCGATCGCTTCTGTCCCGTTCGCGATCGTCTTCTTTCTTTGCCGAGAGTTCTTTCCCGGATGGCCACCACCGACGGTCCTGGCCGCCTACGTCATCTCGCTCGCGTTGGCGTTCGTGATCGGTTTCCTGTTCGAGGCGCTGTTGGGCGTCCTGGGATTCTGGATGTTGGAGATCAGCTCGCTGCTATGGGTGGTCAACACGCTCAACTACTTGCTCAACGGGCACATGTTTCCGCTCGATTTGGTGCCGGGGCCGCTGGGGGTGCTGATTCGTCTGCTACCCTTCCAGTACATGGCCTATTTCCCGGCGATGTTGTTTCTGCGCGGGGCCGAGATGTCCACCATGGAACTCGCGTTGGCGGTCGGTGGTGAATTGCTGTGTGCCGTCGCGCTTTGGGTCGCGGTCCGCTATCTCTTCGCTCGAGGCGTCCGCCACTACAGTGCGTTTGGAGGATAGAATCCCGTTCGCGGAGGGCGAGCGCGAGATCGCTTCGCCGAAGGCGCGCGGGGAGGAGTGATCGGTTGAAGGAAGCTGGTTCTCGGTATGTGCGGTTGTACTTGAGCCTGGCTCGCTACTGTTTCGTGCGCGAGCTGAGTTTTCGGGGGAACTTCTTGGTGCGCTGCGCCGGGCAGAGTCTGTGGCTCGTGTTGATTCTCACCTTCTTCCAGCTCATCTTTCTCAACACGCGGCGGATCGGCGACTGGTCCCACAACGACTACCTGTTCTTCATGGGAACGAGCTTTCTCGTCAATGGAACGGTGAGTGGGCTCTTTCTGGTCAATTGCACGAATCTGTCGGAGCTCATCCGGACCGGCGACCTCGACTTCGCGCTCACCAAACCGATCGATGAGCAGTTTCTGCTGTCGACGCAGCGGGTCGATTGGTCCAACCTTCCCAATCTCTTCGTGGGTGGGGCGCTCGTGTTGTATGCGTGGCAGCGTAGCGGGAACTGGCCCACGATCCTCCAGGGGATCAACTACGTGCTCCTTCTTATTGCCGGCGTGGCGGTTCTCTACAGTTTGATGCTGATGATGGCCTCGTCGAGTGTCTGGATCGTTCGAAACCGTAGCTTGCACGAGATGTGGTTCTATGTGACCCAGTTCGCTCGCTACCCGGCCGACATCTACTTGAGTCACGGGGGAGGACGCGTTCTCTATTTCGTCCTGATGTATCTCTTGCCGGTCCTGTTGGCGATCACGACCCCGGCTCGCTATGGTGTGAAAATGGTCGAATGGCCGATGGTGCTCTATCTCTTTCTGGCGGCGGGAGTCAGCCTGGCGGTGAGCCGATGGTTCTTTCGTTTTGCGTTGTCGGCGTATCGAAGCGCCAGTAGCTAGACTCTGACTAGAAGTGGCAACCCGTCATCAACGGTCGGCGACCTCGCCATCGAGAGACGGAATCAGCGGGTTGATGCCAATGGCTGGGAACAGCACGCAACAGCGACGACGAGCATCGGACGCGGATCCGGATCCCGTCGCCCCGAGCGCGTCGACCACCGCCGTGGAGAGTGGCCAACGAGACGAGAGTCGCCTCGTGTCCGCTCGCCGCGACAGCTCCGAGTCGTCCAGCATGTCGCGCTCGACGACGATGGCCCTGCTGACATATTTCTCCCAGCAACCCAATGTTCTCGTGCTGGTCTTGGCGCTCACCCTCATCATCTTCATCGGCGCGATCGATGCCCGGGACAGCTACGAGCTCTCTTCGTCGCTCTTCTACTTGGGCCCAACGTTGCTGGCGGCGTATAGCGTTGGTCGATGGGCAGGGATTGGGCTCTCGCTGGTCAGCGCGCTGACGTGGCTAGTCGCCGATCGCATCGCGGTCCACGACTACACGAGCCCCGTGGCACAGTATTGGAACGCCGGGTTTCAGTTTGTTCTGTTCCTGATCTTCGCTCTCTTCGCGTCGTCGCTCCGGGCCGCGCTCGAGCGGGAACGTCATCGCGCGAACACCGATGGACTAACGGGCGTGGCCAATCCGCGCCGGTTTCTCGAACTGGTCAAGGCCGATGTCGTTCAGGCACGCGCGACCGGGTGTCCGGTGACGATGGCCTATTTGGACCTGGACGACTTCAAGCTCGTCAACGATCGCCTCGGTCACGGCGCTGGCGATGAGTTGTTGCGAACCGTCGCCGATGTTCTGCGCGATCATGTGCGGGACGAGGATGTCATCGCGCGCCTAGGGGGCGACGAGTTCGCGATCTTCTTCTTCGATGCCTCTTATGAGACCGCGGGAGAGATCCTTGAGCGTCTGCGCCGAGACTTTCTCTCGGAGATGCGGCGTCACGAGTCGCCGGTGAGTTTCTGCATCGGAGCGGCGACCTTTGTCGAGATTCCCGATTCGGTCAATGAATTGATCAGCGAGGCCGACACCCTCATGTATCTGGCGAAGGCGAAGGGAAAGAACGCGATCGAGCACCGTCAAGTCGAGCCATCGCGGGGCGTGGCGGATCACGACGGGTGAGTGCCGCCGCGTCCGGTTTTCCGCAAACGTTACCACGGCTCCTTCGCCACGAGTGTCGCATACGAGACTTGCCGCGAAATTGGGTTGGGCGCCGGCCCCAAGGATTACCCTCTTTCCCCGTGAATCCGAGCGAATCGAGCCGAAGCGCGGTTGCGTTTTTCCTGGCAGAGAGTATAACTAGAAAAGAGAGTCGGTGCCACATGCCCATGGCGAGGCAAGGCCCGGCTCCACACTGACATCCGCACAATTTGAAGGCTATGGAAGCCTCTCCGCGACATTGGTTCGTGGGGAGGCTTTTTGCGTTTCTTGATTGGGTTGCGTGGTTGGAGGGAGACGACGATGGCCAAGTTCGTCACGCTTGACGGGAACGAAGCGGCCGCTCGAATTGCCCACTTGACCAATGAAGTGATCGCCATCTATCCCATCACGCCCGCGTCCCCAATGGGAGAACTTTGCGACGCCTGGTCGGCGGTCGGCCGCAAGAACGTGTTGGGAACCGTTCCCTCCGTCATCGAGATGCAGCACGAGGGGGGAGCGGCGGGAGCGGTCCACGGTTCCTTGCAAGCGGGAGCGATGACGACGACATTCACGGCGTCGCAGGGCCTACTGTTGATGCTTCCCAACATGTTCAAGATCGCCGGCGAGCTGACGCCGACCGTCTTCCATATTGCCGCTCGTTCGATCGCGACGCACGCCCTCTCCATCTTTGGGGATCACAGCGACGTCATGGCGGCTCGGACCACCGGATGGGCCATGTTGGCCTCCTCCTCCGTGCAGGAAGCTCAGGATCTCGCTCTGGTCGCGCACATCGCCACCCTCGAGTCGCGGGTGCCGTTTCTTCACTTCTTCGATGGGTTTCGCACGTCGCACGAAGTCAACAAGATCGAACAGGTTCCCGAGACCGACATCGAGCAGATGTTGCGTCCGGACCTGATCGAGGCCTTCCGGCATCGATGCCTGACCCCCGATCGTCCCATCCTACGAGGAACCGCCCAGAACCCCGATGTCTTCTTCCAGGCGCGCGAGGCTTGCAACCTCTACCACGACGCGGTGCCCGCCACCGTCACCGGCGTGATGGCCGAGTTCGAGAAGCGGACCGGACGTTCCTATCACCTCTTCGGCTACACCGGCGCTCCCGACGCGACGACGGTGATCGTCATGATGGGCTCCGGCGCGGGGGCGGTCGAGGATGCGGTCCGACACCTCACCTCCCAAGGAAGGAAAGTCGGCTTGCTCACGGTGAGGCTCTATCGTCCCTTCTCCGTCATGGATTTCCTCGAAGCACTGCCGAAGACGGCCGAGTCGATCGCCGTGCTCGATCGGACCAAGGAACCGGGGGCGGTGGGCGAGCCACTCTACACCGACGTCGTCGGCGCGCTGGTGGAGGGCTGGCGCGAACAGGGCGGGGAGACGCTTCCACGCGTCATCGGCGGCCGCTACGGGCTCTCCTCGAAGGAGTTCACGCCCCCGATGGCAGCGGCGATCTTCGACGAACTCGAAGAACCCAACCCCAAACGGCATTTCACGATCGGCATCAACGACGACGTCACCCATCTCAGTCTGGCCTGGGATCCGGACGGACTGCACGAACCGAAGGAGAACTATCGGGCGGTCTTCTACGGACTGGGCAGCGACGGGACCGTCGGGGCTTGCAAGAACACCGTCAAGATCATCGGCGAACATACCGACCTCTTCACTCAGGGCTACTTCGTCTACGATTCGAAGAAGTCCGGTTCGATGACGGTATCACATCTGCGTTTTAGTCCCGAGCCGATTCGCTCCTCCTACCTCGTTCGGCACGCTTCCTTCGTCGCTTGCCACCAGGCCCAGTTCCTCGATCGGCACGACATGCTCGAACTTGCCGAGCCCGGAGCGACTTTCCTACTCAACACGACGCACGGTCCCGACGAGGTGTGGGAGACGCTGCCGGTCGAAGTGCAGCAAGCGATCATCGACAAGGATCTTCGCTTCTACGTGGTCGACGCCTACGCCGTCGCCGAGAGCGCCCAACTGGGCAGGCGGATCAACACCGTCATGCAGACCTGTTTCTTTGGACTGGCCGGCGTCATCCCGACCGAGGAAGCGGTCGCGGCGATCAAGGAGGCGATCCACAAGACCTACGGCAAACGTGGCGAGTCGGTCGTCGAGCGCAACTGCCAGGCGGTCGATCAGGCGCTAGCGTCACTCCACGCGGTCGAGGTACCTTCCGAGACGCGAGGCGGTCGCCACCAGATTCCTCCCGTCCCGACCGACGCTCCCGACTTCGTACGGCGTGTGACGGCCATGATGATCGCCGGCAAGGGCGATCTGCTTCCCGTCAGCGCTCTGCCGGTCGATGGCACCTTCCCGACCGGAACCGCCCAATTCGAGAAGCGTCGCATCGCCCTGCAGATTCCGATTTGGGATCCGGACATCTGTATCGAGTGCGGTCTTTGTTCCCTGATGTGCCCCCATGCCGCGATCCGGTCGAAGGCGTTCGACACGGCGCAGCTTCAGTGGGCTCCTCCCGGCTACCGGGCACGACAGGCCAAAGCCAAGGAACTCGAGGGGCTTTCGATGACGATCCAGGTCGCTCCCGAGGATTGCACCGGCTGCGGCGTCTGTGTCGATGTCTGTCCCGCTAAGAGCAAGGAAGTCGCGAAGCACAAAGCGATCAACCTCGAAGCCATCGACGACCATCTCGACGTCGAGCGCGCCAACTACGACTACTTCCTCGGGCTGCCCGAGTTCGATCGGCGCGAGATCCCACGCGAGTCGGTGCGGGGGTCGCAACTCCTCGAGCCCCTCTTCGAGTACTCCGGGGCGTGCGCGGGTTGTGGCGAGACACCCTATGTCAAGCTTGTCAGCCAACTCTTCGGCGACCGGATGCTGGTCGCGAACGCGACCGGGTGTTCCTCGATCTACGGTGGGAACCTGCCCACGACGCCTTGGTCGGTCAATAGCGAGGGGCGTGGGCCGGCGTGGTCGAACTCCCTGTTCGAGGACAATGCCGAGTTCGGGCTCGGGATGCGATTGGCCCTCGACCAGCAACGGTCGCAGGCCGCCTATCTGCTCGAGCAACTCGCCGACGTTCTCCCCGGAGACGCGGTCCAGGAACTGCTCGCTGGGGGCGACGGATCCGAGCAGTGGCTTCTGTCTCAGCGCGAGCGCGTCGCGAATCTTAGGAAGGCTCTCGCGGGGGTCGATCGTCCGGCGGTGAAGGAACTTCTCGCGATCGCGGACGTGCTCGTCCCACGCAGCGTCTGGATCATTGGCGGCGACGGCTGGGCCTACGACATCGGGTTCAGCGGGCTCGATCACACGATCGCCTCGGGCCGAAACGTCAACATTTTGGTCCTCGATACCGAGGTCTATTCGAACACGGGTGGGCAGGCGTCCAAGGCGACGCCCCGCGCCGCGGTCGCGAAGTTCGCCGCCGGGGGCAAAGCGGTCGGGAAGAAGGATCTCGGCATGATCGCGATGGCTTACGGCAACGCGTACGTCGGCCAGATCGCCATCGGTGGCAATCCACGCCACGCCGTCAAGACGCTCCTCGAGGCGGAGTCGTATCCGGGGCCGTCGCTGGTCATGGCCTACAGCAACTGCATCGCCCATGGCATCAACATGGAGACGAGCATGACGCACCAGAAAGACGCGGTCACCAGCGGCTACTGGCCCCTCTACCACTACGATCCACGTCATGCGAAGGTGGGCGATCATCCTTTCGTGCTCGATAGTCGCAAGCCGACGACGCGCTTCGCCGACTACGCCGCGAAGGAGGGCCGTTTCGCGATGCTCGCCCGAGCCAACCCCGAATCGGCGGCCCGTCTCATGGAGTTGGCTCAAGCCGATATCAGCGAACGTTGGCGCTGGTATGAACAGATGGCCGGTGTCGAGCGAACGATTCCCCAAGCCAGCAACGAAAACGGCAATGGCAAGGGGCAAGGAGAGTCGTCATGAACGTCGATTTGACCACCGAGTATCTCGGACTGAAGCTTCGGAACCCCGTTGTCGTGTCGGCTTGCCCCTTGACGGAGTCGCTCGACCAGCTTCGCGGCTTCGAAGCGGCGGGGGCCGCCGCGGCGGTCTTTCCCTCCCTCTTCGAGGAGCAGATCGTCGGCGAGGAACGCAACATCGATGAACTGCACGAGTTTGGCACCGAGAGCTTCGCCGAGGCGCTCGACTACATGCCCGAACTTGTCGGCTACAACACCGGCCCCGACGGCTATCTGCAATCGCTCGAACAGGCCAAGCGGGCGGTCGACATACCGATCATCGCCAGCCTCAACGGATCGTCACGCGGCGGGTGGGTCAAGTATGCCCGCTCGATGGTGTCGGCCGGGGCGGACGCCCTCGAACTGAATATCATGTTCATTCCCGACGACGTCTTCGTCGACTCGCAGGAGGTCGAGGCCCGCTACGTCGATTTGCTCAGCGCGGTGCGCGAAGCGGTCGACATTCCATTGGCCGTGAAGGTCGGTCCCTACTTTTCGTCGACGGCGAACATGGCGCGGCGTTTCATGCTCGCCGGGGCCAACGGACTGGTGCTCTTCAACCGCCTGCTCGAGCCGGACATCGATCTCTACGAACTCGAAGTCAAACCGAAGCTCGTCTTGAGCCACGTCGAGGAGTTTCGGCTCCCGTTGCGTTGGATCGCGATCCTGCGCGATCAGCTCGACATTTCCCTGGCGGCCACGAGCGGGGTTCATCGCCCCGAGCAGGCCCTCAAACTCCTGCTCGCGGGAGCCGACGTCACCATGGTGACGACGTCGATCTACCGCCATGGCGCCGGGGCGCTCACGCGGATCGTGGAGGGGATCAGGGACTGGCTCGGCAACAACGACTACGAGTCGGTGGCGCAGATGCGGGGAAGCATGAGCAAGAACAACTGCCCCGACGCCGACGCGTACGGGCGGGGCAACTACATGAAAGCGATTGTCTCCTACACGGGGGAATGGGTTTAGCCGTTCGGTCAGGCGGGACCATGGGCGCCGCGAACTTCGCCCGTCGTCGATCAAGGCTCCGGGGGTAACCCCTCGGAATCGGTGGAGATGCGGGGCGATTCTTCGGAATCGACCTCGTTTGGCGGTCCGTTGAACTCCGTTCGACGGACCGCCTGGCCGGCCACCCTCGCGCCCACGAGGTGGCCGGCCGTCTTGACATCGACACGGCACGGGGTTCGCGGCGCTCACTCGCTCGTCGATCCGGTTCGCATTCCAGGAGGACTCTTTCAATGGTCGTCGCGCAACGCGTCCAAAAGGTCTCTCACCCTTCCGACGACAAGCGTTGGAAGATCATCGACGCGACGATGCGCCGCGCCGGCAACGATCGCCATGCCTTGATCGAGACACTCCACGCCGTTCAGGAGAGCTTCGGCTATCTTGGGGACGACGCGTTGCGCTACGTCGCCAAACGCCTTCGCATCCCGCTGTCGACCGTCTACGGCGTCGCGACCTTCTACCACTACTTCACCCTCAAACCGCCGGGCGAACATCTCTGCGTCGTCTGTCTCGGGACCGCCTGCTACATCAAAGGCGCGCCGGAACTCGTCGACCGGGTCAGTGCGCGTTGGAACGTGTCGATGGGGGAGTCCTCTCCCGACGGGAAGGTCACTCTCCTCAGCGCTCGCTGTGTCGGTTCGTGCGGCCTCGCCCCGATTGCCGTGGTCGATGGCGAAGTGGTCGGTCGGACGAGTCCCGACGAACTCGTGGATCGGATCGAAAGGCTGGGAAACGATGACGCCTGACGAACTTAGCCAGTTGTCCGTTGAAGAGCGTGAGCGACAGCAGGGCTTCGAACATTGCCTGAATGTTTGCACCGCGGCGAGTTGCCTCTCCTCGGGCGCGGAGGAGGTCAAGAAAGGGCTGACGACCGCGGTCAAGGAGAAGGGGCTCCGCGAGAAGTGTCGGATTCGGGGCGCCGGCTGCATGGGGCTCTGCTCGAGCGGCCCGCTCGTCGCGCTGGACCCCGAAGACGTGCTCTATCAGCACGTCGGCGTCGACGACGTTCCCGAGATCGTCGAGAGCTTGGACACCCAGCCCGTGCCGCGACTGCTCTGCGACACGACTATTCCATTCTTTCAGCGGCAGAAGAAGATCGTTCTCGAGAACAGTGGTCGGATCGATCCCGAACGGATCGAGGACTACATCGCTGTCGGCGGCTACCGTTCCCTGGCGCGCGTCCTGACCGAGATGGATCCCGACGAGGTCGTCCAAGAGATCGTCAACAGCGGTCTGCGCGGACGTGGTGGCGCGGGCTATCCGACGGGGCTCAAGTGGGGGACCGTCGCCAAGGCGACCGGAGCCGAGAAGTATGTGATCTGCAACGCCGACGAGGGTGACCCGGGAGCCTTCATGGACCGGGCGGTGCTCGAGAGCGATCCGCACCGGGTGCTCGAAGGGATGACGATCGCCGCCTATGCCGTCGGCGCGACGCAGGGGTACATCTACGTCCGGGCCGAGTACCCGCTCGCCATCAAGCGGCTTCGCCAAGCGATCAAACAAGCCCAGCGATTGGGGCTCCAAGGCGACCGTATCTACGAGACGCCCTTTCGGTTCACCGTCGACATCAGGCTCGGGGCGGGTGCCTTCGTCTGTGGCGAGGAGACGGCGTTGATCGCGTCGATCGAAGGGGGACGCGGTCTTCCCAGGCCTCGGCCGCCCTATCCGGCCAACCACGGCCTTTGGGGCTGTCCGACGCTCATCAATAATGTCGAGACCTTCGCCAACGTCGCCGCCATCCTTCGGGAAGGGGCCGGTTGGTTCTCGTCGATCGGGACGGAGAAGAGTAAGGGGACCAAGGTCTTCTCGCTCGCGGGCCCCCTGAGCCGCTACGGCCTGATCGAGGTTCCCATGGGAATCTCGCTCCGGGAGATTGTCTTCGACATCGCCGGTGGGCTCCCCGACGGCAAGAGCTTCAAGGCGGTGCAGACCGGCGGACCCTCGGGCGGCTGCATCCCCGCGCGGCATCTCGATACCTCGGTTGACTACGAATCGCTTCGCGAACTCGGGGCGATCATGGGCTCGGGTGGCATGATTGTCATGGACGAGTCGTCGAACATGGTCGATGTCGCTCGATTCTTCATGGAGTTCTGCATGACCGAGTCGTGCGGCAAGTGCGTGCCCTGTCGCGTCGGGACCTACCAGATGCACACGCTGCTCGATCGCATCTACAACCGGCAGGGAACGAAGCGCGACCTCGAGCTTCTCTCGGAACTCTGCGAAGTCGTCCGCGAAACGAGTCTCTGCGGCCTCGGGCAAACGGCGCCCAATCCCGTCAACAGCACGCTGCGCTACTTCCGCGACGAGTACGAGGAGCGACTGGTCTCCGATGGCGTCCGAGGCCCCAGTGGAGATCCTCTCGCCCAAGTGGAGATGACCCCATGACGCACAAGTCGATTCCGACGCCCGACAGCTTCACGCTTCGCATCGACGGTACCGATGTCGTGGCCCAAGTGGGACAGAGCATTCTCGAGGTCGCCCAGGATCACAACATCGGCATTCCCACCCTCTGCTATCTCGAGGGCTTGACCCCGTGGGGTGGCTGTCGTCTCTGCCTGGTGGAGATCAAGGGTTCCGGGCGTCTGCTGCCCGCGTGCTCGACGCTCGCGACCGAGGATATGGATGTCACGACGACCTCGCCGCGCATCGAGCGCTATCGGCGGACGATCGTCGAGTTGCTCTTCTCGGAACGCAACCACATCTGCGCGGTCTGCGTCAGCAACGGCAACTGCGAGCTACAGACGCTCGCCCAGGAGATGGGCGTCACCCACGTTCACGTACCCTACCGCTACCCGACGCTGCTGGTCGACAGCTCCCACGACGGCTTCCGTCTCGATCACAACCGCTGCGTCATGTGCACGCGCTGCGTTCGCGTCTGCGAGGAGATCGAAGGAGCCGCGACCAAGGGCGTCGGAGGGCGTGGCATCGATTCGATGATCATCAACGATCTGAACGAACCTTGGGGAGAGAGCGATACCTGCACCTCCTGCGGGAAGTGCGTGAGCGTCTGTCCGACCGGAGCGCTCACCGAGAAGGGAACGACCTTCGCCGACATGGCGAAGCGGCGCGAACGACGCGAGCTGTTGCCTTACCTGACACAGACGAGAGAGGGACGGAGATGACCAACGCGACGCGACCGAGGCTGGCGACGATTTGGCTCGATGGGTGTTCGGGATGCCACATGTCGCTGCTCGACATGGATGAGCGACTGATCGACATCGCGAGCGTGGCCGACATCGTCTTCTCTCCCACCGTCGACACCAAGGAGTTTCCCGAGAACGTCGACGTGACGCTCATGGAGGGAGCGATTGGTAGCGACGAGGATGTCGAGAAGGCTCGTAAGATCCGCTCGCGGACGAAGATCCTCGTGTCGATGGGCGACTGCGCGTTGACCGCGAACGTCGTGTCGATGCGGAATCTCTTCACGGTCGAGGATGTCCTCGCCCGCGCCTACGACGAACCGGGTTCGGGGAACGTGCCGGAGCCGCGTCCAGGCGAGAGCCGGGCGCCCAAACGTTATGTTCCCAAGCTTCAGACAAAGGCCCGGCCCGTCCACGAGGTCGTCGAGGTCGACTACTTTTTGCCCGGATGTCCGCCGCCTGCGGATGCGATCCACTACACGATCACCGAGTTGCTGGCCGGGCGCGCCCCCGACCCGAGTCACTTGACGCGTTTCGGGCGCTAGGTCATTGGGGGAGGACGATCATGGTTCGCGAGATCACCATCGACCCGGTCACCCGCATCGAAGGGCATGCCCGCATCACGATCCAACTCGACGAAGCGGGAAAGGTCGCCGACACCCTCTTTCACGTCACGCAGTTTCGTGGCTTCGAGAAACTGATCGAGGGACGCCCGCTCTCGGAGATGCCCTCGATCATGGCTCGCATCTGCGGCATCTGCCCGGTTAGCCACCTCATGGCGTCGGCCAAGGCGTGCGATGACCTGCTGGCGGTCGAGATTCCCGCCACCGCGGTCAAGCTGCGCAAGATCATGAACTTCGCGCAGATCATCCAGTCCCACGCGCTAAACTTCTTTCACCTCAGCAGCCCCGACTTGCTCCTGGGAATGGACGCCGACCCGGCCGAACGAAACATCTTCGGCGTCATTCGCAAGTTCCCCGATCGCGCCAAGGACGGGGTCATGCTCCGAAAGTTCGGCCAGCAGATCATCGAGTGGCTCGGCGGCAAGCGGGTCCATCCCGCGTGGGTCGTCCCCGGCGGCGTCACCGAACCCCTCTCGCCCGAACGCCGTGAGCAGATCCTTGGCAACGTCACCGAGGGGATGGCGATCGCGCGACGGACCATCGACTGGTACAAGGGGATCGTCGACAACTACACCGAGGAGATCGCCTCGTTCGCGAACTTTCCGTCACTGCACCTGGGGCTCACGACGCCCGAGGGCAACCTCGAGCACTACGACGGTCCGATGACGTTCGTCGACGAGCAGGCGCGGAACATCGCCACGGTGACCAACCCTCGTCACTACGCCTCCTACATCGACGAAGCGGTCGAGGACTTCACCTACCTGAAGTTCCCCTTCTATAAGCCGATGGGCTATCCGAACGGTCTCTATCGCGTCGGACCTCTCTCGCGGCTGTGCGTTGCCGAACGCTGTGGTACGCCGCTCGCCGACATGGAACTGCGCGAGTTCCGCCAGCGCCTCGGACGCGTGCCGTCGAGTTCGTTCCACTACCATTGGGCACGACTCATCGAGATCATCTACTGCATCGAGATGATTCGCACGATTCTGGACGAAGCCGACATCCTCGACACCTTCGTGCGGGCCCGAGCCCGCCCGAACCGCTTCGAAGGAGTCGGCATCTCCGAGGCCCCGCGCGGCCTCCTCTTGCACCACTACAAGATTGACGAGCACGGCCAGATGCGGTGGGCGAACATGATCATCGCCAGCGGCCATAACAACCTCGCGATGAACCGGGGAATCAAGCAAGTCGCCGAGCGTTTTGTCGACGGCGATCACCTCCAGGAAGGGATGCTCAATCGGGTCGAAGCCGTGATCAGGGCGTTCGATCCGTGCTTGAGCTGTTCCACGCACGCGATCGGCCAGATGGCCATGGTCATTGAATTGAGGCAATCCGATGGAACGTTGGTCGACAAGCTCACAGGCCCTCGAGATGGTGATGCCCGATGAGCCGTCACGGGGCCCCGCCGTCGTCGTGATCGGGATCGGCAACCCGCTCCGTGGCGATGATGGCGCCGGGATCATTGCCGCCGAAGCCATCCTCGCGCGCGAACTGCTCGGCGGCGTCGAAGTGGTCATCCAGCAGCAACTGACCCCCGAACTCGCGTTGGTCATCGAGCCCGCGCGGTTGGTCCTCTTCATCGACGCGGACCTCGAAGGGCCTCCCGGAAGCATCAAGATCCAACGGGTTCGGCCACGCCCCTCGTCCGATCCCTTGCTCGGGCACCACCAGGACCCAGCCGCCACGCTCGCCTGGTGCGAGAGTCTCTACGGCACCGCGCCCCAAGGCCTTCTCTTCACGATCTCCGGAAGCAAGTTCGAGATGGGAGACGAGATGTCGCTTCCCGTCCAGCGCGCCGTCGGACGTCTCGCCGACCGGCTCGCGCCCCGGCTTCGCCGTTGGAGCGAATGACGTCGCTTCGGTAGTCGTGTTCTCGAATCATCTCCCCAGCCGTGCCCGCGAGGACGTTATGATGAAGGGAGTGGGATTCGTTCATTCATTGCCCAGAAAATCTTGGGTGCAATGCTCACGCTCGCCGTGGGCATACGGGAAACGCCTGTGACTAGGCAATCTCCCGCACGACCTGAGGGACGCGGTGTCATGGAACGAACTTGCCCACTTTCTCATGCGGAGGACGATTGGTTCCGTGAGCGACCCGGTCAACGCGCCCTTTCGACGAATCCTGGAAAATGTTCGCCAGGCCTTTCCCCAGCCGGTCTCCGACCGCAAGCACGACGCGTACGTCGCCTTCACGGTCCTTCGGGCGCTCGACGAACTCGATCGCCGTAAGTCGAACCTGCCCACGCTCGGACTGCCGGAACCGGTCAATCATGGCAATGCGACCGATGCTCGCATCGCGGCCGACCCGTTGCCGCTCGAGGATGTCACCGCGCAACTCGCGGAGTTTCTCGATGGAATGTTCCTCTGGGGGCATCCCCGATCGCAGGTCAACGTTGTCCCGCCCGCGTCGGTGGCGAGTGTCATCGCGGTCCTCTTAGCGGCGATCTACAACCCCAACCTCGTCTCCGAGGAGTCGAGCCTGCGGGTCGCCTCGTCCGAGGTCGAGACCGCCGCGATGGTTGCCGATCTCGTCGGCTTCGATCCGGAGCGTGCGGCGGGTTTCTTCACCTTCGGCGGAACCGGAGCCACCCTTTACGGCGTCAAACTCGGCCTGGAGAAGGCTCTGCCCGGCTCGCGAGAACACGGCATCACCGAAAAGGCCGTGCTCGTCTCCTCGGGTCAAAGCCACTACGCCCGCCTCAGTGTCGCCGGCTGGCTCGGCCTCGGCGAGGAGAACGCGATCCAGGTGCGGACCCGACTCGACAATGCGATCGATTTGGAAGCACTCGAGTCCTGCCTTCGCAAGCTCCTCGAGGAAGGACGACGGATCGCGTGCATCATCGCGACGGCGGGAACGACCGATGCCTTCGGGATCGACAATGTCGGCGCGATCGTCGAGATGCGCGATCGGCTCGCCGAGGAGTACCGCCTCGACTACCGACCGCACGTTCACGCCGACGCGGTCATCGGGTGGGCCTGGTCGGTCTTCAAGGACTATGATTTCGAGCGCAACGAACTCGGCTTCCGCCCGCGGACGGTGCGCGCTCTCGCCAAGGCGTGCCACGACCTAAAGGGACTCGACCGCGCCGATTCGATCGGCGTCGACTTTCACAAGACCGGCTTTTGCCCCTACATCTCCACTCTCTTCCTGACCCGTGATGCCGGCGACTTGGTGTTGTTGACGCGCGGCCGGGAGAAGATGCCGTACCTCTACCAAACGGGCGAGTATCATCCGGGGCTCTGGACGCTGGAAACTTCGCGCAGCGCGGCCGGGCCCCTCGCGGCGTGGGCGAATCTCAAGCTCCTGGGCAAGAACGGCTTGCGGGCGCTCCTCGGGCATCTCGTCGAGATGGCGGAAGTGTTGCGCGAGGAACTCGAGGGCCGGGCCCCGACGACGGTGCTCAACGGCAACAACGTCGGCACCGTGACGCTCTTTCGTGTCTATCCGGACGGGATCGACACCTTCACGGTCAAGGAACGCGAGCGGAACGACCCCGCCTACCGCGACAAGCTCTGCGAGCACAACGACTACAACCGCAAGATCTTCGAACTGGTCCATGCCGACGCGATGGCGGGCCACGGCGTGCTCATCTCGATGACCGACTGCTATCGCCACTCCACCTACGGCGAGCCGATCAACGCCCTGAAATCCTACATCCTCTCCCCCTTCGCCGACGAGGAGAACGTCCGCGCCCTCGTCGACAACGTCATCGCCGCACGCCCCCGCGTTTTTTGATCTTCGCAAACGGGGGCGGCATGGTGGTTCCGCCAACGAGCCTTGCTAGCGCCACGGCTCTTGCCCCCGCGTTTTTTGGTCTTCGCGAACGGGGGCGGCATGGTGGTTCCGCCAACGAGCCTTGCTAGCGCCACGGCTCTTGCCCCCGCGTTTTTTGGTCTTCGCGAACGGGGGCGGCATGGTGGTTCCGCCAACGAGCCTTGCTAGCGCCACGGCTCTTGCCCCCGCGATGTTTGATCTCCGCGAACGGGGGCGGCATGGTGGTTCCGCCAACGAGCCTTGCTGGCGCCTCGGCTCTTGCCCCCGCGATTTTTGATCTCCGCGAACGGGGGCGGCATGGTGGTTCCGCCAACGAGCCTTGCTAGCGCCACGGCTCTTGCCCCCGCGTTTTTGATCTCCGCGAACGGGGGCGGCCAAGCCCCAGCAAATGGCAACGGGCAGGAAATGGCGAGTCTCCCAAGCGAGATCGTTGAGTGTTGGACAGCCGCGCAGCGGCGGCAGCACGTAGCCTGAGGCGCAAGCCCCAGGTTTGTGAGACAAACGATTCTCGCAGTCCCGAAGGGACGGCAGCGGTTTGGAAGGCGAGGCGTCGCTGTCGCCCTTTCAGGGCTCGGGATTGTGTTGATGACATCTTCCTGGCACTGACGTATCAGGCTACGTGCTGCCGCCGCGTTTGCGGCTGGAAGACAACTCCCTCACCCGTTCGCTGCGCGAACCGCCCTCTCCCCAAGGAGAGGGCAATGCGCTACATCTCCTGGTGTTTTCCCAGAGTTTCTGGAACAGGCAACGACAGCGTGCCCACGCAAGCATGGGCATGGCACCCATGACGAGAACGAACCGCCCTCTCCCTTAGGAGAGGGCGAGTCCTATCTATCGTCTCGACCGCGTTCTCGGCGAGCTGCCTGATGATCGTCGGCGGCCGCGGGATTGTTTCTTCGAGGACTTGCCGCCATCCATCTCGCCTTTGAGTTCCATGATGCGGTCGCGGAGCTTGGCGGCGCGTTCGAACTCGAGGTTCTCGGCGGCGTCCATCATCTCCGCTTCGAGTTGGTTGAGGAACTCCTGGTTGACTGCCTGCGTTTCGGTCTGGCCGACCGCCTCGATGGTGAGCTGCCGGGCGGCGATCTCTTCCTCGATCCCGCCGCGGATCGCCTTCTTGATGGTCTCGGGGGTGATGCCGTGTTCTTTGTTGTAAGCCTCCTGCTTGGCACGGCGTCTCTTCGTCTCGTCGATCGCTCGGGTCATCGACGGCGTTCCCTTGTCGGCGTAGAGAATCACGGTCGAGTTGACGTTCCGGGCCGCGCGGCCGATCGTTTGGATCAGGGAGGTTGCGCTGCGCAGAAACCCTTCCTTGTCGGCATCGAGGATCGCCACCAGGGAGACTTCAGGGAGGTCGAGCCCCTCTCTCAAAAGGTTCACCCCAACCATCGCGTCGAACTGGCCCTCCCGCAGTTGGCGCAGCAGTTCAACTCGTTCGATCGCGTCGAGTTCCGAGTGAAGCCATTTACAGTCGATCCCCTGCTGATTGAGGTACGCGGAGAGGTCCTCGGCGAGTCGCTTGGTCAGCGCGGTGACGAGGGTTCGTTCCTTGCGGTCGCGGCGTTTTTTGATCTCCTCGACCAGGTGGGGGACTTGGCCCCGGGCGGGATGGACCTCGATGACCGGATCAAGCAAACCGGTCGGGCGGATGACTTGTTCGACGACTTCGCCGCCACTCTTTTCCAACTCGTACGCCGCGGGAGTCGCGGAGACGAAGACGACCTTGCCGATGACCTTTTCCCACTCCTCGAATTTCAGGGGGCGATTGTCGAGGGCGCTGGGGAGTCGGAAGCCGTGCTCGACGAGTGTTTCCTTGCGGCTGCGGTCCCCGGCGTACATCGCCTGGACCTGCGGCAGGGTGACGTGCGACTCGTCGATGATGGTGAGAAAGTCGTCGGGGAAGAAGTCGAGCAAGCAGTAGGGGCGTTCGCCAGGGGCTCGTCCGCTCAGGTAACGACTGTAGTTCTCGATACCTTGGCAGTGCCCGACCTCTTGCAGTAGTTCGAGATCAAAGCGGGTGCGGGCGCTGAGTCGTTGGGCTTCGAGGAGCTTCGCCTCGCCGCGAAGGACTTCGAGTCGTTCGGCGAGTTCCTTCTTGATGCCGTCGACCGCCGAGGCGATTCGTTCCTCGGGTAGGACGAAGTGTTTCGCGGGATAGACGTAGATCTCGTCCTGGTCGGCGACCGTTTCGCCGCTAGTAGGGTTGATGATCGAGATCTGGTCGACTTCGTCGCCGAACATCTCGATGCGGTAGCCGAATTCCTCGTACGCGGGCCAGAGTTCGACGACGTCGCCGCGAACGCGGAAGGTGCCGCGGGCGAATTCGATGTCGTTGCGGGTGTAGAGCGTTTCGATGAGCGCCTTGAGCAGCTCGTCGCGGTCAATGATCGAGCCCTTGGCGACGCGGATGACCATCTTGCGATAGTCGGCGGGCGAACCGAGACCGTAGATGCAAGAGACGCTCGCGATGATGATGACGTCGGGTCGCGTCAACAGGGCGCTGGTGGCGGCCAGCCGGAGTCGGTCGAGATCACTGTTGATCGACGCGTCTTTCTCGATGTAGATGTCGCGCTGGGGGATGTAGGCTTCGGGCTGGTAGTAGTCGTAGTAGCTGACGAAGTAGCGGACCGCGTTGCTTGGAAAGAAGTCGCGGAACTCGGTGTAGAGCTGGGCCGCGAGGGTCTTGTTGTGCGAGATGACGAGCGTCGGCTTGGCGTGGTGCTTGATGACGTTGGCCATCGTGAATGTCTTGCCCGAGCCGGTGACGCCGAGGAGGGTTTGGTGGCGTTGACCGCGAGCGAGGGCCTCGGTGAGTTGTCGGATGGCTTCGGGTTGGTCGCCACGCGGTTCAAAGGGGCTTTCGAGTCGAAACGGCGAGACCACATGCTTCTCCCTGCGAACGGTCGCCGGAAAGGGGACAAAACGGCAAGGTCAGTGTAGCGAGTTCTGTACCCGCACCGAGGCTTGGCTCAGATCGGTTTTGGTGTCGCTGAAAAATAGGCAAAGAGATGATGCACGTCCGTATGGCCCGTGCTATACTCGCGACCACGAAGACAAGAGGGCAGGCGTGTTCCAATTGTTGAGGCGGCAGGAACGGCCCGCCCTCTTTCTTCTTCAAGGCGAGCAAGTTCTATCAGATCGTTTTATCTCTCTCTCCCCTTCCGTCAAGTATCGACCCCTTTCATGCCTGCCGGTCGGTCTCTCGAAGAGTTTCCGTTTCGTCTTCCTCTGTTGGTTCGGCCGTGTTGGGTGACGACTGTCCCCACCATCGCGCCAAGATCGTCCCCGTGACCATGCAGCCGATCATGTAGAAGACTGGCGGAATCGCGACGTCGGGCCGGTTTTCGAACAGGAGCAGCGCCAGCGCTGCGCCGACGCCGGAGTTCTGCATGCCGATCTCCAGCGTCAGGGCCCGCCGCATCGCTTCATCGAGACCCATGCGCTTCCCGATGGCGTAGCCGAGCAGGTAGCCGAGGAAGTTGATCGCCGCGAGCGTCGCGACCAACGCGGGGGTGATGCCGAAGATGCTTCCCTGGTTGCGAGCGATGACCATCGCGATGACGAGCAAGATCGCGATATTGGCGATGGGCGGAGCGAGTCGTTCGGCCGTGAGGGCCAATCGGGGCCATTGACGGCTGGCGAGATGGCCGATCACGACCGGGGCGACGACCATCCCGAGCAGTTGCCAGAAGGAGTCGAGGATCGGGCCGACGTTCGATTGTTCGCCGACGGAGAGGTAGATCGCCAACGGGACGAACAGCGGTGAAAGAAGGGTCGAGCAGGTCGTCAAGCTGATCGAATAACTGACGTTGCCTCGGGCAAGCATCGTCAGCACGTTGGACGCCATCGCCCCTGGGACGCAGCCGACCAGGACGACGCCCAGCAGCATATCTGGCCCGAGATTGAACAGGCGGCCGAAGAGATTCGCCAACAGTGGCATGGTGAGGTATTGGGCCAACGTTCCGCCCAGGACCGTTGGCCAACGCTTGAGGACCTGCTGAAGTTCATCCCTGGGCAGGAGGCTCCCGATCGCAAGCATCGCGACGACGACGAGGCCTTGGATCAGGCGCGGGTGCGGCCGCATCTCCGCGGGCCAGAGTAGGGCGAGCAGTGCGAGTAGGGCCAGCCAAGCAAGCAAGTACTTCTTGATCATCGTCGTGTGGGCAACTGTTAGGACTTGGTGAAGGGATGAAGAGGCCGTTGTCAGTCTGAAGCGTCGTCTTTGCAAGAAGTTTTCCCGAGGTTTGCAGAAAAGCGTTCAAGTTGAGTTCGGTTTCGTTCGACAACGGGCCGCTTTGGGGCCATTTTGCTCCCAATTCGACCCAGTTCGGACCGGATCGGAAGCTTTTCGGTCGGTTTCGGCTTTTGGCACGGGGTGTGCAAAAGCTATCCGGCGTCAGCTTGAACAAAGAACGAATCGGGAAGCAAACGCAAAGGAGTAGGGTGATGAGCGACGAGAAGATGTTCGCGATGGATGAGTGGGAACTGGCTCTCTTGGACGGCGATTTCATCGAAGGTTTCAAGGGCCGCTACGGCACGCACCGCGAAGGCTACTTCGAGGATGATCCCGAGCAGCTCGCCTATGAGGAGATGGTGGCTCTGGGGCAGTCGCTCGGAAGCCGCGAACCTTGGTAAATCGTCGTTTGCCGGGCCCGCCGAAGGGCCCGCAGCGGTTGTGCGAACCGGCCCCAATTGGGCCACCCTGGTAAGAAACGAGGAGAACCTTCCATGACGCAGCCCTCACTCCAAACCGTCGAAGACATGGAGCGGACGTTGGTCGAGCAGACGCTGAGCCAGCGTCACGCGATCGTCGACGTCGCCCCCGAGATGAACAGTTGGTTCGACGATTATCTCGAGGATTGGGGGATCGGCGACGCGAGCGCCTGCTTGCGAGATGAAGGCTGGATGATGTCCGAGGCCCCCTACAGCCCGTCGCGACACGACGAGGCGTGGGCGGTGAACTGACTTCACGGCACCTCCAACGATCCTCGCACGCGGCGGTGACGCGTTGTTCCATCGCCGCGCAGACGGTCCAAGAAGGTCGCTTGGAGACCGCCCGTCGGTCCGATGGGCCTTCCTCCAGCACTGGGTCAACCGATCGCGTCTTCTGGCGATCTGATGGTGCTGAATCTCTCGTGGCCATCCATCCCGTCTTGTCTCGTCTCCAATCCATTCCCGCTCGATACCATCGTTCCGCGGCGCGACCTCGCCTGGACAAGAGTCGCTCCTCACGGTTTTCTCCTGCCTCTCCCTACCGTTCCTCGTAGAAATGCCGACGCGGATCGTCCTCTCAGTGGGAGAATTTCCCTTAGAGCACGACTCAGCCGCAGTCTTGGGGGCGCTCCCTCCGCAGACCAGGGCCGGTCCAGCGGAGCACGTTCACGCTCGCGATCACCACGATCCGATGCCGGGAATTGTCAACGAGGGAACAAATGTCGCGTCAGCATCGCCGTCGCCTCGGTTTCACGCTGGTGGAACTGCTTGTGGTCATCGCCATCATCGGGGTTCTCGTTTCCCTGCTCCTTCTCGCGATTCAGCAGGCTCGTGAAGCCGCTCGCCGAGCGCAATGCATCAACAACCTCAAGCAACTCGGCGTCGCTCTCCACAGCTACCACGAGAGTCACAACACTTTCCCACCGGGGTATGTGTCCAGCGCGAGCATCGCCAGCGGCTGCCCGACCCAAACGTTGCAAAACAACGGGGCTCCCTGGTCGGTCCTTATTCTCCCGTTCCTCGATGAGACCGCACGGTACGACCGCTTCAACTTCGTCGAGAACTTTACCGCGATCAACGAGTTCCCGGCGGAAGGTAGCCGGACGAGCACGAACCACGTCGAGTGGCTCAAGCGACTTGCGAAGTTCCAGTGCCCCTCGGATCCCGCCACTGGGCGTCGATTCAACAACTCCAACTACCTGGGAGTGCAGGGTGGCGGCGCCGGTTCGCTGGCGGCGTGTGCGGTTGATGGCAGCAGGCGCTTCTTCTTCGGCAACGGCATTCTCTACCACAACTCGCGGACGCAATTCGGATCGATCAGCGACGGCAGTTCGAAGGTCTTCATGCTCGGCGAAACCCGCTATCAGCCGACGCTTGGCCATCTGCCCCACGGTGGCTTCCCAGAAGGCTATTACGTCATTGGGTGGGCGTCTTCCGGTCGTTTTGCCGGGGGAGCTTCTCTTCCGAATTCGCTCGCTGGGGCCGTTCTGCCCATCAACTCCATTCCGGGAAGCGGTTCCGAACCCCAAGTGTCGGGCTACGACCACCTCTTCAAGTACTTCTCACGCGTCTTCGGCAGTTTCCACCCAGGCGGCGCTCACTTCCTGATGGCCGATGGCTCGGCGTTCTTCGTCAGCGAAAGTGTCGATGAGGATCTGTACCAAACTTCGAGCATCCGCAATGACGGGCTGCCGTTGGAGCGATTCTCCAACTAGGCAGGAGGCTCGGATGCGTCCCTCGGCTCGCACGGGGCACCCGTTTCAGCGAGGCTTCTTTTCGCGTTCGCGCGGCGAGAAGCTGGGGAAGAGTCGGATGAATTGCCGGTTGAATTGGCGCCAAGCGAGAATTAGAGTAAGAAGGTAGTTTTCTCAGGGGACCTTCCCAACCTATCCTGCACTCCGATGGGAGATTCTCACCGTGCCCTTTGCACTTTCCACACGGCACCGTTGCCGTTCGGTCGGCTTTACTCTCGTCGAGCTTTTGGTCGTGATGGCGATCATCGGCGTGCTGGTTGGCCTCTTGTTGCCCGCCGTTCAAGCCGCACGCGAAGCCGCGTTCCGAACGCAGTGCAAGAACAACTTGCGCAACCTCGGCCTGGCGATGCAGAACTATCACGACAAGCAGCGCGTGCTCCCCTTCGGATACGTCTGCGGCGTTGAATACTGCAATGACGGCGGCTGCTCTCCCGACGATACCTGTACGACCGAGGGAAGTCCTTCGAACCACCACTGGAGTGGTTGGTCGATGCTCCTGCCGGAACTCGATCGTCGGACCCTCTACGAGGACATGAACTTCGATCACGATCGCCTCTCGCTCGCCAACGAGACGGCGATCACGATGGGCATGAGCGTCTTCGTTTGCCCGTCGCAGATGAGTCAAACTCGCACCAACGAGTACGACTTCGTTGACAATGATCCCACCGCCTGGCAACGACTGGGCACCAACGCCGCCAGTAGCTACCGGCTGAGCATGAGCGGCGCTCCCGACATCAATTCCACCGACGACGTCTTCTACACCAATGGGATGTTCTACCGCAACAGCCGCGAAACGCTGGGCGGTCTAGCGACTTCCGACGGAACGACGACCACGATTTTGGCGGGCGAGGTTTCTCGGGACCCCTGCGACAGCAACTCCGCCGGCCCCTACGGATGTAGTCATCGCGACAAGGGATTCCTCAGCGTGCAGCGAACCTTCCGCACCGATCGGCAACTCAATCGCGAGACCGACACCTATAGCGTCCCCGGACAGACGGCTCAGTCCTCCTACGATTACTGGAGCAGCAACCACGGTGGCGTGGTCAACTTCATCATGGGGGACGCGAGCGTGAAGGCGATCAGCGACTCGGTCGATGGTCGGGTGATGGAGGCGCTCGCGACCAAGCGAGGGGGCGAGTCCATTTCTGACGACGATTTCTGATCGTTTGCCGGCGCGAACGCGCCGGCCCGGTTCGACGACGTCTTCCCAATTCGCTATGGTAGGTCGGTCAGGCTCTTCTTGAGTACGGTGCGGCGGGCGCCACGAGGTCGGGAAGAGCATCGACCCCATCCTGGATTGGTTTTCGATGTCCACGGCGATCGAGACGCTTAAGGAACTGCATCAACTCCATATCGAGTTGCACGACGCCCAATCTCAATTGGAGCAGGGGCCTCGGCGGCTCAAAGGCCGTAAGGCCGATCTGACCCGACGCGAGCAAAAGCTCGGCGAGACCCGCGAAGAACTCAAGCAACTCAAGCTCAAGACCGACCGCCTGGAACTCGACCTCCGTACCGGCGAGGATAAACGAGATCAACTCAAGGGTCGGATCAACCAAGTCAAATCAAACGTCGAGTACAACGCGGTCCAGGAGGAGATCAAATCCCGGAACGCGGCCAACGGTGAACTGGAGGAGGCGATCCTCGAGGCCTTCACCGAGCAGGAAGAGATCGGCGAACGCATCATCGCCCTCGAAAAGGAATTCGCCGACGCAGAAGCGGATTTCGCCCAGTTCAAAGAGAAGACCGAGTACACGCTTGAGAAGATGACCGGCCGCGTGGGTGTTCTGGAAGAGAAAATCGACGAAACCACACGGAAGCTGACGGCCGAGAACCTCGGTCTGTACAAGAAACTTCTCAAGAGCAGGGGGGGCAAAGATGCCCTCGCTCCCTGTCGCGACCAAACCTGTCAGAGTTGCTACACCCAATTGACGGCCCAGAGTTGGAACGATCTTCTCATGGATCGGGCCGTCGTCTGCAAGAGTTGTGGGTCGCTGCTCTACCGCGACTGATCATCCCTTCCCTTCGGGATTATTTACACCCATTCGCGGTTACGCCGTCAACGAGACGAGGGTCGAGGGCGTTCGTTCTCGACGGAACTCTTTTCATGGCTCGGTCCGTTTCCTCTTTTCAGGCAAGAGGTTATGGCGGAGAGGGGTGCTTGGCGTCGGAGCCAAGCTCAACCCCTAGAGCGGGGACGCTGGTCGGGCGTCTCGCGCGAACTCTTGGCCGTGCCCTGCTTGGCCGCGTGGATCACGACGCGTGAGGCGGCGGCAACTTTCACGAGGTGGATCCCGCCTCGGAAGACGAAAATCCCGATCCCGGCGATGATGCTGGCTCCCACCACCTGCCGTTCCCCGATCAGGTTCAAGCAGACCAAGAAGAGGTAGAGCCCCATCAGGACCAGAAGCCAACCGGCGATTTCACGAACCCAGTAGATCATCGGCATGATTCCCACGAGACGACGGTTCGGCAAGCTGGTTCCAAATCACCGTTGACCTGCCCCGGTACTGCGACGTATCATCCGCCCTTGCCATCCGTTGCGGCGAAGGGGCGAACTGACTCGCGGACCGCGCGACTAGAAACCACGGACAGGGAACACGATGAAGTCGGAAGAACGACACCAACTCCAGGAAAATGAACTCTCGGCGATCCTCTATCGTTACGGTATCGCTCTGCGTCCCTATGTCCCCTTCGTGCTTGGCGGCCTGGCGGTGATCTTTGTCGTCGCGACGATCGTGACCGTCATGGCCCGCAGTCAGCAGCGGACCGTCGATGATGCGTGGGATGAGTTCTTCGCGGCCGAGGATGCCGGCCAGTTCGAGATCGTCGCGGAACGCTACGCCGGCACACCGGTCGTGGCGTACGCGAAGCTCCGCGTCGCCGACTTCGAGTACGAGGAAGGCCTGAGCCAGCTCTTCGGCGATCGCGCCGCCGCGACCAGCAAGTTAGAAGATGCTCTTTCGCTCTACCAAGGGCTCGCGGGGCTCGGCTCGTCCCATCCCGAAGTCGCTCGGCAAGCGGGCTTCGGCATCGGCATGACCTACGAGACGCTTGGCGATCTCGAGAAGGCGAAGAGTGCCTACGAGCAGGTGGTGAGCCGTTATCCCGGGAGCGAGGAAGCGTTTCTTTCCGGGATGCGTCTGGAACGGATCGAGACCCCGACCGCGAAGGAGTTCTACGCCGAGTTCGCGAGCTACGAGCCGAAGGAGCCGTCGACGGAGCTTCCGCCCGACGCCTCGATCCCGTTGCCGCCGATGACGTCCGAGACTCCGGCTCCTCCGCTGCCGTCGAGCACGGAGAAGGCGAAGGACGATGCCAAGGTTCCGTCGCCCAAGACTCCCGCGAAGGAGTCGTCCAAGACTCCCGCAAAGGAGTCGCCCAAGACTCCCGCAAAGGAGTCGTCCAAGACTCCCGCAAAGGAGTCGCCCAAGACTCCCGCAAAGGAGGCGTCCAAGACCCCCGCAAAGGAGTCGCCCAAGACTCCCGCAAAGGAGGCGTCCAAGACCCCCGCAAAGGAGTCGCCCAAGACTCCGGCCAAGCAGACTCCTGAGCCGAAAGGGAAAGCTGCCGCCCCGAAAACCGACGCCAAGCCGACAGCTCCCGCCAAGGAGAAAGCGGACGCGAAGGGCGACGCGGGTAAAGCCGGAGAGTAAGGGTTGACAGTAGGGAGGATGGAGGTTCGCTGGTTTAAGTAGCCAGCCTATCGAGGATGCCGACCCCCCTGTATCCCCCCTTGTCCAAGGGGGAGTTAGAGGGGGTCTCATCCGTTACAGGACGCTCCCTGCCCGTCCAGCGACGCGACAGTTGGCGTCGAAAACCGACCTGCCTGCACCCCGATCATGCGGGGAACGTAACGTCGAGCCGCCGAGCCGAATCCAAGAACCCGGTGTGTCCAACCACGCTCGCTACGCTGGGGCGGCGGGCTGACGCGTTGCTTTGCGGCTGCCGGATGGCCGATTGCGGACGACCTTCGCGACCTGGCTTCCCCGTCGTTTGAACGGGGGATCGTCAAAGAGATGCGGAACAACCGCGTCGATGTGCTTCGCGTAGACGAACGTCAGCCCGTCGCGTGCTTCCTTGGGCAGATCCGCGGTGTCCTTCTCGTTGAGCAGCGGCAGGACGATCGTGTCGAAGCCCTCGCGTTTCGCGGCGAGAACCTTTTCCCGAATGCCACCCACCGGCAGCACCCGGCCCGTCAGCGTGATTTCGCCCGTCACGGCTAGCTTAGGCCGAATCGGCTTGTTCAGCGCCAGCGAGAGAACGCTCGCGGTGAGAGCGATGCCCGCCGAAGGGCCGTCCTTGGGGATGGCGCCGGCGGGGACGTGAATGTGGACCTCGAAGTCGTCAAAGAACGACGGAGGAATGCCGAACGCTTCGGAGTGGCACCGGAGGTAGCCGAGCGAAGCGTGGGCCGATTCCTTCATCACGTCGCCGAGCTGGCCCGTGAGTTTGAGCGTGTTTTTGCCAGGGGTCTTGACCGACTCGATCGTGAGCAGTTCCCCGCCGGCGGCGGTCCATGCCAATCCCGTCGCGACGCCCGGAATCTTCTGGCTCGCGGCTTCCTCGCGAATGTACTTGGGCGGGCCGAGAAGGTTCTGCACCTTCTTTCGGTCGGCGAGGACCTTCCGGCGATTGCCTTCCACGTGCGAGCGAGCGACCTTCCGGCAGATCGACGCGATCTCCCGTTCCAGGTTCCGAAGTCCCGCTTCGTGGGTGTAGGACTGGATCAGCTCCCGAACCCCCTGATCGTTGAAGTCGATGGCTTCCTTCTTGAGGCCATGCTCCTCGAGCTGCTTGGGGACGAGGTATTGGTGTGCGATCGCGAGCTTTTCTTCCAGGCTGTAGCCCGACAGCTCGATCACCTCCATCCGGTCAAGCAGGGCCGGCGGAATACTCGACGTGACGTTGGCGGTGCAGATGAACAGGACTTTCGAGAGGTCGAACTCGACATCAAGGTAGTGATCGCGAAAGGTGCCGTTCTGTTCGGGATCGAGCACTTCCAGCAAGGCGCTGGAGGGATCACCGCGGTAGTCGGCGCCGAGCTTGTCGATCTCGTCGAGCATGAAGACCGGGTTGTTGGTGCCGAGACGACGTAGGCCCTGAATGATGCGGCCGGGCATGGCGCCGATGTAGGTGCGGCGGTGACCGCGAATCTCCGCCTCGTCGTGGACGCCGCCGAGACTCAGACGGTAGAACTTGCGGTTCATCGTCCGGGCGACGCTCTTGCCCAAGCTCGTCTTGCCGACGCCGGGAGGTCCGACGAAGCAGAGAATCGGGCCCTTCACCGACTGCTTGAGCTTTCGCACCGCGAGGTATTCGAGGATGCGTTGCTTGATCTTCTCGAGGTTGTAGTGGTCTTCGTCGAGGACCCGCTTCGCTCGACGTAAGTCGAGTCGATCGTCGGTCGACTCGTCCCAGGGCATCGAGAGGAGCGTGTCGAGGAACGTGCGAATGACGTGGTACTCGGGGGTGCTCGGGTGCATCTGGGCCATGCGGTCGAGTTCGCGCCGGGCCTCGTGAGCGGCTTGCTCGGGTAGATCGAGTGTTTCGAGCTTGTCGTAGAACTCGTTGACGTCCGACATCTCGTCGTCGGCTTCGCCGAGCTCGCGCCGAATCGCTTGGAGTTGTTGCCGGAGAAACTGTTCGCGCTGGACGCGGGTCAGTTCGGTCGAAACCTCGCCTTGGATCTTGCTTGAGAGATCCTGCATATCGACTTGGCGACGGATCAACTGGCCCAGATGGCGAAGACGATGCCGGACATTTGGCTCCGAGAGGAGTTGTTGCTTCTCGTCGGTCGAGAGCCCCAGGCCGCTGCCCATGAGGTCGGCGAGGGCTCCGGGGGCGTGCGTGTTCATCGCCGCGACTTGGAGTTCCTCGGAGACTTGGGCGCCCCCCTCGATCAACTGGTTGAAAAGGCGCCGGACCGAAAGGACCAGGGCCTCGGTCTGGACTCCATCCTGTTGGATGTCGTCGATGAGGTCGATCTCGCCGACGAGGTAGGGATCTTCCGAGAGGATCTTACCGAGGCGTGCGCGTCGAAGCCCCTGAGCGACGATTCTGGTGGAACCGTCGGGGAATTTGAGCATCTTGAGCACCCGAGCGATGCAAAGGCACGGGTAGAGATCCCTCGCGGAGGGCTCTTCGGTGTCCGGATCGCGCTGCGTGGCCAACCCGACGTAGCGACTTCCCTTGAGGACGTCGTCGATCAGGAGGATGCCTCGGTCGCGTCCGATCACCAAGGGCATGATGATCTCGGGGAACGGGACGTCACTTCGCAGAGGAAGAATGGGGAGGCTGCTCGGAATCACGTCCTCCAAAAGCGACTCTTGGTCCTCGTCGAAGGGGTGGTGATTGTTGGAACCGCCACCTTTTGAGTCTCTTTTGGACTTTTCGGCCATTGCCGCCCCCTTGTTCGCGAGCGAGTCGCGTGGTTGGTGGAATGCTAAGAAGAGTGCCTCGGGTACATGTTCAAACCCGATCGGCCTACTGTTAAACTCTACCAAATCCTCTGGAAATGGCGCTGCCAACAAGCGTGTGCCTAGGGGTTTGGAGCGATTGGACACCCGTTTTATTCGGAACCCCTCCCGAGCGCGGGATCGCGGAAGGTGCTTGCCGCGGAAGATGTTCGGTCGATTGGCCCCGTGATGAGCTCCGCGGCTCGCCCCGCGTTGACGGACGAGGAACAGGCATCTAGGCTATTAGGCCATGGGGCCGAGATTGTGGAAAGGTCCCTCGGAGCGGGTCGCCAACCAGGGAGAGCGTTGCGTGAACACGGTCTATGTCGTCGGCATTGGCGATGACGGAATGGAGAGTCTGCCCGACTCTGCCCGACGCCGTCTGGAAGAGGCGGAACTGCTGGTCGGCACCGAGCGGACACTCGCGATGATTCCCTCCTTCGAGGGTGAATGCCTGCCCGTGGAGACCGATCTGGGCGATATGGTGCGGCGCATCGAGAAAGCCCGCGTCGACCGCAAGATCGTCGTGCTCGCGTCCGGCGATCCGATGTTCTACGGGGTCGCCCGCTACCTCGTCGATCGGCTGGGCAAGGAGTCGTTCGAAGTTCTGCCTCACGTCAGCAGCATGCAGTTGGCGTTCGCACGGGTCAAGGAGAGCTGGGACGAGGCCTATTTGACCAACGTCGCCTCCCAGCCGCTCGAGACGATCGTCGATCGCATCCGCATCGCGGAGAAAGTTGGCATCTTCACCAACGAGTCGGTGCCACCCAGCGCGGTGGCGCGTTGCCTACTCGACGAGGGGATCAGCTACTTTCGCGTTTCCGTCTGCGAGAACCTGGGGGCGGCCAACGAAGTCGTCACCTACGGGACGCTCGCCGAAATCTCCGAGATGGAGTTCGGCCCGCTCAACGTCATGATCCTGATTCGCGAGCCGGACGTTCCCGAGACCGCGCGCGAAGATGCTGAATTGATGATCTTCGGCAATCCCGACGAGAACTTTCGCCAAACGCGTCCGCATCGCGGGCTGCTCACGTCGGCGGAGGTTCGGACCCTGGCGCTGGCGAAGCTGAATCTCAAACGCAAGAGCGTGGTGTGGGACGTTGGTGCCGGTTCGGGTTCGGTGTCGATCGAGACCGCCCAGCTCGCGACGGAGGGCAAGGTCTACGCGATCGAGCCGGAGGTCGAGGACGGCTTGCTCATTCGGGAAAACGCCGAGCGATTCGGTGTCGACAACATCCAGATCGTGGCCCAACGGGCCCCCGAGGCCTTTCGCGATCTTCCTGACGCGGACGCGATCTTCATTGGCGGTGTCGGGCGGGAGACCGTCGGCATCATCGAGGCGGCCTTCGACCGACTCAAGCCGGGTGGGCATCTCGTCGCGAACGTGGCGAGCCTTGAGAACGTCTCCGCGGCGACCTCGACGCTCAAGGCCCTCGTTCCCCATGTCGGGATCTTGATGGTCAATCTGGCCCGGGGGACGCACCAGCTCGAGAGTATTCGCTTTGAAGCGGTCAACCCGAGCTTCCTGATCTTCGTCACCAAGTCGGGGGCGTAGACACTTGGGCCATCGATGGCGAAGCGGCCGTCGGGTCAGGAGATGAACTGGACCCAAAGGTAGAACGTCACCAGCGAGATCGCGACGACGAGCCGTAGCGCGACCTGCGTGATCATCGTCGTCAGGCTCATGTGGAAGACGTCGTTGAGCCACTCGAGATAAGCGCGAGCCTCGGTGTCGGCATACTGCTTGATCGGATTCCAACGGCCGAGCACCTGAAGCAAACGGTTCAGCCGACTGCCCAGCCAGCGTTCGGCGAAGTTGAGGCTCCGCTTGACCTCCTCGGTGTCGATCTGACTCACGCGGATGCTGACGAACAAGTCGACCGCGATCATCGTCCCGATGAAAGTGAGCTCGATCACGAGCCCGAGCGGATGTTTCCGATCGAGCATCATTTCAAAAGTGATTGCCGATTCCCGAAGCACAAGCAGGTTGAGCAGCCCCGAAAAGGCCAGCAAGCCGACGTAAATGCTCACAAGTGGCAGCAATCCGCCCCGAAGTGTCAAAATCCAATGCTCGTTGATCAGTCGGTAGACGTTGGGGCAGGAGGTCGAGAGATGACGCGCCACGTCGAGGACACTGCTGTAGAACCGAAGGCGTAGCCCCACCGACGTCAAAAACATCAACGTGATGTAGACGATGTACGCGTGGAGCAGGTTGAGGCTCATGATCCAATAGGGGAGCAAGCCGGGCGGAGGCCCGAATACCCCGAACGGATCAATCGAAACCGGTGCGGTTCCCATCGCTAGAAATCAGTTTCCGTGAACTGGTACACGAAATCGCCCTCGTCACCGACCGTGACGTTGATGGCGCTGACTTCCTTATTCTCCGCCATTCGGGCGAGGAACTCTCGGGAAACTTCAGGCAGCAACGTGTTGGTCAGGATGTGGTCGACGTTGCGAGCACCACTGGCGACCTCGGTGCAGCGACTGACGACCTCGTCGAGCAACGACTCGTCGTAGGTCATTTCGACACTGTGGTTGCCCTTGATGCGGCGGACGATCTTGCCGAGCTTGAGCTTCGTGATGAGCTTCATGACCTCGTCGGAGATCGGGTAGTACGCCGAGACCACCATGCGGCCCAAGAGAGCCAGCGGGAAGGCCTTCTCCAACTCCGGACGAATCGCGGTGACCAAATCGCCTGGATCGGGACGGGTTTCCGGATCGGCGCAGAGGCTCGTGATCGTGTCGGTCGCGACATTGGACGTACAGAGAATGACGGTGTTGCGGAAGTCGATGACCCGCCCGGTGCCGTCCTCGAGCGTTCCCTTGTCGAAGACCTGGTAGAAGAGTTCCCACACGTCTTGGTGGGCCTTCTCGAACTCGTCGAGCAGGACGACCGAGTAGGGCTTCTGGCGGACCGCTTCGGTCAAGACGCCACCTTCGCCGTAGCCGACATAGCCGGGAGGCGAGCCCTTGAGTCCCGAGACGGTGTGCGCCTCTTGGTACTCGGACATGTTGATGGTCACCATGTTGCGTTCGCCGCCGTAGAGGAGTTCCGACAGCGTAATCGCGGTCTCGGTCTTGCCGACGCCGCTGGGGCCGACGAGCAGGAAGACGCCGATCGGACGGTTCGGGTCGTCCATGTTCGCCCGAGCGGTGTGGATACGGCGGGCAATGGCTTCGAGTCCATGATCCTGGCCGACGACCATCTTCCCCATGGTCTCTTTCAGATTCAGGACGGTCTTGATCTCGTCGGCGAGCATTCGGCCAACGGGGATGCCGGTCCAGTCGGCGATGACGCTCGCGATCGCTTGCGAGTCGACAAAGGGGTGGATCAGCGGATCCTCGCCTTGGGCTTCGTGAAGTTGGCCGGTGAGGGTGTCGAGCTTGCCACGCAGTTCCTCGATCTTCTCGGGCGAGAGCGGTTCCTTCGGTTTCGACTCGGAGAGCTTGTCGACCGCCTCCTTGGTCTTCTGGTCTTCCTCGGAGAGCTCCTCTTCCTCGGCGGGGGTGCCATTGCCACGAAGCTCGGTGCGGATCTCGCGGATCTCGCCGACGAGTTCCCGTTCCGTGTCCCAGCGCTCGCGAAGTTCGCCCAGCGTCTTCTCGGCTTCGGCTTGCTTCTCCTTGATCTCCTCGATGCGGACGGCGTGGTCGGAACCGGCGGCCTGCTCACCTTCGAGGATGCGAAGCTCGGTCTTCAGGTTCTCGATCGTTCGCGTCGTGTCTTCAATGGAAGGGGGCGTGGCCGACTGGCTCAGGGAAACGCGGGCACATGCGGTGTCGAGCAGGCTGACCGCCTTGTCGGGAAGCTGTCGTCCCGAGATGTAACGGGCGGAGAAGTGGACCGACGCGTCGATCGCCTCATCGAGAATCGGCACCTTGTGGTGGTTCTCAAGCGTCTCGGTCAGCCCCCGCATCATGATGGTACAGATCGGCTCGGTCGGCTCCTCGACCTTGACGACCTGGAACCGCCGCGCGAGAGCGGCATCCTTCTCGAAGTACTTCTTGTACTCGGCCCAAGTCGTGGCCGCGATCGTCCGCAGTTCGCCACGAGCCAGCGCGGGCTTGAGCAAGTTGGCGGCGTCACTTCCGCCTTCTTGGCCGCCGGCGCCGATCATGGTGTGGGCTTCGTCGATGAAGAGAATGATCGGGGTGGGCGAACTCTTCACCTCGTCGATGACCGACTTGAGGCGGTTCTCGAACTCGCCTTTGACGCCGGCACCTGCTTGGAGCAAGCCGAGGTCGAGTGTTCGCAGTTCGACGTTCTGCAGTGACGGCGGAACGTCGCCAGCGGCAATCCGCAGGGCGAACCCTTCGACGACGGCGGTCTTGCCGACGCCCGCCTCGCCGGTGAGAATCGGGTTGTTCTGACGGCGACGGGTGAGGATGTCGACAATCTGCCGGATCTCGTTGTCCCGTCCGAGGACGGGGTCGATGGCGCCTTCCCGGGCTCGCTGGGTCAGGTCGATGCAGAACTGATCGAGCGAGGTCGTCTTGCCGCGAGCGCCGATCCCCTTGCTCGAGGGAGCTCCGGCGGCCGCCCCGGGCTCGGCGATCATCTCCGCTTCTTCGCTTGACTCGGCGACGATCTTGGTGAAGCTCTCCTTGAGAGCTTCCGGCGAAATACGATCGAACTCCCGCGAGGCATCCCGCAAGCGGCTAGCGAGCTGGCTATCGTTCAAGATCGCGAGTAGGACCGTCCCGCTGCGAACGCGGCCGTAGCCGAACTCGACGGTCGACACGAGCCAGGCATCCTTTGCGGCGGCAATGACGTCGGGCGAAATGCTCGGTTGGCGCGAGGAACCGGTCTTGAGTCGGTCGAGGACGTTCGTCAGTCCCGCGTTGACGCGGTCGGGGTTGATCTCGAACTGCCGCATGATCCGCCCGATGTCGTTGTTCGGGTCGTCGAGGAGCTTCGAGAGCCAGTGTTCGATCTCGATGTGGTAGTTGGTGCGGGAGACGCAGGCGCCCGCCGCATCTTCGAGAGCCTTGTGGCAGGTTCGGTTCAGCTTCCCGATGAGTGACTTGAGGTTGACATCCACGGCCGATGTTCCTTTGACACTGCGATCATGTACGGACCGGCACCATTCCTGCCTCATGCCCCGCGAATCGGGTGATCCAATTCGGCGGAAGTGCCAAAGAGTGGGAAGCTCCGCTCCCGCCGACGATCATATGGTGCCTACCGGGGTCTTCCAAAGGTTCTGGGCGGTTTTTCGGGACTCGTCCATTTTTTGACGGGGGGCTCCCTTCGACGCCTCCCAAGCGTGATCCTAGAATAGCGCGGTGCGTGAAATCGGAATGATGAAGGCCGGCGACGGCTTTCGGGCAGCACGGGGCCGGCATGGCGAGTGATTACTACGAGACGCTTGGCGTCGAACGAAGCGCGACCGAGGATGAGATCAAGCGGGCATATCGCAAGCTCGCGCGCGAGTACCATCCAGACCTTCATCCCGGCGACAAGACCGCCGAGGGCAAGTTCAAGAAGGTCCAGGAAGCCTACGACATCCTCGGCGATACCGAGAAACGAAATCAATACGACCGCTTCGGGTCGGCGGCTTTTGAGCCCGGAGCGCAGCAATCCGGACCGGGATCCTGGTCCTACACCTGGAGCCAGCGCGAAGGCGACCCCTCGGTCCAGGACGTCGATCTTGGCGACTTCAGCGATCTGTTCGAAGGGATCCTGGGTGGCCGGGGACAGCGAGGCGCTCGCGGTCCCTACAACGTCGCCGGCGACGACATCGAGACCGAACTGACGATTCCCTTCGACACCGCCGTTCGGGGCGGCGACCTCGACATCACCATCAGTGGCGCGGGTCAAGATCGACTCACCGTGACGATCCCTCCAGGGGTGACCGACGGCAGCCGACTGCGACTGGCCGGGAAGGGGGGCAAGTCGCCGACGGGCCAGGGGCCGCCGGGCGACCTCTACGTCCTGGTTCGCGTCGACAAACATCCCTACTACACGCGGGAAGGCAACGACCTCTTCGTCGAGGTCCCCATCTCCATTTCCGAGGCGATCCTCGGCGGTTCGATCGACGTGCCGACACTTGAGGGGATGACGACGATCACCCTGCCCGCGGGAACCTCGAGCGGTCAGAAGTTGCGTTTGCGTCAGAAGGGCGGGTATACCAAGAGTGGGCAGCGTGGCGATCTCTACGCCCGCATGAAGGTGGTTGTTCCCAAGAACATCGACGAGGAGAGCAGACGTCTGATCAAGGAATTCGGGGAACGAAACGCCAGCAACCCTCGCGCGGATCGGGGGTGGTGAGATGACACAGCTCTACTCCGAAGCCGTGGTTTGTCGGGAACTGAGGATCGAACCCGAAGTCTTGGGGCAGTTCCTCAAGGCCGACTTGGTGCAGTTGACGGAAGTCGGTGGCGCGCGCGGGTTCACCAAGTCGCAGCTTCGGCTCCTATGGTCGATCACGAGTCTCTATCGCGACTTGGGCGTGAACATCGAAGGGATTCGGATCATCCTGCAAATGTCGGCGGACATCCGCGATCTCAAACTCGCCGTTCGGGAATCGCAACGCCGCTGCGCCCAACTCGAGCATCTGCAACAGTTCCGCATCCGGATCACCGAGGAACGCCAAGGCCCGTCGTTTTGGGAGATAGACCTTTGAGTCGCTTGTTGCCGTTCATGACGATAGCCGGGTTGCTGCTGTTGGCGACGTTGTCGGCGTCGCAAGAGAACGAGATCACGCCGGATGAGCAGGAAGCAATCCGCGTGACGCTCGTGCTCTGGGGCGGGCTGGCGATTGCCGGCATCTTGTTGATGGCGTTCGGGCTCTTCACGTTCGTTCGTCGCGCGGGGCGGCGGCTGGTCGATAAGGGTGACGAAGAGAAGAAGCCGATCAAGTACGTCGATCTCCGCGCCGAGGTCACGCAGGGAGACGACGACACGGTCTACGACGACGATGGCGCCAACGACCCCAACGAGAAGGATTCGGACGACGACTGACCGACGACTTCGTGGCCGTGAACGCCTCGCCCTCGATCGCGACTACAGCGCCGTGTTCGATCATCGCAATTCCGCTGGTGGTCGCTGCCTGGTGCTCTACGGCAAGCCGAACGGGTTGAGTTACAGCCGACTGGGGCTGACCGTGGGGCGAGGCTTGGGGACCGCGGTCGTGCGGGGCCGATTCAAGCGACTTTGCCGTGAGGCCTTTCGGCTCTCGAAGGATCGGCAGCCGAGCGGTTGGGACTGGATCGTGTTGCCTCGGCGGCGCGCGAAGAAGAAGGCTCCCCGAACGCGGAAGCTCGAATTCGGCTACCGCGAGGTGGCGGACGATCTCTTGTATCTCATGAAACGAGTCGCGGCCAATGAACGGCGCCGAGAGCGAGACGGGCAGAACGACGTCGCCCGCGGCTGAGTCCTCGCGAGAGGAAGAGCCGAGCGACGAACTCGAGGTCTGGCAGCGTTATCCCCCCAAGTCGCTATTGGCCAAAGGGGGCGTCTTTCTCATTGGCCAGTATCAGCGTTGGCTCAGTCCCATCTTTCACGGCTGCTGCCGCTTCCATCCCTCATGCAGTCGCTACACCGTGATGGCGATTGGCAAGTACGGCTTCTGGAAGGGATGCCTACTCGGGGCGTGGCGGATCTTGCGCTGCAATCCGTTCAATGCCGGCGGCGTCGACTACCCGTGACCTCGATCGACCACTTTGCCCTTACCAACACGTGGGGAGATGTCGTTTCGGGGCTCGAAGATATCTCAGGGGTTCCATGCCCACGCCTCGTGGGCATGGAACCCAGAACGTAGACCGCGCCCAGAAGGACATCGGTGGCACGAGGTCCCTTGCTACGGGACGCGATGATGCGTGAGGGGGGAGAAGGTTTTGTGGACCTTGACGTTGCTCGCCTGCTTGCGGTCGAGTTTGCCGATCATGTCGGTGATCGACTTCCACGAGGAGAACTTGAGTTTCCCCTCCTCCTCGAATTCCGCCAACTCCTTGTTCGCCAAGTCGACGATGCGGGGCTCCTGCTCGTCCATCATGCGCTGAATCGCCCCTTCGAGAGAGTTGCCGATCTCGCGAACGATCGGTCCCTTGCCGTGACCGAAACGGCGGAGGGTGAAATTGCGCAGCGTCAGTTGCGACCGCGTTATCTTGGGCGAGACCTCGATGCTGGGGAGGTACCACTCGCCGGTCATCTTCAGAGTGACTTCGCAGTCGAGGGTCATTTCAACGTCCGCGTCTCCCTCGGTGTCGACGCTGAAGAGCTTGATCCCATTGTTCCAGTGGCGAAACTCGGCGTAGCCATCGAGCTTGCACGAGAGGAAGACTTGGAAAGCGAAGCGGTCCTCGGCGAGCTGACGCGTGTTCTTGACGACGACGTGCAAGTGCTTCTCGGGATCGACCAACGTCACGCGGTAGTGCTTCCAGAGCCCGTGGTTGACCTCTTTCTTCTTTCGCTTGCTCACTTTGATGCGGAAGCCGTCGCGTTTCCAATCGAAGCCGTCGAAGATGTGGACGGTGTTGCCCCAGTTGGGGCGTTCGTCGTGAACGCGGGGGATGCTGGCTAGGACGATGCGCTGAATGATGCGCGACTCCTCGCTGTCGCCGGTCGCGTCGAAGGTGAGGTGCGTGTAGGGCTCCGCGATCGCGGAGCCGACCAGCGCGGGCTGAGCGAGCAAGAGGGCCAACCAGATCGAGGGCCAACCAAGTGCCGGACGTCGTACCATGTTGCCAACTCCGGTGGATCTGGGGAGAACGAGTCGTTCGTGGGAAGCGAGCCACGATGGGTGGCTGTGCAATTCTTCGGGCTAGACGCGCGAAATCCAGGAGATCATCGAGATCAAGTCTTCCCTCGTCGATTGTTTTGTCGTCACAACCCGAACACTTTGCCCGATCGATGGCCGACTGGTCGCGGAGAATCAGTTTCCGGCGTGGAACCGGCGATACAATGGGGAGGTCGAGACACGAGTAGACGGAGAATTCTCGGGTGAGCGGTATCGCCATCATCTTGGTGGGCGCGGCGATCATCATTGGCGCCGTCGCGATTCTATTGGGGAACAAACCCCCATCGACGACTCGCGCTTCCTCGCCGAAGGGCGCCCCCGCACCCAAGCCGACGTCGACCGCTGCACGGGCGTCCCGGACAGTTGGGAAACCGGAACCGGCCGCGAGTTCGGTCGGGGACGTTCCTCAACCGTCCGCGAAGGGAGCGGTACGCGAAGCGCTCGACTCGGCGCAGCAGCGACTCGGTCCGGCATCCCCGGAGACGCGAGCCAAGGCGCGCAAAGCGGCGATGAAGCAACAGGTCAACGATCAAGTACAGCTCGATCCGGCCGTCGCCGCAACGATGCTCCGCCGCTGGATGGACGAGAAGAAGGGATAGGCTCTGTCAATACCTGACGTTCGATTGCCATCGCGATCGGGCGACGTTCCTTCTATCATGACGTTGGCTCGTTCGGGAAGGCTTCAGCTCCGACGACACGTTCGCCATCGCCCCTCGTCACCGTCAGTCGTCATTCGAAAGCGCCGAGAGAGTTATGAAGGACCGCATCAGCATCACGTTTCTCGGCGGGGCGGAGGAGATCGGCGCGTCGTGTCAAGTGATTGACATCGGCGAGACTCGCGTCGTCGTCGATTGCGGCCAACGTCTCAACGCGCCCAAGGGCGAGGCGCTCCCCGATCTCTCCTACCTGGAGAAGGGACCGCCGGTCAGCGCCGTTCTCGTCACGCATGCCCACACCGACCACATCGGCGCCCTGCCGGCGATCGACCCGTACCTTCCCAAGGGATGCCCGATTCTGGCGACGGAAGCGACCCTAGAACTCTCGCGGGTGATGCTCCACGACACTCGGCGCATCATGGAGAAGTACCGGCAGGATGCGGGTGAGATGCCCCTTTTCGCACCGGGCTTGGTTTCGACGGCGATCGATCGCATGAAGTCCGTGGCCTGGGGACGGGCGATGCGGCTGGGTGACGCGGGCGTCAAAGCGACCTGGTTTCCCTCCGGGCACCTGCTCGGGGCCGCGATGATCGAGATTGCCGGGCCCACCACATCGGTACTGGTCAGCGGCGATGTCTCCGTCGGCGACCAATACGCGGTTCCCGGCGCGTTCGCTCCCAGCATCCGACCCGATGTCTTGGTGCTCGAGAGCACCTACGGCGACCGGATGCACGCTCATCGGCCGACGCAATACGATCGCATCATCGAGCGGGTTCGCCAATGTTACGAAACCGGCGGCTCGATCCTCTTTCCCACTTTCGCCTTGGGGCGGGCCCAGGAGATCCTCCTGCTCCTCGGTCACGCGATGCGGCGTGGAAAGCTTAGCCCCAACCTCCCGGTCTATGCCGACGGTTTGGTCCGGCCGATCTCCGAGGTCTACGACCAGTTCCCCGACGAACTCGCTCCGGAAGCACGCCGGCTTTGGGAGTCCGGGCTCAACCCGGTCTTCCCGCGCGACCTGCCGGTTCGGCCTGTTGTCAGCAATGGGCAACGCCAGCGCATCGCCCAGGAGGGACGCTGCGTCGTGGTCGCCTCCAGCGGAATGCTCCACGGTGGGGCGAGTCAGTTCTACGCGACGCAGTGGATCGGTTCGCCGCGGAATCTCATCCTCATCACCGGCTATCAGGACGAAGAGTCACCCGGCCAGGCGCTGCTCGATCTCGCCGAGACAGTCGAGGATCGGCGCTACTTCCCGCTCGGCGGCGTCTGGACCGAAGTTGGGTGTGCCGTCGAAGCCTGCCCTCTCTCGGCGCACGCCGACGGGGGAGAGTTGACCGCCCTGGCCAGCAAGTTCAAGTCGAAGCTCGTGCTCCTGGTTCATGGCGACGGTTCGGCTCGAGAGGGGCTCGCACGCCAACTGATGCGGGCGGGGATTAGCGATGTTGGGATTCCCGTCAACGGCGAGACCGTCGACTTCGAACCGGGGTGGTCGCGACGACCCGTCACGCGCACGAGTCCACTCCAGGAGTGGCCGCCTTGGGACCCGACACAGTCGCGAGCGTTGAACCTCGCCGAGATCCACTACTGGCTGTGTGGCCTGTCGCCTCCGGTCCCGTGGATCACGCTCGAGGAGTTGGTCGAGATCTGGAAGCAACCCCAAACGGTCACCGCGGCCGACCGCCGCGTCGTCCGCGAAGCGATCTACGGAAGCGATCAGTCCTACTTCATCCCCGACCGGCGGCGGCCCTTCATCCTCCGGGTCACCGCCCGGGATCGCATCGTTCCGGAAGGAGTGGTGACACCGACGACCCCCGTCGAACGGGCGCGAGCATCCTTGCGTGGGATGTTTCCCGAGGAGACCGGCCTCGTGCGAACCGGCTTCTACCCCGAGGAGCGGGTCGCCGAACTGACCTTCCGTTTCCCCCGCGCCGCCGAACGTCATCTCGCGCAGCGACTGCAGGAGTGGTCGCGGCAGAGTGGCTGGGCGATCCGCTTGGTGGAGGGAACCAGTGATGACGACTTGCTGCGGGCGTTGCACGAACGACTCGCCCCCGAGCACGAGGCCGAAACCCGTATTGATCACGAGCACTCACTGATCGAGGTCCGGTTCGACGCCGATCCGGCGATCTCCGAAGCGACCCGCGAGCGGTTTCATCGTCAGACCGGCTACGAACTCTTCGTCAATGTCGAGCCGGAAGGGGCTCGGTCGACTTCCAATTCCTCGACGATCGGTTGAGCCTCGCCATGGTGCCCCCTCCCAAAGCGGTCCGCTTGGACAAGACGACCAACCGGCTGGAGTTGTCGTGGCCTGATGGTCACGCGAAGAGCCATGCCGCCCACCTGTTGCGATGCGAGTGCCGCTGCGCTTCCTGCGTCGACGAAGTGACCGGCGTGCGCATTCTCGACATCGCGAGCGTGCCGGCCGACATCGCGATCGTCGGCGCCAACCTGGTTGGCAACTACGCCATCAAGCTCGTCTTCAGTGACGGTCACGATCTGGGTCTGTTCACCTGGGACCGCCTCCACGACTTGGACGATCCCGCCACCACTTGATGTCACGTCGTGATCTCTTGTCGTCTCGGGTGCCATGCCTCATGCTCGCGTGGGCAGGCGCGGAAGTTAAGATGTGCCGTGGTCGCCCTTTTTAGGGTGGCGCTCGAGTGTCGACGCTCCCGCGCTCGCCATCGCGATCAAAGGGCTTCGACGCGCTCTTTGTTCTTGATCATCAGGTAGAGAAAGAAGGGACCGCCCAAGAGGGAGGTGAGGATTCCCAGGCGAATTTCGTCGGGGGGCATCGCCGTCCGGGAGATCAAATCCGCGAACACGATCAGGCACGCGCCTCCCAGAAAGCTGGTTAGGACGAGGATGCGGTGTTCGGGCCCCACGAAGAGCCTCAGCACATGGGGAACGATCAGGCCCACGAAGACCACCACGCCGCTGGCCGAGACGCACGTCCCCGTGATCATCGCGGCGAGAAAGAGCATGTTGCGCCGGCTCGCTTGAACGTTGATGCCCAGCGACAACGCGGTCTCCTCGCCCAACGCCAGGATGTTCAAGTCGCGCGAGTGGAGCAAGAGTAGGCCACATCCCCCGAGGACGAGCGGGGTTGCCATCGCGACGTCGGCCCAGCCCGCCCGTTGCATGCCGCCCATCAGCCAAAAGATGATCTGTCGCCCAACCTCCCAGTTCGGAAGGGAGATCGACAGCACGAACGAGGTCATGGCGGTCGCGATGCCGCCGACCGCGATTCCCGAGAGAAGGAGCGTCGCCGTCGACGTATGACCGCGAACAGTCGAGATCAGGTAGACGAGAAAGGTCGTCACGATCGCCCCGACGAAAGCCATCAACGGCAGGACCAACATCGAGGCGAGTGCCCAGCCCGTCGCCATGCTGATCACGGCTCCGAGCGACGCCCCGGCGGAAATGCCGATCACTCCGGGCTCGGCCATCGGGTTGCGGAAGAGTCCCTGCATCACCGCGCCCGCGACCGCGAGTCCGCCGCCGACCAAGACGCCGACCAAGACTCGTGGCAGCCGGACCTGGAGTAGGACGATCTCCTGCCATGGTTCCCAAGTGGTGATCGAGAGGCCGAGGGTCGACTTGACGAGGATGCCCACGATCTCCAGCGGCGAGATTGGCGCCGCTCCCGCGGCGATGGAGAGCCCCATGGCCGCGACGAGCAGTCCGATCAACGAGCCGACAACGATGCCGGGCCGCGAGGCATGCTGGAGGTCAACCGCATTGGCCGACGGGTCGCTCACTCGCTGTCTCCCTGTTGGCTGGACTGACTTGGAAACGCGGGAATTTCCACGTTCTCGAAGAGCGTCGGATGAATGACTCGGCCGAGAGCCAGAGCTCCCCGGACAATGTGATGGGAGATGCATCCGAGTTCGGGGGCCGGGACCAGATGGACTCGCCGGTGACGGACGGCGGTCACCCCTTGCCAGCTTGGATCGTCGATCACGCTCGAACGGGGATCGATCGGCGGGTCGTCCCCCTCGGCGTAGGGGTTGGTCATCACGATCACCTCCGGGTCGAGCGCGATGGCGAGCTCCTTCGAGATCGGCCCGTGCCCCACCAGTCCGGCTTCCACCGCGACGTTCGTTCCCCCGGCGGCGGTAAGCATCTCGTCGAAGAGGGTCGCCGCGCCCGCCGAGAACCCGCCGCGATAGAGGAGGACACGTGGCTTGGCCGCGGCACGCGATCCCGCCGCCGCCACGACGCCGAGCGAATCGCTCATCCAATGGAGGATCTCGCTGGCTCGTTCCCTCTCGTCAGTGATCACGCCAAGGAGCTTGATGTTGTGACGGATGTCCGCCAAGGTCTCGTAGCGGCCGAAGCGGAAGGTGGTGATTCCGGCTTGCTTGAGCGTGCTGACTGTCGGGATTTCGGTGAAGCGCGCCGCCAGAACGATGTCCGGTCGCAGAGAAATGATGCGTTCGAGGCTCGTTCCGACCACCGTTGGGAAGCCCTTGGCTTCCGCGACGCAGTTGGAGACGCTCGGCGTCGTGGCGATGGGCGTCAGTGCGGTGATGCGCTTGTGGTCGACCAGTTCGAGAAGGATCTCGTCGGTCGCGAGCATGAGCGAGACGATCCGTTGGGGGGGCCGATCGATCCGGATGGGGTGGCCGTAGCCGTCGGTCACCGTGACGGGGAAGTCTTGGCGCACGATCGTGCCGGGGTTGTTGGGGACGCCCAGCCACATGGGCGCTCGTGGAGCGTTCGTCGTCAGGAGATGGCCTGCGAGGAAGAGCAGGCCGATCGTTCCGAGCGTAAGGAGCGTTCGGGACACGTCGACTTTCCTCGTGAACGGTGGCGTGACTACCCACGCAAGTGTTGTCCAAGCATGCTCGCGCCAACGCGGGTATCGGCCCCGAACATCACTTTGGCCCAAGTGGGCACTTGCAAGAGGGACAACCAACGGCGAGCCGTTCTGGAGATCTACCCGTGGACGAGCTTCGTGGAGGTTCGGTCCTTGGGATCGGGTTCCAAGCCGAGATACGTCTTTCTCAGGTCGTCCCATAAGTTCAGCCGAGACCAGTCGGGAGTCTTGAGGACCTTCATCTCGTCACTGAGAAAGGGATTGGGGAGAAAGATCGTCAGTTGGTTGTCGCCGTTGCCGTTGAACATGCGGAAGCCCCAATGCCCGACGCAGCGGTCGTCGGTGATGCCACGATAGAACTCGGCCCGGGCGGTTTGTCGTTGCTTCGCGACCTCCAATTCCGTCGGCCGACCCGGCATCCCCTTGGTCGTGCCGATGCAGAGATGAAAGTGCCACGGTCCGAAGTCGACCGTCAAGTACCCGTCGAGTAGGCCGATCTTCTTGGGCGGGCCGGGCGCTTTGATTTCGAAGACCGATCCCTGCACCATCGTCCCGAAGTAGAACTCTTGCCAGTGATTGGCGAAGAGATCTTCCAACAGTCGCTTCAGGAACTCCTCGTCGGTGGGGAGGGGAAAGATTTCGAGCGTGCCCGTCCCCGGTTCGTTGACGGTGATGGGAGTGCTGGTACTGGAATTCATGGAGTTGTCTCCTCGGTGGATGGCGGACTGATCTTCGCGATCGCTTGGCTCGCGGCCTCGCGAACGCGCTTGTCCTTGTCCCGCTCGGCGATTTCCTTTAGCCGCTCGGCGAAGGGTCGCGCTTGGGCTCCGAGGCGCCCGAGAGTGGTCGCGCTCTGAAGCCGAACGCTTGCTCGAGACGAGTCGAGTCCCTTGACCAATTGCATGAGTTGGTCACGGGAAAGGTCGGTTTGAACCTCGGCCTCGACGGCAGTCGGCGCGGGCGGTGGTGTTGAGTCGGAACAACCGAGGAAACCAAGGAGAAGAAAGCCGTAGCGGATACGCATCAACCTTCTCCTTCTATTCGTGATCAAACAAGCTGTCGTCGTTGCCCAGGTCGTGGAGATCCTTCTCTTTCCGCAGCTCGAGTTCGGCGGGCGTCGTCCACGAAGCTGGGGGATTGCGCGAAGGAATCATCGCTTCGACGTGGCCGTCGACGAAGAGGACGTTCGCGACACCCTGGTGGCGAAAATGGACGGTCGGGTATTGGTTCGAAGGGGGATCGAGGTAGTGGTTTTCCTCTAGCACTGGCGACGCGTACGACCAGGCGTTGACGCGCGCCGAGTCGGCGAACGCGATCGTCTTCGATGTCGACGTTACCTTCGTCCATCGATAGGTCACAGGACTGGAGAGAGTCCAAGGATCGGCAGCCGAGATCGGGCTGACGCCGGGGCCAAGATAGACGTAGTTGTAGGCGTAGCCGGAGGTCGCTCCCGCGAAGCGGAAGGTGAAGGCTCCTTCGCGGAACTCGGGGCAGCGGCCAATCGTCGCCGTGCCCTCCATGTAGGGCATTAGGTAGCCTTGCTGAACGTCGATCTCTCGATCCGCGCCGGGATTGTTGTCGAGGACGGCCCCGAACCAGTAGCTCTCGGGGAGTTGCGGGTCGGCCCAGTTGTGAGTCGATGCCGGCATGAACTGGCCGCCGTTGGCCTCGACATAGAGACTCAGCGCGACGCCCATTTGGCGAAGGTTGCTAGAGCACTGCATGCGCCTGGCCGCCCCTCGTGCTTGTTGCACCGCGGGGAGCAAGAGGCCGATGAGAATAGCGATGATCGCGATGACCACCAGCAATTCGATGAGGGTAAAAGCTGGATGCGCGGAACGATGGCGTGGTACGGACATAGAAGCACCTCCCGTGGCCGGCTGGGTCCGAGCCGGCATCTCTCGTCGGTGCCTGGTTGGTGGGGGGAGAAGGTGGAGGTTGCGCGGAAGATCCACCTGACCCCGCGCCGGGTACCGCGACGTTTGGGTTGTGAGACGGGCAGGTCTTCTGGCTTTCGGCGTTCGCGGCCAGTCGGCGCCTTCCCATCCGCTTGGCGGACAGTGGCTGATGCCGACGGGCCTTGCCGATCACAGCGGCGGCCCCGCGACGGATTCTCACCGTCTTCCCTATTCTCGCGAGAAACGATCTCGCGCACCTGTCTCGAACAGTGGATCTACGTTACGGAGGAAGGGGACCGAAGGCAATGAGGGCTCCGGCCGGTGACTAACCAATCACCGTGAGGGGATCCGCTTGCAGTTCCGGCAGTCCGTCGCGGCAGACTTCGAAGCCGAGGTCTTCGAGCATGCGATAGTCCTCGACCGGGGCCTGTCCCTTGGTGGTGAGGTAGTCGCCGACGAAGAGCGAGTTGGCGGCGTAGAGGCCCATCGGTTGCAGCGTGCGAAGATGGATCTCGCGTCCGCCGGCGATGCGCAGTTCGCGGTCGGGGTTGGCGAAACGGAAGAGGGCGAGGGCCTTCAGGCAGTAACGCGGGTTGAGTCCCGAGGAACCTTCCAGCGGCGTGCCGTCGATGGCATTGAGGAAGTTGACGGGGATCGATTCGACCCCGATGTCGCGAAGCGAGAAGGCCATGTCGACGACATCCTCATCCTTTTCGCCCATGCCGATGATGCCGCCGGAACAGAGTTCCATGCCCGCGTCGCGGACCGCGCGGAGGGTTTCGACCCGATCGGAGAACCCGTGGGTGGTGCAGATCTCGCCGTAGTAGTTTTCACTCGAATTGAGGTTATGGTTGACGCGGTCGACTCCCGCTTCCTTGAGGCGCCGGGCCTGGTCGTCGTCGAGCAAGCCGAGACAAGCGCAGATCTTGATCGGGTATTGATCCTTGATCTTGCGAACGATGGTGGTGACGGTCTCGATCTCGCGTTCGGACGGGCCGCGGGCGGAGATGACGATGCAGTAGGTTTTCGCCTTGCGTTCGGCGGCGAGGCGGGCCCCTTCGAGGAGCTTCTCTTCGTTGAGCAGGTTGTACTTCGGGATCTCGGCGTCGGAGACCTTCGACTGCGAGCAGTAGGAGCAGTCTTCGGGGCAGAGGCCGCTCTTCGCGTTCATCAGGAAGTAGAGCTGGACGCGGTTGCCGAAGTGGTGATGCCGGACGCGGTAGCAGGCGCTCATCAAGTCGAGCAACTCGATGTCGGGCGATCGCAGGATGGCGAGGCCTTGCTCGAAAGAGAGTGGTTCGCCGGCAAGTGTTCGTTCGGCCAGATCGTGCCAACGAGTTGTTCCGGGAGTCTGGGTGACGGACAACTCCTGGTCGGACATTGAGAAACCTCCCTGTGGCTACCGAAGTCGGCGGCCTGGTCAAACGTCGCGTGATGATTCGTCGGGTAATATACCGCCTCGGGTTGGAGACGGCATCATCTTGGTGGTGGATCGGTACAGGAAGTTGGGCTGTCGCTCGAGAAGCGCCTCCCTTCTAGGAGGACGTGCCCGAGGCCTCGAGCTTTTTGAGCGCCCGCTGGGCACGGCGTCGGATCGCGGGTTCGCGGTCGTTGGTCGCGGCCTCGACGGCGGCCTTGGCCGGCGCGGCGCGGGGGCCCAACTCCGCCAGAACGTCGATGATTGCCAAGCGGACGCGAGCGTCGCCGGTGGTCAAACCACGCTCCAGCAGCGGAAGGACTTGCTGAGCGATGATCGGATCGTCGGGAACGACCCGGGCCAGCGCGTAGGCGTTGGTGATCTGCTGGAAAGGATCGGGGTGCGACAGCCCCGCCTTCAAGTCGGGAACCGCCTCCTTCGCGCTCGGACCGATCTTGCCAACGGCGAACCCGGCGTTGTAGCGGACCGGCGCCCGATCATCCTTGAGCATCTCGCGAATCGCGGGGAGTGCCGGTTGGCTCTGCTCTCCCAGTTCCGCGAGCGCCGCGAGGATCGAGGCCCGCTCATGCACATCGGCGTCCTGGAGGGCCTTGGCCAGTTCGGTCACGACTTCCGGTTCGTGTTCGGCCAACTCCGAAAGAGCTTCGATCGCTTGAACGTGGGCGACGTCGTCGCGCTCTTCCAGCACCGAGAGGAGGATCGGGACCAGTTGCGTCAAGCGACGGCCGTGCTGCGGGTCGACATTGGCCAGGGCGTAGATCGCGGCGAGGCGGACACTGGCGTCCTTGGCCTCCAGTTGCTTGAGCAGGAAACCCAGCGACTCCTCCTTCGCGTCCGGTCCGATAGCGCCAATCGCGTAGATCGCGGTCGCGCGGACCACCGGCTCGCGGGTACCATCCTTCGCGACCGAGAGCAGCGTCGGCAGGAGGGGAAGTGCCTTCGGTCCCAAGTGATCGACCGACTCGGCGAACTCGAAGATGACTTGGGGACGCTTCTCCTCGAAGCCTTTCGCAAGAAGGGGAAGGGCACGCTCGACGACCGCCGAGTCGTCGGGAACGATGTTCGTCAGGGCCCACGCCGAGGCGATCGGGAGGAAGGTCTCCTGGGACGAGAGTTTCGCCGTCAGCAGCGGGACCGCCGCCTTCGCGCCCGGTCCGATCTTGCCCAGCGCGTAGGCCGCCGCTTGGGCGATCTGGGGATCGGCGTCGTCGAGCAAGGCCGCGATCTTGTCGGTCGCGGGAGCGGCTCCGGATCTGATGTGGGCGAGGACCAGCAGCGTTTGCAACTTCGTGGCCGAATCGGGGCTAGCGAGCAACCCTTCCAGAGCGGGGACCGCGCCGGCGGCGTCGGGGCCCAGGTGCGAGAGCGCCTTGAGCGCCGCGCCGCGGGTCGCCTCGTCGCCGAGGGCCTTGACAAAGGCGGGAACCATCCGCGTCCCCGTATCGTCCAAGGCGTCGAGCGCCGCGGCGGTCATCTCGGGCGTCGCCTTGGGGAAGAACCGCAGCAGGGCGTCGAGCGCGGTCGTCGATGTTCCCGCCAATCCCAAAAGACCCTGAAACGCCATCCCACGATAGGTTTCGTTCTCGCCGCCAAGGAGTTTGGCCAGCGTCTCGACTTGGGGATCGGTCGCGGGACGTACCCGCACCAGCGCTTGAAGCGCGTTTCCTTGCACCTGTGGGTTGTCGCTGGCGAAGGCCTTCACGAGGGCGTTGGTGACGGCTTGCGAGTTGACGCCGATACTTCCGAGCGCGGCCGCGGCCTTGGCGACTCGCTCGGGCGACATCGCGCTGGAGATTTCCTCGACCAGTTGGGGAATCGCGGACTCGGCGTCACTTCCCAAGAGGCTCAGGGCGAAGATCGACTCGTTGATGGTGTGAGGGTTGGAACTGCGGAGACCGGTCAGGGCGGCCTTGAGGATCCGTGAGCGGATCTCGGGGTCGTCCGGCTTAATGTGCAGCAGTGCCAAGGAAGCATCGACGGCAAGGTGGTTGTCCTCCCCGTCGAGCAGTTTCTCGAGAGGCTCCACCGCCGACGCGGCCGGCGGTCCAATGCCACCCAGGGCGAGCATGCTCATCTCCCGTAGCTGGGCATCGTCCGACCGGAGATTCTTGGCGAGTTGGGGGACCGCTTCGTTCGCATTGGGTCCCAGCATGCTGAGGGCCACGAGCGCCTCGGAGCGGACGCGTGGGTCGCTGTTTTTGAGTGCTTCGAGAAGTCCGGGGATTGCCTTGGGGCCGAGCTGCTCGAGCTCGAAGATCGCTTGCAGACGCGTTTGGACGTTGTCGTCATTGAGGGCTTTGACCAGGGAATCGAGGTCGGCGTCGGCTTGCTGGCCGAACGCCGTCGCGGCGAGCGAGAAGAGCAGGGCAAGTGTAGGTAGCCATCGGGTTGGGTACATCGCGTAGCCTCTTCTCTCTTGGCGATCGGTCATGATGTCCGGGCAAGGATAGCTCTCGGACGCCTCTCCAGCAAACGACACCGGGCCATTCGCGAAAGGTCGGGCGTTCGCATCGTTGGTCGTGTCCTAGCCCCTCCTGAGGCAATCCTATTGCTTTGAATGGGAGGCAACCATCGGGAACCAATCTTAATGAAGTTGTTCCGCAATTGCTCCGTTTGGGGGCTGCCCCCTTGGCAAATCGCTTGTCGCTTGTCACATTAGGGGAAGGGGCAACCCCGACTCCCGTTGACCGCGACCATGGCGGAAGAGGTGACTGCGCGATGATTCCGACGATTGGCAACCGCACCTGGATCCTTTCAGCCCTCCTGCTTGGGCTCCTTGGCCCGTCCCCGGCTCATGCCCAGTACTACGGTTACGGCTACAACAACTACGGCTACGGGGGCTATGGCTACGGTGGGTGGCAGTCGCCGCTCAACAACAGCGCCAACTGGGGACTGCGTGCCTCCGCGGAGTTGCAGGCCGAGGCGGCCGCCCGCTCGGACAACATTCGCGCCTATTCCCAAAGTGAGTTGCAAGCGTCTCAAACTCAATTGACGCGTGCCCAGGCGCGTCGGCTCGCGATCGAGAACCGCTATCAAGCCGAACGAGACAAGTTGCAGTTGGCGCAGATGAAGAGCCAACTGGCCAAGCAGCAAACGGATGCGGCCCAAGTCAGAACCCGAGCGATCCAGGCGCCGAGTTCGACAACGGCGACGAACGCCGCCGCGGGCGCCACGCGGGGGACGACTGGATCGACGGTCAGTGTCGTGCCGACCAAGGCGTTTCACGAGGCCTCGAGCAGCTATGTGAAGTCCTTCGGGGGCAACAAGGTCAACTGGCCCAAGGCCCTCATGGGCGAGGCGTTCGCCAAGGACCGAACGAAGATCGATGCCTTGGTCGCGATGCACGACGAATCCAACGCGAAGCAGCGAAACGAGATTCGTTCCCAGTTGCGGCTTGAACTCGCGGAGCTGTCCTACGATTTGCACAAGAACCACGACGCGATGTCCAGCGCCGAGTATCTCTCGGCACAACAGTTTCTCAAACGGATGACGCTCGCCACTTGGTAGTGGGCGCGTCGCGAACAAGAGTCCCCAAGTCCGGCGCGGCATGGGCGGTCCGTGGGTCGCCTTGTCCGAAAGCCTCTTGGGGCGGCGGTACCTCGGTTGAGAAACAGCCGTGGCCACCGGGAGGAGAGGAAGAGTTCGCTTGAGATGCCCCTCCGAAGAGACCCGCGCTTCGCGAAGAGACCCCCTCTACTCCCCCTTGGACAAGGGGGAGCAATAAGAGTGCTCCTTGGGCAAGGGGGAGCAATAAGAGTGCTCCTTGGGCAAGGGGGAGTACCAGGAAGATTTCCCTTGGACAAAAGGGCAGAGCGCCCGTCACGCGAGGGACCTGGAAGGATTACTTTGCCAACCTGCCTACCCGTCAACCACCGCTCCAAGAAATGACAAATCCCCCGCAAAAAGCGGGGGACTGTCGATTGATTGTCTTTTGACCGTGACGGTCGGCTACACCATCGCGTCGCCTGTGATCACTTGGTGATCGTTCCAGGCTCGATCGCCGAGATTCGGGCCTTCACCGGCTCGGAGGCACCAGGCACCGAACTGGGAGGAGGCGGGATGATGCTCTCGGCCGACTTCGCGGTCGTGACGGTGGCCGGCGCTTCGCTGTCGTCGATCGACTTCAGCGACTTCCCTTCACTCGTTTCGACGAAGACCGGCTTGGGCATGATCGCGGGCCAGTCCTGAGTGAAGGAGGGAGCGGGCCAGTTGCCTTGCGCCGCCGGCGTCGGGACGTTGGTCGCGTCGGTCGATCCCTTGGCCTCGGTCGCCTTCGGGGCGGGCGTCGTGTTGGGAGCCGGGGCCGGCAACGAGGTGCCCGGCATCGGCATGGGCATCGGCATCTCGCTCTCCTTGGGAGCCTTCATCATCGGCTCTTGCGGGGTGGGAGCGGGGACCAAGCTACCCGGGTCGGGCGTTTCGAACGATCCGTTGGTCTGGATCGGCATGGCGTTCATCCCGCCAGGATCCATCGGTCCGTGCATTCCCGTGACGGGCGGCTGGCCGTAGTTGTCGTAAGGACGAACCGGCAGCGGAATGATCTTGCGACCTTTGTTCTCGTGCTTCCACGAGTCGCGGTAGGGATCGTCAAAGCAGGGCGGCTCGAACTTGCTGCCGAGATAGTACTCCACGTCGTTGGGAATCCGGCTCTCGTTACCCGGAAGCTTGCAAGGACGTTGGTCCAGGGCGTTGACCAGGTAGGGAGTCACCACGATCAAGAGTTCCGTCTCGACCTGCTGGTAGGACTTGGTCTGGAACGCCCATCCGAGGGCCGGCAGATCGCCGAGGAAAGGAATCTTCGTCCGCGTCGCCAGGATCGAGCGTTGGATCAGCCCCGCCAGGGCGAAGGTCTGGCCACTCTCGAGTTCGACAGTCGTTTCCACGACGCGTTGGCGGAAGCCGGGGACGCTGGTACCGGAGACTTGGATACCCAGGGCCGGGTCGAGCTCCGACACTTCCGGGCGAACCTCCAAGCGGATGCGTCCGTCGCCGAGCACGGTCGGGACGAAGCGGACGTTGGTACCGAAGGGACGATACTCGACCGCGAGGGTTTGGTTGCCCTGGGGAATCAGCAACGGCGTCTCACCACCACTGTTGAAGTAGGCGGGCTGACCGCTCATCGCGACGATGGTCGGTTCGGCCAAGATCTTGCCGAGCTGGTTCTCGACGACGGCCCGGAGGAACCCGTAGAAGGAGAACGCGTCGGTTCGTTGCACGGAGAAGACGGTGTTCGCGAGAGCGACGTTCGGCGACGGGACCGCGACGAAGGTGTCGGCCGAGCCGGAGAGGGCACCTTCGAAGAGGCCGACGGTCGGACGCAGCGTACTGCGAAGGATCTGGTTGTTGTCGAACCAGGCCCACTCGAAGCCGAGATCGCGAACCTTCGTCCGGCTCACTTCCGCGACGATGACCTTCAGTTGTACCTGTTGGGAGCCGGTCACACGGAGTGCCTCGACGACGGTGACCGCGGCGGGAGCCACGCCGGTGCGAGCGGCGAGGAACCCACGGACCAAGTCCGAGATCGGCTGAACGTACTCGGCTTTGTCGACGTAGCCGTTAAGGACGGCAGTCTGGGCGTTGGCGATGATCACTTCCACGCTCACCGTGGGGAAGAGGCGTCGGATCGTCGCTTCGAGGTACGACTTGTAGGCGGTGGAGATCTGGTCGAGCACGAGCATTTCGACCCGCACTTCCCTCGGCTCTTCGCCTTCCTTCACGATCGGAAGGACGAGCACCGTGGCCCCGACCAGTTCGTTGGTTTGGACCGTGAAGGAGGTGGGCAGCTTTGTCGGCGGCTGGCCGGGGGGAACGTCGAGTTCCACCGTGGCGACCTCTTCACGGGTCGAGTAGGGGGCGTCGTACAGGTGGTACGGCCAGACCGTGAATCGTTCGCTCGTGTTTGTCGAGATGGTGACGCTCTCACCATCGAGTGGGATCTCGATTCCTCCGCGGGAGGGATCGTTCGGTCCCAGATCGGCCGCGGGCGGAGCATTCTGTCCCGCGGGGGGTGCGTCTTGAGCGAGCACCGGTTTGAAGGTGGTCCCGAGCAGGACTGCCAGAACCATAACGCTACGGATCGTTTTGTGCATCCTTGCACCTCGCGCCTTGCACCGTGACCACACACCCACGCGGGAGCGGCAAGTCCAACCGCAATCCCTGGGGACGCCAATCGATTCGAACCACGCCTGTGGGGCGCACCCCTCGACGGAATCACGCAAACCGCGCGATTCTCATCGATCGCACCACGCCCTGGGCGAGGAGCGAACGACAAAACCGCGCCGAGGCAACAGGCACCGGCGCGGCCCTCGGCCCTCCCGCGAAGGAGGGCTTTCCTGACAACATGTGGGGTTCGTCGCGTTGTGGAGCTGACTGTCGTCGGTGAGAGACAGCCGTGTCCTAGCCGCTGACGTTCGTCTTCGACGACGCATCGGCGGCTTCCGAGCCGCTTGAAGGCTCGGGAACCACGGCTTCTTCCTCTTCGGCTTCGAGTCCGAGCGTTTCGACTTCCTCATGGGGAACGTCTTCAGTCAATTCGCTCAGAGTCGCCGCAAGTTTAGAATCGGCAGGTAGCAGGACCGGAAATAACTCGTTTCCCTGAAAATCGCGATAAACCAATCTCTTCCATTTTGCCGGAGGAGCTGACTCCATCGCTACGACCGGAGAACTTGGGATAATCGGAGCGGGTAGGGTCTCCTCCTTGACGGGAGCGGGCGCGACGACCGGCTCCACCTTCTTCATCTCCCCCTTGATCATCTCCGTGATCGACGCCATCAGGCTCTTCTTGGCGTCCGGATCGTTCAGGAAGATCGACTCGGGCGAGTCGGGCATCTCGCGTTCCTCATTGCCCGATCGCAGCAGCGAGTCGGCGGTGATCACGCCGACATTGACCATGTCGTCGTCGATATTGCTGCGAAGCACGAGCGAGAGATTTCCGTTTTGTTCACCCAAGCGAATCTTGATCGATTCCTCGGGATTGAGCAGGAAGGTGACCATTTCCACCACCTGTCCCTTGGTATCCGGACTCGCTCCGTTCTCCATCTCCTTGTTGACCGCGAGGATCTTGACCTTCTGGAGAAGAGTCGTGGCTCGGGCCGGGTTGCTCCGTCCGCTGGAGGGCAATGTCAAGATGATGTCGACGACCGAGTTGGCCTTGATGAAGCCGGCGAGTGCGCGGTCGGTCTTGATCGGCACCGTCACGGCCCGCATTCCCTTGGGGACGACCGCGTGGAGACCGGGGAGGGCGTTGGGATCGGCGAGCTTGCCGGGGGTCATCAACTCTCCCTTCCAGATCGGGTACATCACCGAGCGGCCGACCAACTCGTCCATCGAGGTGACGATGTTCTCGGGCAGTTCCTCGCTGGCGGAACGTTCGCTGTAGCGAAGCATCTGCTCGTTGAGCTGCGTGCCCGGTTGGATGTCGGCGTTGGCGACGACGATGTTGATCTTGTCACCGGTATCCTCGGTTTCCGGTGAGAGAAAACGTTGGGTCAAGAGCATCGCCGTCAGGCCGCACCCGACCGCGATCACGAGCATGACTAGTGTTTGTGGCTTCATCGTTCTGGATCCTCACTCCCGCAACATCAAGAGAACTTGGGACCACCCACGGCGTATCGACGTCGGGCGTGGGTTTGGCGTCATGCACTGATTCGTTCCGTCAACCTAAGAATTCCAGCTTAGGGACTATTCACGGCTCATCGTCGTCGCCCCGATGATCTGCGCGCCACTTAAGTAGTCGAGCAAACGCACCGGCAGCCACGTCACACTGTTGTAGTCCAACTGAATGTTGACCCGCATGTTGTCGTTGGGGCTCGCGTTCTCCTCGATCACGTCGCCACTGTTGAGGGCCGTTCCGTTGACCGCGATCTCCACGACCGTCAAGTTCGTGTCGCTGGCGACGTCGGGTCGTCCGATCGCGTCGCCCAGGTAGCCGCGAACGAAGGTCTCGACACTACCCGCGGTTTGCTGTCCCGTCGCCAACGCGGCCCGGCGAGCTCCCTCCCGCGAGGAAGTGACGACGATCTGGGCGAGCATCACGTACCGCCCAAACTCCAGTAGACCGAAGACGAGCATGAACATCAATGGGGCGACGACGGCAAATTCGACCGCGGCCGCGCCACGCCGTTCCCTCTTGTCCGCTCGGAGCCGACGAATCATGGGGTGATCCCTCCTACAAGTGCCACAGTCACCATGGACATGGAGGGGAGCGTATACGCGAGATAGCCGAGCGACCCGATGGTCAGCGGGACGCCGTACGGGAGTAGTTGCAATCGCGGCTTTCGTTCCTTGGCTTTCGCCGCGACTTCCTCGACGGAACTGCTGTTGGTCCAATCGTGGAGAATCTCGCGGACGTTTTCGAGATTCACCAAGAGCGTCTTCTGCCACATGATCATCACGACGGACATTGCGGCTCCGAGGATGACGGAAATGGCGAACGCGAGCAGTAGGTGCTGGATGCCGAACCACGGGAGCGGAACCGCCCAGGCTCCAAAGCCGGCGTAGAGCTTGACGTCGCCGCCACCCATCGCGCCGATGATCCAGGGGCCCAGCAAGAGGGCGCCGGCGATGAGTGTGCCAAGCAGACTCATCCCGAAGGCTTCCCAGCCTTGCGCTCCCCAATAGATCCAAGCGGTCACGACGGTGGTCGCGGTGATCCAGTTGGGGACCTTCAGCTTCCAACCGTCGATGACGGCGCCCACGATAAGTAAAGCACATCCAATCAGAACCGGCCAATGCTCGATCAGCTTCTCGGGCAACATGAGCCCCCTCTCCCGTCAGGTTTCAACGTTTGTTTCGATGGTACGACATGGGAGGAGGAAGAAGTGCCAACGGACGCGTGTGTGAGGATCACACCAGATTCGTTGCCCGCCTCGACCCATGGCTATTCTTCAACTGCATGATGGGGAAACGGCCTCAAGGGGGGACAAGCCAAGGCGAAAGAAACCTTGTTGGACTTCCCGCCGGAACAGACCGGTCGTCACAGAGCTCGGCATTGGTAGCTGAGAGAAGAGAGTGGCGACGCCCCCACGCATCGAAGACGCGGTGGTGACAAACAAAGAGCCGGAACCCTTGCGGATCCCGGCTCCCGTAATCGTCAAACCGAATCTCGGTTACAGAGCACTCTCGACCTCGGAGAAGGTCGTGCTGGCGCTGGTACCGATCGCCTGAATGGCAACAATGCAGACCACGATGATCAGGGCCAACATCACTGCGTACTCAACGGCCGTGGGGCCATCTTCGTCCTTCAGGAAGTTCTGAACCGCAGAAAGGAAGCGTCGCATTTGTAGATCTCCTATGTGTTCGACACTCCGATGACGGGCCACGCCCGCCTTGCAACGGTAGCCTCCCCTTCCAAACTCACCTATGGGCGGGAACCCATGCCTCGAGCAATCCTATTCGATGCCCGTTCCCATCCTTTCGGCAGCCCGACTATCAATCGTCCGTGACACGATTGACTCGTAGCTTTGCGCCCCCACGCGAGCGTGAGGTTGCCCTTTCGAGAATGGAGAGGCCGACATGACGGCTAACAAAGCTGGGCTTTGTCTCACCTCCACAACATGCTACGTCGCCATTTTGTAGCTGTCAAACAGGGGTTACGATTTTTCCCCTTTTGGGCCTTTCGACCGCTCCGACCCCTCCTCCACCTCTCGATCTCGCGGCTCCTCAAGGGGTTCCGGCAATCGCCAAAGCTCAAACCCGTGGGCCAGCGGAACGACTTCCACCCCAGGTTCCTTTCGCTTAGGCTCAAGCAGCCGCCAGAGCCCGCGACCAACCTCCGGCGGCGGAGCACCTGGGATTCCCGAGCCGCGCCATTCGACCATCCAGTCACGATGGGGGGGATAGGCAAGGTAATGGGCGGGCTCGTCGGGCGCTAATTTGCGCCGTAAATGATCTAATCGGGGCCAAAATGGATCGAATTCCGCGACAACCGGCCGCTGTTTCGTCAAAAATGAGACCAAATGCGCCTTGTCGCCCTCCGCGGTGACGTACGAAACACCCTCGTCTCGCAACTTCGCGGCGACATCCTCAAGCGGGTGCGGGCCCCACACCGTCATCACCACGAGCGCTTGCCCGAGCGACCAGCCAAAGAACGCCAACCAGACCCCGATCAAGCCCATCCAGCGGCAACGCGGACCGGCCAACGCCGCCCCCAATAACCCCGGAAGGATCGCCGAAAGGGGCACAAGATAGCGAATACTCGTGAAATCGAACGCCAGCGCGTTGGAAATGTACAAGACCAGCATCCCCGCCATCGCCAGCAACAAGAAGTCCCCCAACCGAGGACGCTTGGGGTCGAGTCGCAGTAGGGCCCCCAGTGAGCGAGCGTGATTGGCGAGCATGGCGATCGACGCGAGGAGCAGCCCAAACAGCACGATTCCATTGAGGGCGTAGCGACGCGGCAATTCCCGGCCCACCTCGTCGGGAACGATCCCCACCAAGTCATCCCGACCGTAGCGGACCCATTCCCACAGCGGAAATGGGTCGGCTCCCAGAAGCAGCGGCAGCCCGTGCCAAAGAAACGCCAGCGGACGACCGGCGCTCCAGATCGGATGCAAACCGAGGGGAACCGACTTGTCCATCGCCGTATGCGTCAGCGTCTTTTCGAGAACGTAGACGATGTTCGGGCTCATGCCGATCACGAAACCAAGGAGAAACGGAGCCCCCAGTCGGCACCACTCCCGCAGGCGAGGTAGGTGTCCGCGCAGCCGAACGAGAGCCGCCGTCACCCCCATCGCGACGAGCGCCAGGACAATCCATTGGGCGACGCGCGGCGCCAGACCGAAGAGGACGTGGTGATGAGCGACCGGGCCCCGAATCTCGACCGACCAAAGGAGCGTCGCAAAGAACCACGCGCCGAGGACCAGTGCCGGCAGCGCGAGCGGAAGCCCCAACGTGACGCGGTCGATCCGTTCGAGCTGGTTTCGAGCCTTCTCCGTTTGGCGTCCCAGTCGGACCGGCCCGAAGAGCAAGGCATGGACCACCACGGGAGCGACGAAGACCGCGATCGCCGGGTTGATCCAATAGCCGAGCCCGGTCAGGAACCCGAGCGTTGCCAGTTTCCAAGGGGGACGATCGCCGGGAAAGACGAACCACTCCCAGTAGGCCCACCAGAGGAGCGTGCCCGCCAGCAGAACCTCGATGTAGCCGCCCCGCGCCGCCAGGCTCCAATAGACAAAAAAGGGCGAGGTCGCCACGAGGGCCAACGCGCCGCAAAGACCCGCGGCACGCCCCAGGCAGCGGGCGAGAAAGAGGTACTCGACGCCCACCAACAGAGCGAAGAAACAAGCCGGTCCCAGTCGCAACGCGAGAAGCGGATCGTCCGTGACCGCGTGAAAGCCCGCGATAACGTACGCTTCGAGTGCCCCCATGTAGCGTTGGCCGTAAAAGTAGATGGGGAAACGACGCCCCTCGGCGATATCCTGGGCCATCATGCCGACGATCCCTTCGTCGTTGTCGATCAAGCGATCGCTGCCGACGATGAAGGGCCATCGCGCGAGGAACCCGAAGAGGACGAGAAGCAGGGCAAAGACGAGGTCGGAACGGCGAAGGGAGACCGATGGCTCCGGGTTGCTGGGAGATGCCATGGAATCACGGCCATTGGTTGCTGGTTGGGTCATGCTCATGGCAGGCGAAGTATAGCAGTGGGCTCGATGACTGGCAAAAAGCGGATTGCCCGCGGGTGGTCGGAAACGCCTTCTCCGGACGGCGGAGCCTAGCATGAGGACGCGGTATTTTGCCAGCGAGGTGCTTGTGTTCCTCGGGTTCTGGCTCTTTCTCCTGGTCGCGGGACGCGAGAAGCTCCTGAGCGATCCAGGGTCGCTTTGGCATCCTGTCGTTGGCGGGTTGATGCTCGATTCGGGCCACCTGGTGACGGCCGATCCCTTCAGCTTTACCCAAGGGGGCGAGCGCTGGATCGCGATGCAGTGGCTTGCTGAATGCTTCCTGGGGCTCCTCGATCGCTTGGGAGGTCTCGATAGCATCCTCACCGCGACGGCGGCGCTGCTCGCTCTGCTGAATGCCTGGATCTACCACCGGCTGCGACGAGCGGGAGCCTCCTGGCTCTTAGCGATCGGCTTCACGATCCTGGTCTTCTCGACCAGTGCCCATCACTTTCATGCCCGCCCGCACGTCTTTTCGCTTCTCTTCTTGGGGGCGACGATGGCGCTGCTGCTCGATGTCGACGCCGGCAGGGCGTCGCCACGTCGCTGCTGGCTGCTCCTTCCGCTCTTCGTTCTTTGGACCAACCTTCACCCCGCGGTGCTCGGCGGCATCGGCACCCTTGGGCTTGCCGCGATCGGCTGGAGTCTTGTCTATCTCTTTCGGCGTCCGATCGCCACACCCGTCGAAAGCGGCGCGGGGATCGTCGAATTGGCGCTGCTGTGCGGCGCGGCCCTGCTGACTCCTCTGGTCAACCCGTTCGGCGTCGAGTTGCCCCGGGTCTGGTTCTCCCTGCAAGGCTCGGATGTTCTCTCGGAGCTCATTGTCGAGCACGCCCCGATCTACCGATCGCCACTGAACGCTCTTCTCTTTTTGGTTCTGGCGGGCGTCTACTTCTACTTTCTGCTCGGAGTCGAGCGATGCCGGTTGCGGGTGACGTGGCTGATTCCTCTGGTCTGGATCTTGCTCGCGATCGGCAGCCAGCGTCACGGAGCGCTCTTCGCCGTGACGGTCGGGTTCGCGATCGCGGAGATCCTGCCCTCGCACCGTCTGGTGGTCGGAGCCGATCCGGAGAGCATGTTCGCCCTCGATCCGGTCGAGCAGCGAACGCGACTGGCGGCTTGGCGGCTTGCGATCGTCCCGCTGTTGGTGGTCGGAACTTGTCTGGCGTGGCAGGGGCTTGGCGTTCGGGCTCCAATCGTCGGCCGCGGCTGGGCGCGCCCGGATGGCTCGAAAGCTCCCATGGAGCTGTTGCCGAAGCTACGGGAAATTGTTGCCGAGCACGGCGAGGGGATGCCGATCTACAACGATCTCGGCTTGGGCGGGTTCGTGATTCGCTATCTGCCGGGGGCTCGTGTCTTCATCGACGATCGCTGCGAATTCTATGGCGACGAAGGGCTCCAGCATTACGTCGCGGGGCGAAAGGAGATGGCTCAATTCAAGGACTGGGCCGATCGCTACGGATTTGTGCACGCCTTGGTGGAGCCGGCTTCGAAACTCGATCGGCTGCTTACCGACTCGCCCGATTGGAAACTCCTCCAGCGGGCCCCCGCCGCGGCGCTCTATCGTCGCGTCGACTCCGAAGGGGCGTCGAAAGAGTAGGTCGCGTCGATCGTCGGGCGCCGTGACTTTCGACGACTTCTTCTTGGGTGAGTGGGGGCACTTGGGTCACTCTTCCGTCCCCCTTTTCCAAAGGGGGAGCGAATAGCCGGTCCTTGGACGAGGGGGTAAGAGAGTTCGTTCTTCGGGTAGCCCCGGTTGCTTCGCTACCGAGGCCGACGCCGTCGGCTAGAGGTCTCGTGGGAACGTTGGTCACCGAGCGAAGACCGCCACGAACGACCATCGTTGCCCAAGATCTTTAATTTACCCGCGATCGAACCTCGGACCGAGACCTCCTGTGGTTTCGCCGCACCGGTAGCAACGCAGCCGGTGCTGCCCTTGAGATGACAAGGGAAGAGACCCCCTCCTTCTCCCCCTTGGACAAGCGTGAGCGATCAATCGCGGAGAGCGAGGGGCTTGCCGAGTGCCTCGCTCAGAATAAAGGCTTGGCGGAGTTGGTCCTGGCTTGCGATCGGTAGCCCCGGAGGGACGTTGGCGGCATAAGGTTGCCGCTTCCGATCGGGCGACTCCTCGATGATGACCGTTTCGATCTCCTCGACGATCACTTCGGGAGTCTGCTTCGACGGGAGATTCGAGCGGAGCTCACGCCCCTTTCGCGAGTCGGTGCCGCTAGAGGACCGATCGCCAGGACGCTGCTTTGTGGACTCGGCCATCACGACGCGTTTGCCCGATCGTTCTCGGGTCGCGGCAGACCGAGTGGTCGGACCCTGTTGACGACCGGTCGGGCCACCGCGCCCTTGGGCACGGCGATCGTCCTTGCGTTTGACGCCAAGGTCTTCGAGGAAGCGATCGAGTTCCTGTTGCCGTTCGCGACGCCTACCGCCCGGTTCCTGAGCGCCACGGGCGCCGCGCGGCGCTTGTCCCTCTTTCTCCATTCCTCGGACGACGAACCGCGCCAGCCAGATCATGACGACGATCGCCGGGATGATCAGGTCCATCCAGTTGTTCACGTCGATCTCCTTTCACTTCTGGGGCCAGGCCCGTTGGTGGTCCATCTAGGCCTAGATGTCAGCCTCTTGTTCCCCTCTCCCTGTGGGAGAGTGAGCCTCTTGTTCCCCTTTCCCTGTGGGAGAGTGAGCCTCTTGTTCCCCTTTCCCTGTGGGAGAGTGAGCCTCTTGTTCCCCTCTCCCTGTGGGAGAGTGAGCCTCTTGTTCCCCTCTCCCTGTGGGAGAGTGAGCCTCTTGTTCCCCTCTCCCTGTGGGAGAGTGAGCCTCTTGTTCCCCTCTCCCTGTGGGAGAGTGAGCCTCTTGTTCCCCTCTCCCTGTGGGAGAGGGGTTAGGGGTGAGGGGGTTCGAATTCGCAAGTCATCCCTAACAGCCCGTTGATCAATTCGATGCCGGCTACGATCGGCCGGCGCACCAGTGCTCTGTTCCAACTCGAAGTTGGTGTTTGGGCAACCCTAGCCCATTGGCACTGGCGGACAAGCAGCCAGTGGTACCCAAGAACTTAGATGGACCAGTGCATTAGGCTCCGTCTCAACACTCGGCTCTGGCTTCGACTCGCTGCATCGGCACGGGACTTTGTCGGGCTGCATCGACGAATCCAGCGGTTTCGCCTGCTTCGCCCTCCTCGACCCGCACCGATTGGCTGAGTCTCGGGTCGACGACCTACTCTTGAGACGAAGCCTAGGACGACGACGTGTTGTCGGACTGGGTGTTGCGGTTCTGGTAGCCGCCGCTGTTTCCGGTGCCCGCGAAGGACGCACGCATCTCGGTGTCGGCTTGGATGTTTCGCAACCGGTAGTAGTCCATGATGCCGAGTCCGCCGCTTTCGATCGCGTCGGCGATCGCCTTGGGAACTTGCGATTCGGCCTCGACGAGTGTGGAACGGTACTCCTCGACGAGAGCCTGCATCTCTTGCTGTCGGGCGATGGCTTTCGCCCGCTCGCCTTCCGCTTCCGCCCGGGCCCGACGAAGGTCGGCGGAGGCTTGGTCGCCTTGGAGCTTGGCGCCGACGTTGTCGCCGACGTCGACATCGGCGATGTCGATCGAGAGGATGGCGAACGCCGTGCCCGAATCGAGACCCCGTTCGAGAACACGCTTACTAATCCGTTCGGGCGCCTCGAGCACGTCCTTGTAGGTGTCGGCCATACCGATGGTGTTGACGATACCCTCGCCGACGCGAGCGATGACGGTGTCTTCCTTGGCACCACCGATGAGGCGCTCGAGGTTGGTCCGCACCGTGACACGAGCGCGGGCTCGCAACTGGATGCCGTCCTTGGCGACGCCATCAGCGGTAAAGCGTCCGCGTGTCCGGTCGGGACAGTCGATCACTTTCGGCAAGACGCTGGTTTGGACCGCCTCGAGGACGTTTCGCCCAGCCAGATCGATCGCGGTCGCTTGCTTGAACGTCAGGGGGATGTCGGCGCGGTCGGCGGCGATCAGGGCGCGGATGACATTGGGGACGTTGCCGCCGGCGAGGTAGTGGGACTCGAGCTCGCGGGTGGGGATTTTCAGGCCGGCTTGAGTCGCCATGATCTTGCTGAGCGTGATCATCTTGTAGTGGTGCGGCTTGTTCCCGACCCGGCGCAGGAACATCCCCATTATATCGGCGATACTGACGCCGGCGTGCGTGAGGAAGGCTTGCAGCCAGAGGCGAAAGAAGCTCGAAAGAAACCAGAGTCCGAACAGGACGAACAGGGCGACGATACACGCCGCCACGATCGCCAAGATAGTCAACGGATTGTCCATGCGCTGTGTCTCCGCGGTGGTCCTAATCCAAGTCGGGCGTGAAATCTTTCAGCTCGGTGGCGGTCAGCTTGCGCACCTTGACGCGATTTCCCTCGACCGCGATCACCCGAACGTATTCTCCCTGCTCAATCATAACGCCTTCGGTCACGGTATCGATTCGTTGACCGAGAAGTTCCGTCATTCCCGACGGACGTAGCGGTGTCAGTGTACGACCGATCGCTCCCTCGAGCGAGTCGTAGCGCTCGTCGATCCCCTCGTCGGAATCCTCCTCCGCATCGTCGCTTGGGGACTCGAGGAACATTCTCTTCCCGATCGGGGTATTGCGCCAGATGCGAATCAGGAGGCGAGGCAGGATCAGGATCAGTCCGAAGATGGTGACAACGAACAGAAAGCCCGTGCCCACCCCGACTTGGAAGGCGAAATAAAGGCTTCCCAAAATGCAGACGCTCGAGGCGATGAAGAGAAGCCCGGCACTGGGGATGAAAAGTTCGATGAAGACGATGAGCACTCCGACGACGAGGAGGATGAAGGCCAATCCAAACGAACTCGTCATGGTGGTGTCACTTTGGGGATGAAGGTGATGCCGCCGATCGCCATCCGATCAGACGCTGTCGACGCTTCGCGAATCATATCAACCCCGGAAGAGGGTTGCCATCCGTGTTTCGGGCCGACGCTCCCGTTCCGGTGAGGCCCCTTGGGAGTACTAGGCTCCGTTGGAGGGACGGACGACGATCCGGTTTTGGTACACCTCGACGACTTTCACCGGAGTGCCCGCGTCGACGAACTCCCCTTGGGCGACGACGTCGAAGTACTCGTTGTCGAGCTCCATCCTTCCCGCGGGGCGAAGTGTGCTCATCGCGACGCCCGTCTGGTTGAGCAAATGGTCGTACTGGGAGGCGGCGCCGGATTCCTCCTCGCCGTAGTACGATGCCTCGGCGTCGTTCTCCTCGACCTGCTCGGGGGGCGCGAGGACCATGTGCCTCAGATAGGGGAACGCTGGCAGGTAGCGAGCCGAAGCGACGGCCGCTCCAGCGAACAGAAAGATCACGCCGAGGATGATCGAGAGGTTCGTCAACATCTCCCAGCTTTCCTCATCGTTGCTCGGAGCGATGAATGACTGGCTCGCCAGTAGCAGCGACCCGAATAGCAGCAGGATCCCCGCGAAACCCGTGATGCCGAATCCGGGGATGACAAAGAGTTCGACCGCGATCAGGATCAACCCAAGCAGGAACATCGTCACTTCCAGCGATCCGGCTTGGTTGCTCAAGAACCGCGACCAGAAAAAGAGGACGAAGCAGATCGTCGCCACCAACCCCCCGATGCCGAACCCGGGCATCTGGAATTCGATGTAGAGGCACGTCAACCCGATAAAGAGCAGCAGGACGGTGCCGCCGACACTCGTCAGTCCGTCGACGAGGGCATCGACCCAGCCTGGTTGCAGGGTCGGGATCGTGCCGCTGATGTCGAAGAGTGATTTGAGTTCGTCCCGCGTCGAGGCCTCTCCCGCGGCGACATCGACCGAAAGCGCGGTCTTGCCGTTCATCGTGAGGGAGATGCCCGCCTCCTTGAGGGGGCCGCGTCGCGCCTTGTCCCACTCGTTGGCAACGACGGGATTCTCAAGCTCGCCGGCTGTCTTGTAGCTGATGAGGTTGGGGTTCGCCTTGTTGCGGACCTCGAAGACACTGACGTTGGGGTCGACGAATCCACGGACGAAGGCTTCGGGATACTTGCCTCCCTTGGACATGTCAACGGCGGAGTCGGCGAGCGCTTGATACTCCTCCTTGCTCGCTTTGGAGATTTCGAACCCACCGATCTCGGCGTCGGGAGCGATGATCAACTCGTCACAGCCGAAGATCGTGTAGGTCGCGACCCCGATCGCCTGCTTGGGAACCCAGGCAACGGTCCGTCCGGGCCACGACTTCAGGGCGTGGGCAATGCCGTCGGCGGCCGCCACCTCGCCGCTGGTGCTATCGATTTGGACGAAGAGGAGGTCCGATCCCTCGGAGCTGGCCTGTTTGAGTCGTCGCAGGAGGTATTGGTGAAGACGTCCGGTGAACGCCCCTTCGAGCTTGACCAAGATCGGCCGGACCGCTTCGACGTAGAGAATATCCTCGGCCGCGGTGCTCTCCGGCAGGCCGTACATCGTGGCGACTTCCTTGCGCGACCCGGCGGTGCCCCGCGCCAGTCCGTAGGAGCGGGCCTGGTCCGCGTCGAGCAGGAGTCGTTGGCCCGCCTCCTTGATGACGGTCGAATCGAGGACTTGGACACCCTTTTTGAATTCGTCGAGCTTGTCGGAGGGCATGAATCGCTTGCCCTGCGGCGTCTTGACCTCGACTAGGCGGATGTCCTTGTTGACCATCCCGAGTGGGATCCAGGTTCCGTGGCCCTTCAGCCGGCCGAAGTCGGCGTAGGCCTTCTCCTCGATCGGCCGGGCATCGACGGGGAGATCGCCGAAGACATCGCCGAGCTTGGCGTCGGGCGCCATGACGATCTCGTCGCAGGCGAGCGCGACCAGGGCTCCGTGGCCGGTGACGGGCTTGCTGACAAAAGCGACGGTGCGCCGGACCTTGCCCCCGAGTTCGGAGATGGCGTTGGCCAAGTCGAGCGAGGCGCCGAAGTCGCTCTTGCCCGCCTGGATATCGAAGACGATGATCTCCGCCCCCTCGCGGACGGCGGTGCGGGTGGCGTTGATGACGCGGTTCTTCAATCCGGAGTCGATCGACCCGCGAATGGTGATCATTCGGCCTTTGGGGCCCTTATTGGCGTCGGCGGGTGGATTGGCATTGGGCGCTTCTTGGCCTAGGGAAATGCCGGCAAACAGGACAAGCGACAGCAAGCCGCTACCGGCCACCAAGGTCCTAACGACGTCGCGAGGCATAGCCGTCCTCCGTGGATGGTGCTTCATCCGTCGGACACCGGGAAAACCTTCAGGCAACGATCCCTCGGACGCCTTCGGCTGGGCGATCCGACGTCGCCGGTGTCTCCCCATTATACTACCCCTCCGCGAAAGTGGTCAAAGCAGCCAGTCACTACTCCTGTCGGCGAAGGTCCTCGGCGACAGGATTGGGTCACGGGCCGGTGGACGAACCTTGGACGACGGGTCCGGCCTCCGTACCCTAACCGATTGTCCAGGATCCCGCCGAATCGCCAAGGGGCGGCTCGCGAGATTCCGCGGCCCACTGACGCGGATGGAAGGATTCCGCGGCCCACTGACGCGGATCGAAGAAATCCGCGGCCCACTGACGCGGATCAAAGGATTCCGCGGCCCACTGACGCGGATCGAAGAAATCCGCGGCCCACTGACGCGGATCCTGAGAGTCCGCGGCTCTTTGAGAGCGGATCGCGGGAATCCGTGGCACCCCAAAAGGTTAGACGAGCGCCCCGCGGCGCCGGTTCACGATCAACGAGGATCGCGATGGAAGTTCGCACGCGCTTTGCCCCCAGCCCGACCGGCTATCTTCACATCGGCGGCGTTCGCACCGCCCTCTTCAATTGGTTGCTCGCCCGCAGACACGGCGGCCAATTCATCTTGCGGATTGACGATACCGACACCGCGCGACACGTGGACGATGCGCTGACCAAGATCTTCGAGGGGATGCGCTGGCTCGGCCTCGACTGGGATGAGGGCCCCGATGTCGGCGGGGCCCACGGACCCTACTTCCAGTCTCAGCGAACCGACAACCACGTCGCCGCGATCACCCAACTTCTGGAGTCGGGAAAAGCCTACCCCTGCGAGACAAGCACGACCGAACTCGACGAACTTCGCGAAGCGGCCAAAGCCGCCAAGCGGCCCTTCGTCTTTCGCGGCCCCAATCGCGACATGTCCGGGAGCGAGGCATTGGCCCTCTGGAAAGAGAAGCAGTGCGCGGTGCGGTTCAAAGTTCCCCAGGGCAAGACGACCGTTCTCCTGGACGCCATCCGCGGGGCCGTCGAGTGGCGGACCGACATGCTCGGCGACTTCACCATCGCCCGGGATGGAGGCAAGCCGCTCTACAATCTCGCGTCGATCGTCGACGACATCGAGACGAAGATCACCCACGTCGTCCGCGCCGAGGAGCATCTTTCCAACACGCACCCGCAGCTCCTCATCGCCGAGGGCCTCGGAGCGCCTCTGCCGACCTTCGCCCACGTTCCCTATGTCGCGGCCCCCGGTGGGAAGAAGAAGCTCAGCAAACGCAACCCGCCCCCCGGCGTGATGGTCGCCCTCGAGGAGTACGAGCAGGCCGGCTACCTGCCCGAAGCGCTCGTCAACGCGCTGGCCCGTCTCGGCTGGTCGCTCGACGATCACACCGAAATCATGAGCCGCCAAACGATCATCGAGAACTTTTCCCTCGATCGCGTCACCAGTGCCCCGGCGGGACTCGACCCCGACAAGATGTACTGGATCCAAGACCAGTACATGACGGCGCTGCCGGCGGACGAGAAGATCGAGCTGATGATGCCGTTCCTCGTCCGCGCAGGGCTCGTCGCCGACCCGCCGACGCCCGAACAGAAAGCGGTCGTCGCGAAGATCGAGAAGGCGTGCGGCGACAGGCTCAAGCTCTTGAGCGACATCATTCGCTATGGGGCGATGTTCCTCCGCGAGGAGTTGGTCATCGATCCCAAGGCGATGAAACACCTGAGGAAACCTGGCGCCGAGGAGGTGCTCGCGAAGCTTCACGCGACGTTCGCCACTTTGGAGCCGTTCGACCTCGCGACCATTGAGGCCGCCGTCAACGACGTGCGCGAAGAGACCGGCGTCGGTGGGAAGATCAACCACTTCCTGCGGGCCTCAACCACGGGCGAGACGGTCGGTCCCGGCGTCTTCGACTGCATCGAGATCCTCGGGCGGGAGAAGGTGCTCAAGAACATCGAGACCGCACGAGAAAAAATCGCCGCCGAAGCGGGTTGATCACGCGCCCGACGTTGTCCAAGAGTTCCCTAGCCGATCAGCAATGAGAGTCCGCTCATGAGCGAAGAAGTGCTCGTTTTCCCGACGCGTTTGCTGGATGAACTCGGGACCTTTCTCGGCTTCTCCGATCGGGTCGAGGAGTATCTGCCGACGTTGCTCGACCCCGAGCACCTTTCGTACATGCCCCGCCCATTGGCCGAGGACGATCCGTCGTTCAAGCAGTTGATCCCCTACGCGGTGTTGCGCTCGGGGGATCAATACTACTGCTACACGCGGGGCAAGGCGGGCGGCGAGAAGCGGCTGCACGATCTTCTGTCACTCGGGGTGGGAGGCCACGTCTCCCGCGAGGATGGCTCCGAGGGTTCGGAAGCCTACGAGGTCGGCTTCGCTCGCGAACTGGACGAAGAAGTCGCCATCGAGAGTTCGTGGACGAATCGCATTGTCGGCATGGTGCACGATGACCGCACGCCGGTCGGGAGTGTGCACTTCGGCATCGTTCACTTGCTGGAACTCGATCAGCCGAAGGTCAGCCATCGCGATCCCTCGCTTGCCGAAGCGACCTTCCGTCCCGCCGAGGACATTCGCGAATGTCTCGATCAACTCGAGACCTGGGCTCGGTTCTCGTTCGAGTTTTTGGAGAGTGCTTCGTTATCGTAATGGTCCATTTCGGCCCAAGTGTCAGGCTTCAGGGTTCCCCTCTCCCCGTGGGAGAGTGAGCCTCTTGTTCCCCTCTCCCCATGGGAGAGTGAGCCTCTTGTTCCCCTCTCCCCATGGGAGAGGGGTTAGGGGTGAGGGGGTTCGTCTTCGCGAATCACCCCTGATTTTCCGAGCCCGAATCTCCCTCACCCGGCTCACGATGTTCGCCGACCTCTCCCCAAGGAGAGGTGAGGAGAACCTGACATCTAGAGATAGATGCACCACTACGGCTGCGTAGACTCGCCTTCCCCGCGTAAGCGTTCCATTCGCTCGGCCACTTCTTTCTCTCTTCCGTGTTCGGTTGGTTCGTAATAGCGAACGGAGACCGACAGATACTCTTGTTCGACGAAGCCACGCGGGTCGTTGTGAGGGTATTGGTAGCCCTCGCCGTGACCGATCTCCTTCGCGCCCGCGTAGTGAGCATCACGCAGGTGTTTGGGCACCGCGACGGTACGGCCCTCACGGACATCCTTGCGGGCGGCGGCGATCGCCGTGGTGGTGGAATTGCTCTTGGGCGCGGTCGCGAGATGAAGGACGCCTTGCGACAAATTGAGCTGGCACTCGGGGAGGCCGATCACGTCGACGGCGCGGCCGACCGCTTCGGCGACCAGAAGGGACGTGGGATCGGCTTGGCCGATGTCCTCGCTCGCGAAGATGATCAGCCGACGAGCGATGAAACGCGGATCCTCCCCCGCTTCAAGCATCCGAGCGAGCCAGTAGATCGCCGCGTCGGGATCGCTGCCGCGCATGCTCTTGATCAGGGCACTGGCGAGGTCGTAGTGCTCGTCGCCGGAGGGATCGTGGACAATCGCTTTGCGCTGGATGGAGTCTTCGGCGACACTCTTGTCGACATGAATCGGCTTCGACTCGGGGAAGCTGTTGACCGCGATCTCCAGCGCGGTCAGGGCTCGGCGGGCATCGCCGTCACACATCACCGCGAGGAAATGGACCGCGTCGTCGGTGACCGTCAGGTCGAGCTTTCCAAACCCCCGCGCCTTGTCCGCGATCGCCCGCTTGAGCACCTGCTCGATCTGCTCGATGTCGAGCGGTTCGAGCATGAAGAGCTGACTGCGGCTGACCAAGGGGGCGTTGAGGGCGAAAAAGGGATTGAGCGTTGTCGCTCCGATCAGCGTGACGGTGCCCTTCTCGACGTCGGGAAGGAGGATGTCTTGCTGCGAGCGATTGAAATGATGGATCTCGTCGACGAAGAGGAGTGTCCGTTCGCCACCGGATCTGAGATGATCCCGAGCTTCGTCAAGCGCCGCACGAACCTCTTTGACGCCACAGCCGGCGGCGTTGAGCTCGGCGAAGCGCGATTGGGAGTGCTGGGCGATGACACGCGCGAGCGTCGTTTTTCCGGTTCCCGGCGGTCCGTAGAGGATGATCGAGCCGAGCCGGCCCGCGAGGAGCATTCGCCGCAAGAGCTTGCCTTCGCCGAGGACCGTTTCCTGGCCGATCACCTCGTCGAGCTGGCGCGGGCGCATCCGTTCGGCGAGCGGTCGGCTCCGCTCGACGTTCTCGCGTTCGATGTCGGCGAAGAGATCCACGGTCGGTCTCCCTGGGTGAACTTCGTGAATGCCACACGTTTCCTTCATGGTACGAGGATGAAGGAGGCTTCACGTGTTCGCGTTGGGAGAAGGGGCGAGCGGACCTTGTTCGTCGGGCGCAACCCACAACCACGGATGGGAATGAGAAAAGGTTGGCCTCCACCGCAATGCCGTCTCGGACCGTGTTTGCGAACCCGCTAACTAAAGTGGGCGACCGCGTGCCCGGCTTTCGGATCCCGTCAGGCGGGCATGCGAGCACCAGGCAATCTTAGGTCCCCAGGCGAGTTCGTTATCGGCTCGACAAAACATGAGTCCTGCTCGAACATGGCAGAGGCCACCACGGTGTCGACACGTGGGTGCATCCAATCTAACATGCTTGAGCTTTCCTTCCAGTCCGTTTTCCCACCTCGTCGCGCCGCGAGGGAATAGCAAGAATCGCATCGACGCTGCAAGCCGGTCGGTACATACTCATAACGAACCGTCTGGAGGCACCTCCCTTGCTCCGCCATCCGATGGACACCTGAAGGAAGAACGCATGAGACGCACCCTCGTGATGCTCGCTCTCGGTTGCATGGCGGCAGTCGCCCACGCGGACCATTTCGACGATCAGACGGTTGGGGACTTGGCGAAAGTGCCCGAAGTCGACTACGCCAAGAAGGTTCCGCAAATTCCGGTGAGCGCCCTCTCGCGGTTGCCCGAGATCCTGGTCGATGGGGATGGCCGCGCGTTTCTGGTGGTGCGCACCGGCGAGGGGAACTGGACAAAGCTGACGCTCAGTTTGGCGAATTGGCCGTTGCTGGCCGAGAAGGGCAAGGACTCCAAGTTCGTCATCGTCCATCGGCTCGTGACCTACCCCTCCGATCAGCGCGGAATCGCCGCCGACAACGAGAACATCTATCTGTTCGACGGCTTCGGGATCGACTTGGAGCTTGGGCAGATTGTCCCCGCCGGCACGAGCGAGGATCTTCGCTATGTGGCGGAGAAGGGGGGACGGCTCGAGCCGGTCGGCGAGACGGAGATCTACCTTCTGGGGAAGGCCCCAAGTCCTCCTTCGGCTCGGACGACGGCCCGATCGGTCCAAGGGCCGGTCAAAGCGAGTGATTTCACGGGGGCCTACCGCTTGGAAGCCGATGGTCGCTGGATGGGCCGCTTGGTGCTCGACGCCGACGACGATGGAGTCCTGAGTGGCTCGTTCGTGTCCGACGAGACAGGACAGACCTATGATGTGGAGGGCAAGATCGGGAACCCGGCCAACCGCGCGACGTTTCGGATCGAGTTTCCCCGGACGACCCCAACGTTCAACGGTCATCTCTGGACGCGAGGACGGACTCGTCTCGCCGGGATCATGACGATGGAGGAACGCCCCTTCGGCTTTGTCGCCGACCGCCTTTCGGAGAAAAAGGGGGAGGATGAAGCGTCGACGGACGGCGGGGACGCGCCTCCGGCGAGTGATGCCGAATGATCTTCCGGGGGGTAAGTCTGGAAAATGCCCGCGAGTCTTGGTTGAGTAGAGGAGCCCGTGAGGTTCACCGAAGGATGTTCTTGTGGAACGTGACCATGAGCGGAGGGAGCCTGAGAAGTCGCCCGTAGCCGATTCCCCGCCGCGAGTCGTCGTGGTCGCCGACCAGGAGCGCGCGTCGCGGCTTCTGCCCGGAGTCGTTCGTGCCGGCAACGTGACGCGATTTGTTCTTCGCGTCTGCGTGGTGGTCAACATGGTGGCGATCCCGGCGGGGATCGTGACGTCGGTGACCAAGGGCGAGCCGTTCTTCGAGGGGCAAGAGGCTTGGGCCGAGTGGGGCACGACGATCTACCAGTCGTCGCAGATCGTTTTGCTGGTGCTCTTCGCGATCGTCTTGCCGGCGTTTTTGGTGTGGGTCTTCGGGGCTTATCGGGTTCTCGGGCCGCTTGGCGCGGTGGGGATGCGGTTCTCGCCGACGAGCGCGGTGCTTTGTTTCCTCGTCCCGATCGCGAATCTCCTACTTCCGATGCTGGTGATGGGAGAGCTCTGGAGCGCCAGCGGGCCGGAGAACCCCGTCGCCGAGCCGAAGAAGTGGCGCGCGTTGCCGACGCCGCAGACGATCCGCTGGTGGTGGTTGGCGTGTGTCGCGTATGTGGCGACGTGGTTGGTGGCCGAGTTACTCCGGCGGGTCACGGCACCACCGCTGATGATCTTCCGCGTGGAAATTGCCGCGAATATGGTGAACTGGGTCGCCGCGGTTCTCCTCCTTCCTCTCATCCACGAGATCAATCAACGGCTGCGAGAACGGATGACGAGAGCCGCGTAGAACGATGATCGGATCGCCAGCTCTTCGCGAAGGAAACACCGGATCGTCCTCGGTCGTAGCGCTATCGCTCCCGACGATCCCGACAAACCGCGGAATGTCCAGAGGTGTCGGCACGGCTGTCCGAATGGAGGGCGGCGCCGACGAGGAGGATTCGAATGACGAACGAGTCGTTCGCCAGTGGAGAAGAACAGTTCAATCCGTTTCAGGCACCGACCGAGAGGAGTAGCCCCGTTGACGCCGGAGTGGCGCGTTTCGAGGAGAACGTCGATCTCGAGCGGGCGCGGGAGCTGTTGCCCGGCGTGATTCGATCGTCGAAGATCACCCGTTTCTTCCTCGCTTTGGTGATTCTCAGTTGTCCCTTCGTGATCGGCGTCAGCGGCTACGCTATCTTCCTTCTTCAGCAACAGGTTGCCGGAGCCGAGATCTCTCCGGAGAGCCAAGCGACGTACCTGATGTCGCTGCTGATTCTTGGGATCTTCGTCGTGGGGACGACGATCCCCTTGGTCATCTCCTACTGCGTCTGGATCTACCGCGCGCATCGGATCCTCCCTTCTCTCGGGGCGGTCGATCTGTCCACTTCTTCCGGGTGGGCGGTAGGCTACTACTTCATCCCGATCATGAACCTCTTCCGGCCCTACCAGATCATGGTGGAGATCTGGAATACCAGTGGCCCCCACAGTGCCTCCTCGAAACCGCAACTGTGGAAGAAGCAAGGCACCAACGCGCTCGTGGGCTGGTGGTGGGGCATGTGGATCTGGACCATGATTCTCGATCGTATGACCAACGTCATGGCGCGACGAATGGAGACGGTCGAGGCCGAGCTCAATCAGGAATATGTCACGGTGCTCTTCGCGATCGCGCGGTTGACCGCGGCCGTTCTGCTCTTCATGCTCATCTCGCGGGTCACCCAACGCGAAGAGCGGCGACTCGAACGCTTGGAGACGGCGCCCGACCCGGTGCCGAGTTCTTCCGAGAGCCCCTTTAACGCGTGACGCGAACGCCGCTTGTTTCCATTTCCGAAGGAACGGATGTGTCGTTGATACCTCATGTGCTGATCGTCGATGACGAAGAGGATGTGCTCGATTCGCTCGTGCCGGGGTTCGTCAGTGATTTCGGACGCCGGCTCGTCGAGAGCGAGGACTTCCAAAAGGCGAACGCCGCCGCGGGCTTTCCGTTGCCTCGGAGCGGTCGGCTCAACATCGCGGTCAGCGCGACGGGCTATCGAAGCGGCAAGCTCGAACGGTTTGCGTATCACCGACCGGTTCATCTCCAGCTTCACCTTTGTTGCGAGAAGGGGGGAAGCTTTCGCCATGTGCTGCGACTGCTCAAGGAGCATTTCGTCGCCGCCGTCGTGTCCGATCTGCGGTTCTCCGACGACGCGGTCGGTTCGCGTGCCGGGCGATACTTGATCGAGGACATTCATCGCCGCAATCCCGACACCTTCGCGGTGCTCTATTCCGCTTACCAGAAGCCGGACGGCTTTCCCGACGATCGCTTCATCCGCAAAGGCTCCGCGGCAAATTTGGCTGGCGAGAAGCTGATCGAGAAACTCATCGAAGGGGTTGGTCTCTATCTTCGCTCGTCATCAATCACTCGGCTGGCGTCGGAACTGAAACGGCGCGGGATCGTCTACCAGTCCGAAGCGTTCGGCTCGATGCTCCGGCGTTTCTCGGACTACTCGGAGCTTTACTTCAGTCGCGAACCAGCCGTCGATCCAGCTCGGCGTCGGCCCCGTCCAACGTTGCTCATCGACGGCGAGACCGGGACCGGGAAGACCGAACTGGCCAACCTGTTGCATCAGCTCTCGCAGCGGCGCGAGTTCCCGTTCGTGCAAGCGACGTGCAATCAACTGACCGACGAAACCTTCCTTCGGTCGATTCTTTTCGGGCACATCAAAGGGGCCTTCTCTGGTGCGACGACCGATCGACCCGGTCTCGTTCAAACCGCGGAGAAGGGAGTGTTGCTTCTCGACGATCTTCACAAGCTCACCGACGGCGGCAGCGCCATCCTGCATTCGTTCCTCGATGACGGTCGCTACTGTCATCTCGGCGAGGACGAAGTCGCCCGCACCGCCGAGGCGGCGATCGTGGGGACCGTCGAGACACCGATCTGGGAAGAGATCAAAGCCGAGTCGCGACTCTCGGAGAGCTTTCTCAATCGCGTCGAGCAGCTTGTCGTTCGGATTCCTCCGCTGCGTGACCGACCCGAGGACATCGCCCATCAGGCGCAGCACTACTGCCGGCTCTTCGGGGACGAAGTCGGTCAAGAGATGGAGCTTTCCGACGAAGCGATCGAGTGGGTGGTCGAGCATGGGCTTCCGGGGGGCAACAGTCGGAAGCTGCGCGATTTGATTCGCGGCTTGGTGACGAGCCATGCCCGCGTGACCGATTATCTCGACATCGTGGAGATGGAAGAGTACGCGGCCGAGATGGGGCTGGTGGCGCCGAAGCCAGTCACGACGTCTTCGGCTGTCCCAGCGTCGCTCGACGACGAGTCGACGGTGGGGACGGTCGACGAGGAGTGGCCGCCGTCGGATGGGGAAGGGTGGTCATTGCGTGTCGTCGAACTGGCGCGAGCCGCGCTAGGGGATCAAACGGGTCTCGAGGGGGACGACCTCGATCAGGTCTGCCGCGCGCTCTTTCTCGAGCGGATGCCGGACTTGTGGCGTAGTTGGCAAGCGGTCGCCGAGAAGGTCGCTTCGCAAGGCGCCGTGGACATTAAGTTGATTGATGAGCTGTTTCGTTACTTCGCGATCTTCCGTGCCGGCAATCCCGCCCGCGCGGCCAAGGAACTCGGGATGAAGGACAACGCCCTTCGCGAGTTCGTCTACAGCCGGGAACAAAAACGCGGCACGCGATAAGAGATCACTCGCAACGCTTGACCGAGCGAGTTCCTCGCTTGGGCCGCTTTCATCGTCCAGTCAACGTTCAACCACCAGTGGCGAACAGGTCTTCATGGGTCCCGATACTGTCATTGTCGTTCACGAGAAGGAACGTCGTTCGAAGTGTTCGGTCGAGCCGCTTCGAGGACGCAAGGGCTTTTCGTTTGTGAGCTATCCGCTGGAGAAACCGGTCGAACTCGCGGGCTACGTTCGACTCGCGATGGAGGGGCCGCGCCTGTCCTTGGAGGATCGGGCGTCGGGATTGCTCGTCCTCGACGCGACGTGGCGGTTGGCCGATCGGATGGAGAGCGCGTTCGCGGAGGTGCCGCCCCGCTCGCTGCCCTATTGGGAGACCGCCTACCCCAGGGTCTCGAAACTCTTGCCCGATCCCGAGGAGGGACTCGCGACGATCGAGGCGATCTACGTCGCGCACTTGATCCTCGGTCGTCCCACCGACGGACTTCTCCGCGAGTATCGTTGGGGAGAACTCTTCCTCGAACGAAACCGCGATCGCTTCTGACGACAGCGCACGCTCAGTTGCCGAAATCGAAGAGGTTGCTCTTCTTGGGGGGAGCCCCATTCTTCGGCGCCGCTTGCTTGGCGGGTGGCTGCTGATTCTTGGGCGGAGCCGCCGCGGGAGCTTGGGGCGCTCGTGGTGTTCCGGGAGCGGCCGGTTGGGTGATGTCGAGTTGGTCGAGTCGACGGCCGACTTCCGCCGGCGTCGGGTTGAGCAAGCCGGCGAGTCGACCGAGCATGATCGCCAACCCGGGCTCCTTCGTCTGGGAACCGAGGTTCACCAAGTCGGTCTCGAGATTCCCCGGAAGTAGCGATCGTCCTGAAAGCTGGATGTTCTGGCAAAGGGCCGCCGCGGACGCGATCCGATTGGCCGCCGGCAATTGCTGGATGAGAACGACTTCGGCGAGCCGGCGTTGGTTGACGTCGGAGGCGAGGTAACCCAAGGCTTGAGCGGCCACCGGACCGAGATTGGGATCGTCGAGCAGTTCCGCGATCGCCGGGGCGGCGGGGGCGACGTTGATCGAAGGCAGCTCTCCGCGAGCCAATCGCAGGAGCGCCTCGATCGCGACCTGACGCTGTTGCTGCCGGACGGCCGCCGGCATCGCTTGCGGCATCGGGTCTTGCATGACGACGTTCATCACCTTGCCCAGTTCCTCACCGGATTGGACTCCTTCGGGAATGGTGGTCACATCGGGATAGCGTCTCGAAAGGGACTCCAAACGGCCGCGCGGATCGTCGGTGATCGGGATGAGGATCGGAATGCTCTGGGTCCGACGATCGGCACGCAGGTTGGCGATCGTGTCGTTGATGCGCCATTGGGTGATCGTTGGCGAGAGTAGGATCAGGTCGACGGGGCCGGCCTGCGCCGCCGTTCGGAACCCTTCGCGACCGTTCGGCTCGTGCCGCGCGGCATAGCCCAGATCCTTGACGATCAACCCATAACGTCCGGAGCGTTCGTTGCTCTCGTCGATGATCAGCGCGATCGGCTCTTGGGTCGTTCCCAGGGCCCGCGTGAGCGTTTCGACGACGCGTTGACGCTTGGGGAACGCCGATTTGGGATGGATCTGAAGGATTGCCATCGCGGCGGCGAATTGAACTTGCGGATCGGGGTAGTCGATCGCCTGAAGCAGTGGTCCCGGGGTGCTCGGCCCGACCGCGACACTCACCTCGTCACCGATCATCCCCAAGTTCTTGACCGCGCCGAGGACGACGGCGTTGGCCTGTTTCTTCTGGCTCGCGTCGCTTGCGCGGTTGGCCCACGCCATCTCTTGCAGCAGGAGTTGGCTCGTCAGCGTCGGGCCCGCGGAAAGCATGTCGCGAATGACGGTGGCCGGGATCGGCTGACCGGCGGTGGTCCGCTGATCGCTCCAAAGAAGCGAAAGCCGCAAGAGCGTCCTCTGAATCTGTTGATTCTCCGGATTGCTCACGAGCGCCGCCTGGGCGGCTTGTACGGCGCGGCGGAAGCGAACTTCCGAGGCCGGAAGCTTCTCCATCACCGGTTTGCCCTGCTTCCACGACCAGGTCTCGATCATCTCGCTGCTGGGAGTGATACCCCCGAGATCATCGGTGTAGCGGAAGAGGGCACTGGCGGTGCTGGGAAGGCTCGAGGGATCGACGCCCCCTATCTCCCCCAGCGCGGTTTTCGCCCGCGCTCGCAGCGTCGCGGGATGTTTCGGATCCGCGAGGTAAAGCCAGAGCCATCGGGCCGACTCGGGGACTCGCCAGCGGGCGAGGACTTCAATCGCGATGCTGGCCAGGCTGTTGTCACCCGACTCGAGCATGGTCGCGACGGCGGGCCAGGTCGTCTTGGGCATTCCCATCAGCGCGGCGATCATGACCGACTCGTCATTGCTCTGCTGCTCGAGGGCCTCGACGAAGTAGGGGATCGCCGCGATCCCGATATTGCGGAGTTGCCCGATCGCGAAGGCTCGCTCGCCCGGCGTCTTCTGGATCTGGGCGAGATAGTGCCGGATGCGGTCGGGATCGTTGTTGTGAGCCCGCGCGGCTTTGCCGGCGACGCGAAGCAGTTCTTTCGCGTCCGGCCCCAGTTCGGGCATCCGCGAGAGACGTAGCAGCAAGTCGGGACCGTATTGCTCTTGGATCGGGACGACCTGGGCTTCGAGATCGGGACGCGCGACCAACGCCTTGAGGTAAGCCTTGGCGCGATCGACTTTGCCGTGGCGTAGCTCTCGATCGACGACGCGCCACAGATCGGCCGTCGTCTCCGGTGGCTGCAGAAAACGGTCGATGCTCGAGGGAGCCCCCGGAACGAGCGTCCGTTCGGCGCTGGGAGGTTGCGCCTGGGCGAGCAACGGGGCGACGAGCATCGCCGACAGCGACGTTCGGAGCAAGAAACGCTTCGTGTTCATCGAGAGGTCTCCCTCGCGGCGCATAATCTCGATGCACCCGCTATGACAGTTCCAATCCGAGACGCTTGCCCCAGATGCGTAGTTGTTTCTCGACCCGCTCGGGAGCGGTCGACCCCTCACTCTGGAACGCCGCCAGCGCCCGTTCGACGCCGAGCGATGACTTGACGTCGTTGCCCTTGCCCGGAGCCAGGGCTTCGAAGAGTTCGAGGTCCAGTTCCGCGAGCGTGCATTGGCGTTCGATCGCTTCGCGAACCAGTCCTCCGACCGCCTCGTGGGCCGATCGCATCGGGACGCCGACTTTGATCAGTTGCTCCATGAGGGTCGTGGCGTCGAGAAAGCCCTCCGGCAACCGCTCAGCGATCGACTCTCGATTGAGCGTCGTCTCGGCGATCAGCGGCTCGGCGAGCTCGAGACACGCGAGCACCGTCTCCATCGCGTCGAACAACGGCGGCTTGTCCTCTTGGAGGTCGCGGTTGTACGCCAGCGGCAACGCCTTGACCAAGACGAGCAGCGACTGCAAGTCGCCGATGACGCGGGCACTCTTGCCACGGATCAACTCGAGGATGTCCGGGTTCTTCTTGTGCGGCATGATGCTCGACCCGGTGCAGAAAGCGTCGGGAAGCGTCAGCACGTCGAACTCGGTCGTCGCCCAAATGATCCACTCTTCCGCCCACGACGAGAGGTGCTCGGCCACCATCGTCAGGACGAAGACGGTCTCGATCGCGAAATCGCGATCACTGGAGACGTCGATGCTGTTGGCCGCCACGCCGTCGAAGCCGAGAGCCTCGGCGACGAACTGACGATCGATGGGCAGCGTGGTCCCCGCGAGCGCCGCCGCTCCCAACGGAAGCGTGTTGAGCCGGGCGCGACAGTCGCGGGCGCGGTCGCGGTCTCGCTGCAATTTTTCCACATAGGCGAGCAACGCGTGGGCGACGAGCACCGGTTGAGCCCGTTGAAGATGAGTATACGCCGGTACAATCACGTCCTTGTACCGAAAGCCCGTGGTCACGAAAGCCCGCTGAACCGCTTCCAAACGGCTATCCAGTAGATCCAGATGTTTTCGGACCCACAGTTTCAGGTCGGTGGCGACTTGGTCGTTGCGACTGCGGGCGGTGTGGAGTTTGCGGCCGGTGTCTCCGACGAGCTCGATGAGCCGGCGCTCGATGTGCATGTGAATGTCTTCGAGCGAGATGTCATACGTGAAGTCGCCCTTTTCGATCTCGTCGCGGATCGTCACCAGCGTCTTGTCGAGTTGGTCGGCTTCCTCGCTGGTGATGATGCCGACGTGGGCGAGCATCGATGCGTGGGCTCGGCTTCCTTCGATGTCCTCGCGGTAGAGGCGGTGATCAAAGCTGATCGACTCCGTGAACTGCTCGACGCGCCGGTCGGTTCCCTCGGGCAGCCTCCCGCTCCATGCCTTACCCATGAAATCCCCTCATTGGTCTGCTTGTCTCGGCCATTGCTTGCTTGTGTCCGGTCGAAAGAGGATGGGTAGTCCCGAAAAAGACGCGGCGCCCGAATCGCGCGCGGGCCTTACGAGGACATCGGCATCCTCCAGCAAGCCTCTATTGTATCCGCGGGGAAAGGGAGAAACATTCCGGCCCAACCGGGTCGCGTCGCAAGACCATTCGCGATAGGTGGACGGCTGGTTGTAGCGATCGAGCCGATTGACCCGAGGAAAGATGTTTTGCGGGACCTCCCCGAGCGTTCCCGGGCGGATTGAGCGGAGCCCAGTGAAGGGCCGTCTCCAGGATCGTCGACGATCGAAAGAGATACGAACTTCTGTCCAGGAATGAGCGATGATGGACAAACGGCTACCACCGACACGAGCGGAACGCTCGCGTCGCGGCATCGTCGTGGCCCTGGCGACGGCTTGTTGCGTCGCGTTCGGGGCGGGCTTCGTCGCGAGTTCCCAGGGCGCCGAGCCGATCTGGCCGACTCCGACCGAGCCCGTTCCCGGGCAGAATCGGCTCTGGCTCAAGCCGAACATGGGCGTCTACTACCCCGACGCCTACTTCTCGCGTCAATACCTGCGCGATGTTCCCGTCGGTCCCGATCAGGTGATTCTCTACAGTCGCTTGCGACCGTACGAGAACTATGGTCGCTTCCGGCTCGGGGTTCCCGTCTCCGGGTTGACGGACGGGAAGATCCATTCGGACCGATTCCCCTACCGCTACGACTTCGGCTTTCAGCCGGTGGAAGCTCCGAGCGTTCCGCCCCGCAACATCTGTGAGGATCGCCGGTTGGCTCGGGAAGCTGGCAGGTAGGTCTTCGACGTTCACGACGCTGCCGGGTGCCACTGGCTGCTTGTCAGCCAGTGACTCGGGTCAACGACCTTTCCCCGCAGGCGTGAACTCACACGCATGCCCACGGTGGCTTGGTGCATGGCACCCAGAGCGGGAAGCTCGCGATTAACGGAAGACGCCGAGGAAGAAGCTGAAGAGCTGCTCGTCGTCCTCCGGGCCCTTCGACACCGGGAAGCCGAAGTCGAACGCCAGCGGCACCGGACCCATCTGCGGGATGCGAACCCGAAGTCCAAAACCGAGCGCCACCCGGTAGTCGGTGATCTCGACGTCGGTCTCGACAGTACCGGCGTCGGCGAAGAAGACGAGGCCGAGATTGTCGTCCGCCGTGACCGGCATGTAGTACTCGGCACTGGTGAGCATCATGAACCGGCCACCGACCTCGGTACCCAACTGCGTCGGGCCGACCCCTCGGAACTCGAAGCCTCGAATCGAACCGAAACCACCGGCGAAGAACCGCTCGAAGGTCGGGATATTGTCCCCCGCGATTCCCAGCTCGCCGACGAACGAGATGACGTGCTTACCACTGCCGTCACCCCGCTGGAGCCCTGGGACGGCCCAGTATTGGCGGCCCTCGATGCCCCACTTCGGGAAGTCGTAGTCGCCGAAGAGTTGTTCGACCGACGTCTCGATGAAGTGACCCTTGGTCGGGTTCATGTGCGAGTCGCGGGTATCGTGACTGAGCGTCGCCCCGACACCGGTCAGGAAGTTGTCCCCCAACGTATCGGCGATATCGGGAGCGACCGGCTGTTGCGGATCGCTGATGTTAATCTGGTCGATGCGATAGGTGAGCGAGCCGCCGATCGTCTTGGTGAACTGCCGACCGAGACTGAAGCGACCGCCGACGCGTTCTTCGTCGTACTGCGTGTAGATCCGGCGATAGAAGTAGCCGCTGGTCGAGAGACTGTACTTCGTGCCGAACAGACGCGGTTCGCGGAACGTCGCCGAGTACCGCTGCACTTCCGTTCCGGGAACGGCTTCCAATCGCAGTTCCTGGCCCGCACCGCGGAAGGCCCGCATGCTCGCGAGGTCCGAGAGGCTTCGCGGGAAGCGGAACAGATCGAAGTTCCGTTCGTGCAAGACGAGGCTACCGCCGAAGCCGCTATTGGAGTTGACGCCGACACCGAAGAGGAGCGATCCGGTCTGGGCTTCCTCGACGTTCACCAGGACGTCTTGGTACTCGTCCTCGGGATCGTTGGCCGGGTCCCAGGAGACGGTCGGGAAGGTGCCCGACTGGGGATCGACTTGAAAGAGCCGGGTTTCGACGAGGTTTTGCTGGCTCTTTCGAAGTTCGGTGGTGCTCGCCTGCTGTCCCGGTTCGAGGTCCATGTACTGACGCACGACACGCGACTTGGTGATCTCGTTGCCCACGACGCGGATCTCGCCGACCTTGCGCGGGAAGTCCTCGCGGACCTGGTAGACGATGTCGACCGTTCCGGGCTCGTCCCGGTAGCGAACGTCGGCGTTGACGACGGTGTGGATGTAGCCGCTATGACCGTAGGTATCCTGGATGGTGCGGGTGTCGGCGGTGAGCTTGTCGCCTTGGACCTCGCTGCCGGCGGTCAGGGTCAGCTTGTCAATAAGCTCTTCCTCGGGGAAGGCTTTGTTCCCCGCGAAGGCGATCGAGTTGACTTTGTAGCGTGGGCCTTCGTCGATGACATAGACGATCTTGATGCGATCGCGATCCTCGCTCCAGTCGAGCCGACGACCGACCTTGACGTCGAGGAAGCCGAAGCGACGGTAGTACTCGATGAGCCCGGAGATGTCCAAATCGACCTTCTGGGGATCGTACTTCGTCGGGATGACGCCGAGGATCGGTTTCGCTTTCACCATCGTGAGCAGTCGAGCGCCGCCGACGAACTCATTGCCCTCGAAGGTGATCCACTTGACTTTGGTCTTGGGGCCTTCGGTGATCTTGAAGACGACACGCTTGTCGCCGCGTTGGCCCCCTTCGAAGAGCTCGACCGACGCGAAGGGGTAGCCCTTGTCGCGGTAGAGCTGTTCGATGCGTTTGGCCATGACACGGTTGAGGCCGGGGTCCATCGCCTTGCCTTTGCGAAGCCCCGTCTCCTCCATGAGCTTGTCGGTTTTGATCTTCTTGTTGCCGATGAACTTGAGTTCCTGGATGAAGGGTCGTTCGATCACCCGGTAGGTGACGACGATCCCCTCGGAGGTGGAACTTCTGTCGACGGCGACGTCGTAGAACCAACGCTCCTTGTAGAGGCGTCGGACATCGGCTTGGACCGTTTCCTCGCGGTAGGGTCGACCGGCGTGGGTCTTGATCTTACTGAGGATACGTTCGGTCGCGATCGTCGCGTTGCCCGCCACTTCGACTTTCGCGACGATCGGCTCGTCCGTGGGTTCGACGTCTTGGGCGGAGGCGGAAGTCGCTCCGAACAAGACGAGCCCCAGCACAAACGAGGCGACCGCGGTCCGTGCGCCCATCATTGGCTTGATGCTCATGGACTGTCCCGTGCTTTTGATTTCGATGATCGCCACCAGCGAGCGTTACGCCGTTGGACCACCTCGAGGAGCGGCCTGAGGGTAGGCGCTGCCCATTTCGAGAGAGTCACAGCTCGTTGGCGACGATCGTTCGCTTTCCGCCGGTGCCTACCTTCCGCGTGGTTCGCTAGCCGACGATCGGCTTACCTCACCAAGGGCGAGGAAACGCGAGCCCATCGAGCGCCAACTCGCCAACGGCGAGTCCCCGTAGCAGCTCGATCGCGTACAAAGTGTGCAGTCACCAAATGGATTCGACGGGGGGATAGTCCCGGACTGAAATTGCGTCAAGGCCGATTTGACTTCGTTCGCGATGGAAAGGCTCGGTCGATGTGTCGCGGTCCTTGGGCGACGGACGCCATTGGGCTCCCAAGGGATTCCCCATCTTTCCAAGACGCCCCAAGGGCGGTACTTCCTCGGTTTGAATCTTGCCAAGTTGACGCCGAACAACAAAGATACCGGTCGGGGAATGGCAGTGGCGGCGGCATGGGGCGCCCATGACGCTCGGTGAAGAATCGGTGAAGAGCGTCGGGCTCGCCGTCGGGCCATGTGAACGTCAACGCGGCTCGAGACGTAGCGTAGGATCGGGGAACCGCTCGGTTTCGCTCGCCCGCACACCATGTTTTCTGTGATGGACCACGCCGTGAAGATCGTTGACGCCCGCACCATTCACGAAGGTAAGAAGTTCGACCTCGTTCGCCACGTCATGCAGACCAGCGACGGCAAACGCGTCGAGCGTGATTTTTGCCGGCACCAGGGAGCGGTCGTCATTATCCCGCTGTTGCCGGGAGATCGTGTTGTGCTCATTCGCAACTATCGTCATGCTCCCGATGTCGTCCTGCTGGAGTTGCCGGCGGGGACGCTCGACGCTGGGGAGAACCCCGACGACGCGGCGGTGCGCGAACTTGCCGAGGAGACCGGTTATCGCGCCGGGTCGATCGAACGACTCACGGAGTTCTACCCATCGCCGGGCATTAGCAACGAGCGGATGTATCTTTACGTGGCCGAACGGATGACCGCCGGGGAGATGGCCCTCGAGGAGGATGAACAGATCGTTCCCGAGATCGTTCCTCTAAAGGAAGCACTCGCGATGGCTTCCGACGGCCGACTTCGCGACGCGAAAACGATGGTGGGGCTGTGGTTCTTCGCGATTCGACGGGGGCTTCTGACCACCGTCCCGCCGAAGGAGGACGGTGCATGATTCGTGGGGTGGCCGTCAGTCCGGGTGTTGTCGTCGCCAAAGCCTATTGCTTGGACGAGGTCTTCGTCCAGCTTCCGACCGCCAAGTTGACGGCGGCGGACATCAGCCTCGAACTCTCCCGTTTTCAGCAAGCCTGCGACGGCGCCGCGGATGAACTCAAGGACCTCATCGAGACCGTTTCCCACGATATCGGCGAACCGGAGTCGGCGATCTTCCAAGCGCAGTTGGTGATGCTGCGCGACCGCGCGTTCGTGGACAAGGTCAAGACCTACATCGTCGAGTCCCAGGAAGATGCCGCCTCGTGTCTGCACCGCACGATGCGCGAATATGAGGAACTCTTCAGCAAGATCGAGGACGAGTACCTGAGGGAACGACTCGTCGATCTTCGCGATGTCGTCGCCCGAGTCCAGCATCAACTCTCAGAAGGAAGTCCCCCCGAACTCCCCGAGACGGATGGGCCCGTCATCATCGTCGCGGAGGAACTGCTTCCCTCCCAAACGGTTCGATTCGACGACATCGACATCGCGGGGATCGCCACCGAACGGGGGGGACAAACGAGTCACGCCGCGATCATCGCTCGGTCGATGGGCATCCCGGCGGTCAGTGGCATTCCGAAGATTCGCGACCAAGTCAGCAACGGTGACACCATCGCCCTCGACGGTCGGCAGGGTTGTCTCATCGTCAATCCCGGGCCGGAGGCGGAGGCGGCGTACCGCAAGCTCGAACGCGAGTTTTTCGATCTCAAGGATTACCTCATCGAGAACCGCGACCAACTCGCGGTGACGCGCGATGGGGTGGCGATCGAACTTCTGGCGAACATCAACACGGTGGAGGATGCGCAAGCGGCCACCGACGTGGGAGCCCAGGGAATCGGTCTCTTTCGAACCGAGTATCTCTTCATGACCCATCCCGGAATCCCGACCGAGGAGGAGCAGTTCGAAGCTTACGCCAAGACCGTCAACGCCAGCCCGCTCGGCCGACTTACGATTCGGACGCTCGACTTGGGGGGAGACAAGACCGTTCCCTACCTTGGGGATCATCGCGAAGCCAATCCCTTCATGGGTTGGCGTTCGATCCGGATGAGCATCGAACACCCCGATTTCTTCCGCAAGCAAGTGCGCGCCATTCTCCGGGCCGCGGCCGAGGGCGAAGTCCGGATGATGTTCCCGATGATCTCGACCGTCGAGGAACTGCGACGCGTCAATCGCATGGTGTGGCAAGTGGAGGAACAGCTCGACAAGGACGGCATCGCCCACGGAAAGGCGCAGCTCGGGATGATGATCGAGGTTCCCGCCGCCGCCGTCTGTATCGAGCACTTTCTCGATCACACCGATTTTGTGAGCGTCGGCACCAACGATCTCATCCAGTACTTGATGGCGGCCGACCGCGACAACTCCCGCGTCGCCCACCTTTGCGATCCCCTCAACCCGGCGTCCCTTTGCCTGCTCCGCCAAGTCATCGAAGCGTGCCAGCGTCGTGGCAAGCCTGTCAGCGTCTGCGGGGAGATGGCGGGACGTCCTCGCTGCGTCTTGGCGCTGCTCGCCTTCGGGTTGACCAGTTTCAGCATGAGCCCGGCCTTCGTCCCGATCGTCAAGGAACTGGTCCATTCGCTCGATTTCTCGCTGATTCGTGAGCTGGGCGATGAGATTCTGCTGCGGCGCTCGAGCACCCAAGTCGGCAGCTTCCTCGACAAGGTCCTGCAAGAAGTGAACCCCCGTCTGGCCGCGTTGGATGTTCAACACGGGGTGTGAGCGGACGCTATCCGGATCTGGGGCGACGCCGCGTTGTTCCAATTCTCCCAATCCTGCTGATTGCTCGTTCCCGAAATTCGAAGGTGGCGCTTGGAGGGACTCGACAAAGAGGGAAAGATAGGGACAATGTCCCGGTATTGAGGTTTCGCGGAACCTGCCGTTCGCGAGAATCGAATTCCCTGTCGAGGAGAACTCCGTGCGTATTCGACATTTCCTGTTCGCGGGAGCGTTCGGTCTGGTCGCGCTATTGGGGACCGCCGAGAACGCGATGGCGTGGGGATCGGGCTGGGGCGGCTCGATGCGCTTTCAGTCGGGTGGCCATCCCTACCACAACGGCTACTTGTTCATTCCACCGGCTTCGGCCTACTCGGCGGTGACGGTGCGTCCGCCGGTTTGGTACGGAACGCCTTCCTACTACTACCCCGAGTCGTACCTTCCCGCGGCCCAGGCGGTCTATCCCCCGACGAACTATCCCGGCACGCCGATGTCGACCGCCGGCTACTACTACCTTTCCGAGAAGAGCTACTACTACCTCTATCCTTAATCCACCGGTCGCGCGGGGGTGCTTTCTCCGGCAAGTTCGTGTTTCGCGGGAACTCGAGGCTCCGTCTCCAAAGTCGGCTCTGGCTGTGTTGGCGGTGAGAGGGTGTCGCGAATTCTCGCAACTTGCAGGAGATGGAGATAGGGGGCGCTTTCCCGCAAGGGCGCTCCCTTCGGGGAACGGATCGGTACACGTCGTTGAGGTGAGTTCACCTCCCTAGGCCAACGGCGCTACCGATCCGTTCCTACGCTCTCGCCACCGCGGCGACTTCCCTCGCACGGCGAACGTCCCTCTGTTTGCGGAACTCTCTCCCTCCGCTCCGCGTCCAATCTTCCGTTCAAATGAGATCCGACAAGCTCACCGGCGTTATCCTCTCCTGGGAGTCGATGGGATGCGATCGTCTGTTTCTCGCCATGCGCCAGCGGAGAAGGTCGACGCCACGCCGACGCCGATGTTGGACATCATCTTCAACGTCCTCTTCTTTTTCCTCGTGACGATTCCCGATTCGAATCCGGAAACGAGCATCGACATCGAACTGGCGTTGCCGGCGCCCGGGACGGTCAGGGTGTTACCTCCCGATGAGGACCTGATCGAGGTCGTTCACCCGATCATGGTGCGACTTGATGCGGGAGTGCGGGGGGAACTCCTTGGCATCCAGGTCGACGGAAGGAAGGTTCCCGAGAACCGTCGGTTGTCCCAATTGGAGCAGCGTCTGCGGCTCATCGGTCGGGCGCTGAGCGTCGATGGCGACGACCTCTCGTTGGACGTGGTGATCGCGGCTTCGTCGAAGCTCAAGTACGGCGATCTGATGCGGGTGATCTCGATCTGTCGACGTGTCGGCGCAACGAGTCTGGCGTTTGCGGAGATGCCTGCCGCGATTCATTGATGGCGTCGCAGGGAAGGTCGTGAGGCGAGGTAGGTCCGGGGAAGTGCGACGACCTTTCGGATGAAGAGGCGTCGCCGTTCATGCCCACGCAAGCGTGAGTCTTTTGGTATGCCCACGCAAACGTGGAGCATGGCACCCAAGTCAGGCACCCAAGTCAGGGCACGTCCCACTTCGCCAAGTCTACTCCCGTTCGACGGAATCCCTCACTTCTCATCCGTTTCGTCGCGAGTCTCCAAGGGAATGGGGGAGCGATGCTCCTCGCCGCGCAGGCTTCCCTCGTTGAGAAAACGAAGAACCATCTCTTGAGCGTGGCGATTGGTCATCAGGAAGGTGTGCAGGCTTCGGACAGTCGTGAAGTCCCGCGCCCCGGCTAGGCGGGTGCTCGCGACGCTCACGGTGCCATCATCATCTCCCTCAAGGATCCAGGAATAGCCTCGACCGTTCCCCCGGGCGCCCGCGACGACGGCGAACTCGACGGGAAGTGTTTGGGGAAGCTGGGTCGTGATGCCGCAAGCCCCGGTTTGGAGCTGTTGCCCCGCCGGACCCATGACCTTTCGGTAGCCCCAGTTGCGATGCCACCAGTCGGCTTTCATCGCGCCTTGGTTCGGCGTTCCCAGCATCACGACCCGGCCGATGCGCGGATGAGGGGAGTCGCCCAGGAAGGAACGGATGACGAGACCTCCCATACTAAAGCCGACCAAGTGGATGGTGTCGGCCTCGTCGAGCCCGTCGACGATGCGACGGAGGTTCTCGGCATGGCGTTCAATCGCGAGTCGGGTACTTGGGTAGGCGACGGTATAAGTGCCATAGCCATGGCGCTCGAGGTACTTGGCGAGCCCCCTCATGGAATGATGGGTTCGGATGATCCCGTGGAGCAGCAGCACGACCTCCTTCGGAGTTTCCGGTTTCTCTCGCCCCGCGAGGAGTCGCTGCAGAGCGCTCCGGCACGTTGGTTCATCCCCGGTGGTGAGTCGTTTGAACTTGCCGTCGAGGAGCCGGTGTTCCCCCGTCAGGCAGTGCTGTTGGATCCGATACTCTTGGTTGTAGTACACGTCCGACCAGAACTGAAGCCCGCCGAAAGTCTGTCGGCGCCAGCGCAAACGCGCGGTCGATTCCGACGGTTGCTGGGTCAGTTCGTCTTCCATGGATGGGTCACTTTCGTCGGACGCGATCATGCCGAGCGCGAGACCACAGGCGAGTAGGAAGCCGCTAGTCATGGGTAACTCCAACGGATGGCACGATGCTGCCGTGAGGGCGAACGGCGAGAAGGCCCCTTTCGCCCACTAACGTACCCCACTCCATAAAATCGCCAAGGGGAACGTCGCGACGGATCCGTGAAGGGGCGATTCTTCCAAGTCTCCTCAGGGGGGTATTCGATGACGCGACGGCTATCTTGGGGCATTCTCGGTACGGGAAACATCGCCAATCAGTTCAGCGAAGGCGTGCTCGGGTCAAGACGGGGAAGACTCCAGGCGGTTGCTTCCCGGGAGTCCACGAAAGCTCGACAGTTCGCCCAGAAGTTCCAAGCTCCCATGGCGTTCGGGGCCTACGAGGAACTCTTGAACGATCCCGAGGTCGACGCTGTCTATGTCTCCCTCCCCAACAGCATGCACCACGAATGGACGCTGCGGGCGCTACGGGCGGGAAAGCATGTCCTTTGCGAGAAGCCGATCGCCGCAAACGTCGCCGAAGCGGAAGAGATGTACGCGGTGGCCACGAAGTCAGGCCGTCTACTCGTCGAAGCCTTCATGTACCGGTCGCATCCCCTGACCAAAGCCGTCACCGAAGCCGTCGCGCGCGGCGATATCGGATCGCTGCGGATGATTCGGGCGAGTTTCTGCTACCACACGCGCCGTCGCGAGAGCAATATCCGCTTCGATCCCGGATTGGCCGGTGGGGCTCTGATGGACATCGGCTGCTATCTGGTGAGTTTCACGCGACTGATCGTCGGCGAGAGTCCCCGGCAAGTGCAAGCGATGGCGGTCCTCGGGGACGAGGGAGTCGACACCCTCGCGGTGGGCTCGTTTCGGTTTCGCGATGGTGTTCTGGCGAGTTTTCAGTGCGGCATGACCGTGAATGCGGACAATACGGCGTCGATATGCGGTAGCGAGGGTTTTCTCGAGATTCCCATTCCTTGGAAACCGCCCGCCTTGAACGCCCAGTTCAGCTTGCTGCGGTCGACGCCGCCGAAGATGGACGGGCCGGCGCTTCCGAGGACACGGGACGTTCGGCGAACATGGGCGGTCGACGCGGGGACGACCCTCTACGGGCTTGAGGCGGACGACTTCGCCGCGGCAGTCCTCGATGGTGCCCCGGTCGCGGTCGCCAGCGAGGAGTCGATCGAGAACATGCGGGTTCTGGACGAGCTGCGTCGGCAGGTGGGGCTCTCCTTCTAGGAGTCCGTAGCCCAATGGGATGCCGGTCGCTGGCGCCTTAACCCCTGCTCAGGGGGAGACAAGCAGCCGTTGGCTCCTCGAAAGAGGGAGGGACCAAGGCGCTCGCCCGTTCGCGCAGGGGGGCTTCTTTCCGCGCGTTCGCCGACCGCTCGATGAAGGTTGACGCGGCTTTCGTGGTCTTCTCAATCCTCACAATCCCTCCGACCGTTCAAATGAGGAAATCCCGAAATATCGTCATCTTCGACAAAACATTTCAAACCGACTCGCCGATGAACGGAAGAGCGAAGAGCACCAAATTCCGGCTCACGTGAGGCGGGTGTTTCTCGCGGTTGGGGGTTTCGGGACCTCGGGAGATCGTCCCATGCATCGAAAAGCGGCTTCGCTGCTTGCGAGTTTTTGTCTTGTCGTTGTCATGACGGGCTGTCAAAAGCCCTACTTCCACGTGACGGAGACGGACTACGTCTACTTCAACGAGGTCAGCGGCGACTATGGATCGACCGAGACCGACGACACGACGAACCTCCCGGAGATCGAACCGCGGACAGTTCGTGAGCCGGCTCGCAAGATCAAGTGGAACCTGACGCTCAACGAGACGAAGCGTCTGGCGCTGGAGTACAACAAGTCGATTGCGGTCGTCCGGTGGCAACCGGCGATTTCCGGAACCGACATCCAGACCCAGCTCTCCGCCTTCGACACCTTCTACGAGGTTGGAGCGGGCTGGAGTCGACTCGACCAGCAAGCGACCAGCGCCATCCAGTCAGGCCAGACGGGACTCGACAACGCCTTCACCATCGACGGCTTCGGTGGCGGTGCCTCTCAGAACCCCTTCGGCGTCAACGCCACCACGGGTGCCGAGAGTGCCTTCATCAATCCGACGACCCGACCGCAGTTCTCGACGATTCCCGGATCCGACATGATCCGCGTCTCGAAGCGAAACACGGCCGGTGGCCTCTCGACCGTCGGCTACGGGGCGGACTATCAGTTCCAGTTGCCCAACACCGCCTTCCAAACGATCAATCCCTTCTGGCGTTCGCGATTCACTGTCGCCCTCGAGCAACCGGTGCTTCAGGGAGCGGGAGTCGAGTTCAATCGCGCTCCAATCCTCATCGCCCGGGCCAGCTACGAACAGCAGATCCGGAACTTCGATCGCGATGTTCGCACACTGCTTCGCGATGTCGAGATCAGCTACTGGCAGCTTTACTTCACCTACCAGGATCTCTACTCGCGTGAAGTGGGCATGAAGCAGGCTCTGGCGACCTGGCAGAAGGAAAAGAACAAGCAAGAGGTCGGCGTCGGGGCCATTCCGGACGTCGCCCAGGCTCGCGAACAATACGAGTTCTTCCGGGCGTCGCGTCTCCAAGCACTCAGTCGGGTTCTCTCACAGGAACGTGACTTGCGTCGCTTGCTCGGTCTCCCGCCCGATGACGATCGCCAGATCATCCCGGCTGACGAGCCGACCATCGCCGAGTACGATCCCGATTGGAAGTTGGGCATCATGGAGTCGCTCGAGATGCGGCCGGAACTGCAAGCTCAGCGCTTCGCGATTCGTGCGACCGAGCTCGAAGTCTTCCGCCAGAAGAACGGCTTGCTGCCCGACCTGACGCTTGCCGCCAACTGGTCCATCACCGGGTTGGATGACGACTGGAGCCACTCGGTCGAGACGTTGTTCCGCAATCGGTACGCGGACTGGTACATGGGCTTCCGTTGGCGTCGTCAAATCGGTGAACGGTCGGCTCACGCCGCGGTGCGTCGGGCCCAGACGCAGCTCAGTCAGGCTCGTGCCCAGCTTCGCAGCTTGGAGCACGACGTCTTCATCGAGTTGCACGAAGCGTATCAGAACATCGTGACCAACTACGAGTTGATCAAGGCTCAGAAGGACCGCCGCGAGGCCGCGACGCAGCAGCTCGAGGCTCGGGAAGAGTTCTATCGTCAAGGCAAGACGACCATCGACGTCTTGCTCCAGGCCCAGAACGCCTTCGCGGACGCGTTGCGTGACGAAAGCCAAGCCGTGGTCGCCTACAACCAGTCATTGATCTCTTGGGAATTCTCCAAGGGAACGATTCTCGACAACGACGCGGTGGTCGTGGCTGAGGAGCAGATCACGCAGGTCTGCGACAAGTACCTCAAGCAACGCGACTGGAGTTGGAACCACGCGATCAAGAAGCGGCTCAAGCCGGGTAAGCAGGTCCAGTCCAACTGGTTCCCATGTCCAGACTGTGACGGCCCGCTCTACCCGTCCTCGCTCTGGACCAACCCGGACATCACCGAAGAGGAGTCGATCAATCCTCTCCTAGAGCAGGAGAACCGAAACCTCGACGTCGATCCGGCCAAGGAACTCAACCGGTCGAACGCTGGTCCCTCGCTGCGACCGGAGTCGGGGCAGATCGGTGAGCCGCCGGCGGAGTTGCCTTTCTCGCCGCCGGGTTCCGGGACCGAGTTGCCATCGACCGGCACGCCGCCGATTCGCTAGTCGGGGCCAACTCGGGAATCGTTGACACGAAGAGGACGACGGGATCACTCCCGCCGTCCTTTTTCGTATGTCAGTAGGGACTCGGGAAGGACGCTGGCGGCTGGCGTGCCACTCCAAGATCCGCTCGCGACGGGCGAATCAGTATCGGGAATGGACGGAGCCCGGCTCTTTCCCTGGTTGCCCACCCTGGTCAGTTGTTCGGGAAGAAGGACACTCTTAAAACAACGCCATGGCAGCGAAGTGGATAGATAGGGTCACGACTTGGCTTCCCGTGAAATCCAAGTCGAAGATGACCGACGACGACGTGGACGGACAGCGGGAGTCCGTTTCGGGCGACGCGGCGAAGACGAACGACTCGCCGGTCGTCAATGTCTCGCTCTGGGATGGGTTCGTCGAAGTCTTTCCGTTGGCGCTCTTGGTGATCGGCATCTTGCTGTCGGTCTTCACCACCCAGATCGGCCCGTGGGCCTTCCTGGGATATCTCTTCATCGCGCTGTCGCCGATCCTACACGCTCTCCAGCGCATCGAACGACGTCTCATCGAGATCCGCGATCAGGCACGCTTGAAGAAGTCGAAAGACGCCTGAGTCGCGACGCGAGCGCTGGCCGCTTCGTCTCCTTCACGTCATATCCAACCAATACTTACAACGGACGACATCTCGTCTTTCTGGAGCGCGGAGGCCAACCCTTGACGGTTCGGCGATCTGAGCGTGCCGTTCGCAGCCGACGGGGAATGGATCGACGGGATGAGAGACATCCACCGCATCCGCTTTTTCACGTCGAAGCGAAGAGAACAGCCGCGATTGACCAACACCTATCCCCCTGGGAGAATGTGGGCCTGATGGTCCATGCGGAGTTCGGCGTGTTGTTTGGAGAGTCGAGTTGGATGGTTCCGTTCGAGATGGTCTGCGTCACCGCCGTCAACAGTGGGCCTTGGGAGATGGAGACGCGGGCCTCACTCCCCGTTGGCGTTCTTGGCTTGGGTTTCTTTGGCACTATTGGTTGCGAGGCGAAATTCTCCCGGAGGTGATGTTCGGTGTTGGGGACTTCGTTTGGTCATCACTTTGGTGCGCGTCTTCCCTGGCACTGGTGACCTATCCCATTTGGTTTCCCTACTCGACGGGGGCGATGAACGCATCGACCGCCTATCAAGGCACCGTTATTCTCGTCATGCTCGGAGGAAGTAGCTGGCTGTTTGGCGTGCTTCGCAAGGCCGGACGATCGAGCCGGATTTCCGAGGAGCTACAGGGAGCTTTGGCAGACCTTGTTGCTGAGTTGATGCAGAACATTAGGAAGCTCAGCTCGGCGGACAAGGCGATGCTGAGGACGAAGTCGCTTCAGTGCATCCTTCACGAGGCAAAGGAAACGCTCGGCTTGGGGAACCAACATTGGGCCAATGCGACTCTTTTCTTTTTCCCCGATGACCAAGCGATGAACCTTCACCTCGTCGCCAAAGTCGATCCGACCAGCTCGGTCACCAGGTCGACCGACCGGACCGTGTCGAGCGAAACGGCCGCGGCCTTCTATGTCGCGAAGGCGGGCAAACATCGTGCGATTGCCGACTTCTGGAATCAGGATTTGTTTCCGAAGGTACGTCTCTCCTCCAACGAGAAGCCCAAATACCGAAGCGTGCTGATTGTGCCGATCATCAAGACGTATCAGGACTCGAAATCGACGTGTCTTGGAGTCCTGACGCTCGATACGTCAAAGCCGTACGCGTTCTGGCACGCGGAAGAGAGAGTGGTCAAGAGGATCGATCCGTACCTGGAGGTCCTGGCCGCTCTTCGTGACGCTGAGCATTGTGAAATAGGGCTGCTGTCTCAGAATAAGTGGGGAGGTGGATGATGGGCGTTCATACGGCGGACGAGCGAAAAGGGCATGCCAGCAAAGAGGTGGCAGGGGCGTTGGACGTGATCCATCGTGAAGGGTTGGTCCGGTTCCTTTCCCGGACGAGAGTTGGTCTCATTAGCCGAGACGTTGCCAACTCCGCGATGAAGCTCTACGACCGAGAGCCGCGGCAGTATGTGAGTCGCGTCCTGCGAATGATGTTCGGCCACTGAGTGCGTTCCGCTCGTCTCGGACCAGTCTTGCCCAGCGTCCTGTTTGGATAGCAGCCCGTTGATCTATTCGCTGCCGGCTGCGAACGGCTCTTTTGACCAATCTCGGCGTTGAAAAACCTCGTCAAATCTACGGATTCGCCTGCGTTTTCCCTCCTTGATCTTGGCCAACATGTCTCGTTCTCTCCATGGCCCGCTTGAATCAACGGACTGTTCGTCGAGCTCCGCGGAGGGTGTTCTCCAGCAGCAGAGTGACGGTCATCGGACCGACGCCGCCTGGCACCGGGGTGATCGCGCCGGCAATCTCGACCGCTTCCTCGAAGACGACGTCACCCACGAGCTTCCCGTTCGCGCTACGGTTGGTACCCACGTCGATGACCGTCGCTCCGGGCCGAATCATCGAGCCGGTGATGAAGCCCTCTCGCCCGACCGCCGCGACGAGAATGTCGGCTTGCCGGGTCAGTTCCTCCAGATTTCGCGAACGGCTGTGGCAAACGCTCACGGTCGCGTCGCCTCCGTCGCCCTTTTGCATCATCATCAACGCCAGCGGTTTGCCGACGATGTTGCTGCGGCCGCAGATGACGACATGCGCCCCTCGCGTCTCGACCCCGGAGCGTTTGAGCAACTCGACCACGCCCGCGGGCGTGCAGGGCAGAAATCGCGGCGTTCCGATCGCCAGCATCCCAACGTTCTCGGGATGAAAGCAGTCGACATCCTTTTCCGGGCGAATCGCTCGCAGGACCAAGTCAGCCGAGATCCCCTCGGGGAGCGGCAACTGGACGAGTATGCCGTGGACGTCCGGAGCTTGGTTGAGATCCTCGATCTGGCCAAGTAGCTCCGATTGCGACACGGAGTCGGGCAGGCGGATCAGCGAGCTCGCCAGTCCGGCCTGTTCGCAGGCGCGCTGCTTGTTGCGAATGTAGACTTGGCTCGCGGGATCCTCGCCGACCAAGATCGCGACCAGCTTCGGCTGAATCGAATGCTCGCCGCGAAACGACGCGACGCGTCCGGCGATCTCTTCTCGAAGCTCCTTGGCGATCCTCTTGCCATCAATGATGCTCGCACTCACGTTCGCCACATCCTCCCGACGCATTCGTTGGCACCGATCACGACAAGGATGTTCTATGAGTCGGCGCCGTAGGAGGGACCGAACCCCGCCCGGCCCGCGCGATCGTTACCATCCGCGCAGCTACGCGAGACCGAACCCACGGCGCGCGAAACGGGCGCTCTCGACCCGTGTGTCCAACGGGGCTCGAAGCGCCTCGAAGGCGCCAAGTCACCGAATGTAGCCGTGATTTGGTGTCAAGTTGCGAGGTCCCTAGGGACTGTAAGGGGTTTAGCAGCCGCCAGAAAGGAAAGTTTTACAAAGCGGCGGTTGGCGTCATGCCAAGTCGTTGACTATCGGTTGACACAAGGCGTATCCTACTCGCGTGGATGTCAATTGATCTTCTTCGAACGAGGAAGGTCGTCCGTGTCGTGAGAGCTTGGCGAACGCCGGCTCGACCGGGTCGATGCCCTTCCGCGAGAAGGGGGGACGTCCCAAGACCGATGGCGATCTCGTCGCCTTCAGACCCACGTGATCGTGGACCTTCATCGGTTCGAATCAGGCTTCGGTTAGAGAGCGGCGGGCCTCCGTGCAGCTTGTCGCCTAGGGTCTTCGTGCGCGCCGCGTTGGCGACTCGAGAACCCTCTGTTCGGCCGATACTCACCGGGCTCACGGCCGAGCCTTTGGAAGGCACGACGGATTGAAGACAAAGGAGAGCACTCATGCGAGGCAGAATCGGCACCATGATCGCGCTCGTGGCCGTCGCCGGCTTCACGCTCGGCTGCGCTTCGAAGCCATGTTGCAAGCCACGTATTCTCAGTTCCTACGCCCCTCCGGGCTCCCCCAAGGCTCCTCCCCTGAACCAGTCGCGTCCGGTTCAGGTTCCGACAGCACCCGTCAACTCCGCGCCGGTGGCGACCGCCGTGCCCGCGGTCGTCGCGCAACCCGCTCCGACCGCCTTGGCGATCCCGGCGCAACCCGCTCAGCCGGCCCCGCAGGCCGCTGTCGTGGTTCCCAGACAACCTTGGCAGGCGGCTCCGAACGCGCAGTTGCAACAGCAGCCGTTTCTCGGATCAGCGCCGACCAATCAACCCGCGCCCAACAACGGCGCCTACTCGAACTCGAACCAAGGCGGATCCCAGAACTCCGCCTCGTCCGGAGCGACGCTGGGATCCCCCTCTTCCAAGAATGAGCAGCCTCGGCCGTTGCTCGTTCCCGGGCCACCGCAGTAACGGAATACCAAGCTCTCTCTCGACGACACGCTCGGAAGAGATGAAAAGGAGGATATCGTGAAACAGCTACTTTGTGCGGGCATCGCCGTTTGCTGTCTCGGCTTCGCGGTCGAGGAGGCTTCGGCGGGCTACCGAGTACTCTTTGTCGGGTCCGAAGCTCGTGCCGTCCAATCGGCGGAGCGGGGATCGGGCTACCTCGGCTTGGGCTCCACGCCCAGCGCCGCGGGCAACTTGAGCGGCGGCTCCTGCCCGACCTGCGTTCCCGGTGGGAGCAGCTCCAAAGATTTTGGCGCCGGCGTTCCCAACCAGATCGTGACGTTCCAGCATCCCTACACCGGCAAGGCGATCACCGTTCCGTTGACCCTTCCCGTGGGCAAGCCGACGGTGAAGATCAAGCAGGATCGCGTCGTCTACGACTACGGGTTTCTGAAGAACCGCGTCGTCGTCCTCTTCAAGCCCTGCGGCAAGGTGGAGGTCGACTACCGCCAATTCTGATTCGTCGATTGTTGGACCGTCGACAATGCGAAACGGGCGTTCGGGCCAGGTTCATGGCGCGGACGCCCGCTTCCATTTCTTGGCATCGCGAGAGCTCGGAGATCGCCCTGAGGCAGTCGAGTGGATCTCGACCCACCATCAAGAACCTCGCGACGCACGAACCTACGTCGGCGAGCTGGCGTCATCCTGGGTCTGCTCCCAGATCGCCCACTGGCCAAAATTCTCCTCGACCTTCACCCGCAGGACCGGCGGGATTGGCTTACCATCACCGCGCAGCGCTTCCAGCAACTCGAGCCCGATCCAGCGAGCGATCAACTCCGCGGTCGTGTTGGCGATCGGAAGTAAGATGCAGTCTTCGCGCGGGAAACTCCAGCGACGCTCCTCGAAGCGAGCGGTGACCTGTTGATCCTCTTCCTCGACCAAGACGCTGATGAGCGGATGGGTCGTCGGCAAGAGCACGCGATGGTCGAGCCGGTCGGTGATCGCTCGCGTCCGATCGCGAAGGGCGATGAAGTCGAACACGTAGTGGTTTTCGTCGAGAGGCCCATCGACTTCGACGGCGACGCGCCAGTTGTGACCGTGCAGGCGTTCGCAGATGTTGCCGTTGAAGGTGATGAAGTGCGCCGCCGAGAAGACGAGAACATCCTTGGTGACTTCGACTCCGAATCGTTCCGCCATGATTTCCGTCCCTTCGCGTCCGCTCAGCGCCAGTGGTCGGCCAATTCCTTCCATCTTACGACGCCGGTCTGAAGGGCGACATAGAGCGACGCGGCGACGAAATCGGCGCTGGTGCCGGGGTTGTGTCGCTCTTCCCGGAGCCAGGCGTCGAATGCCCAGTAGCGGGCATCCCCCAGCAGGCATCCCATCGGGATCCGCGCGAGGAGCGTGCGGGTTTTCTCGGAGACGTGCTCGGCGGTGGGGAAACTCGATTTGCGGGCGATCAGGGAATCGGGATAGGTCGCGAGCCACTCGAGGTGGAGCCGAACGACCGCTTCCTCGGTGCCCACTCGATGCCCAAGCAGACGCGTCAGGGTGGGGACCCCAAAGTCGAAGAGGTCGACGAAGCCGTCGGCGTACTGCTTGGCGATCAGGTCTCGCGACGCGGCCAGCCGCATGACGTCACGCAACGATTCGGTCGGCTGAGACGCGACGTCCTGCTCGTTGGCCTCTCCCAGCCCGCCGGGATTGGCGAGCCGAATCGCTTCGAAGGTTTGGATGGAGTCCGAGACCGTCGTCGTCGCGAGCACGCGTTCGACGTTGTCGGGGGTCAGGTCGTTCGCCGAGACCGAGGCGAGGGGGGCGAGGAGAAGGATGATACCGAGGTTGGCGTTGCTGCGGGAGAGGTGTCGGGTCGCGCGGACGGCCTCCAGGATCGTGGCTCCCAGCGGTTGCTGGGGAGCGTTCGCGAGAACCGGGCCGATGGCGATGCCGCCGCCAGCGAGATCGAGAAGGGAGAGGTCGTCGAAGCGAGCACCGGGATGAACGTTGCCCGCCTTGCGGGAAATCGTTTCCAGCAGCGACGCGAGTTGCACGTTGGTGGCGATGTCCGATGGTGTCGACACGGGGGTGCCTCGCGATGTTTAGAGAGAGGCCACCGCCATGTTGAAGACCGTGCTCTACGACGAGTGCGAGCGCCTTGTCCGGCCGACGGCGACGGGAATCAAGCGGCGGCGGGGACTCGGATTCGTGGTGGCCGGGGCTGACTGCTCCTGCTTGGGCGGAAGCGGACGCATGCCGATCGGCGCCGCGGTTCGCGGATCTCCTTGTCCCGACTGACGGGCGGTCAACGCCGAGCGAGTCCAGTCGGGAGCGCCTTGTCCGGCCTGGCGAGCACCACCCGCATCGCGGTAGGCGTGCGTCGAGGGTTGCGTCGTCGTCTCCTCGGGCATCGCTCCGCGAACGATTCGTTCCTTGCCGATCGTGCGGTTGGCTCGTTTATCCGCCATCGCGAGTCGGGTCGCGCGATCGGCACCCGTTCCCTTGCCGTCGATCAACCAGTTGATCCACGCTTGTTCGAGTTCGTTGACGTTGTTGAAGCCGTAGTGGCGACGCACGGCGTTGTCCCAACCCTGCTCTTGGCCGTCCCAGGCGAAGTCGAGGAAGGTCTGGCGTCCGTACTCTTGCCCCTTGAGGCTGACGAGGTAGTTCGCCACGGAGAAGCCCTGGGCGTACAAGGCCATGACGTCGCGCGGGTACTCGGTCAGGACGAAGAGCCGACGCAGTGGGATCATGCGGCCGCCGTTGATCATCTCTCGCACCATGAGGTCGTGTCGCGCCAGTTCCTGGTAGTCTTCGGAAAGGACCGCTCCCCCTTCGTCGGCCCAGCGCGGCAGCGGACGCCGAAAGCGGGCGGCGAAGACCGTGTGCGTCACTTCGTGGGGCAGCACGCTTTCCAGGATGCGATCGAGAGGCCCTTCGACGGTCATCTGTTGGTTGAGGATTTCTCCCTTGTCGAAGGTGAAGGCGGTCGCTCCACCGGCGCCGCCAAAGGTCACTTTCACGGTGACGGAGCAGGGCTTGTCCCAATTGGGGATCTCTTGGCCAAGCCACTCGACCGCCTTCTCGCGACGGTAGTACTCGGCGTAGCGCGCCACCTTCTCGGCCACATCGGCCCGGCGGGCCTTCACGACGAAGTTCTTCGACTTCCACGTCGCCCCAAGAGCCGAACCCGCGGGGATGAGCAGACTGAAGACGGCAACGACGGCCGGCATGAGACGCTTCACGTTGTTGGCTCTCCCTCGGGGTCTTGGTCAGCGCGACGACAGCAAGGCGGAGCGGGCTCTGTCGGATCACCCCGACAGTCGGAGTCGCTCAACGTCTTGGGGCGTCGCCGTGTGGAATCACCTGGAGTTGCAAAGGTCGTGCCGAGTTGGCCCGCGTGCCCTGCTTCTCGTTGTTCTGGCGGCGTAGGTCTCTTTTGCCAAAAGGGTTACGTCGTCGTTGTTCGGGGTGGGCCTCCAGCGCCTTCCGTCGCGTCGTTGAAAAAACTTACCCGACGCAGCCCCGACGGACAAACCGACGCGGGAAGGATGTTCGTGGTCGAGACCCCTCCAAGGCGGTAAAGGCCGGGAAATCGTCAATCCTTTCGTGAGCCGAGAGTTTGCGTTGGGAGGGTTGGGGTAGGTTCGGCTGTCGATGGAACGGACGCACGGCGATCATTTTCGATGTCGGCGTTCTAGGGGGCCAAGCGTCGTGGGCCGCGATTCGCGCGGATTCCCCGCTTTCTTACACGGTGGAACATGGTCGCGATCGTTGGTTTGGGCCTTCGTCAACGTCATCCGACCGCTTGTTCGGGGGGATTGGCGAAGTTCCGGAAAAAATGGTGTTACTCGATACGTGCGTCCCGAATTTTGGTTGGTATAATGTGGGCACTATGAGCGAAACACCACCGAAAAAGAAACAGGCCAATGTGGGCGGCTGGACCGTCTCCATTGTCGTCCATGTCGTAATCCTAGGCGTCCTGGCCTTCTGGGTGATAAGTCAGGCCACTGACGAGGATGCCACCCAAATCAGCGTCGACGGCGGCAACGCTTCCGTCTCCACGCCCGGCAAGGGAGATGCCATTGGCGGCGCCAACATCTCCAGCGGGAACCTTGGCAAGAAGGTCAAGGAGAAGATTCCCAAGGACGCCGAGATCGCGGAGATGATCACTCTCTTTATCAACCGCACCGATCGGCAGTCCGACAATCGCAAGATCAAAACGCTCGAGGAACGCCTCGAACAGCTCAAGGGCATGAGCAGCGAGGAGTCCGTTCGCCAGATCGGCGGCGTGATCCAGCAGGCGCTCTCGACCGGCATCCGCGCCTACTCGCCCGTCGAACCCGCCCCGAAGGGACCCTTCGACGTCGAGACCGGCATCATCTACAAGGCGATCTCGAAGAAGGGGCCATCCGGTGAGGAGACCTTCTACGTCCTCGTCGACAAGGATGGCCGGACGATGGAAGTGGCGGCCGGCAAGTCCGACTCCGCGGCGGTGAAAGCCCTCAACCTGATGGGGGGTTCGCCTCTCTTCCAAGAGGTGCTGCACGAGGCCGTGTTGCCGGTGGTCGATCGGTTCACCTGGAGCCAGGCCCCCGCCGCGACGCAACCGGCGCAGCCCAAGGCCTCTCCCGCCAAGTCCAAGGACGCTGGCGACAAGAAGGAAGAGAAGAAGAAGTAGTTCCTCACGGCGGCTCGGTGAGATTCGATGCTCGCCGTCTCCGCTTCATCTCGAACGTAGGAAGAGGGTCGGCGATTCGTCGGCCTTTCTTTTTGCCTTCTCCTCTCCCACGATCGCGACACCTTGTTCGCGTCAGCTGTCGTTAACGTCATTCCACTCGCCGGGCCGCCGACGCGCTGGGTGAGCCAAGCGTCCCTTGACGCTTTCTCGGTCCCGATTTAGCATTCACTGGCCAGTCGAGGCCACGGCATCGCCCCACGACGCCGCGGCAATGGTCGCGCTTCTTTGGCGTCCACGGTATCACGCTTGGGGGTTTTCCCCTCCGGCGACCTCCCCTTGGGGGAAGTGCGATGAACCAATCCCCATCACCACCTTGCCGCGAACGCGTCCGCCTGGAAGGGCACATCATCGACGCGTTGATCTTGCCCAAGGTCCTCGATCTGATCCTCAGCGATGGGGGACGCTACGAGATCCTCGACATCGAGATCGGTCGTTCGCGGCACGATCCGAGCTGGGCGGAGATCGAAGTTCGGGCCGACAACCCCACAACCCTCGAGTCGATCCTCCACAAGCTCGGCCCCCACGGCGCCACGTCGGTCGAGGCGGAGGATGCCGACTGTCAGGTGGCGGACATCGAAGGGACTTTCCCAGAAGGCTTCGCCAGCACCACCAACCTCCCGACCCAGGTCCGCGTCGACGGTTCCTGGATCCTGGTCGATGACCAGGAGATGGACTGCGGCATCGTCATCGGCGCCGATCACAAGAGTGCTCGCTGCGTGCCGATGCACCGGGTGGCCCTTGGAGATCTGGTGGTCGTCGGACGCAAGGGCGTCCGCGTTCTGCCGCAGTCGCCCCGCAAGAGCGACGCGGGTACGTTCCAGTTCATGACCAGCGAAGTCAGCAGCGAAAAGCCCAAGGGGGTGACGGTTCGTGATATCGCCGAGGAGTTCCGGCAGACGCGCGAGCGCGGCGAGAAGATCCTCCTCGTTGGCGGGCCGGCCATCGTTCACACCGGCGCCGGCGAACACATCTGTCGACTGATCCGCGGCGGCTTCGTTCAGGTCCTCTTCGCCGGCAACGCCCTGGCGACCCACGACATCGAACAAGCCCTGATGGGCACGAGCCTCGGTGTCGATCTGGAGCGTGGCTATCCCATGCACGAGGGGCACGAACACCATCTACGCGCCATCAACACGATTCGACGGGCCGGCGGCATTCGCCCGGCGGTCAAACAAGGAGTCATTCGTTCGGGCATCATGTACGAGTGTGTCCAGCACGGCGTCGAGTACCTGCTCGCCGGCTCGATTCGCGACGATGGCCCGCTCCCCGACGTGATGACCAACTGCGTCGAAGCGGTCGACCGCATGCGCGCGATGCGCGTCGGCGTCGGTTTCTGTCTCATGATCGCGACGACCCTTCACTCGATCGCGACCGGCAACATTTTGCCCGCGTCGATCCCGATCGCCTGTGTCGACATCAACCCGGCGACGGTGACCAAGCTCGCCGATCGCGGCACCGCGCAGTCGGTCGGCATCGTGACCGACGTCGAACCCTTTCTGCGGGCGCTGATCTTCGAGCTACTCGGGGCGGAGACCCCGTAGGCAGGCACCGTTCGCGGACCGCGACGATGGGTAGAGAGATCTGTTAGATCCGGAGGCTCCCCGACGATGACAGGACGTCAGGCTCGACTGTTGATGTGTCCTCCCGACCACTACGGGATCGAGTACGAGATCAACCCTTGGATGAGTCGCGCTTGCGAGAGCCATCACGGCAAAGCGACAATCCAGTGGCTCCAGCTCCGTCAGATCTTCGAGCAGCTTGGCGCGACGATCGAGTTGGTCGACCCCGTTCCCGGACTGCCCGACATGGTCTTCACGGCCAACGCGGGGTTGGTCTTTCACGATCGCATCGTCTCCTCCCGGTTTCGGCATGTCGAGCGCCAGGGGGAATCGGCGCACTTCGAGAGTTGGTTCACCGCTCACGGCTTCAACGTCGCCTCGCTCGCGACGCCGGCCCCTTTCGAGGGAGCGGGGGACGCGCTCTTCTGTGGCGACATCCTCTTCGCGGGCTATTTGCACCGCAGCGACATCCGCGCCCATACCAAGTTGGCCCACATCGTCGGCTGCCAGGTCCTCGGCTTGGAACTCGTCGACCCGCGGTTCTATCACCTCGACACTTGTTTTTGCCCGCTGGCGCCGGGGGTGGCTCTCTACTTTCCCGAGGCCTTTGACGACTACGGCCGACGGGTGCTCCAGGCCCACATCCGAACACTCATCGAGGTGGCCGAGGAGGACGCGGTGCGCTTCGGCTGCAACGCGGTGGTGATCGGATCGGATGTCGTCTTCAACGCGGGGTGTGATCACTTGGCGGAGCAGTTGTCGGTTCTTGGCTTCCGGGCCCACCAAGCCGATCTCTCCGAGTTCCTCAAGGCCGGCGGAGCCGCCAAGTGCTTGACGCTCCGACTCGACGGCGAGGAAGCCGCGATCTGGAAGAGCCTCGCCGCCTAACCTTCCGCGGCGGTCGTTCGCCCGGTCGCCACGTCGAACTCCGCGAGCATCGGGACGAGCATCGCCGCGATCGCGAACCCGTAGACACCTAGTCCCACCAGGAATGGACCGGTCTGGTCCCCGAGCAGAACCGCCACGATGCAATAGAAGGTCGCGAACGGCGTCATCGCCGCGGTGAGCGCGATCGCGTTGGACGGTGCGGTGGCACTGAGCGAGATCCAAAATCCGATGCTGCCAAGCACGATGAACAGGATGAAACTCGCCCACTGCGCCTCGAAGCGGCCGCTGACGAGAATCAAGAACAGGCAGACGAGAATGCCGACGAACAGCAGGAACATCGTGCCGAGGCTGTTGGCGATCGCGATCCGTGTGTTCTCGTACCGCAGGCCGAAGTGGACCCCCAGGACGGTCGCGAAAAGGACCAGCACCAGCGCATCGATCAGCATGTAGCTGACCGCCATCGGTTCGACGAATCCCCGCATGGCACCGACCGCGATCAGGATCAGCGGCCCGATCACCATCTCTTTCGCGTTGTAGATGATCCCGAGCAGCTTGCCGAAGACGAACTCCTTCGGCGAGACATCGGTGACGAGCAGCAAGTCGATCGATCTTAGGTCGCGCTCGGTCGTGATCGCGGTGACCGCTTGCGCGTTGACCAAGAGCAAGCTGAGCACCGCCAACGGCAGGAGACTGCGGGCGAGGAGGAGATGCCCGCGCGACTCGGGTGCCGGGGCGAAGAGCAGCGCCGCCAGCAGCAGTAGGAAGATGGCCACGTAGGCGACTTTGACGACGACCGGTCGGCCGCCGTAGGCCCGCGTGATGATCTCGCGCCAGAGAACCGGATTGCGCCAGACCTTGCGGACCTTGTCCTTGGCGAACGGGTGGGCGAGCCCCTTCTTCTCCGCCTCGGAGGTCTCCTCCCGCTGCATGATCGGTTCGCCACGCGGATTCCAGGCCCGCAAGCGGTAGGTGGTCCAGACGAGGAGCCCGACCGACGTCAACGTGGTCAGGACGAGGAAGATCAGCCCCGGCCGTATCGACTGGCGGAACGCGACGGAGGTTTCTCCCAAGTCGGTCGCGGCCGCGACGGCGCGGAAGGGGGAGATGATGGTGCACCAGTTGACGAAGGGCTGCCCGAGGATGGTCAGTCCGCCCAGCCCGACCGCGATCAGTTCGATGACGAGGACCCAGAGAGCGAGGACCAGCCCGGTCAGGGCGAACGCCTGGAAGGTTTGCTCACGCCAGGTCGCCATCAGGACCGCGAGGGAACTGGTCAGGAGAATCGCGCCGAGCGTCGCGGCTTGGACCTCGAAGACTTGGGTGAAGCTGATTCCCCCGAAGAGGACCATCAGCATGAAGATCGGCACGCCGGCGACGAGAAAGCTACCGACTTGCAGCAGGCAGCAGAAGAACTTGTCGACGATGATCTCGTGGTCGGGCAATCGGGTGATCAGCAAGAGGATGAAGGTGCGGCGCGCCTTTTCGTAGCTGATCGACGAGACGCCGGCGATGCAGGCGAGAAAGAGCAGGATCGCGAGCTGGGTGAAGGCGAGCAGTTGGAAGAGAACGACGTTGAAGTAGGCCAAATCGCCGATGCGCTGGACCTGCTGGAAGCCGATGATCGCTTGCCATGCGGTCCACATGAGGACGAAGAGCAGGGCGGCATAACCGGTGCGGAGCGTGGCGTAACGTGGTCGGCGAGGAGTGGTAAGGGCTTCCCGCGCGAAGATCGGTCCCCAGAGCAATCGACTTCTCCCATGAGCCCGCCGGGGCGGGCGCTGTTGGGGTTGATCGCCCGGCTTCCCACTGCCACTGAACTTGCCCGCGCACTTCCCCAGATAGGGCAATGATAAAGTTCTTCCCCGCTCAGGGCAAGCGAGGACGACCACCAGGTTTGGGGGGACTACCGTCACTCGGCTTCCGAGTCCCTTGCTGTCATACGCCCGATGGAGCCGAGTGGTTCACCACGCGGACTGCGGGGATACGCTCGGAGGGCATGCGTCCGAAGGCGGCATCGAATGACGCGACGTTCTGTTGATGAATGAGGTAGGCGACGGTGAGCCACGAGATGGCGACGCACAGGAAGAGACTGAGGGGCCCCGACCAGCCGCTGTTCGACCAGGGGATGAAAGCGCGGACGAGCACTAAGAGCGGCAAGGGCGTCAGCGTCATGAGGGTGAAGTAGGCTCCAACCGTGAACAACAACGCCATCCCCGACTTGCGGAGAAGCAGCGGCTCGAGGGTGCCGCGACGTTGCTCGTTGGGAAGCAAATCCGCCATCGACAGGGGCGTGAGGAAGGTGATCGTGGTGAGTTGCAGAAAGCTGATGGCGACGAAGAGATCGTAAGCGGGCGGTTTGTGTTGGACGCTCGTGGAGCCTTGAAAGAAGCATCCGGCCACGGTGCTCGCGAGGATGAACGCAAGGGCGGTCACGTACCCCAGTCGCGTCAGGAAGACACGCCGATCGCGAGTTCGGCGAACAATATCCCAGTGAACGATGGCCGCGACGCCGCGCATGGCTCCGGTTCCACTTGCTCTACAGGCTCCAGGATCAGAATTGCATCATCCCGCGAGCGACGGACTATAGGAAGCATGAAATGGCTCTGATCGCTCAACGGGCGTTTGGGAACGTTGAGGGGGGCGAGTCGCTCGGAGCCGTCCCCGCCGACGCGATGCGGCCGAAGGTGCGGTCGAAGGTGCGGTCGAAGGTGAGGACGCAGCGGCGGAGGAGGAAGCCGCCGAGGACGACGTAGGTGAGGAAGAAGAGCAGTCCCCAGGCGGCCTCGCCCACGGTCCGCTCGTAGCCGCTGGGACGATAGCCCGATCGATTGAAGAGGAACCCCCAAAGAAGCGATGGGATCAGACCGCCGATCACGTAGCCGCCCACCAGCGTCAGGACAAACGCGGTCCGGCCGGTCTTGCAGCATAGCGAGAGGTATTGGCCAAGAGCGACCATGAACCAGCCGTAGAGAAGCGTGAAAAACGGCATGGCGATGAGCTGAAACCCGTCGAGATCTTCCTGGCCGAGGAACAAAATGGCCGCGAAGGGGACGGACAGGGCCAGGTAGTAGAGGATCGGTTTCAGGGCCGCGACGTGCTTGGCGCGGACGATCTCCCACGCGGTCAGGGGCGTGGCGAGGACGAGTATCCAGCTTTCCTGATCGCGCTCGTTGGCGAAGCTGCCCGCGGCCCGGCCGATCGACGTGACGAACGCGATCACCCCGAACAGCGAGAGGAAGATCGAGGACGTCACGGTTGCGATCATGAGCATCTCTCGCTGCTTCGTCCCCCACCAGACCGACAGGGTGTAGAGACACGCCAGGAGTAGGGTGGTGTAGATGGTGGCGATGATATAGCGGACGGCTTTTCCCCATCGGGGGGCTCGGGCGAGCAGGTCGGGAAACGTCCATTCCTTCCAGAACATCGCGTCGTCCCCCACCGGGATCGTCTTTCGTCCCCGCGAAGGGCGTTTCGACTTGCTCGTGGTGGAAGTCCGCACGCGCCCGCTCCGAAAGGCGGCTCGCACCCGGACGCACGAGATCCGCAGAAAGACCATCCCCACCAGTCCGTGCGCCACCACGTATGCGAGCGTCATCCACACGAAACGTGGATCTTCCGCGAAGGCACTGATGATCCACGCGTAGAAGACGAAAGGCTCGACGATCATCGCCAAGCCGGTGTAGTGCGACAGGGTGGTGAGGACCGACGCCGGGGTGTCGCCGAGATCGATCCACTGACCATAAGCTCGCAGCGCGGCGACGATCAGCCACGGGACGCAGGGCAGGATGAGGAGCAGCACGACGACCGCCCATTGGCCGTTGCCGACGCTCGCTTTGACGGTGGGGCTGATGATCGAGACGAACAGGCAGATCGCCGACGCGGAGAAGAGGGTCGCGAGCGTGACGATGGTCAGAAGCGTCAGACGCAGCGGATCGACGCCGCCGAGGAAGGTCGAGAAGGCGAGGACCGGCGCGCCGGCGAGGAGGAACTGCAGGACGGTCAGGGTGCTGCCGATCCACTTGCCGAGGGCGATCTCGCGGTTGGAGAGGTGGGTGTCGAAGAGGTGGTCGAAGGTCCGCCGTTCCTTTTCGAGGGCGATCGGCGTCGCGACGTAGTTGGGCGTCAGGATGAGCACCGCGAGGAGCTGGACGAACGTCATCCACAGGAAGAAGGTATGAGCGACGGCCGCTTCATCGGGGATCCCCGTGCCGATCTTCACGTCGACGACCGACCGCACGGAGAGAAGGATGACGAGGAGGAGAGCGACGTATCCCGCTCGCAGCAGGAAGGTCTTCCAGCGTCGCGCATGGCGTATCGCTTCCCACCCGAGGATCGGTCCCACGAGATCCAACGCACGCACTGTGAACGGTCCTTCCCTTCCCGACGTTCTTCCGGTAGCTACACCATCTCTCTCATGATCGCAGAGATGGTTTGGCGATTCCATGGCTACTCAAGGGGCACCGGTCAACCCGAGGGTTCGTCGAGTCTCTCGGTCGGTCTCTTGTTGACGGCACCGACCTGAGCCGCGTCGGTGGATCCCGTGGAAACGGGCGAGGACGATCCGCCGATGCCGGGAAGTTTCGTTCGATGCATCGGTCCCGGTGGGGGATGCTCTTCCCCCCGACCCATCCAGTGATCGAACTGCAAGATGGCGCGGGCGTAGAGGACGACACCGATCGCGGCGAAAAGCAGCACGTAGCCGACACTGATGAGCAGCAAGTCGGAGTCACCGGCGAGATAGTCTTGTTCAAACTCTTCGGAAGTGAAGGCCGAGCCGGCGAGGACCGCCCAAGGGAGAGCGAGGATCACCAGTTTGGTGATCAGTTCCGCATCGATGCCGGTCGCGACCAACGGCAAGAAGATGAGAAAGGAGCCGAAGAGATGGCCGAACCCGCCGAAGAGTGCCAAGATCACGAACGTCACCCCGATCGAGGACATCGTCGATTTCCGCAAGAGCGAATGGTGGACGCCGAGCGCGGCGACGAAGAGGGCGTAGGCGAGAGTCGCGATGACCAGACAAGGGACGGCGAAGAACGAGAGGCTGCCAACGTAGACCGCGACGCACCACCCGGGAAGGAGAATGCCGAGGACGACGATGATCGGCCGTAGCGAGTGGAGCATCTTGGCCCGGACGATCTCGCGACCGGTCAGCGGTGTCGAGAGGATGGAGAGCCAAGTATCGCGTTCCCGCTCGGCGGTGACGCTGCTCGCGGCTCGAATCGCCACCCAAATGTAGGTGAGCCCGATGATGAGCGTTCCGACGAACTTGAGGTAGTCATCGAGATCGGTGAAGGCGGCCCGAAGGTGCTTGCCGTGATAGAAGTGCTCATAGAAACCGGCGGCGAAGGGAGCATAGAACCCGAGCAGCAGCGCGAGTAGCGCTCCGGTCGCGACGAAGCTCCGGTGTGCCCGGATCTCGAAGGTCCATTCCTTCCAGAGCATCGGGTCGTGCTTGACCGTCAGGATGCGTTTGCGTTCTCGCCGCCAGGGAAGCGTCCATCCCTTCTTTTTTCCGCCGGACGCGCCGCGATGAATCGCTCGGATGCGAGTTACCGCGAACGAGAGGAGAACCACCGCGAGCGAAAGGTGAAAGGCCGAGTAGAGCGTGACGATGAAGGCGACTTGATCGAGCGACGTCGATTCAATCAACCAGTACCAGGCGACGAACGGCTCGATGATGCTCAACTGCTCGGCGATGAATTCGGCCAACGCGCCAAAGAAGCGGCTGGCTGGCGTCTTGTGGTCGTACCACCACTCGATGGTTTCGGCGATCGAGTAGCTGCCGAGCGACAAGAGGAGCGGCGAGAGGAGCAGGATGACGACCCAGGCATAGACCGCGGTGATCGCGCGTCGGAGCCGCGTGATGTAGATCGAGACCAGCATCGCGACCGCCGAGGTCGACGCGATCGTCGCCAACGAGAGGATGCTGAACCAGAGGAGCTTGGTGGCATCGATGCCGCCGAAGAGCTGGGCGAAGCTGAGGATCGGGATGCCGACGAGGACCAAGAGCCCGACATTGAGCGATCGGGCCGCCCACTTGCCGAGCACGACTTCCCGATTGCGCAAGTCGGTGGCGAAGAGATACTCGATCGTTCGTCGTTCGCGTTCGACGGTGATGGCGGTACCAACATAGGCCGGGGTCAGGAGCAGGATCGCGAAGAGCTGGGCGAAGCTGAACTGCGAGAAAAACTGTTGGGCGAAGCGGGAGAAGAACTCGAGCGATGGATCGCTTCCCGTTGGTCCCCCTCCCCAAGCGAGACGTGCCTGTTCGTAACTCGTGTAGAGCACGACGAGCAAGACGCATGCGTAGAGGGCTCTGACGAAGAAGTAACGACGCCTCCGAATGAGGGTCGTCATTTCCCAACCGAGAATAGGCCCGAAGAGGGTCCATCGGCGCACTAGGGGGCTCTCCTTCGCTACCGGACGATGGGCTCGAGATGCCGTTGCAGCCTAGCCGATGGGACGTGGTCTCTCCAGCCCATTCGGAGGAAAGGGGCAGCGGTTGGTGGCGAACAAGCTTCGAAACCTTCAAACCGTTCTCTCCCCAAGGAGAGGTGAGAAAAGTCTGGCCCTTGGTCGTCGATCAGCACTAGTGCATTGGTCCTTCTAACTCTTGGGGTGCCACTGGCTGCTTGTCAGCCAGTGCCAAAGGGTTAGGGTTGCACCAGCACCAACTTCAAGTTGGAACAGAACACTAGGAGGGCATGTGGGCGATGATGGCGTCGACCATCTCGCGGGTGCCGACCGCTTGTGTTTGATCCTTTGATGGCTTGAGGTCGTAGGTGACCGAAACCCCTTCGGCGATGACGGCCGCGACGGCTTTCTCCAGGCGTGCGGCGGCATCGACCTCGCCGAGATGGCGAAGCATCATCGCCGAGGAGAGAATCAGGGCGGTCGGGTTGACCCGGTTCTGTCCCTTGTACTTGGGGGCGCTGCCGTGCGTCGGTTCAAAGACCGCGGCCTTGTCGCCGATGTTGCCGCTGGGGGCGATGCCGATGCCGCCGACGATGCCCGCCGCCAAGTCGCTGATGATGTCCCCGTAGAGGTTGGGCAACACGAGGATGTCGAACTGTTCGGGCTTGAGCACCAACTGCATACAGACGTTGTCGATGATGCGGTCCTCGAACTCGATGTCCGGGAACTCGCGTGCCAGCTCACGTGCGACCTGGAGGAAGAGCCCATCGGTGCACTTCATGATGTTCGCTTTATGCACGGCGGTGACGCGCTTGCGGCCGAACTTGCGGGCGTAGTTGAACGCGAACCGCACGATGCGCCGACTACGCGCCTCGGAGATCGGCTTGATCGACAACCCCGTGTCGCGCCGGACTTTGCGGTGACTGAAGCGGTTGATTTGGTCGACCAACTCCATCGTCACGGGTTTGCCCGCCTCGAATTCGACCCCGACGTAGAGGTCCTCGGTGTTTTCGCGAATGATCACCAGATCGACGTCGGCATCGTCATAGCGCGACGCAACTCCCTCGTAGCGTCGGCAGGGCCGAAGGCACGCGAAGAGATCGAGCTCCTGGCGCAGCGTGACGTTGACGCTGCGGACGCCGGGCCCCGACGGGGTGCTCACCGGGCCTTTGAGGGCGACCTTGTTGCGGCGGATGGAATCGAGGGTGCGCGCGGGTAGAGCGGTCCCTTCCTTTTGAAGGGCGTCGCTGCCGGCTTGATGAACATCCCATTGGATCGACACTCCGGTGGCATCGATGCAGCGACGGGCAGCCTCGCAGAGTTCGGGCCCGGTGCCGTCGCCGGGGATCAGTGTGACATGATGCATGTAGTTTGCCTCGGAGACTCCCTGCGACCGGGGCGATGCGGTCACTCCTCCGATTCGATGCCCTAGGGCAGCCTCCAGTTAACCCTAGGCCCGCCCGTGGAGGTCGTCAAGGAGGTCTCGGTCTCGCCTCTCCGCCGACGGAGTTTCTCGTCGTTCCGCGTCACCCTTCGCCTAGGCACGTTCCCGTGTTCGTGTTAACCAGACGTCAATTCGTCTCGCTCGCACGGAACCAACATCAATTGCTCTAACATCGCGGCCGCCAGCATGAACGATCTCACCCTCGAACCGAGGTCTCACCGTCTTGTGCTAAAGGCGGGCTCCTTCTCGGTTTGGTTCCCAACCTTGATCGCCTTGTCGCTGATGCTGCCCGGGTTGGCGTCGCGTGGTCCGCTCGATGGCCACGAAGTCCTCGTCGCCCAGACCGCTCGGGAGATGCTCCAGCGTGGCGATTGGGTCCATCCGACCTTCGCGGGGGGACCTCGCTATCAGAAGCCCCCGCTCGCCTACTGGTTGGCCGCCACAAGCTACCGCGTCTTTGGTGTTTCGAATCCCTTCACCGCCCGCTTGCCGACGGCGTTGGCGACCGTCGCGACGACCGCGCTGTTGGCATGGTTCTCCTCAAGAGCGTTCGGCGCCACGATCGGGCTGCTCACGGGACTAGTCTTCACGACCACTTACGCCACCATTGCTTACGGCAAACTGGCGCTGGTTGATGGCCAACTCGTTCTTTGCGTCGCGACGGCGATTCTCGCCGCGGGGGCCGATCGCTGGTCGGGCAAACGTCTGCCCAACTCCTTTTGGGTCCTCACCTTCTGGATTGCGACCGGGCTATCGGTCCTGGCGAAGGGGCCGATTGGACCCGCGATCGTGCTGCCGACGGTTCTACTCTATCGTGGCGTGCGCAAGACCTGGTCGTCCGATCGTCCGTTCTTGCTGCATCCGGCGACACTGGTTGGAGTTCCGCTCTTTCTCGTGCTCGCCCTGGGGTGGCCGTTGTTGGTATGGCAGGAGCAACCCCAGGCCGCGTCGATCTGGAAGGCCCAAAGCCTCGATCGCTATCTTGAGCACTGGGGGCCCAGCAACAGACCCTGGTTTTACTACTTTTACCAAGCCCCCTTGTTGACCCTGCCTTGGTCGCCGCTGTGGCTTCTGGGGCTGGGGCTTACGCTCCGACGACTTTGGCGACGTCGTCTCGGCGATCACCGGCTTCTGCTGCTTTGCTGGTTCCTCGTCAGCTTGACGCTCCTCAGCTTCTCCGCGGGCAAACGCGATCACTACATCTTGCCTGGCCTTCCTCCGCTGGCTCTCTTCGCGGCTCTCGGTCTTTGTCGATTGGTGCTGATCACAAGAGGTTTCCTCGTGGGACGCCGAGAATGGGAGCCGATCGTCGCTGGGCTATTCCTGCTCGTCGGTGGCGGAATCGGGATTGGCTTGTCGGTCGCCTACGAGAACACTTGGCTCACAGTCGGGGTGTTTGGGGTAACCTTGGCGATTGTCCTCGCGTTGATGCTACTGCGGCGCTGGGACCGTCGCGACCGTCGGCTGCGTCCGGTGGTCGTGGGCTTTGGTGCCGTGGCGGTGGCGTGGCTCATTGGTGATGTGTCGCTGCGCTCTTTCTTTCAGGGCCGCGATGGGACACTCGCGCTCTTGCGTCGACAGCGGGACCTTCTCGACGAGGCCGACGAAGTCGTTCAGTTCGGGAGCAACGATCGCTGGACCGCGTTCCCGATCGGGCGGCCGATCATCTGGAGCCGGTCCGCCGAGAGCTTTCCGACCATCGAGACTGCGGGGCGCACCATCGTCGTCCTCGTCCCCAGGGATCGTCTCGAGATGCTCGAGTCTGTCGCTCCGTTCCATGTCGTTGACCGGATCGAAGGAGATCGCTCGCCCGCGGAACACTCCCCGCGTCGCGACTTCGCCGTCGTCCGTCTGGAAGCGGGAGGGACTCGGCGATGAATTCCAAGATGTCGCGCTGGCACGTCGCGTGGGGGATCCTCCTTCTCGCGAGCGGTGCGGTTCTCTTCACGAACCTCGGCGGCTATCGCCCCTTGACGACCCACGAGGTCTACGTCGGTCAAACCTCGCGCGAGATGCTCGCGGCGGGAACGTGGACCACGCCCCGCTTCCTCGGGGAGCCCCGTTGGCAGAAGCCGCCGCTCGGCTATTGGCAAGTGATGCTCACCTCGTCGCTGGCGGGGGAGTCGACCACATGGCTGACCCGGTTTCCCTCGGCGCTCGCGGGGCTCGCGCTGGTCGTCCTGTTGACCGTGTGGGCGACCCGTCGCTTTGGGCGCCCGATTGGCTGGTGGACCGGGTTCATCCAAGCGACGAGTGTCGGCATGCTTACCCAGGCCCGGCTCGCGGAAGTCGACATGACGTTGACCTTCCTGGTGGCCCTGTCGCTCGTGTCGTACAGCATGGCGGTTCGGTCGACGCGTTGGTCGAGGTCGCTGTACCGACTCTTCTGGCTGGCGATGGCTTTGAGCCTGCTCGCGAAAGGGCCGGTCGGGCCGTTCCTGATTCTGCCGGTGGTGACACTCCACGCCATGTGGCTGCCCGGCAAGAGACATCGTTGGCGTTGGCTCGATCCGGTCGGCATCGTCCTCTTTCTCGGGGTGTCGCTTTCCTGGCCGGTGGCGGTGCTGATGAATGAACCGAACGCGTGGGGTGTCTGGCGAGCCGAAGCGCTCGGGCGTTTTCTGCGGGATCCCAACGGCGTGGTGCGGATTCCGTTCTACTACGTTGTGGCCGCGCTGTGGTTGACCCTGCCTTGGACGCCGTGCTGGTTGGCTCATTGGATACGGCATGCGAGACGGCGTCACTCGTGGCGGACGCTTCGTGCCGAGGATCGCTTGCTGGTGCTTTGGTTCCTCGTTCCGCTGGTGTTGCTTTCGCTCTCGGGCGGCAAACAGGAGCACTACCTTCTACCCGCGCTTGCCCCGATGTCGATCTGGTCGGCCCGCTGGCTGTCGCGGCTCCGCTTGTCTTGGCGACCGATGGCTTGGCCGCGTTGGGGCGTGATGCGCGGTCCCGGCTTGGTGCCCGCCTGTGCTCTGGTGGTGGTCATCGCCTTGGCGCACGGGTGGGTCTTGCCTCTCGTTCACGGTCGCCATCGAGCGGCGAATTGGGCGCGAGCGCTCGCCGAGCATCTCGAGCCCGGTACCTCGGTCGAGGCGCTGGGGCATTCGGTGCTTTGGCTCTCCTTTTACGTCGATGCGCCGCTCGATCGGGTCGACTCGCTCGAAGAGTTCTTCGCCAAGCCGAGCGACCGGGCGCGATGGGTTCTCACCACCCGACGAGTCCTTCGGGACGTTCGGCCGCGCTACCGCGTTCTCAAGGAGTTGGCACCCTTGGACGCCGTCGACGACAAGCATCAGTTCGTTCTCGCCAAGCTCGCTCCTCTTCCCGCACCTCCCGCCGCGAATTAGATCCCTCGTCGTCGCGAGGGTTCAGCGGCCATCGAATGCTCGCTAGCCCGTGGAATCAACCTCAACGCCCGGCGTCCGAAGCCCGTCGGATGCCGATGATCGTGGAGCCTCTTCAATTGACCCTCGCGTGGGTACCCCGACCACGAAGTTCTTTGCGCTCGCGCCGGGAAGTCGCTAGACTGTTGCCAAGAACGACCAACACCAGGGAACCGATATGCCGACTCTTTCGTTTGAAGCGACGCGCGACGTCGCCCGCTCGCTGCTTGGGGAAATGGGAGCGCCGACCGATCACGCGAGCATTGTCGCCGACCACCTCGCTTGCTGCCATCTGGCCGGTCACGACTCGCACGGGTTGATCCGGTTGCCGCAATATCATCGTCTGGTCTGCGAAGGTCAGATCGTCACGACGACCGAGCCACGTCTCGAGAAGGAGACCGCGTCGACCGCTCTGATCGACGGCTGCTGGACGTGGGGCCAAGTGGTCGCGAAGAAGGCGACCAGCGTCGCGATGGAGAAAGCCCGTTCCTCCGGACTCGCGGTGGTCAGCGCCCGCGACTGCAATCACATCGGCCGCTTGGGGGCATACGCGCTGGAGGCCGCGGAGCAGGGCTTCGTCGCGAAGGTCTGGTGCAACGTCCATGGCATCGTGCGGATGGCGCCCTGGGGTGGACTCGACCCTCGCTTCGGGACCAATCCCTTGGCGATCGCCATCCCGCGCCGCGGCAAGCCAATCGTCGTCGACATCACCACCACGGCGGTCGCGGAGGGGAAGGTTCGGTTGGCTCGCAATCGCGGCGTCGACATTCCCGAAGGGTGGATCCTCGACAAGGAGGGGAACGCGACGACCAATCCCGCCGATCTCTACGACGGGGGGACGCTCCTCCCGTTCGGTGGGCCGCTCGGGCACAAGGGCTACGGGCTGGCGCTCGTGGTCGATCTTCTCGGCGGGGCACTCACCGGAAGCGGATGCGGCGCGATGCCCGGCGTCCGCGTTGGCAACGGGATCACGGTGGAGGTGCTCGATCCGGGCGCGATGGGCGACCGCGAGGAGTTTCTCGATCGGGTCGAGTCGTTTGTCGAGTACGTCCAAAGCTCTCGGCCCAAGCCTGGCGTCGAGTCGATCCTACTCCCCGGCGAGCCGGAGTTTCGCACCGAAGAATCGCGGCGCCGCGACGGAATCGTCATCGACGACGGGACTTGGGAGCAACTCGGGCAAGTCGCCGCGGATCTCGGGATCAAACTTCCGTCGGCGTAGGCGGTAGGTGGAAGAAATCGGGTCTCGAGGGAGCCAACTGGGCGATGCTCGACTTCGTCGAGATCGAGGGGGTGACGGGCGAGCGGCAGTCGGCGCTCGCGGTGGTCGAGGGGGATGGTCCCTATCCGGTCATCCTCGTGCATGGCATCATGGACAACTTGCGCCGTTGGATCACTCAGCGCGAGGCGCTGCAACGGGCGCTCGTCCTCCCCGAGCCACGCGGCAGCCTGCCGCTGTTCGACTGCGATCATCTTCGGAGTGGTCGCTTCGGCAACCTCCCCAGGCTGCTCGAAGGAGCGGGGCTCCTACCCCGGCTCGCCGAGGAAGAGATTCCCGCGGTCGCGTACAGTTACCAGAAACCGTTCGACTTGCCGGTCGCGCCGATGGAGGACGCGATCGCCAAGCTCCATCGGACGATCCTTTGGGCGCTCGAGCGTTGGGGGGCCCAGCGAGTGATCCTGGTCGGGCATAGCCGGGGTGGACTTGTCTGCCGCCACGCGCTGCTGTACGACTCGCCGGTCATGCCGGCCCGTAGGGCTCGGCGGCTAGTCGATCGTTCGATCGCGATCGCCACTCCGCACCGGGGATCGCGCTTCGCCAACCTCTCGACAACAGTCGGTCAAAACTTCGGGCGTTTCGAGCGTCTCTTCACGTTGCTGGAGTCGTTTCGAAGCACGCGTCGCTCGCGTTTTCTCGATTGGTTCGCCCGCTTCCAAGCACTCACCGCGAACTTCAGTCTGTTGGCTCCCGGTTCCGAGGAGGTCAGTCGGGCGAAGTCGAGCGATTTGCCGACGCTTCCCGGTGGCTACTACGCGATCGCGGGATGTTCGGCGACCTACTTTCGGTGTGAAGTGCCGGTGATCGGCAAGTTGCGGCTACCGCCGACGGGGACCATTCCCGAGTTCATCGATGGGCAGGGGGATATGGCGGTCTCGCTCGAAAGCGCCCTCGATATCCCCGACCCCAGTCCGCATCGAACGCGGATTCGGCCCTACAATCACGAAACGATCACCTTTAGCCCCCGCGTTCACGACACCCTCGTCCATTGGATCCGCGGGTGACCAGGCCAATGGGTCACCATTACGCCCCTCGGTGGTGGAGGATCTGGTGTCGCAAGGGTGTCACTGGCTGCTTGCCGCCAGTGTTCGGTCGGGCGATTGGAGCAGGTGAGCGTCGGACGACCACGCCGGTGGGCCACGGACCCACCATACGGTCGAGACGGGAGATGGAGGGGCGAGTTCCACCCTACTTCTTGGCGGGCGGGGGATTGAGGCGTTCCATCGCGACTTTCTGGCTTCCGAAGATCCGCTCGAGGTTGGAAGCGTTCTCGCCCGCCTTCTTGCCGGCGCTCCAGAGCATCGCTTGGCCGAGCATCTTCTGGAAGCGGGGATCGTCCCATGTCTTCTGGTGATGCCCCATGCCGGTGTAGTAGACGCGGCCCTTGCCGTAGCTGCTGCACCAGGTGATCGGATAGTTGGGGCGAGCGTAGGCTCCGTTGCGATCCTTCTGATCGAGCGACGACGTGTTGAGCATCATCAGGATTCGCAGGTTCGGTTGCAGCCCCTTGTAGACGTACCACTCATCGGGAAGCGAGAAGGTCGTCGGAAACGCCTCCATGCCGGGAAAGCTCGGTTCGATGACTTCGATCGCTCCCGGTTGGACGCGGCCATGGGTGGCGAACTCGCCGCCGACCATCTCGAGGAAGGGTTTGCGTCCCTCTTCGACCCAGCCGTGGAAGGTGTCGGCCCCGCCACAGTGGGTCATCACGATGCCGCCGCCCTGCTTGATGAAGTCGAGGATCGCCTGCCGGTCCTCCTTCTTCATCGCGGGGAAACCGTCGTTACCCGGCTTGTCGAGATCGCCGGTCGTCATGAGAAAGACCGCGTCGTAGTCCTTGAGGTTCTCCGCGTTGAGTTTGCTCGCGTCCTTGGTCGGCTCGACGTCGACCCCAACCTCCTTACCGATCGCGACCATCGTCTTTTCGACGTGGCTGAGTTCCTCCTTCTTCGGACGGCGAACGACGCCGTGCTCATAGCCCGAGGACTTGGTGAGTAGGAGGACCTTGGGCTTCCCGTCGGCTTTCTTTTGGGCGTCGCCGGATTCGGCGGCCAAGAGAAGCGAGGGTGACGCGAGTAGGCCGCATAGGAGTGCCGCGGAAAGGGCGATGCGCATCGAAGGAGGTCTCCGGTGAAATTGCTAGTGATGTCGGGAAGATCGCGATCGATTGTTCGCTCTTGAGCTTAGCGACCGATCCGGCGCCGAGCAAGCGTCCGGTACCGTCGAGAACGTCGAGAACGTCGCCCATTGGGGCGTCCTGGACGTGGTTCCTGGCCATCGCCGGCCCATTGTGATTCAATTTGTTTGGAGAGGGAGTCACGCGAGCACGGCGCGACAACGAATCCTTGGACGAGAGAGAAACGGATGGGCAAGCAGAGCGATATCGAGATTTTGGGCGTGGATGTGTCGACGCAGGACGTCCCGTTTCGGGCCCCGCTGAAGTTTGGTGGCCGCGTCGTCGATGGCTCGGAGAACATCAACGCCGAGGTGACCGTCCGAACCCGCTCCGGGAAGGAGGCGACCGGCTTCGGATCGATGCCCCTCGGGAACGTCTGGGCTTGGCCGAGCAAAAGTGTCGAGCCCGATCAAACCGCCGAGGCGATGAGAAGCATCGCGCAGCGCGTCGGCGCCGTCGCCAACGATCAGTCGGAGCTGGCTCACCCCCTCGACCACGGGATTGCCATTCAGAAAACGTTCCCGACGATCGGCAAGGAGATCGGGGCCGCGATGGGGATCGAGGAAGAAGTCCCCATGCTCGCGATCCTGGTGGCGGCGAGTTCGATCGATGCCGCGATCCACGACGCGTTCGGCAAGGCGAACGAAATCAATTCCTTCAACGGGCTCTCCGCGGAGTTCATGAACCACGACTTGTCGCACTACCTCTCCGAGGAGTTCGCTGGCGAGTACCTCGACCAGTACACGCTGCGGGAGCCGAAGGAGACAATGCCGCTCTATCATCTCGTTGGGGCGCTCGACCCGCTGACCGAGGCCGACATCGAGAAGCCGATCAAGGATGGGCGTCCCGAAACGCTCGGCGAGTGGATCGAAGCCGATGGGCTGACGCACTTGAAGATCAAGTTGTCGGGAGAGGACCTGCCGTGGGATGTCGATCGGGTCGTCGCGATCGATCGCATCGCGGAAGAGACGCAGGGGCGACTCGGACGCGAGCATTGGTTCTATTCGCTCGACTTCAACGAGAAGTGCGAAGGGGTTCACTACGTGCTGAACTTCCTCCAGCAGATCGAGCAACTCGCCCCTCGTGGACTCGAGCGGATTCAGTACATCGAGCAGCCGACCCACCGCGACCTGAAAAAGCACCCGATCCCGATGCACGAAGCGGCGAAGATCAAGCCGGTCGTGATCGACGAGTCGCTTCTGGACTTTGAGAGTCTCTTGCTGGCGCGGGAGATCGGTTACTCGGGAGTGGCGTTAAAGGCCTGCAAGGGGCACACCGAGTCGCTGCTCTTGGCGGCGGCGGCCCAGAAGTACGGGATGTTCCTCTGCGTGCAGGACCTGACATGTCCCGGTGCGTCGTTCCTTCACTCGGCGGAATTGGCCGCTCGCATCCCGACGGTGGCGGCGATCGAGGGAAATGGCCGGCAATACTGCCCGGCGGGCAATGCGGGGTGGAAGGAGCGGTTCCCGTCAATGTTCGAGATCGAGGATGGCACTGTCGGGACGTATGCCCTCGGTGGGGTTGGCTTGGGGCACTGAGCTTGGCTCATGGAGAGTTTGGGACGACTCGCCCGCGTTAGAACGATTTGACTTCGATGATCACGGAGTGGAGCAACTCGTTGATCTGACGCTTGAGATCGGCTCGGCGGTCGTTGGTGAGATAGACGCGCCGGGCGGTCTCGACGAAGTCCGCGCCGAAGTCGCCGTCAGACTCGAATCGGCGCAGTTTCTCTTCCAGACCCCACAGAATCGCGTTGATTTCATCCAATTCCGAACTCAGAACCTCCAAATCGTCGCGATTCTCGAACAGTTGGCAGTGAATTTGTTCCAAGAGTTCGAGTTCCCGCTCGACGTGGCCGCGTTGCTCGGCGCTGGTGATCCGGTCCCGCTTGAGCGAGAGAATGCTGATCTTGTCGATGAACTCGCCTGGGGAGACCGGCATGGGGACGGAGCGAACGGGGCGCCGCGCCGCGGCGGAGAAGGTCAGTTTCGGACGTCGTTCGTCATTCATAAAGGTTGTCGGGGGCGTGGTTTGCGGTGATCTGCCATTGGGAGGATGCATGGCGTTGTCCATCGGGCTTCGTTCCAGCGGCTCGGCGCAGTCCACCCCGGTGCGTTGGAGGGAGGATTGCGGTTCCCTATGGAGATGAAACCCCAGTGACGGGGGCTATTCTCCCGACGTCTTTCTGAACTGGAACGTATGGGTAATTCCGCTTCTCAGCAAATGAAAAAACGTTCACCTAAGCCTTTTGTTGTCCAAACGGTCTCCATCATCGCGACTTGGCTGCGTGAACCAGGACTCCTCGGGTGACCGAAAGCATGACCAAGCAAAGGATTACTTCCAGACGGTGATGAAGCAAGAAGAGTTCCGGCGTCTCGTGCGAGGCGAATCGAGGGGATGGCTCGCCAGCGCGACGAGGGGGGCGTTGTGGGTCCTCTCGTTGCCCTACGCTCTCGGTGTTTCGCTACGGAACCTCGCGTTCGATCGAGGCTGGCGCGAGGTCGTTCGCGCCCGACTGCCCGTCCTCAGCGTTGGCAATGTGACAGTTGGTGGGACGGGAAAGACCCCCATGGTCGAGTACTTCGCCAGCCAACTTCGCGAGAAGGGCTTGCGGGTTTGCCTACTTAGCCGAGGTTACGGAGTCAGTGATGGTCCCAATGATGAGGCCCTGGTGCTGGAGGAGAACCTTCCCGACGTTCCCCATCTTCAAGGTCGAAATCGGGCCCAGCTCGCCACCATCGCTGACGAGGAATTGGAAAGTCAGGTCCTGGTGCTCGACGACGGCTTTCAGCATCGTCGACTTGGCCGAGACGCGGACGTTGTCTTGATCGACGCCACTGATCCCTTTGGTGGGGGACGCCTGCTTCCCGCCGGGCTCCTGCGCGAGCCGTTCTCGTCCCTGGGGCGTGCCGATTTGGTGGTCTTGACGAGGCGAGACGCCATCGACGAGGACCAGCGTCGGTCAATCAAGCGTCGGTTGGGACGTTGGACCAAGGCTCCCTGGGCGGAGGTGTCGTTCGACCCGACCGCGCTGGTTGACGCCGAGGGAGCAGAGCGTCCGATCGCGGCGTTGGCGGGAAAACGCGTGGCGACCTTTTGTGGTCTGGGCAATCCCGAGGGGTTTCGGCGTACCGTCGCGTTGCTCGGTGGAGAGACGATCGACCACCGCGACTTTCCTGATCATCACCCCTACTCGCGCGACGACATCGAGTCGCTGCTCGCTTGGGTCGCGGAGGTTCGTCCCGAGTTGGTGCTGACGACGCAAAAGGATCTGGTGAAGGTTCGGCTCACGCTGCTGGGCTCGGTCCCCTTGGCCGCCGTGAAGATCGCCGCGCGGGTCGACGAGGGCGCCGAGGCGATCGACCACGTGCTCGCTCAAATCGCCGCGAAGGTTCCTCGAGAAGAGTGACATCGTTCTATCTCCTTGTTTACCAATGAGATGCGTCTTTCGTGTCCCGTGAAATCGGGGTTGCGGGATTCTGCCGGTCGGCTAAAGTGCCGCCCCCGACTCGTTGGGGCCGTTGAGTTCCCCGCCGTGGTGGGGGTCCGCCCAACTCGGGCGTGGGGGACTCCGCCCACTTCGGGGGCTCGGGACTTGGTCCAACTTGGCATCGTGAAGAGGCGAGCATGCCCTCCTCGTTGATTTCGATCGTGGAGAACTTGGGACGACCGAGGATTGCCGTGATCGGTGATCTGATCCTCGATCGGTACGTTTGGGGGGATGCCGAACGGATTAGCCAAGAGGCTCCCGTCATCTTGATGCGTGCCCACAAGCGCGAAGAGCGGCTGGGCGGTTCGGCGAGTGTCGCCGCGATGCTGGCGGAGCTTGGAGCGGACGTGGCGCTGGCGACGGTGGTCGGCGACGACGACGCCGGACGTCGCAGCCGCGAGCTACTGGTGGAACAGGGGATCGACGACGAGTTCGTCCTCGTCGATCCGAACCGGCCGACGACGCTCAAGGAACGCTACGTCGGCTTGGCTCAGCACCGTCACGCCCAGCAGATGATGCGGGTCGACTACGAGGTCCGCGATGACATCGAGGACGAACTTGTCGTCCGTCTCGCGTCGGCTCTCGAACTGAACCTGACCGACTACGATCTGGTGCTCATCAGCGACTACAACAAGGGGGTGTGCACCCCGCCTTTGAATCGCCGTGTCATCGAGGCATGCCGCGAGCAGGGTAAGCGGGTGCTCGTCGATCCGGTCCGTGGCGGGAACTACGTCACGCGCTACCGCGGCTGCACGACGATGACTCCCAACCGTCTGGAAGCGGGCTTGGCGACTGACCGCGAGATCGACGATCTCGAGAGCGCGGCGGACGCGGCCGATGAGTTGCGCCGCTCGCTGGACATGGAGGTCGGCATCGTCACGCTCGATCGTCAGGGCATGGTTCTCGTCGATCGCGAAGGCAATGCCCACCACCATCCGGTGCGTCCCCGGCAGATCTACGACATCACCGGTGCCGGCGACATGGTTCTGGCGGTGCTGGGGCTGGTCCTCGCCGCGGGGCACGACTACGCCGAGGCGATCGCGTTGGCGAACACCGCCGGCGGACTCGAGGTCGAACAGTTCGGTGTCGCGACGATCACCCGCGAGCAGATCATCGGCGACTTGATCGGCAACGTCTCCGGCAGGAGCAAGGTTGTCAGCCAGACGGCACTGTTGAAGGATCTGGAACAGGCACGCCAGTCGGGCCAGTCGATCGTCTTCACCAACGGATGCTTCGACATCCTGCACGCCGGTCACGTTCACTACCTCAAGGAAGCCAAGGCCCAAGGGGACTTGCTCGTCGTTGGGCTCAACTCCGACGCGAGCGTGCGGAGCCTCGGCAAGGCCCCCGACCGACCGATCAACGATCAAGCCAGCCGCGCGGCGGTCTTGTCGGCGCTCGAGTGCGTCGACTATGTCTGCCTGTTCGAGGAAGAGACACCCCTTGAGTTGATCGAGGCAGTTCGCCCCGGCGTACTCGTCAAAGGGGCCGACTACCGCTTGGACGAAGTCGTCGGTCGCGACGTCGTCGAATGCGAAGGGGGCCGTGTCCATCTCGCCGAGTTGGTACCCGGGCAGTCGACGACCTCGATGCTGTCGGTCATCCGAGGCAAGAAGGAGGCGGCGTAGACCAACGTCGCTCGCGACTCGGTGGGTCGCGCAACGCGAAGAGACATCGGCCGTGGGTCGGCCAGTGCTGATTTCGGTCTCGAGCATCGGCGCGTGGGACGTCCGATCGGGTCGGGACCATCTTCGGGAGCAAGCGTGAAGATCCTGGTCTTCTGCCCGAATTGGATCGGTGACGTGGTCATGGCCACGCCCACCCTTCGGTCACTGCACAACCATTTTCCGGATGCTCACCTCGCGGGAGTGATGCGTCCCTATGTCGCCGAGGTCCTCGCGGGGAATCCTCGCCTCGATGCGACCATCCTTTGTGATCGCCGGAGTTCCGACCTGACGCATCGTCCACTCGAGGTGACGCGTCGGCTTCGACGCGAGGGCTTCGACCTCGCGGTACTCCTGACCAACAGCTTTCGCAGCGCGCTGCTCGCCTGGCTCGGTGGGGCCAAACGCCGTGTCGGCTACGGTCGCGATGGCCGATGGTTCTTGCTGAACGATCGGATCTCGGCCGGCTCTCCCTTCGCCCGACGTCGCCCCTCGCCGGTGATCGACTACTACCTGCGGATCGCCGAGCACGTTGGGGCCCCGTCCGACGGCTACCAGATGGATCTCTACACGACCGAAGCCGACGAAGCGGCCGCCGACGATCTCTGGCGACGCCACGAATTGAGCGATCAAGAGGTCGTGGCGCTGAATCCCGGAGCGGCGTTCGGCCCCGCCAAACGCTGGCCTAGTCACTACTTCTCGGAACTGGCGCGTCGCCTGGTCGACGAACGGGGCGTCAAAGTCCTCGTCCTCTGTGGGCCCAAGGAGCGCGGCTTCGCTCGATTCATCACCGACGCGAGCTTCCGGCCTCGCCAAGTGCGCAGCCTCGCCGATGAGCCGGTCTCAATCGGGCTGACCAAGGCACTGATTCGGCGGAGCCGTCTACTCGTCTCGACCGATTCCGGCCCGAGGCACTTCGCGGCCGCGTTCGGCGTGCCGGTGGTCAGTCTCTTCGGACCGACGCACATCGAATGGACCGAGACCTACTTCGAGAAGGAGACGACGCTCCAGAAGAAGCTCTCCTGCGGTCCCTGTCAGCAGCGCGTCTGTCCGTTGGGGCATCATCGCTGCATGCAGGAACTCGCGGTCGAGGAGGTCTTCGTGGCGGCTCTCAAAAGACTCAACGAAGGGGATGCGTCGACAGCGGCCGCATGACGTGGTCTGTGAGTCGCATTGGTCCAGCACGACGTTCAAGTTGGTGGCGCCACGATGCTTGCCAGCCAGTGCCAAAGGGATAGGGTTGCACGAACACCAACGTCAGGTTGGAACAGAGCACTAGATAGGATTTGCTCCGATGGTAATCCGGACACCTCCGACTGATCGCGGTCAGCTCCATCAGTCCGATGTCCGCTCCCCGCTCACTTGGCCCCATGGGCATGTCTGTTTCGACGAAGGACGCCTCTGGGTTCACCCCGACTACGTGGAGACGTTTCAGCAGCGCGGTTGGACGACTCTCGAGGCGGTGATGCAAGCCGAGGATGTCACGGTCGTTCGCCGGGTAGGGCAACGCGACAACACCAGGCTCACCCTCGCCCGCGCCTCCGACGGCAAAGTCGTCCGCGCCTACATGAAGCGTCACGTAAGTCGTTGTTTTGGCGATTGGCTCTTCGGGATCGTCTCCGGACGTGGTTGGTCGCCGCCCGGGATCGCGGAAGCGGAATCGGTCGCGGCAGCGCGTCGGGCCGGTGTCGCGACGATGACCACGATCGCCGCCGGGTGCGAGATCAACGAACGCCCCTGGCAAGCGGCCTCCTTCTTTGTCAGCGAGGAGATCGACGGCGGCGTACCCGCGGACGACTTTTGGCGCGCCGAGTTCCCCTCAGACGCTGGCGGAGACAACGAACACGATCCACGCCGGGACGCGGTCATCGAGGCTCTCGCCCGCAGTGCTCGACGGCTTCATGGCGCGGGCATGTTTCACCGCGACTTCTACTGGTGTCACTTCTTCGTCCGTCAGCATCCGCACGAACCCGGGAAGTTCGCCGCTCACCTCATCGACTTGCAGCGCATCGTCCGCCGTCCGCTCCTCGCCGCTCGGTGGCGACTGAAGGACCTCGCTCAGTTCGTCTATTCGATTCCCGAGGGAGCTCTGAGCAACGACGAACGCCGCCGCTGGTTCGAGTACTATCGCGACATCGACAGGTGGTCCTGGTCGCATCGGCTCGAGTGGGCCGCCATTCGCGTCAGAGCCTGGTTCTACCGTGTGAAAGAGAGGCTCTAGTGAGAATCGCTCTGGTCATCGGTCGCTACAACGCGACGGGGGGAGGCGCGGAACGCTGGACCGATCGGCACGCCCGTTGGCTTCTCGCTCACGGGCATGACGTTCACCTCGTTTCCGGCGGCTTCTCCGGTCTGCCCGAAGGGGCGACGGCGCACGAGGTGACCGTGGCGCGTCGCTGCGCCAAGCCACGCCTCGCCTTCGCGGAGAAGGCCGAAGAGATTGTCCGCCGCGGTTCGTTTGATGTCGTCCACGACATGGGCGATGGTTGGACCTCGGACCTCTTCATGCCGCATCATGGGACGCGGCGCGGAGGCTTCGAACAGAACAGTTTACTCGTGCCACGCTGGCTACGGCCGACGCGCGGACTGGCTCGCCAACTCCTGCCCCGCTACCGCGAGTTTGACGAACTCGAGAGCCGGCAATACGAACCGGTCGCGGGACGGCTCTTCGTGGCCCTTTCGCACATGGTTCGCGAGCACATGATGGGCTACTACGGCGTCGCCGAGGAGCAGATTCGCATTGTTCCCAACGGCGTCGACCCGAACCGGTTCCATCCCGACGAGCATGGCGAGACGCGAGCGCGGATGCGTCGCGAACTCGCGGTCGAGGATGCGGTCGTCTACTTGTTGATCGCTCACAACTTTCGGCTCAAGGGTCTCGATCCGCTGCTCGAGGCGTTGGCCACCTTGCGGTCGCGGGGCCGTAGCGCCGTCGTCGTCGTGGTCGGCGCTGGCCGAGTGGCACCGTACCAACGGATGGCGGACCGGCTCGGCATTCTGGACGCGGTCCGATTCGCCGGTTCGCGCGATGACGCTCTTCCCTACTATCAGGCCGCCGACGTCTACGTGCAGCCGACGTACTACGACCCCTGTAGCTTGGTGGTGCTCGAGGCGCTCGCGTGTGGATTGCCCGTCGTCACGACGCGTCACAACGGCGCCGGCGAGTTGATGGAGCCGGGCGTGAGTGGGGCGGTCATCGAGACGCCGACCGATGTGAGGGGGCTCGCCGAGGCGATGGACTCTTTCCATGAGGAGGAGGTTCGCCGGGTCGCGAGTGTGGCCGCGCGGTGCAACGCGCTGGAGAACACGATCGATCACAACGCGGAACGGTTGCTGAGCCTGTATGGGGATGTCGCGGGCCGCCGAGCTTGTGCCTAGAGCACTGGTCCTCTAGTTCTTGGGGTGCGACTGGCTGCTCGTCGGCCAGTGCCAAAGGGTTCGGCCTAGCAGTCCGTAGTTTCTTCGCTGCCGGCTTGAATCAACGGACTGCTAGACCAACACAAACTTTACGTTGGAACAGTCCACGTGTGTTGTTCGCGAAGAGAGGCCCCCTCACCCCTAACCCCTCTCCCACGGGGAGAGGGGAACAAGAGGCTCACTCTCCCACGGGGAGAGGGGAATAAGAGGCTCACTCTCCCACGGGGAGACGGGAACAAGAGAATCTCTCCCACGGGGAGAGGGGAACAAGAGGCTCACTCTCCCACGGGGAGAGGGGAACAAGAGGCTCTCTCCCACGGGAGAGGGGAACAAGAGGCTAACTCTCCCACGGGGAGAGGGGAACAAGAGAATCTCTCCCACAGGGAGAGGGGAATAAGCGGCTCTCTCCCACGGGAGAGGGAATCCGGCGGCCTGGCCTGAAGTTGTCGGTGGACCAGTGCGCTAGAGACGTCGAATCGGGTCGCGTTCTTCCTGACTGGCCCAGATGTCGAGGTTCTGCCACTCGTGGGCCATCCGTTCGGCGAGGCGCTCGAGAGCGAAACGTTCGGTGGCGTAGTGGCCCGCAAGGACAAGGCTGACGCCATCGGCTTCCGCCGCGAGACAATCGTGAAACCGGGCCTCCCCAGTGAGGAAGGCATCGCAGCCGAGTCTGGTCGCGTCGGCGAGCATCTCGGCGGCGGCTCCGCACGCGACGGCCACTGTTTTTACCCGCTTCTCCGGCGCGCCGACGAAACGCATGTGGGGCGAGCCAAGAGTCTCCCCCACCAGGTGAACGAGTTCGTCGAGCCGCATCGCCGTCGGCAGGCTTCCCCAGCGTCCGGTGCCGACCTTCGTGTCGAACTCGCTGGGCGGTTTGTCCAGACGCATCGCCTGGGAATCGACGAGTTGGAGCCGCGCCGCGATTTGGGCGTTGATCCCTTCGAAGGCGCTGTCGAACGCGGTGTGCGGACTGTAGACCGCCGATCCGGCTCGGGCGAGCTGATAGACGGTGCCGTTGGGCCCATCGGCCACGAGACGCTTGGTGCCGCGAAAGAGAATCGGGTGATGGGCGACGACGAGATCGACACCTCGTCGAACGGCCTCGGCGGCCGAGGCGGGGGTGACCGTCAGACAGGTCATGATCCGTTCGACTTTCGCGATGCGGTCCCCTAACAAGAGACCGACATTGTCCCATTCTTCCGCGAGTGACGAGGGGAACCACTCATCCAGTTTCGACACGATGTCGCCGACTTTCATTCGATGAACCTCACGGGGAGAAGGTGCTCGGACGACGGGCTCGACTCGCGGGCCGACGAGTGGCCAACCACTTTGGCCTCTGGCGGACTACACTACTCGTTTCGGCATCGATCGTCTCGGGAGGTTTGCCCGCGGAGACCTTGGATGGCGGAACCACACGCATGGCATGAGTATCGCTGGGTTGGCATGAGAGTCGCTGAATCGCCAGCTTGGGAGCGGGTGGTCTTGGGAGTGGCTGCCAGACCAAGAGTGCCGGAGTCAAGCGGTTAGTCAGAAGGACGACTGTTGGAATCGACGCTTACCCTGAGTCTCGGACTGATTTTCGCCGCCGGGATGATCGCGAAGTGGCTGTCGAGCCGCTTTCACATTCCGAAGGTGACACTCTATTTGTTGGCAGGCTTCCTGCTCGGGCCGCCGCTACTTGGTTGGATCCCGAAGGATGACCTCAAGTCGCTGCTGCCCGCGGTGAAGCTCGCCTTGGGGCTGGTGCTGTTCGATCTTGGCAGTCGCTTTGTCCTGCACGATGTCCGCATGATTTTTCGGCATGCTTGGCGTCTGAGCGCGCTGGAGCTGGCGGCGACCTTTGGACTGGTTTTTCTCGGGACGACGCTCTTCGTCGACGACATCACCGTCGCGCTGCTGCTGGGCGGTCTCGCGATGACCACGGCACCGGCGACGACGATCCTCGTGCTCAATGAACTCGATTCCGACGGTCCGATCACCAACTACACCTACGCGCTGGTCGCGATCAACAACACGGTGTCGGTGCTCTTTTTTGAGTTCCTGTTCCTTGGCGTGGAACTCTTTGGGGAAGGGGGCCCCGCGCCGCTCAGCGTCTCGGAGCAGGTCATTCGGCTCTTCCTCGATCTCGGCGGGTCGATCCTGCTCGGTTTCGTGGCGGGCATGACGATCAGCCTCTTGATGGAGTGGCTCGACGAGCATCAGCGAATGATCGCGCTGTTCGCATTGATCGCCCTACCACTTGGCGTCTGCGAGTACTTCGGCATCCCCTATTTGCTCACCTTCCTGGCGGCGGGCGTGACGGTCGCGAACTCCTCCCCCTTCGTGCGGGAGATTGTCGCCCAACTGGAGAAGGTCGGCGTCCTGATCTACGTCGCCTTCTTTGTGACGGCGGGGGCGAAGCTCCATCTCGACGGACTCTGGACCGCCGGCATGGTCGGCGTGGCGTACATCGTCTGTCGCTCGGCCGGCAAGTACTTCGGGCTTCGCTTTGCGGCCGCGTCACAGGGAGAGCCGCCGCCGGTCTATCGTTGGCTTGGCGTGGTCATGCTCTGTCAGGGATCCGCCGCGATCGCGTTGACCCAACTCATCGTCGAGCGCGACGCGGAACTGGGAGCCACGATCGAGGTCGTCGTCCTCGGGGCGGTCGCCTTCTTCGAGCTCGCGGGACCAATCGCGGCTCGGTCGGCGCTCGTTCGCGGCGGCGAGGTCCCCCTCATTCACGTGGTCCATCCCCATGGGCCCTCGTGGCGCGACCGCCTCTTCACGATCCTCGATCAGCTCCAACTATCGTTTGGGCGAAGCCCCGAGCGTTTGCGAAAACAGGGGGATGTCACCGTCGAGCATCTGATGCGGCGCAACGTCCGAGCGGTGTCGAGCACGGCGAGTTTTCTGGACCTGATGCACTTCATTGAGGAGAGCCGCTACGACACCTACCCCGTCGTCGGCCCCGAGCAGGACCTCGTCGGGGTGATTCGTTACCCGAGCATTCGTTCGGCGATCTTCGATCCGGAGATGGCCCATCTGGTCATCGCGGCCGACCTCGCGGTTCCCACTCGGACGGTGCTGCGGCCCTCGCAGCCGATCAAGGAAGCTCTGGCTCTCTTCGAACGGGGCTTTTGGGATGTGATCCCCGTGGTGAGCGAGGAGAGCCCCGGTCAACTCGTCGGACTGGTCGAGCGTCGCGACGTCATCCGGGTGGCGCGCGATCGATATACCCGAAGCGCGAGCAAGTCGCTCGACCTGCGTCACGAGACGTAGTGGCGCTGTCGGCGTTGGGCCGCCGACTTCACCGACGCGACAGGGTTGGGGGAGATCCGCTGGCATTCCTCTTGCCCGGTCGCTTCTTTTCTAGAATGCTCAAGGTCCCGACCGGTCGTCATCAATGGACGCGTCGGGCCGACAACGAGGGAGCCGCGAGTGCTCCGGAGGTTCAACGAGGAACGGATGTTCAAGTCACTCTATCTCGGTCGTCCCTTTGGAATCCGGACGTTTGTGCATTGGAGTTTCTGGATTCTGCTGGCGTTCGTCGCGTTCATCAACATGAAGGCCGGGCTGGCGGCGATTCTCCTGACGATCCTGATGATCATCGCGGTGTTCGGGTGCGTGCTGCTGCACGAGTTCGGCCATGCGTTGACGGCGCGGCGTTTCGGCATCAACACGCACGACATCGTCCTCTATCCGATCGGCGGCATCGCCAGGCTCGAGCGGATGCCCGAGCAACCGAGCAAGGAGTTCCTCATCGCGATCGCCGGACCGGCGGTCAACTTCGTGATCGCCTTTCTCCTTTGGATGATCGACGGCTTCGACACCCACGTCTCCAACGAGCACATGCAACTCATGGCGATCGAGAAGGAGTTCATCGAGGAACTTCTGCTGATCAACTTGGTGCTGGGCATCTTCAACTTGCTTCCCGCGTTTCCGATGGATGGGGGGCGCGTGCTTCGATCGCTTCTCGCCACGCGGCTCTCCTACCTGCGGGCGACGGAGATCGCGACCTTCATCGGGATGATCTTGGCGGGAGGGATGGTCCTGCTCGGCTTCCTCACTGGGAACCCGATCCTATTTCTGATCGCGGTCTTCGTCTGGATGGCGGGGGGAGCCGAACTGGCCTACGTTCGCCATCGACACGGCACCCGTGTTCGCACGCCCTTCGATCAGGGAGGCGATGGCCCGACGATCGACGTCTAATGAGAAAGCGTCTGTTCGGGGCGTGAGATGACGCGCGGGCCGCGTCGCCGAGTTCTCGGAACAAGAGTGATGGCGCGCATGTTCGCGCGAGCGTGAACCCACCTGGTTTCCCAAGCGAGTGGTGAGCATTGAACCCTGACTTGCCACTAGCTGGCAAGCAGCCAAGGGGCGCGCGAACGGGTTGGTGACGAACGTCGTTAGCGGGCGGTGGGGACACTGACGCCGAAGGAACTGTTCTCTTTCTGGACGATCGCGTCGGTGCCGGTCGCCGCGGAGGACGCCCTGATGTCGTACTCCATGTTCTTGAAGTAGCAGTTCCTGATCGTGACCTTGCTCCAGTCGGTCCCGCCGGCGGTGAGGTGAATCCCGATCCGTCCCATCAAGTTGCGATTGCGTTGGTCGAAGGTGATGTCGTCGAAGACGACGTCGCGGACCTTCTGGCCGACGACCACGCCGAAGCGGTAGTTGTTGTCGATCGAGGAGTTCTTGATCGTCAGGTATTCGGTCGGTGCCGCGCCGCTACCGGAGAAGACGATCCCCTTGGCTTCGTCTCCGTTGGCCTCGATGGTGATGTTTTCGAGGATGGCGAGGTTGTTCGGTCGCCCACGGGCACTACTGATGCGAATCGCCGTCCCGGCGAAGTTGCGGATCGTCACGTTGCGAATGCGCAGGCCTTGTACCGATCCTTTGACCTCGAGGACCGGTCCTTCGATTCCTCCGCCGTCGAGGATGACGTTCTCGAGCGTCACGTCCTCGGCGTTGTTGATGACGACGACGGGGTTCTTCGAGCCGAAGCCCGATCGACAGCCGAGTGTGACCGGGCTGCCGGCGGAAGTGATCGTCAAGCCCTTGATGTTCTCGGCGAACTCGCGCGTCAATTGGAGCTGGTCGTCCATGTTGCCGCCTCCCTGGAGGCGGATCAGCGTGTTCGGCTTGGTGATGTCGGCGATGAGCCAGGGGAGTTCCTGGATCTTGTCGGAGGCCGCGACGAGCACTTCCGAGGGCTCGACCTTCGGTTTGCCGGAAGGGTCGTCCTTGGTTGCGTCGGTCACGACGGGCTGATCCGGTTCGGTCGAACCCGAGGGGAGCAGGAAGAAGACCCCGACGACGACCAGCGCCAGGACCAACGCGACTCCCGATCCAATCAAGACGATCGGCCGCTTCCACATCGGTGTGGCCGGCATTGCCAACGCGGAGGATTCGGTATCCGAGGCGTCCATGGGACGCAGGGTGCTCGGCGACCCCGAGAGGCCCGAATTGCTGGGAGCGTTGGCGATCTGGTCGACGGAGCGGCCCGATTGCGAGCCCCCACGCAGTTTCATGCTGTCGTCGCTGATCGCTTCGAGCAGTTGATCGGCGCTTCCCTCTTCCGCGTCGGAGGAGAAGAGCGTTTGGACGTCGGCTTCGGTCTTCGCGTGCGCCGGATCGGCCACGCCGGTCGACGCGGCGGGACGCTCGGAGGCGCTCCACGCGTACGATCCGCCCTCGTCGTCGGCCGATGCGGTCGCGACGCCCGCCGAAGGGCGGGCCACGGGAACATCGTCGAAACTACTGTCGTCTCCTCGAGAACCGAAGTTGGGCAAATGGGGGCGAAGGGCCTCGATCACATCCTGCGGCGTTTGGTAGCGATCGGCCGCCTTCTTGGACATCATGCGGTTGAAGACTTCGACCAGCGGATCGGGAAGATCGGGCACCAGTTCCTTGATCGGGCGCGGATCCTTGCTCTGATGCCATAGGAGCTTCTGGGCGATGGTCCCATCGGGAAACGGGGGCTGGCCGGTCAACATGAAATAGTAGGTGCCGGCAAGACTGTAGATGTCGGCGCGGATGTCGACGTTGTGACTGTCGAGGGCCTGCTCCGGAGCGAGATAGTCGGCGGTCCCAAGGACATTCTCGTCGAAGGCTCGCGTGATCGAGTCCTTGTCCTTCTCTTCGAAGAAGACGGCCAGGCCGAGGTCGAGCAGCTTGACCGAACCCTGGGAGTCGACGAGCAGGTTGCCCGGTTTGATGTCGCGATGGACGAGCCCCGCCTCGTGGGCGTGCTGCAGTCCCGCGCATGACTGACAGATGTACTCGGTCGCCTTTTCCCAACCGATGGGGCCGTCGTTGCGGATGATCTCTTGGACGCTGTAGCCGGCGACGAACTCCATGACGATGTAGTGGAGCCCGGCATCCTCATCGATGTCGTAGGCCTGGACGATATTGGGATGGTTGAGGGCCGCGACGGCCCGAGCTTCGCGTTGGAAGCGAAGGATCGCCGACTTGTCCTCCCCCTTGGTCTTGGGCAGAACTTTCAGCGCCACTTGACGGCGCATGATGGTGTGTTCGGCGAGGTAGACCCGGCCCATGCCGCCGGAACCGATGAGATTGAGGATCTTGTACTTGCCGACGAAGAATCCCTTGTGACGACCGGCGAGAAGCTGGTCGGCCTGGAACTTCGTGACCGTCCCGTCCTTGACGAGTTCGGCCATGATTTCCGGAGGTTTCTTGTCCGTTTTGGTGAGTCGTTCTCGAACTTGACGAAGCGACTGGGCATCGAGCAGACGGCTCCGCTCGAGCAAGGGGATCAGATCGCTAGCGTTCTTTGGCGCCGGCATGGGCAACTCGCAAGTACAAGACTGTTCTTTGGCAGTCTATCTCGACAAAAACAACCTGCCAAAGACTTTTCGTGCCTTTCTGGGCATGGGCACTTTCAACCCAACTTAATTCGACGGACTCGTCCTCACCCCCGAAGACGATCCATCGCCCAAATGTCGCGCGGCTCGCTGCAACTCTTCCGCGGGAATCAACGCGTTGAGCGAGCCCGAACGGAAGCCCTCCAGGTCGAGGCTTACGAAGCGAAAACCGAGCGAACGCAATTCCTTCACCACGGCCTCACGCACCGCGGGGGCGAGAAGTCGACCAATCTCGGCGGCGCCGACCTCGATGCGGGCCAAGTCGCCGTCGTGGTACCTTACCCGCAACTCGTGGAGACCGAGTTCCCGTATGAACGCTTCCGCGCGCTCGACGCGGCCGACACGTTCCGGCGTCACTTCAACGCCCAACGCCAAGCGGCTCGCTAGGCAGGGGGACGCCGGCTTCTCGGCGCTCGGGACGTTCCAAAACCGCGCCAGCGAGCGAACGGCCTCTTTTCCCAGGCCCAAATCGAGTAGAGGGTGCTCCACGCGTTGTTCGGCCGCCGCGGTCAGTCCCGGACGATAGTCGCCCGCGTCGTCGGCGTTGGCGCCACTACAGAGCGCGCCGAACCCGAGGGAGGACTGACGGTCCCAAAAGGCTTGATAAAGGTGCGTCTTGCAATGGTAGCATCGAGACGCGTCGTTTCGGGTATACGCCTCGTCGTCGATCTCGGTGGTGGGAACGATGACGTGCCGAATCCCAATCGTGCGGGCGATCGCGCGGGCACTTTCGAGCTCCGACGCGGCCAGGGCGGGACCCTGTCCAGTGAGGGCGACGGCATCCGGGCCAACCGCGCGAACCGCGGCCGCCGCGACCACGCTGCTGTCGACGCCGCCGCTGAAGGCGATACCGACGCGTCCCAAGTCGCGCAGTCGCTCCACGAGGCGGTCCGCCCACACTCGCTGGTTCGTCTCTTCTTGTGAGTCTGTCATCCTTGCCACGAAACGACGTGCCCTCGGTGGTCCCGGCCATCAAGAACCATCAATGTTCAAACCGTACGATACTTGCTATCGGGCCTGAACGCGACGCGATTTGTGGTCGATCGGAGGCTGGCGCAAAGCAATCATCAGCCCCTGCCGGGTCCATCTCTGTCAATTGTTGCGATTGGCGTTGCTCCCAACGCTCAAAGATATGCTCGCGATGTGTTGCGGCGAAGAAACCACTTCCTACGCATCGACCGCGACAAGGGCTCGACTTGCTCACGGAGCCGGTCGCCTCTCCACGAAGTATAACCGATCTTTCCAGCGTTGTCTTGCCGATCCGATCGCGCGGCCCATTTTTGTCGCGCGGTCCACCAGTTATCATCCGCGTGGCCGGATCTGTCGATTCTTCCCGGCCCCGACCATCCCCTTACGCGACTACTTGGTCTCGTCCTGAGAGCCTTCTTTCCCCCCTTCCCGTTCCTCCCAGACGCGCCGTTTCGCTTTGAGGAGCCGGCTCGTCATCGAGTGATCGGCGTCACCCTCGGCGGAAGACTCGCTTGGTGCCGCCGGCGGGGGAGGCGGAGGCGGCGTGGTGGCTCGCGTCGGCTCCGACGGCCTCGCGGCGGGAGGAGGCTTTGGAATCACGTGCTCCCGTTGGCGTGCCGAAAGGTTCTCGCCCACCGTTTCCTTACGACTTCGCAGTCGATCGAGCGTCGCGGTGGTGGCTGGGGGCGGCCGATTGCGCAGACGTGCCCACAGGGCCTTGGCGGTGTTGGCGACGTCAGCGGGGCTGATCGCGATGCGACGAACGGCAACATCCGAGACGAAGAGACCGAGCGCGACGAGAAGCAGCCAAGGCCACATCCGTTGTTGGCCCGGCGAGGGCGGCGTCGACCGATCGAAGTAGCCAGCCTCGGCGGCCTGCGCCCGTTCGAGCACACGGCCACCACTTAGCTCCGCGACGCTCTCCAGCAGACCGCGGTCGCTCTCGAGCTCTCGGTACTCCGGCGGATAGGAAATGTTGAAACCCGTCGTTGCGAAGAGGTTCTTGTCCTCGCCAAGCTTGGACCCGACGCGTACCGAATAGGACCCCGCGTCGGAAGCCTCGAACGAGGACTCGTACTTTCCCGGACCGGTCTGGCGAAACGCGAGCGACTCGGTTTGGCCGTCTGGAAGAACAACGGTCCCTTTCAGGGCCAGGAAGTCGAGATATTCCTTGGCTTGGTCGAAGGCGTTGACGACGACTTGGACGCGGCCATCCTTCTCGACCGTGGAGAGAACGAGGTCGTCACTCTCCTCGGAGCGCAGCGACCAGCGAACAAGCTGTGACCAGAGCTTCGGAAAGATCTCCGTGTCGGGCCAGCCGACGGCCCACTTGCTCCCGGTGTCGGTGGTGAACGCCGCCGACTTGCCGAGGCCATATTGCCAAGTCGCGAGGATCGGGTTGATCTCGTTCTCGCCCGGGATCGGGGAGACGACGCTGACTTCGGCCGTCGGTTTTGGCGTGGTCAACACGTAACCGCCGATGGCCGGAAGTTTGGTCGGGAGCCCGGCGACCGGTTGGCTCGGAAAGCGGATGATCGGGTTCCACGACGGTTGCTGCTCGAAGATCAACGGGCGCGAGACGACGCGGGTCTCCTTGATGTAGATCGACGGCAGGGCCTTGGGGCTTTCGGCCTGGTAGTACCGTCCGCCGGTCGCGCTGGCGATCTGTTTCATCAGCTTCTTTTCGAAGAAGCCATGGGCGGCGACCGCGACGGTCGTGATGGTGATCTTCGCGTCGATGAAGGACTGGAGCAGTTGCTTGGGAGGGGGCTGGGGATCGCCATCGCTGATGATGATCACGTGACGATTGGTCGCTTGGCTCTTCAGGAGCGCGTTGAGCGCCATCCGCATTGGGCCGGCGAAGTCGGGCATGTCTCCCGGCACCATGCCGTCGACGCGGGCGAGCATCTTGCGCCCGTTGTTCACCTCTTGGAGGGGGAAGAGCCAACTTGCTTTGCCGCTCCAGTGGATCAAGCCGCACTCGTCGCGTTGGCTGAGCATCTTGATTGCGAGCTGGGCGATTTTCTTTTGCCAGAAGTTCCCCTCGGGGATTTCGCAGGCGTGCATGATCAGCACGAGGGCCCCCTTGCCCTGAATGCGGGAGGCCTTGATTTGCATGTCGACCGGGAGGGCTTTCTCGATCGGTGATCCGATGTAGCCGCCGGCGCCGAAGCTGTCGGGACCGCCGACCATGATCAGTCCGGCACCAAGCTCGCGCGTGTTGGAAGCGAGAATCTCTTGGAGCTCTTCGGAGAGAAGCTCCGCCGGCACGTTGGCGAGGATGATCGAGTCATAGGGACGGAACTGGGTCGCGCCGTCCTCCAACTGATCGGGAGTACGGACGCTGACGGCGAGTCCGTCGCGCCGCAGGGCGTCGACGAGCGGAGCGTGCTGACCCGCCGAGGGCTCCAGCAGCAACACGCGACCTTCGCCGCGAACCCAAACGAACGCCGAGCCGCGATTGTTCGCCGCCCGAACGTCCTCGCCCTGACGAGGAATGAATTCCGCGACGTAACGGTAGAGGTCGGGCTCGTCGATGGTTTGTTTGAGGAAGAAGACGTTCAGGCCAGGGCGAAGGGTGACGTCCTGTTCGAGGACCGTCTCGCTGACGCCCTCGGAACGTCGGTTGAGTTGAACCGTGCCGGAAGCGGGACCGGCGCTGCGGATGACGACCTTGAGATTGGCGGTGTCTCCCTTCTTCAGGTCCGGCGGGACCGAGATGCGATCGACGAGGATCTCCGAGTCGTAGCGGTACTCGATCGGGACGACATCGATGGGGACGCCAATCTGCCGCGCGGCGAGCGCTTGCGCCAGGACGTTGCCTCGATTCTCGTTGCCGTCGCTGAAGAGCACGATCCGCTTGGAACTGTCGGGCGGAAAAGACCCGAGGGCGAGTTTGATCCCCGCGGCGAGATCGGAGTGCTGACGATCGATAAGGCTCTCGACGGCGGTGAAGCGGCGATTGCGCGGGTACTCGGCGGGGGGGGCCTCAATGCGGGCGTTCCGGCCAAGGACGATCAGGCCGGCTTGGTCCAAGTCGCTCGGGCGATCCGCAACCGCGTCGGTGATGATGTGAAGCGAGTCCTCAACCGCCTCTTGGGGAACGCTCTCGGAAACGTCGAGCACGAAGAGGGTCGCGTAGCGGTCCGTGGGATGCTCGAGTCGCAGGTCCGCCAACGCCAAGACGACCAGAACGATCACGACGACGCGGAGAAAAACCGCGAGCGGACGTCGAATCGGCCCGAGACCCGACAGCCCACCCCAACTCTGCCAAACGACCAAGGGAACCACCGCCAGAAGCAGTAGCCACCAAGGGGCAAGAAAGACGATGGGCAAGTTCATTCCCGAATCAAGCTGCTCCGCTACGGTTGATGGGCGAACGATTTGGTCGAATGTCCCACGGCCCCTCGATCCTACGCGTCCTCGGAACCGATCGCCATCCTGACTTGCGAGACGACTGATTTCGCGACTTCATGGAGCGACTTAGCAGACCGTTGATCTATTCGGTGCCGCCTGCGAACGGTTCTCTCGACCAATCTCCGGGTCGAGGAAATCTCGACGAATCTACGGATTCGCCTGCGTTTCTTCTCCTTGATCTTGGCCCAGACTCTTCGTTCTCGGCTTGGCCCGCTTGTGTCAACGACCTGTTAGTGATGCGAGGGGATCTGGGCCGAGCGCAGCCTTTCGATCCGTGCGAGCACCGCGCCGACCGCTTGCGAGCCGCTTCCCAGCACGAGCGGAACTCCGAGCGGCGAAAGCAACTCGCGTAGCTCCGCATGGGCGCGCCGATAGCGAACCATGTCGAGCCGGCGAATCGCGCGGACCGGATCCTGGGCATACCGATCGGCCGTCCTCGCGGCGTGGGCGGGCATGATCTCTTCATCCTCATCCGGCGCGGGCAACCCCACCGGCCAGGGACATATCAGGATGACCTGATGGTGACGCGACAACGCGACTTTGATCGCTTGGATCACCGGTTTCCAGTCGGCGGGTAGCTCCAGTAGGTCGACGACGATGACGAACAACTCATTGTCGTGGGCCATCGCCACCGCGCGCAGAAGGTACTTTCGCAGCCATTCGAGCTTGCTGGGACTCGAGAAGAGATACTTCCCATGGGTTCCGTAGTAGGGGCGACGATAGGGCACACGGTGTTCGTTCAGAAATCGCTGCGCCGCGGCGCTGAAGGCATCGTTGTCTTCCTCCAGGAGTGGGATGCCGCCGGGACCGAGGCCTTCGCGAACGGCGAAGAGGGAGGCGAGCTGCTTCCGCTTCGTCCGCAGTCGCCAGGGCGTCCGATAGCCGGCACGCCGTCGCCGATGCATGAAGCCGCGAAAGATGAGGAAGGATGTCGCGATCACCAGAAAGCACGCGGCGGCCTTGATGAGGAAGCTCACATTGAGATTGATGACCAAGTAGATCGATACGAGACCCGCCAACACCACCACGAGGAGCGTCAGGCCGCGAAGGCTGGTGAGAAAAGGAAGCCGGGAGAACCACGGCGCGGGGCGGTTGACCGACTGGTCCATGAGCTCGGGGTAGACGTCGCGAGCGAATTCGTGAGCGGGCAGAATCAGCCGATCGGGCGGGCATTGGGAGGGCTGAACTGGCTGGGCCGCGGTCCGAGCGATTGCTCCCGCGAGCGTGTAGAGATGGCGATCGCCGCTGGCCGGACGATAGACGCGCCCGCCGCGCTCGTCGAAGAGGCACATGCCGATCGGATCGCGGTTGACGATACAGCGCTCGGCAACCGCCAAGACGATCCGCACGGCCGAGGAGAGCAGGTTCCGCCCCGGCGGACCAATGCGGACCGAATCCGAAGCATCGACGAAGAGCGTGCAGCGAACGGGTACTTCACTCTCGTACTCCTTCGTAATCAGCCGATCGCGCCGCGCGGAGACCTTCCATGCGATGCACTTCGGGGGATCGCCCGGCACGTAGTCGCGCAGATCGAGCAGCTCGCTCCCCGTTCCGGGACGGCGATGCCGATGAACGCCCCGAATGGGGAGTTGATTGAACCGCTTGGTCGCCGACGGCCCCCCTCGATCTCCCGACAGGGGAGGCAGGACGGTCGCTTCCATCGGCTCGTGGAGAAACCGCTTCTGGGCGAAGAAACGCTGATGGTCGAACAGATAGAGCAGCACGCCCTCGAATCGCACGCGACCGGGCGAACTTAGCCGCAACCCGTAGCGGACCCGGATCGGACGATTCGCGTCCCACCCGTCGGGGCGATGGGCGATCTCGGTCGTGTGTCCCATCGTCGGCTCTCGGTCGGAGGCCTCCACGAACGGAATCCCGAGATGGCTCTCGGTTCGGACCCGAAGGACAACCTCAGTCCAGCGATCGCACCAGATCGTCGCCCGCGACGCTGGACGGCCTTCCAGTTGCCGGTCGATGACCGCGTGAGCCAACGTCCACTCGACGCGCAGGAGGAAGAGAACCCACTCGCTCGCGAACCAGACGAGGGCCGACAGCGCAACCAGCAGCAAGATTGTCTGGCGCAGCAATACCGCCAGCACGAAGACCGCGAAAAGGGTCAGCAAGAGCCAGAAACCGCGAGCGGTGATCATGGGAGAAGGCGTTTCTTTCCGATGCCAAGGCTTCACGGCCGGTCGGGTCTCTCGCCGGGGACGGAGCCCGTCCGGAGGCGCGAAGCGATCGATTCCTACTCTCCCAATCTACCAAGCTTCCCCGAAGATGCGACGAGTCTCCCGGTCAACGCTTGTATCAACTCGGGGGACGTGGTATTCCCGCCCCGACGGTCTCGGGTGGGAACCGCGGCGGGGCAGGGAGATGAGCATGGATTGGCGGCAGTCGACGGCGGAACATTTGATCCGCGCGGGTATCGAGGAATCGGCCGAGGTCAAGAAACGCCTCTTGGAGAGAGCCCCCCAGCTTGCCGAGATTGCGAGTGTTATCGCTGATGCCTACCGCTGGGGACGAAAGCTGATCGCCTTCGGCAACGGAGGTAGTGCCGCCGATGCGCAGCACATCGTCGCCGAGCTCGTTGGACGATTTCTCGTCGACCGACGCGCTCTGCCCGCGTTGGCGTTGACGTGCAACTCCTCGACCTTGACGGCGATCGGAAACGACTACGCCTACGACGAGATCTTCGCTCGGCAGATCGACGCGTTCGGCCAGCCGGGCGATGTCGCCCTGGGCATCTCCACGAGCGGCAACTCCTCCAACGTGGTCAACGCCATCGAGCGGGCTCACAAAAATGGCTTGGTGACAATCGGGCTCACCGGAGCCGGTGGCGGAACGTTGGCGGAAATTGCCGACTACTGCGTATGCATTCCGACGCAAAGCACGCCGCGGGTCCAAGAGTGCCACATCCTCGTGGGCCATCTTTGGTGCGAGTGGATCGAAGCCGACATGATCAAGCAAGACAAAGCCGCCGCGTAACGAAGCGTTCGCAGCCGGCAGCGAATCGATCAACGGCTGCTAATGTCCTGATTGGTAAATTCATTGCCCAGAAGACTCTTGGGTGCCATGCCCACACTCGGCATGGGCACGTGGGAAACGCCTGTGATTCGGCGCGCTTCCGCATGATTGAGGGAATAGGTTTCACGTAGCGAACTTGCCAATCAGGACAGCGAGTGCTCTGTTTCAACGTGAAGTTAGTGTTGGGGCAACCCTAACCCTTTGGCACTGGATGACAAGCAGCCAGTGGCATCCCAAAACGTCGTTGGACCAGTGCGCTAGTCCCTCGGCCAGGCTCCGAGCGAACGGCGAATCAGGACGAGCTGGCCGATGTGGTAGGCGTTGTGGTCGGCGACCAAGAGCGCTTCGCGGAGAATCGTCTGGCCCTCCCCGTGCGGGATCGGCGCGAAGAGGTTGATCGCCGGGTTTGCCACCAACTCCCTCATTGCCTTGAGATCCTCACGAAAGCATTGGATGCTCCGATTCCACGCGTGCATGTTCGGCGGCGTATCCCCCTTGGGCCAATAGCCGGTGGGGAACTCGGGCGAGACATGCTTGGGGTTGCGCGAGAACTCCAAGATGTCCCACTGGGCGATCCGCAAGTGTTCGACCAACCGCCATGGGGTATGATCGACGCCGGCGACGCGTTCGCCGAGTAGCTCTTCCGGAAATCCTTCGACCGCCTTGTCGAACCCTACGTGGGCACCCCCCGGCCCCAACAGGTAGAGCACGTGCTCTCGCAGCGACTGATCGGACATCAACGAATCCCTTCCGCTCCTTCCCCAACGGTGGCTATTGGACATGGTATGCAAAGATCAGTTTTGCGGTTCGTCTCCCACCGATGTTTCTTTGTCGGTGGTCGCTCGCGTGGCCCGGTAGTTGCGAGGTGACAGTCCCGAGGCACGCTGAAAGACGATGTTGAGTCGCCGAGCGTCGTTGAAGCCGCAACGGCGGGCGATGTCGGCGAGTTTGAGCGGCGGATCGCGTTCGAGCAGCTCCTTCGCCTTGCCGACTCGTTCGCGGGCGATGAAGTCGTGAGGACTCATCCCGAGATGGACTCGGAAGAGGCGTTCGAGCCAGCGCCGCGAGACATTGCACCGCTTCGCGACCTCATCGGTCCCCAACCGGCGATCGAGCTGCCGATGGATGATCGTCACGGCCTTGCGCAACGTGGGATGGTTGATCGCGAGCGTCTCGGTGCTCTTGCGCGCGTGGACCGGGCCGGGAGCGATGGCGAGCGAGCGTTCGCGAACGCGCGTGCCGGCCATGAGTCGGTCGAGCAACCGCGCCGCCTCGGCGCCGATCGTTTGACCCTCTTGGCGGACGCTGCTCAGGGGTGGATCGGCGGACTCGCACGCCACCGGATCGTCGTTGACGCCGACCACCGCCACGTCGTCGGGGAGCTTCAACTCCAGTCGTTGGCAAACCTCTTGAACCATCCGCGCCCGGTAGTCGTGAGCCGCCATGACGCCGACCGGATGCTCCAGCCCGCCAAGCCACCCTTCCAACTCCGAGCGATCCCAAAGCCACGGGCGATCGGCGTGCAGGCTGCTTGTCGTCAAGAGGACGTCACACGGATGACCTGCTTGCCCGATCCGTTCCACGAAACCTCGCTGCCGTTCCTGGGAATACCAAACATCGGTCAGCCCGTAGTAGCCGAACCGCTGGAAGCCGCGCTCGAGAAGATGCTCGGCCGCGAGTCGCCCGATCGCGTGATTGTCGCTGGTGACCGTCGGTAGGCCCGTTTCGCGAATCGCCGAGGAGAGATTGACGACGGGGCAAGAGAGTTGGCGAAAGACCTCGAGCTGCGACCGCGACTCGGCCATCGCGATCACGCCGTCACCATCCCAGTCGGCCAGGCTGTGAACGCTCACCGGGTTGGCCTCGGGCCCGAAGGCGAATTGCCAGGGTCCATGGCGACGCGCGTACGCGAGGATTCCCCAAGTCATCCGTTCCTGATGGGGGATCGCGATTTGATAGGCCAGGGCGATGCGTCGGAGCGTTCCCATGACCACATCGTAGTTCGCCTAGTGCGCAAAAGAGTACAGAATGTTCTCAAAAGAACTCTTGTGCGCACGCTTGGTGACTCTAGCATCAGTGGGGTAGACCCATCGTCGCCTCCGATCGGTTCCTACCGAAACGTCACGAGCCCGTGGCCACTGCCCGATGGGTGGCTCCATCGGCCCTCCTTCTGGGATGCTCCGGGTTCGCCCCGCCATCGACGCGAATTGACTTCTCCCCGGCGCTGGGCGCCGCTGATTGTTGGAGCGCTCGCCGCATGAGTAAGAGACCGCGCCGCTCGCTGGACTGGACGCTGCCAGCGATTGTCTTCCTGTTCGCGCTTCGTCCCTCGTGGGCGCAGGGGGCGTCTCCGATCGACTTCACTCGGGAGATCCAGCCGCTACTCTCGGATGCGTGCTTTCACTGCCATGGCCCCGACGAGCAAACGCGGGAAGCCGACCTGCGGCTGGACCTCAAGGAAGGGGCCTTTGAGGATCGAGGTGGATACGCCGCCTTCACGCCCGGCGACTTGGCCAAGAGCGAAGCCCTCGCCCGCATGATCACGGACGATCCCGATTTGCGGATGCCGCCAGCGGACTCCGGGCGAACGCTCGGCCCCAAGCAGATCGAACGTGTCCGCCGCTGGATCGAACAGGGGGCCAAGTGGCGAGAGCACTGGGCGTTCATCGTGCCCGAGCGACCCCGGGTGCCGCGCGTGAACGATCGCTCGTGGAGCCGCGGCCCCATCGACACGTTCGTCTTGGCTCGGCTGGAACGCGAGGGGCTTTCCCCTTCGCCGGAGGCCGATCGGGAGACGCTCCTTCGTCGGCTCAGTTTCGATCTGATCGGGTTACCGCCTACGCCGGAGGAGGTCGACGCGTTCGTCAACGACCGCTCGCCCGATGCGTATGCTCGAGTGGTCGATCGATTGCTCGACTCGCCCCACTACGGCGAACGGATGGCGATGGTCTGGCTCGACGCGGCCCGTTACGCCGACACCGACGGTTTCCAGGGAGATGCGACGCGCAATAACTGGGCGTGGCGCGATTGGGTGGTCGGAGCCTACAACCGCAACATGCCCTTCGATCAGTTCACGATCGAGCAGTTCGCCGGCGATCTTCTCCCCGACGCGACGCTCGAGCAGCGACTCGCGACGTGCTTTCATCGCAATCACATGACCAACGGAGAAGGGGGACGCGATCCGGAGGAGTCGCGGGTCGACTACGTGATCGACCGCACGAACACGACCGGGACGGTTTGGCTCGGGCTGACGCTCGGTTGCTGTCAGTGCCACAGTCACAAGTACGATCCGATCACGCAGACCGAGTACTACCAACTCACCGCGTTCTTCAACAGCATCGAAGAGACGGGAAAGGCCGCTGGCGCGGCATCGCCCTACATGAAGTATCAGTCGCCGTGGGGGAAGCGGGCGGTCGCCAACGCCACCGAAGCGGTCAATCGGCGGCAAGCGGAACTCCGTCGACTCGACGCCAAGACCCGGCCCGCGTTCGACGCGTGGCTCACCGAAGAACTCGCGGCGATCAAACGGGGCCAGGCGACTCCGGTCTGGCGGTCGGTGGTCGCCAAAGGCCTGACGAGTACCGATGGCACGAAGCTGGCCCAAGACGCGACGGGAGTCATCACGACCTCGGGGCCAGACCCGCGACATGACGACTATCTCGTGACGGTTTCTCCCGATCTGCCTCAGTTGACAGGGATGCGGCTCGAGATCCTTCCGCATGCCTCCAACACCGAAGGGGGACTGTCCCGTTCGGACAACGGCCACTTCATCCTGACCAATCTCAAGATCAATGCTCGCCGCAAGGGGAGCAGCATCATCGAGGAGGTACCGATCGTTTCGGCGATCGCCGACTTCTCCGAGTCGGTCAAGGGAAAGGCCTACGGGGCGGTGAAGGATGTGCTCGATGACGATCCGCGCACCGGTTGGTCGTCCGAGGGAAGCGATCCGAGAACGCCTCGCGTCGCCCTGTTCGCGTTTGAGGAAGCCCTGCCCACCGGCGACGGCATCGAGTACGTCATCGAGCTGCGGCATCGGTCGCTGAGCGGGCCGAAGAACATGGGACGGTTCCGGCTGTCGCTCACTGACCAGTTTGGCCCCGTCGTCCGCAGTCTGGAGAAGCCCCCGCTGGAGGAGTTGGCGTCGACCGATGTTCCCGACGTGGCGTCGATCCCGGGCAGGTTGAAGAAGCGCCTTCACGAGCAGTTCCTCGCGGGACGACCGGAGATCGTCGAGGCGCGGGCGGCCCTCGCGCGTGCCCAGTCACAGTTGAAGGAAGCCAAACGCTGGGCGGGAGAGGTCGGCGTGATGGTCCTCGAGGAACGAAAGGAGCCGCGCGAGACGCACCTGCTGGTTCGCGGCGTCTGGGACCAGAAGGGCGAAGAGGTGACTCACGGAGTTCCGGCCGCTGTCGCTCCTTGGAAGGAGGCCTCCTCGACGGACCGTTTGGCGCTCGCCCGTTGGCTCGTCGATCGCGACAATCCGCTGACCGCGCGGGTGACGGTCAATCGTTATTGGTTGATGATCTTCGGAGCCGGTTTGGTACGGACGCCGGAGGATTTCGGAGTTCAGGGAGAGCGGCCGACGCATCCCGAGTTGCTCGATTGGCTCGCTGTCGAGTTCGTCGAGAGTGGGTGGAACGTGAAAAGGCTTCTCAAGCAGATCGTGATGAGCGCGACCTACCGCCAGCGATCGGAAGTGACGCCCGAACGGCTTGAGTCGGATCCGGAGAACCGCCTGTTGGGACGTTCGCCGCGTTACCGTCTGCCGAGTTGGATGATTCGCGACGCGGCGCTTCGCGCTAGCGATCTTCTGACCGCCGATCTGGGAGGTCCACCCGTGAGGCCCTATCAGCCCGACGGCGTTTGGGCCGATCGGACGATGGGTCGATTTCGCTACGAGCCGACCGACGGCGCCGAGCAGTATCGCCGCTCGCTCTACTCCTTCTGGCGGCGCTCGGTGGCCCCGACCTTCATGTTCGACGCGGCGCAGCGTCGTGTTTGTCAGGTCCGTGTCACGCGAACGAATACGCCGCTGCACGCGTTGGCGCTGCTCAACGACTTGACGTACCTGGAATCGGCCAACGCCCTCGCCCAGGACGTGATGAAGAACTCTTTCCACGAGCAACGACGGATCGACGAGATCGCAAGGCGGGTCTTGTCCCGATCGGCGACCGGTGCGGAACGGAAGCGACTCGGGCAGCTGTATCAAGCCGCTCTCGCGTACTACCGCTCGCATCCCGACGATGCGCACGCGTACCTGAGACAAGGAAACTGGCGACCCGATGAGTCGTGCGACCAAGCGGAGTTGGCGGGGCTCTCTCTGGTCGCGAGCACGCTCCTGAACCTTGATGAAACGATGACGCGAGAGTGACTGCTTGGGTCGTGCCGGAAGGCATGCCCCACGGTCGGTGCGGTGAGACAAATGGTGGCGATCGACGGTGAGAGGATGAGATCATGGATCGACTTGGAGAAGAACTCCTGAGGCCGACGCGGCGCTACTTTCTCGGCCGAGCGGCGGGATTGAGCTTGGGGGCGATGGCGCTCGGCGAATTGCTCGCCGACCCCGCCAAAGCGTCGCGAGCGGAGCGCAACGAGATCGGAACGCTCGCCGGGCTGCCCCATTTCGCTCCCAAGGCGAAGCGGGTCATCTTCCTCACCCAGTCTGGCGGTCCGTCGCAACTCGAACTCTACGACCACAAGCCGGGCCTCGAGAAGTGGGCCGGGAAGGAACTCCCCGAGTCGATCCGGATGGGGCAGCGGCTCACCTTGATGACCGCCAAGCAGAAGCAACTCGTGATGCCCGCGAAGACCAAGTTTCGTCGCTGGGGCGAGTCGGGCGCGACCGTCAGCGAGTGGTTGCCCCACATCGGCTCGGTGGCGGATGACCTCTGTTTCATCAAGTCGATGCACACCGATCACATCAACCACGCCCCGGCGATGACCTTCCTGTTGACCGGGCACCAGCTTCCCGGCCGCCCGAGCATTGGGGCCTGGTCGAGCTACGGGCTGGGGTCGCCCAATCGCGATTTGCCCGACTACATCGTGCTCGTGTCGAAGATGAAACGGCCCAGCGACCAACCGCTCTACGACTACTACTGGGGCTCGGGTTTTCTGCCGACTCGCTACCAGGGCGTGAAGCTTCGCAATGCCAAGGATCCGGTCCTCTACCTGAACGATCCGGCGGGGTTGCCCAAGGCGCTTCGGCGGGGAATGCTCGACAGCATCGCCGAACTCAATCGGGCCAAGCTCGCCGAGTCGGGTGATCCGGAGATCGCCACGCGGATTCGTCAATACGAGATGGCTTACCGCATGCAAACGTCGGTCCCCGACCTGACCAATCTCGGCGACGAGAGTCAGGAGACGTTCGAGCTCTACGGTCCCGACTCGCGCCGGCCGGGAAGCTACGCCGCCAACTGCATCCTGGCTCGTCGCTTGGCCGAACGCGGCGTCCGGTTCATCCAGCTCTTTCACCCCGACTGGGACCATCACAAGAAGCTGACGGCATGGTGTCCCGCGCGTTGTCGCGATACCGATCAACCGACGGCGGCCCTGATCACCGATCTCAAACGGCGCGGGCTGCTCGAGGACACGCTCGTCGTCTGGGGCGGCGAGTTCGGACGTGGGGTCGCGGGGCAGGGGGACTACAAGAGCCCCGAGGCGGGACGCGATCATCACCCACGCAGTTTCACCGTCTGGATGGCCGGCGCCGGGGTTCGCCCTGGGCTCTCTTACGGCGGGACCGACGAGTTCGGCTACAACGCGGTCGATCAACCCGTGCACATCCACGACTTGCAGGCGACCATCCTTCACCTGCTTGGCGTCGATCACACCAAGCTGACTTATCGCTACCAAGGCCGGGATTTTCGGCTGACCGACGTCCACGGCCACGTTGTGAAGGATATCCTGACGTGAGAACTCCCATCATCCTCGGACTGGTGGCGGGGTTGGCCGCGACTGGCATTTCTCCAACCGCTGGAGCCTTGGAGCCGACCAAGACGATCGACCTTTGGCCCGACATGGCGCCGGGGGAGACGGAGCGTTCGCCAGGGAAAGTCCTTCCGAAGCGACCGGGGGAACACCCTGCCGTCACTCGGGTCGAGGAGATCACGCGGCCGACGATGGACATCTTCAAGGCTCCGGCGGAGAAGAGCAACGGGACCGCGGTCGTCATCTTACCGGGGGGCGGTTTCGGCAAGGTGGTGCCCGACAAGGAGGGGTCGGAAGCCGCCGAGTGGCTCAACCGGCTTAGGGTTACCGCGTTTGTCGTTCGCTACCGAACCGCCAAACGGGGAGACGCGGCCCCGTGGCTCAAGGCGGTGCAGGATGGTCAGCGAGCGCTGAGTTTGGTTCGTTCGGAGGCCGAGACCTTCGGAGTCGATCCCGAGCGTGTCGGCTTGCTCGGCTTTTCCGCCGGAGGCCAGGCGGCGGCCATCCTGATGGCCCATCCCGACAAACGGTTCGCCCGAGCCGTTGACGCCGTTGATGAGGAACCATTCGCCCCCGATTTTGGACTCTTGGTCTACCCTTGGCGGGTCGCCGATCCCGAGACGGGGCAGCTCAAGAGCGAGATCGCGATCGACAAGCGTTTTCCGCCGACCTTCCTCGTGCACACGCACGACGATGCCTCGACGTCGCTCGGCTCAGTGGGGATCTACGCCGCGCTGAAGCGGCAAGGCGTTCCCGCTGAGTTGCACATCTATCAGAACGGGGGCCACGGCTACGGGCTGCGACCGGTAGAGGGCTCGGAGGTCCACACTTGGCCCGACCGCGCCACCTCGTGGCTCCGGGTGCGTGGCTTGATCGAGCCGCCCGCGTCGTCCTCCTCCGAGTGATGCCACCACGTGCCGTGGGCTCGGCGGACTCTCCCGGTGTCCTCGTGAGTGACAATCCGATGGGACGGGGCTGTCACGTAAGTTTCCCAAATTGCCCGTTTAGGAAACAGGCAAGGGCGTCGTTGCGTGCTGATTCCGTGTGCATCGACGCCCTGATTCGTGCAGGCACTGGCCGGTTCGGGGAACCCCGGATCGTGCACGAATGGTCGCAGAGGATGTTCCCACCAATAGTTACAGAGATTGCCCGGGACATACTGGATTTGGCACGGGCGCTGCTCAAAGCTGGTGCCATGACGGACGTACCTATCGCTAGTTCGCAGAATCCCGACATTGGGATTCGGGGGAATGGACGGCGTGTGATCCCTTCGTTCACCGGATGGGAGGGGAGAGATCACGTAAGGGCCGTAGGCTACGATGCCGTCGTCGGTGGGCCGATCCAATCGACACGAGTGATGAATCTTGAGCGTTCCGTGGTCTCTCTTGCGCCTCCAGCCAGGATGGTTTGGTAGGGTCAAGGGCCCATTGGTGGACGTGACGAGATGTCCTGGCACCGAGTCCGCGATGCCCCGTGGATCGGGGACGAGTCGGCGAGACGCGCCAGGTCGATCGCCGCATTTGTTGCTATTCAGGACGAGTAGCGAGTCTTCGCACGGATGCCTCTCGAACGGGCGCCATCGGGGGGCGTCGTCTACGCAATCCCCTCAGAAAGGTACGACTGAAAGTGAGCACGGTCGCAGATAAAAAGAGTGGTTCGACAAGCAACGGCTACATCGGGTCCAATGGCAACAACAAGTCCCCCGTGGGTACCGCACGGGCGGCGGCGATCTCGGCCGTGACCAACTACAAGCCGAGCGCCCCTCCGATGAACTTTCAGGAGGAGCCGACCAGCGAACTCTTCAACGCCAACGTCTTCTCCAGGGCGGTCATGAAGAAACGACTGCCCAAGTCGGTCTTCAAGGCACTCTGCAAGACGATCGACGCCGGTGCCAAGCTCGATACGTCAGTCGCCGATGTCGTTGCCTCCGCGATGAAGGACTGGGCGATTGAAAAAGGGGCGACGCACTACGCTCACGTCTTCTACCCTCTCACCGGCTTCACCGCCGAGAAGCACGACAGCTTCCTCTCGCCCGACGGTACCGGCGGCGCTTTGGCCGAGTTTAGCGGCAAGCAGCTCATCCAGGGTGAGCCGGACGGCTCCAGCTTCCCCACCGGTGGCATCCGCGTCACGTTCGAAGCCCGTGGCTACACGGTTTGGGACGTCACCAGCCCGGCCTACATCCTTGAGAACGCCAACGGAACGACTCTCTGCATTCCGACCGCGTTCGTCTCGTGGACCGGCGAAGCCCTCGACAAGAAGACGCCGGTTCTTCGATCGATGCAGGCGCTCAACACCCAAGCCCAGCGCGTTCTGAAGCTCTTCGGCCACACCGATGGTGCCTTGGTCTCCTCCACGGCCGGTCCGGAACAAGAGTACTTCCTGATCGATCGCAACTTCTTCTTCGCTCGTCCCGACCTGCTCAACGCTGGCCGGACCCTCTTTGGCGCCAAGCCGCCGAAGGGGCAAGAGTTCGACGATCACTACTTCGGGGCGATTCCCGAGCGCGTGTTGGCCTTCATGCTCGAAGGCGAGCGGGAGATGTTCAAGCTCGGCATCCCCGTCAAGACGCGTCACAACGAAGTGGCCCCCGGCCAATTCGAGATCGCGCCGATGTTCGAGTTCGCCAACATCGCGACCGACCATCAGCAGTTGGTGATGACGACGCTCAAGCGCGTTGCCGAAAAGTACGGCATGACCTGCATCACCCACGAGAAGCCGTTCGCTGGCGTGAACGGGTCGGGTAAGCACGTCAACTGGTCGCTCGGTAGCGCTTCGCAGGGCAACATGCTCGATCCGGGCGACACCCCGCACGAGAACGCTCAGTTCCTGCTCGTCTGTGCCGCCGTCATTCGCGCCGTGCACAAGTTCCAGGGGCTGTTGCGTGCCGTCGTCGCTTCGGCGGGCAACGATCATCGTCTGGGTGCCAACGAAGCTCCCCCGGCGATCATCTCGATCTTCCTCGGTGATCAGCTCACCGACATCTTCGAGCAGATCAAGAAAGGTGGAGCCAACTCCTCGCTTCCGAAGGGAACGCTCACCGTCGGTGTCGACGTCCTGCCGCCGCTGCCGAAGGACGCGGGCGATCGCAACCGGACGAGCCCCTTCGCCTTCACCGGCAATCGCTTCGAGTTCCGCGCGGTCGGTTCGAACCAGTCGATCGCCGGTCCGCTCGTCGCGATGAACACGATCGTCGCCGAGTCGCTCGACTACTGCGCGACCAAGCTGGAAGAGGCGACCGGTGGTGATGCCAGTAAGCTCCACGGCGAACTGCAAAAGCTGCTCACCGAGATCATGAACGAGCATGGCGCCATCGTCTTCAACGGCGACGGCTACAGCCAAGAGTGGCACGACGAAGCCGAGAAGCGTGGCCTTCTCTGCTTGAAGACGACCGCGGACGCTCTTCCCATCCTCGAGGAGCCGGAGGTCAAGGAACTCTTCGAGAAGTACGGCGTTCTTTCCGAGCGTGAGCTCGAAAGCCGCCTCGAGACCTACCTCGAGCAGTACGTCATGTCGGTCAACGTCGAAGCCAATCTCACCCTCGAGATGGCCAAGACGCTCATCTTCCCGGCCGCGATTCGTTACCAAGCCGAGTTGGCCTCGGCGTGTGCCAACCTCAAGGCGGTCGGCTACGAGTTCGACACCGACACGCTCGACACCATGACCGCTCTGGTCAAGTCACTTCAAGACAGCATCGCCGAACTCAATTCCGCGATGGGCAAGAATGGCAACGAGTGCATGAAGGCCGAGTCGCGTCACTGCTGTGACGAGGTTCTGCCGGCCATGCTCAAGGTGCGCGCGGTCGCCGATGAACTCGAAGGCATCGTCGCCGACGACCTCTGGCCATTGCCGACCTACCAAGAGATGCTCTTCATCAAGTAACGCGAGTTGCTTGCTGCCGTCTGATCGACATGGGGCTCGGCTTACAAGGCCGGGCCCGTGTCATTTCTTGAGCTCTGATTCCGAAGAGTGCTTCCGGCTTCGGCGAACGCTACAATCGAAACTCGATGGTCCGAACGAAACCTGGAGAAGCAGTCCGATGTCTTTTTCCCTTGTCTTGTCCCTGTTGGCTCTCGTTCCGCTAGCCGACGATGAATCACCCATGCCGAAGAAGTCCAAAGCCCCCCAGAAGGAGACTCGGCTCAAGACCAAGGTCCCCGTCGAGATGGGGTACTTGCTCTACTTGCCGGAGGACTACACCAAGAAGAAGTCGTGGCCGCTGCTGCTCTTCCTGCATGGCATGGGCGAGCGCGGTGACGATCTGGAGTTGGTCAAGAAGCATGGTCCCCCGAAGCTCGTCGAGGCGGGCAAGGAGTTCCCATTCATCGTGGTCTCGCCCCAGTGCCCCGACACGCAGTGGTGGGAGCCGATCGAGCTGATGGCGCTCCTCGACGAGATCGAGAAGAAGTACAGCGTCGACAAGGACCGCATTTATGTCACGGGATTGAGCATGGGGGGCTTCGGAACGTGGCGGTTGGCGGCGTATGCTCCCAATCGTTTCGCCGCGATCGCGCCGGTCTGCGGCGGCGGCGAGGCCTATTGGGGGAAGCTGATCAATCACTTGCCCGTCTGGGCGTTCCATGGAGCCAAGGATAAAGCCGTTCCCCTCGAACGCTCCGAAGCGATGGTCAACGCAATCGAGAAGAACAAGGGCGAGCCCAAGCTCACCGTCTATCCCGAGGCCGGTCACGACTCCTGGACCGAGACCTACGACAACCCGGAACTCTACGAGTGGCTCCTGAAGCACGAGCGCCAGGAACCCAAGCCGAAGGAGAAGAAGAAGGCTCGAAGCAAGCGGAAGGCGGCGAAGGCCGCCTAGTCGACGCATCGTTCCATCGGTGCGCGATGTCGTGAAATTGCCTTGGATGCCGCCAATGAGACCCACGCTTATCGTGGGCATGCGGGGAAGGCCTGCGACTGGTCAAGTTCTCGCCCGCACGATCGGCAAGACGTCATGTCACGAACTCGCCCATCCGGACATCAAAAGTCGAACTGGGCTCGTAGTGCGAAACTGTTGGCCGTGCTGTTGAGGTCGCGATCGAGCAGGGTGTGGATGTAGTTGAATTGGAGGCGGAAGCGAGTGACCAGGTACCAGTTCACACCCCAAGTGAAGTCTTGAATTTCGCCGCCCGTGATGTTTTCGCTGTTGAGATTGAGGTACGAGTAGCGGGCGGCCAGTTCCCACGCGCCTCCGAAGCAGAGGGGGCGCTTGGGGTCGAAGCTGTTCGTTGGCGTGACCCGCGTGAAGACGCCGAGCTTGGGATCATAGCCACGGCTCTCTCCCGTCAGGATGTAACTGACGTAGGCGTACGCACCCGAAAAGAAGAGCTGGGGTCCCCCGGTCTGCTGCACCGACGCCGGAATCCACTCGGCTTGGGCCGACCAGGGGCCGTGAACGCCCGCGATCTCCGTTCCAAAGACGCTGTAGTACTGACTGTCGATGTTGCCGGTGTCGACGAATTGAGGCGTTCCACCCGTCGCGAGTTCGTCGAAGAAGATCTCCGGCTGGCTGAAGAAGCGGGCGGTGTTGTTGCCCGGGTTCATGTAGTTGTAGCTCGCCCCGAGATGAAATAGTCGCCTCCCGCCGTCCTTGTAGATGGGAAGGACCGTGACCCGTCCGGCGAGCCCTTGTCCTCCCAGGTTCCCAAACGCGTTGCCGTATTGGTCGGTGGTGCTGCGGAAGGTTGAGAGGGCCCACGTCACGCGCTCGTTCTTCGCGTAGTTGAAGAAGCCGACACCCGTTCGACGGAACGGAGCCAACGCGATCGGCTCCCCCCGTTCGAGGAAGGTGATGCCGCGAATCGAACTGAGTGATTCAAGCCCGAACGGTTGCCGCCAGCGACCGACGCGCACCGTTCCCAGAAGAGGGATCGAATCCCACTCCGCGAACGCGTCGACGAAGCTCGGGCGGCCCGCGAGAGCGAAGTCCATTTCGAGGATGTAGGAGAGATGCTCGACGATCGACCCGTAGGCCGCCACCCGGGCGCGCCGAAAGGCGAGTTCGTCGTCGATCACCCCGACCGATTCGACGTTGGCGGGACTCTGGGAAATCCACGCCGAGTCGAGCTCGACCAACCCCGTCAGCGCGAAATTGGGGTACTTCTTCTTCTCCTGTTGGCCAGGGGCTACCCAGTCGCCCAGATCCTCGAGGATATCGCTCGGCACCATCGACTCGTTGCTCTCGGGGACGGGCATGAGTTGGGTCGCTTCCGGTTCCCCCAGGTCTTCGAGGATGTCCTCGGGGACGACGGCATTGTCACTATCAGGAGCGGGGACGAGTTGCACGGTTGGGAGAATGGGCTGACGGTTGCCAAGATCGGGACGAACCGTTGCGGGAATTCGCGTGGCCCCGGCGAGAGGCTCCCTCTCCACGTCGACGAGTTGCTCGAAGTCGACGAAGATCGCGGGCGCGGCCTCGGGTTCGCGCGCCCGGAGGGGCGCCGCGACCAGGGCCACCACTAGCAAACCTGCGCGAAGCATCCATCGCGCCCTGACCTTGCACCAACGAACAGGTGATCTAGGAGACATGGGATGCCGCCTTCCATCCTTGGAACCACGAACTCGTCATCGTTTGCTGTCCGAGAGGAGGTCTATGCCCAAAAATAGGTGGGAGGAGAAGAGTAAAGCTGCCCCATCGGGGAAAGAAGAGTGGTCATCTTTGGGACAACGATCTTGTTCATCGTCGGAATCGATTGGCTCGACGTGTCGCGGAAGGAGTTCGGCTACGACTTCTGTTCCTTCCCCGGTTCGTAGAAGCCCGCTTTGTCGTCGAGCGGCATGACCCAAACGTTTCGGAAGCGAACGGCGGCGTCGTGGTCCTGGAGGAACAGCGGCCCGGTCGAGGTCTCTCGCTGCTTCTTCGCGACCTTCTCGAGGTAGGGACTGGTGCCGTAGCGATAGGGGTGGAACTTTGAACGCGGCTCATCGATGGGAAGGTTGTCCTGGACCTTCTTGCCGTTGAGCCAGGCGGTGATCGAACCCTTCTTGGTGATCTTGCCGTCCTTGTCGCGACGCGGGGCGCGGTAACGAATGTCATAGACCTGCCACTCTCCCGGCGGCAAGGCCGCGTTTTCCTTCGGGGGATTGAAGCCGTAGACGGCGCCCATGTCGTCCTGAGTCATCTTCTTCTTGTCGTGGGTGTTGCGGATTTGGAGTTCGTAGTTGCCGTGCAGGTAGAGGCCGCTGTTGCCTTCCTTGTTGCCCTTGGGAAGCTTGAACTCCGCGTGGATGTCGGCGTCGCGAAAGTGGTACGTCGAGGCGATGTGGTTCGAGCGCGGTTTGCCCGGCTGCGCTTCCCCTCGCGTCGAGACGAGGGCGCCATCTTCGACGGGCCAATCGATCTGATCCCCTTTCATGCTGACGAACCTCGGCTTCTCCCCGCTGAGCATCACCGCGCCGGCGGGGGGCTTGGCGGGAAGTTTGCTCTGATTGGGGGAGAACTTCGAGAACGGCGGCTTGAGCGTGATCTGCTCCGCCCCCATCTGGGCGAACGCTTCTGGTCCCACGAGTAGCGAGAGCGTTCCCACGCAAAGGGTCGCGACGAGAGAGAAGGTGTTGATTGGTCGTTTCATCGAAAGTGCCCCGGCGAAGTCCCGACGGCCGCGTCATGGTCGAGGTTGGCGGCCTTCTAACAAGTCTTACGGGCGAGCCGAGAAGAGACAACGGGGCGGCTTGTTTCTGGCCGCTTCGGCGCGGGGCCGAGAGCGCGACGTTTCTCAGCATGCCCACGTAAGCGTGGGCAGGGCGTCCGAGGGGATGACGCAACGCCGACGCCTTGGCACTGGCCGACGAGTGGCCAGCGGCACTCAAGCCGTTGCGACCAACAGATCGCTACGCCAAGATTTCCTTGACGACGTGGCGATCCTCGACGCCGGTGAGCCGCTGATCGAGACCTTGATACTTGAACGTGAAACGACGATGGTCGATGCCCAGGCAGTGAAGAATCGTCGCATTGAGGTCGTTGATATGGACCGGGTTCTCGACGATGTTGTACGAGTAGTCGTCGGTCTTGCCGTACTCGAAGCCGGGCTTGATGCCGCCTCCGGCCAAGCAAGTCGAGAAGCAGCGGCCATGATGATCGCGGCCGTGGCTCTCCTTGGTCAGCTTGCCCTGCGAGTAGATCGTACGGCCGAACTCGCCGCCGAAGACCACCAGCGTCTCGTCGAGCATGCCCCGTTGCTTGAGGTCCTTGAGCAGCGCCGCCACCGGCTGATCGACGCTCTTGCCGTTCTTGCGAAGATCTTTGGGCAGGTTGCCGTGCTGGTCCCAGCCGCGGTGGAAGAGCTGGACGAAGGGAACTCCCCGCTCCGCGAGTCGCCGGGCGAGGATGCAGTTGGCGGCGAAGGTGCCGGGCTTCTTCGCGTCCTCCCCATACATGTCGACGATCGCGTCGGGCTCGCGTTTGAGATCCATGAGTTCGGGCACTGACGTTTGCATGCGGTAGGCCATCTCGTACTGCGAGATGCGTGCGTTGATCTCGGGATCGCCGATCTGGTCGAATCGCTCCGCGTTCAACTTCGCCAGGCCGTCGAGCATCTTGCGTCGCAGCGTACGGTCCATACCGGGCGGATCGGTGAGGTAGAGGACTGGGTCACCCGAGCCTCGGAACTGAACGCCTTGATGTCTCGAGGGAAGGAATCCGCTTCCCCAGAGCCGCGAATAGAGGGCTTGTCCCGGCCGGGCTCCAATGGAGATCATCGTCACGTACGTCGGCAGGTTCTTGTTCGGGCTGCCGAGCCCGTAGCTGAGCCAGGCCCCCATGCTCGGTCGGCCGAGCTGCTGCGTCCCAGTGTTGATGTAGGTGATCGCCGGGTCGTGATTGATCGCTTCGGTGTTCATCGACTTGACGATTGTCATCTCGTCGACCATCTTCGACATGTGCGGCAAGACGTCGGTGTTGACCCAGGTGCCGTGCTTGCCAACCTTCTCGAAGTTGAACATCGGCGCGACACAGGGGAACGACTTTTGGCCGCTGGTCATGCCAGTGAGACGCTGGCCGTTGCGGATCGACTCGGGCAGTTCCGTGCCATGGATCTTCTTGAGTGCCGGCTTGTAGTCGAAAAGATCGATGTGGCTAGGCCCGCCCGCCATGAAGAGGTAGATGACGCGCTTGGCCTTGGGGGCGAAGTGGGGTAGGCCCGGGATGCCTGGCGACGAGGGCTTCGGTTCGCCGGCTGGTGTCGCGCCTTGTCCGGCGGCGCCGGGGAGCACCCCCTGGGGAGCGGCCGCGCCGACGCTGTCGGTCACGCCGAGCAACTGGGCGAGCGCCGCGGCGCCGATGCAGGTGCGCGCGCCGCTGAGCAACTGCCGACGAGTCATCTGGCGATGGAACTCGAGGATCGGATCCATGGGGGTCACTCCTTCGTCAGTGTCTCGTCGAGGTTTAGGATCGTGCTGGCGACGATGGTCCACGCGGCATGCTCGGCGGGATCGAGCGCCATCTGCCGTGGGCTGTCACCGACCGAGAGTAGGTTGGTCGCGGCCGACTGATCGGCGCGGTAACGTTCCAGCGCCGCGGCGTGAACGTCCGCCAACGCCGCCCGCTCGGCCGAGTTTGGTTCCCGGCTGGTCGCCAAGCGGAACGCGTAGCCCAACCGATCGTCGGTGCTCTTGCCCGCCTCGTTGAGAATACGCTGGGCGAAGTTCCGAGAGGCTTCGACGAACTGCACGTCGTTGAGCATCACCAGCGCTTGCAGCGGGGTGTTGGTCCGCGGACGGTTGATGGTACAGGTCTCGCGCGTCGGCGCGTCGAAGAGCCACATGTTGGGTGGGGGAGCCGAACGCTTCCAATAGGAGTAGAGTGTGCGTCGGTAGAGCTTGTCCCCCGCGTCTTGCTTGAAGATCGGTCGTCCGCTCAAGCCGACTTCCTTCCAGAGCCCCGGCGGTTGGTAGGCCCTCACGCCCGGCCCACCCATCTTGAGGTTGATCAGGCCACTGATCGCCAGGGCGCCGTCGCGGATGAACTCCGCTTGGAGCCGGAAGCGCGGGCCACGAGCGAGGAGCTTATTGGTCGGATCCCGTTCGAGCAGCTCCGGCGTGACGCGAGAGGTCTGCCGGTAGGTCGAGGACATCACCATCATCTTGAGCAACCGTTTGATGTCCCAGCCGTTCTCGCGGAAGTCGACCGCGAGCCAGTCGAGAAGTTCCGGATGGGTCGGGAACTGGCCCTGCGACCCAAAGTCGGCCGGCGTTGCCACCAGCCCCGTACCAAAGAGCATTTGCCAGTAGCGATTCACCGCGACACGTCCGGTCAGCGGGTGATCGGGTTGGAAGAGCCAGCTTGCAAGACCAAACCGATTCGAGGGAAGCTCGCTCGCCATGGGAGGGAGCATCGACGGCGTCGCGGCCGAGACCTTCTCCTTCGTCGGCGCATCGTAGGCCCCGCGGTTGAGGACGAAGGTGTCGCGCGGCTTGGGCATGTCACGCATCACCATCACGGAGGTGAGCGGTTTCTTCAGCTCCGACTCGGTCTTCTCCAGACCGTCCAACTCTTCTCTGAGCGAGCGATACTCCGGTTCCTTCTCGAGAAAGTAGTAGCGGCGAAGGGTGGCGACTTGCTCCGGCGAACGTTGATGGGCCGGCAGGGCGAGGATCGGCTCGATCGGATCGGTTTCCGCGAGGGTCTGGACTTCCAGGGCCTCGAGCGCGCGGTCGTAGAAACGGACATCGTCGACCGCGCAGTTGTTCAGCCTCGACCCGCTCCGTCGACCTCCTAGATGAAAGGGCGTCTTCGACAGAATCGACGCGGACAACCTATCGTGGGAGGCGGTCGCTTCCCAGGGCTCGCCTTCGACGTAAACCGTCAGGCCCTTCGCCTTGGACGATCCGTCATAGGTCACGCAGACGTGTTGCCACTTCTTCGGCTCGAGCTGTTTCTTCGTCGTGATCTTGATCGCGTTGCCGGCCCAGGAGTTGATCAGGTGGACCGAGATCTTGCGGCCTTCCAGGAGCATGTCGAAGCCGCGATGGGAGTTCCCCTCGTTCATCCGCGCGAGAATCGCCCCGTTGGCGTTCTTCTCCGGATTGACCCAGGCGCCGAAACTGACGCGATCGGATCGTTCAAAGTTCCCGACGTCACCGAGATCGACCACCGTCTTGCCATCGAACTTCAGGGCGCCGTTGAATTTCCCCTCGGTCCAGAGAGCGTTCCCCTTGAGCGTTCCCTTCGTGGCGGTCCCCTGCTCGTCGCCGAGGATCTTGGCGATGACCTTCCCCTTGCCCTCGTCGAGCATGGTGTGAACCAACGCCCCCGCGGGCATCGAGGGTTGCTCGGGCTGGGAATAGTCCTGATTGCGGAGCCACTCGCGAAAGTGGGTGGCTGCGGTCGCTTCGACGGCTTGCATCTCGCCCTTCTTCGCCGCGATTCGCTCGCGAATACCGGGCAGTTGGCGCTGCTTCTCGGGGTCGAAGAGTTCGAGCATCGGCTCGGCGTTGCCGCGACGCGACTGCATGCCCTTGTCATCGCTGACGTTGAAGAAGGCGTAAAAGCGGTAGTAGTCCCGCTGCGAGAACGGATCATACTTGTGATCGTGGCACTGGGCGCATTCGAGCGTCAGCCCAAGCCACACCGTCGCCGTCGTCTTGACGCGATCGACGACGTACTCGACGCGGTACTCCTCGGCGATGGCACCCCCCTCGTCGGTGGTGGGCGTGTTGCGATGAAACCCGGTCGCGAGGCGCTGCTCGATGGTCGGATTGGGAAGCTGATCGCCGGCGAGCTGCTCGATTGAGAACTCGTCAAAGGGTTTGTTGGCGTTGTAGGCGTCGACCACCCAATCGCGCCACGCCCACATGTCGCGATAGCCGTCCGCGTGGAAGACACTGGTGTCGCCGTAGCGAGCCGCGTCGAGCCACATCACCGCCATCCGTTCGCCGAAATGCTTCGAACCGAGCAAGCGATCGACCAGCTTCTCGTACGCGTCGGGCGAGGTGTCGTTGACGAAGGCGTCGACCTCCTGGGGCGTGGGCGGCAGGCCGGTCAAATCGAGCGTCAGCCGGCGGATGAGCGTGGTGCGATCGGCCTCGGGACTCGGCGAGAGCCCCGCCGCCTCGATCCGCGCGAGGATGAATCGATCGATTGGGCTGTTGAGCCACTTCTCCCTTGTCACGGCGGGCGGCTTGGGCTTCGTCGGCGGGACGAAGGACCAGTGCTCTTGCCAGTTCGCTCCCTCCGCGACCCAGCGTTGGAGCAAGTCGATCTGCGCCGGCGTCAGGTGCTTGTTGCTCTCGGACGGAGGCATCAGCATCGACTCGTCGTCGCTGGTGATGCGGGCGATGATTTCACTGGAGGCGATGTTGCCGGGAACGATCGGGTGTTCGCCCGAATCGGCTTCCTTGAGGACCTCATCGCGGAGGTCGAGTCGGAAGCCGCCGGCGCGTTCGGCTTCGTCGGGGCCGTGGCAGGAGAAGCAGTTGTCCGATAGGATCGGGCGGATGTCTCGGCCGAAATCGATCGTCGGGGCCGTCGCGGGACGCTCGGGCGATGCCGCGAAAAGGGCCGTCGAGACAGCCAAGGGGAGGGCGAAGCTCATGGCGAATGCTCTTCCTCAAGTACCGGCTAGCACTCTTCCGAGCGTCCCGGCGAAGTGGGGGGACACGCGGAATCCGTCGGCTGGAGCATGGTCCAGCGTCCTCCGGTCCGTGGGGAGAGGGAAAGTGAGAGGGGGACGAGCCGCCACGTCATTTCTCCCTTCCCGGTGCGCTCCGTGGTCGGCGCAAGGCCGAACGTCACGGGACAGGAGGATGGAAATGAGCAGTGCTTCGGGAAAGAAGCCGACCAGCTTGTCTTCTCCTCATCGAGGAGTCACCCGGTCAGCACGGTCCCTCTCCATGAGAGGGTAGCTCGGTATGTCCTTAAGAGCCTATCACCCAGCGCGGGAACTGTCAAGGAGCGGGGGGGCTGGGTGGTCAGGTGGCGATGGTCAGAATCGGTCACACCCGCACGGACGATGAGAGACAACTCAATAGCTGCGGGTCGGTGTCATGTGTGGCACAATCGTCAAGTGCGACTGTTCCGTTGTGTCTTCAGCATCGCGTTCGCGGCTTGGCAGGAGAGCATTCAGGCCAATAGGCCGGCCCCACTACTACCTTCTCGTCCCTCTGTGATCCTCTGGGTCCTCTGTGGTGAAATCCAAGTGTGAACCACGGAGGCCGCGGAGAGGCACAGAGGAAGAGGGTGATGCGAGTGGGCTTGCCGGCGATCGACGGAAGGGTCGTGCGATGAGTTCTCGTGTCAGGAATCTTGATTGACGACATGTCATCCCCTTGGGGCTCGGCTTGGCAGGAGAGCATTCAAACCAATAGGCCAGTCCCACTACTACCTTCTCGTCCCTCTGTGATCCTCTGGGTCCTCTGTGGTGAAATCCAAGTGCTAACCACGGAGGCCGCGGAGAGGCACAGAGGAAGAGGGTGTGGCGAGTGGGCTTGCCGGCGATCCGACGGAAGGATCGCGCGATGAGTTCTCGTGTCAAGAATCTCGATTGACGACACGTCATCTTTTAGGGCTCGGCTTGGCAGGAGAGCATTCAGGCCAATAGGCCGGTCCCACTACTACCTTCTCGTCCCTCTGTGATCCTCTGGGTCCTCTGTGGTGAAATCCAAGTGTGAACCCCGGAGGCCGCGGAGAGGCACAGAGGAAGAGGGTGTGGCGAGTGGGCTTGCCGGCGATCGACGGAAGGATCGTGCGATGAGTTCTCGTGTCAAGGAACTCGATTGACGACACGTCATCTTTTGGGGCTCGGCTTGGCAGGAGAGCATTCAGGCCAATAGGCCGGCCCCACTACTACCTTCTCGTCCCTCTGTGATCCTCTGGGTCCTCTGTGGTGAAATCCAAGTGTGAACCACGGAGGCCGCGGAGAGGCACAGAGGAAGAGGGTGTCGCGAGTGGGCTTGCCGGCGATCCGACGGAAGGATCGTGCGATGAGTTCTCGTGTCAAGAATCTCGATTGACGACATGTCATCCCCTTGGGGCTAGGCTTGGCAGGAGAGCATTCATGCCAATAGGCCGGCCCCACTACTACCTTCTCGTCCCTCTGTGATCCTCTGGGTCCTCTGTGGTGAAATCCAAGTGCTAACCACGGAGGCCGCGGAGAGGCACAGAGGAAGAGGGTGATGCGAGTGGGCTTGCCGGCGATCGACGGCAAGGGTCGTGCGATGAGTTCTCGTGTCAAGAATCTCGATTGACGACATGTCATCTTTTGGGGCTCGGCTTGGCAGGAGAGCATTCAGGCCAATAGGCCGGCCCCACTACTACCTTCTCGTCCCTCTGTGATCCTCTGGGTCCTCTGTGGTGAAATCCAAGTGTGAACCACGGAGGCCGCGGAGAGGCACAGAGGAAGAGGGTGTGGCGAGTGGGCTTGCCGGCGATCCGACGGAAGGGTCGTGCGATGAGTTCTCGTGTCAAGAATCTCGATTGACGACACGTCATCTTTTGGGGCTCGGCTTGGCAGGAGAGCATTCAAACCAAAAGGCCGGTCCCACTACTACCTTCTCTTCCCTCTGTGATCCTCTGGGTCCTCTGTGGTGAAATCCAAGTGCTAACCACGGAGGCCGCGGAGAGGCACAGAGGAAGAGGGTGATGCGAGTAACGCCAGTGGTGGTTCCGGCGATGGAATCGACGTTCTAGAAGTGACGACTCATCTCTCCTCGAATTCCATCGAGAGCCTGGCTTCGCTCCACGGATCCGTACGTCATGAGGATCGCCATCTGGGACGAAGGGCCCGACCTTTCTTTCTCCTCTGTGATCCTCTGCGTCCTCCGTGGTGAAGTTCTTCCAGTGGTGAAGTTCTTCCAGTGGTGAAGTTCTTCCAGTGGTGAAGTTCTTCCAGTGGTGACGATTTGTCGGGACATCGGAATGAGACACCGGCGAACCTGGCTCATACATCGGCACTGGGGGTGGAGGAGTGTCGCGGGGATCTCGTGGCGTCGAGAATAGGGGACAGGGATGGGGGAACCGACAGCACCGACCGAGCCGAGGCGTGCCTGGCGTTCATTCGCGGCCTGTTGGCAGTCCTTGGTCATCACCGATCTGTTCTTTAAGGTGGTCGCCTTCGTGGTGTTGACGCCGCTCGTGGCGATTTCGCTCCGTACCTTGTTGGCTTTCGCGGGAACCTCGGTCCTTTGCGATGTCGACATCGCTCGCTTTCTGTTGGGACCGGTCGGTTGGCTCGTCTTCGTGCTCGTTGGGGCCCTTTGGCTCGGTATCGTCGCCTTGGAGCAGGCCTCCCTCTTGGGGATCCTGGTCGCGAGTCGACTTGGCAAGTTGGTCGGTCCGGTGCCCGCCCTCCGCTACGCCTTCTCCCATGGTTGGTCGGTGCTGAAGGTGACCGCACGCATCGTCGCGTTGGTCCTCGCGGCGATCGCTCCTTTCGTCATTGTCGCCGGGCTGGTCTATGTCAGCCTGTTGTCACGCTACGACATCAACTACTACCTGAAGGAACGGCCGCCGGTATTTCACGTGGCCGTCGGGATCGGCGCCTTGCTGAGCGTCGGGCTGATGGTGACCTTGCTCTGGCTGGTGACCCGCTGGTTCTACGCTCTGCCGCTGGTCCTCTTTGAGGGAAACTCGGGCATCACCGCCTTGAAATTGAGCGCCGAACGAACCCGAGGAGGCCGGGGGGCGATCGTTGGTTGGCTCGTCGGATGGTTGCTGGCAACATCGTTGGTGTCGTTGGTGCTGACGGCATTCGTCGGGCTCGTGGGCCGGGCGATAGTACCGGCGTCGACCGGATCCTTGCATCTGCTCGCGTTCGCGGTCGGCGCCGTCTTGCTCCTGGGAGGCTTGGCGAATCTCGTCGTCAACCTGCTCGGCACGATCAGTTTCGCGACATTGTTGAGTCATCTCTACCTGGAGCGAGGGCGAGCAACTGGCGCGGATCCCATCTCGATCGAGCTTGGCCACGAAGCACCGCCGCGAGTGATCGGATGGATGACGCCCAAACGGCTGCTTGTCGCCGGCGTGATCGGGGGATTCCTGGCCGCTTTGATCGGGGCAAGCTCGTTGGGCAGCGTTCGCCTCGAGGACGATGTCCTGGTCATGGCTCACCGGGGGTCGTCAAAGGCGGCGCCGGAGAACACACTTGCCTCGTTTCGCCAAGCGATCGCCGACGGCGCCGATTGGATCGAGCTCGACGTGCAAGAGACCGCCGACGGCGAGGTCGTGGTCTTTCACGACAGCGACCTCATGAAGCTCGCCGGCGAGAACCTCAAGATTTGGGACGCCACGACCGACCAGCTCGGCTCCATCGACATCGGCGGTTGGTTCGGCGACGAGTTCACCGACCAGCGTGTCCCGACGCTCGCCGAGGTGCTGCGGATCTGCAAGGGCAAGATCGGCGTGAACATCGAACTGAAATACTATGGCCACGACCAAGACCTCGAGCGGCGCGTTGCCCGCATCGTCGGCGACGCCGGGATGAACGACGAAGTGATGGCGATGTCGCTCGAGGCGGCTGGCGTACGGACGATGAAGAAGATTCGCCCACAGTGGCGCGTGGGGCAACTCATGTCGGTTTCGATCGGGAACGTGAAGAAGATCGAGGCCGATTTCCTCGCCGTCAACGCCGCCTTCGTCGACCGTTCCCTCGTGGAGCGGGTTCATAGAAATGGCAAACAGATCTTCGTCTGGACCGTCAACGACGCGGCCACGATGTCGACCATGATTGGTCGGGGCGTCGATGGGCTCTTGACGGACAAGCCCGCGCTTGCTCGCCGCGTCCTCGAGCAGCGTGCGGAGATGAGCCCGGCGCAGCGACTTCTGCTGGAGCTCTCCCCGGCCCTCGGGGTGTCTCCCAAGATCGACGAGCAGTGACGACAGACCCACTTGGTGACGACATGACCCAGAAGCGACTCTTTCCTCTCCTCTTTCTGCTGCTCGGCTTCGTCGGCGGAGCGATCTGCCTGGTCATGACCATTGGGGTCGGGGTCGGCACCGGGATCGTGGTGGGCGAAGTCGCCAGCGTGACCGGGACGATCGACGACCTCCTCGACGCCGCGGCCCAAGGGGTGGAGGGTGTTGGCAAGCGGCTCGGCTCCCTCAAGTCCCTGGCCGATGAGTTCGAGCAGCGGACTCTCGATCCCCATGCGCGGACCACGAAGTCGCCCGATGTCGAGAACCGCCTGCTGCGCGAGATCGCCGACCGCGTCGCCGACCGGATTGCGTCACTCGAAGGGGCTCTCGGCGTCGCCCAGGCGGGCGCGGGTGTCATCGAGAAGGCACTGCGAGGGGGACGCGTTCCCGCCGGCCTGATCTCCTCGGAGCAGGCGTCGCGATTGCTCGACGCGGTTCAGTCGGTCGAGGCGCAGGTCAAGCGTGCGATCAGCCAAGCGGACAAGATCCGAGCGCGGTTCGAGGGGGTTGCGGAAGGGGAGCTTCCCGCCGATCGCCTCAAGCAACTCGCGACGCTCGCGGGCCAACTTCGGGAAACCCTGGGAACGCTCACGAGCGCCGTCGATGGCCTTGGCGCCGAGATCACCACGGTCCGCGGGGAGGTCGGAAACCTCCGTGCCCGGATCGACTGGTGGCTGATGATCGCCGCCTTCGTGCTGGTGTCGTTTCTCGTGTGGATGGCCCTTGGGCAGGCCTCGCTGATGGTGGCCGGCTGGAGGGGCTGGTGGACATCCTAGTCGTTGGGCCACAGCCAGACGACTCTGGGGTGCCATGCTCACGCTCGTCGTCGCCGAACGATCCCACGGCATAGACGTTGCCGACAAACTCAAGCGCGAAGGCGGGGCAGTCGCGCCGCTCGAGGTGCTCGATGCGGAACGCTGGGCGCCGGTTGGTGTCGTCCTGATGGGTGACTTCGTTCGTGGTTTCCCTGCGTCGGCGGCATGCTGGCCCAATCCCTCCGCCTCCGCGCCATCCCCATGCGCGTCGAACGCGTCCGGTGAGCCAGAGCCCCTCGACGACGCGGTCATGGTGCTTGAAACGTGGCTCGTATCTGTTGTCGATGGGTGAATTGGGTGTGAAGCTTACGCTGGATCATCGTCAGGTTCCGCACTGACCAGGGGTGAGTGCGAGGAGTTCTTCTTCGTGCCCTCGTCAATTCCCGACGGAGGCATCACGCCCCCATCTCCGTCGCCGGGAGTCACCGTCCTTGGCCGCGGTTTCCGGAAAGCGCCAAGTCGGACGACGAGCCGAAGCCGAGTCCATCGACGTGTAGCGTTTGTCGCGAATGAGCGATGGCGACTCGAGTGCTACGACGGCACGACACCGTCGCGGTGAGCAAGGATCTCAAGAGCTTGGGAAGGAGTCGGTAGTCAGCGATGCCGAAACGGCCGTCTCATTTTCCCTCGCGACGAGTGTGTCATGGTTAGGTCAGTCGAGCCTTGGTGCTACCGGCGACGACCTCCGGACTCGGCGCCGCCGCGACGACGTGGTGGCGTTCCTCCTCCTTGTGCCGCTGAATGCTCTGGCGCGTTTTGTAATGGGACCAAGTGACCAGGCCGCCCATCAAGGCGACGAACGCGAGAAAACTCCAGAAGGTGAATGCCAACCACCAGTCATCGGCCTTTGGGTCGCGGTAGGGGGCAAGAGGGTGATGTTTCATGAGATGGACTCCCCGAGACTCGACGATATTCCGGTCCCCTTGATTTGTACCATGCGGCCAAGCCGGGGGGCAACGCTTCTCGGACGATCAGGCTTCGATCCCATCGTCATGACATCATGATGTCACCTTGCCAAGGCTTTCTCCGAACCGGAGAGCGAGACGCCCAATATCCGCCGATCCGGAGAGGCCGGAGAGGGGTTCAGCAGACAGGTGAATTGTATGGTATAGGTGAAGATTTGTGCCCGAATTAGCTCCATTCTGAACCAAAATGGCCCGATTTCGGACCGATTTCATCAAAAGTGGCCCCATTCCGAACCCAAATGCCCCCAATCACGACACGCCGAGGTTCGCGTCCGGTGGCGGGAGTGCGGTGGCCTCGCCGGGTCGGGAAGAACGCTCGCGCGGTGACAATGATGAGTCAAAACCGGCGGTCTCGGGGCCGGGGAGAGGCCGTGATCTTAAAGGGGAAGATCTAGGGTCAACGATACTGGATTTGCCGAAAGACCTATGGTACAAGCGTCAAGAGAAGGTGATCTTCGTCAGAACATTCGACCCTACAACCGGCTCCGTTGCGCGATGCGGCCCATGTGATCGCGAACCGCTCGCCGATCTCGACGACGGCGAGGTTGGTCGAGAAGAGCGTTCCCTGTCGGCATGGATCAGATCAACGGATTGCCAACCGTCTTGTGGGGTGTGGAGCCCCTCTTCCATGGGGAATTGGAAGAGGGGCTTGGGCTTTCTTGACGGTCTACTTCTTCGTCGGGTTCTTCTTTTTCCTAGCCGGTTTCTTCATCGGCCAATTCGGGTCCGCTGTGCGGGCGCCGTGTAGGTATTCCGACATCTGTTCGACGATTTGCGGATATTCGTCCGCGACGTTCTTCTCCTCGCCGAGATCTTGGTCGAGATCGTAGATCTCGATCGGGCCGTCGATCGAACGTTTGACACCCTTCCACTTGCCGATGCGGGCGGCCTGGGAGAAGCCACGCTCGTGGAATTCCCAGTACATCGGCGGATGGGGAGGTTGCTTCTCGCCCAGTAGCTCCGGCAGGACGGAGATGCCGTCAATCCCCTCCGGAGCCGGGGTTCCCGCGATCGCCGCCAGGGTCGGAAGCACATCGCACATGTTCCAGGGATAGTCGCTCACCTTCCCCGCCGGCACCTTGCCCGGCCAGCGTACAATCATCGGTACGCGAATCCCGCCCTCGTAGAGATCGCGCTTGATCCCCCGGAGTGGCCCATTGCTGTCAAAGAAGGTTGACTTCGAGTTGCCTTCATTGTGCGGACCGTTGTCGCTGGTGAAGAAGACGATCGTCTTCGTTGACAGATCGAGGTCGTCGAGCTTCGCGAGGATCTTCCCGACGTCGCTGTCGAGTCGGCTGATCATCGCCGCGCGACCCTTTTCGGGGTTCGGCCAATCCTTCGAGGCATAGTCGCCGTGGTCGGGGATCTCCATCCCGTCGCCGGTGGCGCGTCCTCCTTCGTTGTTGGCGTGCGGAATCGTGTAGGGCAGATAGAGGAAGAAGCGGCGATCCTTGTTCTCCTCAATGAAGCCGAGGGCTTCCTCGGTGAAGAGGTCGTGCGAGTAGTCGACTCGCTTCTCGGCGACGTTGAAGGAAGCGAGCTTGTTGCCAAGGGGCTGCTTGGCGCCATCACGGTGAAGGAACTCGGGGTAGAAGTTGTGCGCCTCGATCTGGCTCTGGTAGCCGAAGAACGTGTCGAAGCCCTGCCGCGTGGGGTAGCCGGTGCTGTCGACCTCGCCGAGTCCCCATTTGCCGATGATCGCGGTGGTGTAGCCGGCGTCCTTGAGGACTTCGGCGACGGTGACGTCCTCGGGTGCCAAGGGCATGTCAGGCTTGTGGTTGCCGCGGATGCGGGCGTGGCCGACATGGTAGCCGGTCATGAGGACACCACGTGAGGGGGCGCAGACGGTGCTGCCGGCGTAGAAGTCGGTGAACCGCAATCCCTGGGTCGCCATGCGGTCGATCGCCGGGGTATTGATCCGCTTCTGTCCGTAGCAGCCGAGATCGCCGTAACCCAAGTCGTCCGCGTTGATGAAGATGATGTTGGGTGGTTCACCTGGCGCGGCCGCTTCAGCGGCGGGCGCCGACACCAGCGACAGGCCGACGGGTAGCCAGCCGAGGAGGGTGAGAACGGCTCGGTTCAGCCATCGACGAGAAGACTCGAGGCGACGCGTGGTCGCTCGAGGGAGAAGGGAACGCATGTTGGGTCTCCGCTAGAGGGTCGCTCACTGGGTCCCTAGTATCGGAGTCCGCCGAGAGGGAGTCAACGCGTAGCGGCGGTCGAGCTACGGGGCTTTGACGGTCTTGCCGCGTAGGTACGCCAAGAGGTCGCGGAGTTCCTCGGGCGTCTTGACCAATCCCGCGGGCATCGGCGACGTCTTTTGAAGACGGCGGACCTCGATCTCGTCCTTGCGGATCGAGCGTCGGGTCGCGTTGGGGAGAAGGAGGTGGACGACCTCATCCTCTTCGCCGACGACCAGACCCGAAATCGGATCGCCGTCGGTGGTCACGATCATGGTCGAGCGGAAGAGGGGGGCGACTTGCTTGTTGGGAGCGAGGATCGATTCCACCAGGTGGGCAACGGCGAAGCGGCGCCGCGCGTCGGCGAGGCTTGGAGCTCCCCCCGCCGCTTGATTCGGCAGGATGCCGTGGCACTTGACGCAACCGAGCCCATCGGCGCCGAAGAGCTTCCGGCCCCGTTCGGCATTGCCCTTGGCGGCCTCCTTGGCCCAATCGCGTCCGAGGAACGCCTCGAGGTTCTCGGGAGTCGACCCCGACGAGCGGAGACGTTCCGCGAGCGTGACTCCGCCCAGATTCTCCGGGAGGATCGCCGCCACTTGGCCCGTGGCCCGGTAGCGGATCAGCGCGTCACCGGGCGATGTCCCGTCGAGGCGAACGAGCAGATCGTTGCTTCCGGGCTGGAGGTCAAAACGTGTCATGTCCTTGCCCGGCGGCAGGGCGACGCCGTTGAGCCACAACCGAAAGGTGCCGGGAACGTCGAGCTGGGCCTCGCTTCCTCCAAAGCTCGCCAGGCGGAAGTAGTGGTAACGCGTTCCTGGCGACCCGGACTCGCTCGCCGTCGGCTTCTTCGTGTCCATGACGCGCCATTGGTGGGAGCCGAAAGTTCCCGATAGGTCGACGGGACCCGATTCGATCGACTTCAGGTGTTGGGCGTCGGCATCGCCGGAAGCGAAGGGGCCGATGGTCCAAACTTGGGGAACAGTCCGTTGGTCCAGCTTGGACATCCGCTCGTCCTCCCGCTGTTGACGCAGCCGCGCCATGAGGGAGTCGGTCTTCTCGTCGTGCAAGAGCGAAAGAAAGTACTCCGCTTGCGAGCGGACCGCGTTGTCGTCGTCCCGGAGACGCTCGGCGAGCAGATCACGAAGTTGGGTCGCCTCCTTTGTCTCCTTGATCCGGTTCCAATGGTCGGCGGTGGTGAAGCTGCCGATCCGGCCGTGTTCGAGGTTGTCGACCGTCCCGTCGGCGTAGTGAAGCGTTGTCTTGGCATCCCAAACGCTACCGCTTCGCGGGAGGTGCACCGGAAAATCGTCCGGAAGCTTGGCGTCGTTGGCGGGCACGGTAAGGCGGAAGCCGGTGGCGAGAACGCCTGCGAGTCTACCGGGCACATCGGAGGCTTGGCAAAGCGAACGCAGCTCGTCGATCGTCGCTTGTTCGGCGCTCAGGAACGCGGCGGCCTGACGCAGGTAGCTATCCTGATCGCGGGCGGCCTCCTCCCAAAGAGATTGGGGCAATGGACCCGGACGGTCGAAGAGAGCGGTCATCGCGGCATGCTTGATCGCGGGATCGTCATCCTCAAGGGCGGCGATGAAGAGCTCTCTCGGCGTTTCGAGCTGGCTGAATTCACCAAGGGCCCGGATCGCTTGCAACCGCAGCGGGTCGGCAGGGTCTTGGGCGATCTTGGTGAGGGCACTCCTTGCCTCTTCGCTTCCGCTGGCGCCCACGAGCCAAACGAGGTGCGGCCGCGACGGGGAGGTCGCGTTCGATGTGGCGAGTCGGTCGATGGCGTTGTCGAGGAGGGTTCCTCCGCGTCGCAAGATCTCGACGTGGGCCCGTTGCCGGCGCCACCACGATTTGCTCTCCAGCTCGCCCCAAAGCCTGTCGGGATCGACGCTCGTGATGTCGTAGGACTCAAAGGGATGGTCGGCGCGGTCGTTCTTGCGGGTGATCATGATGAGATCACTGGGATACTTCGGCGAGTAGGCGTTGCCCTTCATGTCGCTAATGGCGGCGAAGATCCGCCCGCCACGGCCGACGGTGACGCCGACGGGACGTGCCGTTCCTTCGCCGATGAGCAGCGGTTTTTGCTCGGCGGAGAAGCTGGCCCCCCGGCGGGCAAGCGGATAGCGGTCGATGCGCCGCTGGCCCCAACGGGCGACGAGCAGACTGTCGCGATACTCTTCGGGAAGAAACTCCTCGTGGTAGTAGCTCTGGCCGACTGGAACGGCGCGGCCCATGCCGTCGAACATCGTTCGCAGCAGATCGGCACGCTGGGGCGTCTTCACCGCCATCCAGCCGCGCGGCCAGAAGAAGTTCGCCTTCGGAGCGACGTGCAGTAAGCGTCCGGGAACGTAGTCCTTCGGATTGCTCTCGTGGTCGTTGTCGTTGGAGAAGAGGTTCCAGTCGCGATCGAACGCGAGCCCGCAACTTCCCCTAGTTCCTTGGGCGACGACCGCCAGCTCACTGCCGTCGGGTTGGCAGCGGTAGAAGGCTCCGGTGCCGGTGAAGGGAAAGACGCTCCCCTTCGGCTGAGTGTGGATCGTCCAGTGTCCCCAATGATCGGGCGGCGTCCGTCCAAGACCGTAGCGCAACAGCGGGTCGCCCGACGCGAAGTAGAGATTTCCCTCCGGCCCCCAGCCCAAGCCGTGGTAGGTAACGTGGAGGTCGACCGGCGTGCCCCAGATCAATCGCTTCGGCTGTGGGTGCTCCCGCTTGACGCGGGCGTCGGGGAAGACATAGAGGGCTCCGGGTGTCATGCAGTAGACATCGTCGCCGCGAATCTCGAGGTCGTTGATCCACGTGTCCGGAGGGAAACGGAAGAGGAGGTGGCGCGGATAATAGCCGCCGGTCTCGTTCGGCTCGTAGACGAAGAGAGCCTCGCGGCCACCCACGAAGAGACGGCCTTCGGCATCGGCGCGCAGGGACAGGAAGGATTCGTCCTTCGAGGAGTCGATCTTGACGATCTTCAGGTTTGGATCGTCGAGGTGGTACTTGAAGTTCGCCGAGGGAACGGGCTCGGTGGCGAGCTTGATCCGGGCGGGATGCGTGGTCGCCGAAGCGTCGGGAAAGAGTTTCTGGTCGAGGTTGTCGAAATGCCAAAGTCCCAGCGTCGCCGCGTCGGGTTCGAAGGGAGTCTCGGGCAGGGCGCCGATGGCTCGCGCGACGCTCGAGATTCGAACTTCGTCAAGCAAGCCGGCGCAGCCCATGCGCCCCGAGGCGAGCCGGCCGAAGGCGAGCGGACCGGGGACGCGTTTGCGATCGGTCGGTTCAACCGCTTGGTCCGCGACCTGCTTGCCGTCGACGAAGAGACGGACGTGCTTCTCCTCCAAGATCATCGCGACATAGTGCCAGCGATTGTCACAGATGTTCGTCTTGCTGCGGGCGTGGTCCGGCGTCATCCCAGGGAGGTAGGCGGTCAGGAACCCGGTGCCCGGCATGGTGAAGAGTTCCCAGTGGGCGCCGGAGGCCTTCAGTTCCTGGGCGATCAGGATGTTGTAGCTTCGCTTGGCATCGATCTTGGCCCAGCACTCGACCGTCAGGGGCGACTCCGCGTAGCCGGGCAGTTGGTCGGCGGCGGCCGTGCTCGCCCTCGCATTGAGGGCCTTCCCGAACCGACCGTCGACAAGCGTCTCTTTCGAAGGCTCTGGTTTGGCCTTCGGCTCGGTCGACGCCGTTGACGCCACGGGAGTCAGCGGGCGATCGGCCGCCCACGCGATGCCTCGGCCGATGAGCGTCGCCGGGCCGGGCAAGCGGATCGACTGTTCGGCATGACCCAGGACGGTCTGGAAGACACGACCCTCGCCATAGGGATAGACGAACGCCATCGGTTCGTGCTTGCCCGTCACCTCGGACCGGGCGGTCGCCAGCACCTCGATCGGCTCGGTTCCCTTTTGTCGGAAGTAGAGCTCGTCGATCGTCTCGAACGGTTTCATGCCTTGCGTGATCGGGTGGTTGGTCTCGTCGATCTCGACGAGAAACGAACCGTAGCGGTCGTGTCCGCTCCGGCCGGCGCCGGGGGAATGATCCCACACGCGGCGGCAGATCTTGCTTCGCCACTCGGGCCAATCCGACTTGTCGGCCCCTTGTAGCGAGAAGTGAAACGCGCCGTTGGCGAAGTGGATGATGGCGAGCCCACCCCCCTCACGCAAGTACTTGGTGAAGTTGTCCTTGGCCGCCTGGCTGAGTCCGTGACGTTTCCAGTTGCAGTAGTTCATCACGACGACGTCGTAGGTCGAAAGATCGGGCCGGGCGAGGTCCTCGGGGTGTTCGGTGATCGTGACCTTCGCTCCCGGCGCGACGGCTCGCACCGCGTCCGCGAGGGCGGGGGTCGTCTCTTGCCACTTGTGAGAGGGGTGCTGATGACCGGTGACGATCAGCACGTCGATCGGCTCGACATCGCCGGAGCCGGTATCGTCGCCCGAGAGGGCTCGCTCGATCTCCTCATGCGAGAGGTAGGGAGCGTCGACGCCGCGCTCGGGGACCTCCACCCCGGCGGTCCAGGCGATGGCGTTGAGGATCATCTTGCGAAAGTGTTCGTTCTTCCAGTTGGCGTAGAAGTGCCCAGCGGTCGTGCCGAAGCCGCGTCCGCGCTGGGGACGCTCGACCGCCCAAGCGACCACACCGCCATTGGGCCGGGGGCCGGAGAGTTCGGGGACGATCCAGATCGGTTTCAGACGCGGGTCGCTCTCGCGAAAGCGGATGTTGTAGTAGAACTCGTCCTTCATGCGGAAGGGTGTCAAGCCGCGTGAGATCGGATGGTCGGGGGAACCGAGTTCGACGTCGGTCGAGAGGGTCTTGATCGCCGAGTACCATTGGCGCTTGCCGTCCTCTCCCTGCCAGTCGAAGTAGCCTCCGGTCCAGTCGAGGACCTGGTCGGCGGCGCTATCGGGAGCGAAGGTCGAGAAGTGAAACGTGAGGAAGCCGCAACCGCGATCGATCTGCGTCTTGATGAACTTCATACGCTCGGCCGAGCGGAGAAAGGGGGCCTCCTCGTACTTGTCGCCGTCGCGCCCGTCGGAGATCACCATGATCGTGTCGGCATCCTCGAGCGTGCTGGGATCCTTGGGCCAGCCATGGAGGTGGAACTCGGTCTCGACCTGGTCGCTAATGGTCGAGCGGTCGAGCATGACCTTGAGCAGCCGAGCGGACCAGGGATAGTCGTGGATGCCGTTGCCCTCGGGGCCGTGGCTCTTCTTGCCGGCAATGATCACGACCTTCTTGCGGTCGGTTGCGTTCTTGTCGGCAGTCGCCGCTTGCGTCATGCCGCCGAGGATCAGGGCCACGATGATGGGAAGGCTTCGAGACAATGGAGAACTCCTCACTTCGGGGCCATCGCCCTTTCTAGTGTTGTTTCACCGTCCACGTCGCGCGGCGCTGATTCCCCTCACGCCTCGTCCCTGGCTGGCGAGCAGCCAGTGGCACCTCAAGAGCGATGAGGAGCAAAGCACCAAGTACGTCCGCTGCTGTTCGAATCCGCGAGCACGCCACCGAGCGATCCCGTCGATGCGTTCGGTGTCGCGTCCCGCGCCGCTTGGGGGGCGATCACGATCGCTCCTTGGTTTCCGCTTGATGATCGACGACGTCTTGCAGGACCGAGTCGAGTCGGGAGGCGATGTGCTCGACCATCGCGCGCCGCGCGGCGGCGGGCTTCCGGCTCTTGATCGCCTCGAGGATCTTCAGGTGCTCCGCGAAGGCTTGCTCGAGGTTCTCGCGCGTGCCACTCATGCGGCAGAAGCTGCGTACGAGCAGACGATAGCGGCCGATGTCGGCGCGGAGCCGTTCGTTGCCGCTGGCGCCGGCGATGACGTCGTGGAACGTGAGGTCGAAGGCGAGCGCGCGTTCGGTCCAGTCGAGTCGCTTGCGGCCGGCGTCGAGATCCTGGGCTCGAGCTTCGAGGTCGTCGAGCGCCTCCCGCGGCATTCGTCGGGCAGCGGCCTCGGCGGCGGCTCCCTCGAGGATCTGCCTCATCTGATAGATCTGACTGATTTCATCGCGAGAGACCTCGACGATACGGGCCTGCTTGCCGGTGGAGGCCTCGATGAGCCCATCGTTCTCGAGTCGCCGGAGGGCCTCGATGACGGGGGTGCGGCTGACGTTGAGTTTCTCGGCGAGAGCGACGGCGCTGATCTTGGTGCCGCCGGCGAGTTGGCCGCCGCAGATGGCTTCCAGGAGGGTCTCGTAGACCTCCTCGGCCAGCGAGGTGCGCCGGATGGGCGAGGCGAGTTCTTCCAGGCTGGTCATGGATTGGCTCCGGACATCGGGGGCGTTCCCTGGTCGAAACATTCTTGACCGAGGGAGAGGGCCCCATTAGGATGTCTTCATTCAGCATGCTGTGTTCTGCATGCAGAATGCAATTCTAGTCTGTTGGGGACTCTTGGGCAAGGGCGGCTTTCGCCGATCGCGGCCCACGCCCGAGAGAGGTACACGACAAGCGGCCCGTTCCGTGGCCGCGGGCCTTCGGGGGAAGCGACATGTCCGTCTTGCGAACAAGCGTCTCCGGTGCGCGCGGGCGACCGGCCTTCACGCTCGTCGAGTTGTTGGTGGTGATCGCGATCATCGGAACTCTGGTGGCCCTCCTGCTGCCCGCGGTGCAGCAGGCGCGCGAGGCGGCTCGTCGGACGCAGTGCCAGAACAAGCTCAAGCAGCTTGGGGTCGCCCTTCACGCCTATCACGAGTCGCACCGTTTCTTTCCGCCGGGGACGATCACCGATGGAAGTGGGTCGCCCTCGAACGTGATCTGCAACATTCACAAGGACAGCGATGCCGCGACTCGGGCGCGGGCGCCGTGGGCGGTGATGATCTTGCCCTACCTGGACGATCAGGCTCTCTACGATCGCTTCAACTTCGACGGTCGGTTTCTCGCGTATGCCGATTGCGGCGGAACCCAGGCCGTCGAGAACTATGACGTGCAGTTTCAGCGAAACAGTTCCTTCGAATGCCCCAGCGATCCGCTGATTCACGTCGGGCGGGCGCGCTCGACCTACTTCGGGGTGATGGGGGGAGGCAACGATCGGCGATGCACGACGACCTCGACCCGCCGTCACTGGACCAGTGGCATCTTCTGGAACAACTCCAAGGTCGGCCTCAGTCAGATCACCGACGGCTCGGCGAATGTCTTCATGATCGGCGAGAGCAAGTACCAGCCGATGGGGGTCGGCAATCCGGCGCTCGGGTGCGATGGGAGCTGGGCCGGCTCGGTCTACGCGCGGGCTTCGAACCACGGGCAAGCGGCGACGCTTGCCGGCGCGGAGATTCCCATCAACAGCGTCACCGACGACGTCGCGACCAACAACCTCTTTGTGCAGCAGAGCCGGCTCTTCGGAAGTCATCACCCGGGGGGATGCCACTTCACGATGGCCGACGGCTCGGTCCACTTCGTCACCGAGGGGATCGACTTGACGCTGTACCAGACGCTCGCGGTGCGCGACGACAGCGCTCCGCTCGAAACCAACTTCTGAAGGAGCGGCGACATGGTTGCTGACGTGATCGGATGGGGTCGCCGTTTCGGTGGGATGGTCGTGGCGATCGGAGTGGTCGGCTTGGCCGGTTGTGGGGAGAAGGGGCCGCCGCGCTATCGCCTGGAGGGGACGGTAACACTCGATGGGGCCGCGGTGCCGGCGGGCGAGGTGCTCCTCCAGCCCGACGTGTCTCGAGGGAATAGCGGGCCGGCATCGCTGGCGAAGATCGAGAACGGATCGTATCGAACCGAGCAAGCGGCCGGCGTTCTCGGCGGGCCCTACTTGTTGACGGTGACCGGCTATCGTCCCGAGGCGGCGTCGGGTGGTTTGGACGATGGGCCGCCGCTGCAGGAGATGCTTGTCGACGGCTACCGGCTCTCGGTCGAGTTGCCGCGCGAGGCATCGCGCCTCGACGTGACGATTTCGAAGGAAGAAGCGGCGACGGGGAATTCCAGAGGCGGTCGACGCAAGGGGCGCTCGTAGTCCGTGGGCCCAGGAGTGTTGCATGACGCAAACGAACGAGCCATCGGTTTCAGGAGCGGGCGACGAGTCGCCCGTGGCGGGAGGAGACGGCCTCGGCATTGTCGAGCAGCGCGTGGCTGTCGGCGATTGCGAGATCAGCGTCGCGCGGACCTCGGGCGACGCGCCCCCGCTGGTGATGCTGCATGGAGTGACCAGGTGTTGGCAGTCCTTCCTGCCGTTGATTCCCGCGTTGGCCTCGCGGTGGCGGGTTCACGCGCTGGACTTTCGCGGCCATGGGGCTTCCGATCGGGTTCCCGGCGGCTACCGGGTCGTCGACTACGTGCCCGATGTCGTTAGCTACTTGCGGGAGTCGCTCGACCAACCGGTCGTGCTGTACGGTCACTCCCTCGGCGCGATGGTGGCGGCGGCGGTGGCGGCCGCTTGCCGTGATCGCGTGCGCGGCCTCATCATGGAGGATCCCCCATTCGACGCGATGGGGAGCCGCATTGGGCAGTCGCGACCGCACGGCTTCTTCGCGAGCCTCTATCCCCTTGCCGGTTCGGAGGCTACCCTGCGAGAGGTGGCCGCGTCGCTGGCGGAGATCAACCTGTGCGATCCAGGCTCCGACGTCTCGGTGCGACTCGGCGACGTGCGCAGCTCGACCTCGCTGCGTCTGAGTGCCTGGGGGCTGTCGCGCCTCGACCCGACGGTGCTCGATCCGATCGTCCAAGGACGTTGGCTCGACGGACTGGTATGGCGGTCGATGCTCGAACGTGTCGACTGTCCGACGCTGCTGTTTCAGGCCGATCCCGACGCTGGCGGGATGTTGGCCGACGATAACCGCTCCGACGCCGAGGAACTCATCGGGGACTTGTCGCTGGTGCCGTTTCCCGAATCGGACCACTTGCTGCACTGGGGTCGCACCCAGGACATCGTGAATCACACGCTCGCCTTTCTCGAGACGGTCCCGCGGGTGCCAACCTCGAGTCCCTGCTCCCTCCAACAAGGAACCAGCCGATGAAGTCTCTTCAGGGAACCATGCTCCTCACCAATGGTCAGCTTGTCGACGGATGCGGCCATCCCCCGGTGACCGATGCGGAACTGCTGATCGAGGATGGTCGCATTGGCTATGCGGGACCGCGCCAGCCCAACCGGGAACTCCCCGCGGAGGCGTTGGTACTCGATGCCCGTGGTGGGACGATCCTGCCGGGGTTGGTCGAGGCTCATTTTCACCCGACGTACTTCAATGTCGCCGCGCTCGAGGACCTCGACACGAAGTATCCCGTCGAGTACGTCTCGCTGCTCGCGTCGGTCAACGCGAAGTTGGCGCTCGAGAGCGGTTACACCGCCGCGCGCAGTGGTGGGAGTCTCTTCAACATCGATGTTTGGCTGAAGAAGGCGATCGAGAACGACCTCGTGCCCGGTCCACGTTTGGCGGCGAGCGGTCGGGAGATCTGTGGCATCGGCGGGCTGATGGATTGGAACCCCGACTTCCGCAAGATCGGGATGGAAGGGCTCGTCCTTTTGGTCAATGGGCCGGACGAAGCTCGCGCCGCGGTGCGCAAATTGGTCAAGGATGGGATCGAGTGGGTGAAGACCTACCCGACGGGCGACGCCGCCGCCCCCGACACCAACGATCATCACACGCTCTGCATGACCTTCGAGGAGATGCACGCGGTGGTCGAGACCGCGCACAATCACGGACTCAAGGTGACCGGGCATTGCCGCGCGACGGCGGGGATCAAGAACGCCCTCCGCGCGGGTTACGATACCATCGAGCACGGAACCTTCATGGATGACGAGGCCCTCGATCTCTTGCTCGAACGCGATGTCCCGGTCATTCCCGCCCTCTACTTCGAGAAGGCCTCGGTCGAGCGCGGGCCGGCCATCGGCATGCCCCAAGGGGTAATCGACGGTCATCAAGAGACGCTCGACGGCGGCGTGGAGAGTGCCCGGCGCATCTTCGAGGCGGGCGGTCGCTTGGGGCTTGGCGGTGACTACGGCTTCGCGTGGAACCCGCACGGGGACTACGCCAACGAACTCGAGTTCTTCGTCACCGACGTCGGATTCCCGCCAGTCGATGTGATCAAGTGCGCCTGCAAGACCGGCGCGGAGATTCTCGGGCGAGAGAAGGAGCTTGGGACCCTTGAAGTCGGCAAGCTCGCCGATGTCGTCGTCGTCGATGGAGACGTGCTCGACAACATCGCGATCCTGCAAGACCGGTCACGATTCCTCGCCATCATGCAAGCGGGGGTGATCAACGCAGGCTCGCTCCAGCACCAGCATCTCCCACGATGGAGTGAGCACGCCCTCGAGTCCGAGAAGCCTGTTTGTCGTTAATGCTCTGACCGTGGCCGACGGAGTGCCATGGATGCATGAATGATGGGGAGAAACGGTGTCGGCGGTTCAAAAGACTCGGCGCTGACTGGGGCGGCATGGGGACCGTGCGCGCATCGTGCTAACCCCTTTGGGGAAGGCGACGAACAGCAGCGCGGCCAGGACTGCCAGCATCCCGAAGTCATTCATGATGTAGTGAACATCAAGCCAAATGGATGGCGACATGCACAGGTCTCCAACCGCTTCCCAGGAATTGCGCGAACCGACGTGATTCCGGATGGTCTCCAGGCGACACTCAGCCCGACATCCGTCCTACGCATTGTAAACCAGGTTGGGGCATCCGTTCAATTGAAGCTGGACCAAAGCCCCGAGACTTTCCTCGCTCGTGGTCGTCCTTCGGTTTGGCATCGTCGCGCTGGACCGAGACGTGGCGGGGGGCGTCAATCGCCACGCGGACGCGGGAACCGTCCAGTCGTGCGATGGTGATGCGGATGTCGTCGCCAATCAGAATGCTCTCTCCAGCCTTGCGCGTCAGTACCAGCATGATGAGGTCCTTCTCAACTGGGGTGATTGCCAAACGTGATCGCATGTATAGCACGGGGGAGAGAGCGGATCAATACAAATGTTCACATAAACGGGTGTTCAGTTTGCTGGAGGGAGTCTAGGACCAGATCGCGTTGATAAGGCAAATGAGGAGAAGGGTTTCCGTCGTGATGACAGTGAAGCCGAGGACGTCACCTGTCTGGCCACCCAAGTAGCGATCCGACCAGGATCGAACCGCAATGACCACGGCCACCGGGGCCAGAAGCAAGCTCAGCGATGACCAGGAGAAGCCGCTGGCGAAGAGGGCGAGCAGCCAAAGAAGGCTGGCGATGAGTAGCGACTTGGGCTTGGCCTCTTGGATGACCGAATCGGCCGTGCCGCCGGGTCGGGCCGGGTTGCCGAGGACGCATTGAAGGGTCAGGGCCCAACGGGCTCCGGTCGGGACGAGCAGCAGGGGCCACCATTTGCCCGCCACCAGAAGCGCCGACAAGCACTCCCATTGGCAGAGCAGCACGAGCACCATGCCCAGGACCGCGAAGGCTCCCATGCTGGGGTCCTTCATGACTTCGAGCATTCGTTCGCGGCCGGCGTAGCGCACCCCGACACTGTCGAGGACATCGCCGAAACCGTCCCAATGCAGACCGCCGCTGAGGATCGCCCAACTCGCGAGAACTAGAAGAGCGATCACGCGATTGGGCATCCCGACCCATGTCGAGACGACGAGAAGAACCAGTCCGACGATGCCCAGCATCATCCCAACCAGTGGGAACCACGCGGTCGATTCGCCGAGATGACGGGGCGTCGGGCGATGACCGACCGGAAAGCGGAAGGTGCTCAGGAGAGTGACGGCGGTGCCGAGCGCGGTCAGTAGTCTCATGGGAGCGATCCCTTAACCGCGATGGGAATCCCGCTGACGAGAAGCAGGACGGTGTCGGAGACTTGGGCGACGCGTTGGTTGACCTTGCCGAGCAGGTCGCGATAGGAGCGAGCTAGGGCATTGTCGGGAACGATGCCCATTCCCACTTCGTTGGTAACGCAGATGATTCGCGGGTTGGGCTCAGCGAGGAGGGCATCCAGTTGCTCGAGTTCCTCGTCGAAGTCGGGCTGGCCGAGCGGGGAATGTCCATCGCTCATCGCGAGGAGCCAGTTCGACACCCACAGGGTCAGGCAATCGATCAGCACGACGTCGGTATCACGAGCTTCGGTTCGCAGCCGTTGACAGAAACGGAGCGGTTCCTCGATCAGGGACCATTCGGGGCCACGCTCGCGCCGATGGTTTTCGATGCGGGAGCGCATGTCGTCGTCGCGAGCCTCGGCGGTGGCGACGAAACACTTGCGGTCGTGCGATTGGCACAATTCCAGCGCGATTCGGCTCTTGCCGCTGCGCGCTCCGCCTGTCAGAAGGCAATGTCCGGGGGATCGGTCCATGCGACGATTTTGCAAAGAAGATCGGCAAAACCCAAGCCGAACTCGCCGAGCCGTCGAAACTTGGCAGGTTTGTCACCAGGATCCCGTCACGCGGACGGGGCCGAAGGGCCTCCGGCATCTACAATGGCCTCATCATGGAAGAAACCGACACGCGAATTGACTGGACGGCGAAGGCTCGAGAACACATCGAGCAACTGACGATGCCTCGTTGGGCACTCGGACGACTCTGCGATCTCATGGTCGAGATCGTGCGGATTCAGGAGACCGACTCGCCCGCTCTTCGGCCCGCGGCGGTTGTCGTTTTGGCGGGAGATCACGGGATCGCGTCGGAGGGAGTCAGCGCCTACCCTTCGGAAATCACCGGCTTGATGGTCGCGAACTTCCTGAGGGGAGGGGCGGCGATCAGCCTCCTCGCCAAGCAGCATCGGCTGCCCCTGCGCGTCGTCGACATGGGGACGGCGACCGCCGAGGTCGTTCCGGGGGCGCTTTCGGTTCGGCTCGCCAAGGGGACAAAGTCGTTTCTCGATCGCCAGGCGATGTCGCTGGAGACCGCGACCGAGGCGGTGGCGATCGGCCGTCAACTGCTCGATCGTCTCGCGATCGATCCCGGGACGTCGACGCTCCTGCTCGGAGAGATGGGGATTGGAAACACGACGTCGTCGGCGGCGCTGGCGGCGCTCCTTCTCGATCGCGATCCGGCCGACTTGGTGGGTCGGGGGACCCTCATCGATGAGGCGACGTTGGCCAAGAAGATCGACGTCGTTCGCCGGGCGGTGACGCTTCATGCCCAGGCCCGTGAACCGCTCGAGGTCTTGGCGGCGGTCGGTGGGTTTGAACTCGCGGGGATGGTCGGGATGATGCTGGAAGCGGCCGAACGAGGCCGGTTGCTACTCCTGGATGGATTCCCCGCAAGTGTCGCGGCGCTGGTCGCGAGCCGGATTGATCCAGGGGTGCGTGACGTTTGCATTGCTAGCCACCGCTCGGCGGAACCGGGGCACGACGTGGTGCTCGAGGCGTTGGGACTGGTTCCGGTGGTCGAGATGCGGATGCGGTTGGGGGAGGCGAGTGGCGCCGCGCTGGCATGGCCGCTGCTAGAGTCGGCGGTGATGCTTTATCGGGAGATGGCGACGTTCGACGATCTGGCGCAGTAACCCATCGGGGCCACGAAGGAACGTGGCCATTGGGACCATGAAGAGTCGTGGCCCAGGGCGCGTTGGTCGGATCCCTCGTGGGTCGAGGGTCGTCGGAGGGGGAGAACTACGGGGTGACGATCTTGCTGATCTGGACTTCCGTCATCGGTTGACGGTGCCCCTTGTGTCGCCGGAAGTTCTTGCGACGCTTGTAGGTGCGGACCTGAATCTTCTTGAGACGCTGGTGATCGACGATATCGGCGACGACCTTGGCGCCCTCGATCGTCGGTTTGCCGACGACGGTGCCATCGTCCTGCCCGCCCAGAAGGAGGACACGATCGAACTCGACGGACTCACCAGGAGAGTCCTGCTGCAGGTCAACAAGGAGACGTTGACCTTCTTCGACGATGTACTGTCGAGAGTTGATGTCGACGACGGCGTACATAAGGGTTGATCCAGTCAAAAAACCGACGTTTCTGCCAAACCGCTTATGTTATGGATCGGTGCTGGCATCGTCCATCCCGCGTTGGCGAGGTTCGACAATTGTCTCGGAGGGCGTCGAACGTACGAATCTTCTGCATTATCAACAAGTTGCGCACATTCTCGCGCGGCTGGGGCGAGACGTCGGGTTGTGGTCCCGACCTGGGTATCCTATCCTGAGGGGCTGAGTCGCTTCGGCGCAAGTTCCGGAAAGGCGGATGCTTTCACGAACCTCCAAAGCGATGAATGCTCCTCGCCATGGAAGCCCACAGGGATGACCTATCCGGACACCAAGTCCCTCGACGCCACACTCGGGTACCTCAACTTTTCCGACGGTACGCCTAGCGCCCGCTTCCAGACCGGGGTAAACGACTTTTATCGCTACGCGTGCGAACAGGGTGTTTCGGATCCCTGGGACCGCTGGCAACAGACTTTGCTGGACCATGCGGCCTCGGTCGAGGGGACGTCGGCGGCCTTCCAGGACTTGAGCCAGGCTCGCGCCTTGTTGCCCCTTGTGCTCGATCACGTCGTGCCCGCGTATCGCCATCATCACCGCGACCTGCTCTTTCATCTCTCCGATGCCGAGTTGGTGCAGCCCTTCTTTCTCGCCCGCGTCGTCGAAGCGACCCTTTCCCAAAAAGGACCGTGGGACGAGACCGAACGCGTCGTCGCCGGGACGCTTGGGCAACTCAACGACTATGTCGGTCATCGTCCCCTCGCCCATTTGGAAGGTGGACGATCGCACGAGCCCTACGCTCACGAACGGGTACGGCCAATTCCGATCTTCATTCGCGAGGCGGGCATCAGCGTCGGCCATCACGAGGAATTGATTGGGCTGACGCTGAAGATTCTCTCCGAGACCGACGAGGCGATTCTTCGTGAGGCGTCGTTCGATCTCGAGTTGCTCGATGAACTCGCGGTCGACCCGCGCTCCTATGACTACGGTCATCCCGTGACCCAGCGGCCCGGCTACCAGTTTGGAGAATGGGATCCGCATTTCATCGATATCTCGGGCCGTTTTCGTCGCTTCGTCCTGAGGCCGGTTATCTTGGAGGCGCTTCGTCTCTGGATCGGGTCGGTGCCCGCGAAGGACCAAAAGGATCGACTCTACTCGGCGGCCGCGGCGCTGGCGGGTACGATCCTGCTCGCTTCCGGCATCAGTGGAAGCGGCCCCGACACGCATAGCGGCGAGGTCACCCTCGCGACCCTCGTGCCTCAGGTCGCGCGCTGCCGCGATCACTTCTACGGGAAACTCCTCGAGTCGCTGCGTGGGCCCCACGGGCAGCGCGTCCGGGAGACGGCGGTGCGAACCCGCCAACCCTTCGGCGATGTGCGGCAGTACCTCAATCATCACTTGGCCGGGCATCGGGCGATGCAGCTCGAGGACGACCACTTGGCGCAGCTCTATGCCCGGATGGGGTACGCGGACGCCAGTCGTGAGCAGGCGTCGCGAATCCCGACCGCGTCGATTCGGATGTGCTGCGAGATTCAGAACTTGATGACGACGGGGCATCGGCAGTCCGAGCATGGCGCGCTGACCGAGGGCGAGGCGACGATCCGGGAGATCGAGGAACTGCTCCATCGGGCGATTGACTGTGGTGCGATGGTCGATCCTTGGAACATCCTGGCCTTTCAGGGCAACTACAGCCTCTTTCCGGCCCCGGAGAACAGCATCGTCGACCCGCGGGTCGAACGTTTGCTCGAAATCGTGCATCAGGTCTTCGAACTCTACGGCCATCTACTCCGCGAGGCGGCCGCCCGAGGGGAGAGCGCTTTGCGCGATCGGCTTATTGCTGGCTTGGAGGCGTTCGCTTCGTGGTGGGACAAGTACGCAACCATCGAAGTCAGCGATATTCGCCGGGTCAGCGGCGAGGAACAGCGGCAATCGGCGTTGCTCGTGGCGAACTTGCTGACCGATTGGCGCAGCGCCGACACCCCCGAGAGCAAGCTTTCGTTCTGGCGGCGCCACGTGGAAGGTTCACCCAGCCCGCAAGCCTGCCATGCGCTGATCGACGCGCTGCTGCGGATGAAGGATCCGATCGCGTCGATGGCGCTTCTCATGTACTGGCTCAGCAACAAGGAACAGATTCCGCTCAAGGACAATCAGGCCTCCTTCCATCAGTTGGCCCTTCGTTGGGTCTCGTTGGCGACGACCGGCGATCGCACCGAGGAGGAGAAACGGCGGCTCATCATCAAGTTTGTCGACTATCTCGAGGCCAACGCGGAGGACTACTGGGAAGTCCCGACTCCCGAGACCTACGGATTGGGGCCGACTCCGACCGAGGCACCGGCCACGGAAACGACTGCCGACGAGGAAGACGACCTCTTCGCCGCGGCCTATGAAGGCGTGACCTACCAAGACAGCGCCGAGGATGGACAGGAGGGAGACATCCTCGATGGGGACTCGTCGTCCGACGAGGAGTTGGTCCAAGCCGCTCGGCAGATCGGTCAGCATCTACGCTTCCTCCGCACCTTGGCGGAGATTTGGCAACGGCTAGCCGATCGTGCCTCCGAGGAACAAGACGACGCTTGGAACAGCGCGGTGGCATCCTGGATCAATCGAAGCAAGACGAACCGCGATGGGCTCGAAGGTCTGATGCGGGGGCTCAAGGCGTTGCCGATCGCCGCCCCGTCGGGGTCGCAGGACTCGATGGTCGAGTTCGATCGTCGTCGTTCGATTCGCGACGAGCTACTCAATCGGACCGTCACCACCTCGATCGAGACCGCCCACGCGGTGCGGACGCTCTATGGGATCGCGTCGGAGGCGCCCGAACGAGATCGAATTTGGAAATGGGACGATGCCAACGTGCCTTTGGAGCGAGCCCTGCTCGCCGGGGATGCCGGGGAGGTCCGACGCCTCTTGCCCCTGCTCGCGGAACACCTGAAGTCGGTCCCTTTGCTCTACGTGCCGCTGGAGCAGGGGGGCGATCCGGTGAAGCTCTTCCGCACCCGCTACACGCGTGATTTTCTGCGCCGACTCGCCGGCCGCATGTCCCGTTTGGGGCTCTACCGCGAGACCTTCGACCTGATGGTCGCGGCGCTGACCACCGAGCAAACCCAAGCGGCCGAACCTCACCAAATCACGGAGTTCAACCTCCTCTTCGAGGATGGCCTTCGTGGGGTGATCGAGCATCTGGTCGACTCGATGGCGCAGTGGACGCCGAAGGTGGCCGACGACCAGGAGACGGTCGACACCGTCGTCGAAATGGTTCATCGCTTCTCGAGGATCTGGAACGACCACATCGCCGGGCTTCGGCTCTCGGAGCTCGAGCGGCGCGTCAGCCCCCAAGGGTGGAGCGCCACGGTCTCCTTCATTCGCCGCTACGGCCGCGAACTATTCACGCAGGAGTTCATGAGCTTCGCCAATTTGCGTGGCATCTTACGGCATGGCGTCGGTGCTTTCATCGAGGCGATCGCCAAGGACGACGGCGAGTTCGGGCCGAGTCAGCTTCGCGAGGATCTCGACGATCGGCTTCCACGCAAACAGGCCGAGGTCCATCTCGATCTCGTGCTGCGGGCGGTACTCGAGAACTACGACATCTACAAAGAGTACAACTCGATCACGACGCAGTCGGACTACGGCGAGAACGTTCACATGCTCCTCGACATGCTCCGGGTGCATGCGGACTACGAACGGCAGCGCTGGCGGTTGCAACCGGCGACGTTGGCTCATGGCATCCTCGCCCAGAAACAGTGTTCCGGGGCCGCCGCTCTTTTCGAGAACAACATCGCCGATCGGATGTCGAGCATCGCCAATCAATTCATCGACCGCTTGGCGGAACTGGAACGGCGCTTCTCGATGCGGATTCCCGCGATTGCCGACCGCGTGGGCGAACGTTTCGTTCAGCCGCTGAAGCTCGATCGCATCTTGGGGCTGGTTCACCCACTGGCGGAGTCGCGAAGTAGTGGCTCCCCGGAGGAAAGTGCCGAGCTACTTGCCGAGTTCCGGTCCCTGGTCGAGCACTATCGCGAGGGGAAGACGAGCGCTGGTCTCGACGTCCCGCCATGGATTCTTCGGCTCGAGGACGAAGTCGATCGCGTTCAGTGGGCCAGCGAGGAAGAGCACCAGGAGCACGCGGTCCCCTTCCAGCCGGTAACACGCGAGGAATTCGCCGAACAACTGAAGAGTTGGTCGAAGTCGGCGTCGTAGTTCCGCTGTCCTTGCTTGTACCACCGATGACGGGCGGCAACGCCGATTCCGTTTGAGTAGGACGCCGTCACCGTTCGAGTGACACGATGTCGGTCTTCACGCACCAGCACCGGCTGGCACGCAGTCATCGTCATTCCCGTCGTGAACAGAATCGGCCCACTAAAAGGAACTGGTGACGCGGACTTGCGGGGAATAGACCGTCCCGCCGACGTTGAGCCGAACGAGGTTGTCGACCCGCTGTTGCAGGATCGGAATCGGGAAAATCGGTCCGGCATTCGCCTTCAGGGCGAGCCCGCCTCCGGGCAGCGTGACCAAGCCGCTAAAGAAGAGTCGGACGGTGCGCGTCGTGACGCTACCCGATCGGACCGCGAGGATCCCACCTTTCAAGTTGGCTTGGAGAGCGCCGTCGCCAAGCGTCGAGCCCGAGATGCGCGCGAATTCGAGAAAGGGCGTGATGCTGTCGAGGATCGGCAAGTCGAAGGCGTCCGCTTTCGCGATCCGAGCGCCGAGGGTTCCCTCAATGTCGCGGATCGTGCGCACGTTGGATCCCTTGAAGTTGAAGGTGCCGCTGGCGATGCCATGGTCGAGCTGAGTGATCCCCATGGCGTGACGAAAGATGGTCGGAAGGTCGAGGTTGTCGAACGTTCCGGAGCCGGACATGCCGAGCCCTTGGCCGAGCATCAACTGTCCCTTCAAGTGGACGCGTCCTCCGGCGAAGCGTGCCAGGCTCTCCGGAATGTCGACGCGTCCGGTCGACTGCAAGAATGAGAAGCCACCGGCGAAGGGGACGTCCCAACGGGTCAAGTCAATGCCGAGGATATGCCCTTGGGTGAACTGCGAGCGACCGGTGAAGAGCAGGGCGTTGTGAAAGCGAGCGTCGACGCGCAAGTTGGCCATCGCGTCGACGTAGACTCCCAGCGGTTCCCACCAGCCGCTAAGCAGCGGACTCATGCGAACGTCCTGGGCGGCCAGGGAGGCCTCGCTACGGTTCCATTGCACGAGGTCCAGCTTCGCGTTCACGCGCGCCAGGCCTCCCGAGACGATGCCGGTCATGTCTTGGACCGACAGGATCGAGTTGGTGAGCGAGACCATGCCCTCGAGACGGTTGCTGACGGGAATGTTGCCCCAGGCGAGACCCGAGAGGTTGGCTCGTCCGCGACCGGTCGTCGTGAACGCCGCGTCTTGGGTGTAGTCAAAGTCAAGCCCGGCGGTTCCACGCATTGCCTGGAGCCAAAGCAGGTTGGGGCCGGTTTGGGCGACTTGAGACAAGTTCAGTCCCTTCAGGCGGATCTTGCCGCCTCCCTTCCATGCATCACCGGCTCCGACCCATGGGGCCTTGCCGTCAACGCGGAGACTTCCTCCCAGCACCGACCCGAGGATGTTGTACTCGACCTGCTTCTCGACCGAGTGGGCGGTGATCTCCATGTTTTGCAGGATCGCGAAAGGGATGACGAAACGCGTGATATTTAAGCTGGCGTCGAAATTCCACGTTCCCTCGGGCCCCTTCTTCGTGGGGCGCGGGTAGGTGATCCACGAACGTCCGCTCAGTTGTCCACCGGCGATTGAGCCTTTGAAGGAATCGAGCTCGACGCGACCTGGCGCCAAGGAGACGTCACCCGAAACGAGTCCGACCAAGGGGATGCCGAGCCAGGCGAAGTTCTCCAGCGCGAACGTGCCGTCGCCCACGGGAGACCAATCGGCCGCGGGGACCCGATAGGAGGCGTCGACATCGACGCTTCCGCGGACCGGACGGAGCAATGATCTCCCCTCGATCGCGAAGAGACCGGCGATCTGCGAGGCGGTTTGGAAGATGGGCTGGAGTTGGACTCCCTTGATCGTCGCCTTGCCCTGGACGAGGTCCTCCACCTCCGCGCCCAGGTTGACCTGTCCCGAGACATCGACCGTGCCTCGGGAGAAGCCCGCCTTGAGGTCGTACTTCGCATCCTTGTCGTCGAGCGTCGCGGCGATGTGGCCCTCCGTGACGGGTACCGAACCGAGTTCAAAGTCGGGCACGGAAATATCGAGGTTTCCCGAGAAGGGACGTTCGCCGGCTCGGTCGGCGGGACCGATGTCGGCGTTGAGCTTGCCCTGAATGTGGCCGGAGAGATCGACGAAGAAGCCGTCGCCCACTTTCTCCGACCAACCAAAGTCGTCGAAGGTCAGGGCGATGTTCCCTTTCCCATTCGGCTTCAGGGGCCAGGCTCCCGATCCGGTGACGTTGCCGGGAGAGGAGTCGAGGTAGAAGTCGGTGACGGTGACGGTGTCGTTGGCCGTGCTGACGTCGAACCGAAGCTGGGAGAACTGGACGGGGCCGACGCGAATCTCTTTGCCGGTCACTTTACCGGAGACACCGTCTTGAATCTCACTGAGGTCGGCGACGAGCAGCGAGAACTGGGCTGCGATGGTGATCGGTTCGCCGCCATCCCCGGCGACCGCTTTGGCCAATTCCGGTGGCAGCGTTGGGATCGGCATTTCGGTCAATTGGATTGATGCCGTCAGTTGTTCGAGCGGGACGAGCCCGACCTTGGCGGTTCCGGTTGCTTTGCCGACGGGTGCGTTGGCCGCGGTGTTGGTTGGATCGCGGACATCGGTGCGCAGCTCATCGAGTGTCAGGATGCCGTCGCGGAAGGCGGCGCGGACCTTCAAGTCGACCAGTTCGATCCCTTCGATGGTGAGCTTGGTCGAGGACGCGGTCCCGTTGAATCGGTAGGCCTTGGCGTCACGAAGGGCTCCCCAGGGAACGCCAACTTGGACGTCGTAGGAGAGGGTCCCCTCGATCGCGAAGGGGATCTTCACGCCGATGTAGCCAAGGCGCGTCGCGAGCAGACCGAGGTCGACGTCCTTTTGGGAGAAGGACCAGTTTTGGTAGCTGATCGACGCCGCTTCCGCACGGGCGGAGACGAGAGGGCTGGCGAGAACGAGCAGGGAAAGGATCGCAACACAACGTCGCACGGCGGCAACCTCCTTTATGGCGCCGCCCTGAGCGAGAGGCGACTTGCGGAACGCCATCGGTTCCGCGTCGCCTTGATTTTAGGGGCTTTGGGAGAACTATTCCAAGTTTCCCCGAAGCCCAGGAGGGTAAGTGTCCGTTCGTCGCGGAATCTACCCTTACTTTGTCGCCGGTTCGGTGGCCGCGGCCGCACGGGTGACCGGCTCGAGATCGTCGTCAAACGACGGAATGTTCATCCGGAAAACGACCGGATGATGGTCCGAGAAGTACTTGCGAAACTCGTTGTGGTTGTAGGGATCGCCCGGGAAGGGCGTCGACTTCTTCCAGTGCGGCCGAACCTCCTTGACCAAGTCGATGACCTGCATGTCGAACTTGGTGTCGACTTCGACCGAGTAGGCCGAGTTGATCATGACGTGATCGTAGGGACGCGGGTTGTTCTGGTTGGTGTTCGTCGGCCGGCACTCGTCGTTGAGCGAGACGAAACCGTAGGGCGTCGCCGAGGCGAGTTCCTTGGCGTTCTCAATGTTCATGTCGCCGAGAATGATGAAGTCCCGCTCGACGGCGTCGTTGGCGTCGATCCATTGAGCGATCGCCGTCAGTTCCTGCTTGCGACGAGCCCGCGCTTTGGGCCCGTTGTTGGGCTGAAGGTGGACGGAGATCAGCACGAAGTCGCTGTTGCCGTCGATGGTCCGAAACCCGAACGCGTAGGGGACCCGCTCATAGTCGGTGTGGTCGGTGCGGTCGTTGGCCAGGAAACCGTTGGGTAGGTCGGCGGCCGGCTTGACCTTCGTGGGCTTGTAGAACGCGACCCACCATTCGGTGGTGGAGCCGTTCTGGTGATTCTTCGCGCCGGTGCCGGTGTCCTCGCTGGAGAGGACGTACTCGAAGCCCGCGCCGCGCATCGCGTTGAAGAAGTGGCCGGCTTCCTTGTCGGGACGGTATGCCGAGCCATCGGGGAACGTTCCCGAATAGGGGGGGGCGACCAACTCCTGCACCACGACGACGTCGTAGTCATCGACGACATCGACCAGGGCGGCGTCATCGCGCGAGCGGGAGCTTCCCAGGAATTGGATGTTGAACGAGCAGACCGTGATCGAGTCGACGGCGCCTTCGGTGACTGGGGCGGTTGGCTGGCTTTGGAGAGCCGAGATCGATTTGGGAAGTAAGCCAGGAGGGGCCGTGCCGGCTTCGCAGCCAAGAAGGACGACCAGTCCCAGAATCCAGAAGTGCCATCGTTTTGTCACGGAAACCTCCCTGTTTCCTCAAACCGTTGTTCGAACCGATCGACGTCGTCGCTTCTCGACGAGGCGGCGTTCATAACAGGGCCGGGGGCAAACGGGAAGGGGAGTTCGCGGGCGCGAACGAGAGGGTTCGAGGCGGAATCGAGGAATCTCGAGAGAAGTCGACTAGGGACTGTTGGCGGGGGAAATTGCCCGCTACAATGCCGCTACTCACCGTTGATGGCTTCGTTTAAAGACCTGCCGAAAAGGGACCGCTGGATGATGTCGCTACGTCGAATGTTGTTGGTCGCGGCCGTGCTGCCGTTGTGGCTCTCGTCGGCCCGCGCCGATGTGAAGATGCCGTCGATCTTCTCCGATCACATGGTGCTGCAACGAAATCAGCCGAACCCCGTGTGGGGCAAGGCCGATCCGGGCGAGGAGGTCACCGTCACAATCGGGGACCAGACGAAGAAGGCGACCGCCGGGGACGATGGTCGTTGGAAGGCGACGCTCGATCCGCTTCCCGCTGGCGGGCCGCACAAGCTTTCGGTCAAGGGCAAGAACGCCGTCAACATCGACGATGTGCTGGTCGGCGAAGTGTGGGTCTGCTCGGGCCAGTCGAACATGCGTTGGACCGTTTCCAACTCCAACGACGCCGACCTTGAGATCATGACGTCGGACTATCCCGAGATTCGCTTGCTCAACGTTCCCAACGTCTCCACCGCGGAACCGCAGGACGACTTCAAGGGAGCGTGGCAGGTGTGCGGTCCCGACACCGTTGGTCCCTTCTCGGGCGTCGGTTACTTCTTCGGTCGCCGTCTGCACCAGGCATTGGGGGTTCCCGTCGGCCTGATCAACAACGCTTGGGGTGGTTCGGCCGCCGAAGCTTGGGTGCGCCACGACCTGCTCGAGAAGGATGATCAGTACGCGCCGATGCTTCAGCGTTGGAGCAAGGCGGATGAATGGGACAAAAAGGCCGCCGAGGCGAAGTATCAGAAGCAACTCGCCAACTGGCGCGAGTCGGCCAAGAAGGCCAAGGCGGCGGGTAAGAAGCCGTCCGCTCCCCCCCGTCGTCCCCGTAGCCCCTACGCTCCCAACCATCATCCGGGCCGACTCTACAACGGCGTACTTCATCCCACGATCGGTTACGGCATCAAGGGGGCGATCTGGTACCAGGGCGAAAGCAACGCCAGTCGCGCCTACCAGTATCGCGACCTATTCCCACTGATGATTCAGAACTGGCGCGACGACTGGGGCCAGGGCGAGTTTCCCTTCTACTGGGTTCAGTTGGCCGACTTCCGCGGCGAGAAGGCCGAGCCCGACGAGAGCGATTGGGCCGAACTGCGTGAAGCCCAGACGATGACCGCCGAGAAGCTTCCCAATACCGGGCAAGCCGTCATTGTCGATCTTGGCGAAGGCAAGGATATTCACCCACGCGACAAGCAAGGCGTCGGCAACCGTTTGGCCCGTTTGGCCTTGGCCCGCGACTACGGCAAGAAGGTCGCCCACCAGAGCCCGACCTACAAGTCGATGGAGAAGAAGGGCAACGGCCACGTCGTCGTCACGCTCGAGCACACCGGGGGCGGTCTCAAGCCGTTCGATGTGCGTGAGGTGCTTGGGTTCACCATCGCCGGCAGCGATCGCAAGTTCGTCAACGCCAATGCGAAGGTCGTCGGACCGGACAAGGTCGAGGTGTGGAGCGATCAAGTGAAGGACCCGGTCGCGGTTCGCTACGCGTGGGCCGACAACCCGATCTGCAATCTCTACAGCAATCAGGGATTGCCGGTGACGCCGTTCCGGACCGATGACTGGCCGGGGGTCACGATCGACAAGAAGTAAGAGCCGCCACGAGCGACGCAGAAGTGAAACGGCCCGCCCATGGTCTCTTGGGCGGGCTTTCTTTTTAGGAAGGTTCTCTCGATTCCCCGGTGGTCGTGTTCTTTCGTCCCAGCATTCCGGGTGCCATGCCCACACATCGTCGGGTGGGCATGCGAAGAGGACATGGGGGAGCAGGCCTCTCCGATACGGCTGTCGCGACCTAAACGTCAACCATCGATGCCGAAGCCTTGCAGTGGGATCGTCTCGCCATCCCACTCGTGGCTCGAGGCCGGCTTGGCGGCCGATTGCAGCCGATGCCAACTCGAGAGGGCGTTCATCGCCGAGAGGGGAAGATCGCCATTCTTGTTCGTCTCGGGATCCTCGAGGACCACGAGGCAGCAACTGTCGAGCTCGCTGGGCATCGGGCAAGTCTTGACGACGCGCCAGCCCTTTTCGAGAAGTTCTCGCAACGGGTTAGTCGCCGTCTCGTCCGCCGCGTCGACTTCGTAGCTCCATCCCTGGCCGACGGAGTCGCTCAGAAGATTCCGCACAATGACCGCCTTTTGCACCGTACTTCCTCCATCTGGCGGGAGAACCACTCCAATCCTCAACACTATCGTTATCGGCCAACTTGCCCGCGAAGTTGAGTTTCGTCACGATCCTTCCCATCCCGAAAGTTTCGCTAGATTGGCGGTCCCGACCAGCGAACGCGAATCACCGCTCGCGGCTGGGCCTTGGTCTCCGTAGGAATGGGGGTCCGCGGGCAGAACAAATAATGGGCGAGCCATGGCTTCCGCTCCGATGGGAGACGATGAACGTCTCTCCTTGCTAAAGCTTTCCTTGGTCGAGGGGCTTGGCCCGATCCGCGTGCGCGCCCTGCTCGAACGCTTCGGGTCGGCTCGCGGCGTCCTGACGGCAAGCCGCGACGCGCTGCGATCGGTCCCCGGCATTGGTCCCAAGGTTGCCAAGGCAATCGTGCACCACGACTCCGAGGAGCGAGCCCAATCGCTGCTTGCGCGCATGAGCAAGCTCGGCATTCGGATGCTCATCGAGGGGGACCGCGAGTTTCCCGATCCTTTGGCGCAGCTCCCCGACTGCCCGGGTCTGATGACGATTCGCGGGACGATCGAGCCGGCGGATCGCTTTGCCGTGGCGATCGTCGGTTCGCGTCGGGCGACAGCCTACGGTCGGCGCATGGCCGAAACCTTGGCGCGGGAATTGGCCAGTCGCGGCCTGACGATCGTGAGTGGTCTGGCGCGAGGCATCGACGGGGTCGCCCATCGGGCGGCGCTCGACGTGGGGGGACGGACGATCGCGGTCCTGGCGTCGGGGCTCGCCAACATCTACCCGCCGGAACATGTCGAACTCGCCCAGGCGATCATCGAGCGCGGCGCCCTTCTCAGCGAGGCCCCCATCGACGGGGCGCCGATCGGCCAACTCTTTCCGCAGCGCAACCGTATCATTTCGGGCCTAAGTCTCGCGATCGTGGTGGTCGAGGCCGCCGCTCGGAGTGGGGCGCTGTCAACGGCTCGTCATGCCCTCGATCAGAACCGCGAGGTGTTGGCGGTTCCCGGTCGTGTCGGCGATCCGATGAGCGAGGGGCCGAACCTGCTGCTCAAACAGGGTGCCGGGCTCGTCATGGGCGTTCAGGATGTGCTCGACGCACTCGGGCCGGTGGACCTTGCCAACGAACAGACAACCGCGACATCGGCGGTGGTCGAGGCGCCGCCGGGGCTCAATGGGAACGAGACCAAGCTTTGGGAGTCGCTTGGCCAAGAGGGGATGGAGCTGGAATTGCTGCTGGAACGCACGGAGCTTCGGGCGTCGGAAGCGAGTGTTTCCCTGTTGATGCTGGAGATGCGTGGGCTGGTCCGGCGGTTCGCGGGGAATCGCTACGCGCGGGTAATTGGTTGAGTCTTTGGGGGAGCGGAGCGTTCGATCGTGCGGGTCAAACGCGTTGGACGGGATCGCGTCCGGGAGGGAAAGGCAAAAGGTTCTTCGGGGCCTCGACTTTTTGCTTCCCTTCGCTAAAACCGTTGGTAGACTATGGTTGAGTGAATAGTCTCATCTCCCCCCGCTGGGGGATCGGCTCCGAAGGCGTCATGCCAACGAGCCTTCGGTGAACATCAGTCTCGTCCAGAGTTCGTCCCGCGCCTCTCGAGTGGAGGTCCATCGTGGGGGGAAACCGCTCTTGATGGGACGGAATAACTTCGCGATAAGTTTGCTAGTCGATGGCCTGCCCTGAAGAGGGCTGGGTTAGGGACTTGTTGCTCGTCGGCTTTGTTCGCGTCCTGCTCCCGCGTCGGGATGACAACGGTGTTCGCTTGGCAGGTCGTGATGCCAGGATTGGGCCAGAGCCACGTGGAGGTGACGACGATGGAAGACAGCACATCAATCGGAAAACGCATCAAGATCGAGAACGAGATTCTCTTCTACGTACGTGAGGCCCTTTCGGTGGCCATTCGGGCGCCGCTGGCGCACGAGACCGCGATCGAATGGCTCGAACGGGCTCAGTTCCTGGTCGGCTCTTTCTCCCGCCACGTGCGTCGCCTTTTCGCGATCGAGGAAGAGGGCGGCTACATGGACTTCGTGACGGCCCTCAAGCCGACCTTCGCCAATCGCGCCGCGAAGTTGCGAGAGGAGCACCGCAGCCTCGTCTCCGATCTCGAGGGCATTCGCGCCGACGCCCACAACACGAATCCAAGCAACCTGGCGAACTTGCACAGCCTGCAACAACGGTTGCTCGGCTTCTTCCGTCGCCTCGAGAGTCACCGCCATCACGAGTGGGAACTCCTGCAGGAGACCTACCTCGTCGATCTCGGGGGCGAAGGATAAGCGAAGTCTACGTTCGCGATGACCGCTCGACGACGCCACTCCGCCGCGGCGGTGGGGACTGCCCCTTTCCCGGTTGAGTCACTATCCTTCCGGGAAGGGTAACGCGTGGATGTTCCACCACCGACTTGCCTTCGGTTCTTGAGATGATGTGGCACGAACACTACTCCGCGGCGGCTCGGCGTGCTCTCGACGCCGCCCGATGTTTGCCGCCCCTCTCCGGCCGGGACTCGGTCGATCCCCTCTCCCTGTTGGCCGCGCTTCTTCGCGACGATGAGAGCGAAGCGATCGCCTTGCTCCGACGAGCCAACATTCATGTGCTACACTTCATCAACGACCTCCCCTCGCTCGATGAGTTGGACGAATCGAGCAATCCCCCGCCCCAAGTGACGTACGATTCGGAAACGGCGCACGTGATGCGACTTGCCGCGGAGATGGTTCCCGCCGACGCCAGCCAAACCATTGGCAGCCAGGAACTTCTGCTCGCGCTCCTCGCGGGCTCGTCCACCGTCGCGAAGTTCCTCGGTGACCATGACGTCGACGCGGAGCAAATCCTCGCGATGAACCGCCAACCGGCCACGATCGCGGTCGACCCGGAGGACCAGCAACTCGATCTTCAAGTCGAGGAGGTGACCGAGCACCACGATGTCGCGCGGATCATCGACGCGAACGCCAATCGGGCCCGCGAGGGGATGCGGGTCGTCGAGGACTACGTTCGGTTCGCGCGCAACGACGCGGCACTGAGTCTCCGCCTTAAGGAGGCTCGGCATCGTTTTCAGGAGGCGTTCGCGTACTTGCCGACGACCGATCTTCTCGCCTCACGCGACACGACCGGCGACGTCGGCACTCGATTGACTACTCGCGCCGAGGCGAGTCGCGCGTCGGTCCGCGACGTCGTCCAAGCCAACCTCAAGCGTTCCCAGGAGGCGGTGCGGACGCTCGAGGAGTACGCCAAGACGATCAGCGCCGTGGCGGGGCGCATCTTCGAGAGCGTTCGCTACGAGTTGTACACGCTCGAGCGGTTATTGCTCATCCAGAGCGAGGCTGCTGGGCGAATCGCCGGGGCGAGCCTCTATTGGCTGGCCGATCCGGACGCCTGTTCCCGGACGCTCGACTGGATGGTCGAGCGGGCGGTCGCCGGCGGGGTGCAAGTCGTCCAACTTCGCGACAAGCGATCCGAGGATCGCGAATTGTTGAGGCTCGCTCAACTCGTTCGGCGAATCACCGCTCAAGCGGGCGCGATGTTCATCATGAACGATCGCCCCGACATCGCGCGGCTCGTCGACGCCGACGGGGTTCATGTCGGCCAGGAGGAACTTCCCGTCGCCCAAGTCCGTCGCATCGTCGGGACCGAGATGCTCGTTGGGGTCAGCACCCACAGCCTCGAGCAGGCCCGACAAGCGGTCCTCGATGGAGCCGACTACATCGGGATCGGACCGGTCTTTCCCTCACGGACCAAGCAGTTTGATGCCTTCGCGGGAATCCCTTCCGTGAAGCAAGTCGCCTCCGAGATCTCCCTTCCCGCGTTCGCGATCGGGGGAATCGGACCCGGCAATCTCCCTCAAGTCATGGATGCGGGAGCGACCCGAATCGCCGTCGGCCACGTCTTATGTGTCTGCGATGATCCGGCGTCGATGGCCCGGCAACTGCGTCACAAGCTTGATTCCACGAGTCACTAAAGGATCGGTGTCATGGTCGAACGAATTGTCTCGCTGATTCCCAGCGCCACGGAGATTGTCGCGGAACTTGTCGGTCCGTCGGAACGCTTGGTCGCGATCACGCACGAGTGCGATTACCCCGAATGGGTGCGCGATGTTCCCCAAATCGTCAGTCCCGCGAATGCCGCGTTGTTGACGGCGGCGCCGAGTGTCGTCGATCAGCAGGTCTCGAGCATCGTTGGAAGCGGTAAGTCGCTCTACAAACTCGATGTCGATCTCCTTGAAGCGATCGCTCCCGACGTCATCGTCACGCAGCGACTCTGCGACGTCTGCTCGGTGTCGGGCTCCGAAGTGGAGCGCGCGATCGGCTCGTTGTCTACCTACCCCAACGTCATCGAACTGAACCCCATCTATCTGATCGACGTCTTGGACGACATCATCACGGTCGGCAAGGGGATCGGCGAGTTGGAGAAGGCGCGGCGGTGGCGACGCGAACTCGAGCTTCGGCTCATGGCGGTGCCCAAACAAACGGTCGTCATGCCACTACCGAAAGTCCTGGCGCTGGGGTGGTCCGATCCGCTTTGGGTGGGGGGCCACTGGGTTCCCGAGATGATCAGCCGCGCCGGCGGCGTGCCGATCGGGGCCGAGGCGGGAATGCCGTCGACAAGGATCTCGTGGGAGAGGGTTCGGGCCGCCGACCCCGACATCATCCTGATGATGGCCTGCGGCTACGATGTCGAGCGGAACCTCGCTCAGTCGGCCAAACTCGAGGAACTTCCGGGCTGGACCGAGACACCCGCTTACCGAAATGGTCGGATCTACGCGGTCGACGCCAACGGCTACTTCAGTCGTCCCGGCCCACGTCTGGTCGACGGCACCGAGATGCTCTCGAGACTTTTCCGTGGGGAGCCGTTCGATGAGGAAGTCTGTCGGCCGATGGTTTAGAATGTCAGCAAAGATGACACGCCTTGCAACGTGGTTTCGATTGGTGAGCATAGCCGATGAGCGGTCAAGCAGGAGTTCGTGGATACCTGCTCCAGGCGCTTATCTGTGTACTTGATTGTCTCGACGAAACTCACGACTGGAGTGCAGTGGCTATCGAGCCACACGATGAGGCGGAGAAGATCGACATACTTTGGGAGTATCCTGGTTTTCGCAAAGTTGTCCAAGTCAAATCGTCAAAGAACCAGATAAACCTGGCTTCAGTAAGGAGTTGGGCCGAAGACCTAGAAGCTTCCGCAACAGCTGATGAGTACGAGCTTCGGCTCATTGGGCCTTGTTCCCAAGCTGTTTGTGAAACTCGAAGCCATGGTCGTGTTTGGGTTCCTGTTCCTCAATCGCTCGACATCAAAGCTCTTTCGCAACAAGCTGCTCATAGGCTTGACGGATTCTTAACACGAATCGGCAACACGCATCGTCCAAGTCCAGTTGTTAGAGAGATTCTTGTCGATGCGATGAGCAACCGACTTGGTTTGCTTTCGACAACAGGAGAGACGATTTCTCGCGCAGACTTTGAAGTGATGGTCAAGTTGTGGGTGCGAGAGATCCAGCCAAAGTTGACGTCGCCCGTCGATAGCCGGGTTCAGTCCGGCATGGCGCGTCAAATCCGGAATCCTCCGCGTGAGTTTGTAGGCCACCGCATTGAATTGCGAGAGGCTGAATCTTACATACGCTCAGGGAGCCGTCTCGTTGGAGTTCGGGGGATGCCTGGTGTCGGAAAGACAGCGTTTTCCCTTAAGCTCGCATCCGCTGTAGGTGAGTTGTTCCCCGACGCACAGTTTCAGCTCGACATGCATGGCCAAACTACACGTCCTCTGTCTCCAATTGACGCCAAGAGGCTTGTGATCAGGACGACGATGCCCGATGCGATGTTGCCAGAAGTCGATTCGGAGATCGAAGCGCTCTACCAAACGATAATGCATGGGAAGCGTTCCATGCTGTTCGTTGACAATGTACCAGATGCCGACTCGGTTGCATCTCTTGATCCGGGTAATGACTCGTTGCTCCTGTTTGCAACGAGAAGGCGATTCTCCCTTCCCGGATTGTTGTCCGTTGATCTAGGGCCGTTGGAGTGCGCTTTCGCAATAGAGTTGCTCCAAAAACTTTGTCCTCGCATCAGCCATGAGGCCAGGAGGATCGCAGATCTTTGCGGGTATCTGCCGCTCGCGTTGCGAGTATGCGCTTGCGCGATAGCTGAGCGGCCCGACATAGGTGTGGCGGATCATGTCGAAGAGTTGGTGGGAAAGCGATCCTTTCTGGGGTATGTCGAAGCAGCGATTGCGCTTAGCTATGATCTCCTGGAACGGGAAGTACAAGAGCGGTTTCACCTCCTGTCTCTGTTCAGTTCACATTTCGATCGGTCTGCGGCTGCAGCCGTGTGGGACACTGAAGATGAAGCAGCAGGTGTGACGCTTGGTACGCTATTGTTGCATAGCGTCGTCGAGTGGGACCAAACTGTTGAGCGGTACTGGATGCATGACCTCCTTGCACAGTTCGCTGGAGAGTGCCTTGGAGACTCGTGCCTGTCGGAGGCAATGTGGCGATTCTGTCGACATTTTGCTGATAAGTGCTTGGCACTTGAGCAGCAGTATGAGACTGGAAGTGATTCAGCGACTGAGGCACTCATGGGATTTGATGTTGATCGTCCCAATATTGAGATTGCCTTCGAATGGGTAGTTCATCGTTTGGGCGACGCTCACGAGGCAGTGCAACTTTGTATCGACTACGTTGCTCGGGCTGCTCAAATTCGAGACATGAGGCAGCACCCTCTGGAGAGGATCCGTTGGTGCCGAGTTGGACTGGAAGCAGCAAGGAAAGCAGGTGACTTCCATGCGAGCGTCCAGTTCCTTGGAAATGGTGCAAGAGCGCATGCGGAACTCGGAGATCTTCAAGGTGCTAGGTCGATTCATGAAGAAGTGTTGAGCATGGCTCGGAAGTCCGGTCATGGTCAGCACGAGTGTACAGCATTGATTCAGCTAGGAAACATGGAGTTGGAGTCGGAGAGTTTCGATGTTGCCAAGCAGAGATTCGAAGATGCTGCGAGAGTTGCAGCAGCTATAGAAGAGCCATCACTTGGAGCGGCGGCGGCGGCAAACTTGGCTCAGGTGCTGATTCAACTCGGTGATATCGATTCGGCGAAGAAACACTTGGCTATAGCCTGCGATGCATTTGCGATGCTTGGGGATCAGCGTGGCATCCTTACTCCACTCGCATTGATGGCAAAGATTGCGGCCATAGGCGAAGACTACCAGCTCGCTACTGAGATTCTTGAGAACGCTATTGGGATTGCCGAGGAACTACGTGATCCTGTGAATATGCTCAGGCTGAGATGTGAACTCGGAAGGGTGAAACTCTCTTCAGGGAATTTCGATGACGCTGTCTGCATTCTTGAGAAGAACGTTGAGTTCGGCAGATCCGTTGGTCTCGTGAAATACGTCCTACAATCGTTGTCGTTCTTGGTCCAAGCGTATGAAAGTGCCAAGTTGCCTGCAAAGTGCGATTGTGCGCTACGCGAGCTTGAGGAAGTCGGCATGAAGATTGGGGGAGACGCCGTGGAAGCGAGTACTCGAAGGCTGCGCACGGAGATTCTTAGAATGCGGGGGCGACACGGAGAAGCAATAGCCCTGTGTAGGGAAAGCCTTGCTTGCGATCGCAAGGATGGTAGTTTGGACCGTGAATTGATCACTCTACTGAAGCTGTTCCAGCTTTGCGAAGAATTGGGAGACATCGAACAAGCGATCGAAATTCTAGACCGCGCAGTACAGATTGGCCGCGAGATCGGGGTTCCCGTCGTTGAGTCGATGTCGAGTACGCTCAGGAGACTTCGGGAAGGACAATGCTAGGTCGGGAGTTCGTATCCTTTGCCCGGAATCCCGGCCGCCTAGCTCTTGGCTTCGGCTTCCGCGTTGGCCTTCTCTTCTTCGTCGGCGCTCATCGAAAGGACGATCAGCGAGGCGGTGACCGCGGCGCCGGCGCAGATCAGGCCGCTAGCGGCGAGGAGCATCGGCAGGTACTCGTGCAGTCCGACGCCCCACAGAAGCAGGACGAAGATCAAGGCGCCAAAGGCTGTCCAAGCGGCGACTTTGCCGACAAATGCGAAATTGGGCATGGCTTCTCTACCTGACGTCCTCGGAGATTGGCTTCGACTCGCCTCGGGATCGCGGCGCCTCCATCGCGTTTCGTCGACGCGCGGCGGCAACTCGAATGGGAAACCGATACCCGCAAGTCACTTCCGCGACGTGGAGGTCGCACCCCACGGCAACTCCAGTTTATGGAGTCGGTCCCTCTCGCTCCAGTCCGAGTGCACCGAGAGGGAGATTCCCACCTAGCAGCCCGTTGATCTATTCGATGCCGGCTACGAACGGCCCTCTTGACCAATCTCGGCGTCCACAAAACTCGACGAATCTACAGATTCGCCTCCGTTTCTTCTCCTTGATCTTGGCCAACATGGCTCGTTCTCGCCTTGGCCCGCTTAAATCAACGGACTGCTAAACGCGGTTCATTCGGGCGGTTTCGGTCGGTCCTTCGCGGGTCGCCGGGGCCGGGGACGAGTCGGACTGCGACCCCAGTGCAACTTCTCGGTGAGCGTTCGGTAGTAACCGTGCCCCGCGATCTGGACCCGCAGGAGATCCTCGGAAGATCGTTTCAGGACGATCGTGTGGTCGGCGGTGATCGGACGTTGGCGGTAGCCGTCGACGATGAGCGTCGTTCCCTCGGAAGGATTGGGGCACCGGAGCTCAAAGCGGCGATTGGCCGACTCGACGAGGGGACGCCAGGTGAGCGAATGGGGACAGATCGGGGTGATGACGACCGCGGGGAGATGCTGGACGAGGATGGGCCCGCCCGCCGCCAAGTTGTGGGCGGTGCTGCCGATCGGGGTCGAGACGATCAGCCCGTCGCCGCTATAGGTCGCGACCGCCTGGCCTTCGATGGTCAGCTCCACGTCGGTGATGCGAAAGGGTGGCCCCGCGGAGATCACCGCCTCGTTGGCGACGCGCCACGACTCGCGGGTGTCGTCTCGTTCGAGATGGCAATCGAGGATGATGTGCCGCGTCACTTGGTATTGGCCCTGGAGCAGGGCGGGGCAGACTTGGGCGAACTGCTCGGGCGAGAGATCCGCCAGAAAGCCCAGACGCCCCAGATTGATACCTAAAAACGGGATTGGCGGACCTTCTACCTGGGTTGCCGCGCGGAGGAAGGCCCCGTCGCCGCCGAGGACGATCGCCATGTCGGCGTTGTGGTCGGTAATCGGTTCCGGCTCGCCGAGTTCGAAGCGCTCAATGATGCCGCCGTGCTCCTCGAGGATCTTGCGAATGATCTCGGCGTGACGCTTGGCGTGACGCTTTTTGCCGTTGCCGAGAATGAGGAACCGCGCCGGGGGCGACAGGGAAGTTGATTCGAGGGCATTGTCGATCATGGTCACGTCGCACCTGCCCCCTGCGTCCCGGGTCGCCTGGCCTGAGTCCCGAGTCCTTGGCTTTTGATCCCAAGAAGGCGAGTGTTTGGGGATTGTGAAGGGAGCTTGGTACGCCAACGTCTCCCCAGCGCCCGCGAGGCTAACAGGCGGCGGGACCGGCTCGCAAGCGTTTTGCGGGGAATGTCCCGCGAAAGACGCGCCGCGCGGAACCGCCAAGACAGCAGGATTGGTTCGACCGTCAAGAAATGAAACGAGCGTCCCTCCGGGGAAGGACGCTCGCGGTGGTTCGATGGCTTCGAGGCGATCAGTAGGGACCGTAGATGTCCTGATAGCTCTCGGGGATCGCCTCCATCTCGGGGCTCGTGCAGATGTGCAGGTGGTCCTTGTCGATATAAACCACTTCGACATCCTTCTCGTCGACGAACCAGGAGAAGGGCCAGTAGCTGTAGCGAATATTCTGGAAGTAGATCGTGCACTTGTAGTGACAGTGATGGAGCTGAGCCGGGCCGACCAGCGGGTAGAAGCGGCAATCGTCGATGTGATCGACGATCTTCTCGACGACGATCTCCATGTCGTTGTAGTGCTTCTCGTAGAGGAACGGGATGTTGCCGATGACTTGGCCGCTCGGCTTCTTCATGACGCGAAGGACGTCATACTCGCTCGGCGGATCCATGCAGAAGACCGGGGCGTAGTCGCGCACCGGCGGCATGATCGGGACCTCGGAATAGTCCTTTTCCTTCTTTTCCTGGATGTGATCGCCGATGAACTGGGGAACCGGCACCGGCATCCAGAAAGGCCAGGGAAGATCACCATGATACCAGACATCGACGGAGCAGCCGGTACCCGTCGTGATCGAAAGGACGCTCAGCAAGATGCCGGCCAGAATACGTCGCGAACGCATGGGTTCCCTCCCTTGACGACAACGTGGCGGCTATTTCCGAACGCTGTTCCTCGAACGCTCCTGTTCGAAAGCGTTCGGTGTGCCGGCGGCGATCGGCTCGCCTCTCCAACGGGAGCCACACCTCGGCACCAAAGCAACTTGCCACGACACTTATATCGCTCGTTCGCATGCCAAGCTTTGAGGGAAATGTGACGGTTTTGTGGAAGAGAGCGCGAAGGGGGGAATGGAGGGTTCACGAATGAGCTCGGATGGCTTGCCTAGATTGCCAGAGTTCTCACCAGGAACGCAACCGGTCGATTCGCCGCTCGCTCGACGTCAATCACGCCTCGGATGAGTCCGCCAGGTCCAGGAGGATGCTGGGTGCCATGCCCTCGTTCGCGTGGGCATGCGGGAAACGCCACGTCGTTCCATTCGTGACCGCGGCGGCGGGGAATTGGAGTACCAGTCAACGCTCTTGCCACGAAACGCGCCATCTCGGACACGAATTGGACTCGGGTCACGCTTCGGACGATTCCTCCAGGTCCGGGGGAAGTCGTGGCGCGAAATATTGGTCGAAGACGAGCCAGCTCGCGCGCGAGTAGCGGAAGAAGTAGAGCGGAAAGAGCACCGCGAAAATGAGCATTCCCCCGACGACGGTGTAGTGCGGAATCCCCAGGAGAGCGTAGCACACCACGTAGATGATCACTTCCAGGACGCCGGTGAGTCCGTAGTTGAAGTAGATCGCCCCGAGAAAGTAGCCCGGCTCGCGGACAATCTCGACGTCGCACACCGGGCATCGCTCTTCGGTGTGGAACCAACCCTTGAAGATTACCCCTTCCTTGCAGACCGGGCAACGCAGGCGAAACGCGTTGACGAAGAGAGTCGCGAAGCGGTTGTCGAAGACCTTCTCCGCGTAGCCGCCCGGCTCGGCATGCTCGTGGTTCGCTGGTGAGCGAAACATCACCCGAGCCATCACCACGACGGGGACGAGGAAAAGCAGAACGATTAGGATGCTGTCCATGGTAGGCTGGATTCCACGCGCGGAAGTTCCATGTTTCATGCAGGGCCCTACAGGAGAGATAGAGCCGTCGATGCCCCTGAGATCGTTGTAGTGACTTTGGGGGGAGACAACGTGTCGCTGAGGCCACGCTCCTTCTTCGGACCGGAAAGCGCCGGAAAGCGTGTCGAGGTCAGCGCCGTGGGGGGGATGCTCGCCTTAGGGACTTTTCGCCAAGGATGTGCCAAAGAAGACACGACATGAACGATGTGCCCATGACTCCCGTCCTGCCGCGCGAGGAATACGTCGAACAGGCCTACTTCTGGCGTGTCTTCCGCGAACGGATTCAGGACGGTCAACCGTCGCAGGAGATCCTCGAGTTCTTGAAGAGAGAGCTTCTTTCGACGACCAAACTTCCGCTCGCGGTCGAGTTCATGCTCGACGAGCTCAAGCACAGTGGGTTGCTCGGGGCGGCGATCGCCGCGGTGCCCCACTACTTCACTCCTTTTCAATGCCACGTCATCAGCCAGGCGGAAGATCCCGCGTCTCGGTTCACCTTCACGCAAGCCCTGTTGATCTTGGAACGCGAGGCGCACTACCGGGCCGAGAAGCCGACGTTGCCGGGGCTCTTCTTCTATCACGTCGAGACGGTCAGTCGCAATCGACTCGGCTACCGGGCCGGTCTCGAGAGTATGATGCGCGATGCCTTCTACGAGCCGGCGTGGCGGGAGTACCTGCGAATGGTGCGGGTCCAACTCGGGACGCGTGATTTAGCGGAACTCGTCTTCGCACGCTCGCAGCACTTCCTCGACGAGCGCCGCCGCCAGAATCCCGCCTACGAGGCGAGTTTCGAGCCGCTCTTCGGCGAGAAGGAAGGCAAGATCGCCGCCGCGAGCATCGGGCATGAGCCGTCGTACTTCTTCTCGGCCCTCCAACGTCAGCTTGGCTATCCGAGCGTTCCACGCTTACCGCGCGCTGATGCTGTCGGCGATCCCATCAAGGAACTGGCCAAGAAGCTCAAGCTGCTCGAGCAGAAGTTCTCGATTCTCGAGCAAGAGTTGAAAGGTTCGGTCGACCTAACGCCCTTCCTCGCCAAGCCCGACGACCTCGAAGGCAGCGCCTAGTGGGCGGCAGCCTCACGCGATGGCCAGTTGGCGCTGAATGGTCCGCCCTTGGTAGGTTAGGCCATTACCTGACAGGCGTTGGCGAGCGATGGGGCAAGTCCGTTGAGCGTACGCCGAAGGCTCAAGGGAAGACGTTTGGAAGACCGCTTCAGGGTTTGGAAATCGTGGGTCACCACAACCCAGGGTGCGCGAAACGCGACCCTGGGAAATCGAATCAACGGAAGAAGCAACCCCGGAGGGGTTGTCTAGACTCACAGTTCCTCGACGCGCTGCGAAACCTGGAATTGCTCCCAGTCCCCGAGGACGGCGTGCAAACGCACTTCGCGGCGTTTGCGCCAGACCTTCACCTCCACCTTCTTTCCGATCGGTGTCTGACTGACGATGTTGATCAGATGGGCGTCGCTGTCGACGACCTGACCGTCGAACTCGAGGATGACGTCCTTCGGCTTGAGCCCGGCACGCGCGGCGGGCGTCTTGGGATGGACCCGGTGGACGGCGGCGCCGCGCGCGACCGACAGTCCCAGCCGGCGGGCGTCGCGGAAGTCGAAGCCGTTGGGGAACTCGACGCCGAGAAAGCCCCGGCGCACCTTGCCGTGCGCGAGCAACTCGCCCATCACCCAGTGGACGATGTCGGCCGGAATGCTGAAGGCCACGCCGCTACTGGAGCCCGATTCGGACGCGATGGCGGTGTTGACGCCAATCACTTCGCCACGGAGGTTCAGCAGAGGCCCGCCGCTATTGCCGGGATTGATGGCCGCGTCGGTTTGGATGAATTCCCGCATCCGCAGATTGCCGGGGATTCCCAATTGGCGGCGTTGTTTGGCGCTGATGATCCCGTGGGTGACGCTCTGGGAGAGCCCGAAGGGGCTGCCGATGGCGATGACCCATTGGCCGATGTGCAAATCGTCGCTTCGGCCGAGGCGAGCCGCGGGAAGGTTGGGCTCGTCGAGATCGAGAAAGGCGAGGTCGGTCTCCGGGTCGGCCCAGACATCGGTGGGAGTGATCACGCGCCCATCGGCGAGGGTGATCGAGATGTCGTCGAGCAGTGCCCCCTCGACGACGTGCAAGTTCGTCAGGACGATTGGATGGTCGAGTTGGGCGGGGCGGATGAGAACCCCCGAGCCGGAGTCCTCAGAGTTTACCTCGCCGGTGTCGTCGACGTGTTGCGACTCGATGTAGACGACGGCGGGCGCGGCCGCGTCGGCGACCGATTCGAAGACGCTCGCGGTCATCTCCAGGAGTCGAACCCGATCGTCGAAGGCCGACTGGGCGTGGACGTCCGTCCCCAGGAAACAGGCCGTCATCGTCGAGGCGGTGATTCCGGTTCCCAATGAAAGTGCCAGCATCGTGGCGGCGAGGTTGCGTCCGTGGATGGGCATGGCAAGTCCTTGGTACGGGGTTGCGTGACAGGGGAGCATTGCCGACGGGTGACTGAAGTCAAGCGGACCGACGGGGCGTGCTCGGCCGGACGACATTGGGAATCCAGTCCCTTCGCTCCAATGCGGAAACTTTACATGAACTTGAGGGGAGATTGCCGGAGATCGCGATCGTCCGGGGTGATGGGACGTGGGCCGACACGCGGCATGATGGAAGCGGTCACGGGATCGGTGCGGCGTCGAGAGGAGGCGGCGAGTAGGCGGAGATTGACGACTGAGTCCAGGAGTGTGAATGCGCGTGCGGTGTTTGACAGCCTTTGGCGGGCGACTTAGAATCGGCCTGCTTTCACTCCATCTCGCGAGTCAACCATCGTGCATAATGACGGCACGGGAAGGGGCTCAACATTCCGGCATCGTCGATGCCTCGCCGATCCGAGAAGGAGTCACGGGGAAGAAGCTTGACCACGGGACGCCCGTGGTCGATGCTCGGGAATCGATGTCGATGTCTCGATCCATCAAGCTGAAATAGGCATGTGTCAGGCGCTCCGCGACGCCGGCAGACGAACGATCTGTCCGCGGCGGGCGACGAGAGGGGAACCGAATGAGCGATGAACAACAGGGCGGAATCACCACGGTACTCAAGGAAGATCGCTCCTTCCCGCCCCCGCAGGAGTTTCAAACGCGGGCCAGCGTGAAGAGCATGGAAGAGTACGAGCAGCTCTGGCAAAAGTCGATCGACGACTCCGAGACGTTCTGGACCGAGCAAGCCGAGACACTTCTCGATTGGGACCAGCGTTGGGAGACGCTACTCGAGTGGAACGCTCCCTTCGCGAAGTGGTTCGTCGGCGGCAAGCTCAACGCCTGTCACAACTGCGTCGATCGCCACCTGTTGACCTGGCGAAAGAACAAGGCGGCGATCGTCTGGGAAGGGGAGCCGGGCGATAGCCGGGTGCTGACCTTCAGCGATCTGCACCGCGAAGTCTGCAAGTTCTCCAACGCTCTCAAGAGTATCGGCGTGACCAAGGGCCAACGCGTCACGATCTACATGCCGATGATCCCGGAGTTGGCGATCGCGGTCCTCGCGTGCGCCCGCATCGGGGCGCCGCATAGCGTCGTCTTCGGCGGTTTCAGCAGCGAGGCCCTCGCCGATCGCAACAACGATGCCGAAGCTTCGGTGATGATCACCGCCGACGGTGGTTGGCGTCGCGGCAAGATCATCCCCCTCAAGGACAACGTCGACGAATGCCTGACCAAGTCGCCGACGGTCAAGAACGTCATCGTCTACAAGCGGACCGGCCAAGAGATCTCGATGGAGTCCGGTCGCGATCACTGGTGGCACGAGCTAGTCGAGGAGCAGTCGGCCGACTGTCCCGCCGAGCCGATGGACAGCGAAGACCCGCTCTTTCTGCTCTACACCTCCGGCTCGACCGGCAAGCCGAAGGGAATCCTGCATACCACCGCGGGCTATCTCCTCGGGGCGACGCTCACGACCCGCTACATCTTCGACTTGAAGGAAGAGGACACTTACTGGTGCACCGCCGACGTCGGCTGGATCACCGGTCACAGCTACATCGTTTACGGGCCGCTCTCCAACGGCGCGACGACGGTGATGTACGAGGGTGCTCCGAATTGGCCCGACGCCGGTCGTTTTTGGGACGTGATCGAGAAGTACCGCGTCAATATCCTCTACACCGCGCCGACGGCGATTCGCGCCTTCATCAAGTCGGGAGATCAGTGGCCGAAGAAGCACGATCTGACGTCGCTCCGCCTCCTCGGGACGGTTGGCGAGCCGATCAACCCGGAAGCGTGGATGTGGTACCACGAGGTGATCGGCGGTGGGCGTTGTCCGATTGTCGATACGTGGTGGCAGACCGAGACCGGCTCGATCATGATCTCGCCGCTGCCTGGGGCGACCCCGACGGTCCCCGGGTGCGCGACGCGTCCGTTCTTCGGGATTCAGCCGCAGATTGTCGACAAGGAGGGCAAGGAGGTCACTCAGGGGCGGGGCGGTTTCCTAGTCATGGCGAAGCCGTGGCCGAGCATGCTCCGCAATATTTGGGGAGACGAGGAACGCTTTAAGCAGACCTACTGGAGCCAAGTCGCCGGCAAGTACTTCACCGGTGATGGGGCTCGCCGCGACGAGAAAGGGTACTTCTGGATTCTTGGTCGCGTCGATGATGTCATCAACGTTTCCGGGCACCGTCTCTCCACGATGGAGGTCGAAAGCGCCTTGGTGAGCCACGACGATGTCGCCGAGGCCGCCGTGGTCGGTCGACCCCATGAAGTCAAGGGCGAGGCGATCACCTGCTTCGTGACCCTCGAGGAGGGCAAGCAGCCGTCGCCGGAGTTGAAGACGGAGCTTTCGAAGCACGTCGTCGACCAGATCGGCGCCTTGGCACGCCCGGAAGAGATTCGTTTCACCGATTCGTTGCCAAAGACGCGTTCGGGCAAGATCATGCGTCGTCTGCTTCGGGACGTCGCCGCCGGTCGCGAATCGCAGGGCGATACCAGTACGCTGGAGGACTTCACGGTCCTGGCTCAGCTTCGCGATGGGGACGAATAAGTCCTGGGCGGTTCGGCTGGTTGATAGGTTGGGCGGCTTCCGCACCGTTGCCGTCCTCCAGGTTTCGCTCGGGTTTATGCCTTCGCTGGCGTGGTCGCCGGGTGTCCTGCCCCCGATCGCGTGGGCAGGGGAGAGGTCCTGGTGGAGCGGGATGAGGTTCGCGCGTTCGTGAGTGCGGGCGAAGACCCTCTATTCGACGAGTGACGGGTGAGCCGGATCGGACTCCCATTCGGCCATCGAATCGGCGACATCGTCCGGGTTCGGCTTGATGCCGGTGTAGGCCTGGACGACCGACAGCAAGACCCGATGGTGGATCTCGATTGGGTCGACGACGATGCCTCCCTCTTCGCGAAACTCGTGTAGACGATGGGTCGCGAAGGGGTAGTTGCTGAAATCGGCCGCGATTCCCGCCTTGGAAACCGTCTCGGCGGGAAGGTCCTTCACTTCGTCGGTGCATCTCACCAAGGCGTCGGCGGTGAGGTCCGACGCTTCTTCCAGGGTGTAGATCCCACCCGAGATGACTCCTTCGATCTCGCGAAGATCGTCCCTGGCCTTGGTGACGACACTCACCTCGGCGCCGACTCGGCTGAGCGTCAACGCGAGGCTGACGGCGAGGCTGTTGCTTCCTAGGACGATGATCGGTCGGCCGACGATCGGGTTTTCCACGGGAAATCGCTCGGCGAACGCTTTCTCGAATGCCCGTTTGATGGCCTTGCTCATGACGTCGTGGCCGGTCCAGCCTCCCTTGGAGGATTCGAGGAGATCGACCGACCCGTTGAGCGGATCGATGTCGTCGAGGTGGTCGGCATGGGCGGCGAAGAGTTTCCGTTGTTCGAGGGACGGAAGAATGCCCTGAATCGGGAGTCGTTTGGCGGTGCGAAGGAATTTCTCGGGGTTGTCGCCCATCGTGACGGGAATCGCCCGAATGGGGAGTAGGCCCTCGCGAAAGCCTTGATTGAGGATGCGAGCGGCCAGGAGCTGCTCCTGCTGACCGCCGAGGACGCCGACCATCTGGTTCTTGGGCCCGAAGTCGTCAATGACCAGCGCCCCGCGCAGGTCGTCGACGCAAATCATTCCGGGAATGCTCTCCATGCCCGGCTCGAGGGCGGCGTAGGCCCAGGGGGAGCCGAATCGCTTGCCGAGGATGCTGAACATCAAGCCCGCTTCGTCACGGGCGACAATGATGGTGGGACGCGAGGCCTCTTTGAGGATCTGGATCGCCCGGCGGGCCTCTTCGAGGGCGATGTTGGGGAGCACCAATTTGACGACATCGGCGCCGTTTTCGCACGCTTGGAGCCAAATTTGTCGCAAATTAGAAGGGTTCTTGTCGAAATCGGTGTGAGAAACGATCAATTTTGCGCCATTCTCGGGCCGAAAGTCGCGCACGCGGTCGAGTTCGATTTCAACGTAATCGGCGTTCGCGGCCGCCGCTTTGTGTAGCAGCGCGAGCCTCGAATCCTCGTCTCCCTTCCATTGTCCCCCATCGCGAGGGCGTCGGCAGGAGATAATGATCGGGCGATTCCAGGCGCGAAAAAGTTCGGTGAAGGAGGGGCGGCGGACAAAGCGGTCGAGGCAAATCTCGAGAAAATCACAGCGTCCCCGCGCATTGATGATGTCGATAAGTGCAAATCTTCGTGAGGGTTGCGCAATCGAAACGCAGATCATCCGAGTTCATGACTCCAAGCTCGAACGACGGACCAAGGGACTCCGAAGCATAGGGCGAACTTTGCGTCTGAGCCGGTGATCGAGAAATCAGTCCGACGGAAATGTCCTCTCGGGGAAGCGATTTCCCATAGGAGGATAGCGGTTCTGGCGGGATTTTGCCTTTTTTTCGGTCTTTCCGAAACGTTAACATTTAGAGGGTTTGTGAAAATCCCGATCCCCCGCGGCCGCCCATCTCCCCAAGGTGGTTGTCGGCGCCGGAAGCGAAACTATATAGAATCCCGATAACGCTGGATCCCGCCTCGGGAGAATGCCTAGGCTTGGATCAGCGAGCACGTTTCTTCTCAGCGCACACGGCACGGCCAGAGGAACGAGTCGGTAACGATGTAACCGTTGCCTAGATTTCGTTCCAGTCCAAGGCCGGAGGATTTCATGAAACCCACTCTGTTCCTCTCCATGGGCCTCGCCCTCGTTTCCTCGGGTCCGCTCTTGGCCGGGGAGAACGTTGACTTGACGACCCTCGCGCCCACTGCCCAGGTCGCCGATGGGACCCCTCGCCAATGTCACGACACGATCGCTCGACTCGTCGACGCGATGCGTCGGCACGATCACCTGGCGATCAACGAAGCACTCACTCGCTGCGTCACGCAAGACAAGGGCGCCGGTGCCGTCGGGCCTCTCGTCTGCCTGCTCGACGATTCCGACGAAGTGATCCGCTGGGAGGCCGCCAAACTCCTCGGCGAACTCGGATCGACCGCCGAGTCGGCCCTGTCGGCGGTGGCGGAGCGACTCAACGATTCCGATGCCCTCGTCCGGTGGGCCGCGTGCGACACGCTCAGCAAGATCGGCACCGAGAATGGCAAGGTCGTCGCGATTTTCGTCGATTCGCTGGCTCACACCGACAGCCGTGTCCGGCGCCAGTCGGCCCGGGCGCTCGCGAACATGGGCATCGACGCATCGTCGGCGGTGCCCGCGCTCTCGCGGCAGTTGGGTGACGAGGATGTCCTGGTTCGGCGGGAATCGGTGCGAGCTCTCGGACTGGTCGGAGGCGACTCCACGGCGATTGTTCCGGTTCTCGTGACCGCTCTGGGCGACGAAGACTCATTCGTTCGGTCGACCGCGGTCGGAGCCCTGCGTCGGGTCGCGGTTCGCGCCGGCGCCGACTTGGTGGAACTGACGCAAGTCTCCGGCATGATGTCTTCCATCGTCCGCGCGACGACGGCTGACGATCCGATCACCTCGGACGGTGCCCTCTAACAGCCCGTCGACTTAAGCTGCTCATGGCGTGATTGGCGAATTCGTCAAATGAATTCTCGGCCCCAGATCGTGCGAGGCCTGCCACGTCACCGTTTTTCCCAGCATGCCCACGACAAGCGTGGGGCTTTCCCAGCATGCCCACGACAAGCGTGGGTCATGGCGCCCAGGGGCACCAAAGTGATCGCTTGGCAATGAACTAGTGGTTCATCTATCCTAGGATTTCGGGTTGGTTGATTGCTTCTGTTCGAGGAAACTTGTTGCTTCCTGGAAAGCACGGAGGTTTCCCAATGAACAAGAAGTACATCGTTCGCCTCACGGAAGAGGAACGCGCAACTTGTCACGCGGTCATCAAGAAGCTCAAAGGCTCCTCCCAGAAGGTTCGACGGGCACAAATGCTCTTGAAGACAGACGCCAACGGTCCGGCGTGGACGGATGAGAGAATTGCCGAGGCTTTTGGTTGTCGTGTCCAGACCGTTGAGAATCTACGCAAACGCCTAGTCACCGAGAGTTTTGCGTTGGCATTGGATGGAATGAGACGCGAGAAGCCACCGACTCCGCCGAAGCTCGACGGGCAGGCCGAAGCAAGACTAATCGCCATGCGTCTGGGAGAGCCGCCCAAGGGATACGGCAAGTGGACGCTGCAACTACTTGCCGATCAATTGGTTAAACTAGAGGTAGTGGAATCCATTTGTCCCGAGACCGTTCGCAAGACGCTAAAAAAAATCGCATGACCAAGCGTATGATCGACTATTGGGTGATCCCCCCGAGAACGACGCTGAGTTCGTCGCTTGCATGGAGGAAGTCCTCGAAACCTATGAAAGACCCTACGATGCAGACCATCCGGTCATTTGCATGGACGAGCAACCGGTCCAGCTGATCAAAGAAACAAGCCTCGTCTTCAGAATTTGTGGGTCGATGGTGGCTCGGGGAGGTTGCCGAGATTGTGATAGAGAGCGTATTTGAGGGTGCTGGGGTCGCGAAAGCCGTAGGAGCGGCGGGTCGTCAATTTGACCTTCAGATTCATTCCCTCGACGGCGCCCGCGGAAATCTCTCCTTTTGCCTCGAACCAATTGAAGATCTGCTCGGCGTGACGCTCGAGGGTTCGTGCCAGGTTGCGCATCGGTTCGATCCGTGTGCTCAAGGCCCGATCGAGCCACTCCTGGAAGAAGGATCCGATCCGCCAGGGAGCCTTGTAGTCCCAAAGCCGCTGGAAGTCTTCCTTCATCAGGTAGCACTTGACCGTCCTGAGGTTGTGCGTCAACAACTCGTTGAGACGAAGGACCTCCTTGCGTTTGAGGTTGCCGCGACGCTTGAGCAGCAGCCAACGCGTCCGCTTGAGCACCTCGAAGCCCTTGCGTTTGAGTTCGCGTGCCTCCTGGGCCCGCACCTTGTCGATCGCCTTGTTGAACAACTGCATGATGTGGAAGCGGTCGAGAATGTGCAGGGCCCCATTGGCCTCGCGAGCGATGACCGACAGGTAGGCTTTCCACATGTCGCTGCAGATGTACTTCAGCCGCTCGGTTCGCCGCCTGCCGAAGAAGCGAAAGAAACGACCGAGCGTCTCCTTGGTCCGGTCTTGCCCGACCCAAAGCAGACGACGCGATCCGCGGTCGATCTGATAGACCAGGGTGAAGTACTGATGGCCCTTGCGGTAGGCGACCTCGTCGATGCCGATCGCCTCGATCCCTTCCAGCTCGCGATGGCGGATTCCCCAGCAAACCGCCATTTTCACCGCACGAAAGACGGTGTGCCAACTCGTGCCGAAGATCTCGGCGGTCTCACGCCAGCTCAAGCGTTTGGCCCAACGGGCCAGGAACCATTGGAAGCTCGACGTCGTTCGCTCCTTGCCCGACGCCCAGGGAATGCGTTCCACCTTCACCCCGCAAGCAGGGCATGCGACCCGCCGCGCCGCGTAGACGAACCAGACCGCCAGGCCCCACAACGGCACGTGCTGAAAACGGCGTTCCGGCAAGTGGTCGTACGTGCCGCCACGATTCCCGCAACCCGAACAGATCGGCCGGCTGCGACGCCGTGGGCGAACCCGAACCAGCAGTCCCTCTTTCGACGAATCGGCCCAAGCCGCCGATTCGTAGACGAAACTCCCGTGACGCTCCAAGGCGTTGAGGATAACCTGAAGTCGCATCCCGTCTCTCGCGGCTGGCGTTTGAAGAAGTCCTTGCAAACTCCATCATGCGCCCCTCGAGAGCGGGATGCTCTTTTTTGGCCTCCTGCCGACTTCTCTCCTTTCCGCTTGACCAGTGGAACATCCTCCCCGCCAACGGCCAAGGAGGAGTCTTTGCCGGGCGACCGAAGCCGAGCCACGATGGCGAGGATGCAGGGCGAGCGAAGCGAGAAGACCAGGCAAAGCAGCAGCCGGACGCGGCCCTTGGCATACGGCGGTAACCTCCACTACCAAGCGGAACGGAGAAGACACTCACCACCCACAGATTTGGCAATAGAGCCAGAAACAAGGCAGCCGATTGAAGCTGCCAAGGACCATCCCAAGCGAGTCGATTACGAGTATGAACGAAACGGAACGGCGAGCATCTTCATGTTCAGCGAGCCGCTTTCAGGTTTTCGCCAAGCGACGGCCAGGTCGCAACGCACCAAGGTTGATTGGGCGCAAGAGGTCGCGCAACTGCTCGACACTCGCTACGCCGATTGCCAGCAAGTGACGCTGGTTCTCGACAACCTAAACACCCACACCAAGGGAGCGTTCTACGAGTTGTTTGAGCCTGCCGTGGCACGTGCCTATGTCAAGCGAATCACGTTCGTCTACACTCCGAAGCATGGGAGCTGGCTAAACGTCGCCGAATGCGAACTGAGCGCGATGACACGACAGTGTCTGACCGGTCGACGCGTCGGCGAACTCGACGAATTACGAGACGAAATCGGGGCTTGGTCCGACCAGACCAACCAGAAGCAGCGCGGCGTCGACTGGCAACTACAAATCGACGAAGCACGCACCAAACTGGCCCGACTCTACCCAAAAATTAAGAATGGATGATGAACTAGCCGATCCGACGATCGTCCTTGTTGCCAAGGTCCATCCTTGCGGCGAACGCCTGTTCTCTCGCCGCGATTTTGTCACTTCCGCCACCGATTCCGCGAAGGCTCGTGCCACGAAACTTGCCGCGAGCCCATGAATCTTGTTAACCTCCGATTGTCATCGATACGCCCCATCCGATGGTCTCAGTACGGAGTCGACAAGAAGCCATGGCCAACTTGCACGAGAGCCTGCGAAACCTCCTCCTCAGAACCGACGAAGAACTGGCGCAGCAGTTCTACAAGATCGTGATCGCCAAGCACCCGGACATCGGCCGCTTCTTTGAAGGCGTCGACATGCGCTACCAGGCGGCGATCCTGACGATCGGTCTGGAGTCGGTCATCCAATACTTCGTGTCTCGGGTCGAATTTCAGAAGCGGTACCTGATCCGAATGGGACACAAGCACTACAAGCTTGGCATCCCGAGGGAACTCTTTCCGAAGTTCAGCGCCGTGCTGATTGAAGTGGTCAAGGACTTCCACAAGGACGACTGGACCGCCGAGCTCGAGCATCAATGGAACGAAGCTCTGCACCTCGGGATCGAGACGATGTTCCTCGGCTACGTCGATGAGTTGCCTGGCAATTAGGCACTGCTCCGCCTGAATGTTTGCGTTGGTTTGGACGCAGTCCTCTGGCACTGGCTGGCCAGCAGTCAGTGGCAGCCGAGGGTCAGGTCCCAATGATGCACTAGGCGTGTGGCGCTTGCCGAACCCAAGGCGATTCCCTCGTGCTCACGCCAAGCGTGGTTCTCTTTATGTGCCCACGGCGAACGTGGTTCTCTTTGCGTGCCCACGACAAGCGTGAGCATTGGCACTCATAGGTCGCTTGAATCGGGACGTTGAGCGACGGGCAATCCCGTTCGCGGAACGTGAACGCCGCGACGGCATCGATTCGAATCGGGTTGGAATCGTTTGTTGGGAGTGGTGAGAGGAAGTGTCCGGCCCCGTCGGGGCGGCGTCGTGCGGTCGCTCGTCGCTGGCGGGGGACCCGAGCGACAAACTGACCACGACGACACCGCCCCTTCCATTGACCGGTGCAAGACGCCCCAGGTAACCGCGGGGGCGTAACGACGAGAAGCGGTGCTCACTGGCCCGAGAGCAGCCAGCGGCACCCGAACTCCTGTCGGTGACCTCGCCGCTAAGCGACGCGCGACGATCCCTTGCCACCCTCTTCGGGCGTGGCCGGCCGCGGTGACCAAAGCAGCCTCGCCACCCGGCTCAAGCGGGCGTGCGGCGTGATCGCCTCGTACGCGGAGAGGCGGTTGGCCAGGTCGTGAACTTGGCCGAGGAACCCTTCGGCGCGTCCGCGGAGCCAGCTCTTCTCCAGCTTCTGGTACAAGTCGAGGGTCCGTCCCCGCACCACGTTGGCGATCGCGACGATGTCGCGACACTCCTGATCGTGGCGCGAGCGATCCGAATCGTAACCTCCCATCACCGAGGCGAGCAGTTCGCGGGCTTGCTGGGTCGCGGCGACTTCGATCGTTGCTCCGACCTCGGTCGACATGACGTGGCTGTCATGCAGTTCGCCGAGCGTGTCCTGCAATCCCTTGAGCCGCTTGACCATCGGCTTGCACTCGGGGATGAAGTGACGAATCGGATCGAGCAAGCACCGCAGCCGCTTGACGACCAGGCGAGCCTCGTGCGAGTTCTCTTCGTCCTCGGGCCCTTCAATAAATCGGAGATAGTCCTCGAGTTCCTGAGCATCTTCTCGAATAAGTTCCGCGGTGGCGGCGGCGAAGGTGCAATCGGCGCGAGGACGCTCGAGATGGATCTCGAGACGATACATCATCAGCCTTTCACGCAATTTCGGTTCGAGTTTGCCGAACCGCTCCTGGACCTGGGCGCGGATCTCGTCGTAGCCGGCGGACTTGAACGAGGAGAGCCGGTCGATGAGTCGCTGTAGTCCGAGGGCATGCTTGCCTTCAAGGGCTTTTTTTTGCGCGTTGAGCCATTGGAGTTGGACTTCGGCATCACGCGTGGCGTTGGTGGAGGAGGCGAGCTCTTTGACCTTGGTCAAGAGCTTGCGCGAAATGTTCTGCTTGAAGTAGCGCCGATAGGCTTTGAGCCGACTGCGAAGTCCGCGAACGGCGACTCGGAAGTCGTGCAGCGCCTCGGTGTCGTGTGGATCCTCCAGGCGCCGGACGGCCGCGGAAGCGGTGTCCAACGAGGAGAGGGCAAGCAACCGCGCACCACTTTCGGGAATTTGTTCGAGTAAGTTTTCAGGAAGTTTCACGCTCTCTGTCCCACTATGTTGCTCGTACTGACCATCCTTGGCCCATCGAGAGGGCCGAAAATTCGGGGCTGAAAACTCCCCTGTCTATATATCCTTCCGAAAGCTCGCGGATCTTAACGTAATCTTCATCTTGTCTCTCTTGCCCGTTCCCTCGGAAGGAGCGCCGTCGCTCTTTCTCCATGCGGTATCATGAGTTGGGGTGTCAATCCCCCGACGGTGAAGTCGCGTGCTCCTTCTTATGTCGGCGAAATCGACCCTCGCGGACGAGCCGACTTTCGCCCAACCGGCGTCGAACGCTCCCGCGCCGCCTTCGCAATCTTGACGATCGGCAGGGTTGGCGGGATACTGCGCGTCCGGCCCTCGGGGCCGCAGGGGGACCATGGATCACCAGCGCGGAGACCTTAATGCCCACGGAACCGGAACGCCCGGTAGGCAAGCTGTTCGTCCTCGACACGAATGTGATTCTGCACGACTACAACTGCATTCAAAACTTCGAGGAAAACGACGTCGTCATTCCGATCACCGTATTGGAGGAACTCGATCGCTTTAAACGTGGCAACCAAGACATCAACTTTCAGGCCCGTGAGTTTCTTCGTCGACTCGACAAGCTCACCGGCGATATCCTCTCCGACGCGGGAGTTGCTCTTGGCCCAGGGATGGGAGCAATTCGCGTTGTCCTGACCGGGCCGCTCGACGAAGCCTTGAAGGTCGCTTTCTCCCAAGACACGCCCGATCACCGCATTCTCAACGCCGGCATCTCGCTTCAAAAGAAAGAGCCCCATCGCTCGGTCATCCTGGTCTCCAAGGACACCAACCTTCGAATGAAGGCGAAGGCCCTCGGCATGCCCGCCCAGGACTACACCAGCGACAAGGTCGAGAGCGTCGACAAGCTGTACAGCGGCAAGCGGACCTTCGAGGGCATTCCCAGCGAAGTCATCGACTCCTTCTACACCGATGGCGAGGCTGCTCGCGAGCAACTCGCCCTCGTCGATCATCCATTGGCCAACGAGAACTTCGTCCTTCGCAACGGTTCGAAGTCGGCGCTCGCGACCTACCGTTCGACCTCCGACAGCTTCGCGCGTGTTGAAAAACTCCAGGCGTATCAGATTTCGCCCCGAAATGCCGAACAGGCCTTCGCGCTGGCGGCGCTGACCAACGACGACATCAAACTGGTGACGTTGGCGGGCAAGGCGGGGACGGGGAAGACCCTTCTCGCTCTGGCGGCGGCGCTGGAGTGCCGGTCGAAGTACCGTCAGATCTTGCTGGCGCGTCCGGTGGTGCCTCTGGGAAACCAGGACCTCGGGTTTCTGCCAGGGGATTCAGACGCGAAGCTGACGCCCTACATGCAGCCCCTGTTCGACAACCTGACGGTGATTCGGCATCAGTTCGGCGAACACGACATCGGGGCCAAACGCATCCAGGACATGCTCGACTCCGAGAAGCTCATGATCACGCCGTTGGCGTACATTCGCGGGCGGAGCTTGCAGCGGGTCTTTTTCATCGTCGACGAGGCCCAGAACCTTACCCCGCACGAGATCAAGACGATCATCACCCGTGCCGGCGAGGGAACGAAGATCGTCTTCACCGGCGACATCCACCAGATCGATCAGCCGTACCTCGACGCTCTGTCGAATGGGCTCAGCTACCTGACGAGCCGAATGGTCGGCCAATCGCTCTACGCCCACGTCACGCTCGAGAAGGGGGAGCGTTCAGTCCTCGCCGAGATGGCCAGCAACCTGCTGTGAGGATTGATCGGCAGTTTCGGCGGGGGCTTCGTCTGTCCCGTCTTCGTTGCGCCCACGCTTGCGTGGGCATGGGGACAACGCTTGCGATCGGGCAAGATTCCGCGCGAACGATGGAGCAGGCTTCATGTCGCGAACTTGCCAATCGAGACGCCAACGCTCTGTTCGAACTTCCAGTCTGTGTTGATGTCGCCCCAATCCTTTGGCACTGGCAAGTAGCCAGTGGAAACCGAAGGCAACCATGATTGAGGACGCTAACGACCTGGTCGCGGAGCGATGAGCCCATTCAAGGGCTGCGGTGGAACAGAGAAGCCGTGAAGCGGCGGCCGAATAGAGGCTGGCACGTGAGTGCCAGGTTGTCGAGTCCCGTATGGCGAGCCCCGGTGGGGCGATAACTCTTCCCTTGCCCCATTCGCGAAGCGACCAACTCTTGGCGGGTGTCGAGAGTGTAGGGGGACCGTATTGCCTATCGATGGTGCGCCGCAGGCCCACTCTACGAGGATCCGCGCTCCCGTTGGGGTTGCCGAGTCCAACCCCCGGTCGCGGGACAACCGGGGGCTCAGGGTTTGGGAGAGCCGATCAGTGGATCGGATTGAAGACCAATCCGCTGGCGAGCTTCGGATAGAAGTAGGTGCTCTTGGGCGGCATCTTCTCGAACTTGCTCGCCAGGGCCCGAATGTGCTCCACCGTCGCCGGCTGCACGATGCAACAGAGGTCGCAGCTCTTCGCGGCCATCGACTCGAGGACTTCGTCGACGAGATGGACGTACGTGCACGAGGGGGTGCCCATTCCTTCCAGGCACTTACCCAACGCCAAGCGGTGCAGGATGCTGACGCCCAGTGACTTCCAGACCTCCGAATGATCGCTGACGGCGGCGTCCATCGCCTTGGGATCCTTCAGGGTGGCGACGAACCACTCCTGATCGGAGGTCGTGCCGAAGGCCATCATGTCTTGCCGGTCGGAGGATTCGACGGCTTCGCAAGCTTGGCGCGCCTTCTCCTCGCCACTGCCGATCGCCTCGATTTTGAAGACTTCGCCCAGACGGTCCTGGAGCTGTGCCGAGGTGATGCCGGGTAGGCCACTGACCAGGCGGTGGGTCGGCATCACCTTGAGTCCCGGATCGTCCATGCCGACGAGCATCATCAGGGTGAAGCAGGAGGGATCCTCCGGTCCGGTGACCTTGCCGGCGGCCTCGCGTTCCTCGAGGTGCTTGCAACTCGTCTCGTAGCGGTGGTGACCGTCGGCGATGAAGATCGGCTTCGGTCCCATCAATCCCTGGATCTTGCTGACGGTCTCGGGATCGGTGACGGTCCAGAGGCGATGGGTCACGCCAAGGTGGTCGACCGCCTCGAGCGGGGTCTTGCCGCGAACGGCTTCTTCGATGCTGTTGGCGACTTCGTTATCGGCGTCGGGATAGAGTCCGAAGATCTGGCTCAAGTTCATGCCGGTCGCGTGGAAGAGCTTCAGGCGGTCGGCCTTGGGGCCGGGCATCGTCTCCTCGTGTGGGTAGATCTTGCCCTCGCCGAAGGGTTCGAGGCGCACGCGGACCATGAAGCCGCGGCGGTTGTAGGTCACGCCTTCCCAAGTGAACTCTTGGAAGTAGGCGTAAACGCACGGTTCGGCTTCCTCGGCCAGGGCGCCCGACTCGCGCCAGTGGCGAAGGGTCTTCGACGCGCGGGTGTAGCGGTTGTCGGTGTCGGTGTCCTCGGGTTTGGTCGGGTTGAGGATCAACCGGATGACGTTGTGGTCGTTGGCGGCGTGAAGCCGTTGGGAGAGGCCTTCGTCGATGACGTCGTAAGGAGGCGCGATTAGGTCGGCCAAGGAGCCGGTTTTTGCCAAGTCGTAGCGAAGGCCGCGGAAGGCCCGAATGTCTGCCATGGAAGCTTCTCCCCAAGTGGCTGCGATGGTTCATGATCGACGACGCCCACGCGAGCAGGCCGCTGAAAGGCTCGGAGGGCCGGGGGCGAATGGGTTCGCCTTGGCACGCCTAGCTCAACAGCCTGCGAGGGGCCGACGGGGATGAATCGTTCCTGGCGGTGATCTCTAAGCCCGAACGAGTTCGTCCGCTTCACGGACGGAACGGAAGAAGGCGGCGAGCTGATCGTAATCCTTGACCCCCGGAGCCGACTCGACGCCACTGGCGACATCGACCCCGAACGGTCTGAGAAGACGAATCGCGTCCCCGACATTCTCGGGGTTCAAGCCACCGGCGAGGATCATGGGAATGTCAAAGGAAGTTTCCAGCGCCTGGTCCCAATCCCAAGTCATCCCTGTTCCGCCCGCGATCCCCTTCCGATGAGTATCAAGCAGGATGGCCTTCGGCAACTGTCCCAGCCGATCGCACTCCTCAAGGAAGGTCGTGATGAGGGCCGCGGTCTCGGGGCCTTTCCAGGAAAAGGCGCGAACGACGCGAAGCGGAGCCAACTCCGCGACGAGGGCGGGAGGCTCCGAACCGTGGAGCTGCACCGAGTGAACCCCGGTCCGGGCGAGGGTGTCGCGAATGGCTCCGGCATCGGCGTTGCGGAAGACGCCGACGATTTCCACGCCGGGAAGGGTGTTGGAGACGATCGAGCGCGCGGTGACCAAGGAGACGCGCCGCGGCGACTCTCGGCAGAAGTTCAATCCGATGGCATCGGCACGGCCGCCGCCGACGGCCATGATGGCGTCTTCGGGAGAGGTGATGCCACAGATCTTGATGCGCGTCCGCTGCTGCATCATGGACCATTCCTTTTCACCTGGGATCGTTCGCAGGCCAAAAGACATCGTCAATGGCTGCCGATCCCGCGACGCACCTACTACGTTTATGCGCGCCGACTGCGATCGACAAGGTATTCCATCAGTGCACGATCGAAGGGCATCCCCGTGTGCACGGGGACATAGTCAATCCTCGCGTGGGCGAAATCGCGGCGATACCGGTCTTGAAACTCCGCCAACGCCTCGAGGTAGTCCGCGCGAAGCCCATCGGAGTCGATTACCATCTTTCGATCCGATTCGACGTCCTCGAGTTCAACCATTCCGTGAAACGGGAACTCCGCCTCCGCGGCATCGAGAATGTGGAAGACGATGACGTCGTTGCCGCCATGTTTCAAGTGGTGCAGGCCGCGGATGACATCGTCGGGATTGTTCAGGAGGTCACTGAAGACCATCAACAGGCTCCGATGTCGCACCATCGCCGCGACTTGATGCAGCGAGGCGGCGATGTCGGTGGTCCCGGTCGGCTTTAGCTTCGCCAGCAGGGCGAGAATGGCCGAGAGCTGGGTGCGCCGACTGCGGGGAGGCAGGCTGTTTCGGACCTTGGTATCGAACGTCACCAAGCCGACGGCATCGGATTGATGGATCATGAGGTACGCGAGCGAGGCGGCCAGACAGATGCCGTACTCGAACTTGGTCAGCTCTTGATCATGGGTGTAGTCCATCGAGGCGGAGAGGTCCATGACCAGGTAGCCGTCGAGATTGGTCTCGGCCTCGTATTTCTTGACGTAGAAGCGGTCGGTCTTGGCGAAGACGTTCCAGTCGATGGTGCTGGGATCGTCCCCGGGCGTGTACTTGCGATGTTCGCTGAACTCGGTGCTGAAGCCCTGGAAGGGGCTGGCGTGCAAGCCGCTGATGAAGCCTTCGACGATGAACCGCGCCCGCAGATCAAGCCGCTTGACCTGGCGGATGACCTCCGGCTTGAGATATTTCTCCTGGGATCCCATCGAAAGGTCTCGACGTGGGCACGATGACGAGGAAGGCGGAACGGGATGCGAACCCTAGATCCGCCGTGGGCTGGCGCCCCGACGAGAACGCGTGGGACGCGTGGTCTCTTGATCGCCGGGCGATCCACCGACCGTTTCGATCTTACCAGAGTCGTCATAGCGTCGATAGTGGTGATAGCGGTAAAGATAGTCGGCCGCCGGATCGAAGGGGTGAGCCGGCGAGCGATCGAAGATGACCCGACTGGCATGATCGACGTACGCAAGCCAGTAGCGATCGGGGTTGAAGGCGTTTCCCTTCTCGAGATTGCGGTACTGGTAGCCCCAGAAGTTTTGGTGAAGCGGAAGGGTCTGGAAGACGCACAGGAAGATTCCAGCCAAGATCCACCCGTTGAAGGCTCCGATCAGCGCCCCGCCGATCTGATGTACCATCCCGGGAAGCTTGACCATTACCGGCGAGAGGTGCTCGGCGGCCAACCGCAGACCGGTCACGCAGAGGGAGAAAATCGCGAGGATGACGATCGCGTCCGCGTAGGCTCCGATCGCGGGGACCGATCGTTCGATCAACGCGGCGATCGGCTCGAAGGTCGTGAAGGCGATCAGCCCCGAGAAGATCGTCGCGACGAGGACGACCGCCGCGCCCTGAGCGCCCTCTTTCATCAAAAGGCCGGCCGAGGCGAGGATCAGGCCGATCACCAAGACATAGAGCATCGTTCTTCGGTTCTCCCGGCGTTTACGTCGCCACTCGTTTGAGTTCTTCGACCGACGTCACGCCCCGCGCGACCAGGCGGATGCCATAGTTGCGCATCAACTCCAACCCATTGCGTCGGGCCTCGGTCTTGAGTTCCTTCAGCGAGGTCCGGTCGCGAATCATGTCGCGCATCGGCTCGCTGACGGTGAGCAACTCGAAGATTCCCGTACGACCAAAATAACCTGTGGTGGAGCAGTGCTCGCAGCCGCCCTTCTGGGCTCGGTGAAAGGCCTCGATCCCCGCGCTCGACTTGATGCCCAGCTTCGAGAGAAGCTCGGGCGACGGCACGTAGGGTTGACGGCACTTCTTGCAAAGTACCCGGACGAGCCGTTGGGCGATCACCGCCGAGAGAGCCGTGGCCAAGTTGCTCGAGTCAACGCCGAGATCGAGCAGACGGAAGACCGTGGTGACCGCGTCATTGGCGTGAACGCTGCTGAAGACCAAGTGGCCCGTTTGGGCGGCTTGGCAAGCGATGGTCGCCGTCTCCGCGTCGCGGATTTCGCCGACGAGGATGACGTCGGGGTCCTGGCGCAAGATGCTCCGCAGGCTGCCCGCGAAGGTCTGTCCAGCCTTGGTGTTGATCTCGATCTGCGTGATCGCATCCAAGCGGTATTCGATCGGATCCTCGATCGTGATGACGTTGTGCATGTAGCGATCGAGCGTATTGAGGCACGCGTAGAGGGTCGTACTTTTGCCCGCTCCGGTCGGGCCACAGCAGAGGACCATCCCGTGCGGCTGCTCGATGATCTCGCTCATCCGTTCGCGGAGCTTCTTGTTGAGCCCGACCCGCTCGAGTTTGAGCATGTCTTGCGAACCGTCGAGGATACGCAAGACCATCTTCTCGCCGTGGGACGAGCCGGAGGTGGCGACACGAATGTCGTATTCCTTGTCCTCGCCGAGGATGACGCCGAAGCTGCCGTCCTGGGGTTTGCGCCGTTCGGTGATGTCCATGGCGCCGAGCACCTTGTAGACATTTAGCAGCGCGTCGCCGGTCGGGCGATCGAAGGGTTCGGCGGCATGGAGAATGCCGTCAATACGATAGCGGACCGAGAGTTGCTCGCCGCTCGGCTCTAGGTGGATGTCGGTGACGCGCGATTGGATCGCGTCGTACATCAATTCCTTGGCCGACCCGTAGCCGCGGGATCCCTCGGCCTTGCTGACGGCATCCTCGCGTCGGCCGGTGCTCGTCTTGGCGACGAAAGTGAGTTGGAGTTCCTCCTCGCCGACATCGTCCTTGTCGAAACGCATCCCAAAACGCGCCGCCAGTCGCTCAAAGTGCTCTGGTGTGAGCAGTTTACGGTTGTCCGCCACGTTCGGATTGTGGGCGATGTAGACGAAGGCCACCACGGGCCCGAGGACGAACGCCACGTAGATACCGATCGAGGCGACGAAGTTCTCCACGATGAAGAATTGCAGGACGCCGACCAGGCCGAGAAAGAGGACCGCGGAGTTCCAGAGCCCCGCGTCGGCGCGAATCGACTGCGCGTCCTCGTTGACCCAGTGCGAAAGGGCCGTCCACCCGAGAAAGAGGGCGATCGCGACGATCAGCGTGATGTAGTTCAGGGTGAACCCGGAGCCACGCGGTACCTGCGCGAGGAGCGCGAGCGGTCCCCCCGCGAGGGCGGTTCCCGTCAGCCCGGCCATCGCGACCGCAAGCCACACTGGGAGTAGACGTTTCAAGGATGGGCCCCTTTCCGTGCTTGTCGCTTCCGCTCGCGACCATTCGCTCGCGTGACGAGCGACGGCCAACCAGGGAAGGGTCGATTTAAGTGGGCACCCGAATTCCCTTGAGCTCCATCTTGAGCCGGTCGGGGTTCGGGGCGATCTCGAAGGCGGCTTCGCGCGTGACCATCTCGGCCTCGACTCGCTGACGCAGCGCCATCGTGAAGTCTTGCATCCCTTCGTGTTCGAAGGACCGAAGGTAGTCCGGGATCTTCTCGTCCTTGCCTTCCATGATCGCTTTGCGAACGGTCGCGTTGCAGAGCATGATCTCGTTGATCGGCACCCGCGAGATACCCTTGTCCTGCCACTCCGGCGTCGTCTTCATCAGCTTCTGACAAATGACCGCCTTGAGATTGAACCCCATCGTTTGCCGAATGGCGTGATGCATTTCATGAGGAAACAAGTCAAGGATACGCCCGATCGTTTGTGGAGCGGTCGACGCGTGGATCGTTCCATAGACCAAGTGGCCGGTTTCGGCCGCGTGAACCGCCGCCTCGAAGGTGTCGCGGTCACGCATTTCGCCGACGAGGATGACATCGGGGTCTTGCCGCATCGCGTGCTTGAGGGCGATCGACCAGGAGAGGACGTCGTGGCCGACCTCCCGTTGATTGACGATCGCCTTGTCGTCGGTGAAGACGAATTCGATCGGATCCTCGACCGTTAGGATGTGGCAACGCCGCTTCGAGTTGACGAAGTTGAGCATCGACCCGATCGTCGTACTCTTGCCGCTACCGGTGACCCCCGCGAGGATGATCAAGCCTTGATGATGCAGGCAGACATCCGCCAGGGCGGACGGCAGAAAGAGCTTGTCGAAGCCCGGGATCGACTGGTTGACCAAACGAGCGACCAGCCCCATGTTGCCGAGCTGCTTGAACATGTTGACGCGAAAACGCGCCTCGTTGTCGCCGATGATGAACGCGAAGTCGGCTCCCCCCTCGCGAAAGAAAATCTCGTGATTGCGCTCGTTGAGCATCGGAATGCAGAGGCGTTCCAGGTCGCGATTGCTCAGGGGCGGTAGTTCGATCTGCCGAATGTCGCCCTTGTGACGAATCATCGGGGGCTTGCCCGCCTTGAGGTGCAAGTCGGAGCCGCCCAGCTTCATGCAGAGCCGAAAGATCTTTTCGATTTCGAGCGTCTTGCGCTTCGGTTCGGCCCCGCCGGCTTGCTCCTTGGGGGCGTCTTCTTTCTGCGAGGAATCTTTGGCTTCCGCCGTCGCCATGCTCAGGTTCCTTTGACGTTAGCTGGCCGTTAGACCAAGCGGACTTCGATGCCGCGATCCGCGAGAAACCGCTTGGCCTCTTGAATGGAGTACTCGCCATAGTGGAAGATGCTCGCCGCCAACGCCGCGTCCGCTCTTCCCTCCGTCACCGCGTCGGCCAAGTGGCTTGGGTGCCCGGCGCCGCCGCTCGCGACCACGGGAACTCTCACCGCATCGGCCACCGCGCGAGTCATGGTTAAATCATACCCATTTTTTGTACCGTCAGCATCCATCGAAGTCAGAACGATCTCGCCCGCTCCCAGCTCCTCGACTTCCTGGGCCCACGCCACGGCTTCCCGTCCCGTCGGGACGCGTCCCCCGTTAATATGGACCTCCCAGACCTCGTTTCCGTCACGCATCACCCGCTTGGGGTCGATGTTCACCACGATGCATTGGCTCCCGAAGCGCTCGGCCGCCTTGCGGACGAACTCGGGATCCTTGCACGCGGTCGAGTTGATCGACACTTTGTCGGCACCCGCATTGAGCAAACTCCGAATGTCCTCCAACGTTCGGATCCCGCCACCCACCGTCACCGGCATGAAGCAGACCTCGGCCGTCCGACGGACCACGTCGAGGATGATGTCACGTGCTTCGTGGCTGGCCGTAATGTCGAGAAAGACCAGCTCGTCGGCTCCCTCGACCTCGTACCGCGCGGCGATCTCGACCGGATCGCCCGCGTCGCGCAACTGAACGAAATTGGTCCCCTTGACGACGCGACCGTTGTTCACGTCAAGACACGGGATGATTCTTTTGGCCAGCATAATGGTCGTTCTAGGTATTGGGAAGGTCTTCGGTTCGCAAAAATGACGCCAACCTCAGTCTTCTGGTTTGGTTGGTCCGATTCAAGAGACGCCCACGAAGGTTGACGAACGACCGACGCGATCGGGGACGAGAGGGGAGATGGGAAGGTTGGTCGATGGCTCGTGCCGTCATGCGACACGGCGCGGTTGCGCTTCCAGCGGGGAGAAAGCGAATGGGTCTCCGGCGGCCGTCTCCCTTGATGCCAACCGCCCTGTCCATGACCCTTCTCGCTCTTGGGATGCCACTGGTTGCTTCTCATCCAGTGGCAATGAGTTGGGTCTTTACCAAGGCGTGTCGTGCCTTGGGCCGAGTCACCAGGCGGGATGGTGCGGACATGGGATGGAGCCGAAGCGAATTGTTGAAGCACTTGGTCCAACTTGAAGTTGGTGTTGGTCTCGCCCTATCCCTTTGGCACTGGCTGGCAAGCAGCCAATGGCACCCTAGAGTTTGGTTGGACCAGAGCACTACAGCTTCTTGTTCTCGTCGCCCTTGCTAAGGCCCGGAAGCGAAGGTCCCTTGGGCGCTTCGGTCTCGATCTCGATTTCCGGCAGCACGAATCCGTCGGCGACTTCCTCGGCGGGTTTGCTCTCGGACGTGACCATCGCCGGCGCGGGAACGGGCTCCGGCGCGACCTCGGGAGTGCTCGTCGCGGTTCGGGTGGGTTCCTTCGTCGACGGCGTGGCGGCGACGGGAGCGGGTGTCGAGACGCTCACGGGCTTCGCGACCGTATCGGTCGGGGAAGGCGAGGGCGTTGAGGCGGTCTCGGCAACGGAGGTTGTCGGCTTAGGGGCGGGAGCTGGAGTCGCCTGGCTCGTCGGCGCGCTGTCGGAACCTTGGGAGCCGCAACCGACGCCCATCGTCACCGCCAAGAGTCCTGAAAGAAACAACGTGTGCTTGTGCATGCGTCGGCTCCGCCCTGTCTGAATGGTCTTCCTGTCCATCCCCGCCCTATCCCATTCCCCGCGAAACCTGTCAATGGATGTGGCGATCGTTCCTGATCATCCTGGGAGTTCTGGCTAGCCCCTCGAACGCCGGCAACTCCCCGCAAGGCTCCCCCCGGTTGATTCAACCGGGGCCAGCCCTTCGAGCGCCGGCAACTTCCTGCAAGGCTACCCCCGGTTGATTCAACCGGGGCCGACGAAGTCGGCAAGAAGTCTCGGGCAAATCGTACTTTCGCCGGCAACTCTCCGTTCACGGATCTCTACCACCTCCCGCGACTTCTTGCGGCTACGCCGCCCCGGTAGCACAGCAACCGGGGCTAGCCCTTCAAGCGCCGGCGACTCCCCGCAAGGCTCCCCCCGGTTGATTCAACCGGGGCCGACGAAGTCGGCAAGAAGTCTCGGGCAAATCGTACTTTCGCCGGCCACTCTCCGTTCTCGGATCTCTACCACCACCCGCGACTTCTTGCGGCTACGCCGCCCCGGTAGCACAGCAACCGGGGCTAGCCCTTCAAGCGCCGGCAACTCCCCGCAAGGCTACCCCCGGTTGATTCAACCGGGGCCGACGAAGTCGGCAAGAAGTCTCGGGCAAATCGTACTTCCGCCGGCAGCTCTCCGTTCTCGGATCTCTGCCAACACCCGCGACTTCTTGCGGCTACGCCGCCCCGGTAGCACAGCAACCGGGGCTAGCCCTTCAAGCGCCGGCAACTCCCTGCAAGGCTACCCCCGGTTGATTCAACCGGGGCCGACGAAGTCGGCAAGAAGTCTCGGGCAAATCGTACTTTCGCCGGCCACTCTCCGTTCTCGGATCTCTACCACCGCCCGCGACTTCTTGCGGCTACGCCGCCCCGGTAGCACAGCAACCGGGGCTACCCCTTCGAGCGCCGGCATTTCCCGCGAGGCTACCCACCCCCGGTAGCACAGCAACCGGGGCTAGCCCTTCAAGCGCCGGCAACTCCCGCGAGGCTAACTCCCCCCGGTAGCACAGCAACCGGCGCTAGCCAATCGGGAAGCGGCGTCCAAAATGAATCCGTGGACACACTCCGTGTAGTGTCTGGGCGAAGTCCTCTTGCAACGAAACTCGGTCAGATCGACCATGTCGATGACGATGCGTTCGGTCCGTTCGTTTTCGATCGACAACAAGGAGGTTGTGTCGTGCTCCATCGCTCATCCCAATCCCGGTTTCTCGCGACGGTTTTGACGCTGGCAACTCTGTTCGCGATGGTCATTGCTCGCCGAACCCAAGCGGACAATCTCGCGGCTCACATCCCCGCCGACGCCAAGGCGGCTGCCATTCTCAACGACCTGAAAGATCTCGAAGAGGGGCTCTTGGGATTCGCTAGATCCTCGGGCCTGAGCGAGATTGGAGATGAGGGCTTCGACGGGGTCGGAGTCTTCCCGGAGATGTCGGCGGAAGTCGAAGAAGGCTTCGAGGGTATTGGCGTTGTGCTCTTGGAACTTCCCTCGGACCCTTTCCTTAATGCCAAGCAACTCGACGCGGAACTTATGCGAGAGCTGGTCGTTTTCTGGAAGGTCAAGGACGTCGAGAAGGCGCTTACCTTGCTGGGGGCCAAGCGTGTCGGACGCTTCTACGAGCAAGAGGGCGAAGCGTTTTACCTTCCGGTGGGCAATGTTCTCGTCGGAGCCGTTAACGAAGAGACGCTCGCTCGTTTTGAAAAGTCCCCGCGCCGCATCTCCGAGCGATGGAGCGAGGAAGTAGCGAAGCTCGCGGCGACATCGGACGTCTTTGTTTGGGTCGATGTTCAATCGGCGAAGCCCTTGATCGACAAGCTTTCCGCGATGATGACCCGGGAGGCGATCGCGACGTACCTGCATCCACAGAACCTCGAAGGGGTGACCATCGAGAATCCGCAACGCATGGCGATTCAAGTCCGTTGGCTGCTCGACGGGCTCGTCTGGATGATGGACCAGACCGAATCAGCGAGCCTGGGACTCTCGGTCGACTCCGAGCGGGTCACGAAGCGATTCCGGCTCACCTTCGTCGAGGGTTCGACGCTCGGAAAGCGGCTCGAGAGCCCTCCGCCGGCTGCCGCCGACCTCCTGGCCGGGCTGCCTGCTTCCTCCTTTCATTTCGCCTATGGATGTTCCAACGATCCCTTCTTCAAGTTGTTCGTCGAGGCCATTTCCTCTTGGGTTCGGCTTCCGAACAACGAGAGCGACGTCTCCCAGCAGGTCAGAGACATCCTCATTACTCAATACGACGCCGCATTGGAGAAGATGGCCCGTCAGATAGTAGGCGGACAATCCAACGGGATGTCCATGACGCGCGAAGGGGCCTACGCATCGCTCGGGAGCCTCGCTGTTGCGGATGCCGCGGCCTACGTTTCGGTTTCGAAGACCGCGCAACCCTTGGGGAGCCAGTTGCTCAACGAACAGAAACTCGAGTCGTTGCCTGATGAAGACTTTGACGGGAGGCGGGTCGTCAGGTTTCGCCGCGAGCCCTCCACGGATGCGAAGGGGCAGGAGAAGGTCGTTGAGGAGGCTCGCGATGAGTACTGGACGGCTCTCTCACCGACTCGCGTTGGTCATGCGTCGGGGAATGACGTTGGGATGCTGAAGGCGTTGCAGGATCAAGAGTCGAGGCTGGCCGATGATCCACGGTTGCGTCGGATCCTCGCCGACTTGCCGCTCCGGCCCCACGTCGTCTGTTTCATCGACCCCTTCGAGCTCCTAGGTAGCGTTGAAGTCAACGGAACGCTCCTTTCTAGAACTCCCTTCGCCGCACAGATGCACATGGCGCCAACCGCGAGCCCGATCGGGACCACGTTGACGCTCGAGAAACGAGCCGTGTCGTTCACGACGGTAGTACGCTCGGAACTGATCAAGGCGTCGATCGGTTTCTTCTCGGCCGCGGTCGAACCAGGCGGCACGGTCATGCCAAACGCGAACTGACGCTCCTTTCCCGAAAGCCGGTTTTGAGAGTCCGACGAGCTGGTCTGCGATCAGCGTCACCGGCGCCAGCGCTGGGGGACGCCCTCTTGAACTCCCACCATCCTTGGACTACGATCGCAGCAACTCGCCGATTGATTCATTCCTCCACCTCCTCCCTGGGAGATGTTCGATGGTTCGCCCAGTTTCCCTTGCCCTCGTGGCTCTGTTGGTCGCCGCCGGTTTTTGCGGCGCGGATGATGCCTCGATCCATCAGCGGCAAAAAGAGAATACCGACACCATCCGGGAGTACCTCGAACGCGTCACTCGCCAGCGGGCCGAGAATGCGCTCGCCGAGATCAAGACGCTCGACGACTGGAAAGAGGCTCGGCCCAAGTACCGCCAGCAACTCTTGGAGATGCTCGGACTCTCGCCTTACCCCGAGAAGACCGACCTCAAGGCGACGATCACCAAGACGGTGGATCTCGACGACATCACCGTTGAGAACTTGCACTTTCAGTCGCTGCCGGGGCTCTACGTCACCGCGAACTTCTATCGCCCCAAGAGAGTGACCAAGCCGCTGCCGACGATCCTCTACGTCTGCGGCCATGGCCAAGTCAAGAAGGACGGCGTCTCCTACGGCAACAAGACCCACTACCACTACCACGGGGTCTGGTACGCCCGGCACGGCTACTGTTGCCTCACGATCGACACCATCCAACTCGGCGAGATCGAGGGCGTTCACCACGGGACCCATCGCTTGGGCCGCTGGTGGTGGGTCTCGCGCGGCTACACCCCGGCGGGCGTCGAGGCCTGGAACGGCGTGCGGGCGCTCGACTACCTCGAGACCAGGCCCGAGGTCGACGCGAAGAAATTCGGCGTCACCGGTCGGAGTGGCGGCGGAGCCTATTCCTGGTGGATTGCCGGCATCGACGATCGGCCCCAGTGCATCATTCCCGTCGCCGGCATCACCGATCTCGAGAACCATGTCATCGACGACTGTATCGAGGGTCACTGCGACTGCATGTTCATGGTCAACAACTACGGCTGGGACTTTCCGATCCTCGCCGCCCTCGTCGCTCCGCGGCCTCTTCTCCTGTCGAACAGCGACAAAGACAGCATCTTTCCGCTCGACGGGGTGGTCCGCGTTCACGACGAGGTCAAGCGGATCTACGACCTCTACAGCGCGGGCGACAAGCTCGGGCTGCTGATTACCGAGGGACCCCACAAGGATACCCAGGAGTTACGGGTCCCCGGCTTTCGCTGGATGAACCGTTGGCTCAAGGGCAGCAACGCCGCGATCACGAGGATCGCCGACAAGGCATTCACGCCCGAGCAACTGAAGGTCTTCAAGAGCCTCCCCGCCGACGAGAAGGTGACCACCATCGACGAGCGTTTCGTTCCCACCGCGAAGGTGCCCCGTCCCAACAGTCTCAGTGAGTGGGAGTCGCAGCGCGAGGACCTTCTGGCGAAACTGAAGGAACGCTCGCTGCGCGGGTGGCCGTCTGATCCGCCGGCTCTCGGGGTCAAGACCGTCGCCACCAAGGAATCGAAGGGCCTGGAGCTTCAGGTGCTCGAATACACCAGCGACGAGAACCTTCGCTTGCCGATTTACGTCGTCCATGGGACGAAGCGGCACGAACCGAAGCTACTCGTGGTCACGGCGGTCGACGACGAGGGGTGGGACAAGTTCGTCCAAACCTTCGGACCGCTCTTCGGCGACGCGATCCCGGAAGGGGCCGAGGTCAAGACGACGGAGAAGGGTCAGAAGGATCTCCAGGCGGAGATCGCGATGATGAACCAGCAGCCTTGGGCCTTCGCGACGATTCCTCCCCGAGGGATCGGCCCCAACGGTTGGACGACCGACAAGCGGGAAGCGACCCATTTGCGGCGTCGTTTTCACCTGACGGGAAAGACGATTGATGAGGGCCGGATCTGGGACGTTCGCCGGGCGATCCAGGCGTTGCGATCGGAAGAGGAATTCGGCAAGACGCGGCTATGGGTTCAGGGAGAGGGTTCAGCCGCCGGCATCGCTCTCTACGCGGGTCTCTTCGAGCCTGACGTGGAACGTTTTGATTTGCATCGGTTGGCGTCGTCCCACAAGGATGGTCCCTACTTGATGCAGATCATGGAGGTGCTCGATGTGCCACAGGGCGTCGCGCTCGCGTTTCCGCGCAAGGTCATCCTGTACGATGTCGACGAGTCGTCGTGGGACTGGTCCAAGCGTGTCGCGGAACTCCACGATGCGAAGAGGTCGCCGCTGCAATTCCGCAAGATGCCTCCCAAGGCGGAGACGAAGTAGCTCCCGCCGGGGTCGGCGGCATGGTGCCCGATCGACAAGTCACTTCCGCTCCGCACTTTCCCCGGGCGTCGGTCTCGGTTACCATATTGGTCACGAGAGCGCTCGGGGCTTGATGGCCGTTCTCGGCGAGACTCCCACGGCATCGGTCCGATCGATTGATCGACGAGATGATCGGACTCCTTCCTCCTTGATGCGAGACCGCTGGCCTGAACACGGCCTTGGAGTCGCGACTTTCCTACCTTACTTGTTTGGTTTCTCGCGAACTGGGGACCTGAATTCCATGACGACAACGCCCACGCGTCCTCGCCGGATCGAACTTCGCAATATTGGCTGGCCGCAGAAGCTGCTGGTGATCGTGATCCTGATGACGGTCGGTTTCGGCTATCTCGGTGCGTTGGCGAATCTCTTCGCCCAACACGCCGCCGCCGATGGGGACCAGACGATCGAACTGGATGATTTCGCCTCGGTCTATCGCTCGAAGGGCCTTGGTGGCCTCGTTTCCGAGATCTCCCACTCGCTCGGAGTCCAGGATGTCATCGACACCTATCACGGCAGCCCGCACGTCAATCTGTTACAGGCGGCTCTCGAGGGAACGATGAAGGACATGATCCTCGAGTACTCCTTCGACGGCGAGGATACGTCCGACGAGGACCGGGTCTACGCCGAGGAGTCCCGTCAGATGCTCATCGACTGGTCGAACCTCGACCCGGTTCTGCGGGAGAAGGCCTACGACGAAGGCATCATCATGGACGAGGAGACGGGCAGTCCCAAGCTCGACGAATTTGTCGCCCTCTTTGGAGTCGATACGCCGGAAACGATCGAGCAGCGAAAGGGCATCGAGCTACAGCCCATGATCAGCGAGACGCTGGAGAACAACTGCGTCATCTGCCACTCCGAAGGGAGCGATCCGCAGGCACAGAAGATGCCGCTGACCGACTTCCACGAAGTGAGCATCTACTTCGAAGTCGATGAAGGGATTCCGCTCAAGCAGTTGGCGCTGACGACGCACGTTCACTTGCTCGGCTTCTCGGTCCTCTTCGCGATGACCGGTTTTCTCTTAAGCCTGACGAGCTGGCCGGTGGCGTTTCGACTGATCTTCGTGCCATGGACCCTATTCTTCCAGGTCCTCGAGATCTCGTTTTGGTGGTTGGCGAAGCTCCACGTCATCTTCGCGTGGGGGATTTTCATCCTCGGTCCGGTGATCGGGATTGGCCTATTGATTCAGATCTTCGGCACCTTCCTCGACATCCTGATCCGGCGTCCCGACCCGGATCCGAGTTGATCCGGCTTCCCTCGCCGGATCCGAGTTGACTCAGCGTCCCGACCCGGATCCGAGTTGATCCGGCTTCCCTCGCCGGATCCGAGTTGACTCAGCGTCCCGACCCGGATCCGAGTTGATCCGGCTTCCCGCGTCAAGCCGGTGAGCCCGCCTCGACCGGAGCCTGCTTGAATCGTCGCCGTAGGGTCACCGCGAGGACGATGCCGACGGCGAACGAGAGTACCGACACCAGCACCAGGAGGGCCCGGTGGGAGACCGTGAGCGATCCGATCACGATCTCGCCCACCAGGCCGACCGAGGCGCTTCCACCGAGTAGCGTCATACTAAGCACGTAGAAGATCGAACCGAGCGCCGTCCCGAGGACGAAGTCGGCAAGCCGAATGCGCGTCAGTCCGCACAGATAGCTCACGGTGTCGTACGGCAACCAAATAAGCCGCAGCACGCACACCGAAAGAACGCCGTTGTCCCCGGCCCGCTTGTTCCACTTATCGAATCGCGGCCATAGTCGGGCATCAATCCAGCGACGACCGAGAAACCGAGCCAATGAGAAGGCGAGGGTGGCGCCGAGCAGCTCTCCGGCCATCGTGACGGCACATCCCAGCACCGGTCCGAACGTCAGGCCCGAGGCGATGCCCATCACCGACGATGGGAAGAGGATCAGCGGCCGTAGGGTATAGAGCAAGAGAAAGAGGACGACCGCCCTCGTGGTGCCGACGCGTTCGAGCCAGTCGGCGAGGTACTGGGGAACCTCCGCCGCCGGGACGCCGGAGAGCCACCAGACGACGACCGACGAAAGCCCCAATCCCACCCACAGCAGCCCGAGACAGATACGGGCGATCTTTCCCTTACTCATGTAGCTTTCCTTGTGTAGTCAGACACCACGCAGCCTCGCCGGAGAGGGGCGAATCGTCAACAGGTTGCCGGCTGGGTTGGCCGGGAAATCTCGGTTTGGTTCTCCAGATGCGCCAGGTGGGAGGGTGGTCGCGGTTGCGCGTGCGCGGAGAGTGTAATCCGACGAAGTCTCGGGTCGCCAGTTGGAATGTTCGGCATCGACTCGTGGCACGGGAACATCAGGTGTCGACGGTGCACAAGTTCAACGGTTTGGGAACACCCGTCCTTGGTTGGACGTCCAACGTTCAGCAAGGCTACGTCGGCGCTCCATCGCCAAGGTCGCGTCAGACGTTCCCCCCGGAAATCACCGCTTGAAATCCGCGCGGAACTCGGCGAGCCTAGGAAGAGTTGCGATCTCCCCAATCGCCCTTTCGTGACGGATCGTTTCGGGCGGAAGGACGAGCCACCTACGACAGGGCCTCCATGGGCATCTATCCTCCGCTTCAAACCGTTCGTCAGAACTTCCCCCCTTCCACGCCCATCGACATTGGCGAGACTCTACGAACGGAACTGTCGCGGTTGGCGGGCCGAGTCAAGTCGGGGGACACCATCGGGGTCGGCGTCGGAAGTCGCGGCATCACCAATCAAGTGGCGATTCTTCGCGGCACCCTCGAGATCCTACGCGAGTTCGGGGCCAAACCCTTTCTCATGCCCGCGATGGGAAGTCACGGCGGCGCGACTCCCGCGGGGCAACGCGGGATCCTCGCGAGCTACGGCGTCACCGAAGAGTCGATGGGGGCACCGATTCGCGATTCGCTCGACGTTCGTCAACTTGGGGAGACGCCCCAAGGGGCTCCCGTCTATTGCAGCAACGACGCTCTGGACGCCGACGGTGTTCTGCTCGTCAATCGCGTGAAGCCCCACACCGATTTCATCGGCCCAATCGGTAGCGGGCTGTTGAAGATGAGCGTGATTGGCTTGGGCAAGCGACACGGCGCGGCCGCGATGCACGCCTCGGCGAGCCGCATGGACTACGAGCCGGTCTTGCGCGGGATGGCCGAGGTGCTGATCGACAAGGCTCCGCTCCTTGGGGGCGTGGCGATTCTCGAGGATCATTTTCATCAGACCGCGCGTTTGAGCTTCGTCGTGAGGGAGGAGATGTTGGCCGCGGAGGAGGGGCTTCACGCGCAGGCACGCTCCTTGATGCCGCTGCTGCCTTTCAACGAAATCGATCTTCTCATCGTCGATCGGATTGGCAAGAACATCAGCGGGGTGGGGATCGATCCCAACGTGACCGGACGCGGGGTTCATGGATATTCGAGTGCTCTTGGACGCGAGGAGCGGCCCTCTCCATTCATTCGTCGCATCTTCGTCCGCGAGTTGACGCCGGAGACGCATGGCAACGCCCTGGGAATCGGACTCGCGGACTTCACGACCACGCGACTGGTCGAGTCGATCGACCGAGCGACGATGTACACCAATTCCCTGACGGCCCTGACGCCGCAAAATTCGAAGATTCCGATCTACTTCGACAGCGACCGTGAGGCCATCGGAAAGGCGCTCGATTCGTTGGCGATCGAGGATCTCCACACTGCGCGGATCGCGCGCATTCGCGACACCCTCAACCTACACGTCTTGGAAGTCTCGCCATCGCTGCTGGCGTCGGTGGCCGATGAAGACAAGCTATCGGTGTTGACCGGGCCCCGTGAGATGAGCTTCGACGAGGAAGGCAATCTCCTTCCCTTGGCGTCGGAAGCTTAGCGCGATTCAAAGCAGCGAAAGGTGGCCGGTCACTCGGTCGATCTTGTCGGCGTCGTCGGGCCCGATCGCCAAGCAGGTGCGCGTGGGCTGGCCGTGGAACTCCGTGCGGCCGCTGTCGGTGATGAGATGGACTTCGAGTCCCGCCGCGATCGCGGCGTCGTGGATCTCGATCAATTCCGCCTCGCTGTTGACGCGACAACAGACCTTCGCGAAGGATTCGGTCATCCATTGTTGTTCCGGTCCCGTCAACGCGTCGAAGGAGAGCGAACCTCCACGCACGAGACGTTCGCGCAAGAACGCGAGCGAGGCATGGGCGCCTTGGGCGATCTGTTTGCCACGACGCATCGACAGGTCGTGTCGCATCACGATGACTTGTTTGATTCGCGTGGGGGAGGGCATGGGGAACCAGTCGTCTCCGCGATCTTGGGAAGAGAATGAGTTCGTCGAGTGCCTCGCCGAACGCCACGGTATACGCGTGGGGCCGCGACCAGGATGAACCGGCTAGCGACCCTCGAACTCCAGTCAACCTCTTCAATGATACGGAATGGCCCCGATGGGTTCGCCGTTGGGGGCGGATCGTTCGAGGGAGTTCCTGGCGAGATTACTTGCCACGCATGTCGTCGTAGGCGGCGAGGGCTCTCTTGCGGGTCTCCGAGAGATCGACCAGCGGCTCGGGATAGGTCTCGCCTAGATTGACCCCGGCTCGCTCGAGAGCGTCATTCGACGCCTCCCACGGTTTGAAAAGGTCGGGGGTGTCGAGTTTCTCGAGTTCGGGTACCCAGCGACGAATGTAGTCGCCTTTCGGGTCGTGCTTTTCCGACTGCGAGACAGGGTTGAAGATGCGAAAGTAGGGAGCCGCGTCGGCGCCGCACCCAGCGGTCCACTGCCAGCCGAGGGTGTTGTTGGCGAGGTCGGCGTCGACCAGAGTATCCCAGAACCACGCGGCTCCCTCTTGCCAAGCAATGAGCAGGTTCTTGGTCAGGAACGACGCGACAACCATGCGGGCTCGATTGTGCATCCATCCCGTACGCCAAAGCTGACGCATCGCCGCGTCGACGAGTGGAACGCCGGTGCGGCCCTGTTGCCAGGCCTCGAGTTCGTTTTTACTTGGCTCCCAGGGGAAGTCGTCGAACTCCGAACGGAGGGCGTTGCCGGTGGTATGCGGAAAGTGGTAGAGGAGGTGGTGCGCAAACTCGCGCCAGCCGATCTCGCTCAGGTAGGTCTCGTAGGACGCCTTGACGGTTCCGTTGCTCGGCTTCAACTGATCGATCGCATGCCAAACCTGATGGGGGCTGATCGCCCCAAAGTGTAGGTAGGGGGAGAGGCGGGAGCTTCCGTCGACATCCATGCGATTGCGGCCACTCTTGTAAGTCGCCGCCGCTTCTTCGATGAAACGCTCCAGTTCCTTTTGAGCGCCTTTCTCACTCGGATCCCACCATCTGGGGAATTCGTCGGCCCAATCGAGTTGTGGTTCGAGCTGGAGAGAGTCAATCGAGTCGCCTTCGGGCCAGTGCTCGGGCCCGTCGAGTTGCTGCGGACGAGCGAGAGGGGATCGCTGGCTCTCTTTCTCGAGACAGCTCCTCCAGAAAGGCGAGAAGACCTTGTAGGGGGCATCCGATTTGGTGGAGACCTCCCAGGGTTCGAAGAGAAGTGACCCGTTGTGGCTCTGAACCTCGATCCCCCGCGACTTGAACGACTCCTTGATCGCCGAGTCTCGCTTGATCGCGGCTGGCTCGTAGCGTCGGTTCCAGTGAATTGACTCGGCCTCGGTCTCCTTCGCGAGTGATTCGAGGATCTCCCCCGATCGCCCTTGCCGAACGACGAGTCGACTGCCCAGATCGCGGAGGCTCTTATCCAAGGAGGTTAGTCCGTGATGCCACCACCACTTGCTTGCCCCTCCTGGCGACCAATCTCCATCCCCTTCGGGATCCCAGATGTAGACTGGAACCACGGCTCCGGACTCGGCGGCGGCCCGCAGTGCCGGATTGTCCGCGAGCCGAAGATCGTGCCGAAGCCAGACTATCGCCGTCATCACATCCTGCTCTCGTGGGACTCGTCCAACGTCGAACTATAGTGGCCGTGTCAGGGGTCCGCGATGGTGGCGAGGGTGCTCGATGAGTTCTCGGAGGCGTTCCGGGCCGACGAAGTGGTGTCCCGTGTGCGGCCGAACGCTCTCGTGGCGTCGCTGCTGGGCGACGTGGTGGGAGGAGGATGCCGTTGACGATTGGCCCAACGCTCTCGAATTGTCGATCAGCGATGCGTCGCGGAGACGTATCAGATGGTAGAGCGGAGCCTTTGTCGCCCGCGATCATTCGAGACGTTGAGGTGACACTACATGGCCGCGGAACACCCGGAACAGACCGACTATACGAACATCACCGACCAGTATCGTCGCAGCAAGCTGGAACCGTGGCGGGTGCATGTCGAAGAGCACATGATGCGCACGCTCGCGGGAGACCTTGGGGGCAAGACGGTCCTCGATCTCGCCTGTGGGGAAGGCTTCCTCACCAGAAGGCTCAAGCAGTGGGGGGCCGACCGTGTGCTCGGAATCGATCGGTCGGCCGCGATGATCGAACTCGCGAAGTCACAACAGGACGACTCCAGCGGGGGAGTTGACTATCGGGTTGCTGAAGTCGTCGGTCTGGAGTTGGGAGAGCGATTCGACGTGATCGCCGCGGGATGGCTTCTCTGCTACTCCCGGACCTCCGCCGAACTTCTCGCCATGGCGCGGACGATCGAGCAGCATCTCGCGCCCGGTGGGCGCTTCTTTTCCCTGACCGGTGCCCCCGAACATTCCCCCGCTCACTTCGACGCGACGAGGCCGTACGGGTTCACGAAGAGTGCCGCCAGCCCCGAGTTGGCCGACGGCACTCCCATTACATGGACATTCACCTTGCCCAACGGAGAGACATTCGAACTGGACAATTACTACCTCAGCGAGGGGACGCACGAGAAGGTTTTCGCGGAGGCCGGCTTGAGCGACTTCGTGTGGCATCGGGCACAAGTTTCCTCAGCCGGACTTGCCGAGTATGGTCATGAGTTCTGGAAGGCGTTCCTCGAGGACCCGCCCATGGTCTGTCTGGAAGTCAAACGAGCGTGAAGGCCTCGTCGATTGCCTCCAGGGTCGTCTCGATCAGCGGTACGTCCCCGACATGGAGCGGAGGAACCGCCAGATCAAGACCGACAAGAGCACGATGAAGCCGATGAGCCCGGCCGTACTGGCGGCGAAGATCACGAAGACGTCCTTGGGGAGTTCGATCAGCGCCCAGTCGACGAGATTGACGACGCCAAAGCGTCCTGCTTGATCTCCAAACGAATAGGGAATCGAGGTTGCGCAGACGACCCAACCGAAGGGGAAGGTGGTGTACCGGGAGGTCTGGCAGACCTCGCCGCGGTCATGGCGAATCGAGTCGATGACATCGGGAGCCTGGTCGAGAATTCTCTCGGCCTGAGCTGGGGTCAGGGCCTTGGCGTTTCTCCAGAAGATCGGTTTGCCCTCGGCCGTGGTGAGGCTCGAGCCTCCCACCGGATGCACGCCGAGGGTGTTGAGCAGCAGCAGCGAAAGATCGATCTCCGCGACGACGTAGCCGAGCGGTCCATCCGGATCGTCGACGCGGCAGATCGCGTGGGTCATGATCGTCGATCCACCCGTTTCGGGGTCGCTCTTTTTCGAGAGAAGGAGTTGTGGAGCGGGTTGTTTCTGGCCGTGCATCCGCTTGACTTGGCCAAGCCAAGGAGTCTCGTAGCCGATGAGTTGATTGCGATGAACTTCCATGACGGAGTCCTCGCGTTGAATGATCCACGGCGCCTCGACAATACCTTTGGCATCGACGGTGGCGAGCACGATCTGATTGAAGGCGAGTTCCGCGTCGAGAAAGCGACTGATCGCGTAGCGAGGGGCGGTCGCCGACGCGTCATCCGACTTGTTCTTTAGCAGTGACTTGACCGACTCGAACGATCCGAGCATCAGCATCTTCTTCTCGAGCGACTCGAGCTGGAGGTTCGTGAGGCGAACCTGTTCCGGCAGTCGTTGCTTCATGAAACTCATCGCCGCCCATGTAACCGAGCGGCCGGCGTCGATCGAGAAGAGAAGGGTCAACAGCGCGCTCGCGACGACCGCGATCGCAATACCCGCCACCGTCGCGCTGAGGGAGGGATTCTTCACGGTGGCCCGCGCCAGGCGCCGAGTGAACGGTTCGCGATAGACCGAGATCTTTTCGTTGCTCATCCATTGCTTTAGGTCGTCGATCAGGGCGTTGGCGCTTTGGTAGCGATCCCTCGTCTCCTTTTGGAGGGCCTTGACGCAAATGGCGTCGAGGCTCTTGGGAGTACGCGGCTCGATCTTCGCGGGGTGGGGGGTGGGGTCGTTGATCGCGGCGGCGATGACTTCCTTGATGGAGAAGACCTTGCCCAGTCCGTTGGGAGGGAGGCCGGTCAGGATGCAAAAAAGGGTGGCGCCCAGCCCGTAGACGTCGGCTCGCTCGTCGATGTTCGGATTGCCTATGGCCTGTTCGGGAGCCATCCAGGCCGGGGAACCAATGCAGCTACCTTGGACCGTTTCGTGAACGCCGAGGTCGTTGCCGATCGAGACGTTCGACGGCACTTCGTCGTCGTCGTCGATGAGCTTGGCAAGTCCCCAATCCAAGAGGTGAGTCTCGCCGAAGTCTCCGACGATGATGTTCATCGGTTTGATATCGCGATGCAGGACGCGTTCGGAGTGGGCGTAGCTGACGGCTTCACAGACTTGAATGAGATTCTGCAAGAGTTCGCGTAGGCGCTGAAACCACTCGTGTTCGTTCAGAGCTCCCGTCTGAAACTGTTTGATCTCTTCCTCAAGCGTTCGGCCCTGGATCCAGCGCATGACGTAATAGGGAGGAGTTCCATCCTCGTGCTCGACGACCCGGTAGATCGGCACGATGTTGGGATGTTCGAGTTGGGCGCCGATCCGGCCTTCCTTGAGGAAGCGGTGTCGCAGGCCGGCATCGTCCGACAACTCCGGACGCATCTGCTTGACCAAGACGGTCCGCCGGGCCGGTTCTTCCTTGGCTTTCCAGATGAGCCCGAGTCCGCCTTGCGCGAACGGCCCGATCGCGGTGAGACGTTGTCCGCCGGGGCCATCGTCGGCGCGCCACGCGAGAAAGGGAAGTTTCCGCCACAGCAAGTGGCGCATGTCGACCGGGAGTTCATCCGTCCAGGGCGCGATCAGCTTGCGCGGTTCCCAATCGACAAGGCGAAGCTCGTCGGCCATCCGTTGGGAGTGCTCGCGGAAGAGTTCCATGCTGAGCAGCCGCTCGTGGGACAACTGCTCGGGAAAAGGGGGATGAGCCTCGCCGTTGGAGAGCATTCGCTTCGCCGCCAAGTCGAGCACCTTCTCGGCATCGATGCCACCCCTTCTTAGAAGATAGAGCAGAAACAGGATCTCGTAGTCATCCATGGAGGCTTCCGTCTACACTCGTCCATCGTCGTCGGACCGGGGGCCGATGGCGACAATCCTACGGAATCGAACCATTCACCGTCCCTGAAACCGATGCGCCACGCAAGGCAATTCGTCGGCGAGACCGTCGCCGGGTTCGTCCCGAAACAAACCTTGCCGTTCGCGCTTCCACGATGAACCCGTCATACCTGATAGCTCGGGCCCGAATGGAGGGAGAGGCTGGATTGCTCGCTGCGACTGCCATCGCTCGAGGTTTCGCTCGTATCCAGCGTCGTCACGGTGGAATCGGTATCCAGTGAGATGTTTCGGTTGACGTTTCTTGAGCCCGTTAGGGTCCAGTTGTTGGCCGTGTACATGTTCTCGAGTCCATAGTTGCGCACGTCGACGCACATGAGACGGTCTCGTCTCCAGATCGAAGCGGATAGGCGAACGTTGAGAAAGGGTCCGACATCGAGACGACCGACGGGGAAACAGATCTCTCCGGAAGCAGCGTGAGCGGCGGTATGGGAGACGGCCGAAGCGACGTTGACCGGCCCCGACGAGACGAATCGTTGCGGAAACTCAAACGTCGAGAATTGGCTTCCCGCTTGATTGAGGATGAGGGGGCCGTGAATGGTCTTGTGGAGATCGCCGCCGACGGTCTGACTCGACGTTCCGGTCACCACGAGTTCATAGTTGCCCGGTGGGGACGTCGTGGCGGGACTCGAGTCCCCTTCATCCGTCGGTTGGGGTGTTGTCGCGACAACGTCCGATTCTGAAGTACTCGCCTCCGCGGGGGATGGATCGCTCGATACGGAACGCCCGACGTGGAGAGTCATGTCGTTTCCCGCGACAATCCGGTGATCGTTCTCCGAGGCCGCTTTGCTATCGCGTTGCCCGTAGAGCGTCGCTCGTTCGCTGCCTAGCTTGGTGTCGACCGTCCACTGACTCGCGTGTTCCGGGCCACCACTCAAGGATCGGTGCCACTGACCTTCTCGGTGCCGAAGCGTGTCGGCGTTCTCCGGCGGCGGTTGGAGGGCGTTGTAGGTGCTTCCCAGCACGATCGGTTGATCGGGATCCCCATCGCGAAAGGCGATCAGGACTTCCTGCCCCTTCCGGGGGATGCTGACCATTCCGTAGCCGGTACCGGCGAGTGGCCGCATGACGCGGATCCAACAGGATTGCGGATCCGAGCGACGATCCCAACGGAAGGTCACTTTCACGCTGGCGTCGTCCGTCGTGGCGATCTCGCGGTCGATGTCGCTGGCGACGATCGCGGTGAGCACCCCCCGGATGCACGGGCGGGGTGTTCGTCGCGGCGTTCGATAAACAAGCTCCTTCGGCAGACCCTCGAAGCGGCACTCGTACGCTTTCGTTTCCCAGTCGTCACGTCCTTTGATCCCGATACGAACGCTTCGCGAGAGACTCGTGACGAAGTACTCGCCCGAGTCGGGACCCGCCTCGGTCAGTTGCAGCAGTCGCCCCACCTCAATCGATGGACAGGGGCTCGTTCCCGAGACGCTGATGGCGGTGGAGGCTTGACGCTGGAGGTGGACGTTCGCGAGGCGATCCCGCTCCTCGGTCATCCCATCGAGACCCGCTCGATCCGCGACTCCCGATGTTGTCGTCGCCGAGAATCGCTGGGCGAGTTCCATCGGCGCCGAGTCGACGCGGTCGTTCAAGACGGGAGGACGCAGTGGAAGTCGTTCGCGACCACATGCGACGTCGGGCGGCAACGTCGACTCCCGACTCAGGGGCAAGTCGGGCGCCTGGTGATGGTGGTCCCAGACGTGACCTCGCCACGGAACGAGCTGACGGCGACGCCGGAACGAGGTGATGCTCGACGGGTTGAACGATCGTTGCAGCGGAAGAGCGGCGCACTCGGGCGGAAGCGTGGCGCGGGCCGAGGTGTCGGCGAACACCAAGACGCACTGGTCATCACCCTGTTCGAAGTAGCAGTAGCGTCCTTCCTCCTCGAGCAGCCGCGAAAGGTAGTTCCAGGGGCTCTCCGCGTAGCGGACGCTGTACCGATGGGGGTGGATCGCCTCGTGGAAGTCGATCCTGATGGGCAGTCCCTCGCACTCCTTGGCGATGATGTTTCGAAGAGTCATCTTCTCGTGGATCTGGTAGCCGCGACGATGGTGAAGCGTTACGTGTGGTGGCACGAGAACCGCCTCGATGAAGGTGTGACGTTCGTCCCGCCCTACCCGTTCCACTTGTGCGATGACTCCATGGAGAAGACGAGCCGGACGTCCCGCGTGCTCAATGCGAACGGTCGCCTGTTGTCCGAGGATCGTTGCGGGGTCGACGGTGACACTTGCCGGCGCGTGGAGTTCGAGGCGGTATTTGAAGAAACGCGAGATCTGTTCCTCACCCGTAATGCCGTGCAGGCGGTATGGAAAGTCCGCGGAGTGGGCCGTCGTGAAGTGGAGTCGCATCTGATCCGCGTAGGCCGTTGACATTTCCATGAAGACACCCTTCGTACCCGTTCACGAATCCAGAGAACGTGACGTTTGTCCGCGGAGATCACCGCGGGATGTTCTAACGCGTGCGTTTCTCGCCTACACGTGGTTGCCCACGCCCATCTGTGATCTCACGACATCGACCTCCGTGGCGAGAATGCCTTCGATGGTTGACGAGAGGTTATTCGTCGTGACAAGGCGGTTGTTCCTTACCCTGTGCAGGATATTATTGAGCGACAATGAGGTGATCGCCCCCTCCATCGACATCACGCCTAGCTCATAGGTGCGAGTGGTCGAATAGTAGCCCATCGCCCCATATCCCCTAAAGCGGATGGGGGTCACGACGGTATCCCACTCGATGGCGCAGACGTAGATCCGAATTCGGAAGACGGAAAAAGTCTGGTGGGAGCCCATGATGCCGGTCCAGCTCGTCCCCGTGATGACAACATTGCTGAACTGCACTTCACAAACGGGACCTTCCACGACCAGGAGCGAGTTGCCTTTGACAAGGAGATCGTAGTCATCATGGTTCGTGGTGGTCTGACTTCCCTCGGTGACTTGGTTCAAGGATCCGGCGACGGTAAGGCTAAAGTTGCCGGTCGTGGATTTCTGGGAGTCGAGGGAAGAGGACGCGGAGGAGTCGGGAACGCTGGCGAGCAGGTCGTTCCGAGCTTCTTGCTCACCACCAACGACGATCCGGAAGTTCCCGCCGGATTGCATGAGCTGATCTTCTTCGGCATTCCACGTCATGTCTTTCTCGGAGTGCAAAAGAAGCTGCTCTTGGTCGACACGGTAGTCGAACAGGAGGCCGCTAGCGTTCTCCAGCGTTCCTCGTTCGGACCGGATACTGATGCCGTCGACATGACTCAGCGTCGACCGTGATTCACGCGGTAGATGGTGGGCGTCCGCGAGTGAGCCGAGAATGATCGGACGATCGGGATCGGCTCCTTCGAAGCCGACGACGACCTCTTGCCCGACCCGCGGGAGCAACAAGGTGCCATGCTGTGGTCCCGCGTTCTTCTGAGTCACTCGCACCCAGCAAGACTCCTCGTCGGCGGCGCTACCCCAGGGAAGCCTGATCTTCACGCAAGCGTCACCCGCGGTCGTGACGATGTCGGGCTCGTGCCCTACCACAGTGGCGGTTTGCACGCCGGGAATGGACGGTCGAGGGGTGGTGGAAGCGGGCCGGAACGGGACGTCGATCGGGATGCACTCGAACTCGCAACGATAGGGCTCGGCTGATCCCATCCCGGCGATGGGGCCCGGGAGACAGATGTTATTGCGAGTGCGCGTGATGAAGTAGGTCCCGGAACTCTCTCCCGCGCCCGTCAGATCGAAGGCCATACCTGGCCGCAGCGCAACGCAATCGCTAACGCCCCACGCGCGGAGCGCGCCGGAGGTCGATTGTTGACGGCGTACACTCCCGCGGCGCGCTGTCGCACGCTCGAGTCCGTCTAGTCCGGAGTCGTCGCGAACGCCGTTGGGATCGAGCAACGAGAATCGCTGGGCGACATGCTCTCGTGTTTCCACGATCGCTTCGCGCATCGGATCATGATCGACTCGCGTCGTTCGGGATCCGAATCGCACCGGCGCGATCGACTCGTCCCAGGCCGTCACCTCCTGATCGATCCGCTGGTGGTGGCGGTCGTGAATCGCCGCTTTCCACGGCAACGATCGTTCCGACTCTCTCCAACGGAGTATGTGGGGGCCCCTACGTTCGGCATCCTCGTTCAAGGGTAGGGCGGCGACGACCGACGCGTTGAGGGAAGTTCCCGAGATGTGGATGATTTCCCGTTCGCCGTCGCTCTGAAAGTAGTAATAGATCCCTTCCTCCTCGAATCGTCGACGAAGATGGGACCAGTCACTCTCCCGATACTGAGCGGCGTAGTCATACGTCGCTCCTTGTTCGCCGAGTTCGATGGCATAGTCGTAGCCCGATAGCGTGGTCGCGATGAGATCGTCGAGGGACGTCTGCCGTGTGATTTTGCTGCGACGACCCATCTCCAGTACCGAACACTTCGGAACAATCGTCAATTCACATCGAGCGAATCGCTGATTGAGATCGTCGGGGAGAGCTACCTTGTCTTCGAGCGATTCCCCATGGTCGATTGCGAAGACAATCCCCTGAACTCGACGTTCCAACTGGTCGACGACGCGAATCGAAAGCTGGACTTCCTCTCCCAGGAGAGCTTCGACTCGATCTCGCTTGTCTCGAGGAGCGACTAGAGTCAACTCGTATATCCACCACTGGGAGACCGCCTCGCTTCCCTTCACCTCGAGAACGGAAAGGTCGTCGAACTCGCCCTGAAGGGGCGATCGGAGCATTCGCAAGTCAACGATGTTCGACGTCATTGTCTGTTCCATTGAAGTTTCCGCACCGTGGTGCTCGTTGGTGTCCGGCGGATTGACGATGGGTCCAAGAGACTCCCACTGAATCGGTCGAGACGGTGTCGCGTCGCTTGCCCTCACGTGGACATCCGCGTCCCGACGCTGTTCGAACATCCGCAAGATAGATACCTCGCGACGGTGTTCTTCGTTCGGACAGCGCTTCGCCCGAGCGCACGCAAACAAAACATCGTCTGAACTCCCACGGCGTCGACCCAACTGATCTTGGAGTCGGTCTCGATGAGGGAGCTTCGCATGGCGAGGTTCGAGTAGTTTCTCTGGTAAAATCCTTTGTTTAACTCCACCGTTACCGCGTGGAGCTGGCCGTCGAAGAGACCCATGTCGACGTCGAAGTGCGAGATCGGCGCCACGAGTCGAACATCGAAGACCCCAGTGGTTCGAGAGAAACTCGGGGCCACGAGGACGGTCGGACTTAGCATGCACCACACCGCCGAGTAAGAATGGCCAGCCAAGTCAATTGCGTTGACGTAGACGTACCCTTTCACGGTGATTTGAACGTCTCCGGCGACGTGCTGCACGACCTTGCCGAAACGGGTCTCCGTCCAGTTGCCGGAACTCGTCTGAGTGAGGTTCCCGCCGGTCGATCCGCCGTCTCCTCCCACGCCGGAGCCATCGGTGTTCCCATCTAGGAGGGCGTAACCGACGCTGATGTCGAGATTGCGCCCCGTCACGATCTGATAGTCGTTCTCGGTAAGGAAGTGGGCGTCGCGTTCGGCGTGGACGGTCACTTCTTCCTGGCCGAGCCGATGGTCGATGGTGAACTTGCTCATGTTCTCGGGACCACCGCCGAGCGAGCGCGACCAATATCCCTGCAAGTGGCGATGCGTCGAGGGAGCTTCCGGTGGTGGGTTCTTCGCGTTGTAGAGGGAGCCGAGGACGACCGGTCGTTCGGGATCGCCCTCTTCGTACATCACGACGACTTCGTGATCCTTGCGTGGAAGGAAGACCTCCCCGTAGCCCGCTCCCGCGAGCGACTGCTTGGTTCGCATCCAGCAAGATTTCTTGCCTTGGTCGCGATCCCAGGGAAAGCGGGCTTTGACGCAAGCCAGGTCGTTGGTGGTCACTTCCTCGCCATGATCGGTCACGACCGTCGCCGTCTCGAGGCTTTCGGCCCACCGCCGCGCGGTCCGTCGCGGGGTGCGATAGCGGACATCCTTCGGGATCGCCTCGAAGCGGCACGTGTAGGGAGTCGCCTCCCAATAGTCGGAGCCGTGAAGGCTGATTCGCACGCCGTGCTCGATACGGGTGATGAAGTAGTCGCCGGAATCGGGGCCCGCGTCACCCAGTGTCAGGATGCGTCCGGGCATCAGCCATGAGTAGTTGCTGGTCCCCTCGGCGCCGAACGCACCCAGCGTTTGCTGCTCGAGACGAACCCGAGCAAGCCGTTCCTTTTCCGGCGTCATGCCGTCGAGGCCGGAGGGATCGTGCTGGCCGTTTCGGTCGATCTTGCGAAAACGGTGGGCGAACGATTCCCATTCGTCGACCTCGCAGTTCGCGAGCAATGGAAGGTCGTAGCGGACCTCCCGGGATCCAAAGGTGATGGGCGAGGACTGTTGCTCGCTCTGGGCGAGGTCGGCGTTGGGGGCTTCGTCGTGGTAGTCGTCGAGATGGTATTTCCATGCGACCATGCTCTGACGCGTGCGCCAGTTGCGCACGTGCGGCTCGACTCCCTGAACACTCGAGGGGAGCTGATCCCGATGCTCGATCGTGGCGGCATGGCGCGAGTCGTCGGCGAAAACGATCGTGCCTCCATCGTCGTGATCGAACGTGAAATAGCAACCCTCCTCCTCGACGAGTCGTGCGAGATGGTTCCAACTGCTTTCGCCGTACTTGACGGTGTAGTCGTGTCGCTGATGGGTTTCGTGGAAATGGACACGATGCGGAACCCCTTGGAGATAGGCCCCGAGGATCCCTTTGAGGTCGCTGTCGCTGACAATGCGATAGCCGACTTGGTGTTGGAGAAGAGAGGCCTTGGGAACGAGGATCGCTTCATAGTAGCGATACATGGGATCGCTGCCGGCTCTGATGAGTTCGGTGAAGATGCCATGAAGGTGTCGCTCGGGTTGCTGGTCGACGCGGAGCGAGACGGTCACGTCTCGGCCGAGCAGGTCGGAGAAGGATAGGTCCCGGCCGATGGGCGTATGCAGAAAGAGTCGGTACTGAAAGAGTTCGGAGACCGCCTCGATTCCCTCGAAGCCGTGGATCTCCGGGCCGAGTTCGTCCAGCGGCGTCTTCAGGGAAAGATGGACGTTGATCGTTTCGTCCACGGTAGTGTTCTCCAGCGACTATTCGGCGGGGGCTCCGTGGGAACCGAGAAGTCGACCCGGTTGGATCCTATCTTGCGACCTTCCCTCCGGAAGTCACGCTCGTGTCGAGCGGTTGGCCGTTCGCTCATACTACGTCAAACGTGGCTAGAATGACGGTGAAGATACGATCTCAACTCGGGGATAGCTGATGGTGAGTTAGCGCAAGAGCGTCCACGGAAACGCGCCGCAAGAGTTCGAGGTCCGTTGAGGGGATTCGTCGTAGGGATTGGCAAGGCGGTTTTACTCGCGGCTTTTCTCTTCCCGAGAAAGGTTTCCATATATCTCAAGCACCTACGTCGTAGAAGGTAGCGTTGTCACTGTCTGGAGGATCGAGTGGGCAACCAATCGTTCGACAGTCGATGGACGATCGAGCCTCTCGCGGCGATCACGAACGGTTGCTCGCCTCCTTTCACGCTCGGTCCAACGCGAAACTCATTGGGGAGGGCCTAACCCATGTCGATGTACGCATTCACCGGAACGGAAACGATGGGAGCGGTGGGACCCGGGGTCGTGATGTCGGAACAGCCCATCGTTACTTACTGTGGGTTGCCGTTCGCCACCCAGGGGATGGCGCAAGACATGACCGTGATGGGGCCCGGCGTCTACACTGTCGGCGATCCCATGACTTGCGTCATGGGGATGGGCATGGTCTTCCTTGGGCTTCCCAGCACGATGGGCAATATCGTTGGTCCCAGTGGCGCGGACTACATGTTCGGCTGATGGCCTTTGGGGAACTCAAGACGTCTCGGGGTCGATGAACGATGCAGCAAGATGGCTACAAACCGGCAGTCGAGGACCTTCGGCCGGCGCACGAGGTGCTTACGCGGGAATTCACCAAGCTCAGCAAGCCCGCCAAGGCCCTCGTCAAGCCCGAGTACAGTTGTGGGGAGTACCTCCGGGAGCTACTGCGTACCCACCTCTTGGAGGATGGCATCGAGTTCATCGGGCATGCCCTGCCTCTTCGCCATGCCGTGTGGTGGGGTTGCTGCTGTCTCGCGACGGTGACTCCGCCCAAGGCGATGACCGACAAGGATCGCCAAGCCTTCGGCGCCTCCTACCGCTGGGTGGTCGAACCGACGGACCGGCACCGCGCCTACGCCGAGAGCATCTCTCGAGTTGTCCTCGAGGTGACGCCTCCGCTCCTCCTGGCCCGCGCGACCGGCTACCCAAAGTTCAAACTTCCCGACCCCATCAAGGCGCTTAAACGCAACTTCAACAAGGAAGGGGTCATCACGGCCGTCAATGTCGCGACGGTCGACGCGGAGGAGATCGACGAGATTCGCCGCAAGTTCATCGAGGTCGGACTTGCCGTCTCTCGCAACAAGATCGTCTGGCGCAACCCCGGCCAGAACCCGATTCCCCAGTAACGCTGGATCCAAGACAAACACCTTTGTTCGGAGCCGTTCGCGATGGATTCCGTTGAGTCGTACGCCCAGTTCGTCGAGAACATGGAGAAGAACAAGCTCGCTCTCGCCCGCATGCTCGATCCCGCCCGCCTGGCGAAGGTGACCGAGCAACTTGACAACATGCACGAGCAACTCCTCAATGGGCTGGTGCAGACGGAAGTGCCGGATCTCGATCCCGCCGTGCTGGAGAAACTTCAAGCGGAAGAGCGAGGTCAGGAAGTCCTCGACAACATGGACAAGATGCGCGAGGTCATCAAGCTCGCCAAGGAAGGGAAGCTTCCCAAGGACATTCTCCAGGCCAGGAACCTTCCGTGGGTCGAGTCGCATGAGTGGGAGCTGTTCGGACTGGAACCGGTTGGGGCATCCCCCGAGCCGGCGTCGCGCGTGGACTTCCTCGAGTTCGAGGAGTGGGCCCACTCGCACTTGGTTTCCGTGGAGGAGATCAATCGCGAATTGGGCCCTCCGCAAGCCGCCCCGCCACCTGAGCAAAGTGCCGAGAAACCAGCCTGGGCCACCAGTGGTTTGGGAGCTCATTCTTCGTCGGTGACTCCACCCTCGACACCTCCGGCCGCGAAAGGTGAGGAGGGAGCCGGGCAGGAAGGCGCCGACTCGTTCTCCCGCTGGGTCGACGACGGTAGCGCTGGGAAACCGGAGTCGGCCGACGAGCCGAAAAAGGATGTGGGTTCCGGCGAACGATCGTTCCTCGGCTGGATTTCCTCGATTCTCGGACGCTAGTTGCTCGTCAATGCAACCGTTGCCGGCGCGTGTTCGCGGAATCCTTCCGACCGATGAATGTCGCCACCGCATCAAGATGGTAGCCTGCTCGTCGTAACGTTCTCGCAACCACGATCCACGAATCCCAACAGACGAGATCCATGACAAGTTCCATCCTTTCTTTCTCGATTTTGGCGATCGCCACTACCTTTCAGGCATCCGAACCTGCCGCGGTGTCGGCGCAGGTTTGCGTCGTCGGTGGCTCGCCGTCGGGGATCGCCGCCGCGATCGCGGCCAAGAGGGCGGGTGCCGAGCGGGTGGTGTTGGTCGAAGAGCTCGGGCACGTGGGCGGGCGAATGTCGGAGACGCTCGGGTTTGGCGAGCAGAACCGAATGAAACCCGCGTCGCTCGGCGGGCTTTGGAACGAGCTGCAATCGCGCGTGGCGGCTCGCTACGGCAAGCGGGTCTCGACGCCCGAACCGCACGTCATCGAGAAGGTCTTCGACGACTGGCTCGTGGAGGAAGGAGTTCATGTGATCAAATCCTTTCCACTACGGGAGGTGACCAAGAAGGGCTCTCGAATCACCCATATCACGTCGAGTGGTGGTCGCTTGGTGGAGGCGGATGTCTTCGTCGATGCCACCTACACCGGCGATCTCTTGGCGAAGTCCGGACTGACGACGACCATCGGTAGGGAAGCCCGTTCGACCTACGGCGAATCATTGGCGGGTGTGGTCCTCGCGTTGGAGAATCCTCCGGGTAAGGTGGTCGAGGATATTCATCGAAGTCCGGTCAGTGGGTTCGCGGAGGATGGATCAACGCTGTTGCCCCACATCTCGGGGCTGACGACCGCGGTCACGCCGGGAGCGGGCGACGATCATTTGCAGTGCTTTAACATGTACGCCTGCTTCACCAACGACACGTCGAACCGGGTCGATCTCACCAAGCCGGATGACTACCACGACCGCGAGTTCGAGCTTCTCCGACGGGAGATCAAGCGATTGGGCCGCGTCCCATTCGGCATCGGAGGAGGAGTTCCCCATGGCAAGGCGAAGATCAACGACGGCGTTCCGTTGCTGCTCCATTGGGGGCTCGTGGGCGGCGGCGACGGCTATGCGCAAGCTTCGGCTGAGGAGAGGCGAACTATTTGGAAGGCGCACCGGGACTACACGCGGCGGCTCCTCTGGTTCTTGCAGCACGATCCCGCGGTCCCTGAGAAACAGCGTGCTCGATTCCGCGCTTGGGGCCTACCACGCGACGAGTTTGTCGAGAACGGACATTGGCCTTGGGACGTCTATATCCGGGAGGGTCGCCGGTTGGTGGGTGACTTTATCATGACACAGGCGGACCTGTTCGAGCAAACCCGCAAGAGCGATGCGATCGCCCTTGGATCCTTTCCGGTCGACTCGCACGTCGTTCAGCGGCTGGCCTCACCCGATGGCAAGGAGGTGATCAACGAGGGGGGCTACTTGGTCGAGCCACCTCTCTATCAGATTCCCTACCGGGCCCTCTTGCCGAAGAGAAGCGAGTGCGAAAATCTGTTGGCGCCGGTCTGCATGAGCACCTCCCGCGTCGCGTTTAACTCCCTGCGCGTGGAGCCGACCTGGATGCTGACCGGCCAAGCCGCCGGAACGGCCGCCGCCATCGCCGCCCACGACTCGATCGTCGTGCACGAGGTTCCCGTGACCCGCATGCAGGGAAAGCTCCGGTCCGAAGGCATCACTCTGGGCCCTCGCTAGCAGACCGTGGAACCTTCACGCGAAGGCGGATTCCAAGGGAGCACGGCACGCTCTTTCGGTTGAGGCGATGTCCACGCATGGCGTGGGCATGCGTGAGCCGTCGGCAATGGCATGCCCACCCTCGACTCCCGCTGGCAATGCATTGCCCTTGAAGGACTCGAGTCAGTCAGCTTGTTCGCGGGCGTGTTCTTTGGGGACCCAGTTCGACGCCACGAGATAGAGGATCACTCCGTCGGTTTGGGTGGCTTATAGCCGAACTTCGCCTCATATTGAGCGGCGAACTTCGCCTCGAGTTCGGGATTGCACGTGAAGCACTGGGAGTCGGGAAGGCTGTGCTCCTCGCACCAGTCGCCCTTTTTCTGGAACGCGGCGGCAAGCTGCGGACTGCACCGGGTGCAGACCTCCTCGGGAACGCCGTGTTCGACACACCACCAACCACCCTGACTATGTTCGCTTTCGCCGTGGGCATGATCGTGTTCATGCGCATGTTGGTGCTCTTCGGCTTCTCCGGCGGCCGAGCCTGTCGATTCGGTCGTCGAACCGCCGCAGCCGACGAACATCACGCTCGCCATGCCTGTCACTCCCAACGCGATCATTCGCTGCCAACTTGTCATGGACGTATTCCTTTCAAGGACTCTTGGAAACAAACGTTGGCGCAGCCGACGCGGGCACGCGCCGCGTCTGGTCCCCGCCTGGCTCAACAGGTTGTCGGTTCGCTTCTCCGACGCGTCGGTCGTCTCCTCCGCGACTAGGGAGATTGAAGACGACATAAAGCACTCGCAGCACCAGGAGGCTCATGATCATCGCGCTGCAGACGCCACCGATGACGACGGTCGCGAGGGGACGCTGCACCTCGGCCCCCATGCCGGTGCTGAATGCCATCGGCACAAATCCCAGACTGGCCACCAGCGTTGTCATCAGGATCGGACGGAGCCGTGTCATCGCCGCCTCCTCGACGGCGTCGTCAAGGGAACGGCCTTCGCGTCGCAACTGCCGGATGGTCGAGACGAGTAGCATGTCGTCGAGCACCGCCACCCCCGAGAGGGCGATGAAGCCGATCGCCGCCGAGATGGAGAAGGGCATGTCACGCATCCAGAGCGCGACGATTCCTCCCACCCAAGCGAAGGGAACGCTCGTGAAAACACGCAGCGAGTCGACCACATTGTGGTAGGTCATGTAGAGTAACGCGAAGATCAACGCGAGGGCGACCGGCACGACGATCGCCAGCCGAGCCCTCGCACGTTGCAGGTGTTCGAACTGGCCACCCCACTCGATGTGGTAGCGTCCGGGGGGAAGGGCGACGCGGGAGGCGACCTCGCGCCGCGCCTCGGCGACAAAACTACCCATGTCCCGTCCGCGAACGTTCGCCTCGATCGTGATCCGACGCTGATACCATTCCCGCTTGATGGTGTTCGGCCCTTCGACGACGTCGACGTCGGCGAGTCGCGCGAGCGGAATTCGTTGACCGGACGGAGTGGCGACGAGGACCGACTTGATCGCGTCGGGGTTGGCGCGGGCGCGTTCGGGCAGTCGGACGATCAAAGGGAACCGCAATTGTCCTTCGTAGACGTCGCCGACGTGCTTGCTGCCGAGTGACTCGACCAGGTCGAGCACGGACTTGGCGGGAATGCCGTAGCGGGCAATCTCGTCTTGTTTGACGTGGATCTGAAGAACCGGTTGGCCGGTGACTTGCTCGATCTTGACATCGACCGCTCCATCGATCGACTTGAGGACGCGCTCGATTTCCTTCGCCTTGCCGACCATCAGGTCGAGGTCGTCGCCGTAGAGAATCGCCGCCACGTCCGAACGAACGCCCGAGATCATTTCGTTCATCCGCATCTCGATTGGTTGGGTCATCGCGAGCCGTGGTCCGGGTAGGTCACGTAGCTCCTCCTGGATCAGTGCGGTGAGTACTTCCTGGGTAGCCGCGCGCGTCCATCGCGAGCGTGGACGAAGCGTGATGAAGAGGTCGGTCAACTCCGTGCCCATCGGGTCGGTGGCGACCTCCGCGGTCCCGATCCGACTCCAGACCTGGGCGATCTCATCGGGGAACTTCTCGAGCAGGACCCGCTCCATTTGCGTGTTGTAGCGCGTCGACTCGTCGAGATCGGTGCCGGCCAGGCGGACGACGTTGATGACGATCGCCCCTTCCGAGAGACGAGGGACGAACTCGGTCCCCAGGCTCGGAGCGATCATGCCGAAGGCGACGAGCATCACGGTCGCGGCGAAGCCGATGACGGCGAGCTTGTGATGCATCGTGAAGCGGAGGATGGGGGCGTAGAGTCGTTTGAGCCCGCGAACGAGCATCGGCTCGCGCTCGTTCAACCGCCTGGGCAAGAGAAGACTCGCGAGCACCGGCATGAGTGTCAGCGACAGGATCATCGAACCCGCCAAAGCCAACATCACTGTCAACGCCATCGGGCGGAAGAGCTTCCCCTCGACTCCCTCGAGGGTCAGGATTGGCAGGTAGACGATCATGATGATCAGTTCGCCGAACATCGTCGGCTTACGAACCTCGATCGCCGCTTCACGGATCACTTCCAAGCGGCTGCGTTGTTGCTCGCCATGCGCGAGATGCCGGACGCAGTTCTCGACCATGACGACGGAACTGTCGACGACGAGACCGAAGTCGACGGCGCCGAGACTCAGCAGACTCGCCGCGATGCCGATCTGCCACATGCCGGCGAACGCGAAGAGCATCGACAGCGGAATGGCGAGCGCGACGATGAGGCCCGCGCGGAGGTTGCCGAGAAAGATGAACAGGACCGCGATGACCAGCAGGCCCCCCTCAAAGAGGTTCTTTCGCACCGTGTCGATGACGTGATCGACCAGTTCCGTCCGATCGTAGACCGTCTTGATCGCGACGCCGGGCGGCAAGGTGTCCCTGATCTTGTCGAGCCTGTTCTTGAGTGCCCAGGTCACGTCGTGGCTATTCTCGCCCATGAGCATGAAACCGAGGCCGAGGACCGCTTCCCCTTGCCCATTGGCGGTCACCGCTCCGCGCCGGATTTCGTGACCGATCTGGACCTCGGCGACGTCGCGAATCCGAATCGGCACGCCGTCGCGGGCATCGATGACGATGTTCTCGATCTGTTCGAGGGTGGTGGTTCGAGCGACGCCATGGACGAGAAGCAATCGGCTGCCGTCGGTGATCGTTCCCCCACCGACGTTTTGGTTGTTTCGCCGCGCGGCGTTGGCGACCTCGGCGAAGGTGAGCTCGTGCTTGATGAGCCGATCGGGGTCGAGCCGAATTTGAAACTGTTTCTCGTAGCCACCCCAACTGTTGATCTCCGCGACGCCTGGCACGGAACGCAGTTGGGGTTTGACGATCCAGTCGTGAGTGGTGCGCAGATCGGTCAATTGCTTGACGCGTTGCGCGTCGGAGAGGTTGGTGACGTCGACGCCATCGGGAACGAGGACATAGTGAAAGACCTCTCCGAGCCCCGTCGAGACCGGCCCCATTTGCGGGCGCTCGATTTCCTCGGGCAGGGAGACGGTGCTCAGCCGCTCGCTGATGAGCTGCCGCGCGAAGTAGATGTCGGTCGCGTCCTCGAAGATGACCACGACCTGCGACAGTCCGAACTTGGAGATCGATCGCAAGTCGACCAACCCCGGCAGGCCGCTGATCGCCTGTTCGACGGGAAAGGTGATCTGACGCTCCACCTCCTCGGGGGATAGTGAGGGGGCGATGGTGTTGATCTGAACCTGGATCGGGGTCGTGTCGGGGAAGGCATCGACGTTCAGCCCTCGCAGCGCGTAGAATCCGATCGCGATCATCACCAGCGTCGCCAGGATGACCACCGCGCGATGGCGCAGAGATAGATCGATGAGTCGACTGAGCACCGCGGTCTCCTACTCGTCCACGCAACAACCTTCGCCGAGGTTGTTCTTGAGGAGTTGGGCTCGGAGCACATCGCTACCACTGGTCGCCACGACTTCGCCGGGCAGAAGTCCCGCGATGACCTCGGTGGAGTTACCGTTGGTCGCCCCTAGCCGGACCGTCCGCACGTGGAAGACTTTCGGACTACTCGGGCTGTCGAAGTAACCCCTGTCGCGTACGAAGACGACTTGGCAACAGCCTTCCCAATGGATGGCATTGTTGGGAACGACAATGGCTTCCTCCTCCTCGCGCAGGATGATTTGGCCCGACCCGAAGGTCTCGTCGCGAAGTGTTCCCTTCGTGTTGTCCAGTTCCGCGCGGACCTTGAGCATGCGGGTCTGGGGATCGACCGCGGTGCTGATCCAATCGAGCGTTCCGGTCACTTCCTCGCGACTTCCGCCGGGCCGGAAACGAACCGTCTGTCCCGGTGACAGCTTCGTGGCGTGTTCCATCGGCACGTTGACGACCAGCCACATCCGGTTGGTGTCGGCGACGCGGAATAGGACGTGCGAGGAGTCGACGACTTCGCCGGTGACGACACGTCGATCGACGATGACTCCGTCCATCGGGGAACGGATAGGGAGGAGATTGGCCGTCATCACGTCCTGGCCGAGACGTTTCTGGGTCTCCTTCGAGATTCCGAGGAAGCGAAGGTCGTCCATCACCTCCTGTTCGGAGAGCCCTCGCAAACGTTCGGCATCGGCGGGAAGTCCGAGATTGACTAGCGCTTGTTCGGCACTGAGGACGACCGCCGTCGCTTTCGCGAGCGCCGCTTCAGCTTCAAGAATCTGGCGATCGGCGATCGCTTCGCGCGCCGCCTTCAGTCGTTCGACATGCCGGTGTTGGAGCTTCTCGTCGACAAGCGCTTGCACCAACCGGCTCTTCGTCTTGCCGACCTCGACACCATCGACCAACGCCAGCAGTTCCCCCTTCTGGACCGAATCGCCGATCGATTTCTCGACCCGCCAGACCGAACCGGGAACCGGCGAGGAGAGCTTCGCCAGCATTGTCGGGTCGTAGACGATCTCGCCGTTGCCCGCAACCGACTCGACGATCGGGCCGCGTTCGACGAGTTCGACATCAACTCCCGCTTGTTGGACCGTTTCAATGGAGGCAAACTGGATTCGGCTCAGGTACGTTGTGCACGCGGCGTTGTTCCGCTTGCGATGCGACCACGCCAGGGCGCGAGCGGCCCGGTCGAGATCGGCTTGGGTCACGGGATCGCCCGACTTGCGCTGAGCCACCTCCGGATGATCGAGCGGGCAGTTGTGAACGCCATGGGTGGCGCACCATCCATGATCGGGGCCGCGCTGGAAGAGCCCGACGCGACAGGCCACACATTGCGACTCGGCGACGCCGTGCTCTTCGCACCAGTCGTCTGGTTCGGTGGTGGACGTTCCCAAGAGGGTCGAAAACTTCGGCATCGACCAGCCGGTACGGTGGCCGAGGTAGCCAACCGCTCCAAGGCATGCCAAAACGACGACGGTCGGCAGGCTGTCAAGAAGCCACTCCCCCAAGGAGTGACGCCCGCTCGACAATGGGGGGCACGCGGAACCGTTGACGTCGTCACGCCGGAGCGACGGATTGCTCGCGGGATGTTCCAAAAGTTCTTGGCTCATCGGAATCACCTGATGACAAGAGAAGACAAGGTGACGTACTTTCTCCCCATGCCAACGCATGTGAGGAGACGGTAGCCTGTTGGAGGACGCCGAACCCGAAAGCCAGCGCATAGACGCACTAGGTCCTTCGGCGAAGCGGAGCGATGAGGAGAGGGTTCAAAAGAGGAGTGAGGAGAAGGCTAGGCGCATGGAGATCCCCGAGAAGTGGTCGGGGCGCATCGAGCATCGGTCAACGGCTGCGGGACGCGGTACGGCCGTCGTTGAGAGGACTTCCCGGAGGACAACGCCGTCGAGAAGATGCGGGAACTGATCCAACGTCAGAGCAAAACGCTTCACGGAGGTTTTGCCGATCATCTGGCAAACGCAGTCGTGATCGTCTTGATCGTTGTCGGGAGAGACCGGCGCTTTGCTCGATGGTTGGTCAGAAGAATTGCAGGTGCCTCGCTGGGCCAACCCGGCATGACAGCAACCGCAGCATGACGAGACGGTCTCTTCCTCTTCCGCCGCCACGTTCGCCTGGGTGCAGACGAAGGGGCAGGAAAGGATGCCGAGCACCGACATCAACGTCATTAGGCGGTAACAAAACGCCATCAAGAGGCCCTGCTTGGTCGAATACGATCTCTTTCCCTAGGCTATTCGACTCGACCGATGATGACAATCGGAGTTTGGACGATCGAGCCGAACTTGGCCACATCGGGGTGGGGTTTGTTTGGAATGTCTTGGACCATGTCCCAAGCCGATTGCCGGCTCAGTCGATCAGGTTCTCGTGTTCTCGCCCTTCGGCGAAACGGTGAGCCAATCCTGCCACGACAAGTAGGAGTTGAGCTCCTCTGAGCAGTTGCCGGACTTGGAGTTGCCCGGAGGCATGGAGCCCAATGGTTGGGTGGTCTTTCCCTCCTCGATAGACGCTCCCCGCGACTCCAGGAACTGTTTCCAGTCAACTTTGGGTTCCCTGGGTGGCTGCGGGGCGTCCCTGAGACTCGATCGGAGCCGCGGCGGAATCGTACAGCTCGATGAGATTCGAACTCATCGCCCAGTCGCGAAACTCCTCGTGCGTCCGTTCGGGAGACGCGTTTGGTGTCGCGACACGGAAGAAGTGGCTCAAGACATCGTCCTGCACACGATCGTGCCAGGACTCGACGGCCGTGGTGGGCTTTGTCTTCTGCTTGCCCATCCTGGCCCGTGCCGCCTTTGTCGCCGCTTCGTGCTTCTTCTTGGCCTCCTCCATCAGTTCCGGGGCGCTGTTGACCTTCTCCCGCAACTCCTCGGCGCTCTTGTAGGTCGTCTCGATCTCGGGAGCGATGGGACCATCGACGAGCTGACTTGGTCGACTTACGATGAAAACGATCGGCTGCTGAGCGAGATCACCGATCTCGATGGCGACGCCATCCCCGACCCCGCCGTCAACTACACGGCCAACTGGACCTACGACGCCGCCCACCAGATCCAGACCGCAACGGATCGGACATCGCCGACAGATATCCTTTCGTCCTACGATTACGACTACGACAAGCTCGGTCGCGTGACGACGATTGACAACGACGGGACGCCCGGTCCGAATGTCATTCTCAACCAGGAGTACGACCCCAACGGCAATCGGACGCAGCTCTCCGCGACCATCGATGGTGCTGCTGACTTCACGAACAGCTACGCTTACGACGAGCTGAATCGGATGACGAGCGTCACCCAATCGGGGCCGAATGTGGCGGAGAAGCGGGTCGATTTCGCGTACGATGGGATCGGGCAGTTCACTCAGATTGACCGTTACTCCGACTTGGTGGGCACGACCTTGGTCGCCTCCAGCACCTACGGCTACGACACCCTCGGGCGTCTCGAATCCCTGGCCCATGTCAACGGTTCAGGACAGGTGATCAATACGTACACCTACACGTTCGATGCACTCAATCGCATCGACACCATGACCTCCATCGATGGGACGGTCGACTACACCTACGATGAGGAGGACCAGCTCACCGCCGCCGATCATGTCGACGCCATTCAGTCCGACGAATCCTACGTGTACGATGCCAACGGCAACCGGCTTGACTCCCATCGTACGCCAACCGACTACGACACCGGCCCCAACAACCAGCTCTTGGATGACGGCGTCTACACCTACGCCTATGACGATGAGGGCAATCGAACCTCCCGCACCGAGATCGCGACGGGCGAGGTGACGGAGTACACTTGGGACCATCGCAATCGTCTCACGCGTGTCATCTCCAAAGACGATCAAGACGCCATCATTCAGGACGTGCTTTACGCCTACGACATCGCCAATCGCCGCATCGCCAAAGAGATCGATTGGGACGGCGCCGGTACGGGATCCGAAGAGACCGAACGATATATCCTCGATCAGGCCGAGTTTCCTGTTGCCTATGCCGCAACGACACAAACGCCATTAGACAGCATTGTTCTAGTCTACAATGACGCAACTGACACGCAGACTCGTTTTCTTCATGGACCGGACATCGACCAAGTACTTGCCGAGGAAACTGTGACGGAAGTCGTCTGGTCTCTTCCTGATCACCAAGGCTCTATCCGTGACCTCGTTGTTAGCGATGGGCAAGTAACAGAAGAAAGACACGTTATCTACAACGCCTTTGGCGAGATCATCGATACAGAACATCCAATAAGCGAGATTCGATTTGCATTCACAGGTCGAGAGTATGATGCCGAAACAGGCCAGTACTACTATCGCGCCCGCTACTATGATGTGCAGAATGGCCGCTTCATTGCCGAGGACCCAATGGGGGTCGAAGAGTCTCCAAATCTGTCGGCATACGCGCACAACAGTCCGATTGGGTCTCTGGATCCCTCTGGAATGATCCGTGTGTCCAGTGATCCACGCAATCCGACTTTCGTTGCAACGGGGATCCGGCGTTGTCAAGGGCGAGTTCCGTGTTGTGGCGGATCGGCCATTGCATTGCACGTTTTCCTGAACTTTGATGATGTAGACTATGGAATTGAACTTCGCCCTCGGACACCATGGTGGCACTTTGGGAATGGCCCCGCAGTGCAGCGAGGCGGGCGTGAGGGTAATATATATCCAAGAGATAGAGATCAGCGTCCGTGGACACAGAACTTCCGTGTTTGCGAACACTTAATAGTGAACCCATACTGTTATGACCTGCAACGCATCCGAGACGCGCTTCGCAGAAGTCTTCCAAGGACTCCTTCTCAGTATTCGGTCATCGGATCTGAGCACAACTGCATTACGTACCGCAACCAGCTGATAAACGATGCTCTCCATGCGGGTGCGCGTATGGTTCCGGGCACCAATCATTGGAGGTGCCAGGGAAGGCGGTGGCAGCATAGCCACAATGCAAGAAGATGGTTCTGATTTTGACAATCGAAGGATCGATCGATAATACAAGGACATCGCGAGCAATGAAGCCACAACAAACAAGGCGGTTCCGTAACCCTACATGGATACACGTGCTACTTGTAGCGGCCCCCGGTTACATCGTCAGCATTCTTGGAGCGCTCATAATGTTCGTTAATGCGGAAAACACTTCGAAACGAGATGTGTCGCTACAAGTTGCTGGCGTTATGACAAGAACGTTTCTGCAGTCCAAATCGGTGTCCGTTGATAGTTTTGTTCAATACGCTAGTAATGTACAGGACAGGTACAAAGGATGGGGCCTTGCTACATTTGTCCAGGCTTGCCGGGATCCATCCCATTTCCCCGCAGTGTCCCGGAGTGTTGATGAGTTGCTCGAGAACAACGATAGAGATTAGATGTGGTGGTTCAGGTCCTGATCGCATTCGCTAACGAATAGGGCTTTGGCAAGCCAGCCGTCAGAATGCGGTAACACCGAGTCACAGGAAATGTTCGAGGCGAACGGGAACGAAGTGGGTTGGCTGCTTCGACGACTTCTTAGGTAGTCTTCGGTGGGGCACCGATAGTTCAACGGAATGACGCGAGTCACCCAATCGGGGCCGAATGTGGCGGAAAAGAGGGTCGATTTCGAGTACGATGGAGTCGGACAGTTCACGCAGATCGACCGTTACTCCGACTTGGCGGGCACGAACTTGGTCGCCTCCAGCACGTACGGCTACGACACCCTCGGCCGCCTTGAGTCCCTGGCCCACGTCAACGGCTCGGGACGTGCGATCAATACGTACGTGAGCGTTGCAACGGTGGCGTGTGGTGCGGGAAGCAGGAGCCGATGACGACGGGGAACCGGTCACCGATCAACGAGGAGTGGCTGCATGGGCGCGGCGTTGGGCTCGGCGGGCGCGTTTGCGGTCGGCGCGTTGACGGGCTTCGTCGGCGCGTTGACGGGCTTCGTCGGCGCGCTCTTGGAGACGATGCTGGGGGTGCTCGTCGATCCAACGGTCGGGTAGCAACGAAGGGAGATCCGAAGCCGAGGTGGTCGGCAGGCGGGTGTAGACATCGCGGAGGTAGGCGAATGGATCGACGTGATGGCGGTTGCAACTCTTGGTCAGCGTGAAGAAGGTGGCGGCGGTCTCGCCTCCTTGGCTGTTGCCGAAGAAGAGCCACGCCTTGCGGCCGAGGACGGCGTACTTCAGCGCCGCTTCGGTGCGGTTGTTGTCGATGGGAATCGCCCCATGGTCGAGATAGCACGCGAAGGACTGCCAGCGGTTGGTCATGTAAGCGATGGCGGCGCGCAGCTTCGACTTGGGAAGTTCCCGCTCGCTTTGCTCGAGCAGCCACTGATGGAACTCGGTCACGATCGGCTTGGCTTCGCGTTGCCGCAGGGCGCCGCGTTGTGACACACTACTGTCACGGGCGCGATCTTCGATGTCGTAGAGCCGCTGGAAGTAGCCGAGGGCGGTGTGCGTCCGCACGCTCGGCGCGCTGAAGTGGATCTCCTCGAACTTGCGGCGTGCATGAGCCCAGCAGCCGACGGGGACGATCCGGTCGTCCGCCGCGGCGATTCGCTCGTAGCAGGTGTAGGCGTCCGACTGCAAGTAACCCTGGAAGCCGGCGAGGAACTCGTCGGGACCATCGCGGCTGCGGTCGGGCGTGAAGTGGAAGCAGTCGTAGGGATGGGCATTGTCGCCGACGGTGCTCCAGAGATAGGTCTTGGTGCAGCCAGGCGGCTCGCCCGCCAACATCTTGACCGGCGTTTCGTCGCAGCCCAGCACCTCGGATTGCAACGCCAGCCGACGCATGAGTTCGACCAACGGCGCGACCGCCAAGGCCAAGGCGAAGAGCCAACGCTGTTGGGTGCCGCGGCCGATGCGGCAGCCGTGGCGAGCGAGGATGTCCTCTTGTCGGTAGTAGGGCAGATGGTCGGCGAAGCGACTGGCGGTCAGATGAGCCCAGAAGCCGGGGCCGGCGTAAGCGTCGATCAACTGCGGCGGTTTCTTCGCCGTGGCGATCGTCGTCTCGCCCGATGCTTCGTCGCGAAGGATCACCTCTTGGTAATGTTCGATCACATGGATCGAAGCGGGCGTGAACTCCAGTTGCTCGCTGGTCTTCTTGAAGAACCGCCGGGCGGCCGGATCGCTCCTCAGCTCCTCGGGAACCTCGTGCTCGTCGAGTTCGTGGCGGACCGTCTTGCGCGGCAGCAGGTCGGGGAAGAGACGCCGGCCGCGTCCCTTGCTCGTGCGGCGTTCTGGTGACGGTTCGTCGTCATCGCTCTCGTCGTCGTCGCCGGAGCCTGAATCGTCGTCCGCCCCGACGATTGTCGAGTCGAACAAAAGCCCCTGCTGGGAATCGTCGACGAAGCGTTCCCGCCGCCGGCCGTACAAGGTCCGCTTGAGCAAGTCGACGTCGCTCTGCAAGCGATCGATCGTCTCCTGCTGCTGAGCGATGATTGCTTGTTGTTGGGCGATGGTCTCTTGCTGCTGGGCGATGACGGCGGCTTGCCGTCGGCGCTCCCGATCGAGTTCGAGGATCAACTCGTGGCAGGCGTCGATGTCGCGAGGGAGGTTCACGTCGAAGGCGTCCATCAAACCGATCTCAGTTGTCGCGGGGACACCCTAGCACGTCGGCGTCGGAGGCGCCAGAGCAGTTTCAGCGATTTCGACGGAATGACGAGAAAACCTGCGAGTCCGCCTCGTCGCTGCCATCACCATGACATCGTTGTCGCTCGCGAAGAGAACGCCAGGGTCGATCGTCCAACGAGATTGGCAAGCGAAGAACCCAGGGTCCGAGGACAACCGAAGACAAAACTCGGTTTTGGTCGCGTGCCGTCCCATGGCTTCCAGGCTCTCGCCGCCGTGACGGGGAACTGGCGATCCGAAGGAGCAGCGGCGCGTCCTGGCTCCGCGGAGCGGCGAGCATCATTCGGGAAAGAGTGAAGGGAAGTCACGAACGACGGGACGACGGCGTGTCACGGTGCTGATCGGAGACTTGAAAGCGTTTGCGATGCCGGACCGAGGAGAGGTCGATGCCCTCGAGAATGAGTGACAATTGTCCGGCAGTGATCTCGAGGCCGGCCTCATCGTCGGCCGCCTGGACGTCGGGAAGCTGATAGCTCCCTTCTTCCAGCTGCTGATACCAAATGCAATAGCCGACGCCGCCCCAATAGAGCACCTTGAGGCGATCCCGGCGGCGATTGATGAAGACGAACAAATGGCCCGAAAGCGGATCTTGCTCGAGCACCGATTCCGCCAAGGCGATGAGCCCATGAAAGCTCTTACGCATATCGACCGGTTCCCGGGCCAGAAAGATCCGCACCTGATGAGGGACCGACCACATGCTCACTCCTCCTCGACGCTATCGAGGGCCGCAAGCACTTTGCGCAACGCGTCGCTGTCGACTTGGGCCGGCGCCCGCACGATGTAGCCTCGGGGATGAACGATCTCGATCACGCTCGTCGATTCGGGGACCACCCGCAACGCCACGAACGGCGACGGACACGTCCCACCGCCATCGACCGCAGGCGAACGTTTCTCTTGTCGATCGCGTCGCTGTAGCTCACGCCGCCAACCGTAGAACGACGCCTCCGAAATCCCCTCTTCCCGGCAGAACACCCGAACGCCCCGCCCGCTCTCCTCTTGCCGACGAACGACCTTCCGCCAATAGGCTTCCTTCTCCGGGCTGCGATCTCGCATCTTCCGCCTCGCGACAAACCAGGGCCAACCAACCCAAGCCTACCGCAATCCACAAGACGCCACCGTTGCAACGCTCACGCTCGGAACAAGATTTGACGTAAGTCATTAGCCGAGGCGGGACTCGAACCCGCACGAGGGAAACCCTCAAGGGATTTTAAGTCCCTTGTGTCTGCCAATTCCACCACTCGGCCAGAGTGTAGATAGATGACGCAACCGTTTGTCGACGTGGTCTTTGCGTATGTCTGCAATCCACATCGGGCCAGGACCGCCAGCAAGGGGTAACGTCGGGGGCAATGTGGCGTCCGGCGTCATTCGTCATCCCACGGCATATCAATCGTGCCCCGTTCGGACTCCGCACTCTGTTCTACGGGCCAATGGACCGGATTTCCCTGATGATCGCGACCGTGTCCCTGCCTCGCGAGAACCATCCCTCACCATCAACCGATATTGGCAACCGCGCGACCGAGCACCCGCCACGGACCACGCCTGCATTATAAAGCCCATCGTGTTCCGTGACCCATTCCCCTGCGCTCACGCAGGCCGACATGCTCGAACAGGTCGGCCCAACTTGCTGCTCTCGACGCGCCGCAAGAGGCTCATCCGACGGAATGAACCGGGGCCGACCGCCAGCCAAGAGTCATTTCTTGGTCGATGGTTGGTGGGCAATCCGCCAAGCGCCTGTGTCCGGGGAACTCGGTGCCCCCTCCGCGCAGCCTGCGGGAGTCCCCGAAATAATCACTGGTCCATGACGCTCATTATTCTGCGGCAGACTGACTCTCGTCGCGAGGAGATGGACTCCACCGCAACTGACACAGATATCCTCTGCAAAAGTCTGTTTTGATGCTAGAGTTCATCAGCACCGTAATCTCGCACCCGTCTTGGATTCATGCTGGTGATAAGGTGCAGTCATCCTTTCTTTAGTCCAACCCGCTGCTTGTGGACGAACGATATGAGCGCAATCAGTTCAGACGATCGCTCACGGATCTTGGTCATTGACGACAATCCTTCGATCCATGATGACTTTCGCAAGGTTCTCGCAGAGAACCCCCAATCCCAAGATCTCGAGGACCTTCGCGCGGCGATCTTCGGCGAGACCCACGAGAAGACCTCCTGCAAGCCGCGTCAGTTCGAGATCGACTCGGCCCACCAAGGGAAGGACGGGTTCGAAAAGCTGAAGGAATCCCTCGAACGTGGGTCGCCTTACATCATGGCGTTCGTCGACATGCGCATGCCACCCGGATGGGATGGTCTCGAGACGATCGAGCACCTTTGGAGCATCGACCCGGAGCTTCACATCGTCATCTGCACCGCTTATGCCGACTACTCGTGGTCTGACGTGACGCGTCGCTTGGGAAGCAACGACCGCTGGCTCGTCCTGAAGAAACCTTTCGACAAGGCGGAAGTCTGTCAGATGGCCACGGCGATCGCCGAGAAGAGACGACTCGCCGAGCAACTACGCGCCCATCTTGGCGATCTCGAAGAACGGGTCGACCAGGGAACGAGCGCCCTTCGCGACCGCGAACAACGAATGCAGGCAATGTTCAACACGGCACCCGATGGCATCATCACCTTTGACGCTCAAGGAGTCTTGGAGACGGCCAACACCGCCGCTTCGCTCCTTTTCGGCTACGGTCGCAACGAGGTGGTGGACAAGCAAGTTGCGGAGTTGTTGCACGACGCCGACCCGAAGTCGACTGGAGACATCGGCGAACTCTTACGAATGGACTCGACGAACACACCGATTGGCCGCGAGATCGAGTCGGTTCGTCGCGATGGAAGTGTCTTTCCGGCGCACTGGACAATTGGCTACGTCTCCGAATCGGATCGACCATTCTACATCGCCATCGTCCGCGATCAGACGGAGCACAAGTTGCTCCAGTGCGAGTTGGCTCAAGCACAGAAGCTTGAATCGGTGGGACAGCTCGCGGCGGGGATCGCCCACGAGATCAATACGCCGATGCAGTATATCGGAGACAATGTCCGCTTCCTAAGAGATTCGTTCGCGAACCTGAGTGAAGTCATCAAGGCATTCGACTCCCTTCTCGAGGAGTGCAAGGCCAAGAAACTCGCCCCCGACCAAACAACCTCCGCCGATCAAGCGACGGACTCCGCGGATGTGTCCTATCTCGTCGAAGAGATCCCCGAGACCATCGAACAGACCCTCGACGGAATCGAGCGAATCGCGACCATCGTCCGCGCGATGAAAGAATTCTCGTATCCGGGCGCCGAGAAGAAGACTCTCGCCGACATTCACGAGTCGTTGCGAACGACGATTACCGTCGCACGCAATGAGTGGAAGTACGTGGCCGAGGTCGAGACCAACTTTGAACCGAACATGCCCTTGGTTCCCTGCCTCGTCGGGGAGTTGAACCAAGTCTTTCTCAATCTCATCGTCAACGCGGCCCACGCGATCGAAGATGCGAACGCCGACCAGCCGGAGAAAAAGGGCACCATCCTGATCGAGTCTCGCTGTGAGGATGGGTGGGCGGAAATTCAGATCAGCGACACCGGCACCGGCATCTCCACGGAGAACGTTGGCCGGGTCTTCGATCCGTTCTTCACGACAAAGGATGTTGGCAAGGGAACAGGCCAAGGACTCGCCATCGCCCGCTCTGTTGTCGTCGACAAGCATGAGGGAACCATCGACCTGCGCACCCAAATGGGAAAGGGAACCTCCTTCCGCATCCGGTTGCCCCTCGAACACGCTTCGGTCGATTCCAAGAGCCATCCACCGCGGGAGGAATCTCATGAAACGCATTCTGTTTGTTGACGATGAGCCGAATATCCTTACCGGGCTTCGACGAGCTCTGCGCGGATACCGGCACGAATGGGCCATGGATTTCGCCGTTGGTGGCGAGGAAGCGCTGCGCCGGCTCGCGGAACAGCCTGTCGATGTCGTCGTCACCGACATGCGTATGCCGGGAATGGACGGCGCTCAACTTCTCAAACGGATCGCGGCCTCCCATCCCAACGTCGTGCGCATTATGCTCTCCGGTCAGTCCGACCAGGAAGGCATTCAGCAATCCGTGATTCGCACTCACCAATACTTCTCGAAACCGTGTGAGCCGAACGAGTTGTACCGCGCGATCGAACGATCATGCTCGTTGCGCGATCGACTTTCCAACCCCACACTCCAACAACTCATCTCTCAGACGAGTAGCCTTCCAAGTCTACCGGAAATCTACACCAAGTTGATGGTAGAGTTGCAGTCCCCCGACGCATGCGTCAGGTCCGTCGGACAATTGATCTCTCAAGACGTCGCGATGAGCACCAAACTCTTGCAGTTGGTCAACTCCTCCTTCTTCGGTACCAAGATTCGGGTGGAAAGCGCCTCACAAGCGGCGGCACTCTTAGGCCTCGATGTCCTAAGACCCATCGCTCTCTCTGCTGGAATCTTCTCCCAGTTCGACTCGTCGTCGAGTCAGAGCTTCTCCGTCGAGTCTTTCACGGACCATTGTGTCGCCGTCGGTCGAGTGTCGGCGGTTATCGCCAATGACGTCGGCGCGCCAAAGCAGGTTGTTGATGATGCCCAAATGGCCGGACTCGTTCACGACATAGGCAAGCTGTTGATGGCCTCGCAACTCAGCGACGAGTACGACTCGATCCTGGAAGAGGTTCACTCGGGATCGGGACGCGCCTGTGAGATCGAGGCGGAGCGTTGGGGAACGACGCACGCCTACGTCGGCGCTCACCTTCTCGGACTCTGGGGGCTTCCCCAGCCAATCGTGGAAGCCGTCGCCTTTCACCATGACCCGTCGGATTCCTACGTCGAGGAGTTCACCCCGCTAACGGCGGTCCACATTTCCAATGCCTTCGTCAACGAAACGGGACTCCGAAGTCCAGGTGGCGAGGAACAGCAACTCGATCTGGCATACATCGAGCGTCTGGGGCTGAGCGACGCCGTCGCTAGGTGGCGGGAAGAGATTCATGAGATGGCCGGAGAAGGGATGGAGACATGAGCAAACGGGTACTCTTCATCGACGACGATCCCAATGTTCTTCACAGCGTCAAACGGACTTTCCGCAAGCGGTATGAAATTGACACGGCCCCGTGCGCGAGCGAAGGTGTGGCCGCCGTCAAGGAGAAGGGACCGTTTGCCGTCGTGATCAGCGACATGCAGATGTCGGTGACAAACGGTGTCGAATGCCTCAAGCAGATCCAGGAGCTCTCTCGCGACACTGTTCGAATCATGCTCACGGGCAATGCCGATCAAAGGACCGCCGTGGAGGCGGTCAACGAGGGGCACATCTTCCGGTTCCTCAACAAGCCCTGCTCGGAAGAACAACTTGGCAAGGCGATCGATGCCGGTCTGGAACAATATCGACTGGTCACGGCCGAGCGCGACTTGCTCAGCAAGACTCTTTCGGGCAGCCTGAGCATCCTCAGCGAGGTCCTTTCCGTCGTCAGTCCCAAGGCGTTCGGGCAGTCAGGGGATATCCGCCTCCTAGCCCGAGCGCTCTGCGCTCGGCTCGACGTCGCGAACGCCTGGGAGATCGAGGTCGCTGCTTCCCTCTCCTCGCTCGGTTTCATCGCCGTTCCCGACGCCACTCTCGAACGCGTCGCCGCCGGTCATCCTCTATCGACGGAGGAACAGCGACTCTTTGACATTCATCCGGCGATCGGAAGCAAGCTCGTGGCGAAGATCCCACGACTTGAACAAGTCGCGGAGTACATCGCGAAACAGAGTGATCCACTCTCCGGAGATCGCCCTCCCTTGGGGGCAAGAGTCCTGAGAATCGCTCGGGACTTTCTTCAATTCCGCACGAGAGTGCAAAGTGACGAAGAAGCCATCGAACTCATCCACGCCAATCGCGCGCAGTACGACAATCGCCTCATCCACGAGTTGAAAGTCATTGTCTCTTGGAACTACACGGTCAGCTCGGTGACGTTGGAAGACCTCTGCGAAGACATGATCCTCGATGAAAACCTTTGCTCGGACGCCGGAGAAATCCTCATCGCCGCCGGGCGGCGGATTGCTCCGGTCTTTTTGGAGCGTTTGCGAAACTTCGCCAGGCATCGCCGAATTCGAGAGCCCATTCGTGTCCGGATTCCCATGGCGGAATGGTCCGACTCGAACACCCCGAACGAAACAAAGCTCGCCGTGTCGTAAGTCGCGGCGTGGAGGCCGTCACCACTTGTTCGTTTACATTTGGTGTCCCGACCTCATTCGGACCAGCCCAATCGCTCAGCACCTCAAGGCCTTCCAGCCCCAAAGAGGAGAGGTTTGCCGTGCCCGTGCCAACCGCTGAATCGTCAGCAACCGCGACGAATCCTACCGTTCCGCTAGTCGCTGTCGCCATCTGGATCGCCGCGACGACAATGGGCATGCTCGGTCTCATCTCCTATTCCAACACGCCGGGAGAGAGTGCGGAGGTCCCCATCGTTTGGCCCCGCGGCGCAAGGGTCAATCTGGCCGCCGAGGGACCCACCCTGCTCACGTTTGTACATCCAAAGTGCCCATGTAGTCGGGCCACCCTCGCGGAGTTGGCAAGAGTGCTCTCCCGTTGCGCGTCCTCGCCAACCGTCGAATGCCTCTTCTACTGCCCCGACGATGCGACCGCGGATTGGGCCGACACGGACCTGTGGCGTTCCGCCGCCCCTCTTTGCTCCACAACTCCCATCGTTGATGTCGCGGGCGAGGACGCCAAGGAGTTCGGCGCTACCACCTCCGGGCACGTCCTCCTCTATTCGAACGCTGGACAGCTCCGCTTCAGTGGTGGGATCACCCCCGCCCGCGCCCACGAAGGCGACAGTGTCGCCGCCGGCGCGCTTGTGGATTTACTCAACGGCCATCCGGTCGACCATGCCATGTTCCCCGTCTTCGGCTGCCCCATCCATCTGGGAGACGTGAATTGAGGAGCCCGAACGGCATGGCATCGTTTTCACTCAGCGAGACTTCCACGACCGCTGGCTCCCTCGCTCGTCGAGCCGACGAACTCTACGCGTGGCACCAGCAGGTTCTCTTTGCTCAAACCGATCGGCTCTTCGTCGTCCTGATGGCACTACAATGGGTCGGCGGCATTCTCATGGCAGTACTCGTCTCTCCGCAAACGTGGATCGCCCACACTTCTACTCTACATCTTCACGTTTGGGCGGCGGTGTTCCTCGGAGCATTGGTTTCGAGCGCCCCGATCCTGATGGGACTCTACTACCCGGGTGCGGTCCTCACTCGCCATGTCGTCGCAATCGCCCAGGCCGTTTGGTCGGCATTGCTGATTCATCTCTCCGGAGGCCGCATCGAAACCCACTTCCACATTTTTGGATCGCTCGCGTTCCTGGCCTTCTACCGCGACTGGAAGGTCCTGATCACCGCAACCGTGATCATGGCGACCGACCACTTCGTCCGAGGCTTCTGGTGGCCCCAGTCGATCTATGGCGTTTTCCTGGAAAGCCCCTACCGCTGGATCGAACACTCGGCGTGGGTGGTCTTTGAGGACATCTTTCTCATCATTGCCTGTCTCCGCAGTCGACAAGAAGGCCGCAACATCTGCGAGAAACGGGCCGCCCTCGAACTGGCCCACGCGGAAGTCGAAGACCGGGTCAAACAACGAACCAGCCAACTCGAAGAGGCTCGTTCCCAGTTGGAAGTGGAGTTTGGCGAACACCGCAAGACCCAGAAGGAGCGTGAGCAGCTCTTCAGCAAGCTCGCCACCGCCTCCCGCAAAGCGGGCATGGCCGAGTTCGCCGCCGGCGTCTTGCACAACGTCGGCAATGTCCTCAACAGCATCGGCATCTCCACCCATCTCCTCTCCGAAAGGCTGAAATCCAGCCCGGCCGCGGATCTGATTCGCGTTGGCCGGCTCATCGACTCGCAGCAGGATCAACTCGCGACGTTTCTCGCGAACGATCCCCGCGGTCAAAAACTTCCGGCCTTTATCCATCGACTTGGCGAGACCATCATGGAGGATCACCGGCAAGTGACCGAAGAACTCGCGACGCTCGAGAAACATGTCGAGCACGTCAAATACGTCATCAGCGTTCAGCAGAAGTTCGCCAAGACGGAGAGCCTCTACGAACCCGTCAGTCTCGCCGACCTCCTCGACGACGCCGTCAGGATCAACAACGACTCACTTTCGCGGCACGGTGTGGCCGTCGAGCGAGAGTACAAACCGCTTCCCGAAGTCGTCACCGACAAGCACAAGGTGATGCAAATCCTTGTCAATCTCGTGATCAACGCCAGTCAGGCGGCGAGTGCGACGGGACGGATCGATCGCTGGATCAAACTCCGACTCGGTCGATCGGACGATACTCATGTCTTCGTGCAGGTTGCCGACAACGGCGTCGGTATGGAGCCGGCAGTCCTCGCGAAACTCTTTACCCACGGGTTCACGACCAAGGAGAACGGGCACGGGTTTGGACTTCACAGCGGAGCCTTGGCCGCCAAGGAGTTGGGGGGCTCCCTAGCGGCCGAGAGCCCTGGGGAAGGCAAGGGCGCCACGTTCACCCTCTTCATCCCATTGCGATGTGACTCATCGGACGACATCGCCGACCGCCCCCGAGAGTTGGTCGCTCGCGTGTAGGCGTGAAGACTCCATGGCCGTGCTCCACGCGACCGGTGGGCCCACGACCAAACGCGGCGGCCCGAGCAGGATCAACGCCCCGTTTGAGGGGTGAGTCGTCCGGAATGTCCCCGGCAACCGTCCCATTCGCCGCAACAACTCGCCACGGCTCTCTCGAGTCGGCCTCAGAAGACTTGTCGTCAAGTGGTGGGGAACGTAGACTAGCCTTCTTGAATCGACACGCGATCCAACCCATCCCGGAGAGGTGGCAGAGTGGTCGATTGCACCGGCTTGCTAAGCCGGCGATAGGGTTTGCCCTATCCGTGGGTTCGAATCCCACCCTCTCCGCTCCTGCCTGTAGCCTATCGACCTAAACCATGTCCTGATAGGCGTTTGCGTTCCTGAGAGACCTCAGGAAGTTCCCGTTTGTAGCGCTATTTGTAGCGTTTTGTAGCGGTGGGCTTCTCTGAAAGGAACGCCTGGTGTCGTCCCCTTCCGCTTCAAGGACAGCCAAGAAGGCCAAGTCGTTTCGCGTCGGCCGGGTTCGGGTCTATCTCCGTGGCCGCGTCTGGTACCTCTGCTACCACGAGCAGGGCAAGCGTCATCAACCGCGCATCGGTCCCGAGCGTGACGTTGCTCGACAGATGGCTGCCGAGATCAATTCTCAGCTCGAGGTCGGCGCTCCGTCGGCCTATGGCTTCCAGCCCATCTCCATCCCGAACTTGCGGCAAGCTTGGCTTGAGCATCACGAGCATGTCTGGCGATCTTCGCTTCACACGATTCGCCGATACCGGGCTGCCACGGAGCATCTCCTCCGCTTCGTGGACGACGTCCGCCCAGTGCGCCGGGCTTCCGACTTTCGAGCTTCCCACGCCCAGGAGTTGGTGCGGTATCTTCGGCACCTTGAAGTTGCCCCCAACGGTCACCGGAACAGCGCGAAGCGCCGTCTCCGCGACAAGGGCATCAAGTACATCTTGGAAACCTGTTCGACACTCTTCGGATACGCCGCCAAACAGCGTCATTTACCGCCCTACGCCGAGAACCCATTCCAAACGATCGAGATCCACCGCATCCCCGTCGAGGATTCCAAACCGGTCGACGTCTTCTCGCCCGACGAGGAACGGCGCTTCCTCGAAGCTTGCGACGACTGGCAGTTTCCCATCTTCGCGACGCTTCTGCTCACTGGCCTACGTCCCGGCGAACTCACTCATCTGCTCTTGCCCGACAACCTCGATCTCGATCGAGGCTGGCTGTTCGTCCGCAACAAGCCAGGACTGGGTTGGAGGGTGAAAACCCGCAACGAACGTGACATCCCGCTCATTCCTCAGCTCGTCGATCTCCTTCGCGTTGTCATCGGCGAACGTCGTACCGGTCCCATCTTCCAACAACGGCGATGCAGTGACGGCTACACTCCACCCCTTGTCGACCTCTCGCCGATCGCCCTCGAACGCGATGTCGTTCGACGCGCGGATCAGCATCCCAACGATGATCGCAACGCATCGGAGTCCGCCGCAAGGACTGTTTGGCGAGACATCGGCGCCCTGAAGGAGGATTGGATTCGACGGGAGTTCATGCGAGTCGCCAAGAGGATGGGACGCCCCGAGATCACGGCTCCGAAGATGCTCCGCCACACGTTCGCCACATGCCTTCAAGACGCAAATGTCGATCCCCTCATCCGAAACGAGCTGATGGGGCACTCCCCCAGCAGCACCAAAGGAGCCAATGGGCTCGGCATGACCGCGATCTACACCCACACACGCCCCGAAACGAAGAGGAAGCAACTTGAGGATGCTCTCATCTATCGGCCAGCGGTTGCGATGCTGATGGATCGGCTGAAGGGCCAGTCGGCGTGAAGACGAATAGTGCAGGTTGTGGCCGGCACCTACGTGTCCGGCCAAGACGTGGCAAGATGCATGATACCGAACTGGCTAGCAGCCCGTTGATCTATTCGCTGCCGGCTGCGAACGGCTCTCTTGACCAATCTCGGCGTTGGAAAACCTCGACGAATCTACGGATTCGCCTGCGATTTACCTCCTTGATCTTGGCCAACATGGCTCGTTCTCGCCTTGGCCCGCTTAAATCGACGGACTGCTAGATTTCAGGCAGAACAAAGAGAATCGCAATGGCCGGACTTTCGAAGGGGTGGCTTGACTCGGATCGCTTGGCCTGCCCCTTTGGTTTGTACCAGTTGTTTTGAGAGTTTCTGGGCCGAAGAAGGAGCAGGAGACATTTGATGGCAAGGAAGGGTGGCAAGCGTCATAGCCTGGAACAGATTGTGCGGAAGCTTCGTGATGCCGAGGCGATGCAGAACGCGGGCAAGACGATCGGCGAGGTTTGTCAGGTGCTTGGTGTCTCGGAACAGACGTTCCATCGTCGGCGTCACCAATACGGCGGGATGAAGGCGGACGAAGCGCGTCGTCTGAAGGAGCTTGAGCAAGAGAACGCGAAGCTCAAGAGGCTACTTGCGGAGGCGGAGCTGGACAAGGCGATGCTCAAGGAGTTGGCCAAGGGAAACTTCTAAGCCCTTCGCGTCGGCGGGCGGCGGTCGATCGTCTGGAGAAGTCGTTCGGGGTGAGCGAGCGTCGCGCTTGCGAGGTGGCCGAGCAGCCCCGGAGCACGCAACGTTACCAGCCACGCGTGTCGAGTGACGAAGGGCCCTTGGTGTCTCGGATGCTGGAGTTGGTTCGGAAGCATCCCCGTTACGGCTACCGCCGGATCTGGTTCCTGCTTCGTCGGGAGGGCTTCCGGGTCAACCGCAAGCGGATCTACCGGCTCTGGCGGTCCCAGGGCCTGAAAGTGCCGAAAAAGCAGCGAAAGAAGCGTCGACTGGGAAGCAGTGCCAACAGTGTGACACGTCATCGCGCGGAGTACAAGAATCACGTGTGGTCGTGGGACTTCATTCACGACCGGACGGCCTCGGGAGTGCCGGTGAAGATTCTGTCGATCGTGGACGAGTACACGCGTGAATGCTTGTCGCTACGTGTGGGTCGGCATTGCCGGGCGGAGGATGTGTTGGATGTCCTGGCGGGGTTGTTCGCCGAGCGTGGATTGCCGGGGCACATTCGTAGCGACAACGGTCCTGAGTTCATCGCGGAGGCGATGCGGCAATGGCTACACCGGATGGAGGTCGGGACCCATTACATCGCCCCGGGAGCCCCCTGGGAGAATGCCTATGGCGAGAGTTTTCACAGTCGCTTGCGGGACGAGTTCTTGAACGTGGAGGAGTTCGCAAGCATCGGGGAGGCCCAAGGGTTGGCGGCGCAGTGGAAGGAAGATTACAACGAGCGTCGTCCTCACAGCAGTCTGGGGTACCGAACCCCGGCCGAGTTCGCGCGGACGTGTGCTGCTTCCGCTCGGGCTACGCCCTCTCTCCAGCAGCACACGTCGGACCAGGTCCCGATACTCTCATAACAACTGGTACAAACCAAAGGGGCAGGCCACGGATCTTGATTCGGGAAGTGCTCTTTCCCCTGGCCGATCGTTTCCCGACTGCCGAGGGCGACATCGGCTTCATCCATGGTCGGCTACACAGTTTTCGGCACTTCTTCTGTTCGATGTGTGCCAACCGTGGGGTAGGACAACAAGTAGTGAGGCGATGGCTCGGCCACAAGGAGAGCCGGATGGTCGACCACTACTACCACTTGCATGACGACGAGGCGCGCCGCCAGATGCAACGCCTACGATTGTTTGGGGAGGCCGACGGTAACGGTGCCGTCGGCCAGTGACTTGGAGTCCGATACCGAGGTCCCGAGAGCCAAGGTGAGAGGGGAGAAAGCAGCAGATTTGGCACAGTCCTGGCACAGTCGACTGTGCCAAGGAATTCGGCTCGTCCTAACTCTTTATCAGAAAGGAGGTAACGGAAAGGAGGACGGGACGAACGGAGAGGGTGGGATTCTCTGAACGCCTGCCCGATGCTGATCACTGTTTGTAGCAACTCTCACCATGGTAGCGGGTTACACATGATCCCGCAACGATGAAATTGACTTCGGGAGCGATCTGCCGCAAAGTCTGGCGCTACAAAACCGCCACAAGCTCGTCGAAGGAAAGAAATCCAGGCAACGCGGACCCTGGCGACCTGGTAGGTGATGTCGGTTCATGGCCGATGACGGGCAACGTCGAGGGCGAGGAAGTTGCCGGGTGCGCGAAGGTGTGGTCGAGGGTCGAGCAGTGGGTGGTGCGGGAAGGACTTCTCATCGGCCGGGTAGATCACCCGGAATAGGAGGCGTCTGCGCTCGGCAAGTGATTCGCGAGGGGGGAGAGGTTCGTGGAGGAGTTCTTTGAGCGGTGGGAGGTGATCAGGGAGCGGTTGAGGAGCTGGTGGCGGCGGTGCGGGGGAGGTTGCGGGAGGCTGTTGGATGGGGAGTGGTGTCGGTCGTGGTGGGGAGGGAAGGAGAAGAGAAGCAGTGGGTGGCGGAAGGGATGGCGGATGATGAGGAGGTGACGCGGTAGTTTCGGGGGCTGCAGTGGGGACGTTTGTCGAGGCGTGAGGGATGGGGCGAGGAGGCGGCTTTGCGGGGTCATCCGATCCGACGTCCACCCTGCTGCCGAGCTGATGGCTACATGGATACCGACTCCAGCAGTCCCAAAACAACAATCGTACTCCGCCATTCCCGTCCCAGTAGGACGGCTGTTCACGGGGTCCAACTGACCAAGGGACCTCCCATGCGCACGCGCCGAGCCAGCGAATCCCATCGCCCCCACGCTCCTCCAAAACTTCCAGCAATTCGGCAAAACCGTCTTCAGCCACCCAAAATCCATTCAGCCTCAACTCGGCAACGAATGCGACCAGGATTTGAACCGGGACAAGTCACCAGAACCTTCAAGAACCGACTCGACGAACTCCTCATCTTCATCAAGACGCCGATCACCAACGCAACCAGTGTGAGCCTCGCCGCCAAGATCCAATGGATCAAGCACTCCGCTCGTGGCTTTCGAAGTCGTGACGGATTCCGAAACGCCATCTACTTCCACTGCGGCGGACTCGACCTCTACCCACACAAAACCGGGTAGAGCCCAAATTGTCGGTTTCGGTCAGCGTGTTGCCGACGGAATCATAGGTGAAGCTCGTCCGTTGGTCGAGGTGGTCGTCGATCCATTCCAACCGACCAAGGTCGTCGTACTCGAAGGTCGTGGTTCGATTGATCTCATCGGTGACGGTCAATTGCTGTCCTTCGGCATCGTAGACGATGGTCTGGTCATCGCCGAGGGCGTTGGTGACTGTCTCCTGGCGGTGGAGCTTGTCATAGGTGTACGTGGTGACGTGGCCCCTCGGATCGGTTAGGGTAAGCAAATTGCTTGCCGCATCGTAGGAGAACTCGATCATGGGTGACGAGAGCGGACCGGTCTCGTCCGGGTCAGGGAGCGTCACTTTCGTCCGGCGGCCGAGATCGTCATAGTCGACGACAGTCGTTCGACCTCGCTCGTCCGATGTGGCGATCACTTGTCCGGCATGGTCGCAGGCCGTTTCGACATTGTCGGCGAGGGCATTGGTGGTCCGCGTCGGCCCTGACGCTAGGGCATATTGAACAACCACACACCCATGACTGCTTCAGCACAGAATAGGAGCAAGAACTGCTTGATGGATCGAATGACTCGTTTCCGATGATACATGCCATGGTCAGACAAATCCTCGGGGTGAGTGAAGGCAAGCACTGTGCAAAACCAATACCGACACCAAGGGACACCAGCCTTCACAGACACAATCATCGATATGTGGTGATAGCACAGTAATATAAAAAAATACATTAGCCCACAGAATCCGAGAGCAAGTGCAGTTGCCAGCATTATCTTGACGAACAACATCAAGTGATTCCAGACTGGTTTGCCATATAAACAACGTGATAGATGACGGCCTTCCGGGCAATTGCCACTAGCGCCCTGGAGCTCTTCTACGAGGAAAGGGCTCGAATCGCGGCCACCCCGGCGGTATCAGTGAGTCCGGCCATCCCGTTGAGCCACACACGCCGATCAATGTGTTTGAGTCCCCACCATAAATCCCACCACCTAGGCCAGCATCGACCGTTACTTGAACTCCTTCCCATGCTGGCATTACGATTCCGTCATCAGAAATCACTCGATCTACAGACTGCTGATACTCGCAACCACCCGGTCCCGCGTCTATACCCACTGTGCAAGTGGTGCCGGTCGCCAAGTCTTCCACTCTTTGTGCGGTAGTGGCGGTGAGGTTCGCCTCAACGGCCCCGCCCAGACCAAGTGCCGGATTGACGGCATAGGATACAATTATTCCTCCAGAGAGTCCGTGTTCCCACGAGAGCCCAAAATGGAAGTCCAAAGAAACATTGAAACGAAGTATTCCAGTATAAACCGTAGCAGAGGGACCGATCCCAAGCGTCCAAAGACCGGAAGGATCGGACAGCATTGTCGGGCTATTCGTCGCATATCTCGTGAGGTTTGTGTCTCTACCTGCAAACCCTATTGGATCCTCACTGATGAACCCACCCTTTGTCGCATCGTAGTAGCGAGCCCGATAGTAGTAAAGTCCCGTTTCGTCATCGTATTCTCGGCCGGTGAACTTGTAGCGTACCTCGATGAGTGAGTTGGACTGATTGACAACGTTGCCAAATGAATCGTAAATCAAGTGGTTAACGACAGCGCCGCTGCTGTCGACAATGTCCTTCGTCGTTCCCAGGTGATCGTGGAGGAGCCACTCGACATTGACGCCATCATCCTGCGCAAGCACTTGATCGATCCCTGTGCCGTGAAGGTATCGATTGGAAAAGACTGGTCCCCCTGTTCCGCTTCCATCGGGGTCGACGAAGTCGAGCAGGACATCCTCACGATCTTGGATATAATGCTCCGAAACGTCAACGTTGCCATCGCCATTGAAGTCGACAGACTTTGCAATGCGTCGATCGAAGACGTCATAGACGAAGTCAACACGATCGAGGTCGACGCCTCCCTGGTCGTTGTCGACCAGGGCCACGAGTCGATTGCGATGGTCGTAGTCGAACTCACGATAGCTGCCCGTCGCTATCTCCGTCTGGCGAACTCGATTTCCCTCGTCATCGTAGTCATAGTCGTAGATGCCATCGGAAAGAAGTCGATTGTTGAAACCGGTAACGTAACCAGTGGCGTGGAGGTGAGACGACTCTCGGTTACCATTAGCGTCGTAGGCGTAGGATTCATTACGGGAGGAATCGGAGTCGTGCGTCGCCGACGTGAGCTGGTACGTGTCGTCATAGTCGAAGGTCAGCGTGCCGTCGATATCCTCGACCGAAACAATGCGGCTCAAATCATCGGCTCTATTCACGAATCTATGGGTCCCAATGGGGTGGATCGCTCCCTGGCCGGCCGGCTCGTCTGGGACCCGGACGCCACCCTGGTGGGCTGACTTTGCAGGGACCCGGCGTCACCCAGCCGATCCGGCCTGGTTTTTCAGGCGATTCGGGCGTTGGCATTCCAGGACCAAGCCGATTTTCCGGCCAAACGGTGAGGTGACGAAATTTCGTCACCACTCAAGAGAAGGCTCGAACACGATTCACAATTTGCCGGTCGAATTGGCAGCTGGCCTCCGAAGTCAAAAACAGCGGTGTTTCCGGAAGAATTGGCCCCCCTAGACGTTAAAACAGCCAAGAGATGACCCACAAATTCCGAGGAGGAGGCAGAGTATTTTCCAGCGTCGTGCGTATCTACACGGATCCTTTGCACGTTGAGTATTCGGATTGCACTGTGGTTAATCAGGGTCAAGGAACGGGGTCGCAGATCTTTAAGCTGCTCGCAGATACGGCAAAGCGACTCGGTTTCCCCCTCATCAATGCAGAGGGGCGAAAACACGTGAGTGCGCAAGATCCGCATACGAATTGCTTTGGCCACTACGTCTATGTGAAGCTTGGCTGTAACGCACCGATCCCCGGAAGTGCTCCGGCCAGACCTGCGTGAGCGTAGCAACGGTGGCGTCTTGTCGGTTGCGGTAGGCTTGGGTTGGTTGGCCCTGGTTTGTCGCGAGGCGGAAGATGCGAGATCGTTGTGCGGAGAAGGAAGCGTATTGGCGGGAGGTCGTTCGTCGGCAAGAGGAGAGCGGGCGGGGCGTTCGGAGGTTCTGCCGGGAAGAAGGGATTTCGGAGGCGTCGTTCTACGGCTGGCGGCGTGAGCTACAGCGACGCGATCGAAAAGAGAAACGGTCGACTGCGGTCGATGGCGGTGGGGCGTGTCCGTCGCCGTTCGTCGCGTTGCGGGTGGTTCCCGAATCGACGAGCGTGATCGAGATCGTTCATCCCCGAGGCTACATCGTGCGGGCGCCGGCCCACGTCGACAGCGACGCGTTGCGCAAAGTGCTTGCCGCCCTCGATAGCGTGGAGGAGGGCTGAGCATGTGGTCGATCCCTCACCAGGTGCGGATCTTCCTGGCCCGGGAACCGGTCGATATGCGTAAGAGCTTTCACGGGCTCATCGCCTTGGCGGAATCGGTGCTCGAGCAAGATCCGCTTTCGGGCCATTTGTTCGTCTTCATCAATCGCCGCCGGGATCGCCTCAAGGTGCTCTATTGGGGCGGCGTCGGCTATTGCATTTGGTATCAGCAGCTGGAAGAAGGGAGCTATCAGCTTCCCGACGCCCAGGCGGCCGACGACGAGGCTGGCCTCGAGATCACTGCCGGACAATTGTCACTCATTCTCGAGGGCATCGACCTTTCCTCGGTCCGGCATCGCAAGCGCTTTCAAGTCTCCGATCGGCACCGTGACGCGACGTCATCGTCCCGTCGTTCGTGACTTCCCCTCGCTCTTTCCCGAATGATGCGTGCCGCTCCGCGGAGCCAGGACGCGCCGCTGCTCCTTCGAGACGCCAGTCCCCCGTCGCGGCGGCGAGAGCCTGGAAGCCATGGGACGGCACGCGACCAAAACCGAGTTTTGTCTTCGGTTGTCCTCGGACCCAGGGTTCTTCGCTTGCCAATCTCGTTGGACGATCGACCCTGGCGTTCTCTTCGCGAGCGACAACGATGTCATGGTGATGGCAGCGATGAGGCGGACTCGCAGGTTTTCTCGTCATTCCGACGAAAATGCTGAAACTGCTCTGGCGCCTTCGGCGTCGAGGTGCTAGGGTGTCCCCGCGACAACTGAGATCGGTTTGATGGACGCCTTCGACGTGAACCTCCCTCGCGACATCGACGCCTGCCACGAGTTGATCCTCGAACTCGATCGGGAGCGCCGACGGCAAGCCGCCGTCATCGCCCAGCAGCAAGAGACCATCGCTCAGCAGCAGGAGACGATCGATCGCTTGCAGAGCGACGTCGACTTGCTCAAGCGGACCTTGTACGGCCGGCGGCGGGAACGCTTCGTCGACGATTCCCAGCAGGGGCTTTTGTTCGACTCGACAATCGTCGGGGCGGACGACGATTCAGGCTCCGGCGACGACGACGAGAGCGATGACGACGAACCGTCACCAGAACGCCGCTCGAGCAAGGGACGCGGCCGGCGTCTCTTCCCCGACCTGCTGCCGCGCAAGACGGTCCGTCACGAACTCGACGAGCAAGAGATTCCCGAGGAGCTGAGGAACGACCCGACCGCCCGGCGGTTCTTCAAGAAGACCAGCGAGCAACTGGAGTTCACGCCCGCTTCGATCCATGTGATCGAACATTACCAAGAGGTGATCGTTCGCGACGAAGCATCGGGCGAGACGACGATCGCCACGGCGAAGAAACCGCCGCAGTTGATCGACGCTTACACCGGTCCCGGCTTCTGGGCTCATCTGACCGCCAGTCGCTTCGCCGACCATCTACCCTACTACCGACAAGAGGACATCCTCGCTCGCCACGGCTGCCGCATCGGCCGCGGCACCCAACAGCGTTGGCTCTTCGCCCTGGCCTTGGCGGTCGCGCCGTTGGTCGAACTGATGCGTCGGCTGGCGTTGCAGTCCGAGGTGCTGGGCTGCGATGAAACGCCGGTCAAGATGTTGGCGGGCGAGCCGCCTGGCTGCACCAAGACCTATCTCTGGAGCACCGTCGGCGACAATGCCCATCCCTACGACTGCTTCCACTTCACGCCCGACCGCAGCCGCGATGGTCCCGACGAGTTCCTCGCCGGTTTCCAGGGTTACTTGCAGTCGGACGCCTACACCTGCTACGAGCGAATCGCCGCGGCGGAGGACCGGATCGTCCCCGTCGGTTGCTGGGCTCATGCGCGCCGCAAGTTCGAGGAGATCCACTTCAGCGCGCCGAGCGTTCGGACGCACACCGCCCTCGGCTACTTCCAGCGGCTCTACGACATCGAAGATCGCGCCCGTGACAGTAGTGTGTCACAACGCGGCGCCCTGCGGCAACGCGACGCCAAGCCGATCGTGACCGAGTTCCATCAGTGGCTGCTCGAGCAAAGCGAACGGGAACTTCCGAAATCGAAGCTGCGCGCCGCCATCGCTTACATGACCAACCGGTGGCAGTCCTTCGCGTGCTATCTCGACCATGGGGCGATTCCCATCGACAACAACCGCACCGAAGCGGCGCTGAAGTACGCCGTCCTCGGCCGCAAGGCGTGGCTCTTCTTCGGCAACAGCCAAGGAGGAGAGACCGCCGCCACCTTCTTCACCCTGACCAAGAGTTGCAACCGCCATCACGTCGATCCATTCGCCTACCTCCGCGATGTCTACACCCGCCTGCCGAACACTCCGGCTTCGGATCTCCCTCCGTTGCTACCCGACCGTTGGATCGACGAGCACCCCCAGCATCGTCTCCAAGAGCGCGCCGACGAAGCTCGCCAACGAGCCGACCGCAAACGCGCCCGCCGTGCCCAACGCCGCGCCCATGCAGCCACTCCTCGTTGACCGGTGACCGGTCCCCCATCGTCATCGGCTCCTGCTTCCCCCACACGCCACCGTTGCAACGCTCACGCAGATGTACTTCAGCCGCTCGGTTCGCCGCCTGCCGAAGAAACGAAAGAAACGACCGAGCGTCTCCTTGGTCCGGTCTTGCCCGACCCAAAGCAGACGACGCGATCCGCGGTCGATCTGATAGACCAGGGTGAAGTACTGATGCCCCTTGCGGTAGGCGACCTCGTCGATGCCGATCGCCTCGATCCCTTCCAGCTCGCGATGGCGGATTCCCCAGCAAACCGCCATTTTCACCGCACGAAAGACGGTGTGCCAACTCGTGCCGAAAATCGCGGCGGTCTCACGCCAACTCAAGCGTTTGGCCCAACGGGACAGGAACCATTGGAAACTCGTGGTCGTTCGCTCCTTGCCCGAGGCCCAGGGAAGGCGTTCCACCTTCACCCCGCAAACAGGGCATGCGACCCGCCGTGCCGCGTAGACGAACCAGACCGCCAGGCCCCACAGCGGCACATGCTGGAAACGGCGCTCCGGCAAGTGGTCGTACGTGCCGCCACGATTCCCGCAACCCGAACAGATCGGCCGGCTGCGACGCCGTGGGCGAACCCGAACCAGCAGTCCCTCTTTCGACGAATCGGCCCAAGCCGCCGATTCGTAGACGAAACTCCCGTGACGCTCCAAGGCGTTGAGGATAACCTGAAGTCGCATCCCGTCTCTCGCGGCTGGCGTTTGAAGAAGTCCTCGCAAACTCCATCATGCGCCACTCGAGAGCGGGATGCTCTTTTACTCCCTCCTGCCGACTTCTCTCCTTTCCGCTTGACCAGTGGAACATCCTCCCCGCCAACGGCCAAGGAGGAGTCTTTGCCGGGCGACCGAAGCCGAGCCACGATGGCGAGGATGCAGGGCGAGCGAAGCGAGAAGACAAGGCAAAGCAGCAGCCGGACGCGGCCCTTGGCATACGGCGGTAACCTCCACTACCAAGCGGAACGGAGAAGACACTCACCACCCACAGATTTGGCAATAGAGCCACAAATAGTTGTCGCTATACAGGTAAATGAGTAATCTGCCTCACTTTGGCTTAACAAAGCTGTAGTTTGGTGCCGATGAGTGGTACTGAAACGAATACACGGGTTACCTTGGTTGTATCACCTATCTCGGCAAGCACCTCCCGACACAACTCGGCGCCAACCCATGCCACGGCAGGATGAAGGAACGCGCAATCATGCCGCGTTCCCTTTGGACTGAAACGACGACTCTAGGGCTCGACCATAGCGCGGACAGGAGGTCTCGATGCGTTACGTGATACTCGCACTCGCGTGCATTCCAATCGGTTGTGCGGCCATCATCGCGAAGAAAGTCCCTCTTCAAGCAAGGCTTTGTGGACAAGACAAACACATCCATGGGTTTCGGTACTACACCGGCCGCCCCTATTTGGCAGTTCCGGAGAAGATCGTCTTGGACTCCGTTTCCCGAGTGGGAATACTGGGCTACAACAAGGTTAACGCTTCAAGCACGGCGGGCCACGGAGAAGAGTCCAATCAAACGATCGAAGTCTATCTCAAGATCGTCGATCCCCACGATGGCACACCTTGCTACTATGACTCTCATGGCGTCAAAGTAGATCATGTCAACGAGGGCAATTTTGTCGCCTTCACTAGAGGAAAATCGTTGAAGGATCAGATTGCGGCATTGGGCGACAAGGGACCAAGACTGGCCGGGATCTCTGCCAATGTCAGTGGCGAGGAGCAAGTGGACGGCGGTCAGCCACGGGCGGATGGCGATCAGTCGCAGGGTGAACCACACCGAAGGACCAGCAACGAAAAAGCCACGGAAGAAGATCCGCCTGAGCCAACTCTTCCCAAGACACCAGAGGATCCGATTGAGAAGATTCAGGTCGTGATTCTACCCGACTTCGAAGAACAGATCGCCATCAAGGATTGCAATTTCGCGGCGAAGTCGTCTTATGGTCTCGAGTTCAAAGACGGATGGCAGTTGAAGAAAGTCAACGGTTCGTTCGACTCGACGGAGGTTCCCGTTGCCCTACTGGATACGATCAAGACGGCACTCGGCGGATCATCATCCTCGGAGATGAAATCGTCCTCGACACCCACCAAGAGCGCAACGGGGACAACGAGCGGTGATTCCACCGCTGAAGAAGCGATGCTCGGCAGAACCGTTGCCGCCGTTCTCGTCGAGCGGACATACATTCCCCCTGGAGTCTATCGGCTCAACAAGCCAAGTGAAATGCAGACCGCCGTTCCCTGTGTGGGCCTGTTGACCGACATTGGCTTGACCGTCGAGCACGAATCATTTCTTCAAGTGATTTCGGGGCTATAGGCGTGCCCCGCAATGTGAGATTCCGCAATCATCCCAGGGATTGGAGACGAGGATCATGGCGTCGAAATTGATAACACTTTCCGTGTGTGCCCTCCCGCTACTAGGCGGCTGTGCATCGATCAAAGTGACGAAAGTTAGCGACGATTCGCATGGAATCTGCGACCACGGATTCCAGTACTATCTATCTCGGCCTTACGTGGTGATCAAGAAGCCCATTCCCATGGGAGAGCATCACGAGTACTTCTACAGCGACGACGAAGATCTTGCCAAAGCGCCGATAGCCACCGTGATCGACAGCGAAACGGTTACGTCCGCGTCGGTGGAACAACTGGAAGCACTTGCGGAAAAGGCCGCCGGCGGAGAGGGAATCTCGTCCGATGGCTCTGCGCTCACGACTGAACCGATTACTGTCAAGGACACGCAGACCGCGGAAAACTTGAAGGGCGACATACAGATTATTTTCCTTCCAGACATGGAGGAGAGATACGCGGCCCAACCGAAAAACGTCTTCTCTCGCCAAGCCTATTCGTTCGGTTTCGAGGACGGCTGGCGATTGGCAGGAGTCAATCAGCAGTCCGATTCCACCGCCGTGCCCCTGAAACTGATCTCCGTCATCAATTCCGCCATCGAGACGGCACGAAGTATTGCGGCGGCAAGTGCCGGGCCTGCGGCTCTAGCAGCGGCGGCAAAGAGTGTGCCATCCGGTCCAGCCGACAATGCAATTGGAAAGATGGTGCTCTTCGAACGCGTCACGAAGAGCTACCTAAAGCCCGGTGTCTATCGAATCAACAAACCTTGGGAGATTACGGAAGAAAGCTGCGACTCCGGGGCAGGGTTGATTTCCCAACTCGGGCTACCGGTCATCGAACGGACGGAAGTGCGTAGGGCCGACACGACCAAGACTCTCAATGACGTCGTCTCCACCGAGAATTGATCTCCGTCACATTCATGAGACAGTCTTGTCGGGGTCTTCTCTAGTAAAGTAGTCCTGCTGCTTTGTCTCGGGAAGACCTCGTTCCTTTAGGTAGCGGAGCATGGAGGACCTTGCCTTACAGATCGCCCTTGTTGTATCAAACAGACTCTCGACAAGATGCTTGCCGAGCCATCCATAGACAAGGTTCGGCACATGAGCAATCCGACCCTTGGAATCGTCTTTTGAGTCCTTCATTCTGCTACCGGTGTCATTCAACAGCAGGGTTTCACGGACGATTCCCGGGACGCACTCGGGTGCCGAGACATTCACTTTTTGAAGTCGGGGAAGACGGTCGTGGACTTCAATGGTCTTATATCCCGTGTGCTGTAGCCGAAGCAGTTGCCAAGCATGTTCCGAGATGAGCCGGGGTCGACGGCCGTGATGCTGACAACGGGGAATCGCATCGCCAAGCAAATGCGCGAGTTTCTCGGAAGCCACTGGAGACCCCCAAAGATCGAGAGATTCGATCACATCACTCTCGAAGAAGGGTTCCACCAACTCCTCGTGTACCGCATCGGGAAACCCGACATAGATCCTCAAGGCGTTAGAGACAAGACGTCGACCGTGTCCCTCGTGAATCGCTTGAATCGTATAGTTTCCTGGAACGAGGAACTGTTGACCCCGGTAATCAACGGACAGACAAACAGATTCGTAGATCACCGCGTTGGCCTCGGGGATGAGGGTGAGCTCACGATCATGCCCGCAACGAACTTGACGCGGAGTGTGCCGATAGAGTGTTCCATCCGGCTTTTCAACGAGATAGATCGTTGAGAGGTGTTCGGGAGCCAGGGTATCTTCGACAACTTTCGGTTGATTGGATCGGTTGGCGAGTTTGGCTTCGATGTAGATCGGTTCGCCAAACTCGAACCGCCGGGAGCGTTCCTTCGGAGAGAGCCTGATTTCAAGCCGGAGGGAATCGTTCTCGCTCTCGCGTTCGGATCTGAGAGCGACATTGTCTTGTCCATGCCCGGAGTAACTCGCTCCGCCCATGACGACGCGGTCGAACTGCCCATGGCGAATGAAATCCATTTCTTCGTCGTCGAAGTCCCAATCAAAGTCTTTCCAATATGCGGTGGATCCGTGCGCATGCCTGTCGGGATAGTTCATGTAAGACGAAGACAACAGTTTGAGGCCAAGCTTCTTCTTAGAGTCAAAACTATGTCGCAGGTTAAAGGCGTGTCCAATTTCATGCATTGCCGTTCGCAAGTAGTCTCTCGGAAACTCTGCCGGTCTTGAGAAACTCCGACGAGTTTCCTCGAAGAGAGCACAACCTTGCCTCTGTCGACCGAAGACGTCGAACATGATCCCGGTAGTCCGAGGATCACGAAATCTCTTGGCAACGAAAAGGTAAAGTCTCCAGTCTCGCGCGTTCACCAACTGCTCGGAGCGATCCTTCATGACTTTGTTGAGTTCCGCTTCGCTCCACGTCTCGTCGGAAAGATCCTCGTATTCGACCCAATCTCCTCCCCATTTCACATCAATCCCAGCTCTTTCGAGAGCGGACTTGAGATCATGTGTCGTTCTTTTCCAGGACACCTCGCCAGGCGATCGCGTACCTTTGACGGTGTCAATCTCGAGGTGGAGAATTCTAGGACAGTTGGATACGTGCAAGAGTGGCACCTCTAGTGTCCTAATAACATCCTGATTCATCGATAGAAATCGCACCGTCAACCGCGCATCGGCACCCTCAATGTCACTTTGCACAACGCAATGGACAAATCGATCGGACTTTGTCTCCCCATCCTCGTAAAGGAAGAACTTCCCTTCGACCTTTTCATCGCTCACGTCAAGTTGTGGTGCCCAGCGAATCCCGTACTTGAACCACGGACCACCGCTTTCGAGTTCGAAGAGGTCGGCACTGACTCTGTTGAGCTGTTCATACGGAGAGGGAAATCGCTTGAGATCGATCCTGAGGCTGGCCTTCCAACCATTGGCGCTGCCACTGTAGAGACCATTTCGGAGAGTCATGAGGTGCCTCGACGTTTGTATGGGGACGACCAAAGCTGTACATTAAATCATGCACCCGGGTGCCGCAAACTGAAAGAAGAGAGAGTGGGGCGTGAAGTGGAGGGGAACTTGACGGTGGCAATGATTTTTGGGATGTTTCCGGTGAATTGACTGGACCTGGCCGGATGCCGCTTGTTGACGGCGGTTGAAAATGGCGGCGCTCATTCACGTCTTGTTGCGATTTGGGAAGATGGGGGCTTTGGTCCCGATCGTTCCGAAGTTCGCAAGGAGGCGGAGGAGTGCGAACCGACATGGAGTGGTGGACGGAAGTGCGCCGGCGGGTCTTGACCGGCGAGTTGAGCAAGCGAGGAGCGTGCCGCGAGTATGACCTCGGCTGGCACACGTTGACGAAGATCCTGACTCACGCCGAGCCGCCGGGCTATCGGTTGTCCCGGCCTCGCAGGAGGCCCAAGCTCGAACCCTTCTTGCCGATCATTCATCGGATCTTGGAGGAAGACGGCAAGCAGCCGCCCAAGCAACGTCACACCGCCAAGCGGATCTTCGAGCGGCTACGCGACGAGCACGGCTACGACGGTGGGGAGACGATCGTCAAGGACGCCGTGCGTGCCTGGAGGCAATCGCGGCGGGAAGTCTTCGTGCCGCTTTCGCATCCGCCGGGCGAGGCCCAAGTCGACTTCGGCGAAGCGACGGTCCGTGTGGCGGGCGAGCCGACGAAGGTCGCGCTCTTTGTCATGACGCTGCCTTACTCGGGGGCGATTTTCATCCAGGTCTTCCCGCGCGAATGCACCGAGACCTTCCACGAAGGCCATGTCCGCGCGTTCTCCTTCCTCGGCGGCGTGCCCAAACGGATCAGCTACGACAACTCGGCGATCGCGGTGACGAAGGTCTTTCCCGGCCGTGAGCGGATGCTGACCAAGGAGTTTCTTCGGTTTCGTAGTCACTATCTCTTCCAAGAGCATTTCTGCCTGGTCAGACGCGCGAACGAGAAAGGACACGTCGAACGATTGCTCGGCTTCGCGCGGCGGAACTTCCTGGTCCCGGTTCCCGATGTCACCTCGCTGGCAGTACTCAACGAACGGCTCGTGGTCTCTTGCGAGAAAGACCTGGAACGCCGCACGCGCGGCAAGTCCTCCTGCAAGCGCGACCTGCTTCTCGATGATCGTGCCGCTTTCCTGCCCCTGCCGAAGCAACGCTTCGAGGCGAGGCGACTGGTCCAGGCAAGTGCCACCAATGAGTCACTCGTCCGTTTCGATCGCAACGACTACTCGGTGCCGGTGGCCTACGCCCATCGCCGCGTGACGATCGTCGCCACCGTTCTGGAGGTACGGCTGATCTTCGAGGACCGCTTGGTGGCCCGGCATACGCGCTGCTGGGAGCGGGAAAAGACCTGCTATGACCCGGTCCACTACCTCGCCTTGCTCGAACGCAAGCCGGGCGGGTTCGATGTCGCCCGCCCCTTGGAGGAGTGGTCGTTGCCCGACTGCTTTGGCTTGTTGCGACGCCGTTTGGAGGCCGAGGACGACCGCCATGGAACCAGGTCCTACATCCGTGTGCTTCGCTTGCTGGAGAAGTTTCCGCTCAAGGAGCTGACGGCCGCGGTCGAGCAGGCGCTCGCGATTGACGTCACCGATGCCGAGAGCATCCGCACGATCCTCGAACATCGTGCCGACGAGCCGATCACCGTCTTCTCGTTGGATGGCCGACCGCACCTTGCGCGAGTGCATGTCCCGACGACCGACGTCGCTTCCTACGACGTCTTGCTGGGAGGGCAGGCCTCGTGAACAAGACGACCACCAAGAGCACCGTGCTGCTCAAGCATCATCTCAAGGCGCTCAAGCTGCCGACCGTTCACGACGAGTGCGAGCGGATCGCCCGACGCTGCGCCGCCGACAACGCCGACCACTTGGCGTTCCTCTTGCAGCTCTGCGAACTGGAGTTGATCGAACGCGAACGTCGGGCCGCCGCGAGGCGTCTCAAGGCCGCTCGCTTCCCCACCACCAAGACGCTCGAGGAGTTCGACTTCGCCGCCCGCGCGAGCCTCAACAAGCCATTGGTCCTGGAACTGCTCAAGGGGGAGTATCTCGAGCGCCGAGAGAACATCTTGTTGGTCGGACCCTCGGGGACGGGCAAAACGCATCTGGCCACCGCGCTGGGCATGGCCGCCTGCGCCCAGGGGCGCAAGGTGCGGTTCGTCCGCGTGACCGAACTGCTCACCCTCTTGCTCGAAGCCCGCGACGAACGTCAACTCTTGCGGTACCGGCAACAACTTGCCAAGCTGGACCTACTGATCCTGGACGAGTTGGGCTACGTGCCGGCAAGCAAGGCCGGGGCCGAACTCCTCTTCGATGTCATCGCCACCGCCTACGAGAGGTACAGTCTTCTTGTGACCACCAATCTACCCTTCGAGCACTGGACCGAGGTCCTTGGCAGCGAACGGCTCACCGGAGCCGCTCTCGATCGGCTGACCCATCGCTGCCACATCCTCGAAACCACCGGCGAAAGCTATCGGCTAAAGGACGCCAAACGCCGCCGACAGCGAACCGGCTGAACCAAGGAATCACCCGCGACACGATCTCGGCATACGGAGACCTTTTCCCAACCAGGCGCCACCACTTTCGACCGCCCAGCGCCACCATTTTCAACCGCCGTCAACAATTCGGGGTCTCCACGGCTAACCAGCCGTGGCCTCATTGAAGCGAGACGCGGTCGCTTTCCGCCGCCTGCTGGATCTCTCGCGTCTCCACGGCTAACCAGCCGTGGCCTCATTGAAGCCACCTTCTGGCGTCGAAGATGCGTCCCCACCTGCCCGTTTCCACGGCCAACTCACATTCCCCAGCGTCTTGGCGATTTCGAGTGTTTTGAAGTTTTCTGAGTCGGTTTGGTGACGCAAGTCGTTTGCTGTCGGTGGGAGCTTGGGGCCTGGCGGCTGCGATGGGGGTGTAGTGACGACCTTTGGTCTTGGTGGCCGGAGGCGATGGCTTAGCATGGGGCCATGTTTGTTCGGCAATGCTTTCGCACGAAGAACGGCAAGCGACACGCCTATTGGGCGTTGGTCGAATCGTATCGCAGCGAGCGCGGACCGCGGCAGCGCGTGGTCGCTTGGCTGGGGAATGTCGATGCCGAAGGACGACTCGGTCTCAAGCAAGCCGCCGAGGGCGATCCCTCGGCCGAGCGGCAGCAGAGTCTCTTGGAACAAGAGCCGCAGCCGCGACCGCACCCAGAAGGACTCGGCGATCACCTGGGGCTTCGAGCAACGGATCGAGAATCGCCTCGAAGCGATGGCCGCGCGTTGCCGCAAGCAGCGTCGCGACTCGCAGAAAGTGGAGCGGGAAATCGGCCGACTCCTCGGCCAACATACCCGAGCCGCCTTGCTCTTCGAGATCACTGTCAGGGCCGTCGAGAACGGCCGCGCCGAGCTGACGTGGAAGAGAGCGGCCGAGTGTCGTGATTGGGCCACGCTCAGCGCCGGCTGTTACCTGCTGCGTTCCAACGTGGCCGACTGGAGCGATGAGGAGTTGTGGCGGGCCTACATCCAGCTGACCGAAGCCGAGGCCGCTTTCCGCATTCACAGGAGCGATCTGAGCCTGCGGCCCATCTGGCACCAGAAGGAAGACCGGGTCCGAGCCCACATCCTCGTCTGCTTTCTCGCCTACGTCCTCTGGAAGACGCTGGCGGCTCTTTGCCAGCGAGCCGGCCTTGGAGATGAACCACGTCGCATTCTCGACGAGCTACGCGCGATCGACGTGGTCCCGCCGACGCGGGAAGTCCCCGAGATCCGAAAACGCTGCGTCAGCCGTCCGTCCGATCACCAAGCCATCCTGCTCCATCAGCTCGGCCTCCACCTGCCTTCGACAACAAACTTCGCCGAGATGTAGTGACGACTTTCCCCAACCCACCCTTGAAATACAACGACTTACGTCCACACCTGGGGAAGTTGGGCTAAGGAAGAGGGAGGAAAAGGATTCTTGATGGAGTTCGAACGCGGGAGGTGGTCGTGAGAGGAGCGGCGGTGTTCGGTTGGCCGCAAACGGATTGAGGTGATCGATTGGATCGAAGAGTCGTTAACCCACATGGCAACGCAGTCGTTAGTCGGCATCCCGTACGGCGAGCCATTTGGGAAACTCAAGACCGCTGTCGACGAAGGCTTCGAATTCCTTTGGTGTGAGAAGCGTACGCGCCCCATCGGCGGTTTCTAGGACGTAGCGAAGTTGCTCGTCGATGACCGCCGGATCGCCGAAGAGGATCTCTCCCGCGCCCGTGAAGGTGACTGTTTTCGCGTACGGCAAATTGACTGCGGCCCAAAGGGGCTCGCGGGTTTCGGTATCCCAAACCTTGACCAGTCCGTCCGCTCCCGACGACGCCAGGCGTTTGCCGTCATCGCTCCAAGCGAGGGACTCGACTTTCGAACTGTGGGCGTTGATTGAGGGAATCGAGGCCCCGTTCACCGACTCGCGATAGATGTCTCCGAGTTCGCCCCCGACAGCGAGTTGCCCTCCGTCGGGACTCCAAGCCAAACACTCCGCAGAGTGTTCTTTGAATTTCGAATCGGGTTTGCCCTCGGCATCAAAGACCTTCAAGTATCGAGACGTCGTGGCGAGCAGATTCGGTTGAGGGTTCCACGCGATGGCGGCGGCTCCCACATCGAGCGCCCGGACGAGTGTGCCGTCGGGCCGCCAGATTTTGACCGGTGCATCCGCTTTGCCGCTGGTGGCGAGTCGATCGCCTTTCGCGTTCCAAGCGAGAGCGTTCTCGGTGATCCCTTTCTCATCGACCTTGAATTCGCTCAGAAGTTCACCATCTGCGCTCCACTGCTGAAGCTTGCCACTGTAGCTGAGACCAACGGCAACCCGGCTCCCATCGGGCGACCACGCGGCCGATGTCGGAGTTCTCTGAAGGTAACGCTCGAAGCGGCCATCGGGCGACAAGAGACTTATCCCCCGTTTCGAAGTCCAACCGACCAATCGATCGCCCAAACGATTCCAAGCATTGGACACTCTGCGGCAGTGTCTGGACGTCGTCACGAAATCACCATCGGCTGTTGCTAAACGCATGGGGAGGGAATACGGCGCGGGGTAGTGGGCCGCCGAGTTCCACGAAAGCTGATCGGTACCCGGTCGCCAGTCGACTTGGGGATGGTCCCCTCCATCCGGATCGAAGAGGATCCTCGCCAACAACACCGATGATTCGTCAAGACGCCCAAGGACGAGTCCGGCGTCACCGCCCGCGAGATAGAATCGCTGGCCACGTGGCTCCCAGACAAGATCGTAGACAGTCCCTCGAACGACGTTGGCGACAGCGATTGGCGTTCCATCAGCCGAGAAGAATCCCAGCTTGGACCAGCTTCCTACAGAGAGCACTTTCCCACTGGGATCCCATTTCAACGATTGGTGAGGAACCAAGTCGGTCTCGAACGAGTGTGTCAGCTCACCGTCACGCGACCAAACCCGTACCGTCTGACTCTGATCGATGGCCGCCAAATACTCACCATCGGGCGTCCAAGCGACAGCGAGAACCGAACCTTTGAAATCCTCCAGGGTAGATCCAGGAGTTCCATCGGGCTTCCAAAGACGAACGATCGGGTTCGGGCCGAGGCTCCCCGCCGCCAGCCAACCGGCGGAGCTCCAATCGACCTTGTTGACGTGGCCATCAAAGCCACCGAGCTTGCGAACACGATCGCCATTGCGGTTCCAGATGGTCACGTCGTCTCGACTGGCCGTTGCGAGTTGGTTGCCATCGGAGCTCCAGGCAACATCGGTAACGGGGTAGGGGTGATGTAGAACCGGTCCACGTCGACCATCCGCCGTGGAAAGCCTAACCCTGCCGTCGTCCCCCACGGAAGCGATCCAATCACCGTCAGTACTCCATTTGAGCGACTTCACCGCTTTCCCGATGCCATGCTTCGCGTGACCGCGCAAGAGCTGTCGCAATTCCATCGTTCGAGCATCGTAGAGGCGAACGCTCCCTCCGCGGGAACCGACAACTACCGATTTCCCATCGGGGCTGATGGCGATCGTCGAGAGCACCTGAAGGGGGCCGATGGTGTTCATTTGCCACGAGGCGACTCCCGGCAACGATGCCGGCCGCGGAACGATGCCCGTGTCGGGCGGTATCGGTCCATTCTTCCAGCCGCGGCGAGGATGATCGACGACTTTGGGAACTCGCTTGGCAAGAGACTTCGTGGGGGTCACCATTCGCATTTTGAACTCGCTTGGCGAGAGCATCTCATATCGTCCCGGTTCGGGTTCGACGATGTAGACTAACTCATCCTCAAGGACGTGCGGCTTGCCAAAGAGGACCTCCCCCTCGGGTGTGAACGAAACATTCTCGTCGCCATTTCGGAGCGTGATGCCTGTCCACTGGAGTTCTCCGGTGACGGTATCGATGATGACGATGATTCCACGCCCCCCCCCAATCGCCAAACGCGATTCACCAAGCCAGGCGACATGTACGGGAATGTCGAGACGACCGAGGAGCGGTCTCCAGGTCCGCTTGCCGTCGAGGGAGAATAGTTTCAGCATGAACGACCTGGCAGTCGCGCACCACTCACCACTCGGGTCGATGCACCAGTCTCCGTTGCCAGAGATCAGCGCATGAAGAGAAGCGCTCTTGGGTAGGCGTATCCCGTGTTCATCAAGAACGATCGCTCGACCGTCGTTGCCATCCACGACAATTCGCATGGTGTCGGGAGCCCACTGCAGCCGCCACGCAGGCTGCCCTAGTTCGATCGTCGATTCTCTTGCTGGCTCGTGTTTGTTGAAGGTCGGGACGTTCCAGAAACGGACTGTCCCGTCTCTCCCCGAGGAAACGAGCTGATTCGAGGGATTCCAGGAAAGGCCAGGGACACCTCCCTCGTGACCCTTCAAGACCGGTCCGGCCGTACCGTCGACGTTCCAAATTCGAATGGCGCCGTTTCCAAGGCTGGACGCGGTGGCGAGCCACTTGCCGTCGGGGCTCCAGGCGAGCGCGTCAATCGAGGGCTCGTCGGACTTGAGCGTTCGTAAGATCTTCCCGCCACTGGAGGCGAGTATGGTTTCTCCGTAGCTCTTTCCAACTGCCAATACATCTCCCGTCGGGCTCCAGGCACATTCCGGGACTTCACTATTCGCTCTGACGACGGTGACATCACGACCATCGGATGACCAGATGGCGGTCTGTCTTGTTCCCACGGCGAACTTGGTTCCATCGGGATGACTCGCCATGTCCCTGATTTGTCGGCAATTGGAGAGTTCCGAAAGTCGCTTGCCGTCGCGATCGAAAAAAGTGATTCCCGATTGGGTCATCAGGTCAGAACCGATGACGAATGTTTGTCCATCGGGGGACCAAGCGAGGGATTGCGCAAAGTTGTTCGCACTCACGAGAGTGGGCTTGAACTCGCGATTGCGCAAGTGAACCCCGTAGTATGTAACGATGGCGAGGCGGTCCCCATCGGGGGCCCACGAGTGCGACTTAAAGCTGTTGTCGCCCACCTTCAATTCCCGATCGAGAGTTCCGTCCGACTTCCACAGCAGGAAGTGCTTCTCTTCGGCCGTACTGATCCACTCTCCCTTGGGATCCCAACCGACCGACAAGACGGGCGCGTCACACGACAACGTCTGTTCAAGCGAACCGTCGAGGGTCCAAATCCGGGCGGAGTTGTCCTTGCCACCCGACAACAAACGCTCGCTCTTGGGATCCCAGGCCAACGAGGTGACTTGGTCGTCGTGCCAGCCGACGATCGATTGGCGCTCGCCGGCGGCGTTCCAGAGCTCAACCCGCCGATCATGCGCGACGGCAAGATGACGACCGTCCGTGCTAAAGGCCATCGCCCGGACCGGCATGGGAGAGACACGCCACCTGCGAAGCAGACGATTCTCCGACGGTTTCCACAAGTAAAGGTTGCGGCTTGTGTGGCTGCAGACGATTGTTTCGCCATCTGGCGACCAGGCCAGAGCGAGGATTCCGCCCAATTGCGTCGGCAACACGTGCAGTAGTCGGTTGGTGTGGGCGTCGTAGATACGCAGGTGCCCCGACCCATGCGTGGCCACCGCGACGCTCTTGCCGTCTGGGGAATAGGCGACCGCGTTGACGTCACTGCGGGGCTTGACGGTGTCGACCTGCCAGCGGTGGATCCCCTCCAACTCCTTCGGTTCGGCGACCAGGCCCGAGAGCCTCGGAATGGTCGCTTCCGTCGGCAACATCGACGACGTCGCCAACGAAGCGGTCGCCAGCGTCCCGGCAAGTTTGGGAGTGGTCGTGAGAGGCGTCACCGCTCTCGGCGAGGGATCATCGGCCATCTTCGGCGGCGGCTCATCGACCTTCGCGACCGTTGGTGCCTCCTTGGGGACGAGCTTCGCCTCGACGGCGACGCGGCCGTGGCGCATTAGGCGGACGACTCTCGAGACTGACTCGAAACCCGACTTGCGAACGAGCAGTTCGTGACGCCCGGCGGGAACGGAGAGGACGGTTGTCTCCCCCTCGGGGTCCTTGAGCGTGATCTCCTTACCGTCGAGCGCGACGGTGTAGCCTGGTTCGTTGACGGTCAACTCGACCTTCCCCTCGCCCGTCGTCAAGTAGGTGATCATGCCGGCGAGGGTCACGAGGAAAGCGAGCCCTCCCGTCAGGAATGCCCGTCGCCGTCTGACTCGCGGGGGGCCGCCGCTCGAAACCCTTTCGATGCACGTCCAGTCGTACCCCTCGGTCTTCGTTTCCGCCTTCGGCAGGTCGACCGTGGGGGAAGAAGTGCTTTCGACAACAGTCGAATCGGTCGAGTTGAATAGTCCGGACAGGTCGGCCTTCGCGCAATAGGGAGTCAACAGCTCGGCGACCTGAGAGGCTTCCTCGATCCGGTCCTTCGGATCCTTTGCCATCATCTGGATCAAGATCGCTTCGAGTTTGCGCGGTACGTCGCGTCGTTTCTCGGTGATGCGTGGAATCGGGTCCTTGACGTGGGCGAGGATGTATTGATACGGGGTCACGAGCTGGCCATCGTCGTAGGGAGCCCGGCCACTCAAGAGCCGAAAGAGGGTGCATCCAAGGGAATAAATATCGGCCCGAGCACCGATATGCTGACAGAAACCGGCTTGCTCGGGGGCGAGGTAGTTGACCGTGCCGACGACTTGGCCGGCGGCCGTCAGTTCTCCATCGACTTTCTCGTCGTCGCTGGGCCTGGCGAGTCCCAGGTCGAGGATTTTCACGACACCCTGTGTAGTCAGGATCAGGTTGGGGGGCTTGATGTCGCGATGGATGAGCCCATGTTCGTGGGCATGCTGCAAACCGTTGGCCGCCTGGCGAATGATCTCGCACGCCTCGGGAGTCCCCAGAAGACCGACTCGTCGACATAGGTTGGACAAGTCGAGACCATCGACGAGTTCCATGACCAGGTAGTGAACACCCTCGAACTCCCCTGCATCAGTGGCGCGGACGATGTTGGGGTGATCGAGTTTGCCGACAGCTCGCATCTCTCGCCCGAAACGGGCGACCGCGGCGGGGTTGCTGAGTGTGGAGTGCCGCAGGATCTTGAGCGCGACCAACTTGTCGAGCCGCTCGTGCCTTGCCCGGTAGACCTGGCCCATGGCCCCTTCGCCCAGCCTCTCAAGCAGGCGGTACTCGCGGATCGATCCGAGTTCGTCTCGATCAGGTTCTCGCGGTCGATCTTCGTTTGGCTTTTCGTCCTGGGACCAATCTTGACCGATCCGTTCGGCACGCTCCAGGCCCGTACGATAGCTTTCCTCTCCAGCGTACTCGTCGGCGACCGCTGACGAACGAAGTGCGACGAGAATGGAGTCATTGGGATCGTCGACCTCGCCCAGGAGCGTCTGGCAAAGTTCACAACTGTCGAGGTGATTTTCGATCTCGGACAGTTCAGCGACGGAAAGCCGTCCGTGGAGGTAGCTGATGATTCGGTCTTGGTCGGGGCAGTTCGGCATCGCTGAGTCCTGTCGTTCATTCGTCGAGTGATTCGCCGGCCAGATCGCGAAGTTGCCGCAAAATGCGAGCCTTGAGCTTGTAGATGGCGTTGACCGTCATCCCCAAGTCCTCGGCCACATCGGCGGGCTTGTCTCCCCGTGCCACCCGGCGAAAGGCATCCCAAGTGCGCCCATCGAAGTTGGGGCCGATCATCTCGGCGGCGCGTTGTACCAGGTCGATAGGGACCGACTCGCCCGATTCGCTGGGAACGTTCGCGGCATACTCGGTCAACTGGCGCGTCGCGTCCGATCCTCCAACACCACGCTCTCGTAGCGCACGCCAATGGTCGTTGATCTTGTACTCGGTGATCCCTCGCAGCCAGCGGCGAAAACCGTCCGTCGGGCGATCGCGACGAAACCTATCGAGTCCATTGGAGACCGCTAAGAACACCTCTTGGCAAACATCGGAGACTCCGTGCGCATCGACACCGGAGCGTCGTGTCCACCGGTAGACCAGCGGATAGTAGAGCCGCACCATTTGCGTCCAGGCCCCTTCGTCGCGGGCACGCAGGTTCTCAATCAAGCTCGTCGACGTCGTAGCCGGTTCCTCGGCCAGCGTCCTACTGAATCTATCGGGGGAGTCTGCCATCGCGTGGGGGTCTCGGAAAAAGAATTCGAGGATCATGCCCTCGTTAGGCCAAGCAGATTAACATCTGAGCCACGTTTCCTGAAGGGAATTCAATGGGAGTGGATTAGCGAGTCGCAGGCAAATTGTCCTTTGGGACCAACAAGGCCGTGAGCGATCAGGCAGGGCACGGGCCTCCGGCAGTCGCAGCAAACGAGCAGGTCGATGTTTCACTCGATTCGTTGTGACACCTCCAGCATCGGACGCTGATAGGTAAAAGAAAGGCACGCTCGGCCGCCACGATGGACGGCCGAGCATCCCTGGGATTTGCCCTCAAGTCAAGAACCGGTTGTTTCTCGCAGCTATCCATCGCGGAACGATGACACCACTAACCACCTCAGCAACCCTGAGCGCAGCCCTGACAAGTCTCGGAAGTGTCCCTTCCCAACTCTCGATCGCGATGGCAACGAGAAAGGACATTCTTGCGGAACGTCGAATGTCTCGCCCAAACACTGGGCATTTCATTGGCGGAACTGATGGAAAGGCTCTGACAGATCGGCAGAGCAAATGCGGGAGATTGCCGCGAAGAATCGACTTGCTTTACCATTGGCGATGACGGGACATGAGCCAGCTTGGGGGAACTTGTTCGTGCTCATCGTCGCGGACGTGGGTGGCGCCTTCTTGTCCGTCGCCGGCATGAACTCTGCCTGACTCGCCTTCGTCCCATGTGCTGGCAACCACGTAGACGCCATCGGGGTCGAGCGCCCCGCTCATGCGGAAATCTGAGCATCGTCCCCTCTCCCTGAATCAGATTGTCGCTCGCTTTGCCGGTTTTGCTGAACGGTGTTGCGACGCCGGCTGGCTCGAAATGCCACCCGATTCCGATCAAAGGGTTCCACGCGTTGGAACCCCATTCTCCTGATGGTGGAAACTGCCTCGCCCGTGGCCCGAGCCACGGCGCGTTCCAGATCACCTTGCCTCATGTGATACCTCCTCTCGTATTGAGCAATGGCTTGTGTCCAGGCCGCAGGGAGCCAGGACAACAGGTCAAAAGTGGAATTGGTCGTTTGCTGGCGACAATTGGCCAGCTGGGTCGTTCGCCATGGGAAGGGAACTCAGCGGCACGTGGAGGGAAAGGATGTTTTGCCGGTCAGCTTGTCGAGGATTACTCGTGATGCGTGTGTTTCTCAGGTCGAGCCAATCATTCGTCCGATCGTGTTCATCCAAGAGATGACTTCGCCCTCGGGATCTCGCTCTCGAAGCATCGCGACCGTCATGTAGTTGGCGGCGACGGTATTGAGCCAACGCTTGGCTCGGTGGGTCACACGACTCCGCGCACGCCTCGACAAGTTCTCCCAGGTCGGTTCAGACGGTGTTCGCTGACGAAGCGCTCGCCCCGTGATCTCCGCGACGGGGTCAAAGTCGCCAAATGACACCTCGATGTTGCCCGCCGCCAGAATGGCTTCGGGGTGAAGGTAGTTCTCAAGGCTCCGCTTGCGAGTGAGTTCCGCACGGCACCCATCACGACGATTGATCGCGTCGGCAGCTTCGCGGCGAACGTCGGTCTCCGGTGGGAGTTCACGGTCTAACAAGTGAAACTCCCGCTTGTGAAGCGGCTCCAAGCGATGGGTCCAGGCCTGGCCGTTGCCGCCTCCGAAAGGGAGGAAGATCGCAACTCCCCGTTGCTCCAAGTCCGCGAGGTCAGGCAAGGACGTGTCGTGCTCATGAAGCACACGTGCGATGCGGCGAAGGAACTCGATATCGTTGGAGCCTTCGACCACGAGGATCACTCGAACGGTGTCGGTGAGTTGGGAGTGGTTTTCAACGCATTGGTTCGCAGAGTTGTCTGCCATCACTTCTCCTACTGGTACCTCCCCTGAATATCCGGGACTCTGCTCGTGAGTCCCCTGTTCATTGGCCAAGTCTGATCGATCCATGTGATCACTTCCTTTCATGACTGTTCCGAGAACCAAGAACGCCTCCCGGATGGGTAAGCGTTCTCCTAAGTATCTTGCCCCGATTTGGGCGAGTATTTAGGTCCGGGAACTCATGAGGAAAGGAGAAGAAGCTCGCACTACTGGTCACAAGTGAAAGGAGGGCCGTCGACCACCAGACGAGTGGTATTGCTGGTGAATTCACCGAGTTCTACATCCGAAACGTTGTCAAAGAAGGAGTTGCTATGAGAACTGGTTCCACAGAAGGGTCACCAACGCGGTCAAAACGATTCGACGAGGAACGTGCTCAACTCCAAGAGATCGTCCGTGTCTTGGGACGTGCCATCGCAAAGAGATGGCGGCGAGACTCCGTAGCGAGACAGGACCCAACGAGAGAGGAAGAAAGTGATGTCTCGAAGGAGAGGGTCTGAACGAATGAACGTGCTTGTCAGTTGGAGCCTTCGGGTGGCCTGCTTCAACTTGATCGGGATGAGATTTGGTTTGTCGCTTCAACGGCAGGCAACGCACGTGTCGGCGACGCCAATGTTGGCGCGGCGACGAACAGCAACCTTGGAAAGGAAATCTACGATGGCAAAGAAGAGAAACTATCGCGCGACACTCAAGCAACTAAACCTTCGGTTACGTCATCTCAACGAACAGGCGGAAGCGAGGGTCGAGGGACTCAACGAACAGTTTCGCGCCCTTCATGCGACGGGGATGTTGCACAACCTGGTCCTGCTCGGCTCCGTCATTCTCAGTCGGCCCTACGGAGTCGGCGGCCCCTTCGACAGTGGTCAATCGATTCAAGCCGCTCTGAGTCTTCGTGCTGGAGTCGGTGCCATCTATTGGGACACCGAAGATGCTGCCACGCTCGCGGACGATCCGGATGGCTACGAAAGGGAAGCGTCCGGCCGTGTCGTCCCGTTCGAGGAATGCGAACCGGCCGTCCGCGCCCTCCTATACTCTTGCATTCCCGACCTCGTCGAAAGGATGATCAAGGAGATTGACCGAGCGGAGGGAAAGCACGAATGACTAAGAAGAAAACGGTTGGGAAAACGGCGGCCAAGGGCGTTGACTTCGTGCCTCGGTCTGCCGAGCATGTACTCAACCTACCCTCAAAGTTCCGTTGGGAGGCCACGCGGAGACATCCATACTACCTCATCTTCTGGAAGAGTGCGCAACGATACCGGGATGGTGAGTTCGAGGGGACAACCGAGACCATCATCTGCAACATGGCGTTCCGCTTGCTTTGCTTGATCGGCGTCACAGGAAAACCGGTGAGCCCTGCGATCGACTATGAGGATCTCGGGGACGAGGAAGAGCGGAGTCTCGTCGGTTCCGTCCAACCCATGACGTTGCGGTCGGCCGCCCTGATGCTGCTGGCGAATCTTCCTCAGGCGGAGCTACTGACGCTCTCCGGTGTTTTTAGCGTCGCCTCTAAAGCCGAGTATGCCGAAGGCGAACGCGATCAACGCCAGCATGCGATCGAATGCCTGGAGAAGATCGTTAGCCCGGCGTTCGATTCCTACGCCAAGGCCCCGCTCTTCTATGTCCATCTTCAGTCGTCGCAACGCACGATCATGGACGACCTGAAGACACAGCTGGGCCACTTTCAGCACGCGCAAGGCAAGACGTCCACCCGTGTCCATGCGGACAAACTGCCGAAGTATATCGAGGTCTGGGATCTACGCGAAGGCTGGACGGGAGAAGAGTATGATCTTTCGCAAGAACTCTCCTTCAAGGACATCGCAGAACAACTGAAGGAGCCGCTTTCAACCGTTCATAGCCAGTACCTTGCCGCCTTCGAGTTGATCGTCGGCCGGCCGTTCGCGCCGGATCTTTGGTGGCGAGTGATGGGGCCGCTCAAGTTCAACATGCTATCTGGCGACCCGGAGGAGGTCTATTCCGGCGCTATTCGCCATCGCTTCCAAAGTCCGGTACCGCGACCGGTACCGGAGTCTCGGATTTGGACTCCAAAGGAAGAGCAAGAGATGGGCCCGGTCGAACGCGGTTCTTCAATTCAGGGAGACTCCGATGTCAAACTACTCTTTAACGACACTCTCGAACTGATCAAGAAGGGTCTCGACAACGAGTCAATTGCGCAAGAACTCGGCGTCTCTTCCAAACTTGTCGAAGGGGTACGAACAAGAGGGGCAGAGCTGACAAGGCTCTTTTCCAGCTCAGCGAAGTAACGCAGCTTCGTCCCCACAGCATCGGACCCGCCTTCCTCTCCACACCGAGAGGAACACCCGCCTACGGGGCACTGATCCCCAAAGTCCGCGCGCGCATTAAATCGGAAAGTGGAGAAAACGCAGGCCGGCACACGGATTCTCCGGCTTGTGCTGAACGCCGACCAGCTTCGCGTCGGCGGCCTGTGGTTGCTTCGCTTCACCATGAATCTACCAGAAGAACTTTCGCCGAGGCAGTTCGCCGCCTTGAGCGGGCTGTCAACCGTAACCGTTTACCGGTACTTGCGTTCGGGCAAACTCCCTGCGAGACAACCCTTTGGCCCGCGCGGTCGATGGCTCATCCCCAAGGATGCCCTCGACCGGCTCGACGAGCAGCGAGGCGAGGAAACGAGATCCGCCGCGAAGACGCAAGCTTCTCTCCCAAGCAACACCGAATCGGCCACTCGTCTTTCTGGCCCGACGCCCAAGTGGCGCAAGGCCAGGCCCGATCGTGACCGAATGTAGATGAGGAACACGACCCTATGAGCAAACAGATCACGCAATCGGAGACAATCTCGTCTCGTTACTTCACCTGGAAACTGCGCCGACGCGAAGGCGTCTACTTCGCGGATGGCCGATCCTGCACGCCCAGCCTTGGCCGCCATTCGCTCGGAACTCGCTCTCGCGAGGAGGCTCTGCGGGCGTTGGTGGAGTTGGATCTCACCAAGGCTGTCGAGCACGGCCTAGCCGAACCGTCCGCACTGCAAGGTAGTGATCTAGACCCGTTGTCCCTTGAGGAAGGGCGCCGACTCTACCTGGAGCACGCGGGGAGAGCGCCCGTTGTCGGTGGTGTCCGCCCTGCGTCCCTGAAGCGTTACCGAGCTGTATTGGACAAGTTCATGGAGTTTGCCGTCGGGCGTGGACTGACCGCCTGGAACCAAGTCACCGACCAGACGCTTCAGGACTACGCCGCCGTCTTGCAAGACAAGGGCTACCATTACCGAACGCAGTACCTGGAGCTGACCACGCTCAAACAGACGATAGGTTGGCTTGTTCGAGCCAAGCATCTCCCGTCTGGTCGATCCATCGAACTTCGCCTTCGGAAACCCGAAGGCACGGACACCTACTGCTGGAGACCGGAAGAGGTACGGGCAATGCTTGAGTTCTGCCGGGCGAGCAATGACCTTGCGTGGCTGGGAGATGTGCTCCTTGCCCTCGCGATGACCGGCTTGCGGATCTCTGAGCTAGCGAGCCTTCGTTGGCGTGATGTCGACCTTCGGAACCGCACCATCCAACTCGTCGACGAGTCCACAAGGGGTGGAGACCGCCAGCTGGCGACTGTTCGTACGACCAAGGGACGTCGCGGGCGGACCTTTCCGATTCAAGACGATCTGTTGCCCGTCTTGAGCGACATGGGCCGCCACAAAGACGGCTACATCTTCCATGGACCGCTAGGGGGACGCATCAAAGCCGACACGGTGAGACGGATCTTGATTCGGGAAGTGCTCTTTCCCCTGGCCGATCGTTTTCCGACGGCCGAGGGCGACATCGGCTTCATCCATGGTCGGCTGCACAGTTTTCGGCACTTCTTCTGTTCGATGTGTGCCAACCGTGGGGTAGGACAACAAGTGGTGAGGCGATGGCTCGGCCACAAGGAGAGCCGGATGGTCGACCACTACTACCACTTGCACGACGACGAGGCGCGCCGCCAGATGCAACGCCTACGATTGTTTGGGGAGGCCGACGGTAACGGTGCCGTCGGCCAGTAACTTGGAGTCCGATACCGAGGTTCCGAGAGCCAAGGTGAGAGGGGAGAAAGCAGCAGATTTGGCACAGTCCTGGCACAGTCGACTGTGCCAAGGAATTCGGCTCGTCCTAACTCTTTATCAGAAAGGAGGTAACGAAAAGGAGGACGGGACGAACGGAGAGGGTGGGATTCGAACCCACGGACCCGCAAGCGGGTCATCGGTTTTCGAGACCGACCCAATCGGCCACTCTGGCACCTCTCCGGTGAAGGAACTCGAAGCGGCCTTCACGACAAGAGGATTCAGTTTACGGCTGGACTCCGAACTGGGCAACCCCCGACGAACGAAGCACTTCCGAATCCCTTGCTTCGCGGCACCCCACGGACGGTCTCCATGGCGCTTCCCTCGCCGAGAACCGACGCCGACAAACGATTCCGGTAGGATCGAACTCCCCTCGATCTTCCCGCGAGCGTAGCGGCTCTCGGCGGTACGATTCACCGTTTCGCCCAACGCCGCGAACAGGCATGAAGGCGGCTTAGCCAAGGCTCAGCAAGTCTACCGCAGTCGATCCTTCAAATGGATCGTTACCTTCGCGATGCCCGAAACCGACAACCGGGACGCGATCGTCGGCTCGGTTCCTGGCAAGCTAGGGCACTGGTCCATGTAAGGTTTTGAGTGCCACTGGCTGCTTGTCCGCCAGTGCCAAAGGGTTAGCAGTCCGTTGATCCATTCGCTGCCGGCTCCGTGCGGCCCTTTTGACCAATCTCCGCGTCGACGAAACTCGACAAATCTACGGATTCGCCTGCGTTTCTTCTCCTTGATCTTGGCCAACATGACTCGTTCTCACCTTGGTCCGTTTGTATCAACGGACTGTTAGGGTTGCACAAACGCCACCGTTGCAACGCTCACGCACAAACGCCAACTTCGAGTTGGAACAGAGCACTAGTGATTGAAAGTGAACTCGGTCGAGTTGAGCAATCCCCAGAAGATATCCTCGTAGACCTTCGGGTCCTTGGTCCGATCGCCGAGCAGTTCCAGCATGGAGGCGGTTTCCTCGGAAGTCGGCTTCCGCGACAGAGCCAAGACGAAGAGTCTCTCCAGTGCCTCCTCCGGCGTCGAGCTCTCCGTGACCATTTCCTTGATCAGGCCGCCGGCGGCGAGACGTGGGCCGACGGTGTTGCCGACCGAGAGGTGAAGCGTTTGGGAGAGGGTCGGCTCGCTCTTGGTTTCACAGGCGCAGATCGTCGCCCGACTCGATCGACCAAAGGTCTCGAAGAACTGATCGCCGTAGTGCGGCCCGCTGGTGTCGCCGCCGACTCGCGGGTAGACGTCGATCGCCCGAGTGCCGCCCGGGAAGCCGCTGAACCCCCTCTCCACACCGGTGACCGCGACCACCGAATCCATCAGGACATCGGCGCGAAGCCGACGCAGGTGGGCGTGTGAGAATTGGCGTGAGTCCTGTTTGTTGGAGTCGTTCGGCTGGGCACTAAGCTGGTAGACACGCGAGTTGCAGATATCCCGAACGAGGGCTCGCAAGCTGAAGCCCGATTGCACCAGCCGCTCCGAAAGGGCGTCGAGCAACGGTCCATTGGTCGGCGGATTGCTGACCCGGATGTCGTCGACCGGTTCGATCACCCCTCGACCGATGAGCTGGGCCCAGATCCGATTGGCGAGGTTGCGGCTGAACATTTCGTTCTTCGGTGACGTCAGCCACCTGGCGAGTTCCTGCCGCGGATCGCCCCCTTGCGTGACCGGGTCGATGGCGCCGAGCGTCTTGGCCGGCATGGGACGACTGTCGACCAGATGCTTGGCCGGCGGCGCGGAGGTGTCGTAGAAGATCCGCTGTTCGCGCGGCTCCACGCCGGGCTTGCGCTTCATGCCGGTAAAGAAGCTGACGAATCCGTAGTAGTCGTCCATCGTCCAACGATCGAAGGGATGGTTGTGGCACTCAGCGCATTGGATCTGGATCCCGAGAAAGACCTGGGAAAAGTCCGCGGCGAAGGCCTTGGGTTGGAAGCGCGGTCCATGGATGAGCATGGTGTAGAGGTTCGACGGCCCATTGATGAGGTTGCTTCCCGAGGCCGAGACCATCTCCTCCACAAACTCGTTGAGGGGACGATCGTTTCGAAGCTGAGTGCGAATCCATTCGTAGAAGGCGTCGGCGGCCTTGATGTGGGTTCCGACAGGAGCGTAATTGCCCCCCATGATCCGAAGCTGCTCCGCCCAGATCGTCGTCCACACGTCGGCGAACGCGTCATCGGCGATTAGTTCATCGATCTTCCGCGCCCGTTTATCCGAGCGGGTGTCGGTCATGAAGGCACGGTACTCCTCGACTGAGGGCGGGCGCCCCACCAAGTCGAGCGTGACTCGCCGGAGGAACGTTTCGTCATCGCAAAGCTCCGAGGGAACGATCCGCAGTTTCTGCAAGCGATCAAAGACCAACTCGTCGATGTAGTTGGCGGCCGGCGGATTGGGCCACTTGAAATCTTTCCCTGGAGGAAGCACGATCACTTCCGCGCCAATCGTGAACCGGTTGAATCGAGCGAAGACGTGTGTGTCCCCCGCTCCATGAGCAACGAGTCGCCCATCGTTACCGATGTCGGCGACACTTCCGTTATTGCTGTGGAAGCGAGCCAACGAGGTGACGTCGCGTCGGCCACCATCGCTCGCCAACGCCGTGACGCGTAGATGGGCCTCCATCCCGGCCTTGTCGAAGACGAAGCGATCCTGGGACAGTTCGAGCCCCACCGTCTCGGGAACCTCCCCATCGTCGTCGGGCGCTCCCGCCTCGATCCACCGCAACAATGTCTCGTAGTACTCGCTCTGCTGGTCGAAGAGCTTGCCGCCGGTATGCGGAACAGCCCCAATCGCCTTTCGCAAGAGCAGGCTCTCCTCGGGCACCGCCGTGTTGACGCGCCGGCCGATCATCTCCTCGGTGATTCGAAAGTAGTCTCCCTTCGGATCGTACCCGAAGAGCGAAAGCATGAAGCCATCCTTGCCCCGCGCGGCGCCGTGACAGGTGCCCGAGTTGCAGCCCGCGCGAAACAGGACAGGCATCACGTCCTGGCGAAAGCTGGGAGCGGCCGCCGGTTTCTCTTCGGCGTAGGATGCCGACGTGATCGCCAGCGGGAGGATGAAGAGCGTTGACCACCAGCCGAGATGTTGCGCCGTCGTCATTCGTTTCAGCATGTTCAAGAGTCCAATTCATAGAGTCATGATCGCGTGTGCTCAGTTCTTGACCGTTTCCGCCGCTTCCACCTTGGCGACACCGGAAGCTCGCGGATCAATCCGCAAGGATCCCTTGCCGGTCCGCTGAACGATTTGCTGTCCGGCAACCGGGAGTTCCACCTCGCACGTCAAGCCACTCGCCTGCCCGAGCAACGCGATGTCGGTCGCTTCGAGTTCAAAGGCGATACTCTTGGAGTCCTTCGTGATCGTTGGCGGCGTTCCGACAACGTTGACTCCCTTGGGCAATCCGAGAAGTCGAACGGACGCCTCCCCCTCGAAGGGCGTGTGATGCTTCACCTTCCAAATGAACTTCTTCCGTTCGCCCCGCCGGATGCTTTCGGGCTCCGCCGCGAGCTCGACGTAAGGTCTCCCGACGGTGAGTTCGACGATCTCCGACGTCGCGCGGATGTGCCCTGATCCGAGGAAGTCATCAATGTCCGTTCGGATGGTGCTCCCGATCACGTAGAAGGGTAGCTTCGTCAAGGGTGCGTTCGAATTGGCCTCGAGTTGGATCACTCCCTCCGTCTCACCGGGAGAGATGACGGTCGGCGGCGGCACCGAGATCAGTCGCGGCAAGTTTCCGCAACGAAACTCGACGGCACCATCGAAGTCACCATGACGCGTCAACTTGACCGGAATGGACAACTGACCGCCCTGGACCAAATTCACTTCGGGCTGTTCGATGTCGATCTGGAAGGGGGCGGGATCGGTCACTCCCATGATGTACTTGTCGGTGCGGACGGTCCGCCACGCGTTGCCCCCGGAATGGTTGATGAACGGAACGTTCTGCTGGTTTCGCGTTTCAATCTTTTGGGCACTGTCGATCGGGCGGGCCTCCAGCGTGATAAGCGCCCCACGCCGGTCGGCGGAAGGGTCCGCGACGAGTTGGACTGGCCAACGGTCGGTACCCGGGGGGACAGGCGGGGAGATGAGTCTCACGCCCTCCGGAAGCCCATGGGCGATCAATTGGAATGGCCCTTTGACCGCGTTCCACTGCCCCTTGGGCAAGTCGATGTCGATCGTCCAGCGATTGCCTCGTGGAACCGCCAGTCCGGTGACTCGGGTCGATTCCGTCCAATCGAACGTCCGGCTGATCAGCGCGGTCTGGACGATCGTTCGTGGCGACTGGATCTCCACTCGGTAGACTCCCAGCGCCCCTCCGGTCCGGCTGGAGTCGAGCACTTCGAGCAAGTACTCGCCGTCAGATTTCGGCTTCCAGATCACCGACGGATCGATCACCTCCTGCAACCCTCCGCCGCCACGAAACTTGGCGCCGAAGATGTCATGGTCGGTCAGCAAAGAGTCGTCGAGTTCCAACTCCACCGAGCCGGGTCTACCTTCCGCGTCGACGCGCCGAAGTCGAATCGCGGCATCGATGGTGGCCCCCAGGGAGGCGGAGAAGACTCGCACGTGAAGAGGGGCTCCCTTCTTCACTTTGATGCGATAGCCGTCAACGTCGTCCGGACGGTCGATGATTCCGTTGAGAGCCGCGGGCAACGCGGCGACCCGCGTCACGACATTGGCGCTCTCGAGCACGTTCGGAAAAGGGCTCGAACGGAGCTCGAGCGGTGTCGGAGCGGTAGCGGCATGTTTGTCGTCCGAAGGAGCCGGATCGTCACCGAAGTAGTAGAAGGTTCCTTCCGCGTCCGGCATCCGAATCGTTCGTTCGTAGGGCCCCAATGGATCGCCGAGCAGCGTGATCGCCGTTTCGGATCCGGTCTGTCCTCCCGGCGGAAAGACCGCGAGCGGACGAGCGTAGTGGCCGATGTGGGCGCAGTAGACCGTTTCCCTTGGCAGATAGATCGATCGTTTGATTTCGATGAAGTATGGACCGTCCTTGGGCAGCTTGACCGAAAGAACCGGATCCTGGAGGTGCAACGAGTTGTCATCGTTCGATGCGAGCAGTTTGCCCTTGTCGTCGCGAATCGCCGCGCTCAGGTCGAACTCCGAGTCGCCGTAGTGCGTGTCTGCGATCCGCGCCGACTCCACGACCGCCGTCAATCGCTCCCCCGCTTTGCCTTCAATGCGATAGAGATCGAGATCGGGCCTGCGTCCGTTGCCGATCTGGCCGCATACCGTGACGTTGGCGGCGATCGGCGTCGCCTGCTCGGGCGAATCGTTGGCGTAGCCGTTGTTCTTCTCCCCTTCATCGACAATGGGGAACGGAGTGACGTGGAAGGTACCGATGCAGGTCAACTCCGTTCCGGTCAGCAGCCGAAAGGGATGCTCTCCGAGCGGGCAGTCGGGAGCGATCTCGAATTTGCAGTGGACTTCCTCCTCGATCCGCCCTCGATGCATCAAGTTTCGCTTCTTGGGTGGCTCTTTCGACATTTTGAGGTCGTAGGCACGAATTCCGGGTTTGAAGAAGATGATCTCGCGAGGATCGGAGATCGCGATGCCCTGGAGATGAACCTCGACGGTCGTGCCGCGTTGGCCGATGCGCGGACGCACCGACTCGACGTTCTTGGTCATTCCCCCAGCGAGCGTCCCGACCGGCCCGAACAGGACAAGCGTGAGCAGAGCCAGGAACCAATTGGCGCCGAACGACGGGCATCGCTCCGCCGCGGCTTTCCGATCGCACCATCCCATCGACATTCGCTCCCCGCATCCGACCCGATCCATCACGGATTCGTTGTTCATGAGTATCCTTCGCTGCCGCTTGACCTCGGGAACCACCCCTCGTCAGGCGAGGATTCCTTCCACGAGTTTGCCGTTCTTGACGATCTCGATCGGCCGAGTTCCGAACGCGAGCAGTTCCTTGTTCGCGTCGATACCCAACTGGTGGTAGATCGTGTACATCAGGTTCTCGAGCGGCACCGCGTCCCGAGAGGGCTCCGCCCCGGTGGCGCCACTGACCCCATAGAACTGGCCGCGGGTGAAGCCACCACCGGCTACCAGATTCGAGTAGCAGCGAGCGTGATGGTCGCGACCGCCGTCCTTGTTGACCTTGGGCGTGCGGCCGAACTCGGTCGTCAGCCAGAAAATGGTGGTGTCGAGCATGCCGCGTTGATCCAAGTCCGCGACCAACCCCGCGATCGCGTGATCGAGTGCCGGCATCTGGTCGAGGGTGTTCGACTTGACGTCGACATGGCAGTCCCACGCGCCGAAGGTGACGGTGACAAAACGCACGCCCGCCTCGACGAGGCGACGCGCCACGATCAGCCGTTCGGCCAAGCCTTTGGGGTGATAGCGGTTGTCCGGCCCCTTGAGTCCCACGACATCCCGCCCGTAGAGATCGAACGTCGATTCGCTCTCGGCATCGAGCGAGAAGGCTCCCTGGGCCTGCGACGAGGTCAGCAGCGTGTAGGCCTGCTTGTAGAAGTCATCCATGGTGTCGAGCGTGTTCGGATCGGCCTCAAGCGAGCGAATGCGTTTCTCGACGATCTGCCGCGCGGTGAGCCGACGGTCGAAGCGTTCGAGCGAGACGTTGCCGGGAATCGAGAAGTCGCGCACCTTGTATCCCCGCTTGCCCGGATCCGAACCGAGTTCGAAGGGACCGTAGGCGCTGCTGAGAAATCCGGTGCCGCCCGCGAACGCGTGTTTGTTGGGAATGGCGATGTATGGAGGAAGGTCGCCCCGCTTGCCGAGTTCGTGAGAAACGACCGAGCCCATTTGCGGGTAGTCGATCACCGCGGTCGGGGTGTAGCCGGTGAAGAGATGATAGGTCGCCAGCGCGTGATCGGGAATCCGGCCGACCATGCTGCGAATGACGGTCACCTTGTCCGCGATCTTCGCGGTCTGCGGAAACCGGTCGCTGAGGATGTCGCCGGTGTTCGTCTTGGTCACGCCGAAGGAACCGCGGATCTCGACCGGCGCCTCCGGCTTGGGGTCGAGCGATTCCTGCTGCTGCATCCCACCACCGAGGTGCAGTTGGATGACGCTGAGGGCCTTGGCCTCCTTCTTCTCGCCCGCCGCTTGCGTGAAGGCACTGTTCTCGCTCGCTTCGAGTCGGAACAAGTCTCCCATCGAGAGGCCGAGCCCTCCCAACACGCCCGCTTGAATCGCATGGCGACGCGAGAGCGTCCGGAAACCCGAGCAACCTCGCCGTCCCTTGTCGAATGGCCCCATCCTCATTCCTCCTGCAAGTCGCGGGTTCGTCCGCCTCATCTTTCCCATGGTCGCAACGCTTCCGGAATCGACATCACACCGATGCCGCTTTGCCGGTGAAACTACTTTTTCACGTCCCAAGACTTCACTTCGCCCTCGGAAGTTCCGCCGAAGACGACCTGGCTGTCGTGGGAAACCGCACTACTGATCGGAATGCCCGAATCGATGTTGAAGGCTTGTTTCTGCTCTCCCTTGGGCGTCCAAGTCTTCACGACCCGGTCGCGGCCGGCGGTGACGAGGTTTCCCTCTCGGTCGAATCGTCCGGCCAACACCCCGTTTGGTACCTCGCCATAGGTGCCGGGAGTTCGGCGTGGCGGGTGGGCGTTCGACTTGGTGATCGCCGGAAAACCGTCGGTCACGTCCCACCAGATGACCTTGCCGTCCTCGCCGGTCGACGCGAGCAGCTTGCCATCGGAGCGCCAATCGAGCGACCGTACCGCACCTTTGTGCTCGGCAAGATTGAGCAGAATGCCTCCGGCCTGCGCATCCCATAGATGGATCCCGCCGGCGCGATCGGCGGACGCCAGTTTGGTGCCATCGGGACTAAACGCGATCGCGGTGATCCAGTCGGTGTGTTTGGTCAGTTTGTGTTTCTGGGCCCCATCGGTCGTCGAAAAGACCTTCACCGTTCGGCCGGAGCCTCCCAGGGCGACCAATCGTTGGTCCGGACTAAGATCGGCGGCGAGCACGGCATCGACTTCATCACCGATCTTCGCCAGTCGCTTGCCCGTCTTGACATCGAAAAGGACAACATGTCCCGAAACGACCGGACGTCCACCGCCCACCATCAGCACCGATCCATCCCGGCTAAAACGAATGACATGGGGCACCCCCTCGGGAAACGCGAGGCGTCCGATCTCCGCCTTCGAATCGGTGCGCAGGAGCTTGACGTGTCCCTGGCCCGACACCGCCAATAGTGGAGCCCAAGGGCTGGTGTCCATCGCGAGCACGGGAAGTGGCCTGGTCACGTTGGGAACCTTCACGTCGGGAAGGTTCTCGGGCATCGCCGGCGGCCCCTTGGGTTTGGAACCCGCATTGCTCACCGGCTTGAAGGCGATGTCGCGTTCCTTGACCATCGACTTGCTCGTGGCCGAGGCCCGCAGCCCGCTGTCGATCCACTTGTGGATCAGTTCGATCTTCGCGTCCGCCAGCGGCGGACTGCTCGGCGGCATTCGCGCGTTCTCGTCCTCGTTGGTAATCGCCTTGAAGAGAATGCTTTGACTCGCACGGCCGGCGACGACGATCTTGCCGGCGCTGCCACCGCGCATCAGCGCCTGGAACGACTGTAGGTTGATACCCGCCTCCTGGGTGTCATCGCCATGACATGACAGGCAGTGCTCGCGCAGGATCGGCTTGATGTCGTCCTGGAAGTTCGGCGGACCGGCACTCGTTTTCTTCTCTTCGCCAAGCGCGGAGGGGACGACCCCCAGGAGGGAAACGAGAAGGACGCCGATCAATGGCTGACGCGTTCGCATGGGCAAGGATCAATCCGAGGCAAGTAGTCTTGTCAACAAACAAACGAAAGCACGACTCAGGGCTGGGGCAGTGGCATGTCAAGGGGCGGATTGTCGCGGGACCAGAGCAGGCTCGGTCGCCCGCTCTCGACTAGTTCGAGGATCTCTTCTTCGTCCAACGCGCGGCTCCAGACGGCAAGCTCGTCCATCCGTCCCCGAAACGCGCGCGGAGGTTTGTTCTCGTAAGGGTTCGACGACAGCCAATTACCCAACCGGCAGGCTCCCGGGCGAATGGGCACGTTGTCGTTGGCGAAGACACTGTCGAGCACGCACTTGCCGTTCACGTAGATGCGATAGACTCGCTCCGGAACCGACATCACCGACACGACGTGTGTCCATTTCGCCAGCGGTACCGGGCTACCCACCCAACGTTTTCTGTCGCCAAGCCCGTGGATGCCACCGCGCGGCAAGCCGTAGCGATTCAACTGAAAGTGGAGGTCACCCGGTTCCCAGCGATTGGAGTTGAGAATCGCGTTGAGCTCCCGATCATAGCGGTCGGCCTTGAGCCAGACCGCAACCGACAGAGCGTCGTACTCGCCGGGAATCTGCAACTGAACGTAGTCGGCGTCGCGATCGAAAAGCAGTGCTTCTTTCCCCGGCCAGCGACCGGCCACCCAACGGGCACTCGCGATCCGGCCATCGGGAACGTCGTGGCTCCGCTGGGCATTGGTCAACACCGACGCATTGGCTTCGCGAACGAACGGATACCAAGCGATCAATCCCGGATCGGCGAGGATCTGGCGACGCTGGGCCTTCCATCGAAGAAACCCAATGTGCCCAGGCGTTGGTAGACCCGACAAGTTCAGCGCCGGCCCTTTCCGCGGACGGCCCTCGCGGTACCGAACCCACTCGCCCTCGTAGACACTTTGCAGCAATTCCTCGGCTCCGGCCCGCCGAACGTCGACTTGCCCATCGAAGACTTGCATCGCGCTGTTGCCGTCGGGATCGACGCTCACGGCGAACTCGGTGCCGATGTCCTCGAACGCGACATCGCTCGTCTCGATCGTGAAGCCGTGGGCGGAGGGAGGAACGATCGCTCGCACGCGTCCCGACGCCAGCTCGGTATGGTACTCATCCTCGATCTGGAATGAGGCGGGGGCCTGAATGACGAGATCGGCACCGTTGGCATAGCGTAGATGAACGACGCCGTCGACCAGCTCGTAGTCACCCGAACGAAAGCGAACGCCATCAGGGCCGCGATCGTCGGCGAACTCCGCCCCGGCCTGGTCGACCAGGAGAGCCGCCAATGAGGGCTTCTTCTCCTCGAGAACGTCCCTTTCGGGTTGATCCTTGGCGCCACGATCCCGCTCTTGATGCTCCGGTCCCACCGACGCCATCGGAAGGTTCGAGCCATGCCATAGAGCGACCATCGCGACAATGGTGGCGAGCACGGCGATGGTCCATGGCAACAAGACCGAAGACATCGAAACCCGTCGCGTCGTGTTCGACGGTGCCGGAGACGCTGCCCGACTCGCCCCCGCGCTCGGATCGAGCCCAGCCGTCTCGGCATCGCGAAACTCCCAGCAGAGATTCGCGTGTAGTTCGAGATACCGTAGATACTCGCTACGAAGCTCCGAGTCGCGACGGAGCAGTACCGATAGCTCGGCCGCCTCCGCGTTGGTAGCCGTCCCGTGCATCATCCGGTTGGCGAGGTGCTGCCAGCGATCACGTTTGCTCATCCGGGCACCTCTCCGGCCAGTCGCGCCGCCACGCATTCGTGCAAGGCGACGCGGATCCGATCGAGCATCTTGTAGATCGCATTGGGCGTCGCGTCGCGCAGGGCGGCGATCTCGCGAACCGTCCGACCACTGTAGTAACCCTGGATGACCGAGCGACTCGCGTCGGGGAGTGTTTCCAAACAGTCTCGTAGCGCGGCCACCCCATCGCTTTCACGCGACAGAACCGCCTCGCTGCGTCGAGCCAGCAGTTCGACAACATCGGCGTCCAACTGCACTTGGCGATGCTCCTTGCGGCGACGAAAATTTCGTACATGGTTGTGGGCAATCCCACATGCCCATGGCAGGAAATCGAGGGCGGGATCGTAACGATCCCAGTGTTCCCACAGCGTCAAACAGGTTTGTTGAAACAATTCTTCGGCGTCGGCCCGATTCGCGACCAACGAGACGATGTAGCGAAAGACCCGATGCTGGTTCCGAACGACGCGTTCGGCGAACTGTTGGTGCCTGTCCGCGTCCATCAGTGCTCGGCCGGTCCCACTGGAGCTGTCACGACAGCCCGAACCAAGGACACCACCGTCACCACGGGCCACTAGGATATATTGTCTCGGGGTGCGTCAGATTCGCCACACTCGGAACACTTTTTTTAGATGCTTTCTCAGCAATGACTTGCGCCGATGGGCCAAGAGGGCGGCCGACGCTCACCCTAGAAATCGAGCAAGACGTTGATCGTGAAGACCAAGGGGTCGCGGATCTCGGTACTGAGGCCGGGATCGTGGATGTAGGTGAGGTTCGGCTGCACCTTGAGTGACTCGTGGACAAAAATCCAATAGTACCACTGCCACTCCCACTCGTTGGCCGTGATGCGGTCATTGTTGAATGGCGGAGGAAGTGGCCGAGGCGCGAGTTGACTTTGCGTGCTCTCGCTCGCGGATCCCATCACCGGGGTCAGTTGAGCCCAAACAAGGCCGAACCCGAAAACATCTTCGTCCCTACGCGGGATCGGACCGATCCACTGTAGTCCCGCGGTAAGCCCTTTGACGAATGGGTTCACATTGCCATCGCCGGTCGACCAGGAGAAGAAGGCGGCGAGGTTCTGATCGGGATGCTCCTGCTCCTGCCAAATCGTCTGCTCGTGGATGAGGAAGAACCCCGCGGTCCCGTTCTGAACGCCGCCGTCGAAACGGGACAACTTGCCACTCTGGCCCCAGCCGCCAACGAGGAACCTGCCAGGCAAGTCGTTACTACCCAACGTGTAGCGGACACCCGTCTCGCCGATGTAGAAGTAGTTCCCGTTGAACTGCGGCCCTCGGGCGCCGGTGTTGATCCCTTGGGCGCCAAGGCGGCCGTCGTAGAACCCGAAACCGGCGAAGAATTGGTCGTTCGGTCGGACGAAGCCTTGGATGCCGGACGTCGTTGACTGGTTCTGCGGGAGGAACGCCGAGATCGCGGGGAGCGCCTCGTAGTCGTTGCCGAGAAAGAGCGTCGCGCTCTGAGTTCGCTGAAAGGTGCGATTGATCTTCACCTTCCCGACGAGCACGCTGAATCGCTCCTCGAAGAGGTCCTGCTGGACCCAGAGTTCGTTGAGTTCGCCGAGGGCCTGATTGAGGTTGTCGTAGCCGTTGAACGTCAAGAGATCCCCCGTCAACGCCGAGGCATCCGATCCGCGGCGATGAAGGAACCGAATCTGGGCCGTGCCCCCCTTCCAGCCAAACATCGTGTCGAGGTCGCCGATCAGCTTGACCTCCCCAACGTTCTCGTCAGCCCAGTTCCCCGGCAGCAAACCACCGAAGAAGACCGCGTTCCAGCTCATGGCCCAGCGAACTTCCGCCTCGACACCGTACTTTTCGATCCCGGTCACCCGGTTGATCAGGCCACTGGCGACGTCGGGTTGAACAAAGCCGACTTCGGTGGTTCCCTCTTTACGAACCACGTCGTCGCGGGTTTTGGAGTAGGAGGATCCCGAGTACTGTTGAGCGGAATGACTTGGCGAGTTGGGCAGCGAGCTACCGGTCGTCCTGGGTTGGGAAGTGTCGTTCCCAGGGGGAACGGACGCCGTATGAGACGAAGAAGACGAAACGGCGGTTGTGTCGTCGGCGCGAAGCACCGCGATCGGGAGCACGAGAAGTGCCGTCAGCAATAGGATCGAGCGTTCGGTGCTCTCACGTCGCGGCGCCACTCCATTCCCATCTCGTTAGAGAGACGATGCCATCCCTCTAACATCGGAGGCAGCACGCAAGCGACTTGAAGCAAAAGCTCGAATACATGAGAGTCGTATCGAGTTCTTACAACGGACACGCATCAACCGGGGGCGTTCTCGCCATTCCAACGACGATTCAGCCCCCCTTGGGCTTTGCCTTCTTCGGCGACTTCTCTTTCGCCAATGACGCGGTGGCCACGGCGGGAATGGCCTGAAAATGCCGGATCGGCTTCCCCGTCGACAGATCCCAACAGAAGATTTCTCCCGCCGAATCGCCACTGAACAACCACTTCCCGTCGGGAGATAACGCCAGCGAGTTGATCCAGTCGCCGTGCCCGGTCAGTAACTGCAATCGCTTGCCGTTGTTCGGATCCCAGATGTGGATCTTCTGATCGGCACCTGCAGAGTAGAGTCGTTTGCCATCCTTGGAAACGACCAAGGCGAAGACGTCATCCTTATGGCCACCGATCGTTCGCAGCTGTTTGACCTTCTCGTTCGGCTCCCAGAGCTTGATCGTCTTGTCATCTCCCGCGGTAGCGACCCGCTTTCCGTCGGGAAACGAGACGACGTGCTGCAATCCATCCTGATGTTTGGCGAAACTGGCGATGACCTGCTTCTTCGTGAGATCCCAGATCTTCGACGTCTTATCGCGACTCGCGGAGTAGATCTGCTTGCCATCGGGCGCGAAGGCGAGGTCCAGGATCCAGTCGGCGTGGATCTCCTCCGACGTCAGCGCTTTCCCACTGGGAATCTCCCAGACCGAGAGCTTGCGTTCGGTGTCGCCGGCCGCCAACGTCTTGCCATCGGGACCGAACGCCAGCGCGTAAACCATGTCGGGCGCTTCATAGATGGTCTTCAACGGCGAAAGCGTCTTCGCGTCCCAGAGACAGACCTCCCCCATCCGGCCGGGCGTCCCGCCGGCGTGAGCGAGGAGTTCGCCATCGGGGCTAAACGCGATCGCTTGAACCTTCTCGCCCTTGGTGGGGAGGCGACGCAGCAGCTTTCCACTGGCTGGATCCCAGAAGGTAATCTCGTGGAATCCCGCCGCCGCGAGCTGCTTGCCGTCGGGACTAAACGTGAGTGACGAGATGATCGGGGGCTGCGTGTAGTTCGTCGCGACGGGAGCCACCGACTCGGGGAGGAGCGAGCGCAGCGTGACGTTCGCGTCGGGGCCGTCGAACTTCGCTCCTTGCTTGATCCACTTCTCGACCTTGGCGACGACCTTCTCATCGAGCAGATCCGCTTCCTGGGGCATCACCGGCTCGTCATCACCATACATCAGCAAGAGCAACTGACTCTCGTATGGTTCGCCAGGGACGATCATCGCCTCCCCCTTAGTCGACATGAAAAGTCCGGAGAAGCGGCTCATGTCGACGTTCCCTTCGGTCGTCGTCGAGTCGTGACATCCGAGGCAATGCTCGACAAAGATCGGAGCGATCTCTTTGGTGAAGCTGACGCGCGGCTCCTCCGTCTTGGCCTGGGGCGCGACGAGGGCGGAGAGGACAACCAGGAGAGCGGCTCGGATTCGCATCATGGAAGGGAACCTTGTTCGGAGTCGTGGCGGGCGGCGCGATGATGGGTCTCGCCGATTGATCGAGCAACGATCGGAGGAACTATTTCTTTTTTGCCGCTTCCTTCGGCTCGGGCTTCTCGACCACGAGCGTCACCATGGTGGTCGGCGTCCGCACGCTAACCGGTTTGGTCTTCTTCTTTTTCTTCGCTTTGTCGTCATCCTCAAGCACGGGGTTCTTCTCATAGGGCGTATCCGCCTTGGCTTCGAAGAAGAAATGGTGCGTGCCGAGCAACGCGTTCTTTCCGACGGTCACCTCGACCTCGGCCGAGTCCTTCCCCTTGCCAATCGTCACCACCTTGGACGACATGTTGGGAGGCATGGCGCTGGCCAAGAGCTGAACCGCCCCATCGAACTTGCCCTGGCGAACCAACTTCGCCGGGATCTTGATCTTCTCGCCGGGCGCGACCTTCCAGACTGTGCCTTCCCCCAGATCGACTCGCAGGGGCGAGTCCTCTTCCCGAACCGAGAGGAGCAGTTCCGGCGTGTAGCGAGCACGACATCCCCAGTGGGTGTTCTGACCAAACCAGATCACCGTGCCGTAGTCGGCCTCCTTCTCGACCTTCTTCCCATCGACCAGCGCGCGGCCAACGACACGAATGGGCCCGTCCCACTTCTTCGCCTCCTTGGATGCCGTCAGGATGATCGGCGCCGACATCTCCCCCTTGCGACAAACTGCCTTCGAGCACGTCACTCCTTCGGGCAGTCCCTCGAGGGAAAGTTCGACATCGCCATCGAAGCCATCCCAGCGGTAGACCAGTACGTCGATCTCCTCGGTACCTCCTCGACGCAGCAAGGGAACCCACTGATACCGTTTCCGGTTCATCGGAAAGAGATCTTCGGGATAGTGGGAGAGTGCCACTAGTCGAAAGTTGGGACGAGGCTTCCGTACCGCTAGACGGTAAACCGCACCACCTTCATTCCGAGCCGTGTAGTAGAGATCTCGGACCATCACGCGGTAGGTGCCGTCGGCGGGAACCTTCAGTTCATGGACGGCGTCGTCGGTTTGGGTGTTGAAGGCGAAGCCGCCAAAGTTTCGGGTCTCCTGATTGAGCCGACGCACGGTGTTCGCGTCCCAAAGGTTATCGACCTCGGCGAGGTCCTTCACCTTCCCGTCAGGCAGCATTTGCTGGACGACGAGAAACGGATCGGTCGCGATCCCGGTCCGCTGGGAGATGACGTCAAGCTCGATCACCTCTCCCTTCTTTGCCTCGAAGCTGTACCAGTCACGATCACCAGCCGGGGCGAACCGACCCGCGACTTCGCTGGGGATCTTGATTGGTTGTGCCTTCGCCGCATCGTTGTTCGGCTCGTTCTCGGCCACGACCGGTTCGGTCGCGAACCCAATGAAGACGGGATTGGAGACGTTGAACTTCAACGGCAATCGGTAGGCGAAGCCATCGGTGGCGTCGTTCGGGGGACTCACCAGAATCCCAAGCCGCTTGAACTGATCAGCGTCGATGCGGCCGTCGGCGGCGGGCCGCTTGGGAATGTCGATCGTCACGTCGAGCTGCTCGATCTCCCGTCCATTGATCTTGATCCCGCTTGGCGTTCCACCTGGAAGGTTGCGGCCGTAGAGACGCATCTTCGCCTTCGTGCCAGGAGTCGCGGCGGGCGGGAAGACGAAGTCGAGATGGGGATCCTGATGAACGCGCAACTGGTAGAAGTGTTCGACGTTTCCATCGTAGACGATGTCGCTGACCTTGACCCAGTAGTCGCCTTCCTTCGGAGCCGTGAAATCCAGGAACGCGTCATGTCGAAACGTATCGCGACACTCGTGAAGTAGCCGACCATCCGCGTCGTGGATCGACAGGATCGGATCGAGCTGGGAGTCGATCTGCTCGGCGACGCATTCGATGAAGAGGCGTTCCCCCTTCCCGGCGGAGATCCGGTAAAAGTCGACATCCCCCCCCCGGTCGGAACGACCATTCATGACTACGTCGCGGGCGAGCGGCATCGCGCTGGCGATGTCGTCGTTCCCTTCCTTCTCGAGCTCCTGCGTATGAGGACTCACCAGGAAGGAGCGGGGGGGGCTCGTTCCGAATCGGCCGATCGCTCGCACCTCGTAGATGCCCGTGGGAACGTCCGGCGCGATCGCGATCTCGAACTGATTGGCAACGACTTGCGGTCCCGTCTCTCCCTTCTTCGGAGCACGGGTCGCTTGACTCGCGACGATCCCAGGGTGACTGAATCGCAACGACGCGACATCGTCGAGATCCTTGCCCGTGATACTCACCGTGACCTTCTCGCCGATTTTGCCGCCCGCGGGACGAACGGATTGAAGCTGCGTGTTGGGGAGTTGGGCCCAAGTAGGTGCCAGCGGTCCCGCGACGAGCGTCAAAAGAGCGACAACGCATTGAGGTAGGAATGATCGAGTCAAAGTCCCCTCCCTTCGAAGGGTCGTGGGCTTGAGCTTTGCCACCGATGGGACCGCAAATTCACGGACCCAACTCGCCGCCACCGACCGACACGCGATCAGGGACACCCAAGTCGTACGACGGACCAAAGCGCTAGTGGTTGTACATGAATTCCTTGGTGTTGATGATCGCCCAAAGGAGTCCCTCGTAGGCCTTCTTCTTGTCCTTGCCAAAGGATTCGATGTGAGCCTTGGCGATCTCCATTTCCTCCGGCCGTGGTGGCCGACCGTAGGCTCGCAGGTAGAGTTCGCGGAGTTTCTCCTCGTCGGAGCGTTTGGCGTCCTTGGCGAGCCGTGCCGCCGTGCCGCTGTTGGAAGCGAGCTTGCCTTCCAAACCCGTCGACGTCAGCAGGAAGAGACTTTGACGAAGATCGCTCTCCTGGGACCGCTCGGACTCCGACGGCGAGCTGGCGTTCGGCCTTCCGAAGAGTTCCAGAAACTCGCTGCCGCCGGTGCTGCTGTCGGGAAGCTCGATGGCGCGAACGCTGCGCGGCATCCCCGAGAAGTTCGTCTTGTTCTCGGCGATCTGGTCGATGGCGTCGAGCAGCACCTCGGCATTCATCCGTCGCGGTTGGAAGCGGGAGAAGCTACTCGAGTCCTCCAAGTTGAACTCGTTCGGCTTCGCGCTGAGCTGGTAGGTCTTCGAACGGCAGATCTCGCGAATAAGAGCCTTCAGATCAAAACCGCTCTTCACGAAGTGCTCCCGCAGGGCTTCGAGCAGCTCGGGGTTCGAGGGAGGGTTCGTGTCGCGCAAGTCATCAATCGGATCGACAATCCCCATCCCGAAGAAGTGATTCCAGTAGCGATTGACGAGAACCGTCGCGAAGAAGGGATTCTCCGGATCGACCAACCACTCCGCCAAGAGTTCGCGCGGATCGTCGTCGGGAGCGATTTCGAGTGGAGATCCTCCCAAGACCGTCGGCTTGAGTACCTCACCCGTGTTCGGATGCTTGTACGTCGCCGTTCCTCGCTTGTGGTGAATACGGTTCTCGAAGAACTTGTCGCCGTGGATGTTCGGCTTACGACCGACGCGAGCGAAGAAGGCCGCCAGGCTGTAGTAGTCCTTCTGGCTCCAGCGTTCGAATGGGTGATGGTGGCAGCGGGCGCAGGTGATCCGTACCCCCAGAAAGAGCTGGCAGAGGTTCTCGACCGAGTCCTCCGGCGTGATCACTTCCTGATACCACGTCGCCGGCGGGTTCTGCGTCACGTCGCCCGACGCGGTCACGATCTCGCGAACGAACTCGTCGTACGGCCGGTTGTTGCGAAACGATTCCACGACCCAGTGGTGGAAGGAGAAGCTTCCGCGTTTGCGTTCGCGACCCTTCTGGTGATTCCGCAGGATCAGGGACCACTTGTTGGCGAAGTACTTCGCGTAGTCGTCGCCGGCAAGCAGTCGGTCAATGAGCCGATCGCGTTTGTCCTCGGATTTGTCGGCCTCGAACTGCTGAATTTCGGCGAGCGTCGGCAACCGACCAGCCAAGTCGATCGTGACCCGCCGCAGGAACTCTAAGTCGGTGCAGGGCGCCGATGGGGGCATCCCGAGGTACTTGAGGCGAGCGAAAACATGCTTGTCGATGAAGTTGCGCGGCTCGGGGAAGCCATCGCTGGCATATCCGAACGGGATCGTTCCCCGGAAGACGCCGACGTGCTCGCGTAGGCTCACGGTGACGGCGAAATCGCCGCGTAGATCGTGCGTGCTCACCACGCCCCGATGCGAAACCTCCGCGAGGGTCTCGTCGTTGGAGTGGAACTTCGCGAGTCTGGTCATGTCCTCGACGTCGCCGTTGGCGAAGTGAGCAATGACGCGCAACTGTTGTGACTGCTCGGGGTCCATGACGCGATCACGAGGGAGTACCTCGATACGAGTGATCTCGCCGTCGCTCGTCTCCCCGTAGGGAGCGCCACTTCCGATCCAGTCGACGAGCAGGCCGTGGGCGTCGGAGTCGCGAGCGAAACGTTTGGCTCCGCCGTGCGAAATCGACGCGGTCGCCTTGAGCAAGATGAGGCTCTCTTCCGGAACGTAGCGGGAGATGCGCCGGCCGCCAAGCTCCTTGACCAACGCGCGGTAGTCGGCCTGGGGATCGAATCCGAAGAGTGACAGCTTAAAGCCGTTTTGTCCTCGCGGCGTTCCATGACAACTCGTGCAGCCATACTTGTCGAGAATCGGCATGATCCGTCGATGGAAGCTCGGCGGCTCGTCGGCCTTGACGTCCGAAACCACCAGTTTCGTCTGTGCCTCCACCCCGCTGGGCGTTCTTGCGACAACGGTCACCTCACCGTCGGACATCGGCCGAACGTAACCGGTCTTGTCGACCTCGACGATCCCCTTGGGCTCGACGCGGTAGTCGAGGTCACGAGTCAAGTCGTAGGCCCGTCCCGAGGGATCGGATCCGGTGACGAGGAGCTGAATGCGACCATCGCGGCCAACGATGCGTCCATCCTTCAGATCGAACCGCATCGAGGAGACCGCGGGAACCGTGGCGACATCACCAGGCGCCGAGCGACTTGTGCCGGGTAGAACGAGCGCGACGAACATGCCCAGCCACGGCAACAGCGACATGCGCAGCCGAACGATCGGCCGCGAACACTGCAACGCCGAGGTCATCTTCGCTAATCGCATGGTCGATCAAACTCCGGAATAGAGGCGGGTCAAGCACCGGCGGGGAGGGAAGGCGTGAGGACGCCGCGCGGAGAGGTGTCCGCGCGGCCGTCACGAACCGGAGAAGCTGCCCTAGGCCAACTCGGCGATCGGCTCGCCGTTGGGAAGGATGCGAGTCGGCACGCCAGCCATGTTCTCGAAGTGCTGGTGCGTGTTGATGCCGAGGAACTTGTAGGTCGTCGCGAGCAGGTCGTTGGGCTCCATGCGGCGATCTTTCGGCTCTTCGGCCTTGTCGTTGGTCGAGCCGATCACCTGGCCCATCCGCATGCCGCCACCCGACACGACGACCGACATCGCCCGCGCCCAGTGACCACGACCAACGCCTCGGTTGGTGTTGATTCGCGGGGTGCGACCGAATTCGCCGGCGAAGATCAGCATCACCTTCTTGTTGAGCCCGCGAGCGTAGATGTCGTTGACCAGCGCGGTGACGGCCTGATCGTAGACCGGCAATCGGAGCTTGAGCTCGTCGAAGACGTGCCAGTTGACCGCGTGGTCGTCCCAGTTGTGCGACTTGCCGAACGGCGAACGCTGCATCTGCATCGTGACGAAGCTGCAACCGGCTTCGACCAACCGCCGCGCCATCAGCGCCCGCTGTCCCCAGCGGTTGCGACCGTATTCGTCGCGAAGCCGATCGGGCTCCTTCGACAAGTCGAACGCCGCACGAACCTTCTCGCTCGTCAAGAGGCTGAGGGCTTGCTCCTGGAACTCGTCCATCGCCGTCATCGAACCAGAGCGATCGAGTTCGCGGCGAAAGGTGTCGAGCCGCGAGAGGAGCGAGGCCTTCTGGAGCACGCCGGGACGGGCGGTGATGTTTTTCACCTGGAACTTCGGGTCGTTGGGATCGCCATCGACGACAAACGGGCTCGCCGCTTGTCCGAGGTAGGCTCCACCGCCGCCGTAGACCGCCTTGGTGCTCGAGATGTAGTTCGGAATACCCTTCTTAATGTCGGAACGGACCCGAGCGACCACCGAACCGATGGTCGGGTGCGAACCATTCTTGTCGTTGGGGCGCACCGGGACGTAGCCGGAAAGGAATCGCGTGGCTCCACCGGCGTGTTGATTGTTGGAGTGAGCGATGGAACGGATGACCGCGAGCTTGTCGGCGATCTTGGCCTGGCGGGGCATGTGCTCGCAGATCTCGAGGCCTTCGACGTTCGTCTGGATCGGCTTGAAGGGACCGCGATAGTCTTCCGGGGCTTCCGGCTTCATGTCGTACATGTCGATGTGGCTTGGGCCACCCTGGAGCCAAACCAGAATCACCGAGGTGTCCGCGGCGGGCTCGCCGGAGACCGCACTGGCGACCGCGCGCTGCTGGTAAAGACTCGGCAACGTCAACCCGCCCAAGGCGAGCGAACCGAGCTGCACGAAACTACGACGAGAGACGGGACCGGGGCATGGAAGTTCTAGGCGGGACATCGTCTTGGCTCCTAGCGGGGCATCGACCGGTGGGAGTATCGTGGGAAACCAGGTGAGACCGAGAAGTTTCCCGACAACGCACTCTCTGAAAAATACGGGACGTTCCGTTCGAATGCAACTCTTTTTGTCCATCCCGAGCAAAGCAGCTAACACGAGACATCACCGACGTCTCAAAATCCTCCCTCCAGGCACGATTCGTAGGCGTTTTTCCTGCGAGAACGACCCGTCGCGACAAAGTGACGGAGGGCGGAATTTCGGGTGGTGGGCAAAAAATCTTACCCCAATGGTCGATGGCGGTGTGCAATTCCAACCGTTATGATCGGTTGGTTAACTCGACTCACTTCAGTCACTTTGCGTTTCTCTCGTCCGGAGGAGTGACTCTGCGCGCTCAACCAACGCGAACAACCGGTACCGGTTGAGGTAGGGAGCTGCGGCGAGGGACGGGACAACGATCAACCAAGACTCCTCGAGAGCGATACCCTCATGAATTCACCCCTGCTTCTCCTTCTGGGGTTCACGGCCCCGATGCTCGCTTCCCCCGACGATGCCACGGCTGCCGACAAGCCGAATATCGTCTGGTTGACCACCGAGGACAACTCCGCGAACTGGTACCGACTTTACGATAAGAACGGCGCCCCGACCCCAAACATCGAACGGCTCGCCGAACATGGACTGGTCTTCAACAACGCCTACTCTTGTGCCCCGGTTTGCTCCACCGCAAGAAGCACGATCATCTCCGGTTGCTACGGACCGCGACTCGGCGCCCAATACCACCGCCGGGAACTCCCGGTCGCGATGCCCGGCGGCGTCAACCCCTTCCCCTGGTATCTCCGACAAGCGGGCTATTACACCACCAACAATAGCAAGACCGACTACAACTTTCGCAAGGAGGACATGAAAGACGCGTGGGACGAGTCCTCACGGAAAGCGACCTACCGCAACCGCGAGCCGGGCCAACCCTTCTTCCACGTTCAGAACTACACCCAGACCCACGAAGGCCAACTCTTCGGCGATCTCCCCAAAGGCGTCGACAAGATCGTCGATCCGTCCGACGTCGAGGTCTTTCCCTACCATCCCGACACGCCGCTCTTCCGCGAGAAGTACGCCCAGTACCTGACGAGGCAGCACGACGTCGACAGCCAGCTAGGCAAGATGATCGACCAGCTCGAAGCTGACGGTCTTCTCAATGATACCTTCATCTTCCACTACGGCGACCACGGCGGCGTGTTGCCAGGCAGCAAGGGCTACGCTCGCAACGATGGCTTGCAGGTCGCAATGGTCGTCTATGTCCCTAGGAACTGGAAACACCTCGCTCCCGCCGAACCAGGTTCGCGGGTTGACGGCTTCGTCGAATTCGTCGACCTTTCCGCGACCGCCTTGAATCTGGCAGGCATCGACATCCCCGAGGGTATCGATGGGCGCCCCTTCCTTGGTGAGGACATCTCCCTCGAGGAGCTCAACGAGCGAGATACCGCGTTTGGTTACGCGGAGCGATTCGACGAGAAGTACGACATGGTCCGTTTTCTTCGCAAGGGGAAGTACACCTACCAGCGCAACTATCAGCCCTTCAACTTCGACGGACTCTTCAACGAATATCGCTACAAGCAGCCGGCCTATCGCGAGTGGCGCGATCTCCATAAGGAAGGGAAACTCAACGAAGCCCAAGCGGCTTTCTTTGAACCCCGTCCGGCCGAATGCCTCTACGACCTGGAACGGGATCCTCACGAGGTCAACAATCTCGCTGACGATCCGAAGTATGCCGATATCCTCGCCGACATGCGAACATCCCTCGAGAAGCGGCTTAAAGGGATGCCCGATCTCGGGTTCATCCCCGAACCGGTCTTCGTTTCCGCGAGTGGCGGTGAGGGCGAGGCGTTCGGTCGGGACAACAAGGAGCGAATCGCCGAGCTAATCGACATCGCCGACCTCGAGCTTGTTCCCTTCGACGAAGCCCAGAGCCAGATCGCGCAAGCCCTCCAGTCCAAGGACCCGCTCAAACGTTACTGGGGCCTGATTGTCTGTAGCGCCTTTGGCGACAAGGCCGCCCGCTTCGTTCCCGAGGCGACGAAGCTCGCCGCGTCGGATGAGAACCTCCTGGTTCGCGCGCGAGCAGCGGAGTTCCTCGGCCTCTCCGGCACCGGCGACCCCGTTCCCGTCCTGGTCGATGTGCTGCGAACGTCGACCGATCCGATCGAAGCGAACCTGATCCTCAACACCGTCGTGCTCTTACGCGACGGAGAGCCGGGCATCCCGTTCGATTTCTCGAAGGTCGAGGGAGCCCCGTGGTTTCAGAGGAAGAAGGGGATCGGCAATTTCGTCCAACGCCGCATCGCCCAATTCCGCGGAGAGTAACAGACCGTTGGTCTATTCGGTGCCTCGGACCGACGATCAATTCTTGAGACGAAGCCCAGAAGCGACCCTCACCCCGGGCCGGGGAGAATCGATCGCTCTATAATCGAGCGGGTTGAGGGACGACCGGCGGCGAAGGCGATTGTGAGTGCGACCCACGCCTTAGGAAGCCCCTCCCCAATAGGAAGGTTTCTCATCAGATGGCGTTTCTACTACTCCTTTCCAGCATGCTCGGCGCGGATGCGTCGGCGAACTGGCCAGCGTTTCGTGGTGACGGGACGAGCCGGACCGCGGTCGCGGCCCTTCCCCTGACTTGGTCCGAAAACGAGAACCTCGCGTGGAACACGGAGCTACCCGGCTACGGGCAGTCGAGTCCGGTCGTCTGGGGCAATCGCGCGTTCGTCACCTCGGTCTCGGGCCCGGACAAGGACGTACTGCACCTGACCGGCGTCGACGTAAACTCAGGAAAGATCCTGTGGACCAAGGAGTTTCCCGGCACGCTGAAGATTAAATCGAGCGACTACGTCAGCCGGGCCGCCCCAACGCCCGTCGTCGACGCGCATCACGTCTACGCCCTGTGGGGAAGCGGCGACTTGATCGCCGTCGATCACGAAGGCAACGAAGTTTGGAAGCGATCCTTCCCGAAGGAGTATGGTGACTTCCAGGGCAATCACGGCATCGGCGCCTCGCTCGCGCTGTCGTCGACGGGGGTGGTCCTTCTCATTGACCACTCGGGGCCCTCTTACTTGATGACCGCCGACCCGAAGACCGGGGAAACGATCTGGAAGTCCGATCGCCCCTCGAAGGTCTCTTGGTCCTCTCCCTCGATCGCCAAGCAGAAGGACGGCACCGAGATCGTCCTGGTCAGCTCCAACGGCACCGTCGAAGCCTACAAGGCCAGCGACGGATCGGCTCTCTGGAACCTCGGCGGGCTCGACGGCAACACCGTTCCTTCCGCATCGATCTCGGCGGACAAGGAACTCGTCGTCGTTGGCTCGAAGAACGCCGACTCGAACCTCGCGCTGCGTCTCGGCGGGACCGGCGACGTCACCGACTCTCACGTCGTATGGCGGAGCGAGCAGGCTTCGTCCTCGTTCGGGTCGCCCCTCGTCCATGACGACGCGGTCTATCTCGTGAATCGATCAGGAGTTGGGTTCTGCCTCGATCTCGCGACCGGCAAGGAACGCTGGCACCAGCGACTCGGAGAGTCATGCTGGGCCTCCCCCATCGGGGCAGGCGATCGCGTCTACTTCTTCACGAAGAACGGCAAGACGCTCGTTGCCGCGACCGGCCCGGAGTGGAAGCAGCTCGCCGAGAACGACCTGCCCACGGAGGATCGTGTCTACGGGGTCGCGGTCGTCCCTGGCGGCTTCCTCGTCCGAACCGGATCGGCCCTGACTCGTGTCGGTACGCTGGCGGGCAAGAGCGCCGCGAAATAGGCCGAGTTCAGACGCAAGCCGCGAAATGGTCGGCGCATGATGCCCATGGACCTTCTGGTTGCCAAGCGGCCGACGGCGACATAACCGATGTTTTGGTAATAAGTTATGGCGCCTAGGCGGCCGCGAGAGAGGATCAGGTTGAGAAAACGGGGACGCCCCACTCAGGAGGGCTTTCGGGAATTACCTGAATGCCTATTCTAAAAGCTGGCCAACAACACGCACCATCGGGCAGCGAGCTGCGTAGGAGTCTCAACACCCGACGGGGGGGAGACCGGTGCGGTCGGCCACGAAGGATCGTCGCCGTAAACCCATATGGCCGTTGACGATCCGGCCAGAAACGAAGGACTGAGTCCATGGGCATGGCGAATCTCGAGCCCGATGCGATCGATCGACGCGACGGCGTCCCCCAGGGCAACTGGCAAGATCGCGTCAACAAAATCTACGAGACGATGCGCGAGATGAGTCTGCACACCGATCCGCAGGAGATGGTGCGCAACTACGGTCGCCGGATGAGCGAGTTCTTTCCCATCGACGCTCGGGTGAGCTTGAGTCGCCGGGGGCTCGAAGGCAAACAGTACCGCATCACGCGCTTCACGGGCTGGAAAGAAGATATCAACCCCTGGGAAGAGAAGGATCGGCTCCCGATTCTCGAGGGAGGCGTTCTCGGAGCGTTGATTTTCGGCGATCGTCCCATCATTCTCGACGATTTTACCGTCGATCCCGACGATCCTGGGGCGGAATACCTCGCGGGAAACCGCTCCTTGATGGCGATTCCGATGCTCGACAAGGGGGTCGCCGTCAACATGGTCGTCCTCATGCGCAAGGAGCCGTTCGCCTTCGATCGGGAACGATTCGCGGAGAACGTCTGGCTGGCGAACCTCTTCGGTCGCGCGACGCAGAACCTCGTCCTCTCGGGGGAAGTGAAGCGGGCCTATGAAGATCTCGATCGAGAATTGCGGCTGGTGGCGAGCATCCAACGCGGGCTGCTGCCGACGGCGATGCCCGAGATCAGCTCCCTCAAACTTGCCGCTCACTACGAAACCTCGCAGCGAGCCGGCGGCGACTACTACGACTTCTTTCCCCTTCCCGACGGCAAGTGGGGAATCCTCATCGCGGACGTCAGCGGCCACGGCACGCCGGCGGCGGTCGTGATGGCGATCACCCACAGTATCGCGCACCTCTACCCCGGCACCTCCTCGGCCCCGAGCGAGATGCTGACGTTCGTCAATCAACATCTCTCCAAGAGATACACCGGACAGATTGACTCGTTCGTCACCGCGTTCTACGGGGTGTACGATCCTGAGAGCCGGGAGCTGACCTACTCGATCGCCGGGCACAATCCGCCTCGCATGACGCGCTGCGGAGCGACCAACGTCCGGGCGATCGATGGCGAAGCGGGGCTCCCGCTGGGGATTTCCAGTGAGGAGGTCTACCCCGATCACGTGCGGCGCCTACGGCCGGGCGATCGGGTCATCTTCTACACCGACGGGATCGTCGATGCCCAGAACCGTCGCGGGGATCTCTTCGGCCTGACCGGCCTCGATCGCGTGCTTCAGTGCACCTGCGACTGTAACGCCGACGAGGTGATCCAAGCGATTCTCGGTGAAGTCGCCAAGTTCTCCGGCGGGCAACTGGCGACCGACGACCGCACCCTGGTCGTCGCGACGGTGAGATGAACGCCCCTACCTAATCTTCTCGTCTGGAAGCTCCGTCTTGATCCCCTCGTCGACCGGCATTTGATCGGGGAGCGCGTCGGTCTCCTTGAGAAGTCGCGCGAGTTCCTTCTTCAGCTCGGCGAGCTTTGGTTGCGACGCGGGATCGTCGATCAGGTTCTTGGTCTCAAGCGGATCTTTCTTCAGGTTGTAGAACTCCGCCTTGTGGCGATCGGGACTGCCATCGCCGTGCGGCGAGTGCATGTACTTCCAGTCGTCGGTGCGGACACCCCGGACGTTGGGCGTGTAGGGGAACTGCTTCTCGTAGTTGTACTCGTACAGGAACGACTTGCGCCAATCCTTGGTGTCTCCCTCCAGGAGCGGCACCATCGATCGCCCCTGCGTCCCCTCGAGTTGCGGTACGCCGCAGATTTGCAGAATCGTCGGAGCAACGTCGATGTTGAGAACCATCTGCTCGATAACTTCCGGCGGGTGCTTGATCAGCTTCGGGTAGCGCATCAGCATCGGAATGCGGATGCTGTCCTCGTACATGCAGCGTTTGTCGATGCCGCCGTGCTCGCCGAGCATGAAGCCGTTGTCGCCCGCGAAGACGATCAGCGTTTTGTCGAGATCGCCCGTTTCCCGAAGCGTGTCCATCACCCGGCCGACACTGTCGTCGATCGACGGGATGGTCAGCCAGTAGCTCTTGACGAACTTCTGGTACTCGTTGAGTCCGTAAAGATTGCCTTCGATGCCATGCCACGTCGGAACGCGGTCCTTGACCCACTTCGGTTTCGGCGGGCCGGTATCCTCGGCGGTTTCCGGCCGTGGGATCGTCACGTGGTCAAGGGCGTGCTCGTACTTCGGCTCAGGAACGAAGGGCCCATGCGGCGCCTTCTGCCCGAGGATCAGCAGGAACGGCTTCTCATGGTCGCGTTTGAGCCAATCGACGGCCATGTCGGTCACGACGCTGGTGTAGTAGCCGGGAACGACGCGGCGATCGCCGTTGATGTTGAACTCGGTGTCGAAGTATTTGCCCTGCCCCCTGTGGGTGACCCAGTAGTCAAAACCGGGTCGTTTCTCGTCGCTGTCTTCGCCCATGTGCCACTTGCCGATGTAGGCGGTCTCGTAGCCATGGCTTTGCAACTGACGCGGAAAACTCGGCAGATCGTTCGGGTAGTCGGTGAAGTTGTTGAGCACGTGATGCGAATGGGCGTAGCGACCGCTCAGGAACGAAGCTCGGCTCGGCGAACAAAGCGACGTGACGACAAACGCGTTGGAGAAGCGAGCTCCCTCCTTGGCGAGCCGGTCGAGATTCGGCGTCTTGATCCACTTGTTGCCGGCACAGCTCATCCCGTCCCAACGCTGATCGTCGGTGAGGATGAAGACCACATTGGGTTTCCGCTTCGCTTCGTCGGCATTCGCCCCCAGCAGCGTCAGAGCGACAACACTAAACAGACTTATCACGTCCAATCCTTCCGGCCAATCGGTGAGCCTTCCCCAATTTTCCCGTCGATTCCCGTCGACTCCCCAGGAGATGGCCCTGAGTATACCGACCCAACATCGTGAGAGAAAGGAGCAGTCGTCGACGAGGAAGGAGTGAGTTGGTCCGAAGCGTCCTCCCGGCAGCGCTCGCTCACGCGAGCCCATCTCGAGAAGCGAAGGAGCGGGCATTGTCCGTGAGAGCCGATGTCGTTTCGGGCGAGAGGAGACGTCAACAGGGAGAGAGATGCCCCGGCAGGATTCGAACCTGCAAAAGCAGAACCAAAATCTGCTGTGTTACCATTACACCACGGGGCAAGGAAATCTTGCCGTCAGGAAGGGAAGGAGGCGGTCACTCGTCCTTCGATTCGGACGGGCTCGCGACATGTCCCCGGCGTTGATTGACCTGGAAAGCGAGTTGCTCCAGACGCAACGCCATGTCGACGGAAATGACCGAAACCTCGTCAGGTACTTTAAGCTGAGTGGGGGCGAAGTTCAAGATGCCCACGATTCCCGCTTGGACGACCTTCGAGGCGACCTCTTCCGCCGCCGCGGCCGGAACGGCCAAAATCGCGAGCACGAGGCCCTTTTCATCAGCGATCCGCGAGAGGTCCTCCATCGGATGAATCTCGTGCCCGAGCACTTTTTTTCCCACCATCTCCGCGTCGCCGTCGAAGACCGCAGTGACTTGGAACCCCCGGCCGGCGAATCCGCGATAGCCGAGCAGGGCGCGGCCAAGGTTGCCCGCCCCCACCAGAGCGGTGGGCCAAACCTTGTCCGTTCCCAACACCGCACGCAGCGACTCGCGTAGCTCTTCGACCCGATAGCCGATGCCGGGATAACCGAACTGGCCGAAGTAGGCCAAGTCCTTACGCACCTGGGCGTCGGTGATCTTGAGAGCCTGACCGAGCTGGTGACTCGAGATCGTCTTCTGCCCACTCTCCAAGAGCGCTTCAAGCTCTCTCAAGTATAGCGAAAGACGTTCGACCGCCGCCTTGGGCGTACCGGTCTCGGATGAATACGAGTTGGACTTTCCTCGACTCATGACGGAACAGGCCTGCCTCATACGCAATGCGAGAACCATCCGCTTCAGAGGGGGCGGCTGGCTTCCACGACATCACAAAATGGAATCAGTGCTGGAGATCGGTCGGAACCAAAGGGTCGCTCGTCCTTGCTCCTCGGCCCGCGGCAACAGGCGTCGTTATTCTTCCCTAACGCCGCAGTTGGGGCAACTCCTTAGCCCACGGCTGGCGACGGCTGGCAAGGTGACATCCTAACCGATAGGAACCATGATTCCCAAGAGTTCGCGGCTCATTTTACCGTCGCCGCCGCCGGGGAAGCGCCCAGCGTCGTTAGTTCCCCAATCGGCCGAGGCCCTGGGACGCGGCAGCGAAGCCAGGCGTAGACATCCCACAGCGCCTTGCGAAAATAGGGCGACCAGTGCATCGCCAGCGGCTTGCGAATCGCGTCGACCTCGATCCCCTCCGACGCGGCGATCCATTGGAAGGACTCGTTCTGGGCATCGAAGTTAAAATTGTCCAACCCGGGGTAGTGCAACAAGATATCCACCTCGCCGGGCTGAATGGGAAGCTGGCGAATCAAGTCGGCGGGATTGGTCTGCCTGACCTTATCGAGGACCTGTTCGCGAGGCCCAAAGACCGGATTGAGAAACCGGCCAGCTCGCAGGCGGATGATCGCGAAGTACTTCCCAACGACCTGGGCCGGACGGTAGAGTTCGCGCCAGCGGTAATTCGAGGGATTAAAGTTGGTGAAGTACCGCCCACTGCGGGCGCTGTAGCGGAAGTTGGCCGGGGCCGCGAGCGCGACGATGTTGCCAAAGTAGTCCCGGTTGCGAAGCCCGAGCGACAACGCCCCGTAGCCCCCCGCCGAGATTCCCAAGATCGTGTGCGCCCTTCGCTCCGGCAGGATCGCATATTGGCTCGACACGAACGGCACGACATCCTGAATGATGTAGTCTCCAAACCGTCCCGAGGATCCGTTGACGTAGAACGAATGAGTCGATGACCAGCGGCGATTGCCCTGAACGATCCCGTCGGGAGCCGCGACGATCATTGGCGGAAGGGTGCCATTGGTTATCGCGCCGTCGAGCGCAAGGATCGTCTTGCGATCGAGAAAGAAACGCTCGTCTCCAAAGGCCCCGTGAAGCCAGATCATGACCGAATAGGCCATGTTCGGATCGTAGTTGGGGGGAAGATAAACATAGAGGTCGCGGCGACAACCCAGGGACTCCGACCAGATGCGACGGTCGGCGCCGTGATTCTTCGTGTAGTCGACTAGGCGGCCGGCAAGCTCCGCATTGAGCTTGGCCAGCGCCGGATCGCCGGCGGGACACTTGGTGCACACGTGACCCGCAACGCAAGTTGCCTGGACACGGCACACGCCACACGTCGTCGCTTCCACGGAGGAAGCGGCACAGTCGGCTCTTCCGACGTTCGGCTGGGATAATACCGCCAACAACAAGCCAACGAGGCAAGCCAGGTCCACGCGCGCTCCTCTACCCAAAGATGTCGGTTTCTCTGGGTATGGTCGGCGTCCGCTCCACGCCACCTTCGCTGAAAGCCGGCGGGTTCGGCCTCCACTGGACATCGTCTGCCCGAGTCTCCGCTTCGACCGCTACAGGAAGACGCGAACACCGGACGGGAACGGGCTCACGCCCCATGGGACGAGGAGCGATGCGTGAACCGTGAAAGAAGCTGGTCACAAACGACCAAGGAAACGTCTTGAGACGTTTGGCGGAAGGCGGAGCGTCCCCCTCATGGCGGAAACGCTGGAGATCGAGTCGCGGAATTCCCCGCGCCGGGCGGGACGAACGGAAGCACTGTCGAGTGTGAGTTCGACCGAGAAGGTTCCCTCGCCCCACGCCGCGCTGACTGATCCGTCTTGGGAAACGCCCGCGTGCTCAAGGTTCGGCGTGTGGAGGTCGTCGTTTCCCAGACGTGCGGAAGGCTCAATTCACGACGGTCGTCACCAAGTCGTCGATCAACATGCCGAGCTGATCACGCGACAGGAGAAACTCGACGTGGTGCCGCGATCGCGAGCTGCGATCGAACCGAATTCGTCCGAGGGTTGTGTGGCGGTCTCCTGTCGCGAGGAGTTCGTAATAGGTGATCTCCTCGTCGGCGACGCGCGGGCTGCTGCTGCGCACCAGCACCGAATGCGACAGCGGATCGAGCTCGATCTGTCGCAGCGGCTCGGTGAGGTAAACGATCTTTCCGCAGAGGATTTCGGCCCGCTTGGCCAACTCGTCGTCCTGCAGTACGCGGGAGACTTCCTCGACAACCTCGAGCCGCTTGAGGGCGCAGCCGTAGCGGTCGCTGCCGGCAATTTGGCAGCGTACCGACACGCCTTGGTCCGTGGCCCAGAAGTCACGGATCCCATCGTCATGGAAAGGCGCCTGCTCCTCGAGCTGACGCCTGATCGTCATGCTGAGACTCATTCTTCACTCTCCTCATCGATTGGGTCGGTCGAATGTTCGGTACCGTCGAAGGACATCAACATCGGTCGATCCTCGATGACGGTCGCCACATGGACGGGTCGGCCCCAAAGCTTGCAAAGGTTCATCAGCACGTCGCGCCCATACGCGACGTCGAGTTCCACCCCGAGAAACTTGTGTCGCAGAAGCATTTCCTTGCGGTTGCGAAAGTTGCCATCCTTCACGTAGATGAAGGGACGTCCATGATTCGTCAGTTGGAACAGAAAACGATCCTTGATCTGTTCAAACTCTCGACTCTCGATCTCGTACTGTCCGTCCTTACGATTGAACGCGAACGAGAAGAATTTGTGCTCCCGGCAGAACTCCTCGGTCATGAAGGTGTCGATGAACGTCACATCGTTGTGGATGCGGCGCACCTCGAAGATCTTCTCGCGGCCGAGTCCGAGTTGTTTGTCCCAACGGCGACGTTCGTGCAAGTCGTCGCACTCGTCGTATTCCTTGCCGAAGCGGCCCTTGTTCCAGCGGTCCTCGATGTCGCGGAAGAGCTCGATTCCGATCTTGTACGGGTTGAACGACCCGGGCGGCATCGCCATCGTCCCCGAGTGATGGTCGGCGAAGTCGACGATCTCGGCGTCGGTGAGCTGGCGTTCGGTCATGATCCGCGAGTGCCAGTAACTGGCCCATCCCTCGTTCATGATCTTGGTCTGGCCCTGCGGCGCGAAGTAGTACGCTTCCTCGCGAATGATGCTGAGGATCTCGCGCTGCCAGGGCTTGAGCTCCGCGTGCTCCAATAAGAAGAGGAGAATGTCCTTCTCGGGTTCGACCGGAAATCGGCTGTAGCGGGACTTTTCCTCTTCCGCGATTCGCTGGGCCTCCGCCTTGAGCGCTTCGCGTGGATTGACGAACGACTCCATGTAGTCCTTTGAATCGAACCGGACCGGCCCCGAGCCGTCGGGAGTCCCCTCGTGATCCTCGACCCGCGGCTTGGGACGGCGACGGATGAAGGGAAGATGGATGTCGATGAGGTCCTCGACCGAAAGGCAGACGTCGATGAAGTCCTCGACCTCGGACTCGCCGACGCGATCCATGATCGAGCGGATGCGATTGCCGTGGTTGGCCATCTCATCCATCATCTTGCGGTTGGTCTTCGAGAACGACTGGTTGCACTTGAAGAAGTCGCAGTGCCCGTAGACGTGGGCCATCACCAACTTCTGATCGACCAGCGCGTTGCTGTCCATCAAGTAGGCGTAACAGGGATCGTTGTTGATGACGAGTTCGTAGATCTTCGAGAGGCCGTAGCGATAGCCCTTGGAGAGCTTCTCGTACTCCATCCCGAAGCGCCAGTGAGGGTAGCGGTTCGGAAAGCCGCCGAGCGCGGCGATGGCGTTGAGTTCGTCGTGATCGACGAGTTCAAAGATGACGTCGAAAAAATCGAGGCCGTAGTTTAACGCGTGTTCCTCGATCTCGACCTGCAAATCACGCAGATCCGCCGGCAACGACCGGTCCAAGGTGAGCACCATTCACTCCATCCTCGAATGGGCCAGTATCCAGGCGGTGATCGCCTCAAACAATCACCACCGGGCTGACAACAATCCTCTTCCATTGCGTTCCGTTCCCAATCGATTCGTTGCCGCCAGCCTCATCCAAAGCCGGCAGCCGGTTTCCTCGTGACCCCAAGACCCGTCCGAGAAGGAAGCGACATCCGCGCCACCTCCTCGAACCATCCCGCGAATGCTCGCCCGCGAGGGGGCGACACCCCCGAATGGCGGGTCGAGACCCACCCAACGGACCTTTGGCAGCCCCGCCTCCTGCTTGCGGAACTCCGCACTCACTACCATATCATCGACTAATAGTATTCTTCGGCAAAATAATACTAGCTTATTTCCCCTTCCCAAGCAGGACTTTGATCGATTCCAGAATTCCGTCCCGATCGGGAATCTCCGAGACCGCCACGTTGTCGATCTCGCCAAACTGGGAGCGGAGCACCTCCACAAAGCGGCCGCTTCCATAGGGACTGGTGACCTGCCCGTAACCAAAGAGGTTCACCGCGGGCACCAGCCGCTCTTTCAGCACGTGCAGGCAACGATCATCGTCGTCGCCCCAGTTATCCCCATCGGAGAAGTGCAGGGCGTAGATGTTCCAGTCCTGCCGCGGGAAATCCCGCTCCATGATGTCCAGCGCCAGTCGGTATGCCGAGGAGATCCGCGTCCCCCCACTTTCGCGGGTGTGGAAGAAGGTCTCTTGGTCGACTTCCGCCGCTTCGGCGTCGTGGACGATGTAACGGACCTCGATCCCCTCGTACTGCGAGCGGAGCCAGGTATCGATCCAGAACGACTCGATGCGAACGATCTCTTTCTGCTCGTCCCCCATCGAACCGGAGACGTCCATCATGTAGATGATCGCCGCGTTGGCTTGCGGCTCGCTGACCGTCTTCCACGTCCGGTAGCGATGGTCCTCCTTGATCGGCACGATCAGAGGCTGTTCGGGCCGATAGGTGTTGGTCGCAAGCTGCCTCTTCAGCGCCCGCTTGAAGGTCCGTTTGAAGTGACGCAGCGACTCGGGGCCGGTCTGACTGATCCCGGTGTACTTGTCCTTGTGATGGACCAGCGTCGGCTGCCCTTTAGGCTCGATGCGTGGGAGCTCGAGTTCCTCGCCTAGGATCTCCGCGAGCTCCTCCAGCGAGACGTCGACCTCGAGCAAGTGCTGACCTGGGCCATCGCCGGCCGAACCGGTTCCATCGTCGTCCTGCCCAGGGCCGAGCGGCTGGCCGACATCCCCTTCTCCGGTACCGACGCCGCCGTTGCCTTTGTCGCCGTAGCGAAAGTGCGGGATGTCGAGCGAAGGGAGCGGGATACTGACCAGATCGCGGCCCCGCTTGCCAATCATCTCGCCGTGACTGAGATATTTGCGAAGGTCCTGCCGGATCCGTCCGCGGACGATCTCCTTGAAGCGGGCCACATCGCGTTCAATCTTCTGAACCATGGTGGACTACCTTCCAACGTCGAATGTTCCAGCTCGTCGCGTTCGGCAAGTGCGCCGCCAAGGCCTCCGCCCTACTGTCGGGAGATTCCCGAGAGCGGAGGCGATCGGATGACCCAAGGTGCCATGCTCGAACGCCCCGGCGCCCCGAACGCGATCGTTCGGAGACGGGTACGGGCGCTCGAGATGGCACCGCGTAGTTAGCTGGAACTCTTGGTCGTACCCCGCGCGAAGATGCTCGCCACGTAGTTGAGCACGTCGGTGGCCGATTCGTCGTTGTAACCGAAGTCGCGAATGAGCCGACTCTTGACGACGTCGATCTTCTGCTGGGTCTCTTGATCGACGACCTTCGAGACCAGGCTCGTCAGCTTGATCGAGTCCTTCTGATCCTCAAAGAGCTTTAGTTCGAGGGCCTTCTGAAGGCGTTCGTTCGTCTTGTAGTCGAACTTCTTCCCCTCAATCGCGAGCGCACCGATGTAGTTCATGATCTCGCGGCGGAAGTCGTCCTTGCGGCTTTCGCGAATCCCGATCTTCTCCTCGATCGACCGCATCAAGCGTTCATCCGGTTCCTCCGGCTGACCGGTGAACTTGTTGATGACCGTCTCCTTCTGCGTGTACGCCTTGACATTGTCGATGTAGTTGCCGCAAAGGCGGGTCATCGCGGCCTCGTCGGCGGCGATGGCGCGTTGGACCTCATTCTTGACGATGTCTTCGTACTCCTCCTTCACGACGGTCAACAATTGGCGATAGTGCCCGCGCAGTTCCTCACTGTTGATCAGCGAGTGATGTTTGAGCCCCGACTCCAACTCGTTCACGACCATGAACGGATTGATCGACGTCGCTTCGGGATGAGCCACCAGGGCGTTGGAGATCTTGTCCTGGACATAGCGGGGCGAGATCCCCTGCATTCCCTCGCGATGGGCCTCCTCCTTCAGCTCCTTGATGTTCTCCTCGGTGAAGCCCGGCAGCGACTTGCCGTCGTAGAGCTTGAGCTTCTGAAGCAACGTCAGGCTCGCGTTCTTCGGCTCTTCCAAACGCGTGAGAATCGCCCACATCGCGGCGATTTCGAGCGTGTGCGGAGCGATGTGCTTGCCGGTGACCCGGTTGCTGTTGAAGTCCTTCTCGTAGATCCGCACCTCGTCGGAGAGCCGAGTGACGTAGGGCACGTCGATCTTGACGGTCCGATCGCGCAACGCCTCCATGAACTCGTTCGACTGAAGCTTGCGATACTCCGGTTCATTGGTGTGGCCGATGATCACTTCGTCGATGTCGGTCTGGGCGAACTTCTTCGGCTTGATCTTGTGTTCCTGGCTCGCCCCCAAAAGGTCGTAGAGGAACGCGACGTCGAGTTTCAGGACTTCGATGAACTCGATCAGCCCACGGTTGGCGACATTGAACTCGCCGTCGAAGTTGAAGGCCCGTGGATCGCTGTCGGAACCTAACTCGGCGATCTTGCGATAATTGATGTCGCCGGTCAGCTCCGTCGAGTCCTGGTTCTTCTCGTCCTTTGGCTGGAAGGTGCCGATGCCGACACGATCCTGCTCGGAGAAGAGGAGCCGGCGAACGCGGACGTCTTGAATCACGCGGGTCCAGTCGCCACCGTATTTCCGCATTTTGTCGTTGTAGACGCGTCGACAGAAAGGATTGAGATCCCCTTCGATCTTGATCTTGAACTCGGGCGTTGAGAGCTTCTGAAGCAACTCGGCTCGGTCGGCCCGCGGAATGAGCTTGAGCGGCTCCTCGTGCATGGGGCACGGGATGATGTTGGTCGGATCCTCGTCGTCGACCCAGCCGTAGGTGTAGAGAGCCCCCTCGTCGGTGCGTGAGTAGTGTTCGAGCCCCTTCTTGAGGAGGCGTGCGATCGTACTCTTGGAACTTCCCACGGGACCGTGGAGGAGCAGAACACGTCGTTCGATGCCGTAGCCTTGGGCGGCCGACATGAAGGCGTTGACGAGATCCATCAGCGGACGGGTGAGCCCGAAGACGCCGTCCTTGCCATCCTGAATGGGATCGTCGAAGAAGTTGTAGCGGATCAACTTCTCCCGGCCGCCCTCGAGCGTTCGCTGGCCGTACGACATGACCATGTCGTAGACGCGTTGCCACGAGTTGCGGGCGACGGCGGGACTTCGAGCGACGATTTCGAGGTATTCCTCGAATGAACCTTCCCAGTGTTCCTTCTGGTACTCCTCAATATTTTGTCGTTGCGCGATCAAATTAATGAGGGCACGTCCATCCTCCATGATCATAAGCTCGCCTCCTTTTCAGCGGTGCGAACGATTGGCCGAGCGGGGGCGCAACCGTTAAGAGTCCATGTAGATGCCAAAGAGACCACCAACGAACACGTCGGTCCCCACGTCCGCGCATGCAAAAAGGTCGCGAACGAACGTTCATCCCAGGTTTTGCTGAAAGGACCCCGGAGTGTATGAGCGGCAGGCTTTTAACCAAATCAGCGGTAAGCGGACCGCAGGAAATGTCAGATGTACACGGTGATGGGAAGACAAGCAGCGTCTCCCGAGCCACCACCATTTGGGGTCTACTACGATCATAACTCAATCGTGAGGAACTTGCAACACGCAACCAGGTTTCCCAGGCCGCCGATCTTGCCAAAGGCAATCCATCTTCTAAGATGGGCCATCTGGGAATATGCACCAACGAAGCCCCTTTCGGCTTCTCTTTCGAACGGTGCTTCCCGTCGGGCTTGCTCTTCCCCCAACCGGAAATCATAGACGGAATTGTCGCCGACCGGGTTCGGTTTTCGCGGAAAGTCCACAATCGCACCCGACGACGGACGTCAAGCGGCCCCGCTTTTCGCGGCCAGCAACGACATCGCTTGGGTTGAGATTGGACGAGAAATCGAGCCATCACCCGCTCGGCAACAGCCTTCCAGTCGCCAAACCCACCCTCCCGGGTGCCATGACAGCAACTCTGGGTGCCACGCTCGCGTGGGCATGCGGAGCGGACGTCGTGAGTTAGAAAGGATTGACGAGCCATCGCAGGCTCGGGAAAGACGGATAGGGTGAACGAGCGGTAAGCCGCTCGAGCGGAGTTCAGCAGACGTGTGTCTGAACCCGCCATCCGTCGGTCCTTGACGGAACGGCCCCTCGCGTTCGCGCATTGGGCCATGTTTTCAAGCGGTCTCTCTTACCGCCTGAGGCGAAAGGGCTCAACCCCACTTTCGGATCAAGCCCTTCGGGACCGTATTCTCCAAACGTGGCACACTCAGGGATACGCCATGTAGTCCCGCATGATGCCCCACGCAATCGAGTCGTTGCCGCACTCGTCGATTTCGAGCTTCACCACGCTCCCTTCCCCATTGCGCTCGACGTCGAAGACGTACTGCAACCCTTCCTTCGAGCCACGAATCTGGGCCTTGTTCTCGCCAATCTCCGTGATCCCGATGCTGATGTCCCGTTGCTTCATGATCCCTTTGACCACTTCGACGGAACGCTCCATCGATTTGTCCGACTGCTCTTGGGCCGACGTGGGAAACCGAAAATGCTCCCCCTTGATGACCAAGCTTTCCAAGGCCTTGGGCATGGCCGAGCAGCCAGCCCCGAGGGCGACCGCCCCGATCAGAAGAAATCCCCCGACAGCGCGCATGGCGCTCTCCTCCCTGACAGGTATCGTGCCGCGAACGTTGTTCCTCCACGAGAAGCCGCGACTCAGTCGAGCCGACAGGAGCCACGGCAAATGCCAGGCTCGTTCGCTCCTCGACCGAAGGCGTTGTCCTCGCGGAGATGAAAAGACAATTGGATTCGGCAGCCCCATACGGGAATCCGCGAAACGAGGGAACCCCAATCTGTCCAGAGAGAGACGGCCCGCGACGAGACCGATGCTGGCGTTGACACGATCCGGGGCGAAAGTTACCAACCTCACTTGCCGGGATGACGGGGGGCATCCCCCGTCGAGAGTTCACCGGTCCCACGCCCCTCGCGACGGATGGTACGCGACAAGACGGAACCGGACGGAGGATAGACGTTGACTAGCACCACCACGAGTCTTCTTTGCTTGACCCTAGCCACCTTGGGCGCCGACAGCGGCAAGGTTTACGAACTGCGTGAAACGGTCCAGCCCGGACAACAAACCACCACGACCGTCGAGTTGACCATCAAGGGCCAAATCCAGTCGAGCGACATGATCCTGCCGATGGCCGGCCGCGCTCGGCTCGTCTACCCCGAGCGCGTGATCGAGGTGGGTGACGACGGCCTGCCCAGCAAGGTCCTCCGCTTCTACGAGGACGCTCGGGCCAAATTCGTCATCGCCACCGACCACAACCCGCGCCAACTCCGACCCGACGGCCGTCTCATTGTCGGCAAGCGGGACGACAACAAGATGATCCTTTGGCCCGTCGCCGGCCCGGTCACCGGTGACGAGATGGAGCTCATCAAGGACGCTCTCGACACGACGGCCCTCGCGGGTCTCCTGCCGACGACGACCGTCGCCAAGGGCGAACCCTGGAAACCCGAGGTCTCCGTCATCCAAACGCTTGCCGGCTTCGACCATTTCGCGTCCGGTGACGTCTCCTGCGAGCTCGAGTCGATCGACGACGCCAAGGCAACCATCATCGGCAAGGGCAAGGTCGTCGGCATCTCCCTCGGCACCCGCGTCGAGTCCGAGATCGACATGAAGCTCGTCTTCGACCGCAAGAAGGATCTCATCACCGAGGTCGAGTGGAAGCAGAAGGACGCCCGCGCCGTCGGTCCGGTTAGCCCCTCGGGCCAGTACAACGCTACCGTCACGGTCAAACGCGACCGTCCCGAGAAGACTGTCCTCACCGATGAGATCGTCAAGCAAACGCCGCTCAAGGAAACGCCCGTCTCGCGTCTGGTCCTCTTCGAGGATCCCGCCCACGACGTTCGCTTCCACTACGGCCACGACTGGCACATCACCGCGCTGCGACCCGATCAAGCGATCCTCCGCCAGTTCGACGGCGAAGACTTCCTCGTCCAGCTCAACGTCACCTTCCTGCCCAAGCGGGCCGCGGGGACGGTGATGTCGATGGACGAGTTTCAGTCGCTGATCATGCAGGACAAGGGTTGGACCGTCGAGGAAGTGATCGGCTACAACGAAAACGTCCCGACCGACGGCAGCTACAAGGTGAATCTCCTGACCGCTCACGGACACGCCGGCGGATCGAAGCTCGTTCAGAAGCACTACCTCGCCACCGGCAACGCCGGACAGCAGGTGATCTTCAGCTTCCTGCTCGACCCCGACCACGACGAGCAGCTCGGCACGCAGGATCTCTCGCTGGTCAGCACGCTCGAGTTCCCCAGCCGCACCGCCCAAGCAGACGAGAACCCCAAGCGTTAGCCAACACGTTTCGAACAATCCGCAAGCCGTAGGCTGGGGCGACAAGCCCCAGCTTTTTTTGCGCGCGGCGACCTTCCATTCCCAGGGTGCGCCAAGCGCGTTCCTGGTCCCATCAAGTCACTTTTTTCGGCAAAGCTCCCGAGTCCACAGCCCTTCTTAGACGGCGGGCGTCAACTCCCCCACGATGTCACACATCACCCCGCGCGGCGTTCTAGCAGTTGGAGACTCCCCTCGACCGACCGATCGCCGAACACCAAGAGCCGGAGCCGATGATGATCCGCGCACTGCTGACGCTTTCTCTCCTCGCCGCACCGCCACCGACGGCACAACGGGGTGAAGAGGTCTCCCTCATCGATGCTGGCAAGGAGCACGGCGGCTGGACCTTCGACAACGGCAAGGAGTTCCCTGGGGCACGTGGCGGGCTGGAGCTCTCCAAGAAACAACACCGCGAGCAACCCGTCCTCGAACTCAAGGCGGACTTCCGCAAGGGCGGCGGCTACGTCCAAGCCGCGACCAAGCTCCCCGAACTGCCTCTCGACACCCTCTCCTTCTGGATCGAGACACCACCGGGCGTCACCGCGGTTCCCGTACGCCTCGGCGACGGCTCGGGGCAGTGCCACCAACTGAAGCTCAAGATCAACGATCGCGGCGGCTGGCAGCGAATCGTCCTCCCCGTCGACCGGTACTTTCGCCACCAGGGAACCGCCGACGCTCTCGACATCACCAGCCAGTACCAGAAGTGGGGCGGCGCCAACGACGGCAAGTGGCACCAACCGGGCAAGTACTTCGTCGTCCTCTGCACTCGCGGCATGGGGGACGCATCGACGATCCGGTTGAGCGATGTCCAACTCCGGCCCGCACGCCCCAAGACGAGCATCACCAAGACCATCCCCCTGGACGAGGAACTCGCGCACGGCCAACCAGGCTGGGCCTTCAACCCCGGCCACGAGTACCCCGGTGCCAAGGGCGGCCTCGAAGTCACCAAGGACCAGACCGTGTCAGGCCACCACGCCCTGCGACTCCACGGCGACTTCACCGGCGGCGGTGCCTATGTCGGCATTCGCAAGCGTTTCGAAAACCTCGACGTGAAGTCGATCGACGCGATCCGCATGAAATTGCGAAGCGATACGACCAAGCAGTTCGCCCTTCGCATGGTCGACGGCAGCGGTCAGACCCATCAACGAAAGGGCATCGCCTTCACGCCCGATGGCCAGTGGCACGATCTCATCATTCGTCCCGAAGAGGTCGCCGGCGGCGAACATTGGGGTGGCGCCAACGACGGCAAGTGGCACGGCAGCCCCCGCCTTGTCGAACTCATGCTCAACACGCGTTCGCATAAGGACAACAAGCCCGAACTACTCCTCGCCGACATTCGCGGCGACGTCGTCGTTGAGGCAACCACCACTGCCGCGTCCTTCACCGAGTCGTTCGACTCGGCCAAAGCTCTTCACGACGGCTGGCGGACGACGGGGGACGTGCTCCTCGCCGATGGAACGCTCACGCTCGCGCGGACGCTCGACCATCTCCAAGCGGAGACCGCCGCGACCAGCAAACCGTTCGCCGTCGCACCAGGCACGTGGCGGATCCGCTATCGGCAGAAGCCAACGCTCCACTCGCCCGACAACTCCTACCGCGGCCGCGTCCTGCTCGAACTCCTCGGCCCCAGCGGCAAAGTCATCGAAACGATGCCCATCGCCATCGGACACGGTCGCCACGACTGGACCACCATCGACCAGACCGTCACCATCCCACGCGGTATCGCCACGGCTCGGCTACGCATCGACCTTCAGAAGACCTATGGCACCTACCAAGTCGATGATCTCGCGGCCGCGCGACTCGGCGTGCAGCCCATCGAACAACGCATCGCCCGAGTCCTGATCTCAAGCCCCGCGATCGGCAACCTCTTCCTCCCGGAGGAGCCCGTCGTCTTCCAAGTCACGATCGAGGCGACAAAGCCACTCGCCCCTTCCGACCGGACGCTCTACTACTCCGTGCGCGACTACTGGAATGCCGAGCAACTGCCGCCGGGCGACGCGATGCTCGTCGAGCAGCCGCCCAACAAGGGAACCTATCGGTATCGAACCGAGATCACGCTGCCGAAGGACGAGCTAGCCGTCGGCAAGTTCTACCAACTCTTCGTCGAGATCCCTCAGTCGACCGCCGCGACCGCGAAAGAGTTTTCGGGCCTCGCCATCCTCCCCCCGGCGATCGCGAAGAACTACCCCGCCGAGAAAGTCCCCTTCACCATTCGCAACTGGGACAGCCGCGTCCCGGCCTACTTCCACCTCGCCGACCGGCTTGGCCTTCGCATGCTCGGCGTCTGGGGAGGCTGGTCATCCAAGCCGCCCTATAAGCCGCACTGCCCAGGCATTGACACCTGCCAGAAGCTCGGCGACAAGTGGATCACCGGCACGCCCGCCGCCCAGATCGAGCGTCACGGCTTCACGAAATACAGCGAGGAATCGCTACGCGAGGGGATGCGAAACTTCTTGGAAGCGTTCGCCGACAAGGGGCTCGCGAGGATCGCGATGGGCAACGAACCGCACGGGACCGGCCAAAAGGTCCTCGACAACGTCCGCGCGTACCGGGCGATCTACGAGACCGTCAAAGCCTTCGATCCCGAGATCCACGTCATCGGCACCTCGGTCGAGCCGAACGAGGAGTACTTCAAAGCGGGCTACCAGCACTTCCTCGACTCGTACGACTTCCACATCTACGAGCATTACACCAACGTCCGCAAGTCGATGCGGCGCTACCGCGAGCTGATGGAAGACTACGACGCGGTCAAGCCGATCAACTCGACCGAACTCGGCCTCAACAGTCAGGGGCAGGCCCGCCTCGACGTCGCCCGCGAGATGATCAAGAAGTTGACCGTCTTCTTCGCCGAGGGCGGCGACATGGTCGCCTGGTTCACGATCCAGTATCCCGACCCCAAGGGGAAGGCGCGGGGGCAATTCGGCGACGCCCACTGCATGTTCGACTGCAAGTACAACCTCTACAATCCCCGCCTCGACGCGATTACGCACTACCACCTCTTAAACGCGATCTGCGTGAAGAAGTTCGCCGAGGAGATGCACTATCCCAATAGGGCGCAGGCCTATCTCTTCCGCGACGACAAGGGGAAGGCGCTTCAGATCCTTTGGCTCGACCGCGATCGCAAGGAGGTCTCGATCCCGCTTCCCGCCGACCAGACCGTTCGGCTTCTCGCAATCGACGGCACCGAGCGGGAACTACACAGCGGCGACGGTGCCATCACCATGACACTCGGCGACGATCCCATCATGCTCCTCTACGACGACAAGGAGACTCCCCTCGCCAGCGAACTCGGCGCCCCCGCTCTCGCCCTCGACGAGCCCCCCGCTCCGATCGCGCCCGGCGGATCGACCACCATCAGCCTGGCCGGCGAGAACCTTCGTCCCGAGTCACTCCGCGTCAGTGCCCCGCCCCGTTGGAAGAGTGCCGTCACCTCCTCGGGCAACGGCCGCCTGACCATTCGACTCGACGCTCCCATGTCCGCCACCGCGCGCGAGGCCCGCGTTCATCTCCGTGCTCTCGTCAACGGTCAAGCCACCGCCGCCATCGAAGTCCCGATCAAGGTCACACGCGGCGCGCAGTAAGCCGGGCGGGATCCGTGGTCACCCCTTGCGAAACTACCCGATGAGGACACTAACGCTTGATTCGCTTCGATCGCACGGCCACGTTGACCCGCTTCTGAAACCGCTTCTCGCGCGATCGCCGCTCCGCGAGAGTCTCGCTGTTGTAGGTCTGTTCCCGTTCGAGCTTCATGTAGCGCTCAAGACGCCCCTCGTCGATGAGCCCCTCCTCGATCGCGCGGCGCACCGCGCATCCCGGCTCCGAGCGGTGCGAGCAATCGCTGAACTTGCACTCGCGCGCGAGATCGGCAATCTCGACAAAGACCTTCGCGACCCCTTCGGCCGCGTCGAAGAGCTGAATCTCGCGCATCCCCGGCGTGTCGATAAGCCACCCTCCCATCGCCAGCCGATTCATCGAGCGCGCACTGGTCGTGTGTCGCCCCTTGCTGTCGTCTTCCCGAATCCCCGAGGTCCGCTGAATCGAACGATCGAGCAGCGAGTTGACGATGGTCGACTTCCCCACGCCGGAGGAACCAACCAGAGCCACCGTCTCGCCGAAGCCGCACCAGCGGCCAAGCCGGTCGGCCTCACGCGCCTCGAGGGCGTTGAGCATGCACACCGGCAACTCGGCCCGAATTGCTTCGGCCGCCGTCCGAAACGCTTGCGGATCCTCCGCCTCGTCGACCTTGGTCACGACGAGCACGGGGGTCACGTTCGCCTCCGCGGCGAGGACGAGATAGCGCTCGATCCGGGCGACGTTGAAGTCATGATTGCAGGAGGTGACGATAAAGAGCGTGTCGACGTTGGCGGCGATGAGCTGCGCGTCGCGAGCGGTCCCCGGAGCCTTTCGCTGAAACAGACTCCGCCGCGTGAGGAAGCGTTGCAGGAGCCGTGTCTCTCGGTCGATGAGGACCCAATCGCCAACCGTCGTGGGATCGTCCCTCGTCCAAAGAGGCCGCGACAGCCGCTCCGTCCCGGCCGCGGTCACGACCTCGAGATGGGCACGATGCTCGGCGACCACGCGGGCCACGACCGACCGTCCCCACTCGTCGGACGTCAGTTGCGTAAAGAACTCCTCGCGCCACCCCAACTCCGCGAGTTGGCGTTCGGTGATGTCATCACTCACGATAGGTTCTCACCATCGACCCGGTCCACGAGAAGGGCCACACGGCACACCCCTTCCCCCAGACACATCGCAGCGTTCGGAGGTTCACCACGATTTCACAAGCGGTCGCCTACGAGAACCTTCCGCACCCTTCATCCGAACCCACCCCTCCCCGTGGGAGAGGGAAGTTGGCCCCGCCAACCGGGTGAGGGGGCGCTTGCTCGTTTCTCTCCTCTCTACGGCTACCCCCGGTTGCTCCGCTACCGGTGCGGCGCAGCCGCGAGAAGTCTCCAAGTGTAGGACCGCACACCTCGCCGCCCGGCAAGCGACGGAGACCGACCATCGTCGTGGGAAAAAGGTCACCAGCCAGGGCGGCATTCTCCGCTGGTCGATCCTTTCTCCCGAGACTTCCTACCGACTTCGTCGGCCCAGGTTGAAGCAACCTGGGCTAGCCGGAAAGGGCCGCTCCTGGCTACCCCCGGTTGCTCCGCTACCGGGGCGGCGCAGCCGCGAGAAGTCTCCAAGTGTAGGACCGCACACCTCACCGCCCGGCAAGCGACGGAGACTGACCATCGTCGTGGGGAAAAGGTCACCAGCCAGGGCGGCATCCTCCGCTGGTCGATCCCTTCTCCCGAGACTTCCTACCGACTTCGTCGGCCCAGGTTGAAGCAACCTGGGCTAGCCGGAAAGGGCCGCTCCTGGCTACCCCCGGTTGCTCCGCTACCGGGGCGGCGCAGCCGCAAGAAGTCTCCAAGCGTAGGACCGCACACCTCACCGCTCGGCAAGCGACGGAGACTGACCATCGTCGTGGGGAAAAGGTCACCAGCCAGGGCGGCATCCTCCGCTGGTCGATCCCTTCTCCCGAGACTTCCTACCGACTTCGTCGGCCCAGGTTGAATCAACCTGGGCTAGCCGGAAGAACCGCTCCTGGCTACCTCCGGTTGCTCCGCTACCGGGGCGGCGCAGCCGCAAGAAGTCTCCAAGCGTAGGACCGCACACCTCACCGCTCGGCAAGCGACGGAGACTGACCATCGTCGTGGGGAAAAGGTCACCAGCCAGGGCGGCATCCTCCGCTGGTCGATCCCTTCTCCCGAGACTTCCTATCGACTTCGTCGGCCCAGGTTGAATCAACCTGGGCTAGCCGGAAAGGGCCGCTCCTGGCTATCCCCGGTTGCTCCGCTACCGGGGCGGCGCAGCCGCGAGAAGTCTCCAAGTGTAGGACCGCACACCTCACCGCCCGGCAAGCGACGGAGACCGACCATCGTCGTGGGAAAAAGGTCACCAGCCAGGGCGGCATTCTCCGCTGGTCGATCCCTTTTCCCGAGACTTCCTACCGACTTCGTCGGCCCAGGTTGAATCAACCTGGGCTAGCCGGAAAGGGCCGCTCCTGGCTACCCCCGGTTGCTCCGCTACCGGTGCGGCGCAGCCGTGAGAAGCCTCCAAGAGTAGGACCGCACACCTCACCGCCCGGCAAGCGACGGAGACCGACCATCGTCGTGGGAAAAAGGTCACCAGCCAGGGCGGCATCCTCCGCTGGTCGATCCTTTCTCCCGAGACTTCCTACCGACTTCGTCGGCCCAGGTTGAATCAACCTGGGCTAGCCGGAAAGGGCCGCTCCTGGCTACCCCCGGTTGCTCCGCTACCGGTGCGGCGCAGCCGCGAGAAGTCTCTGATGACGCCAACAGTTACCAGAACCAGAGTCAGAATCGCCGAGTTCCTGACGAGCGTGGCTTGCCGTAAGCGGCTATGGACGAGAGAGAGGGCTGTTACGGTATCCGAGAAGGACTCGGCATTCACTCTTCGAGTTCGATGGAGTCTCGTCTCATCAACGCATCGATCAGCTTGTACACACGAGTTCCCGGGCACTTTGGGTTGTACCTTCACCGTCATCTCGCTCTTCCGCCCGTTCCTTCGTAGCTGTTAAGCACGGGTTGGCGCGTTTTGGGGAAACGTGGCAGCCCTTGGGCATGATGGACGACCGCGAGGAACTGCGCCGACGAATCGAAACGCTGGAAAAGCTCGTTGCCGAGTGGATGGCTCGCAACCGTGAGCTGACCGAACGCCATCGTTCACGAAGTCGAACTCGACTCCTGCCCCCTTTGCGGCGGCGAACTTGAAGCGATCGGCACGTGCGACGAAGAATCCGTGACCGACATCCCCGAATCGAAACCCGAGACTCATTGCTACCGGCGTCATCACTACCGCTGCCATACATGCCGTCGTCAGGTCCACGGCCGTCCCGACCTTGACGTCCCCGGTTCCACCGTCGGTCCGCGGGTTCGGCTCTTGAGCGTCTACAGCCGGGAGATGCTCGGGATCTCGCTGGACAAGACCACCACGCTGCTGGAGGATCTCTTCGGCATCCGGCTGAGTCGTGCCGCCGCCCTGGGCCACCTGCGTTGGTGGCGTTCCTCGAGCGACCCCGATTGCCAACGAATCTACGATCGGCCGCGCCGTCACCAAGAGTAGCTACTGACCTTCCTCGACGTTCCCGCCGAGAACAACTTGGCCGAACGCGACATCCGCAGCGTCGCCGCCGCGCGCTCCGACGGTGGCGTCAACCGCGCCGCGTGGAGCGCCGACGCCTTCGCCAAATCAATCGTTCGCACCTGCCAGAAGAATGGCCTGCACTTCTTCCGCTACGCCCTCGACGCTGTTACGTCCCGCATGCCACACCAACCGCTCCCGCTTCCGATCAGCGGAGCGGGTTGACAGTTGCGCAAGTTCCTCCAAAGAGTACGCTTGGTTGGAGACTAGTAGCCCGGCGAGGTTCTCTCGGTGACCGAAACCGTCTTCGACCCGCACTACCAGCGCCAACAGGTCGTGACCCAACTGGCGGCCCTCGCGGGGTTCGAGCCAAAGGAGTATTTCGGCAATTGGCTCACGTACAACCTCAATCTTCAGAAGCCGGCCGTCTCGTAGCCGACTGCGAATAGACCAACGGGCCCCTTTCCGGCCCATCGTCTTCCGGGACTCTCCTCACCGTCACTGGGTGAGGTCGAAGTTGAACCGATTCTCGCTCTCGTCGGACACGGTGGCGGCGAGCGGTGACTTCTTCGTGGCATAGACTTCGGGAATGAGCGACTTGTCCTCCTTGTCGGGTTGGGGGACGCCGTAGCGAGGATCGTCGATGGGGATCTCCTCGCTCTCTTGAATGTCAAGCTTCGTGACCATGACGACATAGTCGCCCTTGGCCGCTCCGTCCTCCTTGCCGTATGTCTTGAGTTTGAAGTGGCCCTCGGCGTCGGTCTTGCCCAGCGCGGTCGGCTGTCCTTGCTTCGGAGAGAAGGTGACGACCGCGCCATCGAGTGGCGCCCCTCTGTAATTCACCTGCCCCTCGACCGGAAAGACCGGGACGCGATTGGGGTCTTGCCCGCCTCCACAACCGTTGAGCAGACAGACCAGGACGCCCATCACGCCCGCGAACAGAAGGTGCTTCACGAAATCGTTCCTATCCGATGGATTCCACAATCCACGCCGCGCCTCGAGTCGATCAGGGAGTTTCGACCAACTCGCCCCCGTTGATCGAGCCGATCGCTCCCCAAACTCCGTAGGGGCTCGCGCCGGCGGTGACCGCTCCCACCGTATTGTCGCCGGTGTCGATGGCATCGCCGATGAAACGAACCGAGCCGTCACCCATCAGGCAGTTGACGCCGCCGGGATGAAGACTCGAGGGATCGAAGACCCCATCACCTTGGTCGCCGCCGCCGTTGTGGGCACAGGGCGTGTTGGGGCCCATGATCGTCGTGAATCCCGTGAAGGTGATGGTGCCGTCCATCCAACGCAAGCCGGTGGTTCGCAGCACCGTCCCGGTGTAAGCGTTGCCCGACACCTCCGCCAACAGGAGCGAGGGGTTGGTGCGAAAGCCGCTCCCGAAGTCCGAGGCACAGCCGCCGTCGCTGACGAGGTTCGAGCCGGCCTTGGCCTTGATGCGCTCGGACATCGCGATGGTCTTGGTCAAGCCGTCGGTGACGTCGCGAACGCGTTGGCAACGACCGTGGGTGGTGTCGGTGATGCTGTCGCCCATCTGCGGAAACATCCCCCGCATGCCGCGGGCGCTGTTGCCGGCCCAGTGGTTGTTGTCCTGGAGCGAGTCGCCACGAGAGAACATGTAGTTGGTTTCGCCGAACGCCGCCGAACGAGAGAGCGGATCGGACGGGCAGACGAGTCCCTCGACCTGGACCGTGGCCCCGATCGTCCCCGTTCCCCAGGGATCTCCCGTGAATCCACCTTCGGCGATGCGGTCGTAGAGTTGGGCTTGGTCGCTGTAGGGCAAGAGATGGACATGAGCGCTGTAGCGTCGTGGCCTATTGTTCGTCGCGTCCGAATGCGCGCCGCCGGGTGGAAAGCAGAGATGGCTCTCGTGATAGTTGTGTAGCGCGATGCCAAACTGTTTGAAGTTGTTGCTGCACTGCGAACGACGAGCCGCTTCGCGTGCCTGTTGGACGGCGGGAAGTAAGAGACCCACCAAGACGCCGATGATGGCGATCACGACAAGTAGCTCGACAAGAGTGAATCCACGAACGCGCGCGCGAATCATACGGACACCTCCCCCAAGGTGATCAGCAACGGATGTGCTGGGCAACGGATGTGTTGTCTAATAACTAGTCCCCGGTCGAAGGCTAAACGATTTCGCTACCCGTCGCCACCGTTTTTTTAGAGGACTAAGAATGTCGGCGTTTGCTGGTTCCGACGGCCTGTCGAGAAGAGGGCGAACGGTTCTTCACACTTTCAACAATGCCCTCGGTCGATCTCTCTAGCACTCGTTGTTGGAGGTTTCAATCGCACGGGAATCGAACGTGACGGGTTGGCTCAAGATCGGGCGGCGGGTCACTCCGGGCGAAGTTGCTGCTGCCTCTTCGCGAGTTGGGTTCGGATCTGATGCTGGGCCTTGGTCTCTTGGTCTCGCCCGATCGGTCGCTGCTCGAAGGGGTCTTGGCGCATGTCGTAGAGCCGCCCGTCGTTGTAGAGCTTCCAGTCGGTCGTCCTCACCCAATGAAGACCCAAGCTCGTCCGTTCCGGCTCCACCCCGCCCGGTTTGGGAAGGACGGCCTCCTCGCCGTAGGCGAAACGTCGGACGCCATCGGACTCCCCAAGTAGAACCGGCGCGAAGCTAACCCCATCAAGCGAGCGATCGCTCGAGACAGGAACCCCGGCGAGTTCGAGCAGCGTCGGCATGAAGTCGGTAAAGTCGACGAGTGCTTGCGACTGGACTCCCTCGGGAACGGTCCCCGGCCAGTTCGCGATCAGCGGCACCCGGGTCCCCCCGTCGGTCAGCTTCCCCTTCCCCCCTTGCAGCACTTGCCCGTGCCAGCGCGAATAGACCGGCTCCTTGATCAGTTCCTTCCCCTCGGCACGCACGATCAGCGTTTGCGGCGTGCCGTTGTCGCCGACGAAGAGAACGAGCGTCTTCTCCCTTAGCTTCAGGGCCTCGAGCGCCGCGACGAGTCGTCCGACGTTGCGATCCATCTCCGCGACCATCTCGGCATAGCTGTCGTAGCGTCCGAAGGGACTGTGCGGCACGGGCTCTTCCAAGTCGTCGGTCACTTCATGACAGAGCGCCATCGGGTAGTAGGCGAGGAAGGGCTGGTCGCGGTGGGCCTTCATGAACTCGATCAGGCTGCGAACGTAGAGGTCGGGGCCATAGTGACCGAGTGTATCGGGACGCACGCCCTCCTTCCGGTAGATCATCGGTTCGTAGAAACGCGGCCCCTCGTGCCAACCGAAGAGGTCCCATTGCTGAAAGCCGAGCCGAGCGGGATGGTCCGGGTGGTCGCCGAGGAGAGTGAGCTGCCACTTGCCCGCCACCGCGGTGGCGTAGCCGGCGCCCGCGAGGAGGTTCGCGAACGTCTTCCCCTCGCCCTCTTTCGGGTAGTCGCCCCAGGTCACTTGTCCATGACGAAAGGGATACTTGCCGCTCATCAGCGCAAGCCGCGAGGGATGACAGACCGGCATGCTGTAACAGTGATCGAACTGCATCCCGGTCTGAGCGAGTCGGTCGATATGCGGCGTCGGGTAGGACTGGCCGCCGTAGCAGCCCAGGACCTCCTGGCCGACATCATCGGCGAGGATGAAGAGGAAATTGGGCTTGCTTGCTGCTTGTGGTGCCGGCTCCGCCATCGGCATGGTGCTGGCGACGACCAGTGCGATCGAAGCGAATGTCATCATCGTTTCTTCCCAACCCCCCGAGTCCCAGAGAATCACTGACCCCGAACCTACTCGACCGGCCGACGAAAATCTAGCAGTCCGTTGATCTATTCGCTGCCGGCGACGAACGGCCTTTCTGGCCGATCTCGGCGTGGTACAAATTCGACGAATCGACGGATGCGCCTACGGTTGTTCTCGCCTTGGCCCGCTCAAATCGACGGACGGCTAGTGTCCTGATTGGTTAGTTCATTGACTAAAGGACTCTTGGGTGCCGTGCCCACGCTCGCCGTGGGCATGCGGGAAACGCCGGTGATTGGGGCAATCTCCCGCACGATCACAGGGCCGAGATTTCATGAACGTACTTGCGCATCAGGACACGAGTGCCCCGTCAAGACCTGATGTTCGGGTGCCGCTGGCTGCTTGTCAGCCAGCGAGAACGAGCTACGTCACCGGCGCCCTGACGTTGGACGGATGACCGTGCATTAGCTTCCGCGATAGGTCGAGTATCCGAAGGGACTGAGAAGGAGGGGGACGTGAAAGTGTTCCGATTCGTCTCGGACGGCGAAGATGATGGTGACCTCCGGGTAGAAGGTCTCTTGGCCGAGCTTGCGGTAGTACGCCGACGTGTCGAAGGTCAGGCGGTAGACACCCTTCGGGAAGGTGTGGCCCTTGGGCAGGAGACGCTTGACGCGGCCGTCGGCGTCGGTGGTCTGCTCGCCGAGTCGTCGCCACTTGCCCGAAGAGTCACGCACCTGGAGCACGACGGGGACGCCGGACGCGGGGCGGCCTCGGCCGGTGTCGAGGATGTGGGTCGAGATGCCACCGATCTTGGAAGAGGGCGGCTCGGCTCCCAGGGCGATGGTGATTCCCGCGATCCCGAGTAGGAGCATGGCCGCCAAGGCGAGTGTTCGCATCATGGTTCGTTCTCTTGAGTAGGAAGCTGCGACAGCCAAGCCGTTCTATGGGAAGATCCTCGCCCGGGTCGAACCGAGGTGGTTACCGATTCCTCCTCTTGGGGGCGGACATCACGTTTCGCCGGCTCCTTTGGTCGTTGGCACGGGCAACGGGAATCTGGTGGAAGACGCCGGAGACGACGCCGAAGGGTGTATCGTTGGGGAAGATCATGGGGGAGATGGGGAGGGCTCGAAGAGGAGTCGTTGGCGAACCAACGAGGCGGCATGCGTCTCCGACGGACAGGACGAGTCAACTTCAAGGAGCGAGCCGAAGTGAGGGGCGGGTCGATCGTCGGGGGTAACTCCGCGCCACGAATGGCGAGTACCATGTCCCCGTTGTTGTGTTATACCCTCATCGTCGGCTCGCTGACTCCTTCGTGCGATGTGGTCATTCTGTCACTGATCAATAGTACGCCGCGATGGTGAAGACCGTTGGCGGCAAGAGTCGTTTTTCGTAACGACGGATCGGCGAATCGTCGGTGCCGCCTCAGTGGCAGTGAAGCCACGTCCACGGGAGACAGGTGTTCGGCCACGTTGGTACTCGCCGCGTTGGTGTCGGACGGTCTGGTTCCTCTGGGGCCGCTCGATCGCACGACGGTCACTCGGCCCGCCGAAACTCCGCGAGAAATTCGCCCAAGTCGACGGCGTCGCGGTGGCCGCCTTCCTCTTCGTAGATGACCTTGCGCCCATGGTCGGTCGTCTCCGCGCATCCCACAATCGACACGAAGCGGGCCGGGACGCTGAAGCCGAATCCATCGGGACGCAGCGGTTTCACGAAGACAACCCGTTCCCACTTCTCGCCCGGGGCAGGCAGATCGTTTTCCTCGTCGCTCATCGGAGTCGTTCCTTTTCCATCCCTTCCGGTCTCGCGGTTGTCCTTCTCCCAAACATCAGCGTAGCATGACCGAGCAGCCGAGCCCATTGGCGACCATACGCGAAGAACGTTGACGATAGTTTCGACACTTGATGACGATGGCTGGTGGTGAGGTTTGGGGTTAGGGGATGATCAGGACGGGTGTCGTTGGGTCAGCGTGAGCCACGGAAGGCAAAACTAAGGGCATAACCAAAGAGTGCGCTCACTGCGTATCCCCAAGTGTACTGCCACCAGTAGGATAGCTCTCCGACAAGGATCGATACGGGCGACTTGTGGGCGTTGTCGTTGTCGAGAACGAGGCCTGTTCCCTCAATCACGAGCTTGTCGCCGAGGGGCTGGTGTGGTGGTATGAGAAGTACGCCCCGGCGGACCAGGCTCTCGCACGGCTCCAGGAGAGCGCCAAGGCCGCGAGACGGGGACTGTGGGCCGACGGAAGGCCTATTCCGCCATGGGAGCAACGGAGAGGACGATGAGTGACAGCCTGAAATGGCGCAGTGTCCAGGATGCCCGGCCACGACTGCCACTAGACGCCAACTAACTCACACCGCCTCGTAGCTCCCGCAGGTCTCGCACTCGGTTCGCATCTGGACGTGTTTCTTCAGCAAGTCACATTCTCGCGTCCAACAACGGTGGCAGCCCTTGCTGTTGCGGTCGACGACCTTGCCGAGATGAACGCACTGAGCGGTCCGTTTCGCCTTGCTCTCGACGGGCGCGGCGAGTTCGGAGCGTTCGGCCGGCTGGGGCGCTTCGTTCAGCCCCTTGCGAATGGCGTCGATCGTCGGAAGCTTCTCGTTGCGGTACTGGCCATGGGAAAGCCGGGGGCTCGAGGGTCGCATCACGCTGCGGTAGTGGAAGATGAACGAGCCGAGCGCGATGCCGAGCGTCTTGCCCGCCTTGATGGCCCGCTTGCGAAGATCGTCCTCGTTCCCCGCGAGCGGGATCTTCGGGTTGTAGACGTTGCCCCCGCCGAGCGCCATCTCCCAGAAGGTGGAGGTCTTCCCGGCCCACAGGAAGCCGTTGAGCCGATCGGTGTTGCGGATCGACTCCTTGAACTTGCGCCGCAAGCCTTCCGCTTGTTCGGCGAGCACGTCCTCGCGATCGTCCATCGTGTAGCCCTCGAGCGACTTGGCGATCTGCTGGGCTTTGCAGTGCCCCGGTGCGTTGGTCATCGGACCGACGAATGCCTTTTGCTCGAGAGCTTCCGCGACGGGCTTCCACCATCCCGGCGTGAAGACGACGTCCGCGTTGGCGGGAACGGCGTACTCGAGCCCCAGGGAGCGACAGAGCCGCAGCCCCGCGTTCCATGATCGCGACAGCCCTCCTCCTTCGCGGTATCGCTGGACCACGATGGGACGCTCGGCCGCGAGGGACCGCAAAACGTCCGGCATGTCTTCGGGCCATTCCTCCGACGCGTCGTCGACCACGATCGCCGTTGCGCCCGGCGTGAACTCCAAGGCGGAACTGATCGCCCGCAGCGCGTAGGGCCACGTTTCCTTCGTGCACTTGGTCGGGATGATGACGCCGATACTCACGCGGCTCTCCATTTCTCGCGCAACAGTTGCTTGTTCTGGCGGTGGTAGCGGTGACGTTCCCTTCCGCTCGCCCCACAATGATGGATCACGGCCGACGCGGGCTCGTAGACCGTTCGGTGGCCCGCTTGGTGAAGCTTCAGGTTGAGGTCGACATCCTCGAGGCCGTTGCGGAACCGCTCGTCGAATCCGGCCACGTCCCAAAAGACCGAGCGACGGACCAGCAGGCACGCTCCGGTGATCGCGGAGTCGCGACGGGTGTTCGCGGCGGGATGATCGCCCGGTTCGCCCCGAAACATCTCCGCCGCGGTGGTGACGCTCCCCTTTGCATTGCGGTAGATGCGAACGCCTCCCGATTGAATCTTGCCGTTGGGGTAAAGGAGCTTCGGGCCGACGGCGGCCACGTCGGGCTCGGCGTCGAGGGTCGCTTCGAGAGGATGGAGCCAGCCGAGCTTCGCTTCGGTGTCGTTATTGAGGAAGCAGATGTAGGGGGTCTCCGCCATGGACGCCCCGATATTGCAGGCGACGGCGAACCCTCGATTACTGTCGAGTCGTCTCGACCTGACCAGGGGATGCCGCCGAAGAACCTCGGGCGTGTGGTCCGTGGAGCCGTTGTCGATGACCAAGACGCTCGCGCAGAAGTGGGGCGTCCTTTGCTCGAGAAGCTCGAGACACCTGCCCAGCAGATCGGCTTGGTTCCAGTGCGGAATAATGATGGTCGTCTTCACGCGTTCGCCTTCCGTTCCAGCAGCGTTTCGAAGAGCATCCCGAGCCGTTCCGACGTCCGTTCCCACGCATCGAAGGGGAAGACCAGGTTGCGAACGATTCGCTTCAGCTCGGGGAGCCCTTCGTAGCGGATGACTGGATAGTCCCACGCGAAGCCGACGTCGGGGGCGATGACCGGCGTCCCCATCGCCAGGGCTTCGACCAGCGGCATCGGCCCACCTTCGCGTTCGGCCGTGATCACGAGGTAGTCGAGCGATCGGTAGAACTCGGGAAGGTCGTGATCGGGCGTGCCGCCGTTCGCCCAATCGCACGTGACGCCGGGGATATCAGCTATTGTGTTGATCCACTCGAACCGCTTGCGTGGGGAACTCTTGTACTCTCTTCCCACGAATCCGAGCTTGAGTGAACGCCCGAGGAATCGCCCGAAGGGGGGCAACAGGCAAATCGACGTCTTGTCTGCCGGAAGCTCGTCGGCCGACTTCCGACACATGGCGACGCAGTGATGGGACATCGCCGCGCACGTATCCCAGGTCTCCGCCGCCGGGCCGGGGTGTTTGTGGGTGAAGAGCCCGACGTCGAGGGATCCGCTTGGCCGCTTGAGCAGCGCGTAGTTGATGTAGAAATTGATGTCGGCTTTCGGGTCGGGCGTCCGCGCCCGCGTTCCGCCCGGGAACTCGAAGGAACTGGCGATCTTGTCGAGTACCCAGCCGTCGCGCGGAGCGACGAGGTGAACGCGCATCACTTCCCCTTCGCGTGCGGGTGGAGCTTCAGGTAGTTCCACGGGGTTCCTTGGAACTCGTGCAGCTTGATGCCGGAGTGGCGAACGACGTAGGGGAAGCTAACCTGGTCGCGACGCGTGCCGCCGATGATCTCCCGCCACCAGCGTTCACAGAAGTCTTTCGTTATGTCGCCGTGCCGGAAGACCATGTGGCCGCAGCCCCAGAGCCCGTAGCCCTCGGGAAAGCCTTCCTCGCGGTAGCGGCGGATGTGATGACAGATGCGGTCGCGGCTGTCCTTTCGAGCTTGGACGCAGACCGCGGCTTCCGCGTAGAGGCAGTGTCGCTTCGGATGCCGCCAAACCCCGATGCCACCACTCATGAAGCGTGCCAGCGGGTAGAGGTCGGACATGATCTCTTGGTTGCCGTCGACCCAGATGGTGACATCGGCCTCGACGAACCGATGGGGCAGAACCTTGAAGATTTTGGCGGCCAGACAGGGGTCGCTCGCGTGGGGCGGTGTCACGCGGACATCCCACGACTTGCTCAGGTGGCTCTTGTCGCTGAAGCAGATGTAATCCCAGCCCGGCGTTCGGAAACGGGGCTCCCGCAGGATGTCGCGATCTCCATAGATGGCGGTCAGAACGGCGACGCGCATGCTTTCTCCAACACGACGATCGAGGGATAGCAGTGGATGGCCGCGATATCGTCGGGCAATCGGGCCTTGAGAAGCCGGCGGACCTCGTTGCCCATTTGGCGGGCGGTCTCGGCGGCGGGTGGATGTTGCAGGTCTTCGATGACGTAGAAGCGTTTCGCGTGCGGCCAGAGGCCTCTCATCGACGCGAGCTGATGAGCGGCCACGTGCGAGCCGTCGTCAATGACGATGTCGAAGGGGCCGTGCTTGCGGACGATCTCGGAAAGGAACGCTTCGTCGGACTGGTCTCCGGTTTCGATGCTGACGCGTCCCCACTCCAGCGATCGGCACTTCTCATTCTTGTCGACACCAACGATCTTGGCGTTCGGAAGAATCTCCCGCCACAGCTTGAGGGACGCGCCGCCAAGGACGCCGATCTCGAGCAGGGTGATCGGCTGAAATTGGATCTGCTCCACAAACCTGTAGGCGTGTTCGTAGTGGTGGCTCGGGCCGCCGAACTTGTCGGTCCCGAACCGCTTGCCGAGCATGACGAGCCATTCTTCGAAGCTCATGCCATATTCCCCACGAACTGCTTCGAAACCCGTCGGCCACCAAGCCCCGCGCCACGAGACCACATCGTCGTCGTTTCCCCGATGTGCTCGACCAGGGACGGATACGGGTACCAGATGGGAGTCTTCGCCGCTTGGGCCCACTTGCCGATCGTGACGTCGACCTTCCGGCGGCTCGACTCTCCGCCCTTGATGCGCCACTGCATCGCCACGTCGCTGGCAAGGAACGACATCAAACGTTCCCGCGACCAGACGAAGCAAAGGGCACACCAGACCCACTTGCGTTCTCCGAACGAATGCCAGCCCGGCTCTCCTTTGGCGTGAGAGGGCCCCGAGTACCCCGAAGAGCAAAAGAGGCTGAGGGCTCCGCACTGCCGGTCCGGCCAGAGGACGTGATCCTCGAGGTACTGGCGGATGTTGCCCGCGCGGGAGCCGAAGAGGGCATCATCCTGGACCAACATGAAGAGTTGGGCCTGCGGGTGGCGGTGAAGGAGCTCTTGGAGGGCGAGGTAGGTGTTCGACCATCCCCAGGTTTTCGCGACGCGTCGGATCGTGCGGGCTTCGTGCTTCGCGGGAACCTCCGACCAGTCAGGCAAGCTCTTGAGGTCCGCCGGGGTGAAGGATCGCTCCTCGCCCGTGCGGTCGATGCGGTCCGAGAAGATGTAGGGATCGGACCAGCCCGCTCGCTCCAGGGACTCGAGGCATCTCGCAAGCGTCGGCGTTCGTCGTGGCGTCGTCGTGACCGCGATCGCCCATTCCCAGGACTTGTGCCGCCGATGGAGCATTGCCGGCGGGGGAACGAGACGCGTCAGCCGAGAGCTACCGGGGGCCGATTCAACGGGCTCGGCAAGGATGGGCTTCGGCGTCAATCCGTCGATCGAGACGAAGTCCTCGCAGTGCCCGCACTCGTGCTTCGTGGTTTCGCATCGCTCGGGGTGATGGCAGGCATGGACCGCGACTTCGGCCCCGTCTTGCCATCGCGTGGCGATCTCTTCGCCGTGATGCCGGCACTTGCCCGCCTGCCGCTCCCAGAGGCCGAAGTAGTCGGCTCGCTTGCAGAGGTTCCGAAGGTGCTCGGACTTGACGAAGCCGTGCCGTTCGCAGAGATGCGGGCCTGATTGTTCGGGGCATTCGCAGGGCACCGAGGTTACTCCGTCAGAAGGAATGTCGATGTCAAGTTCAGGCTACCAAACCCCACGAGGGGCGGATTTCCAAGCGCTGTTCTGCATGCACTTGACCAACCCGATACTGTCAATGCCCGCGAAAACTCGATCGACACGGGATCGCACACAGCCGAGCTCACCACGGCGTAGGCCGTTGACGGATCGTCGCAATCCACGAATGCCGACAACAACCCCGCACTGTGCATCCAGACGCTGATATTTTCGTTGCAGTTAAGCGCGATAATAAAAGTACGGCCACACGCCGATGGCAAGTCGAGCTCGCCGCACCAACGGTCATAGGGTGGCCCCTCGAGGTAGTTCATCTCAAACGTTGTGCCTACGAGCGCAGGAGCCAACGACGCTGCAATGGTTGCGGTCAGTGTCGCGGGGATGCCATCTGGGCAACACGGGGTTGCCACTCCCGGCTCTGAACTCTCCGATCCTTCCGACGTCGGTTCCACCAAAGGGCCGTAACCCGTGTCGATGTACCCCAACTGGTTGTTGGCGGCGTCCATCTGCCGCCAGAGCCGCGCGACATCGACTTCCGCCTGACTCACCGATCGCTCGAGCTGACGAAGCCGCTGAAGATTGCCGCCGTAACGAAGGGGGAGTGCCATCAGTCGCCAGCGCCTCCCGGAATTGGTCGTGGCAGCGGGGCAACAGAACCTAGGGTCTTCGAGGCCTCGGCCGCGCCGCCGGGAAGGTAGGCGTGGTCGATGCTTGAGGGAAGCAATCGTTGCAAACGAGCAATGTCCGTGATCACACGGGCTTGCCGGCGTTCGAGTTCCCGAATCCGCTTGGCCTGTTCCTTCTCGAGCTGGGTTCCCATCAGTCGAGCCCCCTCTTGAAGCGTTCGCGTTGGAGTCGGTCGAGATCGTTGCGGCGTTTGTTCTCGGCGGCGGAGTTCCCCTCGTTCTTGCCGCTCAGGCTGACGATGTACCGCCGACCGTCGATCTCGATGAACGGAATGAACCCTTCGTCCGACTCGATCACGAACTGGCTCGCGGGAATCTTCAGCCGCTTCTTGAGCTGCTCGGGGTCGACCTGGGTGAATTCGAGATGATCGGAAGAAAACGTCAACGTGGTCAGGTTCTCGGCGTAGTCGAACTCGACGTCGGTGACGATCGCGTTGATGTCTTCCCAGTCGAGCGTCTCGGGGTTCCCCTCTCCATCGAGCCCCGTGAAGTTGACGCGCTTGTTCAGCCGGAGGAAGTCGTAGTGGATGCCGTGCAGCGAACAGCCGCCGGAGTAGACGACATCCTTGTGCCCTTCGAGGATCTGCTCGGCGATCCGCTCGAACTTGCCCTTCCGCTCATCGTCGGTGACTGGGGAGCCACGATCGTAGCCCGTGGCAAGGAACTCGTCGTAGCGGTGCATCTCGTTTTGGATGCCATATCGTTCGTAGGCGGTTCCCTCGAAGCCGCTGGCTGGTTTGCGGACCTTGAGCGGCTCGCCGTAGTAGGTGTAGTAGAGGCGAACACCGATCGGCAGAATTGACTCGTCTGCCGGAAACGTGATCGGGTCGCGATCCGTGCTGAAGTTCTCGGCACTCGATGACGAGGAGACCGAAACGGATGCCGCCGCGGGGAAGCTCTTCACCGCATGGTAAGGAACCTGGATCACACCGTTGGCGGCATTCTCGATGAACCAGCCGTTGAGGTTCTCCCAGCCCACCGCGTCATCCCACCGGGCCTGAAGGCTCGGCTTGATGGTCGTCCGCTTGGCGAGCCCGGAACCGAAGATGTTGGGGGAGAACATTCCGACGAAGATTGGGTCGCGGAGCCGTCGCCCCATCTGCCGATACTCTTCCTCCTCGATCTGCCAGCGGCGAAAGACGGATCCGACCTCGGTGTCGAAGAAGTTCGAGCCCGAGGGGCCGTTCTGGAGAAACGAATCCTGCTCTTGGTCGGTCCAGAGCCTCTTGAGCGTCACACAGAGGAAGGGCGTCTCCTCCGAGCTGTCACACCCGTTGCTGTCGAGGTCATCCTGGTAGGCGACCGCCGAGCTGAGCGCCTGCGGGCCGTAGATCGTGACCGCGGTGAACCGTTGTTCGATCGAACGCTCGAGGACCAGTGACAACACCTGCGGGGTCGCGTTCGGGTCATTGAGCGTGAAGGTGACCTGGGGCGCCGCTTTCACATCGCGGAGTCGCCATTTGCGTTCGTGCTCGCCGGGGTGGAAGAGGTAGCGGTAGCGCGGGTAGTGGCTCAGCGTGCGATCGAGCGCGGAGCGAAGCGTCTCCGACTCGAAGACGACCTTCTCCTGCGGCTCGTAGGTTAACTCGGCGAGGTCGTCCTCGTCGTAGGCCTTCTCTTCCGAGGAAGACGAGGAGTCCTCGTCCGGCGCCGCAAGAATCTCCCGCAACTCGTCGATCGGATCGTTCAGCAGATCCTTGACGATCTCGGCGATCGAGGCGCTGTTGTTTCGCTCGAAGGCCTTGTCTTCATCTTCCTCGATCTTGACGTTGTAGACGAGTCGCGGCACCCGGTGGCTTCGGGTGTACGGCAAGCTGAAGACGAAGACTTCATCCGCCGCTCGCTTGGTGGCGTCGTAACAGGTGTAGTCGACCCGGTTCGATTCCGAGGGCGAGATGTCGTGGACCCATCCCTCGAAGATGGGACGGTCTTCTGACTCGTCGAAGGCCTCGTCAATGAGCTTGATCGCGGTTCGCGGGGCGATCGGCAACGTATGCTGCGGGGCGAGGATCGAGAACGTCAGCGTCGTCGCGTGAGAATACGCAACACTGAGTTGTAGCTCGACGATGCCTTCCCCGGGCATGTCGACCTCCGCCCAGCCCTCAACGCCAAGCTGGAACATTCGTAGGCCACTGTAGTTTTCCGGCGGCGGTGGCGTTCCATCGAAGCCAAAGTCAACCGGGTTGCTGATACTCACGATGCGTCCGCCAGTACGACAAGGGTTCCGCGGGCCAGCGTGACGGTCTCCGCTCCGTCGACGCAGTCGTCGCTCGAACTTGAGGATGCCGACGAACCGTCAAGGATGGCTCGCAAGTCGTAGCTGTAGCTCCCCGGCGTGAGTCCAATGGTCTGCCCGCACCGCAGTTCGACCCGAACCGACTTGTTCGCTCCGGTGGCGTTGACGACTTCTCCCGCAGCGAGAAGGGTGTTCCCAGAGATCCGAAAGAGGATCGTCGCGTCGGTGAGTACCGGCCATGTCGCCGCCGCGGCCGTCGTCCACGTGAGAGCCCGACCTTGGCTCACGGTGTAGTCGTCGCCCTTGACGAGAGTGACGGTACCCGATGCCGCGACGATCGAGACGATGGTGAGGTTGCCGGTCCCGATGCGAGACAGGGCCGCTCCCACCGTCCCGTCGCCGTAGTTCCCGGTGGACGCGGCGAGGGTGAACTCGACTTCTCGCGAGCCGTCCCAAGAGACGAAAGATTCGGCGATCCGCTCATCCGCTGGCCCGGCGCCATCGGTGTCGGAGCTTGAGGACGAACTGGAGCTGGACGCGGAGAGCAATCGCTCGAAAATGACGATCCAGTACCGTCCCGCCGTGGTGATGGCAGTCGGGAAGTCGGCGAAGTAGAAGCCGCTTCCGATGTCGACTTCGGGGAGTTCAAGGAGGAAACTATCCCAACTCCCCGTGGAGAAATCGACGAACGCCGAGCCGCTCCACACCTGCCCCGCCTGGTTGAACAGGAAGAAGTAGAGGTCGGCGCCACTCTCGTAATTCGCTTTCACTTCGTTTGCCATGAGTTACTCCCATCAACCGTCGCATTGCTCTCGCTTGGTCGCTTGCGGTGCCGATCCCCTACTCCGTCGACCACGTCACATCGAGTTCGTTGCTCGAGGAGAGAGGCTTGAGGGCCAGCCAGTTGGTCGAGAGCGTTGCCAATTCGTTGACACTAGACTGCATCGACAGGGTCTCGAGCGGGATGCGGTCGAACGTGAAGGTCGCGGTCGTGTAGGTGCCGGAGGCACTGCCGCCGTGCTTGCCGCGAAGGGCCAGTTCGATCGAGTATTCCAGATCGTCGTTCGAGCGGTTCAATGCGTCGAACGTGTCGTCGATCTTGAAGATCTGGAACGTGAGCCGAACGAGCCGCTGCATCGCGGGGAGCTTCTCGATCACCTTCGAGTTGACGAAGTACGGCTTGAGGTTGTTCTGGATGTCGATCTGGAAACTGATGAAGTCGAAATCCTCCGGGGAGGATCCACCGACTCCGTCGGCATCCAGGGAGAGCGTCGCGTCGGCGAAAAGGAAGGCGTCGGGTTCGTCGCTCGTGTCCGAGAGCGATTGGACGGTGATGCCGCCGGTTTCGTCCTTGCCGATGAGATCGAGTGACATCGTGATGTCGCCACCCTCCGCTTGTCCGGAGATCTGGCAGGAGTTGACGCGGAGTCCGTTGTGGCGCTTGTCGTCGGTTCCCTCCTCGCTGATCTCGGCCAGGAACGAGTCGAGTTCCAGTCCCGACGGGGCGGAAAGGGCCTTGTCGATGAAGAACTGGGCGATCGACTGGCCACCGGCATGATGGCCGAACAAGGGCGCGGCGAGTGTCCCCTGCAGCGAGCGATTGACGAGCTGATTCTTCGTCTGTTGGCGACGACCGGTGAAGAGTTCACTTTGACGGTTGTTCCGTTGAACGCCGACGTCGTACTGCGATACCGGAACGTAGACGTAGGTCGGCGAGCCAGGCGTCGTTCCGAACTGTGTCTCCGAGGCGACGTGGATGTAGCGCTGCCAGCCGGCATATTCGGCCATGAGAGTTCTCCTTAAGAGGCGGTGCGGGGGTTCCATTTGATGCGCAGGACGATGGTCCAACTCCAGAGCGTCGCTCGGGGCCCATCGTTCCTCGCCAAGTGAACGCGCTTGGCGCTGATGTTCTGAATCGACTCGGGCGGATAGCGCGTCGCCGCCTCGACGAAGGGCAAGTTCGCCGCGCTCGAGTCCTCGGGCCCCGACTGGTAGAGGGCCTTGGTGATCTCCTCGATCAGTTCCTCACCGTGGCGCACGTCCCAATGACGAGTCCAGAGGCGAGCGTCGAGAGCGTAGAGAATCTGACTCGTTTGCGACGCCGCCCACTGGTGACGCTGACTCGCCGGTGAGATCGCCAACCCCGGCAGATCGCCCAGTGACGGTGCCGGCTCCGGCCCTTGGAGCGTGCCCGTGTCTTCGAACTTCCACTTGCGGCGGAAGGTCGCCGCGAGGGCGGGCCACTCGTCGATGGCGGCCCAGACCGATTGCCTGGCTGTCGTCAGAATTGATGTCGACACGTTGTCACGTTCCTACTGCTGGTGGCGATTGAGGCGTGTTCGAGCGATTGCTACCTCGCACGCTCGCGAGGGAGCGTCGGGTTGCCCACGCGGGGCAGGCTCGAGTGTCGGGTCTCGCGATCGAAGCGATCGGAGGGATAGCTCAGCCCCGGCACGCGACGGGTTCCGAGCCGGACTTCCTCGAGCCAGCCCCGCGAACGCTGCGCGGCATTCGTCAGCGAGGCGGGCGGGTGACTCCCACGTCGTTCCGCCAGATGCTCGCTCGCCAAATCGATCGCACGCTGGCGGAGCCAATCGTTGGTCCCGGCGATCGGAAGATTCACGTGGGGCAGGAGCGATCCATCGATCTCGGCGCCCGCGGCCCGAATCGCTTCGTCGATCGCCGCTTCCCGCTCGTCGCTCGAGGCGACGTTGTCGGCGTCGTCGTCGGCGACGTAGAGGATGCCGGCATCGCCGAGGCGTTTGACCAGATCGTCGCTGGTGCAGTAACTCATCGCTGACTCCTTGGTGGGCCCGGCGGGCAAGCGCCAGGGGGATGCGTTGCCCGCCGGGGTGAGTCTCCGCGATCGATCGCCGGTTATTGGATCCGATCGCGGAGAGGGGATGCAACTGGCTGGCGCGATCTAGGTGAAGTCAACCGTCGGCATCCAGACCGCCTTGGGATTCGCGAACGCGTAGACGAAGTTGGTACCCATGCGAAGAACGAGCTTCGTCGGGTTGTCGACCAGCTTGACGTACGCGAAGTCGCCGAAGACCTCGGTGATTTCGCCGAGCGCCTCGTCGATCGTCGATCGCAGCCCCTCGAAGCCGGTGATCATCTCCGAGCCGTTGACCGCCCGTAGCCACGGACCGACGTCGGGCGTGATGATCGCTCGATCAACCGGAATGTAGGGCTTGGTCGTGCCGTCGGCGGCGGCGTAACGGCCGCTGTAGAAGTGCCAAGTCCAACCATTGAGATCTTCGATGAACGACCCGCGGAGCACCTGGTCGATCTTCTCCGGGGAGCCCTGGACGTACTGCTGCAACTGGGTGTTGTCACGAAGCCAGCGCTTGGCGGAATGGTGGAGCCAGATGTGCTTGGGCTCCTCGGCGTTCTCCTCCTCCGCGGCGATGCGGATGTCGTCGAGATCGTCGAGGATCTTCGCGGATGTCGAACTCCACCTGGTCCCGATCAGGTCGCCGGAGCCATTGAAATCGAGCTGCCCCTTGTGTCCGTCGGGGACGCCGAAGTCGACGGTGTAACTGGCGCCGCTGGAGCTTTCGAGGACTTGGCCCTCGTTGTTGAAATGAATCTCGCCGTCGACCAGCGTCTTCGCCAGGCAGACGGCGCGGAAGATGAGATGCCGATCGCCGAAGTCCTCCATCTGGCGATGGATCTCCTCGCGTCCTTGCTCCTGCAACGTCTGATCGTCGGGACGACGCACCATCCGAAGCGACTCGGTCGAGAGATTGACTTCGTTGAACGCGTGCAACATGTAGACTCGGCGCTCCGCGGCGCTGGTCGGCTGAAGGACGCGAGCCGGTTGGCCGCGGAAGTTGGCTGGTGCCGGCTCCTTCATCGCTTCGCGATAGGCGAACTCGAAGCGATCGCCGGTGTAGTCGCGCGATTGGCGACCGTAGAATTCCACCAGCGGATGGTGGAAATACTTGCCGGCCTCCTCAACGTAGGTCTCGGTCATGACGCGCGGGTGAAGGACTTCATCGAGCGTGTACATCGGGGCTCCTCAGAATGGTTGGGGGAATGACTGGTTCGGTGCGGTCTATTGGCCGTGCTCGTCGCTGAAGCGGACGCCGCTCAGCTTCGCGCTTGAGTCCGCGCGGATGGCATCGAGGTCGCCGAGAAGGAGGGATGTCCGAACGACGCCTTGGATGAGCAGGCCGGACGACTTGTGGACGTCGACGGTGTTGTCGTCGTTGCGGAGGGAAACCGAGTCGAGCAGGATGCCGCGACAGGTCGCCGAGCCGTCCTCGGCGAAGACCGCGTCGTTCTCCTCCACGTCGATCGCCTCGTCGACGGTGAGCGAGTTGGCGTCGTAGTCGACCGCGGTGACGCTCAGTCCGGTCTGGCTCCCGACGGTGATCACGTCTCCCACGACGAAGGGCGCGGCGGTGACGACCGTGAGCAGACTGGTTCCCTCGCCGGAGCTCGAGGACTCGTCGGCCGCGAGCGTGGTTCGCTTGCAAGGAGACCAGAGCTTGCTCGCGGTGACCTGGCCCATCAGCCAGCCAGCGCGAATCTCGTGTTCGTAGCCAACGAGGCCGCCGTCGCGACTCTCCTTGCCGACGATGATCGGGACGCGGACCGCGCCCAGATGTGACAAGAGGATGTCAGGACTTTCGAGCGTGTGGATCGTCTCGTAGCCGGGAAGTGAACGATTCATCTAGGGATTCCTCTTTAACGATGGTTCGGGTGGATTGAGAAACGACGAGGGTGGCGGGTCACTCGGGACGAAAGCCGCGGGCGATCTCCCGTGCCCGTTGAGGCGACATCGGGTTCCGGGCGCCGACGACGGGTGGTTGACTGGTCGCCGCTTGCCGGGTCCGCCGCCGAAGGGGGAGCGCCGCTTCGCTGGGAATATCCTCGAAGGGTGTCAGCAGCGACAAGCGGAAGCCGATCGAGGCTCCCGTCTCGAGGAGATCGGCACGTCGCGCGGGGAGGATGCGTCCTTGCCGGACCAGCCGGTCGAGCGAGTTCGTGAAGTGACGCTCACGCTGAGCCAGGCTCTTTCGGCGTTCGGCGGCGAGTCGACGCGTCGTCCGATCGAGCGCGAGTTGGAGCTGGTGCACATCGGTCGGGGCGTCGCCGCTCCTTGGGACCGAATGCTCCGCGTCTTCCTCGGTGACTTGATCGTCGAGCACGCGCTGTTTGAGCTGGAGCAACTCGTCGAGAAGGGTCTCGGCGTTCGTGTCGGGAGGAAGTTTGAGTCCCAAACCCGATGCGTCGAGCAACGCGTTGATCGCGGCGATGACGTCCGAGATCGAGACGCTCTCGAACTCGCTCGAACTCTCCTTGGGAGGGGACGCGTCGGGCGTGTTCGGGGCGAGGTCCGTGGCTGGGCTGGAGCGATGGTCCTTGGGCATCGCGGATTCTCCTTTGGAGGAAAGGGCTAGTTGACGAAATGGCTGTTGATCGGACACGACAGGGAGGGACACGAGCGCCAAGTGAGTCAGCATCATGTCGTAGCGGTGGCCCGCCCCGTCGCGCCAGGGAGCTTGGACCTCGACGGAGACGTCCTGGACGGTGGTGCCGATGCGACGAACATCGTCGTGGCTCGCGGCCCAGAAGCGGGCGACGAGGCCGTTGTCCACGACGACCAGAGCAGTGAGTTCGCCGATTTTGTCCCGGGCGTCGTCGCTGTGGTTCCAGACCACGGGGATGCGAACGCCCCGGCCGCGAGCACGGCGCCAGGAGTCGGCGAGCCGGCGGAGTGTCTGCTGGGTGACACGCCAAGGGCCTTGAGGAGTCTCCCAACGGCCGGCGCGCAGGATTTCCTTCTCGTAGTAGCGTCGTGTCGCCACGTCGGAGGCGCGGTCGTCTGGGGCGATCGCGGGGTGGGCGGATTCCTCGACGCCGCCGACCGCCAGACGCAAACGGAAGCGCCGTGGTGGTGGCGAGTTCGAGCCGATTGCCCGAGAGTCACTGATGGTTGGTTGCTGAGTCACGCAAGCCCTCCCGGCGATACCGGCCAGGTTCGACTTGCTGCTTGCTTCACTCGATTGGTGCGTGAAGATTACTCGTCGGCGAGGATCGATTCAACGGCTACTCCAGCGCGTCCTAGAAACTTTTTCGTCGTCGGTTGGCAACGTCGTGACATGGCAATGGCGCGAGTGAGAAAGGCGGGAGAAAGGATGCCGTCGGTCCGTCTCCAGACGCGCGAACCTCCCGTCAGAGCGAGAGAGTCCAGTTGGGGATTTCCCCCAAGTGGGGGGCTTGGCTATACGCCGATTGATCGCGGAAGCATTGCCTGGTGCCATGTCCATGCTCGCATGGGCATGCGGGAAGCGCCTCTCTATTGGGAAGACACCCGATGGGGCACGGATCTATGGTCGCTGGTCGACCCGGCGACCGAGAAAACTGGTGAGGATTTGGAGAAGATCGCGATCAGCGAGGAGAGAAGCCCCCCGAGAACGAAACCCAAAAAATGGCGGAGGAAATGCGCCAGATGGGTGATCGACAAAATGGCGATCAGAAACAGAATGAATTGACCCTGGGGCCGCCGCCCAGCCGAAGCCGCGGGAACCATACCAGACCGGGCGGCGGACACCAGGTCAATGCTTCACACCGCATGTCAACACTCGTTCGGTTGACATGTTGGGTGCCGACGGGATGGGCGAGCCGGTCATGCCAGTCCGCCCGAGCAACCCCAAGTCATTCTAGCGTCGACGTTTGCTCAACCCCTCGAGCGTCGCGTCGACTTTCCCTGTCAGCACTTGGACCTAGTTTGCGAAAGCCAAGTCTTTTCCGCATTAGGGAAAACCCTAGCGCATCAGCCTTTTCTTGCGTTTCTGACCCCGATTTTTCCGCCGCCCCTCTCTAGACTTCCGTTGGTGCGGTTTCCTCCAGCATTTCGCTCAGACGGCCCGCTCTCCAACCGGCCCCGGAAGACCAACCGGGCCCGCGATCCATTGCCCCTTCCTACCGGACGCGACCGAACCGGAGATTGGTGTCGCGATTTCGATCTGAGTACAATGGCAGCGAGGCATGAGATCCAACAATCATGCCCCACGGACATCAGCGACTTTGGTCGATTGGGGTGACCCGCGGCCGGCGTCGCGACGCGACCACGGAAGCCGCGCGACGGTCCTCACGAGTCCGACCGCGGCGGCTGCGTTTGAGGATCCTCTCCGCAGGGGGCAGCATGGCATCGTCGGATAGGTCGCATTCTCCCGTGCATGGTCGTCGACCGACGGAAACCGATCCGCGCCTCGACTCTCGGTTGGCCGCGATCGACGTCGAGGCTCGACGGGTGTGGATCTCCAAACTGCTGGGGCGAGCGATTGGCCCGTTCCGCCCGAGTCACCTTCTCTGGAAAGACGAAACCGGCGCCTTCCTGGAAGCGACCGAGATGGCCAAGGATCGCAAGGTCCGCTTGAAGGTCCTGTGGCCGCAGATCGTGATGGACGACGAAGCGCTCTCCCGCTTCGTGCGCGCGATGCGTGTCACCATCGACCTCAAGCATCCCAATCTCATCCGCTTGATCGCGGCCGGCAATGACGGCGACTACTGTTACATGGCGTCGGAACTCTTCGACGGCGAACCGCTCGGCATGCTCATGGGCCGACACGGTCGCCTCGAGCGTCTCAGCATCGATCAGGTACTCAGGGTCGGCATGGATATCGCCGCGGCGCTCGATCACGTCGTCGCGCGAAACATCGTTCATCGTGACATCAGGCCGTCAAACATCCTGATCGGTCGCGACGGGACGGCCAAACTCGACAACCTCATCGTCGCCAAGGCGATCGCGGGCGCCAGCCACGACAAGATTAGCGTTGTCGGCGTGCACGAGTACCTCGTCGACTTGGCGTACATGTCGCCCGAGGCTCTTCTCGAGGAGGGCGCCATCGGCTTCACGGCGGACATCTACTCGCTAGGGGCGACTCTCTTCTACGCCCTGACGGGACAGCCGCCGTTCGCGTCCGAGACGTTGGTCGAGCTGGGTCGACAGATTCGGGAAGAGCCGCCGATCTTTCCGGAAACGCTTCGGCAGAACGTTCCCGTGGAACTGCAAAACACCATCGGCCGCGCGATGGCCAAGGACCCGAAGGATCGCTTCAGCACTCCCGGCGAGTTGCTGCGAACGCTCGCCTCGATCGCCAAGTCGGTCGGCTTGGACGCCTAGCGGTCCGGCGCGCTCGTCGCTGCCTATGCCACGTCACTCTCTCGGATGGGATGTCCGCGCTCGCGCGAGCGTGCTGGAAAGAGCGCTGATTGCGGAAGGCATCCTCAAGGGTTGCGGGAAACGCATGTCACTGTCTATCCTGTTGGGCCTCGTCGTCAGTCATTGGACTCTCCGATGCCGGCGCCGCGGTCGAACTCGCCAGAGGCACATTGGCGATCTCGAAGAGCTTGCGGGCGTCGACGACTCCATTGGTGAACCACGGCGAGACATGCGGAGCCGTCAGCAGCGAACCGACCAACTCGATGAGTTGTTCCTTGCGACGGCTGCCAAGGGGTTGACGCGTCAAACGAACCGACGGCCGTCGGTCCTCGGGCCAGTTCAGCTCCACGAGTTTCCTGATGACATAGCGTTCGAAGCTCGTCGCGAGTTGGGCGAGGATGCCTTCGCACGTGTGCAGCAGCACCGAGAGGTGTGTCGACGCCATCGCGTAGGAGCCGGTCGAGCTGTCTTGCGTGATCGCTCGTTCGGGAATGCCGAGCGAACGCAGCGCCGCGGCGTCGAGCGACTTGCGCCGGAGTTCGAGCGGTCCGCTCTCCTTCTGTTCCGGTGACTCCTGATAGTCGTAGAGATAACGCCCCTCGCGGTTGGTCTTGCTGGAGAGGACCAGGACGCCACCGCTTTCAATCTCGTTGCAGCGTTCGCGCATCACGTCCATCGGGTCGACATACTGACCGTCGGCGCCGACGACGCCGAGATCCCCCTGGTCGATGATCGGATCGACGTCCGCCTTCTCGGGCGCCCTCGCCACCGCGTGGCCGATCGCGAACTTCGAGTACCAGATCTCCTCTTGGCGTTCGAGCTGTCGTCGCTGTTTCCATACCTCGAGCGCCGCGCCGAGATAGCGACTGCGGCCATGGGGCTCCAGGGGCGTCGGGTCAAGCGCGAACCACCACGCGCGATCGGGCTCCAGCAGCGCGGTGTGCCCTGGGCCACGCAACTCGACTCCCGCGAAGGAACCCTCCGCGTCCAGACGCAGCCCGCTTCGCTCGAACGGAAGGTAGTCGAGCCCCGCGAGCAGCGCGAGCCCCGAGTCCGCGTCGATGCGGTACGTCTTCTCGAACGCTGCTCGTCCATACGCGATCGCCCGCAGTCCATGCGGCAGGACGAGATGCCAGTGCTCGAAAAGGTTCTTCGCGAGCGGTTGGGCCCGCGGGTCCTCGGTCTCGATCGCGACCTCCACCGATTCGATGATCGACGTCAGGATCACGTAGCCGAGCTTGAACTGGTAGTCCGCCTCGATTCCCTCGACGAGTCGAGCCAGCGACGCCGGTTCCTGGCGACGGGCCTTTCGGAGAATCGCGTGATGCCGAGCGCGAAGCGGCGCCTCGGCGCGGTCCTTGTTGACGGGGCGAGATCGGGGAGTCGAGTCATTCATGATTGGGCTCTTCTTCGTTTGCGGGTTCGTGAACAACGGGCGTTCTTCTTCGTCCTGGCGGTTCTCGGGAGGGAGGCTTTGGGGCGCGGGGGCGATGTCGCGTGGACACACGCCGCGTCGTAGCCGAGCGCCGCCGCCCAGAAGCGATCGGCGTGCCCGCTCGCGCTTCGTTCCGTCTCGACGCGATCGACACCACCGACGATACGGGTTCGTTTGACTTGACGCAGATCGTCGCGCAGGACCGGATCGTCGGGAATCCGGACCAACCGCTCGGCGAATGCGACCGCCAGGCGGCGCGCGAGTCTTCCCTGCACGCCGGCCGAAAGGACAACTCCCTCGACGACGCCGGGATGGCTTGCCTCGAGTTCCTCGGCCAACTGGTAGCCGATGCCGCCCTTGTCGATCGCGCACGCGACAACGTGCCGCGTCAAGCGTTTGCTGATCGCGTCGCGCTGTTCGCCAAAGGAGGCCCCCGCGAGGACCGTCAAGTCGCGACACCAACAGACATCGCCCATCCGCTGCCACGTCCAGATCACCGTCAGATCGCGCGTGCGGCCGACGTCGACCCCGAGGTAGAGCTCCGGGCGCTCTCGTTGCTTGGGGCCCTCCTTGTTCCAAAGCGTCTCGGTCTGGCAAGCGATGATGTCCTCGAACCGCAGGATGCCCTCCTCGTCGGCCGACCAATCGCCGTCGAGCAAGTGAGAGCGGCTCAACGGGTCGAGTTGCCCGAGGCTCTCGAGGTAGCTTTCCCGTTCGAGATGCGGGTTGTCCATCAGGGTCGCGGAGAGGAAGACCCGCTCGGGGGGGCGCGGGTCGAGCAGGAATCGTTGGCGAACCCAATCGTGTCCCAAGCCGCCGGGATTCGTCGCCGCCCGGATTCGCAGGGGGACGAATGCTCCCTGAAGTCGTCGCAGTCGCGAGAAAAGGTACGTGTAGTCGGTTTCGCGAAACTGCGTCAGCTCGTCGAAGCCGATGTACTGGAACTCGCTCGACTGGTAGCGGTAGCGATCGCGCGGGTGGTCGAGATAGCCGAAGCTGAGCGTGGAGCCCGAGGGGAATGTCCACGTCTTGTCACTCTGGTTCCACTTCGCGTCGGTGCCGGCGAGCCACTGATGGGCGCGGTCGATCAACGCCCCAGGGAGGGCGAGGTCGGCCAGGGTTCGTCGAAAGAGAACCGCCGCGTAGCCCGGATGATCGACGTATTGCAGGGCCGCCATGAGGAGGGCGTCGCTCTTGCCCCCGCCCGCCGCGCCGCCAAAGAGAGCCTCGAGCCCCGAAAGGAGCAGGAAGGCCGCTTGCTTGGTTGTCGGCCGATGGACGATGTAGTCAGTCATCCTCGGCTGAGTCAGTTCCTTCAGGCGCGGCAGGGACGAGGCCAGACTCCGCCAGGACCGCGAGGATGGAGGCGATTCGATCGATGTCATGGTCCGGTGACTCCTTGGGCGTGGACCGTGGGGCGGCGCCGTCCCGCGAGGGCGCTCGTTGATTGGAGAGGCCATCGAGCCCCAGGAGCTTGCCGCGTCGTTCCAGGATCTTGAGGGCACGATCGATCGACTTCTCGTCCCCCTTGAGCGCGGAGGACCAGACCGACACCAGGAGCCGATTGAGTCGTTCGAGTTCCAAGAGGCGTACCTCCTCGGTCGTCTCTCGACTCGATTTCCTCAAGGCGCTGGTCACGGCTTGATGGGCGGAGCGCCGGTTGGAGTAGCCGACCTTCTCGGCGATCTCCTCGTAGGAGAGTCCCGCCTTTCGCAGTTCCAGAGCCCGTTCTTGGCGCGAGCACGCCGCCGCGGTGATCGTTCGTTTTGCTGTCATGTGTCCATTCCATGTCACTCCCCTGATCCTCGATTGCTTCCTCGCTTGCTGCCGGATGTCATGCCCGGGCTCCACTCCCCGTGGTGGTTCCCGCATTCGTCTCTGGGGACCAGAACACCGAGAACCACTCGCGTCAGGCAATGATGCTCTCTTGACCTCTCCTGGGGGAGAGGTCGGCGAACATCGTGAGCCGGGTGAGGGGGCCGAGCGACTTGATGAACCCGCATCGCTCGTGGTTCCGGAACCCCCTCGCCCCTAACCCCTCTCCCGCAGGGAGAGGGGAACAATCGGACAACCTCTCCCACAGGGAGAGGGGAACATCGGACTGTCACTTTCCCAACCTCTCCTGGGGGAGAGGTCGGCGAACATCGTGAGCCGGGTGAGGGGGCCGAGCGACTTGGCGAACCCGCATCGCTCGTGGTTCCGGAACCCCCTCACCCCTAACCCCTCTCCCACAGGGAGAGGGGAACATCGGACAACCTCTCCCGCAGGGAGAGGGGAACATCGGACAACCTCTCCCACAGGGAGAGGGGGAACATCGGGCAACCTCTCCCACGGGGAGAGGGGAACATCGGACAACCTCTCCCGCAGGGAGAGGGGAACATCGGACAACCTCTCTCACAGGGGGAGGGGGAACTCAAGAACCCGCTCGGGCGAGTCTTGACCCACCACCTACGCCGAGAACCACTCGCGTCAGGCAATGGCCTGACCTACAGTCTTCCGAGTTGGGTGGGTCTTGACCTACCATGAGCACTGACGTACCCAAGTCACCTAGGTGAACGGGCCGCCCGGCGGGACCAATCAGGTGCAAGCAGCAACACCCACCGCCGGACGGCATGATCGGGCCTACGCCGACTTGCGACGGTCAAGTCTCAATCGCGATTCGTGCAGACGCCCTCGCGAACTCTCCCGCGCCGCTTGACGCTGGCGAACGCGGTGCATCGAAACCTCCTCGACGGGAACCCACTCGGGATCGCGCATCGACGTCCCCGGATCCCACTGCTCGTACCAGAGGCACTCGACTTGATCGAGGTCCTCCAGGGTGTAGTCCTCCATCGCTCGCGGTAGACGCCGAGCACAGTCTTTCATCGAATGTCCCATCACGACCAGGAAGACCCGGCCACCAAACCAAAGTCCCATCACCCGCCAAGATTGAATCACGACGAACCCCTCCCTATCGGCTCACCACTTTCGCTTCACCACGAACGATTCCGAGTTGTTTCGCTTCCAGCGGCCGCGCCGCTCCGACGTATTCGAAGGCCGCGGTCCGCCGAACGCCCGACCAGCTTCGGGCCAGGGACGCGAGCTTTGGCTGTTGGGTCCGCGACGCTCGCCGCCGTAGCCGCCAATCGTTCGAACGGACTCGGTGGTCGATCAGCGCCGGATGGGCGGTGACGCTTCGGAACGGCTTGCCGGTCGCGTGATAGAGTGACGCGATCATGTCACTCAGTGCGGTGCCGATGCCGACGCCTTGAAAGTCTGGCAGGCAAACGGTTCGGTGCTCCCTCCAGCCACTTCGCCTCGGGTGCGGCTGGTGCACGACGGCGCAGAACGCGGCGGCGGACTCCTCGACCACTCCCAGAAAGCAGCGGGCGCTCGGGTTCAGCGTGCCGCTCAAATAGTGATGCGGAGCGAACCGCTTCCACTCGCCCCGATCGCAGCGGTGGATCTCCAACTCGATGGCGGGACGGCGCCGAAGAGACCTCCATCGAAAAGAGAGACGCGCCATGTCCACGATCCAGTCGGGGCAGAGCCACGCGCTGACATCGTCATGGCATGTCGCCGCGACGAGTCGGGTGCGTCGCTCGCGGATGGTCTTGGCGATCGCCGAACTGGCGTAGCGAGCGACCCGGCGGTCGAGGTTGCTCGTGAACTCGTCGACGACGAGTCGTTCGGGGTCGCTGGCGAGGGCTCGCGCCAGATTCGCTCGGAAGCGTTCGCCCGTGCTGAGCGTGTCGAACGGCTGTCGCCAACTCGGAGGACTTCCGAGCCCGACCCGCGCGAGCAGCCGCGTGATCTCGTCGAGACGTAAATGCTCGGGGAACCCGTCGACGAGGGAGCGATGCGCCGGCCAGGCGAATTCGTTCATCACCGCGTCGGCAAAGAGTTCTCGGACGAGTGTCGACTTGCCGCTGCCGCTGGGGCCGACGATCAAGCCGATCCTCCAATCGCGATCCTCGAGCGGGAGATCGATCGTCCACCGGCGTTCGAACCGGTCGCTCCTCGGGAGATCGAACATCGTCTCGATCTGCTCGACGCGATCGCTCCGCTGGATGGGCGTCGTTTTCACGATCTCCGCCACCGGCATCTGTCCTTCTCCTCGATTCGCGAATCGTTGTTGCTCTCTTGACCTCTCCTGGGGGAGAGGTCGGCGAACATCGTGAGCCGGGAGAGGGGGCCGAGCGACTTGATGAACCCGCATCGCTCGTGGTTCCGGAACCCCCTCACCCCTAACCCCTCTCCCACGGGGAGAGGGGAACATCGGGCAACCTCTCCCACGGGGAGAGGGGAACATCGGACAACCTCTCCCACAGGGAGAGGGGAACATCGGGCTGTCACTTTCCCAACCTCTCCTGGGGGAGAGGTCGGCGAACATCGTGAGCCGGGTGAGGGGGCCGAGCGACTTGATGAACCCGCATCGCTCGTGGTTCCGGAACCCCCTTACCCCTAACCCCTCTCCCAAGGGGAGAGTGGAACATCGGACAACCTCTCCCACGGGGAGAGGGGAACATCGGGCTGTCACTTTCCCAACCTCTCCTGGGGGAGAGGTCGGCGAACATCGTGAGCCGGGTGAGGGGGCCGAGCGACTTGATGAACCCGCATCGCTCGTGGTTCCGGAACCCCCTCACCCCTAACCCCTCTCCCACGGGGAGAGGGGAACATCGGACAACCTCTCCCACGGGGAGAGGGGAACATCGGGCAACCTCTCCCGCAGGGAGAGGAGGACATTGGGCTCTCTCCCATGGGGAGAGGGGGCGTCGAGTTGTCATCGACAGCGACGCCACTTGGAGAACCGTTTGATCAGCCGGCAGCGTCCTCGGCGGCAATCGTCGACCGGGGAGACGGTGCGAATGATCCGCTCCGAAGGGAGAACGATCGCCTCGGAGGACAACGTCGGACTGTCAGCCGAATGGAACTTTCGATTCCGCGATGGAGCCGCCGTCGACCCTTGCTCGGCGACGACATCGGCGGGAGGATCGGGACCGACAATCGCTCGGGGGCGACACGAGGGACCCTTGCAGCGAGGAGCCAGGATGACTGACTTGTTGTTGTCACCAAGGGTGAGTACCTTGGGGATCGTCTCTTCGCCGCAGGAACAGCGTTCCTCGAGCGTGTTGAGACGGTCGATCAGGTTGGTGATCGCGACCTTGTTGGCGGCGACGTCTCGCTTCACGTTCCCCAGTTCCGCGGGGAGATCGATGAGTTGGAAGTCGGGATCGGCGGCCACGAGCGAGAGCAGGAGAGGCAGCGTAAGCATCGAACGGTCCTTTCAGATGAGGTGGAAATCGAGGTCTTGTCGCGGGAAACCATCGAACTGGGAGAAGGCGAAGGAGTCGCCTTGGGCCACCATCGCGTCGACGATGGAGGCGTCGATCCAGAAACCGCCCGGCGGGGCGTCGTCAGCGGGACGGCCGTGCGCGTCGGGGCCCCAGGAGTTCAGGCAGTAGCATCCCGGCCGTTCGGGAGAATCGTCGACGCCGATCAAGCACATCTGGTGTGCCCATCGTCCGCGGGGCACTCCCCAGTGTTTGCCGCGATCGACGCGGGGTCGCATCAGGAAGCCTTGGGTCGAGGCGACGGTGATCGGGTAGCCGTTGGCGAGCGCGTCGCGGACCGCGGCGTAGGTGGTCACTTGCGCGGTCGTTCCAACGAGATGGGAAGAGGCGGCGGCGATGAGGGGTTCGGGCGGGCCGGGACGCTTGCCCCAAGTGGTCGCGATCGCGCCCGAGTACTCGGGGACGCCGGGCGTGTCGGCCGCTAGAACGCCGTAGCGACGAACGCCGTCAGCGGCCCAGATGCCGAGGCTTCCGTCGGAGTTCTCGAGTCGGCCACCACCGACTTGGACGCGGCTGATGCCATAGAGGTAAGGCGGGAACGCGGGTCGCAGTCGCTCGGGATCGCCGAGTCGTACGATCTCCATGGCGGCGAGGTAGTCGACCGCGTTGGCCGCTCCCATCGAGACGCAGTCGCCGATCTCTTGCTGATGGGTCGGCAAGTGATTGCCCCCATTGGCCTGACGCGTGTAGTCCCAGAGAACGACGCGGCGCCGTTCCGAACGCTGTGGGGTGCCCGCGATGAAGAAGGGGGGCAATGCCGGTCCGAGTGTCGCGAAGGCCCGTTTGGCCTCGTCGGGCCCGAACCACCCGTGTCGCTTCGCCGGCGGTGTCGTTCGTCGTGTCATGGCGTACCTTCTCCGTCGACGCTCCCGTGGGGAGCGAATTGTTCCTCGTTACTGACAGTATCTTGTCACTCTTCGGGTGGGTCTTGACCCACCAGCAACTCCGGCGGCCGCTCGTGTCGGTGGATGGCCTGACCTACGGTCTTTCCCGTCGGGTGGGCTTGTGGTCCACCACGAGGTTGGCTTGACGTTCGCACTGGCTGACGAGCAGCCAGTGGCACCCGTTCGTCGGCGACATTCCGTTGACACCCGTCCGTGGATGACGTCGAGGTGGCACTCGTCATCGGGGCCGGTTGACGACGCCGGGCTGGATTCGGTCGAGTCCGATGGCGATCTCGCGCCAGGCTTCGGCGTAGTCGTCGGGGCCGGTCAATCGACCTTCTTGATGAAGCTGCCCCAGCCGCTCGGCGAGACGCTCTCCCCACGGGGACCAAGCGTCGGCGTGAGGGCCGAGAGCCTCGAGGTTGCGTTGCTTGGTTTCGGCGAGGATCGTCGCGGGCTCGGTCAGCGCTCCGGCCACGATCGCGGCGTGCGTCGCTCGGAACGAGTGGGCGAGGGACGACGCGGTGCGCTGACGAAGGGATGGTTCGAGAGCCACGTCGCCAGCCCAACGACGAGCGTCCGAAGCCAACCCGAATCGCTCGGGGCTCGGCTCGGGAGGCTCCGGACCAGCGTTGGTGAGCGTGAGGCGATGCGTCGCCGTCGCGACGCGACCTCCCTTGGCGGCCGCGAGCACAAAGGTGTAGCTCCCCGCGTGGGGCGACGCGAAGACGCAACGCCGCCCATCGTCGACAGCGAGAACGCGAGCCTCCGGCTCGGCGACGATCCATGCGAGTCCATCCGCTGTCGACGTGGTGGCATCGAGGACGACCAACTCGCCGGCGCTGGCTCGTTCAGGTGCTCGAATCACGGCGCTCGCGGTCTGGCTTGGCCGCGGGCGACATCGGTTGAGGAGTCGGATGCTTTCAACGCTCATCCAAGTGGCGGCACCGGTCACCAGCGTCAGCAGAAGAGCGATGGTTCGATGTTTTCGGTTCATGGAGGTGTCACCTCGTCTGGCTAAAGAGTCCAAGCAGTGCGAACGCAAGGAGTAGGCCCAAGGTGGTCGCCAAGTGCCACGAGAATGTCATCCAATGTGTCCAAGGAGGACCGTCGACGCGATGGCCTCCGGTGGACGCTCGCGTTCTTCTGGTGGCCGGCGCGCGGCGGGCCTGGTTGGGATTGCCGCTCATGGTGCGTCGATCTCCTCTTGGAGCAGTTCGTCCAACAGGCGCCGCAACAACCAGCGAAGCAGAAGCCGGGCCGGCAGGGGCAAGGCTTCGGCGGGCTGGGACACGCGAGCCTCGGGCAATGCGGTGACTTCGAGCAGTCGGCACATCTGTTCCTCGTCGCTCGGCGCGATCGAACCGACGACGCTCAGTTGGTCGGGGTCGCCGAAGACTCGCCCCAGGAGGTAGCCGATGGTGATCCAGCACTCTTTCGCGAAGAGTCGGCGTTCCTGGCCGACACGGAGCTGGCGGATGACGCGGACGATCTCTCGGACGGCGTCGAGCGGGATCTCTTGGGGGTAGAGCGGGTCAGCTTGGGGCATGGGGCTTTCTCCTCGGTTCGGGGGCTTCGCGGATCAGTTTGAGTTCCTCGATCACTTGCAGCAGGAGGGAGTGGTTCGACTCGATGAGCTCGCGGCTCTCGACGAGGGATCCGAGCAAGTCGATCACGCCGCGGTAACGTTCCTGCTCGCGTTCGAAGGAGGTGAGCAGTCGCTCGAGGTTTTCGGAGTGGGATTGCTGAATCTCGAGATAGCCGACTTTGATTTGCTCAAGGTGGGCGGGGACGCCAACGGAGGCGACGTAGGTCCCGAATTCCCAGAGTCCATAGAGGAGCAGCAGGAGCAGGATGAACGCCGGTCCCTGTTTGAGGCCGGCGTTGAGAATTTCGGACTTCCACGACTGTGTTTCGGTCTCGCGTTGCATGAGTCCCTCCATTGCTTGGACGGACACAGTATAAGCGATGCTACTTGTCAGGATCAACAGTTACTTGTCCAAGATGTTCAAGATAGTTATGTATGGTGGGTTTTATGGGCGTAAGTCTTTAAAGTTGGCCATGTTTCTTGGAGGATTGAGGGTGAAGCAGCGGCTCGTTGGCCAATGGCGCAGCCTGCGGGCGCGGACTTTTGGTGCGTCGGGGGTGGGAGAAGTTCGTGGGGTTAGCGGGGGAAGGAGTGGAGTAGTCGGCCCTGGGAATCGAGGAAGTTCATGCCCGCTCCCTCGTCGGTCAAGCCGAGGATGGCGCGTGGGGTCTGATTCTCGTCGTAGAGGAGCAAGTGGGGGCCGTCAAAGCGGAGGGCGAGCCGTGAGCGTTGCCTGCCTTCGGGGTCGAAGAAGGTGAGGCTCGGATTTTCGTCCTCCATGGAGAGGGTCGCACGAACGGTCCCGCTGTCGTCGAGAAGGATGAAGGAATTGGCGCGAACGGTCCGGGTCGAGAAGCTTTGCCAGACGACGATGGCCAGAACGATCAGGAGCAGTCCGCCCACGATGATCACCGGTTCGAGCCAGCGTCGCTTGCGGGGGGAGTCGTCACTGGAGGGTAGAGGCGGTGAGGGTTCGTTCTTGTTGTCGCCGCTGCCTGGCAGGTCGTCGAAATCGAAGGGGTCCATTGGTCACTCCGGAGGGCTGGGGGCATCGGGGCCGCGTTTGGTGAACCTTGAATCAGTCGTCGCGATGATCTTCATCATGGTTAACATGGTCAAAATGTTCGGTTTCGCATGGCGACGCGTTAGGGTCTTGGTTACTATATAGGTGTTCACTATTTTGGTCGCGGAAGTTGGACATCACGATGCATGAGATCAATCATGTCGGCCAGTGTTCGGAAGTGCTCGCTTTCGAGCAGGGTTTCGAACTTGCGGCGGATTTCTCGCTTGCGGTTGATGCGTTCGGCCTGGTGGATGACGCCTTCGTAACTGAGGGCGCCGCCCACGCCCCGATGGGAGGTCAATTCCGACCATTCTTCGGTGGTGAACGCGTCGAACAGTTCGGGGCGATCGTCGCGGACCTCTTCGATGGTCGGGTGCAGCGAGCGGGTGGGCGAGTTTCGGCTCGATGGGGCATTTTCCGGGGAAATCTCGGCGTCGGGATCGAGCAGCATCCAAGGGTCGGCCAAGCCGAAGACGCGGGCGACGGAGCGCAAATGGGAATGTTTCGGCTGGATGACGCCCTTGGTTTCCCAGCGACGAAGAGTCGGCATGTCGACGCCTGACTGCTCGGAGAGGGCATCGATCGTCAGCCCTGAGTTCTCCATCGCCGCGAGGAAATTCCGGCGAAAGGTATCGCGACGCGCTTGTTTTTGCTGGGCGGGCGAGGGGCGTCGGGCCTGTTCGTCGGCCCATTGGCTGCCGAGTGTCACCCCGGGGATCTCGCTCGGTGACGGCGGGTCATGTTCGTGAGCCATGGCGTCTCGATGCGTCGATGTTGGTCGTGAAAATGGCGCGATTTGTCATCATCGTGAACAAAATCGTGCTCAAAGTCGACAGGAATTGCTCAAGATGCGTTCTTTTTGTGTCTGTTTGGTTCCCCATTCGTGAAGAGGAGGTGCAGCGTGGAGATTCAGGTTCTTCCCGTGGAACTGTACGTCGCGAAGTATCACGAGTGCCCCCGGCCGCGGTGCCGCTACGAGATTGACGAGGGAATCCTCTACCGGACCAAGGACGCCGAGTCGGAGGATCTGGGCGAGTTGCCGGGGAGTGTCGACTCGGTCTTCGTGCCCGCCATTGAGCTCGAAACCGGGCAATACGTCGGGGAAATCGAGGCGATCGAACGGCTGCGGACGTTGGTCGATCGCGTTCAGCACCTCACTCAGCAGATTCACGAGGTCCTGCGAAGCTGAAGGTCCCAGTCGGAATGACGGTCAATGCTCCTTCCAAGGAATCCGTGGCACGACTACAATGTGGCGTGTCAGAGGCGGCGGGGACTCGGTTTCCGTCGCCCCGGTCCCGTTGGCCCCGCAGTCCGTTTCGCATTCCCTCCGATGGTCCCAAGATGTTGCCTCGGAACGCTGAGCGAACGCGGGTTGGTCTTCGACCTCCCGATCGTCCGGCCCGGCCGCGCGGTGGAGGGAGGCACTGTTGCGAGACGAGTCCGACCACCATGACGAAACTGGTTGATCTTGCCATGACTTCTCGACCAGGATCTCGTCGCATCGCCATCCTCCTCCCGCCGCGACAAGCGTCCTGCGACCCAGTCTCCCCGCTCGTAGCCCCGTCGATCCCGCGCCTCTTGGGGTTCCTTGGGCTTGTTGCCTGTTGTCTCCTCGCGCCCGCTCCGTGCGCGGCCGCTGACGATGCGGCGGTGCCGAGCGTCTTTCTCGATGTCAGCATCGAGGCCCGGAACCGGCTTGGCATGGTCGAGGCCTATGTCGAGCAGGGGCAGTGGAGCGAGGCGGTCGCATTGCTGCAAAGTCTCGTCGAGCTCTACGGCGACAAAGTCGTTCCCATGACGGACGATTCCACCATCTACCACAACGTTCGCCTCGTCGCGCATCGCATGGTGTCGGGCTTCCCGGCGGAGGGCCTAGCGGCCTACCGGTCACGGGTCGATAGCCAGGCCGAGGGCATCCTGCGCCGTGCGAAGGGGGAGGCGGAAGAGACCCTTCTTCGGCAGATCGTCGGGAATTTCTACTGCTCGGGGGTCGCCGATGAGGCGATCGAGCGGTTGGGCGATCTCGCGTTGGCCGAAGGGTCGGTCCAGGAGGCGTTCGACTGGTGGGAGATGCTCCTGCCCGAAGAGCTTGCTGGCGATGCGGCGCCCGGCGCGCGGACGGGTCAGCGACTTCGCTACCCGGACCCGGACAACGATCAACCTCGGCTTCTGGCCAAGTGGGCGCTCGCGAAACTCGTCGTCGGCGATGTCGACGGAGCCGATCGGGGCATCGCATTGCTCAAGCGGGACGATGCCGACAAGGAGGGGAGGCTTGCCGGCCGCGACGGTCGATTCGTCGAGGTCGTGCTCGAGGTCAAGCGGACGGCGCTCGATTGGAAGCAGTCCGCGGCGCCCGACGATTGGCCGACCTTCGCCGGCGATTTTCGGCGTTCGAAAGTCGCCCCCAAGCCCGTCGCGGCGGGCGATGTGGAGTGGGAGTGGATTCTCGGCGATGTCGAGGACGCGGCTGCTCCCGATGCCGCTCTTGGGCGTCGCTCCGACGAGGAACTGAAACTCCATCCGGTGATCGTCGGCGACGAAGTGATCGTCGCGACCGGCACGGCTCTTTGGTCTCTCAAGCTAAGCGACGGTCGGGCGGAGAAGTGGTATGACTTCGGGACGATCGGCGGCGGTCGCCTGCCCGATCGGCTTCGCCACGCGCGGCATACGTTGACGGTATCGGGCGACAAGCTCTTTGTTCGCACCGGCGAGGATTCCGGACGGGCGGTGCTCGGGCGGTCGAGGATTCGTAGCTCCCGGTCGAAACTCTATTGCTTCGATTACAAGACTCAACGCATGCTTTGGCACGTCAGCACCGACGAGCCGGAGATTCAGGACGCCGTCTTTGAAGGGGCCCCGGTGGTCGCCCACGGGATGGCGTTTGTCGCGCTGACTCGGCAAGACGCGATGGCCGAGACGTCGGTCGCGGCTTTCGACTTGGCGACGGGCGAACGGCGCTGGCGGTCGTTGGTGTGCGAAGCGAGTCTCGAGGATCTCCGTCCCAGCATCCCTCGGCGCAACCTCCTGACCTACGCCGGTGGCAATATCTACTACGCGACCAACATGGGTGCGGTCGCGTCGCTCGACGCTCGCAGCGGGCGGCTGAAATGGGTCAGTACCTACGAGCGGTCGGAGTCGACTGCCGGGAGTTTGGCGCTCCCGGTCGAGCCTGACCTCAACCCGGCGGTCTTCGATCGCGGACGTCTCTTCGTCGCCGCCCACGATTCCAACAAGGTTCACTGTTTCGACGCGTACACCGGCCAGGTTCTCTGGGAAGCGTATCCCCCTGTCCGTCATCTTCTCGGCGTTGTCGACGATCGCTTGATGATGACCGGCAAGCGGGTCTGGGGCATCGACGTCGCGACGGGCAAAGTCTCCTGGTATTGGCCGGAGAACCTCGCGACCGGCTACGGCCGTGGCGTCTTGGCCGGAGGTTTTCTCTATTGGCCGACGACGCGCGAGATCCATGTGATCGACCCGGCGACCGGGATCAAGGCGCGACCGTCGATCGCGCTGGGCGATCAATTCGGCATCAAGGGCGGCAATCTCGCCGTCGGCCACGACTACTTGATCATCGCCCAGGCGAACCGAGTCTATGCCCTCGCGCCCCACTCGCGGGTGATCGACAAGTTGCAACTGTTGCTCACCGAGCGGCCGTCGTCGGCACGGCTGCACTTGAAGTTGGCCGAGGCCGCGTTCGCCGACAAGCAGTACGGCCTTGCCGCGGAGCATTTCCAACTCGCCGCGAATCACGCCGAACCCGATCGCTACTTGAATGGGCAACCCTTGCGGCAACTGGCGAAGCATCGGCTGCACGACACCAAGTTGCGGCAAGCCGAGGTGCTCGCCAAGGAGGGTTCCCTTGCCGAGGCCGAGACGTTGCTGCTCGCCTCGATCGACGCGGTTGCTAAACCCGACGCCGAGCAAGAGGCTCACTGGCAGCTTGCGCAAATGTGGCTCGATGCGGACAAGCCGGACCGAGCGATCCCCGTCCTCGAGTCGCTCGCGGTGACGACCGAGCACGAGGCGACGATGGCCGACGAGGAGGGCGTCTGGCGTCCACTCAGTCTTCGGGCCGCGCGGCGCTTGGCTCAGTTGCACGAGGAGGAGGGCGAGGATCTCTTCGCATCCAAGACGAAGGCGATCGAAGCGATGCTTTCGGGAAAGGCGGTCGCCACCTCGCTCGTCGATGAGCTTCGGGCGTATCCCGACTCGAAACGTCGTTGCGAGATGCTGCTTCGGGCCGGTCCGCTCTTGGGGAGCGCCGAAGGTGGGCGACTGGCACGTTGGGCTTACAAGTCGGTCGTGCGCTCTCCGTATCGAAGTGGCGAGCAAGCTTCGGAGGCGATGGTCGGCTTGAAGCGACTGCACGAGCGTCTCGGCTACGAGCCGTCACGCGATCGCTTGGTCGACCTGCTCGCGCGGCGGTCGACGGTGGGCGATCAAGAGACTGCCGACCCGGGTGTTTTGAGCGCGTCCTCCCTGCCGGAGCCGTCGTCGCGCCGTGGGTATCCCGCGATCTCGCTCCTCGCGAACGCTTCAGGGGGCAGCATGATTTGGCCCGAGGGGGTCGCCCCTTCGGCGGAGCTGGAATACCTGCTGCTGTACGACGGGAAGGTCCTCGAAGCTCGGTTGCCGCGGGATGACGAGCCGATCTGGAAGTTGCCAATGGAGTCGGCTCCGAGCCATGTGGTGCGGACTCCCTCAGGGCTCTTGATCGTCGACGGATCCCGGCTGCGCTGCGTTGATGCCGCGAAAGGGGAGATCATTTGGGAGAGGCCATTGGACGGCACGTCCACGACGTGGTTGTCGGCCGCACCGATCAGTGACGCGACGGGCGCTTCTTCGGTCGGGGAGCTTCCTCGGTTCGGGCTCGATGCCGATACGCTCGTGATGGCGGGGCGCGATGGCACAGTTCGGGCCTTCGACACCGACGATGGGCACCTTCTTTGGGAGCGTCGTTCGTCGACCGAGTCGCCGTCGGTCGATCTGGTCGCCCTGGGGGATGTCGTCTGCTTCGCGTCGGGACGGCACGTCGATGCTTGGGGCCTGCGCGATGGGCGGCAACGGTTCAAGACGACCTGGAGTCCCGAGGAGACGCGACGCCTCCGCGATTCCTGCTTGCGTGTCGGCGATCAACTGGTGATCGTCACCAAGCGGTCGCGGATCAACGCATTCGACGAGAAGACGGGCGAGCAGCGCTGGTCCAAGGAACTCGTTTGGCCGAGCTTCGAATCGCCCCGACTCTTCGGGGAAGGGGCTCAACTCTTCGCGCTCGTCGATGGCTACCAGCTCAACAGCATCGACCCGACGACCGGGGAAACGCTTTGGAGTCAAGCGGTCGCCGATCGGCAGCGGACGCACGACGGAAGTCCCTTTTCCTGGACGCGCGACCGATTCGTCTTCCTTGGGGAAGATGAGGTCTCGTGCTGGCGAACCGCCGACGGGGTGTTGAAGTGGCGCTATGCCCTTCCCAAGTTGGGGACGACGCGTTACGTTTGGTGTATGGGCGCGACGACGACCTTGTTCGGAACAGTGGAAGGGGAAACCGTCGCCATTTCGCTTTCGGGCGAGGGGCGTCCCACCAGGCTGATTCGACTCGGTTCCGTCGGCGAGTATCTCGACGCCCTTGCCGGCACGGGCTGGTTGGTGCTCGGCGGTGAGAAAGGGCGCTACCTCTTGCGACAGCCTCCTTCCCAATCCATGGCCTCCACGGGAACTGCTAATGAGTGAAGACGAAGCGACAACGCTCAGCGACGACGACTTGAAGGTCGTCGAGCGTTTGCACACGGCGTACGAAGCGATCAAGAGCGAGACGGCGAAAGTGATCGTCGGCCAGAGCGACGTGGTCGAACAGTTGCTGATCGGGATCTTCGCCCGCGGCCACTGCCTGCTCGTCGGGGTGCCGGGGCTGGCCAAGACCTTGATGGTCCACACGATCGCCCAGTCGTTGAGCCTCTCGTTCAGCCGGATCCAATTCACGCCTGACTTGATGCCCTCGGACATCACCGGTACCGAGGTGATCGAGGAGGACAAAGCGACCGGGCGACGCGACTTCAAGTTCCTGAAAGGGCCGATCTTCGCGAACTTGGTCCTCGCCGACGAGATCAACCGAACCCCTCCCAAGACGCAAGCGGCGTTGCTCGAGGCGATGCAGGAGCGACAAGTCACCGTCGGCGGCGAACGCCACGTGCTCGAGCCTCCCTTCTTCGTCCTCGCGACCCAGAACCCGATCGAACAAGAAGGGACCTACCCACTGCCCGAAGCCCAGCTCGACCGCTTCATGTTCAACGTCCTGGTCGACTACCCCGACGAGGAGGAGGAATTCCTCATTGTTCGTTCGACCACCGGCAGCGCCGAGCCGGAGTTGTCGAAGGTGCTCGACGCGAAGGAGGTGCTTGAGCTGCAAGGCATCGTGCGCAAGATTCCCGTGGCCGATCACGTCATCCGCTACGCGATGAAGCTGGTGCGCATGACTCGGCCGGCGGGGCAGGAAGCGCCCGACTTTGTCCAGCACTACGTCAACTGGGGCGCCGGGCCGCGTGCCAGTCAGTACTTGGTGCTCTCGGCGAAGACGCGAGCGGTCCTCTACGGGCGCTACTTCGTCACGACCGAGGACATTCGCGCGGTCGCGGTGCCGGTCTTGCGTCATCGCATCATCACGAACTTCAATGCCGAGGCCGAGGGGATCAAGCCCGACGACATCGTCGCTCAGTTGATCGAATCGCTGCCTCGTGACGAAAGTGAGTCCCTCGAAGGTGGAAAGCTCCCAAACGTACTTAGATCCGCTAACGCTAGCTAGGATCAAGGACCTCGAGCTCAAGGCTCGCCAGGTCATCGAAGGCTTCGTGTCCGGATCGCACAAGAGCCCGTTCCAGGGGATCAGCGTCGAGTTCGCCGAGCACCGGGAGTACGTTCCCGGTGACGACGTCCGCCACGTCGACTGGAAGGTCTTCGGCAAGACCGACAAGTTCTACCTCAAGCAGTATGAGCAAGAGACGAACCTCGTCTGCAACCTCCTTCTCGACGTCAGCGAGTCGATGCGTTACGGCTCGGGAGAGACGTCGAAGCTGGAGTTCGCGTCGCGCTTGGTCGCGTCGCTGGCGTACTTGATCGTACATCGCGCCGACAGTGTCGGCTTGGCCCTCTTCGAGGATCGCTTGCACAAGTTCCTTCCCCCGGCGAGCCAAGCGACGCATCTGAAGCAACTGCTGACGCTGCTGGCAACTTGCGAACCGGGCAAGGAGGCGAGCCGGGTCGGCGACGTGCTCGGGGAGATGGCCGGGCGGCTGACCAAACGAAGTTTGATCATGGTGGTCAGCGATTGCTTCGACGATATCGACCGGATCGTCGCGGGAATCAAGCACCTGCGGTACAAGCGACACGAGATTGTCTTCTTCCACGTGCTCGATCCGGCGGAGCTCGATTTCCCGTTCGATCAGATCACGCTGTTCAAGGGGCTCGAGGCGTTGCCCGATGTCTTGGCCGAACCGCGGGCGCTGCGAAATGCGTATTTGGCGGAGTTCAACGAGTACTTGAAGGAGTTGCGGCTCGCCTGTCGGGCCAACGACGTCGACTATCAGTTGATGCGGACCGACCAGCCGCTCGACTTGGCGCTCGCCGGCTATCTCGCCAGTCGCTCTGCCCGCTCGGCGTAGGGTTGGGTGTGCGGCACTCGGAGGGTGGGTCTTGACCCACCACGAAGGCCGACCGACGTGCGTGTCAGGCAATGGCCTGACCTACGGTTGGACGAACTCCATGCGTCAGCTCTTCTTGACTTCTCCCTGTGGGTGAGGTCGTCGAGCGACGCGAGACGGGTGAGGGGATGGAACGTGTTGGGCAGCGAGGCGGTTTGTTGGAAGAGAACCCCCTCACCCCTAACCCCTCTCCCACAGGGAGAGGGGAACAAGTGGCCTTCTCTCCCACAGGGAGAGGGGAACAAGTGGCCTTCTCTCCCACAGGGAGAGGGGAACAAGTGGCCTTCTCTCCCACAGGGAGAGGGGAACAAGTGGCCTTCTCTCCCACAGGGAGAGGGGAACAAGTGGCCTTCTCTCCCACAGGGAGAGGGGGGCAAGAGTAAGTAGGGTGGGTCTTGACCCACCAGGGGAGAAGGAAGCGCTTGCCGAGTGGCTCGGCGGGCAGCAGGGAGTGATGGTTCATGGCGGTGTTCGCCTTCATGTTCGGGGCACCCGCGATCCTGTGGGGGTTGGCGCTTGCCGGTGCGCCCCTCTTGATTCACTTGCTCAACCGACAGCGGCACAAGGAGATGCATTGGGCGGCGATGCGCTGGCTGCTGCAAGCGATGCGCAAAAATGCCCGCCGTGTCCAAATCGAACAATGGCTCCTGCTCGCGATCCGCACCCTGCTGATCATCTGTGTCGTCGCCGCGATGTCCAAGCCGATCATCGAAAGCGCCGGGCCGCTGCTCGCCTCGACGACCTCCGCGACGCATCACGTCATCGTTTTCGACAACTCGATGAGCATGCAATTCGCCTCGGGGGGACGAAGCCGCTGGGAGCGTGCGAAGAGTCTCGCGCAGAGTGTGCTTGAGACGGCTCAGAAAGGGGATTTGGCGAGCGTCGTCGTGATGGGCTCGCCGACGTCGATCCTCGTCGGGGACGCGAGTCCCTACCTCTCGGCGGTCGGCGAGGAGGTCGAGGCGATCAAGGTCCACGACGGCATCGCGAGCGTCGAGCAAGCGATGGACCGGGTCGAGGACATCCTCAAGAACTCGAGCGCCGGGCGCAAACAGCTCTACCTGATCACCGACATGCAGCGGACCTCGTGGCAATCGAGCGATCTTGCTGGCGAGCAAGCCGGACTCGCGAAGAAGCTCCGCGCGATGTCGGATCGTTGTCAGTTCGTCATCCTCGACGCCGGCGGGACCAGCGAAGCGAACCTCTCGGTCGCGTCGGTCGAGCAGATCGAGCCGGTGATCCTCTCCGGAACGCCGACCGGGTTTCGGGCGAGTATCGTCAATCACTCGAGCGAGGATCGCAACGGCGTGCGGGTGCAGCTTCTGGTCGACGGCCAGATTGAGGCGGTCGAGACGCTTGACTTGGCGGCCGGGGAGACCGGGGCGGCGATCTTTAACGTTCGCTTCCGCGAGACCGGCGATCAAGCGGTCGAAGCTCGTATCGAGGGGGATGATCTGAAGCCCGACAATCATCACCACTACGCCGCGCGGGTTCGCGATGCGCTCAACGTCCTCTTGATCGAGGGCGAACCGGCGGGCGGCCCGTTCGAGTCCGAGGCGGACTATCTGCGGGTCGCGTTCGAGCCGAGCGACGCGTCGCAGGGTCCGGCCTCGATCCGGACCGAAACCCGGCTCGAGTCCGACTTGCTGGAGATCAATCTCGGCGACTGGGATCTGGTGGTCCTCTGCAACGTCGGGCAACTGACGCCCAGCGAGGTCGCGGTGCTCGAGGAGCATACCCGGCAAGGGGGCGGGCTCCTCTTCTTCCTGGGCAAACAGACTAATATCGAGGCGTTCAACAGCGTCTTATTCAATGAGGGCAAGGGGCTCTTGCCGGTTCGGTTGGCGGATCTCTCCGAGAACAAGCAGCGTGACGACGAGGCGTACGGCTTCGATCCGCTCGACTATGTTCATCCGGTGGTTGCCCCGTTTCTGGATCTGGAACGGGCGGGACTGCTGACGACGAAGATCTTCCGCTATGCGAAGATCGAGCTACCGACGGAGGAGCAGACGAGCAAGGAACGCCCCGCGCCGTCGGTGGCGCTGGCGTTCACGACCGGCGATCCGGCGATCGTGTTGGCCGATCGGGGCCGGGGTCGTGTCGGGGTGGTCGCGACGAGCGCCGATCTCGACTGGAACAGTTGGGCGATCTCGCCGAGTTTCCTGCCGGTGATGCGTGAGCTCGCCGGGCAGCTCGTCAAGGGCCGGGTTTCGGCGCCCGAGTCGCGGGTCGGGGATCTGCTGTCGATCGCGCTGCCCGAACGGGTCTTCGATGTCAGCGCCACGCTGACGCCACCGGGAGAGGGTGTCGCCAGCGAGCCGATGCGTCCCCAAGAGGGCGAGAATGACGCGAACCTACTCGAGTACGATCGCACCGGACGCAGCGGGATCTACCGGGTCAGTTTGGGCCCGCCGATCGACCAGACGCGGTTGCTCGCCGTCAACACCTGGCCGCGAGAGAGCGTGCTGGAACGCGTGTCGAGCGAGGACTTGCGTTCGATGTTCCCGGGCTGGGAATTCACGCTGCACGATCGTTGGCCGACCAGCGGTGCCCGCGCCCAAGCGGTGATTCCCGATCGCGGCGAGATCTACCGGCCGCTGTTGTACATCGCGCTGTTTCTCGCGTTTCTCGAGACGTTCCTCGCCTGGAAGTTCGGGCACCATCGACTGAAGTAGGAGGGCGGGACCACCCCCTTATGCTCGACATGCGACGAAGTATTGAAGAATGGCTCGGCATCGCTCCGGTCGCCGCCGGCGAGGACACGCAGTGGCATCTGCGCTTCTCGATCGGCTGGCCCGACTGGGTGCTGTTGCTCTTTGTCATCTTCGCGTTCCTGTTCGTCGTGAGTATCTATCTGCGGGAAGGCCAAGCCGCGTCGAAGACGATGAAGCTCTTCCTCGCGGGGATTCGCCTGACGACGATCCTGCTGCTCGTGGTCATGCTCAGCGGCCTGGAGATCTCGATCGACCGCACGGGGCTGCCGTACCTCGTCTTGATGGTCGACGACTCCGAGAGCATGAAAGTCCAGGACGATCCGAACTCGCCCGCGGCCAGCGACGCGGGGATGTCCCGGCTCGAGCGCGTCCAGAAATGGTTCGGCGAACATCGTGAGCAACTCGCGGAACTGACGCGGGAGCACAAGTTGATGCTCTTCGCGACCGCGACGGTACCCCGTCAACTAGGCGTGACGATCGAGGAGGACGAAGTCCCCACCCTCATGGAGTCGATCGACGCGCTCGAGGCGACCGGGGCCGAAAGTCGTCTCGGCTCGAATCTGCGTTCGGTGCTCAACGATCTTCGGGGCGTTCCGCCGTCGTCGGTGGTGATGTTCAGCGACGGGGTGACGACCGTTGGCGAGCCGCTCGCTCAAGCGGCGCGGTACGCCGATCGGAAGAACATCCCCGTTTTCACCGTCGGCGTCGGCGATCCGGGACCGCTGCGGGACATCGAACTCCACGACTTGCTCGTTGACGATACCGTCTTCGTCGATGATTTGATTTCTTTCGAAGCGAAGCTGAGCGCTCAAGGCTACCCGGGCGAGAGCGTCCGCGTCGTGCTCAAGCAGAAGGGGACCGACACCCCGCTCGATCAGAAGACCTACACCGTCGGCGAGGATGGCGAAACGGTCCCCGTCCGGCTGTCACACCGGCCGAACCTGCCGGGGACGACCGACTACGTCCTCGAGATTCCGACCCTCGAACGTGAGATCAACGCGGGCAACAACGCCATCGAGAAGCGGATTAACGTCCTCAAGGAGAAGGTCAACGTTCTCTATGTCGAGACGTATCCTCGCTACGAGTTCCGCTACCTGAAGCATCTGCTCGAACGCGAGCCGACGATCAACTTGTCGGTGATCGTCCTCGACGCCGATCCCGAGTACGTCGAGGAGGACCGCTCGGCGCGCGACTTCTTCCCGACCTCGAAGGAAGAACTCTTCGAGTACGACGTGATCGTGCTGGGCGATGTGGCGCCGGCATTTCTCAGTCCGACGCAACTGCTGAACATCCGCGAGTTCGTGGCGAAGAAGGGGGGGGGCTTGCTCTTCGTCGCGGGCCGGGACTACGCCCCGGGCAGCTATCGGGACACGACGCTGGCGGACCTGCTCCCGGTCGAGTTCGGTCCTGGCTTGAATCAAGATCGCGCCACCATCGTCGATGTCGGGTTCTCGCCGCGGCTGACGGTCGCGGGCAAGACGAGCCCGATGTTTCGCTTTTCTGCGGACGAGTCGGAGAACGAGTCGATTCTCGCCGCGCTTCCGCAGATCTATTGGTACGCGGAGGTCGACAAGGCCAAGCCGGGAGCCCAGGTCCTCGCCGAACATCCTCTCGACCAGAGTGAGGGGCAGTCGCGTCCCGTGGTCGCGACGCAGTTTTTCGGGTCGGGCCGTACCTACTTCCAGGGCTTCGATGGAACTTGGCGTTGGCGGTTCCGGACTGAGGATCTCTACCACGCTCGCTACTGGATCCAGACGATTCGCTACCTGAGTCGGTCGAAGCTCCTTGGGAAGAGCCGTTCGGTCGAGCTGATGGTCGACCGCCCCAGCTACCGTCGCGGCGAGCCGGTGCGGATGCGGGTTCGGTTCCTGGACGAGACCCTCGCCCCACGCGGCGACGATGCCGTCTCGGTGCTGGTGGAGCGGGAAGGGCATGGGCAACGCCAGGTCGACCTCAGCGCGCTCCCTGGGCATGCCGGGATCTTCGAGGCGGTCTTCGCTCGTTCGGAAGATGGCCACTATCGCATCCGCTTGGCGAGCCCGCTGATTGAGGGGAATGCCCCGAGTGCCGAGTTTGTCGTGGTGCCCCCGCCGGGAGAGCTCGACCGCGTCCGCATGAATGAGACGGGGTTGCGGCAGGCTTCCGAAATGACGGGAGGGCTTTACTTTCCCCTCCCGCGCGCCGAGAGTTTGTTTGACGAGCTTCCGTCGGGGCGACGAGTGGTGCTTCAGACCGACCCGCCCATTCCGCTGTGGAATACGTGGCCGGTGTTGGTCCTTTTCGGCGCCTTGCTGGTGCTCGAATGGGTTTTGAGGAAGCGAGCCCGAATGTTATAAGGGTATAGGAGACCAGAGGTTACACGGCACCTGAGGCCTGAGAGACACTCAAGACTCAAGAACGTAGTCCTTCTAACTATTCGGGTGCCACTGGCTGCTTGTCAGCCAGTGCCGACGCGTTGGAGCACCACCAACAAAAACTTCAAGTTGGAACAGAACACGAGAAATAGCCCGCCGAGGTATCGACATGGATCGCTTGACCGAGCGACTCAATGAAAGCCGCCGACTCCTGCGCCGTGTGGTGCTGCTGCACGGCATCGCCTGGATTCTCGTCGCCCTCGTCGCGGGCGTGACATTGGCGGCGGTCGTCGACTGGCTGCTTCACGTCTCCAGCGGCATGCGGCTTCTCTTTCTCCTGACGCTACTCGGCGGCGCGACCTTGCTGGCGATCCGCTACGTCTTCCAACCGCTGCTGCTCCACGTGCGCGACCTCGACATCGCGCTGCGCGTCGAGCGACTCCATCCGGAACTCGGCGAGCACCTCAGCAGCACGATCGATTTCATGCATGCCGATCCCCACGACGAGATTTCCGGTTCGTCGCGGCTGCGATCGCACGTGATCAATGCGACGCTCGAACGGGTCGACAAGATTCGGTTCAACGACGTGGTCGACCATCGCCCGGTCCAGTTGATGGGTGGTTGGCTGGCGGCGTCCGTCATCCTCGCGGTCTGTCTCTTCGGGGTATCGCCCGCCAACGCGTCGATCGCGCTGCGCCGACTGGTCGACCCGTTCGGACCGGTCGACTGGCCGAAGCAGACCTTGATCACTGAGGTCACCGCTCCGGTGAAGATCGCCAAGGGGGACCCCTTCCAAGTGGTAGTCGGCGTCCAGGGCGTGGTCCCGGACAAAGTCCACGTCTACTACCGGTTCGAGGATGGCGAGGAGCCGCCGGCGGATACCCTTCGCCCCGGCAAGGACGACTCCTTCCGCGGTGGGCTCGAGAGCGCCAATCGGGATTTCGCCTACCGAGTCGTCGCCGGCGATGCCGAAACCGAGTGGTCGGACGTGGCGGTCGTGCCGGCCCCGGAAGTGGCTCGCCTGCGGGTCGATCTCGAGTATCCCGACTACACCCAGATGGAACCGGTGAGCTTGCCCGAGGGACGCGGTCACATCCGGGCGGTGCGAGGCTCGAGGGTGACGGTCCACGCGGAGTCGAGCAAGCCGCTCTCGGAGGCCTTCCTGCTGTGGGAGTCGGGCGAGAAGACCTCCGCGACGGTCTCGGGGGACAACACGCTCCGCGCTCAGTTCACCGTGGCCGAGGATGGCGCCTACCGCGTGATCCTGTCGGACCAGGAGGGGATGAGCAATGAGAACCGCCAGCCGACCCGGCATCGGGTCAACGCTTTGGCCGACGCCAAGCCCGAGATCGCGATCGAGGAGCCGCGCGGCGATCAGGAGGTGACTTCCGAGGTCGAACTCCCGCTCCGCGCGATCGTCAAGGACGACTTCGGGATCACCAAGGCGGAGCTTCGCTACGCGATCGACGGCGTCGCCACTCCCGGCGAGGAACCGAAGGACAATCCGGCGCCCACCAAGCCGATCGAACTCTTTTCGTCGAATGAATCACCGCGACGGAAGTTGGTCGAGTTCAAGTGGCCGATCAAGGATCTCAAACTCAGCCACGGGTCGGTGGTCCGTTTTCACGTCGCCGCCCTCGATCACCTCGACGACCCGAAGCCCAACGTCGGCCTTAGCCGCGAGATCCGCTTGCGAATTGTCAACAAGAAGGAGTTCGTGCGTCAGATCGAGAATCGCCAACGGCTCGTTCGCGAGGAATTGCAGCGACTTTTGAAACTCCAGACGAAGGCTCACGATACCGTCGCCGAGTTACGCAAGCAGATGGAGATCGTCGGCAAGCTCGATCGGCCCGACCTCGAACAATTGCAGGCGGCCGAGATGATGCAACGCCGCATTCACGAACGCGTCTCCCTCTCGGATCAGAGCCTCATTCGCGACATCGACAACATGCTCGGCGAACTCGACGACAACAAGGTCGACGACGTCGGCACGCGCAAGCGACTGGTGCTGATTCGTTCGGAACTGGGACGGGTGGCCGAACAGCAGCTTCCGAAGATCTCGCGTTCGCTGACCAGCGCCCGCAAGCTCGCGAAGACCCAGGAGTCTCAAGGATCGCAGCAACCGCGGACACCCCCTCGGTCCCGGCAATCCAACGCGGGTGGGCAGCAAAAGGGCTCCTCAGCATCTCAAGACGGCAAGCGGAGCGAAGCGAGCGGCGAGTCGAAGAACGCGGAATCGAAGGGCGCTTCGAGCAAGAACTCTTCGAAGGGGGAGATGGCAAAGACCGCCTCTCAAGGCGCGTCGCCGAAGACCGCCTCTCGGGGAGCGTCGTCCAAGTCGAACCCGAAACAGGCGAAGGCTTCCGCGAAGGCCAGTGGGCAAGAGCAATCTGGTGACTCGCAAGATTCGCAAGAGGCCGGGAAAGCGGGCAAGGCCAAACAGGAAAAGGCGACCGCGTCGACGAGTGCCAGCCAGCCATTCCCACCGCGCTCGAGCAGTGCCCAGCGTCAAGCCGAGGAACTCAAGGAGGCCGACGAGAACCAAGAGCGTGTCGAGGACTCCCTGGCGCAAATGCTCGACCAGCTCGACAAGTGGGAGACCATCTGGCAGGTCATCAGCGACACCCGCGATCTACAGGAAAAGCAGGAAGAGATCGCCGAGCGAATCGAGACGCTCGGCAAGGAGACGCTCGGAAAGAAGAAGAGTGAACTGACGGCCGATCAAAAGGCCGAGCTGGCGAAAGTCGCCGGACGACAGGGCGATATCCGCGATGAATTGCTCAGGCTTCAGGAGAAGATGGGCAAGCTCTCCGACTCGGTGAGCAAGGAGGATCCGGTCTCGTCGGAAACACTCAAGGAGGCGCTCGAGAACGTTCGCAAGAAGGACCTCGGTGGGAAGATGGCCCGAGCCGCTCGCAACGTCGGGGAGAACCAGCTTGGCGAGGCGTCGAAGAACCAGAAGCAGATCGCCAGTGAACTCAATGATCTCTTGCAGACCCTGGAGAACCGTCGCGAACGGGAGCTGGCCCGACTGGTCAAGCAGCTCAAGCAGGCGGCGTCGGAGCTGAAGGATATCGAGGAGCAACAACGGCTCCTGCGCAAGAAGACCGAGGAAGCTAAGAAGATCCAGGATCCGAAGAAGCGTGAGGAGGAACTGAAACGTCTCTCGCGCCGGCAGCAGGAACTCGAACGCAAGACCGAGGAGTTCGCCCGGCGCCTTTCGCGGCTCCAGGCCCGTCAAGCGAGTCGACGTTCCGGCCGGGCCGCCTCACGGATGGGCAATGCCGCTCGTCGCATGGGGCAGGGTGGCAAGGGGCAGCAACAGCAGGGCGGCCAACAAGGGGAGCAGGAACAAGAGGAGGCGCTCGAGGAACTCGCCCAGGCCCAGCAGCAACTTCAGCAGGACATTCGCCAGGCGGAAGAGGAGCTTGCCCAGGAGCAACTCGCGAAGATCGCCGACGCGATTCGCCAGATCCACGAACGTCAGATCGGCGTCCGGGTCGAGATCGAACGGCTCAACGTGCTGAAGGAGGAGAAGGGGCGTTGGACCCGGGGGCAGCTTCAGAGCATCCTGTCGCTTTCCCGCGCGGAAGGGGGGCTCGCCGAGGAGGCCCGTTCGCTCATCGAGAAGTTGCCCAATGCCAAGGTCTTTGTCCTCGTGGTCGAGCAAGCGGTCGAGTCGATGGACGCGGCGGCGGGCCGGCTCGCGCGGCGCGACACTGGGGAGGAAACGCAACTCGAAGTCGAGAGCGCGATCCGACGCTTCGCCCAGTTGCTCGATTCGCTCAAAAACGATCCGAGTAAGAAGAAGGGCGGTCAGCAGGGGCAAGGTCAAGGCCAGGGCCAAGGACAGGGCGGTCAGGGGGGAGGTGACGGCTTGCCGCCGACTGCTCAGATCAAACTCCTAAAATCCCTTCAGTTGGAAATCAACGAACGGACCACGCGTCTGACGGGTGTGAAGGGACGCAACGGCAAGCTCTCGCCACTGCAGGAGAAGGAATTCGTCCGTCTTAGCAAGATGCAGGGCAAGCTCGCCGACTTGGTGCGCAACATGACCGAGCCGAAGGAAGAGCCACTTCTGCCGGGCGATGGCCCGAAGGAGGAATGACGATGATGACGCCGCTACTGTTGTTGGTCGTGCTGCAGATGGGTGCCGACGCGAAGAGCGAGGTCAAGGAGAAGACACCTCCCGCGAAGGTCGCGGCCGAAGGGTCCAAGGAGACTTCCTTCAAGGAGACGAAGCCTAAGGAAGAGTCTTCCAAGAGAGCGTCCTCCAAGGAGGAGAAGGCATCCGCGGCAAAGGACCGCGAGAAGGCTTCCGAGGAGAAGTCGAAGAAGAAACCGACCCTCTTCAAGCGTCGCAAGAGTACCAAGGATGATGCTAAGAAGATGACACTCGACGAGGAAGCGCCCGTCGTTCCCGATCGGCTCATCCCCGGACCGGACGCCAAGCCGCGCGGCAAGACCGACCTAGATCGAGAGCTGATGCGTGACCTGGTGCCGGATCTCGAAGGAGCGGAGGAAGAGGCCGATCCGCTGATGCGGGCCGGCGGTCGGATGCGGGATGTCGAGGAACGCTTGGCGCGGCTCGACGCCTCGGGGGATACGGTCGAACTTCAGAAGAAGATTCTCGAGGACTTGGAAGTCTTGCTCCAGCAACAGAACAACCAGAATCAGAACCAGAACAAGAAGCAACAACAGCAGCAGAAGAAGCGACGTCAACAACAGCAACAGCAGCAACAACAACAGCGTGGCCAGCGGCAACAGCGTTCGCAGGGCAAACAGGTCGGCAAGGAGCCGGCCAAACGCGCGACGCGAGGCGCCGTCGGTCGCGAGGAGTTGGGGAAGGACAAAGACGAGCGCGACATCTGGGGACATCTCGGGGCGTTGATGCGCGACGAGATGAGCCAGTACGCGAAAGAGGACTTCTTGCCGCGCTACCGCGAGTTGCTCGAGAAGTACTACACGCGCATCGCCACCGAGTCGAGCCGGGGATCGGAGTAGCCGTGAAAGTTGCCAACATGGTCGTCCTAGCGGCACTTCTGTTTCTCACGACGGCGTCGGTCGCCCAAGACGCGGACCCTCCGGAAGCCAAGGAAGAGCTGGTCGCGGCCGGCGACGACTTGATCCTCGTCACGCCGAACACGCAGCGGTCGATCAACGCGGGCCTGGAGTACCTGGTTCGCCGCCAGAATCCGCAAGGGTCGATCGGCAGTGGTCAGTACGCGGACAACATCGCGGTTTCCGCCCTGTCGGGGCTCGCGCTGCTCAGTAGTGGGAGCACTCCCGGCGAGGGGCCCTACGGCAAACCGCTCGATCGACTCGTTGATTTCATCCTCGATAACACCTCGCCCTCGGGGTTCATCTGTGTGCCACGCTCGACCTCGCACGGGCCAATGTACGATCATGGCTTCGGGACGCTCTTTCTCGCCGAGGTCTACGGGATGACGCGGCGGGCGGACATCCGGGAGAAACTCAAGAAGGCGATCCAACTGATCATCTTCTCCCAGAACAATCAAGGGGGCTGGCGCTACCAACCCCAGCGCACGCCCGACGCGGACATCTCCGTTTCGGTGTGTCAGATCATGGCGCTGCGGGCCGCGCGCAACGCCGGCATCCACGTCCCGCGCAGCACGATCGACAAGTGCGTCGAGTACGTTCGTCGTAGCCAAAACGGCGATGGCGGGTTTCGCTACATGATCAACGCCGGCCCCAGCGCCTTTCCCCGCTCGGCCGCGGGAATCGTCGCGCTCTACAGCACCGGAATCTACGAAGGCAACGAGATCGAGCACGGGCTCGAGTACCTGATGCAATATATTCCGGGACGGCAGAACCGCCGCGAGAGCCACTACTTCTACGGCCACTACTACGCGGTTCAGGCGATGTATCAGTCGGGCGATGATCATTGGCTCGTCTGGTATCCCGCTATCCGCGATGAGCTCAATCGTCGCAGTCGCCCCGACGGCAGTTGGGCCGACACCATCTGTCCCGAGTACGGTACCGCGATGGCTTGCATCATCCTGCAGATGCCCAACGGCTACCTTCCCATCTTCCAACGCTAGGACCTACCGACTTGTTTCGACTGACCGCGATCTTGTTGTTCACGCTGGCGGGCGTCGCGTCGGCCGACGGGCTCACCGTCGAGGTGAAGGGAGCCGACGGCAAGCTCACCAAGCTCGAGGAGGCATCCTTCGGCAAGCGGTGGACCCTTCGCGGGAAGAAGGACGCCAGCGAGGTCACCTTCGATCTGGCCGACGTCATCTCGCTGCAAGTCGTCGGCAACAGCGCCTTGGCCCGTCCCGAGGGCTCGCAGGTTCTCTTCCCCACCGGCGAGGTGATTGCCGGGGACATCATGACCAGCGAGGAGGAAACGGTCGTCCTCCAAGGCAAGTTCAACGGTCGGCTCGAGATTCCTCTCACGGTGGTTCAGGGGGTGATCCTGCTTGAGAGCGTCGACGCGACCAAGGAGAAGATCGAGGATCTCACGCGGGCGATTCGCCAGGGGAAGCGCACGGGCGACCAAGTCCTTCTGAAGAACGGCGACGCGTTGACCGGTCTGTTTTTGAAGCTCTCCTCCGCCAACGTCGAGATCATGAAGGATGACGCGGAAGCGCAAGTCGATCGCGAGGTCGTCGCGGCGCTGGCGATCGATCCGACCCTCCTCGACTATCGGGCTCCGGAGGGCTTGCACGCGCTCTTGCGATTCAAGGATGGCAGTTCGATTCGTGTCAGCGAGATGACGACCGACGGGTGGGAATTGAAGGCGATGACGGCGATCGGTCTGCCGGTCGAGATCGATTCCCGCTTGTTGGTCGATGTTACGATGTACAACGGACGCGCGGTATACCTGTCGGACCTCGAACCGGTCGAAGAGGTCGCGGAAGCCTACTGGGACGATCGGCGCGAGCGGCGGCAGGATCTCAATGTGCTCGGTCAGCCGATCCGCATCGGGGAAACCGTCTACACGAAGGGAATCGGCGTCAAGAGCCACAGCTCACTTTCGTATGATGTCGGCAGCTACGAACGTTTCGAGGCGATCGCGGGGCTGGACCGGGCCGCCGGCTATCTCGCGAGCGTTCGCTTTCTCGTGCTTGTCGACGGAGAGACTCGTTTCGACAGCGGGGAGATGACGGTTCGTAGCGAGCCGGCGGCCATCAACGTGGATATCGCCGGAGGAAAACGGCTGACGCTCGTGGTCGACTACGCGAGTCGTGGAGACGTCCAGGACTACGCGGATTGGGCCGACGCTCGCATGGTCCGTTAGCCCCTTCACGCCCTCGACTCAAGGAAGGTTTGTCGTGTCAGTAGTTCGTGTTGGAGTTCATGGTGCCTGTGGACGGATGGGGCGTCGCGTCGTCGCGGCGGTTCATGCTCATCCCGACGTCGCTTTGGCGGCGGCTCTCGAATCGTCCCACTCCAAGGAGTTGGGCAACGATATCGGGGAGGTCTGTGGCTTGGGGGACGTGGGCGTCCAGGTCAGCGCCGAGATGCCCAAGGATCTCGACGCGGTGATCGACTTCTCGGTTCCGGAAGCGTCGCTGGCGCTTGCGGAACGCTGTGCCGAGCAGGGAACCGCCCTGCTGGTGGCGACAACGGGATTCAGCGCCGAGGATCGCGAACGTCTGATGACGTATGCCGAGCGGATTCCGCTGATGGTTGCGGCCAATTGCAGCCTGGTGGTCAACGTCCTGATGAAGCTCGCGGCCGACACCGCGAAGATCTTTCGGGGACGCGATTTCGACGCGGAGATCATCGAACGTCACCACCGTTACAAGGTCGATGCCCCCAGCGGAACGGCCCTCAAACTCGCCGAGATCGTCGAGGAGGGGATGGGTCTAACCGAACGGGTTTATGGCCGCGAGGGAATCACGGGCGAACGTCCGCGAAATCAACTCGGTGTCCATGCGCTTCGTACCGGCGACAATGTTGGCGAACATACCGTCGTCTTCAGCACGCTTGGCGAAACGCTGGAGCTGGTGCACAAGGGAAGCAGTCGGGACTCGTACGTCTCCGGAGCGGTCGCGGCGGCGGCGTATCTCGCGGGGAAGGCGCCGGGCGAGTACGGCATGGCGGACGTGCTCGGGTTCTAGCAAACATTTTGGCGTTGTGAGTCGACGGGGCCTATTGGTGACCACCCCCGGACAAGGAGTGATCGTGGGCGAGGACGAGAAGAAACAGATCGCCGAGATGGTGCGCGAGGCGTTCGAGCACAATCCTCGGCAAATGACGCCGCACGTCGCCGATTCGTTGGGCATCACCGAATGCGAGGTCGTTCGCTACTTGCCCGATGGGCGGTCGGTCGAACTCGATCTCGGTTCGTGGGAGGAGGTGTTTCGCTCCTTCGAGCCGTTGGGCGATGTCTTCGTTATCGTCAACACGGGGACGGTCGCGATCGAGGCGGAAGGGACGTTTGGAGGCTTCAGCAAGTCGGGCCCCTACTTCAATGTCCAGAGTGGGTCGCTGGACATGCACATTCGCTACGATCGACTCGGTGCGATCTTCGCGGTCGAGAAACCGAGTCACATGGACGGGGTCTCGACGCTCAGTTTCCAGTTCTTCGAAAAGACAGGCCGATCGGCCTTCAAGGTCTTCCTCTCGTTTGGCGGCAGCGCTCCCGCTCCCGAGCGGCGTCAGCTCTTTGACGACTTGCGGGAACGCTTTGGGCTGAAGGGCTTGGTCTAGGTCCGTATGAGTTTGGATGGCGGGTCGCCCAACATGAAACCGATGGTCACTGACGGGCAACCAGCCGGTGGCCCACACAGCTACTTGTGGACAACAGTCGGTGGGACCGACATCCTTCTCGGTCGGACGTTCTGGTTCGACCGACCTCATCTTTCAACACTCAAGTCGAGCCTGAGCGACTCGGTCGCTTCTCCGCACTAGGGAGCGGTGTCGTTGCTAGGCGGCACGAACGTCGGCGTCGGCGGACAGGGCACCGGCGGATGGTACATCGGGACGCAACCCGCTTGGCCGGGAACCTCCGGGCAGCGACACTGCGGGCCGCAGCAGAACCGTTCGCAGAGCTTCTTCTTGTTCTTCTTGAACGCATCCTTCCAGACGTTGCGGTCGGTGACGTAGATGCGATCACCCGGCATCAGTTGGTAGTTCGTCGTGGTGTCACCGAGCTGGACGATGTTGGTGTAGCAGACGGGCAGGACGACGCGACAATCCGGCGGAGCAGTCGGACGGCTGACGATGATGTCATCTCGCGATGCCCGGTCGGTCAAGCCGCCGGCCGTCAGGATGCCGTCAAGGACCGTTTCGCGGCCGATGAACGTGTAGGCCCCGGGGGCGTTGACCTCGCCGAGGACATAGAAGACCTTGCTCTGGCGTTCGATGATCCGCACGGTGATCGCCCCGGCATCCTTCGTCTTCTTGTTGACGATGTGGGTGACGGTCTCCTCGATCTCCTCGGCGGTCTGGCCGGCGACCATCAGTCGTCCGTAGCGACCCAGGTCGATAGTGCCGTCGGCGAGGACCGGCTGATCGGTGGGGAGCCGGGCAGGGGAGTCGAAGTCGGCGGCCTGGACCAGAAGGACGTCACCCGGCTCGACGATGTAGGCGGGGATCACGGTCTTCTCGAGTTCGCGCGGCACCGCCAGTTCGTGGGGGTTCTGTTGACGCACGAATTCGGCGCACTCGGAGAGCTTTTCCCGATGGGGGAAAGCGACGAGGCCTCCGCCCGGGGTCAACGAGCATCCCAGCCCGGAGCCGACCATCAGTCCAATCGAAAGCAACAAACAGAGTTGCTGAACGAACGAGCTCGGGAGAGCGCGCATCGTGATTCCCCACTTCCTTGTGCGGTTTGTCGTGACGAGCCCGGCACCTTCTCGCACCGGTTGCGGCCTGTGCCGTCATAGTCCGAGCAATCCTTGCTCATTGCCTAGATCGGTCAATCGCGAAGAATGACTTGACAGCGCAGGACAGCGAATGTGGCGAAAGTGCGTCACACTGCGTAAGATTTTCCGCGTTTCGTTCGGTTTCGACTGGGGTTTCGTCGCTCGACGGGAGGGGAATCGTCCGCGTGACCCACTCTTAGGACCCAACGGAACCGGTCAGGTCGCCTCCGACGTGGCATGTTTCGTCGATTCGCTGGTGGAGATGAGAGGAACTGGTCCTCGCGGCAATCGACATTCCTGCTCGTTCGTTCAAGGCGCGGTTGACACAGGATCGCGTCTGCCGTATCCGTTCGCGCCATTATCCAAAAAACTCGAACGAGAGAGGAGCCGGTGCCCATGGGTCATCGGTACGATCTTGCGGCGCTTCTGGTGATCGTGGCGTGCGCAGCTCCCGGTTTGGCCGACCAGGCCGCGACGGGAGACGAATCGTTGAAACGCAACCGACCCGTCGAAGAGGCGAAGGTCGTGGCGGTCGAACCTATCGATCTGCCGAGCGAGTTGACTCCCCCGCCCCCCGTGGCAATCGAGGCTTCCGCCTCCGAGAGTGATGAGGAGACCATCGCCGCCAAGTCGGAGATGTCCAACATCGGTGACGAGGTCATCGAAGAGGGAGGCGAGGCGGTCGACATCATCGACTCGGCGCCCAAGCGCTTTCTCCGGGGGATCGGACCGCGCGTCGGTATCGCTCACGATACCGGACCAGGCATCGGCTATCGGGAGAGCTTCACATCGTTCGAGGGATTCATCCCGCTGCTAGAGGCGCCGGGACGCAACATTACCTTCTTCGATGGGAACCTGCTCCTTTCGAACTCAGCCGCCCTCGGCACCAATCTCGGACTCGGCCACCGGTTCTACAGCAAGCGATTCAACCGGATTTTTGGAGCATACTCCTACTACGACAACCGCGACACGGGACAGCGCACCTTCAGCCAGATCGGCGTCGGCGTGGAGACCCTCGGCGAGGTCTGGGACTTTCGGACGAACGTTTACGCGCCGGTCGGTAGCACTCGCAAGACCGTCGGTGGCGTCCACGATCCCTACTTCAGTGGTAACAACGTCTACTTCCTGCAGGACTACCAGACGGCCCTGACCGGCCTGGACATGGAGGCGGGAGCTCTCCTCTGGGCCTACCGAGCGTTCGAGCTTCGTGGGTTCGGCGGTTGGTACCACTACAAGGGGGAGGACACGCCTCAGGCCTATGGCGCCCGTGGGCGGATCGCCGCTCGCGTGACCAAGAACCTCTTCCTGCAACTCGCGGTGGAGAACGACACGCTCTTCGACACGACCGTGGTCTTTCAGGGAGCCTACCGACTCTACAGACGCAATTCCGCTCGGAACAAGCGCTCGCTCGAATTCATCGATCGACTCGGCGATCCGGTACAGCGACAGCGGGCGATCGCTGTCCTTCGTGACTCGCAGCCGGAACTCGCCGTCAGCACCACCGGCTCGGCGCTTCAGTTCTACCACGTCGACAATACGGTCAGTGGTGGATCGGGGACGTTCGAGGATCCCTACGGCACGCTCGGCCAAGCCGAGGCGGCGTCGGATGTCGGCGAGTACATCTACGTTCGTCGTGGGGATGGCACCGCGCGGGGCATGGACCAAGGAATCGTGCTCAAGGACTACCAGCATCTCCTGGGTGAGGGCACGAGCCATCTGATCAACAGCAGCAAGGGGCTCTTCGTCCTTCCCGGAGAGACGAGTGGCGGTGCCCCGGTGATCACCTCTCCCGATGTCGCGATTCGGCTCGCCAACGGCAACGAGGTCGCTGGCTTCACGATCGACGGCGCCGGTGGGACCGCCATCGTGGGAGATGGCATCACCAACGCCGCGGTTCGCGATACGACCATTCTCAACGCGGGCGGTGATGGGATTCGTCTCACCGGGTTCCTCGGAGGAGGGCTCGTTCAGAACACGTCGATTGTCAATCCGGGACGAGCCGGATTCGGCGGACGCGGCATCGCGATCGAACAGGGAGCGGGTGATCTAGGATTCAGTATCCAGGGCAACACGATCGAGGGAACGACCGACTCGGCGATCGTCGTGACCGCCCAAGGGGGAGTGCTCGACGCGTCGCTCACCGGAAACGCGATCGACGCTTCCGGCATCACCACCAACGCGCCCGCGGTGATCGTGACCGCTCAAGGCGAGAGCGACGCCGAAGTGACCTTTTCCAGCAACGTTCTTGTCGACAGTCCCGGCACCGGCGTGTCGATGGTGGCGCGGGACTCGGCCGATCTGGAAGCCAACATTGAGAACAACGCGATCACCGATGCGGGCGGGATCGGACTCTCTTTTGATGGATCTGGCAATAGCTACACGAAGATCCGAGCGATCAACAACACGATCCTACGTCCCCAAGGCACGGGAGTGCTCCTAACGATGCGCGATACCTCGCTGGTCACGGGAACGCTGGCGTCGACAATCGTCGATGGTGGGCTTGATGACGCGGTGCGAATCGAAGGAGCCGACCAGACGGAGTTGCTCGTCTCGGTCTACGGCAACGTCTTTCAGAACAACGCCGGCGCCGGGACGCGGCTTCTCACCACCGGCTCGAGCATCGCCGGGATCGAGTGGGGAAGCACCATCGTTGACAACAGCGCTCATGGATTTGTCGCCGACGCCAGCGATGACAGCAAAGTCTCGCTGCGCATCTCGCAGTCCAACATCGCCAACAGCGCCGGGGAAGGGGTACTGCTGACGTCGCACGGGAATGCCAACCTGAAGGCGATTGTCGACGATATCCTCTTCCAGGCTAACAACCAGAGCACGGGAACGATGGCATTCTCCGCGCGGAACGAGGAGGCGTCGACGATGTCGATCTACATGCTCGGCAACTCGAGCGACAGCGGTTTCCGGCTCGAGTCGACGGGTGCGTCCTTCTCGATCGTCGAGGAGGCTCTCGGCGGCAACGAGGGAGCCATCGAGCAGATTGGCATCTTCGAGTCGATCACCGACGAGGACTACCTCGAAATCGATGAGGAGTAGGTCCGACGAGGACTCTTCGTGGGGCATCGCGCCCGACGAGTCAGATGGACCAGGGCTGTTAGGTGGACGACGATGGGGACTCGATCGGGTCGGCGCCAGGCAACTCGCCTGCCTCGAGCAGGGACTTGCGGTGCAGGCGATAAAACATCACGCCGAAGAAAGTGATGATCGAGAAGGGCAGACTCAACATGAAGAGGATGCTGTAGTAGAAACCGCCCGCGAGGCTGCCGCCGGCCTGGCCCGTCGTGTTGTCCAGAGCTTCCGCGCACATCGGACAAGCGTGAGCGACCGCCGTCAGTGCCAGCGTGGCGACGATGGCGATCGACCACACGCTGACCGTGAGTTGGGACTTCAAGACATTTCCCCCGCGACCTGATTCCCGCCAATGTTGGGGGCGCGAGACGCGACCCTCTCCTGCAACCAATTTTATTCGCCCACCCCGACCGCTCCAACCACCTCTCGGCGCAAAAAGACCTCTCCAAGTCTCCACGACACCGAACGACGTGACGATGAATCGAATGGGGGACTCCGCGCGATCGCGTTCCAACCAACACGATTGGAATAACCGGACCGCGGCGTGGTTGGTCACTTGGTCTCATCTTGGAGCGAGCACCGGTCCGATGGTTCGTGTCTATGTTCCTCTGCTACTAACCCTGATGCTGCTGTCGACGTCGCTACTAGGCGACGAGCCGCGCCGCCCGCGCGTGCGGGTGCAAGCCTCGGTGATACCACGTTCGGCCTTGCCTGGTGGCGAGGTCTTTCTCTCGCTCGAGATTCGGATCCCGTCGGGGTATGTCGCCTACGACACCGAACAGGTCGCGGGGTCGGTGATGCCGACACGCATTCGGTTCAATCCGTCGCGCTATTACGTTCCTCTCGAGGCTTTTGAGTCGCCCGAAGCCCTCGAAAAGCGGGAGCCCCGATTCCATCTGCGCGTCGTTCGCTACTACCGAGAGAGTCCGGTCTTTCGCCGTCGACTCCTGATTCGGAAGGTCGTCAACGTCAACGCCATCCCGATCGAGGGGACGGTCGACTGTCTGATCACCCACGAAGAATCGGGGCGTTCCTACCTGATGAGTGGCCTGCCGTTCTCGACATCCCTTGGCGTCCTCGCGGAGTCGAGGACGCTCAAAGTGGGCGAGCGGCCAACGCTGCGCGCGGTGCTCCGTCGGGAGAGCGAAGCGGACAGCGTCGCGCTGCATCTCGATGTTTCGGTCTTCGACGGGATGCGTCTGGTGCCGATCGGGCGGAGCAAGGGCGCGGCGTATGCCCCCTCGCGGCTCTTCATCGACGAGATGACCGGAGTCGAGCCGAAGGGGCCTCTCGAGTTGCCGCACGATACCGGCGACACGGGAGATGGGTTGATCCAGGGGCCGACGAAACGACGATGGACGCAGCCTCTGCGGTTGCTCGATGAGAGTCCGTTGGTTGGGGTGAAAGGGCGAATCGTCTTCTCCTTGGTCGAGGGTGATCGTCGCACGTCAATCGAGCAGCCCTTCGAGGCTCGGCTCGAGGACGAATCGCCACCGGCGACACAAGCGGTGTCCGCCGTCGCGGTGCTGGGAGGGGTACTGAAGGTCCAAACGCCGCGAGAGAAAGCTGTAGTCGCCTCGCCGATGGTCACCGAGACGGCCACCTTGGCGCCGCCGAGTGACGCCAGGTCGACGGTGTCCCAACCGGCGATCGCCGAACCAGTGGTCCTCGAGCCGATCGTCTCGGGCTCCGATGACTTGGCGCACCCTGTCGCCGAGGCCGACCTGTCGGAGCCTGTTGGAACGATCGAGATCTCGACGGTCGACTTCGGTCCCTCCTTCCGAGCGGAGACGAAGCGTTCCGATGCGATGCTCGACCTAAAGAACCCCTGGGTGTGGGTCGGCGGCGCGCTGGTGGTCGTCGTGCTCATCCTGCTGCTTTCGAGTGACGTGGCGCAGCGCTTCCTCGATCGAGTGGTCTCCTGAGGTCATCGTCGCCAGGGCCGGACTCGCTCGACGTCGCCGGCTTCGTACGTCCCTCTCTCGCGGGGATCAGTAAGATAAGAGGAGTCACCACAGGCATCGTGTCCGAAGCAAGAAAGGCTGGTCCTTGGCAAGTCGACGCTCCATTCGCACCTTTGGGATTGTGATCGCGGTCTGGATGATCGGCTTGATGGTCGCGGCCATGCTCTTTCGCATCTTCGGCGAGTTTCCCGATCCGCCCGCCGAACCATCGCCGACGGCTCGCCCTCAAGCGACGGCCGAGCCCTGATGCCAACCCGATGGCTCGCGAGTTCTCTCGAGAGCCTCTCGCCTCATCGGCTCTGATCGGTATCCTACCCCCCTAGCAGCCCGTTGATCGAAGCTTAGTCTCGCTCCGTAGGGAGTCCTGTCCGTAGCTTCTCGAGAGAGAAACGACGGCGACACGCCGTGACTGGCGAAACGAGCGCTTCCGCGCGGTCGTGGTTCGCGACGAATCTTTCTCGAGATGGAGTAACCTCATGTCGACCTCAGCCAATCGTGCGAAATCCCGTCGTGTGCCGCCCCGATCCAAGGTCAAGGAAGCCGATACCTGGGATCTGTCGCGTCTCTTCACCGACGACAAGGCCTGGGAGCGGGCCTTCATTCGCTGGAGCAAGTCGTTCGCCCGCTACGAACAGTATCGAGGCAAGCTTGGCAAGAGCGCCCAGACGATCGCGGACTGCATTAAGCTCGATCTGCAAGTCTCTCGCCAGGGGGAGAGGCTCGGCGTCTACGCGAGCCTACGTTCTTCCGAGGATAAGGGGAACGACACCTACCAAGCAATGCTCGCCAAGCTCGCTTCGACGGGGAGTCTCGCCGCCCAAGCGTCGAGCTTCATCCAACCGGAACTGCTCGCGATTCCCGTCACCAAGATGAGGAAGTTCCTCAAGGAGAAGGTGCTTGAGGAGTATCGGCGATTGCTCGACCAGATGCTTCGGCATCGGCCTCACACCCTGGGCCCGGACGAGGAACGTCTGCTGGCGATGCAATCGGAGATGGCGGGGACGGCCAGTCACACGTTCACCCAGCTCAACAATGCCGATCTTCGCTTCGGGACCATTGAGGATGCGCACGGGCAGACCATCGAGCTGAGCCACGCCTCCTTCGCGTCGCTCATGCAGTCGCGCAAACGATCGGTTCGCAAGGCGGCATTCAAGCAGTACTACCAGGAGTACGAGCATCACGCGCAAACGATCGCCGCGACGCTGCGTGGTTCGATCCTGACGGATGTCTACTACGCGAAGGCTCGCAACCATCCCTCGGCGCTTCATGCGGCTCTCTTTCCCGACAACGTCCCGGTCGACGTGTATGAGAATCTGGTCTGGACGACGCGCAAGTGTCTGCCCACGCTGCACCGCTATTACGAAGTCCGGCGGCGCGCGATGAAGCTCAAGGCGATTCACCACTACGACACCTATGTGCCGATCGTCGGCAAGATCCACAAGCACCATACCTGGGACCAAGCCGTCTCGGTGATCATGGAGGCGATCACGCCGCTAGGCGACAAGTACGCGTCGGTGCTCGAGAACGGATTGCGCGGGCGGTGGTGCGATCGCTACGAGAACAAGGGCAAGCAGAGCGGGGCCTTCAGTTCCGGCAGCTTCGATAGCGATCCCTACATCCTGATGAACTACCAAGAGGACGTGCTCGACCACGTCTTCACGCTCGCCCATGAAGCGGGCCATTCGATGCACTCCTACTACTCGGTGAAGAAGCAAGCGTACCAGGACTACCACTACCGAATCTTTGTGGCGGAGGTGGCCAGCACCTTCAACGAGCAGCTCTTGAGCCACTACTTGCTCGAGAACGCCGAGACCGATCAGGAACGGGCCTACTACATCAACCGCGAGATCGACGCGATTCGCGCGACGATGTTTCGCCAGACCATGTTCGCGGAGTTCGAGAGAAAGACACACACGTTCGCCGAGTCCCTCAAACCCCTGACGCTCGATGTCTTTCGGAACCTCTACCACAGCTTGCTCGAGACCTACTTCGGCAAGGAGTTCCGCATCGACGAATGCCTGTCGCTGGAGTGCTTGCGGATTCCCCACTTCTACCACGCGTTCTACGTCTACAAGTACGCGACCGGGATGGCGGCCGCGATCGCGCTCTCCGAGGGTGTGCTCCAAGGTGGAGCCAAGGAGCGCGACGCCTACCTTGGCTTCCTGAGCTCGGGTTGCTCGAAGGACCCGCTCGATCTCCTCCGCGATGCCGGTGTCGACATGAGCTCGCCGCAACCGATCGAGGCGGCGCTGCGTCGCTTCGAACAACTGGTGGATCAGTTGGACGAGCTGCTCTAGCCCATTCTTCGAGCGGCACCGATCTTGCAACCAGGATTGAATAGGCCAACGGTCTGTTGAGACGGTCTCGGAATGCTCCACAGGGAGATGCTGCCGTGCGTCGTGTGAAGATTGTCTGCACTATCGGTCCGGCTTCGTCGAGTCCCGATGCCATCGAGCAACTGATTGATGCGGGAATGAACGTCGCTCGGCTGAATTTCTCGCATGGTGACTACGATCACCATCGCGAAGCATTCGAGACGATCCGGGCCACCGCCGCCCGCATGGGCCAGCCTGTCGCGATTCTCGCCGATCTGTGCGGCCCGAAGATCCGGCTCGGCGAGATCGAGGAGGGTGGTGTCGAGATCCAGAGCGGTGACTCGATTGTCCTCACGACCGACGAGATCGTAGGCACGCCCCAGCGTGTCGGCACCAACTACGAACCTCTTCCCCGCGATGTCAAACCGGGCGACGCCATCTTCGTCGACGATGGACTGCTGGAACTCGAGGTCCTCGAGTCGGAAGGCAGGGATGTCCATTGCAAGATCCGCGCGGGCGGGAAGCTTCGCAGTCGCAAGGGACTGAACATCCCGCGGGCGGGGCTCTCGACACCCGCGCTGACCGAGAAGGACAAAGCGGACATCACCTTTTGTCGGGGCATCGGCGTCGACTTTTTCGCGCTCAGCTTTGTCCGCCGGCCGGAGGATGTGACAGCGGCGAAGGAGCGCGCCGGTGACATTCCCGTCATCGCGAAGATTGAGAAACCCGACGCGATCGACCATCTCGAGGCGATCGCGGAGATTGCCGATGGGCTGATGGTCGCGCGCGGCGATCTCGGCGTCGAGGTCGGCTTCGAGAAGGTTCCGATGCTCCAAAAGCGGATGATTCGCGTGATGAACCGACGGGCCAAACCGGTGATCACCGCGACGCAGATGCTCGAGTCGATGATCAATAACCCGCAGCCGACGCGGGCGGAAGTCTCCGATGTCGCCAACGCGGTCCTCGATGGGACCGACGCGGTCATGCTCTCGGCCGAGTCGGCGGTGGGACGCTATCCCCGGCGTACGGTCGAGATGATGAGCCGGATCGTTCGCGAGGTCGAGGGAAGCGCCACCTCCGACGAGACCATCCTTCCGGCCACTCACCAGACCGATCCCGACTTTCGCAACGCCGTGGCCCACGCGGCCGCGCGGGCGGCGATCGACTTGGATCTTGCGACCGTCGCGGTCTTCACTCGGACCGGACGGACGGCACGCTATCTCTCCGCCTATCGCCCTCACTCACTAGTGATCGCGTTCTGTTATGACGACCAGACTCGTCGCCGGCTCGCGCTGCAATGGGGCATCCGCTCGGTGCTATGCGAGAAGGTCAACGATGGTCAGACCGCGGCGCGGCTCGCCGAACGGCGGCTCAAGGACGCGGGAATCGTCGAGCCGGGCGACAAGATCGCCGTGGTCATTGGACCCTCGGGCCAGCCCTTCACCACCTCGACATTGCGTCTCTGGCGCGTCGGCGCCGATCCCGATCCGGAGACCGGCGCGTCGTCGGGCGAGTGAACTTGATTCGCCTATTCCGTCTCAAGAGCTGATCGTCGGCACGTAGCCGGAGCCGGCTTCAAAAACGGATCCCGAGCGCGCTAGTAGCTGAAGTGCCCCATCTGGACCTTCCCGCGAAAGACCCAGTAGATGCACGCCGTGTACGTGATCACGAAGGGCATGCCAATGATCGCGATGATCAGGCAGACTCGCAGCGTCTTCACCGCCGAGGAGGCGTTATGGATAGTCAGGCTGTACTCGGGGCTGATCGACGAGGTGACCAGGTTCGGAAACAGCGCGATGCCGAAGAGGGCGACCAAGCCGCAGATCGTCGCGCACGACGACAAGAAGGCTTGGAAGGGGCGATGGTGGAAGATCGAGCGCGGGATGTTGGCGATCGCGAAGATTGTCCCGATTACGATGATCCATGCCCACGGGAAATGAACGAAGTTGCGTGTCGAGGACGGGATGAAGTAGAGCGTGAAGACGGTCGCCATGTAGAAGAAGATCAGGAAGAACCCGATGCACGACCAGATATGGCCGTAGGTGCGTTCGCGCTGACTGGCATCGGTTCGCATGTAAAGAAAGATCGAGCCGTGCATCGCGAAGGTGGCGACGGCGAGTCCGCCGACGACGAGACAGTAGGGGTGCAGCAGGTTCCACAGACGGTCGGTGATATGCCCTTCCGCGTCGAGCCGGAGTCCGTGGACCATGTTGCCGACCGCGACGCCGTAGAGGAAGGTCGCGCCGAGGCTCGAGAGAAAGAAGATCATGTCCCAGGTGTAGCGCCAGACGAGTGAGGGACGCTTGCTGCGAAACTCGAGCGAGACGCTACGAAAGATTAGGCACGTCAGCAGAATCAGAAACGGGATGTAGAAGCCCTGGAACGCGGTCGAGTAGGCGATCGGGAAGGTGGCGAAGAGGGCTCCGCCGAAGGTGACCAGCCAGACTTCGTTGCCGTCCCACAACGGGCCGATGGCGTTCATCGCCGTGCGCCGCTCGTCGTCCCCGCGTTGGAAGGGATGAATGATGCCGACGCCGAGGTCGAACCCGTCCAGACAGGCGTAGCCCGCGAGGAGAAAACCCAAAAGGATGTACCAGACGTACTGCAGCACTTCGAGTTCGGTCATGAGGGCGACTCCTTTGACTCATCCTCTTGGTCCGCCATCTCGCTCAACTCCGGACGCATACGTTCGGCCGCGGCGCCGAGAAGACCCTTGACGGTGGTCGTCTCCGGAGGTGTTTCGGGCAGTTCGGGACCGTGTAGGATCTTGCTCGAAAGGACATAGATCCAGACGAAGAAGAGGAGCCCGTAAATCACCGCGAACATGATGATTCCCGCGAGCACCTCGCCACCGCTGACCGCGGCGGAGACGCCGTGGGAGGTCTTCATTTGGTGATAGACGACCCAAGGTTGTCGTCCGACCTCGGCGCATATCCACCCACTATGGTTGGCCATGTACGGGAAGATGATCGCGAAGACGAAGATCCACATCAGCCACTTCTTCTCGAAGAGCGTTCCGCGCCAAAGGAAGATCGCTCCCAGTAACGTCAGTCCCGCGAAGAGCCCCGCGGAGTAGATCATGATGTGGTAGCAGAGAAACGGGATCCAAAGTGGTGGTCGATCGGCCGGATCCTTGACGTAGTCGCGACCCTTCACCGGGGTGGTGAAGTTGCGATAGACGAGAAACGTCAGCAGTTTGGGAACGTAGAGGGCGTACTTGACCGTCTGTTCCTTCTCGTCGGGGACGCCGAAAAGCAGAAACGGCGTCGGTCCCTCGCCGGTCTTGAAGTGACCTTCGAAGGTCGCCAGCTTCTCGGGTTGGTAAAAGGCGACGGTCCGGGCCATCAAGTCGCCCGAGGACATCATGACGAAACTATAGACTAGCGCCGCCAGCAGCGCGATCGTGAAGCTGCGTTTGGCGAAGTCGACGAAGCGATTGCGGACGATGTAGTACGCCGAGATGCTCATGACGAAGAACGCGCCGACGATGAAGCAACCGATCAGGGTGTGGATCAGACGCGGCACGGTCGACGGGTTGAAGATCATGTCCCAGAAAAAGGTCAGCTCCGCGCGGGGGACACCTTGGAATTCCACGACTTGGTAGCCGGCGGGGGTTTGCATCCAGGAGTTGGCGATGATGATCCAAACGGCGGAGAAGATCGCGCCGCAGGTCGTCATGATCGTTGCGAAGAAGTGGACCGGCGGTGAGACGCGATCCCATCCGAACAGAAGGACCGCGAGAAAACCCGACTCGAGGAAGAAGGCGAAGATGCCCTCGGCGGCCAGTGCCGCTCCGAAGATGTTGCCGACGTAGTTGGAGAAGGCCCCCCAGTTCATGCCGAACTGGAACGTCATCACGATCCCGGTCGAGACTCCCATCGCGAAGTTGACGGCGAAGACCTTGGTCCAGAACTTCGCCATCGCCTCATAGATGGGATTGCGGGTCCGCATGTAGGTCCCTTCCATGATGACCATCAAGAGCCCGACGCCGATGGTCAGCGGTGGAAAGATGTAATGGAACATCACGGCAAGGGCGAATTGCACCCGTGCAAGCCATACCACGTCCATTGCCTACCTCCGCGTTGCGATGTCATGCCGAGGAGTGACGTCGCGGGCCGATGGGCCGGGGCGGGACGAGCGCCCGAGCTTGGACCGCCAAGGTGACGTTCTCCTGACGTTTAGGAGTAGCATCTGATTTTCGCCTCATGCTACGGATTTCCGCTTCCTTGCCCACCTTGGCGAATGGAACCCGCCAGAAAGGCTCCGAGAGGCTCCAGTTGACCTTCCCCTGTTGTCCAAACGACGCTATCTCCGCCAAGTGACCATGGGTTGGCCAACTGGACCACGCCGGTCGGTGGCATGCAACGAGGGAGCCTGAGCGATGCGAAACGGCAAGCGTCTCGAAGTCGTCGTCTGCGGCATCGCCTTGGTGGCTCTCGCGATCCTTTTCGTCATGGTGGGGGATACGCACGAGGTCGTGTTGGCCGATGCCCAGCGGGCCGGAGCCGCGCGGAGTGACTTCGTGATGCGGTTTCTTGAACGGACGGTGACTCCTCATCGCGTCGAGGAGGGATTTGTCGTCCTCCCCTCCAGTTCCCTCACCGAACAGCGTCTGCTTCAACTCCTTGGCGCCTTGCGCGAATGTCAGTACGTCGTCGTCCGGCAGCAGCGAATGCTCGGGAATGGAGAGTCCGTTCGGCCGATGACGTGGGAACCGACCGAGGAGGGGGGCGTCGGCTTTCACGTGACGAATGAGGAAGTCCCCAACACGAGGATCGCCGACGAGCTGGCCGCCGTGAAGGTTGAGTTGGAGCGCCAGATCGTGACGGTCGCCAAGGCCCTTCGGACGCTGCGTCCGGGCGTTGTCATTCCCGAAGAAGTACTCCGGGAGCAAACGCTCCAGGCCGTTGAACGGACCACGTCCGTCGGAGAGCTGCGTCCCGTCTCCTTCGAGCCTGTCGACATCGTCGAACCCTTCGAGGCCGCCCGTTGGTCGACCTTGTCACCATCCGCGAGCCAATAGGGCGCGATCACCGGTTGAATGGCTTTACTGGCCGATCATGAACTGGCCCTGATTCTGTTCTTCCTTGGAGACGCTCGCGCCCTGAACCGTCTTGATCTGGCTCGTGAGGGCCAAGATCTTGGGTAAGCGGTCGGCCGGGATCGGGATGTAGCCGGCGCTCTCGGAGACCTGTTGCCCCTCGGTGAGCACGTGGTCGAGGAATTTCTTCAGGCCGGTCGAGATCGCCGCATTGTTGGTGTTCTTGTAGCTGAGCACCCAGGCGCACGCGATGATCGGGTAGGCGTCGACGCCGGTGGGATCGAAGACCTGCATGTGGAAGTTGTCGTCGAACGGGGTGTCGTTGAGAGCGGCGATTCCGGAATTGACCGAGGGGGCGACGAACTCCCCCGCGCGGTTCTGGAGCGAGGCCATCGGCAACTTGGTGATCGACGCGAACGAGTATCCCAGGTAACCGATGGACCCGTCGTTGTCCTGCACGAGTTGGGCGATCGAGGAGTTGCCTTCTCCCGAGATGCCGATCACCGGCCAATTGACCGAGAGCCCCGTTCCCGGCCCTTCCTTCCACGAGGTGGAGATAGTGCTGAGGTATCGCGTGAGCGCGTAGGTCGTTCCATCCTGTCGACCTTCGTAGACGAGCACGATTTCCTTTTCGGGCAGTTTCAGTTCGGGATTCGCCTTGGCAATGATCGGATCGTTCCACTTCTTCACTTCACCGAGGTAGATGCTCGCGAGCGCCTCGTGGGTGAGCTTGAACGCGTTGGTCTCCAGGTCTCCAGGAAGGTTGTACGCGAAGACGATCGGAGCCGCGGCGACCGGGATATTGAGGGCCCCGCGGGGAACGGAGGCCATTTGCTTCTCGGTCAGCGGGACGTTGGAGGTGGCGAAGTTGACCTTGCCGTGGAGAAACGCGGCGATCCCCTCGCCGCTACCTCTCGCCTCGAATTCCATCTGGTAGTTCGGATTCTCGCGCTGGAACTCGAAGAACCATGTCTTCAGGAGGGGTTCGATTAGCGTCCCGCCCACTCCCTTGATCGTCACCACCTTCTCGGAGTCGTCCGACGACGAATGCTGGGCGCAGGACGCGCCGAGGGCGACGAGCAGAGTGGCAAGCAGCAGGGTCTTCACTTGCGAACGGAACATGCGTTGATTCTCCAAGGCATCGTTGAGATGTCGACAGCCTAGCCGCCTGGCATCGGGTTGGCGAGCGAGGCCGTGATTTTTTGAAGATTTCTTCATGCCGGCCGATGGAGTCCTACGAGATCGTCCATCCTGCGCCGACAACTTCACGTGATGCCGCGCTTGCGGCAACTCCTGAGACACTACAGTCTCTATAGGAGAGTCCAAACCTTTCGGCGGAACGATACGATGCGAATTCTCGTCACGGGAGCGACAGGCTATATCGGCGGACGACTCGTATCCCGATTACTCGAGCGGGGACACGAACTGGTCGTGCTCGCTCGCGATCCCTCTCGAATCGCCAGACGCGCTTGGCTTGACCGGGTCACCGTCGTGAAAGGGGATCTGCTTGACGCCGACTCGCTGGGTCCCGCCTTCGAGGGCGTCGAGGCGGCTTACTATCTCGTCCATTCGATGTCGACCGCCAGGGACTTCGCGGCTCAGGACCGCCGCGCGGCGGAGAGCTTTGCCGTTGCCGGGAAGGATCTCAAATTGGTCGTCTACCTTGGCGGCCTGCTTCCCGATGCCCCGAATGTCTCCGAGCATCTGAAGAGCCGCGCCGAGGTTGGAGCGATTCTTCGGGATCGTCTCCCGGTCACCGAATTTCGGGCCGGCCCGATCATTGGTTCCGGGTCGGCGTCCTTCGAGATGGTTCGCTACTTGACGGAGCGACTTCCGGTCATGGTCGCGCCGCGCTGGATCGAGAACCGGGTACAGCCCATCGCGGTTCGCGACGTGCTGGCCTACCTCATGGGTGCTCTCGAGAAGGATACACTCGGTGTTGTCGATGTCGGCGCCAATGTCCTGACGTTCAAGGAGATGATGACCGAGTACGCGAAGGTGCGCGGGCTGAGTCGGCTGATTGTTCCCTTGCCGGTCTTGGCCCCTTGGCTCGCGGCCCGCTGGGTGGGACTGGTGACCCCAATTCCGAACTCGCTCGCCATCCCTCTGGTGAAGGGACTGGTCAACCCCGTGGTGACCTCGGACGATCGAGCGAGGGAGATCTTCCCGGAAATCGAGCCGATTGACTACACCGACGCGGTCCGGTTGGCGGTCGAACGCATCGAGCACAACTGCGTCGAGACACGGTGGAGTTCGGCGCTCGGCAGCACGCCGACGTACCGGATGACGCAGTGGGAAGGGTTGATTCGGGCGGAACGAACGCGTCATGTCGAGGCCGAACCGGCGACGGTGTTCAGTGTTTTCAGTAGCCTTGGCGGCGACAAAGGATGGCTGGTTTGGAATTGGGCCTGGTGGCTGCGCGGACTCTTCGATCGAATGATTGGCGGCCCCGGGCTGAGGCGCGGACGGCGGCATGCGCTGGAGTTGCTTCCCGGAGAGGCGGTCGACTTCTGGCGCGTGGAGGAGGTCGATCCGCCGCGACTGCTCCGGCTTCGCGCCGAGATGAAACTCCCAGGACGGGCGTGGTTGCAGTTCGAGGCGATCCCCGAGGATGGCGGAACGCGCCTGGTCCAATCGGCGCTCTTCGAACCGGTCGGCCTGCTGGGTGTGGTCTACTGGAACTCGATGTGGCCCGCGCATCTCTTCATCTTCCCTGGCATGATCAACAGGATCGTGCGCGAAGCGGAAGAGGCTCAGCGGTCGATCCCGACGCAAGAGGAGGAACCTGCGGGTCAGCAATCCCGTTAGTCGTGGAATCGACCAGCCCGGTCCTGGTGCGACGCATTCTCTCCGCGTAGGCTTGAAGGGGTGAGCAATCTTGGCGACGCGACGCCATGGATGACTCAGCTCAGGGTGCCGGGCCGCACGCTCGCGTGGGCATGCGGGGAATGACCGTCATAGACCATCGCCCCGAATTACCAAATGAACGTGCCGAGCTTGTCGGAGAGATCCGGGAATACGGGCGACGCAAGGAGTTTCTCGATGAGCGTGGGCATGTCTTGCACGGGATTTGTGACGCTCGTTCTGGCGTCGATGCCTCCCATGCAGCGAACCGACCAGCAGCCCTGGACCCACCCGCCCCAGGCGGACATTCAATCGCAACTCAAGCGGCTCGACGAGTACGAGTGGGGCGGATTCAGCGACGAGCGCACGAAGGGACTCAAGGCGCAACAGGACGCTACCAACGAGGCCCGTGACGAGCACCTCTATCAGGAAGAGCGAGCGGCGGGCATGGTGCCCCAGAAGACGTTGCCGCAAGCTCAGCAGAACGACCTCAACGAGGATCGGGCGCTGGAGAACCGTCAGCGTTTGGCTGGATACGGCAACGATGGGGTCCTAGGGCCTCGGGCCCAAGACGCGCTGACCAACGAGGTTCTTCCCGAGGACGCGCGGCTTCTCAACCAGGTGCAGCAACCGCTCGTCAACGATTCGCGGATCTCCAGCTTCCTGCAGCGGGAGGGCGTTCGAGCCGACCGAGCCGACTACCACGCCCAAGTCACCACCTCCTCCGAGTCGAACGCGGTCTCCAACCAGATTCGTCTCGAGCAAGAGGCGGACACGCGGGGCCTCGAGGAAGAGGCGGCCGCCGGACGCAATGTCGTCGACTGATCGCGGTGAGTCGATCGGGATGACGTCGTCATGTCATTATCAGGTCGTCGATGGAAACCCGGACGGCTCAACCCTCGTCGTCGCCGGCCAATTCGGCCTTGAGCTTTCGAAGCAGTGCGAGCGCCTCCGCCTCGCTCAGTTCCTCCGAGTCGACGATCCGAAGTTGGTCCAGCACCGGATGCGCCGTGATGGTCGGAAAGAGGCTGAGTTGGTGGTAGCTGCGTCGGTGTTTCGTCGGTTGCCCTTGGGGGGGCGTGTGGAGTTGTTCGCCGAAGGGATCGCGTTCGAGTTGGTCGAGAATCGCTTGCGACCGGCGTAGGACCTCCTCGGGGACGCCGGCGAGTTTCGCCACGTGGATGCCGTAGCTCCGGTCGGCGCCCCCTTCGACGATCTGGTGAAGGAAGATGATCTCGTCCTTCCATTCCCTCACGGCGACGTTGTAGTTCCCGAGCCCCGCCATCGTCTCCTCGAGTTGAATCAACTCGTGGTAGTGTGTCGCGAAGAGGGTTCGGCAACGCGTGCGATCGTGGAGGTACTCGGCGATCGCCCACGCCAGCGAGACACCGTCGTAGGTGCTCGTGCCGCGACCGATCTCGTCGAGGATGACGAGGCTTTTCGCGGTCGCGTTGTTGAGAATATTGGCGGTTTCGATCATCTCGACCATGAACGTGCTTTGTCCCCGTCCCAGTTCGTCGCTGGCGCCGACGCGGGTGAAGATCCGATCGGCCACGCCGATGGTCGCGGAGTCCGCCGGGACGAAACTTCCGACCTGCGCCAACAAGGTGACGAGCGCGACTTGACGAATGTAGGTGCTCTTGCCCGCCATGTTGGGGCCGGTGATCAGCATCAGCCGGGTCTCTCCCTCGGCGTCGAGTCGGGTCTCGTTGGGGATGAAGCGACCCGCTGGCATGGTGACGTCGAGGACCGGATGGCGTCCCCCCTTGATGTCGAGGTCCGAACCCTCGGTGACTTGCGGGCGAACGTACTGACGGCTCGAGGCCAACTCGGCGAGCGAGAGCAAGGTGTCGAGTTCGGCCAAGAGCTGCGCGAGACGCTGGAGTTCGATGGTCTGCGACGAGACCTCGTCGCGCAGCCGCTGGAAGAGTTCGTACTCGAGTGACTTGGCTCGCTCTTCCGCGCCAAGCACCTTCTGTTCGTACTCCTTCAGCTCCGGGGTGATGTAGCGTTCGGCGTTCTTGAGCGTCTGCTTGCGCTGAAAGTCCTCGGGGATCTTGTCTCGATGGGCGTTGGAGATTTCGACGTAGTAGCCGAAGACTTTGTTGAAGCCGACCTTGAGCGTTGGGATGCCGGCGCGTTCGGCCTCGCGGCGTTGGAAGTCGGCGATCCACTGTTTGCCGCCGGCGGCGATCTGCCTGAGCTCGTCGAGTTCGGCATGGTAGCCGTCGCGAATGATGCTGCCGTCGCGAAGTTGGATCGGCGGCTCGTCGACCAGGGTCTCCTCGAGGCGGGCACGCAGTTCGGGAAAGAGGGACAGGTTCTCGTCAAGATCGGCGTTGTAGCGCGATTGGCGTCCGGTCAGCTTCGCCTTGATCTCGGGGAGCCAACGGAGGGTCGAACGCAGACATGCGAGGTCTCGCGGACTCGTGCGACCGGTGCTCACTCGCGCTGCGAGCCGTTCGACGTCATAGGTCTGTCGCAGCAACTCGCGCAAACGGCTTCGCGAGGAGGGATCGTCCTTCCACTCCGCGACGGCGCTTTGGCGATAGCGAATCGCCTCGACGTCCAGGAGCGGATGACTGAGCCAGTCCCCCAAGCAGCGAGCGCCGGCCGCCGTGGTGGTGCGGTCGATCGTCGCCAAGAGCGAGCCCTCTCGTTTGTTCTCACGTAGGGTCCGCGTCAGCTCGAGGCTGCGGCGAGTGGTCGCGTCGAGGATCATCACGCGGCCCCGATCGTAGGGAATCAGCCGAGCGATGTGTTTGAGATCGGCCCGTTGTGTCTCCATGACATACTGCAAGAGGGCCCCCGCCGCGAGCAAGCTCGACGCGTCATCGGCGACGCCGAAGCCGGCGAAGGAGGTGACGCCGAAGTGACGCTGGAGCAGGTCGGTGGCGTTCTGCCGGGCGAAGGTCCAGGGAGGACGCCGGGTAACGACCGCGTTGCTGACGGCGAGGAGGACCTCCGCGGGGAAGGGGTTCTCTTCGGGCACGAGACACTCGCTCGGCTCAATCCGCGAGAGCTCCTCGGCGAGGAAGTCGTTGGCGACATCGGCGACGGTGAGCCGTCCGGTCGAGACGTCGAGCCAGGCCATTCCCGCGGGTTTCCCACGAGGTGCCGCCGCCAGTGTCACGAGGTAATTGGCGGTTCTCGGATCGAGCAGAGCGTCGTCGGTGAGGGTTCCCGGCGTGATGATTTGGGTGACTTCGCGTTTGACGAGTCCCGTGGCCTGTTTGGGATCTTCGACCTGGTCGCAGATCGCGACCCGTCGTCCGGCGGCCAAGAGCTTGCCGAGGTGTTGGTTCAGCGCATGGTAGGGAAACCCCGCCATCGGGGTGGCATTGGTCCCCTTGTCGCGACTGGTGAGCGTGATGCCCAGGATGCGCGCCGCCTCCTCGGCATCGTCCTGAAAGAGCTCGTAGAAGTCCCCCATGCGGAACAGGAGCAGGGCGTCACCGACCTGTTCCTTGGTGTCAAGGTACTGCCGCATCATGGGAGTCAGGGTCATGAGGCACTCTTCGCACGTGGTGAGGATGCCCGATCGAGGGCGCAAGTCGTTCGAGGTGTTTTAGGAAGATGTGACCGAAGGGGCCGTGAGGTCGGCAAAGGCGACCGACGGGGTGGTGAAGTTGGCGATTTGGAGCGGAAATTGTCGGAGGGAGCTTCTCGCTGCCCGAGTTCCGCGGCGCCGAAATGATCGCGGTGGCCTATTCGCGGATGCGCCGCATCTGGCAGACATTGCCTGGGGGAACAAACTGGCAATCGGTCATGTAGGTCCGCATCAGCAAGATGCCACGACCGCAGGGGCGTTCGAGATTCTCGGGAGCGGTAGGGTCGGGAACGTCGTCGGGATTGAACCCGGGTCCTTGATCCTTCACTTCGATGACGAACTCATCGTCGCCGACAGTGTAGCGGATGTCGACTTCGAGGTCCTCTTTACAGTCATTGCCGTGGCGAACGGCGTTGACGAGAGCCTCTTCGACCGCCAAGCGAATTCCGAAGATCACACGTGAGGAATACTGTGATTGCTTCAGCGACTCGACCAGTTCCTCGATGAACTTGGACGCGACGCTGGGCTTACTCGGAATGCGAACTGACGATAGGTACTCGGGCCTGTCCATGCTGGCACCGTCATTCCCGCAGGGACGCATGAGGAAAAGAGCCGTCGCTAGTTAGCCGACCAACCCCATGGCGTCCGCTTGTCCACTCGTTGCCCCAGCGATGAGTCGGAGTCTTGAACAACCGAGGCGAAACACTTTGAGTCCGCGATGGAGAGGATCGACCCGACAAGGCTTGACTTACTTGAAGTCGTTCAAGGCCTGTTCCTGATCATCGTAGATCTGGAAGACCTTGTTGAGCTTGGTGATCTCGAAGACCTCGTAGATCTCGGGTCGGATCGAGCACAGCTTCAACTGGCCTTTGACCTCTTTGACGTTCTTGTTCATCGTGATCAGCTTGCCGAGCGCGGCACTGGAGAGGTATTCGACCGCGTCGAAGTTCAGCAAGATCTTCTTGCGTCCCTCTTCCTTCACCAGAGCGAAGAGCTGTTCGCCGATGACTTGGATGTTCTGCTCGTCGAGGATTCGTTTGTCGATGAACGTCACAACCGCGACATCGCCGACATTTTCGACATTGATGCGACGACGACGACCTTGGGACATGACCGGTCTCTCCCCATCCACTCTTCCGACGGACTTGGACCGAACCGTTCCCGGCCACGCCCGTCTCGCCGACTACCTTTGTACAAACACCGAGAAGCGGAACGTACCCGGCCATCACTTGGCGTGTCGACCCTGGGCCAACCGCTCAACCTCGCCGGTGTCGTCTCGCGTTCAGGACCATTCCCACACTATTCTACGTAGCGAATAGGAACCACGATGAGTCATGCCTGAGCATTCCGATTCTTAGGCTCGTCCGTGGCACTGTCAAGGATATTCCCTTACCCACGTCGCGCCGCGATTCAAGTTCCCCGCCTCGATTCCCCCACGTCGGAAAGTCGGCTTCTCGACCGAGTTCTTCTCCTTAAGATACCCCCTTGCGGAAAGTGTGCCCCAATCAACCAACGGCGAGGTGGCGTGGATGGACCAGGTCGACCAGTACATCTGTTCTCAACGGGAACGCTACGAGCGGGAGTTGGCCGATCTGCTTCGCATCGCCAGCGTCAGTGCCGACTCCGCCTTCGCTCCGCATGTTCGCGAAGCGGCCCAGTTCGTCTTCGACAAGGTCCAAAAGAGCGGCCTCGAGACGGAACTGGTCGAAACCGATACCAATCCGCTCATCATCGGCCAGTGGCTGCACGCCGACGATGCCCCAACCGTCCTGATCTACGGGCACTACGATGTCCAGCCCCCCGACCCGCTCGAGCTGTGGACGACGCCTCCCTTTGAGCCCTCGGTTCGCGACGGCAATATCTACGCACGCGGCGCCACCGACGACAAGGGGCAGATGATGACCCATCTGCAAGCCGTCGAGGCCTGGCTCCACGTCGAGGAGCGACTTCCCGTCAACGTGAAAGTGATCATCGAGGGGGAGGAGGAGGTCGGCAGCGCCGCGATCACCGACTACCTAGCCACCAACGCGAACCGACTCGCCGCCGACTACATCGTTGTCAGTGACAACTCGATGTGGGGACCCGACCGGCCAGCGATCACTTACGGGATTCGCGGCATCATCCCCTTCGAGGTGATCGCTCGCGGACCCAACAAGGATCTGCACAGCGGCGTCTTTGGCGGATCGGTGACGAATCCCGCCAACGCCCTCGTGTCGATGATGGCCTCGTTGGTCAATTCCCAGGGACGTATCCAGTTGCCCGGCTTCTACGATGACGTCGTGCCGCTGACCGACGAGGAACGCCGGGCGTACGCGAGCCTCGGCTTCGACGAGGCGGGTTACCAAGCCCAGGTCGGCGTGAAGGAACTCTTCGGCGAGAGCGGCTACTCCACGCTCGAACGGCGCTGGGCTCGGCCGACGTGCGACATCAACGGCTTGAGTGGCGGCTACCAGGGAGAGGGCCCCAAGACGGTCATCGCGTCGGAGGCTCGCGCGAAAGTGACGTTTCGGCTCGTCCCGAATCAGTCGCCCGAGAAGATCGCCGCGGCCTTCGAGAAACACGTAAAGGCCCACTGTCCGCCGGGGATCAACTTGGAGATCCTCTTCTACGAAGGGGGCGAGGCCCTGCTTGTGCCGAGCGACAGTCGGGGCATCCAGGCGGCCCGGCGAGCGCTCGAGGCGATCTTCGAGGTCGAACCGGTGCTCATCAGGGAAGGGGGAAGCATTCCCATCTTCAACGACTTCGTCAAGCACTTGGGCGCGGAGTGTCTGCTCATCGGGTTCGGGTTGCCCGACGACAACACGCACTCGCCCAACGAGAAGATGTGCTTGAAGGACTACCATCGCGGCATCCGTTCCTCGGCGCGGCTGCTTGAGGAGTTGGCCAAGCCGTAGACGATCTGAAGAATCAACCAGTGCCCACGACCGGCGTGCGTTCGATGCGCACGCCAACCGCAAGAATCAGAAGGTAGGACATCGTGCTAGATCTGCGATTCATTCGAGAAGAGACCGAAACGGTCAAGGAGAACTGTCATCTGCGGCGCATCGAGGCGGACGTCGATCGTCTCGTGGAGTTGGCCGCCCGACGAGCCGAGCAGACGACGACGCTACAAGATCTCCAGCGTCAACAGAACGAAGTCGCCAAGAAGACGGGCAAGGCTAAAGACCCCGAGGAGCGCAAGGGCTTTGTCGAGGAGGGTAAGCGTCTCAAGGCCGAGGCGGCCGCCGCCGAAGAGGACAACCGCAAACTCGGCGAGGAGATCGCCGCGATCCAGCGGGTCATTCCGAACCTGACGCATCCCGACGTTCCGCCCGAGGAGGACGCCGTTCTTCGCGAGGTCGGCACCAAGCCGAACTTCGACTTCAAGCCGCTCGATCACGTCGAACTGTGTGATCGCCACCGGCTCGCGAACTTCGAGGCCGGGGCCAAGGTCGCGGGAGCCGACTTCTATTACCTGACCGGCGATGGTGCTCTGTTGCAGATGGCGCTGGTCCAGTACGCGATGAAGAAGCTCGTCGGCGAAGGGTTCACGCCTGTCATCACGCCCGACTTGGCGCGCGATCAAGTCGTCGCCGGCACCGGTTTCACGCCGCGCGGTCCGGAGACGCAGATCTACGCGATCGAGGAGACCGACCTCTGCCTGGTCGCGACCGCCGAGATCACGCTCGCGGGCATGTATCGCGACGAGATCATCACCGCAACCGATTTGCCGATCCAGATGGCGGGGCTCTCGCACTGCTTCCGGACCGAGGCGGGAGCCGCCGGACGAGCGACGCGAGGACTCTACCGCGTTCACCAGTTCACCAAGGTGGAGATGTTCGCGTTCACGCTTCCCGAGGAAAGCGACGCGATGCACCAGCGTCTGCTCAAGGTCGAGGAGGAGATCTTCCAGGGGCTCAACGTTCCCTACCGGGTGCTCGATATCGCGGCCAACGACCTCGGCGGGCCGGCCTATCGCAAGTTCGACCTCGAGGCCTGGATGCCCGGACGCGGCGACGGAGGTGAGTACGGGGAAGTGACCAGTACTTCCAACTGCACCGACTACCAGGCCCGTCGGCTCAATATCCGTTTCAAGACGCCGGGGCAGAAGGGAACGACCTTCGTTCACATGCTCAACGGAACCGCGGTCGCGGCGGGACGCGCGATGATCGCGGTACTGGAGAACAACCAGCAGGCCGACGGGACGATTCGCGTCCCCGAGGCACTCGTCCCGTTCATGGGCAAGGATGTCATCGGCTCGCCGGCGAGCTGAGCAGTTTTGCGAGTTCTTCCCCGACGAGCCGATGGGCGGCGGGCGTGAAATGTCCGTCGCCGGGAATGAAGAACTCGTCGGCGCGGAGGCCGGACCGCTCGAAGAGCGATTCGGTTTCCAACCACAGGGCATTTGGGTCGCGAAGGGCTTCCCGGCAGACCGTCCGGCTGCGGGTTGAGCGCTCGGTTGGTTCTTGCGAGTCGATGAGGATCCAACCCAGCGGACATGCTCGCGCCCGACAGAAGTCGTCGATCTCGCGAATCACCCGGCGAAGACGTTCGGCCGCTTTCTCCTCGGAGAGTTTGGGCCAGTCGCGCGGCGTTCGCCATAGGGCTCGGGTGACGAGCCGAGGGAGCGCCAAGCGTTCGAGGCCGAGAGGCAACGACACGTCGTTGTGCCGAGAATCGATGAAGCGACCGGTGAAGTCGACGTAGGGCCGGCGCGTTTCGATTCGCGTTGGCAGCCCATCCTCGTCCATGCCCATCCAGCGATTCTCACGCATGTCCTCGAGGTCGTTGCCGGTGTAGATCGCGACGACGACCTCGTCGACCGAGAGCCGATCGGCTTCGCGGCGCAGAAACAAGAGATAGTGATCGAGGGTGTAGCCCGCCCGGTAGCCGCCGTTTAGAAGACGGGTCGGTGCCACGTCATTCAAGCTAGCTTCCGCGACACGGACGAAGGTCTCCCCTTGGGCCACGCCCCAACCGAGAACGAATGAGTCGCCGAGGACAAGAATGCGTCGCTGGTTGTCCGGCTTCGGGATGGCCAGCGGACGATCGTCGCGAAAGCCGGCGTTGTTGGTTCGGTAAAGCGTCCGCATCGCGACCCGCTCGTGGAGAAACTCCCAGTCGGTTGGCAGCGTGAAGGGGAGGTCGTCGCTTGCGGAAGCGGGGTAGGGTTCGCCGACGACGCTTCCGATGGGACGTGCCGACGTCGTCCAGCACTGCGCGATCGCTTCCGCAATGAGCAACGATCCGACCATCGCGACAGCCAGCAGAACCACACGGTTTCGGCCAACGGTGGATGCCCGCCGACATACGACGGTCTGGTCGGGCCTGGATGTCTCGGAAAGACGACGTATCACGCTGGTCTCCTTGCGGAGACCAGCACACTCGGCCCAACGATTTCCGTCAAGGGGAGGTTGCTCGGCAATCGCCGAGGTCCGGCACTAAACGCCGGCGGGAACCAGCCCGCGCGTCCCGGAGGCATCCGTGGCGTTCGGCGTCTCCTCGTGGTCGTGTTCTTCCTCCGCCGGAGCGGTCAGGCCGAAGTCGGCGAGGATCGCGTAGAGCGTCGGAATGATCAACAAGACGAGCAGCGTCGACGCCATCAAGCCGAAGCAGATGCTGATCGCGATCGGAATCAAGACCTGCGCCTGGAGACTCCGCTCAAGGAGAAGCGGCATCAGCCCCGCGATCGTCGTGAGCGAGGTCAGCGCCACCGCGCGGAAACGTTGGCGACTCGCTTTCGCGGCGGCGACGTCCGGGCCCTCTCCTTGAGCAATCGCCCGCTTGACGAAGATGACCAAGAGCAGCGAGTCGTTGATCACCACGCCCGCCAAGGAGGCGTAGCCCATGATGCTCGGCATGCTGAGATTCAGGCCGAACAGAAAGTGTCCCCAGATGACCCCCACCAACGCGAAGGGAATCGCGATCATCACGATCAGCGGTTCGGTGTAGCTTCGGAACTGGAACGAGAGCAAGATGAAGACGCCGAGCATCCCCACCAGCATCGCGGAGGCCATCGACGCCCCCGTTTCCTGGCCCGATTCGATCTCTCCCTCGAATTTGACCGCGACCTCTGGAAAACGTTCGCGGAACTGGGGGAGGAACGACCGTCTCATCTCCTCGACCAGGGCGGCGGTGTTCGAGCGTTGCGTGTCGACATCGCCGACCAACGTCACGGTTCTCACGCCGTTGATTCGGGCGATCCGCGACCAGTTTCGCGTTTCGTTGATGTCGGCGACCGCGGAGAGGGGGACGTGCTTGCCCCCCGGCAGCATGAAGCGATAGGTCTCCAGGTCGGTCAGCGCGTCGCGATCGCTCGAGGCGAGTCGGACCTCGACCTCGTAGGATTCGTCGCCGACTTGGAGTTCGTCCGCGGTGAAGCCATGGAACGCGGCACGAAGTTGGCGGGCGATCTGCTGAGCGTCGAGTTCGATACCATAGGTCCCCGGTCGGACGGAGACGTGAAACTCCCTCTTTCCCTGACGCAGATCGTCGGAGACGTTGAAGACGCCGTCGAACGGCCGTACCCAGGCTGCCATCTCCGCGGCGGCTCGGTCAAGGTCCTCCAGATCGGGACCGGAGAGACGAACCTCGAGATCGCGCCCGATGGGGCCAATCGCCGGCTCGGTGTAGGTGACGCTCAACGCGTCGGGGATCGGACCGACTTCCTCCTCCCAGGCGGCAAAGATGTCGTCGAGGCGTCCGTCCCGGAACTCGGCGGCGAGAAGATCGGCTTGGACGGTCGCCACGTGGGGACCGGTCTCGAAAGCGTCCTTGTTTTCGTTGAAGCGAACAAAGACGGTCTCGACCAGATCACGCTGTCCAGGCTGTCTCGGCTTGAAGCGTTCGTTGACCCGTTGCAGTCCCGCAACCAGGCGCCGCACTTCTTCCTCGGTCCGTTCGAGAGGCGTTCCGGGAGGCATCAGCAGCCGGGCCGCGACTTCATCGCCGTCGAGCGTGGGGATGGACTGAAAGCGGATCAGGCCCGATGCGGGCAGCGAGATCGTCACCAAGAAGACGCCCGCGAGTACCCCGGCCGTCAGATAGCGCCAACGCAAGAGCAAGTCGACGGTCGTTCCCAAGACTCGTTCGCGGACCCAGTCGACGACCCGATCGATGCGTTGACGAAAGCCGCTCCGCTTGTCGCGGTTCTCGTGCGCGAGCGAGTGGGCCAGGTGGGCCGGGAGGATAAAGAAGGCCTCGATCAAGCTAACGCTAAGCACGAGGATAAGCATCATCGGCAGGACACGCAGGATCTTGCCGATGTCCCCGGAAATGAACGCGAGCGGGCCGAGGACGCAAACGGTCGTGAGAAACGAGGAGAAGACGCCCCCGGCGACTTCGGAACTGCCGTCGATCGCGGCCCGGGCGGCCGATTTACCCTGGGCGTAGTGCGACGCGATGTTCTCCGCGATGACGATGCCGTCATCCATGAGCAGTCCGAGCGCCATGAGCAGCGCGACCGAGGTGAGCATGTTGATCGTCAACCCGACATAGGGGGCGACGAAGAAGGCTCCCAGGAACGAGACGGGGAGGCTCATCACGACCCAGAACGAGAGTCGCGTGTTGAAGAAGAGCCACATCGTCGCGAAAACGAGAATCATTCCCTGCCAAGCGTTCGTTAGGAGCAGGGCGAGGCGGTCCTCCACCAGCGACGACATGTCGGAGGTCACCGTCAGGCTGACGAGCGGGTGCTGCTGCCGTTCGCGCTCGATGAGTTCCTTGACCGAGCCGGCGACGCGAAGGACGTCTTCCGATTTCGTCTTGGCGATCTGAAGTCGCGCGGCGCGTTGGCCGTCGATGAGGAGTTTGTCTTCCTCGAACTCGAATACATCAAGGATCTCTCCAATGTCTCCGAGGCGAACTTCCGCTCCTCCCTTACCGGCGACGATGACCAGATCCGCGAGCCGAGAGGCTGTTTCGCGTTCCTCGACGACGCGGAGCACGACTTCGTCGCCGCTGGTCTCCACGGTGCCCGCGGGGAGGTCGACACTTTGACGGCGGATGATGTTGCCGACCATTTCCGCGCTGAGGTTGTGCCGCAGCAGTGCCTCTTGGGAGAGTTCGACACGCAGCAGGTGTTCCGAGAAGCCATCGATCGTGACCGACGAAACTTCGGGAATGGTGGTGATCCGATCCTTGAGGGCTTCGCAGTAGAGTTTGAGATCGGGGGTTTCCATCGGTCCCTGGACCAAGATGGTGACGACCGGGTCGGTCACGTGGAGCCGTTCGATGATCGGCTCGTCGACCTCCTCGGGGAAGTCGTCGATCGAGTTGATGGCGGTGTCGATCTCATCGCGAAAATCGCTGTAGCGTCCGCGATCGTTCATTTCGATCGTGACGACGCCCATCCCATCGCGGGCTTCGGAACGAACCTCCGCGACGTCGCGCACCTCGTCGAGGGAGTCCTCGATACGCTGGCAGATCGACTCCTCCACCTCGTCGGCGGTGGCTCCTGGGTAGACGATGCTGACTTGGACCTCGGTCTTCGAGTTGTCCGGAAACGTCTCGCGCCGGAGTTGGCCCAAGCCGAAAAACCCGGCCGCCAGGAACGCGATCATCATCAAGTTGGCCGCCGTGCGATGGCGGACGAAGAAGGCGATCATGCCTTTGCCCTTTCCTACACGCCGTCCGGACGTACCGGTAGCGGTCGTGAACGGTCCTCGTGACCTGTTCCCCGTTCGAGAAGCACCGATGAATTGACGATTCGACTACCGATTGACGGTGGTGGCGACGCGCTGGCCGGCTCCCCCCGGGGACTCGACGATGGGATCGACCAGCATTCCTTCCACCGCGGGCGTCGGGTCGGTGATGACGACGCGTTCCCCCGGCTCGATGCCCGACTCGATCCGAACCTCCTCGTGCGCGATGAAGTCGACGTTGACCGGTCGACGACTGAGGCGATTCTCATCGTCGACGATGTAGACGTTCTTCCCGGCGAGCGCGACCCGTGGGATGACGATGCTCTCCCGTCGCGGTTCCCCGATCAGTTCGACCTCGCAGAAGGTTCCCTTGAGGAGGTCGGGCACGGCCGACGGCTGACCCCCTTCGCCACGATTGCTCACTTCGACGACCACGCCGAGCGTGCGCGTCACCTCATCGAGACGCTCGCGAACTCGCGTCACTTTGCCCACCCATTCGACGGCGGTGTTGCCGTCGCGGGCGCGGACCATCACCCGGAGCGGTTCCCAATGGTGCTGGGTGAGAACGGCCTGCCCGGACTCCGAGGAGAAGTTGTTGCGACTGGTGAAGAGTTCGCGAACCTTGTCGAGCGGGAACTGCGCCTCGATCTCCATGGCGTCGTCGGCGTGGAGCTCGAAGAGGCGTTCCCCCGTCGCGACGACCTGTCCCGGTTCGAGCGTCACCTCCGCGAGTCGGCCTTCGAACGGGGCGATAATACGCGTTCGTTCGAGGTTGCGTTTGGCTTCGTCGAGTTTGGACTGCGTCAGCTTGATCGCCGCGCGTTGGTTGTCGATTTGCACGGGAAGGACCGCGATGGTGTTGCGAATCGACTGCACTTGGCGAAGTTGGGTGAGTCGCGAACGCCGTTCGAGGTCGAGATCCGACGCGCTGGCGGCGGCCCGCGAGGCGAGCTTCTGCATGCGAGCGAGTTCACTTTCGGTCAGCCGGAGCGACTCCTCCTCGATCTCGAGCAGTGCCTTCTCGTTTTCCAGCCGTTGTTCGGTCTCGCGAAGCATCGCGTTGGCCTGGGTCAGCTCCGCTTCGAGTTGATCGACGCGAAGCTGATAGTCGGTCGGGTCAATGCGAAGGAGCAGTTCTCCCTGGCGAACGCGTTCGCCCGCGTCGAGTTTCGGATGGACGTCGACGAGGCGTCCACTGACCTCCGTCACCGCGGTCCAGACGCTAGTCGGTTGGGCGGTGCCGTAGCCGACGACGACGGGGGCGAGTTCCCGCGGGGTCGCGGCGGCGACGCGAAGCGGGCGGGCCAACTCCGCGAGAGGCTCGCGGTTCAAGGGTTTGCCGTTGGCGACGGCGATCGCCAAGATCGCCACGCCCACGACGATGGGGGGAATGACCAGCCAACGGCGACTCAGTTTCAGGCTCACTACCATCAAACTCCCCCTGGAAGGGACATGAGTGCGTACGTCCGACACGACATTGTTCATCTGGTGCGGATCGTTGGTGAATTGGTGGCTCGGGCGGTGCTCAGCCCGAACGGGGACATCCTCATGGAAACCCGTTGATCTATTCGCTGCCGGATCCGAACGGCCCTCTTGACCAATGTCCGCGTCAAAGAAGCGCGACGGATCGACGGATTCGCCTGCGTTTGCTCACCTTGATCTTGGCTAGCATGGCTCGTTCTCGCTCTGGCCCGCCTAAATCAACGGACTGCTAAGCGGAGTCCGCTGTCTTCGGCCGATAGGCCGCGAGAAAGGTGCGGACGGCCTCGTCGACATGACGGGGCCATTCGCCGCGATTGGTGTCGTCATCGAGTCCGACCCGGTGCCGGAGCAGCTTGATCCCCAGCAGTAGTCCAATGAACTGCTCGGCCGCGATGGCGGGATCGGGCACGCGAAGCCGTCCGGCGTCGTCCTGCTCGCGTAGATAGCTGCCGAGCAGGGCGAGGACTTTCGACGGGCCGGCCTGAAAGAAGAGGTTGGCGACCGCTGGATGTCGACCGATCTCGGCGATCATGATCCGATCCCAAGCCCGCGCCTCCTTGGAGAGGGCGAGGTTGAGGAACTGGTTTCCGAAGCGCCGCAGCGCCTCTTCGGGAGCCTCCTCAGCGTTGGTGGAGATAGCCGAAAGCTCGCGAAGGCGTTCGTCGGCGCCGGTTTGCAGGACGGCTCCGAAGAGCTTCTCCTTCGAGTCGAAGTGGCTGTAGATGGTCGGCTTGGAGACCCCGGCGAGTTCGGCAACGGTCTCCATGGTCATGGCGGAGTAGCCGACATCGAAGAGGACCGTGCGTGCGGCTTCCAGGATCTGCCGTCGTTTGGCTTCGGATTTTGGTCTGCCGCGTTTTGGGGTGGTCATGGCCCTGTCGACATGGCCCATAGGCTGAATGTCGAGTGTTCTGAGAAGTTGGGAAAATCGATGAAGACCCATCATAACTCCCGCCCTCGAATTTGCCACTTTCGGCCCGTCGATTTCATAATAGTTTACTGTACGGTTTAGTTCAATATATCTTTCGGCCGATTCTGACGATCAGGTCAAGGTTTTTGACTGTTTGTTTCCCAAAGGGGACATTTCGCCCGAGCACGGACCCTTGCGTTCAAGCGCCGCGGGACTCTGGGGGCCCTCGCATTCCTGGCGACGTCAAGGGCAACGGTGTGTTGGTCCGTCCGACCGGGCCGGCGGTTCATCGAAATGACGTCGGTCGAGATGATGGCAGGATGTAATGCGGGTGGTTTGACGGAAGTTCGCAATCGGGAACAGGCGGTCCGACGGGAGGAGGAGCGATTGGACGCCGCTCAAATGGTGTGCCCGACGAGTCTCCGCTCGTCATCGCTGGTTGCCGAAGGGGCCTGGAGCCCATTGGCCGTCAAGAGGAGCCGGCAAGGGAAGTTGATCACTGGAGTCGGTTCGGAAGCCCTCTACGGGCTGTTCACGGGCATCACCGGTGCCGGCTTGGCGGGGGGCATGGTGCGCGGGGACTGGTGGGCTCTGGGGATCGACATTCGCAGCGGCGACTCGAGCAGCAGGCCCGGTGGCGGGCATGCCTCTCCCTCAATCGCTTCCGCGGGAAGTCCTTGCGGCAATTCGACGAGACCAAGCGTCGAGAGACCATCGACTCCCAACGTGGCCCAGTAGTCCGCGACGTTGTAGAAGAATTTCTCATAGGAGTCGACGACGAGCAGTTCCGCTTCGGTCGTTTGGGATTCACGCAGGTTGACGAAGATCAGCGTACTCTGGCCGAGGACGAATCGGCGGTGCTCGGCATCTTCCATGATCTCGGAGAGCCCGGCCCCTTCATTGGCTCGCAGGATCTGGACGAACGCGGCGTCGAGCGAGGAGTAGGAGTCCTGCACCTCGGCGATGATAGTGTCGATGGCGAAGCGCTCTTCCTGCATGATCTGAGCGATCTGTCCTTGGGCTGACTGCATGCGGCCGCGCGCGACACGTCGCTGGATCGGTGTTTCGAGCTTCACGTACATGTTGATGTCGTAGCGATCGAGCGATTTGGTCGCCGAGCCGACGTCGCCGTTGGCCCCCGGTCCTAGATCGAGTTGGGGGCGAAAGTCGTTGCGCGCGAGGTCGAGGTCGACCCCGTAGGTTTGGCGCCTGAGGCGAAGTTCGCGAAGGACCGGTCGGTTCTCGAGCGCCATCTCCTGGTCGAACGGCATTCGCAACGGATCGAGTCGCGTCGGATCGGGAAAGGAGTTTGGAAGCCGTTCGGGCAGCGGGACGATGGGGAGCCCCTCGGCGTCGCGATAGAAGAGCGAGAGCATGATCGCGGCCTGCTGAAGTCGTCGTTCGGCCTTGACGAGTTGGGTTTCGCGTTTGACGAGCGTTCGTTGGTTATCGGTGATTTCGATGCGTGGCAAATCGCCACGGGCGACACGTCCGCGCAGGGCCCGATCGCGGTCCTCGGCTAGCTGCACGTACTGGGTCAGCACCGAATAGACTTGTCCGGCCGCGACCCATTGCCAGTAGACTTTTGACGCGGTGAGGGCGAACTTGATCCGCTCCTTGAGGATCTTGGGCTCGACGATCTCCCGTTTGAGGGCGGCTTTGCGCAGTTCGGCTCGGCGTTTGTCGATGGGCCGGTTGCGGAGCAACGGGAAGAAGACTTCGGCACTGAATTCGCCACCATCGGCGGTCAGGTAGTTCTTTTTGTAGATCGGATAGGAGCCGAGTCCGAGGCGGTAGCCCGCCCGCCACTTGATACCGGAGATCGGAGTCGCTTGTTCGAGATCGAGGCGGAAACGCTCGCTTTCGTAGGAGGCTTCGGGCATCGACTGTCCGCTGCCGCTGATGCGGTAGTCGAAGGCGCCGAGGGCGGCTAGGACATCGCCGCCGGAGATCGTCCGCTCCTCGAGGATCGCCGCGAGCAGGGGATAGTGCAGATCGACCGATTCGAGCACCTCGTTGAGCGAGAGGGTCTCCTTCGGTTGGGGACGTTCGGGAACGAGGCCCGCTTGTTGACGCGGGTACTCGAGGTCGGCGGGCGGAGCCGTTTCTCCGGCTCCGATCCGGCGTTGACGAAGCGCGCGCTGCCTCCAGGCGCGGATGCGATCACGTTCGGAGATTTCGTCGGGAGAGGCGTCGATCGGAGCGGGATCGGGCCCGACCAGTGGCGGACGTTGTTCGGCTTGAGCCGGCTGCTCGCGCACCTCTGGCGTCGAAGGGGCGGGCTGCGCCGACAGGGCAAGTTCGGGAAAGATGCCGAGAGCCAACGCCGTGACGATCCGTGTCGCGGTGCGGGCGCGCGGTCTTTGCTTGATCGTCACTTCTTGCGTTTCACTTTTTTCATCGGCGCTCCCTCGGCGATGACGGGGGGAAATCCGTTCAATTGTCGCCACAGCTCGTAGCCGAGAGGTACCTGATTGAGCAATACCCATCCTTTGGCGCGAACGCCTTGCCGCAAGTATCGATCCGCCGGCCATTGGTCCCCTTCGACCGGTACCACGAGGACACGAAACCGTCCATTGCCATCGTCGGTCGAGTCGACGAGCGAGATCTTTCCGGGGAACGTGCCGACCGCGACCGAGGGCCAACCCATGAATTGAAGGGCCGGCCACCCTTCGAATTGAAGCCGGACTTCCTCACCCGCTTCGACTAGGGGCACGTCGTTGCCCTTGAGCCAGAGTTCGACGGCTCGCTCGGTGGTGTCGGGCACGAGGATCGCGAGCGGGTCACCCTCCTTGAGCATCTCCGCGCCGGTATTGGCCATCAGCCGCAGAATCGTTCCGTCCCGAGGGGCGGTGACGATCTGGGTCGCTTGACGCGACAGCTTCACGTCGGCGTCGGACAGCTCCTTCTTGGCGGTGGCCAAGTCGCCTTTGGCGGCCCGTTGGGTCGCTTGGGCGGAATTGATTTTCGCGCCCGCCTCGTTGCCTACTCTTATCAAATCTGCCTGTTTTGCCGCCACCTCGTTCCTCGCGGCGGACAAATAGGCCTTTTCTTGCTCAAGTTTGGCTAGCGCTTCCTTGTAACTACGTTCGGCCTTTTCCAGCTCCAGTCTTGATGCCAAGCCGTCACGTTCGAGATCCCGCTGACGTTCGTAGTTCAATTCCGATTGGCTCACCGCTGCCTCGGAGGCGTCGACGGAACGTTGGGCGGCGATCACTTTCTGCTCGGCGACACTTACGTGGTTGTGGGCCGCCTCGATCGCGAGTTGCCTGGCTTCGGTGAACGCCTTAACCTGCTCGGCATAGGCCTCGGCCTTCTCCTCGTAGGCATCCACTTTGGCCTCGGCGGCATCACGCTGGAACCGAAGTCGCTCGACCAAGGAGGGGTCGTTGTCCTGGATCTCGAAGATCTTCTCGCCCTGTTTTACCCTGGAGCCCTCGAATACCCAGCTTCGCACGATTCGCCCCTTGATGGGGGCCTGAATCGTCTGTTGGCGATCCAGTGGCGCGTAGGCGACGACACGTCCCATCCCGCTGACGGTCTGTTGCCAAGGCACGAGGATCAGCGCGATCGGGGCGACGATGAACATGATGCTCAGCACCACCGCGAGCTTGCGAATCGCGTTGGACGGTTCGACGAGTCGGAGCGTCGGAATGCTGACGTCGACCTCGTCGATCTCGGTGAACTTCGATTTCTTCAGCATGATCGTTTACCTGGGGCACTGGCGTTAGGAGGGCGACTCGTGCTCCGAACGGAGCGACGTGCCCTCGATGACTTGGCCATCGGAAAGGGTCAGACAGCGATCGCACGCGACCATGATGTCGGGCCGCTGGGTAATCAAGATCAGCGTCCAATGGTGACGCTTGTCACACATCGAGGAGACGATTCGCGCGCGAACGTCGTCGTCCAGCGCCCCGAGGGACTCGTCGAGAATCAAGAGTCGCGGGCGGGCGACAATGGCTCGGGCGATCATCAGCCGGCGCGATTGACTTTGGGACAACGGAGCTCCCCCCGTCGTCAACTGGGTTTGCAGACCGTCGTGCAGGTCGCGGACGGTGTCGAGTAGTTCGACCAAGTCGAGCGCTTCGCGGATCTCCTCGGCGTTGATCCCCGGCCGACTGAAGCGAACGTTCTCCTCGATCGACCCGGGAACGATTTCCTCGGTACGCACGACCGCGACGTCCGACCGCAACGATTCGAGATGCAGATCCCGAATGTCCAGCCCATCAAGCTCAATATACCCGCTTGTGGCCGATCGCAAACCGTAGAGCAGGTCGACGATGGTCGTTTTGCCGGAGCCGCTGGCGCCGGTGATCGCGACCGATTCGCCGGAAGCGATCTCGAAACTCGCGTGCGTTAGGACCGGCCGATGGCCGTTGTAGGCAAAGTCGACCTCGCGGAAAGCGACCGTCATCCCATCGGAGCTGTGGCTGATCTGGCTGCCCGCGCTTCGTTCCAGGGGCAAGTCGATCAGGACCCCGAGCTTATCGACGGCCGCCATCATGTTGTAATAGCTCTCGAAGTGCTTGCCGAACTTCGCGAGTGACCCGACCACCGTCGAGACGATCAGTTCCGCCGCGACCAACTGCCCGAGCGTCAGTTGACCCTCGATAACCAGCCAGCCGCCAAGTCCCAGCAGCGACGTCAGCGCGATCGCTTCGAGCGCCAGCGAGAAGGTGATTTGCCGGAAGAGGATCGCGAAGTGACGTCGCCGCGCGAACAGGTATTCCCGGGCCAGGGCATCGGCGCGATGCAGCGCGTGCTCGCGACCTCCGGAGAACTTGAAGGCGGTCGGATGTCGAGCCATTTCCTCGAGCCAGCCGGCGACCGCGTATTTCTTGACCGACTCGTCGATGCTCGTCGACACCGCGCCGCGCCCGATCGTGAAGACGATCAAGCCGATCGCCAGGATCAACACGATGTCGAAACCGAGCAGAAAGGGGTGATATGACGCCAGCACGATCAACCCGATCACCGATTGCAGAATCAGCGAGAGCCCGTCGAGCAGCAGCGAGGCCGCCGACTTCTGGACCGTCATCACGTCGAAGAACCGGTTGACCAACTCCGGCGCGTGGTCGCGATCGGAGACATCGGCGTGCAGACGCGGCAAGCGATAGGCTAGGTCCGCGACGACGCGCAGGAAGATGCGTCGCTGAATCACCTCCACGACGAAGGTCTGGATCGCGCGCAGCGCCGCGGCGAACCCGAGACAGCCTAGGAGCAGGATCGACAGGATGACCAGCGGCTGGCGGAGATTGCCGAACGCGACCGTGTTGACCAAATTCTCCACGGCGATTGGAACCGCCAGCATCAGGACGCCGAAGGCGATCGCGAAGACCATCACGACCCAAATGTCACGCCGCTCCGGCCAGACGAGCTTGAGGGCCCGCTTGAGCGGCGACATCCCATGCCCGTGGCCGTGCTGATCACGCATCGATTCGCAGGGGGTCGCCGACTCGATCAGGACCCACGTCAGCTCCGGGTCGTTCTCGTCGAGGAGGGCCGAGAGGCTTCGGCGAGAGATCCATTTCGCTTTCCCGTCGAAGTCGGGGCCACTCACCTTCACCCGGGCGCCCCGCCGGTCGCTGATGACCAGGAACCCGCCGACACGCGATGGGGTGGGGAGCTTGGAGGAGTAGATCGCCAGGGGAGCGCCCGCTTTGACGAGTTGGATGGCGCGCGCGACCGATCGGTGGATCACCGTCGCCCGCAGGCCGATGATTCCCGCCGCCATCGCGAGCTGACCGGGCCAGGAGCTCACGAGATTCCCTGGGTCGTTGCGCTGCGCCTTTTCGACCGCCTGAGCGATCGAGACGAGGTCATTGGGATCCCCCGACAACTCGGCCAACTCGTCGAGGGCCCGTTCGAGCTCTTCCCGCTCTTGGGGCTGATCGCCTCGTCGCTCGTCGAATCGTGATTCACCTAGGTCCGACATCGAAGGGAATCTCCCGCACGCACTCGGTGGAGCGTCTGGTAGACGACGGTAGTCGTCCACTCGACGTTCGAATTCAGAATGACTCGTTGCCGGCGCCACGCATGTTCTTCCGACCGCGAATCGAACCGCGATCGATGATCCCGATTGCCTGACAAAAGCCTCGTCAGCGATCCTGCACGTGATGCGCCGGGCTGCCCGAACCCGGGCAAGTACTCAAATACGTGTGATGGGCAAAGAGAGAATACGACGAATTCCCGCGACCTCTTCGAACATGGAGGAATCGGCCACGGGGCGAACATCTTGCCCCATCGCGCCAGTTCATCCTATCGCTCGGTCCTCGGTTCGCGGAATTCGGAAACGCCGAAGGAGACCGACTTGACACAGAATCGAACCGCTCGATGCTCCCTTGAGCGTCGACACGAGCCGGGAAGAAGCGAACGGCGAGCCCGCACGACGGACCGAAGCCGACTCCTTCGACGGAGACTGTCAAACGGTCATCCCACGCCAGGCGTCTATCGGGGCGACTGCGAGGAGTGTGCAACTGATGGTCGCCGAGGGTGGATGGGCAAGGTCGGGCGGATGCGTTGTCTTTGATGATTGGGGGGACGCAATGCCTGCTCGGTTGAGACTTGCCCACACCGATTCTCCACTAGATGTCAACAATGCGGGACTCTCAAGGCGATAAATCTCAAGAGCTTCCAATAGGTTTTCGCCTTCCATCTTCACAGGCAAGGACCCGTCATGCCAAATCTCAGTTCGATCGCGGTCCCCGTTTCCATTTTCCTGAGCATTGCGATCTGTACGGCGCCGGCCCGATCGGACTCTGGAACGATTCGCTGGAAGACCGACCTTGAAGAGGCTCTGGTCGAGGCAAACCGGACCAACCGGAATGTTCTTCTCCAAGTCACCGCGACGTGGTGTCACTTCTGTGAGCGGATGCTCGAGGAAACGATGTCCCGTCCCGAGGTGGCCGAAGAGATCAACGCCAACTACGTGCCGCTGCTCATCGACGCGGACGATCATCCCGATATCGTCCGCCGTGTGGGGATTCGCGCCTTCCCGACGACGGTGATCATCGCGCCGTCCCGACGGATCATCGACCGCAATCCCGGCTACAAGACCCCGTCGATGCTGCTCCCCTATCTTGCCCAGCATAAGCCGGAAGTGATGGACTCGCCAGTCGCCCCCGCGTCGACGGCGTTCGCCTCGGCCGAGGCGCCGCTGGCTTACAACGGCTACTGCCCGGTGACGTTGCTCGAGGAGGAACTGCTCAAGGACGGAAAGGGATCGTTGGAGACGACCTACGAGGGAGCGGTTTACCGCTTCGTGACGAAGGCCCATCGCGATCGCTTCAACGCGGAGCCCGATCGCTATCTGCCCGCGCTCGGTGGTCACTGCCCCGTCTGCGGCCATGGCACCGCCGACGGAGCCAAGGGAGATCCCGAGACGGCGACCATCTATCTCGGACGCATTTGGCTGCTCAAGAACATCGAGTGCCAGCGCAAGTTCGTCGAGGACGTGGAGAGCTACTTGCCCGCCGGAATTGAGTTCACCAGCGAGTAAGCCCAAGAAACGAAAGATGCCATCCCGAGAGGGGAGCGTCGGGACATCGCCCCGCACGACTCGCTTCTCGGAATGGCCACTTATCTGCGGAAGAGTGCCCCGATCGCTGAATGCGGCACCCTTCCGGCGGATGAATCACTCCCATCGACCGTTCACGTTAGGTTGCCCCAACGCCCCGCCCGACAGGCCAAGGATCAACGCAGGCTTAGTTGGCCTGGTAGCTTTCCTTGTAGGTCTTCTTCTCGCCTTCGTTGTTGCGGCTCTTGGTGGGAGCGTCGACCATGGCCGGCTCCGAGACCGTCTCGCTGCTGTAGCTCATGACGGGGGTGGACATGCGACGGACGCCAAGGACAACTTCCTTGCCGCCGAAGAGGCCCTTCTTCTTGTAGTAGACGATATCGCCACAGCAGTTGGTGCGGCACTCGGCCTTCTTCCACTTCTTGTTGCAGGGCGAAACGCAGTAGTCGATCGTGCCACAGCTCGAGCAACTGTTGCAGGTGTCACAAGTCGAGCAGGTCGAGCAAGTGTCGCAGGTCGAGCCACAGCTCGAGCAGCTGTCACAAGTCGAGCAGCTATCGCAGGTCGAGCAGCTGTCGCAAGTCGAGCAGCTATCGCAGGTGGAGCAGCTGTCGCAAGAGGTCGTCGCGCAGCAGCTATCGCAGGTGGGCGCACAGCAATCAGCCGACTTCTTGCAACCCATGGCGGCCGAAAGACCGACCAAAAGAATCGTTCCGTACATGTAAATGGTCCCTCCCCAATAAAAGGGAACCGCGTTTTGCGACCGCGGTGAACTACGTGAAATTTACCCATCCGATCGGATCGGGAGCAATCTACACCGCATCGGAGCGAAATCAATGAATCGAGGGGTGAAAACGCGTGCCATTCGTCTTGATTTACACAAGTGTCTAGCGGCTCAACGGTTTATGAAGGAGGAAGTAATCCGCTTTTTCGTCAAAATCGTTAAAGTCGGAACCTCGCGCTGACAGCGGTTGGTCATGTCAGCCCCGTTTCACTCCCCCTCTTCCCGCCCCGTGCGACAGGTGTGCTCGCCCAATTTCTCCCGGATTTTAACCCAGGTAAAACGGTCTCAGCCGAATCGCCCCGTCACGAAGTCGTTGGTTTCCGCGAGCCGCGGTCGAGTGAAGATCGTACGCGTCGGCCCGAACTCGAGGATCCGCCCCAGGAACATGAATGCCGTAAAGTCGCTCGTTCGCGAGGCTTGCTGCAGATTGTGCGTTACCAGCAGGATCGAGTAGGACCCCTTGAACTGCTCGAGCAGATCCTCGATCTTCGCCGTCGCGATCGGATCGAGTGCCGAGCAGGGCTCGTCCATTAGCAGGATCTCCGGCTCGGCAGCGATCGCGCGGGCGATGCAAAGACGCTGTTGCTGGCCCGCGGAGAGTGTCAGTGCGTTGTCACGAAGCCGATCCTTGACCTCGTCCCAGAGCGCCACTTTGCGCAGGCTGCTCTCGCACGCCTCGTCCAGACGGCGCCGCTGCCGGATGCCATCGATGCGCAGCGGGTAGACAACGTTCTCGTAGACGCTCTTGGGAAAGGGGTTGGACTTCTGAAAGACCATGCCCATGCGCTTGCGCAGCGCGATCACATCGACCGATGAGTCGTAAAGTGGGGCGCCGTTGAGACTCATCTGCCCGGAGACATGACTTTCGTCGGCCAGATCGTTGAGTCGATTGACGCAGCGCAGCAGCGTCGACTTGCCGCAGCCGGACGGGCCGATCAGCGTGGTGATCTTTCCGCGGGGGATTGGCATGCGGATGTCGGTGAGGACCTGTTGACGGCCATACCAGAAGTTGAAGTGCTCGATCGCCAGCACGGGATCTTCCCGCAGCGCCTCTTCGTGGGTCACCGTCGAGATCGGTTCTCCACGTTCGATGGCGGCGAGGAGATCGTTGTCGCCGTGAGGATCGGGGGAGCCAGGGGTCTTCTTAAGCATCGGTACCGATCGCGAGTCCTGAGGGGTGCGTCCCGGTGACGGCGACAGGCGGCCACCACCGATCATCGCCTACAGCTCCCGCACCGCGAGGCGTTGTCGCCAACGCGAACGCAGAGCGATCGCGACCATGTTGAGGCTGATCACGATCACCAGCAGCACCAGCGCCGTCGCGTAGAGCAGGGGTCGGGTCGTCCAGTGGTCGTCTGTCTCAAATGCCAAGTTATAGACGTGGAGTCCCAAATGCATGAACTCTTGGTCAAGTTGTAGTTGGGAGAAGGTCTCGTTTCCCTCGGAACCATGGGTCATCGTCACCGCTCCGACGAGCATCAATGGCGCCACCGCGGCCGCCGCCCGGGCGATCGCCAGCAGCGTTCCGGTCGCGATTCCGGGTAGGGCATAGGGAAGAATGACCCGCTGAATCGTCTGCCATTGACTAGCCCCGCAAGCGTACGAGGCTTGCCGCACGGAACTGGGGACCACCGCGACCGCGTCCTCGGTCGACACGATTACCACCGGCAACGTCAGCAGCGCCAGCGTGCAGCCGGCCCAAAGAAGTCCTCCCTTGCCGAACGTCGGCCAGGGAAGGGAGTCGGCGAACCACAACGCGTCGAGCGCCGGCCCGATCGTGTCGCAGAACAGAAGCAGCCCAAAGACGCCGAAGACGATACTCGGGATCCCCGCGAGGTTCCGGATTGTGATCCGAAGGCAGAACCGCAACGTCGGGTTGCGGGTGTACTCGCGTAGAAAGAACGCGGCCATGACGCCGACCGGAACGACCAGGACCGTCATGATCATCGTGACGGCGAGGGTTCCCACGATCGCCGGGTAGATCCCACTCTGTTGCACCGAGTCGCCGGCGCCCGTCGTGAGGAACTCCTTCCAGCGCTCGCAGGATGTCACCACCGCACTGAGGAAACCCGCTTGGTTGGGAGCCGAACCCCGAACGATGTCGACCAGAGCGAGATTCCACGTCGTCCCATCCGTTCCTTTCACGATCATCCGGTAGCGTTGAGTCGAGGCCTCGACCTGGGCGAGTCGTTCGCGGAGTCGGTCGAGTTCCTTGTCCGACTCGCTGCGCGCGTAGGCGAGAGCCTCCTCGGCGTCGTCGACCGCCTGGGGACTCGCTTGGGATCGTGCCCGCGCCGCGGCGAGCTCCCGGCGCTTGCTCGCGAGGAGGCGATCGACATCCGCCAAGACGTTGTCCTTTTCCCGTTGGGCGTCGCGCCGTTGTTGTCGGACCTCACGATGGCGGGTCTCGAAGAGCGGCCAGATTCTCGCCGGCTCGTCGGCGATCAGGGTCGACTGCTCGTAGAAGGCGGTCGGCGTTCCAAAGAGGCGGACGTTCCCTCCGAGATCAATCGCGACCGCCCAGGGATCGATCGTTTGGCTTGCGATCGCGCGTCGCGGCAACCGCACGATCCCCGAGTCCGAAGAGGATGGCGAGGGCGATCGGTTCGACACGCGAAGGATCATGTCGCCGATCGTCTCGGGGTCGGAGGCCGACCGGGACGCCACGATGAGATCGCGTCGCGCCGACGCGGTGGGCGAGGCGTTCCACGAGAGGACTTCGCCGAGATAGGCGCGCCCGTCGGTCATTGACAGGCGCACGATCGGCTTGGGCCAGAACGCGAACAGGCCATGGACTAGGAGGAGTCCCAAGAGCCCGCCCACCGACAGCACGACCATCGCCAAGGCGCCGCCGGTCAGCCAGTGCATCGGCTCGGCGGCGGGCATGCCCAGGATGCCGACCCGGGCCGCGTCTCGGCTGACGCAAGCGCGCTCCTCGTCGCCGGCGGAAGTCGGAGTCTCTTGGTGGCTAGTCATCGCCGCCCGTACCTCCCGCGAAGTCGGAGGCGGATCAGTTCCGCGATCGTGTTGATCGCGACCGTCAGCAGGAGCAGCAGCAACGTGGCGAGCACGAGAACCCGAAAGTGATTGGAGTCCGGGATCGCGCTCGGCATCTCGAGGGCGATGTCGGCGGTAAGCGAACGAAGGCCCTCGAAGACGTTCCAACTCGTCAATGGCTGGTTGCCGGTCGCCATGAGGACGATCATCGTCTCGCCCAGGGCTCGTCCCAGGCCGATCAAAAGGGCGGACGCCAACCCGCTCATCGCGACCGGAGCGACGATATGCACCGCGGTCTGCCATGGGGTCGCCCCCGAGCCGAGCGAGGCCGCGCGCCAGTGATGGGGAACCGAGGAGAAGGCCTCTTCGGCGATCGAGAAGATTGTCGGAACGATGGCGATGCCAAGCACGATCCCCACGAGGAACGCGTTGCGATCCATGTAGGGGCCGAGGAACGCCCCCCGAGGATCGAACTCAAGGCTGGTCATGGCCCACGCGATGCCAAATGCCAACGACCAGGCGACAACCGCGCCTCCCAGGAATCGGGCCAGGTTGCCGAGCGCGTCGCGGCGCGGCTTGGGAAACGTGGTTCGTCGCGCCGGGCGATAGACGAAGCATCCGACGACCACCGACGTCACCACCGCGCTGGCCGGCAACAACAAGAGTAACCATGCGCCCGTCGCGCTCCCGCGAGTCCCGTCGAGCCAAGCGATCGTGTCTCCGGCGAAGAGCCACGATTCGAGGAAGTTGCCGACCGGTATCGCCAGGACTCCGCCGACAGCGAGGAGGAGACCGATCACGACGAAGCGCCAACGCGAGACCGCACTCGCCCAAGCTTTGGGAAGCAGCGGTTGGAGGTGGGCGCCGACGAGCACCGCGATCGGGATGGTCGCCAGGGCCGCGAGAAACGCCGCCAAGTGCGCCGCGGCGAACGGTATCACGAAGACGATCGCGACGAGCCCGAAGACGACGCTCGGAATGCTCGCGAGCAGGTCGATCGCCGACCGAACGCTGCTCCGGGCCGACCGTTTGAGATACTCGCTGGTGTAGATCGCGGAGAGAATCGCTAGCGGGGCTCCGAAGAGGATCGCGCAAAGGGCCGCCTTGATCGTTCCAAAAAAGAGCGGGAATAGGCCGAACCGCGACCACGTCGGTTCGATGTCTCGCGTGGAGGATCGGTCGGGGAGGTTCGCCGTCGCCGCATCGACCCAAACCGGGACGAAGAGGGAACTGAGCTTGCCCGAGGGAACGCCGTCGGCCATGTTCCAATACCAGAAGGCGTCCATCGTCAGGGCGCAGAGCCCGTCGCCGTGGGGAGCGATCGCGAGCGTTTGGATCGAACGCTGGTTGTCGGTCGAGAGACGAGTCACGAGTCGCCCGGTCGCGAGGTGCATGAGGGCGACGGTCCCATCCTGGCAACCAACCGCGAGCAGCGTTCCCCCCGGAAGCGTCGTCATGCTCGTCACGGGCGATCCCAAACTCGGCAGCGGATGGAGGGCGAGCGAGCCACCCTCGCGGTTCGACTCGCGCCAGCGACGAACGCGGCCCAGGGAGTCGCCCGAGACGAAGGAACGACGCTCCGAGAGAGAGAGCATCGCCGTCAGGGTCGCGTCACTTTGCCGATCGCCTCCGACGAGATTGGCAAGTTCGGGGGGCGCCAGGTCACGCAAGGAAGCCGTGTTCCAACGCAGCGAGTCGCCACTGCGCCACCCGACAAAGAGCGAGGCACCGTCGCTGCTCAAGAGAAGCTGGGTCGGAGTCCCTCGTTCGGCGTTCGCGTCCGCGCTTAGCGGAAGTCGTCGTTCGATCGATCCCTCACGCAAGATCACCGGCCCGGTTTCACTCAGCACGGCGAATCGAGGCTCGTCGTGAGATCGAGCGATCGCGACCAGCGAAATGGGGATGTGGGGAGAGAAGGCGATCGGATTGTCGAGCGTCATGACGAAGTCGGTCGACTCGAAACGCTTGCGATCGAGACGTCGAACCAACCCTTTCCGCCAGACCGCCGACTCGCCGACCGGCAGGCTCGCGAGTCCCTCGGGCAAGTTCTCCGGAGAATGCACCTGGCGCTGGAAGCTCAGATGGCCGACTTGAGCGGTGCCGTCGTCGAACCCGAAGATCGCCTCGCGTCCGTCGGAGGTGAAGGCGGCACATGTCAGTTTCCGGTTGGGAAAAGCCTTCCACGTGTTGACCGCGTCCCCGTTGTCGGTTCGAAACGCGCAGATCGTTCCCGTCGAGAGGATCGCGGCGCCGAGTTGACGACGATCGTCGAGGATCAGATGGATCGGTCGCGTCACCGACCAAGCGTGCGTCGACGCGACGACCGGTTTTTGTCCCGACTGGGAGATGAGTGGATAGATGGTCGCGGCCAGGAGCACGAGCATGAGACCGAGAACGACGAAGACACCCAGACCACAAGCGGAGATGAGCGTTCGAGCAATTCGGTCGTACCACGCCGAGCGTTTGCGGAGGTGAATTCCCCCTCGTCGATACGTGGTGCCATCCATGCTTGCTCCAGACCGGGCGGGCCTCGCCGCGTCGCGTCGGCTCGTGTCCTGGTTGGTTGGCTCGTCACCAAACGGTGCTTGAGTGCTCTGCCCGCGTTGGCGGTGGGGATCCGGGAAACGCCGCTGAGTCGTCAAGCTCTCGCAGGATCAGGGTACACGATCTCGGGTGGCAAGTCGGCCAACCAGGACAAGAATACTCTGTACCAACTTGACGTTTGTCCGGGTGTCGCCCCAACCCTCTGACGCTGGCCGAGAAACAGCCAGCGGCCCCCTCAAACAATCTAAACGCAAACGAACCACTAGCGACTACGCCGAAAGAGCTTGCGACAGCGGCGCCGGAAGAGACGCCGAACGCGAGGACTGCGCTCTTGGCAGGAACAATCGTCGATGATGATGATCTCGCAGGGGCAAGACTCGTCGAGCATTTGGCTCCCCTGGCTGGGCGATGGCTCGATCGTCTCGGGAGCCTCGTCCTTGCTGGCCTTGGAGGGGGCGGGATCCTCCTTGGACGGCGGAGTCGGCGCCGGCTTGGTCGGTTCCTGGGCCTTGGGGGGAGCCTCCATCTTCTTGAGGGGCTTCGGCTTGGCCGGAGGAGTGACCGGTGCGGGTCGTTTGGTCGTCGATGGCGGAGGCGCCGCTGATTTGGTCGGCGCGGGAGCCTTGGCCGGAGCCTTCATCTTCGGGGCTTTGGCCTGCGCGGTCGACGACCTCTTCGGAGCCTTCACCGCGGGTTTCTTCGGCGGTTGAGAGGTCGCGTTCGGATCCTTCGGCGGCGTCGCCATCGTGATCCCGATCCGCTTGAGAACTTCCGAGGCGGACTGATAGCCGATGGGAAGGTAGCCCGCGGTGATGACCTCGTTCTGACCTTGCTTGCTGAAGACGTACTCGAGGAACGCGGCTTCGACTGGCGGGAGCTTGGTTCCCGACTTCTCCTTGACCATCAGCAGCACGAACCCGGCCAGGGGATATGTTCCGGAGTAGACGTTCTCGGAGGTCGGGTCGACCGGTTTGTCGGACTGTTCCCGGGCCAGCGCGAGGGCGCGAACGTTGGGGTTGCTGACGCTGAAGTTCGCGTACCCGACCGCGTCCTTGTTCTCGGCCACTGCGTCGAGCACCGCCAAGTCGTTGCGCTCGATGCGGACATTCTTGGCGAACTTCCCGTTGCAGAGCGCGTGATCCTGAAAAAACGTGTAGCTGCCATCGCGTTCGCTTTGGCCGATCAAACGAATCGGCTCCTTCGCCCACGCGTCCTTGGCTCCGACGTCGCCCCAAGTGGTGGCCGCCTTCGTCGCCCCGCATGCGCGGTCGCTCGAGTACATCGCGTCGACTTGGGAGATGGTCAGCGACTTGGTCGGGTTGTCCTTGTTGACGAAGAGGACGAGTGTGTTGACCGCCGAGGGCATCGCGATCGGGTCGTAGCTGAACTTCGCCTTGAACGCCTTCATCTCGCTGTCGGTCATCGGGCGATTGATGGCGACGATGTCGGCTTTGCCGTCGATGAATTCTTTGACCGCGTTGGTGGCGCTGTTGCCGACGAAGTTGAACTTCGCGTCGGGGTTGAGTTCGTTGAAGTCCTTCTCCCAGAAGACGAGCAGGGGGCGAAGGGCGACCGGGCTGGAGATGGTCAGTTCGCCGCGGAGTCCGGGAGTCGACGTCACGCTCGGGAGCTGATCGTCGACTTCGATGCGTTTCTCCGTGCTGTTCGACTTCGGGGCGTCGCTGGCTTGCTTCTTCGTGTCCTTGCTCTTTGTCGCGTCCGCCTTTTCCGGCTTGGCGGGCGTCCTAGGAGTGGCGCTCTTACCAGCGTCGTCGTTCTTCGCCGGGGCCGGGGGAGCGTTCTTAACCGGTTTCTCTTGAGAGAACGCAAAGGGTGTCGAAGACACGGCGAGAAGCGTCCCCACGCCTAAGAACGCGGCTAAGAGGAGGCTGAGTTTCCCGGCTCGTCGTCGGTTCTTCCCGCGGTGGTGGTCACTGGTCGTCAGTCGTTGATGCTTCGATGTGGTCGGTCGAATCGAGAGGATTCGTGTTGGCATGATCTCCCTTCTCCTCGCGCTGCCCGAGTGGTCCAATCGCGCGGGATCGCGGCGATGGCGACACTTCTCCGGGGACGCGCGATCTTCAAAACGTGGGCCGAAATTACCCTATGGGTTGGAAGGCGAGATTCATGAATGGTTCGACAATCGACCAGAATATGAAGAAGCCTTCATCTAGCGTTCGGCCGCTGTCGTTATGGGAAAACGTGTCCGCGTAGGCGATACCCCACGCCGCGGACCGTTTCGATCAGCGAGGCTCGCTGGCCGAATTTCCGTCGGAGCGATCGGATGTGAACATCGATGCTGCGCTGCATCGTCGAGGAGTCGGTTCCGACGCAGATCTTCAAGAGATCGTTGCGTCCGAAGACCTTGCCGGGGTGACAGACAAGATGCCAGATGATGTTGAACTCCGTCGGCGTGACCGAGAGTTCCTTCCCGTCGAGCGTGACCCGATAGCTGACGCGGTCGATCTCGATGCCCTGGCTCGTCGCCATGTCGCCGGCGGGATCGTGTAGCTCCGGGCGGCGAAAGCGAGCCCGAATGCGTTCGACCAGCGCCCGGGTGCGGAAAGGACGTTGGACGAAGTCGTCGGCGCCCATCCGGAAGCTGAGGACCTCTTCGGCTTCATCGTCGCGACCGGAAATGACCATCATCGGGGCGATGCGCAAGCGGGGCTTTTGCCGGATCTCACGACAGATGTTGACGCCCATCGTTCCGGACTGGTCGAGGTCGACGAGGATGAGGTCGGCTTCGTCGTCGCTGATCTGGACGGGGCCGGTGAACCGTCGCCGGTGGAGAAGCGTATTGAAGCCCTCCTTGTCCAGGCCATCGCGGAGACGCAGGACGTCCTCCGTCCCGTCGCCGAGGATAAGGATCGACTTGTTGCCCATGGGGACGCCTCGTTTCGCTTCGGGGGAGCGGAAGAGATCTTCGCCGGCGGGCTGGGGGGGCCGGTGCGGCTAGGTCCGATGCCAGGTCGGCACGGCGGCATCGTTTCCGTCTCCGAATTCTTCCGTGACGAGGTCGGTTTTATCGAGGAACTGGAAAGATTTGGACAAGAACGGATGAAGGTAGGGTGAATTTTGCCCCCGATGCGCCCGAAACGTTCTCGAATCGGGCGGTTTTGGGGGCAGTTTGGTCGAACGTTGACGCGTTCGTCTTCTGAAACGTGGCGCCAACGCGCCGAGTAGCGGCTCGTCATCGACGCGCTCATCATCGCGGTTGCGCGTGCCGCTATCCGGCGTACTCGGCTTCGAACGCGCTGATCTTCTCTTCGCTTTGAAGCGTGATGCCGATCTCGTCGAGCCCCTCAAGCAGCGACTTGCGGCGATAGTCGTCCACCTCGAAGCTGAGCGTGTGGTCGTCATCGACCTCGATGGTGTTGGTGGTCAAGTCGACGGTGAAGCGATGCCCCTCCTTCGCGTGGACGCGACGGAAGAGGTCGTCGACCGTCTCGTGCGCAAGGGTGATCGGCAGCATCCCGTTCTTGAAGCAATTGTTGTAGAAGATGTCGGCGTACGACGGGGCGATGATCACACGGAAGCCGTACTCGCTGAGCGCCCAGGGAGCGTGTTCGCGCGAGGAGCCGCAGCCGAAGTTCTCCCGAGCCAGGAGGATGCTCGCCCCCTTGTAGCGAGGTTCGTTGAGGACGAAAGCGGGGTTGGGCGTCAAGTTGTCGTCGAGATAGCGCCAGTCGAAGAAGCAGAACTGGCCGAAGCCGGTGCGCTCGATGCGCTTGAGGAACTGCTTCGGGATGATCTGGTCGGTGTCGACGTGGGCTCGATCGAGGGGGGCGACGAGGCCCTGATGGACGCGAAATGGTTCCATGTCGTTCAATTCCTCGCAAAAGGCAGTGATGATTCGTGGTCAGTGGCGCCGCGCGTTGGACACGGGGCGAAACGCGGGCGCTCCTGCGCTCGCGCGCCTTGGTGGTCACTGGCTGACGAGCAGCCCGTGGAAACCAACCGTTCACGGGGCGGCGTTAGTTCCAGTCGCGGATGTCGACGAAGTGCCCCTCGATCGCGGCCGCGGCGGCCATCGACGGGCTGACCAAGTGGGTCCGCCCACCCTTGCCCTGGCGACCTTCGAAGTTCCGGTTGGAGGTCGACGCGCAGCGCTCTCCCGGTTCGAGCACGTCGGGGTTCATCGCCAGGCACATGCTGCATCCCGCCTCGCGCCACTCGAAGCCAGCCGAACGGAAGACGTCCGCGAGCCCCTCGGCCTCGGCCTGTTTCTTGATGTGTTGCGATCCGGGCACCACCATCGCGTGAACGTGCGAGGCGACCCGCTTGCCGTCGAGGACTTTCGCCGCGGCCCGAAGGTCCTCGATGCGGGCGTTGGTGCACGAACCGATGAAGACGCGATCGAGCCGGATGTCGGTGATCGGCGTTCCCGCCTTCAGGCCCATATAGGCCAGGGCGTGCTCGACGGTCTTCTGCTCGACCTCCGCGGTGAAGTCGCCGGGGGAGGGAACGTTTCGGGTCACGTCGGCAACCATCGCCGGCGTCGTCCCCCACGTCACTTGGGGAGCCAACGCGGCCACGTCGATGGTGACGGTCTTGTCGTAGACGGCGCCTTCGTCACTTTGGAATTCCTTCCAGCGAGCGACCGCTTGCTCAAAGTCCTTCGGGGCGAACTGGCGTCCCTTGATGTACTCGAACGTCGTCTCGTCGGGAGCGATCATCCCGGCGCGGGCCCCCCCTTCGATCGACATGTTGCAGACGGTCATCCGCTCCTCCATCGACAACGCGCGGATGCACTCGCCGGTGTACTCGAGGACGTAGCCGGTGCCGCCGGCGGTCCCGATGGTGCCGATGATGGCGAGGACGAGATCCTTGGCGGTGACCCCAGGGGAGAAACGCCCGTCGCAGCGAATCTCCATCGTCTTGGCCTTTGATTGCAGTAGGCACTGAGTCGCGAGGACATGTTCGACCTCGCTGGTGCCGATACCGAACGCCAGAGCACCGAACGCGCCGTGGGTCGAGGTGTGACTGTCGCCGCAGACGATCGTCATGCCCGGCTGCGTCAGGCCCAGTTCGGGGCCGATGACGTGAACGATGCCCTGGTGCTCGCTGTTGAGGTCGTAGAGCGTGACGCCGAACTCCTTGCAGTTGTCGGTGAGGGTCTGCATCTGCTGCTTGGCGATCGGGTCGAGAATGGGCAGGGAGCGGTCGGTCGTGGGGACGTTATGGTCCATGGTGGCGAAGGTCCGCCCCGGTTGGCGCACCTTGCGTCCCGCCAGACGCAGTCCTTCGAACGCTTGCGGGGAGGTGACCTCGTGAACGAGCTGAAGATCGATGTAGAGTAGCGCGGGGCGACCCGATTCCTGATGCACAAGGTGGGTGTCCCAGATCTTCTCAAACATGGTGCGGGCTGGCATCAACTTGCCTCGTCTTTTCTCTCGTCGTGCGAGCTGGCGTAACTCCCCGTGCCAACCGAGGCCGGGGCAAACGGTCTCCGTGCTTGTTGAGCACGGGGCAAACGGTCTCCGTGCTTGTTGAGCACGGGGGCATCCTGGTATTTCGATCTTCCTCGCCGTTCGGGTGCCACCGGCTGCTTGCCAGCCAGTGGCGACGGACAGGCTGCTTGCCAGCCAGTAGCAACGGGTTCGGCTCCGGGATCAACGCACGGACAGCCGTCGGGATCGATCGTCTCCGGGATGGATCGCGTGTGTTCTGCTCATGATATGGCCGCCACGCGTCAAAGAAAGTCCCACGGAGCCCCCAGTTGGGCCGCGGTTCCCGAGCCCGCCGAGTTGTGGGTAGGGACGCACGCTCGGGAGGAGAGGTTCACGGGCGACATTGGACACCACCATCGTTGCCATACGAACCGGGTGTCGGTGGGCGGCGCGGGTTGATCGTCCATCCGCGTTCGCGTTGCGGATAAGAGGCCCGAGGGAGTTGGCAGTTTCCGTGGTTGTTGCGGAGGCCCCCTCTAACTCCCCCTTTTCGGGTACCCCCGGTTGCTTCGCTACCGGGGCCGACGCAGTCGGCTGGAAGTCTCAAAGCAACGGCGGTCAACAAGCGGTGACGGCCCCGAAGGAGAACTGCTGCCGAAGACTCAGCCTCGACAGCAAGCGATCCTCGGACCAAGACCTCCAGCGGCTTCGCCGCACCGGTAGCACAGCAACCGGTGCTCCCCCTGGGAAGACAGGGAAGAGACCCCCTCTATCTCCCCCTTTTTCGGGTACCCCCGGTTGCTTCGCTACCGGGGCCGACGCAGTCGGCTGGAAGTCTCAAAGCAACGGCGGTCAACGAGCGGTGACGGCCCCGAAGGAGAACCGCAGCCGAAGACTCCGCCTCGACAGCAAGCGATCCTCGGACCAAGACCTCCAGCGGCTTCGCCGCACCGGTAGCACAGCAACCGGTGCTCCCCGTGGGAAGACAGGGAAGAGGCCCCCTCTATCTCCCCCTTGGGCAAGGGGGAGCAATCGGACTGCCCCTTGGGCAAGGGGGAGCAATCGGACTGTCCCTTGGGCAAGGGGGAGTGGACGAGAGACGAACGGGGAGCGAACGGCATGCCTCCTACGGGGCGGGCCAGCCTTCGTTGCCGATCAAGCGGACGAATCGGCAGTCGCATAGTTCGGTGGCATGGACTTGGCCGTCGACCTTGGTGAACCGCGTCAGCTTTTGGACATCGGACTTGCCGAAGGGAATGACGAGGACACCTCCCTCGGCGAGCTGCCCGAGGAGACTCTCGGGGACCTCGGGGGCCGCCGCGGTGACGATGATCCGGTCAAAAGGGGCTTGGTCGGGCCAGCCGATAGTCCCGTCGCTGACCTTGAAGCGGACGTTGCGAAACCCGAGTCCGGCGAGCAATGTCTCCGACTTCAGCGACAGTTCGGCCAGCCGCTCGACGGTGAAGACCTCTCCCGCGAGGGTGGCGAGGATGGCGGTCTGGTAGCCGCTGCCGGTGCCGATTTCCAGCACGCGATGATGCGCCTCCAACGCGAGGGACTCGGTCATCAGGGCGACGATGTAGGGCTGGGAGATGGTTTGGCCGCTGCCGATGCCGAGGGCCTCGTTGGCGTAGGCGCGGTGTTGGCTCATCGGCGGGACGAAGAGTTCGCGGGGGACGTGGTCGATGGCCGAGAGGACGCGATGGTCGCGAATCCCGTCGCGCTGGAGCTCGCGAATCAGGTCCGAGCGTTGGTCGGCGAATGCCTCGGTGTCGGCCATGATCGACCCTCAATCGGTGACCCTTGAACCGGCCCGGAAGTCTTTCACTTGCAGTTCGACTTCCTTGAAGCCACGAAACTCGTTGACGATGGGACTGAAGACGACGCAGCACTTGCCGTTGTCGCTGGCGAGTTCCTCGGCCCGATCGGCCATGCCGAAGGCGATCGCTTTCATCGCCTTGCCGTTTTGCCGCACCCGAAAGCTCAAATGCCTTCCCCCGCCGCCGACGCATTTGGGCTCGCCGACCAACTGCAGGTCCGTGGCGAGCATCACGGGAGAGGGGTTCGACAGGCCAAAAGGCTCCATCACCGCCAGCGACCGAATCAAGTCGTTGGTCAGCGTGTGCAGGGGAACTTCGACGTCGATCCGCAGCACCGGCACACGCTGTTCGGGCAGGATCCGACGATCGGCCACCTCGGTGAAACGCTCGCGAAAGGCGTCGATTTTCTCAGGCGTGATTCGCATTCCCGCGGCCATCGCGTGACCGCCACATGTGAGCAGATGCTCTTGGCAGTGCGTCAGCGCTTCCTGAATATCGAAACCGGGAATCGACCGGGCCGACCCGCTGCCGAGTTCCTCGGAGAGAGCGATCAGGATGCAGGGCCGATGGAAACGCTCCACCATCCGGCTGGCGACGATGCCGACGACGCCCGGGTGCCACTCCTCGCTCGCGAGGACGATCGCCGCGAGGTCACCCTCCTCGCCGACCATCTCCTCGTGGAGCTTCTTCGCTTCGGTGAAGACGCGTCGTTCGAGGGTTTGCCGATCCTTGTTGGCGGTCTCGAGGTACGCGGCCAACTCGTTGGCGCGGGAAGGATCACCGGTTGTCAGCAGTTCGATCCCAAGCCGAGCTTGCCCGAGTCGGCCACAGGCGTTCAGTCGCGGGGCCAGCGTGAAGGCGACATCGCCGACCCCGAGTTGCGATTTCTCGGTGAGGCCGCAAATCCGCATCAGTCGCTGGATCCCAAGCGTTGGCGAACGCTGGATCGACTGCAAGCCGTGATGGACGATGACGCGGTTCTCGTCGCGCAGCGGCACGACGTCGGCGATGGTGGCAAGCGCGACCAGCCCCAGGGCTTCGAGCAGGAACCGTTGAAAGATCTCTCCCACGCGCTGTTGGCCGGTGTAGCGACGGGCGAATTGCCACGCGAGCTTGAACGCGACCCCCGCGCCGCAGAGCTCGCCGAAGGGATACTCTGATCCGGGCAGTCGCGGATGCACGACGGCATCGGCCTCGGGCAGGCTCTCCTGGAATTCGTGGTGGTCGGTGACGATGAACTCGAGCCCCAGTTCGCGGGCACGCCGCGCTTCCTCGACGCTGGTGATGCCGCAGTCGACGGTGATGACCAGGTCGATCCCCTCCTCGCGCAGCCGCTGAAGCGAATCGAGATTGACGCCGTAGCCCTCCTCGAGCCGGTCGGGCACGTAGAAGCGGGGCTGCACGCCCGCCAGTTTGAGGCAACGCAACAGCACGGCCGTTCCGCACATGCCGTCGACGTCATAGTCGCCGTAGATGAGGATGTTCTTGTTGGCGGCGACGGCCTCATGCAGACGCTCGGCGGCGTCGACGGCGCCGGGCAGGCTTTCGGGATCGTGCAGCGAGGAGAGCTGACGCTGCAGGAAGCGACGGGCGTCCTCCGGTTTCTCGACGCCGCGATTGGCGAGCAAGTGCCCCACGACGGGGTGGACGCGCAGCGACTCGGCGAGCGAGAAGCCCGCTTCGCGACGATCGGGAGAGAGAATCCAACGGCGAGACATCGACCATCCAATGGCGAACGATTGACGGAGGCTACTGGGGCGACGATTCCAACTCGAAGTGGAACGTCTCCCCATAGCGTGACACATCGACGGCTAACTTGCTTTGATCGTTGTATTCAGGCGGGATGATTTGGTCTTTGACCGCGATCCGTCGGCCGGGTTTGAACTCGTCGGGCTCGGTCCGTCCGCGGTGTTCGTACGCCTGGATCGAGACGCGACTCTTGCCCGGCGTCGGGCCCTTGGAGGCGGGAATGGTAAAGGCTCCCGCTCGAATCGGCGCGATCCCGCTGAGCCCCGGGGTGATCGGGTCGAAGTAAATGACGCCTTCCTCGACGGCGCGACCATCGAAGGTCACAGTCCCTTGGATCGGCACCCGGCGCCCTTGCCCGCACCCGGAGCACACGAGGATCGCGAACGGAAGCAGGAGTCGTCGAGCGGTACGCGCATCCATGGTGGTGTCCCTGGCGGAGCCGCTTTGGCAGACCGTCGGACGATTCGATGCCGGCTTCGAACGGTCCTCTCGGCTGACTCCGACGTCGAAGAACTCGGCCCCACGTCGCTCGTTGCCATGATACCCGCCGCGTGTGCCTCCGGCCATGCGCCGCGGGAAATCGGGATCGGGGGATTGGCGTTGGATCCGTCTAAGAACACCGCGGGTGTCGTCCGCCCCGACTGGTCGGTGATCGGAGATACTCGTGGCTTCACGTAAGAGAGACCGGACTTTTGGTTTTGAGCGATGTAGTCAAAGCGTCGCAAGCGAGGTGAGTGTCCAGCAACTGGCGCCGGATCGATTCGGCCAATTTCGGCTCTTGGGCGAGGGCGACGAAGGAGTTGAGTAGGCAGCGCTCTTGGGGCTCGCCTTCGACCACTTCGCGACTCGCGACTCCGGCGATCTCGTGCACGAAAAAGCGACTGCGCGTCCGCTCCAGCGGTGCGAAGAGGTCGTCGCAGACCGTCGAGGTTCTCTCCCCGGCCAACTCCAGCCATTGTCTGCCGCTTGTCACGTCGCCGACGTCGAAGCTGGCGTGGCCGCCACTGGGAAAGCGGAGAACCGCGGAGAGCTGGGTTCCCTTCTCCGAACGCGTTTCGGTCGCGTAGATCTCGCTGGGCCGCTCGCGAAAGAAGATCCGCAGGAGTCGCACGCAGGCCCAGCAGCACGCCGACACGTCCGGGAACTGGGACAGGACGTCGGCACTGAGGGCTAGGGTCGCGCGAACAATGGGTCGGCCTGGCTCGGCGTGCCAGTGCGAATAGATTCGCGCGGTTCGCGGATGATGCAGCCACGGGCAGAGATCGAGCAAGACGGTCCCATGCTCGCGGGATAGGGCGATGACCGACACCCACCTCTTCAGATCGGTGGTCGGCGACGGAAGGAAGAGCACGTGACGGCCGCTTTCGATCTCCTCGAGCGCCCGGCGTCCGCGATCGACGGGCTCTCCCCCGATGAAGGCGGCCGGGAAGACATCGTCGCTCTTGCCCACCATCGCGGGCACGATCCAGTCCGGCAGCGGATCGGAACCTTTCCAGTCGATCAATCGTTTCATGGCGATGGGCAGATCCAATGCGTCCAGTTGGCGTCCGCCCCGATTCTAGCGAGTGATGGTGCCGAAGTGACTATTGCTCCGCCAAGATCTGGCTTTTGGGTGCCATTGGCCGACATTCAAGTTGGACCGGACCACCACTGGTCGGTACCGCTCTAGCAGTCCTGTTTGGTGAATTCATTGACCAAAAGACTCTTGGGTGCCATGACCACGCTTGAGCCACCAAGGGGGCCGACCGCCGTGCGCGTCAGGCAATAGCCTGACCTACGGTTGGACGAACTCGATACGGCAGCTCTTGCTGACCTCTCCCCTGTGGGAGAGGTCGTCGAGCGAAGCGAGACGGGTGAGGGGATGAAATGCCTGACCTGCGGTTGGTCGAACGGCATGCGTCAGCTCTTGCTGACCTCTCCCCGTGGGAGAGGTCGTCGAGCGAAGCGAGACGGGTGAGGGGATGAAATGTGTCGTGTATCGAGGCGTTTCGTTGGAAGAGAACCCCCTCACCCCTAACCCCTCTCCCACAGGGAGAGGGGAACAAGAGGCTCACTCTCCCACAGGGAGAGGGGAACAAGAGGCTCACTCTCCCACAGGGAGAGGGGAACAAGAGGCTCACTCTCCCACAGGGAGAGGGGAACAAGAGGCTCACTCTCCCACAGGGAGAGGGGAACAAGAGGCTCACTCTCCCACAGGGAGAGGGGAACAAGAGGCTTGGGGCCTTGATGAACCGCTACGCCGATTTCGCCAGACCGTCGGAGAAGACGATTTGGTTGCGCCCGCTTCGTTTCGCGATGTAGAGAGCGTCGTCGGCTTTGAGCAAAAGTTCGTCGGCGTCGCGGGCATCCCAGGGAACCGAGGCGATCCCGCCACTGATCGTGATCTGGGAAAGGACTCGGCCATCCTCGGAGGTGAGGCGGAGATGCTCGGCTTCCCGGCGAAGACGCTCGGCGTACTGGCGAACCTCGTGCGGATGGTCGCCGGTCGGCTTGGCGCGATCGTCGCAAAGAAGGACGGCGAACTCTTCTCCGCCGTAGCGACAGACGATGTCCTCGGAGCGAAAGATCGACTGCATCAACTCGCCGATCAAGCGCAGGACACGATCGCCAACCGCGTGTCCCCAACTGTCGTTGAACTTCTTGAAATGATCGACGTCGAGCATCAGCAAGCTCATCGGCCGGGGGGAGGGCTCCGCGAGCGCCTGCCGTAGGCAACGACGAAGGAAGCGGCGATTGTAGAGGCCCGTCAATTCATCCCGGTCGGCTTCCGCCCGCGCCCGTTCCATCGTGACGTGGCAATTGATGAGAAACCCGAAGCGGCGAACCAGGTGGACAAGTTGCTCCTGCAAGTCCGGCGTCAACGCGTCGGGCGAGATGGGAACGACCTCGACATCTCCCAGCAGATCGTGACTCCCCTCGATCGAGACATTCCTGGCGTCGGTGTTCGCGTCTCTGGAGTCGCGAGGGGACGCGGCGGTCACCAGGACCTCCGAGACGTCCTGGCTGCTCGCGTCGGCGCGGTAGTAGCGATCGAAACCACGTGTGTCGGTGAGCCGAATTGTGCATTCGCGGATGGGAAAGCCTTCGACGATCCATTGCCCCAGAACGCGTGCGAGTCCCGACATCGTCAGCCCCGAGGCGACGATGGCATCGAGAGCCTCGAAACGGCTCCGAACGGTCTGTTCGGTCGCTGGTGGCGAACTTGAGAGCTGTCGCGACACTCGCTTCCTCGCAGTGAGTCTCATTGGAGGCGGCCGAGAGAGCTACGGGAGAAACGGGGAGAGAGTGGCCGCTGGGGAGCACGTCCTCGACGTCGACACTTCATGCGCGGGATCTGTAACAGAACGGCGGGACGACGCAAGCGGACCTTGATGCAGCCTTCTCCAATCGTTTCAAACCATCAGTCTTGCACTCGTCCATGGTCGTTTGGTCCAGATTGGGGACATGATTCGCTCACGGAGAGAGTGCCCGGTCGGCGACGGCTGGCATGGACGAGGGGGAGGAAGCCGTGCGGGCCGGGTAAGGGGTGCGAGTCAGGGAAGTCGTTCCGGTTGTAGCGACTAATCCTGTCGCAACGGTTAGTTGGAACCGGGGTGATCTCTTGACACGGCGTCGGACCCACCTAGCCTGGAATTGGGCGCTTCGTTGCAAGGGTCGATCCGCGGAAGGAGAGACCCCATCATCTCGGAGGAACTACAGCCATGCGTCGGCATCATCTTTTATCGTGTTTCGCGGCCGCTTTGTGTGCCCTCGGCACGACCTCGAAGGCGGAAGCGGGTTGGACGGCGGTCGTCGAGACTAGCTACTACACCCCGGCCGCGGCGACCTATGTCGCGCCGACGGTGACCAGCTACTACGTCCCCGCGACGTCCTACTATGTCGCTCCGTCGGTCAGCTACTACGCGGATGCCGCCCCGGCGGTCTCCTACTACACCGCCCCGAGTGTCTCCTACTACACCACGCCGAGTGTTTCCTACTACACCGCGCCGGCCCCCGCGGTCTCGTACTACACTGCCCCAACCCCCGCGGTCTCCTATTACACCGAAGCTGCCCCCGCGGTCTCGTACTACACCACCCCGACCGTCAGCTACTCCGTCCCCGCGACGAGCTACTATGTCGCGCCGACGGTAAGCTATTCGGTGCCGGCAACGACGAGCTACTACGTGGAGCCGGCCGTCTCGTACTACACTCCCGCGGCGACAAGTTACTACGTCGCTCCGGCGGTCAGCTACTACTACACGTTTTAGCTGTCGGTTGATTCAAGTCGGCAGCGACTCGATCAACGGGCTGCAAGGCTTCGCTGACGGTCGAACTTGCGAGGGGCGCTTGACGCCCTTGGCACAATGACTCTGGGGAACCGGCCCGTGCGGTTCCCGTCCCTGGGAAGTACTCACCGACGGAGAGGCGAGGAGTCAAGCATGCGGCATCTCATGATGATGGGCTTGGTGTTGGGCGGTCTTCCAGCCGCGGCTTCGGCTCAGGTGGTCTACGTCCAGCCAACGGTCGTCGCCCCGGTCTGGCAACCGGTTGTTCAGCCGGTCCAGGTCGTACAGCCGGCGCCGGTCAGATACTACGTCCCGGCGGTCCAAGCGGCTCCCACCAAGCCGCCGACGACCCAGATCGAGCGATACTACTACTCCGGCACCTCGCCGAGCCTCTATCCGCCGACGGTGAAGTCCCAGCGGGTTTCGATTCCGGGTGAGGTGATCATCCGCGAGTACCGCTACGTCTCGCCGACCGACGAGGAGGAAGAGGCTTCGCTTGAGGACGTTGAACTCTCCCCGGCTCCGAAGAAGCCCGAGAAGCTCGGCATGCCGACGCCCGAGGAGGCCCTGGAGGCGAAGCCGAACGAGAAAGCCGAGGCGAGCGAGCCCGAAGAGCCCAAAACGGATGAATCTGGCGCGAAATCGGGCCCATCGGCGCTGAAAACGGATGATTCCGGAGCGAAATCGGTCCAAAACTGATCGATTTCGAGCGTTTGGTGCGCGAACGAGCCGCTGGCTGACCCTTCCTTGAGGTGGATGGGGTCGACCGGCGGCTTTCTTCATGCGCGGCCGATCAGCGACGAGGTTGACGGAAGGTTTGGTGGGCTCACGTCGCCACCGGCTCCGGGGTGACTTCGGCCGGCTCGCGGGCCCGCCAATTGATGATCGCCAGTGTCATAAAGATCGCGATCCCGATGATGTCCGTCACCGGTAGCCAGAGGCTCCCCAGCGTGATGCCCTGGCCCGGGAAGAGGGCGAAGGCCGACGAGACGAGTAGTCCCGCTCGCATCCACCACGAGAGATTCGTGAAGAGATATCCCGCGATCGCCGCCGCCAACGGGATGACGCCGAGAATCGCCACCAGCGTCGCCGGCACAATGGCGGTCCAGGAAGCAAGCTCGCCGTCGTGTGTCAGCATCAAGAGTGCCGGACGATAGACGAACATGTAAGGCAGCGTGAAACCGACGAGGGCGAAGCGGAACGCGGCGAGTCCGGTCTTCATGATGCTGGCGTTGCCAATAGACGCGGCGGCATAAGCGGCAAGTGCCACGGGAGGCGTCACCATCGACATCATCCCGAAGTAGAAGATGAAAAAGTGAGCCGCGAGAGGCGGAACGCCGCCGAGCTTCGCCAGGACCGGGCCGACGAGCGTCGCCATCAGCAGATAGCAGACCGCCGAGGGGAGTCCCATCCCGAGGACGATCGAGGAGAGCATGATGAGCGCCAGCGCCGCGAAGAGGCTATCCTGAGCCAACGGCAGCACCGCGGCCGGGAGACTCGTCCCGATTCCGGTGAGCGTCACCACGCCGATGATGATGCCGACGCACGCCGCCGCCGCGACCAGTGCGACCCCGGATTTGGCCGACTTGATCAGCGAGACGACTAGTTCGCGTAGCCAAGAGCGTCCCTCGCTCGTGAAGAGGGCCACGACGAAACTCACGCCCAACGCCGAGGCCACCGCCCCGGTAACTCCCAACTTCAGCCAGAAAAAGAGCGGTAGCGAAACCACCAAGCCGATCAGCGAGGGCCAAAGCTGGCGATAACGCTCCATCATCGACAGGACGAGAATGACGCCAAGCGACTGCGTCACCGCCACTGACGGGGTGTTTCCCTTCAGCAGGAAGTAGATCAGCGCCGCCAGGGCGCTGAAGAAGATCACCCCGCTCCAGACGGTGGGCGAGGAGTCCCATTCCGGCTCCTCGTCGGGCGTCGCGCCAGCTTTCAGGGAGTAGAGGTGGACAATGGCGAACAAGGAGAGATAGTAGAGACACGCGGGGATGATCGCGGCCCGGCAGATTTGCAAATAAGTCACCGGCGGGTGGATGACCTCGAGCATCATGTACGCGGCCGCGCCCATGACCGGTGGCACCAGAGCCCCGCCAGAGCCCGCCGCCGCTTCGACCGCCGACGCCACATGCGGCGCGAACCCGACGCGGCGCATCATCGGAATCGTGAACGTCCCGGTGGTGACGGCGTTGGCGACCGCGCTACCCGAGAGCGAGCCCATCAGGGCGCTGCTGGTGACCGCGACCTTCGCGGGAGCGCCGGCGCCGCGTTTGAAGAGCTTGCCGGTGAAACTCAGGATGAAGCCCGTCGCCCCGGTCATCTCGAGCAGGGCCCCGAAGACGACAAAGAGAAAGACGTAGGAGAACATCACGCGTAGCGCGGTGCCGAAGACGCCCTGGCTCTGAAGGAAGGTTTGCCCGACGATGCGTTCCCAACTGTAGCCGCGGTGGGGAAAGAGCCAATCGGGCAGATCGGCGCCGAAGCGGGAGTAGGCGAGAAACGCGATCGCCATGAGCGGCAGCGCCAGCCCAATCGCGCGACGCGTCGCTTCCAGCACGAGGACCAAGCCGATCAAGCCGATGACGAAGTCGATCCCGAGTTCGGCCCCGGCGCGATTACCGAGCGAGACACCTCCGAGCCAGAGCGGTTCGAAGACCTCTTCAGTTTGAACGACGACGTAGAGACAGCAGATGACCACCAGCAGGGAGAGCCCCAAGTCGACGGCTCGGGCGAGCTGGTTATCCTTCCAGCTTTTGATGAGAGGGTTTTCGAGGAAGCAGAGCACGAGCCCGAACATGGCGAAGATGGCTAGGCTCGACTGCGGCTGCAACCGCGGGTAGTTGACCTCGGCGAGAACGAAAAGAGGTAGGACCGTTCCACAACCCAAGGCGAGCCAGCGGCGGGCCGACTCGATCATTCGCATCTCCTCTTCGGTGGTAGGATCGTCTTATCCCATGCAATCACTTGGCGGGCGATCCTGCCCGCCATCACATTCAGGCCAACGCGCGTCCGCGAACGGAGGGCAATGCCGTCCCGGATGGCCGAGACGGCTTCTCGGTGGGAAATAACTGACTCGTCGCTCGCGGTGACCGACGGTTGTCGGGGCCGAGCGTCTACTCGTTCTCAGGTGCTACGTCGGCGGGTTTGGCAATGTTCGTGTCGTCGACCTCGGTCAACTCGGACGACTCGCCCTTCCAGATGCCGATCTCCTTGTAGTAGGCGATCGCCCCGGGATGGAACGGCGTGCCAGTGTAGGTCGCGATATTGTTGGGGTTGATCGACTTGCCCGCGGGATGCTTGGCGGTGACTTCCTCGCGGTTCTCGTAGATCGTCTTGGTGATGTCGTAGATCAGTTCGTCGGGCATCGCCGCGGTGGTGATCAGGTGCATCGAGCCGACGTTGAGTCCCTGATAGGCCTCGTCGTGCTTGGGGTAGGTCCCCGCCGGGACGACCGCTTCCTTGAAGAAGGGATACTCGAGGACCAGTTTCTCGATCGCGGCGGGGCCGAAGGGAATGAAGTTGATGTCCTGGGTGGTGCAGGCTTGGGTGATCGACGCCGTCGGCACCGCTCCGCCGAGAAAGGCCGCTTGTGCCGCGTCGTCGGCGAGCTGTCCCACCGCGTCGGACTGCGTGGCGTGAAGGACCTGAAGGTCATCGTAGCTCACCCCCTCCTGGGCGAGCATCGGCTTCAGGAAGTACTCGAAGCCCGCTCCCGCGGGGCCGAGGATCACGCGCTTGCCCTTCATGTCGGGGATGGTCTTGATGCCGGTCGCGTCGGGAGAGATGAAGAACGCGATGTTTGGCGCCAGGGTCATGACGGTCCGCATCGGGTATTGCTTGTCCCAGCCCTCCTCGCCGCGAACGGCGAAGTAGGTGATCGCGGAGTTGGAAAGCGCCAGGTCGAGTTGCCCCTTGTCGAGTCGGCGAATGTTCTCTTGGGAGCCCTTGGTCGCCTCGCCGGTGACCTTCCAGGTGTTGTCCCCCTTGTTGTCGTTGAGGGTCGCGGCGATGGCGCCTCCGACGGGGAAGAACGCGCCGCCCACTGGGGCCGTTCCGATACTCAGGAACTGACGACCGCCCGCTCCGCCGCCGTTGCCACTACAGCCCGTGGGAAGCAGGAGGGCGACGCCCGCGAACAAGGAGAACCAGAAGCGCGCACGAAGGGAACAGTTGAGGATCATGAGCATTGCCGTTTGTGCGAAAGAAAGTGGCCGACCATCACTTGGCATGTGTCGACCATCATACACGCCTCCGAAAGAATTGCCAACGAGGGATGCTTTCGAGTCCCCGCACCGTTCACCGAGTCTCCCGTACGGTGGGCCTGTGGCCCATGATGGAGTCAAGCGTCGAGCTTGCCGGCCGGGTCGTTCGTGATTCCTTTTGGCAACCGGCAAGGAGTGAAGTAGCCGCGAAGCGGCGGCCGATGAGAGCCTGGCTCGTGAGCGAGAATGGGACTGTTGCGGAAGGTCCGGAGGGAATTGGAAGAAGATGAAGACCCCCTCCTTCTCCCCTTGGACAAGGGGGAGCGGTGAGAGAGATCTCGTTGCCGATCATGGACTCGACGACGCTTGGTAGGAGCGGTCGAGAAGCTCGATGGGATGGCCCATCCAGGGGGCGGCGTGTTCGCCGTCGACCTCTTCCCGAATGCGACGGCCCATGTGCAAGAGGCAACCGGCGTTGGGGATCGCGATCGCGTCGGGTTCGACCGCGAGCAAATGATCGGCCTTGCGCGCCACCAGCCGTTCGGCCATCTCGGCCTCGACCAAGTTGTACGAGCCGGCGGCCCCGCAACAGATCGTCGGTTCCTCGTGAGCGACCAGTTCCAAACCGGGGATCAGCCGAAGTAGCTCCCGCGGTTGCTCGGTGATCTTCTGGGCATGGCAAAGGTGGCACGCGTCGTGATAGGCGACCCGCCAGTTCAGTTCGCCCTTGGGCGCGATCGGCCCGAGGTCCACCAGGAACTCGTGAATGTCGCGAACCTTGCTCGCGAAGAGCTGGAGTCGTTCCTTGGTCGCCGCGTTGACCGGAAGATGTCCGTATTCCTTGAGCATCGCCCCGCAGCCGGCGACGTTGACGATCACCGCGTCGAGCTCTTCGAGCGGGAAGGCGGCCAAATTCGTCTTCGCCCGCTCGATCGCCGGTTCTTCGGCGCCCGCGTGAAAGTGAATCGCTCCGCAGCAGGTCTGGGAACGGGGGATCAGCACATCGCAGCCGTTCTCGCGCAGCACGCGAATCGTCGCCCAATGGACATGATGGAAGACCGCGTCGGCGACGCACCCGGTCGAGAGAGCGACAGTGGCCCTCTTGGGGCCGATCGCGGCGAGCCGTTCGGGCAGTTCGGGGCCGCGAGGTTCCAGGCGCGGCAGCATCCGGTGCATTCGTTGCAACTTGCCGGGGAGAAACCGCACGAGGCCCGAGCGATCGAGGAGTCGGTCGAGCCCGAGCCACTGCATGAGCCTGACCGGCGCCAGCGCCCAACGGGTTCGTGTCGCGTCGGCCAAGATGCCGAACAGGATCCAGCGGTGGAACCAGTCCCGAGACTTTGGCGCCGGCGACTGCTTCTCCATCGCGAGTCGAAACGGCTCGATGATTCGGCCGTACTGAACACCGGACGGACAGGCGGTTTCGCAGGAGCGACAATCGAGGCAAAGGTCGAGGTGCCGCTTGACGTCGTTGTCGAGCGGAAGCCGGCCGTCGGTCACGGCTCGCATCAGGTGAATCCGCCCGCGTGGGCTATCCATCTCCGTCCCGAGTTCCAAGTAGGTGGGACACGAGGACGTGCACAAGCCGCAATGGACGCAGTCGAGAAACCGTTCGTACTCGACGGCGGAGGCTTCCGGCTGGTCGAGGACGGGGAGCGGGAGGCTCGTCGCGGGCGACTCGGGCCCGGAGTGGGGGGCCTGGGCGGCGGTCTCGGACGTCGGGGTCGTCATGGCATCTTTCCAGGATTGAATAGATCGCGTGGGTCCCAGGCTTCTTTCAGTCGTCTCATCAAGGTGACGTCGTCGCGGGGTGATCCCCAGACCAAGTCGCGCGAGCCCCGATCCTCATCGGTCTGAATTAGGACCGCATGACCGCCGAGTTCGACCACTTCCTGACGGACGTCGGCAATCGCGGTCACGCCACCTCCCGAGACGTCGACGTGGGTGATTCCCGTGCCCGCATCGATCAGCATGCCCGTGCCGGGGCGCTTTTCGGGGATCGACGAGCAGATCGTCGCGAGATCGCTCGGCAAGAGGCTCGCCTTGAGCACGTCGGTACGCTCGGGGGCGGCGGGCCAATGGGTGAGCCAGTCGAGCAGGGGGGCGCTCTGTTCGCTCGGCAGGACGCCGACTTGGTCGATGGCGGCGTCGGCCAATTCCCGCCGGAGTTGCTCGGTTTGCCAAGCGACGGCGGCGGAGCTCTCCTCGAACAGGACCACGAGCGACCAAGGGGAGGGTTCGCCCGGCCAGGGCGTCGTGCCGGCACGTCCGGATTCATTGACGAGCGTCGTGGCGACCGGTCGCGTTTGGGTCTGGTGCAGTCGTTCGAGGAGACTCTGAAGTTGGTCGTCGCGCAGCGAGGCCCAGACGCCACCGCGTTGGCCGGGGAGTGGGTGGAGCTTGAGCGTGACTTCCGCGATGATCCCGAGCGTCCCGAGGGCGCCGACGTGGAGTTTCATGAAGTCGTAGCCGGCGACGTTCTTGACGACGCGGCCCCCGCCATGGATGCGTCGACCTTCGGCTCCGACGACGTCGATGCCGATGACGTAGTCGCGCGCGGTGCCGTAGCCTTGTCGCCGAGGCCCGGCGGTGTTGGTCGCCAGGACGCCGCCGAGGGTGGCGCGATCGGCGAAGGGGACGTCGAGGGGAAGGAATTGGCCCTTCTCGGCGAGCACCTCGTTGAGCCGCTTGATGGTGATGCCCGCTTCGAGCGTGATCGTTAGGTCCTCGCTCGGATAGTCGACGATCGTGGCGAGACCGGTGGTGTCGACCAGGTGGGCTCGCTTGGCGATCGCGGGTCCATAGGCGAGCGCGGTGCCGCCGCCCGTGGGGGCGATGGCGTCTTCGCCGGTGTAGAGGTCGGCGACGAGCCCCTTGAGGTCGTCGATCGTCGCGGGGGTCGATTGGCCGACGACGTCGAGGCCCGCGTGGTGGGCGATATCGGTCGATGCGGACATGAAAACGATGGCTCCTGCCTGCTACGTGGCCCGTCGCGTCGCGGGCAGGCTCACTTCGGCGCAATGCCCACCCGAAGGAAGGAGCTTGGCCGGGTTGCAGATGTTGTCGGGGTTGAAGACGGCGCGGGTCCAGCGCATCGCGAGTAGATCGTCGTCGGTGAAGAGGCGATCCATGAACGCGATCTTCTCGACGCCGATGCCGTGCTCGCCGGTGACCGAGCCGCCCAAGCGGATGCACTCGCTCAAGATCTCGTGGCTGGCGTCGACGACGCGCTGGGTTTGCTCGGCATCGCGCTCGTCAAAGAGAAGGATCGGGTGCATGTTGCCGTCGCCGGCGTGGAAGACGTTGGCGATGCGGATGTCGTACTTCGCGCTGATGTCGCTCATGAAGCGGAGCATCTCGGGGATCTTGCTGCGCGGGACGACACCGTCTTGGCAGCAGTAACTAGGGCTCAGCCTACCAATGGCGCCGAAGGCCTTCTTGCGGCACTTCCAGAGGAGCAACCGCTCGCTCTCGTCGCGGGCACGGCGGACGTCGCGGGCGTTGTTGGCGCGGGCGATCTCCTCGATGCGGGCGGCAACTTCGTCGATCCCGGCCTCGAGCCCGTCGGCTTCCATGATGAGGACCGCGCCGGCGTCCAAGGGAAACCCGAACTGGTAGGCTTCCTCGACCGCCTGCAGCATGAGGTGGTCCATCATCTCGAGGGCGGCGGGGACGATCCCGGCGGCGATGATGTCGCTGATCGCGTGGGAGGCGTCGTCGACGGTCTCGAAGATGCCGAGCATCGTTCGCACCGCTTGAGCGTCGCGCGAGAGGCGAACCCAGGCTTTCGTGCAGATGCCGAAGGTCCCCTCGTTGCCGACCGCAAGTCCCGTCAGGTCGTAACCGACCGGGTCGGCGTGGGGGCCGCCGAAGGTGACGACGTTGCCGTCGGGGAGGACCATCTCGACGCCGAGGACGTGGTTGACGGTGACGCCGTACTTGAGGGTGTGGGGGCCGCCGGAGTTGGTGGCGACGTTGCCGCCGATGGTGCAGGCGCCTTGGCTGGAGGGGTCGGGGGCGTAGTGAAACCCGGTTCCCTTGAGCCGCTGGGTGAGCCAAATGTTGACGACACCCGGCTCGACGACCGCGAATTGGTTGCGCAAGTCGATCTCGAGAATCTGATTCATCCGTGTCAGGGCGATCATGACGCCGCCACCGACCGCGACGGTGCCGCCGGCGAGACTGGTGCCCGCGCCGCGCGGCATGAAGGGGACGCCCGCCTCCCGGCAACGATTGACGACGCCGACGACTTGCGCGCGGGTGGAGGGCAGGACGACGATGTCGGGAGTCTGTTTCTCCAGGACGTAGCCATCGCACTCGTAGACGAGGCGGTCGCCCATCGTTGTCAAGACGCCGTCATCACCGACGATCTCGCGAAGACCGTCGAGGAGGGCTTGGTTGGTCTCGATGGGGGTCATGGTTGCCTAAGTCAAAACGGGAGTGAGTGACGTCATCGTCGACGCGGTCGGGGCCGGCATACAGGCGGGCGACATCGGCGGCTGGTCCCATTGTACCGGTTTGCGGGCCGGAGCTGGTGCCCGATCCGAGGTTAATCACCGGTTCTTTCGGGCACCGGTTGGGGAGCGGCCAGCGGCACCCGAAGGTCACTGGGGGAAACGTCGCTTGGGGAACGAAGCGGTTTTCCCTCGCTCAAAATCCAATCCCCTCACCCCAACCCCTCTCCCACGGGGAGAGGGGGATCAAGAGACTGCCTCTCCCACGGGGAGAGGGGGATCAAGAGACTGCCTCTCCCACGGGGAGAGGGGGATCAAGAGACTGCCTCTCCCACGGGGAGAGGGGGATCAAGAGACTGCCTCTCCCACGGGGAGAGGGGGATCAAGAGACTGCCTCTCCCACGGGGAGAGGGGGATCAAGAGACTGCCTCTCCCACGGGGAGAGGGGATCAAGAGACTGCCTCTCCCACGGGGAGAGGGGTTAGGGCTCTAATAGGAAAGGCCGTTCTTGCGAAGGTGGACGTAGGGCTTCGTGTCGCCGAGGGTCGCGCCGCCGTCGAGGGCGATCGAGAAGACCTCGTGATCGCCGCAGTCGATCGAGCCCTCGCGCACGGTGCCGGTCAGGTAGGCCAACGCCTTGGCCAGCACGGGAGCGTCGGAGTCGACAGGCAGGACCTCGACCCCTGCGAAGGCATCCTCGTCAGGGGCGAACCCCTTGCCAAAGTGCGAGAGCATCTCCCGGCAGTCTTCGGGGAGGATGTTGATCGTCGCTTGGACGTTGCCTTCGTGGAACCACTGGGTGACGGGGCGGTCCTTCCCGAGCACGACGGTGACGCAAGGTGGTTCAAAAGATGCTTGCATCACCCAACTGGCGAGCATGCCGGTGGTCTCCTCGCCCCGGCGGGCGGTGAGAATGAACAGTCCGCTGGGAATTCGTCCGAGAGCGCTTGCCAGATCCATCAGTCGTCCACCCTTTCGACCACGTTGAGGCTGCCGTCCACTTTGTCGAGGACGCTGGTGACTTTTCGTTCGAGTCTGCCGCCGGGGCCGTCGCGATCATCGAACTTGATGATACAGAAGATGCGCGAATGGCGCGCTCGCAGGCAGTCGCGGCATTTTTTGACCACTGCCATCACGTCGTCCCACTCTCCTTCGAGAACGGTTCCCATGGCGTGAAGACGGTAGTCGAGCCCGCTGTCGCGAACGATGGCGAGGCACTCGGCGACGTCGTCGCTGACGCTTTCTCCCTTTCCGAGGGGAGAGATGCTGAATTCGAGCAAAAGGCTCATGACACGCCGTGAGCTAGTCTAGAGAATGGGGAGCGGGGCCGATGGCATTCGTCCGTCTAGGCGGAGGCCATCGCACGGGCCTTGGCCTGACGTTCGACAATGCGACCAATCTGAATGCGAGCTTCGACGGCGTCGAGGATCGTTTGCCGCGCCGGTCGGGGATCTTGAATGCCGACCATTCGGAGAACGACTCGACCTTGACTGACAATCTCGAGATCGCCGGTCCGGGTGAATTCGAGTTCGTTGGCGAGGCGGATTTCCTCGATTTCCTCGAGGGGAACCGACTGAACGGTACGGCGCTGAATGCCGCGATCGACGCGCAATCGGCGGTTGGTCAGGGTGTAGCGAATGCAGGAGAAGACATTGAGCCCCTTGAGCAGGTAGGCGGGGACGTAGATCAGCAGTCCCAGCCCCAGCGGCAAGGCGTTCGCCACCGAGTTGGCGGCGTTGCTCTCGCCGAGCGTGGCCCAGTAAGCGGTAATCGTACGCTCGGGGCCGAAGGGGGTCGGTGAAGGTGTCTCGGACGCTGTGGTCTCGTCGGCCATGGTTGCAGTTCTCGTGGGGGGAATCGATGGCTCACCGGAAATCACGATATGGGGCCGAGAAGCGACGGTCAACGATCGATTGTCGGGGCGGGAACAACCTTCAAGGAACTTGCAGGAAAAATTGCCCGCTCGCGGCGCATCAGCTAGAGTGGATCGGAACGATGTGGAAAGGACGCATGGTCGATGGCCCCAATTAACGGCACCGTGTTGATTGCCGACGACGAGGACCAGATTCGGAATCTCTGCGTCTCCTTCCTCCAACGATTCGGCTACGAGACCATCAGTGCTCGAAACGGCGTCGAGGCGCTCGAACTCGCCTCGGACCGCGTCCCGGACATTGTGCTCATCGACGTGATGATGCCGCGCATGACCGGTTTGGAAGTTTGCCGGGAACTCAAGGCACGCCACTCGACCCAGCACCTACCGGTGGTGCTGATGACGGGGATGGACCAACCGGAAGACGTCGTCAACGGCCTTCAGTCGGGCGCCGATGACTACGTTTGCAAGCCGCTGCGTCTGCCCGAACTGCATTTGCGGCTGTCGAATCTGATCCGTCGCAAACAGATGTTCGACATGCTCCACGACCACAACGAGGAGATGATCGAGACGCTCGGCAGTCAGAGCCGGACGCTGACCGAACTCTTCACCCTTTCGCTGCAGATGAACAAGTCCCAGCACTTGGATGAACTCCTCTCGGTGCTCACCAACAGTCTCTCGCGGATGATGGATTGCCGCCGCGTCTCGGTGCTGATGTTCAATCGTTCGATCCGTCGCTGGAACATCGTCGCCAGTCTCGGAATTCCCCAAGACGTCGCGACCCAGATTTCTCTCTCCGAGGATAGCCCGATCTTGCGTGACATGAGCGCCGGGGGACAGCCGGCGATCATCGATCCGACCAACGCGATGGCGGTGGAACTCTACGGGGCCAACGGGGCGATGGCATTTTCCGAATTGCCGGTGATGTTGGTGCCGCTCTCATTCTCCAATGAGTTGTTGGGGGTGATCACGCTGACCGATCGGACCTGGGCCGAGCCCGGTCACTTTGCTCCGACCGATATCACGGTGCTGACCTACGTCGCCCAAGTGGCGGGAATCGCGATTAAGAACCGGCTGCGGCAGGAGCAGATCCGCGAGACCCAGGATGTGACGATCTTCGCGTTGGCCCGACTGGCCGAATCGCGGGATGAACTGACCGGGAACCATCTTCGCCGCGTCCAGACCTATTGTCGTCGCCTCGCCGAATCGCTCCGGCTCTCGGGCCACCATCAGAAGGCTCTCGTTCCCGAATTCATCAGCGAACTGTGGCGGGCGGCGCCGATGCACGATATCGGCAAGGTCGGGATCTCGGACAATATCTTGCTCAAGCCGGGACGTCTGACGCCGGAAGAACGCAAGGAAATGGAGCAGCATACCGTCATCGGTGGGCAAACCCTCGAGGCGGCCGAATCGCTGCTGCACCACGACTCATTCCTGTCGATGGCCAAGGATATCTGCTACTTCCATCACGAGAAATGGGATGGTTCGGGCTATCCCTTCGGGTATTCGGGAGAGGAGATTCCACTTTCGGCCCGAATCACCGCGTGCGCCGACGTTTACGACGCGTTGACGAGCGCTCGTCCCTACAAGCCGGCATTCTCCCACGAGCGCGCCGTCGGCATCATCGCCGAGGGGCGCGGCACCCACTTCGACCCGACAATTTGCGATGTCTTCTTGACACTGGCCGACGAGTTCAACAAGATTCGGCTCGAACTGCAGGACAACGACGTGAACGCGCAGGCGGTCGAGACGACTTTCGCCCAGTGACGCGAACGACGAGTCGGTCGCTCCAAGAGAGGCGATCGTCCCGCGATCGCTTGCAAGAGTCTCCAGCAAAGCTTCACCTCCCGATCGTCGGCCGTCGTTGGCCGGGGACACCGATGCAGCCTCCTCCCGATGCGAATGTGAATCGATGTGTGGCTTTGTCGGCCAACTGAGCCTCTCCCCCGATGTCGAACGTCGACGCCTCTATCACTTGAACAACGCGCTGCTGCATCGTGGACCCGATGATAGCGGCATCGTCATCGCGCCGAGCAAGACGTGGGGACTGGCGCATCGTCGCCTCGCCGTCGTCGATCCCGAGTGCGGCACGCAACCGATGATCGACCGCGAGCGTGGGCTCACCCTCGTCTACAACGGCGAGATCTACGACGACGAACGCTTGCGCCGAGAACTGAGCGCCGAAGGGTACGTCTTCCGAACCCGTTCGGACACGGAGGTCCTGCTGGCGCTCTACGCGCTACGCGGACTCGACATGTTCAAGGACCTGCGCGGCGAGTTCTCCTTCGCCCTGATCGACGAACGGGCCAACGAGGCGATCCTGGTCCGCGATCGCATGGGACTCAAACCTCTCTTTTTCACCCGTTTCGGGGACACGCTCCTCTTCGGGTCGGAGATCAAGGCCCTCTTTCGCGACGAACGGGTCGAACGCCGCATCGACCCTCAAGGGCTCATCGGCGCGATCGTCGTCGCCGACGTTCCGGGCGAGACCTGCTTCGCCGGCATCCATCAAGTCAAGCATGCCCATTTCATGCGGGTCAAGCTCGACACGCTCGAGATGACCCAACGCCGCTACTGGGACGCGATCGGCAATGCCCGTACCGACATTCCGGCCGATCCGCGCGAACAGACCGAAGCGGTGAAAGCGGAGGTCAACCGAGCGCTGCAACTGCGGCTCCGGGCCGACGTCCCCGTCGGGTCCTACCTCAGCGGCGGCATCGATTCCTCGATCATCTCCGCCGCGGCGGCGTGCCACTTGGACGAGGTCGACTGCTTCTCGCTCGCCTTCGAGGAATCGCGACGCCACGACGAGTTCCCCTTCGCCCAACAAGTCGCCGCGCGATATCCGAACATCCGTCTCCACCGCATTCCGGTCACCTACGCCGATACCATTCGCAAGCTACCGGAGACCGTTTGGCATCTCGAACGGCCTTTCGGCAATCTCCACAGTGTCGCGAAGATCATGCAGTCGCAGTACGCCCGCGACCACGTCGTCTGCGTCCTAACCGGCGACGGCGGCGATGAGAGCTTTTGCGGCTACAGCACGTTCTGGCTTCAAAACGCGCTGCAAAAGGTCAACTACTCGCTCCCCGCGATCCGCGACGAACTCAACTCGATGCAGCGGGAAGCCAAGGGGATCGGCGGCAACCGTTTCTATCTCAGCGGCGGACTGGCGCGGCGGATTGGCCCCGATTCGCAGTTCATGGTCGACAAGCTCGGCTTTCGTCCGACCGACTTGGCGCGGGCTCTCGATGGGGAGCTTCGTATCCGCGGACTGATGAACCCCGAGTTCGTCGCCAAGACCGATCAGCTCGCGGTCGAACGACAAGTCGACTGGCTGTCGGAGTCGATGCCGCCGGCGAACGAGTGGCCGCACATGGTATTGCTCCAGTACATCCACCTCAACAGTATCGTGCCCGAGTACATCGCGACGATCGCCGACCGGGCGGAGTTCGCCGGCTCGGTCGAAGCGCGTCCGCCGCTCTTCGATCACGTCGTCGTCGAGTTGGCGATGGGACTACCACCCGAGGCGAAGATGAAGGGCGATCGGGAAAAGCACATCCTCCGCGACGCCTTCGCCGACATCGTTCCCAGTGATGTGGTCGAGCGCCGCAAGCAAGCGTTCCTAGCGCCGCCGGCTCCGTTCAAAGGGGTCGAGGGGCAGGCGTTGCTCCAGCGTTATCTCAGTCGCGAAGCGATTCGCGACGCGGGTATCTGGAACCCGACAAAGATCGCGGCGATCGCGGCCCTTCGTAGGGTGATGCCGCGCAACCGCTTGATCAACTTGGTGCTCACGATCGTCCTGACCGCCCAGATCTTGCACGACGAGATGATCAACCAGAGCCGTTGGTGGCGTTAGCATCCCCAAGTCGGGAGGCCCCGTGGCCCACCGGCTCACTTCTCCGAGCGTCGAACGAAGACCCCGGTGGTGGAAGAGAAGACCCTCTCTACCTCCCCCTTGGGCAACGGCGAGCAAAGGGTCTCCCCTTTTCGGGTACCCCCGGTTGCTTCGCTACCGGGGCCGACGCAGTCGGCTGGAAGTCTCATAGCAACGGCGGTCAACGAGCGGTGACGGCCCCGAAGGAGAACCGCTGCCGAAGACTCAGCCTCGACAGCAAGCGATCCTCGGACCAAGACCTCCAGCGGCTTCGCCGCACCGGTAGCACAGCAACCGGTGCTCCCCGTGGGAAGACAGGGAAGAGGAAGAGACCCCCTCTATCTCTCCCTTTTCGGGTACCCCCGGTTGCTTCGCTACCGGGGCCGACGCAGTCGGCTGGAAGTCTCAAAGCAACGGCGGTCAACGAGCGGTGACGGCCCCGAAGGAGAACCGCTGCCGAAGACTCAGCCTCGACAGCAAGCGATCCTCGGACCAAGACTTCCAGCGGCTTCGCCGCACCGGTAGCACAGCAACCGGTGCTCCCCCTGGGAAGGCTGGAAGTCTCAAAGCAACGGTGGTCAACGAGCGGTGACGGCCCCGAAGGAGAACCGCTGGCGAAAACTCAGCCTCGACAGCAAGCGATCCTCGGACCAAGACCTCCAGCGGCTTCGCCGCACCGGTAGCACAGCAACCGGTGCTCCCCCTGGGAAGACTGGAAGTCTCAAAGCAATGGCGGTCAACGAGCGGTGACGGCCCCGAAGGAGAACCGCAGCCGAAGACTCAGCCTCGACAGCAAGCGATCCTCGGACCAAGACCTCCAGCGGCTTCGCCGCACCGGTAGCACAGCAACCGGTGCTCCCCCTGGGAAGACAGGGAAGAGACCGCCTCCAACTCCCAAGCCAAGCCCGCCAAGGTGGCTTGGCGCCCCGGTCTCGACAAGTGGGAGCTGAGAGAGCCCGCCGTCACGGGCTGCTCACTCACTCCTCGACAATGCGAATGATCTGGCTGGCGCCGTTGCCGCGGACCGAGGGGGCGTACATGCACTCGGCCGAGGAGGGCAGGGCGTGGAAGACGCCGGGAATCTCCGCCCGGAGTCGGTAGTTGATCGTGTGCTCGCCTTGATTGAGGTAGGTCGCGAAAAAGACGACCCTCTCGTCGCGGAACTCGCGGTGGGCGCCGAGCCCCTTGCCCCACGACCACCCCGAAACAAGCTCCGTCGGCTCGCAGCCGGCCGGCTTGGGATCGGTGAACATCAGGTACTCGAAGTTGTTTTTCGCATCGATCTGGAGATTGACATCGATCAGGTCGCCGCTGGCGAGACGATCTCCCTCCTCGAGCGGGGAGCGATCGTACTGCACCTCGCGATAGGTCTCCTCGACCCACGCCCGCTTCTGGTTGTTGTAGACTCGGCGCGTCTTCTCGACTTCACGCGGCGTCAGCTTCTCGTAGCGGCGCCGGACGTGGATCTCGTTGCCCGCCGGCTCGATCTGTTCCTCCTTCGTGAAGAAAGTGGCGAAGGTGGTCCAGTAGCAGTTGCCCCGGCCGGCGCGGCGAATCGTGATCCGCTTCTCCCCCGTCCCCAACGCGTTCGCGGCGAGCGTGATTTTTCCGTCGAAGGTGAAGAGGTTCTCGCGGGTGACATGAAGTCGTCGCTGTTCGACGCCGTCGACGGCGACGGTCAGTTCGAGGTCGGGGTCGAGTTCGCCCGTCTGCTGGAGGTACTGGGCCATCGCCACCGAGATGAGCGCCGTGTCCTTGGTGTTAAACCAGCGCGTGCCGCGCCGCTGCCGGAGGAGCCAGCTCACCGATTCGGGGATGAGCGGGCTGTCGGGACGGATCGCCAAGAGGGCCCGTAGGCTGAAACTCGTCGACTCGGTGCCACCCTGGTACCAGTAGTAGTAGCCACGCGGCTTGCCCCAGTAGGCGAGCCCTGATTGCCGATCGCGCTGGGCGCGGTCGACGATGTTGTCCGCGACGATCGCCGCTTCCTTGTCGCGTCCGGCTTGCTTGAGGGTGAGGGCGAGCAGCGCTCGGGCATAGTCGCTCAAGTCGTCGCGCCCCTCGTAGACCCTCTCGAGTTGGTTGGCGATGCGTGGATCGCGCAGGGTCGCCGGAGCGGCCATCCCCATCGCGTAGAGCATGTAGGCCCGTAGCGAGGTGTCCTCTCCCTGCTGCCAGGGGTAGCGGGTGACTCGGTCGCCACTGGTCAGCCCCAGTTCGAGGAAGAGGACGCCGCGATCGATCATGGCCTCGGGGAGCGTCACGTCGCAATCGCGAGCAACCTGAAGACCCGAGACGACGTATGCCGTCAGGTAGGGGTTCGATTGGTCGTTCTTCCACCAGCCCCAACCGCCGTCGGCGTGTTGGAAGGACTGGAGCCGATCGACACCCGCCTTGACAATCGTCGCGAGTTTGGCTGGATCGTAGACCGGATCCTTCTTGAACTGTTGGAGTCGCTTCTTGATCACCGGGTCGGTGGCGGGCATTTTTCGCAGATCGGATAGGTTGATTCCCAGTTCCTGGAGGGTGTGCGCCGTCAGGGCCGCGGGAAGGAAACGGCTCATCGTCTGCTCGGTGCAGCCGTAGGGATACTCGATCAGGTAGGGAAGCGACTCGAGCATGACCCCCGCGATCGTCGGCGTGACGTCGATCGTCAACTCTTGCGAGCCCTCTCGCAGCGCGTCGGGGATCGTGAGCGTGACGGTGGTCGATTCGGGACTATCGGGCCGGCCGAAGAGGATGCCACTCTCGGCGAGCAGCTTTTCTGCCCCGTACTCGAGGACCGGATACTCCTTGCGCATCGCGTCCGACTCGGTGTCGGTCAGGGCCTTGGCCAGCAGTGATACCTCACCCGGCTTGAGCGCCTTGGCGAGGAATTCCACTCGCCGTTCGCCGCCCGCGGGAACGAGGATGTCGAGATGACGCGACGCCGATGGGGGGCCGCTACGTGGATCGATGCCCTCGGCGCGAAGGGCGGTCAGGACGAGTTCGGGGCCGGCCTCGAGCGCGACGCGAACCTCCTTGTCCACCTCGAGGTAGTTGTGGGCGATCGCCGAGAGCCAGACCTCGTCCTTCTCGACGAAGAAGCGCGGGGCTTCGAGTCGGACGATGACGTTCTTGCGGGTGATCACCTCATGACGCACCTCGCCGACTTGCGTCTTGGCGTTGACGGCGATCGCGGTGAGGCTCCAGGTCGTGAGCGAATCGGGGAACCGAATCCGCGCCGTCGCCTTGCCGTCGGCACTGGTCTTGAGGTCGGCTGCCCAGTAGGCGGTGTCGGGGAACTCACTGCGGACGGTCGTCTCGGCGAAGCTCCCCGCAGCCTTCTTTTGCATTGCCCGCTTGCTGGCCATGGGGGCCGCGTCGGCGATTTCCATGGACTCGGCCATGGGGGCTTGCGCGAGTCCCACCGCGTTCGCCCCGCCGCGGGCGAACCGGGCGCCGTACTGGCGTGTTTGCCCCCGCATGTTCTGCTGGATCGCATAGGAGGTGGAGGTACCGACCCGCATCGGGCGGTAGCGGCCGTAGAAGAATTTGCGGATGTCGCCCCGTGTCTCCGGCTGGATGTAGAAGATGCTGGCGTCGACGGCACCGAGGGAGAACTCCGCGCTGACCGGCTTACCCTCGTGGTCGGTCACCTCGACTTCGACGTCGGCTTCCTCGCGCGGCTGGAAGGTTTTCTTCGACGCCTTGATGGTGACGGTCAGGAACTCCTCCACGGGCGGGACCTGAAGTTGCTCTTCGGCCTGGTGGACCTTGTCCTCGTGCAAGAGGGCGGCCTTGAGGGTGATGTTCGGCTGAAAGGCCTTCGTGATGGGAATGGCGAGCGTTGCCGAACCGTCACGCAGCGAGACCGACGCGGCGTAGTAGAGATCGTCGGCCTCGGCGGTGACCAGCACGCGAGCATCTCCCGCCTTGGAGTTGATCAAGACATTGAGCGTCTCACCGGCGGTCAGCGTGTCGCGATCGAGGATCAACTCGAGATCGCGGTTGGCCAGGTGGGCGAGTTCCCCCGTTCCCTTCGCGACCCAGACGTAGGTCTTCCCGGTGATCGTGCCGCCCCAGGGATCGTTGGTGGTCACGGTGACACGATAGTACCCCTTGCGATCGGCATCGAAGGCGAACTCCCCGTCGCCCGATTTGTCGACGTGGATCTCCTGCTTGCCGATCGGCTCGACCGTCTCCTCCTGGGTGATCTTGCCCGAGGAGTCGCGCTCTTCCCGCCTGGTGACGAAGTCGATTGACGCGGTGCCGTCGAAGGCCACCGGCTGGCCGTTGGGGCTGCGCGCTTTGATGGCGACGCGGACGCGATCATCCGGTTGATAGAGACGTTTCCGGGGCTGTAGGGAGACGGAAAAAGCGGTGTGGGTGACGTTGAGACTCGCCGAGCCCGCAATCTCTCGGCGGCTCTGGTCGACCATTTTCGCGTCGATCTTGTAGCGGACGTCCTGATCGGGCGTTTGCGGGAAGGGAGCGGTGTCGATCGAAAGCTGGGCGTTGCCGGATTCGTCGGTCGTCAACGTCCCCCGTGTCACCAGATCGGTGCGGCTTGGGTACCAGATCATCGCCCGATCGGTGAGTCCGCCCCCGAAGCGTGAGCGAGTGCCATGGAGGTCATTGTAGAACCAGCCGAAGGGCCTTGGCCAAAACGGGTAGGGCCGCGACGTCTCGCGCGTGACGGTGTATTCGACCTTGGCGTTGGGGACGGGACCGCCGAAATAGTACTCGCCGTGGATCGTCGCTTCGAGCGGTTCGCCGAGCTTCAAGTAGGGCTTGGCGGGGGTGACGGTGACTTCGAATTCGGGCTTCTTGTACTCCTCGACCCGAAAGGTCGCTCCCGGCCCGAGTTCGACCGGCGAACCGTCGGGAAAGGTGACTTGAAAGCGGTACGGCCCGAGGGGCGGTTCGACGTCGAGCGTAAACTCGCCGTTGATCGTACCGTCGGCATCGGCGCGAAGGTTCTTCTCGTAGACCGCGTTGCCGCGCGGATCGTGGATCTTCACGTGAACGCCGATGTTTCCAGGCGTCGAGTAGACTCCTTCCTTGATCCGCCGGATGACTTGCTTGAAGCGAACGGTTTGCTCGGGTCGATAGACGGGACGGTCGGTGTAGACGTAGGACCGCATTGTCGGGGAGGTGTACCATCCCCACCACGTGGCGGCGTTGCCCCCCGCGAGGGCGTAGTCCTTCCCACGCCGGGCGACGGCAGTCACCATCCAGCCCCGATCGCGCCGCGAGTCGGGCAGTTTCACCTCGAGCAGCCCGGTCTCCGGAACCGAACGCTCGAGCACGACCGGCTTGAGATTGAGATTCTGGCGATGACGCCAAGGGTCGCTCCGCAGCACGACGTCCGTCCCCTTTAGCGGCTCTCCCGTCTTCACATCGACGGCGAAGACTTCCCCTTTCTCCTGGCCGAGTTTAAGCACCATCCCGAGGCGACTGACGATCGCGAGAATGCGGGCGGTGGTCTCCTTGCCGGCGGGGTTGGTGCCCCGCGCGACGATTAGGTACGCGTCGCTTTCGGTGAGCGGAATCGAAGCGGGCTGCTCTGAACGTAGGAATTGGTGCGTTCCCTCATCGCCCGTCGGCAGCGACCAGCGGGCCGCGGGTTCCCCTTTGGGCATCGGCAACGATGGGGAGTCGAGATCGAGTGGACCGCGTTTGGCCAGCGCCAGCAAGTCGATCGGATAGGCGGTGAGCTCGACGGTCGCGACGTTGCGGACGTTCCATGTGAAGGTCGGCTTCTCGCCCGGCGGGACGACGCCGGTCAGTTGCAGTCCGATGCTCGGGTCGGTGATGCGCGCGATCGACTCCTTCGCTCCTTGGGCTTGGCGTGAGCGAGGGTAGCGTTCGAGCAGATCGCGATAGCTGCCCAGGGCCGCGACGTACTCATTCTGACGTCCTTCCTGGATCTGGGCGATTTCAAAGAGCGCCCCCGGCGATTGGGCGTGGCGCGGGTAGTTGTTGACGATTTGACGGAGAAAGCCGATGGCGAGTTCGAATGGTTTCTTCAGGTCGCCGACCTTGATCGGGATCGCGGTTCGCCAAGCCGGCTCGGGAAGTCGATCGAGGTTCCAGGCGTTGTTGACGACCAGGCGAGCCTTGCTCGAAAGCGCCCGGATCCGGTCGTCGGCCGTCGACCCATCGAGCGCGAGGATCCGGTCATAGGTCGCCAGCGCGTTGGCGAGTCGGTAGCCGATCGAGAGTTGGCGGCCCGAGGGAAGATTGGAGACCAGGGGAATCGGCTGATGGAGACGGCGCCCGAGATAGTCGGCCAGGGCGAAGAGGAGGTCGACTTGAGGGCGAACTTCTCCCGCGTTGGCGTGGAGCTTGACCGCTCGATCGATGCTCTTGGTGACGACGTCGATACTGGCGTTGAGTTGGAGATCGCAGTGAGCGATGGCGCTGGCGACATCGGGCCGCTGGAGCGAAGCGGGCTCGAGTTTGGTGAGTTCCTCAAGCGTCGCCCTGCCCTCGGCATACTTGCGCAGCGCGACCTGGGAGAGCCCGATCAAGCGACGCATCGTGCTCGCGTCGGCGCCCTTGGGGGCTTGGCTCAAGTAGGCTTGGGCCGAGGAGATGGCGCGATGGTACGACTTGACGCGAAAGGCCTCGTTTGCCTGCGAGGAGAGTTCCTCCGGCGACGCCCCCTCCAAAAGCCCCTGGCCCGCGAACCCAAGAACGGCCAATCCCAGAAGACTAGCGACGATTCCGCGCTGCATCGGAAACTCTCCCTTATTGCGATCGGACATGCGGTCTGGATGTGGTTTCCCCCCGAGGTGGCCCTGAGGCCACTATAGGGGCAACGGTCGACGGGCTGGTTTCTTAGTCCCCGCGCTGTGAGAAGATCTCGTGAAGCGGCGGACACGTCGCCCGGCTACGTCCCCTCGAAGAGCGACCGCAGTCCCCAGAGTCCTTGCCCTGGGTTGGAAATGTAGAAGATCTCCTCGCCGTCGGGAAGCTGGTTGATGCCGTCGGTGAGGGTCTCGGGATTGTACCGTTCCGCCATCGTCGCCAGGTCGGCGTAGGCGAAGTTGACGCCTTCGATTTCTTCCTGGGAAAGGTGGCCGGGACAGTAGGTGATCTTGAACCGATCCTCGGACGACCCGTGCATCAGATGGGCTGCGGCCGAGAGGTTCTGGGCAAGCTCGGGGTTCTCGGCGACGTTCGCGAGCGTCTTGGGAATGCCGCGGTAGCCGTATTTACGGATGAGCCGGTCGATCTCGGGATCTTCGCCGAACTCGCGGACGCCGGGAGCGAGAACGATCAGCTCGCCGTCGTCGGCGATCGCCATGCGGGTGCGATAGACCGCCTTGTTGCCGAGCCAGGTCGATTTGAACTCTTCGGGCTCGAGGTAAACGACCACTTTGGGCAACGGCTCGTCGAGGAGATTCAAGTTGGCCTGCTGACAGAGTTTCGCCCCACGGTAGAAGCACTCGGTGTCGTTGCCGGCATAGAGTCCACGGGTGACGAGCCCCGCCTCGCTGTCGCGGCCGCGAACGGTGAGCAGGTACGTGATCGGGAGTTCGTCGGCAAAGTGTTCGGAGGCATATTCGAAGACGGCGCGGACCGGGTTGGCCGCCCGCCCCATGATCGACTCCATCCCGACGACGGCGCCGAGATAGTGGGTCTTGTTGATGGTGTCGGCGCCGCCAACGCCGACGAAGACGTTCTTGGCATGGTTGGCGATGCCGATGACTTCGTGGGGGACGAGCTGGCCGACCGAGAGAATCGCGTCCCAGTCGCCCTCGACCAAGAGCGGGTTGACCTCAATGTTGATGGGATAGTCGAGTCGCCCTCCCGAGAGTTCGTGGATCTTCTCGCCCGGGACGACGCCGAGTCGAGCCAGCCCGTGGCGCCAGTCATGGTCGCGGAAACGGTCGCGGGGGATTCCCGAGTACATCTTCTCGATTTCACTATCGGACATCGGGAAGTGCGTGCCAATGGTCGGCATGATCTCGACGTGGGCGCCGCTGTCGAGGCTTTGGTAGAGCAGTTGGGTCAGCTTCCCCGCCCAGGAGTGATAGCGGGTGATGTCGGGAGGGAGGATCAAGACGCGATTGAGCGGACCGAGTTGGGCCAACATTTCGTCAATGAGTCGACGGGCTTTCGCCTCGTCGATGATGGTGGTCTCGGAACCCTCCGCGATGTACTCGGCCATGGAACTCCTCGGATGAACAACGTCAGCGGAACGGGGGATACGTGTTCCGGTCTAGGGAGGCGGCGCGGCTGGGCCCGTGGCCTGGCTCCGTGCATCCCGGCCGCGATTCCTCTCTTCGGAGAAGAACCAGCGTGCCCCATCATGCGATTATCGGAGACTCGGGGGAAAACACAATCCCGTCATCGGGTGGAGATGAGCTCAAGAGGCCTGGTGGGTCGTCCGCGGTTTCGCCGGTGGGGACTCCCCCGCTTTGGAGAGTTCCTTGGGGAGATTGACGATGAGACGAGTCCCCTGGCCGAGGACGCTCTCGACGTCGATCGTGCCTCGGTGCATCTCCACCAAGTTCTTGGTGATCGACAGACCGAGCCCGGTTCCCGCGAACCGTCGGTTGAGGTCCGAATCGATTTGGTGGAAGGGTTCGAAGATCCTCGATTGCTCTTCCTCGCGGATCCCGACACCCGTGTCCCAAACGGCGAACTGGACCCGGTCGCCGGTCTCCCGAACGTCAATACCGATGGTGCCCCCGTCGGGGGTGAACTTAAAGGCGTTGGAAAGCAGGTTGAGAAAGATGCGGGCGATCTTCGCTCGGTCGGCGAGGATGGGGCCCGCGAACTCGACATTGCGCACGACGATGTGGGGACGATTGTTGTTCTTGGCCGCCACGACATCGACGCACCAGGAGAGAACTTTCTCGAGGTCGACGTAGGTCAGGATGAGCGTCTCGCGGCCAATCTCGAACCGTGTGAGATTGAGGACGTCGTCGATGATCTCAAGCAGGTGGTTTCCCGATTGAGTGATCTGATCGACATAGGAGGTCTGTCTCGCGGTGAGCAGATCGCGGGTGCGGAGGAGTCGCGCGAAGCCGAGAATACCGTTGAGGGGTGTGCGTAGCTCGTGCGTGACGTTGGCGAGAAAGGTCGATTTCGCCTTGTTGGCCGCTTCGGCGGCTTCCTTCGCCTCGGCGAGTTCTTCCTGGAACCGCTTTTCGGCCGTGATGTCGAGGAAGAGGCCATCCCACGAGATGAGGCCTTCGTCGGCTCTTTTGGGATTCGAGGCCCCCCGGACCCACTTGATGTTTCCCTTCAAGTCCTGGATGCGGTACTCGCAAATCCATGGTTCGCACTTGCGATAGGCCTCGCTCACGGAACGTTGGACGCGTACGAGGTCCTCGGGAAGGATTTGGGCATAGAGTTGCCCGATATCCTCCATCGCTTGCTCGGCGGTGTAGCCGAATAGCTCCTCGACGCCGTCGCTGATGAACGAGAATCGTTCCACTCCCTTCGCGTCGAGTTCGTACTGGTAGACGACCCCGGGAATCTCGGCCGTGATGTTGCGCAGCTGCAAGTCGTGGCGTCTGATCTCCTCGTCCACGCGACGGCGTTCGGTGATGTCGCGGATGGTGACCGCGATCCCCTCGGCAAGCGGGACGATCTGCAGACGCAGCCAGGCATTTTTCCTGTGCGGAAGATCGGCTTGGATCTCCTCGTCGGCGGGCTTTCGCAGGGTCGCGATCTCCAGGAAGCGCTTCCGAAGGTCCGCGTCGCTGAAGATACTCGACACCTGCGAGAGATGCTTCCCCAGCAACTGAAACCGGTTGGCGCCGAGCAGTTCCTCGCCGTTGCGATTGACGTCGAGGATGCGAAAGTCGACGAGGGCGCCGCTGGTGTCCTTGGCGAATTCGAGCAATAGGATCGCGTCGAGGCTTCCCTCCATCGCCGCCCGGAGGCGATGCTCGGTTTCCCGAAGCCGTTCTTCCGCGCGTTGACGCTTCGTGACCTCCTGGACGGTGTGCGTGGCTCCGATCTCCCGGCGTTGGTCGTCCCTTAGGACAGCGAAGTTGTCCTCGAAGACCTCCATTTCGAGAGCGGAGTCGCCGAAGAGGCGAAGGACGCTGTGCCGCTCCCCGGCCAGGGCCCGTTCCCAGCCGGTTCGCTCCGCGTCGGTCTCCTCGGGGTGCATGGAAAGGGCTTGGAGAATGTTCATCCCGTGGGTGAGGGTGACGTTGTAGTACCAGCTCAGGTGATCGGCGTAGGGCTTGTTGAAGAAGAGAAGCCGACCCTCCTGATCGACCGCCGCCATCGCGAGGTCGAGCTGTTCGGTAAGTTCGCCGACGATGCCGCAGCGGTCGCACGACGAGACCTTCGACGAGACGTTTGGGGAGGTGGCAGGGGCGTCCACGATGGTGATGGCCCCGAAGGCTTGGATGGGCTTGCCGCTGGTGTTGCGTAGTAGACGGATCGTTTCAAGGACGTCGATCGGACCTCGGTCGGGCGAAGTGACCCGGTAGGTCAGGGTCAACTCGTCGCTAGCGTCGGAATGTTGTTTTCCGATCCAGGATCGAAGGGTCTGAACGTACCGGTCCTGATCGTCCTCGACGATGCAGTCCGCCCAGGGCACCTCAAGTTGTCCTTCCTGGTCGCGACCCACCAACGCATGGAGTTCCGGGCTGCAGGAGAGGTGCCGGAGTCCCCAGCGGTGAACCGACGCGACGTAGAGCATGGGCTTGGCGTCGTGTTGAGGGATGTCGTGAAGGGAATCGCCCGTGGAAGTGTCGATGCTGGTTCGTTCCTTCTACGATCGGTCCTTTCTGACTTGTCATGTAACGCGACACTCGCTTCTGACTGAGGGGCGGTCCCAATCCAACGCGAATGCTCCGAGTACACTTGCAGACGTCCGCCTTCGGGTTGCCGGCAACGCAACTCGTGCTCACTGGCTAACGGGAAGCCAACGACGCCCGAAAGCCAAATTTTGACGAAGCAATAGGCTCGCGTCATTCAGCAGTCTGCTCGCGCAAACGCGGAACCGGGACAATGAGGGGAGAACGGTTTAGGCAGACACGAACTCGTCGGTGCGTTCCTCCTCCGCTTTACCCTAGTCCATGGTTGGGCACATGCAATGATTTTCGAGGACCATTGGGATTGGGCCTCGGGACCGGCGGTTCTCCTCTCGACAAGCCATGGGCTCGGGCATGTCGTTCCGTGTCCCGTGGAGTCTTCGTGGCGTTCCTCCCGTTGGACCCCGCGATCGGAGCGGCATACACCGTCAAGGGTCAGCAACGTCTCAAGGTGCAAGGTTCCGTTTGATGCGGCGATCCAAGCGTGGACTCCAAGGATTCAAGCGACGTCGGCTCCACCGGAGCCCGGTCCGGTCCCGAGGCGTCGGCCATCCGAGCAATGGTCATGATGAGGTACGGCGTTTGGTCTTTCGAATGGCCTTTGTCAGCCTCCTTGTGGTCCTTGGTGTGCAGGTCATTTGGACGCCTCGCGCATTCGCCCAGTCCTCGAAAGCGGGTTCCTCGGGCGCCTCGTCGGTGGGAATCTCGACAGAGTCGGCTCCGTCGACACCTGATTCTTCGGTGACGCACGACTCGATCGAGGCGGCGATCAAAGAAGTCGAGTCTTCGTCGGACCTCGCCGACGAGGAGAAGAAACAGATCGTCGGCCTCTACAAGGAGGCGCTCGCTCAGCTCGAGAAGAATGACGAGATCCGTCGCCAGATCGAGTCGGGGCGGACCGGTGTGCGCGAACTGCCGGTCAAGCTCGAGTCGCTGAGGCGGCTTTCGCGTCAAGACGTTGACGTGACGACACCCACCTTGTCGGAACTCTCGGCGAATGAGACCGCGACCCAGGCGGAGCTATTGCAGGCGCAGGAGTCGGTCGATCGCCTCGCGGGAGAGCCGGGACGCCTGAAGGATCGCCTGGCGAACATTCCCAACGAGCTTTCGATTGCCCGGGCCCGCAAGAAAGAACTCGAGCGTCAACTTGAGGTGGGCAAGGGGACAGGCAAGAGCGACTCCACCCCTCGTGGCGCGGCCCAGCGGGCCCTGACGCGAGCGCGGATTGATGGAGCCGGCTTGGCGATTGCGCAGCTCCAGCAGGAGATCGCGACCACCAAGGCGCTGTCGACCTCTCTCCCCGCCGAGCAAGCCGCCGCCAGAAAAGACGTCGACCATTTGAATGAACAACTGGCGCGGATCCAGGCCGAAATCGACAAGCGAAAGCTCGCCAACGCCCAGGAGGACTTGCGCAAGGCGAAGGAACTCGAGGAGAACGTGAAGCGGGAGTTTCCCAGCCTGCTCTCGATTCCCGAAAGCATCGTGCGCTACGCCGAGATGCTCACGCCTCCCAAGGACTATTCCGCGCGCGTCGCGGACGCCGGTCTCGAGGCTTCCCAGGCCGCCGCGCTCGCGGTCCGCGCCAATGATCGACTTGCCGAGATGAAGGAACGGATCAACCAAGTGGGGCTGACGCCCGCGATGGGAATCTACTTGCGCGAGGCACAGCTCGATCTCCCCAATCTGCGGACCTACCACGATCGCATTCGGGCACGGCAAATCAACATGCAGAAGGCCGAGGTCGAGTTGATTCGGCTGCAGAGCACCCGGGGCGAGGTCGTACGGATGCGGAAGGGAGACGACAACCTCAACTCGATGCTCCCGCCGCCTCAGGGAAACAAGGATCACGACGAGCGCCTCGCGGAGTTTAGGCGGCTCCTTGGGATCCAGCAGGAGTATCTCAACCGCGCCATCGAGCAGGTCAGTCAATACCTGACCGCGATGATGAACCTCGACGAGAGTGAACGCAGGCTCATCGCCGCCAATCAGAAGTTGGCGAACTACATCGACGCGAACATCCTCTGGTATGCCAGCGCGCCGGTCATCTCGACGGAGGACTTTCGAGCGAGTCTCGACGCCCTCGCTTGGATCGTCGACGCGGAAGAGTGGCGAATGCGCGGCGACGAGCTTCGGCACGACGCGACCGATCACCTTCTGCTCTGCCTCATCGTCGGCAGCGTGGTCGTGGCTCTGCTGATCCTTAATCGTTGGCATTGCGAGTCCTATCTCGCCCTCTTGGCGGAGCGGGCGAGTCAGTACCGCTGCGTTCGCTTTCTGCCAACGGCCCAGGCCCTGGGACTGTCAATGCTGATCGCGTTGCCGTGGCCACTATTGTTGTGGTTCGTCGGCTGGCGACTGCGCGCTCCGACCGATGTCCCGATGGAGGCGGTCGCCGTCGCAATCGCGACCAGTCACTGCGCCCTGGTTCTCTTCGTCGTCCTCCTCTTGAACGCCTTTCTGCGACCTCACGGCTTGGTGATCGCCCACTTCGACTGGGATGCGAGCGTCATCCGTCGCTGCCGGTATCGCTTGTTGATCGCCGCGGCGGTGGGGCTGCCGCTGATTTTCCTCGTGGACCTGATGGAGAACGTTCATCAGGTCATGTATCGAGCGACGCTCGGACGTCTGGCGTTCATTGGCCTGATGGGCGTCTTCGCGTGGCTCGCCTGGTCGCTCTTTCGTCCCAGTCACGGCGTTCTGCGACCGGCGGAGCATGCCTCGAAACTCTCCAAACGGCTCTCGGCGAGCGCCTTCGTCGCGCTCTTTCTGCTGCCGGTCGCAATGGCGGCGATTTCCGCGTTGGGATACGTCTACACGGCGCGGCGCATCGTCGACGAACTCGGATGGACGATCGTGCTCGTGCTGGTCGCGACCCTGCTGTACCTCTTGGCGCTGCGTTGGCTGATGCTGGCTCGTCGCCGGTTGGCCTTTGAGCAGGCACGTGCCGAGCGGCTCGAACGACTCGAACAGTTGAAGAAGGGGGAGTCGCAAGGGGAACTGGACGCGTTGACTGATCGCGACGACGAGGAGGAAATCCCGACCGTCACCCTCGATGCGATCGATACCCAGACGCGGCATCTGTTCCGGTGCTTGTTTCTCATCGGGCTCGGGACGCTGATCTGGCTCAGTTGGTCCTCGTTCGTGCCGGCGATGGATCGCCTCAACCGGATCGAGGTCTATCCCCACTTCCTGCAGGTGATTCCGCCCAACGCCTCGGAGGGGGAACTGTCGATCACCCTGATCGAGGTGATCTGGGCGGCGGTTGTCTCGGTGCTGACGGTGATCGCGGCGCGCAATCTTCCGGGCCTGCTCGAGATCACGATCCTCGAACGGCTTGCCCTTCAGCCCGGCGGACGCTACGCCTTCAGCACGGTGACCAGCTACGTGACGGTCTTCATCGGCGCCAGTGTCGCCCTGAGTCTGCTCGGCATCAGTTGGTCGCACATCCAGTGGCTGGTCGCGGCGTTCACCGTCGGCATCGGTGTCGGCCTGCAGGAGATCTTCGGCAACCTCGCCTCGGGACTCATCCTCCTCTTCGAGGCCCCGATTCGCATCGGCGACGTCGTCACCGTCGAGGGGGTGACGGGCACCGTCAAACGCATCCGCGTTCGGGCCACGACCTTGCTGAACGCCCAGCGGCAAGAGGTGCTCATTCCCAACAAGCAGTTCATCACCAGCTTGGTGACCAATTGGACGCTCTCCAACAGGATCGTCGCGCAGGAAGTCACCGTCGGCATCTCCTACGACTCCGATCCGAAGCGGGCCCGTGAGCTGTTGCTCTCGATCTGCGAGCGTCATCCCGAGGTTCTGGACGATCCGCCGCCGGTGGTCATCTTCCAGGAGTTCGGCGACAGCTCGCTGAACCTGCTCCTGCGCGCTTTCGTGGGGGAGATGGCCGATCGACTGCGCATCGGCAACGAACTCAATGAGTCGATCCTCGAGGAGTTCAACGCGGCGGGGATCGACATCGCGTTCCCGCGGCAAGATATCATGCTCTTACCACAGCACGGCGCCGAGATCGAATCGCGTCCGTGAGGGAAGGGGCGCTCGAACCGTCAGCCGCGGCCGTGGGCGAAGGTCATCGCGGCGAGCCGTTGGGCCAGGGCGTCGGTGAGGAGGTCCTCCTCGAATCGCCATTGCCAATTGCCGCTCTCCTGCCCCGGCGTGTTCATCCGCGCCTCGGTGCCCAACCCGAGCACATCTTGCAGCGGGACGATCGTCCAGAGCGCCTGCGACGCCGACACCGCATGGATCATCGACCACGGGACATTCGTGCGGTCGCCTTCCAGGTTGAGGTAGGCGCGGGCGAACTTCTCCGAGGGACTCGGCCCCGACTCCTCGTCCCCCTTGCGGCGGGCCTCTTCCCACCAACCGAGTGACGTGTGGTTGTCGTGGGTTCCGGTGTAGACGACGATGCGGTGCGGGTAGTTGTGCGGCAAATGGACGCTGTGCGGATCGCCGTCATCGAGCCCAAATTGCAAGACCGCCATCCCGGGAAAGCCGAACTGAACCCGCAAGTCCTCGACCGCCGAGGTGATCACCCCAAGGTTCTCGGCGACGATCGGCAACGGGTCGCCCAGCGCGTCGCGCATCGCTTGGAAGAGAGCCGGACCGGGACCGGGCGTCCACTGCCCGATCTGGGCGGTCTCGGCGTCGCCGGCGACTTCCCAGTAGGCCTCGAAGCCCCGGAAATGGTCGATGCGGACGATGTCGACCGTCGAGAGCGCCGAGTGAAACCGCCGAATCCACCATTCGTAGCCGTTGCTGGCCATGACGTCCCAACGGTAGATCGGGTTGCCCCAGAGCTGGCCGGTGTCGCTGAAGGCGTCGGGCGGAACGCCGGCGACGAGCGTCGGGCGGCCCGACTTGTCGAGATGGAACAGTTCCTTCGCGATCCAGACATCGGTGCTGTCGTGGGCGACGTAGATCGGCATGTCGCCGATGATCTGGATACGGCGTTCCCGGCAGTAGTTTCGCAGCGCCGTCCACTGCCGATCAAAGAGGAACTGCCAGAACTTGTGCGTTTCGATCTGCTCGGCCGCCAGCCGTTGCCAACGCAGGACGGAGGAGGGATGACGCCGGGCGATGCCCCGGTCCCACTCGACCCAGGGGGCTCCCTGATGGGCCGCCTTGACCGCCATGAAGAGGGCGAAATCGGGGAGCCAGTCGGAGCTCCGGTCGCAGAAGACGCCAAACTCCTTGCGCATCGCGATCGAGCCATGATCGCGAAAGGCGGAAAAGGCCTTCAGGAGCATCGCTTTCTTAAAGTCGATTACGCCGCCGTAGTCGACGCGGGTGGTGGGGAATTTCGCGGCCGGCGCGAGATCGGACTTGGTCAGCAAGCCCTCCTGTTCGAGCAATTCGAGGCTGATCAAGAGGGGGTTGCCGGCAAACGCCGAAAAACTCTGATAGGGGGAGTCCGCGTATCCCGTCGGCCCCAGCGGAAGCACCTGCCAGAGTCGCTGACCCGACGCCGCGAGAAAATCGACGAAGCGGTAGGCGGGAGCACCGAGATCGCCAATCCCGTGCGGGCCCGGAAGCGAGGTTGGATGCAGCAAGAGGCCGCTGGATCGATGCAGTTCCATGTTGGTGAGATGGGATCCGGAACGAATCGCCGCCCGTGGGACGATGATCCTAGGTGAGTCTTGACGGCTCTACCTGGCGAGCCCAAACGCGACCGCGTCCTCTCGACGACGTGACGCGAATGCTGGTTCGACCGGGAGCGTTGCTATCTAGGTTGCTAGTCGAACGCGGCGAGCGAATCAAGACGAGATCGCCCGCCGGGAAGCGAGCGGCGGATCGGGCCGGGGGCTCACTCGGCCATGCTGAACGCCGTCGAGGCCGGGACGACCCAGGCGCTTCGGAACTTCCGCGCCGAACGTTTCGGGTGGTCTTTGCAGACGCAGTCGTCGACCGGATGAGTCCCGTCATCGCTGAGAATCTGGAAGGAGAAGGGGTCGCCGGGGTAGGTCAGGATCGCCTCGGGTTGTAGTTGGCCGATCTTCAGCCCGTTGATCACCCGCAGTTCCTCGGTCGTCTCGTTGTGGCTCCACGCGTAGATGTTGAACTCGCCACCCGCTTGGGGCGGGCCGGCGATGATCAGGTAGCAATCGCGTTCGGGCCAATACTCCAGGCCGCGAATGCCCAGTCCCCCAAGGTTGAGGCCGATCGGGTTGCCGAACCGCGGCTTGCCCCCCTCGACGACCTTCGCGGGGTTCTCCAGCGGAACGACGAGCGCCCGGCCGAGCCGTAGGGGATTGCGCAGGCCGATCAGCAGATCGCCCTCGGGTGTCGCGCACAGCCCCTCGATGTTCAGCCCGCCGGGAGCCTTGGGCGGTTTTTGGCACGCGTCGAAGAGGTTGAACCGGGCATACCTTGGGTCGGCCAGCAACTCCTGCAGCAAGATCGTGCTCGGTTTTCCCACCAGATCCAGTCGTGGTTTCCCCTTCGTCGTCAGGGAGACCTCGGTGGCGAAAAAGAGAAGCCGACTCGGACAGCGCCGTCCACGTCCATCGCGACCGTGGGAAGTGATCCAGTAGCTCCGATTGCCGACGCACGCGACCGCTTCGATGTCCGCCTCCTCGTCGTCGAGGGAAAGCATCTCCGAGAGATCGAACTCCGCGATCGGTTCGGTCGGCCCCATCGTCCCGTAGAGCCGCAGAATGTTGTCCTCGTCGGAGGCGACCAGGAACTGGTTGCTGGTCAGCGGGAAGGCGGCCGAGGCATCACATGTCCCGGAATAGGAGCGATGGCCGACCACGATCGTGGAGCGGTTCGCCGGCGCCTCAGCGGCGAGCACCGTCGCCTGGGAACCGACGAGAACGAGCAGTGACCCGAAAAATTCCATTCGAAACGGATCCTTCGCGGAACGTCGTTGCGATCGCGATCCTGCGATCGCCTCAACCTGGACAAACGAGACGGAGGGGCATCAACGGGCGGGAGGGACGATCCCTGGGAAGGATGTGTCCGCCGGGAGCCCACGGGGCGCGTCGGCGTGCGCGAACGCCGGGCGCATTGGTGTCTGTTACGTGCCGGGGCGAGATCTGTTGGGCGAATTTCACGGAATCTTGAAGAAAACTCGTCGCCTGAACGGGTGGTTTAAATGGTGTGCTCTCATAGGAGGGACGGAGTCGAGATCGCCAGACGTCGCTTTCCCTGCTCTCCCCGTGGGAGAGTGAGCCTTTTGTTCCCCTCTCCCTGTGGGAGAGTGAGCCTTTTGTTCCCCTCTCCCTGTGGGAGAGAAAGCCTTTTGTTCCCCTCTCCCTGTGGGAGAGGGGTTAGGGGTGAGGGGGTTCTTCTTCAGGGTGAAGTGGCTCTTCTTCAAGAAAGGTAAGGGTGGTTTCTCTTCAAAATCCAGCCTCATCGTGCCAGACCGGAATCTCCCTCACCCGGCTCACGGTGTTCGCCGACCTCTCCCCAAGGAGAGGTGAGGAGCGATTGAGACTCCTTTCGAGAGTTCCCCCCTGTGGGAGAGTGAGCCTTTTGTTCCCCTCTCCCTGTGGGAGAGGGGTTAGGGGTGAGGGGGTTCTTCTTCAGGGTGAAGTGGCTCTTCTTCAAGAAAGGCAAGGGTGGTTTCTCTTCAAAATCCAGCCTCATCGTGCCAGACCGGAATCTCCCTCACCCGGCTCACGGTGTTCGCCGACCTCTCCCCAAGGAGAGGTTGGCACCCCAGAGTTCAACGAAATGCAAGTACGCTGGTCCATTCAAATTATCGGGTGCCAATGGCTGCTTGTCAGCCAGTACCAAGAGGTTAGGCCTACACCAACGCAAACGATGAGTCGGATCAGAGCACTAGCCGTCGCTCGGCTTCGCGTCGCCTTCGTGGGAGTCCTCGGGAGAACTCTCGGGCGGCGTGGCGTCGGGGGTGGTCGGCTCGGGGGAGGAAACCTGCGTTTCCGGAGTCGCGTCCTTCTCCTTGGTGGATGCGTCGGCGTCCTTGGACGAGCTGGCGTCGCTTGAAGATTTCGTCTTGGACTTCGATCCGTTCTTCTTCGACGACTTGGACGAGGTCGTTTTCTTCGACGACTTGCTCGTGGAACTCGTCTTGAGCGGCATGATGTTCAGCCGACGCGACTTGGCGGTCACCGGGCTGATCGTGAAGCCGAAGGGAAGCTCGATCCGGGTCGGGCCGAGCCAAAGGTCGTGATCGTAGAGAACCCTGATCAGGATTAGCAAAAAGACGGTGGCGACCCCCGCCTCGAAGAGTTCGCCGACACCGCAAGCGAGCCCGATGACGACGGCGGCGAGGACGTACGTGAGATCCTTCGGATCCTTGATCGGGACGCGGTAGCGGATGATCGACAGGGCTCCGAAGACGCCGAAGGCGCGAGCGACGCTCCCACCGATCAGCGAGATGACGATCGCGACCAGGACTCCCAGGATCACGATCGACTGCGCGAAGTTCTGCGAGTACGCCTCTCCCTTGAAGGTGATGCGATACATCAACGCGATCAGGAAGGAGTAGAACGTCGAGAAGATCAGGATCCAGAAGACGAACTGGAGCTTGATTTCATCGGACTTGCCGACCATGTCATGAAGGAAGGCATCCATCTAGTATCCCCGCGCGCAAGCGTTCTCAAGCTGATTCCCGGCGACAACGGAAGATACCGCTCCCGTGGCTCGTCGGGCGTTCTACAAGTTCTCCCAACGCGAGCAAGCAAGGACCCGTGACAGGTTCATGTCATCGCTTCGGATGGGCTTTCGCACCCGGGACCCGAGCGACGGGCGCGGGGCAAAGTGACAGATCGACGAGGACCGGAAGATGGTCCGAGCCGATATTGGGGCCCAAGCGGCGTCCCACCACGTCGACCTCCTCGTCGACAAGGACATGATCGATTGGGATACGCATCAAGGCCCGCGATCGTCCCGCCGGCCAGCTCGCTTGCAACCCGCGTCCGAGACGGCTGTCGACGAGGCCGGTTTGGCCGGTCAATATCGAGAAGATCGACGACCACGACGTCACGTTCAGATCGCCCGCGACGATGAGCCGTCCCTCGTGTTTCTTGGCGAAGCGGGCGATCGCCCGCAGTTGGGCATCGCGCGATGCCCGGCGTGAGGGCGAACTTGGTGGTTCGGGATGGGTGCCGAGGAACGTGACGAGCTCCCCGTTGACCCGAACGTCGGCGATCACCGATGGCCAACCCTCGCCATCGAAGGTCGTGATTTCTGCCTGGGCCAAGGGCAAACGGCTGTAGAGGCCGGTCCCGAGCGGGTTGTCGAGTGGATCGGCGCAGCGGTAGGGATACTCGAGGGCGAGTTCCCGCAGACGCTTGTCCAGATCGCGGGTCAATTCACAGACGAAGACGACATCGGCACCTGAGGATCGGACGAACTCGACGACTCGTCCCGGGCTCCTGTTCGAGACGTAGGCGTTGATCACCAGGACGCGTAAGGGTGTTCCCGAGGCGACGGTATCGGGTTTGGTCGGCAGATAGGGAAGAAGAGTCAGTACGTTGATCGCGAGGCCGGCAAACGTGACGGCGAGGGCCGCCCGATGCCGCAGGCCGAGGCAAAGGGCGGCGAGGAGGGCGGCGGCGAGAAAGTACTGGAAGCGAAAGTGGCTCGCCAGTTCGAAGGGCCACGCCAGAGAGGCGAGAAAGCCCACCAAGGAGAGTCCGAGCAAGGCGACGCTTCCGGCGAGCAGTGATCTTCGCGCAATCTTCATCGGCTGTTCCGCAGTTTCGTTTCCCAGGGCCCTTGGCTATTTCGTTTCTCATGGCGTCCCGGTTCGCTTCCCCATAAACCAACCGATGAAAATGTCGATCGAAGTCTCGCGATTTCTCATCGTGCTCCCCGGCGGGCTCGGCTTGGGAGAAGGAGGGGGCTTCTTCCGAAGCTCGGACGACCGCCGTTCGAGGGCGATCGAACGCGTTTGAAGAGAAGGCCGACCCTTCGAAAGCCGACCCCCCTGTAGTCCCCTTCGACGAGGGGGGACGTTGAGAGCGAGCCCCTTGGACAAAGGGTGACGTTGAGTATCGTTGACGACAAAACGGCCGGAGATGCAAGGTGCCCGTTTCGAGCACGGACTTTCTGAAGCGAAAACAAAAGGATCCCGTGACGGCGATCTACGTCGTCTTCGGCGACGAGACCTTCCTGCACCGACAGGTCGTCGATCAGATCCGCCAACTCGCTCTCGGGGACGATCCCGACGACTTGACCTACGCGGTCCACGACGGCAAACAGGCCGCCATCGCCGACGTGCTCGATGACCTCTTCACGCCCCCCTTTCTCGGCGATCGCCGTCTGGTTCACGTCGAGGAGGGGGAACCCTTCATCTCTCAACATCGCGACGCCCTCGAACGCTACGCCAAGTCTCCCTCGGAGTGCGGCGTCCTGTTGCTCGAGGCGAAGACCTGGCGGAGCAACACGAAGCTTGCCAAGGCGATCGAAAAAGACTTCATCGCGGTCGACGCGTCGGCCCCCAAGGCGTGGCACGTGCCGGACTGGGTCGTTCGCTGGTCCAGGGATCACTACAAGAAACAGCTCGATCGCGAGACCGCCGCGTGGCTGGTGGAACTGGCCGGCACGGAACTAGGGCAACTCGATCAGGAATTGGCGAAGCTGACGACCTACGTGGGCGAGGCGCCGGCGATCAGCATCGACGCGGTCAACAAACTCGTCGCGGGGACTCGGACCGAGACCGCGTTCAAGCTCTTAGACATGGTGCTCGGCGGTGAAGCTTCCCGAGCGATCGAACTGCTCGACCGGATGCTCGTCGCGGGGGAATCGCCGGTTTCGATCCTCGCGATGGCGACGGCACAACTCCGCAAATTGACGCGGGCGGCGCGCGAGGCGGTCGCGGGAGTCCCGCTCGAGAGCGCGATCAAGAATGCCGGGATTCCGCCCTTTGCTGTTCAAAAGTCCGCGACGCAGCTTCGCCGGTTGGGTCGCAAGCGGATGGCCCATCTCTATCGTCGCCTGCTGCGGGCCGACCTGGATATCAAGGGGGGGACGGCACTCGCCCCTCGAGCCGTGCTGGAGCGATTTCTCCTCGATCTGGCCCGGACATAGGGGCATTGGCTCGGTTTCGACGACGCGATCACCTGGTTGTGGTGCGATAGATGCAGATTCGGTCTCTGGCACCAGGGAGGCCGCCTGCCGGGGAGCTGATGTCGCTTGCAACGGAGCGGGAAGAACGTCAGGATGGTGCGTCCCAAAGACCTCACGGAGCGTGCGGGGCCGGAACGTGGTTTGAGTGCGTATGGCCTGTTGAGTGACCACGGTCTTTGAGGAGATCGTGCCCGAAGGATGTTCTCCCAGTCTGGAACATCGGTTCTCGCGGGGCCGTTGCCGCCCATCAACTAGCAAGTAAGTGATTCGATATGGCTCAAGACAAGCCGACGCGGCTAATTGACATCGCCGAGCGAGCGGGAGTTTCGCGCGTCGTCGTCGGACAGGTGCTCAATCGTTCCGGCGGGGCGAACGTTCGTATTTCCGAGGAGACCCGCAAGCGGGTGCTCAAGATCGCTCGGCAGATGAACTATCGTCCCAACCGTGCCGCTCAGCAGTTGCGCGGGAAGCGGACCCACCTACTAGGGCTGATTCTCGATACCGTGAATCTTCCGGTCTTTTCCGCCCGACTCGCGAAGATTGAGGGGGAGGCCCACCAGCGAGGCTACCGGCTCGTCGTCGGGCAGTCGCACCACGACCCGGAGTCCGTTCAAGAGTACTTGCACGACTTCGTTGATCGGGGTGTCGAGGGCGTCCTTTGCCTCTTCGACTTGATGCGCGGCTATCGCGAAGAGCTCAAGCCGGTCTTCAAGGGGTGTCCGCACGTCGTCTTCCACGCCGCGGCGGTCGGCGCCGGTCATGGGTGCGTGCGCGTCGACACCGCCCAAGGGATGGGGATGATCATTGACCATCTCGTCGAACGGGGAAGGAAGCGAATCGGCCTGGAGTTGTGGTCGCCGAGCGACGAATTGATGCAGGTTCGCAGTCGCGCCTTTGAGGAATCGCTCAAGCGACACGGGATGCGTCCCCTTAAAAAGCGGACGTGGACGTCGCCTTCCGAGGCGCAGAAGCCCGATCAAGCGATGCTCGACGACTGCATCGACAAGCTTGTCGTCAAAGGGGAAGCCGACGCGATTGTTTGCTCCAACGACGTTTGGGCGGTGCGGCTGATCCAGCGTCTTCGTCGCCGGGGGCTTTCCGTGCCCGGGGATGTCGCGGTGACCGGGTACGACAACCTCGAGATGGCCGAGATTGTCGAACCGTCGCTGACCACGATCGACCAATGTCACGATGACTACGCCAAGGCGGCGCTCGATCTTCTGGAAGAATCGATGGCTGGGAAGATGACCCCCAACCGCCGCATCAAGACGATTTCGCCGCGATTGGTGGTACGCGAATCGACGTAGTTCCGCCAGCGTGAAGCGACGACCTTTTCCCAGGGGGGCAACATCACGCGATGCCCCCCGAGCTTATCCTGCGGGTTACTCCACGATGTCATCTTCGTGGGGATCGACCTCGTGAGCGGTCTCCCTGGCTTCTTCGACTCCCTCCTCGACACCTTCCTTGACGGAATGACCGATCTTCTTGGCTCCCTCAACGGCCTCTTGCGTCGCCTCGGCGGCTTTGTTCTTGTCGAACTGAACGCCGATGGTGTCGTCGTCGTTTTGGAAGGTCAAAATCCCGACGAACGCCAACAGGACGACGATGATTCCGGTGATCAGCAAGATACGCATGATTCTCTCTCCTCTTCACAAAGGGCGGGCGGTGCCGAGCGTGTCGGTTGGCCCGCGTGAGTTCCGTTCAACGAGCACCCCGTTCCATTCCGCCTGAGACGGGAGAGGGACCGAGGGGCTCGTCATGGTTGAGCCGGCGTGAAGGAGAGACGCACAGGGCGTGCCAATGCCCGAGATGGGCTCCAGAGGCTGGATTTTGGGGCGTTTGGGCCCGGAATCGGTCCAAAAATGTTCGATTCCGAGCCAAATTGGTTGCGAATCGGTCAGAAACGGACGAGTTCCGTCGCGAATCGCGGGAAAGGGGCGCGATCGGGACTCAGTTCCGCGCGGCGGTCCCGGCGGCGACTTTGGCCCCATCCTTCTCGTCCAAGAGGGCCGCGAGCCGACTCGACGCCTCGGCCCGAGCCTTCTTGATCAGCGGCGCGAGTTCGACGGGGGCTCCCTTCTTCTCCTTGGAGATGTCGGCCGCCTCGCAGAAGGCGATGATCTCGATCGTCTCTTCCGCGGGAACGGGGACCTCGCCGGAGCGCCACATTTTCACGATCTCAACCATGAGCGGGCGATAGCCGTCGAAACGACTCAGCGGCAGGATCTTTTTCTCGGTGAACGCCACCGCGCCATAGCCCCGCGCCCCTTGTTTAAGGCCTCGAAAGACCCCGAGCCGACCGTCGGTCCAGGTCCCCACGACGACATCCTGGTCCTTGTTGACGAAGCGCCGGACCGTCTTGCAGCCGGTGCCCATCATGGTGAAGAGGGGCTCGACTCCGTGAATGCCGTACCAGAGCAAGTCGGGGTGGGTCGGGTCCATCGACTGGGGGCTCCAGGTGTCGGCGCCGAGGACCTTGCCGTACTTGCCCGTCCGAACCGCGTCGGCTCCCTGAAGATACCGCAGGGAGGAGGAACTGAAGACCGGCGTCTTGAAGCGTTTGGCGGCTTCGAAGATCGCGATCGTGTCGGCCAGCGACGCGGCGACCGGCTTGTCGATGAAGACCGGCTTGCCGGCCTTTAGCACGGGAAGGGCCTGTTCCAAATGGGGTCGGCCGTCGTTGGTCTCGAGGAGGACAACGTCGACTTGGTCGACCAGGTCGGGAATGGACGGGACGATCGCGACGCCCATCTCCTTGAGGATCTCGGTGTACTTGGGCACGCGGGAGACGCTCGACTCGATGTCGGGGCTCCCCTTGGGATAGGCGGCGACGACGCGGAAGCCGGAGACGTCCTTGGCGGCCTTGGGGTCGTTGAGGATCTTGGCGAACGCGGGGGCGTGGGAGGTATCGAGGCCGATGATGCCGACACGGACCGGTTTGGCATCGTCGGCGTGGGCGAATCCACCGAGGGCGAGGAGTGTGAGGCAGGCGGCGAGCAGACGCGGGGGACGTAGAGGCATGGTGAACTCCATGGTGATCTTGTGGAGATGTCACGTGACATCATAATCGGGCTGCCGCCGGGGTCAAGCGCCTTTCGCCCCGAGTGACGCAATCGGCGCCCCCTCCCGACCCGCAACGATCACCCCCGGACACCAATTGGCCCCTTGCCCCGCGGTGGGATTCTCCGCTAGACTCTCTCTTGGGGACCGATTCCATTCTTGCTAGGGGGGACGCCGCCGTGACACGGAGGCCGCGCGTTGGGTTTACACTCGTTGAACTACTCGTCGTCATCGCCATCATCGGCGTGCTGGTCGGGCTCCTCTTACCCGCCGTCCAGCAGGCCCGCGAAGCGGCGCGACGTGCCCAGTGTACCGCGCGGATGAAACAATTGGGCGTCGCACTCCACAACTATCACGATGCCCACGGCGTTCTTCCCCCGGGGCAATTCCAGGATGCAGGCAACACCATCGGCAGCACTACCGCCCAAAAGGGCAAGGGCCGCTATTGCTGGATGCAACTCCTCTTGCCCTACATCGATCAGATGGCTCTCTATGACCAGGTCTCCCCCCAGTTCGACGGCCAAACCGCTTCGTGGACTTGGGATGGACGCGAGAAGGTCGTCGAAACACTCCTGTGTCCCTCCGATCCCGCGAGCCCCAAGGTCGGCGGCGGCGTGTTCCAGGGGAACTTCCTGCTCAGTCACGGCGGCGGGAGCTTTCGCACGAGCAGTTCCGCCACCAACGGACACAACCTCGACGGCCTCTTCTACGTCATCTCCTCGGTCCGGTTCGCCGATATCGAGGACGGGACCGCCAATACCCTCGCCGGCAGCGAGATCATTCAGGTTCCCCTCGGCGTCGATGGCGGAAGTGACCGACGCGGCCGCTACTACACCTGCCAGCACGGCAACTGCACCCTCGCGGCTCGCGACACGCCCAACACGACTCTCGCCGACCAGCAGTACTCCGGTCGCTTCTACGACTACGAGCCCTTCGCTCCCGCGGCCGTCGCGACCAGTGGCTACTATCGGACCGGAGCCCGCAGCTTCCATCCGGGAGGCGTCAATGCCCTGGTCGCCGATGGAGCGGTGCGGTTCATTTCCAACAGCATCAGCAAGACGACGTGGAACCGCTTTGGCGATCGCGGCGATGGTCAGATCCTCGGCGATCTGTAGTCGGGGCGAATGGCGGGGGCGATCATCGAGGCGAAGTCGAGGCGGCGACCATGCGTGGCAAGTGCGTGATGCTTGCGGTATTGATGTTGGGGATCGGATGTGGCGGAGCTCCGAGTGGACCGCCGCTCTACGAGGTCAGTGGGACCGTTCGCTTTGAGGGCGAGCTCGTGCCCGAGGGGGAGATTGCCTTCATCCCCGAACCGGCGGACATCGAATCGGGATCGGTTCAGTCGGCGAAGATCGAAGGGGGGGAGTTCCACGCTCGCGTTACCTCCGGTTCCAAGCGAATCGAGATCTACGCTCAGCGTGAAGTCCCTGGGAAGATCGAGGTCCTCGAGGATGGGCGAATGGTGCCGGTCGTCGAGTCCTACATTCCGCCGAAGTACAACGAAGCCAGCGAGCTGACCGCCAACGTCACCTCCGAAGACAATCCTCCTCTCTCCTTCGACTTGAAGTAGGCTCCGTCGCGACCTGATGCTCGCGTGCTACTGGCTGCTTGCCAGGCAGCGCCAAAGGCCTGGCGGTACACCAACGCGAATGTCACAAACTGGAGACATTTCGACCATCCCGGCGAGCGGGCTCGTTCCCCGTGGGAATTCGAGTCCGACTTTTCGGTTGCCCGTGCCTCGAAAGGGGCACTATCATCGCTTGGAGCGTCGTGGGGGGGCGGCGGTTCGCAGCGGTTCCCGCCTCCCCGTCTTCGTTCCTTGCTCGGACCGGCCCGCCGCGGACTCGCCATGAGTGACACGCTTGATCTATGGATGACGGCCGCGAGCGCGGAGGATGACCAAGAGGCCTTCGCGCGCGTCGTGGAGCGATGTCATCACGTGATCCGGGCGATGCTCCTGCGCGAGACCGCCGATTCGGAATTGGCCGACGAGATCGCCCAAGAGGCACTTTGTCGCGCCTGGACTCACCGCCAGCAGTATCGGCCGGGGACGAGCCCCAGGGCTTGGCTCTTGTCGATCGCCCGCAGCCAACTCGTCGACCATCAGCGCCGCGCCACCCGTGGGCAGAAGCACCTGCGCGAGTTGATTCGTCAGCATCTCTTGCGCTACCGTGATGAGGATGTCGAACGCGAGAATTCCGAGGAGCGGGTGCTGGCGCTGCGCGAGTGCCTGGCGAATCTCGGGCAGGAACAGCGTCGCTTGATCGACTTGGTTCACGCCCAGGGGCTCACCAGCGAGGGGGCGGCCGAAGTGATCGGCATCAAGCCTCCCGCATGCCGTCAACGGCTCTCTCGGCTACAGCGCGCCCTGCGGGGTTGCGTGGAGAAGCGACTTCAAGCCAACTAGTGAGAGTTCCCGCCCCTACGGAAACTCCGCTCTCCGGAGCCTTCCATCCTCATGGACCGGTCGCGCGAACAACGAATCACGGAACTCGCGACGGGACTGTCGATTGGCGATCTCAGTCAGTCGGAACTCGAGGAACTCCACGATATTCTCGCCAGCGGGGAGGATGCCGAGGAAACGGCTCAGATCGTTTGGAAGACCCTCGATCTGTCGCTCGACTTGCAGGCCTCCGTCGGGACCATCTTCCAAGACACTGTTCGCCACCGACTCGACGCGGAACGGAGTGCCAGCAGCCAGGGGTTCCTCGACTCCCTCTGGTCGCGCCTTTCCTTCGATCGTCCCAAGCTCCAGGAGATCGTCGTTCCCGATCCACGGCCGCGACGTCGTCCACGCTGGCTCCCGCTAGCGATTGGGGGGCTGCTGATGCTGATCGGCGTCGCGCTTGTCGCGTGGTGGCCGAAGCGGACGGCTTGGGAGGCTCCGATCGCCAAGGTCGCGTCCGTGCGTGGGACGACGCGGCACGCCAAGCGAGTGCTCGTCCCCGGGGCCAGCGTCGATCGCCAGCCGATGACGGTTCACGAGAAGAGTTGGCTCTCCCTCGTTTGGCCCGAAGGGGACAAGGCGACGATCATCGGCCCGGCGTCGGTCGTGGTTCACCCGCGCGGGCTCTTGTTGCTGAGTGGACGCGCCTGGATTGAGAACCGGTCCCCCTTCTCGGCGGCGGTGGGGGGTGACTTGGCGGAACTCGAGGAAGGCTCTCAAGTGGCCATCGAGGCCAATCAGCAAAGCGGCATCGTTGGGGTGGAGAAGGGGCGGGCTCGCTATCGCGGAGCCGTCATTGAGGCCGAGAAAGCCTACTCGGGAACGGGGAAGCCCTATCCGTGGTTGCCGGCGCCCGTGTTCGAGAAGTTGCCCGACGGCTTTCAGGTCGCCGGGTTGGCCGAGATGGCGGACTGGCGGTTTGAGGGTACCATCGAGTGGGAGTCGGTCGAGGCATCGGTCGAGTTGACCTTGCTCGGCCGTCCCGCCGAGCGGAGCGACTTGCACTTGCGTCTGGAGCCGGGCAAGCTGACGATCCGAGAGGGAGAACGGGCACCGAGGCTCTTCGAACTGAGCGGGGCGCCGCTGCTGGTGCGCCGACTCGAGATCATTCAGCGCTTCTCCAGCCGCTGGATCGTTCGGGTCGACGATATCCGATTCGCGGTGGCCGCCCCCGCGTCGGCGACGCGTTTCGTCGGTCGCTGCGAGGGAGGAGCGAGATTGGGGTCGCCGGTCTTCTCCGCCGGTCCTTCCGGCGCGAGGTTCTCCGAACTGCCGAAGCCGCCGTCCTCAAGGCAAAAGCGAAACCGCACGGGACGCGCGAACCGCGACTAGTGCTTGGTCGGATCCAAGAGTTCGGGTGGAACTGGCTGCTCGTCGGCCAGTGAGAAGTGATCGTGAGTACACAACCCGAAGTCGAGCGTTTGACGCGGCATTAGGTTGAGGGATCGTCGCGAGCTGACGTCCGGTCTCCTCGCCGAGCACTTTTCCGGTCACACTTCGCCCGCGAACGCGTTAACTCGATAAAACACCCAAGGCGACACGGCCGCCATTCTGGGATACTCTGAAGACGCAGAAGATACGACTCGCAGGTCACGATCGTTCCTGGTGCATGGGCACCGCTCGGGATCCACGGAAACGGAATGTCGACGTTGCGGGGCTGGCGAACGGCTAGCCCGAAGCGTCCGCGGTGGCGGCATTTCCTTCACGCGATCGAGTGGTCGGTGTCGTCCGGGAACGCGAAAGGTGTACGGATCTTCTTCCGTGCGAGCGGTCCTGCTGGTCCCACGCGACCTTTCCTCTCTCTAGTCACGAAGGATGCCGGAGATGGCAACCACGGAATCGAGCAGTCTCTCCACGCTTCCCGCCGACGGCGGCGACGCGGAACTCGTCGCGCGACTCAGCGAGGCGCGAGAGACCATCCTTGAAGAAGTTCAGAAGATCATCGTCGGCCAAACCGAGGTTCTCGAGCAGTTGGTCCTGGCAATCCTTTGCCGCGGTCACTGCCTGCTGGAGGGTGTTCCCGGCCTCGCCAAGACCGTGATGGTGCAGACGCTGGGCCAGATCCTCGACATGTCCTTCAGCCGCATTCAGTTCACGCCCGATCTGATGCCCTCGGACATCACCGGAACCGACATCATTCAAGAGGATCCCGAGACCGGGCGACGACAGCTCGAGTTCCTGCCGGGGCCGCTCTTCAGTCATCTCGTCCTCGCGGACGAGATCAACCGGACGCCGCCGAAGACGCAAGCCGCGCTACTCGAGGCGATGCAGGAACGGCGCACGACGTGCCGTGGGCGGACCTACGAGTTGCCCGATCCCTTCTTCGTCCTGGCGACCCAGAATCCGATCGAGCAGGAAGGAACCTACAACCTTCCCGAAGCGCAGCTCGACCGCTTCATGTTCATGGTCAAGGTCGACTACCCGACCAAGGAGGAGGAGATCGAGGTCCTGCGCCGAACGACTGGCGACGAGCGGCCGACCCTCAAGCGAGTCTTCGATGCCGCGAGCTTGATCAAGCTCCAGCACCTGGTGCGGCAGGTTCCCGTCGCCGATCACGTTTACGACTACGTGGTCGACCTTGTTCATTCGACCAGGCCGGGCCACAACGACGTGCCCGATGCCACTCGCTGGCTCCAGTGGGGCGCCGGTCCGCGCGCCGGTCAACAGTTGATTCTTGGCGGCAAGGCTCGCGCCCTGATCCACGGCCGGTTCCATGTCTCGACCGATGACATCGCCGCGCTGGCCAAGCCGGTGCTGCGCCATCGCATCGTCTGCAACTTCGCCGCGCAAACGGCCGGACTTTCGAGCGACGAGATCATCGATCGTCTCGTCGATCATCTGGACAAGTCGACAAAGAGTGCCCACTCATGAGTCTGCAAGCTTCCGTTCAAGAGGAGATCCTCGAGCGTCTGGGCAACGTCGGAGTCACCGCGCGGCAGGCGGTCGAGAGCATTCTCTCGGGGCGCCATCGTTCGGTCCACCGCGGGCTATCGGTCGAATTCGCCGGCCACCGGCCCTATCAGCCGGGGGACGACTTGCGGCATCTCGACTGGAAGGTCTTCGCACGCACCGACCGCTACGACGTGCGCGTCTACGAGGAGGAGACCCGGCTTCGGGCGACCATCGTCGTCGATTGTTCCGGCTCGATGGAGTATTCCTCCGGCGGGATGACCAAGCTGCGGTACGCTCGCATGCTCGCGGCGGCGCTCGGCTTCCTGATGGTGCGGCAGAAGGACGCGGTCGGGATGGTTCTCTGCGACACCGAGATTCGCGAGCATCTGCTTCCCAGTTCGCGGATGTCGAACCTTTGGGCGATGCTCGACCATCTCGAGTCGGCCAAGCCGGGTGGTGAAACGAGCCTCGCCGATGTGCTCGACACCCTCGCGGACCGCTGCGCCCGCCACGGACTGATCATCATCATCACCGACGCCTTCGACGAGGTCGATCGGCTGGTCCAGTCCCTCAAGCACCTTCGCTTCCGCAAGCAAGAGATTCGCCTCTACCAGATCTGCGATCCGCACGAGGAGACCTTTCCCTTCGGCGGGATGGTCGAGTTTGTCGGCATGGAGAACGAGCCCCGGCTACGGATGGACGGCGACCGCATTCGCTCGGTCTATCAAGAGGCGTTGGCGGAACATCGTCGCCAGTTGGCCGAGGGCTGCCACGACGTCGGGGTGCAGTTCGAGCCGTGCCGCACCGATGACGACTTGGCGATGGTGCTGATTCGGACCCTGAGCCACCTCGCGGTGGGGGGGCAGCGTCGGTGATCGAGCTACTGAATCTCTCGATGCTCGGTGGCTTGGCGGCGATCTCGGCCCCAGTCATCATCCACTTCATGCATCGCCGGAGGATCAAGCCGGTCACGTGGGCCGCGATGCAGTTCCTTCGGGCAATGCCGGCGAAGAGTCGTCGTCGGCTCTTTCTCGACGAGTGGCTCTTGCTATTGATTCGCAGTCTGATCCTGGCGTGCATCGCCATCGCGCTGCTTCGTCCCGCGTACTTCGCCAGCAGCGCGGGCAACGCCGGCCGGGTCGAGCGACAGGGACGCACCGGCGCGGTCCTGCTTGTCGACGACAGCGTCTCGACCAGCTCCGGGCGCGGCCGCTCGGCGATCGAGTCGATGAAGCAGCTCGCGACGAGCTATCTCGACACGCTCTCCACCGGCGACGAAGTGAGCTTGATCCGAACCTCGCAGCTCGGCAAGGCGACCGCCGATCCGATCTTCGACCTGGAGGCCGCCCGGCGCTCGGTGGAGGCGATCGAATCGACCGAGGTCGAGAGCGATGTCCCCGGACTCCTCTCCGCCGGACTCGACCAAATGGCGCGACACGTCAACCCCGGCATCGAACTGGTCTTGATCCACGACGGCCGCAAGGAAGGGTGGAAGGTCGACGACGAACAGCAGTGGAAGAGTCTTCGCGCCGAAATCGAAAGCGATCCCGAGGCCCCCATCGGGACCCGGCGCCGCCCGCGCGTCGTGATGCTCAGCCCCGAACCGAGGCCGGAAGCGAATATCGCCGTCTCGCGCATTCGCCTCGACCGCGCCCTGATTCCCGAGGACCTTCCGATCGAGATCGACGTCTCGCTCGTCCACTACGGCGAGTCCGACCCGGAAGAGGCGCTGTTGCGGCTCTTCGTCGATGGTCGCTCCGTGGAGGAACGCCCCGTGACGATCGAGGCGGGAGAGACGAGCCGCGAGACCTTCACCTACACCTTCGAGGAAGCGGGCAGCCATGTGATCGAGGCGGTGATCGAGGGGGCTCGCGACTCACTCGCCGCCGACGATCGCCGGGCACTCTCGGTCGAGGTGACCAAGTCGCTCCCGGTGCTTCTGGTCGAAGGGGCGACGGGCAAGGGGTTCGAGGGGAGCCTCGGCTACGTCGCCGCCTCGCTCGATCCCGGCGGGGATGGGCGCGGGCTCTTTCGGCTCGACCGCACCACCATCGGCCGGCTGGACGACGTCGATTTTCGCGACTTCCGTGTCATGATCCTCGGGGACGTTCCCGCGCTCGACGCCTCGACCGTCGCCAAGCTCGAACGCTTCGTCATGATGGGAGGCGGCGTCTTGGTCGGGCTCGGCCCGGCGACGCAGCCCCTGTTGGCCAACCGCGACTGGGCCCGTGGATCGGAGGGCTTTCTGCCCGCGACGCTCGGCCGACGCCGGGTACCGCCGGGATCGCTCCTTCCCGCCGAGGCCCGCGTGGGGCACTACGGGATGCAGGCCTTCGAGGACCAAGCGACCAACGTCTGGAGCGAGGCGAAGATCGATGCCTACTACCGGCTCGATACCACCGGGCTGCTCGGCAGCGAGGTCGTTTCGCTTCTCTCGCTGACCAATGGCGATCCGGTGATCGTCGAACGAGCGCGCGGCCGCGGTCGTGTCATTTTGGTCACCACGACGCTCGACGCGAAATGGTCGGACCTCCCTTTCGTCTCGGCGTTCGTCCCGCTGATTCGCGGACTGACCGCGTACCTTGGCAGTGTCGTCCTGCCGCCGCGCAACATGCGTCCCGGCGACCGCATCACCTACTGTCCCTCCGATCTCGAATCGCGCGAAGTCGTCTTGTGCGAGGATCCGAAGGGCAACCCCATCGTTCTCGAACAGGGCTACTGGGAAGACTACCCCGCGCGGATCAGCGAACCGCTCGCGAGCGCCGGGATCTACCGCGTCCGCGATGCCTCGGGAAAGAACCGGGTCTACTACGCGGTCAATCCGCGCCGCAACGAGAGCCGGCTGACGGTCTTGTCGAACGAGGACCTTCGTAAGACCTTGGCCAACGTCCCGCTGGTGTCGCTTCAGCAGTCCGACGAGGTCATCGACGTCCTGGGACAGACCAAGCGGCCGTCGCGGGAGTTGTGGCCGCTGCTGTTGATGCTGGCGGTCGGGTTGCTCTTTGTCGAGAGTCTGATGACGAGCCGGCAGAGCCGACGCGAGCTGCGAGCCTCGGCCTCGCAGACGCCCGAGTCGGGAGGTGCGGCATGAACGGCTCGGAGCAGAACTGGTACTCGCTGCAACTGGTCGGGGCGCCGGTCTGGCTCATCGTCCCCGCGGCGATCTTGGTCGCGTGGTGGCTGCTGCGCATACAGCGGCGTGAACTCGACGATCGACCTCGAGGGCTGAGGATCGGGATGGCGATCCTGCGCGGGGCGGCGGCGGTGGCGCTCGTGCTGATGCTGCTGGAGCCGGCCCTGACCAAGGAGAGCCGCGAAAGTACGTTGCCGGTGGTGACGGTCTTGGTCGATCAGTCCGGCTCGATGGAAGTCGGCAAGGATGGTGGCACGCCTGGCGACAAGCTCGATGCCGCGATCGCGTTGGGGCTCGTTCCGGAGGAACTGCGACCGACCAACGCCGCGAAGGCGCGGCGCGAGCTGGCCGCCTTTCTCGAGGATGCGCCGACGCTGAGCGCCGCCCTGGCCGCGCTTCAGGAATCGGGCATGATGGGCCCGGCAGTCTCGGCCGAACGACTCGAACGGGCCGCCCAAATCGCGATGACGCACGCCGAGGAGGCTCGCGAGTTGGTGGAGCTGACCGGAGCGACCCAGGGGCTTCCCGATCACTTTCTTCAGTTGGCGGCGGAACTCGATCGGATCGGCGATCAGTTCGATCGCGCCCTCGCTCGAGTTGGTGTTCCCTCCTCCTCGGAGATCGAGCTCTCGCTCAACGGCCTTCAGCGGCTCGCCGAGTCCTCCGAGGAGATTATCGAACGGACCGAGGCGGAGCAGAGCGCGGTCGACGAGACGCTCGTCACTGGCGCCGATGCCGACTCCCCCATCAAGCAGGGGCTCGAGGAGTTGGAGCGACTGTCGCGTCGCGAACGGGCGCTGCGGTTGCTCCAGAAGGTGATCCTTCCCAAGCTCGACGGCAGGGCGCGCGTTGAGCTGCTCGGCTTCGGTCAGTCGTCGCGAAAGCTCCTCGATGCCGGTGCCGCGCAAGGGACCGACGAGGCGACCGACTTCGAGAGCGTTCTCAAAACGGTGGCCCGCGACTGGTCGCACGACTACTTGGGGGGAGTGCTGGTCCTCTCCGACGGTCGGCAGACCGCGGGCGGTGATCCGCTTCCACCGGTACGAGCCCTGCGTTCGCGCGGGACCGCTTTCTCGACGATCGGTGTGGCCGAGTCGGGCCATCCACCCGACGCGGTCGTCTCGGAGATCCTCGGCAGCCCCGACGTCTTTCTCGGAGAGACGATTCGCATCGATGTTCGCTACCGCGTCGCCGGCTTTGGCGACAAGCCCTGGGATCTGGTCGTCTCCGGGTTCGGGGAGGAACTCGATCGCAAGACCATCACCGGCAACGGCGAGTGGCAAACCGAACGGTTCGAGTTCCCCGCCCGAGAAGCGGGCGTGCACACGCTCACCGCCCGGCTTGAGCCGACGGCCGGCGCCGAGGAGTCGAGCTTCCCCGCACAGGCACTCGCCGAGGCGATTGACGAAGGCGTCGATCCGGCCGGACTGCGCGGGTTAGTCGATGCCGCCCGTCTGCCCGAGGCGGACCACGACAACAATCAGGCCCGCATGCTCGTCTCGGTCAACGAGGATCCGATGCGGGTCCTGATCGTCGACGCCCTCGCTCGCTGGGAGTGCCGCTACCTGGTCACGCTTTTCGAACGCGACCGCAAGGTGACGATTGACCGTCAGTACCGCATGATCGGGATGAGCCAGGGGGATGGCAGTCTCTTACCGCGAACGCAAGAGGAACTCGACGGGTTCGACCTGGTGATCCTCGGCGACCTCGGCCCGAGCGAACTTTCGACGGCGGAGCAGCAGCGGCTCGAAGCGTACGTTTCCCGACGGGGGGGCTTTCTCATCTGCCTGGCGGGACCGCGCTCGCTGCCGCATGGCTACGGACTGGGCGGCATCGCCAAGCTGCTTCCGGTACGCGTTGTCCGTCCGCCGACCGATGGCATGAACGAGCGCAGCATCGCGCTGACTTCCGATGGAGACGGCCACCCGATCACCTCGGTCTTGAAGGACGAGCAGCTCAACGTCAGACTCTGGCCTCTTCTGCCCCCGCTTCGCTGGATCGCCGATGGCGTGGTCGCCAAGCCGGGAGCGATCGTCCTGCTCGAAGCCGATGACGAGGAACGCACGCCCCTGGTCGCGGTCCAGCGCTATGGCGCGGGCCGCGTTCTCTGGATGGGGTCGCCCGAGTCGTGGCGTTGGCGCGATCAGCTTGGCGACACGGTGCACCGACGTTTCTGGCTCCAGGCGGTTCGCTGGGGCGTCGGCACCCGGCTTCGGGGAAAGGACCCCAGGCTGCAGATGGCGCTCGATCGCAATCTCGTCCTCGAGGGAGAGCCGGTGCTCGTTCGCGCCCGGGCCCACCGGACGGACGGGCGTTCGATCGGGGCACCGCTGCTGGTGCGGGTCGGCAGGCTCGATGAGGAGGGAAACCTGCTCGAGAAGTCCGTCCGCGAGTTCCCCCTACTCGCCTCCGAGGAGGGATCGACCATCCGCGAGCGCTCGATCGATGCGCTCGAGCCGGGCGTTTGGTCGGCGACGGTCTCGACCAGCGAGCCGGGCTTCGAGGACCTGAGCGAGACGCGGCGGTTTCTCGTCAGGCGTCGTCAGGATCAGGAGATGATCGAGTTGGCCGCCGATCCGGAGGCCCTGCGGCGCTTGGCCGAGGAGGGGGGAGGCCGCTACGGCGACATTGGCGATGCCGATCGTGTGGTCGCGGAACTCGTCGAGGGGCTCGAGCCGCGCATGGAAGAGAGACGCTTGACGTACAGTTTGTGGGACAACTACACGGCGCTGCTGTTGGTCGGTGCCCTTTTGTGCGTCGAATGGCTCTGGCGCAAGCGGTCGGGCTTGCCCTGACGCGGGCCGCCAGACCGATGAGCGAGTGACTTCGAGTGTCGTCTCGGCACGTGCCAAGACGAGGACGATAGAGTGGCGGTGTCGATTCGAGATCGGAGAGAGTGATGGCATCGTGGCGAAAAGTTCCGGACGTCATTGCCCAGGCCCTTCGGGCCTTCGACGGTCGTCAGCGGATGATCGCGTTCCTTTGCGGCGGCTGCGCGGCCCTCGTCGCCCTCGTGGCGGGGATCCTGCTCACCAGCCTCGTCGATTGGCTGGTCTCGCCCAGCCTGCCGATTCGCATGGCCTTGAGCTTGGTCACCTATCTGGTGGCGTTCGGACTCTTGTCGGTCTATGCCCTCTGGCCCCTGGTGCGTTCGCGACCTCCCTACGAGGTGGCGTCCCGCTTCGAGTCGGCCGCGTGGGCCGATGGGCACAAGGAACGGCTCAGCTCGGCGGTCGAGTTCGCCGTCGCCCGCGAAGGCGTCACCGGCCAAGGGGTCGGGCAGTGGATGATCAACCGGACCATCGCGCTGGCGGCCAACGAAGTGTCGAACGTCGATCCGATCGGCTTGGTCGACGGCCGACCGGCGAAGCGTTCGGGCCGCATCGCCCTCTTCTCGATCGCGCTGCTCGCGCTGGTGAGTCTTTTCCCCGAGGGGCGATCCTACTTGCATCGCGCGATCGTTCCTTCCTCGGACGTCGTGCGCCCCGCGACGACGGTGCTCGACGTGCGTCCCGGCGACATCGAGCTGGCGCAAGGGGCGGAACTGGAGATCCTCGCGACCACCGATCCGCCCGCGTCTTCGGCGACGGCGACCATCGTCTGGAAGGACGGGCTCGTCGAGGAGATGCCTCTCTCCTCGCTCTCGGCCGAGGGCGAGTTTCGACTGCCGATCAACGGGGTCACGCGCGAATTTCGCTACTCGGTGCACGCCGGCGACGCGACTAGTCCCGAGTACGACGTGAGCATGAAGATGCCGCCCCGACTCTCGGGAATCGGCTTGGAAGTGACGCCTCCCTCGTACGCGGGATGGCCCGTGCGGCGGGTGGAGGGGGGCGATGCCGAGGTCCTGCTCGGCAGCGACGTCAAGGTGATGCTTCGTTTCGCCGACGCCCCCGCCAACAGCGCCAGTCTGCTGCTCGACAACGGCGCGGAGCAACCGTTCGACATCATGGGGGACGAGGCGGAGACGAGCTGGCAGCCACGGGCGACGCAGACGTACGGCTTGCGGTTCACCGCCGATGACGGTCTCGAGGTGACGCCCGCCCAGCGCTGGCGGATTCATGTCGTCGAGGATCTGCCGCCGACGGCGACCCTTTCCGGAGAGTCGCTCGCCCACGGTCTCGTCGGGGACGACGAGCTGCTGCTCTTGACGGCCGAGACGCGCGACGATGTCGGGGTCGCCAGTTGCAAGCTCTTCCTGAGCGTGGACGGACGGGAGATCGAATCGATGGATCTCCCCATGAAGGAGGCCGAGTCGCTGCAGGAGGTCGACAGTGGCGAGCAAGTCTCGCGGTTGGCGACGGCGCTCGATCTAAGCCGCTACGCTCTCGAGTACGGCGACACCCTTTCCCTGGGAGTCGAGGTGCGCGACTTGGGTGGTCACGTCGTTCGAAGCGAAGCGGTCGAACTGACCGTCGTCGCCCCGGAGGACACCAAGGCGGTGCAGCTCGCCGCGCGGCTTCGCAAGCTTCGCGACCAGTTGACCCGCCAGGTCCGCAAACAGCGCGAGAACGTCAGTCGCTGGCAACGACTGATCCGTGAGGGCGACCCCGAGGATGAAGCCGACCGGCACGCGCGGCTGATCCTGCTGCAAGCGCGTTGGGACGAGTTGGCCGAGGAAGTCGACACCGTCGGCGGTGCGGTCGCGGACGAATCGGCCGAAGCCACCGAACCGCTCGATGCCGTGCTTGAGGACGTGGGCGGTCGGCTTGTCAGCCTCGCCACGAGTCTTCACGAGATTACCGAGGAATCGATCGCGGGTGTCGAAGCGGCCTCGCCCGATGAGTTGGAGGAATCGCTTCAGCGGGGACTCGACCTGCAGCAGTCGGCGCTCGCTGATCTCGAAGAGTGGGACGAGACCTTGGGCATGGTGGTCGCCGAGGTTGAGGCCGACGCCTTGGTCGCGCGCGACGATGCCGCGCAGCGCCGCTATCGCCGATCCTTTCCCATCGTGCGGGGCGCGAGTGGTTGGGCGATGGGGCAACCCGCGAAAGGGCGGGACGACGAGTCGCCGGAGGGTGGCGCGAAGGCCTCGGCGTTCGCGGGAGGACTCTCGGCCGAGTATTTCCGAGGCGAGGCTCTGGGGGATCGGCCGGCACGCACCGAGGTGAGTCTGCCCGATTACCACGATCTCGACGTCCCGGGGATCGGCAAGAACAACTTCAGCATCCGCTACCGGGGGGACGTTTTCGTTCCGAACAAGGGGCGTTGGCGTTTCGCCTGCAAGGTTGACGACGGAGCCCGGCTGGTGGTGGCGGAGAAGCCCCTGATCGGCTCGGAGGGGTGGAAGCATCAAGCGCCGACCGAGTATTCGGGAACGTTGGAACTGTCGGCAGGTTGGCACCCAATCGTGCTCGAGGCATTCCAGGGGACCGGGGAATCGCACCTCGAGTTCTCGATGGCGCCCGAGGGACAGCCTCTGAAGAAGGTGCCGGCGGAACGGCTCCGCGAACATCAGTCGTTTCGGTACACGCCGCTGCTTCTGAAGCAGATGGCGGAACTCTCCTTGGAGAACGTCGAATCGGCCCAGCGGCGCCTCCACAAGGATTTGCGACGCGTCGCGCCCACGGCGGCGATCATCGAGCAACTCGCCCGCGATTCGGGGATCAAGGGGATCGACAAGATCGCCGATCGCGAGCGTCCCCACTCGTTGGCGCTCGAGGAGGTGCTCGAACGGGAGCCTTGGAGTATCGAGGATCTTCGAGGCGGGGAGCACAGCGCCGATCTCTTGGTCGATGCCGCCCGCGCCGCCCGCGACCTCATCAAGAAGGGGATGCACAGTCGCTACAAGCGAATGCAGCTTTCGGGGAAGCCGACGACGGAACTCGCCAAGACGGCGGAGCAGCTTCGGGAACACCTCCGTTCGATGCGCGAGATTCCGCGCAAGTTGACCGAGAGCGAGAGGGACCGACACGTTCGCCGGGAGCAGAACGCCGCGAAGGCTTGGGTCGATCAGTTGGAGCGCGTCCTCGAACGGGAAGAGGCCGCGTCGGATGAGCGTTCTCGTGATGCGGACGCGAGCCTCGCCGAGCGGGTCGCCCATGTCGAGACCGCTTCGGCGTTGGCCCGAAAGACGGAGGAGGTGCTCGACGAGGTCCGTCAACGACTCGAGCGCGATGGGGTGAAGCATCGTGAGGTATCCTCGCAAGCCGAACAGGCGCTGAGCAAACTCAACGACACCGTTCGCAAGCAGGAACAAGCCCAACAGATGACCCGCGAGCGCGAACTCGCCGACGCGTCGCGCGAGGCGATGGAACAAGTGCGGGATCTGGTGAGGGCGCGCCACGATCAAAACGCGCCCAAGGCGCTCGAGGCCCACGAGGAGTTGACCGAATCGCTGGCGGAGGTCGCCGAGTTGACCGAGGCGGCGGGTGATCGCCGGGCGGCCAGCGACCTGCGGAAGATGGCGGAGGAGACGCTCGAGGACAGTCAGGTGGCGAAGCTGGCCAGTCGGTTGCGAAAGAACATCGACCGCTCGACCGCGCGTCGTCCCGAGTCGCTCGCGAAGACGTTGACCGAGCAACTCGCCCACGACAAGAGCGAGGTGGAGAAGAACATTCCCGATCGGGAGTCGCAGCGAAAGGCCAAAGCGGGGTTGGCACGCTCGGTGTTGGCGTCCGCGTTGGAAGCGGAGCGGGAGCGAGGCAACAAGGAGGAGGCGGCCGCCTATCGTCAACTGGGTCAGGACATCCTCGAGGAGCTACTCAAGGAGGAGCCATTGAAGGCGGAACGGATCGAGCCGCTGGCACAGCGAGCCGCCGCGCTCGAGGGGGCGAAAGGGGACCAAGCGAAGAAAGAGGAGATCGCCGCCGCGCTCGAGCGACAAGAGGGGATGAATGCCGACACCCCGGCCACGAAGGAGAACGCCGAGGGGAGTTTGGAGGAACTCGCCCAGCGCGCCGAGGAGGCCCGCCGCGATAAGGAGAAGCGGGAGGACTTCCTGGAAACCCTCAAGGGGATGCTCGCCAGCCATCAACCACCTCCCTCCGGCGACGCCGCCCGGGCGATGGCCGAGCGGAGCCCGCTGATGAATCAGAGCTTGGAGGATCTGCTCGCTCGGGAAGAGCAGCTCGAGGAGTCGGAGAAGCAGGCACGTTCGGCGTTGGCCGAGACCTCGACGAAGGCCGCCAAGTCGCTGGACGCTCTCAAGAAGAAAGCCGCCGCGATGAAAGGGCAGGAGCAGCCGAAGGCCGCGAAACAGGGCCTCGAGCAGATGACGAAGAAGGCTCCCCAAGCCGCGAAAGAGCTTGGCGAACTGGCGAAGAAGGCGGCGAGTCCTCCGCCGTCGGAGAAGAACCCCGCGGCGCCGGGCACTCCGTCGGACGAGTTGGTCCGCGAGGCGAACAAGCAAGCCGACATGTTGCGCGACGAGCTTGCTGGACCGATCGCCGAGGCGTTTAGCGAGTCGGCCGCCGAGGAGAAGATGAGCGACCAGCAGCGTCAACAGCAAGCCGAACTCGGTCAGGCGTTGGCGAGAATGGCGTCCGACCAACGGCAAGCGACCGACGAACTCGAGCGGGTGCTCAAGGCCCAAGCCGAGCATCGCCGGGAGTGGGCTCGGCAATTGGAGAAAGCGGTCGCGCCGATGGAGCTGAGCCGGGAGGAGAAGCGTGCCGTCGGCGAGGCGATGAAGGTCGCCAAGCAAGCCCGCCAACTCCAGGAACAGGCCAATCGCACACAACAGGAAGCGGACCGGCAGCAAGCCGACGCCGAGGAGAGGATGCGCGCCGCCGACGCGCTCGCCTCGGACTCCGCCGATCGAGGCAAGCTCGAGCGAGCGAAGCAACAAGGGAAGCAGGCCGCCGAGCGGGCGATGGAGACGCAGCGACACGCGGTCGCTCAACAGAAGACCGCCCTCGATGCGCAGCTTCGGGCGATGCAGGCGCAGGAGTCTCTGCCAAGCAACGCCGCCTTCCCCTTGATGGCGGACACGGCGTCGGATCTTCACGAGGCTCTCGATAACTCCGATCACGCGGAAGCCAACTCCGAGTCGAGCGGCGAGGCGATGACCGCGTCTCCGAAAGCCGAGGCGAACAAGCAAGGGGCCCAGGCGAACAAGCGAACGGCCCGCGCGGCGCTGATGAAGGCGACCGAACGTTTGGCGAAGGCGACCGAGGAGTCGCTTCGCGCGTCCGAGGCCGCCAACGCCGAGGCGATGGCCCAGGCGCAGCAAGCCGCCGAGACTTCGGAAGGGAAGCCCTCCGGCCCGCTCTCGCAACAAGAGGCCAAGGGGGTCGCGGAAGCGCTGGCGGGAATCGAGGCCTCCAATCAGTCGAGCGACTCGTTCCAGAACGCCGCGAAGGCGCTCGCCCAAGCCGCCCAACAAGAGCGCGTGAACCAGGCGGCAAACAACCTGCCTTCGGTCCCGTCGCTCGGCAACGCGGGTAGTGGCACCGGCCAGTCCTCCGACTTGCTGGAGAAGATCGCGACGATGGAAGGCTCGCTCGATCCCGATTGGGCGCGACTGGCCGCCCGCAAGCGAGCCTCGATTCGCAACACCGGGGGAGCCAACTTCCCGAGGGAGTATCGCGAGGCGATCGACGAGTACTTCTTGAAGTTGGGGGAGGGGGAGTGATGCCGCGACTGGCGATGACTTCGGTGAGTTCGCTTGTGTGCGCGGCGGTTCTGTTGTTCGGAGGGACCGTCTCCGTCGCCCATGGGGAGGACTTGACCGATAAGGAAGTGCTCGATCGGTTGTCGACACGGAGCCCACGCGACCTGGCCCTGGCCAAGGCGCTCGCCTTTCTCCGTTCGAAGCAAAATGGCGATGGGGCCCTGGGGAAGAGCCACAAGACCGCGCTGACGAGCCTCGCGATCATGGCCCATCTCGCGGCGGGGCATACGCTCGACGATCCCGAGCACGGCTTTTGGCTGCGAAAGAGCGTCCGCTATGTCCTGCAGCAACAGGAGCCATCCGGCTACTTCGGCAAGAAGGACGGCAGCCGGATGTACGGTCACGGCATCGCCACGCTCATGCTCGCCGAGGCGATGGGGACATGCAGCGACGATCAGCTCGAACGCGAGATCCTGCGTTGTCTCGAGAAGGCGGTCAAGCTGACGATCCAGGCCGCCGCGATTCCCAAGGACGAACGCTACCGCGGTGGGTGGCATTACGGTCCCAACGACAAGACCGCCGACCTCAGTCTGTCGGGGTGGCAGATCATGAGCCTGCACGCGACGCAACAAGTCGGCATCCCCGTGCCGCAGCAGACGATTCGCGGCGCCGTCGAGTACGCGAATCGGTTGACGACCGACGACGGCAAGGTCGGCTACAGCGCGCCGAAGCAGGACCATCCGGCTCTTCGCGGGCTCGGGATGCTTTGCTTCGCCATCGGTGGGGAACTCGAGGACCCGAAGCTCGAAAGTGTCGCCAATCGGATCGAGGAGCACCCGCTTGAATGGCGCGGGCCCTTCTTCTTCTACCGCGTCTACTACGAGGCGGTCGGCATGAGTCGTTCGGCGCCCGAACATTGGAAACGCTACTCGAACCACCTTGAGTCGATCCTGCTCGAGAACCAAAACGAGGATGGATCGTGGCCACGACCGCCGAGCGACAACGAGGGCAACCACGGCGATGTCTACATGACCAGCATGGCCGCCTTGGCGCTCGCGGTGGAGCGCCGTGTCCTTCCCGCCTATCAGCGGTGATCTTGGAGTCGTCTCGGACTTCACGGGAATCGGTTCCCACCCGTTGACGCACCCCCACTGGGCATGCGATCCTTGACCCTTTCGTTCCATAGGACGAGGTCCGTGAGGGAACGCCCTCACGGCGCAAGCGAGAGGATCATGCCATGGGTGGAGACGGCGGTTGCCGATTCGGAATCTTCGCGTCGACGTCCCTCAGACTAGTCACTTCGTTGGTCGTGCTTTCGACGGCGCTCGTGGCGCGGGCGGAGTTCCCGCCGATCGTCAACTCGCAACCGCCGGGCGAAGGTCCGATCTCCCCCGAGGAGGCGGTTAAGAAGATCGCTCTTCCCGACGGCTTCAACGCGACCCTCTTCGCCGGTGAACCCGACGTCCAGCAACCGATCGCGATGACTTTCGACGACCGGGGTCGGCTCTGGGTGGCGGAGTGCTACACCTACGGCGGCGGTCCTTTCGACACCTCGATGCGTGACCGGATCATCATCCTCGACGACCAGGACAACGATGGTCGCTTCGACAAACGGACCGTTTTCTGGGATGAGGGGGAGAAGCTGACCGGGCTCGTTCTCGGCTTCGGCGGTGTCTGGATCCTCAACAACGGACGACTCCAGTTCCTCCCCGACAAGGACGCCAACGACATCCCCGATGGACCGCCGGTGACTCTACTCGACGGCTTCAACGCCAAGGAGGTCGGCCACAACATCGTCAATGGGTTGATGTGGGGGCCCGATGGCTGGCTCTACGCGCGCCACGGCATCCAAGCGACTTCCTTTCCCGGCCCGCCGGGGTTGCCCAAGGAGGAACGCCTCAAGCTCAACTGCGGCATCTGGCGGTTTCATCCCCGCGAGCACACGCTCGAGGTCGTCGCTCGCGGGACGACCAACCCCTGGGGCATGGACTACAACGACGTCGGCGAGTTCTTCTTCACCAACAACGTCATCGGCCATCTCTGGCACGTCATCCCCGGCGCTCACTTTCGGCGGATGTACGGCGAGGACTTCAACCCCTATCTCTACGAGCTGATCGACCAGCACGCCGACCACTACCACTGGGACACGGGCCAGGCGTGGAACAAGTCGCGCGACGCCTCCGGAAAGCACGGAGAACTCGGCGGCGGCCATTCGCACTGTGGTGGCATGATCTACCTCGGGGACAACTGGCCCGAGGAGTACCGCAACGCCATCTTCATGTGTAACACCCACGGGCGACGGATCAACCAGAACAAACTCGAGCGACACGGCTCCGGCTACGTTGGCCGCCGCGCTCCCGACATGTTCTTCGCCAATCAGCCCTGGTTTCGCGGGGTCTCGCTCAAGTACGGACCCGATGGGGGCGTCTACGTCAGCGATTGGGTCGATCTGGGCGAGTGTCATGACCACGACGGGGTGCATCGGACCAGCGGCCGCGTCTACAAGGTCACCTACGGCACGCCCGAGACGCCTCCCGCCGATCTCGATGTCGGTCGCCTGTCCAACGATGAACTCGCGAAGCTCCAGCGGCATCCGAACGCTTGGCATGCCCGGCATGCCCGCCGCGTCCTTCAAGAACGGGCCGATGCGGGACAGGACCTGTCATCGGTCCATCGCGAGATGCGCGAACTGTTTAAGAGTGCGTCGACCGACCCGCAACGACTCCGGGCCTTGTGGACGCTCTACGTCACCGGCGGCGCGGACCATGACTGGTTGATCGAGCAACTCGACGATCCCAGCGAGCACGTTCGCAGTTGGGCGGTTCGCCTGCTCGTCGACCGTCTTCCGGTCTCCCCCGCGGCCATCGACAAGTTCGCGACGATGGCGGGAAGCGATCCCTCGGGGCTGGTGCGACTCTACCTCGCCTCGGCGCTGCGGCGATTGCCGCTCGAAGAGCGGTGGGCGATCGCGGAGGGATTGGCGTCGCACTCGGAAGACGCCAAGGATCACAACATGCCGCTGATGATCTGGTACGGGATCGAGGCCGCTGTTCCCGCCGATCCGAAGCGGGCGCTCGGGCTCGCGGCGAGCACGCCGATCCCGACGCTGCGGAAATTGATCGCCCGTCGTCTCACGGGGCGACTTAAGGAGGATCCCGCGTCGGTCGACGCGCTGGTCAGGCTGATTGCGGAGCAAGAGTCGGCCGGGAGCCAACAGCGGATGCTCCTCGGCATGGTCGACGCGCTGCGCGGCTGGCGAACCGCTCCGGCGCCGGCGTCGTGGAGCAAGGTTCAGGAGCAACTTGCCAAGAGTGACGATCCGGGCGTTCGCGATGGGGTGCGGGAGTTGTCGGTCGTCTTCGGGGATGGTCGGGCGCTCGACGCCCTACGGAAGATCGCCAAGAATACCAAGGAGACTCCCGACGCTCGCCGCGAGGCACTACGGATTCTCATCGACAGTCGCCCCAAGGATCTGGTGCCGTTGCTATTGGCGATGATGAACGACCGGATCATGGCCCAGACGGCCGTGCGAGGCTTGGCGTCCTACGACGATCCTCGGATCGGCAAGGAACTCGTCAACAAGTACCGGCGGCTTCGTCACGGGGCCAAGGAAGAGGCGGTCAACACGCTCGTCTCGCGACCGGTGTACGCACTCGCGTTGCTCGATGCGATCGAGGCGGAGAAGATTCCGCGCCAAGACATCGCCGCCTTTCACGTCCGGCAGTTGGCGAGCTTCGACGATCCGAAGCTGAAGGAGCGACTCCAAGACGTCTGGGGCATTGTCGAACGCACGCCCGAGGAGAAGCTCAAGCTCATCGAGGAGCACAAACGCTTGCTCACTTCCGAACGGCTCGCCCAGGCCGATCTCTCCCACGGACGGCTTCTGTTTAAGAAGACGTGCGCGACCTGTCACAAGATGTACGGCGACGGCGGCGCGATCGGACCCGACATCACCGGGTCGAATCGCCACAACCTCGACTATCTGCTCGAGAACATTCTCAACCCCAGCGGCGTGGTGCCCAACCAGTATCGCACGTCGGTCGTCGTCTTGGCCGACGGCCGTCTGGTGACCGGCATGCTCGGGCGCGGCGACGGCGATGTCGTCACGATTCAGACGGCGACCGAGAAGATCGCGATCCCCGCCGATGAGATTGACGAGAAGCATCCCTCAAAGCTCTCGCTCATGCCCGACGGACTCTTCGAGAAGCTTAATGAAGAGGACATCCGCGATTTGATTGGATACCTGTCCTCGCGTGCCCAGGTTCCGCTGCCGGAGGGGGAAGCGGAAGCCGCCAAGTAGCCAAGAGTGGAACGCTCCAACGGCTTGGGCACACGTTCGTACCCGGTGTCGAATCGATCAACGGGCTGTTATGCCCCGGTCCCATTCGCGGCGAGGAGCTTGGCCAGCGACGTCGCGAGTCCATCGTGCGCTTTGCGGTTCGGAAGGACGATCGAAAGTCGTTGTTTGCCCGTCGAGTCCTCCTCGGCGCATTGGGCGAGTCGGTCGCGCATCGATGACACGAGCGACTCGGGAGGTTGGGAATCGTCGCCGTTGCCGACGATCTCCCCGAGGAACGAGAAGGCGGCGCCAAGCATCTCGCCTCCCGCCTGGGCGACCCGTTCCCGCTGGGCGGCGATTCTCTGTTCCTCATCCTGGAGTTGCCGCTGTCGCGATTCGTCGATCGCGGCGTCCGGAGTCTTTCCGAGGAGCACCTCCAGACGTCGCTTCAGCTCCTCGATCCCGCTCGTCAGTTCGACTTCGGAGACATCCGACTGCGCGTCGAGGACCGAGAGGGAGAGCTTGTTCTTCGCCGAAAGGGTGGCGAGCAGGCTTTCCTCGATGGTCTGCTCGGTGAGCAGCACGTAGACCTGGACGGGGTTCTTCTGCCCCATGCGATGGGCGCGGGCGACCCGCTGTTCGAGCACCGCGGGGTTCCACGGGAGATCGACGTTGATGACGGTGTTCGCGGCTTGCAAGTTGAGCCCCGTCGACCCAGCGTTGGTGGTGAGAAAGAGCCGGCAGTCGGGATCTTTCTGGAAGCGGTTGACGAGCGCCTGTCGTTTCTTCTGGGGAACCTTCCCGTCGAGACGGACGAAGTCGAGCATGCGCTCTTTGAGGATCGGTTCGATCAAGTCGAGCATGGTCGTCCACTCGGAGAAGAGGACCGCCTTGCGATCGGGCTCCTCGAAGAGTTGCTCGATCAGCTCCTTGAGTCGTTCGAGTTTGGGCGAGTACCCCGGCTCTTCCTTGTCGACCAACGTCGTACTATCGGCGGCCATGCGGCACATCAGCAAGCTCTTTCGCATGCGAAGGAGGTCCATCTCGCTGATGTAGGACTTGCGAGCGATGGTCGAGACGATCTGCATGTGGGAGCGGTGCAGATCGAGCTGCTCCTCGGTCGGCGGAATTCGCACGACTTCGGACGTGCGCGGAGGTAGCTGGTCAAGCACCTCATCACGAGTCCGGCGGAGAAGGATCGGCTGGAGGTTCTCTCGCAGCTCGTCGAGGTGTTTGTAGCCCAGGACCTTGCCCTTCTCGTCGACGACTCGGTGCCGATGGAAGAAGCGGAAGGCGGGCGCCAAGCGACGATCGTCGATGAACTGAACGACCGAGTAGAGTTCATCAAGCCGGTTCTCGAGCGGAGTGCCGGAGAGGACCAGGGCGAAACGAGACTTGAGGCCCTTGATGATTCGGGCGGTCTTCGACTCCCAGTTCTTGATGCGCTGTCCCTCGTCGAGAATGATCAGATCCCACTTCACTTGTTCGATGGCGATGATGTCGCGAAGGACTTGTTCGTAGTTACAGACGGTGAAGAACGAACCCTGGGCGTACTGTTGGGAACGTTGCGCCACGGGGCCGACCACGAGTTGGATCGAGCGGTCGCTGAATCGCTCGACCTCCGAACGCCATTGCGACTTGAGGGACGTCGGGCAGACCACCAGGACACGACGGATTCCCGCCTCGCGCGCGAGAAGCTCCGAAACGCCAATACCCTGAATCGTCTTGCCGAGTCCCATATCGTCCGCGAGGACGGCTCGTCCGGCGCCGGCCGCGAAGGCGATACCGTCGAGTTGGTAGGGCAGCAACGGCGTCTTCAGCAGGGTCTTTCGCAAGGGGTGCGACTTGGGCCGTTTGCGAATCTCGGCGACGACATCCTCAAGGTGGCTCGCGAGAAGCCGTTCCTCGATCAACTGTTCGGCGTCGGGGTAGATGATCACGTTGTGCTCGAGGCGCTCCAGTTTGCGGAGGCATCTGAGCAAGCCGCTCATGTCACGAATCGGACCTTTGGCGAGCTTGCCGACCGCCTTGGCGACGTCGGGCCCGTGATCGTCCGCGAGCGTCAGGTGAAGTTCCAGTTCTTCGCCGTAGTGGACGTGAATGAAACTGTCGGGGGTTCGCGGCGGCGTCGCCCGCGCCTCGGCGGAGAATCGGCGCCGGACGCGTCGCAGCGCGTAGAGCAGGTGTTTGCAAGTTCCGAGGGTGTTGGTGCGGAAGTCGGGACAACTGCAATACGACTCGCCCGCTTCCTCGCCGCGAAGGGCGAGGCGATACGACTTCCCCGAAGCCGCACTGGTGATCGTGTAGTCCGTCCATGGCTCCGAGGGATCGTTCGATCGGAGCGTGAACTTCTCCTTCTTGGAACGCTCGACTCGATCGGCGAGCGCCTGCTCAACGAGTTGCTCCTCGCTCAGGCATTCGATCGGGGATCGCTCGGGAGGCGCTTCCGCGAGACCGAGAAGTGTCTTCTCTTCCAGGATCAAGCTCACCGCGGTGCCGATGCAAGCGCAAGTCGTCTCGCACTCAGAACACTCGAAGTGAATTCGATCGCGCGAATCTTCCCGCGACGACAGGGTGACGACCACGTCCTCGCCGCCAATTCGGGAGGGGGGAAGGCGAAGGAGGAACCGCTCATCGTCGATCTGGAGACACGTGTCGAGGTCGAGGTCATCGTAGCCTCGCGAGCCGCGATGCAGTAGCTCACGTCCATGCGGCCCGAGAAGTTGGCAAGCCTTGTTGTAGGTGAGTCGGGAGAGACGATCCTTTAGTCCGAGTCGTTGGGCTGGTCGGCGAGCTGTTGTGGACATTGAGCAATCCTTGCGAAGGGGCGACGAATCCATTTACGAAGCGAACTCAATGCGATCCCTCCGGCTTCGAGGGGGGACGACATGGTTCACGCCAAGTGGTCAGTTTAGCCAATGATCTCCTGGCGCCAAAGGTGCTTTTGTCCGGCATTCACCTGAAACCCACCCCGCGATGTCGAGGTAAGCATCGTCAGAAACAGCGCGGGAGTCTCCCGCCTGTCGGCATCTCCATCTTGCCGGGAGATTGGTTCATGCGTGCATCACGACTATGGGGCGCCGTCTGCTTGGTCGGCGTCCTCTCGTTTGGATCGGTGCGGCCCAGCGGGGCGGACGAGCACAACGCCGGAGTCGCGGCGCGCTTGCCGGCCGGAGCGCTGGCCACCGTCGAGGTCGAGGGACTCGCGGCGGTCGTCGAACGCCTCCTCGCGTCCGACTACGCGGCGGATCTACAACAACGTTCCCTCCTGGCCCCGCTACGAAAGACCGAAGGCTATCGGCGGGCGATCGCGGCGAAGCGAATGGTCGAGTACTACTACGGCATGTCTCTTCGCGACCTCTCCCGCGATCTGTTTGGCGGTTCGATCGGGGTGGCACTCTATCCGCCCGAGGACGACGAGAAGCCCGAACTGCTGATCGTCGCGCATCCCTCGAATAAGAAGGCGTTCGACGAGGTCCTCGGTCGCACGCGAACGTTGCTGGTCGCCGTGGCCGCCGACAAGATGCGGGAATCCAAGCTGATCGATGGGACCAGTCTCACGGCGGTCGACGACAAGGTCTATTTCGGGGTGAGGGAAGGTTGGCTGGTCGTGGCGACGACGGAGCGTCTCGCCGGGCAGGCGGTCGCTCTCTTGGGCGGTGATGGAGAAGTGCCCTCGTTGGCGGAGGATGACGCCTACCGGCGAGTGACGAAGCGACTCGGTCGGGGTGGGGTGATTCGTGGCACGGTGAAGCGAGCTTTTCTCGAGGCGGCGAGCAAAGGGAAGTTTCCGCCCTCGCGGTTCGACAACGCCCTCGCGGCGCTTCTCTTCGGTGGCATCTTCGAGATGATGGGCGAGAGTTCGATGCTGGCGTGGTCGTTGGGGGTTGCCGAGAATGACGTCTCGCTCACGCTCGCGATTCCTGGCGATGTCGCGAGGTTGCCCGAACGCTACGCGGGGTATTTCGCCGACTCGAACAAGGACGCGGCGCCGGGGATTCCACGGATCAAGGGCGAGATCGCCGGGTTGACGATGTATCGTGACCTCGCGTCCCTCTACCGTGGCCGCGAGGAGTTGATGGAGGAGCGAATCCTGCCGAACTTCGACAAGTTCGAGTCGGGCTTGGGGAACCTTCTGCCGGGGAAGAGTTTCGCCGAGGACGTGCTGCCGAACTTGGGCAAGCGTTTTGTCATCCTCGCGTCGACGCAGAGCTACGAGCACCTTGACGGCAAGCCCGGCGTTCAGCTACCCGCCTTCGCGTTGGTGGCCGACTCGTCGAGTCCGGACGCCAGCGACTTGTACCAGCTTCTCTTTCAGACGGTCGTCTCGATCGGGAACTTGACCGTCGGCAAACGGGGTGGCGAACCCTGGATCATGACCGGCGAACAGTACGAGGGCGTCCAGATCTCCTATTGTCGTTTCCTCAACCGGCCCGCGGGGGAGGAACTGCCGTTTATCAACAACTTCACCCCCGCGTCGGCCCTGGTGAAGGACCGCTACATCATCAGCTCGTCGCTGGAGCTTTGCCGGCAACTGGTCGGCCACTACCAGGGCAAGGATACTCCGGCGACCGAGAATAGTGATGACAACGTCAAGCTGCTCGTCCAGGCCGACACCCTGGCCAATATCCTCGATCGCAACAAACATCTGCTTGAGGCTCGCATGATTCAGGAAGGGACACCGGCGCCGGCGGCCAAGGCCCGGCTCGCGTTTGCTCTCGAGTGGCTCACGCGGCTCGACCAGTTCCAACTGACGAGCAAGGTGGAAGGGGACGGACTCGATCTTCGCGCGGAGGTGAGTTGGAAATGACGACCGCCGACTCGGTTTCGCTCGCTTCGCTCGAGGTGTTTCAGCCTGGTCCCAAGGGATGGACGCTCGAGGAGGCTGCTCACTTGCTACGCCGGGCGGGCTTCGCCGCGAGGTGGCAAGAGATCACCGCCGCCCATCGCGCGGGCGCGGCGGCGACCATCGAGCGCCTGCTCGCTCCCGAGGAGCCGCCCGCGGAGTTCCAAGAGACCGACGAGCTTCTCCATCGCGTCGCGATTGGCACGGGGGAGATCCAGGACCTGAAGGCTTGGTGGCTGCACCGGATGCGTTATTCGAACGCGGCCCTGACGGAGAAGATGACCCTCCTCTGGCACAACCACTTCGCCACGTCGCATGCCAAAGTCAACTCGGTCCGGCTCATGGCCGATCAGAACGCGCTCTTGCGTCGTCACTGTCTCGGCGACTTTCGGACCCTCGTTCATGAGATTTCTCGAGATGTCGCGATGCTCGTCTGGCTCGATGGCAACGCGAACAAAAAGCGCCATCCGAACGAGAACTATGCCCGTGAGCTGATGGAGCTCTTTAGCCTTGGCGAGGGGAACTACTCGGAACGCGATATCCAGGAAGCGGCTCGGGCCTTCTCGGGATGGCATGTCCGGGAGAATGAGTTTTGGTTCGATCGCGGTCATCACGACTTCGGTACGAAGAGCGTTTTCGGCAAACGCGGGAATCTCGACGGCGATGACATCGTCGACCTCTGCCTCGAACAGGAGGCGTGCCCCCGCTTCCTCGCCACGAAGTTGCTAGACGCTTTCATCGGGCCTCATGTCGGCGACGTGGAAGTCAATCTCCTCGCTGGCCGCATCCGCCACCACGACTTCGCGATGGACAAGGTCGTCGGGGAACTGCTGCGGTCGGAGCTCTTCTTTTCGCCGGCGTCGCGGGGAGCGATCATCAAGAGCCCCGTCGACTTCGTCATCGGCACCTACCGAACGCTCGATGTGCGTCCCAACCTTCAGAAGACGAGCCAGCTTCTCGCCGAGTTGGGGCAGGACGTGTTCGAGCCTCCGACCGTCAAGGGATGGGAAGGGGGACGGCATTGGATCAACACGGCGACGATCTTGCTGCGGGCCAACTTCGTCGCGGATCTGCTCGGCGGCCAACGCTACGGGGAGGTCCCCGCGGTCGTCGAGTCGGTTCCGACCGCGCGGCGAACATCACCAAAGGAGCTCATCGAGCACTTCGCGTCGCTTCTGGCGAGTCGTTCACTGGGCGAGGACTCGCTTGAGCGTTTGAATGACTACCTCGTGGGGGCCGGTGCGGTCGACGAGCAACGGTCGCGCAAATTGCTTCACTTGCTGATGACCTCACCCGAGTACCAGTTCGGCTGAACACGGATCGACGTCGATCCACCTCCAATCGAAGGAATTCACCATGCCGACACGACGCACGTTTCTCAAGCGGCTCGGAGCGACGGGATTGGTTTCCCTCAGTGGTCTGCCGCCGGCACTCTTGGCGCGAGCCTCCCTGGCGGCGGAGCGGCACCAGCGACAAGGAAGCGGTCGAAGCCTCGTCGTCATTCAACTGGCGGGCGGCAACGATGGTCTCAACACGGTCATCCCCTACGGCAACGATCTCTACGAGAAGAACCGTCCGGGCGTACGCATCGGCAAGGACGCTGTCCTCAAACTCAACGATGAACTCGGGCTGCATCCGGCGATGGGGGCGATGAAGGGACTCTACGACGACGGGGCGCTGGCGATCGTTCAGGGCGTCGGCTACCCCAATCCGAACCGTTCTCACTTTCGCAGTACCGACATCTGGCAGACCGCCTCGCTCGACGAAGAGAGGCCCGATGTCGGCTGGCTCGGACGAGCGATGGACGAGGACGATTCGGAGAGAGAGGGGACGTTGAGGGCTATCAGTCTCGGCTTCGACCGTCTTCCGTTGACGCTGGTGGCTCACACCGCCAACGCTCCCAATGTGCGCGATGTCGACCGTTATCGGCTCGACCTGGGAGGGAGAGACGACGCCGACCGAACGAAGCGGCGCCGGCTCATGACCGAGTTGGCGCGACCGGGAAGTGATTCGGCTAGCGATCTCGACTTCGTTCGTCGAACCTCCATCTCCGCGTACGACAGCGCCGATCGGCTCCAGTCGCTGGTTGCCTCGTACAAACCGGCGGCCGACTACCCCCGCAACGGTCTCGGGCAGAAGCTCCAACTGATCGCCCAGATCGTCGCGGCGGAGGTCGGGACCGAGATTTTCTTCGTCTCTTTGGGTGGATTTGACACCCATTCGCAGCAAGCTGGTGCCCACACGGCGCTTTTGGGAGAACTTTCGAGCGCTTTGGGTGCGTTTTGGAGCGATCTGAAAGGACATGATCTCGAGGATCGCGTCGTCGCGATGACCTTCTCGGAGTTCGGGCGACGAGTGAAGGAGAACGGCAGCCTGGGGACCGACCACGGGGCGGCGTCGCAGATGTTCGTCCTGAGTGCCCAGCCTCCCGCGGGGATCATCGGGGACCATCCGAGCCTCTCGGATCTCGACGATGGTGACCTCAAGCACCACACCGATTTTCGTAGCGTCTACCAAGCCATGCTCGACGACTGGCTTGGCTATCCGAGCCAGGCGATCCTCGGAGGGAACTACCCGCGCCTCGCTCTCTTCTCCTGAGTGCGAGTCACGCGCCGTCGTCATAAACGGAACTCCGGCCCTTGCTCCTCGGTCCAACCGGCGAATTGGAGCGTTGCCGACCCCGGAGCAACCATCTATGCTCACGGGGGGCATGCTTCCTCATATGGCGAAGGAGAAGGTCGGTGAGCACCATGTTGGTGTCGATTGGACTAGTGGCGACCGCGTTGGTGGCGCAAAGCGAGGATCTCAGCGATCGTGTCTCGCGAGAGGTCTATCACCTCCAGAGCGATGACGTTGTCGAACGTCTCGAGGCGGCGCGTCATCTTCGACAATTGGGCGATCAAGCGCAGGCCGCGATTCCGGCGCTGATCAAGGCGCTGGGCGACCCGGAGATCGAAGTTCAGCGAGCGGCCGCCTTCGCGCTGACGACGATGGGGCCAGCGGCGAAGGATGCCGTGCCCGCTCTGATGAAAGCCACCAAGAGCGATGATCTGTCGCTGAAAACTCACGCGGTCGTCGCGCTGGGCAACATTGGTCCCGCCGCGAAGCCGGCTATTCCCAATCTCGTCGACATCCTCAAGAACGCCGAGAAGTACACGACGCGTTCCGAGGCGGCCGGGGCGCTGGCACGCATCGGTCCCGCCGCGATTCCCGCCCTGATCAAGCTCGTCGAGGACGACAAGGACGTCGCGGTTAAGGAGACCGCGGTCCGCGCCTTGGGCCAGATCGGGCCTCCCGCCCAATCGGTCCTGCCCCAGGTGCTGGAGGTCGCCAAGGTGAACGACGATCCGACGCTCCGGCGTGCGATCTTCGTCGCCTTTGGCCAGATCGGTCTGGACGACAAGTCGCGGGCGATCGTCATTCCCATGCTCATTGACGCCTTGAGCAAGGATCGGGTCGAGGCCCGCTACAACGCCGCCTACGCCCTGGGACGAATGGGTGCCAAGGCCAAGCAAGCGATTCCCGCCCTCAAGGCCACCGCCAAGGACGACAAAGACGAATCGGTCCGCAAAGCGGCGACCCGCGCGCTGCAGCGCATGCAAGGCTCGTAGCCCTCAACGACAAACCCTTCTGCTATTACCCCTCCTTGTCGAGCCACGGCAGCCAAGCAGCCCTGGCGGTCTTGGCAGGGGGACGTAGAGCGGGCTTCTTCCGGTCGCCGGATAAGCGGACTCCGTGGGTGATCGCAAACGGCTTGAAGAGAAAGCCGTCCCCCCTGTTGTCCCCCCCCTTGGACAAGTGGGGGACGTTAAGAAGGGTCGCCCCACAGGGGCTCGACGCGTGGATCATCCTATCCTGGCACTCACCTAGTCGGCCGCCGCTTCACGGCTCCTTCGCTCCATGCCCTATGCCAAAAGTGATGACGGCCCAGACAATCTACGGGACCATCGGCGTTCATCCCAAAGCTCTTCCCCTTCTGGGGCCTCGTGTTCGCTCCGCCAATTCGGATTGAAGTGCAATCTGGGCGACCCATCAGTCCTTCGACTCCCTCATCCGAGTTGGAACGCGCTCGTCTTGACGAGTGTTCACCTCCCCAGCGTCCGATTCCACCAACTTGCTCTTGACTGATTTGACCATCCGCGTGATGGAGCGGCCGATCGTCCCTGGGCGATGTCAAGTCCTGTCGGACGGCCCCGCTTCCGAGTTGGCCGGAGGCCGCGCGTCGACGGCAATACAAATCACGTTGGATGGAGTCTCCGATGGTCTGTTGGAAAACCAAAGCCCGCGACGAGTTCGACTACTGGAGCAAGTCGTACGATCGCAGCCCGCTTCAGCTCCTCTTCTTCGGACCGTCGCACCGGTTGATCTTCAACTCGGTTTCCATCCCACCGGGTGCCCGCGTGCTCGACGTCGGATGCGGCACCGGCCAGTTCGCGGCCCGTCTGCTCGATACCTATCCCGAGGCGAGCGTCGTCGGTCTCGACCTGAGCGAAGGCATGCTCCAAAAGGCCGAGGGACTCAAGGAGCGCTACGGCGACCGACTCACCCTCGTTCATGGCGACAGCGAGAACTTGCCGTTCGACAACAACGAGTTCGACTTGATCACCTGCATTCACAGCTTCCACCACTATCCCCACCAGGACCGCGTCCTCGACGAGATGTACCGCGTCCTTTCGCCCAGCGGTGAGCTCGCGATCGTCGACGCCAACCGCGACAACCCGTGGGGATGGCTCATCTTCGATTGCATCGTCGCGACGATCGAAGGGGCGGTTCATCACTGCTCGGCCGAGGAGTTCCGCAAACTCGGGCAGCAGTCGGGTTTCGCCGATATCAAGCAACGCTACGGCGGGCACGTCGCTCCCTTCATGCTCACCCACGCCCAGGCGAAGAAGGCGGACGTCGCCCTTCGCGAAGCGGCGTAAGAACCGAGCATTCGCTAGCGGTCTCGATGCCCCGGACGTCCGACTCCGGGGCCGTCGCGGTCGCGAATTTCGGTTTTGTGGGCACTTTTCGCGAAATCACATCTCTCGTGTCGGCATCGGTCGATCGCCGGTTTTCCGATCCCTCACAACGGGACTCGGGCGGTCATTGACCTGGACATCGACCCTCCAAATTCCCAAACACGACCACTATTCAACCAGGGTGAGCGATCGACCGAGCAAGTCTGGCCATGACGTGCCATCGTGCGCGGTCCGGTCCCACCGATAGAGGGAGAGTTGGCCGATGCGAGCCGTTGTCTTCGACCGTTTTGGTGATCCCGCCGAGGTGCTGGAACCGAGAGATGTCTCCGATCCAAGTCCCGGGCAGGGAGAGGTTCTGGTGCGGATGCTGGCGAGCCCCGTCAATCCCTCCGACTTGATGGTCGTGCGGGGCATCTACGGCCGGCTTCCCACCCCTCCCGCGACCCCCGGCTTCGAGGGCGTCGGCGTTGTCGAGGCGGACGGCGGCGGCATGGTCGCCGGCTGGTTCAAGAACAAACGCGTCGCGGTCATCAACAGCAAGGGGGGGAACTGGGCGGAGAAGGTGGTCATCCCCTTCAAGCAAGCGGTGCCGCTACCCGGTTCGCTGCCGCTCGACCAGGCCGCGACTTTCTTCGTCAACCCCGCGGCGGCCTACGTCATGACACGCAAGGTCCTGGGCATGGGCAACGGTAAGTGGCTCTTGCAAACCGCGGCCGGATCGACCCTCGGACGAATGGTCATTCGGCTGGGACGTCGTTTCGGCTTCCGCACCATCAACGTCATTCGTCGTTCGGAGCAGGCCGACGAGTTGCGCCGGCTCGGCGCCGATGAAGTCGTTGCGACCGACGTCGAGAACATGGAAGAGCGAGTTCGCGAGATCACCGGCGGCGAGGGAGCGAAAGCCGCGATCGACTGCGTCGGCGGCGAACTCGGTTCGAGCGTCATTCGGTGTCTCGCGCGACGCGGCAAGCTGCTGGTCTACGGCACGCTGTCCAACACGCCGCTGTCGTTCTCGTCGCGCGATCTGATGACGCCCGGCACCTCGGTCGAGGGCTTCTGGCTGGCCAACTACATGGAGCAGCTCGCGCTGCCCTCGAAGATCATGCTGATGCGGACGATCACGGGATTGATCAAGGATGGGATACTCGAGTCGGAGATCGGCGAGTCGTTCGCCCTCGACGACATCAAGCAAGCCGCCACGGAGGCCGAAAAGGTGGCCCGCGGCGGCAAGGTGTTGCTCAAGTTCGGAGAGGCGTAAGCGATGGCCTGAGCCCTGGTGGACAAGCTCGCCGGGTGACATCTCGTCTTGGGATCGTGCGGGGGCTTGTCAACAAGAAGGGCGTTGAAGGCGCCTCGCGCACGTCCACGACGAGCGTAAGACTTTCCAGCATACCCACGACGAGCGTGAGACTTTCCAGCATACCCACGACGAGCGTGGGTCTTTCCAGCATGACCACAACGAGCGTGAGCATGCCGCGGCACCCCACTTGGCAGCCAGGACGGCGGCTGCTATTCCCGAAAAGGCTTGCCTTGCTCGTAGAGCTTGAGTCGCGCCTTCCCGGCGGCGAGCTCTTCCTCACCCAGGCCGGCGTCCTTGGCCAACTTGAGAGCCTCTTTCTGGTACTCGACCGCGTGCTCGAAATCGCCCGCTTCGGCGTACGCCGCCGCGAGGGTGTCGATCGAGTCGTAGTCCTTCCACTGACTGAGTTGGCAAGCCTTGTTCGCGTACTCGTAGGCCTTGTAGCCATCGCGAACCCCTTCCTCCTGGCTGGTCGCCAGAAGCCACGCCAGCGCGTTGTGACCGCTGATGCTCTTCGGATTCAGTTCGATCGTCTTCTCGTAGTCCGCGATCGCCTTCGCGTGATCTCCCATCGCCAGATGGGTACGGCCACGATTGAGCGTGAAGAGCGAGGAGTTCGGACTCAGGGCGAGGGCTCTGTTGAAGTCCGTGATCGCTTCCTCATGCTTTCCCAACTCATGCTTGGCGACGCCACGGTCGTGTAGGCATTCCACGCAATCGTCCTTCATCCGCAATGCCTCGTCGAGGTCGGAGATCGCCTCCTCGTGGTTGCCCATCTTGGCGTAAGCGACCGCGCGGCGGAAGTACGACATCGGCGCGTCTGGATCGATCGTGATCGCCTTGCCGTAGTCCTCAAGGGCTTCCTTGTACTCTTTCTGGGCGGCGCGGGTGTCGGCGCGATTGCGGTAGGCCAGCGCGTAGCGTGGAGAGGCTTGGATCGCCTTGGAGAAGGTGGCGATCGCCTCGTCGGGACGGTCGAGTTGGCGATAGAGGACGCCGAGATTGTTGAGGAACTGGGGAAAGTTCGGCTTGAGCTCCAGGGCCCGCTGGTAGTCTTGCAGGGCTTGTTGGTGCATGCCGAGTCGATCGTAGGCGACGCCGCGGTTGTTGTAGCTGTGCGCGTCCTTGGGATCCTTGCGGATGGCGGCGTTGAGATAGCTGATGGCGGCCTTGGGTTGGCCGGCGTCGACGAGACGCTGTCCTTCCTTGGCCGGATCGCGCGAGTTCTGGGCGGAAGCGAGTTCGGCGCCCACGACCAAGACGAGCGCCAGGGCGAAGAGTGTCTGGGGTTTCATGGTTTCCTCGGAGAGAGTCGATTCCACGGTCTCATTGGTCGCCCATCTTACCAGCTTTCGCTGGTCGTGATGACCTTCCCTTTTCGATCAAGTCGCGTCTCTTGGGGCGGGATGCCGAGAGAATCGGGCAAGGAGTTGTGCGGGGCGCAACCGTGCCGAGCGGCGTTTCTGTTTCAATCGTCCTGATGTTCATGGACCAACGGCGCTCTTTTGCGTTGACGCCGAGTTTCATCTTGATCAGACTCAGGGAAGGGCAAATCAACGTCCCAGGCCTTTGTGACCAATACCTTTACCGATTCTCCACGGCGCGAGATCCGTTCAAGTGCGGTTCCAACGTCGAGAGTCAACCAACCGCCGATGCGTGGCTTAGTTAGTCTTCGTATCGATCTCGGTGGCATGTCCCGTTCGAACGAGGTTTGGTCGCGGAGGAAGCAGAAGGGGAAGGGGAAGGGGCGGCGGGTGCGTTCATGCATCGGCGCCGGTCAGGGGGAAAAGGAACATGCGGCGTCGTGGATTTACACTCGTTGAGTTGCTGGTGGTGATCGCCATCATCGGCGTGCTCGTCGCACTGCTGTTGCCTGCGGTTCAGCAGGCGAGAGAAGCGGCGCGTCGAGCCCAGTGCACCAACAACCTGAAACAGTTGGGGCTGGCCCTCCATAACTACCAGCAAGCTCACTTGCGTTTTCCGCCCCACCAAATTTGGGGGCTCAATTCCGATCCGCTGGCGTCGGGGTGTGCTCCCAACTGCGGGACCGGCATCGGTCATCTGGCCTTGATGCTTCCGTACATGGATGAAACCAACGTCTACGACCAGATCAATTTCGAACGCAACTTTAAGAGCGGCGTTCAAAGTACCGCTCGCGGCAACCAGATCGATACGTTTCTCTGTGGTTCGGACTTCGGATCGCGAAGTTTTCGGACCGGAACTCCCCCGGAAGGAACTTCCAACTACGGCATGATGACCGGAACGTCGATGCGGTCGGTGGAGCCATGCGACACCCCCTACGATCGGTTCACCTGCACACGCGCGAACGACGCCAATGGCTTCGGGTGGTTCTTCGGGTTGTCGATCGCCGAAATCACCGATGGGACCAGTAAGACGATCGCCATGGGGGAGTTCTCGCGGGCACGTCCCTACACGTACGTCTCCGGCTCGACCCCCTGCTATGATCCCTCGGACCACACCGTCGGCCTCCAGACGGGTCGGCCTCGAGGTCGACGTTGGATTAGCCCGAAGATTCACGAGGGAGTCTTCCTCAACGCCGTCCGAACGCCAAATCCTCCCGATCCCGATTGCATCCAGTGGGCCAACACGAACACTGAAGGGGAGCCCGCCGACATGCCCTTGTCGAGTGAGCACGCCGGAGGAGCTAACGCACTACTGGCCGATGGCGGCGTCGTTTTCATCAGCGACGCGGTCGATTTGGGAGTCTATCAGGCAACGGTGACGATCGCTGGTGGCGACGCCGGGCTTTCTTTCTGACGTCCGCCTTTCCCTGACGGGTGCGGCGGTGTCGGCAAGAGTTGTCGTTGGGCCATCGAAACGCGGGTTTCAACTCTGGTAAACAACGCTTGGCATTCTGCCGAGTCTTGAGAAGGGGAAGAGGTCAATGCGCCGCGCATTTACGCTTGTCGAGTTGCTTGTGGTGATCGCCATTATCGGCGTCTTAGTAGGTCTGCTTCTCCCCGCCGTTCAGCAAGCGAGAGAGGCGGCACGACGAGCTCAGTGCTCAAACAATATGCGTCAGCTAGGCTTGGCTCTCCACAACTACCACCAGGCCCACCTTCGTTTTCCACCCTACCAAGTCTGGGGAAACAGCGGCGACAACTTCGGCACCTGCACGCCGAACTGTGGGCCTGGCTTCAGTTTCTTCACGATGCTTCTCCCGGAGATGGAGAAGGCATCGATCGCCGAGAAGATCGACTACAACCGCAACTACCGGAACGCCGTCCAAAATGAGGCGGGATCGGCCACCATCCCTGGCTGGCTCTGCCCGTCAGACAAGGGCTCCCGGAGTTTCACGTCCGGCAACCCCGCCTACGGGACCGCGAACTATGGGATGATGACCGGAACGTCGATCTATTCCGGATTCATTTGCGATGTCCCTGGATGGGAACGTAAGACCTGCTCCCGAATCGACGACGCCAACGGCTTCGGCTGGGTCTTTGGCCTTTCTCTCGACGAGATCACCGATGGGGCGAGCAAGACCTTCGCCATGGCGGAGTTCACCCGCGCCCGCCCCTTTACTTACATTTCCGGCTCGATCCCGTGCTATGATCCCTCCGACCCCACCATCGGACTGCTCACGGGACGTCGGCGCGGTCGTCGCTGGATGAGCGTCAAGCCTTACGAGGGAGTCTTCCTCAACGCCGTTCGGACTCCCAATCCTCCCGATCCCGACTGTGTGGTCTGGCCCAACATCTCGACCGAGAGCGAAGAAGCCGACATGCCCGCCTCCAGCGAGCATCCCGGGGGAGCCAACCATCTTCTCGCCGACGGCGCCGTGCAGTTCGTCAGCGATAGCGTCGACCTTGACCTCTACCAGGGGACGGTGACGATCTCCGGGTCCGATCAAGGAGTGCAATTCTAATCGCGGGCGATCTTCGCTCGTCATGCCCGTTTCGATTCCGTGTCGTGGAAGGAGTTTCGCCAATGCGACGAGCGGTCGCTTTGTTGCCGTTGTTGTGTTCCCTCGTGCTCGGTTGCGGTAGTTCATCGCCGACCAATACGCACGTACCAACCCCTCAAGAGCCTTGGCCGGAGTTGAAGGCCCTCAACGAGATGGTCCTGACCTACGCGCCGATGATCCTGCAAGGCAGCGGCGACGGCGGCGCTCGCAAGAGCAAGACGAAGATCGAGGAGGTCGCCAAGGCCTTTCTCGACAACCCGGTTCCCGACTGGTACCAGCAACATGCTGGCGAGAAGGTCGAGGTCGTCAAGAAGAACACTCAGAACTTCCTGTCCGCCCTCGAGGGTACCGACAACGCCAAGCTCAAGGACGACACCCGAACGCTGGCGATGTCGATCGTTCACATTCCCATGCTGGACTAATTCACTGGTCCATCAAAGTCTTGGGGGGCCACTGGCCGCTTGTCAACCAGTGTCAAAGGGTTGGGGTGGCGCCAACACCAACTTCAAGTTGGAACAGAGCACAAGGCATGGCGAATCTCTTCGCGGCGAGTCCTCGTCATGGCCGGCTTCCCTTCGGCGTCGTCGTTGGTCTCGCCACGCTAGCGGTGGTGATGCTCGTCGGCGTGGTCATCCTCTGGCCGATGGACGGGCCGGGGAGGACACAAGCCAATCGTGACGAGCGACGCTCCTCCACGCACCTCTCCATCGAGGACTTCGCGGGGGACGCGTCGTGCAAAGCGTGCCACGCGCGCGAGTTCGAAGCCCATCGGCAATCGGGCCATGCGTCCACCCTCCTGCCCATGCCCGCGAGCGATCTCGCCCAGCGATTGAGCGGCAACGCCGTGCGCGACCCGCAGCGCGGCTACGCCTACGACTTCACGCTCGTCGATGGGACCTTCACCGTCACCATCCCGGAGTTCTTCGGCGCCGAGGGCCTCGCCGTCGACTGGCTCCTCGGCTCGGGGATTCACGCTCAGACCCCGGTCTCCCTCTCCCGCCAGTTCGGCACCGGGCTCGAGCACCGCATGACGTGGTATGCCGAGTCCGACGCGATGGGAGTGACGCCGGGCCAGCAACTCTATCGCTCCGAGGATGTCTCGCAGCCCGCGGAGTACTTCGGCCGCGTCTTCACCTGGAAGGAGATGTGCGACTGTCTCGGTTGTCACGCGACCTTCCTGCCCGAAGATCGAGAATTGACGCCCGAGACGATCATCGCCAACATCGGCTGTGAACGCTGCCATGGCCCCAGCCGGGCCCACGTTGACGCCGCGCGGCGGGGAAAGGCCTTCGAGGCGCCGACCCCGATTCGCTTTCCGGACGCCGAGACGCTGGTTGACGGCTGCGCCGAGTGCCATCGGGGGGAGAAGGATGTGCTTGGCGACGCGGCCGCGCTGAAGAACGTTCGCTTTCAGCCCTTCGGCCTCAAGCGGAGCGAGTGCTTTCAGAAGACGCCGGGCGGAATTTCCTGTAGCGCCTGTCACGACCCGCACGGACCGGTTTCGACCGACCGTGTCGTCTACAACCGCGTCTGCATGAACTGTCATGAGCCCGACACCACCAAGGGGTGTCCCAAGGTCCCCGTCGGCGACTGTGTCTCCTGCCATTTGCCGCCCGTCGAGATTCACCCCGGGCTGACCTTTCACGATCACTGGATCCGGGTTCGCAACGACGAAACGGACGCCAAAACGATAAAGTAGTGTCGTTCGAACTTTCCGAATTCAGGACCTTCACGATGCGAACGTTCTTGTGGTTCCTGCTGGCCGCGACGGTGCTGGTCTCCCCGATCATCGCTCAAGAGACCGCCGCGCCCGTCACCCGCCAGAGCGTCAAGCCGGGGATCAACAAACCCTTCCTCGATCCAAAGCTCGAAGTCGAGGAGTGGATCGAACGATTCGAGGTCGAGAGTCGCGAGATCGTCCAAGCGAAGGACGAGATCCTCAAGGAGCTGAACTTGTCGCCCGGCCAGCGGATCGGGGACATCGGTGCCGGGACGGGGCTCTTCGTCGCGCCCTTCTCCCGAGCGGTGGGCGAGAAGGGATGGGTCTACGCGGTCGATATCGTCCCCCGGTTCGTCGAACGCTACGGCAAGATCATCGACATCCTCCATCTCCAGAACGTGACGCCGGTGCTCTGCGGTCAGGACGACGTTCGGCTGCCTCCCGGTTCGATTGACGTCGCGTTCGTGTGCGATGTCTACCACCACTTCGAGTATCCCGATCAGTCGCTCGCCTCGATTCACGAAGCGCTCGTTCCGGGCGGCAAGCTCGTGGTGATCGACTTCGAGCGGATCCCCGGCAAATCGCGCGAGTGGCTCCTCGGTCACGTCCGCGCCGGCAAGGAAGTCTTCCGTGAGGAAGTCGAGAAGGCCGGCTTTCACTTCGTCAAGGAAGCGTCGATCCCGACATTCGAGGAGAACTACTACCTGGTCTTCGAGCGGTAGGAGCCAACGTAAGCTCCGGGGGCCAGCTTCTCGTTCTCGCTGGAACCGATGGCTGTTCCTTGGTTGATGCGCTCACGTCACGAAGCACTGCGATCCTCGCATCGGTCGATGAACGGCTGGCTTGGACGAACGGACTTCCAACGGTCCCGTTCGGCTTGCTCAGAATCGCTCGAAAATTTTCGTCGGCCGATGTCCTCCGTTCCCGTCGCCAGCAGGTGGAAGTGACGAAGGCCAATCAGAACCGAACGAACCTCGCGGCAAGTGGATCCCAAACGACGGATCACCGTCACCGGTGCGCCCGTACGTTTGTTCGTTTGGCACGAACGCGGATCCGTGACTTCGAGGAACGTTCGTATCGGGAGACGGGACATGTCTTGTGGATGTGGTCACGAATCAAGCGATCCGATGATTCATCAGTTCGACCTCGCGGCTTTGACTTCGCTCCAAGCGAGTGCCGCCGCCGAGATGACCCAGGAGTTCAGCACGCAGCAGATCTGGCTGATCGAGGGGCAACCGACGGTCGCGACAGGAACTGCGGATGGGAAGAAGGGATGCGTCACGGTTCCCATCTTTGGCATTCCCTTGAAACTCTGTTGGGAGATCAGAGAAGTCGATCCATTCCCGCCGGAAGTCTCCATCCGGGTGCGGTTCAGCGTGAGCCACAATGGCTCGGAATACTTCTCGGTCATCCTGCTCATGAAATGCGAGGACGTGCTCAATCCGTCGACCTGCTCGGTGACGGTGGAGAGTGAGAACGTGCTCATGGAAGCCTATCGACCGAGCTGCAACTGGTCGTGTCTGCGGAGATGCGCGCCGGGATGCATTCGTTGTGGCACCAATTACTGGTGCTGGGCGGCGTGCGCGGGAGCATGTGTACTTCGCTGCTGCCGTGTTTAGCAGCGGGTGGATCGACTCGCTGAAGGCTAAGGACGGCTCTCGTGACCAATCTCGGCGTTGAAACAATTCGGCGAGTTCGCGGATTCGCCTGCGTTTCCTCTCCTTGATCTTGGCCAACATTGATCGTTCTCGCGTTGGCCCACTTGAACCAACGGACTGCTAGCGGGTCTCAGATAGACAACGCTCGACGTTGGCGACCGGAGCGGCGGTTACTCAGATCGATGTCCAACTGGGGCACGGGGTAGCATCTCGCTGCTTTCTCAGGGAACCGATGTTCGCCGTCGCGGTAGGGAAGGACAAGGGTCAATCCGGCCCGGGTCCACTTGCCGCGACGGAGCGTTCCGGAGAGGGAGTGTCGTTGCGAGCAGGTCTCATCGGTACTCCCTTTCCCGTCCACCTTCCCCTACTATTTGGGTCGATGGACCCGTTCTCCTACCGCGATCCACGCACCGCGCCACCGAAGTTTGTTACGTCCCGCCGAGATTTGATTTGTGATCGAACGCCAGCCTGTTGACCTCAACCGCGGGGAGTTTTCGGCTCATCCTCCGCCCGCCTCGCGACCCTGGCTGCATCATTTTCGCATTGCAGGATGCGTCGGGGGCGTTAGGTTGGAGTGGTGGGAGTCGTCTCTAAGCGCGATTCCGCCACGCCGAGAGTCCATCATCATTTCGTGCACAACGTTCACGAACCCTAGAAGTCTGATGGATGGACCGCGAATTCGGCCAAAGCGTTGACCGGAAGCGGTTCTTCTTCGCTTGTGAGATGCCAGCGGCCGATGAGTTGACTCGAAGGCCTACCCCGGCGGGAAGGATCACCGCCGGACGACCAAGACACGCGTTCGATGAGGACCCCCGGTATGCCACTCCCTTCGCCTTCCGCCTGGCGCACGCCCTGGTCGCGTCTGCGACGATTCCTCGGGCCGACATCATCCAAGGACCGCACGGGTCGTGAGCCTCGGGTCGAGTCGTTGGAGGAACGGGCCGTCCCGGCGACCTTCACCCTTGCCGACGGTGTCGGGGCCCAGCAAGAGTTTGTTCGCAACGTCTCGGCCGTGGTGACCTACGAGCACGATGTTTCCGGCGATGGCGTGGCCGAGTTGGCGTGGTTCTTCGACGATGGTCTCACCGGCGGCACGCCGATGATTGAGCCCTTCGAGTATGGGCCCGCGGGGTCCAAGCCGATCGTCGGTGACTGGGATGGTGACGGGGTCGAGACGATCGGAGCCGTCTACTCGGGCATGGATCTCGACGGCGATGGTGTGGCCGGCTTGGCCTTCTTCCTTCGCAATTCCAACACGCCGGGCGCTCCCGACATCGCCCCCTTCGAGTACGGATCGGCCGACTGGGCCGCGATGGTCGGCGACTGGGACGGCGACGGCATCGACACGATCGCGGTCGTCGAACGCGGCGTCGATTTTAGCGGCAATGGCAACCTGACACTGGGATGGTACGTCCGCAACGAGATCGGACCGGGTGCTCCCGACATCACCCCGTTCGAGTATGGCTGCGCCGACGGCAACGCCGTGGTGGGAGACTGGGACGGCGATGGCCGCGACAGCATCGGGGTGGTGACCTTCAACGCCGACATCAATCGGGACGGCCTCTACGGGCTTGGATGGCAGTTGCGAAACAGCGTCTCCGGCGGCGTGCCCGACATCGGCCCCTTCGAGTTCGGACGTCGCTCCTTCACCGAGGTCGTCGGCGACTGGAACGGCGATGGCATCGACGGGATCGGCGGCGTCTCCACCGACGGCACCTGGTTCCTACGCAACACCCTCTCGACGGGCGAGGCCGAACTGCCCACGTTCAACTATGGCGATGGTCCGGCGATCCCGCTGGTCGATACCGTCGACGTCGTGATCCCCTCCGCTCCGGACATCACCGCGATCGTCGAGGACACCGGCATCTCCGATAGCGACGGCATCACCAACGACCCCACCCCCATCGTCATTGGCGTCGCCGATCCGGGAAGCCCCGTGCAGCTCCTGCTCGACGAGACGTTTCTCGCGGAGACCGTCGCCGACGCGAACGGGGATTGGAGCATCGATCTCGGCAATAGTCCGATCGCCGACGGCACGTACACCCTCACCGCCCAGGCGTCGCCGCTGATCCTCGACGCCTTCCCACGATCGGCCGTCTTCCCGATCACGATCGACACCGTCGCTCCCGACGCCCCCGCGATCAACGGGATCGCCGACGACGATGGCGATTCGGGCTTCGACGGCATCACCACCGACCAGACGTTGATCATCTTCGGCAACACCGAGCTCGACACCCGTGTCGAGGTGCTGCTCGACGGCGTGCTGCTTGGGCTCGCCCAAGTCGATGAAGCCGGGACGTGGTCGTTCGACAACACGGCGCTGGCGCTCGAGCCGGACGACTATCTCTTGTCGGCCCGAGCGATCGACCTGGCCGGCAATGTCTCCGCGGAGTCGCAGCCCTTCGCGGTCACTGTGGTTGACCCGACCCCGGTGCCACCTCCCCCGGCCCCCCCGGTGGTTCCTCCGGTGGTCCCTCCCTCGCCTCCGGTCGTTCCTCCTTCTCCGCCGGTGGTGCCGCCGTCGCCTCCCGTGGTGCCCCCGTCACCGCCGACGCTTCCCACGCCGTTGATCGAGGACTACTTGGTCGACACGGGATTCGACCCTGGTGATCGGGTCACCAGCGATACTTCGGGCGAGCTCACCGGCATCGCGGAACCTGGGGCGACGGTCGAGATCTTCTTCGACGGCTTTTCGCAGGGAACGACGATCGCCGACACGGGAGGATTCTGGACGTTCGACAGCTTCAGCATTCTGCCCGAGGGGGATCACATCTTCACCGCCCAGCAATCGAACACGCTCGGAACCTCCGCGATGTCGCCGGACTTCATCGTCAAGTTCGACACGACGATGCCGGTGGTCGAATCGTTCACTCGTTTCAACCCGCTGAGCGAGGACACCACCGTCAACACCTTGGTCTTCCGGGCAGCGTTCTCGGAAACGGTGATCGGGGTCGATCCTTCGCTGTTCGTTGTCACCGGAACGACCGCGACGGTGGTGAACGTCGTCGAGGTCATTGGCAGCGACGGCATGATCTACGAACTGACGGTGACGGGCGGAGACTTGGCGACGGTCGACGGCATCGTTGGCATCGACTTGGCGAATATCTCGCTCGTGTTGGACGTGGCGGGCAACCCGCTGGACCTGACCGAACCGACGCTCGACGAGACCTACGATCACCAGTTCACCATCAGCATCGGCGCGTAGGGTGGGGCTTCAAGCGTAGGGCGGGCCAGCGCCTGCCGTGCGCGTCACTAGACGGGATGGAAGCAGGAAGTGAACCACCGGGGCGCGGAGGGGTAAAGCCCGGGGCGTGATGGCCGAGGATCGTTGCAAGACGTTCGTCACGACGAGCGAGGTCTTTGGTGGCAGCGTCCGCGTGATATTGCATGAGACATGCCCATGGCAGTTGGGCGGCTTACGCCACCAGCGACGCCGACATGGGTATCGGGATGACCTTGAAGATCGTTTCGGGCCGCTGGAGTATCGAAGAGCACTTCCACGACGTCAAAGAGGTCTTGGGCGCCGGCCAGCAACAGGTGCGCAATCTGGACTCGAACATCGGCTGCTGGAACCTGTGCGGTTGGCTCTACGCGATGGTGGAACTGGAGTGCTGGGACGCGCCTGCCGAGCAATTGGTCGACCGTGATGATCGGCCGTGGGACAATCCCGGTCGTCGGCCATCGCATGCCGATCGCCGGCGCCGGATTGCCCGCGACATGCTACGTGACGCACTATGGGCCGATCTAGCCTCCGGCCCCGACCATCCCAAGATCCGCCTGCGATTCGAGCACCTCCTCGCCCTGGCCAGCTAGGACGATGGCAGGCCAGAGAGGCTTTTGCCTAAAGTGCAGGAGAAGAGAGCGTCGTCGAGAATCTGGAACGCGTTGTTCTCGAACGAAGTTAGAGAGGCGAGAACGCCCCCCCTGAGAGAATCCGTCTACGATGACCGGCCCACGCCTTCGTGACGCTGGGCCGTTCGTGGCCGGAAGCGATTCGATCTACCGGTTGCTAAGTTCGCCGAATGACTGACGAGATCCACTTCATGAACGAGCGTTCGGGATCGGGCTTCGCATCGGCGGTACCGTCGGGTTGGGTGTTGGCCCATTCCGAGAACGAACCACTCGTCGCGTCCCTCGGCTGCGGGGCTCCGGTGTCGGGGCTTTGGTCCCGATCGTGATCGCGCGCGGATTCGTCGCTCGGCGCGACGGCCAGATGCTGCGAACTCGCCCACGTGGGCCGCTGACTCGACGGGGTCGACACGGCAGGGGCGAGTTCCCGCTCGATCTGCTCGGCCGACAACCAGTTCGAGTAGGCCCAATCGACGAACTCGGCATCGCCCGGTTCCTCGTGCTCCAACGCCGGGGCATCCTTCGGCTTCAAGCCAAACGCCAACCAGTTCTCCGACTTGACCCATGGTTCGATCTGCGCCTTGGTAATATCCTTGGGAAGCTTATCTTCCCTCGCGAGCGCGGAGAGTTTCTTGAGTTCCTCCATTTGCTTGAGCGCGTCTCGCCCTTCCTCGGACTCCCGCAACTTCTCGACGGCCGTCGGATCCAGGTCGGGAATCTCGGCTTTCTTAAGGCCATCGACCATGTTGTCGATCATCTTGTCCAATTCGCCCGTCGCGTCGGCCAACTGATCCGGCCTCAGCATCCGCGACATTGCGATTTTCATCTTCTCGATGCGCTCGATGGTGTCGATGTAGTTTTGAAGAGAGTCCATGGCATCTTCCGCTAATTGATCCGACTCGTGTCTCTACTCGTAATCACTCGTGTTCGACTCCGGTGGTCGGCTTCTTCCATACGATCTTGCCTTGCGAGACATCGAGTCCGATCTTGATGAATCGTCGCTGGACGAGATCGACCTCCTCCCCTTCGAGAGTGGCGAGGTTGACCGCGGAGATCGCTCCCTCTTTCCTGAATTCCCGCTTGAGCGAGATAAGCGGTTCGGGGAGCGGCATGCTCGGAAATCCGGCGGCCCGAGCAAGCATCACCGGCGCCGAAATGGTGCCGACAATCCGGGTCAAGCGATGAACATACTCCCGGTGGAGTTCGGTCGGTTCGACGACCCAGCGGAACGTCGCCGAGAAGGCTTTGCGGTCCCTTTCGTTCATCGATGCCGGAGGAGTAACGTCCGCGATACAGCAGCATCCCCACCAAATCGAATGGCGGACCGGCAACGCGTGGCCGATGAATTCGAGAGCGTCCTCCAGCAGTTGGGCGTGGAGAAGCTGTTCGATCAACTCGCCACAGCTCTGGCCTTCCTTCACCATCGCCACCGCCGGTGGACTCAGCTTCGTGAACTCGCGTTCGGTCAACTCGGAGGCGGAGACGTAGTGGTCAATCGCCGGTTCAAGATCTTTCAACTTGGCGTCCTTTCTCCACAATCCGCCGAGCGGTGGGAGCCCGGTTGCGAACGGGCCTCCGGAATACTCTCGACAACCCTCGACGACTCCACACGTTGATCGTGCCTCTCCGCGCTGATCCGGGTCGCGATGGCTCGTACTCGTCTTGGTCCGCGTCGTTCACCAGCCCATGACGACCGCCTCCGGAGCGGGACGAGTCGTCCGCGAATGGTGCTCCACGGAACGTGCCGATCGAACGTATCGCGGCGCGAGCAACTCTCGTGGACGACGACTCGACCCTTCGTGCTCGCGATCACTGTTGGTAACTGGCTCCCTGAGCGGCGTGGGCGCCCGCGACGGTGTTCTGGTCGAGTGTCAGCGATTCATGCTGCTGTCGATAGAACGACGCTATCATTTTGCGCTGGAGATGACTTTTGCAGTCGCTCACGAACTTACTTTCCGCACATAGGGCACCATAGCTGACATTGCCGTTGGCTGTCTCTGTGCTAGTGATGCAGCAAGCAACGCCGTTGAAGTTCTTCACATCGTACGCCGTGACGTTGAGTTCGAGGTCACACGCCGCGACGGTTACATCCAACTTGCCCGACGCCACCCACCCCAAGGGAAGATGCACCCCAACCGACGCTCCATGGGCGAACAGAGCATTGCCCGCGACGCTGGTAAGGCTCGAAGGAAGCATGGCGACGGTAGGCATGAGAAACTGACACAGGACGGGACGCTCGGCTTCAAGACATGCCGTTCCATGCACGGTGATGTTGGAATCTCCACCAACGCTCAACTTCGAGTCTCCCTTCACCATTAGTCGATAGTTGCCGTCACCTGCCGACTCGGTGCCGCCCATCACCTCGTCGACCTCCATCGCTCCATCGCCACCCGCTTCGGCGGAGGAAGATCCGTCGGTAGACGTCGAACCCACCTGAAGGACGAGATTGCCACCGGTGGCAATCTCATGGTTCCGCTCCGTCGATGTCGCCATGTCACCATCGGTGTGCCAGCTTACTTCCTCCGCTCCGCGACGCGTACGGAAAGAAAGGTGATTCCTCCTCTCCGGTGAGCGATGCCGAGATGGCCGCCAGATACCTTCCGTCTCGTGCATCGCCTCTCTGGCCACGGGGGGAAGGTGGGAGGCATTGTAAACGCTGCCGATAGCGACCGGCCGATCGGGATCGCCACGCAGGAACGTGACGATGACTTCTTCGCCGCGACGAGGTAGTTCGACGACTCCTTGGCCACGACCAGCCAAGGGCTGCGCGACACGTAGCCAGCACGACTCGGGATCCTCCCGACGGTCGAAGCGAAGGGCAACTTTCACGCGCGCGTCATCGGTGGTTGTGGACGAGACGTCGGCGACGTCGACGACCGCGGCGGTCATCACCCCACGAATCCGCGGCCGTGGGCGAGAGACGGTCATTCGGTAGGGAAGATCCCTGGGGATCGCTCGAAACCGGCAGCGGTAGGGCTTGGCGCTCCGATCGTCGTCAGCTTCAAACGGCAGCCGAACGCGGTGGTCGACTTCGGTGACGAAGTATTCGCCTGAGTGGCCTCCGGCTTGCGTGAGCCGAAACAAATAGCCGGGACGCAGCGAGGCGCAGTCACTGACTCCTTTCGCCTCGAGGGCTCGGGCGCACTCTCGTTCGATATCGATCTTGGCGTGCCGTTGGACTTGGTCCTCCATGCCGACGAGACCTTCCGGACGTGGACCGCCACCCTTTCCCAACCCCATGAATCGATGGGCGACCTCTTCATGAGTGGTGACCTCACAAGATCCCATGATGGACTGACCGAAGATCGCCTCTTCAGATCCGAGTCCAATAGACGCCGGGGCCGAGGCGTCCGCGGTGAGCATCGCCGCGGACTTCTCACAATGGTAGTCCAACACCCTGGCTTTTCCGGGGACCAGCGACTGCTGAACCTCCCACGACATGATCGAGGGACGATCCGGCCGGCTCCCCAAGAGAAGATCATCGCAAGAGGGGAGTAGAGGAGCGAGCCGCGACGATTCCGCGACAACCAGTTCCGTCTTGCCCTCGCGATGATCGAAGTAGCAATAGCAACCTTCCTCGGAGAGCAATCGCTGAACGTAGTGCCATGGAGATTCCGCGTAGCGCACGGAGAACTCGCGCGGGGGACGTGGGCCGACCTGATCGACGCGACAAGAAAACCCAGCGAACTCGGCGGCAATAATCTGCTGGAGCGTCCGCTCTTGATGGACTCGGTATCCTGCTTGGGCGTGCTCCGACAGTAGATAGTGCCTGGGAACGAGAGTCGCTTCGAAGCACTCGTTCACAGAGGTCCGACCGACACGAGCCACTTTCGAAACGAGTCCCTGAAGACGCTTCGGCGGCTGCCCGGAAACGTCGAGGGTGATCGTGACGTGGGTGGCGAGCATTTCCTCGATGTCGACGTTCCGATCTCGCGCGGCATGAAGTTCCAAGCGGTAGAGAAAGCACTCCCCGATCCGTTCGCGGCCACGAACACCGTGGAGTCGCAGACCCGCGATGGGCGATTCGATCTCGAGGGCGACATGAGGTCGGCGAAGCGACTTCTGATCAGTGGTGGCCACCGGTAAATCTCCTGTGAGAGTGATCGTACCAACAGGTCGGCCAGCTTCGATGTGTCGCTCGACCGATCCTACCTCGGAACCACCGTGCCGCGCCCATCGCCGGCCTCGGGGCGGCTCACCGCCAACCTCTTACCTTTGCCCGACCAACAGCCATTGCCACCCGGCATCTTCACCGATGCGCCCACCTCTGTTCGCCTCGGCCTTCGCCGCAAGCTTTCCGTCTCACCTTTGAACGCCCCTTCGACAGCCCGTTGAACTTGACTGTCAGAGAAGGCGATGGCTTTCGCTGTTCGCATCGGCGCCGACGATCGACGTCATGCCGAGGCCGCTCCGCCAGTTCGTCTACTCATGAACGCTGCTTCCGAACACGAGGTTGCAGGTGCTCGCCTCTTGCGTGGCGACCGCGACTCGCTGTCGTTGTTGACCGATTGTGTTCGAACAGTCTTCAGTGACGTCGAATTCAAACCTTCCATTGATATTGCACCTGACGATTCCGTTCTCAAACTCGATGACATGCACCAGCATGTCCACGTACGCATGCGTGAACCTCGGTCCCCCATGCGTACTCCGTATCATCGCGGCAACTTGCAAGTATTGGATCGAAGAGATACCGCACACGATCTGTAGGGAACCGAGCGGGAGGCATACACGTGTGGACAGGACGTCGATCTGCGTCCAAGAGGCCCCCGCGACCGTCAATGACGAGTTCGTCAAGACGACGGGACCATAGCCAATCCATTCCGTCATCCCATCCACGCGAAGCGTGAAGTAGCCGGAGATGTAGCTGCGAAGTGGTCCGAGGACATCCTTATCGAATGATCCGGAGACATCGACGCTGTACTGGGGAGCACCGTCGTCTCCTTCGGTGACAGCACCGGTTTGATTCGGTTCGCGAGAGATGCCGGACAGGTCGCCGACGACGATGCTACAATCATTCCCGGTCTCGAGGAGGCAGTCGTTGCGTGACGTCCATGCCATGTCCCTGATCGCCGCGAGATACGATGTTCCTTCCATCGAAGCATCATCGATCAACCAGTGGCTGACGCTCTCGCTGGTCCCACCCTGGGAACGGACGGCGATGGAACTATGGTCGCGGTGGCGGCGACGGTCACCGGCGGGCATCCGCCCGTCATTGTAGAGAGAGGCGACAACGAGAGGACGATCGGGGTCGCCATCCTCGAAGGCCACCACGACTTCGTCCCCTTGCCGAGGAAGCCAAGCGTGCCCAAACTGGGTCCCGGCAGAGGGCTGCAGCACGCGAATCCAACTCGACATCCCCTCGGGCCGTTCGTCCCAATGAAATCGAACCAAGACCGAACCATGCTCGTTGTTGGTTACGTCGTGTTGGGGCATGCCGACCACCGTTGCCGTCTCCACCCCAGGAACGAAAGGTACCGGCTCGCGAGTCGGGGCCCGATAGGGAAGATCGATCGGCAGGCACTCGAAGTCACAGCGATAGACGGACGCCCGATGCCGCAGTCCCGCCAGCGGAGCCGCCGCCTCGACTCGCTGCTTGATCGACGTCACGAAGTAGCGTCCCACTCTACCATCGGCATCGCGGATCTCGACCGCGTGGCCGGGCCGCAGCGTCGCGCAATCGGTTCGCCCTCTCGCCAGAAACCCTTGGGCCGTTCGCTGCTGTAACCGCACATCGACGCGACGTCGCGCTTCGGCGTCAAGGTCGTCCTCGGCAGCCTCACCCAAGGCACCACTAAACCCGAACCGCGTGAATCGCTGAGACAAAAACTCGGCCGTCCCGACACTCGCTTCGTTCATGCACGGAACATCGAGCCGTACGGGCCGAGTACCACCCTGGATAACTGAGCGGAACTCCGCCTCGGCGTCGACATCGAGCGAAAACCGCTCCGAGTCTCGGTCCACGATGCCACACTTGTAAGGCACCAACCGTTGCCTCTCCTTCCAACGCAGCAGCCTGGGGACGCCGGGCTGTCCCCGCTCGGAAAGGCTTGTCGCGAGGGGGGCCTTCGGGGAAGAGTCGGCGAGACAAACCGTGACGCGGTCTCCCTTCGAAAGGAAGTAATAGTACGCTCCCTCCTCGGTGAGTCGGCGCTCTAGGTGGGACCAATCGCTTTCATCGTATTGCACGGCGAGATGGTAGGGATAGCTCCCCTCCTCGAAGTCGATCGTCGAGTCGAAGCCGCGCAGGCACTCGCCGACAATCCCCGCGAGGTTTGTCGCCTGAAAGAGCCGGCATCGCCGATTGCGCGACAGAGGATAGACGTTGGGCGACAGCGTCAAACCATAGAGAACATGTTCTTCCGACATCCCTCCGGCGGCCTCGAAGGTCCGATCGTGAAGCGAGACGCGCACGGACGAGATGATTCCCCCGATCGTTCGCGGCTCTTGCCCCTCGACGGCGATTTCCACGGTGAGGTCCTCACCAAGGAGGGACCGTATCCGCCCTTCGGCATCCCGTGGCGCACACGCCTCGAGTTCGTACTCGTACAACGCCGACACTCGCTCTCCGCCTCGGAGGGACAAGACCGTCAGTTCCTGGTCGCCTCCACGCGAACGCGCGGTGAGCGTCAGCCGTGTTTCCGAAGACAATAGTCCGACCTCCCAGGGTGACACACTTCGGCGTCATGCGACTTGCGAAGGAACTACCGACAACATCGTTGGACGCGCGATGACCCAAGTCCCCTTCCTTGAACGACACAGGTCATTGGTCGCCCCAACAACCCCTCTTACGATAAACCCTTGACCGAAGTCAGTTCTTCCGATCAATCTCCGCGTCGAGCAATGCTCGCGAACGTCGCGACAAGTCGACGCCTTCACTCGCGATCCTCTCCTTTTAGCCTCGACCAACATTCTTCGCTACCACCTTGGTTTGCTTGAACCTACGGGCTGTTGGATCGAGTTCCTAGGATTCGTCTGAAGAGTAGATCGTCGGTCCGAGGCTCAGCGAGTTGGTGCGGGACGAGAATGGAAGCCAAGACCGCCAAGGTCTTGGCGTCCATGACTCAATGGCGAATCCGCTGGATAGGACAAGGGCGCCAAGCTGCCTTGTAAGGCTGGGCCTGTTGCAACCCGACAAAGTCCCGCGCCGACGTAGCTGGCCGAAGCCAGAGCCGACTTTTGAGACGGAGCTTAGTTGTGATAGACGGCCCCTCTGTTTCTTGTCAAATTCTTCGCCGCGATACACAGCGTCGACAACCAGATGCGAGAGCAATCCTGAGCTGTCTCTGAGAGCCAGTGACGGTGGACTTGCCGGTAGAATCCCGTCCTGACTTCCGACCAGGTGAGTTCTTCATTGGTCTTCACGCAACGGTAGGGAAAGTACCGGAAGCTGATGTAGCTGCAGTCCCATGAGGCGAGGGTCACTCTCAAGGTGTAGAAGAACTGGCCAAGGATGACTTCGATTCGGGCACCGCCGAGTACCAAACGCGTGTCCAAACCATGGACGTAGGTGACGACCGGGCTGACCAAGACCGCGGGGCAAGCCATGGCAAAGGTGACGGTCTGGTATCCGTAGAGGAAGGCCACTCCCTTCGTCAACACGTTCAAGTTGCCCGCGATGGAGACATGCCGGTCTCCGGCGATCGTTTCGAGCGCCTCCCCCGCGACATTGATCTTGAAGTGACCCTGCCCGCTACCGGAGTCCCCATCGGATGCGGGGATTTCGGTGTCGTCGACGTCGTAGCCAATCTTGAGCGACAGATTGCCGCCAGCGCCGAGTTGGAGATCTCCATCGGATGTGATCCGCGCGTCCCGCGCCGAGGCCAGCGTCACCTTCTCCCGTCCGGCGGCGTTGTCGAAGGTGAAGCGACTGGTCTCCTGTCGCGTTCCCCCTTGTGATCGGACCCAGTATCCCTGCACGTGGCGGTGGGTTTCCCGACTCTCCGGCGGCAGACGGCTCGCGCTGTAGAGGGATCCCAAGACGAGCGGCCGCTCCGGGTGTCCCTCCTCGAAGGCAACGACCACCTCGTGACCCGCTCGTGGAAGAAAGAAGTCACCGATCCCTCCGCCCGCGCGTGCCTGGCGATGACGAATCCATGGTGAGTGTATGCCCAGCTCCTTGTCCCAAGGAAACCGGACCTTGACCGAACCAAGGTCGTCGCAGGAGATCTCTTGTGAATCGAAGGTCACAACGTCGCCCGTCGCGACGCCGCGGCAGCGTGGCCGATCGACCTTGGGACGTGGTCTCCAAGGAAGCGTGGCCGGCCGGCAGGTGAACTTGCAGGTGTACGCGCGAGCCTTCCAGCCGTCGGATCCCTCAAGCACGACTCTTGCTCCGTGCTTGATCGACATGATGACGTAACGCCCCGAGTCGGCCCCGGCATCGCTCAACTGGAACCCATAGCCGGGCCGCATGCCGGAGAAGTTCGTCCGCGCCCGCGCCCTGATCGCTCGCCCCACTTCCTGCTCGAGGCGGAATCGCGCCTGCCTCTCCTTCTCCGAGAGCAATCCGTCGAGCCCGCCACCATCCTGTCGACCTTGGCGATCGACGGCTCGGTATCGCTGCGCGAAGGATTCTCGCGCCTCGAGCGTGCATTCGTCAAGCGCTCCGTAGCGCAAGCTCGTCTGTCGGCAGCCGGCCATGATCCTTGGAGTCGCCTCCGCGGTGAACGATAGGTCGGCTTGGGGTGATTCATGGTGATAGTCGTCGTTTCGCACCTTCCACGGAGTGATCTCCTGAGACGATTTCCATTTCCACACATGAGGCTCGACACCCTGAAGACGCGACGGGAGCTCGTCGACGCCGGACACCAGCGGGGCGTGGAGCCAGTTGTCGGCGAACACGAGTCGGCAACGGCCGCCCTCGTCGGCGAAGTAGTAGTGGCACCCTTCCTGGCGGGCGAGTCGCGCGAGGTGACTCCAGCTACTCTCGGCATACTTCACCGTGTAGTCCTGGGCGAGATGCTCTTCGCGAAACTCGCAACGGTAGGGGTACTCTTTCAGGTATGCCTCGAAGACCTGCTCGAGACTCACCTCGGAGAACGCACGATAGCCAACATCGACATCGAGCAAGGCCACCGAGGGAACAAGGCGCGCTTCATAAAAGACGTATCGTGGATTGGATCCGACGCGCGCAATCTCCGAGACGATTCCGGAGATTCTGCGTGGGGACTGTTCGTCGACGACGACGGTGACCGTGACCTCTCGCCCAAGGATGCTCTCGAAACGGAGCTCTTGACCAGACGGCATGCATAGATCGAGAGTGTAGTCGAAGAGTTCCGAGACCGCTTCACGCCCCTCAAAGCCATAGAGGCGAAGAGCGCCGCAGTCGGCTGGCAGATCGATATCGAGCTTCAATGAGCAGGTGTCGGCCATGGCGACCTGTCCCCACGAAATGGATTCTTGATTTGCCCAAGAACACTAGGCTCCGTCTCAAAACTCGGCTCTGGCTTCGACTCGCTGCATCGGCACGGGACTTTGTCGAGCTGCATCGACGAATCCCGCGGATTCGCCTGCTTCGCCCTCCTCGACCCGCACCGATTGGCTGAGCCTCGGGCCGACGACCTACTTTTGAAACGAAGCCTAGTGCATCATCCATTCTTAATTTTTGGGTAGAGTCGGGCCAGTTTGGTGCGTGCTTCGTCGATTTGTAGTTGCCAGTCGACGCCGCGCTGCTTCTGGTTGGTCTGATCGGACCAAGCCCCGATTTCGTCTCGTAATTCGTCGAGTTCGCCGACGCGTCGACCGGTCAGACACTGTCGTGTCATCGCGCTCAGTTCGCATTCGGCGACGTTTAGCCAGCTCCCATGCTTCGGAGTGTAGACGAACGTGATTCGCTTGACATAGGCACGTGCCACGGCAGGCTCAAACAACTCGTAGAACGCTCCCTTGGTGTGGGTGTTTAGGTTGTCGAGAACCAGCGTCACTTGCTGGCAATCGGCGTAGCGAGTGTCGAGCAGTTGCGCGACCTCTTGCGCCCAATCAACCTTGGTGCGTTGCGACCTGGCCGTCGCTTGGCGAAAACCTGAAAGCGGCTCGCTGAACATGAAGATGCTCGCCGTTCCGTTTCGTTCATACTCGTAGTCGACTCGCTTGGGATGGTCCTTGGCAGCTTCAATCGGCTGCCTTGTTTCTTTGATCAGCTGGACCGGTTGCTCGTCCATGCAAATGACCGGATGGTCTGCATCGTAGGGTCTTTCATAGGTTTCGAGGACTTCCTCCATGCAAGCGACGAACTCAGCGTCGTTCTCGGGGGGGATCACCCAATAGTCGATCATACGCTTGGTCATGCGATTTTTTTTAGCGTCTTGCGAACGGTCTCGGGACAAATGGATTCCACTACCTCTAGTTTAACCAATTGATCGGCAAGCAGTTGCAGCGTCCACTTGCCGTATCCCTTGGGCGGCTCTCCCAGACGCATGGCGATTAGTCTTGCTTCGGCCTGCCCGTCGAGCTTCGGCGGAGTCGGTGGCTTCTCGCGTCTCATTCCATCCAATGCCAACGCAAAACTCTCGGTGACTAGGCGTTTGCGTAGATTCTCAACGGTCTGGACACGACAACCAAAAGCCTCGGCAATTCTCTCATCCGTCCACGCCGGACCGTTGGCGTCTGTCTTCAAGAGCATTTGTGCCCGTCGAACCTTCTGGGAGGAGCCTTTGAGCTTCTTGATGACCGCGTGACAAGTTGCGCGTTCCTCTTCCGTGAGGCGAACGATGTACTTCTTGTTCATTGGGAAACCTCCGTGCTTTCCAGGAAGCAGCAAGTTTCCTCGAACAGAAGCAATCAACCAACCCGAAATCCTAGGATAGATGAACCACTAGCAACCCGTTGATCTATTCGCTGCCGGCTACCTCGGCGTCGAAGTCGCGCGACGAGTCCGCGGACTCGCCTGCCTCTTCTTCTTACTCCTGACGAGAATCGCTCGTCCTCGGCGTACCCGGCCTACACCAACGGCCTGCCAACTCCGGCGGAGCCGTGGTAATCGTAGCTTCAGCCGAACGACCGAGCAAGCATCAATAGGTATGGGCGAATCACCCGTTTGAGATTGGGAACCACCGTGTTGACTCGCGGTCGATGTTCACGCCTCTCCACGGTAACTAACGTTCCTTCCCCAGTCATGGCGCGGTTTCCTTCATATAAGCGCCAACGCTTTCAATGAGGTCCTCGGCACGCCGTTGTTCCGTGTGAGTCAAGCCGCAGACGAATGAGCTCGGTGATGATCACGATGACGTACCGTGGTCCAACCCGAGATCTCACCTAGCGCGTGGGCGTCGGGTTCCGAGTCATGGCACGACTCCTCGGGGCCTTCAGTTCTCGTCATGCAAAGGGGAGCATTCCGCGATGAAGTTGTCGAAAGACACTTGCTCGCCGCGAACGCACCCATCGTCGTCGATCCGACCTTTCATCGCGTTCCCGATGACACTCACGTCGATCCACTCTCATGGAAATTGCTTGCTCGCCTTCCCAGCAGGCGTTTGAATGAAGGACGTGAACACGACCACGTCAACGTTCGACACTTGCTAGCAGGATGTTCCATGCAACGAAACCGGGGGAAGCCTAGCAGTCCGTTGATTCAAGCGGGCCAAGGCGAGAACGAGCATTGTTGACCAAGACCGAGTTTCCCAGGCGCAGAGACTAGTGTGGAAGGCAGTTCGAAGCCAGCAGGGAATAGATCAACGCGCTGCTAGGAGTGTCGGTCGGGATCGAGGGAGAAGAGTCGCAGGCGAGTCCGTGGGTTCGTCGAGGAGTCCACGACACCGAGATCGGCCAAGGGGACCATATGTAGCTGGCAGCGAATAGATCGACAGACTGCTAGGCGTCAGTGTCGCGACATGGCGTCAGCGAGTCCAGTACCGCCAGACTCTCACGTTGGACAAGTGCCTCATGGGCGACTTCGACATTCTGTACCTGTTGCATCTCTTGCGGGAATATCCAGACGCCGGGGAAGCAATTGTCAACGTCGTTGCCACCAGCATGTACCCAAGCAACGAGTTCTCTCCCTCCTTGCCGGAACACTTGATCGACGCTCATCTCTTCGATCGAGGACAAGTCCTTGTCCAACTCGAGAAAGTCCATGCCGACCTTCGGGAAGCCCAGTGGGACTCCCGACGGTTGATCGCCGATTCCATGGATTCACTGGACCCCAGCCATCGCCAATTGCTCTGGGAGAAGTTGCCGTTTCTCGCCTGGTGCACCGACCCATCGCTGCATTTCCAACTCTCGGAGCCAACCCCCTTCGCCATCGGAGGACTCGGCCTTCTTTGGAAAGCCGTCGAGCATCCGACGGGCCGCACCGTGCTGGTGAAGCAGATCAGGCCGGAGATGCTCGGCGAGCCGAGTTCCGTTCAGCGGTTCGTCGACGAGGGTTGTGTCGCCGCACGGCTCGAGCATCCCAACATCGTGCCGATCTATCGAGTGCCAACCCAGAAAGACGGATATCCTCCGTACTACGTCATGCGTTGGATCCAGGGGCGGACGCTCGGTAGCGAGATCATGACCCTGCGGTCCGAGAAAGTGACCGACGAACAATGGCTCGACGGTGTTCGCACGCTCACCCAACATCTCGTACGTGTTTGCGACGCCGTCATGTATGCACATTCCCAGGGAATTCTTCATCGCGATCTGAAACCCGAGAATATCATGATTGGCGACTTCGGAGAAACCCACCTCCTCGACTGGGGTCTGGTCAAGCGACTGGACACCGCGTCGTCGCTCACCGAATCCACCACGCCCGGAAGCGACCAGCGCTCCTACCACACGGTTCAGGGATCACGAATCGGCTCGCCCGCTTGGATGTCGCCCGAACAGGCAAGTGGCGTCGGCGACATCGACGAACGCACCGACATCTTCGGATTGGGAGGCACCCTCTTTAGCATCTTGACTGGCCGACCGCCCAATGCCACCGACAGCAAGGCGACGATTCGACAAGTCATTGGCACGGCCATCAACGCCCCAACCCCACGCCCCTCGGCCTTCGAGAAACGAACGCCACAAGGACTGGAGGCGATCTGCGTCGCGGCGATGCAAAAAAAGAGAAGCGATCGCTACCAGCAGGTCGACCAACTCATCTCCGACCTCAATGCGTGGCTAGACGGGGATCCGATCTCGGTCTATCGGGAGCCGATCGCTCGACGCCTCGCTCGATATTCGACGCTACACCCGACGTTCAGCGCTCTCGTCTCGGGCAGCTTCCTTACCCTCTTCGTGACCCTTCTGCTCTTGGCGATCTTCATCGTCAGTCTCGGCAACACCATCAGTCGAGTCACCATGTCGTTCGTCGTGAGCCGACGTGTCTCCCAAAGCAACATGGTTCGCGACCGAATGAACGACTTCTCGAAACAGGTCGCCTTTCTGATGGAACTCGATGACATCAAGGAGGTCTTCTTCGAAGCCAAGCCTGGCGAGAGCCACGCGAGCGATCTCTCCTCGATTCGTCGCTTCGTCGAAGCCCAGCCTGCGTGCCGAGAGCTGAATCTGGTGGTGAATGACGCGGGAAAGGGGTTTCAATCACTGTGGCGCTTTCGACGTATTGGCGATCATGTCGCCGTGAGTGAAAGCCTACCCCTCGCATCGAGGCCGGACTGGGTCTACGAAGCGAGAAGCCTCCGGGCACGCGCGGATCCTCAGCCCATACTGTTTCATCACCGTCAGACCGATGAGAAGACGGGAGCCCGCGTCGCGAACGTCAAGGTGCTCGCCCTCGTGCGGACCGCGGACCGATTCATCGGCTACCTCGTCGTGGACGTCGATCTCTCGAAGCTATTGAACTTTGACACGCGCCCATTTGGAACGGTCGGCGTCACCACGTTGGATGGCGATGTCATCTTCTGGCAACAACCTAGCCCCATCAACCCGGATGCGCCCGACAAGCTGCTGAAACTCATGCCCAACGCGTTCGACGACCTGCGGACGACGGGAGAGTTCGACTGTCAGACCCTAAGACTGCCAAACAGCTCCGCTCTCTGGCAATGGCAAGTGTGTGGCCATCTCGTGGACTACACCTTCTCGAATGAGAAAGGTCGCCTTTGCATTATCGATATCATTGACTGGAAGCTCTTCTCCGAGTCATCCCACTTCCTCAACTCGGCGTTCATCAGCGTCGCCGCCGTCACGGCCTCGACGATCCTTCTGTCACTACTCTTGTCGAGGTTGCTGAAGTCACTCATCGCCTAGCGGTCCGTCGATTTAAGCGGGCCAAGGCGAGAACGAGCGATGTTGACCAAGATCAAGGAGAAGAAACGCAGGCGAATCCGTGGACTCGTCGCGTTTCTTTGACGCGGACATTGATCAAAAGGGCCGTTCGTGGCCGGCAGCGAATAGATCGACGGGCTGTTGGCAGTCCTGACTGGTCAATTCATTGACTAAGAGAATCGTGGGTGCCGCGCCCACGCTCGCCGCAGGCTTTGGAGGACACGCTCGCGTGGGCATGCGGAACACGGACTCTGATTCAGCACACTCCCGCACGATTGGGGAATGACGTGTCATCGAACACACGTGTTGATGAGAACGGTCACAAACCGATGCTGAGCATCCGCGAAGTGCGATCCTATCCCGTCACCAGCTTCGGCTGGAACGAGCCTTCATTGATCGTGGGACGCTCCGGTCGACCGTTGTAGCTGTAGGAGAGCTTCAGCCGATCGAGCCCCAAGAGATGGAGGATCGACGCGTGAAGATCGTGGACGTGCATGCGATCCTCGATCGCCCGGAGCCCCAGTTCGTCGGTGGCGCCGATGGTTTGACCGCCCTTCACGCCACCGCCGGCCATCCACATCGTGAACCCGGTCGGGTTGTGGTCGCGACCATTGCCCTTCTCGGACATGGGCGTTCGCCCGAACTCGCCACCCCAGACAACCAGAGTGTCTTCCAACAGGCCCCGTTGCTTCAAGTCCTTGAGGAGACCGGCGACCGGACGATCCATGGATCGACAGAGCTTCGAGTGATTCCCTTCAATCCCCGTGTGAGCGTCCCATTTGCTACCGGACCCATGATACAACTGGATGAAGCGGACGCCGCGTTCGACAAGTCGACGCGAGAGGAGGCACAAACGGCCAAACGAAGCGGTCTCCTTCTGGTCGATCCCGTAGAGACTCTGGGTCGCTTTGGTTTCCTTGCCGAGATCGACCGCCTCGGGAGCTTCGGCTTGCATGCGGAACGCCAACTCGTAGCTCGCGATTCGCGCATCGAGTTCACTCTGTTCGGGATGCTGTTGGGCGAAGCGTTGATCGAGCGACCGAAGAAACGACAACTTCCCACGTTGTCGAAGGTTGCTGACCCCTTCGGGATTGTTCAGATTGGGAATCGGCTGCTTGCCCTCCTGCAACCGAGTTCCCTGGTAGAGCGCCGGCATGAACCCCGCCCCCCAGTTGCGGGGACCATTGACCACTTGCGAACGGTTGTCCTGCATGACGACAAATGAGGGTAGGTTTTCGTTCTCCGACCCGAGTCCGTACGACACCCAACTGCCGAGGGATGGACGGCCACCAACGATGGAGCAGGTGTTCATCTGGCAGACGCCGAGCGAGTGGCTAATCCCGTCGGCCCAACAGGACCGGATGACCGCGATGTCATCCAGGCACGTTGCAATCTCTGGAATCCAATCGGATGCCCAAGTGCCCGCTTCGCCATGCTGCTTCCAAGTCCGCTTCGAGGCCAGCAACGGAGACCGCGATTCCCCCATCGCGGTGATAATCTCCCCAAAACTGTCCGGGAGCGCCTTCCCGGCGAGCTCGTTCAGCTTGGGCTTCGGGTCGAACAGATCGATATGACTCGGGCCACCCTCCATGAACAGAAAGATGACGTTCTTCGCCGTCGGGCGGTGATGGGGAACCAGTCCGGCGGCGGTGGTGAACTGTTCGTGTCCAGGCGTTTGTTCAGCCTGAGCGAGAAGATTGCTCAGCGCGACCGCGCCGAATCCGCAGCCGCTTCGAACAAGAAACTCCCGGCGCGTACGCGGAATGTCAACGTGAGGCAGTCGAGACATGTCACTCCCTATTGGACGTAGAGAAACTCGTTGGAGTTCAGAAGCATGTGGCACAGATCGACGAACGCCGCGGCGCGCGGGTCGTCCGCGCTCTCTTCGACGTGCCGATACGTGATATCGTGCCGGTTTGGCGAGCTGTCTTGGAACATCCCTGGCACGGGATCGAACTGCCAGTACCCCAAGGTCTTCTTGGTGGTTCCCTCTCGCGAAAGAAGGAGTTCGGGGACGTTGAGCGCGGCCGAGGAAAGACGGATGTCATCGATGAGACCATCGAAATAGCTGGGACTCTTGCCCGCCATCCGACCGAAGGTGACGGGAAGATCGTTGGGGCGAAGTTGGACGATCTGGTGACTCATCACCACGTGGTTGAGCGGTTCTTCCGCGTTCGATAGATCCTTGAGATAGAAGTCGATCGTGCCGGCTCGCTCGCCGGAGAGATGAACGCTGGCCGCGGCGTAGTAGGGCGTGTTGAGCTCGATATGCTGGTCGGAAAAGACGATCGAGTCGCCCACGCTATTGTCACTTCTCTTGCCGTGCATGCGCAAGACGAGCGTCTGCGGCTTGCGTCGCGACCCTTGTCCCGTCACGCCGAACACCCAGCCCGGTTCCGGCACCCGGCCATTCCACTTCGCGACCAAGGTGCGGACCGATCCCGTGTCATACACCGACTGAATCTGAAAGAAGGTTTCGATCGTGAAGTTCTCCAGGCCCAACCGCTTGTCACTGGCGACATAGAGCGGTGGCGGATCGTCCGGATTGACGACTACCGCCTGTCCTTGCCGGTAGGCCATCTGAGCCGTGGCCAGCTCCGGAGCCGGCGCCGTAGCGGCTTGCTCGGCCAGAAGCGCCGACTGCCGATCGAGGAATGCCTTCGCGAGCAGGGCTTCATCGTCGGTCATGGTTCGGCCGAACACGATCTCCCACGCTCGGCGAACCGACGCGTCCTCTTTCAGATCTTCCGACACCGGACCAGCCTCGCGAATGGCCCTCGCCGACAGGTGCTCGGCAAACCGCAGCATCTGCTGGTTGTTGAACAGACGCAGCGACTGGATCGGCGACGTCGTGATATCTCGCGAGGCGGTGCTGGTGATGAACTGCGGGAGATCGAACGTGGCCAAGAATGGATCTCGGGCATTTCTGGTTGTCCGTAGGTAGACCGATCGACGTGGCTGGTCGGAGCGAACTCCAGGACCTCCCGTGCGAAGGTCGAGTCTCCCCGTCACCGCCAAAATCGAGTCGCGTATCTGTTCGGCGTCGAGCCGACGGGTGCCGCCCCGCCAGTAGTGCTTGTTGTCGGGATCGATCGCGGTCATCGCGTCATGGCGCGGGTGACAAGACGACTGGCGATAGGTGGCCGACAGGAGCATGAGGCGATGAAGGTCTTTCAGTCGCCAACCACCGTCGACAAAGCGTCGCGCCATCCAATCGAGCAAGTCAGGATGCGTCGGCGTCCCACCGAGGCGACCAAAATCGTTGGCGTTCGCCGCCAACCCTCGGCTGAAGTGATACTGCCAAACACGATTGACGATGACCCGCGTCGACAACGGATTGTCCTCTCGGGTCAGCCACTTCGCCAACGAACTCCGCCGACCCGTCGACACCTCACTCGCGTAGGGAGAACTTGCGGGAGCCGGCTCATCGAGCAACGCCAAGAACCCGGGCTCGCACTTGGTGCGTTTCTTCGGAATGACCGTTTCGGGTGCCGTCGGACCGACATCAACGGCGACCCGCGCGACGGGCAACGACGCTGGTTTCAGCTTGTTGAACTTGGCCAGATCGCGGCGAAGAGCGAGGATCTTCTCTTTGTCCTCCGGGGAGAACTTCGAATCGATTCGCTTGTAGTCGTGCTCCACCTGGTGCCACGCGAGCATCGCGATCTGCTGCTCCCGAGGCGTTCGCTCCGCGGCGGGCTTGTTGACCATCGCTTGGATCTCCTTCGGAAAGGCCTTGACCACCGCCTCGGCTTTCCGTCGGTAGGGAGCTTCCAACTCCGCCAACTTCTCGCGAATCTCTCGCGTCGCTTCTTCCCACTTGGCCAACTTCTTTCGATGCTCCTCGATCTGGTCCGACGTGGCCGCCGTGCGACTGGTGGGAAAACGTAGCGGTTCGAAGAAGGCTCGGAGTTGGAAGTAGTCCTTCTGCAAGACTGGGTCGAACTTGTGATCGTGGCAGCGGGCACACTGCAAGCCCACCCCCAAGAAGACATTGCTCACCGTGTCGGTCACTTCGTTGAGCATGTTGTCCCAATTGCGCGTCACATCCCGCTGATTCCATTCGAAAATGCCATGAGTGAGAAACCCGGTGGCGATCAGGGCGTCGACGTCGTCCGGAAAGAGTTCATCGCCGGCGATCTGTTCCAAGACAAAGCGGTCGTACGGCTTGTCGTCGTTGAATGACCGGATGACGTAGTCGCGATAGCGCCAGGCGTTCGGCCGATAGTGATCCGCGCGAAAACCGTCGGAGTCGGCGTAGCGAACGACGTCCAGCCAGTGCCGCGCCCAGCGTTCGCCGTAGCGTGGACTCTCGAGAAGTCGGTCGACGAGTCGCTCGTAGGCGTCGAGGCGCCGATCGAGGACGAACGCGCGCACTTCTTCCGGCGTTGGGGGAAGGCCGTGCAAGTCGAAGGTGAGCCGCCGGATGAGGGTTTCCCGATCCGCGGGCGGCGCGGGCTCTAGGCCTTCCTTGGTCATCGCGGCGAGAATGAAGCGGTCGATCTCATTCCGGCTCCAGTCCGGCGTTCTCTCGGCGGGGACCTTCACCTCGCGGAGTGGCTGGATCGCCCACCAGGCACGATCCTCGTCGGTGAACGTGGGACCGTGGGCTTTGCGCACCGGGGCGGTCTCGTCGGCGCCCGGCCAGGGAGCCCCCATCAAGATCCACTTTTCGAGCACCGCGATCTGATCCGGCTTCAGCTTTCCAGTCGGAGGCATCTCGTACGACTCGTAGCGGACGGCCTCGATCAACAGGCTCTCGTCCGGCTTGCCGGGAACGATCGAGACGCCCGACTCGCCGCCATGCACCATCGCCTGGTGTGAGTCGAGACGCAGGTCTCCCTTCTGTTCCTTCTCGCCGTGACAGGACCAACAATGCTCCGCGAGCAACGGGCGAACTTCCTTCTCGAAGAACGCCATCGTCTCCGGGGAGACGTCACCGGCATCCGCCGTGGAGACGATCAGCAGAGCGACGGGGACAAGAGTCGTGAGGTGCTTTCGCATGGGTCTCTCGGAATGACGGGTTAATCGACAGGCGGAAGGCCGACGATCACAACGGGATCGAGCCGATCGTGATCATCAACCGCGTCCTGCAGGAAGAGTCCAGTGATCGCTTCGCCGCGCGGAATGTCCATGTCGTCCAAGTCGATCCCCACGCCGAAGACGCGCGACGGAATTCGGTGGACGATCGGCGTGGGCCCAAACAGCGGAATCGGAGAGCCGTCCTCGGCGTGGTCTGGGCTCGAGTGGAGCAGGCGACACCCTGACAGAACCTGCGCATCCGCGGAATGCCCATCGATGTCGTAACTCTCGACCGTGATCGCGCGGGCCCCCGGAGCATCCGTTTCGGGATAGAGGTGAAAGACATCACCATCGAGGGAGTGAGCGATCGACTGTGCGTCGAAGAGCACGATGTCGGGCCCCGGGCCGTTGATGACGGGCCGCTCGAAGACCAGGTTCATCCCCGGAGTCCCCTCGGCGCCAAGGACAATCGCATCGTCGCGAAGGCGCTTCTCACCACCGGGATTGATGAAACCGGAGACGAACGAGAGGTTCATCGGGCCAAAGCGGTTGAATTCGTCGGCGGGCGCGTCGGCGGGCACGATCCCATGAACCGAACCGGAGCTTCCCTTCGCGGAGAAGTGATTGACGTTTGCGAGGATGAAGTCTCCTTCGCGATACGTCAATCGTCTACCGCCTCGCTGGACATCGAGCGACAGCAGCTTCACCGCTCGCCCCAGGTCGTCCGGGAGCGCCTCGTAGGAAACGAGATGGTCCGGGATTGAGGAAACGTAGGCATTGCCCTTCGTCGCCTCCGCGCCGTCGACGATCTGCTGGTCAACCCCGACGCGAACGCTGTTGTCCTCGAAGAGCGTTCTCTTCTGATTGCTTCCAGGCGAGGAGACTTCGGCTTCGCCATCCACCACCGCGACATTGGATGCACCGTCTTCGGTGACGACCACGGAGAAACGCGTGCCCCGATCGATGACCTCGCTCGTCGGCGTACTGACCTTGAAGCCCTCGGCCCCTTCGGGAGCATAGACCGAGCAGCTACCGAGGTTGACCACGAGCTCATCATCGCTCGCGACCTGGAACACGGCAGGAGCGGCGACAATCGCCTCCGCGCCGGAAGCGAAGACGAGCCGCGTCATGCCATTGAGAAGAATGTAATCCTCGGAGAAGAGCAGATGGGTGCCGATCGACGTCGGTGATCTCGATTCGCGGAAGACGGCATGATAGGCTCCGGCAAAGCGTGCGGACGAGAGCGGCTCTTTCTCCGCGTCCACGGAAGCCGGCCCCCTCTCGGGGCCGATCGACGCTGCCTTGCCGAGACGATTACCCTCGGCCAAGCCTTGCGGGTCGCGTCGCGCGGACACCGCCAAGCCAACGACCAAGAGAAGTCCCATCGCCGCCGACACGCCCCACGCCAGCGTACGTGACGAAAAGGCTACACGCGGGCGAACGCGCGGCAACGCCAACTCGGGAACATCTTCAAAGACTTGCCCAAGCTCGAGAAGGGACGAGTCGAGCCGCATGCACTCCAAGTAGAGTGACTGCCTCTCGGGATGGTCGATTAGGAGTCGTTCCAACGCTTGGAGTTCCGACTTCTCAAGCGGGCACTGCGCCAGCCGACTCAACAGCTTCTCGAATTCTTCGTCGGGCGTGATGTCTTTAGACACTTCGCACCCCCGTTTCGCTACGGAGCGAGACACACTTTCTAAGTCGATGCCGAATACGCCCCATGCGATCATAAAGCGTGTTCATCGCGACCCCCAAGTCCTTCGCGACCGACGAGACGGTGCACCGGTCCCAATAGACTTTCCTGACCAATTGCAAGTCGTTCTTCGGCAGGCTCTTCAGGCATTGCTCAAGGGACCGCAGGTAGACGTTGTGGTCGCTTTGCCGGGCCGGCATTTGCTCGAAGAGTTGCTCGATGAGCTGTTCGGAAAAGTGATGGCGATCACGTGACGACACCCGGAGGAAGTTCTTGACCTCATAGAACGCGATCCCCATGGCCCAAGACAGGAACTCTCGCGACGGATCGTATTGGTCGAACTTGTCCCAGAGAATCATGCTGCAACGTTGGTAGACATCCTCGGCGTCGGCATGGTCCGCCAAGAGAGAATAGATGAAGGCATAAAGCGGCCGACGGTGGATGGTCAGTAAACGAGTGTAGTTCACCTCTCGGGAGTTCTGTTCCATCCGCATGATCCCAGTGCGATCTCCGCCAGGAGGAGTGGGGCCGGCCTCGAGCAGTGTGGTGCGTCGCCGTAAGGTAATCGTACACTTGGGACGGAAATCCCGGCGATCTCGTCCAAATTGGTCAGGAATTTTCTCAAGTTGGCTCCGAATCGAGGCGAAAACGCGGCATAAACCGTCCACGAACGTTCTTGCTGGGGAACCCCAGATTCCCAACAAGAGTCGAGACGGGCGGCAGATTTTGCCGAGGCTATCTCGGCCGCCTGACCAGCCATGGCAACCTGATTGGCAAGCTCGCCAGCGTGCTGTGTCCCTTCGCGGACGGTCCACGCCCCCTCGGCCGCCAGCGGCTGGGACGATCCAACCACTGGTACCAGCCACCAGAATTTCGGCTGCTGGACTAGGGGTAACCGTTCACACCCTGTGAGTTGGTCTTTTCACGAAAGGGAAGTCGTGAGAGAATTCGTTCATGACAGGGAAGTCGAAGATACCTCCTGAACTCGCGGCCCAGATGACGGCGGAGGTGCGTGCCTTCGTCGAGTCGTTGTTGCTGCGAATCGCGGAATTGGAAGAAGCATTTGGCCCTCCCAAGACCCCGCGGAACTCGTCGCTGCCTCCCGGCAGTCAGCATCCGCATGCCAAGACACCACGCAAGGCGCCGCGATCGAAGCGGAAGCGTGGTGGCCAACCAGGTCATAAGAAACACGAACGTTCCTTGGTTCCCACCGAGGAATGCCAGGAAGTCGTGACGCTGCTGCCGAAGACCTGCCGGCGTTGCGACACGCCGCTGACGGGAGAGGACGCCGATCCGTTGCGTCATCAAGTGTGGGAACGCCCGGAAATCAAGCCGATGATCACGGAGTACCGTCGTCACCGACTCGCTTGTCCTTGGGGCCGACGAAACGCCGACCAAACAAGCGGGTCAGAAGGCTTGGTTGTGGACCTTCGTGGCCAGCACCTTCACCCTCTTCACGATGCGTGCCTCGCGGGCAGCCACGGTACTGACCGAACTGCTCGGCGAGACCTTCTCGGGCGTCGTGATGTGTGACCGAGCCAAGATGTACTGGCAGCTTGGCCGCCTGCAGTGGTGTTGGGCTCATCTCAAGCGTGACTTCCAAGCCTTGATCGACAGCAGCGACTGTCAAGTCAAACGCCTGGGTCATGACCTGATGCGACCGACGAAAAGACTCTTTCGCGAATGGGCACGCTGCCGAGACGGAACCATCACACGCCGAACACTCAAACGTCGTCTGGCTCCCGTTCGTCGCGAGATCGAACACTTGCTGCTGCGCGGTCTCTTTAGCGGAAACCCGAAACTGATCGGCATGTGTCGTGAACTCTACGACCATCGCGAATGGCTCTGGACCTTTCTCGACCAAGATGGCGTCGACCCGACCAATAACCTCAGCGAACGTTCGCTACGTCACGCCGTGATCTGGAGGAAGCTCTCGTTCGGCACTCAGAGCGCCGCCGGCAGTCGCTTCGTCGAAACCACACTGACCGTCATCGAAACCTGCCGACAACAATCCCGCGACCTCTTCACCTACCTCACCGACGTCGTCGACGCTCATTTCCGATCGCAACCCTGCCCATCCCTTGTCACCAAACCGTGAACGGTTACGGGCAATTGGCAATATTAACAGGATTCGCACGGAAGCCGACTGGAATCCCTGGGGAAAGAAGCTGTTTGACGCTTTGAAGTCCGGCAAGCTTAAAGGGGTAGCAATTCAGTCGACAGATGGACCACTAGGAAGAACCGTTGAAGTAGGGAGGTGGAAGTACTAGCCGTGAACAGTGAATGTAAGCGACGACTGTCATACGTCGACACTGAGACTACAAAACGAGTCCTTGCAAATTCGGAAGCGGAAGTGCCGGACCTTCTTAAGCTTATCGCAGATGAGCCCGCGACACTTCGCCAGACACGGTACGCTATTCTCGCCGGTGAATACGAGACTATCGCGAGGTGTTCCTATGCCATTGGTTGCTCATTGGGCAAGGTGAAAGAATCGCTGTCGCTGGCTGCTCACGCACATTCGGAAGTATTTAGAATGCGTGGTACGGAACCCGCGTTCCCTGCATGCGAAGTAAGGCCGAAACCGTCTGGGGCGACAGGGGATGCTGAGGGTGACTTCGAGATAAGGAACCTACGGGAAGATCAAGAGGTTGACCATTCATTGACCAATTCATTTAGGGGCTACCGTGCTGTTTGCGAGGCTCTGGTCTCCTGCCAAGACGCTCTAGCAGGCAGCCTCGCAAAGCTGATCTGGGATCCGCCAAATGCGGCCTACATTGGACCCCGTTCTTTCTGTACTCCAAGTGATCAGAGCCTGGCCTACGGGTTGCGTGAGTTGATCCTTGGCGACAAGGTGGCGATGGAAGTGCAGCTGAAGCGGCTCAAGCTTCGTGCGTCAGATGCGCACATTGCTCATCAAGTTAGAATGCTTAGAGGGATTGCGACGAATGACTCCCGCGAGTTCGTCGACGGCTTGTCGGCGTTCTTGGTATGGCATCGAAGGATGGCTTTGGCGAAGCGACATCGTTTGAATCCGGAGTTCTTTATGTGTACTACTGGCCTGGGGTTGTGTAGGCTCGCACTGAGAAGCGCAGTGTGTCATCCTAGCCTCCTTCCGCAAGACAATGAATTCTTACCCGTCAAGCTGATTGAAGGTAACTGTTAAGCGGCTTCGCGGATCGGAAGCGGGAGCGGTTGGTTTGGCATGCGGGAGGTAACGGCGTCGAGGGCGTAGCGGAAGAAGTTCAGGCCATTCTTCTGGCAGGTGCGGACGATCGTTTTGGCCACGGCGAAGGCGTCGGCGCTCCACGCGGCGCGGTTGACGCCACCGTCGGAGCGCGCGGCGGCGACGCTGCGGATGTCGCGTTTGGCCAAGTTGTTCTCGGCGGGAACGGCGGGATCGTCGAGGAAGGTCAGTAGCTCCTCCTTGTGACGGCGCAGCCGATCGTAGATCCGTTGGCAATCGGGATCGCTCGACGAGCGCCACGAACGCTCGTCGAACCGTTCGCGGATCTGATCGGATTCGGACGCGAATTCATCAGGCAATAACTCCTCGCGCCGGCGTGCCAGGGTGATGGCATCTTGGAAGAGGTCGATCAGCGGCTGAATGTTCTTGGCGACCAGCCGGGCGGGCAACTCCTCGCGAAGCTTCGCCAAGTCTCGCAGAAGATGAGTCAGGCAGCGTTGTTTCTTCGCCTCGAGCCTGTGGTAGGCGGCGTAGAAGTCGGTGACCAAGACTCCCGGCAGCGACGAATCTCGGGTTTCGGTTCGGGGATGTCGGTCACGAACTTTTCGTCGCACGTGGCAGTCGCTTCGAGTTCGCCGCCGCAAAGGGGGCAAGCGTCGAGCTCGACTTCGTGAACGATGGCGTTCTCGGTGTCGGGAGGATCGGGACGGGTCGTTCCGCCATGACGGCGAAACTCCTTGCGACGCCCGTCCGGCTTGTTCTGGGGTCGTTTGGGAGTATTCGCTTTGGGACGATACCGCTTGCCCCGACGCGCCAGCTCGGCCTCGAGTTCCCGATTGCGTTCGGTCAACTCGCGGTTGCGTTCGGTCAGTTCACGGTTGCGAGTCATCGACTCGGCAACGAGCCTTTCCAGCGTTTCGATTCGTCGGCGCAGTTCCTCGCGGTCGTCCATCATGCCTAAAGGCTGCCACGTTTCCCAAAACGCGCCAACCCCGGGCTTAACAGTTACGGCCAAACTGCATCAGCTCGAACCGCCTTCGCTGGCACCATCACGCGAGCACTAACCTCCTACCCAGCCAAGCCAACACGCCCGCCGATCAAACCCCGTGAACGCGCATCGTTCAAGGAAGCCCATATTCAGGATATCTACGACCGAACCGTCAGAAAGTTGTCATAGAGAATGACGTGGACGATGTGTTGGTACACACGGCGTCCACTACTCCTTTCCCTCCGGCCCCGGGAACGTCCTAATCGGGCTGTAGCGCTTGTAGGTCTCGAAGATGTCGCCGTTGGGACCGACGCGGGGATCGTCGTTCTTGGTGAGATAGTCGGTCATCTGCTGGCGGAGCTTCTTGAGCGTCGCGGCGTCGGCGGGGTTGCCGGCGAGGTTGTGGAGACACTCGGGGTCGGTGCGGATGTCGAAGAGCTCCTCGGGTGGGCGCTTGGCGACGGCGAGCTCGAAGTAACGGGCGATCTCGGGGTCGTTCCTATGCTCTTTCATGAAGGTGAAGGTGGGGCAGGCGTCGATGTCGTGATAGCCGCCGTCGACGGGGCCGAGCTTGCCGTCCTTCTCGTACTTCTGGGGATCGCCGGCGGGCCAACGCTCGGGCGTGAAGTTGCGGATGTAGAGATAGTCCTTCGAACGAAGTGCCCGCTGCGAATAGCCGAGGTTGTCATAGCGCGACGACGAATGCCGCTCCCGGCCGCTAAAGACGACCTCGCGATCGGGCTCGACGGTCCCTTCCTTATGACTCTCTAACATCGGCAAGAGACTCTTCCCCACCATCGGGAACTTCTTAGGAGGCCCGACATCGGCGGCCGCGAGGATCGTCGCGGTGATGTCGACGAAGCTGACCGGATCGTCGATCGTCCGGCCGGCGGGGATCTTGTCCTTCCACGCGATCGCCAGCGGCATGTGGATGCCGTACTCGTAGACATTGGCTTTCGCGCGGGGGAATGGCATACCGTTGTCACTCGTGACGATGACGAGGGTGTTGTCGAGCTCGCCGGCCTTGTCCAGAGCGTCGAGCATCCTCTGGAGGTGCTGATCGAACCATTCGATTTCGACGTAGTAGTCGAGGATGTCGGATCGGACCTCGGGGCGGTCGGGAAGGAAGCCCGGAACGCGGACCTTGGCGGGGTCTTTGCCTTCGGAGATGCCGGCCCCTTTCTCGTAGGCGCGGTGGGGCTCCTGGCATCCGTACCAGAAGAAAAAGGGCTGATTCTTGTCCCGTTTGCGCAAAAAAGCGTCGAAATTGGACGCATAATCGACGGAACTGATCCCTTTTCGCGCCGGTTTGGACCGTTTTTGATTGAACGCGGGCCCCGCCGGGTTGCGATCGCGGCCGCTCACCTTGAAGTTGCCTGGTCCCCATCCCTTGCCGGTATAGCCAACGAAGTAGCCCGACGATTCCAGTAGCTCTGGAAAGACGACGTACTTAGTCGGGAAGGAACTCGCATGAGTGCCGGCATGCTCGATCTGCCAGGGGTAGCGGCCGGTCAGCAGGGCCGCGCGGGAGGGGCTGCACCCTGGCGAGGGGGCGATGCACGTTGTGAAAAGGACTCCCTCCCTCGCGACGCGGTCGAAGGCCGGGGTCTTGACCACGGGATCACCGTATGCCGAGGCGTGCGGGTAGGATTGATCGTCTGAGATCGCCAGCAGGATGTTGGGTCGGTCGGCGGCGTGGGCCCATCCCGAAACCCCGAAAAACAGCACAATAACCGCAAGTCGTCTGAGCATCGTCAATTCCTCCTGGTGGGATTTTCGGTGCTCGGCGCTCCGGATGCAACCCTTACTCCATGGTTTGGAAACCCCCTCTATCTCCCCCTTTGACAAGGGGGAGCAGTCGGAACGCCCCTTGGGCAAGGGGGAGCCGTCGGAACGCCCCTTGGGCAAGGGGGAGCCCAAGGTTGGGGAGTGGTTCGACCTTCTCTTGACCCGTTCGGCGAACCGAAGGATAGTCCCGGGCGACGGTTGCGCTGGTCCACAACACAAGGAAGCCGATTCATGCCTCCACGTCGCGTTCGTAGACGCCCCATTCCGCTCATTTTGCTCACATTGACCACGGTTTTCGCCGGGCAAGCCACCGCCCGTGCCGCCGAGACGGTCACGATCTCGCGTTCGACCTTCGAGATTCCGATCAACGTCAGCACCGAAGTCGCCCAAAAGGTAACCCAGTACCAGCTTTACGTCTCGACCGACCAGGGAGCAACCTGGACGATGTCGCAGACCGCGGTCCCAACCGCCAAAGCCTTCACCTACAAAGCCCCGAACATCGGCGAGTATTGGTTCAAGCTGGGCTATCTGAACGAACAGGGTCAACTCGAGCCGGAGAACATCCTCAACGCCCCGGCCGAACTCAAGGTCGTTGTCGACCGCAAGGACCCGCTGCAGAACGTCACCACCGGCGTCGAATCGGCGTTCCACTCGCTCGGCGAGGGAATCAGTGACATCAGCCGCAAAGTGACCGGCCTGCCCGCCGGCAGCAGCGAAACCATCACGGTTAAGCAGCCGGTGATCGACATTCCGATCCACGTGCCAATCGCCCGTCGGCCGCTGGTGAAGGATCTGCGGCTCTATTTTTCGAGCGATTTGGGCAAGAACTGGCAACTGCTCGAGACCGTTCCGACCACGCAGAAGAAAGTCGTCTTCCGGGCCCCCAGTGACGGCGAGTACTGGTTCACCGTCGTCGAAGTCGATCGTTGGGGCAAGACGGTCCCGTCCGATCTTCGGCTGGCCAACCCGTCGCTGAAGGTCGTGGTCGACACCCGTCCCGCGACGACCGAACTGCGGGCCCTTCCCGCGGGTGGCGGTCGTGCCGGGGTCTCCTTCCTCATGCAGGACCCGAACGTCGACATGAGCAAGCTCCGCGTCGAGATCCAACGGGAAGGGGAGTCGATCTGGCAGAGCCCCGGCCCGGGTGAGGATGTCGAGATCCGCTGGACCTGGCCGTCGAACGCCGGCGAGCGTTATAAGGTTCGGCTCATCGTCCAGGACAAGGCCGGCAACCTCAGCGTCGAGCAGACCGACGTCCCCTCCAACGGCTCCCCCGTCGCCGGCAGCCCCGCCACCCCCGCCGTCAGCGAACGCCCCGCGGTGGGAACGGTGAAGTAAGCTGAACGGGCCACAAGTCGAGCTTCGCGAGCCCTCCGGCTATTTGGCTGGAGGGTTTGTGTTTTTCTTGGGGAGTAGTTGGGGAAACGCGAAGAGAATCATGAGCCTCGATTCATTGCAACTTGTTGCAGGTCTTGGTGATCGCCTGTTCATTCGTCCGAACTGGTGCAATGCGTTCAGGCGGCGAAACATCAGACTAAACCGCGAACATGTCTCGCATGTTGGCTAGAATTAAGTCGAAAACCAGAGGCAACGTCAGTGATCCGAGAAAAAGTCTCGGGAGAGTCCGTTTCCGTCAAAGGTCCGAGCAATGCTTATCTCCTTCTCCGTCAGCAATTTCCGATCGTTCGGAGAGGAAGTCACGCTGAACATGGTCGCAAGCAAGAAGCTGTCCGATCATCAGAATCACCTTGTTCCCATCGGTGAGACGGGGGAAAGCGTGGTCCGGTGCGCGCTCATCTACGGGCCCAACGCGGCTGGGAAATCCAACCTCATCAAGGCGATGAACTACGCCCAGCAGGCTATTCGCGGGAATTACCGAGTTCGAACACTTGAGACCTTTCGTTTTGATCGACGATTCGTGAGAGCGCCGGCAGCCGAGTAGGAGTGTTTCCCTGAAGGTCGCTCCTTCACCCACGACCTCCCGCGTCAACGGTCACTCCAGCGATGCGCGGCCGGCGGTCGTCCCTCCCGAGACTTCCAGCGTGCTGCGCACGCCCCGGTAGCGGAGCAACCGGGGGTAGCCTTGAAAGACCAGCGTGCTGCGCACGCCCGGTACGCGTCCATCTCGACTCTCGGCCTCGCCATGGGGGTAGCCTTGAAAGAGCAGCGTGCTGCGCACGCCCCGGTAGCGGAGCAACCGGGGGTAGCCTTGAAAGTCGAATTGGTGGGTCAAGACCCACCCTTCGGCTTGTGTCATGCAATGGCCTGACAAACGGGATGGCCCGCCAGAAAGGCCACTTCAAACGACTGCCGATAGGGGTGCGGGCGAGGAGGCTGGGTGAGAGAACGCGCGTGGGATACGATCAGGCGGTGCGGTAGAGCTCGTCGATGGCGTAGATCTTCTGCATGATCTCGCAGTCGCGGGCCCACTTGGTCGGGCGAGTGTAGTAGGCAACCAGTAGCTCGTCGCCTTGAACATGGACCGATGGGTACGCGGCATCGTGCGTCCGACGGTTGTCGATGTCGCCGACGATCGTCCAGGATGCTCCCTCGTCGCGGGAGAGGGCCGCGGTGAGCGGCGTTCGCGGCCAGTTCGACGGCGAGGCCACGTTGTTCCAAAGGACAAGCAAGTCGCCGGTCGACGGGATGCGAGCGAGGACGGCGGGGGAATCGGGCGAGGCCAGCTCGGTCGGTTCGGGCGTGCTCCAACTCGCACCGCCATCGTCGGACAACGTCACGTACTGGCGTTTCAACGTGGTCCGAAGCAGGCAATAGAGACGTCCGTCGGCAAGCTCGATCAGTGTCGGCTCGTGGGCGCCACGACCGGGGGCGGTGACCGCTTGGCCTCGCTTCCAGGTGGCAAAGCCGTCGTCGGAGTAGTAGACGAACGACTCGAGATCCTTGCCGCGATAGTCGCCGGCGCCGCGCGGGCCGTGCGTTGGGAGGGCGATCCGACCACTCTTCATTGTGAGGGCTCGGCCGGCGACATTGCAGTACCAACCCGGCTCGGAGACTTGCTCGATCTCGCTCCAAGATTCGCCCTCGTCCTTCGATCGCTTCATGAAGACGTTGCGTTGCCCGCGGCCGGAGTCCCACGCGACGAAGAAGAAGAGAATCTCCCCCGAGGGGAGGCGAATCAGGTTGGGATGCTTGACGTTGAGGTTCCAACGATTCTCTTGCAGCGTGAATCCCGAGTTCCAAGTGCGGCCGCGGTCGTGCGAGATCATGCCGGAGATCCGGCACGGCATGTCGTCGCGAAACGACCCATCGCGTGACGTCGGTCGCCGCTCGAGCAGGGACGGGCGATCGGCGTAGTATTCGCACCACGCGAAGAGCAAGCGGTCGCCCGAGAGTGGGAAGTAGAGTTGATGATCGTGGCGCGGATGCTTCGGTGTCCACGGGCAGACAGTCCGCTCGTCGATGGGGGTGAGCAGCCGCGACGGCGCGTCGCCGGGGCTCGCGACAACCGGCCCGCGGGGGAGGGTGAGCAAGCTCGTCGTGAGGGTGGCGCTCGTGGCTCGGCAGAAGGAGCGTCGGGAGATAGGGCCTCTGGAAGGTTCATTCATCGGTGGGTTCCCGTGGTTCGAAGTCGCACGTCCATTGTCCTCGCGGGCGGACCGGCAAGCCAGGGTCTTCCGCTTGGATCTCGCAGTCGGCGACGTCTCCGGGAGGTCTGTGTCAGCCGATGCGATGCTTGCTACGGAGATGGTGGGGGGGAGCCCACTCGACGAAGACTTCCCATGAAGGAAAGGCTCAAATCCAGCCCATGCGGCGGTACCAGCAGACGGCGTCCTTGAGGGAGTCGGCGAGGGGACGTGGGGAGAGGGCAAGCTCGGCGAGACTGCGGGAGGGGTCGAAGTGCATGACGTAGCGGGTCAGTTTCACGCCGGTGATCGTCGCTTGGGGCATGCGGCCGGAGATCCAGTCGGCCCACCACTCGCTGGCGTGGGCGACGCCGAGAGCCAACCAATAGGGAACGCGACGTGTCGGCGGCTTGCGGCCGGCTCGCTCTCCGACCATGCGGAGCCATTCGGCGAGCGTCACGTTGTGGGCTCCGAGCAGATAGCGGCGTCCGGGGAGCGCTTTCTCCATGGCTAGACGAAGGCCGGTGGCGATATCGCGGACGTCGATCATGTTGAATTGGCAGTCGAGGTACGCGGGCAAGGCCCCGCGGCAGGCGGCGACCGTCATCCGCGTCGGCGGCGACAGGCCATAGTCACCGGGGCCGATCGGCAACGTCGGGTTGACGATGACGACGGGAGCCCCTTCCCTAGCAAGGGTCATCGCGGCCTCTTCCGCTTGGAACTTGCTGAGACAATAGGGGCCGACCATGTCCTCGCGGCGCAGCGTGAGGTCCTCGACGGCGCCCCCGTCGAAGCGGCGCGAGGTGAGGATGCTTTCGGTGCTGGTATGCAGGACGCGTTCGCAGCCGGCATCGACCGCTTCGCGGAGGACGTGGACCGTCCCTTGGTGGTTGACGGCATCGAAGTCGCGTCGACGCCTCGTCCAAAGATTCGGGTTCGCGGCCAGGTGATAGACGCGTCGGCAGCCCTCGACCGCGCGGCGCACCGCCGAACGATCGCGGATATCGCCGACGTGCCATTCGACTCCGGTCAGATCGCCCTCGACGGGTGAGGAGAGATCGAGGACGCGAACGGGCTCTTGGGCATCCACCAATTGCCGAACGAGATGGCGGCCAATGAAACCGGCACCGCCAGTGACGAGATTCACCGCTCGGAATCCCTTCCAATAAGGGGACCATCAGTAACGCGATAGACCTGAATGGGGGATGCCGGCCCCAGCGGGGTCTGTACCGGCCTTAGCATGCCACGCGAGGTCAATTCCTGGAAGACTTTCGGGGTCACAAAGTCAGGGAAACCGTAATTCCCCGCCGAACGATAAAGCTCGATCCACGACCAATCGACGAGAACGACATCAATTCCCTCTTCCTCGAAGGCCTGGCGAATCTCCTCGGTCGGGCGCAAGCCATCCCCATCCGGATCGCGCACCAGTTTTTCCAGCAGGTTACGATCGAAGACCGTGTTGTAGCGGGCGTCGGGCAGGGCGTTGTACACAGCCGCCAGTCCGACGAAGAGGACGGTCTCGTCGGGGGCCACGAATTCGGGGCTGTTGACCAACTGAATCGCGGTTCCCTGGCCGCGAAGACGCGCCTCGTGGATGTCGGCGGTGTAGTACGGCAATCCGACCAGCGGCGTCGTGCAGTAGGCGAGGTTGTAAAAGACCGCGACCGAAAACGAGAGCCACGCGACGAGCTTCCAATTCAATCTTGCCGACCAGCACATTCCCACTCCCGCGAGCACGACCGCGAAGGGCTCAAGCGGTAACCAGAAGCGGTCGAGTCGGTGCGTCAGCAGCCAGAAGGCCCCAAAGAGGCCGAGCACCAGCAGCCAGAGAGACAAGGCTTTGCGGCGATCGCGATGCAAAAACGCGAGCGGCGCGAACGCGAAGACCAGGGCGCTCTGCCAATCGCTCTCGATCAAGACCTCGCGGGCCGACTGAATCAGCGAGCCGACCTGGTAGTTGCCAGGCCGATGCCCCTTGGAGAATTTCTCCGCGTCGGCAGCCGTCCATTCTCCAACCCCGAAAAGCTCGAAAAGTAGCGGATAAACAGGGTTTCCCGTCCAAAGGAGATTGCGCAAGAACCACGGACCCGCGCTGAGCAGCATTCCCCCGACGAAGATCGCCCCGAGCCGACAGGCCAGTCGCCCGTCGCGCATCGCCACCAGAACGACGAAGGCGGGCAGGCCGACGAAGACCACGCCGGTGTACTTGCATCCGACCGCGAACCCCGCGAGCAGCCCACTGACCAGGGCCCAACGCCAACGCCCCATTCGGCCCTCGAGGGAGGCAAGCAGCGTGAGCACGCCGTAGAAGAGCAGCGGTCCCTCGACATAGGGATGGACGCTCAAACGGTAGATCCACGGGGTCGACAGATAAATCGCGGCGCTCCACCAGCCGATTCGCTCGCCGAAGAGGTCTTCCGCGAGCACGCCGACGGCTAGCCCCCCAGCGAGTCCGAAGGTCGCGATCACGATCTGGCCGAAGAGCCCGCCCAGGAACCAGTCGCCAAAGAGGCTCATGCCCGCCAGCGACCACATTTCGGTCAGGAAGGGAAAGCTCGTGTAGACGTTGTGCGGCAGGTAGCTGATCCGGCCGGCGAGGAAGTACTCCTTCGGCCCGAGCAGGTGATACGCGAGCGCGTCGTAGTCCATCGTCGGAAGCGCCGCCGCCAGGAGGCCCAGCAAGACGAAGGGCGCCACCAGCAGCGATAGCGCCCAACGCTCGATCGTGGAAGGTCGGTCCGCGGCCAACTGGTCGGAAGAGCGATCGGCGGGGGGACTCGGCCGACGACGCCACCAGACGACCCAACCGGTCACCACCAACGCCATCACGATCGAGAGGGGCACGCGGCCCAACAATCCGGCAAGACCCAAGAGCTGTACCAGCAGCGAAGCGGCTCCCATCCCCAGTCCGAAGGCGACGATCCACCGCCGGAGCCCGCGTCCGGAGTCCTCCGGTCCGATCCAATGCCGAAGCAAATCGCCCGCGAGCGTCGCCGCCGCGAGAAAAACGATCGCCGCGAGGTAGAGCGGAAGACGCTGAATAAGGTGCTCGGGCGTTTCAAAGCGTGAAAGGGCAAGGGCATAAATCGAAGGATGTCCGTCGGGCGCCGGTAGGGCGGCATGCTCCATCAGTTGCCAGCGGGCGAAGCGGTTCTCGGGCTGGGGCGCACTGCCGTAAAGCGTGGCAGCATAGAAGCTTATCTGAAACACAGCGGCATAGGCGAAGCCGCACAGCAGGCCCATTCCGACGGAGACGTCGGTCGGTTCCTTGGGTGGGAGGTGTTCCTTGGCGTGGCGAATCGGTCGTTCCTTACCGAGCTTGAGTCCAGGGTGACTTGGGGGATTGTAACGGCTTTGCCGGTTCTGAGGAGCGCCCACCTGAGATCCCGCATGGAGACAAACAAGGAGGTATGGGAAAACTGAGAGTCCTAGGGTATTTTGAGAAGCGTTGACGGCACGGACGTCGTCGTCTTCCCTCCCATGGATGCCACTGCCTGGCCGCTGTGCGCTGAAGGCTTCCCCGCAACTAGCCCGCATTCACCTCCGGGCTTTAGGGGAAGCCTTCGGTCTTTTCTTGATCGGCGACATTCTCGATCGGGTCGCGAGCGTCGCGGTCTTGATTCACGTCGTGTCGACTCGACATCTCGTAGCGATCGGTGGTTTTGCGACTGGCATGCCAGCGCGGGTTGGCAATTCCCTCGTCTCAACCGAGCCCGCTGGTCGTCTTTCCGGGCGGCGACCGGGCATACTTGCCCTGACGGCGCGTTGGCGCCTTGGTTGCATCATGGAGGGCAAACACCATGCAATGGAGACGGAAAGCGTTTCTCGTCCTCGCGGCGGGAATGCTCATGTTCTCATCGGTCGGCGCGGCCCAGGCCACCGAATGGGGCCGGTTCTACCACTACCCCTACTCGTACTTCCCGGTGAACTACCGCAAGCCATTCAATAGCCGAGACGCGTACATGCCGTACGGCTACCCAATGTATCCGCAGTACCAGGCGTTCCCGCCTTACTTCCGCAAGGATCTCTACTACCCCTATCTGCGGCAGCTCAAGCCGGGCAACAACTGGAAGTCGTGGTACCAGGGGAACCATTACCAACTCGACGTCTTTTGAGCCGAACCTCGGTGACGACGAATTGGTGTCGGTGGGCGGCCCACGTGCTGGGTCGCCCGGGCGCGATCAAGCCGTTCCCACCGCCGACGCCAAGAGCTCATTTCGCGAGAAACAGTAGTCGTTCGGATAACAAAGGCCTCGTCCGCGATCATGACCACTCCCCCGCTCGACTCCTCCAAGGACCCCATCCCCCCCATCGATGAGTCCTCCGAGGATCGCCCAACGTCCGCCGTTTCCACCTCTTCCCGCGACCGGAGTCGGTCCGAGGCCCTTCGCATCCTGATGGAGGCTGCCCCCTGCCCCTGGCAGGACGACGATGACTCCCCCACGCCTCTTGACGAGACCGCCTCGTCTCCGTCGATCCCCGAGACATCCGACTTGCACCACGGCGTCACCCGGTTGATCGTTTCGTTCGGCGACATGGCGCGCTAGCGCTCCTATGTCCAAGGGGGAGCCTCTTCCCTCCCCCTTGGACAAGGTGGAGCCATGGGAAGTCCCTTGGACAAGGTGGAGCCATGGGAGTACCCGTTCCGCGACCGGGATGACTTGACCGGTTTTGGAAGAGCGATTACGAGCTTTCCTCGACAAGTGGAAAGTGGGCAACGAGCGCATGGTCAGGATGAACACGGCGGTTGTTTCCTCGATCGCCGACATTAGCGACGACGATCTCGACGAGATCACGGCCGATGGACACGTTTTCGCGTCCACCTCTTGGTACCGGATGCTCGAACGGCTCGATCTGCGCACCATTGTCGGCGGCGACGTCGAGCTCTACTTCGTCGTCGTCCGGGCCGATGATCGCCCGGTCGCGGTCTGTCCCCTGCTGCGCGCTCGCGGCGAGGGTGTCTACTTCGTCTATAGTCTTCGCCGTTACTACTTCGAACATTGGATCGAGGAAGCGGTCCGCATCGATCCGAGCCAGTCGCGTCACTTCGCGCGTCTCATGGCGGGCGTTTCGGTCTACCGCAAGTCGTTGCAGCTCAGCGGAGCCCCGCTGGATGACTGCCTGATCGTCACCAATCCGCTCTCCTATCGCGGAACCGTCCCGGTCGCGCCTTCCTCCTCGTCGTTCCGGCTGGAGGTCTACGGCGCGCTGCTCGATGGGCTCAAACGCTTCTCGCGGCGCCGCAACCTCCCGCTCTGGTTCCTGAGCGTGGACGAAAGCGACAGTCGCTGGCCAAAGATGCTCGAAGGGGCCGGCTGCCAACGAACGTTCCTCTTCTACGACAACCAGCTCAATCTCGATCCCTACGAAAGCTTCGACGACTACCTCGGCTCTTTCCGCCGAACGACACGACGCGCCTTCCAGCGCGATATCGTCCGCACCTCGCGAGCGGGGTTTACGTTCCGGACGATCGAGGACTTCGGGACGATCTCGGGACAACTCAGCGAGCTCTATCGTCAGACCTACAAACGCTACGGGGAGAGCTTCTTCCGCCATCCACCGAGCTTCTGGCGAACGCTCAACGATACCCTTGGCGAGAGCGTCGACGTCATCGCGTGCGAGTACGAAGGGGCGATGGTTGGGTTCACGGTGCTGCTGCACAGTCAACGCCGAGGGGAAATGTGGACGTATCGCATCGGGCGATCGTACGACGAGAACATCGCCCAAGCCCCGTTCTATTTCAGCCTCAGTTTCTACGCGCCGATCCAGCACGCCATTGACAAGGGTTGCCGTCGGATCTGGCTCGGGCCGGCGTCGTACGAGGCCAAGAGCGTTCGCGGCGCCGACCAGGTGCCGCTCTACAGCTACTTTTGGTTCCCGCGACGTTGGGACCGTTGGCTCCTCGCCCCCTACTTGCAGCTCTTCGGGGACGTGAGCAAGGATCAGATTCATCGGTCGATGGCCCGTCCGGTCCGGGTGGGAGAACAGGTCGGCCTCGATCGCAAGAAGAACCGGGAACGGGGAAAGCGGGGATAGCCGATGTCGCCCCGACGACCGGCGAGAGAGGTTCCCCAACGAAAGTGAGTTTGCCACCGCGGGTTTCGAACGAGATCCGGTGCTCCATGATGAGTAAGTTCCTGCGACATACGCTCGCGATGCTGATCGCGATCCCCTTGGCCGGGGTGAACCTCGGCTGTCAGGGGACGTCCGCGCGCGCCGCTCGCCGGCAGTCTCCGCCCTCCTCCGCACTCGCGGCCAACCCTCAGCCACGAGCCGCCGACGCGACGCCGATCGATCTCGTCGAGAAGGCGGGGAGCTCGAAACCGGCATCGACGAAGGAGGAGCCAGCGCGTCCGATCTGCGATCCCGAGGACGTCCAACGGATTCTCGACGAAGTGGGCGGGCGTCTCGCCGAGGCCTCCGGATCGCGGGGGATCACCTTCACGTTTCAAAGCATCTATAACCCGACCCCACGCAGCCATCATTCCGACAAAGGGACGATTTACGTGAGCTGCGGCATGCTCAAAGCGCTTACGTCAAAGGACGAGCTCGCCGCCGTGCTCGCGATGGAGATGGCCGAGTTTCTCGCCGAGGAACAAGCGACGACGGAGACCGCGTCGGAGTCCCCCCTCGCGATCGCCACTCGCCTAGTCAAGGACTCCGGCTACGATCAGGAGAAGCTCCGCGTCGTCGCCGCCCGCTTCGACCAGAAGGCTCCCGTCTCACGGCTGTGAATTCGCTCCCCCTTTGCCCAAGGGAAGAACTCTTTGCTCCCCCTTGTCCAAGGGGGAGTGAGAGGGGGTCTCCCCAATCCCTCACCTAACAGTTGAAACCGAAATCTAAATGGCCCCTTGCGGGGTTCGCATTTCCATCCGATCGGTACCCAGGGTGCGCGAAGCGCGACCCTGTCCATCCCTTGTCACCAAACCGTGAACGGATACGTCGCGCATAGAGAAAACCCCCGCCTCGAAGAGGTCGACAGCAGCATGGGAGGGTGGGTGCTGTCGCCTGCGTCGTGGCGGGGGCTGGAAAACGCTCGGAATGCCCGGTTTCGAGACCGGGGCAGACCTTAGAAGTTCGCTCGCGTCAGACGGTTCTGCGGTCCGAAGCGATAGGAGATCTGAGCCTGCAGCTCCCAGTCGAACTGACGGCCGGAGATGCCACCCTTGAGCGGCGTGCCGGCGGCGAGGACCGCGTTGGCACGTCCGAACAGCTCGAGGCTGACGCCGGTCGTCAGGTTCAGGATGTCCTGGTTGGCCGCGAAGTCGCCGATGACGAAGCTACCCTGTTGGATGCGGTCGACCTGGCCCATCGTCGTCGTGTAGTGCAACTCGAGCATCGGGGCGACGGCGGTCAGCACGCCGTAATCGCGGTGCTTCATGACCCAGTAGCCGATGCTGGCGTCGATGTAGCCGAGCGTCTGATCGGTCAAGACGCCCGCCTTGTTCAGGCCGCCGATGCCGTCGAGGTCTTCCCAGACGGCGTTGCCGTTGGTGCCGAAGTCGGCTTGGAGGAAGCCCTGGGCGAAGAAGCGATCGTTCGGAGCGAAGACCGCCCCGATGTAGGGCATGAGGTGGACCGACTGATTGTTGATCCTGACCAGGACGTCGTTGGCGGTGTCGCGGACGGTGACGTCGTCGGCCGTCGGGATCGCCAGGCCGGAACCGACCGAGATGCCGAAGTTTTGCGTGGCGTAGAGTAGGGCTTTGAGATTGAAGCCGATGTTGCCAAACTCGACTTGATCGACACCGGGACCCGAGTTGAGGACCTGGTTGCTGTTGAGCGTGCCGGCGAAGGGCATGCGGAACTCGATCGAGGCCATCCGGTTGAAGAAGGTCTTCTCGAAGCCGGGCGTGTACCGGCTAACATCGACGCCGCTGGAGGAGTAGGGGACGTCGTCGAAGTAGTTGTAGTTGAAGAAGACGCGATCGCGGGGCATCGGGCTGTTGTTTTCCGCGACCTTGAGTCGACCGACCGCGCCGCCGCCGCTGGGGTTGGCGACGGAGATCAGGACGGTCTCCTGGCTGATGTAACGCGACTCGGCGGTGTAGTTGTAGTTGGCCGAGTAAAGGCTCCCGCTTTCGGTTTGCTCGGCGACATTGCTCTCGTTGGTGACACTCGAGACGACGGTCGATCCGGGCGCGACTTGAGCGGCGTTGATCTCCTCGATCGTTTGGACGCCCTGGGCGGCTTGGGCGGTGATGCTCGCGTCGGGAGCGAGGATCTCGGCCGACTGGGGCAGCGTGTCCGCGGGGAAGGAGTTGACGCTCTGGGTATCAAGGGTCTGCGGGGCCAACTGCTGCTGGACGCCAAGAGCGGAGATCGACAGGGTCGTCGGCTGCGGGACTGTTCCGGTGGAGAAGATGACCGGGCCACTACCTTCGTAGGACGGGCTTCCCTGGACGTTGCTGATCGAGAGCGTGCCGGTTTGGCCGTTCAAGATACCCGGGATGACATTCGGGATGTCGATGGCAAGCGGTCCACCACCGAAGCCGTCGCCGATCATGTACGGGGCGAGGTTGGTCGGGGCGTTGGCGGCGGAGAAGTCCGTTCCGGTGAGGGAGTCGGACAGCAAGTCGGACATTTCCGGCGACGGCTCGGGCGCGTCGGTCAGGTCGTCCGTGGGGGCCTGCATGTCATCCGGGGTGGTCGGCGCTTCGGTCGGCGCCTCGGTCGACTCGGGCTCGCTGGCCTCGGGATAGATCGAGATGTCACACGGACAGGGCTCACATTCGACGCAAGAGGCGCACTTCTTCTTGAAGGGGCGCCATTTGCCGCCCGCCTGGGCCGCCAAGGGGCTGCCGATCATGGCGAGCGTCGCGAACATCGCGGGCATGTGGCGCCATATGGTCGCACGGATCATGAGGGAGTCCTTTCCTGTCGCTGGCACAAGGCCACCGAAAACCGGTTCCTGGGTGTCAACGGGTGTCAACTTCTGACGAGAACGAGTTCGTTTCGGCGCTGTTTTGTCGTGTTTCGGGTTCCGTTTTGGACAAAATCGGTCCGAGTTTGATTTGATTTTTCGGCAAGCGTACGAACAACCGGACAGCGGAAGCACCCTCGCGCCGCGTATCACTCAAATTGAGAGACAGGTGGTGCCGGTTGTAGCGACTGGGGGGCCGGCTGATGCTCGCGCCCGGGAGAAGGGCCGTTGAACCAAGGCTGAATCGCGCGGGAGAACGAAACTTGCGCGAACCTAGTTGACGCTACCGAAGGGCGTTCGTAACTTAATAGATCACGGCTCAAAATCGCGAAGCCGTAACCTTTTGGGAATAATAGAGTTAGCGATTTCGGGCTGGCAACGATTTCAGCCCAGGGGGAGTATTGGTGTCGACGGGCGGCAGCGAACGAATCCGCATTCGGATGGAAGCGTACGATCACTCCATCCTGGATAGTTCGGCAACAGAGATCGTGGACACCGCGAAGCGGACCGGGGCGACTGTTCATGGCCCGATCCCGCTTCCGACGCGGATTTCTCGGTACACCGTGAACCGGAGTCCGCACATTGACAAAAAGAGCCGTGAGCAGTTCGAAATCCGGACGCACAAGCGGCTGATCGACATCGTGCAGCCGACGGCGCGGACGATTGACGCGCTCAACAAGATCGCGTTGCCCGCGGGTGTCGATATCAAGATTAAAGCTCTATCTATCGCTGGTTAGGTTGGCTCGGTAGCGACCGAACGTCTTGCGTCAAGCCGTGTTGGGAGTTCGGTCTTCCGGGGCCGCCCGACAGGGTACGTGGGACGCATTTGGTCAACGTGCCGTCGAGAGAGGTTTTGACATGACGCCGACATTGCTCGGTCAGAAGATCGGCATGACCCAAGTCTTCGACGACGAGGGGAACGTGCATCCCGTCACCGTCTTGAAGCTGGGTCCTTGTCAGGTCCTGCAGGTTCGGACGGCGGAGAAGGATAAGTACGAGGCGGTGCAGCTCGGCTATCTCGACAAGCCTCGCAAGTCGGCCACCAAGGCCGAGCGTGGGCATGTCGCCAAGGTCGGCGCGGAGCCGAAGCGGTTTGTTCGCGAGGTTCGCCTCGACGCTCCCGCGGAGCATGAGGCGGGGGCCGTCCTCACGGCCGATATCTTCGATGGCGTCAAGGCCGTCGACATCATCGGCACGATGAAGGGCCGCGGCTACTCGGGAACGATGAAGCGGCACGGGTTTGGTGGTCTCGAGGCGACTCACGGCGTGCAGCGGAGCCATCGTGCTCCGGGCTCGATCGGTTGCTCGGCCTATCCCGCTCGCGTCATCAAGGGCCGCAAGATGAACGGTCAGTACGGGAACACCCGTTCGACCGTTCGGAACGTGAAGGTCGTTCGGCTCGATGCCGAGCAGAGCCTGCTTTTGGTTCGCGGTGGCGTGCCGGGCCCGAATGGCGGCATGGTCATGGTGCGGGAAACGAACAGAAAGAAGTCCAAGAAGGCGTAAGCCCGAAGGGACCTAGTTGGGGGACGTGGGAGCGATGTTGACGCTTCCGGTCATGAACGCTGAGGGCAAGCAGGTTTCGACCGTCGAGGTCGATCCTGCGCACTTCGGCGGAACCGTGAACAAGCAGTTGTTGCACGACGCCGTGGTCATGTACCAGGCGAATCGCCGCGTCGGAACACATTCGACGAAGCGTCGTGGCGAGATGGCCGGCTCGGGCCACAAGCTTTATCGGCAAAAGGGAACCGGTCACGCCCGGATGGGGCCAAAGCGGTCTCCGGTTCGGCGTGGAGGTGGAAAGGCCCATGGGCCCAAGCCTCGCGACTACTCCTACTCAATGCCGAAGAAGGCTCGTCGCTTGGCCACGCGGATGGCGATTCTCAGCAAGATGGTCGACGACGAGATGGTCGTGGTCGACTCGCTGCCGTTCGCCGAGCCGAAGACCAAGGCGATGGCGGGAGTCCTCGCGGCGCTGGGGCTTTCCGAGCAGTCGTGCTTGATCTCGCTCAAAGAGACCGACACCAATGTGTTGTTGTCGGCACGAAACATTCCTGGGGTCGATATCCTGACCGCCGGCGACTTGAACGCCCTCTCGGTGCTCAAGCCGAAGCGGATGCTGGTGACCCGGGAGACGTTGGAATTCCTGCAAGAAGCGGGCAGCGTCGGCAAGGACGCCGAATCACCTGTTGGTGAAGAGGTGCCGTCGGCCGAGGCGGGCGAGGCTTCGGATGCGAAGACCGAATCTGCTTCGGATGGTGGCGCGGACGGGGAGGAGGCCAACGATGGCTAGTCGCAACCCTCGGGCGCCCGAGGTCAAGAAGGGCCCCGCGCTCGAGCCGCATCAAGTGCTCGTGCGTCCGATTATCACCGAAAAGGGTACTCACCTGGTCGAACGCCGCAACACGTACGCGTTCGAGGTGCATCCGCTCGCCGACAAAGGGCAGATTCGCCAGGCGGTCGAGCAGCTCTTCTCGGTCTCGGTCACGAGTGTTCGGACCCAGAATCGGATTGGGAAGACCCGTCGATTCAAGGGGCGTAAGGGGCGGACGGCGGGCTGGAAGAAGGCCTACGTCACGCTTTCGGATGCGGATCGGATCAGCATGTTCTAAGGTGCCGGGCGAACGTCGCCGCGGGCTGGGTGAGGGTTTCTTCGTCGCTCGGCGGGCGACGCTGTTGCCGGTAAGGGAGAGGTGTTCTCGTGGGAATTCGTCGCTACAAGGCTACAAGCCCCGGTCGACGGCACGGGACGGTCAGTGATTTCGCGGAAATCACGGATCGCAAGAAGAAGCCGGAAAAATCGCTGTTGCGCCCGCTCCACAAGAAGGGTGGACGTAACAACCAGGGTGTGACGACGGTCAGGTTTCGTGGTGGTGGACACAAGCGTCGCTACCGCTTGATCGACTTCAAGCGTCGCAAGGATGATGTGGTCGGGACGGTTACTCATATCGAGTACGATCCCAACCGCAGTGCGAGAATCGCGTTGGTGCAGTACGCCGACGGCGAGAAGCGCTACATCCTGGCCCCGACCGGCCTCGTTGCCGGCATGACGGTGCAGAGTGGAGAAAAGGTCGAGGCGAAGGTCGGTAACTCGATGCCCCTCTCTTCGATTCCGCTCGGCATGGAGATTCACGCGGTGGAGTTGGTTCCCGGAAAGGGGGCTCAACTCGGCCGCAGCGCGGGCACGGGCGTCGTCCTGAACGCTCGCGAGAAGGACTGGGCGCAAATCACGCTTCCCAGCGGCGAAGTTCGCCGTGTCAGCGCGAAGTGTCGGGCGACAATCGGTGCGGTCGGCAATGCCGAGCACATGAACATCAAGCTCGGCAAGGCTGGGCGGAAGCGTTGGCTCGGAAAGCGTCCGCACGTTCGCGGCGTTGCCCAGAACCCGGTTTGCCATCCGATGGGTGGTGGTGAAGGTCGCTCGTCGGGTGGTCGTCATCCCTGTAGCCCGACCGGCGTGCCGGCCAAGGGTGGCAACACGCGGAAACGTCGTAAGACGTCGAATCGCGCGATCATCCGCCGTCGCAAGACGGTGCGTTACGGGCAAAAGATCTTGCCGCAGTAGTGGCGAAAGGGCCCCCTCGCGAGTGGGTGGCCGTCGTGGAGAGGTGCCGGCGCGGTTATCGGAATCGGGCTGGCTGGAAAGCGAAAGATGCGGCACAAGATTTGGCGGGATTGGTTGGAAAACCATGAGTAGATCACTAAAAAAAGGCCCTTACGTCGATCCCAAGCTCTTGCAGCGAGTACTCGCTCAGGGCGTGTCCGGTCGAGAGCCGATCAAGACCTGGCGGCGTGCCTGTACGATCGTTCCCGAGTTTGTGGGCCACACCTTCCTCGTTCACAACGGTCGCGCTCACATCAAAGTCTTCGTCACCGAAGACATGGTGGGGCACAAGTTGGGCGAGTTTGCTCCTACGAGAACCTTCAAGGGGCATTCAGGCGCTAGACGGTAAAGAATCAATTGCGAGGCGGCGGTCGTCACTTCGGCCGTCGCTGTTTCATTCATTGGGAAGCAAGGAAACAATCCCGGCGTGGAGCAGTGGTTAGCTCGCCAGGCTCATAACCTGGAGGTCGCAGGTTCGAATCCTGCCGCCGGAATTTCGAGGCAATGGTGGAATTATGGCGTATCGGGCTAGTCATCGTTTTGCTGACATCGCGCCGACCAAGGTGCGTCCGGTCGCTGATTTGATTCGCCATCAGCCCGTGTACCAGGCGCTCGACACGTTGCGGTTCATGCCGAATCGTGGCGCCCGGATGTTGGAGAAGGTGCTCAAGAGTGCCCTGGCGAACGCCGAGGATGGCGGGGCCCGGGGGCTTGAGGAGATGGTGGTCGTCGACGCTCATGTCGACGAGGGACCGCGAATGAAGCGGATTCGTCCGCGGGCTCGTGGCTCGGCCTTTGGGATCCTCAAGCGGATGTCACACATTCACGTGGCGATCGACGCTCGCTGATTCCGAACAAATTCAGGATAAGCACTATGGGTCAGAAGGTAAGGCCGACCGGCTTTCGTATTGGCATCTTCGAGGACTGGTCTTCTCGTTGGTACGCCGGCAAGGCAGATTTCGCCGACTTACTTGTCGAGGACCAAAAGGTCCGTCGATTCGTCAAGGAGCGGTACGGCAAAGCGGGAATTCCTCGGATTGAGATCGAGCGGACGCGGGACGAGGTGAAGGTCATTCTTCACACCGCGCGTCCGGGTATTATCATCGGTCGGAAAGGCACCGAGGTAGAGCGGCTTCAGAATGAACTTCAGGAGCTGACCGGGCGGCGGATCAACATCAAAATTCTTGAGTTGAGCCGGCCGGAGATTGATGCCCAGTTGGTCGCGGAAGATATCGCGGAGCAACTCGAGCGACGCTCGAGTTTCCGTCGCACGATGAAGCGGGCGATGGACGCGGTGATGGACGCGGGCGGCAAAGGGGTGAAGATTAATTTGGCCGGTCGACTTGGCGGGGCGGAAATGGCTCGCCGGGAGACAGTGCTGAAGGGCTCGGTGCCGCTGGCGACGCTGAGGGCCAAGATCAGCTACGGCTTCACGGAGGCCAAGACGCCGCAGGGCCATATCGGCATCAAGGTCTGGATCAACCAGGGCTTTTACGACGTGGAGAGCGGCGATGCCTCTGATGCCCAAGCGGGTGAAGTACCGCAAAAGTCAAAGAGGAAGAGTAAAAGGTAATGCTCAGCGCGGCAACACGGTCTGCTTCGGCGACTGGGGTCTGCAAGCGCTCGAGCCGGCTTGGCTGAGTGCGGCGAATATCGAGGCAGGACGTATCTCCTGCTCGAAGTTCGTCCGTGGCGAAGGCAAGCTCTACATTCGAGTCTTCCCGCACAAGTCGATCACCTCGATTCCCTTGGAAACCCGAATGGGTAAGGGTAAGGGTGAGCCCGACTTCTGGGCGGCGGTGATTCGGCCGGGGCAAATCATCTACGAGGTTGCCGGCTTGCCGAAAGAGGCGGCGATGGAGTGCTTCCATCGGGTCGCGCACAAGATGCCGTTCAAGTGTCGGATGATCGGACGGCGCCAGACATTCTAGGGTGACGAGCGGAGTTGGAGTCGACGCGATGAAAGCGTACGAGATCAGGCAGATGAGCGACGAGCAGCTCGCGGATAGTCTTCGCGACATCTGTCAGCAGCAGTTTCAGCTCCGGTTTCAGGCGACGACGGAGAAGCTTGAGTCGCCAATGGAAATCAAGAAGCTTCGGCGTGATATCGCTCGAATCAAGACCATTCAACGCGAACGCGAGTTGAATGCGAGCAGTGAAGCGAGTGTCGAGGCCGGGGGCGAGGAACAGTAATGCAGGCTGCCGAACGTAAACTACGTAAGACGCTCGTGGGTCAAGTCACCAGCGCCAAGATGGACAAGACCCGACGCGTGGAAGTGTTGCGCCTGGCCAAGCACCCCAAGTACGGCAAGTTTCTCCGCCGTCGAACGGTGTGCCACGTGCACGATGAAAAGAATGCGTCGCAAGAGGGTGATCGCGTCGAGATCATGGAGACGCGTCCCCTGTCGAAGACGAAGCGGTGGCGGTTGGTGCGAGTGGTCTCGTCGGTGGACGAGGGGCTCGAGTCGGTCGCGACAGACGATAGCGGTGCGGACGAAGGCAGCGCGGATAGTTAGCGCTCGATCGGCGAAGCGGCCGCTTGGGGTGGTTTCCCGGTGGCGATAGGCGGGTTCGTCGGTCCAAAAGGATACGGGCGTCATGATTCAGCAAGAAACATTCCTGGACGTCGCCGACAATACCGGCGCGAAGCAGGTCAAGTGCATCAAGGTGCTTGGCGGCTCGCGACGACGGTATGCCGGAATCGGTGACGTGATTGTCGCCAGCGTCCGCAAGGCGCTGCCGGGCAGCGATGTCAAAGTCGGCGATGTCATCAAGGGTGTCGTCGTGCGGACGCGGCAAGCGACGCGTCGGGCCGATGGCAGCTACGTTCGGTTCGACAAGAACGCCGTGGTCATCATCGACAATGATCGCAATCCCAAGGGGACGCGTATCTTCGGGGCGGTGGCACGTGAGCTTCGCGACTTGAAGTTCAGCAAGATCATTAGCTTGGCTCCGGAGGTGGTCTGATGAAGATTCGTCGTGGCGACATGGTTGAAGTGATTGCCGGCGGCGACACGCGCTCGGGACAACGCGTCACCGGACGCGTCCTGCGGGTCATTCCGGAAGAGAACAAGGTCGTGGTCGAGGGCATCAACAAGGTCCTCAAGCACGTGCGGCGCAGCCAGCAGAACCCGCGCGGCGGACGGCTCTCGGTCGAGATGCCGATCAATGCGTCCAACGTGATGTACTACAACCCCGAGCTGGGTCGTGGCGTCCGCACCGGAGTGCGGGTCAACGAGCGGGGCGATAAGGTGTTGTTTTGCCGTTCGTCGGGAAAAGAGCTGCGGGTCTTGCGCCCGGCGGAGCTCATGAACCGGGTGAAGGGCGAGAAGAAACAAGCTGGCTCCGAGGGAGAGGCGTAAGCGATGGTCACGCGGCTTATTGACCGCTACGAGAACGAGCTCCTCCCCCGTCTTCAAGAGAAGACCGGTCGGAAGAACCGATTGGCGCTGCCTCGGCTGTCGAAGGTGGTGATCAGCATGGGGATGGGCCGCGCGGCGACTCAGGGCGAGAAGTCCCGGATGGAAGAGGCGATCAAGCATCTGACCTTGATCTCCGGGCAGATGCCGATTGTCACCGTCGCCCGGAAGTCGGTCGCCGGATTTCGGCTCCGCGAGGGAATGAAGGTCGGCTTGAAGGTGACGCTTCGCGGCCGGCGGATGTACGAGTTTATCGATCGGTTGATCAACGTGGCGCTGCCGCGGGTGCGTGACTTCCGCGGGATCAGCACGAAGAGCTTTGACGGTCACGGCAACTACAGCATGGGCCTGACCGAGCAAACGATCTTCCCCGAGATCAACCTCGATCACCTGCAGTTCACGCAGGGAATGAACATCAACTTCGTCATCGACAACGCGTCGGATGACGAGGCACTCGAATTGTTGCGTGGGCTGGGAATGCCCTTTCGGGAAAACTGACGGGAGATAGTCGGGTATGGCCAGCACGTCAAAGATCGTTAAGTCAAAGAGGCCGCCGAAGTTTTCGACGCGGCTCAATCGGCGTTGCCGGTTGTGCGGGCGTCCGCGGGCGGTTTATCGGAAGTTCGGCATTTGTCGGATCTGCTTCCGTGACCTGGCGAGCGATGGGCTGATCCCCGGCGTCAAGAAAGCGAGTTGGTGATAGCGCCATGATGACCGATCCGATCGCCGACATGTTGACTCGTATCCGCAATGCCGTTCGTAACGAAGCGGTTGCGGTCGATGTCCCTTACTCGAAGATGAAGCACGAGATCTGCAAGGTCTTCGTCGAGGAAGGGTATGTCGTCAAGTTCGAGATTATCGAGCGGGAGCCCCAGGGCATCCTGCGGCTGCAATTGCGTTATGGCCTTGATGGCGAGCACGTGATTCAGTCGATCCGCCGAATCAGCAACCCAGGCCGGCGGATCTACCGCGGTTCAAAGGAGTTGCGCCCGATTCTCGGCGGTCTTGGAATCACGGTGTTGAGTACCAGCCATGGAATCATGAGCGACCGACAGGCACGCGTTCGCAATGTCGGCGGCGAGGTTCTCTGCGAGGTCTACTGAGTGGGGCGGTGGCCCTCAAACAAGACAAGTCCCGTGATTGCCTCTGGGCGTGCGGGTTAGGGTAACGACGATGTCGCGACTAGGAAAAAAGCCGGTAGCCGTCCCGTCGGGCGTGAAGGTGTCGATCGCCGGATCGAATGTCTCGGTCGAAGGACCGAAAGGCAAGCTCGATCTCGAGGTTCGTGACGCCATCACGGTGAAGGAAGAGGGCGGCCATCTCATCTGTGATCGAGAAGGCAATGAGCGGTCGGCGCGTGCGTTGCACGGGCTCTACCGCAGTCTACTCTCGAACATGGTCGAGGGGGTGACGAAGGGCTTCGAGAAGAAGCTGCAGATCGTCGGCGTCGGCTACACGGCGACGCTCGAGGGCACGCATCTCGCGTTGAACGTTGGCTACTGCAACACGGTGAAGGTGCCCGTTCCCGAGGATGTGACGGTGAACCTGCCGGACGCGACCCACATCGTGGTGTCGGGACCGAACAAGCAGTCGGTGGGTCAGTTCGCGGCGAACGTTCGCAAGGTTCGCAAGCCGGAGCCCTACAAGGGTACCGGGATTCGCTACGAAGACGAACAAGTGCGTCGCAAGGCCGGTAAGGCCTTCGGCAGTGGCGGCTAGGATTAGAGAACCATGGTTCAACGCGCAACGATCAATGAGCAACGGGCCCGCCGCAAGGGTCATGTCCGTCGGATCATTCGGGGCACGTCGGCGCGTCCGCGTCTGACGGTGCATCGTAGCTTGCGTCATATCTCGGCGCAGGTGATCGACGACGAGAAGGGGCTGACGCTGGCGGCCGCGTCGACGCAGCAGAAGGACGTCGCCGAGGGATTGGACTCGACGGCGGACAAGGCGGCGGCGGCGAAAGTCGGCAAGCTCGTCGCCGAGCGAGCCAAGTCCGCGGGAGTCGAGGCGGTCTGCTTCGATCGCGGGCACTGCAAGTATCATGGTCGCGTTGCCGCCTTGGCGGATGCGGCTCGGGAAAGCGGATTGTCGTTTTAGTCCGCTGAGGAAAGAGGAATCAACCGCGCGTGGGCCGAGAGATGCCCGGGCGTGGGATGAGGCGAGGCGATCGTGGCACAAGAACGACGAGGTCGAGGCGGACGCGGCGGAGACGGCCGCAACAAGGATTCCGACGCCTTCGAATCGGTGGTGCAGATCAAGCGCTGTGCCGCGGTGGTCAAGGGCGGCCGGCGTTTCAGCTTCAACGCGCTAGTCGTCGTTGGGGATCGCAAGGGAAAAGTCGCCTTTGGCTACGGCAAGGCGAAGGAAGTTCCCCCGGCGGTCGAGAAGGCGGTCAAGAGCGCCCACAAGGCGCTCGCGAAGATCCCGCTTCGCGGCAAGACGATCCCTCACAAGATCATCGGCCGCTACGGCGCGGCTCGGGTCATCATGCTTCCCGCCGCTCCTGGTACGGGCGTCATCGCCGGTCGGGGTGTTCGGGATGTGATGGTGGCTTGTGGAGTTACCGATGTACTGACCAAGTGCATGGGATCCACCAACCCGGTCAATGTGGTCAAGGCGACCATCAACGGGCTCAAGCAGATGCGGACCCGCGATGAAGTTGCCGAACTGAGGGGAGTGACCCTCTAATGGATTTGAAAGCGGTCCACGAAGGCATCCAGAAGTTCAAGCGCCGAAAGCGAATCGGTCGCGGCCCCGGTAGTAAGAAGGGCCGCACCGCGACCAAAGGTAACAAAGGTCAGTACTCGCGTTCCGGCGACAATCCCTCCCTCCTCAAAGAGGGTGGGCAGATGCCTCTCTATCGTCGTCTGCCGAAACGGGGCTTCAACAACAAGTGGAAGCTCGTTTTCGCGGTCGTCAATGTCGTCGATCTGGAGAACTTCGAGGAAGGCGAGATCGTCTCCCTTGAGGCCCTCACCGAGTCTGGGTTGACGAAGCGTCCCCACGACCGGGTGAAGATTCTCGGTGACGGTGAGTTGGCCAAGAGGCTTGAGGTGCACGCCCACAGCTTCAGCAAGAGTGCCAAGGAAAAGATCGAGAAGGCCGGCGGCACCTGTGTCGTGGTCGAAGGTCCGCACTCGGGTCCGAAGATTCGCAACAAGATGCGGCCCAGAAAGCCCAAGAACGCGGAAGCGTAATCCTATGGAGTCGAAGACGAAGGGAACTCGTCCTCTTACTCCCCACCACCTCTCTCATGCACGGCCTGACGGCGCGATCGAGCGAGCGTCGGGCCGGGTCATCGTCGGCTTGCCTTCGATTCAACTTCCGTTCATAGGTAGCGATAGCGGCGACGGGGTGACCGAGTTGACTGGGTTCAACGAGGTCAGTCCGTTTGGTCGTGCGCGGCGGACGAAACGCCGCTTGACAAGCTTTCTTACCTTATCCAAGATGCCTGCAGCCATGGACTTGGCACGCCCGAGACAGTAGGGCCAGCCGAAGGACTCTTTGATGAGCAAACTCATTACGATCTTCAAGATTCCGGAACTCCGGAACAAGATTCTCTTCACGCTTGGGATGCTGGCCATTTATCGGCTCGGATTCTGGGTGCCACTGCCTATCGTCGACCAAGTCGCGCTGCAGGCATGGGCCGAGCGGACGATGGGGGGCAATCTGCAGTCGCTCTTCAACCAGTTGGCGCTCTTCAGCGGAACCAACCTGTCGACGAGTACGATCTTCGGGTTGGGAATCATGCCCTATATCTCGGCGTCGATCATCTTGCAGCTTCTGGCGAGTGTCATTCCCGCCCTGGAGAAGCTGCAAAAGGAGGGCGAATCGGGGCGAAAGAAGATCAACGAGTACACGCGGTATCTCACCGTCGCCATCTGTCTGGTACAGAGCTGGATCTGGGTTCGCCTGATGATGTCGCAAGGGGGGGAGATGCGGGTCGTCAATCCAAACTACGACGGCTTCTATTACATCTTCGTCTCGGTCATCACGATGACGGCGGGAACGGTCTTTCTGATGTGGATCGGTGAGCAGATCGACGAGTACGGCATCGGCAACGGCATCAGCCTGATCATCATGGCGGGAATCGTCGGCCGTCTTCCCAACGCTCTGGCGAAGCTTTCGCTCGAGATCCGCGAGCTGGCGATCGCCCCGCAACGGGGCATCGGGGTGGAGAAGCTGATCCTTCTTGCGATCCTGTTCGTCTTCGTGGTCGTTGGCGTCGTGCTCATCACGCAAGGCCAACGTCGGATCCCGACCCAGTCGGCGAAACACGTTCGCGGCCGGCGCGTGTATGGCGGCAATCGCCAGTACCTTCCGTTGCGGGTCAATCAAGCGGGCGTCATGCCGGTCATCTTCGCCAGCAGTCTCTTGATGTTCCCTTCGATCGTGCTCGCCTATCTCGCCCAGTGGGTCAATTGGCCGCCGCTCGACATGTTGCGGAACTCCTTTAGCGGGCAGGGTTTCTTCTACATTGTCTGCTACATCGGGCTGATCTACTTCTTCTGCTACTTCTGGACGGCGATCACCTTCAACCCGAAGGACATGGCCAACAACCTGAAGGATCATGGGAGTTTCATCCCGGGATATCGTCCGGGGAAACGGACAGCCGACTATCTTGAACGGGTGATGCTGCGTATCACCTACGTGGGGGCGGCATTTCTCGCGGTGGTAGCGATTATTCCGCAGATGGTGTCGACCTCGCTTGGCGTTCCCTACGAGGTGGCGAGCTTCTTTGGCGGGACCGGGCTGCTGATTATCATCAGTGTGGCTTTGGATCTCGTACAGAAGATCGACAGTCACCTGATCATGAGAAATTACGACAGTCTGCTGGGAACAGCTCAGAACTAGTCCACGGTCGAACGTCCACCTTCTGGGTGACGGTTACGCAACGCATGCTCACTGGCTGAAATGCGGCCAGTGGCGCCCGAGAGTTGGGTCTCCACGAAACCCTGCGAGAGGTGATCGGACGGAAGTCCGGTGCGATCGATGGTATCCTATGTCGGCGGGGCGACCTTTCGGCTTGGTGAACCATGATCAAGCGAGCTCGTCACGAAGAGGGCGACCGAAGGGTTGCCGCGGCAGACACACACAAAGCAATTCGCATCACGCGAGAGGAGTAGGCCGGTGCTCAGGCAACGCGTTCATCTAAAGACCGCCGAACAGATTGCCAAGATGCACAAGGCCGGTCAGCTCGTGGCGAGTTGCCTCGTGGCGGTCAAGAAAGCGGTCAAGCCGGGGGTCACCACGGGAGAACTCGACGCGATCGTCGAGCAGATGTTCGCCGAACGCGAAGCTCAGTCGCTCTTCAAGGGCTATCCGGGCAAGACACCCTTCCCCGCCGTGACGTGCATCAGCGTCAACGAGGAGGTCGTCCACGGAATCCCGGGTGATCGGGTGCTCCAGGAAGGCGATCTCGTCTCCGTTGACACGGGATGCCGTCTGGAGGGCTGGTGCGGCGATTCGGCGATCACCATTCCGGTGGGAGAGCTTTCCGCCGACAAGCAGCGGCTTTGGGATGTTGCCGAGGAGACGCTCGCGACCGCGATCCGCGAAGTCGGACGGCAGAAGAAGTGGTCGCAAGTGGCGATGCGGATGCAAGAGGTCGTCCACCAAGCCGGCTACTCCATCGTCGAGCAGTTCGTCGGTCACGGCATCGGGCAGTCGATGCACGAAGAGCCGCAGGTACCCAACTACGTCGCCCGCAATTGGATGAAGCACGATTTCTGGCTCGACGAAGGGCTGGTGATCGCGATCGAGCCGATGGTCAACATGGGCGGAAAGGCGGTCCGGATCCGCAGGGACCACTGGACCGTCGAAACGGTCGATCAATTGCCCAGCGTTCACGTGGAGCACACCGTGGCGATTACCGCGGACGGTCCCAAGGTTCTCACCGCACGCGACGAGTTCGAATAAGTCGCCTGTCGGTTCACCCACCTCTTCTCAAGCGTGCCGAATCAACCGGGGGACTCTTCGCCAATCCCTCGGCACGGTAGCATTTCCCTGATCGTCATCCATGACTTCATCGTTCGCTTGCGCGGTGCGGCTTGACGCCTTGCTTGCGTCTCCCGGACGAGACGTCCCGGTGTGCGGTGATGCGGAGACCATCCGCCTTCCATGTCGCATGAGAACTCGCACTTCCATCGTGAGGCAAGTTGTTGAATCACAGGTTTGTCGCGCATGCCCACGCAAGCGTGGGCATGACACCCATGAACCTGAAGGAAACTGCATCGAGCCGGGACATCGTCGGTGGGAGATCGGCTGACTAGATCCGCGTGCGATGCCGGCGGGCCTTGGATGTCGGGATGAGCTTCGGTGAGGGGATGTTGACGCCGACGATCTCGCCGTATTGCTCCTTCAGTCCCGCGCAGGAAAGACGCAGGAAGTCGTAAAGCACGTGGGGCGGCCGCGTGGAGAGGTACTCACGACCAAGCTCGGCCATGTACTTGTCGTAGCGGCGTTGCGAACCGTTGTGTACGGAGTTGGTTCCGTCGAAGCGGCGAATGTCCCCGCTAAAGTCCGGGCCGATGTGGTAGAGCTCGTGCAGAACAGTGATCAACTTCTCATCGAACGACTGGTTGAGGAACCGGGGCAGGTAGAAGGAGAGGACGTATTTGAGTTCGACTTCGCCGACGAAGACCTTTTGGACAATGTACTCGAATCCACGCCGGACTTGCGTTTGCTCGCCATCCTGAAAGCGGAGCGGAATCAGCTTGGCTTGTAGTCCTCCCAAGCGGCGATTGCGGCAGCGCGCGAAGGTGACCAGCACCCGCCGCATGTCGATGTGACGGAATTCGTCCATGCGGGTGGTGATGTCGGAACAGAGGCGCGAGATGTGCCTGGAAAAGTGGAAGGGTCCTTTCTCTCGCGGGAGCTCCAGCGCATAGGGGTAGGCCTGGTCGGCGATGCGATGGCGATTGGTCGAGTCGGTGACTCGCGCAACCCCTTTGACGTTGGATTGCCAGAGCACCGCGGGTTCCAAGTAGACTTCCGTTTCCACGTTTGGCCGTTGTTTCATTGGTCCATATCCTCCCTCGGACCATGTCGCGATTGTCACTGGAGTTTGGAACGGCGAAGCTGCCGAGAGTTGGGTCGTCCGGACTCCGAAGATCCCCTTCGGGGGTTTTCCGTCGTGGTCGGCTCGGACGCGATCGGCGCCGAGGCGACTGGAACACCAGCGACAACGTTGATTCCGAACATGCGATGTTACCGCGGAGTGACAACGTCACGCGAACACCAATGAACCGGTATCCAGCAGATCGTGCTAGAAGCGTTGGCGAGTGCCAACCGATTCATGGGAAGTGTATGAGCGAACACTCACCCGTGCAAAAGTGTACCACGGAAGAATCCGCATCAATAGTTTCCCAAAGAAAAAAACGGAAGAGGCGAGCGAGGCTCTCGCGGACTTGGAAACGGCTGTTTGGCGAGGTGAAAGTCGCTGAACTCGTGGTCGGCGGTTGGCCGCTCCCGCCTTTCGCGGGCGGAAGCCGTTGGACAGGCTTCGCCGATGAGACGGATGGCTCGAACTCTCGGGCAGACGATCTGTCCCGAAGATGGATCACTCTTGGCTCAATGGCAGTCGAAGAGCGGCTCGGGCACTGGCTCACAAGGAGCCAGTGTCACCCCAAGAGTTGGAAAGTGCTTTACTCGTCTTCGGAGACGACGGGAGCGGGCGCCGGAGCGGCTTCCTTGGCGGCATCCTCGTTGGCCGCGAGCAGCTCAATGAACGCGACGGGAGCAGCGTCACCGAGTCGGCGCTTGGTTCGCTTGAGAATCCGGGTGTAACCACCGGGACGCGTCTGGAAGCGGGGGCCGATTTCGTTCATGAGCTTGTCGACGACGTTGATGACATCGTCACCGACGACGATCCGCTTCTTGCCGCCGAGGATCGACATGATCCGACGGCGAGCGTGCAGCGCCTTGGCCTTGGAGACCCGAGCATCCTCGCCCGATTGGCTGGCGGCTTGTTCGAGCGCGGCGGAGCCCTTGCGGGCGATCGTGATGATCCGCTCGGCGAACGGGCGCAGTTCCTTGGCCTTGGGGACCGTGGTGTTGATGCGCTCGTGGACGAAGAGACTGCACGCCAAGTTCCGCTTGGTGGCCAACAAGTGAGACGGCGAACGGTTGAGCCGGCGTCCCTTAATCAAGTGTCTCATGACGGCTGAATCCTTGTCACTGGTGATGGGCGCGCCGACGCGGGGCACGCGACCATGCTCTTAATCTCCGACGCGGTTTAGTCCTGCGCCGTTTGCGGCAAACTCATGCCGAGATGAAGGTTGAACTTCTTGAGCTTCTCCCGAACCTCGCGAAGCGTCGTTTCTCCAAAGTTGCGGACCTGCAAGAGACGCTCCTCGTCGCGGCTGAGCAGTTCGCGAACGGTGGTGATCCCTTCGGATTCGAGGCAGTTGGTGGCCCGAACGGAGAGCTCGAGTTCGGCGAGGCTCATGTTCAGCTTCGCCTCGAACTCGGGATCGACGTACTCTTGCTGCTTGGTGAACGGGGCGCTCTCGGGGTCGATCGGCACTTCCGGGCCGGGCTCGGAGTACTGGACAAAGGGATTGAGGTGCTTGCGAAGAATCTTCGCGGCCTCGACGAGCGCCATTTCGGGCGTGATCGTTCCGTTGGTCCAGATGTCGAGATTCAAGCGGTCGTAGTTGGTCTTTTGACCAATCCGCGCTTCCTCGATCTTGTAGGTCACCCGGTGAACCGGCGAGAAGGCCGAGTCGATCGGAATGACGCCGATCTCCTGGTCGCCGTGATCGGCTTCCTCGGTCGGGACATAGCCGCGGCCATTGTTGACGGTCATCTCCATCGAGAAGTGAACGTCGTCGGTCATCGTCGCGATCACGTGCTCGGGGTCGATGACTTCGACCGACTCGTCGTGCATGATGTCGGCGGCGGTGACGACACCCGCTTCGGAGCGGTCGATGCGGATCGTCTTCTCTTCGTCGGTGTGATTCTTGAGCACGAGGCTCTTGATGTTCAGGATGATCTCGGTGACGTCCTCGACGACGCCCGGGATGGTGCTGAACTCGTGCTGAACGCCCGCGATCTTGACCCTGGTGACGGCACTTCCTTCGAGGCTCGCGAGCAGGACGCGACGCAGGCTATTGCCAATCGTGGTGCCGAAGCCACGCTCGAAGGGTTCGACCGTGAACTTACCGTAGGTGTCGGTAAGGGTTTCCCGGTCGGAAACGATAATGCTCGGCAGCTCCAGACCGCGCCAGCGAATTCGCATCGGTGTTAATCTCCCAATCCCAGAGCGACCAGATCATGTTGACGTAGGGAAGGCAGAGCGACGCTTCTGCTTCCGGATGGACTCGCCCGACGAAGGCTGTGGATTCGTCAGTCGTTGTGTGAGCTTCACTGTCATACGGAAACGCGGATTCGCGGCCGTATCCCCGGGGCGGGGCGGAGCTAGATCGCCGCCCAGTCCACCCGGTGTGATCGTCCCGATCCGCGAAGGTGGTGCCTAGACGCGGCGCTTCTTCCGCGGGCGGCAACCGTTGTGAGGAAGCGGGGTGACGTCCTCAATGGCGCGAATCTGAAGGTTCGCTTGGCTGAGAGCCTGGATGGCCGACTCGCGACCGCTGCCGGGGCCCTTGACGCGAACTTCGACTTCGCGGATGCCGAACTTGATCGCCCGTTCGGCACAGATCTCGGCCGCCCGCTGCGCGGCGAACGGCGTGCTCTTGCGGCTTCCCTTGAAGCCGGTGGAGCCGGCGGAACTCCAGGTCAACACGTCGCCGTTGCGATCGGTGACGGTGACGATGGTGTTGTTGAACGTGCTGACGATATGCACGACCCCGTGCGTTACGTTGCGACGCGTCTTCTTCTTCTTGCTCTTCGCCACGCGAAAACCTCGGTATTGCGGGAGGTAGTGATGTTCCAAAGGTGAAGGGTCGCTGCCCGAATTCAAGCGGCGACCCTATCGGAATGTTGTTCGTCGATCCAAGCGAATGAAGGGGAGAGTGGAAGGCGTCCCTCGTTAGCGGAGGTCCTTCACGCCCTTCTTTCCGGCGACCGTTTTCTTCGGACCCTTGCGGGTACGCGAGTTGGTTCGGGTGCGCTGTCCCCGACAGGGAAGGCTGCGGCGATGCCGCAATCCGCGATAGCAGCCGATTTCCTTGAGTCGGTTAATGTCCTGTTGGACCGTCCGGCGGAGTTGACCTTCGACGACGTATTCCGTGTCGAGTAGCGACGCGATGCGAGCAAGTTCCTCGTCGGTCAGCTCTCGAGCGGGCTTGGCGGCGTCAATGCTGGCCTTTTGGCAGATCTCCTTGGAGACGTGCGAGCCAATGCCCTGCAACGTCTGGAGCGCAATGTCGACGCGTTTGTTGGTCGGAATGTCAATACCGAGAAGACGAGGCATCCCTTATCCTTGCCGCTGCTTGTGTCGTGGGTTTGTGCAAATGATGTAGACCGTCCCCTTGCGGCGGATGATCTTACAGTTTTCGCAGATCCGTTTGACGCTGCTTCGTACTTTCATCGCTCTTCCTTTCGGCAGACGAGCAAAGCATCCCCACGAGAGGATCCTCGGCTGCGCGATCCAAACGGATAACCTACTGGTTCGCCTCCCTGTCGGCAAGGTTGGCGATTGGATCGGTCGGGTTTTTTACGAAGAATCGACGCGCGCGGCACGAAGGTTGCCAATGAGTTTTCGCGATTTCGTCGATGACGACCCATGCCTCGCAGGGAGAGGAGCCCCGTGAATCCCCTTCCGACGGGCCCCGACGATTTCCGCAAACCTTTCTTTTCATTCCCCGTACCTTCCCATAGGGTGTAGATCCGATCTCTTCACGAAGGCGGCCCGAGCGAGGGTTCCCGCCGATCCTTTGGAGGCTCTTCGTTGTCTTCGACAGCCGCCGACCCGACCGAGCCCCACTCCATGGGCTCGCAAGCGGCCATCACGTTGGAGAACGTCTCCGTTCGGCAGCAGGGAGTCCGGATCCTCGAATCGGTCACGACCCAGATCCCCGCGCGGCAGGTGACCGCCATCATCGGTCCCAACGGCGGCGGCAAGACGACCCTGCTGCGGGCGATCCTCCGGCTCATTCCCTTTTCCGGCTCAATCTCCTTTACCGAGCCAAACGCCCGCATCGGCTACGTCCCCCAGCGGCTCGAATTCGACCGCGGGGCGCCGATCACGGTGCGCGACTTTCTCGTCATGCCCAGGCAACGCGTCCCCCTCTGGTTCGGCGTCTCGCGCCAGCGCCGGGAGCGGGCCGTCGAGTTCCTCCGACAGGTCCGGGCGGAGCATTTGCTGATGCGGCCCCTGGGGAAGCTCTCCGGCGGGGAGCTGCAGCGGGTCCAGTTGGCCCAGGCTCTCCAGGAGGAGCCGTCGATCGTGCTCCTCGACGAACCGGTTTCCGGCGTCGACGTCGCGGGCGAGCAGCTCTTTTGCGAGTTGCTCGAGCAGGTCAGCCAGGTTCGCCGGTTGACGATGATCATGGTGACGCATGATTTGGCGGTGGTGTCGCGCTATGCCTCTCACGTCATCTGCATCAACCGCCGCGTCCAACGAGAAGGTCATCCTCGTGAGGTCGTGACCGCCGATTCGCTCGCGACGATCTATGGGGCGACGGGCCTCGATCGCGCCGACGCGGCGACGTTTGCGGAAGGGGATCGGCGCTGATGCAGGCTTGGTGGCAACACTTCGCGGCGTTCTGGTCCGCTTGCGCCGAGGCGGTCATCGCCCCGCTGTGCGACGCGTTGGCGTTTCTCGTTCCGATCGATGCTTTTCAGGAGTTCGACTTCCTGCAGCGGGCGCTGCTCGGCATGGTGCTCATCGCGCCGCTTTGCTCGACGGTCGGCATCCAGGTCGTCAATTTTCGGCTCGCCTTCTTCGCCGAGGCGATTGGTCACTCGGCCTTCACGGGGCTCGCGGTGGGGGTGCTCCTTTCGCTATTCCCCGTCTTCGAGGGGATGAACCCTCTGCCGGCGATGTTGTTCTTCGGGGTCGCGGTCGCGCTGAGCATCACCGCCTACCGCCGCTCATCGGATCTCTCGAGTGATGTCGTGATCGGCGTCTTTCAGTCCGCGGTGATCGCCCTGGGGCTCTTCATCATCAGCTACCTGCTCGAAAACCGCGTCGTCCGCGCCGGGGCGGTCAACTTCGACACCTTCCTCTTCGGCAACGTCGTGACCATCAGCAACAGTGAGCTTCTGGCGCTTCTGCTTTTCTCGATCGCCGCGATGGTCGTTCAGGGGTTCGCCTACAACCGGCTCATGGTGATTGGTCTCAATGCGGACATGGCCCGGACCATGGGGATTCGCGTCGCGATCTACGAGTACTGTTACGCGGCGTTGCTCGCGGCGATCGTCATGTTCGCGATCAAGGCGATCGGCGTACTGCTGATTACCGCGATGCTGGTGATTCCGGCCGCATCGGCACGCAACTTCGCCCGATCGGCATGTAGCGTCTTTTGGTGGGGATTGCTGGTAGCGCTCAGCAGCACCATCGGCGGGCTCATCGTCTCCGAGCGGTTCGCGACGGCAACCGGTTCGACGACCATCCTCGTCGCGGTCGTTTGGTTTGTCGTCAGCAATGTCGTCGTTCGTCTGCGAAACTTGACCGCTTCTTCTCGCTGAATATTATCGGGAAAACAGTCAGGATGGCTAGCTGTTATGTTACAGTGGCTTAGCTTGACGCTCTGGTGGTGTGTCGCTGAAATCTGCTGCGGCAGGCGGAGCATCCGATTTCATCAGCGCGAATATTCCTTTCGGGCGATCTTTCTCCGTCAGCAGCGCGAACGAGTCTCTTGGCTCGCGTGTCCCTTCCAGCGACGACCTGACTGACGCCATCTTTCGATTGATCGACGAGTCTCGAAGGTTCCCTGGGGCCGACGCCAAGATTGGCGATTGGTGAACGAATGCCCCTTGACAGGCCATTGAGTGAGCCGTTCGCGAACCGCAACGCGGACCTGGCCCAAGGGAACTCGATGTGGAAGCGCGTCGAGCCTCCGCAGATAAGAGTCTTGGCACTCTTCGGAGGCCAAGGGTGCGCCCCCGTCCTCATCGTGGAAAGGAGTAGAGATGTCGACCGCTCAAACGGTGCGAGATTCGCAGGGCATGATTGTCCTCCACCATACGGGTGACATCCGCGATGCCGTTCGGGAGACTTACCGCCGAATCGCCAAATCGGACGCCGTTCCCGACTATGTCGCGGAATGGACGTTCGACAACCTCGAACTCTTCGCCCAGGACGTGGGCTACGCGATGGGTGTTTCCTCGCTCGGTGACGATGTCACCGTCGTCTTGACTCGGACCAACTGAACCGAATACAGCGGGAGAAGAAGACTCAGGGTCCTCCCAACGGGCTTGATGGCCGATCGGGCCCATTTGCCGATCGCAGACGCGACGCATACCGTTCCCTCGAGGGGCCAATGGTCGTTCCAGGGAAGGGGAGCCCGTGAACGCAGTTGTCTACATGCTCGCAATCGTCCTTCCGCTCGGCGCCGCGCCCAGTGCTGACTCGGAAGGGCTCGATCCGAATCAGCAACGCGTCAAAACCTTTCTCGAACACTTTCCTCCCGCCAGCGAGATTCCCGGCGCCGCGATCGTCTATCGCGAGGACGAACGTCGGGTCCGCATCACCCAGCATTGTCTCGTTCACATCCGCGACATGCACGGTTCCGCCGGCATGTCTCCCGTGGTCGAACGCGTCACCCGCGCGGTGCAGCAAGACGTGCGCTCGATTCTCGAGTACTTCATGGATGATCCCGACGTCCAGCTGCGAGAGGTCTACAAGGAAGGGGTCACGCGCGAAAACGAGGCGGCGATCAATCGCGGCGAGATGGCTCCGACGAGCATCGGGCTTGCCGGGCAGCGGCCCGGAGAGCGTTCCCCCAAGCTTCCCGCCCCAAGCGACGACGAGCGAGAGGGACGCCGAGCGCTCACGGGGAATGAGGTCTTCCGGCTGTCGGGTGTCTTTCCCCTTCATCGCCAGCGGGGCCTGAAGCTCAACGCGGCCGAGCTCAAAGCCACCAACAGCGCCGCGATGCGCTCGATTCTCGACTACCGCCGGAAGAGGCCCGGAAAGCGATTTGACACCAAGCGGACCAGGATCATCAGTTCGACCCGAGAGTCGATCCTGCTTCAGTTGATCGCTCACAATCGCGACCCAATCGCCTTTGTCGTCTTCGGCGGAGCGCACGACTGGGCCCAGCAGGTCGCCCTTTGGAACCGAAAGCATCCGGACGACACGTTCACGCTGATCGAGATCACGCCGAAGGCCTACTACGACTACTACGTGCGCGGCCGGTTGCCGAGAGAGACCACGCGCGCCGAATCGACCAAGAGGGATCGAGCCGCCGCCAAGGAGGCGTCCGTGACCAGCGAGGAGTAGTCGTACGACCAGAGCGTTCGCGTGGAATGGTGACGAACGCGACCAGAACCTGGTCCTGGATGATTGACGCGGTTTCTCGCGCGTTCCCTGTTTTGCCTCGGAACGCTCAATCCCGTAGCATCAGCACTTCGCCGATCGGCATGGTCGTGCTTCGTCTGGACAGTTGGTGCCGGTGCCGGGTGACATGCTCCACGCCTGGGTGGGCAAATGGAGAAATGCCTGCGTTGGCATTCGGTTGACGCCCCGATGGCCGGAAACGTGACCACACCCGCACGAAGATGACCACCCTGACCACGCTCCGAGACGAATGGGTCCATCGGCAAACCTGGACGGAAGAACGTCGCCGCGAGAGAACGCCATGAGTAGCGATCCAGCCAGCCAATCAAGTGACGCCAACCCCATCGTCGGCGTCATCATGGGAAGCACCTCCGATTGGGAGGCGATGCGCGAAGCGCACGAGATCCTCAAGGAGTTCGGGGTGCCCCACGAGTGCAAGGTCGTCTCCGCGCACCGGACACCAAGCTGGATGGCCGAGTACGCCGAGTCGGCCGAAAGCCGGGGCATCAAGGTGATCATCGCCGGTGCCGGCGGCGCGGCCCATCTCCCCGGGATGGTCGCCGCGCAGACGATGCTCCCGGTGCTCGGGGTTCCGGTTCAGAGCCGGGCTCTTCAAGGGCTCGACTCGCTCCTTTCGATCGTTCAGATGCCGGGGGGCGTTCCCGTTGGGACGCTCGCGATTGGCAAGGCGGGGGCGCGCAACGCGGGCTTGCTGGCCATTCGGATCCTCGCGACCCACGCGCCGGAATTGGCTCAGCAGTTGAAAGAGTTTCACCGTCGGCAGGAAGAACGCGTCCTTGGGGAGTCGTTGCCGTGATCGAACCTGTCCTTCCGGGAGCCACGATCGGCGTTTTGGGCAGCGGCCAACTGGGCCGCATGTTCACGATCGCGGCACGCCGTATGGGTTACTACGTCAACACGTTCTCCCCGGAGGACCACACGCCCACGGGCCAGGTCGCCGATCTGGAGATCCGGGGTTCCTACGACGATCTCGACGCGGTGCGCGAGTTCGCTCGCGGGGTCGCGGTGATGACCTTCGAGTTCGAGAATGTTCCCGCTCCAACCGCGGCCGCCGCCGCGGAGGGGGCTCCCGTGCGGCCCGCGGGGACGGTCCTTCACACGACCCAGAACCGGCTGCGCGAGAAGACGTTTCTGGCGGAGGGCGGATTTCCGCTTCCCAAGTTTGCCGCGATTCGAACGGCCGAGGACCTGGAGAAGGGGCTCGCGGTCGTCGGCAGACCCGCCGTCCTCAAGACGGCCAGTTGGGGCTACGACGGCAAGGGCCAAGTCCTGATTCTTCCCGAGACCGATGCGAAGGAGGCTTGGGCGACGATCGGAGGAGGGGACGCCGTCCTCGAGCAGTTCGTCGACTTTGAGTGCGAGGTATCGGTCGTGGCGGCCCGCGGCGACGATGGCTCCTTCGCCCACTACGGCGTCATTCGCAATGAACACCATCAACACATCCTCGACATCTCGACCTGGCCCGGCGTCGTCTCGCCGGCGATCGAGAAGGAAGCCGTCGAGGTCGCACGCGGCATCCTCGACTCGCTGGGCGTGGTGGGCGTGCTGTGCGTCGAATTCTTCCTGACCAAGGAGGGAAAGCTCCTCGTCAACGAGCTGGCGCCACGTCCGCACAACTCGGGTCACTTGACGTTTGACGCTTGCGTGACGAGCCAGTTCGAGCAACAACTCCGCGCCATTTGCGGGTTGCCCTTGGGGTCGACCGACTTCTATCGGGCCGCCGCGATGGCGAACCTGCTCGGTGATCTCTGGCAACGGGGCGAACCGAACTGGCAAGCGGTGACCGCCTTTCCCAACGTCAAGTTGCACCTCTACGGCAAGTCCGAAGCCCGCCCTGGGCGCAAGATGGGCCATCTCACCTGTCTCGATGACACGCCCGAACGAGCCCGCTTCCAAGTCCTCGCCGCCCGCGAAGCCCTTCTGAGCTAGTATCCTGATCGGTTGATCTACCGCCAAAATCTCTTCCGGGTGTCATGCCCACACGCGTGGGCATGCGGAGAGCGTGTGTCATTCCGTAGACCCCCGCACGATCAGGGCACTCCACTCGTTGAGAAGGTTGCTTCTCTCCCCGATCGGGTGGAGAATGATTCCTTCGCGTCCCAATAGAGCGGTGCGACGTTCGTCCACGCCAACGCCGCCAGAGAACTGACACACGACGGTCAAGTCGGAATCATGCCCCAATGATGCCTCCATCCACGGTGCGTTCGTTTTTGTTGCGTCGTACCTCACGACATGGGGGGCAACCTCGCGCGAGTGCATGCGCCACTCTCCTTCTGGTGGCGTTGCTCGGCGCGACGATGCCGGCGGGGGGCTGGGCCGCGGCGAAGCGGACCAAACCGAACATCGTGGTCATCTTCGCCGACGACTTAGGCTACGGGGAGATCGGCAGCCAGCGTGAGGATGCGATCCCGACGCCGAACATCGACCGCTTGGCCCGGGAAGGAATTCGTTGCCCGCAGGGATACGTCACCGCGTCCTATTGCGGTCCCTCGCGAGCGGGCATGCTGACGGGACGCTATCAAACTCGCTTCGGTCACGAACTCAATCCAACCGGACGACACAATCTCGACCCCAATGCGGGACTGCAGGACTCGGAGATCACGCTCGCCGAGCGACTTAAGTCCGTGGGCTACGCGACGGGGTTGATGGGGAAGTGGCACCTTGGCGGTTCCGAAGAGGCTCATCCGCGACGCCGGGGCTTCGACGATTTCTACGGCTTCCTCCACGAAGGGCATTACTACGTCCCACCCCCTTACCGAAACGTGACGTCTTTTCTGCGACGTAGGCAATTGCCGACGGGGATGGAGGGCCGATGGCGCGAGGGGGAGACGATCTGGTCGTCGCACCTGCCCCACGACGAACCTCCCTACGATGATCACAATCCGGTGATGCGCGACACGACCCCCATCGTGGAACAGCGCTACCTCACGCAAGCGATTTCGGACGAGGCGGTCGAGTTCATCGGTCGCCATAGGGACGAACCCTTCTTCCTCTACGTCGCCTACAGCGCGGTCCATAGCCCGATGCAGGGCCGGCGGGAGGTGATGAAACGTTTCTCCCTGATCGAGGATGTCCACCGGCGCGTCTTCGCGGCGATGCTCGCCGACCTCGACAAGGGTGTTGGCGAGATCATGCACAAGCTTCACAAGGAGGGGCTCGACGAGCGAACGCTGATCTTCTTCATCAGCGACAATGGCGGTCCCACGGCCGAGTTGACCTCGAGCAACGAGCCGTTTCGCGGCGGGAAGGGGACGCTCTACGAGGGCGGGATTCGGGTTCCCTACATCGTCTCCTGGGTGGGAACGTTGCCGGCGGGAAAGACCTACGATGAACCGGTGCTCGCGACCGATGTCTTCGCCACCGCTTGCTCGGTCGCCGGAACCTTCATGCCGATCGATCGCACGATGGACAGCGTCAACCTGATTCCCTTTTTGCTGGGCAAGAGGGAAGGCTCACCGCACCCGGTTCTCTATTGGCGGATGGGGAAGAAAACCGCCCTGCGCGAAGGGGACTGGAAGATCGTCCGTCACCCGGTGAAGGGACAGGCCGAGCCGCCGTTTCAACTCTTCCATCTCAGTGAGGATCAGGGAGAGACCAACGATTTGGCGAAGCGGCGCCCCCACCAACTCCGCGCCTTGACGGAACTGTGGCAGAACCTCGATCGCGAGATGGTCGAGCCGATCTGGAAGCCGGCGAACCGTCGTTGAGGGCCTCAAGGATTGGGTAGGGTGGGTCTCGACCAACCTTCCGGTTGGTCGTTCCGTTTGCCCGAACGGTGTTTCCGAATGACGAGGTCTTTCGAGCATGCCCACGCGCGTGGGCATGGCACCCAAGAAGGTGAAAGGTCTTCGATGATGAAATAGCCCATCGAAGCGCTACTTCTTCGTGTAGTTGATCTCCATCATCTTGACCTCTTTGCCGTCGGGGGTCAGGTTGAGCATCGTGAGACTCCGTTCGGTGTCGCTCTCGTACTTGGTGACCATCTTCGTGGTGATCTCCTTGCCAGTGCGCACGTCTCGTCCCTTGGACATCATCGTCAGCGACTTGGTGCTGGGGTCGTACTCGCCTTCCATGGTGCTGAGAAAAGGGGTCATCGAGTCGACCCACGCGCCGACGTACTTCTTCTTCACCGGATCGTAGCCGTATTCGCCGAATCCGGTGAACTTGGTGCCGCCGAAGTCGCCGTTGAATTCGCTGATCAGCCAGACGCCTTCGCCGATGATGCGGTTGGTTTCGGTTCCCTTGCTCGTGACCGGGCCCTCCGAGCCGGGCATATACATCTTGACCTCGGCTTCCCAGGTGCCCGCTTCTCTCTTGAGAAGCTCTCGAGGATCTTCGGCTCGAAGCGATCCCACACCGATGAGGACAATCGCCGCGGCGGCGATGAAGCGAATTCCCTTCATGGTCTCTCCCTTTCGTTTGGACAGTCTGCCCGCAACCAATGGACTTATTCGTATCCGTGAAAGCATAGATGTGGCGCAGGGGATTATGGGTCTCGGCGTAGGGGCCGGCAAGGAGCAATCGCCGATTGTCTCTTCGCGGAACGACGGGCGGGGGCGGCGACACCTTTCTGGGCGGCCGGGTCGCTCATAGCTATAGCTGGATGAACGCATCGACGCCATCCGTCCTTCGGATCGGAGATCGAACCTTCGATTCGAACCTGTTTCTCAGTCCGATCGCGGGCTTCTACGACCTTCCGTTTCGGCTCTCCATTCGGCCGCTCGGAGGGCTGGGGCTCGCGTACACGGAACTCGTCAATCCCAAGGGGCTCTTGCGTCAGACCGCGCGCTCGATGCAGATCGTCGAATCATGTCCCGAGGATCGCCCTTGGGCCGTGCAGCTCTATGGGACCGAAGAGGATGGGCTCGACATCGGGGCGAAGTGGGCCGCCGACCATGGGGCCGCCCTCGTCGACATCAACATGGGATGCCCCGTGCCCAAGGTCGCCGGCAAGGGAGGAGGGAGCGGCCTGTTGCGTTCCTGCCCCAACGCGGTCCGCCTGGCGGAGAAGGTGGTCAACGCTTCCCCGGTTCCCGTCACGGTCAAGACCCGTCTGGGCTGGGAGATGGGCAACTTGGTCACGCCGCGGCTTGTCCAGGACCTCGAAGACGTGGGGGTCGCCGCGCTGACGATTCACGGCCGCTACGGCGAACAGCGATTCAAGGGTTCGGTCGACCTCGAGGGAATCCGCGCCGTGGCCCAGGCGGCCCGAACGATTCCCGTCATTGGCAACGGCGATATCCGCTCGGCCGATGATGCCAAACGCATGATCGAGGTCACCGGTTGCGCGGGTGTGATGATCGGTCGTTGGGCGATGGCCGACAACTGGATCTTTCGCGATACCCGATCCCTGCTTGAGACAGGCGACGTCCCTCCGCCGCCAACGAGGGCGCAGCGGGTTCACAAGATGATCGACCACTTCGAGCACGCCAGGCGTCATCTCGGCGATCGGCGAGCGGTGGTCAATTTTCGCAAGTACATGACGTGGTATGGCAAGCAAATCAGCCCCTGCCCGACGCTGCGAAGGGGAATTCCGCTCTGTCGCGACGTCGACGAATGGTATGGCCTAGTCCACGCGTTTCTCGCGGAGATCCAGGCGGAGCGGGAATCGCCAGAAGCTTTGGGACGACGGGCGGGCGTCGAGGCCTCACCCGCGAGCTTGGGGTGAGTCGAGCGAAGGCCGGCTCACGAAAGTTCGCGGGCGGCGTCCAACTTGGAGGCCCGGTGGGCGGGAACGATCGCGATCAAGAGACCACTGCCCCCCACCGCCAAGAGGATCAGCCACGTCCACCATCCCAGAAGCTGCGGATGGGGGATCGCCGACGCGGGCTCCCGAACCATCTTCTCCAAGCACCAAAGAGTGCCAATGCCAAAGCCGAGCCCCAGGAGTTCGCCGATCGCCAGCAGCAGAGCCGCTTCGCCGATGACCAGCCAGAGGACCTCCGCGGGGTGAGCGCCCAGCGAGCGAAGGATCGAAAACTGACGCCGGCGGGCGTCGATGGAGAGATCGAACGTCGACAAGAGGGTGCCGTAGGCGGTGGCGCAGACGGCGATACCGATCGCGATGAGAAACTTCGCCAAGAGCGAGTAAGGATGCAATGGGCGGCCCTCGCCGGGATGGTCGCTTTGAATCTCCGTCAGCGAGTCGGGAATGCTGATCCCCGTGAGAAGCAGCGCGACGCCCAGGCTGACCGAAAGGACGACGATGAGGCTGGGTAGCTTCCGCTCTCGAATGTAGGCCAGTGATAGGGCGAAGTGATTCATTGGGGAGAATCGCTCTCCTGGATCAGGTGCGCACAGTCGACGCGCCGCGGCAACAGGGCGGCGAGTTCCGCGTCGTCGGTCGCGAGCAGCAGCGTCGCGCCGAACTCCTCCTTGAGCGCAAGGAGCAAGTGAACAAGCTGCCGCGACGAGGCCGGCTCCAAGTATCGCGTTGGCTCGTCCGCGAGGATGATCAGCGGATCGTGAGCGAAGGCTCGGGCCAGCGAGACCCGTTGGCGCTCGATGAGCGTGAGTTCACTCGGGTACGATTTACCCCGATGAGCGAGGCTGACGCGGTCGAGCATCTCCTTGGCGCGGATGCGACGCTGGATGCGGGGAAGTCCCCGTCCGAGGCGAAGCCCGAGCCGGATGTTCTGCAGCGTGGTCAAGGCGGGGATGAGGTTTCGATCGGGGTAGATGATCCCGATCGTTTGGCCCCGCAAGCGGTCGACCCGATCGGAAGGAGTCTGGTCGAGGCGGACGCCGTTGACCGAAACGTCGCCTTCCTCTGGCCGGAGCATGCCCGCGATCAGGTGCAGGAGGGTCGACTTTCCCGAGCCGTTGGGGCCCAACAGCGCGACCGCCTCGCCGGCGTCGATGTCGAGTTCGTCCAGACGGAAAGCGACCATCGGCGCGTGCGGCGTGAGGGAACGTTGGTGGAATTTCTTGACTTGGCGTAGGTGAATCATGGAAAACGAAACGCTTTGCAACCCCGGGTCACGCAGTACCGCCTGAGCGGGTATGCTAGGGGAATGGATTGGCCGCCGCCATCGGCGACTCCGGCGAGGCTCGCGGTAAATTTCGTGAACCCGACGGAGTCTTACGTCGTAGTACACGCTACGGTGGTGCGAAGGGCTTCTTTGGCGGACCGAGGCGAAGCAGGTTGGTTGACGTCGCGACCGCTCTCGGTAGCCTGACCTGGTGTGATTGCGCCCAAGTGGGGATGCCGCGACGGTTTACCTTCTCGTGATGGAGAGTTTCTGGCCAGATGACTTTTGACGTCGGTTATTTCCTCGTCACCTTCACGAGCATCATCTTCGAGGCGCTTCCCTTCATCGTCCTGGGGGCGATCATCTCGGGCACGCTCGAGGAGCTTCTCCCGCAGAAGTTCTTCTCGCGATGGCTCCCGAAGAACAGGCTCCTGGCGATCATGGCGAGCAGTCTGCTCGGCTTCATCCTGCCGATGTGCGAATGTGGCATCGTTCCGGTGATGCGGCGGTTGATGCGCAAGGGTGTCCCGGCCAGTTGCGCGATCACCTACATGCTCTCGGCTCCCGTGATCAATCCAATCGTCCTGGTCAGCACCGCGATGGCCTTCTGGGGCTTCTACGATTTTCTCGGCATTCCGGGATTCGGCATGGTCCTGTTGCGGGCGGGGGCCGCGTTTGTGACGGCGGTGATCGTGGGCGTGACGATCGAGCGGATGATCCGTCGGGACATTCCGGTCGTTCGCGACGACAGTCGCCGCATCCGGTTGGTGACGACCGACGAAAGCCTGCGGTTGCTCGAGGAGGACGAAGTCTTCGAGGATCGCCCGCACGATCACGATCACGATCACGACCATGACCATGATGCCGACTCACCGAAACCTCGTTCTCTTCTCGATCGGTTGACGGCGATCTCCGAGATCGCCCTGGGGGACTTCCTCGACATCGCGGCCTTCTTGGTGATCGGGGCGGCTCTGGCGGCGCTGGTCAACACCCTGATCCCACGGGCGCAGCTCGACGAATTGGCCGACTACAACACCTTCTCCATCCTGCTGATGATGGGGTTGGCGGCGCTGCTCTCCTTGTGCAGCGAGGCCGACGCCTTCGTCGCGGCGAGCATGACGGCGTTTCCCCTCTCGGCCAAGCTCGCCTTCCTGGTCCTCGGACCGATGTTCGACATCAAGCTCTACATCATGTACCAGTGGGTCTTCACGTCGCGAGCGGTCAAGGTGATCGTCTTCACGCTGACGGTCTCGATCTTCGTGATCTGCCAACTGGTTCACTGGATATCGCTGCTCGGTCCAACGTTGACGAGCGGTTCTTAGGTCCTCCCTCGGCTGGAGCGGACGCGATGGATGCATCAACGGCTCAATTGGCTCGCTGGCTGGCGGTTGCCTTTGGCGGATTGTTCAGCTACTCGATGATCGACCTGGTTGCGAGCGATCGGCTGAAATTCTACCTCGCCGACCAGAAATTCGAGTTGCTCGTGCTCGGTGGCGGCGTCCTGCTCGGATTGGTCGTGCTGCTCAAGGTGCGGGCGATCATGGTGCAGGGATCGGGCCACGATCATGACCACGACCATGACCACGACCATGATCACGGCGTCTCGCTTTGGCGGTTCATCGTGCTGGCGATTCCGATGGTGATCATCGTCATGGGGCTGGCACCCAAGGGCCTCAGCGCCGAGATGCTCAAGGGGAAGCTTTCTCGCGACCAGATCAACTCGATCGGCGAGATCGACGCGTCGAGTTTCGCTTCCGGCGAAGGTTGCGGCGGCAAGGCGATTCCCGAGTCGGTCAAAAAGCTGCAAGACGACGCCAGCAACCAGGAAGCGCGCACCTTCTGGGAAGGAAAGTGCGTTCGCGTGAAGGGCCAGTTCGTCCCCGACGAGCGGTTCTCCGATCGCTATCGCTTGATGCGGATTCGCATCGTTTGCTGCGCGGCCGACGCCCAACCGGTCGGGGTCACGATCCTCGGAGACTTCTCGCGGAAGTGGAAGTACGGGCAGTGGCTCGACATCACTGGGGCCGTGAATTTTCAGGAGTACAAGGATCCGAAGACCGGCCAAGTGAAGTACTTCCCCTTGGTCAGCCAAGAGAAGGTCGAACTGCTCAGTCAGCCCCCGCCCGACTTCTACTTGCAGTAAGCCCCAGCCCGGAACGACTAGCGAGTGAAGTCCGCGGCGATCTCGTTGATCAATTCGCGGGCTTGGCCTGGCGCCCAACCGGTCTTCTGGACGTCGAGCGGGTTCTCCTTGAGCCGTTGGGCGACGTGCGACCTCAGGGCCACCTGGCGTTCGGGCGACCACTCCGCCAACTCGAGAAGGCGAACGACGAGCTTCGTGTTGGTGAGGATCGTTTGGTGCTCGGTGTCCTGAAGGAGCTGTCGGATCTCATCATTTCGGGCGCGGATGAGGCGGAGAATCGGTCCGGTCTTCATCAGCACCTTGATACTTTCCTGCGGAATCCGTTCGAGTTCACCCTCGGCGCGGTGCGCCACTTCCTTCGCGACTCGTTCCCGACTCTCCCGGACGAGTTCCTCCTCGATCAACTGTCGCTGCGTGTCCGAACGCCAGAGTTCCAGCACCATCGACTCGTAGTGCCCCATCATGCGATAGAGGACTTCCTGGCTGACATCGAGCATCTGGCAGAACTCGCCGAAGCTATCGATGTGCATCGGCTTGAGAAGGGTGGAAATTGTCGATTCGCGGAGTCGCATCAGCCCCGCGGGTTCATGGGAGACGCCGATAAAGAGGTTGATCTTCTCCTCGGCCGACAGCTTCGCGATCACCGAGCGACTTAGGAAACGGAACAGATCGCTCAACGAGTTGATGTTGGCGATCGTCTGCGCGAGGTGCTCCTCATCCACGAGGGCCGCGCGCCAGAGCCTCGCTTTCTCTGTCGGGCCGATGGCCGCGTAGTCCGGCGTCCGCAGATGCCACTTCGATTCGAGCATCGTGAAGAAACGCCCGGCATGCGTCAGGCGATCGAACCAGTCCTCGCGGATCATCGCCGCGGCCAGGCCCAGTCGCGTGGGGAGGTTGGCCAACGAAAGCTCTTGGAGCGTGACCCGCCAGCTCTCGGTCGGGCTCACGACGACTTCGAGGGCATTGACGTCGAGTTGCTCGGTCATCTGGGAGGCACGTTTGGCGGCGACGCCCGCCAGGACTTCCTCGGCGAGTGCTCGTTGTTCGGGAACGCTACTCCATAGGTCGACTTTCGAGAGGGCGAACGTCCTCTTAATGGCTTCGGCCACGCGGACGAGTTGCTCGCACTCCGGTCGGCCTTCGCGGAGATCGAGGGACTGCAGCAGGGTGCGGCACCGTTGACCCGACGCCCCCTCGTCCCGATGGAGCGCTTCGCCGAACGTCTCTTCCATGACTTGGGCATTTGCCTCGCGGCGGGCCCGAAGATGGCGGAAATACATCGAGCCGAAGAGGGCCGCGCTTCCGCCCACTAAGACGCCATAGGACAGAAACTTCAGGACCATCGGCAGCCAAGCGGCGATGGAGGGAAACCATCCGCGGCTCTTGCTGACCAGGCCGCCGTCAATTCCGGGGGGACGGTTCGGGTCGAGTCCCTGGAGGTCGTCGATCGCCGAGAGCGAAGGGAGCGTTCCGCGAGCGACCAGTTCATGGGCGGCGAAGTCGCGAACGTCCTTGTTGGAACTCCAGAGGAGTCGCCAAAGAGGCGGCGTGGCTGGAACCTCGAGTTGATCGAGAATTTCCAAAGCTGCCGCCCGTTTCCTCGGGTCGGAGTCGGACAGCAACTCGACAAGCGGTTCCCTAGCGCCGAGGAGGCGTTGGTAGTCCTCGCTCTTCGCCATGGGCTCGGGGACTTCCGCGAGCAGGATCAAGAGGCCGCGATTGTTCTCCTTCGGGGATTGCAGCAAGGCGTCGACGAGAGGACTCATCGCCTGGTCCATGCGGGCCGAGAGAGCTCCAAGGGCGGCGCGGCGCATCTCCGAGTGCTTGGCCTCGAGTTGGCCGATCAGGATCGCGACGAATCGCGACGAATCGGACTCGTCGAGCGGCTGCTTGGAGAGAAGATCGATCGCCGCGGTTTTCTGGCGCCACGGCGTTTCCTTCGGCTCTAGGGAATCGAGAAGCGCGTCGTAGGTCTCGGCTCCGAACTGCCCCAAGGCCCTGGTCGCGTGATGACGCAGCGCTTCCTCGGACAAGCAGGTGATCAAGACGTCGATGGCTCGGCGACGCAGTTGTTTGGGAAGCTGCCGTTGAGTGAGGATCCTGGTCGAGTCCTGAAGCACGTCGATTGGGCAGTCGTCGCAGCTTTCGAGGCGTTCGATCGCCAAGAGAACTTCCCGATCGCGAGATTGGAAGAGCGTTTGGTGGCCGGCATGGGCGGGGCCGGAGAGAACGAGCGACAACGCGACGATCGCTGACGATCTCGACATGCGGCGGCGACTTGGCGTTGCGAACGTCTTGCCGATAGCTGGAGTCTCCCCTCAGCATTCCCGTCGGTGGCGATGGCGACAAGCGGTCGGCATCCCCGGATCCTGACGAGGGTAACTGTTTCCCGTCGCGATCGTGACCAACCTTCCGCGGCCCTTGGTTCGCGAAACCTGAATTGCCCCGAAAGGCCGCTCGCCAATCGGTCCCTCTGTTCCACGGCGAGGTACGGGTGCGACGACCTTCAAAACTCGTCTCCCCCGACGCGATCGCCCGTGTTGGCGGATGGCCCGCGAGCCAGCCCATTGGATTTCTACCGATTCGGCCGACGCGAGCGACCGCCGTCGGGGGGCACTTTGGCGGGGCAGTCGGAATGCCGGCGAGCCGGCTCGTTTACCATCCTTTCAGAGTCGTCGCGCAGCTTGGTTCCTAGAACAAGTACATGATGGAGGAATTGATTAGAAACGTAGTCGCCGACGCGCTTCGCCCCGGGCGATTCTTTGTGATGCCGCAGCTGTCGGTTCGCGTCGATCATCAGCCGACGCTCCAGCTTCCCTGGGAAGTCTTTCGCGGGCATCTGCTCGACCAGTCGCAGACGCGCTCGACTCGTCTCTTCGAGGCGTGGTCGGTTCAGCTCGAACCCGCCCTGATGGGGGAGTCCGATCCGCTGCTTTGTGTCCTGATCGACTGGGAATCAAAACGTCTCTACGTGGTTCGCTCGATCCTCGTTCATGGGCACGAAGCATACGAGGACGACGATCGGACGATCAAGACGCGCGAGGTGCGCAAGGGGCAGCGGGAACTGGTGGGATCCTTGCCGCTGGACGAGTCCCTCGACGAAGCGGGCTTCCGGCGGCTTCTGAACGTGACGCTCAAGCGAGCGGTCCTTGGGACGAGTCGCCTCCCGATCACTTCCATCGAATCTCCGCTGCCAGCCTTTTCCCTGGGCAAGTTCGCCTATCTCGGCGAGGAGACACCCGAGTCGGACGATGCCTTGACCGGATCGGAGGCTTTGCTCGACTGGGGCTTGAGCGTCAACCTCTCGACGTGGGAACGGGCCAAGCGGCTCGAGACCCTGCTGCGGTGCACCTCGGTGGAAGGAGTTTCCTGGTTGGCGGTTCAGTTCTTCGACCGGACCGCCGCCGCCGGTTGGAGGCCGGACGAGTTGCCCAAGGTCATCCGTTCGCTCTTCAACGGGGTGGCGCTCTCGCCGATGACCGGGTTTTCGGAGAATCTGGTCGCGCTACTCTGTTCGTGGACCCGGTGCGACGCTCTCGGGCCGGCTCCGGTGATCGAACTCGTCGGGTACCTGCTGCGCCATCTGGTTCGGCACTTGACCGCGTTCAACCTCGAGATCTTTCATCATCTCGGCGCCAACTATCCCGACGCGCCACTGCTCGACAGTCTCTTAGGAGCCTACGTTCGGCTCATCAACGCCCATCCCGACGAGTTCGCCGATCGCGCTGGCGACGACGAGTCCCGCCAGAAGCTCAAACGCCTCCGGCGGCGAGCCCTTCGTCAGGCGTGGTACGTTCGTCGGGAGTACCAAGGGCTACCGGTCCCCGATGAGCCATCATCGCCGGGAGAGAACCTGCGCGTCCTACCGCAGCCGTGGCAACGCATTCCCGAGGAACAGTTTCTCTATCGCGACGAGCGTTCTCGCGAGCTCTTCGTCGACGTCGCCGCGGAAGAACTGCTCAGCGAGTTTGGCTGGCACTTACTTCGTTCGAGCGTCCGCGACTTGCGGGACCGGGTGGAGCTGCGCGAGCTCGGGACGGGACTCTTCCTCGATCGACCGTTGGGCGTGTTCAAGCGACCGGCGGAAATCGATCGCACCGTCCTGCTTTCTTATGTGACGTTCAGTCGCACGATCGCCAAGGAGCGACTCGATCGGCTCAGCGAGTGGGGGCTCATCCCCATGGATCGGGAGCTGGAGGAGTTGAAGGTGATGCTTGAGGACTCCTACTTCGAGCGAGGGGTCAGTGTGGCGGACTACCCGAACGAAAGTCGGCCGGGCGTCGTTTGCCTCGAGGATGCCTCGAAGGCGGCTCCGGACGTGCGTTTCTTGAAGACGACCCGATCGTCGTTGGACGACTTTCTGGGCCAGTACGATCTGTCGGCGCTGGACGAGGTCGACCACGCGATCGCCGAGCGGCTCCGGACGGACGATCACATCCTCTTGATTCGGCCACCCAACGCGTCTCCGGACGTCGCTCTTCTTCGGGCCTACGACCGCGAGGGGAACTGCCTGATGGAGTTTGGAGTCGCTCGTCGCGCTGACGGCGAGGTCGCGCTGACCGAGGTGGCGGGCATCGAGTACATCGAAGGAGGGCTGGTGGCGCGCTGTCCCCACCGAACGGCGGAGGGAGCATCCGAAGCGACGCCCGAACCTGTCCTAGCCGTGAACTTCGTTTAGCGCCGTCAAGACCTGGCTCGCGAGTGCCCCTGGCTGCTTGTCAGTCAGTGAAAACGAGTTGCGTGGCCATCAATCCGAACGTGGACGTTTGACAGGGCATCAATGTCCTGATTGATTCATGCCTTGAAAATGGTCTACTGGGCCCCGGCACCCGCGTAGGCCTGCGAAAGACGCCGCTGACGTGGCAATGCCCCGCTCATTCGAGACGACGAGGTCTCAACTTGCGAACTCGTGTCAACCAGGACGTTGGACGCCGATCGACTCATCTCGGTGCCGGCCGCGAACCGTTCTCGCCTTGCCACTCTCCATTCCAAAGTCGACCAACAAGGGTGTCGCAACACCAAGTAACAGGAACCCATCCGAAAGGAACTGATCGAGTGCAGACGACGTTGGAACGTTTCCAGGAGGTAGAGATGGCCGTCGGAACGATCGTCACGGCGGCGGCCAACAGCGCGGCCCGGAAGCCGGCGTACGTCCTGACGATCGACTTTGGGGAGAAAGGCATGAAGACGAGCTCGGCCCAGCTCACGGAAAACTACGCGCCGGACGATCTGGTTGGACGGCAAGTCGCCGCGGTGATGAATTTTCCGCCGCTGCGCGTGGCGGGAATTCGTTCGGAGGTCTTGGTGTTGGGGGCCGTCGACGCGGAGCGGGGAGTGGTGTTGCTTCGGCCCGACGTCGAGGTGAGTGACGGGACGTCCGTGGCGTGAGGGGCGACTCACGCCGGAGCATCGTGGGTTGAACCGACTTAGGCGGCCTTCTGGCAGTGGCGTCCAAACTCGTGAACGCAGGACGCCACCCGTTCGGGATGGGTCACAAATGCCAGGTGACCGGCTTCCTCCAGGTGCTCGAAACGACCCCGGGCGACGCGATCGGCCAGCGTGCGCGACTGATCGACCGACGCGATGATGTCGTGATCGCAACCGAAGACCAGGGCGGGAGTGGTCACCTCGTCGAGATGTCCGCCGACGTCGCAGTCCTCGAGCATCGTCATGCGGTGGGCCATCACGCTCTGATCGGTCTGCCAGCAGCGATTGACGACGAAGTCGAACTGATCGCCGGGACGAGCCGGAGTTCCCAGGAGTACCTGGAAAATCTGATTCAGAAATGGGCTATCATCGGGGAGCGGGAGCCGGTTGAGGACGGCTCGAGCCACATCGCCGATCATGCCGAGTCGAAAACTCGCACCGACGCCCTGGACCGCGACATACGCGAGTTCGGCCGGATGACGAGCCGCGTAGCTCAGCGCGATCGTCCCTCCAAAGGACACGCCGAGCAATCCCGGGCGCTCCAGCCGGAGGGCTCGCATCAACTCGCCGAGATCGTTGACCAGCCGGTCGAAGCCGAAGCCCCGGTCGAAGAGTCCCTGGTTTTCGCCCCGAAGTTGGTAGGCGATCACCTCATTCGTCTGGCTCAGTTGGTCGATCAGCGGCTGCAAGAGGGCGATGCCGCCGGCCATGCCGGGCACAATGACGATTGGATCTCCGGAGCCGACACGAATGTATTCAGCCGTGTACCCCGCGGAGAGGAAGACACTGTTGGTGGGCGGGAGTTGAGTAACGCTAGCGCTTGTAACCATGAACATCCATCCCTGAAAATCGGTGGGAAGACCGCTGCAATCCATTGCAGTACGTTGCGAAAGTTAGGCCAAACGGCCTGGATTATCGAATCGGCATAAATGTATTCGTGACTTTATCTTGTGATGCCAGAAGTTGGTGACGAAATTTCGTTACCAATGTTACGACAGTGAAAGTTCGCTATTTCATCGAATTTTCGTTACGCTGGCCGAAGGCTTTGGGTCTCTTGGCGAAACAGCGTGATTCACGTGTCTGGGCAATTGGGGAGCAGCCGGAAGAATGGCTCGGAATGGCGGACTACTCTCCCCGATCAACCGTGGCCTAGTGCTCAAAGCCTCGGCGATTGGAATCATCACGTATTCGATCGTTGTCCTTATTTACGCCAATCTGACGCCCAACGTCGGCTTTCAGGCTATGGGCGTCCAAGTCGGGCGCGTCTCTCGCGCTCCCTCTGCCGGTCCCTCGCCGACAGTGGGGGATCGTTTGGTGTCGATCGCCGGTATCCCCATTGACAGCATGCCGCGGTACATTAACACCATCTCCAAACTTGGCGACCCCAAACGGTTTCCTTCTGCTACCGTCTCCTCGACCGAACAGTTGCTTACCACAAGCCTGCCCGTGGCGGAATATCAAGGTCGACGCTACGTTCGCGTTCGGTTCAGACCCACGGAGTCACCGGAAACTCTGTCCGTGGCGTGGTTTGAGATCGGCGAGCAACCTTGGCAGACCTCGGCGGTCTCCCTGCTGTGGTTTGCGATGGAGTCCCTCATCTTCTGGATCGGATGGCTCGTCTTTCGACGGCGTCCGGAGGATGACTCCGCAGCCCTCTTTTTCCTGATGTGCATCGTCACGGTGGGAGCGTACGTCGGGGGATACCACTGGTTGCAGATCGCGGGCAGTCCGGCGCTACTCTACATCTTCGCCCTGTGCGCCATGGCGCTCCCGCAGGCCAATTTGCACTTCTTTTTGGTCTTTCCGACGCCAAAACGGGTCGTTTATCGCTATCCTCGGCTCACTTTGGTCGGAATTCACCTCATTCCGGGCCTGTTTCAGGTCGCCATCCTCGGAACGATCGGGACCGTCGTCTTCCGTTTTCGGCACGACTTTCCCGCCTCGAGCATCGATCATCTCCTCGACACACTCTGGTGGCTGATCTGGATCTACCTCGGCATCGCGGGGGTGATGCTCCTGGCCTGCCTGACGAGCCTCGTCCACAGTGCTCGCACCGCGAACAATCTGATTCAGAAGAACCAGGTTCGCTGCATCCTTGGCGGACTTGTCTGTGCCAGCTTCTTTGTCGTCTACAGTTTCGTCCTGGCGCTGCTGCAACCCGTCGACTTCGCGTTGGGCGGCGCGAATTGGTCGCTCTTCGCGGCCTCCTTCGTCATGACGGTCGGGTTCGCGGTCAGCATCGCCCGCTACCGGTTACTCCACGTCGAGGAGATCCTTCAGCGCGGCTGGCTCTATGTCCTGATCAGTTTCGCCGGTGGACTTTGCTACTACGGGCTCTTGATCTTGGCGGTCTGGTTCTCGCCGCGGCTTGCCGATGAAGTCAGCCAGGGCGAGTCGGAACGCCAGTCGTTCCTCATCGCGAGTTTCGTCATGCTCGTGCTCTTGGTGCTGAGCACACTGCGCGAGCGGATTCGTCTGGTCCTTGACCGCCGTTTCTATCGCGATCGGCACCAGCTCAACCGGGCGATGCGCCGCATGAACGAAACCGTCGGACAGCTCCTCGACCTATCGACACTGAGTCGGCGAATCCTGCTCGTCGTCGATGAGGTCCTCGATCCGCGCGGGGCGGCGTTCTATCTGCGTGAGGGGGACGATTCCTTTGTTCGAGGCAGTTCGACGGGCGAGGCGGTTCTCCCCGATCACCTTCCCGCCGACGAGGAGCTCAGCCGCGTTCTCGAGCGTGGGGCGCTCTTGCAGGCTAGCCCAGGGTTGATCCTGCGTGGCGATCGGGTCACGCCGCTCCTTCGGAGTCTGGGTGTGGAGGTCGCTCAGCCGCTGGTGCTCGATACGCAACTCAAGGGGTTTCTCCTTATCGGGCCCAAGCGGGGAGGGATCTACACGACGGAGGATCTTGGGTTTCTCTCGGCGCTGGCCAAGATGGCCGCGTTGGCGCTGCATGGGGCGGAGACGCATCAGACGCTCGAGGCGCTCAACGTCGAACTGCGCGACAAAGTCACCCGGATCTCGCGGCAGCATCGGCAATTGCAGCAACTTCAGTCCAACGCCGAAACGACCTTGGATGCCGGCGAGAGCGATGAACGCGTCGCCCCCGACAACTTCGATATCATCAAGGGAAGTAGCGAGGCGCTCAGCAGCGTCGTCTCGTTGGCCCGGAAGGTCTCGGTCTCGACCGCGAAGGTGCTGATCCGCGGCGAAAGCGGGACGGGCAAGAGCATGTTGGCCGAGGCGATTCACCGCGCGTCCCCGAGAGCCAAGGGACCGTTCGTGAAAGTGCACTGCGCGGCCCTGTCGCAGGGGCTGCTCGAGAGTGAACTCTTCGGGCACGTCAAGGGGGCCTTCACCGGCGCCCACCGCGACAAGATCGGCCGTTTTCAGTTGGCCGATGGTGGAACGATCTTTCTCGACGAAGTGGGCGACTTGAGTCTCGAGATTCAGACCAAGCTGCTGCAAGTCCTACAAGAACGCACCTTCGAGCCCGTCGGATCGAGTGAACCGATCGAGGTCGACGTGCGCTTCATCGCCGCGACGCATCAACCGCTCGAGGAGTTCGTTCGTGAGGGACGTTTTCGAGAGGATCTCTTCTACCGCATCAACGTGATGAGCCTGTATCTTCCCCCGCTGCGCGAGCGGCGCGACGACATCTTGGACCTGGCGCTACACCTCCTGCGAAAGTGCTCGTTCGAGACGGAGAAGTCGAGCGAGGGTCTCGATGACGATGCCGTTCTCGCACTGCTCAACTATGAATGGCCGGGGAATATTCGGGAGCTGGAAAACGTGCTCGAACGGGCGTTGATCTTGAGCAACGGCCCGTTGATCACGTTGGAGGATCTTCCGGAAGAGGTCAGCCAACCGCGTTTGCCCTCGGAATCGGGGCGACGAGCTACTCCCGAGGGTTCGCAAGAGCCGCGCCGTACCTGGAGCGATCCACCGATGCCGCGACGCGGTGGGCGGGCGCTGAAGAGTAAGCTGAACGACTTCGAGCGTCAGCAGCTCCTGGAAGCGCTCGAGGCCGGCGGCGGGAACAAGAGCAAGGCCGCGCAAGTCTTGGGCATTCCCCGCAGCACGTTTTGCAGTAAGCTAAAAAAATACGGCATCTCCTGACGGGACAAGATGGTCCCGTCAACATCAGTGTCGGCCAGCACGAGACGAAAGTGAGGATCACGCGTGAAAATCGCGGAACTGTTTAGCCATGGACGGTGTCGGATTTCGTTCGAGGTCTACCCGCCGAAGAAGCAAGAGGGGCTTGAACACCTCTACCAAGTGGTGGGGGAACTTTGCTCGTTCGATCCGGGGTTCATTTCGTGTACCTACGGGGCGGGCGGCTCGACACGCGACCGGACGCTGGAGATCATCACGGAGATTCGCCAGCGCTACGGTGTCCCCACCACCGCGCACTTCACGTGCGTCGGATCGACCGTCGAGGAGATTCGCGCGTGGCTGACGCGAGCGACCGAACTCGGCGTCGAGAACATCATGGCCCTTCGGGGGGATCCGCCGAAAGGTGAAGCGGAGTTCAAGGCGGTCGAGGGCGGCCTGCGCTACGCCAATGAACTGGTCGCGTTGATTCGGTCGGAGTTCCCCAACTTCGGCATCGGGGTCGCGGGGTATCCTGAAACCCATCAGGAAGCGCCCAGTCCCGACGTCGACCTGGACAACCTCGTTCGGAAGGTCGACGCCGGCGCCGACGCGGTTTTCACCCAGCTCTACTACGACAACGACGACTTTTTCCGATTTCGCGATCGCTGCCACGAACGGGGGATCTCGGTTCCCATCGTGCCGGGGATCTTGCCCATCCTCAGCAAGAAGCAGATCGAACGGATCACGTCGATGTGCAAAGCTCGGCTCCCCGAAGAACTTCTCGAAAAACTCGCGGCATGTGCCGACGATGCCGAGGCTCAGGAGCAGGTCGGGGTCGACCACGCTCGCCATCAGTGTGAGGGACTCCTCCGCGAGGGCGTGCCGGGGATTCATCTCTACATTCTCAACCGCTCGGCTTCGGCGCAGCGCATCCTCAACGGTCTCGCCGACCTCTTCCCGGTCATGGCGTAGCAATCCTGATCGGTTCATCCATTGTCGAAGAGACCTTTGGGTGCCATGCCCACAGAGGCGTGATCCTCTGGCATCCAGGTAGGTGTGGATGGGCCAATTGGGCGATCGGCTGGCAACTCGTCCAATCATCGGGCCCGTCTTCACGGTTTCTACCTCCGGGGCGAGGGAACTTGCTTGGTGTCCGGTTTCTACTGACGAATCTCACCGCATGGTGATAGACTTGAGGAGTCCCGATCATCAAGGTTGCGGGGAGGTTGGGTGAGAATGGCTAGTTCATCAATCGTGCGCTTCGGCCGCTGTGAGGAAGGCTACGTCATTCGTGTCGAGGGAGCCGGAACGCTCCACGAGAGCCCCATGGTCGAGGACTTCGCGCAGAGCGTCGCCGAGGAGGGTTCCTCCATGGGGCTTGTCCTCGACTTGAGTTGCTGCGACTATCTCGACAGTACCTTCCTGGGCGTCATGGTCGGACTCCACAAGGCGGCCGGGCGAGACGTTGGGTGCCACTTCGCCATCGCCAATCCCTCGCGGCAGTGCCGAGGCCTTCTTGAGTCACTCCACTTGGACGCCATCTTGCGGGTTGTCGACGAATCTCCCCGTCTCCTCGGGGAATGGGAATCACTCGATACGGGTGGTGTCGAATTCAAGGAGATCAGCCGGCACGTCTTCGAGTGTCATCAGCACCTCGCGAACGTGCCGGGGCCTCAGCAGCAGCGGTTCGCGAAGATCGCCGCGCAAATGGCCACCGAATTCAACGACCACTAGTGCACTGATTCACCTAGGGTTACGGGTGCCAGTGGCTCCTTGCCAGCCTGCGCCGAACGGGTAGGGGTACACCGACGCCAACTTCAAATTGCAACAGACCACTAGCGTCAGCCACGCTTGCTCACCCTCCATCCTCGCGGGAGGATGGCGAGCGATCCGTCGCGTGAGCTGGCCGATTCGCAAGGAAAAGGAGAGCTCGTCGCTTTCTCGGCTCACCATGTCCTCGACTTCAACCCCTTCCTCCGCCACGAACACGCTTCCGATCCGAACCCTGCCCATCGTGGAGCAGTGGGATTGCTTCGCTTGTGGTCAGTGCTGCAAGGGACACACGGTCGTCCTTGATGCGAGCGAAACACGACGACTGAGCGAACAGGGCTGGGCCCGTCATCCCGACTTCAAGGGGGTCGCGGTCACCCAGCAAGTCGGTCTCCTCGGCGGTCCCACGGCGTTGGCTCAGCGTCCCGATGGAAGCTGCGTCTTCCTGACCGACGAGGGACTCTGCCGGATTCATGCCGAACATGGCGAAGCGGCCAAACCCTGGGCGTGCCGCCTCTTTCCCTTCCAACTCATTCCGGTCGGTGATCATCTTCGACTGACGATGCGGCGCACCTGTCCCTCGGCCGCGGATAACAAGGGGAAGGTGCTCAAGGAGCATCTCGGGCTCGTTCGCGAACTCGCCCCGCACGCGCTTCCCGAGAAGCTCGAGTCCCTGGCAGCCCCGGGAATCGTCAGTCGGCGCTCCCACCCGTGGGCCGACGTCCGTCGCGTGACCGATCACTTCGAACGCATCATGCTCGACGAGCGCTTTCCACCGGTCCGGCGTCTGCTTCATCTCGTCAGGCTTTGTGGTCATTTGGCCGAGTGTCGGCTCGGTCGCGTGAAGGGCAAGGCGCTCGTCGACCTGGTCGAGGTGCTCGCGACGGCCGCCTCGAAGGAGGTCAACGAGCTTCTGCGGGAGCGAGCCGAGCCGAGCCGGACCGCCAGGATCCTCTTCCGGCAGACGGCGGGAGAGTACGTCCGGTTTCATCCGAACCTTGGCGATCGGCCCTCGTTCGCCAAGCGGTGGGAGTTGTTGCGCGCGGCGGTTCGGATCGCCCGAGGGCGCGGGGAAGTGCCAAGAGTGCATCCCGACATGCCGGTCGCGCGTTTCGAGGACTTGGAACGCCCGCTCGGGGGGCTCTTGGCGGAAGTCGTCGGGCCGCTCAACGCCTATCTCGAGGCAATGACGGCTTCGCTCCAGTATTGCGGCGCTGGCCGTTTCGGCTGGTCCGTCGTCGATGGATTTCGGGCCTTGGCCCTCGCGTTTCCGGTTGGGCTCTGGGTCTTGCGATGGCTTTCTCAGGGCCGCGAACCGACCCGCGAGGATATGATCCGCACGGTCTGCATCCTCGATCGGTCGCACTTCTATCCCCTTCTGTCGGGGTATCGACACCGCAAACGACTCGATGTCCTCGCACGCCAGCGCGGTCTCGAACGGCTCATCGTCTGGTACGCGCGTTAGCGTCTGGTTGGACCGGTTCCTACAAACGCTCTCGAGAGAGTCGATCTGGACTGGGGCGGGAAGGCAGCCGATGGAATGTCTTCCGGGCATGGGCACTCGAAAGAGGTCGTTCGAACCAGTAGAGAAAACGGGACCCCCACCAACTCCCCCTTGCAAGGGGGAGCACTCGGAAGAGGTCGCTCGACTCCGTCGAGAGAACGGGAGCGTTGGCGGAACATGGAACAACGTGCGAGTGGAGCAGACTCCGGGGCCGATCGGTCGCGAGCGACGTCGGCGGCCCGTCAACGTCGTTTCCTGTGGCGCGTGACCGGAATGGCTCTCTTGTTCCTGCCCCTGGTCGTGCTGCTTCAGTGGGGCACGATCGGTCAATGGATTGGCTCGACGAACATCACGCTTCGCTTCCAAATCCTCGATAGAGCGACCGGCAAACCTCTGCCTGGGGCCAAGGTCACACTCGCCGATGGCTACGATCATCGAACCTCCACCTCGACCAACCGCGACGGAATCGCCGAAATCGAGCACCGATTCGTGGTGAAGGGCAACCACGGGCTCTTCTTCGACGAGGGGCTCATCGAGTTCCGCAGCGCGACGATTACCATCGAAGCCGACGGATTTGTTGGACGGACCCTCTCTCTGGACCAATACTTCGGTAGCACCCGAGGTCGACGGGAACCGCTTTCGGCGGTCCAACAAGTCGACCTCCAACCCAACAACGTGCTACCAACTCGTTGACTTCGACCACAGGGATCGCCGGATGTTCGCTACCGCGTACCTTCTTGTCGCCATGAGTACCTGCCCGGAGCGACCAGCCTTCGATGTAAAAACTGAGGACATTTTCATCATGTCAGAGACAACCACTCGCCCATCCCAGATGCCTTGGATCACCCCTTACTTGACCGTTCGGGACGCTGCCGAGTCGATGGAGTTCTACGAGAAGGCGTTCGGCTTCTCGGCGGGATCGACGCCGATGAAGGACGAGTCGGGCAGCGTCCTGCACGGCGAGATGTCGTATCGCGACCAGATCGTCGTGATGGTCGGTCCCTCCGGCGCCTTCGGGAACCCCGCGAAGGCGCCCGTCGATTCGGTTCCCTCGCCCGTCGGGCTCTACGTCTATTGCGCCGATGCCGACGCGATGCACGAGCGAGCGGTCGAGGCCGGTTGCCAGAGTCTCTTTCCGCCGACCGACATGTTTTGGCGCGATCGCTGTTTCGCGGTCCTCGATCCGGATGGGCACCGTTGGACCTTCGCGACGCACTTGGGGCCGTCGACCGGCCAGGAGGAAGTGGGGTAAGTGCCCGGCGCCGTTGTCCAGGCACCCGTGCCCTCCGTACACTCTGGGATAGCGTCACGTCGAAAGGAGTCTCGTCGAAGTCATCGCTCCGCACGCGATCGTCGAGAGACGCGTGACGTCCTCCCGAAGTGGCTGACGAGAGCATGCTCGAGAATTTGGAACGAACGGAAGACGAACTCGCGACGCACGCCTCCTTTGGGGATGTCGGCGTCGTGCTGCCGCGCACCGCGGAAGTCGTCCGCGCGATGGTGGACGACTTGGCGATCCACCATCCCGAGGCGAGACGATTCGCCGAGCGGCTTCGTGGAACCGCTCTTTCCGCGAGCCACCGCGTGTTGCTCGACCCCGTGATTAGGACCCGGATTCAAGCCGCGGCTCTCGCCCAGATGCGCAACGCTCTCTCCGTTCCGAGTGGGCTCGCCACGCTTCTGGAAGTCGCTTCCGCTTCTCTCGAAGGCGATCGCCAAGTGTCGCCGTTGGAAGTCGATGCCCCCGAGCCGCACTACCTTGGCGAGCCTCCCCTTCAGACGTTGCTCTGGGACGAAGGTCGCGCCGAGGACTTCATCGCGTCCCAGTATCGGCGGCTCTACGCGACGCTTGCTCGGCCGGGGATCGCGCTGGGAAATCAGGTACTTCAGGAGATGCCTGCCGCGTCGCGCACGAGGCTCGTGGAGGCCGAATCGCTCGCCCGGATGGTCTTGCCCAAGTTGACGCCGAGCCTTTTGGCGCATGTCCGCGTGCTCGCGGTCCTCGGACGTCCCAACCCCGACACCCCAGCCGTCGGAGACGAGGATGAATGGATCTCCTTTTCGCTGCATCCTTTTTTCGGGGCCATTTGGGTGTCGGCGAAATCCTTGGCCAACCCGTGGGTATTGGCGGAGTCGCTGATTCACGAAGCCGCGCACAATAAGCTCTCCGACTTGGTGGTCGCCGGGGAGATCCTCACGCGGAAGGCGTTTGCGTCGCCCGAGCTTCGGGTGCCGGCGTGGTGGAACACGCCTGGCCCGGATCATCCGATCTGGTGGGCGGGCGAGCGGGTGCTCTTCGCGGGACATGCGTATGCCCACATCGGCCTCTTCTACCGGAAGGCGGCCCTGTTGCTCGAGCGGGGAGAGGCGTTGCCCCCAGGGATGGAGGCGGGTCCATTGGCGACGAAGGCGCGCAAAGCCCTCGACAAGTCACGCTACCTCTTGCGCTGCCTGATGAACCTCGCGGGAGATGAATTGCTGGACGAAGGGTGGGAGCTGACACGATGGCTCGCCGGTGCGGTCGAGTCGATCGATCCTCATCCTCCAAGGCGCGATCCGACCCTGTCGCTCTTGCTCGAACGATTTGATCGCGAAACGCCGAGCTTTGTGGAGGAACTCGCGAAGATCCCGGACATGTTGGCATCGGATGTGTGCGTGTCGGAGTTGATTCGGAGCTTCGTGGGGGAACAGATCGCTTTCGCCAATCGGATCCACGCCCTGGCGTTGGAGGAAGGGGGCAAGGGGCCGCCACCACCTTACAAGAACGATGTGGTTCACCATCTCGTCGGACTGGCGCCGATGGCGGGATTGCTCCAGGAGACGCGCCGCTGGGTGTCGGACTCGCTAGCGGCGGAGGGCTCGCTCGTCGGAGCGGAGCCCTCGGTGAGGATCACGGAAACAGTGGTCGAACTCGTCGATCACGGCCGGCGTTGCTGGGAGCGGATGCGGGCTCGCCTTCGGGTGATCCAGCGTACCCCAGGTTTCCAGCGTCAGCTCGCCTCGGGGAGTTGACGCGGGACCGAAAGATTGACCACTAGCGTTTGTCCCAGCCGGCGCCCTTCGTCTTGGTCTTGATCCGGCACAGGTGCATGTCGGAGGTCAAATAGAGCGTCGAGCCATCGTCGCCCCAGGCACAGTTGGCGGTCTTCTCGCCGGTGGCGATGCGGCCGAGCAACTCGCCGTCGGGGGTGAAGACGAGGACGCCGCCCGGCCCGGTGGCGAAGAGGTTGCCGTCGACATCGACCTTGAGTCCGTCGGGCAGTCCCGGTAGCTTGCCGACGCTCTCGGTGGCGTCGTAGAAGACCTCTCCCTTGCCGAGCGTCCCGTCGTCGTTGACGGGGAACGACATCCAAATCGCTTTCTCCGGATCGGAATTGGCGACGTAGAGCGTCTTCTCGTCGGGAGAGAGGGCCAGGCCGTTGGGCCGCGTCATCTCCTTGGTCAGCAGCGTCAGTTCGCCCTCCGGCGTCAAGCGATAGACACCGCAGAAGTCGAGTTCGCGAAGCGGATCGTCCCAGCGGTTCGGCAAACCGTAGGGGGGATCGGTGAAGATCAGATCGCCGTTGGAGGCGACGATGACGTCATTGGGGCTGTTGAGCCGCTTGCCGTTGTAGTGATCGGCGAGGGTGATCTTGCCGCCCGACTTGGTCAGCTTCGAAACACGTCGATCGCCGTGCTCGCACAGGATGAGCTGTCCTTTGGGATCGAGCGTCAAGCCGTTGCTGCCCGGTTCCTTGCCGTAGTCGGCGACACCGGTGTAGCCGGAGGGATGCATGAAGAGGCTGAGCCCTTCCCCTTCCTTCCACTTCATGATCTTGTTGGGCGGAATGTCGGAGAAGAGGAGGTAGCCGCCGTCGGCGACCCAGATCGGGCCCTCCGACCAATCGAAACCGCTTGCAAGAACGTCGATCTTCGCGTCGGGATCGACAAGGTTGTCCAGCTTGCCGCTCTCGCGAACGACTTTGCCAATGGTGGGATAGTTGGTGTTCATCGCTTCCTCGGACCGGGCAGCCTCACTGGTGAGCACGACCCCGCCGAGGGTGAGCAAGAGAAGAAACCGTGTCATCGTGAAAAGCTCCTAAAAGGATATACGTTCTGGCGAGTTCCATCGTTAGATGAAGGTCAATTCGAAGCAACTTGGGGGCTCGAGGCACTTGTCCGCGGCGTCTCGGGGAGGAGCCACGAGAGCAAGCCGATCGTCGCCAAGTTGGCCAGCAACGCCCAGATCCCCGAATGGACGTCCCAGAGACGCGGCATGTCCAAGGCCCGCAGCGTGAAGAACAACCCGAAGTAGAAGACCACCCCGACCACCAGGCCGCAGAGAACCGGCATCGATCTTAGCCGAGGAAAGTGAATGCCCAGGAGCATCGCCGGCGCGATCTGGCAAAGAAGCTCGAGCTTGATCTCCATCAAGAAGTAGATGGTTTGGGGAAGGTTGATCGCGAGCAGCGTCGAGAGGGCCATGACCAACCAGGAACACATCTTGCCGACGCGCGTCAGGTGCGATTGGGAGGCGCGGGAACGCATTGGCCGGTAGAGGTCTTGGGTGAACATCGACGCGATCGAAAGCAGCGCCGAGTCGACGGTCGACATGATCGCCGCGACCGCCGCCGAGAGGAAAACGACAATGAGCATCGACACCGCGGGAATGTGAGCGGCGATGTCTTGCAGGAGCCTGAGGGTGATCTGTTCGCTCTGATCCTTGCTCAAGTCGGGAAAGCGGGCGGCGCCGATGATTCCCACCAGCACCATGAAGAGCGTGGTTGCCAACGGCATGAAGACCATGAACTGAAGCGAGCGTTTGAGCGTCCCGGCGCTTCGGGCGGCGTAGATCCGCTGGATCGCGTGCGGGTAGAGCGGAATGCCGGCGAACACGAGGATGAGTGTGCTCAGCCACGTTCGCTTTTCCGACCACGTCGGCGGTGTCCAGAACTCGGGTTTGATCGTTTGAAGTTGCTCGGCCATGCCCGTCAGGCCGCCGTAGTGCCACTGGATGGCGCCAAAGATACAAAGGCACCCCACCATCAGGAGGATGCCCTGGATCACGTCGGTCCATGCCACGCTTCGCAGTCCGCCGAGTGTCTCGTAGACGACCATGATGAACGAGAGGGCGATCACGCCGGTCGTGAAGGAGATCTGATGGCCGGTCGCCGACTCGACGATTGTGCCGATCGCCTTGAGGTTGGTGACGATGTAGTTGCCCAGCGCGATGATGCCGATGATCGTTGCTAGGACGGCGAGGGCTCGGGAGCCATAGCGAAAGTGGAAGTAGTCGCCGGGAGTGATGAAGTCGTGTTGCTTCGAGAGGCGTTGCAGCTTCGGCGCGAAGATGAGGTAGCAACCGATCACGGCGGTCATGAAGGTGACACTCACCAGGAAGGCGTAGCCCTGGCGGTAGGCTTGAGCCGCGAAGCCGATGAGCGTGTTGCCGCTGTATTGGGTCGCGTAGAGCGTCAGCAGTAGGACGAAAAATCCCATTCCCCGCCCGCCGAGGAAGAAGTCGGCGAGGGAGTTCTCCTTGCGAACGGCCCTTCCGGCCAGGCCGACGAGAAGAAGCGAGACGAGATAGAGCGAGAGAAACGCGATGCCGCCGGGGCCAAGCAGGGCGGTGTCGGTCACGTCGGTGGCGACGTCAGGCGTTGTCGGCATCGTCGCCTCCCGCCATGCGCGACCATTGCGTGCCCAACAGCAGATTCAACACCACGGCGTAAACGACAGTCGTCGCGATGGTGTAGAACGCCCACGGCGGAAACCCGAACCAAATCGCCATCCGGTCGCTCGTGTAGAGCCAAGGAACGGTGAGAACGAGTGCGATGAACGAAATTAGCGTGGTGGCGCCACGGCTCACGGGTTGCCCCTTGTCGCTGGACTTGGCCGACGTCGTCGATGTGTCGAAGATGGTCCGAATGGTAATGGACGAGGAAGGGTGAGGCGAGGGGAATTCGCTCGAAGATTCTCTTTCGGCCGAAGTTCGAGATTGATCGAGCCCGTGGCAATCGATCCGGAGCGGATTCGGCTAGGAACCGGCGCCGTTTCGCTGGCGAAGCTCCGCCTTCAGGGCCAGCTTCGCGTCGAGAAGGCGCCGAAGACCAAAGGGCTGCAAGTGCGAGCAGCCGATCGGAACGAGCTGGGGGGAGTCTTCGCCCGAGCGGCACAGCGCCTCGGCCAACGCCGATCCCGCTTCGCGCGGTCCGCCATGGGCTGGTACCCAGGACGTGCCGATCTTCTCAAGCAAGCGACGGTGGATCACGGTGGCACGCAAGCTCGCCCAATGAACGGGAAGAGGTTCGGTCAACCAGTCGGCCACATGGGCGGGGTCGCCATCGTGCTCGGAGGGACGAAGGAGAAACCCGTTGGCGGGCTCCCCATTGACGAGTTCGCGAAATAGTCCCGATGCGAACGGGATCGAAGTGCTGATGACCCGATCGGCGAAGTCGTCGGGGGGGACGGTGCGGCCATCGATGATCAAGAGCCAGTCCTCGCTTTGCTGAGCGAGGAACGTACGGATCGACAGCTTGAGCGATTGGAGCCAGTTCGACGTGCGGAAGACTTCGTGCGGTCGCTTGAGCTGGCTCTGCTGCATCCAGAGAAAGAGCGTCGTCTCGTGGAGGATCTCGTTGTCCTCCGGCAGGCAAGCGATGAAGAGGGACTCGTTGGTCTTTGAGTCGCGTCGCCAAGGCCAGCGCTTGGGCAGATCGCGGAAGAAGTCCTCCAGACGGGTCAGGTCGACTTCCTTGTAGTGTTCGCAAACCGATTCGGGAGATGGGTCGACCTTGATGTGGTAACCCAGCTCGCGCGCCTTGTTGAAAAAGTAGGCGTCCTCGCTGACGCCGATCGCTTTTCCCTCGTTGCGGAACTTGAAGGAAAAGAAGGGCTTTGCCATCCTTTCGAAGACTTCGCGAGCGATTAGGCAGCAAGCCAGCCCGGTGCCGTCGCACGTGAATGGCCCACTGGGAAACTCGTCGGGATCGAGGAATCGCGAGACTCGTTCGGTGGCGGGAGTGCCCGCTTCCGAGTCGTGCATCCAGATGTTCGTGGTGACGCCCGGGCCCGAGCGGCCTTTGCCGGCGACTCGCGGGGCGTAGATCGTGACCGGCAAGCAAGCGATCGCCGAATCCAACGCTAGGAGTCGATCGAGCGTATCTTCAGGAAACTCTTGGTCGGCGTCGCCGAAGAAGAGATGGGTCCAGGTGGCGTCGGAGAGGAACCGGTCGACGAGTTGATGGCGAACCCGTTCGACGGGCTCGCCGGGCATCGCCAGGAGGCCGACGCGTTCGGCCGAGGCGCTCGCGCACGCGAGGCGCCGGAGCGATTCGACCGTCTTGGCCAAAAGTGATCCACGGTTGGGGACAGCGACAAGAACATTGGGTCGTTGCGATGGCATGGGAGCAGTTTAGCGTTCCGCGACGATCGTTGACATGGCACAACCATCATTGGCGGACTCGGGAGATTCGGCGAGTCGGAATTCGAAGTTCTCAATTCGCTTGAAAACGTCGACGTTGTGGCTACGATGATGTGCTGCGAGGGACATCTTGTGATGGCCTCCTCGCCGACAATTTAGTTGACTCTTTTGCGGGTGTAGCTCAGCGGTAGAGCACCACGTTGCCAACGTGGCTGTCGTGGGTTCGATTCCCATCACCCGCTCTCTTTTGTTTGACCACGAAGCAGTGACGGTTCGGCCGGCTTAGGGGGGTCGGGCGCTAGGGTGATTTGGGCTAGCCGACATAGTCTCCTCGCTCCGAAGTCCAGCCTCGACGTTCGACGGGCCACGAATCCACCAACGCTAGCGACTGGAAGCTGACGGAGCTAACGATGTCCGATCAAGAGGCGGATGTTCTTTCCACCGATCCGGAAGAGGCGGCCGAAGATCAGGCCGAAGGGCAAGAGCAAACCCCCGATCGCATCGACCTTTCCGTCGATATCAGCGAAGCCGGCCCTTGCCGCAAGCACCTTCGGGTCACTGTTCCCCGATCCGAAGTCGATCGCTTTTTCAACAAAGAGTTCTCCGATCTCGTCAAGTCCGCAAGCGTTCCCGGATTTCGCCCTGGGAAGACGCCGCGGAGGTTGATTGAGCGGCGTTTCCGCAAGGACGTCGCCAGCCAGGTCAAGGCTGGGCTCATGATGCAGAGCCTTGAGCAGATTGGCGACGAGCAGAAGATCGATGCCCTCGACGAGCCGAACATCGACATCGAAGCGGTCGAATTGCCCGAGGACGGGGACTTCGTCTACGAGTTCGACGTCGAAGTGCGTCCCGAGTTTGATCTGCCCGAATACAAGGGCCTCAAGATCAAGCGTCCGGTCCGCGAGATCGGCGAGAGCGAAATCGATGATGGGCTCAAGAACTTCCTTCGCCGCTTCGGGGCGATGAAGCCGAAGGACACGGGAGCCGTCAAGGACGACTACCTCGAGGTCGACATTCGCTTCCTCCACGATGGCAAGGTCATCAACGAGGTCGAGAATCTCAACGTCCGCATGGACAAGGAACTCGTCTTCCGGGATGGCCGCGTCGCGGACTTCGCCGAGAAGATGGAAGGCGTCAAAGCTGGAGATTCGCGGGAAGTCAAAGCCGTCCTCTCCGACTCGATTCGCAAGGAAGAGCTTCGTGGCAAAGAGGTGGAAGCCGTCTTTGTCGTGAAAGGGGTCTCTGAGCAGCAACTGCCGACGCTCGACCAGGATTTTCTCGACTCGGTCGGTTGTGGAGACGAGCAAGAGCTTCGCGATCTGGTGCAATCGAGCCTGGGACGCCGCTTGGAGCACGAGCAGGAAGAGGCCGCTCGCGAACAGGTCATCGAGAAACTTCTCGAAGGGGCCGACTGGGAGCTGCCTCCCGATCTGCTCCGTCGGCAGTCCGAGCGAACGCTTCAGCGGACGATCTTCGACCTGCAGGAAGCGGGCTATCCCGACGACGAGATTCGCGCCAAGATCAACGTGCTGCGTCAGAACAGCATGGCCTCCACTGCCCGCTCGCTCAAGCAGCAGTTCGTGCTCGAACGGATCGCGGAGAGCGAGGAGATCAAGATCGAGGAGAGCGATCTCGAGGCGGAGGTCTTCTCGTTGGCCCAACGCACGGGGGAGAGTCCCCGACGCGTCCGTGCCCGTATCGAGAAGGAACAGCTTTGGGATACCCTGGGGCTGCACATCCTCGAACGCAAAGCGATCGCGGCCGTCGTTTCTCATGCCGAGCAGGAAGACGTGACGGTCGAACTCTCCGAGCCGACGGGTGCGGCCGGGCTCGACGAATCCGTGATGCCGGAAGAGGCCGAGGAGGGAGAGACTTCCGCGGCCGCGACCGAGGAGGATTCGACGAAGGCCGAGGCAGAGGCTGGGGACGAGTCCGAAGCCAAGGATTCCTAACGACGTGTCGGTCGATTCGCGTCGCCTGTCGTGTAGTTCTCCACCAACCGCCGATCCACGGGTCAGGAAAGTCGTCCATGTGTCGGGAAGGGCCCGCTAAGTACCGGCCCGAAGCGGTCGCTGACGACAATCCCGCTTGCTCGCGATGGAGTAACTTGGCACCGTGAACGCTGTTAGTGCCTCGCGGGGCGGGGCCGGGAAAGCGAGTGCTACACATCGGCCGATTCCCCCTACAATGGCACAGCGAAGGTTTCACAAGGAGCACGGGCACCATGGATGACATGAGTCGAAACTGGAATGAGCCGCGCGTTCAGCGCTACCGAGACTATGCACGCCAGCGTCAGCTCACCCTCGGTGACTTGCTCCTGGAGAACCGCATCGTCTTTCTCGAGGGGGTCATTGACGACGCCAGCGCCAACGCGACGGTCATGAAGCTCCTGTACTTGCAGTACGAGAACAAAAAGCAGGAAATTCACTTCTACATCAATAGCCCGGGAGGTTCGGTCTCCTCGACGCTGGCGGTGTACGACACGATGCAGTTTCTCGAGTGTCCCATCGCGACCTACGTGATCGGACTGGCGGCCAGTGGGGCCGCGGTCTTGCTCGCCGGTGGTACCAAGGGCAAGCGATTCGCGTTGCCTCACTCGACGGTGATGATTCACCAGCCTCACGGTAGCGTTGGTGGTCAGGTCTCGGATATCGAGATCCAGTGCGAGCAAATCTTGAGAATGAAGTCGGTTTTCAACGAGATTCTCTCAAGTCACACCAACCAGGACATCGAGACGGTCGCGCGGGATACCGAACGCGATCGCTACCTGACCGCGCCGCAGGCCGCGGAGTACGGACTCGTCGACGAAGTCCTGCAAAAGCTTCCCGAAGAGAAGTTCACGCTTGAGTAAGAAGGATGGTCAGGTCGTTTAGGTGATCTGAGGCGTTTGGTTGGCTCGGCGGGAATGCAGGGCGATCAATCAAGGATGCGGAGAATTCAGCGATGCCGACTATTCCCTATGTCGTCGAAAAATCCGGACGTGATGCCCGGGAAATGGACATTTACAGCCGGCTGTTGAAGGATCGCATCATCTTTCTCGGCACCGCGATCGATGACAACGTTTCGAATGTCATCATCGCTCAGTTGCTTTTCCTCCAGTTCGACGATCCAAAGTCCGACATTCACATATATGTCAATTCTCCGGGTGGCTCGGTTACCGCGGGATTGGCGATCTATGACACGATGCAGTACGTGACGTGCGATGTCGCGACCTACTGCATCGGCCAAGCGGCCAGCATGGGAGCGGTCTTGCTGGCGGCGGGAACCAAGGGCAAACGAGTGGCTCTGCCCAACGCTCGGGTGATGATCCACCAACCCTTGGCGGGCTCGGAAGGAACGGCGACGGATCTCGAGATCCACGCCCGCGAGTTCCTCCGGCTCAAGAAGCGGCTCAACGAGATTCTCTTGCGTCACACCGGCAAGGATCTCGATGCGATCGAGGGAGATACCGATCGCGACAAATTCATGTCGGCGGAAGAGGCCCGGGACTACGGGCTCGTCGACAAGGTGTTGGAACAGATGGACCCGACGGCCGCCCCGTCGGAGTAAGTCGCTTCCGCCGCTACGAGCGTCGGGGCGACTGCCCGGCTCGTAGCACCCTGATTTCACTTCACTCGATAGACGCCGGTCTCCTGACTTTGTGCATGGAGCCACGTTGGCTCCCTGAGATGCTCCTTGGGGGCATCTCGATCCTTGGGAACGATTAGGTTCCACGCATCAGGACCGACGATGAGGCGTCTTGCTCATCCTACATGTTTGCTTCTACTCGTCGCCGGGATCGGTTGCCATGGAGGTAACCAACTGGTCGAGGCGGAGCTGCGCTATCAGACGGGCCGGGCTCAGGAACTCGAATGCGTCGTCCAGACGCAGAATGCCGAGATCCTCGCCCTCCGCTCCGCTCTGGCTGACGTTCCCGCGCTCGGGCCCGGTGAGGTTCCCGTCGCGCCGGAAACGGTCTACCAAACCGCCCTCCTTTCGAAGATCGATGTCGGCCGGGCCACCGGCGCGCGCGATTTCGAGGGAGATGGCGTCTACGATGGCTTCCAGATTCAAGTTCAACCCCTCGATCCGGAAGGGGACGCTCTCAAGGTTCCCGGTCGCATCACCGTGAGTCTCTTCCAGAAGGGGCACCTGGGGAAGATCGAGGAACTGGGAGTTTGGCATGCCGAGGGAGAGGTGCTTCGCGAGAGCTGGCGCGCCGGCCTCTTTGGTAGTTGCTATTCGCTCGACTATCTCTGGCAGCTCCCGCCGACCCGCAAGAACTTGATCGCCTCGGCCCGCTTCACGACGCCCGATGGCCGCGTCTTCGAGTCCAAACGCGAGTTCCAAGTACCGATCGGCGATCCTTCGGTCCCGAGCGCGGCTTGTCGCCAAGTCGACGTCCCGTGCCAGCGGCCCTTGATCCCTTGCGGACCGACGTGTGCTCCGACGATTCCGGTGGAACCGGTCATCGACGAGATCGAGATCCCCGTCGATGTCTCGGTGAAGAGCAAGAACCCGGTCATCGCGCAGGAGGTCGACTTGCCGGAGTCCTTCTTCGAGAAGGAACGCCCGCTGACGTACGCCGACATCGAGCATGAGGTCACGCTTCCCGAAGCGAAGACCAAGCCCGAAACGTCGGCGCGAGGAACCATTCGCGTCGCGGCGGTCAACGAGGGAGTGGTGGTCGCCGACGAGACCCCCCGGATGCTCGATCGGGATGTGCTGCAATCGGAAGAGTTGCCGCCACCCGTGTTCGGCGACGAGATGATGACGATCCCGGTCGACACGGGCGAGGCTCCCATCAAATCGCGCAAGGAGGAGAGCGGCCCGATCCTTCCCGTGGACTTGGAGGTCGAAACTCCTCGGGGGCCGCGTCTTTCGAGCCGTCCGGTACCACGGGTGCTCGATCTCTTCGATACCTCCTCTATTCCGCCGACCGCCGAGTGGTCGGAGTCGCGCAAGCGGGAGTCGAGGACCGTGCGACGGGTGAGCGCGACGACGGTCAACGAGAAACCTTCCGCCAAGCTGATGCGGCCGGTGCCTGTCGTGTTGGCCCACTAACCTTCCTGGCAACGACGATGAGCCCGCGACCGAGCCGGCTCGTCGTCGAGACCAACGTCCTGATACGCTGGTTCAGCTCTATCCTCTTTCCCCCACGGACATTCCGCTGATGTCGCCTTGCGTTCCCGCGGAACGCCGCGTACCTTATCAACATCGTTCCCACAGGCTCGCGGCCGTCAGCGCCGCGGCGGAAAGGAACGACCGGTGGCAATCTTGGATGCCGCCCGGTTCCGTGGAAGCGGAAAGGAATCTGCGATGGCGACCCTCTTGGCGTCGAGTGCCTCGTGTTGTCCTTCCTCGGACAAGTCGTGCGAGGCCTCTCGTTCGTCGTCCACGAACGATGGCCATCCTCCCAATCACGCTCTCGCGACCAGGAACGACCAGCGACTTCTGCTCGCCCGCGCGGCCTTGAGTCGCTGGCAGGGAGTCGGCGATTGGCGACTCTTCGCGCCGCTTGCTTGGCTCGTTCGCTTGCTTCGCCCCCGTCTCCACGATCAAACGTCACTCTTGCGAGTCTCCCAGTCGTTCGACACGGTCGGTGAGCCGCTAGCCCCCGCGGACCTCGACCAGTGGTCCGCCGAGTACCTCTTGCCCGCATGGTTTCCGAAGGGATGGATGCGGATCGAATGCGCGTTCGACGGCCACCCCGCGGCGTGCGCGCTCGTCGAAGCGGTTCCTCTCTCGGAACACGAACCTGACCAGCCGATCGCTCGCTTTGAGAGAGTCGGCCGTGATGGGATCCGCTGGATCCACTTGGACGGTCCCGCGCTCGGTCTGCGAATCGTCGTACGCGAGGGGGGAGAGGAATTTCGGCTCCTCCGGTTCAATGCGCGCCACGTCCCCTGGCGACGCTGGACGCAGTGGTCACACGCGTTGGGAGCGCGGTCTCGCTCCGGGGGAGCGTCCTTTTCCGAACGGCCCACGGGCCTTCGCGTGGTGGGGGAACATACCCCACTGGATCTCCCGGTGGCCACGACGCCAGTTCGCGAACGCTCCGCGGGCGAACCGCCCGTTCTCTACATCCTGGCGCAACCGCCGACGGAAGAGGCGGCGAACACGATTGTCCACCACGTCCGTCGACTGAGACAACGGGGAAGAACCGTCCGGGTGACATCGCTCGAAGGGGCGTCCGCGCTGGTCCGTACCTGTTTGTCGACCACCTTCGACTCGAAAGAGGAACTGGCCGAGAGTCTTGCCGGCTTTCGCGGCAACAAGATCGCCTGCGATGCTCTGGCCGCTCAACTGGTCGCCGAGAGCCTTTGCGGTTCGGATCGCGGGTTCGCCCTCGTGCTCGATCCCTCGGTCAAGGTGAACGTCGATGGTCTCGACTTCCGAGCGACGGGACGCCGGCTGACTTGGATCGTCGAGCGTGCCGCGGTGGGACGACGACTTCGCGAGTTCATCGGTCGAGAGCCTCTGACCATCGGCTTTGGTGTCGACGGAGAGTCGGAGGAGGATTCCGATGAGTCGGAGGTGCCTCGCGACTACTTTCTCCTAGCCGCATTCGGTTCGAGCGACGGCGTCGGTGGCGAAGCCGAACGCCAAACCGAGGGCTTGCTGCGCCAAGTGCTCGAGCGTTGCCTGCGGTTGAGCGATCAAACTCGCGTGGTGACGATCGGGTCGGATGTCATCGCGTCGACATCGTTTTCGCCGGGGCATTACCATGTCGAATCCCCGTCGCCCGATCAGCGCAAGAGGCTATGGCGGCGCGCGGGACTCTTTCTTTGCGTCGGCGCCACCGCCGAGGCGCATCGTCAAGTCGTCGAGGCGATGGCTCACGGCTGCCCGGTCGTGACGATCGACTCGGAAGTCCATGCGGAAGTCTGCCGCGATGGACAGACCGCGATGGTTGCTCCGCGAGGCGACGTCGAAGGACTCGCGCGCAAGTGCCTGATGATTCAGTCGGACCCGAGGCTCGCGCGACAACTGAGTCTCGCCGCCCATCATGTCGTCGATGCCTGGACGTGGGATCGCACGATCCATCGACTCGAACGCGCGCTGGCGGGACAACCGCTACGCCAACGGGAGGCTCCCCGGTTCGAGCAACCGGCTTGGCGTCCCTGCGAGTGGTACGACGAGTATCCCGACCTCGATCTCCTCGAACCCGCCACGCTCGATTGGTCGGTGGTCATCACCGCGGAGTCCGATCGAATCGATGAGGCGGCCGAGTGCCTCCGAAGTTGTCACGCCAACGCGCCTCAAGGATTGTCGATCGAATACCTCGTCGTCATTGATGGTTCCTACGGCGACCATGCTCGGCGTCGATTCGAGCGGATACCCGGCTTGCCCTCGTGCCGCATCATCCACCACCATCAGTCTCTCGGGATCGGCGCGACGATCAACCGTGGCTTGGCCGGTAGTCGGGGGCGTTTCGTGCTTGTCTGCTCGCCGACGCTTCGTTGGCGGGAGCCGTGGGGCGCGTCGCTTGGTCGAGCGTTCGCCGTCGACTCCCGCGTCGGCATTCTGGGCGGGAAGATCCTCGTCGGCGATGGCACGGTTCAAAGCGCCGGCTTTCAGAAGGCGGAAGGGAGTCTTGAGTGGCATCCACGCCTGGCCGGCTGCCGCGGTGACGATCCGCGTGGTGGGGAGAGCCGCTATGACTGGTTCGCCCCGTTGACCCTTTGGGCGGTCCGGCGTGAAACGCTTCAGCGGCTAGGCGGGCTGAGTATCGGCATGACGACGACGCACGCGGACATCGACTATGGTCTTCGGGCGTGGACCGAAGGCATTCGCGTTGGGTATGTCGCCGACCTCGTCTCCCATGTCGAGCAGCACTCCTGGGTCCCGGATGTCGACGACATGACACTTGATGGCATGCCGCTCATCTTGGAGGAGCGGGCCCGCGCCGATGTCGCGTACTTCACGAAGAAGTGGGCGGCGCTGCGCTTCGTGGAGACCTTCGAGATGCTCGTCGACGTCGCGGAGCTGGGACGTTGGTCGCGTGGCGAACCCTCCCGTACCGACCCGGTCGCGAGCCCCAACCAGTTCGTTCACGACCACGCGACCCTTTCGTCATTCTAGCCTCCACCCTCGCCTAGCCGGCGCGGCGTTCGACGCTGAGGACCGGCTGCGCCCCTCGCTCGCCGCAGAGGATCACGAGAAGATTCGCGACCATCGACGCCTTTTGCTCCTCGGAGAAGGCGACAACCTTCTGATCCATGAGTTGCCTGAGGGCCATCTCGACCATCGAGACCGCTCCCTCCACGATCTTGGTCCGGGCGGCGATGATCGCGCTGGCTTGTTGCCGTTGGAGCATCGCTCCGGCGATTTCGGGAGCGTAGGCGAGATTGCTGATGCGGGCCTCCAGCACCTTGACGCCGGCGCGGTCGAGCCGAGCTTGAATCTCGGCCTCCAGGCGTTCCACCACACCGTCGGTATGTCCCCGTAGCGAGACCTCGTCGCCATCGGCGTCGTAGGGGTACTCCGCCGCCATCCGTCTGACGGCGGACTCGCTTTGGACGTAGACGAAGTCCTCGAAGTCGTCGACCTCGAAGATCGCCTCGGCGGTGTCGACGACTTTCCAGACGACCACCGCGGCGATCTCGATGGGATTGCCGTCCTTGTCGTTGACTTTCATCTGGTCGCTTTCGAAGTTGCGCACGCGGACCGACACGGGCCGCTTGCTGTAGAGCGGGTTGGCCCAGCGAAGCCCCGTCGCACGCACCGTCCCCACGTATTCGCCGAAGAGTTGCAAGACGACGGCTTGGTTCGGATTGACGATGAAGAAGCCGAAGGTGCAGAAGAAGGAGGCGAGACCCAACAGGACGCCAATGACGATGAGGCCCGTACTCGCGCGGTCGGCGTTGGCCCCGAAGTAGATGATCGCGGCCGTAAGAACAAATCCACCTAGGACGCCGATAAGCATGGCATAGCCGCTGGCCGCGTCGCGTGCCTTTTCTTTTACCATCGCACCGTTCCCCTTCATAGATTGGCCGATGACCACGGAGCCACCGTCGGTGGTTCGGGTCTTGTTAGGACGTCTTCGCTCCCGAGGGAAGGATATTGGATCGGCGTGTCGGTCACCAATTCCGCGTCCCTGGGAACGGCTTCGCGTTCAAGGGAAGGATGGCCTCCGGCGAGTCGTCGAAGGGGAGATCGCCTCTCAACGATCGATGGGCTGGCAATCGGTTGATGTAACCTCGCGAAGGATTGGGGACCTGATGGACTGGCTAGAGCAACTCGATCCCATTTCGATTTACGCGACGATCGTCGGAATGCTCGTCGTTGCCGGCGTGGGGATATCCCCGTTGAAGGAGGTGAGCTTCATCGCGAGCGGCGTTCTCCTCGCGCACGGGTTGGTTTCGCTCGAAGGTGTTATCGTCACGCTCTCGATCGGCGTTCTCGTGGGCGATTGCACGGCATACATGATGGGAAGAGTCTTTGGCTTGAAGCTCGCGTCGTATCCTCCGTTTCGGTGGGCACTGACCGAGAAACATCTCGAGCGAGTTCAGTACGAGTTTCGCAAGCACCACGTCAAGGCGATCTTCTTCGGTCGGTTGATCATGGGCGTTCGGACCGTGACCATGATCTTCTCCGGGATGACCCGAGTTCCGCTCTGGAAGTTTGTCCTGCTTGACCTGGCGGCCGCGCTCGTGACGACACCGGTCACGGTGGCAATTGCGTACGTTGTGGGGGATCCAGATCGCGTCGAGGATCTCCTCGAGAGTTTCGATCTGATTCTCGCCGCCACCGTGGTGGTGATCCTCACCGGCATCTGGGTGGCGTTTCGCTACTACGATCGCTTGAAGGCGCCCAAGCGATTCGCGGAAGCGAGTATTCCGATCGAGGAGCCGACCAGAACGACCGATTGAAGAGGACGTGCCGCACGACGTCCCGCCTCCGGTTCGACTTGCTCGGAGTCGATTTCAGCGGACGTGTGACGGCACGCCCGCGGTTTGCGTAGGAATGCCCCTCTGGCGGCCGTTGGGCCGAGGTGCTCGAGCGACTCCAAGCGGTTTGTCTCCTCATGGACTGGCTTGCCCAACTCGACCCCGTTTCCATCTACTTGGCGATCGGGACGATGCTCGTCCTCGCCGGCGTGGGACTCCCCTTTCCGGAAGAGATCTGCGTCATCGCGAGCGGGATCCTCTTGGCTCAAGGGCTCGTGACGCTCCATGGGGTGGTCCTCACCCTCGCGATTGGAATTGTCGGGGGCGATACCGCCGCGTATCTGATGGGACGCACCTTCGGGATGAAGCTCGCGAATTATCCTCCATTTCGTTGGGCGTTGACCGAGAAACACCTCGAACGCGTGCAGTACGAGTTTCGCAAGCATCACGTCAAGGCGATCTTCTTCGGTCGCCTGATCATGGGCGTCCGGTTCGTCACGATGATCGTCGCGGGGATGTCGCGAGTGCCGCTTTGGAAGTTCATCTTGCTCGACGCCTCCGCCGCCTCCTTGACGACGCCGGTCACGGTCTCGATCTCCTATGTCGTGGGTGACCCGGAGCGAGCCAAAAAGATCCTCAAGAGCGTCGACTTGATCATCGCCGCCGTCGTGGTGGTGGCGTTGTCGAGTGTTTGGGTGGTGATTCGCTACCGCGATCGTTGGAAGGGCCCGGGAAAGGGACAAGAGGGGAGCGACGTGATCGAGGAGGCCACGAACGATGCCGGCTGAGCCAACGGAACGCTGGGCCATGGTGACGGGGGCCAGCAGCGGGATTGGACGCGCGACGGCGACCCGTCTGGGGAAACTCGGTTGGAACGTGGCGATTCACCATCGCCAAAGCGCCACGTTGGCCGAAGAGGTTGCCGGTCTCGTCGAGCAGTTCGGTCGCAAGGCGAAGGTCTTCCAAGCAGACTTGGGTGACGCCGACGCGGTTCACACTCTCGTCGAACGGGCGTGGAGTGATGTCGGCCCACTCGGGGCCTGGGTTCACTGCGCCGGGGTCGATCTGCTCACGACTCCCGAAGCGCGCTGGCCCGCCGAGAAGAAACTCGAACTCGCGCTGCGTGTCGATCTGATGGGGACGTTCCTCGCTTGCCGCGACGTGGGCGACCGAATGCGCCGGCAGGGCAACGGCGTCATCGTCACCATTGGCTGGGACCAGGTCGCGACCGGGATGGATGGCGACAGTGGTCAAATCTTCGCGGCGGTGAAGGGGGGAGTCACCGCCTTCAGTCGAAGCTTGGCCAAGTCGCTCGCCCCCGAAGTCCGCGTCCTCTGCGTCGCTCCGGGTTGGATCAAGACCGCATGGGGAGATGGGGCGTCATCCGCCTGGCAGCGGCGCGCCGCCGAGGAGGCCCTGCTCAAGCGTTGGGGGCTTCCCGAGGACGTGGCCAACACGATCGGCTTCGTGCTTTCGGACGACGCCTCGTTTCTGACCGGGCAAACGATCAACGTCAACGGTGGCGTCGTCACGACCTAGCAGCCCGTTGATCCATTCGCTGCCGGCTCCGAACGGCCCTTTCGACCAATCTCCGCGTCGGCCCGCCTCCGTTGGAGGACGCGGCAACCGCTGGGCGCCAAGCCACGCGAACGTGGTTGCGTGTGTGACATCAAGTCGTCAGTCACGCGTTCACGCGAAGAAGACGCGGTGATTCTGACGTCCTGCCGACGCCGCTCGTCGGGCGATCGGCAGCCGGTGCGACGACATGATGTCGCCTACTTCGACTCCTCGCCGCCCGAGGAGACCGAAAGCCAGTCGAGCCAAGAGGAGTAGGAGTCGCGGTCTTCCGTGGTCCTGCTCGGCTTCTCCGTTGCTGGTGGCGTCTTCTCTTGCGCCCCCGTCGCTTCGGTGTGGCCGAGATGAGCGTCGTGCGCGTCGAGAAACTGTTTCCAGTCGACTCTTCTCTCCTTGGCCGGCTGGACGCTTTGAGGTGGTTTCCCCATCGCCTCGGCCGACTCGTACAAGTCCATCATGTCCGTGCTCATCGCCCAGTCGCGGAAGTCTTGGTGAGTGCGAACATGGGGCTCGCCCTCCGCGGGAGCGTGGTAGAAGTGCCGAAGCACTTCGTCCCGGACGCGGTCGTGCCAGGTCTCGACCTCCTCGGGAGGAAGGAGGGGGAGTTTGAACCTCTCCATCTTCTTCCGAGCGGCTTTCATCGACGAGTCGTGCTTCTTCTTGGCCTCCTCAATGAGTTTGGGCGCGTTGTTGAGTTTCTCGCGGAGAACCTCGGCGTTCTCGTAGGTCTTTTGGATTTCCGCGACGGCGTTCTCCATGGCGCCGGGGAGCTTCGCTTCGACCTGATCGAGCTGCTGGTTGCACCAATCGAGTTGCTTCTTCATCGCGGGCGGAACATCGTCGTACATGGTGGCGATGATCTTGCGTATCCCCCGCGTCGCGTTGTTTCCGAACTTTGTCATCGGCTGAAGGTTGGGTAGGGGCTTCAGCGGTGGCATCGGCTCGAACTTCGGATAGTTTGCCATGACTTGGTCCTCTAGGCTTCTCGTCTACGCGACGATGAGGCCACCGGTGATCGTCGTGGCGCCCGTCACTTCGAGTTCTCCGGTGATGTTGGTGTTCCCCGTGATTGCCGTCTCGCCCGTGATTTCGATTGTTCCCTCCATGGAGATCGAGGTCGACACCATCTCGATCAGCACCTCGCTGACGAGGGCGTAGGACGAGTAGCATTGAAGTTGGGCTCCCGCTTCGTCGAGCAGGAGGTTGGAAATCCCGAAGCAGTCAACATCGAACCCCGTCGCGTCGTTGAGTTCGACCGAGCACTCTCCCGTCGTCATCGTGATCGTTTCGGGCGTGAGGATTTGGATGCCCGCCGCTTCCATCAGGATCATCTGGTTGTAGTCCTGGGAGCGGATGGTGAGCATGCCGTCAGAAGGGAACTCGACCGTGACGGTCCCCGTGGCATCTTCCTCGTCGTAGAGCTGGATGCCGCATCCTTCTCCCGCGACGAGCGTGACAAACTCGCTGGCCGTGACCCCGACTCCACCACCGACCAGCCCTTCGATGCCGGGAGCTTCGATGTAGACGCAGGGAGAATCGACCAGGTCCTCCAAGCTGGTGACCTGCGGGATGCTCGAGAGCGTGAGCGAGCAGGCGGACGTGATCTCCTTTGGAGCCGTGGCGTAGTCCGATTCGAATGGCATTTCCGCCAGTTCAATTGCTTCGATGTCCGATGCCATGGTCGTGACCTCCTGGATTGATGGCAATCTGTCGATTGCCGAACGCTACCTTGTGACTTGTATCTCACCGCTCGCCGTTGCAAGGATCCTGATTCCGCCAACGGCGCCTATAGATCGTTCTCGGCCTCTTTGGCGATCACATAGCTGACGCTCGCGACGGCGGCGATGATGAGCAGGAAGATGATGAATCGTTCCCAGCATGAAAAGAACCACTTGATCGTCTTGTAGACGGCGCCGGCGGAGTACGTCCAGAAGACGGCGGTGATCGCGTCGGCGATACCACTCCAGGCCGTGGCGCTCATGCCCGTCAGGTTCGTACTGTCCGCCCCGGCGATCTCCATGCTGTACCAAAGGGTCTGTAGTTCGAGCCTGCCCCACTCGACGAGAAGTTCGTCGATGAACCTCGTGGTCGAGTAGTCCCCGCCATCCTTGTGGTCCCACCAATAGGAGAGGATGCCTTGAACCACGGTAAAGACGAGGTAAAGGATCGCCAGGATCGCGGCGGCGATCACAAGGGCGTTGTCCGAGTCGTAGACGAGTCCGGAACCGGGCGAGAAGTCGACCTTTGGGCCGTGGGTGACGTTGAACCGGGGCCCATAGGTGAAGTCGGAATCACTGCCGAAAATTGACTTGCATCGACCTTGAACGGGGATCTGAAGCAGCAGCGAGCTGATGCCTCCGAGCCCGGTGGCAAAGGCCGCGCCGCTTTCGGCGCCCATGAACCAGAAGGAGATCGGATTGAACGTCGTGATGTTCTGGATGCCAACGGTGAAGTCCTCGTCGAACCCCACCGTGAACTGTTGCGACATCCCCCACGTCATGTCGACGCTGGTGCCGAAGTCCTCGAAGGAGCTGCTGTCGCTGCTGCTATCACTACTACTACTGCTGCTGTTGCTGCTGTCGGTCGAGTCGCTGGAGTCGCTGGAGTCGCTCGCGGACCATTCCGTGGGACCACCCGACGATCCCGCACCGCTTCCCTGACTGGTCGTGCCCGACGAGGAGGAGGCGGCGTTGAGATGGGCCTTGATCCGTGAGGAGAGCGACGAACTTGAGCTCGTCCGTCTCGTCTTCGTATTGGAGAGCGATTGATCGACGGTCGGGTTGACCTCCTGATAGATCGCGGGGCCGAGGTATTTGCCGTGGTGGTTGCGCACATTCGACTGATGGGCGCTGCCCGTGTTGTGGTAAAAGTTTCCGCCCAACGTTTGGCTCATGTCGTTCGACGAGAACATCTGCAGGTGGCTCACAAGATCGTCGCTGGCGATGCCGGTGTACTCGGCGCTGTCGTTGAGGCCGGCCGACCGGAAGACGGTCTGCTGATTGTTGTCGGGCAGCGTTCGCGGATGGATGCTCTCCGCGTTGTGCATCGACTGATCGACATAGGGGCGATCGGGATCGTGTTGGTAGAAGTTGACGACCACTTCATCGCCGACGCGCGGCAGATGGACGTGACCCCGTTTGCTGCCCGCCCAGGCATGGCCGACGCGCACCCAGCACGACTGGTTCTCCTCGGCCGTGTCGCTCCAGTAGAACTGAACGCGAACGCGACCATGCTTGTCGACGTAGGGATGTCCCTTGCGCGGGCCGACCACGACGGCCGTCTCCGGGCCGGCATCCGGCTTCGATGAGTTGCGCTGGGGGCGGTAGGCCATCGACACCGGCTGGCAGCGAAAAGTATTGCCGTAGGTAGAGGGCGTTTCGTCCCCGGTCAGGAGAGGTTGTTCGCCGCGGTGGAGGACCGAGCGAACGTAGAAGCTCCCATCGCCGCCAGGGGTTCCGCTCGTGGTCAGGAGCTGGCTGGCGCTCATGAGGCCTAGATCGCTGGTTCCCTCGATCCAAAGACTTTCGGAAGCGTGGCGTTCCATCAGGATTCGGACGAGGCGTTCTCCTACCCCGTAGATGTCGGTCATCTCGTCGCTCTGGTCTTCGCCGTGCGGACCGACATCGTCGAACCACTGGCTGAACTCGGCCCCGTGTTCGTCAATCTCGATCTTGCGATTGGCGTCGAGAAGGAGTTGCTGCGTCGACTGCTCACTTCCGACCGTGACGGTCTCGAGTAGCGGGGCGACCGCGCTGACGAGTTGATCCCGAAACTGGAACGCGACGTCGCGCACGTTGAACTTGCCGGGGGCGACCTCTTGGTGCAACGTCCACGAGGAGATCGTCGGTTTCTCCGTAACCCCCCCGCCGATGGGATGGAATTCCCAGGCATCTCCATCGACCGTCGCGGCGTTGGAGACGCGATCGAGCAGGACGAGGCGGTGGGAGTTCTCCGTATGGGCCCAGGAATAGAAGATGCCGTTCTCTTGAAGGATGCGCTGCAGGAAGTTGTAGGTCGACTCGCGGTACTGCACGCAGTAGTTTTGGGCGACGTAGGAGTCCGAAAGGCGATTCTCGAGATCGATGTCGGCTTCCTTGAGGACCTTGGTGACGATGTCGACGACGCTCTTCTGCTGAAAGATGCGGCTCCGTCGATCCTTGGTTAGCAGCCACAGTTTCGGAACGATGACCGCCCGATAGGGAGTTGCCACTTCTCCCGGATTGCCGCTGGAGAACTCCGAGACGATGCCGTTGATGTAGCGGGTCGATGTGCCGGGGTTGTTCAGCTCGATCGTCGCCGACTGGCCCAGCAGGGAGTCGAACGAGATGGTGGTGTCGTTGTCGGCGATCAAGTCGAGTTCGAAGCGAAAGAGATCGCCGGCGGTCTCGGTCCCGTGGAGGCGTTGGATGAGCAACGTCTCGTCGGGGAGGGATGTCTTCAGTCGGAAGCGTCGTTCTTGGTCATTTCTTGTGGACATCGCAATTGTCCCTTGTGATTCGGTCACTCGGATGACCGCTCTACCATCTGGTACGCATTCGCGAGTTCAAGCGTGGGTGAATCATCTGATTCGCGGCTTTTTGGGGGGACAGGAACAATGGCTGTCATGCGCATGTCAAACCGTGACGTGTCGTTGCGCGGTCGTCCGACTTGAGGAGAGTTGGAGCAGAGTCGTTGGCGACATCGAGTCGAGCCGCCTCAGAACTTGATGGACACGCTCCCACCATTCGCCATTGCGTAGATGAAAAAGATGACGACAAGGACGATGAAGAGTGCTCCGATTCCGAGTAACAGCGTGAGAAGGAAGAGCATGAATTCCGTTACGCTGCTCGTGGCTTGCTGGAGCTTGGTGACGAGAAACGCATAGGGAAGCTTCCAGAAGACACAGGTGATCGCGTTCGCGAAGCCGGTGACAAAACTGCTCGCCTGACTATTGAGGGCGACGGAGTAGTAGGTGGTCAGTTCCAGGGAGTACCAGATGTTCTGAAGCAGCAGCCTTCCCGTTTCGATCAGGAGGATTTTCTCGGCATCCAACGAGGAGTAGCCGCCGCCGGAGCTGTGGTCGATCCAATAGTTGGCGACGCGCTGAAGCACCGAGAAGACGAGAAAGAGAATCGCGCAGACCGCCGACGCCGTGGAGAGAGCATTCGTGCTGGAGTAGACCAAACCGGATCCGGCGTTGTAGTTGACCTTCGGTCCGTGGTGGAAGTTGAACGAGGGGCCGTAAACGAAATGGGACGAGGTCGCGAATGTCGAACGGCACCGGCCCTGGACGGGGGCGAAGAGGAAGAAGGACAACGCCGAGTCGAGCACCGATGTCCAAGCCTCCGCGATGGAGTCGTCCTCGAGGTCGACGTCCGAGGCGACATCCGATCCGACCTCCGAGCCTTCCTCGGCGATGTTGTCGGGTAGGTTGGCGCCGACGTGGTTGATGACGTTGCCGAGGGCTTGGCTGTATTCGAAGTATTCGGTCGTCTTGTAGGTAAGCCTGAACGCGTTGTCGTAGTGCCCGGTCAGGTTGATGCGGTTGTCATTATCGAAGTCGCTGGCGATGTCATCGACTTCGTCGGCGACCACGTCGTCCGCCACTCCGACGGCGACCGCACTCGCGGCATTGATGAAGAGTAGCCCGACGAGGTTGAAGGTCGTGATGTTCTGGACCCCGTAGGTGAAGTCCTCGGAAACGCCGATGGTGCCGTACTCATGCATGCCGAGCACCATCTCCATATCGCTCGAATAGCTGGATTCCGACGTCGAACTGGAGGCGAGGAGATCGCCCACCACTCCCGAGACCGAACTCGTTGACGAGGTCGATGCGTCGGAGGAACTCGACTCGGTCGAGGTTGAACCAGTCGATGACGAGTCCGTCGAACTTGTCGCCGAACTGCTACCCAAGAGGCCGCTCGTGCTTTGCGCGTCGGTCGACTGGCTGACTCGTTGTTGGACGCTTTGATAGACATCGGTCGACGTGGAGGCGTTGCGGTCGGCCGTGTTCTTTCGCGACTGCGAGACGTCGGGGTTGACCTCCTCGAAGATGCTCCCACCGAGATATCGACCGTGGTGCTGGCTGATGTTCGACTGAGCGGAACCACCCGTGTTGTCATAGGCGTTGTGACCTCCCGACTGGCTCATGTCGTTGGACGACGAGAGTTTCAGGTGACTGGCGAGATCGTCGGAGGTGATGCTCGTCGACTCGCTCTCGTTCACCAACCCCGCGGAGCGGTAGACCGTCTGATGGCTCTCATCCGGCAAGTTCTGCGGATGGGAGTTCTTCGCGTTGTGCATCGAGTGTTCGACGTAGGGTCGTTCGGGGTCGTGTTGGTAGAAGTTGACGACCACTTCGTCGCCGACGCGTGGCAGGTGGACGTGGCCGCGTTTGCTCCCCGCCCACGCATGCCCGACCCGCAACCAGCACGACTCGTTGTCGTCGGCGTCGTCGCTCCAAGAGAACTGCACCCGCACCCGTCCGTACTTGTCGACGTGGGGATACCCCTGCCGTGGCCCGACCACGGTGGCGGCTTCCGGGCCGGCGTTCGGTCGAGCGATCGTGACTTGGGGCCGAAAAGGCACACTCGTCGGCTGGGCCTGGAACTCGTTGCGGTAGAAGTCGGGCTGGTCGTCCTCCTCGACGAGCACGGGTTGATAGGCGTCGTGAACGACTTGCTTCAGCAGGAACGATCCCTCGCCCTGGGGAGTACGTCTCGTCTTGAGCACGCGTCCAGGCGTAAGCAGGCCGATATCGCTGGTCCCATCGATCGCGATGCTCTGGGAAGCGTTGCGCTGGACCAAGAGACTCGTCAGCCGCTTGCCCTCGACAAAGACCTCTTGAAGTTGTTGGCGCTGTTCCTCCCCCATTGAGCCGATCTCATCGAACCAGTGCGCGAAGTTAACCCCGTGCTCGTCGACTTTGATATCGCGGTTGGTGCCGGAGACGACTTTCTGACTTTCGTCGCCTAGAAGGAAGTGTTCGAGCAAGGGCTGGGCGGCCCCGACGAGTTGGTCGCGAAGCTGGAAGGAGAGGTCTTGCAAGCTGACCTTTCCCGCCGTGACCACTCGATTGACCCGCCACGATCGAATGGTGCCGGTCGCTCGATTCCCGCCGGAGTGAGGCGAGTACTCCCACGCATCCTCCGTGATGTTGGGGACTTGAACCATCTGGTCGTAGAGGACGAGCCGATGGGAGTTCTCGTCGTGGGCCCAGCCGTAGTAGATGCCACTCTCTTGCAGAATTCGCTGGAGGAAGCTGAAGGTCGACTCGCGGTACTGGACGCGATCACTTTGCGTCGGGTAGGTGTCGAGCAGACGCGACTCGACGTCGATGCCGGCCTGCTTCAGCAATCGCTGGACGATATCGACCACGGTCTTCTGCTGGAAGACACGGCTACGGCGATCCTTGGTGAGGAGCCACAGTTTGGGCACGAGCACGGCTTGATAGCTCGTCACGACGTCGGTCGAACGACCTCGGGTGAGTTGGGCGACGATGCCATTGAGGTGTCGCGTCGTCTGGCCCGGAAGATCGATGGTCAGGGTGGCCGATTGGCCGAGCAGTTTCTCGAAGGGGATGCTCACGTCGTTGGGCGCGAGGAGTTCCACGTTGAACTGGAAGAGATCCGAAATCGCCTCCCGGCCACGAAACCGATGGACGGCCAGTGAACCGTTCGCCAACGGCGTCCGCAATTGGATGCGGCGTTGGTCCGTTTGCAGGGCGACAGTAGCCATCGGTACAGTCCCAGGTTTACTTCGTTAGTCTCGGAAAGCGCGTCTTGTCAATGACTGATACGAGGGAGACAGGCGATCAGTGGGAATGAAGTGCTTTCGAAGCGACCGCTGCTTGGCAATCGTTGGTGCAATTGTTTCCTGGGGCTTACGCCACCAGGCTACGTGCTGGCGTCGCTTCGCGACTAAGGAATTCGGACCGGGGGCCGGTCGTAAGACAAACGCTCTGCGATCACCATTCCCGCCGTCGTTGGACGGGGCGACCTCTTCAGCCGCGAAGCGGCGCCAGCACGTAGCCTGGTACGTCAGTGCCAGGTAGACGTCCTCCCATGATTCCGAGCCCTGAAAGGGCGACAGCTTGCCAAGGGTCTCTTGTGGCTGCGCCACCCAGATTGGCGAGCAATCTGGGCCACCCTGACACGATGCGATCGTCTTACGCTCGGCCGACGAGAACGCGGAGGAGGACCGGAAGGAAGAAGAGATTGCCCAAGAGGCCTCCGAGAATCGCGATGCTCACCAGAGCGCCAAACTGAGCGGTTGGAACGAAGGACGAGAAGGAGAGAATGCTGAAGCCGATCATCAGGGCGAGGTTGGCGAAGACCATCGCCTTGCCGGTGCTCTGATGCGTCAGCGCGAGGGCTTCGTCAAAGCTCGCTCCCGCTTCGCGCTCCTGACGGAACCGGCCGAGTTAGTGGATGCTGAAGTCGACGACGAGCCCCATCGAGATTGTGGACTCCGTCACCGCGATCTTCGCCGTCGAGGTTCTGGAGGGCATCCGGTTTCCCGATCTCATCAATAGTGACGCCGATATCATCAGCAGCACCTTCGCCATGCAGGAGAGATCGAGACTTTGGTAGGGATGAGCAGCGTTCTGGGTGCTGCCTGATCACTAATTCGTCCGATCGCTCGATTTTGTGATGTCACGTGGTTGCACCGGACTGAGACATCGGCTAACCTCCAAGACGCCTGCCAATTCCGCCCGCCAACGAGGAACCCGCCGTGAGTCGAGTCGCCCTCCTAGGTTCTTGCTCGCTGATCATCGCGACCGCTCTGTGCCCGGCGTCCGCCTATGGCAAGAAGCCCTTTCGAAAGGACATCGAGTTCTTCGAGAAGAAAATTCGACCAGTGTTGGTCAAGCACTGTTACGAGTGCCATGCGGCCGATGCCGAGGAGTTGGGGGGTAGGCTGCGACTCGACACACGCCAAGGCATGCGCGATGGTGGCGAGTCGGGACCCGCGGTCGTCGATGGCAATCCCGACACCAGCCTCATCGTTCAGGCACTCCGCTACGACGGCATCGAGATGCCTCCCGACGAACCGCTTTCCGAGTCGGTCATCAATGACTTTGTGAGTTGGATTCGCCGTGGAGCTCCCGATCCTCGGTTCGCGAAGCCAGCGAAAGTCGAAAGACCAAAGGCGCCGTCGACGGATCTTTGGTCGCTTCAACCCGTTGAGAACCCCGAAGTACCCGAGGTGAGAGATCGTCGCTGGCCGTCGGATCCCCTCGATCAGTTCGTGCTCGCCCGCATCGAATCAAAAAGGTTGCGACCGACTCACGACGCCGAACCTCGAATCCTCGCTCGGCGCCTGCACGTCGACTTGACGGGGCTTCCGCCCTCCATAAGGGAGGTCGATGAGTTCGAACGAGACTACCGCCAGAGGGGAGGGCTCGCCGTCGAGGATCTCGTCGACGCGTTGCTGGCGAGACCGCAGTTTGGCGAACGTTGGGGGCGTCACTGGCTCGACGTCGCTCGCTACGGAGAGTCGAACGGCAACGACGGCCTCGGGCGGAACCCGACCTTCCCCCACGCCTGGCGCTATCGCGACTACGTCATCGACGCTCTGAATGATGATCGACCCTATGACCAGTTCCTGGCCGAGCAGATCGCCGGTGATTTGTTGCCCAGTGACTCGCCCACCCAGCGCGATCGCTATCTCGTCGCCACCGGGTTTCTCGCCATCGGCTCCAAGCCGGCCAAGGCGATGAACAACAACTTCGCCATGGATGTCGTCGCCGATCAGATCGACGTCATCGGCCAAGGAGTCATGGGATTGAGTGTCGCTTGTGCTCGCTGTCACGATCACAAGTTCGATCCGATCTCGACGCAGGATTACTACGCGCTCGCCGGGAACTTCACGAGTAGCGAGACGATGTGGGGCGTGGCGGCGAATGAGAAACTCACCGCTCCTCCGACCGATCTACACGTGCTCGAGGCCGCTCCCAAGGTCCTCCCCCCGAAGGACTTTGTCGAGACGGTGGTCGTGTTGGACTCGAACACGGGCAAACCGAAAGCGGTTCCCAAGTCGAAATGGCCGGCGGGAACCCCACTGGCGATGGGGCTTCGCGATCGGGACATGCCGGCCGATTGCAAGATCAACATCAAGGGGGACGCGAAGAAGCTGGGCAACGCCGTTCCGCGAGGCTTCCTGACCGCCTGCGAGGTCGAGTCCTCCGTGGCCGCGCCGATCGGCGTCGATCCCAAACAGAGTGGACGGCTTCAGTTGGCTCAATGGCTGACGAGCGCGTCGCATCCCTTGACCGCGCGAGTGATGGTCAACCGGGTTTGGATGCACCTCTTTGGGGAGGGCCTGGTGCGCACGCCGAACGACTTCGGTGTCTACGGCGAGCAGCCGACTCATCCCCAGTTGCTCGATCACCTCGCGAGTCGTTTCGTCGACAACGGGTGGTCGCTCAAGCGATTGATTCGGACGATCGTGCTCAGCCGGACCTACCAGCTCTCCAGCCGCGCCTCGGCGGAGTTGGTCGAGGCGGACGCCGAGAACCTCCTTTGGGCCAGGCATTCCCTACGTCGACTCGACGCGGAGTCGCTGCGCGACAGCATGCTCGCCGCCAGTGGGCAGCTCGATCCGACGCCGGCCGACGGTTCGATCATTCGGCATCGGGACATCCTGGTCAATCGGGCGGGCAACCTGCATTTGCCGAGTCGGCACCGCAGCGTTTATCTCTGCTACCTACGTGACTCGGCCCCACCGGAACTCGCTCCCTTCGATCTGCCCAGCTTCGTGACGACGGTCGCCCAGCGTGATGTCAGCACCGTGCCGGGGCAATCGCTCCATCTCTACAACAGCCCCTTCGTCATCGAGCAGGCGCGCCACCTCGCCCAACTGGCGACCTCCCATGCCAAGAGCGATGATGCCCGTGTCCGGATGCTCTTTCGGCGAACACTTTGCCGCGATCCGGCTCCAGCGGAGCTTCGTGGAGCGATCGCGATGGTGAACGCGGCCGCGGGGGAGTTTGGAGACAAGGGAACCGAGAAGGCTTGGGAAGCGTTGGCGCAAGCGATGCTGACCACGAACGAATTTCGCTACGTCGACTGAGCTGACACCAGCAACGACCGAATGTCAGTGACCTCCAGAAGGCAATGAACGTCCACGAGAGGATGGGATGATGAACTATTCACGACGCGCCATGCTTCGGTCGACATCCTGTGGCTTCGGGTACCTGGCGCTCCAGGCTCTCCGGGGGCAAGCGGCGCTCGCGGAGGGGTCGGGGAAAGTCGCGCCGGGGACGGGAACGCCTCAAACGCGAGCAAGGGCCAAGCGTGTCATCTTTCTTTGCATGAGTGGTGGTCCGGCTCATCTCGACACCTTCGACTACAAGCCCCAAACCCTAAAGAAGAAGCATCCGGGATCGGTCTACAAGTTCCAACAGCGCGGCGAGAGCGGCCTCTGGATCTCCGAACTCTTTCCGGAACTCTCTCGGCATGCCGATCAGCTTTGCATGCTCAACGGCATGCATGCCGACACCGGGATTCACGCTCAGTCCTTTTTGCAACTGCACACCGGCGAGCGACTACGGGAACGTCCGAGCCTCGGTTCGTGGATCAACTACGGACTGGGCTCGGAAAACGAGAACCTCCCTGGGTTCATCAGTCTAAACACTTCCAAGAGCACGATCTACTCGAGCGCCTTTCTCCCCTCGATCCACAACGGCACGCCGATCGGGGTCAACGGCGAGGACATGTCAAACGCGACGATCCGCAATGTCTCCAGCGAGCATCTCTCGCTTCGGGCCAAACGGCGGCAACTCGATTTCGTGCAGATGATGAACCGCGGCCATCTGGCCCAGCGCGCCACCGAGGACCGACTCGAGAGTGTCATCGAGTCGATGGAGCTTGGCTATCGGATGCAGACCGCCGCCCCCGAACTGCTCGACATCAGCACCGAGTCGGAGGCGACGCTCGAACGCTACCGGGTCGGCCAGTTCAAGAAGCAGATTGGCACCTGTAAGCCAACAGACTTTGGTCGCCAGTGCCTCTTGGCTCGACGATTCGCCGAGGCGGGTGTGCGTTTCATCGAACTCAACCACGGTAGCTGGGATCAGCACAAGAATCACCGCCGGGACTTGGAGGCGAATTGCCGAGCGACCGACGCACCGATCGCCGCGCTGCTCGACGATCTGAAGGACCGCGATTTGCTAAAGGACACGCTGGTTGTCTGGGGAGGCGAGTTTGGACGGCCAGGGCTCACGCCGGAGAACGGCAAGAACGAGACGGGGCACAACGCTCGCGGTTTCACCTTCTGGCTTGCCGGCGGCGGCGTCAAGGGAGGTCACGTCCACGGCAAGACTAACGAGACCGGTGCCCGCGCCGTCGAGGGGAAGATTCACTTCCGCGATCTGCACGCGACGATTCTCGACCTCCTGGGACTTCCGCCCAACGACCTGACTTACTACTACGCCGGCCGTCAGCACCGCTTGACGGGGCCCGAAGGAGGCAAGGTCGCCACGGAAATCTTCGCCTGACCCGACGCGCTTTCGCGAATTCAGGGATGACTCAACTCAGGACTTCCTTGATGGGGCTCTTGGCGGGATCGGCAAGCGGAAAATCGCGACCGCCGATCGTGAACGACGAATGCGAGTCGAGACCGACCGCTTGAAGATAGGTGTGGAAGAGTTCGCCGTGATCGACTTCCCGATCGACCACTTCCATCCCCGTCTCGTTCGTCTTCCCGACGACCGTCCCCGGCGCGATGCCCGCGCCGCCTAGGCAGATCGACCAGGACTTTCCCCAGTGATCGCGACCGTAGCGGACGTTGATCTTCGGCGTTCGTCCGAACTCCGACATCACCACCACCAGCGTCGACTCGAGCAGACCACGTTCGTGGAGATCCTGCACGAGGCAAGAGAAGGGCGTGTCGAACTCTCCCAATTGTTCGAGATGGAAGCTGAAGTTCTCGTTGTGCGTGTCGTAGTTGCGATGGGTGACTTCGACGAACGGGACGTCGTTCTCGAGCAATCGACGCGCGAGTAGACAGTGTTGCCCGAAGTCATGCTTGCCGTAACGCTCGTGATCACGCTGTGGTTCGTGGGATAGATCGAACACATCCCGCTTGGCCATCAGCCGCAGCGCCTGATCGTAGCTTTCGGCGTAGATCCCCGTCTCCGCTTTGCCCGAATCGGTGGCGAATGGGCCGGAGTGGCGGTTGCGGGCGAATCGTTCGTCGGCGCGACGACGAAACTCGCGTCTCGCCAGGTCGGCGGCCTCGGTCAACGTGGCGGGGCGGCTCGAATTGACCGGCGGCTTCCCGTTGACGCCGATGCTGCCATAGCGTGGGCCGAGGTAGGCGGCGTCACTGCCTCGCCCGCCACTCGGGACGCGGATGAAGCCTGGCAGTGGGCTTTGGGGGCGTTCCAGGCCGCGAGCGGTCACGGCGCCGAGGTGAGGGAAGTCGAGTCCCGGCATGCGGTCGCGGCCGTGCCTCATCTGATAGTAGCCCTTGCTGTGATCGTTGTTGTGTGTGTTGAGACCCCGAATCAGGGCGAGCTTGTCCATGTGCTGGGCGGTCTTCGGAAGAAGTTCTGAAATGTGGATGCCGGGCACCTTGGTCGGAATCGCTCGGAAGGGGCCGCCGGTCTTGGTCATCGGCTTGGGATCCCATGTTTCCAACTGGCTGACGCCGCCATGCAAGAAGACGACCAGAACGCGTCGGTTTTGCTCCTTCAGGCCACCAAGCACCCGGTTGGCCCCGAGCAGTCCCAAGCCGGCCGTTCCCGCGCCCAGTAGTCCAAGGAAGTGTCGTCTGGCGATCTCGTGCGCGGCCGATCCGCAGTTCGCTTGTCTCTTCATGAGCACCTATCTCCCGACAACAGGTCGTGGTCCATGGCCAACCCGCTCCGTACGAGCGGCCTCGGCAACCGAACGCCTCTCGCTCGCCGTCTAGCCGACTGAGGCATCCGAAGCGTTGAACTTGCCGGCGTATCAATGCCGAAAGCGAAACTCCGAAGAAGTCAGCAGGCCCCAACACAACTCTTGGATGGCCGCGCTTCGTTCTTTCTCCGGACGGCTTTCGAGATAGCGGCCAACGTCCTCGGCCTCGCCCTTGGTCGCGGGACGCGAGAGGACACTCAAGTAGAGTTCCGTCGCCACGTCCTCGCTCCTCTTTTGATTGAGTAACCTCGCCGTCAAGTTGTCGCCGGTGGGAGCGAGCCAGCTTTGCAGCACGGTGCCGTTGGAGAGAAAGAGCGACTGTTCGGCGGTCGCGAAGAACTGCGACTGAAGCTGGCCCGGCTCGGCTCCATAGAGGCGAACGAACGTCGAAATCGCGGAGTCCACCGCGTCGGAAGCCGCCTTCTCAAGTTTTCGGTCTCGCTCGTCGCGTTGGCCCGCTGACGGCTTCTCCGGTGCCGGAGACTCGTTGTCGAGCTTGGTGATCGCGGCCTTGCGTAGCACGTCGTACTGACCGGTCGCGACCAGAATGCTGGTGGCGAACTGCTCGGGAGTCAAGGGCGTCGAGTCGCAGGCATTGAATCGCCGAACCGACTGGTCTATCACCGCGTTCCAATGAGTCTCCGCGGTCGACTGTTGGGAAGCCAGACTCGTTCGCTTCCGGGCGAGCGCGTCTATCTCCTTGGTGACCGAGGCTTCCATCGTGGCGAGCTGTTGCCGTGCTTGCTTCCAGGCGGCTTCACGCTTCTGCAGTGTCGCCGACGCAGCACGCAAGAGCCTCTCGTGGGCGGCAAGCGCTTTGGTCCGCCGATCGACGTTCGCGGTGAGCTTGGCGAGCCCAGTCTGAAGTAGAGGGACCGCGTCGGCGAGGTGCTCGAGGTCGCCGTTCTTCTCGCGCACGTGAGCCACTTGATCGATGGCCGCGGCAAGGTCGTGGTGATGCTTCTTCGCCGCCCGATGCTCCGCCGAGAGTCGATCGTGTTGCTTCCGCAGCTTCTCCACCTCGGCTTGGCTTTCGTGACGTTTCGCCTCAAGCGGGTTCAGCGACGTTCGTACGGCGGTCATCGCGGCCTCTTGCTTGACGATCCGCGCTTCGCTCGCGGCGATCGCGCGTTGGCTTGCGACGATCTCACCGCGAGCTTGCTCGAAGTCGACAACCGCTTGAAGAAGACGCACTTCGCGTTGAGCGTTGGTGGACTTGGTCCACCATTCGGCGGCTTTCTCGCGTGCCTCGAGCAACTTGGCTCGCTCTGCGCGAATGGCCGCTTCGAGAGGCTTGCGCGCCGCGATGGCTTTGTCGGCCTCTTGCGTGTGAGCACGAAGGGTCGATTCCGCGGTCTCCGCCGCGGCTTGCTCCTTGTCCCGAGCCTTCTTAATCTCCTCCAGGCGCTTGCCGAAGTCCGCGGCTTTCTTCTGGAGGGTGGAGAGGGCTGCCGAAAGCTCCGGATCCTTGATCGCTTCGGAAGCGGCCTTGGTCGTGGTCACGGCATCCTGGATGAGCTTGACCTTCGTCTCTTGTCCGTCGAACTCCTTCTTGCGTGAGGCCACTTTGGCATTGGCCGCGTCGCGCTTCTTGAGCGAGTCGGCCGCTTGATTGAGCTTCTCGAGCTCCGACTTGCGAAGTGGCTCCGCGGCGGCGAGGGCTTCGTCGAGCTTGTCGACCAGCGCCGCGAGGCCAGCGTCCGCTTGCTCGGCCTTTTCCGATAGTTCCTTCGCCCGTCGCTTCGCCGCTTCGAGTTCGTTGGCGATCAACGACGGATTTGGCTGCGCCGTCGGGATCTGAAACGATCGTTGATAGACGCGGGACTTGGCGAGCTCGCCCAGAAACCCCTTGATGTCATAGCCCGAGTTCGCGAACTCAGCACCGATCAACTCGAGTAGCTTGGGATAACATGCGGGGTTCCGGGAATGATGCAGGTCGACCGGATCGACGAGCCCACGTCCGAAGAGCATCGCCCAGAGGCGATTGGCGGCGGTGCGATTGAACTCCGTGGAGGGGCCGGCGGTGAGGGACTCCGCCAACTGACTGAGTCGACTGACCTGTGGGATCGGGCGAACGTTCTTCGCGGGCTCGACCCGGTAGCGGTCTTGCGGTCGTCGCGAGGTCTCGGCGCTCTCGGAGCCTCCCGGGAAGCGTGGACCCGACCGTCCCGTGCGATCGGTGAAGACGGAGCGAAAGTCCGATTCGCCCGTTGCCCGTTCCGCGATCACGGCCGGTTTTTTTCGGTTCGGTCGAAACAGGCTCGCCCGGACGAAATAGGCGTGGAGACCGTAATAGTCGGATTGGTGATAGTCATCGACAAGCGGATGGTTGTGGCACTGGGCACACTGGAGGTCGACACCGAAGAAGATGCGTCCGACGTCGCGCGTGAGCGCATGAGGTTCGACGTCCCGCTCCAAGTAGAACGCGGCCGCGGCGCGCGTTTTCTCGTCGGTGCCATCGGCGGCGAGGATCGTTCGCACGATGTCGAGGTAGCTCCGATCGTCACGCAGTGACTCGAGGAGGAAAGAGCGAAAGTCCTTCGACTTCACGTGTTTTCCACCTCGTCGCTCCATCAGCAACAAGTCGAGCTGCACCGCGAGATGCCGGTCGCACTCGGGACTGTCGAGCAAACGATCGACCAGTCGCTCCCGCTTGTCGGCGGCGGGATCGCTCAGAAACTCCTTCGTTTCCTCGAGCGTGGGGATTCGGCCGAGAAGATCGAGGTAGACGCGGCGGGCGAACGTCGGGTCGTCACATCGTTCCGCGACCGGGCCGATCCGTCTCGATTCGACAAGTCGATCGATGCGTTCGCGCAGGGAGTGAGTTTTGTCGGCGCGCGACGATGACGAAACTAGCGTGGTGCTTGTCGCACAACACGTCACGATCATCCAGAGAAAGCGGCTTCGACCATTCATGGTGGGCCTTCCTAGAGCGAATGAGGGATTCGCGAGCGGGAGGGCGGGGTAACCGGCAGGCTGAACACAAGGCTATGCGGACGGCGAAGACCCGTCAATTGATTTCTCGATGCATCTTGCGGCGCCGAGGGTTCTTTTCTGACGCGGAAGACGCAATCAGTTGGCTTTGGCTTCCATTAGGCAGAGACGGAGCTTGCTGTCGGAACAGGCGACCGCGAGGCGCTTACCATCTGGGTGCAGATCGAGATCTCGGGCATTCTGGGGAAGTTTGACCTGATGCGTCGAGTCGGTTTGACCCGGCTTCCAGAAGACCAGCGAGCCGCCGCTACCACCGTGGGCCGCGATGATCGGACCATCGGGATGCAGGACGGTTCGCCAAGCGACTCCCTGCAGCTTTGGTTTCGTCAGGTACTCGTTGAGTTGCTTGCCATCATCCCAGTTGAACTCGACGACTGAGGGATTCCCAACCCCGGCGAAGGCATTGGTGACCTTGGTGATCCCGCTCCCAAAGAGTTTCGAGCCACTCGCATCGAAGAGGAGATCCCGAAAACCGCCGATCTGTGCTCGGAAGGTCTTGTCGTACTTGCTCAACGATTCCGCAGTCCAAGAACGCTTCGGGCGAAGCGCCTTGAGATCCCATTCGATCAGTTGGCCCTTCAGGTCGCCGGTCACCAGCGATGTTCCACCGGGGTGGAAGGCGACGTTGTAGATGTGGCTTTCGTGGCCAATCGACTTGTCCTCGACGACGGTGGTTCCCTCGAACTCGTGGATCGGGGCGCCATCGGCCACCTTCCAGAGCCTGATCGCGCGGTCGTTGCCCACCGAGGCCAGCCGGGCGCCGTCGGGAGAAATCGCAATCGCACGAATCCATCCTTCGTGCGCATCGATGGTCCGGATCGGTTTCGGGGATGCGGCGGGGTCGGGCCACCACATCAGTCGGCCGTCGTAGCCGCCGGTGATGAGGGGACCGTCCTTTCCCGCGAAGGCGAGGGCGCGGACCCACGCCTCGGTGTTGAGCGACACTTTGCGGTCCGCGTTCGCGTTCCAACGATGGACGTGGAAGTCTTCCGCCCCGAAAACGACTTCCTCCCCCGATGGAGAGAACCGGCAACTGATCAGCGGGCTATCGTGGGCATGTTCGGCTTCGACATGCGTCTTCTGGATGTCCATGGTCACCTCCATTTCTCGTGACATCACCCTATCTGGCCACATCGAGGGACGTTCCGCAAGCAATTCGTCGCGACGGGGAGGAGGTTGGTGGCATCTGGACGACTAGGCGAGACTCGCGGTGGCCGGTCGGAGAGTTCCGGCGCGGCGGAGTGTGTCGACGACAAATGGGCGGGCCTTGGACGATGATGCTTGCCAGCCGTCGTCACGCGAGCGTCGGCTATTCTCTTTTCGAACGCGCGAGTGTCGAGTCAATGTCGATGTCGAACGTCGATTCGCCTTGAGGGACCTGAACCTCGAGTCCACTCGTTCCGACATCCTGGTACTTCCTGGGAATGGGCACCTCAAGTGGCGTCGAGGTCGCATCCGGAGCCGTGTCGGAGAAGGGATCGGGGCCGGGAGGAGGAACGAGGGCCACCATGAAGTGACCCGGTTGACAGCGGACGCGATAGGTGCCGTCAGGTTGGAGCTCGGCGGCCGAGGTGCGGCGACCATCTTCGGACATCATCAGCACCGACCCCGCGGGAACCGGCTCGCCATCGATGGTGACCCGCCCCGAGACTTGGCAGACGCGACCGTCCCCTTCGCATCCGGTGAGGTTGAAGGAAACAGCCAGGAGGAGAGCATACGCTCGATGCGGACCGAAACGAGAGTTGATTGCACCCATGACGAACGGTCACTCCAGAATGAAACGTTGTGGATTTGGTGTTCGTTGAATGGAAACACGTGATGTGGTTGTCGCGATCGACTCGAATGCTCCACCCACCGAGCGGACTCGAGCGCGAGATGTCTCCTCGACCTCGAGCCCGTCGCGGCGGGCTAGCGGGTGACCATCAGCACGACGGCCTGCCCGATGGCGGCTATTCGGTGATTTGATTGTCGTCCCGTATCGCGCGGTTGCGCAGGACCTGCATCTCCATCGAGTCGGAGAGGAACTCGACACTGCCGTCCGCGTTGAGGGCGTTGACGCCTCCCGTGTGCTCGGAGTGAAGGGTATTGTTGGTGCCGTCCCGATGATTGCCGCCGGAGCCGGTCAGTTCGGTGTTCATGCCGATGGGATAGCGGATCGTCGTGATGTTGCGGCTATAGGCATTGGAGTTCCAGCGGTAGGAACCCGTACTCGTGTTCGGAATGGGGACCGTCGGACCGCAGCCCGCCCATACGCCCCACTCGGAGCTTCCACGGATATCGGTCTTGGTGCCGCCCGCGGTGTATCCCCAAGCGGAGTTCTCGCCGACCAGGATCGTCTTGGACGAGCCGTCGGTCACGTCACTCAGACGGATTCCCTTGAAGGGGACAAACGTTCCGTTGGCGCATGAGTAACCCTGGCTGCCGGAGACGCAGCGACCTTGCCCGGTCGGGTCGGTCGAACTGGTCGCCGAGGTCGTGGCCCCCGCGATACCGACGTAGGAAGCGGAGGTGAAGACATAGCCGGTATCGCTGACTCGTGACGCCAATCGATCGACGGTGGAGGAGGGGCACCAAAGAAAGGAGGGGGAGTAGCCGTCCATGAGGACGCCGTTGGGGCCATCGGGCAGTCCCGATCCGGGGGCCCACGACGCGCTGCCCACGTTGTTCCAGTCGAGTCTCTCGGCGATTCCTTGTTGTTCCACCTCGGTAAGAAGCGCGAGCGCCCAGGAGTGCTTGAACTGTCCAATGGTCCCGATCGGGAGCATGCCGTTGGTCGCGTGGTAGTTGTGGACCGCCACGCCGATCTGCTTGAGGTTGTTGGTGCACTGCATCCGCCGGGCCGCCTCCCGAGCTTGTTGCACGGCGGGCAACAAGAGGCCGATCAAGACGCCGATGATCGCGATGACGACCAGCAGCTCGACGAGCGTAAAACCGCGATTGCGATTCATGGGTACTTCCTTCAACAAGGACAAAGACATGCTCAGCGATGTGATCCCGACTTCGACAATGAACAATCGCACCAAGGTGAATGGATGGAACACGAGGTCCCGGAAACAGACCTCCAGGGACTAGGAGATGATCTCCTCGATCGGCTTTCCGTGGTCGATCTCCAGACGCTTGCGACTCGGCAGTTCGAGCTTGCGCGAGTCGAGCCCAAGTTGATGGAGGATCGTCGCGTGAATGTCGGTCACGTAGTGCCGATTCTCGACGGCGTGGAATCCGATCTCGTCGGTGGCGCCATGAACGACGCCGCGTTTGAGTCCGCCCCCGGCCATCCACACCGTGAAGCCGTAGATGTGGTGATCCCGTCCATCGGCCCCTTGGGAACCGGGGGTTCGACCGAACTCGGTGGCGAAGACGACCAAGGTCTCCTCGAGGAGTCCGCGCCGCTCGAGATCCTCGAGCAAGCCGGCGATCGGCTTGTCCACCGCGAGGGCGTTGGCGGTGTGGTTTTTCTTGAGTCCCGAATGGGCGTCCCACTTGCCGGCCCCGCCGCCGCCATGTTGAATCTGGACGAAGCGAACGCCCTTCTCAATGAATCGCCGAGTGGCCAGCAACTGCATCCCGAACTCGCGGGTCTCCTCGCGCTCGAGTCCGTAGAGCGACTTGGTTTCCTCGGATTCGTTGGTGAAGTTAATGACCTCGGGGACCGAGGTCTGCATGCGGAAGGCGAGTTCGTAGGACGAGATCCGCGCCTCGAGACTGGCGTCCTCGGGATAGTCCTGTGCTCGGAGTCCGTTCAGATCATCGAGCAGCCCCTTGCCGATCCGTTGCTCCTCCATGGAGAAGGATCCCTGGGGCTTGCTGTAGTCGAGGGGATTGTCGGGGTTGACCCGGAGCGGCACCGCGTCGTGGGCGGGGCCAAGATAGCGCCCGTCGCGATTGTTCCAGTACTCCCGTTTGCCCATCGAGATGAACTGCGGCAGGTTGTCGTTGAGCGAGCCGAGTCCGTAGTGGACCCAGGCGCCAAGGGTCGGAAAGTAGCCGTCGTTGAGGTGTCGCCCGGAGTGAAACTGCGTCTGGGCGAAGTGATTGCTGTCGGTCGTCCACATCGAACGGACGATGGCGAGCTTGTCGATGTGGTGGGCGATGTTGGGAAACCAGTCGCTCACCTCGATCCCGCTTTGACCGTGTCGCTTGAAGCCGACTTGTAGCGGGTAGAGCTTATTACGCTGGAGGCCGTTGCCGTCGGCGGCGACCAGACGCTCGATCGCGAGTTTTTCGGGATCCTGGGTATGGGCGAAAGGGCTCTCCGCGATCGTCTTGCCACCGTACTTGGTCAGCATCGGCTTGGGGTCGAAGCTTTCCATGTGACTGACGCCGCCATTCATGAAGAGCCAGATGACGCTCTTGGCCTTCGCGGGGAAGTGCGGTTCCCCAGTGGGGGGCGACCACATGCCGGTGCTCGCGTAGCCGTCGCGGTGCAGCATCGCTCCGAGCGCGAGTCCGGCGAATCCCATCCCCGCGTTCTCCAGAAACGCGCGGCGGCTTGCGCTACTCGGGTTACGCCTATCCATGGTGGCAGTACCTCTCTTACGCTCGATCATCGAAGGGTCACGAAGTCGTTGTGATTGATCAGGGCCCAGACGAAGTTGGCGCGGGTCCGCTCCTCCGACCCCTCGTCGAGTCCCCGCCATGCCCGCATCGCTCGGCGGCTCGCGGCGATCTCGTCGCCGTCCGGCTCGATTCCGAGGAGCAGCGTGAACGCTCGGCGAATGAACGTTTCCTCATCCTCGGTTTCCGCCGAGATCCGTGAGGCGATCTTCGCGACCGAGTCCAGCACCAACCGGCTGTTGCTCAGGGCGAGGGCCTGTTGGGGGACGATGCTCGCCTCACGCCGGTAGCACTCCGCCGGAGCCGCGTCGTCGAACGTCGTCAGGAAGAGCGAACGTTCGTTGTTCGAGTGGAAAAAGTACAGGGAGCGTCGTCTCGACGCACTCTGTTGCTTGGGCGGGACCGAAGGCCCGCCGATGGTGGAGTCGAGCGTGCCGGCAAGAGAGAGAACCGAGTCGCGGACGACTTGGGATTCGATGCGGATCGGCGAACGGTGCCAGTACGACCTGTTGTCGGGATCCTTGGAGAGATTGCTCCCGCGTCCAACGACCGAGGAGCCCATGCGGTAGGTCGCCGACGTGACGATCAGCCGGTGCAGGTGTTTCATGCTCCAGCCGCTTTCGACGAACTCGGCGGCCAGCCAGTCGAGCAAATCCGGATGCGTCGGCTCGGCTCCCTTGCGCCCGAAGTCGAAGACGTCCGCCACGAGTGGCGTATCGAGATGTCGCGTCCACAGATGATTCACCGCGACTCGCGCGGTCAGGGGATTGCGCGCATCGGCAATCCACTTGGCCAGCGCGCTGCGGCGACCGGTGCTCTCGGGCAGAAATGCGATGCTCGCATCGTCGCGGCCAGTATGGTTGAAGCGTGTCGCCGACCAACGCGCCCCGGCGATCGGCGTGTAGCGATCCTTCGGAGAGACCTCCTTGGAGGCCGCTTCCTCGGCTTTCTTCAGTGCCGTTTTCGCCTTGACGACCTCCTTCTCGACCGTCGTCTTGGCCTTCTCGTTCGCCTTTGCCAGGTTGTACTCGGCGGTGGCGACCGCTTCGCGCGCTTTCTCGAGAACGACGTGTCGTTCGGCCTTCACGGCCAAGAGTCGTTTCTTCTCAACGACATCCGCTCCGGCAATCTCCCACTCGGCCTTCATCGCGGCCAGGGTCTTTCGTAGCGAGTGCAGCTTCGCTTCGGCGACGTCTCGTTGGCGCTGCCGCCGAACGAGATCGGCCCGGAGCACCTTCGTTCTCGGAGTGTCCCGTTCGCTGGCGTCGACGTTGTCGAGCTTGGCTTGCAATGCCTGCTGGGTGTTCGTGGCCCAGCGGAGCTTTCGCTGCGCATCGGCGAGATACGTTTCCTCGATCCAGGGCCGACGTTGGGGTTGCCAAGCTTCCAGGGGAAGCGACACCGGTTCGATCTCGAGTTCGTCGAACGAGAGGAACTCGGGAATTCCGGGTTGGATGTCGATGGTGGTGTCGGGCTTGCTCTCCTCGCCGCGAACGAAGAGGTAGGTTTGTTTGTCGGGCCATCCATCGAAGACGCGAGGGATACCATCGCGGTTGGTGTCGACTTCTCCCGCGACGAGATCCATCCGAACCTGGTACGGTTCGAAGAACGCCCGCATGCGATAAAAGTCGGCTTGCTCGAGCGGGTCGTACTTGTGGTCGTGGCACTTCACGCAGTTCATCGTCAGTCCGAGAAACCCCTTGCTGACGTGCTCGACGACTTCCTCCATCCACTGATTGCGATTGAACAAGTTGAAGTTTCGCGCCAGAAATCCGGTGGCGCGGAGTTTGTCCAGATCGTCGGGATAGAGTTCGTCCGCCGCGAGCATCTGTCGAATCATCTCGTCGTAGGGAGTGTCGTCGTTCAATGATTCGACGATCCAGTCGCGCCAATGCCACATGTGCTTCTGGCTGTTTCGCAACTGCTGCCTTAGTCCCCACCAATCGCTGAATCGCCAGATGTCCATCCAGTGTCGAGCCCACCGTTCGCCATGGCGGGGATCGTCGAGCAGGCGATCGACGGTTCGCTCGTACCAGTCGGCGGAGGTGTCCGCTTGCGCGGCGGAGATCTCTTCCCAGGTCGGAGGAACCCCGAGCAGATCGAGGTAGAGCCGCCGCAAGAGAACGAGCCGGTTCGCTTCGGCTTGAGGCTCAAGAACCTTCTGGCGATGTTGGCGAGCGATGAAGTGATCGATTTCGTTTCTTGGCCAAGTGGAGTCGCGGGCCACCGGAACCTTTGGGCGAACCACCGGCTGAAAGGACCAGTGATCCTTGGGATCGGCCTCGGGTTTCTCGTTGGCCGGGGCGGGGGAACCGGCGTCGATCCAGCGCCGAAGCAGCGCGATCTGCTTTGCGTCCAACGCCTCTCCCTCATGCGCGGGTGGCATCCGATAGTCGCCGTCCTCGGCGGTGATGCGTTCGAGCAAGTAGCTTTCCGGGGCGTTGCCGGGAACGATCGAGGGACCAGAGTCGCCGCCCTCCTTCAGGAGGGCCACGGTGTCGACGCGCAGACCTCCCTCTCTCTTAAGCGACCCGTGACAGGCGAAACAGCGTTCGCGCAGCAGTGGTTTGATTTGGGTGAGGTAATCGACGCCCGACCCCGCGGAGTCCGCTTGCGATGCCGAGGTGCCGGCGAGGAGCAACATTGTGAGGACGCGAGCGATCATCGGGAGCGTGATCTCCAAGAGACCGTGGTAAAGGGGACCGCGCCTTGCCAGAATTGGCCATTGGCGACAAAGTCAAAATGTAATTGACTTCGTCGTCTAAGTCAAATATCTTTCGGGCATGAATATCACGACCTTCATCAAGGAAGATCTCGCGAGTCGGCTGATGGCCGGTCAGGAGTTGCCGGCCCCGTTGACGCTGGAAGGGCTCGCCGAGCACTACCAGGTTAGCGCCAAGCCCGTACGCACCGCGATCGCGGAGTTGATCGACGAGGGGTTGATCGAAAAGGGAAGCAATCGCCGACTTTCGCCCGCTCGCTTGGCCAACGCATCCGGCGGGGGAATCGCCGTCAAGAGCTTGGCGAGCGACGAGCAAGACGACTTCCCGCCCCCGGAGTTTCCCCCCGAACTGTCGCAAGATCGTTTCGTCGAAATCGCGAACGATCTGGTGCGTCTCAGCCTCAAGGGGGAGGCGGTCTACCTGCGAGAGGAAGCGACGGCGAAGAAGTACGACATCAGTCGCTCGGTCTGCCGCAACTTCATGCACCGGCTCGCCGGCGAGGGCATTCTCGATCACATTCCTCGACGCGGGTGGCGCCTGCGGCCCTTTCGCAAGGAGGATCTCGAGTCCTTCTTGGAAGTCCGCGAGGTGCTCGAGCTCAAGGCTCTTGACCTGGCGTTCGACCACGTCGAACCCGAGCGCGTTCAAGCCTTTCGCGACGCGAACGTCCTCTCCGGAAGATCCCGAAAGAAGCCGCGGGTCGACGAGTCATTGCACCAATATCTGATCGAAAAGTCGGGCAATCCCTACATCGGCGACTTTTTCAAGCGTCACGGCCGCTATTACCAACTTCTGTTTCAGTGGGAAGACCACGATCTGCGGGCCGCGGAAGGAACGATTCGGCAGCACCATGCGATTTGTGACGCGATGCTGTCGCACGATCGCCACGCCGCTTCCGCGGCGCTGTCGCATCACATTCGCTGCAACCACCCGATCCTCGACACGATCGTTTCGAGGGACGAGTGGTGAGAACAAGCCGGCCCGGTATCATTTCCTTCTACCCGAATCGATGGACCCTATGAAGATCGAACGAATCGAAACGCTCGTCTGCAACGCCCGCATGCGAAACTGGGTCTTCGTCAAGGTTATCACCGATCAGCCGGGGCTGTTCGGTTGGGGAGAGGCGACGCTCGAGTGGCACACGCGCGCCGTGGTCGGTGCGGTGGAGGACCTATCGGAGCTCATTGTCGGCGAGGATCCCACGAGCGTCGAGCATCTCTGGCAGATGATGTGGCGCCAGCACTTCTGGCATGGCTCGGGGATCGTACGTTCGACCGCCATCGCCGGCATCGACCTCGCCCTGTGGGACATCGTTGGAAAAGTTCACGGTGTTCCCTGCCACAAGCTTTGGGGGGGGCCGGTTCGCGACACGATACGGACCTACTGCCATCTCGGCGGCGGACGTCTCGAACGCTTTTACGAAACTCCCGTCGACCACGCGGCCCAGTTCGCGGAGTTGGCTCAAATGGCGGTGGAGGGAGGCTTTTCCGCTTTCAAGTCGATGGCGGTGCCGCCGACCATGCCGGTGGAAGGGCTCAAGCCGATCAAGGCGGCGGATGCGTGTGTCGCGGCGATGCGCGAAGCGGTGGGCGACGAGATCGACATCATGGTCGACTGCCACGCCCGCCCCTCGCCAACGATGGGGATGCAGTTTGCCCGGGCGCTCGATCCCTATGGGTTGTACTTTCTGGAAGAGCCGTGCTGGCCCGAGTGCGTCGACTCCTTGGCCGCGATCAACGCCGCTGTCGCTACGCCGATCGCGACGGGGGAGCGGCTGACGCATTCGGCCGCGTTTCGGGATCTATTCGCCGCCCGCGCCTGCGAGATCTGTCAACTCGATCTGACGCACTGCGGCGGCTTCAGCGAGGCGCGGCGGGTGGCCGCGTTGGCCGAGGCGCATCGCATCGCGTTGGCGCCCCACAACCCGCAAGGGCCGATCAGCACCGCGGCCTCGCTCGAGTTTGGTTTCGCCCAGCCCAGCTACATGATCTGCGAGTCGGTCCACGAGGACGTTCCTTGGCGCCGCGATGTCGTGCAGGAATCCTTCGCCGTCGATCCGCAGACGCGTACCGTTCGTCGTGGCGACCGTCCCGGTTTGGGAGTCTCGATCGACGAGGATGAAGTCGAGCGGCATCCCTTCGAGCAAGAGCTTCCGCAGCGAGTCTTTTACCATGACGGCAGTGTCGGAGATTGGTGAGCGATGACGGCTTCGACTCCTTCGACATTCCGGCATGCCTCCTTCGGAGGTCTCATCGGCATCGCACGCGTCGATATCACGCCGCCGGTTGGGGTCTACCACCGAAACTGGGGCGCCGCGACACAAGATGTCGCCGACCGCGTGCATCGACCGCTGAGCCTGACGGCCCTTACGCTCGCCGACGGTTCCGGCAAGCCTCCGATAGTGCTCGTCGACGCCGACCTCGGCTGGTGGAAGAATCTCGATCTCTTCCGGCGATTCCGCTCAAGCGTGCTCGACCAGCTCTCCTTTGAGCCGGCCGACCTGATCATCGCTCTCACGCACACGCACGCCGCGGCCCCCTTGGCCGCGGTCGACCCGGAGCTTCCCGGCGGCGAACTGCATCGGGACTGGCTTGATGGCCTCGCTTCGCGCTGCACCGATGTAATCGAGCAAGCGCGGAAGGCCGAGTGCGAAGCTCTCCTCGAGTGGCACGTTGGACGCTGCTCGCTCGCGAGCAACCGCGATCTATGCGATCCGAACCCCGAGTCCGATCGCTATCTCGTCGGCGTTGACCCAGACCGCCCCGCCGACGATACGCTACTCCTCGGCCGAATTAGCGATTCGAGCGGAGAGCATCGCGGATCATTGGTCAACTATGCCTGTCATCCGACCACGTTGGCGTGGGAGAACACCGCGATCTCGCCGGACTACATCGGCGCCATGCGGGAGACGATCGAGCAAGCGACCGGGGCTCCCGCGATTTTCCTCTTGGGAGCGTGCGGCGATTTGGCTCCGCGCCGGCAGTATGTCGGCGATCCGTCGATCGCGGATGGGCATGGACGACAGCTCGGCTACGCCGCCCTCTCGATTTTGGAGGGCATGCTTTCGCCAGGGACCAAACTCGGCTACGCCGGGACTGTCGAATCTGGGGCGCCGCTAGCGATCTGGAAAGAGACACGCCGTGAGGGATCGAAGGATCTTCGCTACCGCGTCGAGCCGGTCGACCTTCCATTGAAGGACTGGCCGTCGGCTGACGAGTTGGAGCGGCAACGTCTACGTTGCTCGGACCGCGCGGGTGAAGAGCGACTGCGGCGCAAGCGCGACATCCGGCGCGGGCTTGGCGAAGGGATGACCTATGGCCTGCCGATCCACGTCTGGCGATTCGGCGACGCGGTGCTGGTGGGCTGTTGTTGCGAGCCGTTCTCGGTGCTGCAACAGGAACTCCGCGAGCGGTTCCCCGATCGGGTGGTCGTCGTCATGAACCTCATCAACGGTTCGATCGGCTACCTCCCTCCCGCGACCCTCTATGACCACGACCACTACGCGGTTTGGCAAACGCCCTTCGAACGTGGATGTCTCGAGTTGACCATTGAAGCCATGTCCCAAGCGATCCACCATGTCATCAGCGACTAACCAACACCTTCACGGTGTCCTTCCGGTCCTGCACACTCCCCTGACCGAGGAGGAATCGATCGACGTGCCGACGCTCCAGCGGGAGGTCGATTGGGCCTTCGAGGTCGGGGCCGACGGCGTCGTCATCGCGATGGTCAGCGAGATCACGCGGCTCGGGTATCAGCGTCGACGGGAACTCGCCGAGCATGTCTGCCGATCCGTCGGGGGACGTGGGTTTGTCGTCGTCAGTGTGGGCGCCGAGTCGACCAGGGAGTCGATCGAGTTGGCTCGACACGCCGAGGCCCTCGGAGTCGATGCCGTCATGGCGATTCCGCCGGTGACGACCCGACTTGGTGGAACGGCGGTGCGCGACTACTTCGCGGCGATCGCGCGGAGCGTTTCGGTTCCCCTTTTGGTTCAAGATGCCTCGAGTTACGTCGGAATGGCGATCGATTTGGGCGTTTATGTGTCGCTTTTGGACGAATTTGGACCGAAAAGGATCCAATTCAAGCCGGAAGCGAGCCCGTTGGGACCCAATCTGTCCCGGCTTCGCGATGCGACCGACGGCTCCGCCCGGATCTTCGAAGGCTCGGGCGGGATCAATCTCGTCGACTGCCACCGCCGCGGAATCGTCGGCACAATGCCGGGAACCGACCTGCTCGATGCGGTGGTCGCGCTCTGGAGGGCCCTCGAGTCGGGCGACGAGGAACGGATCTATCGGCTATCGCTACCGCTCAGTGCCATCGTGGCGCTTCAACTTCAAGCGGGACTCGACGGCTTCGTCACGATCGAGAAGTATCTGCTTCACAAACGAGGGATTTTTCCCCATCGGCGCCTCGTGGGACCAGCCGGCTGGGAAATCGATGACGAAACGGCGGCGGAGGTCGACCGACTCTTTGACCGACTGCAGGCGGCGCTCTGAATGAACGCGACTCCCACTCACATTCGCTATCGCGTGCTCGGCTGGCTCACGCTCGCCGCGGGGCTCGCCTACGTCTGTCGCAACGGCGTCGGCGTCGCCGAGAGCACGATCCGCGAGGACCTCGGCCTGTCGCTCGAGCAGTCGGGTTGGTTCATGGGGGCGTTCTTCTGGACGTACGCTCTCTTTCAAGTGCCCGGCGGTTGGTACGCGCAGCGCTATGGCACCAGGCTGTCACTGACGCTCTTCGCGCTGGCGTGGTCGGTGGCGACGCTCTTTCTGGGGGCTGCCTCGTGGTTCTGGCTCCTGGTCGCCGCCCAACTCCTGATGGGACTGGCCCAAGCCGGAGCTTTTCCCGCGTCGTGCAACTCGATCGGGCACTGGATGTCGTTCTCCGAACGCTCGCTCGCGTGCGGCGTTCTCGTGGCGGGGATGCAGATCGGGGCCATCCTCGCCAGCCTCCTCGCTGGCCCGTTGATCGGCTTGTTCGATTGGCGTTGGACCTTCGTTCTCTTCGCGCTGCCCGGATTGGTTTGGGCACCTTGGTTCTTCATCCGTTTCCGCGACGACCCCCAACAGTCACCGGAGATCAGTGCCGCGGAGCTCGCCATGATTCGCTCGGAACGACCGATCGTGGAGTCTGGCCCAGCCGAAGACGAGAGCGAACTGGCGACGTGGCTCGGCTTTGTGCGCAACCCGATGATTTGGCTACTCTGTGGGCAGCAGATCTTTCGCAGCGCCGGCTACATGTTCTTCGCGAGTTGGTTTCCCACGTTCTTGCAGAAGACCCGCGGCGTGTCGGTGTCCGAATCGGGGTTCATGCAGGGGCTCGTCCTTGGAGGAACCCTCGTCGGCAGTTTGTTCGGCGGCCTATTGATTGACTGGATCTGGGTGCGAACCGGAAACTTGCGGCTCAGCCGTAGCGGCGCCGGGGCGTTCTTTCTTGGTGGCTGTGGAGTCTTGGTCTTCGGGGCCTGGTTTGTCGAGACCGTCACCATCGCCATCGCGTTGCTCACGCTTGGAGCGTTCCTCGCCGCGATCGCCGGTCCCTGCGCTTTTGCGACCTCGATCGACATCGGCGGTTCGCGCGTTCCCCAGATCTTTGGGTTGATGAACATGTGCGGCAACTTCGCGGCGGCGGCGACCCCGATACTGGTCGGAGCGATCTTCGACCGCACGTCCCAGTGGGGGCTGATCCTCCTTCTCTTTGCCGGGATCTATCTGGCCGGCGCCCTCTGTTGGGTCTTCGTCGATCCCAAGCACCGAGTCGCTGGTGCCTAGTAGACCGTTGATCTATTCGCTGCCGGCTACGAACGGCCCTTTTGACCAATCTCGGCGTCGAAAAACCTCGTCGAATCTACGGATTCGCCTGCGGTTGTTTTCCTTGGTCTTGGCCAATATTGCTCATTCTCCCCTTGGCCCGCTTAAATCAACGGACTGTTAGCAGACCGAGTCACTTCTGCGAGATCGGACAAGGTTGGCGAACTCGAGACGCTTCGCATCCGAAACGGCCGGCGTGACGAGGCTGACAAGGACAAAGACCGTACTGTTGGCAAGCAGCCCCCACGCCATCGCATGGATCGTGAGGCGGTTCTTCGACCACTGCACGAACTCCGAAACGCTCGTCGCGAGAGAGCCGCCCCAACTTTCGGCGAGCGCCCCGCTCGTCGCGGAAAAGAGTGACGAATAACAGAATGCGACGACGAGTCCGATCATCAATCCCGCAATCGCCCCCGCTTTCGTACCCCGTCGGACGAAGAGGACGTCGACCGTCATGGGCAAGAGCTGAACGGAGAACGCCACCGCGAAGAGCGCCAGTCCAACGATCATCTCGAGGAAGGGCGCCAGGGAACTCGACGGGCGCCTGCCGAGAACCACGACCGCCAACGCGAAGGTTGTTGCCGCCACGATCACGACGCGGCCAACCCAGACTCGCTCGACATCGGTCGCCGTCGGACGTACGAAACGGTCGTAGACATCGCGGGTGACCAGGGCGCTCAGGGCGTGCAGGTTGCTGTCGGCCGTGCTCATCGCCGCCGCCATGATGGCGACAATCAGGACCGTCGACAGCGCCGCGCCGGCGGTCATTCCCATCAGCTTGGGTAGCTGGTCCTTCAGGACGACCACCAGCACTTGATCGTACTGGCCGACCGCTTCGTGAGGCCGAATCATGCCCTCGGGGCCTTGCTGCAACGGGTAGAGAACGCCAGCTCCCAGGCCGAGCAGCATGATGCCGAAGAGAAAACAACCCGTCAGGAGGATGATGAAGATCAGAGCGCTGCGCTGTAAGGCCTTCGGGTTTCGCGCCGCGTAGAACCGCATCCACTGGGCCGGCTGGATGATGCCACCAATCGGCATCAGCAGACAGACGCTCAAGAGCATCGGCACGCTCCAGTAGCCGGTATTGCCCGGCACGGTGAGCGAACGATCGGGAAGCTCCGCGACGGCTTGACTGTAGTCAGACATGCCACCAAAGGTCGTGACCATCGCGACGCCCGCGATCATCATCCCGATCGTCAGGAGAACGCACTGCAGCGCGTCGGTCCAAGCGACGCTCCTCATGCCCCCGAGCATGATGTAGAGGGCGGTGATCGCCGCGAGGATCGTCGCGCCAATCTCGTAGCCGTGGTCGAGATTCGGGAAGAGGGGGGAGATCAATTCGCCGCCGGCCTTGAGTTGCATCATGACGTAGGGGATGGAGAAAAAGACGCCGACGAGCGTGACGAGGATGCGGAGAGCCACTTGGCTGCCGTAGTAATCGCAAAGCATGTCGGCGGGGGTCACATATCCCTTCTGATGGCCGAGTCGCCAGATCGGCGCTCCCAAAAGGTAGATGCAAAAGCCGGCCACCGGCACGTTGAGGCTCACCAGCGCGAAGACGACACCCTCGCGATAGACCATACCCGGCGCCCCGAGCAGAGCGAAGGAGCTGAGAAAGGTCGCCATGATGGTGAGGGAGGAGACGAGCCAACCCTGGCCGCGACCGGCGAGATAGTAGTCCTCCTCGCCCGCCGAACTTTTGTGGTAGCCGTACCAGCCCAGGAACAGGAGCAGCAGCAAGTAGGCCGACACGACGACGAGGGGAATGATGGTGGAGGGGACGTCGGCAACCGTGGTCCAAAGCGGCATCATTCGTCTTCCTCTGTTCCGGACCCGTTGGCTGCCGAGTTGGTCACTCCCGCATCGCGCCAGAGCCAAAAGTAGGCGACGAGAGCGATCATCACTTGAACGACGTACCAGAAGATGGCCCAGGTGTAGAGCAGCGGCAGGCCGAGAAAGCTTCTCGGGTGATTGACGAGCAGGACGCCAGGTCCCGTTCCCATCACCATGGCGAAGAGAAAGGCGAGTGTGAGAGCAATCGCGAGACCGCGTCGTGATGTGTCCTTCATCGCATGTCCGTCTTCCATCGCGTTCCCATTGCCGGGCGCCTGACTGGTCAACTCATCACCAAAACAACTCTTGGGTGAAACGCTTGCGTGGGCAGGCCATCGTCGTCACGCTTGCGTGGGCAGGGCATCGTCGTCACGCTTGCGTGGGCAGGCCATCGTCGTCACGCTTGCGTGGGCATACGAGAGACGCCCGCGAGAAGAGGGAATCCTCTACCCATCAGGAGTCGCCAAATAGGTCACGTACCCCTCGCGGCCGAACGACGTGGAATCCCCGACTCCTTGAATGCGAGAGCCAAACTTGTGTAACTCTTCCGCGCCGCCGCGAGCGGGTCATAGCCGGGCTTCGACGAGACCATCCCGCTGACCTCGGAGCAGACATCGCCGCGATAGCCCGCGTCGCGAAAGCCGCGCAGAAGCGCCACGTAGTCGATCGTGCCCTTCTCCCCAGGGAGGAAAAAGGCGACGCGATTCCCCTCTTTCGCGGCGTCTTTGACCGCGATGTGCGCGGTGTAGGGAGCCGCTTCGCGAACGGTTTCGAGCAGGGGCATGTCGCGAAACGCATAGTGGCTGTAGTCGTAGCACATCCGCAGCGAGGAGGGATTTCCAAGCTGTTCGATCAGCCAGATCGCGTCGGCGGGACGTGACATGGCTCCGCCGCGGTGGGGCTTGATCGCGATGACGACCCCGAGGGAGCGAGCGAGGTCCGCCCAGGCGCCCAGCCGATCGACAAAGAGACCGCGAACGTCGTTCCAGCGTCCACCGCCGAGCACCGTTTGAATGACTGGTGGCCGTGACGGTGCCAAGGCCTGCCCCAACCCGGCCGCCAGTCGCAATCGTTCCATCGAGTTCTGGTGGCTCGACTCGCTCTTGCCCGGAAAGACGTGTTCCATGAGGGCGGTCGGCGTCAGGTTGACGTTGGCGAGCAGGTCGCGAAGCTGCCGACGTTCCGCCGGCGTGAGTCGCGCGCTGTCCGTATCCCAGCCTTCACGCACGGCCAATTCGACGCCGTCGTAGCCGATCTTGGCCAGCGCGGGGATCACTTCCTTCGTCGGGAGGCTCTTCGTGCCGTAGGTGCTGAAGCTCAGGGTCGCTTCGGGCGCCTCGCGTTCGGGGGCCCCTCCGTTCAGGTCGCGGGCGAGCAGCGCCGCGCCAACCGCCGAGGAGGCGAGAAAATCTCGTCGTCTCATTCCGCCGCCTCCTCGAACTCGGAGTCCCGGACCGCACCGTTGCCGTTGGTGGTGGCTCGTCGGAGCAGCTCGACGAAGGGAGGGAACTGCTCCGAGTAGTCGTGCCAGGTTCTTGACGAGACGAGGTTGCCGTCGACGACCACCGGCTGATCGACGTAGACGCCTCCGAACTGGGTGACATCGAGGCGGCACTTCGCGACGGTGGTGGCCTTTCGACCTTCGAGGCAGCCGGCGGCGGCGAGAATTTCGATGCCGTGGCAGGTCACGCCGACCGGTTTGCCGGCGTCGACGAAGTGCCGGGTGATCCGTAGGAGGTCTTCGTCGTAGCGGAGGTACTCGGGGGCACGTCCTCCGGAGAGGAAGAGGCCAATGTATTCCCGGGGGTCGACGTCCTGGAGGGCGACGGTCGCCGCGATGTGGTAGGAGGGTTGCTCTCGGGTGATGTCCCAAGGAATCGCCGTCGATGGAGGAATCTCGTGCATGACGCCGTGGTAGCGTCTCGCCTCGGGAGCGGTGACGACTACGCGAAAGTCGTCTTCGGGAAGACGTAGACACGGATAGAGCGTGTCCATCATCTCGGTCCCGTCGCCGATCGGAAGGAGAACTTGGTTCATCTCGAGCAGATCCTTTCTCATTTGTTCGCCTGTTCCCGGACCGAGCCGAATGGAGCTGGAAACGGCATTGTCAAATCCCGCGGCTACGTTCGTCTCGCGACCGAATTGCCTTCGACGAGCGTTGGTTCGACCAAGAGCTGTACCTCACCCGGAGCCCCTGGATCGCTCATCCGGAAGGCGAGTTGGTGGACCGCCAAGCGGCCGATCCGCTCGGCATGCACGTCGAAGGTGGTCAGTCGCGGATGCAGACCCGCGATCCAGGCGGTGTCGTTGTTCGCGGAGATTACGCTGATGTCGCGTCCCACGACGAGGTCGCGGGCGGCAAGTGCCCGATAGGTAAGCGTGGCCACGCTGTCGGCGGCGGCGAGCAGCCCCGTCGGTCGGACGCGGCTTCGGAGCATCTGGTCGACCAATCGCTCCACCGCGTCGACGTCGGTCGGTGGGCGAAGCGGTAGACTCCATCCCCCCGGAGGGTCCTCGCAGAAACGCTCGACCCTGACGCCAGCCCGCGCCGCGGCGGCGAGAAAGCCAGTCTCTCGCTGGCGAAACTGGAGATGATCGGGCTTCGGGTTGACGAACCCAAGTCGCGTGTGCCCACGTTCGATGAGATACTCGGCCGCTCGTGTGCCGACCGCCACCGAGTCCGACATCACGACGTCTCCCCAGCAGTCCTGGGGTTTTCCCACGATCCACACCGTCGCGGTCTGACGCAAGCGGTCGAGGAGGGCCGAACGAGCGGTGGCGATCCGGTTCCCTTGAAGGGCTCCCATGAGTACGACGCCGTCGAGGCTCTGGCGTTCCAAGCTCGACGCGTGTTGTTCCAAATCGGGGACGTGGCACAGGAGGACGTTGGCGCCGGCTTGCGAGAGAGCCGCTTCCGCCCCGTTGAGCGCCAGGGCCACCGTTGGCAGGGACAAGAGGGAACGGTCCATGCCAAGGGTGACCAGACCCACGCTCCTGCCACATAGCGTCTGTTGAGCCAGCGCAACGGTCGATTTGGCGCCGTCACGTCCGCGATAGTTCATTCGTGTGGCGATCCCACGGATGAGCGAAGCGCGATCGGTGCTGATCACGGGATCGCCCTTGAGGACGCGACTGACCGTACTGATCGAGACGTCGGCAGCCTCGGCGATGTCGCGGAGCGTGACTTTCATGACGACGATTCCTTTTCCCCATGTCTAGCAAACCGGGGCCTCGCTATGCAACTGTATCGTGCAAATTTCACGAATATTGCATTTATTATTTGCAGAGCCGTTGCATCCGTTTTAGACTCGCGACCATCACATCCTTACTGGGGCACCAACATGATCGACATGAGCCGGATTGGGCGAGACATTCTGGTTATCCTTGGCTGTTCGCTGCTGGGCGCTTGCGGCGGCCTGTCCGGACCGCCGCGTTGCGCGGTCTCGGGCGAAGTCACGGTGGACGGGGCACCCGTCGAACAAGGGGCGATCACCTTCGTTCCTCATCAAGGAACCAGTGGTCCCGTCGCGGGCGGAGCGATCGTCGAGGGGCGTTTCGCCATCTCCGAACGAAAGGGGCCTTTGCCTGGAAAATACCTGGTCAGGATACGGGGTAGCAAGAAGACGGGCCGTCTGATCGACGTCCCTCCCGACAGTGTCAATCCTGACGGCGAGCAAGTCGAGGAAATCATCGAGATCGTTCCCACGCGATACAACGAGGCGTCCGATCTGGTCCGGGAACTCGTTCCCGGAGACAACCGGATCGCGTTTGAGCTGAGCTCTTCGTGACGTCGTGCCGGGGCCGGCGCCGCGTCTGGGGTTCGGGGTGGATCGCGTCGCCGATTGGGTGAATTGGGTGAAGGAGTGTGCAAAAGTACGCAAAGTTGCACGGGATGGAAGGGGAACTGAGTCGTGAATAGACCGAAGTGTCGTCCGTCTGGCTTCACGCTCGTGGAGCTGCTTGTCGTCATCGCCATCATTGGAGTCTTGGTCGCGCTGCTGTTGCCGGCGATTCAGCAGGCGCGGGAAGCGGCGCGACGAGCGCAGTGTACGAACAACCTTCGCCAGATCGGCTTGGCGATGCTCAACTACGCGGAGGCGAATGGGACGCTTCCCTTCGGCAGCCGCCTCATGGGGAGTCTGACCAGCCCCAACTCGGGCAATCCGACGCACCCGGTCTCCGGCAGCGGCTGGGTGAACGACATGGGCTGGTACTCCGGCATCCTTCCATTCATGGATCAACAACAGCTCTACGACCTGGTCGACTTCGACATCAGTTGGGCGGGGCATTCGTCCGGATCGCACAGAAACGAGCAAGCTCGGCGAACCCGGGTCGGCGTCATGGGGTGTCCCTCCGATCAAATGATTCAGCAAGCGTGGACATCCCGGGAGTACGCCTATTGGGCGGGGAACTACGCCATCAACTTCGGCAACACCGACTACGGTCAGCAAGCAAAAGCGGGGACAGCGTTCTTCGGGGCGCCTTTCCGGCAAGGCTCGACGGTGGCGTTGAAGGAGGTGACCGATGGTCTGTCGAAGACCCTCCTGGCCGGTGAGGTGATCAACGCCGGAGGGCTCTACGGCGACTTCTCGCGAACGACCGGATCGCAGGGCTTCACCGCGTGGATCACGCCCAACTCGACGACTTGCGACGAGGTCACGAGACTCGCTCCAACGACCGCCGAACAGCAACGGGCCGGCTTGTGCACGACCCTTCTCAACTCCGGTTGGACCGCCGTTCAGAATCAGTTCTACGGATCGCGCAGCAAGCATCTTGGCGGCGTCAACTCGGTGATGTGCGACGGCTCGGTTCGCTTCACCGGAGACGGCATCGATCTCGGCGTGTGGCGATCGTTGAGCACCACGCAGGGCGGAGAGATTACTAGCGGATTGTGATTGAGGGTGAACGAACAGCTCAAGGGGAGTCCCATGCATCGTACCGATCGCGCATGCCGCCGACGTCATGCCTTCACTCTGGTCGAACTCCTGGTCGTCATCGCCATCATCGGGGTTCTGGTCGCGCTGCTCTTGCCCGCCGTGCAGCAGGCGCGCGAGGCGGCGCGGCGAGCGATGTGCACCAACAAGCTACGTCAGATCGGTCTGGGAATGATCAACTACAGCGAGGCCCACGGCGTGTTTCCCTTCGGCAGCCGTATCAAAGGGGGCGGGAACTCCAACACGCCGTCGCATCCCGCGGGTGGTTCCTGGGTCGACGATCAGAGTTGGTATCAGCCGATACTGCCCTACGTCGACGCCGCGTCGATTGCCGAGATGATCGACCAGGAACTTAGTTGGGGAAACAACACGCACGCCACCGGGACCAACGAGGAGGCGCGTCGCGCGAAGGTCAACCTCTTCGGCTGCCCCTCGGACGGGATGACCCAGGCGAGCTGGGACGACTCGCGTTTCGCTCGTTGGAAGGGGAACTACGTCGTGAATTTCGGCAATACCGACTACGGACAGAAGACCAAGACGGGCGTCACGTTTCAGGGGGCTCCCTTCCGGCAAGGGATTAACGTCAGCCCTTCGTCGATCTCGGACGGCTTCTCCAAGACCTTGTTCGTCTCCGAATGCATCAACGTCGGCGGGCCCTCAGCACGCTATGGGGAGTTCACTCGTTCCCAGGGCGGTCAGATGTTCACGAGTTGGCTTACGCCGAACGCGAGCGCATGCGACGAGATGACCCGATCGATCCCGACGGCGGCGGAACAAAGGAGCGCTGGGCTGTGTACGCAAATGCTCGCCGCCAACTGGACGAGGGTGCAGGATCAAGTCTTCGCCGCCCGCTCCAAGCACACCGGTGGCGTCAATGCGTCCCTTTGCGACGGGTCGGTCAGCTTCTTCAGCGATGGAATCGACTCGCGCGTGTGGCGATCGTTGAGTACCACACAGGGGCAAGAGGTCACGGGCGGCCTGTGATCGGAAGCGAGCCGGTCGCGTCGTGTCGTCCGCCCACGCGGGAAGGTCTCTCGTTGCACGTCGGTGGTCACCATCCGGGAACGAAGGGAGGGGAAATGTCAGCCGTCGATCCCGTCTATCGTCATCGCCAAGGCTTCACCTTGGTGGAGCTTCTCGTCGTCATCGCCATCATCGGCGTGTTGGTCGCCCTCCTCCTGCCCGCGGTGCAGCAGGCGCGGGAAGCGGCGCGACGAGCGTTGTGCACGAACAAGCTTCGCCAGATCAGCCTGGCCATGATCAACTACAGCGAGGCTCACGGCCTGCTCCCGTTCGGAAGTCGCATCAAGGGAGGTGGCAACTCGAACACCCCGACGCATCCCGCGGGCGGGAACTGGGTCAATGACCAGAGTTGGTACCAGCCGATCCTACCCTATGTCGACGGCGTGAGTCTCTTCGACATGATCGACCCGGACGTTTGCTGGATCAATACGGGTTCGAACGTCAACGAGGGGGCGCGGCGGATCAAGCTCGGCCTCTTCGGCTGCCCCACCGACAGCATGACTCAGCAGAGTTGGAGCAATGCGCTGACGGCTCGTTGGAAGGGCAACTACGTCGTCAACTTCGGCAACACCGACTATGGGCAGCAGACCAAGAGTGGTGTTTCCTTTCGAGGAGCGCCCTTTCGTCAAGGGGTCAACGTGCGGCCCAGTGAGTTGAGTGACGGGCTTTCGAAAACGTTGATGGTTTCGGAGTGCATCAATGCCGGCTCGTTTTACGGGGAGTTCACGCAGTCGATGGGAGGGCAAGCATTCACGACGTGGCTCACGCCGAATGCCTCCGCGTGTGACGAGATGACCCGAGCGGTGCCGACGGCGAGCGAGCAACGAAGCGCCGGGCTCTGCACGACACTACTCAACAGCGGTTGGGCGAGAGTGCAACAGCAGGCCGTCGCCGCGCGATCGAGGCACGCGGGGGGCGTGAACGCCTCTCTTTGCGATGGAGCGGTTCGCTTCGTCAGCGACGGCATCGATGTGGGACTATGGCGGGCGATGAGCACCGCTCGGGGAAACGAAGTCGCTCAGCATCCCTGATGCACATCGAGACGCTCGGTCGACTCCGAGAGCTACTTGCCCTTGGTGGCGAGCGTCCTGACCGAGTCACGTTCGACGAGCTTTGGCTCGAGGCCGATCACGCTATCGGGAGGTGTCGCCGTCATCGAGAGAAGGCGGGCCATCTGGTCGACGGCCGCCCGTCCGATCTCGTAGGGCTGAATGTCGAAGGTCGTCAGCGCGGGATGGAGTCCCGCGATGAGGGCGTCATCGTTGTTGCCAGAGATCATACTGATGTCCCGGCCAATACGAATGTCTCGCTTGCTCAGCGCGCCGTATGCGACCGCGGCCACCGAGTCCGACGCCGCGAAGAGGGCTGTCGGGCGCGGATTCGCTTCCAGCAACTGATCGACGAGCAACTGAACCGACTCCGACGTCTGCGGCGGCTTTAGCGGAATCGTCCAGCCTTCGGGCGGCGCCGAGGCGTAGCGCTCGACGCGAAGGCCCCGACGTAGTCCTTGCGCGATGAAGCCGTTCTCGCGATGCATCATCAGCACATGGTCGGGCTTGGGATTGAGAAAGGCGACATGGCGATGGCCGTGGTCCGCCAGGTAGTCGGCGGCCAGCGTGCCGACCAGCATGTCGTTGGCGCCGACGGTGTCGCCGTCGCAACCTTCCGGTCGGCCGAGAAGCCAGACATGGGGGATCGTGAAGAGCTTCCTCACCCAGGGATTGGCGCACTGCGCGACGGCGGGGCCTTGCATGGCGCCTAGGAGAAAAGCGCCGTCGAGTTCGAGACCACGATGGGACGCGGGAACGTTGCTCAAGTCGGGCACGTTGAGCAATTGGAGCTGCGCCCCGGCCGACGAGAGTGCCTCCTCGGTGCCGTTGATCGATGCGCCGATGACGGGAAGGGAGACCAGCGAGCGATCCATGCCGAGCGTGACGACCGCCAACCGTTTCCCCGCCAGCGGCGAGTGCGCCGTCTTCTGCTCCGCGGGTTTGCGGCGCCGCAGGGGACGGTAGTTGAGGCTCGAGGCGGCGTCACGCACGCGAGCGGCACTGTCCTCGCTGATGACCGGGTCGCCCCGAAGGGCGCGGCTCGCGGTGCTGACGGAGACATTCGCCGCGTCCGCAACGGTCTGCAATGTAACGGGGTCTGCCAAGCTGTTGTCCGCCAAGGGGAAGTGGGCTTTGCGATTACGGCACGGTGATTTGCTGGTCGCCTGGTCTTATTTGCATCAGGAAGGCGGCAAATTCCAAGTAAGTATGCCGCTCGGCCTGCTGAACGTCAAGTGGCGGACTCCTCGTCCAAGAGGAGTAGTTTCAACGTGGCGCACGCCAAACCGTTGTGCAAAAGTTTGCAAATAATTTTATTTGCACTTAGGTTTTGCATTGAGGGGACGGTTGCTCTACGATGATCCGCAATCGAGGGAACTCTGCTGGGCATGTTGGGGAGTGACTGATGGTTGGGGCGCTTCGCAAGGGGGCGATGGGACTGGCGGTGCTGGCGTCGATCAGCGGTCTGTCGACGTTCGCGATGGCCGATTCGGCGCCATCCTCGGACTTCTTCGAGATTCACATCCGCCCGCTCTTGGTCGAACGATGCCTCTCGTGTCACGATGGCAGCGACGAGGCCGAGAGCGTCTTGAGCCTCGCTAGTCGCGAAGCGCTGATCGAAGGGGGCGACTTCGGGCCGGCGCTCGTGGTCGGGAAGTCGGCGGAAAGTCTCCTTTGGCACGCCGTCAACGGTACCCACAAAGAACTCCGCATGCCTCCCGATGGCGATGAGCCGCTGACGCGCGAAGAGGTCGCGGCGGTGGCCAAGTGGATCGACGATGGCGCGGTGTGGCCTAAGGAGAGCACGATCGCCAGCACCTCGAAGGTCGAGGGAAGTAAGCCGAGGGAAGAGGTCGAACATGTCGACCTTTGGTCGTTTCGACCGCGTCGAAGCGTTCGTATTCCGACCGTCGACGACGGTGGTTGGGCGACGACCGACATCGACCGTTTCGTCTGGCGGAAGCTTCAAGAGAAAGGGCTTAGGCCGGTACCGACGGCGGACAGGCGAACGCTCATTCGTCGACTCTACTTCGACCTGACCGGCCTGCCTCCGACCTCGAAGGAGATGCGCGAGGCTCTCGCGGATCCCACGCCGGAAGGGTTGGTCGCCGTCGTCGATCGGCTCCTGGCATCGCCGCGCTACGGCGAACGTTGGGGAAGGCACTGGCTCGATGTCGCACGCTACGCCGATACGCAAGGTGATGTCGGCGACTTTCCCATTCCCCAAGCCTACCTCTATCGTAACTGGGTCATCGACGCTCTGAACGCGGACATGCCCGCCGATCGCTTTCTGCGGCTCCAGCTAGCCGGCGACATTCTCGCTCGGGAATCGGATGACCCGAAGGAGCGCCGGGAGATGACGATCGCGACCGGCTTCCTGGCCCTTTCACGACGCTTCGGCAACCGCAAGCGGGATGACATGCACCTCGTGGTCGAGGACACGATCGACACCATCGGGCGTGGCATCATGGGGATCACGCTTCGCTGCGCCCGTTGCCACGATCACAAATTCGACCCGATGACGATGGACGACTACTACGGAATTTATGGCATCCTCGCCAGCACCCGCTATCCGTGGATGGGCGCCTCCGACGAGAAGTCGCCGTCGGAGTTGGTTCCCGCTTCGGCCGATCCGAACGCGCAGCGCCGCGCCGATGAGTACTGGGAACTCATCGCCCGCTACGAGTATCAGATCAACAACCATCGCCGACCTTGGTTGCGGCCGACCATCGACGAGTACAAGCGTCTGAAGCGACTTCTCGAGAAAGCCAAGGAGGAAGGAACACCGACGACGCCGATCGAGGTGGAGTTGTCATCCCTCTTGGACGAGCACGACCGTTTTCGGGAGTTGCTGATTCATGGCCTCCCGTGGGTCCGTCGCGAGAAGGATCGCCTGGCGGCCAATCCCCCGTACGAGATGTTGTTCGCCGTCTCCGAAGGGGACGCCGGCGACGCCCGTTTGCATCGTCGCGGCAATCCGGAACGGCTTGGCGACGTGGTGCCGCGCGGCTTCGTCGGGGCCTTGGGCGGCGCAACCCCGTCGGCGATCGGGCAGGGCTCCGGTCGACTGGAGTTGGCGCGATGGATCACCGCGCCCGAGCATCCGCTGACGGCGCGCGTCCTCGTCAATCGCGTGTGGCAGCACCACTTTGGCCGAGGCATCGTCGAATCGGCCAGCAATTTCGGGGTGCAAGGCCGACCGCCCGCTCAACCGGAGCTGCTCGACTACTTGACCGAGACCTTCATCGAGGATGGCTGGTCGCTCAAGAAGCTTCATCGCCGCATCGTCCTCAGCCGGGTCTACCAACTGGGCAGCGACAACATCGATGCCAATATGGAGATCGATCCCGACAACGTCTACTTGTGGAAAGCGACGCGGCGCCGGCTTGAGTCGGAGGTCATTCGCGACGCGATGCTCTACGTCAGCGGGACGCTCGACCTTCGGCCCGGGGGCCGGCACCCCTTTCCTCACTGGACGAAGAAACGCTACAGCCTCAATGGCCCCTTCAAGCAGGTCTACACCTCGAACCACCGTAGTGTCTATCTGATGACACAACGATTGTTCAAGCACCCGGTGCTCGATCTCTTCGACGGTCCCGATCGCAATTCGAGCACCGAATCGCGTCGTAGCACCAACGTCGCGACCCAGGCGCTGTTTTTGATGAACTCGACGTTCATCGAGGAGCAGTCGCGGGCATTCGCCGATCGGATCCTTCGGTCCGGCGAGACGGACGATGAGCGGATCGAGAGTGCCTACGAGCTTGCCTATGCTCGATCCGCCGAGCCGAGTGAACAGGCCGCTGCCCGCGAGTTTCTCGCGACGCATCGCGATACCTCGGCGTCGCTCGGGACGAAGACGAACGACGTGACGCGGCAGGCGTTCGTCAGTTTCGCCAAGGTCCTGCTCACCAGCAACGAGTTCTTCTTCGTCGACTAGCTGCGACGCCGCGACGGACCAATGACACCGAGGAGACGACAACCATGGAACCGACACTCGATCGACGTGAGCTTCTCGCGCGGAGCGCCGGAGTCGCGGGAGCCGTGGCACTCAACGCCATGTCCCGAGGAGAGTTGCTGGCCGGAGAACGCCAGGGGGGCACTCCGAACCCGTTGGCGCCCAAGGCGCCGCATCACGAGGCTCGGGCGAAGCACGTGATCATGCTTTACATGTCGGGCGGCTATTCGCACGTCGATACGTTCGATCCCAAACAACAGCTCATCGACAAGCACGACACGTCGATGGGAAAGCCACCCGCGAAAGACGTTTCGATGGGGGAGGGCGTCGAGCGTTTCCTGAAGGCCCCGCTTTGGAAGTTCCGCCCCAACGCTCATTGTGGCACCGAGGTGAGCGACCTGTTTCCCAACATTCGCGGGATCATGCACGAGGCCGCGCTCATCCGGTCGATGTACTGCGATCATCGGGATCACGGCGAAGCGACGCTCCAGCTTCACACCGGTTCCACCACGGTGGCGATGCCGGGCTTGGGAGCGTGGCTCAGCTACGGTTTGGGGACCTTCAACGAGAACCTTCCCTCGCACGTCGTGATTTCCGAGCACTTGCCCTACACCGGCGCGCAACCTTGGGACACGACCTTCTTGCCGGCTCACCATCGGGGAATCCGGATCGTGCCGGGAAGTCGACCTCTTCCCAACCTGAAGCCGAGGACGCCAAGCCAGCTTCAGGAACTGGAGCTTGGGATGCTGGCGCGGCTCAATCGGAATCACGCCGATCAACGGGGGCGGGAGGGCCAGCTCCTCGGTCGTCAGGCATCGTTCGACATGGCGAAAAATCTTCAAGACGCGGCGCCCGCGGCGCTCGATCTGCGTGGCGAAACCAAAGAGACCCTCAAGCTGTATGGCGCCGAAGCGGGTGATCGCACCAGCTACGCGGCCCAGTGCATCATGGCCCGTCGGCTGGTCGAACGTGGGGTCCGATTCGTGGAGATCATCGACTCGGTGGGTGCCTGCCGGGACAATTGGGACGCCGCGCACCGCGACATCGCCAGTCATGCGAAGTACGCCAAACGTGTCGACAGGCCCATCGCGGCCCTGGTCGAAGATCTCAAGCGGCGAGGCCTACTCGACCAGACGCTCTTGATCTTCTGCACGGAGTTCGGCCGTTCGCCCTGGGCACAGGATGGCAAGGGAACCAAGAGTCGGACCCACCATCCCGACGCCTTTAGTTGCTGGCTGGCCGGTGGCGGGGTCAAACCAGGCATCGTCCACGGCAAGACCGACGAGATCGGCAACCGCGTCGTCGAGAACGGCGTCCACGTCCACGACTTCCACGCCACGATCCTGCACATCATGGGGCTGGATCATACGCGGCTCACCTTCCGGCACGCCGGCCGCGACTTCCGCCTCACCGACGTACACGGTCATGTCGCCGAAGAGGTACTGTCGTGAGGCTGGCACTATTGTCAGCGTTCGGTCGAGAGTGTTCCAACGACCTTCGGATTGGATGGCGACGTCAGGTCAAGGTTGTCGCGGCCCTTGTGATTGACCTCCTCGACCGACACACGGATAAACGGGTGAAAGTGTTGCGGGGTGGCTGGGCCAAGTAGGCTCTACTCGGTCATCTTGGTTGGAGGTGCCCCGAAGAGAATCGGACAAAGCGTTGAGTCATTGGAATTCCGGGCAGCGACCGCTCAACGATCAATGGAGAGGCTTCGACCGGTTTTCGCCCCGCTGTTGGACCGCCTGGATGGGTGAGCGAGTCGAGAGCATGCGCGTTCCCGTGGGAGAAGACACAAGGGCGAGGAGAGCCACCAAGATTCCCATCAAGCCGACCGGAGCAAACCGATAGGCTTCGGGCATCCAGTCGACACAGACGCCCAGCAGGAGGGCAAAGCCCGCCACTCCGAGGGATTTGGCCTGCGACTCGATGCTCAACACGGTAGCCATGCTGTGCTCCTCGGCTTGCTTGGCGACTCGGCTGATTAGGATGGGTCGCCAGACGTTTTGGAGACCCGCGAGTCCCAGGGCGCTGGCCATCACGAGGGCAAGCGTGTCGGTGAGATTTCCGGCCAATAGGATGAGGAAGGCGATGCCGAAGGCGACCCATAGATTCCCGGCGGCACGCTCTTCTCCACCGAAGCGTTCGGAAGCAGTGCCTGACATTCGCGCAGCGTAGCTGCCCATCAAATAGAACGCCGTGTAGACCACGGCAATCGCCACAGCCGTTCTTCGGATCGGATCGAGAAACATCAGCAGAGGGGCCGCCAGCACCAACTGCTGAAGCATCGGTTGCAGGTAGTCCTTGCCCGCTTTAAACATCCCTTCGTATCCCATCGACTCGAAGAGTAGTCGGCGAAGGCTCTTTTGGAAGAAACACTGCCGAAGTCCTTCGAGCAGTAGGCGAACCACGTTAGACTTCTTCTCGGCCGTCACCCCATCAAGCCAGCTCGGATAGGTCAAAAAGTTGACGATATTCAGCGATGTCGGAATCGCACTCATCCAGAAGATCGCCGAATACTCTCTCGACACGAATACCATCACGGCCGCAATAATGACGGACACCGCGGATCCAGCTTGCGACCAACTGCGGGTGATCCCATAGACCGCCGTCTTCTCCCTCTCCCTTCCTTGGCTTTTCAGCCAAGCGAAGATGATGGCCTTGTGCGTTCCCGTTCTAAAGGCTTCTCCTATCGCGAATGCAAGCATGGCGACAAAGATCGCGACGATCGAGGACGAGAAGCCAAACACGAGAAATGCGACAACGTACGCCACATGGGAGAAGATCATGGCCCATCGGCGTCCGACGACATCGGCGATGGCCCCGGTCGGAATCTCCAGCAACGCGATACTGATCTCTCGGAATCCAATCAAGAGACCAATTGATGCGAACGACAGCCCCTTGTCGAGGAACGCAATGATCCAAAAAGGCTCGAAGTATCGCTGGTTCTTCAGGAAGCCGTATAGGCAGAAGCGTTGAATCAAGTGATGTGCTTTCTCGGGACGATTCGGCTCAATTGGGTTGGACCGTGGCTCGCTTTGTTCGCAACTTGCATCGAGTCGGTCAATGGCCGCCAGGCCGCCTATCGCCTTACGCGTGTGGAATTTCGGACAACGAATCGAGCTGGCAGGCCTCGCTAGCCTTGTCCATGTAGGGAATGCAAATCGGCGTGCCGATTCGTGGATCACGCGTTATGTGGGCTTCGATGCCGAACACTGTCCTCAAGGTTTCGCTATTCATCACTTCTTCAGGTGTGCCCTCATCGGCAATGTCACCGTCCTTCAGAGCAATCATGTGGTGGGCATATCTGGCGGCCAGGTTCAGGTCGTGCAGCACCATCACGACCGTCTTGCCCTCGTCTCGATTCAACCGGGCGAGAAGTTCCATCACTTCGAGCTGGTGGCATGTGTCCAGATGGCTCGTCGGCTCGTCCAGCAGCAGTATCTCAGCTCCTTGGGCAAGGGTCATTGCAATCCAAACTCGCTGTTGCTGTCCACCGGACAATGATGCGACGGGACGATCGCGAAGATCTGACAAGTCGACGATTTCCAGCGCCCAGTCGATTTTGTCGTGGTCGTCGCTTCCCAGGGACGAAAACCAGCGACGGTGCGGATAGCGACCATAGGAAACAAGTTCGCCCACCGTCAGGCTGTCCGGTGCCTGTGCGGCCTGAGGAAGAATACTCAGCTTCCGGGCGAGTTCCTTGGAGGGCATCTCGTGGATTGAGTGACTATTCAGAACGACGCGACCGTCGTACGGAGAAAGGATCCGTGAAAACGCTTTGAGGGCGGTCGATTTGCCGGAGCCATTGGCTCCCACGATTGCCGAGATCTTTTCGACCGGCAGAGATACCGAAAGCTGCTCGATGACAGTCTTTCGTTCGTAGCGAACGGTGAGGTGTTCGGAAGCAAATCTGTTCATCGTATTCGTCTTCAGCGTCGAGTAAGTAGGTACAAGAAGTACGGGGCGCCGATGGCCGAGACCATGATCCCAGCCGGAATCTCGGTGTACGGAATGGCGTTCGTGCCCACGACGTCAGCCAGGATCAGCAGCACCGCTCCAACGAGGGCCGACGCGGGAATCAGCAGCGAGTGATTGGCCCCGATCAAACGCCGCGCGATGTGGGGAGCGATCAGGCCAAGAAACCAGATGCTTCCCGCAAACGCCACGCACGAAGCTCCAATGGCCACGGCGAGCGATAGGAGGACCAGCGCGCCAATCGAAACGCGGATACCTAGCCCCGTCGCGACGAGATCCCCCAACCGCAGGACGTTCAACGTAGGAGAGGCCAGCCAGGCGCAGGGGACGAGCACTCCAAGCCACACGGCAAGAGCAATGACATAGTTCCAGCCGGCACCATTCAAACTTCCGGCGGAGTAGGCGATCGCGAAGGAACGGGCTTCGGAGTTCAATTGCATCGAGGCGAATAGCGAGATCGCACTGATCGCCGAACCGACGGCCACTCCCGTCAGCAACAGCCTCGGACTCGAATGCTGGCCGGAAGAACACAAGAGACACACCAGCAGCATTGTCGCCACCGATCCGGTGATGGCGGCAAGCGGCAGGATGAACACCGATGCCAGCACCGAGTAGCCCAACGTTCCGAGCGACAGCGTGATGGCCAGACTCGAGCCAGCCGAGACGCCTAGCAGGCCGGGCTCGGCCAAGTCGTTCTTGAGGACGCCTTGCATGATCGCTCCGGAGACGGCGATACCGCCCCCGACCAGAATCGCGAAGGCGACTCTTGGAAAGCGGAAGGACCAGAGCACCAGGTTCTCCTCGACCCCTCCGAAGCCCACGAACGACTTGAGGATCGTCCACGGAGAGTAGTGAATGTAACCGAGCTGAAAACCTGAGACGACGCCGAGAAGTAGGAAGAGACCCAGAACCGCGAAGGCCCGGGTGGCCGGCCAAGGGACTGACGGAATGGAACCACCGCTCGGCCGTCCGCCGTCGAGGCGGTTTCGGGTCCGCGCGCGAATGAGCCACACAAAACAAGGCGCCCCGATCGGCGCGGTCACGATCCCCAAGGGAAGTTCGGATCCATGCCCCAAGACCGTGCGGGACGCCAGGTCCGCGAACCCGGTCAGGGCGGCCCCGCATAGCGCGGCCATCGGAATCAACCGACGATAGTCGGCCCCGCACAATCCACGGCACAGATGGGGAACCATCAATCCGACGAACGCCACCGGACCCGCCACCGCCACGGCTCCTCCGGTCAGCAGTAAGACGAAGAGGCTGGCCCAGACGCGAATCGCACGTGACTGTTGACCCAGCCCGATCGCAACCTCATTGCCGAGGCTGAGGATCGTGATGTTCGGGGCCAGACAGAACACTCCCACCAGGCCAACGACGAAGCAGGGAGCCATCGCAACCACTTGGTCCCACGTCACATTGGTGATTCCTCCCACGGTCCAGTACATCATGCTGCCGGACATGGCAAAGGCGATCACCAGCCCTTGGGTCAGTGCTGTGTAGAGTGAAGAAGTCACCGCGCCGGCGAGCGTGATTCGCGTTGGGGAGAACCCTCCTGGTGCCAAGCAGGCCACGCCGAGGACACTCAAGTAGCCGCAGGTCGCTCCCAAGAGCGATGCCACGATCGAACCGTTGTAGCTCAACGATGGAATAGCGATCATCGCGGCCAAATTCGCGAGGGCGGCGCCGCCACTTAGTCCCATGATCGAGGGGCCGGCCAACGGGTTGCGCGTCACTCCCTGCATCACCGCACCGGCCGCGGCGAGGCTTCCTCCCACGAGAAGTGCCAGGATCGCGCGTGGAAGCCGTACGTCTCGAGCGACGAGGTGGGCGCTGTTGGCCGTATCGTAACGCCACATCGACTCGGCGACGGTTCCGAGGCTGATGGGCGTCGTGCCAACAACCAAGGAAGAGGCAAAGACGACCAGAATCGCGGCCGTGCCACCGAGGAGCATCACGACATACCGCGACACTCGCTTTGAATCGTCGGTTGGAGAAACGGTTTGGAATACGCTCATGGCAATGCCCGTCGCCATGCCGAGTCGGCACTGGCGTTAACCTCCTCCAGCGATCGTGGGGCGACCGCCTTCACCACGTCGTCCACGGCTCGGCCTCGACCCAGGATGCCCGCGTCGGCCCAATGGCGGTACTTGGGAATGACCAGGACCTGACGGCTCTTGACCGCTGGAACGCGTTGCCAGATCGGATGAGAGAGGAGGGCGTCCATGTTCCGCTGACTACCGGTGGTCGTGTCGGCGGCCAGGATCATGTAGTCGGCATCGAGCGTCAGAAGGCCCTCGGGCGAGACGGTGGCGCTCCAGTGTCGATCCTCCACCAGTTTCGGCCGGCGAATCCCCAGGTCGCGATAGAGGACGGGGCTCACGTGTCGTTGATCGCCATACAAACGATAGGAAGTCGGACGGATCCGAAGCAGCGCCACCGATCGGCCTCGCAGCTTCTCGTGGATCGCCTTTCGCGCCGCGGCGACCTTGGCGTTATACCACGCGACGCGGGCTTCCGCTTCCTTACGTTTTCCGATGATCGCTCCAACGTCGAGGACCCGCTGCCGGTAGTTGTCGAGGTGGTCCAGCAACACGACAACCGGAGCGATCCTCGAAAGCTGCTCGTACGTTTGTCGACTGGGACTGCGCGTGATGATGAGGTCGGGGTTGACGCTGATCACCGCTTCCATGTTTGGCATGTTCGAGCCGAAGACATTGGGGATCCACGGAACATCGCGAAACGGCTCCTTCAAGTAGTCGGGAAAGTTGCCGTCGGCGATCGAGTGGGCGACGGGCATCACTCCCAACGACAAAACTTCGTCCGCGCTGGACAGGGCGCAGATCCTCCTCGGAGCCGCTGGCACGCGCGACGTGCCGGCGACATGGCGCACGAGGCGATAGTCGTCACCGTCCTCGACCACGTCGACCGGTCGCGACCCGGCTCCGGGAGGAACGTCGCTGTACTCGTCCAGGTCCCTCGGCGCGTCGCTTCGATAAGCGAGGGCCGGACCGATTGCCTGAAGGATGACCAGCATGAAGGCGCTGAAGGCGAGCACTCCGACCAACGATCGTACGGCGATCGTCCTCTTGGTTCCTTGGTTGACGACGCTAGTCATCGACCGACTCGCAAAGTATTGTCGCCACGATGTCACCTCCTTTGGTCATCGTTACTCTGAACTCGCGGTGAACGAGTATGCCGTCTTCGACCGAAGACTCTTGTCCGAAAGGTCGACCGGTGCCAGTTGGATGGCGGACTCCGGGACGGTCAGTCGCAAGTTCGACGTCCGTGGCGAGGAGAACCTTCCTTTTCAGCAGATCCGGCGGTGCCTCTTCGCGTTCACCCAAGGGGTCCTGGGCGACGACTTTGGGATCGGGCCAACGAATGGTGACGACGAACTCGCCCGTCGGAGCCCCGTCGTCACTCACGAACGTGCTCAGTCGAAAAGTACCGTCCTCGCCGGCCGTCGCGCGCGGAAAGTAGTGGGCCGTGGTGGTGTCGATAGTGTGCAAGGTGATCATGGCACCGGTCGCAGGCTTCCCGTTGGCGAGCATGGTCCCCGTGACGGGAAAGACCGGAACTTCACCTTCGATCTTGGACTGTTGGCACCCGATCACCAGAGTGAGTACCGCGAGGTAGCCGACGGTTCGGCAGTGCGCGTGTCTCTTCATCGAGGGGCTCTTTCGTCGGGCGTCCTTCGTGTGGTTCGAGCGAGACAACTCAGTACTCCGACGACTCATCGATGAGTTCTCCTCCCTGAATCGTGCAGAGGTAGTAGAAGACGAAAATGTCGACGTTCTCCTTCAGCGACCTGACCGAGCCATCGCCCATGCAGACATTCACGACGCCGGGATGAAACGAGTAGAGTCCCCGATCGTTGGAGCAGTTCGCCGCGCACGGTCCGGGGAAGAGAAGTCCATCGCGAGTGTGTCCACGCGGCTGAATCTTGAATTGACGGGAAGCCCAGACGCCGTAGTCCGGTTTCGAGGTGTTGATGAGGTCGGCGACTCTCTTGCCGTTGCGGTAGTAGGCCGGACGGCCGGCGATCTCGCCCATCAGGATCGTCTTCGAAAGTCCATCGGTGACGTCCCCGAATCGCGTAACCTCGCGATCGGTCGTGATTCCCGCTCGGGGGTAGTCGGTGGGAAGTCCCATGCTGAAGACGGAACTGTCCAGGCCTTGCAGCACGCCGTAGTCGCCCGTGGCCGCCTCCCAGTCGATCATCTCAAACGTTCCCGATGACTGGCGGGGACCGGGAGAGGAAGGACATTGGACGACCTTGAACATCGCGCCGATGGCGTCGTGATTCTCGGTGTGATACCAGTCGTAGTCGAGCGTGTAGCGATCCCGAACGTTGACTTGGTCCAGATAGGGAAGAAGGAAACTCATGAAGCTGTGATCGTTGGGGTTGATCGACCGCGGATCATCTTCGGTCGCGCTCGGGGGAATGTACTCGTGGGCGGTTTCGAAGTTGTGGACCGCCTCGCCGATCTGTCTTAGGTTGTTGGCACATTGCATCCGGCGAGCCGACTCGCGTGCCTGCTGAACCGCCGGCAGCAGCATCCCTACCAAGACGCCGATGATCGCGATCACCACCAGCAGTTCGATCAGCGTAAATCCCGAGGAGTGGCATCCGTGGCGTGTTCGTCTCAACGTTGTTCTCCGAAGTAGATCGAGGGAATTGGTTCGTCGGCCCGCTCCAGGAGGGGGACGACCAAGTTGGTGCGGAAGGAGTCCCGAATCCATGGTGTCGCTGTGGCTGTCTTCCTGTCGCTGGCCAACATGGCTCGTTCTCGCCTTGGACCGCTCAGATCAATGGACTGCTAGGGAGGAAGAGAAACGCTCGAATGTCCGACGGGGTCTCAAGAACGAGCAAGGGTCCAGAGGCAGTTCGGCAAAGGCGAGTTCTCTTCGTTGGATTGACAACCCACACCAAGAGAAGCACACCGGATGCCAGACGACCCCTCGAAGTGCCGCCGGATTGCCAAATTGTTTGATGGCAGTCGCTTTATGGGAATTTGAAAGAGCGAAGAGAGCAGGGGGATTTGACCGAACAGTGCGTGGCATGGCGATTCTTTAACCGCCCACGGTGAATAAATCGCCGTGACAGTGGACCGTCCGGCGAGTCTCACCATGTCGATCGCGAACCGTTCACTCGGCCAGCCTCCGTGTTGAACAATCACGACCCGGCCGGCGTTGAACTGCTCATCGTTCCGCTTGAGGCTGGCTCGTCAGCCGGAAGTCATGCCGGTCTTCGTCGGCATCGTCAATCGTCAATCGCAGTTCGGACGCCTCGTTGTACCTCGCGGGAACAATGCTGACGCGCTCCTCGATCGACTCCTCCCCGAGCGTTCCCGGGATCATGCGTCCGGTCGCGATGGTGGAGCGAACCTCCGCGGTGTACTGCCCTGGACGGGGGCCTTTCTTCGCCTCAATGCGATACGTCCCGTTGCTGATCGACGCGCCCGCGGCGACACCTCCGTCGAGGGGAATCAGCTCGATCGTCCCTTCGGAAACGGGATTCCCATCGAGCGTGACGTCGCCGTGGACCTCGACGCCTTGACGCTGATTTCCGTCTCCGCACCCAGCCACCAGGGCGATGAACGCGAGGGAGGCGACGGCTGCTTGGATCTGGTTGGTGAACATGTGGTCTCTCCGTTTCGAGGAGCGTTGGAGGTCGTCCCGCGCTCCTCCGCTTGAAGAAAGAACGTTGTTGTTCCGATACGTGTCGGAACGGCTGCCAGAGTCGTCCAATCATTGGACATGTCGCGATGGTCGCGAGTTGGACAAGCCGTGATCGAATGGTCTGGGAAGACTTACTCGGTGATCTCTCCCCCGCGCATGCTGCTGAGGTTCCGCCAAGTCGACAGATCGATGTCATCGGAAATGAAGCGGACCGCGCCATCGCAGAAGAGCACCTGCACCCCGCCCGAGTGCATGCTGCGCGAGGCGACACTCGAGTCTCCGGCGTTGCCCACCACGGTGCAGGGAAGACGCGGCGACTCGTTGACGCAAAGGTTCTTGTTTCGGTCCGGGACGCTGGAGTTTGGTCCGACGCGGGTCATCAGCATGTAGGCGTTCGGCTCATCGTTCCAGATCCAAGCACGATACTCCTTCGCCGAAGTCGCCGGCTTCAGCATCTCCATCATGGCGAGTGTCTTGCTCGCGCCATCGGTGATGTCTCCCATCGTGGCCCCGTAGTGACGGTTGAACGGAGAGGCCTCGCCCTGGTCGGAGAAGGTGTTGCGTCCCCAGTTGAGGCCGTAGTTGGCCTTGATACTCGCGCCCGGCTCTCCCCAGAACGCACTGTCGTTGGGGATGACCGCTTCCCGGTCGCTTGGACATTGCCACGTGGGCACGGGCGTCGTTCGAACGATTCGTTGACTGGTGCCGCCGAGATGCCAATTGATGTCGTGATCGTATCGGTCGTAGGCGGCGGTTAGTCCGATGTAGGGAAACAGGTGGATGCAGAAGGGAGTTCGCTTACCGGCGGGGGAAGGGGAGATTCCTTGGATGACACCCGGAGGAAAGAGGCCGTGGGTGTCGTGATAGTTGTGGATCGCGACCCCGAGCTGTTTGAGATTGCTGCGGCAACTACTTCGTCGTGCGGCCTCCCGGGCCGTCTGGACCGCGGGAAGAAGAAGCGACACGAGCAATCCCACAATTGCGATGACAACCAAGAGTTCCACCAGCGTGAACCCACGTTGGTGATCCATCGAATTCTTCGACATCGTCGACGTTCCCCCGAATTGAGAGCAAGAAGTGCGACACTTCAAACAGAGCGCAGGCTCGGAACCCGAATGAATTGTTGCCACGAGGCCGAATGGGTTGCGAACCTGCGACCACAAATTGCCGCCGGTCGACGATTGAGTCACGTCTTCGAGGACGCGTCGACGCCACCGGCGTTCTGGAAAGCTTCGTTTGACCAAGTCGCGCTGACGGTTCAGGTCAACCCACTTGGTTCAGGCCAGTCAGCGTTCCCGTGCTGCTGGCGAAGTGCTCCGCTTCGATTCCGAGTCGCTGGAGCAAACTGACGTACAGGTTGCACAGCGGCGCATTGTTCGCTTGATCGAAGGCGAGATGCTTTCCATGACGGAACCCGCCGCCGGCGAGTAGGATCGGCAGGTTCGTGTTGTTATGGACGTTGGCATCACCCATGTTGCTGCCGAAGAGAACGATCGTCTGGTCGAGAAGACTGGGACCGCGATCGGACGTCGAGGCGAGTTGATCGAGGAACCTCTTCAGGACGCGCATCTGTTCGTGATCGATGCGCTGGAGTTGCGCGATCTTTTCGGCGGACTGCCCGTGGTGACTCAGGTTGTGATAGCCGTTGAGGGAGCGCTCCTTCTCCGTGATCTCAAAGACAGGGGTCGCGAACCCATCCACCATGAGCGTGACGATCCGCGTCGAGTCGCTCTCGAACGCGAGATGGACCATCGACAGCATCAGTTCGAACTTCGGGAAGAACTGCGACCGATCGAGAATGTCCTTGGGGGGATCGCCGTCCACCGAAGGTTTGGGCGTCTGTTCCCATTGACCGGCGGTGTGAAGCCGCTGTTCCAGTGATCGGATCGACGTGACGTATTGGTCGAGGCGCTCGCGGTCGCCTTTTCCAATCCGGCGCTGGTAGGAGTTCATGTCGTCCAGGAGAACGTCGAGGATGCTGCCCTGTTCCTTGAGTTGATGAAGCCGGCGGGCCACCTCGCGCCGGTTGCCCTGAACGAACATGCGTCGAAACAGGGCCGACGGGCGATCCTCGGCCGGAAGGAGGACGCCGTCGCGGCTCCAGGAGAGGCTGCGGTTGGCTCGGTCGACGTTGACGCCGAGATTCAGCGACGCGAAGCGCGTTTGTTGGCCCAGGTGCTCCGCCGCGAATTGGTCGAGCGAGATCGTGTTTCGAAAGCCACTTCCGGTCGGGTCCTTCGCTCCGGTTAGGAAACAGTTCTCAGTGGAATGCCCTCCAACGACGTTGGGATGCGACAGGCCGCTGAAGACCGTGATGTCGTCGCGGAAGTCGCGCAAGTGATCGAGGTAGGGGGATAGCGTGTAGTTCTCGCCGACATCGCTTGGGAAAAACGGTCCAGGAAGGACGCCGAGGTTGTTGGAGATGAGGAGCATTCGCCGTGGAGCGGGTGAGGAAGACGCCTCCCCGCCGCGAATGTCACGGTCCGATTCGAGCAGCGGTAGTCCGAGGACGACGCCGATGCCTCGAAGGAATCGCCGTCGACTCGTCGTCCCATGCTGATCGAATCGTGGATCCATGATTGTCACTTTCCGTTGGTGGTCGAGGGAGGCCGCGCCGCGGTTTCTCTCAACGCCGCTTGCCCCGTGAAGAGGGAACTCGCCACGAATTCTCGGAGGAGGTCGGTGACTCCATACCCACCGGGTTCACAGCGGTCGAGGACTTGTTCCATCGCTGTTCGATCGGAGAACCGAGGAGGCGTACCCGTGGCATAGAGGGTCAGGTGCCCCAGAACGTTCCGCGCGAGTTGTCGCGGTCGACCGGCAAGAAGTCGCTTCAATTCGCGGACGTCGCGAAACGACTCGCCGGTCATCAACGTTCCCGACGCATCGACTTCGGGTCCGATACGGTATTCGAAGGGATGCCCCGCTCGGTCGATCCCGGTGATCTTGTCGCCTCGCCCGAGACCTCGATAGCGATCGCGCCACGCTCCCATGATGTCGAAGCTCTCGAGCGCGAATCCGATAGGGTCGAACCGAGCATGGCACACGGCGCACGACTCGGACTCGGTGTGCTTCGCGAGAAGGTCGCGGATCGTTGTCGCGCCGCGAATATCGGGTTCGATGGCGGGGACGGACTCTGGCGGTGGTGGCACGGGTTGCCCCAACAGCTTCTCCATCACCCATACGCCTCGTACGACCGGTGAGGTCGAAGTGCCGTTGCTCGTAAGCTTCAGGATCGACGCCTGGGTAAGCAGTCCCCCGTAGGGGCTGGACTCCGGCAACTCGATGCGGCGCATCGCGGAGCCCTGTTGGCGGGGCAGGCCATAGTGCTCCGCGAGCCGGTCGTTGACGAAGGTGAAGTCGCCGTCGACCAGCGAGGTGATCGGCAGGTTGTCTCGGACCATCGCGGCGAAGAACGCGCGCGTCTCACGTTCCATCGATGCGACGAGGTAGTCGTCTTTTCGGTACTCCGGGTAGAGGCGAATGTCGGGCCCGTCGCGGCGCAGCTCCTTCAGGTCGAGCCATTGGTCGGTGAAGTTCTCAACGAATCGCTCGACACGCGGATCGAGTCGAAGCCGATCGACCTGGGAACGCAGTGTGTCGGGGTTCGACAACCGACTTTCCGAGGCCAAGCGAAGCAGTTCGTCGTCGGGGCGGGAGTTCCACAGCAAGTGGGACAGTCGAGACGCGAGTGCATGGTCGTCCTCCCGGTCCCCGGTGGGAGCGGTGAGGTAGAGAAAGTGACCGGAGCACAGGAACGCTTGGTATCCCTTGAGCATCGCCTCGGGGAAGGGGGCTCCCTCGTCGAGCTTCGCGAAGATCAGCTCGAGAAACGGCGCGAGGACCTTTTCGTCAAGGGGACGCCGCGCCGCGGCCTCGGCAAATCGCCGGAACAGACGTTCGGCGTCTTCTCTCGGGCGATCGGATTGAATGTCGACACCGACCGAATGACCTTTGGCCATCGCCCGTAGCGGGAGGTCCCCGAAGAGAACGCGATGGGATTCCGGTGGCCACGTTGTCGGCGGCAGCGGACCGGCGACCTCGAGCCACTCGATGAGCGCGCCGCGATGACCATGAGGTGGCATCGGTGGAAAGTCATAGAAGAAACCGCCATCGGTGCGCACAAAGGGGACCGGAAGCCCCAAGAGACTGTACTCGAAGGTCTCGCCCTCCTTGAGATCGATCGTCGTTTCGTGCACTTTGCCTTTGGGCAAGAGATCGATCCACCCCCCTGTCTCGCGGACGTCGCCGGAGACATCCGCGCCCGAGGGTTGTCTCGCTCGAAAGCTCATCGGGAGCGGATCGTCGGCTGGTACCAACCGAAAACCGGGCCGTTGAAGCACGGCTCGGGCGGAGAACGTCACTCGGAAGCGACCATCCTCGGGGGCGACGAATCCGCGCGGGTAACCAAAGTAGGGCCACGTCGCCGAGCGGAAGAGGGCCAGCGTGATGCGCGGATCGCGGCGTTCCTCCGCCGACATCGACGCCAGATCCTTGCCTGTGATTGGAAGCAACTTGCCATCGCGGACGAAGAACATCGCTTCGCGTTCGCCGAACGTGTTCGTCGCGGGAAAGAGGTCGGTGCCGGTGAAGCGACGATGATGAACCTTCGGGGCTGTCAGTCCTGTGGCGACGGCTTCGGCGAGCGCGGCGTCGGCGGCGTCGAGATAGGCGGCCAACTGAACGTGCGACATGTCGAGCAGGGCCGCGACCTTCGTGAACCCGTGAGCGTCGCGGTCCTCGGGAAGTCGATCGACGATGTCGAGATGGGGGAGCTTCAGCAAGTCACGCAGGTTGTCCTCGTACTCCGTACGGGTCAGGCGGCGGATCGACCCGGCGCCGGAATGTCGTGCTTGATGCGCCTCGCCATGGCGGATCGCGTCGGCCAGTGCGGCCAGGAGCGTCGTCCTATCGTTGGGAATGAGGTCGGAGCGATCGGGCGGCATCTCCTCGGAAGCGATCCTGTCATGAATCGTGATCCAGTGCTCGCGAATCGCTCGGTCCTCGAACGACCACTCCAGCGAACTGAGGTCAAGTCCGCCTTCGGCCGTGCCCTCGTCGTGACACGCGAGGCAGGTCGCCGCGAGGAGCCCCTCCGCGACCTGTCCCTCGTTGGTCGTGACCGCGGCGCCATCGGCTTTCGCACGCTCGGTGGCTACCGAGAGAACGAAGGTGGCGGCTAGCAGCCGTGCCATCGGCTTGATGGACATTCCCATGCGCGGACTCGTTGGCTTGAAGGTCGTTCCGTCCGATTTGCTCTCTCGTTCACGATCGCGTTCGTTTGTTGACTCGCTTCTTCAGCATCACCAGGACGGCTTCCATGTGCTCTCGCATCGCTTGGTCGGCGGCGTCCTGATCGTGAGACTTGATGGCGGCGAAGATTCGTCGGTGCAGCGAGCGTCCCAGTTGGTTGTCGCGCGGCGAAGGAGTCGTTTGGGCCATCTGGGTGACGACGAATTCGTAGATGACTTCCATCAGGTTCTGCATGAGCGGATTCCCCGCGGCCTGCAAGATGCGGCGATGGAAGCGGAAGTCGAGCTCCAGCAATTCGGCATACGGGCGATCGATCGAGTCGAGTTCCTTGAGCAGGTCCTGAAGGTCGGAAATGTCCGCGTCCGTGGCTCGTTCGGCGGCCAGACGGACCGCCTGTACTTCGATGGCCGAGCGCAGTTCGGTGTAGACCAGCAGTTCCCTTGGAGCCAGCGTGACGGCTGAACGCAGCAGTTGGACGCAGTTGGCGAGGACGTCCCTGTTGGCGACGAAGGTGCCGTTTCCTCGTTGGATTTCAACGAGGCCCAACCCCTGGAGTCGTGCAAGGGCTTCGCGTAGCACCGGCCTGCTGACCCTGAGTTGCTCGACGAGTTCCAGCTCGCCGGGAAGACGTTGCCCCGCGGAAAGTTTTTGTTGTTCGATCACTTCGCGAATTCGTTCGACGACTTGATCGACGGAGGAGCGGCGGGGAATCGGTTTGAGTTTGACGTTCATGAAGGGACCTGGACGGTGACGCGACAGACAACAGATGTCTGACATCTTACTCGGTTGGAGAGGCGCTGTCCAGCCGAGACTTGCCCGCGTTTGCGATGCCGCCGGAGCGCCCCCGCGACCGTGCCGTCGCTCTGACAACATTCGCGATCCGCTACCGCTCCCCGTTGGAAAGCAGCTTTGCTTCAGAGGGTGATGGGCGAAGCAACCTCGCCTCGCCTTCGAGCATGTGGAGACGAGCGGACTTGACCCAGAGATAGCCGTTGGCAAAGGAAAATCGCAGCGCGGAGCGGCGGTCGCTTTCGAGTTGCTCGGTGGGTCCGTTCCAGTCGATCCACGTCTTGCCATCGATGGTGGCGAGGATGTGGGTCTGCTTGCCCTCTCGCTTGACGGTGACATACAGCCGCAAGTCTTTGTCATGGGGCGGGGTGAAGCGGGGCCGCTGCAGCGTCTTCGTCTTCTTGTGGTCGGTGTGGACGACTCTCAGTCCGTTCGGGTCCTCGTGGAATGGGGAGAGGGCGACACATCCCTTTGGGTCAGGGAGGACAAGCGAACAGAACGAGGAGGTCTTCGTTCGGAACGTGGTTTCGAGCTCGTAACTACTCGAGGCCTCGGGAACGACGGGGATTGTCAGGGCAATGCCACCATGGTGCGGAGTGTTGATGCGCCAGCCCGAGCCGTAGCGTTTCCACGCTCCTCTTGTGTCGAGTTTGCCGTCGACCAGAGGGAGCAAATCGAGCCAGCCGTCTTCCGGCTTCAGCGCTTCGTCTGTTTGCGGGACCTCCCAGAGACGGACCACCTTTGCCTGATCGCAACTCGCCAGGAGTTTGCCATCGGGCGAGAAGACCAACTCCCTGATGTATTCTTCGTGCCCTCGGAGTTCCGTCACGAGTTTCAGCGTTTCTGCATCGCGCACGTAGACAACGTTCGCGGTCCCACCCATCGCCAGATAGCGTCCATCGGGAGAGTAGGCGATCCCATAGATGTTCGGCTTGCCGTTATTTCGTCGATGACTCATAACCCCCGTTCGTTCCCCGCTGTCCACTTCGAACACGTAGCTCCTGTCGTAGTCGGAACCGGCGGCGATTTGTTTTCCATCGGGGGAAAATGCGGTTTGATTGATTTTCTCGCCTAGTCTCATGAGAGTTTTCCAGCGACCGAGCGACTCGCCCGTGGCCGGGTCCCAGAGGTCGACGGTCATCCCGCCGCCGGTGGCGATGAGTGTGCCGTCGGGGCTGAAGTTGACGCAGCAGACTCCCGATTGGCCGATGCCTGTCTTCGTCGTCCACTGGACCTTCCGTGAAGCGACATCGATCATGCGCAACTCTTCGCCGAGTGCGAGGACCACGGACTTCCCATCGGGCGAAAATGCCCCGGCGAGCCTGCCAGGACCAAGTGGCTCCTCTTCGAAGGCCGCCTTCTCGGTGTCCCACAACTTGACGACCGGCTCGTCACCCCCGACGGCGACCGCTAGTTTCTTCCCGTCGGGCGAGTAGGCGAGCGCCCGATCGTGATCCTTGCCAGAAGTACGAATGATCTGAATCGTCGTCTCCGTCGCGATGTCCCAGATCCGAACCGTCCCATCGGCCGAGATGGTGGCCAGGTGCGGCTGCGTCGGCGAAAAGGCGAGGTGCGCCACGCCTCCCTCATGGCCGGTGAGCACCGCACGCTCTTTCCAGCCGCCTGGGAAACTTCCCGGCGCGGGAAGATCGTCGAGTGGCATCACCTCGATCTTGCGAAACTGACCGGTGCCATCTCTCGTCCCGATTCCGGGGATGCCGGGCCCGCCACTCTTTCGCTTGGCCTCGTGGATCTTCACGCCATCGACGTAGGCAATCAAGCGATCACCGACCGAGGCGAGCGTGAGTTCAAACCACTGATGGGGATCAAATCGAGGCCAACGGTCGCCGTCGAACTGGTTTCCCCCCACGCCGCCATCGGCATTTGCCCAGACCATCTGCTCGTCGATGGTGATGGTCGCATTCCATCTGTTGACGAGACGCAAACTCGCCCGCACCAGCATGTCCTTCGCGGCGTACTTCTCGAGGTCGATATGCGACTCCGTGAGATCCAAGTAGCCATCTTTCATCGTTGCTCTTGACGGCTCCTTCGCGGCCAATTCCTCCAATGGCACTTCAACCCAATCAGTCAACGCCAGCGGTTCGTAATCGGGTGGGGTCTTGACATTCGCCGGTAGTGGATCGTTTGAGCGCGGGAACAGGTCCGCCTCGCCGTCGAGCATTCGCAACGCGAGCTTCTCGATCGAGTAGCGGCCGGCCGCACCGATGCCCAATCCGCCGGGCTTGACGGTCAGGAAATCGGGTGGAGCCAGGTCGCTCGGATCACCCTTCCAAACGAACAATGGGACATCGTCGACCAGAGCGGCTACCCGAGCGAGCTCCCCTTGGCGATCGACGCGGATCACCAATTCCTTCGATTGCATGGGGGCCAAACTCAGATTGTCCGGCAGCCGTTGGGACTTCGGGTCGATGCCGTGGGCGAAGGTGAGCGGTTCCTTCCGGCCGTAGCTGAACCACGTGCTGGAGCCGAAGACCGGAAGATGGAACGCGATTCCTTGCTGTTTCGAAACGAGACGTCGAAAACTCGTTCGCAGCTCGAAACTTCCCCGTGGCAAGCAGGGAAGCGCCAGCCGCGCCGTGACAATGGCTTGTCCTTTGACGTTCGGTGGCAGGACGGTCAGCGTTCCCTCATCGGCGAACCACCAGTCGCCGCTCTCGGTGCCTTGCTGTGCGTCGATGGTGGGGAGGAGATCGAACCAACCGTCGGCCGGGGTGATCGGTTTGAGCGGATACGATGGTAAGCCACCGGCACGGACAAGGGCCGCTTGTTCGTCGGTCAGACGCAACAGCGCCACGTTGCGCCAATGGGCCTTCGCACTTCTTGCTCCCAGTCTTAGCTGCGTCAAATCACCTTGCTCGATCGCATACTCGAAAAGCTTGCGTTGGTCGACATAGGCGCTCAAGACGTTATCGACGACGACGTAGTCAAATGCGGAGAAGCGATTGATGCCCTCACTGCGATGCGTGCCCACACCGAGAACTCTTCGACTGTTCTTGTTGTTGACGCGCCAGAGCTCGTGGGCGGAATTGTAGAAGTGTGCTCCAGAATACGAGTAGTCGTCAAAGACGAGTATCTCCTCGGCTAACTCCATTCTTGGCGCATAGCGTTTGTCGTGTTCGGCGTGGAGTACTAAGTTGCCCGCTCGTATCGAGCGAAGCAGGGATTGCTTTTCGGCATTCCGCGAGTCAATCGTGAGCACGCCGTCACGGAACTCGGTCTTGAGTTCGGGATGATCCTTCTCGGATTTGAGGCGTTCCCACTTCGCGAACTCCTCCTCGCTGTCGAGCAACGGGACCCACTGGCCGACGGCGTCCTCGGATGGCCGGTCGACAACGGCGTCGCTTGGGACAGATGATGACGGACTCGCTTTCTCGCCGGTCGATTTGGCGGCCGATGACTCTTTCGGTGTCGCCATCTTTCCCGACGGCAACGTGACGGCGACGCTGCCATCGCGCTCGACCGCGACGTGTGCCCCTTTCGGAACCTTGAACGTCGTCTCCTTGTCGCCATGGCGAATCTTGACGATGAACCAACCAGACATCGCAATCCCGATCAAGCCGATTGCCGTCGTCAGCATCCACCGGCGATAGCGGGAAGGGCGAGCTTGCTTCCCCTCGGTCGACGTGGCGACGGGCGATGTCCGCGTCTCGGCGTCGGAAGCTGTCGGGAACGCGTCGGTGCTGCGAGAGCTGGCGTCCACGAGCGGTTGGGCATTACGATCGTCGCTCAACAACGCGGAGAGGTCGGCTCCGGCGGCGAAGGGCGCGATCGCTTCCGCCACGTCCGACGGCTCCGCGAAGCGGGCATCGGGACCCTTCTCCAGCATCCGATGAATGATCGCGGCGAGCTCATCGGGCACCTCCGGTCGACGTGACTGAATCGAAGGGGCCGGTTCGCTGGCCAGGGCCATCATCTTCTGAACGGGAGAGAGATACTGCTCGCCGTGATAGACGGTTTGGCCCGTCAGGAGCTTGTAGAGCGTCGCGCCGAGGGAGTAGATGTCGGCCCGAATGTCGACCGCTTTGCTGTCGCCTCCCTGTTCGGGGGCCATGTAACTGAGCGTCCCCATCGTCTGGCCAGTGCTTGTCAATCCCTCACGGTCGATCGCATGGGCGTCGGCGAGCAGCGCCAGCCCCATGTCGAGAATCTTGAGCACTGGTTCGTGACGCCGTCGCTTAGTGAGGATCAAATTGCTCGGCTTGATGTCCCGATGAACCATCTGATGATCGTGAGCCTCGTCGAGTCCGACGGCCGCTTGGCGAATCAGTTCGCACGCCGCGGCGATCGGCAACCGGCCTTGCCGACGGACGAGTTCCGCCAAGTCGATGCCCTCGATGTACTCCATGACCAGAAAGTGCACGCCATCGACTTCGCCGGCGTCCATCGCGCGAACGATGTTGGGGTGGTCGAGCTTGCCGACCGCGCGCATTTCACGCTGGAAGCGGGCCACCGCCAGTTCGTCTTGAATCCGCTCGCGCGGCAACAGCTTGAGGGCGACGATCTTGTCCAGCCGCGTGTGGCGCGCTTTGAAGACCGCGCCCATGCCGCCTTCGCCAAGCTTCGCGAGCAACTGGTATCCGCGGATCTGGCCAAAAGGGACGACCGTTTCGTCACCTGGATCCGGTGACGTCGAGAGCGACCTCTGCGCGGCTTCGCGACCATGCCGTTTAATGAAAGCCAGCGCGTTTCGGCAGCGCTCGTCGTTGGATGGCGGCTCGGGATTGGCGGCTCGCAAGGCGGAGACCAAGGTGTCCCCGTCCGCTTCGAGTTGGACCACCGTCTCTTCGCAAGTTGGGCATTGATCCAAGTGGCGGACGACCTCGTCCACCGTCTCGAACTGCAAACGCCCACGCAGAAAGTCACTGAGTTGTTCGCTGGAAGGGCAAGGGTCGTTCAGCATCGATCAGGTCCCCGGCTCCGTAGTCGACGTTTCGGCGAAAAAGTGAATGGCTGAGAACGGAGCAGCACGGCAAGCCGCGACGTTTCCGCCCACTAAAGCGAACAACGCGAGAGCGCGACACGATTTTCCATAGACGTCGTCGATAGGCCGATTCAGAGCGGATCTTCGCCGAGTTCGTCCCGCAGCCGTCGCAGAACGCGGCTCTTGGCTTGGCGAACGCCATTGGCCGAGATGCCCATGTCGGCGGCGATGTCGGAGGTCGAGTCCCCATCGATCGCCGCTCGCCAAAACGCCTTCCAGGTGTTTTCCTCGAACTCGACCCGCACGACCTCCAGAGCCCGGTGGAGAAACTGGCTTAACTGCTGCTGATCTTCGGCGTCGGAGGACTCGTCGGGCTGGTAGTCCGGGAGCTCCGCGATCCGCTGATGGGCTGCCGTGCCGCCGACCGCTTGCCCTTGTTTCTCGATGCGGCGAAAATGGTCGTGGATCTTGTTGCGCGTGATCGTCCAGAGCCAACCGCGAAAGCGTCCACCTTCGCGGGCCTGGTACTGATCGATGGCCCCGGCGACGGAGGCGAAGACCTCCTGCACGACATCCGCCGCGTCGCTCGAGTCGAGGCGCGATCGGCGACACCAATAGATCACCAAGGGGCCATAGAGATCGACCAATCTTCGCCAGGCATCGTCGTCGCGCGCTCGCACCCGACTGATCAAGTCGCTCGATGTGCTTCCGAAGCTCGATTCCTGGATCGCCATGTGGACATTATGGGGCACGCGGCCAGCCATTGAAATGGCTAGTAGCCCATGATTCGCTGTCGGCCAAGTCAACGGGCTGCTTGTCTCCAGGCACGCTCGGTTCGTTTTGACGGACCGTCCGAAACACTCGCGGGGAAGGGTAAGCGGGAACTCGATTGTCCTTTTCCGAGTTCTGATCGCATTTCTTGTCGGATATTGCCGAATTGTCATCGGATTTGAGATTGGTGGTTCCCCCGGGAATTTGGCAAAAGGGATGGGTTGGGCCACCGGGCTACTTCGCTGAAATTTCCATCACGGGTCCCCCGCTGTTTCTTCTTGGTCGTCCCTCGCCTCGGGTCAGGGTAGAATCGTCCCTTTGACGGCGAAGCGGAGGGTCATGCGCGAGCGGGGATGGTTTTACCGGGACGAGGAGGAGTTCCGACGGATTCACGAGAAGCTCAAGCTGACGCCCTGCCCGCACTGCCATGTTGTCGGCACGCTGATCCTGCACGGCTATCTGCGTGGCTACGATGACCACAACCGGCGGCGCAAGGGGGTGCGTGCCCGAAGCATTCTTTTCCTCGCCGCCGTCACCCTCCTCGACCAATGGCTCCGTCGCTATCGGCACCAGCAAGCCCAAAAGAAAACTCGTACCCCGCCATTCCCATCCAAGTAGGACGGCAGTTCACCGGGCCAAGTCTCCCAAAGGACCGGCCATGCACAAGCGACGAGCAAGCCAGTCCCATCGCGCCCATCCTCCTCCAGACTTCCGGATAATTCGGCAACACGGCCTCCACAGACCCAGAATCCCTACCGCCCTAATTCGGCAACGAATGCGACCAGAATTTGAACCGGGACAGCCAACTCTGCCAAAGGACCGACCATGCGCAAGCAACGAGCAAGCCAATCCCATCACGCCCAGCCTCCTCCAGAATTCCCGACAATTTGACAACACCGCCTCCACAGACCCCATATCCCTACAGCCCGAACTCGGCACCGAATGCGACCAGAATTTGAACCGGGACAAATATCTAACGAAGGTCCATTGAGTCTGGCCCTCGTACCTCATCCCAACCTTCGACTCCGACTAGATCCGACAAGAACTCTTCGACAAGGTGCTTGTTCAAATTCGTTGACTCTGGGAATGAGATGCAAACTCCTGCGCGACCGCTATCCCACTTGCACACCTTGCTGACTACTTGTTCGACAGGATCCTTGCTTACGACTAGGACACTCCATTCATCGTTCGGCAAGCGATAGACCCCTTCGACAAAACTCATGTCGTCCTCCATAACCAGGTCGTAGCTAATTTCACCGCGCATCGGGAACGGACACCTCTCGTTGATGTGTGTGTAGTCGAGTAATCGTGCTTCTACTTGCCCGACGAAGGCTTAATGGTACCGAAGAGTCCGGTCGCTGGATCGTAGTTCACTGAGACCTTGATTGACTCTCCTGTGAATTCATTCTTAAATGTCGCCTGATAGCGCACTTGATTTGGGCCGAGCGCTGAGTCAGGGTTTGCCATCTTGTGTGGTCCTTCCAGCTTCCGAAGCGACATCGCTTCGGCAGTCAAATCTCCTCGCTGATCCCACTCAGTTTGAACCGCTTCCTCAATTCGCTCTGTGAAGTTCTTGGGAGGCTTGGGAGGTGCATCCTCGTCACTGGGATTCCGATTGTTGTTTTCATCCCACTCGTCCCAGTCTTTGTAGCGTTGCTCCTGATCACTTCCGCCGTTATCGCCGTCCTTCGTCTTGGGCGGTACAGTATCGTCGCCACCCTTGTTCGTTCCTCCGGGGCCGCCATCGTCACCACCCGGTCCTGGTCCGTCACCACCCGGTCCCGGTCCGTCACCACCCGGTCCCGGTCCGTCCCCTCCGAGATTTGGTCCGTCACCACCCGGGTTGTTGGGACCGTCACCGACGTTAGGTCCGAATCGTTTGCCGAATCGTCGAGCTGCGGCACCAAACGCGAATGATACCGCAAAATCACACGTCGCGCGGACTAGTGCTTGTGGAACGTTCTTCGACTGAGACACTAGCCAAGCACCATAGGCACCGAATCCTCCAGCAAGGCCGTCCGCGAGAGCCTTCGCATTCGCGGGACCGACGGCAGCAAGTGTCCCACCCGCAACCGCACCGATTGCCCAGCCGATAGCGGCTCCCTCAATACCGTCGCGTAGCGGGTCATCACTACCGCCAAAGTAACCATCAAGGTAGCCGCAGATGAAGCCGGCGACACCTCCCGCGACTGCACCTGCGGCCGTTCCGCTCGCAATCCTCGTCACGTGGTCTTCGGCAAACGCTGCTTTGCCCGTCGGATCGGTGTAGATCGTCGGGGCGTTGGAGACGTAGCGATAGAGGTTGGCGTCGCCGGCATCGAAGGAGAGCGGGTCTTGCTGGAGGAAGCGGCCGAGGGCGGCGTCGTAGGCGCGGGCGCGGTAGTGGTAGAGACCGGACTCCGCGTCGAACTCGCGGCCGGTGAAGGAGAAGCGATCGGCGTGGCCGGGATTGGTCTGGGCGATGATCTGGCCGAAGGCGGTGTAGTCGAGGTGGTTGACGATCGCCCCGGTCGCGTCGGCGAGATCTCGCACGGTGCCGAGGTGGTCGACGAGGTACCAAGCGGTCCCGTCCCCCGGCTTCCAGCGGGCGACGAGTTCGTCGAGACTCTCGCCCATCAGGTAGCGAGCGGTGACGGTGCCTGTCGCATCGGTGTCGGCCCAGGCGTTCTCGCCGTCGTAGATGACGTGTGTCGACTGGCCGTTGACACTCTTGGCGATCCGCCGGCCGAGGACGTCGTAAGTGTACTCGACCTCGCTGGTGATGATCCCGCCAGAGGTCCGCTCCTCGACGGCGACGAGTCGGTTCAGATGATCGTAGGTAAAGGTCGTGACATCGCCGGGGGCGATCTCGGTCTTGGTGATGAGATTGCCTTCGTTGTCGTACGTGTAGGAGTAGGTGCCGTCGTTCAGGAGCCGGTTGTTCGCGCCGACGACAAAGTCACTGCCGTGAAGGGACGAGGAGGTGCGGTTGCCGTTGGCGTCGTAGCGGTAGAGTTCATCGGCTTGTCCGGTTCGGTCGACATCCGTGAGTTGCCCGGAAAGGTCGTAGGCGAAGTCGGCCGTCGTTCCATGGTGGGCTTCGTAGATGAGTTCGTTGGCGAGGTTGTAGTCGTAGTCGTAGTCGACAAGCAATTGACCGAGAGCATCCAGATGCTCGATGTCGGTCAGCCTGCCGTTGTCGTCGTAGCCATACTCGGTCTTTCCGATGAGCTGTTGACCAAGCAGATCGGCGTGGCGTTCGAGCGAGATCCGGTCACCTCGTTCGTCGTAGGTGAACTCGGCCCGCGCGGGATCGATGCCGCCCCCGGACCAGGTGCGAGTGGAGAGCAGATCTCGCTGGCCGTACGTCGAGGTGACAGTAGTGAGGACATTCTGTCGAACTCATACCATTGACCAGATGCTTGCCAATCACGTTCGGTGCAGGCAACGAATAGATCAACGGGCTGCTAGGGCCGGACGGAGCCTAGCGCTCGATGTCATTGCTAATACTATTACGGTGCTCGGCGGAATCAGGAGCGTCCGATGATGTCCTAACGGTCAGCAATCGGTGTCTAGCCATCCGGTAAATCTTAGATCCGATCACGAGCCATAAGACGGCACCAACGCCGATCACAGTGTTAATCGCGATTGCCTCCCATCCTCCTTCCCAGGAGCCCCGAGCAACATAGAGCACCCAGAACGGAAATAAGGCTCTATTGCCAAATCTGTGGGTGGTGAGTGTATTCTCCGTTCCGCTTGGTAGTGGAGGTTACCGCCGTATGCCAAGGGCCGCGTCCGGCTGCTGCTTTGCCTGGTCTTCTCGCTTCGCTCGCCCTGCATCCTCGCCATCGTGGCTCGGCTTCGGTCGCCCGGCAAAGACTCCTCCTTGGCCGTTGGCGGGGAGGATGTTCCACTGGTCAAGCGGAAAGGAGAGAAGTCGGCAGGAGGCCAAAAAAGAGCATCCCGCTCTCGAGGGGCGCATGATGGAGTTTGCAAGGACTTCTTCAAACGCCAGCCGCGAGAGACGGGATGCGACTTCAGGTTATCCTCAACGCCTTGGAGCGTCACGGGAGTTTCGTCTACGAATCGGCGGCTTGGGCCGATTCGTCGAAAGAGGGACTGCTGGTTCGGGTTCGCCCACGGCGTCGCAGCCGGCCGATCTGTTCGGGTTGCGGGAATCGTGGCGGCACGTACGACCACTTGCCGGAACGCCGTTTTCAGCACGTGCCGTTGTGGGGCCTGGCGGTCTGGTTCGTCTACGCGGCGCGGCGGGTCGCATGCCCTGCTTGCGGGGTGAAGGTGGAACGCATTCCCTGGGCGTCGGGCAAGGAGCGAACGACGTCGAGCTTCCAATGGTTCCTGGCCCGTTGGGCCAAACGCTTGAGCTGGCGTGAGACCGCCGAGATCTTCGGCACGAGTTGGCACACCGTCTTTCGTGCGGTGAAAATGGCGGTTTGCTGGGGAATCCGCCATCGCGAGCTGGAAGGGATCGAGGCGATCGGCATCGACGAGGTCGCCTACCGCAAGGGGCATCAGTACTTCACCCTGGTCTATCAGATCGACCGCGGATCGCGTCGTCTGCTTTGGGTCGGGCAAGACCGGACCAAGGAGACGCTCGGTCGTTTCTTTCGCTTCTTCGGCAGGCGGCGAACCGAGCGGCTGAAGTACATCTGCAGCGACATGTGGAAAGCCTACCTGTCGGTCATCGCTCGCGAGGCCAATGGGGCCCTGCACATTCTCGACCGCTTCCACATCATGCAGTTGTTCAACAAGGCGATCGACAAGGTGCGGGCCCAGGAGGCACGCGAACTCAAACGCAAGGGCTTCGAGGTGCTCAAGCGGACGCGTTGGCTGCTGCTCAAGCGTCGCGGCAACCTCAAACGCAAGGAGGTCCTTCGTCTCAACGAGTTGTTGACGCACAACCTCAGGACGGTCAAGTGCTACCTGATGAAGGAAGACTTCCAGCGGCTTTGGGACTACAAGGCTCCCTGGCGGATCGGATCCTTCTTCCAGGAGTGGCTCGATCGGGCCTTGAGCACACGGATCGAACCGATGCGCAACCTGGCACGAACCCTCGAGCGTCACGCCGAGCAGATCTTCAATTGGTTCGAGGCAAAAGGAGAGATTTCCGCGGGCGCCGTCGAGGGAATGAATCTGAAGGTCAAATTGACGACCCGCCGCTCCTACGGCTTTCGCGACCCCAGCACCCTCAAATACGCTCTCTATCACAATCTCGGCAACCTCCCCGAGCCACCATCGACCCACAAATTCTGAAGACGAGGCGGAAATAATAGCCAGAGAAACATCAGGACATCGGCACCTAACATCAGTAGTCCCCAGATGCCATATGTCACCCAGCGTGCAGTTGCCCAGACTACAAGGACAAGACCTACGAGGGTGGTCTCAAGGATCGTGGGTTCAGGCACCTGCGGCGGAGGATGCGAATGCCAACCTGTGATGGCAAATACGACGACAATTAGCAGCCCTACTAGGATCATGCACCAATTGCTCTGCTGACCTGTCCTTCTGGGCATCTTGCGAGTTCCTCTCGGTCCGTTAGGCACGGCCGAAACCTCCTTGAATGGCAACTGTCAGCCCAGTGCAGACGGCTCCGCTTCCGCCGAAGGCGTCTAAGCGTTGTACATTGAACCGAAACACCAGCGTGTAGTAGAGCACTGCCCAACATCCCACTAAGAAAGACGCCGGATTATTGGTAATGTAGGCGAATGTATCAATAGCAAGTGTCTTGGCAAGAGTGGCGAACTCTTTCAATGTCAACAATCCGGTGGGATCGGTTGTGATCGTGGGTGAATTCGCGACGTACGTATAGAGGTTGGTCTGATGTCCAGCAAAGCTGATCGGATCCATAGAGATAAATCGACCCATGGACGAGTTGTAGAATCGGGCCCGGTAGTAGTAGAGCTGCGTCCCGTTGTCAATCTCACGGCCTGTGAAACCAATCCGATCTCCCATGCTTGTGTCAGTCTGGGCAAGAATCGTGCCGAACGCACTGTAGTCGATATGGTTGACAATGGCGCCTGCATTGTTTACGAGGTCACGCACAGTACCGAGATGATCCGTCAAGTACCAGATCGTTCCTTCACCTGGTCGCCAGCGAGCTACCCAATTGTCAGTTGACGAACCGACAAGGTAGCGTGCGGTGACCGTATCATTGCCATCGAAGTCAGCCCAAGCCATGTCGCCATTGTACACGGTCTTTGTGGCCGTCCCGTCTTCGACGGTCTTGATACGCCGGCCGAAGGCGTCGTAAACGAACTCTGATTCGTGGAGAATGAGGCTCTATTGCCAAATCTGTGGGTGGTGAGTGTCTTCTCCGTTCCGCTTGGTAGTGGAGGTTACCGCCGTATGCCAAGGGCCGCGTCCGGCTGCTGCTTTGCCTTGTCTTCTCGCTTCGCTCGCCCTGCATCCTCGCCATCGTGGCTCGGCTTCGGTCGCCCGGCAAAGACTCCTCCTTGGCCGTTGGCGGGGAGGATGTTCCACTGGTCAAGCGGAAAGGAGAGAAGTCGGCAGGAGGGAGTAAAAGAGCATCCCGCTCTCGAGGGGCGCATGATGGAGTTTGCGAGGACTTCTTCAAACGCCAGCCGCGAGAGACGGGATGCAACTGCAGGTTATCCTCAACGCCTTGGGGCGTCACGGGAGTTTCGTCTACGAATCGGTGGTTTGGGCCGATTCGTCGAAACGGGGACTGCTGGTTCGGATTCGCCCACGTCGTCGCAGCCGGCCGATCTGTTCGGGTTGCGGGAATCGTGGCGGCACGTACGACCACTTGCCGGAACGCCGTTTTCAGCATGTGCCGTTGTGGGGCCTGGCGGTTTGGCTGGTCTACGCGGCGCGGCGGGTCGCATGCCCTGCTTGCGGGGTGAAGGTGGAACGCCTTCCCTGGGCGTCGGGCAAGGAGCGAACGACGTCGAGCTTCCAATGGTTCCTGGCCCGTTGGGCCAAACGCTTGAGTTGGCGTGAGACCGCCGCGATTTTCGGCACGAGTTGGCACACCGTCTTTCGTGCGGTGAAAATGGCGGTTTGCTGGGGAATCCGCCATCGCGAGCTGGAAGGGATCGAGGCGATCGGCATCGACGAGGTCGCCTACCGCAAGGGGCATCAGTACTTCACCCTGGTCTATCAGATCGACCGCGGATCGCGTCGTCTGCTTTGGGTCGGGCAAGACCGGACCAAGGAGACGCTCGGTCGTTTCTTTCGTTTCTTCGGCAGGCGGCGAACCGAGCGGCTGAAGTACATCTGCAGCGACATGTGGAAGGCCTACCTGTCGGTCATCGCTCGCGAGGCCAATGGGGCCCTGCACATTCTCGACCGCTTCCACATCATGCAGTTGTTCAACAAGGCGATCGACAAGGTGCGGGCCCAGGAGGCACGCGAACTCAAACGCAAGGGCTTCGAGGTGCTCAAGCGGACGCGTTGGCTGCTGCTCAAGCGTCGCGGCAACCTCAAACGCAAGGAGGTCCTTCGTCTCAACGAGTTGTTGACGCACAACCTCAGGACGGTCAAGTGCTACCTGATGAAGGAAGACTTCCAGCGGCTTTGGGACTACAAGGCTCCCTGGCGGATCGGATCCTTCTTCCAGGAGTGGCTCGACCGGGCCTTGAGCACACGGATCGAACCGATGCGCAACCTGGCACGAACCCTCGAGCGTCACGCCGAGCAGATCTTCAATTGGTTCGAGGCAAAAGGAGAGATTTCCGCGGGCGCCGTCGAGGGAATGAATCTGAAGGTCAAATTGACGACCCGCCGCTCCTACGGCTTTCGCGACCCCAGCACCCTCAAATACGCTCTCTATCACAATCTCGGCAACCTCCCCGAGCCACCATCGACCCACAAATTCTGAAGACGAGGCGAGAATGATACCACCCGAAGTCGTGGTCGATGCCTTCACCAAACGGTTGTTGTGATCGTACTCGTAGCTGGTGACGTCCCCGGTCGCCTTGTCCGTCTTGGTGATTAGATTGCCTTCTGCATCGTACGCGTACGTGAAGTCGGCATCTTCGAGAAGTTGATTCTCGGGACCCGTCACCCTGCCACCAGCGGTGCGGTTGCCGTTGAGGTCATATATGAAACTCTCGTCTGGAAGGACGGACGCGTCCACGTCAAGGAGTTGTCCAATGTCATCGTAGGTGTAGTCGAATGTCTGGCCGTGGTGCGTCTCTGAGATCACTCTTCCGGCAAGATCGAAGGCGTAGTCGTAGTCGACGAGAACGTTGTCCAAGGCATCGGCGTGGGTGATGTCTGTGAGGCGGCCTCGTTGGTCGTAGAGATAGGATGAACGTCCGACACGATTGGTTTGGGTCGCGTCGCCATAGCGCCGGACTTCCGCCAATTGTCCTCGTTCGTCGTAGTCCATCTCAAAGGACGCGTCGTCAATCCCGCCACCCGACCAGATGCGGGAAGTGAGCAGATCACGCCGATCGTAGGTGGAAACGACGTTCACGCCAGAGTTATCCGTTACTGAGAGCTGATTGCCGACTGAGTCATAAGTATACGTCAGGATATGTCTTGGGAAATCGGGTGTGCCGAGATTGTCGATCTCGACAAGACGATCGAGGTCGTCGTAGGAGAGTGTGTAAGTGCTGTCGGGATCGGTGATATGAGTGAGGTTGTACACCTCGTCGTAACTAGTGCCGGTTGTGCGGACCAGCGATCCAGTGTCATCGTACCATCGCTGTTCCGTGACATTCCCGACTCGGTCATAGGTGAACTCTCGAACACGCCCATTCCTGTCGGTGACACGAGTCAGCCGATCGGCCGCATCGTACTCATAGGAGCGTTGTCCGCCCAACTGTCCAATCTCTTGGACGACACGCCCCGCGTCGTCGTAGGGTGAGCGTTGCAACGGTGGCGTGTGGGAGAAGCCGGAACCGATGACGACGGGGAACCGGTCACCGATCAACGAGGGGTGGCGGCAGGGACGCGGCGTTGGGCACGGCGGGCGCGTTTGCGGTCGGCTCGTTGACGAGCTTCGTCGGCGCGCTCTTGGAGACGATGCTGGGGGTGCTCGTCGATCCAACGGTCGGGTAGCAACGAAGGGAGATCCGAAGCCGGAGTGGTCGGCAGGCGGGTGTAGACATCGCGGAGGTAGGCGAATGGATCGACGTGATGGCGGTTGCAACTCTTGGTCAGCGTGAAGAAGGTGGCGGCGGTCTCGCCTCCTTGGCTGTTGCCGAAGAAGAGCCACGCCTTGCGGCCGAGGACGGCGTACTTCAGCGCCGCTTCGGTGCGGTTGTTGTCGATGGGAATCGCCCCATGGTCGAGATAGCGTGTGAAGGACTGCCACCGGTTGGTCATGTAAGCGATGGCGGCGCGCCACTTCGATTTCGGAAGCTCCCGCTCGTGCTGCTCGAGCAGCCACTGGTGGAACTCGGTCACGATCGGCTTGGCGTCGCGTTGCCGCAGGGCGCCGCGTTGTGACACACTACTGTCACGGGCGCGATCTTCGATGTCGTAGAGCCGCTGGAAGTAGCCGAGGGCGGTGTGCGTCCGCACGCTCGGCGCGCTGAAGTGGATTTCCTCGAACTTACGGCGCGCATGAGCCCAGCAGCCGACGGGGACGATCCGGTCGTCCGCCGCGGCGATTCGCTCGTAGCAGGTGTAGGCGTCCGACTGCAAGTAACCCTGGAAGCCGGCGAGGAACTCGTCGGGACCATCGCGGCTGCGGTCGGGCGTGAAGTGGAAGCAGTCGTAGGGATGGGCATTGTCGCCGACGGTGCTCCAGAGATAGGTCTTGGTGCAGCCAGGCGGCTCGCCCGCCAACATCTTGACCGGCGTTTCATCGCAGCCCAGCACCTCGGATTGCAACGCCAGCCGACGCATCAGTTCGACCAACGGCGCGACCGCCAAGGCCAGGGCGAAGAGCCAACGCTGTTGGGTGCCGCGGCCGATGCGGCAGCCGTGGCGAGCGAGGATGTCCTCTTGTCGGTAGTAGGGCAGATGGTCGGCGAAGCGACTGGCGGTCAGATGAGCCCAGAAGCCGGGGCCGGCGTAAGCGTCGATCAACTGGGGCGGCTTCGTTGCCGAGACGATCGTCGTCTCGCCCGATGCTTCGTCGCGAACGATCACCTCTTGGTAATGTTCGATCACATGGATCGAAGCGGGCGTGAACTCCAACTGCTCGCTGGTCTTCTTGAAGAACCGCCGGGCGGTCGGGTCGTTCCTCAACTCCTCGGGAACCTCTTGCTCGTCGAGTTCGTGACGGACCGTCTTGCGCGGCAGCAGGTCGGGGAAGAGACGCCGGCCGCGTCCCTTGCTCGTGCGGCGTTCTGGTGACGGTTCGTCGTCATCGCTCTCTTCGTCGTCGCCGGAGCCTGAATCGTCGTCCGCCCCGACGATTGTCGAGTCGAACAAAAGCCCCTGCTGGGCATCGTCGACGAAGCGTTCCCGCCGCCGGCCGTACAAGGTCCGCTTGAGCAAGTCGACGTCGCTCTGCAAGCGATCGATCGTCTCCTGCTGCTGAGCGATGATTGCTTGTTGTTGGGCGATGGTCTCCTGCTGCTGGGCGATGGTCTCTTGTTGCTGGGCGATGACGGCGGCTTGCCGTCGGCGCTCCCGATCGAGTTCGAGGATCAACTCGTGGCAGGCGTCGATGTCGCGAGGGAGGTTCACGTCGAAGGCGTCCATCAAACCGATCTCAGTTGTCGCGGGGACACCCTAGCACGTCGGCGTCGGAGGCGCCAGAGCAGTTTCAGCAATTTCGACGGAATGACGAGAAAACCTGCGAGTCCTCCTCGTCGCTGCCATCACCATGACATCGTTGTCGCTCGCGAAGAGAACGCCAGGGTCGATCGTCCAACGAGATTGGCAAGCGAAGAACCCTGGGCCCGAGGACAACCGAAGACAAAACTCGGTTTTGGTAGCGTGCCGTCCCATGGCTTCCAGGCCCTCGCCGCCGTGACGGGGAACTGGCGTCACGAAGGAGCAGCGGCGCGTCCTGGCTCCGCGGAGCGGCACGCATCATTCGGGAAAGAGCGAGGGGAAGTCACGAACGACGGGACGACGTCGCGTCACGGTGCTGATCGGAGACTTGAAAGCGCTTGCGATGCCGGACCGAGGAGAGGTCGATGCCCTCGAGAATGAGTGACAATTGTCCGGCAGTGATCTCGAGGCCGGCCTCGTCGTCGGCCGCCTGGGCGTCGGGAAGCTGATAGCTCCCTTCCTCCAACTGCTGATACCAAATGCAATAGCCGACGCCGCCCCAATAGAGAACCTTGATCCGATCTCTGCGGCGATTGATGAAGACGAACAGGTGGCCCGAAAGCGGATCTTGCACGAGCACCGACTCCGTCAAGGCGATGAGCCCGTGAAAGCTCTTTCGCATGTCGACCGGTTCCCGAGCCAGGAATATCCGCACCTGGTGAGGGATCGACCACATGCTCAGCCCTCCTCCACGCTATCGAGGGCGGCAAGCACTTGACGCAAGGCGTCGCAGTCGACTTGGGCCGGCGCCCGCACGATGTAGCCTCGGGGGTGAACGATCTCGATCACGCTCATCGACGGCGGGGCCACCCGCAACGTCACGAACGGCGACGGACACGTTCCACCGCCATCGACCGCAGTCGACCGTTTCTCTTTTCGATCGCGTCGCTGTAGCTCACGCCGCCAACCGTAGAACGACGCCTCCGAAATCCCCTCTTCCCGGCAGAACACCCGAACGCCCCGCCCGCTCTCCTCTTGCCGACGAACGACCTTCCGCCAATACGCTTCCTTCTCCGCACAACGAACTCGCATCTTCCGCCTCGCGACAAACCAGGGCCAACCAACCCAAGCCTACCGCAACCCACAAGACGCCACCGTTGCAACGCTCACTGTTGCGACGCCGTTTGGAGGCCGAGGACGACCGACATGGAACTAGGTCTTACATCCGCGTGCTTCGCCTACTAGAGAAGTTTCCGCTCAAGGAACTGACGGCCGCGGTCGAGCAGGCGTTGGCGATCGACGTCACCGATGCCGAGAGCATCCGCACGATCCTCGAACATCGCGCCGACGAGCCGGTCACCGTCTTCTCGTTGGATGGCCGACCGCACCTCGCGCGAGTGCATGTCCCGACGACCGACGTCGCTTCCTACGGCGTCTTACTGGGAGGGCAGGCCTCGTGAACAAGACGACGACCAAAAGCACCGTGCTGCTCAAGCATCATCTCAAGGCGCTCAAGCTGCCGACCGTTCACGACGAGTGCGAGCGGATCGCCCGGCGCTGCGCCGCCGACAACGCCGACCACTTGGCATTCCTCTTGCAGCTTTGCGAACTGGAGTTGATCGAACGCGAACGTCGGGCCGCCGCGAGGCGTCTCAAGGCGGCTCGCTTCCCCACCACCAAGACGCTCGATGAGTTCGACTTCGCCGCCCGCGCGAGCCTCAACAAGCCATTGGTCCTGGAACTGCTCAAGGGGGAGTATCTCGAGCGCCGAGAGAACATCTTGTTGGTCGGACCCTCGGGGACGGGCAAAACGCATCTGGCCACCGCGCTGGGCATGGCCGCCTGCGCCCAGGGGCGCAAGGTGCGGTTCGTCCGCGTGACCGAACTGCTCACCCTCTTGCTCGAAGCCCGCGACGAACGTCAACTCTTGCGGTACCGGCAACAACTTGCCAAGCTGGACCTACTGATCCTGGACGAGTTGGGCTACGTGCCGGCAAGCAAGGCCGGGGCCGAACTCCTCTTCGATGTCATCGCCACCGCCTACGAGAGGTACAGTCTTCTTGTGACCACCAATCTACCCTTCGAGCACTGGACCGAGGTCCTTGGCAGCGAACGGCTCACCGGAGCCGCTCTCGATCGGCTGACCCATCGCTGCCACATCCTCGAAACCACCGGCGAAAGCTATCGGCTAAAGGACGCCAAACGCCGCCGACAGCGAACCGGCTGAACCAAGGAATCACCCGCGACACGATCTCGGCATACGGAGACCTTTTCCCAACCAGGCGCCACCATTTTCGACCGCCCAGCGCCACCATTTTCAACCGCCGTCAACACCCGTCGTCATCGGCTCCTGCTTCTCCCACACGCCACCGTTGCAACGCTCACATACGAGTACGACGACCTCGATCGCTTGATCAAGGAAACCGACCCGCTCAATCAAGTCATCGGCTACGACTACGACGCCGTCGGCAATTAAACGAGCTACACCAACCCGCTCAACCAAACGACGACCTTCGAGTACGACGATGCTAATCGCCTGACCAAAAGGACTGATCCCCTCGGCCACGACGAGACGTTCACGTACGACATCTGGGGCAATCTCGTCAAGCAAGTCGATCGCAATGGCCGCAAGACGACCTTCGAGTACGACGATCTCTTCCGCACGACTAGAGAAGAATGGTGGGACGGCACGACAAGCCTCCGTCAGCTCACCTACTCGTACGATGCCGTTGGCAACATTCTCACGGAGACCGACCCCGAGGGGAATACCACCACTTACACCTATGACTCCGATGACAACGAGGCTTCCATCACGGATGCCCGCGGACATACGACGCAGCTCACGTACGACGATCTCGGCAATATGCTCACTCGCACCGATCACCTCAATGGAGTCACGACGTACACGTACAATGCATTCAGCCAGGTCCTCACCATGGAGGATGCCCTTGGACGCACCACGGAATACGCGTACGACGATGCAGGTAATGAGTGAGCGTTGCAACGGTGGCGTCTTGTGGATTGCGGTAGGCTTGGGTTGGTTGGCCCTGGTTTGTCGCGAGGCGGAAGATGCGAGTTCGTTGTGCGGAGAAGGAAGCGTATTGGCGGAAGGTCGTTCGTCGGCAAGAGGAGAGCGGGCGGGGCGTTCGACGATTCTGCCGGGAAGAGGGGATTTCGGGTGCGCGTTCACGGGTTGACCTTGACGAAAACGGTGGATTGTTCAGTCTTCGTTCATGGAAGGTCATCGGGAGCAAGCATGGAGGATTGCGACGGCGCCACTCGAAGAGCGAGTGGTCGCCATCGAGGAGATCCTGATTCGCCTGAGTAAGCTTGAAGAAGAGGTAGAGGATCTTCGGGCGAAGGCGGGTCAGGATTCGACGAACTCTTCTCGTCCTCCTTCGAGCGATGGTCCTCGTGGCCAGTCCAAGGGGAAGGCGAAGCGCAAGCCACCCTCCGCGCCAACGGGTCGTAAGCGAGGCGGTCAGCAAGGTCATCCAAAGCACTCTCGGCCGTTGACGCCTCCGGAAAAGGTGGCCGCGGTGGTCGATTGCAAACCGCGGTCGTGCGGTGATTGTGGGGCGCCACTGCATGGGGACGACGCGACGCCCGTCCGGCATCAGGTCGCGGAAATCCCTCCCATCGAGCCGGTGGTCACCGAGTATCGACTTCATGAGTGCGTCTGCGACCGGTGTGGGGCTCGGACGCGCGGCGGCTTGCCCAAGGGGGTACCCACGGGCAGCTTCGGTCCCCGGTTGACCGCGATCTTGGCCTTGCTCTCGGGCGGCTGCCGGTTGGGGAAGCGGACCGTCCAACAATTGGCCGGCCAACTCTTCGGCCTGACCATCTCGCTGGGCATGATCTGCAAGTTGGAACGCCGCGTGGCCGAGGCGTTGGAGCAGCCGATCGCCCATCTTGGCGAGTACGTGCGAACCCAGCCGGTCAACATCGACGAAACCTCCTGGCGTGAGCATAAGAGCAAGAGTTGGTTGTGGGTGGTGGTCGCTCCCTTGGCCACCTTCTTTCACATCGCTGACCGTCGAACCGGCCAAGTGGCCAAGTCGCTGCTCGGCGAAGCGTATGATCAAGTAGCCACTTCGGATCGTCACGGCGCCTACAACTGGATCAAGCATCGCCAACTTTGCTGGTCGCATCTGCGGCGCGACTTTCAAGCCATGGTCGATCGCGGCGGAGCCGGTCAGCCCATTGGCGAGCGTTTGCTATCGATGTCCGATGCCCTCTTTATCTGGTGGCATCGGGTTCGTGACGGCGATCTGGCCCGCAGCAGCTTTCGCACCTATGTCAGCATCCTCCGTGGCGAACTAACCGACGCTCTCGAAGCGGGAATGCAATGCGGCTGCGCGAAGACCGCGCGGATCTGTAAACGATTGCTCAAAGAAGAAGCGCATCTTTGGACGTTCGCACGCCTCGAAGGGATCGAACCGACCAACAACACCGGCGAGCGAGCGATCAATGTCGCGGTGCGTTACCGCAAAATGAGCGGGGGAACCGACAGCGAAGCGGGAAGTCGATTTGTCGAGCGCGTCCTCTCGGTCGTCGCCACTTGCCGACAACAAGGCCGCGACGTCCTGGAATATCTCACGGAATGCCTGGAGGCCAAACTGCATCAACTCGAACCGCCTTCGCTGGTACCATCACGCGAGCACTAACATCCTACCCAACCAAACCAACACGCCCGCCGATCAAACCCCGTGAACGCGCACGATTTCGGAGGGGTCATTCTACGGTTGGCGGCGTGAGCTACAGCGACGCGATCGAAAAGAGGAACGGTCGACTGCGGTCGATGGCGGTGGAACGTGTCCGTCGCCGTTCGTGGCGTTGCGATTGGCCCCGACGTCAACGAGCGTGATTGAGATCGTTCATCCCCGAGGCTACATCGTGCGAGCGCCGGCCCAAGTCGACAGCGACGCGTTGCGCAAAGTGCTTGCGGCCCTCGATAGCGTCGAGGAGGAGTGAGCATGTGGTCGGTCCCTCATCAGGTGCGGATATTCCTGGCTCGGGAACCGGTCGATATGCGAAAGAGCTTTCACGGGCTCATCGCCTTGACGGAGTCGGTGCTCGTGCAAGATCCGCTTTCGGGCCACCTGTTCGTCTTCATCAATCGCCGCAGAGATCGGATCAAGGTTCTCTATTGGGGCGGCGTCGGCTATTGCATTTGGTATCAGCAGTTGGAGGAAGGGAGCTATCAGCTTCCCGACGCCCAGGCGGCCGACGATGAGGCCGGCCTCGAGATCACTGCCGGACAATTGTCACTCATTCTCGAGGGCATCGACCTCTCCTCGGTCCGGCATCGCAAGCGCTTTCAAGTCTCCGATCAGCACCGTGACGCGACGTCGTCCCGTCGTTCGTGACTTCCCCTCGCTCTTTCCCGAATGATGCGTGCCGCTCCGCGGAGCCAGGACGCGCCGCTGCTCCTTCGTGACGCCAGTTCCCCGTCACGGCGGCGAGAGACTGGAAGCCATGGGACGGCACGCGACCAAAACCGAGTCTTGTCTTCGGTTGTCCTCGGACCCAGGGTTCTTCGCTTGCCAATCTCGTTGGACGATCGACCCTGGCGTTCTCTTCGCGAGCGACAACGATGTCATGGTGATGGCAGCGACGAGGCGGACTCGCAGGTTTTCTCGTCATTCCGTCGAAATCGCTGAAACTGCTCTGGCGCCTCCGATGTCGACGTGCTAGGGTGTCCCCGCGACAACTGAGATCGGTTTGATGGACGCCTTCGACGTGAACCTCCCTCGCGACATCGACGCCTGCCACGAGTTGATCCTCGAACTCGATCGGGAGCGCCGACGGCAAGCCGCCGTCATCGCCCAGCAGCAAGAGACCATCGCCCAGCAGCAGGAGACGATCGATCGCTTGCAGAGCGACGTCGACTTGCTCAAGCGGACCTTGTACGGCCGGCGGCGGGAACGCTTCGTCGACGATTCCCAGCAGGGGCTTTTGTTCGACTCGACAATCGTCGGGGCGGACGACGATTCAGGCTCCGGCGACGACGAAGAGAGCGATGACGACGAACCGTCACCAGAACGCCGCACGAGCAAGGGACGCGGCCGGCGTCTCTTCCCCGACCTGCTGCCGCGCAAGACGGTCCGTCACGAACTCGACGAGCAAGAGGTTCCCGAGGAGTTGAGGAACGACCCGACCGCCCGGCGGTTCTTCAAGAAGACCAGCGAGCAGTTGGAGTTCACGCCCGCTTCGATCCATGTGATCGAACATTACCAAGAGGTGATCGTTCGCGACGAAGCATCGGGCGAGACGACGATCGTCTCGGCAACGAAGCCGCCCCAGTTGATCGACGCTTACGCCGGCCCCGGCTTCTGGGCTCATCTGACCGCCAGTCGCTTCGCCGACCATCTGCCCTACTACCGACAAGAGGACATCCTCTCGCGCCACGGCTGCCGCATCGGCCGCGGCACCCAACAGCGTTGGCTCTTCGCCCTGGCCTTGGCGGTCGCGCCGTTGGTCGAACTCATGCGTCGGCTGGCGTTGCAGTCCGAGGTGCTGGGCTGCGATGAAACGCCGGTCAAGATGTTGGCGGGCGAGCCGTCTGGCTGCACCAAGACCTATCTCTGGAGCACCGTCGGCGACAATGCCCATCCCTACGACTGCTTCCACTTCACACCCGACCGCAGCCGTGCTGGACCGGAACAATTCCTCGCCGGCTTCCAGGGTTACTTGCAGTCGGATGCCTACACGTGCTACGAGCGAATCGCCGCGGCGGACGACCAGATCGTCCCCGTCGGTTGCTGGGCTCATGCGCGCCGTAAGTTCGAGGAGATCCACTTCAGCGCGCCGAGCGTGCGGACGCACACCGCCCTGGGCTACTTCCAGCGGCTCTACGACATCGAAGATCGCGCCCGTGACAGTAGTGTGTCACAACGCGGCGCCAAGCCGATCGTGACCGAGTTCCATCAGTGGCTGCTCGAGCAGCACGAGCGGGAGCTTCCGAAATCGAAGCTGCGCGCCGCCATCGCTTACATGACCAACCGGTGGCAGTCCTTCGCGTGCTATCTCGACCATGGGGCGATTCCCATCGACAACAACCGCACCGAAGCGGCGCTGAAGTACGCCGTCCTCGGCCGCAAGGCGTGGCTCTTCTTCGGCAACAGCCAAGGAGGCGAGACCGCCGCCACCTTCTTCACGCTGACCAAGAGTTGCAACCGCCATCACGTCGATCCCTTCGCCTACCTCCGCGATGTCTACACTCGCCTGCCGAGCACTCCGGCTTCGGATCTCCCTTCGTTGCTACCCGACCGTTGGATCGACGAGCACCCCCAGCATCGTCTCCAAGAGCGCGCCGACGAAGCCCGTCAACGAGCCGACCGCAAACGCGCCCGCCGAGCCCAACGCCGCGTCCCTGCTGCCACTCCCCGTTGATCGGTGACCGGTCCCCCATCGTCATCGGCTCCTGCTTCTCCCACACGCCACCGTTGCAACGCTCACGGTAATGATGTGCTTGTGACCGATCCCGAGGGTTTCACGACAAGCCAAGAGTACGACGCATTCGGCAGAGTGCTTACCTACGACGACCAGAAGTCCGAACGCACCACCTACGGCTACGATGGCACGCACTCCCAACCAACCAGCATTCTCCACCCGGACGGTGCAACTGAACAGTTCGAGTACAACCTTTGGGGGTTGCCGACAAAGACCATCGACGAACTGGGCCACGAAACGGTCAACACCTATCGCGACAACGGCTTGCTCGAAATGATCACTGACGCGAATGGTGGGGAAACAGCCTTCACATACGACAATCGCAATCAGCTCGAAACAATCACTGACCCCGTCGGAAACACCACAACCTACGCCTACGACGACGCGGGGCGTGTCGTCCAAGAGATTGGACAGTTGGGCGGACAACGCTCCTATGAGTACGATGCGGCCGATCGGCTGACTCGTGTCACCGACAGGAATGGGCGTGTTCGAGAGTTCACCTATGACCGAGTCGGGAATGTCACGGAACAGCGATGGTACGATGACACTGGATCGCTGGTCCGCACAACCGGCACTAGTTACGACGAGGTGTACAACCTCACTCATATCACCGATCCCAGGGCCAGCGCATACTAAGTGGCTGTCCCTGTAAGAACTTCCATCAAGAAGTCATCGCTCCAGCCGCAGCTTCGGCGTTTCATCGCGATGCTGTCCTTGCTTGGATGTTGCTTAAGTAGAGAGAGCGTGAAACGATCGAGCCAGGCGAAATTCTCACGGGCGAAACGATCGCGGATGCGCGAATCATCCTCGCGATAGACGACGTCGAGAATCCAATGACAGGAATTCTCGATCCCCCAATGGCCGCGGACGGCACGGGCGAACCGTTGGACGCCCATCCCAAGACTACTGATGTAGCGACGAATCTCGACCGTCTCTTTCCCGTCTCGCAGGCAGACCGCGATGACCATGCCAATCGTCCGAAGTCCCGCCCACGCGGCCGAGTCGACCAGGCTTCGCGGAGCCGGCATTTGATAGTAAGTCCGCGTCGTCGTGCGACCGTGGGCGGTTTCGGTCGTCTCATGTTTGCGAACCTTGCCACTGGCGAAGTCGTTTTCGGTCTCGGCCAGAAAGGCATCGGCGATCGCCGTTTCGAGGCTCTCTTGGTTACCCTTGACTGCCAAGACGTAGTCAGCTCCGCCCTCGACGATCTGCTTCGCGATCGCCTTCTGCGTTCCCATCGCGTCGATGGTGATGATCGCTCCCTGGAGATCGACCAACCGTAAAAGCTCGGGAATCGCCGTGATTTCGTTCGATTTCTCCTCGCAGGCGACTTGTCCCAGCGACAGGCCCAACTCGCTGGCCCACAGGCTGACCGCGTGCAACGCTCCCAGCCCGCGTTTGCGGTCGTGGCTGCGGCGATTGGTCTTGCCATCGACCGCAAAGACCGGTTGACTAACAGCACCCTCTTCACAAGCCGCCTGCCGTAGTGACTCTAGCCAACTGACAAAACAGGACTGAAAGGCATCCGGTCGCAACGCCGCCAAGACCCGCCGGAAGACGTCCTTGGCCGGAATGCCGTTGGGAAGCTCGAGGGTCTCGAGCAGCAACTCTTTTTTCATGCGTGCCCACTTGGCGATGCCGGTCGGGCCGCTCGCCCCCGCGAGCACGCCCATCACCGCGATCACCACCACGCTGACAAGCGGATGACGCTGATTGATCGACGAGCGTGGATCTTCCAAATCTTCGAAGTGAGTAACAACATCTTCAAGCGTTACCCGAACGTCCTTGCTCATCAGAACCTCTCCTTGCATGCTCACCATCCCTCGGGCCCATGCAAGACGTTCTACTCATCGCTCACCACTGGCGCAACCCTTCCTCGATTGCCCAATCCCCCGAAACTGCGCGCTGGCCCTGCGGATACGTGTCATTCAATGAGTCGGTAGTAGACCAGTGGCGTTATGTCGCTTAGCTCGTGTTCTCCTGTCGGTGGTCCGTCGTAGCTGGGCGAAAGGCTACGGTCGACGATGAAGAAACCGCGGTGACGGATGTTCTCTCCCGTTTCTATCCCGACCTCGCTCTTGAGTCGTGGAAGAGGATCGTTTGCGGTCGCGTCCTCGACCCGAAACAGTCCAACGGTTACCCAGACTGCGAAGACGTGACTTCGCGTCGTCGAATTGCCGGCGATCTTCCCGAGAAGCCGATTACGTCGATGCTCGAGCATCCAGTAGTCAAGACCTTGTGCCGGTGTTAACGATGTCCCCGCTCGCGTTTGGAGTACGGCTGGGGCTGTTGAATAGGGATCGGGGATTGGATCAAATAAACGAGGAGTCCACTGGCCACCTAGCGGTGTGATGAACTCGCCGGGGGCTTGGCTGGACACAACGGTGTCGTCGGTGCCGTCGAATGCATTGCCAACCGGCATGTCAAGCGCCCGAAAGTTCCTTCGTCTGAGAAGCGTATCGGAAACACGTCCCGACGCAAAGCTTCGGAATGGCTTGTCATCTCCAGTTCCCATGATGCCGTCAGGGCCCATGCGACTCAGTAGGAACATCCGGAATAGTTCTCCGTTAACTTGAACCCCAGGCTTGAAGCCTGGATAATCTTCGGGAAAGCTTGAACCCGACGGGGCCGCTGATGTGTTGACACCGGGCCATTGGTATAGTCCGGCAACACTGTTGCCGAGTATCGTGTCCAGATCTTCACCGCCAAAAAGGCCGCCAAAGGAAACACCAGGAGATGTCGCGCCCGAAGGAGAAATAAGAAGAGAACCCCATGCGACTGTGCGCGACAAGTTCGGTGGGTAATTGGTTGGTATTGAATTCGTCAGCAATTGCAGTGTTGACGATGTTACCGATCCCGACGCGGGCATGACCTCTTGTGAATCCACGAGGGCTTTGAATATTTCTTCGTCCCAGATGTTGTTGAGGTCGATCTTGCCCGCGACTCTCGATACACGCTCGTCCGCTGGGGTGGCGGATGTGTTCCATCCTCCTGCGCCGTTCATCCGAGAGCGGCATTCGACCAATTCAAAGAATCGATAGAGATTGGGCAATGGGAGTTGGTCATTGTTGGCGAGCAATGGATGGCCGGCACGATTCTCAGTGAACCAGGGGGCTTGCCGACTACGCCATATTCCGTTCGGACGAAACTCAAAGTCGTTTGTGAAGCGGAGACGCCACTCGTCGACAGTTCCCCCTCCAGCGACGTTCGTTCCTATACAATCATGACTCCCGTACAATCGAACGGAAAGTAGCTCAAGCGGACTCGCAAGCTGTCGGTTCAGGAAAGGGAATGTCTCGTAGACATCGAGATCGACATCAGAATTCTCGATAGAAAACGTCTCTTGCCCGACCTCGAAACCGTCATCGGTCAACGAACTGTATGGCGTCGAAGTTCCTGGTGCTACTTCTGTGCCCGTGCTGGTTCCGGCGTTGGTCAACTCCGGAAAGCCCAGAAATTTGCCCTCTTCATTTCCGAATCCCGTCATGCCGGGATCTGGATCCCAGGGTCGCCTCGATCCAACCCATGGCTGCTTGCGTTGAAGCGACTTGCGATCGTTTCGTGGAGTAATCTCGTCTTCGTTCTGGCCTATCTGATAGCTGCCATTCGCGTTCTCGAGACGCAGGATATCTATTGCGATGTAAGGGTTGTCAGTGGCGTCAAAGTTTGCGAACGGGTTGCGAAGCCGGTAAAGGGCAATCTCGACATCTCGGTCCGCGACACGCGTTCGCGTGAACTTCAGAATCCCGTTCATATTGCCGGTAATACCATCGTCGTATGCAGTGTAATTATTTCCTTGATTGTTCGTCAAATCTGCGACGACAAAGCTTTCGAGCAGGGTTGAGCTCGGCTCCCCGTTCATGGGATCGTTGAAGGCTCCGCGTGGGCCAACGACGTAGTAGCCTTGACCAGGAATGGACTGATTGCCGGTTGCCTGAACAGGAGTGATTGACGCAGATGGGTCTCCGGATCCCGTATCCGGATCGAAGGTCACGAATGATGATGTTCCCGTCGTACCATCAGGTTCCTCGGGTGTCTTGCCTGCTGCTCGAACTCCCAGGAGAAAGATCGGTCGGGCGTTGGTGTCGTCCCACAAGACTGCCTCAACGGGGTCGGTCGCTGAAGCGAATATTACGGAAGCGTCCGGCCAAGGATTATAGAGCTCTGCCCATACCCAAATCTTGTCCCTATCCTCTGAAGGGTTGGGGCCAGCGCCATCGTCGTCGTACGAGAACTCGTGAAATAGCGCGATTCCCTCGTTGATGACGATTTCAGGAAGCTCAAATCCGAAGACCGTGTCGTTGGCTGACCACGCCCCATCGTTGAGATTGGTGTCGTAGTCCATTTGCGTCATGGCGCTGTCGGGATCCATGTAGTCCACGATGTTGACCGCCAGTTGAGCTAGGACCCGAGAGCGGGCTTCTTCCTCAACGGTTGGCGTTCCCGTCGCGGGGAGGGGATGGGTCGCCATCCAAAGCAGGACATAGATTTGCTCAGCCATGGATGTCCGCTCCTGGTCGGCAACATCAGCATCGACCCCGTAGGGCGTTAAGGGGCGATTAAGGTCGAAGCGACGACCCTCAGTGATGGCGTCGGGCAGCCGATTGCCAAACTGTAGCGTGACCCCAAAGTTCAATCCCGTAGGTGGATCGGATCGAGCTGAATTGTACTGCGACCATGTTCCGCTGTGGGCTCGTTGGGCAACCGCATCCGCGTAGTAACGGGCAATGTCTTCGGCAAGTTCGTTGCCTGTCGCGTTGTGTGGGCTGCCGCCATCGGCAGGGTTTGCATACATGAGCGGATTGCTGAAGTGGTTGAGATCCCAACTTGAGTGAGTGAAGAGTCGCCGCATTCGGATGCGTCCATACTCTTCCGGGGCGTTTGTGAAATCCGCCGCGAAGAGCTTACTCAGTAGGGTCTGAAGCCGATTGTCGAGAGCGGTGTTATCAATGTCCCAGAACCGAAGCAGTGTTTCAATTTGTGCTGCTGTAATCGGAAAATCGCGTGGATTGCTAGCATAAGGATTGAACTCATAGGCTTCATCTACGGCCAAGTTGTTCGCTGCGAGGGGCCCCGGAGCCGTAGTCCAGTCGTTAAGGCTGAAGCTGATATAGTTGACGAACGCCGGCATGACTTGCCTTCGGTTCAGATAAACAGAGGCTGCAAAGTCAGTGAAGGGCTCAGCGAGTTGGCCGGAACCGAAGTAATCTGCAGGTCCTTGCAGGGATGTGACCGATCCGTCTAAATATTCAGTTGATAGGTTAGAGTTGTCATCATTGTCGGAATTGGTGCCGTCGCTTCGTCCAGCGCGATCTGCTGTGCTTGGTGTTGTAGTGCGGTCATTCCATTTTCCCCCGCCGTCCAATGTCGCGAGGAGGTGTCGGTAAAGGTCGTCCGGATCTTCCCAGTCAGGTTTGCCTCCTGAGGAGTTGAGCAGCATCGCGTGACGTGGGTTGATTTCCGTTGGGGATGCGCCGAGATTCGAAACATGGCCGATGATCTGATTGCCCGTAGGAGTGTTAAGATAGTTGCCTGCTGTGTTGAGGTTGATTCTGCCGTCGAGACTCAAGACTTTGAAGGCGAAGAGTGGCTTGGCGTAGCCTCCGTCGGGAAGCTGGATGTTCGCCGGGGAACCAAGATCAACCCAGACCGCGTCTTTGAGACCATCGCCATCAGTGTCAACGTCAAGCTCCCGCGGGTCATCGCCAATGGCACCGCTGCGATTGACATCGTCAGGGATGCCGTCAGCTGCAGATGAATGGGGCCAAGTACTCATCGTGCCGGCAGAGGAGTTGTTTTCCTGGTCAACACCCATCACCGGTAGTGAAGTCGCGTTGTCTGCCCGACGTGGACGAAAGAGCATGCGACGCCCATCTGCCCCAGACCAGGCATCACCACCGAAAGCCCCTGCGTTCTCCAACTCGGCGATCAGTTGAGGCCGGTGAAACGAGGGCTGCAAAATCATCCCGTCGGCGCGCTCGGCTGCGAGGAACATGTTGTTAAAGTCGGGGTAGTCGTAGTCCTCGTCCGCACCGAACCAATGCCAATTCGTGCCGTCGTGAAACCGCTCGGGTTGAAGGTTCTCGCCGTTCACCTGTGGCGTAGCGGTCCGGCCGCCCGCGTTCGTGTACATTGTCAAGTTGAAGGGGTAAATCGGATCCCAGGTTGCATCTGATAGCGCTGTCCCAAAGGTTGGATACGGACTTAATCTCTGAATGTAACTGTTAACTTCCGAATCACTAATGAGGCCATCCCCATCGTCATCTCGTGGGTTAAAGATTCCCGTGCCGTTGTAGACACCTTCGTAGGGACTCCAGCCGGCGTCTGTGACGTCGTGGCGGATCTCGGCTCCGTCACCATTCGCCCCTGTTCCCATCGCTCCACGATTGACTGAGTCACGGCTGCCGTACATGTCTCTAAGGAGGCTGTGGCCACGAATCGACGAATAGATGTTGTCGGTGTCGTAGATGAGTTGATTCATGGCGTAGCGAAAAAGAACGCCTGGATCATCAACGTCGAAGCGGCTACCGGTTCGGCCGGGGTATTGGGTAGCGAGCTTGAAATTACGAGCTCCCTGGCCCTGCACTCGCGCGAGCATGGCGAAGGTGAGGCCGATGCCGGCAAATAGTCCAAGCATTCCCAGGACCACGAGCAACACGACGCCGCGACGGTCGCGTGTTTGAGCGATGAGCTTAAGCATGAGCATGTCTTATTTCCCCCACGTTGGCTCGAGATGTGCTTATGTTGAGCCTAGAAAAGAATGGACGATGGTGAATTCGCGGACGATGTTCGATTTTGGTTCCCAAACTCGGATCTTGATCTGAATGCCGCGTAGCGGTCGGTCATAGGGCGGTGGACGGAAATTCGCACTGCCGGAATCAAGCCAGTTGATGGTCGTGCCGTCGGCGTTGTTCTGCCACCAACTATCATAGGTTGACACAGGGTTGCGCTGAGCGGCAGTACCAGCATTGAAAACGGGGCCTCGTCCGGAAGTCCGCCACCGGGCGGCTTCATGCCAACCCATCGTTCGAAGTGTCGCGCCACTTGGATTGAGGAAGTAGCCGAGTTGTTCGAAATTCGTGGTTGTACCGTTGCCGCTGCCCCGGTAGCCGAGATCGATGAAGTCAGGTCTTAGCAGTGGACTCGCGTTGTAAGGTGACGGCGGGTTGATCTGCAACGAGTTGGCCGTCAACGTTGGGGCGTCGATTGTCGCATTCGGCACCGATGAATGGGGCGGAGTGTTCGCATTTGCGGAAGTGTAGACAGCCGGCCAATCGAGTTCGTTGGTGGAAAGGTCAGTCGTTGGATCAATCGTCGAGTCGCTTCCTGCCAGCAGAAAGTCATCGTCGAATACCTTCACATCAAAGGAGACGACATTGGTGAGAAGAATGTCTTCACCTTGCCTCGTATCGAACTCGTCCTGGTAGGCATCGGCAATTCCGTTGGTCGGTGTCGTGTCCGTGAGATTGATGCTCATTGGGTTTTGCGGGAAGCCTGAGTGTGTCGTTTCCTTCTGCGTCGGTCGTCCGAACCAATTCTGGCCATAGCTGTGAATGCCGTTTTGGTAGAAGGTTGTGCTGGGAACGAAGGGGAGCTCCAATGCTGTGGAGGCGGCCCCAAAGGGGATCATTCCAAATCTGTTTCTTCGTTGGGCCAACGTTTGGGGCGTGTTGAAGCGGAGCCTTGTGCCATCCCACCGAACGGAGATGTCGTAGTTTTCGTAGTACGACTCGGAATTCGTATTGATGTTGAATCTGCCACCCGAAACGGAGTCGAGGTTTGAAACAAGAGTTTCACTTAAAGCCAGTAGCTGGCGGCGATAGAGCGTGTAGGTTGCCGGAATCTCGGGCGGTGCTGAAGGGTTGTTGATGTCCGTCGTGGCATACTGCGTGCGGTCGGGACGCAGGAAGTAGACAACTTCTGCGAACGGACTGGCGATCAAACCATTGCCAGATTGGAGTTGGTCCAAACTTGCGGTCGGCGAGGAACCATCATCCAGCACAGCCGCGGCCGGAAAAACTTTCCCCCAATAGAATGTCTCTGGACTCACGCCTTCATCTTTTACCGTCATGGCGAGAACGTCATCAGTATCAATCTCGACGGGCAAGCCGATGGAATCCACACCTTGTCGTAGCTGGTTGTCCGTGAAGCTACTCGATGACCACGTTCCGGACGCATCGGGATACTTCGCGGCAGGTGAATTCTCCTCGATGAGGATGTATCCCGCCGATGGGATATTTGTTGGCTGGGGAACGGTGGTCGGCGTTGTCGGATTCGGGATCCGATTGGAATCCACGAAGAGGTCAGAGGGAGTCATTTCTTCACCGTCCAGATTGAGCAAATAGACGTGCTCCAAGTCCTTTCGGATTGTCGAGAGTGCGAGGCGCACCTTTTGATCAATGTCCGCGACCCCACGCGCATCGGAGACTCCCTTGTTGGCGGCAACAAAGAGCGTCGAGAAGATCGCCATGATCAGCAGAGTCAGTGTCGTCGCGATAAGGGCTTCGATCAGCGTCAAACCGCGAGGCATCTGGGCTGTAAGTACTTGATTTCGCATGGTGTTGCCTCAATAGACCTCGATTAGGCCGTCGAAGATCACGATCGGATAAAAGCGTGTTGGTGCAGTATTGCTCGACGTGGCCACGACATCCGTTGACGCGTTCTCAACAATTGGCCAGACGGGAGTTTGCCAAGCATCCGTAACTCGGAGATCTCCCTCATTGTGACTCGTTGGGTATCCCGTTGGTGTCGGTGACACAAGAACCTCTTGAAACCAACGACCACTGGAGAGTTGCGGTTCCCTAGCTTCGACTACACGATAGAAACCGTAGTCGCGACGATAGTGAGACGTAACACCCGTTCCGTAGTCGCCGGTCGAACGGTTCCCAGCGTTCGTAGAGCTGTCGCGGGAGACAGATGCCTCCATCAACCACGTGCCGCGTTTCACTTCTGGGCGCTCGGTTGCGGTAGTCCACGACAGGGTGATCTTGTTGCTCCCGTTGAAAATGGCCCCATCGATGATCGTGACCGGGTTGATGTAGTCCCGCTTGTAGAAGCAGAGGATATTCGTTTTTCCGGAGAATCCGCCGTTGATTGGCGGGCGTGCCACGGGAATATCGTAACTGTTTCCGGGATAAGATCCGCCTGGCACGCCCGTCGGAACGCCAATAGTCATCGGCGTCGGGTCGGGTTCAAGATCTCGCTGTAGCATGACCGCCCAAGAGTACGGATAATCCCGAGTAGCTGTTGTTGTCGGAGGGGATGCCGTAAAGTCCCGTCGGGCAAAATCAAAGGCGTCGATCGTCGAGCTAGTGGCTGCATTGGGATTCAAAGGAACAATGGGATTGGCTTCACTGTACTGAATGTCGCCAGGGGAGGAGAACCAACGCGTCAAATAGGCTCTTCGAAGATTTTTGTCCGCTATGTTGCTCGCTTCACCTGTTGTCGCCACGCGTATGTCGTAGTAGGGAGTAGGAGAGACCCCGATGCCTGTATAGTACTCGGGTATCCCGAGGCGATAATCGTTGCCACTTGCTGCCGCCTGCAGGTCGCCTGAACCTCTCTCGACCAGCAATGGATCGAGAAGGATCGGAAAGCTCTTGAAGTGTTCGGATGAACTCTCCGCAGTGTAGGACTGCATGGCGTTTCCATCCTGAGTCGCCGCGTTTGGATACTCGTTGAGCGTTCCCGAGAGATACCTCCGAGAGGTATTGCCGCCGGGATCGTTGGCCAACCACGCCCACTTATTGATGAACGCCGGCGTTGTCGAAGTAGCTTCAGGATCGAAGACTTCGTCTGGCGCGGGATTTGTGGCGGATCGAGAGGAATACCAACTCCAAAGTCGCGGATCGTTGACAAGCTGCTTCAGCTCGATGATGTTCTTGGCATTCTGCGCCATGATGGTGGCACGCGTATCTTGCTGGGCTTGTCGGACTCGCTGAATCCCGATCGGAAAGAAGGCGATGACCGACGTGACCCCTATCGCCATGACTCCGAGGGAAATCAGCACTTCGTTGACGGTTACGCCAAGCCTGGTTGTCGGTGTGCTTGCAATCATCCTGTCGAACTCCTCGTGGGCGGCTCAGAGACCCGTGCCGTAGCCACGGACGACGTTGTCGTAGTAGTGATCGAAATCGTAGAAACCGTCGTCAGGTGAGCGGACCTGAAGAAGCGGTCGGACGGCGTGAACGAGACCCGATCGACTGTGAACGACAATCAAAAGGTGCTCATCGGATCCCTGGGTCTGCACCTCTCGACGATTCGAGTAAGCGGTGTTGCGGGAAACGTCTTGAACAAACTCGTCGCGTAGCCAAAGGGCGATTTGAGAGTCACGTGCCGCGCTGCCGATCACGCGACCGTCGGGAGCGAACATGATGTCGAATGCCAACGCGTTCTCATCGCGAGTCAGTCGACTCAAACGGCTCTCGGAAGCATCCACGGCCGTGGCAAGGCTCGCAGGCATCTGGCCGAGATCAATAGCTACGCCCTTTGGAAGTTGATTGACTTCACCATCGGCAATAGGAACGGGAGGCCTGGGGATGACGTACTCAATGTCGCTGATGCGTCCTGTAGTCGACGCGGCTCCGACAGGCAATGGTGTATCGAGAGTCAGAACTCTCGAACCTGCAGCGACATTGAATGAATGGTACTGGCCAGCGTGTCCAAGACGGATGACACCGACATGATTCGTGCCACTTTGAGGCAATTGCTGAAGCTGTGCCGCAACCAACTCTTGAGTGTCTCCGTCGGAATTGGCGGCAAGTGTGACTTGTCTCACAACTCGGACGGATCCGGCCGTATCCGTCGAAGCGGAAGCGCCTCCCGCCGAAATCGGCTCGGCCGGCTCGACGAAAATAATTGAGCGAACGAGCGAGAGGTCGTCCGGATCTTGAAGCAGTCGCACCCCTCGCGGCTCGTCGGCCGCGAGAGCCTTGTCCCTCGCGGCGACGAGGAGGGCTTGCAATTGCCTCGCTCCAGCTCGGACCTGATCTCCCTGCGCCATCCTTGAGAGTGTTGGTAGGGCAATTGCGGCGATCGTAGTCGCAATGATGATCACCACCAACATCTCGATAAGCGTAAAGCCGGGAGAGACGGAAAGGCGATGCTTCGCAAATCGGATATACCTTGTCACCTTTCGAGCTCCGTCAAATCGTAGTTGAGAATATTGTCTTCGGTCAGACGAACTCGCGAAGTGTCGCCGGTGACCCGAGCACCGATGAAACCGGGATAGTTGGCTCCGACCCCAGGTATCGACCCCGTATCTTCGACGAGGAGTCCGAACTCGCCATCCGGACCGGCCGACATGATCAGTGGCATTAGCGGGTAAACGCGGACGGTTCCCGGCACGGGCGACGTCGTGATGTCGATCGCATCGGAGGAAGAGCTTGGGATTGCATAGGGCCAGTGGAGACGGTAGAAACCTCCGGGAACCCTGTTTGTGGTCGACAATTCGGCCGATGCCTGTTCAAAGAATTGCTGTCGAAGATTCGTATTCCCGAACCAACTTGACGTTCCAAGTACGCCGTCAGGATCGACACCGTTGCTATCGACGGTGGCACTCAAGTTGTTTGGATCGGTTGTGCGCAGGAGCGACCGCGGGAGTTGCCCCGTGCCTTCCATCAAGTAAGCTACGTAGTCTACGGGCCAGCGATAGAAGGCAAGTGGATTCCCCCAGGCATCGACGAATTCAAGTAGTCCGTCGCCGTCAGTATCGTCGATGAATCGGCCGGGAATCTGGTCAAGAGAAAAGGTGCCGCCTTCCACTGGGATACCAAGAATCAGATAGAGACACTCGGATCCTTCCGTGTTCACATCATCATGACCAGAGGGCAACGAGGCATTGGTCCCCGTTTGGCCCGTCGCTTTCTCGAATTCACGCACCATAGCGGCGACTTCGGCGCGGACGTTGCGGCCCGTTGCACGACCGATTGTACTGTCGGTGCCAATACCTCCGAGAATTTGGTTGCTTCCTGTTTGGGGGCCGGGCAAGAAGTCTTTGAAACGCTGGGGAAACACCTTTCTCATCGAGTCCAATCGAGCAAGAACACGCGCACGTTTGCCAACGGCGGAGTTGTCAGGCGATGCAGAAGTACCCCCAGCGGGAACTTTGAAGTCGTTGATATCCAGAGACACGATGCCTGCATTGAAAGCTTCGATTCGCTCCTTGAGCGCCATATCGAGCTGGCGAACGAGCGCTTGAGTTGCCGCTTCGTGTCCGCGTCGCGCGTAGGCGATGTATCCGCCAGCCGCGAGTCCCGTCAGGATCGCGATGATGACGACGACGACAAGAATCTCGACGAGCGTAAAACCCGCCCGGACAAATCGTTGGCTAGCCAGTACGTACCTAATCATCATCAGTTATTGCGCTCCGCGGCGAAGTTTCCGATCGTCATTCCTGGTGCAACGTTGCTGAGGTCGTCCACGCCGTTGGGATCACTGGATCCAGTAGATGCCCCGAACTGGCCACCACGCCCGAATAGGCCATCCTCTCCAGGCGAGATGATCTGGTACGTGTTGGGATTGAATGGTCGCACTACCTCTCCGCCTGTTGGTGCATGATCTGTTTCTGTGAGCGGATTCGGCGCAAAACAATCGCTCGCGTGAACGGTGGGAGGTGATCCGGAGTTTGCCGTGCTAATGTTTGGCCACGTCATTTGGAAGAAGGCAAGCGGGATGTCTCCATTCGAAGCCAGACCCAATTCACAGTCGTATGGTCGATAGCCACGACCCTCGTAGGAGCTGAAGTAAGCGTAGGGGCCTTCGCTCTCCAAGGCACGATAGCTTGGAAGCTTTGTAGTTGGACGGGGATCGGTTGCCCCGAAGTCCCAGTCGTTCTCGGCGGCTGCAAGCGCGATAGGACCATCCGTGGCGGTCCTCTGGTATAGCCTGCCGGCATCGAAATTGTAGAAGGGCCCGACTCGAGACAGGCTGGTTGCAGTGCTCGTGACGGGTACCCCGCTAGGGTTTTCTGGATCAGCTGAGAAACCGTATGTCGCGTAAATCCCGCCGGTTTGAGGCTGAGCGATTCCTCCCAGGAAGAAGACGAGGCACTCATCGCCTTCTAGTTCATAGGATGTCGTCGATCCGTCATCAAACCAATTGAACGTTGTGGCTGAAGTACCAGTTCCGGGCTCAATAGCGATTTGAGGCCAGATCTTTCTGAGGTACTTGAAGCTGTGAGCATCAAACGCATCTGTAAGGTCATATCTCTGATTCTCCTTGAGCCTGATTCGACTCGGAGGGTAGATACCAAACTGATCCTTGAACTTCTCCAGTGCCAACGACAGTTCGTTGATCTCTGCATGCCCTCTGGTGAGATTTGCCGCACCAATCGCGCCCATGATCGCGGGCAACAAAAACGCCACCAGAAGTCCCAGTATGACGATCACAACAAGCAATTCGACCAAGGTAAACCCGGGTCTCTTGACGTGGTGGGTGATCACAATGCTCTCCTGAACTGCGTGGCTGTAGACCAAATTCATCGGTCCACACTCGCGGCGCGGACCTTGTTCCTGAGCACGACGTTGTTGCAACTTCGTTGTCCTCCCCGACTGACGGCCCCCGGTGCCGGTGCCGGTTCGGGGAGGGACTTTGGGCCGATCTGTTAACCGCTGAGCTCGGTGAGGAGCTTGATCAGCGGGAGGAAGAGCGCGATGACGATAAAACCGACCATCAACCCAAGGATCACGACCATCAAGGGCTCGAGAAGACTCACCAAACTCTCGACCGCGACGTCGACTTCCTCGTCGTAGACGTCGGCGACTTTGAAGAGCATCGTGTCGAGGTCGCCTGTCTCTTCGCCGACGTCGATCATGTTGATGACCATCTCGTCGACGACGCGCGTCTCGCGGAGAGGGCTGGCGATCGATTCACCTTCGCGAATCGAATCGTAGACCTTCTGGAAGGCCCGCTCGAACACGAAATTGTTCGACGTGTCACGACAGATAATCAAGCACTCGAGAATCGGAACACCCGACGCGACGAGCGTCCCGAGCGTTCGTGTCGTTCGCGCCACGATCACTTTCCGCGTCAACCCCCCGGAAATGGGGATGCGCAGCGCTATCCAGTCAATAATGGCTCGACCCCAATAGAACTTCCGCGTCAACTTGATCCCGACGATGACTAAGAACGGGATCAGCGGCAAGGTCCACCAATAGTCGACGACATACGTGCTCGCGTCGATCAGGAACTGCGTCATCGCGGGCAGTTCCAGGCCGAAGTCGGCGAAGATCGTCTTAAACTTCGGCACGATGTAATAGAGGATGAAGAACAAGATCGAACTGGCGACCATGAGGACGACGACGGGATAGACCATCGCGCCGATGACTTTACGCTTGAGGCTCTGGGCCTTTTCCTTGAAGTCAGCCAGACGCTGAAGGATGACTTCGAGGGCACCACCCGCTTCACCCGCCTTGACCATGTTGACGTAGAGGCGGTCGAAGACCTTGGGGTGCTTGGCGAAGGCTTCGCTCATGGCGAGGCCCGATTCAATATCTTCGACGACATCTTCGAGCGTGTACTTGAGCCGGCTCGGCTTCATCTGCGATTCGAGAATCTGCAGCGACCGTAGGACCGGCAGGCCGGCATCCTGAAGCGTCGAGAGTTGTCGCGTGAAGGTCGTCAGCTTCTTCGAGGAGACGCCGCCCATGACGAAGCCGCGTTTTTTCTTGCCGCCACCGCGCTTCTTTTTCTTCTTTCGCTTCGACTTCTCGGTGATTTTGGTGACGAAGTAGCCCTTCTTGCGGATCAGCGCCTGGGCCTCTTCCGTGCTGGCGGCTTCGATCGTCTCTTTGACCTCTTCGCCACGGCTGTCCATGGCTTCGAATTGAAAGGTCGGCATCGGCTGCTGCTCCTGGACAACCCGTTGTCGTTTTCCATGACGAACGGCGTTTCTAGTGCCCTGCTTGGCAGGTTCGTGACAGGGAGTCTCGTGTTCCTATCGTGGGTGCGCTTGCCCTATCAACGGCGATCCCGCATGCCCACACGGAGAGCGTGAGCATGGTTGTCGGCGAATGAACTTACCAATCAGGACAATAGACCTTCTTCCTAAACTCTAAACGTCGACCCGGCGCGTTTTTCGACGGCGCTTGTCGTTTCGAAACACCAACGTCAGTCTTGCTCTTCGTCTTGCCCCATTCACGCACTACTGAATGTCTTCGTCGAGGATCGTTTCACGCGCCACTTCGTCGATGGTCGTGTGCCCTTCGAAGATCGCTCGCAAGCCCGCTTCGCGGAGGGTGGTCATCCCATTCTGCTTGGCGGCCTTGATGAGTTCGTCCTTGGTCGCTCCCTTGTTGATCATTTCGCGAATGTGATCGTCGCACACCAGCAGCTCAAAGACACCCTGGCGTCCCTTGTAACCGCTGTTGGTGCAGAACTCGCAGCCCGCGCCGCGGTAGAACTTCCGGTCGCGGACCTTCTCGGGGAGCAGGTTTAGCTCCATGAGCATTTCGGGGGTCGGCGAGAACTCCTCGCGACACTTCGTGCAGATGCGGCGGACCAGACGTTGGGCGAGCACCCCTTCGACGGTCGCGGAGATCAGGAACGCCGGAACGCCCATGTCCCGCAGACGCGTCACGGCGCCGGCCGCGTCGTTGGTATGCAACGTGCTGAAGACCAAGTGACCAGTCAGCGACGATTGGATCGCGATTTGAGCCGTCTCGAAGTCACGGATCTCGCCGACGAGGATGATGTCGGGATCCTGTCGCAAGATCGCCCGCAGGGCGTTGGCGAAGGTAACATCGATATCGGGGTTGATCGGCACCTGAATGATGCCGTCGATGTCGTACTCGATCGGATCTTCGGTGGTGATGATCTTCTCGGTGATCTTGTTCAGTTCGGTCAACGCGGAGTAGAGCGTCGTCGTCTTGCCGGAACCGGTTGGGCCGGTAACGAGCACGATCCCGTTGGGGCTCTCGATCAGTTTCCGGAAGGGGACGAGCGTCTTCTCGGGCATCCCGACCTTCTCGAGGTCGAGATTGACGACGGTCCGGTCGAGGATTCGCATGACGATGCCTTCGCCGAACATGGTCGGCAGGACCGAGACGCGAAGGTCAATCGGGTTGCCACCGAGCGAAAGTTCGATGCGGCCGTCTTGTGGCAGTCGCCGTTCGGCGATGTCGAGATTCGCCATGACCTTGACGCGGCTGGCGATCGCGGGAGCGAGGTGTCTCGGCGGCGGCGTCAACTCGTGCATCACGCCGTCGGCCCGGTACCGCATGCGGAATTCGCCTTCGAAGGGTTCGAGGTGAATGTCGCTGGCCTTGTCGCGAATGGCCATCAGCATGACCATGTTGAGCAGCTTGCGGACCGGCGCGGCCTCGGCCATTTCCTCGAGACTGTCGAGATCGATCGACCCGGTTTGGCCGGCGTCGGGACGAAGGCTCTCATCGACCGCCATCTGCGCCACCAGATCGTCGATCGAGGAGCCGCCAACGGCCGAGTAATTCCGGGAGATCGCCTCCATGACGAGGTCTTCCTCGGCGGCCATGCCGATGACATCGTTGACCGGCAGCAGGTTGCGCAGGTCGTCGAGAGCCATGATGTTGCTCGGGTCGGCCATCGCGACCGAGAGGACGCCCTCTTCGTACTTGACTGGGAGGATCTTGTAGAGGGTGCACATGTTCTCGTCGATCAAGCCAAGCGCGTCGCCGGGAACCATGAACTCGTCGTCGAGCATGTCGAAGGTCGACATGCCCTGTTGTTCGGCGAGCGCCTGCAGGAGCATGCGGTCGTCGATCATTTGGAGATCGATCGCGGCCTTGCCGATTTGCATGCCCGACATCTTGTGGTGTTCGACGAGCTGCCAGAGTTGATCGTCGGTGATGAAGCCGACGTCGACGAGGACTTGGCCGAGTTTTCGGTGACGGGCACGGGGCCGCGCGGCGCTCGGGGCCGGGGCCGCCGAGGCTTTGTCCGTCTTCTTCTTGCGAAGACCGGCGGAGAACTTGTTGGGTGCCTTTGCCATGGTGCTACTCGTCGTCTCTGCTGCTATGGTCGGGGTTGGATACGGGTACTCACTCGACGATCGCTGGCGGCGACTATCGGCCGCGTCGGAGGAAGCCCTTCTTCTTGGGCTCGTCGTCCTCGTACTCGCCATCCTCGTATTCATCGTCCTCGAATTCGTCTTCGTCCTCATCCTCCAGTTTGCCAGCTTCCGCCAGTTCGATCTTGGCTCGCAGTTCCTTCGCGCGGACGGCTTTGAAGACGGCGGTCTCCTTCTCGATCGTGCCGGCCTCCCAGAGTCGAAAGAGGCAGTCGTCCATGAGCTGCATGCCGTGTTTCTTGCCTGTCTGAATGTCCGAGCTGATCCGATACGTCTTGCCTTCACGGATCAGGTTGGCGATCGCGTCGGTGACGACCATGAACTCGTGGGCGGCGATGACGCCATCGGGGACCTTCGGGCAGAGGCACTGGCACAAGACGCCGATCAGCGCGGTCGAAAGCTGCGTGCGGATCTGGTCCTGCTGCTCCTGCGGGAAGACGTCAATGATTCGGTTGACGGTGCCTTCGGCGCTGTTGGTATGCAGCGTGCCGAAGACGACGTGGCCCGTTTCCGCGGCGGTGATCGCCGAGGAGATTGTTTCGAGGTCACGCATCTCGCCGACAAGGATGACGTCGGGATCCTGCCGGAGGGCACGCCGTAGGGCTTCGGCGAAGCTCGGCGTGTCGACGCCGATCTCGCGCTGCATGATCGTCGACTTCTTGTGCTCGTGCGTGAACTCGATCGGGTCCTCGATCGTGATGATGTGGTGGTCGACGTTCTCGTTGAGCCAGTTGATCATGCTCGCGAGGCTCGTCGATTTCCCTGAACCGGTCGGGCCGGTCACCAGGAAGAGTCCACGGGGACGATTGATGCAGCCGAGCACCCCTTTGGGAAGCCCGAGCTGGTCCATCGTCAGAAGGTCGTTCGGAATCCGCCGAAGGACCATGCCGACCCTCTGTCGTTGCTTGAAGACCGAGACCCGAAAGCGTGCCTGGTTGCCGAAGGCGAAGCCGAAGTCGGAGGTGCCGACTTCCTGCAACTCCTGCTGGCAGCGTTCGGGGGTGATGGCTTTCATGAGGGCGACGGTGTCGTCGGGCTCGAGAACCTTGGTATCGAGCCGCCGCATGTGGCCGCTGAGCCGTAGCACGGGGGGTTGGCCCACGGTGATGTGCAGATCGCTCGCCTTCAAGTTGACGACGGTCTGCAGCAGTTTGTCGATCTGAACCGTGCTCATTCATGCCTCGATCATGGGAGGCAGGCCACGATACCGAGCCGAACAGCTCGGAAACCCCTGATGTGCTCTCTTGGCCTGCCGAATTGTGAGTCTCGTCCTCAGGATTTCAAGCGGAAGGTGTCGGTGGCGGATCTCCCGATAGCGAGGGTGGCGCCGCCGACGACCGCGATCGTCATCAAAATGTCCCGTCCTTCGCGCCCTCCGTCGCGAGTCGCCGTGCCACCGTCTTGGGGAGGTCGTTGGCGGACGATGCCTGCTGGCGTCCGTTCGTGCGAGAGAGGAACGCTCTGGTTCCTTGTCGCGTGGAGTCGGTGTCGCTTCGTCCCCTCGGGTTGGTCGGGGATGGTTACTCCTTGTCCATGCCCGCGACGTCGATGACCTCCTCGATCGAAGTGATTCCCTTAATCGCTTTGATCAAACCATCTTGGAACAACGTTCTCATGCCGTCGGAGCGGGCTTGTCGACGAATGACCAGGTGCGAGGCGCTCTTAAAGGTCAGTTCGCGGATGGCTTGGCTGACGGCCATCAATTCGTAGATGCCGATGCGGCCACGGTATCCACTCTTATTGCACGACTTGCATCCTTTTCCCTTGGAGAAATTGGCTCGCTTGAGCTTGTCGGGATTGATGCCAATCGAGCGCAATTCGTCGGCGGTGGGCGCGACGGGCTCCTTGCATTTCACGCAAACTTTTCGGACGAGTCGCTGGGCGAGGACTGCCATCAAGCTCGAGGCGACGAGGAACGGCTGGACTCCCATGTCGATCAAACGTGTCACGGATCCGGGCGCATCGTTAGTATGAAGTGTACTGAAAACCAAGTGTCCAGTGAGCGATGCTTGGATCGCGATCTCTGCTGTCTCCTTGTCGCGGATCTCGCCGACGAGAATGATGTTTGGGGCCTGACGCAGCATCGCCTTGATGATCGACTGGAACGTAAACCCGATCGAAGCTCGCACCTGAACTTGGTTCACTCCAGGTAGGTAATACTCCACCGGGTCCTCGGCGGTGATGATTTTCCGGTCGGGGCGGTTGAGTTCGTTGAGTGCCGCGTAGAGGGTCGTCGTCTTTCCCGATCCGGTCGGCCCGGTGACCAGGAAGATGCCGTTGGGGCGTTTGATGATCCGGCTGAAGCGGCGGTAGTCGTCGTCGCCGAACCCGAGGTCGCGGACGCTGATCTTGATGTTGTCTTGGTCCAAAAGACGCATGACGATCGATTGGCCGTGGTTGGTCGGAAGGACGCTGACGCGGAGGTCGAGAATCTTGCCGCCGAAGTTCGACTTGATCCGGCCGTCCTGGGGACGGCGTTTTTCAGTGATGTCGATCTTCGCGAGAATCTTGATACGGGTCAGCATGGCGCCGAGGAGTCGTCGCGGCGGGCTCTCTTGTTCGACGAGCTGTCCGTCGATCCGGTAGCGGACGCGGACGCGGTCTTCGAACGGCTCGATGTGGACGTCACTGGCTCGTTTTTGGACCGCGTCGCCCACGATGAGGTTCACGAGCCGGACGATCGGGGCCTCGGAGTCGCTCTCGGTGCCGAGGGTTCCCACGTCATCGTCGTCGGCGAGGATCGAATCCGCAGTCATCGTGTCGACGGCGAGCCGCGTCATTTCCTGCATGATCGAGTCGACATTTGACTGATCGCCGCCGAGTCCGTAGTGACGGTTGATCCCGGCGGTGATCGCGTCTTTGGTCCCGAGCGTCAGTTCGACGTCCTGATTGAGGATGAAGCGGAGCTTATCGATAATCGAGATGTCGTCGGGGTCACTGGTGGCGACCGAGAGCGTTCCATTCTGGCGGCTCACGGGCAGTACGTTGTTTTCGCGGGCGACCGATTCGGGAACGAGTTCGATGACATCCGGCGGGACGTCGTGGTCCTCGAGATCGATGAAGGAGAGGTGACGCTCCTGGGCGACCGCCTGGAGTACCTCGGCTTCGTTCAGGTGGCCGAGTTCGACGAAGGCATCGCGGAGTTTGGTGCCTTGGGATTGGGCGTGGGCTAGCGCCTCTGCTCTTTGTGCGGCGGAGATCTTGTTCTTCTGGATCAGAATGTCCGCGAAATCGCCCCGTCCTGTTGCCATTGCTGACTCTCGTGGCTCGAATCAGGTGACCAAGGAAGTGTGCCGCCTCGCCCCGGTTTATTCGGCGAAAACGGCTCCCCAATGGTGGGTTCGTCTCCGTGGCACCTAGGTTGCAGAATAATAATTCGCCAGACTACCGATCGGTCTGGAGACGTGCAAGCAAATCCAATCGCGGTCGAGTCGATGGCTCGTGAACCCGCCCGACGCGGTTCCATCATCGCGTGCGGCCAGGCGTCCGATTTCGACCTCTTTCCGTCGATTATCTTCTATTTTGGTTCGAAAACGACCCGATTCTGTCCCGTTTTCGGCGCGAATCGCTCCCGTTTGGCAACGATTCCCGCCCCATTCGGCCCACGAAGACCGATCGGGCCGCGACAGCTTTTCCCCGAGACCACTTCCGCTGAGTGTCAAAAGGATGGCAGGCCTGTCGCCGAGCGACGTTGGCGCCGGGGTGGTCGTGATTGGCGAGCGGGGTACGCCCGTCCCTCGACACCGGGTGATATAAGGATCGCCGGGCGCGGAGCATCACGATTCGCGCATCCTGTTTCAGTTTTCGCGCATCTCCCGCGAGCATGCTGGTGCTGTGACCGACACATCATCTTCTCAGATCGCGGTTCGTGAATCAAGCGGTACGTGGGCCGTAATGCTTTTGAGTGACATGTGTTAAGCTGGTTCGCGGGCGCTTCGCTTCGGTGGCGAGACTCGGTGCTTCGCGCTCGTGAGACATTCGAACGGGCCCGATGGACAGTCTTTGGCTTGCTTGATTGGCGCGGAAAGCCCGGTTATCGTTGAACGACGGGGTTCGCCAAGCCAATGAGCATTGCCAGCAAGAAGTCCTCCATTGATCGGCGGAGCGCCATGGTCAGCGATGCGCGTCGAATCATCGGTCGAGCGATTGAGACGGTCCAGGGGCGAGAGCGGGAACAGATTTGTCGCGGCACCATGGCCGGGGACATGCCCGATCCCCAGTTCCGCTTCAACGTCCAGTTTGTCGAGCATCGAGAGCCGTTCCCGATGCACGCCCACGAGTACGCCGAACTCGTCTTTGTTCTCGGCGGCAGCGCCTTGCACCGCACCGACGGTGAGGACTTTCCCATCAATCTCGGCGATGTCTTCGTCATCAAAGGGGCGGAGCGACATGGCTTCGGCGATCCGCGCCGGCTGAAACTCTGCAACGTGATGTTCGACCCCGAGTCCTTCTTCGCTGGCGAACGCGACTTGGAATGCTTGATGGGATTCCACGCCCTGTTCGATCTCGAGCCCCAGTCCCGGGGGGGCCGCGGGTTCCGCTCGCGGCTACGGCTCAGTGCGAGCGAGTTGGCGGAGCTACAACCTCTCTTGGTGAGGATGCGTACGGAACTCGAGCAGCGGGCCGAGGGTTGGCGGACGCTGATCCGCGGTCACTTCCTCGTGCTCGTCTCGGCGTTGGCTCGGCTCTACGCCCAGCAAAGTCAGAACGCCCAAGCGCCGATCGTCAACATGGCCAACGTCGTCTCCCATATCCAGCGAACCTTTCGCGGACCGCTGCGCATTGAGGAGTTGGCCAAGATCGCCCATCTCTCTCCCAGCCAGTTCCGGCGAAACTTCAAGCGGACCTACCAGGTGACGCCGGTCCAATTCATCAACGAACTGCGGGTCCACGAAGCCTGCGAACTTCTGCGTCGTCCACAAGCGGAGATCAAGCGGATCGCCGCCGAGACCGGATTTGCCAGCAGTTCCTTCTTCGCGACCCAGTTCAAACGCATCACCGGGCTCAGCCCCTCAGAGTATCGCCGACGACACGTCTCGGGTTTGTCCGAGCGGGAACCGGTCGGCGGGAACGGATTTCGCCAACCCCGGCTCTCCCCGGCCGCGGTTGCCGGTCAAAAGAGGCAAACGCGATGAGCAGCTTGATGTTCTCCGTGCCGACCACAGCCCACTCCGAGCACCACGCCGGTCGTTCCGCATTGGCGACCTTGGGCGATCGAGGGTTGCGCCTTGGGCGGCTGTTGCTGGCGACCGCCTTCTTCAGTTTCACCGCCCGCCAGCTCCTCGCGGAGGAAACGCCCTCTTCCGCGACACCCCAGGCCACCTTGTCAGCGACCTCCTCGGCGCACGAGCACTTCGTCCAGACGATCAAGCCGCTCCTCGCGAAGAAATGCTTCGGCTGTCACAACGCCGAGGATGCCGAGGGGGAACTCGATCTCACCAGTCGCGAGGCGATGATGCGCGGCGGCGCGTCGGGAGATCCGGCGGTCGTCGCCGGCGACGCGTCGAGGAGTCCGCTCCACGATGCCGTCACTTGGGAGGGGGACTATCAGATGCCTCCCAAGGAACGCAACCGGCTCACCAGAGATGAGGTCACGCTGCTGCGTGATTGGGTCAATGCCGGCGCCCTTTGGCCGAGCGAGAAGGAGATCCTCGCCCTCGAAGCCGACGCGAAGTGGAGCTATAAGCCCGAGGATTTGTGGGCATTCCGACCGTTAATCAGCCCCGAGGTGCCGACCGTCGAAGGTGTCAGCCACCCGATCGACGCCTTCATCAAGGCCCGTCTTGAGAAAGAAGGGCTCGCCCCGGCGCCGCGCGCCGATCGGTTGACGCTGATTCGTCGCGCGACGTTCGATCTGACCGGGTTACCTCCAACGCCCGAGGAGATCGAGGCATTCCTTAACGACACCTCCGAGGACGCGTACGAGAAGCTCCTCGACCGCTTGCTCGAATCGCCACGCTACGGCGAGCAGTGGGGACGCCATTGGCTCGACGTGGCACGCTACGCCGACACGGCTGGGTTCGCCAACGATTGGGAACGGCCCGGAGCGTGGCGCTACCGCGACTACGTCATCCGCAGTTTCAACGAAGACAAGCCCTACGACCGGTTCGTGCTCGAACAGATCGCCGGCGACGAGCTCGATCCGAGCGATCCCGATTGCCAAATCGCGACCGGATTTCTGCGGATGGGCCCCTGGGAACACACGGGGATGAGTGTCGCGGCCGTCACCAGGCAACTCTTTCTCGACGACGTGACCAACAGCGTCGGCCAGTCGTTCCTCGGCCTTGGGCTCGGCTGTGCGAAGTGTCACGATCACAAGTTCGACCCGATTCCCCAGCGCGACTACTACCGCATGCAAGCGGTCTTCGCGCCCGTGCAGTTCGACGACAAGAACGTTCCTTTTCAGGCCCACGAGAACACGAGTCATGTCGAACAGGAGCGGGAGCGCATCGCTCGGCTCAAGGCGGAGGTCAATCGGAAACTGGCGCCGATCAACGCGACGCGGGCGAAGGCGGTCGAGGCGCACTTGGCCGAGAAGGGCGTCACCAAGGAGAAGGATCTGCCTCGGGATGAGCGTCCCGATCGCAACTACGGCCTGACGCCAACCCAAATGGGGCTCAAGAAGGTCTACAACAAGTGGAACCAGGTCTACGCGAAGTCGCTGCAAACTTATCAGCCGATCGCGTTTTCGGTCCGAAACGGGCCTTTCTCCGGCTATCGGAACCACCCCGGCCAGAAGATGAAACAACGGGAGCAGGGGCCGGTGATGGCGGTCTTTGTCCTCGCGGGAGGGGCGCTCGAGTCGCCGGGAGAGAAGGTTGGCCCTGGCGTCCTCAGTACCATTCCCGCCTCGGCCGAGGGGCCCGCACAGGAGGGATCGGCGACGATCGGCGCGACGATGAAGGGGCGCCGGCTCGACTTCGCTCGCTGGATCGCCAGTCGTGACAATCCATTGACACCGCGGGTGATGGTCAACCGGATTTGGCAGTATCACTTTGGAGCCGGCATCGCGGCCAACGCCAACAACCTCGGAAAAATGGGAAAGAAGCCGAGCCATCCGGAGCTGCTCGACTGGCTCGCCGGCGAGTTCCTCGCGAGGGGTTGGAGCGTCAAGGAGATGCACCGGCTGATCATGACGTCCGAGGCCTACCGCCGGGGAAGCGAGCATCCCGATCCCGAGAAGCTGGCGAAGGTCGATCCGGACAACACGCTCCTGGCCGCTTTCACGCCGCGACGGCTCTCGGCCGAGGAACTGCGCGACGGCATCCTTTCGATCGCCGGGCTTCTCAGCATGGAGATGGGCGGTCCCGGCGTGCACGCCGATCTTCATCGCGAGGTGGCCCTTCAGCCGCGGCACATCATGGGGACGGTTGCCCCGTCCTACCAGGCCGCTCCCGATCCGAGACAGCGCAATCGGCGGACGATCTACGCCGCCAAGATCCGGACACTCGGCGATCCCTTCCTGGAGGTCTTTAACCGTCCAACCGCCGATGTCTCTTGCGAACGACGCGACATCTCGACGGTCACGCCGCAGGTCTTCGCCCTCTTCAATGGCGAGCTCTCCCACGAGTGGGCCCTCGCGATGGCTTGCCGGCTCTGCGAGGAGGCCCGCCAACCGAAGGAGCGGGTGACCCGCGCGTTTCGACTCTGTTTCGGACGTGTGCCCGACGAAGGTGAGCTCTCGTGGTGTCTCGAGCACGTTCGCGCCATGCGAGCACGTCACGAGAAGGAGCTTCGGCCGACGAGATCGCCTCAGAAGGAAGTGACACGTTCCTCCCAGGAGGAGTTGACCGGGGAGCTGTTTACCTTCACCGAACCGTTGGACCGAGCGAGTCGGTACGAGCCGAACGTCGCCCCCGAGAAGAAAACGCCCGAGACCCTCGCGTGGGCCGACTTGTGCCTGGTGCTGCTCAACGCGAATGAGTTCGTCTACGTCTATTGACGTGCCTTGAGTGAGTTCGTGGGTCATCAGGGCCCGTCGTGGGTAGTTGACGTGATGTTTGACGGGTGTCCCCAGTGGCGTGTCCGCCGGGGGAGCGCGACCACGAGAGTTGCCTGATGACGCCAACGTTGTTCTGGAAAGCGACGATTGCTCCAGTGCCTCTTGCATGCTTCGCATGCCCTGATTGACGAGCAATCTGGGGCACCCAAGCCCGTGAGGCGCCACGTGACGATGGTCGATGAGCCACGACGAAGAACGGGAACCGAACCGATGAATCGACGACTTGCGGCCGCCGGGCTGACGCGACGGGACTTCCTCTATGGGCTCGGGTCGACACTTGGCTCGGTCGCGTTCACGGGGCTCCTCGCCCAGGAAGAGGCGCGGGCGGGCAAGTTGGCCGCGAAAGAGCCGCATCATCCCGCCAAGGCCAAGGCGTGTATCTTCCTCTTCATGGAGGGTGGGCCGAGTCATCTCGACACGTTCGATCCGAAGCCCAAGCTCCACGAACTGCACGGCAAGGCCTTCACCCGCGAAGACAAGTTCGCCTCGGCGATGGCCAGCGGCAATCGCTACTACGTCGAGAGCCCCTTCAAGTTCCGCAAGGCGGGGAGCCTCGGCATCGAGATCAACGAGCACTACGCCCACCTGGCCGACTGCGTCGACGACATGTGTTTCTACCGTGGTTGCGTCGGCGAATCGATCAACCATCCGACCGCTTGCTACCACATGAACACGGGCAATCGCTTCGGGGGCGATCCGGCGATCGGCGGCTGGGTCACGTATGGGCTGGGGACCGAGAACGAGAACCTGCCCTCCTTCGTCGTGTTGCCCGAGGTCTCCTATCCGCAGGGGGGCGCGGCGAACTGGTCCAACGGCTTTCTGCCGGCGGACTATCAGGCGACTCCGCTTCGGGCCCAGGGCTCGCCGATCCTCGATTTGCAGCCACCCGAGGGAGTGACCCGCGCCGAGCAGCGGGCCAATCTCGATCTCTTGGCTCGGCTCAACAATCGCCACGAGCAAACGCGAGCCAGTCATGCCGACGAATTGGCCGCTCGGATGGCGACATACGAACTCGCTTTCCGCATGCAGGCGGAAGTTCCCGACATCATCGACATCGCCAAGGAGAGCGAAGCGACGCAGGAGCTCTATGGGCTCGACCAAGACGCGACGAAGGATTTTGGTCGTCGTTGTCTCTTGGCGAGACGGCTGGTGGAGCAGGGCGTGCGGTTCATCCAGATCTACAGTTCCGGTTGGGACTCGCACGACTACATCGCGAAAGCCCACGCGAAGCGGATCGAGGCGGTCGACAAACCGATCGCCGGCTTGCTGAAGGACCTCAAGCAACGGGGGCTACTCGACGACACGCTGGTTATTTGCAGCGGGGAGTTTGGACGCTCGCCCGACAACGGCATTCGCGGCGGCAGTGTCGCGTATGGCCGCGATCACAATGCCAAGGCGATGTCGATTTGGATGGCCGGCGGCGGGGTTCCCAGGGGCGCGATCGTTGGGGCGACCGACGAGATTGGCGACCGAGCGGTCGAGTGCGTTCACCCGATCAAGGACCTTCACTGCACGATCCTGCATCTGCTCGGGCTCGACGACAACAAGTTGACCTTTTTCCACGCGGGGCGGTTCAAGCAACTCAGCCAGGTGGGGGGCTCGGTGATCTCGGAATTGGTGGCCTGATCGGCTCGGTCTCCGCGCGATCATTTCTCGCGTCGCATGAGATCCACTTGGAGCTGTTCGGTCCTCGTCAACGAAGAGAGGGATGACCACCAGCGGTCATCCCTCGTTCGAATCAATTCTTCGCGACTGCTTACGCGGCCCCGGTGAGGGCCTTGGCGTAGTTGCCCTTGGGCTGGACGCCGATGAACCGATCGACGACCTCGCCGTTTTGGAAGATCAGCACCGTGGGAATGGAGCTGATACCGTAGGCGGCGGCCGTCTTGGGGTTGTCGTCGACGTTGAGCTTGCCGACTTTGGCTTGTCCTTGGAAGTCGGTGGCGAGTTCTTCGATGACCGGTCCGACCATCTTGCAGGGTCCGCACCAAGGGGCCCAGAAGTCGACAAGGACGGGTTGGCCGCTCTCGAGGACGTCTTGTTGGAATTCGGCATCGGAGAAGGTTTGGGTGGTGTGGGTATCGGCCATGGATCGTTCCTTTCCGTGACAGGAAGAGAGATGCATGAGCGGCCGGGAAACGACCGGTCGTCTCAAAATAATGAAGAGCGCATGCCGACCATCAGCAATGCAGCAACTTCTCGAACAGAACCGAGCGAAAACGATGAAGCGGCTCGGTACTCGCCTCGACTTTCATCCGCATGAGCGAGCCCTCCCAAGCGCTCATCAAGCATTGCGCCAACTCGATCGCGGGGATGTCCCTTCGGACGCTCCCCTCTTCTTGCGCTCGCGCCAGCGAGACCGCGATCGTCTTCTCGGTCTCCTGGAGTGCTTCGGCGAGGGCCGTACGGCAAGGCTCGCTGGTGCCCGCCAGTTCGTTGCCGAGATTGCCAATTAGACAGCCTTCGCAGCAGCCCTGGGCGTCGTAACAGAGGATCTCTTGATCGAAGAACCGTCCAACCGCGTCGAGCGGTGTAGGGGCCTCCCGCAGCGCGTCGTCGAGTTTCCTCTCGATGCGGGCGGCGTAGTAGCGGATGATCTCGACCGCGAAGTCCTCCTTGCTTCGAAAGTAGTTGTAGAAGGAGCCCTTGGGGACGCCGACGGCATCGACGATCTCTTTGAGTCCGGTGCCGTGGTAGCCCTGTTTGAGGAGGGAGCAGAGCCCTTGCTGGATGATCCTCTCCTTGGAGTCGGGGCTGAGTTTTGGTCGTCCCATGGGGTTCCTCATTGTTTCTATCGACAAAGTATATGACCGGTCGTCTTGAAATCAAGCCGATTCAACGGTTCCAAGGGTTTGGTTGGGAGGGTCTTTGGGCTAACCTGCTTCTGAATAACGCGTTGTGGCGGTCGGGGATGGATGCCGATCAGGTCTGCGCAATCCCGCCGTCGACGACCAGTTCCTCGCCAGCCACGTACGAGGAGTCGTCCGACGCGAGGAACAGCGCGGCCTTGGCGATCTCCTGGCCGAAGCGCTTCAGCGCGATCCGTTGCCTGGTGGCTTCCGCGACCTCTTGGACCTGAGCCACGTGGATGTTTGGGTGTTGGTGTTTCTCGGACTCTATCAACGCACGCGGGGAGCTTGAGGAATTTTTGAGAAAATCCAGGGACTTCCACGATTTCTTCATGAGGGGCGATGAAGCCAACGAATGACGACGAGCCTGTGGGGCCGATGCCCGACTTCAGGCGGACGGGGGAATTCGTCCGTCTCTTTTCGGAGTGCGCCCAGCGGCTCTACGCCTACATCCTGACAATGACAGGCCACGATGCGTCGACCGAGGACATCTTTCAGGAGACGAGCGTCCTGCTCTGGCAGAAGTTCGACGACTTCGAGCCGGGCACGGACTTTCTCGCGTGGGCTTGTCGCATCGCGTACCTGCGGGTCTTGAATCATTGGAGTTCGCGGCGGCGAAGTCCCGTCAGTTTCAGCGACGCCCATCCCGGCATCGCCGAGGACGTCGCGGCGATGTCCGAACGGCTCGACGCGGAACTCAAAGCGCTCGCCGACTGCTACCAGGCGCTGCCGCCGGCCGAACGCGAGTTGGTTGACCGGCGTTACGCGCCGGGAGTGAAGACGCGCGAGATCGCCGAGGCGATCGGTAAGCCACTGAGCACCGTCTATCGGATGCTCAACCGCGTCCACGATATGCTCTTCGCTTGCATTGAACGCAAGCTCCTCGAGGAAGCGTGAATGTCGCTCTCGCGCGAGAAGATCGACGAACTGCTCGAACTCCTTTGGCGCGTGCGCGACGACGAAGCGACCGAGGAGGATCGCGAGCGAATTTACGAGCTCATCGCCAGCGACCCGGCGGTGAGGCACTACTACGTCCGCTATTCGATGATTTGTGCGGGCTTGCGGTGGCGCAACGCGGGTGGGATCGATCCGGCGACGATGTCGCTCGCCGATCGCCTTCGGCTTGTCTACCCGTTGGTGAGCGAGCCGAAGCCGCGCCCCAGTGACGAGAAGGTCGGCTGGCTCTGGCAACGGCGGCGCCAGCCCGAACGCGTGGGGAGCCGGCGGTGGATGCTCCCCGTCGCCGCGTGTCTGGTGTTGATAGGGATCACGCTCGCGTTTTGGCGTTCTCAGCCGATCGCCAAGCCAATCGAGATCGCTCGCTTGACGGGCGCCTATCACTGTCGCTGGGACGATGGCGGCTCACCGCGGCTAGGCCGGCATCTCGCTCGCCGGGCGGCCCTTCGTCTGGTGAAGGGAAGGGCGGAAGTCACCTTCGCCACTGGGGCGGTGGTCCGGTTCGCGGCTCCCGCCGAGTTGTTGATCTTAGGGCCGAACGCCGCGCGGCTGACGGAGGGTTCGCTCGTGGCCCGTGCCGGGCGCGAGGCGATGGGGTTCAGCATCGAGACGCCCGGCGCGATCGTGGTTGATCGAGGGACCGAGTTCGGCGTCGCGGTACGTGGTGAGGAGACCGGGATCGCGGTCTTCGAAGGAGTTGTCGACTTGACGGCGTTGGCCCCCGACGGCTCCGCGGTGGAGACGATCACGGCGCGGGCGGGTGAAGGGGCACGCTGGAGACCAGGAGCCGAACGCATCGAGGCTTCCACGACGTTGGCCCGTCGCTTCGAAAGTCTGCGAAGACCGTTGCCGCCTGGAATCGCGGCGTTGGATGGCAGCATCACGTTCGAACCGCGGATGCCCGCGTCGGTCGTTCCCGGCGGATTTGAACGCAACGGGATTCGCCTCTTCCTCGAGCAAGAGGAGATCGTGCTACCCGAAGAGGTGACGCTGACCACCACTTCGACCGGGTATGCGGCGGCTCCGTTCACCGCGCCCGTCGCGACGGTCGAGTCGGGACGGCGTGTGAGAAGCTACCTAGTTCACCTCGACGAGATCGGGTGGGGCCAGGGAGTTGAGCGACGAGCGACCGTCTCGTTCGATGCGCCGATCATCGGACTGGCGATGACGGATGAACATCTCGCGCAGAGTGATCGAGTCCTGGGGAGCGAGGACGTCGAGTATCGGCTGAGCCGTCGAGGGCTCGACTCGCATCGGTCCGAGACGAAGGACTCCGTGATTCTGAGCGCGGATCGGCACACGCTGCAGATGACCCTCTATGGGGGAAGTACCGGTCGGGGGAATGATCAGATTCGGGTGGTCGTCGATCTGGGGAACCCGAGTCTATTTGGGCGTCTGCAGTCGTTTTTCGGTTGGTAGCAAAATTTTGTGACCAACCTGCTCGCAGTTGGGACTTAGCAAGGGGAGGGGAACGGGCTCGCACGAGACCTCCTCTTGCACGTCACGTCATGGTGGACTCACGCCGCCATCGGCACATTCTTGGTGCCTCGCGGACCGTCGAAACACGCGGCACTCGAACGTTTCGACCGTCCGCCAAGACTTGGGGGGGAAGCGGAGATGCGCAGAGGCATCGGGGGCTTCACGCTCGTGGAGCTCCTCGTCGTCATCGCGATCATCGGTGTTTTCGTCGGGCTTCTCTTGCCCGCCATGCGCCAGGCGCGCGCGTCGGCGGACCGGCGTCGCTGCGCCGATCGTTGCCGCCAAATCGGTCTGGCGCTGGGGAACTACGTCAACAGCTTCGGGGTGTTCCCGCCGGGGGCGGTCAATCGCCAGGTGGGGATCTATCTCGGCGACGATCGGATCGACGCGTCCAGCGACACGAGTGACCCCGGGGCTCCCTGGACCGTGATGATCCTTCCCTTCCTGGATCAGCAGTCGCTCCATGATCGATTCAACTTCTCCGCGTCGTTCAGCGTCCATGCCGACCAGCGTGGTCGGGGCGCCAATTCCGAGCATCAGTGGCAACCGCTCTCGATCTATCAGTGTCCCTCGGACCCGACCGTTGGCGGGGCTGCGACCGGACTGAGTTACTTTGGCGTCCAAGGGGGCGGGGCCAACGCCGACGGCTGGCACGACGGCGCGAATAATCATCCTCCGCCCGCAGCACCCGGCAACAGTCAAGAGCGACGCGTCACCTTTGACAACGGCGTCATGTATCCCAACTCGAATGTTAGCCCTTCGCGAGTGCGCGACGGTCTGTCGAAGACCTTCGTGGTCGGCGAACAGAGATTCCAACTGAATCGAACGAAGCTACAGAACATTGGTGGCATGCCGTGGTTTCATTTCACGTGGGCCAGCGGGGATCGCAACAGCAACGCTCATGCTATGCCGACCACCGTGGCCGCATGTGTCGATCCCATTAACCGGCCACAAGGGCGATACTACGACGGCATCGATCCGGCCATCTACGGTATCGACCATCCGTCGGAGATCGCGGGACATCAGACGCGAACATTCGGGAGTTTTCACGAGGGGGGATGCCACTTCGTGATGGGGGACGCGTCCGTTCGTTTCGTCGACGAAACGATCGATTTGGGGCTCTACCGTCGGCTCGGGAACCGAAGGAGTCGCGACTAGGGTTTCGTTCGACCGAAAAATTCGGGTGCCACTGGCTGCTTGCCAGCCAGTGAGTGCGGGGTGCCGTGTTCACGCTTGCGTGGACACGTGGGGGACGCCTCTTCGACCATTAGAGATCCGGGGCATTTGATAGAATTGTCATCCACGGAATGTCTCGGTGAGGCCTGCGTCACTCGGTGCAAGCCTTTCGGTGACAGTTGCTTAGTGAATCGTAGAGAGATGCGTTGAGAGCGGGCCTTGTGCTCTGCTAAGACTCAACCGGGGAACGCACCAGGGGGATTGGGGGATAAGATGAGAAGTCGTCGCGGATTCACACTTGTGGAACTCTTAGTGGTCATCGCCATTATCGGAGTCCTTGTCGCTCTTTTGTTGCCGGCCGTGCAGCAGGCACGCGAGGCGGCCCGCCGGGCGCAGTGCAACTCGAAGATGAAGCAGATCGGCGTGGCGCTTCACAACTATCTGGATAGTCACGGCGTTCTTCCGCCCTCGACGACCGCGCCAATCGGCACGGGCACCGCGGGTTGGTGTAGCACGGGGACGGCGTCATCCGGGTTGCCTTGGACGGTACATCTGTTGCCGTTTCTCGATCAACAGGCTCTATTCGACCTATTCGATTTGGACGGCACCTCGATCTCGTCGACGAATGTCACTGCCGGAGTGCCGACCGCCAATCGGAACGCCTTCCTGCGAGGCGTGGCCGCCTACCAGTGCCCGTCCGATCCGAGCGCCGGAGCGAACACGCCGTCGCTACTGAGTTATTTTGGAGTCCAAGGCGGCGGCACGACCCCCGATTGCAACGCGACAGGCCCGGGGTTGACGCGGGTCTTCAACGTCAACGGGATGATCTACACCAACTCGTCGATCCGGCCCGCCCACGTGACCGACGGGATGTCGAAGGTCTTCATGGTCGGCGAGACCAAGTACCAACTCACGCCTCGCGGTCGGGCCGACGGGATCCACATGGGGTGGGCCTCTAGCGACAAGTTCGACGCTTGGGCGATGCCGACGACGACCGCTTCGGCTCAGATGTCGATCAATCTCTTTCCCGGCGACGGTAGCGATCACGACACGATCACCCAGCAGAGTCGTGTTTTTGGGAGTCACCACGAAGGAGGCTGTCACTTCTTGATGGGGGATGCGGCTATCAAGTTCGTTTCCGAGAACATTGACGAGTCTGTCTACTTTCAAGTCGCGATCCGAGACGATTTGGAGCCCAAGGAAGGTCTTTGATGGTCGGGGTGTCCGATTTTGGTCACAATGGCTCTACAAGGTGGGGCTTGGGCCGAGATCCCGCCGAACATCGTGATTCTTCTCCATGGGAAAGCGCAACCGCATGATCAAAACGTTCCGCGCCGTCTGCTCCTTGCGAGCAGTCTCGGCGGCCACGCTATTCTTGGCATCAATCACCTCGTTGCCGGCGGCGGAAAGCAAACCTCACGACGTGGTCATCTACGGGGGAACCTCGGCCGCGATTGCCGCGGCGGTGCAGGTCGCCCGGATGGGCAAGAGCGTGATCATCGTCAGTCCCGACAAGCACCTCGGCGGCCTTTCCAGCGGCGGACTCGGCTGGACCGACTCGGGACGCAAGGAGGCGATCGGCGGCATCTCGCGCGAGTTCTACCAGCGCGTCAAGAAGCACTACGACAAACCCGAGGCGTGGATCCAACAAAAGCCCGAGAAGTACAGCCGGTACCGTCCCAAGGATGACGCGATGTGGGTCTTCGAACCGCGCGTCGCCGAACAGGTCTTCGAGGACCTGGTCAAGGAACACGGCATCGAGGTCGTGCGCGAGGAGTTCCTCGATCGCGAAAGCGGCGTCAAGAAGGATGGCTCCCGCATCGAGGCGATCACGACTCTCTCGGGAAACACCTATCCCGGCAAGATCTTCATGGACACGACCTACGAAGGTGACTTGCTCGCGGCGGCCGGCGTCGGCTTTCACGTCGGACGAGAGCCCAACAGCAAGTACGGCGAGACGCTCAACGGCGTGCAGGCCCGGCGTGCCCGTTCCCACCAGTTCGATGCTCCGGTCGATCCCTACATCGTCCCCGGCGATCCCTCCTCGGGACTCTTGCCCAACATCCATCCGGGACCGCCTGGCAAGGAGGGGGAGGGTGACGATCGGGTGCAGGCCTACAACTTCCGCATGTGCCTGACGACCGCTCCCGACAACCTGGTGCCGTTTCCCAAGCCCGACAACTACGACCCGATGAACTATGAGCTACTGCGTCGCTATCTCGACACCGGCTGGAAGGGCGTTTTCAACAAGTTCGACCCGGCGCCGAACTACAAGACCGACACGAACAACCACGGGGCCTTTTCGACCGACTACATCGGCAAGAACTACGACTATCCCGAGGCGTCGTATGATCGCCGCCGCGAGATCATCAAGGAGCACGAGGATTACCAGAAGGGGTGGCTCTACTTCCTGGCCAACGACCCGCGCGTCCCGAAGGACATTTCCGAGAAGATGAACAAGTGGGGCTTGGCGAAGGACGAGTTCGTCGACAACGGCAATTGGCCCCATCAGATCTACGTTCGTGAAGCTCGTCGCATGGTGAGCGACTTCGTGATGTCCGAGCCCTACCTGCGGGCGCTGAAGCCGACTCCCGAGTCGGTCGGCATGGGCTCCTACAACATGGACTCGCACAACACGCAGCGCTACGTCGACGAGAAGGGGCACGCCCGCAACGAGGGCGACATTCAGGTCAGTCCCGGCGGACCCTATCCGATCAGCTACCGCGCGATCGTGCCGAAGCGGGACGAGTGCACCAACTTGCTCGTCCCCGTTTGTCTGTCGAGTTCGCACATCGCCTACGGGTCGATCCGCATGGAACCGGTCTTCATGGTCCTCGGACAGTCGGCGGCGACCGCGGCCGCCCAGGCTCTCGACCGTGGGGTGCCCGTTCAGGATGTCGACTACGACAAGCTCAAGGAGAGACTGCTCGCCGACGGTCAGGTGCTGGAGATGTCCCGCACGCCGCGACCGCCGTCAGCTCCGCCGGTTCTCTCGCAAGACCTCAAGGGGATCTCGCTCGACGACCAGAAAGCGGTGCTGACCGGGAATTGGGGCCAGGGCCGAACGATCCATCCCTATGTCGATCACGGATATCTTCACGATGGGAACGAAGACAAAGGGAAGAAGACGGCCAGCTTCGAGACGAACCTCAAGCCGGGTAACTACGACGTCCGGATCGCGTACTCGGCGCACAGCAACCGCGCCACCAATGTGCCGGTGACCATTCACCACGCGGACGGTGTCGAGAAGGTGACGCTCAACGAGAAGACTTCGCCCAAGGTGAAGAAGCTCTTTTCCTCGCTCGGCAAGTACCGCTTTAGCGGCGATGCCCCGGCGAAGGTCGTCATCTCCAACGAGGGAACCGATGGCTACGTCATCGTCGATGCCGTGCAGTTTCTTCCCGTCAAGTAGGCGAGTCGCGCTCTCGCGGACATCGGCCGATGGGCTTTCTCACGAGCCCTTCGGCGGCGTCGGTGCCCGTTGTCCGATCAACTTCCCGTCCGCGGTGTTCCAAATCCGCAAAACCCCGTCCTGTCCGCCGGCGATCACGATCTTGCCATCGGCGGTGATGGCGAGGGCATAGACGAAGTCGCTCGATCCCCCCAAGCGCCGAAGTTCCCGGCCGTTGTTGGTATCGTGCATTCGCACGGTGTGGTCGGCGGAGCCCGCGATCGTGTTGGCCGAGTCGCCGAGAAAGTCGATCGCGGTCACCTCTTTGCCGAAGCCCTTGATCGCTCGCATTTGCTTGGTTTCGGGATAGCTCCACAGCTTGATCTCGTTGTCGGCCCCGGCGCTGGCGATCACCTTTCCATCCTTGCGCCACGCGATGCCCAAAACGTGATGGGTGTGACCCTCCATCGAGGCGACTTGCTTGCCGTCGTCGACCGCGAAGACTTTGGCGAACTTGTCGGCGGCTCCCGTCGCGAGGAGTTTTCCATCGGCCGAGTAGTCGATGGACAACACGACATCACTGTGGGGATCGGGTACCCTACGGACCGGTTCGCCCGACGCCACATCCCAGATCCTCAGCTCGCCCGAGGCGGCGGGAACCCCTCCACCCGTGGCCAGGCGCTTGCCGTCGGGACTAAACCCGAGGGCCGTCACCCGATCGCCGAAGATCCCCGGATTGTCGATCGACCCGATGGTCCGTTCGAGTCGCCACGACGGCGCACCGTTCTTGTTGTCGCGTTGCCAGATCTTCACCGTGCGGAAGCCGCCACTGGCGAGACGGTGCCCATCGGGACTGAAGGCAAGGGATGCGATGACGTCGAGATGGGCCGGCGGCCGACCATTAGCGGGAACGACGTTCGTCGTCGCGGGATCGTTCAGTTCCGAAGTCGACTCCGCCGAGGCGACCGGCCCGACGAGGAGCCGGTTCCCCCTCCCGAACGCGAGCCAGGTTCCGTCCGGGCTCAGCGCGACCGCGCGGATCGGATGGGTGTCGGGCGGGAGGGGCTGCCAGTCCATTGTCGCGGCGCTCTTCGACGACTCCTTGCCGCCTTCGTCGATCCATCGCTTGAGTAGCCCGAGTTCCTCGGGTGAGAGCGGGGAGGCGTTCACGTCGTTGTCCAAGGGGGGCATGATCGGCTCTTCGCGATGAGCCGCGACCTTCACGAGCAGGCTCTCGCCCCCCTTTCCCGGAACGAAGGCCGGTCCCGAGTCGCCCCCCTCACGAATCGCGGCGACCGTTTCGAGTGACAGGCTGCCGTCAGCGTCGTTGCCTCGGTGACATGCGGTGCAGTGACTTCGCAGGATCGGAGCGATTTCCTTGTCGAAGCCGATTCCCTGTCGAGTGATCTCGGCGATGGCGATCGGCTTGACATCATCGTCCGCCCCGACGGCCAGGACGGGACAGAACAGGAGAAGCATCAGCGACAGGCGGCGTGCGACTCGTGGGAAGGGGCTGGGCATCGCGGTTCCTACTTCGCGTTGGCGGGCGGTGCTTGGGGAGCGGGCGCCGGGGTGATCTCGACGGTGAGCGTGCGAGCGAGCTTGAGCGTCTGGTTGTTGAACTTGAGCGACAGTTCGATCGGGATCGCGTGACGACCGGTTGGGGTCTCTCGGATCGCGGCGACCTTGAGGAGCGACTCGCTCGATCCCTTCTCGATTGTCGTCGGCGCGGCCGTGAGTCCCTTCACACTGCCCCCAATGGTAGCCTTGAGAGTTACCGGATCCGCGAAGCCGAAGAGGCGTTCGACCGCGAGTGGCACGTCGATCGTGGCCCCTTGCTCGAGCCCGACCACATCGGGGAACTGAGTCCTGACAGGGGCTTCCACGATGGCCAGCGTGATCGAGGGAGAGGGAATCTCGACGCGAATCTTCCTCGGTTTGGCGACGTCGGCGGCTCGCTTGGCAGCGTCCTCGGATTCCTTCTTCGCCTTCTCGAAGGTCGCGAACTGTTCTCGCTGCCGCTTGAGCTGTTGATCGATTCTTGCTTGCTCGGCCTTCGCACGATCGAGGGCCGCGCGGGCCTCGGCGAACTGCTTGGTCAGTGTCGCGATCTCCTTGTCGACGGCCGCCTTCTCCTCGGGCTTGATCGTCGTCAGCTTGGCACGCGCCTCCTTCTCCCGTTGCTCGAGTTGTTTTGTCGCGGCTAGCTGCTTGGTGATCTCTGCCGCGAGGCCCTTCTGTCGCTTATCGACTTCCGCGATCTCTTGGCCAAGGTTGGCGGTCGCCGCGATGGCACGCTTCTTTCGTTCTTCCGCCCGAGCGGCCGCCCCTGGGGTCCGACGATAGGGGACGGTCGCCTGGGCCCGGAGGTACGAACTGAACGTTCCCAGCGGTGCGGCGGACTCGACGGTGACGGCGATCGTGCCCTCCGACTTGTCCTTGGCGATCGTTACCGCCGCCGCTTTTGCCCTCGGGGGGAGGTTGACGGGGGTGAGGACAACGGCTTCCTTGAAGTCGCCGCGCCTCTTGATTCGCACGGGAATCTCGAGCTTTCCGGCCCGCGACGTCTCGAGGATCGGCGTACCGAGTCCGACGGAGAAGGGATAGGACTCCGCCGCTCCGACCCCGAGCATCAACCGGCTTGCCAACCTCGTGTCACCCGAGTGCTGATCGCGCACGGCCGACTCGACCAACGTCCCGGCGCTGGCCTCATGGGTCACTTCCCGCTTGTCGATCGTCGCCTTTCCCACAATGCGCCAGGGGCCCGCGAACGCCGGGGCGTTGTCGTCGGCCCGGAGAATGAGCGATCCGCGCGATTGACCGGGCGCGATCGTGATCGGTGATGCCGAGACGCCCTGAGGCAGGCCCTCCGCGGTGAGGACGATGGGGCCAGAAAAGCCGTCGCGACGAAAGGCGAGAACCTCGACGCGATCGGTTTGGCCACGCCGAAGGAATGTCGACCACAGCGCCGACCGGTTGCGGTCGCTGGTGATTTGCCGCGGAATCGCGATGAGATTGAAGTCGGGGACCGCGCGTCGAATCAGCAAGCGGTAGCCGTCGCGCGCTTTCGTGGAGAGGCCGCCGAACTGATCATAGACGAGAACTCGGTAAGTCCCGTCCTCGGGAATGCTCAACCGAAAGGTCGGATCGTCGGAGTGGGTCGACGTGACGAAATCGGCCCCCGCCGGCACGGCGTCATCGGTTTCGGTGAGTTGGCGTCGGTTGGGAGAGACTTGTTCGACGACGAGGAGGGGATCCGTTGGCTGTCCGAGACGTTGGGCGACGACGTCGATGACGAATTGTTCGCCACGATTGCCATCGAAGAGAAACCAGTCACGATCCGCGGAGTGATCGAAACGCCCGGCGACTTCGCACGGGATGGGGATTCGGTGGGCACTGTCGGGATGATCGTTGGGTTCGTGCTCGCGAACAATCGCTTCGGTCGCGATCCCGAGCCGAAGGGGATTCGAGGGCCCCCGCCGAGCGGGGAGTCGATAGGTGAAGCTGTCGATGAAAGCGTCGCTTACGGGGGGAAAGCTCGTCTCTCGAGGGCGATCGTTTCCGGCGCCGGGAGGAACGTCGACGAGGACGCTGAGCCTTTGTAGGTTCGGGTCGCCGTCGTCTCGCTTGGAACGGGGAGCACCGCCGGGGAGATTGTAGCCGTAGAGGGTGAAGCTCGATCGCCGGCCGGCCGGTCCCGCAAGGGGAAACGCGGAGGTGACTAACGGTTTGGTCGACAGCTCGAGTCGATAGGGATAACGGGCCCCTCCGGCATAGCGGATGTCCTCGACGCGAAGCACGTAGTCGCCATCGGCCGGCAAGAGGGCATGCAACAGTGGGTCCTTGGAGAAGACCGGGCGGCTCTTCGCCAAGGCTTGCCCGTCGGGATCGAGGAGTACGAGTCGGGCTTCGATCTCCGAGTCGATGCGCTGGCCGAGGAGCTGCGCGGTCAGCGATTGGCCCTTCTTGCCTTGGAAGTGATAGAGGTCCTGATCGCCGGGACTGTCGATCCGCCCATTGATTGTCGTGTCGAGTGACACCTCCTGGGCATCGGCGGGCTTGCTGTTGGGTTCCTTCTCTTCGGCCTCGGGGGACAGCCCCACCGCGAAGATTCTCGGGTTGGAGACCCCGAAGTGGCCGACCGCCCTGACTTCGTAGAGGCCCGGTGGGATCTCCTTTGCGATGTTGACGGTAAAGCGATTGGTGACGAGTTGCTCGCCCTCTTCGAAGAGTGCGGGAGCGCGCTTGTGCGGGGTCGCCGAGATGCCCGGATGGGAGAAGAGAAGCCGATCGACCTCGTCGAGGTCAGAGCCCTCGATCGTCACCGCGGTGCTGGTACCCCGTTGGGCCCCCGCGGGCCGAATCGTGGCTAGACGAGCGACAGGTAGGTTCGCGATCGCCGTCCCCGTTAAGAGAACGGTAACGCCGATCGACCACGCGAACGGGATCGTCCGCGCGGGCTTCATGGGTCGGTGAGGCGACATCGGTCCTCCGGTGGTCGCGCGACGGACTTGGGTCCGTGCGAGGTCAGTCGCCAGCGAGTCGATGGATGGTCATTGACGACCGAACGCTGGCTCAGTGGTTGAACAGAAACTCTTTCGAGTTGATGAGGGCCCAAAGGAGATCCTGGAAGGCTTGGTCCTGGCTATCGCGGTGGCTCTCGAGGTGTTGCTTCGCGATCGTCCGTTCCTCCTGGCTTGGAGGACGTGCGAAAACCGTCAGGTAGAGTTCGCGAATCTTCTCGTCGTCCTGCTTTTCCTTCGCGCCGGCGAGGCGAATCGCTCGTCCCTCGGAGGAGTGGAGTTTCTCTTGGACCTCCTTCGAGTTGAGCAGGTGAAGGCTCTGGGCGATCGTCACGTCGCCCGATCGCTCGCATTCGCATGCGCTGCTCGAACGTGGTCGGCCGAAGACTTCCAGGAAGTAACTGTTGACACCGGTGTCGGGTAGCTCGACCGCCCTCGTTCCGGGAGGGACTTTGTCGAACCGGGGGACCGCGCCGGTCGCGTGGCTCACCGCGTCATAGAGGATCTCGGCGGTCAGTCGTCTCGGATAGAACCGCGAGAAATTGCGGGTGTCCTTCGCGTTGTGCGCGTTGGGAGTCGAACTGAGTTGGTACGCATTGGATCGGCAGATCGTCCGCGCTAAGTCCTTGAGGTCGAAGCCGCTCTCCTTGAAGTGTTGAGACATCGAGCGGAGCAGGGCCGGGTTCGACGACGGGTTGGTCACCCGCATGTCATCTTCCGGATCGACCAGGCCGCGTCCGAAGAAGTGCTTCCAGTAGCGGTTGACCAGCGCGGGCGCGAAGTAGGGGTTCTCCTTCGCGGTCATCCAATCGACCAGCGCGTGCCGAGGGTCTTGATCCGCACCGAGGTCGATGGGTTCGCTACCCAGTCCCGTGGGCGCGAGCTGCTTGCCGCTCTTCGGGTTCCGCGCGGAAGCTTTTCCGCGGCGATGGTAGATGCGTGGCTCATCGTCGGTCCGCAGGCCGTTGGTGCCCTGCTTGCGCCCGACGCGAGAGAAGAAGGCGGCGAAGCCGTAGTAGTCGCGCTGGCTCCAGGTCTCGAAGGGGTGGTGATGGCAGCGGGCACACTGGATCCGCATTCCGAGAAAGAGCTGGGCGACGTCCTCGGTCTGTTGTTCCTGAGTCTTGACATCGCGGTACCAAACGACCGGCGGATGATAGGCGGCATCCCCCGAAGCGGTGATGATCTCATGCACGAACCGATCGAAGGGTTTGTTCTCGTCGAGCGAGTCGCGAATCCAGTGGTAGAAGGCGTAGGTGCCCCTGATGTGGCTGTCCTTGCCACGCTTGTTGCGGAGCACCGCACTCCACTTGGTCGCGAAGTTCTCCGCGTAGTCGCGCGAGGCGAGCAGTTCGTCAATCTTGAGGTCACGCTTCGACGGGTTGGTGTCGGCGAGAAACTGCTCCACTTCCTCGACCGTCGGCAGCCGCCCCGCGAGGTCGACGCACACCCGCCGTAGGAACGTCGCATCGTCGCAGCGCGGCGAGGGGGGGATCCCGAGATCCTTGAGCTTGGCGAAGACGTGCTCGTCGATGAAGTTGCGCGGTTGTGGCATCGACGCGATGGGCACCCCGAGTGGAACGCTGCCGCGAAAGACCGCGACGTGTCCTTGGTAGCGGGCCATGATCGCCACGTCACCGGCGGCGCCGAGAGTTTCGACGAGTCCGGTCTCGCTGACCGTCGCCATCTCGGTGTCGTTGGAGTCGTATTGGGCCTCGCGGGTGACGTCGTCACTGCCGCCGTCGTTGTAGTGAGCGACGATCGCCAGTTGCTGGTGTCCGCTCTTGCCGAGCCGGCGCTCCTTGGGGAAGACCTCGATTCGCTCGACGACGGGAGCGTCCTTCGAGCCGAGCGGCATTCCTTGTTCGATCCAGCGACGGAGGAGACGGTACTCGGGCGAGTCGATCGCGAGCCGTTCGCCGCCGCCGTGGGCCATCTTGTTGATGGCTTTCTGGAGCAAGAGGCTGTGATCGGGAGCGGCGGGGAAGACGCGTCGGCCGCCCGCCTCCTTGACGATATACTCGTAGTCCTCCGACGGGACGAATCCCAGGAGCGAGAGCTTGAAGCCGTTCTGGCCGGTTGATTTCCCGTGACATCCACCACCGTTGCACCCGAACTTGGTGAAGATCGGGACGATCTGGTTGGCGAAGTTGATGCTCGGCGGCTGGGTCAAGTCGGTGACCCGCGCCGCGATCGTGGCTCGCTTGCCCGCTGGTCCTTCGGCGATGATCCGCGCCGTTCCCTCCGCCAGTGGAGCGACTTGGCCCGTGCTGTCGATCGTGACGATGCCTCGCGGTTCGGCGTGGTAACTCACCGCGGCGGTCACGTCCTTGGGATCAGCACTGGGCGAGTGAGCGGTGACGATGAGTTGATGCCGAGCGTCCGGCCCGCGAAGGTGGACCTCGGTGTTCGGCTCGAATCGCAGGGATGCGGATTCCTTCGTGTTGGCCGTGTTGGAGGTTGGCGTCGGCGCCGCCGCGACCGCGACCGCGAGGCCCGTGGCAAGTGACGAGACCAATATTCCCAACGTTAAGAAAGTGTTTCGCATCGTCGATCTCCGCATCGATCGGGGATCCGGCTTGGGATGATTCATGCAAGGGGCGTCGTCGCGTGAAGGAGAGAGTCCGTCGTGCGACGGCCTCGCGGAAGAACACAGGTAGGTTCACACAGGCTTGATGTCGTTGATGTTCGCCCACGCCCAACATTGAATTGTGGCTCGCGGATGGAACCTTTTCAAGCGGAATTGAGGGCGGAATCGACATGGGCAAGCGATTGTCCCGCGCCGAGGAAGGAGCCACCGGGAGCATCGGCCCGATCCTACCGCCGTCGAACCGTCCGGCCCAACAATTCGTTGATTGAAGCCGGCAGCGAATAGATCAACGGGCCGCTAGGCTTTCTCGGGGGGAGCAATTGCCGCGGTGCCGGTCTCGCCGGTGAGCTGGAAGAACCTCTCGATCGAACCGGCTTGATCGGCCAAGTCGATCATGTCGTGAGCGGGAGAGCGTCCGTGATGGAGTCGTTGTCTCATCACCTCCAACGGCGTCGCGTCGAAGTCGTGCGATGCGAGGACATGCTCGCAGGCGTCGATCGCCTCCCAAGCCCCATCGCGAGTCTCGCGTCGCGTCAGGCCGTCGATCGACACGCGACGGAGCTGTTGGGCGCAGTGCGTGGAGGTGGCTCGACCCGGAAGTGCCTCGTCCAGTAGAAGTCCGAGCCAGAGCAGCAAGTGAGCCTTGAAATCCTCGAGGCACGGGGGCATCTCGAACGTCTTAAACTCCAGACGGCGACGTTCCTCGGGGTGTGGTTCGATGACGGCGCCAACCTGCGAACGTCGATAGGTTCGCACGGAGTAGCCGGTACGCCCTCCCGGGATCCAACGTTGTCCCTCGTAGAGTGGCGAGGAAAGCGTCAGCGCCGTCAGGGCGGGAGCGTAGCAGTGCGTCTTGGCGAAGAGGTCGTCCATATCGAGTCGTTGGTGGAGGCGTTTGGGCAGGCTCACGTTGATGTCCGGTCCGAAGGTCGTCATCGCCACCATCGACCAGCGCCAGTAGTCTTCGCGGCGTTTATTCCGGGGGCCGGAAAAGTCCTTCGCCGTCGGGTGATGGGAGATCGCCGTCGCGTACATGCCGGCGTCTTCAAGCACCTCTTGGAGTCGGTCGAAGAGCAAGCGAAGGGATCGGACGCATTCGTCGATGGATGTCGAGATCGGCGTTCGGATCTCGATTCCCTTGGGCAACAAGTCGACCGGTTGGAACTCCGGATCGGGGAGATGGTAGCCTTCGACGACGTAGGGCATGCGTTTGCGATGGGGCGGTTCGACCTCAAGTCCGTCCAGGCTGCCCAGGTCGTCGCAGGGGATGGACTCCAGCAGCGCGTTGAGCTTCTCGAAGGATAGGTCATCCTTCCAAAGGGGACGGTGGCTGTCGCTGTCGACGAGCAGGTACTCCGCTTCGATCCCAAAGCCAAAGTCGTCGTCGGTGAGCAAGGGGAGACTCCTCTTGTGGGCGAACACTTGCGTTGGTCCCTCTCCGCGTTCGGGTGACGCTGGCCGCTTGTCAGCCTGTGCCCAGGGGTCAGGACTCCACCGCAGCGGACTCAAGTTAAACCAGCCCGCTAGCCGCGCGACTGCGACATCGATCCCGCGAGATGTCCCAACCACTCGAGCGTGTCGGGAAAGATCCCGGCGACCAACGCGAGGATCGCCGGTAGCACCACGACCCCAAGTTGAAGGAAGAACTGAAAGTCAAAGGTTACTTGTCCCTCCTTGGTATCCGCGAACGCACTGACGATGTCGCATCGCTCGATCTGGACCAGGTTGAGAATGGCGACGATCGTGACCGCGAGAACCATGCCGAGCCCCGTGAGCAGAAGAAGCTGATGGGGGGCGATGGGATAGGAAGCGATGGCGAAGAGAAACAGAACGGCCGTCAGCATGAGAAGACCAAGCCCGTAGGAGATCTGTCGAAAGTACCCCGCGAGATACGCGACCGCGTACATCGTGACAAACTCTTCGCTCAAGCGGGCGCCCTTCAGGCTGGAAACGAGCGTCCCGCCTTCCCCGGAGGTTGGCCGATTCTCCTTCGGGGTCCAGCAGACGATGAGTTCTCGCCAAGCGTTCTTGGCCAGTCGGGACACTCGTCTTTGCAGACACCGTTCAAGACAATTCACGGTGATCGTGTCCAAGTCCTTTTGGCGTCTTCGTTCGAGTAGACGTCGCAGAGTGTGTATGTCCTCGTCCCTGACGAGGGAGGGCTCGACGTTGTCGTTGTTGGGAAACGGAGCCGCCACCTGCCGCAGCTTGTCAATCATGGTCTGGTAGTGCACGCTGCGCAGATTGCCGCCCACCCCGAATCGTCCAATGAGAACCCGAAACGACCTGGGAAGCCTCTTGGCGGCGCTGGTCAAGGGGAAGGCGTTGAGCCGATCGATGATCTCCTTGATGTTCGACCGGATACGAATGACGCGATACAGCCAGAGCACCCAGGAAATGACGAAGACGCAGATCATGGAGAACAGGACGAAGGAGATCGACCATTCCTCGAAGGTCGGTCGTGAATAGTAGAGCATCGCGACCATGCCCACGACCGAAACGCCAAGGACGAAGAGAGCCACCAAGTCGAGTCGCTTGGGCGAGGGGGGGCTGACCTTGGGAGAGAGGAAGACCGGGTAGGTGACGCGTCGGCTGGCCGCGTTCGCGGACTCCAAGAGGTGAGTGGCGATGAGATGATGGTGGGTCGGCTCGGACTGTTTGGGTTTCTCGGGCAACGGTTCTAGTTTGGCTTGGTGTTTCAGGAAGTAACCGATGCGAAACTGTTGGGCAAACGCGTACGTCGCGAGACCGAGCGTGAGAAAGAAGAAGGGGAGGTAGATGGAGATCCCGTTGGAAAGGTGGACCGTGCGTTCGAGGAAGTGAGCATCGAGCCCGAGAAGGGCAAGGGGTTCGTGGATACCCAAGAGCGAGATGACCCAGGCGAGCGGACTGGGCATGACGCTAAGTACGAGAAGCAAAAGCGTCCCGGAGAAAAGCAGCATGACGATGGAGTAAAGGAGACCGTGCCAAACGAGGTGGAGATCTTGTTTGGTCGGGAAGTGACGCCACGGCGTTCGTCGACGCATGGACAGGCGTGGTTCGTAGAGGCGATGGCCGCAGAGGCGAAGAAGGATGGGAAGGAGAAGAGCGACCAAGCACGCGGCGACGAACGCCGTGTCCGGAAACGCCGCGTGGCCGAGGCGGCTAGGAGGGGAGTATGGCTCATCCTTCCGATTCAGGACGGCGATGGTGTACCCGAGAAGTCTCTCCTTGCGTTGATTCATTCGACTCTTGAGATCGCCGCCAGTGTTGGCGGAGGGCTTTGTCTCCGCGCCCGGAATGTCTTCCGCATCAATGTTTGCGGAAGCGGCCATGAGCGTCGGCGCTCTTGGGCCCGGCGGATCGGGTTGTTCCCGGTCCGGACTACCGTCGAGTGAGTCGGACTCCGAGCCGGTGGTCGTGGCTTGATCGTCAGCCTTCGCCAACTGGTCGCAGAATGTTTTCCGCTCCGATGGATTCGGGGACGTGGAACCACTCTCTTGATGACTCGCGGCATCCTCGTCGATCGCCGAGTCCAAGTGGGAGAACCGGAGCGGCCAGAAGCCGCGCGCGCCAATCACGCTGATCCAGATTCCTGGACGATAGACGGCTGGCTCCGAAGGCGGTGCGGAACTCGTGTTCGATCGAGGGGGACCATACTCGATCAGAGGGGGTGGCCAAGAGCGATCGTGGGCGACATCGGGGAGGATCAACCGAAAGGTATGCGACGGATGCTGGAAATGATCCCGGTGAACGACGGGGAAGAGATTGCCGATATCGTTCTCGTTTCGCGTCAGCCACTCCTGAAAAATGACCGCGTTGTAGAAGCCTTGGTGGACCATGCTCGGGAAGGGAACGCGATGGTTGATCGTGCTGGCGTAGGGAAAGCTCTTGAGTTGGTTTCGCGGGTAGAGCGGATAGGGCGAGGCGACGAGCGTGCCCCGTAGATAGCGGTTGTAGTCGGGATGGGTGAGCAGGAGGTCGGTGCCATTCATCAGCACTTGCACGTCGGGACAGAACTCCCGCAAGTAGCTTGCGAGGAACAGGGCGTCGCGCGGGTCGGTGGCCGTGATCCCGACACAGCGGAGCTGTTCTCGGTTGATGGTTTGAAAAATGCTCGCGAGGGTGAGTTCCACCGTCGCGGCCGTCAGCCTCGGGGCGAACTGCGTGAGCGTGTCCGTGGCATGTTCCGCTTCGTTGAAGGGGATCGAGAGTCGGTAGCGGTCGGGCGCGAAACTCGTGCGGGTTCTCTCCTTCGTCAAGCGGTCCTTATCGAAGGCTCCCCGGATCTGGGAGATTCTAAGCGGGAAGGGGAGTTCCACGATCTCGACACCGGCAACGACTCCATGACGAGCCAGGCTGGGGGGACGACCGTAGTCGGTACCCGATTCGTAGAGCCATCCGATCCGGGGGTTGGTCTCCATTCCGAACCGATGGAGAAAACCCTGTTCCTTGGCGTACTTGACGAGTTCGAACTCGACCAGATTTCCGTAGGGCAACGTCGTCGCGAAGCTGACTTGCTCGCTATCCGAGAAACCGTCGTCCGGGAACAGTTGGTTGAGGGCCTTGTTCACGCAGTCCGGGGGCACTTCGTCCAGCCGATGGGCATCGATCAGGAAGGGGGTCTTGTCGACGGTAGTCGCCGATCCCGAGATGACACGAAAGTTGGGACGGTCCTTCTTCACATCGAACCGCTCCCTGATGCTTCGGATCGCGATCGCGAGGGAGTCGGCCGAACCGGAGAACGTCGGGCCGACGACGCGGAGAAAGGGCGGCGGTAGCGGTTCCTCGGGTGACTTAATTCCGAGTAGCTTGTTGTCCGCTTCGAACTCTTGCCAACGGCAAATCAGATCAACCGCGCGCTGGAAGGCCTTCTTGTGAATCCCGATCGTGGGGCTCTCGCCGACAAGGAAGACGAGTAGAAGGCGTTTGTGATGACGGTAGATTCCTGTCAGCTCGGGACTGGAGGGTCGACGATTGTTGCGGAAGACAAGGAGGCCCGGCTCGGACTGGAAATGGCGGCGGATCGGTTCGTCGAGATTGCCGGACCCCGCGGGCATGCCTGGCCTTCCGGCTTCCAGGAGATAGTGGCGATAGGCTTGGAGCCAATCGTGCCAAGGGAGATAGTTGCGATCGAGGACAAGGCTGCTTGGAAGGAGTGCCTTTTGCAGCGTTTCGATCATCAGGTCGAAGCGGTATCCATTGGAGGAGTTGATCGGATCCGGAACGCAAACGATGAGGAACTGGAGACACCAGCCCCCATTCGTCAGGGCTTGGCGCAGCTCCGTGGTCTGTCGGCCCTTGGCGCAGTCCTCGGTACGTGATGACTCGGGATCGAGATGGATGTGCTTGTATAAGGGAGCGGTGACGCGCGACTCCCAGTTGCCGTCGGGAAAGGTTCGTTGGGATGAAGGGTCGAAGGATGAGGAGGTGGTCTTCTCATTCTCATCCACCTCTGGCCCGGAACCTGGGTTGATCGCGGCGAGCCCGAGAAATCCCGCCAAGATGCCGACGATGCCGTACTGCAATCCGGACGAGGAGGATTGGTCACTCACGGGGATACCCCTTAGGTCGACGCTCGCGCTCCGTGGGCAATAGGGACGGACTCCTCGGGCCTACCTGTCGTGGTGCCAGACTTCGCGACAGGTTGCCCGCGAATTTTATGGCGTCCCAAGACCCGATTGGGGACGCCCGCGCATGCGATCCATGGAGCGAGACGATCGATGGTGTGTCCGAGGGAATGGAGATGAGGTGAGATGGGCATCCGCTGAGCGGGTGAAGGTCGGGCCACCTAGGGTGGGATCGTTCCCCGGCGGCCGCTGAGGTTCCCGAACGATCTCTTGCCTTCTCAGTCGCGTTTCGGCCAGTCGAGATGCTTGTGGAGGAAGTCGAAAGTTCCGACGCCGTTGATCGCGTGGGGGCCGGGGAACCATTCGATCTCGGCGCGGTCCCCGATGCCCAGTTTCGCGTTGTAGAGGAAGCGGACCTTGCCGAACTCCGAACCGACGGTGTCGTCGCGAGCGACGCCGTCGAAGTGGCCGCGCTCGACCATGAAGGGGCGGGGAGCGATCAGGTACGCCATCTCCGCGTAGTTGAAAGTGCTGCCGAGATCGAACTCGAAGATCTCGTACTCGCCGGTGAACATGTAGCTGGTTGGCCGCCGCGTCGAAGCGTTTTTGTCGACCCACTCGTTGAAGTCCCCCGAACAGATCGACAGCGCGTAGTTGTCGACCAGCGGCGGAACCCGCATCGCCGTCTTGCCGCCATAGGAGAGTCCGTAGAAGCCGATCCGATCGCCGTCGACGAACGGGAGCGACGCGAGCCAATCGGTGATCCGCTGGTGCTGAGGCACGATCGTCGAGAAGAGGGTCTTACCGAGGAGGTAGGACTTTCGCTGAAGCGTACGAAAGCGGTCCTTGAAGATGTAGGGGTTCTGCGGGCAGAAGACGACGAAGCCCCGATCGGCGAGCTTCGCGGCGAAGTCCTTGTAGGCCCGATGGTTCCCTGAGACGAGTGGCTGTGGCCTCCCTTCCAACCCATGTTGGCAGACGACGACGGGACGCTCTTCGCCCGCTTTGAGATCGTTGGGTACCAGCAGCAGGCCGTAGGCGATCACGTCTGGGAAGACATCGAGGACCACCTCGTAGCCGGTCCACTTCGCGTTCTTGGTGAACCGTCGCGTGCGCGGATTGGGCTCGGAGAGCTTCTCGTCGAACTCGCCGATCACGTCCTTGCGAAACGCTTCGCGGTAGGGCTCGATCGTTCGCCGAAACGACTCCATGCTCGAGGTGTCAAGGTCCTTGAAGTACTCCTCGCGGACATAGGGGCTCTCGCTTAGGAGCCACTGGTTGTGCCGGTCGAGTTCGTGAGTCAGCCGCTCTTGCCGCGCGTCGTTGTCGACCGACCTGGTCGCCGAAGGATCCGAACCGAGTTCCGCGAGCGAGGCCTCGGCATTGAGAGCGTGAAGAAAAGCTCGGAGAGCTTCCGGGGAACCGAAAGTCTCCGCGCCCGGCTCGAGGAGCTTCCACGAGTCCTTCGGCGCGACACTTCCGGCAAGGGTCTTGGCCAAGGCGAACTCCTTTCGGACCTCGGCGTCGGCCGGACGGGTCAGCTCGCCCGGTGCCCCTCCCTTCGACTCGAGAACCAGCGTCGGGGCCTTGCCCGCTTCGATGACCAAGGGTCGGGGAGCGATCATCGCGGCCAACTCCGCCGCCCCGAAGTCACGCACGAAGCCGAAGATATTGCGATCCATCGGCTCCTTCCAAAGGTCGGTCCGCGACCCGAAGTAGCCGCTCACCAGGACGGCATCGATCCGAGGGTCGAGCGCCCCCGCGGCCAGCGCGAGAAACCCGCCCTCGCCGTAGCCGACGACCCCGATCGGCTGATCGCTCGTTTCCGCGAACCAGTCGACTCCCGCGAGCACTTTCTGGATTTCGTAGCCGAGCAAGTGCCGACCGAGCTCGTAGGCGGCGCGGTAGACGAACTCGCGGTTCGACATGATGGCTCGCGGCGAGGGGCGAAGTTCCCGGTTGACCAGTGCCGGGATCAGGACGCGGCAGCCGCTTTCCGCGAGCCGACGGGCGAACTGCTGTTCGGGGGGAGTGCCCGCGTCGAGACCCGCAAGCTGTTCGGGCGTTTGGGCGGCGTCGGGAATCGCGACGACGTTGGCGACCGATACGTTCCCTTTCGGCACGAGGAGCAGGCCCTCCCCATGGACGTCGGCAAACGCCGACCAGCGGACGGGGATCGCTTCGAAGGCCTCGCTCGCTCCCAGCACGGGTGATTGGTCGACGGGCGACGAGGGCACGGGAGCTTGAGCGGGAACGCGCTTGTCGCGAACGCCCAACTGGTGGGCCAGGAGTTCGCGTTTGGCGACGAGGGAGGCTTCATGGGCTTCGGGAGAAGAGGTGTCGGTATTCCAACGCTCGGCCCGCCGGGCGTCGGCTTGGTCGAGCCTCTCTAGGAGAAAGCGGTCGATGCCGTCGACCATGGACGAGGCGATGTCGTCGCTTCGAGTGAGCGGCTTGGTGCCGGGAAGGGGTTGGTCGGCCCCGGCGAGCGAGCCGGCGAGGAGAAGGAGGGTTGTCGAGAAGATTTCACGAGACATCTTGTGCTCCCAATAGCGGTTCCTCGCAATTCTGGTCGATGAGGACGACGACGCCAAGCAAGAAATCGCGACTTCCCCGCCCGGGGCGCCGTGCGAAGCCCGGTCGGGAAGAAACACGGGAGTAGCCGTTCGTTCTTGAATCGCATGCGGGTACGATCCGTTGTCGGTTCGGGATTACCCGTGACTGACATCCACTCGTCAGTCCGATTCCGGTCGGCGCCGTCGGGACAGGTCCGCACCTGTCCCACACCACGTTCCGCGACACCAATCCGCGTGGTCAAAGCGAGCAGACAGAGACGACTCCGTCGTTACGGAGAGGGTCTGTCATGCCCCCTGCGCCCACCGCTTCCTCCAAGAGACTTCCGCCGGAACTGATCGAAGCGCTTCGCGCACTCGAATCCCTCGGGGGGCGTGAGACCGTCTCGGCGGACGAACTGTACCACGCCGACTTCATCAAGCGGCGAACCAACGGTTTTAACTCGCTCGACGATTGGCTAGCGGCGAGCCCGGTCGCGGTACGCGAACGCGCGGTCGCTGATCTCAGTCCCGAAGAGCGGGCGCAGTGGGAAGGCTTCGTTGCCGAGTCGACTCGTTTCGTCGGTTGGGACGAGATGCGGTTCGAGGCCGTTCGCGATCGCGCGCGGCGCCGAAACGACGACGTACTCGGCAGTCTCCCTTCGAAGACCCGCGATCAGATCTGGGTGCGTTCGTCGGGAACGCCGACGTTTGCCGGCGCACATCGCTTGGTGGTGGATGCGGAGCCGGACGAGCGAGCGGATGCTCCGGGCGGTCGCCGTCGCCGTCCGCGGATGGGCCGTCACGATGGCGAATCCGCAAGGGCGACGAGGCGTCGTCAGCGCCACCAGCGTTTGGGACAAGCACCGGGGCGCGAGGCTGCGGAGCGCCTGAGCGACGAGTTGGTGTTCGAGGTTTCGACGCTCGCCCGCGACATCGGCTACATGGCGGAGGACCCCGCTCGCTATCACCTCGAGGCAAGCAAAGGGGCGATTGCCGGGGCGGCGGAAGTCGCCAACGCGTTCTCGTTTGGCGTGTCCGGCGGTGAACAACGCCAAGAACTCTGGTCGCAGACACACCTTGAAGGATCGGTCTCCCAGTCGATCTCCGTGGGAAGTGCGCAAGGGGCCCGGGAAGCGGCGATCACAGCCGCGTCCGCGGGGACGGCGCAACTGGCGGCCAAGGGAGTCACCGCGGCGAAAGTCGCGACACCCTTTCTCAACGCCTACGAGGCGTACGGCGCTTATGAGTCCGGCCAAGTTTCGGTCGAGCAGTTCTCCGAGGGCAACTACCTCGAAGGCTCGGTTGCCGCGGTGGAGACGATCTTCGCGGGCATCGGCTTGGTCGAGAGCGCGTCCGAAGCCGCTAAGTCGGTCCGCAAGGCGGCTCAGTCGGGCCACGAGTTCCTTCTCGAGACCGCCCGCGAGAACGTCCGAAGTCCCTCGCTCGGGATGGGCGCCGGCGGGTTCGGAGGTGGCGGGAAGAAGAAGCCGAAGGTATCGCCGAAGAAGCGAACCAAGAAGAAGGCGAAGGGTTCCGAGAAACCTGAACGCTTTCCGATCATCAAGAAGCCTTCGAAGAAGAAGGCAAAGAAGAAGAAAAAAAAGAAGAGTGCGACGAGGGATCCCGGTGGGAGGCCTGGGACGAAGAAGCATCCGGGGACTTGGATTGAGGAGAAAGGACAGGAATACTTCATCCCGGATCATCCCGAGAAGTACGGATTGAAACCAGGCGATCGAGTTCCGTACACTGGTAAGGAAGCTGACTTTAGTCAGTGGGCGATTGACGAGTTTGAAGTACCAGGAATGGATGGTGGATCGGGCGATCGCAACAAGGCCTTTGGGGTTATGCTGAAACGTGAACTGAACAATGGAGGAGGCCGTTTCAAGACAATAGGCGATGTCCAAGCGTGGGCGAGGAAGAATGACTATAGAGTACATCATGTTCCTCGATCATCCCGAATACAGATTCTCCCGCGAATCGTTCACGAGCTACCACATCGAGGAGGGGCATCCTACCTAAAAAGAAGGAATAGAAAGAAGGCTAGGAAGCGGAAACGCTAGTGGAGTGCTTCATTCAAATGCGTATGTTTTCGGTTGCGCACATCACGCTGTACATAGGGTGGCTTCCGAGATCTGCTATTCCCAACAAGAGATATCGCGGGCGACATAAGTTCGGTCAGCGCGCAAACACTACACTAGGCTTCGTCTCAAAAGTTGATCGTCGGCCCGAGGCACAGCGAGTTGGTGGGGGACGAGGAGGGCGAAGCAGGCGAATCCACTGGATTCGTCGATGCAGCCCGACAAAGTCCCGCACCGACGCAGCCAGCCGAAGCCAGAGCCGACTTTTGAGACGGAGCCTAGTCCATGTCAAGAATCGGAGTACGGCTAGCATGTGTAATGATCTCATTGAACGTCTTCTCAGCTTAGATCTTCTACCTATTGGGCCGCCTGCGGCAACTGGCATGTTTCAGCCCGTGAAATCCGACGCGATCGAGTATCTCGAAACGAAGTACGCGGCCAAACTTCCCGACGACTATGCTCAATTCGCGGTGGAGATCGGGGTGTCCATGTTTCGATCCTTCGTCTACGCAAGTGTCTTGGACAAAAGTATTCACGAGATCTCAGGTGGTCGGTCGTGGGTGCAGGCTGAACTGTTTCTCGGAAGCAGCCCCGAGGGTGTTGAAAATGGCAGCTACGACATTGTGACGACTTACGAGAACTACGGCTATCGTGTTCCGCCTGGGATGCTGCCGTTCGCGGAGAGCGGCAACGATCTGATTCTCATCGGGATGACGCAAGGGCTATCGGGGAATGAACGCGGAAGAATCTACTTTTGGGACAGCGTTGAAGAGGTCCCCGACGCGGATGACGAAGATGATCCGCCGCAATTTGAAGACTACTACGACAATGTTTATCTCGTCGCGAATTCCTTTAGGGAGTTTGTGGAGAGTTTGAAGTGTTTTGGAGAGAAGTATCCTGATCCGGATTGAGCGATGTCAATCACACACGCTTCCTGATCGGGTGCGATTCGATGCGCGACGGAGGCGGAGTTCGAGAGATCTCGAACGGCTTGTCGAATCGGTGAATCTCTTGGCCAATCGTGACAACGCCGGTTGCGAATCGACGGAGCCCGATGCCCTTCGTCGCTTGGTCTTAGGCTTTCCATCGTGAAGCGTTCTCAGACTGCTGAGTTCGAGTTGGAACGACAGATCGCGAGGACTGAATTAAGAAGGAAGTTTCTCAGTGGAAGGCATGAAGATCGACTACACCATCGACTTGGGAGCCCTGTCCTCCTTGTTGGAGACCGGCGCCGAAGCCGAGGACGCCGCGACCGAGGTTGAGGAGTCAACCGAACCGGTCGAGGTACAAGCCGCCGCAGAGCAGGGCGAGGCCGTTTCGGGAACGTCCGTGGAGCCGGCGGTGGGTTTGGAGGCGAGGCTCGCGGATGTGATCGCCGAGAACGCCGCTCTTCGCGAACGCGTGAAGCTCCAGGAAGAGACGTTCAACTCCTATCGCGCCAGTCGGGACAAGTGGGCGCGAAAGATCACCGACGCGGTCAACGAGATGGCGTCAACGGTGCAGTCGCTCGAAGGCCTCGCCCGCGGCGTCAATCGTCGTCAACGCGCCATCGGGGCCAGCATGGGGCCGTGATTGCGGACCTCGAGTTCCTCTCCCCGCCGCCCGCTTTCGTGACACTCCTGCCAATGTGATGAACATCTCCACTCAAACCGCCATTTGGCTCGGTTGCCCTAAAGGGAATAACAGACGTCACTTACGCTAGTAATGTGTTTCCGGCACGTCTGTTGCTTCTAGCCGACCCATTCGTGGACTCTCATCTGAAGCGTCCCATCTCCTGACGTCGCTCCGCGCGCTTGTGGCCGGAATGCGCTGACAGGGGCGGTACGCGCTTGCGCTAAGCGCGCCGCTTATGCACGGAGGCACATTGATGCGATTGTTGGGACATCCCACGCGATTGGCGGTCCTCATTCTGGGAATGTTTGCCCATGGCCCGACGGCCGACGCGGAGTCCTCCGAGCCAACCTTTCAGCGCTACCAAGATGGCCGTTGGCTCGTGCTGGAAAGCGACAACTTTCGCTTTCGCACCACGCGCGACGACTTCGCGCTCGAGGGGCTCGCGAAAGGGTACGAGTCTTTTCGGACCGACTTCCGACGCGATTGGCTCGGCATCGAAACGGCGAGCGATTGGACGCTCAAGTGCGACGTCTTCATCTACGGCAGCGGTCACGAGTACTCCCGTCAAACGGGACTCGGGGTGTCGACGCGAGGTTGTGCCGACTTGGAAATTGGCGATGGTCGCGTCTCGATGCGTCGGCTGCACTTCTACTGTGACGGCGACTATTGCCGGTCGATCGTGCTTCACGAGCTGACGCACGTGCTTTTGGCCGATCGTTTCTGTCAATTTCGGATTCCGCGCTGGGTGGATGAAGGGGTGGCGATCCAAGCGGAGCAGACGCCCCAACAAGCGAAGCTCCATCAAACATTAATGAAGGCAATGGCGGACGAGACACTTCCTACGATCGACCGGTTGCTCTCAGGGAACGGCTATCCGGGTGGGCGCAGGAACGCGCGGATCTTCTACGCTCAAAGCGCGTCGTTGGCGGATTATCTCGTCACACGGGGGTCGAAGCAGGCGCTGCTCGAGTTCGCCGAACGGACGAAGTTGTCGGGCGTGGACCAAGCGCTTGCCGAGGTCTACGGGATCGAGAGCGTTGACCGTTTGGAGAGCGATTGGAAAGAGTGGGTAACGGCGGCGTCACCCAAAAAGGTCGATGGTACCGTGGCTGCCGTCGCCCTGGAAAAATCGGAAGATCGATCCTCCGATTGACGTCCTGATTGCTGAGTTCATTGCATCGTCTGGGGCCTCACGTCTAGGCGGCAGGTTGCCGAATCAGTGGCGTGACCCGTCTGCCCACGACAAGCGTGACCCGCCTGCCCACGACAAGCGTGGGCAGGGCACCCAAGAGCGATTTCCCAATGAACCAGTTCGCCAGGCGCTAGCGCGAGCGGGCGCCATAGTGCGGCTTCCAGTTTCTCTGCAAGCCGTGGTTGCCTCCGGTGCGGAATGAAGAGGATGACGACGAACGATAGATCGGTTGCATCGTCGGTTGGGTCGTCATCATGACGGGGGCGTCGACGGTATCCATCGAGTCCATTGAGTCGGCCCGGTACGTCGAACGATACTGGACGCGATTGGGGTCGTCGGTCGTCGCGACTTCCCCGTTGTCGGCGTCCTTGTCGTGTTGAGTGGTGACCACATCGGTCGCGTCGCCGCAAGAGCAGCTACAGCAGTCGTAGCTGTAGACGACACGATGTCCCGCTTGAACGAGCGTTGCCGGAACAAGAAGAAGTCCCGCCATCGCGGCGGTTGCCAGTACATAGCGCATATCGGTCTCCCGTTGAAGTTCCCTAGATTCTCGAACGGCCTCTTGAGGAAACACCCGAACGGCCCTCGCGAGCGGAATGTCGCGCATCCCAGTCGATCGGCGCTCGGACGCATTTTCCCCGAGCTTCAAATCACGTGACGATCAGCAAGCGACACAAGGAATGGGCATCGCCTCCTTTCCGATGACTGGCGGTTCAACGCTTGTTTGCTCGTGTCGACCGAGTCCGAATTCCGCGCGCGTCGTCACCTCCGCGTGCGCGGTAGCGACGATCCATGCGACGAGACGGAGTCCCGCCGGACTGACGACAACATGAACTGGCCCCAGCGCCATTCTACTTAGGGAGCTCGGCGTCAAACAAGAAGGGGGTTAACAGGTATCTGTTTTGCTTGATATGTGTGGCCGAGTTGATTAGGGAGGCTAATGGAAACGAGGGGGAGAGAGGCACCCTCAAGTCCTGACGTCGAAGTCTCGGCCCTAGCAGCCCGCTGATCTATTCGCTGCCGGCTAGGAACGGTCCTTTCGACCAATCTCGGCGTCGAAAACCTCGTCGAATCGACGGATTCGCCTGCGTTTGTTCTCCTTGATCTTGGCCAATATTGCTCGTTCTCGCCTTGGCCCGCTTAGATCAATTGACTGCTGGATCGACCGGAAGTTTGCCGAATGACTGGCGTTTCACACGCATGCCCGTGGCGAGCGTGGGCATGGCACCCAAGAGTCTCTTGGCGACGAAATGCCAAACCGGGACACTACGGGATCTTGCCAATCAAGCGGCATCCGACGGAGTAGAAGCGACCAAACGACTCGCAACGCATGACGCGGGCGATCATCCGCGACGCGCCACCGGTGAGCGGTTTGATCTCGATCCCGAGGTACTCGATTTCGAGGGCCCGCGAATTGACGACCGAGAACCCTCCTTGAGAGAGCTCTTGCAGCACCGCTTGGAAGGCATCGCCAGCAGGACGAAAGTCGGCGTCGAGTGGAACGATCGAAACAACGAGACCGACCGGGAAACGGTCGTACTGCCGACTCTCCTGGAAGGGAGGATCGTCGTGCCTTTCCTGGAGGTGTCGTCGGACGGAGGTGAGCAGCGCTCTTGGGGCCGGGTAGTCGTTCGCGTTGGCGAAGGGGAGCGGGATGGGAGGCTGGATCACACGCAGGGGCGGGAGTTCGTCCTGGTGGTCGCCGTGGCGTTGGCCCGTCGGCTTGTCTCGTTGGGGAACGATGAGACCCCAGCGTTCGGCATCCTCGCGATGAACGAGGACCTGAAGGGCGACTTGGCGGCGCAGCAGGACGAAGAAGCGGGGCGTGAGGGTTGATCCAGCCATGAGCAACGCTTCGCCGGAAGAGTCGAGCATCGCGTGGTGGATCTCGGCCCCTTCCGGGAGAAGGTTGGTATCGATGGTGACGTAATCGTCGATCATGGAGCTACCGAAACCAAACGAGGGAAACGCTGCTTGCCGCACAGGCGATGTCGGCAACGAATGGTCAAGCCGACGATGCGCCGGGGGAGAGCCGTTCATGGTCATCCCGATTCACGTGTTGCGAGGTCATCGCTCTGATGACCTCCAAATTCTAGTATGGGTGAACTCTTCCTTGAGCGTCCTCATGTTAGTCGGTTGGGTTAAATAGGCTAGTGAATACGCAAACAGGCCGCCCTCTCTTCGGGCGGCCCATCGCTTGGTCATTCGCAAGTCATCGAACGCTTGGTTCAACAAGCCTGCCAGATACACCTGTCTCACACTACGGGATGAGGCCGAAGATCAGTCCCATCGTAGCACATTCCAGGGCGATTCCGCCAGGATCGGGGTACGGCGGAAGAATTCGGTAAGGCAGCACGATGTCGCCTGGCATCGGTTGGCCGTTGCCGGTCTGGCAGGTCCACGGCGGATTCTTGCCGATGCTGTACGGGACGAAGATCAAGTCGAGCCAGAACTTGCCTTGGGCGATCGCCGGTTGGACGAGGTTGCCGTAGTTCTGTCCCCAACGTTCCAGGGAGACCTGCTCGAAGTAGAGCGGGTGGTAGTGAACGTTCGGTCCCTTGAAGATCGACGCCGTCGGCGCGAACTGCCGAGCCTCGAAGGGTCCCCCGTAGCGAACCGCGTCGAAGTTGTCGAAGGTGGTCGGCTGACCGACACTCTTCAGGCCGATCATCCCAGCGTACTGTGCATCCTCCTTGATGCTGTCGTCGGTCGCTTCGAGAATCACTTGGCCGTCGCGACGGACCGTCAGTTTGTTCTCGAACGCCCAAAACTGGAGCTGGAACGAGGTCTTGGCGGCCATCGTCCCGGTCTTGATGATCTCCCGTTTGCCCTTGACGCTCTTGCCGATCGTCACGGTGTCGGCATCGACGTAGGCGAAGTAGAAGGTGCTGATCTTGATCTGGTCGACGGTGTCGATCCAGGTGTTGGGATCGATCGCCCGGGCGACCAAGCCATACTCGCTGTCGGGACTGCCGAGTTCGACGTTGAGGGTGACGATCATGTCGGAGGTTCCGACCGACTCGTTGAGGATCGCGACCTCCGGGGGAGCGCCGACGGTGTAGACGCCGCGACGATCCTTGAGTTCCATGTCGCCGCGATGGTCCTGGGCGTCGTTTTTCCGACGGCCGGTCTCGCGATTCTGGAACCAGAGCGGGCCGAGGTTGGGGCTATCGGGGCTGTCGAAGGTGTCCTTGGGAGCGGGCACGAGAAAGATCTGGCTCGGATCCTGCTCCTTGAACTCGCTCTCGATGGTGCCGAGGAAGAAGTCCTCGGAGCCGAGCGTGAAGAGTCGGTCCCGTGAGGGCGGCTTGCTCTCGACCTTGAAGTAGTAGTCCGAATCGTCGCCGAACGCGCGGCCGGAGCCTCGTTTCAACTGCACGTCGGGCCTGATCTGGGCCTGGACGGGAATGATGCGCGCATCGCTTCGTTGGTCGAGGTCGAGGGTCGACTTGAAGACGGGCGCCCTCGTGTCGTCGTATTCTTCGATCGGCAGCGCCGAGCCACTGAATCGGGCGGGCGCTTGCGGTTGGTTGGTGCTGTCCGGGTAGGGCGGCACGGCAAACGCCGGTCCGGCCACGAGGGCACTAATTAGTGTCAAGATGACTGGTCGTGTAGTTCGGCGCTTCCTGCGTAATGAGAATGTCATGCGGATGACTCTCCTGTACTGCGGCCGCGGTGACGCGTATGAATCGGGACTTGGTCCTCAAGTCACCGATCGTCGGCGTGCCGCAGTAGCCCATCCCTGCTTTCAGCCCACCAACGAGCTGATAAACGAACTCCGAAAGCGGCCCCCGAAAGGGGACCCGTCCTTCCACTCCTTCGGGCACGAGCTTTTCGCTCGGCCCCTCCTGGCGATAGCGATCCTTCGATCCGGAGACCATGGCCCCCAGCGAACCCATCCCTCGATAGACCTTGAAGCTGCGTCCCTTGTAGATGATCGTTTGCCCAGGGCTTTCGGCCAATCCCGCGAAGAGACTGCCTAGCATCGCCACATGCGCCCCCGCGGCAATGGCTTTTGTCAGGTCGCCGCTATAACGGATTCCGCCGTCGGCGATAATCGAAACTCCTTCGGGTTCGGCTTCCTTGGCGGCCAAGTAAGCCGCCGTCAGTTGCGGAACTCCCACCCCGGAGATGACCCGCGTCGTGCAGATCGATCCGGGACCGATGCCGACCTTGATCGCGTCGGCGCCGGCGTTGAGCAGGGCACGCACTCCCTCGGGTGTTGCGACATTTCCCGCGATGACGTCGATATCGCAACTTCGCTTAATTCGCCGAACGGTCTCGATCACGTTCTCGCTGTGGCCGTGGGCACTGTCGACGACGACAACGTCCACGTCCCGTGAAATCAACGCTTCGACCCGCTCCAGATCGTTGACCCCGACCGCCGCTCCCACCCTTAGCCGACCGCGATCATCGCGGCAAGCCGAAGGGAAATTGAGCATCTTGTCGATGTCCTTGATCGTGATGAGTCCCTTCAGTCTGTATTCATCGTCCACCAGCAAAAGTTTCTCTACCCTCTTTTTCGTCAAAATCGCTTCAGCTTCCTTGAGCGTTGTTCCTTCCGGAGCCGTTACAAGCTGATCCTTGGTCATGACGTCGTCGATACGCGTCTGATCCTCGGTGACGAAACGGAGGTCGCGGCGGGTGAGAATGCCGCGGAGGACGCCGTTCTCGGTGCTCGGAACGCCGCTGATGTTGTGCAGCGCCATCACGTCGCGGGCTTCGCGGACGGTGGCGTGAGGGGGGAGGGTCACTGGATCGCTGATCACGCCGTTGGCGGAGCGTTTGACCTTCTCCACCTCGGAGAGTTGGCGGTCCAGGGTCATGTTCTTGTGAATGATGCCGAGACCACCCTCCTGGGCCAGCCCGATCGCGAGGTTGGCCTCGGTCACCGTGTCCATCGGGGCCGAAAGGAGCGGAATATTCAGCCTGATCCGCTTGGTGAGCTGAGTGCTGATGTCGATGTCACGGGGCAACACGTTGCTGTAGCCCGGGAGCAACAGAACGTCGTCAAAAGTCACGCCTTGGTAGGCGATACGCTCCTCCATGCGGCACCTCCGGTCGGAATCGGGTTCGATGAGCCTAAGATAGCTAGTTTATGGACGTCGGAGGCATCGCCAAGCAGTCTGATACCTGGGGAGGATGGGCACGATGATGCTAGTGGGAAGCGTGCGAGGAATGGGAGGCCTGGGAGGTTCCGCTTTGGGGGCTCGGGATGCCCCGCGCGGCTTCACTTCTTCGGCGTTGCCTCAACGGTGATGGCGAAGTCCTGGATCGTCTCCTCCTCCGGAAACGAGACCGACTGCCGGTGGTCTGAGACGAGTGTCTGGAACATCGTCTCTTCTTCGGGCAAGCGATCGTAGCCGGTGATCGAGACGACGTGGGGGCCTGGGACCACCCCTTTGCCGGTCGGGGTCTTGTAGGTTCCCTCGGTGAACTCGACGATCGTCTCCGGCCCCGAGTTCCCCTTCCCGCGATCGGGGGTGAATCGAATCACGCCCGCGGGGAGCGGTTCCCCGTTAAGGGTCACGTTCCCGCTGACGGAGAATCGAGCCGGTCCGGAGCGATCGCCACCGCAACCGATCAGTATCGCCGGCATCCACGCGATCAGGGCGACGCACGCGACCCGATGGAGACAGGGCGACACTCTAGCCAGAAATCTAGCGTGTCGTTCCTTCACGTTCTCAGGGTGCCTCTGGCTGATTGCCAGCAAGTGCAAGCGGATGAGGGCTCCGCTGACCCTCCATTTGAATCGCGACCAAATGCTAGTCATCTCGCAACCGATCCAGAGCATTCCGTTCAATCTTCTCATTTCATCTTCGCGGGGGCCGGGTCTTTAGAACGCCGACTCGAGCGGCTGTCCGTCGTCGCGAATACCGAGCTTGCGGTAGACGAATGTGTCCATGTTCTCGGAGAGAAAGTGTGTTGATCCATCCGCCATGACGACGTTGCAGCCTCCCTGATGATAGCTGCCGAAGCCTCGGCTCGAGCGCACGACGTTGTTCGCCGTCGCCGAATTGATCGGGTCGATCGCCGAGGACAAGCCGATCGGGTAGGGCCAGGCGCCGTCGATCGAGAGGGACGATGCCCAACCGGGAGACTTGGTGTCGACTTGCACGTTGCGTGACTCGGAGACCATGAAGACCTTCGAGGTGCCGTCGGAAATGTCCGACATGCGGACGCGGCTGTTGAGGTAGAGAACCCCGTTGTTGGAAAAGCCGCGCGTGTCGCCGCTGGCGGTGCAGACGAATCCCTCGTCGTTGGTGCCGGCCAGCGAACCGTCGGCGTGCGTCAACGCTCCACCCATCACGGCGTAGTAGGTGCTGCTAAACACCTCCAACTCGCCGCTGGGGTAGGTCGGGCACTGATAGATTCCCAAGTGCTCGTTGAAAAGATCGGAGTTGGGCGCCGATCCGACGTGGTCCTTGCGGGACGTGAATCGCCTTTCGAAGTTGAAGCGGTCGTAGAGCGCCGTTTGATCCAGGAAGGGGAGCACCAGCACCGACCAAGGAGCGTAGGCGGTCTGTTGCGTGACGGAGAAACACGTTCCCGAGGTCGTGTGCGATCGGTTGGAGACCTGGCCGGGAGGCAATGTCCCGTGGGCTTCATGATAGCCCTGAAGCGCGACGCCGAGTTGACGCATCTGATTGGTGCACTGGGAGCGGCGGGCCGCTTCGCGCGCCTGCTGGACCGCCGGCAACAAGAGCGACACCAGGACGCCGATGATGGCGATGACGACGAGGAGTTCCACCAGGGTGAACCCGAGGGAACGCTTTGGGGAGAGACGTTGCATGAGAGTTCTCCGACTCCTTGCGGGAAGCGAGGCACGATTGGGCACCAGGGGCGACATCCCCGCGCGTTCATCTTGGAAACCGTATTGCGGCGACGGTGGCATCGCTGACAAGCGGTGACAACGCGAACTCGTCGAACGCTCCCGCCGTGGTCATCCCGGTTCTCCCAGGAAGAGGTGGGGTCGCTGTCGAGACGGATCGTGGATGACGAAGACACGTTTTGGCCCAGTCGAGAATGTAACGCTCCAGCGGATGCGTCGCAAGCTCCATCGGCCAAGGTCCGGGACTTTGCGGAGCGTGCCCGACCTCGACGTCGCACCGCGGCTCATCGTCCATGGACGCCCTCCTCCAAACCGACGGGAAGGAGCGGGCAAGTCGACGACCCAGCGCGGGTGACGAGATTTCATAAAGGGTTTACCAGATTCTGTCGTTGCGTGCGCGGAACGCAAGCGCGATGCTCAGACGGAACCGATCATGTCCCCACGGAATGTCCAACCAGCGACGAAAGGCTTGATGTCCCCGGGCTTGGGATCCGAGGACACGAAACGATTGGCCCGTCGCGTCACGTTGGGATTCGTTGCCACGACCGTGAGCCGTCGTTCTTCGAACGAAGCCGACAACTCGGACGTTGATCGTAGGTGCCGGTACCAAGCATGTCCGCTCAACCGTTCTCTAGGAGTTGCCTCATGTCTTCGGCTTTCACGCGCCGACGGGCGTTCACGCTCGTCGAGCTTCTTGTCGTCATCGCCATCATCGGGATCCTGGTCGCCCTCTTGCTGCCGGCGGTGCAACAGGCCCGCGAGTCGGCTCGACGGATGCAGTGTTCCGGACGCCTCAAGCAGATCGGCATCGCCCTGCACAACTACCACGACGCCCACGGACAGTTTCCTCCGGGGAACTTGGGCCGTCAGAACGGCTCCACGTTTCGGTTCGGGAGGCCGGAGTGGCCCTACCTTCTGCACGCGTTGCTGGTGCACCTCGACAAGGCCTCCTACTACGAGTCGTTGACGGGCGATTGGAGCGACGTCGACCGGACGCCGTACTTCACGATGGCCAACTGGCCGACCGAGACGATCGGTGTTGGCATGGGGATCTTTCGCTGTCCGAGCGACCCGCAACCGGAGAATCACCGCGCCGTCACGTTGGCGAGCGGACCGAGTCTCTTCCTGACCAACTACCTCGGCATCTTCTCGGGACTCAACGATGGCGACAACGAACGCGATTCTCGCGGTGCCATGAGCGACCCGAAGATGAAAGCGACCTTCACGTACAACTACGGCTCGTCACTCGCCAACTTGACCGACGGATCGAGCAAGACGATGATGCTCGCCGAGTACCTCACCGGCTACGCCAACAACTCACGCGGTTGGCCCTGGACGCATCGGGCGGGCTGTCAGTTCCTCTATCCGGCTAATACGCCCAACTCCTCGGCCCCCGATAGCCTTCTCGGGCACGCGCTCTTTTGCACCTCCCCCGGACACGATCAGCCCGAGCGTAACTTGCCGTGCATTCCCGAGACGACCGACCGCAATCACGCCAGTCCGCGCAGCCAGCACCCCGGCGGCGTGCACGCGTTGATGGCCGACGGCGCGGTCCGCTTTGTCGGCGATACCATCGACATCGGCGTTTGGCGTGGCTCGGCCTGGGTGGCCGATGGCGCGATCGTCGACGGGCTGTGATCCGGGGCGTAGGACGAGTGGAGGCCACGATGAATGGGAGAGGATCGTTGAACGTGAACGCCACCCGATGGCTGCTTGTGGGCATCGTTTGCTTCGCGGGTTGCTCGGCGGAGAATGGCCCAGCCCGTTCGCGGGTCGTGGGCCGAGTGAATGTCGACGGGCACCCGCTCCCCTCGGGGATGATCCGATTGACGCCGATCGAGGGGACCCGCGGTCCGACGGCGGGAGCTTCGATCGCCGAAGGGATGTTTGTCGTCCGTCAAGATCGCGGACCGGTGAGGGGTAAGCACCGCGTCGAGATCCGGGCCTACCGGCAAACGGGACGCAAAGTCGCCGAACCGGGGTTGGGAGAGGGTGTCCTCGTCGACGAGACCGAGCAATACCTTCCCGCCCACTACAACGACGAGAGCACCCTCGTGCTCGACGTGCGAGAGCGGAGCCAGACCTTCGACGTCGACTTGACGCTCGAGCCGTCCGCACCGTGAAGGATTGGTGGGAACCTATTGGCTAGAGGAGGAGCGAAGCTTGTCGATCAGCTTCACTCCCGTGCCCGTCGCGTTGAAGGAACTTTGGTTGCCGAGGACGACGACGGCGATGCGCTTCTCCGGGATGAAGCCGGCATAGGTACGGTAGCCCCCGGTCCCGCCGTTGTGCCAAACGAGCCCACGGCGCTTGTCGAGGTGCCAACCGAGTCCGACCTCGGCGCGGTCTTTCTTGATCTCGCGTCGCGGCTTGGTGGCGTCGACGAGGACCGGACGTAGGTCCGTCGCTCGCTCTCCCATCACCGCGTCGAGAAACGCGAGCATGTCCCGGCCGCTCGATCGCAGTGCCCCGGCGCCGGCGAGCGTCGGGAGATCCCAGTTTTCCGCCCGTTCTCCTCTCTTGCCGTACGGGGGCGCGAGCCGTTCCTTCAGGTCCGCGTCGAGCGTGACCCGCGTGCTGTCGAGTCCCAGGGGCTCACAGAGCCGGTCGACGACGAGGTCCTCGTACGACGTGCCCGCCTTGCGGGAGAGGACGTGACCGAGAAGTCCGGCCCCGAGGTTGCTGTAGGCATAGCCCGGTTCCGGCACCTTTTGCCCGACCACACTCGCGAGGCCCGCGACCGTCGGCAGTTTCGACCGCGCGGTGAGGAAGGACTCCAACTGCTCGACCGAATAGTCGGCATAGGGGTTCTTCCAGTCCTTGGGGGAAAAGTTGGTTGGCAGCCGCGGCAACCCCGAGGTGTGGGTCGTGAGATCGAGCAGAGTGATTTCCCCGTCGCCCCGCTTCGGCACGAGAACGCCCTCGGGGAGCAACTCTTGGACGGGCGTATCGAGCTTCACCTCTCCCCGGCGCACCATGTCCGCCAGCAGGTTACCGGTGAAGACTTTGGTGATCGATCCAATCTCGTAGACCGTGTCGGCGTCGGGCTTGGTGGGATCCTCGTCGGACTTGGCTCCCAAGCCGACAAAGCCGAACTCGTCACCCACGCGGTAGGCGACGAGGACCGACTTCGCCTTGCCCTCGTCGATTGCCGGCTGGATCAGGTCCGCGATCGTTGTTTCTCGGACCTCTCCCGAGCCGAGACCACCAAGAGAGACCAGTAGCGTTGCCAATATCGTCGTGTTCATGGAGTGCCCCATCAATCCCGGTATCTGTCCCCGCTGGCCAAACTAGCGTCCCGTTCGAACCGCCTCCAAGGAATTCGTTACGCTGATGAAAGTATTGGGTCCGTCGTTTCCGCCATTGGTCGACTATCGGAGCACCGCCACCATGTCCTCCCACGACCTCCTCACCGAGCGACTCAACGAGAAGGGCTACCTCCTCCTTGATGGTGGCTTGGCGACGGAGCTGGAGCGTCGCGGTTTCGACGTCAACGATCCGCTCTGGTCGGCCCGGGTGCTCTTGGAAGAGCCGCACGCGATCGAGGCACTCCATTTCGACTACCTGCAAGCGGGAGCCGACTGCCTGATCACCTCGAGCTACCAGGCCTCCTTCGCCGGCTTCGCGAAGCGGGGACTGTCGCGGGAGGAGGCGATCGCGGTGATGAAGCGATCCTACGCCGTCGCGTTTCGGGGGCGGGCGATGCATCTGATTCGTAGTGGCATTCGTGGAGCGGAGTGTCGGCCCGTGATCGCCGCGTCCATTGGGCCCTACGGCGCGACGCTGCACGATGGCTCGGAATACCGCGGCGACTACGGTCTCTCGCGCGAGGAATTGATCGACTTTCACCACGAGCGGATGGAGGCCCTCGCCGAGACCGACGCCGATCTCTTCGCGTGCGAGACGATTCCCTCGCTGCTTGAGGCCGAGGCTCTCGGGGAACTCCTCGCGGAGGTCGCGCGGCCGCCCGCTTGGGTCTGCTTCTCCTGCAAGGACGGTCGGCACCTCTGCCACGGCGAGCCGATTCGCGAGGCCGCCGCGCTGCTCGATGGAGTTGCCGCCGTCGTCGCGATCGGTGTCAACTGTACCGCCCCGAGGCACCTCGAGTCGCTCATTGGGGAGATCCGCGCCGCGACGGAGAAGCCAATCGTCGTCTACCCGAATTCGGGGGAGACCTGGGATGCCAAGAGACGTTGTTGGGTGGGGACGTCGGATCCCGGGGAGTTCGCCCGAGCCGCCGAGCGTTGGTTTCAGGCCGGCGCCCGCATCATCGGGGGATGCTGCCGAACAGGCCCGGAGCACATCGCCGCACTCCACGAGCGACTCGGTCGGTCCAAGGTCTGATCAGTGCCAGAAGGGCAAGATCGATGCGGCGATGGTGCAGTAGATGAAAATCCCGACGACGTCGACCATGCTCGCGACGAAGGGCCCGGAGCTGATCGCCGGGTCGAGCCCGACTCGCTTGAAGAAGAGGGGCATCAGCGCTCCGACCAACGAGCCGCACGTCGTCACCGACACGAGTGCCAGCACCAGCGTTAAGCCGAGCCCGGCGGTCTCTTGGAAGAAGATGCTCACCACCAGCGCGCCGAAGACCCCGACCAGCAGGCCGAGGGAGATGCCCGCGAAGAGCTCCCGCAGTCCCACACGCAACCAGTCCTTCATGTCGACTTCGCCGATCGCGAGAGCCCGCGTGATGAGCGAGGCGGTTTGCGAGCCGCTGTTGCCCCCCGTCGCGGTGATCACCGGCATGAAGATCACCAGGATCACGAAGGTCGCGAAGAGCTCCTCGTAGTTGCGGAGCACGAAGCTGGTCAGCATCTCGGCGCAGAAGAGCAGGTAGAGCCAAATGACCCGCTTGCGGATCATCACGCCGATCGAGCTTTCGAAGTAGGAGTTCTCGAGCGGCTGGACCGCACCCATGAGGTGGGCGTCCTCGGTCGCTTCCTCGATGACGACGTCGATCACGTCGTCGTGGGTGATGATGCCGACGAGGCGGATCTCCTGATCGACCACCGGCAGGGCGATCAAGTCGTATTGCGCCAGCCGATCGGCGACGAGCTCGACGTCCATGTCGGTCATCACGTACATGACGTCCTCGCGCATCACTTGCCCGACCGTCTTGGTGGGGCTGGCGAGGATCAGGTCCTTGAGCGAGACGAAGCCGATCAAGTGCCGGTCGGCGTCGACGACGTAGACGTAGTAGATCGTTTCGCGATCGGGCGCTTCCTTGCGGAGTTTGCCGAGCGCCTCGGCGACGGTGTCCTGGGCCAACAGCGCGGCGTAGTCGGTCGTCATGATCGAGCCGGCCGTCTGCTCGGGATAACGCGACAGTCGCAGGATGTCCTCGCGGTCGGCCCGGGCCACGAGGGGCATGACGCGCGATTGACGCTCGTCGTCCATCCGCTTGACCAAGTCGACGCGGTCGTCATGCGACATCAGTTCGAGAAGCTGGGCCAACTCGTCGCGCGGAAGTCGTTCGACGATCTCGTCCTGGTCCTCTTCGTCGAGGTACTCGAAGATTCCGACACGGACCTCCGCGGGGATGTGGCGAAAGGCTTCCCAGTGCTGCTCCAGATTCTCCTGCTCGTCGAGCACCTCCACGACCAGCGACGGGTGAATCATCGCGCTGATCTCGGCGATCGACTCCCAGTCCTGTTCCTGAAACGCCTGGCGCAGGTCGGGGAGGATAAGTTGTTCCAGCATGATGATCTCCTCCGCGCGAGCCAAGTCTCGTGGAGCGATGTCGGTTCGGGAAACTGAGGGAGGGTCAACCTCTCCACACGCGTGTCGTTCGAATGTTATCGAGTGATCGTGGAGTCTTCACGAAGTCTCCGCATTCTTGGAACCGCCGGGCCGGCGAGTGCTCCGCGTTGTCGTAGGGACGACACCTCGCTCACCCTCGCGTCAGGGCGTGCTAAAATCAAGCGGCACGCGAATTCGTTCGGCGTCCCGTTTATCAAGCTCTCTTGATCTATCGTTGGCGTGATCGACAACAAGGGGAACCAGGATGGCGTTAAAGTTGCAGTTGGACGAGACGTTGGTCAATGCCATGATCGACGCCGGCGCCGCCGGATTCGACCTGGGGAACTTGAAAGCCCGATGTGTCGGCGTTTCCCGCTCCTTCCCCACCGCCCTGGCCGACGTTTCCGGGATCGTGGGACTCGCCGGACGAACCAACGGCTCGATTCTGGTCAACATGTGCCAGAAGGTCGCCCTCAAGCTCGCCAGCGGCATGCTCATGGAGGACTTCACCACGTTCAACGAGGATGTGCTCGACAGCATCGGGGAACTGGCCAATGTCATCGGCGGGCGGCTCAAGAGTCAGCTTGCCAATAGTGGCTATCCGATCGACAATATCACCCTGCCGTCGGTCATCGTTGGCCAGGACTATTTTGTGAGCCATTCCAAAGGACTTCTGGTTTATCATGTGACCTTCCAGGTGGACGATCCGGAGTTGCTGGTGCTCGCGGATCGAACGGTCCATGTCGCGATGAGCGTGATGGCCAAGGACCTCAAGCCTTCCCGCTAGTGCACTGGTCCATCGAAACGTTCGGGTGCCACCGGCTGCTTGTCAGCCAGTGCCAAGAGGTGCTGACGACACCATCACGAACGTCAAGTCGGAACCGAGCCCTAGCTTTCCGTTGATTCAAGCGGGGCAAGGCGGCAGCGAATAGATCAACGGGATGCTAGCCCCTTGGCCATGGGACGTGAACGATGGCGTCAGGGCCGCCACCAGTCCTTGACGCCCTTGGGAGAGTAGGGTATATTCCCTCAGGCGAATATGGCGTTGAAAGCTACCGAGGCCTCGCTCGACGTGGAGACCCTCTTCCGGGCACTGTCCGATCGCACGCGCCTCCGCATCCTCAATCTCCTCCGCAGTGGGGAACTGTGCGTGTGCGACTTGGTCAACGTCCTGGACGTGCCGCAGCCGACCGCCTCTCGCCATTTGGCCTATCTGCGCCGGGCGGAGCTGGTCGTGTCGCGCAAGGAGGGACTGTGGCAGCACTACCGCTTGTCGGCGAGTCGCACACTCCTTCACGAGAAGCTTCTTGAGTGTGTCGAGGCGTCGGTTGCGTTGGTGCCCGAGCTGACCGCTGACCTCGAGCGACTCCGGCTCGATGGCTGTTCGGAGCGGTGCGGGTAAATTTTTTTGTTTAATATATTCGCATAAGCGAATTTAGTAGGGGTTCCTCAACCATGGCGACCAAGTCTTCGGAACCCGCCGAGCAGGCGGCCGAGATGGGTTTCTTCGAACGCTACCTGACCCTCTGGGTGGGGCTCTGCATCGTGGCCGGCATTCTGCTGGGCAAGGCGGCTCCCGGACTGGCCCAGTCGCTCGACAACATGGCGATCTACGTCGACGGCGCTCCGGTCGTCTCCATCCCCATCGCTCTGTGCCTCTTTTTCATGATGTACCCGATCATGGTCAAGATCGACTTCGGCGAGGTAGTCCGGGCCGGGCGCGCGGTCGTTCCCGTCGGCCTGACGCTGTTTATTAACTGGGCGATCAAGCCCTTCACGATGTACGCGATCGCGACTTTTTTCCTGGGAACGGTCTTTCTCGGCTTCATCGGTCCCGACGCCACCGACCTGGTCAAGCCGCCGCTTGGGGTCGATCTCGAGGTCGGGGCCCACTACGGCGCCGGCGAGGTCGTCCTCGTCGACGGGGTGAAGATGCTCCAAGTCCCGCTCTGGCGAAGCTACCTCGCGGGCTGCATCCTGCTCGGCATCGCCCCGTGCACCGCGATGGTGCTCGTCTGGGGGGCGCTCGCCAAGGGCAACGATGGGCACACGCTCGTCATGGTGGCGATCAACTCCCTGACGATGTTGCTGCTTTACGGCGTCCTGGGTGGGTTGCTTCTCGGAGTCGGTCAACTCCCAGTCCCGTGGCGAGCCCTGCTCCTGTCGATCGTCGTCTATGTCGCGTTGCCGTTGGTCGCTGGCTTCCTTAGCCGCAAGTGGCTGATCGCCACCAAGGGGGAGGAGTGGTTCCAGCGGACCTTTCTGGGTTGGCTGACGCCGGTCACCATCACGGCGCTGTTGGTGACGCTGGTGCTGCTCTTCTGCTTCAAGGGCGACGTGATTCTCTCGAATCCGCTTACCATCGTTTGGATCGCCGTTCCACTCTTCGTGCAAACGGTGGCGATCTTCGCCCTGGGCTATGGGTTGTCCCGACTGGTGGGGCTCCGTTACGAGAACGCGGCACCCACGGCGATGATCGGAGCCTCCAATCACTTCGAAGTCGCGATCGCGACCGCGGTGATGCTCTACGGACTTTCTTCGGGAGCCGCGTTGGCGACGGTGGTCGGCGTCTTGATCGAGGTACCCGTCATGCTGATGCTGGTCAAGTTCTGTAAGAGAACCGAGGGATGGTTCCCCGAGGGGAACCGGTCGTGTGTGCTCGAAACCGCCGACGCGACGTAGCGATGTTGGGGGCAAGGGAGGGGAAACGATGAGTAAGCGAGTGCTCATTCTCTGTACCGGCAACTCGTGCCGTTCGCAGATGGCCGAAGGGCTGTGGCGGGAGATCGCCGCGGGGACGTGGGAGGCGGCATCGGCCGGTTCTCAGCCGTCCGGCTACGTCCATCCGCTGGCGATCGAGGTCATGAACGAGGTTGGCATCGACATCTCTGGCCAGACCAGCAAGTCGGTCGTGGAATATCAGGGTGAGTCGTTCGATCTCGTGATCACGGTTTGCGACAACGCCAAGGAGTCGTGTCCCGTCTTTCCCAGCGTCGGCGAGGTGCTTCACTGGCCCTTCGAGGATCCCGCCTCGGCCAGCGGTAGCGAGGAAGAAAAGCGGGAGTTCTTCCAACGCGTTCGCGACCAAATCGGCGCCCGAATCGAGCAGTATCTCGCCGAAAAGCCCGTCGCGTAGACGAATCTCTTCGCGTGGTGCCGATGGCTTGCCCATCGGGGTGGTGTCGCCACAAGAGTCCCTGGTGACGAGGTGTTTCTGTCGAACGACTGTGTGGCGTTGGGCCTCTTGCGTGCTTCGCACGCCCAGGTTGGCGAGCAACCTGGGCTACCCATGGAATGGAGCGTGGAACGCGCGGGGTGGCCCCGATGGCTTGGCGGGGTGGCCCAGATTGCTCGTCAATCTGGGTGGCGTCGCCACAAGAGTCCCTGGTGACGAGATGTTTCTGTCGAACGACTGTGTTCCGTTGAGCCTCTTGCGTGCTTCGCACGCCCAGGTTGGCAAGCAACCTGGGCTACCCATGGAATGGAGCGTGGAACGCGCGGGGTGGCCCCGATGGCTTGGCGGGGTGGCCCAGATTGCTCGTCAATCTGGGTGGCGTCGCCACAAGAGTCCCTGGTGACGAGATGGTACTGTCGAACGAATGTGTTCCGTTGGGCCTCTTGCGTGCTTCGCACGCCCAGGTTGGCGAGCAACCTGGGCCACCCATGGAATGGAGCGTGGAACGCGCGGGGTGGCCCCGATTGCTTGGCGGGGTGGCCCCGATTGCTTGCCAATCGGGGTGGCGTCGCCACAAGAGTCCCTGGTGACGAGGTGTTTCTGTCGAACGACTGTGTGGCGTTGGGCCTCTTGCGTGCTTCGCACGCCCAGGTTGGCAAGCAACCTGAGCCACCCATGGAATGGAGCGTGGAACGCGCGGGGTGGCCCCGATGGCTTGGCGGGGTGGCCCAGATTGCTCGTCAATCTGGGTGGCGTCGCCACAAGAGTCCCTGGTGACGAGATGGTACTGTCGAACGACTGTGTTCCGTTGAGCCTCTTGCGTGCTTCGCACGCCCAGGTTGGCGAGCAACCTGGGCTACCCATGGAATGGAGCGTGGAACGCGCGGGGTGGCACCGATGGCTTGGCGGGGTGGCCCAGATTGCTCGTCAATCTGGGTGGCGTCGCCACAAGAGTCCCTGGTGACGAGGTGGTTCTGTCGAACGACAGTGTGGCGTTGGGCCTCTTGCGTGCTTCGCACGCCCAGGTTGGCAAGCAACCTGGGCTACCCATGGAATGGAGCGTGGAACGCGCGGGGTGGCACCGATTGCTTGGCGGGGTGGCCCAGATTGCTCGTCAATCTGGGTGGCGTCGCCACAAGAGTCCCTGGTGACGAGATGGTACTGTCGAACGACTGTGTTCCGTTGAGCCTCTTCCGTGCTTCGCACGCCCAGGTTGGCAAGCAACCTGGGCCACCCATCCGTCGTGTAGGCGAGTCTCGCCGGACGTGACTCCGCTCCGTAGAAATGGCGGCTTGACGTGAACGGACGCGGATGGAGCGGAGACGAGCGTGAGCGATACCTACCTGCAAAAACTGTTCGCCGAGCGGATCGGCGGTGAGAACTACGGCAAGAATACGGCGATCTACAAGTTCGAGAAGATCAAACGCGCCAAGCAGGCCGCGCGGGCCGCGATGCCCGACGTCGAGCTGATCGACATGGGCGTCGGCGAGCCGGACGAGCCCGCCCACGAGCAAGTCGTCGAGATCCTCCGCAAGGAAGCCGGCGATCCCGGCAACCGCGGCTACACCGACAACGGCATCCCCGAGTTCAAGGAAGCCGCCGCCCGCTACATGCAAAATCTCTTCGGGGTCGCGATCGACCCGGCGACCGAGGTCAATCACGCCATCGGCTCCAAGAGCGCCCTGACGCTGCTGCCCGCGTGTTTCATCAATCCCGGCGACATCACCGTGATGACGACGCCGGGCTACCCCGTCTTCGGCACCCACGCCAAGTACTACGGCGGCGAGGTCGTCAACCTGCCGCTGACGGCGGAGAACAACTTCCTACCCCAACTCGAGACCCTTACGCCCGAGCAGTGCAAACGGGCCAAGGTCGTCGTGCTCAACTATCCGAACAACCCGACCGGCGCCAGCGCGACGCCCGCGTTCTTCGAGAAGGCGGTCGCGTTCGCCAAGAAACACGAGCTGATCCTCATCCACGACGCCGCCTACGCGGGGCTCGTCTTCGAGGGCAAGCCCCTGTCGATCCTGAGCACCCCCGGAGCCAAGGACGTCGCGCTCGAACTGCACAGCTTGAGCAAGGCGTACAACATGACCGGGTGGCGAATCGGCTTCGTCTGCGGCAACGAGTTGCTCGTGCGGGCCTTTTCCGACGTGAAAGACAACAGCGATTCGGGGCAGTTCGCCGCGATCCAGAAGGCGGGGGCCTATTGCCTCGACCATCCGGAGATCACCGCATCGATCGCGGAGAAGTACTCACGGCGGATGGATCTGCTCGTGCCCGTCCTGCGGGAGCATGGCTTTGACGCGAAGAAGCCGGCGGGCTCGTTCTTCCTCTACGTGGGAGCCCCGAAGGCCGCGACGAGCAAGGATGGTCACCGGATCGAGTTCGCCTCGGCCGAGGAGGTCTCGCAGTTCCTGATCACGGCGCTGTTGCTCTCGACGGTGCCATGGGATGACGCCGGAGCCTTCGTCCGTTGGAGCGTCACCTTCGCCGCCGCCACGCCTGAAGACGAGAAACGCATCGTCGCCGAGATCGACAAGCGTTTGGGCAAGCTCACGCTCGAGTTTTAGTCTCGCAGGGTGGGTCTTGACCCACCACAAATGACGGCCGACAGATGTCTTGGGTGGCCCCGATTGCTCGTCAATCTGGGTGGCACCGCCACAAGAGTCCCTGGTGACGAGGTGTTTCTGTCGAACGACTGTGTGGCGTTGGGCCTCTTGCGTGCTTCGCACGCCCAGGTTGGCAAGCAACCTGGGCCACCCATGGAATGGAGCGTGGAACGCGCGGGGTGGCCCCGATTGCTTGTCAATCGGGGTGGCGTCGCCACAAGAGTCCCTGGTGACGAGGTGTTTCTGTCGAACGACTGTGTGGCGTTGGGCCTCTTGCGTGCTTCGCACGCCCAGGTTGGCAAGCAACCTGGGCCACCCATGGAATGGAGCGTGGAACGCGCGGGGTGGCCCCGATTGCTTGTCTATCGGGGTGGCGTCGCCACAAGAGTCCCTGGTGACGAGGTGTTTCTGTCGAACGACTGTGTGGCGTTGGGCCTCTTGCGTGCTTCGCACGCCCAGGTTGGCGAGCAACCTGGGCTACCCATGGAATGGAGCGTGGAACGCGCGGGGTGGCCCCGATTGCTTGGCGGGGTGGCCCCGATTGCTTGCCAATCGGGGTGGCGTCGCCACAAGAGTCCCTGGTGACGAGGTGTTTCTGTCGAACGACGGTGTGGCGTTGGGCCTCTTGCGTGCTTCGCACCGCCACAAGAGCCACCGGGCGCCGCAACGGTCTTGAGGGTGAGTTGCGGTACGGACGCCGGACAAGAGATGGTGGGTCAAGACCCACCCTGCTTGGATCCAGAACGCTGAAGGCAGCTCATGTCAGGCAATGCCCTGACCTACGGGAGAAGCTCACCCGGCACGGTGAGCCCTGCCGTCAATCTTCGATGGTCGTCCAGCGGGCGCCGACGATGTGGCCGTCGTGGTCGTGCGAGGTGGCGTCGTGGGTGAGGTTGCCTTCCCCTTCGTCGAAATGAAAGAGGGCGACGGTCTGCTTGTCGGTGGGAAGTCTCTCCTTGGTCCGGTAGTCGTCGGCATAGCGCGCGACGTTCGAAAAGCGGACCTCGTCGATGATACCGCTGAAGCGTTGCCGCTCTTCGTCGGCTCCGTCGGCCGGATCGGATCCGATGTGGAAAGGCAAGGGCGAAGAGCGATGGACTCGCGGTGGAGGGGGCGGTAGTGGAGATCGTTGTCCATCTGACGGTTGTCCGGAGCGATTCTTCTGCTTGCCCCCAGGTGGTCGCGGCGGTGGATTCCTGCCGTTGGGTGGTTGCGGCGGGGGCGGCGGAAGCATCAGTTCGCCTGGTTGGGCACCTTGCCGCTTGCCATCGACGAAGAGCATGAACTGCCGTCCGTTGAAGACCCCGGCAAGCTGAACCGGCTTGTTCAATTCGACCCGTTCGTTGGAAAAGACGCGCTGGGGACCGTTCTGGTCGTGAACGGTGAAGGCCCAGCGTCCGCCATTGAGTTCCAGGCCGATCCCCGCTTCGTGCTGGTTGCCGACGATGGCGGCATCGTCGCTCGCGTAGGGGATCACCGTGGCTTCGATCGTTGCCGGTGACGACCCGTCGTAGGTGAGCGTGTCGATGCTCACGTAGTCGACGCCGCGGAACTGCAACCCGGTCTGGTCGCGGCGGTTGGGCTTGGACGTCTCCGCATCCGGTTCGATCGCGGAAGGGGGTGGGCCCTTGACGTGCTCGATCCAGCGACGGACGTCAATGCGATTCTTCGCGACCTCGTTGAGGTACTCGAGGGCGTTGTCCTTGCTTCCTTGGTCGTCGACGGCGAAGAAGATCCCCAGCGCCCACTTGACCTGAAGCGGATTAACGCCCTCGGAAAGCAATTGGGCGTTGGCCAGTAGGGCGACATCGGCGGCAAGCAGTTCGCGGAACGGCGTCTGCCGCGCTCGTTGGCCGACCTGGGTGAAGAGCACCTGGCTATCGGTGTTGTACTCCAGGAAGCGATGCCCGCCCTGTCCCCGGACGCGGATCTCCTCGCCGGCGTTAAGTTTGGAGAGTCGCTTCTCCGCCGCTCCGATGACGAGCTTATGACGCTCAAGATCCTCCGCGTCGCGATGAAGTTTATCGGCCGCTCCCTTGAGTACGTCGGCTTCGCGACCCTCGGCGAGCAAGGCCTCCGCGGCTTTATCGTCGCGATACGCAAGGAGCGTGAGGAACTTGCGGCGCCATTCCCGGTACGCCAGGCCCGAGTCGCCACCGGGGGCATTGGGCTCGTTCGTCTTCGGCTCGACCGCGTCGGGTTTGCCCAAGGGAATGAGCTGGATCTTGCGAATGCGGAGCGTCGAATCACTCGAGCCAATAAAGACGCGTCGGCGATTGGGGACGTTCCAGTTCTTCGACAGCGAGAGGCGATCGAACCCCTCGTTCCAATCGACGAAGAGTTCGCGATTGAGTTCGGCCGTCAGCTCGCCCTTGGTGACGTTGATGACCAGTTCGCTGTCCGCGTTGGGACGCAGGAAGGGGGTTGGCAGCCCTTGGCGCTCGACGAGTCTCACCCCGTCAACGAGCATGATCCCTGAGCGAACCTTATCGGCACCGGCTTGAGGCGAACCGTCGATCATGACTTGGCAGTAGTGGTCGCCGACCGGAAGGCCGATCGTCAGGTTCGTCGGTTTATTGATCGGTTCGACGTCCATCACGAGCCGGTATTCTTCCGGCACGTCGTAGGGGATCTGCAACCGGGCCCACATCGTTCCGGGAGACATCAAGTCACCGTTGATCTTCTTGTTCCAGCTACCCACGATCGCGTCGCGACGGGGATCGGTCCGCTTCAAGAGATCGACGACGGAGGCTTCGGGTTGTTTCTCGCCGAGGGGGCGGGCTCCCTTGAGGGAGGGCTGGCGCATCTTCTCGCCGTTGGGAGTCTCCGGCCGTTTGGTCAGATCGGTCGGCTCAGCGGGCGGAAACTGCTGTTTTTTGTCAACTTTGGCGACTTTCTCGTCATTTCTCGGCCGTTTTCGCCCCGGTTTGCGCCGAATATCGCCCGATTTGGACACTTTTTCGACCATTCGGGGCCGCTCGGGCGCCGAGGCCTTCTTCGCCCCGCCGATCTCGACGGCGTCGACCGGTTCGAGGCGCCGGAGCGTGACGTTGATCGTCGTCGTCTCGCCCGAATCGATCATCACGTGGTTGTTGGTCCAGGGCTCGTAGCCCTCCTTGGTGATCTCCACGAAGTGCGTGCCGGTCATCTCGTCACCGAAGAGCGTCGGCTCGCCGTCGGGGCCGGTCCTGCCCTTAAAGCGTTGGTCGATCACGACTTCCGCTCCGGCAACGTTAGCCCGAATCGCGAGCGTTCCCGTGACGGAACGCGTTCCGGAACTGGTCGTGCCCATCGTCTTAACGGCACTCCAGATGGAGAAACCGCCGATGAGGCAGGCCCCGGCGATCGCGACAATGGCGAAATTCCGCGTCGTTCGCTGTTGGATCTGCTCCGGCGTCAGCGGTGGAGGCTCCGGCTTGCGCGGGCGCGGGATCTCTTGAGACCGCGAGGAACGCCGACGGCGCTTGCGCGAAACTGTCGGCATCTTCCCATCACCGCGACCCGGCTTGGTGTCCCCTTCGCTGGGGGTCTGGATGATGGTCGGATCCTGCGATTCGTCCGAGGCGTCGCTGGAGGGCGCCCAATGGGTACCGCTCGATCCCGGGCGATCCACTTCCTCGGCCTGTTTGGCCATTTGCGTCAGCGAAATCGTCTGGTTGGGGTCTTGGCACGCATCGAGATCCTTGGCCAACTCCGCCGCGGTCTGGTAGCGGTCCTCGGGTTCCTTGGCGAGCATTCGTTGGAAGATCGCGTCCATGTCGGCGGAGATCTCGGGATTGATCTCCCGCAGCGACGGGATCGCTTGCTCGCGATGGGCCAGAAGGGTCGCCATCGCCGATTCGCCGCGAAAGGGCGGCTCCCCGGTGAGCAGAAAGTGCAACGTGCACGCCAAGCTGTAGATGTCCGAGCGTTGGTCGGCGCTCTTCGTGGCAATGGCTTGCTCGGGGGACATGTACGTCACCGTCCCCATGATGCTGCCACTTCGCGTCAGCCCCTCTTCGACACTGGTCTCGTCGTTGTCGTCGAGCGACTCGAGTCGCGCGAGACCCATGTCGAGGATCTTGACGCTGCCATCCTTGCGACTGACCAGCAGATTATGGGGCTTGATGTCCCGGTGAATCACCCCCTGGCGATGAGCGTAGTCGAGGGCATGGGCCGCTTGCGTGATGATGTCAGAAGCTTGCGAAGGGGGAAGCGGCCCGTTGGCTTTCACGATGTCGGCGAGGTTGCTGCCGTCGACGAACTCCATGACCAGGTAGTGAATGCCGTTGGCTTCGTCGGCGTCGAAGGCGGTGACGATGTTCGGGTGGATTAGCCGAGCCGCTGTCTTGACCTCGCGGTGAAAGCGCTGGACCGCGATCGGCGAATGCATCGCGGTGGAGGGGAGAACCTTGAGGGCGACGACCCGGTCCATGCGGCGATGACGGGCCTTGAAGACCATCCCCATCCCGCCTCGGCCGAGTTTCTCCAGCAGGACGTAGCTTCCCAGGTTCAGCGAACGTCCCCGGCCCTTGTAGACCATCGACGCCTGATACTTCGTCAGCTTCGCGTTTCGGACCAGTTCGGCGGCCAGCGACTTGGCCGTTTGCGGCTGCGCCTCCTCGGTCAACCCGCCAAGAAAATTGCGTAATTCCGCTTCGCTGAGCAGCCCCGCTTCGGTCACGCCCACGGTGAATTGCTCGAGGTCGATCTTGCCGCCTCCTCATCATGCCAAATCGACGAACCGCTCGCGGGTGCCGCGACTGCCCGCCTCGACGACCAAATCGACCAACAGGGTACCGGTCGTTCTCCGTAAATTCGCCGGTCCCGTCGCCTTCTTGGGCAACGTCCACCACTCTTGAGTATGCCTCAGATCTTCGCCTGACGCCAGTGGTACGTCCGACCGATCCTCGCTTCTCTGTCCATTAAACGAAAAGGAACTTCGCGGAGGCTACCCCTCGCGATCGTTTTGGGTTGCCGAAAGTCCTGTCACTTCCTTGCGCGGCGCGGACCCCAAAGCGAAGTGCCGCCGACCTCTTACCTCCCTTTTCCGGAGATCGCCGTCGTCCCCGTTTTCCTCCGCGATGAGGGGGGCCAACCGGCACGACGATTCGAGTGACTCCACCTCCGGAAGTGGTTAAAGTGTCCAGTGACCGCGAGATCGGCTCTAGGTTCTTACTGTCATGCTCCACGCCGATACACCATCCCGCATTGTCACGCGGACAAACCGACGGGTACGTCCTCGCTACTGGGGCCTTGAAGCGAGGCGGTGCCGATTCAGGCATTCACCCATCGGGACGGGTGTGCTGAACCACTGAGAGGGAACCGTAGTTCATGCTCCAACGAACACTTCTTGGTCTACTGCTCGTCTTCTCCTCGCTCGCGAACGCCGAGGAGGGCTGGAACCGCTTTCGCGGGCCGGATGGGACCGGCATCTCCGCCACCAAGGGCATTCCCGTCGAGTTCGGCGACGACACGAATGTCGCCTGGAAGACCCCCATTCATGGGAGAGGGTGGTCCTCGCCGGTGCTGCTCGACGATCAACTCTGGATGACGACCGCCACCGAGGACGGTCGAAAAATGTACGGCGTCTGCGTCGATAAGAACAGCGGGAAGATCGTCCACGATCTGCTCATCTTCGAGAACGCCGAGCCGCGTTTCTGCCATCCAGAGAATAGTTACGCCTCGCCCACGCCGGCGATCGACGAGGGGCGCGTCTACTTGCACTTTGGAAGCTACGGCACCGCCTGCGTCGATCCGAAGACCGGAAAGATCCTCTGGTCGCGGCGCGACTTGGAGTGCGATCATTTCCGCGGCCCCGGATCCTCGCCAATTATTCACGGCGACTTGCTCTTCGCCAACTACGACGGCGTTGATGTCCAATACGTCGTCGCGCTGGACAAACACTCCGGCAAGACCGTCTGGAAGAAGGAACGCGCGATCGACTATGGCACGGACAACGGCGACATGAAAAAAGCCTACGGGACACCCGCGCTGATCGAATACGCGGGGCGCGAGCAACTCGTCAGTCCGGCCGCGATCGCCACCATCGCGTACGATCCTTCCAGCGGCGAAGAACTTTGGAAGCTTTACCACGGAGGCTACAACGTCGCCGCGGTACCTCTCTTCTCCAAGGGGCTTGTGTTCATCGCCCCCGGCGGGCGCGGCAACGGCATGGTCGCCGTGCGCCCCGATGGCCAAGGCGACGTTTCCGACAGCCATCTCGCCTGGAGTCTCTCCAAAGGGACTCCCAAACGCCCATCGCCCATTCTCTTTGAGGATCACCTGTACATCATCAACGATGAGGGGATCGCGTCGTGCATCGAGGCCGCGACGGGCAAACTTCGCTGGCAAAAGAGGCTGCGTGGGAAATATTGGGCCTCGCCGGTACTCATCGATGGCAACGTCTACGGCTTCAGTAAGGAGGGCCGGGTGCCCGTCTTCAGGGCCTCACCCGAGAAGTTCGAGTCGGTCGCCGAGAACAGGTTCGAAGATGGTTTCAACTCGACCCCTGCCGTCGACGACGAAGCGATGTACCCCCGGACCTTCACCCACCTCTACCGCATCGAGAAGAAGGACCACTAGGCTTCGTCTCAAAAGTCGGCGCTGGCTTCGGCTGGCTACGTCGGCGCGGGACTTTGTCGGGCTGCATCGACGAATCCAGCGGATTCGCCTGCTTCGCCCTTCTCGTCCCCCACCAACTCGCTGAACCTCGGGCCAACGATCTACTCTTGAGACGAAGCCTAGGCCGCGGGTCGGAAGATCGCGTCCGCCCGCGAGACCAGTCTGCGTCACGATCGCGCGATTTCCAAGGGCTACTCGCGATTTTTCCTCAGAGAGGATTCACCACTTTTTTTGCTCCCCCTTGTCCAAGGGGGAGACAGAGGGGGTCTCTTGCCTATTTTCCCAGGGGGAGCACCGGTTGCTGTGCTACCGGTGCGGCGAAGCCGCTGGAGGTCTTGTTCCGAGGATCGCATGCTGTTGAGGCTGAGTTTTCGGCAGCGGTTGTCCTTCGTGGGCGTCGCCGCTCGTTGACCACCATTGCTTTGAGACTTCCAGCCGACTGCGTCGTGTCTTCCTAGGGGGAGCACCGGTTGCTGTGCTACCGGTGCGGCGAAGCCGCTGGAGGTCTTGTTCCGAGGATCGCATGCTGTTGAGGCTGAGTTTTCGGCAGCGGTTATCCTTCGTGGGCGTCGCCGCTCGTTGACCACCATTGCTTTGAGACTTCCAGCCGACTGCGTCGTGTCTTCCTAGGGGGAGCACCGGTTGCTGTGCTACCGGTGCGGCGAAGCCGCTGGAGGTCTTGTTCCGAGGATCGCATGCTGTTGAAGCTGAGTTTTCGGCAGCGGTTGTCCTTCGTGGGCGTCGCCGCTCGTTGATCACCATTGCTTTGAGACTTCCAGCCGACTGCGTCGGCCCCGGTAGCGAAGCAACCGGGGGTACCCGAAAGGGGGAGGTGCGGCGAAGCCGCTGGAGGTCTTGTTCCGAGGATCGCATGCTGTTGAGGCTGAGTTCTTGGAAGCGGTTATCCTTCGTGGGCGTCGCCGCTCGTTGACCACCATTGCTTTGAGACTTCCAGCCGACTGCGTCGTGTCTTCCCAGGGGGAGCACCGGTTGCTGTGCTACCGGTGCGGCGAAGCCGCTGGAGGTCTTGTTCCGAGGATCGCATGCTGTTGAGGCTGAGTTTTCGGCAGCGGTTGTCCTTCGTGGGCGTCGCCGCTCGTTGACCACCATTGCTTTGAGACTTCCAGCCGACTGCGTCGGCCCCGGTAGCGAAGCAACCGGGGGTACCCGAAAGGGGGAGGTGCGGCGAAGCCGCTGGAGGTCTTGTTCCGAGGATCGCATGCTGTTGAGGCTGAGTTTTCGGCAGCGGTTGTCCTTCGTGGGCGTCGCCGCTCGTTGACCACCATTGCTTTGAGACTTCCAGCCGACTGCGTCGGCCCCGGTAGCGAAGCAACCGGGGGTACCCGAAAGGGGGAGGTGCGGCGAAGCGGCTGGAGGTCTTGTTCCGAGGATCGCATGCTGTTGAGGCTGAGTTTTCGGCAGCGGTTGTCCTTCGTGGGCGTCGCCGCTCGTTGACCACCATTACTTTGAGACTTCCAGCCGACTGCGTCGGCCCCGGTAGCGAAGCAACCGGGGGTACCCGAAAGGGGGAGGAGCCCTTTGACCGCCATTGCTTTGAGACTTCCAGCCGACTGCGTCGGCCCCGGTAGCGAAGCAACCGGGGGTACCCGAGAGGGGGAGAGCCCTTTGCTCGCCGTTGTCCAAGGGGGAACCTGTGCAAGCGGGGACGAATACGACTCCCCTCCGGCGACTCACTTCAGCGTGAACTCGATCGTGCCTAGGTCACCGAAGTTCGCGACGTAACGCCCAGGCTGACCGGGGTGCATCTTGCCGAGGGCGCCGCTGAGGATGACTTGGCCGGGCTTCAGATCGATCCCTTGATCGAACGCGAAGTTGGCGAGCCAAAGCCCAGTCTCCCAGGGGCCTTTCCAGCAGTCGTCGCCTGAACCTGTATGGAGCGACTCTCCATCCCGCGTCAGGGTCACCTTGACCGCTCGCGGATCGAGCGTGTCCGGTTTGACTTCTTTGCCGACGAGGTACGCCGCGGCGCCGATATTGATGGCCGCGATGTCGGCCGCGGTGGGAGGACCGTCACCCGCCAGTTGGCCGGCCGGTAGCTCGATCGCCGGGGCGACCGCGCGGACGTGAGCCTTGAACTCCTCGCCAGTGGTGAGACGCCGGGTGATTGGTTTGCCGATGATGAAGGCAATCTCTGTTTCGATCTTCAGCCCAGGCCAGTCGGCCAGCGCGATCGTCGACTTCTTCGTTCCGTCTCGTCGCCCCGATTTGCGGAGGATGCCACCCAGCGGTTCGGAGATGCCAAGCCGCGCTTGAACGCGTGGCGAGACGAGCCCTCCCTTGACGCCGCCGATCTCCTTCGCGTCGAGCGTCTGTTGTAGCCACCTCCGCTGCACGCGATAGGCTTGGTTCAACGCGTCACCGCCGGATGAGGAGGCGTCGCTGATCCGCGGAAGTGGTTCCCGTTTCTTCCACGCGGTCGCAATCCTCTTGGTGACGTCGTCGTCGGGATGGGGCTTCGTTGAGTAGGTTCGCGGAGCGTCGAGCGATTTCTCCGCCAGTGGCAGGTTCATCACGAAGAGGCCTTGGCCGGTGCTCCTTTCCCCGTCGGCTTTGTCGATCGCGAAGCAGAGGAAACGACCATCGGGAGAGAGGACTCCCTCGCTCGCCGCGTATCCCGGGTAGGTCGCGGCATCGGTGAGTCGTTGCATCGAGCCACGTTCATCAAGGGCGAGCTTGTGGAGATCCGTACCTCCGGGAACATCATCCACGACGGCCGCCGACGCGACCAGCGCCTCGCGACCGTCGGGAAAGACGGCGACGGGCGTGTCGACGCGTTTCTCCGAGCGAGTCAAGTTGCGAAGCTCCCCTGTCTTCGTGTCGAGTAGCAGGGCCTCGCGATGGCCATCGACATCGGCACTGACGAGAAGCCTTTGATCATCGGGCGCGACGAAGCCGGCGACTTCGAGCGAGTCGGGATGGATCGATGATGGGCTGGCGCCGTCGAAGGCGAGATGACGCTCGGTTAGCCGAGGGGCGTCGTCGGAGAATTCGACGTTGGCCATGTAGAGTTTCGGCGGCGTTTCGCGACCGTCAGTGGTCAAGACGGGTTGCTCGGTCCAGGCGATCGTCATCGAGTCAGGGGAGGCCGCGACGCTTTCGACCCCGCGCAGACCGAGGGGGACGGGCGGTTTGGTCACGCTCTTCTCGAGGAGGAAGAGGTCGTTGGTCGCCGTTGAATTCTCGTCCGAACCGGACGCGGGATGACTCGGGCCCAACAGCAGGATGTTGCCGTCCGCGAGGGTGATCGCTTTCGAGAAGCCGTGATGGTTGAAGGCGAGCGTGATCGGCCGAATGCTCCCGGTATCGCGATCGAAGGCGAAGACCTCACCGCGTGGTTTCTCGACAAAGAGGATTCGCTTTCCATCGGCGGACCAGTGGGGACGCTTCCCGAAGTGCGTGAGTCGACGGACATACGGCGGAAGATGATCGACCGGGCTTCCTTTGTGATCGGAAGCTTTCGCTACCGGTTCGAGCATGCCCTGGTCGTGCAGCCATGCGGCCGCGTCGCGGGGCCAACGGGTGACACGATGCCAGTCGGGCCGCAGGCCGTAGCCGTGACCACCGGTCGGATAGACATGCAGTTCGGAGGGGACTTTCGCTCTCTTGAGGGCGAGAAAGAGCTCGGCGCTGCTCTCGCAGGTAATCGGATCGTCGGCGGCGTGGGCGAAGAAGATCGGCGGCGTGTTCTTGTCGACGCGGTAGTCCTTGAGCAGCTTGCCTTGGTCGTCGGTGAGCCACGCGGGGTAGACGAGGATCGCGAAGTTCGCCGCGCATGACTCGCTGTCGGCGTCGTCGATCGGCTCGTAGAGGCGCTTGCCGGCGAAGAGGGCGGTGTTGGCGGCGGTCTTGCCTCCGGCCGAGAAGCCGAGGATGCCGATTCGATCGGGATCGAGATGCCACGTCTTCGCGTTGGCGCGAGCGAGGCTCAGAGCCCGCTGCGCGTCCATGACCGGGCCCTTCCAGCGGTCGTCCTTGCCGTGCTTGCCGGTTGGGGTGCGGTACTTGAGAAGGATCGCCGCGATGCCGTGGTCGTTGAGCCAACGGGCGACCTCGGTCCCTTCCAGATCCCACGCGAGGATGTGAAAGCCACCTCCCGGACAGATCACGCATGCCGCTCCGTTGGCCTTTTCGGGAGGAGGGAGAAAGACGTGCAACTCGGGTTCGGCGACGTTGGTCCACTTCATGACCGTCCCGCCCCCGACGTGGCGGTCGGTGGGACGCTGACGGTCGTACTCGGGGCCATCGGCGAAGGCCTGTGGGCCGGGCGGCGTCGTCGGCCAGAGCTTCGTCACCGTCGGTTCCGCCGCCAGGAGCGAGGTGAAGGCGCAAAGCGTCGTCGCGATCGCGGCGAGGGCTGTACGGGTACCAAAAGGGTGACATCGAGGCATTGTGTCGGCTCCTGTCATGAACGGTTGGGTGAGCGATGGAGTCAATTCGTTTGTCGGCCGACGAGCGTTCGGCGGCTCGTGGCTCAGTCGGTCTTGCCGATGGGGACGCCCGCGCCGAGATTGGCCAGGCCGGGTCCGTGGTACGACTTGCCGAACGGCAAGATCATCGGCTCCTCGAAAGGGCGATGAGGGACCATCGCGGCGATCTCGTCGAGACGGTCGAGCAGGTTGGCGGGCAGGGGGCCTTTCTCGACGAGCGCGACGCTCTCCTCGAGCTGCGCCGTCGTCTTCGGGCCGACCAGGACGGTCGAGATGTCGGGATGGGAGATGGCGAATCGCAGTCCGATCTCCGGAAGTGACATGCCGATGTCATCAAGAAACGCGTAAAGCTTGGCGAACTGTTCTTGGCGCGGCTTGGCCAGCCAGACCGGTCGGCGGCGGACCTCCTCGTCGAAGCGCCGGGCGAGAAAGCCCTGGCCGAGCGAGGAGGCGATGATGATCCCCATGCCGAGTTGCGTGGCCGTGGGGATCAGCTCGATGGCGGCCTCGCGGTAGAGGACGTTGTAGTTGAACGCGGTCAACACGACGTCAAACTTGCCGGTCGCCACGAGATGGTAGAGTTCCGAAGAGGTCGTTCCCGCCAGCCCGATCGCGCCGACGAGGCCCTCCCGTTTGAGTTCGAGCAATAAGTCGATCACCGGGCCCTCGGCCCGCTCTTGATTCGTCCACCAGTCGTACTGTTGGGGGCGATCGGGCTCGTGGATGAGGAGCAATTCGACGCGCTTGCGTCCCAGGAGCCTGAGGCTTTCCTCAAACGATTCGCGAAGCGCCGCGGTGTCGCGGGCGTCGAATGGCTGGGGACGACCGCCGAGTTTGGTCGAGAGGACCAGCGGCTCGGAGACGCTCGCCAGCGCGGTGCCCAGGGTCGCCTCGCTATCGGCATACGCGGGCGCGGTGTCGACGTAGTTGATCCCGAGTTCGATCGCTCGCGGAAGGATCCGGATCGTTTCCGAGGTTCCCCCCGCCAAGGAGGAGGTGAAGAGTCCCCCGAGGGAGAGTTCGCCGACGTGAAGTCCCGTCTTGCCGAGTGGTCGTTTCTTCAAGGCTCTCGCTTTCGCTCCGTGTCGCGATGTTCGTGTCGCGGGGTCGATACCGATGACTGGAACTGACGATACCTCGCCGGGGATCGGTGTCATCGATTGGTCAGTAGGGCGTTCCCGAGGCACGTTGGGTCTTTAGGGCGCTAGCGTACCACGCGAGTTCGTCGAGGAAGCGGCCGGTCGACTTGTCGGTACGCTCGCTGGTGGGCGCCCCGGACTCGTCGAAGGCCTGGCCGACCTTTGGGAAGGGGAGGATGCTCGGGATACTCGACATTCCCATTTCCGCGAGCATGACGCGAAGCTGCATCGCGGCGCGAACCCCGCCGTAGGAACCGACCGAATAGCAGGCGATCGCCGACGGCTTGAAATAGTACTCGTCGAGAAAGTGATCGAGCAGGTTCGAGAGGGCCGGCGGCACCGAGTGGTTGTACTCGGCGGTGACGATGAGATAGGCGTCGGCCGGGACGATGATGTCGGCGAGTTTCTGTAGGAGGGGCGGAGCCGATCCGGGCTCGTACTCCTTGTACATCTTGTCGAGCAGCGGCAGGGGGAACTCGACCGGGTCGACGAGGGTCGAGTCGAAGCCGCGTGCCTGGCACTGCTTGAGCAGGTAGTTCGCCGGCTGGTGGCCGAGTCGCTCCGAGCGGACCGATCCGAAGATGACGGGAATCTTGAGCATCGTCTGTTCCGGTTGTGGGTGATGGGTGTCGACCGGACCCTCCCGCGGCCGACGTGAGCCCGTATTCTACGCACCGGGAGGGAGAGTTGAGAACCCTGAATGCGACCGAGCGGCATCCGTGTGAAGCATGCGCCCACCGCTTGCGACGAGCTTTCGCTGATAGCCAATTCGTCGCACCCACGTAGGGTTGCCCATGGCCCGCCACGACGGCCGGGTGCGATGCGCCGGGGCCAATTACGTCGGTTTCAGGACCGAACGCTTGAGACGCAGTAGTTCTCCGAGCGACCAAGCTTGGAAGGGGCAGCCGCGGGGGGTGTAGGGACTGGCGGCGTCGGCGATCTCGGAGATGTGTCCCAACCCCGCAACATGAAGATGGTTCTCGATCGGCTCGAGGAAACGCCGGCGAGCCTCATCCTTGGCGTTGGTGGTCGCGTTGCGGTGGCGGACCCAAGCCTCGACGAACGGTCCGAGGAGCCAGGGCCAGACCGTGCCCTGGTGATAGGCCCCATCCCGCTCCCAGACACTGCCCTCGTAGCGGCTGATGTGGGCGGGATCGACCGGCGAGAGCGTGCGAAGTCCCATCGGCGTCAGCAGGTGGTTCTCGGCGACCTGCAGGACCGACGCGGTTTGTTCCTTCGTTAAGAGACCGAGCGGAAGCCCCCCGGCGGCGAAGAGCTGGTTCGGACGAATTGCCGGGTCGCGCTTGCCGGTCTCGTGGTCGACGTCGATGACATCGAAGAGACAGCTACGCTCGGGGTTCCAGAAGCGATTGGTGAACGCCTCGCGGCCACGTTCGAGGACCGGACGCCAACGCTCGTTCCACGCCGAGGCGATGTGGAGGGCGTTGAGCCAGAGGGCCTCGATCTCGACCGGTTTGCCGATCCGCGGAGTGACGACCCAGTCGCCGACCTTGGCGTCCATCCAGGTCAACTGCACGCCTGGTTCCCCCGAGGCGATCAGCCCATCGTCGGTCATGGCGATCCGGTGTCGTGTCCCCTTGGAGTAGCCTTCGAGGATTGCCTCGACGGCTTGGCGCAGTTGTTCCCGCTCCATGGGGGCGACCGCCGAGCCCGCCGCGGCGAAGTAGTCGTGAACGGCGATGACGAACCAGAGCGACGCGTCGACCGAGTTGAATTCCGGGGCGTTGCCCTTGTCGGGGAAGCGGTTGGGGAGCATGCCGCTGGAGACGTGCCCGGCCCAGCTCAACAAGATGTCGCGCGCGAGGTCCAGGCGCCCGGTCGCGATGCAGAGACCACGCATCGCGATAAAGGTATCCCGTCCCCAGTCGGTGAACCAGGGATAGCCGGCGATGATCGTCGACCCGTTCGTTCGCCGGACGATGTATGCGTCGGCGGCTCGATCAAGTGGCTCGCCCAGTTTGGCTCGCCGCTGCTTCTCTGCCGAAGCAAGACGCCGCCAGCAAGCCAGTGGGGTTTCGTTGGCATCGGCGACGTCAGTGCTGGGCCATCCCGCCTGAAGGATCAGGACGCCCGGTTCCTTCGAGAGGTCAAAGTGCAGTTCTCCGGGGCAGACTAGATCCTCGACGCAGTCGAGTCCGCGTTGTTGTTCCCTCTCGTAGAAGAAGGCGTTGAACCAAGTGGGCGCGTGGTCGTAGCTGCCGTTGGCGAAGGCGCAGGTGGTCGGCATGTCTTGGTAGGGCTGCCACCAGATGCGGTCGTCTTTGCGAGTCACGTCCGTGGAGAAGGAGTTGTTCTTGCGATGCAGCGAGTGATAGTCCCTGCCCGAGAGGAAGGGTTTGATGTGGATCGACACTCCCTCGGCGGGCGTGAGCAAGGTCCAGCGAAGCGTGACGGCCTGGCTGGCGCGCGGCACGAGGATCTCTTGACGGATCTCCGTGCCGTCCTCGGTTCGGTAGTGCCAGGTGGGCCAGGGCTCCGATTGGAAGTCGACGATCCGGTCTTGCCCGTCGGGGGCGACGACGTCGGGGAGGTAGTGCTGGGTCGAGAGTGGCCAGGTGCCGCTAGGCGTTTGCAGCCAAGCGTCGAAGCCGTTGACGAGGACGACCCGGCCGGTCGGAGGGTTGGTCGCGACCAGGAGCAGCGCGTGGTAGCGACGCGTCCGCCTGCCGGAGACCGTGCCCGAGGCGAAGCCACCCAGTCCGTCCGTTTCGAGCCATTCGGCTTGCAGTTCCATGGTTGTCTCCGATGGGCGGGCGAACCCGAGGCCCTTGGCGGGACGTGACCGGTCCCTCTGGTCAGCGAGGGCCTGCCACCCAGGCAGGCGTGTCGTGGATGCTGACGTACTATTGTCACTACATGTGGTCGACAGGTCCACCCCGCGAAGATGATCGCGCCCACGTGAGGCAGCGGACGGCGGACTAGCCGTTTTCGGCGAAGCCTGGGAAGAGGCACATGCCGCCATCGACGACGATGCTCGTGCCAGTGACGTAGTCGGCATGGTCGGAGGCCAACCAGACCGCGGCGTGGGCGATGTCTTCGGGTTCGCCGATGCGCTTGTAGGGAATTACCTTCATCAGCTTGTCGTAGGCCTCGGGGGTGTCCCAGGCGGCCTTGTTGATCGGCGTTCGGATCGCGCCCGGGCAGATGCTGTTGACGCGAATGCGATGGGGAGCAACCTCCTGGGCGATCGACTTCATCATCAGCATCACGCCCCCCTTGGACGCGGCGTAGTTGACGTGCCCGGACCAGGGGATGATCTCGTGAACGCTGCTCATGCAGATGATCTTGCCGGCGGCACAGGAGACCTCGGGACGGACGCCGCGGCGTTTGAATTCGCGGATCGCTTCGCGGCAGCAGAGGAACTGTCCGGTCAGGTTGACGGTGATGACCGCGTTCCACTGATCGAGGGTCATCTCGTCAATGGGGGCATCCCGCTGCAGGCCGGCGTTGGCGACCAGGATGTCGATGGTGCCGAAGGTCTCGACCATCTTGGCGAACATCGCCTGGATCTCGTCTTCCTTGGAGACGTCGGCGTGGATGGCGAGGGCATTGCTGCCGAACCCTTTGATCTTCTCGACGACCTGCTCGGCGACCTCCGGCTTGGAGCGATAGTTGACGACGACATCGGCCCCGGCTTCACCGAGGGCGAGGGCGACCCCCATGCCGATCCCGGAGTTGGCCCCGGTGACGAGGGCCTTTTGCCCTTGGAGGATCTTGAGGGTGTCGCGATTGGGCATCTGGACGTTGGGACAACCGGTGGACTCTGGACTCGACATCGTAGGCTCCAACTTCGGGAGAAGAGATTCAACCTCGGGGAACACGTTGTTCGCGAATCTACTCGTGTGTCGGCTACGGCGTTGGTTCGACCGACAGGTCGACAGGACATCCGCTTCTCAAGGACGGACGTCGAACTGGTGGTCCTTCCAGGTCTATATGTCAGGATCCTGTCACCTCTCCGCGCCAAGGGACGCCAAGCCACCCTGGCGGGCTTGGTTCGGGAGAGGTCGACGAGCGAAGCACGCTGGGTATGGGGCGGCGGTGTTCCAGGAGACAGGGCCAATGGTCGGAAGATAGCCCCCTCACCCCTAACCCCTCTCCCACGGGGAGAGGGGAACAAGAGGCTAACTCTCCCACGGGGAGAGGGGAACAACCGGCTAACTCTCCCACGGGGAGAGGGGAACAAGAGGCTAACTCTCCCACGGGGAGAGGGGAACACTCCGTCCGGACTCCAGAAGACAAACCAACCACTAGTGGACCGCCTCTCGTTTCGGATGCAGGAGCTTGGCGACGACGCCGGTCCAGCCAGTTTGATGCGAGGCGCCGACGCCGCGGCCGGTGTCGCCGTGAAAGTACTCGTGGAAGAGCAAGTGGTCGCGGAACTGCGAGTTCTCTTGCAGATGGGGGTATTGCCCAAAGACGGCCCGCTTCCCGTCGGCGTCCTTGAGGAAGATGCTGCAAAGTCGCCGCGAGAGTTCCTGGGCGACCTCGTTGATGGTCATGTAGTTGCCGGAGTTGGTCGGGCACTCGACCTTGAAGTCGTCGCCGTAGTAGTGATGGAACTTCTCGAGCGATTCGACGATGAGGTAGTTGACGGGGAACCAGATCGGCCCGCGCCAGTTCGAGTTGCCGCCGAACATGCCGGTGTTCGATTCGGCCGGTTGATACTCGACGGAGAGGTCTTGGCCATAGCACTGCAGGACCTGTCCGTCGCAGTGAAGGACGTAGGGATGGTCCTTGTGGTAGCGGGAGACGGCGCGGATGCCGTAGTCGGAGAGAAACTCGGTCTCGTCGAGCATGCGGGCGAGGACTCGCTTCATGCGATGGCCGCGAAGGAGGGCGAGCAGGCGGCGTTCGCCGCGACCGGGGACTTGCCATCGCGAGACCAAGTTGGCCAGATGGGGCCGGTTCTCGAGAACCCACTCGAGCCGCTTGGCGAACTCGGGTGCCCGTTCGATCAGATCGGCCTCCAAGGTCTCGATGGCGAAGAGGGGAACCAGGCCGACCATGGAACGAATCTTCATCGGTCGAGCCTCCCCGTTGGGAAGGTGAAGCATGTCGTAGTAGAACTCATCCTCCTCGTCCCAGAGACCGTGCGCGTCCTCGCCCATGCTGTTGATCGCTTCGGCGATGTGGAGGAAGTGCTCGAAGAACTTGGTGGCGATGTCCTGATAGACCGGGTTCTCCTTGGCGAGTTCCAAGGCGATGCGCATCAGGTTCAGGCAGTACATGCCCATCCAGGCGGTGCCGTCGGCCTGGTCGAGTCGGCCGCCGTTCATCAACGGGGCGCTACGGTCGAAGACGCCGATGTTGTCGAGGCCGAGGAAGCCGCCCTGGAAGACGTTGCGATCGTCGTAGTCCTTGCGGTTGACCCACCAGGTGAAGTTGAGCATGAGCTTGTGAAAGACGCGCTCGAGAAAGTCGCGATCGGGCTTTCCCGTCTGCTTGCGATCGATTTGGTAGACGCGCCAGGTGGCCCAAGCGTGGACCGGAGGGTTGACGTCGCCGAAGGCCCACTCGTAGGCGGGGAGTTGGCCGTTCGGGTGCATGTACCACTCGCGGGTCATCAGCACGAGTTGATGTTTCGCGAACTGCGGATCGACCAGCGCGAGCGGCAAGCAATGAAACGCCAAGTCCCACGCGGCATACCAAGGGTACTCCCACTTGTCGGGCATCGAGACGACATCGGCGTTGTTGAGATGGAACCACTCGTGGTTTCGTCCCTCTTTTCGTTGGGGAGGGGGCGCCGGTTGGCCCGGATCGCCGTTGAGCCAACGAGGGATGTCGTAGTGGTAGAACTGCTTCGACCAGATCATGCCGGCGAGGGCTTGACGTTGGACGAGCTTGGCGTCGTCGGTCTTGACGCCCTCTTGAAGCTCATCATAGAACTCGTCCGCGTCGGCACGTCGTTGGGCGTAGATTGTGTCGAAGTCGGCGAAGGGATTGGTGACGCCGGCGTCGGACTTGCTCAACCGAAGCCGAATCGATTGTGACTCGCCCGCGGCGATGCTCAGGGTGTCGTATGCGGTGGCTTTGGTCCCGGTTCGGGCGGGATTGACGGCCTCCTGTCGTCCGTCGATGACGTACTCGTGGAAGGCGTCCTTGAAGTAGCCGTGGGAATTGCCGGAGCCAAAGAGCTTTTGGGAGTTGGTTTCGTTGTCGCAGAAGAGGAGTTCGGGGGAGCCTTCGTAGTAGAGGCGATAGTCGCCGACTTGCGGGTGGTGAACCTCGAGCCAGGACCCATTGCCTGCCTTGACGTGGGGGCGGCGGATGTCGCCGTCGTCGCTCCACGACCAGGTGTTGCGGAACCAGAGCTGCGGCAGGACGTGGATACGCGCCGGGTCGGGGCCCCGGTTGACGCAGGTGATCTTGATGAGGATGTCTTCGGGCTTGTCCTTGGCGTACTCGATGAAGATGTCGAAGTAGCGATCCCCGTTGAAGGCGCCGGTGTCGATCAGCTCGAACTCGGGGAGGTCCTTGCCGCGGCGGCGGTTCTCCTCGACGAGCCAGGCGTAGTTGTAAAGGGTCTGCGGATACTTGTAGAGCATCTTGAGGTAGGAGTGCGTCGGGGTGGCGTCGAGGTAGTAGTAGAGTTCCTTGACGTCCTCGCCGTGATTGCCCTCGGGGCCGGTCAGCCCGAAGAGCCGCTCCTTGAGGATCGGGTCGTGACCGTTCCAGACGGCCAGCCCGAAGCAGATATGTTGGTGGTAGTCGCTGATGCCGCCGATGCCGTCTTCGCCCCAGCGGTAGGCTCGGCTGCGCGCCTGCTCATGGGGGAAGTAGTCCCATGCCTCGCCGGTGGCGCTATAGTCCTCGCGAACCGTTCCCCATTGCCGTTCGCTGAGATACGGCCCCCATCGTTTCCAATGGATGTGATGCGCCTTGGTTTCCTGGAGTCGCAGTTTCTCGGCATTCATGGGCCACGGGCTCGCGCTTGACGTTGAGTCGATAGAGATGCGAAGGAACCGTTTTTCGGGCTGTTAGCAGCGGTCTACGGGATCGAGAGCCACTGACAAGCGAAGTTGCCGAGATTGAGGAAGGGACCGGGTGAACGGGCGGGTCATGGGAACGAGATCGGTGCCGCGGATGGTGACGAGAGAGTGACACCGATGGACTAGTGCCGCGTCGAACGCAAGATTTCGGGTTGTGAATCCACGATCACTTCTCACTGGCTACCAAGCAGCCAGTGCCACCCGAACGTTGGGATCAGACAAAGCACTAGCGGATTCCCTACGGGTCGATGCGCAGGACGCCGGTTTCGACGATGGGCGCCGGGGCGAGGAGTCCCTCGGCGGAGTCACTGGCGGCTTGCTCGGCGATCGCAGGGGGAGCGTCGACGATGACCTCCTCGTGGGCGAGCGTCTCTTGGGCGGGGACCACGGACTCTTGGTGCGTGACGGGGACGATGACGTCCTCGGGCGCAACGGTCGCGGATGGCATCGCGGCCATCGGCATCGACTTGCGGCCGAAGTGAGCGTGAAGCTTCTGACAAAGACCAACCGACTCCGAGGCGAACAGTTCCTCCGCCATCGTCACCCCGTGATCGCTCAGGATCGTTCCCTTCGCGTGGGAGTAGCGAAGCAGGGCGAGGTTGTAGTCGACTTGGGCCTTGATCAGTTGATTCTCGGCGTCGACGAGTTCGACTTGGGCGTCGAGGAGCATGTCGAGCGTGGAGAGCCCACGGTCATAGAGCCGCTGCTGATCCTCGAACGAATCGCGCGACGCGTCGCGGCGGGCTCGTTGGACCTCGATCAGTTGGTAGGACGTCACGATCTCCTTGTAGGCCATCGCGACGTCATGACGAGCGGACAGCTCTCGGGCGCGAAGCTCGTGACGGGCGCGACTCAGCGCGAGTTGGGCTCGGCGGACCGCGGCGCGGGCGGCTCGTTCCCCGAGCGGACGGGAGTAAGCGATCGACGCGAAGGCATCGAGATAACGGAAGTCGAACATCGATCCGTTCGCTTGCGAGAGCGACGAGTCGGCGCCGGTGGTCGCGATCGCCGCCGAGGCGGTCAAGTCGGGCTTGAGACCGTTTCGCTCCCGGAAGAGGTCGAGTTCCGCGGCGCGAATCGCGTGACGCTGGGCACGCACGTCGGAGCGGAAGTTCATCGTTTCCTCGAGGGCGATGGTCCAGTCGGGAGCGAATTCCGCCTCCTGGGGACGATCGACAGGAACGATGCGACGGCCGTCGGTCGGCGTGATTCCCATCAGTTCCCGAAGAGTCAGTTCGATGGTTAAGACCTGATTGATCGCCTCGAGGTGAAGGGCGCGAAAGGTCTCGAATCGCTTAAGGGCCAACGCGACACTCGCGGTCGAACCGACGCCGGTCTTGAGTCGTCGTTGTTCGCTGCGGAGGGTTGACTGCGATTGCTTCAAGCTGGCGTGACGGACTCGGGTCACCTGCTGGGCGAGGTAGAGACTCCAGTAGGTTTGCATCACGTCGAGGGAGAGCTGCTGCACCTGGGCCTCGAAATCGCCCAAGGCCTGAGCCTGGTTGGAACGGGCGATCAGGATGCTGGCCTCGTTGAACTTCTTGCCAAAGCCTTGAGCCAGCGGCTGCTCGATCTTCGCGAGCATGGAGGTCTGGTACGCGGGATTGATGATGAACAGATTCTGATTGAGCGGGCCGAAGTCACGGTAGTTGAGGTCGTAGTGAAGGGTCCCGATTCCACCGTGCGAGAACCGTTTGCCGTAGGCGAAGAGGCCGAACCCGGGATTGATCGGTTGGTTGGGATTGGTTGCCGCTCCGCTGGTGATGTTGCGTGGAGTCAGTTCCGGTCCGAAGAGGTTGCCGATGACGTCGAGAGTGAAGGCATCGGCTCCGGGTTCGATGATCGACAAGTAGATCGGGTTGAACTCTTGCTGGTTGTAGTAGGTGTACGATTCGGCGATGTTGATGACGGGGTCGAACATGGCCTGATGGGCGGCGATGGCGGTACCGACTTCACCGGGTTGGGTGCCGAGGGCCGCGATGCGCGGGTTGTTCCCCATCGCGATCGCGAGGGTCTCTTGGAGCGAAAGGTTCCAGGGCTCGGCGTTTTGGTAGTTCTTGATGGTGCGCGGCGCGGGTTCGGTCTCCGCGAACGGGGCACAAGAGACATCCGTCTCCGGATAGCCCTCCATGATGGGATGAAACGCCCCGGGGAGGTTCTCCAACTCCGTCGAGACGATCTGATGACATCCCAAGGAAGCGATCGCGAGTCCGACCAGCAGTCGTCGCAAGACGCGGGACGTTGACCTCTCTGGCATGCCGTCAGCCTCAAACCATGTTCTGGGACGAATCGGTGTCGATTCGTGGGTTGCGTCCGTCGAGGGACCTCCCGACGCCGCCTTGCTCGTCTCATCGACGCGCGCGGCCGAGAAACATGATCAATTGTGACGGTTGTAACGATTCTTCATGCGTCCGCTTTGTGACTAGGAGGTCTGGGGAGGGTGCGGGGAGCCGGTGAGCACGTTCGTCCGGGTGAAGTGAATCTGGAGGATTTCCTGGTTGAAGCTGACGCTCGAGTTGAGGGCTTGGTCGAACGACTCCTTGGTGAGGCTGAGCGCCGAGACATCCTCCTGCGCGATCACCGTCGCGTTGCGTTCGCCACTGGTCAACAGGGCCCCCTCGCCGAAGACGTTGCCCGACTCCAGGGAGGCGACCGAACGCGATCCGTCACCATCATCGTGAAAGACCTCGACGACTCCCTGTTGGAGGACGAACAAGCGATCGCCGATTTCTCCCTGGCGGACGATGGCGTCACCCTTCGCGAAAGTCTCTCGTTGCATGTGTTCGGCCATCTCGGTCAACTCGCCGGGAGTGAGGGAACGAAAGGCGGGCGTCTGGCGCAGGATCTCGCAGATCCGTAGGCGTTCGGCGAGATTGACGTCCGACTCGATCCGGCCGTCGACCAGGGTGACGATCCGGTCGGCGATGTCGAGAATGCGGTTGTCGTGCGTCACCAGCAGGATAGAGCTTTGTTCCTGTTTAGCGAGTCGCTGGATCAGGTTGACGACGGTTCGTCCCGATTCGCGATCGAGCGCGGCGGTCGGCTCGTCGGCGAGGATCAGTTGCGGCTTGTTGGCCAGAGCACGCGCGATCGCGACGCGTTGGCGCTGCCCTCCCGAGAGGGCTTGCGGCTTGTAGTCGATCCTCTCGCCGAGGCCGAGTTCGGTCAGGAGTTCGATCGCGCGTTTCTTGATGTACTCTTTCGAGTACTTGCGCAGCTCGAGCGACATCTTGACGTTCTCGAAGGCCGAGAGTGCGTCGAAGAGGTTATGCATCTGGAAGATGAAGCCGATCTCGCGCCGGACATCGACGAGCGAGCGTTTGTCCAACTGATGAAGCGGCTTGCCGAGGACGAACATCTCCCCTTGCTGCACCGAGCGGAGCGCCCCCACGAGGGTCAGCAGGGTCGTCTTTCCCGATCCGGAGGGACCGGTGACGATCACGATCTCTCCCGGCTGCATCTCAAAGTCGACGCTGTCGAGCACTCGCTTCGACGAACCGCCGGAGCTGAAGGCGTAATTCAGGGCGCTGGCGAGTACGGTTGGTTCCGAGGTGCTCACTCTCGAGGATTCTCCCTTCGGTTCGCTCAGAAACACTCGGCCGGATCGACGCGGTGGACCCTACGCACCGCCAGCAAACCCGCCGCCTGACACATGACCACCGTCAAGGCGAAGACCATCGCGGCTCGACCTGCGGTCATTGGCATCGGCACGCGGGCGGAATTCGAGAGCACCGCGTAGATCGCCGACGCGACCACGTAGCCCAAGACGTAGCCGAGCAGACTCAGCAGCAGGGCTTGCTCAACGACATACTTGGTCAACTGGATGTCCTGGTAGCCGATCGCCTTGAGCGTCGCGTATTGTCGCAGTTGGGCGGCGATGTCGTTGTAAAGGATGTTGTAGCAGAAGACGATGCCGATCGAGATGCCCAGGACGACCCCGAAACCGAAGAGAAACGCGATCGGCGTGTTCTTGCTCACGAACTCCTCCGTTTGAGCGAGATACGCTGTCTTCGTCTGGACGCGTACCTGTTGATTCGCCGCCTGCTCGAGTCGTCGAGCGAGCGCGTCGAGATCGGCTCCCTCCCTCGTGCGGATCAGTCCGAAATCGACTCGTTCGGTCCGAATCGGTCCGAGGTCTCCGGTGCCGACGTGATCGAAGTAGGTGCGACGACTCATCAGGGCGTTGCCGTCGGAACGAAAGGTCGGACCGAGGGAGACTTGGCCGATGACCGTGACTTTCCGATCGGAGAGTTCCGTCTCGACTCCCTGGAAGGTCGGCCCGTAGAAGTCGCGCGAGCGACGGTCGAAGAGGACGGCTCCCTGGATGCGAAGCTGATCGCGGTAATCGGAAAGCCTCTCGATATTGAAGACGTCGGCGTCCGGATCGATGCCGTAGATTTGGATCAGGTGACCCTTTCCGGTCCACGCGTTGCGCCAACGCGCCAACGTGATGGTGTAGACCGGCGTGACGTTCTCGACATCCGGGTCGGCAAGGGAGTTGCGCAGGACATTCAAGGGGAACGACGGGGACATGCCGGGAAGTACTCGCGTGGGACTGATCATGATCAAGTCGGTGTTGAACTGGGCTGGACCTTGTGTCTCCGCGAGAAAGAGCGACTTGAGAAAGGCCAACTGAACGAACATCAGCACGACCGCGAAGGCGATACCGGCCACCGAGACCGCCAGCTTGATCTTGTGAAGCGTCAGGATCCTCCAGGACAACGGTGTCTTGATGGTTGGCTCCTCAAAAGAGATCGACAGGATCGGCCCGTTTGAGTTTCGCGAGCACCATGGTGCCGCAGACGAGACAGATCGTGGCGGTGATCGCGAGCACGATGACCAGTAGCCCGGGAGCGAGCAGCACCGGCACGGGGGTGTGCGCGTTCAGGTACCGGCAAAGGATCCATGCCACGAGCGTCGCGGGAAGAAAACTCAGGAGCGTCCAAAGGGACGCCTGGATGAAGAGGACCGACTTGACCTTTGAGTCGTAGTAGCCGATGGCTTTGAGCGTGGCGTATTCGTGCAGATGGTTGTTGACGTCGTGCGAGAGGATCTGGTGCAGGATGATCGAGGCGACGAGGACGCTGATAATCACGCCGCTACCGAGGAGGATCCCGACCGGTTTCTGGACGATCCAGCGGTACTGCTGGCTCACGCTGATCTCTTCGGGTGTCACGACCGCGACATCGTCCGGAAGGCTCTCCCGAAGACGCTCGATCAGGGCGTCGCGATTGGTGTCGCCGGCGAGCCGAACGAGACCGAATGTCGTCTTGCTGCCGTCGTAGGGAACGACGTTCAGAAACGTTTGGCTTCCGCAGACCACGCACCCGAACGCGCTGAAACCGATGCCGTGACTATACGCGGCGGCGATGTCGAGTTGGCTGGCCCCGAGTCGACAGGTGTCGTTGATGTGCCATTTGCCGATCGCCGGGAGGCTGCGGCGATCGATCATCACCGTCATCGGGCGACTCAAGTACGATTTCAGGGTCTTGAGGTGATCGGAGCGAAAGACCGGGTCGGAGAGATCGACCCCGACCAACTGGACCGGATACTCCTGCCCGTTGCTCGGATTTCTCCAGTTGATGTTGACCGCCCGAATCGGCGTGGTCGCGATGACCTCGGGTTCCCTCTTGATGCTCTGAAGCAGTTGGTGGGAAAACTGTCCGGGGTCGACCAAGCCGTCATAGTCGCTGGAGATGACCAGCAGGTCGAAGTCGAACAAGTCGTAGAAGACCGTGCCGGAGACGCGGCAAACGTTGAAGACGATGCACTGCATGAAGATGAGAGTGATCGTGAAGCCGATGGCGGCGATGACGACGAGGGTATGCGTCTTCTGATGGCAGATCTTGCGCCATGCCAACGGAGTCTTCATGGTGTGTCGGCGTTCTCAGTAGGCGTGACCGAATTCGTCGGCGCGGTGGCGGAGACGAAGATCTTGACGTCGACTTGAAGCCCGATCAGACGGTTGGCGGGGGAGCCGTGGTCGAGAAGGATGTGGACATCGACCACCCGGGCGTCGACCAGAGCCGTTGGGCTCGAGGAAAAGATGCTCTGACGCGAGATCTGGTTGCTGATGGTTGTGACCTTGCCGCTCAAGGGCTCGGGAAGCGCCGGCGACGTCACGACCGCTCGTTGCCCCACGTGGACTTTGAGAGCGTCGGTCTGATAGACCTCCGTCAGCACGTACATGTGCGAGGTGTCGCCAAAGTCGACCAACGGTTCGCCGCTGCACGGCTGGCCGGGCCGGGCGTAGACCTTGATGACCTCGCCGACGCCCGGGGCGCAAATGAGGCACTGGTCGAGCTTGGCTTGGGAGAGGGCCACGTCGTTCTCGAGCACGTCGAGCTGAATCGAGCGACGGGCCCGTTCCAAATTGGCCTCGGCGACCTTGATTTGTTGTTGGGCTAGAAGCGCGTCGAGCGAAGTCTTGGATTTCAACCGCTCGAGGGTGATCGTCGCTTCCTGGAGATTGAGTTCGGCTTGCCGCGCCGCTAGTTTTTGGGCATCGTAATCCTGGGGCGAGACGGTGTTGTCGGTGGCCAGCGGCTCAAAGCGATCGAGGTTGCGCTTGGCGTTCTCCGCCGCCGCCTTGAGCAGTTCGACGTTGGTCTCCTGGCTCTCCACTTCCAACGGCGTCAGCGTCACCACCTGCTCGGCCGCGAGTTTGGCTTTCGCGATCGAAGCTTCCGCGACGCCGATCTCGGCCAGTTGCAACGCCTTGCTCGAGGACAAGCGAGCCTTGGCGAGCGCGACCGACGCTTCGGCGACTTCGTGCTGATCGAGGACCACGAGATGGTCCCCCGACTCGACAATGTCCCCTTCGCTCACCAATACCTCGGCGACCCGAGAGCCGGGGGGCGCCCCGATTTGGATGACGTCGCCGACGGGTCGGAGCATCCCCAGCCCCACCACGATCGAGGTCCCATCCTTCTTGGACTTCTCGACGCCAAACCCCGACACCGCGGGGTTGGATGTGTCAGTCGGCGTGGACTCATTCGTCAGTGCGTGCGTGCGCCCGGAGAAGAAGGCGACCGCACCGAGCAGTACGACTATCGCGATCGCCAAGAGGATGCGCATCCGTCGGGCCTCGAAAATGAGCTTCCATCGTTGTGGGGGTACACTAGGGCTGCGTCAAACGCAAGATTTCGGGTTGCGAACCCACAATCACTTCCCACTGGCTGACCAGCAGCCAATGCCACCCCGAACTCTTGGATCTGACACAGCACTGGTCAATCGAACCGCATTCTAGCAGCCACCCGATCTACGTTATAGCGATCATGTGCGAAGACTTGATGAAGGTAGGGGCTTGCGGCGTGGCTTTGAGCCTGTTCAATCCGCAAAACCGGCGGATTGTTCCCAGATGAATAAGACGCTTGCGCGAATCATTGTTGCCTCGCTCCCTCGTGCTTCTTGTCATCATGGTACGCGTATTTGGAGAGCCAATTTTGCCGGTTGGTCCTTGACTTTCGGCCCACCTCCCTGGAGAGTCGGGACTGCACGAGCTACCCGTCTTAATGAGAGGGACTGTGCTGGGTGAGGCGCCTTCCCGATCGGGAAAGGGCTCACGCCGAGTCCTGCCAATCAGCACTGCTCTTGATGCCAGTCGGATCCGATACCGCGGAGGCTCCCCTTCGGGAATCTGCCGCGATGCGGGAACGAGGGGTCGAGAGTGATCTCCTCTCGTTCGCAACGACCACAATCCGCGAAGATCCTTCGTGCGTCGACTCGTTGCGCTCCTTCCCGTCCTCGGTGATCGACGGCTCTGTTTCGTGGTCGCGCCCACGGGGATTGGGCTCCACATCTTTTCATCCACGAATCGAGGGGGAAGCGATGAGATCTCATCGTCTGGGAAGGAATGGACATGGTTTCACGCTGGTGGAACTGCTGGTCGTGATCGCCATCATCGGCGTGCTAGTGTCGCTGCTGTTGCCGGCGGTGCAGCAGGCCCGGGAGTCGGCTCGTCGGACGCAGTGTCGCAATAATCTCAAGCAACTGGGCATCGCGATGCATGGCTATCACGAGTCGCATCTGATGCTTCCGATCAGCAACAGTCACGTCAATCGCTGGGGATGGTTGCCCTTGATGACCCCATTCATGGATCTCGGCCACATCCACGAGAAGCTGAACTTCAGCCGGGCGTCGTGGCAGGGGGATAACATCGACTACATTCGGCCTGTCTACGCCCAGTTCGTCTGTCCCTCGAATCCCGACGCCCACGTTCTTCGTGAACAGGAGTTCTTCGCGCCACCAACCTGGGTGATCTCGAACGTCGACTACGCGGCGGTCGTCGGCGACTACCGCAACTCGACCGGCATCGGCGAGGACCCGACGTACGGCAACGCCGGCAACGGAAACCCGGTACGGGGAATGATGTCCCGATTCGCATGGAGCGCCCGTTTTCGCGATTGCCCCGACGGGCTGAGCAAGACCTTCCTCGTCGGCGAGTCGATCGGGGTCGGGTGCATCGCCCAGAATTTCGGCGTCCAGAGCTTCGGATCGACCGCCCATCCGATCAACTTTCGCAATGACGATCTGCTTGGAAGTTCGAACTGGCCGACGCAGGGGAGTCCGAAATGGGACCACGCGTTCGGTTTTCGCAGCAGGCATCTTGGCGGCGCCCACTTTCTCTTCGCGGACGGATCGATCGACTTCATCAGCGAGAACATCGATGGGGTGCTCTACCGCGCCATGGCGTCGCGCGACGGAGGAGAGATCGTGTCGAAGAGTCCCTGAGTCCCGTCGCCGTGGCTTCGGATGATGGCTCGCGGGTCGGAGGAGCCGACCCCCTCCGAACGTGAGGAGCGATCCCCTCCTTCTCCCCCTTGGACAAGGGGGAGCGATGGGAACATCCCTTGGACAAGGGGGAGCGATGGGAACATCCCTTGGACAAGGGGGAGCGATGGGAACATCCCTTGGACAAGGGGGAGCGATGGGAACATCCCTTGGACAAGGGGGAGCGATGGGAATGACCCTTGGAGGAAGGGCAGTGTCTACGTTCAATCGTGACTTTGATGTGAGACGGCAATCAACAGGGCGACGACGCATGACTCAAATCAAGCCAACGACGGTACCATTCACGCTGTTGCTTCTCTTCGCGGCGGGATGCGGTTCGGGTCACCCGGAACTCGGCCGAGTGACCGGGACCGTGAACTATCTCGGGAAACCGTTGCCGCAGGGAACAATCATTCTCGAACCGGTGGGAGGGCGACCGGCGACCGGCCGTATCCTGGATGGAGAGATCATCGAGGTGACGACCTATCGCCCCGGCGACGGCGCCACGCTCGGCAAACATCAGGTCGCGATTCAGTCCGTTCAGAAACCAATGGCGACCCACACGCCCGCCAATCCAGTGGACGCCGATGCCCAAGCGGCGCTGCGGTCGATGGAGACCGAATCGCTCCTCCCACCCAAGTTCGGCGACCCCGCTCGTTCCGGACTATCGGCGGAGATTGAAAGCGGTGACAACCAATTGACCTTCGATTTGGGCGACTAGTGCTCTGCTCCAACTTGACGCCGGTATTCGTGCAAGCCGAACTCTTTGGCATTGGCGGACAAGCAGCCAGTGGCAATCCGAGAGGTCGATGGATCAATGCACTAGGTTTTGTCTCGCGAGTCATCGCTGGCTGGTGACTCCGGCTCGATTCCCTCGACCAGCCGCTTGGCGGCCGAACCGCTGAAGGCGAGAAAGATGCCCGGCCGGATCAGGAACTCGCAGAGCGTCGACGTTGTCAAGCCGCCGACGATGACGGTCGCCACCGGGTAGAGAATCTCGCGTCCCGGAGCTTGCCCACCCCATACCAGCGGAACGAGGCCGATGCCGGTCGTCAGCGCCGTCATCAACACCGGCGCCAACCGCTCGAGGCTACCGCGCAGCACCATCTTCTCGTTGAATTCTTCCCCTTCGAAACGCATCAGGTGCAAGTAGTGGGAGACGAGCAGGATGCCATTGCGCGAGGCGATGCCGGCGAGGGAGATGAAGCCGACCAAGCTCGCGACGGTGAGGACTTGCCCGCTCAGTGCCAACGCGGCGACACCGCCGACGAAGGCTGCCGGGATCGCCACCATGATCTGAAGCACGATGCGGACCGAGGGGAGCGTCGTGTAGAGCACGAGGAAGACTCCGGCGAGCGACAGAAGGCTGAGAAAGCCGATCATGCGCGTCGCTTGCTCTTGGGCCTCGAACTGGCCGCCGTATTCGATGAAGTAGCCTTCGGGAAGGGTGACGTTCTCCGCGATGCGGCGTTTGATGTCGGCCACGGCGCTGCCGAGATCGCGATCGGTCGTGTTGACGCGGATCGTGACCCGTCGCCGAACATTCTCGCGGTTGATCGTGTTCGGTCCGCCTCCCTCGTAGACCTTCGCCACCGAGGAGATCGGGATCCTACCGCCGTCGGGGAGATCGAGCGAGAGTCGGTTGAGCTTCGTGATGTCCTTGCGGTAGGGCTCGTCGAGCCGAACCAAGAGGTCGAAGGTTCGCTGACCATCGAGGACCGACGAGATGACCGCGCCGTTCATCGCCGTCTCAATGAAGTCGTTGACGTACTTGGGCGTGATGCCGTAGAGCGCCAGCTCGTCGCGGTTGAGTTCGATGCGGATCTGCGGGATGAGCTGCATCGGCTCGACGACGGGCGGCGCGATTCCCGGCACGCTCTGGATCGCGCCTTTGATCTCGTTGGCCAGACGCCGCAGGACATCGAGATCGTCGCCGTAGACCTTGATGCCGATCTGGGCCGTCACGCCCGAGAGCATGTGGCTGATGAGGTGGGCCAATGGCTGTTCCACCTCGTATTGGATGCCGGGAATCTCCTTGAGCTCGTCGCGAAAGAGCTTGAGCACCTCGCGCCGCGACAGCCCGCTTTCGGGGTTCAGCGCGATGACGTACTCGCTGACGTTGACTTCCATGATGTGTTCGTCGTTCTCCGCGCGACCGGTCTTGCGGCCGAAGCTCAAGATGGGCCCGGTCGGGTTCTCGGACGTCGCTTGAAGGGCGCGGAAGCGTTCGTCAATGATACGGCCGAGACGGTTGCTGGTCGAAAGCGAGGATCCCGGCGGGAGGATGACGTTGACTTGGACCGCCCCTTCGTCGAACTCCGGGAGAAAGTCGGCGCCGAGATTCGCCAGGACGACGAAGGCACCGATCACGAGGACCGCGCCCATCGTGAGGATCATCCCCGGCAGCGCGATGCCGAAGTGGATGATCGGGGCCATCAGGTACTTGAGCCAACGCAAGAGAAAGCCATCGCGCTCCGAATCCTCGGGATCGTGTCCGGTCGACTTTCCGCGGCCGAGCAGGAACGAACTGAGGACCGGGGTGACGGTGAGCGAGACCGCCAGCGATGCGAGGATCGAGACGATGTACGCCAAGCCCATCGGGACGAAGAGTCGACCCTCCATTCCGCTGAGCGCGAAGAGGGGAAGGAAGACGAGAATCACCAGCATCGTGCCGAAGACGATCGCCCGGCGGATCTCGATGCTCGCCTCGTAGACGACGGTCAGGACCGGTCGCGGTCGGTCGCTGGCGGCGTTCTCCTTCAGCCGACGGTGGATGTTCTCGACGTCGACGATCGCGTCATCGACCAGTTCGCCGATCGCGACCGCCAAGCCGCCGAGGGTCATCACGTTGATCGACATCTCGAGAGAGTAGAAAACGAGGGCGGTGACGAGGACCGAGAGCGGGATCGCGGTCAGCGTGATGAAGGTCGTGCGCAGATCCATCAGGAACAGAAAGAGAATGATCACGACCAGGATGGCTCCATCGCGCAGGGCCTCGACGACGTTGTCGACCCCTCGGTCGATGAACATCCGCTGTTGGAAGATGTTCTCGTCGATCCCGATGTCCTCGGGGAGCGTCTCCTTGAATTCGAGCAGCGCCTTGGTGATGTCCTCGGTGATACGTCGGGTATCGGCGCCAGGTTGCTTTTGAATGGTGAGGATGACACCGGGGTAGCGACCATTGACCGAGGAGTCACCCCGCTTGACTTGCGGCCCGGCGACGACTCTGGCGACGTCGCGGATCAGGATCGACCGCTCGGCCGTTCGCTTGACGACCACTTTCTCGATGTCGTCGAGGGTCTCGACGCGGCCCAATCCCCGGACGAGGAACTCGCTGGATCCCGATTCGAGGTAGCCACCGGTGACGTTGAGGTTGCTCGCGGCCAGCGCGGTGTCGACATCGTGCAGCGTGACGCCGTAGGCACGCATGCTGTCGGGATTGACGAGGACTTGATACTGCTTGCGGCCACCGCCCATGCTGATGACTTGCGCGACGCCGGGGATGGCGAGCAGCCGTTGTCGCAGAACCCAATCGGCGAGGGTACGCAACTCGAGCGGGTCGGTCTTTCCCTCTTCGCTCCAGAGCCCCACGAGCATGATCTGCCCCAGGATGGAGCTGATCGGCGCCAGTTGGGGCGTGATCCCCTCGGGGAGTTGTTCGCTGGCGAGGGCCATCCGTTCCTGGACGATCTGCCGGGCGGTGTAGATGTCGGCGTTCCAACCGAACTCGACGAAGATGATCGAGAGACCGATACCCGAGGAACTGCGGACGGTCTCGACCCCCGCGGCCCCGTTGAGGGCCGTTTCCAAAGGAAAGGTGACGAGCGTCTCGACCTCTTCGGGAGCCAGGCCGGGGGCCTCGGTCATGATCGTCACCCGCGGCCGCGTCAGTTGGGGGAAGACGTCGATCGATAGTTGCGACGTCACCCAGCTTCCGTACATCGCGATGACCAGCGCGAGCCCGATGACCAAGAGTCTGTTTTTCAAGGCGAGGCGGATGACCGCGTTGAGCATGAAATCGTTACCTAGTGTTCTGGTTGTCTATTCACGACCAATAGGCTCTTGGGTGCCTCGCCCACGCTCGCCGTGGGCACGCGGGAAAGGCCTCTGATTCAGCACGCTCCCGCACGATCGGAGAACGAGGTTTCATGCAACGAACTCGTCAATCAGGAGACATGGACCAAGTCCCGATCGAAAACCCGTCACTTGCTCCCCTCTTCCGGCGGGAGAGGGGAATAGCTCGTTCCGCCGAATGGTTCTCGCCACGCGCTGAAGACCCATCGCTCGCCGCACTGGCTGGCGAGCAGCAAGTGGCACCGCTGTGGCAGTCGGTTCTTGTCCGACGGCTAGCCATGGCTGTGACCGTGGCCGGCTCCCTTGTCGCCTTCGACGCTCGCCTTGTACGCCAAGTTGAGCTGATAGGCGTTGTTCAGCGCGATGATGTCGCCAGGAAAGATGCTGCCGTCGTTGGCGATGATCGCGGTGTCGGCGTCGCGGTACTCCAGGTGTACCGGGCGACGTTCGAACGAATCGCCGCTCGCTTGAAAGACATACGCGTCGGGGCCTTCGACCACGACTGCCTCCGAGGGAACGACGATCCGCTCGGTCCACCGCTTGACCGGAATGAAGAGCCGACACTTCTGCCCCGGCTTGAACCGCCAGGTTCGGTAGACCGAGCCGTTGGCGCCAGGGCGATCGCTAAAGACCTCGTTGCACAGCGGCAGATAGAGCCGGACGGTACGCGAGTCGGGGATCACGTGATTGTCGATGTACAGCACGCGCAGTCCCTCGCGGACGAGATCCTCGTCGTCGCCGACCTCGAAGACCGCCTTGATGGGCCAATCGTTGGTCATCGCCTTGCCGATGACTTCGACCTCCTTCTCGAAGGCTTGCCCCTCGACAAAGAGCATCGTGTGCTCGGCGAGGTCGCACAGGTTCTGGCCCGCGGCGACCAGACCGCCACGTTGAACCAAGAGCTTTTCGATGGTGAAGGCGCTTTCCTCGGCGGGGCAGCGATCGGCCTTTGGCAAGGGGCGATCCGCCTCCTCGGGAACGGAAGTCGCGTGGTGATCCCTCTCGGGAGTACGGACGGTGAAGGTTCGGACCAGTTGGCCCGTCTCGCGAGCTTGAGCGATCTGCTTTTCCGACAGGCCAAGGGCCAGCAGTTCCTGGGAGGCGACTTGCTGGGTCGCTTCGAAACGGCGCCGTTTGTACTCGAGTTCGAGCTTCTGTCGCTGCGTGACGGCGCCATCCTTGACAAGCGGTTCGATGCGCTTGAGCTCTCGATCGACGAGCTCGATATCGCGGATGGTCTTGAGTAGTTCCGACTGGGCCTCGGCGAGCCGCTCTCCCGTCAGACGAAGCTGGAAGAGGGGATCGCCGGACCGGACGACTTGTCCGGGCGAGGCGAAGATCTTCTCGACCACGCCTTCGACGGGCGTCGTCACCCCGTGCATGCTTTCGCCCGGTTTCTCGATTACCACGCCGGGGACCGAAAGTGTCCGCCAGTAGTCACCGAGTTCGATCCGGCCGGTCTTCAAGTCGAGGTTCTTGCGTGCTTGCTCGGAGAGCGTCACCCCGGACGGATGCGGTTCGTCGTCGGCGCTGGTCTCTTCGGAGTTGGCCGGTGCGATGGGAAGGACATGGCGGACGACAAAGCCGGTCCCCGCGGAGACGAGGACGATCAGCAGGATGCCGATCGCCCCCGCAATGGTTTTCGTCATGGAGAGACTCCCTGTTAGTTCTTCGTCGACGGAGCTTCTTCGTCGTGGTCGTCATGCTCGTCGTGTTCGTCCAGGTGCAACTCGGCGACGTACGACTTCTCGCCGATGTCGACCCGCACGCGAGCGTCGGCATCGTCACTGCCGAGGAGGTAGGTCAGTTCCGCGTCGTCGGAGATGTAGAGCTTGTCGCCGCCCTTGGCGTCGGCCTTGAGAGTGAACTGCTTGGCTTTATCGCCACTCTTGACGTTGATGGTGACGCCGGTGACGTCCGCTTCCAGCGGGCTCTTCGCGTCCTTGCCAAGCAAGTAGATCTTCGTCGCGGGAGGGTCGTCGACGAACTCGGCGTGGTAGCCACTGTCGCCAAGTTCGAGGAGTTCGCCTTCATGGGGACCGTGGGCGCCATGATCGTGTTCTTGGTCATGCCCATGGTCGTGGGAATGACCGTGGCCGTGGTCGTCGTGGTCGTCGGCCTTGCTGGTTGCTTTGGCATCCTCGTCGTGGTGGTGCTCGCCGCATCCCGTGATCCAGAGGCCAAGGGACGCCGCAACGAGACAGGTTGCGAATGATCGCATGATTGCTCCTTCGAGTTTGGGTCGAGAGTCTGGCCTTGGCCATCCCTACCGTCGGGAGGCCAGGGGCCCGGGTTCCGAGACGGTCATCCGTCAAGGGGACGAAGGTGCCGTCGTATGAAAGCGAACACTCGGGGAGTACACCCGAGCGAGTCGCGACCAGGTCAGGATGGAATGGGAAGATTCAGAGCAGAAAGGATTGGAGCTGGGCGCGCAGCGGTAGCGCACGGGGGAAGTCGTCTTCTCGGCCCGGGAGAGTCAATGATCGCGCCGAGGGAGACTCTTGGAGAGCCAAGACTCCGACCGGGGGGCAACTCCACCCGATCATCGACAGCTCATCGATCGTCCATGTGGGGGCGACGGGATCGCAGTCGACCGGCGTCATCGCGTGACCGAGATCGCTTGTGGGAGTGTCGTGTTCGTGATGGTGGTCGTCGTGGTGATGGGGTGAGGCGATCGTGGTGGAGACGAGGCTATGCCACAAGTTCCACGACTCGCAGCAGCGACAATCGCCTTGCAAGTAGAGAAACGATCCGACAAGCATCAGCCGCGTGAAGGTTACCAAAGCCACGTCCCAGGGTTCGCGTTCCGATCCCTTCATTGGTAGCTGGGCGTTCTCAGGAATCAACCGAAGGTGTTTCACCGCGATGTCGGCGGTTACGGGAAGACCTCGAGTTGCAGCAATCCCGCGACCTCGGCCGCCGCCGTCCAGCGACGTTCGTTGGCGTCGACCAACGAAAGGTTGACCTCGATCAACGTCTTTTCCGCCTCGAGCAGACGCAGGAAGTCCAGCTGCCCTTGTTCGTAGGCCGTTTGGGTGATGTTCAGCACGCGCTGGGCCTTCGGCTGGATGAGGCGTTTGATGTGATCGACGGCTTGGGTTGCCGCTTGGTAGTTCCCGATCGCGGTGGCCAGCGCGTTGGCCAATTCGACTTGAACCTGGCCGAGGTCGTCGACGGCTTGCGCGATTTCGGCGCGCGCCGCCCGGACATTTCCTTGGTTGCGATCCCACACCGGGAGCGGAACCCCGAAGACCAGGAGCGCCTGATTGTTGGGGCCGCCGACGAAGTACTGGTAACCCGCTTCGACGGTGACGTTCGGAAAGGGTTCGACGACGGCGCGCCGCAAGAGAATACGCGATCGCCGGACCTCGGCCGCGGACGCCTGCACTTGGGCGTTCTCGTTGACGACCTGTTGGCGACTGAGGGCGTAATCGAACGCGGGCAGAGGAGTGGCTAGATCACCTTCGAGGGTGCTGATGGCGATCTCGGGCAGGCCGATCACCGCGACGAGTTCGTTCTTGCGGGCATCGTACTGCGCGATCGCTTTCAACTCGGCGACGTCGTTCTGCTCCGCCTCGATGGTTAGGAGCAGGGTGTCGGTCGTCGTCCCTTCGCCTCCCTTTTCCCGTTGCTGGGCGGCCCGCACCGAACGCCAAGCCACTTCCGTGAGGTCCTCGATAATCTCCACCCGGCGTTTGGCGGCGAGGGCCTCGTAGTAATGCTTGCGGACCGTCGTCAGTAGTTCGAAGCGGCGTTGAACGTAAGCCGCATCCGCGCGACTGATCGCTTCCCGCGCCGCGGCCCGATCGAGCCGCAGTTTTCCCTTCGTGACGAACTCTTGCGCGACCTGGACGGAGTATTGACTCTCGACGTTGCCAAGCTGATTGGGACCGGCGACAACGTCGGGATTGGGGTAAAGACCGGCTTGGATCGCGAGACCACGCTGCCTTTCCACCGCGGCGGCCGCCGCCCGCAGGCCGGGATTGTACTGCTCGGCGAGGGAGATGGCGTTCTCGAGCGTCCGCAACTCGTTCAGACTCGCGCCCTCAAGCAGCTCGACGTCCTCCATGATCGGGCAGGGCTCAATGGCGACCGCTTGGCAGCACACCCCCGCGAGAATCAACGACAACACCAACGCCGAACGGCCGCCTACTCGGAGTGCTTGGTGCAAGTGAAGCAGGTTTGGGGTGCGGTTTGCGTGATCGGTCATGCGATCCCTCATCCGAATGCGGGTCGGAGATCGACGATGGACTCGGTTCGCGGTCCACTGCCGAGGTACAACGCGGCCACTCGAGACGGACCGCCTCTCCCTTGATCGGACATCGAGCCCGTCGAACCGAACGATTCGGGATCGCCGGTTCAATCGAGCGTCGCGCTCCGATCGGAGCAATCGGCATGACCGGTACAATCGTCACAAGTTAACAGCGGCTAGAAATCGCGGAAGGGGCCCCGTGGTTCGGCGGCGGCCATCTCCTTCTTCCAGTCGGCGAAGCGTTGTTTCAACTCCGCGAGCTTCTCGGGATGACTCGTCGAAAGGTCGTGCTGCTCGCCGATATCGTTGGAGAGATCGAACAGTCCATTGCCCTTCGACGACTCGACCCACTTCCAATTCCCCACCCGCGCGGCTCGATCGTCGCGACGTTCCCAGAACATCTCCTTGCGGGGCGAGGGCTTCGCGCCGGCGAGGACCGGCATCATGTCGAAGCCATCGAAGACGACATCGTCGGGTTGCGGGATCGAGGCGGCCGCGAGAAAGGTCGGCACCAACTCGAGCGAGGTCAGGAACTCGTCGCTTCGCGTCCCCGCGGGAACTCTTCGGGGGTAGCGGACGATGCACGGAACTCGGATTCCCCCCTCGAACATCATCGCCTTCTTTCCTCGAAGCGGTGCGTTATCGGCCCCGCCGCCGCCACCGTTGTCCGAGAAGAAGACCACGATCGTGTCCTCGGCGACGCCGTACTTGTCCAGCAAGTGGAGCAGTTCGCCGATCGCGTCGTCCATGCTGGAGACCGACGAGGCGTATTCGAGTCGTTTCCTTGCCCTGTTGGGGACTGTTTGCATCCCACTTCTCTTGGCAATCCGGCGCTGGTAGCCAGCCATCTTCATGAGTTCGGGGTAGATCTTTTTGAACTCGTCGGGGCCCTGGGCGGCGCCGCGGATTTTCGGATCGAGGTTCGAGGCGCTGTGGGGGGCGTTGAACGGCACATAGAGAAAGAACGGCTCGTCGTGGTGCTCTTCCAGGAAGCGGACGGCTTCGCGCCGGAAGAGGTCGGTGGCGTAGGTTCCCTTGTCCTCGGTCGTCGGTTCGAGGTTGCGATACATCGACGGGACGCCGTAGCGCTCGTGCGTGAAGTAGTCGATCCCCGTATTGACGAAGCCGTAGAAGTCGTCGAAGCCGCGCGAGGTCGGAAGAAACCGCTTAAGCGAGCCGAGATCCCACTTTCCGTAGATCCCGCTGGTGTAGCCCGCGTCGTCGAGCAACTCCGGCAGGAAACGTTCCCGGAGATCCATGCCGCCGATGCGTTCGAAGGTCACTTCGTACTCGGCCGGCTTGTACTTGTAGCCGTAGTCGGGGGCTTCGTTGCGAATCATGTCGTAGATGCCATTGCGCTGTGGGTAGCGGCCAGTCAGCAGGCTAGCTCGGCTCGGGGTGCATGCCGGCCAAGAGACATAGAAGCTCGTCAGGCAGACGCCCTCTTTCGCCAGACGATCGAGGTGAGGCGTCTTGATCTCCTCGCTGCCAAAGCACCCCAGGTCGGCGTAGCCCTGGTCATCGCTCACGATCATGACCACGTTCGGCTTACGCGCCTCGTCGCCCAAGGAGGCCTGGGAAATACCGACGAGCAGGGCCATGCCGACCAAGAGTGGTGTCATCCATCGTGAGCGCATGCGGGGCTCCTATTGCGGTGGTGGGTGGGCTCTCTCTTCGTTCCGTCGCGGGTGGGATCGCGGTGGCCCGCATTGTAAGCGATGAAGCAGACTGACTGAAGCGGAAAGCGATGCTCCGCTAGCAGTCCGTTGATCGAAGCGGGCCAAGGTGAGAACGAGTCATGTTGGCCAAGATCAAGGAGAAGAAACGCAGGCGAATCCGTAGATTCGTCGAGTTTCTTTGACGCGGACATTGACCCAAAAGGGCCGTTCGTAGCCGGCAGCGAATAGATCAGTGGACTGCTAAGCGGCGGCATGGTCAGGAACGCCGTTTCGCGGTCATTCCCATCAGGAAGGGATGCTTGATCCAGTAGTCCCAATAGTCGGCGCCAAATAGCTCCATGCCCTCCGGCGCGATCATTGGCCGATGCCAGGTGATCTGATCGAGGCCCGCCTCGTGAAGAACCGACTCATAGGTCTCGTGGCTGTAGTGGTAGACCTCCATCTCCACGGTGCCGCCCCCGGGGAGATAACCCCAAACGCGCACGGGCGTCCCGTCGGCGACCTCATGTGGGACCTCCTTGCCGACGTTGTAGGCCCTGAGCTTGCCGAACTGCCGATACGCGATGTCGTGGTGATTGTCGATGGTGGCGAAGTGGCCGTCGGGAGTCAGATGACGGGCGATCGTTCGTCCCATCTCGAGCAAGTCGCCCGTGGTGGGTGAATAGCTCAGAAGCCAGCCGGCGGTGATCCGATCGAAGCGTTCCCCGAGGTCGAGCCCCCGAACGTCGTGCGTCGCGTACTCGATGCCGAGGGGCCGCTGGGCCTCCTGCGCGGTCGCCAGATCGATCATTCCTTGGGAGAGATCGACCCCAACCACCCGGCGAGCGCCATGCCGTTTGAGCCGTCTGGTCAGATGGCCCTCGCCGCACGCCAGGTCGAGGACCGACTTGCCCGCGAGGTCGCCGACCAGTTCGCGGATCATGTGCTCTTCGCAGTGGAGACGCCATGGTTCGTTCTTGATCTCTTGGTACTCTTGCGCGATGTCGTCGTAGTTCGTCTCCAAGGCGAGTTCCCTCTCCGGTGGCCGGTCTTCCCGCGTCGTCGCCTCGAATGATAAGGGGCCGCGGCGGGAATGGGCAGCGTTTCCGTCGATCGAGTCGGCGATGACCGTCGGCTTCCGAGTTCTTTCGTCCCGCTGGGCGGATGGTCAAAGTGGACCAGCGATGGCGGCAATTCTGGATTACGCCTTCAAGAACTGGGGAGAAATGAAGGTTCGGTGGCTCATCCAGCGGCGACAAACAAGCATAAGAAGAGCATTTACTAGCACTTAGGGCGTTCCGTAAGCTTCCGAAAATACTGATTGGGCTATCGACATTGTTGAGCGAGCGTCGATAAGGATGTACAATATTCCGTCTGGGGGAAGTTGAGGGGAAGGCGAAGTGTTCCGGACGCCGCTGGGGACCAATTGCGGCTCGGACAATCCGACGACTTGATCGACAGGCTCGTTGGGGCGACCATTTCTTCACTTCAGGTCATCACGTCACGTCTAAACCGAGAGGAAAAGGACCATGGAGAGTCCGCGCTCGAAGCGGTATTCGTTGGGGTTCACTCTGGTCGAGTTACTCGTGGTCATCGCGATCATCGGTGTCTTGGTGGGGCTCTTGCTTCCCGCCGTGCAGCAAGCTCGGGCGGCGGCTCGTCGAAGCCAGTGTCAGAACAACCTCAAGCAACTTGGCACCGCGGTGCTCACGTATGAGTCCTCCCACGGTCAGTTTCCCCCCGGCGGCATCTACAACGATACGACGGGAACCGCGACCGACTCGACCCGTCAATCGGGACGTGCTCCCGATTGGGGCGCCACCTGGATGACGATGATCCTGCCGTTCATCGATCGCCAATCGCTCGCGGACAAGTACAACTTCAGCCTTCCCGCACAACATTCCGACAACGAGGAGGTCGCCGGGCAAGTCGTCGAAGCGTTCCTCTGTCCCTCGTCCCCCCGCCCGACGGCACGACAAACCCACACCGGTTCCGAGGGAACCGGGCCCTTCGCCCGCGGCAATTACGGCGCTTGCTTCGGCGCGGGACGGGCTTGGCAGGCGAGCTACATAGATCAGAACCGCTTCAAATCCGCCTTCAACGCGGTCAAGCAGTACGGAGCGAAACTGGGCGATATCGCCGACGGTACCAATAAGACTTTCATGCTCGGTGAAGTCCTCAACGCCCACGACAGTGGCGATGACGGACGCGGACTCTGGTCCCATCCCGCCGGATGCTATTTCAGCATCAACGTCCTGGAAGCTTCGGGCGGCGGGCTCGACTACACGCGTGTCATGGTCCCCAACGGCAACGCGTACGACTCCAACAAACGCGACGAGCCTGCCTCGTGTGCCAATGGCTTGACGGGGCCGCAACTCAGTTGCAACGATGGCAACGGCACCCCTGCGCGGATCGCTCTTCGCAGTAACCACGAGGGCGGCGTCAATGTCGTCTTCTGTGATGGAAGTGTCCACTTCATCGGCAATTCCATCGATGAACGGATCCTCTACGGAGCGGCGACGATCGCTGGCAACGAGATTGTGGAGATTGGCCGCTAATGACATGTTCGATGATTCGTTTTCTCAAGACGAGCATCGCCCTGGCGATGCTCGTGGTGGCGGGATGTGCTGACGGCAATGGTGCCGGCAGCCCGGAGAACGATGCCCGCAAACCGGAGGTCTTCGCCAACACCGTCAGGGAGGCGATCGCTCGGGCGAGCGCCGAATACCCCAAGGCTCCCGTCGCTTGCGCGATGGAGCTTCAGAATCTCGTCGAGAACCTGGGGGACTTGAGCGGCCGACCGACCGGCGACCAAACCGCGACCTATGAGGAGATTCAAGGCATCGCCAAGGAGCTAGTCTCCACCCTCAACAAGGGCAAGGCATCCTCCTCGGCCAAGGAACAGTTGGACAAACTCGTCGAACTGGGCAACAAGCTTCCAGGCGCCGAGGGCTGACCGCGCTTTTCTCCAGACACCTCTGTTCGTGCATCGCAAGCTGGGGCGCAACGCCCCAGCGGTACTGTGTGTTCCCGCTCGCCTCTCTCGGCGCCGGTGAGTCTCTCTCAATCTTCAAAACAACTCGTGGTGGCATCGGGGATCTCCCCGTTGGGCGATTGGTTTGTTAGTATTGTTAACGATGTTGTTGGGAGCCATCCTCTTCTTTGGATGGCTCAAGGGACTGGGGAAAAGGGAACGACGATGAGACGACTCCATCTTTTCTTCTGGGCCGTGGCTAGCCTAGCGCTTCCGTCCGACTTGCGCGCGGATCACCGACTCGTGATTCAGGGGAATGGCCAACTGGCGATCGTCGATGCCAAGGGGAACATCGAGTGGTCGATGCCCTGGGGTGGGATCCACGACCTCCACGTTCTTCCCAACGGACACCTGATGGTCCAGCAGGGAATGGGCAAGATTGTCGAGATCGACTCTGAAACCAACGAGGTCGTTTGGAGCTACGACGCCGCCAAGAGCAATGGCAACCAAGGCAAGCGGGTTGAGGTTCATTCTTTCCAACCGCTGCCCGGCGGGGCGGTGATGATCGCCGAATCGGGATCGGGCAGGATCATCGAGATCGACCGCGAGGGGAAGCTGACCAAGGAAGTCCCGCTCCAGCTCGATCGTCCCCACCCCCACTCCGATACTCGGCTCGTTCGCAAGCTTGCCAACGGCCACTACCTGGTCGCTCATGAGAACGACGGCAAGGTACGCGAGTACGACGCGGCGGGGAGGGTCGTCTGGGTGTACGAAGTCCCCCTCTTCGGCAAGACGCCTAGGCCCGGCCATGGCCCGAGCGCCTACGGCAACAAGCTCTTCGGCGCTCTTCGGTTACCCAACGGCAATACGTTGATCGCCACGGGCAATGGCCATCGCGTGCTCGAGGTCAGCCCCGACAAGGAGGTCGTTTGGCGGCTCGATCAGGAGGAACTTCCCGGGATCAGGTTGGCGTGGGTCACCACTCTGGAGGTCTTGCCCAATGGTCATTACGTGATCGGCAACTGTCATGCCGGACCGGGGCAGCCCCTACTCATCGAGATCGACCCGAAGTCGAAGAAGGTCGTCTGGACATTCGACCAGTTCGAGAGGTTCGGCAACAGCGTTCCCAACAGTCAGTTGTTGGGCGTCGAGGGAAAGGTGATTCGCTAGCGGTGAGCTTGAATCATCGGACTTCCTACCGCGGTGAGAGAACCACCGCCTCCGACGCCAATCCCCAACAGGTGACGACTCGCCGGTCCACCAAGGTCCACTCGTTTGGATCGAGCAGCTCCTCCAAGCGAAGCGGGCGACACCCTCCCACCAGCCGCGGCGACAACGAGTGGACCGCCGACCAGACTCCCATCACCCCTCGCGAGATCGGTTCCTCACCCCAAGTCAGTCCGACCAAGCCGCAGCGTCCCGTCGGCGTTAGCACCCGATGGGCCTCGCGCAGGAACTGTCGGATGTCTTCTTCGCTCAGCAAGTCGAGCACGTAGGTCGAGATGATGTGGTCGCGGGAGCCGTCGTCGAGATCGAGTTGGATCGTGCCATCGCTTTGAATGAGTCGGACGCGGTCGAACCAGGGCTCGAGGCGATCGTCCGCGAGAGCGATCATCGTCGCGCTGGCGTCGATGCCGACATAGTGACAAGATGATGGCAGCTCGTGATGAAGGAGCTTCTCCGCGAGTCGTCCGGTCCCGACGCCGAATTCGAGGAGACGCTCGGCGCCGGAGAAGTCGAGTTGGTCGAGGAGGGCGGCGATCGGTCGGTCTTCGTACCAGCGCTGGTTGTCCTGCCGCGCCCCGAAGCGATCGTAGAACTGCCTGGCTTGTTCGTGCGTGAGCGTTTGCATGGTTCCCTCCCTCGCGGAGATGGCGACGTGTTTCCGATGCGAGTCTCTCTGCTTCTAGTACGTGTTCGTTCGCCGCTCGGTTGGAGGGATCGCTCACGCGCATGAGGCGATAGGGGTCATGGTGACCCATCGCGTATTCACGAAGTGAGTGCTAGGTGGACGAACGCGGCAAGCCGAGCCTCGGCGGACGACAACACCTCGTCGTGCCCTTGCTCTTGTCGGATCTTGGAGAGTCAGACCGGCAAGTCACCGAAGCCGTCTCTTCGGGACTCGGGGATCTTCGAACCGGGTAACCTGGGGCTTACGCCATCAGGCTCTACTCGGCCGCCGCGTCGCGGCTAATTGCCAACGCTTCCCAGAGGCGCGGGGCGATGACCTCGCACCCCTTTGCGTGTTTGAGAACGAGTGACTGGTGACCAGTCGCTACGCTTCGTCGTTGGTGTAGGTGCGCTCGAGGTACTTGGTGTCGATGCCGCCCTCGATGAAGGCGCTGTCGCGGAAGATGCGACGGTGGAGAGGGATCGTGGTGGCGATGCCCTTAATGTGGAACTCGTCGAGGCAGCGACGCACACAGGCGATCGCTTCTTCTCGCGTCGGCTGGTGAACGATCAGCTTGCAGATCAGCGAATCGTAGTTCGGCGGGACGCGATAGCCGGCGGAGACATGGCTGTCGATCCGGACGCCGTAGCCGCCGGCGGGACGCCACTCCTCGATCAGTCCGGGGCTTGGGCGGAAGTTGTGTTCCGGGTCCTCGGCGTTGATCCGGCACTCGATGGCGCAGCCGCGTTGCTCGATCTGGTCTTGGGTCCAGGGGAGCGGTTCGCCGGCGGCGATCTTGATTTGCTGTTTGACCAAGTCGATGCCGGTCACCAGTTCGGTGACGGGGTGTTCGACCTGGATGCGGGCGTTGGCTTCAATGAAGTAGAAGCGATGGTCCTTGTCGACGAGGAACTCGCACGTCGCGGCGTTGATGTACTTGGCCGACTTAATGAGCCGGACCGCCGCCTTGCAGATGTCCTCGCGAACCGACGAGGGGAGGCCGGGCGCCGGGCTTTCCTCGACAATCTTCTGGTAGCGCCGCTGCATCGAGCAGTCGCGTTCCCAAAGATGGACGACCGACCCTTGGGTATCGGCGAGGATCTGCACTTCGATGTGTCGCGGCTGTTCGATCAGCTTCTCGATGTAGACGGAGCGATCGTTGAACGCGGCCTCGGCTTCGGCTTGGGCCTGTTGCAGGGCCGAGTGCAGGGAGATGTCGTTGCTGGCGACGCGCATCCCGCGCCCGCCGCCGCCGGCCGCCGCCTTGATCAGGACGGGGAAGCCGATCTCGTGGGCGAGGCGAATCGCCTCTTGTTCGTCCTCGATGGCGCCGTCGCTCCCGGGAACGGTGGGAACGTTGTTCTCCTTGGCGAGATCGCGGGCGGCCGACTTGTTGCCGAGCAGCCGCATCGACTCGTGGGAGGGGCCAATAAACTCGATCCGGCAGGAGCGGCAGACCTCGGCGAAGTGCGGATTCTCGCTCAGGAAGCCGTAGCCGGGGTGAATCGCTTCAACGTCGGCGATCTCGGCGGCGGCGATGATCCTCGGGATGTTGAGATAGCTCTCCGCGGAGGGGCCGGGGCCGATGCAGATCGCCTCGTCGGCGATTTTCAGGTAGGAGGCGTCGCGATCGGCCTCGCTGTAGACCGCGACCGATTGAATGCCGAGGTCCTTGCAGGCTCGGATGACCCGCAGGGCGATTTCACCGCGATTGGCGATCAGGATACGCTGGAACATGGTGGAGTCGGGTCTCCGCTCGGAGGAGTTAGGTGGAGACTCGGAAGAGAGGTTGGCCGAATTCGACCGCGGCTCCGTTCTCGACGAGGATTTCGGCGATCGTTCCACCGACGCCGGCGGGGATCTCGTTGAAGACCTTCATGGCTTCGATGATGCACACCGTGGAGTCCTTGGTGACCTTCGCTCCCACCGAGACGAAGGGGTCGGCGTCGGGGCTCGAGGAGGCGTAAAAGGTGCCGACCATCGGGCTGGTGATGAGCGTGCCGCTCTCTTCGGGTTTTTCGGGCTTGGCGGGCTCGGTCGAACTCGGGGCGGCCGCGGCAGCCGGGGCGAGCGCCTGCGGGACCGCCGGCATCATACCGGAAGAGACCACGACGTTGTCGGGGCCACGGCGGAGCCGAACCCGCGAATCGTCCCACCGAAGGTCGACTTCGGAGAGGTCGTTCTCTTTCATCATGCGAACGAGCTGGCGAATCTTCGCGATGTCGAAGGGAGTCCCTTCCGGAGGTGAGCCCGAGTTGCTGGCCATGAGCCGGAGGTCCTTAAGCAAGCCGCGACATGTCTGAAGGTCATCGCACGCGACCACCGACCCCATCGGCGGCCGCGTTCGCCGGGAGGGCCCGTTGGGCGAGGGTTCTCGAACGCTCGAAAGCACCCGTTGCAAACTCGCCTTAGACGACGGTCTCTTCTAGGTGCTTTGGGACGCTGGTCAACACCTCGTGCCCATCCTTCGTCACCAAAACGTCGTCTTCGAGGCGAATGCCACCCCAATCGTTGAGGTAGATCCCCGGTTCGACGGTGACGACCATGCCCGGTTCCAAGACGGTTTCCGAGCCGCGCCGTAGACCGGGGCCCTCGTGCACCGCCATCCCGATCCCGTGACCGAGCGAATGGCTGAAAGCGCTCCCGTGGCCGGCCTTTTCAATGACGCCTCGCGCGACGGCGTCGACGTCACCCGCGGTGACTCCGGGGCGAATCGCGTCAATCGCTTGCGATTGGGCCTTCTGAACAGTCTCGTAAATCTTGGCAAATTTGCGGCTGATCTTACGGGTGACCAAAACCCTCGTCAAGTCGCTGTGGTAGAACGTTCCCTTGGCGCCCCAGTCGATCAGGACGAACTCCGACTCACCGATCGGCTGGTCGGTGGGGATCGCGTGGGGCAGGGCGGCGCGACGACCCGCGGCGATAATCGACGGGAACGCGCACTGGGTGGCGCCCGAACGACGCAGGTAGTGCTCCATGTCGTCGGCGAGGCTCTTCTCGGTATCGGAGAGACGTAGCGACGCCCGCAGGATCCCGAAGGCCCGCTCGGCGAACGCGATCGCTTCGCGGATCTGAGCGATTTCCTCGCGATCTTTGATCTGCCGCAAGTCCTCGACCATGTTCTCCAGCCCGACCCACTCGGCACTGGGGAGGGCCTCCTTCAGAGCCTCATGGCGAGCTACCGTCAGGTAGGCCCGTTCGAAGCCGATCGCCCGGCAGCCCAGTTTTTTCAGTGTTTTCGTGATCGCTTTGGTCATCGACTCGCCGGTGCCGCGAATCACCGCATCGAGTCCCGGGCACTCCTCGGCGACCTGGTCGGTGAAGCGACCATCGCTGAGGAGGAGCGATCTCGACTTGGTGACGAGCAACTCGCTGGAGTCGCCGCGAAAGCCGGTCAGGTACGCGACGTTGACGGGATCCGAGACGAGCAGGGCGTCGGCCCCCTTCGATTTGAGGGCTCGGGCCAACTTGCTTCGTCGGCGCGAAAACGGTCCTGATTGGGTGGCTTTTGAAGGCGAATTGGTCGACTTCGGCATGAAATCCTCAAATTGCGTGCGGTTTTTCGTTCGTATTCGCGCATAAAGCAGGGTTCTCCCCGCGTCAGGATCGTTGTAGGGTCTTGCCGCGGAGCGAGGAGCTTTGGATGGCTCCCAAAAAAGGGCGTTGCGCTAGGGTGACGCAAGACGCAACAAACGATATAAAAGGCGTCTTCGTCGAAGAGTACCCAGAATATTGGCACGGAGACTTCGGGTGGCGATTGTTCAAGTCGATGAGTTGATTTCCGCCGGCGTTCATTACGGTCATCGTTCGAGCCGTTGGAACCCCAAGATGCGTCCCTACATCTACGGGAAACGCAATCTTATCCACATTATTGATCTCCGTGAAACGGTCCGTGGGCTGATTCGTGCCCATAAGTTCCTCCAGCGGATCGCGTCGCAGGGCTCGCTCGTCCTCTTCGTCGCGACCAAGCGTCAGGCCCAAGAGGCGGTCCAGAAGTCGGCCCATCGCTGCTTCATGCCGTATGTCCGCGAACGCTGGATTGGCGGAACGTTCACGAACTTTCGGACGATCCGTCACCGGCTTCAGCGCCTCGAGGAACTCGAGAGCCTCGTCCGGACGGGCGAGATCAACAAGTACAGTAAGAAGCGTCGCTCGAGCCTCATGCGAGAGATGCGGAAGATTCATCGTAACCTCAGTGGTATCCGGACGATGAATCGGATGCCCGGTGCCATGGTCGTGATCGATTCGCACCGTGAGTCGAGTGCGGTTCGCGAGGCCCGCAAGGTCGGCGTTCCGACGCTGGCGCTCATCGACACCGATAGCGATCCCGATAAGATCGACTTGGCGATCCCCGGCAACGATGACAGCATCCGGGCGATCGACTTGGTCCTGAACAAGCTGGCCGACGCGGTCCTTTCCGGACTTCACTCGCTGCCGAAGGATCAGGTCGAGAAGCTGGAGAGGGAGTTCACCAAGGCCCACGCGGAAGTGATCCCGCTTTCGGACGCTCCCGCCCCGGTCGTGACTCCTGGCGCCGCCCCCATTGAGGTCGCGGCGACGCCCGCCCCGGAAGCTCAGCCCGCCGCCCCGGCCCAGGCCGCTCCCGCGGAAGCTCCGGCGACCACGCCCGAACCGGCTCCCGCCGAGGCCGTGGCGACGACGCCCGCTCCGGAAGCACCGGCTGAGCCCGAGGCTTCGAGCCCCGAGCCCGAGGCTCCGGCGACGCCTGAAGCGGAAGAGAAGCCGAGCGAATAAGACAAGTACCAATAGCGCAGCGCAGGGAAGGGAGATCCAACCAAATGGCAGCGACCACGGCCCAGGCCGTCAAGGAACTCCGGGATATGACCGGCCTTGGGATGATGGAGTGCAAGAAGATCCTCTCCGAGGCCGATGGCGACATCGGTAAGGCCAAGGACATGGCCCGCAAACGGGGCCAGGAGAAGGTTGCCAAGCTCGCCGCTCGTTCGGCGAGTGAAGGAATCATCGAAGTCTACATCCATCACAACAGCAAAGTCGGCGTGCTCATCGAGCTGAACTGCAACACCGACTTTGTCGCTCGCAACGAGACGTTCCGCCAGCTCGCCCGCGACTTGGCGATGCACATCGCCGCGCTGAGCCCGCAGTGCGTCACCCGCGAGGAACTCGATCAAGAGGTCGTCAAGGGCATCCGCGAGCACCACGCCAAGGACGTGCCCCAGGGCAAGCCCGCCGAGGTGATCGAGAAGATCGTCGATGGCAAGATGCGCGTCTGGTTCGAAGAGCGTGTCCTGCTCGATCAGAAGTTCGCCAAGGACGATTCCAAGACGATTCGCCAGCTCCTTGAGGATGCGACTTCTCAGACCGGCGAGAACGTCACCGTCGCTCGCTTCGTTCGCTTCGAGGTCGGCGAGACCGCTCCGAAGGAGCCCGAGGAAGGCGCCGAGGACTAAGTCCTGGTCGGTTGGGCTTCGACCAACCTTGCTCCGGCCGTCGATTGACCTTGAGTCCCGGACGTCCGGCCGCCAGATAAGTAGAATTCCCTTAGTTCAAAGGGATCAGTGCCCACGCCTCGCGTGGGCACCTTCATGTTGACGCATGGCGTCGATGCGTTCATGGTGAACGTCGTTCGCGATGTTCGACGCCCCCACAGGCGAAGAGATCGCTTCCGGACGACCGCTTTGGGGCCACGAGGGGGCGATCGGGAAGTGGCGAGGAGTCGTCGAGCGCCTCCCCGCGATTGCTCGTCATCCAACCAAGATTCGAAGAGACATCCCGTGACCGATTCCGACCAGCCCCAGGGCTATCGCCGAGTCTTGCTCAAGATCAGTGGCGAAGGCTTCAGCAGCGGCGGCGCGACGGGCGTCAACGTGGCCGACGTCGCCAAACTCGCCGGCCAACTCGCCGAAATCGCCACCAGCGGCACGCAGCTCGCCGTGGTCGTCGGCGGCGGCAATATTATCCGCGGCGCCCGGTTCAGCGCCGGCACCGAGATGATCCAAGAGGCGACCGCCCACTACATGGGCATGCTCGGGACCGTCATCAACGGTCTCGCGCTGCAGGACGCCCTGGAGAACATCGGCTGCGAAACCCGCCTGATGACCGCGATCCGAATGGATGGCTTCGCCGAACCCTTTATCCGCCGCCGTTGCACCCGCCACCTCGAACATGGCCGGGTCGTGATTCTCGCGTGCGGAACGGGTAACCCCTTCGTCACGACCGACACCGCCGCCGCCCTGCGGGCTTGTGAGATCGGTGCCGATATCGTCCTAAAGGCGACGCGGGTCGACGGTGTCTACAGCGATGATCCGGAAAAGAACCCACACGCCGTGCTCTACGAGCGGCTTTCGTACAAGGAAGTGATCAGCGACAAGCTCGCGGTGATGGACGTGACCGCCATCGGCCTGTGCATGGAGAACAACATTCCGATCGTCGTCTTCAACTATTTGAAGGAAGGCAATATCGCCCGGGCGGTCGCGGGAGAACGTGTCGGGACCTTGGTGGGAGACTGAGCGATGGATAGCGACGAGATTCAGCTTGATGCCGAAGAACGGATGCAGAAGGCGGTCGACTACTTCCGCGACGAATTGGTCGGCATTCGCACCGGGCGTGCCAGTCCCGGACTCGTCGAAAGTGTTCGGGTCGACTACTACGGCTCTCCAACGCCGCTGAAGCAAATCGCCAGCGTTTCGGCCCCCGAAGCCCAGCTCCTGGTCATCCGTCCCTTTGACGCCAATGCCCTCAAGGAGATCGAGAAGGCGATCCTCGCCAGCGATCTGGGGCTGACGCCGAACAATGACGGCAAAGTCATTCGCCTCAACGTTCCTTCCCTCAGCGGTGAGCAGCGCAAGCGTCTTGCCAGCCGGGTTCGCGATCTGGCCGAGGAGGCCAAGGTGGCGATTCGGAACATCCGCCGCGACGGCAACAAAAACGCCGACGCCGCCGAGAAGTCCAAGGAGATGAGCGAGGACGATCGCGATCAACTCAAGGACGAGATTCAGAAGTTGACGAAGGAATATGAGAAGAACGTCAGCGATCTGGCCGAAAGAAAGACAGCGGAGGTGATGGAGTAGCCGCGCCGCGCGCGGACGTTGAGCTTGGGAGCGGAATATGTTTCACCACGTCGACCTCGATCTCGGTCCGGGTGACGAGCACATGGCTCCCCGAAGCCTTCGACTTCTCCATCGCGATCTCTCGCAGAGAGAGCAGCTCTGCGGGCAAGTTCGGGTCGGTTTCGCCGGCCGCTACGAAGTTGCCCTCGTTTCCACCGCCGAGGGAGTCACCCTCGACGTCAACGTCGGCTCCGAACGGCGCCAGTTGAGTCCCGAAGCCCTTCGCTCGCTCCTCGAGTCGATCGCCCACGGCGACCTCGGCACCGAATCCCTTCCCAAAGCCGCGTAGTGTGCCCTGTGCGCCAGGGTTTCCCAAGCAGGGTGGTTCGCGCTCTTGCGGGGAATCGGTGGTGCAAGAGGCCCGCTCTACTTCTTCTTCCTTCGTCCCATGCTGCGAATCTTGCGAAAGTGTGCGCCGTCGACGGGCTGAACGGAGAGTCGCATCCCGCGTTTGGTGACCATCATTTCGGCAAGAGCTTCCTCCTCCTTGATCTCGGGCAGCGACACCAGGTGGGGGAACTTTTCGACGAATTCGACATCGACCATCAGCCAAACGGGATTCTCGGGCGTTGACCGCTTGTCGAAGTGCTTGTTCTTCTTGTCCCAAGCGGTGTGGTCGGGATAGGCCTTTGACGCGACTTTCGCGATGCCGGCGACGCCGGGCGGATCGGCGTTGGAGTGGTAGAAGAGGACTTCGTCGCCGATCGACATCTCGTCGCGCATGATGTTGCGGGCCTGGTAGTTGCGGATGCCGTCCCACGGCTCCTTGCCGTCGCGTTCCAAGTCATCGATCGAGTAGTCGGACGGTTCCGACTTCATCAGCCAGTAGCGTTTCTTCGCGGCCATGCCCAAGGGCTCTCCCATCGTCTCCACGGCTCCATTGGTCAACCGTTTGTGATACTCCAGCGGAACGAAACGTCCGACGCATTCACGTTCCGTGGAAGCAATTCGTTCGGCGGTTGCCACCGCGCATGACCATCGAGTGCTGTCCCCTCCGGGTGGGTTTGGATTGCATGAGACGGACCAAGCGATCATGCTTCAACCAACGCGTCGGGAACCGACCATCAGGAGAGATTCTTCATTGAGACTCGTCAAGATTTTTCAGGCTCGAGACATTGGAGACGTGGTCTTTCTCCTCTCCCTCGTGCTCTTTCTTCTGCGCGCCGCCCTTCTGGCGTTCACGCTCAATCCCAGCGTGCCGCCCGACGAGGAGTCTCATCTCGGCGTGTCCAAGGTCTACGCCAAGACCCTCGGTCTGCCGACGAATGACGCGGAGTCGTACCGTTTCGGGCCGGTCACGCGGCAGCCCTACCTCTACTACTGGACGTCGGCGCGCGTGCTCAATCTGGTCCCGGCGGGCGGTGGAGAACTCACGGCGCTGCGACTGGCGAACGTCGCTTGCGGCGCCTTGCTGGTTGTTGTCGGCTGGGCGTGGATCAAGCAGTTGACATCGAACCTCGTGGTGCGATCGCTCTTTATCATCATGCTGACCAACACGCCGATGCTGACCTTCCTCTCGGCGACGGTGACGTACGACAACATGACGAACCTCCTCGCCGCCCTGGCGTTCTCCTGGCTCTATGCCTATTGGAGATCCCCGGGCCCCATCTCCCTTGGCTGGTTCGGATGCTGCCTATGCGCGGCGTCGTTGACCAAGGTGACGGCGCTCCCGCTCGTGTTGATTCTTGGCGCTGCCCTCTTGCTTCATGAAGCCGGCCGACTGCGGGGGCTTTGGGAATCGCTGCGAGGGTTGGTTTGGCCACCGCGGACCAGTCACCTCGCACTCACCCTCTTGCTCCTCCTGCTCGTGGGGCTGAACGTGGAACTCTACGGCGGCAACTTGGTTCGCTACGGTCGGCCAGTTCCCAAGACCCTGCAAGTGCTCACGCTCGAGCAAGCGATGCGGCACCGAATCTTCGCTCGCAACCACATCGTCGCCAGTTTCCTCGATGGAGATCTCTCTTTTGACCAAGCCCAACGAGCCGCGGCGTCGATTCCCCATCTGGGTGATCGTCGCGATACGGAGGGATTGCTGAAGCAGGCCAGGCCATTTCGCGAGGGATCGGCGCAGCCTCGTTCTCCCTTCGCCCATCTTCCGGGCTGGTGTTTCCTGATGGCCGAACGACTCTTCGGCGTGCTCGGGCACCAGATCCTCTTCAAGGATCCCTGGCACACGCGGATCGGCATGGGCGTTGTTGGGTTGGGCCTCGCGATGCTGTTGTTGCCACTGCCGATTCGCACCTGGCAGCCGGACGACGCTCCGGGTCGTTTGCGACTGATGTTCATTTCCGTGGCGATCGCGCTGGGCTACGCGAGCGTTCTGTTTTGGGTGAACTACACGATCTACGCCCGGTACGGGAGCATTCATCTCAGCGTCCAAGGACGCTACCTCTTCCCCGTTGCCTTGGCGATTCTGGGGCCGGTGGCGTGGGGGTTAATCGTCTATCTCCCGCGTGTGGGCCAGTGGCTGATGGCGGTGTTGGTTGGGCTCTTCTTTATCTTGAGCGACACACCGTACCTCTTATTTCGCGGTTTCGACGCGGGCTTTTTCGGTCCCTGAGTTGCGTCGCCTCGTCGGTTTAGGGTTCTTCGGGCGAGTCGACCGGGGTACTTATTGATCTTCTTCGCGGCGTACCCGAGAATGGGATCGCTCCGCGAGATCCCGCCTCCGCGTTCAAGGACTGCCGCCATGCATCGCTCCTCCCACGCCGTGACTCACCAAGGGACGCGCCTTGCCGCGGGATTCTTCTTGGTCGCGATGTGGCTTGGCGGAACGACGTCGGCACTTCGGGCCGCGGAATCGACCAAGCCTCCGAATATCGTCTTCATCCTCGCCGACGATCAGGGGCAGCATCAGATCGGACGGTACGGGAATAGCTTCTACGAGACTCCGAACGTCGATGGGCTCGCGGCGGAGGGGATGCTTTTCACCGATGCCTACGCGGCGGCGCCGACGTGTTCGCCGACCCGCGCGAGCATCATGACCGGCAAGTATCCCGCTCGGTTGCATCTGACCGAGTACATCCCGGGAAGAGAACCGGCCAATCGGCGGCTCTTGACCCCGAAGTGGACCAAGCATCTTCCCGAATCGGAAGAGACACTCGCGGAGTTGCTCGAGCCCGCGGGCTACACATCCGGTTTCTTTGGCAAGTGGCACCTCAACAAGGACAAGAACTACAAGCCCGGTCGACCGATGGACCCGGCGTCGCAGGGCTTCGAGGAGGTGCTGACGACGCGAAAACCCTCCGGGAAAGCCGATCCGAACGATGATGCCCACTCGGCCGCCAAGATCACCGCCGCGGCCCTCCGGTTCATGCGCGATCACCGCGACGGGCCGTTTCTCTGTTTCGTGTCGCATCACCTGATCCACACCCCGCTGTTGGAACGCGAACGGCTGATCGAGAAGTACAAAGCCAAAACGGGAGCCAACAACTCGCACCAGAAGCCGATCGTCGCCGCGATGGTCGAGACGCTCGATACGAACGTCGGCCGGTTGCTCGAGGGATTGGACGATCTCGGCATTGCCGACGAGACGATCGTGATCTACATGTCGGACAACGGCTGTTTGCACGGTCAGGACGAGCTCAAGCCGCTGCGTGGGGGCAAGGCACAGATCCTCGAGGGAGGGATTCGGATGCCGATGGTGGTCCGATGGCCCGGCGTGGTCGAGCCTGGTTCGACCTGTTCGGTGCCGGTCTCCTCGATCGACTTCTTCCCGACGCTCGCGGAGATTGCCGGGGAGAAAGCCACTGACTTGGCGATCGATGGCGTGAGTCTGGTTCCGCTCTTGCGCGGAGACGACGGCCTCGATCGCGAGGCGCTCTATTGGCACTTCCCCCACTACCACTCGGCGGGCGATGGGCCTTCGGGAGCGATTCGCAAGGGCGACTTCAAACTGATCGAGTGGTTTGATCGCAACGGGAAGGGAGGCCCGCAACCCGGTTCGGTGCAACTCTTCGATTTGGCCAATGATCCGGGCGAGCAGACCGATCTCGCGTCCGCCGATCCCCGACGCGCCGCCGCGTTGCACGCCCAACTCCAGCAATGGCGCCGCGACGTGGGGGCCCAGGAGATGCCCGCGAATCCGAAGGTCCACGAGGCCCGTCGCTGAGACGTCTCGCTGCTCAGCCAACGAGGAAGGAGTCACTTGTGTTTCGAGCGAACAACCTGTTTGGAGTGTCCTTGTTCCTTCTCCTTGTCGCCGCCATTCCCGGTTGGACCGAGGAACCGCCCGCGGGTTGGAAACCGGTCGCGGCGCGCGAGGAGATTCGCCCCGAGTTCGACTACGTTGCCGATGGCGGCCGTGACGGCAAGGGACGATTCCTGATCAGCCACGACCAGCGCGAGGGGCTCGACGGCTACTGGACGACGACGCTCCCGGTCGAGGCGGGCAAGCACTACCGCTTCGAGGCGTTCCGCAAACTGACGGGAGTCGCGTCCCCACGACGAAGCGCCCCGGCGCGGCTGATCTGGCGCGACGCCGCCGGCTCCCTGGTCGCGAACGATCGCGAGGCGACGCCGGAGCTACCCCGAGGTGGGACGCCGCTGGTTCGGCCCGAGCATCCGACCGACAAGCAGGCCGATGCCGAGGGCTGGACGGAAGTCTCTGACACCTACCTGGCACCCGCGCGGGCGACCGAGGCCGTCATCGAGTTGCACCTTCTTTGGGCGCCGAACGGCAAGGCCGAGTGGAGCGACATTTCCCTGAGGGAAGTTCCCGCGCCTCCGCGCCGACTCGTTCGGCTCGCCGCGGTGCACTTCATGCCCAAGGGTGGCCGCTCGACTGTGGAGAACTGTCGCATGGCCGCGCCGCTGGTCGAGAAGGCGGCCGAGCAACGGGCCGATCTCGTCGTGCTGGGGGAGACGCTTCCCTACGTCGGCCTGGGAAAGAAGCCCGCGGAGACGGCCGAACCAATCCCCGGTCCCACGACGACGTACTTCGGCTCGCTGGCGGACAAGCACGACTTGTACCTCGTGCTGAGCCTCTACGAACGCGACAAGCACCTCGTCTACAACACGGCGGTCCTGCTCGGTCCCGATGGCGAAATCGTCGGCAAGTATCGCAAAGTGACCCTTCCTCGCGAGGAGATCGAACGGGGCGTCGCGCCCGGCCACGACTTGCCCGTCTTCGAGACGCGCTTCGGAAAGGTCGGGATGATGATTTGCTACGACGGCTTTTTTCCCGAGGTCGCGCGAACGCTGACCAACAAGGGGGCCGAGGTGATCGCGTGGCCGGTGTGGGGCTGCAACCCCGAACTGGCGCGGGCCCGGGCGATCGAGAATCACGTCTACCTGGTCAGCAGCACCTACTGTGACATCGACCGCGATTGGATGCTCTCGGCGGTCTTCGATCATGCCGGAGAGACGCCCGCCCTGGCGAAGGAGTGGGGGACCGTCGCGGTGGCGGAGGTCGACCTCGATCGCCGGACCCAATGGCGTTCGCTCGGCGATTTCAAGGCGGTCCTTCCACGCCACCGACCGATCATCGCGGAGAAGGAGTGACCTCCGCGAGAGGTCGGCGACGCGGCTTGTGACTTCGCTTCAGCCTTGAAACTTACTTCGAGCGGGGTCGTCGAGTTTCTCCTGCCAGTCGCCAAGCTTGACGGAGAGTCGCTCGCGGATCGCTTTGTACTTCGGGTCGGCGGCGAGGTTGTGCACTTCGTCGGGATCGCTCTCGAGGTCGAAGAGTTGGGTGGTCCGCTTGCCCTTGACCGCGTACTCGATCAACTTCCACTTCCCCTCACGAACCGCCCGTTGCAAGTCCCGGTACGCGAGAAAAGCCGAGTCACGCACGCTGTCGCTCTTGCCGTCGATGATCGGCAGAAGGCTCTTTCCCTCGACCGATACGGGAACCGGTAGGCCCGCGTACTCGGCGAGTGTCGGGAAGATGTCAAAGAGATAGACCAGCGCGGCGGAGCTTCCCTCTTCGATCCCCGGTCCGGCGAAGATGAGCGGAGCCTTCATCGAGTGCTCGTAGAGGTTCTGCTTGCCGAGCAGCCCGTGGCTTCCGATCGCCAGTCCGTGATCGGAAGTGAAGACGACGAGCGTGTTGTCGGCCTCACCGGTGTCGCGCAGCGCCTCGAGGACGCGACCGACGTGGGCGTCGAGGTGGGTGATCATGCCGTAGTAGTCGGCGAGGTGTTGGCGGACCGCCTTCTTCGAACGCGGAAACGCCGCGAGCTTCTCGTCGCGGATCGTCAGTTCCCCGTTGTCGAAGGGATGCTCGGGGAGAAAGTTCCTAGGGACTGTCATGGTATCGGCATCGTAGCGATAGTCGCTTGGCGGGGTGCGTGGGTCGTGCGGCGCGGTGAAGGAGATGTACATGAAAAAGGGCTGGCTCGATGCCGACTCCTCGGAGTGGCGCCGACGCAGAAAGTCGACCGCCGCGCTCGCGAACGCCTCCGAGGAGAAGGTCGAACTCTTCGTCGCGCCTTTCCCCTGGGAAACCCGCTCCAGGGAGGTGAGGGGGAGTTCCTCGTGATTTCCCATGCCACCGAAGAAGATATTGTCGCCGGCCGTGAATCCCTCGATAGCGGTTGGCGAACCCTGATGCCATTTCCCGGTGCAGAAGGTGGCGTAACCGTGGTCGCGGAAGAACTTCGGCATCGTGATGTGGGGCGTCTTGCCGCGCGTCTGCTTCGTTCCCTTCCAAGGGACGCTAAAGCCGATGGGATTGTGCCAGAGCGTGCGTCCTGTCAGAATCATCGCTCGACTCGGGGCGCAGACCGCCGCGGACATCGAGCCCATGCAATAGGTGTTGTCGAAGATAAAGCCACGCCGAACCAACCGGTCGAGGTTCGGGGTCTTGATGCGATCGTTGCCCAGGGCCGTGATCGTGTCGACGCGCTGATCGTCGGAGAGCAAGAAGATGATGTTGGGTCGCTTGGTCTCTTCCGCGCCGGCGGACTGGGCGGGAGCGACGGCCAGCAGGCACGTGAGCATCCACGTCGAGTGGAGGATCAAGCGAGACAAGCGGTCAGTGACGGACGGTCGCATCGTGGCATCTCCATGGGGAATTCACATCGGTGGGTTGATCGTATCGTGCCGCGTGGAGCGGAACATCGCCGACTCGTTCGCGTGTGGTCGCGTTTCGTGACCGTCAGCGGACTCTTCCGCGATCGGTTCGGTCGGCTTCCCATTGATATAGTCAATCCGTCGCGCCGATCTTGTCGGGATCGAGGCGGAACATCGAGGAATCGGTCGGTACGATCCGCGATCTCGGCATCGCGCCCATCTCGCCCCGCACCAACTCGCTGAGCCTCGGGCAAATGGTCAACGTTGAAACGAAGCTTGGGGGGCCCTCGCGGGGAGGCGATGATCGGCGACACGGCGGATTCTTCCGATGAAGTGAGATCTTCGCGGGAGCGAGAAGAGGCCCTCGCTTTCGAAACGGCGTCGACCGGGAAGAGTCCCAGTGGACGACTCGCGGCGGGAATTCGTTGGCTGCTGTTCCTGGTCGTCTTGGTCTTCGTTGGCCGGTACGTGATGGTGCATGCTCGGGACGTCGGCTCGGTGCCGGTACCGAGCCCTTGGCTCTTTGGAGCTTCCACCTTGGTGGGGCTGGCGGGATACTCGCTTGTCGCGGTGGCGTATTGCTTTGTCCTGTCGCGGCATGGGGCGGAGGTCTCGTTTCCGAGAATGGTCGGCGTCGTTTACCTCCCGCAACTGGCGAAGTACGTGCCCGGCAAAATCTGGACCATCGTGGTCGCGATGGAACTCTTCGCGCGAGAGGGCGTTGCCCGACGTGTCGCCTTAGTGACGATCGCGCTGGTCATGGCGGCGGGACTGCTGGCGAACGTCTTAACGACGCTCCTGCTCGGTGGCGAGGTGATCTTGCGTCATTTCGGTCCGTGGACGTTCGGGATCGCCCTTGGATCACTCGTGGCGTTCGCGTTCCCGCCTTGTTTCTATGGCTTGAGCAATTGGGGGCTGCGGTTGTTGGGAAAAGAGCCCCTTTCCGCTCGGCTCAGCCTCTGGGAATTGCTACTGGTCGTGATCACGTTGGTGGTGACGTGTTTGTTGACGGGAACCGCTTTCTTTCTTCTGCTCGCGAGTTTCTACCCGGTTAGCTGGGACCAATGGCCGACCATCGCGGCGATCTTTCTCTCGGCGCAAGTCGCGGGATTCGTGGCTCTCTTCGCGCCGGCGGGCATCGGGGTACGCGAGGGGATTCTCTTAATGGGACTCCAGGGGATCGTCGGTCCTGGGCCGGCGATCGTTGTCACCGGCGTCTGTCGTCTCTGGCAGACCGCGATCGAGTTGATGCTGGCGGCGATTGGCTGGATCATGCTCCGGCACGCGCCCGCATCGTCGGTTGCCGAGGAGGCACGCGGGGATTCGTCGTCGTGACGGTTACTTTGTTTGGCCGGATCGAAACCTGGCGAGTTCGCGCGGCGAGAAGTGAACGCAGAGATGGCGGTTCGCGTCGGCATCCATCGCGATCGCACCGACGAGTAGATTGATTCCCGCGACGAAGCAGAATCCCGCGATGATCAGAGCGCCGCGGCGCAACAAGGCGGTGATCAAGAGCATGATCGTGAGATAGAGCCCAAGAGGGGCGAGCATCGCCACCAGGGCCAAGCCGGCGAGATAGACCAAGACGAGTGGGTGTCCGCTCATGAGGGTGTACTTCACCACCAAGCGGCCGAGGAACCCCAACAACAACAGCCGAAGAATCGGCAGCACAACGCGACTGATGCGCATCTTCGATCGCTCGCCCACGTTGTAGAGCGGTCGCACGGGGAGTTCGCCGACACGCATGTTGGCGATGTTGAGCTTGATGAGCACGTCGTTGGGACAGCCGTAGGTCGGATAGAGCCGGTCGAGGTCGAGGGCGTCAAGGGCGAGTAGCGAGATCGCGGTGTAGCCGCACTGCGAGTCGGAGACGTGCCAGTACCCCGAGGCGACTTTGGTCATCATGGAGAGGACAAAGTTGCCGAGCTTGCGGAGGCGTGGGATATGGGCCAAGCCGCCGGGGAAGGCGAAGCGGTTGCCCTTGGTGTATTCGACGCGGTCCTCGGCGATCGGACGGATGAGGGGCTCGAAGTCGACCGCGTCCATTTGGCCGTCGCCGTCCATCACGACGGTGATATCGTAGCGTTCCTCGCGGGCACGACGATACCCGGTCGCCACGGCGATGCCTTTGCCGCGATTTCGCTCGTGGCGGATGACCTCGAGGACGAAAGGGAGGGCCGACGCGATCGAGTCGGCGGTCGCGGCGGTGCCGTCGGTGCTCCCGTCATCGATCAGGAAGACGGCGTCGACAAAGGAGGGCACCGTGCGAAGGACCTGCTCGATCTGATGGGCCTCGTCCTTGGCGGGGATTACGACCGCGATCCGTTTCTCTTGGTACATCGAACTTCCTGTCTTTGTCGGATCGACGATCGGGTCGACGCGGACCGGTGGTGCGGTGTGGCGTTTGTCGGCACACTCGTGGCTCTCTTGAACGCTGTGGCAGACCCCCTCTATCTCCCCCTTGGACAAGGGGGAGCACAAGAGGCTCACGCCTTGGACAAAGGGGGAGCACAAGAGGCTCACGCCTTGGACAAAGGGGGAGCACAAGAGGCTCACGCCTTGGACGAGGCGGAGCGACGAGTCGTGCGTCCGCGTTCGTCGGCATGCTAGCAGCGGCGGGGAGCGGCATCAACCGGAGGGCTCTTCTTCTCGGAGTGTATTCTTCGCACCCTGGCGCGTTTATGATGGTCAGACCTCGCGGCAAGCGTGCCACGCGAGGGGATGACTGGGGGCGTTTGGGAAACGAATGGCGACGATTCCGCACGTGGCGGTCCTGGTGGAGACCTCCCGTTCCTACGGTCGCGGGATGCTGCGCGGACTGCGCCGCTATCTGTCGGAGCATGGGCCCTGGTCGGTCTTCATGGAGCTTCGCGCCCTCGAGTCGGAAGTCCCCTCGTGGCTGAGAACCTGGAAGGGCGACGGCATCCTCACGCGCACGACCAGCCAAGCGACGGCCGACGCGATCCGCCGACTTGGCGTGCCGACCGTCGAGCTGCGAGCGACCAAGCTCGCCCATTCGTTTCCCTTCGTCGGGGTCAACAACGCGGCGATGGGCCAGATGGTCGCGGAGCATCTGATCGAACGGGGCTTCGTCCGCTTCGGGGTCTGGCGCATCGAGTCGGAGGTCTTCTTCCAGGAACGCTGCGACAACTTCCAACGCTCCGTGGAAGAGAAAGGGTTCTCCTGTTCGGTCTTTCCGCCGCGTGGAATGAAGCCGACGAAGAACTGGGAGACGCAGCAAGCGCGACTGACCCGCTGGATCGACGGGCTCGAGAAACCGGTCGGCATCCTCGCGTGCAACGATCAGCTTGGCTATTGGGTGCTCGATGCTTGCCGACGGGCGAACGTGGCGGTTCCCGAACAGGCGGCGGTGGTCGGGGTCGAGAACGACGAGACGCTATGCACCATGGCCGAGCCGCCCCTCTCGAGCGTCTGCTTCAACGCCGAGCTGATCGGCTATGCCGCGACGGAGTTGCTCGATCGATTGATGCGTGGGGAGACGGCGCCTTCGGAGCCGATCCTGGTCGACCCAGTCGGGATCGTCACGCGGCAGTCGTCGGACATCGTCGCGATGGAGGACACCGACTTGGCGGCCGCGGTCCGTTTCATTCGCGAGAACGCTTGCGAGGGGATCAGCGTCAACGAGGTGCTTCAGAAAGTTCCGATCTCGCGAACCGCCCTTGAGCGGAAGATGCGCGCGGTGCTCAAACGCTCCCCCAAGGCGGAGATCACCCGGCTGCAACTCGAGCGTGTCAAACAGTTGCTGGTGGAGACCGATCTATCGCTGACGCAGATCGCGGGCAAATCCGGGTTCCGCTACCCGCAGTACATGGTCGAAGTCTTCAAGAAGTGGTTTGGCGAGACGCCGGGAACGTATCGGTCGCGCAACACCCTCTAGCAGTCCGTTGATCTATTCGCTGCCGGCTGCGAACGGCTCTCTTGACCAATCTCGGCGTTGGAGAAACTCGACGAATCTACGGATTCGCCTGCGATTTGCCTCCTTGATCTTGGCCAACATCGCTCGTTCTCGCCTTGGCCCGCTCAAATCAACGGGCTGTTAGAGAAAGCTCTCGCTTCCTGCCTGATCGACGTCATCTCCGGGGCGGACGGGGTGGTCCCCGCGAATGCCCTCCCTGGGGTCGCTCGGCGGCGATATACTCATTGTTGAAGGACCGCAACGCGATAGAGACGAGACACCATGCAAGATAGGCTCGACGCCGAACGCTGTTCCCGAATGCTCAAGGCCGTCGCCGACCCCGAACGGCTCAAGATCATTCAGTGCCTCTTCGAGGCTCCCCACAACGTGGGCGAGGTCGCGGAGATCCTCAAGACCGAGATCGCCAACGTCTCGCATCACTTGGGCGTGCTCCGCAATGCCGGTCTGGTCAAGGATCGGCGCAAGGGACGTCACATCGTCTATTCGCTGAACAAATCGCTATTCGAGGAGTCCTCCGACGCCTCGGTGCTGAACCTCGGCTGCTGCCGTCTCGACTTCGGTCAAGCATCGCCAGAGGGTTAGTCGCGACGGTTCGAAGCCGACTCCCGGAGTCTTGCCCGGCTCCACGCCGACGTCGGCACGTCGATCACAGCCAACGATACCCGACGCCCGTGTCCCGCGATCTTTGTCGGTGACTATATTCAAATGTTCGTTAGAACGTTGGAGGGTTTGGCGCCCGCGTGCCCCTTGTTTCGCGCTCAACCCGAGGCTCTCGGAGGGATCCGGCGAGCCGACATGCATCGCGACTTCCCGACCGGTCCGGGACTTGGATCGCTCGGGATCCCCATACGGACACCCGCCATGCTCACATCCATCCTCAGCAAACGATCGCGCCGCGCCGCCTTTACCCTCGTCGAGTTGCTTGTCGTCATCGCCATCATCGGCGTGCTGGTGGGACTCCTCCTGCCGGCGGTGCAACAAGCTCGCGAGGCCGCTCGGCGGACGCAGTGCCTCAACAATCTCCGGCAACTCTCGGTCGCCGCCCAAAACTTCGCCGAGGCCCATGGAGCCTTTCCCATCGGCTCGGAGTTCAAGCTGTGGCCTGCCGATCCCTCGCATCCGAAGAACTACTATCGCTGGTCGGTGTGGGCCCACTTGACGCCCTACTTGGATCAAGCGGGCATCTACGAATCGCTGAATCTCGAGGTGCCGCTCTATTCGAGCAGTACTTCCGTCTCGCCGGAGAACAGTACCACCGTCGGCGCCGTCTTCAGCGTCTTTCTCTGTCCGAGCGATCGTGGGGTTCCTGTCGCGGATTTGCTCGGCTTCACCGGGTCGACTTTCGGACCGGTCAACTACGCGGCTTCCACGGGGACCGGTTTGGTCGAGAACGGGGGAGCGTTCGACACCGACGGTCTCTTCTACATCAACTCAGCGACGCGGTTCGGAGACATCACGGACGGCACGTCGAAGACGATCGCCTTTTCCGAGAGCCTACTGGGAAGCGATCCGGCTCCGTCGGGTCGGCAAGACCCGCGGACGGTCTACGCGACGATGTACTCCGCGCCGTTGTCCGAGGGAGGGTGCGCCGCGCCGGGAGGCTACAACATCAGCGACCCGCGCGGCTTCTCCTGGGCCAACGGCGAATATCGCTGCGCCCTTTACAACCACTTCTACCCGCCGAACCACACCGAACTCGACTGCCTTGGCTTCTGGGTCTCCGGTGGCGAGCGGCAGTACACCGGATGGGGTTGGCGGACGGCGCGTAGTCGCCACCCCGGCGGTGTCAACGCTTCCTTCGCCGATGGTTCGACACGCTTCATCAACGATTCGATCGACTTCGACCTTTGGCGCGGCCTCTCGACCCGTAGTGGCAACGAGATCGTCTCGGAGTTCCGAGGTTCGGAATCAGGGAGGGAGAGCCAGTTGGCGACCGCGACCAGTTTTGACCATTGTCTCTTTCCGTGGGACGTGGAGGCCTATCGTCGCGATGGGTCCTTGATACTCCGCGAGGTCTTCGAACCAGGGGAGATCGCGAGCCTGCGAGCGGACGCGGTGTCGCTCGCGGCCCGTCGGGAAGTTCGCTCAACCACGTGGGGTTGAGGCTCCTCGACTCGGCGGCGATGCTCGCGACCGAGCGTCGGCTGGTCGCCGCGGGAGCCTCGATCCAGCGGGAGGAGGGGGTCGAGTGCTGCAATTCACGGCAGACGAAGTTTTGGGTTCACGACCCGGACGGAGTTCTTTGGGAGATCTACCTGCTTCACGAAGACATCGATCACTTCGGGGCGGGATCGGAGGTCGTCTCGGTGACTCCCGCTGGCGAGACGTCGGCGTCCAAGATCGACAAGTCCGAAGTTGACGAACCAGAGAGCGGCTCCCGCTTGTTCTGGGAGCACTCGCTGGGCACCGAGATTCCCACGCGGCTTCCCTTCGCTGACGGTTCTCTTGATGAGGTCAGGCTCAACGGTACCTTCAACACCGCTCTCGACGAAGTGACGATCACGAGCCTTCTTCGGGAGGTTTATCGGTCCCTGAAGGAGGGAGGTGTTGTTAAGCTCCATACCCTGGTCGCCGATCGACCGGTGGGGGGCGGAGAACTCTCCTTGCCGGGACCGGCGTCGGTGGTGAAAGCGACTCCGATGCAGGACTTCCTCGTCCGCGCTTTGCGGGCGAGTCAATTCACGGCCGTGAGGTTCACGAAGTTCAAGGCCTCCCCATGCTTCGTCGTCGACGAGATTCAACTGCGCGAGTCGATGCTGGAAGCTCGCAAAGTGTTGAGAGGGACGGGGCACGAGAAGCGGCTTGTTCTCTACAAGGGGCCGATGGCGGAGGTTCGCGACGGAGCGGGTAACATCTTCGCTTGCGGCGAGTGGGTGACGGTGGCCGCCCCCGTCGCGGAGACGTTGCGTGATGGGCCGAACGCCGAGATGTTCGTCGTCGTGTAGCCCGTCGTTGTCGGGGCCGACACCGGGCCTCTCAACGGTCACGTGGATCGCGGTCGCGATCCGATCTCCAGGGACGCGATTGTCCCTCGGCGCTCCGGCATCGATCGCTTGTTTTGCGTCATTCGCGAGGTTACAGTTCACCTGCTAGCGGGCATGCGTTTCGTCCGAGCCGGACGTTCTCCATCCTGGGATTCGTTCTCGAACGAACCGCCGACGATGTCATTCCAGACCGCTTGAGGTGAACGGTTTGATCGACTCCGCGTCACATGGTGCGATGCCGCTCGCAAGATCCCTGAAAGGAACGCTGATGACAACGCGACGGGCATTCTTGGGACACGCGGTGGCCGGAGCTTTGGGGACGGTCGCCCTCGGAGCCGCGAAGAGCGACACCGGCGTGGAGACGCTCGAGATCATCGACTGCCACACGCACTTCTACGATCCGACGCGTCCGCAGGGAGTTCCTTGGCCGGGGAAGGGGACGCCACTCTATCGAACGGTGCTGCCCGATGATTTGAAGCGACTCCCCAAGCCCAAGCCGGTCACGGGGACGGTCATCGTCGAAGCGAGCAAATGGGTTGAGGACAACCAATGGCTGCTCGACTTGGCGAAGGACGATCCCTTCATCGTCGGCATCGTCGGGCATCTGACTCCGGGAGAGCCGGCATTCAAGGATCACCTGGCCCGCTTTGGAAAGAACGATCTCTACCGGGGCATCCGAGTTCGGGATAAGCAAGTGCTCGAGTTGCTGGAGAAGGACGACCTCGCCGACCTCAAGCGGATGGCCGACGCCGACCTCTCGCTCGATGTTAACGGCGGGCCGACGGGGCCCTACGCGGTCGCTCGACTCGCGGAGCGGTTGCCGTCCCTTCGCATCGTGATCAATCACATCGCCAACGTGCCGATCACCGCCGAGGCGCCGCCGAGCGAGTGGGCCGAGGGCTTGCGGAAAGCCTCGAAGGGGCCGAATGTCTTCTGCAAGGTGTCGGCCCTGGTCGAGGGGGCGTCCCGAGGAGGAAGAACGGCGCCGCGTGAGTTGGCGTTTTACAAGCCCTACCTCGATGTCGTTTGGGATGCGTTCGGCGAGAACCGTCTCATTTACGGAAGCAACTGGCCCGTCTCCGACCGGGGGGCTGAATATCACGTGCTCGAGCAACTCGTCCTCGACGATGTCGCCGAACGCGGCTCGGAGGTCGCTCCCAAGTTTTTCTCTCAGAACGCCATACGCGCTTACAAGTGGGTCGAGCGTCCCGGCCGGAGCGAAGCGATTGTACCCAAATCGGCGTAGTGCAACGTCGGCCTCTGTATCCCATGAAGAGATCGCCGGTCGCTTGTCGGCCGGTGAGACGAGGAGCGATTGCCGCCGGAGACCTCTCTTTGACGGGGTGAAACGGACCTTTTCCGGAATGGTAATAGTCTTCCCAGCATCCCGTGTTAGCCTCAAGTCAACTCATGCCGATTGACTGACGATGGGTCGTCAACGCCGGTCTCCTGCCGCCGCGTCACTCGCTGCGCCTGACACAAAGAGGTCTCCCATGGGTTCGGTCGCCGATCCCTCGCCGCAAGTCGCTCCCGAGGAGCCCAGCCGTGTGGGGAAACCATCTTCCCCCGGGAACCTCGGTTCGGAGAGTCCTTCCAGCCGTCCTCCAGCGGTGGCGCTCTTGACGCTGATCGTGATTTCCGTGGCGGTCAACTACATCGACCGCGGAGCGCTATCGGTCTCCAATCCGCTCATCGAGAGCGAGTTCGGCCTGACGAAGATTCATCAAGGACTGTTGCTCTCGGCGTTCTTTTGGACCTACGCCCTCGCCCAGATTCCCGCCGGCTGGCTCGTCGACCGCTTCAACGTCAAATGGGTCTACGCGATCGGCTACGCCGTCTGGTCGGTCGCCACCGCGCTGACCGGGTTCGTGGGCAACTTCGGGCTTCTCTTGAGTACCCGTCTCGTCCTCGGGGTCGGGGAAAGCGTCGCCTACCCAGCGACGTCGCGAATCATTTCCGAGAACATTCCCGAGCAACGTCGTGGACTCGCGAACGCTCTGGTCGATGCCGGCTCGAAGATAGGGCCGGGGCTGAGCACCCTCATCGGAGGGCTAATGGTCGAGCAGTTCGGCTGGCGGGCCCTCTTCATCGGCCTAGGCGTCGGTGGGCTCTTCTGGCTCATCCCGTGGTTTCTGGTCGCGCCGAGCCCTTCGTCCCTGCACGCACTCGACGACGACAAGGGTCGCGAACCCGCGGCAAGTTCGCGTCCCTCCCTGGGGCAACTGCTCGTACGGCGTGACCTTTGGGGAACGTCGGTCGGCATGTTCACTCTTGGCTACACCTGGTACTTCATCCTGACGTGGTTGCCGACCTATCTGGTCGAGCAGCGCGGGTTGGATCTGGGCCGCATGGCGGTCGCCGCGTCCCTTCCGCTCTTCGCGATGGCGGCGACGACGGTCCTTGCGGGCTGGACGGCCGACTGGCTCATCGCCCAGGGGCGCTCGGTCACCATGGTTCGCAAAGGGTTCGCGGTCACCGGGCTGGCGCTCGCGGGAATCATGCTCTTTCCCGTGACTCGGGTCGAGACGGTGACCTCGTGCGTGGCGCTCATTGTCGGAGCTTGTTCCGCCCTCGGTTTGTACACCGCCAACGTCTGGGCGATGACCCAAACGATCGCGGGCCCGAAAGCGTCGGGACGCTGGAGCGGGATCCAGAACGCGATCGGCAACATGGGGGGCGTCGTCTCGCCGATGTTGACCGGCTTCATCGTTTACTTGACCGGCTCGTTCGGCCTGGCGTTCACCGTGGCGGCGGGTGTGCTCGGCGTCGGGATTTTCAGTTACTTGGCCCTCGTCGGGCAGGTCGCGCCGATCGACTGGTCGGAGGAAGGAGAAGCGGTTCGATGCTGACGGTAGCCTCCGAGCGAGTGTTGGACACGCTCGCGGACTTGGTTCGGATCAAGAGCGTCAATCCCGCCTACGATGACGGGGTGCCGGAGGGAGAGATCGCCGACTACGTCGATCGCTTCTTCGCCGAGCGTGACATCGAGACGACCCGCCAGGAGGTGTGGCGCGACCGTCCCAACGTCATCGCCCGGTTGCCCGGTCGCGACTCGTCGCGGCGTATCGTGCTCGAGGCCCACACCGACACCGTCGCGGTCACCGGCATGACGATCCCTCCCTTTTCGCCGCGGCTGGTCGATGGCAAGCTCTACGGCCGTGGCTCGTGTGACACGAAGGCGGGACTTGCGGCGATGATGCACGCGGTCGCCTCGCTCAAGCAAGAGGGAATCGTTCCCCCATGCGATGTTTTGTTGGCGGCGACGGTCGACGAGGAGTACTCCTATCGCGGCGTGCTCAAGTGCTGCGAGGGCCTCAAGGCCGACGCCGCGATCGTCGCCGAACCGACCGATCTGCGACTCGTCACCGCGAGCAAGGGGCTCGTTCGTTTTCGCGTCCTCACCAAGGGCAAAGCCGCGCATAGTTCGAAGCCTCATCTGGGACGAAACGCGATCAACGCGATGGCTCACTTGTTGGTCACGTTGGAAGCGGACTCCGCTCAACTCGCTGACGTTCAGCATCCTCTGCTCGGTCCGGCCACCTGTAATGTCGGAGTTATCAACGGGGGCGTTCAGATCAACTTCGTGCCCGAGAGCTGTGTCATCGAGATCGATCGGCGTCGATTGCCGGGCGAGGGTATCGAGGAGGTGCTCGACCACTACCAGCGACTGTTCGATGGTCTCGGCTTCGGAGAGCGAGAGATCGAGGTGACGATGGAGTCGCCCCTTCTCACCGATGAACCGCTTGAGACGCCCGCCGACGCGATGGTGGTTCGGGTCGCGGCGAAGGCGCTGGAGAGGCTCGGTCGCGACAGCGAGATCGTCGGGGTTCCCTTCGGGAGTGATGCGAGCAAGTTCTCCGCCCGGGGGATTCCGAGTATCATCATGGGACCGGGTTCGATCGATCAAGCGCATGCCGCGGTCGAGTTCGTCGACTGCGAGCAGGTGCTTCAGGCCCAAGAGATCTATCGCCAATGGATCCTGGGGTTCGACGCCGGCCCGCAAGCTTAGCAGTCCGTTGATCTAAGAGGCCTGTTCGTAGTCGGCATCGATTCGATCATCGGGCTGTCGGTGTTGTCGGGGGCGCCCGGTCTGAGTTTGTGTTCGCTCGGGTTGGCTCGGTGCGTTGACGATGTTCCAGGTCCGAGGGTTTGTAGCGAAGGCGACCACGCGATGGTGCGATACCGACCAACCGAACCGACGATTCAGGCAGCCCCGGCATGCGACCCATTGACGCCGGCGCGAGATGATGCCAACCTCGGGCGGCAAGCCCAGGTCAAGCGGCGCGACTTTCTCGCGGCAGCCTCGGCGACGCTCGGAGGACTGCTGTTGAATGTCCATGACGCGAAGGAGGCATCCTCCGGCGAGGCGAAGGGCTTCATCGATGCCCACGTCCATGTCTGGACCGACGATGTTGCAGCGTATCCGCTGGCTCCAGGGTTTCGTGTCGCGAACATGAAGCCGGCGAATTTTCCCCCGAGCGTCCTGATGGAGCACGCCCGGCCGGTCGGGGTCACGCGAGTCGTCCTAATCCAGATGAGCTTCTACCGCTACGACAACAGTTACATGTTGGCGACGATGAAGAAGTATCCTGGCGTCTTCTCCGGAGTGGCGATCGTCGACCAAACTGCTCCCGACGTGGGAACGAAGATTCGCTCGTTGGCGTCGCAAGGCGTGCGCGGGCTTCGCATCCGGCTGGGACTCGACGATCCGACGACGTCTCCCGAGCATCCGAGCATGCGCAATCTCTGGCGGGAGGCAACCGCGGCGGGGGTTGCGATCTGTCCGCTGATCAACCCGCCGGCGCTCGCGGATGTGGACACGCTCTGCATCGAGCATCCTGAGACAAGGGTGGTGATCGACCACTTCGCTCGAATCGGCATCGATGGCGAGGTCAAGCCCGACGAGGTCAAGGCGCTGACCGGGCTCGCGCGTCATCCCAACGTCTACGTGAAGACCTCGGCGTTCTACGCATTGGGCAAGAAGAAGCCGCCCTACGCCGACCTGTCGGGATTGATCAAGAGCGTCCTCGACGCCTACGGGCCCTCGCGGTTGATGTGGGCCAGCGATTGTCCGTTCCAAGTGGAAGGGGAGCATAGCTACGCCGCGTCGATCGATCTTATCAAGGAGGGCCTCGACTTTCTCTCGCCCGACGACAAGGATTGGATGTTGCGGCGAACGGCGGAGAAGGTTTTCTTCTCCTAGTGCTCCGTCAAAGCCTGTGTTTCGGGTGCCACTGGCCGCTTGTCAGCCTGGGAAAACGAGTTGTTGATCCATTCGTCCGACCTTGGATCGCCGACAACGACCTAGTGCCAATGATATGGCAGCAGTGCCCACCCGAGAAAGGATCGGTGGTCTCGTTCAACCCGTCGCGTGAGGGCGAGCGATCGCTCGCGGGAGCGTGACAGAGACTCGGAGAAGCATATCGACCGCTACAAGGAGATTCAGCTTCGGCAACTCAGTACGTTCTGCGTCGCCGCCAAGGAGGGCAATTTCACCAAGGCGGCCCGAACCCTGGGACTCTCCGCTCCCACCGTGTGGCAACAGGTTCGCGCGCTCGAGCAACGCCTCAAGACAACCCTGATGCGGCGCCGAGGACGCAACGTCGTGCTCACCGACGACGGTCGGCTCTTGCTGGAACTGGTCCAGCCGCACGTAAGCGGACTCGAGTCGCTTGAGTCGCTCTTCGCGGCACGACAACGGATGCTTCCGCCGGAGTTGACGGTCGCCGCGATTCCCTACTTGGCGTCGACGCACCTGATCGAGCCGGTCCGGCGATTCGCGGACGAACACGAGACGGCACGGCTGACGCTGCGGGTCCTCGTCTGGTTCCAGGAAGTGATCCGCCAAGTGGAGCAGGGACAAGCGGAACTCGGGGTGATCTTCGTCGATCGCGGCGAAGCGCGCAGTCCGCAGCTCGAGTACGAGTTCCTTCGCGACTTGCCCTTGTCCTTGCTGACCCCGAAGCGACACCCACTGACGCGCAAGCGATCGATTTCCTTGAAGGACATCATCGAGTATCCCTTGATTGTTCCCCCCGAGGGGGCCTTCGCCCGGAGGACGCTCGATCAACTGCTCAGTCGAGGTGATCTCAACCAGCAGGCGCGGATTGTGATGGAGACGCCGCTCGCGGAGGTGATCCGACACTACGTCGCGGCCGGGATGGGCGTCGCGCTGCTTCACGTCGATGAGGAGCCGGCGAAGTCGGCGGTCTATCGGCGACCGCTGGAAGGCTGGGATGAAGGGATTTCAATCTCCCTGGTGACGCGCCGGGGGGCGCATGCCGCCGAACCGGTCGAGGTGTTTCAACGACTCCTTCGCGACTACTTCGGTGTTCGTCAGGAGGATTCGAAGGAGTCGGGGAACTCTTTGACCACGTAAAAGACTCGTTTCCCGCTTCGATAATTGTGCTATTGCGTGGTAAGCGCTAGATTACTACCAGGAGCGATTTCCAGCCCTTGCACGATTCTGGCGAGCGCGATTGGGAATCTCCCCCCAAGTTTCCTTCCTTCGAGACCCTGGCGTCGCCAGACGCCGCACGATGAGGTCAGGTCATGACTCGCTGCTCGCGGACTCGCGGAGATTCGCTCACGCTCGCCGGTTTCTGGGGGATGTCTCGTGGGATCGTCGTGATGGCGCTGCTGGGTTGCCTGCCGCTCGCGCCGGCGTCGGGCAGCGAGAAACCACTCTCCGACGATGACGTCACGTTCTTCGAACAGCACATTCGTCCGCTGTTGATCACTCACTGCTACGATTGCCACTCCGAGGATTCGGGGGAGATGGCCGGTGAGCTCCTGCTCGATCGGCGCGAGGGTTGGAGCAAGGGGGGAACCGGCGGGCCGGCGATCGTTCCGAGTCATCCCGAGAAGAGCCTGCTCATGCGAGCGGTCCGCTACACCGATTCCGAGCTGAAGATGCCTCCCGAGGACAAGCTCAGCGCGACGGAGATCGCTCATCTCGAGGAGTGGATTCGGCGGGGTGCCAAGGATCCACGCGACCAGCCCGCGCCCGTCAGCGAAGAGAAGTCGATCGATGTCGAGGCGGGCCGAGCGTTCTGGGCCTTCCGCTCTCCGGAGAAGCGACGCGTGCCAGCGGTCGCGAGAGAGGACTGGCCTCGAACCCCGATCGACCACTTCCTGCTTGCGAAGATGGAAGCGGAGGACGTCGTCCCGGCCGCCCCCGCGGATCGCCGCGATCTGATCCGTCGCGCCTACTTCGATCTGGTCGGATTGCCGCCGGCGCCAGAAGAGGTCGACGCCTTTTTGGCCGATTCCTCTGACGAGGCGTTCGATCGCGTGATCGAGGATCTGCTCGCCTCGCCCCGCTACGGTGAACGCTGGGGACGTCATTGGCTCGATGTCGTGCGTTACGCCGATTCCAATGGGCTCGACGAGAACGCCGGCTTCGCCCATGCGTGGCGCTACCGCGACTACGTCATCGATTCGTTCAACGAGGACAAGCCGTTCGACGAATTCCTGATCGAGCAGATCGCGGGAGACTTGCTTCCCTACGCGGACGACGAGACCCGCCAGCGGCAGTTGATCGCGACCGGCTTTCTCTCACTCGGGGCAAAGGTTCTCGCGGAGCCCGACAAGACCAAGCTCGCGATGGATATCGTCGACGAACAGATCCGGACGTTGGGACGATCGGTGATCGGGCTGACCATCGGATGCGCTCGTTGTCACGATCACAAGTTCGACCCGATCTCGACGCGCGACTACTACTCGCTCGCCGGGATCTTCCGCAGCACGCAAACCATGGAACACGACATCAACGGTGTGATCATCTCCCGTTGGTGGGAGCATGGGTTGGCCGAAGGGGAGGAACGCGAACTCATCGAGGAACTCGATGCTCGCATTGCGATCCTTCACGACAAGCTCGCCAACGCCGAACCAAAGGAGATCGCGGCGCTCAAAGCCGAAGTCCGACGGCTCAACAAACTGCGCGATCAGACGCCCTCGGCGATGGGGGTGCGCGAGGGAACGATCGCGAATGTCCGTGTCCATCGGCGTGGTAGCCATCTGACGCTGGGCGACGAGGTTCCGCGCGGCTTCCCAGTCGTGCTCACGCGGAGCCCGGTCGAGGTGCAAGAGAAGTCGAGCGGACGACTAGAACTCGCCCGATGGCTGACGGCTCCCGACCATCCGCTGACGGCGCGCGTCCTTGCCAATCGCCTTTGGCGTTGGCACTTCGGTCGTGGTCTGGTCAAGACGACCGACAACTTCGGCAAGCTAGGGGAAGTTCCCTCGCATCCGGAGCTTCTCGACTGGCTTGCGGTGCGACTGATCGAGGAGGGCTGGTCGATCAAACAACTCCATCGCGAGATCATGCGCTCCCGCGTCTACCAGATGTCCTCCCACGCCAGCGACGAGACGCTTCGCCGCGACCCGGACAATCGGCTCTACTCGCGTGCCCCGGTGCAGCGGCTCAGCGCCGAGCAGATGCGTGACAGCTTGCTCGCGGTGTCGGGGCTGCTCGAACCGACGATGGGTGGGCCAGCGTGCGACATGCCGAATCGGGATCTCGTCTTCAACCATACGTCGATGGACATGACCGACTACGCCGATCGCCGGCGTTCGGTCTATCTGCCGGTCATTCGCAATCACGTTTACGATTTCTTTCAGCAGTTCGACTTCCCGGATCCCGCCAACGTCTCCGGGGATCGCAACACGACGACGGTCGCCCCCCAGGCCCTGCTGTTGATGAACAGCGACGAGGTGTCCGACTCCGCGGAGGCCTTCGCGGAGCGACTCATTGAGGAAGGGCCCCGCCCCGATGCCGAGCGGGTCGATCGAGCCTACCGCATCGCCTTCGGCCGTCACGCCACCGCGGAGGAGATCGCTCGGTCGCTGCGATTCCTCGATCGCTTCCGCGAGGCGATGCCCCAGGCGGCAAGCGCGGAGCCGAGACCGGTTCCCAAACGCGCCTGGGTCGCTCTCGGACAGGTGCTCTTGGTAAGCAATGAGTTCGTTTATGTCCCCTAGGACGACGGAGAGACCGATGCTCGGCGAGAGAGAGATGCCCTTTAGCCGCCGCCGGATGCTGCAGCTCGGATCGGTCGGGTTCGGCGGTCTGGCCCTGTCGGCGTTGCTCGCGGATGAAGCGCGGGCCGAAACACTGGCGACGAAGGAAGAAGGGCCGCTGGCCGCGAGGACGCCTCACTTCGCGCCTCGCGCCAAGCGGGTGATCTTCCTGTTCATGAAGGGGGGGCCGTCGCACGTCGACACCTTTGACCCCAAGCCGATGCTCGATCGGGATGATGGAAAGCCGCTTCCCTTCGACAAGCCGCGAGTCACTTTCGCGCAGACCGGCAACCTGATGAAGTCGCCCTGGAAGTTCAAGCAGCGGGGCGAGTCGGGCCTACCGGTCAGTGAGCTCTTTCCCCATGTCGCCGAGTGCGCCGACGATCTCTGTGTCATCAACTCGCTCCATGGGACCAACCCCGCTCACGGCGGCGCGGCTCTCAAGCTTCATACCGGCAGCGACACCTTCGTCCGACCGAGTATGGGATCGTGGGTCAGCTACGGCTTGGGGACCGAGAACCAGAATCTGCCCTCGTTCATCACGATCTGTCCGACGCTGGCTCACGGCGGCGTCAACAACTGGAGTTCGGCGTTCCTGCCCGCTCCCCATCAGGGCACACCGATCGGCAACGCGTCGATTCCCTCCAAGCAGGCCGTCGTCCACCACATCCAAAATGGACGGCTCTCCCGCGCCGAGCAGCGACTGCAACTCGACTTGCTCGCCGAGATGAACCAGACGCGACCCCCGTCGCCGATCGAACAACAACTTGAGGGGCGGATCGCCAGTTTCGAGCTCGCGTTTCGCATGCAGACGTCGATGCCCGAGATCCAAGATCTCTCCAGGGAGAGCGACGTCGTTCAGTCGCTCTACGGGCTCGATGATCCGATCACGGCCGACTTCGGGCGCCAGTGCCTCATGGCTCGGCGGTTTGCCGAGCGGGGCGTTCGTTTCATTCAAGTGACGCATAGCGACACCAAGGTGCAATGGGACCAGCACGGCTCGCTTGTCGAAGGTCACACGAAGAATGCCAAGGAGGTCGACAAACCGATCGCCGGCCTGCTCAAGGATCTCAAGGCGCGAGGCTTGCTCGACGACACGCTCGTTCTCTGGGGGGGCGAGTTCGGCCGAACCCCGACGATTCAGGGAGCCACGAAGGGCAAGGAAGGCCGCGACCACAACCCCGAGGGCTTCACGATGTGGCTCGCCGGCGGCGGCGTCAAAGGCGGGATGCGCTACGGCGAGACCGACGAGTACGGCTACTACGCGGTGAGGGATAAGGTTCACATCCACGACTTGCACGCGACGATGCTGCATCTGCTGGGACTCGAACACACCAAGCTGACTTACCGTCACAACGGTCGCGATTTCCGACTGACCGATGTCCACGGTCGCGTCGTCGAGGACATCATGGTATGAGCGGGGTCAATCTCTCGCAGCCGATGCAGTTATTGTCGCTCGATCAAGTTAGCGCGGCTCGGGCGAGCATCGGGGGGCGGCTCTATCGGACACCGACCCTCCACTCACGTTCGGTCAGCGACGACCTTGGTGTGAGGACCTACCTCAAACACGAACACCTGCAACGGACCGGATCGTTCAAGCCGCGCGGCGCGTTCCACAAACTGCTTTCGCTGACGGCATTCGAGCGCGAACGAGGGGTGGTCGCGGCCAGCGGTGGCAACCACGCTCAAGGTCTCGCCTTCGCCGCGAGCTCGCTCGGGATCGCCTCGACCATCTGCATGCCGCGTGGAACCTCGGCGAACTATCTCGACGCGACTCGTGGCTATGGAGCGACGATCGTTCTTTGCGAAGATATCGCCGACGCGTTCGCCCAGATGGCGAAACGCGCGTCGTCGGGGCTCACTCCGGTCCATCCCTTCGACGACCCATTGATCGCGGCGGGGCAGGGGACCGTGGGACTCGAAATCCTCGACGATGTCCCCGACGTGAGCCGCGTCTATGTCAGCATCGGTGGAGGCGGGTTGATCGCGGGCATCGCGGCCGCGATTCGAGCGCTCTCGCCGACCACGAAGATCATCGGCGTCGAGACGCGCGGCGCCGACACCATGGCGAAGAGCCGAGCGGCGGGCGAGCTGATCGAATTGCCGGCGATCACCTCCATCGCGCGGACCTTGGGCGCCCCCCGCGTCAGCGCCTTCACGCTGAACCATGTCGAGAAGCTCGTCGACGACGTCGTGGTGGTCGACGACGCCGCCGCAATGGCGGCGCTCGAGTTTCTCTTAGAGCGGACCAAGCAACTTGTCGAGCCCGCCGCCGCCTGTTCGCTCGCCGCGGCGCGGTTGCAAGCCGACTCTTTCGGCGAGTCGGAGAAGGTCGTCGTTCTTCTTTGCGGCGGCAACATCTCCCTCGCGGATCTTTGCGTTTATCGCCGGCAATTCTTGGACGCGGGGCCTCTCTAGCGGGCACAATGGGTTCTCTCAGGTGTTCTCTTCGACCCACCGTGACTCTTTCCACCACCAATGATCTTCACTCTTGAGGACTCGCGATGAGGACCAGCTTCCCGCGTCGACTGTCGCTGCTCGCCATAGTCTTTTTCTTTGTCGTGCCTTTCGCGGCGTTGGCGGCGGAACGCCCCAACATCATCCTGGCGCTTGCCGACGATCTCGGCTACGGCGACCTCGGCTGCTATGGCAACACGATCACGCGAACGCCCAACCTCGACCGCTTTGCCTCCCAGGGGATGCGGTTCACCGATTGCTACGCCGCCGCGCCCAATTGCTCCCCCGCGCGTACCGGCTTAATGACCGGAAGGACGCCGACACGGGTCGGGGTTCACAACTGGATTCCGATGTTCTCGCCGATGCACGTGCCGCGCGACGAGGTGACGATCGCGACCCTTCTCCGGACGGGGGGATACGACACTTGCCACGTCGGCAAGTGGCACCTCAACGGGATGTTCAACCTGACGGGTCAGCCGCAGCCTCACGATCATGGGTTCTCGCACTGGTTCTCGACGCAGAACAACGCGCTGCCCAACCATCATGACCCGGCCAATTTTGTCCGCAACAGCAAGCCGGTGGGACAGCTCGAAGGCTACTCCGCTCATCTGGTCGTCGACGAGGCGATCGATTGGATTGAACACCGTCGCGACAAAGAGAAGCCGTTCTTTCTCTTCGCGTGTTTTCACGAACCCCACGAACCGATCGCGACCGCCCCGAAGTACCGCGAGCTTTATCCCTCGGAGGATGCGAGCTATTCCGCCTACCACGGCAACGTGACCCAGCTCGACGATGCCCTGGGACGCTTGTTTAAAGCGCTTGAGGATGAGGACCTCGCCAACGATACGCTCGTGATCTTCACCAGTGACAACGGGCCGGCCATCACCGGACGGCATCCGCACGGATCGACGGGGCCGCTCCAGAAGAAGAAGGGCCACGTCTACGAAGGCGGGATTCGCGTTCCGGGGATCGTGCGGTGGCCCGGCCGGATCGAGCCAGGCACGGTCAGCGAGGAGCCGGTGTGTGGTGTCGACGTCTTGCCGACTCTTTGTGCGGTCACCGGAACCGAACCCCCCAGAGATCGGGCGATCGACGGCACCGATCTGACACCCCTCTTCGAGGGAGAGCCCATTGAGCGATCGACGCCGCTCTATTGGCACTTCTGGCGGGCGAAGAGTTCTCCGAAGGTGGCTCTGCGCGAGGGCGACTGGAAGGTTCTCGCTCGCCTGTCGACCGGTGATCTCAAGCCGAGTGGCGGGATCACCGAGGAAGACATCGAGGCGTTGACGAAGGCCAAACCGATGGGGTTTGAGCTCTACAACCTTCGCGAGGACATCGCCGAGGAGCACGATCTCGCCGCCGATGAGCCCGAGCGGTTGCGGGAACTGGCGGCGAAGCTGACCGCGATGTACGCGGACGTCACCCAGGACAGTCCCGTCTGGCCGGTGTGGGAATGGCCACGCTATGAGTCGGAACTCATCGAGTGGACGCCGCAGTCTCGAGGTGGTCATCGCCCGGCCAAGAAGAAGGTTGGCGACCGTTAGACTCCGCCACCTTTCCGACGGGGTGGTTGCCGGGGCGCTCTTGTCGCAGCACGAAGCCTTGGCTCTTTCCCCCATCGACTCGTTTCTCCATTCGCGTGGACGGACGCCGCGATTCGTGTGATGATGGCCACCATCCACGGATGACAGCACACCTACCTTCGGAAGCGCTTTAGGAGAAAACATGGTTCGTCACGCAACCTGGGCGATTGGGATCGTTCTCTGTCTTTGCCAAGCGGCGAGTGCGGAACCGCTGGTGTACGAGGGGGCGTCCGGTCCCGGGGTCGGCAAGCACATCGTCTTTCTCGCGGGCGATCACGAGTACCGTTCGGAAGAGACGTTGCCCGCGTTGGCCCGTATTCTCGCGAAACGCTATGGTTACAAATGTACCGTCCTCTTCACGGTCGATCCGAATACGGGGGAGATCGATCCCGCCGCCGACAACATGCCGGGAACGAAAACGCTCGACTCGGCCGATCTCGCGGTCATTTTCCTTCGCTTTAAGAACCTTCCCGCCGATCAGATGCAGCCGATCGTCGACTACCTCGAACGTGGCGGCCCGGTGGTCGGCTTGCGGACCGCGACGCACGCGTTCAAGATTCCCAAGGACTCGCCCTTCGCTCGTTTCGACTTTCAGTACCCTGGCGACGACTACTCGCGAGGCTTCGGACGTCAGGTGCTCGGCGAGAGTTGGTCGGGACACTATGGGAAGAACCACGTCATGAGCACGCGGCTCGATCCGGTCCCGAGTGCCAAGTCGCACCCGATCCTCCGGGGCGTCGAACGTCCTTGGGTTCAAGCGGGCGGATATTGGACCGAGCCGATGGAGGACAGTGTCGTGCTCGCGATGGCTCAGCCGCTCGAAAGCATGAAGCCGACCGCGTCGCCGGCACCCGACAAGTCGCCCTGTCCGGGGGCGTGGGTGCGAACCTACTCAGGGAAGGATGGAACGAAGGGGAGAGTCTTCACCACGACCTACGGCGCGTCGGAGGACATCCTCGACGAGGACTTTCGTCGGATGCTCGTCAACGCGACGCTGTGGGCCATCGGGGATGAAGCGAGCATCACCCCGAACATGAACGTCGACTTCGTTGGGGAGTATCACCCGGTGACGTTTCGCTTCGGCGGTCATCGCCGTGGTGTCAAGCCGGCGGATATCAAGGAGTTCGACTCGCCGATCTACGATCCGGAAAGCCCGGTCGTCGTTCCTCCCCGGAAGAAGCGGAAGTAGCCCGCTTGGACTCCCATTCCGGGAGGAACGAATGGGTGCTTTCCCTCGTCGCCGCTTACGTCGTCGGAGTGACCATCTGGTTGGGACGCGCCCAGTCGATCCGCGCGAGGATCGTATCGCCATGCCAGCCGTGGTGATGGAGCGTTTCGGAGACCGTGACCCACGACTCCTTCGGCGTGATGGCGATGGGATGGAAGTTGCCTAGCCGAGCGACGTCCTTGGGATGGTTGACGCCATCGCCTTTCATGGGGACCACGATCCGTTCGGTGTCGCGAATCAGCCGCAACGACTCGGGGTCGACTTGGGCCATGTAGATCGGCGCCCGCCAACGCATCACGTTGATGTTGGAAGGATCACGCCTCGTATAGACGAGATAGAGAGCGTCGGAGTGGGCGAGCCAGTGCTGCTGGGTCGTCGACATCGTCAGCGGTTCTCCGTCGTCCCACGCCCACGCCACTTGCGGTTTCCAACGAAGCCCATCCTTCGACTGACTGACGTAGCCCCGTCCATCCTCGGCGCGGATGGTCATGAAGTAGCGGCCGCCAAAGGCTCCGACCGATGGCTCGAGCAGTCCCCGCTTGGCCGAGTTGATTAGTTCGTTGCCCACCTCCCTGATCTGTAGATTCTTGCCGTCGAAGGAGGCGCGAACCGTCGTGACCGAGCGGTAGGGTTGGCCGATCGGCGCGTAGGTCATCGGGATAAGGACGTCGCCGTCGGGCAAGACCAAGCGTTGGGAACAGTTCGAGCCGTACATGCGGCTCGCGCGCGGATCGTTCCACTCGAGGCGCTTCGGCGGCGTCCACTGTCCGTCGCGCGAACGGACGTTGTAGACGACCCAGCGATCCTTCTCCGTGGAGTGGAGGCGCTTGTTCTTGTAGTAGACGTTCCACGCCAGCGCGAGCACGGTGTCGGTCGGGGCGTGATACTCCGGGACCGTGTCGCAGAGGCCCATCTCCAGGCCGTCGCCAAGTTGTTGGCGACCCATCCCCGGAATCGGCGCCGGTTGGGTCCACGTCTCGCCGAGATCATCGCTGTCGGTGACATGGACCGGACCGAAGATGTCGCTGCCGGAGATCTCCTGGAGCGTCATGAGGACGAGCGGTCGATGCTTCGCCGGAATGGCGCAGCCACGAGGGTGAAACCAGCGAGCTCGCATTCCATCCACCGCCGTTCGGCCGGAGAAGATCACCGATTGCGAGATACGGTCGATCAGGTCGCGGGCGCCGCCGGGTTCCGCTCTCAAGGGCCGGATGCCGGACGAGGCGAGAGCGGCGGCTCCAGCGCCCAGCAGGAACGTTCGCCGCTTCACGCGTTGGTTGAGGTCGGTCGTCATTGGTCAGGGTCCCATTGCTTGAGGTTCGTTGGGCACACGCCAGCGGGTCCGGAGGGAGGTCGAAAGGACGCAAGCGTACGTCCGGTCAATCGCGGTGCCATCATGGTGACATCTCTTCCCGCCCCATGAGGGAAGTGGGGTGTCGACCAAACGCCATCTAAGACGTCCTTTCCGCACGATGCAATGCTTTCTGACAAGAATCATCAACTTTCTCTTTTAATTGATACTAAACGAATTTAGTGTTACATTTCTGATCACGTCCAAGGTGATGCCAAGATCGTCCGCCGCGCGGGGAAACGCGGTCGGACGCGAGCCCCCAGGCGAGCGATCGCGTGGGGGACAAGCGGTCGGGTTCGATCTCGCATGGGTCGGGCAGACCGTGATTCGGCATCTCGCCGCGTGCCAATGTGGGCCTGGCACGCGGGACTGGGCGATCTTCATGTCACGTCGGGGAATAGGGGAGCACGTCATGTCGAAAGAGCCGTTGCGTCGTTGGGCGGGGTTCACGCTGGTCGAACTCTTGGTCGTGATCGCCATCATCGGCGTCTTGGTCGCCTTGCTCTTGCCGGCGGTCCAGCAGGCCCGAGAGGCGGCGCGGCGGATTCGCTGCAAGAATAATTTCAAGCAGATCGGGGTGGCGCTGCACAGCTATCACGCCAGCTACGGTCTCTTTCCGCTCTCGGATCATCGCGATTCGGGCCGGGGCTGTAGCGGCAGTGAATGGAGCGTCTCCCAGGTCTATCGCTTCGCCTGGGGAGCCCACCTGCTACCTTTTCTCGACAGGACCGCGACCTACGAGAAGATCAATTTCTCCATCAATTACAACGTCTCCCCGTCAAAGGCGATTGACGCCGTCGGGGCGAGCGTGGGCGTCTTCCTCTGTCCTAGCGATCCGCAACGCGATCCTCGCTGCAACCGCACCGGGGCGATCAACAACGGCGGCCCGAGCAACAAGGATGACCTCGGGCGCACGAACATGGCGGGTGTTGCCGACTCGCGGACCTGGGAGTGCGCCTCGAGTTGGGGACGCACCGACGGCGACGGCGTCTTGTTCAACAACTCCAGCACTTCCCTCGGCGACATCGCCGACGGCAGCAAGAACACCTTGATGGTGGGCGAGGTGACCGGCTCCTCGCCGGGGTCCTACGACGGCAACTACTGGTCGGTCGTCAACCATTTTGACACCGCTGGCGGGATCAACGGCCCGAACACGCTTCCCGGCGGCGGGGTGTGGAACTTCGCCCGGCAGGAATTCTCGAGCTACCATCCCGGCGGGGCGCACTTCCTGCTTGGGGACGGAAGCGTGCAATTCGTTTCCGACAGCATCGACATCGGCATGCTCGAGGCGCTGACGACCCGCGCCGGCAACGAAGTCATCAACCAGGGTTTCTAGAGGCCTCGCCTTCCTGGGAGCGCGGTTGACCGATCCGCGCTGAAACATTACGGGCGTGGTGTTAGTTGGTGTTAAGTGATATATTGTGAGTTCGTACGACCGCTTGGCGGGGTACGCTCGAGAGGGGCTGACCGATGAACCTTGGGGTGAGGCTGGTCTGGGGGCTCGTGGCTTGTTCGCCGTTGCTCGTGGGGTGCGGGGGTCGCGCCGACGGGTTCGAGCGCGTTCGCGTGCGGGGGAATGTGGCCTTCGGCGACGAACCGATCGCCGAGGGCGAACTCCGGTTCGTGCCGATCAAGGGGACCGTCGCTCCCGTCGCCGGAGCGCTCATCGCCGACGGACTCTACGAGGTGACCAACAAGGGCGGGGTTCCGGTCGGGACCTATCGGGTCGAGATCATGGGCTATCGGGAGCTTCCAAAGGATCCCGGTGACGACTTGGAGATCGAGGCGCGCGAGCAGTACGTGCCCGCGGAGTTCAATGAACGCTCGAACCTCGAAGTCGTCGTCGAGAAGGGAGCTACCTCGATGCGGCAAGACTTTCAACTGACAAAGCCCTGAGAACGGGTCTTCGTCGAGAGGGAGAGAGTGACTGGATGACCGAGAGTGGCATCGCGGCGCCGAGCGCGAAACAGTTGGCCGGCCGGGTTCTTCGCGACATGCGCGAGCGTGGAGTGCTTCCCGGCGATAGGTATCTTACCGCCAGGGAGGTGGGGGAACTTCTCGGCGTCAGCGCCATGACCGCCAATCGTGCGATGCAGGTTCTCGCTCGACAAGGGATTCTGACGCGGGAACGACGGGCGGGGACGTTTGTCGGTGATCGTTTCGAAGCGGACGAGTCGCCTGGGTTGGCCTGCTTGCACCTGCTGATTCCTCGCCGTTCGCTCCGCTCGTGCCAACAGTTTTTGGGTCCGATGATTCTCGGGCTGTCGCGTGAATGGCCGGAGGCGGCGATTCAGTACACGCTGCTGCCCGCGGATCATCAGGTCGAGTTCGTCAAGCGTCTCTTCGAGTCGCCCGCGCTTCCCAAACCATCCGGAGCCGTCCTGTTCGTGAGTAGTCCGGAACTACAGCGTTACGCTTCCGAGAGTCATCTGCCGATCGTCGTATCCGGCAGTCTTCATCCCGACGTCGAGAACCTCTGTTGGGTCGATCGCGATCAACGGAAGATGGGGCGATTGCTCGCCGACGAGATCGTCACGCAAGGGCACCAGCGCGTCGCGGTGCTGATGCGCGACCTTTGGGGGTCGGGCGACAATCTCTTTCTCGACGGGGTGCAGTCGTCGTTGAGTGACGCGGGCTTGCCGATCGACGCGTTGACGGTTCGGAGCGTCGCCCACGAGGAGTCGCTGCTGGCGCCGACGATTCAGTCCCTGCTGAAGGTGAGGCGCCCGCCGACGGCTCTTCTTTGCCGTCCGGTTTTCGCCGCCGACGTCGCCAGCCGGGTGGCACGCGACCTGAAGCTACGGGTGCCGCGCGACCTTGAGATCTTCGCCGCCGACTATTACGCCTCCGATGGGGTAGCGCCGCTCTACCCGTGCACGACACCACTGGTGGGCTACGAGCAACAAGGCGCGATCATTGGCCGAATGCTTCACGACCTTTCGCGAGGGGAGTATCCGGATCCCAACCACATGGTGATCGACGTCGCGCTTCTGCCGCTCGCGGCGGGCCGAGGTCGCAAAAAGGGGTAGTGACATGCGAGGAATCGAGTCGAGGCGAATGGCGTTCACGTTGGTCGAGTTGTTGGTGGTGATCGCGATCATCGGCGTGCTGGTGAGTCTGCTCTTGCCCGCGGTGCAACAAGCCCGCGAGGCTGCTCGACGAGCCCAGTGCACCAACAACCTAAGACAGTTGGGGATCGCGTTCGCCAACTACCACGATTCCCAGGGACTCTTTCCACCGGGGACCCTTACTTCGACCGGGCTTTCCTGGAACGTTTCGATCCTCCCCTACATCGACCGTCAGGCGCTCTTCGATAGGTTCAGCTTCGCTTCGGGCTCCTTTAACGGAGCTCCCAACAACGAGGGCCCCGACAAGAATGTCCATGCCCTCGTGCGGATCCCGATGTTCCTCTGTCCCACTTCCCCCAATGAACTGGCGACCCATGGGAGCAGCACCCTCAGCGATGGGCGAAAGACCTACACCTCGCACTACTACGGTGTCGCCGGTCCCAAGGGAACCGCCCCCGACGGGACGGCGTACCGCCACGACAACAGTCCCGCGACTCACGGCGGGTTCGCCCTCCAGGGAGTGATGGGAAAAAATCGGGGATCGGGGATCAGCGAGATCCTCGACGGAACGACGCGGACCTACCTGCTCGGAGAACTCTCCGAGGGATCCGGAGACGGGGCGAGTTGGGCTCGAGGGATCGCCTTTTCTCCCGCGTTCGACGGGATGTCGAGTTGCAAGAACATCTCCAACGGGATCAACTCTCCCTTTGGCAGCATCTTCAACGACATTCCCTTCTCGAGTCTCCATCCCGGCGGCGCTCACTTCCTGATGTGTGACGGCGCCACGACCTTCGTGTCCGAGAACATCGACTTGGCGGTCTTCAAGGCGGGCGCGAGTCGCGATGGTGGCGAACTTCTCGACGCACCGTGAGAGATGACTTGAGGGAACACCGATGAAGGCCATGAACAAGCTCTGGATCTCGTTGTCTCTCGCCGGACTGATTGGCGGTTGTTCCGGTGCCGAGGGACCGACGCGCTACCGTGTCTCCGGGCGCGTGTCACACCAAGGACAGCCGGTGCCGAGCGGTTGGGTCTACTTCGACCCCGATACGTCGAAGGACAACCGGGGGCCGCAAGGCTTCGCACCGATCAAGAACGGCCGTTTCGATACCGCCGACGGCGGCAAGGGAGTGGTGGGCGGCGCCCATCGGCTGCGGGTCGAGGGATACGACGGAGTCGCCGTCAGCGAGGAGGCGCCACAGGGCAAGGCGCTCTTCGCCCCTTACGCTCGAACGGTCGATCTGCCCGCGGAGGCGACGACCATTGACGTCGAGGTCGCCGAGGACCAGCGGTCAACGGCCAAGGCGCGATAGCGTCCGGCAGGCAATGAGTGTTTCAACGACAGTTCATCAGCAAGGAGATCAGCTCAATGACGTTTCTAGCGGGAGCCATCCTGACGTTCGCGAGTCTCACGGCCGCCGAGGCGGCCGGCATGGAGAAGCCGGTCACCGTCTGGAAGAAGGGGATGAACGACTACCACACCTACCGAATTCCGTCACTTCTCGTCGCTCCCGATGGATCGCTGCTCGCGTTCTGCGAGGGCCGCAAGAACAACATGCGTGACGCGGGCGACATCGACTTGGTCGTCAAGCGATCGACCGACGGCGGGCGCCATTGGTCCGACCAGGAGGTCATTTGGGACGAGGGACCCAACACCTGTGGCAATCCCTGCCCCGTCGTCGATCAGTCCACCGGACGGATCTGGCTCCTGTTGACCCACAACCTCGGGGCCGATCATGAGGGAAAGATCAAGACCGGAACAGCCAAGGGAACCCGCACGGTCTGGGTCTGTCATAGTGATGACAGCGGAAAGAGTTGGAGCGAACCGGTCGAAATCACCAAGAGCACGAAGGATCCCGGTTGGGGGTGGTACGCGACCGGACCGGGAGTCGGTATCCAGGTCGAGCATGGTTCGCACAAGGGACGCTTGGTCATTCCGTGCGACCACAGCTTTGACACGACGCCCGGCAGCGCCGAGGTCAAGCCCGGCTTCGGTTCGCACGCGATCTACAGTGACGATCATGGCAAGACGTGGCGGCTCGGAGCCCCCATCCAGCCGGCAATGAACGAATGCCAAGTCGTCGAGCTGGCCGACGGCCAGGGCACCCTTCAGATGAACATGCGGTCCTACGCGAAGAAGAGTTCGCGAGGGGTTGCGACCAGCGAGGACGGCGGTCAGACCTGGGGGCCGATTCGCCACGACAAGACGCTCGTCGAACCGGTCTGCCAAGCGAGTATCATTCGCTACGATTGGCCGAAAGGCGAGAACCCTGGCCGATTGCTCTTCTCGAATCCCGCGCACCCCAAGAAACGCGTGGGGCTCACCCTCCGGGCGAGCGAGGACGATGGCCGGACCTGGCCGAAAGAGCTGGTGGTCGATCCGGGGCACGCCGCCTATTCCTGCTTGGCCAAGCTTCCCGATGGGACGATCGGCTGTCTCTACGAGGGAGGACAGAAACCGTACGAGGAGATTCGCTTCGTCCGGATTCCGATCGAGTCACTCGAGTCGCGAGGCGCTGGTTCGCGCTGAGCGTATCCCGTCTATTGGGTCGGAGCGGGATCGTCGCGATCGCTCCGGCATGGTTGCTCGTTCAGCCCCGCTGGCGAGATTTTGCAATGGTGGAGCCGATCGCTCCACGGGAGTACCTACGTTGTCCGCATCGTTCGATCTGATTGCCGCCGCGCCGTCTCCGCTGGCCGAGAACGGCGCCATCAACTTGGAGATGGTTCGGCCGCTCGTCGATCACCTCGTCGAGTCGGGAGTGACCGGCCTGTTCGCGCTTGGCACGACGGGAGAGTGCATGTCGCTCACGACGTCCGAGCGACAGTCGTTGGCCGAGGAGTTCGTCCGTTCGTCTGATGGCCGTATTCCCGTCACGGTTCATGTCGGCCACAACTCCTTGGCCGAGGCTTGTGGACTCGCGACGCACGCGAAGCTGGCGGGTGCCGATGCGATCGCGATGCTGCCCCCCTGCTACTTCAAGCCGAACTCCTTGGACGCGGTCCTCGAGTGCTTGCGATGTGTCGCATCCGCCGGCAAAGGACTCCCGATCTACTACTACCACATCCCCCACTTGACCGGCGTCCCGGTCGACATCGTCGAATTGATCGGGCGCGCGGACGACACCATCGATGGGTTCGCGGGGGTCAAGTTCACCTCGCCCGCGGTGGACCTGTTTCAGTTGGGCCTCGCCGAGGCCGGAGAGAAGACGGTCGCGTTCGGCGTCGACGAGATGCTGCTTTCTGGCGTTCTCGCCGGCGCGACGATGGCGATCGGTAGCACCTACAACTTCGCCGCGCCACTCTTCTTGAGCGTCGTTCAAGCGTTCCAGGAAGGCGACTTGGAAGAGGCGCGCCGGTTGCAGCAAGTGGCGACCTCCATGATCCACGTCTTGATTCGCCACGGCGGACTTGGGGCCATCAAGCTGGCGATCAACGAGCTGACCGTCGACTGCGGGCCGACGCGGTTGCCACTGCGAATGCCTTCGGGAGAGCAGTGGCCCATCATTCGCGAGGAACTCGCGGAGGTTGGTCTGTTCGACTGGTGTCAAGGACTGGCTTCCGCCGACTCGTAGGGGATCTGGAGATGGTTTGTGGGCGGGTTATCACCCTCCTTCTCATTTGTGCCTCGGCGCCGTCGGATGCGCCGCGGGAGTCCAGCGCTGTCGGCAACCCCTACTCCTGGGGAGAGTTGGACGCGTTTCCCAACACGGTTGGGGTCGCGGGGCCGTTCGCTGGCGTGACCGGCGACGCGCTGCTCGTTGCGGGAGGAGCCAACTTCCCCGACGGGCGTCCATGGGATGGGTATCGGAAAGTCTGGCACGATGACATCTATCTCTTGGAGCGTCCCGACGGGTCGTGGAAACGGCTCGAGCAAACGTTGCCGAAGCCGCTGGCCTACGGGCTCTCCCTCACCACCCCCGAGGGAGTGATCTGCATCGGTGGCGGGGACGCGGACGAACACGTCACCGATGTGCGCCGGTATCGTTGGGATGGCACGCGACTCGTTGTCGAGGAGCTTCCCCCGCTTCCGATTCCGTTGGCCTTCGCCTCGGGAGCTATCCTCGATGGTGTCATCTACGTGGCGGGAGGGCTTACCAAGCCGAACGCGAACAAACCCGAGCACCGCTTCCTGGCCTTTGACCTGCGCGAAGGAACCTGGCGCGAATTGGAACCTTGGCCGGGTCCTCCACGCATGTTGGCGGCGATGGGCGCCCAGGCAGGAGCGATCATTCTCGGCAGCGGGGTCGATCTCGTCGCCGGCCGCGATGGCTCCCCCGTTCGCGAGTACCTGACCGACGCCTTTCGCTACCGCCCCGGCGACGGCTGGTCGCCGATTGCTCCGCTACCCCAGCCCGCGGTCGCTTCCCCCAACCCCGCGCCGGCCATTGGCCAGACCCATCTCCTCGTGCTTGGGGGGGACACTGGCGCCCATGCCGCTCGCGTCGAGGAACTGGCAGACCGACACCCCGGCTTCTCCCAGGACATTCTCGCCTTCGAGACAGTGACCAATTCCTGGCGAACGATCGGTTCACTTCCCCGCGATCCTTCACGGAACATCGCACCGCCGGTGACCACGCCAGCGGTCATGTGGAACGGCCGTCTCGTGCTACCCAGTGGCGAGGTTCGCCCCGGTGTCCGCTCGAGCATCATCCACGTCGCCACGCCGCTACGCAGGACCCGCTTTGGTTTCTGGGACTACTTTTCTCTTTGTCTCTACTTGCTGGCGATTGTCGGTGTCGGCGTCTATTTCTCCCGCCGCGAGCATAGTACCGAGGACTTTTTCCTCGCGGGGCGTCGAATTCCCTGGTGGGCGGCGGGCCTGAGTATCTTCGGGACCCAGCTTAGCGCCATCACGTTCATGGCGGTGCCCGCGAAGGCCTATGCCGAGGATTGGACCTTCGCTCTGCTCAACGGGGGAATCCTCCTCGTCGCTCCGCTGGTTGTCTGGTTCTACCTGCCGCACTTTCGACGACAGAATGTCACGACGGCCTACGAGTACCTCGAGCAACGTTTTAGCGTCGGGGTGCGGTGGGCGGCTGGGGGGACGTTCACACTCATGCAACTAGGGCGCATGGGAGTTGTCCTCTACTTGCCGGCGCTGGCCCTCTCCGCGGCGATCGGGCTGAATGTGTGGCTCTCGATCATCGTGATGGGGGTTCTCGCAACGATCTACACCTACCTCGGCGGCATCGAGGCCGTCGTCTGGACGGACGTGCTGCAAGTCTTCGTTCTCTTGGGTGGGGCGCTATTGGCTCTCCTGCTCATCGCCTTCGATGTCGGCGGCCCGTTCGCACTTGTCGCCGATGCCCAGCAATCGGAGAAGCTGCGGCTAGTGCATTGGACGACGAGCGATGCCGGCACCGCGTTTTGGATTGTCGCGATCGCGGCCTTTTTCAATCCCCTGATTCCCTACACATCGGATCAAGCCGTTGTCCAACGCTACCTGACGACGCCGACCGAAAGCGCCGCCGCCCGTTCGATCTGGACGAACGCTGTGCTGACGATCCCCGCGACGATTCTCTTCTTCGGCCTCGGAACGGCCCTCTACGTCTACTATTCGAAGTTCCCCTCGGAGTTGAATCCTCACTTGCCGATCGATGCCATGCTCCCCTGGTTCATCGTCCAACGAATGCCCACCGGGATTGCCGGGCTCGTCATCGCCGCGGTCTTCGCGGCGTCCATGTCGACGCTCGACAGCAGCCTCAACTCGGTTGCCACGGTGATCACCACCGACTTCGTTCGTCGACGCTATCCGGAGCGTGACGAGTTGTTCTACCTAAACCTCGCTCGTGGGCTGACGTTGTTGCTCGGCGTGCTAGGGACCGGGGCGGCGCTCTGGATGGCCAGCAGCCACGTCGCTTCGCTCTTCGATATGTTCCAATTGGTGTTGGGCTTCGCCGGTGGTGGGTTGGCGGGGCTCTTCGTGCTCGCGATTTTCACCAGACGGAGCAACGCTCGCGGTGCGCTCATCGGGTGGGCCGCGAGCTTTGCCGTCGTTGCGACCCTCGCGATGACAACGCAACTCTCCTTCCTCCTCTTCGGCGCCATTGGCGTCACTGTCTCCGTCCTGGTGGGGTTCTGCGCCAGTCTGATGCTCACCCGATAGATTTTTAAAACCTCTCCCCCCCTCGATCGTTTCCTTCGCGTCGGAGCGACGGAAGCACCTTCCGAGAGTCACCGGCAGTGGGAATAGCGCGGCGTTCGCTATACTATTTGAAACGGCGGTTACGCGGATTGAGTCGGATGGGTGAGTTCATCAAGATTGAATCTCACTAGGCTGAGTAGATGAGGGGCGTATCCTCCCAGTTGTTGTTTAAAAAGTAGGGTTGGTGCGTCCGTTACTGGTGTTGAGATGAGGGCATGCTACGATGCGAACAACCCACTGCCGCGTCCGTGCATTCACGCTGATCGAGCTTCTGGTGGTCATCGCCATCATTGGACTCCTCGTGGCCTTGCTGCTTCCGGCGATTCAACAGGCTCGTGAGGCGGCCCGGCGTGCCTCGTGCCTCAACAACATCAAGCAGATCGCCCTCGCGGCCCAGAACTACGAGTCCTCACACGGCTTCTACGTTCCCGGGCGGATCACGACGCACGCGGAGCCGATCACCTCGAACACCGCCGATATCCTTCATGGTGGGATGGAGACGACCTGGTTGCCGTTTCTTTTTCCCTACATGGACGGCTTGGCGGCGGCCGAGGCATTCAACTACGAGACAGGCACCTTCGGAGCACGCCCTGTGGGCGGTCCCTACAACGTCGCGGGGATCAATGCCAACTACACCCTTATGCAGAAGGCTCTCAGCAACTTCCTTTGCCCTTCCGATGGGGACGTTGTCTTCAAGCTCGATCCGACGTACGCCGGGGCCGCGGGACTCAGTGCCGTCGCCTCGATTCCCTTCTCACGCTGCAACTACGCTGGCTCCTGGGGGAACACCGATTGGGGACAGGATAGCGACTTCACGCCGAACCTCGATTCCGCGCTCGGGCACTTGCCCGTCCCCTTGGCGGCGTTCACCGATGGCACGTCGAAGACGGTCTGCTATTCCGAGGTGATTCAGGGCGGCGAGAACGACTTACGCGGATTCGCGTGGGTCTCCGCGCCGGGAGCCGGAACGTTCATGACCCGGTACACACCCAACGGCACCGAAGATTTCTATGGAGAGGCCACGGGCGCCGGGGACGGCATGCCGCGATCGTTCTTCTGCGACAACAATCCCCCGGATCTTCTTTGTTACTCGGTAAACAGTGACAAGAATTCCTTCGCGGGAGCCCGCAGCCGTCATCCCGGCGGCGTCAACGCGGCATTTGTCGATGGATCGGCCCGCTTCATTTCGAGTAACATTGATGGAGAAGTGTGGATCTTCATCAACTCCATCAACGGCAATGAGATCGTCTCCGATTTCTAGGCGGACGCCCAACTTGGTCGAATTGGCCCACCGGAGCGTGTGATCGACTAGATTCCCCATGGGACGGATGCATGCTCGGCGACACCTCGTTCCGACGAACTGCCCTGCGCTACTGTCTTTGGAGTTTTCTCGCCGGGGGGCTGCTCTCTCCAAGTGCTGGGGCCGCCGCCGAAACGCTCGAGGTCGGGTTTGCCGCCGAGGACATCACGCCGACTCTTTCAGGGGATCGCCCGGTCTGGATCGCGGGCAATGGCCTCGAACGGCGGGCGACGAAGGTGCTCGACCCGCTCTACGCCCGCGCTCTGGTTCTCAAGGATGGCGACCAGGAGATCGCGCTGGTTTCGGTCGACTCGATCGGCCTGCAATACGACGTGACCAAACGAGTTCGCAAGCGCTTGCCGGAACTCGACTACGTGATGGTCGCGAGCACGCACTCCCACTCAACCCCCGACGTCATCGGGCTCTGGGGACCCTCGCGACGTGAGTCGGGCAAGGATCCCGCGTACGTCCGCTTGATCGAGGACAAGATCGTCGCCGCCGTCACCTCCGCCCGAAGCAGCACCAACCCCGCCACCGCCTCCTTCGGCACCGCCCAGGACAAGTCGCTCCTTTACGACCCCAGGCCCCCTTACGTGTACGACGACATCCTCCGCACCCTGATGTTCCGCCACGCCAAGACGAACCAGCCGCTCGCGATCGTCGTCCAATGGGGCGCCCATCCCGAATGCACCAGTGCCCGCTCGAGCTTCCTCAGCGCCGACTACCCCGCGACCCTCCTGGCGGAACTACAAAAAGAATACGGCTGCCCCGGGCTATTCTTTGTCGGAGCGACGGGCGGGTTGATGATGCCGAATCTTCGTCCCCTACGGGAACGGAGCGGGTCAGAGTCGCTCACGATTGAAGAGGGAATGGCCGAGTACGGCAAGGCGGTCACTTCGCTCGCACGAAAGGCGCTCGCCGAAAGCGAACCGATCAAACTCATGCCGATGAAGCCGGTGGTGAAGCGTCGTTCGCTTCCTCTCACGAACCCCAAGTTTATCGGCGCCCTGTCGATCGGTTTGCTGGAGAGGCCCATCTATCTTTGGACGGGGGATTCTTCCGAGCTTGGACGCCAGGTCCCAAGTCGCCAAACGGGCAGCTTGATCGCGATCGAGACCGAAGCCGGCTGGCTTCAGCTTGGCCAACTGCGCATTCTTCTCATTCCCGGCGAGATTCATCCCGAGTTGGTCTATGGCGGGGTCGTCGATCCACCCGATTTGCGCTTGGACTTTCCCGACGCCCCCATCGAGCCTCCCTTGGCAAAAGAAATGCCAGACCGAAGATGGATGCTCTTCGGCCTGGCCAACGACGAAATCGGTTACATCATTCCCAAGAGGCAGTGGGATAGCCGAAAGCCGTTTGCGTATACTGGAAGTTCAAACAGCCCTCCGTACGGGGAGCAGAACAGTGTTGGCCAGCAAGCGTCCTCGGTTCTAAGAGTCACGACAACTGACTGATGCTCTGTTCGAGTGTCTCTAGCGGCGCAATTTCGTAGACTCTTCGTTTCACAAGTTGGCTATTGGCGTTTGATTTGTGCTGGTAATACTCGAGTCGACGCTATCAATGCCAACGACCGCGAGGTCCCAACCGGTCGTAGATGAGGGCAATCCATAAGAGATACTTGTAGTCTGTGTCGCATCCTCGTCTTGTGGGACGTACTCGTCAGTATCATCGGAGTCATCTGGGAACACCTGAGTAGGTTGGACGCTCAGGCCCTGGGGCTTCGCCAAGAACGTGAATAGAACTGTCCCTTTGTATCCGTTCTGCGCCGTCAAAATAATGTCGAAGTTAATTGAGTTCGCAGTCCTAGACTGGTTGTCAAAGCTCAACAAGAATCCGGCAGACATGGTAGTGCTCCTGGTAGTTAGGTCGCGGAAAAGTCAAGGTTAGCAACTCAGTATGGTGAAGGTTACATCGATTGAGCCGTCCTCTGAGCCATCGCTTCTCGTACGGTTGTTCTCGTACAGAATCCGTATGCACGCAGAGGGTGAGTTGTGGTCATGGCTGTTCCCGCTTCTCGCTCTGTTGAGCAAGTAGTGATGAAGAAAGTGCTCTATGTTCGTGTCGTTGTAGTGGTTGGGTCCCGTTCGGAGAGGTGGTATGGGCGCCATGCCTGATCTGTGTGGTACCCATGCGGACAATCGGTCAAGTTCCAATGCTCTCATCGAGTTACCGCAACGCCGGATCACATGGTCGAGAATTGTGCGCTGCTTTCGAGGCGAGCTTCGCACTCTTTCGTTCTTGTCAATTCCAAGCATCTCGACGTGAAGCTCTACTGGAGTCCCATTGGCACTATGCCGGATTCGAAGGACGACAAACGCGACCATCGAGTCAGTCGTCAATGATGCGTCTGCGTGAAAGGAGTAGGCGAGATACGTTCGCCGCGAGCTGACGGGCCGAGCAAGCATTCGTTGCGCTTTTGCGACGTTCAGTCCATCGTATGCTTTGCTTAGCCCCTGCATGATCTGGGTCCCTCGTTCAAGATGCGTATCGTCGTTGCTGGTCAACGACTTTTCAAATAGTGAAACGTAGTCCACGTCAGTCTCCTCGTCTTAGGCGTCTCTAAACTGTGGTTCTCATGGACGGCGCTCTGTGCACCTTACTGTCTAGTGAAACGTTTGGGAGTTGAATGAGCGTATGTCGCCCGCGACTTTGTTTGTTGGGATGGCAAAGTTCGGAGTTCACCCATCTCTCGCGGGCGCTCCGCGCATCTATGCGCTGCTGAAGAAACATGGAGCAAACAGCATGGATTCCGAGTGTTTCGATGTCCATTGTAAGAGTTCTCGGCCAGCATGAGTTCGCTCAACTCGCAAACAGTACACTAATATCACTCGGACTTAGGATCGTTGCTGTCTTCTTGAGGGAACATGCCGGTGGGTCTCTCTTGGCGGCGTTGGTCGTTCTCGTCGGCGCCAACGGATCCTCGCCGAAGTGTTCGAAGCGTTCCGCTCGTCACTGGTTCAAGTGTTCCTTTCTGTCCGACTCTCTTGCCTGTCATGGATGCCGACAAGGCGAGCAAGCGTGAGCCGTTACGGCTGTCGGCTGACAAGTCCCGAGTCGTGATGTGTGCGTCTTTCAAGAGTAGAGTCAACTGGGTGTTGTCGTTGCTGAAGGCGAAGCACTTGCAAGGCGATCGGTCACCGATCGAAGGGGAGATACGCTCGCCAGTGTATACGCTGTTGATGGAAAGGTAACCATCAGAGAAAATGGATGCAACCAGTGATCCGTCCTGAGAGAAGGTGGCGGAGGTAATTCTGGCACCTTCGGGATGCCTCGCTGCTACTCTGACACTCGAACGTCCGTCGTATAGTCGTACCGCTCCATCGTTCGACGCTGTGATCATCTTGCTTCCGTTCCCTTGGGTTGCCAGAACCTTGGTCCACTCTGCGGAAGCTGTTCGGATGGTGAGACCGGGCAGAGTGTCGAAATGCACACTTTCAAATCCCTTGGCGCCAAGCAGCGTGCCAGGATCCCCTTGGACAACGCTGTTTGGGATGCGTTGTAAAATGGGTCGGTCCGTGACCTGCTGCTGTAGTCCTGTTGAGAGATCTACCAGTACCGCGTCTCGTGGTGAGCCCAGTAACAGAGTGTCTCCTGAATGGTTGAATCGTAAGAAGCTAGTCGATGATGGATGGCTGAGTGTGCGAGATCGCTTTGGCGCGTGGCCGCTGTAACTCCATACTTCGACCGATCCACTCTTGCCGAGTAGAGCGATGGTGTCGTTGCTGAGTTGTAAGTCGACCACTGGCTCATTTGATTGCAATCGTGCTATGTGTGGAGTCGGGCGGGCAATGTTGTAAACGGTGACGTTGCGTTGGCCATGAACGAGGGCGACAGTGGAGTTGTCAGTCGATACTCGGATATCCGTGAGGTCGGCTGACCGTGGAAAGGAGCAAATAGTCGAGCACCTCACTAGGTCCACGTCGTGGACGCTATTGTCATCAAGAGCGATAATTTGTCGGTTTGTACGGCCAATGGGGCAGGAAGCTGTGACTTTTCTGCTCGGGAACAATTGTTGGTTTGGGAAGGGGACGTGGGTGCTCCAGTACCTCGTCGTAAGTGTAGGGTCTATCGTGACGATGTGGAGGATACCGTTGGAACAAACCGCGTGTGAATCAAGCACGCGTGAGATCGGTGAAATCGCCGCGTTACCGCTTGGTAAATGTCGAAGCGACACCTGTCGGGAACAGGACAGAATGGTGTTGCTAGGATGGCAAAGTAGAAGGGTTGTGTTGTTGTTGTGCGACGAAGTGTAGGGCGAATGGTTGTTATAGGTGGATCGTGTCATCCCAGAGTGTAGATCCCAGACGTGCATTTGTGACTGTGTGTCTACGCCTGCGATGAATCGCCCTTGTGAACTCCAGGCGAAGCAAATGATTGGGCTATCCAATTGTGAGTCGGTGAATACTACGCTCTCGGAGTCTATGTTCCAGATGCGAACGCCACAATCGGACGTTGAGGTGACAATCTGAGTGGCACTGGCGTTGATCAGGCCTGAGATGACGGCCGAGGAGTGCAGTAGGGGGTGTGTCGTCGGAGTGCCGTTGTTGATGTTCCAGACACGAGCCGTCTTGTCGTTGCTTACGGTAAGCATATGGGAGCCATCGGGGTCGAAGGATATATCAGTGATCTCTGAGTCATGCTGGAAGGGGCCGAGGTGTTGGCCTTTGCTCGACATGTCCCAGAGCATGCAGGAAGCGTCTCGACTTGCGGTGGCGACTAGTCGTCCCTTCGGGTGGCAGAGAATTCTTGTGATCGCGTCTGAATGAGAGAATGTATGTGTGTGTGTCGAGAAAGCGGAGGATTGCCGAAGATGTACGACTCCCCTATCGTCGCCGGTAACAATCATGTTCCCGTCGAGGGTATAGGCAGCAGCGGTGAATCGGGAGTCCGAGTGTTGACGTTGTGCTGCGCGTCTAGCGGTTCTGGTGTTCCAAAGCTCCGCTCCTCCGGATTGGTACAGAACCAGGGCAGTACTCGCGTTTGGTGCGAGAAGTACTCTTGAAGGACGCTCCGGCAACTTCCACAATTGCTCGAGCTTTGGGCACGCCCGAAGAGCCATGCCCATGCGGATGCGGGACATGCGCTCGCGCTGGGGATCGCCTTCGTCAAGCTTGAGGGCGGCGGCCAGCCAGGGGAGGGCGCTCATCACGTCGTCGGTCTCGCCGAGCTTGGAACGCTCGACATACATCCGCGAGAGCTGACGGCGATTCTCGAGATTGGCGGTCTCGAGCTTAGTGCGGGCGTCGTGTTCTCGACGGTAGGCGGTCGATACCGCGATCAGAGAGACGACCGAAACGACCAAGAGGGTGACGAGAAGGCTCGCGGCGGTGGTGACGACACGGCGGTTGCGGCGGGCCCATTTGAAGACGTAGTCGATTGGGACCAAGGGCTTGGCTTGGATCGGCAGGTGGTTCAGGAAGCGACCGAGATCGGCGGCGAGGTCGGCCGCGGTCTCGTAGCGCTCGTGGGCCTCCTTCTGGATCGCCTTGGTGACGATCGTCTGCAGATCGACTGGTAGCGTCGGGTCGAGCGTTCGGAGCGGCGGTGGCTCGTGTTCGAGGATGCGGTGAAGGACACTCTTGGGGTTGTCGCCATCGATGACCGAGCGGCTGGCCAAGAGTTCGTAGAGCGTCGCGCCGAGCGAGTAGATGTCGGTACGGTGGGAGATGAGTCGGCTGTCGACGACCTGCTCGGGGCTCATGTAGCGGAGGGTGCCGACCAACTCGCCCGTCTTGGTGATGGTCGCTTCGTCGCGGACCAGGGCGAGGCCGAAGTCGGTGATCCAGGGGTGTCCCTTGGTATCGACCATGATGTTCGACGGCTTGACGTCGCGGTGGATGACGCCGCGCTCGTGGGCGTGGTGCAGGGCCTCGGCGATCTGCTTGCCGAGCGAGGCGATCGACCGATAGCGATCGGTCGTGTCGATCGACTTCCACCATGAGGAGGCGAGACTGTTCGCTTGATCGTTGGCGTCGATCGATCGCCGTTCCTGGCTCGCGAGCGCGGCGAGGGAGTTGCCCTCGATGAGCTGCATCGCGAAGTAGAGCTGCTGGTCCTGCTCGCCGTTGGCGAAGACGGGGACGATGTTGGGGTGATCGAGCATCGCGGCGGCGCGGGCCTCGGACTCGAACCGTTGACGGTGTGCCTCGGAGGTTTCGATCGGGGCCGAGAGCGTCTTGAGGGCGACGCGGCGCCGCAGCGAGAGTTGAATCGCCTCGTAGACGATGCCCATTCCCCCCCGGCCAAGTTCACGCACGAGGTGGTAGTCCCCCAAACGCTTGGGGACCTTCAGTCCCTTGAAGGGGTCGGCGTCGTCGTCGGCCGCGCCCTCGGGAAAGGCTCCCAGCATCGGAAGGAGGTCGCGGAGCACCTCGGCGTGTTCGGGATAGCGGCTGATGAACTCCTCGAGGGAGGGAGTCCGACCCTTCTCCTGAAGTTCGAGGAACTCGTCGGCGACACGGCCGATGAACGAATCGAGGCCGGAGTCGTCGAAAGGGTCACGGGAGTCGTCGCGGGGAGGGGGCCCGAGGTCGCTCATACGGCACTCTCCCCCAGACCGAGGTTGCGGGCGGCGCGGCGGAGTCGAAGCAGCGCCCGTCCGTAACGCTTGCTCGCGGCGGAGGTGGTCAAGTCGAGCACCTTGGCGGCCTCGGAGTTGGAGAGCCCTTCGACTTGCCGCATGAGAAGGATCTCTTGGTCATCCTCGGAGAGCTGGGTCAATGCGTCACGAACCTTGGCGATCAACTCTTTGCGCTCCAACTCTTGGCGTGGCTGATCGTTAGCGGCGGGCAGCAAATCCGCGAGTAAAATGGAGGAATTCTCCGTGATTTCCCCGCGAAGGGTTCGCTTTTCCGCGGAAAGATGCCGACGACGCTGCATGATCAGCCGTTCTTGTGCGTTCTTTCGCAGCCAGATCAGATAGGGCATGGGCTTGCGGTCGAGAAAGTCCTGCATCCGATGGCATGCGTTCAAGAGCGTTTCCTGCACGACGTCCGATTCGTCGACACGTTTTCTTAGAGCGGGGTCAAATTGGAGCTTCATCACCTGGGTGAGGTAGGAACGGGAACGGTCCATCAGTTTGTTGAGCGCGAGTCGGTCTCCTTCGCGGACTTGCTGGAGAAGCGATTCGGTTTCTCGTTGAAATTCGGCGGTCAACATTTTCACTTTCGCTGCGGGTTTGAACATGACGTTCGGACAAGCGTCCGTGCGGACTCCGTCGGTCGGGTGGCGATTTCGAGAACGCGTTGGGGACTGGAGTCGCTGGTTCGCGGAGATGCGAATGAAGTTCGATCGCTCGATCCGGCGCCACGCGGTCGCGGATCTCCGAAGAGGAGCTTCGTGTGTGGTGAGGAACACATCACGAGAACACTCCGTCGAGAAAGAGGTTCTTGTCGAAAGACGCTTGCCGGGCCGTGTCGACCCGCCCATTGATCTCTTTGCTATCGGCGACGCGCACCCGCGTCGGTCGTGGTGCGTGGAGAGACGATGGCGAATGGGCCAGACGACGAGAACTGACCTCGACCACCTGCGAGATGGTCATCATCGTCTCACATCAGCGCCAAACGATCGGTCGGGCACCTGATTAGCTAAGGCTGGACAGAATTCTGGTGTTTCCGAGGTCCATCCGCAAGTCTATTCACTGCAAGAAGTGGAATTTCACAACCAGTTCATGGGAAGGGGAGTCGTCCGCGACGTGATCTAGTCGGTATCGAACGGAGTGTTGCGATGGTCCATCGCTTGACTTGGCGTGATGGTGATTCGTCGACCTGGGGGGGCAGGATTGTTTGTCTTACAACCCTTTGACCTTGAGGTTCGCGAGGGCCTGCTCCAAACGGGTCTGTTCGACCTTGTTCTCTGGAAGTGGGACATTGTCGAAGGCGGGGAGCAGGTGTCTCCAGACGAGATCGAGTTGGCCCTGCATGTTGTTCGTCTTCGCGGTCATCACGATGACCGCTTCCTGGTTTGGCAGGACGATACAGAACTGACCATCCCTCCCATCGCCCCGGTAGGCATCGTGACGGCACCGCCAAAACTGAAAGCCGTACCCTTGTCGCCAATCGGGGTTTCTGCCGCTTGGGGCATCGGCGTTTTCGATCTGCTTGCTGGTCGCCTGCGCGATCCAGTCGCTTGGGATGAGTTGCTTGCCGTCCCACGTTCCCTCTTGCAGGTAGAGTTGACCGAACTTCGCAATGTCCTCGGTGCGAAGGTACAGGCCGTAGCCGCCGATCGAGACGCCCTGGGGGCTCGACCTCCAAACGGGCTTGGCGATGCCGAGGGGAGCAAAGAGTCTCGGTTGCAGATAGTCGAGTAGGGTCTCGCCGGTCACTTGCTGGACGATCGCCGACTGCATGTAGGTCGCGGGTGTGTTGTAGAGGAAGCGGGAACCGGGCCGATAGGGAACGTTCGCGGCGAGAAACTTCTGGGTCCAAACATCGTCGGGCGCGAGTCGGGGTAGGGGATCTTGTCCGGTCGCCATCGTCAGCAGGTCGCGAACGCGCATCGCCTTGAGATTCGCCGAGGGTTGCGAAGGGGCCTTCGTGGGAAAGAACTTGAGGACGGGATCGTCGATACGCAGCTTCCCTTCGGCGATCGCGAGTCCAATGCCCGTAGAGGTGAAGCTCTTACTTAGCGACCAGAGGATGTGCGGTTTCGACGCCGACTCGGGGCTCCACCAGCCTTCGGCAATGACGTGACCGTGGCGGACGAGCATGAAGCTGTGCATCGTGTCGATCGTCTCGTCGGCTTCTCGAACGAAGGCTCGAATGCTTGCCGAGTCGACTCCCTGCGACTCCGGTGTGCTTCGCGGCAGGTCGCGGGAGGCGGTCGTTGGCCGGAGATGTTCTTGGAGGAACTCGAGCATCAGCTCCCGTCGGGGGCCGCTGGTGAATTCCTTGCCGCCGTGTCCGGAGCCCTTGAGGACGCGCAGCTCGAGCGGTAGGTTCGCGTCGCGGTAGACCTGCTGGATCCGCTCGGACTGATCGAGCAGGACGGTCTTGTCCTTGTCGCCGTGGAGGACGAGAAAGGGGGGATCGTCGGGGGTGACGTGAAATGCGGGGGATGCTTGTTTGGCCAACGCCACTCTCTTGTCGGCACCTCCACCGAGAAGCCGATGGACGACGGAGCCCTCCTTGTTGGCGCGATGAGGCTGCGTCTTGGAGCGCAGGACGAAATCGGTCGCTCCGTAGAGATCGATGACGGCATCGACACGCGACGACTGATCGAGATTGCCGCCGACCTCGCCCTCGAGTTCCTCGACCTCGCCCGAGGTTCCCATCAGGGCCGCGAGATGGCCGCCGGCACTCGAACCGGCGACCGCCATCGGTTCGGTTCGATAGCCGTACCTGTCCGCGTTGGCCCTTAGCCAGCGCACCGCGGCCTTGCAGTCGTGGATCTGGGCGGGAAAGGTCGCTTTGTCGGTCAGCCGATAGGAAATGCTCGCCACGGCGTACCCATGATCGGTGAGCCAAGTGACGGGGCACTTGGCCTTGCTGCCAGCCCGCCAGCCACCTCCATGAATCCAGACGACCAGCGGTGGGTGCTTGGTGTCGGGGAGGTAGAGGTCGAGTTTCAGGCTGTGGCCGTCGACGTTGGCGAACTCGATGTCCTTGTGAACACCGGCTGGTTCGGCCGATCGGGCCACGCTTGGGATCGCGATCGCGATACCAAGAAGGAGAAGGCCGTGAACCCAACGGTTGGAGCGAGCAACTGGTGTCATGGTTTCCCTGTCGGAGAGTGGAGACTGTTCGCCCTCACCGGGTCGCGGAGAGGAAAGACTACGGGTTCGGTTTCTCGATCGCGTTGACCGTTGAGCATAGGGAGAAGGCCGTGTCCCAAGATACCTCTTGAGACGGCGAAGGGAAGACCGAAGTCCACGTCTTGTCGCCTTGGGTCGTTTGGGTGACCGTTGGTCGCTCAGCGCGACACCCAAGATGGACATGGCGACGACTCCATTGAGGGAGGCTCGTGCCCTGGTCCATCTAGGTTTCAGGGGGCCACTAGCTGCTTGTTGGCCAGGGCCAAAGGGCTAGCGTTGCACCAACACGAACACCAACACCAAGTTGGAACAGAGCGCTAGCTCGACAAACCTCGGAGGGTTCCCTTTCCGCTGGAGAAGGTGTCGTTCTCGAGTTCGAGGTGCTGAAGGAAGGAGATGAAGAGATTCGCCAGCGGTGGCGCGGAGTCGGCGGCGAAGGCGAGGTGTTGGCCGTGGTCGAAGCGGCCGCCGGCGACGACAATCGGCAGATTGCTGTTATTGTGACTCGAGGCGTTGCCGAGACTCGATCCCAGGAGAATGGCGGTTTGGTCGAGCACGGAGTGTTCCCCTTCCTGGATGTCGGCAAGCCGCTTGAGAAACTCACCGAAGAGCCGCATCTCCTCCTTCTCGATGATCGCCAGTTGCTCGATCTTTTCCGGGGACTTGCCGTGATGGCTGAGGTTGTGCCAGCCGTCATCGACTCCCTTGAGATCGACCACCTCGTTGCCGCCCGGTCCCTTGAGCGTGATCAGCCGCGTCGAGTCGGTCTGAAGCGCGAGCGCCATCAGGTCGAGAAAGAGTTTCATGCGGCCGGAGAAGTTGGCTCGATCGTCGATGTCGGTCGGAGGCTTTTCGTTGACGGTGGGTTTAGGACGGTGGACCCACTCCTCGGCGCGCGTCATCCGTTGTTCGAGTTCGCGGACGCTCGTGAAGTATTGGTCGAGCGTCTGGCGATCGCGGCGACTCGATCGCCGTTTGATGTCGCCGACCTGCGTGCCGACCAGGTCGAGGATGCTTTGCCCGCTCTTGATACGCCGAAGTTGCTCGGTCTTTTCCGAGGGAGTTCCCTCGAGAAAGAGTTGCTTGAAGACGCGCGACGGTCTTCCTTCCGACGGGATCAACACCCCCGAACGCGTGTAGGAGATCCCGCCGTTGCCGGCCGAGAGGGAGAGGAACGGGAAACGCGTCTTGTGTCCGATCCGCTCCGCGGCGAACTGGTCCAGAGAAATCGTGTTGCGAAAACTTGGTTGGCCCGGATGGGCGGCTCCAGTGAGGAAGCTCTTTTCCGCGGCATGGCCGCCGTCGACCATCGGGTGCATCAACCCCGAGATGACCGATACCTGGTCGCGCACCTGTTGCAGCGGCTCGAGGTAGGGCGTGGCGTCGTAGTCTCTTCCGGCCGTGGTGGGCACGAGGTAGGGCGTGTGTATGCCGAGCGGAGCACAGATCGCGACCATCCGCCTGGGTTGCGCTTGGTTGGTCGCGGCTCGGGTGGTTTGCCGGGCGGTCGCTTCAAGAATGGGAAGTCCAAGGGCGACCCCCGAAGCACGGAGGAACGATCGACGATCGAGTGTTGAACGTGGCATGGCCTGGAGTCCGAGTCGGGGTGAGTAACCTGTCAATGTTCCAATGGCGATTCCGCCAACATACGTTGCGCCGCAGCTTCGGTGAGTCGTTGCCTAGTGAACTGGTCCATCGGAGTTTTGGGGGGCCACTGGCTGCTTGTCAGCCAGTGCCAAAGGGTTGGAATTGCACAAACACCAACACCACGTTGGAACAGAGCACTTGTGTCCTTATTGGTAAGTTCATGGCCTAAGAGACTCTTGGGTGCCATGCCCACGCTGGCCGTGCGCATGCCGGAAATGCCTGTCATTGGGCAAACTCCTGCACGATTTGAGGCCCGAGATTTCATGTGACGAACTTGCCAAACAGGAAACTAGGGCCGCCGAAAGAGCTCGCTGTCGACCACCGCGTGAATCATCGAGCGGAGTCCGAAGTTGCTCGAACGCGCCGCGCGAACGACCGCGTCGACCAAGTCCCTGTCGCCGCGCGTGATCGGTCGACCGCAGCCATAGACGAGTAGCTTTTGGGCGATGGCGCGGGCGATCGTTTCCGGGTCGTCGGCGAGTCGTTCGCGGAACTCGACAAAGTTCGCGAACGTCCGCCCATCGGCTAATTCACCGCTAGAGACCACCGGCGGACCGACGAAGTAACGCGTTCGGCCAACGCGCCGCTTCCGGTCTCCTTCGAGTGAACGGTAGGCGTCGCGATGCCCTCCGATGACGTCGAACTCCTCCAACGCGAAACCCGGCGGGTCGATGCGGGTGTGGCAACGGTTACATGCCCCGTTCTCGCGGTGGAGCGCCAACTGCTCGCGGATGGAGGTGGCCCCTCGGATATCGGGTTCGACCGCGGGGACGCCGGGTGGCGGCGGTGGCGCGGGTTGCCCGAGTAGCCGATCCAACACCCAGACGCCTCGCAGCACGGGCGAGGTGGTTGTCCCGTTGGCGGTGACTTTCAAAATGCTCGCTTGGGTTAGCAACCCGCCGCGAACGCTGTCCGAGGGAAGCGGAACAACGCGAAACTCCTCATGGCCGCGGACGCCGGGAATGCCGTAGTGCGTCGCGAGTCGTTGGTTGAGGATCGTGAAGTCGGCATCGGCGAAGTTCAGAACGCTCAAGTCTTCCTCGAGAAGATGGCGGAAGAAGCGACGCGTCTCGGCCAGCATCGAACGCAGGAGCAGGTCGTCGAACTCCGGGTAGAGCTTCTTGTCCGGTGTCGTGAACTCAATCTCGCGCAGGTCGAGCCATTGACCGGTGAAGTGGTCGACGAAGCGTTCAATCTTCGGATCGCTTATCATCCGTTCCACTTGTTCGTGGAGAATCTTGGAGTCGCCGAGCTTGCCCTCGGCCGCCAGCCGCGTCAGTTCCTCGTCGGGCATCGAGGACCAAAGGAAATAGGAGAGTCGCGATGCCAGCGTGTAGTCATCCACGCGCTCCTCTTGGTTGAGCAGGAGGAAGTGGGGCGAGCAGAGTATCGCGGTGACGCCGGTGCGCGCGGCTTGCTCGAAGGTGTCGCCGTCGTCGAGTCGGGCCTGGGCCAGTTCGATGAACTGGTCGATCAGCGCGTCGTCGACCGGCCGGCGAAAGGCGCGGGGAGCGAAATCGCGGAGGAGCCGCTGGAGATCGGCGCGCGGCTCGGTCGAGTCGATGAAGTGTTCCTTCACCCCGCGACGATGACGCAGGTAGAACGGCCGGCCCTCCTTGAGCGTCAACGACTTCGAATCGCCGAAGAGTCGAGCCTGGGACTCGGCGGGAAAGCTCTGGTCGAGTGGTCCGTGGGTCTCCGCCCAAGCGATGGCGACGCCCGGCCGTGGCTCATCCTTGTCACGCCAGGTCACGTGTTCGGGGTAGATCCAGGGGAGAATGTGGAGGGCATGCCCCGCTTCCAGACGCGTGGTGAACTCGATCACGCGTGGCTCCTTCGGCGTGCCGGTCACGTCGAACATCCCCTCGAAGGTCCGCTCTCCCGGCCCGAAGAGGGGGCCGGTGAAGACGCCAACGCTCAGGGTTCGATCGCCCGGGTCGTGGGGCCAGACGGCGACGCGGCAATGGTAGGTGCCGCCTTCGATGGGATGGGCCGCGTCGACACGGGCGGGAGGCCAACCCGGCGTGAAGTCGACGAACGCGCCGTGGGACTCGATGACGCCGCCTTTCTTCCCTTTGACCGAGCCGATGTTCTCTTTCGACTCCATCAAGACGGCGCGCCGCGTGCTTGGGGGGAGCGGCTTGATCCTGCGGATGGTGTGTTCGAAGGCGACATTGGCCGCTTCGAGATAGCGCTCCATCAGGATCGAGGAGATTCCCAAACCACTGGCGACGTTGTCGAACCCCTGAACCTCACCATCCTCGGGAAGCAGCGGCGCCAGCGGAACGTCGATCCCGAGAAGATCGTGGAGCGTGTGTTCATACTCGACGCGGTTGAGCCGACGCGTCGCCGCCGGCGGTGATTGGGCCTTGGCCAACTTCGCGTTGATCCAAGAGAGGAACCGTCTGGTTTGCTCAGGGTCGGGAGAGGCCTCGCCCTCCGGCGGCATGTCGCCCGACTCGATCATGTCCGCGACGAGGGTCCAGGTTTCCGCGGTCGTCGCATCGGGGGAAGTGAGGTGATCGAGCCGAAGCTCCCCCTCCTCGAGTCGTTGGCCATGGCACTTGACGCAGTGCTGCCGCAGAAACCCGCCGACGTCCTGGGCGACCGCGAGGTTCGCGGTGGCGAGGATCCAGATCGAACAACGTAGAAGATGCTTCATCAACCATTCCGTCTTACGACAATCGTTCGCCGAGTTTGGGGGCCGACGTGGAGTTCCATCGCGAGCCGCCTCCGGTTGACGAGGCCCCGGTCCTTCATCCCTCGTGGGTGTTGGAACCTCTCGAATGTCCTCGGAAACGGATTTCGACGTCAGAAAGGGGCCGAGACGCGCGATCCCGACGATGACTCGATCATGGCTCCTGCATCGTGGGAAAGCAAGTGCTCCATGCGAATCTCCCAGGGAGTCGGGAGCGGGGGACGCGTCGGCTTTGGACTCGTTTTCCCTGGAGACGTCAGTACCATGGGCAACGCGGGAGTCGGGCTCGCCCCGAAGACACCCTGCGGTCGACATACGCCCCGAACAAGCAAACCGCTCGCACACATCGAGAAGTCGTCGCGCGTCCACCGCCATTGGCGACGTTGGTGAGCGGGCGAGCACGAGATGCCGGACAAACACCATGGTCGACTTCGAGATCCTCCTGCTCCTGCGGCTCTTGAACTGGGAGGGTGTCGATGCCCGCAAGGTTCTCTTGGTCGCGGAAGAACACCTCTCGAAGCGGTCAGAGTCGGGACCTTCTCTCGGGACGGAACTCGTCGATCGACAAGTCCTCACGGAGACGAGTCTCCGGAAATGTCTCGGCTCGATGACCGAGGATCTTCGCGCCCGAAGCCGTACCCGCCAACAAGGAATCGCCGAAGCGATCCAAACGCTGCCTCCCGAGGTCAGACGCGAATTCTGGAGGCGGCTGCCGGCGCTCGTCTGGCATATCGATGCTTACTGCTCCCCGCAAGAGCTTCGTGGGGAAGAGCCGTTCGCGCGGGGGGGGCTCGGACAGATCTGGAAGGTGCGCGACGAAGGAGCCGGGCGGACCGTTCTGGTGAAGCAACTCCGAGCCGATCGGAGCGACGATCCCGAGATCGCGGCCCGCTTTCTCGCCGAAGGCCGTGTGACCGCCCAGCTCGAGCATCCGAACATTGTTCCGGTCTACTCGGTGCCCCGGCAGGTGGCCGACGCTCCCCCATACTATGTCATGCGTTGGGTCCAGGGACGCACGCTCGAGGCGTTGATCCATGACGCGCCCGATCTTCGGCGAAACAACCCCGCGCGGCGCCAGCATCTTCGCGCTCTTGTCCAACGGCTCGTCAGTGTTTGCGAGGCCGTCTCCTTCGCTCATTCGCGCGGCGTGATCCATCGGGATATCAAGCCGGCGAACATCGTCTGCGGAGATTTCGGGGAGACCCATCTCCTCGACTGGGGGCTGGCGAAAGTCACCGATCGTTCGGAGAACGAGTCGACCTCCGAGACGGTCCATGCGGGAACGAGCTATGAGCAAACGCTCCCGGGCACGAGGATCGGTACGCCTCTATGGATGGCTCCCGAACAAGCCGAGGGCGGACCCAATGTCGATGAACGATCCGACGTCTACTGTCTTGGAGCGACCCTCTTCGACATCCTGACCGGCCAGCCTCCCCACTTGCCCGAGGAGACCATGGATGCGCGGGAGGTCATCGGCTATATCCTTTCCCAGCCCACTCCGCGCGCCCGAGGCATCATTGCCAACTTGCCGCCGTCCATTGACGCCGTCTGCGCCACGGCGATGGCCAAGGATCCATCCCATCGTTACCAGACGGTTCGCGATCTCACGACGGACCTTCAGCATTGGCTCGCGGACGATCCGGTCTCCGTCCACCGAGAACCGTGGGGGCGGCGTTTCGCGCGCGTGGCCCTGACCTACCCCATGCGCACGTCCCTTGTCGTCGGGATGGTCCTCTGCTTGCTTCTGCCCTTGGTGATCATGGGAGTGATCTACGCCGATGTGATCACCGGCGGCACCGTCGCTTCGGAAAGCATCGTCACCACGCGTGGGGCCAACGAACGAAGCCGCGTGCAGAAGGGGCTCCATGAACTCGAGGGCGAACTCGAGTTTCTCAGCGCCTCCAGCGCCACGGAGAATCTCTTGGTTCCGGGGATGGATCCCCAGCGACGCGAGGAATCGCTTGGTGAAATCCATCGGTTCCTCAAGAGTCAGCGACTCCTGAGGTCGGTGATCTTCGGCGCTCGTGGCGACGACGGGACGTTCACGCCCTCATGGACCTTCACGCTAAAGGACAACATGGTCGTCTCACGCGAGGGGCGCGGCTCTCCCCTGAGCGAACAGCAGCGCAAGAGCGTCGTCGCCGCGGAGCGGCAACCGCAAGGCGAGCCCGTGTTACGGCTGGGCCACCAGGGGAAGAGTGAGGCCGTCTCGGCGACAACGGTCGTGGCGATGGCGGTCCGCGATGAGGCGGAACTGCTCGGGGTGATCGTGGCGGTCGTCGATGTCGGTGAACTCTTGATGGGGGCGATTGGCGATCATCCCGTCGCGGTGGTGGTCGTGACGGATACCGAAGGAAGGATTGTTGTCGTTCAGTCGCCCGACTACGTCCCGCAACAGTCGGCGCTCGCGCTACTCGCGGCGAACCCGAGCTTCATCGACGAGGTGACCAATCCCGCGACGGGCACCGATGTCCATTGCCAAGCCGTCAGCGTTGTGCCGTTCACGCAGGAGTGGATTGTCTGCACTCAGCGGTTCCCCTACGCGTTCAGTGGGGAGTCGAGCGTTCTGGGCTTCATCACGATGATCGACCTGCGAATCGTTCGCGTGAAGACGAATTTTCTTCAGCGGATCATGGTCAATCTCGTCATCGTGATCGTGTCGATCTTTCTCACCACGATGATCGCGTGGGGCGTCCTTCGTCTTATCGTGAAATAGCCGATCCCCGCACGCGAGCGGGGCACCGCCAAAGCACGCCCGGGTGGACTCGAACCACCAACCTACGGATTAGAAGTCGATTCTAACCTGTTATCTGCTAGTCGCTTAGGTGTCAAACCCTGGAGTTCATCGGGGTTTCGTCGCCACCCTTCGCACAGTAGATGATACCCAAGTGTGCAAAAGATGTCGTTAACGTGGCGCTCGGTAGGGCGCCGTTTTGGTCAGTGGCGAATTGACTCAACGGTTTGCGGGTCGGCGCTGACTGGCGTCCGCGTTCAATTCCTCGGCACTTTCACGAAAGTCACTGACAAAGTTCGGGCATCTCTCGGTGGCGAATTTCTCGCCGTCCATGGTTAAATTGTCGCCGTCGGACGTCTCCGTCTCGTCCGAAGGGAACTCGGGCGGCATTTCCACAAGGTCCGATGTCGTAGGCGGTTAGTCTGTCACCGACGATAGAGAAGGCCTCTTGGCACGGAAATCGCGAAATGCGGACGACTCACACGGACTTCCGTGTTTGCCAGTGATCCTTCCGTTTGCAGGTGTTGACCAGTCATGAGTTCTCCACGCCCCAACACTCCCTTCCCGAAGAAGGCGTTCACGCTCGTTGAACTACTTGTCGTGATCGCGATCATTGGCGTCTTGGTTGCGTTATTGTTACCAGCCGTTCAACAGGCACGTGAAGCCGCCCGACGGATGCAGTGTTCCAACAACCTCCGGCAGATCGGCATTGCCCTGCACAACTACCATGACGCCAACAACTGTTTCCCGGCGGGCGGGGTCACCGTCGGCGAGTGCTGCTCCGAACCAAGCTTCAGCAACTGGGCCCTCTCGATCCTTCAGTACGGCGACCAACCGAGTCTCGCCGACCGATACAACTTCAACATTCACAATGAGTCGGTGGAGAACAACTTCGTCCACCAATCGCTCGTCAAGACCTACATCTGTCCTTCGGATCCCTCCGGAGGAAAGCTCGCGATTCCGTTGACCGGTCCGGGAGGCACTAGCGCCCGTGGCGGACTCGACTTGACCTACCGCACCGGAAGCTACAAGGGGGTGGCCGGAGCGGTCGGATCGATCGGAACGCTTCGCGAGCAGGGCTGGTGGGACGGCCTCTACGACTACGACGGCGATGGCACCCTGAACTACCCAGAAGACCAAAAGCGAGGTGTGTTGCACAGCGTTGGTGCCTTTCCGGGTGAAGCTTGTGAGTCGCTGAGTACCGTCACCGACGGAGCGTCGAAGACCTTGATGGTCGGCGAAAAGGCTTCGGTCGAACGGCTCGATTTGGCGACATTTTGGGCCTACCCGTACATCTACTACTCCATGTCGCATTCCATCGAACATCCTCTCTCGCTTACCGCGGACTACGACCAGTGCGCCGCGTTGGCCAGCGCCGCCGGCGACTGGTCGGCCCCCTGTGCCCGCGGTTGGGGAAGCACACATGCGGGAGTGATCCAATTCGTCTTCGTGGACGGTTCGGTCGGGGCCATCAGCGAGAGCATCGACCTGACGATTCTCTACAACTTGGCAACGATCAATGGTGGCGAGATCGTCGAGTTGCCCTGACGTGGAAAAACCACGAGAACCCAACTTCTTGGTGAAACCAATTCCGCCGATGACACTGTGGAGTTCCCGTCCGATGCCCGCACCGACAGATTACCTTCGGCACGTACCGACGTCGTTCCCACGGTCACGAGCGCTTCCTCGTTACCTTGTGATTCGAGGAATGCTCGTAGCCATGTGCCTCACGTTCGTTGGTTGCGGCGGGAATGAGTACGGTGTCGTTCCTGTCTCTGGGCGAGTGACGCTCAATGGACAACCCTGTCCCGACGTCTCGCTCACGTTCGTCCCCCTCGCCGAGGACAAGGACAACCCCAACGTCGGTCCGGGATCACTGGGCCGAACGGACAGCGAAGGGAACTTCACGCTCCAAACGGTCAAGGGGGGCAATGGTGCCGTTAGTGCGGAACATGTTGTCCGTATCTCGATTTCCCTAAATGGAAATGGCGACGAGGAGGGGACTCCGGACATTCCAGGAAAGCCGACGCGTGAGATCACGTTGCCTTCGAACGCCTCCGATGGCTCGCTTCGTTTCAAGGTTCCCGAGGGAGGGACGGACCAAGCCAATTTCGATCTGGTCTCGAAACGCAAGTAGCGAGTATCCGAAGCGACTTGCCCCAAGGGATCACCATGTCACGTGCTCGTATCGCCTGTCTTCTCGTTGGCGCTCTTTCCTCGATCGGCTGCGGCGTCTCCACGACGCCGTCCGAGGTTCCCATCTCCGAAGCCACCATCACGGTAACCGATCTCGCCGGACGCGAGGTCACGCTCAAGCAACCGATCGAACGGATCGTCTTGATCCGCGGTCGCGACATCTACGAACTGGCACTCCTACTTGGCGAAGAGATGCGAGGCAAGCTCGTCGCATGGGGCCCTGACCTCAAAGCGTATGATCGGGACGGATACGAGATGTTTGTCGAGGCCTACCCGTGGCTGGCCGACGTTCCGAACATCGGTTCGATCTATCGGGACGCGACCAGCGTTGAGCAGATCCTCGATCTCAATCCCGATCTCGTGATCGTCGAGAACTTCATGCGAGAACGTAGCCATGACAGCATCGATCGAATGGAACGCGCCGGTATCCCACTTCTCTTTCTCGAGACGGCGAATGATCCGCTCGTTGATCCCCAGCGAAGTCTCGCGTTGCTCGGACGAATCCTGGATCGGGAAGATCGAAGTCGAGAGATCAACGAGTTTATCGAAGCTCGCCTGCAAGAGGTCTACTCGAAACTCGACGATATCGAAGAGCCATCTCCGAGTGTCTACCTCGAACAGGGCGCGCGCGGCGTCGCGACATTCGGGTGGACTTGGACCTACGATTCCCAGCGACGACTCTCCTGTTGGGCGGCCATTGTTGGCCGTCTTCCGTCGCGCAACATCGCGGTCGGAGTCGTTCCCAATCTGACTCCGGTCCATCCCGAATACCTTCTGGCGAAGGATCCTCAGTTGATCATCTTTACCGGCGCCAACTGGCCCACGTTTCCCGACACCATTCGCTTGGGGTACACCGCCGATCCCACCGATGCCCGATCGCGGCTTCGAGCCTATCTAGGCCGTCCCGGTTGGCGTGATCTTCAGTCGGTCCGCTCGGGACGCGTCCACGCCATCTTTCACGGGTTCTGCATGCATGCCTTCAATTTCGTCGCTCTGCAACAGTTGGCAAAATGGCTCTATCCAGCGACTTTTGCCGATCTCGCGCCACGCGAGCGACTCGACGAATTCCATCGGCGTTTTCTTCCCTACGCGTGCCAAGGCACGTGGATGATCAGTTTGGAGGACAAAGGATGACGTTTCCGCTAGGATTCTTCGACGTCGATTGTCGGGAAGTAAACGAGGAGCGAAACGGTTTCACGATTCGTCCGCGGGCAGCTCCCCTGGCACCGCGACTCGAGCGACTCTACGCGTTGGCACGGGAACGATCCTTTCCCCTTGTCTTTTGCTCATGCCTCGGAGGACGACTACTCGAGGAAGGGGACATTCCCGAAGTCCTCTACATCCCCGACAAGCCGGAACGGCGCGAGTGGGAACAACAAATCTCTTCGCACCGCGAATTCTACCTTCAGAAGCGTCGACGTGGTGACCCGGAGACAAATATCGCTCTCCAAGCCTTCGATGTGCTCAACACCAATGCCAACGCCGCTCGGCTCTTCAAACTCCTTGATGTCGAGGAATGGATTGTCTTCGGCAACGGGTTCAACGCCTGCGTCAATTCGGGAGCGAGGGGCCTCTTGAAAGCCGGTCAACGAGTTTGTCTTTTGAAGGACGTCACCGTCATGGGCGCTGCAAAGTATGGCGGCACCGAGGAGAGCCGATTACGTGTCATCGACGAACTGGAGTCGCTCGATGTGAGAACGACGACATTCGATCCTTTCATGGCCTCGTTGACACCATGAGCGATACGTTACAGCGAGACGACACGATCGCCACACCGATCGCCATTACCGGACTTTCGCCGAGCGACTCCTACCGGCGCCACAGCCGGCGCCGGTTGCTTTTTCTTGTCGCCGCCATTGGTGTCGTGCTGGTGTCACTGATGGTCGATTTGATCACGGGGCCCGCGTCGCTTTCGATCGCGGAAGTCTTCCACACACTCCTCTCTCCTTGGGGGGGCTCCGGCCGCGAACACGTCATCGTCTGGATGCTCCGGATGCCCACAGCCCTGCTGGCCCTGTTGGTCGGTGCCGCTCTCGGAGTCGCCGGTGCGGAGATGCAAACGATCCTCAACAACCCACTGGCCAGCCCCTACACCCTCGGCGTGTCGTCGGGAGCCTGCTTTGGGGCGGCGTTGGCTCTTGTCTTCGGCACGGGCGCATCGCTCGTTGGATCGACCGTCTTGGTGCCGCTGGCCGCCTTCGGCTTCGCCATGCTCTCCAGCGCCACCGTCTACGGGATCGCTCGTGTCAAAGGTGGGTCGACGGAGAGCATCGTGCTCGGCGGCGTGGCCCTTCACTTTCTCTTCAGTGCCGGTGTCGCTTTTCTGAAATTCGTCTCGTCGGAAGATCAACTCGCGGCAATCGTCTTCTGGATCTTCGGAAGTCTCCAGGGAGCGACTTGGCCCAAACTAATGCTCGTCAGCGCCTGCCTCCTCGTCACCCTGCCCGTTCTTGCTCTCGACGCTTGGAAACTCACGGCGCTGCGACTAGGTGACGACCGAGCCAACAGCCTGGGGCTTGACGTACGAACGCTTCGCCGGCGAATCCTTCTGATCGTGTCTCTCCTGACGGCCACTGCGGTTTGCTTCGTCGGCGCCGTCGGCTTTGTCGGACTAGTTGCCCCTCACATCGCGCGCATGTCGGTCGGCGAAGACCAGCGGTACTTTCTCCCACTCTCGGCCATCTTGGGCGCCCTGCTACTCTCCTGCGCCTCGATCGTCAGCAAGTGCATCATACCCGGCACCGTCTTTCCGCTCGGTGTCGCCACCGCGTTCATCGGTGTACCGTTCTTTATCTCGCTCATTCTAGGAGGCAGGAGTCGTTTCTGGTGATCCTCGACGCGACAGACGTCACCTTCTCGTATCGTTCGCAGCCAGTTCTCCGAGGTGTCGACTTCCACGCGGAGTCTGGGTTGACGGTCCTTCTCGGCCCCAACGGCGCGGGAAAGTCGACGCTCCTCAAGTGCCTCTGCGGTCTCCTGTCGCCGGAAGGACGCGTCGTGCTCGACGGGCGGGACATCGCGACGTTGTCGACCGATGAGCGTTCGAACCTCGTCAGCTATCTCCCCCAGGACCTGTCGACGGGAGCGTGCCTGACGGTCTTTGAGAGTGTGCTGATCGGCTACGTTCATCGCCTCGGTTGGCGACCGAGAGCGGCGGACCTTCATCAGGTCGAGAGTTTGCTCGAGAAGATGGGGCTTGCGGACTTGAGTCAACGAATGATCACCGAACTTAGCGGTGGGCAACGCCAGATGGTCGCCATCACTCAGTCTCTCGTTCGCGATCCGCGAGTTCTGCTTCTCGACGAGCCGACATCCAACCTTGACATCGAGCACCAGTTCCACCTCTGCGGCTTGCTTCGACGATTGTGCACGGAACGAAGCCTCTGCGTGGTGATGGCACTGCACGACCTACAGGTCGCCTCCCGCTTCGCGGACACGATCTATGTGCTCAAGGATGGGCTCGTCGACGGTGCCGGTCCGCCCGCGAGCGTGTTGACTCGAGAACGAATCGCCTCCGTCTACAACGTCGTCGCCGAGGTCAACATCGCCGCGGACAACCGGCCGCTCATTACCCCTCTCGCGGTTCGGTGACCAACGCTCCAAAGGGTCGCGAAGTCCGCTAAGAGCCAGGCGTCAACGTTCAAGGCCTCCTCGAGCTTCTCGGGATCGAACTTGCCCGAGAACCACTTGTCTTTCTGCGTCAGGACTTTGTACTCGCGGCTCCGCGCGGGAGCCGGTTCGGCCCGTTGCGGTTGCGGTGTTGGCTTGACCTCGGGAGAGTCGGCCCGCGACCAACTCGCGCCGGTCGGCATTCCCTGCTTCCGATAGAGGTCGACGAACTTCTGGGCGTTGCTTCCGAGGGTCTTCCACCCTGGAGCATCTTGGCTTCGGATGGGTGTTTCGGGCGTGATCGTCTTCTCGTACAGCAGGCGTCCGATGACGACTTTCGAGTAGGGCCCCTGGGGCGTCTCGTCAATCATGACGTAGTAGGCGTTGGACATGACGGGGCTCCGGGATCTTGGGGGATCGTCGGTCTCGAGCCATCGTAGTTGGTCCAAGGGACGCGGGCATTAGGGAAAACCCTAACGCGATGCGTCTTTGTCGGCAGCGGAACAACCGCAGCACGCGACCTCGACGCGGCAAGGCGTCTCGCCCCACTATCGATTGACGCCCTCACTCGACGGACGTACACTAGCCATGTCGGCCTGATCACCGACCAACGCTAGCCGCGTCTGGGGCTCTCTCCGGTGCCCTGGACGCGGGCTGGCACAAAACCCGGAGAAAATGTCATGTCGAACGGAATCGAGCTTGCGCTAGACACGATTAGCAAGGATTGCCGGGACGCGGCGGTGATCATGCTTCCGCTTCATCCAGTCATGGTCATGCCAGAAGGTGACTTTCCGTGGGTCCCCCGGCCATGCGTTGAGTCATACGACGCGATTGAACTCTACCGACAACGTCCCGGAATCTACGAGCGACATGAGCAGAAAGTCAAACTCGACCGCTGGGACTTGCCAGTCGTTGACGAGTTCGCGGGCAACAGTCTCGGCGTCAGAATCCCGGCCAAGGGCTTCCAAATGGAGGATGGGTTCATCCCCTGCGGCGCCTTTAGCGAAGTGCAAATCCTCGACCCCACGCACGGAGTTCGGCAGACGAGTTCCGCCAACATCGCGAGGGTCCACCTGTTCTACTATCGCCGAACACCCGCATTCGTAAAGAAGTGGAACTCCCTTTCGGAGAACGAGTATCCGTTGGACCGACCCGATTGGGATCGGACAGGCGCGGACGAGTGGGACGCGTATCGAAGACTCGAAGGCATATGCGAGTTGCTCTACGATATTGCCCCGGCAATCAATCAGTGCCTTGGCTATGAGTGTTTCTTTCAATCACCCGACCACATCCACGGCCCCCGAAGCAGGGCCGTGGACTGCACGCTCATGACGCTCCATTCTCACGGCTTGGGGCGGGTATCAACCGAGCGAGCCGCGGCTGTTTCTGCCGAGTCCTTCGCGTGCGTGGGATCGGAACACGTCCCGTGCTCGGACGATGGCCTCTTGATGAGTTCTCTTTCCTACAGTCGACTCGACCCAACGGTGAATGTCTTCGAGGCGATCGCGCGGATGTTGACGGTCGCTCAGATTGCCATCCGAGACAAAGGCGAAGGATGGGACGCATCGAACGAAGTCGATCGGTTGGAAACCGCGATCGGGGTTACCGATGACCCGGTCGTCGCGATCGACACGGGTCCAACTAAGGCTCCGGTTCGGATGGCCGAGCAGCACGTTGAAAGTAGTGCCCTTGAAGAGGCGCCCGCCGAGATCCAAATGAGGGAGCTACTCTCGGCCAATGTCGTCGCCCATGAGGGGCTCGCACGAGGCCATATCGACCGCATGGGAGAGTTCTGGCTCAAGGGATGCCAGTTCCCTTTTCCAGCAGAGTCACCGCCCCCGAAAAGACGGTTAGACGCGATCAACAAGATTCTCAAGAACAATGGAAAGATGGAATGGGAGTCGTTCAAGAGAGAGTTAGAGCTCAAAGATAGTTACGCGAGGACTCTCCTAACGAAGATACGCGAAGACATCAGCGATCGAGATTATCCTTTCATGATCGATCGTGCTGAGAACAAGTCAGTCGTGATCGCCAAACTCGATCGGACACGCGTTGACGAGCACATTGCGGAGTGTAGCGCGACATTCTCCGCTTCGTGATTGTTTTTTCAGTGTTTCTTCGTCGCTACTCCAACGTTACCTCCCAATCTAAAAAAATCGCATCGCAGTGAGTACCATCGGATCAGACTCAAGATGACGGTCTGACCCGAGAGGTACTCAGCATGTCCGCTACTGATACTATCGCCGGCCCAACGGTCACTTTACGCGGCCCCGGCGTCAATCGCATCCCTGCTCCGATCGTCGCCATCCGCTTTCGCGATGGGCGACCACCCAACCACACCCTATCCGCGCTCCGAGTCGCGTACCTCGATCATGACTGGCCCATCGTCCAGCAGATCCTCGAGGAGTACGACTCGGAGCTTTGTTTTTTTGAGGCCGTCGAGGCCTGACCAGCGAACTGACCCGAGGTGTGCGGGCCAGCACCACGGGATCACAATCACCGGCCCATCCAGGAGATCGACCATGGACCAGACTCTACGCCACGTCGGGCAGATGGCCCGCGAGATAGGCATCGACCGCCAGACCCTAGCACGAGCGATGGCGGAGTCCCGCGCCAAGCCAGCGGTGATCCAGGGAGGGATCAGTTTCTTCGACGAGGAGACGTTTGCGTCAATCAAGCGGCGATTCGTCGCGGCCCGCGCCAAGTGTGAGGGCCCCCTGTGATGGCACACGCGGAGATCGCAGATGACGCGATCCTCGATCGCGCCGCCCTCAAGAAATCTCTCGGCCTGACTGACCGCGCGATTCGCGCCGCGGTCCGCGCCGGCGAGCTGCGGGAGTCCGTACGCGTTGGCCGGCGATGGTATCGCGGTGCCGATGTGCTGCGGTGGCTCTTCCGCGAGGGAGAGGCGGGCCGATGAGAGATGGATACTTCGTCGCCGAAGAGCGAATCCCCGGTGTCGCGGCCGGGCGGCGGAATGGTGTTAGAGAGAGGCGACCCGGACATGACTTGGCAGTCGGTCTACGTGGCATTTGTCCGGGCCACCTCGCGTTAGTGTACCAGATCGTTGATCGTAAAGCAGCATCGTCAATCGAAGGTGGGGTTCATTCGTTGCTCTTCTCCCCCTTAACGCGATCAACACCGGCGATGACTCTTATCAGTCGTCGTGGCTCAGGCCATCACGCAGCAACGTTGTTGCTGCACCCCGAAACGGCTCGCAGCCGTGGCCTCGAGATAGTGCCGATCGGTCGACCCAAGCAATCCGGGCAACGTCCTACCCTGACGACCCGGGGGGTGACGGAGCAGATGCTCTATCAACTGTCGACCGAGAGGACGAGCGGACTGCCTCCCCGCTAGTGGGAAACGGACCGGTACACCGACGCAACGATGTAGCCAGCGGGGGAAGTCACCCCGTAATGGGCAGCGTACAGACCCACGGAGGCAGGAAGATGGGTGCGATGAGATCACTTCAGACGGCGGCGACGGAGATCAACACCTACCACAGGAAAGCCTTGGACTCGGCGGGCGCCGTGTTGGCTTCGGCAAAGTCGGTGCTGGCAAACGCAAAGCTTGCTGGGGACGCGTTACTTAGAGCGAAGGAGCAAATACGGCACGGGGGTTGGGAAGCATGGGTGTCCCAACACTGTGAGTTTTCCTGTCGAGTGGCCCAACGCTACATGCGAATCGCGTCACATTGGGACGAGTTCGAGGGGCTGATGGACATCGAAAGCGGCCACATCGCGGCCGATTTGACCATCCGCGGATTCGAGAGATTGCTCGAGAGGACCATCAGAATCGGTGACCAAATCCGCCGCAGCGCGGCGGATTTGGAGAGCTCGGAACAGTTCATCCATCGTCGATTCTTGGACAAGACACCCGAGGATCGGCACTACTCCGCGGTGAGATGGTGGGACCTGTTCGCGTCCGATGTCCTCATGCTCGATGCCGCCGGATGGGACGTCGAGGCAATCGCCGAAGCGTTCCTCGTCACACCGGAGACCGTCAAAAAGGTCCTCGAGCCCAGAATCCCAACGCGGTTCGACTCACCCGAAAACGGTCAATCGTTGTGCGAAGGGGAAGGCCTACCCGAGATCGCCGAGCAATACGCCGCACTGGTCCAGCGGATGATATCCACCGCGTTGGCTGACGCGGCGAAACGAGCGGCATCCGTTGCCGTCTACGAAGGCTTCCCTGAGGCGAAACAACGACTCCAAGCTACTCAGACCACCCACAGGGCGAATGCCGTTAGCGGGGCCATGGGGGCGTTTCCCGGGGTCTGGAACGATCCGAGCGACAACACCGCGATGTGGACGTGTGCTTGGACCGACATGGCGGCCGCGCTCGGGATCGACGACGAGCCGCCCGAGCATTTCGACCGGTTGTCCGATCTGTGGGCGAGCGCCCGGGAGACGATCCTCCAGGCCGCGTGATGGCCGTTCTGAGACCCAACAGGTCGAACGCAGGTGGTAATCGGGATGGATGTGTTCGAACGCGCTCGACGGGCGTGGAGATCAAACCTGTCAACGACGGAGAAGGTTTTGGTGTTAGCGCTGCTGCACTTGATGGGACCGAAGGACTCGTGCTGGCCTAGCCAGTTCACGCAGTCAAGGCTACCCCGATGTGACCAAGAGCAGGCTGGAGAAGGCCGCCAATGGCAAAGCTGGACGAACGACCGATCATCGCCGCGGAACTCATGCCACGTCCTAGCCCCGTGCATGACGTGAGAGCAAGAGCCGAAGACGAGCACGCTGAAGAGAGGGAGCGACGCATCCTCTACTACCAGGCGAGGGCAGAGAGAGGCGAGCCGTTGTTCGAGGGGCTGAGCGTGGCGACGTGGGCAGATGCAGAGGAAGGATCAATTGAACGAAGCCGGTTCGGACGAACGGGCCAGTCTGGCAACAACAGGAGAGCAAGAGATGAATGATCGAGTGCCTGAGGAAGCCGCAATCGAACATCACTATCAGGACAATCCCCAGGTCGGGAACCCCGGATTGATCCTCTATCAGTGGACCGATCCACTTTGGGCTGTCTGCCCGATGTTCGGCGGCGACATCGTGGCATCGGAGATCCAATCGCGATCGAACCGGATCACGCCCCCGCGGTTCTCATCGCCTGCGAATGGGAGCGTCAAGCAGCGGATCGCGATCATCCCTGTCGACGGTGTTCTGTCGAAGTACGGTTCTCTGCACGATCGGTGGACCTCCTATCTCGATCTCGCCGAGAAGGTCAGGTCGGCGGGGGCAAGCAGCCAGATTGACGGCATTGTGCTCAAGGTCGATTCCCTCGGCGGCCATACGAAGGGGCTCGACACCTGCGCCAACGCGATCGCGGACATCGCGAAACGCAAGCCGGTTGTCTCCTACGTCGAGGATCACTGCTCGTCGGCGGCGTACTGGCTCGCGTCTCAAGCGAACAAGGTGTTCGTCAGCAACAAGACTGCTCGCGTCGGCGGGATCGGTCTCTACTTCGGCGTGTACGACTTGAGCAAGAACTACGCCGATCGGGGAATCAAGCCGGTCCTCATCAGGTCGGGCAAATTCAAGGGGGCCGGCTGGCCCGGAACCGTCATCACCGACGAGCAGAAAGCCGAATGGCAGCGACAAGTTGATGTCGTCGCCGCGGAGTTCTACCGCGCTGTCGGCCGAACCCGTCCAGTCAATCGCGATCGGCTCGAGGAGATCACCACGGGCAAGGACTACCTCGCCGGTGACGCCGTCAAGCTTGGTCTCGTCGACGGGATTCGAACGCTCTCGGCAACGATCGACGCCGTTCGCAAGGGAACGAACCGGACGGCTCGAAACTGAAGGAAGCATGCTCGAAGGCGCGGTGCCCTCGGGCAAGGTCATCAAGAACGGAGGAAGAGAAGATGCCAACGACGGCAACCATGCCGAAAGGCGAGAAGAGTGAAGCCAAGACGGTGGCCGCGACCGATGCGGCGATCGCCAAGTTTCACGAGGACAACGCTCGGTTCGAGCAAGGCGAACGGGAATGGAAGGAGAGCGCGGAGCGTCACTACCTCGAGTTCCTGAAACGCTCGGACAATCCGATGCCGAAGGACGCCGAGCTCTTGACGCAGATCATCCGCGACCTGGAATTGAGCCCGGAGAAGGTCAAGGATGACGAGAAGATCGTCAAGCGGGTGTTCGACCTTCAGGAACTCCACGCCAAACGCGAAGAGGCGAGGGATGTTCTCTACGCCAAGCGGAATGCTCTTGCGGACCTGAAGCGGCGACACAAGGAAGAACTCCTCGAGGCACGAATGGCCGTGGGACGAGCGGAAACGCACCACAGCGAATGTGACAGCGCGGCGAGGGAACTTCTCTTGCTCGCCGGCCGTCGGCCGTCGTTCTTCGACAAGACGAACGAGCCGCCAACGCTTCGGACAAGTTGATCCGTCGTTGAGCAGCGGGCCCTCCAATCCAGCCCAGCGGCTCCGATGGCGGGGCGTCGGCGGCTTCCTTTCCTGCTGTCGGCGCCCCGTTCGAATCATGACGCATGTGCTCCAGGTTACCCAGGCTGCCATCTTGGCAGGCCCCAGGGGGCATAGGTTCTTTCCAGGGGGGTACCGGGTACTGGAGGCGGCGAATTGCAGCGTTTTTATCCGATCGGTTCCAAATGTTGGGTTGTTTCGGGATGGCCGCAAGCTCAGGGCAGCCGCGAGCGATTGGGCGGGGAAACAAAGGGTATTTGACGGTGAAGAGGGTTTCACCGTGGGTTGTCTCTCAAAGGAGTTGAGACATGTTAGCGGGATTGTTGGATCATCTCGCCGACGCGAAGGCCAGGACGTATTTCCAGGTGGCACCAAACACCGCGACGTTTCCGTTCTGTGTCGTCATGGGCCCTATCTCATCAACCGACCGGCGAGGGATGGGAAGTTTCATCAATGGGACGTTGGAGGTTCACATCACGGACCGAGTCGAGCAAGCAGACGACCAGGATGCCGCGATCGAATTCACCAACAGCGTCGGCGGTGTGCTCAAGGACATCTGGGACGAATCGTTGTCTCCCGGTCGGTTGCTACTCTCGAGCACCGACCAGAGCATCGGCTTCGTCAGATCAGATTTGAACGAGGCCAACGACTTATATTGAGTCGCCTCTCGCGTGTCATTCGGCTTGCAGTAGTCGCTACTTGGAGAAATCGACATGTCAACGACTTGGAACGAATCCTCGAGGCGAATGGTCGAGCTTGCCGGGCAAATTGGGACATCAACCAGTTTGCTTTGGACGAATCTCTTGACGGAACTGATCGACGTTCGTGGCCGTATCACCGAACTCCACGATGAACGTCAACAGTTTGCTGGCGACGAGGCAGAGCAAGCCCGCATCTCGCGAGAGCTCGCCCAATGTGACCAACACATGGCGTCACTCGACGAGCGGTTCGACTCGTTTCTATTGGTGTTCATGAACGCGTGGTTCGAGGTGAAGGGACCCTAGCGATGGTGATTCCCATCAAGATCACGGCGACGAATCTACGCCAAGCGGCGAACATGAAACGTGAGTTCGATCGTCTGCTCGCGGAGTCGCTCTTGGAAGCGGGGGAGTACTGGATTCGCTACTTCCTGCCAAAGCACTTTACGCGCAACGCGTCGGGGCGCTACGGCTACCAAGAGCGGTCGTCGTTCACGACTCGGGTCAAGACGCGGGCGAAGTCGTGGCACGTCAATGGCGAACGAGTCCGCATCAAACGCCCCGTTCGTCCGTTGGTCTTCTCGGGGCGGTTGAGAGATGAGCTCACGGGGCGTCCCCCGGAGTCCTTCAACATCAAGACGGTCACCAGGGGCGGGAAGGCGAACGTTCGCATTCCGCTCCATACCTCGGACAACCGCCGTCTTCGAAGGGAGTTTCGGCGGGAACTCGTGATTCTCATCGACGAGGAGCTCCAGGCGATGCACCGCGTCAGCACGAACGCACTCATCCGACGGCTACGGAAACGCCCGGATGTGATCGACAAGCAGGTCTTAGGCAACCTTTGAAAGGACTCAATCAGTGGCGGGATTCCTCTACTACCTTCCGAAAACACCGATGGGCATCCAGGCTGATCAAGAACAACTCTTCGGCGACGAGTGGTTTCCTGAACTAGCCCATCTTAGGGGAAGGGACTGGTCGGTCTGCGGGGAGGTCAGGGGCGGCCCCGATGGTGGTAGCGGGATCATGTTGGCGGTCAAGTCGATCGACCTGCAAACCGCCCGCAACGGCTACTACCCCGATTTCCAGACGTGGCGGGAAGTCAATGTCGGGAAGAAGCCGTATTGGGTCGGCATCCAGAACGGCAACCCGCCGACGCCAAGGGATCTTGCTCGTAGGTCGATGGTCGAGGGGGCGCCCGTGGAACTCGCCGATGGGAACCGATGGGTCATTCCCTCGATCCATGTGAGCACGACGACGCTCCCCAAGGAGTTCACGGTTTCCCCCGAAGGGAACGTCTCCCTCCAGGTGACGCCGGCCTATCGCGACCTGATGGATGAGGCGAACATCTGGCACGATCGGGTCGAGACAGGGAAGTCCTTCAGTCTGGTCGAGTTCTTCGGCTACGCGGTCGGCTTGCTCAACGTCAACTACCACGTGGGTGTTCACGAAGTCGGGATGTTGAACGTGATCCACACGACCCCGAGCATTCGCAACGGCGTCATCGAGGCGAGTTTGGGCGTGCCTCAAATCATCGCCGAGATCGAGGCTCAAAAAAAAATGGCGGACACACAAGCCGTTGGAAGCGAAGTCTCCCCTGGAGACGCGGCCTAGATCCATCCTACTTGCCCACGTGGTCTGATCTTCACTGGTTGGAGGAAGAACAATGCCCGAGGTAGCCACCCTGCGGTACGACGGCGACGCGTCCCATGCGCTCGCCGAGATGACGAAGATGACTCAGAAAGAGAAGCTGCTCTCGAAAGAGCTACTCAACACGGCCAAGACCGCCACCGCCGGCGGTAAAGCAGCCCAAGCGGCATTGAAGGCCCAAGCGGCCGAAGTCGTTCGAGTCCGCGGCCGGATCGAGGAATTGAAACTCGCCTACAAGAACCTTTCCAAGGGCGGGAATCAGGCGAACAAGACGCTCGGTCTCGACAAGATGCAGGTAACAGCGCTTTCCCAGGGACTCGATGACTTCGCGGTGGTCGCGTCGATGCAAGGTGGCTGGCAAGGCATCATTTCGGGCGCGCGGGCGGCGTCGAACAACCTGTCGATGCTGCTCGGCGGCATCAGTCCGCTCTTGTTCGCGGTCCCCGGTCTGGCGTCCGCGGCGCTGACGCTCGGTTACAACTTCCTGAAATCGTCGAACGACGTCGAGAAGGGAGAGAAGGCCCTGGAGCGGTTCGGCAAGACGGCCGACAGCGTCCGCAAAAAGCTGCGCGAGCTTCAGATGGGGCAAGAGGCGGTCGCGAGGCAGAACGAGGCGAACGAGATCAATACCGCCATCTCGGACATCGACAAGAAGATCCTCGAGCAACAGGACGTTGTGTCCGGTCACAAGCATGGCATCCGCCGCAACATCCTTGGCAACATTCCCGGTTTGGGTGGGTTCGCCAACGAACCACTGTTCGACGCCGAGCAACAGTTGGCGCGTCTCCAAGGGCAACGGTCCGACCTTCTCGCGCGACAGCGGGAAGTGGCACGGTTCCAGGCCGAAGCCGACAAGAAGGCGGAGCGTGAACGCAAGCAACAGGAAACCAGGGACGCGATCGGGAGAACGGCGTCCGCCCTAAGCGGTCCGCTCAATCAGGTCCTCGACAAGAACAAGTTGGGCGCCGGGCTCGACGCGGGGGCACAAGCGTTCCAGTTCGCCAACCAGTTCCTCCCCCAGGATCAACAACGCTTCGCCCCCCAGGCCATCAACCAAGTCCTCGCCCAACGGCAGCAACGGCTCAACCAAGACGCCGTTGTCCAGGGGTTCCTTCCCGCCGAACTCCAGGAACGTCAGCAGGCGAGAGCGGCGAGACAACGGGCGTCGGATCTATCGTTCCAGGCCCGCGACCTGAAGGATCAATTGTCCGCCGATGGGAGCTACTCCCGCCGCGACAAAGCCCAAGTTCAAGAGCTTCAACAAGCTGCGGAGAAACAGTCCCTCGCGGCGGAGCGATTGGAACGAGCGGCGGAAGCCATCGAGAGAGCGACCGACAAACAGGCGAAGATGCAACAGAATAGACGACCCATCAACCCGATGCCGAACTAACCAAGCGAGAGTGTTCTTACATGGGCATAGGTTAGCCCGATGTAAGAAAGTCCAGCACCCATGGACGCGGTCAGCAGACAGAACGTTCCCGTCGAAATGGTCAACGAGATGGCCAGGGCTAGGGACACGTTGGCCGCACAGAAGACGGCGCCGATGAGTCCGCAGAATGCCCCGACGATGCACAGGATGTAGTTGAGCCTCGAGAGATTGTCCAAGAGCGGTGGCGTGCGAATGGTCGGTGGCTCATCCGCATTCGTCGCGGGTATGCCCCCAAAATACGGTTTGAGCTGGTCGACTTCCCCGGCGGAAACCCACTTGCTCCCGTTGGGGCTGATGGGCGTGTCCTTGGTGATGATGCGGTCAATGACGGCTTGGCGAATCTGCTTGGGCGTGTACGGACCGACGTTGATGCCGAGCGAGACGTCCCGGTACATCCATCGCTTGTCGTCCGAGTTCGAGGTTCTGGTCGAAGACATGACGCGGACTCCCGTAGGTAGGTGGCACCATGGAAGCGTACCGGACCGGCTCCGGCGTGCCATTAGGGATTTCCCTAGCGCGGTGGAAATTCGCTTGCTGGGGAGGTGGAAAATCGATAGGTTCAAAGGTCGGACCCGCCGAGTGCGTCAACACTCGACAGGCCCTAACCACGAGCCGACCTGTACAAGAGGTTCAACCCATGGCTGCATTTCATCCTATCGATTGCCATCGGTCTGTCTTCCGGGCGTGATGCCCCTGGTCGATCGTGCGCGCGCTCATCACGTCGATGGGCGGCACGGAAAGAGCGGACCGACCGAGAGACACTACCTCCCGGCCGATCCTTGCCACTTCATAGGAGACCCTACGCCATGGCCAAGAACAGTGTCCCGAATGGGAAGAATCGCATCAATGGGGCTTTGCGCCGCGACGAGCCGTTGGAGTTCGCCGAAGGCGTGCCCCTTGACTTCTCCGAGGAGCCCCAATCGCCCGCAGGCCCACTTTGTCGGGTGATATCGCTTCGGGAGTACGCGACACGTCGCTACATTGCCGAGCGCGGCTCATTCCCCGGTCACCTCTGCTTCATGCTGAACGAGAGCCGACGGACGATTGATGCCGATCACCATGAGTATGCGCGCCACGTCCAGGAGGATATCTTTTCGCTCCCCGATCACCTTGACGGCATCACGTTCATTGATGAAGACTTTCTTCCGCCTCAAATGGAAGCACAGTTCATCGGGGACCGCGAAACGATCGCCTTCCTCAAGGCTCAGCGTCACGCATACGAAGGCGCAAGGAACGTTATCCTCGCGGTGGTGACAGGTGAGCCCTTCGCCGAGCCCACGAAAGGGGGTGCCGCATGACGCATGCAAACAACAACCGTCTGCCCGCCGACTTCAGGAGCGGCACGGAGAAATCGGATCGCCCCACCGTCGACGAACTCGAGAAGAAACGGCAACGTGCTCTCATCCACATGACCAGTCGCCCTTCGTGCCGCGTTCATCTCTATGTCGAAGACATGACGGCGCGAACGTATGTCGCGATCAACTCCGCCAAGATCAGAACACAGTGGCGCAAGGAGTGGGGCGTATGGTTGCCCGATGGGACCAAGGTGTTCACGCTCGACAATTGGGCAAAGATGAAGAATAGGCCCCGCTTGGACAGTGTGCAAAGCGTGGCCGATGGCTTGGGGATCACCTTCGGCGACCTAGCTGATCGTGAGCTGAGTTACACCGAAGTAACCGAGATTCTTCGTGCGTGGCGGGACAAAGACGACATCGAGGAACCGGAGGATGATGACGAAAGCGAATCGTGGAAACGAGCGGAGACGAGACAGGGAAAGAGGGTGGAACCGTCGCTCCCCTGTAGACAACACGATGATTCGCTGGAGACAGTAAGGGATCTGCTAAGCGGACCGATGGGGCCCTACATGTCGATGATGATCCACTGGCTCAAACTGAAGCATGACGAGAGCCAGCAAGCCCTGTAGCCGTCAACAACAACAAGCCCGGTCCCTTCGGGGGCCGGGCCGTGGGAGAGAACAGCATGGGACGCGGACTCTCGGAACTGCAACGGTTCATCCTCGAGCGATCGGCGAAGGCGCCGCGGCTCTACTACTCCGAAATCCTCGTGGAGTATTTCGGCTGGAAACCAGGATGGCCCCTCAAGTACGAAGACGGCGTGCTCGCATCGCCGGGAAGCCATCGCTTCTCGCGGACGAAGATCGGCGAGAAGGAATACTCCCGCGTCATGGCGACTCTCAGCCGGTCATGCACGCGATTGGACAATCGGGGGCTCGTGACGGTCATCGTCGCGGAATACTCCCATTGGACCGGCGTCGTCATCACCGACCAAGGTCGAGCGTTCCTATCGGTTAACTAAGGTGTCAGGTGGCCCCTGAGTTAACCGTTACGCCCCTGCCTCGTCGGCTACCGGGTCCGGCGGGGTGGGGGCTCTTTCACCCGGCAACCCGGTACTGGAGGCATCATGCCTGAACGCACAAGAGTCTGGATTCAGCAGCGCAAGGGGCGTACCCTCGCGCTGGAGTGGCACGATCCGACGACCGGCAAGCGCCGGACGAAGTCGACGGGAACTAACGACTGGAGGGCCGCCGAGCAGCAGCGAGCGGAACTCGAGGTCGACTTGAACCGCGGCGTCGACGTCGGCGCCGGCCAAATGCGATGGTCGCGGCTCCGCGAGTTGTACGAGACCGAGAAACTCATCGAGACGTCGCCGACAAACCAGAAACGTGCGATCGACGTCTTCGACTCATTCGAGAGTCACGTCAAGCTGACGACGATCAACAGCGTCACGGAGCGGACGATCGCGGCCTACGTCGCGACGTTGAGGGAGCGAAACCTGAGCCCCTTCACGATCCAACTTCACCTTCGGTACCTCCGTGCGATTCTCCGATGGGCGTACAAGCGGCAATACCTTGTCCGGGTGCCGACGATCGAGATGCCGCCGGTCCCGAAGGCGATCAGTCGGAAGAAGATCAGGGCGGCCGCGAACATCACGGGCGAGGTCTTTGACCGGTTGCTTGCGGCGTGCCCGAACGACGGGTGGCGACTGTTCCTCGCGTTCTGTTGGCATGCCGGACTTCGGTCCAGCGAGGCCCGCAACGTTCGGGGCGAGGACATCGACCTCGAGGGGCATCGGATCTTCATCCCCAATGCCAAGAGTCGCAACAGCGACGAGCACGCCTTCATTTCGCCGGAACTGAACGCGATCCTTGTCGGTCGCTATCCGAAGGGAATCCCAAGCGGCCAACTCATCTCCAAGCGAGAGGTCAGCGAGGACAAGTCCGCCATCTCGGGCACCTTCCAGAAGATCGCCAGGCGGGCGGGAGTGAAGGGGGCATCGAAGCACGACTTGGTCACCATTCACGACCTACGCAGGGCGTACGGTTCCCGAATGGCCGGGAGGGTTCCCGCCCAAGTCCTACAACGGCTGATGCGCCATGCGAACCTGTCCACCACGATGAGCTTCTACGCCGATACCGAGGCGGCGGCGGTGGAAGCCCTTTGGAAGGATCAGCCGAGACCTGACGTGGCGCCGACGTGGCGCGAGGTCGAGAATGTGAAATAGACGACGCCGATCGCCCGATCGGGAATCGTCGCAAACGACAGCAGATAATGGGTTTAGAATCACTTCTTTGAAGCACGCCCGGGTGGACTCGAACCACCAACCTACGGATTAGAAGTCCGTTGCTCTATCCGATTGAGCTACGGGCGCGGCGTGAAGGCTTGAACCTGGGGCGAGTGCGGGGCGAGCGAGGGCCCTTGGAGGAAGATGCGAGTCGCTCGACTCCAACGAACTCGCGATACCGCGGGTTCGGCAATCGTCCAAGGGGATATGGTAGGAGAAATGGGGGCGGGCCGCATCCGTCGCTTGCCGGTTTGTCGGGAACGCCGCGGAGCTGGTCCGCATGGGGGCGAAACGGCAGGAATCGGCGATCGCCTCGGGGAGGGGATCGTCCGGTTCGGTCAACCGGCGCGAGTCGTGAGTATCAGGGACTTGCGGACCGTCCGCGCGGAGCCAATAGGTCCGAATCGGCGCGAATTTGGTCCGTTTCGGGCACATTTTCGACAGAAAAGGCCACGAAACGAACCCATTTGGACCCATTCTCGCGCATTTCGGACGTATTACCCCCCACTCGCACCGCCATCAAGCCGAGGGGGTCACGTCCTCTTCGCCCTTCTTGCCACGCCTAGTGCGAAGTGTCACTAACCCCGCGACGCACATCGCGAGTGTCCCAGATGCGGAGGCGTCGTCGTCCGCGTCGCCAAGGACGCCAATGTGGTCGCGACCGTCGAAGAAGCCACTCGGCTGCACTTCGCGAACCCGGAACGCCCCGGCCGGCAACTCCTGGAAGACGTACCGACCCTGCGCATCGGTGACCGTCGTGCGGATGGAGGTGCCGTTGAGGATGAGTTACACTCTCGGGATGCCCGGCTCGTCGGCGTCGCGTTGCCCGTCTTGGTTGAGGTCGATGTAGACGTATCCCGAGAGCTTGGCCCTTCCGCGAAGCAGGTCCGACGTCCGCATCCGATCCCGACGTGAGGCGAGTTCGTCGGTCCGCGACGTGGGGAAGGGCGGCACCACGGCTGCTGTTCCGGCCCTACGATGTGGAGCTGTTCATAAAGAAGCGAGCGGCTATTCGCCGTGAGCAAACTTCTCGGAAAGAGAATGGATGAGCGACACGACGAGGGCGGCGTCCCTGGACTCCAGCAACGCGTCAAGTTTGTCGTGATTGTCCAGTAAGTTCCGCCAGGCGGCTGATCGCTTGGCGGCGATGAGAAAAGGTGATTCGTCGGTGAACTCCAACTTGTCCGTCCACATTGACTTCGGTTTCACGCCGAAGGGACGGCAGAGGCCCATCACCTCTTCGGTGACCCTGACGATGCCGACGCCAGTCTTCTCCCATCGAGAAGTATGGGAGGTCTCGACACCGACAATCGAGGCAACGTCGGACTGGTTGAGGCCGTACCTTGCGGCGAGGTCAAGAACATCAGTCAGCCGGCCTTTGAACTGCTCGGCACGATGTGGCGAGGATTGCGTTGGTGTCGTCGGCATGGACGGACCTTCGTTGACATCTGTTAACCATGGAATTCTATTTGAGTATCCCATCTCAGCGCCTCCAATCCGTTCGCATGAGTCTAACCATATGCCGATGCCGCATTGAGGAAATCCCCAACGACAACGGCGTCCCGACAATTATTCGCCCTCAGTAAGGATGGATCGCCGGCGTGTAGGTGACGGTCAGTCGATAGGTGAGCAGGTCGCCCGGTCGCACCGTGAGCAGCGTCGCCGAATCGGTCACGTTGGGATCGGAGTAGGCGGGGGGGAGAATCGTGGGCGAGCCCGCGTTGGCGTCTTGGAACGCATCAATCCTCTTGTTGAACGACCCATCGACGATCGTCAGTTCTTCGTTGCTGGTGTCGGTGACGGTGGATCCGGTCGGCGTCAAGGCGTCCTCGACATTGAGGACGTCGCCTTGGATGTCGACGTGGTTGCCGATCTGGTCGCCGGAGTTGATCGGCGCGTCGCCGGAGGGAAAGTCCTTGCGATACTCCTCGTTGACGACGAAGCGGAAAGTGAGTTCTCCGGTCGTGGGGCCGCCGTTGAAGACCGTCGCGTCCGGCTCGTTGCCGGCGCCGACGCCACCGTCGGGAATCAAGCCCCCCAGAACCAGATCGTCGAAACCGGGGAACCGGATCGAGTCGAGAATGCCGGAGACGTCGAAGGCGATCTCGGTCGCGCCATCGCAGCCCAGGTTCGTTCCGAAGAGTTCGTTGACGGAGAAGTGATCGTAAGCCGTGACGATGTCGCCGTTGGTGTTGGTGACGGTCGGGGTCGACAGGCTGTAGTCGGCGGTGTGACTGTTGTCGTGTTCCTGGAACGTCAGGACAGGAGCGAAGGTCATGTCGAACGTCTGACCGTCGGTCAGGGTGTCGAGGATGATGACGTTGTCGAAGGCGAAGTAGTCGGAGACCTGAAAACGCAGGGTGTATTCGAGAATGTCCGTGGGGCTTGGTCCCGACGGCCCTTGGTCGACCACGACCGAGGAAGACTTCTGGATCGCCAGCGAGCGATCGGTCAGGGTATCGGTGGTCGACGCGGTCGCGTGGCATTGCGGGATGAGGGCAGGGGCGTGCCGACGAGTGGAGGGAATGGACGTCGACCTTGAGCGGCACCTGATCCACCTGCCCAGGAACAAGGCGGGCAACGCGGACGCGCGGGCGTTCATCACCCGCGACCTCGACGAGATGATCCGAGCCCAGTTCCCAGACGGGCTCCCGACGGGCCCGCTCATTACGAAGGACGTCCCAACCTCAATCCCAGAGATATCTCGTCAATTCCGCAAGATCGCGACAAGAGCCGCCGTCCCCGGAAACGGCAAGCCTCGGGACGGAAAGCAGGCATGCACGCTCCACGACCTTCGCCGGAACTACGGGAGCCGATGGGCGGTGAAGGTGCCGGCCCAGCAACTCATGGCGATGATGCGGCACTCGACCATCAACGTCTCACTGGACTACTACGCCGAGACCGAACAGGGCACGATTGATATGCTGTGGGGTGACGAATGACGCCGGGCGCCACGTTACCCCTGGTTGGCTGTGCTGGACCGATGTGGATTTCCGGTATCCGCAAGAGACACCACGATAAGATGTTGCGTCATTTATCAACACCACGCGCCCGTAGCTCAATGGTTAGAGCAGGGGACTCATAATCCCTTGGTTGCAGGTTCGAGTCCTGCCGGGCGTAATGACTTACGTCGATTCACAACCCCCGTCCCGGGATTTTCCCAACATTGGCCGGTTAGGCCTGCTTGCGCGTCCCCTTGATGTCGGGAACGAAAATGTCGGCGGCCTTCGAGCGGAGCTTGCCACCGAGCTTGATGTACCGCTGCGTCGTCGCGTAGCTCTGATGACGCATGAGCTTTTGCAGCTCGTCGCCGGTCATCCGGTCATAGTTCATCGTCGCGAACGCCCGCCGTAGATCGTGGAAGGTGTACCACTGCTTCCGCATCCAATCCTCGGGCGTCACCTTCGCCGACTCCTGCAACCGCCTGAACTGGGCGTAGAGGTGCGTCAGGTCGTGATCCCACGGGAAGACACGCGGATGGAAAGCCTTGATCTTCGCCAGATGCTCGCAGACGACTTCATGGAGCGGAACGCGATCGTCTCGCTTGCCCTTGTTCTCGTCCGCCCGGGTGATCGCGGCGCCTTCCTCGAGGTCGACGTCCGTCCACTCGAGCGCGAGTAGCTCCCCGATCCGCCAGCCGGTTAGGTACGCCGTCAGCAGCAGGGCCCGCCACCAGTCGCCGGGAAGGACGTTGGGCACGTCCCTGGGGAACGTCGCCGCGTCGCAGCCGTCAAACAGCTTGCAGAAGTGCTCGGGCGTCACGTAGGGCTTGATGAGCTCTGGCTCGCGTTCCATGTCGAAGTCGGGCACGGTCGCAAGGTAGCCCCATTTCTTCGCCTTGCGCAGGGCCGCCCGAAGGTGCCGCAGATCCTTGTTGATCGTCGCCTTGGATACCTTCGAGCCTTCCGCCTTGCCGCGATCGAGGCGCCGCTTGGCCACGAACGAGACAATCGTTCGCGTCGTGATGGCCGAAATCTTCTTGGGCTTGATGTGCTTCTCGAAGACGTCGAGCGACTGCTTCACGAGCCCCTGAGTGCCGTAGGAGAGCCCCGCAAGGGCGTTGGTCTCATACTCGGCTCGGAAGTCCTTCCAGGTCGCCTTGCGGGCACTCTGGTACGTCCCTGCGGCCAGCTCGCCTTCGACGCGCCGTTGGTACTTTTCGGCGTTCTGCTTGCCGCGCGAGCCGGTCCCGAAGGATTTGCATCGCTGCTTGCCCTCGGGGTCATACCAGCCCACGTAGTAGGATGCGTTCTCGGGCCCGCGGATGCGGACCTGTCGGGCATCCTGGTGGATCCAGGCTCTGGACATGATGGGAACTCCGTACCGGGTTGCCGGGTGATTGAGCCCCCGCCCCGCCGGACCCGGTAGCCGACGAGGCAGGGGCGAAGGTCAAGGGGGCTTCGGGTCGGCGATCGTCTTCTTGTAGAGCGTTGCCATGGTCAAGCTTCCTCGGTGATGTCGAAGGTCTCGACGCAGTCCAGATCTTTGATGGCCTTCTTCAGGCTCTCGATCGCGGCGGTTTTGCCTCGGCGGTCCTTTGCGTCGGTTGGTTCCACGCTGAACTCGGCGGTGGCGTACCGTGGATCTTGGCTGATGTCCTTGTCAGTCCAGGTGGTGATCACCTCATGTTTGTTGTTGTTGGACCAGCTGCGCGGATCGCATCTGGAGACGTATCCCCAAAGGGAGGACATTGTTCCTGTCGGTGGGTGTTCCTTCGGAACGATCTTGATTCGCCAACTCATGATGGTGCCTTTCGTTGAAATGGGGGGCCTTTGAATTACCAGGAAGCCAGACCCGCCGGACTCGGTAGGTGACGAAGTAGATACGTCGGCGTTCCGCACATCAGGATGCGTCTGTTTGGTCACCGCGACGCTCTTTACTCGATTCGGTGTTGGCCTCGTCCTCTTCGCGATAGTCAGCTATCAACTGAAGCAGCCTGAGCCTTCTGTCGAGCGTTGAGTCATCTAGGCAGAGATGCCCGAGAAACTCCTTGTATTCGTCAAGCGATGAAAAGCCGTCCCTATTCTCGATCAAGCGAAGAAGGTGATTGTCGACGACTTTCTTCACGAGTCGTGTGAGGTAACGGCGTGCAGAAGATTTCTCGGCCGCATGCACGTAAGCGTTTCGGTTCGCCCTTGCGGTTGACATGACATCTCTTATCCAGCCTCTTGAAGCATCTGCGAATATGGCCGTAGATTTCTTGATGACTACACTGTAGTCTTCATCTGCCGTCGAGGCTAATGATTCGAGGACACTCCACATCTGAAACAGAGACGTGTCGATGTCAAGGTGGTCTAATGCTCTGACGTATCTCCGCAGAAGATTCTCAATTGCAGGACCCAGCGGATTCCTGTTCAAAGAGGAAGTGTATAGCTCGCGGAGCCGTTCAAGCTCGCTCCATTTGTCTCCAGGTCTGTAGAGGTCTCTGTCTTCAGTAAAGCCAAATTCGCAATAGACTCCGGATGGTTGGGAATCAAAGCCTGGAGTTCCAGCGTAAGTGACGGCAACTGGGCTCAGGAAGAGGACGCCAATTGGCTTGGGTTTTCCGCCGATGTTCTGCGCCAAGCTGGTATATGTTCCCGCTAGTGTCCATATTGCTCGCAACAAATCGAGCGTCTCTTCCCCTTTTCGAGCCGCGTCATAAGAACTTCTGGCCTTTACTCTTGCCAATAGGGTTTGATATCCCGTCTCGGTGAGATGTTGGATTATCGGGCCTTTGCCAATGTTTGCGAGACGGTCAGGTATTTCGAAGCGGCGACGGGGCGTGTTCGGCAACTCAATTTCGCAGCCAGATAGATTGATCTTTTCGGACGGCAAGGTTCCCTCAGGCGTCCGGTAGTTTTCAAGCGAAATTCCGGAAAGAAGAGTGTAGTCATCGGGGGCTCTTCGAAAGTAATCTCTGGCCTGTTCGTCTATCAGGCGTAAGAGGACCTCAGGGTCGTTCTCCTGTAGTTTGTTGCCTCCACTTCTACCGTTGATCCACTTCGGGAACACTCCAGTCACCAAGTCTGTCGTGGAGGTGCCGTCGAGTGATTCGCCGTCATGCTCGATGTGAATGAAGGTGGCCAGCAGCTCGAAGTCAAAGATCGGAATAGACTCGCAGCCCATCTCGCCTCCGCCTCTCGGCGTGTATCTCTGTACACATTGTGTCAAGTAGTGCTTCGGAGCATTCGTTGTGAAGTCGGTACCTTTTCGGAATGGTCTCCCGACCTTGGTTTTCCAAAACGCATATCTCTTCGTCGCCATTCAATAAGTCCCAGACCTTGCTGTGATCACTGAGATCCGTCCCACGGCCCGGTCACCAAAGCGACCGGGCTCGGTTGTTCAATAAACTCACGCCGCCAGCTCGAACGGTTCGCCCTCGATCGCAAGCAAGGCGCCGATCGCGACCTTGATCACGTTTGCCGGCGCCGTCGAATAGATCCCCTGGAGTGTCTCCAAATCTCCGCCGGTCCGCCAGTAGTCGTTGGCGAACCAGCGATGGGGAACCATCAACTGGCAAGCGAAACGGTTGGCCATGACCTCCATGAGGCGAGCGTCGTCAATCTCTTCCCCGCTACGGCGCTCGATCGTCGACATCGTCAGTTCACCAATCTCGTGGGCGATGACGAACTCTTGATGCTTCGGGTGAAGGCCTTCCCGAACGTAGATCACGGCGAGCGCGCCGTTGCAGCTTCCCCTCGTGGACTGGTTTCAATCGATGAGCACCTTCCCGCGCAAAGACCCGCCGCACTCTCGCAACCACTCGGAGATGATTACGAGGCGGATCGTGAATCGGAAATCCAAATGATGAACATATGAACATTGTCCGGTGGTAAGACCCGAATCCAGTCTTCGGTCGAGGTTTTCGGCGGCGAACGAGACCTTCCGGTGGACGCCTGTTCGGTGGGACCTGATCTGTCTCGCGGAGTGGTAGCTTGATTGGGGACGAGGCGCTGCCCCGACCTCGTCAAGCGAGGAGACGGCTGATCCATTCGGATGGGACGGAAATGGGAAATGCACGCAATCTTCCTGGCACTTCGAGCATTCGGCCCACATCATGGCCTCGAACACCCAACGCCGAGTCGTGATCGGGAGATGGTCGGAGGTGAACGCGTGGGCCGCAACGAGCAACTCATCCGCCAGTGGAATCTGCTGCGAACCCTGAGCGCTCGCCGATTCGGCGCGACGATTCGTGAATTGGCCCAGGAGTTTGAAACATCCGAAAAGACAATCTCCCGCGACCTGGCTGTCCTCCGGCAAGTCGGTGTTCCGATCACCGAAACGAGCGGTGACTACAACCGCAAGACCTACCGCATCGACTCCTCGTGGGGCGAGACAGAGCTGACCTTTCCCTACGACGAGGCGTTGGCCCTCTACCTGGCCCGGCACACCTTGCAGCCGATCGCGGGGACATATTTCTGGTCATCACTCCAGCGAGCTTTCCAGAAGATCCGATCGACCCTGCGTGAAGACGCCCTCGAGTACATCCTGAAGATGGCGGAGACTTTCTACCACCGCATCCCCGGCGCCAGCGACTACAAGGGCAAAGGGGAACTGCTCGACGAGCTCTACCGCGCGATCGAGGAACATCGTCAGACGATCGCGGTCTACCACTCCGCGAGCTCGACCGAACCGGTCGAGTACGAGCTCTATCCCTACGGCGTCGCCTATCACCGAGGCTCCTTGTACCTGATCGCCTTCAGCTTGAAGCACGACGAGATCCGGCACTTCAAGGTCGATCGTTTTCACGACGTCGAGGTCGGCGGCGCGACCTTCGAGTTTCCCAAGGACTTTGATCTCACGGCACACTGCGATCGTTGCTTCGGCATCTACCAAGGTGACAAGGAGTGGACAGTACGTATCAAGTTCTCGTCGAGCGTTGCTCGCTATGTCCGGGAATCGAAATTCCATCCAAGCCAACAACTCGAGCTTCAGAAGGATGGCGGCCTGATCGCCACCTTCACCGTCGGGGCCTTGGATGAGATTCTCCGGTGGGTCATGAGTTTTGGCACGGCGGCGGAGGTACTCGAACCTCCGGAGTTGATCACCAAAACGGTCAGCGAGCTACGGGCCACTTTGGACCGTTATGAAACAGAGAATGCCTTGTCATGAGCATCTCCGACGAGGAGCTTCTTCTCTTTTGGGCCAAGCTGGGTAGCGGGACCTACCCGGAGGATGCGCATCCCGTTGTGTGCCACATGCTCGATGTCGGTCATGTCGCGGAGGCTATCTGGCACGATGTCATCGACGAACGCAGTCGACAGCGGTGGTCGCGAGCCTTGGCCATCGAAACCCCTTCGCTCGGAAAGTGGATTGCGTTTTGGGCCGCCCTTCATGACGTCGGGAAGATCAGTCCCGGATTTCAGAACAAGGATCGTTCCGGTACTGCTCCCAAGGTGCTGCTTACAGCGGGCTATCGTTGCCGGGTACCCGGAAGCGAGGTAGCTCACGCAAATGTCTCGGCAAAACTGTTCCACGAGGTGTCCGAGACCTCGAACGATTGGCCCCGAGTCACGTCGCAGCTCAGCCTCTCGGTTGCCCGAGTCCTAGGAAGTCATCACGGATGGTTCCCACTTTCCGGTGATTGGATTCACCTCAAGAAACGCCAACTCGGCGAACGCAGATGGCGACAGGCTCAAATCGTCGCGATGACAAGAATCGCCCAACTCATCGGCTTGACCGTCGACACACCGACACCATCACCACCCGATGGAGACGACAACGCCTTCTACCTGTTTCTGGCAGGCCTGGTCACGGTGTCGGATTGGATTGGTTCGAACCTCCAATTCTTTCCCAAAGCGGGAGTCATTTCCGATCTAGAGGCCTACGCGCCTTTGTCCCGCGAGAACGCCGCACGAGCTCTTCAGACGATGGGTTGGGCACGGTGGAAACCGGATCGGAAAGAGCGACTCTCCTTTCGGGAGGTCCATCCCGCCATCGCAACACCACGCCCGCTGCAACACGCTTGCGTGGAGATTGCCCAGAAAACGAACCAGCCAACGCTCGTCCTCATCGAAGCCCCGATGGGCGAAGGGAAGACCGAAGCGGCGCTCTATCTCGCCGACCACGCGACCCATGTTCTCGGCGGACGGGGAGCCTACGTCGCCCTCCCCACCATGGCGACCGCCAATCAAATGTTCGGACGCGTGCGGGACTATCTCCGGCAACGCTACCACGATGTCGAACGGATCAATCTGCAACTCCTCCACGGAAAATCCGCGTTCAACGACGATCTCGCCAACCTACTCGATCTCGCGGACATTCATGACGACGACCATGGGGATGGCGGTGTCGTCGCCGAGACTTGGTTCGCTCTCGACAAAAAGCAGGCGATGCTCGCTCCCTTCGGCGTTGGCACTATCGATCAATCGCTGCTCTCGGTGCTGCGAACCAAGCACGGGTTCGTACGGCTCTTCGGGTTGGCCGGCAAAACGGTCATTCTCGACGAGGTCCATGCGTACGACGCCTACATGAATGCTTTGCTGTGTCAGCTCCTGCGGTGGCTGGGCTCGCTTGGTTGCCAAGTCGTTCTCCTCAGCGCCACGCTGCCCGCCAAGACTAGGCGAACACTGCTCGACGCGTACTCCGGGCAGGAGAACGTCACACTTCCCGAGGACCGCTATCCACGCATCTCGGTGGCGCAAGTGGGTCGTCGCGACATCGAATGCCAGGCAATCGACACCGACCCCGCCCGTGCGGTGACGATGCGGCTGCAAACGATCTCGCAAAGCGGTCTAACTAACTTGCTGAACGACCGACTCTCCGAAGGCGGCTGCGCCGCGGTGATCTGCAATACTGTTGGCGGCGCTCAGTCATTGTATCGGGAGCTTTCCGATTCGCTTGACAACGATGACGTCGTGGAACTCTTTCATGCCCGTTTTCCGTTCGAAGACAGGGACCGGATTGAGAAAGGCGTGCTCGGACGCTATGGCAAGCCGATCCACGGTCCCCACCGGCCCCGTCGCGCCGTCCTTGTCGCGACCCAGGTCGTCGAGCAGAGTCTCGACCTCGACTTCGATCTCATGATCACCGAGTTGGCACCGATCGACCTGGTGCTTCAACGGGCGGGCCGTCTTCATCGCCATCAGGGGCGCCGTCGGCCGACCAAGTGTGAAGAGCCGACACTCATCGTCTTGCAGTCACCTCACAACGATGAAGGTATTCCCGACTTCGGTATCTCCGAAAAGATCTATCAGCGGCACGTGTTGCTTCGCTCGCACCTGGCCCTTTGGGACCGCGAGCAGATTCGCCTTCCAGACGACTTGGAACCGCTCGTTGAACAGGTCTATGCCGACGAGTACGAAGCTCCCGACCTCTTCCGGTCCGCCTTAATTGATTCGAAGTGCCAGATGGATGCGGATGTCAAGAAGCAAGATCAGAAGGGTCGTAGCGTCCTCATCCCGGATCCGAACGACGAGAATCTCCTCTGCAACAACAAGGTCGGACTCGACGAGGAGAATCCCGATGTCCATCAGTCGCTGCGGGCGGCAACGCGTGATGCTCGCGAGTCTGTGACTGTCAGTTTCCTCTGGGAGGTGGCGGGCCAACCATGTCTCGACCGCGATGGGTCGGAACCGGTCGATCTGATGGCTCGGCCCAATCCCACGACGACACGTCGGTTGCTCGAGCGGAGTGTTTCGCTCTCGACCATCAAGTGGGTTCGCCTCCTTCGGGACGAACCTTGCCGGCCCCTTGCTTGGCAAAAGAGTGGCGTGCTCCGCCATGCCCATGTCGCCGTCCTACCTCCCAGTGGTATTTGGGAACGGCGCGGCCAGCGATTGAAGCTTGACGACAACCTCGGCGTTGTGTTCGAAGACACTGAACCCCTGTAGGCGGCCAATCGATGACCCAACCATCTTTCAACTTGATCGACGAGCCCTTCATCCCGTGCGTTCGTCTCGATGGCACGCCGGTGGAACTCGGCATCCACGATACATTGATAAACGCTCACGAACTGCGCGAGATCCACGATGACTCGCCACTCGTGACCTTCGCTCTCCATCGCCTACTGTTGGCGATCCTTCACCGAGTTCACGGACCGCCCGACCGCAAGGCGTGGAAGACGCTCTGGGACAGAGGGCGATTCGACCCCGATCCGCTTGCCGACTATTTGACAACATGGCGTCACCGCTTTGATCTGTTCGATGAGAAGTATCCGTTCATACAGGATCGCAGTCTTGACCTTTCCGAAGCGGCTGGTGTTGCCCGTCTCGCCGCCGAACACGCAAGAGGCAACAATGCCACTCTTTTTGATCACACCAACGATGCCGCGAGAGTCGATTGGCCATCAGCTCGTACGGCGCGATCGCTCATCGCCGAACAGGGTTACGCGATTGGCGGCGGTCGCAGCAAGACCGGCAACCTCTGCAGTGGACCGCTTCTCGGAGGAGCCGTTCACCTTCCTGTCGGTAGCCAACTCTTTACGACACTGCTGCTCAACCTAGTTAGGTACGACGAGCAGTACCCTGTTCCAGCAACAAATGACGCTCCGTGCTGGGAATTGGATGATCCCAACGATGGGCCGTCCACTCCTCGCGGCTACCTCGATCATCTGACTTGGATGAGCCGACGCATTCGTCTCGAAGTTGACCAAGATGGCACAACGATTGGAGCGGCGTACTCTCAAGGGCGAGTTCACTCACCAGAGATCGCTTGGAACGATCCTCACATGGCTTACCGACGCAACAAGGAACTGGGGTACGTCCCGATGCGTCTGTCGGAGAACCGTGCCGTCTGGCGAGACTCAAATGCGTTGTTCGTCAAGTTCGATTCGGAGTCCCACCGACAGCCGGCGGTTATTGCATGGCTTGCCGAACTTACTGCGGAAGGAGTGCTCGACTCAGACTTCACGTTCGACTTGATGTCGGTTGGCCTTTGTACGGACAAGGCCAAGATCAACTTCTGGAGAAACGAACGTCTCCCCTTGCCCTTGGATCTTCTCGTCAACGAACAGCTCATCGATGGAGTCGACGTCGGCTTGAATGCCGCCGAGGCGGTCGGAAGAGTCCTCTCTCGATGCACATACAGTCTCGCCGTCGATGTCCTCGAGCCAGAGGGTGATCCACCCGACAAAGATCGAGCCCGGCAGATGGTCGCATCGCTTGGCATCGAGCGAGTGTTCTGGTCCAGACTCGAGCTTCCCTTCCGCACTCTTCTGCTCGATCTCGCACACACCGACCCGAATGCCGTCGACCTCTCTCTCGCAACGTGGGCTTGGCACACCGTCCGCGGCACCGCAATCGACGCTTTCGACGAAGCGACACATCAACTCGATCAAGACTCTCGTTTACTTCGTGCCGTCGTTCGGGGAAGAAGCAAGCTCAGGGCGGCATTGGCCAAGGAGTTTTCTGACTACAAGGAGATCCTCAATGAAGAGGCAGACATGGCGGGATGAGTTGGTGGAGTCGCTCCAACGGATCGAATCGGAAAAGGACCGCGCGACCCTTGCACGTCTTCGCCGCGGAGTTGGCAAACCTTTCGGAACGTTGGCCGAGCGTGATGCCTGGGTCATCCGTCGGACGCCATCGACCCTCTCCGATCGTGACCTTGATGTCGCTTGTATCATCGCGTCGTTGTTTGCGAGCCATTCGAAACCAGGCGGTACTGGCACGCTGGGCGCCGCATTTCGACAACTCGCACGTCAGGATGACTCCGATGGACCCGAACGACGGTTCACCACTCTTCTGAACGCCGACGCGGAGGACTTACCCGGTCGCCTGCGGCATGCGATCTCTCTGCTCCGCTCCAAGGACATCGCCGTTGATTGGATCCAAGTAGCCAAGGACCTCTTCAATTGGAGTCATCCAGATCGCTTCGTCCAACGCCAGTGGGCCCGTGATTTTTGGTCTCCTCAATCCGGTGAAAACGAATCGATAAGCGACAAAGCCAAACCGTCCGCCGTCTCTCAATGAACTCAGTATCCAGTGACTCGTACTAAGGAAATTCTCATGTTTATCGAACTACACCTCATTCAGAACTTCGCTCCCTCATGCCTCAACCGCGACGATACGAATACGCCCAAGGACTGCCGCTTTGGCGGTTACCGGCGTGCCCGTATCAGCAGCCAATGTCTCAAGCGAGCCATCCGCTCGACCTTTGAGACGGAAGATCTACTTGCGGAAAGCGAACGCGCCACACGATCGCTTGTAGTGGCCAAGAAGTTGGCCGATATGATCTCGGAGCGTGTCGACGCCGATGACGCAACAATCGACCGCGTGATTTCGCTCGCGTTTGAAACCCAAAAGCTCAAGGTCGATGAATCTGGAGCAACTCAATACCTCCTCTTTCTGGGCAATGAGGAAATCACCGAACTGGCCGCGGTGCTGTCGAGCAACTTTGACAAGCTTGCGGCGCACAAAGGGAAGAAGCCCTTGCCCAAGGAAGCGGCAAAGGAAATCAAGGAAGCCATCGGCAACGTCCTCGACGGCGGCAAGGCGGCCGACTTGGCCTTGTTCGGACGAATGCTCGCCAATCTACCTTCGAAGAACATCGACGCAGCATCCCAAGTCGCGCATGCCATCTCTACCAACAAGGTCGACATGGAGATGGATTTCTTTACAGCCGTCGACGACTTGAAAACACGGAACGATGATGCGGGTGCTGGCATGATGGGCACGGTCGAGTTCAACTCTTCGTGCTTCTATCGCTACGCGAACATCAACACTGAACAACTCATGAGCAACTTACAGCAGGACGAGCAGCTTGCCAGGAAAGCGATCGGCGCCTTTCTCAAAGCATCGATCGAGGCGATTCCGACCGGCAAGCAAAACAGCATGGCCGCTCACCAACGCCCCTCGTTCATCTTCGCGGTCGTGCGCAATCGTGGGCTCCTGTCTCTCGCCAACGCATTCGAAAATCCCATCCGTCCATTCGGCAACGACAGCCTTGTGGCCAATTCGATCAAGGCATTGGACACCCACTGGGCAAATCTGACGCGCGTCTACGGCAATCAGGATCTTGTCACCGGAGCGATCTGCTCCACGGAGCCCGACGGTTTGCTTGAAGCAACCAAAGAGTACGATTGCGGTTCGTTTGACGAGGTCATGAGGAAAGTTCTCGACCACGTGAGCATCGACAAGGAGGCCTCATGAGTGTTCTTCTGTTGCGCCTTGTCGCCCCGATGCAAAGCTGGGGGACACAGAGTCGCTTTTCCCATCGCGATACTGGGCTCGAACCGAGCAAGAGCGGAATCGTCGGCGTGCTTTGCGCTGCCCTCGGCCGGTCGCGGGACGAGCCGCTTGCTGATCTTGGCTCTCTCGGGATGGGAATTCGCGTCAATCGGGAAGGCCGAATCGAGCGAGACTTTCATACGGCCGGCGGTGGAAAGCTGAACGGACGTGACTACGGAGTCGCCAAAGTGAATGGCGCAAGACCCGAGACCGTCATCTCCCACCGCGACTATCTCGCCGATGCGGATTTCCTCGTGGCGTTGTCGGGAGAGGACGAACTGATCGGGCGGCTGCACGAGGCGGTCAAACGCCCGGTCTTCCCACTCTACCTGGGACGGAAGGCCTTTGTTCCCAGCCTGCCGGTCTTCGATCCCGATGGGCCTCGGGATGGGAATGACGTCGAGTCCGTGTTGCGCGCCGAACCATGGCGTCGTCCCAAGCGTAACCCGCCGGAGCGTCTACGACTCGTCCTCGAGGCGAACGATCGTCTTGAGGGAGAGGTGCGACGCGACCACCCCAACACCTTTGTCTCGGATCGCCGCTCCTTCGCCCTTCGCTACGTCCGAACTGCCTGGATCGACAACCCGAGTGAGACGCTCCCCGCCCCCGGCTACGAACCATAGGAGACTCGAACGATGTACCTTAGCCGACTGACGCTCAATCCACGAAACCGCGGAGTCCTTCGGGACGTCGGTTCTCCCTACGAACTACACCGCACACTCCTGCGCGGCTTTCCCGATCGGGAAGCCGGTGGTCCCGGTCGTGTCCTGTTTCGTTTGGAAACCCGCCAGGACGAGGGGCCGCCCATCGTCCTCGCACAGTCCGACAAGGAACCGGACTGGTCGTCGTTAGTCAAGGCCGACTACACGAATGCCGAAACGACCCCGATTCGATTCTCTTCAGATTCGACCGACGGTGATCCCCACGCCGTCCCCATCCCGATCGGCCGGCGATTTCGGTTTCGACTCCTCGCCAACCCGACCGTCAAACGCGAGGGGAAACGACACGGTCTCTTTCGCGATCAGGACCAGATCGACTGGCTCCGGCGCAAAGGGGACTCCGGGGGCTTCTCCATCGAAACCGTTCGCGCCGATCCGGTCGGTCGCGTCTCCAGTCGCAAGGGTGGCTCGACGACCCATCATCATGCCGTTCGCTTCGAGGGAGTCCTGCAAGTCACCGACCCGACCGAGTTCATCGCGAGTATCGAAGCGGGGATCGGATCGGCCAAAGCATTCGGCTTCGGCCTGCTCAGTGTAGCTCCAGCGGGAGGAAGCCCGTGAGAAGACTCACCGAGCTAGCCCTCTTTCGCGATCGGCTGTCCTACCTCTACCTCGAAAAGGGCCACATCGAGCAAGACGCCAAGTCGATCGCCTTCGTCACCAAGAACGAGTCCATTCCCGTGCCGGCGGCGGACCTCGCACTGCTCATGCTGGGTCCGGGGACCACAATCTCTCACGCCGCGATCAGGAATTTGGCCGACTGCGATTGTCTCGTCGCTTGGGTAGGCGAGACGGGAGTTCGCATGTACTGCTACGGCAAAGGGGGAACTTATCACTCGGCTCGGCTGATTCGCCAGGCCGAGTTGGCGACCCATCCCCGACTCCGGCATGGCGTCGTGCGCCGGATGTACGAGAAGCGCTTTGACGAAAAGCTCGATGCCGACTTGGACATCCGACAGATTCGCGGCTTGGAAGGCCATCGGGTCCGATCCGCCTACCAGCGTTGGGCAGCGGAGTTCGGGATCGAGTGGAAGGGACGCAACTACGATCCGACCGCGTGGGGCACCGCCGATCCACTCAATCGCGCTCTCTCGGCGGCAAGTTCCTGCCTCAACGGTGTGGTTCACGCGGCGATCACGAGTATCGGCTACTCCCCCGCGCTCGGTTTCGTCCACACCGGCAAGATGCTTTCCTTCGTCTATGACGTCGCCGACCTCTACAAGGTCGACCACATCGTCCCCTTGGCATTCCGGGTCGTCGCGGAGGATGGGCGCCACGTGGAGCGTCGGGCCCGGCTCGCTTGCCGTGACTTCTTTCAGACCGAGCGTTTGCTCGAGAGCATTCCCAGAGACATCGACGAGGTGCTGCATGGTCGTGATGATACTGGAGCGAGTCCCTCCGAGTCTAAGGGGGGACTTGAGTCGTTGGATGATCGAACCGAGGGCCGGGACATTCCTTGGTCGCATGAGCGCGAGGGTCCGTGACGAGCTTTGGGCCAAAGCGATTGACGGCGCCAAGGGAGGAACGTGTGTTCAGATCTGGCGAGCCAACACCGAGCAAGGGTTTGCCTACCGTGTCTTTGGCGAACCACAACGTCGACTCGTCGACATCGAGGGTCTACATCTGGTGGCACGGACGATATCCCAAAACTAGATGTGGCGTTGTCCCCACACGCGTGGGGGTGAACCGGGGCGCGCACGCACACAGAACCAGGCAGGCAAGAGTTGTCCCCACACGCGTGGGGGTGAACCGTAGATGGCCGGGCCACCAACGGTCGACCCTGGCGTTGTCCCCACACGCGTGGGGGTGAACCGCGGTGTCTCCACGTCGCCAGGGCTTGTCCTGATGTTGTCCCCACACGCGTGGGGGTGAACCGAGTACGACGGCAAGACCCGCGAGAGGTGGAGCGTTGTCCCCACACGCGTGGGGGTGAACCGCCGTCCTGCTCTTTCGAGAACTCGAACACGGTGTTGTCCCCACACGCGTGGGGGTGAACCGAAGGGGATCGAGGAACTCCGGTCGAGGCTGTTGTTGTCCCCACACGCGTGGGGGTGAACCGCATGGGCGATACGCGAAGTATCTCCCCGAGCGGTTGTCCCCACACGCGTGGGGGTGAACCGCACGAGTGGCATATCCAGGGGTACTTGCAGGGGTTGTCCCCACACGCGTGGGGGTGAACCGAGTATCTGGATATCCTCTAAGCCGTCAAGGCAAGTTGTCCCCACACGCGTGGGGGTGAACCGCTCATCGAGCCCTCAGACGTCGGGAGTGCGGAGTTGTCCCCACACGCGTGGGGGTGAACCGGGGCTCGTCGAGCTCCGCCGCCGAAAACAAGAAGTTGTCCCCACACGCGTGGGGGTGAACCGCCGCAGCCCGAGACGCAGCCCGAGCCGCATCAGTTGTCCCCACACGCGTGGGGGTGAACCGCCGCAGCCCGAGACGCAGCCCGAGCCGCATCAGTTGTCCCCACACGCGTGGGGGTGAACCGCGACACCGACCTGTGGGACACGGACTTAGCGAGTTGTCCCCACACGCGTGGGGGTGAACCGCGTGTTCGGCACAAAGAGGACCGTTTCAACGAGTTGTCCCCACACGCGTGGGGGTGAACCGCAGGCCGGCGAGCGTGCGAAGAGTTGGCTCCTGTTGTCCCCACACGCGTGGGGGTGAACCGGTAGATGGCTTCCGCCCCGAGGGTGGGGACTAGTTGTCCCCACACGCGTGGGGGTGAACCGATGTTTCACGCCGGGAGGGCCACCATCGCTATGTTGTCCCCACACGCGTGGGGGTGAACCGAAGGTCAAGCTGATCCAGCTCGACAGCGACTAGTTGTCCCCACACGCGTGGGGGTGAACCGACGATCTTCGAGGCTAAGGATCAGCCGTTCTTGTTGTCCCCACACGCGTGGGGGTGAACCGCAAATCGAGATGCGGGACTACCTAGCAGAGTTGTTGTCCCCACACGCGTGGGGGTGAACCGCACAACGACGTTTCGGACGTGGAGTCAAATTGAGTTGTCCCCACACGCGTGGGGGTGAACCGCAGGGCTCGAGCGAGTACACGTGGGCCCGGGAGTTGTCCCCACACGCGTGGGGGTGAACCGAGACGGCCCGACAGGAGGGCTACAGCGACGACGTTGTCCCCACACGCGTGGGGGTGAACCGCAGTTGATCGAGGGTCGCGCGATCACGAAGAACGTTGTCCCCACACGCGTGGGGGTGAACCGCACCGGTGGGTCAATCTGACGGAACGAGAAAACGTTGTCCCCACACGCGTGGGGGTGAACCGTGGACGACCTTCACGCTCGCCGCGACCGACTCAGTTGTCCCCACACGCGTGGGGGTGAACCGTGAGATTGGTCGGACGGGCGGTGAACGAGCTTGTTGTCCCCACACGCGTGGGGGTGAACCGAAAGCCGAACGGTGGATCGAGGCCAACGCCACGTTGTCCCCACACGCGTGGGGGTGAACCGGAACCGACGAATGGACTTCTCGAAACTCGGCTGTTGTCCCCACACGCGTGGGGGTGAACCGCCATGCCCGCACGCCCAAATCAAGGGATGCGGGTTGTCCCCACACGCGTGGGGGTGAACCGATTGCGATCGAGCGACAGAAGCTTGCCGACGCGTTGTCCCCACACGCGTGGGGGTGAACCGGTCGTCGCGACGAGCAAGTCCGCGGACATCGAGTTGTCCCCACACGCGTGGGGGTGAACCGACTGACTGTCGGGAGATTTAGACGGTGGCTGGGTTGTCCCCACACGCGTGGGGGTGAACCGAGGTGCTCGCCTTGCTCGTCGACGGCGGTCATGTTGTCCCCACACGCGTGGGGGTGAACCGGATTCTCAGTTACGACGAGAGGGGAGACTAAAGTTGTCCCCACACGCGTGGGGGTGAACCGAAAAGTTCCCTACCAAGAAGTCGTGACGACACGTTGTCCCCACACGCGTGGGGGTGAACCGTGGTCGAAATGTGATCACCCATCACCTGTTAAAGTTGTCCCCACACGCGTGGGGGTGAACCGCCAAGAGGGCCAAGGCAGATGTCGAGGACTTCGTTGTCCCCACACGCGTGGGGGTGAACCGATCTAGAGGGCGCACGTGCGGCCTTGGATCGAGTTGTCCCCACACGCGTGGGGGTGAACCGTAGACTCACTCCAGCGTCTGACACTTGGCATCGTTGTCCCCACACGCGTGGGGGTGAACCGCATGCGACGCGGAGGGGAAAAGACGGGCCTGGCGTTGTCCCCACACGCGTGGGGGTGAACCGGTGATCTGGCGCGGCAACGGGAAGACTCTTTGGTTGTCCCCACACGCGTGGGGGTGAACCGCAGTATGCCGAGCACGTGACCGCAAGCCTTGTCGTTGTCCCCACACGCGTGGGGGTGAACCGAGAAACGCCGCTGCGTATTACCTGTCACCAGCAGTTGTCCCCACACGCGTGGGGGTGAACCGGAGCTGACGCATGACCGACACGTCAGTCGAAACGTTGTCCCCACACGCGTGGGGGTGAACCGGAGGAGATGACCCCATGAATTCGTTCTACGTAGTTGTCCCCACACGCGTGGGGGTGAACCGCCATTGCGTCAGATGGAAAGGCTTCAGCTCGTGTTGTCCCCACACGCGTGGGGGTGAACCGGTCGCACTTGGACCGAGTACCAAAACGGGACGGTTGTCCCCACACGCGTGGGGGTGAACCGATGCTCATCTGTCCACTTCCTCCAAAGGGGGAGTTGTCCCCACACGCGTGGGGGTGAAGACGATTAACATCATCGGCCCACCCGGCCACTTGAGTTGTCCCCACACGCGTGGGGGTGAACCGGGAACCTACAGCCGCTCGGCCTCGATCACTCGGTTGTCCCCACACGCGTGGGGGTGAACCGTTTATCTTGGATGGGACGGAGGTACGCCGGGGCGTTGTCCCCACACGCGTGGGGGTGAACCGAAAGGATATGTCCTGGGCCACCACATGTATCTGTTGTCCCCACACGCGTGGGGGTGAACCGGTTGTAGCAAAGCAGATCCTCCGCAACCTGGAGTTGTCCCCACACGCGTGGGGGGGGGAACATGTTCAATCCCGACTTGAGATAGAGAAGCGATCGAAGTGTAGATCTCGAAGGAATCCCAGCGCTGCGGCCGGAAGCATGCAGGTCATACCAACAAGCTGCATGTCGGTAGAAATTGGGGACATTCGATCATGCGATTCGTTGCTCTTGACACGGAAACAACGGGACTGCCGCCAAATGCTCATCTGCTTGAAATAGCGGCGGTCGACGTTGACCGGATCACTTCACGCTTCCACTCCTTCGCCAACCCTGGACGCCCGATACCGAAGTTTGTGTCACGACTCACGGGGATCCAGCAGCACCTTGTTGCCGGAGCTCTTCCGCCCAATTGCGTGGTCGACCGGTTCCTTCGATGGCTTCCCATGGCCAACGAAGTGGTACTCGTCGCACACAACGTTCGCTTCGAGTCCGCTGTTCTCGAGTCGGCCATCGCCAGCGGTTCGATTCGTCGTCGCCTGTCGTTGGAATGGATTGACACGGTAATGCTCGCGCGAGAGTTGAATGAGACGGAGGACTTCAAGCTATCGACCATCGCGCGAACTCACGGATGGAGCATGCAACCTGTTCACCGCGCGGTTCTAGACGCGGAGTTGGTACGACTTACGTTCTTGCGAGCCCGACGCATCTTGCCAGAAAAGACACTGAACAGATTTCGTCAGAGGCTCGAAGTCGCAGTTCATTGACCGCTGATGAGCCAATGGCCCTTGTCGCCGAGCATCATCGACCACTCAAGTGCCTGTACGGCTCTCTGTGCCGATTCCTCTGATGCCGTCAGGCGTTGAGCACCCATCTGCGATGACAAAACCCCAAAACGAAGGGCACTTCCGCAGGCATCCGGCTGCAAGTTTCCGATCGACATCGGGATCTCCGTCGAGAACACAAAGACCATCAAACCATGTTGACGGCGGTTGAAAATGGCGGCGCTGGGGTTGTGTCGCGGCGGTTGAAAATGGTGGCGCTCATTCACGTCTTGTTGCGACTTGGGAAGATGGGGACTTTGGTCCCGATTGTTCCGGAGTTCGCAAGGAGGCGGAGGAGTTCCTCCGGCGGTTCAAGGTGGCGGCAAGGGACGTGGCGTCCATGCCCAACGCCGTTCATGGGGATCTTGCTGAGAGGATCAACCAAGTCGAAGGCCTCTCAAAATCAGTGGAGGAAGCGGTTCCCCTCTCGCTGAGGTACCGCGAATCCCCCCCAGCGTTACCACATTCAACCGCCGTCAACAATGTGGTCCCAGCCGAGTGAACAACACCGATCTTGTGGCAACCAAGCCTGCGATCCTTGTAACCGGATGACAGTAAATGGGTTATGTCCGCATGGTGAGTCTTCCAGACGCTTGGCGGTTCTTCTAGGGAATGGTGACGGTGGTTGAACATGGTATCGCGGGACGGTCGAGATCTCGCGTTCATGGAAAGTTTTTGGCGACGTAACCCCTTGCAATTCAAGGTTTACGGCATCCGTGTTTGGTGCCAGTACGTTTGTTGTAGAATTCTTGCATGTCAGGCCGGGAGCGGACGCTAGGCTCGATCTGATTTCGTGAACGATATCATCGCGTCAGTTCGGGACCAAACGCTGGCTCCCTACGCTGACCATCGCCGTCGGGGAACCGACTTGGGACGGCTGTCGAATCACGTTGGGGTAGCTCTCGATTCTTTCCTTACGAGAGTGCTATGCTGCGACCGAAGTTTCCGTTTCTTGAGTTGGGTGTCACCGTTCAGACAGTGCGGTGGCGAGCTCAAAGTGAATGAACCATTGGGTTCAAGATAACGTCCCACTAGCTGGGATCGCTTGAACCGGGGTGACAGCGGGAATCGATCGAAGCTCGACTACGGACCTGCCTGTAGCGGCGGGACGATGGGGACCGAAACTTTTCGTTGTGGAGTTGCGAATCGCTTCAAGGACTTCGAAGCGAGTTGTGGGTTCATGGATGATGGGCGCCAGGAAGGTCTGCTCATAGTGTTTGCGCGCAGGGCTTGAGGCGAATTCGCCTCGAGTGTCGACGCTGTCTTTGCTTAGTCAGTGGCAAGCGTCTATGTCGACCTTCCTCACTTTCTATTGATTGACCATTCGTTCGCGGGGCGGAATGTCTCTCCATTCCTAATGCCGAGGGGTACCGGTATGCGCTTGCCTTTCTCGATTCTTCCAGCGGAAGCTCGTACGGATCGACGTCCGAGGAAAACGTCTCGCACGGCAAGTACTCCACCACTTGGGGTCGAAGCGCTCGAGCAACGCTCGGCGCCTTCCGGAAACATCTATGCGATGATTCCGTTCCTCCCCTCGCTCTACGGGCTCTGGAACGGGCTGGCCGTCAACGAGGAGGAGAGCGTCGCCGGCAAGCAACCACCCAGGAACCTCCCACCCATCGAAGATCTGCCGTTCTTTATGGGCGACCCCATGCGGGAGGAGACGCTCGGCAAAGAATCGGAGTCCGAGTCGAAGAAGCGTTCGCCGCAACCACCCCGGATCGACCCGAGCCTCTTCTACAATCAGACCACGACCGCCGAGCAGGCGGATGAGCCCGATCCCTTCAATCCGATTGCCGATCTCTTCGCTGAAGAGCCCGAGACGAGTCAGTCGGGATCGCGGCAGCGACCGCGTGGAGACCAAGGAGGGGCCGAACCGGTTCGTGCGGAACTGCCTGGGCCGACCGAGTCCATCATCGCCGTGGCCGGCGGATCGGGCGGTGCTGGCGGGGGAACTGGCAGTGGAGGCGCCCGCGTTCAGCAACCCCGGTCGTCCGATGGGGCAGGCAGCGACGAAGGGTCGAGTTCGGATGGAGCTGGGCTAAGTGTCGAGTCATTGACAACGAGCGAGCTTGTCTCGGTCGATCCAGCCGTTGCCACTCCCAGTTCCAGCGTTGCCGCGACAGCGTCGGGGGCCAAGGACGCGGGGGCGAACCTCGCCACCGAACCGCTGACGATGTTCCTCTCGTCGGGATCGCTCTCGGCCGTCGACGATTCGTACTCGGTCCAGCATGGGGAGACGCTCGATGTCTCGGGTGGCGGCGGCTATGGGTACGGCTACGGATATGGATACGGCTATGGGGGCAGCGTCAGCGGGGTCATGCTGAACGACACCGTCTCCGGATCGGTGTGGGCCCAGCGGATCCAGAACGTTCAGCACGGCAATCTCTACTTCTATTCCGATGGCTCCTTCAATTATAGCCCGTACTACGGCTTCGCAGGTACCGACACGTTCACCTACAAGGTGACTGACGGCACGGACGAGAGCAACGAAGCCACGGTCACGATCAACGTCACCAACAACGCTCCGGTCGCGGTCAACGACAGCTTCGACGTGATGCACGACACCACGCTCGATGTCTCGGGCGGTGGGGGCTACGGCTATGGGTACGGATATGGCTATGGTGGAAGTGGCGGCGTGCTTGCCAATGACTCGGACGCCGACAACGACACCTTCTATGCACAACTCGTCAGCGGTCCCAGTCACGGGGCGCTCAACTGGTTCTACTCGGACGGCTCCTTCCGTTACACGCCCGCTGCCGGTTACGTCGGCTCGGACAGCTTCACCTACAAGGTCAACGACTCCGTCTCGGACAGCAACACCGCGACGGTCTCGATCAACGTCGCCAACAGCACGAGTCCGCCGGTCGCCGTCGACGACAACTACTCCATCCACCACGCCGACACGCTCTATGCCAACAACTACGGTGGGTACGGGTACGGTTATGGCGCGACGGGCGTGCTCACCAACGACTCGAGCCCCGATCAGCTATCGCTGACCGCCATCCTCGTCGCCGGTCCCTCGAACGGCAATCTCTCCTACCTGGCGAGCGATGGTTCCTTTTACTACACGCCCAACAACGGCTTCGTCGGTACCGACACCTTCACGTACAAGGTCTCCGACGGCGCGGTCGAAAGCACGACGGCCACCGTGACCATCAACGTCACGAACGCGGCTCCCAACGCCGTTGACGACGCCTACAGCATCCCTGCCGACACCACACTCGATGCGGGGGTCGGAGGCGGTTACGGATACGGCTATGGGTATGGCTACGGTTACGGCTATGGCGGCGGGGTGACGACCGCCCCCGAGAAGCTTCTCGACAACGATTCCGATGCCGACAACGATGCGCTCACCGCGATCCTGGTGTCAGGCCCCAGTCACGGAACGCTCAACTGGCTCTACAATGACGGCACGTTCCGCTACACGCCCGATACCGGTTTCAACGGCGTCGATACCTTCATCTACAAGGCCAGCGACGGCGCCGAGGAAAGCCTCGCCACGGTCATGATCTCGGTCGGCAGCGGTGGCGGCAGCGGCAGCGGACTGACGGCGACCTACCACAACGACGCCTTCCTCGCCTCGAACGCGACGACCCAACTCGATGCGGGGATCAACTTCAACTGGGGTAGCGGGGCCCCGACTGCCGGGATCAACGCCGACGGCTTCAGCGTCCAATGGAAGGGCGAGGTCGAACCCGACGAGAGCGGCACCTACACGTTCCTGCTCAACAGCGACGAAGGCGTTCGGCTCTGGGTCGACAACCAACTCGTCATCGATGCCTGGGACAAGACGACGCCCGGCGAAGTCTCGGGGACGATCGACCTGGCCGCCTTCCAGCGAGCCAACGTCATCGTCGACTACCGCGACAACGCCGGCGATGCCTTCGTGACACTGTCATGGCAGAAGCCCTCCCAAGGGACACCCGAGGTCGTCCCCGTTGGCAGGCTCTACGACGGCTTCACGCAAGCCGCTGTTGTCGGCCTGACCGCCGAATACTTCCAGTATCAGTTCGGCGAGAAACTGCTCACGCGGGTTGATGAGACAATCGACTTCGACTGGACGACGCTCGGTCCGCACTCGCGCGTCCCCACCGATGGCTTCAGCGCTCGCTGGACCGGTCAGATCATCGCTCCCGCGACCGACACTTACACCTTCCACGTGACCGCACCCGATGGGCTACGGCTCTACGTCAACAACCAGCTCATCATCGACGATCTCGATCGCGACGGCGGCGGGGCGATCGAACGGACGGCGACGATCGCGCTCGAGGCGGGCAAACGCTACGAGTTCGGACTCGAGTACGTCGATCGCTCGAGTTCCCCGGAGATCGAGCTTCGCTGGTCGCGGACCGGCAATCCAACCCCCCAAATCATCACGAGTAACTACCTGCTCCCCAACTCGGTGGCTGGCAATGGCGACGGCTTGGTCGGCCGCTACTACGACGACGAGAATCTCACCAGCCACGTCTTCACGCGCGAGGACGCGGTCATCGACTTCGACTGGGCGAGCGGTTCTCCGGATGCTTCGATCGGTGCCGACACCTTCAGTGTCCGCTGGACAGGCCAGGTGCAAGCTCGCATCTCCGGCGACACGCATTTCAATCTCGTTTCCGACGATGGCGTCCGGCTCTGGGTCAACGACCAGCTCATCATCGATGCGTGGGACAGCGTCGGGCTGACCAACCATACCGGCGTGATCAACCTCGGCGCTGGGTCGAAGTACGACATCAAGCTCGAGTACCGCGAGCAGACGGGCGCTGCCCGGGTCCGGCTCTCTTGGTGGGGGAACGGTCTCCCCGAAGAGGTGATCATCACCAACCGCCTGGAGGGAGACAACCTGCCGCCGTTGGCGGTGGATGACACCTACGACCTCCATCAGGGAACAACGCTCGAGGTCGCCGCCGCGGGCCTGCTGGCCAACGACACCGATGCCGACAGCGATCCGCTCACGACGATCCTCGTCGCCGATGTCCAACGCGGGACGCTCTCGCTCGCCGCAGATGGTTCGTTCACCTACACGCCCGCGGTTGGCTACGTCGGTTCGGACAGCTTTACGTACAAGGTCACCGATGGCGTTGCCGAGAGCGGTGTCGCGACCGTCAATCTCAGTGTCACCAACAACGTGCCGGTGGCGGTCGATGACAGCTACGAAGTCCCGGACGGGGACGTGCTCGCGGCGGGGGGAGCGACCTACGGCGGTGGTGGGTATGGATACGGCTACGGCTATGGCACGGGGGCGGTGGTCAACGACCCGGTGAGTCTGCTCGGCAACGACACCGATCTCGATGACGACTCGCTACTCGCCCAACTCGTCGTCGGTCCATCGAGCGGATCGCTGGACACCTTCAACGCCGACGGCTCGTTCGTCTACATTCCCAACCCAGGCTTCATCGGCTCCGACAGCTTCACCTACAAAGTCTCCGACGGCGCCGCCGAGAGCAACATCGCCACCGTCACCCTCACCGTGACGGGCACGGCCGTGCTGATCGCCAACGACGATGCCTACTCCGTCCACCATCGCGACGTGCTCGATGAAACGGGCGGCGGAGGCGGCTATGGTTACGGGTACGGCTACGGATATGGCTACGGTGGCAGCACCAGCGGCGTTCTTCTCAACGACACCGCCAACGGCTCCTCATGGGTCGAACGGGTTCAGAACGTCCAGCACGGCTATCTCTATCTCTACTCCGACGGCTCCTTCACCTACGATCCCAACTACGGCTATACCGGCACCGACAGCTTCACCTACCGCATCCGCGACGGCGTCAACGAGAGCAACGTCGCGACCGTGACCATCAATGTCACCAACACGGCACCCGTCGCGGTCAACGACAGCTTCGACGTGATGCACGACACGACGCTCGATGTCACGAGCGGCGGTGGTGGGTATGGGTACGGCTACGGTTATGGCTATGGGTACGGCGGGAGCAGCAGCGGCGTCCTCGTCAACGACACCGATGCCGACAACGACCCCATCTATTCCCAGCTCGTCAGTGGCCCCAGTCACGGAACGCTCAACTGGTTCTACTCGGACGGCACCTTCCGCTACACGCCGAACCCCGGCTACGTCGGCCCCGACAGCTTCACCTACAAGGTCAACGACACCGCCGACGACAGCAACACCGCGACGGTCTCGATCAACGTCGCCAACAGCACGAGCCCACCGGTTGCCGTCGACGACAGCTATTCGGTCCATCAGGGCGGCACGCTCTATGCCAGCAACTACGGTGGCTATGGGTACGGCTATGGCTCGACGGGCGTGCTCACCAACGACTCGAGTCCCGATCAGCTATCGCTGACGGCCACCCTTGTCGCCGGTCCCTCGAACGGGAATCTCTCCTATCTATCGAGCGATGGCTCCTTCTACTACACGCCCAACAACGGCTTCGTCGGTACCGACACCTTCACCTACAAGGTCTCCGACGGCGCTGCGGAAAGTACCGAGGCCACGGTCACGATCAACGTCACCAACTCGGCACCGGTGGGCGTCGATGACAGCTACACGATTCCCGCGGGCTCCTCTCTCGAAGCCGGCAGCGGCGGCGGCTATGGGTATGGTTACGGATATGGGTACGGCTATGGAGGAGGCACGGTCCACTCATCGGAGTCCGTCCTCGACAACGATTCCGATGCCGACAACGATCCGCTCACCGCCGTCCTCGTCGCCGGTCCCAGCGACGGCTCGCTCAACTGGTTCTACTCGGACGGCACCTTCAGCTACACGCCAAACACCGGATTCCAGGGCGTCGACTCCTTCACCTACAAGGCCAACGACGGCGCCGAGGAGAGCGACCCGGTCCTCGTCACGATCGTGGTGGGCGATCCCGCCAGCGTCCCGACGGCCAATGATGATGGCTACAGCGTTCACCAGGGGACGGTGCTCTCCGTCGATGGCTACGGCTCTCCCACCCTCCTTGCCAACGACGAAAGTCCCAACCAACTCCCGCTGAACGCCATCCTCGCGAGCGGACCATCCCACGGCTCGCTAGACCCGCTGAACGCCGACGGCACCTTCACCTACACTCCCGGCGCCGGCTTCGTCGGAACCGACACCTTTACCTATCGGGTCAACGATGGGGCACTGGAAAGCAATCTGGCGACCGTCACCATCACGGTCACCAATACCGCTCCCGTGAGCGCCACCGACAGCTACGACATCATCCACGACCGAACGCTGACCATCGATGCCTCCAGCGGCGTTCTGGCCAACGACAACGACGACGACAGTGATGCCTTGACCGCGATCCTCGTCGCCGATGTTCAGCACGGTGTTCTCGACCTCGACGACGATGGATCGTTCACCTACACCCCCGCGGCGGGCTACTTGGGATCCGATTCTTTCAGCTACAGGCTGTTCGATGGCGCCGAGGAGAGCGGGACAGAGACGGTCTCCCTGACGGTGACCAACAACGCACCGGTCGCCGTGGCCGATGGCTACAGCGTCCTCCACGATCGCGTGCTGACTCGTGATGTCGTGGGCGGTCTCTTGGCCAACGACTCGGACGCCGACAGCGATGCGCTGACGGTCGTCTTGGTCGCCGATGTGCAGCAGGGATCGCTGGAACTCGAAACCGACGGCTCGTTCATCTACACCCCCGCAGCCGGCTATGTCGGCGCCGATTCGTTCAGCTACAAGCTCTCCGATGGGGCCGAGGAGAGTGCGACCGTCACCGTCTCGCTCACCGTGACCAACACCGACCCGGTCGTCGCCGACGACGCCTACACCGTCGTTCACGATCGCGCGAACGTCATCGCGATCGCTCAAGGAGTTCTCGCCAACGACACTGACGCCGACTCCGATGCGTTGACGCCCACGGTGATCGCGGATGTGCAGCACGGCCTATTGGAGTTGGCGGCCGACGGTTCCTTCACCTACACGCCCGCCGCAGGCTACACGGGTCCCGATAGCTTCACGTACCAGGTCTCCGATGGCGCCGTCGACAGTCTCGTCGCCACCGTCACGCTTACCGTGGTCAACACCGCGCCCATCGCCACCGATGACAGCTACAGCACGGTTCACGATCAACCGCTAACGGTCGTCGCGGCCGGTGTCCTGACGAATGACAGCGACGCCGAGAGCGATCCGTTGACCCCCGTCGTCGTCACCGACGTGGCCCACGGGACGCTGGAACTCGCCGCGGACGGTTCGTTCCTCTACACGCCGGCCGCCGGCTATGTCGGCGCCGACTTCTTCACGTACAAGGTCGATGATGGGCTCGATGAGAGCGGCGTCGCGACCGTGACGATCGATGTCACCAACACCGTTCCCGTGGGCGTCGACGATAGCTACAGCCTCTACCACGACCGAACGCTCACCGTCGGTGCGAGTGGCGTCCTCGGCAACGACACCGACGGCGAGAATGACACCCTCACGGCAGCGCTCGTCACCGACGTCCAACACGGCACACTGGCACTCGCTGCCAACGGTTCGTTCATCTACACGCCGGCCGCCGGCTACGTCGGTTCCGACAGCTTCACCTACGAGGCCTCCGATGGTCTCCAAACAAGCAATCTCGTGACCGTCTCCCTCGACGTCACCAACACCGCCCCGATTGCCGCCGATGATGTTTACGGCGTCTTGCATGACCAGGCACTCACGATCGATGCCGGCAGTGGGGTCCTCGCGAATGACAGCGATGGCGAGAACGATGGGCTCACCATCACGATCGTCTCCGACGTCCAGCATGGTGTGCTCGCCTTGGAGACCGATGGCTCGTTCACCTACACGCCCGACGCCGGTTACCTGGGAGCCGACTCGTTCACCTACACGCTCTTCGATGGCGTGACCGACAGCGGTCTCGCCACGGTGACGTTGTCGGTGTCCAACAGCGTTCCCGAGGCACAAGCCGACACCTACTCGGTCATCCACGACCGAGACTTGGACGTTGCCGTTGCGAATGGCGTGTTGGTCAATGACTCCGATCCCGAATCGGACGCTCTGACCGCATCACTCGTTACGAATGCCCAGCACGGCACCGTCGACCTCGAGGAGGACGGCTCGTTCGTCTACACCCCGACACCGGGCTATGTCGGTCCCGACAGCTTCACCTACATGGCCAGTGACGGCGTCAGCACGTCCAGCATCGTCACCGTCACTCTCGACGTCACGAACAATGACCCCGTGGCCAACGCCGATTCCTTTGAAACCAGCCACGGACAGTTGTTGTCGGTTGTTCCGGAGGTCGGTCTGCTCAGCAATGACTTGGACTCGGACGGTGATGGACTTACGGCGATCAAGGTCACTGATCCGACGCACGGAACACTTGTTCAATTTGAAGCCGACGGCTCGTTTATCTACGAACCTGAGGCAGGCCATGTTGGCACTGATAGCTTCACCTACAAGGTGAGTGATGGCGTGGGTGAGAGTTCGGTTGTGACGGTCACCATTGGAATCGGAAACACCGCCCCCGTCGCGGTAGCGGACAGTTACTCGGCGTACCAGGAGACTCCGCTCGTCGTTGCTGTCGGTGCCTCGAGCTTGGTTGCGAACGACTCGGATGCGGACGATGATTCACTCCACGCGGTTAGAGTGTCCGAGCCAGCGAATGGTACCATCACGGCATTTGCAGGTGATGGCTCCTTTACCTATCAACCCAATGTAGGCTTCGTCGGTGTCGATGAGTTCACCTATCTAGTTTCAGACGGTGTGGCCGACAGCAGTGTAGTTACAGTCTCCATCGATGTCGCCTCTAGCGTTCCCGTGGCTCAGAGTGAGGAATACTTCATTCTGCACGACACCATCCTCAATTCCGTTGCGGGCAACGACGGACTACTTGAAAACGACAGTAGTCCCCTGAGCCTGACGCTGACAGCGACGTTAGTCGCTGGCCCGGCGAGCGGGACGCTCACGTCTTTCGCAACCGATGGCTCATTCACCTACGAACCCAACCTCGGATTCGTCGGCGTGGACAGCTTCACCTATAAGGTCAATGACGGAACACGCGATAGTGCGGCGGCTACCGTGACCATCCTCGTCAATGGGGCCGCGCCTGTTGGCAATGCGGACTCCTACACCATCGTGCACGACCAACTCTTCCGTGCAGGTTATGCTGCTGAACCTGGCGATCCAGTCATTCCTGGGGTTCTCGGCAATGACACGGATAGTGACGGCAACCAGTTGACGGCAGTCCTCGTTGCAGCTCCGTCCAACGGTCTGCTCCTTGAACTCAACGCGGACGGTTCGTTTGTCTACGCTCCACGACAAGGTTTCACCGGGACCGATTCCTTCACCTATCAGGCATCGGACGGGTTGCTCTCGTCCAGTCCCGTCACGGTGACGCTCAATGCAACGAATGAAACTCCGTCAACCACCGATGACGGCTTCAGCGTTCCAGCCGGCCAACGGCTCTTTGCCGGAGTCGATCCTGGTGTTGACGGGGACGATGGACAGGGCGGCGAGGAAGATTCTTTCGCCTACGACACTCGGACGGTTCTGGACAACGACAACTCGTGGGACGAAGAACCTTCCTTCGTGTCTCTCGTTTCGGGGCCAACAAACGGTGCCTTGTCCCTTCGTTCCGATGGTTCCTTCATCTACTCACCAAATCATGGCTTTGCAGGAACGGACAGCTTCACCTATGTCGTCCGAGACGGCATCTCCGAGAGCAACGCCGCGACCGTGACCATCAACGTGGTCGGCAACGTGATCGGTGTTCAGTCCGCTGCCTACACCATTCCGGACAACACTGCCTTGCGGTTCGGACATGAAGATCTTGGGGTAGGCGAAGAAGGCGAAAGCAACTCTGTCGTTATCGACGGTTCCTTGCTTGACAGTGCCACGGACGATCACCAGAAGGAATTGACGACGACTCTCGTCGACTCCCCATCGAACGGACTTCTCACATGGTTCGCGGATGGCACCTTTATCTACAGACCCAACGCTGGATTCACGGGAATCGACACCTTCAGCTACAAGGCGACGGATGGAATCTTCGAAAGCTCCATTGCTATCGTCACGATCAACGTTAGCAACGGTGTCCCCATCGCAACCGATGACGCGTATACGATACTCCACGACAGCCAGCTCTCAGCCCTAGTAGTTCCCCTCGATGAGGACTCGCCGGTTGAGTCCATTCTTTCGAACGACTCCGATCCGGATGGCGACCATCTCAACGTGTCTCTGGTTGCTTCCGTGAGTAACGGAGTCCTTAATCTCAGTGATTCGGGATCATTCACGTATACTCCCAACGCTGGATTCGTCGGGACAGATCAATTCACCTATCGAGTGACAGACGGCTCGGACGAGAGCAATGATGCCACCGTCACGATCACCGTTTCCGATGGTGACATTGTCGCCAATGATGACTCCTTCGACCTGGTCCACGGAAACGTGCTCAATGTCGCCGCGCCGATAGAAGATGATGAGGACGGCGCATCGTCCGCTGGGGGTGTTCCAACCTACGGTGTCCTAAGCAATGACTCGTTCACGAACGGTGCCTCTCTTTCCGCGATCCTGGTCGACGATGTTGCCAATGGCACGCTCGAGTTCCAACCAGATGGCTCGTTCACCTATCATCCGAATCCCGGGTTTGTCGGCGTCGACAGTTTCACGTATCGGGCCACTGACGGAACCTACCAAAGTGAACTAGCCACCGTTTTGATCAATGTGACCAACGAAGGAGTCGTTGCGCAGAATGACACTTTTACCGTCGCACATGATCGGAGCCTTCAAGTACCTGAACCGACTGAGTTCGAGACTGAGGAAGGCTATCTCGACGACTACTACAACCGCTTCTTCTACGGCTACGGGTACGGCACCGGGAGTCAGCTCGGTGTTCTATCGAATGACCAAATTGTCGACGACGACTCGGTCACGGTGGAACTCGTAAGTGACGTCTCCAACGGTACACTGTCGCTATTGGGGGATGGCAGTTTCGGCTATCGGCCCACGCCTGGATTCGTTGGCACCGATTCGTTCACCTATTCGGTCTCAGACGGTGTCACGGACAGCAATGTCGCGACCGTGACCATCCATGTCGTCAATACGGCACCGCAAGCGGTGAATGACGACTACACGGTCAAGCACGACGAAACCCTCGTGGCATTCGCTGTCGCCGTCGACAACGATGGAGTATCTGTGCTCGACAACGACAGTGATGCCGAGCAAGATGCTCTTGAGATCACCGTCGTCGACGATGTCTCGCATGGCACGCTGAGCATGAGTTTCGAAGGATCTTTCACCTACACGCCACATCCGGGTTTCACTGGTGTTGATACGTTTACGTACCGTTTGTCGGACGGACTTCTGGACAGTCCGCTCGCCACCGTCACGATCAACGTGGTTAACTCAGCCCCCGTTGCGACAGACAACAGCTTTGTCGTTGACAGCGGTGAAACGCTCAGCGTCTACGGATGGGATTTAGGCAACAGCGGTTCCAATGGCTCCGGCACGGGCCTAGTTAACAACGACTACGACCGAGATGGCGATGAGATTCTGGCATCAGTCGTGACGGGCCCTGCAAATGGCACTCTTGTTCTCAATGCGAGTGGATCCTTCGACTACGTCTCCGATACGGGATTCTCGGGCACCGACTCCTTCACCTACAGCGTCAGTGATGGGATTGCGACAAGTAACGTCGCCACGGTGACGATCACGGTTGAAGCGGTAGCCCCCATGGCGGCTCCTCTCATGGCACCGTTGGCGATCACGCAGGGGATACCTCCCACGTTCGACTCAGCCTTCGTTGATCAAGAAACTCTCGAGCAAGGCACGCAACAAGCACTCGTCCTCCCAAGCACGGGGGTTGGCGGAGCCGGTCCGTTGTTCGCGCCCATGGCGGCGACGCAACCAGATGACCCAGCAGTCGAAACAGATGATCCGTGGGCTCAGCAACACCAGCAGTTCCTACAAGAGATCAGGGCCATCAAGGAAGGTCTAGATGACGATCTTGAGGATCTCAACGAAGAATTCAGAGATGCGCAGATCGGATTCGAGCAAGACCGTTTCGCGGCTTGGTTGACTCTCTCATTGGGCAGCGGTGTAGAGTTGGCAAACTGGATGCACTCGATGGCTGAAGAGGCGAATGGACAAGCGTATAGCCAGGCACTGAGGGATTCAAAGGACGCCTACGAAGACGCCGTCGAAGAAAACGACTCAACGTACGAGACGAGAGTCTCCAATGCCCAACGAACGTACAATCAATCCGTCGAGTCGGCGAAAGACACCTATGAAGCGGCGGTCGCGAACGCGCGATTGCAGTTCGACCAGACCGATGAAGAAGAGAGCGAGGTTTATCGAGCGGCGATCGCCGATGCGGATGAGGCCTACGATAGTGCGATCGCCGCAGCCGAACAGACACTCCGCGATGCTATTGACGCGGCGGCCGAAACCTATCGCCAGGCCGAGGAGGACGCATGGGAGAACTACCAGACCTATGTCGACCTCTATCAAGCCGACTACGATGCCGCCGTGGCGGCGGCCGAAGCCTCGCGTGACGCGGTGATCGCCGCCAATCCGAACGCGATCTATGCCCCATCCGCGGCGGAGTACGATTCGGGATACCAGCAAACCCTCGAATCCGCTCGCACGGCCTTGGAAACGGCCATCGAATCGGCGGGAACGGCCTTCGAGTCAACGCTCGATGGCGCGAACGATGCCTATGATACGGCTGCGCAGTCGGCCAGCGATGCTTACACCGCCGCTCTCGCCGACGCGGATGGGACACGTGATGATGCCGTCGCTGCCGCTGAGGGCGCCCATGCGTCCGCCGTGCAAGCAGCCAACGATGCCTATCAAACGGCCGAGTCAAATGCAGCGGCCGCTCAGGCAGATGCCCAGGCGGCCGCCGATGCTACCTTCGACGATGTCGTAGCCATCGCGCAGGCTCAATACGACAGCGACGTTGCTGATGCCGAGGCTGCCTACGAGTCCACGACCACCACCGCCCAGGAGACGTATGACAACACCGTCGGGGGATTGAATGCAGCCTTCGACGCGGCCGTCGACCAACTCATCGCCAACTTTGAGGCTGACCTCGTCCAGCCACAGAACACGTTGCATGACGCGATCGATGGTGCCAGAGAAACTCAGCAAGGTCAGATCAATTCCGCCATCGATTCATTCCGCACTGCGATGCAATCGGCCGCACGAACGCTCAATGGTCACTACGAGACCGAGGGCGAGACCTACGCACAAGCGGTCAACGATGCGAACGATGCCTACTTTGACGCGATTGGGGACGCATCGACGAACGATGAGAGAAACACTCTCCTCAAGGAGAACGAACTCGCGCGTCGAGCAGCACAGCTCGACTACCTCAATGCGATCAAAACACACGAGCTCGCCTACACCGAATCGGAACAGTCGGAATCGGTCGCACTCGCGAGCGCCGTGACTGCCGCGGGAAAAGCGTTCCAGATAACCGAGGCGACTGCCGGAAACACCTTTGAGAACACCTACATTGAGAAACGAGCTCAGTTCGATCTCGACTACATGAATCTCGCGCTTCCATTGGCAACCTCGATTGCCGAGCACGGGCTCACCCTCGCCAATGCCCTCGCGAATGCGGAATTTACCCTCGCTAACGCTCTCGTCGACGCCGCCGATGAGTACAACGCCACCGTCGGGGAGGCAGCGCCGACCAGAGATGCCGCCTATATCGAAGCCCAGAAGACCTACGACGATACCGTTGCCGAAGCAGCCAAAGCACAAGCGGATGCCTTGGCCGCCGCCGATCAAACGCTGAGCAATGCCCTCGCCGCGGCGGAGGCGACTTGGGTCGGTTCGGAGGCGACTGCCGCGACGACGCAAGCCAATGCGATGGCGACGGCGGGAGTTACTTGGACGAACTCGATGTCGACGGCGCTGAACACATACGAGAGTTCGGTCATTTCGGCTGCGGTTGGCTACGTCGGCACAGTCGCGGCTGCCCAAGCGTCAGCGGCGACAGCCGCCGCCGGTGGCAATGTGGAAGCCGCCAACGTGGCGCAGGCGTGGGCGGCCTACTACACGAATGTTGCGTCCGCGTGGCAGACCTTCGCCACCAACGAGTCGTCCGCTTTCACGACGTACGTGACAACGACCGCAGTTGAGGCTCAACTTCAAACCTCATCGGAAGCGTCGGCCGCCGAAACCTACAAGAACGCGGTTGCTGGCGCGGCGGTCACCTGGGTGAGTGGTGCGGCCGAGTCTGCCAAGACTTACAACGACGCCATGGCCGAGGCGGGGCTTCAGTTCGCCCAGGCCGAAGCGACGGCCAACAAGTCGTACTCCGAATCGGTCGCCGAGGCGGCTAGAACACTCGACGACACCAGGGCGTCGGAGGACGCCACGCGTGTTCGCGGCAACGCCGACGCCGCCAAGACGAGGAATCTGGCCGACGCCCAGGCCAGCAAGGCCCTGGTCGATGGCAACGCCGCCAATGACTCTTGGTGGCTCACGTTCACTTCGCCGAAAGTTGTCCAATACAAGCAAGCGATCAATGACATCAATCTGGAAGAGTCGATCGAAGCCGCGGACATCGGCAAGAGAAAGGCCGACAAGATTCATGAGGCCAACAAGGAGGGGCAACTCGTCCAAAAGGAATACGAGCACGATGGTATTATTCTCACCATGGACCTCGAATACGCGTGGTACAGTGAGATGGAACTCGATGAGATTGCGAACTACGCCATCCCGCCACAGCAAGGAACCTGGACCGCTTGGATCCCCACACTGGATGAGACCGCCAACTTCGCCGCCGGCTGGGCGGATACATTGACGTTCAACGGTACCTGGTATGTTCGTGAATACTTCGACGCCAACGACGGTATCGACCCCAATAGCGGCGCCTATCAAGCTGGGCAAGTGGCAGGCACCGGTGCGCAATTTGCGTTGTCATTCACTCCTGTCGGTGGTCCTCTTTGGGTCGCCAAGGTCGTGAAGGGCTACATGGTTGTCTCCGATGCCTTTGACCATGTCCAAACCGGCTACCACATCATCAATGGGGACTTCGACGTTGCCGATGGCGTTGGGCTTGGTGGAGCCGTCTTAAACACCATGGGAGTACCAAAGTCCGTCAAGAAGTTCTTCGGCTGGTGCCCCTGCTTCGTCGCGGGCACACCCGTCGTCATGGCCAACGGGGAGCCGGAACTTTGGAACAAGCCGATCGTGGCTAATGTCGGCCCGAGCGGTGAGGAGATGAGGACCTATCTATTTGCGGGTGCCTTTGTCGCTCTCGCGGCGGCCGGAGCGGGGCTGCTGCCCGATCGCAAGCGCAAGAAGCGGGAGGAACGGGAAGACCTCACGGATGCTGTCTTCGGCGACCAGGATCCGGAACTTTCCGAAGATCCGTTCAACGATCGAGACCGATCGCCGACTAGCCTCGCAAGGGATGTCGCGGAACGAATCTCGCGGCATGACGACGTCTTCGCGTGGGAGGAGGACATTGACGACGAGGCTTCATGGCATGACGAGCCGGCCCCTTGCACCGAACCCGTCCGAGCCAAGGCAGCGGTGACCCTTCTTGACAAACCGCCATCGCCCGAGGAGACTCACAAGAGTCGGGAGGGAGAGGTGAGCATGACCGAATCACCGAAAGTGTCCGAGCCGCCGACAACGCGCCGTGGCCGTTTTGCGTGGGTTGCCGTGTGCCTGGCTCTCGCGGGATCGCTGTTCCTTGCTGGAGCGAGAAATCCGCAACCCTCTGCCGCGAGCCCAGATCACTCTCCTATCGCCGTCGCGTCTAGCAACACTCCAGTACTTCCCACGAAGGGCATTGAAGAGATTCGCCTCGGCGAACGGGTGGTCGGCACGAACCCCGATCGTAGCGAAGTCGAACCGACGGCCGAACCCGATGCCAAGACATGGCGGCACGTCACGCTTTGGATGACGAAAGCGGACGGCGGCCGTCTCGATATCGAGCTACTGCGGCCCTTGGCGTGGCTCGAGGCTCAAGAGGCTACGGTCGGCGACACGATTCATCTCGACCTGGAGGAGATGGGGGCCCACGGCCCCGCTGTCATCACCGCCATCGCTCCTTGTCCGGCGATCGAACCAGGCGACGGCAATGTCGTCACCGGTCGCTTCATTCACCAAGCCGCCGGCAACATCGTCGATCTCCGCCTCGCCAACCAATCCGAAGCCACCGGCGTCACCGACAATCACCGCTATTGGTCCGTCGAACGCAACGCCTTCATCCCTGTTGGCCAGCTTCGAGTCGGCGAAACCCTCGACACCCTTCACGGCCGCACCACCGTCGCCTCGATCACGCCACGCTCTTCAACCGAGGCCGTCTACAATCTCGAAGTCCACAACGAGCACGTCTACCGCGTGGGCAGCGTTGGGACGTTGGTGCACAATAGTTATGTTCAGCAACTACGCAAGAGCGGAACGTCTGCTAGACAAGCACTTCGAAGATCAGTCCCCGGGAGTGGTGGGCAAACGCACCATATCATTCCGTTTGAAAGTCGCAATCATGACCTAGTAGAGCGTGCTGCTCGCGGCGGCTTCAACATAAACGGCGCCAACAACGGGATTCGACTAGGACGTCTTCAGCATCTGGGATCTCATCCAAAGTACAATGCTGCAATCAACAAGAGGTTGGATGGGATCATAGAGCTGAACCCTGGTATTTCTGATGCTGATGCGGCGAGAGCACTCCAGGAATACGCTGATCAGTTGCGTGCGGGACTCGAACGTAGCACAAGCATGCTTCATTAGACATCAAGGGAGAACTATGGAGTGGGAACGCCTTAAGAACAACTACACTGTCGCAACCGTCAACGCAGGCGAACCGATCGAGGACGCCATGGTGGAGCTATGCACGCATATCCTAGAGGTGATCATTCCGGAAAACCGCAATGTTTCTTGGGATTATCTTCGGGTTGAACTTTGGCCTGATTCGGGGCGAATCATTGTGTTCCCATCGTCCCTTTCAAACCCAAATAGAATCGAAGATTCTGGTTGCCAGATTGTATTCGACAATCTGCTTGAAGAATATGACAGGCTGGCTGAATCTGGCCTGGATGACGACGTCTTCGATGCCAAGATTCTGGAATTGGAACAAAGATGGGTTAACATTCTGTCGAAGATTGTGACAAAGCTGGGCCTTGCTAAGTATCGTATTCAGTTCTGGGATCCTGATGATCAGCTCTTGGAACTGCAAAACGAAGTGGATTGATGCGCCAGGGATGTCGCGGAACGAATCTCGCGGCATGACGACGTCTTCGCGTGGGAGGAGGACATTGACGACGAGGCTTCATGGCATGGCGAACGGGCCCCTTGCACCGAACCAGTCCGAACCAAGGCAGCGGTGACCCTTCTTGACAAACCGCCCATGGCTAGAGAGACTCACGAGAACCAGGAGCAGTCCATGAACGACGGTGCATCGGCAAAGACGCTCGAACGTCCGAAGAGGGGTCGAGGACGTTTCGCGTGGGTCGCCTTCTGCCTGGCGCTCGCGGGCTCACTCTTCTTCGCCGGCATCCGAAGCCCGCAGCCCACCAGCGCCAACCACACCGCATCGCTGGCGGTCGCGGCGGTCACGCCCGAGAAGCTACCGACGAAAGCGATCGAGGAGGTCGCTCTCGGCGACCGTGTCGTCGGCACGAATCCCGACCGAAGCGAAGTCGAACCCACGGCCGAGCCCGATTCCAAGACATGGCGGCACGTCACGCTTTGGATGACGAAAGGCAACGGCGGCCGTCTCGATATCGAGCTGTTGCGGCCCTTGGCGTGGCTCGAGGCTCAAGAGGCTACGGTCGGCGACACGATTCATCTCGACCTGGAGGAGATGGGGGCTCACGGCCCCGCCGTCATCACCGCCATCGCTCCCTGTCCGGAGATCAAGCCCGGCGACGGCAACGTCGTCACCGGCCGCTTCATCCACCAAGCCGCCGGCAACATCGTCGATCTCCGCCTCGCCAACCAATCCGAAGCCACCGGCGTCACCGACAACCACCGCTACTGGTCCGTCGACCGCAAGCAATTCGTCCCCGCTGGTCAGCTTCGCCGCGGCGAGACCCTCGACACCCTCCACGGCCGCACCACCGTCGCCTCGGTCACCTCCCGTCCCGGTAACGACACCGTCTACAACCTCGAAGTCCACAACGAGCACGTCTATCGTGTGGGCACCGTTGGGGCCTTGGTGCATAATAGCTACATTACAACTTCCTATGGAAGATATGTGCGAAGAGTTGACAACTATAAACACTCTCTAGATCCAAGACATGTGAAGTCTGCCGCGAGGGAGAAAGCAGGCGAAGTCGTGAGCCGCAAAGAAAGTGGAGTTCCGTATGATCACCTTACAGAAACGAGAAACGATATGGCATCAGCAAAGAGACATATTGTTAACATCAAAAAGCACTTGAGTGATCGGAATTTGTCGAAGGCAAACAGAGCGATCATTGAAGGGGAACTTGGGGAATTGTCGAATCTGCTTGACAACGCGGAAAACATCCTCGGAGAATTGGCCCGGTGACAGATCAGTATGAGATACGAAATCGTGCATTGCAAGTGTTGGGAGATTGCGAGAAGCAATCATATACTGCGGTGCACAATGCCATTGTCGATTTGCGCCGAAACCCTGTGCCTGGTGACGATCGAATCTTGTGGCCCTTCTTGGCCCATGATGACTCAATGGTCGTGGCCGTCGCTCTCTATACGCTGTTTAGAATACATGAGCAACACGACGTTCTCCGCTCAATAGTAAAGCGAATCGCGCGACAAGGTGACGAAAGAGAACGTGATGACCTGGATCGGCCCATCCAATCAACCGCTATCGTGCTTCTTGGTGATAGTGCGAAGGAGGATGAATCGATAGCATTAGAACTTCTAGAGATTGCGGAGGCGAATTCCACGCCAGATACTCCGCGAGAGCGTGCTTGGCAGCTCTTGGCGGATTTGCATGGGGTTAAGTGGCCCTCGCACGCCACAGAGGAGATGATACTTCGACCCGATAGTGAGGTTAGTGAGCAGATTCGAGCGGATGTTCGTCGCGCCATGGCAAGCAAAAGCGGTGAAGATTGACTCTTGATCCGGATGGGGGACGGTGTTCGAGTTCCCTATTAGGCAACTTCCCGTAGTGGTAGACGCGGAAATGTGAGTCCGGTTCTTCGCCCGCTGAAAAGAGTGTTGGGCTCTTGTGCGACCGGTCCCTGTTCTTCTCTTTTTCATGCCAGTGATTCTGACCTACACGATTCTTTTCCTCTAGGGCCAACATAATGTCAATAGCCGAACATGCCGCTAGCCAAGCAGGGTGGGTCTTGACCCACCACGCTGTTGTATCGCAAGCTGTTCGGCAATCAGAGAAGAGAGTCATGTCTATGTGGGCGATCGCCTGGCAGGTGTGGACGATGAGCGACTATCGACACTACCACTTCGCAGGCGGAACGTTAATCTTTATGGTGGTCCCCGAACGCAGTTGCCAGGTTCTGACAATCGTTGTTCGATGGACTTGTCGTAACCTGGCCCTCTGGATAGCAACTCCAGGCAGAACGACCTCGGTGACCGTGAAGAGAGTATCGTGGGCGGTGCGCACGGCTCGCCCTCGAAGGCATTCGCTTCCCACAAGGTAACAAATGTCACGCATCCTCTTCACCTGGGAACTCGGACGGGGGCTGGGGCACTTGTTGCCGCATCGGCGGACAGTGGAGGCGCTGCGCGAACGGGGAGATGAGGTCTTCTTCGCCTCGCGAAACCTGCAGGCGATGGAGAAGGTCTTCGGCGGCCTCGGCGTTCGCTACCTGCAGGCACCCTTCAAGTGCAGTCCACCCACGCATCCCATCGAGAAGACCGTCACCTTCGCCCATATCCTGAACAACGTCGGATTCGACCACCCCGGCGAACTCTTCTCCCTCGTCGCCGCCTGGCGCAATCTCTTCGAACTCATCAAGCCCGATCTCGTCATCTGCGATCACAGCCCGACGGCTCTGCTCGCTCTTCGCGGTCTCCCCGCCAAGCGAGCCACCATCGGCGCGGGCTTTAGTTGTCCGATCGCCGTCGCCCCCTTTCCCATCCTCGAACCGCGCCTGCCGCACTCGCCCGAGGAACTCCTCGCCGACGAGACCCGACTCCTCTCCAACGCCAACGAGGTCCTCGACCGCTTCGGCAGTCCGCCGCTCGAGTACCTCGCCCAGCTCTACGCAGATCTTGACGATCGGATCCTCATCACCTTCCAGGAAATGGACCACTACCAAGATCGCGCGGGCGCCACCTACTGGGGGCTTTCGCCGCTGGTCGCGGGCGCTCCTCCCGCCTGGCCACCCGGCGATCGCCGCAGGGTCTTCGGCTACCTGAAACCCTTTGCGTCGCTCCCCACGCTCTTGGAACTCCTCAATAAGCTCGAGCTTCCGACCGTCATCCATCCCGACGGCATCTCCACTTCGATCCAGCAGAAGTACGCCTCGCGAACGCTCCACTTCCAGCAAGAGCGCGTCGACATCGCCCAAGCCCGGCGCGACTGCCACTTCGCGATCCTCAACGCGAATCACGCGACGATGGCCGCGTTTGTCCTTGGCGGCAAGCCGGTCCTCAACTTCCCCTTGAGTCTCGAACAAGAGATGTGCGCCGCCCCCATCGTCGAGCGGGGAGCCGGCCTGGTCGTCTCGGGAACCGAACCCAACGACATCTTCCGCAAGATGGAGATGATCCTCGGCTCCGACGAGTACACCGCGGGCGCCGAGCGCATCGCCGAGAAGTACCGCGACTGGGACTACGAAGCTTCCGGCATCCACCTGGCCGAACACATGGAGTCGCTCATCGCGAGGACATGATCGCTAATCCTCGAAGAACGTCGCCCACTCGCTGTCCTGGAACGCTCGCTTGAGTTCCTTGTAGTTCACGATCGCTTCCGCGAGAGGCCGCTTCTCTATCCGCTGCGTCCCCGGTGCGATCGAAACCACTGGAACACCAAGGTACTCCTGGACCCTGCCGAGCGTGTCCGGCACATCGGCGACGAGATCCTCGAAGTCGATCTCCATCATCTCGTGGTCCTTGAAGAACTCCTCGACGAGCTTCTCCTGACGCTTGGTCCATTCGAAACTTTCTCGGCAACGCTGCGGATCGAGGGTCACCGGCGGCGGGATGGGCGGCCGAGTCCCGGCTTCGACGAACCAGCGATTCGTCCGAAGGGCGTTGCACTCGGAAAGCAACCGTGCGAGGAGGTTGGTCCGCTTGAGGTGGATGAGCTTGATCTCAGTATCCGCGCGGAGCAGCCTCCAAATGGACTGCCACCAGGGGTTATACACCGGCTGCTCATATTGGATCTTGAAGCCGACCGCATGGATGTTCCCGGGGTAGTGGGTGAAAAGGTGCTCTGCAAGGACGATGTCGGCAGGTGTGCTGTGCGGAAAGGCTTGTGGATTGCGGTCGTGAAATGGTTCGTGATGGCAGGCGACATTGGGATGTTCCCTAAGCGCGGTCCGCAGCAAATGCCACCCCGTGCGGCTATGGCCGACAACGACGAATCGCTGATAGGATCGCGGAGTCATGAAGTAGCCTGTTGGAAACCTCGTGCATCAATCGTTGTAAAGGGAAGCCGTGCATGGTCAAGAGCGTCGGATGGACAGCAACTCAGTCCAGCTGGTTGAGCCGGGAGGCCGAAATCGTTGGGATGCGAAGCGCCACGTCAGTGACATCTTCCTAACAATTGAGTGCAGAATGGGTAAAGAATGAGTGTGCCCGAGTCCCGAGAAACTCGGGCACACTTGAGTCAACCTGAAGGCAGACAATAGGTCAGGAACGACTCATAATCCCTTGGTTGCAGGTTCGAGTCCTGCCGGGCGTAGTTGATCATTGGTGGTCGGTTGGCGGTGAGCCCAAGAGGGAGAGTGGAGCCGCGGGTGTTTGTCGGAGCACTGGTATCGAGATCGCATCACTTCCGACTCATGATCGCTTCAGGCGGCGAACTCTTCAACGAGCAAATCCAAGGTGGCTTGCCGACACCTCTCGGGGAGATGAGGCTGAGGGCGCGATGAGAAGGCCGCGAGCCGCGATCATTTGCCTGTCACCACTGGCCCGCTAGAACCGCACCTGGCGGAAAGGGGCCATGATTCCCGTGTGATCGCGACGTACTAGTTTCGGGTGCTTCTCCGCTGAGCCGCTCTCGTCCGGCCGGCGCGGGGCATCGTCGAAGCAGGCGCGAAGAGCGAGGGAACACACGACCACCACGTTTGCGCCACTCGGCACGCGGGGTCCGTGGATGTCCAAGGGAGGTAGGGGACGATGAAACTCTGTCCATCGCAGTTCACGCTCCGCACGCCGCTCGGCGAAGATCTCTTGCGACTAACGAGCTTCGAAGGAACCGAAGCGATCTCGCGGCCGTTTGATTTCGATGTCGCGGTCGCGGTCGAGTTTGATCGTCGCGACGAGGTCGACGTGGCGAAGCTACTCGGCAAGTGGGCGTGCATCGACGTTGAGTCGACTCCCTCGGAAGGCCCGAAGACGAAACGCCATCTTCATGGCATGACCTCCACCTTCGAGGAGGTCGGTTTCGACTCCCAATACGTGTACTACCGGATGCGGCTCGCGCCGAAGCTTTCGCTGCTGGGGCTCAACTCGACCTACCGCGTCTTTCAGAACGCGTCGGTGCTCGACATCGTCTCAACGGTGTTCGAGGACTATCGCGGCGCCTTTGGCAGCGAGTTCTCCCTCAAGACGAACCGGGTGAACAAGGAGGTCGCCGCCGTCGCCACGCCCTATCAGTACTGCGTGCAGTATGAGGAGACCGACCTGGAGTTCGTCTCTCGGCTACTGGAAGCGGCGGGAGTATTCTACTTCTTCTGGCACGAGGCCGACAGCCACGTGATGGTCCTGGGAAACGCGACGAACGTTCCCAAACCGAGCGATGGGACGACGCTCCGCTATCAACCGATGAGAACAATTGACCAGACCAGCTCGATTTGGAGGTGGAGCCGCTCGCAGACGTTGCGACCCGCTGGGGTCACCCTTCGGGATCGCTCCTTTCAGTATCAACCACGATCGACGTTCAAGGGGTCGGCGGATATGCCGCCGTCACAAGTCGTGGGAGGCGAAACCCTCGCGCTCGATACGGTGTCCAAGTTGGGGGATCTTCGCACGCGCCGCTTCGATTCCCGGCTGGCGAATCGATTTGAGCCCTTCGCGACCAACGCCGATTCGGGGCCGATGGGCGAACTTGCCGAATCGCTCGCGACGATCGAGAGCGAGCGCTACGCGGTTGAGTCGATCACGATCCGCGCGGAATCGAACGTTTCTACGTTGCTGACGGGGCATACGTTCGACTTCTCGGGTTATCCTTCGGCGGAGGGATCGTATCTCGTCACCGAGATCAACCATCAACTACTCGAACGCGATGGGGAGTCCCTTCGGAAGGATTCGGACGGCGGGCACGACGCCTATCGCAATCGTTTTCGGGTGATTCCCGCCGGGATGACCTTTCGTCCCGAAGTCTCCACCCCGCGTCCGCGGATCCAGGGGACGCAGTCGGCGACGGTCATCGGCTCCTCGGGAGACGAGGAGGGCTACGACCAAGTCTTCACCGAGGAACATGCTCGAGTTCGGATTCGTTTTCACTGGATGCAAGAGGGGCAGTCAACCGCTTGGGTCCGGGTGGCGCAGCCGTCGGCCGGGAAGGGGTTCGGCAGCATGACGCTGCCACGACTCGGACAGGAAGTGTTGGTCTCCTTTCTCGACGGCGACCCCGATTGCCCGGTGATTGTCGGGAGTCTTTACAACGCCGAGCAGCGACCCCCATTCAACCTCCCCGCGGAGCGATCGCTCTCCGGGTTTCGCACCCAAACAATCGCGGGCGAGAGCGATGGCGTAAGTGAACTGCTCTTCGACGATACCTTGGGGAACGAACTCGTCCGCCTTCACGCGGAGAGGGACTTGCACATTCGCGCCGAAACCGACCGGTTCGAGAACGTCGGTCGGCGTCACACGCTCAACATCGGATTCGACGTTCCCGAGGTCTCGACTCTCGGTGGTGGAATCGGTGAGGCCATCGCCCGCGTTCCGAGTCGCTCGAATTCTGGAGACGACTCAGCGCTCGCACCGTCGAAATTGGTGGGGCCGGACAACGATGTGACCTACGCGAGTGGGTACGAGGTCAATGTCTCGGGCCAGTACCTCACGACAGTGACCGACACGACGGCGGGGGACGAGAATACGCTTTACGAGCTGACCGTCCAGCAGGAGCAGGAGAGCGACGATCCGCTCTACCAACTCAAAGTGACGGGTGGGGAGGTGACCGAGACGATCAAAAAGAACTACACGCTGACGGTGGAAGGAGACTACACCGTCAACGAGCAGTCTTCGAAACAGAGCAAGTGGACCAAGTTCCACGTCGCGACGACATACCAGATGGGTGACCTCGACACGACGATCCGCATTGTCGGGATGACGACCGACTACTGGATGATTCACACCGAACTCAAACCGCTAGGTGTGGTTTTCGTTGGCTTCCAGTTCAACGTGATTCTCGTCGGCGCGGTCAACATTTTTTCGAACATGAAGCTCGATATCAAGAACCAACACATCGTCGGCGGCGTCGCGGAGACCAACGTCATCGTCGACGAGATCGACGTCAACGTCGGCCGGCTGAGCAGCAACGTCTCGGAGTTGAATACGAGCGTTTCCGAGACAACATCGAACGTGTCGGATATCGACTACGCCAGTATCAGGGCACGGGCCGGTAGTCTCGTCGCGGACAGTACCTCGCTACAGACGAACTGGAGCATTCTGGCGAATGAGTGAGTAGTCAGTTGGTTCCGGCATTCCAGGAATCCGGGTGCGGATGACGCCGCCGACCTAGCAAGCGCGGGAGGATCACCATGGACATCGTCTTCGAGTCCGCGAAGAAGGCGCCCACGGCCAGCGATGTCGTCAATAGCGTTGTCATCGCGCTGAGTCCCGTCGCCAAGGAACGGCTGCGAGCAGGGCAGCGTCGTGGCGAGTACCTGCAAACGCTCATCAACGAGAAGTTGTATCAGGACGCGATCACGTTCTTGGCGTTCGCGTTGCCGCGGCGGTGCGCGGTGTGGTGGGGTTGTCTCGTTCTTTCGGACTTGCTCGCTTCGGAGGCGCCCAGTGAAACCGAACTGAACGCGCTACAGGCGTCGATCGCGTGGGTGATCGAGCCGGAAGCCGAACGTGCTCGGGCCGCCAGTCGTTGGGGATCGCGATGCCCGTCGAAGAGCCCCTTCTGTTGGCTCGCCCGCGCTGCCGGCTACCTCGATTTGCCGCTGCCAGCGGCGATGGACCATCTTCCGCAGAACTTTCCGGCCCGAGGGGTCGCCACCTCGATCTCGGTCGCGCTCGCCTTGGATGCCTGCCGTGATGGCGAGGAGGACGAAGCGTCGCTCCGCGTCTTGGCGCTGGGGTGGGATGTTTCCCGAGGTAGGAGTGGGTGGCCGACGACGCCGGCTGGGGATGGATGATCGCGGACAGGAACAACGTACCCATCAAGGGAGGGGAATGAATGCTTCCCGATGCCGAGGTGGTCAAGCGGCAGCTCCTCCAGCTGCTCGCCATGAAGCCGAAAATGGCTCAAGTGATGGAACCGGCTCAGCACGCGCGGTTCTGCGAAGAGATCGACGCCAAAGTGGCGAAGGTCATTCGTGGATTCGGCGAGATCGACATGCCGGATCTACCTCGAGCGGGGCTCGAGAGCCCCGAGGTCCGGGCGATGGAACTCCCCGCCGACGCGAGTGGTTTCTTGGAGCAGTCGCGAAAGGCGGAGGAAGTCACGAAGGTTCGATCGTTCCTCGACGAGGTCGCCGCGATCGAGTTGCAACTTCCCCAAGGGCCGCCGACGCGCGATTGGACCCAGGCCTTCGTCGAGACGGAAGAAGTCGCCAAGGACGAACCCGAGCAAGAGGAGTTTCCCGATTGGGTTTACGCATCCCTTTCCGTGGGACTTCCGCCAGGGATGAGTCTCATGGAGAGCGACCGGCCCAAGGAACTCGACACCAGCGCGGAGAAGCCCGAGCCGACCGACGCCGCGCCGAGCGAGGAGACCGAGCGGAAGCGGCGCGATCAATTCCATAACTTTCAAAGCTGGGTCGCGAATTCCCTTTCCGGGGTTCCTGAACGCCCCGTGCGAGGGGAGGACTCCCAAGGGGGGCAATGGGATCGCTGGTTGCGAGGCTAGTGGCACTTGGCAACGAACGAGACGGACGAGACGGACGAGACGGACGATCAGGACCCGCGGGACGACCAAGAGTTCCTCTTCGGACTCGCCGTCCTCGGTCGTGGGCTGATTGACGCGGCCGAATTCAAACGCCACTTCGATGGTCGTCGTTCAGATCGCGAACCACTATCGCGTCAGCTCCTCGCCCAGGAACGTCTCGCCCCGGAAGATCTGGCTCAGTTCGAGCAAATGCTCGCCGACCGGCTCGAGGAAGCGGGTCGCAAGAAGATACAGGACATGATTCGGGTCGCGGCCGAGGAACTGGCGGGCGAGGTGGACGATTCGGGCGTACTGGAGATCGTCAGACGCCAAGCCCTATGGGATGACACCGTCTCGACACCCGATGCGTCTCCCAATCCCGGCGGTTCGAAGCCGGCTATTCCATCTCCTGTCACGTCGCCCCCCTTCATGGACGAGGTTCTTCACGCGGAAGGAGGACTCGGATCCGTCTTTCGCGCTCGCGAAACCGCGACCGGCCGCGTGGTCGCCATCAAACGCGTCCGAAGCGACCGGGCGGACAACCCGTTGCTCGTCCAACGGTTTCTCGCCGAAGGCAAGGTCACCGCGCGCCTGGAACATCCCAACATCGTCCCGGTCTACCAGGTCTCCGAGGGACATGGGCCGCCGTTCTATGTCATGCGATTCCTCAAGGGGGCGACGCTCCAGCAGACGATCGCCCGCGCTCACCCGAGCCATCGCAGTGACCAGGCGTGGCGCTCGGAACGAAAGCGGCTGGTTCGCCTCCTGGTGCGCATTGGGGAAGCCGTCGCGTATGCCCACTCGAAGAACGTGATTCATCGCGACCTCAAGCCGGCGAACATCGTGCTCGGCGAGTTTGGCGGCGTCTTTTTGCTCGACTGGGGACTTTCCAGATCCTCGGGAACGGCGGGCGACATGTCGGACTATGACTTTCAACCCGAGGAGCTTGACCTGACCCAACCGGGTCAGCGGATCGGCTCGCCTCTCTGGATGGCCCCCGAACAGGCCTCGGGCCAACCGGAGCTGATCGACGAGCGTACCGACATCTATGGACTTGGGGCGATCCTGTTTCACGTCCTCGCGGGAGTCGCGCCACACTCGCGGATGTCGTCGCGAAGACCGGACGAGTTTTATTCGGAGGTGGCGGCCGGGCCGACGCCGCGCGCGCGGGAGGTCGATGAATCGGTTCCGCTCGAGTTGGACGCCGTCTGCGCCAAGGCGATGGCGTCCGATCCCACGCGGCGCTACCAGAGCGCCGAGGAGCTGACGACAGACCTGAACCGTTGGCTCGCGGGCGAGCCGGTGTCGGTCTACCCTGAGCCCTTCGTCCGCAAGTTCGCGCGCCGCGCGGTCGCCAATCCGAAGCGGTCGATCGCCGCCGCCGGTATTTTGCTCGCGGTGGTCGTCGCGGCCTCGGTGGTGGTCACTTCGCTTTGGGCCAATCGTCGTTCGATGCTCGATCAGGCCATCGCGGCGATGCACGAGCAGACGCATGCCGCGCAAGTTCTCCTCAAAAACAACGTCGCGGCGATCGAGAAGGACGTCCGCTACCTCACCACGTTGCCCGGACTCCCTGCCGCCCTTGGTGGTGAAGAGAAGCTCTCGCGTGATTCGGCCGCCATCGTCGGCATCGGCAACTTCATCGGTCACTGGAAGGAGTACACCGCCGCGGCGATGATGTCGTCTCGAGATCCCTCGGCGATCGTGTTGGGCTTCGACGCCTCGGGGAACCTGACCGACGAGACGTCGGTGACGAAGCTCTTGCCCGGATTCGCCCGGTGGGCGGAGTTCGCGCGGAAAGTCGCCGGCGGAGAGTCGGGTCGCGTTTACTTTTCGCGCATCCTGTTCGATCGCGCGGATCGCCCCAACGAGTTCTACGCGGGGACTCCGATCGCGATCGACGACGAAACCAAGGGAGTCTTTCTCTTGAAGATCGAACTCGACAGACGCTTCTCCGACGTCTTCGGCACCGAGTTTCTGTACGAGTCGATCGCGATGACCAACGAGGAAGGAGAGATCGTCTTTCGCCACCGCGGCCCCTCGCGAACCATTGTCGAGGAGACGGAGCCGGAGGAAACGTTCAATCGCGCCAGGGAGTTTCTCAGTGGTCCCGCTCCGTCGACGGAACTGCTGACCTACGATGTCGGCGACGAGATCGTGATGGCGCGGAAACTGCCGCTGCGCGGCGATGGGGACGAGCCCTATTTCGGGATGATCATCACCGGCGACCGGACCGTGATTCTCCGCGATGCCACGTCGACGACAGTGATGCTCCTGGGCGTCACGATCGGTTCGGTCGTGTTGATCAGTTTGGTCGCGTTCGGTCTGGGAAGTGTCATCGTTCGGATGGCGGGACAGGAGTGACAGGCTGGGTCGCTTGACCGAACCTGGTTCCTCGGCCGACCGGAGATCGCGGCGAACCCGTCGCTTGGTTGTCGCCCCCGGCTTTCCAAGGGCGCTCGTCCTCGCTCGTGAGTTCCACGGACCTGTCGAACGACCCGACCGGCTCGTTCTCGCCTCGGCCCGCCTAGATCAATGGACCGCTAGGCTTCGTCTCAAAAGTTGATCGTCGGCCCGAGGCACAGCGAGTTGGTGGGGGACGAGGAGGTCGAAACAGGCGAATCCGTTGGATTCGTCGATGCAGACCGACAAAGTCCCGCGGCAACTTAGCCAGCCGAAGCCAGAGCCGATTTTTGAGACGGAGCCTAGTGTCCTGATTGGTGAATTCATTGACGAAAAGAGTCTTGGGTGCCAATGCCCACGCTGGCCGTGGGCATGCGGAAGACGCCTATGATTGGGCAATCTTCCGCACGATCCGAGGGCCGAGATTCAATGTGGCGAGCTTGTCGATCAGGACACTAGGTGGCGGCGCCCACCGCGACTTGCAAGTCGCCGCGCACTCGCTTGAGCACCCGCGTAAATTGCTTCCGGAGCGCTTCGTGCGATCCCCCTAGACGGTCGGCAATCTCCGACCACGAATGTCCTTCGGTTCGCATGGTGATCAGCTCGTGCTCTCTGGGCGAGAGCGTTCGCTTGACGCGCCCCATCAGTTCGGTGGTCACCACTTCCTCCGAAGGGGACCGATGGGTGATGATCCGTTCGCTCGCGACGTTGTTCTCGTCGTGAAGGGAGATGGTCCGGCGATAGTCGCGCCGATCGCGCCGATGGGAGCGGACTTCCGACGCGACTCGATTGCGCGTCATGCCAATCAGGTAGCGGACCAGCTTCTCCGAGTCGTCAAACTCCTTCTCGCCAGCGACGAGTCGCTGGAAAAAACTCTGAAAGACCGACTGAACGATGTCGCTCGGATCGACCAGACGCAATAGGTGCCGGTCGACCAAGCGCACGCGAATGGCTCGACGAATGAGCGGTTCGTAGCGGCGGACCAACTCGTAGGCGGCGTGTTCGTCCCCTTGACGAGCCCGCTCGAGAATCTCGGCAACGGTTGAGGTTGTGGCTACCAAACTGTCGTGCTCCAAAAAGGGCCATTGCGATGTCGAGGGACAACGACCTTTGCTGGGCTGGGTGGGGATCCAACGGCTATGCCGTCGGGTTGACGGAGTCGTCTCAAGCGGCGACCCGTTGACCGGTAAATGAGTCACGTACGCCATCAACAAACTAACCATGGTTGGAGGGCATACAACAGCGCTGTTCGATTTTGAACGATTCTTTATTTAGTCGCCTACAACGCCCTTCTCGCCGCTCTCTCCCTACTCCTTTTCGATCCATGACTTAGCGTCACCACCCTCCAGGTTGGGCAATCGATTGTGATCACTTCGTGAAGGTCTGACGTTTTCGGTCCGATCGCTCCGAACTTGTGTCCGTTTCGTCACTGGACGGCGAGAGGTGGATCGAGGGAACACATTCCGTGCGCGATGCGCCTCGCTCGGAGAGAACTGGGAGAGGCTGGCGTCGAAGGTACGTACCAACCGCGCGTCTTGAGTCACTTGATGTTGACGCTGAGCCACAAGGTTCACTCTATCGACTTAAGCCTGGGAGAAGACCATGATCCTGCCCTTTTGTATCCTGCCCGCCATTGAGAAGGTTCGTCGTTGGACCAACCGCTCCAAGCGTGATCTCCTTCTCGAGGCCCTCGAGGATCGTTGGACGCCGGCCGTCACCGGTCAGTTGCAGTCCGTCGCGCTCGCGGACGTGACCGCCGCCCAAGCCGACCAGGAAGCGGAGTTCACCGTTTCCGTGCGATACACGAGCGACGCGGCTCCGATCGACGGGGACACGATTGATGACGCCGACATTGCCGTCCGAAGTCTCTCCGGCGTCGACATTTCGGGCGCCACGATCTCGGTCGGACAGCCCGACAACTCCGACCCCCAAAGTGTTGTCGCGACCTACACCGTGGATCTTGACGGCACCCAGGGGGCGGGAGCGTGGCAGCAGTTCCAGGGTGAATTCGCCATCGACTTGAATGGGGGAACTGTTCAAGACAACGATGGCGTGTCGAACGGCGAACAGATCGCCATCGACTCCTTCCGCGTCGACACCGAAGCGCCGGGGATTGTCGGGGTACAAACGTTTGTCGATCTGGCCGGCAATGTGCACTTTCTCGTCGACTATGACGAACCCGCCACCATCGCGGGGGCGCCCGAGAGCGTCTTCGTCGTCCGCGACGCTCAAGGCGAAGACATTCCCTTCACCTTCCATGCGGCGAGCGAGACGGCCGACGTCATTTCGGTGCCCGACGTGGCTTCCTCACCAGCTTCCAACGCGTTCCACTTGTACCTTCTCAACGGATCGCTTCTCCAGGACGGCGTCGGCAATCCGACGAGCGTGCCCGACCCGGCGGAATTGGCGACGGTTGAGTCCCCCCGAGTTGGTACCGAGCAAGTCGTCGCGGTCGTCGACGGTCGCTTGGAAGACATCAACGCCACCCGTGGAGTCGAAAACCAGTTCCAACAGAGCGTGCTGTACTACTCCCCGGCCGGGTTCGTTGAGGGTGGGGTCGATCGTCCCGAAGCCGCGATCCTCGTCACCCCGGACGGGACCAAAGTGGCCGCCGGCGGCGCGTCCCCGGAGATCCTGTCACCGAACCTTGCCCGCGTGGTCTATTCCTTCCCCTTCGGTGACACCGACACGTGGGCCGATCAACTCCAGGGTGTCTACACCCTTCGGATCGACGGCGGCTTTGTCCAAGACCGTGCGGGAGCGATCATGCGCCCGCAGGAACTCGGGCAGTTCGCGGTCGACACCGTCGCCCCGACACTCCGGGCCGAAGCGTTCTACGAGCCCGTTGTGGGACAGCTCAGCTTTCACGTCCATGCCGACGGGGACCCCGAGCTTGACCTGAACGTCCTGGGGAACTTCTCCCTCGGAGAGCTCCCCTTCTCGACCGAACCTCTAGAGGGAGGAGGGGTCCGGATCACTCTCAACGATCCGCTCCTCCCGACGACGGACACGACGGTGCCGCTTCGGTACACCCCGGGCGATGACGGCTTAGCCGATCGACTTGGTAATCCCGTGACCAATGAGGCCGACTCGACCCTCGCGACGTTCTCATTCTTGGCGAATCAGCCGGCGATCTATCTTGACGCCCCCATCGATGCGCTGACCAACGACGATCCGTTCTCCGTCACGATTCACCTGGAGAGTGGAGATCAAACGCCGATCGATGTCGATTCGATCACCGAATCGGATCTTGTCGCCCGCCGCGTTGATGATGGGACACTGGTCGACGCGGGCATCACCGTGGCGAAACCGTCCGACGATGCCGCCTCGATAACGGTTGCGTTCAACATCGCCCCGAGTATCGCGGGGATGGCCGACGGTGACTACGAGATCGTGCTCGTTCAAGATGCGTTCACGATCGGTGGAGAAACATCTTTCCCCATCGCGGAGATGGTGCTTGGTCAGTTCACACTCGATCGAACCGCTCCCGTGGTCGAGGACATGGAGGTCTTCTACGACGCCAACCAAGGTCGCGTCGTCGCCGACGTGACGTTCAGCAAGGACGTGGTCGACGTGGTTGGGGAGCAGTTCATTCTCGAGTCGACCACGACTGACGGTGGACAAGGTGGGGGCGATCTGGGGCTTCCTCCCATGCTGGCCACGATCGAAGCCCTTGGTGAGAGGGACGACCCCGATCTCAACGGCATTCCCGGCTCGCGCCGGGTCCGGGTGATGTGGATCGTCGAGCAGACCGACGAAGACCAACCGTTCGACGTGCGGTTCACGCCGCCGGAGGAAGGCGTCACCATTCGAGACAACGCGGGCAACGTTCTCCTGGGCGAAGAAGAGATTCGACCGGTCGTCGTCCCCGCGGTGAGCGAGGCCGACACGACGCCACCGCGGGTTGTCGCCTTCGAGGGAACCTCCCCGGAGCAAGTTCCTTTCACGCCCGATGGACAATCGCCTCGGTTGATCGAGTTCCGGATCTCGTTCGACGAGCCGATCAACCCCGATTCGATTGGCGTGGAGGATTTCGCCCCGACACCTCCGGAGGCGATCGTTTTCAGTGTCGATCCGCTCGCGAACACGTCTGGATCCTACGAGTTCATCATCCTGGTCGACGTTGACGCCGTTGGGTCGGGCGACGCCGTCGCTCTCGTGCCCAGCTTCTCGCAAGACATCGTCGACTTCTACGGCAACAGCGCGGTGTTTCCTCCGGAACCCGCTGTAGTGATCGTCGGCGCTGATACCGATGCTCCCAAGTTGACGCGTTTCGACGCGGCCCTCTTCGACGGCACGGAGTTTGGTGTCCCGGGCGATCTCGTCCTCGCGACCATTTCCTTCAATCGGGACGTGGTGAACTTCGATGCCGACGACCTCTCGGTGACCATCGACGGTGTCGCGTACTCCCATCCCTTCTTGCCCGTCGAGGTTTCTCCGGCGGATGGCGATTCGGCGGTTGGCGACAACGCCTTTCTCGTTGTGATCTTCTTGGAAAGCGACCTCCAAGGCGAACTCTCGATCGCGTTTGATATTGACAACAATGTGGCATCGACCTTGGTGCCGCCCGCGGCACTCGATCTCGATGCAGGTGTTTCCTCTAGCGTGAGTCTCACCCTCGAGGCGCCGCTACCGGAGCTTCCCATCACTGCCGAGATCGTTGACGCTCCCGAGGTGATCGACGCCTCGATGAGCGATTCGACGACGTTCGCCTTCTCGGTGCGTTACTCCGCCGCCGCTGGTCTCAACGCCACCGAGATTGACGGCACGGAGCTAGAACTGATTGGGCCCGATGGCCAGAGCGTGGGGGGAACGATCACCAACTCGTCTACAGACGGCGGGCCGACTGAGATAGAGATGGCCTATGACTTCACGCTCCCATCGGGGGAATCCTTCTCCGGCTTGGAGCAAGGCCTCTACCAGCTCCGCCTCAAGGCGGGAAGTGTCGCGGATCTCGAGGGGACGCTCAACGATTCGGCGCTACTGCACCGCATCTACCTCGATGTGGTTCCGCCCTCGATCGAAGCCTACCCGATTTACGACGCCGCCAACTCGACGGTCACGTTACACATCCTGACGCACGCGGAGCAGAGCCTCGACCTCGTCACGCTCCAGGAGGAAGTCGGCCTCTTCCAAATCCTGGTTAACGGTAACGACGTCACCGCCTCGGCAGCGGTCAACCAGACGCCGACCGGGCTCACGCTCTCGGGTATCGCTGTACCCGCTCTTAGCCGTCTTGAACTTAGAGCCAGCAGTGCCCTTGCGTCCCTTGAGGATCTCGCGGGGAATCCGACGAGCATCTCCGAGTCGACGACCCTTGCCGTCTTTGATAGCGGTTCTCCGGAACTCCTAGAGCCACTCGCGTTCGTCCTCGACGACCCCACGAACGCCAATCGACTCCCAGATGTCATTACGAATTCATCCGCCTATGAACTCCATCTCGGAGTGGCCGAACCGCCAGGTGCCCTATTTGATCCGGGTGATTTCGAGATTCGCGATGCCCAGGGCAATGTCGTCGCGAATGCATTCGATGTCATGGATTCTGCCTCTGTCAACGGTTTCACCACGAAGAGGGTTCAGCTCCCCACGGACACACTCAGTGACGGGGAGTACGATGTCGTGCTGCTCGAGGGTAGTGCGACTTCTGGCGATGGCCTTGTCCTGTTTCCAGAGACCGATCAGGTCCTACGTCACTTCCGAGTCGATCGGACCGCGCCCCAGGCGGTGGACGTTCAGACCTTCTACGACGCTCCCAACGACGAAGTGATCGTCGACGTTTACTTCAATGAGGAGGTCGACGGGCTCTATGCGGACGACCTGCAGGTGACTCGGAGCGACGGTTCTTCCGACGTGGCGGAAGTCGAGTTGGCGGAAGCCTTCGCGGCGCTCGATTCCGATGGCTCCGGCAAGCGGGGAGCCAAGCGATGGACGTACAAGTTCCGAGCCGACCGTGCGGACCTGGATCAAGACGTCACGTATACCGTCGTCTACGACGCGCTGTTCGCGCTGTCGCATGTCAATGACACCGCGGGCACGGACCTCGACGGCTCGTCGTCACCGTCGTCCGAGATCACCGTGGCCGCGATCGAAGCGGATGTCGCCCCCCCCACGATCGAGTCGTTTGGCCCAATCCTTCCCCGCCAGTCGGTCGACTCGGGACTCGCCCTGATCAACTTCTCGGTCCCGGTCAGCGGCGTGGAGGTCGACGACTTCTCCATCGGGGGAACCGACGCGGTTCGCGTCTTCAGCGTTGTCCCATTCAATGCCAAGGGTGACTCCCCCTCTTCAACCGCGAGTGCCGGCTACTTGGTCCGACTGGCCGCGGACTCCTCCTACGGCGGCGAAACTTTCGAGTTGATCTTCAACGACGTCGACGGCGACATTGTCGATGAACGGGATATCGCCCTGGTCGTCGCCGAAGCCACGACCGTCGTCACGCTCATCCCCGAGGACATGCCCCCGGAGATCCTCCTCCTCACGGCGAATCTCGAATCGAACGTTGAGAACGGAACGACCGAGGAGTACGTCAGTATCGGGGTCGCCTTCTCCGAGCCCGTCACGTTCGACACGAGTGATCTGACGATCTACTTCGACGGTGTCGTGGTCCCGGTGGGCATCGATCCAAGCATCGAACAGGCCATGAGCGCCGGCCTCATCGACAACGTCTACCAGGTCACGGTTCCGTTGCCGAGTAGTGTCTCCCGTCCAAACCGGGTCGAGGTGGCCTTCGAGGCGGCGGGGATCACGGACGTCGACAACCAGCCGCTCCCCGAATCCAAGACGATTGCTCTGCACCTCGCGGGGCCGACCATTGTTCGCGAGAGCGCAATTTCGTTCGCGCGGACAAGCTTCGACGAAACGACGCGAGAGCTGACCTTCACCATTCCCGCGGAAGGTAGTGGCCTGACCATCAACAGCGGCGCTTTCGAGATCCGCATGCCCGATGGACAGCTTCTCCCCCCGGAGTCCTTCTCGGCCGTTTTCGCCGAGGGTGATGCTGGACAGATCGGGGACGCGGAGATCATTGTCCGGACGACGGTTCCGATCGGCATTCGGGGGCCGGTGACCCTGACGCTCTCCAATCTCTTGGCGATTACCAATCCGATGGGCCTCACTCTCTCAGGGGTGCTTCCCGAGACGGAAATGGGGATGCACTTCGTCGACACCATCATCGGCGAGGCCCCGACTCTTGAGTCGATCGACACCACCTTTTCCGCGACGGGAGCCACGACGGGGCAGATCTCGGCGACTTTCACCTTCAGCGAACAGGTCGTTGGTTTCGACCTGAACGACTTCACCGTCGCCTTTCCAGCGGATGTTAACGTCTCCAATGTGAACCTCTCCCCAGTAGCGGGATCGTCCAGCACGTTCACCTACACGGCCGACGTGACGCTTCCGGCCGAGAGCGAACTGGTGCTACCAATCTTCCTTGCCGGCGATCTGGAAGTCACGGATGGCGAGGGCAACGTCTTCGTGCCCACGCCGGAAGATGTCGGGTTCTTCGCGATTAACAACCGAACGCCGGTCTTGGAGTTCTTCGGGCCCTCGACCAGTGAGCAGACGGGCCCGATCGTCACGGCGATCATGGTCTTTGACCAACCGGTGGAAGGACTGGAAGGTAGAATCGAGTTCTTCGTTCCCAGTGACGATCGCGTCTCGGTCGTCGGGGTCGATGCGGCCAATCCGATCGCCTTCCGAGTGGGCCAGGCCTACCTGGTGACCCTCGATCTGGCGAATGTTCCCGTTGCCCAACGGGAGAGCTTCTCCCTACGATTCGAACCGAACGACGGTGCCATCACCTCCGACCCGGGGATCGCGTTGCCCAACGGTTTTACGCAAGAGACGACGATTCGCGTCGCGCCGAACGCCGCCGCGAGGCTGACCGCGGTCGTCGCGACCATTGGCGAACGCGAGATCGAGGACGAGCCGCAAGCGATACAATCGTTCGCCTTCGTGCCCGTGGCGTCGACGACCGCCGAGGAGACTGAGAGCGTCGCTCGATTCATCGTCGAGTTCAACACGCTAGTTTCCTTCCCGTCCACCAATGCGATGATCGAAGTCGTCGTCGATGGAACAACGGTGGCCATTCCCGCCGGGGACGTGGAGATCACGACCGCGAGTGGAACCCCGACGGCGTCAGGCGTCTTCGCCTCAACGTGGGTAGTCGATGTCCTCCTCCCCGAGGGCTTCAGCGATGGCGACAGCGTGAACCTCGCGTTTAGCGGTTCGTTCATGACGGCCGACGGAGTCACGGTCGCCGGTCTCCCCGATCCCACGCGTTTGGTCTCAGGCAATCCCACGCTCGCCGGTCCCGTCTCCGCGGAACTGGTCGATGTCGAGGGGTACGGTGACCTCGAAGCGGTCTACGTTGTCGAGTTTGATCGGCCCGTTCTCGTGGGATCGGGCGCCTTTGGCGTTAGGTTCGGCGATACCGGAGCCATCCTCCCCGCGACTGCCGAGCTCGATCCCGTCATCGCTGACGGCACCCGCTGGCGGATTCGCCGTTCCACTGCGGGTCAGCCCGATGGCCCGGTCACGCTGGTCCTCACCAACCCGACTCTCATTGCGGACATTGGAGACAATGCCCAGACGCTCACCGGCGTCTCGCCGAACCTCGAACTCGCCAGTTTGATGCTCAACGTCGGGTCGGCTCCCCAACTCACTCAGAGCTCGAGCACCTATGATCCGGCGACCGGCGAACTCTCCTTCACGGCCCTGTTCAACGAGGAAGTCGAGATCACGGATCCCGCCGCGTTCTCCCTCGTCGTCCATAACTCATCGGATGTCGAGCTCCAATCGTCGACACCGAATGCGGGAGACTTCACGCCCTCGATTGGGACAGCGTCGAACGAGGTCACGATCACTTGGACCGTTCCAGGGAATCTGCGGGACGCGACGAACTACGTCGCGCTCCAGCTCGACGACGTGACCGCGGTCGTCGCCACCGACAGCCAGACACCCATTGGGGAACCGGGTGATCCCGCGATCGTCCTGGGACAGCGCACGCTCATCGCCGCGCCGACGTTCGATACCGCGACCTCCTCGTTCGATCCAGCGACGCAAACAGTCAGCTTCGACGTTACCTTCGATACCGACGTGACGATTCTGGACGCGAATGTCTTCACCATCAGGGTCCGAAGTGCCGGTGGCGCCGCTGAAGATCTGACCAACGTCAACCTGACCCCCGGGGTGGGGAACGGGAGCCAGACGTGGACCGTTAGCGGAACCGTGTCCAACACACCCAATGGGCAGTCGCTCTTCGGGCAGACCGCCAACTTGCTGATCGCCGATGCGTCGGGGATCACCGCCGCGGCCGTTCCGTTGGATCCGACGAACCTGGTCAATCCGGTCGCGTCGCAGACACTGGCCCAAGCTCCGACGATCACCAACACGTCCAGTACCTACGATCCGGTGACGGGTGAAATCACCTACACCGTCGTGTTCGACACCGCCGTCGTGATCACGGACGCCGCCGCTCTCGCGATCGAGGTCGTCGGAGCTGATGGAACGACGGTCGTGAACGATGACCCGTTGAACGACGCCGACTATGGTACCCCGATCGGCAACCTGTCGACGACATGGACGATCACCAAGACGTTGACTCCCGCGGACCTGGCGGCGGCGCAAGCGGCCGCCACGGCGGGGAGTCCGTTCCAAGGTCGACTGAATCTCGAACAAGCCGACCAGGTCATCGCCGATGTCGCCAACGGCGCGGGCATTCCGATCAGCGCGACCACGGGGAACCCGATCGCCACGAAGTCGCTCGATGGAGCTCCAACGATCGACTTGGTGGAAAGCGATTTCTCCGCATCGCCCGAACCAGCGACCGTCAGCTTCACCGTGACCTTCAACGAACCGGTCGAGCTTCCCGCGGCCGCCGTGGTGATTCGCGGTCCGGATGGGAACCCGTTGGACGGCCTTTCCGTAACGAACACGAATCAGCCCCAAACGCAACGCGCGACCGTCTGGACGATCTCCGCGACGGTTCCCGCCGGTGAGGAGGGAGATGTCGATCTCGTCCTCGTCGATCCGAGTCTGGTGGTGAACGCTAGCAGTCTCGCGCTCGATCACGCCATGGGCGACCTTGGAACGCAGTCGGTCGATACCGTCGCGCCAGTCATCGAAGAGATCAACCCGGTGCAGGTCAGTGGCGAAGAGGCGCGGTTCACGATCATCTTCAGCGAGGCTGTGTCAGGCTTCGGCGAGGACGACTTCACGGTGGAGTTCGATGGGACGCCGGTCGACGCAACCTCCATTTCCGTCCTCGAGGCGGCCGGCAGCACCAACCAAACTTGGACGGTCGTGGTGGATCTTGTCCAAGGGGCTGCCGGGACACTGAACCTGTCCATCGTTGAAACGAGTGCCGAGGCGACGATCGTCGATCAAGTCTCCAATCCGTACAGCTACGGCGGGACCTTCCCCGTCGGCGAGTCAATCGCCATCAACGACGAGACGCCCCCGGAGTTGGTCGCGTCCCAGGGTGTCTTTGTTCACGATCCCGCCACCGGGACGGGAACGGTCACCTACACGCTCAACTTCTCGAAGGTCGTCACGGGCCTCACGCCCGACATGTTCCAGGTCGAATTGCCGGACGGGTCGATCGTCGCCAACGCGACGGTCCTGCCGGTCGGCGACGTCGGCGGAGCCGAGCCAGCCTCGGGCACGTGGGAGCTGACCGTCCCGATTCCGACCGGTCAAGAGGGGCCGGTGGTCGCGGAGCTGCTCCAGAGCGAAGCGGACGGGATCGTCGACCTCAATGGGATCGCGTTCGTCGCTCCCACCAGCGACATCACGTTGCAGACCGTCAACGTGGACACGGCCAACAACAATCCGGTCTCGGCCAATGTCGCGTTGGCCGACCCGCAAGTCACCAACCAATCGAGCGTGACGTTCTGGGTCACCTTCGCGCAGCAGATGGAGTTCGGCCAATACCCGCCGACGGTCGGCGACTTCGCATTGACCCTCATGGTCGATGGGCAGTCGGTGCCGGTGGCAGGGGCCGCGATCCAACAGGTCGCGGTCGACCCCAACAACCCGCTGCTAGTCTCCGTGGTCGTCGATGTGGATGGTGTTCCCGAGGGACGGCTCGGATTGATCCCGAGTCCCACCACCGAGCTACGGGATGTCCAGGGCAACCGCTGGACGACGATCGGGCAATCGCTCGATTACGTGATCGACCACGTCGCTCCCGCCGTCACGTCAATCACGAGGGCTCCGCATCCCGTTACCGGAGTGCCCGTTCCGAGTGAGACGGCCCGCACGCAGCTCGAGTTCATCGTGAGCTTCGACCAAGCGGTCTTCGGACACGAAGTCGATCCGAACACGGGCGATCTTGCCGAGGTGCCGCTCGCTCCCACGGACTTTGGACTGACCGGGTCGGCCGCGGCTCATGCCAACTCCCGCATCGAGTCGGTGAGTCGAATCGCGGGGACGGATCAGTACCGCGTGCTCGTCCACGCCGGTGGTGATGGGACACTGGGGCTCGAAGTTGTCGGCGACATCTTTGACGCGGCGGGCAACGCCTTCGAAGGAAGCGTCGGCTCGGTCGCGATCTACGAGATCGACACCGTCGCCCCGGCGGTCCTCATTGCTCCGGAGCCCAGCATCGCCGCGACCAACGCCGACGAGTTGACCTTCCACGTCACGTTCACGCAGCCGGTCGTCAACGTCGACGCCAACGACTTCGCGTTGAACTTGGTGGGCGACATTTCCGCGGCCTCCATCGAGGTTTTCGCGGACCCCGTCGGGACGGCTGGAGTGAACTGGATCGTCACCGTCAGCGGTATCGCCGCCGCGGACGGAACGGGCGCGGCCGATGGGATTCTCGAGGTGGTGCCGAGCATCGCCAACGACATCGTCAACGAACTCGATGTGGCGCTCGACATCAACTCGCCGCCGTCGCAAACCACGACGATCGTTGTCGATCAGGTGGCACCGCTCTACAGCGTGACGCGGATGGATCCGAGCGGCGAGCTGACTGACGAGTCGCGACTGACGTTCGCGGTTCGGTTCACGAAGCCTCTGTCGAGCACGCTGACGCTATCGGACTTCGACGTGAGGGAGGATCTGCTCGGCGTCTTCGCGGATGGGATTGTTGAAGAAGTGGTCGGTGTTCCCGACGTTCCCGGCGGGGAGGTGCTGACCTACCACGTGACCGTTCAAGCCCTGGATCAAGGGGTCGTCGAGCTGCTCGTCAGCGACGAGTTGGCCGACCGGTTCGGAAACGAACTCGGTGGCTTGACCGCGAATCAGGTCTTCATCGTCAACCGAACCGCTCCCGTGGTCTCGATCGAGCCGCTCGGACCCGAACTGATCTCCCCCGCGTTGACTCCGACGCCGGGCACGGTGATCTTTCAGCTCAACTTCGACCAAGAGATCGGGGATATCATTCCGGAGGACTTCGCGAGCAACTTCCTACTCGACGCCAACGGCGTGGGCGGAACGATCGGGCAGGCGACGAGGATCTCGGCGACGCAGTGGATCCTCGCGGTCGACAATGTTACCGGCAATGGCCGGCTCGGCTTGGCGATCAACCTAATGGCCGCCACCCCGATCGTGGACTTGGCAGGAAATCGACTCGCTTTCCAGCCGGCGGCGTCTGGCGAGTTCACCGTCGATTCGGCGGCTCCCGAGTTGGAGAGCCTCTTCTCGATCTATCCCTTCGACAACCCGAGCAACTCGAGCCTCGCGGTTTTCACCGCGGTCTTCGACGAGCCGGTGGAAGGGGTCGATCGAAGCTCGTTCGAACTCGTCTTGGAGTCGCTGCTCGGCTCTAGTCAGCCGCTCTCGGGTCAGTTGCTCTCCGTGGTCCAACTTCCGGCGGACGCCGACTTCGAACTCGACGACCTCGGGCTCGACTTGCCCTTCGACCAGGATGACCTCGACTTCGATCTGGCGGCTCTTTCGGTAGACGGTCACGCCTACCTCATCGTCGTCGGGGGAATCGCCGGCAACGGGGAGTTGAGCGTCCGGATCGATCCGAACGCGGTGATCCACGACGAAGCGGGCAATCCGCTCGACGCGGCTCAGGCGCAACCGTCGACGCCGATCGTGGTGGACAACCAACTCGTCGATCTCGTCGGCGTTCCCTTTGTCAATGGTCAACAGATGGGCGACCTTCCCACCAATGCCGGGACGGTTGTCGTTCAGCTATCGACCGAGCGGCAACCGCTGGAGAACGTCGATCTAGACGACTTCGTCATCCTGAGCAATGGCGTGACTTACGACGAGGCCGTCCTCTCGGGAGCCGGCCAGAACTACTCGCTGACGATTACGGGACTGGAGGGCAAGGGAAGCGTCACCATCGTCTTGGCCGGCGACGCGGACATCGCGACCCCGTCGGGTAACGGGGTGATCCTCACCAACGAGCTTGGTTTCTCGCAAGTCGGATTCGAGGTCGACACGATCGCGCCGACGGTGACGATCCTGCCCGACGGTCCCGCGTTGACGAACGCCAACATCATCACCTTTACGGTCGCCTTCCAAGAGCTCGGACTACCGGCGGACGTGGAGGTCTTGACCGCCGAGGCCCTTCAGGTCCTCACCACGGGATCGTTGCGAGGCAGCGTGCTCTCGGTCACTCCGATCGGCGCGGGACTCTTCAACGTGCAAGTGTCGGCCGGCGACAACCAAGTGGGAGAGATGCGACTGCAGATCCTGCCCAACGCGGTCCGCGACGCGGTCGGCAACGTCGCTGTCCCTGGAAGTCCGAGCAATCCGGTGGAGGTCGACACGACCGGCTTGGTGGCGAGCTTCGCCGTGGGAATTCAAACGCCGTCGCTGACCAACGCCGCGACGATCGCCTTCGAGGTGACCTTCAACGACAGCGTGGGGCAGGTGCTCAATGTCGACGCCAACGACTTCCTGCTCTTCGGGGATGGGGCCGAAGGTGCCGACATCGCTGAAGTAACAGTGTCGGGACCGAACTCCTACACGATCGTCGTCATGATTCCCGAGGGAGCCATTGGCGCCGTCCAGATAACGATGAACGGCGACAACAACATCCAGGACGTTGCCGGCAACGAGCTTCAGCCCACCACCCCATCGCCGGCGGTTCGCGTCGATCGACGACCGCTGGTGATTCAGAACGTCATTCCGACGGGCATCCTGACGGAGAATTCCGCGTACGCCGACATCGCGTTCGAAGTGAGATTCGATCGCCAGGTGGTGGACGTGACGGCAGCGAGCTTCACGATCACGGGAGGAGGCAGCGAGATCCTGGGCGTTTCCACCCCCGATGGTGGCCGAACCTTCGAAGTCGACATTCGGGTCTTCCAGTCGGGTGAGTTCGGCATCGAGGTGTCAAGCGATGTCGTCGACGCGTTCGGCAATCGGGCGACGAGTGCTCCGTTGAACTCGGAGTTGGTGGAGATCGCCCTGCCGACACCTCCGCCGACGCCGGTGTCGCCTCCTCCGGTGGTTCCCCCGGTAGTTCCTCCGGTCTCGCCGCCCGTCAATCCGCCCACGGTGGTGACCCAGGAGGGGGTCGGGCTTCTCCAGCGAGGGGTCGGCAAGCTGACGACAGCCTTCCAGTCGCCGCCCGACGATTTCTCCACCAGCCCGGTGGCCCTGATCGAGTTCCGACCGATCGACGCCGGGATCACCGAGGTCGCGGAGTTCGACGAGATCGTTTTCGCCGACTTCACGGGCGATGGCAAGACCAATGCCGCCGGTACCTTTATCAACGCCGACGGCATCATGGTGTGGATTGTCAACACCAGCGACGTGACCGCCTTCAACGCCACGCAGAACCGCGCCGCGGCCCTCTTCGGCATCGCGGGGGACAAGCCGATGGCCGAGGACATCGACGGCAACGGGATCGCCCAGTTCATCGTCTACCGCGGAGCGTACGCGTCCTTTTCCTTCGATCTGAACGAAAACGCCGCGTGGGACGGGATGGAGACCGATACCTCGGTGACCTATGGCTTGACCATCGACCAGGCCCGCGACCTGGGGCAGGCGAGACCTGATACCCCGGTCGTCGGTCGCTTCATGCCCGGCGTCGCCTACGCCCAGATCGGCGTCATGCGACTCGTCGGTGACATGAACCGCTTCATTGTCAACGCGTCGGACGTTCGGGACTTCAGTTGGGACGCGTACTACCGTCGCGACGAGGCGATCTGGGATTTCTTCAACGAAGGAGGCGGCACGGCGCTTCCGGTCGTCGGTGACTTCAATGGCGATGGCGTCGACGAAGCCGGCGTTCATCACGAGGTCACCAACCAGTTCGTGCTCAACCGGGATGCGACCTCGATCAATCGGCTGCGCCTGTCGGTCGATGCTCCGAGTGGAGAGGTGTTGGCCGCTGTCGCCGGCCACTGGGTCGATGAGAGCGTCGCCGAAGCGGCCGTGTTGCCGAGCAACGTCGGTCTACTCGATAGCCTGTTCGCCGAGGACGAGGACCTCCTCTAGTCGCGAAACGTCCGTGAGGGGAGCATCGTCACGCGAACGCGGAGGGCGAGCAGGTGGACTGCATCGCCCTCCAACGTTTGGGTTGGCGTCGCACCACGACGTTTCACGCCGATGCGGCAGCGATGGGCTCGGCGGCGTGGCTAGCGCTCGGCGTCCCAAGAGCGGACTTCGCATCCCTTCCATCAACACGCTTGTCACTGAATTCGGGTGACACGAGGAAACGGCCGATGGATCCCAATCACGGCGCTTCGGAAGATGGTGGACTCGCCTTTCTCCTCCTCGCCGATCAACTGTCGCGTTGGACAAAGGGAAGTGGTGCCCGCGTTGAGGACTATCTGGCCCGCTATCGGTCGCTCCATCACCAGCGAGAGGCGCTTCTCGAGCTGATCGCCGGGGAGTACTTCCTTCGCCGCCGCGATGGGGAGGCTCCCGAGATCGAGGAGTATCGCGCGCGGTTCCCCCAGTTTGCCGACGAATTACCGATCCAACTCGAACTCCTCGACATGATGGCGGACGGGCGACTTGACACCAACGTGATCGAAGGCCCCGAGAGCGATCGCGCGGTGGTCTCCTCGGTTACCTTCGATCCCGGCGAACGCTTCGACGTCATCTGCCGCCTGGGGATTGCGCCGACGACCGTTTCCTACTTGGCGCACGACCACCTGTGGGACGAGCCGGTGGTGCTCAAGACCGTCCGGCGCGCCTCGCCTTCCCAGGTAGCGATGCTGCAGCGTGAGTTCCATCGGCGTCGCAACCATGGACATGCAAACCTCGCCGCCTACCACGAGCTCATCGCCGCGGGCGAACGCTGGTTCCTCACGATGGAGTACGTCGAAGGGCAAAACCTGTTCGACTTCGTGAGGGATGACGAGGACATTTCGCCGGCGGGAGGGCGCGAACACTCGGGGCGAGGTTGGCTTCCACGCCTTCGGCACGCTCTGAGACAACTCGTGGGGGCCGCCGCGTCGCTCCACCGGTCGGGTGGTGTTCATGGTGACATCAGGCCATCGAACATTGTCGTGTCCTCCACGTCGCGGCTCACCTTGCTCGATCTCGGGACGCCGGTCGACTACCGGATGGGGACGTTGCCTCGCGCGGACGTGAGACGAACCCGGGATGTCTACATGGCCCCCGAGCAGTACGACTCGGGACGTTCGACCCCCACGGGTGATCTCTACGCGATCGGCGTCGTTCTCTACGAGGTGTTGACGGGGGAGGTTCCCTTCGCCGGAACATGGACCGAGATCGGATTGGCCAAGTCCCTGCTCGATCCGCCTGATCCCCGTCACCGAGCCCCGGGGATACCCGACGATCTCGCCGACCTCTGTGTGGAGTTGCTCTCCCCCGTGGAGTTGAAACGACCCGATCCGGATCGGGTGCTCGCGCGACTTGGGGAAAGTGCCGAACGGAAGAATCGCGAATCCGCGACCGCGCGGTCTCGGGAACTGTTCGTCGGTCGGCACCGCGAGCTCGAGGAGGTCCGATCGCTCGCCGAGCCCTGCCAGCATGAACGCTCGACAATCGTGGTCGTGCACGGGTCGGAAGGAATCGGGCGCACGACGTTCCTCCAGCGTGCCGCGAGGGAGATTCGGCGGTCGTCGGGGGCTGTCGTGATCGAGGCCGGATGTTCGAAACGAGAACTCGTCGTCCTCGGCCTCTGGGACCAGATCGCCCACTCCATGGTCGGAGAGCTCGAACGTCGCCCGGAGGTCGATCTCGCCTCGCTCCTGCGAGGAGGGGGCGAACGCCTTTCGCGACACTTTCCCGCGTTCGCCGAACTCAAGGCATTCGGCGAAGGTGACGGCGGTAACGTCATGCCACCGAAGTTCCCCCATGCCGATCGCCGTCGTGGAGAGGCTATGGAGACGTTCGTGCGCTTGATCCACGACCTCTCAAGTCGTCATGGACTCGTTCTATTGGTCGATGATCTGGAGAAGGGAGACGACGCGAGCACCGAGGCACTTTTAGAACTGTTCGTCGAGCAGCGCGTTCCTCGGCTGTTGCTCGTCGCGAGCGTTCGGACGGAGGAACTGGTCAACGCGTCTTTCCTCAAGACGTTGGGAAGGGGATTGCGCGAGGATCCAAGTATCGCACGTTGTCACTCCCTCGCGTTGGGTCCACTTTCAAACGATGCGATGGGTCAGGTGATTGCGAGCCAACTTGAACGGGGCGAAGAGTCGACACGGCGAGCGGACGACATCGCCCGCGAGGTCGCGGGCAATCCATCCCTGGTCCCTCTTGTCGGAGCACTCCACCACCCGCGAGAGACCAAGCACGTTCTAGGCGCGGGAGTGATCCGTTCTCTTGATGAAAGACTCACGCGATTGAGTGCCGAGGAGCGAGTGCTCCTGGAGACGATCGCCGCCTCGCGCGAGCCGCTCGCTCAACGCGACGCGTTGGAACTCGCGGAGATCACAACCCATGGGCGTCGGATCCTCGCGCGGCTCGAGCATTGGCGGCTGCTTCGAACGAGTGGCCCGTTCCCAACCGACCCGGTCGAGTTGTACCACCCTTGGATTCGGCTCCATTTGCTCCACGGGATGAGCTTGGCCGATTGGCTGGTTTGTCAACGTCGCTTGGAGGGCAGGAGAGTCCCGACACGGCAACCGACTCGCTCGCCGAACGTGACCCCACCGAGGTGCTAGTTCAGGCCATCGAGACGGCTTCTCTACGAGGCCGTGACGTTTGGAACCCGGGCGAAGATCTCCGCAATGCGTTCCTGCAGCGCGCGGATATCGAAGGGCTTCGTGATCAACCCGACGAATCCGTGGGAGAAGAGACGGTCGACATCCTCCCGCTCGGCGTACGCCGTGAACGCGTAGATCGGGATATGGCGAGCGAGCTGCTCCTTGCAGATACATCGGATGACGTTGACGCCCGTCGCTCCCTCGAGCTCCAGATCTAGGAGGATGAGATCGAACGACTCATCGCGAAGTCGTTGGAGACCGTCAGCTCCGTTGGCGCATGTGACGACCTCCGCGCCAACGGGCCGAAGAGTGTCGCGAACGAGCTTGCGAATCCCGGCGTCATCGTCGATGAGAAGGACTCGCTTTCCATTCGACTCGGGGATGGCGGCCGATTGGGCCGCGGCGATGTCGTTCCGATCCATGGTTGATGTCGGATCGACCTCGATTTGCGGAACGCGGAAAGAGAAGCAACATCCCATGCCCGGGCGGCTTTCGACCTCGATCTTGGAGTCGATGACGCTGAGTAGTCGTGAGGTCATCGTGAGGCCGATTCCAGACTGCACTTGGCCATTCTCCTCTTGCTGCGATGGATCGAAGATAGACTGGAGACGCTCGTCATCAATGCCGTCACCCGTATCCCAGACACTGATGATTGCGGTCCCGGCATCGGTCTGACAGCGGACGCCGATTCTTCCACCTTCGGGGGTGAATTTCACGGCGTTGGACATCAGGTGAAGCAACACCTGTTTGAGGATCACCGGATCGGTTTCGACAACGATGTGCTCGTCGATGTCGATCTCGACGTCAAGTCCCTTGCCCTCGTGCCGGACTTGCACCGGTAAAATGCAATCGTTGACAAAGGCGCTGATGAGTACCGGCTCGATCTCGGGCTTGATCGTACCGGTTTCCAGTCTAATCAGGTTCATCAAGTGCTTGACTACTTTGTTCAACCGCTCGCCGCTCTCGGCGATCTGTTCGATGGCCTCGCGCTGCTCGAGATTGAGCGAGCCATAAAGCCCCTCGATGAGCATCTCGGTGTAGCCCATGATGCTGGTCAGCGGCGTCTTGAGTTCGTTGCTCATGTTCGTGAGAAAGGCAGTTTTGGCGCGATTGGCGACCTCGGCATCCATCCTCGCGGCCGAGAGACTCGCGTTGACGTGCGCGAGCATCGCGGATCGTTCCCGAACTTCGTTGAGAACCGACTCGCTGGTTTGCTCGAGTTTCTGGAGGAGTTGCTCCCGAGCGACGATGTCGCGAAGAACTCGACCGATGTACTCCCCCTTGAGCAGATGCTTGTCGAGGTAGTCGTCGACGCCTTCGCTCGTCGGGATGGCATGGTTGGCATCGTCTAAGTGGCGCCAAAGAACCACCGGCGTCGCGCGGACCTGCTTCATCATCGCCGCCAAGTTGCCGAGGTCGCCTTTCCATTCGGGCGAGAGATCGAGAACGACGATGTCGACAGGGTTTTGCTCAAGAACACTGAACATGACTTCGAGCGATTCGGCGCGGGCCACGTGAAAGGGGCCGAGGCGGGGAATCTCCAACGCCTCTTGAAATGCTAGGGCGTCGGCGTCGTTTTCCGCGACAAGTAGCACAGAAACTGGTGAATCGGAGTTCATCGAAATCCCATCCGCTGTTCCGAAGATGCGCATGAGTTAAGAGTGCTGGGCCATGTCATGCGCTCGAAATGGGCCTGAGCATTCGTGTTGCTACACTTGGCCCATCTGAGGCCAGATCCGGATTCTGTCTTGATTGGGCACGTCAACGGGCTCGCAACCGCAATGACGTCGTCGATGCCGGAGTGATGTGGAGGATTGGACCGCACTGTTTCCTCCTTGTGTTGCGTCCATCCATTGCGACTGCAAGGGAAGACTAAGAATAGCATTGAAGCATAGTCTGCGTGTGTTGGCCGGTCAAGTGATGGTGAAATTGGGTCGGGGGAAAGCGTCGTCGAGATTTACCCTCGCGGGCAACCCTTTGGGACAAAGATAGGCGCCGCTCCTCGCGTTGAAGCTCAATAAGCTTGCAATGCATGATTGGGGTTAGGTGTTAGGTTGTAGGCGTGGTGGTCGGCTCGTCGGGAGGAGGGAAACTCTCGGTCGTTCGACGTCGGAACTTTGTCGGTTGTGACAGTATTCCGGTTTGTAGGTGAGCTGGCGATGAACCCAGTCGAAGCGGTTCGGCACTTCGGACGGATTTCAGCAAAAGTAATGACGATACCCGGAGTGGGCCATGGTGGCCGACAGGTCTTCAACGATCGGAACTCGAAGGGAATCGAGACGGTCAATCGGTCGCCAATACGGGTGAATACGAAACAGACACAAGGTTCACGTTGCGGGGCGAGAGAAGCCTCGAGCTGACATAAAGGAGCATGTCCGATGCCCTGGACGCTGATAGGTGTGCTTTTGGTGATGGGATCGCCGGTGGACAAGGATGTCCCCCCGGCGGAGCAGCTTCCGACTCTCATTGCCGCCGAACCGGTCATCGAAGAGGTGAGCGACACGCAAGAGAACCAGAAACCGCAGTCGGTCTTCTATAGCTCGCTGACGGAGAGGGAAGAAGGGGGGCTCTCGTCGTGTGGGTCCGGATGCTGTGGCTCGGGTTGTTGTGGTTCCACTTGCTCCGACTGCTGCTCCTGTTGTGATCCCTGCGTGCCGTTCTGCGAGAAGTGCCGCAAGCTCTTCCAAAGTGATCAGTGCTTCAACGGGTTCGTTTCGCCGATCTCGAATCCAATCTTTGCGCGCTCGCCGATCTCGCAGACGGAACTGCGCGGTATGTACATCTACGACTCGATTCCGAGCCAAAACCTCGCCGGTCCGGGCGATTTCAATCTCTTGGCCTGCCAGATTCGACTTGCCCTAACCGAGCGTCTGCAATTCACCGCCGACAAGGACGGCTATCTTTGGCTCAACAGCCGCGGCCTTGGTGATCCGGAGGGCTGGGTGAACCTCATGGCCGGCCTCAAGTACGTGGTGATTCGCGACGTCGAGAATCAGTTCCTCGCGGCGGTTGGTTGCACGTACGAACTGCGAACGGGTGAGTCGGCTATCTTTCAAGGTCAGGGCGACGGCGTCTTCACCCCGTACTTCTCGGTCGGTAAAGAGATCGCCGAGGTCTTCCACTTCATCGGCAACGCCGGCTACTCGGTTCCGGTCGATTCCGCCGACAATAGCAGCTTCGGCTACTTCCAAGCGCACTTCGATGCCCAAGTGACGTCGTGGCTCTATCCAGTGATGGAGTTCAACTGGTGGCACTACACGGCCGGCGGACGTCGCGGTTTGCCGACCGGCCTTCAGGAAGTCGACAGTTTGATCAACCTCGGTACTTCCGACATGGCGGGCCGTGACTTGGTGACGTTGGCCTTCGGTCTCTCCGCGAAGCCGAGCAAGCACCTTGAGTATGGCATCGCCTTCGAGTTCCCGCTTTCCAACAACGAGATGTGGATCAACAATCGCCTCATCAACCAACTGATCTTGCGGTACTAAGTCGTTCGGCGGTCGACGATTGAAGGAGTAAAAAGAGCGTCCGTGGTTGTTAGGGCCACGGACGCTTGTTTGTTGGTACTCGGTCACCGACGCGAAGAGAGATCCTTGGTTGAGCAGGGTGAAGACCTCGTCGAGAGCCTCCGCTTCACGCACCGTTCCCGTCGCCGAGATCGCCGTCGCTTGGGTCACCAGCGGGGTGGCAACCTGAACCACCGGCGGATTTGGACTTCCTTCCTCGAGATCCTTGGCGAGCAACTCGTTGAGCCAGTACGCGACGGTCTCCACGTGAGTGTTCTTGTCGCCGTCCTCGTTCAGCAGCCGCCCGTTGCGAATCTCGAAGCCGAGATGGTAGATGGCATCGGCCACGGCGTTGATCGCGTTCTGGCCGCCGAAGACCCGCGTCGTCGCGCCTTCATTCCGCACGAGATGGAAGCCCGCTTCGATCCCTCCGCGCCGTCGTCGCCGTGAAGCTCGGCCCACTCGTCGAAGTGATTGGCCGCGAGGTAGGCGCTCACGTCGCGGACGTCGGCGGCGTCGATGGTGCCGTCATTGGCGATGCCGGTCGCGACGATCGCCTCGATGAGGTAGGCGTTCATTGTGTCCGCGGCCGCGGCGGCCTCCTCGACGTCGGCGCGATCGACCCGCTTGGCGAGCCCAGGATCGTCGAGGGTGATCTCGACCAGATCGTCGAGACCCGTTCCGGTGCTCCCGGTGGGAGGTTCTTCGACGGGTGGTTCTTCGGTGGCGGAGGCGGTCCGCGCTCGATCGTCGACGATCTCGGTGGATCGACGATGGCTGAGGAACATGCTCAGCGATGGGAGCGTTTGGGTACTTCCCGGGGCGAACGGACAACCTTGATCCATGACGTCCGCGTATTGTCCCGAGTTCGCAGTGCTCGCGATAATACGTGAATAGAGAAGGGATTGTGGTGTGCGATGCGGCGCCGAGTTGCGTCGGCCGAGTTCGTGACGTATGGTTCCGGCGATCGATCCGCAAGAACGGTGACTCGGGAGCGAGCGCCAAGGCTCCTGGTAGAGATACTGGGCATTTCTCTCTTCGGTTCGCACCTTCTCAATCGACTCTACCTGGGAACGCGTGAGGTTGCTCCACACGGGGTATCAAGTCACCATCCGGGCCGTGAACGTCTCAAGGCCATCCACACGCTGGCGCTTGCCGATGGCGCGACCCTCCTCGTTGGGCTCCCGCGAAACTGGAAGGATGTCCCGACATCACCGTCGGTGCAACAGCAGGAGGACCATGCGACGAGACGGAGTGTCGCCGTGTCGTGTCCAGGCGTCCATTCTTGGTTGGTTCGTCGGTTGGGAAGGGAGCGGCGGAGATTCCCATGGCTTGGCTGGTGTCGCGGTGATAAAAAATGAAAGCTGGGCTCCGTCGAATGAGCCGGCTCTGGCGGCGTCGGCGCTAATTTGGCGGGCTGCTCGTCACTGACCGACGGAAACGGTGATCGAAGGGCGATGGCTCATCGGGGAACTGGGGTTTCATTCCCGTACGGATCCACATGGCACGACGACTCTCCACGAGCCAACGGGTGAACATCGCTCGCGGAGGCGCGCTGATTCAGTGCGTCGCCGGCTTGCTCGTTCTAGGCGGCTGCTTTGGAAATCCGCCTCTCGGGCGTGTGCATGGCCGCATCACGCTCGACGGGATGCCGCTACGTCATGCCTTCGTGACCTTCTTGCCGGAGCACGGCCGGCCGGCTCAAGCCGAGACCGATGGACACGGAAACTATGAGTTGATTTACGCTCCCTACCGGATGGGGGCTCTCTTGGGACCGAACGTCGTGCGGGTCTCGACCTATCAGCCGCCCGAGGGTGGGGACACGCTCGACGACGGCACGCCGAACCCCGATCCGGGCATTCCGGAACTGGTTCCCGAATGGTACAACGCCGAGAGCGTGCTCGTGCGGGACGTCCAGCGAGGGGACAATCACTTCGACTTCGATCTCACGACTCGGCCACCGGTGTCGCCAAACGCCGATGGTTCCCTTGGTCGCTAGCGTCCAAAGCCCTTCAGCTTCGCCTTGCCGTCAATGCCGACGATCGCCTCGGCGTAGGGGGCACTGTTGGAGTCGGCTTTTGAGAATCCAAGGGAGAGGTTCCCCGAAGCACTGGCGCTGAGGTCGACGACGCGGCGTTGGTCGTTTTCGAGGCGGATCTTGGTTCCGCCCTCTTCCATCGTGATGTTGGTCGACGCCGTCCCGGAGGTATCTTGCATCCACAGGGAGGGAAGTTCGCCATTCTCGCATCCGAAACGGGCGACCAGAACGCTGTCGCTGTTGACGACTCGCAGTCGCCGAACCGTGATGGCGTCGAACTTCGTGCGTTCGACAGTCTTGGCGGAACACCCGATGACGACGGCGATCACCACTCCCAGGGTCAGGGCGACGCGGCGCCAAAGACGGGCTTCCTTCTCCAATCGCTCGACGCGGCTTTCCAGTGACATCGTGAGTGACTCCTTTCGTGAGGCGGCGAGTGCTTTCTCAATCCTCTATATCCGGCGGACAACGAAGCGTCGTATTCTCCCAGCTCGACAAGCCATCCGAGGCTCCCGAAACCTTCGGATGGACATTCGCGCTAGTAACCTCGCTGCGTGAGTGACTGTTGTAGCTTGCGGATGACGCGGGCGAAGTCCCGTCGTTCCCGTTCGGAGAGTTCGTCGTACAACTCCGCGGCGGCGGCATGGTTGGCGAGCATGCTCTCCTTGCAAACCCGCTCGCCCGACTCGGTGAGGTGGACCAGCGTCGCGCGACGATCGTGGGGCGATGGTTCGCGGGCGACGAGTCCTTCCCGCTCGAGCCCGTCGACCAACTTGGTCACACTTCGCGGGGTCACCGACAACTGCTCGCCGATCCTGCTCATCTTCTGCGCCCCGCCGCACTTCAGGACCATCATCAGCCGGGCCCGGGCGGGGGTCGTGCCGGTATGTTCCAACTGGTCGCGGAGCCACCGCGCGTACGACTTGCCGAATTCGGCGACGACGGAGGCGAGTTCCTGTGAGTCTGGCATGAGGCACGTTTCCAGGTCGCGAAGACCACCTCGCGGCGTTGGCCTACCCTTCTCGAGGAGGAGTCGATCGGACCAGCGGTCGGGGCAAAAAGGTGAACCTAAAAAAGTGGACGGGTACAACATGTACCGGTATAGTTGCGAGTGATCCAAAAGAGTCCAGCCTACCGAGGGAACCTCGAACGACACAATGTCATTTTGGCAAAGGAACTGCCATGTCGAGTCTTGAGTCCACCACGTCCGCCGAGTCGTCGTCTGCGGAACCCGAAACCCCAACGCCGATGGCCACCGCCAGACCAACGGACGCCTCCGGGTGGAGGGTTTGGGTGCCGCTGGCCATCGTCGTCGCCCAAATCGTCGCCGTCGTCGTTCCCGGGTACTTCGCTCCCGGCACCCCCGTGCAGTTCATGGGGATGGTTTGGGGGCCGATGATCGGGCTTGGCCTCCTGAGCATCTGGTGGCTCTTCCTGAGCCGCGCCCCCTGGAGCGTCAAGGCCTGGATCGTCCTGGTCTTCGCGATGGGGATCATCGCGGCGAACCTCCTCGTCCATCCGACGATTCCCTTCATGCTCCTGGTCTATGGACTTCCGGCGGCAACCACGACGTTTGTCGTTGCGTATTTCCTCACCAGGGGGACCTCTTGGCGTCTTCGTTCGGTCGTGATGACGGCCGGGATCCTCGGCGCTTGGGGATTCTGGACCCTCTTTCGCCTCGATGGCGCCGACGGCACGCTCTCGGCCCAGATGAGTTTGCGCTGGAGCCCGACCGCCGAACAGATCTTTCTCGAACAACTTGCCCAAGAACCTTCCCCGTCGACCGAGGCGCCGGAGGCGACCGTGCCGCCGCTCGCCCTGCAGCCTGGCGATTGGCCCGGATTCCGGGGCCCTCAGCGGGATAGCGTGGTGACGGGGACCGTGATCGAGACCGACTGGAAGAAGAGTCCTCCCCAGGAACGATGGCGACGACCGCTCGGCCCCGGTTGGTCGTCGTTCGCCCTCGTCGACGGGCATCTCTTCACCCAGGAGCAGCGCGGCGACCAGGAAGTGGTGACGTGCTACGACGCCGCGTCGGGTAAGCCGATCTGGATTCATGAGAACGACTATCGCTTCACGGAAACCGTTTCCGGGGCGGGCCCGCGAGCGACGCCGACTTTTCATGACGGACGACTCTTCACCTTCGGCGCCGGCGGGATCCTGAATGCTCTCGACCCGGCGACCGGCAAGGAGATTTGGTCGCGAAACGTCGCCGAGGATACCGGAGCCAAGGTCCCCGAGTGGGGATTCTCCAGTTCGCCCGAAGTCGTCAACGACGCGGTGATTGTCTATGTCGGCGGCAAGACGGGCAAGGGGATCGCGGCCTACGACCGAACCACAGGCGAGCCCTTGTGGACCGCCGAGGCGGGAGAACACGCGTACGGCTCGCCGCAGCGGACCGATCTCGGCGGCGTCGACCAAGTCCTGGCGCTCACCGACGCGGGGGTGACGTCCGTCGATCCGGTCTCGGGAACGGAGATCTGGAACTACGACTGGCCCAGTGCCCCCTACTCACGGGTCGTTCAACCATTGCTTGTCGGGGAACAGCAAGTTCTTCTGGGCACCGGCTACGGGATGGGGAGTCGACTCATCAACGTGGCGCGGTCGGGCGACGAGTGGACCGCCAGCGAAGAATGGACTTCACGCAACCTCAAGCCCTACTTCAACGACACCGTCGTCTACGGCGACGCCTTATACGGTTTCGACGGCAATATCTTCACGTGCGTCGATCTCAAGACCGGTGACCGAGCCTGGAAACGAGGGCGCTACGGCAACGGGCAGGTTCTCTTGCTCGAGGACCAGGGATTGCTGCTCGTCCTCTCCGAGAAGGGGGAAGTCGTCTTGCTCGAGGCGACGCCCGAGAAGCATCGCGAGCTGGCCAAGTTCAAGGCCATCGACGGCAAGACGTGGAATCATCCCGTCGTCGCTCACGGAACTCTCTACGTTCGCAACGGGGAGGAAGCGGCCGCGTTTGCCCTCCCGGTCAAGACAACGGAAGTTCCAGCCGACCCGGAACCGGCGCCCGAGTCGTGACCGCAAGCGTCACCGTCAGCTCCATTTCACGCCTCTCGCGTCTTGAGGGGCGGAGACCATTCCGAGTGCCGGCATCTTTTCGCGACTTTCTCATCAAGGGTGTCGCGAGGTGCCGGTTTTTTAAAACGATCCCCATCTATGGGCGTACCGACGTCGCTCGCGACGCGCGGTGTTCCGCGATTTCCCGAACGCTGAGATGTCGTTTGGGTCTCATCGCGGAGGCAAAGGGGGACTGGGGTCGTGCCGGCAAACGTCAAGAATGCGATCGAGCGACGAATCCAACGCGTCGAGGAATACTGGAACGAGTTCGCCGTCAATCCCGATGCACGGCTCATGCGTTGGCTGACCGACAGCGAAAATGCTCAAATTGTCGACGCCTTTGTCCAGCTTCAAAGCGAGGACTCCGGCGAGTCTCCCGACTACTTCCTGCGCTTCGAACAGCCTTTCGAATCCTTCGACAGTTACTCCGGCGTGCTATGCAAGACATTGCGGGAGATGTACGAGGAACAGCGCGACGCGCTCGAGGCCGAAGGCATTGACAATACCTGGCAGTGTCCCGTCCCGGAAGAGGGCAACGGCGACCTGCGCATCTTCACCCGAGCCTGCGGTTCCTTCTGGAAGCACTACGCCGACTTGATGGAGCGGATGGTCATCTTCCTGACGCCGACGACGATCGCCTCGGTCGAGGAGTTCCATCGTTGGTTCGCGGAGATTCTCGCGAAGGATCCGCCCGAGGCGATCCGGTTCATGATGGTCGACAATGTCCACGCTCCCTTCCTAGGCCCACTGGCCGATGCCGATCCGGCACGGGTCGTGACCCAACCGCTCGATCTCGACATGGCCGATGCTCACCGCGAACTGGCCCGTGGCGATGGCCCCAACACGCCCGACCGCGCCTTTCGCAAGGAGTATGCCTCGCTGACCAACGCGGCGGGCAAGGGGGACGTGAAGGGAGCCGAATTGTCGGCCAAGCGGGCGCTGACGATCGCGAAGAAAGAAAATTGGCCGGCGATGGGCGTCGTCACGCATTTCGCGCTTGCCGCCGCGTACACGGCCGCCGGGAACAAGGACTCGGCCATCGACACCTATCGTCGCGCCGGGGTCGCCGCCAACGCGGCGGACAAGCAGGGGGCGGAGGAGGGGCCCAAGCTCATCCTGCAAGCCCGGATGGCGGAGGGAGCCGCTTTAGTGGAAGCCGAACGCTATGAGGAAGCGGCCGAGGCCTACGCCGCCGCGGTGCCGATGGCCCAGAAGACCGAACAACTCCTCGCGGAACTCGAATGCCAGCGCATGCGTTGCTTTTGCCTCGCGACCCTTGGAGAGAGAGAACAGGCATGGGAGGCCGGCAAGGCGGCGCTCGCCGTGGGAGAACAGTTGGAGCCCGAACAGCGACTCAACTCGACCCTTCCCTACGTCGGTCGCGCGTTACGCGATCTCGCCGCGAACGAGTCCTTCGAGGAGCAGTGGCCCGCGGTGAGCAAGCGGTTGGACGAGGCGCTCGGCGAAGACTGGGCCGAGGGGTAATGCCCCAATGGGATGATTCGTTGCCGAAAGAGTCTCCGGCGATATCCTGCGCTCGCCGTGGGCATGGGGGAGACACCGTTCATTCGTCACCCTCCCGCGCGATCAAGAACCAAGATACACGACCGTGAAGCTATTCGATGCTGGCTGCGAACGGTCCTCTCAATGGTCGCAATCGTCGGATTGCCTCGGAGAAACTGGGGCGGGCGTCGCGAGCAGCCGGTTTTTCTAAACGATTCCCATGTAACCCTTGAACTGACTTCACGCCGGGCGTGAAGCCGATCGTGCCCCCTCGCACCATCGAGAAGACGATCGGCACGGTTCGTCATCCGAGCGACGTCGTTCACGTCGAAGACACAGCGATCCTCGCGACCTTTGGCTCGCGGGGAGGAGTAAAGGGACGCGACTGATGTTCCCGGCGGCGAAACACTATGATCCCGTGATCGGGATCGACATTCACCTCATCCTGACGCCGGTCGGCGCCGTCGTGCCGATCCCGCACCCCTTCGTCGGGTTCCTCTTCGATCCGTTTGATTACGTCCCGATCATCGGTTCGACGATCTACGTCAACTTCCTGCATCGCGCGATCGCCGGGACGATGGGCAAGTGCGTTCCGCCGCACATCCCGATCGGGGGGACCTTCGTCAAACCACCCGCGAACGAATGCGAAATGTTCATGGGGAGCATGACCGTTCAGTTCGACGGCGACGCGATGAGCTACATGGCGCTGCCGGCGCTGAGTTGCCACGACGTCGGGATGATCCCTCCGCCGCGCATGAACCCGAAGAAGAAGAGTCGGGTCAAGTCGATGGTCTTGCCGACGAGCTTCGTTTTCCCGGTGCCCGCTGGCAAGCCGGTCCTGATCGGGGGCCCACCGATCATCTCGCTGATGAACTTGATCATGGGGTTGGCGCTCAAGGCGCTCGGCAAGGGCCTCAAGCGGTTGATGCGCACCAAGCTGATGAAGAAGGTCCGCAAACGACTCAAGAAGAAGTTGAAGAAGAAGGCGCCGAGTCACAATAAGGGATGCGGACGTCCCGGCGAACCGGTCGATGTCGTCACCGGCGCCAACGTCGATGAGTTCATCGACTTCGAGGCGCCCGGCCCCATCCCGTTCCTCTGGCGGCGCTTCTACAACAGTTCGCTCCAGGAACGCCGCGGAGCGCTCGGCTGGGGCTTCCGTCACGAGTACGAACGAGAACTTTTTCAAACCACCGATGGGTTCCTCTACGTCAATGAAGAAGGGGAAGAGATCGAGCTTCCCCCCGTTCCCGCCGGGCAGGAGAGTGTTGCTCAAGACGGGCTCTTGCTCACGCCGCAGCCGGGTGGCCGGTGGATCTTGGCGGAGACCGGCAAGCCGACGATGATCTTCCAGTTGCTCCAGGGAGCGTGGCCGGCGCGACTGATCGAGCTGAACGATTCGAGCCGTTCGACACACTTCGAGTACGATGGTCGGGGCCGCTTGAGCGATCTTCGCACCTCGAGCGGTCATCGTGTCACCTTCGAACACGACGAGAACGACCTGCTTCGCGCCGTCAAGATTCCCTCGCGTTCCTCGGGCAAGGAAACGACGATCGCTCGCTACGACTACGACGAGGCGGAATGCCTCGCTCGCTGGATCGACCCGACCGAGCGCGAAGCTCGCTACGAGTACGCCGATCGTCGGCTGATGACGCGAAAGACCGACCGCAACGGCTACTCCTTTCACTACCGCTACGACGAGGAAGGTCGCTGTGTCCACACTTGGGGCGACGACGGTCTCTACGATGTCCGGCTCGAGTACCATCCCGAGTGCCGCACGACGGTGGCGACCTTCGCCGACGGCGCCGAGTCGACGTACGTGTTCAACGAGGATGGGGTCATCACCGAGGTCCTCCAACCCGATGGCGGGGTGAGCTCGTTCATCGTCAACGAGGAAGGCGACGTCGCCTCCGAGATCGATCCCAACGGGGATGAGACGGAGTACCTCTACGACGCGTGGGGTGGGCACACCGGACGGATCGACCCGACCGGGTTGGAGTTGCCGCCCATGCACATCATGCCGATGCCTCCCGACCCGCTCGCGGTCGACTTGCCGCGCACCGTCGCGGAATGGGAGTACGGCGTCTTGCTCGATCCGGAGACGATCGAGGGGCCCAAGGAGACCGACCGCCTGCTCCGCCGGGTTGACAACGCCGCCGCGCTGGTCTCGCTTCGCGGATCGGAGGTTCGGCCGCCGAGTCGTCGCGACGCTCTGGGGCGGATTGTTCGCCGAGGGGACCAGTCCCGTGGCGAGGAGACGTGGCGGTACGACGGCAACGGCAACACCGTCGCCTACCGCGATGCCGACGGGGCGGTTCATCGCCGCGAGTACGGATCGTGGAACCTCTGTAAGTCGAAGGTGTCGCCGCTGGGCGCCCGGACGCGGTTCGAGCACTCGCTGCGCGAGTCGATCACCCGCGTCGAGGATCCGGGCGGAAGTGTCAGCGAGTTCGACTACGACCACCTCGACCGGCTCGCGGTCGTTCGGCGCCACGGCCAGGTCCGGGAGCGCTACACCTACGACGACGGGGGCAACCTCCTTGAGAAGCACGATGGCGAGGGGAACCTCATCCTCAAGCTCGACCCGGGGCCCGGCGGCGTCTTGACCAAGCGGGAGCTTGCCTCCGGCGAGTGCCAAAGCTTCACCCACGACGAGTTCGGCCGAATCACCTCCGCCGGGAATGGCGACTTCGATGTTGAGCTGACCTACGACCTACAAGGACGGGTGATCTCCGACATCCGAGGGGGCCTCGGCGTCACGCACCAGAACGTCCTCAACCAGCATGCCGAGACGACGGTGCTCGATCGCTTCCGCACGCTTTATCGTCCCGAGGGCATCGGCGCGATGACGCTCGTCGACCCGGCGGGACATCATCACACCTACGAGTACAGCGAAGGTGGCCTCATCTTCCGCAAGCTCGCCAGCGGCACGACCGAACTGGCTCAGTACGATCACCAGGGACGTTGCCTCGTGAAGATCGTCGGCGACGCCGAGCACGAAGCTCGTCACGTCCGTCGCTACTACTACACCACCGCGGGCGACTTGCACCGGGTCGAAGATAGCCTCGCCGGAACGACGACGTATCGGCATCACGGCGACCATCGGCTCGAGTCGGAAGAGCTCCCCGATGGGACCATTCGCGAGTTCCTCTACGATCCCGCCGGCAACCTCCTGAGGCAGCCGGGGCTTCACGCGGTCACCCTCCAGGAGGGCAATCGCCTTCAGTCCGCCAACGAGGAAGCCTTCACGTACAACGACCGCAACCATCTCGCCAGCCGAGTCGGCGCGGACGGTCGCAAGCTCCGCTACGAGTACAACTCGCTCGACCTGCTCGTCGGTGTCGTTGTTGAGGAAGCGGACGGCGACTCGTGGGAGTGGAAGGCGAGCTACGATCCTCTCGGCCGGCGGATCTCCAAGGAGTGGCGTGGCCACCGGGTCGACTTCTTCTGGGATGACGAGCGACTCGCCGCCGAGCTTCACGACGGCCAACGGCTGCGGATCTACCTCTACGCAAACGGTCAGGCTCTCACCCCGGTCCAGTTCGTCGACTATGCCGCTCCCGACGCCGATCCCAACTCGGGCGAGTCGTACGCGATCTTCACCAACCAGCTCGGTGCTCCCCTCTGGGTCGAGGATCTCTCGGGCCGCGTCGCTTGGGAGGCTCGCCTCGATCCCTACGGCACGGCTCATGTCGCCCCCAAGTCGACGATCGCGCTGCCGCTGCGGTTCCCAGGGCACTATCACGACGAGGAGATCGGCCTCTTCTACAACCGCTTCCGCTATTACGACCCCGGACTGGGCCGCTATCTCCAGTCCGATCCCTTGGGGATCGCGGGGGGGATCAACCTCTACGCCTACACCGACAACCCACTCGTCGACGTCGACTTGCAGGGGCTCCACAAGGGCCAAGCCGCCAAGGGTAAGGGCAAGGGCAAGAGCGGGATGAACAACGAGTTGACGCAAATGAACGTCAACGCCCCCTGGCGGGTTCGGGTCCGCGACTTGGTCGGGATGACCGATGAGGCCTTCGCGGCGATGCGCAAGATCGCCAAGAAGCACAAGGTGAAGATTCGCATGCGGCCGTCGAATCCCGAGTGTCTCAAGTGGATCAAGGCGGGGCATCCGAAGAAGCCGGTCTTCCTGAAGAACAAGTCGATCAACGACCTCGACGTCTTGATGGGACCGCCGCCGAACCCGGGATCGCAGGGGTTGGTCGGGCACTTCAAACCACCGGGTAAGAACGCCGCGCGCGAGAACGCCGAACGGCAACTCGGTCGAAGCCTCACGCCCGAGGAGGCCGCCAAGCTCGAATCGCGGCGCGCCCAGCGTCTCAAGGAGTTCAACCGCAACAACAACGAGCTGGTCCACGCCAAGGGCGACAAAGTCACCGTCGATCCCGACCGAGGCGTGCTCCTCGACAATCGCGACATGGTCAATGGCAATCCAAACCCCAACAAGGGCAAGGAGTTCACCGGCGATCACGACATGTTCGACATCCACAAGCAGGACAAGAACGGCAATTGGAAGCAAGTCACGCCCGACTCCGATCCCGACCTGCATAAGAAGGTCGTGGATGACTTTCAGGGAGATCCCCACGTCCAGGGGCAGCACGGCGATCACCGCTCGTGGGACTACGATCCTTCCGATAGCCAGGCGAGCGACATCGACAACGCGATCCTGAATAGCCATAAGCAGGGGGGCGAGCCGCTGGTCGACTTCAACCCCGACGGCGGCGTCGGCCACAGCTATTGGGAATAAGCGCGAACAGCCGAACACCTGACCGAGCCAACCGGCCTCCGGGCCGACTTTGAGAGGAGACGAGCGTGGCATTCAACGCCCGCGATCGAGCGGATCTACTGGCCGAGTGTTTTCCCCGCATGCGCCGCTTGGCGGAATTGATCGAGACCGCCGAGGAGACGGGGCAGAACCTCCGCCCTCAGATCACCCCCTTGACGGAACAGCTCACCCAGCTTTGGGAAGCTTACCGCACCAATGTGCCGGTGCTGGAACTCTCCCGATGCCCGTTCACCAAGGAGGTCTGGGCCCATTCCCTCGACAACATCGGCATCGATGGGTTGTGGTGGAGTCTCGACAAGCCGCAACGGCCACTCGATGAGCCGATGGGGGGCAAGTATCTCTCCTTCACCGGCGCGGTCCGTCATGCCGACCCGATCCCGGCTTTTCCGTTCCTTGCCGAGCCGGGCCCCGAGAAGCCCTTTGTCATTCCGAGACTCTTCGAGGTGGATTCGGTCAAGGCGGTCGTCTCGCACGTGATGATCGGCGAGCTCGATGCCTACCCGATCGTCTACTTCTCCGACCAGTCGTTGCCCGACGAGTGCCGGACCAACGACTGGGGGATCGACAAGTTCAGCTACACCGACGCCGCGGGCGTCTATCGATCGGGGGAGTGGTTCGACGCGGAGGACGAGTACGACTACGTGCTCGAGCCCTGGATCGACGCCGGCCGGCTGCTGTGGATCGCGCCGGGGGACACGTCGTTGACCCTTCGCACGGGAACGGCGCAGTGCCCTTATCTCAAGTTGCCCGGCAAACGCGCCGTCTGGCGCGCCAAGGAAGGTCGCGTTTGGTGGGGGGATGAGGTGCCGACCGGACCATGATCGGCGTCAATCGTCGTTGGGGACATCCTTCCCCGCTTCGATGATTCGCGTGATCTCGTCGACCGACAGTCCCCGCTCGGTCAGTTTCCGCTTGAGTTGGATCGCGCGTGACGACGGTCCGCCGCGAACTTGGCAGCGAATCGATCAACGGGCTCCCAACGCCGCGAGACCTTGTTCGGTCGTCGCTTCGCTCGCGGCCCGGGCCAGCGGGTACTCCATGGGCCATTCTCCGCGGAGGACTTCGTCAAGCCTTCTTTCCCGGCGCGCACTTCCCCTTGCTCGCCTCGATGACGCGGACGACATCGTCCGACCAGGATCGCTGCTCGGGCCTCTTGTAGGCACTCGATCCCGACTCGATGATCCGGATGATTTCCTCCGTCGAGACGCCTCGATCGATCAGTTCGTGCTTGAACGCGACTTCGCGTTGATGGCGGCGGTCGGCATTCCAGTAGTGAAACCCGATCCATGACACGGCGACGATCGCCAAGAGCAGCAGCACCACGCCCGTGAAGGCGAACGGCATTACCCCCGGCTCAAAAAACTGTTGCAGAAACGACGGCTCCGAGAGTGGATGCGAGGCGGCTTCCATGAGGATCCATTCCTTTCCCTGGACGAACGACGAGCCACGGACCGAGAGACTCACCTTCCAAGCTACTCGCCGCTCGCTTCCGAATCTTGGCTCTCCCGCCAAAAGTTTTTGAAAGTCCCCGTTTCCTTGATCACCCCTCGTTCTGGCAGGTACCGTGGGACTGTACCCCACGATCTTGGTTTTGGGATGCCGGACGAATCTGTTGAGCGAGGTGATTCGATGCCACGATGGGCCGACCGAGCGAGAAAGGCGTTCAAACGCTCACCCTCGTCGTTCGTCGCCAAGACCCTTGAGGAGACCGTCGCCGAAGCCAAATCGGTCGCTCGCGACCTTCAATTCATCATTGAATCGAGCGGAACCGGCGTCGACCGCGAGATCGGCTACGATGACGAGAGCCTCCAACTCGTCGAGCGGATCTATCGAACGGCCGCGAGGTCGCCGGCGTCGATCGAGCTGGGGATCGACAACTTCGAGCGACTGCTCTCGCTCTACCTCGGTCAGTCGCTCGTCGAGCGAGACGCGGGGGCGTGGGCGCGGTACGAAGGGAAAGAACACGTCATTTTCCCCATCACCATTCGGCTCAGGACGGGAAAGCACGTCGACGTGTTTCTCTTCTGCAAGAGCCTCCATCAGAAACAGGTGAACGGCACTCTGAGTGGTCGCGCGTTGACCACGTTTCTCGCGGACGTCGATAGGCTGGCGTTTCCCTAGTCTCCGTTGATTTGAGGTGTAGACAACCCCTGCGGGGTTGGTGTTTCCATTTGGTTGGTACCCAGGGTGCGCGAAGCGCGACCCTGGGCTTCGTTAGAGAACGGCATTGCCGTTCGGATAGGAACGTCGAGGCCGTTCAGAAAGAAGTGAGTCGCCGTTCAGAAAGAAGTGAGTCGCCGTTCAGAAAGAAGTGAGTCGCCGTTCAGAAAGAAGTGAGTCGCCGTTCAGAAAGAAGGCTCTATTGGCGAATCTGTGGGTCCTAAAGAGGACAAATTGCTTCTCTGCCGGCCGGCTCGTCTGGGACCCGGACGCCACCCTGGTGGGCTGTCTTTGCAGGGGCCCGGCGTCACCCAGCCGATCCGGGCTGGTTTTTTAGGCGAATCGGGCGTTGGCGTTCCAGGACCAAGCCTATTCTCCAGCCAAGCGGTGAGGTGACGAAATTTCGTCACCTCGCAAGAGAGGGCTCGAACACGATTCGCAATTTGCCGGTCCAATTGCCAGCAGGCCTCCGAAGCCAAAAACAGCGGTGTTTCTCGAAGAATTGGCCCACTGGACGCCAAAACAGCCAAGAGATGACCCACAAATTCCGAGGAGGAGGCAGAAAGAAGTGAGTCGCCGTTCAGAAAGAAGTGAGTCGCCGTTCAGAAAGAAGTGAGTCGCCGTTCAGAAAGAAGTGAGTCGCCATTCAGAAAGAAGTGAGTCGCCATTCAGAAAGAAGTGAGCCGCCGTTCAGAAAGAAGTGAGCCGCCGTTCGGAAAGGGACGACCTGGCTGTTCGGAAAGGGAACGTTCGCGAGTGGTCCGTCGAGATCTCGATGTCAGGCTTCCGAGTTCCCCTCTCCCTGTGGGAGAGTGAGCCTCTTGTTCCCCTCTCCCTGTGGGAGAGGGGTTAGGGGTGAGGGGGTTCTCTTTCAGCGAACAGCTTTGTTTTCAGGAAGACTCGTCCCCCCCCCCCACTCGCTGACGACGAGCGTCGACCTCTCTCCGTGGGAGACGGAACCTCTTGTTCCCCTCTTCTCCCTGTGGGAGAGTGAGCCTCTTGTTCCCCTCTCCCTGTGGGAGAGGGGTTAGGGGTGAGGGGGTTCTCTTTCAGCGAACAGCTTTGTTTTCAGGAAGACTCGTCCCCCCCACTCGCTGACGACGAGCGTCGACCTCTCTCCGTGGGAGACTGAACCTCTTGTTCCCCTCTTCTCCCTGTGGGAGAGTGAGCCTCTTGTTCCCCTCTCCCTGTGGGAGAGGGGTTAGGGGTGAGGGGGTTCTCTTTCAGCGAACAGCTTTGTTTTCAGGAAGACTCGTCCCCCCCCAACTCGCTGACGACGAGCGTCGACCTCTCTCCGTGGGAGACTGAGCCTCTTGTTCCCCTCTCCCACGCGGCTGAGGGGAGGAATGTCTGACCGACGAGGAAACGACCCACCATCGTCGCTAACCGCACTTCGCGGGTGGTTCGGAATTGGCTTCGACAATCCGAACGATCTCGTCGGCCGACAAGCCGCGATCAAGCAATTCTTGCTTGAGAGCCACATCTCGCTGATGTCGTCGGTCGCTTCGCCAGTTCGAAACCACAAAGCAACAGATGACGATGATGCTTCCCAAGATCATTGCGATGCCGAGCCCCAGGAACTCAAGCATGTCGTGAGCGTTGAGGAGTTCGATGAGGCTCGGGTCCACGAGTGGCTTGGTGGTGATGGGATCCATGAGATACCTCGCTGCGAGTAAGTGCCACTGCCCGTCCGGAAGAATCGGTTGGCATACTTGCCGCCCGGCAATCGACCCTCCTCGTTCGTGGCGAGCGAGGTTCGCCGGTTGTTGGATCAGACAATAGCCTAACTCACGAACGCCGGTCGATTCCAACCATTCCCAAGCGTGGGTTGAACATCAACCTACTGATAGTCCTTTCCGTTGAGGCTGTCGATCACACTGCGTTGCCAGGCCTCGAGGGATGCCTTCATGCTCTTCGTGCGTTTCGGCTCTTTCTTAGCGATGTCCTTCGTCTCGGATTGATCGCTCGTGAGGTTGTACAGTTCGTAATGCGTCTTGCCCGACTTCTTGTTCGTCATCCGATGGAGCTTGTAGTCGCCATCGATGAGCGCCGCGTCGCCCTGGCGATCGTCGGTGGCGTATTGCGTCGACAAGTCACCCGCGTTCGCATGGGGAGTCTCCTTCGGCGCGATGCCCTGGAGCTGCTGCTTCGCGAGTTCCTCGAGCATCTCGTGACTTCGCATCGGGCTTCCCTTTTGTGGGTAGGTCCAAAAACCGAGCGGGGCACGTTTCGGCATCGCCTCGCCCTCGATCAACGGCAAGAGGCTCTCGCCATCGAGCTTCGGCTGGTGGGGCATCGTGACGCCCGCGACTTGCAGGACCGTCGGATAGATGTCGATGGTGCCGCAGGGGAAGTCGCTGCGACTCGGCTTTTTGATGACCGCCGGCCACTCGATGATCGAGGGGACGCGAATGCCCCCTTCCCAGAGTTGGCCCTTGTGCCCACGCAGGCCGCCGGTCGACCCCGGAGCCCGCGAGCCATTGTCGCTCGTGTACCACACCAGCGTGTTCTCGGCGATCCCGAGGGAACGCAGTTCCGTTCGAAGATGCCCCATCGCTTGGTCGATCCCGGCCATCTCGCCGTAGTAGTGCTGGTCCTTGAGCGGCTGGTCCTTGTACGGCTCGCGCAACTCGTCGAGGGCCTCGTGCGGACTGTGCGGATTGCCGAACCAGATCACCGCGAGGAAGGGCTGCTTGCGATCGTTTGCCGAGCGAATGAAATCGAGGGCCGCGTCGACGGTGACCCGCGAGCTTTCGCCCTTGGTTTCGATCACCTTGCCGTTGTGGCTGAAGAGGGGATCGTTCTCGTAGAAATTCGGGCTCGAGACCCACTCGTCGAAGCCGCTCTTACCAGGTGACACGGGGCTGTCGGCTTGGACCGACCCGAGGTGCCACTTGCCGAAGTGCCCGGTGGTGTAGCCGGCGGTCTTGAGGGCCTCGGCGACGGTGATCTCTTGCGGACGGAGCGTCGATCCCCAGACGAAGCAGCCGAAACGATTGGGATGCCGTCCCGTCATGACGCTACCCCGCGTTGGCGAACAGACCGGCGCGGCCGCGTAGAAGCGGTCCAGGCGCAGGCCCGTCTCCGCCATCTCATCCATGATTGGCGTCTTGAGGATCTCGTGGCCGTTGTAGCTCGTATCGCCCCAGCCTTGGTCGTCGGCCATCGCCAGGATGATGTTCGGTTTGGGGGGCTCGGACGCGCAGAGCGCTGTTGGTAGGAGAAGAAGCAGAGAAGTCAGAAGCGTCGGATTGGAGGGCATCGTTGTCAGGTATCCTTCTCAAGGGGTTGGGGAACTTGGCAGGGACTTCACGTCGGTCAGGCCATTGCCCGACACAAACGACTCGTAGGGTGGGTCTTGACCCACCATGTTCGGCGTCTCTCGGGGTTGCCTATGGGCCACGGGGCCCACGTTGCGAAGAGTCAGGCAATACCTGACCGACGAGGTTTTCGAGACTCGACGAATCCACGGATTCGCCTCCGTTTCTTCTCCTTGATCTTGGCCAACATGGCTCGTTCTCGCCTTGGCCCGCTTAAATCAACGAACTGCTAGTGTACCGCTTGGCGAAGGATTGATCCAACCGATGGATCCACATTGCCGTGCCGCGAAGGGGATGACGCCAGCTAAACGACCATGACTGATGTGGGACCGTCGCGCTCTTCTTGCTTGAGATTCGACGTGCTAACCAGGAGGCCGCGATCGACGACGTCTTCGATCTCCTCGGCAACCGGCCAAGTCGCAACGCCGGCAGGTCTTCGGCAGCAGCGTCACGACTTCCTGGCATTCCTTGGTGGGAACCAACGAGCGTTCGTGTTTCTTATGACCTGGTTGACCACCTACAGGGCATCCTGAAGGGATGCGACATCACAGCCCAGGGTGGCGCTTCGCGCACCCTGGGTGAAGTGGAAATAACATTCGGAACGCTGAAAGCGTTCGACCACCGCCGTGACGGCCGATGATTTGTTGACACAACGCAACACGTGTCAAACCCGCTTCGGGGTTTGGATTGGGGGACCACGGCGACCCAGGGTGCGCTGCGCGACCCTGGGCTGTGTTGTTCAACGGCGTTGCCGTTGCCGGAAATCGGGATCACCGCGTTGCCGGAAATCGGGATCACCGCGTTGTCGGAAATCGGGATCACGGCGTTGTCGGAATCGGGATCACGGCGTTGTCGGAATCGGGATCGCCGCGTTGCCGTTGCCGGAAAATGGGATCACCGCGTTGCCGTTGTCGTCTCCCAAGCATCCTGAAGGGATGCGACATCACAGCCCAGGGTCGCGCTTCGCGCACCCTGGGTGACGTGGAAATAACATTCGGAACGCTGAAAGCGTTCGACCACCGCCGTGACGGCCGGTGATTTGTTGGCACAACGCAACACGTGTCAAACCCGCTTCGGGGTTTGGATTGGGGGATCACGGCGACCCAGGGTGCGCTGCGCGACCCTGGGCTGTGTTGTTCAACGGCGTTGCCGTTGCCGGAAAATGGGATCACGGCGTTGCCGTTGTCGGAAAATGGGATCACCGCGTTGCCGTTGTCGGAAAATCGGATCACGCCGCGTTGCCGTTGTCGGAAAATGGAATCACCGCGTTGCCGTTGTCGTCTCCCAAGCATCCTGAAGGGATGCGACATCACAGCCCAGGGTCGCGCTTCGCGCACCCTGGGTGACGTGGAAATAACATTCGGAACGCTGAAAGCGTTCGACCACCGCCGTGACGGCCGGTGATTTGTTGGCACAACGCAACACGTGTCAAACCCGCTTCGGGGTTTGGATTGGGGGACCACGGCGACCCAGGGTGCGCTGCGCGACCCTGGGCTGTGTTGTTCAACGGCGTTGCCGTTGCCGGAAATCGGGATCACGCCGCGTTGCCGTTGTCGGAAAATGGGATCACCGCGTTGCCGTTGCCGGAATCGGGATCACCGCGTTGCCGGGATCGGGATCACGGCGTTGTCGGAATCGGGATCACGGCGTTGTCGGAATCGGGATCACCGCGTTGTCGGAATCGGGATCACGGCGTTGCCGGAAATCGGGATCACGGCGTTGCCGGAAATCGGGATCACGGCGTTGCGGTTGCCGGCGATGGGCGGACATGGTGGCCGCGTTGTTGGAATCGGGAGCCAAGTAGGGTGGGTCTTGACCCACCATCTTCGGTGTCTCTCGGGGTTGCCGATGGGCAGCAGGCCCAGTTTGCGAAGAGTCAGACAATGCCTGACCTACAAGAGAGGCTGCGGACCGACCCGACAAGACTTAGCTCTTGGGCAGCGTCGAGAGATACTCGATCACGTCGCGAAGTTCGCGGCGGGAGAGCGACTTCTCCATCGTCGGCATCAGCGACTTGGGCGAGGATCGCTCGTCGACCCGGTCGAGAGGCACGCGAAGGACCTTGCCTTCCGGGGTGATCAACTCGATGGTGCCGTCCTCCTCCGACTTGACCGTTCCGGCGATGACGTCGCCGTCGTCCAAGACGAGGCTGATCGTGCCGAAGCCCTCGGCGATCTTCGCGTTGGGATCGAGCAGCGACTCGAGGACGTGACGCCGATCGGCGATCTGCTTCGACTTCGACAGATCGGGACCCGCCGTGCCGCCTTGCCCGCGGATCTGGTGACAACGAATACACTGGCCGTCGCGGTGCCCAACGAAGATCGCCCGACCCCGTTCGGCATTGCCGCCGGAGAGACACTCGTCGAACCGGGTCAATAGATCGCCTTCCTTCAGCGACTTCGACGCCTCGGCCAGTGACGACGCCAGCGCGGGCGTCGCCCGCTGATGGGCCGCTTCCCGGAGATCGAGACGAAGCTCGCGCGGGACCGAGCCGCCGACGAGTTCTTGCATCCACGCCGCGAGGATCCGGTCGGCCTCTGGGGACTGGGTGCCCGCGAGGGTGACGAACGCGAGTTGTTTCTCGGCGGTCGTGGCATCGCCGCTGGTAAGGACCTCCTCGAGCAGGTTGACCGCTCGCTCGGGGTCGGTCTTGGCGACGACATCGCGGGCGGCTGCGCGAAGCAGCGGTTGGGAATCCTCGAGCGAGATCGAGACCGCCTCGTCGAGCTTCGGATACTTCCGATCGTGAAGGAGCTGAAGCGCCGCGATGCGGGTCGACGCGGCGCGATCGTCGTCGGCGATCCAGGCGAAGAAGGTATCGTTGTCGACGTTGACGTCGTACTTGCCGATCAGCTTGGCGACATCGGTTTGAAGGTTGCCCGAAGTGGTCGAGAGGATCTTGGTGATCGATTCGTTGAGGACGTCGCGAACGATCGCCCCGTCGCGCTCGGGAAGAGCCCGCCACTTGCCCGTGACGCGATCGCGCTGCGACGGCTTCTCCCAATCGGCGAGAGCCGCGAGCGCCTCGCGACGCATCACCTCGGAGAAGTTCGGGTTGGAGACGATCGACGCGAGGGCCTGGGCGTTCTCCTTGGCGCCGAGGCGGAAGTTCGCGTTGATGATCCGGCGTACGAGAGGTTCGTAGTCCCCCGTCGGTCGCTGAGTGAATCGTTCGAGAATGCGGGCCAGGGCGGGAGTTCCCTGCTCGATCGGCAAGTCGTTGATCGCCCGCGCCGCCTCGGTGACCACCAGCGGCTCCTCGTCGTAGAGGAACTCGACAATCCTCGGGTCGTGGTTGCGACGTTCGACGAGCAGGGCCGCCATCCGAACGGCTGGGCTCTTGTCGTGAGCCCTGGCGTGGACCGCGTCGGGATCGTTCATGCCGAGCAGCGCCATGACACCCGCGTGTCGCAGGTAGGGATCCTGGTCGTTGTTCTGCTTGATCATCGCGAAGACGTCGTCCATCGCGGCGTGGTGGCCCAACTTGCCGAGGGTGATCGCGGCGAGGAACTTGATGCGCGGCTCGGGATCGCTCAAGAGTGCCGTCACCTTGTCACCAAGATCGGTTCGCTTGGCCCAGCCGATTGTTCGCAAGACTTGGACGCGGATCTCCATGTCGTCGTCGTCGAGCAAGGCGGCGAGGGGGGTGAGGAGTTCGGGGTTCGTCTGAGCGAGCTGGCCGATGCCCCAGATGCCGTGGATCCGGGCCATGCGGTTGGTGGAGGAGAGGGCGACGGGGAGGAACTTCTCCGCGGAGGCTTCGCCCCGATCGGCGAGAGTGAACTGAGCCCGCTGCCGGACCCGCATGTCGGGATGGCCAAGGAGTTCGACGAGCCGTTCGTCGCTCAGCTTGTCAAAGCCGTTGGCGAAGAGTTCCTTGGTTTCGAGGACGGCCTTGTCCTTGATCCGCTCGGGATCGAAGAGGGTGTAGAGGTGGCTGTTGGCGCCGCCGTTCTTTTCCCATTGGATGGAGCCGAAGTCGGCGACGTAGATCTTGCCGTCGTAGCCCATGTCGGCGTCGCTGGCCCGAAGCGGCTTGAAGAAGTCGTGGTAGTCCTTGATCGCGAACGCGGCTCCTTTCGGTTCGAGGCCGAACGCCTCGATGCCGCCGTTGCCGGTGAAGTTGCACATGAAGAAGTAGTCGTCGTAGCGGTCACTTAGACCGACGCCCGGGTTGCCGAAAAAGCCCGCCGGGCCGGTGCCGATCCAGCCGATCGTCGGCAAGAGCCAAGCCGGTTGGCCCGCGTGATGCGGGTGCCACATCTTCTCTCGGTGCCATGGTCCTGTCAGGTAGGGCTCCTCGATGGTTTGGTAAGCCATGTCCCAGCCGCTGTCGCCCCCCTCGACGACGTAGACGAGTCGGCCCTTGTCCCCCTTGTCGCAGTTGTTGTCGTCGGCGAAGAGGTTGCCGAAGCGGTCGAAGACGAGTTCCTGCGGGTTGCGCATGCCGCGGGCGACGACCTCGAGATCGCTGCCATCGCGATTGCAGCGGAAGACCGCTCCGCGGCGCGGGGCCGCGAGAACCTTGCCGTCGGGGCGTTCGATATGGAAACCGCGATCGCCGACGGAGAAGTAGAGCTTGCCGTCGGGTCCCCAAGTCAGCCCATGCAGGTCGTGACCGATGAAGGCGATGTTGACGCCGTAGCCACGGTGCAGGACCTTCTTTTCGTCGGCTTTGTCGTCGCCGTCGGTATCGCGCAGCAGCCACAGATTGGGGATGCACGCGAAGTAGACATCGCCGTCGCGAATCAGCACGCCTGAAGCGGTGCCGTCGAGCGGGTCGTTGAAGCCCTCGGCGAAGAGGGAAGTCTTTTCCGCGAAGCCGTCGCCGTCGGTGTCCTCGAGCAGGCGAATCTGTTCGCCATGACTGGAAAACCATCCCATCCCGCCGTCGAACTTGTCGGCCCATTTCTTGTAGAGGGCCAGTCGTTCATCGACGGTCCCGATTTGCAGGTCCTCGTCGAGGAAGAAGGTGCCGAAGCCGCGGTTTTCGGGGACGCCGCGCCGCATCCGGTGGGTCTCGACGACGTAGACGCGATTGTCCTTGTCCAGGCCGATCGCGACGGGATTCTCGAGCATCGGACGATGAGCGAATAGCTCCAGCGTCATCCCCTCGGGCTTGCGCAGCGCCTTCATGACGGCGCGAGCCTCGTCTTCGGGCGACATCTGTTTCGTGGGCGCTTTTCTCGGCGCTTTCTTGCCCGATTTGGTCGGATTGTGCTCGTTTTCGGACGATTTGGGCGCCGTTTTGGACGCTTTTGCATCGTTTTTGATCACCTTCGATGTCTTTTTCGACGCGTTGGGAGGCTCGACGGCAGTCGCCACCTCGGCGGCAAGACAAGCCAAGACCAACAGCGCGGGGACGGGGAACAAGCATCGAGTCGTGGGCATCGGCTAACGTGAACTCCTAGCTTAAAATGTCGGGCCAGACGGCCCGAAGCGCAAACGGTAAGATCAGTCCTGGGATCGAGCGGTCCCCAGAATATCATCGCCTCCGCCGGCATGCGAGCGGTTGGGGGTGACTGTTGGGGCGAACCCCGCCGTGGGGAGATCGCTCTTTCCCGGCGAAGGGCCCGGGACGCCCTCGAAATCCGCTAGGTAAGGAGGCACTTCATGCCACGATTGCTCGTGGGAACACTGGCACTCTTCGGAGGGACGTTCCTCGTCAGCGCCGACGAGTCACCCAGCACGGCCAGCCAAAAAACCAAGAAGGACCCCGTCCGCTCGGCGGTGGCCGGCGAGCTATCTTCTCAGATTGACCCCCCAAGCGCCAACCTCTACCCCGGATTTGATGGCTACACCCGCAAAGTCACCACCGATTCCGACGACGCCCAACGGTGGTTCAACCAGGGAATCCAGCTCCTCTACGGTTACAACCACGACGAGGCGATCCGCTCCTTCGAGAAAGCCGCCGAGATCGATCCCTCCTGCGCCATGGCGTGGTGGGGCTCGGCCTATGCCCGTGGCCTTCACATCAACAACCCGGAGATGACCGAGGAACAGAGCAAGCTCGCCCATGAAGCCGCCACCAAAGCGATGAATGCCCTCGACAACGAGGCCCCCGTCGAGAAGGCTCTCGTCGAAGCGGTGAGCAAGCGATACGCGTTGCCCGTGCCAGAGGACCGCTCGTCGCTCGACCAGGCTTATGCCGACGCGATGGAGTCGGTCTGGCACCGCTTCCCCAATGACCCCGACGTCGGCGCTCTCTATGCCGAGTCGCTGATGAACCTCCAACCGTGGGACCTCTGGACGCACGAGGGGGCCCCGAAGGGGAGGACGCTCGAGATCGTCGCGGTGTTGGAACGGACCCTCGCGAAGATGCCCGAGCACCCCGGCGCGAATCACTTCTACATCCACGCCATCGAGGCCTCGCCCTGGCCGGAGAAGGGGGTTCCTTCTGCCGAGCGTCTTCGCGAGATGGTGCCCGGCTCGGGGCATCTCGTCCACATGCCCTCGCACATTTACATTCGCGTCGGTCGTTACGGCGATGCGGCCGACGCCAACGAGCGAGCGATCAAGGCGGACGAGTCCTACTTTGCGAAGGCACCCGAGCCCGACTTCTACAGCCTCTACTTTCTGCACAACGTCCACTTCCTCGCGTATGCCGCAATGATGGAGGGCCGCTACGACCTGGCTCTCGAATCGGCCCGCAAGATCGAGGAAAGCATCCCGCCGCAGTTTCTCGAGAAGTACGTCACGCTCGCCGACGGCTTCATGCCGACGTCGCTCTACGTGATGATCCGCTTCGGCAAGTGGCACGAGATCCTCGCCGAGCCCGAACCGCCAACGAAGCGTCTCTTCAGCCGGGCCGAGTGGCACTTCGCCCGCGCGGTGGCATTGGCGGCGCTCGGCAAGACGCATCAAGCACGCGACGAGATCGACCAACTCGACGAGGTCGCGTCCAAGCTGACCGACGAGTGGAAGATGGGCAACAACAAGGCCGAAGAGGTGATCGCGATCGCCCGGACGATGGCGATGGGGGAGATTCTCTTTCGCGAGGGCAAGACGAAGAAGGCCTTCAAACGGCTACGAAAGGCGGTCGCGATGGAGGAGATGCTCCGCTACGACGAGCCGCCGGGCTGGATGCAACCGGTGCGACATGCTCTTGGGGCTCTGCTGCTCGCGGACGGTCGCGACGCCGAGGCCGAGGAGGTCTATCGCGCCGACCTGGTGCGTCATCCGAACAACGCCTGGTCGCTCTTGGGGCTCGAGCAGTCCCTCCGCAAGCAGGGCAAGACCGCCAAGGCCGACAAGCTCGCCGCTCAGGTCAAGAAAGCCTGGTCGCGTTCCGACGTCGCCCCCGTCGCGAGCTGCTACTGCCACCCCAACGCCCGCACGTCGAACACGAAAGAGATCAAGCAAGCCGAACCGGAGAAGTGAGGATGGTGGTCGATTGATGGACCACCATCCCGGCTACCCCCGGTTGCTTCGCTACCGGGGCGCCGAAGGCGCTGGAGGCCTTGAGCGGAAGGCAAAGCGGGTAAGGCGAGCTGTACGCGGATGGGCATCCTTTCCATGACTTCTTGTCTTGAGAGAAAGACCTCTCCCGGCTACCCCCGGTTGCTTCGCTACCGGGGCGCCGAAGGCGCTGGAGGCCTTGAGCGGAAGGCAAAACGGGTAAGGCGAACTGTGCGCGGATGGACATCCTTTCCATGACTTCTTGCGTGCTGCGCACGCCCCGGTAGCGAAGCAACCGGGGGTGGCCAAGAAGGCGGAAGTTGCGGGGCGGGATTTCCTGGGGCTTACTGGAGGCTTTGAGCGGAAGGCAGAACGAAGGCGCTGGAGGCTTTGAGCGGAAGGCAAAACGAAGGCGCTGGAGGCCTTGAGCGGAAGGCAAAACGGGTAAGGCGAACTGTGCGCGGATGGACATCCTTTCCATGACTTCTTGCGTGCTGCGCACGCCCCGGTAGCGAAGCAACCGGGGGTGGCCAAGAAGGCGGAAGCTGCGAGGCGGGATTTCCTGGGGCTTACGCCACCAGGCTACGTGGTGCCGCCGTGTTTGCGGCTCCGTAGCGATGCCTCATGAGCACTAAATAGGGCAGCTTGCGATTGTTCTCTACGTAGGGCAGGCCACTGCCTGCCGTTGTTCATTCGATGAGCCATTGTTCCTTGGACGAGGAACGAAGAGACCCTCTCCATCCCCTCCTTCGACAAAGGGGGACATTGAGGCATGGCATCCAACGTCGTTCATCCCGCGACCAGCGGCGCTAGTCTGAAGAAGGAGACGCGGGTGTCGGCGGTGATGCGAACCTCGTCGTGGAGCGAGTCGACTTGGCGGTCGTCGACGACGATGAGGATCTGCTTGGAACGGAAGGCCGAGACGGCTCGCTCGTATTGTTGTCTCCAGTTGATTTTGCGGGGAATGCGGAGCCGACAACCGCCTTCGGTCGGCTCGGCGTCGCTGGGCTGGACCAGGCCGTTGTAGTCGTCGGGTTGGTTCTCGTTGAAGTCGCGAACCTCTTGGAAGACACGGTTGCGGATCAGCTCGCGGATCGTGATGCGATGTCCGGGTAGGTCGATCGTCCGCTGGTGCAACATGTTGCCGGTCATCGTCTCGTCGCACACCGTGACACTCTTCGGCATGTCGGTCTCCTCCCCTCACACCGTTCTTCTAACGTCGACTGGCATTCTAACCCAAATGCGGCGTGGGTTCGATGGATCACTTGCGAGGAAGGCGGGATTGGCGAACGGAGTGCGCGGAGTTCCCTCTCGCGATCTGATGTGTTCAACCGGCAGCGAATAGACAACGGGCTGATTGAACCCCTCATCCTGCTCGCTGCGCGAGCTTCCCTCTCCCACGGGGAGAGGGTGTTGGTGGGAAGACTCCTCGGTGACCAACGCTGCGGTCGCTGCGATCTCTGTGGATGCATCCTTCCGTGTCGGAACGCGAGCGAGCAAGTTGGAATGGCGGATGGTGGTGTTTCCCGAGACTTCTTGCGTGCTTCGCCGCCCCGGTAGCGGAGCAACCTGGGCTACCCGGAAGGGAGAATGGTGGGTCAAGACCCACCCCACCTCAGTTTCAATCAAGACCTACCCTAACTAAGAACTAGTCAAGACCCGCCCGACGCAAGTCAGGACTCGGCGGGGGTGGGAAAGAGGGTCATGGTGAGATGGTAGGCCTCGGAGGTGACGTTGACGCCGATGACGAGACGGTCGAGTAAGCCCATCACCGAAAGGATCGGGCCGGTACGCTTGGCGAGGCGCTCCTTGTGCTCGGGATCGTCGCGGGTGATCAAGACGAGGAGACGATCGCCCTCGCGCTCGAGGTAGGTCCGAACGGCGCTGGCGTTCACCCAAAGTATGGGGCGAAAGCCGGCGGGAAAGTGCTGGGCGAACCACGCGGGCAGATCGCTCGACTCCTTCTCCCCCCCGAGCCAGGGCGCTAGTGCTTTCGGCGAACTGCCGAAGAGAAGTTGGTGCGAGGTGACGGCGAGCGCCGGCTGCGGCCAGGAACCGGGTGCCTCCTGCCGACGGAGATAGTGAATCCGCTCTCCCTCGGAGAGTTCCAGCTCGACGCGCCAGGGTGTCTTCTCCTTGCGCGAGAGTTCGACGCCGATCAGGACTAGGACCGCGACGCCGCTGTTCTCCAACGCCATCGAAAGGGGGAGGGCCCCGAGGGTACTCGGCTTCTCGTCGCGAAGTTCGACGACGCCCATCACGCGCGGCGGCTGGCCCGGCTGGCCCGGCGCGATCATCCCGCCGACACTGGGGCCGACGTGGTCCAAGACATCGGGCACCGAGTAACCGGCGAGAAACTGGGAGATGACACGGATCGCTTCGCGGACTTCGCGCGACTCCCGCTCGGATTGGACCTCGCCAACAATGCCGACGACCGACTTGATCGGCAACATCATGTGGACCGCCATCAAGGTCGAGTCGTCGACGCGATCCCAGAACGCCGCCAGCGAAGCCGAGGTCGGAACCGGGGGCTTCATCGAGCGGATCGCGAAGTGAAGCCCGAGTTCGTAGCGTGGACTGGAAGAGATGGTGGCGGCCAACCATTCGACACGATCCCACGCCTCGCGACGCTGGAGGAGGAACCGCTCGAACGGGTCGTTAGAGGGAGGTGCCTCGTCGAGGGCATGGTCGAGGGATCGCGGGTTGACGTAGAGCCGAAGGAAGGCTTGCTCGGGCAGGGCTCGACGCAGCCGCGCGCGGATGGACGAGGTGCCGAAGCCGTGGCCGTCGAGCATCGTGTCGATGATCTTGCGGACCGCTTCCTCGTCGCCGGCGATCACGCCGATGTCGTCGCGTTGGAAGAGGTAGGCCTTCTTGCCGTTGGCTTCGCGGGTCTCGACGTAGTCTTGGCCGCGAAAGGCGCGCTGGTCGACTTCGCGTCCAGGACGCTCGGCCGAGAGAGTGTCGATCAGCTTGGCGAGGAGTTCGGCATCGGAAGCGCGGGCGATCAAGGCGCCGATCGGGTCCTTCTGGTCGCGTTTCCAGAGGGCCAAGACGGCCGCTTCGCCCAGGACGTCATCGCGCAATTGCTCGAGGGTGACGCCCAGGAAGGCCGGCATCATCGCGGTCATCCAGCGGACGTTGCGGGCGGGTTTCGATTGGAGAGCTTGTTGGACGATCGGGAGCTTCTCGGCGTTCTTCCACCAGGCGGATTGCCGCAAGTCGGCGTACTCGTCGGCGATGCCGTCGGCGATCAGGAGGGCGTCGACGTCGGACGGCACCAGTGCCAACACCTTGTCGAGCGAGGACTGCTCGGCGAGCGCCGGCGCGAGCAAGGGACGAGCGAGCAGCAGACTGAACACAAACGGCACGGCGAGCCATCGCCCATACACCTGATTCATATGGTCGGTTCCTCCGGGACCTGCGGGGCACCCACGCCGAGGAAGGAGAAGGCGCTGAACGTTGTTTCACGAACGGGGGCGAGTCGTTGGCTCATCTTGGCTCGGACGCGTTCGGCGTTGCCCGAGGTTTCCTTGAGGAGTTCATCCAAGGCGCCTGGGGCGACGAAGAGGGCCGTCGCTTCGGGGTGGTCATCCTCTCGCTCGGTCGCGCTGGAGGAGTCCTCCGTTCCCAGCGGACTTTCGACGAGTTCCCAGAAGGCCTTGCTGTAGGTCGCGCCGGTTTGTCGGAGATCGACGACGAGCATCTCGGGCTCGAGGGTCTCCGGCGGACCATCGCCCGGTCGCGTCTCGGGAGGGACGACCGCGACGTCGCTCGGGGCGCTGTCGGGAGATGAAGTCAACGCGACGACAACGAGCAGGCACGCCGCCACCGCGGCGACGGCACCGATCACCGCGACGAACCGGCGCGTGCCCGGACCCCGTCGTCGGGGAGCCTTCGTGGGAAGCTGCGCCAGGATGCGATCGGCGAAGTCGCCGGGAACCGCCGGTTTGGGAAGGGAGGAAACGCGCCGGGCCAGACCGATCCACGCCAGGGCGTCATCGCGCCGCTGGGGATCGCGGTCGATCTCGCGACGCAACTCCTCGGGGAGGGATTCGAGACCGCTCGGATCCTTGAGATGGTCGCGCTCATCCCACCACGCGTTGAGCGCCGATTCGAAGGTTTGGTCATCCATCATCGCTTTGGCTCCCGGTCGAGCGGGGGGCTCCACATGCCAGGGCCGCCTGAAGGACTTCGGCGAACCCTTTGTCTTTCAAATGATCCAGTATCCGCTTGCGAGAACGGTGAACCCACGTCTTGAGGGTTCCGATAGGGGTCGCCAAAGCATCGCTGATCTCCTCGTAGCTGAGCCCCTGCTCGTGGAAGAGCAGAAAGGCTTGGCGCTGGTCCTCGCGCAGCGAGTCGACGGCGACGCGAATTTCGGTGTCGAGCTCGTTCGCGTCAAGGTGACTCTCCCCGGAGTCCGAGCGTGGATCGGCGATCATCTCGGGGTACTCCGAGGGAGTCGGGCGTCGTCCCCGGCGTCCGAGGCACGTCCGACACCGATTGATGGCGATGGTCAAGATCCAGGGGCGCAGCGGTCGACGCGAATCCCAACGATCCAACGCCCGAATCGCCCGCAGAAAGACTTCCTGGGCGACATCTTCGGCTTCGTGCCGGTCGCGCAGGAGTCGGTAGCAGACGCCGTGGATCAGTTCCTGGTAGCGTTCGACGAAATCGCGGTAGGCAATTTCGTCGCCAGCCAGGCAGCGGTCGACAAGGTCCTGGTCGTCGCTCAGCACATCCTCGGTACCGTTCGTGCATGTTCCAACAGAAGATACTCCGAGGGCCCTTCGGAGGTTTCACCCGATCGGCATGTTCCGGGAGACCGTCCCCCTGGGAGACCGTCCCCGATTGGGTCATCGTCGCTAGATCTCACTGGCGGGCGAGCAGCAAGTGGCACCCTGGATCTCTAGGCGGATCGTCGCTCGGGGACGCGATTGGCCTACTGCGAAACGTCCTTGATCAAGCGCCGGGCGATCTTGTAGGCGGTCTTGATCTGCTGCGAGCGGACGTCCATCTGGTCTTCGTTGAAATGCTTTCCGAGTTCGTTGGTCGGTAGGCCGGCGATTGCGAGCGTCAGGGGAAGGAGTTGCTGAAACTGCTGCACGCTCTTCTGAGCTTGCTGGGAACTCTGCGGGGCTTCCGCCATATCGGTCTCCTCTGTTGGCTAAGTCGCCGATCCTGGGCGAGGCGAGCCCCCTTTCGGGCATCGCGTTCGCGGGGTGACCGGCGTGGTGTCGAATGTCACTCATCGTCGGAATTTGGGCGATGTCGTCAAATGGCCAATGGTCCTCGTGTGTCAAGAGCGAGGGGCTCGAAGGTCTCCCGGAACGGTCGTCACTCGCGATAAAGCTTCCGCATCCTTCCGCCGCGAGGCCCGCAAAGACCGCGAAATCGCGTCCGCTCGGCGGGCTTGCCCGAGCGGTTCCGTCTGTAGGATCCTCTCGTTTGCCGTAGCTTCCAAGAAAATTCGTCGAAGTGATCGGCCCAAGGGCGACACGAGGAGAGTTCGGCGGGCATGCTTTCGTGGTCGCTCGCTCGGGAAGGGGGCCAAAGTCCATCTCCACTAGAAAATGTCTCGGCGTTGGGGTACGATTGAGTGTCGAGTGGTTCGCTGCTCCACCGCGAATCGCTCCCCAGCCAAACCTCCGGTGGCTGTCTCCCCGATTGCCATCCTCCGCGCCGCACCCAGTACCCTTTGGGTCGGACCTGGTTCAAACCATCCGCATGAGGTTGCCATGACTTATCTTCGACGGACGATGTTGCGGACCGCTGTTTTGACTTCCGCGTTCTTGGTGATGCCGACGCCGCGCGCTTTCGCGGGCGCTCCACGTGCCATCGCGAGTGCCGAGTTCACCCAGGCGGCCGAACACGCGGTCGAGTTGATGAAAGCGGTCAAGCAGCTCCGGCTTGAACGGGGCTATCCGATCAACCTCGAATTGGACCCAACCGGCAGCGGTTTGATCGGCGCCGCGGACACGGCGCTAACGAGCATGCGTGGGAATCTGGTTTCGAAGCGTTCCTCGGCCAACCCGAACTTCGCCGCCGCCGTGGTGTCGATGCTCAAACAAGCTGGCGTGAAGGAGGGGGACACGATCGCTGTCGGCTGGACCGGCTCGCTGCCCGCGTTCAATCTCTGTGTCGCGGCCTCGATCGAGACGCTCGACCTCAATCCTGTCTGCGTCGCGAGCACCTCCGCGTCCCAATACGGGGCGAACTTTCCCGAGATGACCTGGCTCGACATCGAGCGGTACCTGCACGAGAAGGAGTTGATCTCTTTCCGCTCGGTCGCCGCCTCCTTGGGCGGACGCGAGGACCAGGGTCTCAACTTCAACGACAAGTCGCGGAACATGTTGCGGGCGGCGATCGAACGCAACCAATTGCCGTTTCTGCATGAGACGACGTTGGGGGATTCCATCCGTCGACGGATGGACTTGATCGACCGGCATGCCGACGATCACGAGATCAAGGCTTACATCAATGTCGGCGGTGGCGCCGCGTCGGTCGGTCGTTCGATCGGCAAGCGCTCCTATCATCCCGGTCTCAACCTCGAGGCTTCGGCGAAGGCGCTCTCGATCGACTCGGTCATGACGCGGTTCATGAAGCGAGGGGTGCCGGTGATTCACATGGTCAGCGCCAGCAAGTTGGCCGTGAACTACGATTTCCCGGTGCCGCCAGCGGCGATCCCCGCGGTTGGCGAGGGCAAGCTCTTCGCGAGCTCGACCAGTCGCATCGCCAGTGCCCGCAAGCCGGTTGGCAAGCAGGTCTCGAAAGTGATCGAAACACCCGCGCCGGCGCCTGAAGAGGTCGATGTCGTCGCTCCGAGCGTCCCCTGATCACTGACGGAAGGTGAGCACCGTGCCCAAGGCGAAGTGGAACGGCAAGGTCTTGGCCGAGTCCGATCAAACGGTGATCGTCGAAGGCAATCACTATTTCCCGCCCGAGTCTCTCCATCGTGAGTTCTTGCGACCCTCGACATTGACCTCGGTCTGTCCCTGGAAAGGGACGGCGAGCTACCACGACATCGTCGTCGACGGCAAGGTCAACGCGGCGGCGGCTTGGTCCTATCTCAAGCCGAAAGAAGCGGCGAGCGAAATCACCGACCACGTCGCTTTCTGGAAAGGCGTTGTCGTCGAGCACTGACATTCCACGTATAAGGGGGCAGTTGGCCGAAGGCACCGACGTCGCGTGCTCGTCGTCGGGTCGCGACGCGGGACGAGTTCGTTCGGCCGAATCGCCCAACCATACCCTTGCGCGGAGGACTTCGGGCATGCCGCTGGCGGCCGACTTTCACATCCGGACCATGAATCGTGATGACGTCGACGTGGCCCTCGAGTGGGCCGCCGCCGAAGGGTGGAATCCGGGGCTCGACGACGCTCGGTCCTTCTGGGCCGCCGACCCCAGCGGCTTTTTCGTCGCCGAGTCAAAGGGTGAGCCGATCGCGGCGGTCTCGGCGGTGGCGTATGACGCCCAGTTCGGTTTCGTCGGCCTCTACATCGTCCGGCCCGACTTTCGCAATCGCTGGATCGGTCCAAAGCTCGCCGACGTCGCCCTCGCGTACTTGGGGGACCGCATCATCGGCTGCGATGGGGTCGTCGAGCAGGTCGAGAGCTATCGCAAACTCTGGAACTTCGAACTCATCACCCAGAACATTCGCTTCGAAGGGACCGGCGGCGGCACCCGCCCGGGGGAGGTCGTCGACCTGGCCGACGTTCCCTTCGAGGAAGTGATGCGCTACGACCGCCTTTGTTTTCCCGCCGAGAGGTCCGCGTTCCTCGAACGCTGGATCGATCGGCCGAAGGGGGGAGCGGTCGGCGTCCCGCGCGACGGCCAACTCGCGGGTTACGGCGTCATCCGCGCGTGCCGCCAAGGGTGGAAGATCGGTCCGCTCTTTGCCGACGATGCGTCGATCGCCGAGTCGCTCCTCGAATCGCTCCTCTCGACGATTCCCGGAGAGCTCTACTACTGGGACATCGCGGGGCTCAACGCCGAGGCGAAAGCGATGGCGGCCGCTCGGCAGCTCACCAAGGTCTTCGAGACCGCGCGGATGTACAAGAACGGTCGTCCGCAGGTCGATGACGCGAAGGTCTTCGGGGTGACGACGTTCGAGTTGGGGTAGGCGGAGAGGAAGGACTTCCGATCGCCGGATGGTGGAACACGAGACTCGTCCGCGGGGGAGCATTCTCTCGAGACTTCTTGCCGGCTGCGCCGGCCCAGGTTGAATCAACCTGGGGTAGCCAAGAGAGGGTTGGCGGTGAGTCGAACGAACCCTCCTTCACGGTAGCCCCGGTTGCTGGCGGTACCGGGGCGCGCGACGATCGGTATGGGACGGGAGTAGCCGCGAAGCGGCAGCCGAGTAAAGCCTGGCACGTGAGTGCCAGGGTGATGTGATGCAGTCGTCGAGCCCCGTCGGGGCGACACGTCCCGGATCGCTCGCTCTCTCCGGGCTGCACTTGCCCACCAATGAACATCGGAGGCGGCACTCGCGGGGACAAGAGAACCCCCTCTATCTCCCCCTTGGACAAGGGGGAGCAGAAGAGGGATGTGAGCGAAGCACGTCGGAGGCCGACGGGGACTTCCGATCGCCGGATGGTGGAGAGGGAGAATCGTCCGCGGGGGAGCATCCTCTCGAGACTTCTTGCCGGCTGCGCCGGCCCAGGTTGAATCAACCTGGGGTAGCCAAGAGAGGGTTGGCGGTGAGTCGAACGAACCCTCCTTCGCGGTAGCCCCGGTTGCTGACGGTACCGGGGCGCTCGACGATCGGTATGGGACGGGAGTAGCCGCGAAGCGACAGCCGAGTAAAGCCTGGCACGTGAGTGCCAGGGTGATGTGATGCAGTCGTCGAGCCCCGTCGGGGCGACACGTCCCGGATCGCTCGCTCTCTCCGGGCTGCACTTGCCCACCAATGAACATCGGAGGCGGCACTCGCGGGGACAAGAGAACCCCCTCTATCTCCCCCTTGGACAAGGGGGAGCAGAAGAGGGATATGAGCGAAGCACGTCGGAGGCCGACGGGGACTTCCGATCGCCGGATGGTGGAGAGGGACAATCGTCCGCGGGGGAGCATCCTCTCGAGACTTCTTGCCGGCTGCGCCGGCCCAGGTTGAATCAACCTGGGGTAGCCAAGAGAGGGGATTTCTTACCGACGGCTTGCAAGGCGGACTGCGTTCCTACGCCCACGCGATCAATAAACGTCCTTGAGATAGCGTCCCGCCGCGGAGAGCTCCTTGACGTACTGATCGCCGTCGACGCCGCCATGGGTCGTGGCGACCTCCTTGAGGGCTTTGTCGACGTCGCGTGCCATGCGCTTGGCGTCACCGCAGACGTAGAGATGAGCCCCTTCCTGCAACCACTCCCACAGATCCTTGCCACGCTCCCGCATGAGATGCTGGACGTAGATCTTCTCGGCCTGATCGCGCGAGAACGCGAGATCGAGGTTGGTGAGATGCCCGTCGGTTAGGTAGCAGGAGAACTCGTCCTCGTAGAGGAAGTCGTGCTCGCGACGCCAGTCGCCGAAGAAGAGCCAGTTCTTTCCCTTGGCACCGCTCGCCTTGCGCTCTTGGAGAAAAGCGCGGAAGGGTGCGATCCCCGTGCCGGGACCAATCATGATCACTGGAACATCGGCGCCCGGCAGACGAAAGCCGTGGGAACGCTGGACATAGACGTCGATCGGCGTCCCCGGTTCGAGGCGTTCGGAAAGGAACGTCGACGCGACCCCCTTGCGGCGTCGCTCGTTGCGTTCGTAGCGGACGACCGCGACCGTCAGTTGTACCTGGCCGGGGTGTTCCTTCTGGGACGACGAGATGGAGTAGAGCCGGGGCTGGAGCTGTTCGAGCGTCAGGGCGAACGACGCCGGATCGGGCTTGGCCGAGGGGACGCGCCGAAGCACGTCGACGATGTCGTCACCATCGTCGGTTCCATCCTCGAGACAGCGATGAAGGTAGGCGTGTTCCTCGGCGTCGGTGGCGCACTCGGCGAGCAGTTGCAGCGACTCGTCGGAGGGAGCGCCGAAGTCGGCATGGGAGAGGAGTTCGGCCAGGGTCTTGCTGCTGCCGTTGTTGCCGACGGTCTCCTCGCCGCTGGCGCCCAGTTCGCCGAGTAGTTCACCGATGAGGTCGGGGCAGTTCTTGGGGAAGATCCCCAAGCTGTCGCCGACCTCGAAGGTGAGACCCGACTCGGAGAGGTCGATCGAAATGAAACGCGTCTCCTTGTCCGACTCGGGGTGATTGAGACGCCGCGACTCGAGCAAGCGGCCGCTGACCGGATGGTTGCGATCGTAGCCCGCCTTGTCTTGGCCGTTTGTCTCGCTGGCGGTCGAGGTCGCACCAGGCGAACCGTCGCCATTGGCGCTCGGGGCGTCGGACTCGGCGAGGAGTTTTTTGAGCTGACGATTGGTCGTCTTGCCGCCGGGCGAGCAGAGGGTCAGCTTCGACTCGCTCCCGTTGGCGATCGCCTCGGCGTAGGTCTGGCAGACGTAGCCGCACTGGCCGCAGTCGAGCTGAGCCATCGCCGCCATCAAACGGCGTTCAAGCGGCCGGTCGTCGGCGAGGGCCAACCGCTCCTCCACTTCGAGCCCCGGATCGTGCCACGGAAAGTCCTCTTCAATGGGCGCCGCTTCGGGTTCGGGCACCTGACCGCTGGTGGCGACCGCCGGCTGGGCTGTTTCGGGGACGACCTCGTTGCTGAAGTAGCCGGCGAGGAAGCCGTTGAGCCAGGCCCGCTGCTCCGTGTTGAAGGGAGCACTCTCGGGGATCAGGGGAACCAGCCGTTCGGTGGTGAGATTGGTGTTGAGTTCATGCATGGGTCTGTTGCTCCGTCATGGCGAGGAGATCGTCGATGGAATGACGCCGCGAGAAGTCACGAAACGATTCGTCGTCGGAATCCCGTCGTTGCATGTAGACCTTCAGGAGGGACTCGAGACGTCCGGGGATTTCGTCGAAGGGGAGTTCGGGAAAGAGTTCGCGTCCTATCCCCTCGTCGGCGCCGTAGCCGCCACCGACGAAGACGCGATAACCTTCGATCAGTTCTTCGCCATCGCTCGATTCGACCTTGGTGGCGAGCATCCCGATGTCGCCGATGTAGTGCTGGGCACAGGAGTGATGGCAACCGGTCAGATGGATGTTCAGCGGCTGGTCGACGTTGAGGCTCGTTTCGAGATGCTCGGCGAGGATCATGGCTTGTCCCTTGGTATTCGAGGCCGCGAACTTACAGCCGGTGTTGCCGGTGCAAGCGACCAGACCCGCTCGAATACTAGTCGGTGAGCAGTCCAGACCAAGGTCCTCGAGAGCCTCTTGAACATCGGGAACATCCGATTCGTTGATGTCGGGGATGAGGAGGTTCTGCCAGACGGTTAGCCGGAGCATGCCGCTGCCGTAGCGATTTGCGATCGTCGCGAGCCCTTCGAGCTGATCGGTCTCGAGCTTGCCGACGGGGAGGACGACGCCGAGATAGACCTTGCCCTCTTGTTTTTGACGGTGAACGCCGAGATGGGCCATCCGCACGGGCTGACGGCGCGGCTCGCATTGCTCCAACGGGAACTTGGGCCACGCGAAGGGCAGATGCTTTTCCGACTCGCTGAGGAACTTCTCGAAGCCCCAACGGTCGAGGACGTACTTGAGGCGTGCCTTGTTGCGATCGGTGCGGTCGCCGTGTTCAATGAAGGTCTTGAGGACGGCGACGGCGGCGGGAACGCACTGGTCCGGTTCGAGGAGGATGCCGGTGTCGCGAGCGAAGTCCTTGTGGCCGGTGATGCCGCCGAGGCCCATGCGGAAGTAGATGCCCGCGGGGATCGACTTGCCTTCGGGGACGCGGACCGCGGCGAAGGCGATGTCGTTGGTCTCCTCGAGCGTGGAGATGCTCCCGCCACCATCGAAGGCGATGTTGAACTTGCGGGGAAGACCGTAGAGCTCGCGGTGGTTGAGGATGTAGTGGTGCATTTCGTTGCTGAGGGGCCGGGTGTCGATCAGCTCCTCGGCGTCGATGCCGGCGGTGGCGCTGCCGGTGACGTTGCGGATGTTGTCGGCGCCCGAGCCCTTGTTGATGATGCCGGCATTTTGCAAGCCGGTGAGGACGTCCAAGGTGTGCTTGGGGCCGATCTCGCGGATTTGCAAGTTGGCCCGGGTCGTGACGTGGACGTAGTTGCCGCCGTAGTCACGTGCCAAGCGAGCGACTTCGTTGGCTTGGTGGGCGTTGAGCAGTCCTCCGGGGAAGCGGAGTCGGCACATGAACGAGTCTTGGGCGGGGGCGACGTGGAAGAGGCCGTAGTACTTGTAGAGAAAGACGTCGGTTCCCTTGGGAAAGACTCCCTGTTGGGCATTGGCGCGCATCTCGCCCCACATGCCGAAGGGGTCCTTGTCGCGTTTGGCTTTTTCTTCCTTGCAGAGTTTTCCGCCACCGGCTTCGACTTGGTCCTGGGCGCGCCGATGCATCGCTTCGGGGCCGAACGCGTCGTAGTCGAAGCTGCCGCTCGTCGAGGAATCAGTCTCGTTGGCGGGGCCGAGCGTGCCGGCGAAGGTCGGTAGTCCCCGAGCGCTTCGGGCCAAGTCACTGCCCCACATGAACGCGGAGAGGTACTGCTTCTGTTCCTCGCTGAACCCTTGCGCTGTTCCGTTGCTTGCCATCTCGCTTCCTTCCCTCGTCGGGGTCACGCCGAGGTGACTTGTCTGAAGGTGCTATTCGTGTCGTGGCCTTGTCGCCGCGAGTCCCTCGTTGAATCGAAGGCGTCCCCGGCGCGAAAAGCGCGGGGACGCTGGTTGAAGAAAACCCGTACAGCTCGGAGTCGTCCGGGCTGGGATCGGCCTAGCACGGTACTCCGATAGTCCCGTGAACCGACCCGGATGAACAACCGAGCTGCACGGGAAGATCACCGTAGGTTGCCCGACATCATCGTGTCGTCGATCTTCCTTGAAACTGCCGCCGCGGGGGCGGCCCGAGTGACCTCATGTCAAATCCTCTCCCGTTGACGACGGAATCCTGGACGCGATGAATCGACTTCACGCACCGGCCGGCAGGGCCCGTTCGCGAAGGGCGTTGGCCAAGCTCTCTCGTTCGGCGTGCTCGACTTCGGGGCTGAAGCGAACCGCGAGCGCGAAGAAGGAGATCAGGGCGACCGCACACCCGAGATACAACAGAGCGTCCTGGTGGCTGAGTCCCTCCTGGCGGAAGAGGAAGCCGGCCGCGACCGCTCCCGCGTTGCCGCCCGCTCCGACGATGCCGGCGACGGCTCCGAGAGCTTGACGATTGACGAAGGGGACGATGCCGAAGGTCGCTCCCTCGGACATTTGGACGAAGAGGCTAAAGACGATCATGGTCGCGATCGCCACGCCGAGGACGTTCATGCGCGAGAAGAGCATCAGCGCGATCCCTTCGAGCATCAACGCGACGAAGAGGAACCAGACCCGGCCCTTGAGGCCGACGATCTTGGCGGCGGCGTCGGAGAAGTACCCACCGAGCGTTCGGGCGAAGAGGTTCATCAAACCGAAGAGCCCCGCGATCAAACCGGCGTATTGCAGTTCCAGGCCGAATTGGTCGTGGTAGTAGAGGGCGGCGATGTTGTTGATCGTCAGCTCGATGCCGAAGCAGCCGGCGTAGACGATGAAGAGCGCCCAGACGCGAATGTCGGCACAGGCCTTGAGGAACGAGGAGAAGTTGATCGACTTGGCCGGCGGGATGAGGCCCTTGGCGCGAAGCTCCCGGTAGTCACCCTCGGGGGCGTCCTGGGTGAAGAAGTAGTACGCGATTCCGGTCAGCAGCAGTGCGACACCGGGAATCACCATCGCCAGTCGCCAGCCCAGGACGGCATCGACGCCGAAGAAAAGGACGGCGGCGAAGATCAGCGGCATGACCATTTGGGTCACGCCACCGCCCAAGTTGCCCCAGCCGGCGGTCGTGGCGTTGGCGGTGCCGACGCAGTTGGGAGCGAACATCACCGAGGTGTGATACTGCGTGATGACGAAGGAGGCCCCGATGGCTCCGATCGCGAGCCGAAAGAGCAGGAAGGACTCGTAGCTGTCGGCGAGCCCGATGGTCATCACCGGGAGCGAACCGAGGATCAACAGCCACGTGTACGTGCGTCGGGGACCGAAGCGATCGCACAGGGGGCCGATCAGGAGTCGGGCCAGCACGGTGATCGCCACCGAGGCGATGATCGTGTTGCCGATCTGGACCTTGGTCAGTCCGAGGTCGTCGCGGACGACGGCCATGAGCGGGGCGATGCCGAACCAGCCGAAGAAGCACAGGAAGAAGGCGAACCAGCTCATGTGGAACGCTTTCATCTGCGTGGTGAGCTTGAACAGCTCGATGCGAGTGGCTTTTCCGGATACTTGCACGAAATTTCCTCCTATTCGAGTGACCGAGCCGCGATGTCGGGACGTACCTTCCACGCGGACGGCCGTTGGCGACCGTGTTCCAAGATTGTTGACAACTAGTGACGAACGAGACGCCGCAGGTCGGCGCCGGTTGGGCGTTGCGAATCGACTAAGGCGGATCGGCGTTTGCGTTGCCCGCCTGGTTGGCTTGTTCCGACGCTTCCGCCGAGCTACTGGTGAATGTTGTCACGACTAGACTCCGTGATGAACGCGCCAGGGCCCGACCCGTACCGCACACGCCTTGTAGGAGGGCTGCCGGGAGTAGGGATCGAAGACCGCGTCGGTGAGACGATTGACCGGTTCGTAGTGCATGGGCAGGAAGACCTGGCCCGGCTGGACGGAGTTCGTGAGGAAGGCGCGAGCTTTGACTCGCCCCCGCCGCGACTCCACCGAAACCCACTCGTCCGCCTCGAGGTTCAGTTCCTTGGCGTCGATGGGGTTGATCTCGACGTAGATCTGCTGGGGATAGAGCTTGCGAAGCACCGCCGACTGTCGCGTTCGCGTCTGCGTGTGCCATTGCGCCGAGGTCCCACGCCCGGTGAGCAGGATCAGCGGGTAGTGGTCATCGGGAGGCTCTGAGAGGGGCTTGGGCTCCTCGAACTTGAAGCGAGCCCGGCCCGAGGGCGTGTAAAACGCGTGATCCTCGAAGAGGCGACGCTGGTTGGCGAGCGACGGGGGGCTTCCCTCGGGACAGGGCCACTGGATGCCGCCGGCGTCGTCGATCATGCGATAGTCCTCGACGCCGGAAATGTCGCAGGGCTGCCCCTTGGAGAGTCGCGAGAGAATCTGGAACGTCGCCTCGGGCGAGGTCCACTCACGGAAGAGGTCGTCGCATCCCCAGTAGTGGGCGATCAGCTTGAAGATCGAGAAGTCGGCCAGGGCTTGTCCAGGCGCTTGCTTGACGCGTTTGATGACCCCAAGACGTCGCTCGGAGTTGATGAAGGTCCCTTCCTTTTCGCCCCAAGCGGCCGCCGGCAGGACTAAATCGGCGCTCTTGGCGGTCTCGGTGTCGACATAGCTGTCCTGGACGACGAGGAAGTCGAGCCGACTGAGGATGTCGCGGCAAGCGTTCTGGTTGATCCACGAATGGGCCGGGTTCGTCGCGATGACCCAGAGAGCCTTCACCTTTCCGGCGAGGACGTTCTCCATGATGGTCGCGTAGTCCCAACTTGTCGTCGAGGGGATGAGATCGACGTCGATCCCGAGCGTCTCGGCGACTTCTTGACGATGCGCGTCGTTGGTGAAGTCGCGTCCGGCGAAGAGGGAGGTGGTGTTGCTGAAGAGCCGCGAGCCCATCGCGTTGCACTGGCCGGTGATCGAGTTGGCGCCGGTGCCGGGACGTCCGATGTTGCCGGTGAGCAGGGCGAGGTTGATGATGCTCTGCGCGGCGCGAACGCCCTCGTAGCTCTGATTGATGCCCATCGTCCACCAGAACGAGGTCCGCTCGCGCTCGTGGATGAAGCGGGCGAAGGTCTCGATCGCGGTCGACTCGAGGCCGGTCTCGTGGGAGACGCGGTCGAGGTTATAGGGAGCGACGTGCTTGACGAAATCATCGACGCCCTCGGTGTGCCGCTCGATGAAGGACTCGTCGAGCCAACCACGCTCGGCGAGGATGTTGGCGACGCCGTAGAAGAGCGCGAGGTCGGACTTGGGCTTGATCTGTAGGTGCCACGTCGCCGCCATCGCGGTTTCAGTGCAGCGCGGGTCGATGACGACGATATCGGGATCGCGTTTGTTCTTGAGCACCCGTTCCCACATGATCGGGTGGGCGATGCAAAGGTTGGAGCCGACCAGGACGATCATGTCGGACTCTTCGAAGTCCTGATAAGTGTAGGGCGGGGCGTCGAAGCCGAAGGCCTGCTTGTAGGCGACGACGGCGGTCGCCATGCACTGGCGGGTATTGCCATCGCCGTGCCGCAGCCCCATGCCGAATTTCGCCAACGCTCCGAGCATCGCCATCTCTTCGGTCGGGATTTGACCGGTGGAGATGAACGCGACCGAGTCGGGTCCGTGTTCGGCGATGATCGCCTTGATCCGCTCGGCGAAGGTGGTCAACGCGTTGTCCCAGGAGACCGGCTCGAGTCGGTCGTTGCGTCGCAAGAGTGGGGTGGTCGCTCGGGCGGGCGAGTCGAGCACCGACACCGCTTCCCAACCCTTCGGGCACGCCATGCCGACGTTGACGGGATCGCCGGTCGCGGGGGTCAGCCCAACCGCTTCGCCCTCCTTCAGATGGACGTTGAGCGAGCAACCGGTCGAGCAGAAGCCGCACACCATCTTCGTGGTGCTGTCGGGCTTGCAGCCGTTGGGGATCATGCCGAGCCCGAAGCCGCCCGGTTCCTGCAGGAGCTGGCGCGTCAGCGGCCCCTCTTTTCGCATGAGCGCGAATTCGTCGATGAGGCGATCGGTGTCGTTGGCGGTGGCGAGACTCATTGGGGGACTCCTCCCGGCATCTTGGGGGCGGCGACCGATGTGAAGAAGAGGTAGCGTTCGGCGAACTCGGCCCCCAGGCTCAGCCCCAGCGAGAGCGAGGTCACGATGATCGCGAAGGGCAGGTTCTGAAGATCGCCGTCCTGGTGTCCCAGCATGAAGACCGCGGGAATGACCACGCCGCCAATCAGGGCGAAGAGGAAACGGCACGCGGTCACTTCCGAGAGATGCCGCGCCATCAGGATGGCGGTTCGCTTGAGCGGCGTTTGTTGGTTGTCCATCAGGTGGGCGAAGACACTGGCGTCGATCGCCATCTTGACGAGGGTGGCGAGGATCAGCACGCCGCAGAGCTCCGGTGCCGACACCCTCATGAAGGTCGTCAGGGGAACGTCGTTCGACCACGCCGCGGTCACGATCTCGACGCTCAAGTTGACGCTGATGCCGAGGATGAGCGCCGTCAGGAGGAACTTCGAGAGTGAACGTCCCAGGTGCCAATAGGGGCGACGCGTATCGTGGTAGATCATCGCCGAGGAGAAGATCGCCACAACGCCGACCGTCACGATGCCCGCGTCGAGCCAGCTTCCCAAGTCGAGCAAGGGCCGCTGGAAGACCCACTCGTAGCAGGAGTACGCCGAGTAGAACATCGCCATGTTCGCGAAGAGGCCGAAGAGGACGATCTCGCGGCTGAGCCACGATTTCCTCAGTCCGACGATCGCCCGAAAGGCGTAGAGCGGCCGGCCCAAGTGCAGCGTGCTGGAGCCGAGCGCCAACAGTCCCACGAAGAGGGCCACCAACGCCTTGATCGCCACAAGCTCACCTGTTTGGATCTGCTGGTGAAGGAAGGTGATCGCCGCGTTGACCGCGTAGACACCCACCGAAAGCTGGGTGAGGACGAGCATGATCACTAGCGGAAGGTGGGCGTGCTCCTTCTTGACCGTCCAGTAGTCGCCGGGAATCGCGTTCTCGGGAATCCGCTTGGAGGTGCGGTAACGCGTTGTCGGCTTGGTGTAGGAGGGATCGGGAGCGCCCGGCAGGAAGACCTGCTCGTCGGCGCGATCTTCCGTCTGCTCGGTCGAGACGATCGTGATCCTGATCGCGGAGTTGGGACACGACTGGACGCAGGCGGGGGCTTCATTCTTCGCCAAACGCTGACTGCACATGTCGCACTTGCGGACGATGCCCTTGGCTTTGTTGTACTTGGGAACGTCGTAGGGGCACTTCAGGACGCAGTACTGGCAACCGATGCACTGGTCGTCGAGGTGACGAACGATGCCGGTCAGTTCGTCCTTCTCGTAGGCGTTGACCGGGCAGCCATTCATGCAGGCGGGATCGACACAGTGATGACACGCGGTGGTGACGATCTGGAGATAGGGCTCGTCGGTCTCGCGACTGTGAAGCAGGCCGACATCGCGCCACGCCTCGTCGTCGTCGAGTCCGTTCAAGCTGTGGCACGCGGTGACGCAGGCCTTGCAGCCGGTGCAGGAGTCGAGATCGACTTGGAAGGCGAACTGCTCGCCGGGGCCCGGATTGGTGAGTGGGATCAAGTCGCGGTAGTAGCGCCGCATCTCGGGAATCGTCGAGGCGTCATGCGCGTTGGCGAAGCGTTCGACGGCGGTCAGGTCCTGCTGCTCTTGCAGGTAATGATGAATCAGACGCTCTCCGCTGACGCCGGCGAGAGCCGTTTCGTCCTGAGTCGTGGAGGTCGTCAAACTATCAACAATGATCGCCATCGTGATCCTCTCGGGACACCGCCTTGGGCCACGGACGCATCTTAAGGGGTGATCAAAAGGTCGTTGGTCTTAACGATTTTCGACCACGGAGTTTTTTGAGGTCGTGTCGCAACTCTCGTTTGGCCAACGGCTTGCGTCTTGCGGTAAAGCCGGTGGTCAAAAAGGATCGCTTGACAGCGTTTCCTTACTCCCACGTGTCTGCCCGCCCCGCTTGAGTGCGTTGCGGACCATGTGGGTGGTGATGTCTCGTTCGAGTCGTTCGGAGACGATCTTCGCGACGTCGGTATGCCCCAGATGGGGTTGCTCCCGGACGAGGCGTCGGATCAGTCGGTCGCGGCGCGCGATCTCGGGATCACGGGGGCGACCACGGCTCTTGCGTTGTTGCTGGGAGGAGGTGTTTTCGGCTTGGCGGAGCCAGTCGACGAGCGTCTCGGCCGCCTTTTTGACCCGGTCGATTCCGACGAGTTGCGGTTGTTGGACGACCTGAACGATCTCGTCCATCGGAACTTCGTCGTCAAAGGAATCGGCGTCGCTTTCGATCGGATTGGTAGGAGCCGGGAGAGTGGTCTCTTCGGACTGTTCACGTTCATCGCGCGCGAAGTGACGCCGAAGGGCGGCGCACTCGGGACAAAAGACAGGCGGATCCTCGCCGCGATGGCGGTAGTTGCACGCTTCGCAAACCCACGTCGGGGGGACGTACTCGCCCTCTTGCACCTGCTTGGCCTCGTGGTGACGAAGCACTTCGCGCCAATACGCGGTGAAGGTATAGCCCGGCCGGTGCTTGACGTAGTACTCGCGAACGATCTCCTCAATGACTTGAGGAAGCTGCTCGACGTCGACGCCCATGCGATAGGGTCTCGCAAGATGGACCCGGCCGGCGATACCGCCACCGAGGTAAACGTCAAAGCCTTCGCGCGTTCCGAGCATCCGCCGGACGCGAACGCCCTTCAGGCCGATATCGGCGCTCATGTGTTGCATGCAGCCGGAGTTGCAGCCGCTCATGTGGATGCGGATGCCGTGCAGCGTGAGCATCTTACGGCGGAGTTCGTCGATCAGACGCAGCGCGTGGCGTTTGGTTTCCGTGATCGCCAAGCTACAGAACTGCCGGCCGGTGCAGGCGTAGATGTTTCTCGTTTGCGTGTCGGCGAAGGGGCTGAGCCCGACTCGGCCCACTTCGGTCGCCGCGGAATCGCGGAACGCCTCTTTGATGCCGGGGACGACGATGCCCATCTCTTGCGTCGTGCGAAGGGTTCCGTTGCCCCATCGCTTGGCGGCGACGGAGATCGCTTCGAGCTGTTCCCAACTCATTCGACCGACCGGGACCGCGAGCCCCATCGCCCAGAAACCCTGTTTCCTCTCCGAGAACCAGCCAACGAGATCGTCGTACGCGACCGGCGTGGGCGGCTCGGCGACACAGGGAATCAGCGGGTGGTCGAGTCCTTCCTCGAGCAGACGCTGAAGCTCGTTGAGTCCGAGGGCGTCGACGACGGTGTCGAAGCGACGACCGGCCTCGGCGTACTTGGGAGCGTGTTCGCGATAGATTTCCACCAGCCGCTCGGCGACTTCGGGAACGTGCTCAGGCTCGATGAGGACCGGAAGATGCCGCGCCAGCGAAGGGCTTTCACCCTGTCGGCCGCCGATAAGCACGCGGAAGCCGACATCGCCGTCGTCGCCGCGCACCGCGAGAAAGCAAAGGTCCTGGAGCCAATAGCTGATCGCCAAGCGACTCGAGCCGTTGAGGGCGACGTTGAACTTGTGAGTGAGGTTCCGAAAGCTTTCGTTGGCGACAAAGCGTTCGGAAAGGGTCACGCACAACTCGCGGGTGTCGAAGACTTCGTCGGGATCGATACCGCTGAGTGGGTGGCAGTAGATGTTGCGGACACTGTGCCAGCCGGTCCGTTTGGTGGAGAGGCCGACCGCTTCGAGTCGTTCGACCGCCTTCGCGACCCGCTGGGTGTCGAGACCTTGAACCTGCAATCCGGCTCGGCGGGTGACGTCGACGATGCCGTGACCGTACTCGTACGCGACGAAGGCGACTTCGCGCGCCTGGTCGGCTGTCAGCTCGCAGCCGGGGATGCGAATTCGGATCATGAACTTGCCGGGGGAGTCCGACTTGCGGAGGAACACTCCCTCGGTCTTCAGCTCGTTGATCTGGGAGAAGGAAAGCTTCGAATCGGGTGAACCGAGTACGTGAAGCGGTCCCGGCTGGGGAACGCTGGCTGGCGCGGATTGATTGTCGGCGTACGGATCGGTCATCGATTTCGATCTATTACTTGGCAACGAATAGATGGACGGGACCTCGGAGAAGTCCCTACGCGGTTACCTCGCTAAGCCGATCCCAACCGGTGATCGGTGCAAACCCTATTCCGGTTCCGCAGGATAACCGCGAAGTTGTCGCTAACACGTGCCGCCTTCGGTGGTTACAGCTCTTGGTTTCACTCGGCACGATGAAGGGATGCGAGATGATCCAGCAAGCTCGCGCCGTTCTTGGGCACTCGTCGCGATTCGGCGCGACCCGGGACCAAGTTTGGCGCCTACTCTTTGCGACGCCGTCGCGAACACCTAGTTACTAGTTACCGGCTCGCGGGATGCGAAGGTCTTGCGGGTCGCCTCGAGGCTGTTTCGCTAGTCCGATGGAGCTTGCCATGTCTGATGATGCTGCGTCGATCGCGGATGCGACGGTCGCTCTGCCCGAGAGTCGCGAGTTGGATACGCTCGCCCGGATGATGGAGGCGAAGGGGGCGCAAGTGATTCGCTGTCCTTTGGTCGCGATTCACGATGCCGAGGATGCCGCCCCGATCGAGGCCTGGCTCAAGGATCTTGTGAGTGGAACGTTCGACGACCTCATCCTCATGACCGGCGAGGGAGTCAACCGACTTCTCGGCTTCGCCGAACGCGCCTCGATGAGGCCGGCGGTCGAGGAGGCTCTCGGAAAGGTCCGGAAGATCACCCGCGGCCCCAAGCCGAGTCGCGCCTTGCGAAAGATCGGACTCGGCCCCGACCTTCCCGCCGCGGCGCCGACGACCGACGGTATCATCGAGACGCTCTCAAGCGAGCATCTCCAGGGACGTCGCGTCGCGGTCCAAATGTACGGCCAAGTTCCCAACGAGAAACTACTCGGCTTTCTTCGCGAAGCGGGAGCGACCGTCGCTCCCGTGGCCCCCTACGTCTACGCTCCCGATAGCGACACCGATCGTGTCATCGACTTGATCGATCGCATGAACCGGGGAGAGGTGACGGTGGTGGCGTTCACCAGCGCCTCGCAAGTCGATCGCCTTTGGCAAGTGGCGGAGAAGTCCGAGCGGGCCGAGGCCCTGCGGAAAGGGATTGCTCGAACGCTCGTCGCCGGGGTCGGCCCGGTAGTCAACGAGGCGCTCGAGCAGCGTGGGGTCGAAGTCGCCGTCTCGCCATCGGAGTCCTTCTTCATGAAACCGCTGGTGACCGCGATCGCTCAGAAGCTCTCGTCCGATTAGAAGTTGACGAGGATCTGGGTGTAGAGCAAGTGAGCTTGTTGCTGACCACCCTGGTTGCGGATGAAGTTGCCGGACCAGAAGTGGTTGTAGCTCACTTCCAGGCTGACGTTGTTGGTGACCTTGTAGAGAGCCACGAGGTCCAACTCGTTGCCGATGTGCTGCCCGGAGCGTCCGGTCGGATCCTGGAAGGAGACGATCCCGGCGGCGTTGTAGAGCCCGTCGCGCTTCTCGGCCAACCACATGAAGTGGCTCCAAGCCAGAAGCGTCAGCTTCTTGGTCGGCTTGACGAAGACCTGGAAGTTGGCGTCGTAAACATTCTGTCGGGCGACGAGGTCGATGAAGCCGAAGTATTTATGAGCCAATGGGTAGAGTTGGTTGAAGGTTCCGATTGTGCCGTCGAACGGATCGGAGTCTCCACTCGCCCAATCAAACCAGGCCCAGACCGTCGGCGTCCAAAAGACATCGGGCATCTCGCGGCCGATACCAACCGTCATCATTCCCGCGACGATGTCCTTGCTGCCTGACGTCCCGAGCTGCATGCCCCCTTCAATGTCGTAGAGCCAATCGGAGACCTTACCGTCGAAACGGCTGCCGACGGTCCAGACCAGGTTGTCGGGATTGCCGCTGTAGTTGCGGTGACCTGGACCGGCTTGGGGGCCGGGAAGGGCATCTTCCTCCCGAAGGATGAAGAGGAACGGCATTGCCTGGATGTTCTCATTTCCCCGCGTGTAGCCGACGAGGCCCGCGAGCCAGGTGCTCTGGCTCGGTTGGTCGTAGCTCGTTGGGTGGAACTGCGTCCAGTAGAAGGCGTTGGTCGGCCGAACCCAGAAGATCTCGGTGTCGAACTTCTTGGAGCCCTTGGTGAAGAGCTTGCCGCCCGAGAAGGTTCGCGGAGCGTTCGCCCAGAAGAGCGGCGACAAGAGCCGTTGAGCTCCGGCCGTCAGCTGTTGGCGACCGACGCGCGCCGATGTCTTCGCTCCATCGTCCCACGTCCAAAGATGCGCTTCGCCGAAGACGTTGAGTAGGTCGCTTCGGTTCTCATCGATCGCCAGTGGGGGCAGTGACGAGTTGTTGTAGGAAGCGTCAAGGTACTCGACGTAGGCCCGGAACCAGCCGCCGATTTCCGCATCGAGATAGGTCCGCAACCGTACGAGGCTCTCGTTGTTGGTGCGTGGCGTCGTCGGCGTTCCGGTGAAGAGACTGCGGTTGTCGAGGTTCTTGTACTGGTGACGAATTTGGCCACCGGCCGAGACCACCACGCAATCGCCACACAGCTTGCGGCGCTTGAGCCACTCGAACATCTTGCCCCGATCGGCCCCTGGGTTGTCGAGATAGAGGAAATTGTTCTCAAAGAGCAAGGGCTGAAAGGGATTCGGCGTCGGTGCCGTGTTGACGTCCTCTTCGAGGACGGGATCGGCGCCCATGCCCGTGTCGGAGACATCGGGGGTGAACAGGAACTCGTCGTCAGCGCCTTCCGGGGCGACGAACGCTTCCGGATCGGGCGGCACTTCGCCAGCGTCACCGGGAGCGGTGATCGCGGGTCCGGTGGGGTCGGCGTCCTGGGCGAACACGGGCGAGGCGGAAAGTGTCGCCGCCAAGAAAGCCGTGCCGAGGGCATGTCGAGTCAGTGAGCAAAGCATCCTTGTCAGCTCCAGACGAGACAATCGGTGGTTAGTGGATATCGAACGTCTGACAAGCGTGGGGACCGTTGATCCTGGTCCAGAAGTTACGCGCATCGTGCGGCGCCTCTCGTCACATCATGCGATGTCGAGTGGCCGATCCCACCGTTTGTTTCGGCTGGAACCCCCCAGTCGCTTTAGTCTGTTGAGAACTCCTATAATCCGAATATTTCCTACCTGTTCATCAGGCTTCGTCGAACCGCTACGAGCCGCAAAGTTCCTCGTGATGGTCCCCGATGGCTCGATCACACGCGGCGTCGAGGGCGGAATGGTTGGTGAATCGATGGTGGTGGCGGGGAATTTTCGACGCGAGCGAGGGAGAAACCTCTCCTTGGCGGTCCCGTGCGCCCACCATACTTTAACCAGTACGAAACCAAATGTTGAATCTTGCCGGAGACGCACCACCAATGAGCCCCAGCTCGAACGCGTTTGATGCCCAAGCGACTCTCGCTACGGCCGCAGGTGAAGTCCGCTACTACTCGCTCCAGAAGCTCGACGAGGCGGGGCTCGGTCCCATTGATCGTTTGCCCTACAGCATTAAGGTGTTGCTGGAGAACGTCTTAAGAAACGTTGATGGCTTCGCCGTGACCGAGGATCACGTCCGCGCCCTCGCGGGTTGGAAGCCGACCGCCGCGGAGCCGACCGAGATTCCCTACAAGCCTGCTCGAGTCATCCTGCAGGACTTCACGGGAGTTCCGGCCCTGGTCGATCTCGCCGCGATGCGTTCGTCGATGTCGCGACTGGGTGGGGATCCCACCAAGATCAATCCGACGTGCCCCGTCGACTTGGTGATCGATCACTCGGTCCAGGTCGACAACTTCGGAACCGCCGACTCGCTAGACCTCAACGCGAAGATCGAGTTCCATCGCAACAAGCAGCGCTACGAATTCCTGCGTTGGGGCCAGAAAGCCTTTTCCAACTTCCAGATCGTGCCCCCCGCGACCGGCATCGTCCACCAGGTCAATCTTGAGTACCTCGCCAAGGGGGTCTTCAAGGACGACTCGGGTTCGACCGCGGTCGCCTACCCGGACACCTTGGTCGGAACCGACAGCCACACCACGATGATCAACGGGCTCGGCGTCCTCGGTTGGGGCGTGGGCGGCATCGAGGCCGAAGCGGTGATGCTCGGCCAGCCGATCTACATGCTCATTCCCGAGGTGGTCGGCTTCCGTATGACCGGCGAGCTCCCCGAGGGAACCACCGCGACCGACTTGGTCCTGACGGTGACGGAGATGCTTCGGGCCGCCGGCGTCGTCGGCAAGTTCGTCGAGTTCTTCGGACCGGGTCTTTCGAACATGTCGCTCGCCGACCGGGCGACCATCGCGAACATGGCGCCCGAGTACGGGGCCACGATGGGCTTCTTCCCCATCGACGACGAGACGCTCAAGTACCTTCGCCAGAGTGGTCGGACGGACGAACTGGTTGACTTGGTGGAGAAGTACTGCAAGGCCCAGGGGCTCTTCCGGACGGATGACGCCACCGACCCGACGTACTCGCAGACCCTCTCGCTCGATCTCGCGACCGTGGTGCCGAGCCTGGCCGGTCCCAAGCGTCCGCAGGATCGCGTCAAGCTGACCGACATGAAGTCGGCCTTTGCGACGACGCTGACCACGCCGCCGGAGAAGCGAGGCTTCGGGCTCTCGGGCTCGGATCTGGAGAAGTCGGCGACCTTCAAGTCCAACGGCGACAGCGCGGAGTTGCATCACGGCGCGGTGGTGATCGCGGCGATCACGAGCTGCACCAACACCAGTAACCCCGACGTCATGGTCGCGGCGGGCTTGGTCGCGAAGAAGGCCGCCGAGAAGGGGCTGAACGTCAAGCCGTGGGTGAAGACGAGTCTCGCCCCCGGATCGCGTGTCGTCACCAACTACCTCGAGAAGTCGGGCCTGAGCGAGTACCTCGACAAGTTGGGCTTTCAAACCGTCGGCTACGGCTGCACGACGTGCATCGGCAATAGCGGGCCTCTTCCCGATGCCGTGGCCGAGGCGGTCACGACTGGGGACTTGGTCGCCACGTCGGTGCTCTCGGGCAACCGCAACTTCGAGGGACGCGTTCATCCGCTGGTGAAGGCCAACTACCTCGCCTCCCCGCCGATGGTCGTCGCGTACGCCCTGGCCGGGAGTGTGACGGTTGACCTGACGACCGAGCCGCTCGGCACCGGAGCCGACGGTCAGCCCGTCATGCTCAAGGACGTCTGGCCGACCGAGCAGGAGATCGCCGACGTGGTCGCTTCGGTCATCACGCCGGAAATGTTCCGCGAGCGCTACGCCAACGTCTTCGAAGGTGATGACCACTGGAAAGCGATCAGCGGCGGCGAGGGCCAGATCTACGAGTGGGATACCGCGAACACTTACGTCCAGGAGCCGCCCTTCTTCCTCGACCTTCCGATCGAGCCCGACGCGGTCGGGGACATCACCGGCGCCCGGGCGTTGGCGAAGCTCGCCGACTCGGTGACGACGGATCACATCTCCCCGGCCGGGGCGATCAAGGCCGACGGTCCCGCCGCGAAGTACCTCGAATCGCAAGGCGTCGAGCGGTCCGACTTCAACAGCTTCGGATCGCGCCGCGGCAACGATCGCGTGATGACGCGGGGGACGTTCGCCAACATCCGTTTGCGGAACCTCCTGGCTCCCGGCACCGAGGGGGGCGTGACGACCTACTTGCCCACGGGCGAGCAGATGTCGATCTTCGACGCGGCGATGAAGTACAAGGAGAGCGGGACGCCGCTGATGATCCTCGCCGGCGCCGAGTACGGCACCGGATCGTCGCGCGACTGGGCCGCCAAGGGAACGCTCCTCCTGGGCGTCAAGGCGGTCATCGCCTCGAGCTACGAACGTATCCACCGCTCGAACCTGGTCGGCATGGGTGTCTTGCCGCTTCAGTTCGAGAAGGGGGATACCTATGAAACGATCGGGCTCAAGGGGGACGAAGTCTTCGACATCGTCGGCATCGCCGAGGGGATCACGCCGGGCCAAAAGCTGACGGTTCGCGCGACCGCCGCCGATGGCAAGGTGACCGAGTTCACGACGATCTGCCGAGTCGACACGCCGGTGGAGGTCGAGTACTACCGCAACGGCGGTATTCTTCAGACCGTCTTGCGGAACTTCATGAAGAGCTGAGACCTAGGTCCTGACAACATGGAAGCCTCAACGATAACGCCCGTCTCCAAGTCACTTTGGGACGGGCGTTTCGCTTTGAGTGGTTGCAAGAACTTCTACTGGGCCTGGAGCGACTGGGCCGTCTCTACGGTGCAGTTAGAGACTTGGCCTTTGTCTCCATCTGGTCGAGACCAGCAAGGATCTCCTTCTTCGAGCCGTTGGACTTTGACAAGCTGATCAGCTTGTCAAGCTCCGCATGGATCTCGTCAACGGTCCCCTGCTTGGGACCGAAGTTGCTGTAGGCGTCACCTTCGAAGCTCTCCTTGAGGATCGCCAACTCGTTGCTCGCCTGGGTCGTGCTGCTGGAGGCGACCTTCTTGATCTCGGCAATGCGTTCGACGAGATTCTTCGCGACTTGGCTGTTGGCATCGGTGGCCGATAGTTTCGGCGGACCGCTATCTCCGCCGCAACCTGCCACCAGGGAGAGCGGTAGCAGGCAAGCCAAACCTATCCCCACTCGCCCGAGATGTTGGACGCTCGTCACTTATACACTCCTGTAACTGCGCAATCGGGCGTCCGACTACAGACCTTCCGCGATTTGATTGTCCGAGATGCCGAGCGCGGCATCCCAGACCGTCGAGTCGACCGAGTCGCTGATAAACGAGACCGCCCCGTCACAGAAGCTGACGTGAACGCCGCCGGGGTGGACGCTGCGAGCCCCCTGGACGGAGCTGGAGCCAGTGTTGTCCGAAGAGCAGGGCGGGGCAACGGTCGCGCTGTTGATACAGTAGGGAGGCTCGTCGAGGATCAGTGAGTTGGGGGTCAATTGGCCGTCATCGCCACAGAAGGAGAGACCGACGACATAATTCCACGCGCCGCGACCGTCATAGCTGACGGTAGTCAGCGCCATGATTTCGGACAGCGCGACCGTTTTGGATGTTCCATCGGCGATGTCCTCGGGCGCCGCTCCCCATTGAGCGACGGCACTGAAGGGGCCTCGTTGGGATTGCGTGGTGAAGTCGCCGAGGTCGAGTTGCTGTCCGGGGCCAAAGTTCGCCGCCAGATGCATCTTCGCATGACCGTTGTAATCCTGAGTCAAGGGAGTCGTGGGGACGGACTGGGATGGGCATAGGAAATCCGAGATCTGCATGAGGTTGACGGTCGAGTTTTCCGGCGTCCTTGAGGTGAGCTGGAAGTTGTACTTATCGTAGATCGCTTGTTTGTCCATGTAAGGAAGGAGCATCAGTGCCCAACTCGCTCCCCAGCTGGCGCCACGACCTTGGCCTGACGTGGGGACGGCAGCCGTCGACATCCAGACGTGCCCCGGGGGGAAACGCCCCGCCGAGTCCGTATAGTTGGCCAAAGCGACGGTGAGCTGCTTCAACTTGTTCTGACACTGCATGCGCCGGGCGGCTTCGCGCGCCGACTGCACGGCAGGGAGGAGCAGACCGACAAGAACACCGATGATCGCGATCACCACCAACAGTTCGATGAGGGTGAACGCGGAGCGCGAACGAAACTTAACCATGAAGTGATTCCCCGTGAGTTTGCGGTAGGTACCTCCCCCAGGTTAATTTTGGGGCATCCTTCGAGCCCTGGCAAGCTCGATTCCGGGGCCGCGCATCGGGTTCGCGGTGGTGACGTGCTGGCAGCTAGGGTCTGTTGATAGTATTCAATGGAGGCAACGGAGTAGTTGATGAGTGTTCGATCCGACTGCCCGGATCATGGGCTGTTCTACCGTGTCACGATCTTCGTACTGTTGACCTGCCTCTACGCGACGTTGGTTCATCTCGTGATCCAACGATGGCCCTGGATGGCGATCACGGTCGACTCCCGCTTCGAGACGGTGGCGGGTGCCGTGCTCAGTGTGCTGATCGTCTTTCGGATGAACTCCGCCTACGACCGCTGGTGGGAGGGGCGCAAGCTCTGGGGGCAGCTTGTCAACGATTCTCGCAACCTCGCGATCAAGTCGCGCGAGTTCCTAGGTCATACGGGCGTCGGCTCCGACCGCATCGGCGAATTGATCGTCGCGTTTCCCTACGTGCTGAAGGAGCACCTTCGCGAAGGAGTTGATGTCGCCTCCCTTCCGGTCGAGGTTCCCCACGATGGGTCGGTCACCCACGTCCCCGCCTATCTCGCGGGAGAGATACAGCACGAACTGCGACGTTGGAAGCGGGAAGGGCATATCGACGGCACCGACAGCTTCATCCTCGACGTACATGGCCGCGCGTACATGGACATTTGTGGGGCGTGCGAACGCATCAAGTCGACCCCCATCTCGACCGGCTACCTCTCGGTCATCCGCCAGTGCGTCATCTTCTACCTCGTTTGGATTCCCTGGGGGCTCACCGAGGAACTTGGGGCTTGGTGCATTCCCGCGACCGCGTTCATCGCCTACTTCATGGTCGGCATGGAGCTGCTTGCCGAGTCGCTTGAGGAACCCTTCGGCCGCGACAGCAACGATCTGCGACTCGACACGATCTGCCAAGGGATCGAAAAGTCGGTCGGCGAGATCTTGAACGTCGATCATCCGCGGTAGCCGGGGGCGATGCCGCGACCCTTCACAACGATCCGAGTGGCCGTCTGGCTCCGTGGACGACCCGCAGGATGTCGACCTGATCGTCGCGAACCCGGTAGTAGATGACGTAGTTTCCGTAGGTCGTCGCTCGCACATGGCGAAGGCCGATCGCGAGTGGCGTTCCGAGAAGAGGTGCCTCACTCAGGCTGGTACATGCCGTTTCGATCTGGCGGATCCACGAGAGAGCACGTTCGGGGCTATCCGCCGCAATGTAGTCGTGGATCTCGTCGAGGTCCTTCTGGGACTGAGGCGAGAAATTGACATCCATCAAACCTTCTCGCGAAGCTGCCTGTTGCGTTTCCGGAGCTGCGCGAAGACCTCTTCGGCGGAGACGAACTCGCCGCGGTCGATCTCGTCGATCCCGACTTGAATCTCCCGGCGCAGATCCTCGATGTCCGTGACGAAGAACTGGCGACAACGCTCGAGCATGTCGAGGACGACCTCTTGCTCGGTCTGAAACCGGCCTGACTTGATCTCGTCGGCCACGTGTTGCTTGAGTTCGTCGGTCAGTTCGAGTTGCATCCCAAGTCTCCTGGTGTCATCTGCTCAACTCCATTCTAACCAACGCTCATCGTCAGGCCGAGGAAGCTTCGTCCGCGGAGACCTCTTGGCTCTGGGTGCCATGCCCCCGCCGCGTGGGCATGCGCGAGACGCCACGGATTCGAGAAGACGCCCACACCAACGCGAGCATCGCTCCCGACAGCGTTTCGGCGACGAACTTGGCGATCGGAGCGTTAGCGAAGCCGGCCCGCGGGCGTGTGGGTGGCGAGATCGTCGATCATTCGCCGGGCGGCGGTCGCGAACGAATCCTTCCAGGGCGCCTCGGCGCCGTCCTTGAGACGGTAGGAGAAGAGGATCGCCCGCGAGCTGTTGACGACCGCGCCGAGCCCGCGCTCATCGAAGCCAGCCGAGGTGTCGGCGGCACTTCCCCCTTGGGCCCCGTAGCCGGGGATGAGCAGGGGGACGTGCGGCATTCGCTTGCGCAGCGCCACGAGTTGCTCGGGAACCGTCGCCCCGACGACGGCGCCCAAGGGGCCGTAGCCGTCTGGTGTTGATGTGAGCGAAGCCGAAGCTCCCTCGACCAGGTCCGCGACCCGTTCGCAGACCGATCGGCCCTCGGCGCTGAGTTCCTGGATCGCCCCCGCGCCGGGATTGCTGGTCCGGACCAGAACAAAGATCCCGGTTCCGTGCTTATCGCAGCTTTCGACGAACGGGTTGATGCCTTCGGTTCCCAGGTAGGGGCTGACCGTGAGGGCGTCGGCGTTCCAGGGGCGCAGCGTGGTCGAACCAATGCCGATCGACCCGACGTAGGCGTTGGCGTAAGCCGCCGCGGTGCTGCCGATGTCGTTGCGCTTGCCGTCCAGGACGACGAGCAAGCCGGCGTCGTGAGCGTGGTCGACGAGTTGGGAGAGGACCAGCAAGCCCTCCGCGCCGGCCGCCTCGAAGAAGGCCATCTGGAACTTCACGACCGGGACGAGATCGGCGACCTCGTCGAGCACGCGCTGGCAAAAGACTTGGTAGCCCTGGGCGACCGCCTTGGTTGTCTCTCCGTGCTCGGCGACGGCATCGCGGCGAAGCTCCTCGGGGAGCAGTTCCCAACGGGGATCAATGCCGACCATCGCGGGGGTCTTCTTCGCGAGAATCGCGTCGCTGAGGCGTTGGCCGAAGTCGTTCATGTCGCCGCTCCGATGTCGGCGAGGCATTGCTTCATGTAGGCGAGGCTCTCGCGAGCGATCGTTTCGGGATCGGGTTTGAAGTCGAAGACCTCGACCGAGACCCACTTGTCGTAGTGGTGCTCGAGCAGAGCTTGGAAGATCGGACGGAAATCGGTCTCGCCCATGCCGGGGCCACGCAAGTTGGCGTCGTTGGCGTGGAAGTGCCCGGTATGGCCGAGATGCGTCGCGACAATCTCCGGAATCGAAGGCGTTTCGGACGACATCGCCTTCACATCGAGGTGCAATTGGACGTTGGGATGGTCGACCATCTTCATGAGGCGAGCCCCCTCGTCGGCCGTTTGGAGAAAGTCGGTTTCCGTCGGCGCCAGAGGTTCGATGCAAAGGGTGACGCCTCGATCAGCGAGGGTTCCACAGGCACGTGAAAGGGTGTCGGCGGCGAGCTTGAGCGCTTCGTCGTTGGAAGTGCCCTCGGGAATTCGGCGAGCGTCCGGCGATCCGAGGACCAGGATCGAGCCCCCAAGGTCGGCGGCGGCGTCGGCGAGCGCCCGGAGATAATCGGCGCTCTTGACGCGAACTGCTTCGTCGGTCGAATTGAGGTGAAACCCGGTCGTCTTCGCGAAGAGCCAGTGCAAGCCGATGATCTCGACCCCGGCATCGGAGGCCTGTCGCTTGAGGAGGGCCCGACGTTCGGCGTCGACGTCGGTGATCAGGGGCGCCAGCGTGAAGGGCGCGATTTCCAGTCCCGTGTAGCCGATCTCGGCGACCGAGCGACAGATCTCCTCGAAGGGACGTTGCTCGTACAACTCGTTGCAGATCGCGAACTTCAAAGCGGCATGCTCCCGTACAAATGGGCTTCCTGACGTATCCGTCACGATTGTACGGGTTCCGGTGGCCATCATCCCGCGTTCCGACCGGAACTTGTCCAGCCGGAACGCGTCGATGGTCCACCATCGGGGAGTGACCCCACTACGGAATGCCGCGACTCAGCTCTTGAGCGACTCGAAGGCGGGGTTCTCGATCACCTCCCACTCCTTGCCCTTGTTCCAGGGGCCGGTCGCGTCCTTGCCCAAATCACCCTCGCCGGTCGAGTCGTTGAAGTACTTGTCGACCCACTCCTTCTCGGGTTTGAGTTCGCCGATCTCCAGCGGACCCTTGTCCATGCTCTCCAGGGCGGCCCCGAAGGCCTTGAGGTGCGTGATTTCCCGGGTCATGAGAAACTTGAGCGCCTCCTTGGATCCAGGATCGTCGGTGAAGCCGATGAGCCGCTCGTAGACGATCTTGGCTCCCGCTTCGGCGGCCATGTTGGCCCGGAGGTCGACTTCGAGCTGGCCGGTGACGTTGATGTAGTCGGAGGTCCAGGGATTGCCCTGGGAGTTGTTGAGCGAGACGCCGCCTCCGCCGACGACGGCGATGAGCGGATCTTCCACGGCCGCATCGCCCTTTTCCCGTAGCGGTTTCAGGTGGGCACGAGCCAGGGCACCGATGACTTCGAGATGGCTCAGCTCCTCGGTGCCGATGTCCATGAGCAAGTCCTTGCGAGCGGGATCCTCGCAGTTGAGCCCCTGGATGGAGTACTGCATCGCGGCGGCGAGTTCGCCGTTGGCTCCGCCGAACTGTTCCAGCAACATCTTGCCGAAGCGGGGATCGGGATCGTCCACGTGCACGGTGTACATTAGCTTCTTGACGTGGTGATACATCGAAGGTCCTTTCACAAGGTGGTTTCGCATTCCCTGGTGGCGAAGGCCGGGGAGGAGGACGTTCGCCGAGCGTCGACCACGACGAACACCTCGTTAGGTGAGGCTATTTGCGGTGGTTGACGACTGGTCGTGGAGCAGCGAAAGCAGATCGCGTACCAGAGAGTCCTTCGGGAGCGAGTGCGATTGGTCGGTGGGAGTCAGGAAGGGGGGAATTCGCTGGACCAACACCGGTTGGAAGGGCGCGTGACACTTTCCAAATCACGATGATGACGACCGTGGGGCCCAACGTCTCCCCGAGGCGAGTTGTTGACGACATGGCCTTTGCGGAGCCAGGTTGGCTGGTGACCAACCAGTAGCGGTGGATGATCGCTCATCCTGCCGCACCCGTTTCGATGCGAGAAAGCGGCGAAGCTGGCGGGCGTCTTTTCAATCTCACGGAAAAAACCTTGCTCCACTTGTTTCGGTGTCGAGCGACCGTCCTAACTACGGTTTCACCGGGAAAGACGAGTCGGGGAGTGGGCAGGAGCGATTCACGCTAGGGTTGTCCCTGGGACCATTGACTCGCCTCAAAGGAGGTGGGCATGGAGGACTGGAACGGCCTTTGCATCCGGTCCGTCGCGACGGTGACCGCGTTCGTGGCAGGACCACGACACGGTTGGCGGTCGCTTGGAAGTGTCTTCCAAGGCGCAACGTGTGAAGACGCGGCGAGCTGTGTGTGGGCGGACAAGGAGAATGGAACCGGATGCTGGATTGGTCGTAACTCTCTTTTGGGTTTCGAGTTGTGTTTTTATGGCCGAAAGGGCGTCAAACGGGTGCCTTGACGAGAACGTGTCCTATCTCTACCATCGGACATCATGATCAACGCTTGTTGATCGCGTTTTTTGCCACCGGCCCCGTCGTCTAGCCTGGCCTAGGACACAGGATTTTCATTCCTGCAACACGGGTTCAAATCCCGTCGGGGTCACTCTCTCTTTTTCCCCACCACTTGGGCGTTTCCGCCCACCGCGTCTTTCATCACCTTCGTGAGAGCGTGCTGAGGATTATTGCCTCTCCCTCCAACGTCCCTTGATTGGAGTTGAAGGGAAGGGGAGTGATCACGCGTCGTCACGATCAGTGCGCCTAGCAACTGGGGAGAGCTCGCCACCGAGAGCGGTGGGAGCCGCGCGTCCTAGAGTCTGTGCCGACTATGATTGGAAGTTGGCCCCTCTCCGGGCGTGAGAGAACCAACGCAAGGATAGAATCGATGAGAACCTGCGTGTTCGTGGACGGGGCCAACTTCTTCTACATGCAGAAGGACCGGCTTCACTGGTGGATCGATCCCAAGAAGTTGCTGGAATGGGTTAGGACACGAGGGGATGTCGTTGACGCCTATTATTACATCGGGGTCGACTACAACGCGGATCCTCAGCAAGAGGGGTTTCTCAAAGCTCTTAGTTACATGGGATACACGGTCGTCTCCAAAGAGCTGCGAACGATTCATCTCTCCGACGGCAGTGACCGCAAACGCGCCAATCTCGATGTCGAGATCGTCCTCGACATGTTCAACCAGATCGAGCACTACGACATGGCCGTCCTGGTCAGCGGCGACGCCGACTTCGAACGGCCGATGCGGACGTTGCACGCTCGCGGGAAACGGTTCTTGATCCTGTCGACACAGGGGTTCGTCGCCCGCGAACTTCGTTCGTTGGCGGGCATGCACTTCGTCGACTTTCAAGAGATTCGCGACGATGTCGAGAAGATGCAGTAGGTCTCTCGTCGACGTTTCTCTACTTAGCGGTCGGCTTGAACCCGCTGGCCGGCCAACCACGAGGAGAGGAGCGGGTAGACCTCGCGGGACGACTGTAGACCCACGAGACTATCGCTGTGGCCGTACTCGGCGCCCATGCCACGGTGGCGTCCGAGAAAGACCAGCGTCTTGTCGTTCGAGCTGATGCGTTCGAGCAACTCACGCTGGGTCCGCGGCGGGGCGACCTGGTCGACACTCCCCGCCATCACCAACGTCGGGATTTGGATCTTGCTAAGTCCCGACGAGTAATCGACTTGCCGATTCTCGCTGGTGAGCTTCCCCTGGTCGGCGAAGAGGCGGTATTGCTTGATCAGGTTGATCGAAGGCATGTCGTAGGCGACGCCGCCGGTCGAGAGAGCCTTCTGGATGATCGGATCGGTGTTGGCTTCGTTGAAGAAGATACTATTGACGCTGTCGAGGGCGTCCTGGGCATCGAGCTGATTCCCGAAGAGTTGGCCCTGCCGGCGGGTGAAGAGCTCGATCAGGAACTCGATCATCAGTTGGCCATTGGGCATCGTCACTTGCGAACCGACCGTCGCCAAGCGGCCGACCGACCCGTTATTGCCGTACTTGCTCAGATAGGCCAGCATCACGTTGCCCCCCATCGAGTGGCCGACCCAAGCGACCTGCGGGGCGCCCGTTTTTTGTTTCACCAAGTCGATCAGGGCGGGGACGTCCTTGTCGACGTGATCGTCCATCGTCCAATTGGCGTACTTGAAGTCGAGGCTTCCGAAGCCCTGGGCGGGCACTTCGGCTCCGGTCGGGATAACGCGATCGAGCAGGGCGGTCGCTCCTCCGGCGGCGGTGGGAGCCCACTTGCTGCTTAAGCCGCTCCCGCGCAGATCGACGGCCCAAACGTCAAAGCCGGCTTGGGCGAGGTAGCGGGCGAGGCTCGCGTCCTCGCGCATGTCGAAAAAGCGGCCGTTGTAGCCGAAGCCGTGGCACAAAATGACCGGCATTCGCCCCGCGACGAGCTTGCCGGGCACCTGGTAGCGGGTCGCGACCAGCTTCCACCCATCGGAAGCGCGGGTCATGTGACGCTCGATCCGAATCTCGTTGGCGGCAACGTTCTGCGGCTGCGGATCGCCAGAACGCTGCGTCGCCTGCCGCGGCGCCACGAACCGATTGGTGGCCCCTCGGAAGAGCCCCCGCGCTCGATCGCGCCAGTCCTGTCCCAAACTCGGGAGACTCATCACCGCGACCAGCGACGCGGCCCCGATCCAGATCGTCCACGTTTTCATCGTCGTGCCCTCGATTTCGATAGTTTCCTGCCCAAGATTGCCTCCTCGCGGGCGCTCGCCTCATACGGGCTGACCGCGATCAGGTCAACGAAAAGAATCGCTCGAGTTGGCCGGCGGCGAACGTGCGGCTTGACCCGAACCGCCGCATGCCGAGAATAGAGGGATGGGCGTCACCACGTTCCTGGTCCTATGTCCACGTGTTGGGGAAGCATGGCGGAAGCATCCACTGGTCAGGTCGAATTGCCACCTCGATCGACCCCATTGACGCCTCTGAACGACTTGCTCGAGCAATTCGACGACCAGGCCGAGACCGGCGTCCTCGATGGACCGCGCTATCGCATCCATCACGCCTCGCTCGGCGAGGGCCCTCCCCTGGTCCTGGTGCCGGGCATGTGTTCGCCCAGCCGCATCTACGCGCCCCTGGCGTTGGCCCTGGCGAGTTCCTTTCGCGTTGTGCTCTACGAGTTGGCGGGAATGCGAACCGGCGACGGGGCGAATCTGTCGCGCTACCGCATTGAGGACTATCCGAGCGATTTGCTCGCGGTGGCCGACCACCTCGGTCACAAGCGATTCGGTCTTGTTGGGTCCTCGTTCGGCGTCTCGATCACGACCCAGACCCTGGTGCGAGCCCCGGAGCGAGCGACGCGGGCGATCTTTCTCGGCGGGTTCGCGCTGCGCCGTCTGGTTGCGTCGGAGCAATTCCTGCTGAACGTACTCCAGCACTGGCCCGGACGGATGCGCCACATTCCGTTCATGAGCATGGTCACTCGCTATAACCACGGGCTGGAGATCGATCATTACGCGCCCGAACGGACCGATTTTCTCGTTGCTCAGTTGGGGGAGGCTCCGGTGCGCGCCGCCGCCGCTCAAGCCCGTGCGATTCATCAAACCGATCTGCGCGAACTGCTGGCCGAGGTTCGTCAGCCGGTGCTTGTCGTTCACGGCAGCGACGACCGGCTCGTCGGGGCCCAGCAAGCCTCCGAGATCGCCAAACGCTTGATGGACGTTCGGGTGATGCTCATTCCCCAATGCGGCCATTTTCCCCATCTGAGTCATCCCGATGTCTTGGCCAAGGCCGGGGAACGCTTCTTCGGCGCGACCACTAACGAGGCCCCATCGTGAGCGAGACCGCGGTTTCGGCGGAGGGAGAAGACGAGGCAACATCCGCCTTGCTCTCCCTCGAACAGATGCTTGAGCGCTTCGACGTCGAGGCCTACCAGCACGTCTTCGACGGGCCCCGCTACAACATCCGCTACGCCACGATGGGCGCGGGGCCTCCCCTACTGATCGTGCCCGGCATCTGTTCGAGCATCATGCTCTACTCGACCCTGATGGTGCAGCTCGCCCAGCGCTTCCAGGTGACCGTCTTCGACTACCCCGGCGTCAACAGCGATGACGGGGCCGATCTCGCGGCGTATTCGCTCAAGAACTACGTCGAGGACCTCCTGGCGCTCGGCGACCATCTGGGGCACGCCACGTTCCGACTTCTCGGCATCTCCTTCGGGACGACGGTTTGTGTCCGCGCGATGGCGCGGGCTCCCGACCGAATCACCGCCGCGGTCCTTGCCAGTGGGTTCGTCCATCGACCGCTCAAGGCCCGCGAGCGATTCGTTCGCTTTTTCGCCGGCCGCAGTCGGGGCAATCTTGGCAAATCACTGCTGATGAAGTTGATGGTGACTCGTTTTCACGGCAAGTCGCTGCTGGCGCGCGATCCGGGATTGGTCGACTTCCTGACGCAGCGCCGCGGGCTCATTCCGATTCGCACCGCCGCGGCTCAAAGTCGCGCGGTCGACGCGACCAACCTCTCGCCGATCCTCGGATCGGTGTCGCAACCGGTCCTCGTGGTCAGTGGCCAGGAGGACCCGCTCGTGCCGCCCGAGCAAGCCGACGAGCTTGTCGAAGGGCTTCCCAACACCCAGCGGTTGACCATTGCCGATTGCGGGCACCTACCTCACCTGAGTCATCCCGAACTGCTCGCGGAGGCCGCGATGCGATTCTTCATGGACGCGACACCCCAGGCGACGTGATGCCAAGTCGTTGTTTGTCGATGGGCGATCGCGTTGGTGGCTTGCGTGGTCAGAAGAGGCGACCACCCGACACGAGTTGCTTGGCTTTCTCGACGTAGCGACTTCCCCGTTCGAGACCCTCGGTGGCGTGCGCGAGTCCGGCGTCGCGTTGGCGTTGGTCGGTCGCTTGACGATACTCGTCGAACGCGATGTCGGCCAGCAGCCATTCCTGGGCGGCTTGCTCCAGGAGGCGAACGACCCCTCGTTCGCTCGAACTGAGCCGCTGCTCCTCAAGAGTCGAGAGTGCCCGGTTGAAGAGGCTTCGCTGCTCGGTGAACGTCTCTGGAGTGGAGGTCTCGATGTCGTCGGCGGTCTTGAAGATCGGTTCGAACTTCGAGGCATTGACGCCGGAGCAGCCCAAGGGGCCGACAAGCAGGAGAATCAAGGGGAGGGGGCGGACCGCGTTCAACATCGTCTCTTAGATGGGTTCGGGTGCCGAAGGCTGTCGTCTGGTCGCCGCTCGCATGTTGACGTGTTCCGAGCGGCTTCCGGAGACCATTGTTGCCAAAACACCCGCTATCGATCCAGGCCGGGGCCGCGACAAAGGGCGCCCCCGGCGAGTCCTCGGAATGTTAGAACCGAAACCGCAGCGGTCCCAGACGACCTTCGAAGTTGGTGCTTCGGTTGCCGACCGGCGTCAGTACCGAACGGCCAGGACGCCTCGCCCGGTGATAAGAAGACCCCTCTGGCCGCGTGGGCGCCGGAGCCAGTTGCGGCGGCCGTGGCACGGGGGCCGAGGGCACCGGCTGGATGCTTGGGCCTTGCGGGATCACGGGCTCCTCGTGGAAGACCCGGGGCGGGGTCGCTCCTCGTCGTGCGGGGCCAGGATTGACGTTGTAGCCGGGAACGTGGCCGCGAAAGAGCCCTGGGAGGTTGCCGTAGGGACGACCTCGGACCGGTTGGATGGCGCATCCCTTGCCTCGGTAGCGATCGAGATGACAGATCGCGTCCTCCAAGTCATCGATCGTGTCCTCGATGTCCTCGATGAGGCATGACGCTTGCTTGTAGACGGGGTAGGCACACGAACGCCGCGGAACCCGCAAGTCCTCGATCTCGTCCTCGGCACACGCCTGGGTCTGCTCGAGCGATCGGACGACTTCCTCCAGTTGGCACTGCGCGGATCCCGCCTGGAGCTGACCATTGAGCAGCAAGGCCTGCGACTGAAGGACGCCGGCATGCCGCAAGAGGTCGGGGCAGACCGGGACGTGCTTGGACATCTCTGCCACCGAGCACTGGAACTGACCGGCCTGTTGGACGAGCAGCCCCGCCAGGGCGTAGGGGTTATCGTGGCCCGCGCGGGCTTGCGACGTGCCGAAGAGAAGGGTGCTTCCCGAGAGTGCCGCGAGCATCATCGCTCGCCTGATTCCTCCGATTGCCTGCATGCGTCTTCCTCCGCTGGCAAGGTCTTTGTTGTCGTCGCTAGGGGAGTAACGCAGGCGCTGTGCCAAGAGCCTCGAAGGGCCGAAAATCGTCGAAAAGGGCTCAAGGCGGGAGATTCGCCACCATTTTGATGACGTCCCCGACAGAAAACTGACAAGCCCGTACTCGTCGGGTGGTTGTTGGAGAGGAGAGGGAGAAGGGGAAGCAAGAGGGGAGAAGAAGAGGAACTTACCACAGAGGCCGCGGAGGTCGCAGAGGGGGGAGGGCTCAGGATGGAGGGTGGTCCGGCGGCTCGCCATTTCGATGACTGTTGGAGAGGAGAGGGAGAAGGGGAAGCAAGAGGGGAGAAGAAGAGGAACTCACCACAGAGGCCGCGGAGGTCGCAGAGGGGGGGAGGGCTCAGGATGGAGGGTGGGCCAGAGGTCGACGATGTAGGTGAGCAGAAGACGAAAGCAGTAACCGGGATGGGGTTTGAATTGCTCAAGACCATTTGCTTCATCCCTCGTGCTCGTCCGACGATCCGCCGCTCGATGGCTGCTTTCTCTTTCCGCCGGTTTCCTCTGTGTTCTCCGTGGTTCCCTTGGTCCTTGCTCAATGCAAGGCGACGCCCGCTGGCGAGACAAGATCGGCTCGTCCCCATCGCGGCTCTTCGGGATCGCTCCCAACTCTCCTCTTTCCCCCTCTGCGCTCTCCGCGACCTCTGTGGTTCACAACCTCCCCTTCTTCCTCCAGGGGCCAGATGTTCCCGCGCTTCGAGTTACTTCCCGATCAACGACCCAAGAAACTCATCGGTCGCTTTCTCGTTCTTGGCCCGAAATGCCTCGATCTTCTCGCGTTGCTCGGGCTTCAGGATCGGGCGGACCTTCCGCGCAACTTGGGACCACTCCACCCCGGCGTCTCCCAGGGCCGTTCCCACGCGGTCGGCGGCCTTACGAATCGCCTGGTCGTCCGGCGCTTCGGCCAGGACGGCTTCACGCAGCTTGCGGGCTTCGACGATCAGCGTCTCCATCCGCCGCAACCGCGTCTGGCGATCGTCGTTCAGCACGTTGGCGATCGCGCCACGCTGCTCGGGCGTGAGGTCGATTTCCGAACGCAGGAGCAGCGCCCGGCCGACCCGGCCCATGACGAACTCACGGACCTGCTGGGGGAAGAGTTGGCGATCAGGGGCCGCCGACACGACCGCACCGGCCAGGAGGACGGACGACAGACCCGCGAGGACCCAAGTACGAAGCATCATCGGTTCGATCTCCATAAGCGTTGGCGTCCGAGCAGGCGATCCCCCGCACCGACGCGGTGCCGAGGAGGTTGAACCTGAGGCAAGCATCCCTGGAACAACGAGCCAGAGGGTCGTGTTCGGGAAGTGCTGCGGACGCCGAAAGAAGTACGCCTCGTGGATGAATTGGCGCGAACGGACAAATGGGGGACACGAAAGTCCGCAAGAAGGCGATCGTCCGTGTTGGGTGGCCCCGATTGCTTGCCAATCGGGGTGGCGCAGCCACAAGAGCCCCAAGGGGGGCGAAGGCCCACGGCAAAAGGTGACGGGGCAACGTCTGCGGCGTCGCGTCAGAGGAAGAGGAAAGAAACCCCAGCCCCCCAACCCCCCGCCCCTAAAAGGGACCGGGGGGCTTTCTCCTCCATCGCTCCGCGATGGAGGCCAATGGACTCGCTCCTACCGTGACCAACTCCGGCCGCTCGACCGAAGCACGCACCAAAGCGTGCCCCCCATCAGCACCCCGGCGATGATGTACGTCGTGATGTCCGAATAGCCCGAGGACGACGACTCCTCCTCCTGGGCAACCGCCGCCAGCGGCGCCATGAGCATCCAGACAACACCCATCAGGACAAAGCCCGCCACCAAGCGACGGCGAATCACACGCATCAGCATCAAACGGTTCCTTTGAAGGACACCTGGACCGAATCGTCGGCAAGGACCGCGTCACCACGTCGCGGTTCCGCCGGGTCGACCGTGAGCCAACAAGACAGCGGGCGGGCGCACTCGCGGAAGAGAGCCCGCGGGAGACTCAGCGTCCGCCAACGCGGCGAACGCCTCCGAGCATGACGACGGTAGTCGTCGACACCAATCCCGAGATAGCCGTAGCGACGCTCCGCGAACGATTGCCGATCGATGAAAGCCTCCCGTACCCCGGAGGAGAGCTCATAAGCGAAGACGAAGAGACCGGCCGCCCCAGGGCCAAAGAGCGACTGCCAACGATCGAGACTCTCGAGATCGTCCTGGGTGACCCAGTTCTCGAGGTAGGGACGCTTGGCCGTGGTCCGTCGACCCTTGACGTCGATCAGGAGCTGCCGATCGCCGGCCGGATACGCCACTAGATCAAAATTCTTGAGCGGCTCGTCGTCCCAAATCGCGCGCTTCGTCTCCTTGACCGGACAATAGGGGATGCCGTGTCGGCCAAGATAGGCGTGCAGAGCGCGTTCGTAGCGGTTGAGACTCGCCATGGTAGAAATAGCTTAGCAGAAGAGGGGGCGGGGGAGAACCTCCCTCGTTGCTAGGGGAGAAAGGCGAAAAAACTCTCCTGGGTGGCCCCGATTGCTTGCCAATCGGGGTGGCGCAGCCACAAGAGCCCGAAGGTCGCATGGACGTCCATTGGGAGACGTGACTGGCTAACGCCTACGGCGTCGCTTCAGGAAGAGGAAAGAAATCCCAACCCCCCAAACCCCCCGCCCCTAAAAGGGACCGGGCGGCTGTCTCCTCCATCGCTCCGCGATGGAGGCCAATGGACTGACTTTGTCGCTCCGCGATGGAGGCCAATGGACTGACTTTGTCGCTCCGCGATGGAGGAAAGTCGACGTTCCCTCACAGCGCCGTCTTCGCGATCAACGCGAGCAACTCCTTGCCGTCGGTCCCGACGAGCCGCTCCTCTCCCGTCGCCAGCTCCTTCACCCGCACCTGCCCCGAGTCCCACTCGTCGCCGCCGACAAAAATGACCCAGCGAACGCCCGACTCCCCGGCACGCTTGAGCACTTTTCCCAACCCACCGGACTTCATCACGTAGTCCGCCATCATGCCGCCTGCCCGCAGCGACGCCACCAGCCGCATCGCGTCGGCGATCCGCTCGTCTGCAAGAGGGACGGCCTGGGCCACCACATTCGCCGGCGCGGTGCCCCAGAGACCCTTCTCGGTGAGGAGTTCGCCAAGGACGACATCACCCATGCCGAACCCGACCGCCGGCATCGGCTGACCACCCATCGTCTCCATCAACCGGTCGTAACGCCCGCCACCACAGATCGCCCGCAGCTCCGCGTTGCGGTCGAAAATCTCGAAGACCGGTCCGGTATAGTAGGCCAGTCCGCGGACGATCCCGATATCGAAGACGACGTAGTCCCCCTTGCCGAGCGCCTCGAGATAGCCGATGAGCCGCTGTAGTTTCTCGACTTCCGCCTCGAATCCGACGAGCCCCGCGCCACGCGCGGCCCGATCGAGTTCCTCGAGAGTCGAACACGACATCACCGCGAGCAGTTTCTCCAGCGTCGCTTTGTCGAGCCCGAGCTCCTCGTAGAGTTTCGTCAGTGTCTCGTCGGGGACCTTGCCCCGTTTGTCGGTGACGGCATAGACGGCGGCGTGGTGCTCCTCGGGAATGCCCAGGGCGCCGAGCAGCGCCGCGAGCAGATCGCGCGAGTTGAGCCTCAGGGCGACATCGGCGGGACCGAGCCCAAACTCCTCCAAGCCGTCCAGCGCGACGCTCATCACCTCCGCGTCGGCGGTGACGTCCGCGACGCCGAGCAGGTCGATGTTCCACTGCCAGAATTCGCGTAGGCGTCCTCGCTGACCGCGCTCATAGCGGCACATCCGGGCGCTGCAGTACCATTTGATTGGACGGGGCAGGGCCGATTGGCGCTGCGTGATCAGCCGGGCCAGGGAGGGCGTCATCTCGGGACGAATCGCCAGCTCCCGGTCGCCGCGATCGGTCAGGGTGTAGAGCTGGGTGACGATCTCCTCGCCCGACTTGCGGGTGAAGAGATCGAGGTGCTCGACGATGGGGGCGTCCCAGGGCTCGAAGCCGGCCCGTTCGCTGACGGCTCTCCAGGCCGACTCGATCTCGAGCCGTTGCCGCATGAGCTCCGGATAGAAGTCCCGCATGTATTTGACGGGGGGGATCTTTTTCACCGCAACAGTCTCCGCTGATGGTTCGGGGGACGCCGACCGGTCGGAATCGAGACGATTCTGTCTCTAAAGAGGCCCGTTTCGGCGACAAGTTCGATCGTCGTTGGTCCGTTTTGGATCCATTTTCGTCAAAAACGGACCCATTTCATGCCTGGGAGGGGGACTCATCGTTCATTCAGGCGGTCGATTCGGAGTCGCTTGGAAGTCCGCCGCGGACGAGCCGTCCTTCGCCGGAGATGTCGACGCCGAGGGCTTCCAGGGCGCCGGTCAGTTCCGCGCTCTTCTCGGGCTCGACCACGAGGGCTTTGGGGCCGAGGCGCGATTGGAAGCACGCCGCGGTCGCCGGATGCTGCAAGAGCCCGTCGGCGAGCATCTCGTCATCGGTCCGTAGGACCACGAGCGACTTGATCTCGACCTCCGCCCGCGCGGCGCAGCGGAAGAGAAGCTGAGCGCTCGGCGGGGGGCTCTCCCCGGTGCGGCGCCGAAACCATTCCTCGAGAAAACTGATCGAAAGCCCTTGGTCGAGCGCCCGCCCCAGCGACTTGGACGTGAGGCGGAAGGTTTTCGGTCCCTCGCCGCTCTCTCTCTCGACCGAGTCGGCGAAGCGGCGAAGTTCGGTCTCGAGCAGGAGGTCCGACTTGGCTAGGTCGATGTGCAACGTGATCCCGTCGGCATCGACGTTGACGCACGGTTCGGACCCGACCGAGTAGTTCCGCGAGGAGGTGATCCGCAAGTTCTTGAGCGTCGCCCCCGCGTCGCCGGCCACGAGCAAGATCCGATCGGTGATCGCGGTCCCCTCGAGCCCCCGTTCGACGGCGTCGTCGAGGTCGCTTTTGCTCGAAAACTCGTAGAGCGAACAGCGTGGGAAGACGCGGATCCGCTCGCGCCGTTCCGCCCAGGTTCGGATCGAGGTCGAGAGTCCCGTCGGGATCTCTCGGCCTCCATACTGTTCGAGCGTCTCGATCATCGTGTCGGCGCTGAGCCCCGCCTCGAGGCCGATGTAGACCGAATCGGCGGAGATCTCGTACGTCAGGGCCGCTCCGAGCGTCTTCGGTTCGCAGAAGACCGCGAGCCGGCGCAGCAGTTCGACCGACAGGCCTTGGCGATAGACGACCACTTCGTGATTCGGCTGGGCGAGCAACGTGCCGGGAAACGCCGGCAGTTCCGGGAGCTCGACCTCTTCCCCGAGAAACCGCTTGCCCCAGGGACTGAGACGAGCGAGGTCCTCGCCGTCGCCGGTTTGGAGGATCTCGACCGCCCCCGTCTGATAGAGCGAGCCAAAGACGAACTTGCGGATCCACTTGCGGGCGAGACGGGCCCGCGTCTCTTCCTGACGCAAGGGGCCGATTCGTTCGCCGGTCTCCGTCCAAGGCGGGTGACATTGTTCGAGCTTGCTCGCGAGCTGCTCGACGCTGGCCCCCTGTTCGGGCGGTAGGCTGCCGAGCCAATACAGCACGAGAAAGCGGGCCGAGGCCATCTCCGAGGCGAACGGGCCGGTCGGGGTCTCCTCGCCCAGCTCATTCCAGTTCTCGACGCCAATCAAGTCGCCAAGACACTTGAGCAAGAGCTCGTTGCGATCGGCCGGCCAATGGTCGGCGAGTGACTCGGTCGGGAACTGCTCGTCGCAAAACCGATCGAGCATGCCTCCCTGCACCGCCAGAGCGTACGTCAGCATCCCGAGCTGGTCGCACGCCTCGGGCGTGTCGACGAAAGGTGCCTCGAGGAGACTATTTTGTCCGATCCGTTCCTGGTCGCGTTTGAAGAGGATGTTTTGCTGGGTACGGCGAATCGGCAAGCGCGTCGCCAGGCGCCACAAGAGCGCCAGTCGCATCGGGTATTCCCAGCCGTCGGCGGCACGCCACGATCCCGAGGCCTCCGTCCCCACCAGCCCCTTGACGGGACTGGCCTGGTCGGGAAGCGATTCCGAGAGGGGTGCGGCCAGGGTGATGACCGGCAGGGCCTCGATCGGCAACCCGTCGTTGACCTCGAACCGGGTCAGTTCCTCGCCGGGACGCGAGGGGCGCATCCACAACAAGCCGTCGGTCAGCAGCGATTGCACCGCGCGGTAGGGAGACCGGATCGAACAGGCCCCCAGCAAGCGCATCGCGTGATCCCAGCGCCACTCGATCAGGGGCGATCGGCGAAAAATCGCCAGCGCCTCTTGCGCGGCCTCGTCGAGTTCGTCGATGATCTTGCCGACCGAACGCTTGCTCGCGAGGGCTTGGACCAAGCGGTCCGACGATTCCTTGGCCTTCTTCGAACGGGAGAAGCGGGCGGCTCGTTCAGCGGTCCGCTCCAGTAGATCGGAGGAGTAACGCTGGAGCCAAGGGCGGTGGTCGTCGCTTTTGGCAGCGATCATGAAGCTCCCATGACATTGGAGGTGTGACCCATCCGCTTGAGTTCCTCGACGACCTCTTGGGCCTTGCCCGGTTCGATGAGGAGCACTTCGTCGGTGAGCCGTCCGATGATCATTTGGCTAAGGCGAGCTCGAGCGAGTAGTTCCTCGGCGAGGATGGGATCGCCAAGCTGGATCAGCGAGACATGGCGATGCACCTTGACGGGGATCCGCGCGCCCGCGGGTCGCTTCCCTGAACCGTAGCCTCCGCTCCAATCACTCATGCCGAGAGTCGCCTCGCAACTAAACGAGAAATTTGTCTGTTCCGGTTCCCAAACGCGCTAGGGAATCGACGTTGACCACGATTCCGCGGTCGACGACACGCCGCATCCATCGACCGTGACGCGGACCGGCTCCCGAACGCGTGGCGCTCAATTCTTGCCGCTGGTACTCGCGACCGAATCGACCGAGTCCTCCGCGTCCGAAGAGTTCTCTTGGTCGTCGCCGTTTTCTTCCTCGTCGTCGAAGAAGTTGGTCTCGTCCAAGATCTCGTAGCTGTATCCCTGTTCGGTCAGGAAGAGCTGCCGATGGTGGGCGAAGTCGAGCTCCTTGGTATCGCGGGTGACCAGCGTGTAGAAGTGGGCACTCTGGCGATCGGCCTTCGGTCGCAAGATGCGCCCCAATCGTTGAGCTTCCTCCTGGCGCGACCCGAACGTTCCCGACACTTGCACCAGGACGTTGGCGTCCGGCAAGTCGAGCGCGAAGTTGCCCACCTTCGAGAGGACAAGCTGCTTGATCCGACCCGAGCGAAACTGCTCGTAGAGCGCTTCGCGATCGGACTGGCTCGTCTGCCCCGTGATCAGCGGAATGTCGAAGCGTTTAGCCAGATCGCGTAACTGTTGCAAATACTGGCCGATCAGTAAGATCCGCGCGTTGGGATAGCGCTCGATGATCTCCTCGCACAGGTCAGCCTTGACCGGGTTCTCGCTGGCGAGCCGGAACTTTTGCCGCCAGGGGGCGACGGCGTATTCCATCCGGTTCTGCTCGGGGAGCGAGCAACGAATCTCGGTGCAGTTAGCCTCCGCGATCCACCCTTTCTGTTCGAGAGCCCGCCAAGGCACGTCGTATTTCTTCGGACCGATCAGGGTGAAGACGTCCGATTCGCGACCATCCTCGCGCACCAGGGTCGCGGTCAGGCCGAGCCGTCGACGGGCTTGGATGTCGGCCGTGACCCGGAAGACCGGAGCGGGCAGGAGGTGAACCTCGTCGTAGATGATTAGTCCCCAGTCCCGTTCGCCGAAGATCGAAAAGTGCGGAAAGTCCTCGTCCTTGTTGGGGCGATAGGTGACGATCTGGTACGTCGCGATGGTGATCGGACGGACTTTCTTTTCCTCGCCGGTGAACTCGCCGACGGCGTCGGGTTCGATGTCGGTCTTATCGATGATCTCGCGATACCACTGCTTGACCGACGTGATGCTGGTGGTCAAGACGAGCGTCGACTTTTGCAGCCGGGTGATCGCGGCGATGCCGACAATGGTCTTGCCGGCGCCGCAGGGCAAAACGATGACGCCGCTGCCGCCGCGGACGTCGCCGCCGGCATGGAAGACATCGGCGGCGTCCTGTTGGTAGTCGCGGACGTTGAAGGGCACGCCCGCTCGGGTGATCTCCCGGGCGGCGATCTTGAGGTTGGTCCCCTCCGCGTAGCCGGCGAGGTCTTCGGCGGGGTAGCCGCAACCGATCAGCGACTGCTTGAGCACGCCGCGATGGGCTTCGTTGACGACGTAGGCGGCCTCACCGAGCGGCTCGCCGAGGTACTTGCTCACCGTCTTCTGACGCGAGAGTTCTTCCAGGAGCGGACGATCGGGGCAGATCAGCCGCAGTTGTTTGTTGACCCGAACGAGTTGGAGACGTCCGTAGCGGCTGACGCGATCCTCGATGTCGGCCCCGATATTCGCGGGGAGTGGGAACTTGCTGTTCTGATCGAGGACCTCGATCATCTCTTGGGCGGTCATGCCGGCCGCGGCCGCGTTCCACAGCGAGAGATCGGTTAATCGGTAGGTGTGGATGTGTTCCGGGCTCTTTTCCAGTTCCGCGAATGGGGCGAGCGCATCGCGAGCGGCCTGGTACTTCTCATTGTCCACCTCCACCAAAATTGTTCGATCGCTTTGGACAATGAGGGGGTTCGTCGGGTCGTAACTCATTCGCCGGTAATCCCTTGGAGTAAGGCGATCCTCTCCGCGGCTCCGCCGGTACTGCTCCCGCGACCCGCAAACAGCGTAGTGTAGTCCTTGTCTCCCAGCGGCTCAACCTCATTACCGCTGGGGCCGATTCGCACCTCGTGGAGGTTCCGAACTCGGGGCACGCCGCGCTCCTGTCTCGTTAGCTTGAGGAATTTTCCGCTCCGAGCAAGGCCATGAATTCGGCCCGCGTCGTCGGATTGTGCTTGAAGATCCCTCGCATCGCGCTGGTGATGCAGCAGCTTCCTCGCTTGCGAACCCCGCGAATCGTCATGCAGGTGTGCTCTGCCTCGACCACGACCCCGACCCCCCGCGGCTCCAATTCCTGCATGATCAGATCCGCGAGCGTTTCAGTAATTCCTTCCTGAATTTGGGGACGGTGGGTGACTTCTTCCACGACGCGAGCCAGCTTGCTGAGTCCCACGACCTTCCCGTTGGGAAGATAGCCAATGTGAGCACGGCCGAAAAACGGCAGCAAATGGTGCTCGCAAACGCTCTCGAAAGAGATGTCGCGCACCAGCACGATCTCATCGTACTTCTGCGTGAAGACCCGCTTGAGATGGACCGCGGGATTGGCGTGCAGGCCACGGAACATCTCCTGATACATCCGCGCGACCCGGTCGGGGGTCTCGAGCAATCCCTCGCGATCGGGGTCTTCGCCCACCGCGATCAAGATCTCGCGAATGGCCTTTCGCAGCCGATCGTGATCGACTTTGGTGTCGGGAAGGTCCTCTTCGGAAGGGGTCGCGTCGTGTTCGTCCGCGATCGACCCGTTGATATTCGCCATGAAATCCTCTTCGGATGAACCCTCGGCCCCCGAGAAGACGCCGTTCGCGTCTACCCTGGCGGCACGAAGTGCTTCCCATGGCGGAGCCATGAAAGCATGCGTTGCACCAGACAGGTCATGATAGAGGTTTGCCCCGCCCCTGGCAGAAGCTTCAATTCCCGGCGCCGGGGGGATCGGAGCCGGGGAGCAGGAGGAAGGATGAAGGGGAGAAGGGAAGAGGGGAAGAGGGAAGAGGGAAGAGGGAAGAAGGAAGAAGGGAACCACAGAGGCCGCGGAGAGCGCGGAGGGGGGGGGAGAGGGTGTCTGGGCGCTCTCGGTCAAGATGAATGGGTGGTCGGGGGGAGTGCTGTCATCAGTTGACGTTTGAACTCTTCCTCCGCGCTCTCTGTGTCCTCTGTGGTTAAATTCCCTCTCCGGGCGTCGGCGATGTGGTGGTTGGGGTGAATGCTGTCGGTAGGCCTTCTCCGCCGAGCTTGCTGTCTCCTCGGAGGTTGATTTCTTCTTCATTCGAGGGGGAGGGCGAACTCAGTTCTTGCTGAAGTGACGGGGATCGTTGGGATCGGCGTCATCGGCGCCTTGGGTGACCTCTTGCAGATGCTCTTGGAGCTGCTGGAGCCGATCGTCGACGCTCGTGGTTTCGAGCAGTCGCTGTTTCGTGGCGGGCGAGAGCCGGGCGGTGTAGGCGACGATGTCGCTGAAGGGCCCAGGGCGGCATTCTTGGGAGAGAAAGCCCATGAACGCGTCGGCGTCGTCATCATTGGCCAGAAGAATCCGCAAGCAACGGAGGATCTCGGCCTGGAAGAGCTTGCGCCCCATGTCGCCTTGGGGGAGGAGTTCGTCCTCGAGGACATCGACCTTCGCGGTCCGGTAGAGTCGCTCAGTCTCGATCTCGTGGTCGATCCGGACCCGTGCTTGGCCGCGGAGCACGAAGAGAAAACGGCCGTCGGGCAGCCGCCGCTCGTTGAAGACCTCCCCGACGCAAGCGACCGGGTGAATCGGGGTCGGCTCGGGGGGACCCGGTTCCTTGATCAGCACTATCGCCATCCGCCGGTCGTCGGCGAGCACGTCCTCCATCATCTGCTTGTAGCGCGGTTCGAAGATCTGCAGCGGCAAGAGCCCGTTAGGCAAAAGCACGACATTGGGCAGGGGGAAGAGTCGAACGGTCTCGATACCGGGAAATTGGTCGCTACGATCGCTCACGCCGGCGACCCCTCGTCAAAAGTTGTCGGGATCTCCGGCCAACGCGTCGGGGCCGGATCGAGTTCGATGACCGGGACCAGAGCGTCGTCCCAAGGCCTTCGCTCGCTCGCATCGTCCTCGAGGACCGGAGCGAAACAGCGTTCCAGGGTCACGAGGAACTGGTCGAGGTCGAGCCCTTGGTGGTGTGGTAGAAATCGTTGCAAGTAGCCGGTGGCACGCGAATACATCCGGCGGGCACCCTCGTCATTGCCGTTGTAGAGGTGGCAAAGGCCGACCGCGACTTGAATGAGCCCCTGGTAAAAGTCCCGGTCGCCACCCGCCGTGTTGTGCCAGAGTTCCTCCCACGCGTCGTGGCTTTCGAACCAATCGCCGCGATTAAAGAGTCGGACGCCGACCAAATAGTCGTCATGGTAGAGCTGCATGGGGCTCCTCGCTGGGGCCATTCCCTCGCCGAACAGCCAATTGTAGTGAGCCGCTCCACATCGACTGGGTCAATGGTTTCATCGTCGCCGATCCTTCGCTACGATGTGGGGCACCAACCAAGAGCGAAAAGCCTGGTCCGTCGCGTCAATCGGGCAAACACGCTGAAACATCGTATCGAGCGAAGTCGAGGAGCCGAAAAGAGAATGAACGCCATCTTGCTCACGGGGGTGATCGCCCTCGCCCCGCTGGCCGCGTTGGAATCCGACGAGATTCAAGGGCAATGGAAGGGAACCACGACGGTCGCGGGGAATGGTCATCAGTCGAAGGTCGTCGCGAAGATCGCCGCGCTCGGCGGCAACAAGTACGGCGGGATCGTCCATGTCACCGATCCCAAGGGCGACGTTCACGAGGCACCGATCTCCTTCGAGGTCGAGACGAAAGGTTCGGCGGTGACGGTCACCGGCAGCAGCGAGATGAAGGGCGAGCCGGTTAAGGTCTCCGGAACGATCTCCGAGGGGAGTTTCACCGGGAGTTTCGACGCACCCGAGGAGAAGGGGACCTTCGCGTTGACCCGTGAGAAGCTCAAGTCGCCGACCGCGGGCAAGAAGGCTCCGGAAGGCGCGATTGTCCTCTTTGATGGAAAGAGTCTCAATGCTTGGAAGAAGGCGAGAAGCAAGAACGCTCCGGCCGGCTGGAAGGTGGTCGACGGCGCGATGCAGGTCGTTCCCAAGTCGGGTAGTGTCCAGAGCAAGCAGCCTCTCGGCGACGGCCACTACCATATCGAGTTCAAGACGCCCTTCATGCCCGAGAGTCGGGGACAGGCCAGGGGAAACAGTGGCGTCTACTTCCAGGGCCGCTACGAAGTGCAGGTGCTCGACAGCTTCGGCCAGCCGCCGCGCGACAACGAGGCGGGCGGGATCTATAAGGTGTCGGTTCCCAAGGTGAATGCCAGCTACCCGCCCGGCGAGTGGCAGACCTATGACGTCGACTTCGAGGCTCCGAAGTTCGAAGGCGGCAAAATGGTGGCGCCGGGGAAGATCACGGTTCGTCACAACGGCGTGGTGATCCACGAGGACGTCGAGTTGACCAAGACAACCAATGGTGCGGCCGACAACAAGATGGACCAGCCCGGCGGCGTGATGTTGCAAGATCACGGCAACCCGGTTGAGTATCGCAACCTCTGGATGATGCCGAAGAAGTAGCGGTCGCCTTCGGCGCATCGCTCGGGGACCCCTCCAACTCCCAAGCCAAGGCCCGCCGGGTTGGCTTGGCGCCCCTGGCTCGACAAGGGTGAGCAAGAGAGATCCCTTGGATGTAAGTAGGATGGGTCTTGACCCACCATCCCGACTTCACGTGGTGGAGTGGCCTGGAATGGGGGGTGGTCGCGGCGGTTCGATGATGGTGATGGGGGAGAAGAGAGCCGAAGGTGGGATTCGAACCCACGACCCCAGCTTTACGAAAGCTGTGCTCTACCACTGAGCTACTTCGGCATCGAAGCGAAGAGAATCTCGCATTCGCGGGGGCAAGTCAAGAGACTTTCCCCAAACCGCATGTTATACGAAAGATCGACCCCGGAACGAATAGCTCCGTCGACCCGGCGCGACCCGGCTAGATCGACATCGCGGTGAAGCCGCCGTCAACGAAGATGTTCGCGCCGTTGACGAATGCTCCGGCCTTGTCGGACGCCAGGAGCAAGACCGCTCCATCGAGTTCGTGCGGTTCGCCGAACCGTCCCATCGGGGTCCGTTCGAGGATCTTCGCGACCCGTTCGGGGCTGAGGATCTTCCGGTTTTGTTCGGCCGGAAAGAACCCCGGGGAAACACAGTTGACCCGCACGCCCTTGGAGCCGAATTCGCGCGCGACATTCTGACTATAGTTCAGCACTGCCGCCTTGCTCGCGGCGTACGCGAAGACCTTCGACAGGGGCCGATCGGTCGTCACCGAGCCGACGTTGATGATGCTCCCTTTGCCGCGAGCGGTCATCTTCTCGCCGAAGATCTGACAAGCCTGGTGAAGGGCCCGCAGATTGGTGCCTAGGATCTTGTCCCACTCGTCGTCGGGGATCTCGAAGTACGGGGTCGCGCTGTTGACGCCCGCGCCGTTGATCAGGATGTCGACGGGGCCGTGGGCCGACTCGACCGATTCGCAAAGCTTGGCGATCGACTCGCGGCTCGACGCGTCGACGGCGAGGAAGGTGGCCTTGCCCCCTTCGGCCTCGATCGCCTCGACCCGCTCCTTGCCTTTCTCCCCGTTTCGGCCAGCAACGACGACAAATGCTCCGGCCCCGGCCAGCGCGTGCGCCATCCGGCCGCAGAGCACTCCTGTGCCGCCGATCACCACGGCGACTTGGTCCTTCAGGCCGAACAGCTCGTTCAAATAGTCGGACAACGCACGACTCCCCATTGTTCGCACAGTCAAGGAAAGGAAACACAGGTTTGGACGATCGTCGCCCCAGCCTCGCGGTTCGAGATCGACGGAAATTAGTCAGTAGCGTGGGCCTGTGACCCACCACCGGAAGACGTCCGAGCACGTCGCTGGTCGACGATCCGCTGTCGGGGCTCAGGCGACTTTGTGGCACGGAGATCTTCCCGGAGACCTCTTGCGTGCTTCGCACGCCCAGGTAGCGGAGCAACCTGGGCTACCCTCAAGTTCAACGGCGTGGGCCAGTGACCCACCACCCGAAAGACGTCCGAGCAGTTCGCTGGTCGACGATCCGCTGTCGGGGCTCAGGCGACCTTGTGGCACGGAGATCTTCCCGGAGACCTCTTGCGTGCTTCGCACGCCCAGGTAGCGGAGCAACCTGGGCTACCCTCAAGTTCAACGGCGTGGGCCTGTGACCCACCACCGGAAGACGTCCGAGCACGTCGCTGGTCGACGATCCGCTGTCGGGGCTCAGGCGACGGTGTTGCCCAGATGCGATGCCCGCAAAGTAGCATGCCCACGCCGGAAAGCGTGGGCATGGCACCCGACTTCGGAAAGTTTGGGCGGTTCGCGGTCTCGATGACCGCCGCCACTTACGCTTTCGGTTCGCGACGCATCCGGAGCCAATCGGAGTGGAAGGTTCCTTCCTTGTCCGTGCGCTCGTAGGTGTGAGCCCCGAAGTAGTCACGCTGCGATTGCAAGAGGTTGGCGGGCAACGTGGCGCTGCGGTAGCCGTCGTAGTAGGCCAGCGCGGTGCTGAAGGCCGGCACCGGAACACCGAGCTTGGCGGCCGTCGCGACCACGTCACGCCAAGCCGCTTGGTGCGACTCGACGACGTCGTGGAAGTACGGATCGAGCAAGAGATTCTCGAGCTGCGGCTCGCGATCGAACGCGTCCTTGATGCGCTGGAGGAACTTGGCCCGAATGATACAGCCACCCCGCCACAGCATCGCGATGTCGCCGTACTTCAACTCCCAGCCATGCTCGGCGGCGGCCGCTTCAAGCTGGACGAAGCCTTGGGCGTAGCTGACGACCTTCGAGGCGTAGAGGGCGTGGCGCACCTCCTCGATGAACTTCTTGCGATCGAGTCCCTTGCGGAACTCCTCAATGGCGCCTTCCGGTCCCTTGAGGATCTTGCTGGCGCGGACGCGAGCGTCTTTCTGCGAGGAGAGGCAACGGGCGAAGACCGCCTCGGTGACGAGGGTGGTCGGCACGCCGAGGTCGAGCGCCAATTGGCTCGTCCACTTGCCGGTACCTTTCTGCCCGGCCTTGTCGAGGACCATGTCGACCAGGTCGTTGCCGGTGTCGGGGTCCTTGACGGTGAAGATATCGCGGGTGATCTCGATGAGGAAGCTATCGAGGTCGCCGGTGTTCCACTCCTCGAAGACGTCGTGCAACTCGTCGTTGGTCAGGCCGGCGGCGTGCTTGAGCAGGCTGTAGGCCTCGCAGATGAGCTGCATGTCGCCGTATTCGATGCCGTTGTGGACCATCTTGACGTAGTGGCCGGAACCACCCTGGCCGATCCAGTCGCAGCACGGGATATCGTTATTCGGTCCGACCTTCGCGGCGATCGACTGCAGGATCGGCTTGAGGTGCGGCCACGCGTCGGGGGCGCCGCCGGGCATCATGCTCGGTCCGAAGCGAGCGCCCTCTTCGCCACCGGAGACGCCGGTACCGCTGAAGAGGAGGCCCTTCTCGCCGAGTTCCTTGAGGCGACGCTCGGTGTCCATGTAGTAGGAGTTGCCGCCGTCGATGATGATGTCGCCCTCTTCGAGAAGAGGAACGAGTTCGTTGATGACCGCGTCGACAGCCGGTCCGGCCTTGACCATGATCATCGCGCGACGTGGCCGCTTGAGGTTCTTGACGAAGTCCTCGACCGTGTGGCAGCCGGTGATCGACTTGCCCTTGGCCGAGCCGTTGACGAACTCGTCGACCTTGCTCGTCGTGCGGTTAAAGACCGCCACGTTGAACCCGTGGTCGGCCATGTTGAGAACGAGGTTTTGCCCCATCACGGCAAGACCGATGAGTCCGATATCACAATCAGCCATGGCTGGACCTTTCAGTTCCAAGGAGGTGAATCCGGTAGGCAAGCATCAAATTCGGCGAACAGCTTCTCTTCGTATCCACCCGCGTAGGAACCGTCGAGGAAACGGCTAATTCCTTCGAGATGGAACCGCTGCCAACTCTCCTCTTCCTGTCCCGGCAGTATCGGGAAGAACAGGACGTTGTTGGCCTCGGCGGCTTTGGCATCGCCGGGGGCGTCGCCCAACATGATGGCGTTGCCCTTGGGATACTTCTTGGCCAGCTCCAGCGTCTCCTTCTTCGTGCCGGCCTCTTGGCCGCAGATCCGCTGGATGTATTTGTCGAGCCCGTGCTCGGTCCACTCCCGCTCGAGCGCCTCATTGGGTGTGGCGGAGACGACGAGGATGTCCGCGACTTCCGCCAGACGCTCCAAGCATTCCTTCACGTTCGGGAAGGGAGGGACGTGGTGGACGACATCGCCGACGGTCTGATTGACCGCCTCGGACCACTCCAAGCAATGCTTGAGTTCGGGATCGCCCGATTCGTCGACCGCCTTCTTCAGGGCGGGGTTGCCGAGCTTCGTCTCCTTCTCGGTCCATTCGAGAACCTTGGGGAGGGTCGGAACCTTGACGCCGCGGCGCTGCACTTCCGGACGCTCGCGGAGAAGATCGAACGCCATCAAGAGGGCGGGGAAGCGATTGATCCCGCGCCACTTCGAGTAGAGATTGACGAACTCGGCGGCCTCGCGAGCGTACTTGCTCACCGACGCCAAGTCGTAATAGCGGATGATGTTCGGGATGAAGCACTCCTTGTGCTTCACTTCCATCGTGTCGAAGGCACAGCCATCCGAATCAATGCCGACGAGAAACTCGTGCTTCGGTTCAAAATCGATCATCAACGGCCTTACTTGCGAAGAGCTTGGAGTTCGTACTTGGGAAGCTTCTGCTCGGCGAAGATCGGCTTCAGTCGAGCCAGGCGTTGCCGGCCATCCACCATCGGAATCGAGACCATGTCGTCGCCGATCAGTGGACGGGCATAGCGGACGAAGTCGTCGCTGACATCCCGGCCGCCGGGCAGGATCCAATCCTTGCTGAAGGTACGCTCGGAGTTGGCGACCTTCTCGAGCGGAACTTTGTCGTAGTAGACGTTGTAAATGTCGCCGGGCTGACGCAGGATGGTCGCCATGTAGCCACTCTCACCGGCCGCGGCCAGTTCGACCGCCTTCTGACCGACTCGGTAAGCTTCCTCGAGGTCGACCGTCGAGGCGTAGACCATCGCATGACGCTGGTCGGTACCCGGGACGTTGCCACGAGCCGAGCCACGGGTGGCCAACCCCTTCTCGTTGAGGGCGTTGACCACGACTTGGGCGACAGTGGTCTGCGAGGCACTGAACATCGTGTGACCGAAGGAGTCCTTCCGCTCGCCGAGCGAGCCGACGTTGAATCCCTCGCTGACGACGACGAGACAGCGGCCGTCCTTCTTGAGCCGATCGTTGACCGCGTCGGCGACATCGTCAAAGGTCAGATCGCTTTCGGCCAGAATGATCTCGAGCGGCATCTCCCGGTTCGGGTCGGCGAGCCGGGCGGCGGCGGGGATGAAGCCGATTTTGCGGCCCATCGCCTGCATCACCAGCACCGGGTCGGCGGGGCTACTGCCGCCGTTTTCCTCGTTGGCGTTCTGGATCATGTGGGTCCAGAACTTCGCGACCGAGCCGTAGCCGGGCGTGTGGTCGATGAGCTTGAATTCGCTGTCTCCGACGTCGTTGTCAATGGTCTTCGGCACGCCGACGGCGACCAAATCGAGCCCTTCCTTGGCCGCGAGTTGGGCGACTTTGTTGGCGGTGTCCATCGAGTCGTTGCCGCCGATGTAGAAGAAGTAGCCGACGTCGTGGGCCTTGAAGACCTCGATGGCGCGCTTGAAATCCTCTTCCTGCTCGGCGCGGAGCTTGTAGCGGCAGGTGCCGATCGAGCCGGCCGCGGGAGTGACCCGCAGCAGGGCGATTTCCTCGGGACACTGGGCCGAGAGATCGAGGAGTTCTTCCTTGAGAATGCCTTCGATGCCGTGCCAGCCGCCGTAGACCGTCCCAATCTCGGACATCTCGCGCGCCGTCTCGACGATTCCGCGAAGGCTATTGTTGATGACTGGAGAGGGCCCACCACTTTGGGCCACCACGAGATTCCGTTTGGACGCCACCTGCTAACTCCGTGAGATCCGGTTCCCCTTTGACGCGGCGAACTTCCGCGTTCATGGACACGGCCGACTTCCGCGCCCGTTGACAGGGCCGATGACCGCGTGGGGGCGATTCTACGGGGGGCACAAGGCGTCGGCAAACGGGAAGGAATAAGACTTGCTTTCCGCATGTCTCGAACGGACCAGGACATTCGATTGTCCTGCACTCGAGGCGTCGGCGAGTCGGGAATCGTGGAGCTGGTCGACGGAGGAATTCGAAGTGGGTGGTGTCGCCGGTATGCGTGTCAGGCCATCGCCTGACCTACGGGTTGGGCGATTTCAAAGCGGCGGCTCTTCCTGACCTCTCCCTGTGGGAGAGGTCGGCGAGCGAAGCGAGACGGGTGAGGGGACGAAAAGTGTTGGGAAATGAAGCGGATCGTTGGAGGACGAACCCCCTCACCCCTAACCCCTCTCCCACGGGGAGAGGGGAACCAGAAGGAGGCTCGCTCGCTGACTGGCTCACCCACTTACTCACTGACTTACTCACTGACTGGGAGAGCAAGTCGGTTGGTCCTGTGCCCTACGATGAGTGCCGATCGTCGTGCGTGTCAGGCCTACGAAGAGTAGGACGCGCGTTGGCTCACCTGGCGAGAGCTAACGAAGCATCGGCTCGGGCAACGTCAGGCCGATTGCTGGGCGAAGCTCGACGGGGGCCTCGTCATAGACGCCCGCCGCGTCGTGTCTCGAGGGAGCCGGCGTTGATGCGGAGGTGGGCACCATCGGCGGCTTCATGTCGTAGGGATGCGGCCCGGGATGCGGGTAACGGCACTGGAGCCAGCCCGGCGGCCACGCCTTCCACTGCGTCGGGTAGTGTCCGTAGTACTCGCAGCGATAGGTGCGATACCACGACGGCTCGTTGAGGCGATTGTCGAGCTTGATGCGACGGCGGACCTTCTGCTTGAGGGCTCGCGGGCGCCGACGATAATAGAGCGGGCATCCCCCATCGGGGCACGTCTCGCACGCGTAGTCGGACTCGACGTGAGTCGTCGCCGAGGTTTGCGTCAGATGACTGTCGTCCTCGTAGGCCGGTTCCGGTTCCCGCAGCAACGATTCCTGGCCGATCGAGTGAAGCACGTGCTCGGCGAGCGACCGCGGGGGCTTCACCTTCGGCGTCGTTTCCGGCACGGAGAGTTGCTCGGCCTCCGCCTTGGGAATCGACCGCGGGACGTATTTCGCGGGAGTCAACGGCCCAGAGGGTGGTGGAAGCAGGATGGGGGCATCCGCCTCCTGGTAGCGTCCCGGGGCGCGCTCGCCAGCATACGTGGCGCTCGCGGCCAGCCAGAAGCAGGTGACGGCGGTCATGACGATTGGTCGAAGAGGAAACCTCATCGCGTTCCTTTCGCCTCCATGCGAGTGATCCGATGGGCTATCAGTCTCCTTCATCGGGATGACCCCGAGGCGACTTGATCGGGAACCTTCGCGGTTTCTCCGATGTTGCCGGATATCGGCCTCCCGTGCCGGTAGGAACCTCAAGGTCGACGACCCCAGCCAGCACAACCGTCAAAAAGGGAGTAGCCGGCAAACTCGAACTCTTCGCGCCGGGTGCCATGGCTACGTTCACGTGGGCATGCGGAGACGAAGTGGACGTCCGAAAGGCTACTCGAGTGAACGAACACTAAATCATAGGACCGACCTCCCCTTCTCACTGCTACCCGAGGAGGGCGACCTCGGGCTGGGCCCCCGAGCCGGTCACGATCGGATCGCCTTCGTCGGGGAGATAGACGTTGATTTCCGTCCGAAGACCGAACTGTTCGGGGATGTAGATCCCCGGCTCGATCGTGAAGAGGCACCGGGGTCTCAAGAGACGATCGTCGTGCGTCTCGTAGTTATCGATGTTGGCCCCGTTGCCGTGTGGGACGTCGTAGAGGGAGTGGCCGGTGCGGTGGACGAAATGCTCGCCGTGGCCAGCCTCCTCGATGATGCCGCGACAGACGTCGTCGACGTCGCAGCCGCGAAGGGTTTCGCCCTTGGAGCGAGCGGTCTTGATGGCATCGACCCCCGCGTCGCGGGCCTTGGCGATCGTTGCGAAGACTTGGGCGACTTCCGCGGGGACCTTCGCGCCGGTGTAGCCGACCCAGGAGATATCGGCGTAGATGCCGTCGTCCTTGTTGCACTTGGCCCACGTGTCGATCTGGACGACCCGATCGGGCACGATCTCCGCGTGATGCTTCTCGCTCGGCATGTAGTGCGGGTCGGAGGAGTTGGCCCCGACCGCGACAATCGGTGGGTAGTCGGAAACGAGCCCCTCTTGCCGGTAGTATTCCAGCATGAACCGTTGGATGTCGTACTCGGTCGTTCGGTGCCCCTTGTCCAAGCGATGGCTTATCTCCGAGAAGACGAGATTGATCAAGCGGTGAAGCTTGTCCGCGGCCGTTCGATGAAGATGCCACTGCCGTTCGTTGAGTGTGGCTTGAAACTCTTGAACCAGGTCCGCGGAGGAGACGATCTCGACCCCGAGCGAGCGGACGCGTTCCACGGTGCCGGCGTCAATTCGGCTGATGTAGGGAATGGCGCCGAGGGGTGAGTACTGCATCGCGATCCGTTGGGCGCCGCCGAGGACCTCGCCGAGGACGGCATCGAGCTCTTGCCAGCGCGAGAAGGTTCGCGTCTGGCCGGGAAGTGGTTCGAGGGCGCGCGGCTCGATGCGGTGAACGATCTTCACCGGCTCCCCTTGGGCCGGGATGTAGTAGAAGAACTGTCTGGTTCGGTGGCCATCCTTGGCGAGTCCCAAGAGGCTGTTGCCGATCGTGTCGGTTCCCCGAAAGTCGCGAAAGAGCCAGCCGTCGATGCCCGCGTCGGCGAGTCGCTGGCGGGTGATCTCGATGTCCAGGACGTTTTGACTAGTCATGCCGCGACTCCCTTTGGGTTGGGGGCGAGGCGAAGAAGCCATCGGCAGCCGGGATCTGCTTGCTCTTCGCCTTTTGAGGGGCATCGTATGTGAACGGGACTTGGCGTCATCGTCGCCGGTGTATTGGGGCGCTGGCGTGAACTATCCAACATTGAACCGTCGAAGAAGCGTTGGCGAGATTGGCGGGAAATTGGTTAAACTGGGGGATTACTAACGATCCACCATCGCCAAACTCGCAAGCGTTACGAAGAGAGGGACTATCTCGACATGAACGAACCTGGAGCATCCTGGCACCACCACGCCGATCGTACGTTGCGTTTTGGCTTGATCGCGTTGACCCTGCTGGTGTTGGGCTACTTCAATCGCGAGACACTCTTCGGAGGGGCCGCGAGCTGGTTTTCCGGGGGCGTCTCCCAACCGCGGGCGGTGGAACTGCGCGGCCCCATGGCCGAGAACGAACGGATGGCGGTCCGAATCTTCGAGGACGTCTCGCCCAGCGTGGTCTACGTGACGACTCTCGCCCGGCAGAAGGGATACCAGCAGGCCTACCGACGCGAGTACACCTACGTCGCCGAGGGGACGGGAAGTGGCTTGGTTTGGGACAAAGAGGGCCACATCGTCACCAACTTTCACGTCATCTACAAAACGCTCAACGGCAACGGCTTCTGCGAAGTCGAGTTGCTCGACGGCAAACGCTACCACGCATCGATCGTCGGGGTCGACCAGGACGACGACATCGCGGTGCTCAAAATCGATGCTCCCGCGTCAGTGCTGAAACCGATCCCGCTCGGGGAATCGTCGGATTTGAAGGTGGGGCAATCGGTCTACGTCATCGGCAACCCGCTTGGATTGGGGCACACCTTCACGTCGGGAATCGTCAGCGCGCTGGGCCGAACCATCACGTCGATGTCGGGGCACCTGATTCACGGGATCATCCAGACCGACGCGGCGATCAACCCCGGCAACTCCGGTGGACCGCTTCTCGACAGTGCCGGCCGCATGATCGGGCTCAACACGAAGATTCAAGGCGACGCCCAAAACATCGGCTTCGCGGTGCCCTCCGACATCGTCAATCGGGCGGTGCCTCAGATCATCAACAAGGCGGAAGGGGACCGCGTCGACCTCGGCATGGTGCTCGATCCCGTCGAGTACGCCCGGCAACGCGGCATCGACGACGGCATCGTGATCAAGCGAGTCTTCGCCAACTCACCGGCCCAACGATCGGGCATCCTCGGGTTGAACGAGCGCACCAGCGAGGATGGGCAGTGGCATTGCGGAGACATTCTCCACGAGATCGATGGCAAGGATGTCGACTGTCATGATGATGTCGAGCGGATGCTCCACGGTCGTCGTCCGGGCGAGTCGGTGACGTTGACCATCGAGCGTGGCGGGAAGGATCGTCAGATCATCAAGGTGAAGATCGAGCTCGCCAAGACTGCTCGCGACGGACGGGATCTCTGAGCCGTCGCGAGGCCGGGCGCGGGGATGAGCATCTCGGCAGAACAGCGGATTCTTGTGAGAAGAAGCCCCCTCACCCCTAACCCCTCTCCCAACGGGAGAGGGGAACATGAGAATGCCTCTCCCAGCGGGAGAGGGGAACATGAGAATGCCTCTCCCAACGGGAGAGGGGAACTTCAAGGCGTAGGTCAGGCTATTGCCTGACAAGCCACCGCGCCGCTTTGCTTCAAGGCGTAGGTCAGGCTATTGCCTGACAAGGTACTACGCCGCTTTGCGAACGGTCGAGGAACCGGACTGCTCGAAGTAGTTCGCGATGCTGCCAACAATCCGCTCCCGGTGTTCCGCCGGCATTTCCGGGTAGATCGGCAAGGCCAAGGTTTCGGCCGCCGCCCGTTCCGACTCGGGAAGTTCTCCATCGAGGTAGCCCAGTCCGCGGAAACAGGCCTGCTGATGCAGCGGCGTGTGGTAGTAGACTTTCGTCCCGATTCCCATCTCGCCCAAGTGAGCTTGTACCGCGTCGCGTTCTGAAACGCGGATAACGTACTGATTGAAGACGTGATTGCTTCGAACCGTCGCGGGAAGGGTCACCTTCGAGGTGAGACCGCTTTCGGTGAAGAGTTGGGTGTAGTGCCGTGCGTTTTCGTTGCGAAGCGAGCTCCACTTGTCGAGGTGGCGGAGCTTGACGCGAAGGATCGCCGCCTGCAGCGCGTCGAGACGGAAGTTACCGCCGACGTAGCGATGCTGGTACTCGGATGTCTGCCCGTGCATGCGAAGGACGCGGATCTTCTCGGCCAGTTCGGGATCGTCGGTCGTGATGGCGCCGCCGTCGCCGAAGCCACCGAGGTTCTTCGACGGGAAGAACGAGAAGCAGCCCGCGGTCCCCAGCGAGCCGGTCCGCTTTCCTTCGTACTCGGCGCCGATCGCTTGGCAGGCGTCCTCGATCACCGCCAGGCCGAACTGCTCGGCGATGTCGTTGATCGGATCCATGTCGGCACACTGACCATAGAGGTGGACCGGCATGATCGCCCGCGTTCGACGCGTCAGCGCGTCGGCGACGCGGGCCGGGTCGATGTTGTACGACTCGGGCTCGATGTCGACGAAGACCGGGGTGGCGCCGACGCGGGAGATCGCGCCACCGGTCGCGAAGAAGGTGTAGGGGCTGGTGATCACTTCGTCGCCCTGGCCGATGTCCATCGCCATCAGGGTGGCGATCAGCGCGTCGGAGCCGGACGAGACGCCAATGCAGTATTCCGACTGACAGTACTCGGCGACTTCCTCCTCGAGGGCGGCAACTTCGGGTCCGAGAATGAACATTTGCGATTCAACGACACGCTCGATCACGTCGCGGATTTCATCGGCAATCTCGACGTACTGGGCCTTGAGATCGAGCATCGGAACATTGGTCGGTGCCATGGGGCCATCCTTGGGGGTGTCAAGTCAGGTCACTCTTCAGCGACGATGCCGAACGAACCGACTCGACCCGAAAAGACCGTCCATCACCCGAGTCTCACTCCGTGACCGGATTGCTGGACGTGACGCTCGTATCGCACCTGCGAGAAACGGTCAAGAGATCACCTGGCGGAGATCGACCACTTTCGGGGGCACTGAAATCGGAGTTCTCGATTCTTGTTTGCGGCTTGTCAACGCGTCCCCAATTCCAGATTCGTCGAGTAGACGCTCCAAGAGTGTCGGCGTGAGGGTTGCGTTAAGTTCTTTTGCGCAAGGAGGTTGCGGCTGCTGGAGTGGTGGTGGCCTTGGCTCGTGGTAAACTTGGGGTAGTCGCCCGAGCAGGAAGGGACGCTCATGCAGATCGAGATTTCACCGCACGTCGAGCAAAAGATCAAGGAGCTCATCGCCCGGGGAGCCTATGCCTCGCCCGAGGAGGCCGTTGAGGCAGGAATCGAAAGTCTACCCTATCCCGAGCCGACGATGGAGTCTTTCGTCGCCAAGATCAAAGAAGCTCAAGCAGATGTCGACGCCGGCCGCGTCGACGAACTCGACATGGAGGGGATTCGAGAAGAACTCCGTCGGCGCATTGCGCAACAAGATGCATCGTAGATGCCAAGAGTAAGTCGAACTCGGCAATCACGATCCGACCTGGTCAGAATTGGCGAATAGATCGCTCGTGAATGCCATCGTTCGGCCTTTCGGTTTCTCGATCGCATCGAAGCCGCTCTCGACCAACTAGCAAACTCTGCGTTGATCGGTACTGGTTGCGACATGCTCGGCGATGACCTCCCCGGGGATATGCGTCAGGCCGTTGTTGGAAAGTACGTCATCGTCTACCGGCGGATCGAAGACGGGATTGAGGTCCTTCGCGTCCTCCACGGTGCCAGGGACATCCCGAGCATTCTTCGGGACGAGTCGATCGAATCTTAGGGACTCGATGCCGTTTCGGTAAGCGAACCTCGGCGCTCGTCTCGCTCTCCTGCCTCCTGGGGCTTGTCCGCCTGATTTGACCGAGGAAACGAGTATTTCTACACTTGCGTGTTACTGCTCCCCGGGAAACGCCAGCGACTCCTCATGACCTCCCTACCCCTGACTCCTCCGACAACGGTGGAGTGGAGGAATTCCCAAAGAGGCTTGCGGAATCGGTGCCACGAGCAAAGGAATCGCGACAACCATGGCCGTTGAGACGTCGTTAAGTCACGTGCCGGATGCCTCGGGCCGCTTCGGCCCCTACGGCGGACGCTATGTTCCCGAGACCTTGATGCACGCCCTCGATCAGCTCGAGCGGGCGTACGCCGAGGCTCGGGAGGACGAAGAGTTCCAGCGGACCTTCGCGTACTACCTTCAAAGCTACGCCGGACGTCCGAATCCACTCTACTTCGCCGAGCGATTCACCGAACATTTCGGGGGAGCCCGGGTCTTCTTCAAACGCGAGGATCTCAATCACACCGGCGCCCACAAAATCAACAACACCCTCGGCCAGGCGCTTCTGACCAAGCGGATGGGCAAGCCGCGCATCATCGCCGAGACCGGGGCCGGACAGCACGGCGTCGCCAGCGCCACCGCCGCGGCCCTTTTCGGACTCGAGTGCGACGTCTACATGGGCTCCGAGGACATTCGTCGCCAGAAGCTCAACGTCTTCAAGATGCGCCAGCTCGGTGCCCGCGTCGTCAGCGTCGAGAGTGGATCGTGTACCCTCCGCGACGCGATCAACGACGCGATGCGCGACTGGATGGCGAGCGTCGAAACGACTCACTACATCATTGGCAGCGTCATGGGACCGCATCCTTTTCCCTTGATCGTTCGCGACTTCCAGGCCGTCATCGGCAAGGAGGCTCGGCAGCAGTGCCTCGACCAGAACGGTCGGCTCCCGGACGTCGTCGTCGCATGCGTCGGTGGCGGGAGCAATGCCGCCGGGATCTTCGCTCCCTTCGTCGACGATGAGCGTGTCGAGCTGGTCGGCGTCGAGGCGGGAGGCAGCGGCAGCTCCATGGGCGAGCATGCGTCGACCCTCTCGGAGGGAACTCCCGGCGTCCTGCACGGCAGCTACAGCTACGTCCTGGCCGACTCCGATGGGCAAACCTCGCCGGTCCATTCGATCTCCGCGGGGCTCGACTATCCCGGGGTCGGTCCCGAGCACAGCTTCTGGAAGGACGCGGGCAGGGCGAGCTACGTCCGCGCCGGCGACGCCGAGGCCCTCGAAGCCTTCCAGCTTTGCAGTCGGCTTGAGGGGATCATCCCGGCCCTGGAGACATCGCATGCCCTCGCCCAGGCGGGGAAGATCGCCGCGGAGCGTTCCGCTGACGAGATTGTGGTCGTCAACTTCTCTGGTCGCGGCGACAAGGACTGTTTCGAAGTCGCTCGTCTTCTCGGCGAGTCGATCGACGATGAGAGTGAGCACTGATGAAACGCATTGCGGCCCTATTCGCCGAGACCCGACGTGACGGACAGGCGGTCTTCGTTCCCTTCCTCGCGGCGGGCGATCCCGACGTTCCCACCGCGACCAGCATCGCCAAGAACGTCATCGAGACCTGCGAGAGCAAGGGCGTTCCCGTCCTGCTCGAGATCGGATTCCCCTACAGCGATCCGATCGCCGATGGGGCGACGATTCAGGCGGCGTACACCCGGGCACTCAATCGCGATCTGCACATCGACGACGTCCTCGAGACGATCTCGACGCTGCGGGCGTCGACCGAGGCCCCGATTGTCGGGATGGTCTCCTACAGTCTGGTCCATCGCAACGGCGGGACGACCTTTCTCTCCCGCATCCAACAAGCCGGCGGTGACGGCGCAATTATCCCCGACCTTCCCGTCGAGGAGGCCGAAGAGGTCTGGCGCTTCGGCAAGGAGAACGATTTCGCCATCGTGCAGCTCATCGCGCCCACGACGCCGCTGGAGCGGGCCAAGCGAATCCTCGAGCACGCCTCGGGGTTCGTCTACGTCCTCTCCGTGGCGGGCATCACCGGCGAGCGAGCCCAACTTCCCGAAGACCTCGCGCAGCGCATCGAGACCCTACGCTCGCACACCGACTTGCCGATCTGTATCGGCTTCGGCATCAGCAGCCCCGATCAAGTCGCCCATGTTGGTGGGATCGCCGATGGGGTGATCGTCGGTAGCGCCATCGTTCGCCAGGTCGCCAACGTCGCTCCCGGCGATGCCGAGGGTGTCACCTCGGTCGCGGGATTCGTGAGCGAGCTGGTCGCGCCGCTGGCCTCGACGTAGAGTCGTGGGAATTGTTCCGAACCCCTTGGCATCTCCGCCAATCAGGCGGGTGCACGACCAAGCGGTTCTTACTGGCTGACGGGCGGCGTGCGGCACCCGAAACCCATCGACGGACGCGATCCGAAGAGCGGGCACGCCTCGTGAGCCGCTTCGTTTCCCCCGCGGCCTTCGTATCCTGACCGCACGGATCCTCTCTTGGAATAGGGCGAACCCATGATCGTGCGCGAAGACGTCATCGACCTCGAGACCCCGACGGGGCCGATGCGGACGACCTTCTACATGCCGGGAGACGAGAGCGACCGCCGCACATTCCCCGGGCTGGTTCTCTACTCGGAGATCTTTCAGCTCACGCCCCCGATCGCTCGGCTGGCGGTGCAGTTCGCCAGTCACGGCTTCGTCGTGGCGGTGCCGGAGATCTATCACGAGCACGAGCCGCCCGGAACGGTTCTCCAGTACGACGATGTCGACAAAGAGAAGGGGAACCGCTACAAGCAGATCACCAAGCTCTCGACCTTCGACAACGATGCCAAGGTCGTCGTCGACGCGCTTCCCAAGCATCCCAAGTGCAACGGCCACGTCGGCGCGGTCGGCTTTTGCATCGGCGGCCACCTCGCGTTTCGAGCGGCCTTTCTCCCCGAGGTTCGGGCGGCGTGTTGTTTCTACCCCACCGACATCCACACCGGGACCCTCGGCGAGGGACACAACGACGACTCGCTCGCACGGGTCGGTGATATTCGCGGCGAGCTGATGATGATCTTCGGCCGTCAAGACCCGCACGTCCCTCTGCAGGGTCGCCGCACGATCCACGAGGCCCTCGACAACGCGGCGGTGAACTTCACCTGGCACGAGTTCAACTGTGCCCATGCCTTCATGCGCGACGAGGGGGCTCGCTACGATCCCGCCGTCGGGCAACTCGGGATGATGCTCGCCGTCGATCTCTTCCGCCGCAACCTCTAGGAACGTCTTTACGCGATGTCAGAAAGAACGGGCAAGTCGGTCTACGACATGATCGGCGAGGATGGGTTTCGCCGGCTGATCGCGGCCTTCTACAAGCAGGTGCCAAGCGACGATCTCCTCGGGCCGATGTATCCGGCGAATGATCTCGACGGGGCGGAGGAGCGTCTCCGCGACTTTCTCATCTATCGCTTCGGCGGCCCGGACAAGTACATCCGCGAACGGGGTCATCCGCGGTTGAGACGTCGGCATTTCCCCTTCAAGGTGACTCCCGCCGCCCGCGAGCGTTGGCTCGAGTTGATGGACAACGCCTTCGCGGAAGCCCAGCTCGCGCCCGAGGCCGAAGCGGTGCTCCGCGAGTTCTTCCCACCCACCGCCGACTTTATGATCAACGCCGAGTGAGCGATTCGGTCGAATCACGGTTTCCGGCTGATGGTCACTTCGGGTACCACCAGGCACCACGCCCGCGTGGGCATGCGGAGAATGGTGGTTTAGCGGGGCTACCGCCCAGGAAGAAAACTCCCTCACCCGGCTCGCGTCGCTCGCCGACCTCCCCCCAAGGAGAGCTGAAGAGAGAGAACCCCGTTTCCTAGGCCGATCCCGGCGCACCGGCTGGCCGTTGTCATCGCGAGTCCATGGGAAGCCTACGAACCGCTGGGTGTTCCCAACGGGCGGCAGCGCATCCAGACGATGCCGCTGGGGTAGGGCTTCGACTCGACGAGCTTCAGTTCCTCGAGGGGATGGGCGGCGTCGACGAGGGGAATGCCCGCGCCGAGCAAGGTCGGCACCACGGCGATCGCGTACTCGGTGATGAGTCCCTTCTTTTGGAACGAGGTCGCCAGTTTCCCTCCGCCCATCAGCCAGATCCGCTCGTGCTCGTCGGCGAGTGACTCGACCCACTCGTCGGGTTCTTGTCGGGTGAGTGTCACCGACGGATCGGCAATGGGAAGTTCGCGACGGGTGAGTACCCAACTTGGACGGTCGGGCATTGGCCACGTGTCGAGTTTGAGCATGAACTCATACGACGCGCTGCCCATGACGATCGCGTCGATGGTGGCGTAGAAGTCGCTAAAGCCGTTGTCGTCGCCGGGCTGCTCGAACCGCCCGAGCCAGTCGACGCCACCGGTAGGGGTGGCGATGAAGCCGTCGAGCGTGCTGGCCGCGTGATAGATGATTTCGGGAGGCATGACGTGAGTCCATTCGCGTGTTTGCCAGGGAACAAGGGATGTGCCGCAGTTTGCGAGTTCTCACTCGTCGTCGATGGCTGACACGCAGCCAATGGCATTCCGGGTAGTGTAGGAGATTGCGAGCGACAAGGGCCGCCGCGTCTTATCGACGGCCAGAGGGGGGCGACGTCCGTGTGCGGGAACGTCGATCGCGAGTAGGGCCGCTTGCCGCGACTTATCCCTCCGCGAGGTCCTGTCCCTCGATCATTGCTTCAAAGACGCTGCCACGGGAGCTGCCGGGTTTGTCGGCCGACCAGTCACCGATCGCTTCGTTGATCGCGGCGATGTCTTCCTCCTCGTCGGAGAGGGCCCGGAAGGCGTCAAGGAGCAACTCGTCTTCATCTCGATACTTGCCGGTCTTCATGCGGCTCGAGACGATCCGTTGGAGTGCATCAGGAAACTGATAGCTCATGGTGTCTCCCCTGGCCAAAAGAACAGACCCGTGAACGCGTGGACGCGAAGACTGGAATTGATGTGCTTCGCCGCTTAGCGAGCTGAGCAGCCGCCCCAGCGGACCGCGTCGACCGTATCAGTCGAACAAGCCGAAGTCAACGATTCGGCGCGGCGTTCACCAAGTATTCATCAATGGGCGGAGAAACCCAGTTCCGCGGCTGGATTCTCCCGTCGTCCGTCCGTGAATGATAGACCCAGCCCAGGGCTGATCAAGGGACGGCGCCCGGCGTCGCGGCCGCTCCACGGCGACTTGGGCTCGCGTCATCGACTCCCCTGAGGTAGAGACAACGATGACGTTCTCACGCCCCGACTCGGGATGGAGCCCCGGATGCCGATCACCTGGAAACGCCGCGTCGTCTTCGCTTTCGTTCCGCTCCTGGGAATGCTCGCCCTGGGCGAACTGCTGGCGCGCGGATGGCTCTACACTGTTGCCGGTCCCGAGCACTATCCGAAGTTCGCCGTCCCCAGCGAGTTCCCGCAAGCCGCGAAGTATCGTCCGCACCACTACCTCTGTTATGTGCCGCAGCCGAACTACCACCGCGGGATGATGTCGCACAACTCCTTGGGCTATCGCGGCAAGGAGATCAATCAGCCAAAACCTCCGGGTACGTTACGCATCGTGACGTTGGGAGGTTCGACGACTTATGGCGAGTTCATCGACCGCGACGAGGCGACCTATCCCGCGAGAGTGGAGCACTACCTGAGGGAAAGGACCGGCCGCGGTGACATCGAGGTGATCAACGCGGGTTGCCCGGGGTACAACTCGTGGGAGTCGTTGGGCAACCTCCAGCATCGCGTGCTCGACCTCGAGCCCGACCTCGTGATCGTCTACCACGGCGTCAACGACGTGCACTGCCGGCTGGTCCGACCCGACGCCTACGCCGCGGACAACAGCGGTCGTCGCCAGCATTGGACGCCGCCGATCGAGACGCGACTTTGTCGGTATTCGTGCCTGGCGCGGGTCGTTGGACACTTCGTCGGCTTGTGGCGCTTGCCGGGGGTCGACTCCTACGTCCGTGCGCCGACCTGCGATCCGGGCCTATCGGGGCCGAGCGAGCGCATCGGCGGCGATCCGATGCGGGCCCTCGATCGCAATCCGCCCATCCACTTCGATCGCAACCTGCGATCGATGATCGGCGTCGCCAGGGCTCACGGGATCGAGATCGTCCTTGCGACCTGGGCCTCGTGTCCGGCCAAGGGCGACTACATCGCCACGCCGCACTATCGCCGCGGGGTGGTCGAGGCGAACGAGGTCATCCGCTTGGTCGCCGGGGAGCGGAACGCGCCGCTGCTCGAGTTGGCCAGCGCGATGCCGGTCGATCCCGCGTTCTGGCGCGACGGTCGGCACGTGAATGCCGCCGGGGCTGATCGCCAGGGGCAGCTCGTGGCCGATTTCCTCGTCGAGCGTGGCCTCGTCCCCATGCCAGGTCCGTCTTCTGCCACGGTCGGCGAGAGGAGACCCGACGGCGGGCGAAGCAAGGCGATTCGGCGGAGTGAGCCCCCTCACCCCTAACCCCTCTCCCGATGGGAGAGGGGAACAAGAGAGAGTGTCGATCGTCGTGCGTGTCAGGCAGTAGCCTGACCTACGGGTTGAAGGATCTCGAAGCGTCGCCTCTTCCTGACCTCTCCCTGTGGGAGAGGTCGGTGAGCGAAGCGAGCCGGGTGAGGGGACGAAATGATCTGGGTAACGAAGTGGTTCGTTGAAAGACGAATCCCCTCACCCCTAACCCCTCTCCCATCGGGAGAGGGGAACAAGTGGCGAACTCTCCCACGGGGAGAGGGGAACAAATGGCGACCTCTCCCACGGGGAGAGGGGAACTAAAGCGTACACGGAGATCCTGATTCGTTGTCGAACTCGAACGATTGTGTTGCTTCGGAAGCATCATCTTCGGAGCAGAGCGTGGTGCCAAGTTCTTCTCCTCTCCGAGTGATGCTCCTCTGCCTGCTCTTTTTCCTGTCGGGAGCGGCCGGGCTGATCTACGAGATCTCCTGGGCACGCCAGATCGGGTTGCTCTTCGGGCATACGGCCCGGGCGGCGGCGGTGGTTCTTTTCGGCTACTTCTGCGGATTGACGTTCGGCTATCTCCTCGCGGGGCAACTCGCCCCACGACTGAAGCGTCCGCTCCGTTGGTACGGCTGGGTCGAACTTCTCGTCGCGGGTTGGGCTCTCCTGGTCCCGCTGCTGCTGGCGGGAATCTCTCGCTCGCCGGTGGTGCCGCTGATTCACCACTCCTCCGAGTGGGTGCGCGAACCGGCTCGTTTTCTCGCGGCGTCGTTGATCCTCCTGCCGGCGACGATCGGGCTGGGGGCGACGCTTCCGCTCTTGGCCGAGCACCTTTGGCGGCGTGGCCGGGAGGAGAGCTTGCGGTTGCCGACGATCGCTTACTCCGCCAACACGGCGGGGGCTGTCGTCGGTGTCGTGCTGGCGACTTTCGTCTTCATCCTCTGGATCGGTGTCACCTCCAGCAGCTACCTCGCCGCGACGATATCGGCCCTCGTCGGAGTTGCGGCTTGGCTCCTTTCCGCGAATGAGCCCGTTGCCGTCGCCTCGGTGGCCGAGCCTCATCCGACGCCGTCCTCGCATGACTCGCGCCCCTGGCTGTGGCTGGTCGCGGCGTCTGGATTCGGGGCGTTGGTCCTCGAGGTGGCGTACACGGCTCTTTTCGCGATGGTCCTGCACAACAGCGTCTACACCTTCGGCGCGATCCTCGCGGTCTTTCTGCTGGGGCTGGCGGTCGGAGCCTTTCTCGCCGCGTGCTTACTCGAGCGAGTCGTCGCCGAGCGGCTGGCCCGCTGGTGTTGCCTGGCGGCAGGTGTGTCGATTCCCGTCTCGTTGGCGGTCTTCTGGCTCGTGACTCGGTTCGACTACGTCGCTCCGCGCGGGGGGCTGGTCGTCTACGCCACCGGCGTGCTCGGCGTCGTCGCGGCAGTGGTGCTGGTGCCGTCGACGCTCCTGGGGATGCTGCTGCCGATTTGCTGGTCGGCACTGCATCGGGGCAACTCGCGTCTCGGAGTGGCGATCGGGAGTCCCACCGCGATCAACTCGTTGGCGGGAGCCCTCGGCGCTCTGGCGGCGAGTTTCGTGATCCTCCCGTGGCTCGGGCTGTGGGGAGGGTTCCTGGTTGTCGCGTTTCTCTTCGTGAGCTTGGCGACCCGATTTGGCTCGTGGAGTCGTCCGGCACGATGGGGAGTCGCGGGAGCCGCGGGGGGCGTCCTTCTCGTAGCGATCTTCGCTCCCGAACGGGGCCAGATCGTGGAGAAACACGAACGCGTCGTGCGCGGCTGGCGAAGCCCCTATGGCTGGATCGACGTTGTCGACAACGAGAAAACCGGTTCGCGTCGGCTGCGGCAGAACATCTTCTACTCGATGGGTTCGACGGGAAGCTTCACCGACGAGTCGCGGCAAGGGCGTATCCCGCTGCTGCTTCACCCCAGCCCGCGAAAGGTGCTCTTCCTCGGGCTCGCGACGGGAATCACCGCCAGCGAGGGGCTGCGTCATCCCGAAATCGAACGGCTCGAGGTGGTCGAGCTCATTCCGGAGGTGGTCGAGGCGGCCGGCTATTTCGCTGGATCCAACGGGGACCTTCTTGAAAACGAGCGGGTCGAGGTCCACGTCAACGACGCGCGTCATCACCTGCTCCTGTCGGACCAGACGTTCGACGTCATCGTGTCGGACCTCTTCGTGCCTTGGGAGAGCCAGACCGGCTACCTCTACACCGTGGAGCACTACCGGAGCGCCCGGGCGCGACTGGCTCCGGGGGGGCTCTTTTGTCAGTGGATCGCCTTGTGGCAAGTGAGCCAACGCGAGTTCGAGATGATCGCCAACAGCATGGCGGCGGTCTTTCCGCACGTGACGTTGTGGTGGGGCAACTTCGATGGGAGGTGGCCGGTGATCGCCCTCGTGGGATCGAATGACGTGATTCACTTGGACGCGGCGGGGCTCGATGAACGCTTGGAGCACTTCCGTCGAGATCACGTCGAGCGCGATCCGCTCTTGCGATCGAGTTCGTCGTTGGCGGATCTGTTCATTGGGGATTGGTCGTTTGACGCAGCGGGGACGCTGAACACGGACGAGCACCCACGTGTCGAGTTCTTGGCTCCGATTGCCAACGCGACAGGCAGGAAACTGACGGAACGGGAGTTGCTGTCGTACTTTCGCGACACGTTATGCCACTTAGTTCAGGAGGGGGTGAAGTCGACGGGACGTCCGTTCGACTTTGACGCCCGCCGACGAAGGCAGCAAATTCTGCTGGAATCATGGAGTTTCGAGTCATCGGGCGATTCTGAAGGGGAGTAGGAACGCCTCGGGAGATCATCGATGAACCGTGCCCTCTTTTTAGGCAGAGCGGGGAGGGTTCGAGTCAACGGTGCGAAGGTGGCACAAGGGATTCGGGGTGAGGCAGTCGTGTCGAAAGGTGCCCGGCAGGTGTTTGTGAAAAGTTTCACAAATAGCGATTGACGGGCGCATTCCGGGGTCTAGAATCAGTACAAAGTTAATGCTGATTCGCTGGGCGACGACCAAGGGTCACGCCCAGACGCCATCCGCGGGCGTGGTCCTGGAGTCCTGAGGGATCAATCTTCCTCTTCCGGCCAAGGAGTCGCCATGAGATCTGCGCGGTCTCGCGAAAGCTTCCCTTCGCAACAGTTGTCCATCGCCGACGATCGGATGCCTTCCCCCTATGCCCTCAATGGGGGCATTGCCGTTCTCACTCCCGACGAGGAGGCCGAACTTGTTGCTCGGATCGATGTCATCCGTGCTCGGATCGAGCGCACCGTCGCGCCCGTCCTTCGGCAAGCACCCGAGGATGTCAAACTCGATCACTTCGACCAGATCATGACTTACTTCTACCGAGTCCGTTCCACACTGAAACGCTCCCTCGTCAAGAAGGTCGAAACCGATCTGACCGAGTACACCCGGATTCGCGACACGCTGGTCCTCTCGAATCTGCCTTGGGTGACGAAACTCGCCCGTTCGCAGCGGCAATCCGCGGTGTCGGAGGAGGATCTCTTTCAGGAAGGGGTCTGCGGACTGCTCAAGGCGATCGACCGTTTCGAGGCCGCGCGCGGCTTGCGGTTGATGACTTACGCGACGTGGTACATCCGCGAGGCGATGCAGCAGATCCGCGCTCGCCAATCGCACTTGGTGTCGTTGTCGGCCCACGATCAGACGCTGCTGGGACGCGTCGAGGCCGAGCGAGCCGCTTTCACCCACCATCACGAACGGGCCCCCAGCAACGTCGAGCTCAAGGAGCGCGTTCCGGGCAAGCCCCGCTCGCTCAAGCAACTGCTGCACGTCCTCAATCCGACCGTCAGCCTCGATCGGGGCAACATGGAGGGGTCGATTCCGATCGCGATCGAGGACAGTGTCGCCGACTACGATCACAAGGACGAAGTTGAGAACACGATCGGGAAACTGCTCGAGTCGCTACCCAGCCGAGAGCGCTTCGTCGTCACTCGGCGGTTCGGACTCGACGGGCAGAAGCCGACATCGCTCGAAGCGCTCGGCGACGATCTGAAGGTGAGCAAGGAGCGCGTTCGTCAGCTCCAACGGCAAGCCATCAGGCGGATGCAGGAACACGCCGACGAGGACGTTCTTGAGCTGAATATTGCCTGATTTGGTCGGCTTTCGACGAAAACAGGCGGGATTTGGTCTCTTTTCTGACGAATTTGAAGCGATTTCGGCGCAATTTGGTCGAAAACGGCTCCAAAACGATCCTTGAGGGCGGTCTTGGCGCGTCGCCTAGCGATGGCGCGGTTGGTGAGGGAGCCTGATGCCGCCGTCGACGTGGTAGATCGCTCCGTTGATCGCCTCGGACGCGCGATCGGCGAGAAAGAGCGCCACGCGAGCGATTTCTTCCGGCCGACAGAGCCGTCCCGCGGGGAGTCCCGCTCCACCTTTCTCCAGTTCCGCTTCCGAGTAGAACTTTCGTTCGCCGGGAGTGTCGACCCAACCCGGATGGATGATGTTGACGCGGATCCGGTGGTCGAACAACTCGGCCGCCGCGGTGAGGGCCATGCTGTCGACGGCCGCTTTGGCCATGTTGTAAGCCATCGCCCCCGGGTCGGGAATCTCCGCGTGATTCGATCCGATGACGACGATTGCGCCGCCCTCGCCCTGAGTGACGAGGGATCGTGAGACCGCCCTGACCGTGTGAAGAGCTCCCCACATCGTCACGTCGATCGTGCGTTGAAAGCCCTCCAGGGCCATCTCGAGAAAGGGCCCCCGATCGCTAAAGGCGGCGTTTGCCACCGCCACGTCGAGTCTACCAAATTCCTCAATCGTTTTTTTGACGACCGCATCGACGTCGTCCGGCTTGGTCACGTCGCAGGGAAAAAAGGCGGCTCGTCCCCCGTCGTTTTTGATCTCAGCGACGACATCCGAGGCATCGGCGATGTCGGTCACCGCGACCGCGGCGCCCGCTTGGGCGAAGATTTTCGCGGCGGCTGCTCCGATTCCTCGGGCTGCGCCGGTGATCAAGGCGACTTGGTCGGTGAATTCTGGCATCTGGGTGACTCAACAAGTGGGTGTTTGGTTAGTCTCGGAAGGAAACCGGTCGAAGGTCGGCGCCAACGATCCTTCTTCTATTCGTTATGAGGAGCGAGGCCGACGGCTTCAACGGACCGCGAATTGGATCCGAAAAGGGGGCAACGTGTTCAATCCGTTCAAACCGGGGGGCGAGAGTGGTGCGAAGGAGGCTCCCCGGGCGTTCGACAAGACGAAATTCGTCGCGCTGGTGATCGCGACAATCGTCTTGTTGGTGATCCTCGCCGTGGTTCCCCAGCACAACATGATGGCCTTTGCTATCGGCGTCGGGTACGGGTTGGTGCTGCGGTATCTACTCTTTAGCCGGGTCTTCTGAAGGTTGGACTGGTTAACCTCTCTGCATGCTCACGCAGGCGTGAGCCCTCGCATGCCCACGCAGGCGTGAGCCCTCTCTGCATGCTCACGCAGGCGTGAGCCCTCTCTGCATGCTCACGCAGGCGTGAGCCCTCTCTGCATGCTCACGCAGGCGTGAGCATGGCACCCAAGAAACGGGCAACAAGGCACCTAAGAGGGAAAGCACAGGTGGTTTTCGCGGGAGCGCGCAAAAAGAAAGGGCCGGCGAACAACCGGCCCTTGGGAAACTGCGATAAGCCCGCCACGGCACGAGGCCGTGGGGAAGCGAATCAAATGTCGTAGTAGAGGCAGAACTCGTAGGGATGCGGACGAAGACGGATCGCATCCGCTTCCTTCTCCCGCTTATACCAGATCCAGGTGCTGAGCACGTCCTCGGTGAAGACATCGCCCTTGAGGAGGAACTCGTGGTCGTTCTCGAGGTTGTCGAGAGCTTCCTCGAGAGAGGAGGGAGCTTGCGGCACCTCCTTGAGTTCCTCTGGCGTCAGGTCGTAGATGTCCTTGTCGAGCGGTTCGCCCGGGTCGATCTTGTTCTGGATTCCATCGAGGCCCGCCATCAGCAGAGCCGAGAACGCCAGGTAGGGGTTGCAGGAGCTGTCGGGGCAGCGGAACTCGAGCCGCTTGGCCTTCGGGCTCGGCGAATAGACCGGGATCCGCACGGCCGCGGAACGATTCCGGCGACTGTAAGCGAGGTTGACCGGAGCCTCGTAGCCCGGCACCAGTCGCTTGTAGCTGTTGGTCGTCGGGTTGGTGAACGCACAGATCGCCTTGGCATGCTTGAGGATGCCGCCGATCGCGTACATCGCGATGTCGCTGAGGCCCGCGTAGCCGCTGCCGGCGAAGAGGGGGTCGCCACCCTTCCAAAGCGACATGTGCGTGTGCATGCCGCTGCCGTTGTCCATGAAGACCGGCTTGGGCATGAAGGTCGCCGTCTTGCCGTAGGAGCGGGCGACGTTCTTGACGACGTACTTGTACCAGAGGAGCTGATCGGAGATCTTGATCAGCTCGTTGAACTTCATGTCGATTTCCATCTGGCCGGCGGTCGCGACCTCATGGTGCTGGGCCTCGACCTCGATGCCGCACTCGATGAGTTTCAAGACCATTTCGGTGCGGAGATCGGCCATCGAATCGGACGGCGGAACGGGGAAGTAGCCTTCCTTGTAGCGGATCTTGTGGCCGAGGTTCGGCGACTCGATCTTACCGCGGTTCCACTGACCCTCGGCGCTGTCGAGGTGGTAGTAGCCTTCGTGCTCGTTCTGATCGAAGCGAACGTCGTCGAAGACGAAAAACTCGGACTCCGGTCCCATGTAGACCGTGTCGCAGATGCCGGTCGACTTGGCGTAGTTGACGGCCTTGCGAGCGACGTTGCGCGGGTCGCGGGTGTAGTCTTCCTTGGTCAGCGGATCTTGGATGTTGCAGATCATCGCGACCGTGGTGTGTTTCAGGAACGGATCAATGATCGCGGTGTGCGAGTCGGGCATCACGAGCATGTCGCTCTCGTTGATGGCTTGCCATCCACGGATGCTGGAACCGTCGAACCCGAGGCCCTCTTCGAACGTCTCCTCGGAAATGGTCTCCGCAGGCACGGCGAAGTGTTGCCAGATGCCAGGAAAGTCCATGAATCGGAGGTCGACGGATTTGACCTCTTTTTCCCGAATGAGTGCAAGAACCTCTCTAGGCGTCACTGCTCAGTTCCCTTTCTTTAGTCTTGAGTCGATCGGTAACGTATTGACCTACTCGCGCCGGGTGGGAAAGCCTTCATCGACGAACCTCGCCCAGGTTGCTTATAAACACAGGGAAGGGAAGCAAGCCATATGCCGAAACAAGTATCGCGATGGCATATTTCTAACTCTATGAGGTCGCTTGAGTTGCGTTGACGGCTTTAACAGGGGCTGGAATTGCCCTTTTAGGAACACTGCGACCAACCTAGGCGGGGATGTCAGAGAATTGGGCAGAAACCTGGTGGTGATCCCGTGTTGCGGCGTTCCGCGATGCAAGGCTCATCGTGCCGGATCCAGTCCTCCTGGCTTGGCGGAAGAGTCAAGTCGCCCTCATGCCGACATCGTGGGATGTTCGGAACGATCGGAACAAGGACAATTTTTCGTCATGGGAGAGCCGTTGGTGCACGCCGAGCGATACATCGACCCGTTGATCTACCGAGCCACTCAGTCTCTGTTCCGAGTGATTTTGGGCATCTTCTTTCCCTTGCGCGTCAGTGGGACCCATAGCGTACTTGACTCGGGAAAGCTGCTGATCATCGCCAATCACCAGAGCTTTCTCGATCCAGTCCTGATGGGGACGAGTGTCGACCGGCCCATCCGCTATCTCGCGCGGGCCACGCTCTTTAAGAACCGCTTGTTTGGCCGGCTCATTCAAGCCCTCAACGCCATCAAGATCGAACGTGACGGCAACGCGACGGCGGGGATTCGCACCGCGCTTGCGTGCCTGGGGAAGGAGCGAGCCCTCGTTCTCTATCCGGAAGGTACTCGGACGAGCGATGGGGCGGTGGGAGCGTTGAAGCCCGGATTCTTGCTGCTGGCTCGCAAGTCGAAGGCGCCCGTCGTCATTGCCGGTATCGCCGGGGCGTTCGAGTGTTGGCCGCGTCACCGGACGTTTCCCACGGCCGGACCGATCTGGATTCACTTCGAACGCTGGAAAGGTGATCCGAACTCCTCGACGGAGGAGATGCTCGCGAGTCTCCAGGAACAGCTTTGTCGCGTTCAGGCGATTGCGGCCGAGAAGCGACGCCGGTCGTACGGGCAATAACCCAGCATCATTCACGAGTGCTGCCCAACGGGAGCCGGTTGCCAGGAATCCCAAGAGGGGGCTTGGCGCGGAGAGATTTGCCGTCAACAAGGCGCGGCTGGGACGGCGACGACGCGTCAGCGCCGCGCGGTCTCGGTGCCGCGGCCACGCGTGTGTTGGACCTTGGTCTCCCACATCTTCAGGAGTTTTTTCAAGCGGTCCGCGTCCCGTGGCCGGTCGGCGACAAGGTTGGTCGACTCGGAGGGATCCGACGCCAGGTCGAAAAGATACTCCTCTTGCTGATCGCCTGTCTTGAGGCGGATGTACTTGAGGTTGCCGCTGCGCACGGCCCATCGCGTCCGGTTGCCCCGGCGAGCTCGCCAGAAAAGATCGCGCGAAAACGGTTCGCTCCCCGAGACCACGTGATCGACCAAGTCGATGCCATCGAAGGATTTGCCGGGCAGGGGGGAGCCGCCGGCGAGGCGAACGATCGAACGCGTCAGGTCCATGTTCATCGTCGGCTGGTCGTTGACGCTGCCGGGAGGAATGACGCCGGGGTACTTCATCAGGCACGGGACGCGAATGCCGCCTTCGAAGACATTTCCCTTGTTGCCGCGAAGATCTCCCGCGTCGCCGAGCTTGGTCGGGCCGTTGTCGGAAAAGAAGATCACCAGCGTGTCGTCCTCGAATCCCATTCGTTTCAGGGCCGAGAGGATCTCGCCGACGCCTCTGTCCATCGCCTCGACCATCTTGACGTATGTGGCTCGGGTTCCCTTGTTCCATTCCTCCGCCTGGAGCTTCTCGGAACGGTAGTCATCCGGACCTTGGTAGGGCGTGTGGGGCGCGGTGTAGGGAACGTAAAGGAAGAACGGCTTGCCCTTCTCTTGCTGCTCAATCCATTCGACGGCATGCGCGCTGATCAAGTCGGTCAGGTAACCCTCTTCCTCGAATGACTTGTCGTCCTTGGCCAAGACGTGATCGCCGGGCAGGTCGTCGCCGAGGAAATTACCCACCGGCTCCGTGTGATGGAAGTAGTCGACGCCGCCGCCCAATGGACCGAACGAGGTCTCAAACCCATGCTGGAGCGGGCGGAATTTCTCGGGATAGCCGAGATGCCACTTGCCCATGGATGCCGCGCGATAGCCTACCTTCGTCAGGGCTGACGGCAAGACCGTCTCGCTTGGCGGTAGCCCAAGTTCGCCCTTCGCCGCCAAACGCATCGCGTCGTCGTAGCGTCCGGCGTTCCCCGTCCCGATGGCGCACTCAAGTCCCCCGACGCGGTGCTGGTAGCGTCCCGTCAGCAACGCGGTGCGTGTCGGCGTGCACTCGGGATGGTTGGCGTAGAACTGGGTTAGGCGAACCCCATCGCGGGCAAGCGTGTCAATATTCGGGGTTTTGATGTCCTTGGAGCCTTGGCACTGGAGGTCTCCGTAGCCCAAATCGTCGGCGACGATCAGAACAATGTTCGGTCTTGGGGCACCCTCGGGGGCACCGAGAGCCTTCTCGAGTGGCAGAAGGAGGAGGACGGTCAAGCAAATCGAGAGCAGGATGCGCACGGAGGATTCCTTTCGCATGGTCGCCGGTAGGCCAAGGAGGCCATGGTAGCGTCTCTTGCTCCCCCACGCAAAACCCGGATTCGAGGGCTCGGGGCGAGGGATCTGAACGATTCCGCGCAAATGTTCATCCTTTCCACACAATATGTTGCGACGAATCGGGACGTCCGATCGGATCGACTTGGTTGACTCAGGTCACTCCCGAGATAGAAAATGACGCTCCGGATGACATTGCTTGGTGCGGCTCACTGAGTTTGAGAGCCCAACGCAACGGTCATCCAACGCTGGGAATCCTCGGGGCGTATAGCTCAGTTGGTTAGAGCGCATCGCTGATAACGATGAGGTCCTTGGTTCGAATCCAAGTACGCCCACTGAGACAGCGAAGCTCGAGGGGAAGTAGCTCAGCTGGGAGAGCGCTGCTTTTGCAAGGCAGAGGTCGCCGGTTCGATCCCGGTCTTCTCCATGGACGATCGCAACTCGTTTCGTATGAAAGAGTTGCGGTGAGAGTTGGTTTGAGGGGCTGAAGCGGCCCGCCGAGACGGACAGTTAAAAAAACTTTCGCTTCGGTTGACTCGGATCGCTTCTCTCCTAGAAAGAAAAGTTCCCGCAAACGAAGTGGGGCGGCCAAGTTAAGTGACTGGCAGCGGGTTTTCACTCGCGTGAAATTCCGCTGCTGAACACTGTTTGGCATGGCGTTCCGGGACAATTGTTCCGCAGGCCAAGTTGATCTTTGACAATTGGGTTAGGTGTGTCTGGTGGTGATGCCGCCGTCGCAGGGGTCGTTTGTTCCTTCGGGGATGGCGACGTCAAAAGGCGGGATCACCCACAAATGTAAATGTTCTGTAGTGTCCTTAGGATGTTGGATTGGCAATAGGTGTCACGGGCAAGCAAAAGGGCCTGTGATACTGCGTTGACCGCCAAGAGAGTTCGTTCGGCCATTGGTCGGAGGGATGAATCAAGGTGGCCAAGCTACTAAGGGCGTACGGTGGATGTCTTGGCGCTAGAAGGCGATGAAGGGCGTGGAAGGCTGCGAAAATCCTGGTTGAGCTGTCAAACAAGCGTTGAATCCAGGGTTCCCGAATTAGCGTCTACTGAATCCATAGGTAGGCGTGGCAAACGGTGGGAAGTGAAACATCTCAGTACCACCAGGAAAGGAAAGCAAAAGCGACTTCCTTAGTAGCGGCGAGCGAACGGGAAATAGCCCAAACCGCCGGCCATGTGCCGGCGGGGTTGTGGGGCCGAGCATACACCAACTGGAATCTAGCCGATACGTGCCTGGAAAGGCCGACCATAGAGGGTGATAGTCCCGTAGGCGAAGGAAAGAAAGTTGGTGCTCGGTACCCGAGTAGGACCATGCACGTGAAACGTGGTCTGAATCTGGGGGGACCATCCTCCAAGGCTAAGTACTCTCTAGCGACCGATAGCTCACAAGTAGGGCGACTGAAAGATGAGAAGAACCCCTATTAGGGGAGGTACTGAACCTGAAACCGTACGCTTACAAGCTGTCGGAGCCCTATGGCCATTGGCCAGGGTGACGGCGTGCCTTTTGCATAATGATCCGGCGAGTTACCGTTTCTGGCAAGGTTAAGTGGTTAAGCCACGGAGCCGTAGCGAAAGCGAGTCTGAATAGGGCGCAAAGTCAGGGGCGGTAGACGCGAAACCTGGTGATCTACCCATGGGCAGGTTGAAGCGCGTGTGATAACGCGTGGAGGACCGAACCCACCAATGTTGAAAAATTGGGGGATGACCTGTGGGGAGGAGTAAAAGTCTAATCAAACCAGGTGATAGCTCGTTCTCTCCGAAATAGCTTGAGGGTTAGCCTCGGACCACTACGTCATGGGGGTAGAGCGACTGAATCGGAATGGGGGGCTACCCGCCTACCCATCCGAACCAAACTCCGAATACCATGGCGACTATTCCGGGAGTGAGACCGTGGGGGATAAGCTTCACGGTCGAGAGGGAAACAGCCCAGACCGCCGGCTAAGGTCCCAGATTCTTGCTCAGTGCAAAAGGAAGTTGAAATGCTGAGACAGCCAGGATGTTGGCTTAGAAGCAGCCATCATTTAAAAAGTGCGTAATAGCTTACTGGTCGAGCGTTTCTGCGCCGATAATGAACGGGACTAAGCAAGAAGCCGAAGCCGCGGACCCATTTATGGGTGGTAGGAGAGCGTTGCACGCTAGGTTGAAGCGAGACGGACAACGACTCGTGGACGATGTGCAAGTGATCATGCCGGAACGAGTAACGATAAAACAGGTGAGAATCCTGTTCGCCGAAAGCCTAAGGTTTCCTGGGGAAGGCAATTCCGCCCAGGGTTAGTCGGATCCTTAGACGAGGCCGAAAGGCGTAGTCGATGGACAGCAGGTTAATATTCCTGCACCGTAGGTAAATGCTGATGGAAGGGACGTTGATCGGATAGTGAGCAGTGGGGCTAGAAATCCACGCACCGCAAGGTGGACGGCGCTTATGATCCGGAAGTCATTTGATGATCAACCAAGAAAAGCTTCCAAAGGGAAGTTACCGCGTCCGTACTAAAACTGACACAGGTAGGCTAGGTGAGAATCCTAAGGCGCTCGAGAGAACCCTCGTGAAGGAACTAGGCAAAATGACCCCGTAACTTAGGGATAAGGGGTGCCCCTGGTGGTTTGCGCTGCTGGGGGTCTCAGAAAAGTGGCACTGGCGACTGTTTACTAAAAACACAGCACTCTGCGAACTCGCAAGAGGACGTATAGGGTGTGACGCGTGCTCGGTGCCGGTAGGTTAAGGGGAAGGGTTAGTCCTCGGATGAAGCTCATAACCGAAGCCCCGGTAAACGGCGGCCGTAACTATGACGGTCCTAAGGTAGCGAAGTTCCTTGTCGGGTAAGTTCCGACCTGCATGAATCGCGTAACGACTGGTGCACTGTCTCCACGAGGGACTCGGTGAAACTGAAGTCGAGGTGAAGATACCTCGTACCTGCGGCAAGACGGAAAGACCCCGTGAACCTTTACTGTAGGTTAGTATTGGGCTTAGGTGCTGTCTGTGTAGGATAGGTGGGAGACGATGAAGCGGAGACGCCAGTCTTCGTGGAGTCACTGGTGAAATACCACCCTGATCGTACTTGAGTTCTAACCCCATCCCGTGAAGCCGGGTGGGGAACAGTGCTAATTGGGCAGTTTGACTGGGGCGGTCTCCTCCCAAAGAGTAACGGAGGAGTACAAAGGTACCCTCAGCCCGGTTGGCAATCGGGCAAAGAGCGCAAGGGTATAAGGGTGCTTGACTGCGAGACTGATAAGTCGAGCAGAAACGAAAGTTGGTCCTAGTGATCCGGCGATTCCGAATGGAAGGGTCGTCGCTCATCAGATAAAAGGTACTCCGGGGATAACAGGCTGATCTCCCCCGAGCGTCCATAGCGGCGGGGAGGTTTGGCACCTCGATGTCGGCTCATCGCATCCTGGGGCTGGAGAAGGTCCCAAGGGTTTGGCTGTTCGCCAATGAAAGCGTTACGTGAGCTGGGTTTAGACCGTCGTGAGACAGGTCGGTCCCTATCTGTCGTAGGCGTAGGAAGCTTGAAGGGGCTCTGTCCTTAGTACGAGAGGATTAGGATGGACGGACCTCTTGTGTCCCAGTTATCGCGCTAGCGGTACCGCTGGGTAGCGAAGTCCGGACCGGATAAGCGCTGAAGGCATATAAGCGCGAAGCCGACCCCAAGATGAGGCTTCCTTGTTCCATTGGAACTGAAGACCCCTGGAAGACTACCAGGTTGATAGGCCGGGTGTGTAAGGCTGGTAACAGTCTTAGCTAACCGGTACTAACGGTCGACCGCTTGGCCACTTTGATTCATCTCTCAAGGATACTACGAACATTTTGACACACTGACCCAAAAGTCACGTCGCCACCACCTTGGCGACGCACCGTATTGCCGGTGCTTAACACCAAGGGGCCACACCCGTTCCCATTCCGAACACGGTCGTTAAGCCCTTGGAACCGATGGTAGTGCCCACCGGTGCGAGAGTAGGTTTGTGCCGGCTTTCATCCAAAAGGCCCGCTTGTCGAAAGATGAGCGGGCCTTTGGTCGTTTTTGCGCCTTGTCTTGCGAATGTGGAGTGAGAACGCTTTGCTGATGGGATCATCAATGTAGGATGGGGGGAGCCGTAAAAGTCTCCTCACCAATCCAATCGAGCTTGTCTGATGTCGTCAAATGCACTCTCCGTTTGGATTCAATCCCGTGCGGAGAGGCTTGATTTCATGGAGGAACTCCATTGGCGTGTCGGTGGAGGAGGAAGGGGTCGGCGGTTCACGACCGAGCAGGTCAACCATACCTACGTTGTGGTTTTGTCAGCCGAGTTTCAGGGGTTCTGCCGTGACCTCCATGATGAATGCAGTGATCATTGGGTGGCGGCGATTCCGAGCCAACCGGTTCGTCTAGCGGTTCGCGACCTTTGCGTCAGAGGTCGAAGACTCCAGCACGGCAATCCAAATCCGAGCAATGTGGGCAGTGACTTTAATCGGTTTGGTCTCGTCCTTTGGGACGAGGTTAGGACACAGTTCGCGCACGGCGAGACGTGGCATGATCGTTTGCGATCTCTCACCGGTTGGCGAAACGCGGTCGCGCACCATGACTTTTCGCCCGCCAATGTCGGTGGGGTAGGCAGTCTGACATTGCGGCAGGTCCGTGAGTGGAGAAGCACCTGCCGCGGACTTGCGAGGGCGTTTGATAGAATCTTGAGAGACCATTTGGCTGATGTGACGGGAAATTCCCCATGGTGAGCAAGTCATGACAAATGTGACCGTTGGCCAAAAGGTGAGAGTTCCGCTGGGGACCCGGGTAGTGGGAGGGGTCGTCATTGAGGACCGCGGTCCCATAGGGGTTGGCGGGCGACATCTGTTCATGGTGGAAATCCCGAACGACCCAGATGAGCCTGACGTCGTTATGCGAGCGGAAGACGAGCTCGTGAAGGACACAACGCCAGTCACTGGGTTGACCGAAGTGGAGATCCAGGAGTTTTTGGAGAATGGCGGTCTCGTTTCGATTCTTCGGCGCAATATGTCTGGAGGTCGGAGTCAGCCGTCGGTGTGGCTATGTCGCAGTTCTTTAGGAAACGTGACCTACACCTTCGATGAGGAGCGGGGTTTGGTTGGTGGCCTCCGAATACCGTTTTTTTCGCTGAAAGGCGAGAGAGTGTTCCAACCCAAAGTTCCAGAGGTCGTCGCGTTCTTGGTCGACGGCTTTGGTTTGAGCAAGCACGGCGCCAATGCCGTGATTCGGAAAGTTGGAACCGCGCCGTAACGCTTGTTGCAAATTCGCCCCCACTTGCTGCTTGTCAGCCGGTGACGAAGGGCTAGGACGCTGCCAACACCAGTCTGTCCCTTTGGATTGTACCGGATGTTTTGAGACAGAAGAGACGCGAAACAAGAAAGGAGCGACCGCTTGGCCGCTCCCTTTGGAGAGTCGAAAGGTGGGAGGCACTACGCCGCGGCGGCGAGGACCTGCTTGTACTGACGCGAACGACGAAGCAGAATCTCGGTCACCGTCACGAGACGATCGGGACCGCGACCGTCGATGAGCATTCGGCCGGATCGGCTCATCGTCTTTCGCTCGAATTTGTCCTCGAGGATCATGATGGCCGTCTCGGCGATGCGGCCCGGCTCGAACTTGTCGTGGCCGCCCATGTGATAGGCGCACCCGACGTCTTCGAGAGCATCGGCGTTGGCGGCGTGATAGCCGTGACGGCTGACGAGGATCATCGGAATGCCGACACAAGCAGCTTCCAGGGCGGTGTTGCCACCCCCGGCGACGAGCAAGTGCGACTTCGACATCCGCATCCCCAGATCGCGAACATCGGGAGCGATGTGTAAGCGATCGGGGAACTGTTCCAGCAGTTCATTGAGTTCGTCGCGACCCTCTTGGCCGGTGCCGATGACGGCGTCGACGCGCTCGATCTGTTTGGTCTTGAGAAGGGCTTTGGCGACACGGGTCGTGTCTTGAACGACCTCCCCGGCGCCGAGGGCGACCAGGGCCCGGGTCGGACCACCCGGTTCGGTGCCGCGAACGCTACGAGCTCGGCGGAATTCCGAGCGGATCATCGCGTAACGCTGACCCGAAAGGAGCTGGGTGCCGGGCGCGAGCCGGTAGTCGTCGACGGTGTGCCCCATCAACGGATTGATCACCACGTCGCTGGAGAAGGATCGCTTCGCGGCGTCATCCAAGTTGATGACCAACGGAACGCGAGACGAAACCTCGGCGAGATACGACTCATCGATGTCCGGCGAGTCGGTGATGACGACGACTGGATTGCGGGAGTTGATCTCTCGCATCAGTTGTTCGCGATCGTCTTGAGAGCCGGCGCCGGTTTGGGTTCGCACGACCGCGTGGCGGAAGCGACGAACACGATCGGGCCAACTATGGTTGTCGATCTGCGAGATGAATGTCATTTGATAGCGACGGCGTTGCAGGGCATTCGCCAAAGCCAAACAGCGGGCGACACGCCCGAGACCTTCGTGAGCCGATCCATCAACTCGTAGAAGGATATTTCCTCGATTCATGCGGATCCTCTTCGGTGCGAGATTTCCCTATCTGCACATCCCCCGCATTGATTCCCGAACAACAGCACGAACGGCCCCGAACCGTCTTTCCCGTGCCCGACGAGCGTCAAGCGGGCTAAACCTTAATTCGCGCCGGTTTCCTGTCAAGCGTCTCAAACGACAAAAAGTTCGATCGTCGATTTGGGCAAAGTGACGCCATGTTGACAGCTCGATGGCACGGCGTTCGAGTGCGAAAGATAGGTAGGGGCACGCTCGTGGCGCCGCCTCGATGGCGTCGCCGAATCAGCTCCACGTCACGGCATGGGCCTTCACGCGGTTGCTCGGACGGGATGCTTCCACGCGGAAATGGTAAAACAGGCAGATCGCGTCGCATCGTCAGGTCGGGTCATTCGGCTGCGATTGACAGGTTTGGTAGCGAGTTCTATCGTTCGCGTGGAGCCCGACCGGGCAGGTCAACCGGACCACCGTTATCTGGGCGGTCCTTGACGATGCCGTCGCGACGCATCAGGAAGTTGAAATCGGAAAGGCATTCACGTTGACCGAAGGTGCATCCAAACTCGAACAGGTCCGGATCGACAAGCTCGAGAAGATCCGAGCGCTCGGGCTCGACCCGTGGGGGGGACGCTTTGACGATCGCCAAACGATCGCCGACGTGGCGTCGCAGGCTCCCGAGGAGCCGGGAACGACGACCGAGACCGTGGTTCGCGTCGCCGGCCGCATCCTGGGACTTCGCGACAAGGGCCGCGTCGTCTTCATCGACTTGCAGGACAAGACCGGTCGCATTCAGCTCTTCATCGGCAAGAAACAAGTCGGGGAAGAGAACTGGAACATCGTCGGCCTACTCGACCTTTGGGATCTGGTCGGGGCCGAGGGGAAGTTGGGGCGGACGAAGACCGGCGAGGCGAGCGTCTTCGTCGAATCGCTGACCCTTCTCACCAAGACGATTGCCCATCCTCCCGAAAAGTACCATGGCGCCCAGGACATCGAGATTCGACTGCGGCGGCGCTATCTCGACATGATTCAGAACCCGGAAGTCCTCGCTCGCTTCGAAAGCCGGGCGAAGATCGTCCGCTTCATTCGCGAGTTTCTGGGGCAGCGCGAGTTCGTCGAGGTGGAAACGCCGACGATGCACTCGATCGCCGGAGGCGCCGCGGCTCGTCCCTTCGTCACGCATCACAACGCGCTCGATATCGAGCTCTTCATGCGAATCGCTCTTGAGCTTCCCCTCAAGAGATGCTTGGTGGGGGGCGTCGATCGGGTTTACGAGATCGGACGTGTTTGGCGCAACGAAGGAATCGACGCCAGCCACAACCCCGAGTTCACGATGCTCGAACTCTACGAGGCATACGGCGACTACGAAACGATGATGGAGCTGACCGAGTCGCTCATCGTCGGAGCGGCCGAAGCGCTGGGCAATGGGCTGAAGCTTCCCTACGGCGAGCGCGAGATCGACATGACCCGCCCCTGGCGGCGGGCGACGTACGACGAACTGCTTCGCGAGAAGTACGGCTTCGGACTCGACGATACCGAACAAGCACGCGCCGAGGCGATCAAGCGAGAGATCGAGGTCGACGGAAAGCATCCCGACGTCATCATGGACGCCCTGTTCGAGGAAGGGGTCTCGGATGAGTTGGTCGCTCCGACCTTCGTCATCGACTATCCGGCTTCGATCTGTCCGTTGACGAAACGCAAAGCCGGCAACGAACGCGTCGCCGAGCGCTTCGAGCTTTTCATCAACGGGATGGAAGTCGCCAACGCCTATACGGAACTAAACGATCCGCTTCTTCAGGAACAGCTCTTCAGCACGCAGCTCGAAGGGCAAGAGGAAGAGGACTCGATGGCGAAGATGGATCACGATTTCATCGCCGCGCTCAAGCATGGGATGCCGCCGGCGGGAGGTCTTGGGATCGGCATCGACCGCTTGGTGATGTTGCTGACCAACAGCCAGACGATTCGCGATGTCATCATCTTCCCGCTGCTGAGGCCCGAACGCGGGCAGGGTGGGAAGGAGTCGTCCGAAGAGCATGCCGGCGACGGGGAAGTTCTCGACGACGAGAGCGACTAGTGCTTCGGGCCAACGGAACTTCAGGGTGCCACTGGCTGGTTGTCAGCCAGTGCCAAGGGTGAGGGTTACACCACCACCTGCTTTGGGTTGGAACAGAGCGACTGGCAGTCCTGATGGGTTCGTTCGTGACATGAAATCCTGGCCCTCAGATCGTGCGGGAGTTTGCCCAATCACCGGCGTATCCCGCAATGCCCACGGCGAGCGTATCCCGCAATGCCCACGGCGAGCGTATCCCGCAATGCCCACGGCGAGCGTGTCCCGCAATGCCCACGGCGAGCGTGGGAATGGCACCCAGGAGTTCGTTGGGCAATGAACTAACCAATCAGGACACTAGGTCGCGACCTCGGGGAGAGCCCCGGCCACGTACACAGACCCCGAGCACCGAGTCGCCATGTTGATGACGACAGGTCTCGGAGACGCTCATGGAGGAGCCGATGTACAAGCACTTGCTGTGTTCACGCTACCTGACAACCCGCTATATCGCGCTCTTTTCGGTCGTCAGCGTGATGCTCGGCGTCACGACGATGATTGTCGTCAACAGCGTCATGGGTGGGTTTCGACAACGGATGCTCGAACGCTTGCACGGCATCCTCTCGGACGTCATCGTCGAATCGACGACGATGGATGGGTTTCGCCATCCCGACGAGATCATGAGTCGCATCAACGCAGCGGTCGGAGACAAGATCGAGGCGATGACACCCGCGATCGAAGTCTTCGGGATGCTCCACTTCCAGAACAATGGGCTTGGGCAGACCTTCACGCGGCCGGTGCGGCTGGTTGGCGTCGATCCGAAGGGTAGGGCGGCCGTCGGGGAGTTCGGCGATCACCTGCTCAACGCCGACAATTCAAAGGATCCCTCCTTCGAACTCCGCGCCGACGGCAAGGAGTGGCGCGAGAAAAACGCCGATCTCTTCGACCCGAAATTCGGCGTTCCGAAGGCCGGATCGATCATCGGTTACCAAATCGCCACCTTCCGCGGGTCGAACATGTTCGAGGACCAGTTCCTGATTCGCCCGGGGCAGGAGGTCGTGATCACGACCGTCACCGCGGGAAGGAAGCCGGAGCCGGTCTCCGATCGTCTCGTCGTGGTCGATCACTTCCGCAGTGACATGAGCGAGTACGACAGCAACTACGTCTTCATGCCGTTGAAGGAACTTCAGGAACGGCGCCGCATGGGCGACGCGGTGACGGCGATCCAGATCAAACTCAAGGATGAAGCCGACTCGCCCGCGGTGGTGGGGGCCTTGCGAGCCGCGCTGCCGCCGACCTTCTTCCACGTGCAAACGTGGGAGGACAAGCAGGGCCCGTTGCTGCAAGCCGTCAAGGTCGAGGCCGCCATCCTCAACATCATCCTCTTTTTCATCATCGCGGTGGCCGGTTTCGGCATCCTCGCGATCTTCTACATGATCGTCTACGAGAAGACGCGGGACATCGGCATCCTCAAGGCGCTCGGCGCTTCCAACGTCGGGGTCATGAACATCTTTCTCGGCTACGGCTTCATTCTCGGGCTGGTCGGCTCGGTATTCGGGGTGATTCTCGGCGTCTCGATCACGCTGAACATCAACGAGATCGAAGAGACGATCTACAAGTGGACAGGCCTTGAGCTCTTCCCCCCCGACATCTACTACTTCAAGGAGATCCCGGCCCAACTCGATCCGATGACCGTTGTCTGGATCGTGGCCGGTGCCCTCTTTATCGCGGCGGCCGCGAGCGTGCTGCCGGCGATTCGTGCATCGAAGCTACGACCTGTGGAGGCCCTGCGCTATGAGTGATGCGGAAACGAACGAAGCCGAAGTCATCCTGGAAACCAAGGGCATCTGCCGGAGCTACTTTCGTGGCACCGAGGTTCCTGTGCTGCGTGGCGTCGATCTCGAGGTCCGGCGTGGCGAGATGGTCGCCATCGTGGGAGCGTCCGGTTGCGGGAAGAGCACGTTGTTGCACGTGATGGGGACGCTCGACGTTCCCGACGCGGGCGAAGTTTGGTGGCGGGGCAAGAAGATCGATCACCGGAAGCGACGTGCTTGCGATCGCTTCCGCAACGAGTCGGTGGGCTACGTCTTTCAGTTCTACCACCTGCTGCCGGAACTGAACGCTCTTGAGAACGTCATGCTTCCGGCCCTCATTCGTGAATCGATCTTTACCTACTGGACGCGCCGCCGCGGAATCCGCAAACGCGCCGAGGAATTGATGGAACGGGTGGGGCTCGGTCACCGCATGGACCATCGTCCGGCTCACTTGAGCGGTGGCGAACTTCAGCGAGCCGCGATCGCGCGCTCCTTGCTGGGCGATCCGGAACTCCTTCTCGCCGACGAGCCGACGGGCAACCTCGACGCCGAGACGGGCGAAGGGATCATCCAGCTCCTCTGTGAACTCTCGCGTGACGAGAATCTGTCGATCGTGCTCGTCACTCACGACGCCGAGTTGGCCAAGCGGACCGATCGCGTCCTGCGTCTGGTTCAGGGGGCGCTGATCGAGGAAGGCGCCGACGACGTCTTGCCCGTGGCGGGCCATCTGGATGAATCTCCCTCGAGCATGGCCTGCTAACGCACTGGTCCGACTAGATCTTCGGGTGCCACTGGCTGCTTGTCGGCCAGTGACAACGGGATAGGTCTTCCCCAGCACAAGCGTCAAGTCGGAACAGAGCACCACGACGCTCGTCTCCTTTCCTTCCCATCCTTCGCTGATCGGGCCGGCACGCTATCATCATTGGTTAGGGCCGCGCCGACCCCGTCGGACATGCTCCCGCGATGGATCCGTCCGGGTTCCCCATCGCTCGTCGCGATCCCAGCCGGATCCGTGCGATCCGAAATTCTTTGACAATGAATACCGTTCGCAATAAAGTTGCAAAAGAGGTGGCAATGGGAAGCGAACGTCATGTCGATTCCTGCGAGGAGCTCTTCCGTGCGTGCGGAATGCCGCTGACGATCCAGCGTCGGATCATCTTTGAGGAGCTCTCCCAGCGAAGCGACCACCCGACGGCGGACCAGATTTTCCAATCCGTGCAGGATCGGTTGCCGGGTTTGTCCCGAACGACGGTCTACCGGGTGCTGGAGGCGCTGGTCGAAGCTGGACTGATTCAGCGAATCTGTCACCCTGGTGCGACGGCGCGCTACGACGCGAACATGAACCGCCATCACCACGTGGTTTGTCTGAAGTGCCAACGGGTGATCGACTTGCATTCCAGCGAGCTCGATGCTCTCGCGGTGCCGAAGGGCCTCGACGGAAGTTTTCGCGTCTTGGATGTGTCGGTGCATTTTCGCGGACTCTGTGCCGAATGCCAAGAGAAGCAAGATACCGCCAACCTGGCGTGATCCGATGCCGAGGGCGACGGGTTCGCTCGGGTTCCTCCCCCACCACCGCACGCGAATGGTTTGTTTCTGCTTTCCACAACTGGTCAACGCCTAACGAGGAGTGGGGAATTCGATGGTTCGTCTCAAACCGATCATGGTCCTGGCGGTGCTGGGATTGTTTGGGTGTGGCAAGTCCGCCGCGCCGAAAGTGACTGACGAGAAAGCTACGCAAGAGCCGGCGCCCGCGTCGCAAGAGACCACGCCGGAGCCGTCCGGACCCGAGGTGGTGGAGATCGAGGAGATCTTCACGCTGCCCGCGGCCGACGACAAGAGCAGCAAGCTCGACGCGGCCGCGATCAAGCAGTTTCTCGCCAACGACGCCAATCATCAGCCGATCATTCCCGCCGCTCCGGTGGGACTCGACGATCCCGCGAAGTACATTCCCGAGGAGAGCCCGCTGACTCGGGCCAAGGTCGAACTGGGACGGTTGCTCTACTTCGATCCCCGGCTTTCCAAGGACGAGACCATCTCTTGCGCGAGCTGCCACGATCCCGAGATGGGCTGGGCGGATGCCTCTCCCGTCTCGACGGGAATCGGGGGACAGAAGGGGGGCCGCAGTGCTCCGACGGTCATGAATCGCCTCTATGGCAAGACCCAGTTCTGGGATGGACGGGCGGCGTCGCTCGAGGAACAGTCGCTCGGTCCGATCGCCAACCCGATCGAGATGGGCTTCACCCACGACCTGGCGGTCGAGCGGCTCAAGGGGATCGAAGGCTATCAGCTCTTCTTCGACAAGGTCTACGGGGACATCAACGCCGACAACATCGCCAACGCGATCGCGGCGTTCGAGCGAACCGTCCTGGTTGGCGGGTCCCCCAACGACTACTACGAGGCCGCGAAACCGGGGCTGAGCCTCGAACCGGAAGAGATCGAGGAACTCGACGAAGACGTTCAGGCCAGCATCAAGAAGAAGCTCGCGGACCACAAAGCCCACCCGATGAGCGAGGCCGCGATGCGGGGGCGTAAGCTCTACTTCGGCAAGGCCGAGTGCAGCCTGTGTCACGTCGGCTACAACCTCTCCGATGAGCTCTTCTACAACATCGGCGTCGGGATGAACGCGGACAAACCCGATGAGGGGCGTTCGGTCATCAGCAAGAACGACAAGGAGTTGGGAGCGTTCAAGACGCCTTCGCTGCGGAACATCAAGGACACGGCTCCCTACATGCACGACGGGAGCCAGATGACCCTCATGGATGTCGTCAAGTGGTACAACCAGGGCGGCCATCCGCACACCAATCTTCATCCGCGGATCAAGAAGCTCAACTTGACCGACGATGAGATGAAGGATCTCGTGATCTTCATGGAAGAGGGGCTCAGCGGTCCGGTTCCGAACATTCCTCCGCCGCAGCTTCCTTAGATCGGCCGTGCGGGAACCATCTCGAGACCGATTGGGGGCTGGCTTCACGGAGGCCGGCCCCGTTTCACGGACACCGGCGACCGCTTCCGTCACGCAACTGCCGGCGACGGTTGTCGTTTCCTCTCCTTTCCCCCTCTGATGCCCGCCACGTCCGATTCGTCCGGGACCCGTGTGGGGAATGGGCGTCTCGTGCGCTATTTATCTAAGACCATCGCGGGACGTTGCCATGCCGTCGGCCGACGGGAGGTGTTTGGGTTCGTTTCACTTTCGGTGAAACAGGCGTCCTGGGTCACGGGATGGAAGACCGACGAACCTGGAATCACGCCTTCTTTGTGCATCGACGCCGTTTTCGAGCTAGAATCAACGGTGAATGCTTGAATGCCAAGGAAGAATGAGGCACGGGAGCCAATTCATGTCGACGATGCGGGTCGAATTCATCAATCCCTTCGTGGGAGCCGCGCTCAACGTCTTCAAAACGATGATAGCCACGGAACTTCAGCGTGGTCAGATCTACTTGCACCGTCGCGAGCAGGCCCACTCCGGGCTGAGCGGTGTTATCGGTCTCTCCGGGCGCGCCATCGGTACGGTCGCCATCGTCGTCGACAACCCGACCGCTATTGCCATCACCTCCCGATTCCTCCAGATGGAGATCGATGGAGTCAACGAAGACGTCGTCGACTGCATGGGCGAGGTCGTCAACATGGTCGCCGGCAACGCGAAGGCCCAGCTCGAGGAGTACGACTTGTCCATTTCCTTGCCGTCGATCATTCGAGGCGAGGACCATCTCATCGAGTTCCCCAGCGACGTCACCCCGATTTGTGTTCCCTTCACCGGCGAAGTGGGCAACGTGTTGCTCCAGGTCGGGTTCGTGGTCAAGGACTGAGCGTGACGCGACGATCTGAGTCACGACACTTGGGCCCGTCGGTGCAAGACCAACCCCATGGGCGTCGATCGGCTCGCCACGAGTTCAGGGGCGCCCTCGCCCACGACTTGGCCTCCATGACGTCCCCCCCCTGGGCCGAGTTCGATTAAGTAGTCGGCACTCGCGGCGAGCCGGAGCCCGTTGTCGATCGCGATGATCGAATGGCCGGCGTCCAGAAGTGAATCGAAGCACTGCAAGAGGGTCGAGACGTCGGCCGGGTGAAGCCCAAGGGCGGGTTCATCAAAGAGGAAGAGGCGGTGCTTGCCGGCGCTGAGACTCAGATGGGACGCCAGCTTGATTCGCTGCCATTCCCCACCCGAGAGCGTCGTCGCCGATTGGCCGAGGGTTAGGTAGTCGAGACCGACCTGCCGCAAGAGAGAGAGTCGTTCCTGGATCTTCGGCTGCTCGCGAAAGAAGCCAAACGCATCGCTCGCGGTGAGTTCGAGCACTTCCGCGATGTTTCTTCCTCGATATTTCACGTTCAACACGTGCTGTTGGAACCGAGTTCCTCCGCACTCGGGGCACGGAAGGTGGACGTCGGGAAGGAACTGCATGTCGACCGTCAGTGTGCCGGTCCCTTCGCAGCGTTCGCAGCGGCCTCCGGCGACATTGAAGCTGAAATCACTCGCCCCCATGCCTTGAGTCCGCGCATCGAGAGTCTGGGCGAAGAGCTTGCGAATCTCGTCGAAGATCTTCATCAGCGTCGCCGGGTTGCTCCGCGAGGTCCGTCCGACCGGCCGGGCATCGGAGACGATCACTTCGTCGATCCGTTCCGCGCCATGAAGCCGGCGAAACATCGCTCCCTCTCGGGGAGACCCTTCCAACTTCTCCAAGAGGGCGGGGGCGAGCGTGTCGATCACGAGCGAACTCTTCCCGGAACCGCTTGGGCCGATGACGACGCACAGACCTCCCAACGGAAAGGCGACCGAGAGGTCGCGGAGGTGGTGAGTCCGGCACCCCTCCAGACGCACCTGGCCTCTTGGCGGTCGGGGAGACGCGTTGAGGTCCACCGGCTGGAGCCAGTAGTCCGACGTCGGCCCTCCTTCGGAGTCCCCGAGCTCATGTGGAGATCCCTGGTAGAGAATCCGGCCACCCCGCTTCGCCGCCCCCGGACCCAAGTCGACAAGGTGATCGGCCGACTCGATCACCTGTTGGTCGTGCTCGACGACAAGCAGCGTGTTTCCCTGATCTCTCAACTCTTTAAGGCACGCCACCAGCGCTTCGGTATGCGTCGGGTCGAGGCCCGCCGACGGCTCGTCGAGGACGCACAGGAGCCGAGACATCCCCGATGCCAGGACCGACGATAGCGCCACGCGTCGCGCTTCTCCCGTCGATAGGGTTTCGCAATCCCTGGCGAGCGGAAGATAGTCGAGTCCAACCCGGCAGAAGTAGTCGAGCCGACGCAGGATCTGGCCGACGAGCGACGAGGCTGCCTGGGGCGGTTGGTAGGCTTTCGAAAGGTGCTCGTTCAGCTCACCGAGTTCGCGGGTCAAGACATCACCGATGCTCCATCCCTCGAGGCGATACGCGAGCACTTCCGGCCGGAAACAATGCCCTCGACAACGTCGGCAGGGCTTGGGGGCGAGGAGTTGGTCGGCAAGTTTGGACTTGGGGCGACGACCACGACGTTCATCGAGCTCATTCGCGGCGGCAACGACTCCCGCAAACCCCCGATCGGCAACGCCCTCGACGAGGAGGCGCCGCTGGGAGTCATCGAACTCGCCAAGGGGCAAGTCGATCGGAAGCCCACTCTCTTTCGCGGTGATGAGGAACTTACTCCACGCCTCGGGATCGTCGATCGAGCAGAACGGAGCCACACCGCGTTGCCGGAGTGTGCGCGTCGGATCGGGGATGACGCGGTCAATGTCGATAGCCATCTCGTGACCGCCGCCACCACAGGCATCGCAGTGCGACTCGTCATTGTCGAGAGAAAAGAGCGACGGCATCGGCGGCGGAAAGTCGATCGCGCAGTCAGGGCATCGCAGGCGTTCGCTTCGCTCGCTCCACTTGCCGTCGACATCGATCGCGACCGTTCCGTCGCTTTCGTGCATCGCGGACTCGAGCGACTCGATGGTTCGCAGGAGACGGTTGTTCTCGTTGAGGTCTCTGGCCCGCAGACGGTCGATCAGGATACGCGCCGGCGTTTCAGGGGCGGGTTCCGTGATCGTGGCTTGGTCGAGTCGCTCGATGGTATCGCCGATCGCGAGACGGACATAGCCCGCTTCGCGGAGAGACTCCGTGGTGTCGAGCCAACTCTCGTCGTCCGATCGCACGACGGGAAAACCGATCGTGATCCTGGCATCGGGAGCCAATCCCGCGAGCTCCTCGGCGATGCCTTCGGGAGTAGCACGCTCGATGTGACGGCCGCACGTCGGGCAGGTGATCGTCGAGGCTCGGGCGAACAACGCCTCGATCAAGCTCGCCAATCCGGCGGCTTCCACGAGTCGACGTTTCCCCGGCGCGGCCCGTTGGGAAACTCCGATGGCGGGTGGAACGTTGTCGATCGCGTCGACGTTGGGCTTCTCCAGGCGCGGAAGAAACTGCCTGACGAACGCGGGAAAGGTCTCGATATAGCGGCGTTGGCCCTCGGCATGCAGGACGTCGAAGGCGAGACTCGTCTTGCCCGATCCGCTCACCCCGGTAATCGCGATAAGTTGGCCGAGCGGAAGGTCGAGATCGAACCCGCGCAGGTTGTGGGAACGGACGCCGTGCAAACGGATCGACGCATCATGGGTGACGGACTCGTTGTTCATGGGGGAACATTGTACGAGTCGTGCCCGTGCGATTCGTGAGGGGCAAGCGATCAGCGACCCACGACGACAGCGACCGCCGAACCGACGGGGACGAGCACGACGACCCAGTCGTAGAGCTGCCGCGACCACCCCGAGAGGAGGGAACCGGGGGGCAGCTTCTCCAACCATAGCAGGAGCGGCGCCGTTCCGAGGATTACGAAACACCACACCGGCAGCTCGGAATAGTCGTTGGCGAAGCCGCTGAACGCAAGAACCGGAAGAGCGACGGCGATCGCGGGCATCGCTCCGGCGGGGAGCGCTGATCGACTCTTCCAGGAGACGGCGGCCAAGCCAGCGAGACCGAAGGCCACGGCGGCGCCGACTTGAGCGAGCTTGTTGAAGCCCGCTTCGGCGATCACGATCGAGGCGAGAAAGAGGGTGGCCGAGAGAAGCAGCGGGAAGCCGACACCGGGACGCTCGCGGGCGAACCGGTGCAGGGAGGTTCCCAAGGCCAAGACGGCCAGCGCGATCAGTGACGCGCAGAGGAACCGCCAGTCGTGGAGGGCTCCGTAGCCGGGGACGGAAAGCCAGCCCGCGAGGCAGGCGATCACAAGTCGCGAGATCCAGACGACTGCGCTCGGTAGTCCGAGGCCGAGGGCGCCACCTTCAAGAACCAAGGCGGCGCCCATGAGAACGAAAATGTATTCCCAGCCATCTTCAGGAAGAAACGAGACCCAGGACTTGAGTCCGAATGCGAGGTAGGTGGCGACCAGCCCCGCCAAGAGCGCGAGCGTTCCCCGCAGGGAACCGGGCCAAGAGCTTGGCAAGAACAAGGCGACCACGGCGGAAAAGAGAAACGGGACCACGATCCCAAGAAACAAGACTTCCACTTCGAACATCGGAGCGTTCCGCCATCATCGCGGCCTTGCGGGAAGGTCGCGTGACTTTGTTTAGAAGTTGAGGAAGTGTCATGCCGTGTTGGCTCGACACTTTCGGGAGCCACCGGCTACTTGTCAGCCAGTGTTGACGAGGGTGCCACTGGCTGCTGGTCAGCCAGTGCCAAAAGGTGTTAGGGGGCACCAACACCAACTTCACGTTGGAACCGAGCACTAGTGCTTGGCGCGAACGTTGATGGACATCGGCACCGCTTCGTGGATCTTGCCTTGCCCATAGTCGATGCCGTGTTTGCTGCGATTGATGGTGAACTGGCTCTGAAGGGCGAATTGCCCTTCGGTGTCGGTGACCATCGCCGGTAGTTGGACCTCTTGGGTCTTGCCGAGCATCGTCAACTTTCCGTTGATCGTATGCGTCGCCTTTCCTTCACCCCCCTTGGTGATGCTCGTCGAGGTGAACGTCGCCTTGGGGTGCTTGCCGACATGGAAGAAGTCGGGGCTCTTCAAGTGCGACGTCAGCTTGTCGTTGTCCGAATAGATCGACGAGGTGTCGATATCGACGTGCAGCAACTTGGGCTCGTTGCCGGCCATGACGACGTGGCCATCGAACTTTCCGAATCCCCCAACGTGCTTGCCGTCATCCTTGGTGCCGGTCCACTCGATTTTCGAGCCATCGTTCGAGAAGGGGATCTTCTCCTCCGCCATCGCCGAGACCGAACAAGTCGCCACTCCAATAGCGATCGCCATCACTCGCGCCAGACCACGCATGATCGAGTCCTTTCCGTGAGAGACTTCGAGGTGCGGCATCGCGACGACCGAGGGCCACCCACTCTTGGGAGCGGCCGACATACATCGGGATGCCTTGGTTCGATCTTCGCCCGGCCACACACCGAGACCGCTGTGCCGAACCACCAACAGTTTATGCGCAAGGGCAAGCGGGGGAACCCTCCATGTCGTCGAGCCCCCTTTCTCCCTCGCGCGGAACGCCACGCAAGACGCTTCCGGCATCTGCCAGTTCCTGGAAAGTGATGGGAAAGGGGCTTCGCAGGGACGACGAGAAATGCCGGCGAAAGGGCATCGTCGCCACCGATCGGTCAGAAGATGAAGAAGTCTTCACGATGCGGCGGCGTCATTGGAAAGCCGCTCGGCGATGCCGGTTGAGCGGACGATTCGCCGTGCGATTCCCTGGTGAAAGACCTCGCGGCCGCCGATGACCGTCGCCGAGGTGCGGCTCCGGGTGATTCCCGTGTAAAGCATCTCTCGGCTAAGGAGCGGAAGATCGGTAAGTGGGAGAACAATGCCGACATGGTCGAACTCCGATCCCTGACTCTTGTGGATCGTGACCGCGAACGCGAGATCAATCCGGTCGGCAAAGGCGTCGATCGGGTAGATCGCCACTTCCGCCAACTTGTCGAACGCCACCATCAAGCGCGTCGCCCCATGCTCGCGGGTACGGATGACGACCCCGACATCCCCGTTGAAGACGCCGTGCTCGTAGTCGTTCTCGAGCATCATGATCGGTTCGCCGGGATGAAAAGTAACCCGGCGCGTGCGCTGCTCCGGCGGCGACCAGCGCTGGTGGAAGAACTCGTTGATCGTCGCCGTTCCCGTCGGAAAGACCCTCGTTAGGCACAGAAGTCGAAAGGTGCCCAGGTGCGTGAAGAGCTGACGCAGTGTCGCCGAGTCCTCGGGCGTGAGGCTTCCCTCGGCGAGAGGAAACGCCTCGTCCCGGCCCTTGGTCAGTTGGGGATCGAGATGAAAACGCTCGTGCCACCGTTCGAGAAAGGTGTTCAGCGTCGATTGCTCATCGCCCGAGGGCGTCTCGAGAAAGTTGAACCCCGCGAGTCGCCATTCGCCATCGCGTGGTCCCGCAACGTGAGGAGGAATCGGCGACGACTCGTCGAGCACGGTAAACGGGTAGGCGAACTCGCCGCGATTGATCTGCTGGGCGGCGCCGAGAATCTCGCGCCCGGCCGGATCCTCCCGCTTCATCCGGTGACTCTCGCGAAGCCTGACCACGTGCTTCGCGATGGAACCGCTCGCGGAGGTCAAGTCACGCAGCGCCGCCCCCGCCGCGACCGAGGGAAGCTGGTCGGCGTCGCCGAGCAGGAGGAGGCAAGCGTTGCGTCGGATGGCTTTCGCCAGTCGCTCCATCATCGCCAAGTCGACCATCGAGGCCTCGTCGACGATGATCACCGACTCGCGCAACTGGTTCTGTTCGTGGTGCAGGTAGCGTCCGGTGCGCGGGGAATACCCGAGCAGACGGTGAAGCGTACTGGCGCCGGTCATGCCGAGCAGCTTGACGTCGGCGTCGGACGCCGAGGCCCCTTGGACCTTCACGAGTCCCTTGATGCCACCCAGGATGGAGCTTTCGAGACGGTTGGCGGCCTTCCCCGTCGGCGCGGCCAGGGCGACCTCCGTCGGCTCGATTCCAAGTCGGGAAAGGACGCGCAGGATCGAAAGGACGATGGTCGTCTTTCCCGTTCCGGGTCCGCCGCTGATGATCGCCAGAGGACCACGGGCGGCGACGGCGACCGCCTTGGTTTGCTCGGCGGTGAGCGTCATCGGCGTCTCGCCGGCGACGATCGGCGCTCGCTCGAGTTCCCCGATCGCTTGGTCGATCCGGTCGGACTCTTGGGGGCTTCCGGTCTCCAGCCAGCGGTTGAGGATGTTGGTGAACGAGAGCTCCAACGCATGCATGCGCTGGCTGTAGAGATGGCCGTCGAGGAAGAGGAGGGGCTTGAAGTCACCATCGCGACCGACGACAAGTGGCCACGCTCCTTCATGGACCCGCTTGACGATCGTCCGCGCCACCTCCTCCGCGTCCAACGGGGCGTCGTCGTTTGGGAGCAGCACTCTTAGCGTCTCGGCGATCGCTCCGGAATCGGCGAGGGGGAGACGCGTCGAACCTTGTTGCTGCGCGATGATCAGTAGCAAGGCCAGAAGGAAAAGCTCGTTGGCGTGGGGATCCCCGGACTGAAGACGCGCCAGTTCCCACGCCAACGCCATCGCTGGCGGGTCGACGTTCAACTCGCTCACGCGTTCGGCGAGCCCGTTCATCAATGACTCGGTCGGTTCGATCGACATTGATTCCAAGCGTTCCTGAAGGAAGCGTCGCGCGGAACCGAATGGGGAAAGTGCGTGCGGTTCGGTCACGAGAGTGTTCCCCCGACTTGTGCCCCCAGTCGCTTAAGCGCGGCTTCGTACGAGCGAATCTCTTCCCAATCGGGGCGACGAAAGTAGACTCCCTCGCTGCCGCGGCCCTTCGGCTTCACGCCGCGAAGGAAGACATACAGAAGTCCGCCAAATCGTTGGTCGTACTCCTCGGGGGAGCGGATCTCGAGAAGCATCATCAGGGCCAGGCAGTAGATCATCGCTTGGAGGCGGTAGGAGGCCTCGACCTCGGCGTCAATCGTGGCGGCTTCGTAGTCGGGAAGGAGATTGCTCTTCCAGTCGACGAAGTAGAGACGTCCGTCGTACTCGAAGAGCAAGTCGACGAACCCGCGAATGTAGCCTTTCTCGATGGAGAGTTCCTCGGGGCGATCCTTCCAGAACTCGGGATGGTGGTCCTCGGGGAAGGGGTAGACGAACTCCATTTCCCGGCGGGTACGCTTGGCGGCATGGATTCCTGGAAGCTGACCTTGCTCGCCGAGATCGATGGGGCTCGCCACCGCGGCGTGGACGAGGGCCTCCGCCGTCGGGCGGTGACGTTCGTCGATGCCATAGGACTGACAGCACCGGGTTACCAGGCGACGGACCTCGGGCAGATCCCGCCACGCGTCGAGCGAGGTCGTTTTGTCGACCGTCTCGAAAGGGAGGTCCTCGAGGATGGCGTGGAGGAAGACGCCGGTGTGGGTGCCGCCGGGAAGGTCGTCCTCCCGGCGGACGATGGCCGGGCGCGTCTCCCTGTCGACGAAGTCCGTCTTCTCACTTGCCTCTGCATCCTCCAGTTCCCGGCTCAGTCGCGTGTAGGAGGTGACGGTGCGCGGCGCGCGTTCCCGCTTGCGGGCGACGTAACGCTCGGCCTCTTGGCCGGAGCCGACGGGTGTCGACCCACCGAGGAGAACGGGCCAAGCCGTTCGGGAAGGTTCCGCGTCGCTTGGGAAAGCCGCCGGCTCCGCGTTCGAGGTGATCGCCGTCCACCGCATGCCGGGGATCTGGTCGCGAACCTGCGCGAGTCGATCGTAAATCGGCCGGTAGATGCCGCGGTAATAGTGATCCTTCTTCTCGGGGGGCTCGAAGAACGGAAGGTAAAGTCGCGCCTTGGCACGGGTCATCGCCACGTAGCAGAGCCGTTCGTGTTCCTGCTGACGTTCCGCTTGATGCCGGGCGGTCGAATCCTCGCTCTTGCTGAAGTCGAGGATGCGTTGGCCCGACTCGTCGTGGTACTGCGCCGCTCCCGTCGCCAGAGATCCGGACAGGCCGCCGTAGAGAAAGACGACCGCCGCTTCGAGCCCTTTCGAGCGATGCATGGTCATCACCTGCACGGCATCGCGTTCGCTCTCGAGCCGCTGAACCCCGCTCTCCTCGGTGGCGGGCAACTCCTCCTTCTCGATGAAGCGGGCGAGCGACTCCGCCAAGCCCTCGACGCCGGCCGCCGTTCGACGCGATTCCTCGAAGAGGATCTCGAAGAGGTGGAGGTAGTTCGTCAATTCGCGTTCGCTGTCGGAACGAACCAACTCCCGGCGAACGATGCCCGAACGATTGAGAATGTCGCTGAAAAGGTCGTCGAAACGCCGCGACTCGGCAAGGCGATGCCAATCGAGGAGCATTCGCGAGAGTGGAGCGTCGCTGGGCATGTGGAGGCACTGCTGCAAGTCGGCCAGGGGCACGTCGAAGAAGGGCGTGTTCCAAGCCTTCCGTGCGGCCGAGCCGTCCGAGGGGTCGGTGATCGCCCTCAGGAGATCGAGGACGTCGCGCGCCTCTCGCGTCTGGAAGAGTCCGTCCTGCTTGAAGAAGGAGAAGGGGATCGCTCGCTCGCGAAGGTACGCTCCGATTTGCTGGGCGTCGCGATTGGTGGCGGTGAGGACGAAGATGTCCTTCGGTTCGACGGGCCGTGCTGTCCGTTCGTCGCCGATCCGCAGCGGGGCGGGGTCGCTTCCGAGGAGCCGTTCGATCTCCGCGGCGATGGCGTGGCCGAACGCGTCCTTGACCTGGGAAGCGGTCACGTCGCTCATGGTCCCTTGGAGATCCCACACGACGACCGGGCTGGCGTCGGCCTGGTTCGCACTCACGAGGCGGTAGTCCGGTCGGCCACACGCTACCGGCGTCTTGTAGCGTATCTCCCCCGAGAAGAAGCCTTCCGCGAAGAAGGCGTTATGGGTCTCGATCATCGCCGCGGTCGAACGGAAACTGCGCGACAGTTCGATCTCTCGTCGCCGATTGGTCTCGTGGGCGACCTCTTCGCGAGCCTGTAGGTAAGTCCAGACATCGGCTCCGCGAAAGCCGAAGATCGCCTGTTTCGGATCGCCGATGAGATAGATTGGGTTCTCGCCGCCGCTTTCGACGAAGATCCGCTTAAAGATGTCCCATTGCATCTCGTCGGTGTCTTGGAACTCGTCGATCAGCGCGAACCGAAAACGCTCGCGCATGCCGTTGACCAGCGACGGTCCGTGGGGGCCCTCGATCGCCCGGTGGACGAGGCGGATCATGTCGTCGAAGTCGAAGACGCCTTGGGAACGCTTGGCGAGTTCGAACTCCCCTTGAGTCGGCGGCAGAAGGGTCCGCACCAGGGCCGCGTCCAACGGGACGATCGACCGGACGAACTCGCCCACCCAGTCGGCGGTTGGCGTTCCCGAGACTTGTCCGAGTTTGACGAACGAGGAGCGAGTCTTCTTGTTGTCGAGCAGTCTGTCCAAGTTCGCGAGTATCTCTGGAGCCGACGCCCCGTCTACGAGCAACTCGGCGACCTTCCGCAACCGGGTGATGGCCGCGTTGACGGTGGCGCCGTGGATCTTTGCCGCTTTGGCTTGGGACTTGATCTCGGCGACAGCCGCGTCGGTGAGGTCGGGGGCGGTCGAGAGAAGTTGCTGAAACCGCGAACCGTCGTACGCCGGAAGGATAACGCTCCGCTTGAATTGGCAGTCGTAGAGGAACGTCTCCAAGTCGTCGAAGCTCTTGTGCAAGTCGCGTCGCCAAGCGAGCAGGAAGTTGCCGGTACCAGGATCGTTCGCCCAATCCCGCCGAAGCAGATCCCGGAAGGCCTGCGAGAAGATGGGGTGACCGTCGGCGATCTGCTGATCGAAGAGGAGGCCGACATCGAGCGCATGGTCGACGAGAATCGACTGAAAGAAGGCATGAATGGTCGAGATCGACGCGAGATCGAAGTCGGCCAGGGAGCGGACGAGCTTTCGCCGGCTCGTCTCGTCGAGGGGCCAGCCCGCATCGCCCCCGTCACCGGATTCGTCGTCGGCCAAGACCTTGGCGAGCTTCGAGCGGATGCGTCGTCGAAGCTCGAGCGCCGCCTTCTCGGCGAAGGTGAGCACCAGGATGTTTTCGATCTCGGCGTCGCTGGTGAGCAGCAGATCGACCACCAGGCTCTCGATCGTGTAGGTCTTGCCCGTTCCGGCCGAGGCTTCGATCACGGCCGGCCGATCGCGGGGAATCTGGTCGAGGATGTCGGGACGGTGCGTCATGCGGGGTGCCGTGGATCCTTCACGAAGCGGTCAATACGCCATCGAGAGCACTCTCCCCCACTCGGGCTTCACTCGAGACGTTGGAGGAGGTCGCCGATGGTCTTCTGCCAGGCGTCGAAATACTCCGATTCGGCCCAAAGATCGCGCGTTTCGGACTTTTCGAGGATCTGCTGCGTGACGCGGCGCGCCTGCTCGACGATGGCCGTCGGCGGGGCGGGGCGTCCCTTGATCCAAGTGGAGACCTCTTCGGGGCAGTCCTCGGGCGGATTGCCCTTCAGGGCCGCGACGACCTCGGCCGCGGCCAAGGCGCAATCACCGGCGCCGGCCGGATCCTCCTCGTCGCCTTTTTCGAACTGATCGAACGCCTCGACGAGTACCGATTCGTCTTTCGCCTTTTCGAGATCGAGCACCCAATCGAGGGCGTCGTCGTTCTCGAAATTCTCCACTCCCCAGGTTCCCATATTCGCACTCTCCATGAAACCACTAGCTCGTTCTGAAGGGACGTCTTCCTGTCGTCGAGCATCCCGCGAAGAGCGATTGTATTGCTCATCCGCGTTTGGGCTCGATCCTCCAAGTGAGTTTCTTTGGAGTCGTTCCCGGATCGCGTTTTCCACGAGGGCGGTCGCGTGCCGTCGACGGCTTGGACGCCGGTGGCAGGTCGGTCATCCCGTCGCCGCGACGTGAAGGTTGGGAGTGGTTTCTCCTACTCTCCGGATGCCAAGTCATCCTCGACCACGTCGCCCCAGCCGGTGCAGGTGGGTGAGCGCTCCGCCCGGGGCAGCGTCGGGGCGTGATGAAAAGGCCTCCCAATTCGTCACCCGAGGCCTGGTCGTGGGCTATGCTTACCATGTTCTGGGCGATCGGGGAGGAGTCAAGCGATGGAGACGGAACGCGAGTACTATCGGCCGAGCGGCCGCGTCCGGCCGGAGCGGTTTTTGATGGCGAGCGTGGTGTTGGTCGTCGGCGCCGTCGCGTCTGGGTTGGCTCTTCACGTGCTGTGGATGGCGAACTTTCGCCTGTATGTCGTCGGACCGATCTTGGCGACGATCCCACTCATGTGGATTCTTCGAAAGAGCGTCCTTTGGTCGCATTGCCGCAGTCCGCTGCTCGCGGGCGGGATGGCGGCGTTGTTGACCGGCCTCGTTTTCGTCTCGGAGTTCTACTTCAACATGCTCGAGGAGGTGGGCGGCGCGGTCGCCGGACGCCTCGATTTGCTTCCGAATTACATCCTCTTGCGACTGAAGAACGATGTCGTCGTCCAAGCAAATCGCGGCGGGCAGATGCCTGCTCCGGCAAATTTCGGTCTCAACGTCTGTTTTCTGCTTCTCGATGTCGTCGTTCTCGGGGCGATCGGTCACGAGTCAAGTCGGCGTCTTGCCCTGAGGCCCTACGACGAGCGTTGTCGCCAATGGATGGACGCGACACAGTTCCAACTCATTCCCGAGTCAATCGAGCATCTGAAGGAGGCTCTGTCCCAGGGAACGGTGCTCGCGCTCGCGGACGATATCTTCGCGCGACCGCTGGCGACCACCGAGCCACACACCACGATCACCATCCATCACGTCAACTCGGACCCGGTCGGAGAATTCAGAGAGGAAACGGACGAGAGCGAGGTGTATCTCAGCGCCGATCAGGTGGGGCCTCTCACCAAAAGCAACCACCACCGCGATACCAAGAACGTGATTAAGCTCGCACGGCTCAGTGTCGAGGAGCAAGCGTTTCTCGATTCGCGGCTGCGCGAGACGGCGACCGATCAAGCTGACGAACCGACACCGAGGGATGAATCCCCTCGATTCTCGACGGAAACGACGCCGAGCGACATCGCGACGTGCTGGAACGTGTCGGAAGATGGCCGACCGACCGTGCTCAGTCCCTTCAATGTTGGGCTCGAGGGAGTGGTAGCGTATTTTCCGTTGTTGGTCGCCTATGGTCTTCCGGTCCTTTCGGTCCTCTTGTTGCCAGTTTTGGATGAACTCGTGCCCCTAGAGTCGGCGATCCTCGCCATTTTGACTGTGGGCTTTGCGTTCCTGTTCGGAGGGCGCTGGTGGATGTCGAACCGCCCCGGTTTCCTCCCGAATCGCTATTTGCATGCGAGTAGCCGATACGAATTGAAGCGCCGTGACGACTTAATGGTCGAAATCGACGATCCACAGGCGTGGTTCATAGCCGTTGCGCCCAGGAGCAGTTGGGTGACGAGTCGCATCGATGCCGCGAGAGATGTCGGCTTCCTCGTGGTCGACCAAGTTCAACGGGAGATCCGATTTGAGGGCGATGTGGAACGGTGGCGCATCCCCGCCGGCGCCATCGTTAGCTGCGGATTTGATGGGGTGACGCCAAGTGGCGAGGTGGGGTTGACGACCTTCTACGAGGTTGGGTTGCGATTCGCGACCGAGCGTGGAGTGCAGGAGCGCCTCCTCTTTCCGAAGCATATCGAGTTCCGGTTCGTGACCAATGAGCGCCGCCGTGAGCGAGCCGAAGCGCTGCGCGAGGAGATTCTGTCGTTGATGACACCGTCCTTCGAAACGGCTACCAGAACCTCGGTACTGGGAGAGGTGTGGGCACCGTTGACTTCATGAACGAGGTCGTGCGATGTCTGCCGCTTGTCGCTCCCCGTCCCGGTGGGTACACTGATGGGATGATCGAAGCGGTGGGCTCATCGAGCGGCAGTCATGCTGGACGCTGGATCGGCACCGCGCCGCGGGTGTAATTCAGTGGTAGAATGCTGGCTTCCCAAGCCAGATGTCGCGGGTTCGAATCCCGTCGCCCGCTTTAGGATACGTCCATTCGGATGCCTCGGTTCTCCCCCTCCCGGGGAGATCAAGCCCCAATCCCTCACTTGTGCGCCGATCTCGACTCCGGTGCTACCCGTTTCCTCGCGACTCGCGTCTTCTCCCTTCCCCCTCAGCTAACGATCTGGTCGCATCGCCCCGGTTCGCGGCGCGTGCCGTGCTCATTGGGATTGTTCAAGCTCCTCTGGATTGCCGCGAGCTTGCTCGCTTCGCGCCGGCCTCTCCGTTTGGAAAGGCGTTTGGTGAGGCGTTCTGTGGGTGCCGGCTCTCTGTGGTTCAGTTGGAGTGGATTGGGCGGATAGGGTGATGGTTGGGGTTGTCCTGTCGTGTCGTTTCTTGCGGGGTCCTCCGTCTGTGATCGCTTCCTATCCGTTTTTGGCGGCAATTTCTTATTTGGGAGGAATAGGGTGACCGAGCTTCACTTGACTTTGCCTTGAATTGCGGCAAGGTTGTTTGTCGTGTTGTTTCAGTCTTGCTATAATTGTGCGTGAGGGGAGTACGCTGGGGGAAGTGCGTGCGACCCTCGCCCGTCTACCAGGAATCCTCGAAAACCGTCGAGAAGTCCCTTTCGACACCACGGGAATCAGTGAATGCACTCTTCAGTCTCAATCATCGGGAATGGACGCCTAGCTTGGGCGATTGATGTCCTCGAAGACCGCACCGTCCCCTCCGCCTCGCCGCTCGCGACGCTCGAAGTTCCTTCCGGGGCCGCGATTGGCGGGAACGTCGACTTCACCGTCGTGTTCGAGAACGAATCGGACGCGTCGACCGGTTTCGGCTCGTACGTCGATCTCTACCTGCCGGCCACCGGGGCCGATGGAGTCACGGGCGGCAACGATGGGATCACCTTCGTCGGGGCGAGCGTCGGAACGGCCGCGTTGACGCCCACCATCGTGACCTTCGGTTCCAATGGCGTTGTCGATCATCCCTTCGCGGTGACTCGCTCGGGCGCCCCGGTACAGATCGAGGGCAACCCGGGCGATCAATTGGTCGTGCTGCCGCTGCCTGTCGCGACGACGCCGCCGGGTGGATCAGTGAGCATCAGTGTCAGCGCCGCGATCGGCGCCGACGCGGTGGCCGGAGTTCCACTACAGCTTCGGGCGGGTGGTGGTTTCGCCCTAGGCAACGATGAACTCAACAACCCCGATGTCGATCCCTCGATCACCAACGTCGTCACCTCGACACGGGCGAAGTTCACGAACCTTCAGGGGAAGAGTTTCTCGTACACGTTCGTGACTGACTCCCAGACCTTCAACAAGAGCACGACGGCGGGCGTTTTCACCTGGCAGACGTCGGAGAACGCTCAAACCGACCTCGAAACCTTCTACTCGTTCTGCTACGACCTGTTGCAGAACGTCAGTCGTGGTTCGACGTACGATTTCGACATCATCAGCGCCGAAGCGGGGCCCTTCAACGGCGAGGGTGTCAGTTCGGTCATTGGCACCGAACGCGGCGATCTGCTGAGCGAGTTCTGGGGCCGCAACTTCAACAGCCTCTTCGACAACGGGACGGTGATCACGGAGAACGCGGCGGCGTTCCAAGTGGGCGTGTGGGAGATTGTCCACGACACCGGTCTGGATGTCCTCTCGGGCAACTTCTCGGCTCGCGCCGGTAGCACCAACGCGAGCTTCGTCGCCCTGGCGAACACCTGGCTCGGCCAACTCGATGGTACCGAGTCGGACTTCGTCGATCTCATCGGGCTGGGGAACCCGCGGAACCAGGACCAAATCACCTTCGCTCCCGAGTCGTTCCAGTTCGAGAGCCTCGCGACGGTCACTCCGTTCGAGGACGAGTACCCCTGCGTGCTTGACGTCATGGCCGAGCACAACGTGATCGTCTTCGACGAGGCTCGTCTGACCGCGACCGACGTCGAGGGAAGTCTTCTGGTTGGGGACGATGCCTTCTTGAACGCGGTCGGGATCGGGGCTCGGTTGGCCGATGACACCGGCGGCGATCACCTGGTGGTTGGCGACGACATCGAGTTCAATATCGGGCAGGTCTTCTTCGGCGATCTGGTCTACGGCGATGAAGCGATCATCAGCGAAGTCGGTTTCCCGCTTGGCGAGGCTCGCCAAGACACCGTGATCGACTTCGTCATGCTCGAAGCCGAACTTTCCGCGTCGTCCGAGACGTTGGGCGGGTTGCCGACCAACGGAACGGTCTTGAACGACGCCGGGACGCTCCGGCTCGACGGCGCCGATGCGGACCTGAACATCTTCCACCTCACCGCGGCGGACCTCGAGGCGGCCAACACGATCGTCATCAACGCGCCGGCCGGGGCGAGCGTGGTCGTCAACGTCTCCGGGCAGAGCGTGAACATCAGCAACCTGGGGATGAGCATCAATGGCACCACGCGGGAGTTCGTGCTCTTCAACCTCTACGAGGCGACGACGCTCGAGATGAGCGGCATCTCCTTCCAGGGGAGCATGCTCGCCGTCGATGCCGTCGTGACGTTCGACAACGGCAACCTCGAAGGGGCGCTGGTCGCCCAGTCGATCTACGGCAACGGCCAGTACAACCTCGCTCCTCCGCAGTTCTCCATCTGTCCGAACGTTCCGAGCTACGTGATGGAGCATGGCGGCGGAAGCACGAGTGGGGGAACCGCGGTTCCCGTCACCGTTTCCTACAACCCCGTCAACACCTGGGAAGGTGGCTTCCAGGGGGAGATCGTGATCAGCAACGATTCGAACCAACTCCTCAACGGTTGGGAACTCACGTTCGACTTCATCCCGCAGGTCAACGAAGTCTGGGGAGCCTCGATGAGCCAGGAGCCCGACGAGACCTACGTGCTCAACAACCTGGCTTGGAACAGCGTGATCGCCGCCGGGGAGAGTGTCACGATCGGGTTCACCGCGTCGGGTGATCCCTCGGCGATGCTGCAGGACGTCCTCGTCAACGGCGAGCCTGTCTGACAACCACGGTCCTGGTGGCGCGGACCGGAGCGTCACTTGTGACGAGCGATCGCCGTCGGCCCGGCATGGATGAATCGGTTGTCGGGAGCCGTCAAAACAGAGGACGCCTGTTGTTCACCATTCGACGGGCCTCTTCCACATTCATTTGGCCGGCGAGGATGCAGTCGCAGGCATTCCTGAGGCCGCGTTGTCGGTCGGTCGGCGTTGGCCCGACGCGGTGATCGATCAGGTACTCTTCCGCGAAATCCCACTTCATCCCGGCTTGACGAAGTAGCTCCGCGATCTTCTCTTCCTTCTGGTTGAGGTTCTTTGTCTGCAGGATCTCGAGCTGCTGATGGTAAGCCTTGCGATGTTGGGTGAAGGTCTCGATCTCGTCGCAGTCGATTGACTCGGCGTGGGCGAAGACGGTGGTGAACTTCGCCGGATCGACGCCTGAGCATCCCGCCAGTAGCAGCAGGAGGAAGGCTGGACATCGGTTGCGGAACCGGCTGTTCACTCGAGACCATCCCAACATGGTTCATTGGTGGAGTGTAGCTTCGCAGCCCGTTGATCCATTTCTTGTCGGCTACGAACGGCCCGCTTCAAGCGGCGGGCTTCGAGAGCTGACGTCTCCTCAAACGATCAACGCGACGATGGCGCCTCGTCCTTCTTTGTACAAGGACGGAGGAACGAGTGTCTTGCGACCCATGGGCGATCGAGTGACGCCGTGGGCGTTGCATCCGATGATAACGAGAACGGCGACAAGACACATCCAGGGATCGGCGGCCGGCAGCGAAAAGGTCAACGGGCTGCTAGCGTCCTGATTGGTTCATTCATTGACTAAAGGACTCTTGGGTGCCATGCCCATGCGCGCCTTGGGCATGCGGAAAACGCCAATGATTGGGCGATCCTCCGCACGATCATCGGGGCCGAGATTCTATGTAACGAACCTACCAATCAGGACACTAGGTTCCGTCTTCAATGTCGGCGTTGGTTTCGGCGGATTGCGTCAGAAGAATCAGGTTGTTGGGGGGCCCAACCGCCGGGGCGGCCAAACGACAACATCCAGTCGACGCGCGAAACGGAGCAGGGGCTTGGTCCCGGGAAGCTCGATTCCCAGGGGCTCGGTCATTCGATTCTCGCGCGGCGTCCAAGTCGCCGGCTGCAAGGGCCAAGGCTCGTGGTGGATGTCGCCCCGAACGAGGTCTCCCTTTCGATTGACGCTGTAGAGACAATAACGCTCGGTCAGCCAGTGCTCATGGGAGCCGGCGGGCGCGAGCGTGACGGGACCGGTGGGGCCGTAGCGAGCCGCGAAGGAAGCATCCGCCGCTCGGCGATGCGTGCGAAGGCTTGCATAGTCGATGTCATCGCCCGAGCGTTGGCACCGCATCGTGGCATTGAAGTAAGGGAGATGAAACCACCAGCGCGCCACCGCGACGGCGATCGGGTTGGCGGCCTCCAAGCTGAAGAACCATACGCCCGGCCTCGCGTCGAGCGTGACGTAGGTGCGAACATTGAGTTCGGGGAAGGCCGACAGCCAGGGAAGAGCGGGGCCCCCGCGAGGTCGGATGCCGCTCATGCGGAAGGGGACAACGCCGATCCAACCCTGGCCGTCGAAAGTGTCGATCGCGAGTGGCTCGGGAATCAACGGCCGCAAGACCTCGGCCGGCACCGGCCAGTGCGCGAAGAGCAGATCGTGCCAACTCTGGGCCATGATCCACGATCCCGCCGGCAGCGGCCAGGGGCGGTGGTCGGTCGATCGAAGACTTGGGTGCATGGGACCTTGGCCCTCGTGCGGCAAGGCGACGAAGTTCGACATTGAACGGGACGACTTCACTATTACCCGCCGGAAGACTTCCGCCAAGCCCGCTCTTGCCGAAGGCGACCGACGATTGATCAGCTTTGGCCGTCCTCCCTGAAAGGGATGCGCGCCTCCCGTTGCTTTCGTTTCGCGAGCCGACTGGTTGGTTGATCTTCGGCGCCTGCGTATCCCCGTCACCGTTTCTTTGCCCGAGCAGAGCGATTGCGTACTCAAAGAGTTGGGGTCGGCGGCCCACGACCATCGTGTCGCGGCGGTCGAACGAGCCGAGAAAGGTGGGACGGTGGGAGAACCCGAAGGGGCCTTGAGTTCGGAGCTGCGCGAGTTTCTCTCGCGGCAGAAAATCTTCTTCACCGCGAGCGTCTCCGGCGACGGTGAACTGAACCTTTCCCCGAAACAGGCGGATGCCTTTCGGGTCCTCGGCGAGGATCTCGTTGGCTACCTCGACCTCCCGGGTAGGCGGGCCGAGACCTCCCGGCACCTGCGGGAGCGGCGCCGGATGGTGATCATGTTTTGCAGCTTCGAGGAAGATCCGCTTATCGTGCGACTCTTCGGCCGCGGCCAAGTCGTGACCCGCGACGATCTCGAATGGGAGTCGACTCGGTCGCAGTTCGACCAGGAAGCCAACGACTGTCGCGGTATCATTCTTCTGCGGGTGGAGCATGTCCAGCGGTCTCGCGGAGCCCGGGTGCCGATGTTCGACTATCGCGGATTGCGGACGTCGCGTGCCTCCGATGCGGAGACTTCAGACCGTGGAGTTTAGTGTCCTGGTGAGTAAAGTCGCTCCATGAAACCTCGAGCCTCTTTGGTGCGGGAACTCGCCGAATCAAGGGCGTGTCCCGCATGCCCACGACAAGCGTGAGACTCTCCCGCATGCCCACGACAAGCGTGAGCATGGCACCCAAGAGTTCTCTTGGCGAGTCCACCAATCAGGACGCGAAAGCGGCGGTGATTCTCACTCGTTGGGTCGTGACCGGTTGCCTGTCAGCCAGAGTTGAGACAGTGACAAGAAAAGCGCGGCGTCGGCGGTTCGCATTCGTCGCCGCCCTCTGTTTGAGGAATCGGACGGCGTGGAGACTCAAGACAACCTCGAATTCGACGAGACCGACCGCGAGGCGATCTATCGCGTCATGCGCCAGCGACGGGACGTCCGACGTTTCCGTTCGAATCCCATCGCCCGCGAGGTGCTTGGCCGGATTCTCGAGGCGGCGCACTACGCTCCCTCGGTCGGCTACATGCAGCCGTGGAACTTCATCATCGTGACCTCGCGAGAGATTCGGGAGCAAATCAAGGAGCAGTACCTCCGCGTCAACGCCGAGCAGGCCGACAAGCTCGACGACGAAGAACGCAAGACGCTCTACGAGAATCTCAAACTCGAGGGGATCCTCGAGTCGCCGCTGAACATCGCCGTCACGTGCGACCATCGCCGCGACGCTCCTTTCGTCCTCGGGCGAGGACCGATGCCGCAAACCGATCTCTATTCGACGTGCCTGGCGATCCAGAACCTCTGGCTCGCGGCTCGGGCCGAAGGGGTTGGCGTCGGCTGGGTCAGCATCCTCGACCAAGAGGCGACGCAAGACTTGCTCCATTTGCCCGATGGCGTCGAGTTGGTCGCGTACCTCTGTGTCGGCTACCCGGTCGAGTTCCTCGCGCGGCCGATGCTTGAGCAGGTCGGCTGGAAGGATCGCATGGCGCTCAAGAGTCTCGTCTTCCACGACCACTGGGGCGAGGAACTTCCCGCGGATACGAGCTTTCCGCCCGAATAGCGGCGCTGGGGCGTTTCCGCGAGTACAGGCGACTTCCGCCGATGGCGTGGTGCGCCCGCCCCATTTCTCCCTCCCGCTCGACGATCGGCCGATCGGTCTTCCGGTCGCTGGATCCGCCGATTTGCCTCGACGTTCATTTTTGCTCACCATTTGGCTCATGCTCGACTACAATCTCGGATGGTCGTCGCGAAAATCAGCGTCCATGTCTCGTGCCATCATCGTTCGTTGGTGGTTGCGGAAAGACTCGTGGTCTATTTCGAGGGAGGGCATCGTGTCCATTTCAGCGACCTGCCGGCATTGCGGAACAACCTTCAATGTCAAGGATTCCCTGAGCGGCCGGCGCCTCAAGTGCAAGGAGTGCGGCGGCCAGTTCAAGGTTCCCTCGATCGACGACGACTACGAGGAGAGGCCCGTCAAGCGCCGCCGACGTCGCAAAAGTTCCCAGTCCTCCGGACCGATCCTGGTGGTGACCGCGGTCGTCGGACTGGGCGTCGCTGTGGGGGCGGTTGTCGTATTTCAACAGATGCAGCCGAGCAGTGCCTCGGAAGTCGCCGACGTCTCGACCGACAAGCCTTCCGCAGCGAACTCGCCACGTGAGGAGACGGTCGTCATCGAGTCTTCGCCGCGCCGTGGGTCGGAGCGTCCGGCCACCGACTCCGTAGATGCGACGTCTTCCAAGCCGACGAAACCCTCAACCAGTCCGGAACAGTCTGATCCGGAACCGACAGGCTGGTCCTACGAGCCGGATCCGCTCACGCTGCCGGAGGACGACGCCGTTGCCCGAACGGGAAGGCTCGAAGGACAGGGGGACCCCACGCTGTCTTTGGGTAGCCCGACCGTGGCATTGCTCCCCCCCCTTTCCGGCTTTGGGAACTTGGAAGTCTGGAACCTGGATCAGAACAAGCGTGTTGGACGGCAACTCCGAGGGGTGGGAAATATCAAGCACGGTACGAGAACCGTCAATTCCGACGGGAGCTATGTCGCCTTCAACGACCTGAAGACAAAAAGCGACGAAGTTTGGTCGACCAAGACAGGCCGCACCGTGCTCCAACTCGAGCCGTTGAGCGGCGGCAATACGTACTCTCTCCAGTTTGTTGGGCCGGACAAGTTGCTCCGGCACTCATACGTCTCCGGCGACGACCGCCACACGCAGTTCGAGACGTTCGCGGTTCCCGGTGGCGAACTGCTGGGGGCCTTTCGGGTCGACGCTCTCGTTTCAACCGGAAAGCTCCACTTCAGTCCGGGGTACCGGTACATGGTCATCCGGGAGCTGAATCGAATCCTTATCTATGACCTGGAGACCGGCAAGGAGATTGGGACCGACGCCGCCGAGGACAGCTTCGATATTCGCTCGCCCAAGTCGGTGGCGTTCTCGCCCGATGGTAAGGAGCTTGCCGTCCTCTCGGAACATAGCTACGAGGGGACGCTGCGCATTTATGATCTCGCGTCGGGAAAGAGGGTGCTGGAGCATCAGTTCCCGTCCAAGTTGACCGCCGGCGCCCGCATTCAGCATGGTGAGCCGGTCATTCAGTGGCTGCCGAACAACATCGGGTGGCTCATGAGCCACTACTACATCCTGTCGCGGAAGACGGGAAAGATCGTCGCGGGGCTCCAATCGGGAGACCTCCGCACCTCCCACTTCTGGCTTCTCCCCGGAGATCGCGTCTTGCATGGCCGATCCTCCAGTGGATTGCAGTTGACCTCCTTTCCCCACGAACGTTTGGAGAAAGTCCTCGCCAGCGCCGAAAGCGACGAACCCGCTTGGCTGAAGCCGGGTCAGTCGGTCAGCCTCAACGTCAAGGTGCTCAATGCTCGGCACGAGTCCAACGAGGAGGTTGAAGCGGAATTGAGCGAAGCATTGGCCGAGCGTCTGGAAAGGGATGGCTTCACCGTCGCCGACGATCAGGACGTGACGCTCCACGTCGTCTACGGCGAGGCGAAGGGCAAGACACTCCACGAGATGAAGTCGGCGCCACGCGACCGGTACAACCCGCTCGCCCGCAATCGCGGGACTCCGACCGGCAATAAGGCGGACGCGACGTCCATCACCTGTCGCGTCGCGTGGAGGCTTAAGAAACGGGCCCAGCCGCTCTGGCAGAGCGACCTGAGTTTCGATCAAACCTTCGCCCTACTCCGCGACAAGCTGACCGATAAGGCGCTGCGTGACAGCGCGTTTTCCATGCTGCGGTTGCGACTCGATCAGGAGTTCATTCCCTACTACATCCCCGAGGGACGACTCAACGAGACCCTTCCGATGCTCATCAGCCTAGACTGACTTGCCCAGCGATCGCGTCGTTCTTGGGTTACCTTGGGTTGGCACCGCGGGCGAACGATCCCGACCCGGGAGAGACGCGTCCCATGGATGTGGGACCGAGGCCGCTATGGGATTCCGCGCGGGACACGTTCGGGCATTGCGGCCGGAAACGCGTCCCCGTCGACGATCAGACGCGGCTTCCGTTGGGGAACCTCCTTGCTGAACCGACTCGCTCTGGCCCCCGCCGTGTCGGCTCCTGATTTGCCCGATGCCGTCGATCCCGATGATCGCTAGATTGGCTCTCGGTGTCGAAGGGGACGCCGAGCATGGGAGAAGGGCGCGGTGACGTCGATCATCTCTTCGAGTCAGGATCGTTCGGCCGACGATCCGAGTGATCCGTCGGCGGGAAAATCTCTGCCGTTGGAACTGAAGGCTCCAGTCGAGGTCCGGGTCCTCTTCCTTGGGGAACGGCTCGATCTGCGCGACCTCGCGGCGGGACCTCATCTTTGGGCTCGGCCGTTGGCGGTCCGAGCCGGCCAGGAGGGCGTCGCCGTCCTCTTTCGCTACGGAGCGGTGGTCCTCTTCGCGCTGCCGCCCGTCGAGGAGGCCTCGTTTCTCAAGTCGTTGGCCCCGATGATCCAGGGCCGCTTCGCCAAGCCCGAGACCGATGAAGCACGGCTCCTGCTTGCTCAAGAGGGCGAGGAGCGGGCGGGGAACGACTTGATCCATCTACGCGAGCTGAGTCTGCCAAGACTGCTGATCGTGGCGGATATCCTGGCGAAGAGTGTTGTACTGGCACACTATGAGGTCAGGCTCCTGGAACGCTTCGACCGCTTAGAGCCGATCGCGTCGCAGCTACGTCACGGCGTTACGCGCGGGCGGGCCGCCAAGGAACTGCTCGGTCATGTCGGCGACACGCTCCTCATGCAGCAACGCATGGTCGGCCGCGCGGAGGTGTCGGACCGTCCCGAAACCCTCTGGGAGTGTCCCGAACTCGAGACGCTCTTCCAACGGCTCCAGGACGAGTACGAACTGACCGAACGCCATCGAGCGCTCGACCGCAAGCTCGAACTCATCCAGGAGACCGCCAAGACGGTCCTGGACCTCTCCAACTTCCGCCGAAGCTTGCGGGTCGAGTGGTACATCGTCTTCCTGATCGTCGTGGAGATCTTGCTGACGCTCTACGAGCTCTTCGTTCGGGGCCACTAGTGTCCTCCGCCGGGGCGTCGCCGGCTCCCCAGATCATCGCCGATCGCCGTGGCCAGACGCCCAAGCTTGACGCGGACGAGTGAGCGCGGCGACGCTTGCGGTTTCCGGGTCTTCGTTTTGGGGGCAATGGGGCGCGTCGAGGTCTCGTTACCTCGGAGCGGCTCGCATGGACCAAGTGTCATGGGAGGAACCGGTGCTACGGGCGGCGTCGAATCTCGGAACCAAAATTCTCCACGATTTCTCGTCATTTTCTCCAACAAAGCCCAATCTTCGAGTCGTATACATCGGCGACCCCATGCGGATGCGTTTTGTTACGACAATAATGTTCAGGTTCCTGGGACCAATCCTACCGGATGTTCGGGCGGCGTCACATTGGCAAGCTGGCGACCCCTCGTGGGAGAGCGAAAGTTTTGTTGCACGCCGGTCGATCCCTTTGATAGTGTGGTAAATCTATAGCAGAGCAGCGCGGATGGGGGTTGGGCACGATTGCAGGTCGTGTCCGAACGACAGGTGGAACGATTGACAGGACGCGGTCTCCCGTGGCTGCGCCGTCGTCATCCATCATTTGGTGTTGATGGCACCGACGCTTCTTCCTTGAGGGAGCAGGTCAGGTACCCCCATTGATCGGGCGCTGTGTGCCCGCATGGCCCGGGCCGTATGCCATCACTTCGCGGTATCTGAACGAGAACTTGCCGCTATCGCGGCGGACAGGCCCTTTGCGCGCCTCTCGCGTCGCCGCCGGCTGTCTGGATGACCGAACAACTAGGAGAACCGTGGATGCCTTCCTCCATCGCACCCGTGCGTACACGCCCCTTTTCTCGATTGCGCAAGTTCCTCGCCGGATCCGCTGACGCCAGCCACCCCGAACGCAAACAGCCCGCATTCACGATCGAAACCCTCGAAGAGCGTGCCGTCCCGGCGACGTTTACCGTCGATATCATCGCCGACGAGAGTGATGGCAATTTCGCGCCGGGCGACCTCTCGCTCCGTGAAGCGGTCGAGCAGGCCAACGTTAACGGGCAAGATGATGTCATCGTCTTCGATCAGACGGTCTTCACCGGCGGTCAGACGATCACGCTCACCATGGGCGACATCAAAATCACCAATGACGTGGAGATCCAGGGTATCGGGTCGGCCGACCTCACGATCTCAGGTACCGGCGCCAAGCGTATCTTCACGATCGACGACGACAACAAGTACAGCAACGATCAGGTGTCGATTAGCGGGGTGACGCTCCTCAACGGCGTGGCGAATTCCGACGACTACGTCGACGGTGGCGCAATCTTCACGTTTGAGAGTCTTACTCTCGACGACGTCGTCATCCAGGACAGCCGTGCCCGCGAGGAAGGCGGCGCGCTCTTCGCCGCGCAGGACGAGAACCACACCGCGACCAGCATCGTCATCACGAACTCGAGGTTCATCGACAATATCGCCAGCAACGGCGACAACGCCAAGGATCAGGACAAGGGTGGGGCGATCTTCGTCGACCTCATCAAGGAATTCAGCTCCTTCCGAATGGCCGACAGCGTCGTCTCGGGGAACTTCGCCGGCGCCGACGGCGGCGGGTTGTACATCAACAACGACGACGACACCTTCGTCGGGATCTATTCGTCGACCTTCTCCGACAACTCTCTCAGCGGCGGCAATACTGGCGGTCGTGGTGCCGGTCTCTTCATCACCAGTGATGGCGACGATTCCCTAGTGCGCATCGTCGAGAGCACGATCTCTGGCAACTACGTCACCAGTTCGAACTTTTTCAACAACAACAACAACAACGGCTCCAAGGGTGGCGGACTCTACATCAACAATGGTGGTGGCAGTCAGTCTTACATCTTCAGTAGTACCTTCACGAACAACTACGCCGAGAACTCGGGCGGTGGCATCCACTCCAACGGCGAGATCAACATTTTCAGTTCAATCATCGCCAACAACGCGGTGGCCAAATATTCTCTCGACGCCGTCAACGATGGCGACGCGCCCGACATCTTCTCCGCGACCACGCTTCAGCTCAGTCCAATTCGCTACCTGGGCCAAAGCGATTTCGCGTTCAACCTCGTCGGCAATAGTTCCGGCAGTGGGCTGACGCCGACCGACGACTTCGGGACCTACGACAAGATCGAGGCGGATGCCGTCGGCAACATCATCGGTGGTCCGTTGATCGGGACCAACACCATCGACCCGATGCTGACGCCCCTCGGCTACTACGGTGGGATCACGCCGACCCACGTTCCGCTGGTGGGCAGCCCCGTCATCGACCAGGGGTACAGTTTCCTGTACAACTTCGGGTATTTCACCCCCGATAGCGATCAGCGCGGCTATGGGTTCAGTAGCGTTTACAACGATCCGACCGTCGAGAACACGGTCATCCTCATGGACTTCCCGCGGCCGGAGTTCAATCTCTATCTGCTTATCGGCGATGGCATGGATATTGGGGCCGTCGAGCGTCAGCCGATCATCGTCACCACGCTGGATGACGAGGACGACGGGGTCGGTTTCGACGCGGAGACCTCGCTCCGTGAAGCGATCACCCTCGCCAATGCCGGCGGGGACGTCTCCCCCAACTACATTCCCAACACGATCGCCTTCGCTCCGGAACTTTCCGGCGGCACGATTAGCCTCACACTGGGCGAGATCGCGATTACCGACGATCTACGGATCAACGGTTTTGGTCTGCTGGACCAGATCACGGTTCAGGCGACGGCTAACCAGCGCGTCTTCAATATCAATGACGCCGGTGGCGACATCGCCGTCTCGCTCGAGAACCTCATCCTGACGGGAAATGGCACGGTCGTCGGTGATGGCGGCGTGATCCTGTCGACGGAGAGCCTCTCCCTCATCAGCACCACCGTCACTGGTGGTGACGCGACCGGTGACGGCGGTGGTCTCCATGTAACGACGACGGCCGATGGCGCCAACGTCGGCCTTCTGTACTCCACCATCTCCGGCAACGAGAGCGATGGCCAGGGCGGTGGTCTCTTCGTCGACCAATCGGGTATTGGCAGCACGACGTCGGTCACCCAGAGCGCGATCTTCGACAACCTAGCCGTCGACGGTGGTGGGCTCTTCATCGAGGGCAACTCAGTCAATGGCTCGACGATCATCACCAACAGCACGATCTCGGGCAACACCGCGGCGACCTCCGCGGGCGGCCTCGCGATCAACAACAACGTCGGCGGAAGCACGGGCTCGGTTAACAACAGCACCATTTACGACAACTACCTCACCGATGGGGGTGGGACGGGTGCGGGGTTGCTAAGCGCCGGCGGTACGACGCTCGTGAGTAGCATCGTTTCTGGAAACACTCGCGGTGCGACCAGCCAACTCAACGATATTGATGGGAATGTCAACGCTTCGTTCAGTCTGATCGAATCCTACATCGGCACCGTCAACGATCCCTACACGTCGTCGAACATTATCGGCGAGTCGGCCCTGCTCGAAAGCCTCGCCTACAACGGCGGTCCCACGAAGACACACGCCTTCCTCAACGGTAGCCCGGTCATCGACCAGGGTAAGAACACGATGAGCCTCGAGGGCGACCAGCGCGGGTTGATCTTCAAGCGAACCTTCGACGATGACGACATCGCCGACGCCTTCGACGGGACCGACATCGGGGCCTTCGAATCCCAACGCCTCGAGGTCAAGGTCGATACGACCGTCGACGAGAACAACAGCATCAGTGGCGAGATTTCCGGTTTCAGCCTCGGCACCTCGCTCCGCGAAGCGCTCCAGGCGACCAACCTCAATCCGGGCGAGGACGAGATCTTCTTCGACTCGAGCCTCCAGGGCGCCATGCTCGCCCAGGAACGCGAAGTGATCATCTCGGATGACACCACGATCACGGGCTTTGCCGGGGCGGACATCACGATCGGGTCCGACGGGTTTGATCGCCTCATCAACATTGACGACGGCAATGCCGGTCACCTCCTCAATGTCCAGATCGGTTCGGTCCAGTTGCTCGGCGGCGGGCGACTAACGGCTGTCGACTTCGGCGGTGCCATCCGAACGACCGAGAACCTCGAATTCCGCAACTCGAAGATCCTCGACGGCTTCGCCGTCAACGGCGGCGGCATCGCCTCACTGGCGACCGACGCGACCATCGAGATCGAGAACGTTGAGTTCTCCGACAGTGACGCCATCGCCAACGGTGGCGGCGTCTTCGCCTTGGTCGGGCCCGGCGGTGAACTGTTCGTCGACGACACGAAAGTGAGCCAAAGCGATTCCGGCCAATACGGTGGAGCGTTCTACATCAACAACACGGGCAGTGAGAACGTCCGCGTCACCAACTCGCAGATTGTCGCCAATACCGCCAACTATCTGGGTGGTGGATTCTACCTCAACTTGAGCGATCCCAACGCCAAGGTGCTCATCGATGGCGACACGACGATCACCAACAGTTGGATCCGCGACAATTCCTATGGCGGCAACACCTTCACCAAGGACGGTGGAGCGGGCATCTTCGCGAAAGTCAGCAACGGCGCGGAGCTGACGCTCTCCTCGATCACGTTGGGCAACAACAACGGATCCCAGCCGAATCTCGGAGACAACTATAACGCTGGCGGCGTCGACCGCGGTGCCGGTGCGTATCTCAATATCGACAACGCGACCGTGACGATCGATGACGTCGACTTCCTAGGCAACGGCCAGCGCGATTATAAGGACTCCGGCATCGTCCGGGCCGACGCATTCCTGGGTGGCGGCCTGTTCGCCGTCAACAATGGCGCCGCCGGCTTGTTGTCGATCAAGAACAGCACCTTCACCGACAACTGGGCGATTGGTGACGGCGGCGGACTCCACCTGACCACCACCAACAGCGCCGTGACGACGATCGAAAACACCGTCATCGACGGCAGCACCAACCGAACGACACACGACGTCGCCAATCCGATTTTTCCGAACCCGAACGACACTATCGGTAGTGGAGCCGGCGTCTTCGCCACCGTCAACACCTCCGGCTACTTGCTCCTCGACGGTACACAGATCACCAATAGTGTTGGGGCGAAGAATGGTGGCGGTGTCGCCGCCACCGTGGACGACGCCAAGCTGGTGGTCCGGGATTCGGACGTCTCCGACAATCAAACGGGCGGCGACGGTGGTGGTTTCCATTTGACCGAGGAAAACCTCGCCGAGGTGGAGATCCGCACCACCACGATCGACGGCAATTCGACCACCGGGACCGCGCCCGGCGAATCGAGTGGTGGCGGTGTCTTCGCGACGATCACCGACAGTACCTTCGAACTGGCCCAGAGCACCGTGTCGGACAACACCGGTCTCGACAGTGGTGGTGGGTTGGTGGTCCAGACCCGAAGCTACTCGGAACTCTCCACGACCACGATCAGCCGAAGCACCATCTCCGGGAACCGGACCACGGACAACGACTTGTTCGCCAATGGTGGTGGTCTCGAACTCCAGACGGTGACCGGTGACAGCAAGACGGTTATCGCCAATAGCACCATCTCCGGGAACAAGGCGTTCGGCAACGGTGGCGGCATCTTCACCAGCGTGAGCGATCCCAGTGACCCTAACGCGAAGATCTACATCCGCAACAGCACGGTTGTCAACAACACCGCGAACTCCAGCGGCGGCTCCTCGGGCAGCGGCGGTGGTATTCACAACTTCGAGAATGGTAGCGATCTCGACCTGATTAGTTCGCTGGTCGCCCTCAATGACGACAACGGCAACGATGTCGCGATCGACATCAGTGGCGAGGTCAACGCGACCTTCAGCTTCATCGGTGACAACCTCGGGGCCAAGACGGGTGGCGCCCAACTGGCCGAAGCCCCGCTCGGCTATGCCGATGCCAATAACAACTACATCGGTGGAGCGATCCTCGGGGCGATCGACCCGATGATCCAGAACTCGCTGACCGACAACGGCGGCCCCACGCTAACGCATGCTCCGCTCGAGGGCAGCCCGCTCATCGACAAGGGCAACAACCCGCTCGCCTTTGAGCACGATCAGCGCTTCTTCGGCTTTGTGCGGACGTGGGACAACGACGGCCAGCCGAATCCCGGTGACGGGACCGACATCGGGGCGTTCGAAGTCCAGCCGATCGTCGTCACCACCCTCGACGACGAGAACGACGGCTTCGCGTTCGACGGCGAGACCTCGCTGCGGGAAGCGATCGAGTTCGCCAACGCCACCGTGGGTGCCGACCGCATCGCGTTCGCCGACGAGCTGATCGGCGGCACGATCGTCCTCGGACAGTCGGGCGGAGGTACTCCGGGCGCCGGAGAACTCGCGATCACCGACGATCTGACGATCGATGGCCTCGGCGCCAACAAGCTGACGGTCGACGGCGGGTCGCTCTCGCGGATCTTCAACGTCGACGATGCCAACAACGGTACGCTGATCGACGTCACCATCGCCGGCTTGAAGTTGACCGGAGGAAGCGACGTCGACGGAGCCGCGATCTTCTCTCGCGAGAACCTGACGCTCTCGGAGATGGAGTTCGTCGGCAACAACGCCACCGGCGACGGTGGAGCCGTCTACATCGACCAGGTCACGACGGGGGCCAACTCGGTCATCGACGGTTCGACCTTCGAGTTCAATGCCGCCCTCGGAACCGATCTCGCGTCCGAGGGTGACGGTGGAGCGGTCTTCATCAACAACGAGGCCGACAACACAGGCGTGACGATCACCAACAGCACGTTCTCGCAGAACGACGCCAACAACGACGGTGGTGGTCTCTTCATCGACAACGGCGGCGGTGGCAGCTTCACCGACATCACTAGCTCGACGATCTACAACAACAGCGCCGGTGGTTTCGGTGGCGGCGTGAGGACGCAGGGCGGGGGAACGACGACGATCGTCAGCACGATCCTCGCGAAGAACAGCCACCCGAGCAACGTCACCTCGCCCGATCTCTTCGGCGTCGCCAACGTCAGCTTCAGCCTCGTCGGCAACGCGACCGGGGGCACCTTCATCGACGTCACCGGCAACCTCTTCGGATCGTTCAACAGCCCGCTGCAAGCCAACCTCAACCCGCTGGCCAACAACGGTGGCACCACGCGGACGCACCTCCCCAGGTTCGACAGTCCGGTGATCGACCAGGGCAACAATTCCGCGTCGTTGACGACCGACCAACGGGGAACGGGCTTCCTGCGGTTCTGGGATACCGCCGGCGTCGACACGACCACCGGCGGAGATGGAACCGACATCGGGGCGGTCGAAGTGCAGCCGATCATCGTCGACACCGTCGTCGACGAGAACGACGGCATCGGCAACGGCTTCGGCACGTCGCTCCGCGACGCGATCGCGTTCGCCAACATGATCGGCGGCGAGACGGAAATCATCTTCGACGCGTCGCTCAGTCTCGACAACGGCGAGGGGCTGATTGAGCTCGACATCAATCTCGGCGAGATGCTCATCGACGACAGCGTCAAGATCACGGGCCTCGGCCAGGATCAACTGACGATCGACGCCGGCGCCGGCAGCACCTCGCGAATCTTCAACATCGAGAACGGTGTCGAGGACATCTTCGTCTCGATCAGCAAGCTGACGTTGACCGGTGGTGACGTCACCGGGGTGGGCGGTGCGATTCGCTCCTTGGAGAGCCTCGAACTCGACAATGTCACGATCACCGGCAACACCGCGACCGACGGTGGTGGCGGTCTCTATCTCGCGACCCCGGTGACGGGATCCTCCAGCATCGTCGACAGCCGGATCGAGGGCAACTCGACCACCGGTGCCAACGGTGAGGGCGGCGGTATCCTCATCGACAACGCTGCCGGAGGGACGGTCACGATCGCCACGACGACGATCGATGGCAACTTCACGACCGGTTCGGACGGCCACGGTGGTGGTATCTCGGTCGCCAACGACAACTCGGGCATCGTCACCATCGAGGCGAGCACGATCTCCAACAATGAGGCTCAGGACGCGTCCTCCGATGGTGGTGGTCTCCAAATGAGCAACGTCAGCGGCGAGATCACGATCGTCAACAGCACCATCTCGGGCAACGACGGCTACGATGGCGGTGGCGTTCACTCCGAGGTTTCGGCCGGGGCGACCACCACGATCACCAACAGCACGATCACCGACAACGACGCTGCTGGCGTCGGCGGTGGTATCCAGAATAGTGGCGTGGGCACCATCTCGATCGCCAGCACCATCATCGCCGGGAACGCGGCGACGACATCCAACCCGGATGTCGAGGGCGTCGATCTGGCGGACCTCAGCTTCAGCCTCATCGGCGACAACAGCGATACCACGCTGACCGAAGCGCAGACCCCCGACGGTAGCGGCAACTTGATCGGTGATCCCGGTGGAACCGGCGCGATCGACCCCGAGCTTAGTGCCCTTCAGGACAACGGCGGGCCAACCCTGACCCACATGCCGTCGACCACCAGCCCGGTTCTCGACGCGGGATCCAACCCCGACTCGTTGACCAACGATCAGCGCGGCGGACTCTTCATTCGCGAGTTCAACGGCCAAACCGATATTGGTGCGGTCGAACGGCAGACCTTCCAGATCGTCGTCAACACCATCGACGACGAGAACGACGGCATCGAGTTCGGGAGCGACACCTCGCTTCGCGACGCGATCGCCCTGGCCAACGCCAACGAGGGCGCCGACACGATCACCTTCGACGCGAGCCTCGCGGGACAGTCGATCCTGCTCGACCAGGCCTTTGGGGAGCTGGTGATCACCGACAGTGTGACCATCACCGGCTTGGGAGCCGATGTGCTGAGCGTCGACGCCTCCGGCTTGGGCTTCAACCGAGTCTTCACCATCGACGATGGCAACGACTTGGTCAACTCGGAGGTGACGATCTCCGGCCTCACGCTGACCGGCGGAAACGCCCTTGGCAAGGGTGGAGCGATCTACTCGACCGAAACGCTCTCGATCGTCAACTCGGTCATCGACAACAACCAAGCCAGCGATGGCGGTGGCGGTATCTTCGCCATCAACTTCGGCGATGGATCGACCACGATCACCGGATCGACCATCTCCAACAACAACACCAAGACGGGGGCCAACGCTCCCGGCGGTGGCGTCTGGATCGACAACGATGGCGACGACAGTAGTGTCACCATCACCTTCAGCTCGATCAGCGACAACAAGACCGGCGGCACAAGTTCCAACGGTGGCGGTTTGGCGGTCTTCAACGACGGGGCCAACGCCTCGGTCACGATCGACTCCTCCTCGATCCTCAGCAACAAGACCGCCGGCACGACCGCCGACGGCGGCGGGTTGTTCGTCCTGAACAACGGCGACGGCAGCACGCTGGAGATCACCGACAGCACGATCGCCGCCAACCAGGTCCAATTGGCCACCTCGAAAGCCGCGGGCCTCTTTGTTGACAACCTCGGGGCGGGAGCGAGTGCCGAACTCGTCCAAGTCACGATCTCGGGCAACAGCTCCAGCGGCAATGCCGGCGGCCTCTTTGTCGACAACAGTGATGCGACGAGCACCACCGACATCTTCAACAGTACGATCTTCAACAACAGTGCTAGCTTGGCCGGTGGTGGCCTGGTCGTCGCCGCGACGGGCAACGCGGTCAATGTCGATAGCTCGATCATCGCGGGCAACACCGACGACGGCACGGCGCCCGACGTCCAAGGGGCCATCGACTCGGCCTTCAGCCTGATCGGCACCAACGAGGGGGCGACAATCAACCTCGTCGGTGGGCCGGGCAGTCTCATCGGCTCCGTCGGCAACGAGATCGACCCCGACCTCGGACCGCTTCAGAACAACGGTGGCGAAACCAGCACCCACGTGCCCAACGAGGACAGCCCGGCGATCGACGCGGGCCAGAACACCCTCGGTCTCGCCGAAGATCAACGTGGCGACGGCTTCGATCGGGTCATCGGCTCGCAGATCGACATCGGAGCCACCGAGGCGCCGGAGTCTCCTCCGTCGGTGCCTCCGACCGTACCTCCCACGGTGCCCCCGACTGTGCCTCCCACGGTACCGCCGACGGTGCCCCCGACCGTACCGCCGACCGTACCGCCGTCGGTGCCCCCCACGGTGCCGCCGACAACCGACTTCGTCTTGGGCGAACTGCTCGAGGACGACAGCTTCCTCTTCTTCCCGAACCCGACCCTGCCGGGCGGACAGTCCGAGAGCATCGTCGCCTCGCAGGGTCTCCTGCAGACCGCCGATAGCAGCGTGACCATCAACGGCAACATGCTCTTCAACGGCGGAGGCAACGGGGTCGTCTTCAACGGCAGCCTCGGCGGCGGCGGGTCGATCATCAGCACCAACCCCGCCGACCAGGTTTTCCTCAACGGCACGGTCTCCCCCGGTGGTCTCTTCGAGACGCTCACCATCGAGGCCTCCGCGGTCAACTTCGGCTCCGGCTCGAACTACGACTTCGAGTACGGCATCTTCAATCGCGATACCATCTCCGTGGTCGGCGAGGTCCGCATCGCGACCGGGGCGACGATCGACTTGCTCGATCTCCAGCCCGGTCGTCCCGGCGTCAACTCCGACTGGGTCGCGATCGCCAACGATGGGACCGACGCGATCATCGGCCAATTCGCCAACGTCGCCGAGGGACAGACCTTCCTCATCAACGAGGGTGTCGTCCAAGCGAGCTACCAAGGCGGGGATGGAAACGACTTGGTCTTCCGGGTCATCTCCTCCTTCCCGTCGACCTTCCCGATCGGCAACGCCACCGACCACGCGGTCCTCTACCGTCATGGGCAGATCATCATCGGTGACGCCCTCGGCGAAGGGTTCGACAACACCTTCTACGCCATCTACGGCTTCGGCACCACCGATGACCAAGTGGTGATTCGCGACGACGCGACGGTGACGCTCTACCGTCCGAGCACCGGACAAGTGATCACGTCGCAGACCGCGCTTGGCGTGGGCTGGAACCCGAACCTCTACACCGTGACCGAGACCGGGCTCCTTGGCTTGACGCTCGAGTACGGTGACTGGAACCGGACCGGTCAACGGACCGTCGCTCTGGCCGACCGCACCAACGGCATCGTCTACGTCGACGCCAATGGCGACAATCAGGTCAATCCCAACGACGGCGTCGACTACGCGATCTCCGGGCTCGCCCCCGGCTTCCAGATCGACGAGTACGAGTTCGCCCCAGGGGTCACGGGAGTCGCGATCTACGCCGGCGGCGTGGTCCGCGTCTACAACCAGCCCCTGGCGCCCGGATTCACGACCGAGCAGGCCAACATCGCCTTCGCTTGGGGTATCGGTGACACGGATCAGTTCCTCGTCATCGACTCCGTCGGCGATGGACTTCGACGCTACGCGACGGTCAGACGCCTGGCGGACATCACCCCGGCCCTCACGCCGGTGGGTGGGGCCTTCGTCGTCAACCAGTTCGGCAATGACGGTGACGTCCTGGGTAAGGTCGCTCCGAACGTGGTCGACGCGATCTTCTCGGGATTGACCAACGTCCAAGGGTTCTAATGAGAGCCCGCGGCGGACCTCGCTGAGAGGTTCGCCTCGGGACCGCCGCAACCACGGGCGCTTCCGGCTTTGGCCGGGAGCGCCTTTCACGACATAGGCTCGATCTCGTGACGCGAAGACGAGGTCGTTGTCGCGCTCGCGATGACGTGGGAGAGGACGGGTTTCACCGGTTCTCCCGACTGTTCGGGCTGGCGAGGAGAGGGGCCTCGGGGGGAGTGACGGAAGTTTCGTGATCGCCAACCTTCTTGCTGGCAACTCACCACGTTGCCTGCTAGGTTGGATCACATATCCCATGGGTCGTGGACGCCACGATCCGTCCCTTGCCTTTCGTGGTTTGGCCTTATCGGAGACGTCTTCCGAGGGCCGGCCGGCACCGCAAGTCAGCACCGTGCGAGTGGGCGACGTGGGGCTATTGATCGACTCACATTCCAACAAGACACGGCGTGTCACCGCGCGACGCCAACAAGCAACTGTTCCGAGGAACTGACCTTACTCCTCCCGATGCACCTGAAGGAGCCACCACCGATGCCCTCCTGCGACCGTACCTTCAAGCGGGGCCGTCTTTCTCGATTTCGTCGTTGGATGAGTGACGGGAACTCTCGACAACGGGACGTTCGCCATCCGCGCGCCTCGGCGATGCTCGAACAACTCGAGGATCGGACGGTGCCGGCGACCTTCACGGTCGACATCGCGCTTGACGAGGTCGACGGCAACACGAGTGCGGGGAACCTGTCGCTCCGTGAAGCGATCGAGGCGAGCAATCTCGCGGTGGGCGCCGATGTCATCCAGTTTTCGACGGCCTTGAACGGTCAGACGATCACGCTCGGCGGCACCCAACTCGAGATCACCGATGATGTCACGATCAATGGTCTAGGCGCCGAGAGCCTCTCCATCAGCGGCAACGGGCAGTCGCGAATCTTCTTCGTCGACGACGATAGCGACGCCACCAATCTCGACGTCGCCATCAACGGCCTCACCCTCCGCGACGGTTTCACCGAGTTCTTCGACTTCCCCGATGAGCGCGGCGCGGCGATTCTCTCACGCGAGAACCTCGAACTCAAGGACGCCATCCTGACGCAGAACGTTGCCGAGGAAGGCGGCGCGTTGGCGGTGGAGACCGAAGGGGCGACGACGACCATCGAGAACACGTCGTTCACGCAGAACACCGCCCAGGCGAATTTTGGAACCGGCGGCGGTATCTACATCAGCGAGACCGGTGGCGGAACCGTCTCGATCGACACCGCCACGATTTCGAACAACACCGCCGCCGACGATGGTGGCGGCATCTACGTCGTCGTCGAGGGAAGTGGTGGGAACCTCTCGATCACCAACACGACGATCTCGGGCAACGACGGTGGCTCCTGGGGAGGAGGAATCTACGTCGGTCTCGATTCGTCCGCCACGGCGTCGTTGGACGGAGTAACGATCTCGAACAACACGATCCCCGACGTGCTTTCCTTTGGTGGCGGTCTCTACGCGTCGCTTGACGGTCAGAGTTTCCTGACCATCCAAAATACCACCGTCACGGATAATGAGGTCATGGGTGGGGGCGGGGGCCTCTACCTGCAAACTTGGGGCAACTCGACCGTCGAAGTGCTCGACAGCCTCGTTCAAGGCAATGAGACCCAGCGATCGCTCGCGGACGGCGGCGGTATCGTCGCCTCGGCGAGTTTCGGTGGGGATATCGTCATTCGTCGAACGACGATCGACGACAACAAGAGTCACTCTGGCGGTACCGGCGGTGGGCTCGCGGTTGATGCCGGGACGGACTCGACGATCATCGTCGACAGCAGCACCATCAGCAACAATGAGGGCGGGAGCTTCTTCGGCGGCGGTGGCGTTTACGCCAGAACGCTCGGTACCGGCTTGATTACGGTCACGAACAGCACCATCTCCGGCAATCGAAGCGATGGTAGCGGCGGTGGAATCCATATCTCGGGCAACATGGTCCTCGAGAACAGCACTGTCTTCGACAACGAGTCCGACGTCGACAAGACCTCCGTCTTCGGCTCCGGCGGCGGCGTCTACGTCTTCGTCGGCAGCACGCTGTCGCTTGTCAGCAGCGTCATCGCCAACAACCGCGACGAAGCGACCGCGTTCCCCGCGCCCCAAGTCTCCGGCAACTTCGACGCTTCCTACAGTTGGATCGAGGACGGCACCGGCGCCGAGATCACCGGCTTCAACAACCGAGTCGGGTCGACGGCCCTTCCGCTCGATCCGCTCCTCGGGGCGCTCGCCGACAACGGGGGCCCGACCCTCACCCACCTTCCCTTGAATGGAAGTCCCCTGGTCGATCAGGGGATCAACCAGTCCGACTTGTCGCTCGAACAACGGGGATTGGTGCGGACCATCGACTTGGGCAACATCGGCAACCCCTCCGGCGGTGACGGCACCGATATCGGGGCCGTCGAAGTCGACAGTGGCACGCCCCCCGAAGGAGGCGATGACGACCAAGAGAAGACGAGCACGCTCGGGCTCTACTTCCCCAATGACAGCTTCGTCTTCCACGAGGACGCCTCGCTAGCGGCCGGGCTCACCGAGACCATCGATGCCAGCGCCGGCTTGACCCAATCGGTGACCGCGAATCTCGACGTCGACGGGACCATCATTTTTGACGGCGGCGGTCTCGGCGCCACCTTCTCGGGTGAGGTGACCGGTTCGGGGACGATTCGATCCTTCAACTCGCGCGATCGGATCCTCCTCGGGGGCTCGATCAGCCCCGATGGCAGCCAAGGGTCGCTGCGGCTCCAAGCGCCGACGGTGACCTTCGCTTCGGGCTCGGAACTTGTCGCGGAGTACTCCCCCTTCGGCTCCGATACCATCGACGTCGATGGGCAGGTCATCATCGAGCAGGGAGCGACCCTCTCCCTCGCGAACGTCAACGCGACCGACTTCAACGTCAACTCCCACATCATCCTGGTCGACAACGATGGGACCGACGCGATCATTGGCGAATTCAGCGGCGCGGCCGCCGGGACCGAGATCATGATCGGCGGGGCCCGCTTGCAGTTCCGCTACGACCTCGGTGACGGCAACGACTTCGGATTGACGGTCCTCTCCTTCTCGAAGGGGGGCGGGGTTCAGTTCGCGGGGGCGACCAGCCACGGCTTCATCTTCCGCGATGGCCAGTGGATCTTCGCCGACGCTCTCGGGGCGTCATTCCGATCCGACGTCTACACGATTCAGGGTTGGGGAACGACCGGCGACCAGACCTTGGTCCTCGACGATGGTCGCGGGCTCATCTATCGGCCGACGACCGGTCAGATCTTCGTCGCCCAGCGCGCCTTCGGAGCGAACTTCGATCCTCGCTTCTACTCCACCTTCGGAACCGGCCTGCTCGGGATGGAGCTCGCGTTCAACGACTGGAATCAGGACGGCGTCTCGACGATCGCCCTGGTCAATCCCTTGACCGGCTACGTCTTCTTCGACGCCAACGCCGACTTCCAGATCAACCTCATCCAGGGAAGCCCCGACTACTCCTTCCAGGTCGGGGCCGAGGGGATGCAACTGGAGTCGTACGACTTGGGCGACGGTCGCCTCGGTACCGCCCTGTACCTCAACGGGCTGGTTCAGATCTTCGACGCTCCCTTCGTGCCGGGGCTCAACACGTTCGCGCCGGCCTTCACGTACGTCTTCGGCAACGGCAACGCCGATCAGTTCTCGATCGCCGACACCAACGGCGACGGGCTGGCCCAGGAGGCGATCGTGTCGCGCTTCGCCGATCACTCCGGAGCGCTCAGCCCGCAGGGCGGCACCTTCTTCAACAACCTCTTCGGCGTGCCGGACGACGCCTTCCGCGCCATTCGCCCGCGCATCATCGACATCATCTTCGGCGGGTTCTAAGAGACATTCCCGACAGCGGCGCCCCACCTGGGGTCGCCTTTGTTTCCGAACAACCAACCGACCACCAGACCGCCTCTCTCACTAGGGGGAGGCGGTTGTCACTTCCGGCCATCCTGCCCGCGTTTCCGCCCCGGAAAACCGCCTTCGATCCCCGCTGTTGCAACCTTTGAACGATCCTGTCGGGGTCGTTTCCCACCGAGGGCCGTCTTTTCCAGGCTCGGATGGGAATTCTCTTTGGGACACCCGTGGCGATTCGCTATCACGGCTTCAGTGGATCGTGCTCGTCACGACGACGGCTCGTCGCGAGCGGCGATTCGCTGGCCACCAGTTGAGCGTCCAAACGACAACATTCCGCGATTGAGCGAAGGGAGCCCGGCATGCTTTCCAAACAGGTACCTCTCCATGAAATGAGCGATTCGCAGAAGGGCCACTCGGTCACCTACGGCACGCGCTACTTCACCGACTCGGTGCCGAAGTACGAGATGCCCGACGATTCGATGCCGGCCAATGTCGCCTACCAGATCATCCACGACGAACTCGATCTCGATGGCAACCCCCGACTGAACCTCGCCAGCTTCGTGACCACTTGGATGGAGCCCGAAGCCGAGAAGCTGATGATGGAGTCGCTCAACAAGAACTACATCGATCAGGACGAATACCCGCAGACGACCGAGATCCAGAATCGCTGCGTCAACATGCTCTCGCGGCTCTTCAACTCCCCGAACCACGAGACCGCCGTCGGCACCGGCACCGTCGGCTCCTCCGAGGCGATCCATCTGGCCGGCTTGGCCCTCAAGTGGAATTGGCGCGCCCGCCAGAAGGCCAAGGGCAAGCCGACTGACAAGCCGAACATCGTCATGGGCGAGAACGTTCAGGTCTGTTGGGAGAAGTTCGCCCGCTACTTCGAGGTCGAGCCGCGTCTGGTGCCGCTGACCGAGTCGCGCTTCATCCTTGGCGTCGACGAAGCCCTCGAGATGGTCGACGAGAACACCATCGCCGTCGTCGGCATCCTCGGGAGCACCTACACCGGCGAGTTCGAGCCGATCAAGGAACTCAACGACAAGCTGACCAAGCTCAACGAGGAGAAGGGCTGGGAGGTGCCGATCCACGTCGACGGCGCCAGTGGTGCCTTCGTCGCTCCCTTCCTCTATCCCGATCTCGAATGGGACTTCCGCTTGCCGCTGGTCAAGTCGATCAACGCCTCGGGCCACAAATACGGCCTCGTCCATCCGGGTGTCGGCTGGGTGATCTGGCGTGACGAGGCGGAACTGCCCGACGATCTGGTCTTCCACGTCAACTACCTCGGCGGCGACCAACCGACCTTCAACCTCAACTTCTCCAAGGGCGCCAGCCAAGTCATTGCCCAGTACTACAACTTTCTGCGGCTCGGCTACGGCGGCTACAAGCGCATCATGGAAAACATGATGGACAACTGCCGCTTCCTCGTCAGCGAGCTAGGCAAGTCCGATCACTTCGACTTCCTCTCCGACGACAAGGGATTGCCTGTCGTCTGCTTCGGACTCAAGGGGGAGCGGGGCTACACCGTCTTCGACATCTCCGATCGCTTGCGCGAGCGGGGTTGGATCGTCCCGGCCTATACGATGGCGCCCAACGCCGAGCACATCGCGGTCCTTCGGATCGTCGTTCGCGAGGGCTTCAGTCGCGACATGGCCGAGTTGCTCGTCGAGGACATTAAGCGTGCCGTCGAGTACTTCGACGAAGCCAAGCCGCAGGTCGCCACGAGCACGCCCCACGAGAAAAAGACCAAGGGAGTCTGCTAAGATAGTCCGTGAGAGCCTCGATCGCGGCCGAGCCGTGAGAGTGCGATCACGGCAACCACGTGGGACCCTGGACAACGCCGCGAGCGGTCGGGCCCGGGTCCGCGAGATGATGTTCGGGAAGGTCGTTCGATGGATCGCGCCGATGAGCAAGCACTGCTCCAGGCGGAAGGCTATCTTGAACTCGAGTTGCCCGAGCCGGCACTCGAGGCGCTGGAGCGGGTCGGCACGCGTGCCCGCACTAGTGCCCAGTGGCATTTCCTGACCGGGAAAGCGCTTCAGCTACGGGGAGAGTTCGCCCGAGCGCTGCCGCATTTGGAGTCGGCAAGCGTCCAGGAGCCGGACAACGTCGAGGTCTATCTCTCCCTCGGCTGGTGCTACAAGCGGACCGACCAACTTCCGCGGGCGATCTCCTCGCTGCTCGAGGCCCATCGGCGTTGCCAGCAGCGCTCCAAGTCGCCCGAGGGGGCGCTGGTGATGTACAACCTCTCCTGCTACTACGCGTTGGCCAACCATCGAGCGCAAACGCTTCAGTGGCTCGCCCGCGCCCTCAAGCAGGAACCGGGTTACCGGCGGATGATCGCCGAAGAGACCGACTTCGACAAGATCCGCGACGACCCCGAGTTCCAAGCCCTCGCCCGACCGCGCGACGACGACGAGAACGAGGACGACGAGCCGACGTTCTTCGTCTAGGTCCGGGGGCAGCAAGTCATCCCTGCTCCTCCAACGAATGGCGCCCATAGGTGGCGTTCGTGGCGAACGCCATGGTAACGCGGCGCTCTCCAAGAACGAACGGCTACCCCGCGACATCTCCCCGTTTCAGCCGTGCAGGAATCGCGTGTCGAAAACGCGCGCGAAATGAGCGCTTTTTTGCGCAAAATCGCATCAAATCGGTCGACTTCGGGGCCAAATCGGTCGAGAACGGGGCAACTTTGGAATGTTTCGTGTCATCGGTGAGCACCGCGCGTTCGAAGGCGTTCCTCACCGTTCGATCACCTCGCCTCCGCCGCGCGTAAAGAACGCCCGGAGCTTTTCGGAACCGATCGACTTGTTCATGACTCGCACCGAGCCGTCGGCAAAGAGCGTGAGAAAGTCGGTCCCCTTCGTCCCGAGCAACCCGCGAAAGGGATCGTCGGGATTGATGATCAGATCCTCCGGCTTGGTCCAGATCACCCCATGCTCGGCATCCGCGACGACGACCATGATCGTGTTGGACGTCCCATCGGTGATCTTCGAGATCTTGGTCCCTTCCAACGCACCGTGCGGAAAGATCGTCCCTTTCTCGACGGGGACCACAACGCGGGTCAAGCCCACCTCGCCGCCCTTCGATTGCGGGACCGCGTAAACGGCGGGGATCTTCTCGACGAGCTTGCGGTTGTGCTCGGAGTCCCACGGCTCGTCGAGACGGAACTGCTCGTAGAGCTTCTTTTGCCCAAGGTAGGGCAGCAGCAACACCCGCCAGCTAAGCAGCGGTTTGCCCTCCTTGGACGTCGCCGCCGCGGGCGGAAAGTGCTTGTGGACGTCGTGATAGTTGTGCATCGCGATGCCGAGTTGTTTGAGCGACTTGATCGCGTCGACCGTCGCGACGCGCTCGTTGATCTGTTCGACGGAAGGTTCCACGATGCTCAGCAGTTGAGTCATCCCATCGTTGGATTCATCGAGCGAGAGAATCAGGCGATCGTCCGCCACCCGCGGCGTCAGGAGGCGCAGCGCTGTCGCGGGATCGCGCACCTCTTCGGCGACCATCTCGTTCTTCATCAGAAGGGCCAACGAGGCGACCCACAACCCGCGCATCCGATTGGCCGCGTCCCGATCGCGTGACTGAACCACGACGCGAAGGGCCGGCGTGTCGCCGACATCGAGACCGATGGCCGCCCAGACCAATCCCTGGGTGAGCACCGAACTGGGGCCGCCGCCGATCCCCTGTGGGAGTGTCGGCATGACCTCCTCCACGACCCGACGGTCGGTTTTGCTCGGTAGGAGAAGGAACTGCAACAGACCGTCGCCGGCCGCTTCGAAGGCATTGTCGAGCACGGGCTCTGAGCGACGCTCCTCCGCGAGGGACGGTCGCCGTGCTCGTGAACCGCCGACGAGGATCGCTTTCTCGGTCGACTCGATGGACGCGTCGGCATCCCAATGCTTGAGCCAAGGAAGCTTCCCACGCAAGGCGTCGACCTTCGCGGACTCGTTCATTGGAAGGACCAACAGAGGCATGCTGGTTGGCAGATCGGACCAATGGACGATCGCGAAGACTTCGCGGAACCCAGCCTCTTTGATCATCGGTAGCGCCGCGAGTGTCTGGGAAAGGAGTTCCTCGGCACGAGGCCCGAAGGGAAGGGGCAGTCGTTTCACTCCCTCGGCCCAATCGTTGGCGTCGAATCGCGTCAGGTCGACCCGGACGATACCCAGCGTCGACTCCTTGACATACGGAGCGATGGCCCTTGCTCGGCTAGCCCCGTGGGAGGGTTCGGCCGCCACAAGCTCAGTGACAGGCACCAGGCACAAGGCCAACGCGAAGACAGCGGTTCGCGGCATTTCGGTTCCTCCGAAGATTGCTTCCAACGAGTGACGGTGAGCCTCTTGTTCCCCTCTCCCTGCGGGAGAGCGAGCCTCTTGTTCCCCTCTCCCTGTGGGAGAGTGAGCCTCTTGTTCCCCTCTCCCTGCGGGAGAGCGAGCCTCTTGTTCCCCTCTCCCTGTGGGAGAGGGGTTAGGGGTGAGGGGGCTTTCTTCCACGAAGTTGCAACGTTTCCCCAAGCAATGAATCCCCTCACCCGTCTCGCTTCGCTCGCCGACCTCTCCCCACGGGAGAGGTCATCCGTGCTCCTCTCCCTGCGGGAGAGCGAGCCTCTTGTTCCCCTCTCCCTGCGGGAGAGTGAGCCTCTTGTTCCCCTCTCCCTGTGGGAGAGGGGTTAGGGGTGAGGGGGCTTTCTTCCACGAAGTTGCAACGTTTCCCCAAGCAATGAATCCCCTCACCCGTCTCGCTTCGCTCGCCGACCTCTCCCCACGGGAGAGGTCATCCGTGCTCCTCTCCCTGCGGGAGAGCGAGCCTCTTGTTCCCCTCTCCCTGTGGGAGAGGGGTTAGGGGTGAGGGGGCTTTCTTCCACGAAGTTGCAACGTTTCCCCAAGCAATGAATCCCCTCACCCGTCTCGCTTCGCTCGCCGACCTCTCCCCACGGGAGAGGTCATTCGTGCTCCTCTCCCTGCGGGAGAGCGAGCCTCTTGTTCCCCTCTCCCTGCGGGAGAATGAGCCTCTTGTTCCCCTCTCCCTGCGGGAGAGCGAGCCTCTTGTTCCCCTCTCCCTGCGGGAGAATGAGCCTCTTGTTCCCCTCTCCCTGCGGGAGAGGGGTTAGGGGTGAGGGGGCTTTCTGGATGGCGGTTTCTTCTCCCGTGCCATCACCTTGACACTCAATGTCTGGTGGGCCACAGGCCCACCCTACGAGGAACACACGCTCCTGCGGCGCGAGCCTTAGCGGCCGACGGTGATGACATAGCGTATCGACTCTCCGCCGCGAGGATTGTCGACGGCAAGGGTCGCTTGCTCGCCCTCGAGCTGGTAGGGAAACGGCTCCTCCGTGAATGGGTCACGCGGCACGGGAACGACGGTCATCGCATCGAGACTCTCGGGGAGCTCTCCGTCGTTCGCAGCCAAGTGCAGCCGAATCGCTTCGATCGTGCGAAGGAACTCGACCTTCTGCTGCGACCGCTCCAGCGCCGAACGGAACCCGTACAGCGCCGGCAAGAGCGCCTTGGCCAATGGGAATATCTCTTCGTAGCCATCCGACGGGTTGTGCAGCCGCTTCTCGGCCAACGCGAGTTCCTTGCTCGCTTCTCGCCAGTTGGTGAGAAAGAAGGCCTTGAAGAGATCGTCGCGCCGCCGTTCGTAAAGACGCGCGGTGTAGAACAAGATCACCTGGGGAACGGGCATCGCCTCGACGCGGTGTTCGGGGAGACCCCAGTCGATGAGGGCTCGTCGTGCCATGGGGTAGCCCTTGACACAGCGAGCCGTCAGCGCCACCTCGGGAGGGATCTCCGTCCGCGTGCTCGGATCGGTGAGATGGGAAAAGTCCTTCCAGAAAGCGAGCAACTCCCGCCGCCAGTAAGCGACATCGTTGATCTCCCGATCGACATTCCGCAGCATCGGCAACGAGAGGAACGCGGCGTCGAACTCGGCTTCCACGCCGTGTCGCCCATCAACCAGTGGACGGGGAAGCATCGTCAGGGCCCAATAGAGGTTGGGGGCTCCCGGTTGCTGAATGAAGTCCTCAATGCCGGCGAACATCTGCGACACGATGGCGGCGCCGACGAGCGTGTGGATGATGGTCGGTCCCTTGACAACGTTGCGGCCTAGCGTGAAGCCAACGGCAAGGGTCTCCACGGCGCCAGCGAACTCGCGCTCGATCACTTGGATGCGTGTTCTCAGCCTCATCAATCGCCCAAAACTGCGCATCTGCTGAGCTTCGGAGAGGATGATGGTGTAGAAGGACTTCTCGCGGGTTGGAACTTGCCAATCACAGTGCTCGCGCCTTGCGGCAAGTTTCAATGTGGAGAGGATGTGGCCTTCCTCGATGTCGCCACGAAGAAAGTTGACGAGTTGAAGATCCTCTTGACGCAACCTGCCCAACGGCATCGCACTCCACTCGGCGATCTTCCTCCAAAGATCCGGATGGCAGACGACGCCGTTCTCCTCCGCGAAGACCTTGCCGTAGTCGACCGCGGCGTTGCCGGGGAGACGATCGAGGAACTTCGGAAGAAGCTGGTACTTGAGGGTGGGGCTCGGTTCGGCTTGCGGATGGAGCGTCAGCCGAACGACCTTCGGCTCCGCGTCCTGGGCCGCCACCGGGACGAGACCCGCGAGCAAGCAGAAGCAAAGACAGCATCGTGTCATCGTTCGCATCGAGTGGTTCCTTCTGGTGGACTACAGGCCCGGCGTATTCCTCATCTCTCCCGCGGGGAGAGGTCGGTGAGCGAAGCGAGACGGGTGAGGGGATGAGCGCCGCGGCAAACCCCATCGGGGCATCGAATCACTTCGCCTCATCCCTGCCCAAGCACATTCCAACTCCCCGTGCTCCTCTGTGTTCCCTGGTGGGCTACAGGCCCAGCCTGCTTGTGATTCTCGGACACAGGTCAGCCTACCCCCTTGGTGGTGATGACTAGCGGCCCGTTGGTCGTGCGGGAGATTGACCGATCACAGGCTTTCCCCCCCCATGTCCACGGCGAGCGTAGGTCTTTTGGCACCCAAGAGTCTTTTGAGCAATGAAGTAACCAATCGGGACACTAGCCGCCCTCCTTGAGAAGCCCGTCGAGCATCTCGAAGTAAGTGGGCGCAGACCCCTCGGCGGCGATCGATTCGTCGTTCTTCGGAATCGTGCTGGCCCAGGGATCGACGCCGAGCGTGAAGTGCCGTTCGATCGACGCGAGATACTCCGCCCTCGTCTCGAAGGGCAGGGGACTCGGCAAATTCGCCCTGGGCCACTCGTTCGCTGACGAGTCGTCGGCGGTTCGAGCGATCACGGACGTCGGGGTCGAGGCGGGGACGGGAACCTCGACCTCGACGATCCGCGTCTCGATCACCGTGCGAGGCCCTTGGAGCAGCATCACCAAAAGAACGGCCGCGACCGAACTCATCGCGGTGAACGCCACCGGCCATCCGAACGAGGGGTGAGTTGGGGCCGACCGCTCGCCGGCGATCTCTCCCGCGCGGTACATAAGCAGCCCATGGTCGAGGCTCGCCGCGTCGGGACGTAGCACCGCCAGCGCCGCTTCGACGTCATGCAACTCCGGATCGAGTTCGTTGGAATCGTTGGTCACGGGTCGCGTCTCCTCATCGTTCGTCTTGGGGGCACGAGACGCCCAGTTGTTCGCGGAGTCGTTCGAGGGCCGCGCGGTAGTGGCGAAAGGCGGCGCTCTTCGACGTTTCGGTCAGGGCGGCGATCTCCTCGAAGGTCAGCCCACCCCAAAGCTTCGCGATCACGACTTCACGCAGCTCGGGAGCGAGTTCTCCGAGCCGTTCGGCCGCCTCGTCGGCATCGAGCCCGCCCTCGCTCGGCTCGAACCAGCAACGCGCTCGCGTCGCCGCTTCGGCCTCGTGGCGGCGCCGGCACGCTTCGTCGCGCGAGGCATTGAGGGCGGCGTTGCGGACCGCGCGGAAGAGCCACGCCACCGGATGGTCGGGAGCGGTCTCCTGCCGCAGCAGCCGCAGGAAGGCCTCCTGCACGACGTCGTCGGGCGCGTGGCACCACTGCCTGGCGTAGAGGACCAGGGCGGGGCCGCGTTCACGCAGCAATCGCGCCAGTTGTTGCGGGTCGACCTTCGGCATCCGGCTCGCTTCTCTTGGTTCCTGAAAGGAAGACACGGCTCGGGGAGATGCGTTTCAGCTTCTGGTGATTTTCTCGTGAGATGGGGGAAAGAAGCGAGCCGGTTCCGTCCCCGGTGTTGAAATCGGGCGGAGCTCTCCTTAGGCTCGAACCTGTCGCGATGTGCTTGCCTCATTCTCTCGATTCCATGGATGCCGCCAATGCCACGATTCCTCCAAGTCTCCGTTTTGATTGCGCGTGTTGGGATTGGGAGACCCCCTCTATCTCCCCCATGGACAAGGGGGAGCAGTAAGAGTGTCCCTTGGACAAGGGGGAGCAGTAAGAGTGTCGCTTGGACAAGGGGGAGCAACAAGAAAGTCCCCCGAATACGGGGGTGGTCTCCTTGGCTTGTCGTGGTGACCATGGGGCTGTTGCTACACGGTGGGAGCGAAGCTCGGTCGGAGCAGCCGAACATCCTGATCGTCTACGCGGACGATCTCGGGTGGAAGGACCCCGCGTTCATGGGGTCGGACTTCTACGAGACGCCGCACCTGGATCGATTGGCGAAAGAGGGAATCGTCTTTAGCGATGCCTACTCGTGCGCCGCCAATTGCGCCCCCGCGCGGGCGTGCCTCCTGTCGGGCCAGTACTCGCCGCGGCACGAGATTTACAACGTCGGCACCCGGCCAAGGGGCAAGGCGGAGCATCGCCGTCTCGAGCATATCGAGGGGACGAAGAACTTGCGTCAAGACATTGTCACTTGGGCCGAGGCGCTCCAGCAAGCGGGCTATCGAACCGGCATGTTCGGCAAGTGGCACCTCGGCCCCTCGCCGAAGGAGCAGGGGTTCGACGTCGCGGTCGAGCACAACAAGCTCCCCGGCTTCAAGGCCCATGTCGGCCCCAACGGCGAATGCCTCGCCGACGTCCTGACCGACAAGGCGATCGAGTTCATCAAGGAGAGTGGCAAGCAGCCGTGGTGCGTCTATCTGGCTCACTACGCGGTGCATGTGCCGCTCCAGCCGAAGAAGGAACACCTCCCCAAGTACCGCGAAAAGAAGCCTGGCAAGCTTCACGATCATGTCGTCATGGCGACGATGGTCCAGTCGATCGACGATGGCGTCGGCCGACTCCTCGAGACCCTCGACGAACTGGGTGAACGCGACAACACGGTGGTGATCTTCTTCTCCGACAACGGTGGCTATGGTCCGGCGACCGACATGGATCCGCTGTGGGGCTACAAGGGGACCTACTACGAAGGGGGAATCCGCGTGCCGCTCGTTGTCAATGGGCCAATCGTCGCCGAGCCGGGACGCACCTGCGCCGAGCCGGTGATCGGCGTCGATCTCTACCCGACGCTGCTTGACCTGGCCGGGGCGACGGCTCCCGATCAGCCACTTGATGGAAAGAGTCTGGTGCCTCTCTTAAAGGATGGGAAGGCGAGTCTCGGCGCGCGGCCCTTGTTCTGGCACTTCCCGGCGTACCTGGAGAGCTACTCGATCTACGACGAGCAGCGCGATCCGCTCTTTCGGTCGCGGCCGTGCAGTGTGGTTCGGATGGGCGATTACAAACTGCACGAGTATTTCGAGGATGGCGGGCTGGAGCTGTACAACCTGCGTGACGACATCCGCGAACGCAACGATCTCGCCTCGGCGATGCCGGAGAAGGTTCGCGAGATGCACGAGGCGCTCAAGTCGTGGCGAAAGGAGTTGAGGGCCGCCGTTCCCAACGCCTCCAATCCCGAGTTCGACCCGGAGGCCGAAGCGCGGGCCATCAAGAAGTCCGAAAGGAAGCAGGACGCGAAGACGTCGTAGATGAGGGCTGGTTTGGGAAGGCCTTGTCTTGGGACGCGGAGTTTGACGAAGCATGCCCACGCAAGCGTGGAGCATGGCGCCCGGAAGAATGTGGAGCATGGCACCCAAGCGGGCGTGGAACATTGGCGCCCGAGGGGGCGTCGCGCCTGGTGAGAGCGAGGAGAGCAGGGGAGATGGTCGCGAACGACGTGGAAGATCCGTTGGGCGATCTGGTCGTCTCGGGAGCTGGTGGGCCGGCGCTGGCGATCGCATTTCAGCGCATTCCCGCGGATCGCCAGCAAGCCTATCGCGACTGGCAGGATGGCATCTCCCAAGTGGCCCGACGTTTCCCGGGATTCATTTCGGCCTTCGCCGAGTGTCCGATGAGTGAGCATCCCGAAGAGTGGATCACGCTGATCTCCTTCGATAGTCGGGAGCATCTCGAGGGCTGGCTCCGCTCGCCCGAACGCGATCACTGGGTCGAACGCTACGTGCGCGAAATCGGCCAGTACGAGCTTCGCCGCGTGCAAGGCGGGCTCGAGGAATGGTTCGCGATCGCGGCACGGGATGATCGGCAGCCGGCGCCGCCGGCGTGGAAGATGATGCTGACCGTCATCCTCGCTCTCTACCCGACGCTGATGACGCTCAACCTCACGATCGGCCCCGCCTTTCGCTCCTTCGACTTCGCGACCGCGATGCTGCTGAAGAACCTGATGAGTGTGCCGATCCTGCAATGGATCGTGATGCCGCTACTGACCAAGGTGCTCGGTCCGTGGCTTCATCCGAAGCGGCGCCGTCGGCTGACGGACGTGGCCGGGGCGGTCGGCATTGTGGTCGCGCTGCTGCTTTTCATGCTATTTTTCAGCATGTTCGGCTATCCCTAGCGGGTGTCGCTTCCCAGTTCGAGGCGCAGTCCGTAGGTGACGGTCAGGGGCGGTTGCCGTTGGGAGTCGAATTGGGCGGATAGGCTCAGGACTCCTTCGCCCTCGGGTTTGGGGGAGAGGTCATCGCCGACCGGGGTGATGAGGAGCTTCGTCGCGTCCGCGGTGATTCGGGCATCGCGACCATCGAGCTCAATCGACCTTGCCGAGGGCAAACGCCAGCGGAACCCGATCTGTTCGAGAGCGGCGTCGGCGGGACGGCGATCGGCCGCCTCGAAGATGACTTCGTGGTCGGTGGCGGCGAGGACTCCCGAAAAGTGACGTTTGCCGCATAGCCCGACGAGGAGGAGTTCGGCCTTGTCGCCGAAGACGCGGGCATGGCACTGTTGGAAGACGGGGTTGGCGACCCTTCGCTCGTCGTCGGGGATGGCGGGCTCGGTCTCCTGGAACAGGACGATCGCGTCGGCGCCGTGGCCTAGCCCGCCACTGAGGAGCCAGCGGTCGTCATGCCACTCGGCGGCGATCCAGCCGCGCCCGGTGGCGACGCACTGGCGCGTCGCGCTCTCTTCCAGGACTTGCGGCATCGGCTATTTTCCGATCTGGGAACGGAGGTAGCTCTCGATGAACTGGTCGATCTCGCCATCGAGCACGGCACCGGTGTTGCCCGTTTCGACCTCGGTCCGCAGATCCTTGACGAGTTGGTAGGGGTGCAGGACGTAGGAGCGGATCTGGCTGCCGAAGCTGATCTGCCCCTTCTCGTCGTAGAGCTTGGCCATCTCGGCTTCGCGTTTTTCCTGCTCGATGCGGTAGAGGCGCGATTTGAGCATCTTCATCGCGGTCTTGCGATTCTTATGCTGGCTACGCTCGTTGCGGCACTCGACGACGACTCCGGAGGGGAGGTGACGCAGGCGCACGCCGCTGGCGGTCTTGTTCTGGTGCTGGCCGCCGGGCCCCCCACTCATGAAGGTCTCCATCTCGACGTCCGATTCCTTGAGGTCGACTTCGATGTCGTCGTCGAGCTCGGGAGTGACTTCGACGGCGGCGAAGGAGGTGTGGCGTCGGGCGTTGGAATCGAAGGGGCTGATGCGCACGAGACGGTGAACGCCCGCTTCGCAACGGAGGTGGCCGTAGGCGTAGTCGCCGCGCACGACGAAGGTGACGGTCCGGATGCCGGCGGAATCGCCTTCGCCCAGATCGACGACCTCAATCTCGTGGCCGTGGTTTTCGGCCCAGCGCGTGTACATGCGATAGAGCATGCCGGCCCAATCGCAGGCTTCGGTGCCGCCGGCCCCGGCGTGGATGCCGACGAACGCGCCACACGGGTCGGTCTCCTGACCCATCATGGCTTGGAACTCGGTCTTGGCGACACTGGAGGAGAGCTTGCCCAGCAGCGCCTCGGCGTCGGGGAGGACTTCCTCGCCCCCCTCTTCGTCGGCCAACTCAAGGAGTGCCTCGAGGTCCGCGACGTGCCCTTCGAGCTCGTCGAACGGCTTCAGGGCCAATTTGATCGGTTTGAGAGCGGAGATCGTCTCCTGCGCCTTCTCCTGGTTGTCCCAGAACTCGGGCGCTTCCATCGCCGACTCTAGTTCCGCTCGTCGGGCACGTTTTCCCGCGACGTCAAAGGGACCTCCGGAGCTGGTCGGTCTTCGCCTTGAGGTGGCTTGCTTGCTCCTTGAGTTCATCAATCATGACATCGCTCCTGCAAGATACTGTCAACTTGCCTGGATCATCCACATTCCCGCAGGTCCGACGGGCCACATTCGTAGAGAACGCGAAACGAGGCGTCCGGTGACACGATTTCGAGCGCGGATTTCCAAGGTACGCGTGAACGCCGCGGAGAGTTCGAAGAGCCGGAAAGGTTTTCCAATGCCCGCGTCCGCCAAGGCGAAACGTTCTAGTGTACGAATTTCGTCCCCGAGCGAGGATCCGGGCGTCGACGGATCTGGAGGGAACGGATCGAGTCTCCCTGGAGGCAGGCTCCGGGGATGGATCGCTGTCACTCCTTGTATTTTGGGCACTTACGTCACGTCGCCCTTGGGGCGTCCCGGTTTCGAAGGCGGGTCGCGGGGGGACCCGATCGAAAAACCGAGGCTCGGTCACGTTGATGTAAGTTGTTTTGTGGAGTTGTGTTGCGTGATCGGCAAATGTGAAGATGCCTTGAAGGTCGCAACGTGAGATACGCTCGACAGAACGGATCAACCCAAATCCGCCACATTTTTATCGGACGTAAGCGATTGGTTGGGCGGGGATTATGCCGATCGGCATATGCCGAACTCGAGATTTGCCTTGCGTCCCGTCAGTTCCGCCTTAACATTTCCGACCAAACGATTTTGGCATTCACCCGCTCAAAGGAACAGGCCGTTCTTACCCTCGTGGGTAAGAAGCCTCGACTTGAATTCTTTGTGTCCGAGTTCACGGACAACCGAATCCCAACCTGGACATGATGATGTCGAGAGCGACCCGCGGTGGGTCAGGCGTTGTTTCAGCAAAAGGAGTTTGCTTCCGTGAGATTTTCTCTATTCGCCGTGGCGCTTGCTATGCTCATGCCCGCTGTCTCGAACGCTGGCAAGTGGCATTCTGACTACCGCAAGGCACTCAAGGAGGCCAAGAAGCTGGATCGGCCGATCTTGGTGTGCTTCGCCGGCAAGGAAGGTCCGATTCTGACCTCGGCGCGTTTGATGAAGCACAAGCCCCTCATGGATAAGTTTGTGTTGCTTCATGTGTTCAAGCAGAAGGGACACTCGAAGACCGAGGGTCAGGAACTCTACAACCTCTTCGAGATCGACAACGATCACGCCTACGTCGTCATCGAGCGCGACCAGGAGTGGCAGTACTTCCGCCACGAGGAAGATCTGTCCGACGATCAACTCGGCCAAGTGCTCGAGAAGACCAGTGACGCCAAGGGTGTTCCGAGTAACGAGATCATCCGCTTGGTCAATGGCGAGGAAGTCATCGAGAGCTCGCCGACGCAGTCTTACTACTACGAACCGAGCAATTCGCGGGGATATTGCCCCAACTGCCAGCGTCGCTAGTCGACGACCGCTCCGGCCGGCATCGCAATCGCGAGACGCGGATGTGTTGATGTCGGCCACGTGACATCAGAGGTCGACGTGGGAGAACATCAGTCTCCCGCTCGACGTAAGCTCGAAGTGGGAGAACATCAGTCTCCCGCTCGAAGATCAACCGACTGTCGTGTCGGAAGGAACCACCAACGAAGATCATTCTCACCAATCCATCGCGGGAATGAATGCCGGAATGGTCTTCTCTATCATCGCTTACTTGATGTTAGACGGGTGTTAGCTTCCCGACGCTCTGGACAGAGCATCGATGATCATTCAACGGCCAGCACTCGCCGACGCGGGAGCTGGCCTTTTTTGTTTGGCTGTCCCTATCTTCGATTCGACGTCCTACTGCCGTGGAACGCCGATCGGCATCTCCTTCTTCGCGTCGACCAATTCATATCGCTTGACGTCGACGATCTTCCAAGCCTCGCCAAGTTTGACGAGTTCGACGGCCAGTCGGACACGAACGCCGTTGAAGGCACGGCCTTGATAGTCGCCGTCGACAATGGCCAGAAAGCGCGCCGTCGCGCGGTCTCCCTCGACGCTGATCTGTTGGCCACGCAAGCGAACGCTCGAGAAGTCGGCTCGCTCGAAGGTGTTCTCGATGACCCGGGCGAGTTCCCGCTGACGTTGCTCGTCGCCAGTGGTCGCCGCCAACGCGTCGACGATCGTCCGGGCGTCGCCTTGTTCGCCGGCGATCGCGAGTCGATCGAGCAGGGCGTCGACCTGCTCGGCGGGAGTGACCCAGGCGCTGGCCGCCCAGAGGACGACGCCGGTCAGGACAACGCAGAGGGCCGAACCGGCGAGGTAGCGGCGTTGTTGCCGATTGATCGCGAGGACCGCGAAGAGGACGGCTCCGACTCCGAGAAGGACGACGGCGGGCCAGGGATTGGTGAGAAGACTCGTCAGCATGAAGACCTCGGGCAGGGCGAACGGGTCCGGCGCCAGGGCCCCGTCGGGGCATCACGACGTCCTGTCATCCGGCAAGGCGCGGCGATGCAATTTCCCCTTCAGCATACACTTGGAGGCAGGACAACCGCTACGACCGGAACTCGGCCGGTAAGCTTTTCTCTTTTTGCCTATTCGTCCTAGTTTGCGATTGACGGTCGCAGGGCCACTGCTAAACTCCGACATTGGTCAAGCTGGCGAGTTTGGACCGAATGGAGTGGTCATCACCGTTATGAAAAACGCGTGATCTAGGTAAACCCTCCTAGTTGTTCGGTCGACGGATCGCCGCTTGGGCCTGGCGGTTGAGGGGTGTGGAAGAACAAGTGCGAGTGGTCGCTCTGTTCCCTTCCTGGAGCCGGTGACGGACAGGAGCTGGGGAAGACGTTCGGCACCCTCGGGGATGAGTTGCGCCCAACTGGTTGAGGAGAACCAATGTACGGCACGGTCTTGATGGTCGCGTTGACCACGGTTAGTTTCGGTCACAAGAAAAACTGCTACGGCTGCTACGGTGGCTATAGCTGCGGTGGCTACACCGCCTACTCGTGCAGCAACTACGGCTGCTACGGTTGCTCGTCAGGCTGCTACAGCGGCTACAGCCACGGCTGCTATGCTTGCTCGAGCTGCTCGGTCAAGAAGAAGGAGTGCTTCCTGAAGAAGCTCTTCAAGAAGAAGAATCGCTGCTGTGACACCTGCTACTCGTCCTGCGGCGGCTATTCCTCTTGCTCGACGTGCTACTCGAGCTGCGCGGTCACGAGCTACGGCTGTGCTTCCTCGTGCGGCACCAGCTACGAGGTCGTCGATCCCGCTCCGGTCATGATGGAGGAGACCGAGAGCGAGCCGGCTCCCGAGCTGAAGAAGGCCCCGGCGCCCAAGCCCGCGAAGAAGGCCGAGGGGAGCACCTCGGCAACCCGTCGCGTCCCGAGCTACACCTCGACCTCGCGCGGCAGCTACCGCCCGATCTCGTACCGCTCGTCCTCGTACTACAGCAGCGCTCCGGTCCGCCGGACCTACGTCAGCCAGCCCGTGGTGACCTACTACGGACGCTAAATCGCCACGATCGCTCTTGGAGCGGTCGGGCGGGGAACCGGCTCGGGCGTTGGGAGGTTGGTCCAACTTTCCGCTCGCCTGAGTTCGTGAGCATGTCTTCGAACACGCGATGGGCCCGGTCCCTCGTGTGTCTTGGCACGGCCGAGGCCCTTGGGGAAACCCCCGAGGGCCTCGGTTCTTTCTTGCCGATGTTCTCCAGGATCAATCGCCCGCGAGCGGGCGGTGGGAGGCCAGGTGGGCTGGTCATTGGGGCCAGGTTCGGGAATAATGACCATATCGCGGTGATGAATCGCCGAGATCCGAATAATCCCGAGAAGGACCGGTCGCGGGGGTGAGCGGTCGCTCTTGTGCCGATTGTTGTCGAATGATTGCGATCGCGAGGGGCGATGTTGGTTGAGAAGGGCGGACGCATCGTGACAACGCCCGTCTTGACGACGACGGGGCGCGATCCGCGTTTCTTCGAGAGAGGCGGGAACTTGCCGAGTCGCCGACGCGTCAAAGATTGCGTGGGACGAGGATGAGGGAGGCGCGGTTTCGGCGCCGCTCGAGGAGCGGGTCGACGGAGCCCCAGTCCTTGATCGTTGGCTGACAAGTAGCCGGTCGCACCCAGTCTCTTGGGGCTGTTTTGGGACTGACGAGGCTCTAGCGGTCGGTCAGTTCGAGCCCGAGAGATCAGTAGCGACTCCTACCGCCGTTGCAATCGCACCCCGTCGCGACGGGCCGCCGCCGCAAATCACAAGGAGGCAGCGCGGAGATGGAAGGCGAGCCGGGTAAAGTGGAGTCAGCGATTTGTCCGGACTTCGGAGAGGTCGCCATGCTCATGGTCCCTCCCCGAAGCAAGTCCGCTCAATGGGCGAGGCTTTGGCGAGGTCAAATCGGTGTGTTCGGACTCGCCGGTGTTTCCGTTTCTGTTTGACCAGGCGGAGGCATGGGCATCCCCGGTCGACTCTCTCGACGAGAGAGCGACGGCAAGTCATTGATTACCCGATCTGTTCGGGGCACAATCGAACAGAGTTGGTATCCGAACCTTGGAGCGAGCCATATGGCGAGGAATCAGTCCGTTTGGGGCATCGATCTCGGTCAGTGCGCCCTGAAGGCGATCAAGCTATCTCACCGGAAGAAAGACGACCAAGTCGTCGCGGAAGCGTTCGACTACATCGAGCACCCGAAGATCCTCAGTCAGCCTGATGCCGAGCCGGACGAGCTGATTCGGGCGGCGCTGGAGAAGTTCCTCTCGCGCAACGATGTGGAAAACGACCTCCTGGTGATCAGCGTGCCGGGGCAATCGGGCTTGGCCCGTTTCGTCACGCTGCCTCCGGTCGAGTCGAAGAAGATCCCCGACATCGTCGCGTTCGAGGCTCGTCAACAGATCCCGTTCCCGCTCGAGGAAGTTGTTTGGGACTTCCAGAAGATCGGCGGCGGCGTCGAGGAGGAAGGCTTCGCGCTGGAGACCGAGGTCGGCATCTTCGCGATGAAGCTCGACATGGCGCATCGCCATCTGGAACCGTTCCAGAACTTCGGGCTGGAAGTCGAGGTGGTGCAGTTCTCGCCGGTCGCTCTCTACAACTTCGCGGCTTACGACTACTTCTGGATGAAGGAGAAGATCGCGGCGGCGAAAGCCGAGGCCGCGGCCGCCAAGGAAGAAGAGAAGAACAAGAAGAAAAAGAAGAAGGGGAAGGGCGAGGAGGAGGCCTCCGAGGAAGCCGAGCAGTCGGCCGCGGAGGACACTCCCGAGGAGCCCGCCGACGAGGAACCGATCGAGGAGGGCGGCAACGTCGTCATCATCGACATCGGGGCCGACAAGACCGACGTCGTCATCACCGACGGCGACGCGATCTGGTTGCGGAGCGTGCCGATCGGCGGCAATCACTTCACCCGGGCGCTCAGCACCGAGATGAAGCTCACCTTCGCCAAGGCCGAGCACCTCAAGCAGAACGCGACCAAGGCGCCCGACCCCAAGCGACTCTATCAAGCGATGCGTCCGGTCTTCCAGGACTTCGCCAGCGAACTCCAGCGATCGATTGGCTACTTCTCGAGCACCCATCGCGATCGCCCGCTCACCAAGTTGATCGGGGTCGGCAACGGCTTTAAGCTGCCGGGCTTGCAGCGATTCCTTCAGCAGAATTTGCAGTACGACGTCGACAAAGTCAGCACGTTCGCGGGGATCGCCGGCGAAGAGGTCGTCGGCGCCAGCGCCTTCACTGAGAACGCGCCGAGTTTCTGCGTCGCGTACGGCTTGGCCCTCCAGGGACTCGAGCAGACGCCGATTCAGACGAACCTACTGCCGCGCGAGATCCAGCAAGCCCGCATGATCCGCGAGAAGAAGCCGTGGGCCCTGATGGCGGCGGCGATTCTCCTGATCGGCTTCATCGCGGTCTTCGCGGGTAACTATCGCGTCTACAACGCGGTTCATGCCAAGGAATGGGACGATCCGACTAAGAAGGCCCAAGCGGCCTCGCAGAAGTTCCGCGGCTGGAAGGGCGAGTACAACGGAGCGATCGGGACCTTCAACGGCACCAAGGAGAATGGCGAACTGCTCGCGGGCGCCGATCAGGTCAAGACGCGCGACGATTGGATCGAGGTCCTCAAGGTCATCAACGAAGCGGTTCCACGCCGCGGTGGGGTCGAGAGCGATCCCGATGAAGTCTCCGATATCCGCGAAATCAACATCGAGTTCATCGACGCCGCCTACGTCCAGAATCTGGGCGAGTGGCATCAGACGATGGAGGAAGACTTCCGCAACACGATGGTGCCGGAAGAGAAGGAGAAGGCTCCCGAGGGAGAGGGCTGGATCTTCCAGGTGCTTGGCTACACCTTCTTCAAGGAAGGGGAAATCTACCTGGTCGACGACATCCTCAAGCGGTTCCAGACCGACCAGATGCGGGAAGCGGGCATCACGCACGCGGCGCTGGTCAATGTCGAGACCGACGCCAAGTGGTCGCCCGGTAAGGGCTCGCCGCTGATCGAGTGGGAGAAGATGATCGACATCACCCTCGCCGAGCGGGCCCAAGATCAGAGCGGCATGCCCGGCGACGTCGCGATGCCCGGGATGGAAGATCCGTCCATGTACGAGCAGGATCAGTACGCGATGCCGATGCCCGGCGACATGGAAGCGTACTACATGGATTCGCTGAACCGGACGAACCTCAGCGACCTGGCGTCGCTGAAGCGGTACGACTTCGCGATTCAATTTGTGTGGGTTCCCCAGAACAAGGAAGAGGGCGAAGGCGAGCAACCGGCGGAAGAGGAGTTCTGATCACTCCCTCGTGACCGCGGTGGATGGCTCGCTCGAGATCGCACGCTTTCAATGAGGATTGGACATGGACAAGGTAAAGATTGGGGCCCAGTTCGTTTGGACGCACCGGTTCTGGTTCAGTATCGGGATGGTCGCCCTCTTGGCGATCATCACGTATCCCTCGGGATCGGCCCGGTTGCTGCGGGCGGCCGAGGCGCAAAAGAAGAAACTCGAGGGGGTCTACAAGGACGTCAGCGGCTTTAAGAGCGGCGTTCACCCCAATCCAAAGACGATCGCGGCGGCCGGGACCAAGAATGAGGAGATCACCGGCGACGTCGAGGAGATGTGGACCAAGCTCTACAACGAGCAGCAGAAGTTGATGATCTGGCCCGCCCGCATCCAGCAGCGGTTCCAGGAGCGGCCCTTCGGCGCCGACCTCTCCGAGGATCTCGGCCGCTACTTGATCATCTACAAGGACAACTTCATCGACCATGTCGCCGACATCTGGGACATGCTTGAGCCGCTACGGTTCAACGAAGAAGGCGAGGTCATCGGCAAGGTCGACTCGCCCGGCGAAGTGATCAGCCGTGCCTTCTGGTCGCGCAACCCCAAGTCGATGGAAGCTTGGCTGGCCCAAGAGGAACTCTGGATCCAATTGGCGATCGTCAAGGTGATCCGCGAAGTCAACAAGAACGCCACCGGCTGGAAGGACGCCGCGGTTCGTGAGTTGGAGTACGTCGGGATCGGCTACGACGGCATCGACTCGAAGTCGGCGGTCACCAAGGGCGACATTCAACTGCAAAGCAAGTTGGAGCTGCCGGAGAATCCGAACAGCGGGATGCCGGGCGACGAAGGGGGCATGGTCAACTACGGCGGTCGGTCGACGGGTGGCAAAGTTCGTGGTTGGGGGGCTCGGCCCTCGAATCGCGGCAACCAGAACATCGACCCGGAACGCTACCTTGAGATGAACGAGCAGTTCCGCACCGTGCCGGTGTCGGTCTCGATGCTGGTCGATCAGCGGAAGATTCCCGAGATTCTCGCGGCATTGGCCAATGCCGACTTCCACTTTCACATCAATCAAGTGAGCGTCGGGGTTCGTGCCGAGCCGGTCGAGACCCCGCAGGCGCTTCTCGAGATCCGTCAGGTCGGCGAATCGGGCGTTCGCGACGACGCGGCGTTCAATAGCGTCCGCCTCCAGGTTTGGGGGGTGATGCGGTTCTACGAGATGCCGCCGAAGATGAAGGAAGCGTACGACGCCAAGGCGAATCCGCAAAAGAGCCTTGAGCAGCAGGACCAATGATCCAGGTTGGCCCGTTTGGCCGATCGTGGTAGGAGCCGGGAAGTCGGCGTAAGATAGACAGGTGCCGCGTCTCGATGGAAGCGGCCGGCGAGCAGCATCATCACGGCGACGGCGTGGTCGCCCAACAGTTCCAACAGTGGACGAGGGACTCGCGATGAAGGAATTCTTTATCAAGTACGGCGAAAAGCTCGCTCTTGGGGTCGTGGCCCTCTTGGCGATTTGGTGCTTCTACGGCGCCGTCACCAAGGAGCCTTACGAACGCATTCCCCAGGACTTCGCCAACGCGACCGATCGGGCGGAGAAGAACGTCGAGAACTCGCCGGTGACCGTCGACGAGGACATGGTCGCTCCCGACTTCAACGAGTTGGTGGCCACGACGACCAAGCCGATCGATGGCTCGCAGTACCAGTACGCCACCCGTTGGATGCGGCCGTTCGACTTCGGTCAGAACTTCCGCGGCGAGCCGGCCCTCTATCCGCCTGAAGCCGTCCAGGTCCGGGCCAATCGCGGGTCGATTCATCTCTTTGATACCGATGAGAACGGCAAACGGCTCACCAAGAGGGTCAAGGCCGAGGACGCTCAAGGGTTCGTGAAAGAGGACGAGGAGCAGATGGCCGCTCTCGCCCGCGCCGGCCGCATGGTCGGTGGCATGGCGGGGATGGAGGCCTCTCCTGAAATGGCGATGGGAGGCGGCTTCCTCGAAAGCATGCAGCAGATGTCGATGTACGACAGCGGCATGATGGGCCAGTATTCCGACATGATGGGGTACGGCTCGGAGTATCCCGGGATGTTGCCCGAGGAGATGGGCATGATGCCGTCCGCCCCGCAGCGGGCGCCGCAGACCCTGATCGGTGGTGGCCAGCGCCGGACGATCGTCACCCAGGACATGCTCGAGAAAAAGAAAGAGACGAAGAAGACCGATCCTCGCACACGCCGCCGACGGTCAGCCAAGGAAGAGGAGAAGGAGGACTTCGTCGAAGTCTACGTCGACGGCCTGAGGGGCAAGCGTTGGGTCGAGATCCTGGCGGAGTACCCGCACCAGGAGCAGATCAAGGAATACGTCAAGGCGCTGCGGGAAGGGGCCCAAGAGGTCGGGTTGCGCTACGCCCTGGCCGAGGTCGAACGCAGCGAGCTTGGCCCCGATTACAAGTGGGGCCCGTTCAAGCCGATCGACGTCGAGGCCCAACTCGAAGTGAGCAAGAACGCGGTCGCCTACCTGCCCGAGACCTTTCCCCAGGTCGTCATGAAGGGGCTGGCGATGAACCTGCCTTGGGTGACCAGTAGCTTCATGCCGCACCTGACGTCCGAAGCCTTCGAGAATCCGGAGATGGCCGAGTACACGCCGGAGGAACTCGATCCGCTGTCGGCGGAGCTCAAGAAACGTGAGGATGTCGCGGGCGGCCGATTCAGTCGTGGCAAGGCCAAGGTTCCCCAGGGAATGATGGGACGTCCCGGCATGATGCCCGAAGAGGACATGGTGGGATCCAGACCGATGCGCCAGCCGTTGGGGCGGGGCGGTCGGCCCGCGGGGCCTGGGTTCGGAAACCCCGGTTTCGGATCCCGCGGTCAGCGCGGCATGGAGGGAATGCCTCCCGAGGGGATGGCGGAGATGGAGATCTTCGACAATCGTTCGGAGGTCGAGAAAGCGATGATCCGCTTCTGGGACTTCACCGTCCAGCCTGGCGGTCGCTACAAGTACCGCATCCGCGTCAAGGCCCTCAACCCGAACCTCAAGCGCGCGGATGTCGCCGACCCGACCTTCGCGACCAAGGAGTTTCTCGTCGGTCCGTGGAGCGAGCCGAGTGAGGAAGTCTATGTCGAACCCGACGTCAACTGGTTCGCCTCGGCCAAGCACGCCACCAGCAGCAACGAGCGGGCGAACATCGAGGTCCACTATTGGTATCCCGCGATGGGCGAGTGGATCACCAAGGACATCTTCCACAAGCCGGGTGACATCATCGGGCTCAGCAACGGTCAGAACAAGTCGAACGAGGTGATCGTTTGGGATCCCGAAGAGCGGGTTCAGAACGTCGAGGAGAAGACCCTCGTCGACGAGTTCAACACCCAGACGATCGTGCTCGATCTCGACGGCGGCCGTCGCCGCGAAAAGCTCGCCTCGCAGCCGATCAGCTTCGTGATGCCTCGCGAAGTGATCGCGGTCAACGCTCACGGGGACATCATCCGTCGCGACAGTGAACAGGATGACCTCGACGAGACGCGGGAACTGATCGCCCAGAACTATGAGTCGATGCTCGAGGATATCCGGGGTGAGATGGAGCCCGAACTCGAGATGACCGAGGAAGAGCTCATGATGCTCGAAGAGCAGATGATGATGGAGGAAGGGAGCCGACTTCGAGGCCGGAACATGCGTGGGCGTGGTCGCGGCAGCGAAGAGGGAAGTGGGCCCATCGATCCGCTGGAGCGGCTCCGTCAAATGCGTCGCAAAGGCGGCTCGTAGTCGTTCGAGCGACTCTCCGCTACGCTTGCCCGTCCTCGTCGATCACGGGGACGGGCCCCAACTCCGGCAGCCATACGATCCGCGCTTCCAGCGGATCGGTCTCCATGATCGCCACACTCGGTTTTCGAAACGTCCAGCCACTGGTTTCGCCCGGATTGACGAGCAGTCGCCCCTGCTCGTCGTGGTGAATCCGCGGCTTGTGCGTGTGCGCGTAGACAACGACATCCGCGTTGGTCGCGTATCCGACCAGACTCCGCAGCATGTGTGTCACGAGAATCTTCGTCCCGTCGGGCGTCTTCAAACCGAACGGAGCCTCTCCGACGCTTCCGACCGTCGTGGTTCCGTTTTGTAAGCCCCGCTTGTTGCCGTCGTTGTCGCCAAAGCAGGCCAGGAGCGGACACTTCAGACGCCGTAGCGGCGGGGTCACGAAGGTCGAGACGAAGTCCCCCGCGAAGAGCACCAATTCACAGCGCTCCTCGTTGAAGAGCCGAACCGCCCGCCGCGTGTTGTCGAGATGATCGTGCGTATCCGCGAAGACTCCAATTCGCACCGCTGACTCCAACCAAGAGATCGATCTCGGAGTTCCCTCCCGAACGAAGGGCGACGTTCATTCATCGATTCTGCTGGCTACGGATCGGTCGTCAAGGGAGGGGGGGTGAGGTTGGGACGACCGTGTGGCAAGGACTCGCGTCGTGCGTCTGTTCTCGAATGGAGTAACTGTTTATGCCAGTCATACTCCCCAACCCCCAAGACAAACCCGACAGGGTAGCTTGTCGACCCTGTTTCCTCGCGGGGGGGGATGCCATCGGCTCGCGCCGATGTCTTCTCTTCTCTCCTCTGCGCTCTCCGCGACCTCTGTGGTTCCTTTCATCCTTCTTCCCCTCCCACGCCTGCCCCTGACCGTGCCCATCGCTATACCGTCCCAAGGATCCTGTCCCATCGACCAACGAAAGGACGCTAGCCGTGCTGCTCAAACTCCTTCTCATCGGCATCCTCGGCGGGGCGGGGGCTCTGTGCCGGTTCTGGGTCGGCGGGCTGATGAGGGATTGGCTCGGAACGAGCTTCCCCTTCGGCACCATGACCGCCAATGTCCTCGGCTGCTTGCTCTTCGGCATCGTCTGGCAGTTGGGCGAGTCGCGCATGCTCATCTCCAACGAAACCCGCGTCATCATCCTCACCGGATTCATGGGAGCCTTCACCACCTTCTCGACCTATACCTTCGAACTGTCGAACTACCTGCGCGACTCCCAATGGGGCCTCGCGGCGACCTATTTCTTCGGTTCCGAGGCTCTCGGGCTCGGCGCGATCGTCCTCGGCATCCTGATCGGTAGACTACTATGAGCAATCCCTCTCCTGCCGAAGGATTGGGTGCCATGCTTCACGCTTGCGTGGGCATACAGGGACTGACGCTTGCGTGGGCAAGTCGAGTATTGCCGGTAGGTACCGAGTACCACTGGCTGCTGGCCAGCCCCTGCGAGGGGAAACGAGGCATTCGGCGTTCGCGGCATGTGCGGAGGAGAACGCGGGCGTGTTCCGGCAATCGGTGGAACTCGGGCAACGATACCTCCACCCCATCTCACTGGCTGGCCAGCCAGTGGCGCCCGGAGTCGTTGGACGGACGCGGCACTAAACAAGGGAGAGTGCTCTCATGAAGACCACGTACGAGGCTCGGCTCCTTCGCGTCTTCGTTGGGGAAGACCTGAGGCACGAGGGCCGGCCGGTCTATGAACTGATCGTCGAGCGGGCTCTCGATCATGGGCTCGCCGGTGCCACGGTGATGCAAGGAGTCATGGGGTTCGGTCATCACCACAAGATCCAGACCGCTAAGATCCTGCGGATCGCGGAGAACTTGCCGATGGTGGTCGAGATCACCGACCAGGAAGACAAGATCGAGGCGTTCTTCCCCGAGGTCGAACGTCTGTTGCCCGAGGGAACCGTGACCATCGAAAAGGTGACGGTCCATTCCTTCTCTCGCTAGGAGTCACGAACAAGACGATGCCGATCGGTAATTTCTTTCAGCGGATCAAGGCGGGGCTTCGCCGGACCGCGCAGTCGCTAGGTGGTGGGTTCCGGGCTCTCTTGGGACAGAAGGTCGACGCCGACTTTCTCGACCAGCTTGAGGCGATTCTCCTCAAAGCGGACGTTGGGGTCGCCGCCACCGAGCGGATCATCGACCGAGTCAAGGAGTCGTACGGCAACCGTGAGGCGACCGGCGACCTGCTCGACTTTGTCAAGAGCGAGGTCCGCGGGCTCCTTCAAGAGGACGATACCCAACTCCACTTCCAGGAGGAAGGCCCGACCGTGATCATGGTCGCGGGGGTCAACGGCTCGGGCAAGACGACCTCGATCGCGAAACTGACCAAACGCCTGTCCGACGAGGGGCGCAAGGTCCTGCTCGGGGCGGGCGACACCTTCCGCGCCGCGGCGATCGAGCAGCTTTCGACGTGGGCGGAGCGGACCGGCGCCGACATCGTCAAGGGCAGTCAGGGGAGCGATCCCTCGTCGGTCGCTCACGATGCCTGCACCGCGGCGATGGCCCGCAAGGTCGACGTGGCGATCATCGACACCGCCGGTCGGCTGCACACCCAGGCCAACTTGATGCGCGAACTCGAGAAGATTCATCGCGTCATTGGCAAGGTGATCCCCGGAGCGCCTCACGAGGTCTTGATGGTGATCGACTCGACCAACGGTCAGAACGCCATCGCCCAGGCCGAGAATTTCACCAAGGCGATCGAGTGCACGGGCCTGATCTTGGCGAAGTTGGACGGCACCGCCAAGGGGGGCGCGGCGCTCGCGATTCGCGATCGACTCGGGTTGCCGGTGAAGTTTGTTGGCGTGGGGGAGAAGGCGGAGGATCTGGAGGCGTTCAACGCCGAGGCGTTCGTTGACGCGCTCTTCGCGACGGAGTAGAAAATGCACGGTTGGGCGGCGACTGGGCGAGATTCTGCCCCATCCCGGAGCCAGTGGAGGCCGAGTACCTGGCGTCCTCGACTTGGGAAGGGGTTGGGGATGGGCCGAATGTCTTCCATGCGAGGCCGCCAGCATCGCGGCCTTTCCTCTTGGTCCTCGCTCGACCTTGGCAACTCCGACGCCAGGCACGCGGCGATGGACTTCCTTGCTATTTCTCCTCACACGAAGTGATTCCAAATGTTGCAAGACAACGAACGACCATTCACTCCCGATGAGAAAAAGGCGATCGCGAAACAAGTGAGCGGTCCGAGCCCCTATTTCGTGTCGCCCCCGGCTTGGGGGGGGACGCAAACGTCCGACGTGATGATGTTTGGAGGACTGCTGGCGTGGATTCTCGCTGCGACGGCCGTCTATTGGGCCCTCGAGCACTCGGTTGGCCGACTTGTCGCGGTGGTCGCGATTATCGTGAGTGCCTTGCTCTTGAAGAGATCGCCGTGGTGGTTGAGGTTCAATGTGACCCTTTCGTTGCCCAAAGTGGTCGCCGCGACAGCGATCGTGATCGGATCGGCCATCATGTTGACGCGATGGTTCGGTTTCCTGGTCTCGGCGGCGATTCTCTGGATGCCCGTGTACGTCATCGTGTCCAGTTGGCTGCTGTTGATATTCATGTACAGCTTTCGCTACTTCGCGATCAAAGGTCGAGTCGCCGAGGTGAGCGCCGGCATGGCGAGAACGCTCCGGTGCAAGCCGACGCGAGTTGTCAAGCTACAAGATCCGGACGGCTACCAGGAGGGTCACCTCTTCGAAGTGGAGTCCGATTTGCTACTCTTTCTCAATGACGACCGGGTGTCGCGTTTCGTCAAGAGTGACTCGTTTCCCAACACGGACTTTGAACTTGTGACACCGGAGATGGGAGGAGAACTCTTCGCTCTCCATTGCCTCGGTGACCCCATGGAGGTGGAGGAAGTGCGCCAAACCCGTTTTCGCAGGGACATGTACTCCACTGCCGTGATGTATCCTGGTCGCCTCGATGAGCCGATCAAAAAGGTCCTCTCGCGGAAGCCTCGTTGGGGCCCATTGTGAAGTGACTTCTCCAGAACCGTTCTTAAACGATAGATGACGGCGATTCTCTCACCCTCTTTGGAACGCACATCGTGTCGATCAACGGTTCTCTCATCTCTCCCGCCTCCTTCGACCACTACATGCGACTCGCCCTGGGCGAGGCCCAAGCGGCCTTCGACGAGGGGGAGGTCCCCGTCGGGGCGATCATCGTGCATGGCGAGGAGGTCATCGCGGCGGCGCACAACCAGCGGGAGACGCTCCAGGATCCAACCGCCCATGCCGAGATGGTCGCGATCACGCAGGCGGCAGCGGCTCTGCAATCGTGGCGGCTCGAGGGGTGCGCGCTCTTCGTGACGCTCGAACCTTGTCCCATGTGCGCGGGGGCGATCGTCCAAGCCCGGGTGCCGGTGGTCGTCTTCGGGGCCAGCGATCCCAAGGCCGGGGCGTGCGGGTCGCTCTACGCGATCACCGAGGATCCTCGGCTCAACCACCGCGCCGCGACCGTTGGCGGGGTGATGGGGGACCGCTGCGGCCAGATCCTGACGGATTTCTTTTCGATTCAGCGCGCAAAAGGCAAAAAATAGCTCCGGTTTGGCACGAATTTCATCAACGTTGGGCCCGATCCGCGCTCATTCGACGCATCCCCCTGTGAACCTTCCGCTTGGGGCATTTGGTGACATTGGTAACAACAGTTTTCTCACAGCTATCGGCAGGTCATTCGGTGCATCCTATTTGGCTGTAATAGGTTAGGTTTCTTGTGGTCGGCGGAGTGTGGACAAGTCGGCACGGCTGGTAAATTGGCCGCTGGACACAAACCACCTAGCTGGTTCAAGTTGGGGAACGCCGGCAGAACCTTTGAGGTTTGTTGTTTGACTCCCCTAGATGTTGGGTCTAAATTGCCGTTCAGGCACAACAACATGTGTCCTTAACAATTGAAGGCTAGAACTGCGGGTGAGCATTGCACGCCTTGTGAGGGGTTTGCGTCCGGTTTCTGTGCGCTTGCACGGATATTTGGTGGACAAGCGAACACTTTCGGGCGATGTTAGTGAATAAGTGTTCACGTTAGCCCGCTGGAGGCCCCTGGCGTGCACGGAGGAGAAAGAGCGGCATGACCGTGTTGTCGGATCGCGAGATCGAGACCGAAGTCCACATCGACCCATTCGCCCCCGAGGGCGTTCGTCCCGGAGCGATCTCCTACGGCGTCAGCTCCTACGGCTACGACGTGCGAGTCGGTCGGCACTACAAGGTCTTCACCAACGTCCACTCCGCGATCGTCGATCCCAAGAGCTTCTCCGAGAAGTCGTTCGTCGACATCGAAGCCGACCACTGCATCATTCCGCCGAACAGCTTCGCTCTCGCGGAGACCGTCGAGTACTTCGAGATCCCGCGCGACGTCTTGGCGATCTGCGTCGGCAAGTCGACGTACGCTCGCTGCGGCATCATCGTCAACGTGACGCCGCTGGAGCCGGAGTGGAAGGGCAAGGTCACGATCGAGATCTCCAACACGACCCCCTTGCCGGCCAAGATCTACTCCAACGAGGGCATCGCCCAGATCATCTTCATCCGGGCCGAGAAGGTGTGCCAAGTCAGCTATGCCGACAAGAGCGGCAAGTACCAAGACCAAGCGGGGCTAACGTTGCCCAAGGTTCACTAGGGGGGGGGCGAGTGACCGAACTCGTCCTAGTGGACGAGTGACAGGACTCGTTCCAACGGGCGAGTGACAAGACTCGCCGGACCGACGGTGCGTACGATTCTTTAAGAACCAACATTCAGTGAGGTGCGGGGCGGTCGAGCCGAACGGCTCGGTCGGTCCAAGGTAGTCGAGGGTGCGCCTCGAGCGTGCCAAAATGCGCAGCAGGTGATCATCGTGCCGGCGGGTGTTCCGGCATGCAGGTGGCCATGGAAGGAAAGTGAGGACGATCGAGCATGAAACTGACACGGCGTTTTACCCAAGCTGGTCAGGATCCCTTCGCGACCATCGAGTTCAGCACTCGGACCAGTCGCATCGCCAATCCGGATGGATCGGTGGTTTTTGAGGCCGAGGGCATTGTCGTTCCGGCCGGTTGGTCGCAAGTCGCGACCGATATCCTCGCCCAAAAGTACTTCCGACGCGCCGGGGTCCCTTCCAAGACCGAGGCGATCGAGGAGCCGGGGGTCCCCGAGTGGCTGCGGCGGCGCGAGCCGAAAGCCGACGCGACCTTCGGCGGCGAGAAGGACTGTCGCGAGGTCTTCACGCGTCTGGCCGGTTGCTGGACCTACTGGGGATGGAAGCACAAGTACTTCGATAGCGAGCAGGACGCGCGTGTCTTCCACGACGAACTCTGCTACATGCTCGCGATGCAGATGGCCGCCCCCAACAGCCCGCAGTGGTTCAACACCGGGCTTCACTGGGCCTACGGCATCGACGGCCACTCGCAGGGCCACTACTACGTCGACCCCGAGACCGAACAACTGACCCGCTCGTCCAACGCCTACGAACGCCCGCAACCTCACGCCTGTTTCATCCAGTCGGTCAAGGACGACCTCGTCAACGACGGCGGCATCATGGACCTGTGGGTCCGCGAGGCCCGCATCTTCAAGTACGGCTCCGGAACCGGTTCGAACTTCTCCGACATCCGCGGTGAGGGTGAACCCCTCTCGGGTGGCGGTAAGAGCTCCGGCCTGATGAGCTTCTTAAAGATCGGCGACCGCGCCGCCGGGGCGATCAAGTCGGGCGGCACCACACGGCGCGCCGCGAAGATGGTCACCGTCGACCTCGATCACCCCGACATCGAGGAATACGTCAATTGGAAGATGGTCGAGGAACAGAAGGTCGCGGCCCTCGTTGCCGGATCGCGGATGTGCAATCGCCATCTCAACGCCGTGCTCAAGGCGGCGTGGGAGTGGGCTCGCGAGGCCGAACGCTTCCAGCCGAAAAAGAACACCAACCTGCGTCGGGCCATCGGCGAGGCGCTGCGGGCCGGCGTTCCCAATAATTACATCGAGCGGACGCTCCAGCTCGGTCGCCAAGGCGCCAAGGAGATCGAGTTCGAGGAGTATGACACCGACTGGAATTCCAAGGCCTACTTCACCGTCTCGGGCCAGAATTCCAACAACTCGGTCCGCATTCCCAACGAGTTCATGAAGGCGGTCGAGGACGACCAGGATTGGCCCCTTTACTGGCGGACGGAGAAAGAGGACGCCGAGGCCGAGCGTCGCGCCCCCAAACCGTCGAAGGTGCTCAAGGCCCGCGAGCTATGGGACGAGATTTCCAACGCCGCCTGGTCGTGTGCCGATCCGGGCGTTCAATTTCACACGACGATCAACGAGTGGCACACCTGCCCGAACGACGAGCCGATCCGGGCGTCGAACCCGTGCAGCGAGTACATGTTCCTCGACGACACCGCCTGCAACCTTGCGTCGCTGAACTTGATGCGCTTCTATGATCCCCAGAGCGCTCGCTTCGACATCGCGTCGTTCAAGCACGGCGTTCGTCTTTGGACGACGGTGCTCGAGGTCTCCGTCCTCATGGCGCAGTTCCCCAGTCAGGAGATCGCCCGTAAGTCGTACGAGTACCGGACGCTCGGCTTGGGCTACGCCAACCTCGGCACGCTCCTGATGGTCGCCGGCATTCCCTACGATTCGCCGCAAGCCCGTGCCTGGTGTGGAGCGATCACCTCGCTGATGCACATGGGCGCGTATGCGACCAGCGCGGAGATCGCCGCCGAACTCGGTCCCTTCACGCGGTACGAAGCCAACCTCGAACCGATGTTGCGCGTGATCCGCAATCATCGCCGGGCGGCCTACAACGCGACGCCGCGGGACTACGAAGAGCTCACCATCAAGCCGACCGGGATCGACCCGCGTCACTGTCCCGAGTACCTGCTTTACGCGGCGCGGGAGGAGTCCGATCGCGCCCTCTCGCTGGGCGAGGAGCACGGCTATCGCAACGCCCAAGTGACCGTCTTGGCGCCGACCGGCACCATCGGTTTGGTGATGGACTGCGACACGACCGGCATCGAGCCCGACTTCGCGCTGGTGAAGTTCAAGAAGCTCGCCGGTGGCGGTTACTTCAAGATCATCAACCAGTCGATTCCGCCGGCCCTGCGTCGTCTCGGCTACACCGAGCGTCAGGTCGAGGACATCATCAACTACTGTCGCGGCACCAGCTCCCTTGATGGATGCCCGCACATCAACCCCGATTCGCTTGGGCGGCTCGGGTTCACCGACGAGGCGATGGAGAAGCTCAACGGAGCCTTGGCCAGCGCCTTCGACTTGCGGTTCGTCTTCAACCAGTACACGCTGGGCGAGGAGTTCTGCCGGCAGTCCCTCGGCCTGACCGACAAGGAACTGAGCGACCCGTCCTTCGATCTTCTCAAACGACTGGGTTTCACCGCCGAGCAAGTCGGCGAGGCCAACGACTTTGTCTGCGGCACGATGACGATCGAAGGAGCGCCCCACCTCAAGCCGGAAGACTATCCGGTCTTCGACTGTGCCAACCGTTGCGGCAAGACCGGGACGCGTTACCTTTCGGCGAAGTCGCACATCTCGATGATGGCGGCCGCGCAGCCCTTCATCTCGGGGGCGATTTCCAAGACGATCAACATGCCGCATGACGCCTCGGTCGACGACGTGAAGGATGCGTACTTTGAATCGTGGCGGGGCATGACCAAGGCGAACGCCCTCTACCGCGACGGATCGAAGCTGAGCCAGCCGCTCAACTCGACCAGCGGGGACGGAGCCGAACTCGCCACGATCGCCGAGGAGAGCCAAAGCGAACCGGTTCGCGTCGCCGAACGGATCGTCCATCGCTACTTGGCTCGCCGTCGTCGGCTTCCCGATCGTCGTTCGGGCTACACCCAGAAGGCTCGGATCGGCGGTCACAAGATCTATGTCCGTACCGGCGAGTACGAGGATGGCTCGCTCGGCGAGATCTTCCTCGACATGCACCGTGAGGGAGCGGCCTTCCGAAGTTTGATGAACAGCTTCGCGATCGCGATCTCCCTCGGCCTGCAGCACGGTGTGCCGCTCGAAGAGTTCGCCGATGCCTTCATCTTCACCCGGTTCGAGCCGAACGGCCCGGTCAGCGGCAACCCGCACATCAAGATGGCGACGTCGGTCATCGACTACATCTTCCGCGAGTTGGCGATCACCTACCTCGGTCGCAATGAGCTGGCCCAAGCGACGCCGGAGGATCTGCGCGGCGACACGCTCCACAAGGAGGCGAACGACGCCGACTTCGAGGAAGAAGAGGAGGTTGGCACGAAGATTGTCGAGCCGGGAGCGCCTCGTCCGCCGCGCCCTAGCGAGCGAGGACCGTCGACCAGACGCCATCCTCGTTCGGATCATGTCCGTCTCGACTACAGCAACGGGCACAACGGTACCAACGGCAACGGATCCTCCACCGCCCACGCGGAGAGTACGACGGCCGACCAGGGGCGTCTCGCGTTGGATCTCGACGAAGAGGGCAGCCGCACGGCTCTCTTCGAGTTGGGCGCCGCCGGTAACGAGATGGGGCTCTCGGTCAAGATCAAGGAAGCGCGTCTGAAGGGATACGAGGGGGATGCTTGCTCCGACTGCGGGGCGTTCACGCTCGTTCGCAACGGCACGTGCCTGAAGTGCATGACCTGCGGCGCCACTAGCGGCTGTTCCTAACCGCCCCGTCGCTCAGGCCATTCTTCCCGTAGGTCAGGCCACGCCCTGACATGGGTGCCTGATCACCTCTCCCACGGGGAGAGGGGAATCCTAGTGCCAAGCGATGAGCTTCTCTCGTCGCGCGATGGCCCGCACCGATCGGCTGGAGAGCCGCTCGGCGGGCCGAGGTGAAATCACGCCGACGACGGACCGTTGGCAGGGGTCGGTTCTCAACGGACTTGAGAGCCGGCCCCTTCGACGTTCTTGGCGAGTCCCTTGTCGCGTCGTAGCATGACTCTTACGCGATGGGGCTTTCAGGAGGGAACGAGGGGGGACACCACCCCAACGCGTCCCGCCCAACGGCCCCCGATTTGAGGCTGAAGTTGGTGTGAACCCAACGCCCGGGCGATAAACGACTTCCCTCCATCCAACGAGAGACTTCACCATGTCGACGACCGAGACCAGCTCCGCCGGCACCCCCGAGACCTGCTCGCCGAGTCCTCCGGCACGCCTCGTTCCCGGAGCCCTGCCGTTGCCGGAGTCCGCGGCTAAGAAGAAGATCTTCTGGCCCTACGTCACCTTCTTCGTGCTGATGCACGCGCTCGTGCCTTTCGCGTTTCTGCCCTACTTCTTCAGTTGGGTCGGCATCCCGCTGGTGCTGGTCGGAAACTACATCTTCGGCTCGATCGGGATCAACATCGCTTACCATCGGTTGTTGACGCATCGCAGCTTCCAATGCCCCCGCTGGTTCGAGCACTGCCTGGCCCTGATCGGGGTTTGCTCGCTTCAGGACTCGCCCGGTCGCTGGGTCGCGATCCACCGGATGCATCACAAGCACTCCGACGAGCAGCCCGATCCGCACAGCCCGTGGGTCACCTTTTTCTGGGGACACATGGGATGGCTCGTGGTCGAGAATGAAGACCTCAACCATCTGAGCACCTTCGAGCAGTACGCCCGCGACGTCTTTCGCGATCGCTTCTACTTGAAGCTGCATCGCGGCAATTTGTGGCTTTGGATTTACTGGGGGCACGCGTTGGCGTTTCTGCTGGCCGGCTTCCTGACGGGCTACCTGCTCACCGGGACGATGGCGGGCACGTTGCATTGGGGCGGGATTATCTTCCTCTGGGGAGTGGTCGTGCGGACGGTCTACGTTTGGCACATCACCTGGGCGGTCAACTCGGCGGCTCACCGCTGGGGCTATCGCAACTACGAGACAGGGGAGGAGAGCCGCAACAACTGGTGGGTCGCACTCCTGACCAACGGCGAGGGTTGGCACAACAACCACCACGCCGACCAGCGTTCCGCCGCCCACGGCCATCGCTGGTGGGAGTACGACTTGAGCTACTGGACAATCAAGCTCTTCGAGAAGCTCGGCCTCGCCTGGGACATCGCCCCGATTCGCGTCAAACGCGACGATGATCCCGTCAAGGCGTCCTAGCAGCCATCTCTAGGAGCACTGGTTGCTCCCCCTTGTCTAAGGGAAACCTCTTTTGCTCCCCCTTGTCCAAGGGAAACTTCCTTTTGCTCCCCCTTGTCCAAGGGGGGAGATAGAGGGGGTCTCTTAAGTGACCGCGAACCTCTCCTCGGAACCTCTCATTCGCTTCGCCAACCCAGATTGACGAGCGATGGAGCACCTGGCGGCGGGTGAGGAGACTTTCGATCGCTCCCCGCTCGCATTGCTCTTTACAGACTTTTGCTGCTTCGCTATGAGCGCACGCCTCATTCCTACCAATAGCGGAGGTCCGCCCGATGCCCATTTGGACACCGGTGGCGAAAGCGATGATCAAGCTGGGTGTTGCGCAGCGACTTCCCTCCATCCGCGCCGTGATGGGGGATGGTGTCGACTACCTCCGTTACTACAGCCACGGCGTGCTCGGTTCGCCCAACGTCGAGCTGCGGACCGCACAAGCCTTGCTCGACCGCGCCTCCTCGGACGTGATCGATCTCTCCATTGCCGCCCCTTCGCCCGATTCGGCGCTGCTGGCGGGATTTCAGCAACAGTTCTCCCTCGATCAGGGATATCCCCCGGTTCGTGGGCTCGAGTCACTGCGCGAGGCGATCGCCGAGAAACTCGCTACGCGCAATCGCGTCGCGGTCGATCCCTCCTCCGAGATTCTCGTCACCAATGGCGTGAGTCAGTCGATTGGCCTGATGCTCGACAGTTTCGTCGATCGCGGGTCGCGGGTGGTGCTCTTCGACCCGACCTTCTTCGTTTACCGCTTGGCGGCGATGAACCGCGGGGCGTGGATTCGTTTCGTCCGGACGGAGCAAGAGAGCGGCCGGCTCCGCGTCGAGGAGAAGGGGCTTCGCCGTGCGCTGCGCGGAGCGAGCGTCCTCTTTCTGAACTCGCCGTCGAACCCGACCGGGAGTGTACTGAGTCTGGAGGACCTCGAACGGATCGCTTGGTGGTGCCGTCGCTACGACGTACTGATCTTCAGCGACGAGGTCTACGAGGACTTCGTCTACGGCGGCCAACATCACAGCATCGCCAGTCTCCCCGAGGCCCGCGACCGGACGATCACCGCCAGTAGCTTCAGCAAGAGCCACGGTTTGGCGGGCTATCGCATCGGCTACCTCGCGGGTTGTCGGCATCTCGTGCAGACGCTGCTTCTCTCACTCTTGGCGAACTGTCCCTTCGTTCCTACCGCCTCTCAACGGCTCGCGCTCTTGGCGCTGCGCGAACCGTTGGCGCGACGTCACGCGCGCCTCGAGGAGTTCCGCCACCGACGGACTTGGGTTTGCGAGACGCTACGCGGAATGGGGTTCGAACTGGAGGAACCGGGCGGGGCGTTCTTCTGTTGGGCCGACGTGAGCCGTTTGGCGACGACCGGGCGGGCGTTCAGCGAGGCATTGCTCGACGCGGAGGATGTCCTGCTGTTGCCCGGCGACTCGTGTGGTCCAAGTGGCAAACGGTTCGTGCGATTCTCGTTCGCGGGAGAGCTGAGCGAGCTGCGGGAGGGACTGACGCGGCTCGCCCGTTTCTTGGGGAAAGAGGGGACGCTCGGAAGCGACGGGAACGATGTCGCGGACGAATCCCCGGATGTTGTTCCCTTCCGCCGCGCGGCGTAGAGCCTACGCCGGCGGGTTCGCGACGCGCGTGACTACCACTCGACGCCGAGACCGATCGTCGGTCCGTGCAGGAATCGAGCCCCATCTTGGACGACGGTCGCCGATCCACCGGGCACGAGATAGTTGGCGGTCAACTGCTCCGAAGCGAGCGCCAGGCCGGTGATCACGGTGAAGTCATAACCAATCCGAGCCCAGAGATTGCGGCAGAGCCGAAGCTTGGTTTGCAAGCCGAGCTCGAGCATGAACGAGAACTCCGTGTCCGAAGCATTGCGTTCCGGGGGAACGACAATGGACGGGAACGCGACCAGTACGCTGTCAGTGGTCGAGAACTGCTGGGAATTCATGCTGGCGAAGTTGGCCATGAAGGCGGTGCTGCCGCGAACGCCGAAGTCGACCGGTCCCCACTTGATCACGTCGAGCGTTCCCCCGACATCGAGACCGAGCAAGTAATTGCGCGTCGACGTGCGATTGCGGAAGATACCGCCGTCGTAGGAGATACCATTGTTTGCGTTCGTTCCCGGGATGAAGGAGTTGTCGAGGCCGAAGTATTCCTGGATGTTGGTGAAGCGGAATCCGGCGAAGAGGGACGCTTTCTTGTTGTTTCGCAGGTCGATCCAGCGGCGAAGGTTGGTGTCGAAGTTGTTGATTCGGAACGAGTAGAAGGCGTTGACGCCCCGCTCGCCGTCGATCGTCGTCACAGCTCCGGGAAGGAAGTCCGACGCTCCCGTGACATCGACGGGAACAACCAGCAGGGCTTCCGCTCGCGAGGGAGCAATGCCGTAGTAGAAGAACTCGGCGCTGGTGTCGCGGTTGACGAAGCGTCCGATGCGGATCTGGCCACCGGCACCGAAGGGGAAGTCGAGCTGATCGGCATTGAGGGTCGCGAGCGGTGGATCGAAGATCGGCGGCGGCGTTGGATTGAACACGGTCCCTTCGGAAGCGATCTGCAGGCTTCCGGGGTTGGAGATCCAGAGGAACTTGGCGTCCGCGTCGGCGTACCACGCCTTGTAGGGATTGACGTACTCGACCCGATAGGAGGGGCCGATCGTGCTGACGTTTTCCCAGTTCTCTCCGACCAAATGGGACGAGAGAAGGTCCTCGGGATCGGTGACCACCTCGGTCGGTTGATTGGGCGCTGCCGTGGCCGGCGGCGCTTCGTCCACCGTGCTGGTGAACGTGAAGAAGCTTGACGGCGTCTCGGTCGGAGACGATCCGCGTTCCTCCGCGGAAGTTGCCCCACATGCCGTGAGCAACGCCGCGATTGCCATGAGAGTTCGCACCATCATCCATCCCTCCGCCGACTAGCCCTGATTGAGCGACGTGCACCGGGCCTCGCGAATGTTGGCGTCCTACCAACAATCATCATTGTTCCCAATCGGCCGGTCTTGCCTGTTGTGCGTAAGGGAATGCCGAGTCCAGGGTGGCGAATGCCGTCTCACGGCCGTCGAATGTGACAAAGGCACCCTGATCGGGGCATGCCATTCGATCGCGATGACCGGAACGGTTTGGGGGCTGTTTTTGATCGAAATGGTCGAGTTTGGCTAAAGACGTGTCGAAACCGGGGGCGTTTTGGGGGCACTTTTGCGCGAATCGGGGGTTTCGCACATGCCCACGCGAGCGTGAGTCCTCTTAGCATGCCCACGCGAGCGTGAGTCCTCTTAGCATGCCCACGCGAGCGTGGGCATGGCACCCAAGAGACTTTTCGGCACCCAAGAGACTTTTCGGCACCCAAGAGGCTTTTCGGCAATGAACTGACCAATCGGAGCACTAGCCGTTGAAGTAGTCGGGGGCGTTGCCCGACTTCCACTTGATGTTGCAGCCGATACTCGGCGTTTGCTCGGCGGGGATCGGTTCGCCCGCGAGGACCAAGTCGGCGGCGGCACGCATGTCCTTGCCGGTCACCGGGATGTCGTTTCCGGGACGGCTCGCGTCGAACTGACCGCGGTAGACGAGCTTGCGGTCCTTGTCGAAGAGGAAGAAGTCGGGTGTGCATGCCGCGCGGTAGGCATGGGCGACCGACTGGGTCTCGTCGTAGAGGTAGGGGAAGGTATACCCGGCCGACGCGGCCTCTTCCTTCATCTTTTCGGGACTGTCGTCGGGGTAGCCCTCGACGTCGTTGGAGCTGATGCCGACAATCGCGAGGCCTTTCTCGCCGTACTCCTTCGCGAAGGCCGCCAGCCCGTCGCGCAGGTGCTTGACGTAGGGACAGTGGTTGCAAATGAACATGACCAACAGGCCCTTGCCGGTCGCGACATCGGCGAGCGAGACGGTCTTGCCACTAACGGTGTCGGTCAGCGAAAAGTCCGGGGCGCTGGTCCCTAGTTCCAACATGGTTGACGGTGTAAGTACCACGGTCGGTTCCTCCTGATTCGATCCTCGAAGTTGGTGGTGTACGCTAGCGGGGCGTCGGTCCTACGGGCGAGCCTTGGGGTGCTTCATCGGAAGCCAGACCCCACCCTCCTCGCTCGAGGAGACGCATTGGGTGATGAAGAACATCCCCTCGACGCCATCGTAGACATTCGGGTAGAGCGTGTTGACCTTTTCGAACGACTCGCCGGTGGCCCGCTGGATCATCGCGTCGAACGCGGCGCAGTAGATGTTGCCGAAGGCTTCGAGGTATCCCTCGTTGTGCCCCGAGGGTGTCCGGCAACAGGCGGCGTGGTTCGGGCTGGCAAAGGGCGCGTTCGGATCGCGATAGTAGATCTGATGCGGCTTGCCGTTTTCGCGGTAGATCATCCGGTTGGGGTCCTGCTGACGCCACTCCAGAGCGCCCTTGGTCCCGTCGATCTCGATGAAGAGATCGTTCTCGCGACCGTGGGAGATCTGCGAGGCGGTGATCGTGCCGAGGCCCCCGTTGTCGAAGTGCAAGAGAGCGTGGCCGAAGTCGTCGAGCTGGCGACCCTCCTCGAAGGTCTTCAGGTGGCAGGAGATCTTCTCGGGAATCATGCCGGTCATGAACCGAGCGAGGTTGTAAGCGTGGGTGCCGATGTCGCCGAAGCAGCCAGCCATGCCCGACTTGGACGGGTCGGTCCGCCAAGAGGACTGCTTTTGCCCCTCGAGCTCGAGACGGGTGCGGAGCCAACCCTGAAGATAGTGGACGCGGACCGACTGGATCTCGCCCAATTCGCCACCGAGGATCATGTCGCGGGCCTGGCGCACGAGCGGATTGCCGGTGTAGTTGTGGGTCACGGCGAAGACGACATCCGAGCCTTCGACCACCTTGAGCAGTTCTTCCGCTTGGGCCAGATCGAACGTTAGCGGCTTGTCGCAGACCACGTTGAAGCCGGCTTCGACGGCGGCTTTGGCGATCTCGAAGTGGGTGTGGTTCGGGGTCGCGACCGAGATGTAGTCGATCCGCTCGGTCTCGGGAAGAGCGAGCTCTTTCTCGATCAATTCCTTGTAGGAACCGTAGGCGCGGTCCTCGGGGATGTCGTAGTCGGGGGCCGATTCCTTGGCTTTGGCCGGATCGGAGGAGAGAGCCCCGGCGACGAGGGCGGCACGATTGTCGAGGACCGCGGCCGTCGCGTGAACGCGGCCGATGAACGCCCCGCGTCCACCGCCGACGAGTGCCATCCGGAGTTTTCGATTCAACGCACCATTTGTGGACATGGAGTCCTCCTCGCTTAGCTCGGTTCGATGTTTAGGTTGTGGAACCGTGTTGTATCACGCAAAAGCCGGGGCGTCATCGAAGTTGTTCAAACCTTGGTCCCAGCGGAGGAGACGTGGGGAGGGTGGAATGCACTCGATCCGAGGACGCGGCCGGAGCTCAAGGGCAGTTTGGCTTCGGTAGCCGTTTATCTGGTTGGGCAGAGGGTGTAGAATAGGCGGGACTCGCACGTCACACGCAAGAGGTATTCCCATGTCCGAATCCCTGCTGAAGAAACTCGGCCGTATTCGCTGGCGACTCGCCACTCGCGAGGCCCTTTCGGTCTTCCTGGGCACGCTGACGGTGACGCTGCTCGGCTCCAGTGTGGCTCTCGTCATCGCGCGTTTTGTTGGCGTAAGTGGGGGCATGGGAACGTCGCTACTGATCTCGCTGGGCCTGAGCCTCGCCGCCGCCGTCGTGACGATCGTCTGGCGTGGGCCCTCGCGATTGGAGACCGCCCTCTGGGTCGACCGCCAATTTCGACTCCGCGAGCGGATCAGCACGCTGCTGGCTCTCGACCCCGAGTCGGTCGAGTCGGAAGCGGGCCAGGCTCTCGCGGCGGATGTCGAGCGTCAACTCGAAAGGGTCGATCCGCGCGAAGCGAGCCCGCTGCGCATTCCGCGGCACGGCTGGACGCCGGTCCCCGCATGCGTCGCCCTACTTGCGATTGGGATGACGGTTCCCACCGAACCGGTGTCGTGGTGGGCCAAGTCGGACGAGCCGCCCACCGTGGAAGAACGCGATGTCGTCGAACGCGAGGCCAAGGTCCTCGAACGACGGATGGCCGAACGCAAGAAGTCGCTGCCCGAAGGGGACAAGGCCGAGGATCTCGCCGCTCTCGAGCAGAAGATCACGCAGGCTCACCGGGAGCTACGGAAAGACAAGGATCTCGGGGCCAAACAGGCGCTGCTCAAACTGAGCGACCTGGCTCAAGAGATCGAACGACGCCGCGAACAGCTCGAATCGGTCGAAGCGATCAAGCAAGCCCTATCGCGAATGCCCCGTCCAGAGAGTGGCCCGGGGGAGTCGCTCGCCAGGGCCCTCCGCGACGGCGACTTTTCCAAGGCCCAGAAGGCACTCGACGAACTCCGCAAGCAACTCGAGGCCGGCAAGCTCAGCCCGGAGAAGAAGGAAGAGCTTCGCAAGCAGTTCGCGAAGATGCAGCAGCGTCTCAACCGCGTCGCCGAGCAGACCAAACGTCTCGAGCAGATGGCCAAGGCGGGCGTCCCGAAAGAGCTTCAGAAGATGCTCGACAAGAAAAAAGCGAGCCTCCAGCAACTCAAGGACCTCGCCAAGCAGATGGGCAAGTGCTCCAAGTGCATGGGGAACAAGGCGGGGCAACAGGGCCAAGGGCAGAATCAGGGAGCCGGTTCGCAAGCGTCCGCGAGCGATTTGCGGCAGTCGCTCGACATGGCCGAACAGATCCTCAAGGAACTTTCGCAAGACGAGGAGTCGCTGCGTTGGCTCGACGAGGTCTCCAAGGATCTCGCCCAATGTCGCGGCGGGCTCTGCGATGGCATGGACGGGCGTCGACCGGGCGAGGGGCTTGGCAAGGGAAACGGCCAAGGTGACCGGCCCGAGGCCGAAGACGACACTCGTGGGCGAAGGACCAAGAGTCCGACCAAGTTCCGTCCGGGGGAGGCTTACATTACCGGCCGGATGAATGCGCCGTCGTTCAAGGGGGACAGCAAGGCGGAGATCCAAGCCGCCGTCGCGGCCGCCGAGCGCTCCGCCAACGAGGCGATCAGTCGTCAGAAAGTCCCCCGCGACTTGCGGGACCATGCCCAGGACTACTTCCGCAATCTCCACGAAGGCACGAAGTAGTTGTCCTTGTCCAACGGCGGCGGAAACTCCCTCACCCGGCTCACGACGTTCGCCGACCTCTCCCCAAGGAGAGGTGAAGAGCGTCGGCGGGTAGGTCACGCCATTGCGTGACAGGAGCGACGGGATCGATCCGAAGAGTCAGGCAATGGCCTGACCTACGGGAAAAACGCCCGGGCTAGCACCGGTTGCTTCGCTACCGGTGCGGCGCAGCCGCAAGAAGTCTCGGATGACGTGACCGCTCGCCTCACACCCGGCACACGACGTTCGCCGACCTCTCCCCAGGGAGAGGTGAAGAGCGTCGGCGGGTAGGTCACGCCATTGCGTGACAGGAGCGACGGGATCGATCCGAAGAGTCAGGCAATGGCCTGACCTACGGGAAAAACGCCCGGGCTAGCACCGGTTGCTTCGCTACCGGTGCGGCGCAGCCGCAAGAAGTCTCGGATGACGTGACCGCTCGCCTCACACCCGGCTCACGGCGTTCGCCGACCTCTCCCCAAGGAGAGGTGAAGAGCGTCGGCGGGTAGGTCACGCCATTGCGTGACAGGAGCGACGGGACCGATCCGAAGAGTCAGGCAATGGCCTGACCTACGGGAAAAACGCCCGGGCTAGCACCGGTTGCTTCGCTACCGGTGCGGCGCAGCCGCAAGAAGTCTCGGATGTCGTGACCGCTCGCCTCACACCCGGCTCACGGCGTTCGCCGACCTCTCCCCAAGGAGAGGTGAAGAGCGTCGGCGGGTAGGTCACGCCATTGCGTGACAGGAGCGACGGGATCGATCCGAAGAGTCAGGCAATGGCCTGACCTACGGGAAAAATGCCTGGGCTAGCACCGGTTGCTTCGCTACCGGTGCGGCGCAGCCGCAAGAAGTCTCGGATGTCGTGACCGCTCGCCTCACACCCGGCTCACGGCGTTCGCCGACCTCTCCCCAAGGAGAGGTGAAGAGCGTCGGCGGGTAGGTCACGCCATTGCGTGACAGGAGCGACGGGATCGATCCGAAGAGTCAGGCAATGGCCTGACCTACGGGAAAAACGCCCGGGCTAGCACCGGTTGCTTCGCTACCGGTGCGGCGCAGCCGCAAGAAGTCTCGGATGACGTGACCGCTCGCCTCACACCCGGCACACGACGTTCGCCGACCTCTCCCCAAGGAGAGGTGAAGAGCGTCGGCGGGTAGGTCACGCCATTGCGTGACAGGAGCGACGGGATCGATCCGAAGAGTCAGGCAATGGCCTGACCTACGGGAAAAACGCCCGGGCTAGCACCGGTTGCTTCGCTACCGGTGCGGCGCAGCCGCAAGAAGTCTCGGATGACGTGACCGCTCGCCGAAAAAAAAGATGTCACTGGCCGTGGGACTCATAGGCCCAGGCGCGAAGGCCCGCTCTCTCCAAGATCCGCTGACGTCCGGCGAAGAGAGACCTACACCATCCCGTAACGCTAGTTCTCAAGGGATTGCCGAACCGATGTCCACCGCCACCCAGCCCGCCCAACCGTCCTTCACGCTTTGGAATCACCTTCACCGATTCCTCGCCACCGCGAAGCTCGTCCTCTTCGGGCTGTCGATTGTCGTCTCGATCGTCTTTCTGGGCGAAGTAACCCGACTCTACGAGATGACTCACTCGATTCACCCCTTCGTCGGCTACCTCTATATCTCGGTGGTCGTCGGCGGCGTGCTCTTGGTCGCGGTCCCGGTGATTCGTTTTCTGCTCCTACCGAAAGTGGTCGAACCGCCCAAGATCCCCGAGGCCGACTCGGTCCGCCCCTCGCATCTTCGCGCCGAGGCGAAGTACATGGAGCGGTACCTAAAGTCCTGTTCGACGAACGAGCAACTCAAGGACAAGAGCGACTTGATCGCCAACGCTCGCGACGAGCTGGCGAAGCTCTCGGCTAACCTGATCGTTTCCGAAGCCCCCGCCGGGGAGCGCGTGACCGAACTGGCCGCCTTCGGCGAACGGACGATTCCACCGATCCTGGTCGACGTCGACAACAAAGTCGACCGGTTGATCTACCAGGAGTCGCTCGCGGTCGGCGTCGCCACCGCTCTTTCGCCCAACGGAGCCCTCGACGCGTTCGTCATGCTTTGGCGTTCGGTCCGGCTCGTCACCGAGATCGCGGTGCTCTACTACGGGCGTCCGGGCTTCCTCGGGACCTTCGCGATCTGCCGAGATGTTTCGATCGCGACCGCCCTTGCCGGCGTCCTTCAGAATGTCACCGATTCGCTCGGCAACCTGCTGGCCCGTTCGGTGGGCGGGCTCACCAGTGCCGTCGCCGGTCCGGTCGTCGACGGCTCGACCAACGCGCTGGTCCTGATCCGTATTGGTTACTTGGCGAAGGAACGTTGTCGCAGTCTGCGGCGATGGGATGCCCGGACGCGCAAGTCGGCGATCATCTCGGCGTTGAAGGCGACGCAATCGATCGCGTTTGGCGTCACCAGCGAGATTGCCCGTTGTGTTGGTGGGGGGATCGTCAACGTCGCAGGCAAGGCGGCCGACTCCGCGTATTCCTTCGCCGCCGGCATCGGACAGTCCATCAATTCCGTCTTTCGCGCCAACAAGCCCGAACCGGCCACTCCCGACGCCGAGAGTTCCTCCTAGGGCGTGAGTCTTTCCTGTAAGCCCACGGCGAGCGTGAGTCTTTTCCATAGGCCCACGGCGAGCGTGAGTCTTTTCCATAGGCCCACGGCGAGCGTGGGCATCGGACCCCCAAGAGATGATGGAACCGGTGTGTTGGCGGCGGTTTCCTCAGAGAAGGATTGTCCGGTTCGCGGACGGCATCGACTCGGTCGACGGGCCGTTGAGCGAGTCTTCGAGGTCTACCGCGGTCCGGCTTCGTCGTAGGCCTTGCGCAAGCGATCGGTGGAGACGTGGGTGTAAATCTGCGTCGTGGTGATGCTGGCGTGACCGAGGAGTTCCTGCACGCTGCGGATGTCGGCGCCGCGATCCATGAGGTGGGTCGCGAAGGTGTGCCGCAAGGTGTGTGGGCTGATCCTGGGATCGAGACCGGCTTGCTTGAGGTACTTCTCGAGCATTCGGCCGACGCTACGTGCCGAGAGCCGAGTTCCGTGCTTGTTGAGAAAGAGCGCCACTTGGTGCTCGCGCTTGGCGGTCTCGTCGGGTTGCCGCACGGAGAGCCAACGGAGAATGGCCGCGATCGCGTGCCTGCCCAAGAGCCCGACGCGTTCCCGCTTCCCCTTACCGCGCACGCGGATCACTCCCTCTTGCAAATCGAGATCGTCGAGGTTGAGCCCGACCAACTCGCTGACACGCAGCCCGGCGGCATAAGCGGTCTCGAGGATCGCGCGATCGCGAAGCCCGAGCGGCTTGTCGCCCGGCGGCGCCTCCAGCAGCGTTTCGATCTGAGTCGATGCCATGAACGTCGGCAGCGAGCGTCCAATCTTCGGACCACGCAGCCCGTCGGTCGGATTGCGTTCGAGGGCTCCCTGTCGGCAGATGTAGCGAAAGAAGGAGCGTAGCGCCGAGAGTCGTCGGGAGATGCTGCTCGCCTTGTATCCCGAGGCGTGCAAGTGGGCGAGAAAGGCCCGAACCAGTGACGTCGAGATCGCGTCGATCGGCGGTGACTGCTTGAGCGTCTCGGCCCAGAACTCCCGCGCGGCCCGGAGATCCTCGGAGTAGCTCTTCACCGTGTGGTCGGATCGATTGCGTTCGATTCGCAGGTGATCGAGAAAGCGGTCCACCCATTCGTCCATGACGGGGAGTCCTACTAGTGTGCTGATTGGCAAGTTCGTTTCATCAAATCTCGTTCCCCATTCGTGCGCGAGTGTGCTGAATTGGAGGCGTGTTCAGCATGCCCACGACGAGCGTGGGGCTATTTAGCATGCCCACGACGAGCGTGGGCATGGCACCCAAGAGTTCTTTGGGCAATGAGTTCACCAATCAGGACACTCGACGTTGTCGGGTTGGTCGTTACTGCCAAGGCCAAGGTTGCCAGGGCTGGGGGATCGCGATGCCGCGCAGCGGGACCCATTCCCCCCCGGCGGCGGCGAGCATCTCGTAGAGCATGCGGTTGCAGCAGAACTTGTTGTAATCGTCCATCCGCAATGCATAGCCCTCCCAGGCTCCTCCGCGGAGATCGGTCCGGAAGAAGTAGTACTCCTTGAGCTTCTTGACGGTTCCGCCGTTGCTCCCATCGAAGACGCGCGTGTGCCGCACCACCCAAGGTTCGACCACCGGAAGAGCGACGGGGGAACTGGCGACGGAGACTTGGTAGCCGGGATAGATCCCCGCGCGCGTTTCCGCCGCGGAACCGGTGACCGCGACTGTCGTGGGGCCCTGAGGTTCTTGTTCCGTCTTCTCCCCGGCGGGAGCGTCTTGCGTGGTCGCTTGCGCGGTTCTTACCCCGCCCGGTTCCTGACCGGAGGCGCTGGCCATGCGAATGTCGGTCGCGCGGTGACGGCTCAACGTCCCCTCGGAGGGAACGAACTCCGGAGACTCGATCATGCCCGGAGCACACTCGTCGCACGGAACCGGGCAGCCGTCGGGGCAGGGCGTTCCGGTATCGAGGGAGCGGTACTTGAGACGCTCGCAGCCGCACTTGCCCTTCAACTTGCACTTGAGCTTCTCGCAGCCGTGCATGATCCCGGCGGGGAGTGCCAAGGGCGAGGCGACGGGGATCGGCTCGGAGAGGACGACCGCTTCGGACTTGCCGGTGACCATCGCGTACATCTCGCAGTGAAGGGTCACCGTCGGCGGGTAATAGGCTTCGTACTGGACGACATCCCCGACAATGACCGCTTGCGCGTGGACCGCCCGCGCGAGGGCGAATGCCAATTCCGGCTGATTGGTCGGGAAGGTCAGGTTCGGGCCGATGACTTGGATCACTTCCTCGACGGGAACGACCTCGAAGGTCGGGACGCGCTGGACCTCACTGGCGAAGATGCGGGTCATCTCGAAGGTGTCGAGACCGGCGGCGCCGCCGGTCTTGTCGTTGAAGGGGGCGACCACGACGCGGAAGACGCCGGGAAAGGGATTCTGCGCCCGCCGCTGGAAGTTGCAGCCCACGGCCACCAAGAGCAGTGGCATCAGGAGTAGGAATCGCTTCGTGGTCCGTACCATGGTTCCACTCAACAGGGCGGATCGTCACGTCCGACAGGATCGCGCGTCTCTTGCTTGTATCGGTTGTGAAGCTTTCCCAAGTTGAAGGGTCTTGTCGTTTCTGACGATTTCGACGGTTTGGCTTGGTCGGCGGCATGGTCGTCCCAAGAATGAACCGGGTCACGACCTTCCCGGAGTGAGGACGATCTTGGAGCCCGACAGCGAAGCCATCGACCGCGACGAACTCTCCGCGTGGATCAAGCGGCAGGCGCGCGCTGTCGGCTTTGACGAGGTCGGGATCGCGCCGATCGCTCCCGGTATGGGTATCGATCACCTCGACGGCTGGTTGGCGGAAGGTCGACACGGCGAGATGGGCTACATGGCGAAGAACCGCGATGCCCGCGCTGACCCGAACCTGGTCCTTCCGGGAGCCAAGTCGCTGGTCATCGTCGCTCTCGTCTACGCGACCGACGATGACGAGACGCCGCCGCCAGGCACGGCGCGCATCTCCCGCTACGCCCGTGGCGAAGACTATCACGACGTCATCCGCCAACGCCTCAAGCGACTCGCGATCGCGCTACGTGCCAAGGCTCCCTCGGTCCGAACCCGCGCGGTGGTCGACAGTGCTCCCGTGATGGAGCGAGACTATGCGAGATTGGCGGGATTGGGGTGGATTGGCAAGAATACTCTCCTGCTCAACAAGCGGCTGGGGAGCTTCTTTTTCCTTGGCGGTTTGCTCCTCGACGTGGACTTGGCGGTCGATGTTCCGTTCGAAACCGACCACTGTGGGAGTTGTCGGCGCTGCCTCGATGCGTGTCCGACCGATGCCTTCGACGGGCCCTACCGGCTCGATGCCCGTCGCTGTATCAGCTACCTGACGATCGAGCATCGCTCCCCGATCGAGGAGTCGTTGCGACCGCAACTGGATGGCTGGCTCTTTGGTTGCGATGTTTGCCAGGACGTTTGTCCGTGGAATCGCAAGTCGCCGCGAACGAGCGATCGTGCCTTTGTGCCGGTGGAGGGGCGTCATCCGATCCCGCTAGAGGAGGTCCTGGCGTTGACCGAGGAGAGCTTTCGCGAGCGTTTCCGAAAGTCGCCGATCGCGCGGACCGGACGGGAGGGATTGGTGCGAAATGGGGCCATTTTGGCGGGAAACGAGGGGACTCGGGAGCATCTTCCCGCACTATTGGGGTTGATGGACGACTCCGAGCCACTGGTCCGCGAAGCCGCGACGTGGGCGGTGGCCCGGATCGAGTCGAGGATCGGCCCATCGGAAGAGGTTTCGTAGCGGGTCGCCGATCGCCTCCTCGGTGAGGCTGGGCTCGATGGCTGGTTTCAGGACGCATCGGACCTATACTAAGCGAATGCGAAGCACCTCCCGCTGGCTTTCCAGGCCGTCTGGCGATGGGGCAACCCAAGTGGCTTTCCGAAGTGGGCACGCGACGTCTTGTTCCTAGACACGAGACGCGCCCGCTCCGATCGCCGACATCGACGACCCGTGACGCGGATGTGGATGGTCCGATTGGACCGCTTACCTCGACGGGGAGAGGCTTCGCACTTGGTCAAGTGGAACCGAGCGAGACTGACATCCCATGGTGCGTCGATCGTCGAAATCCCCAAGTCGTGTCGAGCTTCGCAAGCAGGCGGAAGCCGCGGAGAAGCTGGAAGCAAGCGGTGATGCCCCGGTCAAAAAGGTGAAAGCCAAGGCCAAGAAGAAGGCCACTCGGCGCACCTCCAAATCGAAGGCGAAAGCCGCCGCGGAACGGATGCGAATGGTGTGGGGCATCTTCGATGGTCACAACCAGCAAGTCGCAACCTTCCCCTATCCCGAGCGTTCCGCCGCCGATGCCAAGTGCGAAGAACTGACCCAGGGCAAGGGCCGTGGTCCCTACTTCGTCCAGCCGGTGCGCGAGCCCTATCCCGAGCCGGAACCGGAAGTCGAGGAGGCGTAAGCTTCCCTGCCGACGGGGCGACGAGGGATCTTGCTACTTCACGGCGGTGACTTCATCGGCGGGGGCGGCGACGGGAATGAGAAAGAGCGTCCCGTCGTTGAGACTGCTGACCAGGATCCACGCCGTGACCGCGAAGGTCGCACATCCGGTCAGGGTGAACATCCAGCCGTATCCCAAGGTATAAGCGATCACCCCCATCAACGGTGGGGCACACACCATTCCCGTGTCCAGGGACATGATCGCCAAGACCGACCCGGTGCCCCGAGCTTCGTTCGGAAACGGTTCGGTCACCAGCGCCATCATCGACGGGAAGACCAACCCGTGGGCCATGCCGCTCACCGTCGCCGGAATGAGGATCGTCCAGGGCTCGTTGGGATCGACGAGCAGATAGCTGAACATTCCCGCCCCGAGCACGCATAGTCCCGCCAGGAGCATCTTTCGCCATCCGATCTGATCGGGGAGTCGCCGCAGCGCCAGCCGGACGGTGATTCCCGTACCCCCGTAAACGACGAAGAACTCGCCAACCCCGTAGCCTCCCATGTCGAGCACGTCGAGGTAGCGGGCGAGAAAGACGAACGGAACCGTCAGGCAGACGCCGAAGATCACGTTCGCCGAAAGCACCACGCCGGGCCAGTAGCGGATAAAGTTCTCGATGAAGTGGCGGACCTTCAGGGAGCTTCGGGTTCGAAGGTGGGGAGGTTCTCGCAGCCCGAAGTAGGTGATCACCAGCGCGATCGCGATCGCTCCAGCCGCGGAACCGAACAACGCGTAGAAGTCACCGAACGAGCGATCGCCGTCCTCGACGAACCAGTCGCCCAACCAGGGGCCACACATCATCCCAACGAAGCCGGCGGCGCCGAGTGTCCCGATCGCCTCGGCTCGTCGATCGGGCGGGGCCATCAGCGTGATGTACGTCAGGCTCGCCGAGAAGAAGATCGCGGTGGAGATGACGTTGAGCGATCGCACCACGTAGATGGAAACGCCGACATCGGCCAGGAGAAAGTTGGTCAGCGCCGAGATGATAAAGAGGGTCAGACCGACCATCCACATCGTCAACGCACCGAGGCGATCAATCCATAGGCCGATCCAAGGGCGTACCAAGAGCGCGGTCACGGCCCCGAATCCCATCACCCATCCGATGTCGAGCTCGTCACCACCGAGAAACGCGATCCAGCGGGCGTAGTGCACCAAGAGGGTGTTGGCGAGCACGAAAAGGGATTGAGCGATGAACGTCAGGGCAAAGTTGCGATCGTAAAGAGAGCGCGGGGGCGCTCCCATCGCGGCGGGTTTGTCCATGAGGGTCGTTTTATGGATCGGACCCCCGAGGCGCATACAACAGCGGATAAGTTGAAGTCATGTTCACAAAAGGGGAATCGAGCGATGGCGCTGGCGACGTGCACACCGGGAAAGACGCGCATTGGTTGGATTGGGACCGGCGTGATGGGCCAATCGATGTGTGGCCACCTGGTTGACAAGGGGTTTGAGGCGACGATCACGACGCGCTCGAAGTCGAAAGCGGAAGGTCTCCTGGCGAAGGGGGCGACGTGGGCCGAGACGCCCAAGCAGGTGGCCGAGAACGCCGACGTCATCTTCGCGATCGTCGGATTTCCCAAGGACGTGCGCGAAGTCTTCCTCGGGGAGCAGGGCGCGCTGGCCGGTTCCAAAGCCGACAACATCCTGGTCGACATGACGACGAGTCAGCCGTCGCTCGCCGAAGAGATCGCCGAGGCGGCCAAGGCCAAAGGTGTCTTCAGCGTCGACGCGCCGGTCTCCGGAGGCGACGTCGGCGCGAAGAACGCGGCCCTTTCGATCATGGTCGGCGGGGAAGAGGAAGCGGTCGCGGCGGTCATGCCCTGCTTCGAGGCGATGGGCAAGACGATCAAGCACCAAGGGGGCCCCGGGGCCGGCCAGCACACCAAGATGGTCAATCAAATGCTGATTGCCCCGATGATGATCGGCGTCTGCGAAGCCCTGATGTATGCTTACAAGTCGGGGCTGGATCCGATGAAGGTGCTCGAATCGGTCGGCAGCGGAGCCGCGGGCTCCTGGTCGATCAACAACTTGGGTCCCCGGATCATCAAGGGGGACTTCGAGCCTGGGTTCTACGTCGAACACTTCATCAAGGACATGGGCATCGCGCTGGCCGAGGCCGAGATGATGGGGCTCTCGCTTCCGGGGCTCGCGCTCGCCAAACAGCTCTACGAGGCCGTCAAGGCACAAGGGTTCGGCCGTAAGGGAACCCAAGCGTTGATGCTTGCCCTGGAACAGATGTCCGGCATCAAACGGGAAGGACTGACCGACTGATGGATGACCCGATGATTGAAACGCCCGACGGCCTGGCGAAGACCCAGGCCAGCGGGGTGGTCGGCGCGTTCATGCGTTTCGTTTGCCAAGCTCTCGGGCTGTTGCTCATCATCATCGGGACCTTCTTCGCGATCCAGGTCTTCACGAGCGTCTATGGTCTCGTCAACAAGCCCGAGGGGATGGCGGGCGCGGTCGACCAGACGGCCGAACTCATCGAGAGCGAGAAACTCTCGGTGAAAATCGGCGCCGACCGCGTCGAGGCCGGACGTCTGGCCGCGACGATGGTCCTCTTCGTCTGGTACATGCTCTGCGCGTACATCCCGCTCGCGATCATCGCGGTGGGTGGGCGTCTGGTCTGGGCGATGCGCAAACCGAGGGAGTAGTCCGTCCTTGGGCTGAGAACCAACCCCCGCGTCGCTGTCTTCGCGAAACAAACCGCGGAACCAACCCGCTCCTTCGGTGTTTCATTCGATGGGGTTGAAGATCGTGTCGTGGATTGGCTCTGGTGCCACGCGACGAAACGAACAGAAGGGGACTCGGATGAAGAGCGTGGCGTTAGCGACGGTGGCTTCGTTGGTGGTGGTCGGAAGTGCTTGGGCCGGACCTGGTCAAGCCAAGGGCAAGGGAGCGGGCAAGGCGGCCGATCGCGAGGAGTCGCGTCAGCAATCGGCGCTGCAGGCATTCAAGACCGCCGATGCCGACAACAACGGCTTCCTCTCCGAGTCCGAGTTTCCCAACGCGATGCGGGCCTTGCGCGAAGCCCGGAGCAGTCGCCAGGGGCAGCGTGGCCAGCGAGATGGAGCATCCGAGAAGGGACAGGGCAAAGGGGCCGGCAAGGCGCAAGGCAAAGGCGCCGGGAAGGGGCAAGGCAAAGGAGCGGGCAAGAGCCAGCGTCGTGGTGCCGGCAAGGCCTCTCAGAAGGGGGCCGGCGGGCGAGGCAATCGCCCCAACCCCGATGCTGACAACGATGGGCAAGTGAGCAAGGACGAGTTCATGCAGTTCGTCGACTCGATGCGCGAGCGGTTCCGCAATCGCGAGGATGCTCAACGTCCTCGCGGCGCCGGCGGCCAGGGTCGAGGCGCGTCGAAGAAGGGCAAGTCGGCCGACAACTGATCGTGCGACGGTCGGGGGTTGCTGGCTGACGAGCGGCCAGTGGTCCATTTAGGCCTAAGTGTCAAGCTCTAAGCTTCCCCTCTCCCTGCGGGAGAGTGAGCCTCTTGTTCCCCTCTCCCTGTGGGAGAGTGAGCCTCTTGTTCCCCTCTCCCTGTGGGAGAGTGAGCCTCTTGTTCCCCTCTCCCTGTGGGAGAGTGAGCCTCTTGTTCCCCTCTCCCTGTGGGAGAGTGAGCCTCTTGTTCCCCTCTCCCTGTGGGAGAGGGGTTAGGGGTGAGGGGGTTCGTCTTCACGAATCACCCTTGATTTTCCGAGCCGGACTCTCCCTCACCGGGTGCCACTGGTTGCTTGTCAGCCAGTGCCAATGGAACAGGATTGCACGAACACCAACGTTGGAACCACCCCCAGTTCGGACGGCATCGACGCTCGCTGCGTGCCTCACTCCTTGGTGATCAGCGGAGGGAGACCGAGACTGGCTCGGTATTCCGCCAAGAACTCGCTCAAACCAGGTTTCAACAGTTCCGTCCAGGCGCTCTCGGCTTTCGCGAGGGCCTTCTCGGGCGACGACTTTCCCGCGAGAGCCTCTTGAAGAGCCTGCCCGAGGGCGGACTGCAACTCGGCGGAGCGAGTCGTTCGCAAGTCGGCGACCCAGTTGTCCGCCGAGAAACCGCTGCGAATCAACTCGAACAGTTCCCCCACCGTCCGGTTGGAGAGGCCAAATCCCCGAAATCGGCCGGGCTCGGTCAAGAGCGTCGGCTCCATCGGAAGAATGCCTCGGCGACTCGCCTGCACTAGATACGCACTCTCCTTGGGATCGGTGAGAAACCCGAGCAGTCGATCGTTGGCATCACTCGGTTGGTCGGCTCGCTGCGCGAGGTACCATCCTGTCGTGGCGAAGTGGACCGGCCGATTGACCTTCTCGCCCGGGAGTGCTTGGCCCGTGTCGATCGCGTAGACGGTGCGAGAGCCGGGAAGAGAGGCCACCGCGATCGAGGCATCCCACTGCTCCGAGCGGGGTTTTCCGTCGGCGATCGTTGGTGGCAGCGTCGACAACAGCATCGCGGCCTGGCCGTCGCGGAAGAGTTCACGTGCGCGCGTGTCCGAGATCTCCGTACCGTCGGCGGCGGGCGAGTAGCTCTTCGCGGCGATCCATTCGGAGAGGGCTCGTACGAAGCCAGGCGTCGTCAATCGCGGCGCCCCCGTTTCGGAGTCGACGATGAAACTGCTCCACTTCTCCGCCTTGGCGTACGCGGCCGCTCGAGCGAGGTAGTTGCGATTTGCCTCGAGGGAGCCATCCATCGCCTCGACGCAGCCGTACGCGACTTCGGGACGGTTCTTGAAGAACGTCGCCAGCGTGAGGAAATCCCCCCAGGTCTCCGGTGGCGCGAGGCTCTTGCCGGTCTGTTCCCTGAAGGTCGCCTCAAGATCCTCGTTCTCGAAGAGATCGCGACGATACCAGAGCAAGAGACGATCGGTCGCGAGTGGCACGGCGACCGCCTTGTCGCGGAAGCGGTCGAAGACGAGCCGGTACTTCGCGGGGAACTGGGTCGCTTTGGCCAACTTCTCGGGAATGGTGATGTTCGGGGTGGTTGGCAGTTCGGTTCCACCCAGCACGATCAGTTCGCTCGGTGATTCCCGGTCGGATGTGAAGCGGACTTCGGATCCCGTTTGCGCTTCCCACTCCGAGAGACGTAGTTGCAGCGCGCCGCTTAGCGGCGAATCCTCGGCGAGAGTGACGGTGAAGACCTGTCCCTTCAAGTCTTCCAGCGATTGCTCGGCCGGTGGCGCCGACTGGTCGCAACCTCCGAGGGCCAACATGGTGGTCGCCGTCAGCATGAGGATGCCAACGGGGTGAGCGAACTTGCTGCTCATGCATCGATCTCCAGCGATTGTTCCGGACGGACCGCATCTCCAACCCGAATCGGGCCACCCTCGAGGACGACCGCGGTGATTCCGCCGTGTCCACGGGTCGCCTGATACCCCCCTTTGCCGAGGGTCTCCTCCATTCGCGAGCAGGGAGCGCAAAGGCCGGTACCTTCGAGAAGGGTCTCGCCGATACGAAACCGCAGTGACTTCAACGACAGTAGATTGATTCCCGACACGACGATGTTGCGGCGAAGCTGTTCCGGGGAAACGTCGGGCTGTCCGATCAGGGAAGCGATCGCGGCGAGGTGTTCGTGCTGAATGAGCGTCACTTGGCGTTTGGAGCGGCCACTGGTGGCGTGATGATCGCCTTGGATGCCGGTTCCTTCCTCGAGCAGGACGTCCGCGCACGACTCGATCGTCGCCCGTCGCGTCGCGCTGCGACCGATCCACTCGACGCGTCCCGGCTGGGAGAATCGCGTCATCAGTTGCCGAATGTTGCTTGCCGGTTCACTCATGGATTCCAGGTTCACTTGATCGTTGAGGCCCGCGTCCCAAGCCCGTCTCTCACGTTGCCAGGACGACGGCGCCGTCGTGTTCGTACCCATTCCCACGTGATGGGCCCCCCCGTGGAGAGGTATAATACATCAGCGTGTGGGCGTCGGTCACTTCTGGACGCCGATCTTCCCTTCTTTGTGCCGTTCATTCGAGAGAATCAACGACAGGTACGCTTCTTCACCACACGGGAGCGATCCATGCTGGATAGATTGCTTTCCACTCTCGGACTCGTTCCAGAATCCCTTTATTCCAGGGGCGCCCCGGCTCACGGTCACGAGTTCCCGTCGATCAATCCGACGACCGGCGAAGAACTGGCGACCGTCCGTCTTCACACCCGTGAGGACTATGGTCATCTCGTCGACCGCGCCCAGGAAGGATTCCGCGCTTGGCGTCGTCTCCCCGCACCAGTACGAGGGGAAGTGGTCCGAAAGTTCGGAATGTCCCTTCGAGCGATGAAAGTTCCTTTGGCCAAGCTGCTGACCCTCGAGATGGGCAAGCCGATCTCCGAGTCCGAGGGCGAGGTCCAAGAGATGATCGACATGTGCGACTTCGCTGTCGGCCTGTCGCGGCAACTCCACGGACTGACGATCGCCAGCGAGCGTCCGCTTCATCGACTGATGGAGCAGTGGCACCCGCTTGGTCCGATCGGGATCATCACGGCGTTCAATTTTCCGGTCGCGGTTTGGGCCTGGAATGCGGCGCTGGCCGCGGTCTGTGGCGACACGATGATCTGGAAACCGTCTCCCGAAACACCGCTCACGTCCCTCGCGGTCGCCCGGCTGGTCGATCAGATCTGCGTCGACGCGGGGATTGAGAACGTCTTTCTGCTCTGTCTCGGGGATGCCGAGGAGATTGGGGAGACGATGATCGCCGACCGGCGGCTGCCCTTGATTTCCGCGACCGGCAGCACGCGCATGGGGGCTCGCGTGGGCGAGGTCGTCGCGCGACGTCTCGGCCGTTCTCTCTTGGAACTGGGAGGCAACAACGCCGCGATCGTCGCCCCCTCGGCCGATTTGGAGTTGGCGTTGCGAGCGATTCTCTTCGCCGCGGTCGGGACGGCGGGGCAGCGGTGCACGACGCTTCGTCGACTTCTCGTACACGAGTCGCTTCTCGACGCGTTCCTCCCGAGGCTTGTCGCCGCTTATCGCTCGATCCCGATTGGCGATCCGATGCAACCGGGTCACTTGATGGGCCCGCTCGTCAACGAAGCCGCTTGCGAGGCGATGGCGAACTCGCTCATGCATGTGCGGGAACAGGGGGGAGAGGTGCTCGTCGGCGGCGGACGCCGCGAGGGGGGCGGTTTTTTCGTCGAGCCCGCCATTGTTCGCGTGCCCAACAACCTCCCGGTCGTCCGGCACGAGACCTTCGCGCCCATCCTCTACGTGATGAGCTACCGGTCGCTCGACGAGGCGATCGCGCTGCAAAACGGCGTCTCCCAAGGGCTCTCGTCGTCGATTTTCACCCGAGACGTGATCGAATCGGAGGCTTTCCTCTCCGCGGTGGGCAGTGACTGCGGGATCGCCAATGTCAACATCGGCACCTCCGGGGCGGAGATCGGTGGCGCGTTTGGAGGGGAAAAGGAGACCGGCGGCGGCCGCGAGGCCGGCTCGGATGCCTGGAAAGCCTACATGCGGCGGCAGACGTGCACGATCAACTACGGCAGCGAACTACCGCTCGCCCAAGGGGTCGAGTTCCACCTTCCGGAATCGACGTAGCGCGGCGTGGGTCGATCTATCGCGGGGGTTGCGTCCAGCCGCCAGTGTCGCCCGCATGACGTAAGAGCGTGGCCGACCGCTACGCGGCTCCCTCGGCTTGCTCGGCGACATCGGAAGACTCGAACGGCATCGGCTCGATCTGGTCGTAATCGCCGAGCTTCCAAACCATCTCGCAATAGCGATGAACGTCGAGCATCGTTAGGGTCTGGATGGCGCGCAGTCCGATGAGCTGGTCGCTCCAGAGGTCGGTCCTCCGGATGATCGACGCCAGTCGCGAGCGCAAGACCTCGACGGGATCATCACCTCCCTGATCGAGCGCGATCTTGACCCAACCCTTCACCTCCGAGCGGTGCTTCTTCAGGCAGCGTTTCACCCGTTTGCGGAACGCTTCGTCGCCTTTGGGGAAGCATGCCAGTTCGAAGAGCCCGTCCAGCTTGCGCGACCGTTTCGGCGGGAGGTACCAGCCGTTGCGCTTGCCGGCGACGCGATCGGGGAGACGCCACGGCAACCGGTCGCCGTCGTTGGTCGGATCGGAGAGTTCGACCATGATCCGTCGCAAGCCGTCGATCGCGCTGGCCAGCGAGTAGATATCGTCGAAGTCGATCACAAAGGCGGTCACGACCGCGCGGGTCACCTCGGCGCTGCGATCGACGAGATGGGGAGCATGTCGCTGGAGATAGGTCGGCAACTGGTCATGATTGCAGCCATACTCGCGAAGCCAGTCGTGAATCCAGCGTAAACGTCGTTGATGCTCGCGCCGTAGTCGTTCAGCCACGAGGCGGTCGCGCCGGCTCGCTTCGATGAAGTCGAGATCCTTGTCGAGCGTCGACTCCATCTCCCGTTCGATCGGGACATCGGGCAAGTCGAGGCCGACATACTCGATGTCGAACCGCGAGCGAAGCCAAAGCGACTCCATGAAGACCGGTTTGCGCATGCGATGAATCTTGCGTTTGGCGACCCCGAAGCTGTCGACGCGCTTGATCGTTCGGCCGTCCAGACGTGGGTCGAGCGTGTCGACGATGACGCGCGTGAGCCGTCTTAGCAGGTAGACCAGCAGTTGCATCGTCCGCCACCAAACCCGTAGGGGCAGCACGATGACGTTGCCGCCGGAGAAGTAAGTCTCGTAGAGCTGGTAGAGGTTGAACGTCCGATCCGCGATCGGGGCTTCGTGCAGCGGGGCGGAGCGGAACGCTTGGCGGACGTTCTCCCTTCGGTCTCGTTTGAGCAGGTAGGCGACGTGATCGCCGTACTTTTCGCGAATCTGCTCGTCACGAGCCGGGTTCTCGGTGAGGAAGTCCAACGCGGTGAAGTCGAGGGTCTCGAACATTTCGTTGGCGCGTTCGTGGCGACGGAGCCGTTCCTCCTCATCGGCTTCGTTCTGAACCGAGAGCGGTTCGGGAAGCGTGACCGCTTGCGGATCGACCTCGAGTCGCTTGGCGAGCCAGCGGCGGTACTTGCGCCGGACGCGCGGCGCGGCGCATTGCAGTCGGTCGAGCGGAAGCGCCTGGCGGTTGTAGTCGACGAGCAGCTTCGCGGTGTGTTGGGCGATCATCCGCGTGATGTAGTTAAACCAAAGATAGGGCCCGCCGAAGAGACTTCCCGCTCGCCCCAAGTCGAGAGCCAACAGGCGCCGTTCGTCACGCTCGGAGCGGGCGGAGTCGCTGAGCCGGAAATTCCAAAGCGCGAGATTCCCCAAGAGCTGCGTGGTCGTCTTGGTGTCGTTGCGGTGAAAGAGCGAGCCGTCGAGGTAGTCCTCGTACAGAAATTCGACTTGCGAGACGAAGAGGCTCTCGCTCGGTTTGAGAACGCTGGTGTCCTCGGTCGCCAGTAGCGGAGCGTTCTCCCCAGGGAGATCGTCACAGGTGCGAAGCGCGATCTCCGGCCGGATCACTCGGCTACGCAGGATCGCGAAGTCCTCGTCGCGGTGACGGGCCTTGACCTGCTTGGTGTGGGAGGCGAACTGAGCCTCGACGACGCGCTCGCAAAAGTCGCTCGCTTGGTTGGCGATCTGTTGCAGCCAGACTCCCACCCGCCACAGGACGAAGCAAACCACGCCGAGCACGATCACCGGCACGCCGAGAAGTCGCTCGAGCTTTTCGACCAGTGACATGACGACGCTGGGAACCGGAACGATGCGGATGACGACGTAAAAGAGAAAGAGAGCGGCGCCGAGAATGAGCAATCGTTTGGCCGGCCGATTGGTCGCTTTCGTGATCGCCGTCCCCAGGCGATCGATGAAGATCGGGCCGGTGATCGTTCCCTGCAAGTCGGCGAAGTAGTAGCAGACGTCCAGCATGCCGCGGAGCCCGTGGCCGAGCATGTTCGAGGCGAGGGCGGCGACCTCACTGGCGCCCTGTTGACGATTGGCGACCAACTCGCGGACGAACGGAATGCGACGGATCAGCGGGACGTCGAGCATCTTCACGTAGCGGCTGATCGATTCGGCGAAGGGCGACCCCATCCGCTCGACAAGCTCCTCGGGCGTCATCTCGATCAGGCGATCGATAACCGCCTCGGCCCGAATGCCTTGACCGCCGGGGGGCTCGGGAGTCCCTTCGGCGACGCGCGGCGGAGGAAGCATCGCCACCCGCGTCCGCAACCAGTTCATCCGATCGTCGAGCAACGTGAGCTGGTCCTCGAGTTCGAGTTCGTCATAGACCGACGTCGCTTGTTGTTGGTAATAGTCCCGGATCCGTTGCAGTCGCCAGCGATAGGGGCAGGGCTCCTCGTGCGTGAGGTTCGGCTCGAAGAGGATGATGTTTCGGTTGAGCAGCCACGCGTGCCGACGCACCAACTGATCGGCGGCGCGCAGGGTGAAGGCGACAAGACGGAAGAACCTCACGACCGGCAGCGCCACGCGGACATAACGCGCCACTTGCGACAGACGCGCGAACCGGGCCAGCCGAATCAACTGCACCGCCTCCAGCGACGAGTTGCCGATGATCGTCACGGAGTGAAAGAGAAAGCCGAACGGGATGGCGGCAAAGAAGTCGACCAGACAGTGCCGCATGAAGTAGAGCCCGCGCCGCTCCGCCAAGGAGAGCTTCAGGAAGAACTCGCTGAGAAAGATCGAACAGATCACCAGGTCCGCGCCGGCGAAGAAGAGGATCTGCGTGTGACTCAGTCCGATGGTGCTCTCGAGAATCATCTCCAGCGAGATGACCACCGCCATCACCAAGATCAGGACGAGGATGGTGTTCTCGAGAAAGCTCGCCGCCCGGCGACCGATCAGTTGTTCGAGCCGCAGCGAGACCCGCTTCTCCTGGCATTCGTTGCGATTGAGCCGGCGCAGCCGGTTCATGCGTCGCCGGCAGTTGCCGACCCGCTCGTCCGACTCGACTTGCTTGTCGGTCCCTTTCTCGAGGCGATCGGCCGTCGAGGCGAGAACCTCGAGATCGTCCTGGGCCATCTCGAGGACGCGCACGGCGGACGGTAGATCCCGTTCCTCCAGCGACGCGGTGATCTCGTTCGATTCGCCCTGGGCGGTGATGATGACCTCTTCCCAACTGTCGCGACGCAGGCGCGGGTCGAGGTCGAGCAGGGCCTCCTCCGCCGAACTGGCGAGTCGATGGCGGTAGGTCGAGAGCTCATGAGCCCAGCGCAGCGGTTCGTCCCAGTCCTCGGGAGTGGCCCACTGATCGGGATCGTGGGCGTCGTCGGCTTCGTCGAGCGATTGGGTGAGACTGGCGATGTCCGATTGAAGTCGCGAGAGTTGAAAACGCCGCTGCCAACGTTCGGCGGGCGTTCCCTCCTCGACCGAGAGCGAGGTCTCCTCGTGAAGCCGGCGCACGAGCAAGGCGCGCTGGAGCTGTTGGTGGCCAACGTGGAGTTGCCCGATCTTGCGTCCATCGCGACCGGAATTGGAGCTGGGAAGTTCGAGCAGGCGACGCTGAACGCGATCGAGCTCGACGCGCGCGATCTTGTCGGGTTCGGCCCGTTCCTCCTCGTCGAGGCACGCCACCACCCCGCCGATCCAATGCAGTTCGCGGCGGAACTCGTCGAAGAGGACGGCGCGCTCGAGCGGGGTGAGATCGGAGCGCCCGATGAGCTCGCCGAGGTACTCCTCGTCCTTGGCCAGTCGGTCGTTGACGAATCCGATCAGCTCGCGATGGTCGGACTCGGTCGGCTCGTGTTCGGAGAGATGGACGAAGACGGCGTCCTCGAGACCGGCGAGCGCCCGGTCGAAGATCTCACGCTCGGCGTCGGGGAGATCGATCCCGATGCCGTCGCGTTTCAGTTGACTCCCCTCGGTGATCGCGCGCGCTAGCGCGATCAGCGAAGTGGCGTCGTGATCGATCGCCAGCGCCAGCACGCGGTCGACCCACGCGGTCCGATGGGCGGCCATGCCGTCGGGACGTTCCATATCCTGGTTCCGTGGAGTTCGTGGCGACGGGACGACTTACGATCCAGCGTCGTCGCGCCGCGGATCCTTCTCTAGTTCGCCGCGATAGTACGTATATTTGTCGGAGCGGCCTCGCACGAGATCGGCCGGATACTTCTCCGCGGCCAGCACGAGTTTCTCGCGCAGGGACCGACTCAGGTCGACGTCGCAAACGTCTCCCAAACGCAAGAGGAGCCAAAGACAGTCGGCCAGCTCGTGGGCGAGTTCCGTATGGACGCTCTCCTTGGCCAGTTCCTTGGCGATCCGCTCGTTGTCCCGATAGCGGAAGTGCTCCAACAGTTCGCCCACCTCGATCGCCAGCGCGAGGCCGAGATCCTTCGGGTGATGGAATTGCTCCCAATCGCGCTCTTGGCTAAAGTCGCGCACCCACTGTTTGAGTTGGGCGATGGTCGCGGTGGTGTCACTGGCCGTCGAGGTCATCGTCCACTCCCGGTTGATCGTTGGGCTCGCTCGCGAGGCTGTCGTCTCGCCGAGCTGCCGTGAGCTTCGGTCATTGCTTGCTTGGCGCGAACAGGAAAAGGGCGGGGCGCCTCCGTTTAATATATCGGGAATCGAGCACCGACCATCGCCCGGTCCCCGATCCGAAGAGGTGGGCATGATCCGAAACGTCGTCTTTACCCGTGACTGGCACCCGGCGAATCACTGCTCCTTTCGCGAGCAGGGGGGCCCCTGGCCCGTCCACTGCGTCGCGGAGACACCCGGAGCCGCGTTCCACTCCGAGGTTCCCCTTCCTCCCGACACGGTCGTGGCGAGCAAGGGGATTCGGGTAGACCAGGACAACTACAGCGCCTTCCCCGAGGACGACCTTGCCGAGCATCTGCGGCGGAGCGACATCGAACGCGTTCTCGTCTGCGGACTGACGACCGAGTACTGCGTGCGGGAGACCGCCATCGATGCCTGCCGCGAGGGCTTCGACACCTGGGTTCTCGTGGACGCGATCGGATCGGTCAACGTCAATCCGGGGGACAAGGATCGGGCGCTGATCGCGATGCGCGAAGCGGGGGCGACGTTGGCCGAGTGTGGCCGCGTCGTCTCGACGTTGACGTTGCATCCTCATCCGACGGCCCTGATCGTCGTCGACTTGCAGAATGACTTTTTCCCCGGGGGGCGACTCGGCGTCGATGATGCGCCGAACGTCGTCGGTCCCATCAAGTGGCTCATGCATCATCTGAAGATCATCGGGTAGGCCGCGAGCGAGAAACTCGGTGGGCCAACCCGTCACCTGCCGAAAGGAGGGACCATGGATCCGGAACTGGCGGACGCCGCGCTTCGAACCGATGTCTACGAATTGACGATGATGCAAGGATTCTGGGCGTCGGGACGGTCCTCGGATGCCGCCAGTTATGAGCTCTTCTTTCGCCGCACACCGGAACATGGAGGCTACGCGGTCGCGGCGGGCATCGACGATGTGGTGACGATGCTGACGTCGATGTCCTTCAGCGGTGAACACATCGAGTACCTGCGGTCGATCCGACTCTTTCGCGAGGATTTTCTCTCTTATCTATCGAAACTTCGCTTCCAAGGAGACGTGCGCGCGGTTCCCGAGGGAACGGTCGTTTTCCCCAACCAGCCGATCCTCGAAGTGACTGGGTCGCTGCTCGAGGCCCAGTGGGTCGAGACGCTGTTACTCAACTGCGTCAACTTCCAGACACTCATCGCCACCAAGGCGAGCCGCATGGTCGAGGCCGCCAAGCCGAGCACGGTGGTTGAGTTCGGACTCCGCCGCGCCCAGGGACCCAACGGCGGACTTTGGGCCTCGAAGGCCTCCTACCTCGCCGGCTGCGTCGGCACGAGCAACGTCGAGGCGGGCTATCGCTTCGGCATCCCCGTCTTCGGAACCCATGCCCACAGTTGGATCATGAGTTTTCCCACCGAGCGCGAGGCGTTCGACGCGTACGCGAAGACCTTCCCGGATCAGTCGACCTTCCTGATCGACACCTACGACACGCTGGGGCAAGGGCTCTCCAACGCGATCGCGGTGTCGAAGGAACTTGCGAGAAAGGGGCATCAAACGCGCGGGATCCGTCTCGATAGTGGCGATTTGGCGGCCTTGTCGAAGGCCTGCCGCGCCGAACTCGACCGCGCGGGATTGAGCGATGTCAAGATCGTCGCCTCGAGCGACATCGACGAGTATTCGATCACCGAGTTCAAGCGACAGTCGGCTCCGATCGACATTTACGGCGTCGGCACTCGGCTCGCGACAGCGTATCAGGAACCGGCCTTGGGTGGGGTCTACAAAATGACCGCGCTCTATCAGGGGACCGACTGGGAGCCGAAGATGAAGATCTCCTCGACGCCGGGCAAGTCGACGCTCCCCGGGCGCAAGCAGATCTGGCGGGCTCGGCGCGAGGGACAGTTCGTGGGCGATGTGCTCGCGCTGGCCCAGGAGAACCCACCCTTCGACGTCCTTGAGGAAGAACGCAACGGTACCGAGTTCGAGCCGTTGTTGAAGGACACCATCGCGAAAGGGGAGCGCGTCGAGGAGCCGACGGCGATCGAAGCGGTGCGCGATCGCGTGGCCGATCAAGTGGCGAGTCTCCCGAAGGAGCATCGTCGCTTGGCCGATCCGACGCCCTATCGGGTCGAGCTATCGCATCGGCTCAAGGCCTACCGGGACGAGTTGTTCGAGAAGTTGGCGTAGTCCCAACCCGGCGACTCGGGCTGACCATCGATCATCAACTACGCGGGGCCGGTGGCCCATTTAGGACCGTCCCGGATCATCGCTCGCCGATGAACATCAAGTGACGTCGTGATGGCACTTGAGGGCGGCCCGAGCCGAATCGATTCCGCGGGCACGTCATGGGAGCGGCGACGACGCATCTGGGGACTGGGTCAGAAGTCGACGTCGCCGACGACGGGGAAGACGAGGATCTTGCCGTCGCCGATGCGTCCGGTGCGCGCGACCTCGACGATGCGATCGACGACTTGCTCGGCGAGATCGTCCTGGACGAAGAGCGTGATTTCGATCTTCGGGATGTGGGCGAAGTCGTATTCACTTTCGGTCAGGCGCGGAGCGGCGTCGCGCTGCTGACCGAAGCCGGCCGCTTCGCCGACGAGGACCGAGTCGACATTGAACTCGCCGATGGCCTCAAGGACGTCTTGAGCGCGAAACGGCTTGACGATCGCGATGATCTGTTTCATGGTCGGGATAACATTTCCGAGCTGTCGTCTACTTCAGTTCCTCGGCGGCGCGGTGCAGGGTCTCTCTCTCGCGCTTACTGAGGCTTCCTATGCCTTCGCGAATGATCTTCTCCAGGATGCGGTCGACTTCCTCCCGCATATGGTCACGCTGCTTTTCGCGTCTCTTCCAAGTCCCGCGGTTCCACCAGACTTGGAGCTTTTCCGGCGAGAAGCGATCGAGAAAGTAGAGCCAGTGGACGTTCTTGATCAGCAGGAACCCAAAGCCCCCACCGCCGAGATGGGCGACCTCGCCCCCGACATTCTGGCCGGTGGTGATCACGGTGTAGACCGCCATCCCGATCAGAATCCAGGCGAGGACTTTTAGCTTCATCGGGACGAAGAAGGGGAAAAGCATCATCTGGACCGTTCGGTCAGGGGCGAGTCGGGCCGCTCCGATCAGGACGCCGAAGACGCCCGCCGAGGCACCGATCATCGGGGCGGTGACCGGGGTCGGAATGATCTGCGTCAGCGTGAAGAGGACGAAGAGCAGGGCCCCGGCAATGCCACACGCGAGGTAGAAGACGAGGTAGCGCCAACTTCCCAGGTATTGCTCGATCATCTGGCCGAAGAAGTACAGCGCGATCATGTTGAAGAGAATGTGCCAGAGGTTGGCGTGGAGGAACTGATAGGTGATGAACCGCCAAACCTGTAGCTGAAAGACTGCCGTCTGCGTCGAAAAGTAGCCGATGGGCAGGAAAAGCTCTTTTCGCGTTAATTCATTGAGCAAGAACACGGCGACATTGATGATGATCAGCCACGTGGTGATCGACCACCAGCGCCACGACTGAAAGTTCTGAAGCCGGTGCATCCGCGCCTGGGCTTCGTTGCGATAGTACTCGCGATCGTAGATCCCCATCCTGTCCTCTCGATTGTCGTTTCGAACGATCGAAGGTCGCGCCCTTCGTCGGCCGGAATGCGACGCTGCCATCGCGATCACGACCTTCCCAGGGGAAGTCCGGCTCGGGGAGCCGTCGGGGCCAACGTCCCGTCGCGACCTGGAATATTGTATGTTCGCGGAAGTCGCGGGGCGGAATCATTCCGTGTCCCCGACGCGTCGAAATGGCATCATGTACGGGAAGCCCGTATTTCACAAGCGCACTCCAGCGTTCGCAGCGAGGGGGAGATCACATGAGCGACGAGGAGACATTCTCCGCGGAAGAGGCCGCGAAGCTCATCATTCATTGCCAGAACGTCGAGCAGGCACGTTATCTGATCGAGCATGCCGCGATTCTTGGCCCGATCCACGACGTCCTGACCGAGCAGGGTGCGCAAGAGCGAAGCGACAACGCCCTGATGCTCCGGTACCGGGAAGCGACCGGCAGGAAGATGTTTCTCGACGACTTTCGCCGCTACCTCGACTGGTTCCGTGAGGTCGGGCTCTGGTCGCGGAATTGAACGGGAGCATCGAACGCCGACGGCTCACGCGGGCTCGAGCCACTTGGCGATGAGATGGGACTCCTGCTCGCGGAGTCGCTCCTGGCACTCGTCGGCATCAAGGCCGTGGACGAAATGCGTGAGAACTGGACTTCCCTCGTCGTGGATTGTCCCCGGTGGCGGGATGTCCGCCCAACGTGGTGAGTCGACGTCTGGCGCCGAGTGGTAGCAGGGCGCCGACGCGCGCATTCGCGATCGCCACGGAGCGAAGAGAATCCGCTTCCCGTGGATGACGGGGTTGGTCGTTCGGGATGGCGGATCGAGTAGCTCCGAGTTCCCGAAGAGCCGTTCAAGGAGCGCGACGCCCGAAAAGGCGAGGCTCCGTTCGAGGACCTCGACCGAGGCGGTCCAGCGCGGGTTGACCTCGATTGGCCAAACCTCCTCGGCGTCCAGGACGAAGTCGAGCCCGACGATCCCGCGAAGACCGAACTCGCTCCCCAAGACGTTGCCCGCTCGCTGGAGTGTCTGGCGAGAGGCTTCGCGAAGTGGGACGGGGCCGATACTTCCTCCGTAGCGAAAGGAGCTCTCCTCCGAGCGGTGCTCGACGAGCAACTGCCGGGTGACGCCGAGGAGTTGCGTCTGGGTCGCGGAGAGTAGGAAGAGGGCCGCGTGCGGTTCGCCTTCGATGCGCTGTTGGCCGTAGGTTCCCTCGGGCAGGCTTCTGCCCCTCCAAGGAGTGATGCCCATTCCGCCGGTCCCACGGAGCGGCTTTTGCAGCCAACTGCCGTCGGTGGGCATCGTCGCGGGGTGGATGGAGATCCCAGGCATCGCGATCCCGGCTTGGGCCATGGCGCCGGTGAGGGAGAAAGGATCTCGGACCTCGCGGACCGATGCCGCGCAACTCCCCCAAAGTGTCAGGTTTTCCGAGAGTTCCTCGATGAGATCGGGCGCGTTCTCCAACCCTCCGCCGCAAATCAATGGCAACCCCGCGAGGGATCGGGTCTCCCGCCGCAGCGTCTTGGCAAGGGCGTCGCGAGGGAGGCATCTCGTGTCGGCGATTTGGGAGGTGTCCCAATCGGCGAAGAGATCGAACGCAATCGGTTCGAGTCCGCATCGCCGCGCGGACATCGCGATGCCGCGGGCGCTGGCCCCGACGATGACGATGCGCGATGTCGGCTTGATGTCCATGGGTGGTCGTGGCTCTCGAGGTCGTCTCCGCCCGGGGAACGGTCAATCCCTACAATGCCGCAACGGATTTCGGGCATTGAAGGAGAACGGAACGTCATGGATTATCTTCAGTTGGCTGGCAAGTCCATCTTGGTGATGGGGGTCGCGAATCGAAAGAGCGTCGCGGCGCACGTTGGTCGACTGCTGCTGGAGGAGGGGGCCGAGGTCATCTTCTCGGTCCGAAGCGAGAGCCGACGTGAGCAAGTCGCCAAGCTCTTCCCCGACTCGGACATCGTCGTCTGTGACGTCGAACGCCAGGAAGAGATCGACGCGCTCGCCGAGCATGTCAAGGCGTCGGGCAAGCCGCTGCACGGCATCGTTCACTCGATCGCCTTCGCGAACTACTCTGGCGAACCGGCGTCGTTTCACGAAACGCGCCGCGAAGACTTTTTGCAGGCGGTCGATGTCAGTTGCTACTCGCTGATGGCGGTGAGCAACGCGATGCGGGATTGCCTCGATCGCCAGGCCTCGGTGGTGACGATTTCCATCTCCACGACGCGGATGGCGGCCGAGAATTATGGCTACATGGGCCCGATCAAGGCGGCGCTCGACTCGAGCCTCTGCTTCCTGGCCAAGTCGTTCAGCGCGTTCTCGGAGGTCCGTTTCAACGCGGTCTGCCCGGGACTGTTGAAAACGTCGGCATCGGCGGGAATTCCGGGCTACGTCGACTCGTACCTCTTCGCCGAGAAGGTGATACCGCGAGGCAGGGCGGTCGCGACCGAGGAGGTCGCCAACAGCGTGGTCTTCCTACTAAGTCCCCGATCGAGCGGCATCAACGCGCAAGGATTGGTCATCGATGCGGCGATGGCGATCAACTACTTCGATCGCGGCGTGGTACGGGGGGCGCTCGGTTCGTGAGTCGACGCCGTCGCCCTGGGTGACTCCACGACCAAGATGGGGTATCAGCGCGAACGGCGGTGAAGGGGCAGCCGTGGCGGTTGGCGCCGGGTCAATCGCGCGACTTGGCGTTGGAGTCCTCGACCGAAGCGAGCTGACGTTTCTCGATCACGTCTTCCACCGCCTCGGCCAGTTGTGGTTGAGTGAGGGGTTTGCGTAGGAAGCGGTCGGCTCCGAACATCAAGGCACAGTCCCAAAGGGCCGAACAAGGTGTCTCGGAGATGACCAGGATGCCGCAGTTGAAGCGTTGCCGGAACTCACGGACGACTTCGAGGCCATCGTGATCGGGCATGATCAAGTCGCAGATCAGTAGGTCGAAGGGACCATCCTCGGCGAGCTTGATTCCTTCATCGGCATGCGAGGCTTTCGCGATTTGATGTCCATCGAGTAGGTGTTCCACATCCTTGAGGGTCTCTTCGTCGTCATCAATGACTACGATTCTGCTCATCATGATTTTCCTATGCCGCGACAGGGGACGTCGCTTCCCCGCTTCGGTCACATGCAAGCCTTGTTCCCTTTTGAGGAATGGCGCTGAGCCGAAGTCGCGATTGTAATCGCAGTCTCAAGGATATCAATCGTTTCACGTTTCAACTGGTCCGACGCGGTTGGGCTCCCCCCGTCGCGGCGTGGTCGCTCACGAGCCACGGCGGATCGAAATTGCTCACGCGATCGCGCGATTCCCTACGGGTTTGACGAGGGATTGACGACCGGGAGCGGATGTCGGAATCTATAGGGGCGAAGGATCGTTCCCAATCGTGACCGAGAAGATTCGGTCTCGGTTATTCACATGGAGGTGGGTCGAATGTTCTTCAGGTTCGCGCTACCGATGAGTTTGGCGATCATGGCGATCTCGGTCGCCGTCGTCACCCAGTACGAGTCCTCCGCCCAAGCGAACATTGTCACCGTCGTTCTCGCGATCGCGGCGATGCTTTGCGCCACCTCCCACTTGATGATGCGACGACGCATCCATCGGCTGACCGACGCCGTCGAGTCATTCGCCGGTGGTGATGTCGAAGCTCGCTGCGGGCTCTGCGGGTTCGACGAGTTGAGCGCTCTCGGACGGGCCTTCGACCGGATGGCGGAACAGGTCGCGAAGGCTCGCGACGCTCTCGAGGGCAAGGTCGCCGAGCGCGATGCCGCCGTGGGGGCGCTGGTTCGCAGCGAGGAACGTTTCCGCTCCGCCTTCGAGAACGCCCCGATCGGGATGGCGCTGGTCAGCCCCGAGGGACGCTTGCTCCAAGTCAACGATCGCTTCGTGCAGATGATCGGCTACGAACGCGACGAGATCGGCGCCAAGAATGTCGAGGAGATCCTCCATCCCGACGATCGCGATCTTCGCCGAGCCCACGTGAGGGATTTGCTCGACGGGCGCCTCTCCTATTACCGAATCGAGAAACGCTACATCCGCAAGGATGGCGAACTCGTGACGGCGATCATGACCTCGACGTTGCAGAAGAACGCCGACGGGACGCCGTTGTTTTTCATCTGTCACATTCAGGACATTACCTGCCGCAAGAAGGTCGAGGAGGAGCTACGTCGGCTCAATGAGGAACTCGAGCGGCGGGTCGAGGATCGCACCCAGGCGTCGCGCGATTCCGAGGCGAAATTCCGGGCGTTGCACGAGGCGACCAGCGCGGCGGTGATGCTGCACGATGCCGAGACGCTACGGTTTATCGAGTGCAATCGCGCCGCCCTGGAGATGCTTGGGCACGATCGCTACGAGGAGCTCATCGACAAGCGCCCGGTCGATGTCAGCACCGGCGACTGCGACTGTTGGGAGTCCAACAACCGGCAACTCGAGGAACACTACCGCACGGCCCTGCGGACGGGAAGCCATCGCTTTGAATGGTGTTGGCGCCGCAAGGACGGCACCGAATTTCCGGTCGAAATCCTGCTCTCGCCGATCATGCTCCGCAACCAGCCCCTGGTGCAAGCCGTCGTCACGGACATCACCGATCGCAAGTACGCCGACGAGAAGATTCGCACCAGTCAGGAGCGACTGACGGTGGCGCTGGAGGCGGCCAACATCGGTCTCTGGGACTGGCAAGTCGAAGGCAGCAAGCTCTACCTGAGCGACCAGTGGTACCACATGTTGGGGTACAAGCCGGGCGAGTTACCAATGAGCTACTCGACCTGGGAGAAGCTCGTCCACCCGGACGATCTTCGGCGGACCCGGCGGGCGCTCTTTCAAACGCTTCGCGGACGTACGGTTCGTTGCAACACCGAGTTCCGCATGAAGGTCAAAACGGGCGGCTGGCGCTGGTTCCTCAGCCGGGCGCGGGTCATGGACTGGGACGCCCAGGGTCGGGTTCGACGGATCGCCGGTGTCCATCTGTCGATCAACTCGATCAAACGGACCGAGGCGGAACTGCGGCATGCGAAGGAGGCGGCCGAAGCGGCCAATCGCGCCAAGAGCGAGTTCCTCGCCAACATGAGTCACGAGCTGCGCACGCCGCTCAATGGCGTCATCGGGATGGTCGACTTGCTTCATCAGACCGAGCTCGACGCGACGCAGCGACGCTACACCGAGGTGACGCGGGCCTCGGCCGATCTGCTCTTGTCGGTCATCAACGACGTGCTCGACTTCTCCAAGATCGAGGCCGGCAAGCTCGAACTCGAAACGATCGACTTCCGCATCGCCGACATCGTCGAGGATGTCGCGTCGGTCCTGTCGGTCAAGGCCGAGGGGAAGGGGCTCGACCTGATGTGCGGGCTCGAGCCGGAAACGATCATGACCCTTCGCGGCGACCCGTCGCGACTGCGGCAGATCTTGGTCAACCTCGTTGGCAATGCGATCAAATTCACCGCCGAGGGCGATGTCTCGATCCACGCCGGGGTCGAACGGACCGAGGTGGACTGCGCGTTGGTTCGGTTCGAGGTCCGCGACACCGGCCAGGGTATTCCGGTGGAACGCCAAGCCGACCTGTTCGACGCCTTTACCCAGGTCGATTCCTCGACCACGCGTCAGTATGGCGGATCGGGGCTCGGATTGGCGATCTGTCGGCAACTCGTCGAGCAGATGGATGGCGAGATCGGAGTCGAGAGCACCCCCGGCGTCGGCTCGCTCTTCTGGTTCACCGCGCGGCTGCAAGTACCGACGTGCGAGCCCAACATACAGGACTCCCACCGCGACGCCGAACTCTTTGATGGGCTCAAGGTGCTCGTCGTCGACGACAGCTCGACCCACTGCCAGATTATTCGCGGCCAGTTGGGCGAACTCGGGATGGTGATTGACGACGCTCAAAGCCCCAAGGTCGCCATTTCCAGGCTACGCGAGGCGGCGCGAACGGGATCCCCCTATTCGTTCGCGCTACTCGACGGCCAGATCGCGGGCAGGGACGGGATCGAACTGGCACGCCAGATCAGCTCCGATCGGCCGTTGAGCGAAACGAAGATCGTGATGTTGAGTGCTCAGATTGCTAAGTTGTCGCGCGAGCAGCGCCAGGCACTGCGAATTGTCGCCTGTGCCGTGAAACCGATTTGGCGCTCCCAGCTGATCAGCATCTTTCGTGACGCGCTGCGCCGCGGCAAACCGGCTCGGCGAGCCGTACCCGTCCGCGAGGTCGAACCGGCCGCGCTCGGAACGGGGCGACGCGTCCTCGTGGTCGAGGACAACTGCATCAACGCCGAAGTCGTGGTCTACATTCTCCAGCAAAACGGATTCGAATGCGACCACGTCGAGGATGGCCTCCAGGCCGTCGACCGCGCGACGTCGGGCAAGTACGACGTCATCCTGATGGACTGTCAGTTGCCGGTGATGGACGGCTATGAGGCCGCGCGTCGGATTCGGGAACATGAAGAGTCGCGCCGCTCCTTGGAAGGGTACCAGCATGCCGTCCCGATCATCGCGCTGACGGCCACGGCGACGCGAGTCGACCGGGAGCGTTGTCTTGGCGTGGGGATGAACGACTACGCCACCAAGCCGGTCAATCAGGAGACGCTACTGCGGGTGATTGGCAAGCAATTGTTGGCTACGGCGACTCCCGACAGCGTGTCGAGTCCGGCCGTCGATGGTGCGCTTGCTCGTCTCGTCTCGGCTCCGTTGGCCGCCGAGAGCGCGTCCGTCTCGGGGCCGATGAGCGCCGAGAGCGCGTCCGTCTCGGGGCCGATGAGCGCCGAGAGCGCGTCCGTCTCGGCTTCGACCAATAGTGAAGCGGCGCCTTCGGAGGCGAGTGGTTCCGACGAGAAAGTGCTCGACCTGGAACGTTCCCTCGAGCGCACGCTTGGGAACGCCGACTTGCTCGCGACGCTGGCGGATCGCTTCCTGCAAGAGACCGAGGAAGTGGTTGGGGAACTGGGACAGCTTGCCGCGTCGGGAGATCTGTCGGCATTCGCCAGGCTCGCCCATCGGCTGAAGGGGCAGGCCAAGACGTTCGAGGCCGATGCCGTCGTTGGCTACTGTTGCAGTTTGGAGGTCTTGGGGGATGAGGGGAACGCCGCCGCGATCCCGGAGTTCCTCTCGGCACTGGACGCCGCGCTCGCCGAGCTTCGCAAGCAGTTGGCCCTGTTCATCGAACAACAGCGGTCGCCGATTGCCCGGTAGCGCCGGACAGGCTCCAGCAACTGGCGAGCAATGGCTCGCCTTTCAGTCGGCCGCCATGCTCGAGATGACATCGTCGCATTCCTCGCCCGCTCTCACGACCTGATCGATCTGAATGCCGAGGTTGCGGATCTTGTTTCGCAAGCTACTGCGCGTGATGCCGAGGATCTCGGACGCGTGGGATTGATGCCCACCGGTGTGCTCGAGCACCCGCCGAATGAGGAATCGCTCGAGGTGTTCGATCGAGTCCGCGTAGAGGCTGGTCGTTCCCTGTTCCAGGTTTTCCGCGAGGAACTGGGACCAATGGAGTTCGTCGTCGTCGCGCTGTCGACGATCGCGCGTCGAGGAGCGGTGGTCCTCGTCGGGCTCGCGAATCGTTTCGGGGAGGTGGTCGACCATCAGGATCGACCCGGAGGCTTGAATAATCGCCTGCTTCAGGGCGCTTTGCAGCTCCCGGATGTTGCCCGGCCAAGGATAGTTCGCCAGCATCTCGAGCACGTCGGGAGCGATCTTGGTCACTTCGCTATCGAGCTCTCGGCCGAAGCGGCGCACGAGATGATCGACGAGCGGACCGAGATCCTCGATCCGGTCTCGCAGCGGCGGCAGCACGATGCTGACGACATTGAGGCGATAGTAGAGATCGGCGCGAAAGGTCTCCTCCGCGACGAGACGTTCCAGGTCGCGATGGGTCGCGGCGATGATCCGCACGTCGGTCGCGATCGTCTCGTTTCCGCCGACGCGTTGAAAACGCTGCTCCTGCAGGACGCGAAGAATCTTGCTCTGCAGAGGCAGCGGCATGTCGCCGACCTCGTCGAGGAAGAGGGTTCCGCCGTTGCACTGCTCGAACTTGCCGATCCGGAGCCGGTCGGCGCTGGTGAAGGCACCCTTCTCGTGGCCGAAGAGCTCGCTTTCCAGGAGATTCTCGGGGATCGCGGCGCAGTTGATCGCCATGAAGGGGCGATGGGCTCGTTGACTATGTTGGTAGATGGCGCGGGCGACAAGTTCCTTGCCGGTGCCGCTCTCTCCCCGAAGTAGGACCGTCACGGCGCGAGGGGCGACCCGGCCGATCGACTTGTAGACCTCGCGCATCGTCGCGCTGTTGCCGATCAGGGCTTCCCCCTGCTGCTGATCGTCGACGGGGTTCTCGCCGAGGGAGACGGTCACCGCCATGAGATGCCGCATATTCAGGGCGCTACTGATCAGTTGGCCGACATGCTTGAGGTCGAGAGGTTTGACGAGGTAGTCGTAGGCGCCGAGTTTCATCGCCTCGATGGCCGAATCGCTTTCGCCATTGGCGGTGATGACGATGATCGGCACAGTGGCGTCGATTTCGGTGAAGCGTTCGATCGCCTCTAGGCCCGACATGTCCGGTAGGCGGACGTCGAGCAAGACCGCGTCGGGAGACTCCGCCCGAAAGGACTCGAGCCCTTCCTCGGCGCTGACGACGGAAGTCAACGCGTACTTGGGACGAGTGAAGGTGTTTTGCAGTAGGGTGTGAATGAGTGGATCGTCATCCACGACAAGTAGCCGGTCCATGAGTTCCATCTCTTGGGAGGGTCGGCATTCCAGCCTTCCATGATTGTCACCCAAAGGCTAACGCAAATGGGGCTTCGTGGAAAGGGCAGGATCGCACTTCGCGGGGCTCTCGCCTCGGGGGGGAGACGTGTTGCCGACTATTCGACGTGACCCCGAGGAGAGACGATTCGCAGCGTCACGAAGACGACCACCAGCAGTAGACTCAGGCTTGCGATGGAGAGAACGGTCATCATGTAGTAGGGCGTGGTGCGGATGAACTCCCGCGCCGCCCGGTTGTGCCCATGGACACTGATGGGAGTCTGGGCGATGCCGCCGATGAAGAGGCGATCCTCCGGGTTCGAACAGGGTAGGTAGAGCCGGTGACACCAGGTGAAGTGTGTCCCGTCGGTCATCAGTGGACGATCAAGGCTCTTTGAGTCCAAGAATTCCTCGTAGCTGGGCAGCGCCGGACCGAGGATGCGGTCGAGGTTGGGCGGCGACTTGGTCTCTTGTTCGTGAAGGGAGAAGAGCTCGTTGCCGGTCGCGTTGGAGAACCAGTAGACCAGATGCGACTCATGCGGGGCCGAGAGGAAGACATCCTCGAAGAGGGTGACCGGATTGGCCTCGAGGACGGCGAGAAGATCTCGATCGTCCCCCGGAAGATGCAGCGGTGTCGCCGCCAAAATCACCGGGCAACGCGAGTTGTCCGAGTTCCTGATGGCGCCGATGAAGGTGCTGAACTCGTCCGTCTGGAGGTCGGCGATCTGGGCACGCCAGCGCGGATCGATCTGGCTCCACTGCTGTTTCGCGATGCAATCGCCGTGGCTGGAATAGGTTCGGAGAATGTGCATCGCTTCGGGATCGACGACGTGAAGCGCCCGAATATATCGGCGGAACCTCGAGACGCTGTCGATCAGCGAATTGATGTCGAGCGGGTCGAGGTTGTTGCCCTTGGATCGCTCCTCCAAATGGGAGGCGAGGACCCGAACCAGGACCGACTGATGCTTGATCCGCTCCTCGATCACCGCCCAAGTCGCGGAAACCTCCGTATGGACGTAGTCCGCCAGGGCTCGCCCGGATGTCCAAAACATCCAGATGGAAATGGTGATCAAGCCCAGGAGGGTTAGGAACACGCTCGAAATCGTTGCGAGGGCCGGGGCGGGGTTGCGGCGTGACCACCGAACCAGGCGTCCGATCGGGCGGACATGGGAGACCGACGTCGGCTCGTCGCTGAGCCAGTTTTCCACATCGGCGATCAACTCCTTCACGCACTGGTAGCGATCTTCCCGTCGATGCGCCATCGCCTTGTGGCAGATCGCGCCCAACTCTTCGGGAACGGAGAGGCTGCCAAGTTGCTTCTCCGGGCGGGAGTTGGTGGCGATTCTCGCGAAGAAGGCGTGCATCGACTCCTTGCCGCGCCGCTGATGGGGAGGCGAGCCGGTTAGAATAGTGTAGAGAACCGCTCCCAAGCCGAAGACGTCGGTTCGCTCGTCGATGTACTTCGTGCTGCCAGAGGCTTGTTCCGGGGACATCCACATGGGCGTTCCCATCGCTTGGCCTTGTTGGGTCAACTCGTCGTTTTCCTCGGACCACTGAACGCTCCTGGAGGAGGCGTTCGCATCGTCCATGATTTTGGCGATGCCCCAGTCGAGCACGAAGACGCTCCGAAAGTCGCTGAGCACGATGTTGGAAGGTTTCAGGTCGCGGTGAATGATGCCGTTGGCGTGAGCGTACGCGATCGCGGCGGCGGCGTTGAGGAACTGGTGCAACAGCGATCGCAGTTCGGACTGCCGCTTGTGATGCGAGTGTTTGGCTTCGTGCAGATCCTTGACGGCGGCTTGCAGCGTCTGACCTTCCAGTAGCCTCATGACGTAGAAGGGTGCGGTGCCGTCCTCGCCCTGGTGGACGTGATAGACCGGTACGATGCTGGGGTGCTCCAATCGCGCGGTGATGCGCGCCTCGGAGACGAAGCGGCGAGAGACCTCCTCGTCGCTGGCGTACTTGGGCTTGATGCACTTGAGCGCGACTTCTCGACCGGTCGAGACCTCGGTCACCTTCCAAATCTGCCCGAGTCCGCCTTCGGCATGGACGGAGTTCTTCAGGTAGTTGCGTTCCGCGTCTTCTTGACGACTGGATTGCTTGAGAGCCTCGACGTAGGCCCAGAGTCGTCTGGTGGCGATCCCCTTCAGCAGCGCGGCTTCGAGTTGATCTCGGTTCCAGTCACACTGACGGAGCTCTTCCTCCAAACAGTCCATCAATTCCCGGACTGCCTCGTTCGTGAGAAAGTCCTCGTCGACCAGGCGGCGCGAAAGCGCCTGATCATGCCGCTTCGCTTGCGTTTCCAAGGTGACGAGCGACTTCACGTCAATGGCGATGTCTCGAAGGATCATCAGGATGAACAGATCGTCGTATTTGTTCATTCCAGTTCGTTTCCTTGCCCGCTTGGTTCACGTCCTTGTCTTGTGATCCCGGGCATGTGAGGGGTGATGGATCGCTCTTGCGGGCCTTTGGGCGGTGGCCAGGGGCTCCGCGGCGCGGCGAAACCGTTCAAACGGAGGATGCGAATACGTGACGAATGGTCCTTCTGCTCCCCACTAACATGGAAGTTGGTGAGTAAAAAGCAATGGGATCTCTCACAACCAACGCCCGATGGAGAAAGTCGTTCCGTCGACCCTCGGAAGAGATAGGGGGGTGACTATAGAAGAACTCTTAACATTAACTTCACTGGGAGTGAATCGACTGGGTTCGAGCAGGGGGGGCGACTTGGGCCACTTCTTCCCGCGCCATGCGGAAAGAAACGACTCCGTCATTGACCGTTCGACTTCTAAGAAGGCTGGTCTCTACGTTGTCGGATAGGCTGACAAAACGTAAGTCCTGCACAATCTCTATCCTTGAATTCACGACTCGCCCGTCTGCTCGTGGTGAGGTCACCGTTGAGACGTCGAGCGGGCCGCCACGCGAAGAGCCTACTTGTCGTCCCCATCTTCACCACTTTCACGTCGCCAGCGTTCGAAGAGCTGGCGTTCCTCGCTGATGTCCCGCGAATGAGTCTCGCCGAGGTGGGACGTGTCGTGGAAATCCTGTTCCATCGACGTTTCATCGAGCCACGTCTGCAAACCCTTGACCCGACCCTCTTGTTCGGGGGAAGTCTCCGAGGACAAGGGCTCGATCGCTGGTTCCATTTCTTCGGAACCGGCCTCCGCGGCGCCTTTCTTCACGCTATCTCGGGGTAGGTTCGTATCCCGGACCCAACTTTCGAACGACGGCCCTTCGTCCAGCGCGGCGCCGCGCGCCGCTGAGTCGACGCGGAATCGTTCCCGAAGCTCTCTTGCCAACATGGGGGCGAGCGTCGGATCGGGCTCCTTGCGAGGAGGGCGCGCCACCGGCGTGAGCTTTTGGCGACGCTCTTCGAGTCGTGCCTTTTTCTCTTGAGAAACCCTTGCCGCCTTCGACTTGATCTCGTGCGCCTTGGCGGCGAGGTCGTCGGTCTTCTTTCGGAGTGCCTCAAGGCAACCGCCCAGTTGATCGGGAACCTGTTCGAGCACCGCAAAGGACGAGGCGACCGACGTATCGAGAAACGCTTGGAGTTCCGCCAGTTGTTGTCCCGAGGGTGGCGAATGGGCGGAGACTTCGTCGCCGACCTTCGTCAGGTGCCGCGAGACGGACGCCAGCTTTTCCTTTGATTGGCGAAGAGCCTCTGCCAGTTGCTCGGCGGGACTAGTCATCGCAATGCTCCCATCATTCTCTTGGAAGGCGTCGAGGTTCGTGTGAGTGTCGTCGACGGGTCCCTCGATCGACGCTCGTCGATTGATGCCGCTACGGGACGATGGTCTCTGGCTGCTCCCAGGTCGCCCGTCCGGTCGCGACATCGAGTCCGAAGAGTACCAGTTGAGTCTCCGACACCGCGACGGCATTTCGATGGGCCGCGACCAGGGCCATTTGGGAGGCGGCGACGAGGGTCTTGGCGGCCCCGAACGCGTTTCGTGGCTTGAGCGTCGTCTGGTCGTCCGAGAGTCTACCCGCGAGTTCCGCCGCTCGGGCGCAGCAACCTCCGGGCGTTCGCAGCCGATCGGCACGCCACGCGCCCCCGACCTCCTGGAGTTGCGGCCTGGACGGCTCGATCACCCATCGCACGACCGTCTCGATCAAGTCATGTTGGACGCCTGACGTCTTCCGGTTCGAGGCGTGCCAGGCACACAGGCAGCCCCACCATACCGCATCGCGCAGCGGCAAGACGAACGGAGTCACTTTCAACGCGTCGCTGATCAGGTCGCCATTTAAGAGCGTTTCGGGCAACTTGGCGAAGTCTTCGGGGGCGAACGAGCGAACGATCTTCCGCGCGTCGAGGCTCAGAAGCCGTTTCTCCGTCAGCGCGAGTCCGTCGGTGATCGCTGGCTCCCCGTGGTGGTTAGGCATGTTCGTCCGGTTCCTTGTCATTCCGCGGGCATGGTGGCGAACTTGCTCGCTCAAACATCTTGTAGGATCGAAGGAGCCGATTGATTGATCGCGGCACTCGCTTCGTGGTTGATGATCGTTCCGGTCATCTCAATGCCCTCGGCGGTAAGAGCGATGATGCTGGCTCCGTAGGACAGGACGATCCCTTCGGGCGTCATGATCAGCGATGCGACGTCGTCGACGTTCATCGCGATCGTCGAGAAGGACTTGATGAGGATGCCGGCACCATAGGCGAGCGTGACCGAGTCCGCGGTCACCCCGTCGTCGGCCGAGGCCGACATCGTGAAGGAGAGCTCCTCGGGGACGGCTTGCACCATCGCCTGCATCGTTAGCGCCGAGTGTTCGATCTTCATGCCGAGGTCGCCAAGTGCGATGGTCCCGAAGTCGGTCCGCAGGGCGCACGTCGAGGCGTTGACCGAGAAGAGATCATCGGCCTGGACGTGGACGCAACTGTTGGAGTTCAGGGCGATCATTCCATCGGTGTCGACGATGAAGTTGCCCGAAGAGTAGTGGTAAAGATCCTTGGGAGTCATCCCTCCGGTGCCATTGATCTTGGCGGTGATCAGCGCCGGGATCGACGTCGTTTCGAACGCGGTCATCAGACTCAACCCCGTGAGATCGTCGAGCGTCGACGCCAGGGAGACGCCCAGTTTCTCGACCGCCTCGGCCGACTGGGTCGAGATGACCGGCGTGTCGTCGATTAACCGCAGAGCGATGTCGGCGATCTCGGTGCCGACTTCGGCCAAGGTCTCCATCTTGCGAACCTCGCCGGTCATCAACTCGATCGCTCCAAGCATCTCTCCGTAGTAGCGAGCGACCGTGGAGAACTCGTTGACGGCATTCCGGCCCGTGGTGCCGTCGCGCATGTCGCAGAGCCCCGCGACGATCTTCTGGCTCAGGAGTATCGCTGTGTAGCCCCCCCACATGAGGGCGAAGACCGTGTTGCTGAGCAGGGAAAGTGGTGACATCGTGATCGAAGGAACCCCGCCGACCACATAGCTGTGCTTGCTGTGGTGTTCCAGGTTCCGGTAGCTGGTGTACGTGCAACGATCGCCATCCGCACGGCCGACGTAAGCGACGTTCAACCCGGTCGAGGAGAGCAAGCCCGCGAGTCCGGCAAGAGGCGGGAAGTAGCAGGCCGCGAACGCCAACTGCGACATGGCCGACGAAGAGTGTTGATGGGTGCTCGCCGCTGTCGAGACCAACGCGTTGTCGGCGAGATGGGTCTCGGTGCCGAAGTTGGCGTAGAGATCCCGCGTACTCATCCAATAGAGCTTCAGGCCGACCGACTTCCAGACATCGTCGCTAAAGGGCAGGACGAACTCGTCGTCGAACTTGATCGTCACGCCGAGTTGGTCGATCCCCCGCATGCCGCCGATGATCGTCAGCATCGAGTTGTCCATGAACGACGCCCGCTCGTTCTTCGCGACAACGTAGTGGTTGCCGTAGCAGTCCAGAAGCATGTCCTTCGCGGAGCGAAGATGCAGAAACTCGCTGCCGCTCTTATCGCCGATCGCGATGCCGCTGAACGAATCGCTATCGGTGGAGTCGGTGATCCTCGGGAACGTCACCTCGTCGGTCGAATCCGATTCCGCGATGTTTGTCGTGTCCGTGGAGGCGGAGGTCGAGTCGGACGAAGGGGCGGTCGAGGTGGTCGATCCGTTGGTGCGACTCTGGACACCGCTGCGATGCTTTTGTTCGGGAAGCGTCTGCGGCGGAGGATTCTGGCCGTTATAGACGCTTCCATAGACGAGGGGACAATCGGGATCGCCGTTCTCGAAGCCAATGACGACTTCCTGCCCGACGCGCGGGATTTGGAGGCTTCCCCAACTCTTGCCCGCCCAGCCTTGCGCGACGCGGACCCAGCAAGAGTTGTGGTCGTTCTCCGACCAAGGGAAACGAACACGGACTCGACCATACTTGTCGGTGAAGATCTGGTCTGACCCCGAGTTGGTCGTTCCGTCGAAACCGATCACGAGGGCCGTTTGATGTCCCATGACCACCGGTCGCGTACAGCGCGTCACGGGCCGAAAGCGAAGCGACGCGGGGATCGCCACGACGTCACTTTCGTAGGCGGTCGCTTCCGCGTCGTCGGCGATATACTCGCTCATCCGAATGCGATGGCGTTGACGGGTGACGAAGTACTTCGCGGATTCTTCCCCAGACAACGTCGCGTCGAACCGATATCCGCAAGCGAGGGACGGGCAGTTGCCGCTCGCTTCCAAGCGGACGCTCGAGGAGGCAAGCTGCTCGGCGGAGACGCGCGCCGACTGCTCCATCGTTTGGGAGACCGTCTCGAGAAAGCCGTGGAGTTCCTCGGCTTCTCCATTCAAACCGATCGAGTCGAACCGCTTGACGAAGGGGCCCGGGAACTGGTGAACGATCGCCTGGTTGGTCGGCCGGTGGTGAAGCTGGTAGGTCGTCTGCCCCGAGTGGACCGCCGCGGGGATGTGTTGGACTCGATTCAGTGGAAAATCGGGATCCTGGAACGCGACGGCGCGAGTCGCGAACTGTTGCGCCGTCAACTCCTGCCGACGGCGACAATTCCAAAGGGATCGCTCGTTCTTGGGCGGTCGGGGACTCGGCGATATGGGGAGGTTGGGAAGGTCGCTCGTCGGGGCGATCGTCGAATCGTTGGCGATGATCAGTCGCCCGCTGGAGTCGACCTGCTCGAAGTAGAAATAGTAGCCCTCCTCCTCAAGCAGCCGCTGGGCAAAGTCAACGTCGGACTCGCCATACTGAACGCAGTAGTTTCGCGGCGTTTCTCCTTGGAGACGCGAGCAATCGGCGTGGTCTCCGAGGACTTCCGAAAGGATGGCGGCCACGGTCTTGTCTTGGAAGATGCGGAAGCGCCGGTTCTGGGTGAGTGGCCAAACAGTCGGCACGAAATCCATCTCGTAGCGAGTGAAGTCGCCTTCCGTGCCGATCTCGGCGACTGTCTGGATCAGTCCCTGAAACTGCCTGACGACGGGGGCGTTCGCGGCGTCGTCATCGCGGAGCGACAGTGTGGCGCTGATGCCGAGGAGTCTTTCGAACGGGAGCGTCTCGGAGGCGGGGCTCACGGCTTCGAGTCGGAAGCGAAAGAGCTCCGAGACGGCTTCCTCGCCTTCAAAGCCGACGAGAAGGAGGGCGTCTCCAAGCGAGGTGGTGAGTTGGGCGGAACGCTGTTGTTGGGATGGATGCTCTGGCAAGTTGGTTCTTCCTAGGGTTGGAGCAAACTTCCTGTCGGAGCCGGCATCAAGTCGGACCATGACCTGCCAACTTCGCGGCCTATTCCTAGCGATAGAACGTAAAGAGTGCGCAAATTTCTACGCCAATAGAATCATGGGACTTTCTTAGGGCGTCAAAGGAAGCACGGGGGAGGCGTTTGGCGAGGTGACGACTCGTAGGCGAACGGCGAAGAGGAAGTGTCGCGACGATAACAAAACATTCGGTTTCTAAGCTACGAAGGGGTGAATTCGTCGCAAAAGGTCTCTTACCGTTCACGTCCGAGAGATTGGCCAGACGAAAGGCTCTTCACGCGTCGGCATGGCACCCAAAAAGTTAGGTCTTGACGGAGCCTAGGGCTCCGCGATCGTGCCTTTCGTTGGGCGAGAAGCGCCTTTCATTCGGCAAGTCCCCAACGGTAGGGGGCGAGGAGACCGCTTGCGGCCGGCATCGATGTGCTGGTGCGATGATACCGGAGAGCGCGAAAGCGCAACGAAAACGGCCCGCCGTTTCGGGCGGGCCGGTTGAGACGCGTGATGACGCCGGTTGGGTGACTCGGCGGAGGAGCGACTAGTTCTTCTCTTTGTACTCCACGTCGATCGTGTCGCCGTCGGCGTCGCCCGAGGGAGCGCCGGCACCAGGATCGGCCGGTCCGCCTCCGGGAGCCTCTGCCCCGGGAGCGTCTTGCTGCCGCTGGTAGATCGCCGAGCCCATCGCCATCAACCCTTGCTGGAGTTCTTCAAGAGCCGTCTTGATGGCGGCGGCGTCGTCGCCCTTGGCCGTTTCGCGAACCTTCTCCATGGCTCGCTCGATCGGCTCCTTATCGGCGGCGGAGATCTTGTCGCCGTGCTCCTTCATCTGCTTTTCGGCTTCGTAGCAAGTCTGGTCGGCCATGTTTCGGGCGTCGATCAGTTCCCGCTTTTTCTTGTCCTCGGAGTTGTGCTCCTCGGCGTCGCGACGCATCTGCTCGACTTCGTCTTGCGAGAGGCCGCTGGAGGATTCGATCTTGACCGACTGCTCCTTGCCGGTGCCTTGATCCTTGGCGGAGACATTCAGGATGCCGTTGGCGTCGATCGAGAAGGTCACCTCGACTTGCGGCATGCCACGCGGAGCCGGAGCGATCCCGTCGAGGCGGAACTTGCCGAGCGTCCGGTTGTCGTTGGCGAACTCCCGTTCTCCTTGGAGGACGTGAATGTCGACCGCCGTTTGATTGTCCTCCGCCGTCGAGAAGGTCTGCTTCTTGTCGGTCGGGATGGTGGTGTTCTTCTCGATCAGCTTGGTCATCACGCCGCCAAGCGTCTCGATCCCGAGCGACAAGGGGGTGACGTCGAGCAGGAGGACGTCGGAGACCTCGCCAGCCATGACGCCGCCCTGGATCGCCGCGCCGACCGCGACGACTTCGTCGGGATTGACGCCTTTGTGGGGTTCCCGGGCGAAGAGGGTCTTGACGAGTTCCTGAACCTTGGGAATCCGGGTCGATCCGCCGACGAGAACGACTTGGTCGATGTCGGCTGGCTTGAGTTTGGCGTCCTCGAGCGCCTGCAAGCACGGGTGCTTACAGCGTTCAACGAGGTTGTCGACGAGTTGCTCGAACTTGGCCCGGGTGACGGTCATGCTCAAGTGCTTGGGACCGGACGCGTCGGCCGTGATAAACGGGAGGTTGACGTCGGTCTGCATCTGGCCGGAGAGTTCCTTCTTGGCTTTCTCGGCCGCTTCCTTGAGTCGCTGCAGCGCCATGTTGTCCTGACGCAGGTCGATCCCGTGATCCTTCTTGAACTCGTCGGCGATGTAGTTGATCAACTCCTCGTCGAAGTCGTCACCGCCAAGATGGGTATCTCCATTGGTTGAAAGGACGTCGAAGACCCCTTCGGCGACATCGAGGATGGAGATATCGAAGGTACCGCCACCGAGGTCGAAGACGGCGATCTTCTCGCTCTTGCCGGCTCCCTTGTCGAGACCGTACGCGAGGGCGGCCGCGGTCGGCTCGTTGATGATCCGCATCACCTCGAGGCCGGAGATCGTGCCGGCGTCCTTGGTAGCTTGCCGCTGGGCGTCATTGAAGTAGGCCGGGACGGTGATGACGGCCTTGTTGACCTTGTGTCCGAGGTACGCTTCGGCAGCTTCCTTGAGCTTGCGAAGGACCATCGCCGAGATTTCGGGGGGAGTGAACTCATCATCGTCGATCTTGACTTTGACGAGTTCGTCGGGCCCGCCGGTCACCTCGTAGGGGACCATCTTCTCTTCGTTCTGGACCTCGTTGTGACGACGACCCATGAACCGCTTGATGCTGAAAACGGTCTTGGTCGGGTTGGTGATGGCTTGGCGCTTGGCGGGGTCGCCGACCAGGCGATCTCCCTTGTCCGTGAACGCGACGACGCTCGGGGTGAGTCGGTTCCCCTCTTGGTTGGGGATCACCGTCGTGTCTTTGCCTTCCATCACGGAAACGACTGAGTTGGTGGTTCCCAGGTCGATTCCAATGATCTTTTCTCCGTCTGCCATGATGAAGTGCTCCTTCTTGAGCCTGAATCACTCACTCCGCGGCGTCCCCCAGTCGAGAAGACACTCGGTGCCGTTCTCTTTGCAATCATCGTGCCAGGAGATGATCTCTCGGGAGCGAAGTGGTGTAAGGGTTTATGGATTCCTTGGTTAGGAGTTGTGTCAATTGTGTGCCGTGTTTGGCAGTCGGCAAGACGGCTGCCAATTTTGCATCGTGATTGGGGCTGGTCTGCGGGATGTGCCAATTTGGCATGGGCGGCGTTGACGCTTTGGGGAAAAGACGTTGGCGAACGCTTTCGTTTGCTTGACTCTGCCTTTTTGCTTCAGTAACCTACGTCGCATGTTGAATTTCGGCTGTTAACATCCAACCTTCATCATTTGTTCGGCGCTCATTTATGGCCCAAAAGAAGGGAACCGGCTCGACACGCTCCGCGTCCAAGCTCGACAGTCTCCGCAACCAGATCGATCGCCTCGACCTCCAGTTGCTGAAGCTCGCGAACGATCGGGCAAAGCTTGCGGTCGACATCGGCAAAATCAAGGCTGAGCAAGGAGTTGAGGTCTTTTCCCCTGCTCGGGAGGACGAGATCCTCACCCGGATGGTGGAGAAGAACACCGGGCCGCTCGACAATCGTGCCGTCCGGGCTCTCTTTCGCGAGCTAATGAGCGCAAGTCGTTCGCTCCAAAGAGGGTTGCGGGTCGCCTATCTTGGCCCGGAATACAGCTTCAGTCACCTCGCCGCTCTTGAGAAGTTTGGCAGCTCCGTCGACTACGTCCCCGTCGCGACGATCGCCGGGGTCTTCGAGATCGTCAATCGTGGTCAGGCCGACCTTGGGCTCGTTCCGGTCGAGAACTCGACCGATGGCCGGGTCGCCGACACGTTGGACATGTTTACTCGGCTGCCGCTGAAGATCTGCGCGGAAGTCTCCCTCAAGGTTCATCACAACCTGCTGGCGATGTGCTCCCTCGCCGATATTCGGCGAATTTACAGCAAGCCGCAGGCCCTGTCGCAATGCCGGAAGTGGTTGGCGACCAACGTCCCGCAGGCGCAACTGAAGGAAGTCGCGAGCACCACCACGGCGGCTCAACTGGCCAAGCAGGAGCCGCACGCGGCGGCGGTGGCCAGTCGGCAGGCTGGCGTAAAGTATGGTCTCAACACGCTTTGCGAAGATATTGAAGACTTCGAGAACAACGTGACGCGGTTCGCGGTCGTCGGTCACCAGGCCAGTCCCCGAACCGGCAAGGACAAGACGTCCATCATGTTCAAGATTCCCGATCAACCGGGAACGCTCAGCGATGTCTTGGCGATTTTCAAGAAAAACAAGATCAATATGAGCTGGATCGAGTCGTTTCCGGCCAGAACCGACGGCAAAAAGAACGAATATGTCTTCTTTGCCGACCTGACTGGCCACACCAACGAGATCAAGATCAAGCGAACGATCGAAGCCATCGGCCGCAAATGCGAGAACCTGGAGGTTCTCGGATCATTCCCTCGCGGGGAATGTTTCGACTAAGCGTCGACGCGGATTTGGAGTTCCGAACCGGCTTCGCCTGAGCCGTGGTCTCTCCCCCCGCATCGCGTGACGTTTCTAATCACCACTAAGTCGGATCTCAATTCGGCGTCCTTAGCTCCTTTGATGTAAGTCGACGCATCGATATGATTCCGACGGGGGAAGTGCTTCCGATACGGGAGCCCACCGAGTCTATCGAGTTCACTCATGATCATTGTCATTAAACCCAACGCCACCGATGCCCAGATTGACCATGTCGTCGACAGGGTCAAGGAACTCGGGTTCACGCCGCACCTCAGCACCGGAACCGAGCGGACGATCATCGGGGTGATTGGGGACGAGGACCGTCTTCGCGCCGAACCGTTGCAGGCGATCGACGGCGTCGAGCAAGTCATCCCCGTCCTCAAGCCGTTCAAACTCGCCAGCCGCGAAAAGCACCGCGAAGAGACCGTCATCGATGTCGGAGGTGTCAAGATCGGCGGCGGCAACCTCATGATGATCGCCGGTCCCTGCGCCATTGAAGGGGAGGAGATCCTCTTCGACATCGCCAAGAAGGTGCGGGCCGCGGGCGCGAACGTCTTGCGAGGCGGCGCCTTCAAGCCGCGGACGAGCCCTTATAGCTTCCAGGGATTGGGCGAGGAAGGGCTCAAGATTCTCCGCGCCGCCGGCGATCGCTACGAGATGCCGGTCATTACCGAAGTGATGGACCCCAGGCAGGTCGAACTCGTCGAACGCTACACCGATCTCTTCCAGATCGGAGCTCGCAACATGCAGAACTTCAATCTGCTCAACGAAGTCGGTCAGACCAACAAGGCGGTCGTGCTCAAACGCGGGATGGGGGCGACGGTCAAGGACCTGATCATGTCGGCCGAGTACGTCCTGTCCAACGGCAATCAGAACGTCATTTTGTGCGAGCGTGGGGTGAAGAGCTTCGAGTCCTCCACCCGCAACATGCTCGATCTTTCGGCCGTGCCGAACGTGAAAGGCCAGTGCCATCTTCCGATCATCGTCGATCCGAGTCACGCGACCGGCCGGCGCGATCTGATCCCCGCGATGGCTCGTGCCTCGGTGGCGGCTGGAGCCGACGGCGTTCACATCGAAGTTCATTCGTGTCCGGAAAAGGCCCTGTCGGATGGGCCGCAGGCGCTCTTGCCCGACGAGTATCACGAACTGATGCAGGAGTTGAGCAAGCTCGCCGACGTCTTGAACAAGCAAATGACCTACGCGCATCAGGGAGCCAACGCGTGAGCGATCGACGCCCATTCATCGCCGGCAATTGGAAAATGAACCTCGTCCGGGAAGAGGGGGAGCGGCTCGTTCGCGACCTCATCCATTCGGTCGGTGAGGTGAAGGAAACGGACATCGCGGTTTGCCCGCCGTTTCCCTACTTGTCCGATCTGCACGACGTGCTGGTCGGCAGCAATGTCGCCCTGGGCGCCCAAAACATGTCGTTCGAAGCCAAGGGAGCCTTCACCGGGGAAGTTTCCTCGTCGATGCTGCTCGACGTCGGCTGCAAGTACGTGATCCTCGGTCACAGCGAGCGTCGCGAACTCTACGGCGAGGACGATGAGGCCGTCAATCGCAAGGTCAAAGCCGCCGTCGACGCGGGCCTCAAGCCGATCGTTTGCGTCGGGGAACGCCTCGAACAGCACGAGGCGGGTCAGTCGCGCGACGTCTGTAGCACCCAACTTCGGGGAGCCTTTGTCGGCATTCCCCCCGAGCAGTTCCGTCAAGTCACTATCGCCTACGAGCCGGTCTGGGCGATTGGCACCGGCCGCGTCGCGACTCCCGAGCACGCCGAGGAGATTCACGGCCACATCCGCGAACGGCTCACCGATGCCTTTGGCGCCGACCTCGCGCTGCAAACACGCATCCTTTACGGCGGCAGCGTCAAGCCGAGCAACGCCGAGGGACTCCTTTCCCAGCCAAACGTCGACGGGGCGCTCGTCGGCGGAGCGAGCCTCAAGGCCGACGATTTCGCCGGCATCATCCACGCGGCCGAGAAGGTCGCGATGTCGTAGTTGTCCCCGTCGTTTGGGCTGGTCAGTGAATCCACGAACCGATACATTGACGGTTGCGGACGAGGGATGACCGCCTTGGCGCGATAGCGAACACAAGGGGTCAGGTCTCTCTTTTCTCGAGTAAGAGAGAGACCTGGCCCCTTTTCCTATCGCATGGATGCTGTGAAGGACTCTCACGTGTTGGTGGCTTTTCTTTATTTTATCCTGTTTCTGATGTCGGTCTTTCTCATCCTGGTGATTTTGGTCCAACGTGGCCGGGGCGGTGGCTTGGCCGGGGCACTCGGAGGCATGGGCGGCAGCAGCGCGTTCGGCACGAAGTCGGGTGACGTCTTCACTTGGATCACGGCCGGCTGCTTCCTGGTCTGGCTCTGCATGAACCTTGGCCTCAACTGGCTCATGGCGGACAACACCGTCTTCACCGGCGGCGACGAAGCGGGGCAATCGATTGTTGCGCCGGGCGAACCGGGTACCGGAGCGATCGACATCAAGGATCCCGCGGCGAAGCCGGACGGAGCGGGTGTCGTGCCGGTCGAAGAAGAAAGCGACAGCGCTCCCGCGAAAGCTGCCGATGCCAAGCCCGCCGCGGAGGAGAAGTCTGCCGAGAAGCCAGCTCCTCCCGCCGAGAAGTCGGCCGCCGAGAAGAGTGCTGACGCGAAGGCCGAGACGCCGAAGTCGTAACCTCGCCGCGACCCCGTGGTTCGCTGGCTGACGAATTTCGCTTGAGATCCCGTTCGCTACCCGTGGCAACGAGCTGATCGACCGTCAGCATTCACCGACCGACCCCGTCGAGGGAGAGAACATCCTTGCTCACCAGCATGACGGGATTCGGCCAGGCGCGCGAGGAGCGGGACGGGCTGAACTGCTCGGTCGAAGTTCGATCGGTCAACAACCGCTTCCTCAAGGTCGTCTCGAAGCTTCCCGATTCGCACGGGAGCTTGGAACTCGACATCGAGAAGGCCGTGAAGGAGAAGATTGGCCGCGGGACGGTCTACATCACCTTCCACCTGCGCCGGCTCGCGTGCGAGTCCACGTATCAGATCAACACCGAGGTGCTTCGCGTCTATCTCGGCCAGCTCGCCGATCTGGGTGTCGATCGCTCGCAGATCGTCGGATCGCTCCTGACGTTGCCCGGCGTGGTCAACGAACCGACCGAGGAGAAGGATCCGCAGCAAGACTGGGCGCTGATGAGCGAGACGCTCCGGCAGGCCCTCGAGCGGCTCCTCAACATGCGTCGCGACGAAGGCGCGGCGATGCACCGTGAGCTTCAGGATGCTTCGGGACGGGTCGCCGGCGAACTTGACGCGATCGGAGAGCACGCGACGCGGACCGCTGAGGCCTACCGCAACCGGCTGCTCGAGCGGGTCGGCAACTTGCTCAAGGACCGGGGCGTGACGGTCGCCGAGAGCGACCTGATTCGGGAGGTGTCGATCTTCGCCGACCGGGCGGACATCACCGAAGAAGTGACTCGGCTGAAGAGCCACTTGCGGCAGTTCGACGAGATCATGCGGAGCCAGGCCAACGTCGGCCGCAAGCTCGAGTTCGTCGTGCAGGAGATGCACCGCGAAGCCAACACGATCGGCTCGAAGGCGAACGACATCGCCATCTCGCGCCGCGTGGTCGAGATGAAGAACGAGATCGAACGGATTCGCGAGATAATTCAGAACGTAGAATGACACGGCGAGAACGATGGCCGAGGCGGAACGTGGACTCCTTATCGTCATCTCCGGCCCCAGCGGAAGTGGAAAATCGACGCTGGTTCGAGAGTTGATGCGCGACGGGGAATTTCCACTCAGCTTCTCGGTCTCGGCGACGAGCCGGCCGCCCAGACCCAATGAGCGGGACGGGATCGACTATCTGTTTCTTCCGCGCGAGCGTTTCGAGCAGATGCGCGATGGCGGTGAGTTTCTCGAGTCGGCCGAAGTGCACGGGCATCTCTACGGGACGCCGAAAGGCCCGGTGGAGCAAGCCCTCGCGGCCGGAAAATGGGTTCTCTTGGACATCGACGTCCAGGGATTTCACCAAGTGCGCGAGATGATGCCCGACGCGGTCAGCATCTTCGTGCGGACGCCGACCTTGGAGCTGGCGGCGCAGCGGCTCAATGAGCGGGGAACGGAGTCCGAGGAGGTGATCGCCCGGCGGATCAAACAGGCCGCCCGCGAAATGGCGCACGCCCCCGAGTACGACTATCAGTTGGTTAACGAGTCTCTTCCCCAAGCGGTCTCGACGTTTCGGACGCTGCTGTGGGGAGTACGAACCCTCCGAGGTTGCAAACATGATTGATGAGTTGCGGGAAGAAGAGATCGTCAACAAGGTCGGTGGACGTTTCAAGCTGACGACGCTGATTCAAAAGCGGTTGATCGCCCTCAACGCCGGGGCTCGTCCGCTCGTCTCGATGCACACCAGCAACAAGATGGAAATCGTGATCCGCGAGATCATGGAAAACAAGATCGAACTCGACAACACCGGCGTGGTTTCCACGATCGAGGATCAACTCTCCGACGCGGGTGACTTCGACGAGGAATTCTAAGCTCGACCCGTTCCGCCCTCGCGTGGGCAACGTTTCTCTTTAAGTCGACAAGTACAAAGGCAGGTCCATTGCGGCCTGCCTTTGCCATTTCTTGGGGCTCTTTGAGAGACGTCCCCGCCTGTTCGGGCCTTGTCGCTCGTTAGAACGTGATCGCGAAACCAGCGCGGGGACCGAACATCCACAGAAAGTCGATCGCCTTGTGATCGCTCAGGAAGACGTCGACATCGTCGGCGAACTGGCCGGAAGCGCGATCGACTCGGTCGAGGTAGAGCATCTGGAAGCCGCCGTAAGCGGTCAACCACTTGGTGATGAAGAGCTCGGCGGTCGCGTTCCCCTCGAAGAGGGCGGAGAACTGCGTGCGCGAGTACTCATTGACCGATGCTCCCACCACTTGGGTGCGATCGTCGACGATGTTCGCGAGCATCGCGATCTTGGTTTCCCAACTGATGCGAACCCGCTTCACGACTTGTGATCGGATCTTGAAGACGAACTGCGGGCCGATCATGTTGTTTTCCGTCTGAGCCCGGAGTGCTCCCTGGTTGTCGGCGAGTTGGTCGACGTAGGTGACGGTGACCGTCTCGTCGAGCTGGTACCAACGCACGCCGAGGCCAAGCACGACGTCGTTGATGTAGGTCTTCAACGGCGTCCAGTGTCGCAAGATGTTCGCGTCGACCGAGTAGTTCCGCAGGTCCCAGTCCATGAACATGTCATCGGCGACTTGGGGGAAGCCGGGAGGAAGATTCTCGAGGGGCCCCGGGCCAAGTCCGCTGTTGTTGGAGAGGAAGTAGGCGAAGTCAGGCGTTCCCAACGGAATGCCTTCCCGATCGGGGCCCAGCAACAGGAAGAAGGTACTGTCGATCGACCACGGAATGCCGAAGTGGTACTCGCCGATGATTCGCGCCCCGGTAATGTAGGGTTGGTTCAGCGTGGTGCGAACCTGCTGTTCCCCGAAGGGATACTGCGTGGCGAGGGAGACCGACTGCTTCATGTTCGGTTGGAGAAAGACCGCTTCGGCCTTCGCTTCCAGGCGCGGCGCGGGATCCCAGCAGCTCACCGTCCAACTCTTCGGGATCGGCGGTGCTTCGGGAACTTCGGGCACCTCGACCGGATCGGGTTGGTAGTGAAGGAATTGGCTGACCTGCCGCACGGCGGGATCGATCGCCGGTTGAACGCCGGCGGATCGCGCCTGCTCGTAGGCGACCGCGGGTTCGACGCCGCCGGTGGTTGGCGGAGCGGACATCAAGTACGGGTTGGTCGTCACGCCTTGACCCGGCAGGGCGGCAGATTGGCCTCCGGTTACCGGTGCTGATGGCCGCGTGGGAGGAGCTTGCGCTTCCGCCGCGCTGACGCTTGCGGTCATGCAGATCGTGACGATGACGAGGAGTCTGGCTCGCATTGGCTCACCTCGGACAACAAGCGGTGGTTGGCCGCTCGTCGAAGCGTTCGGCCCCACGTCGTCCGTCCCGGGACGCGTGGGAGTGATTACTCGATCTCAGAAACATCACCTCGTCGCGGATCACGAAGTTGGGCTGGCGTTCGCCTTGCCCTCGCGGTTCCCCGACCAGGCTTCGTTCCTGAGGACCAGTCATTCCTCTCTTTAGTGTGATCGCTCGGTTGACGACGCATTGGGGCTCGTTCGGTCGTCCCGCCAGGTAGCGTTGATCGCCCTGGCGAACCTCTGGCAACGGCCCCCGTGCCGACGAAATCACTCCGCGAAGAGGAGTAGCAGTCTTCCCTCACCCTGCTCATCGGCGTTTATCGGCCCGCAAAACCAGTCGACTCGAACGTTTCCTGAAAATCGTTGGAACAGGCATCATCCCGAGGTTTTACCTAGTCTCCCATCTTGTCTGGTGTGGCGCGGTTGTCTTGAGAGCGGTGGTGAGATTGCGGGTGATGGCCCCTTTCGGAGCCTCCCTCTAACTCCGCCTTGGTCAAGGGGGAGCACTTCGAAGCCCTGGTCGATGGCGCTGGCGGGGATCGCGGGCCGTTCAAGGGACGATGGAATATTTCCGGGTTTGGCGCGTTCCTTGCATAGCCCTCTGAACGTTCAAGTCATCAGGGCCAGGTGCCGATGGCATCTGTTCGGAGAGACTGCCAAGGGAAACGATTCACACTCTCGCCTGGGGGACACGATCATGGATTGGAAGAGTCAACTGCTCGTCAATCACGGCTATCAAGTCGTTTGGATGTCCGAGGACTACTGCTGTGCGTGCCGCGATGGCCGGGACGTCATTTTTCGCTGGTCCGGAGAACGCTGGGTCGTCCGCTCGATCTAGCTCGAAGAATGGAGCGGGCCCTCTAGCGAGTGGTCGTATCCGCCCCCACGATGGAGCCTTGCTCCCGAACCTGTTGGACGAAGCGGCGAAACGCCGCGGCGACATCGGGGGTCTCTCGGACGCTCGCTAGGAATTCGTCGACCGTCATTCCGGTCGTGAGTTTGAGATACTCGGGATACTGCCGAATCCGCTCCCCCAAATCGGAGGCGGAAAGCTCCGGGTGAAACTGGGTTGCGTAGATCGGCCGTCCCTCCATGCGGTAGGCTTGGTTGGGAACCTGGTGCCCTTTCGCCAACCGGACCGCCCCGGGCGGCAAGTCAATCACGTGATCCTCGTGTCCCATCTGTGCCCAGAAGGGATCGGGGAGGGCCCCGAAGATGGGGTCTCGTCGACCCTCCTCGGTGAGCCATACCTGGTGTGAGCCCACTTCCGCGATTCTGCGATCGTTCCTTACGGTTCCACCGAGTGCCCGGGCAAAGGCCTGAAATCCCCAACAAGAGGCGAAGGTCGGCATGCCGCGATCGACCAATAGTCGCAGGCTTTCCAGGGCGCGCATCAGCCATGGCTCCGAACTGCATGCCGAATAGTCACCACTCCCTCCCAGCAGAACCAGGTCCACGCCCGCAAGCGATTCCGTGGTGAGCGGTTCGTTCAAGAGATCGAAGGTTTCGAACTGACGCGGGTCGCACGCGAGCGTCCTGGCGAAGCACGTCACCTCTTGGTGACGCATCGGGTCATCGGCGTTTCGAACCTGGAGAAGAAGAAATCGCATGCGAATTCTCGGTAGCTCGTGGCGGTGTGAAGAATCGGCTTACCCAAAGAGGCGACGCGGGTCGTGCCCCGAGTGTTGCCATTCGGAGACGACTTGCTCCTTCGTTGTCTCATCATGATACGAATCGCTCGTGTGAGCGACGGGATGGCGATGCCCTACAATAGTCGCGTCGAGACGCACGGTGCATCATTTGGGACACCGCCAAGGTCTCGAGGGAGTGGCGACAGGGCGAGCATCCCGTTCGTCGTCGGCCGGCGCGCCGCTAGGGAAACGTTCGAGTCACGACGGATCGGATCAACATGGATCGTCCCCCCATCGAAGAGGACTGGCAGGCCGCGGACGCCTACCACGAACTCACCAAGCATCACTTTCATCGCTACGCCGCTTCGCCAGGCTATCTCGACTGGAAGCACCAACCCGACCCATTCCGCCGATTCGCGGGTGCTTCGTTGACGAAACTGCCGTTCGCCAGCGAATCGGACTCGCCGACCTACGACCAACTCGTCACTGGTTCGGGGATCGCTCCCTCAAGTGTTGAGTCTCAGAGTCTGGGTGCCTTCCTCGAGACCTCTCTCGGACTGACGGCATGGAAGTCGACCGGCATCGACACGTGGGCACTGCGGGCGAATCCATCGAGTGGCAACCTCCACCCGACCGAAGCCTATCTCGTCCTGGGGGCCGTCGAGGGCGTTGGCGAGCGGCCGGGCGTCTATCACTACTGCCCGAAGGAGCATGGCTTGGAATGCCGCCTGTCCTTCCCCGGAGAGCTTTGGCGGACGCTGACGGCCGATCTTCCCGGCGGTTCGTTTCTTGTGGGGTTAACGAGCATTCACTGGCGGGAAGCTTGGAAGTACGGCGTCCGCGCTTACCGCTACTGTCAACACGACGTCGGGCATGCGTTGGCTTGCTTGCGACTCTCGGCCGCTAGGTTGGGATGGTCGCTTCGGGTCTTGGAGGACCTGGGCGATGACGAGGTCGCGGCGCTGCTCGGCGTCGATCGTGATCAGGAGTTTCCCTCCGAGGACCGCGAAGTCCCCGCGCTGCTCGCGGTCGTGACGCCCCGTGTCGAGGATGAAGGTTCGACGGCGACGCTCGATCGCAAAGCTGTCCCGGCGCTGGTCGCTGGCGATTGGTCGGGCGTCGCCAACGAACTCAGTTCTCAGCACGTCGACTGGGAGGTCCTCGAGATCGTTTCCCAGGCATGCGCGAAGCCAGGGACGGAACCGAAAGCGATCGCGGAGCAGGGGACCTCGACCGCGACGTTTGAGGCCCCCAGTTTCCCCGACCGGCACCGAAACGCGGTGAGGCTCTTCCGTTCCCGCCGTAGCGCGGTGGCGATGGATGGGGAGACGTCGATCGAGAAAGAGGACTTCTTCCGCCTGTTGGCCCGCACGGTGCCGGCGAAGGGGATCGCTCCCTGGGACGCGATCGTGTGGCGACCCTCGGTCCACCTGGCGCTCTTCGTCCATCGCGTCAATGGATTGACACCAGGGCTCTACATGCTCGTCCGACATCGGAACGACGGCGCCGCGATCCGGGAGTCGCTGCACGACGAGTTTCTCTGGAGGACCGTGCCCGAGGCGCCGCCGGGACTCGACCTGTTGCTCCTGCGAGAAGGGGATGCCCAGAAAGTCTCAACTCAGGTAAGCTGTTTGCAGGGCATCGCGGGCGAAGGCGCCTTCAGTCTCGGAATGCTTGCCGATTGGGGTAGGCTGCGCGAGGAAGGGGCTTGGTTCTATCGACGGTTCTTTTGGGAATCGGGGATGATCGGCCAGGTCCTGTATCTGGAGGCGGAAGCGGCGGGCGTACGGGCGACGGGGATCGGATGCTTCTTCGACGACCCGGTTCACGAACTCTTCGGGGTGAAGGAACGCCGATTTCAGTCGGTGTACCATTTCACCGTCGGAGGGGCCGTTGACGACAATCGACTTCAGACTTGGCCGGCGTATCCCGATCGTTCATGAGTTGTGACGGCTTCCGCACTGGAGAGCGGGAGGTAACGTCAAGCCTTTGAGAAGAGAAAAAGGGTAGAGGAAACGATGAAGGATTCCGCTTGGTATTCCCAACCTGTTGATCGTCGAGCCTTTCTCGCGTGGTCGGCGGCGACAGCCGGAATGATCCTGGCCCCGCGATTCGGCATGGCGGCCGACCCAATGCTCCACGGCAAGGACGACCTGAAGGTTCTCGCCGAATTGCCCCTCAACGCCGAGCCGAAACTCGGCGATCTGATCAAGTCGTGGGTCACGCCCATCAAGTACTTTTACGCTCGCAACCATGCTCCCGTCCCCGCGTTCGACGCTTCCGATTTCAAACTCGAAGTTAGCGGCCTCGTCAACCGTCCCATGACGATTGGCATCGGGGAATTGGTTGAGCGGTTCTCGCCCGCCGAGGCGACCCTCACGATGACTTGCGCGGGCAATCGCCGCAGCGAACACAGCAAGACCAAGCGGGTCTCCGGGGTTCAGTGGGAAGCCGGGACGATCGGCAACGCCATCTGGAGTGGCCCGAAGCTCTCCGATCTCCTCCAGGCCGTCGAGGTGAAGCCGGAGGCGAAGCACGTTCAGTTCCTCGGGCTCGACCAGATCGAACGGGGACGCCAGACCATCAACTTCGGAGCCTCCATCCCGCTCGAGAAGGCGATGAGCGATGCCGACGGCATCCCCGGAACGTTGCTCGCCACGAAGATGAACGGCGAGGTTCTTCCGCCCGAACACGGACATCCCGTGCGGACCGTCGTTCCGGGCTACATCGGAGCTCGTAGTGTCAAGTGGCTGGGCAAGATCGTGATCAGCGATCGCCCATCGGACAACCACTACGTCGCGAGGGCTTACAAACTCGTCACCCAGGGCGACGCCAAGGAGTGGGAGGCGGCGAGCATCCTGTACGACTTCCCGCCGAACTCGGCGATCTGCCTGCCTCACGCGGGAGCGACGCTGAAGCCTGGCTTGGTACCGGTACGAGGCTACGCGCTGCCGGGCGGCTTTCCCGATCGGACGATCGCCAAGGTCGAGATTTCGGCGGACGGCGGCAACCGCTGGACCGAAGCGAAGATCGTGTCGCCCAACAAACCCTTCTGCTGGAGCTTCTGGGAAGCGAAGGTCAAGGTGACGCCGATGACCAAGAGCCTCATCGTCCGCGCGACCGACTCGAGTGGGAAGATGCAGCCGAAGAAAGTCGATTGGAACATCAAGGGATACTTCTTCAACGCGTGGCAAGAGATCCCCGTCACTGTCGGCTAGCCGATCGGACCACGTCGCTCCCCTGGGAGAAGAGTTGTTTCCCTCCAGGGCTCGTGTCGTTCGCTAGGATGACGGCAACCGAAACGCCGTCACGGAGAGACCTGATGCGACGACGCCTCGAGGCACTTCTTCCCCGTATGCGCTGGATCAGTTTCGACTCCGATCCCTTGCAGGTGGCGGTCAAGACGGCCGCCGCCGCCATGATTTGCGAAGCCTTCCTCATCCCGCTTGGACTCGCGAGCGAACACTGGCCGATCATCACCGCCGTGCTCGTCATTCAGTCGAATCTTGGCTCCTCGCTGCGTTGGGCACTGATTCGACTCCTGGGAACGGCCGCCGGAGCCCTCCTGGGAGCGTTGGCCGTGACCGCGCTGGGAGCTCACTTCTGGTCGCTTGGGATTGGGCTCTTCGGCACGCTTTTGCTCTGCGCGGTCGTCACCCCGCTACGTCCGATCTCGCGAATGGCGGCGGTGACCGCGGTCTTCTTCTACTTCGTTGATGAAGGCAGGAACGCGCCGTGGCTCTTCTCCATGGCGCGGTTCATGGAGATCGCGTTCGGGTTGGTCGTCGGCTTGCTGGTCGACGCCTTTCTTTGGCCAAGGCATGCGAGCAAGGCCGCCCGTGAGGCCGTCGCCAAGACGCTCGAAACGTGTGCCACCCTCTACACCGTCGTGGTCAAGCAGCACCTGCACGGCCCGAGTTCCGAGTCCTCGCCGAGTGACCTTTTCGAGCAAGCTCGCTCCGAGCTGCGCGATGCCCACCGGCTGCTCTCGGAAGGGAGGTTGGAGCCGGGAGCGGCCCAGGTCTACGAGTCGCTGGCGCAGACGCGCGAGGCGACCGCGTACGTTCTGCGAACTCTTCACTTGATGCACCGGTCGGTCCGGCGGTTGCCGCCCGCTCTTCGCGACGAACACCTCATCCCCGCGCTGACCGATCTCGCGCAAGCGACCGCCCGCTCCCTGAGAGCGACGGCGGAAGCGATTCGAGGGGAGCGTCCCATCCCGATAGCTCCAGAGTTGGTCGTGGCGCTCGCGGCCGCCAACGACGGACTCAAGGAGGCACGCCGCCGCGGTTCCTACAAGCAGTTTCGACTCGAGGAGTTGCTCCATTTGCGGGCGGTCTTCTACGCGATGCGAACCATCGCGGAAGATTTGGTTAACGGGTTGCGAATTGAGGACGAGTCACCATTGGCGGGTGATGAGTCAATCGTCGGCCTACCCACGGTCGTGGTTCCTGGAACCAGTCGCCGTTCGACGTGAGAGATGCGATGGCTCACTTGGCTGACGAAGTATTGTTGTACCACCGTGCTATTCGGCAGAGGTTGCATAAGGAGCTTCGGTTGGACTACATCGTTCGAGCCGCTGCACAGAGCGGCTTTCATTGACTTTTCACAACCATCTTTCGCCCGAATACTTGATCTGTCCATTTTTGAAGTGCATAGTTGACCAGTGACACTGACATGTCTCACGGGAGATCGTGAGAATGGTGCATAGTCAAACTGTGGAACTCTCCTTGGCGACGCCGTTGAAGGAGAGCGGACCGACGGTATATGGTTTCGAAGGTCGCGAGGCGGTTTCGGAACTCTTCGCGTACAAACTCTACCTCCACACTCCCACTTCGGAATACCTCTCCTCCGACAAATTGCTCGGCCAGCTCGCATCGCTCTCGTTCACCATCGACCGCCAATCCACTCGCCGCGTGCATGGCATGATCGATGAGCTTTCCCATGTTGGGGGGGATGCTCGGTACGAGTACTACGAAGCGGGACTCGTGCCTCCTGTTGCTCTGCTTGATCTCGGTCGTGGCTATCGAATCTTCGCGGAGAAGACCTTCGAACAGATCGTCAAGGAGTCCCTCGAAGGCTATCCCGTTCGCTTTCGACTTTCGGAGAAGCACTACCCTCTCGACCATTCGGTGCGCTACGCGGAGAGTACGTGGAATCATGTGCGGCGTGTGGCGGAGGATGAAGGGTGTCATTGGTACTTCGAGCACGATGCCGACTGGGCTCCCGGTCAGTGTGGGCTCACCTTCGCCGATGTGATGGGGCAATCTCCTCCCATTCCTGGAGCGACTCCCATCCCGCTAAGGCTCGAGGGGACTGAACCCCACATCAATCGGTGGCGGACGCGTCAGCGGTTGACCGCTCGCAAGGTTAAGACGAACGACTACCACCACGAGATGCCGGACGCGGACCTTTCGCACACGGAACGGTTCGCCTCCCCCGTTCGCGTCGGCAGTCGGGTGGCAACGCTGGACCATCCGGCGCTGAAGGGCTGTTGTCTTGACGTGCGCGAGCCCTTCGCCCATCAGTTCCGCGAGATCGCGCGCGACGGCCACCACGATCCCGAGGGGCTCGATGGTCTCTTCGAGGACAAGTCCCGACGAACCAGGATCCTTTTTGAACGGCAACTCGGCCAAGCGATCGAGTCGCGGGGCCGGACCAACTTCTCGGGCATGATCCCCGGTCACACCTTCGAACTTTCCGACGCCGGTTCGGAGTCGGGACGCTATTGGATCGTCCAAGTCAAGCACGGCGTGCGGATCCCCCTCGCCGATTCCTCACGCGTCGAGGCTTCCTCTTATACCGCCCGAATTCGCTGCATCCCGGCCGAGCTTCCCTACCGGCCTCCGGCGACCGCTTCGAGGCATCGCGTCGCGGGAGCCGCGATCGGCAATGTCGTCGCCTCCGATCACGAAGAGGTCACCGTCAACGACTACGCCGCGGTGAAGGTCCGATTTCCTTGGGATTCCGACGAAGGCAAGAACGCCGTTTGGGCTCGACATCGCTTCGCCCGCGCCGGCAAGGGCCACGGCGACATCCATCTGCCGCACAAGGAGCACGAGGTCCTCTGCGTTCACGAGGAGGGAAACCCGGAACACTACTACGTTCTCGGTTCGTTGCCGAGCGTGCGGCACGTTCCGCCCGAGAGCCGAGAGGTTCACCGCAACGTTCAAGGTTACTGGGGGCAGAGTCTCGAACAGGATCGAACCAGCGCGCACCAACTCTCGTTCGATCGTCGTGATGAGGGGGAGAAATTGGCCTGGCGTTCCGAACACGACGCCCGGATCTCCTCGGAGAGCGATCACCACATCGCCAGCGACTACGCCGTTATCAACGTCGGGTACGCGACCGCCGAGTCCGCCGACGACGGGTCTGGTTCGGGCGGATCGTCAAGTGGGTCAGGGAACCATACGCTCGACGTGATGGGAAACTTCTTCGAGAGCGTGTGGGGGGGCTTCACGCGGCAGGTACTGGGGGATAGCAACTGTCGCGTGAAGGGGTTCGCGACCTTCAACTCGCTCATCCACACCTCGTTGATGGACGCTCCGACGATTGTCATCGCCGCCGCGGTGTTCCATATTCACATGGTCCACAACCGGTTCATCATTGGAATCGGAAGACTCGATGTGTCGTGGGGGTTGGCGTACTGGCGTTTCCACTTTACGAAGTCGTCCTACAAATTGTGGGCGGCACGCTACATGCGCAAGGTCGCCTACATGAGCATCGCGATTGCGCAGACAGATGTCTTCGCAGCGACGGTCAACTACGCGGGGGCGTGGTTCAAAAGCAATCCCATGAAGTTGCGGAATCGGATGTTGGAAATTCGGAAAGAGAACCTTCGCAGCGACTCGGCTAGCATGAGATTGCACACTACCGCGGTGTATCACGCGTGATCGCTGATTGAGTCTGTCGCGCTGGATCGTCACCGGCAGTCTTCGCGGGAGTGAATTGGAAGGCGAGCATGCAAATTAGGCTACAGATCCCCGGCAGCGACGATCCACCGATGGTTCACCGGCTCGAAGGTCGGGAGGCGGTGTCGACGCCATTCGAGTTCGTTGTCGATCTTTGCCACGCGCGATCGAAAGAGAGGGAGGTGTTGGGACTGATCGGACGGGAGGTCACCTTGGTGATCGACGTGCCCGATCGATCGTCGATCCACGTTCAAGGCATGATCGCCACGGTGGGTGGTTCCTTCACGGGCGCGGGCGCCGCTTCACGGATTGACGCCAAGTACGCCCTCTACCGAGCCACCATCGTTCCGCGCATCTTTCCGCTGCTGAAGAACTCGCGCTTTCGCATCTTTCAGGAGACCACGCTCGAGGACCTCATCGAGAAGACCCTGGGGACGACCCGCCCCGCCATCGACTTTCGCGACGGAACCTATCCCTACAAGATGGCCACGCAGTACCAAGAGAGCGATTGGTCGCATCTGCAGCGACGACTGGAAGACAACGGCTGTCACTACTACTTCACGTTCGAGGAGACCTCGCCGACGATTCACTTCGCCGACACGTCGAGGCACGCACCCTTGGTCGAGGAACTGCTCGGTCGCGCGCATGATCGACCGACGCTGATCAAGTGGCGGCAGAGGCAGCGTCTGGTACCCTGTCGCGGGACGGTTGGGGATCTGGCCCACGAACGCCATTCACCCGATCTTCACGCCGACGCGGTATTTTCAAATCCGATCGGCTTCGCGGGTCGCGAGACCAGGCTCGACGTTCCCGCCGCTCGGAAGATCGGTTTGGAGACAAGGGAGCCGTTCGCGCAGCGTTTTTCACGCTACTCTTGGGATGGCGAAAAGGACGAAGCCGGCCTCGATGGGCTCGAGGATCTCGCTCGTCAGCAAGCGTCCGTCAGACTGCAAGAGCATACCGTTGGCGCTCTCGTCGCGAAGGGAACCTCGACATCGGTTCATCTTCGGCCTGGATGCGCGGTGGAGATTGATCACGGCGCGGGAGAGCCGGCACGCTACTTCATCACTCGAGCGCGTCACTCGGTCACGTTGCCGTTGCCCCTGGCCGGATTGGGGGACGCCGAAGCTTACCGTTGCAAGTTCGAGTGCCTGCCCATTGATCTCCCCTACCGCGTACCGACGCGAACTGCCCGGCCGTTGATCGACGGCGTCGAAACGGCGACGGTCGTGGGTCACGCGCGAGGGGAGGTGACGACCAACGACGAACTGTCGGTCAGGGTGCGCTTCGCCTGGGGATCGGATGCCGATTCCGAGTCGTTCTGGGTGCGGGTTCTGCAACCAAAGAGCGGTCAAGGGTTCGGCAACGTATGGATCCCCAGCGACGGGCAGGAGGTCCTGGTTCAGTTCGAGCAAGGCGATCCCGATCGTCCCCATGTCATCGGCGCCCTCTACAACGAGCGGAACCGACCCGCGGGCGATCGGAGTTCGCATCGCTCGATCGATCACATGAGCTTTGGTTCGGATCGGAGAGACTCGCCCATCGCCAGCCAAATCGCGATCGACAAGTCGCCGGGCAAGGAGCGGATTCACTTCGTCTCCGAAAAGGATCTCGAATGGTTGGCGGAGAACGATCTTTGGCATGTCACCGGACGTGACTGCAAGAGAGTCTATGGCGACTCATCCGCCGTGGACCTGTCCGATTCCGGTTCGGGATGTGGGGGAACATCCGCGAGCGCGGCAACGCGAACGTACACCCTCAACGTTTCCGGGGAGACGACGAAGACCGTTTCCGGTGACTCCAGCTTGTCGGTCACCGAGGAAGCGCATTACGCGATGAAGGGGGCGTCGAACTGGATCGCGGACGCCGGTGTCGAGATGGGCGCGCTGTTGACGAACATCGTCGGGCCGACTTGGAGCGAGATCGCGGGCTGGACTTTCCGCCTTAGCATGGGCGGGGCGAACGCTCTCGAGTACGCGCCGCTCTTTGGGGCGCTTACCGGATTGCCGACGTTTCTCCCTTCCGTTCCTGGAATGGCGGCGTCCACGGAGATGGTTGTTGGGCTTGTGGACATCGAACTGTTCTCCTCCCCGGTCCTCGCTCGGTATTACAGAGGGACGCTATTCCAGATGAATGGATTTACGAACATTGAAGTGGACGTCTTTCTGGGGACAAGTATGTGTCACTGTTCTGTCAACGGAATAGAAGTAGAGAAATTCGATCTGCACGCCGGCAAGTCACTTGCGGTCTTGGGTTCTGGCACTCTGAAAAAGAGGGCCGCATGCGTTTCCTCCGATGCCTCGCAGAAGATTCAGGTCTAGCAAGGTGTTGAAGTAAGCTGCATCGAATCGGTCAACGGACTCCTAGCAGCCGTGGACCGCGACCCGACGAGGTGGGTACTTCATCGAAGGTGAGTTCGTGATAGAACACCGCAAGACGATTCTGCGAATCAACACGCCCATTGAGGGTGACGGCGTGTCTCTTCATGGGCTCTGTGGCCGCGAGGAGATTGGGCGATACTTTCGCTATCGTCTCGAGTTGCACGCGCCGCGCGACAAGGCCGTACCAATCGAGGAACTCCTCGCTCGAAGTGTGAGTGTGTCGATCGAGAACGAGGGACAGAGTCCCCGTCGGATTCACGGCATCATCGTGGAAGTTCGGCGAGTGGGGAACACGCATCGCTACGAAGTGTTCGAAGCGCTGTTGCTGCCGCCTCATGCTCTTCTTGGATCGACCACTCAGGTCGGCTTTCGCGTCCACCAAGAGCGTGATCTGTCGCAGATACTCGACGCGGAGCTAGACGGATTCTCTTATCGCCTCGATATGCACGAGCCGGACCATCCACGCTGTTTATCGGTGCGCTACGCCGAGTCGCCGTCGAACTACATCCTTCGTCTTCTCGAGGAGGATGGACGCTACAGTTTCTTCGAATCCGATGACAAGGAGACGACCCTGGTGGTGGCGGATTCCTCGCCGCGAGCGAGTATCGCTCCGGGTTGTGAATCATTGCCGTTCGGAACCGATTGGGACAAACCGAGCGTCACCGCGTGGGACTACGAACAGAGTGTGGTCCCTCGGCGGGTGGATCTCGTGGATTACCACGACCAGTCCTTCACGGGAATCGTGAATGCCTCGGCGACACACCCCGCTCCGGGCGACGATGGCCCCTTTGGCTCGTCGTACGCCGGATCGGCCATGAAGGACTGTGTGGTCGCGAGGCAAGCGAACGTCGCCCATCGGTTCTCCAAACACGATCGCTATGGCGAGGTTCATGAGGAGGGACTCGAGGCATTGGGGGATGAGCTTCAGCGGCATGCGAATGTCCAAGTCCAACAACTGGGCGCCGCCTCCTTGACCTATCGCGGTAAGACCGACTCCAGTGCCATTCGGCCCGGCTATCTGATGCGGCTGAGCGATGCCAATGATCACTCGGGCGAATATTTTGTCACGCGGCTGGAGCAACGAGTTCGCTTGCCGCTACCCGACGATTCCGGAAAGAAATCCAAACCCTATCGGGCGACCTTCCATGCGATCCCCAAGAGAGTTCCCTACCGAATGCCGCGACGCCGCGCTCGTCCGAGCATCAAAGGGGTGATCTCCGCGACCGTCGTCGGCCACGGCGACGAGACACCGACGACCGACGAGGGGCACGTGAAGGTCGCGTTCCGTTTCGATCCGAGGGCCGAGCCGAGTTCGTGTTGGGTTCGGGTCTCTCAGTCCCTGGCGGGCAACCACCACGGGAGCGCTCGATGGCCCCAGGCGGGCGAGGAGGTCCTCTTGGGGTTCCGTGGTGGAGATCCCGATCAGCCGCGTATCGTCGGATGTCTCTACAACGCCGCCCACAAGCCCGCCATCGACTCGAGCACGATGCGCCACACCGAAGGATCGTGGTTCCGAACGAAGGGTGGTTCGCGGGAACAGATGAGTCGATTGACGTTCAAGCGTTCGACGACGGCCGAGGCGATCGTCCATTCGGAAGCGGAAACCCACACCTCGGCCAAGAATGGCTTTCTGCTGACGACAGGGAGGGATCTCAACGAGCGAATCGGTTTTCCTTCCTTGGCGACGGCGGCGGACGATGAGCAGGGGGGGAGCGGCAGCGGTGGCGATTCGGATTCCTCGAGTTCGGGTGACAACACCCAAGATGTCCACGGCGATGGAAGTGAGTCGACCGGTGGCGACTACAGCTTCACCGTCGACGGCAGCTACAACCACGACAACGCGGATGTTTCCACGTGGATGTTTGGGGGAACACAGAAGTTCGTGACCCCCGATCTGACGATGACGGGAATCATGTCGAACATGGTCCACGGCCAATCGACTCGAGTTCACGCGGGTATCGGCAAGACGGAACTCATTCTCGGGTCATCCGATTTCGAGATCCTCGCGTCCGTTTGGGGAGTGATGAAGACGAATGCGGGGTACACGTTCTCCAATGATGGGAACACACCGGTCAATACGACATGGGGAGCGTGGGTACAAAAGCACGGTTTCGGCGTAAAGACCGAGAAGGTCGAGGTGGAACAAGCTGGGACTACCGCGAAGGATCGACTTGTCACCACGAAGGCGGCGATTCTGGAGAATGAGGCGGTCCCCGTGACGGTTGAAGAGTCCGCCAACTTTCAAAGCTGACCGAATCAAACCAGAAGGAGATCGGCAATGTCGTCCTACGGATACAATTTGTCACCGACCCTGGGGGCCACCGGCGGGCTCACGGTCGCGGCGATTCCCTTGAAGTCCTTCATGGGGCTCGACTACGCCACCGAACTGGTGGCGGAGGATGTGACGGCCCTCGGTCCCGGCGTTTGGATCGAGGGAGATCCGACGAACACGATTCTCGGATTGGGGCAGGTCTTTGTCGGAATGCCCAGCACGATGGGAAACTCACCGATCGAGAATGGATCGGCGGAGTCTTTCGGCTAGTCGAGTTCGACAAGCTGACAAAGTAAGCCGGCATCACCAGTCATTCAATAGTCCGCTAGTGCGATGAGACAATGCGATGATGGATCAAATGGAACCCGCGATCGATGAACTCGTTCCCGCACAGCAAGTGCTGACGCGCGAGTTCACGAAGTTGAGCCGGCCCGCTCGAGCTTTGATCCATCCCGCGCAAACGTGTGGTGACTACCTGGAGACGTTGGTCGACGAGCAACTTCTCGAAGACGCCCTCGACTTCATCGGACACGCGTTGCCCTTGCGTCACGCCATCTGGTGGGGGTGTTGCTGCATCGCCGCGGTGACCCCTCCCGAGACGCTGGAAGGCAAGGATCGCAAGGCCTTCGCCGGGACGTGCCGGTGGGTGGCCGATCCGACCGACCGACGTCGAGAGTACGTCCATCGCGTCACGCGCGTCGTCACCGACGTCACGGCCTCGATCTTGCTGGCCCGCGCGGCGGGATACCCCAACATGAAGCTTCCCGAGCCTCTCGCGGCGCTCAAACGCAACTTCAAGAAAGAGGGGGTGATCGCCGCCGTTAACATCGCCACGCTCGATGGGGACGACGTCGACGCGACAAGGCGACAATTCTTGGAGATCGGCTTGGACGTTTCGAGGGGGAAGACCGTCTGGCATCCTCCCCAGAACTAGTTCGAGTCGTCCTCGCGACCGCATTCATCTTTCGTTGAGAGCAAGTCCATGGATTCGATCGAAACCTACACCGACCATGTCGAGCGCATGGAGAAACTGAAACTCTCCCTTTCGCGGATGCTCAAGCCCCGCGAACTCGCCAAGGTCGCCGCCAAATTGGACGAGTCGCACGCGGCGATCGTCAACGGTTTGTCCAAGACCGAGCTGCCGGAAATACCGGACGCCGCGATGGAGAAGCTGCAGGCGACGGAGGAAGGCCGCGACGCGATCGCTCAACTCGATCGACTTCGTCAGGTGGTCCAGCTCGCCAAGCAAGGGCAACTCCCCGCGGAGGTGTCGAAGCTCAAGAACGAGCCGTGGGTCAAGTCGAAGCCGTGGAAGCTCTTTGGACTCCGCCCCAGAGCGGGAGAAATGCTCGAGCCCGATGCGGACGATGGGGTCGAGTTCGTCGAATGGGCACATTCGGAGTGGATCTCCTCGGAGGACATCGAGCGGGAGACGATCCCCGCCACGTCTCCGGAAGATGTCCAACAGCCCGATTGGGCCGACGGCATGCTGCATGCCAATCGGTCGGCGCTTGGGTCGATCTCGGATCGAACCGAGGTACCTTCGGCCTCCCCCGAGACGGTCTCGCCTTCCGAGGGCACGAATCACGGGAAGGACATCACGAGTTTTTCGCAATGGCTCGGAGGAAAATCGGTTGTCGGCGAGGTGCCGAAATCGAAGGGCGCGACACCCGAGGAAGGTGAAGAGAAGAGCGAAAAACCCGAGAAGCCCGCCGAGGGAGGAAGCCAGCGGACCTTCCTCAGCCAAATTTCCTCATCGCTAAAGCGCCGCTCGCGCCGGTAGCGGCCCCACGCCGCGCCATCGTTTTGGTCCGAGCGACGCGCTCCAAGCGCATCGACCACATCCCCCATGTCAGAAAAGTCCGGCCGGCGCGGTTGCCGTTCGCTCTTTTGACGACCATAAATCTCCATGAAACCTTCACCATTCGCGAGCATGGGTTTGTAACTTACGGTGAAGTCAACGACGTCGGGCCTCGAAGAGGATGCCGGCGCTGACGCGAGAACACCTTTCCTCAGGAGGCGACATGGCCGTAGCAACCGACATCGAAGAGAAGTGCATCAATACCATTCGCACATTGTCGATGGACGCGGTGCAGGCCGCCAATTCGGGCCACCCGGGAACGCCGATGGCCCTCGCGCCGGTGACCTACTGTCTTTGGCAGCGGTTCCTCAACTTCGATCCCAACGATCCAATCTGGCCCAATCGCGACCGCTTCGTCCTCTCAAACGGCCACGCATCGATGCTCCTCTACTCGATGTTGCATCTCGCCCAGGTTAAGGCCGTCAATCCGAAATACGAGACACTCGGAACTCTCTCGGTGCCGCTCGACGACATCCGCCGCTTCCGGCAGATGGACAGCAAGTGCCCCGGGCATCCCGAGTACCGTTGGACCTCCGGCATCGAGACGACCACCGGACCGCTCGGCCAAGGTCTCGCCACCAGCGTCGGCATGGCGATCGCCAGCGACTGGATGGCCCACCACTTCAACAGGCCCGGTTACGAGATGTTCGGCTACAACGTCTACGCGCTCTGCGGCGACGGTTGCATGATGGAAGGCATCTCCCATGAGGGCGCTTCGCTCGCCGGCCACCTCAAGCTCTCCAACCTCTGTTGGATCTACGACAACAATAAGATCACCATCGAAGGTCACACCGACCTGGCGTTCAGCGATGACGTCGCCACCCGTTTCATCGCCTACGGCTGGAACGTCACCCGCGTCGGCGACGCCAACGACCTCGACATGCTCGATCGGGCCTTCAACACTTTCCTCGCCACCGACGATCGCCCGACGCTGATCATCGTCGACAGCCACATCGGCTACGGTGCCCCCAACAAGCAGGACACCAGCGGTGCCCACGGCGCTCCGCTCGGCGAGGACGAGATCAAACTCACCAAGCAGAACTACGGTTGGCCCGAGGACGAAAAGTTCCTCATCCCCGACGGGGTCATCGAGACCTTCGAGGAAGGGATCGGCAAACGGGGCCATCAGGCCCGCGAGGCGTGGATCGAACTCTTCGACAAGTACCAGAAGGAGTTCCCCGAACTTGCCGACCAGCTCTTCAAGATGCAGCACCGCGAACTGCCCGATAACTGGGACGCGGAACTTCCAACCTTCCCCGCTGATCCCAAGGGACTCGCTGGACGCGTCGCCTCCTCGAAGGCGCTCAATGTCGTCGCCAAGACCGTGCCATGGCTCATTGGCGGTTCGGCCGACCTCGATCCCTCGACCAAGACCCGGATCACCGACGAGGCCGCCGGCGACTTCCTGCCGCACGATCACACCGGTCGCAACTTCCACTACGGCGTTCGCGAGTTCGCCATGAGCTGCGTCGTCAACGGCTTATGCCTCTCGAAGATCCGCGGCTACGGTTCCGGTTTCCTTATCTTTAGCGACTACTGCCGGGGTGGGATCCGCCTCGCGTCGCTGATGGAGATTCCGGTCACCCTCATCTTCACGCACGACTCGATCGGCGTCGGCGAGGACGGTCCGACCCACCAACCGATCGAGCAGCTCGCTTCGCTGCGAGTGATTCCCAACATGCTCGTCTTGCGTCCAGGCGATGCGAACGAAGTGACCGAGTGCTGGAAGATCATCATGCACTCCAAGCACGAACCCTGCTGCCTGATCCTCAGTCGGCAGAACATCCCGACGCTCGATCGCTCCAAGTACGCCGCCGCCTCCGGGGTCGCTCAAGGTGCCTACATCCTCGCCGACGCCGCCGACGGCAAGCCGGATGTCATCCTTCTGGCGACCGGTAGCGAAGTGCCGCTCTGCGTCGATGCCTACGAGCAACTTACCGCCGATGGCATCAAGGCCCGCGTGGTCAGCATGCCGTCGCTGGAGATCTTCGAGCGTCAGAGCCAGGAGTATCGCGATAGCGTCCTGCCTCCCGACGTCACCGCTCGCGTCGCGGTCGAGCAAGCCTCGCCGTTCGGCTGGGATCGCTACGTCGGCGGCAAGGGCGCGATCATCGGCATGACCACTTTCGGTAGCTCCGCGCCGCTCAAGGACGTGCAGAAGAAGTTCGGCTTCACCCAAGAGCACGTCGTCAGCAAGGCGATGGAAGTGCTCGGGAAGAAGTAGCCGAGGGCTGGCGAGGGGCCTCCTCGTGGATGCCGACGTGCGAAACGGAACGAAGGTTCGCTGGGTGGGACGATGGTCCGCAGCTCAGCGAACCTTGTTCGTTTCTTGGGGGCCGGTAGGCGATGCCCGGATCGCGAGGCTCAAGCTGGAACGGGGCGCTGGACCGTGGACGGAGAATCGTCGGAGTGGTCAATGGGCGATGAGGGACTCGAACCCCCAACCCCCTCGGTGTAAGCGAGGTGCTCTAGCCAATTGAGCTAATCGCCCCAAGTATGGCGTCGCGCGTCGTTGTCCTTGCTTTCGGATGCCACTGGCTGCTGGTCAGTCAGTGAGAAGAGTCGGCATCCTTGACCGCACCGTCGATGTTCCGACGGACAATCTGGACGCCCGACCCAAGGACAAACTCCGCGCGGTCCCCTCTTTGTACGATTTCCGACGATTGCGGTCGACGCTTCCCACGCCCGCCATCATCATGAAGGGATCATCCAAGACAACCGACACGCCCGAGGCCCACGACGTTCGCCCATGGCTCCTCCACCGACTCTCTTCGATCTCCACGTCCATTCCACGAGAAGCGACGGCGCCTACTCGCTGATGCAACTTGCCGAGATGGTCCGCCGTAGCGGCCTGGCCGGCTTCGCGCTCACCGACCACGACGCGATGGGTGACCCCGAGGAGATCGCGCTTCTCTCGGACCGCTTTGGCATCACGATCCTTCCCGGCGTCGAACTGAGCACCCACGCCGCCGAGCGTTCGGTTCACCTCCTGGGCTACGGCGTCGACCGTTCGAGGGAGACGCTGCGCGAACTCTGTCGTGACCTCCAGGATCAGCGGCGCGGTCGCTTCGACGCCTACCGCGAAGCCCTCGCGAAACGGCAACTCCGCATCGCCTCCGACCTCGCCAAGCGGCTACTGGGCACGGCCTCGCTCGGCCGGCGGCACCTGGCACGCGAACTGGTTCGAGCCGGCAAGGCCACCACCGCCCGCGACGCCTTTCGACGCTACCTCTCGCAGATCGACGAAGTGCCGCGTCTACGAACACCCGCCTTTGCCGCGGCGGTCGGCGCGATCCACGAAGCGGGCGGCGTCGCGGTCGTCGCTCATCCCGACTCGGGCTGGAAGAGTGACGTGTGGCACGAGCTTCTGGGTAGCGGATGCGACGGCATCGAAGTCGACTTCCCCGCCGCGAGGCGGAGGCATCGCCGTTTCCTGCTCGACATCGTCCGCGATCACGACCTGGTTCCCACCGGCGGTTCGGACTTTCACGGCGACGAGCCCCGCTCCTACCTCGGCCAGAAGACCGTCCCCGGCGAAGTCCTCGAACGTCTCCGTGAGCGGATGAACACGGCGGCCATTTCCGCCAAGACATGATGTCTTCGTAGGTCAGGCCATTGCCTGACAGCCCCTTCAAAGTCGGCCCCCCCGCGATCATGTCAGCAAGGTGTCACAACTTCACGACGTTCTGCGTGAGGCAATGGATCGCGCCGGCTTCCTGGACGAGGTCGTTGGCCCGAATGCCGATCACTTCCCGCGATGGGAAGACCGCCGCGAGACGTTCTTGCGCGATCGTGTCGCTCGGCTGATCGAACGTCGGCACGATCACCCGGTCGTTGGTGATGAGGAAGTTGAGATAACTCGCCGGCAAGCGGTCCCAGCCCTCCATGACCGGCTTCGGCATCGGCAGGGTGACGATGCGGTACGGCTTGCCGTGCTCGTCACGCAGGGCGCGAAGCTGGCTCAGGTTCTCCTTGAGCACGTCGAAGTTGACGTCGTGGCGGTCCTCTTGGGTCGCGGCGACGATGGTGTCCTCGGCGACGAAGCGGGCGAGGTTGTCGATGTGCCCATCGGTGTCGTCCCCATCGAGGCCCCTTTCGAGCCAAACGACCTTGGTGCAACCGAGGTACTTGGCGAAGATCGCCTCCGCGTCGCCGCGCGTCAGGTGCGGGTTGCGCTGAAAGTCGATGACGGAGGGCTGACACGTCAAGAGCGTCCCGCGCCCGTTGGTTTCAAGCGTTCCCCCTTCGAGCACGATGCCGGGGGATACGAGCGGTGACTTCATGATGTCAGCGATCGAGTGCTTGAGGACCTCGTCGTGCCGATGCGGGAATTTTCCGCCCCAGCCGTTAAAGGTGAAGCCGATCGCGGCGCGCGACACGCCTCCCTCGTCGTGTCGTTCGACGAAGACCGGCCCGGTGTCGCGCAGCCAGACATCGTCGAACGCGAGGACGTGGCAGTAGACGTTATCGCTGTTGGCTCCCGCCTCGGCGGCGCGGCGACGGCAGGTCGTCGCATCGGTGTCGCTCGCGACGGCGACATGGACCTCCTGGCCGCTCGAGAGCGTGGCGACGAGCTTCGCCAACGTCTCGAGGACGCGGTCGAAGCTCTTCGGCCAAGTCGAACGATCGTGGGGCCACGCCATCCAGATCGACTCTTGCGGTTCCCATTCGGCGGGCATGCGGTAGTGAGTGTTCATGGTCATGTCCGATCGAGAAAACGTTGATCGAGCCCGTCGTAGGCATCGATGCGGCGGTCGCGAAGAAAGGGCCAAATGCGGCGAACGTATTCGACGCGATCGAGGTCGCAATCGGCGATGAGGACTTCCTCTTCCTCGCCCGCCTGGGCGATGACGACACCGAGCGGGTCGCAGAGGAAGGAGCGTCCCCAGAAGGTGATCTCGCCATCGGTGCCGACGCGGTTGATCGCCGCGACGAAGAGCCCGTTGCTGATTGCGTGGCCGCGTTGCACCGTCTGCCACGCGTTGGCCTGGTCCTCTCCCTCCTCCTCGCGTTCCTCCGGCAACCATCCAATGGCGGTCGGGTAGACGAGCAGGTTCGCCCCGCGAAGCGTCATCAACCGAGCCGCTTCGGGAAACCATTGGTCCCAGCAAATGAGCGGGCCAACGGAGACATCGGCGACACGGGCGGTGGGGTAGCCCAAGTCGCCTGGTGTGAAGTAGAACTTCTCGCGGTAGCAGGGATCGTCCGGGATGTGGTTCTTACGGTAGTGGCTCACGATCGACCCCTTCGGATCGATCACGACGCACGAGTTGTGAAAGACCCCCGCCGCCCGGCGTTCGAATAGGGGAACCAGCAGCCAGATCGATCGCTCGTTCGCGATTCGCGCCAATCGTTCGGTTGTCGGTCCCGGAATCGGTTCGGCGAAGTCGAACGCGGCGACATCCTCAATTTGGCAGAAGTATTGCGTGAGAAAGAGTTCCGGCAAGCAGACGAACAGCGCTCCTCGGTCGGCCGCGTCAAGGATGAACGCCTCGGCCCGCTCGAGATTCCTCTCGGGCTCGGTCGCGCACGCCATCTGCACCAGAGCTACTCGAAGTGAGCTCATCGTCCCTCGCCGCCTTGCGAATCGGTTCCCAACCACCCAGCAAGGAATTGTACGAAACAATCGCGTGTTTGCAGATACCTAGTCGGGTGGACTTACTTTCTGCCGGGTTTGGGGGCGAGTTTGCGACCTCGGGTCGATCGCTATCCCGCCAGCTCATCCAAGACGTGACTCGAGAAATGCGCGGCCGAGAAGCCGAAGGTGGACTTCGCGGGGAGGTGGCCGCGGGAGAGTTGGCCGAACATGCTGACGAGGCAGCGGGCCATGGTGTCGGGTTGCTCCTCGACGATGCCGTGGCCGGCGTCGGGGACGAGGGTCAGCGAGACATCGACCCCTTCCTCGGCGAGGGCCTGGTAGACCTTCCGCTCGTACTCCGGCGGAACCAGTCGATCAAGCGCCCCGACCAACAGGTGAACCGGGACCGTCAGCTCCCGCGGTTTTGTCTTCGGGACATGCCGTAGGTAGTTCAGATACGACGATGTATCGTAGCCCCGCAAACGGAGGGGATCCTCGATGAAGCGGCGACGTTGGGCGGGATCGCGATAGAGGTCGGTCGGGCGGAAGATCCGCTTCGTCGCCAGCCGCGGACCGATCGCTCGGCGCGCCAGGCCCGCTCCGATCCCACGCTCGTCGAACAAGAGCCGCATTCCCGGGCGGAACTGGCCAAAGACCGCGCGCAGCCACGGCGTGATCACCGCTTGGGCGAGCACCCCACCGACACGTCTGGGCCGACCGCTGGTGGCATGCTGCTTCTCTTCCCACAGGGCGTAGTGCAGCGCCAAGTCCCCACCCCAACTGCTGCCAACGATGCCGACGTGACTGCGAGGCCGATTGTCGGCGTACTCCTCGGCGACCGATGCGACCGCGTGCATGATGACGTCGAGATCGACGACCCCGCGTTTGCCGCCACTGCGGCCATGCCCCGGCGGGTCGATCGTCACGACGTCGACTCCCCGTGCTTGCAGCGACAACGCGAGCGGAGCCAACTGTCGCGAGTGCGCCGCGGTGAAGGGGAGGGCCAGCACCAACGGCGAAGTCGAACGCAAGGACGCCCGGTATTCGACCACGTGGATCGGCAACGAGGAACCATCACCCAGGCGAGCGGCGATCGTTCGCGAGAGGCTCGGCGCGGCCGACTCGTGCTCCACGCCAACGCGTGACTCGAAGAGACGTTGCCTCGCTGGGGCGACGCTCTTCGATGATGACGACTTGTCATTGGGAAACGGATGGCGATCGTCGGCGATCCGACTCGACAACCCTGCGGACATGCAATCGATCCTCACCACGTTGACATCATGTGGTCGTGGCCGGCGCCAGCGGGCCTGGAGGCCGCGTGCGTCTGTCGGTTAGCAACCGGTTCGGTGAATTTCCCCCCTGCGTAGGTAGGAGCCTCATTGTGACGCGAAGTGCCCCGATTGGAAGGGGCTCGGGGCGGAAAACGCTGAAGCGATCTTCTCCGAGTTGTCAAGTTTGACAATGGCGCGGGCTGAGTCGTTTAGAGGGAGATTCCGACGAGCGGCCGTTTGTGGACCTTCGTTCAGGTGACATAGATCCAACGACCCAGATAGAGGGCCGGGACCAGAAGGAGACACACGACGATGCCTGGGACCAATCCGACCAGCCCGAGGACCATCATCCCGTCGATGATGACCAGTCCGAGGACGCCCGCCTTGACGGCCCTTTGGACGTTCTGTGGCGAGGGATCGCTGATGGCGGTGCCGACGCGGTTTCCGAGGAGACCCGTAAAGGCCAGCCAAACCACCCAGACCCACAGCGTTTGAGCCGGGGCGATGATCAAGGCCGCCGCATCGATCGCCAGTCCCGCGGCGATGACGACGGCGCCACCGGCGAGCAACCCCCGGTTGCTGATCGAGGCTTCCTGGCGGGCAAACCACGTCACGCCAACGATGTAGACGCCGTTGGCCAGCGGCACGAGCCAAAGCGCGTTCGCATCGATCGCGAGGCTGATGGGAAAGGGCTCGGGACGCCAAAGTCCCATCGACAGCAGAAAGGCGAGCAGGTCCGATGCCGCGGTCGCGTCGCTCCAACCGGGAATCGCGACGGTGATGCCGAAGATGACGTTGAGTAACCGGCAGAGTCCCATCGCGAGTGGCCCGGCGGGCGTTTGCTTCAGCCAGCCGTCGTAAACGAAGATCGCTCCCAAGAGGAGCAGGGCGGCCAGCAGCGAGAGAAAGCCGACCACCGCCGACGCCCCGAGGCAGAGTGCGATGAGGACCGACGAGAGGACGATCGCCGCGCGGAGACTGACGCGTCCCGAGGGGAGGGGACGCTCGGGACGTTCCTCGCGGTCGATCTCGAGGTCGAAGATGTCGTTGAGGGCGATGCCTGCCGCGTAGAGACTCGCGCTGGCGAACGCGAGCAGCAAGAGCGAGATCGAGAAGAGATCGCCGGAGGCCGAGGTCGCCAACCAACCCCCGAGGAAGATGTCGGCCGCCGCGGTGAAGGTGTTTGGAAAACGAATGAGGCGCAAGTGGTCCCGGACGCGAACGCGCCAGTTGCTCGGTGTCGTGGCGTCATTCGTCAAGGCAAGGGCTCATTTAAGGAGAAGGCTTTCAGGCGATGCGGGCGGTCGACGGTGTAGACGACGTAGAGCGTGTGAGGACGCAGGCCGTACCAAGTGAACTGTTGCCGGTAGTGACCCTGCTCGTCGATCGTTTCGCTCGGCGAGGTCGCGACAAGTGCGACGACTTCCTCAATCGTGGGAGCCTGTTCGTCGTCGGAGAGGGACGCGACATGAGCGGTGAGGTGTCGGTAGGCAGTCTTCGACTGCTTGTCGGCGGCGCTCTCGACGAAGGCGAGGACGATCACCAGGGCGATGATCGCGACGAGAATCAACACCGGTGCCGAAGCGCGGCCCAACTTGCTCCCCATGGATGTCCTTCCCCGGAGTCCGTGTCGTCGAACGCGGTGGGCGCTCGCTGACGTGCCCGCCTCCTGTTTGTGATACGGGGCCAAGGCACGCTGACTAGCAGGGCCGCCCGACGATTCGAGATCGCTTGCTGCAACGGCGTGCTACGGATCATCCGGACGGGGCGCCACGAGCCTACTCGCCGGCGGCGAAGGGATCGTACTCTTCGCCCTCGCGATGCATCATCCTCGCGACGCGTTCGGTCTCAACCGGGACGCTGTAGCGCTCGTTGAGCCAGTTGCCCAGATCGAGGTCGCGGCAGCGTTGGCTGCAAAACGGAGCGTAAGCGTCCGCCGCGAGGTCTTGCACCTTGAAGCGGAGCTGGCATTGGGGGCATGTCACTTCACGCATGTTCGCTCTCCTTGTGCGTGACGAGGGCGGGGTTGCCGATCGAAGGGGGAACGTTCCCGCGATTCGATTGCCCGCCCAGCTCTACACTATGCCGCAACCAGCGCGCGTGAAAGTCAGTCGCTCTTAGATTTGCTGGAGCTCTTTTTCGAGTCGGACTTGGAGGAGGACTTGTCGCCGCTGGAACTGGAGGACTTCGAGGAGGCCTCCTTGTCCGCCTTGGCTCCCTTCTTGTAGGAGTCACTGCGGTAGTCGGTCAGGTAGAATCCCGAGCCCTTGAAGATGAACCCGCCGCCGGTGCCGAGGAGGCGACGGAGCTTCATTTTTCCACACTCGGGGCACTTCTTCAGCGGCTTGGCCGTGATGGACTGGAACTCTTCCATCTCGTGTTCGCACGCGTCACAGACATACTCGTACGTCGGCATCGACGACTCCTTCACTCATGATTGATCAGCCATCGACCTAAGTCGTTCTCGCGGTGGTGTTCTGGCGAGCGGTTATTCGGAGCCCGCTTGAAGACTCCCTCTAACTCCCCCTTGGAGAAGGGGGAGCAATCGGACACCCCTTGGAGAAGGGGGAGCAATCGGACACCCCTTGGAGAAGGGGGAGCAATCGGACACCCCTTGGAGAAGGGGGAGCAATCGGACACCCCTTGGAGAAGGGGGAGCAATCGGACACCCCTTGGACAAAGGGGAGCAATCGGACACAAGCGACTGCATCCCTACGCCGGCGAGACCGAAACGATCACCTTCGCGGGACGAATGACCCGATCATGCAACATGTAACCGGTCTCGACCGTCTGAAGGACCGTCATCGGCGGACAATCGCCCGAGGGCTGCTGCATCACCGCTTCGTGATGATGAGGATCGAACGGCTCGCCGTCGGGAATCATCTGCTCGATCGAGTGCTTCGCGAGGGTGTCGAGAAGCTGCTTGCGGACCAGCTTGATCCCCTCGAGAATGCCGGCGGTCTCCTTCTGATCCTCGGCGGAACTGATCGCGCGATCGAGATTATCGATCGCCGAAAGCAAGTCGGACGCCAGCGGCTGGGCGGCGAATTGCTTCTGTTGCTGCATCTCGCGATTCATGCGCCGCTGATAGTTCTCGAACTCGGCGCGAGCTCGCTGGGCCAAGTTGAGGTACTTGTCCCGCTCCTCCATCGCCTTTTCGAGCGTCAGCGTGTCGTGCATCGACAACTCGTCGTCGAGGTTCTCTTCGGGAGTCGGTTCGCTCTCTTCGTTTGCCATCGTGGGGTTCTCGTGGGATGTCGATTCGGCGTCTTGGGGATCGTTGGTTTCGTCGAGTGACGGCGACGTCATCCGCTATTCCTCCTTTTCTTCGTCAGGCATGAAGTAGTCGCGAATCTGTTCAAAGAACGACTTCTGCTCGGGAGCGACGTTGACCTTCTCCAGCTCGGCCAACTCACGCAGCAACTCTTCCTGACGCTGCTCGAGTCTCTTGGGAATCTCCACGTACACTTGGATCAACAATCGTCCCTGGCCGCGACCGTGGACGTCCGGCATGCCCTTGCCGTTGAGGCGGAAGACCTGGCCACTCTGCGTCCCGCGCGGAATCGACAGCTTCTCCTTGCCGTTGAGGGTCGGCACATCGAGTTCCGCCCCGAGCGCGGCTTGTGGGTAGCTGATCGGCACCCGGCAGATCAGATCCCGGCCGTCGCGTTCGAAGAGCTTGTGGGAGTTGACGGTCACATGGACGTAGAGGTCGCCGGGAGGGGCTCCGGGTTGTCCCGGTTCTCCCTGGCCGCGAACCCGCAGTCGCATGCCCGAGTCGACCCCCGGCGGGACGTCGACGGTGGTCTTCTTCTCCTCGACTTGCAGGCCCGTTCCCCCGCAAGTCGAGCAGGGATCGCTGACCAGGGTGCCCGCGCCGCGGCAGGTGGGGCAGGTCGTCTCGATGCGAAAGGGCCCTTGAGCCTGCACGATGCGGCCTCGGCCGCCGCACATCGAGCAGGTCGTCGGCTTGGTGCCGGCGCGAGCCCCGGTTCCGTCGCAGGTGCCGCAGCGCGCCCGTCGGCGAACGCTGACACTGCGCGAACACCCGCGAGCGGCGTCCTCGAGGCTGATGCGAACACCGACCTCGAGATCGTTGCCGGGCTGGGGGCCGCGGGGCCGACGTCGACCGCCCCCAAAGAAGCTCCCGAAGACGTCGAAAATATCCTCGATGTCCGAGAACCCTTGGAAGCCGGTTCCCTCGAGCCCTTGATGGCCGTAGCGGTCGTACCGCTGCCGCTTCGCGTCGTCGCCCAAGACCTCGAACGCCTCGGCCGCCTCCTTGAAGTTCTTCTCGGCCTCTTGGTCGCCGGGGTTGCGATCGGGATGATACTTCATCGCGAGCTTGCGGTAGGCGCTCTTGATCTCATCCGGACTCGCGGATCGTTCGACCCCGAGGATTTCGTAGTAGTCGCGCTTGGTTGCCATCATTCGCGGCTCGTCCTATGGGCGTGGCCAAAAAAAGAAGGGCAACCGCGCTTGGCCGCCCTTCGCTGGCTTACTTGGGCGGCTCCCACGTAGGGAGCCGCTTCCGACCCTCTTACACTAGCGAATGGCGCCTTCGACGGCCGGAGCCTCGTCATCGTCGCTGTCGAACTTGGTCACCATCGCTTCGGTGGTCAAGAGCAACGCCGCGATCGAGGACGCGTTCTGAAGTGCCGAGCGAACGACCTTGGTCGGGTCGATGATGCCGGCTTCGAGCATGTCGACGTACGCGTCTTCGTTGACGTTGTAGCCGATGACGCCGCCCCGCTCCTTGACTTCCTGAGCGACCACGGCGCCGTCGCCGCCGGCGTTCTCGACGATCTGGCGGATCGGAGCTTCCAGGGCGCGCGAGATGATCAGCGCGCCGATCTTCTCGTCACCCTTGAGCTTGCTCCGCTGCGCCTCGACCGCGTCGAGCGTCCGCAGCAGCGCCACGCCACCACCGGGAAGGATCCCTTCCTCGCTGGCGGCACGAGTGGCGTGCAGGGCGTCTTCATAGAGCGCCTTGCGATTCTTCATCGCCGCCTCGGTGGCGCCACCGACCTTGATCACGGCCACGCCGCCGGTCAGCTTCGCCAGACGCTCGGCGAACTTCTCCTTGTCGTACTCGCTCTTGCTCTGATCCATCTGGCCGCGGATCTGATCGACCCGGGCCTTGATGGCGGCTTGATCGCCGGCGCCCTCGATGATCGTCGTCGACTCCTTGTCGATTTCGATCCGGCGGCATTGACCGAGCTGCTCAAGCGTGACGCTCTCGAGCTGGATGCCGAGATCTTCGCTGATGAGCTGGCCGCCGGTGAGGGTGGCGATGTCACCGAGCATCGCCTTGCGGCGATCGCCGAAGCCCGGCGCCTTGACCGCCGCGATCTTCAGCACGCCACGAAGACGGTTGACGACCAAGGCCGCGAGAGCCTCGCCTTCGACGTCCTCGGCGATGATCACCAGCGCCTTGCCAGTCTGGGCGACCTTTTCGAGTAGCGGAATGAGGTCGCGCAGGTTGCTGATCTTCTTCTCGAAGATGAGGAGCAACGCGTCGTCGTAGACCGCCTGCATCGCGGTCGAGTCGGTCACGAAGTAGGGCGAGAGGTAGCCCTTGTCAAACTGCATGCCCTCGACGACGTCGAACTCGTCCTCGGCGGTTTTGCCTTCCTCGAGGGTGATGACACCATCTTGGCCGACTTTCTTCATCGCCTCGGCCAGACGCTTGCCGATCTCCATGTCGTTGTTGGCGCTGATGGCGCCGACTTGGGCGATCTGATCGGCGCTGCTGACCGGCGTCGAAAGCTCCTTGAGGGCTTCGATCGCGGCCTCGACCGATTTCTCGATCCCGCGACGAACGTGGGAAGGGTTGGCGCCGGCGGTCAGGTGACGCAGGCCTTCCTCGAAGATGGCGCGTCCGAGGACCGTCGCGGTCGTCGTGCCGTCACCGGCGACGTCGCTGGTCTTGCTGGCGACTTGATTGACGAGCTTGGCGCCCATGTTCTCGAAAGGATCGGGAAGCTCAATCTCCTTGCTGACCGAGACGCCGTCCTTGGTGGCGGTGGGGCCACCGAAGGACTTGTCGAGGATGACGTTGCGACCGGTCGGCCCCATCGTCACCGCCACGGTGCGCGCGAGCTTGCTGATACCCTCGCGCATCTTCTTTTTGGCCTCGTCGGCGTACATCAACTGCTTTGCCACGTGGTTGACTCCTTGTGTGGTTTGGTTCGGACCCTGTTGACAGGCAGTGACTACTTCTCGACCTTGGCCAGCAAGTCACTCTCACGCATGATCTTGAGCTCTTCGCCGTTGATCTTCACTTCGTTGCCGGCGTACTTGCCGAAGAGAACCTCGTCACCGACGGTGACCGAAAGGGCGGCCCGTTCGCCGCTGTCGAGCAACTTGCCCGGACCGACAGCGACGATCTCGCCACGCTGCTGCTTTTCCTTGGCGTTGTCGGGCAGCACGATGCCGCCGGCGGTCGTGTCTTCCGCCTCGGCACTGCGAACAACAACCCGATCGTCGAGCGGCTTCAATCCGATTCCCTTAGCCATGGATCCATCTCCTGTCTGATTTCTCGTTGAACTTGTCGATTCCCAGGTCCGGTGCCCCTCGGCGCTTGTCGCTCGGAGGGAGACCGGCTTATGCTGAACTTGATCGTCATTGGTCGCGTGAACGCGAACGGCTGGCGGAACGGAGTTCCCTCCAGGCGGTCTCGTACGGCGAAGCGGCTTACATCATGCCGCCCATACCGCCCATGCCCATACCGCCCATGCCACCCATGCCCATGCCGCCCATGTCCATGCCACCCATTCCGCCCATGCCGCCCATTCCACCCATGCCGTGGTCGTGGTGGCCACCAGCATCGGCCGACTTGGGTTCGGGCTTGTTGGCGATCATGCACTCGGTGGTGAGCAATAGCGCGGCGACGCTGGCACCGTTTTGCAGGGCCGAGCGGGTCACCTTCACGGGGTCGATGACGCCCGCCTTGGTCAAGTCGCCGTAATCGTCCTTATTGGCGTTGTAGCCGAACTTCAGGTCCTTGTTCTTGAGGATCTGGGCGGCGACGACCGAGCCGTCCTTGCCGGCGTTGGTCGCGATCGTCCGGACCGGAATGCTCAGGACGCTGCGGATGATGTCGACGCCGTGGGCCTCGTCCCCCTTGAGCTTGAGTCCCTCAAGGGCCTCGCCGCTGCGAAGGAGAGCGACGCCACCGCCGGGAACGACCCCTTCCTCGATCGCGGCCCGCGTCGCGTGAAGGGCATCCTCGACGAGCGCCTTACGCTCCTTCATTTCGGTTTCGGTCGCGGCCCCGACGTTAATTTGGGCGACGCCACCGGCGAGCTTCGCGAGACGCTCTTGCAGCTTCTCGCGATCGTAGTCGCTGTCGGTCTCGCCGATCTCGCGGCGGATCATCTCGCAACGACCCTGGATGTCGACCTTCTTGCCGGCCCCTTCGATGACGGTGGTGTTCTCGGAGGTGACGGTGATCTTCTTGGCCTTGCCGAGATCGTCGAGCGAGACGTTCTCGAGCTTGACGCCGAGATCCTTGAAGATGGCCTTGCCACCGGTGAGGACCGCGATGTCGCCGAGCATTGCCTTGCGACGATCGCCGTAGCCGGGGGCCTTGACGGCACAGACGTTGACGATGCCACGGAGCTTGTTGACGACGAGGGTGGCGAGGGCTTCGCCTTCGATGTCCTCGGCGATGATCAAGAGCGGCTTGTGGGCTTGGGAGATCGTTTCGAGCAGCGGGATGAGCGGCTTGGCCGAGGAGATCTTCTCCTCGTAGATGAGCACGAGGCAGTTCTCGAGTTCGACGGCCATCTCGTCCTGGTCGGTGACGAAGTGGGGGGAGAGGTAACCGCGGTCGAACTGCATGCCTTCGACGACTTCGACCTCGGTCTCGATTCCCTTTCCTTCCTCGACGGTGACGACGCCGTCACTGCCGACCTTCTCCATCGCGTCGGCGATCGTCTTGCCGATCTCGCTGTCGTTGTTGGAGGCGATGGTCGCGACTTCGGCGATCGACTGCTTACGTCCCTTGACCGCGGTCGCCTTGGAGAGCAAGTGCTCGACGACCGCTTCGACGGCGGTGTGGATGCCGCGGCTAAGTGCCATCGGGTCGGCCCCGGCGGCGATGCGACGCAGGCCTTCCTTGAAGACCGCCTCGGCCAGGACCGTCGCGGTGGTCGTGCCGTCGCCGGCGACATCGCTGGTCTTGCTGGCGGCTTCCTTGACGAGCTGGGCGCCCATGTTCTCGTAGGGGCAGACCAGTTCGATTTCCTCGGCGACGGTGACGCCGTCCTTGGTGATCGTGGGGCTTCCCCAGCCCTTGTCGATCACCGCGTTGTGTCCGCGTGGGCCCAACGTACTTTTCACGGCGCGGGCGAGCTTGCTCACACCCTGCGCCATCTTTTGGCGGGCCTCATCGTCAAACGTCAACATCTTGGCCATTCACTCATCCTCCCTTGGGTCACGCTAAAATTCGCGGCGTGTCGGTTCCGGTGGTTTGTCTCGGCAGCCCTTCGCGGGCCGACGCTCCTTGTGCAGTTCTGGATGGCTCCAGCGAAGGCATTTTGGCTTGCTCCGCGTTGTGCAATGCGGATGCCAATTTGGAGGTGGAGTCGCAATATGTTATAGGGTAGAGGCTTGCGTCTGATTGCCGCCGTGGCGGATCGCTCGGAAAACCTGCCAGTTTGGCGGAGCTCTTCCCGGCGAGGGGGATTGGTTGCCAATTTGACAACTCCCCCAGCCTGCGACCCGGGCCGCGCGACAGCTACAGTCGGAGCAAGTGGGCTGGCTAGGCGGACATTTCGGCGCGTCGACCGCCCGGGAGTGCTTCCGAATGGCGCTCTTTTGCGCTAGAATCGATGCAAATCGGTTGAGAATCGTCGGAAAACTATGGCTGATCTGCCCGAAATCCCCGACTTCATGCGCAAACCGCGGCGGCCTCGCACGCGAAGACCCCCCGAAACGCGCCGCTTCAAACGCAAAGTCAGGCAGCCCGATCCCAGCAACCCTTCCGACGTCGATCCCATTCTTAATGCCCAGGAGGAGATCGACGCGAGTCCACCCGTCGCTCCCGAGCTCGATCGAGAGACCGCCGCGCCGACCAGGGAGAACCTTCCACCAAGTGTCCCGGAGGAGACTCCGTCACCCGTGGAGGCGGAGACGACTCCCACCCCGGACGATGGGCCACCCCCGATCGCGGAGGACGATGGGCCCTCCGCGGTAGAGGACGAGGACGGTGTTTCGCAGGACCTCGTCGATGACCTCCCCGCCGAGACCGGCGACGTCGCCTCGTCCGACGAGGAAACGGCCGAGTCGGTCACCGACGAGACTCCGGGCGATGTCGATGAAGCTGGCGTACCCCAGGCTGCGGAATCCGCCGAGCCGGAGAGTGACGACCGCATTGATACACCGGATGATTTTTCCGACTCAACCGACTCAAGGGAAATGGTCGAGGGGGGGCTCCGCGAACAGGAGGCGGCGACCTCGGCGGAAGAGACTCCCGATGCGCCGAGCGATGGGCCCTCCGCGGTAGAGGACGAGGACGGTGTTTCGCAGGACCTCGTCGAACGACTCTTGGCCGAGAACTCCCCCTCGCCGTCGAACGAGACGCCGGCCGAGGAGCCGGTTGCCGAGCAGGCTCCGGAAGAGGAAGGGGCGAGCGAGCCCGAGATCGCCGAGACGCCGCCCACCGAGCAGGCGGAAAACGCGGATACCTCGCTGTCGCAAGACTCAATCGAGGCGATGATCGCCGAGCAAGCCGCCGCTTCCGCGGAGTCGAGCGAGCCGGAACCCGCTGAAGAGCCTTCTGCCGCCGGTGACGAAGGCCCTGTTTCGCAGGACCTGGTTGAGAGCCTGCTCGCGGAGAGCCACGAGGAAGCTCCCGCCGAGGAACCCCCGGGACCGGACGCCTCGGACGATTCGCTGTCGCAAGACTCAATCGAGGCAATGATCGCCGAGCAAGCCGCCGCTTCCGCGGAGTCGAGCGAGCCGGAACCCGCTGAAGAGCCTTCTGCCGCCGGTGACGAGGGCCCTGTTTCGCAGGACCTGGTTGAGAGCCTGCTCGCGGAGAGCCACGAGGAAGCTCCCGCCGAGGAACCCCCGGGACCGGACGCCTCGGACGATTCGCTGTCGCAAGACTCAATCGAGGCGATGATCGCCGAGCAAGCCGCCGCTTCCGCGGAGTCGAGCGAGCCGGAACCCGCTGAAGAGCCTTCTGCCGGCGCAGACGAAGGCCCTGTTTCGCAGGACCTGGTTGAGAGCCTGCTCGCGGAGAGCCACGAGGAAGCTCCCGCCGAGGAACCCCCGGCACCGGACGCCTCGGACGATTCGCTGTCGCAAGACTCAATCGAAGCGATGATCGCCGAGCAAGCCGCCGCTTCCGCGGAGTCGAGCGAGCCGGAACCCACTGAAGAGCCTTCTGCCGGCGCAGACGAGGGCCCTGTTTCGCAGGACCTGGTTGAGAGCCTGCTCGCGGAGAGCCACGAGGAAGCTCCCGCCGAGGAACCCCCGGCACCGGACGCCTCGGACGATTCGCTGTCGCAAGACTCGATCGAAGCGATGATCGCCGAGCAAGACGCCGCTTCCGCGGAGTCGAGCGAGCCGGAACCCGCTGAAGAGCCTTCTGCCGCCGGTGACGAGGGCCCTGTTTCGCAGGACCTGGTTGAGAGCCTGCTCGCGGAGAGCCACGAGGAAGCTCCCGCCGAGGAACCCCCGGGACCGGACGCCTCGGACGATTCGCTGTCGCAAGACTCAATCGAAGCGATGATCGCCGAGCAAGCCGCCGCGGATGCCGCGGAGGAGGAGGCGGCGGAACTCCAAGAGGTAGCCGCCGAGCAGACGCCGCTCGATGAGGCGACCGAGGAGCGGACGCTGGAGCCTGCCGCCGCCGAATCGTCGAAGGAACTTCTTGCGGGAGAGGACTACGACGGGGCCTACGACGACGATAGCGCGAGGGATGCCGGCGACCGATGTTCCCGTTGGATGACGGTCGACGAGAGCCTCGATCTACCGGAGGCGCCCGCTTCCCCCACGACGGAGAACCGGGAGCGACCGGCTCTGATGGCGTCCGCCAGCGGGGAGCCTCGCGAAGATGATCGACTGACGCGTTGGTGTTCCGTCGACGAGACTCTCGCGTTGAGTGAGGTCGACGCGGAGGCCTCGAGCGCACCGGATGGGGAGCAAGGGGTCGCGTCCGAGGAAGTGACCGACGACTTCTTGGACAAACTGCTCGGCAACGACAACTCGGGAGAGCCGAGGCCTCGGCTGCTGGAGAGTGACACGTCGGACTCGGTTCCCGAGAATGGGCCGCAACCGAACATCGACATCGCCGCGCTGAATCAATTCAAGATGGAGGAGGAGAATGCTCGCGTTGGCCGTTTCTTCGGCGATACGGGCAAGAAGAAGGAGGAACCCGCTCCCGAGCCGGAACCCCAGGCGGTGGAGCGGCCCGTGGTGCTCGAAGAGGCTCCCTCGCTCGAACCGGCGCGGCCTCGGCGGTCCCCGATGGACATACTGGTCGATGTTGACGAATCGCTGCGGAAACGAAGTCCGCTGGCGGTGACGGCGATCGGCGTGAGCGGGATTGTTCTGGGGATGCTGGCGATCCAGCTCCTGGTATTCTCGCTTGTGGGTTGGATCTGAACTCGCTCCCGTATGTCCCCGGTTAGCGGCGCTCCCACGAGATTCATACGATGAGGTTCGGGGACAGCCGCGTCCGCCTGCCGCAGTCATCGCCGCCACACCGTCCCGACGATGGACCGGAGGGTCATGAGTTCCGACGAGAAACTTGAGCTTCGTCATCCCGCGAAGGCCGCGCTGTTGGCGTGGCTCGTCCCTGGGCTCGGACATTGGTACCAGGGCCGTATGGGCAAGTCGGTTCTATACGCCATCTGCATCCTGGGCCTTTTCGTCGCCGGCAGCCAACAAGGGGCGTGGCAGGTTGTCTACGTTCGTTGGGATCGCGAAGGGTTCTATTGGCCCTATCTTGCCCAGGTCGGCACGGGAGTCGTGGCTCTGCCCGCCTTGATTCGGTCCCCAGCGGTGCGCGCTTGGTTTCCCGAAGCGGTGCGACGCTTCGAGTTGGCCCCGACGCCCGAGGAGCAAGATGATCTGCACCGGACCTTCGGCAAGCAGATCGACATGGCGATGGTCTACACGATGGTCGCCGGGCTGCTCAACTTTCTCGTGATCTACGACGCCTTCGCCGGCCCCGCCCTCTGGGACGAGGAGCAACGCCGCAAGAGTCCGCCTCCCTCGCCACCGGAGACGCCCAAGGAATGACGCCGCTCTTCGCCAGTCTCAACATGCACTGGTATTTGCCTCCGTTGGTGATCGCCGTGAGCCTCGTCTACAGCGCGACGCGCTACGAGGACTGGGGGCTGATCTGGCGACACGCGATCCGGTGGGCGCTCTATATCCTCGCCTTTCTCGGATCGGCGTACTTGGTGCTCTTCCTGATCTCGATCGAAATCCCCTTCTTCTGGCTGGTCCTGGTCGTCCTCGGGCTCGCCTTTGTCTTTTACCGCACCGGTTCCGCACGCGGCTGATCCGTCGAGCGATTCGCTTACATCCCCGCTTCAGGCGTCATTCCCCGACTTCTCCCCGTGAGAGAGTGAGCCTCTTGTTCCCCTCTCCCTGTGGGAGAGTGAGCCTCTTGTTCCCCTCTCCCTGTGGGAGAGTGAGCCTCTTGTTCCCCTCTCCCTGTGAGAGAGGGGTTAGGGGTGAGGGGGCTTTCTTCCACGAAGTTGCAACGTTTCCCCAAGCAATGAATCCCCTCACCCGTCTCGCTTCGCTCGCCGACCTCTCCCCACGGGAGAGGTCATTCGTGCTCCTCTCCCCGTGGGAGAGTGAGCCTCTTGTTCCCCTCTCCCCGTGGGAGAGTGAGCCTCTTGATCCCCTCTCCCTGTGGGAGAGGGGTTAGGGGTGAGGGGGTTCTCTTCCGCCGAATCGCGTTGCCCGCGGCATCTCCGGCGGACGCCGTGCGTGTGTCAACGACGTCCGTTACGGCGCGCCCAACACCCGGGCGATCATCGCGAACGAACTGATGACCAAGGCAAAGTAGATGATGCGCCGAAACTGCTGCGCGTCGATGTGATGCGAGGTGAGCCCGCCGAGCTTCATCCCGAGCAGACAACAGGGCATCGCGGCGAGCGATAGCATGAAGACGGGCATGTCGACCAAGCCGTAGATGACCAGGATTGGCGGTCGCAGGGCCGCGATGACGAGGAAGAACGCGAACAGAAAGGCTCGCGTCTGAAGTGGCGACCATGCCTGCCGGGCCGCGTACGCGACGATCGGCGGGCCGGCGACGGCGATCGAGCCGCCGAGAAATCCGCTTCCCACCCCCGCGACGAGTCCCCAGAAACTCGACGGGCTGGCGGTCGCCTCGGGCCGCTGCTTCCGCAGGAGCCCGTCCATACTGACAAAGAGGATCACGATCGCGGTCCCGATGATCAGCCAGTCGGGATGAACCCAAGCGAAGGCGGCGATGCCGAGTGGGAGACCGACGATGGCGCCGATGTAGCAATCGCGAAGGGAACTCCACGAAACCTGATCGCGCGCTTGCCAGAACATGAGTGCTAAGGGAATGACCAAGCTGAAGGAAACGACGATGTTGGCGTCCTTCATCGGCAGAAAGTAGGGGACGACCGAGAGGGCGACCAGGGCGTAGCCGAAGCCGAGGCATCCCTGAACGAACGCGGCAGTCGTCATGACCGTGGCGAGAATCACCCAAATCATCGGGGAGGTCTTCCTAAGGCGCAAGCAACTCTTGGTGAGACCCTCATGATAGAACCACGCCGGGATGAACCGAGAAAATCTTCGTGCCGTGGGAGGAGCCCCGCCGATCGCGGGAGCCGACCTTGAGCGAAAATGGTCGCGTTTTCGAGACGTGACCCCGCGCAAACGGGGCAATTCGGGCAGACTCGACGCCTGGTGGCGAGGTGATTTTCTCCCCAACGGAGCAATTCCAACTCTCCCGCTAAAGAGAACATCCTCGGGACGTCGATTCGTGCACGGATGACACGCCGTCTTCAGACGCGACCGTTTCGGCATGGTGGGTATGAAATCACGCCAGATTGAATTGATCACGAGGCTCTCACGGGCAGCGCTGCTCGCGGCACTGCCGGCCCATCGGGCAACGCTCTTGATCGCGTTCTGGGTCCTCTCGGTCGCGGGGTGTTGCTCGAAAGGGCCACTCGTCGCCGCCCATTGTCCCGGTTCCCATCGCGTCCTCTGCCCGATTCGGCAACGCGAGGAAGTCGATCACACGTGGGATCAGTGGGCCAAGGATCACCTCCAGTCGGGGGACATCGTCTTCGGCATGGGCGACGCGCGGGCGTGCATGGGGCTCTTCCGCTTCTCGCGAGTCTCGACCCGGATGGCCGCGAGCCGCTATTCGCACACCGGCCTGATCTCGTGTGAGGACGGCGAGGTCTACGTCTACGACATGGCACCGGAAGGGGCGCGCCGCAAGCGCTTCTCGCAGTACCTCGTCGAGGACAATGTCATGAATCTGGCGGTGAAGCGACTCAGCCCAGAGAAGCGGCATCTCGCCGAGGCGGCGGTCAAGTACTGCCAGGACGTCTACGAGCGACAGCCGAACTTCGACCGCCAGTTCGTCATGGGGCCCGAGAAACTCTATTGCACCGAGATGGTCGTCCTCGCGTACCGCTCGGCGGGGATCGATCTCTGCGAACCGATTCGCATCGACGAGTTCCCCAACTACGACAAGTTCCCGATCACGACCTTCATCGGTCGGCTCGTGCCTCCCTTCACTCCGGAGACGCAGGTCTTCGTTCCGGGCAACGAGCAGATCGGTATCTGGTCCTCGCCCGATCTGGACGTCGTTTACGAAGAATGCCACTTCGAGCACAACCAACCCGAGCCGACGGTCCAGCAGGTCGCGGACCGTTCCCGCCAGATCTTCTAAGCCTTTCAAGGTGGCCACGCTCACCGTGGTGGGCCGCGGACCCAACCTACTCGGCTACGACGCGTACTTCGAGACGCACTTCCATTGGATGATCCCCGTCGTCAGCTCGCCGTTGGGGCCGAAGAACTTTCCGGTTCCCTTGCTGTTCAGTTTGAACGGGTAGTTGCGAACGTTGAGTGTCGCCACCTTGCGGTGTCCCCCATATTGCTCGAATAGTTCGAGCGTCTTGGTGAGGCCGTAGACGTAGTACCAGCCGTTGCCCTTGTGGCCGATCTGATACGCCTTGGTGAACGGCTTTCCCGACCAGCGATGGGCCAAGATCGAGCTCTCCTCGAGCGTGATAATGGTGGCCCCTTTCTTGGTATCGGTCAGTAGCAGTCCAAATCGCGCCATGCTTCGATCCTCCCAAGTGTACCCTTGTGATCCCCGACAACTTCGTTCAAGGGAGAATGGACTTTCTTGCGTAGAACCGGACCGGCAATCCGCGCCGGAACCGTGAAAACATCGTGAAGATCGTCGCGGCGAAGGGGAACTCCTCGTCGGTCTACGAGATTCCGTAGGGATAGCCACGCTCGCGAAGCCACTTGCGGTGCGCGATCGAGAGCCGGTCGGACCGCGGATGAAGTTCCTCCTGGAGATCCAGCGGCAGCCGTTCGGGACGCTGCGACTCGATGGTGGGACGATCTTGAGCGAAGATGCCGTCTTGAAAGGATCGCAGCTCCGTGTCGCGTTGGTCGATCGCATCGTCGAACGTTCCAGCAGGCTGGTCTCCAGCGCCGACCGCGATCTCATGGGCAAGCCGAAGGTTGCGCGGGTTTTTCTCCACAGAATATGCCACAATGGGATGCCAACCATCGCCGCGGGGACGGACCGGACGCGGCCGACGAAACGATCAACGAGGATTTGTCGACGATGCCCATGTTGTTGCTCCGCGGGAGCTTGATGACGCTCTTCGCTCTTGTCGCGACGCCAGTGCTCGCTGGCTCCGACGGCACCTACCACCAAGTAAGCTATCCTCCCTCGACGGAGCCTGGCGAGTGCCAGATCGGGGTGACGCACACTCTTTGGATTCCGCCTGGGGTCAAGACGATTCGCGGCGTGATCGTCCACCAGCACGGCTGCGGCGAGGGGGCTTGCAAGGGAGGCGAGACCGCCGCCCACGATTTGCATTGGCAGGAGTTGGCCCGCAAGTGGGACTGCGCGTTGCTCGGTCCCTCCTACCAGCAGAAGAAGGATCAAAATTGCCGGCTCTGGTGCGACCCGCGCAACGGCTCGGGCGAGGTCTTCGTTCAGGCGCTGGGCGATCTCGCGACCAAGTCGGGCCATCCCGAGATCGCGGAAGTTCCGTGGTGCCTTTGGGGGCATTCCGGCGGCGGGTTTTGGTCGAGCCTCATGCAGATGAAACATCCCGAGCGAATCGTCGCCATCTGGTTCCAATCGGGAACGGCGCATGGCACGTGGTCGAAGGGAGAGATCGAGGCACCAGAGATTCCCGACGCCGCGATGACCATCCCGATGATGGCCAATCCGGGGCTCCTGGAACGCGACCACAAGCGATTCCGCGGCGCTTGGAAGGGGAATCTCGGCATGTTCGAGGACTACCGCTCGCGCGGGGCGCCGATCGCCTTCACGCCCGACCCGAAGTCGGGCCACGAAACCCGCGAGTCGCGCTACCTCGCAATACCGTTCTTCGACGTCTGTCTCGAAGAGCGTCTGCCCGAGAAGCCGGGAGCGGCCGGCCCATTGCGGAAGATGGACCTGGCGCGGGCGTGGTTGGCGGACGTGCCGCTCGAGCCGGAGAAGACGCAGCCGACGCCCGTCCCCGCGGCGGACTACCGGGGCGATGCGAGCAAGGCGGTTTGGCTCCCCAACGAGCGGATCGCGAAGGCGTGGAGTGAGTTTATCAAGACCGGAGTTGTCGACGACAAGACCGCGCCGCCCGCACCGACCGACGTCAACGCGTCGAGGGAGAAGGAAGGGATGGTCGTGACTTGGGACGCCCGCGCCGACATTGAGAGCGGCATCGGCGGCTTTCGCGTCTATCGCGACGACGAGCTGATCGGCGAACTTCCGACCAAGCCCTCGACTCGCTACGGGCGGCCGCTGTTCCAGGGGATGTCCTACCACGACACGCCCAACTCCCCGCTGGCGAAAATGCGTTACGTCGACCCGGAGGGTTCGCCGTCGAACACGTATCGCGTCGAGGCGGTCAATAGTGTCGGGCTTCGTTCGAAGTAGGGGCGAGCACCGCCACGCCGATACGTTCTGGGGGGATCTCCATGGGGAAGGATATCGACCTCGTTTCGGTACTGATTGGGATCAGTGTCTTCGTGATCGTGCTCGGCTTGTTCTTCCCGCGCAGCAAGCGGAAGCGAAGCGGTCTCCCGTTCTTCAGTGACGGGGACGACAGTGATGGCGGAGGCTGGTTCTTCGGCGACAGCGGCTCCGACGGTGGAGACAGTGGCGGCGGGGACGGGGACTAGGCTCCGTCTCAAAACTCGGCTCTGGCTTCGACTCGCTGCATCGGCACGGGACTTTGTCGGGCTGCATCGACGAATCCAGTGGATTCGCCTGCTTCGCCCTCCTCGTCCCGCACCAACTCGCTGAGCCTCGGACCAACGATCAACTTTTGAGACGAAGCCTAGTACCGCGTCAAACGCCGGACTTCGGGTGGTGAACCCACGATCACTTCTCACTGGCTGACCAGCAGCCCAAGGACCACCCGAACGGTTGGATTTGACAAAGCACTCGTAGCCCCCTCCAAGAGAAGGACCGAGGACATTCGGTTGCGAGTGAACTAAGTGACGTATTTCAGGCGGTTTTCATTGCCCACGTGTCAGCGTTGTTGACCTGCGGCGAAAAAATCGGCTATCTCCGAAAAAAATGTTACGTTCCGAATCCCCCAGGGAATCTTCTTCTTGGGCTACCTCTCGAGCGTCGGTTTTGGGGAAAGCGATCCACGCTCAAGACGAAGTTCGGGCATTTGCCTCAATTCACTTTCGATGACGTCCGTTTTCTTGGCGATGTACTCGCTACAACGCCGCGGCCGTCGCAACCTGGGGGACATCATGAAGTTACAGCGTTCGTGGCGGCGCGGGTTCACCCTCGTCGAATTGCTGGTCGTGATCGCGATCATTGGCGTTTTGGTGGGGCTCCTTCTTCCTGCCGTCCAGCAGGCTCGAGAATCGGCACGGCGTTCCTTCTGTCAGAACAATCTCAAACAGATCGGCGTGGCGCTACACAACTACGTCGACGCCCATCAGACCCTTCCGCCGGGCCACATCAACAACCCCAACGCCGCCGACGATGAAGGGCATTGGGTTTGGTCCGCCTTCGTCATGCCTTACTGCGATCAGGCCCCCCTCTACGACAAGCTCAATCCTGGCACGACCGCCGCGACCGACGCCCTGGGACAGTACACCAGCGAGATGCAGCGACGCTACGATAGCTGGCGTTGCCCGTCGGATACCGGCCCGGACTACTTCCGCGGCAATGTTTCCATCAGTGTCAACGGCACGTCGATCGCCGATGTCGGTTACACCTTCGACGCCAATCCCGGAGCCGACAACACGGGCGTCTCGCTGACCAACTACGTGGTTGCCAACAATGTCGCTTGGGTGCGAACGGCCAAAGCGACCGACCCGATCGATGGGCGAAGTGGGGCGGTCGGTGCCTTCTTCGAGAACCAGACCACCAAACTCCGCGATATTAGCGACGGACTGAGCAAGACCTTCCTCGCGGGCGAGCGGGTCTATAGCGCCGGCGCCAATGGATTGATGCTCGCCGGGATGCTCTTCGCCGTGCGGGGCAATTCGGGCTACGGTGTGGAAGCCTATGCTTCCGGTAGAGGGAACAACTTCAACCAAGGAATGACCTCGTATGCCGGTTCGACTTACTACGGCATCAATCCGCCACTCACCGGCGATTACAAGCAGAACCAGTCCTTCAGCAGCCTTCACCCCGGCGGGGCTCACTTTCTCTTCGGTGACGGGCGCGTCCAGTTCATCAGTGACTCGATCGAGAACCCCGTCGGAGCCTCCGGCGAGGTGAGGACCGTCTTTGACAAGCTCCTCGGGATTGCCGACGGGCAGATCATTGACAGCTACTAGCCAAAGCACTTGCTAGCGGGACACCGTCGCGCTCGAATGCGTTGGCGGCGGTGTCCCCTTCTCGCGTCTTACAGCTTTTCTCCAGGATCCGAGGAACGGTATGAGGGCTGCAAAGGTTTCCCTTGGATGGATGATGGCGCTCGCGTCGGTTGGTATCGCCGGCTGTGGATCGGAGGAGGGGCCGGATCTCGGAACGGTCACCGGCATCGTGACGCTCGACGGCCAACCGCTCGACAATGCGACCATCTGGTTCATGCCGGTCGAGGGCAATCGGCGTTCGATCGGCAAGACCGACGGTAGCGGTCAGTACAAGCTCTTTTACACCCGCGATCGGGCTGGAGCCGAACTCGGCGCCCACAAGGTCTCGATCACTTCGGAGTTCGATACTCCGGTGAACGAAGCGACCGGCGAGCCCGCTCATTCGCGTCCCGAGATGCTTCCCGCTCGCTATCACGAGCAAACCGAACTGACCGCCGACGTCGACAAAGGGAGCAACACATTCAACTTCGACCTCACGTCGAAGTGACCGACTCGTCGGGTTCCCGAGGGGGAGAACGCTCGCTCTCCCCGGACATCGGGCGGAGGATGCGGTAAGCTACGGGCGTAGCCAATGTCATCCCCACCCGAGTCCTGCGAGAGTCGTCATGTCGCGTCCCTGGGTTCACGATGCCATTTCCCGGATCGAGTCCGACTTCAATCGCTCGGCCGACACTCATCTCATCAAGCTCCCGAGCGGGGCGTGTCCCGACATCGACGTCTACCTCAAGGACGAGTCGATTCATCCCACGGGAAGCCTCAAGCACCGCCTCGCCCGCTCGCTCTTTCTCTACGCCCTTTGCAATGGGTGGATCGATGAGGGGACGCCGATCATTGAGTCCTCCTCGGGAAGCACCGCGATCAGCGAGGCCTACTTCGCGAACCTGCTCGAGTTGCCGTTCCACACCGTGATTCCCGCCGCGACTTCGACGGAGAAGATCCACAAGATTGAGTTCCTCGGCGGCAAATGTCATCTCGTCGAGGGGGATATCACCCGCGCCGCGAAGGAGCTGGCGCGCGAGTTGGGCGGGCACTACATGGACCAGTTCACCTACGCCGAGCGGGCGACCGACTGGCGCGGCAACAACAACATCGCCGAGTCGCTCTTTCGTCAGATGGAGAAGGAACGCTACCCCGAACCGACGTGGGTGGTGGTCAGCGCCGGCACCGGCGGGACGTCGGCCACCGTTGGCCGCTACATTCGCTATCAACGACTGGACACCAAGCTCTGCGTCGCCGATCCGGAGAACTCGGTTTACGCGGAGTTCTATCGGACGCGGGACCGTTCGATCACCCGCGATCGGCTTTCACGCATCGAGGGGATCGGGCGCCCTCACGTCGAGCCCTCGTTCATCCCGGACGTAGTCGACCGCATGATCGAGGTTCCCGATTCCGCCGCAATCGCGACGATCCATCGGCTCGAGCGGCTGCTCGATCGCAAGTGCGGCGGCTCGACCGGGACGAATCTCTGGGCGGTCTTTCAGATCATGGCGGAGATGAAGGCCAAGAGAGAGAAGGGGAGCATCGTCACGGTGATCTGTGACTCCGGCGAGCGTTACGCGCACACCTACTACAACGCCGAGTGGTTGGCCGAGCACGGGCTCGTTCCCGAGGACTATGCCGACGATCTGTCCCACTTCCTCGACGCTGGCTCGTTCGACGTTTCTTGAATTCCTCGTCTCTTGCACGTTGAGGGTTGGACGTCGCGATCTCCAAGTCCCGCGAGAGCAGCGGGAAGCACGAACGCTACCGTTGTCCGGCATGCAGCCATGTCCCAAATTTGCTTGACAAATAACAGACAGGTCTGTATATTTCTGGCATGAGTGAGAAACGAGCCACCAAACCGAGTGCCCGGCAGCGCATCCTCGAGACCGCGCAGCGACTTTTCTACGCCGAGGGTGTTCGCGCGGTGGGGATCGACCGCATCATCGCCGAGGCGGGCGTCGCCAAGATGACGCTCTATAACCACTTTCCCTCGAAGGACGACCTCATCCTGGCAGTCCTTGAGCAGAGGGAAGTCGAGGTCGACGCGATGTTCGCCGAGGCGATCAAACGCCTGGTGAACAAGGGAAGGACCAAGTTGGAGGCCTTCTTCCTCGCATTGGAGGAATGGTTCCACAACGACGGTTTTCGCGGCTGTTCGTTCATCAACACGCTCGTGGAACTCGCCGACCGCGAGCACCCGGCGTCGCGGTTTTCGTCTGCCCACAAACGTCGGTTTCATGAGTTGCTCGGCCAGATCATCGCCGAGGAGCATGGCACGGAGGTCGCCCAGGAGGTGACCCCGGCGATCGCGATCCTGGTGGAGGGAGCGATCATCACCGCGCAATTGGAGGGCTCCGCGAATCCTGCGCGGGTCGCCGCGCGAGCGTCGCGCACGATGATCGACGAGGTGAAGCGAAGGTCGCGGTAGGGTCCGTGGCCGTGTTTTTTTTCCTGGAAATATACAGACTGGTCTGTATTGATTTTTGCCTGAAAGGAAGTGCAGCATGCAACGTCTCTCGACCGTCGACCCCGCCGAGGCCCAAGGACGGACCAAGGAACTCCTCGACGACGCCCAGCGTGCCTTCGGCATGATTCCCAATGCCGTGAAGGTCTTCGCTCATTCCCCCGCCGCCCTCGATAGCTACCTCACCTTCACCGCGAAGATGCAGGGAGGCACGCTCGACCCGACGCTCCACTACCTCGTGAAACTCCACACCAGCCAGACCAACGATTGCGACTACTGCACGTCGATCCTCTGCGCGATCGGTTCGGACACGGGGGTGTCGGCGGAGGAGATCCTCTCGGGACGCACCGGGCAGTCGGACGATCAGCGCACCCAAGCCGCGCTGCGGTTCGCCGAGGCGGTGCTCGAGAAACGGGGGAAGGTTAGCGACGACGAGTTGGCCGCGGTGCGCGGCGCCGGCTTCGGTGACGCCGAGATCGTCGAGATTGTCGCCAGCGTCGTCCACGGCTGCTTGACCAACTTCGTCAACAACGTCGCGGGGACGGAACTCGACATCCCTCGCGCCGAATCGATCGCCAGCCTCGCCGGCTAACGCGGTCGCGTTTCTCACGGGCCGGGTGCCACTGGCTGCTGGTCGGCCAGGGCGAGAGAGTGTCCGGTTCGTGCGAGACCTTATCGAGTCAAAGGCGTTCCCAGCATGCCCACGACGAGCGTGCGTCGGCACCCGAGGCACCCAAACCGGCGACGCCCAATCCGTTGGGGGCGTCCGGTGTTTCTTTCGCCAGTACCACGATTTTTGGAGAGTGTCCCATGATTGCCCTGCTGCCTCCCTTCGATGTCGCTTCCGCGTTGGCCAAGGTTCGGGCCGCCGAGGATGCTTGGAACAGCCGCGACCCCGAGCGCGTTTCTCTCGCCTATTCGGTCGACTCCGAGTGGCGCAATCGCGACGAGTTTGTCCGGGGCCGCGACCGGATTCGGGCCTTCCTGACCCGCAAGTGGGAGAAAGAACTCGACTATCGGCTCGCCAAGTCTCTCTGGAGCTTTTCCGATGATCGGATCGCGGTTCGCTTTCAGTACGAGTACCACGATGCTCGGGGCCGATGGTTTCGGGCTTACGGCAACGAACTGTGGGAGTTCGATGCGGCCGGGCTGATGCGGCGTCGTGAAGCGAGCATCAACGATGTCGCGATTGACGAGGGAGAGCGCCGCTTCCATTGGCCGGCCCCCGGCCCTCGGCCGGAAGACGACGGCGGGATTCCCGAGGTACGATGAAGGCGTCCGTCACCATCAGGGTTCGAAAGAGAGCAGGAAGATGCGCCAGTATTCCAGTGACATCGCGTTTACCCCCGCCGTCAAAGCGATCCAGACGGCCAAGGGATCGCGCGCAAGCTACGCCAAGGTCGAATGGTCCGGTGGTTTCCGAACGACGGTGACTCCGGACCTCGCGGCCTATCTCGCGGACCTCGACATGTTCTATCTCGGGACCGCCAACGCGGCGGGGCAGCCGTACATCCAGTATCGAGGTGGCTCGAAGGGATTCCTGAAGGTCATCGACGAGACGAACCTCGGCTTTGCCGACTTCGGTGGCAACCGGCAGTACATCACCTTGGGCAACCTCTCGGAGAACCCGCAAGCGTTCCTGTTCTTGATGGACTACGTGCATCGGCGTCGGATCAAGGTGTGGGGCAAGGCTCGGGTTGTTGAAGATGACCCGGACCTGCTCATGCAACTTGGCGATCCCGATTATCCGGGAAAGATCGAACGGGCGATCCTCTTCGAGATCGAAGCTTGGGACGTCAACTGCCCTCAGCACATTCACCAACGGTTCCCGCGGCAAGCGGTCACCGGCGTGCTCGAGGAACTCAAGCAGCGGATCGCCGAACTCGAGGAGGAAGTTGTCGCCCTTCGGGGGAGGGTCGAGGAATCTCCTGGCGGCTGAAACGGGGTCGGAAGCCAGCGGGCTCAGGAGGCGGTGGCCGCGTGTTGGGGGGGAGAACGTTACGGACAGTTTCGAATTGAAATGGTCCAAGTACCTCTCCGATCCAGACACTGCGCCAAGGAGGCTTGTTGGGTTAGGCTGAAGAGACGACAGTCAACGCCTGATCGGTGTATCTATGGCTTCGTTGAAGAGAGCCCCCTCACCCCTGGCCCCTCTCCCATGGGGAAAGGGAAATCTCTAGGCCCACAATCCCAAATGGATCGACATGACTGCCTCAACACAAGGCGCCTCAACCGCTGATGGCGCCGATGCCGCGCAATCGCCAGTACGCAAGGAGCCACGAAGTGATGCTCGTCGAGGAGATCGTTCCCGGCAAGCGCGGATTGACCATCTGCGAGACACCCGTGAGCCGTCCGAGGGTTCGGCGGGAGAGTTCGATTTGCTCGGAGAACGATGTCGGAATTGGCCGCTCGGCGGGCCGCTCGTTGTTTGCGTTTGTCGGGAGGAATTGAGGGACGAGGGTCACGACCGCCGCGAGGCGTGTGCTCTGCGAGGATGGCTTATCCATCTGAATGCCGGTGCCGTCGCTTCGAATGGCTTGGGCCGAACGGTTCCACAGTTCCTTCATCAGCGTGGCGAGGGGAGTCCGCGGCGCGCCGGCCTCGATGGCGGTGTGAAAGCCCTCGATCACGAGCGAGGCCTGGTTGAAGCCCGTGAGGTTCTCGTCGGTCGTCACCCGCGCCATCGGTTCCTCGAACTTTTTCAGGTACTTGAGGTAGGACCTCTCGCCGGTCAGCTTCGCCGCCAGCCACGGGAGGGAGACGTAGAGCCCAAGGCAGTGCAGGTGCGTCGGGGCGGTGACGATGGTGCGGTGCCGATAGGCGTGGCGGAATTTGCGGGCGATGAAGAAGTCGGCCGCGTCGACGAGGAAACGGGCAATCTCCTCCCGGCCGACGGGATCGTTCGTGCTCGACTCGGGCATCAGGTACCAAGCGTAGAAGGCGGCGATCGCCTTGGTGTACTGATCGACGCTCATCTCTTGGGAGTAGCGAGCGCGGGAAAGGCCTCCGAGGGGCTTGGGGAGGTAGCCGGGCATGTAGTGGCGCCCCTCATCGACCACTCGAAGCATGGCGGCGATGGCCCGTTTGGCGTTCGCGAGCGCGACGTCGCTCTTGGTGACGCGCCACCGAGACATCTGACTGAGGGCGTACTCGCCGGTCGCCATGATCGCGTTCTCGTAGGTCAGGCATGCCGCGGGGTCGGGGCTGTTCTGAAAGAAGTCGGTCAGTCGAGCCTTCCACGAGACCTCACCCAACGCCGCGTTGGTGAAGGGCTGTCCCGTCTCGAGGTTGAAGAACGAGCGCACCAGACCATCGGAGTCGTTGAGCGAGTTCTCGACGAATCGCTGGAAGGTCTCGGCGCTTTCGTGCAAGCTCTTGTTGGACGGTCCCTGATCCGCGAGCACGCTCCACGCGGGCAAGCATCCGTAGACCGAGGCGGCGGAGAGGCACTGGAGAAATCGTCGGCGAGGCGTGAGGAAAGCGGACATAAGTCCTACTCCTTTCGAGCGCGACCACGATGTCGGCGCATGGGGACCGATGCCGCTGCCGCGGGGGTGGGAAGAACTGGCTGGCGATCGTCGGGGTCGATTCTACCCAAAAATGGGGGCGGTTGTGACCGAATCGGCGACATCTCCCGCGGAGATACGGAAGTCGACGGTTTGGAAACGATGCCGAAACGATGTCTCGCGAAGGGGTTTGACGAGGTGGTGATGTTCACGCGAGTTCACGACATCAAGTGCGCCTTGCTTTGGTTCTGGGCGGTCTGGCTCTCGGTGGTTGTCGCGACCAACGGTTGCGACTTGCTAAAGCACTGGACCATCCTGCCGGCGTGGTGGGCGTTCGCGTCGGGAAACTACGCGGCGGTGGCGAAGGTGACTTCGGTCTATCCGGGCTCGTCCTGGATCAGCGTTCTTCTCTTTCTCGGGGTGATCGCTTGGGAAGGGCTGGCGGCGATCCTCTTCTGGCGAGCGGTCGTGCTTTGGATGAGACAACGCGAACCGGCTTACGCCGCGGTCAACGTCGCGATCGCTGTGTCGATGTCGCTATGGGCGGCGTTTCTGGTCGCCGAAGAGGTCTATGTCGACTTCTCGGTCAGCTCGACGCATCGCCAACTGTTGGCTCTCTCCTTGTTGACGCTGCTGGTGATTCATCTGTTACCGGAAGAGGTCGCTTCAAAGCGCTGACGGACGGCGGTCCATCGTGTTCGTAGCCGACGTTTCGCGGATGGCACGCGCGCAATGGTGACGGCACGGTACCAGCTTCGCTGAATCAATCAAGGGGCCGGCATGGACTTGTTGGCTCAAAGGGGTAGTGGGCCAGAAATCTCATGGGCCTACCGGTTTGATGTTGCAACTGACGCAATCGATCGTAGGCTGGGGCCAAGGCGGGGAAGTTCTTCCCAACAAGCACATTCAAGTGACAGTCGACTCTGCTGGGGCGGGTCGAGGTCGACCCATCTTCTCGCGACGATGAGATCGTTCTCCTGGGGCGAACGGTCCGTCGTTGGTGGTCGGCCGACGAGACCGATGAGACGACTCGACGATTGTTCTGCTCGCAGCACAACTCCGACACGAGGACCAGACTCATGGGCAAGCCGCGCGCTCGACGATGTCCCAAGTGCCAGGAGGTGATGACGCCGGTCGCGACGAAGGATCCTACCCTTTTTCGGTGCGCTCTTTGTGGCGTGGCGTTGCGGATCAAGTCGTCGAAGCGGACGGAGTCACCCGAAAAGTCGGCGCCGCCTACCGGTGATGCCTCGCTCGCGATGGCCCCCTCCTCGGCGAACGTTGTCTCGGTCGCGCCCTCGGCTGAGATCGACTCCAGCCCGACATCGCCTGGTGGCGACTCCCAATTGTCATCGCCTGGTGGCGATTCCCAATTGTCATCGCCCGGTGGCGATTCGGTTGGGACCGCGGCTGCGGCCTCGGGTAGTGTCGCCGCGTCCGCCGAGGGGCCGACAGGGTCTCCCGCCCCGCGCTCGAATGGTCTCGTCCTCGCCGTCGTGGCCTTGAGCTGTCTGCTCGGAGTCACGCTCATCGCGGCGACGGGGCTTGGTGTCTTTCTCATGATGCGACAACCGACCGAGATCGCTCGCGAGCAGCCCGGCGCGGACGACGCACCCGCCGCGCCCTCGCCCATGCCCGAACTCCCCGACAAGTCACCGATGGAACGGCTTCGGGAACTACTGGCCGCGGCGAAAGAGGAGCTCAGTCGGAAGGAGGAATCGGTTCGGATCGCGATCGGCGCCGCCCAAGACGCGTACGTGGAACTGGGCGAACTGACGCGCGAGCGAATGACGAAGTCGCTCGACGCAATCGACTTGGATGAGCTCCTCGAGTCGGAAGAGCGCGAGAAGCCGGCGAACTTGGACGAGGCGGCGTCTCTCTCTTGGGAGCTGGGCCAGGTCAACGATCGGCTCGGCAAGGTCGAAGCGCTCGCCAAGAAGGTCGCCAACGACAAGGACCGCGTGAGGAAGATCAACGAGGGTCTCGCGGAGTTCTCGAAGTCCGACTACGTCGTCGTCAACCGGAATGATGCCGTTGGGCTCAAGAGGGACGAGCAGGGCTACGAGGTTCTTGTCGCGGATCCTCAGTGGGCGAGCCTCGCCTATCTCCAAACGGTCAATCGCCAGGCTCCAATGACGATCGACCCGGCGCTGGTCGACCGTTTGCGGAACGAAACCGAGCTGCGGGGAGCGGCCGTCGACGAGATCGAGGAGCAGCTCTCGATCGGCAAGAACCATCTCAAGAGCGAAGACGCACCCAAGTTGACCTTCGCCAGCGTCTACGACGAAGCGAATCAGCGTCGTCGGTTCGGGGCGGTCCAAGCGGTCGACAACCGTGCGATCACGCTGCGGGCTTTCGAGCCGAAACCGCTGAAGATCGCGATCGACGATGTTCGCATGAACGACTCCTGGCTGGGAACGGATAAGCAGCGGCTGCGCGACGCCGACCTCCTGGACTACTTCCTGATGCGATCGGTCGAAGCGATGGACGACGGGCCGGACGGGCCCCAGTCGCTGATGGTCGTGGTCAACGTGGCCGGCAATCCGCGTGTCTGCGTGCCGATGCTGCCGGACGGGCAGGGGGGGAACGCCAGCTTGGGCGAGGCCGCCCAACTGCTGCGCACCGAGTGCGAGAAGAAGCTGTCGGGGCTCGGTGTCAACGTCAAGTCGATGCGAGTCCTCGATCAGTTCGAACAGGTGGTCGATGCCCACACCAATCACCTCAAGGAGTTCATCGAACCCTTCGCGCGAGCCTACTTCATGCGCTACACCGGGGTGATGTTCCCGAAGGGATTCCTGAAGACGGCGAAGGACCGCACGGTCGAAGAACTGTCGAATGAGATCATGAAGCGGCGGGCGGCGCTTTGGTTTGGCTTGTCCCATGTCCTGATCATCGATGTGCGCGAGCCCTTTGATCTGGGCTACTACCACTTGACCGCGGCCCTAATCGATTCGGGGACCAATCGCGTCGTCTTCACCGACAGCGGTGATCGGGGCGAGTTCATTCCGCCGAGCTACTTGTTTCGTCAGGATGGGAAGCTCGCGATCGTCAATCGCCGCGAGGTCGATCTCGGCAGCCGAACAATAGAGGCGCGCCCGCTGCTGGTGCCGGGCGTCCTCGCGAAGCTCAAGCCGGGGCCGATGCCGCGGCTCGTCGTTGCGCACAACACGCCCGATGGTCCCGCCTTTCGGCCGCTCTTCAGCCGGCACGTCCAGTCCATCGACGCGAAGGTCGCCGGCGAGATCCGCAACGTCGTCAACCCCGCCCTACAGTTCACCAACGACGCGCCCTTCGATCAGCTTCGCTACGCGGTCTACGAGATCGCTCGGCGCATGCTGCCCCCGGCCGGCGCGATTGCCCAACTCGATGAGGGGACCGGACGTCTCTCGATCGGACGACTGCACGGCGTCGACACCTCGGCGGGCTCGAACGCGTTCTTTCGGGCCTATCGTCTGGGGGAGGACGGGACCCTCGCCCAACTACCGGTCTTTCTTGACATCAAGCAAGTCCACGAGAGCAGCACCGACGTCAACGTGATCCACTCGGGGTTTAGTCCCTTCATGAGCGAGGACTCGCGGAAAGCGACGACGCCGAAGGTGGGCGATCTGGTCATGCTGCAGGATCGCTCCGACCGGCGACCGGTTCTCTATCTGCACACCGTCTACAACCGGCAACCCGCGCGGGAGGCGTTGCGAGCCCACCACATCAATCCCGATTCGAGGAACTCGCTGGCGCGGCAACGGATCGAGCGTCTCTGCGAGGAGTGTCAGTTCCGGCTCCGCTCGGAGATGGCCAACGCCTTCGAGGCACTGGGGATCGATGTTCTCGACGCGGCGCTCGTGGATGGGAGGGAATCAACGCACGAGCTACTCATTTCCATGGACCTGAGTCGGCATGGAAACCCCAAGCGACCGGGCTTCGACGCGAGTTTTCACGTCATGCGAAAGCGGGCCGGTCGGCCGACGAGCGTCAACCGCTCCGATGGAGACGGCGCGGTTCGCGTTCCCTTCTTACGTTTCGAGAAGGTCGCGTACTGACCGAGTCACTCGAGTGAGGCGACGCGTCCGACCGACTCGCGCGACCTTCGGCGGGTGATCGGTTTAGTCTCCGCACGGCGTGTCACGTGTCGAGTTCCGGCCCCATCTGCTCAAGTAAATCGTAGGAGTCGTTTCTCACGATCGAGTGTTCGTAGTTCTCGACGGAGAAGGTCGAACTTTCTGAGATACTTTCGGTCCGAAGAATCGAGTTCTCCAACTTCAATTTCGGCGACTCAAACCTGCTGAGGTAATTCGACACCTTCAGGGGAACGGCCTTGGCGGATTCGAACTTCGCGTAGTTTACGCGCAAGAGCGAAAACGAGGCATCGTAGGCGATCAACCCCGTCGTCACCTCGATTGATCCCAAACAGGTCAGAAATCCTACCGTGATCCGCGAGTTGATGAAGTGAGCCGAAGAGGTCGCCGGAGCGGTCACGACGACCACGGGGGCGAGGACACTGACGAGATTGTCCGTGATCCACAGGGTAGTGCCCTTGGTGGTCTGCATCTTGAGACCCTTCACGACCTCGTTGTAGTCTCCTCGAATCGCGGTGGAGGAGTTTCCCGCGGTCGTTCGCATCAGGCCACTCTCTTGCCCCCCGCTGGAGGTATCGGTCGTCGATTCCTCGGTGCCGTTGACGTCAGTGTTGCCGAGGCTCACGGAAGCGGGTGAAGCCACGGGGTAGCCGACCTTGACGTTCAAGTCTCCTCCCGTCGCGATCGAAAAGGCGCGATGAGAGGTCGCCGCGGCGTCCTTCTTCGCGTGCAACGTCACATGTTCCTGGTCTGGGTTCGCGTCAAACGTGAGTTGGCTAACATCGCTGGGGCCACCGCCGAGCGATCGGTGCCGTTCCCCTTCCACGTGGGGAAGCGATGGTGTGTCCCAGGCCGGTAGGTGATCCGCGTCGGGCACCGTCCCTAGGAGAACGGGCTTCTCCAACACGCCACGCACGAACGACACCATTCCGCGTTGCCCCTTTCGGGGCATCGTGATGCCGCCCTGTTGCTGGCTCGCGAGCCGTTGGGCCACACGCATCCAGCAGGACTTGGGCTCCTCCCGCCGATCCCAGTCAAACGCGACGCGTAAGCCGACATCGTCGCTGGGGGTCGTCTCCTCATGGTCGTGGCCAAGGACCCGTGCCGTCATCACGCCGTCGATGCGAGGGCGTTCGGTCTGGCGCCGCGTCCGGTAGCGTACCTGCTTGGGAATCGCCTCGAACCGACAGGTGTAAGGCGTCACCTGGAGATCGTCGCGGCCCTCGACGGCAAGTTGGACCTGATGATGGGCCCGAGTGACGAAGAAGTCACCGGAGTATTCCTCTGCATCGACAACGCTCAGCAAGTAGCCCGGCTTGATCGAGGGAGCGTTGCTCTCGCCATGGGCGACCACGCCATCGACCACCGCCGCTTCGGCACGAATTCGAGCGAGACGCCGTTTGGCGTCGATCAAGCCATCCATGAGGTGCTGCTCGCGCTCTCCCGAGGAGAGCACGGTGCTGAAGTTGGTCCCGACGGACTCCTCGGTGGCGAGGACGCAGTCGGCCATGATCTCGCGGTGGTTCCTCGCGGTGGATGGGGCCATCGGGCTATCGGGCGCCTCGGCCCGTTCGGGATCCGCCATCCCATTGGTGGCGTCCCAATGGTGATCGTTCACTTGGGCGATGAAGGGGGTGAGGGCTTCTTCGACCCGCCACGATCGTAGGCAGGGCTTGTGCTCGCTGATGTCGAGTGAGAGTGGGCGATCGCCGAGAGCCGGGCTCGCTTGGAACGAGTCATCCGCGCAGACGAGGGTGCAGCGGTGCTCGTCCTGTTCGAACGTGAAGTAGCGACCATCTTCCTCGAAGAGTCGCTTGAGATAGGTGAGGGGGCTCTCCTCGTAGCGCACCGAATAGGCGCGCGGGGCGTCGGGTTCCTCGAAAGCGAGGCGATAGTCAAACCCCTGAAGTTCCTCGTCGACGATGCTCGCGAGCCGGCAATCCTCATGGATCGCCGATCCGATCTGGCGGTCGAGCAGGACGTGATGGGGGAGGAGCTTCGCTTCGTGAAAGGTGTGAATCTCGTCGGCGCCGACGTTCGAGAACCCGACGATCACGCCATGGACATGCACGGCCGGCTGCTCGGGGACCTCGATGTGGAGGGAAGCCATGCGAGCGAGGAGTTCCTCGGGATCGAGAGGCGCGTCAAGCGGCGCGTAGAGGGAGAGGCGGTAGTCGAACAGTTCGGAGATCGACTCGACGCCGTCGATCGCGAAGACGCCCGCTCCTTGGGCGAGCGGGGTATTTCCGATTCTTAGAGAGAGGGTGGTGTCTTGACTTGTCTTCATCGTGCTGGCTTTCGGAACTGCATCGTCGGTTGACTTCAATGATCGCTTCTGAAGTGATCTCTCTAACGGCTCTGCTTCTGGCCCGCTTCACAGCCCCATTGGATGATTCGCTGCCGGCTCCGAACGGCCCTATTGACCAATCTCAGGAGTTCTCCGCATGCCCACGTCAAGCGTGAGTCTGTCCTGCATGCCCACGTCAAGCGTGGGCATGGCACCCAAGAGACTCTTGGGTAATGAACCAACGAATTAGGACTGTTGGGTCACATTCTGGCGATGTTGCCTTTGTTTCTCTTGAGGAAGTTGACCTCCTGAGTGTAGACCCTGGACTGGAACTTCAAGAACTCCGAGTCCGCCGCCATGGTGTGTCCTTTGCATCGGTTCTCCATCGCGACCACGGTGGACAGGGTCGATTCGGATCGAAGAGACCAACTGCTCCAACTGGTGATGTGCTGCTCGTAGTAGGTGCCCACGTGATAGTCGACGTGAATCGTACTATTGACGATGTTCATGTCCATCATGCCGAGACAAGCTTCGATCGATCCCGCTCCCGTGGTGAAACGCGCTCGCAATGTCTCCCCGACTTCGGAAAGCGCCGAGCCAACGAAACTCAGGGAAGAGGCCGAGGTGAAGTTCGCCATCTTTCCGGATTCAACCTTGGTAACTCCCCCACACTTGAACAAGTCGTTGCCTGCATTCTCCGTGGTGGAATCACCACTGGTCGTCGTTGTCATCGATCCCGAGACGACGAGCGAGTAGCTTCCATCCCCCACGGCGTCCGCCGCGGAAGTGTCATTGACCGCTAGAGACTTGTCGAACGGCCCCGCGCCCGCCAAGTCGCTGGACGTTCGTTGGGCATGGAGATGGAGATGCTGGCCGCACTCGATTGTCAGGTTGTCCTCCGCACCCCACTCGAGTCTTCCCATCGACGCGAGATCGACTCTTTCCTTGCCGAGCCGATTGTCGACGAGAAGACCACTGACCTCGTTCACGCTTCCACCCGCGGAGCGAACCGTGACGCCGTGCAGGTGGCGATGATCGGCTCGATCGCCACGCGGTCGACTCGCGGCGGAGTAGAGCGACGCGACGACCACCGGTCGATCCGGGTCCCCGCCGTCGAACGCGACGACGACATCGTCGCCGTTTCGCGGCAACCACAAGCTCCCTCGCCTAGCTCCCGCCGAAGCCTGCGCGACCCGAAGCCAGCAGGAGGAGACATCTTCCGGCTGATCCCAAGCGAACCGGACTTTGACGCAAGCGAGATCGTCCGTCGTCACGTCCTCGTGGGGCTGACCGACGACGGTGGCCGCTTCCACTCCCCGCACGACCGGCCGCTTCGGCGGTCGCGCCGGCCGATAGGGAATGTCGATGGGAATGCACTCGAAGTCGCACTGGTAGGCCGCGGTCTCCCACGGTCCAGCCACGGGAAGAGGGCCGCGGACCTGATGCGAGGTACGGGTGACGAGGTAGCGTCCGCCGCGAGGGCCCGCGTCGACCAGCTCGAAGGCGAAACCGGGTCGAAGCGACGAGCAGTTGGTCGATCCCCGAACCGTCACGCCCTTGAGGGAGACTCGTTCGAGTTCCAAGCGGGCTTGCCGCCGAGCCTCGTCGGGCATCGCGTCGACGTCTTGCTCACTTTCCCTCGCGAACCGGGGGGCGAAGGACGCGACTCGATCGATGACCGCGCCCGAAACCGAGGCATCACTCCGGTCGATCTCGCGCGAGCCGAACCGAAGAGTCCCCGACCGTTCGTGGTCGGCATGGACCTCGCGCGGGATTCGTTCGGGATGGTGGTCGCGAATCCTCACCTTGTGGGGGACGAGTGCCTGGGTCTCTTTCCATTCGCTGATGAAGGGCTTCTCGAGGCACTCCTCAAGCCCGAGCCGTGCCACCGACGGCGCGTGGCGGGAGTCATCGGAAAAGCAGACTCTCTCGTCTTCCGCGTCATTCTCGAAGTAGTAGTAGGCGCCGGCGTCCGCCAAACGCCGTTGCAGATGTGCCCACGTGCTCTCGAAGTGCCGGACCGCGAAGAGGTAACGCAGCCGCTCTTCGCGTAGGTCGATGCGATGGGGATAGGCTCGCAGCGAGCGGGTAAGGATCTCCTCGAGACTCGTGTTCTCGAAGATCTCGCATCCCTCATCGAGCGACAACGGGTACTCTCGCGGAACCAAGTGGGCTTCGAAGAGGCAGTACTGGCTGTCGAAGTCGTCGCCATGCTCACGGCGCTGGGCGGCGACGAGTCTTCGGGAAACGGAGGCGATGATTCCCCGGATCGTTCGCGGAGCTTGATGCTCAAGCCCTAGCGTGATGGTGACCTCACGCCCCAGGAGTCCTCTGATCCGAGAGGCTTCTTTCCTTGGTGCGCAAAGCTCCAGATGATGCTCGTGGAACTCCGAGAGCGACTCGCGACCCTTCAGGCCACTGACCCAGATCTCATCCGACGTGTCATCGCCTCGCGGTGACAGGACCATCGATATGGTTTGTCGCATCACCGTCATCGTCCTCTTGCTTAAGAGCTTCGTACTCGGTTGACCAAGGACACTAGTCCTGCATCAAACGCTCGATTTCGGATTGTGAACTCACGATCACTTCTCACTGGCTGACCAGCACCCAGTGCCATTCGAAGTCTTGGATCTGACAAAGCGTTAGACCACATACTTCGCCCCTCCAAGACGACGGAACGCCGCCGTATCCGCACTGGTGGCAATCAACTTGCGTTCGGCCGTGATGGCATCAACGGTCAGGTTGCATCGACGCTCCATGAATCCCGTGCCCACGAGCGCGGCAAACACTCCGGAAAAGAAGGCGAGCGTGCTTAGATCCATCTTGATGAGTCCCTTCGTCATGACCGTGTTCCATTGCCGAAACGACAAGGGCGTGGTGTACCAGCGGCCGCTCAGGAAGCCGACGTCCATCCGCAGTCTTCCCCCGGCCAACGCGAAGTCGACGTGGAGCCCATCGAACCAAAGGGACGTCGCCGAGACGAACGACAGGGGGTATTTGGTGATCCAAAGCGCCGGCTCGACGTAGACGTACATCACGGCATCCTTCGTCGAGATGCTGTGATTCCCGGCCGTGTTCGTCTCCTGATCGCCGTCCGTGGTTTCGGTGGTATTCCCGTTGACGTCCAGAATGTAGTTGCCGATCGACTGGTCCGCTTGCATCGTCTTCAGAGCGTTCGTCGGATCGGCGCCGACCCGAAGGCTCAGCGAATCTCCCGACTGAATCGTCTGGCTTCCCTCGGCGCTGAACTGAGCCGTTCCCGCCGAGTAGAGGGCGACCTTCTCATGGTCGCTTCGCTGGTCGATCGTGAATCGGCTCGCCCGGTCGACGGGGCCACCGCGGCCTCGGACCCAGTGCCCCTGGACGTGGCGAAGCTCGGAGGCATCCACCGGTGGAGGGTTCGAGATGTTGTAGAGCGAACCCAAAACGAACGGCCGTTCCGGATGGCCATGCTCGTAGGCGATCAAGAGTTCATCGTCGCGATGCGGCGGGTAGACCTCGCCGTAGTGATCACCCGAGAGGGACCGCAGCACCGGAATCGACCGGGAGTGCCGACCCTCGTCGTCGTCCCAAAGGAACTTGGCTTTCACCGCCCCGGCTTTGTCGACCGTCACCTCTTGACTCGGCTCGGCCAGCGCCAACGCCGTCTCCACGCTCGGCACGGCGGGCGCCCCTTCGCGTCGGGGGAGGCGATAGGCAAGCTCGACCGGAACGCACTCGAACGAACACTCGTAGGGCGACGACTCCCAGGCGCCGAACCCGTCGAGTGGCAACGCGGCCCGTTGGTGAATCGACGTGACGAAGTAGTCGCCGTTGTCCTGGTCCGCGTCGCCGAGCGGGAACGTCATCCCGGGAACGAGACAGGGAGCGTTGACGATCCCTTCGCCGCGGACGCTGCCGGAGAGCGCTTGCCCCAGACGAACCTTCGCCAGCCGGTCGCGTTCCTGGAAGAGCCCGTCAAGGCTGTTCGCGGAGGACGCGTTGTCGTCGCCGAGATCGCCAAAACGGTGGGCGAAGAGTTCGTGGCGGTCGACGACGCAGTCGGCCAGCGACGTCGCCCCGAGTTGGCACGCCCGTTGCCCGACGTTCAGATGGTGGGCCGAGGCCGCTTCCTTCGACAAGTCGGCACCGGGGCACTCGAGGTGATGATCCGAGACCCTCGTTTTCCAAGGAGTCGCCTCGCGATGGAGCTTCCAAGACCGAACGCTCGGCTCGAGCGACTGTCGCCGTAGTGGCAGTGGCTGGTCGTGGGACGCCGAGGCGCGGGTGGAGCTGTCGGCGACGACGAAGGTGCCGCACCCGTCGTCCTGCCGGAAGTAGAAGTGGCAGCCCTCCCGCTCCAGCAGGCGAAGGAGGTAGTCCCAGGGGCTGTCGGCGTAGCGCACGGCATAGCGGGACGACGCGTGGTCCTCGTTCAGCACGTACTGCCGCGGATAGCCCTCCAGATAGTGGTCGAGGATCTCCGTGAACGTCTTGTCTTGGAGGATTTGGTAGCCGACCTCGTAGGTCAATAACGCGACCTTGGGGACCAGGACCGCTTCGTGGAGCTGATGGGTCGGCGTCCTGCCCACATGGCCAAGCTCGGCGATGATGCCGTGCAGCGAGCGTTCGGGCAATGCGCCGACGCGAACGCGCAGCGTCACCTCTTTTCCCAGCAGTTCGCGGACGGGGAGTTCCGCCGACGCGTCGGTATGGAGGTGGAGCCGATAGCGATAGAGGTCCGAAACCGATTCGGTCCCCTCGAAGCCATGGACGCCGATCGCCAGGTTCGCGAGCGAAGTGGTTAGGGATAATTCGAGCGCAAGTTGCTCATCCATGGGTTGAATCCCAATGGGTTCGCGGCGCCTGCCGCGTCCAAGTCCGCCATGGTCGATTTGAGTTCCACGGGCGCGTCGTTTGCCCGCGTCGGTCTCTTCGAACGGATAGGCTCGTCGAAACGCTTCCGTGCCGGTGAACAAGATTTGCGAGCCACCGCTGCGCTATCGCCTACCGCAAAGCATTGTGGCTAGTCTCACCCATATCTACGAAAAAACTCGTCAGACTTGTTAAGGAGAACGCCGATCGCGGAAGAATGATTCACGCCGTCCGCCGATGGTGACGACCCCGGTAGGACAGGCCATTTGCCTGCCATCGCGAGTCCGGTCTGGAGCGTATCGCCAGGATGGCCCAGATTGACATGCCGTCTGGACCATCCTGTTGCCTGTCCCATCACCAACCAGTTCATGGAGCCCTCTCCTAAAAAAATTCAGAAATCGTCCCAACGTTTCCGATGGCTCGAGGAGGTCGTTCGTGGTCCCCGTGGGGACGATGGCGATGAGGGAGCGGCAGCGCGAGGCGGCCCCGAGTGGCAAAAACCTGTCACGACTTTTTCGCGCTTCCCAACGCTTCCACCCTGGGACCAAGTCGTGCGGAGTCGCGTTTCGCGTATCTGGCGGAAACACAGGACGTTACGCTTCCACAAGAGTTCTCGAACCTCACGCTCGCCGGCCCAAACGGTGGGCCATTCTCAAGATTCAGCCCTCAGTTCGACGGTTCCGGCAGAAATCGGACGCGGACATGCCACTGTTAGTGCACCACCTCTGTCATCGGATGTATCGTCGATGTCGCCCAACGTCGGCCGCGAGAGCGCGACTGAATCGCTGACGCGAACCAAGCGCTTCTTTACGACCTATACTCTTGTGTTGCGGGAAAAACCGTTGAGTTGGAACGCCGACACGTCAAGGCCTATGCCTTCGAGCGGTACACCTTCGTCGACCAAGACGCCTCTACTTCCACCTCCAACGTTCCCAACGATGGAATGCTCGTTCCTTGGCCCGATAGCCGTTGCGTTGAGCGGATGGGGCTGGTGACGAGCGTGCCGGGGACGTCGGGGAGAGCGGTGTTGATCGGGTGAGCCGGAAAGCGACAAGAGGTGTTGGTTTGTCTCAACGAAACGGCAACGTTTGAGCGTATCGTCCGGATCGGCATGACGAAATCACTCGTTGCCATCCACAGAGCCTCGTTGTCTCTCAACAGGCTCGGACCAGTGATCGAGTAGGACAGTTGACCACGATTGGCCAAGTGCCTCCGGTCGATGCTTGGGTCCATTTTTCCCGCCTGGATATCGAAGCCCCTACTAGGGCCCGCGCGTCTCGACTCCTTCGAGCCGGTCGCCAAAGCCTTTAGTGCAAGCCCGTCGTTTGGAAAACGCAGCCCCGGTCGAAGGAGCCACCGCGGCGAGTCGTCTCGTTTGACCTCACCGGTCAAGGGAGCAGGGCTGATCGCGCCAAGACATGTCGTTGACGATACCGAGCCAATCTTTGTTGCCGCTGAATCGCGATTGCTTGACTTGGCAATTCCGCCCAAAAGGTTCCCACGTCAAACGCCCCGCCAAGGGGCGATCTGATGACGCGCGCCAACACTTCTCGCGAAGTGGCTCGCGACGGTCGGACCCACGAGCCAAGCCGCCGCCAGGGCTCTTGCCCTCTGATGATGGAGCCACTGCCCCCGAGGGGCGGGAGCTTTCGTTCTAGTTGGGAGTGGATGGGGCCCGGCATGAACCAACGGTCAGCGTCGGGGACCTCCAAGACACGGTTTCGAGGTCGACTCGATTCCAAATGAATCTGTCATCGGACGATATGGAGTAACACTATGCCGCTTCGCGTCGATGTCGGCACCGAACCGATTCCAGGCTATCGCCTGCTCACGTTCTTGGGAGAGGGTGGTTTTGGACAGATCTGGAAAGCCGAGGCTCCCGGTGGAGTGGAAGTCGCCCTCAAGTTCATTCGTACCACGGACAAGAAGGCCGAGACGGAGTTGCGGGCGCTGAATGTCATCCGCAACATTCGCCACCCTCATCTGTTGGAAATGCACTTCGCCGTTCACGTCGAGGACCGCTTGATCATCGCGACCTCCCTGTGCGACCGGAGCCTATCGGATCGCTTCGAGGAATGTCTCGCGGCGGAGATGCCCGGTATTCCGCGTGAGGAACTGTTGCGATACATGAGGGAATCGGCGATCGCGCTCGATTTCCTAAACGAGTCGCGGCATGAAGTCGAACCCGGTCGCACGATCGGCATTCAACATCGCGACATCAAGCCGCAGAACATCTTTCTGGTGGGAGGTTCCGTCAAGGTTGCCGACTTCGGCCTCGCGAAAGCCTTGCATAGCGGAGCCGGTAGCCACAGCGGCGCGATGACCCCATGGTATACGCCGCCGGAGACCTTCCACTACAGCATCGCCTCGACCAGCGACCAATACTCGCTCGCGGTGATGCACTATCAACTTCGCTGCGGCGAGCTCCCCTTTCGAGGGAACGTGCAACAGTACGTCATGGCGTCGCTCACCGAGGATCCGGTGTTGACGGCGTTGCCGGAGAAGGAACGGGACGTCATCGCCCGGGCCCTGTCCAAGGAACCGGCGGACCGCTGGCCGAGTTGCGAGAGTTTCGTCGAGGCCTTGACGCGAGCAATCGCGATCGACGACGAATCGGGGCTCATGCCGCACCTCGCCCAACCCGCGTCCAACCAACGAGCCGAGCCGCCTGACGAGGAGGTGAACTCCGTCCGAACGCTCGGGCGCGACGCCCTCCACCCGTACATCGACATCGAGAGTTTTCTCCTTGCCTCGAAGGAGACGGGTGAGGAACGCCGACGCGTCCGAGCGTCGCGCTTGGCCTCGACGTCCCAGCCGGTCCCGCTGTTCGAGCATGGAAGTGACTCGTCGCGGGATTGTCCCTGGAACCCGGGGGCCGATTCGGACCGGGAGCCTCCACTGTTCAATCCTTTGGGCGTGTCCGGCCCGGTCATGAAAGTCAGGCGTGAGGTCATCACGAACACGGTGGGGATGAAGCTGGCGTTGATCCCCGCGGGAAGCTTTTCCATGGGGTCGAACAGTGGTCCCGATGGAGAAAAACCAGTTCACCAAGTGCATATCAGCCAGCCCTTCTACTTGGGCAAGACGGCAGTGACGCAGGGTCAGTGGACGGCCGTCATGGGGACGGAACCTTGGAAGGGGGAGAAGTACGGAGAGTACGTCCGCGAAGGTGCGGACTACCCGGCGACGTACGTGAGTTGGGAGGATGCGATGGAGTTCTGCCGTCGCTTGAGCGCTCGGGATGCGAGAGTCTATCGCTTGCCGACGGAGGCTCAGTGGGAGTACGCGTGCCGGGGGGGAACGACGACGGAGTACGCGTTCGGCGATTCGGCCTCGGACCTAAGTGCGTACGCGTGGTTCCGCGACAACACCTGGGGGATCGGCGAGGGGTACGCGCACCCGGTTGGTCAAAAGAAGGCCAACGGCTTCGGCTTGTACGACATGCACGGCAACGTCTGGGAGTGGTGTGCGGACTGGTACGGCGAGTCGTTCTACACCGCCTCGCCAACCTCCGATCCGTCGGGGCCGCCCAAGGGCTTGATCCGAGTCAACCGCGGCGGCAGTTGGAGCAATTCCGCGTGGGACTGCCGCTGCGCCGATCGCTACGGGAACTCGCCAGGTTACCGTCTCTTCTACCTTGGCTTTCGCGTCGCCTCCCCCGCCGGGACCGAGTGAGCCGAGCAGGGGGAGCAACTGGTGTCCTTGTGAGTGAATTCATCGCCCAAGAGTCTCTTCGTGTCCTGATTGGTCAATTCATTGCCTAAGAGACTCTTGGTTGTCATGCCCACGCTGGCCGTGGGCATGCGGGAAACGCCCATGACTGGGCAGTCCTCCGCTCGATCTGAGGGCCGAGATGAAAGTAGTGAACTCACCAATCAGGACATTAGCAGTCCGTTGATTTAAGCGAGCCAAGGCGAGAACGAGCCCTGTTGGCCAAGATCAAGGAGAAGAAATGGAGGTGAATCGGTCGATTCGTCGCGCTAGGGTTTTCCCTAATGGCGCCACCCCTTCGAGGTCTTAGGATGTGACTCGTGGGTTGATGAGTGTGGTAGTCTCGTGAAGGCAATCGCAGGATACCGTCATGTTTCGCGCCCGGTGTCCATGGTGCGGACTTAGGGTCAAGTGCTCCGATGACAGCGAAGCCAAGTAGGGTCGGTCAAGACCCACCATCCTGTTCACCGCCGCGAACGCGAACGAAGGGTGTGGGAATGGGTGGCTTTGCGAGTGAATGGAACCCGAATGGGCTTGGCACACGCCTGCTAGAGAAGAGCCTAGTGGGCGAGATCCAACCAATACGGACTGCTAGTGCTCTGTTCCAACTTGAAGTTGGTGTTGCCTTTGGCACTGGCTGACAAGCAGCCAGTGGCACCCGAAAAGCTAGATGGACCAATGCACTAGTGGTGATTCAATGCATGGACTTGTGCTTCCGTTTGCCAAGGGAGAATGACGATGGCATGGGGTGGGCTGATCTTTCGTGCGCCCAAGGAGGTGTCTGTTGAAGACTTGCCTTCCGATTTCGAAGTGCCACCACTGGGGACAAAGGAAGAGGTCTCTCAAGTTCTCCGACAACTGATTCCTCAGGGCGACCATGGGGACGACCGAAGCTCCGTTGTAGGCGACGATTTCTGGCTTGAGCTCAACCTTGACCGCCGTGAGGAAGGATCGACATTGACCAGCATCGGCGTCCGTTCCAATGGGGGGCTCGGTGCTATAGGTATCTTGCAACAGATCTGTGATGCTCTTGGTGCGAGGCTTTATGACAACCAGGAAGGCGACTTTGCCGACCTCGGAAACAACACCCGGGCGAGTATGGAAGCGTTTGCCGCATTCCGAGACCGTGCGATCAAGAAGATGACCGACACGTCCGACACCGAGTAAGTCAATGCCCACCCCACTCATCAGGGTAGCACCGGTTGCTTCGCTACCGGTGCGGCGCAGCCGCCGGAGGTCATGGGAGACGTGACCATCGGCCAATCGCCAACCTACTCAGGAACTCTTGGACGCGACGCGCCCCCAGATGAGCGAGCAAACCGAACGGAACTGGACGGATTCGAGTAATTTGGATCAAGACCCGCCCTGCTTGGGAAGAGGCAGGCAATGGCCGGCCCTGCGGGTGACGCGCGACGAAGTGGTCGCTGCTGCGATGCAAAAAAAGCGAAGGAAATGGGCGGCACGGAAAGCCCATTGGAGCGAAGCGAAGGAAATGGGCGGCACTGGATTCGAACCAGTGACTTCCACCGTGTGAAGATGGCACTCTAACCACTGAGTTAGCCGCCCGGAGGTGATGACGACGTCGCGCCATCGAAACGGCGCGACAAAGGTCATCGAGACGTGACGATCGTCGTCACCAGAAGGTTCTAGCCCTCGGAGTCAGGCGGGACGTCGAACTTCGGCGACGAGGCCCCGGCGGCCCGTTCGTCGGAACGAGCGCGATCACTGCGCGAGGAGGAGGACTCGTCAATCTCGTCCTCGACACCACGAAGGCCCTTCTTGAACTCGACAATCCCCTTGCCCAGCGAACGCCCGACTTCGGGCAATCGCTTGCCGAAGAGGATAATGCCGATCACCAAAATGACGATCAGTTCCGTCGGTCCGAGGTTCGGAAGAAATCCGAAAAGTGAGTCGATACCAGCGTTCACGTACTGCGTTCCTTGGGGACAGCTTATCCTGCCTCACCCACTCAGTATACGACGGAATGGATGAGCGCGGCAAGGTGAAACAAGTGACGGCGGCTTACTCGAAGCGCGGCGCCGAACCGCCGGTGCGGGTCTCGCGGACCTTGCTGGTCGCGGGGGTCGGCTGGTCAATCTCGTCGGTGATGCCGCGAAGCCCGTCCTTGAACGAGACGACCGCTTTGCCGAGCGATTTGCCGACCTCGGGAAGACGCTTGCCGAACAGGACGATGCCGACGATGGCAATGACGATCAATTCGGTCGGGCCGAGACTAGGTAACATCGCCTCTCTCCTCCGGAATGGGGGAATACAACATGGACGTTCGTGTCGAGTGGTGACGCCTCACGCGGCCAAGCTCTTTTGGGCGCGGACGTCCAGGAGGGATCGCGGAAGGATGGAGGCGACCGAGGTGTGGATCGGAAGCCTGGCTTGTTGCGACGGCCTCTGGGGGAGAGATCTTTCGATCTCCTATCGTTTCAAGTGTACGCGCCGGCTTCCCCCCAAGGCAAGCGGAAAAACGCGGTGATTCCCAGGTCCAACCCGCTCAATCCCCCAAGGTCTCCTTATGCCAACCTTCGAGCGCGTCGACGGTCTGTTCGAGCAGCGGGAGAAGGGGTAGGGCCGGCAGACTCTCCAGCGCGTCGATCACCTCGCGGTAGTACCAAAGGCTCCCCTCCCGGCCGGTGGTGAACTTTTCCCAGACCGACTCTCCCTTTACTTGTAACTCCTCGAGCGTCGAGCGGGCGTTGTGCAGCTTGTCCGCGGCGACGACCAAGCCGACGGAGCGATCCGATTGCCGGAGGCGTTCGAGAAACGCGGCCTTTCGCTCGCGCCAGGGGGGCTTGGGCGTCTGATCGGTGTCGGTGCAGGCGAGGACGATGCGGGCGACGTCGAGGCCAAAGCGCCGCTCGATCTCGGCGGCGATCGGCGCTCCTCCCTGATCCTCGACGGCATCGTGAAGCAGGGCGGCGATGATTTCCGTCTCCGTCCCCCCGGCTTCCCCAACAAGAGCGGCGACCGCGAGAAGATGGGTGATATAGGGTGTTTCGCTCTGCTTTCGCGTTTGATCGCGATGCAGCCGGGAGGCAAAGAGGAACGCTTCGTCGAAGGCTTCGCCGTACCGCATCGCTTCTCCGGGAGTAGGCCGTGGGGAGTACACATAGGATTGTTGACCGAACCGACGTAATATAGCTGACATGGAGCGATTTGGATTCCTTCGCGTGGGGTTGGCGATGCCCGAAGTTCGGGTCGGGAACCCGTGCGCGAACGCCGACGCGATCATCGAATTGGCGGACGAGGCGGACGAGGAGGGCTGCGACGTCCTGCTCTCACCGGAGTTGGGGCTCACCGGGTACACGTGTGCGGATCTCTTTCAGCAGCGACCGTTGCTGGAGGCCTCGCTGGAATCACTAACGCGAATCGCTCGACGTTTTCGCGATCTTCCCAGACTCCTGGGGGCGATCGGCTTGCCGCTGGTGGTCGATGGCAAGCTCTACAACACCGTCGCCCTCATTCAGCATGGGGCGATCCTCGGCATCGTGCCCAAGACGTACATCCCCAACTACGGCGAGTACTACGAGAGGCGGTGGTTTCACCCGGCCGACGGGAGCGAACCGGCCGAGGTCCGCATCGGCGAGGCGAACGTTCCGTTCGGCAATGACTTGCTGTTCGAGGCCGAGAGCGATCCCGAGGTGCGGATCGGTGTGGAAATCTGTGAGGATCTCTGGGTGCCGATCCCGCCGAGCAGTCGGCTCAGTCTCGCGGGGGCGGTTCTCCTGCTCAACGCGTCGGCAAGTTGTGAAAACACGGGCAAGGCGGAGTATCGCCGCGATCTGGTCGTCGGGCAGTCCGCCCGATGTGTGGCCGCGTACGCGTACGCTTCGGCGGGCGTGAGCGAGTCGACGACCGACTTGGTCTTCGGCGGGCACGGTTTTGTGTCGGAAAATGGTCATCTTTTGACGGAACGCGAGCGTTTTTCGCGAAAATCGGAGCTGAAATGCGCGGATATTGACGTGGAACGGCTCGTTTCCGACCGAATGCGGATGACGACCTTCACCGATCGCACGCTCGCGAAGATCTGTCGCACTGTGAGATTCCACCTCGAGCCATCTCGGCCGGCGGGAGCTCTCCGGCGATTTGTCCCGGCTCATCCCTTTGTTCCCAACGCCCCCGAGACCCGAAGCCGGCGGTGTCGCGAGATCTTCGCCACGCAGACCTCCGGGTTGGCGAAACGATGGGAGATCGCTCGCCCGAACCAGCTTCACGTCGGCATTTCGGGAGGGCTCGATTCGACCCTCGCGCTGCTGGTCGCGGTCCGGACCGCGGACCTGATCGGACGTGACCGCAAGGAGATCGTCGCGACAACGATGCCCGGTTTCGGGACGAGTCAACGAACGCGGCGCAACGCCGAACGGCTTATGGAACTGCTCGGCGTGACGAGCCAACTGGTCGACATCCGCGAACTCTGCCTCCAGCAGTTCCGCATGCTGGAGCACCGTCCTTTCGGCATCGACACCAGCAGCATGAGTGTGGAGGAGTTCCAGAAGGCGCTCGCGGGGCTCGAGGCCGACAACCGCAGCGACTTGATCTTCGAGAACGTCCAAGCGAGGACGCGAACCCTTCTGCTCATGGACCAAGGGTTCGTGCTTGGGACCGGTGATCTCTCCGAACTCGCCCTGGGTTGGTGCACCTACAACGGCGACCACATGAGCATGTACAACCCCAACGCGAGCATTCCGAAGACGCTCGTGCGACTTCTCGTCACCTGGGTGGCCGAGAACGAATTCGAGGGGGAGACGCGCGAGGTGCTCCAGTCGGTCGCCGAGACGGAGATTTCGCCGGAACTGCTACCGATTGGCGAAAACGACGCGATTCAAAGCACCGAATCGACGATCGGCCCCTACGAACTGCACGATTTCTTCCTCTACAATGTGCTGCGATTCGGCTTTCGGCCCGCGAAGATCCTGTTTCTCGCCCAAGAGGCGACCTTCTCGCGCGAGTACCCCCAGGAGGAGCTGCGCCGCTGGTTGAGCGTCTTCTACCGGCGGTTTTTCCAGTCTCAGTTCAAACGATCGTGCCTACCCGATGGACCGAAAGTGGGCTCGATCAGTCTGTCACCTCGTGGTGACTGGCGAATGCCGAGCGACGCCGAGGCGGCCGCGTGGCTTGCGGAGTTGTCGGAGGAATCGCCCACCTGAGCATCTCTCGTGAGATGACTCACTTTCAACGGAACCCCTTTTGCCATAGACTCTAGCGGTGATTCTCTCCACGAGCGCCGAGTCAAAATTTCCTTCAGGAGTAATGACGTGTTGACGAAGTTCAAACGACCTCTGGGCCTCTTCGGCCTAGCGATGTGGCTCGCGATGCCCGCTTGTGCCCAAGATCCGTCGGCCGCCGATGCCAAAGCGACCAAGGCCGACGAGAAGAAGGCCGAGAAAGCCAAGACGCCGAAGGAACTCCTTGAGGATCTCGGCAAGGCCCTCGTTATCAACCCGACGTCGCAGAGTCCCGACGCGATCAAGGACGCGTTTAAGGGAGCCGTCGAGAAGATCACCGTCCTCTCTGACGAGCTGATCACGAACCCCAAAGCGACCAAGGAGCAGAAGGACGAAGCCTACGAGTACCAGATTCACGTCTACTCGCAGGCGGCGAATATGGGGCTGCCCGGCTACGCGAAGAAGCTAGCCGAACTTGCGGCCACGTTGACCAAGGAGCAGCCGAAGAGCCACGTCGCGGTCTTGTCCAGCTTCATCGCGATTCGGACCCTCTACGCCGATCCCTACGGCTTGTCGCCCGAGGCGCTGCCCGCGATCGAGAAGTTCGTCAAGGACTTCCCCGAGCAAGCGGAAGCGGTCATGCTTCTCAATGACGTCGGCTACGCCGCGGAGATGACCGGCAAGCTCGGTGTGGCCAAGAAGGCTTACGAACTGATCGACCAGAAGTTCGCCGACTCCCCGATTAGCGCGATGATTCCCGGCATCCTCCGCCGCCTCAACCTGCCTGGTCACCAGATGAAGCTCAAGGGCGAGACCCTCGCGGGCAAGCCGTTCGACATTTCCTCCCTCAAGGGGAAGGTCGTTCTCGTCGACTTCTGGGCGACGTGGTGTCCGCCCTGTTTGGCGGAGATCCCCAACATGCGGGCCGCCTACGAGAAGTATCACAACCAGGGTTTCGAGATTGTCGGCGTCTCGCTCGACGATGATCGTTCGGCTCTGGAGGAGTTCGTCGAGACCGAGGAACTCCCCTGGCCCCAGGTCTACTACTCCAAGGGCCAGAAGACGTTGGACACCCACCCGGTCGCCGCGATGTACGGCGTCTCGGCGATTCCGAGGATGTTCCTGATCGACAAGAAGGGGAACGTCGTCGACATCGCGATTCACGGCGACGAGCTTGCCGAGAAGATTCCGGCGCTGCTTCGTGAGAAGACCGCGAAGGCGACCGAGGAAGAGAAACGCAAGTAGGAATTGGTAAGAGCCGGGGCCGTTGATGCGGAGGAACGGCCCCGGCTGACGCAGGAGGGACTGCGTGGTAGTTTGGTTGACTCTTCTCTCGAACCGCACTCGGGTTCAGTTGCCTTCACTTCCTAGCTGCTGGTGAAGGTCCTTCACTTGTTTTTCCAAGTCGGCGACGCGTTGGCGAAGAGCGTTGAGTTCCTGAGTCGGAACGACGGTGAAAGGCATCGCGTTGCCACCCAGCGGGGCACCAAATCCCGGTGCCATCTGGGGGGCCGACGGAGGAATCGTCCGCCGAGCCGGTAGCCGCATCTCTTCGAGCGTCACGCTCACTTCTTTCGACTCGCCGTCACGGACAATGCCGAGCGTGACCGCCTCGCCGGGCTTTTTCGTCGCCAGTATTTCGGAAAGTTCCTGCGGCGACGTGACCGGCGTTCCATCGACACCGCTGATCAGGTCAGGAGACTCGAGCCCCGCTTTCGCCGCGGGGGAGTTGGCAATGACGTCGGCGACCAGGGCCCCCGCTTGATCCTCGAGGCCGAGGCGTTTTCGCAAGGCGTCGGAGAGGTCTTGGAGTTGCACGCCGATCATCGGACGGGGCTCGACGGCGGGAACACTGAAGGCCTGTCCGCCCAGCGGCCAACCTTGAGCTTGCGGAGCGAGTCGGGCGTCGGGCTGACTCAATCCCTCGGGCATCGCGGCGAGCGTGGCCGCCACTTTCATCTCTTGCCCACCGCGCCAGATCGACAGGTTGACGGTCTTTCCGACGTCGACTTGAGATAGGTTCGCGACCAGTTCCCGGAAATTGGCGATGGGCGTGCCCTCGACCGCGGTGATGATGTCTCCTGGAAGCAGTCCGGCCTTCTCGGCGGGACTGTCGGGGGCTACTCGGCTGACGAAGACCCCTTGGCGCTCCGACCCGACCGCGGCGTCATTGCCACCGATGCCGAGGAAACGGCGAGCCTTTGCCGCGGCGAGGGCGGTGGCGGGGTAGATGCCGGCCGGGATCATCAGGGCACCGGCGGCGAGCAGAAGAAACGTCTTCTTGAGCATGGCGGATTTCCTCCGAGTGGACACAACGTCTACTCTCCGGGGGAGCTCATCCTGGTGGATGCGGCTTCCCCGGTCGAATTGATTCACATGATCAGCGGTGAAAGGTCGTTCGGCTTAGACGGCCGTGGAGAGCGGGAAGGTCTTCTCGCGGGCGAAGACGGGGCCATTCCCGTCCAGGTTCCACGGCTGGCGGACGTCCACGGCGGGCCGGATGCGGCTCGCCTCGTCAACGCCGATGTTCAGTTCCGTTTCCATCAGTTTGCCCTGTCGCACGAACTGGATCCGGACCGTTTCGCCGAAGCGACATTGGTCGATCAGTTGGCCCAGTTGAGCCGGAGAGAAGACGGGATGACGGTGGAAGCCGACGATCACGTCTCCCGGCTGCATCACCTCGCTCGCGGGCGACTTGGGCAGCAATTCGGTGACGACGGCGCCCGCCACGGAGGTCAGCCCCAGCTTGCGGGCGAGGGCGGGCGTCAACCCGGTGACATGCACGCCGATGTACGGTTGCACCGTGCGTTGCTGCGGGTTTTGGATGTTTCTGTTGAAGTCGACAAAGCTGTCGCCGGCCGGTTGCGAGTTGCCACCCGCGGAGAGCGGAACCTCTCCCGGCGGTGTCGTCGCGAGGACCCCAAAGGTCAGGACCAGCGAACAGGCGACCGCCGTGCCGATGGTGTTGGTGGAGATCCAGCCGAACTTCGAGGGATACCGGACGACCGGCTTCCGCTTCAGTTCCGGTTGGATCTTGTCCCAGAGGGAGGGACGATCGTCAGTGGGGCATGGGTCCGCGGCCGCTTGCTGGAGGATATCCAGACAGCGAGCGTGCGCTTCGAGTTCCGCTTGACACTCGTCGTGTGAAGCGGCGAACTGATCCACGAGCGCGTTCTCGTCGGCCGTCAAATCTCCCGATCCTCGTAGTGGGACGAGTTGACGGATCGCGTCGGGAACTCGACTCTCGTTGCTCATGTTGACTCTCCCGATTCCTTTTCGCGGCGTTCCCAGAGCTCACGAAACATCTCACGCGCCTTCAGTAGACGCCAACGGATGGTTGGTTCCCGTCGCTGGAGGATTGCCGCAACCTCCGAGCAGGGAAAGCCTTCTAAGTCTCGCAACATCAGGACTGTACGATACTGCACCGGAATTTGATGGAGGACAAAGTGAACCTCCTGCGAAAGATCGTATTTCGGTTGCGGATCGGCGTCGGCGACGTCGAACGTCCCCTCACCACCCGACATTTCCTGCAGGCTGTAATGCGACCGCTTGCGGTTGCGCCGCAGCCAGTCGATCGCCGTGTTGACGCCGATCTGAAAGAGCCAGGGGCTGAATCGTTTCGAATTGTCGAAGCGATCGAGCCTCCCGTACGCCTTCAGAAAGGTGTCTTGCGTCAGATCTTCCGCCGTCTCGACACTCCCCACCATCCGGTAGATCGTCCGTGCGAGCTTCTTCTCGTAGCGGTGTACCAACTCGGCGTAGGCGTCCTGGTCGCCGTCCATCACGTCCGTAATGAGGTCGTTGTCCGTGACTTCGGACACCTCTTGCTCCGGCATGATGACGCTCGACCCACTCAGGTCCGACATTGGACTACCTCCCGCCCATAACAGGTACGGAATCGGTCAAGACACTGTTGGAACCTTTTTCCTCGACTCATATGCGACAGTAGTCCTCGCCGGTGACTGTTGGAAATCGTTCTCTCACTCGCGTTGGCGCGGCTTGCCTCGGACATTCCTTGGATCTTTCCACCCCCGACTCGCGTTCGGTCGGCCCAGCCGCTCCGCCCGAATCGCCTTCGCTGGCGCCCGGACGCTCTCGGGCGGCAGACCCAAGGTCATCCCCACACGGGGAGAGTCGACTGGAACGGAACGATCAGTCCTCTCCAAGCCATTATTGCGGAGAATGACGCAAATGTCCGGCGAAGCCTTGTGTTACGGTTTTTCGCTGACATTGGTCCCTCGCGTGGATATCGTCGGTTACACCTCGTCGGATGTTGGTTACACGGAGTTCTTTCATGCGTGTCGTGTTGTTGTTTGTCGCGTTTTCCGTCGCAATTTGCGAGACCAATTGGGCCTGGGCTCAATCAAAGGGGGAGGCGACCGGCCCAGCCTTCAGCGAACAGGAGATTCGCGATGGCTGGATTCTGCTCTTTGACGGCAAGACGACCTTCGGTTGGGAAAGTGGCAGTGCCGGCGATTTGACCGTCGTCGACGGGGCGCTCCGGACCGGCGGGGGGGCCCCCTTGGTCAATCGGCCCACCTTCGCCAAGGCCCAGTTGTCCCTCGATGTGAAAGGACGCGGCGAGGTCTTTCTCTGGAACGTTCTCGATTCCCCGACCGAGGAGGGGATGGCCAAGGGGCTGCGCATCGAGTTCGACAGCCGCAAGGAATGGCAAACCATCGCGATTCAGGCCGGAGGCGGGCCGTCGAAGGTCGCCGTCGGCAAGAAGTCGATGGACGTCGCCACCACGCCCGCGGCGTGGCGATTGGTGCTCAGCGGGAAAAAGGGAGCCTCTTTTCGCGACATCAAGCTCAAGCCGGTCGACATGACCTCGCTCTTCAACGGCAAGGACCTGACCGGGTGGCGCAAGGTTGAGCAGCCTAGCCCGAAGGGCGAGCGACTCCTCGCCCAGCGTTGGCTTGTCAAGGATGGACTGCTGCACACCGATGTTCCCCCGATCGACGGCGTGACCAAAGGGGGACGAGGCTATCTCGAAACGGTGACGCTGCACGACAACTTCCTGTTGCAGCTTGATGTGCGGACCAACGGCAAGCATCTCAACTCGGGCGTCTTTTTCCGCAATCAGCCCAAGATCCCCGCGATCGGCTACGAGGCCCAGATCCGCCATCAGTGGGAAGGGGACGATCGCACCAAGCCGGTCGACTACGGAACCGGCGGGATTTATCGGCGTGTCCCGACGCGTCGGGTGGTTGGCGACGACATGACGTTCGTCACGATGACGGTCCTCGCCCACGGCCGATACGTCGGGGTTTGGGTCGAGGGGCAGCAGGTCTCCAGTTGGACCGATCCTCGTCCGGAGAATGCCAACCCGAGGCTCGGATATTCGGGCAGTGCCGGGACGATCAGTCTCCAGTGTCACGATCCGACCACCGACATTGACTTCCGTTCCCTCCGCATCGCGCCGATCCCGATCGCGAAGTAGACGGGAATGGGGGCGACACATTCAGGGATAGGAGCGGTCCCCCTTGTCCAAGGGGAGTCCGTCCTAATGCTCCCCTTTGTCCGAGGCGGAGTCCGTCTTGATGCTCCCCCTTGTCCAAGGGGGAGTCCGTCTTGATGCTCCCCCTTGTCCAAGGGGGAGTCCGTCTTGATGCTCCCCCTTGTCCAAGGGGGAGATAGAGGGGGTCTTCTTCAACGGTGGATCCGAGAAGCCGCAACGCGGCTACCCGTTTGGCTTCCCCGCTAGCACCGGTTGCTTCGCCCCCGCCTCCTGGCTAGCACCGGTTGCTTCGCTACCGCTTCCTGGCTAGCACCGGTTGCTTCGCTACCGGTGCGGCGCAGCCGCAAGAAGTCTCGGGCGAACGGGCCAAATCCCGACCAGCTCGTGGTCGCGGAATGTCCCGGTGAATGTCGTCGCTCGTCGACGATGTTTCCCTCGAGACCTCCGACCGACTTCGTCGGCCCAGTCCGCCCCCGCTTCCCCGCTAGCACCGGTTGCTTCGCTCCCGCCTCCTGGCTAGCACCGGTTGCTTCGCCCCCGCTTCCTGGCTAGCACCGGTTGCTTCGCTACCGGTGCGGCGCAGCCGCAAGAAGTCTCGGGCGAACGGGCCAAATCCCGACCAGCTCGTGGTCGCGGAATGTCCCGGTGAATGTCGTCGCTCGTCGGCGATGTTTCCCTCGAGACCTCCGACCGACTTCGTCGGCCCAGTCCGCCCCCGCTTCCCCGCTAGCACCGGTTGCTTCGCCCCCGCCTCCTGGCTAGCACCGGTTGCTTCGCTACCGCTTCCTGGCTAGCACCGGTTGCTTCGCTACCGCTTCCTGGCTAGCACCGGTTGCTTCGCTACCGGTGCGGCGCAGCCGCAAGAAGTCTCGGGCGAACGGTCGCACGCCCGGCGAGGTTACCTCCACGACTCCCTTCCACGAAAGAATCTTGACCCTCCCGGCTCCGCTTTGATAGATAGCGCCTTGGGGGGAGGGTCTTTCGGTCGACGCACCACCTGACGCGCGAAAACCTTCCCATTTTTTCCACAGTCGGCCAACGGTTCGAGCCTCGTGCGCCGTAGAGACGGGAAGACGAAAGGAGGCCTGATCGATGCATGTAGATGTTCAGCAGATCAAAGATCGCGTTGCGGAACGAGCCGAATCGGTCCATCGGCTAAAGAGTGAACTTCACAAGGTGATCGTCGGTCAAGAGGAGATGGTCTCCCGACTGATGGTCGCGATGCTCGCCAACGGACACGTACTTCTCGAAGGCGTTCCCGGGCTTGCGAAGACGTTGACGATCAAATCGCTTTCCGATGCGATCAACGCTCATTTTCAGCGCATCCAGTTCACCCCGGACCTGCTGCCTGCCGACTTGGTCGGTACGCTGGTCTACAACCCGGCGTCGGGGGAGTTCACCAAACGAAAAGGCCCCGTTTTCGCGAACTTCATCCTCGCGGACGAAATCAACCGGGCTCCCTCGAAGGTGCAGTCGGCCCTGCTCGAAGCGATGCAGGAACGCCAAGTCACCATCGGCGACGAGACTTTCCCTCTCGATCGGCTCTTTCTCGTCATGGCGACGCAGAATCCCATCGAGCAGGAAGGAACTTATCCGCTGCCCGAAGCTCAAGTCGACCGTTTCATGCTCAAGGTCGTCCTCTCCTATCCGAAGCAGGATGAAGAGCGACGCGTCCTCGACATGGCGCTCGACGGCGGCGGAGCCCAGATCAACTCGGTCATCACGCCCGAGGAGATCTTCGCGATGCAAGACACCGTCAAGATGATCTACATCGACGACCAGGTGCGCGACTACATCCTCAACGTCGTGCGCGCGACCCGCGAACCGAAGGCGTTCGGCATCAACGATGTCGTGCCGCTGATCGATTTTGGAGCCTCCCCCCGGGCGACGATTTTCCTCGGGATGGGGGCGCGGGCGATCGCCTTCCTACAGGGGCGCGGCTACGTCACCCCGCAGGACGTCAAGGACATCGCGCTGGACGTCTTGCGGCATCGCGTCCTGCTCACGTACGAGGCCGAGGCGGAACGGACTTCGTCGGACGACGTCATCAAGTCGATCCTCGCCAAGGTTCCCGTGCCGTAACAGTCCGTTGATCTAAGCGGGCCGAGGCGAGAACGAGCCATGTTGGCCAAGATCAAAGAGGAAAATCGCAGGCGAATCCGTCGATTCGTCGAGGTTTTCCAACGCCGAGACTGGTCAAGAGAGCCGTTCGCGGCCGGCATCGAATAGATCAACGAGCTGGCAACGCGGCAACCGTTTCGAGTCGTTCGGTGGGACCGGGCGCCGCCCCGCAAGTAGGCGCCCGCCCCACCGGATGGCCACACTCGAGCCGATCTTGGGTGTCATCAAAGGCTCCGCGCTTGCGGTCACACCGTCGCGGACGCCTCGCTCCAACAAGAAGCGAGTCTCTTCGAAGGGGAGTATCCTCATCGTGATCGAACAAAGTGTTGTCGACATCCTCAAACGCGTCGAGCGAATCCAGATCATCGCCAACCGCAAGGTCAACGACCTGATGGCGGGGCACTACCACAGTGTCTTCCGCGGCCAGGGGATGGAGTTCGATCGCGTTCGCGAGTACCAACCCGGCGACGACGTCCGTTCGATCGACTGGAACGTCACCGCCCGAGCCGGGCATCCCTTCATCAAGCAATTCATCGAGGAGCGCGAGCTGACGGTGCTCTTCCTGGTCGACGTCTCCGCGTCGGGGGCCTTCGGATCGCTCGAGCGTTCGAAGCTCGATATGGTAATCGAAGTCGTCGCGATGTTGATGTTCTCGGCGCTGAAGAACAACGACAAGGTCGGGCTCGGGCTCTTTGCCGACGAGGTCCACTCGTACTTCCCCGCGCGGAAGGGCAAAGCGAACTTGCTACGGTTGATTCGCGAACTCGTCTCGGTTCGGCCGGTCGCCAAGGAGACCAACGTCAAAGAGGCGCTCGACTTCATCAACGGCGTCCATCGGCGGCGCGCGATCGTCTTTCTGCTCAGTGACTTTCTCGGCCAGGATCCGGCGAAGCTCAAGACCGCGCTCGCGGTCACCAATCGCCGGCACGACTTGATCACGATCAACGTCAACGACCCGCGCGAGGAATCGTTGCCCGACGTCGGTTTCGTCACGCTTCGCGATGCCGAGACCGGCGAGGTGATGGAAGTCGACACCAGTCACCCGGAGGTCCGCCGGCTCTTCGCCGAGCAGGCGCGCGAGCGGGCCAACTCGTTCGATCAGCTCTTCAAACGCGCCTCGGTCGATCAGCTTCCCGTGCGGACCGACGCGGACTACGCCAAGGGGATCCGGCGTTTCTTCGAGATGCGCGAGCGACGCTTCCGCTAGCGCCCACGCGTCGGGGCCGGATATCGTATTTGGGAACAGGGACAACAGGAAAGAACGGACGATGCCACCAATGATGCGTCGAGTCGATCGAGTGCCGCTCTTGCTCGCCCTGCTTGCCGCGGGAGTCCTCGCGGCGGGGTGCGCCTCGAGCGTCCCCGGGGAAAGCGAGCAGCCGAGCGCCGCGCGAAGCGAAGTCGACGAAGGCCCCGTCAAGCTCGTCGTCGAGCTAGAGCCTTCCAAGGCGACCCTCGCCGAGCGGATGACGCTCACCGTCACCGCCAGTGCCGAGCCGGGCGTGAAGGTCGTTCCCCCCGAGTTCGGAAACGCCCTGGGGCCGCTCAACATCACCAGGGTCGACCAGCAGTTGCCCCGGATGGAGGGCGAACGCAACGTCACCGAGGAAGTCCTTACCCTCGAACCGACCGAAGTGGGTCGCTTTCGGCTTCCCCCGATCGGGGTGACCTTCGAACAGAACGGCGAAGAGAGCTACCTGAGCGCCAAGCGGCTCACCGCCGAGATCGTTTCCAACGTGCCGGCCGACGCGTCGCTTTCGGACGTCAACGCCGCGGCGGGACCGGTCGAGATTCCGGCCATTTGGCTCTGGGTCACGATGGCCGCGGTCGTTGTCGTCCTCGCCGGCGCGGGCTTGGGAGGATACCTCTGGTACTCCAATCAGCAAGAGAAGCGGGAAGAGATTGTCCTGACGCCAAAACAGATCGCCCTTGCGGAGCTCGATCACCTGCTACATTCGGAGCTCGATCAAGAGGACGTCAAGCTCTTCTATGTCGAGCTGACCGGCATCGTCCGTCGCTACATCGAGCGGACCTCGTCGGTCCACGCTCCCGAGCAGACGACCGAGGAGTTCCTCCGCGAGATCGCCTCGCATCCGACCTTCGCGGCGCACGATCGCGAGCGGCTCCAGCGATTCCTTGAGTCGGCGGACCTCGTCAAGTTCGCCGGCTATCGTCCCGGTGAGGAGGCGGTTCACTCGAGCGTCGATCGGGCCCGCAATTTCATCGACGAATTGGATCATTCATCGCGACCCGAGGAGGTGGCCGCCGTATGAACACGAGTTTTCGTTTTGCGGAACCCTGGTACCTGCTCCTGCTGGTGCCGCTCGGAGTCGCCATCTGGTCGACGTGGCGCCGACGCCACCGATCGGCGGTCCTCTTTTCGAGCGTCGATTTGGTCCGTCACGTCCCGGTGACGCTGGCCCAGCGTCTCAAAGGCTATGTCCCGTGGCTCCGCTACGCCGGCTTGGGGCTGGTGATTGTCGCGTTGGCCCAGCCGCAGCAGGGCGAGGAGGAGTTTCGCGTCCAGACCGAAGGGATCGCGATCGAGATGTGCCTCGACAAGTCGGGCTCGATGAAAGCGCTCGACTTCGAGATTAACGGCACGCCGACCACGCGGCTCGAGGTCGTCAAAAAGGTCTTCCGTGACTTCGTCAAGGGTCGCGACGATGACAAGATCGGCCTCGTCGCCTTTGGCGGCTACGCGAGTAGTTTATGCCCGCTGACGCTCGATCACCCGGCCCTCTTGGAGATTCTCAAGACGGTCCAGATCCCCGAACCGATCTACGACTCGCGCGGCAACATCATCAACCAGTCGCTGCTCGAGGAAGAACTCTCCACGGCGATCGGCGACGCGTTGGCGGTCGCGGTCGACCGCATCAAGGACGTCGACGGCAAAAGCAAGGTCATCATTCTGCTCTCCGATGGCGAGAGCAACGCCGGCGTGATCTCCCCCGAGGAGGCGGCCGAGGCGGCCAAGCAACTGGGGGTGAAGATCTACACGATCGGCGTCGGTTCGACCGGCCCGGTTCCGATTGAAGAGGATACCTACGGCGGCAAGCGGATCGTCCAACGCTACTTGGAGCTCGATGAGCAGACGCTCGTCAACCTGGCCGAGATGACTGGCGGTAAGTACTTCAGCGCCGGCGATCGCCAGTCGCTCGAGGAGATCTACGCCGAGATCAATCAACTGGAGAAGACCAAGTCGGAGGGACGGCTCTACACGAAGTACCGCGAACTCTTCGCGTACCTGTTGTATCCCGGCCTGGTGCTGATCCTGCTTGAGGTGTTCCTCTCGGCGACGCGCTTCCGCACCCTGCCGTAGGGGAAGCGAGCCATCGATGATGCGGACGAGAACGTAACAACACTGTAGGTGAATCGCGGAACTCAAGTGCCTCCGGGTGCCATGACCACAGTTCTGGGTGCCATGACCACGCAAGCGTGGGCATGCGAGAGATGCCCCCGGTGGGGACTCAGGATACGCCTTCGCGGCGACGAACGGCGTCCTTCGATGATCCTCGATACCTGAGCGGAGGCCATCGAGGGACGCCGCCCTTCGGGGCTTTTAGGAACCGTCGACCAGCTTTCTGGAATGCGAGAACGACTATGCAATGGGGTGCCCCTGGATTTCTGTTTCTCCTCTGGCTCCTGCCCGTCGTCGGCTATTTGCTCTACCGCTCGCATCGTCGGCGGCTCATGGCCGCCCACCGCTTCATGAGCGAAGCGATGGCCGACCGACTCGTGCCGCGGATCGACACGGCGCGGGCGTGGTTGAAGGGGACCGCGATCGTGCTTGGGCTCGGCTGCCTGATTGTCGCCGCCGCCCGGCCACGCTTCGGCGAGAAGTACGAATACGTCGCCCGAAAGGGAGTCGACCTCTTCGTCTTGCTCGACGTCTCCAAGTCGATGCTCGCCCAGGATGTCCGGCCCACCCGGCTCGAGCGAGCCAAGCTCGACATCAAGGACCTCCTCGATGTCATTCCCGGCGATCGCGTCGGGCTGATCGTCTTCGCGGGCAAGCCCATCGTGAGCGTTCCGTTGACCACCGATCACAACTTCATCCGGCAAGAGCTCGATCAGGTCGACCCCGACAGCGCCCCGCGTGGTGGTAGCTTGATCGGCGACGCGATTCGGCAGGCCTTGGCGTCGATGCCGCCGCGAGGAGATCGCGACCAGGCGATCGTCCTGATCACCGATGGTGAGGACCACGAGTCCTTTCCGCTGGCCGCGGCGGAGATCGCCGCCGAACGCGACGTGACGATCTTTACCGTCGGCCTGGGTGATCCGGTCGAGGGAGCCCGCATTCCCTTGGCGAGCGATCGCGGGGCGCGCGGCTTCCTGACCCATGGCGGACAGCAGGTCTGGTCGAAGATGGACGAGCCGCTCTTGGAGGAGATCGCCAGCGCCACCGGGGGCGAGTACATTCCCGCGAAGACGCAGGCCTACGATCTCGGCCGGGTCTACGAACAGCACCTCGAGGGGCTGACCCGCGGCGATATCGACTCGAGCTACGAGAAGCGCTACCGCGAACAGTTCCCCCTCTTCCTCGCACTAGGGGTGATGTTCCTGCTGTTCGACGTGTTGCTGGCGAGTTACCCGACGGGGAGATGATGAGCGAACGCCGAGAAGCAAGCGTGAGGGCCGACTCGGCGGACTATCGGTCACGACATTACTTTCGCGAGATGGAAGCATGAGAATGACGAACGCGGCAATCGCGTGCATCTTGATGGCGTCGCTTTCCGCTTCGCAGGTTCTGGCCGCGGCGGCGGAGGATCCGGCGACGCTCGAACGCCTTGAGCCCGCGCTGGAGCCTACCCTCGAGCCGGAGCTTGAGCCGATCCCCGAGTCGCCCGAGGATTTCGGGACCGACGACATGCGCGTCGTCTTCAATCGCGGTTGCGAGGAGATCCAGAATGGCAACGTGAAAGGCGCGATCGCTGCCTTCAGGCAAGCGGCCACGTCGCGCCGTCCCGAGGTCGCCAGGCTCGCGAACTTCAACCTCGGCGTGATCCTCACGTTGTCGGCCGACACGATTCTGGGCGATGATCCCGTCGCCGCCGATGCCGCCAAACGCGACCAGATTCGCGAGATGCTCGATCGGGCGGTTCAACGCTTCCGCGACGCGATCAGCGTTGCCGGCGAGTATCCCGAAGCGACCGAGAACATCGAGCTGCTGCGGGCGTGGATGCACCGCATGTCGCGGCAGTGGGACGCAAAGGACCGGGCGGAGAAGCGCGATTCGCTCGATCTGCTGGGCTACTTGGACCTGCTCGGCAAGGAACAGCGTGGCCTGAGTCGCCAAGCCAAAGTGCTCGCGGATGAACGGCCGTCGCCGCTTCGGTCGCAGACGATCTGGGAGAAAAGCCGCGAACAGGGCCGGATGGACGAAGAGATCGAACCGCTCAAGAGGAAGATCGACGCCGCACTTGCGGGACCACCTCCCGGAGCGGGGCAAACGCCGGGGGCACCCGGAATGCCGCCGCAACCGGCCACGCCCGCCGTTCCCCCGGAACAGCTCGAGCGAGCGCGTCAGCAACTCTATCAGTGGGTCGACGCCACGGGAGCCGCTTCCCAGAAAGCGGTGACGTTGCTGGAAGATGAGGATCTCGCCGCGGCCCGGCAGGCTCAGGACGACGTCGTCGAAAACCTCGACGGGATGTACGTCGCGCTGGCCCCGTTCGAGCTACTGGTGAAGAAGGCGATCGAGGAACAGGAATCGTTGCTGACGACGTCGCGCGGCGCCGAAGAGGCCAAGAGCGACGAGGCCGAGGAGTCGAGCCCAAGGGACTGGGAAGAGGTCGCCGATGACCAGTTCCATGTCGCACTGCTCACCGATGGATTCATGGCCAGGGCGAGCGAGCATCTCCGTCGGCTCGAGGCGACTCCGAAGGCGAACGACGGCGAGACGTCCAAGCTTCAAGTGACGCCCAAGGACGAACTGGAGAAGAAAGCGGCGCCGGGCGCTCCGACCACCAAGGCGACGCCGCCGGGCCAACCGAGCCAACAGGAGATGCAGGCGAAGGCGTATCGCAAGGCGATGGAGAACGGGCCCAAGATCAAGACGCTCGTCGCGGAAGCCGCCGAACTTCTCGCCAAGGCGAACGCGGTCGAGGCCCAGCCGAAGCAGGAAGAGGCCCTCACGCTGCTCAAGGAGATCCTCGAGAACGACCAGCAGCAACAGCAGGATCAACAACAGCAACAAGACCAGCAGCAGAACAAGGATCAACAAAACAAGGACCAGCAGAACCAGGACAAGAGTCAGCAGGACCAACAGAACAAGTCTGGCCAAGACAAGATGGATCAGCAGAAGAAGGACCAGGATCAGAAGAAGGACGGCAAGGACGACCAACAGAAGAAGCAGGACGAGCAAGAGAAGCAGGATGACCAGAAAGCCTCGGCCGACGAGAAGAAGTCGGACGAGCAAAAGAAGGAAAACGAGAAGAACGACTCCGCCGACCAGAAGGGGCAGGAGCAGCCCGAGCAGAAAATGGACCAAGCCCAGGGCGACGATAAGAAGGACAAGGAAGGAAAGCAGCCTCAGCAGGCCGCGGGCTCTTCGGGCAAGGAAGACAAGAACGGGAAGGAAGCCAAGCCGATCGACCTTTCCAAGGCCCGGATTGAAGCTATGCTACGCAAGGCTCGCCAGCGGGAACGCGACCACGAGAAACGGGCTCGCCTGTTCCGCATGCTGATGGAACAGCGTCAAGGAAAACGGACCATCAATGTGGAGAAGGATTGGTGATCGTGATGCGAACGGCTCTCATGACCGCCTCCTGGACCTTGTTGGCATTGACCATCAGCGCGACGCCGCTGCTTGCCGCCGAACCGGAACTCGAGGTCACTGTCCAACCGGAGCGAGTCTACGAGGGGGACGCCGTCACCTACCAGGTGATGGTCCGCAATGTCCCGAACGCTCCCAAGCCGGTGGTGCCGACGTCGGACGCCTACACCGTTGCGTTCGCCGGCCAGCAAGACGTTAACAAGAGTTTCACGACGATTGTCAACGGTCGCTTCTCGCAACGTTCCGAGATCGGCCGAGTCTTCCAGTTCCGGCTCACGCCCCACCAAACGGGGGTGATTGGCGTGGGGGCCCCGAGCATCACCGTCGACGGGAAGACCTACGAGGGCGATCCGGTCAGCATTCGCGTGATCGGCGCCGAGAAACAGGACAACGTGATCCTCGAGGTGACCGCCGATCCGGATGGGATCTATCCGCTCATCCCGTTCGACGTCACGCTGGACATCTACGTCAAGGACATGCCGGGGCGCTACCGCAACGAGAACCCCGCCAACGTCGACGCTCCACGCAAGCTGTCGATCCCGTGGGTGAGTGACGATTCGCTCCCCGACGCGATCGAACCGACGAAGGAACTCGCGAAGTGGCTTGGGCCGCGCAGCCGGCAAGACGGCGATGGTTTTCAGATCGAGGGAATCACCTCCCAGAACCGGATGTCGCTCTTCTTCGACGACACGCCGACGACGTTCCAGTTCGACACCGAACGGGTGATGCGTCCCGACGCCGACGGCAAGGAGACGGGATACTGGAAGTACTCGCTCTCGCGTCAGTTTACCGCGAAGGAGCCGGGCGACTACAAGTTCGGGCCGGTGACGCTCAAGGGGCTCTTCGCCACGACGGTCGACCCGCGCCGGGGTAGCCTGCAAGGCGAGAACCTCTATGCGATCGCCAAGCCCGCGGAGGTCACGGTGCGCGAAGTCCCCTCCGAGGGACGCCCGAACGACTTCACCGGCGGCATCGGCCGCTTTTCGCTCTCGGCGCTGGTCTCCCCGAAGGAGGTTCGTGTCGGCGATCCGATGACGTTGACGCTGCGGTTGTCGGGCCGAGGGCTGCTCGACTCGATCCTGCCGCCAGATCTCAAGCGGGTCCCGGCGATTGCCGACAACTTCCGCGTGTATGAACCGACGGAGGAGACAAAGAGCGGCGAGCGTGTCTTCACCTATAGTCTCCGGCCAACCAAGCAGGGACTGACGGAGTTCCCCTCGATTCCCTTCGCGTACTTCGATCCCTGGAGCGGCAAGTACGTGACCGCGTCGACCAGTCCGGTCGCGATCGCGGTGAAGAAGGGGGATGCGATGGCGAGCCCGCTACTGTCGTCGTCGACCCGTCCGAGTTCGTCTCCCAGCGAGTCCGCGATTCAGATGCGTAAGGATGGCATCTTCGCGAACGTCACCGATCTCTCCTCGATTCGCGATGAGAAAGTCGTGGCCGAGCGATGGGCCATCGGGTTGTTCAGCTTGGCGGTGATCTACGGGGTGGCGGTGCTGGTGGTCCGTCGCTGGTCGACGACCAACGACCCGGTTAGCCAGCGACGCCGCGGAGCGACCACGCGGGCGCATCGCCGGCTCGCCGAAGCTCACAAGCAGCTCGCGGGCGGGAACCTGAGAAATGGGAGCGATCAGATCCAAGCGGCGGTGACCGGTTTGGTCGCCGATGCCGCGGGGCTCTCCGAGGACTCGCTGACGGCCAACGAAGTAAGTCATCAGCTCGAACAGTGGGGCATCAACGGGACGACCGGCCAGCACGTCAACAAGCTCCTGGATCACTGCGAAGCGTCGCGCTACGGGGCCGGTTCGAGTTCCGAGGCCCGCGAGCTCGACAAGGAGTCACAGGAAGTCTTGCGGGACCTGGTCGCCGCGATGAAGTCGAGAGGAGTCTTCCGAGGATGATTCGTCATTGGCGCAAGTTGTTGTTCCCGGCGTTCGGCGTGGTGGCGTTCGTCGCGATCGCCTGCGGTCAGCGGCCCGACCTGGAGACCGCGCGCAAGATCCAATCGGCGCAGGAGAACTTCGACAAGGCCGAGACGCCCGAGGAGTATCTGCGTTCGGCGGGGATCTACCAGGACGTCAGTAAGGGCATCACCAACGGTGCGGTGCTCTACAACCAGGGCAATGCCTTCATGCGGGCGGGCGAGCGAGGTCGAGCGGTCGCCTCGTACCGGGAGGCGGAACGCTATCGGCCGCGCGACCCGTACTTGCAGGCGAACCTCGACTTTGCCCGAGGGACCTCCGAACGGCCGCGTAAGTCGGTCTTCGAGCACGTCGTCTTCTGGCAGAACTGGCTCAGCTACCCCGAGAAGTTCACGTTCCTGGGCACCTTGGGTTTGGCGACGTTCGCGTTGGGGATGCTCTCCCTCTTTGACATCGGCGGGGTGATCGTGCGCCGCACCGCTTGGGCGGGACTGGTCGTGACGTGTGTGCTCGCGGTTTCGGCGACCTACGACTGGTATCGCTTCGACTACCGCGATCATGGCGTCGTGACGGCCGATGAGGTCGTCGCCCGCAAGGGCAACGCCGAGACCTACGCGCCAGCCTTTACCGACAAGCTCGACGAGGGGACCGAGTTCGTGCTTCTCGACCGGCGCGGTGACTGGCTCATGATCAAGCTTCCCGGTGGTCCCGAAGGCTGGATCAAGGACGACTCGGCGGTCGTCTACTGAGTCCCAACGCCGAGCGACCAGCCCCATCTCCATCCTTTTCTCCGAGGCATCCCGGCTCTCGCGGCCGGGTCCCGCCGCATGTTTCACGCGTGAAGTTGACGTTTCCCACCCACCCCAAGCCGCCGCCGGTGTGTTTGGGTAGAACGGACGACAAGGGTGAGCGTGGGGCCAGTCTCTCGGGACGTTAATCTGACGACTCCGGCCTCCGCGTTCCCCGACGATCGACCACGAGACCATAGGGTGACACCGAGGATTTCATGCAGGAATCGACGCACGTTGAGAATCCAGATGTCGTGCTCATCGGCAGCGGGATCATGTCCGCCACGCTCGGGGCGATGATCAAACGGCTCAAGCCGGAACTGACCATCCAGCTCTACGAGGTGACCGAGGAACTCGCCCAGGAAAGCTCCAATGGCTGGAACAATGCGGGGACCGGACACGCGGGAATTTGCGAACTGAGCTATACCCCCAACTGGGGCGCCGACGGCAAGGTCGACGTGAGCAAAGCGATCGACGTCTTTCAACAGTTCGACCACTCCAAGCAGTTCTGGGCGTACGGCACGCGGACGGGCATGCTCCCCAATCCACCCGAGTTCATCAATCAAGTTCCGCATCTCAGCTTCGTGCACGGGCAGAAGCAGGTCGACTTCCTGACCTCCCGCTACGAAGGCCTCAAGGCGCACCACTTCTTCGAGACGATGCAGTTCAGCACCGATCGAGATGAGATCGCGAGCTGGGCACCACTCTTGATCGAGGGCCGCGACCCGATGCCGGTCGCCGCCACGAAGATGGACGCGGGCACCGACGTCAATTTCGGGGCGATCGCGCGAAAACTGATCCATTGGCTGTCGGAGCAAGAGGGCTGTGGCGTCGCGGTCCGTCATCGGGTCGTCGATCTTCAGCGGACCTCCGACGGCTGGCACGTCGCGATCAAGGATCTCGCGCGGCGAAAGCTGCTCCAGAGTCGCGCCAAGTTCGTCTTCGTCGGTGCCGGTGGGGGGAGTCTACAGCTTCTCCAAAAGTCGGGCATCGCCGAGAGCAAGGGGTATGGCGGATTCCCCGTCGGCGGACAGTGGCTGGTGTGCGACAATCCCGACATCGTCGAGCGGCATCACGCGAAGGTCTACGGTCAAGCCCAAGACGAGGCTCCGACGATGGCGGTGCCTCACCTCGATCGGCGGATCATCGACGGTAAGAAATCGGTCCTTTTCGGGCCCTTCGCGGCGTGGACCACGAAGTTCCTCCACAAGGGGGGGAGCATGACCGATCTGCCTTTCTCCATGCGACTGGACAACATCGCGCCAATGCTCAAGGTCGGCTTCCACAACCTCCCGCTGGTGAAGTACCTCGTCCAGCAGGGGACACAGAGCATGGCGTCCCGGCTGAAGCTGTTGCGGACCTTCTACCCAGAAGCCAATCACGAGGACTGGCGACTCAAGGATGCGGGGATTCGCGTCCAGGCGGTCAAGAAGGAGGACGGCGAGGCCGGCATCGTTCACTACGGGACCGAGGTCGTCGGCGACAAGGACAAGACGATCGCCGCGCTGCTTGGGGCTTCGCCGGGGGCGTCGGTCTCGGTGGCGGTGATGACCGATCTGATCAAGAACTGCTTGCCCCAGTTGCTCGAGACCAACGAGGGCAAGTCCCGGATGAAGGAGATGATTCCGACCTACGGCGAGGACATGATCGACTCCGCCGCCGCCGATCGCTATCGCGAGGTGAGTCGCGCGTCCGAGGATGCCCTTCAGTTGGCCTGAGCAGTGATCGAACGTCGTGGCGGACCTTGGGCTTTTGCGTGCCAAGTCTGCCGTCGATTCAATCCTTCGCTCCGCGTTACTTCGCGCGCACGGCGACGAACACACCGTCGTTTGTGCATGCCCACGACAAGCGTGAGTCAATCCTGCATGCCCACGACAAGCGTGAGCATGGGCACCCAAGGTCCGTCCGAAGACTTACCCGCGGGCGGTGCAAGGGTTGCTGAGGACGCCGAGTCCTTCGATCTCGACCTCGCATTGATCGCCCGGCTTCAGGAAAACGGGGGGCTTGCGGGCCATCCCGACCCCCGGAGGCGTTCCGGTGAAGATAATGTCGCCGGGGACGAGCGTGAAGACCTGCGAGACGTAGGCGATCAGCTCGTCGGTCCGAAAGATCATCTGCTCGGTGGTCGACTTCTGCATGGTCGTGCCGTTGAGGCGCATCTCGATCGCCAGGGCGTGGGGATCGGCGATCTCGTCGCTGGTTGCCAGGTAGGGGCCGGTCGGCGCGAAGCTGTCGAAGCTCTTGCCGAGCAGCCACTGACGAGCATCCTTTCCCGTTTGCCAATCGCGGGCGCTGACGTCGTGGCCAACCATGTAGCCCGCCACGTAGTCGGCGGCGTTCTCTTTCGAGATATCGCGCCCCTCGAGTCCGATGACGATGACCAGTTCGGCTTCGTAGTCAACGCTGTCGCTGACTTGGGGAAGCTCGATCGGGGCGCCCGGGCCGGTGACCGCCGTGGGGAATTTTGAGAAGACGACCGGTTCCTTCGGAATCGGGGCGCCGGTCTCCTCGGCGTGGTCGCGGTAGTTCAAGCCGATGCAGATCACCTTTTGCGGATCGGGAATCGGCGCCAGCAGGGTCGCCTCGGCCAAAGCGACGCGCTGATCGCTGTCGGCGCACTGCTCAACTTGGCGCATCGCGTCGTTTCCCTGAGCGAGGATTCCGCGCAGTGTCCCGGGAAGGGAGCTATCCGCGAGCGTCAGGTCGACGATCTCTTCGCCCCGCAATAGTCCGGGACGCGAATTGGGATTGTCCTGAGTTTGAAAAGTGACGAGTCGCATCGGTTCTCCGTCGCTGCTAGGTCGTGCTCATCGAGCGATTGGTGGAATGGTTCGCGGGGGGGCTATTCGAGGTCGTCGAGAGAGGGCAGATCCTTCGACGGCAGGGGAACGTTCGCCGGGGGCGGTCCGGTGGCGATCGGGCTTCGGTTGACCGGAGCCATCGCCGGCTGATTGCCGCCAGCGGACGTCGCGGGATCGGCCGCCGCGACCTCTTTTCCCTTCATCGCGGCTTCCGCGGCGATGGTCGCTTCGGACTTCTCGCCTCGAACCTCGTCGAGGAGTTTGAAGGAATCGGCGATCTCGGCGAAGATGTGTTCGTAGTCCCCGGCTTGATCGGCGGAACACATCCCCTCGACGAGATAGATCAGCTCCTTGCCGTCGAACTCGCCGCCCGTGATGAAGTTGACGAGGAAGAACTGGTCGCCGCCGGCGTCGCTGCGGGTGGCGATTTTGAAGCGATGAGCTTTCAGGCCGTTGATCTCAACCTCTTCGCCTTCGACCGGTTCCTGAGGCTCGGCCTTGCCGTAGATTCGCTCGAGTCGCCGAAGGTAGCGCTGCTTGAGCTCCTCGACTGGACGCGCCTTGCGAGTGGTGACGACGAAGTAGCCTTCGCGATCGGAGGAGATCAACTTCAGGTCGGAGATCTTACTTCCGACCGGGATCTCGGGGTTCTCCTCCCAGCCGCCGCGCGCGGTGAGCTCGTACGGGTACTCGTGACCGTGGAAGATTTCGACCTTGTTGTCGGCGACGACGGAGTTTTCCCAGCCCTTGCGGTCGCCCAATAGGGCGAATTGGTCCAGGAGGCCATCCATCTCGGACTCGATGGAGGGAAACTTCTCGGTCGGAGCGAAGAGGGCCAGGCGATAGCGAATCCCCTGATGGTAGAAGACGATCGCTTGGCGCCGTTCGGGATTACCGGCGACCGCGCCTTGGGCTTCGATGCGAAAGGCGGGCTTGCCCTTGAAGCTCGTCTTGGTGCTGCCAAGGAGTTCGAAGTCGCTGAGCTGCTTCCTCCACTCGTCGAGCGTGCGATCGGCGACTTCCACGGCCGAGGGAGTGCTCCCGCGTAGTTCAGTCGATTGGATGACGAACCAGGCATCCTGTTCGGGATGGTGGTAGGCGATATCGGATTTCGCGATCTCGTCGCGATTAGCGACTTCGGGGCGTGACTTGAGTTGCTGGAGACTTTGGAGATCCCACGGCTCCTCGAGCGGCACGTAGGCGTAGTTGCCGAACTGGTTGATGATGCGGTTGTCGCCGCCCCAGCCGGTGGAGCTGAGGATCTGATCGCGGAAGAAGAAGGCCCCCCCGCCGACGGCGAGCAACGCGACGATGCCGGCGATGGTGTAGAGCATGCCGTCGCCGCTTTTCTTCGGACGCCGAATCTCATGGCTGGTGGCTCCGCCTGGGGAATCGCCGAAGAGGGCATCGCCGGCTCCGTCGTCACCGCCCCCGGCGAACCCGCCGTCGTCACCGCCGAACGGATCGCTCGCGGCCGGGGGGGCTGCCGATCCCGAGTCGCCGAACGGATTGTCCGAGTCTCCCCCGAAGGGACTGGACGAACTGCTCTCATTGGTGCCGAAGGGATCGTCGCTACTGGAGGCGGGGCTCTTCTTGGAGGGGCGCGCTTTCGCCGGCCGCTTGGGCTTCGCGGTCCGCTCTTCGGCGGAGCGCCGCTTGGAGGGCGCCGCGGCTTTTGCGGCCTTGTCGCCGGTCGGCGTCGAGCTCGGTTTGGCCGCTTCGGCCGAGGCGCCGCTGGAGGTGCGACGCTTCTTCTTGAAGGCAACCCCACAAGCCGGGCATCGACTGGGGAGATTTCCTTCCGCATCTCGTTGAAGCGGATGTTCGCACTTCGGGCACTTGACGGCCATGCGATACCTTCTCAGCGCTGAGGGGGAAGCGATCGATGAGGAGGAGACGTTCCACTCGCGATGCGTCTCTCTGAACCTCGCGTTGACCGACGTGGGCGGGCTTCCGTTCTCCCCGTCCCCGTCGGATCATCCGGGGTATTCTATCCAAGCGACGTCGTGGGATGAGAGAAATCACCCCGCCGCGCGGACCTACGCGAGGACGGCAATGGCTTCGCCCTGTCGCCATCCCGAATCGTCGCGATGGATGTGATGATAAAGAGTATCGCGCTCGACCGGAACCCGATTCGTTTCCTCGATCAGGCGGCGAAGTTGCGTCACCGTCAGGGCCTCGGGCGTCGTCGCGCCGGCGTCGTGATAGATCAACTCGTGAACGACCGTTCCGTCGAGATCGTCGGCCCCGAACCACTGGGCCAACTGGGCGGTGCCGATCCCCAGCATGATCCAGTAGGCCTTGATGTGGGGGAAGTTGTCGAGCATCAAGCGGCTGACGGCCATCGTCTTGAGGTCGGCGATCGCGCTCGGCTTGCGAATGTCCGACAGTCCGGTGTTCTCGGGATGGAACGCGAGCGGGATGAAGGTCTGGAAGCCCCCAGTCTGATCCTGAAGCTCCCGCAGCCGGATGAGATGGTCGACGCGATGGTGGACGTTCTCGATGTGGCCGTAGAGCATCGTCGCGTTGCTGCGAATGCCGATCTCGTGGGCTTCGCGGTGAATGTCGAGCCAGCCGTCGGCGTCGGCTTTGTGTTCGCAGATGTCGTCGCGAACGTCGGGGTGGAAGATCTCGGCGCCGCCTCCGGGAAGACTTCCGAGCCCGACCTCCTTCAGTTCGAGGAGCACCTCGCGAGTCGAGAGTCCGGTGATACGCCGAAACCAGTCGATCTCAACCGCGGTGTAGGCCTTGAGATGGAGATCTGGGTAGGCCTCGTGAATGATCGCGAGGACCCTCTTGTACCAGTCGAATTCTTTCTTGTGGTGCAGACCACCGACGATGTGCAGTTCCGTCGCCCCGCGATTCCAGGCCGAGCCGGCCCGTTCGAGGATCTCCTCGTCGCTCATCAAGTAGGCCTTCTCGTCCTTCAGATCGGAACGAAAAGCACAGAATCGGCAGCGATAGACGCAAACGTTTGTCGGGTTGAGGTGGGTGTTGATGTTGTAGTAGGTGTAGTTGGAGTTCAGCCGTTCGCGGACGATGTTCGCGAGCTCGCCGAGGGCGAAGAAGTCTTCCTGCTCGTAGAGGAATTCACCATCCTCTCGGCTCAGCCGCTCCCCGGCGTCGACTTTCTCTCTGATCGCGCTGAGTGAAGGTGTCGTCATGAGTCCTCAACCCGTGCCGTGGAGTCGTCGTCGTGGAGACTCCACCCTTTCGGTCTTCGTGATGTCGTTCGTTTGAGATCGCTGGTATCCACACCCGCCCCTTCGAATTCTAGGGGGTTGCGGCGATCCCGCCAAATCGCGAGCCCACCGACCGAGCCGGGCCAATCGCCCCCGTGGCCAGGGTGACGATCTTCCAACGGTCGTGGCTTCGTTCCTGGTCGCCGCCAACGCGTTCTACACCGCGGGAAGGTAGAGGTCGGCGAGGGTGACCAGCAACAAGAGCGTGCTGATGGTTCCGTTGACCTGCAGGAACGCCAGGTTGATCTTGAGAAGGTCCCGACCCCGAACGAGCCAGTGCTCCACCGCGAGAAGAATGGCCACGATCCCCAAGCCAATCCAGAAGAAAATGCCGAGTTCGGGTGTGAGCACGCCGAACCCGACCAGGGCGACGACCATCACCACGTGGACGACCCTGGCGACGTTCATCGCGCCCTGGAACCCGAGCTTCGACGGGATGCTGTGAAGACCTTGTTGCCGGTCGACGTCGATGTCCTGGCAGGCATAGATGATGTCGAAGCCGGTCACCCAGCAGGCAATCGCCACTCCAAGTAGTACGGGAGGCCATTCGATCGTGCCTCGAATCGCGATCCAGGCGGCGACGGGGGAAAGAGCCAGCGCCGTGCCGAGCCAAACGTGCGCCAGCGACGTGAAGCGTTTCATGTACGAGTACGCGAGCAGGAAGAGCAGCACCGGAACGCTAAGCACCAAGGGCCAGATGTTGCCCGAGGAGGCGATGAAGATCGTCGTGGCGGCGACGAAGCCGAGACTGCACAAGACGACGAACTTCAAGACGTCGCGAGAGGAGAGCAAGCCGGCGGGAATTGCGCGCGTGGCGGTCCGAGGATTCTCCCGATCGAAACGCTGGTCGGCCCAACGATTGAACGCCATCGCGGCGCTGCGGGCGAGGACCATGCAAAGCAGGATCGCGACCAAATCGAGCACGCGCCAGCCCCCCTCGCGATGGCTCGCGATCGCCGCCGCCAGCAGGGCGAAGGGCAGGGCGAAGATCGTGTGACTGAACTTGATCATCTCCAGGATGGTGCTCAGTCGAGCCCAGAGGCTCTTGGGCGCTTCGACGTGGGACAAGGGTTCGATCATTGCTTCGGGATTCCAGGTAGTCCAGGCGGGAAGGGAAGCCGCGCCTTCTTCCGCTCGACGTCGCGTCGAGTGGGGGCACGACGTCGATTGGGGGCGGTGGGGGCCTTGTCGGCTTCCCCTTGGGAGGAGCTCTTGCTGAAAAACTGCTTCGCGATGTTCGGCAGCGACGGGTCGGTCGGTGTCTCTCCGCCAGGGGGAGGAGGGAGCAGCTTGTTGACGGCTCCCTCGAAACGGCCCAGGATGCCGTCGACGCTGGCGGTTCCCTTCTTCAGCTTGCCGACGACGTCGGTCCCGACGGTCTTGACCAAACCGTCGAGCCCCCGGTGCAGCGCGACCTTCAACTGGTCGGGAATCTCGGCGGGAGCTTCCTCGGCGACACGGGCGACGACCGCGGTGAGCAACTGCCGCGCGACGTCCTCGGTCAGCATGCCCAGCGCGTTGTCGCGAGTCAGTCCTTCGACGTTGATCTCGGGAATCGTCACACTCGCGACGGTGTCCTCCGGCGAGATCGGATTGAGCTGGAGATGGCAGACGACGTTCTCGATGCGGGCCGTTTCGACGCGGACGGGTCGCTGTTCGTCCTCGGGGTTGGCTTTCCCTTCCCGTTCGACATAGTCGACGATGGTTCCCAGGTTGCCGGTGGCGAATCCTCGGACCCAGTAGATGGTGACGTCGTCCATTAAGAGATCATCGATCTCGAAGGTCGATCCAAAGAAGGAGGAGGGACGAAACGTCACTTCCATGCGTTCGATGCGGGCGAAGTAGGGGGCTGTCTTATAGCCTTCCGGGTTCGCGATCACCACTCCGTCGAAGACGATTCGCCCGGTGAAGAGGCCGATGCTGGCGTGCTCGACGGTCGTGGGAACGCCGAGCGCCTTGGTCGCGGCCGATTCGACGCTCATCCGGCCGACCCGATTGGCGATCTGCCCGCCGAAGAGGTAGCCCAGAAAGAGAATGATCACGATGGCGGCGATGGCGCCGATGACGTGTTTCATCGCGCGTCCTCCAGTGGAGATGGCTGATCCAACAGGTCGCGGATCGTTCGCAGCAGTGCGGCGACATCGTACGGCTTGGTGACGCAGGTGCAAGGGGCGAGCGAGTCGATGAGATCGTCGGCGGACTCTTCATTGAACCCTGTCGAGACGATGACTCGGACCGAGGGAGAGGTCTCGCGAATCTGGCGTACGGTCTCCTCGGCGGGAAGCGAAGGGATCGACAAGTCGACGATGAGAAGATCGATGGGCCGGAGGCTCTCCTTCGCCAGGTTCACGGCCTCTTGACCGTCGCTGGCGATGATCACGCGATAGCCGTGTTTGGTGAGGAGTCGGTCGATCAAGTCGCGCACGACTTGGGCGTCGTCGGCGACGAGGATCAATTCGTCGCCGTCGGAGGAGACGGAGGGTTCGTCGAACTCATCGGAATGGTCGAGGACGGGTTGATCGGTGATCGGCAGGAAGAAGGTGAAGGTCGTCCCGCTGCCGTAGGTTGAATTGACTTCGAACCAGCCGCGATGTTGCTTGATGATGCCATGGGCCGTCGCAAGCCCGAGACCGGTCCCCCGGCCGACCCCCTTGGTCGTGAAGAAGGGCTCGAAGATGTGGGCGAGAATCTCGTCGCGAAGGCCGATGCCGTTGTCGGTGACCGAGACTTCCAGGTAGTCGCCGGGCGTGGCCTCGACTTGGCGCTCGCAGTAGGCGCGGTCGATTTTCTGTTGGCGTGCCTGGACGAAGATGCACTTGTGGCGCTCGCGCAGTTCCGGGCGTTCGATCAGGAGCGCGTCGCGGGCGTTGATGAGCAGGTTGAGGAGAACTTGGTGGATCTGGCCGGAGTCGGCCATGATCGGATCGAGGTCGCTAGGGATACTGACGACGACTTGGATTCTCGAGTCGATGCGTTCCTCGGCGAAGGCGACGACCTCTTGCGCCAGCGGGGCGAAGTGGATCGGTTCGACATCGAGCGGCGCCTTGCGACCGAAGGCCAGCAGTTGGCGAACGAGTTCCGCGGCCCGTTGTCCCGCGCGCAGGATGTCGCTGAGAAGCGCCTTGGTCGTGTCGGAGGTTTCCTCCTCGAGAGCGAGCGAGGTGTTGCCGTTGATGCCGACGAGCAGGTTGTTGAAGTCGTGGGCGATGCCGCCGGCGAGTTGCCCGACCGCTTCCATCTTGCGCGAGTGATTGAGTTGGTCCTCGAGCTGCTTGCGATCGGTCACGTCGCGGGTGTTGATCACGATGCCACTGACGATCGGGTCCTCGAGTTGGTTTTTGGCGATCATCTCCAGGACGCGCCAGGAGTCGTCGGCGTGTCGAATGCGTAGTTCGAGCCAACCGGAGGTTCCCCCTTCCTCGAGAATGGAGCGGTAGTTCGATCGAGCCCGCGCGACGTCGGTCGGGTGGAGCATGTCGAAAAAGACGCGTCCGAAGAGCTGCTCGGGAGCGTAGCCGAGAATGCGCTCCACCGAAAGGCTGACGTAGAGAATACGTCCCGAAGCGTCGGCGATGCAGATCACCTCGGAGGAGTTCTCGATCAGCGACCGGAAGAGACGCTCGCTATTTTTGAGTGCGCTTTCGGATTCGATGCGCTCGGTGATGTCCCGTAGGATCGCGGTGAAGACAGGGCGGGCACTGTTGTCGTCGATTTGCCAGATCGTGATTTCGCAGGGAAACGTTCCGCCATCCTTGCGCACGGCGTCGAATGCCCAGGGACGTCCCACGACGCTGCTGCCTCGGTGGGTGTCGCTGTCGGCGATCGCTCCCAGATGTCGGCTCGCGAAGGGTTGGGTCATCAGGACTTCGATGTTGCGACCGACCAACTCGTACGGTTGCCAGCCGAAGACGGGAAAGGTCGAATCGCTCGCCGAGAGGATGGCGCCCTTGCCGTCGGTGGTGACGATCGGGTCGACCGAGGAGGCCATGATCGAGCGTGACCAGGCCTCCTGATCGCGAAGGGCCTCGTTGGCGGCGTCACGCTCCGCGTTGTCCAAGGCGCGGCGCTTGCAGATCTCCAGTCGGACGGCCAGATCCTTGGGAGCGAACGGTTTGGGGAGATAGTCGTCGGCTCCGGCGCTCAGAATCGCGTCGAGGTCGCCCGGCTGGTCGCGCGCGGTGGCGACGAGCACGATGCATTGCTGACCCATCTCGAGGGTGCGAAGGCGCCGGCAGAGTTCCAGACCGTCCATGCCCGGAAGCATGACGTCGAGAATCGCGAGCCGGAAGTTCTGCGCGAGACACGCTTCCCAAGCCGCCTCGCCGTCAAGAAAGGAGGTGACCTCCAGACCTTCCCGCTTCGCGACCTTTTCAATGAGTCGCAACGCGTGGGGGTCGTCTTCGACGATCAGAGTTTTCATCGCGTATCGTGGGCAATCTAGAGTCGAAACTTACGTCGAACCATGGACCGAACCGCGGAGCCGACCTCGGCGCGAAACGGTGCGCCGCCTCGCGGGATCGTTCCTCCCTCGCGGAAAATCACCGAAGACGCCGAACGTGCTCGCGCCGATCGCGTGGTGTCTCCTTGGACCAGCTTATGCCTACGGTAACCTGCCCACAGGTCTCGACGGCGCGGAAAATGGTTCTTCCGCGAACATCGGCGAGAATCGATCGCGTTGGCGAATTCACGATCCGACGTAGCGGGCGTAGAGCGAGCGAGCTTGGCCGATGTCGTCGGTTCCCTTGATGATCGCCCGGCCGTCGGGAAAAAGGGTGACTTGAACGTCGTCGACTTTTAGCCGGAGAAGAAAGCGGTTCACGTCGACCTTACCAAGTTCGCGCCAGCGGGCTGCCATCTCGTCCCACGGAATCGCCACCTTCTCCTTCGGGCAGATTTGCACCGCGTTGCGTCCACAGAGACTCGTCGTGTGCGAACCCGACTCGGTTTCCAGCCAGTCGAACCGCCGGTGAACGCAACAGGGACAATCGCTCTGTTCTCGGAGCGACGCGGTGTTGATCCGGCGAATACGATTGCTCCAGAGGTCGAGGACCAACAGCCCCTCGGCGAGCGCTTTCTCGTTGCCGCTGAGAAGTTTGATGGCCTCGGCGACTTGGAAGTTCGCGACGATCGCGCTGGCGGGGCCGAGGATTCCCGCCGATTCGCAGGTCGGCCCGGTGCCGGGGGCCGGCGGAGTCGGAATAAGGCAGCGCAGGCACGCCGTCACCGCGGGTCGGATCACCATCACATGCCCCTCGCTGCCGACGGCGCCGCCGTAGACCCAGGGGCTTCCCCGTTTGACGGCGAAATCGTTGATCAGGTAGCGAGTCTCGAAGTTATCGGTCCCGTCGACGATCAGATCGACGTCCTCGGCGAGCGTGGCAATGTTGGCCGCTTCGAGGTCGGTGACGGCCGATTCGATGGTGATTTCGGAGTTGATCTGGCGAAGCTTGCGCGCGGCGGCTTCTGCCTTGGGGAGCCCCGAGGCGATGTCGCCCTCGTCGTAGAGGACCTGTCGCTGCAAGTTGTTGAGTTCCAGGAAGTCGCGGTCGATGACTCGCAGGAAACCGACCCCGGCGCGGGCCAAGCCGTTGGCGATCACCGTCCCAAGGGCTCCGAGGCCGCAAATGAGGACGCGACTGGCCAAGAGCTTGCGCTGCCCCTCCTGGCCAAGGGGAGCGAAGCGGGTTTGGCGACTGTAGCGATCGGGGACGTTGGAGTCGGTCATGCCTTCGGTCAGTTCCTTCCCATCCGCCATGTGATCAACAACTTATCCCTAGGTCCTTTCGTGCGCGTGACTAGCCGGAGTTGCCGTGGCGTCCTATTCTGGCTGACCAAGCATCGACCGGAAAAGGGTGATTGCCCTGGTGAGGAGGGGATTCGGCCGGAGCTCTCGCGAGCCTCGACGTCGATTTCCCTTACTTGGGCAAGAATAGTCAGTTAGGCGGGACGCATGGGGTTTCTTTCGGGACGGGTCAGCTACGAGCGCTTTCGGGTCTCGGGACGCTCGCTTCAACAATTCGACCAGCAGCATGTCGACATCCTCGATCAATATGCGATCGGCAAGGGAGGGGCGATCGGGGCCGACGGCGTCGAGATGGGGTTCACCGCGGGTGGCCACGTGCTCGATCTCGATTTCGGGCTCGAGAAGAACATCGCCAACGACACCCTCTCGTTCGGGATGCGGGTCGATACCAACAAGCCGCCCGCCGATCTCGTCAAGGCCTACACGCAACTCGAGATCGATGCTCTCGCCGCCCAGAATCCGAGCGGCTTCGCGAGTCGTCGGCAACGATCGCAAGCCAAGGAGACGGCCCTCGAACGTCTCGACGCGATGGGCAAGGATGGGCGTTTCCGCAAGATGCAGCAGTTTTCCGCCCTTTGGGATCTCAAGCAGGAGGTCGTCTACTTCGGCGCCTCGAGTCTCACCGCGATGGAGCGGTTCCTGTCGCTCTTTAAGGAGGCGTTTGATCGAACGCTCGAACGGATCACCGCGGGGACGCTCGCGCTTGGGCGGTCCGCCGAGGAGGGACGACAGCGTTCGCTCGAGGATCTCGAGCCGGCGACGTTCGTCGGTCCGAAGCGAAAGATTTCCGTCGCTTGGCTCGACGGTCCCTTCGGGTCGCGCGATTTCCTCGGAAACGAGTTTCTCCTTTGGCTCTGGTGGGTGACCGAGTGCCGTTCGGACACCATCAAGCTCAGCGACGACACCAGCGTGACGTGCGTCTTGAACAAGACGCTCAGCCTCGAGTGCCCACTCAACGAAACCGGGCGTGAGACGATCTCCAGCGATGCGCCGACGCGTCTGCCGGAGGCGAAACGGGCGGTGCTCGGCGGAAAATGGCCCCGCAAGACGGGGATGATGATCTCCCGGCACGACGAAGCCTACGAGCTCGTCCTCACCGCGGAGTCGCTGGCAGTCGGCAGCGCGTCGCTACCGAAGCTCGAAACCGACTCGGCGCGGGCGGAACGGGAAGAGCGGGTCGATCAGCTACGGCATCTCACCGAAACGCTCGACTTGCTCTTCGACTCCTACGTCCGGCGTCGGCTCAGCTCGAAGTGGTCGGAGGATCTCTCAGCGATTCGCCGTTGGCTGGAAGAGGACTAGGCGGTCCGTTGACTTATGCGGGCCAAGGCGAGAACGAGCCATGTTGGCCAAGATCAAGGAGGAAAAACGCAGGCGAATCCGTGGATTCATCGAGGTTTTTCAACGCCGAGATTGGTCAGAAGAGCCGTTCGCTGCCGGCAGCGGAATAGATCAACGGGTTGCTAAATCTCGGGTTGTGAACGCACGATCACTTCTCACTGGCTGACCAGCGGCCAGTGCCACCCGAACGTTGGGGGCTGACCAAACGCTAGGTTCGGTTGGCGTGTTCCGCCGCTGCGTTCCGTGATGGGGAGGATGGCCAATTGTCAGGTAGTCATCACCTCTCCCTCGGGGAATGGTCGGTGAGCGAAGCGAGCCGGGTGAGGGGACGAGAGGCCCCGAGGACAAGGCGAATGGTCAACAAGAAGGCCCTCCTCACCCCTAATCCCTTTCCCACAGGGAGAGGGGAACGCGAGCGCCGGCCTTGTCGACGCAGACTGACCTTTACGACGCGCCGGGCGCCATGCCCACGCTCCGTGAGCATGCGGCGAAGGCCTCGACACACGGAGACCCAGGTCAGTTCTCTTCCGAACGTCCGGTGTCCTCGACCTCCTGAAGGTAGGCGAGGGTGCGTTCCAACTGATTTTGGAGGTGCCGAACGCGGAGAAGCGACTCGACGCGCTTGAGCAGGATCTGTTTGTGGATCGGCTTGGAGAGGAAGTCGTCGGTACCCGCCTCGACGCCCCGCTCGATGTCGGCCGATTCGTGCAAGGAGGTCACCATCAGGATGGGGATGTCCTTGGTCTTCTCGTCCGCCTTAAGCTGCTTGCAGACCTCGAAGCCGCTGACTTTTGGCATCATGACATCGAGCAGAATCAAGTCGGGCACGAGTTCGCGCGCCTTGACGAGGGTCTCGTCGCCGTCGATGGCGGTGACGACCTCACCGTCGACTTCGGCGAGGTAGGCCTCGATCAACTCGAGGTTTTGCATGTTGTCGTCGGCGACCAAGATTTTGCGGACCGTCCCTTCGCCCATCGTTCATCTCCACGGCGGATGCCGATTCCATCATCGCTCGCCCGGCCGCTTCCTCCGCGACCTCGACCCCCGATGCGCAACGGTCATTATCCGGAAGGGGAGTATAGATCAATCGGGTGCCCGCGTTAAGGGGGGAGCGAAACCGGCGTGCTGGAGACTTGGTGACGCGGACGTGAAGGAGGATTCATGGTCGGATCATTCAACGGCGTCGCGAGTGGCGGCGGCGCGACGGTGACGACCGTCGGTCATGAACTCTTATTGGTGAAGGAGTTCGCGCCACGGAGGCTCAGGCGAGAAAAAATGACAAGCCACCGACTCATCGGTTCCATACACAGGCGAGTGAATTCAGGGGCATTTTGGGGATTCTCGTGCCAATTGTTGAAATGCCCTGTGACTTCGTGCAAGATTTCACAAACTAGAGAACCGAAGTGAGTGGGAGTTGTCGCCGAAGACCGCTCCGCTTGATGCCTCCACTAGTTGTTGGGTGCCTGACGGATGATTGACGCGATCTGGGTGCTGATCGCCGCTGTCTTGCTGGCCACCTTCGTCGGCGTCGCCGCGATGGTCTATATTTGGATGGAGCGGAAGGTCTCCGGCCGCATTCAGGACCGGCTCGGCCCGACCCGCGTCGGCGGACGCTTCGGCTGGCTTCAGTCGCTCGCCGACGGCGCCAAACTGATCCAAAAGGAAGACCTCGTCCCCGACTCGGCGGACCAGATCCTTTTCCGGCTCGCACCCTACGTCGTGATGCTCGGCTCCTTTGTCGCCTTTCTGGCACTGCCGTTCTCCAACGGATGGGTCGCGGTCAATCTCAACATCGCGGTCTTCTTCATGCTCGCGGTCATGTCGGTCGAAGTCTTCGGCGTCATCATGGCCGGCTATTCCTCGGGCAGCAAATGGTCGCTGCTGGGCGGCATGCGGGAAGCGGCTCAAGTCGTCAGCTACGAGATCCCGATGGCGATCTGCGTCGTCATCCCGATCATGGTCGCCGGCACGCTGAACCTGAACACCATCGCCAATCAGCAAGCGGGCATGTTTTGGAACTGGTATCTCTTCCAAAGTCCGATTCTCTTCGTCACCAGCTTCGTCTACTTCACCTGCGCGACCGCCAGTTGCAAGCGGGCTCCCTTCGACCTCGCCGAGGCCGAAAGCGAACTCGTCGCCGGTTTCCTCACCGAATATAGCGGCATGCGTTGGTCGTTCTTCTTTCTTGCCGAATACGCCAGCATGTTCGCCGTCAGCGGAATCTTCGTGATTCTCTTCCTCGGCGGCTGGAACGGCCCGATTCCCATTTGGTACGGCATCGACTTCGGCGACGTCTGGATCGGCAAGTTCTTCGGCCTGCTCAATTTCCTGATCAAGTCGAGCCTCATGGTCTTCGTGATGATGTGGCTCCGCTGGACCTTGCCTCGACTCCGCATCGACCAGGTCATGACGACTTGCCTGAAGTATCTCCTTCCGATGAGCTGTGGGCTGCTGCTGCTGCAGGCCATTTGGCAGGTGATCTTTCCCAATGGTCTCGTCGGCTGGATGGGGCCGGAAGTGTTCAATCCGGGCGGCTACCCGCTCGATGGCGGACAACCGTGAAGTCGGATCGGCGGATGTCCATCCGGGGTCAAGATGTCGGATGAGCTGACGCCAGTCCGACGGAGAGTGATATGAGCCTACTCGTAAGCAACGTGCTCTTTACCTGCTTGGTGCTGCTGACGGCGGTCCCGGCGGTGATGGTCGTCATCACGCAGCACATCGTGCGCGCGGCGTGTTGGTTGCTCCTGTCGCTGGCGGGAGCCGCGGGCCTCTTTTTCTTTCTCGGAGCCGACTTTGTCGGAGCGACGCAGCTGCTTATTTACGTTGGCGGAACGCTAGTCCTGGTGATCTTCGGCGTCATGCTGACCGCGACCGGGCCTTTCGTCAACTTGAGGGCCAGCAGCGGCGACTGGGCGATGAGTGTCCTGGTCGGTTTCTCGCTCCTGGCGATCGTGACCTTCGGGATCGCGCAGCCGACTTGGTTCAATCCCGCGATGTTCGAGGACTCGGGCCCGACCCGCGCCTCGACCAACCGCATCGGGATGGCGTTTCTCGGCTTCCCCGAGGAGAACCCGACGCCGGCGCATCCCGCGGAGAAGGAGGACGTCCTCGTCGATCCGCCGAAGCATGTCGGCGTCGGCTACCTGCTTCCCTTCGAGGTCATCTCGGTCCATCTCGTGCTCGTGCTGGTCGGAGCGGCCTATCTCGCTCGCGCCAAGCAGCGGCCCAAGAGGGAGACTGCCTGATGCTGATTCCTTCGCTACAGATCTACTTGCTCGTCGGGGCCGTCCTCTTCACCACCGGGTTGCTTTGCATGGTGACCAAGCGCAACGCGATCGGGGTGTTGATGGGGGTCGAATTGATCCTGACCGCCTCGAACATCAACTTCGTCGCGTTTAGCCGGTACGGGAAACTCGGGCTCGACGGTCAGCTCGTTTCCCTCTTTGTCATCGTGTTGGCAGCGGGAGAAGCCGCCATCGCTTTGGCAATCGCGATGAATTTCTACAACAACTTCGAAACGATCGACGTCGACCGCGCCAGCAATCTAAAGGGATAAGCCAGCATGGGGCTGATTTGGGTCATCGCGACGCTCGTGCCTTTGGCGGCTTTCGTGGTGCAGATCCTCTTTGGATCGGTGCTCAAACGGGCCAACGCGTACATCGCGACCGGGGCGATTGGCTTCTCGTTCTTCCTCAGCACGATGGGGATGCTCTGGTACGCCAGCTTCAAGCCCGGAGTCCTCTCCCCACCGGGCCATCACGCTCACCACGAGGAGGTCGTCGAGGGAGCCGGCGCCGCCGGTCACGCCGATCATTCCCATGACGGAGAAGCAGGCGAGGCGACCGATCACGGTCACGAGGACGCCGGCCATGATAGCGAGGCCGATCACGGCCCCGTCAACCCGGTCGCCTTCGAAGGCTCGATCTCCTGGGCGACGCTCATCCGCGGCGAGGACACCCTCTCGAAAGTCCTTCGCGAGAACCCCGCCCTCGGTGACTTAATCGGACCGGAGGACCTGCGGGAAGAGGGGCCAGGTGTCGTCAGTGTCGGCTACCGAATCGACAACATCACCGCGCTGATGTTCTTCATGGTGACGCTCATCGCGACCTGTATCCACGTCTACTCGATGGGGTACATGGATCACGAGCCCCGCTACGGGCGCTTCTTCGCCTACCTGTCGCTCTTTTGCTTCTCGATGCTCGCCCTGGTCGTCTCGAACAACTTCTTCCAGGTCTTCATGTGTTGGGAACTCGTCGGTCTCTGCTCCTATTTCCTGATCGGCTTCTACTACGAGAAGAAGAGTGCCTCCTGTGCCGCGAACAAGGCCTTCATCACCAACCGCATTGGTGACGTCGGCTTTATCGTTGGCCTGATGGTCTTGTTCTCCACCTTTGGAACATTCAGCTTCTCGGAGATCTTCACGCCCGAGGGAATGCTCAACCCAGAGCTGGCCGCGAAGGCCGATACCTTCTGGCTGACGGTCGCGGGAATCGGAATCTTTGTCGGCTGTGTCGGTAAGAGTGCCCAGTTCCCGCTTCACGTTTGGCTTCCCGACGCGATGGAGGGCCCGACCCCGGTCAGTGCCCTGATCCACGCCGCGACGATGGTCGCCGCGGGGGTCTACCTGATCGCCCGCTCCTTTCCGCTCTTCACGCCTGAAGCATTGCTGGTCATCACCTATATCGGCGGGATCACGCTCTTCGTGGCGGCGACCATCGCCATCGTCGCGACCGACATTAAGAAAGCTCTGGCCTATTCGACGGTCAGCCAACTCGGCTACATGGTGATGGTGCTTGGCATCGGCGGTTGGATCGCCGGCCTGATGCACTTGATCACGCACGCCTTCTTCAAGGCCCTCTTGTTCCTCTGTTCGGGGAGCGTGATCCACGGCACCGGCACGCAAGAGATGCCGCAGATGGGCGGCCTTTACAAGAAGATGCCCAAGACCGCGCTGACGATGCTCGTCGGCGTCCTCTGTATCTCCGGCTTCCCGCTGACCAGTGGTTTCTACAGCAAGGATGCGATCATCGCCCAGGTCCTTGCCTACGGTGAATCGAATCCCGAGCACACCTTCATCTTGCTCCTGCCGGGAATCTCCGCGGGCATCACCGCCTTTTACATGTTCCGGCTTTGGTTCATGACCTTCGTCGGCACGCCGCGCGACAAGCACGTTCACGATCACGCCCACGAATCGGGTGATTTGATGACCGTCCCGTTGGTGATCCTCGCGTGCTGTGCGTTTCTCGCCGCGGGCGTTCCCTGGTTGGGACTGCCGATACCGTCGCTGGAGAGTTTCATCGGCTTTGGGCAACCCGCCGCGGCCGACTCGGGTCAGTTCGCCGGGCTGACCGCTCGGGCTCACGAACTTCACGGGGTGGCGAGCGTCGTCGCGTCGGGTTGTGCACTCTTGGGCACGGTCCTGGCGGTGGCGATCTACTGGAAGGGCTACCTCAGCCCCTCGGAGGCCCAACGCCAGTTCCCCCGCGTTTACGACCTGCTGATCAACAAATGGTACTTCGACGAAATCTATCGCTACCTCGCCGTCCGCCCCGCGATGGCCTTTGGCCGGATGGTCGCGTGGTTCGACAAGAACGTGATTGACGGAGCGCTCGACGGCTCGGCGGACTTGACCGTTCGCGGCAGCAACTTCGAAGGACGGTTCGATCTGGGCATTGTCGACGGCATGGTCAACTGGATCGGTAGCACCTTCTTCGAGACCGGTGTCTCCTTGAAACGAGTTCAGACCGGTTGGCTACGCGGATACGTGGTGACGATCGCTCTCGGAGCGGTCGCGTTGGTGGCACTGGGGGCGTTCCTCTACACTCCGTAACCCGTGGTGTCGGGAACGGCGCTGACTGCGTGACATCAAAGTGGGAATCTCATGATCGACACGGTACTTCTGACACTGATTCTCTTCCTGCCGGCCCTCGGTGCCGCGATGTTGGCGCTACCGTTCTTCGACTCCGACGAGAAGTCGAAGCACTGGATGCTGATCAACACGATCGCGACCTTCGGGCTGACGCTCTTGCTCCTTGGGGACTTCCTGGAGCTTACCAACGAACAGGGCTTCGTCCCGCCCCTCTCCGAGCGGGCCCTGGCGACCGCCGACGGACAGAACGCGCCGAACGACCTGGTCGTCCGCGTTCCGTGGATCTCGAGTTCGGCGTTCAACATCGAGTACTACCTCGGCGTCGATGGCATCAGTCTTTCGCTGATCGTGTTGACCGGGCTTATCTCGGTCTTGGGAGCGGCCGCGTCCTTTTCGGTCAAGAAGTTCACGCGCGGTTACTGCATCCTCTTCCTGCTGCTCGAAACCGGCATGATGGGGGTCTTCCTTTCGCTCGACTTCTTCCTCTTCTACATCTTCTGGGAAGTGATGCTCCTGCCGATGTACTTCCTCATCGGTATCTGGGGCGGGCCGAGACGTGAGTACGCCGCGATCAAGTTCTTCCTCTACACCCTCTTCGGCGGCGTGTTGATGCTGATCGCGATGCTCGGCTTCTACTTCAACAGCGATCCGAACACCTTCGACATCATCCGTCTGCAACAGATCGGACAGACGACGGGGCCCGACGCGCCGTTTAGTCCCTTCTTCCAGCGGGTCATGTTCGTGTTGCTCTTCATTGGCTTCGCGATCAAGCTCCCGGCCGTGCCGTTCCACACCTGGCTTCCCGATGCCCACGTCGAGGCCCCGACCCCGATCAGTATGATCCTGGCCGGCGTGCTGCTGAAGATGGGTGGCTACGGGTTGATTCGGATCGCCTACCCGATCTGTCCCGACGGGGCCTATTTCTTCGCGGTTCCGGTCGCGGTCATCGGCGTGGTGAGCATTATCTACGGTGCCTTCGCCGCGATGGCGCAACAGGACTTCAAGAAATTGGTCGCCTACAGTTCGGTCAGCCACATGGGCTATGTCACGCTCGGCATCGCGGTTCTTCCGATCCTCAGTCCGGTCTACTACACCTGGGGCATGGCCGGAGCGATGTTCCAGATGATCGCTCACGGGATCAGTTCCGCCGGCATGTTCTTCCTGGTCGGCGTCATCTACGAGCGCGCCCATCATCGTGACCTCAACCGCTTCGGCGGATTGATGAACATCATGCCGGTCTACGGGGCGCTGTCGATCGTCATCTTCTTCGCCGGCATGGGACTCCCCGGACTTTGCGGATTCCCGGGCGAAATCTTCACGGTGCTCGCGGGCTTCAAGTTTGGCGCCGCCTTCGGCATTATCGCCGCCTTCGGCGTCATCTTGACGGCGGGCTACATTCTCTGGACGGTGCAGCGGGTCTATCTCGGGTCGAACAAGCAGTACGAGGGAACGCCCGACATCACGACGTGGGAGACGCTGACGGTCTTGCCGCTGGTCTTCCTCTCGATTCTGCTCGGCGTCTATCCCGATCTGCTCTTGGGATGGATGGCGCCCGATGTCGAAGTCCTGGTCCGCGACCTGACCGACTACGGCCGCAGCCTGACCGACGTTGTCACCGCCGCCAAGTAAGGACCCCCGATGCTCACGACGGAGAGTCTCCATCATTATTGGCACACGTTGACCGGTCCGGGCGGGGATCTGCGGCTCTTCATGCCTCAGTTCGTGCTCTGCCTGACCATCGTGCTGATTCTGCTCCTGCGGACGTTCAGCGATCACATCAACGCCAAGCCCTTCGCATTCATCGGCACGGTGATCGGACTGTTGTTCGCCCTTTGGAATTGGATGTCGGCGTCGATCTCCCATGAACCAGTCAACCACGAACTCTTTGGTGGGATGCTGGTCCACGACATGTTCAGCATCTACATGACTGTCTTCCTGTTGGCCTTCGCAATGGCGACGGTCGTCTTGACGATGCTCACGGGAATGCCCGACACCGAGGACTCGGCCGACTTCACGACGTTGCTGCTCGGTTCGGTCGTCGGCATGACGCTGATGGCATCCGCCAACACCATCCTGATGATCTTCCTCGCCGTCGAGATGGCGAGTATCCCCTCCTACGCGATGGCCGGGTTCCTCAAAGCCCGCCGAGCGAGTAGTGAAGCGGCACTCAAGTTCGTGGTCTTCGGCGGAGCGTCCGCGGGCGTGATGCTCTATGGACTCTCCTTGCTGGCCGGGATGTACGGCACGATTCATCTGCCGACGCTGGCTCACGAGATGCTCTACCAGATGACGGTGACGGAAGAGGCGTTCAACCCGACGTTGCTGTTGGCGCTGGTCTGCTTTGTCGTCGGCATCGGTTTTAAGCTGTCGGCCTTTCCGTTTCACTTTTGGTGCCCGGACGTCTTCGAGGGCGCTCCGGCGGAGGTCGCCGGTTTTCTTTCCGTCGCCTCGAAAGCCGCCGCGATCGCACTGCTGGCTCGCTTTAGCCTGACGCTTGTCGGGACTTACCATCACGCCCCGTTCGAGCCCGAGGTCTGGCAGGCGGCGATCCACGCCGTCGGCAACTACCTCTCTCCGGTGCTGGCGGTGATGGGAGCGGTGACGTGTACCTTCGGCAACCTGGCCGCGTTCGGGCAGACCAACGTCAAGCGGCTGCTCGCCTACTCGACGATTGCCCACGCCGGCTACATGATGCTGGCGCTCGCGACGCTGACGGTGGTGGGAGCCAAGGCGGTTCTCTTCTATCTGATCGTCTACTTCTTCATGAACCTCGGGGCCTTTGCCGTGGTGGCGTTCGTGCGAAACGTCTCCGGCTCGGAGGATTTGGACGCCTTTTCGGGGCTGATTCATCGGGCTCCGGTGGTGACGGTCGCGATGAGCGTCTTCCTGTTGAGCCTGATGGGGCTTCCGCCGCTGGCGGGATTCGTCGGCAAGTTCCAGATCTTCGCGGTGCTCTATGAGACCGGTTGGTACTCGCTGCTGGTGATCGGCGGGTTGAACACGGTCATCAGTCTCTTCTACTACGTCAATCTGATGCGGGTGATGATCATGACCGACGCTCCCGATCAGGCGCCGATTATCAGTCTGCCGAACGCCGGATTCGCGACGATCCTGGCCGCGATTGTCATCTACTTGGGCATTCTTTGGAACGCTCCGGAGCAGTGGTCGCAAATCGCATCGACCTCCCTGACTCGTCCCGAGCGCGCCGTCACGCACATGGAGGCTCCCGCCGCGGATTTGGTGGTTGAGGCGAGCCCCGACAAGACCGGGAACTGACGCGATGAGTGACGAGAAGCAATGGGCGATTCTCAACCGGGCCTTCATTCGGCTCTTCCGGTCGTTCGCCTACTACATGACCGAGTCGGGTCCGGTCTTCGACATCGGCGAGGAACCTCTCAAGGATCTCGTCGACCGCCAAGTCGCCGATGCCAACGAGTTCGGCGAGTTTCTCTTTCGCCAGCACGGAGCGGTGCAAACCGGCTCCTATCCCCTCGACTTCGGCAACTTCAACTTCATCAACACCAGTCGTCTGGTCGCTGACTGGATCGACTATCAACTGTTGTTGGTCGACGGTCTTCAGCAGGATCGCAACGAGATTGCCGACCCCGAAGGTCCCGGCGTCGCGCTGCTCGACGCGATCATCCTTCGCGCCCGTGATACCTTGGCGACCCTCCGCCGAATCGAGTCGGAACTCGTCCCGGCCTAGCAGGCCCGATTCGTTCTTTCATTGCCCAAACGGCTCTTTGGGCGCCAGAAGACTCACGCTTGTCACCACTGGCCAAGAGTCCTCGGGCTCTCCGATGCCGCATCGCGACTCCCCTCTTTCGATTGAGTGACCTGTCATGGCATGGATCGACACCCACGCGCACCTGAATGACGAACACTTCGCCGACCGGCTCGGCGAAACGTTGGCGCGTGCGACCGACGCCGAACTCGAGGCGGTGCTCGTCGTCGGCATCGATGGTCCGACCAGTCGGCGGGCGCTCGAACTCGCTCTCGAGCATCCCTTGCTTTGGGCGGTGGTCGGCATTCAGCCCAATAGCCTCGGCCGGGAGGTCACGGACGATTGGCGAGACGTGAGGACGATGATCGAGTCACCTCGCGCCGTGGCGCTGGGTGAGACGGGGCTCGATCGCTACTGGGACGAGGCTCCGATCGAGGTGCAGCGGGAGCACTTCGTTCGCCACCTCGATCTCGCCCACGAGCTCGGCAAGCCGGTCGTGATCCACTGCCGGGAAGCCGAGGCGGACGTCGTCGCGGTCCTGACCGAGCAGGCCGAGAAGACCGGGCAACCGATCGCGGGGGTGATGCACAGCTTCGCCGGCGATCGGGAGACGGCGCAAGCTTGTCTGAAGCTCGGACTGCACATTTCCTTCGCGGGCATGGTGACGTTCAAGAAGAGCAACCCCCTGCGCGAGGTCGCGGCGGAAGTCCCGCTCGATCGGCTCCTGGTCGAGACCGATTCGCCCTATCTCACGCCCGAGCCTCATCGCGGCAAACGCAACGAACCGGCCAACGTCGTGCACACCGGCGCGTGTCTCGCGAAGGTTCACGGCATCGAGCCCAGCGCGATCGCCGCGGCGACGACCCAGAACGCCAAGCGACTCTTCGGCCTTCCGCCCACTTAGCAGTCCGTTGAGCTGAGCCGGGAGCAAAGAAATCGACGGGCCGTTGGGACCCGGAATCGCGACGTTTCACGCGAGGCGTGCAAGAAAGACTGGTATTTCCGACCAGCCACCGACAGAATAAGGCAGCACGTCGACGGGGGACATCGCGCCGATCGAAGGAAGAGGACTATGAACGCAGGATCTTGGATGAGTCGAACATTCTTGGTGGTGATCGGGCTTGCGGGCGGACTTCTCATTTCCGATCTCGCCGGACCGTCGGTCTCCTTCGCGACCACGTCGGATCGTTACAAGAACTACATCATCGTCACCGGCACGACACCGCAGCAGACGATCGACGGCGTCTGGATCCTCGACTACGCCGGGGCTCGTCTCCTCTTTTTCACCCTCGATCAGCAAGGCCGATTCCTCTCGACCGAACTCGATCTCTTGCAGGTCTTCCAGATGGGAGACGCCAGCGAACAGCCCCGCTTCATGATGGCGACCGGATTGGCCAAGACGAACCAGATTCAGGATCTGCTCTATCTCGTCGAAACCACCACGGGCCAGCTTGTGGCGATCGCGCCTCCGACGGCGCAGCGCACCGTGCTCGGTCGCCCGACCATCGTCGGACCTCCCTTCAAGTTCAGCCGCAACTAGCGCTGATTGGGCACGACCGACGTTCAGGCCGACGAATCCACATCCTCGATGTGTCGACGAGTACCATGCTCACGCTTGCGTGAGCATCCGGCGGAGTGTTCGCCATTGGGGATCTTGTCCAAACCAAAAGTGCTGGCGTCGGCTCGTGACCGCATCAGGGTGATGCCCCCAGTCATGCGTCTCTTCCTCCCGACATGATGCATGCGGGCTGGAGGAAACCGGCTCGCATGCACCGTCGCGCACGCGCCCCACTACAATGAATGGGTTAGGTGAGTGCCTGACCTCTTCGTTGAGGGCGTGCATGAGTATCCTTTCGCAGATCGCCATTGGCTGGGCTGTCGTCGCCGTCACGATGGTACTTCTTTGGCTCTTGCAGCGTCGGACCGGGGACGCGGGTGTCGTCGATGTCGGCTGGTCCGCCTCGATCGGCTGCTTGGCGATCTTCTTCGCCGCGACGACGGACGCCTACTGGCTACGCAGCCTCCTGGTCATGATCGTCGCGTCTCTCTGGTCGTTTCGCCTCGCGAGCTACCTACTTCGCGATCGCATCCTCAAGGGGGAGGAGGATGCTCGCTACCAGTTCCTTCGGGAGTACTGGGGCGCCAAGGCCGATCGCAACCTCTTCTGGTTCTTCCAGGCCCAAGCGCTCGGCGCGGTTTTGATGGCGGTGCCCATTCTCATCGTCATGCACAACCCGACTCCCTACCTACGGATGTGGGACGTGCTTGGTGCCGCGATCGTCGCTGGCTCGGTCCTGGGGGAAGGTGTCGCGGACGCTCAACTCGCTCGTTTCCGTGGGCGTTCGGACAACAAGGGCAAGACCTGTCGCGACGGACTCTGGCGCTATTCGAGGCATCCCAACTACTTCTTCGAGTGGCTTCATTGGTGGGGCTATTGCGTGATCGCGATTGGCACGCCCTACGGATGGCTCGCGCTACTTGGTCCGGCCGTGATGTTTCTGTTCCTGTTCCGCTTGACGGGCATCCCCTACACGGAGCGGCAAGCGCTGTCGCGCCGGGGCGACGACTATCGTCGCTACCAGCGGACGACGAGTGTCTTTATTCCCTGGTTTCCACGAGAGGAGCCGACGTGACCTGGATGATCGATTGGGCGGAGCGGGGGCGGTTCCCCGACTGGCTTCTCCGCTGGGGCATCCGTCGACAGATCGCCTCGCACATGCGTCCCGACGCCGGCTTCGACGGCGAGAGGGCTCGGCGCGCGACCGCCTCCTTCATCGACGAGCGCAAGCGCGACCCGATCGCGCTCGTGCCCGAACTGGCCAACGAACAACATTACGAAGTGCCCGCGGATCTCTTCGAGTTGATGCTTGGGCCGCGACTCAAGTACAGCTCCTGTCTCTGGCCCGTCGAAGTGGGAGATCTCGCGGCCGCCGAAGAGGCGATGCTCAAGTTAACGTGTGAGCGGGCGGGACTGGCGGATGGACAACGCGTGCTCGACCTCGGCTGTGGTTGGGGCTCGTTCACGCTCTACGCCGCCGAGTGTTTTCCCGAGTCGCAATTCGTGGCCGTTTCCAACTCCGCGACGCAGCGAGGCTTCATCGAGCGGAGAGCCGAGCAGCGCGGACTCACCAACATCGAGGTGATCACCTCCGACGTCAACGACCTCGCCTTCGACACCCGGTTTGATCGTGTCGTGTCGGTCGAGATGTTCGAGCATGTCCGCAATCACGAGCGGCTCCTCGAACGCATTGCCGGCTGGCTGGTGCCGACGGGGAAGCTCTTCGTTCACCTCTTCTGTACCGACGGTATTCCGCTGACCTACGAGTGTGACGGCGACGGGCAAAATGACTGGATGGCCCGGCACTTCTTTTCCGGCGGGATGATGCCGTCGGACGACTTGCTCTTGTACTACCAACGCGACGTCTGCGTGGAGGACCACTGGATCGTCGACGGCCGGCACTATTCAAGGACACTCGAAGCTTGGCTCCAGCGACTCGATGCTCGCCGGGAAGAGGCCCTGGCGATCCTCGGCGCCGGGGAAGATCGTGAGCGAGCGTGGCGACGCTTCAATCGCTGGCGCATGTTCCTGATCAGTTGCTCGGAACTCTTCGCGTTCGATCATGGCCAGCGGTGGCACGTGGGGCACTACCTCTTCGCACCCCGTCCGGCGAGCATCACTCGGTCGCCGGAGCCGACACCTCTTCAGACGGCCAACTAGCTCCTAGGCGGACTCGGGCGCATCGAGGGGAGTGTTCGGCTCTGGAGGAGACGGGTCATCCCGGCATGCCTACCCAAAGGTATGAGCGACCGGGGCGGAGTTTCTACTTCCCCAACATGCCGAGGAAGTCGCCCCGGACATGCGAACGGGCGAGGGTCAATTGACAGCAGCCGGTCGTTCGCTCCAGAAAGCCGACTTCGCAGTAAGCGAGGTAGAATTCCCATAGACGGATGAACGAACCGGGAACGCCGAGTGATCGGACGTGCTCGCGCGCCGCCAGGAAACGCTGACGCCACTCGTGCAGGGTGCGGGCGTAGTGGAGCGTGAGATCTTCCATCCGCACCAGGCGCAGATCGGTCGAGCGCGTCATGCTGGCGAGCAACATCGTCATGGACGGGAGAAAGCCGCCTGGGAAGATGTAGCGCTGAATGAAGTCGACCTGATAGCGTCGGCCGCGGAAGTGTTTTTCATCGAGCGTGATTGCCTGGAGACACATCAAACCGTCGGGTTTGAGGAGGCTCATTGCCTTGGCGAAGAAAGTGCCGAGGTACTCACCGCCGACCGCTTCGATCATCTCGATCGAGGCGATCCTGTCGTAGTGCCCTTCCAGGTCGCGGTAATCTTGGTCGAGGACGGTGATGCGATCGGCGAGCCCCTCTTCCTCGATGCGCCGCCTCGCGAAGCGGCGTTGTTCCTTCGAGAGTGTCGTCGTCGTGACGCGGCAGCCGTAGCGTTTGGCGGCGTGGATCGCGAAGCTTCCCCAACCCGTGCCGATTTCGAGCAGGTGATCGCTCGGCGACAGCTCGAGGCGACGACAGACCCGATCGAGTTTCGCCAAGGACGCGTCGCGGAGGGTGGCGTTCTCGGATTCGAAGATCCCCGAGGAGTAGGTCATCGTCTCGTCGAGAAAGAGCGAGAAAAAGTCGTTGCCCAAGTCGTAATGCGCCGCGATATTCTTGCGACTGTTGCGCCTCGTGTTGCGGCGTAGCCAGTGAAGCAGTCGCCGCCACGGTTTGCTCAGGAACGCCAAGCCGCTCTGAATCGCGTCGGCTCCGTCGACGAGTTGAGCGACGATGCGCATCAGTCCGACCAGGCCATCCGTCGACCAGAGTCCGTCGCGGTAGGCCTCGGCCGCGCCGACGATTCCTCCCAAGGCCGCCTTGGCGTAGAACTCGGCGTCGTGAATCCAGACAATCACCTCGATGTCCGCGGCCCCGGCGGGTTGACCGAACTCCGTGACGCCCAGTCGATCGTGAAGCACGATCCGCCCACGGCTGATCTGGGCGCACTGCTTGAAGAAGCCGGACCGATAGAACCGGTGCGCGCGACTCATGCTCGCCGGTTGGGCGGGGCACTCGGACTGGGGGATGGAGATGCTCATCTCTTGGCTACTCCTTCTCCGGAGCATCGGTTCGGGCAGGTGAGGGATGGAGGTCGGCGTGGTACTTCGGTGAAGGCCGTCTTGTGTCGCTCGGCTCCGCATGGTCTGGGTGGGGAACGTAGCGAAGACCCTTCCACCACAGTCGCAGCGCCTCAACGTAAATGGCGCCGACGATCTTCATCGTCATTGCGGGATAGCGAACGAGTTGGCGGTTGAGGTTCCAGGGCGTCAACGCCCGTCGCCGTAGTCGTAGCGTTGCATTGAAGATCCGGTCGCCTTCTGTCCAGTTCTCCAGATGGACGAGCAAATCCTCGCTCGGCGTCGAAAGCTCCCAGTGATAGGTGTGATTCATCTCCATGAAGGGGGAGACGTGAAAGGTCTTGGCGCAGCGCTGTCTCATGCTCGGCGAGGATGGGGCGGCCGGGTCGTTCACCAACACGTAGCAGTGGGTTTCGTTCCAAGGGGTATTGTGGACCTCGGCGACGACGGTTTCCACGACATCGCCCCCCTCCGAAAAGCAGTAGTAGAGACTGATCGGGTTGAAGCAGTAACCGAAGTAGCGCAGATGGGTCAGTAGCCGGATCGGCCCGCGGCAGCGTCTTCCCGTCTCCGCTTCGACCAGACGCGTGACCGATTCCTTCAAGGAAACGTCCGGGTCGCCGAAATGATCCCGGCGGCAAAACCTGGCCGGAGCGAAGCGACGGGCCGACCAGAAGGGCGTCCGATCGAAGAGATCGGGAAGTTCGTCGAGGTCCAGGTACATCATGAAGAGCGAGTAGGAGAACTGATGTTCCTTTGGCGAGCGCCGTCGGTGCCTCACGTTCCCTTCGTAGATCGCGCTCGCGGTCACCATGTCGCCCCCAGTGCCTGGGCGACACGCAGGGCGCTCTTGACGCCGTCCTCGTGAAACCCGTAGCCCCAGTACGCGCCGCAAAAGTGAGTGCGTCGCCGCCCGCCGATCTCATTATACCGTCGCTGGGCGTCGAACGAGTCGAGTCCGTAGGTCGGATGGTGGTACGTCATCCGCCGGAGGATCTTGTCGCTGTCGATCTGATCAGTCTGATTGAGCGTGACGCAAAACGGCTCGCTCGTCTGGTGGTGTTGCAGCATCGAAAGGTTGTAGGTGACCGCCACCCGCTGGGAGTGCTCGCCACTGGCGCGGTAGTTCCAACTCGACCAGGCTCGTTGACTTCGCGGCAATAGCCGGCGGTCGGTGTGGAGGACGACGTCGTTGGCTTGGTAGGGGAAGGCCCTGAGCAGTTGTCGTTCGGTTTCGGAGGCATCGGCGAGGAGACGAAGGGCTTGGTCGGCGTGGGTCGCGATGATGACTTGGTCGAAGCGTTCCGATTCGCCATCGCGCGGGGTGATCTCGACATGGTCCTCGTGCCGGATGACGCGTTCGATCGGCGTCTTCGTGCGGATGCGATCGGTGAAGCCCGCGGAGATGGCGCGGACGTAGGTTCGCGAGCCACCCTCGACGGTCCGCCAGATGGGGTGGCCGAAGGCATGCAGCAGCCCGTGATTCTCGAAGAAACGCAGAAAGCAACGAGCGGGAAATTCGCTCAATCGCTTCGGATCGGTCGACCAGATCGCCGCCCCCATCGGCAGAATGTAGTGCTCGAGCAGCGATTGGGAGAAGCGTCCAATCTCCAGAAAGCTCCCGAGGGTGGTCTTCTCGTCGCCGTGAGCGAGGAACGTTCGCCCCGCCTGATTGAAGCGGAGGATCTCCTGGATCAGGCCGAGGAAACGAGGACGAACCAGGTTGCGGCGCTGAGCGAAGAGGGCGTTGAGGGAGTCGCTTCCGTATTCGAGGCCGGTCGGATCACAGCGAACGCTGAAGCTCATGGAGGTTTCGCGCGAGGGAACCCCCAAGCGATCGAGAAGCTTGATGAAGTTGGGGTACGTCGCGGGATTGAAGACGATGAACCCGGTGTCGACGGCGAACGGTTTGTCATCAAGAGATACGTCGACGGTGTGGGCGTGACCGCCGACGTATTCGTTGGCCTCGTAGACCGCCAGATCATGGTGCCGCTGGAGGAGGTAGGCACAAAAGAGGCCGGAAATGCCCGTGCCGAGAATGGCGATCTTCACGAGGGAGCCCGCTACACGTTGGTTGCCTGCGAAAACAAGTGTTCGGGACGGGCGTCGTTGGGACAGCCGTCAACAATGGTAGTGGCGAGGTGCGTGCTGTCAATCAAAGGGAGTAGCCGAAAGCGGTCACAAACGCCGGAAGGTTCATGCCAGTGACGTGCGGGAGTGTCGCGTGCACATGGAGCGGGGTAGGGGCATGAGTGTACGCTCGAAGAGGCGGCGACCGCCGTCTCGGTGACGGTTTACCCGACACGGACGAGCAGTGTCAGTGGCTTCATTCAAGCGAGAACAAGATTATCGCCCCCCCTGGCTCTCCCTTCGATCTCCAGTAAGATGAACAGTTCGAATCGCAACGCGAGAGTGGCGGAATTGGCAGACGCGCTGGATTTAGGATCCAGTGGGGCAACCCGTGCAGGTTCAAGTCCTGTCTCTCGCACTTGGCTTCTTCAACTTCCTGGGGTTCGTCCGAAACCCCTTTGTTTTCCCTGCGAAACGCGAGTGACACCGGAAGGTCATCACCGTCATCGGTGCCCTTGGCGGGCGTCTCGTCGATGGTCGTTGAGGACGTCCTGGGGCGTCCAGGGCCGGGGGAGTTGGCACCAAAGTTGGCACCTTTTTGGGGCTCTTTGGAGGGGCCGTCGGTCCCGGTCGCGCGGAGTTCGAGGACGTCCGAGGTGGGCCCGTCCATGCCCGGAACCGGGGGGAGGCTCTCGACCGCGGATTGCTGATCGTGGAGCCCGAGGCTCGTGTAGACGTTCATCGTCAGGTCGATCGAGGAATGCCGGGCGAGCGTCTGGGCCAGCTTGGGCGAGACCTGGGCCCGCGAGAGGTTCGTGATGAAGGTTCCCCGCAGGCAATGAAAGTCGAGCGACCGGCCGTCCTCGTCCACGGGATCGATCCCAGCACGCTCGAGGTCCGCCCGCATCATGTCGGCCGTCTTCATGTCCTTGATGGGCCACAGGGGCGTCTCGGAGCCCTCCAGCCCCTTCTGGGCAATCCATGCCCGAACCCGACCGGCGAAGTCCCGGCGAATGGGAAGCGTGTCTTCCCGACGACGCTTCGAGTAGCTGGCGACCACGGTCACCGTCGGCGGATCGGCAGCGAAGGCGAACGATCGCGCCGTCAGGCTCGCGATCTCGTTCCGCCTGAAGCCGGTGTAGGCCGCCACGCAATAGATCATCGCTCGGTCCGGCCCACTGATCCCCATGAGCTCTGGGCCCGTCCTGGCGACAGTGAGGAGCTTCTGGAGCTCGTCCGGTTCGAGGGGGCGCCGTTCGATCCTTCGGTCAACGTCGGTCCGCTTCTTCGAGAGCCCCACGAGCGGGTCATCGAGCATCCGCTTGTTCTTGACCAGCCAACGGCAGAACATCTTCATGGCCGTCAGGTAGTGGTTCGAGGATGCGACACTCCGGCCGTCTCGACGGAGTTCCGAGAGGAACCCCTCGACCCTCGCGGGCGTGATGTCCGGGATGAAGACGATCTTCGCTCCCTTGAGCGTGTCGCGGACCCGTTGGAACGTCGTGTTGACGTAATCGGGCGTCGAGCCCTTCGCCTCGAGGTTGGCCTTGTAGGCGTCGAGATGCTTCAGCAGGGGCCGCTTGAGGTGATCCTCAAAGGGATCCGCGATCCCCGCCTTCTGCCGGTCGACCTTCCGCAGCAGGTCGGACAGGAGTTGTTGGGTCGCCTGCTTGTCCCGGAAGCCCGCGCGCCGGCAATCCTTCCCGTTCGCGTCGCGGTAGCGGATCCACCACTTATCGGACTTCCGCTTCTGCCCCGTCCTGGGGTCGGTGACCGTTTTTCGGTAGAGCGTTGCCATGGGATGCCTTTCGGTTGCTAGTCTGATCTCGGGAGATGATCTAGAACTCCGCTTGGAAGCGAAATTGCTGTTCAATGTTACCTGTCTTCTTCAACGATACAGGGGCTACAATGAAGTCTTGGATCTCGACAACATAGAACTCTAGCTCGAACCTTGTTCCGTCTTTCATCTCTACATCCGAAGGCACCTCGGCTAGGATCTCCACCAACAGGCTTCCCGAGCCGTGTACTTCAATTCCACCGATCGATGGCTGAACCCTCCCCGAAGTGTATCTCGGTATTGAGAGCCGAAGCATCTTGGCATCGTACCCGTCGATCCGAGCGTTGAACCGGTCTTCATCTAGGAAGACCGACGAATGTCCGTGATAGTTTATGAATAGCGACGCGTGGCCTTCTAATAATCGACCCCCACTGATGTTGGGGGAGAGCTCTTCGTCTGGAACTCGCCAACCGAGAGCTGCCTCCCTGACTTCAAGAGAAGGCGAAGACTCGCGCTTCTGGAGGAGGGTGAGAAGTTCAGGGTACTCCGCTGACCTGGTACGAGTACCGTACCTCCAGGGTATTTCGAGCTTGTTTTCGTCCTTTTCAAATGGAACCTGGTATGGGGACCGGTCAGTTGAAAACACGATCGCAACGACGCTCTTAGATCCATCTTCAAGGTGGATGTTGACCTGGAACTTTAGCTCTGGCCTTGTTTGCTTGAAGTGCTTTAGGATTCTGTCAAAAGTCTGGCTGACTTCTTCGTCAAGCTGTGATCGTATCTGTCCCGTCTTTTCGTCGATCCCGACAACCCACAGAACATCTTCATCTCTCGCGGCGTTTGCTAGCCCTGCAAGCTGCCGGGCGTGATGTAGTGACTTGCCATGATCCATCTCGAACTTGAGTTCGACGAATGAGTCCTCGGGTTTGTGGCCGTTCTTAATCGATTGGACGATTGTGCGGACGGCAATCTCTGCGTCACGTTTATTCATGTCTGTCATCCTTTCAATCCCCCGCCCCGCCGGGGATATATGGCGAGACGGGGGCGAGGAAGGTTGCAACAATCAAAGGTCGTCTTCAACTTGCTGGAAGACTTCGGCGGAGCCGGCGACAAACCCGCGTAGCCAATCGGAAGTTGGGTAGGCTGTCTCCGCGCCGGAGTATTCCTTCCAAAATTCCTCCGAGCTCGTGCGGTCGGGGCCATCATCCGGGAAGATGGCCGCGTAGACGCCGAGCGGGTCCAGCTCAACGTAAGGATCATTGGTCAGGGCCGGGGCCAAGCTCGATAGCCGCACCAGGTCACCATACTCAGCCGCCGATTCGGCCCACTGCTTGCCGACTTCCCAACCGTTCGCTTGCTCGTCTTGCTCGAACTTCGCCTTCGACTCGCGAAGGCGTTCAACTAGACTCTTGTTCACGGTAACGCTCTCCAATCGCTGAATGTCTTCTAACTTGCGTTCGACCGCGTCACGCACGACGGCCGACCAATTGACTCGGGTCTTGACCGTGTCCATCCGATCTCTGAGTTCCTTGGTGATCGAGACGGTCCACCGATGAGACTGTTCTGCCATGACTCGCTTTGCCGTTGCTTTGAGGTGATAGGCCTGTCCAATGCCGACATCAGAATATTACCGAAAACGGATCGCGCTTGACAATGATGGTTTTCGGTAATTTGGTCGTAGGCTCGAATCAGACATTTTCGTGAATGTGCAGGTCATCCCCACAGCCCGGCCACCGAAGCGACCGGGCACATTCACTTGTGGAACAAATTCCACAAGTGCTCTTGGTTTGCCTATGCCGCCCGCTCGAACGGTTCACCCTCGATCGCAAGCAACGCGCCGATGGCGACCTTGATCACGTTGAGCGGAGCCGTCGAATAGATCCCCTGGAGTGTCTCCAAATCGCCACCGGTCCGCCAGTAGTCGTCGACGAACCAGCGATGGGGAACCATCAACTGGCACGCGAAGCGGTTGGCCATGACCTCGGCTAAGTGACCGTCGTCAATCTCTTCCCCGCTACGGCGCTCAATCGTCGACATCGTCAACTCGCCGATCTCGTGGGCGATGAGGAACTCTTGATGCTTCGGGTGAAGGCCTTCCCGAACGTAGACCACGGCGAGCGCGCCGTTGCAGCTTCCCCTCGTTGGCTGGTTTCTATCGACGAGCACCGGGAAACCGAGATGGTTCGCCACGTCGAGCGAATGAACCGGCGGCTCGGTGATCCCGCTGGCCTCAAGCAGTTCCTCGACGTGTTCCATCACGGCTTGGTCAAGGCTGCAAATGGCAAAGGTCATGAGCGTTCCCCCGCCAAGAGGTAGTCCATGCACGCGTCATCGTGATGGTTCGTCGCCAGCTCGAGCACGAGGGGACGTCCGTAGCGATCGGTGCCTATCGCTCGTTCTTGTTCGGCTTCGTCCTCGTGTTCTTGGTCTTCGTGGGCATCGACGATGTCACAGACCGCCCCGGACTCGTTGGAAGCGAGCACCGCGGCCATGGAGTCGGTCGAGATGACCGTCAGCCCCGCGTATTGGACGCTGTACGCCCCGTCCTGAGACGCTAGCTTGGCCGAGCATGATTCATCGGCCGTGCGGGTCTCGAACGCGGAGAGCCCACCCTGGGCGTCCACGGAGACCGTGGCCCGGTTGTTGCCCTGGGCATCGAACAAGCGGATGGACGCGGTCCCGTCGGCCAGCGTCCCTAGATCGATGCGAACGTTCCCGTGGACGTCCTCGATGAGCAGCCGCTCGCAACGCATCGTGTGTCGTGGGTTGGGGTTTTTCCCATTGCGACGTTTCCGGGTCGTGGGAAGATCACAAGTGGCCATGGCGTAGGTCCTCCTACGTGGTGGCAAGGATCGGCCGGGAGGTAGTGACTCTCGGTCGGTCCGCCTTTACGTGCCGCCCATCGACGTGATGAGCGCGCGCACGATCGACCCGGGGCGTCACGCCCGAAAGACAGACCAATGGCAATCGATAGGATGAAATACAGCCATGGGTTGAACCTCTCATCCAGGTCGGCTCGTGGTTAGGGCTCGCTGGGAGTTGGCGCTCCTGGCGAGTCCGACCTTTGAACCTATCGATTTTCAAAACCCTCGGCAAGAAAATTCGGACCGCGCTAGGGAAAACCCTAATGGACCGCCGGCACCAGTCCGCTACGATTCCGAGTGGCAACCACTTCACCTTGGAGGTCTCCATCATGACCGTTGAAGAACGTCTCTCGCGTCTCGAGCAAGCCAACCGGCGCTGGCGTCTTGCGGCCACTGGACTGGCCGCGTGTCTCGTGCTGGTCGTGAGCGTCGGGGCGGCCACGAAGCCCCAGGACGCGCGGTTTGGTACGGTGACAGCGGAAACGTTCATTCTCAAAGACAGATCCGACAATTCCGTTGGCTTCCTGGCAACGAACGAAGACTTCGAGCCCTACCTGAGCCTCCATGACCCCGACGGGCCTGCTACCGCCACGCTTGCTATCTCGGACGCTGGCGCTTCAATGATGGCCACGAATGGGGTGTACCAGGTGATGGTTGGCGCATCAGGCGATGGGGCCGCGTCCTTCCTCATGGGCAACAAGAAGACTCGCCAATTTGGGGGGATCGTGTCCAATTTGGCCGGCGGCGTAGCAACAGTCGGTCTCACGGCCCCAGCCCGGCGTTGACCCGTCTGGCTCGCTGTCCCTGTGCTTCCTGCTGTTGTTCGAGTGCTCGGATACGTTGTGCGTTTTGCTGCACACCAGCCAGACCTTGCTGGAGAATCTGGAATTGCCGTGCGCCGAAGTTGATGAGTGCGTTCTCGTTGTTCAGAACTTGCTGCACAAACTGCTTCTGTTGGTCGCCCACTTGTTCAAGCTGGTCGCCCGCATCGCCCCCGCCACCTAGCTCGATCCTCGGTAGCTCTGGCCCCAGCGCCTCCCCTGGTCTCTGGTTCGGCAACTCGACGTTGAACTGTTCGAAGAACTTGCCCACATCCGAGAACAACTCACGTAGATCCTTGAACGGATCGAAATCCGGCTGCCCAAGGGCTGGCAACCGATCCAGGATCGCGTCCCCGACCTGTTGTCCGATTTCCTGGAGGTCTTCGCCGATATCCCCGACGCGACGACGCGTCTCCTGTGGAGCAACGCCGCGACCTTGCGGAATCCGTTCACCGTTGAGAACCCGGCGGACACGGTCGGCAAGATCGTTGGCTTCGGCGTTGCCTGCAAGCTGCTCGAGCTGCTTGGCGAATTCCTCGAGCACTGCTCGCTGCTCGTCGATGCCGAGTCCACCCTTGTCTAGCACCTCCTGGAGAGCCTCCCGGATCGCCCCCGCGAGCTCTTGCGGATCTAGTCGGCCGAATCGCGCATCCTGAAACGCCTGACGCCGAATCTCGGCACGTTCTTCCCTGGTCAAGTCGTCTCCGCCGGCTTCGGCGATCCGACGACGAGACACGCCCTCGGCGAGCTGCTTCTGGTCGATGCCGAACTCGCGGGCGAATTCCTGGAATTCTCCGAAGACCTTCTCGAATTGTTCACGAGCCTCTTGGGCACGCTTGGCCATCCGGCGGAAGGCGTCCTGTTCGAAATTCTGGGCGCCAGGGAGAACGGGCGGCTGGAAGTTGCGCACCCCTCCGCCCTCTTCTGTCGCAAGCGGTCCAGCACCAAAGACCAAGGGCTGTCGCTGTGGGCGATGTTCGGGCTCGAAGCCGAACGGGGAGCCGCCACCGAAGGGATGGGTGAACGAAGCCCCGTCGCCGCCCAGGAAGCCGAACACGTTAAAGTCTTTGGCGATCTGCTGCATCTCGCGAAGACGGTCGCCAAACGCATCGCGAACCTTGCGGAAGATGTCTTCTCGTTCGACCTGGTCGACTTCGAGCTCGCGAAGTTGGTTCTCCAGGAACTCTCGCCCCATCCTCGCTCGCTCGCGAAGACCTTCATCGATGTCCCTTCGTTGCTGGAGGATCAGGTCGCGTTCGAAGTTCCGAAGCCTGAGAAGCCGTAGCTCTTCCTCTTTGTCGGCCTTCTTCTTCGCGTCGGCCGCCTCCGCTGCGGCCGCGCGTTGGTCGGCAAGCTGCTTGAGTCGTTCGTCGTGCGCCTTCCGTCGGTCGAGGGCATCCTTAATGCGTTGCTCTCGGCCCTTCTCGTCGACCTCGATGATCTCCTCTCTCGCGTCCTTCTCCGCGTCCAGGGCCGCCGCGACGATGCGGAACCCTTCGGCTTGGAGCCGTAGACGACTCGCCTCTTGGTCAGAAACCACACCGATCGCGTGCCCGATGTCGACGTAGCCGTCAATCATCTCGGCGTAGGTCTCTGCCACGAACGCTCGGAACCTGGCGAGGTTGGCGATGACGTCGTAGATCGCTCGGGACAGGGTCGTGAACCCCAGGCTGAAGTCGAACACCGATTCATCGAGTTGCTCGACATTGCCTTGCACTTCGGGCGCAATCTGAGCGATCTTTGACAGCTCGATTCCGACATCGCCGAGCCAGTTGGCCAACTCGGACAGTGTTCCCCGATTGGCTTCGGCCGCCGCCGCGAGCTCACGGAAGAACTCGGGGATCGATGATTCGCCCACGATCTCGGCCATCTGGAATTGCAGGTTGTCGAACGCGCCTCGCAACTCATCCATCTCGTTCTTGGCGTCGAGCCCCGCCGCGGCGAACTGCTCCATGACCACGTCGAGCCTCGCCATCGAGGCGCGTAGGACAACTGCCTTCTTGTCCACCTCGCCGAGAGCATCGAAAGCGCCGATGCCAGCGCCCTCGACCAGCTCGAAATGGGCCCTCGCCTCATCGAGTCCGCCAGTCAGAAGCCCGATCTCGCGAAGAGCGTCAGGGCTGCCTTGAACCAGTGCGGTAATGACGCGTTGCACGTTCGCGGACGCATCGTCGCCGAATGCTTTGGCTTGCTGGCTCGCGAACTCCACCGCTCGGGCAAGCTTTTCGAATTCGACACCGCCGGCCAATCCGCGGTTGACCAACTGGAGTGATTCTGTCAGCGAAAGGGCATTCGACGACGCGGACCGCAGTTGTAGGGCCATCGCCTCGAGAGCCGTGCGGTTCTTGCCGGTGAAGGCCTCCGCGCCCGCGACGGCGTCCTGATAGAGGTTCCACTCGTCGATGTAGCCGATCAGGTCATGGGAGATGTTGCGGATCGTGCCGGCGACGATGTCGAACGCGGCTTTGAGGTCAACTAATGACCGGATGCCCATGTCATCTAAGACACCGCGAAACTCTTCGAACCTCGATTGAATCTCTTCCGCATCCTCGCCTAAGCCGCCAAGGTCATCGCCTAGGTTATCCGCCTCGTCGCCGGCTTCTCGCATGCTGTTGGCGAGCTCATCGAATGTCGGGGCCGCGTTGTCATCCAGATTGATTGTTAGCTTCGTCGCCATGTTGAGCTTCCTTTCATCGTTCGAGTCGCTTGATGATGGCTTCGTATGCCTTGCCTGCGATGCGTTCCAATTTTCTCACTTCGTCGATCGGTAGAACCTTGGGGAAGATGGGCCGCTCGGCGTCGAAGTACGGCGCGTACTCCCGTCGAACCTCCATGTTGACCTTGTTGACTTCGAGGGTGACCGTCCTGCCGTTGACGCTCCCGATCTTCTCGTAGCCCGCGTTGATGGCGTCGCTAAGTTTGCCGTTGTCGATCCCGATCGTGATCGTTCCCGATGCGACCAAGCTTCTCCCGAGGTTGCGCGAAGACCTGCTTTGCTGCGACCTTGCCGAGACGAAGGTGGTCCCCTTGGTGTTGTTCGGCCGAGACTTCTTACGCTTCTTTCGCTGAGGCGCCGGCGTGTTGTCACCCTTCGCCGCCTTGCGTTTCGCATAGTCGTCGGTCAGATCGAGCCACTTGACGCCATCGAGTCGACCGGCCCGACCTCGGGACTTCTCTTCAAAGTCACGCTGCACCAATGACGTGACTTGGATGCCGATCGCCTGGAGGATCTCGGGCCGCTGCTTCTCAACGGTCAATTTGACCGACTGAACCAGCCGGACCTGTTGCCGCAGGTTGTGGGTGAGCTTGATTCTCATGGTTGACCATTGGCTTTCAGCTTAGCGATGAAGCCCATGAGTCGCTTCTGGTTCGCGAGGCGCTCTTTCATCGTTTTCTCTAGCATCCGCGTCAAGCGTCCTACGTTCCTCTGGAAACGGCCCAACATCTCGCATGAGTCAGTCGCTTCGGAGATGTTCGTTACTGCCGCTGAGGCAGCGTTGCTCGTCTCTACGGTGTTGAGTGCGATCGTCTCCGTCTCTTGGAGCAATGCGTTCGCTTCGTCGGCCCACGGCGAACTCGGATCGATCAACGATGCCGCCTCTCGGATGAACTCGCGGGTCGTCCGCGTCTGTTCGGTTAACGTGTTGCAGCTCTCGACGATGAGCCGGAGTTCCGCCCTCGCGCTTTCCATTTTGTCGATGTCATCCATGTGCCTTGCGAGCCTCCCGGCCTACCAACTCTTGAAGCAGTTCCGATTGCCTCATGTGCTCCGCTGCGAGCCCATCGGTCTTAGCGACCAACGGGCGAAGGTTTGCTTCGTAAGATTCGCTCAACCGCTTCGGGTCGTCATGCTCCAAGACGAGTGACGCCGTGAAGACGACCAGGACGCAGTGCTCGGCCAGCTTCCTAGCGATGGCTCCCGACTCAACGGCACTTTCGATGAGTTCCAGGGGGTCGGACCAGTTGGCGAGGATCGCGTCGGCGATGCGAACCTTCCAGTCGGCCGCGCATCGTAGGCCTTCGTGCCGGGCCCGCACCGACTCGATGTCACGCCGAAGGTCATCGCGAGAACGCATCGGCGCGTCAGCTCCACTTCATGCCGGCGACTGGATCTTTCGCCCGCTCGCGAAGCGACTTGGCTTCATCGAGAAGGGCGTCGATCTGCTCCTGTCGCTTGCGGAAGTCGCGCTGCAAGGCCTCCTCGCGGAGTTCCTCAGCCTTGGTCCGTCGGACCCCTTGCTCCCTCTCCTGAGCCCGTTGGGTCGCGGCGTCGTTTCGGTTCATCTCGAGTTGGTTGGCGCGCTGGCGAGCCTCTCGCTCAAGTTCATCCGCACGTTCGAGAAGCGACCGATCGGCCGTGTTCTTGAGCCTCTGCCGGGCGACCTTGGCTCGGGTCCGGTGACCCTCGGCAAGGTTCGATGCCGTGGCCTGGGCCTCGGACGATTCCCTTTCCGCTGCCTCAAGCTTCAGTTTGACTTCCGCTTCGACTTGTTCTCTCTTGCGAAGGGCCGCTGTCGCCCTGGCGTTGGCCTCATCGATCTCGGCAGTGACCGCGTCCGACTCCGCCCGCTCGATCGCCGCTACCGCCTCGAGTCGCTTCGTGAGCGTTGCGATGTCGGCTTTCATCGCGTCAGGCGAGCGCCCCGCGAATTGAAGGCACTGCTTGGCCTGGTCCTCCTCGACCGAACGGCCCCGCGCGATGTCCTCGACGAGGGACCGGTATTCGAGTTCCGCGGACTTCGTGAATGTGTCGAGCACGTTGTCGACGTTGTCCGAAGTGATCGTTGACATGATGTTGGAATCTCCCTGTTGTTAGAACTCCATCGAACCCGAGTGTTAGGACACCCGAGGACTCACCCAAAGAAACTCTTGGCCGCCTCCTTCGCTTCCGCGTCGCTCACCCCCAGCACCCTTTGAGCCGCGCCTTGAGCTTTTCGGTAAGCCTCCCGCGCCCGCTTGATCGAGCTCGCGTTCGGGGCGTTCTGGGCCGCCTGGATGCAGTCGTAGGCAGCGTTGCACAATCGGAAGACTTCCGAGCCCGCCTTCGGCTTGGTCTGAAGCCTGGTCACAAGACGGTTGGTGCCGTCGCTGATCTTCGAAAGCTGGGCAAGCTGGTCCTCGATCGACTGGCCCACGACTTGCTCGCCCGCCATCGGGTCACCCGAGAACGGGTCCATCGACGTCTTGTTCTTTTCCTCGTGCTTCTTGATCTTCGCGTCGATGGTCTCCCGGCGATCCCGAAGCATCTCGGCAAGCATGTCGTCGCTAAGGTTCTGCTTGACCTTCTGATTTTCAAATTCGCTGGAACCGTTGACCGAGGTAATCCACTCGCACAAGCGGTTGAACAGCTCGACCGCCTGAACCGTCATCGAATCGGGCATGGGAATGCCTCCCTTCTAAGAAACGTCTCTACCGGGCACGAACGCCGTACCCTCGCAATCTGTTCGTCATCCTTCGGGTCGCGGCAGCCTCGTCGTGTAAGTGCTCCCGTCCTCTCGTGTGACCTCCGCGTGAAGAGTGTTGGGACCGCCGACGATCCTCGGGCGGAACATCGGGGCAGGAGCGGATCCCGCGTCGTTCGCCGCCAGCAACGCCAGCGAGAACGCCACCGCATGGTCACCGTGCCCCTCGCCGTCGCGCGGATGCTTGAGCCGAAGCTTCCCCTCCCCGCGCTCGACGATCATCGTCTGAGACAGCTCGGTCCGAAGCCGTTGGTGTTCGAAGCAACGAATGTTCTGCTCGGAGAAGCTGTTGACGAAGTGCCGGGCCATCCGGTCCATGCTCGGCACCGTGAACGCATAGGTTTCGAACGGGATGCTCGACTTCTCGAGCCGCTGTAGGAGGTAGTGCCCCTGCCAAGGATCGGCGTAGGCTTTGGCCCAATGAAACGCCTTGTAGTCGTCACGGATCGCCGTCTCGACTTCCGCCAGGTCGACCCGCCGGGTTTCCCTCGGCTTCCACGCCCGGAGCTTCGCCAATCGCATCACGCCCGTTCGGTTGTCCCGCGCGACGATCGCGAAAACGCAAGCATCCTTCGTCAGGCCAAGGTCGAGCCCGCAGCCGTAGGAGTAGCCACGCTCGGCGGACGCCATCGGCTGAAGACGATCCGCGAACGCCGCGTCAATCTCTTCCTCGGACAGCGCGTCCCCGCTGCCGACGGTCCACTCGTTGAGCCAAAGCCGCTGGTAGGAGATGCGGGGCAACAACCGCTTCTGTTCCTCCAGCCGGTCCGGAGTGATCCAAGACGCCTGGGGGCCCTCCAGCCGCGAGAAGTGCCACCGCTCCGACGTCCGTGCTTCTTCTCGGACCGTCCACTGCCATGAGGAGCCCATGCCACCGCCGGCGTTGCTGATGATCAAGAGCATCGAATGGGCACGCTTGGCAGCCGCCGAGAAGACCGCCTCCCAAAGCTCCTGCGAAGGCCAGTGCGTCAGCTCGTCGCAGATCGTGAAGTCCGGCGTCCGGCCGAATGCCACCGCAGCATCGGCACTCAAGACCGTCAGCTCCGATCCGTTGCTGAGGTGAGACACCTTGTTGCTCTGCACTTCGAGGGCCGAGGCGAGCCACTCGTTGAGTCGCAAGAGCCGATCGCACGCCTTGAGCAAGAGCCGGGCCTGCTCGCGATCACACGCCGCCGCCACGCCCGCGAGTTGATGTCGAGAGAACGCCAACACCCACAGGACCGAGACCGCCAGGTCCGATGTCTTGCTGTGACCTCGGGGCCGCTCGAGGTAGATGCGGTTGATCTCGTCGGCGTCCGTGACTCGAGCAACGCGGAGCCAACCGGAGTCCGCGGCCTCGAAGTCGTCACGCTGCCAAGAGTCCATGACATCGCCGAGACGCTGCGGGCCTTCGTCGGTGTCGACGAGCAGATGAGCCCGGAACTTGGCCGGGCTCTTGGCCATCTGCTTGAGGAGTTCACGGTTCATTCGCCATCGTCTCCGTGAAGGCCGGCCCACGGAGACGAGGCTCCCTTGCCGCCGAGCCCACCATCAAGCCCAAGGCGAGCCAGAAGCCGTGAACGCGTCTCTGAAGCCCGAGCGATGCTCGACAGGCACTTGTGCCGCTGGTCGAAGTCGAGCTTGCCGTACCGCAGGTCGCGACCGAGAAGGCCTATCTGCACCTGGCACCGGGCAAGCTGGTCGAGCAAGCTGTCGAGGAACGTGGTGATCGTCACATCGTTCCTCGACAGCTCCGCTTCTGCTCGCTTGCGAAGCTTCCGCGCCTTCCTCGCGAGGTAGTCGCACTCTTCCGGGAGCGTCTCCAGCGTCAAACGGTCATTCCTGCCCATGCTTCGCTCGCCCTTTCGTGTTCAAGCCCCTCGGCGGCATGGAACCCCGCGTACGGGCCACCGGGGGAATCGCCGAGCTACACCGCCCTGCGGTTGGTTCGTGCCCGCCGTGGGCGGTGGTCAGACCCACGACGGGCCCACGCTGGGAGCGAGTGACCCCAAAGGTAAGGCCAAGGCTCGACCGGCATGGACGTGGTGTTCATCGCGACAATGACGCCCTACCATGCAACCCGGCAACGCTCGGCAACACTCACCCAAGTCGCCGCGCTGAGTCCCGCGTGGCACCTGAGTTGGCACCATCTGAAGGCGAGACGCTGCTAAGTGCTTAGGTCGCATGATGTTACGTCTCCTGTGGTTTGGACTCGGCATCCAATGACGTAACTGGCCGGCAAGATAGAGAAGGGCTGGTGAAGGATGGCGAGCGGGCGGCTAACACATTCGCCCCCGCCCCCACTGTTGACGATTTGACGATTTCACCATTTTCGGGGTTAATCTCCATGCACGCGTACGCATGGGGGTTAACCGGGATTTTCGATGAATCGTCAAATCGTCTACAATCAGCCATTACCTATCTCGCCCTTGTTCTCTAATGCAATGCCGACATAGGACCGATAAGCCGTGGTCCCTTGTTCAAACCCTCGCTCGATGAGAATCTGACCGAGCTTCTTAGAGCTCACTTGCCGTTCGCCGGCCTCGTCACACCAGTCCTTGTATCGCTTGTAGAGGTCGCTGAACCGCACCCGGAAGCTGGGATTGCCCGTGACGCATTCGTCCTCGATGAACTGTCCGATGACGTCCTCGGCGGCCCGGTACTGAGCCGTCGCGGTCTTCACCACGTCGGGCAGTCCGAGCCCATCCTTCTGCCATGCCAAGCAGCCCCGGACGGCCCAGGCAAGGATCCCGGGCGCTTCGTCGCGGAGCTTCTGGGGTAGCTGCTTGTCTTGTCTCTCATCTGGAATTGTGACAGTGAAAGGGATCAGTCGAATCCGTCGCCAGATGGCGTGATCCTGTCCCCTGACTCGTGGCTTGTGGTTGCCGACCATGACGAGCTTGTGGGTCGGGGTGAAGTCCCACCAATCTTCCCGCATCCGACGGCATGCGATCTTGTCACCACCGGTCAGAAGCTTGACGGCGGTCTCGTTGAGTCTCCTGCCTTCTTCGGTCTCGACAGCCGCCACAAACCGCTTCGCGAAGAGCATTGCCCTTAGCGTCGGGTGATCGTCGGTATTCTTGACGGTGAGCAGACCATCGGGCGCGGGGGCCGCGTAGTCATCCCCGAGGACGTGCATGACGGTTTCAGTGAAGACGCTCTTGCCGTTGCTTCCCGTTCCCCACAGAAACCACAAGGCCTGCTCGGTTGTCGTTCCCGTCAGCCAGATCCCGAATGATTTCCAAATGAAGTCAATCAGATCCTCCGATCCGGCGAAGATCTCGCCCAGAAACTCCTCCCACCGTGGGCATTCGGCGTTCTCGTCGTAGTTCGTCGGACAGACCGCCGTCAGGTAGTCCTCTCGCCGATGAGGCCGAAGATCGCCGGTTCGCAGGTTAACCGTTCCGTTTGGACATGGAAGCAACCACGGTTCCGCATTGAGCCGCTCGGGGCCGATCGGCACTCCTGGTATCGCCGCCGACTCTTTGATCATGTGGTCGAGCCGCGATGTCACCTCCGACTTGATTGCCCAGCCAGCGAGGTCTTTTCGAAGTTCCTCGTCCTTGACTGCCATCGCCTCGCTCAAGACCGCCTTGGCCGCCTGATGCGCGAGGTGACGGATGGTGCCCGAGTCATCGACCGACCAGTGAGACCCGGTCCAGATCAGCCACTTTGACCACGGGTGACAGTAGCGGATGCTATCCCCGAAGCGATGCACGAGCCTTCGGCCGTTGCCAACGTCGCTGAGGTTCTCGACGGCACAAAGCTTGTCGATCGGGTTTGCGTTCGCCTCGAAGGCAACACGCGAACTCTTTTCCTTTCTCTCCGACGGCTCCCACTCGTCCGCATCGGCAACCAACGCCCGCAGCTCGTTGACCGAGTGCCCCGCGTCGAGCCAGTCGGAGACGTCGCCCTTGGGCGGAAGGTCGGGCAGTTCGAGCGCCTTGACCGTTGCCGCGACGCCGCTAAGCGACGCCGCTACCTTGCCGGCGTGGTCACGTCCAGGATCGTCGTTGTCGGGAATGATGACGACGTGCCGACCCTCGAGGCTTTCGGCGTACTCTCGTCGCCACTTCCCGGCTCCACCGGCGTTGCATGTCGACACGAGACCGAGCGATGTGAGCCGATTCGCATCCTTCTCACCTTCGACGACGAACACTATCTCCGACGGAGCAGCCGCAAGCAACTCTGGCAACCGGTAGAGGACTCGCCTAGCGCCGTTGAGCTTCCAACGCCAACCGCCACTGCCATCCGGGACTCGTTGTCGAAAGTCCTTTGGCTTCATTCGAACCGCTTGAAAGAGAAGTTTGCCGCTCTCGTCGACGTAGTTGTAGGTTGCGGCGATTTCCTTCCTAGGCTTCGTCGGAGCGCACAGATCACGAGGGTGCAAGCCGATGGCTTTCGTGATCAAGGGCATCGAGCAGCCCGTGTGGCAGTGCACCAGCACTTGGCCGCGATCTCCGACGCCCACGGAGAGAGACGCCGTCCGATCTTCATGAGCCGGGCAACGAGCCTCCCATTGGTGCTCACCCGTCTGGCGAACGCCTTCGAGTCGGCTAAGGACTCGGTCAATCGGCAGCTCTGTGGCGAGGTCCATTTTCACGATTCGCTGTGGGCCTCCGCCATCCATCGAGCCCGAAACTCCGCCCGGTCTGGGCAGCCGTATTTAACCCATCGCTCGAGGTCCGCGACCCGCCACCGCTTGCACCGGCCGAGATAGACCGGAGCCGGAACCCGGCCCCCTGCGTCCATGACCTTGAGGGTCGTCGGCGAGATGCTGAGCAGATCGGCCGCGTCCTTCAGGTCGACGAGTATTTGGGGAACGAGAGTTGGCGTACCGGTACTCACGACGCTACTCCCGCCGGCTCGGGTCGCTTGGCCGCTTTTTCGATTTCACGCGCAGTGCGAAGCAGAATCCGAAGCTGCTTGGCCTCGGTCTCGACTTCTCGCAGGCTGTGCGCGATGAGGTCTGATGGCGGGATTAGCGAGAGCGGGTCACGTTTATGACGTCGCTGGGACATTGAGTCTTTCCCTCCGCGAGAACAACAATGGTTGCCTGACGTTGGGAGAAGACTAACGAGAAGCTACTGAATGTGACTGAATTTTTACTTACTGTTTCTTCAGTATGATGTAATCTCGGTCTCTGGCGAGGGTTAAGTCGCTGGCTTCCTGTTTGATTTTGTCTCGAATCGCAGAGAGATGCTTGTCCAGAAGGTTCGCAGTGTTGGGGTTGTAGACTCTTTTCGGCCAGACCTTTTTGATCAAATCGATTGAGGATGCTCTAAGGCCACGCTCCTGTTCCATGAATGTAGCGACGATTTTCCCTTCGGTGCGAGTCAGCTTTTCGATGATCGGTGCTAGCAGTGTTTCGGATTCCTTGGTCTCGTATGTCTGGGCCGGCGGCCTTAAGGGTTCCACTTGAACACGCGGGAATGTGATCAGGTCTTCGTAGCTGCAATGGAAAGGGTCGACACCGTACTGAGCACCCACTTTGCGAAACTCAAGTTCGAGCCAGGCCGCGATATGGCGGACTGTTGACTCTTCCGGATACTCGCGGTCAAGTGTCAGGCAATACAGGGTTCGAAGCTCGCCCCGTTCGAGGTCATCGAGACCGGTGTTGACGATGTTGATCACCTCGTCGACGAACCTATGAACGGCTTCGTGGGCACTGGGAGCCGTGTTACCAAAGACAGTCCTCGGCTGATCCGAGACACCTGCAAAGATTGGATGAAATCGTTCGATGCCTTCGAACTCGTGAATGGTTCGATCAACGAACTCAGCCTCTTCGATCAACCGCTTCAGTCCCTCCTCGGCGCCTTTCCGAAGCTCGTGGGCTGTTGATGCATAGCGTGGCGCGACTTCGTGCCCCCATTGGTCTTTCTCGTTTCGCCGACGTGCTGTGTCTGCGGTTCGCTTGTTGTAGTCCACGCCATCCAGCAAGCCGCCTGCATGCATCGCTGCTTCTAAACACTTGGCGGATCCGACGAGCGATCGTCCAGCAACGGCCCAGTAGTGGAACAAAGTGGCTTCGGACCGCTTTGATGTCTTGTCATCCATGATGGCGCCTTTCTCATCTGGTTGGCCCGAGCGCGCCGGCGACGAAAGGCAACCCGCGCGGCGCCCGGACCGACGGTCGATGATCAGTCGACCGGATCAAGCATCGATTCTGTGGTTCACCGGGTCGTCTTGCAACCCCGACCGCGTCCACCTATTCTTGGGGTCCATGGCCCAAAGGTTATCATTGTCGACAACCAGGCGACACATGGAGTTCTGCATGGATCCGATCGGCTTGTGGTCTCTCTTCGCGACCGTAGCAATAGGAGTCCCCGGCCTTTGGTTCACGGCCGTCGCTTGGAAACGAAATCACCATTTCGTGTTGAAGGTTCGACACCTCAAAGCGTTCACCGAGTACCCACCGGGGCACGTCGTATTGTCACTCGTGGTACAGAACGTCGGGATCGACCTACGCGATCCCAAGGCGTTTCTCACGTTCCGAGAGATAGGCGGGAAGGCACGAGTCTCGGTGATCTTTGATCGTGATCCAAATGGGAGCAGCATCGTTGACACGTTGCACCGCGGCGAACGTCTCGAGTTTACCCTCACGTCAGATTCGCACCCAGGTGCGGCCTGCCGCGAACATCTCGAGGATCCGAACTCGCAAGAGGTCGCCATCGAGCTGTACTCCAAGGACCATCGCGTGGTTTCGATACCTGTTGGCGGCCAATCTGATTGCTGCAAGGCCGCTTGGAACCGACTAGTATCTCGTGCCTCGGGCTCCCTCTTTCAACAGCCTGGCCGAGAGGACATTGACCGGTACGCTTACTGGGTCTGCCGACTTACCCTTACCGATTACAGCGAGAAAGTTCGATTCTTTTGCAGGGTCAACCCCTAGACTCACACCAAGGTTCAACCAATGTGGCAATCGCGGCGCGTACATGCTCTGGCAAGAAGGGCCACGCTTTGATGACGCGCGCAAGGTCTTCATCCGGGCGTGGCCCCAAACATGGCACCACGTTTTCGTCAGTCGTCGCAAGTTGTTGATGTGTAAGCTGGTTAGGCGATTTGTCTTTTGGATTTAGGATCCAGTGGGGCAACCCGTGCAGGTTCAAGTCCTGTCTCTCGCATTTGGCTTCTCATGCCGTCCATGCGATCCCGTGATGGTCGTGGCGGATTCTCGTTCGTTCTCGCCTCGGCATGCCGCCTTCCAAAACCAGCTGATCGTGGGGACGTGAATTCGACGAGGTTCCGATTCGACGTCGGCGACGCTTCATGGTAACTTCATTCTGAGTGGATTCTCGCTTCCTAAAATCTAGGTTTCGCCGTCGTCGTTCTGGAATGGCGCCGCGTTGCCGAGAGCCCCTTCGTCCCGTTGGTTCTCGCGAAGGCCGCCAAACCGAATGAACTTCACTGCCGTCAAGGAGCAAGATTGGTGTTCCGTGAGAACCAACCCCTCGTGTCGAAGAACCGCAGCAACCTTTCGGCCGTTCCCAGCCTCGAGCCCTTGGAAGATCGAGCCGTCCCCGCGCAGGCCACTCCGGTCCTCATCGTGCCCGGGTTCATTGGTTCGTTTCCCTCGGTCGGAGACATTCCGAACTTCTCGTTCAATCGGGGGTTCGCGCCCGATGAGCTCTATCCCGCCTACATCGGCACCGGAACGTTCTCCCTCGACGGCGTCTACGACCAGTTGATTGAGACGTTCGAGGACCAGGGCTACACGAAGAACCAGGATCTCTTCGTCGCGACGTACGACTGGCGAATGCCGTTGGCACCCTTCGACGGCGAGTTCGATGGGCAACTGACGAACGTCACCGCCGACATGATCACCGATGGTGGCACGGAGTACCTCGCTCAGTACATCGGCTATTGGCTCGACCGAGTGGTCGAGGCCAATCCCGAAGCAACCGAGGTCGACATCGTCGCCCACAGCTTCGGCAATTTGGTGACGCGATCCTACATCCAGAGCGATGCTTACGGCGGAACCTATACCCGCGACGGCGAAACCAGAACCCTTCCGACCGTCCGCGACTACGTGCAGTTCGCCGGCCCTAACGAGGGGACGCCTCAGGTCTGGAACCTGTGGAATAACAACTTCTACGGCGACCTCACCACGCAGATCATGGCCTCGGCCATTCTGGGTACGACCTATCGACTGGTCGACATTCCCGTTATCGGGGCGTCGGTTTCCAATCCGGACGGAACCGTCATCGATCGCGACTCGATCCGCGATCCGGTCACCGGTCGCCCGAGCGAAACCCTCTTCGTGCAACAGTACGTCCCCGCGCTCAGTTCGCTGATGGCGACTTACGAGTTCCTGACGCTCGCTCCCGGCACCGACCCGGTCGACGTCAACGACACCATCGCCGCCAACAACGTCACGCTCGACATGAACGCCCTGTCGGCTCCCGGAACGAACCCGTGGGTATCGAACCTGACGGGGTTCGGGGCTCAGTTCGGAGTCACCGACACCACGCCCACCGGGGCGACCGCCGAGCAAGGCGTGGGGGGACTCGTCTTCCCCATCACGAACATCATTCCCAGAGCGACGAGACCGGGAGAGGACTACTTCAACACCACGTACACCTCGTACGATCCCACGACCATCGACCCGGTTGGCGACGGAACGCTCACCTTCCGGTCAATGTCGACCACGTTCCTCGGCGATCCGGACGTGGCGCTGAAGATTTGGTACGGCGAAGGATCGTTGCGGAACTCCGATGACTCCGTCGGTCACGTCGATCTCGTCTCCAACCCCGACGCGCTCGCGTGGATGCTCGAGCAGTTCGGCATGGGGGAGACGGCGGCGCTCGACACTCCCGCGACGGAAGAGGATCCCATCGAGGACTACTTCGGCCAGATCTTTCGCCAAGTCCTCGCTCGGGACGCCGATCACTCCGAACTGCAAGCCTACGCGGCGGAGTTCGAGGCCGGTCGCACCCGGAGCGAACTGGTGACGCAGATCGTGATGTCGGAGGAATCGATCGGCAACATCGTCGACATGAGCTACTTGACCATTCTGGGAAGAGCGTCGGACGCTCCCGGCCGCGCGGGCTGGATCGCCGCGATCCGCGACGGGATGTCAAAGGAAGAGTTCGAGGCGAGGATGCTCGCGTCGGAGGAGTATCGTGCCCGCTTCGAGAACGATCGCGACTGGCTGGCGAGTCTCTATTGGAACACGCTCGGTCGCTTGCCCGAGGAGGTGGAACTCGATTCGTGGAGTGAGGCTCTCGGACGCCAGGACTACGTGGCGATCACGACCTCCTTCATCGACAGCACCGAGTTCCTTATTGACGTCGCCCAAACGCTCTTTGACGATCAGTTGAGACGCGACGGATCACCGCTGGAGATCGACTTGCTCGCCACCGCGTTGAAAGAGGCGTTGGTCGACGAACTCGACGCGGCGATCGATATGCTCGCTTCGCCGGAGTCCTTCGCGCTTCGCTCCTGATGCCGACGGACATCACCGGTGGTCGCTGATGGGAGTCTTTCCGCGAGGCATCCCGACCAACTACGGTTCGTAGTCCGGATTGGGTTCGGTCGGGATGGGCGCGTGGAGGCGGGTCCGCCACTCGAGAAGCTTCTGGTGCATGGCCCGAGTCTTCTCGGGCATGGCTCGGGCGAGGTTCCGCGATTCGCCCGGGTCGTTCGCGAGATCGAAGAGTTCGAGCTCTCCCGTCTCGAACCACTCGATCAGCTTGTGGTCGCCGGCGCGGATCACGCTTGTCGGTTCGCATTGATGCCAGTAGCTCGGCGTGTGCCAATAGAGCGCGTCCCTATCGAGCGAGTCGGACTCTCCCCGTAACAATTCGACAAGACCGACGCCGTCGAGGGGATGATTCTTCGGGGGCGGCGACTGGGCGAGCTGTAGAAAGGTCGGGTAGAAGTCGGTCCCGATCACCGGGACGTCGCTGACCGATCCCCGCTTGATTCGCCCTGGCCAACGCACGATGAGCGGAACGCGAATCCCCCCTTCGTAGATCATCTGTTTTTCACCCCGAAGCGGAAGGTTGGACGTCACGCGTCCATGGCCTCCATTGTCAGAGAAGAAGAGAACCACGGTCTCGTCGGCGAGTTCCAGATCCTCGAGGCGGTCGAGCACCCTTCCCACACTCGTGTCGGTCTCTTTCACCATCGCGGCATAGGCCGGGTCGCGATGACGCATCTTCTCACGCTCGTCCGAGGGCAAAGTCTCGAGCTGGCGCGCATACGTTTCGATCGTCGCCGGATTCGCTTCGATCGGCAGGTGAACGGCGTGGTAGGAGAGCATGAGGAAAAAGGGCTCCTCCCGGCGCTCGCCGAGGAATTCGTTGGCCAGGGTCGTGATGCGCGGCGTGAGCTTCGGGTTCGTCCCGGGACCGTTCTTCTCTTGGGGTTGCCACCGCGGGGGAAGGATGTGGGTGACGTCAAAGTCGGACTGGTTCTTCGACTGGCCGTGATGCCATTTGCCGATGAAGCCGGTGCGGTATCCGGCGGCCTTCAGGGCTTCCGGCAAGGTGACCAGCCGCCGTCTCAGTCCCGGTTTGTTGGGGATCGGGATGAGCTTCGATCGCTTGAGCAGACGACGGTACTCCTCGGAGAACTCCGCCGCGCGCGGACTGGCGATGTTGTAGATCCCGTGCCTGGGCGTGTACTGTCCGGTCATGAGGCAGGCCCGGCTCGGCATGCAATTGGCGGCGTTCGCGTAGGCCTGGGTGAAGCGCATCCCCTCGTCGGCGAGCCGGTCGATGTGCGGGGTTTCGTAGAGATCGCTGCCTTGACAGCCGAGGTCGGTCCAACCGAGATCGTCGATGAGGAAGAGGAGGATGTTGGGCCGCGGGTCGGGCTTCGTCTCCGTTGAGGGGGCGAGACCGAGCGACGCGATCGCGACGAGGGCGGCAAGATAGTTCATGGTCGTTACGCGAGGATCTCCTTGACGACGTGGCCGTGAACATCCGTCAAACGGAAGTCGCGCCCGCCGTAGCGATAGGTGAGTTTCTCGTGGTCGAGCCCGAGTAGGTGAAGGATCGTGGCGTGGTAGTCGTGGACGTGGACGGGGTTGGCGACGATCTCATTGCCGATGTCGTCGGTCTCGCCATGGACGACGCCACCGCGAACGCCGCCGCCGGCGAGCCAACAGGAGAAAGCCGATTTGTGGTGGGCGCGGTTCTTCGCGCCAGGCTTGCCGTCTTGATTCCACGGGGTTCGTCCGAACTCGGTGCAGAAGACGAGTAGGGTCTCGTCCCAGAGCCCGCGTTGCTGTAGGTCCTGGATCAGCGCCGCCACCGGTTGGTCGACGATCTTGGCGTAGTCGGCGTGAAGATCCATGCTGCGGTGGGCGGTGTCCCAGTTGTCCTGACAATTGCCGACGGAGTCGACGATCTCGACGAACCGCACGCCGTTCTCGATCAGCCGCCGAGCCATGATGCACTGGGCGCCGTAGCTGGTCGTGTCACCTTCCTCGATCCCGTAGAGATTACGGGTGGCTTTGCTTTCCTTGGTGAGGTCGAGCACCTCGGGCGCGGTTCGTTGCAAGCCGTGGGCCGCCTCGAAGGTTTCCATGCGACCGGCGAGTTGTTGGTCGGCCCCGCCGCGACGCTTGAGGTGTCGGACGTTGATCCAACGAAGCAGGTCGAGTTCGCGCTCTTGTCGATCCGCGGAGGTGATCGGCGAAAGGTGTTCGATCGGCTTGGAGCCGGGTACGACGCGAAGCCCGCGATGACGCGGCGGGAGGAAGCTGGAGTCGAACGGTTGCGTCGCTTTGTAGGGGAGTTCCGGTGCGATGACGACATGACCGGGCAGGTTGGGGTTGTCGGTCCCGAGGGCGTAGCTTAGCCAAGCGCCGATCCCGGGCATCGTGGTCGCGGTCGATCCGGTGTGGATCTGAAGGGTCGCCTCGCCGTGCTGGTTGTGGTCGGCGTGCATCGAGCGGATGAGCGCGACATGGTGCATCTGCTCGCGCAGGTGAGGGAAGAGGTCGCTGATCTCGGTCCCGCAGTGCCGATTGGGGCGGAACTTCCACAGGGGAGCCTTGAGGATGCGTTGTTGGCGTTTGGCCGTGCCGCTGTCGGGTTCGGTCCCTTCGCCGATGGCTTGGTCGTGATCGCGGATCAGCCGCGGTTTCGGATCGAAAGTGTCGACGTGGGAGTAGGCGCCGGTCATGTAGAGAAAGATGACATGCTTCGCCGAAGCCGGATGGTGGGCGATGCTCGCTCGGGCGGACAAGGGAGCGCCGACGACAGCCGAGGCGGAGGCGGCGAGGAAGGTTCGACGATCGAGCATGGTACACCTCAGTCGATGAAGAGAAACTCGTTTCCGCTCAGGAGCACGCGGCAGAATCCGGTCATGGCCTCGAGGGAGGCGCCGCGCTCGCCCGCGGCTTCCAGGCGTAGGCGGTAGTCGCGGAGAAATGCCTGGAACCTCTCGAGTTCGGCCTCGTTGGGGTCGCGTCCCCAGGCATCGCGCACGGCGGCCCGGACGCGTTCTCGAGGGGATGGGTACTCGGCGAGCAAGCGTTTGGCGAATGCCTCGGCGCGCTTCTGGACCCAGGGTGCGTTCATGAAGTAGAGGGCTTGCGTCGAGGTGTTCGACGTCGTCCGCTTCGAGGTCGACTGATTGCGATCGGGACCGTCGAAGAGGCCGAGGATCGGGTGTTTGTTGAGTCGGGCGACGAGCTGGTAGCAGCTACGGTGGAAGTTGGGATAGAACTTGTCAAAGGGGTAGTTGAGCGTGTACTGCCGATAGAAGCCGCCGTTGAGATGCGTGAAGGGATGTTCCCTCGCCGGATCGAGCACGAGTTCGCCGGAAGCATGGAGCATCGCGTCGCGGATCGACTCCGCATCGAGCCGGCGACGGGAGAAATGCGACAATAGCCGGTTGTCCGGATCGACTTGTTCGGCACGCTCGGAAACGAGGGAACTCTGCTGGTAGGTACGACTAAGCAGGATCCGTCGATGGAGCTTCTTCAGCGACCAGTCGTCTTCGTGGACAAATTTCCACGCGAGCCAGTCGAGCAGCTCCGGATGCGTCGGGGCTTCGCCAAGTTTCCCGAAGTTGTCCGGGGTACGCACCAGCCCTTCGCCGAAGTGCCACTGCCAGACGCGATTGACGAAGACCCGCGCGGTCAGGGTGTTGGCGGGATCGGTGAGCCAGTCGGCTAGCTCGCGGCGACCCGATTCTCCCTCGCCGGGAACGGGATTGGACCCCGCCACGATCTCGAGCACTCCACGCGGCACGGTCGAGCCAAGCCGTTCGGGGTTGCCGAAGCGATGGAGCCGGGCGTCGTCGGGGTTGGGCTGATCGACAACGCCAAAGACCATCTCCGTTTCGGGTGGGTTCCGAAGCAGCCTCGCCCACTCCTCACGCGGCCACCTCAGCCCGTGTTCGAACGCTTCGCGAAGAAGCTCGTTTCGCTTCAGGAATTGCTCGAGGCTCTCTTCATCGCCGGAACTCTTCAGTCGCTGGTACTCCTCGAACAGTTTCTTCGCGGCGGGTGACCCGGCCCGGCCGGCGACGCGATGCATTCGCTGCACCCGGGCCCAGTAATCATCGATCCGTGATTGATCATGCTCGTTGTGGGAGACCGCGACGAGACGTTGCGGCATGCGATCGGTCGCATTGCCCGCCGTGGGATAGCGGGTGCTCTCGAACATGCCGTAGAGCCCGTAGTAGTCAGTCGCGGGGATGGGGTCGAACTTGTGATTGTGGCAGCGGGCGCAGCGAAGCGTCAGGCCGAGCATGCCGCGTCCGAAGGCATCGATCGTGTCCTCGATCACCAAGTGATCGTTGCCCTCGGTGAACTGGCCGAACCTCCGCGAGAGGGCAATGAAACCGGTGGCGATATGTTGATCCCGGAAGCGATCTGGGTCGGATTCTCCATGGGCCAGCAAGTCGCCGGCGATCTGCCAACGGAGAAAATCGTCGATCGGCAAGTCCTCGGCGATCGCGCGATAGACCCAGTTGCGATACTTCCAGGCCCAGGGGATCGGATAGTCCGCCACGTCGCCCTGCGTGTCGGCATACCGGGCGACGTCGAGCCAGTGCCGTCCCCAGCGTTCGCCGTAGTGGGGCGAGCCGAGGAGGCGGTCGATGAGCTTCGCGGTCGCCTCGGGCGAATCGTCGCGCATGTAGCTTGCGACCTCGCGCGGCGTCGGTGGAAGCCCGGTCAGATTGAAAAAGAGCCGACGCAGCAACGCGAGCCGGCTCGACTCGTCGGCGGGGGAGAGTCCCCGCTCGCGCATCCGTTCGAGGACAAAGTGATCGATGTCGTTCCTCGGCCAGTCCGAACCGGTCTTGGGGACCGGCGGACGTTCGAGAGGCTGAAACGACCAAAAGGCTCGATCATCCTCGGTGATATGCGAGGCGGTGCGTGCGGCTTGATCGGCTCCGGGCCACGGAGCCCCCATCTCGATCCAGCGTTCGAGCGCCGCGATCTCCTTGGCGGGGAGTCGTTCGTCTGGCGGCATCTGGAAGTCGTCGTTCTTGTAGCGGATCGCCTCGACGAGCAGGCTGGCGTCCGGCTTGCCCGCGACCAACGCCGGTTCGCCGGAATCCCCACCCTTGAGCACGTGGTCGAACGAATCGAGTCGTAGCCCGCCTTCGGTGTAATCCTCGCTATGACAGTCGAAACATCGATTGGCGAGCAGGGGGCGAATGTGATTCTCGAAGTACTCCAGACCCGCGGCATCTTGTGGCTTGGGTGCTTTCGAACTCGAAGCTGCCCGTTTCGGCGGCTCGGCACCGAGAGACGCCGCGTGCGCGATCGCGAGCACGATGGTCGCGGCCGTGAGGGAAAGCGGAATACAAGCGGCCGTGAGGGAAAGCGGAATACGAGCGGCCGTGAGGGAAAGCGGAATACGAAAGCGCGTCGAATCCATGGCAATGTCCCGCGGACTGTCAAGGAGCAAGCTGGTGGGAGAGGAACGAATCGCTCTCGCCTCGTTCATCTTCTTGGTCATGCAAGCGGCAGGTTGGTGACCGCCTAAGTGGACGGTCTGGTCGGTGACCACCGTCACGCAAGAGCGGGGAATTCACGAGGCGGGCCACGGGCCTACCTTGCGAAGAAGGCGGAAGGTGACATCGTCACGCGAGGGCGGAGACGTCACAAGGGTTACGTGGGGCAACCCCCGTTTTGACGAGCGGAGCCACCCGGTTGTGTTGGTGGGCGCCTTGAGACTGGCCCACCCAACGTGGTAGCCGATCCTAGCAACCCTGGATGGTTCGATTCAAGCAGAATTCGTGAAGTTCGCTGGAAGAGTCTGGTTCGAGTTTGCTTGCTGAAAACGATTGTGCATCTCTCGCGGCGACGAGAAGGCGCCCGCGGGCCGCCGAACGATGTCGCGTGAAATCAGAAACGCCCATCGACTCGGTGTCGCTCACTCGGGGGAAGGGGGACGCGGCGGAGGATCCGCGGGTGGGTTCTCGATCGCCTGTTCGGGAGGGGAGATCGGATCGAGTCGCGGCTTGAAGTAGAGTTCCTCGGCGCGGACGTTGGCGAGTTCGTCGATTTGGGCGAGGGTGAGATTGTCGTTCGTGATGCGCTCGACCAGTTCGGCCACTTCCTGTTCCGTCGGGCCGGGATGAGGGAAGGGAACCGGGACGTCGGTCTCCTCGACGATCATCTCCTGGACGGTGCGAGGGACTCGCACTTCGATGGGGACGACTGTCTCCTTGCCGGTGTCGGGATCGACGACGGTCTTGTGGCGTTTCTCGACGGAGAAGACCGTTCGGTTGACGATCCGCTCGCGCGGCTGCTGTTGGTAGGACCACTTCGGGCCGAAGACGGCGACGGCGGCGTAGAGGACCTTCGCCTTTTGCGGGGAGACCCCCGAGCAGCGGCACGCGTCGTGAAACATCCGGTGGACGTCGTCGTGCGGGCGAATCTTGTCGACGCAAGCGACGTCGTGGATCACCGACGCGTCGCGATACTCGCCGGCGAAGGGGGAGCCGATCACGCTCCAGAACTCGCGCGGGATGGAGGCGCCGTTGACGACCGAGCCGGAAGGGGCGAGCCAGACGCGCTCGCTCGCGTCGACGTAGGTGAAGTCCTGTTGGAGGGTCATGTCGCGACCGCCGCTGTTCCACTCGGTCGTGACGTCGCCGACGTAGTACCCGTAGGGACGGTCCTCGTCGATCGCGAAGGGAGGAAAGAGCCAGCCTGCCACGTACCCGATGCCGACGAGGGCGATCATCAGGATGACCAGGCGGGCCATCTTCATCGCGAGATCCTCATGGAGGTCAACATCAATGGACGATCCGCCCATGGGGCGATCGAGGCTCGCTCCGTCGCCACCGCTAAGACCTGGGAGCCGACATTGGGGTGAACTTCGGCAACTGTCCTGATCGGCAAGTTCGCTACATTGAATCTCGGCCCTCAGGTCGTGCGGAAGATTGCCCAATCATAGGCGTGTCCCGCATGCCCACGACGAGCGTGGGCCTCTCTGCATGCCCACGACGAGCGTGGGCCTCTCTGCATGCCCACGACGAGCGTGGGCATGTGTCACCCAAGAGCCTTTTCGTTAATGAACGAACCAATCAGGAGCCTAGTGCTCTGGTCCAAGTGAACGTTCGCGTTGGTACCGGCCTAACCTCTTGGCACTGGTTGACAAGCAGCCAGTGGCACTCGAAAATCGAGATGGGCCGGTGCACTAGCGAGGTCGCATGAGGTTTGTCGGGATGCCCATGCGCGAGAGAATGCCATCGTTGAGAAGGATCTCGGCATCCTCGATCGTGAAGTTGATCTGGTCGCCGTCAACGAGATGGGCGATCATGCCGACGGAGGGATCCTCGCTGCTCCTGGCGGCCATGTTGCGCAGGGGGATCACGACGTTTTCGATCTCCTCGGAGTGCTCCTCGAAGTAGACGAGGACCGGGTCGGTGGCCTGTTCGAATCCGAAAAGTTGGCTGTCCATGTGATGGCGCTCCCTTGCCGCCGACGCTCGCGGCAAAGCATCCGATGTCGCCGTCCTTGCTTCCCCTGGGACGTGATCCGCTCGCCTCCAACCTCGTGGCGACGAGCGCGCCGCTGTCACCGATTCCAGGACGGTCGACTGTTCAGTGGGAAAGTGACAACAAACGTTAGAATAGGGCCAATCCCTATCCGCCGTCATTAGGGAAAACCCTAGCGCCGGGAAGGAATTCCGGGATGATTTGGGATCATTTCGACACCATGTTGCACCATAGGATGGGCAACGTGCATGCCTGGGAGTCACCGTCTTGCGGGAGGGGGGGAAACGACGCCGGTCAGCATCAGCATGCCCAGCACCACGATCCCGATCCCCAGCAGGATGTAGAAGATCCGGGCGCCGAATCGGCCGAACAACGCGACCAGGGCCCACGCCCGTGGGCTATTCATGAACCAGTTCCAGTCGAGCACTCCGGCCATCACCGCCAGCAGCCCGAACACGATCGTGACGATACCGAGTGGATTGATGGAATGCTCCTCGTTCATGAACGTCACTCGCGCGGAGTTCGTATCTCTTTCATCGATGAGGCATGACTATAGTAACCGAAGGGAAGTTGGGACAGCCAATGGCGGAAGATAGCGAACGGACCACCACGCAGCCGGCGATCGAGACGCTACTCGCGGAGCATCCCGTGCTCATGTTCGACGGCGTCTGCCATCTTTGCCAGGGGTCGGTCAAGTTCATCGTCAAACGCGATCCCGGGGAACGCTTTCGTTTCGTCTCGCTTCAGTCCGACCTCGGCCGTCGTCTCCTGGTTGAGCATGGCCTCGATCCCGACCAACTCTCCTCGGTCGTGCTCCTCTGGAATGGCGTCTGTTCCACCAAGTCGACCGCGGCGCTTCGGGTCGCGGGTCTGTTGCGATGCCCCTTCCCGCTGCTGGGAGTCTTTTGGATCTTGCCGCGATTCGTGCGCGATGCCGTCTACTCGTTGATCGCGCGCAACCGCTACCGCTGGTTCGGGCGCGACGATGCCTGCATGGTGCCCACGCCGGAGCTCCGCTCGCGGTTTCTCGACACCTAGCGGCCGACTTGGTGTCTCGACACCCGCGACGTTGGCGATTCCCACCTCCATGCTTCCGCCAATTCTTCGCGCCAACTTCATTCGGTCGCGGACAACTTGACGAGTTTGACCCTGGCGGGATCCGAGCGGGAAGCGATTGACTGGTTGCTTTCGACCTCGGCGGAGTTCCGCACCACCGACTTCTTCACGGGGTAGCGGGACGTCGCGTTCTCTCGGCACGAGCCTGATCCGTCGCCAGGCTCGTGAACTCCCTTCTCTCTTCGTGACACCTGGTCGTCACTTCTCTTCCGGCTTCAGGTGTTGCTTGAGAAAGCTGATCTGATCGGGTTGCTTGGCGTCCTTGGTCCCGCGATGCTTGAGGACGTACTCGACACCGACGTCGTCGAGCTTCTGGGAAAGGCCGAGGCCAAGGTTCGCCGAGTGAACCGGATCCTTCACCGCCTGGCCCATCTTCGGCTCATCGACGAAATAGAGATAGACCGGCGGATCGTCGCTCGTGGCGAGTTCGTAGGGAGAAAACTCCTTGATCCACGGCATGAGCTCCTCCCGCTTGTCGAGAAAGGTCTGGAAGTTCGGCAGGTTGAACGCGTGGGGACCGTAGTGAAACGTTGGCAGCCATTCGCGAAGTTGCTTCGGGTCGAGCGATGTCTGCGGACCACGGACGACGGCACAACTCAGTCGGGTCGATTCGCGCGAGATCGGATCATCGCTCTTCGGATCGGCCATTTCCGGGTGAAAGGCGAGCCAAAGACTCGTAAACCCCCCCGCCGAACTGCCGCAGGCGCCAATGCGCGTCTTGTCGATGTTCCACTCGTCGGCCTTGCTGCGCACGAACTGCAACGCCCGCGCCGCGTCGTCCAGACAGTACTTCACCGGCGGCTGCGACGTGTCTTCCTTGACATCGGGGATCAGTCGGTAGTTGGTCGAGACGACCGAGATTCCATTCTTGAGGCATTGGTCGAGGAACAACACCCTCGCTTTGTCGCCTCCCCGCCAACCGCCACCATGCACGAAGAAGAGCACGGGTGTCGGCTCGTCCGACTCGGCTTGGTAAAAGTCGAGCTGCTGCTTCGGATGCGGGCCGTAGGGGACGTTAGCCTTGGTCGGTGTCGGCTTGCTAGCGGCGCAGGCGGGGGAGATGATTCCGAGGGTCACCGAAAGCCCGAGGAGTAATCCGAAACGACGAACCGTATCGACCATGGGGAGGTTCCTTGGTATGGGATTGGGTAGGTGGTTGGGAGCGTGGGGACTCGAGCCAACTCTCTCGCGAGCGGCCGTCGGAAGACGCCGGACAACCGGTCAAGGGCGAGCATAGCGGCGCCGAGCGAAACGTACCACCGGTACTCGCGACGATTTCCCACGCTGGCCAAGTTCGGGCCGCCGGGCTATACCCGTAGGCTTCGCGAGCTCGCAGGAAAAGGGCCAACCCGTCCGCCACGGCATGGTAGGCTGACTTGCTCGATGTCTCACCCCAACAAGGAGCCAACCCCGTGGGCCGATGTGTTCTCTGCGCCGTGACGCTCGTTGTCGCGTTCCATCATTCCTCCCTCCCAACGGCCCATGCCGAGAAGGCCGACAACAAGGCCAAACCCGCCCAGTGGCGCGGCTACGAGCAACGGCGTTTCCCGATCGGCGATCGCCAGGGCTACGTCGTCTTCCCCAAAGAGGCGGCCCCCGGCAATCCCTGGGTGTGGCGGGCACGCTTTCCGAACTTTCACGCCGAGATGGACGAGATCCTGCTTTCGAAGGGATTCCACGTTGGCTACGTCGACGTCGCGAACCTCTACGGCAGTCCCAAGGCGATGGCGATCGGCGACCAGTTCTACAAATACGTGACCAAGGAGTTCGGCCTCGCGCCGCGGCCTTGCCTCGAGGGGGTCAGTCGCGGCGGGCTCTTCGTTTACAACTGGGCGGCGGATCATCCCGACAAAGTCGCGTGCATCTACTGCGACACGCCGGTGTGCGACTTCAAGAGTTGGCCGGGCGGATTCGGAAAGGGCGTCGGTTCTCCCAAGGACTGGGAGCGATGCCTCGCCGCCCACGCGCTGAGTGAGTCCGAGGCGAAGACGACCAAACGCCTTCCGATCGAACGAGCCAAGACGATCGCCGAGGCGAAGATACCGGTGATGCACATCGTCTCGCTCAACGACGTGGTCGTTCCCCCCGCCGAGAACACCGACCGCGTTCGCCAGACGCTTCGCGATCACGGCCACGACCTCGAGTTGATCGTGGTGGAAGAAGGGACCGAGAAGTCAAAGGGCCATCACTTCGATCATCCCGATCCCCAGCGCGTCGTCGACTTCATCATGAAGCACGCCGGCGTGAAGTGACATTGTGTCGTCATCATTCGGTCCCTTCGCCCGAGTAGGGTGGGCCTGTGGCCCGATGGGCGACGTCGGTTGGATGGTGAATGTGTGTAGCCGGGTAAGGTGGCTCTCGACCCGCCAGCGTCGATTCCCGGTGACGACTACGCCGCCGGGTAGGTAGGGTGGGCCTGAGGCCCAACAACTTCGAGTTGCCATCGCGACGAAGGTAGTGGACAATTCCGGGACGGCAACGCCATTGGCCAACACCGCCCAGGGGCGGGCGGTGAACCCTAAAAAACTGGAAACGCCATCTCCAAACCCCCTCACGGGGGTTGGCTGTCCTTGAGGACCGCAACGCCTTGGACACGCAAATCGTTCTCGAAACCGAACGCTTGATCCTGCGGCCGTTCGTCGAGTCGGACGCCGAGAGCCTCCACCGGGTCTTCTCCGACCCCGTGGCCATGAAGCACTATCCGTCGCCCCTGGACCTCGAGGGGACCCGTGCCTGGATCGAGCGGAATCAAAAGCGCTACGAGGAGGACGGGGTCGGGCTTTGGGCGATGGTTCGCAAGGTGACCGGATCGGTCATCGGCGATTGCGGCCTGACGATCCAGTCGGTTGAGGGCACCGGAGAACTCGAGATCGGGTTCCACGTCCTGCGAACCCTCTGGGGCCGAGGATTCGCGACCGAAGCGGCAACGGCTTGCCGCGACTACGCCTTCGAGGTCCTCGAGCGCGATCGCGTCATCAGTTGGATGTGCCCGCGGAACATCCCCTCCCGTTACGTCGCCGAGCGGATTGGGATGAGTTTCGAGAAAGAGGTCATCAACGCAACCGGCGCCGAGCGCGTTGTCTACGCGCTCTCCCGAGAACAATGGGGGCGTTTGACAGCCGAACGCTCCACGGATGCGTGCGACAACGTCCTCAACCTGTGACTCACCTTCTTCGCGCCGAGAACCTATCGGCTCATGGCAACGATTCGGTTCCATGGCGACAGGAACGATGGTCGAACCCATTCAGGGTTCGGAATTCACTCTCGTTCGTTACCCAGCGTGCGCTGCGCGACGCTGGGCTGTGATGTGGCATACCTTCGGCATGCTCGGAGTTGATCGAGACAAAGTCGGCTGTCTCTACGGCAACGCCGTTGGACAACACAGCCCAAGGTCGCGCAGCACACGTTGGGCTGTGATGTGGCATCCCTTCGGCATGCTCGGAGTTGATCGAGACAAAGTCGGCTGTCTCTACGGCAACGCCGTTAGACATCACAGCCCAAGGTCGCGCAGCACACGTTGGGTTGTGATGTGGCATACCTTCGGCATGCTCGGAGTTGATCGAGACAAAGTCGGCTGTCTCTACGGCAACGCCGTTAGACATCACAGCCCAAGGTCGCGCAGGACACGTTGGGCTGTGATGTGGCATCCCTTCGGCATGCTCGGAGTTGATCGAGACAAAGTCGGCTGTCTCTACGGCAACGCCGTTGGACAACACAGCCCAAGGTCGCGCAGCGCACCTTGGGTTGGGATTGCGCTGTCTCTACGGCAACGCCGTTAGACATCACAGCCCAAGGTCGCGCAGCGCACCTTGGGTTGGGATTGACGGTGGGTCCGAACCCTGAATGGGTTCGACTGGAGCCGGCCCTTGTCGTGACGTGATGGCTTGCTACCTCCGTTCAAAGAGGACGCGTTCTTTCTTCGTGGCGGGGTCGATGGCGGTGATCTTGGTGACGCGGGGATTGGCCTTGAGAGCGGGAAGCTCGACTGCTTCCCAGGTGTTGCCGGGACGAAGATCGTTGCCAAGAACGACGCGGACATGGCCCGACGCCCCACGCGAGAAGTCGACCGAGAGAGCCTTCCACTTCTTGATCGACTCGGGATCGTTCGGATTCCAGTTCGGTTCCTTCAACCCCTTGGCCTTCATGAGCTGATCGATGGTGATGCCTCCCATCGCGATGGCCATCTCCGGGGCAACCTTCTCCGCATAGACACCGCCAGTTCGGCCCGACCAGAAGAAGGCGGTGTTCGGTTTCGTGACCAGCTCGTTGCGAACGAGCTCCTTGGTCGCGTGGGCTTCCGCTGAAGGAGTCTCGGCGGAGGGATCGATTGCCGCCTGCGTTGGGGGGCAGAGGGTGGGTTCGGCGACAGGCTCCGCGCCGAGCGAGCGGGAGATCGAGCACGTCCCCGTGCCGGCGACGAGGAACCATCCCAAGAGAGCAAGCGGCATGGCGCGACGAGCCAGAGCCTTCATGTTGTGATCCTTGTACGGCCAACCGATTCAAACGTGCCGCCGAAGACGTTGGGTGGGCGACCCGACGCACGAGCCTATCGCAAACGCCTTCCCAAGGAGAAGGGGAATTCGATCGCGATCCCATGGAGCCCGAACAAGAGACTTCCGTTGGGCTGGGGAGGTTGGTTTTGCTATCTTCGACGGTGCAAGGGGCTGGGAACCGCGCCATGAAGGCGAATGAGGAAACTCCTCCAAGAGAGCCCCTTCGGGAGGCCCCCTCTATCTCCCGAGCCAAGCCCTTTAGGGATGGCTTGGCGACCTGGGCTCGACAAGGGGGAGCAAATGAGGCTTCCCTTGGCCTTGTATCCACGACTTACCGACGATGAAGGGAACGATAGACCCATGGACACCGCCCCCTTTCCGATCACCGAGGACCCGGAGACGAACTGTGTGATCGTCGGCGGTGGACCCGCCGGCATGGTGCTGGCGTTGTTGCTCGCCAAGGACGGCGTGCCGGTCACCCTTCTGGAATCCCACAAAGACTTCGACCGTGACTTTCGCGGCGACACCGTCCATCCTTCGACGATGGAGATGCTCGATGGACTGGGACTCGCCGACAAGCTGCTCGAGCTGCCGCACACGCGGCTGCACCGGATGCAGTTCATGACCGACGGCTCGCCCGTGGTCGTGGCCGACTTCGACAGTCTCAAGACGAAGTTTCCCTACATCGCGCTCATTCCCCAAGTGAAGCTGCTCGACTTCCTCGCCGAGGAGATCGCGAAGTACCCGCACGCCACCATCCGCATGGGGGCGAACGTTCGGGAGTTGATTCGCGACGGCGACGTCTATCGGGGAGTTCGCTATCGGACCGGGGACGGTTGGCACGAGCAACTCGCGCCGCTGACCGTTTGTGCCGATGGACGCCACTCGACGACCCGCAAGGAGGTCGGCTTCGAGCAAAAGAAGTCCGCGCCGCCGATGGACGTCCTCTGGTTCAAGCTGCCGAAGAAGGAGGGTGACAAGACCGCCGACGAGGGAACCTTCAGGGTTGGCGCCGGCCACTTGATGGTGGTGCTCGACCGAGGCGACTACACCCAACTCGCCCTCTTAATCAAGAAGGGTGGCTTCCACGAGATCAAGGAGAAGGGGATCGAGAACTTCCGCGAAGTCGTCGCCGGCATCGTGCCGGAGCTGGCCGATCGGACCGAAGCGATCTCCTCCTGGTCGGACGTCGCGGTCTTGCTGGTGGAGGCGGGGATCTTGCCGAAGTGGCACCTCCCCGGACTTCTCTTCATCGGCGACGCTGCCCATACGATGTCACCGGTCGGCGGGGTCGGTATCAACTACGCGATCCAGGACGCGGTCGAGACCGCCAACCAGGTGGCCAAGCCGCTCTTCGAGGGGAACCTCGAGGAGTCGCACCTGGCGAAGGTTCAGCACGAACGGCAGTTCGCGGTCCGCTTCATTCAGAAGGTCCAGTCGACGATCCAGCGGCGGATCCTGGCGCCGGCGCTCGATCCGGACAAGCCGTTCCATCTGCCGTGGATCACGCGATTCCCGGGCTTCAAGCAGATGACCGCGCGGGTGCTCGCGTACGGCATTCACGTCTCGCGGTTCAAGGAAGTCCACGCGTCGGACGTTTCGACGTAAGGAAGGGACTTGTTAAGCGAGCGCGTCGATGTCGGTCAGTTTGGAGCGATTTCGACGCGTTTTCGCGTCACTTTCGGTCCGGTACTCGACCATTTCGCGTCGATTTCGCGCAAAAGTGCCCCCATTTCCATCACCGATCTTTTCCGAAACTTCTTCTCAACGTTCTGTCATTTTTTGACGATCCGTCATATAGTCAGGTCATGAAGAGTTCACCGCTCACGCGCAAGCAACGAGAGATCCAGGAGCGACAGGAGAAGATCCTCGACGTCTCGCGGACGATGCTGCGCGAGGGGGGATACCACGGCTTGAACATGGACCGTATCGCCGCGGAACTCGAGTACTCGAAAGGGACGATCTACGGGCACTTCTCCTGCAAGGAGGAGATCATCATCGCGCTGGCGATCCAGACGATGGAGAAGCGGATGGAACTCTTCCGTCGCGCGGCCCTCTTTCGGGGGAGTTCGCGCGAGCGGATGACGGCGATCGGATTGGCGGTGGAGTTGTTCGTGTTGCTCTACCCGGACCACTTCATGGTCGAGCGAATCATTCGCACCGAGTCGATTTGGCTGAAAACGTCGGAAGAACGCCGAACAGCGACCAATCACTTTGAGAACGATTGCTTCGGGATCGTCGGCGGCGTGGTCCGTGATGGGATCACGCGTGGCGAGCTGGTACTACCCGACGGGATGTCGGTGGAGGATTTGGTCTTCGGGCTGTGGGCGCTCAGTCATGGGGCGTATACGATCATGACGACCAATGATCAGTTGGTGGTGCAGGGGGTTCGAGAGCCGTTGGACGCGACGCGACGCAACTACGCGATGATCCTCGATGGAGCCCAGTGGCGGCCCCTTTCGAGCGAGCACGACTACGCGGCGGTGTATCGTCAGATCGCCCAGGAGATTTTTCCCGATGAGTGCCGACGTGCCAACCGCGGCTAAGCCGCGTTTTTTTGCCCATGAATTGACGTCTCGTCATAATTTAACCAAACGTTCACTCTTGGCGATCGCGGTCGTCGTCGCCGGGTCCTGTTTGGCATGGGTCGCCATCGCCAAGGAGGAGCAACCTGAGTCCATCAAAGAGGTTGCGCGTGCGGTGCCCGTCGGGGTGACCGAGCTGGAGGAGGTCGAGGAGTACACCAGCCACCGCTTCTTCACCGGGACCTTCGTCGCTCAACGCCGGGCGGCGCTCGCCTTTGAACGCTCGGCGAAGCTGATCGAAGTCTTCGTCGACCAGGGGGATTCGATCGCGAAGGGACAGCCGATCGCGCGGTTGGATTGTCGCAACCTCGAGGCGCACCTGCGGGAGATGCTGGCCAGGCACAAGCAAGTTCGCGCGGAGCTCGAGGAGCTTCGGCATGGCCCCCGGAAGGAAACGATCGCCGCCGCCAAGGCCGAAGTCGCCGATCTGAAGGCCCAATGGGAACTGCAAAAGGTCAATCACCAGCGCCACGAGGCCCTCTTTCGTCGGGGCTCGGAGTCGCGGGAGGCTTTCGACGAGTCCACCTTCGGCTTGGCTTCCTTAAGAGCCCGCTACGAGGCCGCTCACTTTCGACTCGAGGAACTCGAGGAGGGAACTCGCGCGGAGAAGCTCGCCGCGCAGGAGGCCGTCGTTGAACAGCTCGCCGCCACGATCGAGGACATTCGCATCGACATCGAGGACAGCACCCTCGTGGCTCCCTTCGCGGGCACGATCGCGACGCGTCATGTCGACGAGGGCGAGTTGGTCTCGCCGCAAACGGCGATCGTTTCGCTCGTGGAGGATGCCGACCTCGAGTTCCACGTGGGGCTGCCCGCGGGACTCGCGTCCCAGGTCGTTGTCGGCCAGCCCTATGACATCGTCGCGGGTGGTGAGACGCACCGCTCTTACGCCGACGCCCTGTCGCCGGAACTCGACATGACGACGCGGACGCGAACGTGTGTCTTTGTCCTGGAGCCGCTCGAGTCGCGGACGTTGGTGCCTGGCCAGATCGGCCGGATCGAATTAGAGGAGCGGGTCGAGGCCGAGGGATTTTGGCTTCCGACCGATTCTCTTGCTCGAGGGACGCGCGGCTTGTGGTCGGTGTTCGCGGTTGTCGACGACGCCCACGACGTCGAGAGGGTCGAGTCGCGCGATGTCGAGATTCTCCATACCGAAGGAGAACGCGTTCTCGTCCGCGGCACGATCGAGGCCGGGGATCGCGTTGTCGAGGGAGGGGCGCATCGCCTGGTTCCCGGTCAGCAGGTGCGCTCGTCGCGTTAGGGGTTCGTCCAAGGTCGACGCGCGGGGAGTGGGCCCTTCTCGGTTCGCACTGACTGACGAGCAGCCAGTGGTACCCAAGAGTTGTTCGGCAACGGACTGCTAGCCAATCTAGATCCTGGGGTCGGTTCGAATTCCATGTAGGGAAGGAAGCCATGTTCGACGCCTTCTATCGCCGCCCCCGACTGCTCGTTCTGGCGCTTGGCCTGATCGTCGTCGCGGGGCTCTCCTCCTTCTACGTGCTTCCTCGGATGGAAGATCCCAACATCGCCGAGCGGATCGCGCTGGTGAACACGGTCTTTCCCGGAGCCGACGCCGAGCGAGTCGAATCGCTGGTGACCGAGAAGCTCGAGGAGGAACTCGAGGAGATCGAGGAGATCCGCGAACTTCGCTCGTTCTCTCGACCGGGGATCTCGACGATCTCGGTTCGTCTCCAGCCCTACGTGAGGCGCGATCAAGTCGACGAAGTCTGGTCGCGGGTTCGCGACAAGCTCACCGACGCGGAGCCGAACCTTCCGCCCGGAGTCCTCAAACCGAGATTCGACCGCGTGAGGACCAAGGCGTACGCCACGATCGTCGCCTTGGTGTGGGAGCTTCCCGGTGACCCCAACTACGCGATTCTGCGACGAGAAACCGAGGAGATGAAGAGTGTTCTGCGAGCCGTTCCAGGGACGGAGGATATCGACACGTTCGGCGATCCCGAGGAAGAAATTCGCGTCACGATCGACCAAGCTCAACTCGCGATGCTTGGGATGACGACGCGAGACCTTTCTCGGCAGATCATCGCCAGCGACGCCAAGGTCGCCGCCGGCGCCTTCCGGGCGGGGAAGGAGCAACTCCTTCTGGAGGTCGAGGGAGAACTCGACTCGCTGCAGCGCGTCGCTCGGACGCCGATCCACTTCGGCGCTCAAGGGCAGCTCGTGCAATTGGACGACGTCGCCGAAGTGACCAAGGGGATCACCGACCCGCCCAGCAGTCTCGCTCTTATCGGTGGACGTCCGGCGATCGCGCTGGGGGCGGTCGTCCTGAACAGCAAACGGATCGACCATTGGGCGACAGCCAGCAACGCGGCCCTCGAGCGATTCCGCGAGCGGCTCCCACGCGGCGTCGCGATGGTCAAGGTCTTCGAGCAGAACGACTATGTCGCAACCCGCCTTTCCAACCTCTTTCTCAACCTGTTGATGGGAGGGGTGGCGGTCGTCGGCGTCATCCTCGTCATGATGGGTTGGCGTGACGCCCTGATCGTCGGGTCGGCGCTGCCGTTGACGTCGCTGATGGTGCTGACGGGCATGCGAATCCTCGAAGTCCCGATGCATCAGATGTCGATCACGGGCCTGATCATCGCGCTGGGACTCTTGATCGACAATGCGATCGTGGTCGTCGACGAAGTCGGAGGGAAACTCAAGGAGGGACGGTCGCCCAGCGATGCGGTCTCGTCGAGTGGGCGCCATCTCGCGATTCCGCTCTTCGGGTCGACACTGACGACCGCGTTGGCGTTCGCTCCCTTGGCGTTGATGCCCGGGCCCACGGGGGAGTTTGTCGGCTCGATCGCGATCAGCGTCGTGCTCGCGATCTTCAGCTCGCTCTTTCTGGCGATGACGATCATTCCCGCCCTGACCGCGTGGACCTACCCCACCTCTCACGGCGGGTTGGCCAAAGGCTGGTGGCGAACGGGACTGGAGTGGCCGGTGGCCGCGCGTTGGTATCGAAAGACGTTGACGCTCTTCTACCGGCGGCCGCTCTTGGGGATCGTGGTTTCGTTGACGCTTCCGATCGTCGGGTTCGCGAACGCTCGCCACCTGCCCGAGCAGTTCTTCCCGCAATCGGATCGCGATCAGTTTCAGGTCGAGCTGGAGCTCCCCAGTCAGACGCCCCTCACGCAGACGGTGGAGACGGTCCTGGCGATTCGCGAGAAGCTCCTCGACCATCCTCAGATCACGCAAGTCGATTGGTTTCTCGGACGCAGTGCGCTCTCCTTCTACTACAACGTGATCCCGCGCAAGTTCGGAACGTCGCACTTCGCCCAAGCGATGGTGACGCTCAAGTCCGCCGAGGGGACCGACAAGCTCGTCAGGGAAATGCAGGAGACGATCGACCGTTCATTCCCCCAAGCGCGGACGCTGTTGCGCAAGCTCGAGCAGGGGCCACCCTTCGATGCGCCGATCGAGGTTCGCCTCTTCGGGCCCGATGTCGAGACCCTGCGGGACTTGGGCGACCGCGTGCGGCAGCTACTCGCGGGCATCCCCAACGTGGTGCATACCAAGTCGGATCTCGGTGAAACGATGCCGAAGCTCTCGTTGAAGGTCGACGAGGATGAAGCTCGATTGGCCGGGCTCGACAACACCGCGATCGCGTCCCAGCTCGAGTCGACCCTCGAAGGGGCGGTGGGAGGCTCGATCTTCGAGGCGACCGAGGAGTTGCCGGTTCGGGTTCGGGTCTCGGACGCGGAGCGAGCCGATCTCGACCGGATCGCGTCCCTCGACTTGATGTCGAGGACTCCCTCGCGGGCGGGGCGAGGTCGGGTTCCGCTCGCGGCGCTGGCCAACTTCGAGCTGGTACCGGAAATCGCGGTGATGCCTCGCTTGAACCGCCGTCGGATGAACGAAGTGAAAGCCTACCTGAAGGCCGGAGTACTTCCCTCGACCGTGTTGGCCAACTTTCGCGAGGCCATGCGACGGGAAGGGTTCACCTTGCCGCCAGGCTACCAGCTCGCCTTCGGCGGCGAAGCCGATGAACGCGACGATGCCGTCGGGAACCTGATGGCCAGCGTCGGCGTGCTGGTCATGCTCATGGCCGCGACGTTGGTCCTGACCTTTCAATCCTTTCGACTCGCGGGCCTGGTCGGTGTGGTGGCGGTGCTCTCGATCGGGCTTGGGCTCGGAGCGCTCTGGCAGTTCGGCTACCCTTTCGGCTTCATGGCGATCATCGGGACGATGGGGCTGGCGGGGGTCGCGATCAACGACGCGATCGTGGTGCTCGCCGCGATTCGCGAGGACGGCGCCGCTCGCACGGGCGATGTCGAGGCGATGGTCGGCGTTGTCGCTCACTCGACGCGTCACATCGTCGCCACCTCGCTGACGACGATGGTGGGGTTCCTGCCGCTGATTCTCGACGGTGGGATGTTCTGGCCACCGTTGGCGGTCTCGATCGCCGGCGGCGTGGGGGGAGCGACGATCCTGGCGTTGATCCTCGTTCCGGCGACCTACGTCTTGTTGATGGGGTGCCGACGCCCGGTGGAGGCGACCGCCCGCGAGGTCGCGGACGATGCGGCGGCGGTCTCGTCGACGTCGCCGCGCCTCCTGGGAGCGACGTAGGGCTTGTCATTGAGTTGACCACGGGGGGGGCCGAGACATCCACTTGGGGGGCCCCGATTGCTCGTCGGTCGGCGGCGGGAAACGAGACGTGTCCCCGATCGCGACTGACATCGTCCAAGCGAAGGTGATCGGGAGGAACATTCGTGGGGCACGGACCCACCTCATTGGTCGGAGAGTGGGTGGGGCGATGCCCAAGCAATCTCAAAGACGTTTGATGCGGATCTCCTTGTAGGAGGCTTGGGCCGGTTTGCCGCCGTGAATCTGTAGCCCGATGCGTCCGGTGTCGGGAATCTTCGCCTCTTTTTCGGTGTAGTCGACGGTTTGGACACCGTTGACCCAAAGTTGGATCCTGGGGCCGACGCACCGAATTCTCAGATCGTTCCAGTCGTCGTGGTGAAGGGTCTTCCTCAGTTCGTCCTGATCGCCGATCGCGAGGAACTTGCGCCGGCGCGACTCGTCGTAGAGGGCTCCCCAAATCACCTCCTCGCGGGCACGTCCCATGTCGCACTGGTAGCCGATCATCTCGTGGTGGTCGGGAATCCGCTGGCTGCGAAACTGGATGCCGGCGTTCTGCCCTGGGCCGACCAGCTTCGCCTTCAGCCGTAGCTCGAAGTCCCCGTACTCCTCCTCCGTGCAGAGAAACTCGTTGCGGGGAATCGCGGTCGTGGGGGTGCCGGCGACAATGGCGCCATTCTCGACGCGAAACGTTTTCAAGTCGCCTTCCCAGCCGGTGAGCGTCTTGCCGTCGAAGAGCGGGCCGTAGCCCTTTTCCACATTCTCGAGCGAAGGGGGAGCGAGCAGGACGAGGGCGGTCAGTAGGTGATGCATCGCGGATGGTTCCTGGTTGAGAAGGAGCGCTGGCGAGGGACAACCCCGTGGTCTCTCGCGTCGATGACTGTCATTTCCAAATCGCGTGACGGTTGCTCCCGCGCAGGAGGCTTCGAACTTCCCAACGAGCGTCACCAGTGCTCCGTCAACGACTGAACGCTTGGGGGACCACTGGCCGTTTGTCAGCCAGTGAGAAAGAACTGAGTGGCCATCAGTCCGGGTCTCGACCTTGGTAAACGCCCATGGGCCCTGTTCCAACCTGACGCTTGAGTTGGCGTCGCCCCAAAAACTCTGGCACTGGCCGACAAGCAGCCGGTGGCACGCGGAAACGTAGCAGCCCGCCAATCTATTCGCCGCCAGCTGCGAACGGCTCTGTTGACCAATCCCGGCGTTGAAAAACCACGACGAATCGACGGCTTCGCCCGCGCTTTTGCTCCTTGCTCTTGGCCAACATTGCTCGTTCTCGCCTTGGCCCGCTTCAATCAACGGACTGCTAGAGATACCAGTGCCCTCGGCCACAGGAGCGGACCGACGCGATTGACTATTCGGACGGACTTTCGGGCAAGAGGGCATCCGGTTTGACGCTCTTATCTTCTTTCTCCGGATCGGCCCCTTCTTCGGGAGGCGTCGGGGGCGCGACGTCCTTCAAGGCTTCGTTGGGGAGCATGTAGGATCGGCCGATCAGCTTCCAGTCGTCGTTGATGACGTCCGGGAAGCGAGTGCCGACGAGAACCTGCACCGCGAAGATCTCTTGGACGGCGTCCTCGAAGCGGACGAACGCGACCTCCTTGCCGTTTCGCGTGTCGATCACCCAGACGCCGCAGATGCGTTCGGTGAGCCGTTCGGTAATGGGGATGCCGCTGAAGACGGCGGTTTCGCGCACCTGGGAGAGGCCAACGAACGCGAAGGGCCCGACAAAGTCGAGACCGCGCGTGAAGCCGGGGACCTCCGCGACGGTCTCGGTGCCGGAGAAGTCGGGTTTGACGATCGAGAGCCGGCCTTCGCCGGACTCGAGGACCCACAACTTGCCGTTGTACCAACGGGGCGAGTGGGGCATGGAGAGCCCCCGCAGGAGGATCTCGCCGGAGGGGACTTCCATGAGGATGCCGCCCGACTTCTTGTTCGCGCGCCAGCCACCGCGCGTGTCGGTTTCGCCCAGGGCGGTGACGTATTTCGGCTTGCCGTCGACCAAGGCCAACCCGTTGAGATGGCAGCGGTCCTCGTTGGAGAGACCCGACAGGAAGGGAGGTCGCCAACGAGGGACGAAACTGTTCCAGCCGTCGAGGACGCACAGACAGCTAAACCGTGTGTTGACGAGCCAAAGTCCCTCGGTGCCGAGCGCCATTTCGTGGATATCGATGTCGCCGGTGACGCACGAGGTTCGCGGCATGTAGCAGGCATCGGTGCGACCCGTCTCGTCCACGCTTTTGCCGACCTCGGGGAAGTTGCGGAACTCGTGGACCTGGGTCGCGGCGCCGATGATCAGTCGTTGCTTGTTGGCGGCGAGCCCCATCGGGCGATTGAAGTTGCGGAAGTGCGTGTTGAGGGTTTCCCCCTCGGAGCGACAGATGATGAGCTTGCCCGCTTGGTAAGTCGACACCAAGACGGAGGCTCCAATCTCGTTGAGCAGTTTGGGGAAGCTCGTCGTGTGTACGCTACGCAGGGGTTCTTGTTTGGGAGATTCGAGACTCCCGTCACCGAGCCCATCTCCCAACGCGTTGCCCAATCCGAAACCTTGGCCCATCGAATCACCTCAATCGCGAGCGTTGCACTTACCGCCTGAACGCATCAGTGTACTCGTTTGCCGCCCGCGCTTCGAGGGGGCACTGGGAGTGGGAAGCGGGTGCCGTCCTCGCGAGCCCTCCATATCAAGAGATCGACAATCTCGAGCGGGGGCATTCGGGAAGGACTGGATCGCATGAACTCGTCGGATCGCCGGCTCGGTGGGCTGCTGGTCGCCCAATTCTTCGGAGCGTTCAACGACAACGCGTGGAAGTTGATTGTCGCCTTTCTCGCGATGCGGGCGCTCGCGGCGCCCGGCGAAGCGATCGAGGAAGCGGCTTCGCAACGACAACTGACGATCGCGATGATCGTCTTCTCCATCCCGTACATTCTCGCATCACTCCCCGCCGGTCTGCTCGCCGACCGCGTGAGCAAACGTTCGGTGATCATCGGGATGAAGGTGCTCGAGCTCTTTCTGATGGGGCTCGGCACGTACTTCCTATGGAGCTACCCCGGAGGTGGCTGGCTGGCGCTTTCGATCCTGGGGCTCATGGGACTGCAAAGCGCGATCTTCAGTCCCGCGAAGTACGGCATCCTGCCCGAATTGCTTCCCCACACGTCGCTATCGCGAGGCAATGGCCTCTTGGAGATGGCCAGTTTCTTGGCGATCGTCACGGGCCAGTTCGCGGGTGGCTTTTTGCTCGACACCACCGCGCGGATCGGCGCCGACGCGACCTGGATGGCTGGGGGCGTGTTGACTCTCTTCGCGCTGGTCGGCCTTGTCGCTTCGTTCCGGGTTCCGCCGGTTCCCGCCGCCGGGGCGCAAGGGGGGCTGCTCGACTCGGTGGCCACGGCATGGAAGGAAATCCGCTCGGATCGGATCTTGGGGCTGGCGGTCCTGGGACAGATCTACTTCTGGTCGATCGCGAGCCTGGTCGGGCAAGACGTGATCGTCTACGCCAAGGCGAGCCTCGAACTCTCCGACACATCGTCGACCGTCACGGTGACGCTGGTGTCGCTCGGTATCGGTCTGGGGAGCATGCTCGCCGCGCGGCTCTCGGCCGCGAAGGTCGAGTCGGGCCTCTTGCCGATCGGGGCGACGGGGCTCTCGCTCGGATTGTTCTTCATGGGAATCGTCGGTCCGGAGTTCTTCCTGACGCTCTTCGCGATGACCTTCATCGGCATCTCCGGCGGTTTGATCATCGTTCCGCTCAACGCACTGTTGCAGTGGCGCTCGACCCCCGATCGACGCGGCGCGGTGATCGCGCTGACCAACCTCTTCGTCCTGATTGGCGTGGTGGGCGGATCGGTCGCGTCGAACGTGCTGTCGGGAATCGGGCTCTCGGCGCGGGAGATCTTCATCGGCGCCGCTCTCGTCACCACGGTCGGGACGATCTGGGCGACGTCGCTCGTTCCCGAGGCTTGCCTCCGGCTCATCGCCCTGCTGATGACCTCGACCTTCTATCGGCTCAAGGTGATCGACCGCGATCACGTGCCGGAGACTGGCGGGGTGTTGCTCGTTCCCAATCATGTCAGCTTCGTCGACGGCATCCTTCTGATGGCGAGCATCGACCGGCCGATTCGGTTCCTCGCGTACGCCCAGTTCTTCGACTACAAGATCCTCGGGCCGATGCTCAAGATGATCGGCGCGATTCCGATCGCGTCCTCGGGAGGCGCGAAGGAGACGCTGCGTTCGCTGCGCCGCGCGGGCAAGTACCTCGATGAAGGGGAGGTGGTTTGCATCTTCCCCGAGGGCCAGCTCAGTCGGACCGGGATGACGCAGCCCTTTCAGCGCGGGATGGAGCGGATCATCAAGGGGCGAACCTCGCCGATCGTGCCGGTGCATCTCGATCGCTTGTGGGGCAGCATCTTCAGCCGGGCCGATGGGCGCTACTTCACGAAGTTGCCGCGCCGCTTGCCCTATCCCGTCACGATCTCCTTCGGGGAACCGGTTCCCGCGGGGACGCCCATCGCGGAGATACGCCAGCGCGTCGTCAAACTCGGTCAATCAGCGTGGAAGCATCGCTGTCACGATCATCGGCCGCTGCACGACGCGGTGGTGGTGCAAGCCCGACGACATCCCTTTCGCATGCTCTGGGCCGACTCCAGTGGAACCAAGCGTTCGGCGCTCAGCGCCGTCGCGTCGGCGGTCGTCTTGGCGAGACTGCTCGAGGAAGAGTGGAAGGACCAGCAGCGTGTCGGCGTCCTGCTCCCGCCGTGTGTCGCGGGGGCGGCGGTCAACACTGCGGCCTCCCTCTCGGGCAAGACCAGCGTCAACCTCAACTACACCGTTGGCCCGTCGGTCCTCGCCTCGGCCGTCGAACAGTCCGGCATCAAGACGGTCGTGACCAACCGGGAGTTTCTTCAGAAGGCCCGCGTCACGTTGCCGGAGGATCTCGAACCGATCTGGGTGGAGGACCTTCCCGCGAAGGCCGGGGTCGTCGCTCGACTCTCCGCGTGGGCCGCGGCGCTGCTCCTGCCGGTGCGGGCCCTGGAGGTCTACTGCGGCGCGACCCGCAAGGTCGAGATCGACGATGTCGCCACGATCATCTTCAGCAGTGGGTCGACCGGCGAGCCCAAGGGAGTGATGCTCACCCACGAGAACGTCGGCTCGAACGTCGAAGCCCTCAGCCAGGTCTTCCACTTTCAGTCGAAGGATCGGCTCCTGGCGATCTTGCCGCAATTCCATTCCTTCGGCTATTTGTCGCTCTGGTTCGCCGCCGCCAACGCCATTGGCCAGGTCTTTCATCCCAACCCGCTCGATTTGCGAGCGATCGGAGGGATTGTCGAGAGCTTCCGGTGTACGCTCATGCTGGCGACGCCGACCTTTCTGCAACTCTACCAGCGACGGATTCCCCCTCATCAGTTCGGCTCGCTACGGTTGATCATCACGGGGGCGGAGAAACTTCCCGATCGCGTGCGCGTCGGCTTCGAGGAACAGTTCGGCCTGCGTCCGTTGGAGGGCTACGGCTCGACCGAATGCTCGCCGGTGATCGCGGTGAGCACGCCCGATTTCCGTGGCGTGAGCCTCTTTCAGCGGGGCTCGCGGCGCGGCAGCGTCGGCCAACCGCTGCCCGGGGTCGCCGTCAAGATCGTCGATCCCGACACGCGGGAGCCGGTCCCCACCGGCGAGTCCGGGATGTTGTTGGTCAAGGGCCCCAATGTAATGAAGGGCTATCTCGGCCGCGACGACTTGACGGCCGAGGTTCTCAATGACGGTTGGTATGTCACCGGCGACATCGCGAAGCTCGACGAGGAGGGTTTTCTCTCGATCACCGATCGGCTCAGTCGGTTTTCAAAGATTGGCGGCGAGATGGTGCCGCATGGGCGAGTCGAGGAAACGCTCGAAAGCCTCGTCGATCGGGAGGGGAGCACGTTCGCCGTCACCTCCGTGACCAACGAGGCCAAGGGTGAGCAGCTCGCCGTGCTTCACACCTACGACGAGGAGAAGATTCCGGATCTGCTCCAGCAACTCAAGGAGTCGGGGCTTCCCAACCTCTTCATTCCTCGCGCCGATCAATTCATTTCGGTTGAGGAGATTCCGCTCCTCGGCACCGGCAAGACCGATCTGAAACGCGTCAAGCAAGTCGCCCAAGAGGCGCTCAACGGGCACTGATCGAACGGCGAGGGCAATCCCTGTTCTACGGCTCGACTTCCTTCGCTTCGGGGTCGGGGCGAAGGCGGTTGGAGGGCACCGGCTCGCCCGTTTCGGGGCAGACGAGACTCTCGCCGGCGGGAGAGACCATGCGGGCCCAGATCACCGGATCGATCGATTGCGAGACCGTCCGCGCGGTGCCGTCGGCGAAGGTGACGTTGACGCTGGCGACGTGGTAGGCGTTGGGGTAAGGGAACCGGCCGGCGTTCTCGCTGTTGAGACTGCCGTTGATCCCCCCCTGGCGTCCCCACTTCTCGGCGGGTGGGGCCTTGGGACCACGGTTGTTCGCCTGTAAGAAGTCCATGCCGTCGCCGTCGCACGCCATTCGATCGACGCCGACCGCGACACCGTTGATGCGGAACGACGTGTTCCACGGATGAGGACACGCCCAATTGGTTTGCCACTTCACCTTGCTTGGCGCACCGGCGTTGATGTTCTCGGACAGAAGGGCGGTGTGAGCGAGCCCGTCGGAGACGGTTTCGAGCGAATGATGGCGATCGGCGGAACTATCGCCGCGCGTCGTGCCGAGATACATCAGGCCAAGCTTGAAGCGGTTGTCGCGAACGCGCTTGGCGACCTCTTCGTCCCGCGGACCGAGCAAACCCGTCCCATCATCGTCGACGAACCAATGCGTCGAATAGCCACCGTTGACCACATAGCTGAGTCCGCCGTTTCCCCAAAGGACGGTATTGTCGGCGGGGCAGACGAGGGTGCCGATCGAGGCGCGGGTGAGAAAGACGTTGCTTGGCTCGATCTCGTCGTCGACGTAGGAACCGCCGGAGCTGTCCGAGAAGTTCCACTCGTCGTAAAGGTTGTTCTGATTGAGGTGCGGCAGGAGAGGGACGACCCACGAGTACTTCATCCCGAATGAGGTGTCGACGTCCGCCGGAACGATCGCTCCGGGGGGATGCTCGAAATTCCAACCGGTTTGCTTCTCGATGAGATCGCTGGGATCGATGCGTCCATCACCCCTGCGGTCGGCGACATCCCACGTGCCGCTGGCGGGGTAGATGCCGTGGGCCTCGATGTAGGACTGGAACGCGGTCGCGAGTTGCTTCATGTTGTCGAGGCACGCCATCCGTCGGGCGTCGCTGATGCGCGCCAGAAGCGCCGGCATGATCAGGATGGCGGCGATGACGACCAAGACGATGATGACGGCGACTTCGACCGGCGTGAGTCCGTAGCGGACGCGTTGCGAATAGGTTCTCATGCGCCGGACTCTTGCTGCCCTGTGATCTGCTCAACCCCAGGGCAAGCCTATACGGTTCTCCATCCGTCGGCAACAAGGGACATTCGAGTCAGTCGAACGAGTTCGAGAGGTCGTCCTCGGGAACAGGTTGTTCCGCGTACTCGATGCCGCCTGTCTCCGGAACGAAGAGGCGTTGTCCGTCTGGTGTGACGATCCGTGCCCAGAGGCTCGGATCAATCGCTTCCGACAGGAGTCGCGTCGAGCCGTCGGCGAAGACGACGTGAACGCCACCCCGGTGGAGGGAGTTGGGGTAGGGGAACTGCCCTTCGAGGACGCCGTCGGTACTGCCGTTGATCCCTCCTTCTTTCCCGTTGGCGAGAATCGGTGGGGCGAGGGGACCGGGTCTGTTGGACTGAGCGTAGTCATACTCTTCGTAGGGAAGTGTTCGGTCGACGCCGACCGCGACGCCGTTGACTTGGAAGGAGGTGTTCCAGGGATGGGGGCAGGCCCAGTTCGAAGTCCAGTCCGCGGCTCCCGGACCCGCATTGATGTTTTCCGACAACATGACCGTCGTGGCCGTTCCGTCCCGAATGGTCTCGAGCGTGTGACGTCGGCCGATGGGACTCTGGCCGTCGCTTGTTTCGAGGAAGAAGAGCCCCATGCGGAAGCGGTTCTCGCGAACGCGTTGGGCGACGAGATCATCCCCGTCGCCACCGACGAGCCCCGTCCCTTCGTTGTCGACAAGCCAATGGTTCGAGAAACCGCCGTTGACGACGAAGGAAATGTTGCCCTCACCGCTGAGAACCGTGATGTCGTCGGAAGAGACGAGGACTTTGAGTCCCACTTCCGAAAGGATCGGAGCGGCTCGCTGGCTGTTTGTTCTATAGTCGTAGGTCGATTGATGGAGGTAAGATGCTGCTGCCGGATCGTCGAAGTTCCACCGCTCGTAGATGTCCGAGCGATCGAGGTAGGGAAGAAGCGGCACGACCCAAGAGTAGCGCATGCCGATGTCGCTCGGTGGATCGGTAGGTTTGAGTGCCCCCGGCGGATGGGCGAAGTTCCAGCCGGTGGTCGGGTCGATCAGGTCCGCTTCGGTGATCTCGCCATCGCCGTCCGCGTCGGCCACATCCCAAACGCCGCTGGCGGGAAAGGTGTTGTGGGTCGTGACATAGGCAAGCATCGCCGTGCCGACGTTGCGCATGTTGTTGAGGCATTGTCCTGTACGAGAAGAGATCTTTGCGGTCATGATCCCGGGGAGAATCACACACGCCAGTACGACCAAGATCCCGATGATCACCGCCACCTCGACGATGGTGATGCCGGCGCGCACCTTCCCTGTCGATCGCTTCATCGTGACTCCTCCCGAACGAATTGATGGACGCTACCCCTGGACGTGACCCCTCACCCCTAGCCCCTCTCCCACCGGGAGAGGGGAACATCGGCCTATCTCTCCCACCGGGAGAGGGGAACATCGGCCTATCTCTCCCACCGGGAGAGGGGAACAAGTGACCGGCGGGAGAGGAGATCCTCTTGATCGTTCTCCCGCCGGTGGTGGGGGGAGCTTGCGATCGCCGCAAGCACCATCCGTCCTGACGCAAGCCGTGGGCCAATAGGGGAGATCGTTGCGAGAAATGTCATCGAGGTGACGCTGTTAGTTGTCTAAGTCCCGTCGCGGAGGGAGGTTCAAGCCATGGGAGGAAGGTGATGATTCATCGGTTGAGGAGGCGGCCGACGCGGCGGCAGGAAAAGATCCAGTGGCGGTACGGGAGGATTTACCGTCGCGCTTGTCGTGGGATGTGGATCGGTCGTCGGTCAGGCCATCGCCTGACACGAGAAATTAGACAACCCCTGTCGGGGTTGGTTTTTTCATGGTTCGGTTCCCAGGGTGCGCGAAGCGCGACCCTGGGCTCCATTAGAGAACGGCGTTGCCGTTCAGAAGGGAAGGTGTTGCCGTTCGCAAGGGATGGTGTTGCCGTTCAGAAGGGAAGGTGTTGCCGTTCGGAAGGGAAGGTGTTGCCGTTCGGAAGGGAAGGTGTTGCCGTTCGGAAGATGGAGCGGTGAAGGGCGACCAGACTCACCTCTCCCATGGGGAGAGGTCGGCGAGCGAAGCGAGACGGGTGAGGGGATTGAATTCCTGGATTCACAAGGCGAGTTGTCGCAAGGAAGCCCCCTCACCCCTAACCCCTCTCCCACAGGGAGAGGGGAACGCCGGAACCCGCAGGGAGAGGGGAACGCCGGAACCCGCGGGGAGAGGGGAATGCCGGAGTGCTACTGACTCAGGGCAAGCGTTTCGATTGCCGGGGCTCGCGTCAGGCGGTGGCGTGACCGACGGGGAACCACTGGATCGCGGGCGGCTACTTCCTGGACGGGCGCTCACTACAATGGGGAGTTCACGAAGAAGCCGCCGTTAGGAACCAAAGGGACACGATGCCCGTTGCCGCCAGCCGCCGCCGTGCCGCGAAGAAGAAAGCACCACCCAAGAGCGATGAGTTCGAGCAGGCCTGGCTCTCCGTCTACGGAGCGGCCCAAAACAACCTGCGCGGTATCGATGTCCATTTCCCGCTCGGCCGCTTCATCGCGGTGACCGGCGTCTCCGGAAGCGGAAAGAGCTCGCTCGTCGGCGACATCCTCGAGAAAGCCCTCGCCCGCGACCTCAACGGGGCGATGACCGAGCCAGGGAAGTACGATCGGATCGACGGGCTCGAGCATCTCGACAAGTCGATCACAATCGACCAGACGCCGATCGGCCGCACGCCGCGCTCCAACCCGGGGACATACATCAAAGTCTTCGACGAGATCCGCGGTCTCTATGCGCAACTTCCCGACGCGAAGATCCGCGGCTACAAGCCGGGGCGGTTCAGCTTCAACGTTCAAGGGGGCCGCTGCGACGGCTGCGACGGCAACGGCTCCAACCGGCTCGCGATGGATTTTCTCGCCGATGTCTGGATCACGTGTCCGGTTTGCGAGGGGCGCCGCTTCAATCGCGAAACGCTTGAGATCCGCTTCAAAGAGAAGTCGATCCACGACGTTCTCGAGATGGATGTGCAGGAGGCACTCGAGCACTTCGAGAACATCCCGAAGTCCTATCGGATGCTCAAGACGCTCCACGACGTCGGGCTCGACTACATCAAGATCGGCCAACCATCGCCCACGCTCTCCGGCGGCGAGGCACAGCGGATCAAGCTCGCCAAGGAACTTTGCCGACCATCGACCGGGCGGACCCTCTACATCCTCGACGAGCCGACGACGGGGCTTCACTTCGAGGACATCCGCAAGTTGCTCGCGGTGCTGCACGGCTTTGTCGACACCAACAACACCGTCCTTGTGATCGAACACAACCTCGATGTCGTCAAGACCGCGGACTGGGTGATCGACCTCGGGCCCGAGGGCGGGGCGGGGGGCGGAACGATCATCGCCGAGGGAACGCCCGAAGAGATCGCGACCAATCCCGACAGCTACACGGGCCAGGCCCTCAAGGAGATGCTTGTCGACCGCAAGCCGAGCACGCGGCGACGCAACGGCAAGGCCTCCCGTACTTCGTCGACCAACGGCCGGCTCACTCACGTCGAAGTCGAGGGAGCCGGACAACACAACCTTCGGGACGTTTCGACCAAAGTCCCGCTCGGCAAGATGACGGTTTTCTGTGGACCGTCGGGAAGCGGGAAGAGTTCGCTGGCGATCGACACGCTCTATGCGGAGGGGCAGCGACGCTACGTCGAGTCGCTCTCGTCGTATGCCCGCCAGTTCCTCGGCCAGATGCAGAAGCCGCGCGTCGAGAAAGTCACGGGGATCGGCCCGGCGATCTCGATCGAGCAGAAAGCCCCGAGCAAGAGTCCACGTTCAACGGTCGGAACCGTGACCGAGATCTACGACTACATGCGGATTCTCTTCGCCCGTCTCGGACAGCCCTACTGCCCGGACTGCCAGATTCCGATTGGGACGCGGACGGCCGATGAGATCATCGACGCGGTTCTCGAACTGAAGGAAGGGACGCGCGTCTACTTGATGGCGCCCATTCATCGCGATCAATACGACGACGTCGCCTCGCTCTGGAAGGAACTCAAACGGCGCGGCTACGCCCGGGTGCGCGTCGATGGCGAGACCCACGATGTCGCCAACGCCCCAAAGATCGATCGGCGACGTCATCATCGGGTCGAGGTGATTGTCGACCGCGTCGTGATCCGACGGCGGCAGCGTTCGCGACTGGCCGAGTCGATCGAGGCGGCGCTCGATCTCGGGGTGGGGCTGCTTCACGTCGCGCACGTCGATCCCGACACGGAAGAGAAACGCTGGAAGGTCGATCGCCATAGCCAGCACTTCACCTGCGATCAATGTGGCCGGGCGTTCGAGGAGTTGACGCCGAATCACTTCTCGTTCAATTCGCCGATCGGCTGGTGTCCGGCTTGCGAGGGGCTCGGGGTTCAAGCCGGAGGCGGCGAGGAGAGTTTCGGGGAACGCCCGTGGCTGTCGCTGCGTCAGGGGGCGATTCCCTTTTGGCCCGACTTGTACGATCCCGAGAACCCGTTCGTTAGCGCGCTCGCCGCGGTCGCTCGCCATGCGGGCTTTTCGCTCGACGATCCGTTGGAAGAACTCGCGCCGGAGCAGAAGAGGGCCCTCTACTACGGGACGAAGGAGGAGTGGTTCGAACTACCGGAGCGGCCTGGGGTCAAGTTCCAGTACAAGGGGATCTTCCCCGCGGTGAGCGAGGCGGCGCGAGTGAGCTGGGTCTATCGGCACCGGCTGGCCGACCTGGTCGGCGAGGTGGCGTGCTCGGTCTGCAAGGGAGCTCGGACACGCGACGACGCGGCGGCGGTTCGCTTCCGCGATGAGACGCTGCACGCGTGGTGTCAACTGCCGCTGGATGAGTGTCTCGAGCGATTCACGAAGCTCAAGATCGATCGCACCGAGAAGTCGATCGCGGGGGAAGTCCTTCGCGAGGTTCGTCAGCGGCTTCAGTTCCTCGTCGACGTCGGGTTGCACTACCTCACGCTGTCGAGGCCCACGCCGAGTCTCTCCGGTGGCGAGTCGCAGCGCATCCGTTTGGCGAGCCAGCTCGGTAGCGGGCTGACCGGCGTGTTGTATCTGCTGGACGAGCCGACGATCGGGCTTCATCCGCGCGACAACGGACGGCTCTTGTCGGCGCTCACGAAGCTTCGCGATCTCGGGAACACGCTCGTTCTGGTCGAGCACGATCGGGAAGTGATCGACGCCGCGGACCATCTCGTCGAATTCGGACCTGGCGCCGGCCGACTTGGGGGCCGGATCATCGCCGAGGGAACGCCCAAGCGGGTAAAGGCTCGCAAGACGTCGCTGACCGGTTCCTACCTCAGTGGTCGCGAGGCGATCGCGGTGCCAACCAACCGGCGGGCGACCGACGGCAATCGGCTTCAGATCATCGGCGCGGCGCATCACAATCTGCGACAAGTCGACGCGACGCTCCCGCTCGGTTGTATCGTGGCGGTGACCGGCGTTTCCGGCAGCGGGAAGAGTTCGCTGGTCAACGAGGTCCTTTGGGCGTCGATGGCGCGGCGGCTGCATCGGGCTCAAGTGACGGTCGGCTTGCACGAAGAGATTCGCGGCATCGAACATATCGACAAGGTGATCAACGTCGACCAACAGCCGATCGGCAACACGCCGACAAGCAACCCCGCGACCTATACGGGGCTGTTCGATGTCGTACGCGAGCTCTACGCGCAGCTTCCCGAGGCGAAGCTGCGCGGCTATCACGCGGGACGGTTCAGCTTCAACAAGCCGGGTGGCCGCTGCGACGCGTGCGAGGGGATGGGGCAGAAGAAAGTCGAGATGCACTTTCTTCCGGATGTCTGGATCACTTGCGATCAGTGCGGGGGGAAGAGATACACCGAGCAGACGCTCACCGTCACCTACCGGGGCCGCTCGATCGCCGATGTGCTCGAGATGACCGTCGGGGAGGCGCTGGAGGTCTTCGAGAACATCCCCAAGCTGAGGCGTCTGCTAACGACCCTTCGCGACGTCGGGCTCGATTACATGCCCCTGGGGCAGTCGGCGACGACCCTCTCGGGTGGCGAAGCCCAGCGGGTCAAGCTCGCAGCGGAGCTTTCACGGCCCAACACCGGCAAGACGCTCTACGTGCTGGACGAGCCAACGACGGGATTGCACTTCGACGACTTGCGCAAGTTGCTCGAGGTGCTGCACCGGCTCGCCGATCTCGGCAACACCGTGGTGGTGATCGAGCACAACCTCGACGTCATCAAGACCGCCGACTGGATCGTCGACTTGGGGCCCGAGGCCGGCAATGAAGGGGGACAGGTGATCTTCGAGGGGAGCCCCGAGGATCTTGTCGCAAGCGTCGCCAACGGTCGCAAACGCAAGAGTGACAAGGAGTCGACACTCTCGCACACGGCGGTCGCGCTCAAGCCAGTGATCGACCAGGGGCCGCTGGAGGAGCGGGTCCGTTACGAGCCGACCGAGGAGATCCGTCGCCCCGGCGATGTCGAGATCGGCCAGCTCGGCAAGGACGCGCGGATGCCTTGGCAGATTGATGGTCGGCGGTGGCACACGGTCGACCGTCTCAGTCGAACGGGCAAGCCGTGCCAATGGGAAGGGGAGGCGTTGGCGTGGGTCGTCGAGCAGATCCAGCAGCGTGGCGTTTTCTCCGAGACCGATTGGGGCGAGCGGTGGCTGGTCGAAATCCTCGCTCCCCGCAAGTCGGACGGCTGGTTCTTCCACGCGCTCACGGGGGAAGAGTGGCTCCTGCGGCTGAAGTTTCGGCCCGGACGGGGGAGTTTCAAGCGGGAGACCCTCGATCGCAAACTGGGACTGGCGCGTCTCGACGAGATGACGGACATCCCACTCTATGGGAGCGAGTCGCGGGTGCGGGTCAAGCGGCTACGCAGCATGCTGCAAGAGGTTGAGCTGACGGTGCACCGACTCGAGGAGATCCAAACGAAGGCGTTCGAGGAGTTTCTCGAGAAAGCGATCACCAGCTTCTCGAAAGCGATCGACAAGAAGGCGGAGGATCCCGAGTCGGCGATGCCTTGGATGGTCGACGGCGAGAGTTGGCATCGTGGTACGAAAGGATTTCGACCCGGACGCAAGGTTCGTTGGCAGCGAGATGTTCTCGATCGCGTGGTTCGCGGCTTGGAGACGGCGACCCCGATGGCGCAGTGGGATTGGAACAGCCGGGACTCGGTGAAACGGCGCTTCGAGGGGATCGGCCAAGCGTGGGCGCGGTTGATGACCAAGGGTCATCGGGCGATCGAACTGCACCTTGTCGGCCACAAGGGTAGCTTCAATCTCGCTGACATCGAGAGTTTAGGGGCTCATCAGGAAATCAAAACCAACAATGCCCGCTTCGATGCCGTCAAATTGTCATTCCTGACCGAGGATGACTTTTCGGAGAACGCGCTGGTCGAGTTTTTTGAGCGTCATGCCGAGTCATTTTTGCTTGAGTACGGCTGAACGAAAACGCTTGGGCGTGGCCCCGTGCGAGGTTACGTCGTCGAGGAGACGCTCGAATCGTTCTTGGTGGAAAAACGATTCCGGCGGTTTGCTTATTCCGGTTGAGTAGGATCGCTCTGCCTGTTCGGGAAGCGACGGCAGATTGTCAGCGGTTCGTCGAAATCCAATCGAGGCGAGACTGCACAAACGCGGCCGAAGATCCGATCCTTAAACTAGACATCAATGACGACGCCAGCACTAACCGATAGAAGGGAAATGTCGCGACGTGATAAGACTCTGGTTTGCTGCCGAACGACTCGACGACGATCGCATCACGCGACGAATTCTCCCGACCTTCACCGAAGATTTACTCATGGTTCTACGTATCCTTCCCGTCACCGCGGAAGCGGGGAGAAGCGTTGTGGATGCCCGGCGGCCGTGTCCCGCACGCAGGCGTGCGGGCCGATTCTCGTGGTCCCCCACCACTTGATCGGTTGTCGGGGCCTGCCCCGCAGCTCGATCGCGCTGCACTGATTGACTGCCACTTGGGATTTACCGGTGCATCCACAAAATCACGGGACCGGAGCCATCGCTCCGGTCCCGTTCTCGTTTCTTGACGTCGCTTCGTCGGCGGATCACTTCCCCCAACTTGAGACTTGTCGCGCCGAATGGTGATGGCCATTTCGCTAAGTCGTCGCGCCACCGCAACTCGAGCCCGATCCGGCGGTACACGCGTAACAGTGAAGCCCCGTCACGATGGTTCGTCCGGCGAATTGCTCAAGATCGAGTTCGCGAACGTGCCGCCCGCCCCTAGGGACGACCCCGAGATCGAGCATTTGGTTAAAGTCGCAGTCGTAGAGTCGACCGTCCCAACCGACCGAGATCGTGTTGCGGCACATGAGCCCTTCGACGGCGGCAGGGTTGAACGCGTCGACGAGCCGCCGCATGTACTCCTCGTAGTTACCGCTGTCGATCAAGTACTCGAGGAAGCGATTGATCGGCTGGTTGGTGATGGTGTAGAGCTCGTTGAACGCGACGCCGAAGCGATCCCAAAGCCGCGACTTGAACGTTTCTTCGAGCTCCCGTTGAGAAGGGGGCAGGAAGGCGCCGTTGGGATTGTACACCAGGCAAAGTTTGCGACCGGTCCCCGGTTTCCCGTAGCCAACCGCGTTGAGTCGCCGGAGAGCCTCGATCGACTTCTCAAAGACGCCACTGCCGCGCTGGCGATCGGTATTTGACGCCGAGTAGAAGGGAAGCGACGCGACAATCTCGACTTCGTACTCGGCGAGAAACTCCGTCATCCCCTCCTGGCTCGGCGTCAGCAGGATCGTCAAGTTGCAGCGATCGATGATGCGCCGTTCGCGCTGGCGGATCTCCCTGACCAGCCAGCGAAAGTCGGGATTCATCTCCGGAGCACCGCCGGTCAGGTCAACCGTCGCGATGGGGCCGCGATCGAGAACCTCCAGGCACTCGGCCATCGTCTGACGCGACATGATCTCCTTGCGGTCGGGGCCGGCGTCGACGTGGCAGTGTTTGCACGTCATGTTGCACATGCGCCCGAGATTGATCTGCAGAATCTCGGGGACGCTCGCCCGGAGCGGCGCCAGGCCGCGATCGTCCAGTTGATGATCGAATGGCGCGACCGTTCTCGTGGGTCGCAGGATGTCGAGTTGGTGATCGACGATCGCCAGCGGATTGTTGCGACTCTTCAGCGAACGAATCATCCGTGCCTCTCTTGCGCGCGTCCTACATCGAGAGCTTGTCGGCGATGCGGCGCATCTGAAGTCCGTGAACCAGCGACGCTCCACCGCGGATCGCCGAGGCGACATGCACCGCCTCGGTCATTTGCTCGACGTCGGAGCCCTTGCTGAGACAGTCGCGCGTGTACGCGTCGATACAATAGGGACACTGCACCGCATGCGCGACGGCCAACGCGATCAAGGCCTTCTCGCGACCCGACAACGCTCCCGGTTCGAAGACGGCGCCGTAGTACTCCTGGAACTTTTCCCACAACTGGGGGGCATCGTCTCCCATCTCGCTAAAGCGGGGCAGGTCTTCGGGATCGTAGTAGGTATCCGACACGATGGCTCTCCTGCAAGTCACTGAGGAACGATGCGCGATCCGGACTCGCCAATCCATTCCTCAGGATCCGTCCACGCATCCTAGCATCATCGACTCATACTTTCCGTGTGACGGCTCACGCAAGTTCGGGCCTCCGCTTGGATGAGCGCCGTTTCGCGTGATTGACCCGGATGGGACGCTGGATAGAACACGCCAGGTCCCATTGTTGGCCCTCGGGGAAACAATGTCGTCAGATTGTCGGCAAGGGTTGGGCGAATGCCGACCCGAGTCGTCGATCCCCGGCGACGTTCTCTTCGCGAGATGGCGTTTTCCGTGGTCGCGAGCGACATGGCGTTTTTTTGCACCATCGTGTTCCTCTGTTTCTTCTCCGAGGCGCTGACGTCGCCGGTCCTCGCCCCCTATTTCTTGCATCCGCACATTCACCCCCACATTCTCCCTGGAAGCACGGTGGCGCTTCGGGCCTTCATCCTGGGGGGCGCTCTGTCACTCTACCGCTTCGGCGAGTTCGCCGGATCACCCATTCTCGGCCATCTTTCCGATTGCATCGGCCGCAAGCCGGTCGCGCTCTTCATGTTCGCCGCGATCGCTTTCGGGCATCTGATCGGCGCTTACGCGCTGCACGAACGGATCGTCGACTTGCTCCTCGTCTCCCAATATGTCATCGGCTTCTTCAGTGTCCTCTTGGTCCTGGTCTTCTCCGAGATCGCACGCCGCCAAGAGGGAGCGGAGAAGACGCAAGCGTTCGGCTGGGTCTATCTCTCGACCAGTTTGGCGTTCGTCTTCGGCCCCTATCTCGGGGGGCATCTGGTTGACGGGATTTTCAGCGATACCGTCAACTACGCGCGGCCGTATCTCGCGGCCGCGGCGATCAACCTGCTCGTCTGCGTGTTGGTCGTTTTCTTTTTCCCCACCAAAGGGCCCGTCGAGCGAAAATCGGAACGGTTCGATCCCTTCGAGGGGTTCGTCGACATCATGCGGGTCGCGGCGCACCGGAGCCTACGACGACTGTTGCTCGTCAACTTCCTGCTCTACTTGAGCATCGACTTCGTCTTTCACTTCTGTTTCATCTACTTCGTACGCGTCTGGAGCTTCAACTCCGCGATGACCGGGGAGTTTCAATCGGTCCTGAGCGTGGCGATGGTCTTGACGCAAGCGGTGGTGATCAAGCCTCTGGCGATGCGGCACTCCCGACGGCGGGTCACGCGGGCGGCGGCGTTCGGGCTGAGTCTGATGTTGTTGATCGTCGTGCTTCCCCAGGACTACTTCTGGTTGTACTTCATCATGCCGTGCGTCGGGGTGATGATGGCGCTGGCGACGACGAACATGTCGGTCTTGATCTCCGATTCGGTCGAGCATGATATCCAGGGGCGCGTCATGGGGGTCGCGCACTCGGCGCGCGTCCTCGGATCGGCGCTGCTCAGCCTGATCGGAGGAGTTCTCGTCGGCATCTCGCCGAAGCTTCCGATCCTCGTCGGGGCGACGGCCGCGTTTCTCGCCGCAATGTTTCTCGGCAGCCGGCGCTACCGTCCGATGGCGGCGGAGAGTGTCTCCTCCGAGTTGTCGCCTTCCGGTTCCGCTGTCGAACGCTGACGAAAGGGCGGCGCGATGCTGACCCTCTTCATTTGCACGATCGTTTTCCTTTCGACGCTCGGCAACGCGCTGACCTCGCCGGTCCTCGCTCCATTTTTCCTCCATCCGGACATTGTCCCGACCTTTCTGCCGGGGGCGTCGCCCGCCTCAAAGGCATTCCTGTTGGGACTGGTGATGTCGCTCGGGCGGTTCGCGGAGTTTCTCGGTTCCCCTGTCGTGGGACAGTTGTCGGATCGGTACGGCCGGCGCGCGTTGACGGTGGTCACCTTGATCGCCAATGCCGGCGGCCAGGGCGTCACGGCGTTCGGTGTCGGACAGCGCTCGTTGGGATGGATCTTGGGCGGGCAGTTCGTCGTCGGCTTCTTCAGCGTGCTGCTCGTGCTGGTGATGGCGGAGTTCGCCGGACGTTGGCGCGGACCCGATCGGACTCAACGCTTCGGTCTGGTCTACCTCTCGATGAGTCTCGCGTATGTCGTGGGGCCCTACGTGGGGGGAATGCTCGCCGATGGCGTTTGGACCGGCGCGCAAGACTACGCGCTTCCCTACATCGTCGCGGCGATCGTCAACCTGCTGGTCGCTCCGCTGGTCGTGTGTCTTTTTCCAAGCCATTCAGCGACGTCCCCGCCAAGACCCTTTCGGCTGCTCGAGCATCTCACCGAGATGCGCACCGTCTTCACCATGGCCGGCGTCGGTTGGCTCTTGGTGATCAACTTCGTTCTCTACCTTGGCATCGACTTCGTTTTTCAGTTCAATCCCGTCTACTTCGTACAGAAGTGGCACTTCAGTTCCGGAAAGACCGGTGAACTGATGGCGATCACCAGCGTGGCGATGGTATTGACACAGGCGGTCGCGGTTCGTCCCTTGGCCGATCGGTTTTCCAACGCCCGCTTGACGCGAGCATCCGCTTTCGGGTTATCGCTAATGCTCGTTTGGCTCGTCGTTCCCGAAGGGGCCGAAGTCCTCTTCGTGATCCTTCCGGCGATCGGTTTCACGATGGCGCTGGCGACGACGAACATGTCCGCGCTGATCTCCCATGCCGTCTCCGACGAGGTCCAGGGACGCGTGCTCGGTGTCTTTCATTCGGTGAGAGTGCTGGGGTCGGCACTGCTCTGTTTCGTCGGCGGGGCGCTGGCGAGTCTGTCGCCCCAGCTTCCGATCTTGGTCGGGGCGACGGCGGCCGCGCTGGCCGCGATCCTTCTCGGTGTCTATGTTCCCGGTGGTCGCCGGGGAGCAGCCGACCACGAGACCGACGAGTCGCGTCTGGGTACTGGCTGAAGGGCAGCTCAGGGCACCCGAACACCGAGGCTCGCGCGGACCGAGAGGGCGGTCGGCGTCATGTTGGCGGTGACGTGAGAACCTTGACTTCCGCCGGGTGGCATGGCCACGCTTGGTTGGTCATGCCAGGATCGCGCGGCACTCGGCGACGCGTCCTTCCCGGATCGGGCGTAGCGTTCGGCGACGAGCGCGATGGTCGGGAGGCTCGCCGACCGTGGAACAAGCCGTAGGCGACCAGCGATTCTTGGAACGAAGCTGCGAGGTTCCGTCCATGCGAAGTGAGAGTGTTTGATGCGACCCGTGAACTACCGACTCGATCTGACCGTCCGCTGTAGCGACGAGGAGCGAAAGGACCGGGAGGCGGCCTACAAGATCGCCGCCGAATGGTCCGGCGGTGGCTATGTCGAACTCAAGACGTTCGGCTTCGCCGACGATGAATGCCTCCAGCGCGTTTACGCGGCGGCGCTGAAACGGCTCCGACGCATCGAATTGGTCGAAGGGGAGTTGCTCGGCGACTTGCGCGTCTACCGTCTCAGCTCGTCGAAGCACGACTATGAACTCGAGCGGGCGACCGACCTGGAAGACCGCTTGCGCGCACAATTTCAGGAGGTTCAGGGCATCGACGAGCGAGGTTGAGTTTGCAGCGAGTCGCGCACGTCACTGATGATGGTGTTGATGTCCCGTCGTGGCTTCCAACCGATGAGTCGTTCGATCCGCCCCAAGTCGGGCACGCGGCGCCGCATGTCCTCGAACCCCTCGCCGTAGACCTCATCGTACTTGACGTACTTGATCTCGCTGGAACTCTCGACGATGGAGACGACGAGTTGGGCGAGTTCGCCGATGGTCGTTTCACGATTGGAGCCGACATTGACGACGTTGCCGTTGGCCTCGGCGCAGTTCATCAAGCCGACGAGGCCATCGATGACGTCGGCGACGTGGCAGAAGCAGCGCGATTGGTTGCCGTCGCCATGAACGAGCAGCGGTTCGCCGGCGAGGGCGGCCGCGACGAACCGGGGCAGGACCATTCCGTAGCGACCTCGTTGCCGCGGTCCAACGGTGTTGAAAAGCCGGGCGCAGACGACCGGAAGACGGCTCTCTTTCCAGTGGGCCAGGGCGAGGAACTCATCGAGCGCCTTGGCGCAGGAGTAGGCCCAGCGGTGCTTGCTCGTCGGTCCCTCGAGCCGGTCACCGTCCTCGTGGAAGGGGACGTCCTTGCTCTTGCCGTAGACCTCGCTGGAACTGGCGAGCAGGACCTTGCGGCGAAAGGTGCTCGCCATCTTGAGGACCGAGGCGGTCACTTCGAAGACCGCTTCGATTGTTTGAACCGGGCGATCCATGACCAAGCGAACGCCGACCACACTCGCCAAGTGGAAGATCGCATCGCATTCGCGGACCAGGCCTTCTAGTAGTTGCTCGTTGCGGGCGGTCTCGACGATGAGCCGAAAGTGGGGATGGTCCTCGAGGCCGGCGATGTTCTCGTAGCGGCCGGTGGAAAGGTCGTCGAGGACCGTGACTTGGTCTCCGTTGGCGAGCAGGCGATCACAGAGATGGCTTCCGATGAAGCCGGCTCCGCCGGTGACGAGGTAGTGCATCGAACTCGACTTCCTTTCGGCTAGAATACCGACGCAGGGACGTTCACCGGACAACAACCCATGGCCGCGTCGTCAAGTCGTCGGACTTGCGCGTCCAGGCAGATGGAGCCTTCGACCCTGAAACGATCGACGCGGATCGTTGATCCCCGCCCGATCAATCGGCTTGCATCTAGCTTAGGAGAAGCACCGCGATCGAGGAAAGTAGGAATGGACACGCTCGAAGGGGCCAGCCCCGCGCAACCAAGTGGTCGAACCGAAAACGCCGTTTGCTGGGAATGTGGCGAACGGCTCGTTTGTAACGAGTATGTCGTCTGCTGCACCGGCACGTTGTTTCACGTGTGCCCCGAGTGCGAAGCGAAGTTGAATGGATCGGACGAATCGCCCGAGGGGACCGGCCCGGCCGAAGGTTGACCGCGCTGGGAAGTGTGTCGGTCCGTCGCCGCATGGTGATGGGGTCGTTGGTCCATCGAGAAGGTGCTCGAACTCGCCATGACGTTTCTCTACTACAGTTCGCTCTTTCAGCAGCACGAGACCGGAGCTCATCACCCCGAGCGACCGGCACGGGTTCGTGGCGTCTGGCAGCGTTTGGAAGACGCGGGGCTGACCGAGCAGTGTACGCTGACGCGGGCGGCGCCGCTGACGCATTCGGACGTCACCCAAGTCCACGATGAGGACGTGGTGCATCGATTGGAACAAATGGCCGCGCGAGGCGGGGGCCAACTCGATGCCGACACGGTGATGAGCGAACGTTCCCTGGAGGCCGCGTTGCTCGCGGCCGGCAGCGCGGTTTCCGCGGTCGACGCGGTGCTCACCGGTCACGATACCAACGCCTTTTGCTTGATTCGTCCCCCAGGGCATCATGCGACCCCGCATCACAGCATGGGGTTTTGCCTGGTCAACAACGTGGCCCTCGCCGCCCAGCGCGCTCTCGATCACCATCAGCTCGACCGCATCCTGATCGTCGACTGGGACGTGCATCACGGCAACGGAACCCAGGACGTCTTTTACGAGGAGCCGCGGGTCACGTTTTTCAGCTCGCACCGTTTCCCGTTCTACCCTGGGACAGGGCGGATGACCGAGACCGGTCGCGGGGATGGACTGGGAACGACGTTCAATTTGCCGGTCGCTTACGGAACACCGGTGGAGCGATACTTGGACCGTTTTCGTTCGATGCTCGATGACGCGGTCACGCGTTGCCGGCCCGATCTGGTCTTGGTCAGTGCTGGATTCGACGCCCATCGGGACGATCCCATCGGGAGTCTCGACCTGGAGACCGAACACTTCGGGGCCCTCTCGCGATTGGTCAACGAGGTCGCTCGCGAGTATTGCCAGGGAAGGCTCGTCAGCCTGCTCGAAGGTGGCTATAACGTCGAAGCGCTCGCCGATTCGGTCGTGGTCCATGTGAAAGAACTGTTGCAGCCTGCCCCTTAGCCCGCAAAGTTTGCCGACCCAAGCGTATTCGTTCTTCACTCGCGGAGCGTTTGCTGTCAAAGTGACGCAGAAGTGAACGAAAACAAGTGGTTCCATGCCGCAAAAGGCGGCACAATGGGCGAAGAAACACTCCAGCTGACGCCTGTCACGGTAATGTTACCATGGTAGCTCGACTCATACCGATCGATGGTGACGAGGGGGAAGCTCTCATCATCGAGGATGGGGAATGGGTGCTGGGTCGTAGCAAGGAATGCGACGTCCGCATCGCCCATCTCTCCGTGTCGCGCATGCACGTCAAGTTTTCCGTCTCGGACATGGGCTTCCATGTCATGGATCTCGGCAGCCGCAACGGCACGTTCCGGAACGGCCAGCGGATCAGCGAGGCTGAATTCCAAGACGGTGATTTGCTGCGGATCGGTTCGGTCAAGCTGCGCGTCGCCTACGCGAGTCAAGTCTCCGCCGGACTGGCCAAGGAAGAGTCGAACGAGGAACTCCATCCGCCCCGGTCCCATCTCTTCTTCGACGAGGACTGGAGCCCCGGCCTCGAGGTCTTCGAAGGCTGTTTTCTTGAGAAACAGATCGGCGACGGCGGCTTCGGCCAGGTCTGGCGCGCGAGTCGGCGCGGCAAGCGAGCGATCGCGGTCAAGAGAATCGCCGTCAGTGACGGCGCTCCCAATGAAGCCCGCGCGATGAAGCTCCTTCAGGGCATTCGCCATCCCCATATCGCTCGGCTTCTCGGGTTCGAGCACTACCGGGGGACGGTCGCGGTCGGGATGGAACTCGGTGATGAAACTCTTCAGCAGCACTTGGAGAAGTGCCGGGCTCGCGGGCTAGAGGGCATTCCCCAACAGCGGCTGCTTCAATTCACGTTTCAGGTCGCCGAGGCGCTCGATCACCTCTTTCAGGCCCGGCAAATCCTTCACCGGGATATCAAGCCGAGCAACGTCTTGCTCGTTCGCGGAACCGCGAAGCTTTGCGACTTCGGGCTCGCGAAGGTCCTCAAGCACGCGATGATGGTGCATACCGGCGTCGCCAGCTTTGAGTTTGCTCCCCCTGAATACTTCGACCGGCGCGTCGCTCCGACGAGCGACCAGTTCTCGCTCGCCGCGATGTACTGTTATCTGATGACGGGAAGGCTTCCCTTCTCGGCGGGAGATGTTCGGCAGATCGCGATGAAGCACGTCAAAGGCGAGATCGAGATGTCCTCCGTTCCCGAGACTCAGCATCCGATCCTGCGTCAGGCGATGGCGCGTTCTCCCGACGACCGCTTCAAGAGCTGCATGGCCTTCGCCGAAGCGCTGGAGAAAGTCGCCGGCGTCGAGACGAACGTGCATCAAGCCGTCGAGACCGACCCCATCACCGACGAGTGAGCCTTCCCAAAGCGAGATTACGGGCCATTCGTTCGATCCTCGAACCGCTCGGGTTCCACTGGCTGCTTGTCAACCAGTGCCAAAGAGTTAGGGCTATAGCAACACGAGCTTCAAGTGGGAACAGAGCACCAGCCAAGGCCGTCCTCGCGGAGGAGGTCTATCGCAAGAGAGCCGTCTGCTGGGCGGGGTCGGCAACGTGACCCACCGAGGCGCCCGCCTCTTTGAGCTTCGCCAAGATCTGATCCTGCGAGTAGAGGTCGTGAAGCACGATCGGCTTGGTCGGTCGATCACCTGGGAAGATCACCAAGAGCGGCACGCTGATGCTGCCAAACTTCTCGAGCCACTTCTTGATCTCGTCGGATTGGTCGGTGTAGTCGGCATAGAGCGGAATGACGCCGAGCTGCTTGACGAGGTTGCGTGTCTCTTGGGTATTGAGCGCGACGCTCTCGTTGCGTTTACACGTCAGGCACCAGTCGGCCGAAAAGTCGACGAGCACCGTCTTGCCCTCGTTGAGAAGCACGCCGAGCTTGTTCTCGGTGAAGGGCTGCCAAGGCAGTTCGTTGGTGTGTCCCGCCTCTTCTATCTTGGTCGTCGCGACCGCCATCGGCCCTTCGGCTTCGTCGAGCTGAGCGATCAACTCCCGCTTGTCTTCCTGCGAGATGGTCTCGTCCGACTTGATGACGTTGGCGAGCCGTGCCATCCACTTCTCTTTCTCGGTGCGGACGATTCGGGTGATATCCCGTTCATTTCGCTGATAGGCGAGTTCCCGAACGCTCGTGAACCCGATGAAACCGATCGTGCAGGCGGTTGCGACCGCGATCCCGCGGACGACGATCTTCCGTTTGAGCGGCGAGTTGACGTTGCTCCAGCTCTCGGAGATCCAGACCCCGACTGCCATCCCGAGCATCATCACGACTAACGGCAACATATACGTCGGGTCGATGTAACTCATGATGTAGATGACGGTTCCCATCAGGAAGAACCCGGCGAACTCCTTGAACGTGATCATCCAGTTGCCCGGTTTGGGCAGCAGCTTGATCGCGGCCGGAAAGATGCCGCAGAGCAGGTAGGGAAACGACATCCCCAGGCCGATACTCAACCAAACCGCGTAGGTCACGATCCAGGGCTGACGAACCGACCATCCCAATGCCGTTCCGAGGAACGGGCCGCTACACGGCGTTGCCAAGAGGGTCGCCATGATGCCCGTCATGAAAGCCCCGAGCGGACCCTCCTGATGGTACCCGCCCGCCTTGCTGCCAAGGAATCCTGGAACCGGGATCTCGAAGACGCCGAGCAAACTCAGTCCCATCGCGAAGACAATTCCCGCCATGACCAAGTTGAATTCCGGCTTCTGGAAGAGCCCCCCCCAGCCGATGCCGAGAAAGACCGCCAGCGACGCCAGGATCAGAAAAACACTGATTACTCCCGCGGAGTACATGACGTTCAGGAGGAGAATCCGGCTGCGGCTTTCGCCGGCTTGCTGCACGAAGCCAAGCACCTTGATCGCGATGACGGGCAAAACGCACGGCATCACGTTGAGAATGATCCCGCCGAGAAAGGCGTAGAGGATGAATAGGGCGAGGCTGCCCTGCTTGTCCTCGTCGGTCTCGATGTTGTCGAAGATCTGGTTGGCGTACTCGTCAGCTTGGACGATCTGCGGAACGGTACTCGACGCGACGACCGGGTTTTTGTCGGGAGCACTTCCCGCCGCCGGGGTCGATCCATCCACCGGGCCAACCGGGTTGGGGACGGCGGTGGTTCCCTTGTCCGAAACGGGGACCGTCACGGAAAAGGTGGCGTACTCCGGCGGAAAACAGCGACTCTCGTCGCATGCTTGGTACTGCAGAATCCCGCTGAAGGTGACGGTAGGCCCAGCGAGGGACTTGCGGGCCGTCACTGGAACCTTAATCTGGATCTTGCCCTTATAGGCTCCCAAGTCCTTGTTCTCGAAGAACTTCAAGTTCGCCGGGACCGGTTTGGGGTACTCGGGCATCGGAAACTTGGAGATCCCTTTGACGTCATTGAGGATGAGGTCGGTCGAGATCAATCCTTTGACCGGAGGACGATTCTGCTGAATCTTGAAGCCGTCATCGATGTTGGCGGTGACGACCAGGGTGGCGTTGCCGTTGGGTTCGAGGTGCGCCGGCCTAAGGTGGGCACTGACCCGAACGTGGGGGCTATCGAGTCCCGACATCGGCAGCTTCGCCCGCGCTCGGGCGAAGAGACGCTCCTCGTCGGAGGGGACGGGCTTCGACGCCACGGGAAGGACCGGCAGCGATAACTTGGGAGATGCGGGAGGCGCGGGAAAACACGAACCCTTCTCCAGGCAGTACATGTAGCGGACGTTGGCGGAGAAGGTCACTTTCTGCCCAGGACGCAGTTTCACCGGCGGCGTCACTTTGGCCATCACGACGGTGTTGCGCTTGTAGACGTAGCTGACCATCGTCTTGCCGCCGACGTCGTCGTACTTCACCTCCGGGGCGGGAAACTCAACCGGGCCGACCTCGAAGCCTTCCGGCACGTTGAACGAAACCTTGGTCGGTTGCGCGATCTGGCCGGCGCTCTTGTAGTACGTGTAGTAGCCCTTGGGGATCTCGAAGAGGACACCCAGGTAGAAGGGGCGATCGGGGATCACGTCCTTCACGTCGGCGATCAGCTTGACCGTGACCTGGTCCTCGGCTCCCGACCGGCCCAACTGACCGAAGGGTTGGAGTCCCTGCGCCCGCAGGACACCGCTGCTCAGCACCACGAGCAAGAGCGCCCCCAATGACACACGCTTCACAGTCTCATCTCCATGACAAAGGGTGTCCGGGATTCCGCCGTCAGCACGTCCTGAACGGTTGTTGACCCTTCCGCGACGATGACGTCTATTGTAAAGGGTCGCGACCGATTCACCACCTTTACGGTCCCTGCATAACTATGTCGGCCATCGACGTAAATAGGTCTGTGAGATAAACCACGATAGTCAGAGGAGTCCGTCAATCCACGAGGTTGGAAGGTAGGCAAACCAGGCACTTGTGGGTCTGCCGTACCACGGAAACGCCTCGGTCGTGATGACGGTTTCCCAAGTTTGAGTCACCCCTGCGCCTACGGAGCGGAAGACGAGGAAGTTCGTGGAAATTCGGGAGTTTGCTGAGCGCATCCTCTTCTCGGAAACGCTGGAGGCGAAACTCCTGGTGCCCGAGGGGGAACTGACCGACGAACGTCCCGGAGGCGCGCTGCGGATCCCCGAGCCGGAACGGATCGATGCGTTGAGTCTCCACCGGGCCCGGGGGGGGCCGAAGATGCCGACACCCGATCGCTTCGCGCTCGATGAGTCGCGTGCCATCGCCCACCACATCATGGCCAACCACGAGTTGCAAGCCCTCGAAGTGATGGCGTGGACCTTGCTCGCCTTTCCCGACGCTCCCACCTCGTTTCGGCGCGGGCAGGTCGGGGTCATGCTCGAAGAGCAACGGCACACCCGCTGGCACCTGGCTCGTCTGGAACATCTGGGCGGATGGTTCGGCCAGTTTCCTCCCAGCGGCTACGTCTGGCGACGGGCGATGCAAAGCGAGTCCCTCCTCGACTACTTGGCGTGCATTCCGCTCACCTTCGAGGGGGGGAATCTCGACCATAGCCTCGAATTCGAACAACGTTTCGCTCGGGTCGGGGACCGGCCCGGAGCGCAGATCATGGGGGCGATCCATCGCGACGAGATCACCCACGTCGCCTTCGGCTTGTCGTGGCTCAAACGGCTCGGACCGGAAGGGATGTTGGACTGGGAGCTCTACCAGCGACATCTCCGCTGGCCCCTCGAACCCTTCAAGGCGAAGGGGAGGGAATTCGACCGCGAGTCCCGGCGCAAGGCGGGGATGAGCGACGCGTTCCTCGACTTGATCGAACGGGCGCAGCCGACCCCCAGGCAGGCCAGGGGGGCGCGGTGAGTCGACTCCTCGGCCGCTCGCTTCGCGCCTTGCTCACGGTGGCGATTGCCTTCGTGATCGTCTTCGTCGCGATTCGCCTGACGCCCGGCGGGCCGGCGCAAGCGATGTTGGGTCAGAAAGCCAACGCGAAAGCGGTCCAACGGATCAACGAGCAGTTCGGCTGGAACCTCCCGATCCCCCTACAACTGGTCAGTTACCTGTGGGGGCTTTGTCGTGGCGATCTCGGCGTCGCGTATCTCAGTCCCGGGCAGCCGGCGGTGAGTACGGAGTTGGCACGTCGGTTTCCCGCGACCGTCGAGCTTGCCTGCGCCGCTCTTGTTCTGGCGGGCATCGTCGGGTTGTCGCTCGGCGTCCTTGCGGCGGAGTACCCAAACCGCTGGCCCGACCGATTGGCGATCGCCGTCTCCAGCGTCGGCGTGAGCATTCCCGTCTTCTTCCTTGGGATCCTCCTGCTGATGCTCTTTTCGGGGATGCCGGGCTCCAACCGGATGGACGTTCGCGTCAGCATGCGCGAGATCAACCTGACCGGTTTCCACGTGGTCGACACGATCGTGGCAGGTCGCTGGGATCTCCTTCGGCTCTCGCTGCTTCATCTCACCCTGCCCGCGTTGACCCTCGCGAGCATTCCGACGGCGATCATCGCTCGGGTGACGCGTTCGAGTCTCCGCGAAGTTCTTGGGTCGAACTACATCCGTACCGCCCTTTCCAAGGGCGTCGGGCGTGGCCGAATTCTCTGGCGGCACGCGTTGCCCGCGGCGGCGGTGCCGATCGTGAGTCTGCTCGGCATGCAGATGGCGACACTCCTTTCCGGCGCGGTCCTGACCGAAACGGTCTTCAGTTGGCCGGGCATCGGACGCTATGTCGTGCTCGCCGCGACTCACAAGGACTACAACGCGCTGCAGGGAGCGATCCTGCTCCTCGGGGGCGTCTTCATTGGCGTCAATCTCGCCACCGATCTACTCTGTGCATGGTTCGATCCACGAATTCGGCTGGAAGGGAGGGTTGGCTCGTGAAGCGACTTCTCCCCAGGCTGGGGGCGATTGCTTGGACACTCCGATTGGCCGTCGCCTTTCTGTTGCTTGTTTCCGTTTCGGCGCTCTTTGCTCCTTTGCTCGGCCTCGACGATCCCTATGCTCAGGAGAGTGACCAGCGATTGCAGGCTCCTTCGTGGCGGCATCCGTTCGGCACCGACGATTTAGGACGGGACATTTTCAGTCGCGTCGTCTTTGGCGGGCGTGTCTCCTTGTCGGTGGGACTGGTCGCCGTCGGTCTAGCCTTTGGTGTCGGCGTTCCCCTGGGAGTGACCAGCGGCTATCTCGGCGGGGGTGTCGATCGTTGTCTCAGTGTCGTGATCGAAGTGCTGATGACGTTGCCGGCGATCTTGCTCGCGCTGGTGATGGTCGCGATCCTGGGGCCGTCGCTGGGCAACGTGATGTTGGCGGTCGGGATCTCCCAGATTCCGCACTTCGCTCGGCAAGCGCGTGCCAGCACGCTCTCGGTCCGAGAGCACGACTACGTGCTGGCGGCGAGCGCCTTGGGAGCGACAACGTTTCGGCTGCTGCGGCGGCACGTTCTTCCCAACGTCCTGGCGCCGGTCGTCGTGGTGGCGACCATGGGGCTCGGCGGAGCGATTCTCGAATCGGCGGGCCTCAGTTTTCTCGGCCTCGCGGGCGATCCCAGCCGGCCCGAATGGGGAAGCATGCTGACGGCGAACCGCGAACGGTTCTTGCAGCAACCCTGGCTGGTCATCGCTCCCGGAATCGCGATCACCGGGACGGTGCTTTCATTCAACATCGTGGGAGATGCCCTTCGTGACTGGCTTGACCCGCGGGCAATGTGAACGTTCGTCGGTGGCTGCGTTCGGTGGGGTGGGTCTTGACCCACGATGTGAGACAACGTTTGAGAGCACTGGCTATCAAGCAGCCAGTGGCACCCGAGAACACTGTGACCCGGATGAGGCACGTAGGGTGGGTCTTGACCCACCACCAACGTCGCTGAACAGCCGCTTGTTCCTCTGTTGTCTGATCGCGTTGCTCGGCAGTCTCGCCGGATGCGGGCAGTTTCAGGAAGGCTCCGGCAACCGCGTCACGCGTACGGTCGACGTCGGCCAGTTTTCGGCGCTCGCTCTGCAGGGATCGGGAAGACTCCGCCTCGAGGCCGGCAAGGATCCATCGGTCTCCCTCACCATCGACGACAATCTCGTTGACCAAGTAAAGGCCCACGTCGCCGAAAGCCAGCTCGTCGTCGAACTGCCACGCAACACGCGCTCCCCGAAGGGGCTCGAGGTCGTCGTGACCGTTCCGACGATGAAGCGCGTCACGCTCGACGGCGCTTGGGACGCCCACATCGACGGCATCCACGGCGACTTCTTCACCCTGGTGATCGACGGCGCCGGCAAGGCCCAGGGCAAGGGAGTCGTCGATCACGTGGAACTGAATATCAACGGTTCCGGCGAAGTCTTCCTGCACGAACTGGTCGGCTCGAACGTCAACGTCAAGATCAGCGGCAGCGGTCGAGCCGGCGTTCACGCCGTGATGAACCTGACCGCGTCGATCGTCGGGAGCGGCTCGATCGAGTACCGCGGCGAGCCGAAGATCACCAAGCGAATCACGGGATCTGGACGCATCGAGCCTGACGACGACGATGTCGACGAGATGCCTACAAGACAAACGACAACGGATTGACATGACGGACCAACTCACCGCCGCGACTCAACTGATCGAAGAGGGAATCGCCAGCGGACTTCATCTCGGCGCCCAACTCTACGTTTCTCATCGCGGCAGGGTCGTGACCGACCTCGCACTGGGCGAGTCGTCACCGGGTACGCCGATGACGCCCGACTCGATCATGGTCTGGCTCTCGGCGACCAAGCCGATGGTCGCGGTGATGTTCGCGAAGCTCTGGACGGAGGGGCTGGTCGCGCTCGATGCGCCCGTCGCGGACGTCGTGCCCGAGTTCGCCCAGCACGGCAAAGAGACGATCACCTTTCGCCACCTGCTGACGCATACCGCGGGATTGAGGCCGGTCAAGCTTCGGCGCGACGCGATGAGTTTCGAGGAGCAAGTCGAGGCGGTTTGTGCGACCACCATCAAGCCGAACTGGCGGCCGGGATACCGCGCGGCCTACGATCCACAGTTCACCTGGCTCATCCTCGGCGAGGCGATCCGGCGGCTCCGCCAACGGCCACTGAGCGACGTCTTGCGAAAGGAACTCTTCGAGCCGCTCGGGATGAGCGACTGTTGGCTCGGCATGCCGGATGACATCTTCGACGCCGTCGAGAGTCGCATCGGCGCAATGCCGCGGACCGATGGGGGAACCGCCGTCGGGTCGACGCTGTCGACAAGAGCCGCCTGTACCGATGTCTGGCCCGCGGGCGGGGCCTACGGACCGATGCGGCAGCTCGCTAACTTCTACGAGATGTTGCTGCGTCGCGGAGAGCACGAAGGCACCGCGTTTCTCTCGAGCCCCCTCGTCGAAGCGATCACCGCGCGGCACCGCGTCCGGCTTCTCGACGAGAATTTTAAGGAGGTGATCGACTGGGGCCTCGGCTTCGTCCTCGATTCCAAACGCGCCGACCAACATGATCTTCCCTACGGCTATGGCCCGCACGCCTCGCCAAGGACCTTCGGCCACAGCGGCTATCAGTCCTCCTGCGCCTACGCCGACCCCGAGCACGATCTCGTCGTCGCCTTCGTCTTCAACGGCATGCCCGGCGAAGGCAATCATCGCCGCCGCGCCCGCGAACTGAACGAGGCGATCTATGTCGAGTTGGGATTGGGTTCCGGCAATTCGTAGTCCCTGCGACGACCGTTCTCCACTCGCTCCTGGGGGAAACGGCGAGAGCCACTCCGTCGCCGTTGCCATACATCAAGAGATGACCAATCAGGATCTTTCCGACGGACGCTCCATTCGATGCTCAAAGTTGCCAATGTTCGTCTGCCGGTAGGCGAATCGGAGGAGGCTCTCCCCGAACGCGTCGCGAAGGTGCTCAAGCTTCGCTCGGGGGAGATCGAGCGCTTTCGCATCCTCCGCAAGAGCCTCGATGTCCGCGACAAGCGCCGACTCGAATACGTTTACACCACCGCCGTCGGCGTCGCGGACGAATCGTCGGTCCTTGCCCGAATCGACCAGCGTCACGTCGCGGCCTTCGAGCCCAACCGGTTCGACGAGCCTCACCCCGGCGAACGCCCGCTTGCTCACCGGCCGATCGTCGTGGGAGCGGGGCCCGCGGGACTCTTCGCGGCCTACGTCCTCGCCGAGTACGGCTATGCCCCGATCGTGCTCGAACGCGGCAAAAGGGTTCGCGATCGCGTCCACGATGTCCAAGCCTTTGATGACGGCGGCCCGCTCGATCCCGAGAGCAACTATCTCTTCGGAGAAGGGGGGGCGGGCACCTTTAGCGACGGCAAGCTGACCTGCCGGACGACCGGTCCCGACACCGACCGCGTGCTTGAGATCTTCGCGACCTCGAAGGGAAAGCCCTCGGTCGTCTACGAGGCCAAGCCGCACCTCGGCAGCAACCGCCTTCCCGCCGTCGTCAAGTCGCTCCGACGTCAGATCATCGCCAACGGCGGCGAGTTTCGCTTCGACTGCCGCGTCGACGATCTCGACATCCACGAGGGTTGCGTTCGAGGGGTTCACACGTCGTCCGGTCCGATGGCCGCCGACGTTGTCGTCTTGGCGATCGGGCACAGTGCGCGCGATACCTACGAGATGCTTCTGCGCCGGGGCGTGTCGATCGTCCCCAAGGCTTTCCAAATGGGAGTACGGATCGAGCAACCTCAGGAGAACGTCAATCGCTGCCAGTTCGGCACCAGTCCGCAAGCGGCGCTCCTCGGCCCGGCGGACTACACGATGAAGGTCCACGCGGGCGATCGCGATCTCTTCACCTTCTGCATGTGCGCCGGCGGCTACGTCATGCCGAGTGTCTCGCAGCACGGCTACTTCTGCACCAACGGCATGAGCCGGGCCAAGCACGAGTCCCCCTTCGCCAACAGTGGCTTGGTAATGACCGTCGATCCGGCGACGCTCGAGGGCGCGGACGATCCGCTGGTCGGGATTCGCTACCAGGAGAGGATCGAACAGGCCGCCTTCGCGATGACGGGTGGCACCTATCATTCGCCGATCCAGTGGGCCCACGACTTCGTTGCTCGACGCCCTTCGCCGAAGATGCCCCCATCGAGCTACGCCCGCGGCGTGCAGTCGGTCGACTTGTGGGAGCTGCTGCCGAGCGACGTCGCCGAGACGCTGTGCGTCGGACTCCCGCTGATGGATCGCCGCTGGCGCGGTTCGTTTCTCAAGGACGCCACGCTCGTCGGCCCGGAAGCCCGCGGAAGCTGCCCCGTCCGGCTTCCGCGCGACACGGCCTCACGGCAGTCGGAGGGGATGGATGGTCTCTATCCGATCGGCGAAGGGGCCGGCTATGCTGGGGGAATCGTCAGCGCCGCGGTCGATGGTCTTCGCACCGCCCGCGTCGTGATCAACGCGTTTCGGCCCTTGGGGTAAATCTTGATGGGGAATGTTCCATGCATCCTCAAGTTGTCATCGTCGCCGGTCCGAACGGCGCCGGGAGATCAACAAGTGCGCCGTCTTTGTTGCGTGGTCCGTTGAACGTCGACGCGTTTGTCAACGCGGACACAATTGCTCGAGGGCTCTCCGCCTTCCACCCCGAGAAAGTCGCCCTTCAGGCGGGGAAGATGATGCTTCGTCGGCTCAAAGAGCAAGCTTTGCGTTTGAAACGACACTGGCGAGCAGAACTTTTGCGCCTTGGATCGAAGGTTTGAAACGAGATGGCTACGACTTTCACTTGGTGTTCTTGTGGTTGCCCACGAGCGCCCAAGCGGTGATGCGAGTTGAACGACGGGTGAAGTCAGGAGGCCATCACGTCGCTGGTGATGTCGTGAGACGAAGCTTCAAGTTTGGGTTGAAGAACTTCTCCACGCTCTATCGACCGTTGGCAGATTCGTGGAGGTTGTACGATAATAGTGGACGCGATGGTTTGCGACTCATCGCGGGAGGCAACAGAACGCTCAAGGAGATGATACTCGACTCGCAGGCTTGGAGTTCCGTTTTGAAGGAGTCTTGCTAGTGCTAGACCACGAGGAGTTTGACCCCACCGACATTCTGAACGGCGGTCGTCTCGTTGACGCGGCACTCCGTCGTGGCGTTGTCGAGGCCCTGATCCGACACAAGCGTCTGGGGGAGCCGATCGTCGAGTACATCGACGGCGAGGTCGTCTTAACGCCGGCCGAGGAGATTCCGGATTTTGCGGAGGAACTTTGGCAGCTTAATGAGCTACTCGGCGACGAGGGTCGCGGTCCTCTTTCCTAACTGTCACGACCGACACGACGGGTCAGAAAAGCTCTCAATAATCCCGTCCCTTGTTGGGCTCTCTCTGTCTCCGGCACGATTGACGCGTTACACTATCCGCAATGCTTCAACGATTGGTGCCGAGCGGAACGTGCGCTCTCTGGAGGATAGGTGATGGAATCTTCGGATACCGGACTCGCGTTGCTTCCCGAGATCGAGGTCGAGGAGCGCACCAAGCAGAAGAAGCAGCCCCGCTACCACGTCATTTTGCTCGACGACAACGACCACACCTACGAGTACGTCATCCGCATGTTGATGGGGCTCTTCGGGTTTGGTCGTCATAAGGCCTACGGCATGGCCTGTACCGTCGACAAGACCGGCCGCGTGATCCTTCTCACCACCTCGCGCGAACATGCCGAACTCAAGCAGCAGCAAGTTCACGCGTTCGGCCCCGATCCGCTTCTGGATCACTGCAAGGGCAGCATGACCGCCGTCCTCGAGCCGACCGAAGCGGAGTAAGAGCTTCTCGCTCCCTTTCCATGACCAAGCGACTTCGTTCGTCGCCATTTCACCGACGGGGCCAATCGCACCGTCTTTCTCCACGGTGACCCGTTCCGGGGTGATCTTGGCTACGTCCCCGCTAACTTAACATAAACTTCACAACGTCGTTCCCTGCAGAAGTTCACCGTCGTGGATCGACGAGCGAACCGTTTCGCGAGCTGATGCGGTGCCACGTCAGCATCACTGGATCGCTGAGTCGCTGGAGGGGATGATCGTCGGAGTGAAGATTGTGGTCGACAGTGCCCAGCGTTGACGGGTCTAATGAGGTTCTCGTGGGCCCGTGCGTGATTGTTGGTCTGCGCGGATCGTCGGGCGAGTTCGACGACCGGGTCGAAATGACGGCAATGGACAGCATCGTCGACTGACGAGCGCGCCGGGTGGGCATTTAACGATTTCACCTTTGAGTCGGTTCAACAAGGGAAGGTACGTTCAACGATCCATGACGGTCGACGACGACGGGGACGGCAGGGGGAGACGAATTGCCGTGAGTTCGACAGAAAGCTATGACCCCGCTCCGCTTGAGCGATTGTTTCTATGGCGCTTGGCAGCGGGGGGCGGAGGCGATTGGCTCAAGGAGTTGACGAAGCCGAAGCTCGGAACCGGTCCGCGAAATCGCCTAATCAAGTCGGGATTGATCGAGTTGGAACAGCGCAAGCCCTCCGGGCAAGGTCGCGCGTTGAAGTATCTTTGCCTGACCGACGCCGGCTGGGCCTGGTGCGCCGAGCACATGGGGACCGAGGTCTCCAATCGGTCGACCGCCGGAGGCGAGATTCTTCGCATGACCCTTGCGCGACTCAAGCGATTTCTCGATCACGAGGGGATGACCTTCGGGCAACTGGTCGCGATCTCCGACCAGAAGATCGAATCGGACGCTTCGACCACCTCGCCCACCGACGAGGCGGCACGTGTCGAGGCGGCCTATTTTCAGCACTCGGGAGGTCGGCCCAACGTTCGGGTTCGACTGGCCGACTTGCGATCCTCGATGCCGGACGTCGCGCGTGGTGACCTCGACGAACTCTTGTTGTCGCTGGAGCGTGACGGTCGCTTGGTGCTCTTTCCGATCGACGATCCCCACGACATCGGGCCCGCCGATCGTGACGCCGTCCTCCGCGTGCCCGGCGGAGCGGAACGGCATGTCGTCTACATCGGAGGGGCTCGATCATGAGCACCCGGGCCGCGAGCATGTCGCCGCTGGAGATCATCCGGAGGATGGACTTCACGTGGGTCGAGAATCAAGACGACGTCTGGAGTGATCAGCGCGGCGATGTCCCGGAACTGCATCAGTCGCTCCGAGCGGAGTTCGATCGGACCTTCGACGCCTTCGCCACCGACGAGCGGATGGCCTCCCCACTGGGATGGTTCATCGTCGGTTCCGGAGGCCGCGGGAAAACCCATCTCCTGGGCACGTTCCGGCGTCACGCAGTCGCCCGGCGGGCGTCGTTCATCCTGGTCGACATGACCGACGTTCGCGAGTTCTGGGATACCGTTCGCCAGGGATACATCGATTCGTTACAGCAGCCCTACGAAGGCGACCTTTTCCAGTACCAGTGCGTCCTGCGCAACGTCATCTCCAAGCTGCCGATCAAGCAGCCGGTCGGGGAAGTTCTTCGGCTATTGCAGCGACGCAAGTCGTCCAATCTCGCCCAGGACATCAACAGAGTCCTTCGTGCGTTGACCAAGTTCGATCGCCAGCGAACGCTGCGCCATCAGGACGTCGTCCGAGCGTTGGTCTGTCTCAACAGCGACGACTTCGCCATTTCGAGCTTGGGGCTGAGTTGGCTGCAAGGAGTCGAACTCGACGACAAGCAACGGCGAACGCTTGGGTTCATCCAGCCCCGGGCCGAGTCGAAGGATCTCGTTGCGGCGATGAGTTGGTTCCTCGGACTTGGTGGTCCCTCACTACTCGCGTTTGATCAGCTTGACCCGATCTGCATCCAAGCGGAATTGCCGAATGCGGAGCGTTCCGATCCTCTGGGGACCAATCTCGCTTCGGGGATCTTGCGGGAGATCGGCAATGGTCTCGGCGCTCTGCGACAGATCTTGTGCCGGACGATGCCGGTGGTCGTCTGTCTCGAACAGACCCGTAGCGCTCTGGAACGCCACGTCCTGAAGACCATGCTCGATCGTTTTGAGCAGCCTCGCGAGCTGAACACCGTCGGCAAGGGGGAAATCGCTCGCGCGATGGTGGCCGAGCGGCTTGCGCGAGGCATTCGCGGCACGGAGGTCACCCCCCCATATTCGACGTGGCCCTTTCGGGCCGAGGCCTTCGCGTTGCTCGCGAATTCGAGTCCGCGCGAGGTGCTCCAAAAGTGCGAGTCCCATCGGCGCCGCTGCCTCGAGACCGGCGAGGTCCGCGAACTCGAGAGTTTCGACGAGGTGATCACGCCAGGCGGGGGCGGCGCAGCCGTGGGACGCGGGAAGTTCGACGAGTCCTTCGAACGATACCGCAAACAATGCGACATTGGGGCCCTGCTCGAGGAAGAGGAAGAAGATCGGCGACTGGCTCCGCTGTTGCAAGAGGGTCTCAAGTGCCTGGTTCGCGAGGCAAGTCTCCCCAGCGATGTCGATGCGTCCGTCGACACGAAGTTTGGCGGGGGGGCGAAGACGCGGCCTTTGCACGCGCGGCTTCGACTCGCCTTTCTGCGAGAGAATGGACGGGAAGAGCACTTCTCGACACGAGCCATCCAGTATCTCCATCCGCTTGCCTATCTCAATCGATTGAAGATCGCGATGACCGCCTCGGGGATCGAACGCGGGCTGTCGTTCCGTCGATTGACGATCGTGCGAACCAAGGAGCATCCGCACGGCGATGCCTGTGAGCGTTGGCGGGAGCAATTCGAGCACAGTGGTGGCGTCTTTCTGAATGTCGCCGAGGATGATCTTCGCTCGCTGGTTGCGATTCAGCGGCTTCTCGAAGAGAACGAACCCGATCTCGATGCTTGGCTTCAGACGGTGCGCCCCGCTTCAAAACTCTCGGTCATTCGCCAGATCGTTCCGCACCCGCTACTGATTCCGACGGACAACGCCCCGACCCCAGGCAACGGCACGTCGAACGGCCATCCGATCCCGCCGGCCGATTCGTCCAATGGTCAACTTCCCAAGGTGAGCGAACCGGCACCGGTGAAGCCTGCGATGGATGAGCAGATCACCGCAAATGGATCGAGTGTCGCGGACGATCCTCCCGACCCTCCTCCCATCGATCCTCCCGACGACTCGCATCCGAAGACGGGGACGATCCCGCTCGGTCGGCGGCTGGTCGCGGGCAAACCGGGGGAGGAGTTTACCGTCCCCTTGCGCGAGTGGACGCGGCATGCCGTGGTCCTCGCGGGGGCGGGATCGGGCAAGACGGTCCTTCTCAAGCGAATCGTTGAGGAGGCGGTACTCGAGGGGATTCCCTCGATCGTGATCGACTGCGGCCAGGACCTCTCGACCCTCGACGAAGCCCTGAGTGAGCCGTCGCCCCATTGGTTCGACGGGGACGCCGACAAGGCTCACCACTACTTCGCTCAATCGGAAGTGGTCGTTTGGACCCCCGGCCGGTCGTCGGGCAATCCGCTCGTGCTCGACCCATTGCCCGACTTGAGTAACGTCGCCGACGATCCCGAGGAACTCGACCAAGCGATCGACATGATTCGCGATGCCTTGCGACCGATCGTCGCGCCGGGGAACTCCAGAGGAAGCAACAACAAGGATGGCTTGCTGACCTCGACGCTCCGCTATCAAGCGAAGCAGAACATCGGGACCGGGTTGGGAGCGTTGATCGCTCTGTTGCGTGAATTGCCCATCGAGGCAGGACTCGGACTGACCAATGAGGAAAAGTTGGCGCAGGAGATCGCCGATGCCCTGACGGTCGAGATGACGAACAACCCGCTACTTCGTGGGGAGGGGACGGCGCTCGACCCCGCGACCCTCTTTGGAGGCATGCCGAAGCCGGACGGTCCGACGCGCGTCTCGATCATTAGTCTGGTCGGCCTTCCCGGACTCGAGGCCCAACAGTCGTTCGTCAACCAACTCGTGATGACGCTCTTCGGCTGGATCAAACGCAATCCGATGCCCGAGGGATGTCCGCTACGGGGGCTGTTGGTGATCGACGAAGCGAAGGACTTCGCCCCCGGTCGCAAAGCGTGTGCAGGTAAAGAAAGCATCGTTCGCTTGGTGGCGCAGGCACGCAAGTACGGCCTCGGCGTCGTCTTCGCGACCCAGAACCCCAAGGACCTCGATCACCGTATCATCGCCAATTGCTCGACCCATGTTTACGGCAAGGTCAACAGTCCCGCCTCGATCGAAGTCGTTAAGGAACTCATTCACGAGAAGAAGGGTTCGGGCAACGACGTGGCGAGTCTTCAGACGGGCGTCTTCTACGCGCACTACGCCGATGGGGGGCTTGCCGCGCCGGTGAAAATCCAGGTGCCGATGTGTCTCTCCCGGCACCGCAACAGTCCGCCCGGGCCCGAGGAGATCGTTGCCAAGGCGGCGAAGTGTTACAAGGTGACCGAAGGTTGAGCAAAAACCTCGGACCGGCTTACGCCTCTTGGAAGAAGTCGCCGACGTCGCGGCCAAGGGCGCGGGAGATCCGGTACAGGGTTTCGACCGACGCGCTGTTCTTGCCGAGCTCGATCTGACTGAGGAAACCGACGGACAATCCGGTGCGTTCGGCCATCTCGGCGAGCGTGAGGTTGTGGCTCTTTCGCTCTTCGCGAATCTTCTCGCCGATGCGCCGCTGTAGCTCCGTCGCGGTGAGCCGCAGGAGTCCCTTGGCTTCGAGGGCTTTGTCGACCGAGGCGGCCAGATCGCCGATCTTGATCGGTTTGCTGAGGAAGTCCGCCGCCCGTTCGCGGAGACTGATGACCGCGGCGTCGAGCGAGGGGCGTCCCGTGATGACGATGACCGCGGCGTCCCGGTCGTACTGCTCGACGAGCTTCATCAGTGTTTGGCCGTCGACATCGTCGTTGTCGAGGTAGTAGTCGAGCAAGATGATGTGGTGATGGCGGGCCTTGAGCTTCTTTTCGAAGCTGGCGAGCGTGCTCGCGACGTCGACATCGAATCCGCGCTTGGCGAAGTACTTCTTGTAGGTCTCGACGTAGGTTGGCTCGTCGTCGACGGTCAGGAGCCGCAAGCCGTCGTAGATCTGCTCCTGATCGTCGCTCGAGGGATCAGGAGTCGTTACCTCGGAAGTCTTCATCGCACGGCCTTTTCGTTCACGGTGGAGACTGAGCGTATCCAGCTCCCCGCGTCATCTTCGGGTTTTTTCATTCGATCATTTGGCCGCGGGCGAGGCGGCCCCTTACCACGTCGAGTCTTCGCAAGACGTTCACGTTGATGCCGGGCGACGCGTTGCTGAGCCTAGAGCTGCGTCAAACGCTAAATTTCGGGTGTGAACCCACGATCGCTCTTCACTGGCTGACAAGCAGCCGGTAACACCCAAGAAATTGGATGGACCAGTGCACTAGTTCGCCGCGGCACCTTTCGGCGCCGTCTTCGCGGAAACCGTTCCCTTGGCGTTGGTCAGGTCGTAGCAAACGACGCTGTCTCGCAAGCGAACGTACAGCTTGCCGTCGGCCAGGGCCGGTGTCGAGCAGAGCAGGGGACCGGCTTTGACGACTTTGTTCTGAAAGATCGACTGGGCCTTCTCCGGGTCGACCCCCTCGCTACCGAGGCCCACGAGTTTGCGGATGACGTCCTCGCTGGCCAATCGACCCTCGGGCCCGACCCGGGCTTCGATGAGCGGCTCGAAGCGTTCGTCGCTCGCTTCAAAGATGAGGATGCCCTCCATCGCGTAAATGACTTTGTTGTCGCCGGCGAGCAGGGACGTGTAGCGCGGCTTGGCGTAGTCGAGCGTCGTGCGCCAGTGAGCCTTGCCTGTTTCGAGGTCGACGGCGGCGAGTCGCCGTTCCCCTTGGACGAAGACATTCTTGCCGACGATCACCGGGCTGCTCCCGGAGTCCGAAAGCCCTTGGTAGACCCAGGCCGGCTCGGCTTTGTCTTCCTGGAGCTTGAAGCAACGCAAGCCCTTCTTGCGGCTGCCGCCGTAGGTGATCATCATGTCGCCGCTGATGACGGGGGAGGACTGGTTGGCCATCGACTCGACCCGCCAGCACTCCCGTCCGGTCTTCGGTTCGACGCAGACGGTCTTGTCACCGCCGATATTCGCGATGATCCGCTTGCCCTTGGGGCCGTCCCAGAAGACGGGGCTCGAGTGGTACATCCGCGCGCTGTCGCCTTCGAGTTGCCAGAGAACCTTGCCGCTCTCGGCGTCGAGTCCGCAAAGGGTTCCGACTTGAGCGACGGCGACGCCGTCAACGACCGCAAAGGAGGACATGAAGAACTCGTCATGGAAGTCGCCGGGGATCGTCGTCTCCCAGACCAGATCGCCGCTCTTGGCGTCGAAGCAACGAGCCTTCCGCGCGGCGCTGGCGATGTAAACCTTCCCGTCGACGGCCGCCGGCGTTCCGGAATGGACGAAGCGCGTGTACGAGGAGGGACGGGTGTCTTTCCAGACGACCTTGCCCGTGGCCGCGTCGAGGCAGTGCAGGAACTCTTCGAAACGGTAGAAGCGCGTTCCCATTTCGAAGTCTTCCTTGCGCCGGTTGACTTCGTACTCCTTGTACTCCTCGGCGGTGAGGTGGCCGCGCTTGTCGGGAGGAAGCCAGGGGAATTTTCGCTTCGGCGGTTCCGTCTCCTCGAGCTTGATCCGCTGATGCGAGTAGAGATAGACCTTGCCGTCGGCGATGACGGGGCTACTCCAGCCACCTTCGAACCCGGAGGGGACATCGTCGTACTTCCAGGTCGGAAGCAATCCTTCTTTTGGCAGGCTTTCGATGAGTGGGGGGGAGGTCGGCGCGACGCCATCGCGGAGTGGACCACGCCATTGATTCCAGTCGGCGGCTTGCGATTCCCAGGAAAGACTGAGCGTTCCCAGAAGGGCAAGGGCGGCAAAAGTCGGTCTCATGGTTCCTCCTTGGTAGGTTGACCCATGATTCTAGCAAGATTGAGTCGTCGCGGGGTAGGGCTACCCTCGCTTATCTCGGGAACTTCTGGTCGATCTTCAACCAGAGCCTGGGCGATCCGAAACCAACTCTCCTCCCTTCGCCAACCAGACTCTCGCGCTGATCCCGCTAGCCTCCCGCGAAGGGCCTGCCGATTTGCTTCCGGGGAGAAACGGGCGACGCGATTCGCGAATTAGCGGTTTTCGCTGTTTCCACCGGTCTTCGTTCGTCAGGCTCCGTCGCCATCGGAGCTTGGAGGCGGCTCTTCGGAGGCTCATGAACGCGACTGGCACGGGACATGCTGATTGATCCTCCATGCATCGGCGGAACGCTCAACCAAGAGTCGAGAGCGCGAGACCGTCGAGGAGAGGAGCGAAATGATGAACTGGGATCAAATCAGAGGCAATTGGAAGCAGTTCCGAGGACAGGTCCGCCAGAAGTGGGGCAAGCTCACCGACGACGACATGGAGATGATTCGGGGCCGCCGGGAAGAACTCGCTGGCAAGCTTCAGAAGAAGTACGGCTACGCCAAGGACGAAGTCGAGCGGGAAATCAACGAGTTCGAACGCAGCCTCTAACAGGGCTCTCAACTGCATCGACGGCTTCGTGATGGAAGTCGTCGTATCGCCGTGGCGTCATGAGCGGTCCGTCGGAGACGCGATCTCCTGCCATCGTCCTTCGGCGGACTGCTCTTTCTCTCCCCGATCCAAACTCGAAATCGAGGTATGTGTCATGCTTGGATGGATCATCCTTATCGTCCTTATTCTTCTTCTCTTGGGAGCCGTGCCGACTTGGCCTCATAGCCGCGGTTGGGGATATGGCCCCTCCAGCGGGATCGGCGTCGTTCTCCTTGTCGTCCTGGTTCTCGTGTTGATGAAGGTCGTTTGAGACCCTCGGCGGACAACTTGGAGGGAAGCTCTTGGTGATCGAGAGGCGAACCCCGCGTGCCCACGGGGCGTGGGCTAGGCACTCAAGATGGATGATGGGGTGAGTCGGCTAGCGGGCGGCATGGCTCTTCTCGTACCACTGCCGCATGTCGGGATCGAAGGTGCGGGTCGTGGTCCGCAGGAGGACGAAGGCGCAGCCGGTCCAGAAGATCGAACTCGCGAGAAACGCGATGAGGTGAAAGGGCCGCGTTGCCGCGAAGTAGACCATCCCAGGGGGAAGGAGTCGGGCGATCGTGACGTAGCCGTTGGCCCCCAATCCCCAGGTGACAAGCGGCAGGACGACCGACATGCCAAATCCGATGGTGGTGCTCCCCGCGCTGCGAGCGAAGGCGCGGAAACCGACAGCGAACGAAAGCCCCACCATCGAGATTCCCGCGAGAATCGCACAGAAGGCTTGAGCCAATGGATACCGGCCCGCCGCGACCCCCGCGAACCAAAGCAGGCAGGCGGCGAAGAAGTAGCCGCGGCCGCGATGCCAGGAAGCGGCCCACGAGGCCCTGAGGTAGTCCGACGCGTCGAGCTTTGTGAGCAAGAGGAGCTCGAGCCGTTTGCAGCGATCGGGAATGCTGCTGTCCCAAAGCCCATATTGGTAGACCGCCGGCACCGAGGCGAGCAGCGCCAAGACGGTGGTCAAGCCAGCGACTCCCCCGGCCATTTCGAAGATCTGGAAGATGCGGGTTCCCAGCCAACTCGGCCACTGATCGCTCAGGGTGAGGTAGCTCGCGTAGAGAATCGAGACGCCGATCGATAGCCACAGATTGATTCGGCCGGGATATTGACTCACCCTTCGGACCGCCCACCAACTCAGCGGGTGCATGCCGATCTTGCCCCGCTTCGATGAACCGGCGCTTCGACGCGGTCGGTAGTGCTCGTCGAGGTAGTGGCCCTTCAGCCGAAAGGCGGTCCGAAGCACGAGGAGGACGAGGACCCCGGCGACGACGGTGTGGACGACGATGATGCGGTCGAACACGGTGGGGTCTTGGGCTCGCGCCAGTTCGTGGATCAGGGCGAACGGGTTGTTGGCGTTGAACCAGAGAAACCCGCCGATCACCCACTCGCCGACGCCGAAGGGGATGGCCGCGAGCCAACGCGAGGTGTACTCGCCCGCGAGTCCTCCCACGACTAGATAGACGAGCACCATCACCAGGGAAAAACGCTCTCCCCACGTCCTGACGATAACGGACTCGTAGGCCCACCACGTCAGCGCCAATCCGGTGAAGCATCCCCAAAGTAATGCGATCGCGACGAGGAGGGAGACTTCCAGGCCATCGAGCCATCCGAAGGCGACGGCGCCGGCGAGGAGGGGAAGGGCACTGGCGACGAGAAACGCGAGTTGGACCACCCCCACCAGTTGCTCGCCCAGCATAAGGGCGGGCGGATGAACGGGGCTGAGAAGCAGCGGTTCCAGCGATCGGCTCTTTGGCAACTGGGAGAGTCGCCAACCAAGGACGAGGGCTCCTTCGACGATGCCGGCGATCAGAAGGGTGTAGCCGAGACGTTCGACAAGGAAGCGGTCTTGTCCATGCCCGAAGAGGACCAGCACCGCGCCCACGGTGGCGATGTGGATCGCGACAAGTCGACGGAAGACCCGCTGGCGGTTCAGGGAGCGTCCGGCATGTTCGAAGATGGGAAGAATCATCCGGCGTCCGTGATGGTATTTCTCGTGTCGGTCGTGCTCGCCGGCAAGGGATCACGAGCGGGCCCGGGCATCTTTAGTGTAGCTTTCGCACGGTGGATTGGGATGATCGGGACAGATCCGACCCCGCCGGGGGGAAAGACGAACGAGTGTTCACGGGCACTGCTTCATGAGTTCCACTTGGCGTCGTCGGTCGATTCTCGCGGCGATCGTCGTTGTCGGAGTGGTCGATCGCTGGCCTGTCGTCGCGACCGAGCAAACGCACCTGGATGAGGAATACTCGATTCGGCAGCACGACACCGGGAGCCTTCGCGTCATGCTCTCGGAGTGGTACGGTCATCCCTTCATCAACGTGATCGGCTACGCCTCTTCGCGCCTTTTTTGGCCGATTGCGGGCGAATATGCCCTCTGGGCGGCCCGTTTTCCGAACTTTTTGGCCGGATTACTGACGATTCTCGTCGTTTTTCGACTCATTCATCGCCGTGTCGGCCCCGAAGCGGCCCTTTTCGGCGCCCTGATGATCGCGATCCTGCCCCAGCATGTCCTCTGGTCCGGTTCCATGAGGGGATACGCCCCGCTAATGCTCTTCGCGGTCCTCGCGAGCGACTATCTCTTCGTCGCGACCGAGTCGGGACGAGCCCGGGATTGGGTCGGATACAGCGCCGCGGCGACTTGTGAGATCTGGACTCATCCGGTCTCGGGCGTCTTGCTCATCGGCCACTTCGTCTATCTCGGGATCGTATCACTTTGGAATCGGAACCGACGACTTTTCGCTGGAGGCTTGATCGCGTTTAGCGTCGCTGGAATTCTTGGGGTCGCCTTCTGGGTGACGCCCCTGTTTCTGATCGACAACCAACTGGCCCAGTGGATCCGCGGCGACGGCAGCCCTCGGATGGAAGACTTCTTCTTCAACACCCTCTACTGGGCGGTTCGGAAGAATCTCTCGCCGCCGCTGTGTTGGCATGCCGAGTCATCCTATTTCGTCGCCCTCGTTGCCATTTGCGTCTTGGGGAGCTTGCGCGGCGCGATTCGCGACCGGCTCTACCAGATGGTCGTCGTCCTTTCAGTCGTTTCGTGGCTGGTGTTGGAGATCAACCCCCCGGGGCTGTTCGATCCACGCTACGTCTTGTTTCTCTTACCACTGCACGTGGTCTTCGTGGCGGTCTGTCTCGGCTATCTTCCTATTTTTCGCGGCGAGTACCGCTGCTCGCGACTCGGAGACGTCCTGTTCGGGACGCTCGGCGCGGTGGCTGCCGTTCAACTTCTCGCGATGGGGCTCGTCCCGTGGAGCGGGGGCGAAGGGCCCTCCCATGCGGTCGCGAGTTGGTTGATTCGGGGGATTCCCTGGTCGGCGATCGCCGGCATCTTTCTGGCATGCTGGTGGCCTGTCTCGAGTCGACGAATCGGGATGATGACGGTTCCCTTGGGGCTCGCGTTGCTGATGACGCTCTTGATGGCGTTAGATAAGCTTGCGACCACGGACACCGTGTACGCGGGGATCGGACTGCTGATTGTCGCGGAATTGATTCATTCACGCGATTTGTGGCCTTCGGTACTCAAGCGACGGTGCGTGTTGTAGATTCTTTCATGTCCGGGGGCCGGGCGAAACGCGTCGTCCTGGGCGTCGAGCATCGTGAGGGCGTTCGCTCCGGCTCGGTGACTCGGACGATGCGACGCGGATCTTGATCGTCTCTTTCCGATCAAGGGTGCAAGGATCAACCAAGGGCGTGGAGGGCGGACGGCCTCATCCGTCGCCGCCTCCTCGAGGAGCCGCAATGACCGAGTCAGATGAGAAGTGGACGCTGACGATCGTGATCCCCGCGTACAACGAGGAAGACGCGATCGGGTCGACGATCAGTCGATGCCTCGACGCCCGCGAGATGATCAAGCGGGAAGGGGGAGTCGATGAGGTGGAGATCATCGTCGTCAGCGACGGTTCGAGCGATCGCACCGTCGAGATCGCCAAGACCTTCTCCGACATCGGCGTGATCGTCTTTGAGCACAACCGCGGTTACGGGGCGGCCCTCAAGGAGGGATTCGCGCAGGGGAAAGGCAATTTGGTCAGTTTCCTCGATGCCGACGGGACCTGCGACCCGCGCGTCTTCGCCCAGCTCTGCCGAGCGGTGATCGACCAGGGGGGCGACATCGTCCTCGGGTCGCGGCTCGGTCCCGACACCAAGATGCCGGCGATTCGCAAGCTGGGGAATCGGATCTTCGCGGCCCTCCTGGGTTTTCTCTGCGGTCAATGGGTCACCGACACCGGCAGCGGCATGCGGGTGATGCGCCGATCCTCGCTCGAGCGACTCTACCCCCTTCCCGATGGGCTTCACTTCACGCCGTCGATGAGCACTCGCGCACTGATGAACGGTTTGAATGTCATCGAAGTGCCGATGCCCTACGAGGAGCGGATCGGTACGAGCAAGCTGAGCGTCATCCACGACGGATTGCGATTCCTGCGCGTCATCGTCGAAGGAGTGCTCTGCTACCGTCCCGAACGGCTGTTCCTATTCGGATTCACGTTTTGCGCGATCGTCAGTCTCCTCTTAGCGGCCTATCCCATTGAATACTACGTCAAGACGTGGCGCGTCGAGGACGGGATGATCTATCGCGTCCTGATCGGTTTCCTGTTCGCCTCGGTCGGTTTCCTTCAGCTCTGTGGGGCGGCGCTGGCCAACCGGATGTCGGCGCTGCGTCCCCTACGGCGCGAGGATCAGACTTTCTGGGCGTCGACCGTTTCCCTGATGTTCGAGGGAAAGGCTCTCGCGGCGCTCATCGGATTGGCGCTGGTGATCGCTCTCTGGCTTCTGGGGCCAGGCCTGTTCGAGTACTTGACGACCGGGAAGGTGTCTCCGACCAACCTTCACTGGTCGCGGCTGCTCGTTGGCATTTTCGCGATTCTCTCGGCGTTTCAGGCTCTGATCACCGGCGTCTTGCTCCGCGTTCTGGCGATCTGGCGGGTTCAGGAGGAACTTCGGGGACGGCGTGCCCATCCCGAAGTGGATCGTCGTCGATCCGACGATTCCTAAATCGCGCTTCTCGCGATTGTTGTCTGGATGGGATGAACTGGCGTCGCTTCGGGGCAAGTCAAGAGCGTGTCGAGGAGGAGAAACGGCCGCGATGGAATCGTCCACGGGAAGTGAGTCGTTCGACGAGTACGCCGACGACTACAACGCCGCGTTGGAGCAGGGGCTCTCCGTTTCGGGAGAATCGAAGGACTTTTTCGCCGCCGGGCGGGTCGCGTGGCTGGCGCGGTGCTTGCGGGGAGAGCGATACTCCGTCGCCCGGGTTGTCGACTTCGGGTGTGGAACCGGCTCGGCGACGCCGTTCCTTCTCGATCAACTCCAGGCCGAGCAACTCACTGGCATCGACGTCTCCGAGCGCTCGCTGGCGGTCGCTCGAGAGACGTACGGAGATCATCCCGCGGTCTTCGGCGGAAGCGGTGAGTTCCCCGCCGATGCCACGGCGGATCTCGTCTTCACCAACGGCGTTTTTCACCATATTCCGCCGGACGAACGACCGGCGGCTTTCCGCGATATTCACGCCCGCCTCAAAGATGGGGGGTACCTCGCGTTCTGGGAGAACAACCCATGGAATCCCGGTACTCGCTACGTGATGAGCAAGATCCCCTTCGATCGCGACGCGATCATGGTCTGGCCCCGGCAGGCTCGTCGACTCGCCGCGAGTGTCGGCTTGCAGGTGGTGCGGTTTGACTTCCAGTTCATTTTTCCGCGCGTTCTCGGTTTCCTGCGGCCGCTGGAACCGTGCTTCTCTCCTTTCCCGCTCGGCGCTCAGTACCAAATGCTCTGCATCAAACGAGGCTGATCATTCGGTGGGCACGCGGTCGATCCTGACGCTCTTCATGGTGCAATCCGCTTGGTATTGATGGTTGATTCTTGGGTTTCTGTGTTCTTCTCTCCTCTTTTTCGGTCGACGGTGAGTCGTTCTGCCGGGAATGGGTCGTGGGATGGAGATTGCCCAACGTGCGTCGAAAGTGAATGAAGAGGAGCATCCGAACGTGGAAACAATCACAGAGACCTGTCCGGTGAATGAGGGAGCCATGACCATGGGATTCGATCGCCCGCTTTGTGTGATCTCGGAAGGCAATCTCTGCTGCCACGCTGGATACCATCGAACTCAGCACCGATGCCCAAGTGGCGACGTTCATCAGACGCCGGAGGACTGTATCTTCTTGGTCCAGATCCCAGGGTATTCCGTCACGCCCGCCAAGCGAGAAGTGACGACCCACTAGACCCACCACCCGATCCACCCCGGCGAGAGTCGCTCTCTCCCGCCGGTGAACCCCGTCTCCTTCAATTCTCCAACGAGCACCGCTGCGTCTTGTCCATCGACCGATCGCTAGCCATATTGACCATGGTGCGAGCGATCAGATGGAAAGGACGAAAACCTGGTGAGCCATCTGGGATTGATGCAAGTGATGGCTTCGTGGGGCCTGTGGGTGAGCGCCGTGTCGCTCCTCCTTCTGTGTCCTCGAAAAAATCTTTCGCCTCTAGGGAAGGGCTGGCGGTCGTGGTCAGTCCGCCCCGTCGGGTCGTCGTTGCTCGTCGCGTTTACGGCGACGGGGATCTGTCTTAGCGTCGGGTTGGGGCATTGGCCCGCCCCGCGCGCTCACGATGAACATGCCTATCTGTTGCTTTCGGACACCTTCGCCCATGGTCGTCTGACCAACCCAACTCACCCCTTGCCCGCCGCGTTTGAGAGTCCTTACCTCATCTTCTCACCGACCTATTCCAGCAAGTATCCGCCCGCGTCGTCCCTCTTCATGGCGATCGGTCAGCGGCTGTTCGGGGTGCCGCTGGTGGGAGTGTGGCTCGGCTTCGCGCTGGCATCGTTGGCGACTCTTTGGATGCTGCGCGCATGGCTCCCGCCCCGCTGGGCGTTGGTGGGAGCTCTCTTGGCGACGGCGCATGTCCACATCGCCGCGGCGCCGATCTTCAGTTGGAGCAACACCTACTGGGGAGGCAGTATCGCGATGCTCGGGGGGGCACTCCTCTTCGGAGCGATGCGCCGCGTCATGCGTCGACCCAGCATCGTCGACTCGATGCTCCTTGGCGTCGGGCTCGTCCTCATGGCGAACACCCGCCCCTTCGAGGGGCTGATCGCCTCACTCTTCGCGGCGGCGGCGCTTTTGGCCTGGCTGATCGGGTCGAACCGGTTCTCTCTTGGGCGCGTTCTGCTCACGCTGGTCTTGCCGACTTGCGTGCCCCTCGTGGCCGGCGCACTCTTGATGGGCGTCTACAACCGCGCGGTAACCGGCTCGGCGCTGCGGATGCCCTACATGCATCACGAGGAGATTTACGGAGTCGCTCCCCTTTTTCTGTGGCAGTCGCCCAAGCCGGCCAAACAGATCGAGAACCCTCGACTGAGCGAGTATCAGAACTTCTGGGCGGTCAGACAGTACACTCGTCAGCAGACTCTCGAGGGTTATTGGGAAGGGTTCGAGCGGAAATGGAGTTGGATCTACCGCTTCTATCTCCCTCTCTTTTGGTTTTACCTCGTGCCGCTGATTCCCTTCACGTGGACCAATCGCTGGGCGCTCTTCGCCTCTTCGACGATCTTGCTAACGTTGGGAGTCGGTGCGTTGTGCACTTGGTTTCTCCCTCACTACGTGGCACCGTTGGTTCCGCTGTGGTTCTTTCTCGTCACGAGCCTCTTTCGCAAAGCCTATGTCGCGTTTCGCGAGTCGAAGCTTGGCCGAGCGGTGACGATCGGCGTGATTGTCCTCGTGATGATGACGCAGGCAATGGTTCTTCCCCTTGGCCCGGACAAACGCGATCGCTTCAATTGGGAACGCGAACGATGCCGGCGCTACTTCGAGTCCCAGCCCGGTCGCCATCTCGTGATTGTTCGCTACCGTCCGGGCGACGACATCGACGACGAATGGGTTTACAACGGAGCAGATCTCTTTGGCGACAAGGTCCTCTGGGCTCACGATCTGGGTAGGGAACCAAACGCCGAGTTGATGCGCTACTACTTCGACCGGACGACGTGGCTGGTTGTTCCTTCGGGGGACGACGGCCGACTCGAGGTGACCAAGGAGTACACACCATGGAAACCGACGTCGCTTCAATGAATGATCGGAGTGTTGTTTGACGCGTCTTGGCCCCATGGAAGTGATGATCGCTTGGGGACTTTGGGCCGGTCTACTGAGCCTCTTTGTCCTGGTCCCCCATCGACGGCTCTCCTCGCGGGGAAGGGCGACGCGGCGATTCCTCCTCCGTCCGGTTGGCGCCTCGCTGGTCGTCGCGCTGACGTCCCTCGGGGTATGTCTGACGATCGCGCTTGCTCGTTGGCCCGTTCCCAGAGTCCACGATGAGTTCTCGTATCTCCTCATGGCGGAAACGTTCGCCTCGGGGCGTCTGGTCAATCCTCCGTGTCCCTTTCCCGAACACTTCGAAAGTCCGCACATCCTCTTTCGCGGTTGCTACGCCTCGAAGTATCCACCCGCGGCCGGACTCTTTCTCGCCTTGGGGAGAGTGGCGACTGGGATGACGCTTGTGGGCGTTTGGATCGGGTATGTGATCGCGTCGCTCGCGTTGCTCTGGATGTTGTGGGCCTGGCTCCCTCCACGTTGGGCCCTTGTCGGGACGATGCTCTTCACGACGCATGCCAACCTCGCGGCCAATGGGATGTTCGGATGGTCGAATACCTACTGGGGAGGCGCTCCGGCGATGATCGGCGGTGCCCTCTTGTTCGGAGCTCTGCGACGGCTGCTAACGCGAGAGCGGTTGTTCGACAGTTTCGCGATGGGGGTCGGTGTCGCCTTGCTCGCGAACACGCGCCCGTTCGAGGGGTTTCTCGCGACCCTGGCGGCGATGGTACCGCTCGCGATCTCGATACATTCCGCGCCGCGACTCGCTTGGCGTCGATTGGCGAGGATCACCTTGCCGGCGGCGGCGGTGCTATTCGTCTGCGCGGGGGCCATGGGGATCTACCATCGCGCGGTGACCGGTTCGATGTGGAAGCTGCCCTACCAGGTGCACGAGGAGACCTACGGGGCGGCTCCCATCTTCGTCTTCCAAGGCACCGGTCCGATTCCCGACTATCCCAACCCGCGAATACGCGACTTCCATGTGAATTGGACGCTCGGAGCCTACCGCTCTCAGCGTACCTGGAAGGGCTATACGGAAGTGCTGTGCAACAAGCTCTCGTGGGCGGGACGCTACTACTTCCCCTCCGGCTGGCTCCTGGCGTTGCTCCTTTCTCCGTTGGGGATGACGACGCGTTGGGGACGCTTCGCCGGTGTTGTCATCGCCGGGATCTTGGCGATCTGTTTGCAGTGCATCTACCTGTTTGCACACTACTTCGCCCCGGTGGTGGGACTGTTGGCGTTTCTGGTCGCCCTTTCGTTGCGGCGACTATTTCTGCTTCGCACGGGCGAGCACTCGTGGAGAAAAACGGCGGTTCTGCTACTCTTTCTCATGACGCTGAGTCCCTGTCTCGAACTTGCGAACGGGCTGAGCGCACCAGGGGACTGGGTCTCGGCGCGGATGGGGCTGCGCAAGCGACTCTCGGGCCTGTCGGGGAAGCATCTCGTTCTGGTTCGCTATCCGCCGGACTATCCGCTCAACGACGAGTGGGTCTACAACGGTGCCGACCTCGAGGGTGCGAAGGTCCTGTGGGCACACGATCTCGGTCCCGAGCGCAATGCCGACCTGATGCGCCACTTTGCCGATCGTGCGGTTTGGATCGTCATCCCCGCGAAGGATGACGAGCCCCCAACCGTCATCCGCCATGACCGACCATCCTCACGAGCCGACTAAAAGCGGTTCAAGGTGGTCGCGCGAGCCGAAGCGAATTGCCTGGTGGCGGGAGCTGGTATAATAGGTCGGGAGGATGATACCTCCCCACCGACAGGCCTCCGCTTTGCGGGCTGTGCCGCTCGAGTACCACGTGCCGACCCATTCGAGCGGCCCTCCTTGGAACGAAAAGTGATGAACGTTTCGATGGGTTGTTGACGATGAGAGAGCACAGAAAGTACGACTGGCTGGAAGAAGAATCACCTCGCGACGGACGGGTGCCGAACGGGTCACCCGATCGATATCGACTCATTAAGTTGTTGGCCCTTCTCGCGATACTCGCGGTGGGCGTTCAGGTCGGTCGGATCGTCGAGTCCCGGCGGGCCGATGTTCGCGATCCCAACGCGGTTCCTCGTCTCGTCGCCGAGCGGGGTGAGCTAGATGATGACGAAGCCGAGGCGATCGCGCTCTTTCGCGAGGCGGCTCCGTCGGTCGTCTACGTGACGACGATGTCCCATCGCGTCTCGCCGCTGAACATGAACGCGACCGAGATTCCCAACGGGACCGGGAGCGGCTTCGTCTGGGATGCCAACGGTTTTCTCGTCACGAACTACCACGTGATCGAGTCGGCGGCGCGCGGCGACGACAGCGTCAGGGTCACCCTCGAGGATGGATCGACTCACGATGCCTCCATTGTCGGGGTGGCCGAGCATCATGACCTGGCGGTCCTGCATATCGATGTTGAGGACAGAGAGCTCCGGCCGTTGCCGATCGGATCCTCCGACGAACTCGAGGTTGGCCAGCACGTCTACGCGATTGGCAACCCATTCGGTCTCGACCAAACGCTCACGACCGGGGTGGTCAGCGGCTTGGGACGAGAGATCCGATCGCAAACGGGACGCAAGATCCGTTCCGTGATTCAAACCGACGCGGCGATCAACCCTGGCAACTCGGGCGGTCCGCTGCTCGACAGTTCGGGTCGTCTCATCGGGATCAACACCGCGATCCTGAGTCCCTCCGGCGCCTACTCCGGCGTCGGCTTCGCCGTGCCCGTTCAGATGATCAACAAAGTCGTTCCGCAACTGGTCAAGCATGGACGCGTCATCCGGCCGGTGATCGGCATCCAGGTCGCGACCGACGCCATCGCGCGTCGCGTCGGGATCGCGGCGGGTGTTCTCATCGTCAACGTGGAGCCGGGCAGCGCCGCTGAAAAGGCGGGGTTCGAGCCGACGCAGTATTTGAGGAGTGGCAAGATCCGTCTGGGCGACATCATCGTGGCGATCGAGGACAAGCAGATCGGAACGAACGATGACCTCTTCGAGATCCTCGACCAATACAAGGTGGGGGATGAAGTGACGATCGTCGTGGAACGCGGCGACATACGACTCCCGCTCCGCGTCTCCTTGCAGGACGAAGGCGACCTGCGAGACTGATCGCATCGCCATCGAACGTGCTACACCAGAATGTCCTTGATGATGTGGCCGTGCACGTCGGTCAGACGCATGTCGCGGCCACCGAAGCGGAACGTCAGCTTCTCGTGATTGATGCCGAGAAGGTGCAGCATCGTCGCGTGCAGATCATGGATCTCGACGCGGTTCTCGATCGCTTTGTAACCGAACTCGTCGGTTTGCCCGTAGATCGTTCCGCCTTTGATCCCACCTCCCGCGAGCCAGATCGAGAAACCGAACGGGTTGTGATCGCGACCGTTGCTTCCCTGAGCGAAGGGCGTTCGTCCGAATTCGCCGCCCCAGACGACGAGTGTCTGGTCGAACAAGCCGCGAGCCTTGAGATCCTTGAGTAGCCCCGCGATCGGTTGGTCGACGGTGCGGGCGTTGAGGTCGTGGCCTTCCTTGAGTTTGCTGTGTTGATCCCAGCGGTCGGCACGGACGGCGGGACAGGTCAACTCGATGAAGCGAACCCCACGCTCGACCAGGCGGCGGGCGATCAGACACTGCATCGCGAAGGTGCGCGTCGTTGGTAGCTCGGCATCCAACCCGTAGAGGCTCTTTGTGGCATCGCTTTCGCCGGAGAACTCCATCAGGTCCGGAACCGCGGTCTGCATGCGCGCGGCCATCTCGTGGTTCTGGATCGCCGACTCCAGGGCGTCGACCTGGCCATACCGCTCAAGGACCCCTCCGTCGAGTTTTCGCATGAGATCGAGCTTCGCGTTCTGACGCGCGACGTTCTTCTCGCGGCGCTGGATGTTGGCAACCGGCGGATTGGAAGGGCGGAAGAGCGATCCTTGGTAGGCCGCGGGAAGGAACCCGCTGCCGAAGTTCTCGAGCCCACCCGGAGGAATCAGCCCGCCATTGAGCACAATGAAGCCGGGCAGGTTCTTGCTCTCGCTGCCGAGTCCATAGCCGACCCACGCGCCCATGCTGGGACGTCCCTGAACGCCCAGCCCGCTGTGAAGGAAGTAGTTCGCCGAGGTGTGTTCGGAAAAGGGGGCCACCATCGAGCGAATGACCGCGAGGTCGTCGACCGATTGGGCGACGAGGGGAAAGAGGTCGCTGACCGGGATACCGCTTTCGCCGTACCGGTTGAACTTCCAGGGAGAGGCCATCGTCGTGCCGATGTTGTTGAACTGCGTCGGCTCGATCTTGGAGGCGAAGGGTTTGCCGTGTTCCTTGGTTAGCAGCGGTTTCGGGTCGAACGTGTCGACCTGCGATGGTCCACCGTCCATGTAGAGGAAGATGATGTTGCGGACCTTCGGGGCGTAGTGCGGAGCCTTGACGAGCGGGCCGGTCGAGGCCGCGTCGGACTCCTCCCCCAAGAGGGCCGCCAATGCGACCGCGCCGAAACCGCTCGCCGCGGATCGCAGTACTTCCCGCCGACTCCACCGCGTCCCAAAGTCTCGATGACAACGTTTCATGAGATGTCGTTCCGTCCGAAGGCGATCAGTTGATGAAGATGAATTCTTTCACGTTGAACAGCACGTGGCAGAGGTCCGCCCACGCCTGCTTGTTCGTCCCTTCGTCATTTGGGTTCTCGGCGTGTTGTTCAAGAAATGAGAGTGCCGCGCGAGTTTCCTTGTCGCTTGGGGGACGGGAAAAGGCGGACTGGTAAAGTCGCTCGACGCGTTGCTTCGGGGAACGATCCGGGGTGGCCAGAACCCGCTCCGCCCATAGGGAGGCTTGTTCGCTGACGAAGGGATCGTTCATCAAGGTGAGAGCCTGGGCGGGGACGTTCGAGACCGTTCGCCGACCGACCGTCGTGTAGGGAATCGGCATGTCGAAGACGGTGAGCATGGGGGGCAGGAAGTTCCGGCGAATCCTCGTGTAGATGCTGCGCCTTCCATTCCCGTCGAGGGGCCCCGACGTTCTGGGACGCCCGCGACCCTGCATGAACGGGGTCAGGTGGACTTCGACACTCGGACCGAAGAGGGTTGGATCGAGCCGGCCGGAGACCGTGAGGATCGCGTCGCGAATCGCTTCCGCTTCTAGCCGCCGAATGGGCATGCGGTGCAGCAGGTCGTTCTTGGGATCGAGTTCCTCGGCACGCCCGTCCGACGGACGGCTCGCCATCTGGTACGTGTTCGAGAGGACAATGTGACGGATTGCTTGCTTCAGCGACCAGTCCTCGGCGATCAATCGTTTCGCCAGGAAGTCGAGCATCCGGGGGTGGGAGGGCCGACTTCCCAGAACGCCGAGGTTGTCGACGGAGGGGACGAGGCCGCGTCCGGTGAGGTGGGCCCAAAGTCGATTGACGATCACGCGGGCCACCAGCGGGTTCGCCGGATCGACGATACGATGGGCCAGCTCGAGTCGCCCGCTGCCGCCGGCGATGTTCGGTTGCCCGATCTCCTCGAGAGCCTCGAGAAAGCGGCGTGGGGCGACGTCGCCAACGGTCTTGTGATTGCCGCGGATGAGGACATATTCTTCGACCCCGTTGCCGTCCATCATCGCCGGGGCGGTGTGCGATTCGGGTCGGAGGCGATCCGCTAGCGCCGAGGTCTTCTGAAAGTAAAACTTCGACGCCTCTCTAGCCGAGTCCCGTCCATCTGACGTCGACACCAGTTCCGGATGTCGCACCAGCCAGTCGGCAAGAGCCGACCAGTCCGAGGTTCGAGTTGTCTGGTTCGCGAACCCGCTCGCGAAGTGCTGGGCCGCATTGCGCATCGTGCGTCGGTAGGCACGCGCCAAGGAGGTCGGCGGGTTCCCCAGCGACTGTTCGACGATCTCTCCGATGAGGGAGTTGGTGGAGAACTCGGCGGGTGGCGGCTGGTCTCCCTCTCGGACCATCGCGACCGCGAACTCGGAACTGTCATCGGCGGGCGAGAATTCCAGATGGATGCCGTGACCGATGTAGGGTGTCAGGTCGTGCTCGATCCAACGAAAGGTCGGGCCGGCCTTGACGGTCTTGATGACACGCCCGTGCAAAGGGCCTTGGACCATGCGGTGGGAGTCGACGACCGCGAAGACGACCCCATCGCCTCGGACGCGGTAGTGGAGTCGCCCCTCCTGAAGTTTGAAGGTAGGTGTTCGCAGCGTTCGCCCCGCCTGAACCCACGACCCCGGTTTGCCCGATTCGCGTTCGGTTCCCTTGGCGAGCCGAAGGCGTTTCCAGAACGGATCGTAGACGGCGGCTCCCTCAGCGTGGACTTCTTGGAACGGCCACGAGGGATCTTCACCGACGCGGCTCTCTCCGACCCGTCGCGGTCGGCCGCCGAAGCTGTATCCCTCTTCGAGCCAGTCGGCCTTGTCGGGGGCGGCGTAGTCGACGATGGAACGGGAGCGATCGAGCCATTGTTGCGATTGGTTGGTTGCGTGTTCGATCCGAGCGACGAACTTTTCCAGGCGTCGCTTCGCGTCGGCGGGCGTGTGATGGGCCAGCAGCGACCAGGCGTGAAATGGATCGCTTGGATCCTTCTTCGCGTGGCGGAGGTGCGCGACCCATTGGTTGATGAGTGAGGGATCGAGCCCGGCCTCGGAGCCACCTTCGAGACCGGCATCATCGGCTGATGGACGAATCCGCCGCCGAGCGGCCAACAGGTAGTCCGCGAGGCGATCGAGTTGCGGGGCGGCTGCCTTGGTGATGGCATTGGCGAGCGGGCGTTCGGACTGCTCGCGAAGGGCCGCCAACTCCTCGGCAAGTTGCCGATGGTGATCCATCGTTTCAAAGCGGACCTGCCGGTAGCTCGAACTCTGCAGGAAGCCCGCCAAGGAGTAGTAGTCCTCCGCCGAAATGGCGTCGAACTTGTGGTCGTGGCAGCGAGCGCACGCGACGGTCATGCCGAGGAAGGTCTTCGACATCACGTCGATCATGTTGTCGAAGCGGTCGGTCTCGTCCTGACGAATGTCGACCGGCGAGTGGACCCATTCGCCGAGAAACCAGAAACCGGTCCCAAGGATCGACTCGTTGAACCCTCGGGTGGGGTTTCGTCGCGGCCGTTCCAACAGGTCGCCCGCGATGTGTTCCTTGACAAACTGGTCGTAGGGCACATCCGCGTTGAAGGCCCGGATGACGTAGTCGCGGTACTGGTAGGCGTTGGCGACGGGGTGATCCCACTCGTGCCCACGTGTCTCGGCGTAGCGAACGAGATCGAGCCAGTGGCGTCCCCAGCGCTCACCGAAGTGAGGTGAGCTCAACAGACGCTCGACGAGCTTGGCGTAAGCATCCGGATCCGGATCGGAGTCGAAGGCCTTGACGTCCTCCGAAGTCGGGGGCAAGCCAATGAGGTCGAAACTCAGCCGTCGGATGAGGGTGCGACGGTCGGCTCGCGGGGCGGGTTCGAGACCCGCGTCCTCGAGTCGCTGGAGAACGAACGCGTCAAGGTCGTCGCGAATCCAGTCCGTGTCCTTGGTCTTCGGAAGCGCTGGCAACGAAGGCGTGGACCACGCCCAGTGCGCCGCTTTGCGGGTCGCGACGTCGAACTCTTCCTTGGCGATCTTCTCGTTGGAACCTTTTTCCTCGGGCCAGGGAGCCCCCATCTCCACCCAGCGGGTCAGGTCGGCGATGGCCGAGGCGGGAAGTTTTCCCTTCGGCGGCATGTCGAGGAAGTCGCCGTCATAGCGAATCGCGAGGATCAGGTTGCTCTCCTCGGGCTTGCCGGGAACGATGGCCGGGCCGCAGTCGCCGCCTCGCAGGTGTCCCGATCGGCGGTCGAGGTAAAGACTCGCTTGCAGGGGATTGGCACTGGCGGCGTGGCACGAGTAGCAGTGCTCGGCGAGGACTGGGCGGATCTTGTTCTCGAAGAACTCGAGTTGTTGGGCTGTCGGCTTCGCGCTTTCGGCCTCGGCCGTCATGGTGGCGAGAACGAGGACGAATGGGACCGCGTCGAACATGCTGTAGCACCCCTTCGTGCAGGGAGTCGGAAGGCGGGTGGGCAAGGCAGGGCGGGGACGGGGTGAGTCCCAGTCGGAGTCCTCCCATCCGAAAGTCAGCCATGGAACTCGTGATGGCCGTTCCCGGAAAGGATCTGGCCACGAGAGCGCCGCAACTGGTCAGCACCTTGGTTTATTCTAACGTCATTGAGGAAGCCCGACTATTCGATTGTGGTCGCGATCGACTGCGAAATGCGTTGGAAACACGCATCAGTTAAGCCTATTTGACACCTTCCCCCAAGCCCCCTTAGACTCCAGCAACGGATACCTCTTCCCGTCGGTGTGGTGAACATGGGGCAGCCTCGCGTCGCGCTGTTGATCGAGTCCTCGCGAGAATATGGCCGAGCCCTCCTCGCGGGGATCACTCGCTTCATGCGCGAGCGGAGTCCCGGTTGGATCAGCTTCTTTCGCGATCGTGGCATTCACGAGGACTTCCCGGACTGGATTCAGGACTGGGATGGCGAGGGGATCATCGCTCGCATCGAGACGCCGACGATGAGGGAGGTGCTGCTTCGCCAAACAATCCCGGTCATCGATGTGCGATGCCGCTATCCTCTCGACCTGCCGCAGATCGATACCGATGATCGCGAGGTGGCACGGCTCGCCGTCGAGCATCTCGTCGAGCGTGGTTTTCGTCACTTCGCCTTCGCGGGCGTCAAGGGGGCGAACTGGTCCGACACGCGGGAGCGGAACTTTCGTCAGCTTCTCGAGGAGCGAGGTTTCTCCTGCCTGACAGTGCCCAGCGAGGAGCCGCCTCCGTTGGTGGTTCGGGAGTCATACGGCAACCGCGTCCATGAGGAGCTGGTCGCTTGGGTGCGGACGTTGCCTCATTCGACGGGGATCCTCGCGGCCAACGACCTTCGGGGGCAACAACTGATCAACGCCTGCCGCGACGCGGGCCTTCGCGTGCCGCGCGAGGTCGCGATTCTGGGCGTTGACAACGATCCGCTCATCTGCGACTTGACGGAACCGCCCTTGTCGAGTGTCGCGTGCGACGCCGAAGCGATCGGCTTTCAAGCCGCGGAACTCTTGGACCGGCTGATGCGCGGGGCGAAGGCGCCGCGCCAGCTCCGTTTGGTTTCGCCTCGGGGCGTGGTGGTGAGGCGTTCGACCGACATCTTCGCCATCGAGGATCTTGGCGTTGCTCGCGCGATTCGGCTCATCCACGATCATGCCTGTGAAGGGATCAACGCGAGTGACGTCGTTCGGGAAGTGGGAGAGAGTCGCCAAGCCCTCACCGAGCGATTTCGGCGCGTCGTGGGACACTCGCTCAAGGACGAGATCGTGCGAGTCCGGTTGGAGCGGGTCCAGCGGCTACTGATCGAAACCGACGCGAGCCTGCAAACGATCGCGCGACAGACGGGGTTCTCCAGCGGCGAGTACATGGGGACCGCTTTCAAGCGTCGCTATTGCGAGACGCCCGGGGAGTGCCGTCAACGGACGAGGGAAGAGGGAACGTGAGGGCGATCGTCGTTCATTGCCGAGCGTCGGTTGGAGGAATTTAGCGATTGCTCCGTTCCAACGGAATGTGCGAATTGGTGGAGCCCCAACCCTTCGGCACTGGCCGACAAGCAGCCAGCGGTACCCCGAGGCTGAGTCGGAGACTGGTTCTCGCCAGATGGGAGAGGTTGGCGGTGACCGACATGGTGGCACGCTTGCCCACCATCCGAGCGCGAAACTCGGGGGGCGTGGGGGAGGTTGATGTCACGTGGCAATCATTTTCGCGGCGCGACTGACTAAGCGGCCCGCTTGAGTTCGCGAATGGCTTGCGCGTCCCCCGAGTTGACCGCGATGGCTCGACGGCGCGCTTGTGCCTGGAGCTTGTACAGCTCGGCGAGCTTGAATTGTCCGTTGGCGATGGCTTGGTCGGCGAGCATCTCGCGTCGTTCGGCGTCTTGCTGCCATTGCCAGATCAAGTAGTCCTTGGACATGGTGATCCTTTCGTTACCGCCACGGGGCGGATGACCCGCGTCATCGTCTAAAGTGCGTCAAGCCACCCGTCGCGTTTGCGATACGAAGGCCGGCACGGCGATCGGCCGGATCTCGGTTTCCCCGTAGATCGCGACAATGTCGCCAAAGTCGATCGCGTATTCCCACTCCTCGCCAGGAAAGATACTTGGCATCGAGCGAACGACGACGCCGCTCTTGCGTTTGATGCGGACGCGCGTCCCGTTGGGAAGTCGAGGATGGCTCATGGTTCACGCTACCTGTGGTCGGCCTCGGGACTCATCGGACTCCATTCCGTTCGATGCGAACGCGGAGGAAATATCGTCCGCGAACGGCCTCGAGATTCACTCTTTGCCGAGCCAAGCGGCTTTCCTCTTCGCGGAGATGCCTCGCCAGGGTTGCAATCGTCAAACATCCACCTGATTGAAAACGCTTTCGATGGCACGGTGATTGCTTTGACTCTTGGAGCAATGCCTGTTCGACCGACACTTAGTTGTGTTGACGAGTTGATCGGACTTTGTCATGAGCAGGCAACCAACATCGACGACGACGTCTGAATCACACGCATCGGCACCATGAATTGGCCAATCGACTCTTGTCGGCGATGGAGAGACGTGTTCCCAGGACTTGTTGACAACAGCCGCCAGCGACGCTTGAAGGGAGTGACGCCGGCGAATTGAAGGAGCAGGACGTTGAACGCCTCATTCCCGGAGTTTTGCGTCGAGGGTTACACCGCGTGTAGCATCGTCGAGGACCGTTGTTGGGCGGAGCGTGACGGACATACCTTTCTCTTTCACTGGAACGGACATGCGTGGCAGCTCCACGGCCGAATTGCCCGCTGTTGGCAGTTCATGATGGATACCGCGGCCAAACGCATCTAGTCGCGACGGACGTGTCCGGGCACCTCCGGACACGATTCCTTCTCCTCACACCGGCGAGACGCGTGGGGAGAAGACGACCATCCTCCCGTTCGCTCTCATCCCTCCAGAGCCCATTCATCCCAATACCGGAAGCTTTCCATTCCCATCCCTACAAAAGAACCATGAACGTCTCGAAATGAGACTGCCTATCATCGCGGGAAAGCGGCAATTGTGACTCCGGTTTGAAAACGTGATCTTGGTCCGAGAGGTGACGGGCTTTCTTTTCTGACTAGGAACACCAGATTGCTGGCGGCGCACTCACAACTTGGAGTTTGTCGTTCTGGTTCTGCTCTTGTCAACACGGACTCGAGTGAGTGAGACGCGATGGCGAGACGCGGGTCGGGATAGGGGATGCTAGGGAACATGCGCTCAAAGGATCTGGGACTACTCTTCGCGCTCTTGGGAGCGACGTTCTGGGGAGCCGACGCCTTGCGGACGAGAGCTTCCCTGTTCGAGACGGCATGGGCGGTGGAGCTTCTGTTGTTCTCGCCTCTGGTGCTCGTTCCCTTGGCGCTGCGACTCTTCGTGGAGGTCGAGGATCAGCCGAGACCCAAGAGGCTTTTCGGGCTCGTGGTCGCGATGCAATTTCCCGCGGCGCTGTTGCTGCTGATCGCGTTTTGGCTGCCCGAGGGGATCGGTGCCTTTCTGACGCTACCCTGGCTGGCGATGACCGGATTCATGCTCTTGCTGGGAGCCCGCCGCATTTGGGTTCGAGGCTGGCCGCAGCCGTGGGGCGTCCTGGCGCAGGACGTCGGCTGGGTCTTTCTCGTGGTCGGGGCGGGGTGGCTGATGCTCTCGCGGTTGGGAGCGCGGCCGCTCGATTTCGAGCCGGTCATCGTCTTGTTGACCGCGATTCACTTTCACTACGCGGGATTTTTGCTGCCGATCTTCGCGGGGCGGGCGGCGCTCTTGGTCGGTGGTCGTCTCGCCGACGTGACCGCGATCGGCGTGGTGGTGGGCGTTCCGCTCGTGGCGATCGGCATCACCGCGACGCAAGTCGGCCTCCCGGTTCAATTCGAGTTCCTCGCCGCCGCGGCGCTAGCGGGGGCCGGGCTTCTGGTGGCGCTTTTGCATCTTCGACTCGCGATGTGGGATGAGCTGCCGGGATTCGTTCGCCTGATGTTTGGGTTTGTCTCTCTCTCGTTGACGTTCAGCATGGCGTTGGCGTTCGCCTACGGCGGCCGATGCTTCGGCTGGTGGCCGGGGCTCGACATCCCTTGGATGAGGGCGCTGCACGGAACCGTGAACGCCTTTGGGTTCGGACTGGCGGGATGTGTCGGTTGGAATCTGTTCCCCCGAAGGCGACTCCTCGAAGCGGATCCGAGCGACGACGATGCGTTGGGGGAGATGGATTAAGAATGGGGGCGAGTCGATCGGGCGCTCAGCCCCCGCGACTTCCGAGTTTCACCTCGAGGTCTTTCTTCTCCTCACCTCGCTTGATGGTGATGGTGACGGTGGCGCCGGGCTTGCACCGGTAGAGCCTCGTGGCATACTCGCGGACAGTGTGAACCGGCTTGCCGTCGATGGCGGTGATGATGTCGCCTTCCTTCAGCCCCGCCTTCTGAGCGGGGGATCCCGGCTGGACACCGTTGAGCAGGCAGCCGTCGACTTCATCCTCGTAGTCGGGCAGGGTGCCGAGATAGGGGCGTGGCCCGGTGGAGGAGATGTCCATTCCCGCGTGGGGATCCTCGTCCTTGAGCTTGACGTACTCGGGACGCTCCTTCATCTCGAGCAGTTCCTGGAGGATCGCGTCGGCGTAGTCGGCGATGCGGCGAATGCCCACGACGTTGATCTTGTCGGCGTCGTCGCTTGGACGATGATAGTCGCGGTGCGAGCCGGTGAAGAAGTGCAGCACGGGGATGCCAGCGACGTAGAAGCTCGTGTGGTCGCTGGCGCCGGTGCCGCCCGTGATCTTTTTGAGCGAGAACTTGCGTGGGCCGTTGAGTCGCTCGACCATCTCGTCGAACTGCTTGGCGCTACCGGTGCCGAAGACGGTCAGTTTGTCTTCGTCCAGTCGGCCGACCATGTCGAAATTCATCATCGCGACGGTGCCGTCGAGAGAGAAGATCGGGTCCTTCTTGGTGTAGTGCCGACTTCCGAGAAGCCCTCGTTCCTCACCGCAGAAGGCGATGAAGACGACGCGTCGCGGCGGAACACCCCGTTGGGCGGTCGCGCGGGCCAGCTCGATCAGGCAAGCGGTTCCCGACGCGTTGTCGTCGGCGCCGTTGTGGATCTCGCGAGTCTTCTTGGGGGCGAGCGAGCCCATGCCACCGTAGCCGAGGTGATCGAAGTGGGCGCCGACGACGATCGTCTCGTCCGCCTTGGGGCCTTTGCCCTCGAGGACACCGATGACATTCGGAACGCGTGCCTTGACCCGCTCGAACGCGAAGCTTCCCTCGGCTCCCAAACCCGTCAGTGGCACACTTCGCGGCTTGAGATCCTTGTCGATCGCCTTCTCGACCTCCTTGAGCCCCTTCAGCGGAGTTTGGGCGAGGAGCTTTTCGACGGTCTTTCGGCTGATCTGGGCCATCGGCATGCTCAGCGGGCTCTTGAAGCCGAGATAGTCGACGGGGACGAGCGAGTCGTCGTCGACGTCGGGAGTGGTGGTCGGGTCGCTTACTAGGAGAAGGGCGGCGGCGCGCCGGCCGTGCGCATTGCGCATCTTCGTGAGGATCGAGGCGTGCTCGGTCAACTCGTCGCCGTCGAAGACGCTCTCGGGGTCGGTCTGTTGCGGTTCGCGCCGGATGACGAGGACGACCTTTCCCTCGACGTCGAGATCCTTGTAGTCGTCGTAGCCGTGCTCTTCGGAGGTGATGCCGTAGCCCGCGAAGACGATGGGGGCGTCGAAGGTACCGTTGCCACCATAAGCCAGCGGCTGGTAGTCCTCGCCGAGGGTCAACTTTTCGACGCTATCCTTGGGCCCCGTGATTCGCATGGACGTCTTGTCTTTGAGCAGACGGCTCGAGAGCCAGACGTCGAAGTACTGGAAATAGCTGCCATCGGAGGTGCCGCTGGCGAGGCCAAGTTGCTTGAACTGGTCGCGAATGAATCCCGCCGCCTTCTCGATTCCCTTGGTGCTGAGGCCGCGGCCCTCGAGCTCGTCGGAGGCGAGATACTCGACGTCGCTCTTGATTCGCTTGTTGATCGTCAGGGCATCGAGGCCGAGGGAGATGCCACCACAGAGCGTGAGGATCAAGCCGAGGGCGACAAGGTGGGGGCGAACCAATCGTGTCAACGCAGGATCTCCTCAAATACGCTGGTATGTCCGGTCCGTGAAGTTGAGGCCATCGTTCGGCTGGCGGAGTGATGCTCGTCGAGGAGTGCCTACTTTTCCTTCTATCGTTGACAGCGTGGACCAGAAGGTCAAGAGCTAGCGTGGGATGCTTGGCGTTTGCCGTTCGCGGGCGGAGACGACCTCTCCCATTCAGGACTTCGTAGAGGCTCCAGCGACGAAGAGCCGGTCGATGACCGCGGCCCCGGTGGCGTCGCCGTAGACATTGACGGTCGTTCGCAGACGATCGAGAAACCAATCGACGGCCAAGATCGTTCCGATGCCCGCCATCGGCAGGTCGACCGCCGTCAGGACGATGACCATCGTGACCAAGCCCGCTTGCGGGATGCCGGCGGCGCCGACCGCCGCCAACGTCGCGGTGAGGAAGATGATGAATAGCTCCGCTCCCCCCAGGCTGATGCCTTGGGACTGCGCGATGAAGATGACGGCGACCGCTTCATAGAGAGCCGTCCCATCCATGTTGATCGTGGCGCCGAGCGGGAGCACGAAACTCGCCGCCTGGTTGGAGACCTTGTTGTTCTCCTCCACGCACTCAAGCGTGATCGGCAGCGTGGCGGAGGAACTCGAGGTGCTGACCGCCGTCAGCAGTGCTCGCAAGACACCGAGGGTGTACTGGATCGGTCGACGCCGCGCGACGAAGACGATCAAGCTGAACAGAAACCCGGAGTGGATTCCCAGCGCGATGATCACCGTCATGACATAGAAGCCGAGCAAGCTGAGTTGGCCGAGGAATTCGCGTCCTCCGCCTTCCTTGGCGATGTTGGCCGCGACAAGCCCGAAGATCCCGACAGGGGCGAAGTACATGATCAAGTGAACGATCTTCATGACCGCGTCGTTGACGACGTTGAAGAAGTCGACCACGGGCTGCGCGCGGACCCCCAGCGTCGTGACGGCACCGCCGAAGACGAGGGCGAAGACGATTAGCGCCAGAACGTTCGTTTCCGTCGCCGCCAGGAAGATGTTCTCCGGGAACATCCCGCTACCGGGTTCGCCCGGTCGTCCCCGAAAGACGGCGAGAAGGGTGTCGACGGCGGAAGAGCGTTCCTTGGCTTCGATGTTCTTGCTGACGTACGCGAAGGTATCGTCGGCGCCGACGCCGGGTTGAATCATCTGGACGAGGAGGATGCCGATGAAGACCGCGACCGCGGTCGTCAGCATGTAGTAGGCGACGGTCCCGATGCCGATTTTCCCGACCCGGCGGATGTCGCCAAGGGAGGTGATGCCGCAGATCATGCTCGTGAAGACGAGCGGGATGACGATTCCCTTGAGCATGCGCAGGAAGATGTCGCCGACGAAGGAGGTGAAGACGCCCAGCGAGTAAGCCAACCCGAGTTGGCCGGCCTTCATCTGGGCGTCGGCGTCGTTGGCGAGCTTCACGATGCGCTCGCGCTCGTTGTTGATTTTGGGAATCGCGTCTCGGTAGCGTTTGGCCTTCGCTTCGTCGCGGTCGGCGGCGGCGTTGTCGCCCTTGGCACGCGCTTCGGCGGCGGCTTTGTCGGCCCGTTCGGCGAAGAGCGCCTTCTGGGCGGCGGTCGCTTCCAACCGCTCCACCCGCTCGTGCGGCCCGTTGAGGGCCATCCACATCTGCCGGCCGTAGAAGCCTCCGAGGAGGACGCCGAGCACGATGCCGACGATGATCGCGATCAGTCCACCGAGACCTTCGCCACCGCTCTTCTCTTGTTGGGCTGACTCGTTGGGCATCGCACTGGTCACCGGCGTCTCCTCTAACCTTGCTCGGCTCGAACCTGCTCGAGAAACGAGGTGGTCCGTTGTAACTCAGCCGAGAGGCCCTTCACAAGATCAAACGAAGCGCCATTTTGTGGCTCGGTCGGAAGGACATTCCAGGTGTAGGTCTCGACTTCCAGATGCGGTGTTTGTTCGAGTCGCGCCACTTGCCGGAGTGCGCGGTCGAGAACGTGCCGCGTCGTTCCCAAGGGACCGAGCGACTCCTCGTGGACCGGCACGTGGAAGTGAATCCGCCACGCCCGGCTGCCCAACCAGTCCTCCGCCGGCGCCGAGGTCTGTTCCCGCGACAGGTCGGTCGACCAAAGCAGCCGTCCATCGTCGGTCAGGGCGGTGGTCTGGTGAAGGTAGCGCGGTTCGACGAAACGTGCCAGGTGCTCCCTGGCGGCCTCGTCGCGAGGATCGGTCAGTTCCAAGGCGCACGTGACGTGGACTTTCACGAGCCTGATCTCGGCCGCGTCGAGTCGGTCGATCGATTCGGCGACATCCTCGAACTCGACCGCTTGATGGCAGATGTCGTAGCAGAGCCCAAGGTGCTCCCGCACCGCGTCGGCATCCTTGGCCTCCTTCACCCAGCCGCGCAGATCCTTAAAGAACCCCAGGGCCTCGTCGGTCGTCTCGAGGAGGCAGCCCGGTTCGGGTTCGATTGCCAGTCGGATGGTGCGGCCCGTGCGCCGCCGTAGGTCCTGGAGATGGCGGGCGATGCTGACGAGGCGGGGAAAATAGACGTCGACGTCCGCGCCTTGAGGGTGAAGGGCCTTAAAGGCGCAGGGAGAGGTCGACAGGCTTCCCTCGACGCCCTCCGGCAAGAGCCGAGCGAGAAGGTCGGCGACGTCGCGTGTGTATTCCTCGCGCCGGACGTCGGTCCAATCGGGGAGGTAGACGTTCTCCTTGACGCGCTCGGCGTGGAAATTACCGAACGGGAACGCGTTCATGGTGTAGCACGTCAAGTCGTGTTCGCGGAGCCAACCTTGCAGCCAGTCGACGAGTTTGGGGTCGGTCGCGACCTCGGTGAGGGCGTCGCGGGTCATCCACATCCCGACCGCGATCGGCGTTCCCAATCGCTCCCGGAGAGGGGCGGTGTATCGCTTGAGTCCTTCAGCCACTTCCGCGAAGGTGCGTCCCGGGTGAACGTTGGCGCAGTAGGAGAGTGGGAGAGCGGAGAGTGCCATGGGAAATTGTGTCTCGCTTGCCTCGCTTCAAGTCCCTATCAACTCAGAAGGACGGTTCCGAGTGACGAACTGACGTCGGTGGGGACAGTCGCTACAATGTTGACAACTGACCAAGGTACGACCGGAACGGCGGTGGGGGAACCAAATTCACCGCGACCCGGTATCAAGGAACGCCGAGCATGCCGCAGATCGCCTGGCTGATCATCTTTGTCGTCATCATCGTTCTTCTGGTGATGCTGTTTGTTTTCACCCGTTATTTCCGACTTTGGATTCAGTGCTTCACGACCAAGGCGGGAATCGGCTTCTTCGATCTGATCGGGATGGACCTCCGGAAGGTGAACGCCGACCTGATCGTGCGGGCACGCATCATGGCGGTCCAGTCGAACATCAAGATCAGCCGCCGGGAACTCGAGTCGCACTACCTCGCGGGAGGCAATGTTCCCAATGTCGTGCGGGCGTTGATCTCCGCGAGCCGCGCCGACATCCCGATGGACTTCAAGCGAGCTTCGGCGATCGACTTGGCCGGCCGCAATGTCGAGGAGGCGGTGCAGACAAGCGTCAATCCGAAGATCATTGACGTTCCCGACCCCGCGAAAGGCAAAACGACGATCGATGCCGTCGCCAGGGACGGGATTCAACTCAAGGCGCGGGCCCGCGTTACGGTCCGAACCAATTTGGACCAATTGATCGGCGGAGCGACCGAGGACACGATCATCGCCCGCGTCGGCGAGGGAATTGTCACCACGATCGGGTCGGCGAATACCTACATGGACGTCCTCGACCACCCGGAGCGAATTTCCGAACGGGTCCTCAACTCGGGACTCGACGCGGGGACGGCGTTCGAGATCCTCTCGATCGACATCGCCGATATCGAGGTGGGAGAGAATGTGGGGGCCCGCCTGCAGGCCGACCAAGCCGAAGCGGACACGCGGCGTGCCCAAGCCCACGCGGAAATTCGACGCGCCAAGGCGGTCGCTCGTGAGGAAGAGATGAAGGCGACGGTGGTCGAGAACCGCGCCAAGGTCGTCCTCGCCGAGGCCGATGTCCCCATGGCGATCGCCAAAGCTTTCCGCAACGGTCAGTTCAACCTCATTGGCAAACCGAACCCTGTCGACGGCGACGGGGCCGATCAACCTACCTAGACCGCGCCGCCGAGACTCGAGTTGATAGACGCGTGGAGTACCGAAGGATTGGGTTGGACTGTTCGACGCAAAGACGGGAAGCTAGAGGTGACTCCATCTCGCGAGAGCAGCGTCGTAATCGATGGCCGACCGAGCCAGACGTCCGATCCCACTCGATCAGACTCCAGCCGCCGCGAAGACGAACTTTGCCCCTGAGGAGGAAATGGAGCCATGGCGGATCATTCGCCGCATCAGAAGCGCATCATCCGTCGCTATTACAACAACATCGATGGCATCCTTTGCCAGCGGCTCTCGGAACTGACGACCGAGATTTACCTCGCCGAAGGGAAAAAGGCGGACAGTCTCTGGAAGCGTGCCGAGAAGGCGCTGGCGAAAGCCGGTTTGCCGCAACAACGGATTGAGCATCTACTGGAACGACGCGATCCCAAGTTGCTGGCCCAAGTCGTCAAGGAATTGACGGCCTCTTAGCCCGCGAATCAAGGTGTCGGATATCGCTTCGAACGTCGATCGATGTCGGCATCGAAAGGACTCATCCCATGTCGGCCGACGAATACCGCCGACTTGTCCTCAAGAGCGAACTCGTTTCCCCCGAAGACCTCGAACGCGTCTGTCGTGACATCGACGATCTGAAGCGGCAGGACGCCGAGGATCTCGCCGAACGACTCGTTCGTCACGGGTTGCTGACCGAGTGGCAGGCTCGCCAAATCCACACCTCGCGCGGACGACGTCTCGTCATCGATCACCGCTACCGTCTCCTCGACAAACTCGGGGAAGGAGGGATGGGAGCGGTCTTCGCCGCGCGCGACACCATCACCAAGCGGACCGTGGCCCTCAAGATCCCGCGTCCCGACAAAGTTAGCCGTAATCCCAACACCCTCAAACGTTTCCGACGCGAAGCGGTCGCCAACGCGCGACTCGAGCATCCCAACATCGTGCGCGCCCTGCGTATCGGCACCGACGGGCGGCTGCACTACATCGCATTTGAACTCGTCGCGGGCGAGGACTTCGAGGAGCTCGTGACCCGTTTGGGTGTTGTCTCGGCCGAGCAGGCGACCGACTACATCGCGCAAGCGGCGGACGGGCTCGCTTGCATCCACCGGCATGGCGTCATTCATCGCGACCTGAAGCCCTCGAACTTGTTGGTCACTCCCGAGGGTGAAGTGAAGATCCTCGACCTCGGCTTCGCTCGTCTCACCGGCGGCCACGAGGGAGACGGCTCCGACGGCACGGCATTGACCAAGACCGGCATCCTCGTCGGCACGCTCGACTACATGGCTCCCGAGCAGGCCGAGGACACGCGCCAAGCGGACATCCGGAGCGATATCTACGGGTTGGGGTGCACCTTCTACGAGTTGCTCGCCGGCCATCCTCCCTTCGAGGCCGACAGCGACTTCGACATGCTCATGAAGCACGTCAACGATCCGATCGTGCCGATCGAGGGGCTCGATCCCTCGTTGATGGCGATCCTGGCGAAGATGCTGGCGAAGAAGCCGGCCGATCGCTACGCCACGCCCGACGAGTTGCACGACGCCCTGCGCGGTTGGCAGCGCCGAATCGGTTTCGATTCGACCGACGTGACGGTCGCCAGCCCCGTCATTCGCCCGAGAGCCTCTCGGGAAGGCCGCCGGGTGGAGTCGCACGACTTGCCCGAATGGTTGGGCGAGCCCCGGTTCGATTTATCCGCCTTTCGGCCGCCGGAGCAGCGTTGGCGCCACGCGCGTGCGCTGGTGATCGCCCTCGCCGGCGCCGTACTGATCGCGTCGCTTGTCGGTGGTTGGCACTGGCTGGGGCGGACGACCATGACGTTCGAGTGGCCCGAGCATCAACGCAAGAATGTCGCGATGATCGTCGATGGTGAGAGTGTACCCGTCCCCGAAAAAGGCCCCATCGAGATCGACGGCTCCTGGGGGTTTCGGGTGATTCGTCTGCACCGGCCTGGCTATGAGTTGGTCGTCTATCGCTGGTTTCTGGAACGAGGCGAAGTACGTAGCACCGTTCCCGAGTGGATTCCGACGCCGAGGACGGTTCGTCGCAACGGGCTCGAGCAGTTGACGCGCGAGGTAGCGGCGATTCGCGAAACGCCGGCGACCTCGGCCCAGCTCGATGACTTGCGAACACGGTTGAACCAGTTCGTCTCGAAGTGGGCCAGGACCAATGAGTCGCTCAAGGCGGCCGAGCTGTTTTCGCTGCTTCCAAGTCCCCTCGACGCCGTCACCACCACGACCGATGCCGTCTCGTCGTTTCTCTCGCCCGAGACGAAAGTGGTCGGGTTGCTCGAAGTGCCCGCGAAGCAACTGGGACACTGGGCACCGGTGGGCGCCGTCGCGTTCAATCTCCAAGGGGACCGCGTCGCCACAGCAGGTGCCGATGGGATGATCAAGCTCTGGGATGTCGAGTCGCGGACCCTCCTGCGACAGTGGCCCTCCGAGGAAGAGTCGGTCGAGCAGCTCCTCTTTTTCGACGACAACCAACACCTCGTCTCCGTCAGTGCCTCGTCGCGCGCGCGGGTTTGGCGCCTTTTGACCGGAGAACTGATCGCCGACCTGGGCGAGGGAGTGGGGGCGGTCGCCGCCGGAGCTTCCGAGGGCGAGTTGATCGTCGCCGAGGTCGCGAGATCGGAGGACAACGAGCGCGCCGCCGATCGCCCCTTTGAGGGAGCGGTGGTGGTTCTCGATTGGCAAACGAACGCTCCGAAGCGAGAACTCCTTCCCCCCGTACCCGGTGGCTACCGAGCGGTGGCGATTTCGCCGGATCGAACCGTCGTCGCCGCCGCGGCCGACTCGGGGGGCATCGTCGTCGTCGAACTGCGCTCGGGTAAGCCGCGCTCGCTTCGGGCGGAGGGAGAAGTGGTCGATGCGCTCGCGTTCAGCCTCCATGCCAGTTGGTTGGTCGGGATTGGTGGGGATGGCCGCACGCTGTCGGTTTGGGAGCGTCGCGACGGGACGAAGGTCAACAGCGGGAAGATTCCCAAGGGAGCGACCACCTCGCTCGGATCGGGCGGGGATCGGTTCGCGGTGAGTTCACGCGCGGGAACGTACGTCGTCGGTCGCTTTCCACGGGCCAACGATGTCGAGACAAGAGGTACCGACTTCGGGGAGATCGCCGCGATCCAGCTATCGCTCGACGGCAGGCACATCGCACTCGGGACACGCGACCACCTGGTCGAGATCGCCGATTCCGATCAAACGGCCGCCGCCCCCGTACCCATCGCCGGCGTGAGACAGTGCGTCTTCGCTCGCGACGCGCGGCACATGCTCACCCTGGACCTGGGTGGGCGACTGCGACACTGGAGCGTCCCCTCGGGCGAGGAGTTCGACCCCATCGACCCGGGTTATCGCGCCAATCTCCTCACGGCGGCCCGTTTGGCTCCCTTGATCGCCTTTGCCAACGATCAAGGTGAAATCTCGCTGCTCGACACGAGCACCTGGCTCCTCCCGGAACGTTTTCCGGTGAAGGGCGATGTCGTCAGTATGGCACTGACCGACGACGGGACGCGCTTGGCGGCGGGGACGCGACAGGGGGCGATCCTGCTGTGGAACCTCGGTCTCGAGGGCATCACCCCGGCCCGAACGATCAGGCTCAAGAAGGGGATTCACGCCAGCGACTTGACCTTCAGCCCATCGGGAGACATCCTCGCGACCGCCATCGCGCCTCACGACGCTGGCTCGATGGTGGATGGGAGTGTCCTTCTCTGGGATCCCGAAACGGGCGAAAATTGGGGACGTCTCGAGGGGCAGGGCGACCCGATGACGCGCGTCGTCTTCAGTCCGTCGGACCGGGTACTGACCGCGCTGGACGCGGAGGGTCGCATTTACACATGGGACGCCGAGAGCGGGAACCTGATGTGGTCGACCGACGAGGGGCAGCCTCCAGCCAACGCCCTCGACTTTCATCCGACGGGTAAGACGCTCGTGACCAGCAACGATCGGGGGGCGGTTCATCTATGGGACGCTCGGGTCGGCGTCTTGAAGGCGACTCACCGCGTCGGGCCTCCGGGAGGGATCGTGGCGGACGTCGCCTTCAGTCCCAGTGGCAACTATGTCGCCACGGGCAACGGGGATGGCACGGTCTACTTCCTACACGTCCCGACGACCGAAGCGTCCGACTGACCTCGTGTTGGTAGTCTCCTGACTGATTGATCCGTTACCGAAGGGTCTCTTGGAGGGGGCGGTGCCCCGCGCTCCGTGGGCATGCGGGAAACACGTGTGGTTGGGCAAGCTCCCGCACGATCAGCGGCCGAGACCCAATGCGATGAACTTGCCAATCAGGACACCGGTGCTCTGTTCCAGCTTGAAGCTGGTGTTGGTGGGGACCTATCGCTTTGGCACTGGCCGACGTGCAGTCAGTGGCCCCTAGATCTTCATTGGACCGAATACTAAGCCGCTTTTCGGCTCGATTGCTCCGAGGGTTGGTTGGCAAGCTGGTTGACGACTTGCGGCAACTCGGGCCAGGGATCACCCTCCATCGAGGGTTGCAGGACCATCTCTTCGAGGATGTCGAGGACTTCACCCACCGAGGAGCAACGCTGTTGCGGACGCTCCTGGAGCAGTCGCGTCAGCAGAGCCGAGAACCCGCGAGGGAAGTCGCCGGGGAGATCGAGCTTCTGGCCGACGGCCGCTCGGGTGCCGGTGGCGAGTTCCGCCGCGATCACGGCCACCGAGAAGAGATCGCCGCGCGCGTCCGCGGAGCCATCGGTGAGAAGTTCCTCGGGCGGCAAGTAGGAGGTGATGGCCCGCCCGCGTTCGCAGCGGTGGATCTTGCTGAGCCAAGCCGGCTCGCCGTACCCCAGAAGTCGGGTCTCGCCCGAGAGGGTCATCATGATGCGGCTCGGCCGCAAGTTGTGGTGAACGAAGCCACGACGCTGCGCCGCGGCGATCGCACTGACTGCCTGGTGGCACATGTGGACGATCGCTTTCGTGGGAACGCCGTATCCGGAGAGCTTGCCCACCGACCAACCGTCGACGTAGTCGCAAACGACACCGAAGCCGGCGTCGGTGACAAAGAGTTCGTGCAGGTTGGCGACGTTCGGATGCCGGAAGTCGGTCATCGCGTTGACGGTGATCGCGTAGGTGCTGCGCATCGACTCGTCGCGACTCCAACGCGGATCGAGGATCCGAAGCGCCATCGGTTGATCGTAACCGCCGAGCCTGACCTTGTAGGTGGTCGCCGTCGCTCCCCGGTGAAGACGGTCGAGGATCGTGGCCGAACCGACATTCAACTCGTCGAGCCGGTTCTCGGCCAGACAACCAAGCTGGTACTCGCTCAGGGCTCCCGTTTCCAACAGGCGTGCTTGGAGCGTTGTCCCACGGTTGGCCGCCTCATGTTCGTGGCTCTTGAGCGCCGTCTCGTCGCAGAGTCCCGTTTGCATCAGTCGCTGAACGAACTCGCGATCTTCCATGCCCGTCATGGGCAGGGAGACGACTGGTTCCTCGGGCTCTTCCGCTGGAACCTCGGCGCCGGGAGGTGTGCTCGCGATCTCCGGAGTCGCCGGCGCGACATCACGGGGAGTTGGCGTGGCGATCTCGTGCGTCACCATCGGAATGTCGTCGTGTTCGAGTTCGATCGGCAACTGGTGATGCTCGGCGATCGCGGGGCGACTCTCCGCGGCTGGCTCTTGCGGGGACTTCTCGGCGACGACGAAGACCGATTCGTTGCGCTCGCCCGTCTCCTCGATGAGATGAATGAGTCGGGAGAGGGTGTTGCGTCCCGACACCATCGCCTCGGCATGTCGTGCCTCGGAGGCGGCTCGCCCGCGGAATGTTTCCTTCATGCGCGTGAAACGTTCCGACCAGGCTCCCAGGGAGGTGACCAAGCCGCGAACCTCGCTCCAGATCGCTCCCCCGGCGTCGCCGTCCATCTTCGAGCCGTTGGTGGAAATCCGCGTTTCGATCTGCCCGAGCATCGCGTTCATCTGGTCGGCGACCTCGCCACTGAGTTCGCCCAGCACCGCGTTGTCCTCGCCGACGCTTCGCATCCACTCGTCGCGTTCGCGATCGCGGCGCGAGGAGTCCTCCAAGTAGCTCGCCACCGTGCTTCGCAGACGGCGAAGGTTGTCGCGAAGCAGTTCGACTTGCTGCCGATTGATCGTCTCGGTGGTCTGGAAGTCGCGCATCTCGTTGTGGATGTCGCGGCGGCGCTGGACCACCTTGAGACTGACTTCGCGGAGTTTGTTGACGTGGCGGCGATGAGCCATGATGTCGCGATCGAGGACTTGCCGTTTTCGCTCGAGTTGGCCGGCAAGCTCCTCGAGTTCGTCCCGGCGGCTTCGGACTTCGTCGACCCAGTCGTGTTCGCGGCCTAGAACCTCCTGCTGACGCGACTCGAGAGCGTTGGCGAGTTCCTCAAGCCGTTTTGACTCGGCGCTTTGAGCTTCGGCTTGGTCGCCCAAACGCTTCTGTTGACGTTCGAGCGCTTCGCTTCGGAGCTGAAGATCGGCGCGGGTCGTTTCGATCTCCTTGCGGCCGCGGTCGATCTCCTCCAATTGCGCCAGGTGGCCACGCGAGACCGAATCGATGGAGGCCTCGCGACAACGGAGGATGCTCGTTCGCTGAGCCAGCTCGACCGCCTTCTCCCGAACCTCGCTGAAGCGCGAGAGGGACTGATCTTGCTGCAAGAGTAGTCGCTGGCGTTCCTGGTCGAGGAGGCTCTTCTCCCGGTCGAGTTCTTCCCGATCGCGCTTGAGCGCGGCGCGGTCCTGATCCAACTCGACGACGATCGTGTTGGTGCTCGCTTCGAGTTCGGCGGCACGCTTATCGATCTCGACGCTGCGCTGGGCGTGGTAGGCGGAGACCTGCTCGAGTTCCTTCTCGCGCTTCTCGAACTGGCGGACCTGTTCGAGGAGCGTCTGCTCGCGAACGTTCAGTTCCTCGACGCGGCGTCGGCACTCCTCTTCACGCGTCTTGCAGTTGGCTTCCCGCTGTTCGATCTCGGAACCACGCCCGGCGATGTCTCGCTCGCGGTCCAGATGGGCGAGTCGTTCCCCTTCGATCTGTACGGCGCGTTCCTTGAGGTGCTGCTCTTGCTTCTCGAGCAGGCGCGACTTGCCCTCGACCTCCTCGTGGCGGCTCTGGACCGCCGCGGCCCGTTCGCGAACCTCTTGGAACTCCTTGTCGACCGTCTCCCGAGCCGTCTTGAGAGCGACCTCCTCCTCGACGAGTCGGATCTTTCGCTGTTGGAGATCCTCCTTGAGGGTTTCGAGCGAGCGTTCCTTGACGCGGACGTTCTGCAGTTCCTGGTCGAGCTTGTTTCGCTTGGTGATCAGTTCACGCTCGTCTTTGTCGATGTCGACTTTGCGCGTCTGAAAGAGGTCGGCCCGCTCGTTGATCTGGGCTTCCCGCTGGGCGAGATCCTGGCCGACCTGCTTCCAGTGGGCGATCTCCCGTTCTAGCTCTCGCTGTTGGAGTTCGACTTCGCGCGACTTCTTCTCGAGTTCCGCGGCACGCTCGCCGAGGCCACCGCGTCGGTCGCGGGCCTGTTCGAACACGCGCCGGCGCACGCGTCCGAGCCGGCTCTTGTAGTGGTCGATCTTGCGTTGACGATTGTCGAGTTCGAGCATCTCCTCGGTGACGGAAAGACGTTGCTGTTCGATCTCTTGGGCGGAGGCGGCGAGCTGCTTTTCCTGTTCGTGCATCTCTCGCTGCTTGGCGACGAGTTCCTGCTCGCGATCGGATTGCTCGCGGAAGCCACGATCGATTCCCTCGCGCTGCTCTTGCAGTTTCTGCTTGAGACGCTCGAGTTCCTTGCGTTCGGCTTCGAGGCGGATCCACTCCTCCTTCTGGCGGCGCTCATCGGTGTCTTGCGTCGCGTAGACCGGACGCGGTCCGTCCGCTGTGCCGGCAGTGACCTTCTCGCCGGGCGTAGCCAACGGGGGAGCCGTCGTCTTGGAAGGCAGCGGCTTCATCGCCGGCTGGGAAGCGCTAGGCATTTCCGGTCGGGAAACGTTGGTCGTTTCGGGTTCTTCCGGGACCGCGACGCCTCCCTCGATCGTCACCGAGAGTTCGAAGGGCCCGATTGTGAGCTTGTCGCCGTGCTGAATCGGGGCTTCGGCGACCGCGGAACCGTTGAGCAGAACGGGGAAGTTTGGGTCGAGTTGAGTGACCAGGACCTGTTGACGACGACGGCTGATCAGACAGTGTTTGCCGGCGACCTCGGGAGAGCGCATTTGCACATCGCAGTGACTCTGCGAACCGATCAGAAGGGTTGGTCCCTTCATCGGTCGCGAGTTCCGCGTAGCTCGTCCCCGCAAGATGTGGATGGTCACCTTCGGGTCGGTCGATGATTGCGTCGAACGTTCGCTGGCCATTCGAAAACCTTTCGCGCGAGCCGCCTGCTCGTGTCTTGTTGAGGCCTCGGCTATGGGGATGGGTCCTCTCGTCGAACGTGCTCGGTCGTCGCCAAACGACGGAGAGAGCCAATCTGGTTTGGTCGGGGGATAGGGTGCGCGGGCGAAAAAATCCAGACAACTTTCTCGGCCGGACTTTCCCGAAGTGCCACGGCTTCCAGGGCGTGCGGCGGCCGATCTCCCGCTCGAGGATGTGGACGTGCCCTTGAGGTTCGGTATCCTAGCTGTTTCTCGGCGGGTCGTGCGGCTCGAGATTCACGCTCCGACGCGCAGCAGATTGCCCGCCACGCCGAACATGCCGTGAGTGCCTGGTTTTCCGGATCGGTGCTCGAACAGGGTCCGCGAGGTGGCGAAAGCCGCTCCCCTCGCGATCCGCGGTGAAGAGATAGAAAACCTAGTCAACCCGGAAGGCAGTACAGGAAAGGACAGCGTTCACGTCATGACGGAAGTCAAAGCGACCAATATCACGTGGCATAGCGGCCATCTTTCTCGCCAAGAACGACGCGACTTGCTCAAGCAGAAGGGATGCACCGTTTGGTTCACCGGGCTCTCCGCTTGCGGAAAGAGCACGATCGCCGTCGCCCTCGAACAAGTGCTTCACCAGCGCGGCCATGCGGCTTACGTGCTCGACGGGGACAACGTTCGCCACGGGCTCAACAAGAACCTCGGCTTCTCCGCGGACGATCGCAAGGAGAACATCCGTCGGATTTCCGAAGTGGCCAAGCTCTTCGCCGACGCCGGGATGATCACCGTCACCAGCTTCATCAGCCCCTACAGTGCCGACCGCGACGATGCTCGCAAGTTGCATGACGAAGGAGAGCTGCCCTTCATCGAATGCTTCGTCGACACGCCGTTGGAGGTTTGCGAGGAGCGGGATCCGAAGGGGCTCTACAAGAAGGCTCGCGCGGGGGAGATCAAGGGATTCACGGGGATTGACGATCCCTACGAGGCTCCCGCCAAGGCCGAGCTGACGCTGAAGGCCGCCGAGAGCTCCGTGGCGGAGTGCGTTGCGCAGGTCGTGAACTATCTCGAAGAGAAGGGCTTCCTGAAGCCATAACGTCCGGGTAGCCGAAGGGAGCGTGCTTACTCTCTTGCCTGGCTGGAAGCAGCCGGTCGCGCCCGCATATCTTCTCCATGCTCTTCATTCCCCCCTCTCCCCATGGGAGAGGGGCCAGGAGTGAGCGGGCTCCAATCGCGAACTTCGTAGGGCCGTGATGGCCCGACATCCTCAATGACATCGTTCTTACTTGCTGGCTGGCAATCAGCCGGCGGTGGCCTCACGAGTCGATCGAACACGGTTACCACACTCGGCGAACCCGACTCATTCCCTACTGGCGTTGGGCGGTGCGGTTGTTGAGCAGCGCGCTTAGCCGCTTGTTGGCTTCCCGAGTCTTCTCGGGATCGACCTCCCGACGCAGCACCTCTTGGTACAACTCCACGGCCCGGCGGCGATCGGCGATGTAGTTCTCGTAGAGAAACGCCGCGCGGTTGCGGGCATCGAGATTGGTGTTCGGCTCGTAGTGGAAGACACGTTCGTAGTAGGCCGCGGCCCGGCGGTACTGCTGAAAGTACTTGCTCGAATAGATCTGGCCCAAGTAGTAGCAAGCTTCGTCGAGCTTGTCGCTGCGCGGGTAGTCGTGAACCAACCTCTGTAGGAGCAGCTCCGCACGCTTGTAATTGGCCTCACGCTCGGTGAAGGACGACTTGTTGAGCCAATCGAGAGCCTGCCGGAAGATCTGGTTGGCGTTGATGATGCTCGAATCGGGCCTGAGATCGCGGCTCGGCAGATCGAGATTGAGAATGTACGGCGTCTTGAGAATCATGTGGTACGCCGTGAGCTCCTGCTCGACCCATCGCTGGGCTTCGCTGTCCTGGGTTTGGACGTAGTAGGCTCGCAAACGCTCCAAACTCGCCTGATAGGCGTCGCGTGCCTCATGCACTCGCTGAACGAGAGACTGCTCCTGATCGGGGTGATCGTCGGAGGCGACGAGTTGACCGCCTAGGAATGCGATGCCGGTGATGCCCGAGAGCGTCACCACGGCCCAAAACTTTCGAGAGTTCACCATCGTTTCCAACCTCGCACGATGACCCGCGTCGTCCAACATTCCTGGCTTGGCCCAGTGGGCGCTCATCGACTACATCGGCAAAAACCCCTCTCCACAATCAAACCAATTGATGTCGCCCATCCGCGCCCGAGCATTTTGCCGGCCCCAATCGCCTCGCTTGCGGAGTCGAGATGGGGAAGAGTGAGTCATGGTGGACCAGGGAGACGCGTCGGGAGGGAAAGGTGGGAACCACTGATTTTTCGGGTCTTGCTAAAGACTCCAGTCGTGAGGGAACGAAGAGTAAATGACCGATGGTCTCCGCGTGGGCTCGGCCTCCTCCGGGAAGTCGCCACTCGCGGGACCAGCATGGGGATTCCCCCGTCGTTCGCGTATCGCTCGTAAGGGAAGAGGAGCCGATGAACATGGGACAAGCACGCACCGCAATGATGGTCATGTTCTTTCTGGCCAGTCTGGCGGGCCCATCCCAAGCCCAGTATGGGCCGGTCAATCGCCAGACGGTTGGCCTGTTCGCCAGTGACGCCTCCGAGCGAGTCAAGGCGGTCAAACGGATGGGACGACTCGATCGGCGGGCGGCGCCAGGGACCCTCGATGCCCTCGAAATGGTGCTCGCTAGAGATCCCGAGCCCGATGTCCGGCTCGAGGTCGTGGAGAAACTCGCGCGAGCCAAGAGCTACAAACTACGGGCGATGAACGTCCTCATCAGGGTCTCCGAAACCGACCAAGACCCGAAGGTCCGCGAACGTGCCCGCACGGCGGTCGAGTACATGGCTCGCAAGGGCTCGGTCCTGCCCGCTCGCGGCCGACTGAAAAAGCCGGTGAGCCAGGCCCGCTTCCAGCCCGCGATGCCTGCCCAGAACGCCAACCCGTATCAGCAAGCGGTGCCGAATGCCAACCAGTACGGCGTTCAGCAGATTCCCAACCAGGTTCCGCAACAGTCGACGATGAACCAGTATCCGGTCCAGCATGCGGCCAGAAGTCGGCAGTACGCCGGGTCGCAGGCGTATGCCCAGACGCAACGGCCCCAGGTCCCGCAAACGCCGCAAGTGCCTTACCAGCAACAGCCGCGCATGATGCCCCAAGCGTCGCCGGCGGTGGCCAACGCGACGGCCGTCCCGTCTCAGACTCAAGCGGCGACGCCCGCGAAGCGGGTTCCCGTGACCAAGTTGCAACCGGTCGAGGTCGCGAAGGAGGAGACGAAGACGACATCGCCGATCAAGCGTTTCTTCTTCAACGAGGGTAGCGACACCGAGAAGGAGGTCGCGGTGACCAAGGAAACCGTCACCAAGTCACCGGCCATGGCGAAGACCACCACGCCGAAGATCTCTCAAGCTCCGCCGACGCCCCGAGCGCTCGAGTCGAAGCCGGCCAAGCCGACGATTGTCGACATTCCCGTCGCCAAGAAGATGACCAATCCGGATGTGGTGCCGGCGGCTCGCAAGGAACTGGCCTCGACGTCCGAGAGTACCGACGTGGTCGCGACGGCCGCTCGCATCGCGGCGGAGAAAGCGCCCTCGGAGCCCGAGAAGGACGTGAAGCTCGTCTCCCTGAGCCGCATGTTCCGCTTTGGACGCTCCAGCGCGAAGGAGGAGGCGTCGACGTCGTCCGATTCCGCGAAGGTGACGACGGCTAGCCCGAAACGTGAGGAGAGCGAGAGCAAGGATCATTCCGAGCACAAGGGACTCGCGGCGGGACTTCTCGGAGGCCGCGCTTCGTCGCGTCCCGCCGAGCAGCGTGTGGCCCAAGCGCCGACGCGTCAACAAAGCGTCTCGCGCAAGCCGAGTACGACGTCGGCCGCGTCGTCCGAGAAGCAAACGCGTCGGGCCGATCGCTCGGCGATGAGCGAAAAGGATCGCAAGCAGCGGGCCCAGCGGCTCCTCGTCGAGGCTCGGGAAATGATCGAGCAGGGACAGTTCAAGGAGGCTCAACGCCGTATTGATTTGGCCCGCGAGTACGCGGTCCGCTACGGACTGTTCGAAGAGACGCCCAACGACGTCGAGCGTGACCTGCAAAAGGCGATGTCGCCGAGCAAGGACAATCCCTTCCCGATCTCCTTCTAGAAGCTGGGTCTCTTGTTGCAAGGTCGGGCCAAGCCCAAGGCCCGGCCACGACGCTCGACCAACGATGGAAGCCGGTTCTGCCGGCTTCGCTTCGTTTCTTGCCCAAAGTAGCTCCCCTTGGAAAGCTGCCCTCTCCGGCGCGCTTCCGTAAAATGACCTCTCGGATGGAAGCTCACACGCGCGGAAGAGCCGTGTGACCACATTTCAACGAGCAGCCGTGCGGAATCAGCATGGCAGTGAGGGGTGCATGGCAAGTTTCAGCGGCGGGTTTCAAACTCCCAAGGGGCGGTTCGGGCTGATCGCCGCCCGCTTCAATAGCTTCATCGTCGAGCATCTGGTCGCGGGAGCGCAGGATGGCTTGCGGCGACATGGCGTCGCGGACGCGAATGTCGACACGATTCACGTTCCCGGTTCCCTCGAGATCGCCCTGGTGGCCAAACGGCTGGCCGAGAGCGGCGAGTACGCGGCGGTCATCTGCCTCGGGGCGATCGTTCGCGGCGAAACCGATCACTACGACGTCGTGGTGCGGGAGTCGGCAAAGGGACTGACCCAGGTCGCTCTCGAGACCGGCATCCCCGTGATCAACGCGGTCCTCACGACGCACACCGTGGAGCAAGCGGTCAATCGAGCGGGGGCCAAGGCGGGCAACAAAGGCTTCGAAGCGGCCGTCGCCGCGATCGAGATGGTCAATCTTCTCGAGGCACTTCCAGGGAGCAACTCATGAGCACCCGTCGCCGAGCCCGCGAAGTGGCCATGCAGGCCCTCTTCCGTTACGACGTCAATCCGACCACGTCGCCCGAGGAGATCGACGCGTTCCTAAGCGGGAGGCTTCACTTCCCCGAACTGGAGACGTTCTGTCGTTCACTCGTCGATGGGGTGCGCTCCAATCGGCAAGCGATCGACGCGACGATCACCGACGCCCTCGAGAACTGGCGGATGGGACGTCTGGCGCCTGTCGATCGCAACGTCCTACGCCTCGCGGTGTACGAATTGACCGTCGAGCGGGGGAACCCGGTCGCCGTCGTGATCAACGAGTCGCTCGAGATCTGCCGCCGTTACTCCTCGGCGGAGTCGGTCGCGTTCGCCAATGGGGTGCTCGATCGGATCGCGTCCCAGCTTCAAGACAAGACCACCGAGGGAAGCGACGAGACAATCTCCGCGGCAACCGAGGAAGAATAATCGACAGAGCATGGACGCGCTAGGCTAACATGAAAGCGGAGCGGCGACTCGCCGCCTCGTGCCACAAGACCGTCATTCGCCAGGCGTTTCCATGAACCAATCCCATCTCCTCTCTCTTCATCGCATCGCTTTCACGGCCCTGATCGTCTTCGGGGCCAGCGTCTCGACCGTCGATTCCGCTCGCGGAGAGGCCAAGCTCGGGGTTCATCGCTACCCCGAGAAACTCGCCGAGAAGACGGGGCTCGTCGACAAGGGGGCGGCGATCTACTGGGTCGTTCCCAACTCGCCGGCCGGCGTCGCGGGGCTGGAGCCTGGCGACATCATCACGTCGATCGACGGCCACGCGGTCAGCAGTTTCGCCAACCTGGCCAAGACGATGAAGGATCTCGATCCGGGACAGCGAGTCTCGATCGACTACCTGCGTGGCGGAGAATCAAAGACCGCGACGGTCACTCTCTCGGTCTGGACGGGAGATCTGACCGCGGAGGCCTATCGGTCGGCGTTGGCCTATCTCCAGGAACTGCAAGCCGAGCACGACAGCCCGCTGCTTCGCAAGGAGATGATCAGTCAGTACTGGCTTGCCGGGGATCGCCGCAAGGCGCTGGCGGAACTCGAGCGGGCCGACGCCGCGTATCCGAATCAAGCGGAGTTCGCGTTTCAGCGGCTCGACTATCTCTACAAGCTCGGCGACTTCGGAGCCTACGTGAAGGAAGCGCTGCGGCTCGCGAAGCTCCATCCCAACACCGCCCAGGCACGCCTCGATCAGGCCGAGGCGCTGCTCGCGACGGGTAAGAATGAGGAAGCATCCGCGATCGCGTCGAAGACGGCTCGCGAGTCGCTCTCGTTCGGGCTCAAGATGACCGACCTGACGGTCATGGCTCTTCAGCAGTGGGCAACGGCGCAGCTTCGTCTGGGACAACCGCTCACCGATCCGAGCCTCGGCACTTGGCTCAACAGCGTTGTCTGGGACAAGAAAGGGGTGAAGGGCCTGCAATTCTGGCGTTCGAAACTCGACGGTCGTGAGCCTTACCGCATCGCTTCCGGCAAGCGCAGCGAGCTTCCCTTCGACGCCTCGGGAGTCCTCTTTGGGCTGCTCCCGTACAAGATGCACGGCATCAAGGTCAGCATCAACGGGATGGAGGTTCCGCTAGCGATCATCGACACCGGGGCGTCTCACACGCTCTTTAGTCGTGAGATCGCCGAGGCGGCGGGCGTCGAGATCGGCGGCGCGACCCGCAGCGCGGCCGGTTCGCTTTCGTTCACCGCTCAATCGGGATTCGCTCGCGAACTGAAGATCGGCGACTTCGTCCTCAAGGACATTCCGATCAACGTGGGTAATCCGCCTCCGCTCGTGATGACCAAGGCGAAAGCCGCGTTGGGCGTCGACCTGATGCACCATCTTCGATTCACGATCGACTATCCGAACAGCAAAGTGACGGTCGTCAGCGCCGACGAGCCGCTCCCCGAGCCAAAGAACCCCGACGCGGTTTGGGACATTCCGCTGTGGCCATTTTCCGAGCACGTACTTAGTGAGGGCAAGATCGGGCCGAACCGTTTCGCCCGCACGCTCATCGACTCGGGCAACTTCGCGTACACTCTCGTTTGGCCGACGTGGGCTTCGGAGAACCTTCCGAACCACGGCGCGCCGTCGGGGTCGGTCTTTCTCTATGCGTTGAGCAATCCGCGGGTGACGATCAAGGGACTCGAGCTCGGGGGAAAGACCTTGCCGCCATGGCCCGCGATGGACATGCCGCCGGTCACGCTCCAAGGCATCGACCTCGTCGACATCGTGATGGGACACGATTTGCTCTCGGGCTATCGGGTCACCATCGACATGCGTCGGCGGATTCTTCGTCTCGAAAGTGATGGAGAAACGTTCGTCGCGCCCAAGCCTCGGACGATGATCCTGATGCCCGAGCGGAACTGACGCTCACCACTCGACCAATTCATTCCTCGATCCCTCGTTGGCGAGGGGCTCGTTCACTACGTTTCGGTGCCGAATTGCAACGGATCGATCATCCCTCTGTGTTCGTGAGGATGGGCACGGTGATGGTCGATCGGCTCGATATGGGTGACGATCCAGACGAGCCGGTTGTCAAAGAAGGTGCGGACGGCGTGTTCGAGTTTGGTCACCCGTCGGTGGGCTTCGGTCACGTTCATATCACCCGGCACTTGCACGTGCAACTCGATCCAGACCTGGTCGTTGATGATGCGGTAGCGGAGCTGGTGAAACGAGCTGATGCCAAGCCGTTCGACTTCGCTTTCGATGACGCCGACCAAGCGTTGGCTCTGCTCGGGATCGACGCGATCCATGAGTCCGAGATACGACCGCCGAATCAGCGACCAGCCGCTCCACATGATCAATAGTCCGATCAGTCCCGCGGCGAGGGGATCGATCCAGACGTTGCCCGTGAGCATGACCAACCCGAGACCGATGATCGCGGCGAGTGTCGTCCAGACATCGGCGAGGACGTGCTTGCCATTGGCCACGAGGATGAGCGAGTGGTGGTTTCGCCCAACCCAGACCAACGCCATGCCGAGGATGAGGTTCAACACGGCCAGACCGACCGCGATGACGAACCCGATGCCAAGATCGTGAAGTTGTTCCCCGGCAAGGAATCCGTGAACGGCGCTGGCCATCACCGCGATCGACGCGGCGAAGACGAGGGCTCCCTCGAAACCGGCGGAGAAATAGGCAATGCGGCCATGCCCGTAGGGATGGTCTCGATCGGCCGGTCGAGCCGCGTACCACAGGCTGTAGGCCGCGAATCCCGTCGCCGCGAGATGGACGACCGACTCGAGGGCGTCGGCGAGCAGGGCCGAGCTATGGGTGAGGAAAAAGGCGAACGACTTTCCCGAGAGCATCACGGCCGAGACGACGAGACTTGCGATCATGGCAAGGCGTCGAGGGTCCATGAACGATTTGCCTCCGCGCGGGATTGACTCGAGCGCCGCCGAATGAGTCGAGAAAGGACGGGGAGGGCCCGCTACAATAACTCATCGTATGGAATCAGCACGGATACGAGGGAATCGGCTATGGGAAAAGGGCCTTGGATCGTCGCCAGCATGTTCGTCCCGGCTGTGTTCTTGTCGTTGACCGCCTGTCAACAACAAGCGGTGGTCAAGACGAATCCGAAACCCGAAGGAGTCAACAACGTGGCATCTGATCGTGTCGAACTGACCAACGCCGAGTGGAAGGAGAAGCTCTCTCCCGAGCAGTACTACGTCACCAGGCAGAAGGGAACCGAGCGAGCCTTTACCGGCGCGTATCACGACTGCAAGAAGGATGGGGTTTATCGCTGCGTCTGCTGCAATCAGCCTCTCTTCGATTCGGATGCCAAGTTCGATTCGGGGACAGGCTGGCCGAGCTACTACGAGCCCGTCGAGGGGCAAAGCATTCGCGAGGAGGCGGACAACACCCTCTTCATGCGGCGCACCGAGGTCTTGTGCAGCCGCTGCGACGCCCACCTGGGTCATGTCTTCAAGGATGGCCCCGAGCCGACCGGGCTCCGCTACTGCATCAACTCGGCCTCGCTGGTGCTCGACGAGGAAGAGGACAAGACGGACTCGGAGGAGTAGCCGACCGATTGTCGTGATTGGTTAATTCATTGCCCGAAAACTTTTGGGTGTCGACGCCCACGCTCGCGTGGGCATGCGAAAGGGACTCGCTCGCGTGGGCATGCGAAAGGGACTCGCTCGCGTGGGCATGCGAAAGGGACTCGTTTGCGTGGGCATGCCGGAAGCGTCTTCGATTCGGCGAGTTCCCGTACGATGGGTGGACGCGATTCCACGTCACGGACTTGCCAATCAAGAGACTATCGACCGAGTTGTCCGCTCGCGGTTCGCGTCAGGATCCGCGAGAAGAGGTAACTTCCTCCGATCGCCAGCATGGCCAACAGTGGTGTCAGGACCATGACGATCAGCCGCGAGCGTTCGGTCGACGACAGGAGTGCGTCCCAGGAGTAGGTGGCGATCACGGCGAGGTACTCGTCGGGCCGATCCTCGTCCCAAACGACGCGCTGCCCGTAGATGATCTGATCGCCATGAGTCGAGCCGAGGATCGCGACTTCCGAGGAGTTGCCGGTGAAGAGGGGATCGAGACTCGGGTAGACGGTCTGAACCTTTTCGCGCGTTCCCTCCGAGAGACTCGTCACCGGCCCCGGATCGGGTTCGAACAAAACGTAGCCATCCCGATCGACGATGTAGATGGCTCTGGCCGGATCGGCGGTGACGACTCCCGGAAACGCGAGATCGAAGTCGATCAGGATGGCGAGGACCGCCTCCTTCTCGCCGGTTTTCTCCGAGACGATGGCTTGGGAGGCGCCAATGCCGACGACATCGTCGTGGCCCTCCGCGATGCCGGGCCCCGCGAGCATTACCTCCTCCATGAAAACCGTGCCCGACTCCGCGCTCATCGGCTCGTCGAAGAAACGTCGTCCCTCCTCGACCCGAAGTCTCGCGGGTGGGGAGATGATGAGGTGGTTCTGACTGCTCTCGGCGTGTTGCTCGTTGTAGGCACGGCTCACGGAAAGAAACTGCCGCCCCGTCTGGGCATCGATTAACATCATTTGGTAGATGTCCGGGTTTCCTTCGATCGTCGCCGCGAAGTCGAACGCCAACTGGCGGCGCGCCTCCTCGAACTTCTTCGTCTCTCCCTCGAGTTTGGTATCGATCAGGCGTGAGACACTCTTTAGCTGGCCGCAGAGGACGACCAGGGAAGGGAGTCGCTTCAGCTTGGAATTGATCGAAAAGGCGAGTTCCTCGGCCTCGGACTTCAGGTTCATCAGCTCGAGCCGGCCGGCCGAGTTGCTCCCCTGCCACGATTGGACGACGATCGACATGCCGACGGCGATCAGCAGGGTCGCGAGCAGCGCCATCGCTTGAGTGAGAAACGTGTGACGGACCGCCCACCGCGCCAGACGCTGGATGGGGGGCTCGCGATAGACCGACACCGGAACGCCCGCGAGGAAGCAACGAATGTCGCGCGCCAAATCGACGGCGCTCGAGTAGCGATCGCTTGGTTTCGCCGCCATGGCGTGGGAACAGACGGCGTCGAGAGCGCGCCGCACGCGATGGTTTCGGCTACGGGCTCTGGGGGTTGGCTGGCGGACGATGTTCGCCAACGCGACGGTTTGGCTCTCCCCGATCTCTTGGCGGTGGGGGGGCTCTCCGGTGAGGATGTGAAAGAGAATTGCCCCGAGCCCGTAGATGTCGGTCCTCTGGTCGGTCTGTCGGTCGTCGCCGAGCGCTTGCTCGGGTGACATGTAGGCGGGGGTGCCGACGATGGAGTCGCCGTCGCTGGTTGTTTCCGGGGACGGGGTGTTCGTGGCGATTTGTTTGGCGGTTCCCCAGTCGAGCACGATGACTTCGCCGAACTCGCCGAGAATGATGTTGTCGGGTTTGAGGTCGCGATGGATGACGCCTCGGCTGTGGGCGAACGCGATCGCTTGGCAAACGCTGACGAAGGCCTCGAGCAGGGCTTGTAGGTCGAGGGCGCGCGCGGCGTCGCTGGCGACTCGTTGATGTTGTTCGTCGATCGCTTGGGCCAGGGTACGACCATCGATGAGCCGCATTGCGTAGTAGAGATCGCCATTCTCCTGAATGCCGACTTCGTAGACGGGAACGATGTTTGGGTGTTCGAGCTGGCCGGCGACTTGCGCTTCGCGGAGGAAGTAGCGTTGGGCGTCGGGGTCGGCGGCATATCTCGGTTTGAGTTCCTTGAGAGCGACTTGGCGCCCGAGGGTGTCGTCATGGACTATCCAAACGCGTCCTAGGGCCCCTTCGGCATGAAGGTGTTTTCGTTTGAGTCTGGAGGAGACGTCTCCCTTGAGCTCTCCTCGCTCGGCATCGGGACTGGTGGAACCGGGCGAAGCGTCGACGAGCTCGGGGACGGTCGAGTCACGTCGCTGAAGTTCGCGTTCGATTTGGTGGCGAGCTTCCTCGTCGAGACGGCCGGAGGCGATGAGGTCCTCCATCAGCGATGGTCGGGCATCACGACGGCTGGCATCGAGAGCGTCGAGGAACTCCTCGCGATCGACGATCCCGAACTGAAGAGCGACGACGGCAAATCGAAGGTCCTCGCGGGTCAACATTGCTCAGGATCTCTCGGACGGCTAGGGCGCGGAGGGGAGGCGCTCACCGATCGGAAGGGATCGCGCCCTCTGACGTCATAGAAAACGAGTCAAAGAGATCACCTCGAGATGACAAAACGGAATGAGTCTGGGTGAGCGCGCGGACTCAACGGTAGGAGCAACGCGAGCGCTCGCTGTCGAGAAGCGACGGACGCAGAGCGAACGGACGATTCGCTCAACGCCGCTTAGCAGAAAGAGATAGGGGGAGGGCATCGTCGATCCATCGCGAAGCCCCCGCGGAAGTTGAACGATCCTGCGATGTCGGTCGCATGGTATCTACGACCGGAACCGAATACAAACAAACGTCAGTGGTAGGTCCGGTACAAACGAAGCTCCGGAGAAGGATCTCCGGTCCTTGCCGTGACTGAATCAATGCCGAAGAGCGAGTCAACGAGACGCTAGTCGAGGAGGGTCACTGGTGCCCAAGTCACCAGTTCGTGACCATCGCGACTTCCATGTTTCCTTGTCTTCACCCCAAACTGGCTTGATCAATAACGGTCGCGAAAGCCGCCTCCTCCGCCACCGCGATGTCCACCACCGCCGCCACCGGGTCCTCCGGGGCCACGACGCTCCCGTTCGCGAGCCTCGTTCACGGTAATGGTGCGACCGTTCATGCTCGACCCGTTGAGGGTCTCGATCGCTTGGTCAGCTTCTTCGCGCGAATCCATTTCGACGAACCCGAAGCCTCGGGAACGCCCGGTCTCACGATCCTTGATCACCGTCGCGGAAAGCACGGTCCCATGAGCGCTGAAGTACTGCTCCAGCTCTTCCGACGTGACAGACCATGGGAGTCCGCCCACGTACAACTTCTTCGGCATTGGTATCACCCTCTCCACCGAACACTTGCCAGACAAACAAAACTAAGCACCCGTTGTCGACCCCGTCTCACCTAAAGGACAACGGTACCGTTCTTTCCCGGTGTGGGAAAGCGGAAACGGTTCCCTTTGTCACTCCCATGCAAGGCGGTGCGGCACGGAAGCTGGCATGTTAGTGGCGGCGACCGCATTGAAAGGCCACCACCACGATCGACTCGGCAGAGGGACTCTGGCCCACGTTCGTACTTGCGAATCTCGCTCTCGAGCGTCGATACCCGCGTGACGCTCAGCGAAGCCTTTCCCCTCCATCACACACTGCCGAAGACAGGACTTGAACCTGCACGGGGTTTAATCCCCACTAGGCCCTCAACCTAGCGCGTCTGCCAATTCCGCCACTTCGGCCTCAGTCCGTCAGAATACGTGGGCCGGGACCAGCCGTCAAGCAAACTGACCAATCCTCGTGGACTCCTAGCCTGGGACCAGTCAACCGCTTAGGCCAAAGTCCCGCTGTTTGGAGCGTTTGGACCCCCACAAAACTGCAGGAAACCTGACCAAGAGGGACGACTTTTTCACAGAGAGCACAACCTCGCAAAGAGTTCATGACATTTTCACAAAACTTTGTTCCCGCCGCCGGCCCCGTCACGCCTCGCGCGCCGATGCCATCCCGCCGCGGTGACGTTCGCGTGGCACTTGATCTCCGTGCCGACGTTCGGCGACGCCGAAAGGGTCATGACGTTCGCCCCCAGTACCCGGCGGCGGCGGCGTCGACCAGCTCCCGCGTTCGCTCGGATGCTTCCCCCGTTTGGGCCGCTTCCTCGTGGGCGCGACGGCTTAGCGTGGCGAGCTCCCGGCAGGCCGCGTCCTTCGCGTCGAAGCGCCCCAGCCGCAGGCGGTGAATCGAGCGAGGGGTGGCGAAGCTCTTTCCCCCAACCTGCGCGAAGCTCTCGAGGGCCCGCTGGGCCGAGACGCTGTTGAGCAGCGCCGCCAGAAAGTGCGCTTCGCTTTCGTCCTCGAGTCCAAACATCGCGTGCGTCTCCTGCGGGAGGATCACCCGGCCCTCTCGCGAGGTCACCACGGCGGCGGCGAGCCGGTGACCCATCCGGTTCCAGACGACTTTCACCGGCGAAAGCGTGTAGTCGCCCACGTCGAACATCGAGTAGAACGGCCCGGTGTCGACGAGCTGGGCCTCGCCGCTGGTTCGCTGAAAGTAGCGCCGAAAGGCGGCTCGCTCCCGTAGCGTCGCCTCGAACCGCGATAGGTAGTCGAGCGCTCGGGGCGCCTCTTCACGCATTTGCTCGAGGGGAAGACCGCGCCGTTTGCGAGGATCCTGGACCATCAAGATCCACGCGGAGGGCTCCGCGTGCCAGGCCCGAACCTCTTTGCCCCGAAGGATCGGGAAGAGCAAGTGGGACTCGAGGTCGGCGGTGATTTGGGCGATCGGGCGGTGGCCGCGATGGCTGAGGTTTCGCATCCGCCAGCGCTGGTCGCCGACGACGCCGATCCGTTCGAGCCAGTAAACGCCGTTGGCTCCGCCCGTGTTGATGCCGAGGTGGGCGTGGTAGTCGCAGGGGCCGAGCGTGGCGTCGAGCTGCTCGGAGTCCCGTTCGTCGGAACGCTTCCAGGCCGACAGTGGGTCGTCGTGGTCGCTGGGGCTGGCCCAACACGTCGTCTTCACCGAGCGATCGCTCCAGAGGCGATACTCGATCGGGTAGCGGGTGGATGTTCCCAGATGGCCGACCAACGTCGACGAACGGACCGCGGTCCCCGCGAAGACCGTCATCGCCGAGAAGTCGTCGACGCGATCGACCGACCACGGGGTTTTGTCGGGGAGTTTCCAGCGACGGAATCCGCGCGCGGCTCGCGCCGAGTTAAAGAGCGTGGTCGGGAGGACGAAGCCGAGTCGTCCCCCATCGCGTTTGAGGAGTCGGTCGATCGCGACGGACGCGATCAGCATGGAGAGATCCTTCTTCCCTCCTCCGAGAATGCTCTCCATGCCTCGCTCGGCCAGTAGCCCGTAGTGCTCCCACAGCGGGCGAAGGGCGGTCCGCTGCTCTTCGGGGAGTCGGTCCCAGGTGATCCAAGGGGGATTGCCGACAACGATGTCCGATCGGGGAAGGGAGTCCGCGATCGTCGGCTCGTCGAGGAGGTCCGCGCACGCGACGGGGATCGGTCGTTCGGCGATGGGATGGCCTTGGAGCCGTCGCGTCGCCCAAGCCCAGTTGGCGGCGGCCGCGAGAGCCGCCCACGGGGCACGATCGATCGCCAGCATCTCGGCGTCGGCTCGGGTCCGCGCCCGCTGACGGCCGAGCGCGAGGAGAAACGCGCCGCTCCCGGCGGTCGGATCGACCCAGGTTCTATTCGGTTCCCAAAGTTGTTCGACGAGATGGTCGGCGAGCCATTCGGGGGTATAGAACTCGCCGAGCGCCCGCCGAGCGTTGGGGGCAATGAGGTGCTCGAAGGCGAGCCGGGGGAGATCGCCTAGGTCGCTCGACGGGCCCAGTCGCTCGGGGGCCAGCTCCGGCATGTCGGGGAGAGCGAGGGCCAGCGCGTCGAGCCATTGGGTGGGGGGCGCCCATGTCGGCCATGCCCATGTCAGGTGTTCGAGCTGCGGGAGCTCACAGGCATGGAGGAGGAGTTGGCGGCAGAAGAGGGAGTAGGTCGCCAGCGCGACGGATGGTTCGTCGGTTGAGACGCTCGCTCCCCGGGACCAAGAGGAGGAGGCCTGCTCGATCCAGGGTTGATGAGACTCCGGCAGTCGTCGCCGGGTGATCCCTTCGGCACGGACGAGATGGCCGATCGAGTCGACATGGACCTTCACGTCACGCGCCCGCCGAGCTGGCGGCCGGTCCGAGGAGCGGATGCGATCGGAGGAATCACTCAAGAGCTGCTTGCCGCCTGCCGCGGTCCTCTTTCGGTTCATTGGGGCATCACCACGGACAAGCCGACGCGCGGGCCGATCGGGAGTGACCTTTCTCCGGGGCGCTCGCCATCGAGAGAACTCCCCGTCGAGCAATCTTGCCCAAATTGACCGACGGGAGAAATCGGTCAAGTTTCCACGACGCGAAAGGTCTCCGACGCCGACCGAGGAAACCATGTTTTGAGGGAGAATTCGATTGCATGACTTTCCTTCCTCCGATAGCGTCGAGCCTTCGTCGCAAATCCTGTCGTGCCACTTCTCGGTACGGCAAGAGGCCGACTTCGCCAACTCGATTTTCAGCGAGATGGAAATCGGGGGATCTATCGTCGAAGACCCGGAGAGACCGGGCCTCAAGGAGTATTCCCCTCGTGCTCTTTGCTGGTCGTATGACATTGACACATTCTTCTCGGTTATTTCCTCCTCGTGGCGGCAGCCGTCGAGCCAAGGATGAATCTCCTCCAGGAGCCATCGAGCGACGTGGCCCGTCTCCCCTGACGGTCATGATCGCGTCTCCGGATGCGGGCAAGCTCGCGACAATGGCGTATGAAGCCGCCTCCTTGGGGTATCGCGTGCTCACCGCGGTGGGGCGAACGGAACTCGAGGAACTCTGGAAGCGGCAAACGGCCCCCATCGTCGTCGTCGACGTACGTCTGACCGAGCGGCAGGGAGCCAATTCGCCCGTCCCGAGCTTTCTTCTCTCCGACTCGGTCGATCGTTCCGAGGGGCTCGATGAGCTCTTCGCGTCGGGACGATCGTCTAGCCGGATCAAGAGCGACGAGTTCGGAATCTATCTACGGCGTGCTTCATCGAACGACGCTCACGACGAGAAACAGGTGCTCGTTGCTCTCCCGGAGGCTTCTCCCGGAAGCTCGCGGCGGGAAGACGGCGTGCTGCGACTCTGGCATCTCTTGCGGCAACGGATTCCCGAGACTGCCGCCCACTCACAGCGGGTTGCTCGGCTCGCGGCGCGATTCGGACGCGAACTGGCACTCGAGGTGACGTCCCAGGCCCGTCTCGAGCAGGCGGCGCTCCTTCACGACATCGGCAAGGCCTCTCTGCCTCGGGAAGTGCTCCGCAAGCGTGAGTCGTTGGATGTTCCCGAATGGACGCTGGTGCAAGCGCATCCGGTGTTGGGGGCCAACCTTCTCCGTCCCTTGGTGCGGAGTCAGGAGGTGACGCTCGCGGTTCGGCACCACCACGAACGATTCGACGGCCAGGGCTATCCGTACGGCCTCGAAGGGGAAGCGATTCCGTTCTTCGCTCGCATCATCGCCGTGGTCGATACCTTCGACGCGATGACCGAGTCGCGCACCTATCGCGGTCCGATTTCGATCGACGAAGCACTCGCGAGAGTCGCTCAACTCGGTGGGTCGCAGTTCGATCCCGAACTGGCGGCGACCTTTGTCGCCATGATGCGTTAGTGTCCTGATTGATTCATTCATTGCCCAAGAGCCTATTGAGCGATCAACGAACCAATCCGATGGCTAAGGTTCGGCCATCTCGCGACGGGTGATCGACGCGCGGACGAGTTCGAGCAGACGAACCTTGTCGATCGGCTTGCTGGCATAGTCCGCACAGCCAACGCGAATGCAGCGCTCTCGCGCCCCTGCCATCGCATCGGCGGTCAGGGCGATGATCGGTCGCCCAAAACCTTTGGCTCGTAGCTTACGGGTCGCTTCATACCCATCCATGACCGGCATCTGCATGTCCATCAGCACGACATGGAATGGTTTGCCTTCGTGTTCGGCCGCCAACGCAAGTTCGTACGCGACTTTGCCGTTGGCGGCGATCGTCACCTCGCATCCGCGCCGCGCCAACAAGGAGCGAATCAGACGCTGATTGTCCTCGCCATCCTCGACGAGCAAGATGCGCGAGTCCTTCAACGTGGCGTCGGTGGCGGGCCGTTCGTCGGCGGCGGGCGTCGCGTCGGTTTGGGAGGCGCCGAGGGACATCGTGCCCATGCCGGTTCGGATGACGAGCGAGAAGGTGCTTCCCTTTCCGGGTTCGCTGGTGACGTTGATCGTCCCGCCTAGCCGCTTGGCGAGGTGCCTGGCGATCGAAAGGCCGAGACCGGTGCCGCCGAAGCGTCGCGTCGTGGAGGCGTCGGCTTGTCGGAACGGTTCGAAGAGCTGGTCGACCGTCTCCTGATTCATGCCGACGCCGGTGTCCGAGACGGTGATCTCGAGCTTTTCCGGATCTCCCGGGAAGAGTCGCATCGTGACCCGAACCTTGCCGCGTTCGGTGAACTTGATGGCGTTGCCGATCAGGTTGAGCAAGATCTGTCGGAGCCGGGTCGGGTCGCCCTCGATCTCCTCGGGAATCGGAGGCTCTTGGACGACTTCGAACTCGAGTCCTTTTTCCAGAGCTTTGACCCGCATCGAGGAGGCGACGTCATCGACGATCGCGATGGGGGAGAAACGAACGTTCTCCAGGAGGAGCTGACCGGCCTCGATCTTGGAGATGTCGAGGATGTCGTTGAGGATCGCCATGAGGTGCCGTCCATTCCTCATGATGGTCAGGATCGCCTCGTCGCGTTCTTCCTCGGAAGTGCTTCGGTCCAGCAGCAGTTCCGCGAAGCCGAGGATCGAGGTCATCGGCGTGCGGATCTCGTGGCTCATGTTGGCGAGGAACTCACTCTTGGCGCGGTTGGCCGTCTCGGCACTCTCCTTCGCGACGGCGAGGGCGGTCGAGGCTCGTTTGGTTTCGTCGATGTCGACATGAACGCCCGCCATCAACGAGGCGCGACCCGAACGCGACCATTCGACGGTCTCCCCCGACGTGAGGATCCACTTCCACGCCCCCTCTCCCGACTTTAGACGCATCTCCGTCCGGTAGGTCGAGAATTGCCCGTTGATCGATTTGGCGAGTATCCCTTCCACCCGCTCGATGTCCTCGGGGTGAACGAGCCGACGCCACATCTCGTAAGAGGCAGGCATCGCGACTGGGTCGTAGCCGATCATTTGGTACCAGCGGTCATCGAACGTCACCTCGTTCGTCTCGATGTTCCACGTCCACGTGCCGAGCTTGGCCGCGTCGAGTGCCATCTGAAGGCGATGTTCGCTCCGGCGGAGGGCCGCGGCGGCGGCGTTGCGCTGCGTCAACTCCAATTCCAGCGTCGTTTGGAGGGAGCGAAGTCGACGATTGGTTCGGAGCATGAAGTACATGAAAATCGTCAGTCCGATGAGGAAGAGCGGGGCGCTGACGTAAAAGGTCCAGGGAGACGCGAAGATGTTCTCCCCACCCACCGTTCGCTCGATCGGACGTTGTTGCGTGGTGGTGGAGGTGTCGATCGAGGTCTTCCGGCGGGGCAAGGTCGTGGTGGTCGAAAGGTCGACTCCTTCCCGCGTCGCCACATCGTCTTGCCAGCCCAGCAGCAGCCGGTCGACTTCGGCATGGTCGAGCGGCTCGATCCAGCCGGCGGCGACGCTCGATTTCAGATCTCCTGGGGGAGGTGTTTCGAGCAGCGCTTTCTCCACCGCGGCGACCAACTCCGGTGGCGTTCGAGGCATCGCGACCAGACTCAGTCCCGGGTAGAGACGCGTGCTCACGTTGAAGGGATAGTCTGGAAAGTTGCGTTCGCCGAGGATCCTCAACTGGTTCGCGCTGCCGGGTGCCCGGCGTTGAAACCGACGGAAAATCTCGGCTCGGACCGCCGCGGCATCGAGCTCACCACGGAGCACGGACTCGATCGCGCGGATCGCGGCCCCCTGTTCGACGCGAAACGACTCGAAGTCCCCGCGCGGTTCGACGCCTTGTTCGCGAATCTCGCGCAGCGGAACCTGCAACTCGACGAAGGTCTTGCCACTGGTGGCGAAGGTCGCTCCCTTGAGGTCCGCGAGCGACTTGATCCGTTCGTTGTCCCGACGGACGACGATCGTCGCGCCGACCCAGGGAGTCTTGTAGGGGCCAAAGACTCGGACCATCGTGGCGATCGGCCGGGTTCCGAGTCTCTTCTCCGCGCGGACGACGGCGCTGGGACCAAGGAGGGCGAAGTCGAGCTGGCCCTCCGCGCCCTGACGGATCGCCTCGTTCTCGGTGAGCATCACGCTGAGGAACTGCCGATCGGGGATCGCTTTTTGGAGATCGTTCGCCAGGAACTCCCACTCGTCGTCGGATTGAATCGAGCGCGGCGAGGAGGTCGCGATGCCGATCTTCACCGGAGGCGGAGCGGGCTGACGCTCTTGGTCTTCGTCTGCCCGGGAGGAGGTGCACGCCAGGAAGGTCAAGGCGACGACGAGAGTCGACCGCGCCGCGTGGCGAGCAGCGGAATGATCTGAGTCCATGGTCGGTTGCGACCCTACGCGAGTAGGAACCTGGTTCATCCGAGACGCGAGGCAGCAACGAGACGGATCGCTCCCCAGCATCCCGACCACTCAATTCCCATCATTCTATTAAGGTGAATGTCCTCGGGGGGGGAAACGTCGCGCGCCTCGGGAACTTTCTCGCACTGCAACCCGTTGTTCAACGAGCGCCGGCCAAATCAGCGGGGCGACGAATTCCCGTCTCTAACAAGCGACGATTCACGGCCGGCTATCAGCGATTGGCCATCTCCGTGGGCGCACCACTGGCAGGTTGTTGTTAAGCTACATGCTCCATGGGCCAGTGGTGGCGCGGAAGCGCAATGGAAGTACGAGGACAACTTACCGATGAGATTGCGGGCGATGCTAACGACACTTTGTCTCTTGGGGGGAATGGCCACGAGCCTTGCGGCGGCCGAGTCCGAGACCGCTCCCAACGTCATCCTGATCATGACCGACGATCAAGGGATCGGGGATTTTGGCGTGATGAACAATCCGGTCATCGAGACGCCGAACATCGATGCCCTCGCCAGAGACTCCGTGTCGTTCGACAACTTCTACGTCAGTCCGGTCTGCTCGCCGACGCGCGCGTGCCTGATGACGGGGAGGTACAACTACCGCACGCGCTGCATCGACACTTACTTAGGACGCTCGATGATGGACCCGGAGGAAGTCACCGTCGCCGAGGCCCTCTCCAAGGCGGGCTACGCGACCGGCATCTTCGGCAAGTGGCACCTGGGTGACTGTTACCCGATGCGGCCGAACGACCAGGGCTTCCAAGAGAGTCTCATCCACCGTGGCGGCGGTCTCGCCCAGCCGTCCGAGCCACGCGAGAACGATCGGCGCTACACCGATCCGATCCTCTTTCACAACGGCGAGGAAGTGAAGACCAAGGGCTACTGCACCGACGTCTACTTCGACGCCGCGATGAAGTTCATGAAGCGGGAGCATGATCAGCATCGTCCCTTCTTCGCTTACCTCGCGACCAACGCGCCTCACGGTCCCTTCCACGATGTGCCCGAGGACCTTCGCGAGCATTACGCCAAGAAGGACATGAATCAGATCGCGATCGCCAAACGCAAAGGCAAGGGGAGTCAAGCGGAGGCCGACAAGCTCGCGCGTATCGCGGCGATGATCACCAATGTCGACCAAAACGTCGGTCGCTTGATGAAGGAACTCGAGAACCTCGGGATCGCCGACAACACGATCGTGATCTACATGGTGGACAACGGACCGAATTCGCGCCGCTACGTCGGCGACTTGCGCGGCAACAAGGGGGGCGTGAACGAAGGCGGCATTCGCTCGCCCCTCTGGGTCCACTGGCCGGCGCGGCTCGAGGGTGGAACCGCTCGCGAGCAACTGGCCGCGCACATCGACATCATGCCGACCATTCTCGAGGCGTGCGGCGTGACTCCGTCGTCCGATCATCGAATGGATGGCCGAAGCCTTTTGCCGGTCCTGCTCGACAAGGACGCCGACTGGCCCGAGCGGACGATCGTCATCCAGTCCCATCGCGGGGACGAGCCGAAACGCTATCACCACTTCATGATTCGCGACGATCGTTGGAAACTCGTCCATCCGAGCGGCTTCGGGCGGGAGTCGTTCGCGGGAGATCCGAAGTTCGAACTCTACGACCTCGCCGATGATCCGGGCGAGAAGAGAAACCTCCACAAGCAGAAACCGCAGGTCGTCGCTCGGCTGAAGGAAGCCTACGACAAATGGTTCGACGATGTCTCCTCGACGCGCCCGGACAACTACGCCCCCCCGCGAATTCATGTCGGCTCCCCGAAGGAGAACCCGACCGTCCTGACCCGGCAGGACTGGCGTGGAGGAACGTGGGCGGCCAACTCGATCGGCCACTGGGAGCTCTACGTGGAGAAGCCCGGATCGTACGATGTCACGCTGCTCTTCGATCCGAGCGATCAGCCGGAGACCGCCACGGTGACGATCGGCGACGACACGCGCGAGGCCACCGTCAAACCGGGGCAGCGCACGTGCGTGATCCGCGACGTCCTCTTTCCGGGGGGCAAGGCCCAGCTCGAAGCGGTCCTACGCGGCGGCAAGGAGGCTCGTGGCGTCTATCAAGCGAGTGTCGAGCGGGGAGCGTAGAGGCCGAACGATCGTTTGGGTTTGGTGTCGAGGAAACCCAACCGCGTGGTCACTGGCTGACAAGGAATCTGTGGCAGCCTCGCGAGAGTTTGGCGAATCAAGGGCGTGTCCCGCATGCCCACCGCAAGCGTGTCCCGGATGCCCACCGCAAGCGTGGGCAGGCACCCAAGACAGTGTCGTGGGAATCGAACGCAACCCTACGCGTCGGTCTTTTGGAAACGCTGTTCGATCTCGTGGACCTTGGCGAGTCGGCGGACGTGGCGTTCCTCGTTGGTGAACTCGGCGTTGACGAAGGCGTGGATGATCTCCAGCGCCGGTTCGCGGCCGATGATGCGGGCGCCCAGGCACAGGACGTTCATGTTGTCGTGCTCGACGCCTTGGTGAGCCGAGTAGCCGTCGTGGCAAATGCTGGCGCGGATGCCGGGGAACTTGTTGCACGCGACCGAGACGCCGACACCGCTGCCGCAGACGACGACCGCCTTGGGGGCGTCGCCTCGCAAGAGCGCCTCGCAGGCGACGATGGCGAAGTCGGGATAGTCGTCGCCGGGCTGGGGATCGTGCGTGCCGAGATCGATGACTTCGTGACCGCGCTTGCGCAGATACTCGACCGCGATTTCCTTGAGCGGAAACCCTGCGTGATCGGCCGCCATCACGATCTTCATCCCTAGCTCCCGTCGTGCGTCTTTTCTGGCTCGTGCATTCCCAATGGGTCTCGATTGGCTTATCATTTCACGGAAAGAGCGACCACTGACAGGTGCTCCGATCCGCCCACCGGAACCCTCTTCTCCCTTTCGCTCACCGCTGGGAGGCGGCGAGTTGCCGCTCTAGTACCGATGATCTACCATTTGAGCGAAAACGGTTCGCCCTGCGCGCGAGTCACTAGAATACTGGGTCGTCGATGTTGCGGATCGTAGTCGCCGATGACGAGCCCGAGATGCGGGCTTACTTCGAAGAGATCCTGCCTCATTTGGGCTACGATCTCGTCGCCGCCGCCGCCAACGGAAAGCAGATGGTCGACTGTTGCGATCGATTCGATCCCGATTTGGTGATCGCCGATATCAAGATGCCCGACATGGACGGGATCGAGGCGGTGACCAAGGTCTGTCGCCGTCGGCCGTTGCCGGTCATCCTGATTTCGGCCTATCACGATGCCGAGACCGTCGCCCGCGCCGAGTCCGACTTCGTGTTGGCCTATCTCGTCAAACCGATCAAACAGGCCGATCTGCAGACCACGATCCCGATCGCGATGCGCCGATTCAGCGAGCTTCGGGCCCTCAACGACGAGGCCGCGAACCTGCGCCAGGCGCTGCGCGACCGAAAGATCATCGAGCGAGCCAAGGGGATCGTCATGAAGCTCGACGGCGTTGGCGAGCAGGACGCGTTTCGCACCATGCAGAAGATCGCCAGTAGCCGAAACAAACGGTTGATCGAGGTCGCCGAAGCGATCATCGCCACCACCCAAGTGGTGCCCGATCGCGGTACGTGAACGATCCGGTCTCGAGACGAGACAAGAACTCTGGGCCGATGCTCCACCATCGTCGCCACGCCGGGAGGGGAACTCCACGCGGCGATCATGGGGAGAAGGGGTGACTTCGGAGGGGCGCCGTGACGGTTTCTCGGGAATGGCTTCGCTATGACGAACTGCGCCGCTATGTCGGCTGGACGGACGAGGATGCCGAGCGTGTCCATTCACTCAAGCCGCTGCTCCGCGCGAGACTCCCCGAACTGATCGACGACTTCTACGCCACGATCGAGCGCGAGCCGAAGGTCGCCAGCGTCATCGTGGGAGGCCAGGAACAAATTCAGCGACTTCGCGTCAGTCTGCTCGGCTGGCTCGAACAACTCCTCTCCGGCGACTACGGGGAGGACTACGTTCGTCGTCGGCGCCGCGTCGGTGCCCGACACGTCGAGATCGGACTCGATCAGGTCTACACCAACGTGGCGCTCTCGAGGCTCCGCGCCGGGCTGATGCGGATGCTCGAACAAGAGTGGGCGGGCGACCTCGAGGCGAAACGCCAAGCGATCCGCTCGCTGAACATGCTGATCGACCTCGACGTGACGATCATCGAGGACGCCTATCAGGACGCCTTCGTGGCGCGGCTCCAGGAGCAGGAACGCATGGCGACGATCGGTCAGGTTGCCGGTGGCGTCGCCCACGAGTTGCGCAATCCGCTCAACGTGGTCGGGACCTCCGCCTACTACCTGCTCAACGCCAAGAGCGTCACGCCCGAAAAGTACGTGGAGCACCTGTTGCGTATCGAGCGACAAGTCCGAACGGCCGATCGGGTGATCACGGCGTTGGCGGACTTCGCCAGGACGCCGATGCCCACCAAAGTTCCCTTCTGTCTTCGCGCCTGCATCGACGAGATCCTTGCCCAGGAGTCGCTGCCCCCGACGATCGATGTCCGGGTCGACTGTGCCGACGCACTGCCCAGGGCGATTGGAGACAAGGCGCAGATAGGCATTGCGATCGCCAACATCATCCGCAACGCGGGCGAGTCGATGGAGTCGGGTGGCTTGTTGCATCTCGAAGCCCGCGCCGAGCCCAACGCGATCCGGCTTTCGGTGAGCGATACGGGAACCGGCGTCGAACCGGTCGATCTCGAGCGGATCACCGAGCCCCTCTACTCGACGAAGGCCCGCGGCATAGGACTCGGACTGGCGCTGACCAAGTTGTTGCTCAATCGCAACGAGGGATCGCTGTCCGTCGAGAGCACCCCGGGGAAGGGTACCACCATGACCATTCGCGTGCCGCGAGTGCCAAAAGGGGACGAGTCATGACGAGTGCGGCCGCCCGAATTCTCGTGGTCGACGACGACCGAGATGCTTGCGAGAACCTCCGCGACATCTTGACGGAGTTCGACCACGAAGTCGACGTTTGCCACGATGGGCAGAGTGCCCTTTGCCGTGCGGGATCGCGACCGTTCGACATCGCCTTGATCGATCTGCTCATGCCGGGAATGGACGGGCTGACCTTCTGGCGACTCCTTAAGCAGGATCATCGTTCCACCGTCGCCTTGCTCCTGACAGCCCACGCGAGCGACAAGACAAGAACCGAGGCGCGGCGTGTCGGCATCGACCGAGTCGTGCTCAAACCGATTAGATCGTCCGCTCTTGTCCAGTTGCTGGAGGAAGTACTCGATCGTCCGCTCGTGCTCGTGGTGGACGACGATGAGGATACGTGTGAGTCGCTCTGGGACGTGCTCGCCGACCAGGGGTACCGCGCCTGCTGGGCGTGTGATGCTCAAAGGGCCATCGAGATGGTTCAGAGCCATCCGTTTCGCGTCATCTTGATCGACTACAAGTTGGGACAAGAGGACAACGGAAGGGTTGTTCGCTCGTTTCGTCAGGACCGGCCCGAGGCGCGAACGATCCTCATTTCCTCCGATCCAATGACGCGGGATTGCCTTCCGGAGGAGGCCCAAAAAGTTGGGGTCGACGTCATCCATCCCAAACCGTTGGACATGGAGCAACTTCTCGACACGGTCCGTGCGTTCTCGCGATCGGAACGTAACGGCATGCCGTTTCCCGAGTGTTCCCCATGACGTTGCCCGTCTCGTGCGTTGGTACCGACTTCTTGGTGGCGGATGACGCGGGCCAGGATTCAGCATGGAGTGTTCTCGGGAAGAGTGCTTCCGGGATGATCGCTCGGCGCAGGCGTGGACATGGCCCCCAAGAGTCTTTCCGTCAATCAATGAACCAATCAGGACACTAGCGGGATACCAAGGGAAGCTCACGCGTGACCGACTCGAAACAACGTCGCATCCTGGTGATCGACGATGACGAGGACACCCGCGAGGTGTTGCAAGACTTGCTCGAACTCGACGGCTATTTCGTCGCGAGCGCCCCCACCGCGGCCGAAGCCCTGCGGATCGCCACCGCAAACGAGCAGTTCGCGATCCTTCTCGACCGTCGACTTCCCGATGGGAACGCCGAGGAACTTCTACCCCGCCTCAAGGAGGTCGCTCCCGCCGCGGCGATCATCATCGTGACCGGGTACGCGGACCTCGGCGGAGCGCTGCAGGCGCTTCGTTTGGGGACCGACGATTACATCATCAAGCCGGTCAATCCCGAAGCGCTTCGGGCGAGTCTGCGCCGGATCGCGAGCCGGCAAGAGGCCGAAGAGGCGCTGCGCGAGAGCGATGCCCGGTTCCGCTCGGCCTTCGATCACGCTCCCATCGGCATGGCGCTGGTCGCCCTCGATGGGCGGCTCCTCCAGGTGAACCGCTCACTGGCGGCGTGCTTGGGCTACGCGCAAGACGAACTTGTCGACCGCGAACTCGTCGCGTTGACGGCTCCGGAAGATGCCGCCGCGGTCGAGTCGGCACTCGTGGGGTTCTCCCATGGCGAGGGGGAACGCCGGCGCATGCAGTGCCGAATGCTGGACCGGCGTGGGCAAGTCGTGTGGACGTTGTTCAATGCCTCGCTCGTCCTCGACGCGGCCAATCGACCGAGCTATTGCGTGGTGCAGATTCAGGACATCACTCCGCAGCGCCGCGCCGAGCAGCAATTGCTGCAGTCGGCACGCTTGGCCGCCATCGGCGAGATGGTGACCGGCTTGGCTCACGAGAGCCGCAATGCGCTGCAGCGTAGCCAAGCCAGCTTGGAACGTCTGTCGCTTCGTTTGCATGGACAGACCGAGTCGCTCGACCTCGTGGCGCGGATTCAGAACGCCCAGGATCACCTGCACCGGCTCTACGAGGAGGTGCGGCACTACGCGGCACCGATCCAGTTGGACTACCGCCGCGAGCGGCCGGATGAACTCTTGGATCGCGTGTGGGAGGATCTCGACGGACACTGGCGCGGGCGAACGGCATCCCTGCGGCATGACCGCACCGCCGTCGGTGGCGTCGTTCCCGAGCTAGACGTCGACCGTCACCGACTCCAACAGGTCTTTCGCAACGTTGTGGAGAACTCCCTCACGGCCGGCGCCGATCCGCTCGTGATTCAAGCGACGTGGTCCCGTGGCAGCATAGGTGGTCGGCCCGCGTTGGAGATCCGTCTGCGCGACAATGGACCTGGTTTGCCGACGCCCGTGGCCGAGCGCATTTTTGAACCATTCTTCACGACGAAGACACAGGGGACGGGGCTGGGCATGGCGATCGCACGGCGGATCGTGGAGACCCACTCGGGCACGATCGACGTCGGAGAAACAGGGCACGTCGGCGCCGAGATCGTGATCCGAATGCCACTTGAGAAAGAGTAGTTCATCCCCTCGACGGGACTTGGCTCGTTAATGAGAAGTCCTCACTTGCTGATCGCTGGAAACGGTGGTAGAAAAAAGGTAGGGGAATGTTGGGAACCGGGTTAGCACATCATTCGCGCAGGTTAGGGGCTGGCTCGTGCGCGAACGCTGACTTGGAAACTCCTCACGGCTGTTCAGCCATCTGGTGAAGGAGCAGAGGATGCTTCACGAACATCAACTTGTCGAATCTCTCTACCTTCAATACGTCCGTCGTGAGTTGGAGAAGGACGCGTTGTTGTTGCAACTTCATGGCGCCTTTCTCGATGGCGCGATTGATGAGGAAGAGTGGAACGACGGCATGCATCGCGTGACCGGTTTCTGCGGATCGCATCGCGCCGCGGAGACGCACTGCGAAACTTATGTCGAACAGTGGGCCATCGCTTGACCGGCTGTCAATCGAATCGCTTTGGTATCGATTGATGACCTGCGTGGTTGATGCCCACCAACCCGAGAGAGCGTCAACGTCGATCGGTCTTCGCTGGTCGTTCGACATTGACGCGATTTCGTCGCCTACCGTTTCCTTGTCACGAACTTAGCAACTCTGATTGATTGGCTCGTTGCCCAAGAGACTCTTTGGCGCCTTGCCCACGCTGGCCGAGGGCAGGCGGGAAACGTTTTCTATTGGGTTCTCTCCCCACGATCTGATGGCCGAGTGTTCATGAAACGAACTTGCCAACTAAGACATTAGGCTCCGTCAAGACCTGATTTTCGGGTGCCACTGGCCGCTTGTCAGCCAGTGAGAACGAGTTGTTTCACCGTCAACTTGAACTTGGACGCTTGACAGTGCACTCGCAGGCCGTTGATTCCTTTGCTGCCGGCTACGAACGATCCGTTTGGCTAATTTCGGCGTTTCTTCACCAGGATCTCGGTCGTGATCTCTCGTTCCCGTGTCAGTCCGCTCGAACGAACGTGCTGGCTGCTGAAGCTGACGAAGAAAGACAGACCGAACGGGAGGACGATCTCCATTCGGTCTGCTTCAAGACCTGGTTCTTCGTTGACCATACTGGCCTATTTGCCATCAACTCCTACACGGTCGCGCCGGCCATCTCGCGGCATTTCTCGGCACATTGACCACAGGCATTCGCGCAGCGTTTGCAATGCTCCGTCTGATGTTGACCACAGATCGACGCACACTTTTCGCAGATCTCCACACAGAGTCGACAGATCGATTCGCTGAACTGTGACCCTCGACTCATGAAGGCCGCCGCGTCCCAGCAAATCGCCGCGCAGTCTCGATCGGTTCGAATACAGTCGGTCATCCTAGCGACCTCCTTCTCCGTCAGGCACGCGTCCGCGCAATGCTCGCACTCCTGAGCGCATTTGACGCACGCATCAATGCAGGCCGCGAAATGTTCGTGAGACATCTGTTCCCTCCTCGAGTGAAGACCCACTTGACCTGTGATTGGTACCGGAAACCAATCACCATCCGACGCGGGCGCACCTATGCAAGTGCCGTTCCGGTTGGCAAGCCGTTTGCAACACCACGTCGATTGAGATACTCGAACGTTTCGTTCCCGAAGCGCGGCCACGAGGAGTAGAAACGGCGTCCACGCTTCCCGATTATCTGAGCGGCTCCTGCCGAGAGTTGACTCCGATGACCCTGGAGGGAAGTGACCTTCAACCCCTGAAGGGGATGGGCGGGAAAGACGTGTTCGAGGGGGAGAATGGAGCGGGTAATCGCGGGGCGAGGTGATGGAATGAATGAAGAGCGATTGCGTATCTACCTAGATGACCATCTGGCGTTGATTGTCGGTGAAATGGAGTTGATCGGGCGCTGCCAGCGAAGCAATCAACGCTACGAACTCGGCCAGTTCCTCGGCCGACTCATGGGCGAGGTGAACACCCAGAAGACATTGGTGGAAGACATCCGAAGTAGCCTCGGACGCGACCACGGCGTTTCGAGATCCTTGAAACAAGGAGCGATGTGGTTCGCCGAGAAGCTTGGACGATTCAAGCCGAATGATTCGCTGTTGGAATACTCCGATCTCAGCCGTTTGGTCGAGTTGGAAGGTTTGATGGCGGCGAACTTGGAGCGGATTGCACTGTGGATGTCGCTCGACTCCGTGATTGGAGATAACGAGCGTTTCGAGACGATTGCCATTCCTTCAATGCTCAAGCAGTCACAGGAGCAACTCGAAGAGCTTAAGGTATTTCATCGTTCGGCCGTTCAACGAGCCTTCTCGGGACAGTCAAGCGAATCCCGCCTTGGCGGTTGAGTCGCGAGACCGTCTCCGGCGGTCGGTTTGGGCGCTGTTGGCCGAAGCGTGTGACAACGAACGCGGGGGGGCGGCCCCCATCAGGTCCGCTTGCGGCACGTTGATCTATTTGCTGCCGGCTGCGAACGGCCCTTTTGGCTGATCCTTGAGTCGACGAAACTCGACGAATCGACGGATTCGCCTGCGTTTCTTCTCCTCGATTTCGGCCAACTGGCTCGTTCTCGCCTTGGTCCGCTTGAGTCAACGGACTGCTAGTGTCCTGATTGGTTAATTCATTGACCAAAAGTCGCTTGGGCGCCATGTCCCACGCTCGCCGTGGGCATGCGGAAAACGCCTATGATTGGGCAATCCTCCGCACAATCTCAGGGCCGAGATTTCATGAACGAACTCGCCCATCAGGACACTAGAGGGAGTGGAAGTTCGATGGCGAACGAATCGGCATCACCACGCGGACCCGAGATTCTTTGAGATCGACGATCTCGGGGGTTGTTAGCTCATGCCCCTCGGCTCCGAAGTGGATCTCGAGGACCGGCGCGTCCCACGATTCGGGGTTCGTCCGAATGACTCGGCCGGCGCGATCGTCGCTGAGAACGACCCAGCTCCCCAGCGGCATCAGGGAGACGACTTGAAGGAAGGACCGAACCGAGATTTGGTCGAAGACTCCCTCGTTCGTCTGACGCAGCAAATACTCGACGACCGAGTAGGGAAGCATCGCTCGCCGGAAGGGGCGACTTGAGATGAGGGCGAGATAGCTGTCGGCGACGGCCAAGATGCGGGCGTAGGGATGGATCTCGCCGAGGGTCTTGCCGCGCGGGTAGCCACTGCCATCGCCCCGCTCGTGAACTTGGTAGCACGCCAAGCGGACCGAACGCGGCAACTGGAAGAGGTGCAGCACGTCGGCGGTGTGTTGGATGTGTCGCATCACGTCCTGGTATTCCTGCTGGCGCAGCCTCCGAGGGAGCTGGGTCAGCTTCGCGGGGATCTCGCGCATGCCGATGTCGTGGAAGAGTCCCGAGAGGCCGATGAGCACGACATTGCTCTCGTCGTAGCCGAGATCGGCGGCCATCGCCATGCCGAGCGTCGCCATGCTGAGGGAATGGCGAAGGAGGTACTTCTCCTCCGCCGGTCTCGAGGCGATCGAGATCGCGACGTCGACGTCGACCGTCAGCATCCGCATCAGGTTCTTGATGATCGTGGTTGCTTGAGCGAGCACCCCCTTGCGTTGATCCTCGGCGCAGTGAACGTTCCCCATGATTCGATTGAGTTGAGCGAGCGACTCCTCGAAGACACGCTCGCAGTCGGCGACGACACTCTTCTCGTAGGGGGCGGCCCCGTGGGAGCGACAGCGGTCGCGGAAGGCTTGTCCCCCGTGGATGATCTCGGAGACGCGGGTGCGTTGGATCTCCCGATCAAGTCGTTGGGTGGCGATCGACGCCGAATCAAGCGTCTCGGGGGCGAGGCAGGTGTTGAACGACTCGGCGTAGTGGGGGCCGAGCAGTTTCACGCAGTCGCTTTCGCGGACCCAGACCGTTTCGACTTTCTGGCCGTTGAGTTCTCGCAGGAGCCGCGGACTGATCGGGTAGCCGGCCTCGAGCAGTCGTCTGCCGCCGAGATCCTCGAGAGGGAACTCAAGCGTGTCGCACAGGGGCAGCTCGCTGATCGAGATGGCGCGGAGGCCGTCGGCGATTGCTCGCTTGTCGGCCCTCGACGGGGCGCGTGAGGGTTGGGGAGTCGGGGCGTGGGGGCTCGTCGTGGGGCGGGCCGCCGACTCGGTGGCTTGGCTACCTGATGTTTCCATCGCTTGCCGCAAGGCGTCGATCACCTCGACCACGTTCTCGTAGCGTTGGGTCCGGTTTCGCTTGGTCATCTTCGCGAGCACGGCGTGAATCGAGGAGGGAAGCCGATCGTGTTTGGGAAGAACGACGTCTGCGTTCTCGATCAGCTTGTCGATGAGCGATTCGCCCGGGAACGGGACCTTGCCGGTGACGAGATGATAGAGCGTGGTGCCGAGACTGTAGATGTCGGCGCGCTGGTCGGTCGAGTCGAACTGGCGGGCTTGCTCGGGAGCCATGTAGTCGACGGTGCCGGCGACGCCGAGAGCCTGGGGGCCGGCGGAGGATCGCTTCGCGCGTCGGGCCGCGTCGGACTCCAGTCGCGCGAGGCCCATGTCGAGGATCTTGATGGTGCCGTCGCTGGCGAGCAAGAGGTTCGACGGCTTGATGTCTCGATGAACCACGCCCTTCGCGTGGGCGTACCCGAGCCCCTCGGCCGCTTGAATGATATGGCTGACCGCCTCGGCGACGGGCAGGGGGCCGCGCTGGTCGAGCAGTCGAGCCAGGTCGATTCCCTCGACGTACTCCATGACGAGATAGTGCAGTCCCTTGTCCTGGCTGGCGTCGTAGGCGGTGACGATGTTGGGGTGTATCAAGCGGGCCGCCGCGACGACCTCCATCTCGAAGCGTCGGACCATGTCGGGGGAGGAACTGACGTGCAGCGGCAGGATCTTCAGAGCGACTTCGCGGTCCATCCGGCGATGACGGGCCCGGTAGATGACGCCCATGCCCCCGGAACCGAGTTGCCCCTCGATGACGTATTCGCCCAGCGAAAGCCCGCGCAGGTCTCCCTGCTGGACGCGAATCTCCTCGTGATCGGTATCGTTGGTGAATTCGACCGAGGTGGGAGCCTCGGGGTCGATCGTCTCCCTGGTATTGGCGTGGGTGTCGCCTTGCTCGGGGGGGACGATGAGCGTTTCGGCCACGTGGCGCGCGAGGATCGGCTTTTCCTTGGACTCGGTCGACATCCGTATTCTTTCCGTCTCTCGATCTGTGTCCCTTGATCGCCGCGGACCCTCGTCATCATCCCGCCGAGGGTATCTCTCTCGGTCGCGCCGCATCGGCACGTTCGCCCCTTCTCGCTCGGCCGACGCGAGAAGCCGTTCAGAGTTGCTGCAATCGCTTCCGAAGTATAGGTCACGACAGGATGAAAAAGTCTGCTAAATCGTAGGGGATATCTCCTCGACTGTGGAGGCCCTCGCTACAGCACTGGCGGAGTCACTGGAAGAGGGCGTTTTGAACCCTGTCCATCGGTACCACCGAGTTGCCCGGCGGGCTCGATGCGCCGTTGGACGCACCGAGTCGGGTCATCGCAACCCGTGTTCGGGAATGAAGTTGCTCGCCGTCGACAACGCGGCACTCGCACAGGGGGCATCAGTTTCCCGGCCCTCGACCGGTCAGCAAATTCTCCTGTTGATGAAGTTTGGTTCTCTATCTCCTTGCAATCACACGACTAAGTCCAGCATCGGCCGTTCGTCGGAATCGGAGTCGGACCGCTTAGGCTCCTCCTGGTTCGCTCGCTCGTCGGAGGAGTCGTCGTTCGCCTCCTCTCGCTTCGGGAACTCCGGGGTATACTCACCCATCGCGTCGCGAAGAATCCGCATCAGCTCGTCGCGCGTAACTTCTTTCCCCGAGAGGATTTCATCGAAGACCTCTCGGAGCCGGCGACGTCGTTCGTCCTGGTCGACCCGGCGATGCAGCAGTCCCGCGATCGAAGAGTGAATCAGCGTCGCGAAGACAAACTGAAGCGAGTCCGGACGCGACGCGAGACTGACGAACGCCATCTGGTACATTTCGACGAGATGGGAATCCAATCGAGCCAGGAAAGCGACATTTCGTCCGTGATCGGCGAGCGTCGACGAGAACCCCGATTCGCCGCTGACTGGGCGTACCGCGCTCGATCCGAGTAGGGTGCTGGCGTTGAGTCCGTCGAGACTGCTCATGGACGATGCCGTCGAGTGGCGTAAGTGAATCGAGGGGAAGGGGTTACCCAACCCTCACCACACAATGGTAACAGATCGGCCCACGAAAAAGAAAGGGACACCTCGCGTCGAGATGGGCGATGGGGCCGAATGGATCGTCCCACGCCGAATTTGAACCAGAATGGACGACTTTTGCGCCCTTTTTGCCCCGCGCCGAACCCCATTTGCCCCCAAAACGATCAAAAAAGCGTCCAAACAGGACCAATACTCGACGCGCGACGAGCCCCGCCGTCTCACCGGGGAACTTCCTCCTTGGGCCGATCTTCTTTCGCGTCAATTCCTGAAATCGCTTCGGGCGCGCCTAGCATTGGGTCGAGGAGTCGAGACCGCCGCCCACGGGCGAACGTCCGCTTCCAAGGCTCGCCGGTTCCGAGATTTTTTCTTCCCCGTCTTGCGACCGCCGACTCGTTGCCTTTGTCGCCTTCACCCGTGGTTCAACAAACCGCGCCGCGCCGTCCTCGGCGCCGAACGGGGGAGGCTGACAATGCGTTGTCCCTTGGTCGCGTCGCGACAACTTATACGATGCCCTTGAGCACGCTCCCGAGGGGCGAGTTTGACTGTCGAGGAATGAGGTAGGAAAGGCTCATGCCGAGTCTTTTGAGCGAGAAAACCGATCGAGAATTACGCCTTCAGGTCGGCCTGGCCGGCGTCCTTTTCGTCGCGCTGGCCATTGGGGTGATCTGGTACTACTTCACCCCCAAATACGCACGGGTCGGGTATCGGCCGGAGCAGCCCGTTCCCTTCTCCCACGAGATTCACGCGGGCCAGTTGGGGCTCTCCTGCCTCTACTGCCACACCCATGTCGATGACTCGGTCTTCGCCAACGTTCCCGCGACGCAGACCTGCATGAACTGCCACGCCAAGATCCAAGCCAACAGTCCGCTCTTGGCCGAGGTCCGGGCCAGCTACGAGAGCGGTCGTCCCGTGCGGTGGAAGAAGATCCATCAGCTCCCCGACTATGCCTACTTCAACCATGCCGTCCACGTGCAGCGGGGCGTCAGTTGCATCTCGTGTCATGGCAAGGTCAACCAGATGAAGGTCGTCTTCCACGCCGAGTCGCTCAGCATGAGCTGGTGCCTCGACTGCCATCGTAATCCGACGCCCAACCTTCGGCCCCCGAGCGAGGTGACCAATCTCGATTGGCAACCGCCCGAGGGCAAGACCGCGGCCCAAGTTGGCCTGGAGATCCAGGAGCGTCTGCTAATCAATCCTCCGGAGACGTGTCAGGCGTGTCACCGATGACGCACGATTCTCGACTTCCCGTGATTGACCTTCCCACCGAGGCGACCGCCACGACGGGACGCGACTACTGGCGCAGTCTCGACGATTTGGCCGAGACGCCCGAGTTCCAGGAGTTTCTGCGCCGCGAGTTCCCGACTCAAGCCGTCGAGGTCGAACGCGGCGCCGTGCCGCGCCGCCGGTTCGTGCAATTGATGGCCGCGTCGTTCGGGCTCGCGGGAATGGCGACCGGCTGCCGACGTCCCGAGATCGAGATTCTTCCCTACGCGAAGATGCCCGAGACCGTCGTACCGGGATTGCCGACTTTCTACGCTTCGAGCATTCCCGGAACGTTCGTCCAAGCCCCGGTGTTGGTGGAGAGCCATCAGGGACGCCCCACCAAGATCGAGGGGAACCCGAAACATCCCGCGAGCCTTGGCGCGACGGACGCCTTCACCCAAGCCGCGGTCCTCGATCTTTACGATCCCGATCGCTCGCGCGACGTTCTTCGCGACGGCGCGGTCTCGAGCTGGCAAGAGTTCGACGACTTTCTCGCGAAGCGATCGGCGAAGCTCCTCGAGAACCAAGGCGAAGGGTTGCGGATCCTGAGCGACCGGCGGCGGAGCCCGAGCTTGGACCTGGTGCGGCAGCGCCTGCTCGAGAAAGCCCCGAAGGCGCGCTGGCATCGCTACGAGACCTTGGAGGACGAGGACGCGCTCGAGGCGAGTGAAGTCCTCTTCGGCAAGCCGTTGCGACCTCGCCACGACCTGGCGGCCGCTGACGTCATCCTCGCGCTCGATGTCGATTTCCTCGGCGTCGATTCCGAAGCGGTGACCAATGTCCGGCAGTTCACCTCGCGGCGCCGTCCCGAGAACACCACGGAAACCGACGACCAGCACCACGATGCTGGGACCGACGACCAGCACCATGATGCTGGGACCGACGACCAGCACCATGACGCTGGGACCGACGACCAGCACCACGATGCCAAGTCGATGAATCGCCTCTACGTCGTCGAGAACACGTTCACGGCGACCGGAAGCATGGCCGACCATCGCCTGCGCCTGCCTGCGGGCCAGATCATTCACTACGTCATGGCGCTCGCCAACGAACTCGATGCCTGGGACATCGTCGGCATCGACCGTCTGTGGGGACGCGAACAGGTCGAGGCGAAGCCCCTTCCGACCGACTGGGTCAAGGAGGTTGCCGCGGATCTTCGGGCCCACGAGGGACACTCGCTAGTCATCACCGGGCGACGTCAACCGGCAAGCGTCCATGCCTTGGTCAATCTGCTCAATCTCGCTCTTGGCAACGTCGGCAAGACGGTGACGTTCATTGACGCGCCGAAGGCCGACGAGGGAAGCCTTGCGGAGTTGGTCGGTGATATCAAGTCGAAGAAGGTCGACACGCTGGTCATGCTCGGCGGCAATCCCGCCTACGACGCGCCGGTCGATCTCGACTTCAAGGAAGCACTTTCGCTCGTTCCCAACTCCATTCGGTTGGGCGTCTCGGTCAACGAGACCTCCGCCGGCTGCTCTTGGCATCTTCCCGAGGCCCACTGGCTCGAGGCGTGGGGCGATTCCGAGTCGCCCGATGGGACCTACGCTCCCGTGCAACCGCTGATCGCTCCGCTCTTTGATGGACGGACGCCGCTCGAGATCGTGGCTCGCCTCGCGGGCGACAAGCGATCGCTCTCCTACGACCTCGTCCGGGAGGCCTTCAAGGCGCGAACCGGCGAGGGAGGCGACAAGGCATTCCGTCGGTTCCTCCACGAAGGCGTCTGGGAAGGGACCGCGGCGAAACCGATCACGCCAAGACTCTCCAGCAACGCCGCGGTCATGGTCACGACGTTGCTACGATCGGACCGCCGTCGTCTCTCGGGAGGCTACGAGCTCTCCTTCCATGGCGATTCCTCGGTCCTTGACGGCCGCTTCGCCAACAACGGCTGGTTGCAAGAAGCTCCCGATCCGATGACCAAGCTGACGTGGGACAACGCGGCGCTGGTCAGTCCCCAGACGGCGCGGGAATTGGGAGTTCGTACCGGCGATGTCGTCGAGTTGACACTCGACGGACGCGTGACCGAAGCGCCCGTCTTTTTGCTTCCCGGACAAGCGGATGGTTCGGTCTCGGTCGCCTTGGGCTATGGCCGACGCCGTGCGGGACGTGTCGGTGACGGTGTCGGTTTTGATGCCTACCCGCTGCGTACCAGCACCGAACCCTATTTCGCCGGTGGCCTTGAGATCAAGCGAACCGGCAAACGCTACGCGTTCGCGACGACCCAAGATCACGGCAGCATGGAAGGGCGTGACCTGGTTCGCGAGACGATCGTTGGCGCCGAGAGCGACCATGACTCGCACGAGATGGAGCATCACGACGACCACGCCGGCGAGGAGAAGGCGGCGGTCGATCACCGTCACGATCACGAGCACGCTCAAGGACATGGATCGGGCCACGAGGCCGCCGACCCGCTGAACATCGTCACCCCACCGGCGCTCGATGGCGATCATCAGTGGGGGATGGTGGTCAACCTCAGCGCCTGCGTCGGCTGCAATGCCTGTGTCATCGCGTGCCAGAGCGAGAACAACGTGCCGATCGTCGGTAAAGAACAGATTGCCGTCGGCCGCGAGATGCACTGGCTTCGCATCGACCGCTACTTCAAAGGCGAGCCGGACGAGCCGGAGGTCGTTCACCAACCGGTGGCGTGCATGCACTGCGAGAACGCCCCCTGCGAGATCGTCTGCCCCGTCAACGCCACGGTCCACAGTCCCGAGGGGCTAAACCTCCAGGTCTACAATCGCTGCATCGGTACCCGCTACTGCGGCAACAACTGTCCCTACAAGGTCCGCCGCTTCAACTGGTTCGACTTCAACGAGAGGCCGCTCAACGAACTCTATCTGGGTCCCCTCGGCGATTCGGGGATGCCCGAGACCGAGAAGATGGGCAAGAACCCGGACGTCACGGTTCGCATGCGAGGCGTGATGGAGAAGTGCACCTACTGCGTGCAGCGGATCGAAAAGGCCAAGTCGGGAGCGAAGCTCTCCGGGCAACCGCTCAAGGATGGCATGGTGACGCCCGCTTGTGGTCAGGCGTGTGCGGCCGACGCGATCGTCTTCGGCGATCTCTCCGATCCCGAAAGCCGTATCTCGAAGCTTCGTGAGGATCCGAGCCACTACGGACTGCTCGAGGAGATCAACACGCGTCCCCGGACGACGTACCTCGCTCGGGCCCGCAACCCCAATACGGCGCTGCTTCGCAGCGAGAGAGGAGAGGGGAGTGAGGAGAAAGGTGAAGGAGAGAAGTAAAGTGGGCCTCGTCCCATCTAGGAGAGGTTGACAAAGGACAGAGTAGGGTGGGGCTTGACCCACCAGGTGGCATTCAGTGTCCCCATTTGTCCACGGAAGACATTGCTCTAGTTCTCCCCTTGTCCAAGGGGACACCGCTTTTGTCCCCCCCTTGTCCAAGGGGGAGAAGGGCCGGTGGCCCACGAGCGTCGGACAATAAGTTCGCGATGACCGAAAAACGCGAGGATCGAAGAACGTGACTCAGGCCGTTGTGACGCATGAAGCCGAACCCACGCGACCGGAGACGCTCGAGCGTCAACCGATCATGACGGGAACGCCCACCTGCGCGTCGATCACCGAACAGGTCTGCGCGATCGTCGAGCGGCCTGCCTCGGCGTGGTGGATGCCGGCGTTCAGCGTCAGCACGCTCTTGCTCGCGCTGTGCGGCTTCGCGGCGCTCTACTTGATCACCACCGGCGTCGGCGTCTGGGGACTCAACAGCCCCGTCGGCTGGGCGTTCGACATCACCAACTTCGTCTTCTGGGTCGGCATCGGCCATGCCGGCACCCTGATCTCCGCGATTTTGCTCCTCTTCCGGCAGCGGTGGCGCAACAGCATCAACCGCTTCGCCGAGGCGATGACGATTTTCGCGGTCGCGTGCGCGGGGCTCTTTCCCTTGATCCACGTCGGCCGCATCTGGATGGTCTGGTTCCTCGCGCCGGTTCCCAACGCCAACGCGATTTGGCCGAACTTCCGCAGCCCGCTGTTGTGGGATGTCTTCGCGGTCAGCACATACGCGACCGTCTCGACGCTCTTTTGGTTCGTCGGCCTGGTGCCCGACTTCGCGACCTTGCGCGACCGGGCGACGACGCCGCTGAAGCGTTGGTCGTACGGTATCCTCTCGCTCGGGTGGCGCGGTTCGGCACGCCATTGGCTCAACTACGAGACCGCGTACCTGCTGCTCGCCGGCCTATCGACCCCGCTGGTGCTCAGCGTTCATACCGTCGTCAGCTTCGACTTCGCGACCTCGGTGATTCCGGGTTGGCATACGACGATCTTCCCGCCGTATTTCGTCGCGGGGGCGATCTTTTCCGGCTTCGGCATGGTGCTGACGTTGATGATCCCGGCGCGGCAGCTCTTCCACTTCGAGAACCTGGTGACCGATCGTCACCTCGATTTCATGTGCCAGGTCCTGATGGCGACCGGCATGATCGTTGGCTACGCCTACGCGATGGAATTCTTCACCGCGTGGTACAGCGCCAATCCCTATGAGCAGTTCACGTTCATCAACCGTGCGCTCGGGCCGTACTGGTGGGCGTACTGGATCATGGTCTCCTGCAACGTCCTGACGCCGCAGGTCTTCTGGTTCAAGTCGTTGCGCAACCGGCCGTGGTTCATCTTCGGGATCTCGATCTTGGTGAACGTCGGCATGTGGTTCGAGCGGTTCGTCATCATCGTGACGAGTCTGCACCGCGATTTTTTGCCGTCGAGCTGGGGCTACTTCATCCCGACCTGGGTCGACTTCGCCCAGTTCATCGGCAGTTTCGGGCTCTTCTTCACGCTCTTTCTGCTCTTCATTCGCGTCGCCCCGATGATCACGATCTTCGAGGTCAAAACGCTGCTGCCGGAAGCCGACCCGCACTCGCAGCGTGAGCCGACCCCGCCGGTCGAAGGGGAAGCCGATCCGCTGCCGACCGATGGATCGTTTGTTCCCGGGTTGCTGGCTCGTTACGAGAGTGCGAGCGACTTGTACGCGGCGTGCAAGAAGGCCAAGGCGGCGGGCTACAAGCACTTTGACGCGTACTCGCCCTTTCCGATTCACGGGCTCGAGAAGGCGATGGGCCTCGGCAAGTCGAAGCTCCCTCCCATGGTCCTTGTCGCGGGGGTCAGTGGCGCCTTGCTGGCGCTGGTGGGAATGCTCTGGGTCAACACGGTCGAGTATCCGCTGATCACGGCGGGCAAGCCCTACGGCGCGATCGAGCCGCTGATTCCGATTGTCTTCGAAGTGACGATTCTCTTCTCGGCGTTCGCGGCGGTCTTGGGCATGTTCGCGCTCAACGGGCTGCCTCGCTACCATCATCGCGTCTTCGAGAAGGAGATCTTCAAGCGGTCGATGGACGACGGCTTCTTCCTGATGCTCGACACGCGCGATCATTGTTTTGATGCTCGGGAAGCGCTCAAGCTAATGCGCGAGTCGGGCGGACGTGACGTATGCGTCCTCGATCGGAAGTAGGAGTGATCACGTTGACTGAGTCGTTGGAATTCGCTGCGACGGCGGAGAGGTAAACCGTGCTTCGCGTGCTCTTGATCTTTGGCGCCCTGGTGGCCGTGATCGTTGGGATCCTCGGCTTTCGGGGGCATCTCGGCCCAGGCCGGCCGCTGATGGTCTTCTTCGACATGGACTTCCAGCCGAAGTACCAGCCGCAGGGCCAGAGCGCTTTCTTCAGCGACGGCCGGGCGCAGCGAACCCCGCCGACCGGAACGGTCGCGTTCGGGGGGGCGGACTTTTTCGGCGATGCCGGCGCGCCGACGACGAACCCCGACTTCCTGCAGGCCGACGACGTTTTCTATCGGGGCAAGGAGGGGGAAACGTACGTCAAGCGGAGCCCGGTGTCGACCGACATGCCCCTGCTGCGAACGGGGCGTCAACAGTATGGCATCTACTGCGCGGTCTGCCATGGACCCAGCGGGCGCGGCAACGGCATCCTCACCGAGTACGGATTCGTCGAGATCGCCAAGTTGACCGATCCCCGAGTCCGGTCGATGCCCGATGGCCAGATCTATCACACCATCGCCAACGGCAAGGGCCTTATGAATGGCTACGGCCACCAAATCCCTCCAGCCGAACGCTGGGCGGTGGTGGCCTACGTTAGAGCGCTACAATGGAGTCAGAACGCCAGCATGGACGACGTCCCCACACAGTTTCGCGCGGAGCTTGAGAAGGGTGAGTAAGACCGACACCGTCAGCGATGTCAACGTCCGGCTCGACCCCGCGCATGTCGCCCGGGCGCGAGTCATCTTGGGCGGCGTCTTTCTCGGCGCGGCGGCCCTCAGCGCGATCGGCTGGCTCTTCTGGGCCCAGTCCTTCTACGTGTCGTATCTGATCGGATTTCTCTTCGCGCTGTCGATCGCTCTGGGGGCGCTCTTTTGGGTCTTGATCCACCACCTCGTCGATGCGGCCTGGTCGGTCGTCGTGCGCCGGCCGATGGAGTTCCTGACCGCGAGCCTTCCCTATGTGGGGATCTTCTTCATGCCGATTGTCTTCGGCATGGGCTGGATCTTCCCCTGGGCGGGCGCGGAGGTCGATGTCGCGACCCACTTTGTTCCCGAGAAGCGAGCTTTCCTCAACACGCCGTTCTTTCTCTTGCGAGCGGTCTTTTACTTCGTCGTCTGGGCCTACCTCGCCCGACGGGCGATCGCCCCCTCGTGGCGGCAGGACGAATCGGGCGACGTGGGAGAAACCCTCTCGCTCCGCAGGATCGCGCCGGTGGGCCTAATCTTGCTCGGCGTGACAAGCACCTTCGCGTCGATCGACTGGATCATGTCGCTCGAGCCCGACTGGTTCTCGACGATCTTCGGCGTCTACTTCTGGTCGGGAGCGATCGTGGCGTCGCTGTCGATGATCACGTTGATGGTCCTCTGTCTGCGGCAGATCCCGAAGTACCACGCGATCGTCACCGAGGAACACCTGCACGATCTTGGGAAGTTGCTCTTCGGCTTTGTCGTCTTTTGGGCGTACATCGCGTTTTCGCAGTACTTCCTCATCTGGTACGCGAACATCCCGGAGGAGACGGTCTGGTACATCCGCCGAACCGAGGGCCCGTGGGGGTTGATCGCCGTGGCGGTCGGGATCGGGAACTTCGTCGTGCCGTTTTGCCTGCTACTGCGGCGCGACGCCAAGCGTTCGGTCTGGATTCTCGGCTTCAGTGCCGCCTGGCTGCTCGGCTTTCACTGGCTCGATCTCTACTGGCAGATCGAACCGGTCTACCGCCCCGAGGGCCCGGTCTTCTCGCTGCTGGACATCGTCAATGTGGTGCTCTTTCTGTCGGCGGGAGCGTGGATGACGCTCGGGGTCGCCGATGGGCGTTCGCTGGTGCCGAAGCAAGACCCGCGACTTCAAGAATCCCTGGCCTTCGAGAACGTCTGATCGGGGCCCGGTGCCTCCCCCTCTGAGGAGAAGGAAACGTTGAGCGACTCGCCGCCGATCGAGAACCGCCTACCGCACACGCGGCCGCTACTGACGATGATTGCGATCGCGGTCTGCTTGGGATTGGTCCTGCTGCTATTGGCGGCGATGTACTTGATCGCCGGGGCGGGAGGCGATGATGACCGGCAGCGTGTCGAACAGATGCGGGGCAAGCTTCGCGAGTTGCGTCAGTCCGAGGCCGCGCGTCTCGAGGGTTATGGCTGGGTCAACAAGCAAGAGGGCGTCGTCCATATCCCGATCGAGCGAGCGATGACCTTGCTGGCCGAGGATCCCAAACGTTTTCCCGAGCCGCCCAAAGCGGCGCCGAAAGACTCGCCCAAAGCGGCGCCGAAAGACTCGCCCAAAGCGGCGTCGAAAGACTCGCCCAAAGCGGCGCCGAAAGACTCGCCCAAAGCGGCGCCGAAAGACTCGCCCAAAGCGGCGCCGAAAGACTCGCCCAAAGCGGCGTCGAAAGACTCGCCCAAAGCGGCGCCGAAAGAGGCCGAGAGGAAAGAGCCCACCGCCGCGAACAAGGATGACTCGAAGAAGGACGGCGACGAAGAGGCCGCCACGGAGAAGTAGGGTGGTCCTGTGGCCCACCACGAGAATCGGTGTCCCCCTTGTCCAAGGGGGAGGACTTTTTGATCCCCCTTGTCCAAGGGGGAGAAGGGAAGCCGGGCCTGTGGCCCATTAGAGGAAACTGGGAGATACGGATCGATCGATGCACGCCGTCTACTGGGTGATCTACGGAACGGTGATCCTCTTCGGAGTGACGGTGGTCGCCGCCTTTGTCTGGGCGATACGGACCCACCAGTTCCAGAAGTTCCAGCAAGGGGCGGTGTCGATCTTCGATCCGGACGAGCCGGTCGGCGAGATGACCGATGGCTTTCCGGGCGAGAGTGGCCCGCCACCGGAAGTGCTCGACTGCGATCAGGACGAGTTGAGCAAACTCGATCCACCAGACCCGACCGTGAAAGGAACTTCAATTCGTCATGAGTGACGCTGTCGCCGCGACCGTCGAATGGACCCCCGAGAAACGCCGCGCGTATTTCGCTCGCGAGCGCGCGGGCATCGATGCGTCGACCCGGCTGCCCGTCTTGACCTTCTTTGCCGCGTCGGTCTTCTGGCTCCTTGTCGGAACCACGCTGGCGATCATCGCGTCGGTGAAGATGCACTGGCCCGAATTTCTCGAGTCCTTCTCTTGGCTGACCTTCGGACGGGCCCGTTCGGCCCATCTCGACACCATGGCCTATGGCTGGACGGCCCAAGTCGGCCTAGGCGTCTCTCTCTGGCTGATCGCACGACTGGCGCGGGCGCCGCTTCGCTGGCCCAGGCTCCTCGTCGGCGCCGCGGGACTCTGGAATGCCGCCGTCCTCGCGGGAGCCATTGGTGTCCTCGGTGGGCAGATGCAGTCGGTCGAGTGGCTCGAGTTTCCTCCTTTCGTCGCGCCGCTACTGGCGCTGGCGTTCGTCGTCATCGCGATGAGCGCGCTGACGACCTTCGGGGACCGGCAAGAGGGCCACATCTACGTCTCGCAGTGGTATCTCTTCGGGGCGCTTTTCTGGTTCCCTTGGCTCTACGTCGTCGCGAACGTACTGATTCTTTTTCAGCCGGTGCGCGGTGTCCTGCAGGCCTCGGTCAACTGGTGGTTCGCCCACAACTACTTGGGCCTCTACTTGACGCCGATCGGACTCGCGTCGGCGTACTACTTGATACCGAAGGTGATCGGCCGGCCGGTCTACAGCTATTACTTGAGTATCATCGGCTTTTGGGCGCTCGCCTTCTTCTACAACTCCGCGGGCATTCACCACCTGATCGGCGGGCCGATGCCCGCGTGGCTGATCACGTACTCGATCGTCGCGAGCGTGATGATGCTCATTCCGGTTGGTACCGTCGCCATCAACCATCACATGACGACGGTGAACCACTTTCGGCTCGTCCTCTACAGCCCGACGCTGCGGTTCATCGTCTTTGGAGCGATGAGCTACACGGCGGTGAGTGTTCAAGGCGCGCTTCAATCGCTGCGGACTGTCAACGAGGTCAGCCACTTCACGCACTACACCGTCGCGCACGCTCACTTAGGCGTTTACGCCTTTTTCACGATGACGATGTTTGGCAGCCTCTACTACATCGTGCCGCGGCTCACCAAATGGGAGTGGGCGTCGGCCCGGCTGATCCGGCTTCACTTTTGGATGACCGCCGGCGGCATCATGCTCTATTTCCTCTCGCTGACATGGGCAGGATGGTATCAAGGACAGATGCTCAATGACGCCAATGTCCCGTTCATGGATATCGTCAAATACACGCTGCCATACCTTCGTACGCGCTCGATCGCCGCGGTGATGTTGGCGGTGGGACACCTCGTCTTCGCGTACCTGTTTGTCTTGAACTTGCTTCACAGGGGAGAGCCGCGACGTGATCCGACGATCCTTGGCGACGTCAAGGAATACCGCGACATGATCGGGTCGGAAGGAGCGCCGCAATGAATCATGGCCCGCTGATCTTCCTCGGCGTCTTCTTCACGTTCGCCTCGAGCTGGTTGGCGCTCGTCTTCACGCCCTACGTGCAGCTCCAGCACCTCACGGCGGCCAAGTCCGGGGAGACCGCATCGAGCTACCCGCGACCGATCGCCGGGCTCGCGCTGGTCGGACAACGCGTCTACTCACGCGACGGCTGCATGTACTGCCATACGCAGCAAGTTCGTCCAGAGGGTTTTGGGGCGGACTTCGAGCGAGGATGGGGGCCGCGGCGAACGGTCGCACGCGACTACATTTACGACCGACCAGTGATGCTCGGGACGATGCGGACCGGCCCCGATCTCGCGAACATCGGCGTGCGGCAGCCGAGCGTCGAGTGGCATCACCTTCACCTCTACAATCCGCGGATCACCTCGCCGGGCTCGATCATGCCCTCCTACGCGTTCCTCTACCGGAAGCAAAAGATCGTCGGCCAACCCTCCGACGACGCCCTTGAGCTTCCCGAGGAGTACGCCATCGAACCGGGCTACGAGATCGTCCCGACGGAGGAAGCCCGAGCGCTCGTGGCGTATCTTCTCAGGCAAGATCGAACCTATCCCCTCCCGGAGGCGGAGCAGTGAGTCTTTCCGATCAAGACCTGATGCCCGAACCCGAACCGAACGAGATGGACCCGAGCAAGCAACGTCGGGAGACGGGCGAGCCGTTCAACGTTCAGGATCTCCACGCCCCGATCATTCGCGAACAGGCCGAGCCCCGCGACGGCTTCGAACCGGTGCCGCCCTGGATGTCGATCTTCTACGGCATTCTCCTCTTCTGGGGTGGTGCTTACATGGCTCTCTATAGCGGCGGATTCCGTCCGGACGTCTACAACGAAAAAGCGATCTACTTCGGAAAGCCCCCCGGCGGGGCCGACGAGAAGGCCGATCCGATCGCGGTGGGTCGGCGACTCTATACCGTCAACTGTGCGGCGTGCCATCAAGCGTCGGGGCAGGGGGCGGCCGGCAAGTTCCCACCGCTCGCCGGTTCGGAATGGGTGCTCGGATCGCCGTCGGTGTTGGGGCGAATCCTCCTCAACGGGCTTCAGGGACCGGTGAGCGTCAAAGGGGAGACGTACAACGGCAACATGCCCGCTTTTGGTGGCCGCCTCAAGGATGACGAGATCGCATCGATTCTTTCGTTCATCCGTCAGGAGTGGGGCAACTCGGCCCCCGCGATCACACCCGAGCAGATTGCCTTCATCCGCGACGCGGTCGGTAGTCGATCGGATCCCTGGTCCGCGGACGCGCTCCAGTCCCTTCCCGCGGAGGAACTTCCAGGGGGAGACGCCGCCGCGAAGGAGGAGAATTCGTCCACCGAGGGATCGACCAAGAAAGAGTCCTCGGGCGGGACATAAACCACCATCTTCGAGTAGGGTGGGTCTTGACTCACCACGCGTTGGGTAAGCTTTGATGAACCGTTTGGGTGGGAGTTTTTCCGAGGCTTCTTGCGTGCTTCGCACGCCCAGGTAGCGGAGCAACCTGGGCTAGCCGAGAGTCAAGGTAGCGGAGCAGTTGGGCTAGCCGAGAGTCAAGGTAGCGGAGCAGTTGGGCTAGCCAAGAGTGAAGGTAGCGGAGCAACCTGGGCTAGCCGAGAGTGAAGATAGCGGAGCAACCAACCCTTTGAACATCACCACCGAAAGGGAGCGATTCCCGGAAAGTGAGTGAAGAAGATTGGCAATGCCTCAGCCGCGAAGCGGCGCCGGTTAGTAGCCAGGGGTGACAACCCCTGGTGAACGAAGGATTTGAATCAAGCCCCGAAGGTGGCGCCGGTATCCTTCGAACGACCTGCGCCCCGTCGGGGCTTCGAGAATGGATCGGTTTCCATTCCAGGGGTTGCCACCCCTGGCTAGTAACCACTGCCGCTTCGCGGCTCAGGAGAGAATGCCGTCACTAGGAGACACCGGGGCGTCCTCCGGATCATCATCCTGCTTCATTTCCGAACGTTGCGTCTTGACTCATTCTGTTAGGCAAATTGCGAGCGGATGTTGAAAGGGTTGATTGACGAGCGACTTGGTCTAGCCAAGATTGAAGGTAGCGGAGCAGTTGGGCTAGCCGAACGCAGGGTGGGTCTTGACTCACCACGCGTTGGGTAAGCTTTGATGAACCGTTTGGGTGGGAGTTTTTCCGAGGCTTCTTGCGTGCTTCGCACGCCCAGGTAGCGGAGCAACCTGGGCTAGCCAAGAGTCAAGGTAGCGGAGCAGTTGGGCTAGCCAAGAGTGAAGGTAGCGGAGCAATCTGGGCTAGCCAAGATTGAAGGTAGCGGAGCAACTTGGTCTAGCCGAGAGTGAAGGTAGCGGAGCAACTTGGTCTAGCCGAGAGTGAAGATAGCGGAGCAACCAACCCTTTGAACATCACCACCGAAAGGGAGCGATTCCCGGAAAGTGAGTGAAGAAGATTGGCAATGCCTCAGCCGCGAAGCGGCGCCGGTTAGGTGAACGAAGGATTTGAATCAAGCCCCGAAGGTGGCGCCGGTATCCTTCGAACGACCTGCGCCCCGTCGGGGCTTCGAGAATGGATCGGTTTCCATTCCAGGGGTTGCCACCCCTGGCTAGTAACCACTGCCGCTTCGCGGCTCAGGAGAGAATGCCGTCACTAGGAGACACCGGGGCGTTCTCCGGATCATCATCCTGCTTCATTTCCGAACGTTGCGTCTTGACTCGTTCTGTTAGGCAAATTGCGAACGGATGTTGAAAGGGTTGATTGACGAGCAACCTGGTCTAGCCAAGAGTGAAGGTAGCGAAGCAATTGGGGCTAGCCCAGGAGAGAGCCCTGGTGCCGTGACCGCGCATACTCGCAACATGGGGCTCGCCCCGCCACGACTGCCACGAACCGAAAGCGACGCGAACGCTTCCGCGGCGACTCCCTCGTTGCCACTCCTCGGCGACGCCCCCTCTTCGGTTTGGTGGCGGCTAGGGGCGTCGGTCTTCCTGGCCGGCCAATCGATGCTGCTCGCGCTGGCCGTGAATCTGAGCGAGCCGGTCGGTACGGCACGGCTGACACTCCAAAGCCTCATCCTCGTGGCAACCTTCGTGGTCGTCGTCCTTCTCGGGTTTCCGTTGGCCGCCGCGGCGCTGCGCGAAGTTCGCTCGGGCCGGCTGACGATTGAGGCGCTCTTTCTGCTGACGATGGCCGGAGCGCTCCTGGCGTCACTTCAGTCAATGCTGCTCGGGACCGGTCCGGTCTATTTTGAAGTCATTTCGATCCTGCTCATCGTCTACACCGCGAACCGACTGCTCGCCGCCAGAACGCGGCGCGGGGCGCTCGACGCCGCTCGGGCATGGACGCGCCGACTATCGAAGGCGAACCGGATCGAGGCGTCGGGGAATCGCACTGTCGTGCTCACCAGCGTGATCGCCGTGGGGGATCTCGTCGAAGTCAATCCGGGGAGGCTTGTGCCCGTCGACGGCGTGATCGAGCGTGGAGTCGGTTTCGTCCGCGAGTCGCCCCTGACGGGGGAGCCTTTCTCGCGAGTCGTCCGGGTGGGCGATCGGCTCTTGGCGGGCTCGGTCGCGGAAGACGCTCGCTTTGAACTGCGGGCAAGTCGTTCCGGAACCGATCGCGAGATCGATCATCTGCTGGCCATCGTCGAACTGGCGAGCCAGCGACCGACGTCGATGCAGCGCCGCGCCGATCGTTGGGCACGGCTTTTCGTTCCGGTGGTCGCGTTGATCGCCGTGGCGACGCTTCTCGGCTGGACATTCGCGGCCGGTTGGAACGTGGGGCTCTTTCAAGCGATGGCGGTTTTGCTCATCGCCTGCCCCTGTGCCTTTGGACTTGCGACGCCGATTGCCGTCGCGGCGGCTTTGGGGCGGCTTGCCGAAGAGGGTCTCATTGCCCGGCAGGCGGACGTCCTCGAAGGGCTGGCGCGCGTCGATCGGGTGGTTTTTGACAAGACCGGGACGCTAACCGACGAAGTTTCGGTCGTGAATGTCACCTTTTTTGATCATAACGGTCGAGATCGGGCGGTTTTTGAAGCGGAATTGCTCGGTTGGCTCGCGGAAATCGAGTCCTGTAGCGATCACCCGGTCGCGAGGGCGTTGGCCGACATCGCCCCTTCAGCAGAGAGCTCGTCGCTCGCGGCACTCGAACTCGACGTCGTCCCTGGGGCGGGGCTCGTGGCGAGGTTTCGGGACGCAGCGGCCAATCGGCGGGAACTACGTGTCGGGCGTGGGGACTGGCTTGACCCCGAGGGGAGCGTTCTCGCGGAGCCCGATGGTTCCCATTCACCGTCGAGCGAGATGGGCGTTCTGGTCGAACTCGATGGGAGGCTGGTGGCGTCGATTCGCTTGCGTGAGCGTTGGCGCGGCGGCTTCGGCGAGGTGATCCGCGACCTGCGTCAATTGGGACTTGAGGTCGAGATCATGACCGGCGATCGCTCCGCGCGGGCCGTGACGCTTCACGACTGCGAGATTCACGCCGGGATGACCCCGACAGAGAAACGAGAGGCGGTCATCCAGCGGCAAGAGAGCGGCCAGCGGTGTCTCTTCGTCGGCGACGGCATCAACGATTCCGCGGCGATGGCCGAGGCGGAGATCGCGGTCGCGCTTGGCTCGGGAAGCGAGTTGGCGATCGAGGCTGCTCCCTTGACGCTGCACCACGGCGACTTGTCGGTTCTGGGGTGGGCGATTCGCTTCGCTCGCCGGACGACCGGGCTCGTCGAGTCGAACATGCGTTGGGCGTTGGGGTACAATCTCGTGGGGGTATCGCTCGCGGTTAGCGGCTACCTGCACCCGGTGGCCGCCGCGACCTTGATGGTCGGATCGAGCCTCTTTATCGGGGCCCGCTCGATGCGGCTGCAAACGGTCCTCCCGAGAACCCCCGCGAATCGCCCGCGGCCCATCCCCATTGAAGAGAGGCTCTCGTGAAGCTCGCGAATCGAATGCTCGGCATTGTGGTCTCCCTGCTGCTGGTGACGGCGGGAAGTGACGCGGCCGAGCTCATGGTGCTCTCTTGGAACGTGGAAGGGGGCGGGGCGAGTCGGCAGGACCCGACCCAAGGGGCCGATGCGAAGACGATCGCCAAGCAGTTGGCCGACGATTTTGACGGTTTCCAGCTTGTGGGCCTGTGCGAAGTCGAGCCTCAGCACGCCCAGGCTTACGCCAAGGCCCTCGGTGCCGACGAGGGAGGAACCTGGTGGTTCATTCTAGGGAAGACCGGCGATCAGGATCGGCTCATGGTGGCTTACGATCGTGACCGGCTGGAACTGCTCGAGATCCGCGAATGGAACGAGCTCAGTTTCGGAGGGAGCGTCCGAGGGCCGCTCATGACTCGGTTTCGCGATCGCGACAGCGGCGTCGAATTCTGGTTCGTCATGAACCATCTGGCGCGGGGCAAGGCGTGGAAGCGGGAGGAGGCCGCGAAGACCCTCAACGCGTGGGCGGGCAAGCAGTCGCTACCGGTGATCCTGGCCGGGGATCTGAACCTCGACTGGAACCTTCGGACGCAATCGCCGCCATCGGGACGCAAGGGGTTCGATCTCATGACGAAGGACAATCGGCTCGAGTGGGTTAGGCCGCGAGACCTCAAACGGACGTCCTACACGCAGCGTTCCAACAGCAACCCGGCGCCTCGTTTCAATAGTGTCCTCGATTTCTTCTTCATCAATGACGACGCGAAGAGACTCGCTCCCGAAGCGTGGATCATCGAGCGTCGAGGCGACTTTCCCGACGATCATCGGACCAGCGATCATCGGCCGATTGGTGCAAGGTTGCGGCTGGGTCGATAACCGTTCACGGCGGGGCGATTTCTCGACTTGATTTTGTCGGCCATCAAACCAATTCTGATAGCGTTGGATCCCGGCCTGGTGAATGGGGCGAAGACCGGGGCACGTCATCACGATTCTTTGTTGAGCTTGATCGCCGACGCGTCGGTGCGTGGGCGTTTGCCGTTCGATCCCTTTCGCGAGAGGGAATGATGACACGGACGCTCTGTTCCTACTGCGGAAAAGAGACGCCTGTCGCGGCTCTCGATCCGAGGTTGGGTCGCTGTCCCGAGTGCATCGCCCAGTTGGGCTATGCGGTGGGCCCGGCGCCGGCGAGCGTGACGAGGGACAAAGTCAAAGTCTCCTGCCGACGCTGCGGCGCGGAGATCCTTCCCCTCACGGCGTGGCGAACTCTCGGCTACTGCATGCCTTGCCTCGGCAAGGAGAGCGAGCCGATGCCGATCCGACCCATGAGGTGAGCGCGTCGGGGCGACGATCTCGCATTCCCGCGCCGAGTAGCGGATGATTTTCTCCGCCGATGGCGATACGCTGGAGGGCTGTCCGTCACGCTCCCACCTTCAGCAGAGAAGATCGCCATGCCATGGACCCTCGGAAGCTCGGAATCTTGGTCGCGGAAGGCCTCGCGCATCGCGGCGGCATTGCTCACCTTGACGATTTCGCTGGTCGCGGCGCGTCAAGCCTTCGCCGAGAAGCCGAACTTCATCCTCCTCATGGGCGACGACCACGGCTGGAGTGAGACGGGCTACAACGGGCATCCTCATCTCCAGACGCCCGTGCTCGACGAGATGGCCGCTTCCGGACTACAGCTCAATCACTTCTACTCGGGGCATCCGACTTGCTCGCCGACGCGCGGCAGTGTCCTGACCGGGCGGCATCCCAATCGCTACGGCACGTTCCACCCCGGCTGGTCGATCCGTCCGGAGGAGGTTACCGTCGCTCACTTGCTCGCCGGCGCGGGGTATCATTGTGCTCATTTCGGCAAGTGGCATCTCGGGCCGGTGAAGGCCGACTCGCCAACGAATCCGCGGGCGATGGGCTTTCACGAGTATGTCTCGCACGACAACTTCTACGAGATGAACCCGATCTTCTCTCGCAACGGCGCGCCGCCCGAGGAGTTTCCGGGCGAGGGCTCGGAAGTGACGATCGACGAGACAATCGAGTTCATCGACCGGGCGAAAGAAGAGGGAAAGCCCTTCCTCGCGGTGGTCTGGTTCGGTTCGCCTCACGAGCCCTACAGCGGACTCGAGAAGGATCTCGCCCTCTATGACGACTTGCCCGAGGGGTACGCCGATCGGAAGGTTCGGCTCACCTCGATGAAGACTGGAAAGCCGACGACGCGTCCGCTGCGCGATGTGCTTCGCGAACGCTACGCGGAGATCACCGCGATGGACCGAGCGATCGGCACGTTGCGCGAGCATTTGGACGAGGCCGGACTGCGCGACAACACGCTGGTGTGGTACTGCGGCGACAACGGAAGCCCGCCGAGTTGCGATCGCGTCACGACCCCATTTCGCGGCGAGAAGGCGCTCATGTACGAGGGGGGCGTTCGCGTCCCGGGCGTGATCGAGTGGCCGGCGCGGATTTCCAAAGGACGCGAGAGCGACGTCAACGCGGTGACCAGCGACATGCTCCCAACACTCTGTTCGCTCGCGGGCGTTTCGCTTCCCCAGCGACCGCTCGACGGGATTGATCTGACGGCGTTGATCGAGGGTGACCTTTCGGAGCGGCCATCGCCCATCGGCTTTTGGAGCTACAACGCCGACCGGGTCACCGATCGCACTCCCAAGCCGACGCCCTATATCGAACCTGCGCTCCAGGAGGGGACGACGCCCTTGGTCAAGTACCTTGCCGGGAAGAAGACCCGCAGCTTTCAGAACTTCCACCAACCGCCGATCACCGAGGAGGACTATCGTGGCCCGCGCGTCCTGCTCGACAATCGCTACAAGCTCGTCGTCGATGGCTCCGGCGATGGGAAGGTGGAACTCTTTGACCTCGAGGCCGATCGTGAGGAGAAGAACAATCTCGCTTCCAGCAAGCCCGAGACCGTCGCACGGCTGCAACGACAACTTCGAACCTGGCAAGACTCCGTTCTCGAGAGCCTCCGCGGCGCCGACTACGCGAAGAACTCGGGACAGTAGGGCAACTGTCCGTCTAACTTGCATGGTGCCACTGGCTGCTTGTCAGCCAGTACCGGGTTAGGACTTCACAAACACCGACTTCCAGTTGGAACAGAGCCGTAGCGACAAACGCAGCTCGTCGCTCCTATCGCGTCATGGTGTCCGCCCGTTGATCATTCCCCGCCGCACGGGCGATGGCCTCCACGGCCTTGTTTCCGTAAAGCACGCCCGAGCCGCGCGCGGCGTTCGCCACTGTTCCCCCGTTGACCCCGAAGTGAGCCAGCGATGTCGGAGTATCAGCTTCTCACGATCCTGGCGGCGTTCGCCTTTCTCTACAGTCTCGTCGCGTCCCGTTTGGAACGGACCCCGATCAGCGGGCCGGTCCTCTACCTCTTCGCGGGGTTCGTCTGCGGGGCTTCGGGGCTACAACTCATTCATGCCGAGTTCGACGGCGACGGTCTCAAGCGACTGGCCGAGTTCACCCTCGCCTTGGTGCTCTTCACCGATTCGGCAACCGCGAACCTGAGCGTGTTGCGCCGGGTCAAGGATCTGCCCGTTCGCCTGTTGCTCGTCGGGTTGCCGCTGACGATTCTCGCGGGGTTCGTCGTCGGCTGCCTCTTTGTCGGCCAACTGACTCTCGTCGAGATCGCGCTGTTGGCGACGATGCTCGCCCCGACCGACGCGGCCCTGGGGCAAGCGGTCGTGACCAACGAGGACGTTCCCGCGTCGGTGCGCGAAAGTCTGAACGTGGAGAGTGGCCTCAACGATGGGATCTGCGTACCTGTCCTGCTCGGCTTCCTCGCGCTCGCGACCGGAGAGGCGTCGGGGAGGGAGACGCTTTGGCTCGCGATCGAGTTGCCGATTCGGGAGATCGGCATCGGGGCGGCGGTCGGGGCGACACTCGGACTCGCGGGAAGCTACGCCATCAAGGCATGCGGCAAGCGTGGATGGATCGGCGGCTCGTGGAACCAAGTTCCCGTCGCGGCCTTGGCGATGCTCTGTTTCGCCCTGTCGCAACGACTTGACGGCAGCGGGTTCATCGGGGCCTTCGTGGGGGGGCTTGTCTTCGGCGGTTCGACCAACACGCTCAAGGACAAGGAAGCGGTGCTCAATGGCGCCGAGGGGGCGGGCAACGTGCTGTCGCTCCTGACGTGGTTCACCTTCGGGGCGGTGGTTTTCGACAGGAGTCTCGAGGCGTTGAGTTGGCAAGTCGTCGTTTACGCCGTGCTTAGCCTGACGCTGGTGCGCATGCTGCCGGTCTTCGTCTCTCTCCACGGCGCGCCGGTGAGGCGGGATACGAAGCTCTTTCTCGGTTGGTTCGGCCCGCGCGGGTTGGCGAGTGTGGTCTTCGTGGTGATGGTGATGGCGGACCAATTGCCCGGCAACGACACCATGGTCGCGGTGGTGACTTGGACGGTAACGCTCAGCGTCATCGTCCACGGCCTCTCCGCCGAGCCCCTCGCGACGATGTACGGCAAGCTGGTGAGAGATCGCGATGGAGAGGTCTAGCGAGTTGGTTGCTCGATGAATGTTGTTGGATGATCCACGGTACGACGTCATTGGAGTCGTTTTCTCGATCACCGTCGGGAAGACGATGGTGTGCCGACGAAGTGATTTCTATTTCACGGGGATGGCGTTGAGAATCGCCTGGATTGGCTTCCAGAACGTCAACATCAGTACGATGGCGAGCAAACCAACGACAAAACCAATCATGTCCGCCGAGGGAGATTCTTTGACCCAGGACAACACGACCACTGCCGCCAACGCGACGACATACGGCATCCACATGAGTTTAATCTTGAGTTCACTTCGGAGGTCGTACATGGGAGGTTCGAAGGTCTCCGCGATGAGTGGTCCATCGTAGCTGGTGTTCTGGCGAATCATTCGCTCCACGTCTTTGACGCGGTTAATGGCCAGTCGAGCCGGAGCGCGCTGAACGAGTTCTAGCATCGCGAAGACCACGATCGAGAAGGCTCCTAGCCAGAAGAACTCCCAGGCCGTCAGCTCGATGTAGCCGGTCTTCGAGTACAAGCAAACGGCCAAGGCACCCAAGACCACAAAGAGCCAGCCGCGAAACTTGAAGGTGTGTTCGTCCTGCCTGGCAATGATCAGTTCCAACTGCTCGATCTCGAACTTCGCCATCTCAATGTCGTCGGGTTCCATCGGCCAGGGTGTCTCCGCATTCCAACGACCTGAGATCCGTAGGGCGTCGCGGTGGTCGTTCTCACGTGTTGCCCGGGTGTCAACGATCCCCACGGTTTGTACCACGCGCCACCGCCGCCGACAATAAGGGGAGTCGATCCCTTGACGCATCGAACGATTCAACGATGTGAAGGTGTTCCGCTGGACAAGTTCGATGAGTGAGTTCGTCCCCTGGACTCGTACGGCCGGATCGTCGAACGGGGCGCACTTCCCAAATCAGAGAGTCTTCTGCGCATGCAAACGGCGAGCGTGGGCATGGCACCCTGGAGCGATGAACATCGTCGTTGGCGAGAGGTCCCCTTCAAGAAACCGACAAGGGGTGCCGGATCTTGGTCCGACACCCCTTACGCTATGATCGTTGCTGACGGTTGGGCGTCAGTTGGTCTCGACTCGCTCGATCGCGTGGAAGCGATAGACCGGCGACTCGGAGAAGACCCGCGAGCGACGATCGACGATGCGACCCTTCATCTCGACGGTCTCTCCCTCGTTGAAGTCCTCGAGGCGAGGGTCGCGGGCGAGGACGACCATGCCGCCGTGCTTGTCGTACTCGCCGAGCGACGCGTAGCGAAGCAGCCAAGCACCGCCGCGAACGTGGACCTTTTCGAGGCGACCGCGAAGCCATTCGTATTCGTCGCCGTGGTCCATCGGCTTGGTGGCGATCGGAGCGGGAGTCGTCTTCACCTTCTCCTCCCGCACAACGACCTCTTCGGTCTCGGCGTTGGGCTCCTCGAACAAGCCGGCGGGCTCGTCCAAGCTCGGGACGCCGATCATGACATCGGTCGCGGACATCGTCTCGCTGAGACTATTCTCCGTCGGCACCTCGACGAGGGAAGTCGTCGTGAGCGACTCTTCCTTCTGATCGGCATCGACCACGAGGTCGCTCGCCACCACGTCCTTCTCTTCCTTGAGCATCTGCTTGGCCAATTCGACGACCGGGTCGTCCGTCGGCAGCAGCGTGAAGGCTTCGGGAGCTTCGGTCACCTCCAGCGGCGACGTCGTCGGTTTCGTTGATGTCGTCGAGCTCACGTTGACCGATGAGGTCTTCGTGGTCGGCGAAGGGGTCTTTTTGTTGGTGGCGACTTGGCTCGTGACCTTGGGGCCTGTCGCTTTGGGGAAACTGGTCGGCTTGGTTCGCGGAGAACGCTTCGATTCCTCGCGGAAGCCGATCAGCTTGGAAATCAAGCCGGGCTTGCTGTTGGATCGTCGTTTCGTGGTCTTCTGGACGACCTTTTGCTTGGGCTTCTCGGGGCCGTCGAAGACCTTGCCGATCTTCTTGGCGAACCCGAAGACTTTACCCGTTTGCTTGGTCGTCGACATGGAGTCGTTCTGAGAAGACTCGGGAGCCCCCCCGGCAAGGATGCTGGCGGAACAGACGATCGGGCCCAGCCAAGTTACCATGCTCATTTTGCTTCTCCAGATTAACAGGTCGGGCACGAAAGTGACCGGAGGCATCGTTCGAAGGTCTCTTCGGCGGACCGGTCGAGTGAACTTTAGCGAGGAAGCGAGGTTCACGGATTTCAGCGGAGTTACTCGCTAGAGGGGAGGATCGCTTCATTCCGTCCTTAGTGAAAGCGCCGGCCTTATGTCCCGTAAGGGTCGTGTCGCGCGTCAAGCTAGGCTGTTTGATGGTCAAGTTGGGGGATGAGGCCGTCAGGATGCATGAGGCGTATGGAGCGTGCAGGTGAATAGGGAGGCTTGAGGGGATAGTTTCGGTTGCGTGGATTAGGAGGAAGAGCTCTCGTCGCCGGAGGAAACGCCGACCCCAAGTTGGTCACAGCGTCGGTGCAAGCTGGCGCGGGAGATCTTCAGCAGACGCGCCGCGGCCGCCTTGTTGCCGGCGGACTCGGCCAGCGCGACGTCGATCAGCCGACGTTCGACTTCCGACAGGAGTTCGGCCAAGCCCAGTTTCGGCGTGGCCGGTTCCGGAATCCCCAAGCCGCTGGCGCTGGCCGATCGACGCAACCGACGGGGAAGTGACGAGCGAGCGATGGTGACCACGTTCTCGTCTTTCGGCTGACGGGCGAGGGCTTGCTCGAGGACCTGACGCAACTCGCGGAGGTTGCCGGGCCAGTGGTATTCGCGAAGCAGCTCCATGGCGCTCGCCTCGATCACGGGTGTGGCTTGTTCCTTGCTCGTGCGAAGCTGCTCGAGGGCCAACAGGCAGTGATCCTCGAATTCGAGTGGTCGTTTGGCGAGGGCGGGAACATCGATGGTCAGGATGGACATCAAGTGGTAGAGCGGTTCGGCGAGTTCTCCCCGCGTCAGCAAATCCTCGGGGGATCGCTTCTCCGTCACGATCAGCCGCCAGGGAAGATTTGCCTCCTGTTGGCGTTCGGCCAGGGCTTGTTGGAGGTTGGGAGCGAGCTGGGTAACGTTCTTGACGAGGAGCGTTCCCGAGAAGGGCGAATCGAGGAGTCCGACCGTCGCGGACTCGTCAGGGGCGACCAGTCTTCCGCTTCCCAGGAGCGTTTGCCGCTGCAATTCCGGTGGCATCGCGGCGGCGTCGACGACACTGAACGAGCCGCGTGCGAAGGGGCTCTCGCGATGAATGACGCGGGCGAGGGTCTCCTTTCCGCTGCCGGTGGGGCCGATGAGCCCGACGGGTTCCTTGGCGCCGCACGCGAGTCGCACTTGCTGCACGACGCGTCTCATCAGGGGGCCGCGTGCGGGAATCGCTTCGAAGCCCCCCTGGAGGCGTAGCTGGTCGCGCAGGCGTTCGAGGCGTTCATCAGGCTCGCCGCTGGGAGCCTTCGGGACGCTCACGGGGGCTCGGCCTTGGTGGAGGAATCCGAGCGTACCGACCTCGTCGCCTCGTTCGTCGCTCAAGTGGACAAAGAGGAGGTGATACCAGCAACGTTTGGGAATATCCCAGGGTCGCTCCATGCGTAGGACGCCGAGGCTCGGGAGTTCCGCGGGCGGTTGGAGGAAGGCCGACTGCTCGGCGAGGGTCGGGAGGTCGCTGACGCCGAGACGGCTCAGTAGCGCCTCGTTGGCGAAGACGAGTTGGCGCTCGCCGCTGAGGATGAACATCGCCTGATCGACTCGGTCGAGTAGCCCGCTCACGTCGATCGGGGCCTGGTCCACGGCTCGCTCCCTTGTTCTCCCGGTTGGCACTTTCGGACATGCAGTGTACAAAGAGGGCAATACGAAAGGAATCAAACGTGGGGCTTCAGACGCCACTTCATCAATGGCACTCCTCCAGCGGCGGCCGACTCGTCGATTTCGCAGGCTGGCAAATGCCGATCGTCTACTCCTCCATTCAGGAGGAGCATCAGGCGACGCGGCAAGCGGCCGGACTCTTTGACATCGGCCACATGGGACGCTTGCGCTTCGAGGGCAAGGATGCTGTCCGGTTTCTCGATCACGTGTTGACCAATCGCGTCGACACCCTCGCGGAGCATCAGGTGCGTTACGCCCTGGTCCTCTCCGAGGAGGGCGGGACGCTCGACGATGTCCTGGTGACGCGCTGTCCGGATCATCATCTCTTGGTTGTGAACGCCTCCAACCGCGAGAAGCTGCTCGCGTGGTTCACCGAGAAGATCGGTTCGTTCGACGCGACGATGACCGACGAAACGCTCGAGACGGCGATGATCGCCTGCCAAGGGCCCGCGGCGGTCAAGATCGCCTCGGAGGTGGTCGAGGACGATCTCGACTCGATGGGCTATTACACCGCTCGTCCGGGGTCGTTCGCGGGTTCGAAGCTGCTGGTGAGCCGAACCGGGTACACGGGCGAGGACGGCTTCGAGTTCATCGTCCGGACGGAGATCGCCGAGTGGCTTTGGCGCGCCTTGCTCGAGGTCGGATCGAGCCACGGCATTCATCCGGCCGCGTTGGGAGCTCGCGACACGCTGCGGCTCGAGGCGGGGATGCCGCTGTACGGGCATGAGCTCGATGAGACGATTGACCCGCTCCAGGTCGGGCTTGCGTGGGCCGTGAAGAGCAAGTCGAAGGACTTCATCGGCAAGGATGCGCTGGCGCAGCGCGACCCGGTGCGGCCCGTGCGAGTTGGGTTGGAACTTCAAGGGCGCAAGATCCCCCGCGAGGGCTATGAAGTCCTAGACGCCGAGGGGACCACGGTCGGACGGGTGACGAGCGGGAGTTTCACGCCGACGCTCCAACGCTCGATCGCGATGGCTTTCGTTCCCCCCGCGCTCGCGGAGATTGGGACGTCCTTGTCGGTGGCGGTTCGCGGGGACGCGGTCCCCGGAACGGTGGTGGCTCTTCCCTTCTATCAGAGAAAGAAGGCTTGATCGGAATGGATGAATCGAAGCTCCTCTACGCCGAGTCCCACGAGTGGGTGAGTGAATCAGAGGGTCAGTGCACGATCGGCATTACCCGTTTCGCGGTTGAGCAGTTGACCGACATCGTCTACGTCGAACTGCCCGAAGTGGGCAAGACGCTCAGCAAGGGCGATCCCTTTGGCGTGATCGAGTCGGTCAAGGCGGTGAGCGATCTCTACGCCCCGGTCGCGGGAGAGATCATCGAGACCAATACTGCGGTCGTCGATGATCCGAGCATCCTCACCGAGGATCCCTACGACAAGGGTTGGATGATCAAGATCAAGATCGTCGAGCCGGTCGATGCCTCGTCGCTGCTCGACAAAGCCGCCTACGACGCCAAGATCCAGGGCGACGCCGGCCACTAGCGGGTCGGGTCCGTTCATCCCTCGGGTTTCACGGGCGGTTGATCAGCCAGTGAGATGGTGATCGGGAATTCGAATGACTCTCGCGTCGAGCGGTGCCGGCGTTTCGTGTTGGCTCCACGCTTCAGTCAAGAAGGGGCGTTGCGTTGGCGACGAACGAGTCTCCGGTCGAACTGCTCTCTCGGCTCAAGTCCTGCCGCTATGTCGATCTCACGCACGCGTTCGAGCCTGGATCGCCGCACTTTCCGGGCTTTCCCGATGAAGTGCGAGAAACCATCTATGCCCATCGCGAAGGGGAGGGAACGCTCGGGTCGGGTTTTCTTGTCCATCGCTATGCGCACGTGGGGCAGTGGGGAACGCACGCCGATCCTCCCAATCACTTCATCGACGGGGGAGCGTCGCTCGACGCGATCGCGGTCGACGACATGATGCTCCCGCTGGCCGTCCTCGACATCCACGAGCGGGTCGCGGGTGATCCCGACTCCATCGCGACACTCGACGATGTTCGCGCCTGGGAGGCGAGGCATGGGGCTATTCCGGCCGGCGGCTTCGTCGCGCTGCGAACCGACTGGTCCAAGCGTTGGCCTGACCCGGTGGCGATGAAGAACGCCGATGACGATGGGACGGCACACTATCCGGGATGGGGGCCGGACGCTCTCGCGTATCTCTTTCAGGAGCGCCGGATCATCGCGGTTGGTCACGAGACGACCGACACCGATCCGGGCACCTCGACGAGTCGGGGCGACTACGCGATGGAGCGGTATGTCCTGATGCACGGGCGCTACCAGATCGAATTACTCGCGAATCTCGACCAGGTCCCCGAGTCGGGCGCGATCGTGGTGGCCGCCTTTCCCAAGCCCAAGGACGGATCCGGGTTTCCCGCCCGCGTCTTCGCGATTTGCCCCTAGGGGAGCGACCTAAGGTACCGATGCCTTTACGTCGTCGAGTGCCACTGGCTGCTGGTCGGCCAGTGCGAGTCGATTGGGCCTCCACCAACCCGAACGTCAAGTTGCGATCGAGCGCTAATCGGCGGAGGGCTGCTCGGCGGGGGCGGCGTCGATCTTGCGTTTGCGGGCGTTGCGCACTCCCAGGGTTGCCCCGACAAGGATCCCGACGACAACCGCGAGTGGCAAGCGGGCGGTGAAGGAACTGCCGTTGATCAGCCAGTCGGCGAGCGGCCCGACCAGGGTAAGGAAGAGGGCTCCCTTGACCGCGCCCGCGAGGGCCTCGGCAAGAGCGCTCTTCAGGATGGCCCAGCCGAGAATTCCTCCCGCGACCGCGCCTAGCAGTCCGATCCCGGGCCCGTCCCACATCCATCCCACGAGACCGCCGATCGCGAGTCCCATGCCGAGAACGAGGAAGCGATGCCGTTGCGAGGTGCTCGTTGATGATGCGTTCATGATCGTCACAGTTCGAAGAAGGAACGTTCCAGCAACGTTTCGTCGATGTTGCCGAAGTGGTAGCTCGAACCGGTTTGGACATTGTTGAACAGGACCGACGCGGGGCTGAAGAGATTCGCATCGATCTGGTAGAAGTCGCGCCCGGCACGTTCGAAAATCGACGCGAAAGGTTCCCCGTAATCCGACGACGCGCACGAAGGGACGAGCGGTCCGAGCCGTTCGATCGGCTCATCGTCGCCCTCCACCCACATGACGACTTCGCCGCCGTAAAGAATGCTGTCGTTGGTACGTCCGATCGCGGTCAGGTCATCTTTGGGAATCGGCGGCAGAAACGCCGTGCCGCTCGCGGCGACGATCCGATTGGGGAATTGCAGCTCAAAGAGCTTGTGCATGCACGTTTCGACCGAGCGAGCGACGACTTGGTAGCTTCCGGCGATGCTCGCGGTTCGGGCGACGAGCAGAATGAGACTCGCGGGCAGGATGTTGATCTCGTCGCAGATGTGCTTGATGACCTCTTCGGTCGGTAGTTTGGACGACTCCAGCACGCCGACGGCGACACGGGTCGTTTCGGTGTACTTGATCTTCTCGAAGAGTGGTTCTTTTCCCCGCCTGATCCGCATCGGCCCCGAGGTCATCGCGAAGTAGTCACCGAGCGATAGCTCCCAACCGGCGTATTGCGAGAGGAGACAGGCGGCGACCGGCTCGTCGACCTCGACGGTGATCTTTCCGCAGGGACGCGAGCCGAGGCGGTCCATGCCAAACGCGATGCGGCCCATGCCGCCGATGCAGGCCTCGGCGAGAGCATGGCCGGCTTTCAAGCTGCCGACGGTGGCGACGCCGCAATCGACGACGGTGGCCTTTCCGATTGTTTCGATGTTGACCTTCGCGGCGGTCGCGTCCTCGACGAGCTGTTGGGCGATAGCGTGGGCGCGGGCGTTGAGCGTTGCTCTCGGAGCCGTCATCAATGGGTTCCTTTGCGGGAAAGCTGGTTGTTCTCGCGACATCGGGTCACGGGGTGGGTCAAGTCGCTCACTTGAGCGAGGCGACTCCACCGACATCGTTCTCGCGATGCCTCTTCGCCCGCAATCGCGCGGTCGCGACCGCGTCTGAGTCATTCTGACAAGCAGGTACGGGAACCGAATAGTGGGCGAATGATCACTGATCGGGCCACGATTAGCCGAAATCCTCGACGAGCCGAAGGTTCTCTCGCCGTCGGTGCGCACAGAGGGCACCTCTTGGCCGGTTGACGCGTCTTGCGCAATCGACACGGTCCGGCGAACCGCTTTCCCGGTCGGGCGCGCTCGCGGGTATCCGTGCTTGGGTGCCAGATCCTCTGGATGCAATTTAGCAACCCAGCCGATCTCTTTCACTGACCACGAACAGAACCGCAAGTTCGCCCGGTGGGGCGAAACCGAGGATGTGACACCATGAGTGCTGGCGGTCGAGGTGCTCCAAGGCACCCCAAGCGACCCATCACCGAGCGCGGCGCCGCCGTCCCCGAACCGAGACCGACACTCGTCGATGTCGCCACGGGAACGCAGTTTCCACTGGCCGATGGGGTGATGATGGGTCGCGATCCTTCGTGTGATCTCCAACTTGCCGGCGCCGGAGTCGCTCCATTCCACGCGGGCGTGCGTCAGGAAGAAGAGGGGTGGGCGATTCGCCGACTCTCCCCCGTGGCCGAACTCACCCTCGACGAGCAACCGTTCGACCGCTTGCTGTTGCAAGAGGGTCAAGAACTCAAGATTGCGGGGCACACCTTCGCCGTGACGATCCAAGTCGATGCCGAAACCGCCCGCGTCGTTCGCTACGTCACGAAGCTGACCGAGCGATTCGAACGCGACACCCTGTCGATTCGCAAGGAGAAGAACTCCCTCGCTCGGCGCCGCCAAGCGTTCGAGGAGGAGATGGCGCGACGGAAGCAAGAGAACGCGGACGAGGAACGGCGTTTGCGACAGGCCCGTCAAGAGTGGACACGTCTCCGGCAGAAGCTCGCCCGCGAACTGACCCAAGCCCAGGTCCGTTTGGCGACCGAGCGAGCGGCGCACCTCTCCGAACGCGAGCGCTGGCAGCGACAAGTCGAGGCCGAGCGCAAGTTGCTCCTCGAGGAACGAAACGCCTGGGAATCGCAACGACTGGAGCAACCGGAGCGGCTCGCCCGGGCGGATGAAGCCCGTGAACGATCCGAGCGAACCGCCCTAAAGCGGTCGCTCCGCCTTGAGGAACGACTCCGTCGGCGTCAGCGGCGCGCCGAGCGCGATCGGCAGTTCGCGGAAGCCGCCCTCAAGGAGGCCTCGTTCAAGCACGAGTCGTTGCGGGAGTTCGAACGGAAGGTCCACAAGGACCAGGAGAAGGCGAAGGTACTCATCGCCGGCATGTTCGAGAGCGCTCGCCAGAGCCGCGACCGGGCGGAAGTCCAGGAACTTGAGGCCCAGCGGCGCATGGGGCTCGTGGAGCGACGTGCGATCATCGCCGAAACGGAGCGAGAGGCTTCCGGCCAGCTGCTACGGGCCCTCGCGAGCCGTGGCGAAGTGAAGCGGGCCGAGCTTGCCCAGACCGCCGAGGAGGTTCAGCGAAACGAACTGACGATCACCTACCAGAAACGGACGATCGACGATCTTCGCAAAGACCTCACCGTGGCGTCGGGAAAAAACGCTGGCGACGTGCTCGAGCAGGCGCGGCGGCAAATGGAGGAGCTTGCCAGCGAGCGGCGCGAGCTTCGCGAACGGGAGGACCGGGCGGCATCGCGGGAGCTGTCCCTGCGAGAGGAGACGCAAACCCTCGATAGCGTCGCCGGCGGGCTCGAGGAGGTGACGCTGACGATCGAGCACTTTTGTGCGGAGTCGGAGTCGATCGTCGAGAAGATGCGCGACGTCGAGGCACATCTCGGCGCCCAAGCGTCCGAAGAGGCCATCGTCGCCGATCTGTCGCGACGGTTGCGGGAGGCTCTCGAGGACCGTTCCCAGGCACTCGAAACCGAGCTGCGTCGGGAGTTGGACGACCGAAAGCACCAACTCCAGTTGCGGGGGATCGAGCTCAACCGCCGGGTGTTCGATCTCGCCGGCCGCCGGGCACGGCTTCTCAACGAGATGACGGCTTGGGAGGAGAGGAGACGCCACTCCGATCTCGAGCTTCGCCACCAGCGACTCGACGTCGAGCGTCATCGCAACCAGTTGCGACAGGAACATGCGGTGATGCTCCGCCAGCTCGAGCAGCAGCGAACCCTGTTGGCGGAAGAGACCAAGTCGTGCGAGCACCGCTTGGGGCAATTGGCCCGTCTGGAATCGCACATGGCCCGGCTGGCGGCGGAGACGCAGCGGCAACATCGTCGGGCGCTCCAGGAGCGGATCGAAGCGGAAGAACTGCGGGCGAGGTTGTTCGAGGATCCCCGAGGGCGACAAGGCGTCGAGCGGTTGCGAAAGCGGCTGGACTGCGAAACCACGCTCGCGAAACAGTTCGCCGCGACGCGACGCAACTCCCTGGCGATCATCGTCGAGCGGCTGGAGGCGGAATGGAGCCGCCTAGCCGGCGAACGGCGGACGTTTGAAACGCTTGGGCGGGAGAACGCCCATCTGCGCGGACGACTACGTCAGTACGCGGCCTCGCTGCGGCAGGCGCACGAGGAACTCCTGGCCGGCGCGCGGCGTTGGAGGGGGGAACGGAGCGAGTATCTCGAGACGATCGGCCGCCTACGCGACGAAATGGAGCAGTTGGCCTCGACAATGATCGATCCGAACGAGGTCGCGCCCGCTTCAAAGCAGCTCCGCCGAGCCGCCTGACGGGGGACCTTGGCGGGCGAAGCGATGGGCCAGCTCCTCGAGCGGCCGTCGTCGAGCCTCTCGTCCCGGCAAGCCGATTGAATGGCACCGACCCCGTTTCTGCATCCTTTCCTCCGGGGACGCTCGACGTCCTCCCACCGATCCACCTACCCACGATTTCCTCTCGAACCGCTCCTCGCGTCTAGTTGCACCTAGTAGGCGCCACAAATACACTCAACATGGGCGCTGGCCAACAGCGCCCGTCTCGGTGACCTCTCGCTGGCCGATGGCCATCGGTGACACCCGGTCACGCTTGCAAAGCCCGCATCAGAAAGGCCATGGCCAATGGGTGAGGAACTATCGCTGATTTGGACCTTGCCGTTTGCGGGGATGCTCCTCTCGATCGGTTTCGGCCCTCTCTTTGCCCCCCATTTTTGGCATCATCACTTCGGGAAGATCTCGTTCGGATGGGCCGCGCTACTCGCCGTTCCCTTCGTCATGGTCTACGGCTATGAGGCGGTTGTCGACATCGTCCACATCTACGCGCTGGACTACGTGCCGTTCGTCATTCTTGTCGGATCGCTCTTCGTCGTCTCGGGTGGAATCCTCATCTCCGGGACGTTGGTCGGTCGCCCAATCACCAACACGCTGATCATCCTGGTCGGCACGGCGTTGGCCTCGTGGATTGGTACGACGGGAGCTTCCATGCTTCTGATTCGGCCCCTCTTGCGAGCCAACGAGTCGCGCCGCTACAAGATCCACACCATCGTCTTTTTCATCTTCCTGGTGAGCAACATCGGGGGCGCGTTGACGCCGCTTGGCGATCCGCCGCTCTTTCTCGGGTTCCTCCACAAAGTTCCTTTCTTCTGGACGCTGACGAACCTCTTCAGTCCACTCTTAGTCGCCAGCGCGACCCTCTTGGTGATGTACTTCGCCATCGATACGTTCTGGTACCGCAAGGAACCAGCGGAAGCGAAGATGGCTCCGCGCGATCCCAAGCCGCTGCGTATTGCGGGCAAGCAGAACTTCATCCTGCTCGGCGCCATCCTCGGCGGCGTCCTGCTCAGCGGTTACTGGAAGCCGACCCACATCGATCTCGATTACGGGGCGTTGGAAGTCCACGACGGAGAGCTCGTCATTCTCGATCCCGTCGAGCACCACGACGAGGAACATCATGGCGGCGAGGCGGAGGAACACCACGGGGAGGGGAATACCGCCGACCACGAGTTCCAGGCCAAGGATGAAAGCGGCAAGCCCCACGGCGAAACCAAGGCGGAGCCCACCAAGAACCAGGACGCGGAAGGAGAGGCGGAAACCGAACTCTCGGGCATGCAAGTCGCCTCGGTGATTCCCGCCCAACCTCTCGACTCGGCGACCGCGGAACTGGAACTACACGGGGTCGAAGTCCCGATTCAGAATATCGCGCGCGATTTAATTCTGGTGACCGCGGCGATCCTTTCGTTGCTGCTGACCTCCAAGGAACTCCGCCAAGCCAACGGCTTCACGTGGTTCCCGATCAATGAGGTCGCCATCCTGTTCGCCGGCATCTTTATGACGATCGTCCCAGCGCTGGAGATCCTCGCCGCGGGCAAGAACGGGGCTCTGGCACCGCTGATTGCCAACGTCCAAACGCCGGCGAACTACTTCTGGGTGACTGGCGTTCTTTCGAGCTTCCTCGACAACGCCCCGACTTACCTGACTTTCTTTAACACGGCGCTCGGCCGCTTCTATCCGGGGATGTCGGAAGGGAGTGCCGTTCCGCTCTTGATTTCCGAGCACAACGACTTCCTACTGGGGATAGCGATGGGGGCCGTGTTCATGGGAGCCAATACCTACATTGGCAACGCTCCCAACTTCATGGTCAAGTCGATCGCCGAGGAAGCGGGGATCAAGATGCCCGATTTCTTCTCCTACATCGGCAAGTACTCGCTCCCGTTGTTGGTCCCGATTTTTGTCCTGATGACCTTCCTGTTCCTGATGTGAGGCCCAGCATGGCGGATACCTATCACGAAGTGGTCGTCGAAGGACCGACGGCGATGGTCAAGGGATTCATCGCCGGGTACTTGGTGGGACGGGGACTCGCGAGCGGCGAGATCATGTTCGCGGGTGAACAAGACATTGTTGGCGAGTCGCTTGGCGAGCGATTCAGCGAATGGGTCGGCCTTCATCACTACACGCACTTGATCGTGCCCGACCGTCTCTTCCCCGAGCTCAAACGCGACTTCGGCAAGATCGAGGAGACGCTGCGGCTCTCCATCGCCAAGGAACGACTGATCAAGTCGGCCTCGTTCGCGTTTCGCTACCGCTGCTACAATCGCGGCCATGCCGAGCAACTCGAGGAGCTCGTCCAGAATATCCCCGAGGGGATCATCCTGACGGGTTATGAGGTGAAGGAGCGGGTCGATCCGACCGCGGAGAAAGTCGAACTCTACTCGCCGACGCATCCCTACGAATCGACCGCCCACGGCACGCTACACGGTGACGTGCGCGGGATCGTCGCATTCCATGAGAAGTGCGAGCAGCACGACTTGATGGACATCGAGCGGATCGCGGTTCACTACGTCGATGGCGACGACTAGCACGCTGTCAAACGTCTCACTTCGGGTTGCCAGTCGCACGACCACACGACTTGTTGTCACTGGCTGGCAAGCAGCCAGTGACACTCGAAAGGAAGATCTTGACGGAGCCTAGTCCGCGTCTTGAGAGGCATCCTCGTCCGCGTTGGGATTCGGTTTGTTCTTGTAGCGGATCGAGGCGATGCTGACCGGATCGGCCACTTTGCGGTAGCCGAGGGCGTGGGCGACTTCCAGAACCTCGCTCCACGTGGGGAAGGGACGAGCGAACTCGCGCTTGTACTCGTCCATCGCCTTCATGAACTCGACCTCGTCATTGCCATAGTCGCGTTCGCACGTCGTCGGGTCGATCTGACGACGCCGTTCACCCTTGCGCCGGTCGACCGCGACGGGGACGTCCTGCTTGCGGCGATCCTCCCCTTCGCGACGCTCTGTCACGCACGAGTCCGCGCTCTTCGCGGCCTTCTTCTTTTTCATGGATGAGTCAGCGATCGCTTTGGTCCTTGTGTTGCTCGGGGAGACTCGGCTCCGTCTCAGACGTCGGCTCTGGTTTCGGCTGGCTCCGTTGGCGCGGAAATCTGTCGTTCCGCATCGACGAGTCCAGCGGATTCGCCTTGAGCCATGGGCGCCAAGACCTTGACGGTCTTGGCTTCCCTCCTTGCCCCCCACCAACTCGCTGTGCCACGGGCCGACGATCGGCTCTTGAGACGAAGCCCCACATCGGTCGCCCCAGTGTTGAGATTAGTCAATTTTAGTTCAAGATTCAGCCTTTGCCCACCTTCGAGCGACGAGGCGAGGGCGATGAATGCAAAACCTTCCCAAAGAGAGAGTTCCGGTCGATCGGTTTCCGCCGGTGGAAGGGCATGCTACCGCCCCGGAGGCGTTGGACGTTGGGAGCCTTGGTTCATCCCACCGCCGACGATGCTCTCGCGGACGTCCTCGATAACCGCTCTTGCCACCTCGACGCCCGTGACCTCGACGAGCTTCTTGAATCCGGGGTTCGAGTTCACCTCGAGGACGACGGTGCGACCACGCTCATCGGTGATGAGGTCGACACCTCCTTGGCGAGCTCCGATCGCTCTCGTCGCCGCGATGGCCAGTCGCTCCTCCGTCTCGGAGAGAGGGTAGGGCTCGCCGCGGCCGCCGCACGCGACATTGGTCCGGAAGTCTTCGCCGGTCGCCCAACGGCGCATCGAGGCGATCACCCGCTCCCCGATGACGAGGGCGCGCACGTCGAATCCCTGATGGCGAACATACTCCTGGAGATGAAGGACCGCGTCGCGCGCCTCGAGTTCGTCGAATAGCTCTTTCGCGTCGGAGCGACGGCTGACGCGAATCACGCCTCGTCCCTCCGAGCCGAAGAGGGGCTTGACGACCACATCGCCTTGGAGTTCCTCAAAGGCTTCCAACGCCGAACGCGAGGTCTCGCAGACGACGGTTCTGGGAATGGGAAGCTGTGCCTCCAGCAGGCGGACGGTCGAGAGATGCTTATCGACGCACGCTTCGATGGCCCGAGGGGGATTGATGACCGGAATCCCCAACCCCTCGAGTCGATGGAGAGCATCCATGCGAAAGACGACTTGTTCGAGCGACCCTGGGGGAAGGTGGCGAACGAGCACGGCGTCCGTTTCGAGCAGGTTCGTTGGGCTGCCTTGGGTGAAGAGGCCATGGGGGTGGAAGGTCGCCGTTAGAGAACGGAACGGACGGACTTCGAGGTCGAACCCGGCGTCGTCGGCGGCATGGCAAAGCTGGGTGACGTGCCAGCTATCCCTCGTGCCCAAAATCGTTAGATGCATGGTCAGGCTCAGGTTGGACGCCATCGCCCGCGATCGCCGCGCCTCGCGGGAGAGACCTCCGAGGGGAGACAGGTTTCTTTACTTGGTTGTCTATGTTTCCCGGTTTCATTCGGATTGACGCAGTTGGTCGCTTTTGGTCTATCCGGCGAGCTATCGGTGGAAAAATCCGCGCCTTTAAGAGACACGACGACTTTCCCCAGGGGATGACGTCGTGGACGCCGTGGCCATGGTTGGTCCGCGTGAGGAGTTGGCCGCTTGTCGGAAGACGCGAAGACATTCGCGAGAACCGTTCCCTTCCGCCGGGCGGGGGACGCGCCCCCGATCGACTGGTCGGTCACGTTGGTGCTATGGTCTCAGCTCTGCTTGCTGATCGTGACCGTGGTCGTGGGACGCTCGGTTGCGGCCGCTCATTTTCTCTCCAAATTCGATCGCGCCGGGTTGGCGTGCGCCTACATTCTGGTCGCATTGGGCGTGGCCGGACTGGTGGCGATGACCGAACGGCTGGCGCGTTCCTGGAGTACGTTTCGTCTGGCGATGACGACGCTGGGGATCTCCCTCTTGGGGGGCGTCGTGTTCCTCGGCGGGATGCAGGTTCACGACGTCGCCGAATCATCGCTCTTTTGCGGGCTTCTCTATCTTTGCGTCGAGTGCTTCGCGTTGTTGACGACGATTCAGTTCTGGGCGGGCGTCAACAGCATCTTCGCCTACGGGCAGGCGCGACGACTCTACGTGCTCGTCGCCACCGGGGGGATCGCGGGAAGCGTGGTCGGGGGGACGATCACGACGTTTGTCGTATCGGCACAACCGGGACGCGCGATTGGTGTCATCGCCCTACTGATCCCGTGTCAAGCGGCACTCTTGGCGATCTTCCGATCGAAGAGTCGGCGACTCCGCGACGAGATGACGAAGTCGTCCCACGGTTGGAACGAGGCTCCGTTTCCGGTGCCCGACCAGGTGACGTCAGCGGAGCGGCGGACGTCACGCTCGCAGCTTCGCCGCCGATTGACCCAACGATTCGGCTGGGTCGCGCTGCTGATGGTCTTCAGTACGACGTTGGTCGACTTTCACTACAAGATCCAGGCCGATCGGCAGTTCGGCGGAGCGGTGACCGAGTTGACGTCATTCTTCGGCGGCTTCTATCTGCTGGTCGGTCTCTTGACGTTGATGGTCCAAGTGATCGTGACCCCGTGGCTGTTGCGGCGTGTGAGTCCTTTCGGAGGCCTCTTCGCCAGTCCCGCCACCCTCGGGTTGTTGACGATTCTCAACATGGCGATGCCTGGGCTGGCTCTCGCCGCCCTGACGAAGCTGGTGGACAGCATTCTCTCGCACAGCCTGTACCGTAGTTGCCAGGAATTGCTCTACACGCCGCTGCCGACGAACTGGGTCCGACCCGTCAAGGCGACGGCGGAGGGCGTCTTCGGACGCTACGGGCTCTTGCTCGCGGGCCTCTTTCTGATGGGGACGAGTCTCCTCGTGGAACCTCTCGGCGAGAGCGTGCTTGCCGGCACGATCGCTCTCTCGCTCCTCGCGTGGTTGGGGGCGGTCGGGTCGCTTCGGCGTGCACTCGATCATGAGGTCGACCGCGCCGGCTCGGGACAACCCGAAAGGATTGACCTCCCCGAGTTGGCGACCGACGGGGCAGAAGGGGAAGCCGAGAACGAGAGGAGGGTCGCGGCATGACACTCAGCACGCAGCTCCTGGCGTTGGTTCTCCTGCTGGTCTCCGGAGAGCCGAACCCATTGCCCGACCTCGACGGCTCGTCCGTCTTTGGAAGGGAACGTCATCTCTCCGCGGGCCCTCGAGAGGTGTCGGCCGAGCAGCGCCAAGTCTTCGAGCGTTGGCTCGACGATCGGTTGTCAAGGCACCGTGAGGGAGAAACCGCCGCTGGAGCCGAGCTTCGGGCCGCGGCGGTTGATGTCGAATCGTTCTTTGTGCGTGGACCCGCCAACGACGACTTTCCCCGCATGATGCTGTTCAACGAGTACTGGCGCGTCCCGCTCGCCAAGGCCAACCCGCGAAGGCTGTTCCGCCGCGTTTCCGGGAATGGGAACGTCGCCCGCGATGTCTCCCCCAAGAGCGACCGCGTGCTGCACTCGAGTTTCTTCACCAACACTCATATTGAAAGTTACACCCCCGAGCGGCTGGTGAGGGAAGCCGAAGAGGCTCGCCCACGGGGTAAGCTCACCATCACCAAGGTGAAGTCGAGCGGAACGTCCGAAGGGGCGTGGGCCGAGGACGAAGAAGGACGAACCTACATTCTCGTCTTCGACCCGCCGTGTTGTCCGGAGATGACGACCTCGGCGGAATACATCGGTTCGACGCTGATGCGGATCGCCGGGTTCTACGTTCCGACGACCACGATCATCACCGTCGAGGGGACCGGGGACGATCTCTACGATGGTCGCCGTGCCGTCGCGACGATCGCGCTGGACGACTTCGAGGGAGGATGGCGCGCGGGGCCGTTTCGCGATCGCCGGGCCGTGAGGGCGCTGCAACTCTTCGCCGGCTGGATCAACAACGTCGACCAGACCGAACAGAATACGGGACTGACGATCAACGAGTCAGGGGTGATCCGGCACTACGTGCTCGATTTCGGGGCGTCGCTGGGCAGTTTCACCTTCCGGCCTCAGCCGGCCCGGCTCGGTTGGACCAAGCTCTTCAGCGTCTACGATCAGTTCACGCAGCCCCTCTACGACCGGGGATGGCGGAAGGTTCCCTGGGAAGCCCCCTATGCCGTGGTGAGTCCGGCGGTGGGAACGTTCTCCGAACGCTACGATCCCGATCGTTGGCGGCCCTTTTACGAGAACATCGGTCTGCTCGACGTCACGCCCGAGGATCGTCGCTGGGCGGCGCGGCGGATCGCCCGATTCCACGATGAACAGATCGAGATGATTGTGCATCTGGCCGGCTACTCGAATCGGGCGGATCGGGAGCATGTTGCCCGGACCCTCAAACGCCGTCGCGACATCACTGTCGAACGCTATCGACCGTGAGCGGCGAGGGCTCTCTCTTGAATAGACTCGCAGCCCGTTGATCTATTCGATGCCGGCCGCGAACGGCTCTCTTGACCAATCTCGGCGTTGAAAAACCTCGACGAATCTACGGAATCGCCTGCGTTTCTCCTCCTTGATCTTGGCCGCCCTTGAACGTTCTCGCCTTGGCCCGCTTAAATCGACGGACTGCGAGTGCATTGGTCCATCGAGGTGTTCGGGTGCCACTGGCTGCTTAAATGCAAGAGAGAAAGGGTGGGGTTGCAAGAGCACCGACTTCAAGTTGGAGCAGAGCACAAGTGTCCGGATTGGCAAACTCGTCCCGTGAAGTCTGGGCTCAGATCTTGCGGGAGCTTGCCGAATCAAAGGCGTTTCCCGCGTGCCCACGACGAGCATGGGCATGGCACCCTACGCCTGGGACTTGGTCCACCCACTTCGGCAGACTGCTAGGTCTTGAGTAAGTGCCGCAGTCCCTCTTCCAGATCGGGATACCCGAAGGTGAAGCCCGATTCCGATGCCCGATTGGGGACGACCCGCGTACTCGCCAAGAGCAGGGCATCGGCCATCTCGCCGAAAGCCATTCTGGCGGCGAATGCCGGCATCGGGATGACGGTCGGCCGACCGAGCACCTTGCCGAGTGTCTTGGTGAACACCTTGTTCGTGACGGGATTGGGGGACACCGCATTGAGCGGGCCATCGCACTGATCGTGGTTGAGGCAGTGTTCCAGGACGCCGACCACGTCGTCGATCGTGATCCAACTGAAGTACTGGTTGCCCGACCCGAGTTTTCCCCCGCCTCCGAGCTTGAAGGGAGTGAGCATCTGCGCGAGGGCTCCGCCGTCGGGGCTGAGCACGACGCCGATGCGAGGGTGCACGACGCGGATGCCGGCATCTCGCGCCGGGTCGGCCGCCTCTTCCCACGCGACGCAGACGTCGGGTAGGAATCCGTCTCCCGCGGCGCTCTGCTCCGTCATCACCTCGTCGCCGCGATCACCGTAGTAGCCGATCGCCGAGGCCGAAACGAGCACCGAGGGCTTCGGGTCCAGAGCCGCGATGGTCCGGGCGATCAGCGAGGTACCGTCGACGCGACTCTCGCGAATCGCTCGCTTCTTCGCGTCGGTCCAGCGGGAGGCGATGTTTTCCCCCGCGAGATTGATCACGGCGTCGACCCCTTGGAGACCTTGGGCGTCGATCTCGCCCTTGGCGGGATCCCAGCGCAGGACGCTTTCGTCGCCAGCCGACCGGGATATCGCCAAGACCTCGTGGCCGGATTGCTCGAGGCGTTGGGTCAGTCGGGTTCCGATCAGTCCGGAGGCGCCGGTGATGGCCACTTTCATCAATCTTCTCCCGTGTCACGATCCTCGTGCTGAGCCATTGATGCGGTCGAGGTCATCGACCTTCCGACCACGCCACCATCGCGATTCCTCGAGGAGGGCGACGGCGATGGCGGCGGATGACCGCCGAATGGCAGTCGGGCAACCCACTGTAGTGGTGGGCGTACGGACCCGCTACGAATTCATCACTCTCCTCGAGGAGAGCGATCGCTATTGGCGGTGCGCGGCTCGGGCGACCGTCTGGGCGAAGACGAGTCCCAGGACGATGAGCAACGCGGTGGCACCAAGCGTGATCGGCGCGATGAATCGCGAGTTCCGGACCGGGGCGGAGAGGACTTCGTGGTAGGGCATCGCCATGCCGATCACGAAGTAGCGGTTGTGATCCCCGGGAGCGTAGTGAAGCTTGCTGGCATAGATCACCTCGTCGCCCGACTCGGGAGGACGAATGAAGATCGAGTCCCGGTCGTTGCCTCTCTCGAAGAGGGGGGACAGCGGGGGGAACTCCTCTTGCATCAGGCTTCCCTCCCCGTCGTTGGTGGCTCCCAAGGACCTGAGTGGATCGGGATGAGCGAGGTAGTGACCGGTCTCGTCGGCAATGTAGACCGTCGCGCTCAGCGGTCCCTGTGGGCCGAGATCGTCCCAATTGACCATCTTCGCGAACGAGACCTTCAGCGCGGTGGCTCCGTAGGGACGCGGATGATCCTGCTCGCGAACGGCGGCCAGAAAGTCCATCACCACGCTCGACCTGCGATCGCGCATCCCGACGGACGATTCGATGTAGGGACGCGACACGAAGACTCCATCGGGCGGCAAGGTGAAGGCGGGTCGAAGTCGCTCCATCTCCTCGTCGGCGACCTTGGCGGGAGACACGTCGATCCTGGGATGATCGTCGCCCGAGACGCGGGTGCTCAAGGTCACGATGTTCTCGCCTTCGCGGGTCACAATCAGTCCCTCGACGTAGATTTCGTAGACCCGAACGATGTTGCGCAGGGACGAGGCGAGCAAGTCGGTCCACTGTCGTTGTTGCTTGACGTCCTGCTTCTGTCGCGCCTTGATCAGGAACTGAAGGACCGGGAACTCGCTGACGACGCGGGTATCCTGCACGCAGATGTCGATGTTTCGTTGCAGCGACATGCTGACGTAATTGGTCGTGTCGCGCAGTTCCCTCAACTCCCGCTCCACCAGGGCGTTGGTCGCGACCCAGTAGTAGGTCGATAGCGTGGCGGCGGTGATCGCCAGCGCGACGAAAAAGACGCCGATGAACTGCGAAAGCCAGCGTCGCCGGACGCTCCAACGCGCCACCCGCTTGGTGAACGACTCGCGATAGACGGAGATCGGTTCGTCCCCGAGCCACAAGTCGATGTCTTCCATCAGGGCGGTCACGCTCGGGTAGCGATCGCTCGGTCGCATCGCCATCGCTCGCAGACAAATCGCCTCGAGTCCCGGAGGGGCCGCGGGGTTGATCTTTCGCGGCGGCGGCGGAGGGGTGTTCCGAATCCGTGAGATCATCGACTCAGCCGATTCCCCTCCCATGCGTTGATGCGGATCGCGTCCTGTGAGAATGGAGTAGAGAATGGCCCCCAACCCGTAGACGTCGACGGCGGGGCCCAAGAGCTCGATCTGGCCGGAGGCCTGCTCGGGCGACATGTGCGAGGGACTTCCGACGATCGTTCCGCTGATCGTCAGCTCCAGGGACGAGGGTTCGGTGACCGAGGATGTGGGGAGGACGTGTTCGTGCTCATCAAGGCGTTTGGCCAGTCCCCAATCGAGCAAGGAGACCTCCCCGTAGTCTCCGACCATCACGTTGGAGGGTTTCAGATCGCGGTGGATCGTGCTCTGCGAATGCGCGTACGCGACCGCGTTGCAGACATCGCGAAAGATGCTGAGCAACCGGTTGAGATCGCGAAGCTTTCGCGGGATGCCCTTGCGCGTTCGGGGCTGATCCTGGATGACTTCGGCCAACGTCCGCCCTTTGAGCAGACGCATGGTGTAGAAGGGTTCGTTGCCCTGGTGCCCGAGGACGTGAACCGTCACGATGTTCGGGTGATCGAGCTCGCCGGTGATGCGGGCTTCGCGGAGAAATCGTCGCCGCAATTCGGGGTGACACGCGACTTCGGGCCGCATCCGCTTCAGAGCGAGATCGCGCTGGATCTGATCCTCGCGAACGAGCCAGATGCTGCCGAGCCCACCGGAGGCGAACTCGCGAATCAACTCGTAGGAGACGGTGGCGTCGAAGTGTTGGCCGATCTCGGAGTTTCCGGGCAATTTGCCTTCGGTGAGGAAGGCTTTGACGTCGAAATCGGTGACTTGATCGACGATCTTGCCGACCGCGAGATTGAGCAGCTTGTGGATGTCGGTCGCTTCGGACTGAGGGGTTCCAGAATCGCTCAGGATCCGGCGACGAAGCGAGTCGCGAAAGTTTTGCCAGTCCTCCTCGGAAACGATGCGGTTATCCACCATCAAGTCGATGAGCGAGTGGTCGCCGTCATTGGAGCGGTCGGTCAGGACGTCACGCAACTGGTCCTCGGTGACGCGCCGTTGGAAGAGAAGGCCAGCGGCGAAGAGACGCTCCATCTCCAAACTCGGCGTCGCTTCGGTCCTCATCGTCGTGTTCCCAGTGTTCGTGTCGGGCTGAATCTGTTGGCCGTCCGTTGATCCAATCGTCGCCGGCGATGAACAGCGCTCTCGATCAATCTCGGCGCCTGAGAGACTCGACGAATCGACGGATTCGCCTGGGTTTCCTCTCCTTGATCTCGGCCAGCGGTGCTCGTTTTCGACTTAGCCGTTTAGATCAACGAATTGCCAATGTCCTGATTGGCAAGTTCGTCGCATCAAATCTCGGCGCTCAAGTTGTGCGGAAGATTGCCCAATCTCAGGCGTTCTCCGCATGCCCACGTTCGTCCCTGGGCATGGCACCCAAGGGTTTTTTGGGCAATGAACCAACCAATCGAGACACTCAGTCAACGGGGTACTAGCCGAGGAAGTCATCCCAAGTGCCGGAATCCTTGGTTTGCTCGTAACCTGTTTGGTCGCCTGTGGGCGTCCCCGGAGTGGGCCCGTCGGCGCGGTGGAACCAAACCGACCAGGTGGCGCTGCGCGTCGGATCGAACGCCGGGGCGTGATCGATGGGCGGCGCCGGTTCGGACGCTCCACGATTGCCGTTGCTCTCGTCCGTCGCCGAGTTGTTGGTGTAGATGATCGACGACCCATTGACCGCGTTGTCCGACATCCAGACATGACTCGACGACGTCCGGCGCGTCATCTGCGAAAACAAGGGCGCGACGGTGTTGGCGGCGGGCGGTTGTGGTGTCGTTTCGGCATCGTCGTTGGTGGTCGCGGTGGAGATGGGGCCACCAACCATGCTGGTGCGCGCCCAGTCCTCGAAGGCGAAGATGTCGCTTCGGTTGGGCGCTACCGTCGCGGGCGCTTCGGTCCCGTACCAGGCCAAGAGGCTGTCGCGTACGCGTCGCGGAAAGTTGGAATCGACGGCGATCTCGGGCGTCTCGGGCGCCGGCGGAGCTTCCTTGGCGGCTTGCTGGAGTTGGCGAATCTGCGCCAGACTCTCTTCGTTCATCGCGTTCGCTTCGGCGACATTCTGTTTGATCGACTCGACTTCGCGTTTGACGACATCGAGGAACTCGTCGGAGTTACGGCCGTACTCGTCGACAAGTTTGGCGACTTCGCGTCGAAAGTTCGGGTCGGTGATGTTGTCTAACGATTGGAGCATCTCCCGATGGTAGGCCTTCGAATCCGCGTGGAGCTTGATGACGTCAATCATCGGGCGGCCATCTGGGGTTTTCACTGCGGAACTCCTAGCTTGCGAATCCGTTCTAAGGGTGGTTACTGGTCGTCAACTCGCGTCGTCGACGTTCCAAGTGAGTGCTCCGTCGCGTACTTGTCGACCCATCTCGATAAGCTCCATCGCCCCGGTCTCGGTACCTCGGGTCGATGCCCGTTCGAAGGCGAGGAGAACCGCCGCTTCGATGAGACGAGCGGTCAAGCGAATCTCGAGCGGCGCGAATGGCTCGTCGTCGCCCTCGCAATGACCGGCCAGGGAGGCGGCTTTGACGCAAGCGCCGATCGCCGAGGCGGGATCGACTTTCTGCGCGCATCGTTCGGCCGCGAGACGGTTGGGCCCGGTTGGATGTTTGACCCAGGCCAACGCGGCGCGGAGCGCCACGGCGTTGGCGCCCTGGGGGGGACGCTCGATCTCAGGATGCCATGCCGCCAGACAGCCCCACCAGACGGCGCGGCGAATGGGCAAGGTTTGACTCAGCAACGCGACCGCGTCGGCGACGAGTTGTCGTGACGCGAGCGTGTCGAGCAACGCTTCCGCGGTTTCGGCGTTCTTCGCCAACTCTTTCGCGTCGCCACCGAGTTCTAGATCTTCGAGTCGATCGGCCGGCAAGAAGGCTGGTCCAAGTTGATCGACATCGCTCGCGGGAGAAGTCGTCATCCGAGCCCTCTGTTGGAATGCTGACGCTTCGTTGATCCTTACCACGGGCGTTGTAGAGACCCGCTGGTCCGTTGACAGGGGACGGGGGACTAACTTGCCCCGACGCTGACCGACGGTGCTCCCAGACTCAATGATGCCTTGCCCGAAACCGAGGTCGCCGGGCCCGAAAGCGCGGCCGAAGCGGTTCCCAGACTGAGGGTCGAGGCTCCGGCGGAGAGGTTGATCCCGGCGGGTCCGATCTCGATCTTGTTGACCCCGGCCTGCAGCGTGATGCTGGTTGTCGTGGCGGCGATCTTGACCGCTCCGGCCATTGCCGCCCATTCGAATCCCGTCTTGTTGAGCTTCATCGAGGTCGGGGCCGCTTTGTCGCCCGTCGTGAGGGTGATATCGCCGGTGAGACCGCAGTTAAGCATCACCTTCTTGCTGTAGACCCGTGCCTCGGTGTTGCTCGCGACCAGGACGCCGTCGTCGCCGTGGAGATGGATGCCCTTGTCCGCGGTGACGGAGAACCCGTCATCGCCGTCGCTAACCATGCGGATCGAGTCGGCCCAGACCGAGTGTTCACCGTCGATGCGGTGATGGGAGAAGTAGTCCTCGGCACTCGCGAGTCCCGCTCCGCTGCCCGAGTTGTCGTCTTCGCCGGTGTCGCCGCCGCCATCGTCGCCGCCGGAGCTGTCATCATTGGAGTCGCCGTCGCTGCTGCTGTTTAGTTGGGTCGCCGTTGTCATGAGCGCCGCGGTCGTCGCAAAGAACCCGAGGAAGATGAGGGCGGCGATGGCGGCGTCGCCGAGATAAGCCGCGTCCTTGATTTTCTTGATGGCCTTGTCGGCCTCCCTCTTCGCCGCCTCCTGGTCGTCGGGGAAGGCGAGGGTCGCGTTGGCCGTCGCCTCTTTGATCTTCTTCGCGTGTGAAAGGGCCTCGAGTCCGTACTCGGAACCGATTTCCAATTGGAACAGGATCCACCCGAAGAGCGTCGCCAGTCCGCCCGACGCGAATTGCCCGGTCTTCGTAAGGGCGGGAACTCCCGTCCCCGCGAAAATGTGCGTCAAGATGATCGTGAGATTGTGCAACACCATCGCGACACCGGCTCCCCCCGACATCGCCAGCCCGCCACCTTTCTCGATCTTGAAATTGAGTTTGTGATCGCGCTGGATCTCGACTTTGGGACCGTAGTGGTACTTGTTCTCGTTTCCGTAGATGAAGTCGACTTTTCCCAGAAGTCCGGCGGTGAGTCCGGAGAGCATCTTCATCACCGGCGTGGCGCCACCAAAGGCCGACGCGACGAAGATGAAGGGATCGGTCGTCACGTCGATCTTCGAGAAGAGCTGATAGCCGATCTTCGCCCCAACCACGCCGTCGACTTTCGATCCATAGACCTGGCTGTGTTGAAAGCCGCAGACGGGGGCTTTGACCGTGATGCCTTTCCACTCGTCGGCGGCCACCGACTCGTCGCCACCGCCGCCGCCGGAGGTCATCTCTTCGTCGACGTCCGCCGAGTTCTCCTCGACCACGTCCGCCGAACCTTCCTCGACGGTGTCTGCGGGTGTTTCCTCGACGACCGTGGGTCTCCTAAGCGATCCCCCTTCGCCGGAACCGGAACTCGATGAGCTGCCCCCGGAGCCCTGACTGCTTCCGCCGCCACCGCCGTCGTCGCCGATGGCGTAGTTCGTGACAAAGGGAATGCCGCCGACAATCTCGAAGTCAGCATCACCGATGAATCGCTGTTGCGTCTTCGGAACCGTGTAGGTCTGATTCTCCTTGGCCTCGATGAGCAAGTCCTTTTGCGAGCGGAAACGGACCTGTTCCTTGCCAGGCTTGTCCTCCATCATCAGGCCGCTGAACTCGTCGCTCTTGCCACGGTAGGTGTGGCTCTTGAGCATGGTGCGCGTTCGCTCGCCCGGCACGGAGGAGGGAGGCATGTGGTAGGCATTGAAGACCGATCCGATCACGATCGGACGATCGGGGTCGCCCTCGAGGAAGTCGATGACCACTTCCTGACCGATGCGGGGGATGGTGATCATCCCGTAGTTCTCCCCGGCCCACGCTTGCGAGACCCGCACCCAGCAGGAGCACTCGGGGTTCTTGTGATCCGAGCGATCCCAGTGAAACTTCACTTTCACGCGCCCGTATTTGTCGGTGAAGATCTCCTCGTTGGCGGGGCCGACCACCGTCGCGGTCTGCGAGCCCTTCATGACCGGACGCGGCGTGAGGGGCAAGGGACGATAGGGGACCTCCAGCGGCAGGCACTGCATGCGGTTGACGTAGCCGTGTGCCGATTGCTCACCGCTGGTGTATTCCGATAGCCGGACCGAGTGCTCGACCCGTGAGATGAAGTAGGCACCGTCGGCGTGATCGTGACCTTCGAGGAGAAAACGATAGCCGGGGCGAACGTGGGCGTCATTGGAGCTGGCCCCGATCCGCAGCGCGCGAATGGCCTCCTGCTCGCTCCGGTGCTTCGCGGCTCGCTTGTTGTGCCGGTAGAGAAGGGGAATGCTCGAGGAGTTGTCTTCCCCGTCGCGTCCCACGCTGTCGACGCGATGAGCGAACCGACTCGGATACTCGAAGATCTCGAGGTTCCGACTGCTCACCCGCGACGCGAGCTGGAAGTTGTGCTGAACCTGCCCGGCAAGGGCCGCATCCCGCATTTGGTCGGTCCCGGTGATATCGACTTCCGGGTGCATCTCGAACGAGTGGTCGGCCATGCGAAACCGGCTGGCTCGGATCGACTGGTGTTTGTGCCACTGCCAGATCCGCGCCTCGTTGCGCACTCCCCCACGGACGTGATCGTAGCGCAGTTGGGCACCATCGGGAAGATCCGGAGCCGCATCCGAGGCGTCGGCGAGGACCAGCCGATGGCCGACGGCGTCGTGCTCGAAGTAGTAGTGGATGCCTTCCTCTTCCAGCAGGCGGCTGATGAAATTGAAGTCGGACTCGCAGTACTGGAAGCAGTGGTTGTACGGGAGGTACTCGCGCTTCAGTCGCCACTGTACCTCGAACCCATCAAGCACCTCGCCCACCATCTCCGGAACACTCTTACGCTGAAAGACGCGGCACTGCACATTCTGAGTGAGCAACCAATGGCGCGGCGCGAGGTCGAGCACGTAGCGAGCGAAGACGGGATCGCGCTCGGTCTCGGCCATCGCACGCACCATACCGTGAAAGAACCGCGTCGGCCCCGGCGAGCCGTGCTCGTCGTCCGACTGGGGAAACTCGATGGTCACGTCCTGGCCGATGAGCTCCTCGAAGTCGATCACGGTGTCGCGCGGAGCCACGGCTTCGACCTGGAACTCGTAGAGATCCGAGACCGCTTCACTCCCTTGGAAGCTCGTCAGCAAGAGCGTGTCCTTGCCGAGCGGTGTGTGGAGGCGGACCGGGCGATCATCCTGGGAGAAGCGAGAAGCTTTCGAATCCATGGTCGGTTCCTTGGACATGGTGCATCGGCTGCCGTGCGATCCGCGCCGTCCGACTCACTTGGCGGCACTCGGCGAGAGGGGGTCTCGTCACCTCCTGGGGAGTGGACGAAAACCACGGAGTGCCGCGGTCGGTCATCCGCAAATCTTCTGCATTGATAGCGAAAGGGATCCCTGAACGTCGATCCGATCGTCGCGTGGATTCCAAGGAAGCGCCAGACGGGCGCTCTTTCGCACTTGTTGCTACGCGGTCAGGCGAGGAAGGGTTGGCGAAGATCAATCCTCGCGCGGGAATTGGGCCAGGTTCCCGGACGACCATCAAGTGCGCGACTGATTGGTCGAGCGTCGTTTGGGACATGGATTCTCGGCGTTCACGGCCAAACGATGCACAGGGGGGCCCACAAGTCGAGAAGGACTCCGTTGAATTGATCATCCCGCCGGTCGCGGATAAGCCGCGGATGACGACCCTCTCCGGGAGTGGGACCGCACCGGATCTTCCGCGAGGGCCTGTTGTGAAGATTTCGTGATTATCTGCATCGGGGCGCCGAGGTCCCCGTTCCGCGCCCCCATCCTTCGCACTTGGAGTGGACGTTACGCCACGATCTGCGAACCGAGTAGCTTGAGAAACGCGCTGAGCCAAGCCGGGTGAGCGGGCCACGCGGGGGCGGTCACCAACGAGCCGTCGACGTGGACGCCGTCGATGGGGACCTCGACGTACTTCCCTCCCGCCATCGTGATCTCCGGGCCCACCGCGGGATAGGCGGTGCAGGAGCGACCCTCCAGGCAGCCGGACGCCGTCAGCAACTGGGGACCGTGACAAAGCGCGGCGATCGGCTTGTCGCTGGTGGCGAAGTGTCGGACAGCTTGCCGGACCTTCTCGTCGAGCCGGAGGTACTCGGGCGCTCGGCCGCCGGGGAGGACCAACGCGTCATAGTCCTCGACATGGATCGAGTCGAAGTCGGCGTTGATCGCGAAGTTGTGGCCGCGGCGCTCGAGGTAGGTTTGATCGCCGTCGAAGTCGTGCACCGCCGTCTTGACGTGATCACCCTTTCTCTTGTTTGGGCAGACGGCATCGACGTGATGGCCGACCATGGTGAGGACTTGGAAGGGGACCATCGCCTCGAGGTCTTCGACGAAGTCACCCACTACCATCAGGATCCGCTTGCTTGCCACGTTCTTTCCCCTTTGTCCGAACTACTCCAGGCTCGCGATTGGCTCGCTGAGGGCGAGCCTGCAAAGATTTCCTCAAGTGAAACGCTTCTACAACTTCCGCGTCCCCCGTGCTCTTGCTTATGCGACCTGAAAGTTCCGGCAACGTCGACCCAAAGTCCGATTCTTTGCGTGATCTCCTTGCAGAAGCGTGATGTCTCCGTGGTGATTGCAATGAATCGACTTCCATTTGTGTTCTTTGGCACGGCTCATGCTCTAACTCGTTCTGAAAAGATTGGGAGAGTCAACCTCGTGATGGTGGGCTCTGGGAAATAGGTTGCCGGGTCAACCGGCACTGAGGGTTGTTCTCATCGCGGCGGACGTGTCTGATGCTCCGCGTTGAACCGCTGTTACTGGTGGTCACAAAGAGCGGGTAAGTGCGTGCGTGAGCGTTCCGTAGGCTGACCGAGCAAAAGGATCCAATACCGTCTCCCCGATGCGAGAAGTGTCCGCAAGTTGACACCCCTTGGCCGACGATAGGAAGGCTAGGTAAGTGGCACGCCATGTGCCCAAATCGGTGAGATGGGATTGGACGCCTACCTCGGAAGTCCACGACGGATCGGTCGACGAAGCGACAGCGACGAGAATAAGCGAGCACGACGGAACAAAAATGGTACACTTTGATCGGTTCGGCAAACATCGCTCATTGCCTGGCAACCCTTTCTCCGAGTCCTTGGAGAACGCCCTGACGGTTCGTCCACTGACCTCACGATTGACACCGGTGAAGAACGACTCGATGACGCTTCAGTTTGCTAAAGAATTGCACCGCTTGCCGGAAGAGCGTCGTCAGCTCATCTTCCGCGTTCGACGACAGATCGCCGAAGGGAACTACGACACTCCCGAGCGGTTTCGGGCCGCGCTCGAGGCCTTGCTCGATCAGCACTCCCAGCTCGACGACCCGAGTGAAGAGTAGAGGGCGACGATGGACTTCTTCCCAAGCCTGCCGGCGCTACTTCCCAGTGATCTAGGCCCTTCCCTCCCAATCGGTTGAGGGAAGGCTCCTCCCACACGGCATCCTGCCAAGACTTTACTCACTCAACGATCTTCCCAGCGATTTCTCTAGTTGCCCAAGGGGCAGCCTTCTTTCATTCCCCCTTGTCCAAGGGGGGAAAGAGGGGGGTCGGTTCTCATGACTCTCTCTAAAGATGACCCCCACTAACTCCCGCTTGGCCAAGGGGGAGCACCGAAACGTGAAGCGGGAGCAGCGGAGAGTCTATCCGTTGAACGAGGGAGCGCGCACACCGACGGTACCATTCCTTCACGAAGTTGGCCCACCCTGTGGCATCTTTCTTTGCGGGATTGCTCTACCAGTTTAGGGAGCTCCCGACTATAGGAGGCCCCTTGGCGTGGCGCCTCGCTCGCTCGGAGCTTTGACGGCGCCCTTCGGCGGACCAATTCAATCGGGAGAAGTCGGGATGGACGTCGCGTGTTCGACACTGTGCTTTACGGATGAGCCTCTTGAGCAGGCGCTCCGTCATATCGCGGGGATGGAGTTCGGTCGGGTCGAGCTCGTCATCGCCGATCATGGACCCCACCTCAATATCGACGAGGTGATGAGCGACAGTGCCGCGGTGATTCGCAAGATTCGCCAAGGGCCGCAAATCAACGTCTGTGCGGTGACGACCCGCATCGATCCGATGGCCAGCGATCTTGGAGAACGGATCGATGAAGTTGCCCATCTGGCCAAGCAGTTGCAGTCCCCCGTCGTCTCGGTCGAAGCCGCCGCTACGGGAACTCCCATCGAACAGGAAGTCGAGCGGCTCACGGCTCTCGAGAAGATCTGTTCGCGTCATGGCACGTTGCTTGCCGTCAACAACACGATCGGGACCCTGACCGAATTGCCCGAAGTCGCGATCGAGCTTTGCAACCGGGTACAGGGACTCGGCGTCTGTCTCGATCCGGGCTACTACATCAGTGGACCGCACCAGGGGAAGGACTACGAGGAGATCTTCCCCTTCGTCCGTCACGTCCAACTGCGCGATAGTGGTCGCGGTCGCGATCAGCTTCAAATCAAGGTAGGGCGGGGCGAGGTCGAGTACGGTCGGTTGATCTCGGCGCTGCATCGCTATCGCTATCGTGGCGCCCTTTGCGTCAAGATCGAGAAGGATCTTGCCGAGGGACTCGACATCGAGATCGAAGTCCGCAAACTTCGGCTCGTCCTCGAAAGCCTCGTTCTTTAGTCCATCACCGATCAAGCAGACGGTGCCCTCGTTCGAGGGTGCCGCTCTTGCGCTGGTCTATGAACATACTCGGGAGCCACTGGCCGCTTGTCAGTCAGTGCCAAAGACGCTGGGACGACACCAGCACGAACGTCAAGTTGCAACAGATCTCTCTAGCGACGGCTCGATGGGGGCGCGCTCTTCGCCACTTCCGCGCGTGGCTGCACGCGGCAGAAATAGATTCTCCCTTCCTTGGCAACCGGCACGACGTCGAAACCCATGCCGTCGACCGGTTGCGATCCCGCCACGATGAACGATTCGAGATAGGACTCGTCTAGGAGCAGATGGAATGGGCCGGCCGAGTGCCGACTCGTCGATTCGAGCTGTTCCATGCGGTGAACTGTCTGTGTCAGCCGACGCCCATAGTACAGCGTCGCGACCGGGTAGACCGCTCTTCGGCCATCCTCGCCCTGATAGACCGTGATCGGGGCCTGTGGGTGAATGTGCTCCTGGATCAGCGACGCCAGCCGACGAGTTTCCGGTTCGCCATCGCGGGCGAGGGGCCGTGTCCAGAACTGCCCCTGGCTAAAGACGAGAAGTCCAACGCCGATCGTGAGAAAGGCGACGGAGTACCTCTTCCAAAACGGAGCGTGAACGAGCGAGAGCGCGATCAGCATTGCCGCTCCGGGATACATCGGCACGAGGTACCAGTTCCATTTAGTCGTCGCGAGCGAAAGCGACACGGGAATCGCGAAAGTCCACGCCCAGGCGAATGCCAGCAGGCGATGGGGCCGCCGCAGGAGAAGGACTCCGCCGATCACTACCGCGAACACGATGCCCCATCCCCACGGGATCCGTTTCTCCAAGAGGAACATGAGGTAGTAATCGAACTCGGGCGGCTGGCTGGCTCGTTCCGGATAGATATTCGCGAAGAACTGCCAAAGGTGCTGGCCGCCGTACTCCTCGACAAAGCGGGGTCCGTGGGCGAGAAGTTGCTGGAGATGCCACGGCAGCGCGATCAGAAGCCCGATGGGGACCGCGAGCCAGAACGAAGGACGTCGCAGGGGACGCGTATCGCGCAGGACGAGGAGGGTTGCGATCTCGACCACGAGCGCCAGCGCCGCGGCCGAGCCCTTGATGAGGAGGCCGACGCCGAAGAGTGGGCCCCGCGCCCAATGCCACTTCGGCTGGGATAGCCCCTCCCAGAAGCAGATCAGTTGTGCCGTGATGACGAGCGTGAGCGGTCCGTCGAGCTGGCCCTGATTGACGTAGCCGAAGAACTCGGGCGTTCCCAGAAGCAGGGTGCCGGCGAGGAGCCCCGCTCGTTTCCCAGCCTTCCAGGTGACGAAGCTGCCGAGTAGAACGACCGTCCCAAGGCCGCACACGGCGGAGAAGAGCCGAGCGGTGAGTGGTGATTCGCCAACGGTGTGAAACAGCACCATCGTTGGCCAGAGACCGAGCGGGGGTTTGTGGAAAAAGGGGGCTCGATTCCAACGAATCGTCAGCCAGTCCCCCGAGGCGAGCGTTTCTCGCGCCATCTGGGCGTACCAGGCCTCGTCCCAGTGACGCAAATCTGGCCGAAGAAGTGTCGGGATCGCCAGAAGGACTCCGGCGAGGGCGAGCAGTCCCGCCACGAGTGCGGCGTCAGCGCGTTGTCGAGCGGTCTGTTCCAACGGTGCACATCCTTGTGCGTCGTTCTTCCCGGATGATCTGGCTCGGGAATCGAGTATTTGGGGCCGCGTTTCCCTCCAGGAGCCCTGGCGGCGTGTTGGCCGATGAGATCCCCCATCGCTTACTCGGACTCGGCAGCCTTCGTGTCGTCGTCCTTCTTCTCCGGCGGCTTCTTGCCTTTCTTGCCCTTCTTATCTTTTGTGTCGTCGGGCTCGTCCTTCTTGGCTTCGAAGAGCGCCTTCAGTTCCCCGAAGGTGTGGAGAACCTGCTTGCCCTCGAGCGCTTCGTCACTGAGTTCGACCTTGTCGCGACGCTTCGAGCGGGTGGAGTAGGCTTCCGCGCCTGGGGCGGAACTCCGTTGCAATTTTCCCGTGACCGATGGTGGGGAAGCGGTCTGGGGACGGCGGCGTTGCTGGCCCCGGCCCTGGGGACGCTGGGAGGGACGTCGACCACGACCACCCGAGCGACCTTCCGTTCGCGTCTCCTGTTGGTCGGATTGCTCCGAGGCTTGCGGTGACTGTTGAGGCTTACGGCCCCGTTTGGGACGACGTTCGCGGCGCTGTTCTCGCTGCTCGGGAGGAATCATCGTGAGCGAGACGCGGCGGCGGTCCAAGTCGACCGAGAGCACCCACGTCGTCACGATGTTGCCAACCGAGACCAAGTCGTGCGGGCTGCGAACGAAGCGGTCGGCCATCTGGCTGATGTGGACAAGCGCGCTGTCCTTGAGCCCGACATCGACGAAGACACCAAAGTCGACCACGTTGAGGACCGTGCCTCGAAGTTCCATCTCCGGAGAGAGGTCCTCGAGCTTGAGGATGCCTCGGCGGAAGATCGGACCGGGGAGATCCTCACGCGGGTCACGTCCCGGTCGGGCGAGATTGGCGACCAAGTCGTCCACGGTGGTGACACTCACCGTGATGGCGGCGCTTGTCGCTTCACGGTCGAGTTCGGCGAGCTTTTGCGTGACCTCGTCGGTGCGCGAGCGATCGCTGATCGTGGCGGGCGTTTCCTGTAGCTGCTCCAGGATCTTCTCGGCGGTCGAGTAGCTCTCCGGGTGGATCCAGGTTCCGTCGAAGGGCTGGTCGCTGCCGGTGATCTTGAGGAAGCCGGCCGCCTGGGTGAAGACCGCGGGGCCGACGCCGGGCACTTCCTTGAGTTTCTCGCGGTTGGGGAAGGGGCCCTGTTCCTTGCGGTACTCGACGATGTTGCGCGCACGCAGTTGGTTCAGACCGGAGACGTACTGCAAGAGCGGCACGCTCGCGGTGTTGAGGTCGACACCGACGTAGTTGACGCACGATTCGACGACTTCGCTGAGTTTCTCGCGCAGGAGCTTCGGATTGATGTCGTGCTGGTAGAGTCCGACGCCGATGTTCTGCGGGTCGATCTTGACCAGTTCGCTGAGCGGATCCTGAAGTCTCCGGCCGATCGAAATCGTTCCTCGCGCGGTCGCGTCGAGGTTGGGGAATTCCTCTCGGCCGATGGCGCTGGTCGAGTAGGCGGCGGCACCGGCTTCGTTGACGATGCAGTACTCGAAGTCGGCCAGTCCGTCGGAGATGACCTCCGCGATCAGCTCTTCGGTTTCGCGGCAGGCCGAACCGTTGCCGATCGCCACGACGCTAACTCGGTGGAGTCGGCACAGTTCCGCGATGAGCCGCTTGGCACGTTCGCGGCGCGGCATTTGATTGTCCACGTCTTCGGAAAGCTGTGGCATCGGGGGCTCTTCGCCCTCGTGCCCTTCCGTCGGCGGCGGGGTAGAGCTCCCTTCCGCGACGGGCGTCGATTCGCTCGCGGCGCCATCGTCGGCAGCGGCAGGTTCCGGGGCCGACGGCTCAGGGGACTCGGACGGAGCGCCCTCGGGAGCCGTTTCCGCGACGGGACTCTCGGCGGTTGTCGGAGCGGGTTGTTCCTCGGGAGCCGCTGGCGTCGCGGGCTCGGGAGTCGTTTCCGTGGGCTCCGACTCCGACGCCGGTCCCGCAGTCGGTTCCGGAATCGCCTCCGAAGTCGAGTCCGTGGCCGCCTCCGAAGTCGAGTCCGTGGCCGCCTCCGAAGTTGCGTCCGTGGCCGCCTCCGAAGTCGAGTCCGTGGCCGCCTCCGAAGTTGCGTCCGTGGCCGCCTCCGAAGTTGCGTCCGTGGCCGCCTCCGAAGTTGCGTCCGTGGCCGCCTCCGAAGTCGAGTCCGTGGCCGCCTCCGAAGTCGGCCCAGCGATTACCTCCGAAGTCGGCTCAGCGATCGCCTCCGAAGTCGGCTCAGACTTCGGCTCGGGTTCCTTGGAAACCATGTCTTCCAAGGGCGTCTGATCGGGCTCGTCGGACTCGTCGTCAGTGGATCGATGGAACGAGTCCGCGGGAAGAATCGGAGGCGAGGACTCGGAATCGTCGTCCCCGGTCGGCTTCTTCTCTTCCTCGGATTGCGTCTCGGGAGAGGAACTCTCAACCTCGCCCGTCGGCTGGGGCGCGTTTTCCAACGGTGACTCCGTGGGGAGACTCTCCAAAGGTGCCGTTGCCACGTCGGTCGTCGAAATCAACGTCTCGTAGGACTGCGGCGCCTCGGTCATGATCACGATCGACTCGGCGTCCGACACGGACGACACCGCGTCGATGGCTCCATCGGGTGTCGCCGCCGCGGTGGGGGTTGACCGATCACCCGAACGTTTGCGCTTCTTTCGCTTCTTCTTCCGCCTGGCATGCGGGTGGAAGACGCCCTCGGCGAGCGGATTGCCGATCTCGTCGAGGACCGCGTATTTGCACCCGGTACGATAGCCGGGGTCGATCGCGAGGACGCGTTTGTCGCGGATCGGCGGTTGCAGGAGCAGGTTGCGAAGATTTCTCGCGAAGACGCCGATGGCATGTTCCTCGGCGACGTCGGTCAACTCGGTGCGAACTTCGCGTTCGAGACTTCGGAGTAGGAGTCGGTCGAGGCCGTCCTCGGCACATTCGATGAGGAACGCTGCGTGGGGATGGTCCTCGAGCGGGAGTCGGCTTCGGATCGCTTCGATGATCTTGGGGCGTTCGACGTCGATGCGAACTTTGATGATGCCGAGCTTTTCGCCGCGGTTGATTGCCAGAATCCGGTGCGGAGGAACCTGACGCAGCGGTTCGTTGTACGAGAAGTAGTTGCGGAACTCGCCCTGGGTGTGATCGACGTCGGGATGGCCGGCATCGTCCTCGCCGGACGGCTCCACCTTCGCTGGAGGAGGATCGCCACTTCCCGAGCGGGTGGTGACGATGCGCCCTTCCCAGACCGCGATCCGAGCAGCTTCCCGGACTTCCGCGTTCTCGGCGATCATTTCGGCCAAGATGTGCTTGAGTCCGTCGCGGACGTCGGCGGTGGTGGCGAGTTGACGTTCCGCGTCGACCGACTGTTCGAGGACTTCGTCGAAATTGCGAACAATTTCGTCGTTGGTCCAGATCGCCGAGGCCAGTGGTCCCAGTCCCCGTTCGCGGGCCTGGGTGGCGAGCGTCTGCTTCTTCGGCTTGAAGGGGAGGTAGAGATCCTCAAGGCGTTTGGGCGAGGTCGCGCCGGCGATGGCCGTGCGAAGCTCGTCGGTGAGGTTGCCCTGTGCCTCGAGTGTCCGCAGGATCGTCTGCCGGCGTTCGGCGAGCTGCCGAAGCTTGGCGACGCGGTGCTGGACCTCTCGGATCTGTTCTTCGCCGAGATTACCTGTCTCTTCCTTGCGGAAACGCGCCATGAATGGCGCGGTGTTCCCCTCGTCGAGTAGGCGTACGGCCGCCTCGACTTGGCGACGTTTGAGTTGGAGGTCCTGGGCTAGACGGCCCAGATCGACGTCCGCATGTTCTTCCACTGGAGGGCCCCGCAGACGTGGGTTGATTCAAAGTGCGTGAGTTGGGGGGATGGCCTGCCATCACGCAAAAGTGCGCTATCTTAACCGGCGCCGTAGCTTAGGAGTTCTCCAAGGGGCTGTCAAGGTCGCCCCCTCGCTCCGTTGATCTTCGTTGGTCCGGCGACGGGCCATGTCGCGCTCGGGCCGACTCGCGGACCAACTCCGATAGGCAGGTCGGGCCTCAACGACTATGATCTCCTCCACGCACCATTTCCGGACCTGGGTGAGGAACCGATGAACGACGAATCGACCGCGGAATCGACGATGGCGCCTCCAGGCACACTCGATCGAACCGAACGACGTGTGCTGGGGGTTCTCGTGGAGAAAGCCTTTTGCACCCCCGACTACTATCCCCTGACCGCCAACGCGACGATCTCCGCTTGCAACCAGAAGAGCAATCGTCATCCGATGATGACCCTCGAAGGCCACGAGGTCGACGAGGCCCTCTTTCGCTTGCGGTCGGCCAGCCTCGCCATCCAGGTTCACCCCGCCAGCGGTCGCACCGAACGCTGGAAACACAACATCAAAGAGGCTTGGCAGCTCGATCGGCCCCAGCGAGCGGTGATCGGGGAACTGCTCCTTCGCGGAGCCCAGACCGAGGGAGAACTTCGCACCCGCGCCAGCCGCATGGTCGAGATTCCCTCGCTCGATGAGCTGAAGACCATTCTCGAGGAACTGGCCCGGCGCGGCTTCACGAGGCTCCTCTCCCCCGAAGGCCAGAAGAGAGGGCGCGTCTGGACCCATCTCCTCTTCAATGACAATGAACTCTCGCGCGTCGAGGCCGAGGTCGCTTCCTCGGCGCCCGCGTCGTCTTCGTCACCGTCGTCCCCCTCCGCGCCGTCGCCTCCGCGAACGGGGGCGACCGTTGCCGACGATCGTCTGGAGAAGTTGGAAACGGAACTTAGTCAGGCTCAGGTGGAAGTTGCCGACTTGACTTCCCGGCTCGAGCAACTGGAAAAAGCGCACGAACAAGTTCGTGACGAACTGGAGTCCTTGCGGACCCAGCTTGGAGGTTAGTTAGCCGATGGTGTCGTGGCTTCTGGCAATTCTGGAGATCGTCGGCGGCATCGCCGGTCTCATGTACGGCGGTGAGGTCCTTGTCCGCAGCGCGGCGCGGCTCGCCCGAACCCTTGGCGTGACCCCGATGGTGATCGGCTTGACGATCGTCGCGATCGGCACGTCATTGCCGGAATTGGTCGTCAGTGTCTACGCCGCCCTCCAGGACGTGACCGACGTGACGGTCGGAAACGCCGTCGGTAGCAATCTGTTCAATCTCCTGGCGGCCTTGGGTATCGTCGCGATGGTTCGCCCCGTCATCTCGACGGCGGTCTTCATCGATCGCGAGATTCCGATCATGATAGCCGTGATGGTGATCTCGTGGCTCTTTTGTCTTCCGGGAATCCTCTACCGTCCCTTGGCGATCGTACTTTTGCTCCTGTTGGCCGGCTATCTCGCCCTGGCGGTTCATTGGGCGCGGAAAGAACGTGAGCCCCTTGTCGAGAAGGAGTTCGACGAGGAGATTCCCGACGAGAAAGCGCCGATACTGCTCGATGTCGCGCTAATGGTCGGTGGGTTCCTGCTGATGGTCGTCGGTTCGCACTTCTTTCTCGAAGGGGCCGTCTGGATCGCGCGGACCCTGGGGATCAGCGAACTGATCATCGGCTTGACGTTGGTCGCGTTCGGCACCAGTGCCCCGGAACTCTTCACCTGCGTGATCGCGGTGATGCGCGATCGGCCCGACCTCGCCCTGGGCAACCTGGTCGGTAGTTGCATCTTCAATATGCTCGGGATTCTCGGCTGTGCTGGCGTCGTCAGCGACCTCGCGATCTCGACGGTGATCCTGCAACGCGACTTTCCGTTGATGTGTTTCACCGGGCTGCTGACGTGGTTCTTCGTGAGGACGCACCATCGCGTCTCGCGGCTGGAAGGGGGAATCCTCTTCGCGATCTACATTGGCTACATCGCCTACCTTATCTACGCGACGGCGACCGGGGCGGCGCCGACGGGCGGATGATCCGCGACTCGGTCACGATCATCGGGAGTGGGACGTCGTGAGCCTCCACGGGGATGCTCGCGACGATCTGGCAATCGAAGGCGAGTCCGACGAGCGCCGTGTTGGTGCGACCCTCCTCGAGCAAGCGATCGTAGTAGCCCGCCCCTTGGCCGAGTCGGCCTCCGTTTTCGTCGAACGCGAGCCCAGGGATCAGCGCGAGGTCAACTTCCCCCAAGGTCGCGATCCGGTCGGAGCGTTCGCGGCAATGCGGAGCGGGCTCGGGGATCCGGTAGGCTCCCGGCACCAACTCCTCCAACGATTCGATCCAACAGAGCCGCAATTGGTCGTTGACACAATAAGGGACGGCGACGCGAATCCCTCCAGCGATTGCCGAAGCGATCAACACCCCGGTGCCGACCTCGCTCGCGATGCCGACGTATGCCAGAAGGCTCTTCGCGCCCGAGTACTCCGGGAGAGATTGAACCCGACTGGCGATCTGGACACTCCGTTCTTCGCGATGGGCGAGGGCGCGGCGCCGCCGGCGCGCTTGCAGGCGAAGTTCGTCCTTTTCCTGGGAGATGGGCGAAGCCATGCGTTTGGTCGGTGACTGGAGGACTTGGCGCCCGATCGCCATGATCGGGGTCGCACGTGAACGGGGTGGAAGAGAACCAACGCCCTCGGGCTCGGCTCAAGAGTCGATCATCGGTTGGAAAAGCCTCTGACTCAGCACACTCCCGAGCGAGTGGGGAGCGAGCTTTCATGAAACGAACTTACCATTCAGGACCCTAGTGAACTGGTCCATCTAAGTCTTGGGAGGGCCACTGGCTACTTGTCAGCCAGTGCCAAAGGGTTGGGGGCGCACAAACACCAACGTCAAGTTGGGACTGAGCACAAGTGCTTCGTCAAACACTAGAGATCGGGTGGGGAACGCATGATCGCTTCTCACTGGCTGACAAGCAGCCAGCGGCACCCGAACATCAGGTCTTGACGGTGCCTTAGCAACTGGTCGAGGCCAGGGGATCGTCGCCTGGGAAGGGGGCGCTCGCCGCTTGGATGTCGATACGCTTTCCCGGATTCGTGACCACCTTGGCGATGTGTAGCGTCAACACGCCGTTGGCGAAGGTCGCGTCGGTCTTGGAATCGTCGACATCGACGGGAAGGGTCACGCGGCGGATGAAGCACCCGTAGCGGCATCCCGTCTCGTGGACTTTCTCCTCCGAAGCGAGTACCCGTGGCTTCTTCTCGCCGGCGATGGCGAGCGTTTGGCCCTGAATCGTGACGTCCAACGTCGCTGGATCGACGCCAGGGAGTTCGGCGATGACGATGACTTCCTCGACCGTTTCGCTGACGTCGACGGCGGGGAGCCATTCACCCGTCGATCCGAAGAAGCTATCGTGCAAATGCACGCCCTCGTCGACGATCCGATCGAAGATGCGTTCCATCTCTCCCTTGAGCTTTTTGACGGCCGACTCGGACGGCTCTTCCTTCGGACTCTTTGTCAACAGGTCACGCAGCGGCATCATTGCCTCCTTCCGCGAATTCGAGGACTCTGTCCGTTCCCTGAGGTTTCGGGTACCAATGGCCGGCGGCCAGTCGGTGAAACCTGCTCGACGTCGGGGGACTCTTTCGTCTCATTCTACGCCTTTGCCGGGTCAGCCTCCGGTGATGGGGACTCGCCGCGGCTTCTTGGCTTGGACCACGGGGAGGCGGAGCGTCAGCACGCCTGACTCGTAGTCCGCACTGACCTGGTCGAGGTCGAACTGCTCGCCGATCTCGAGGCTTCGGGTGTAGACCGTCGGGGCGAACTCGCGCAAGAGGTATGCCGTCGACTCGAGTTGACGCGGCGGAATGGTGGCCCGAAGGCTGAGCGTTCCTTCGTCGAAGCGGACGTCGATCAACTCGACGCTCGATCCGGGCAGATCCGCGCGGATCACCAACTCCTGTTCGGAAGCGATCACGTCGATCGGAGCGGTGACTTCGATGCTGGGAGATGTCTTGGGGGAACCTGTCGAACTCATCGCCTGCTCCTTTAGCCAAGTTTGACGTCGATCTTCTTCGGTTTGGCGCATTCGGCCTTGGGCATGGTCAGCGTCAGAATCCCTTGCTGAAGCCGAGCCTCGATCAACTCGGGATTGATGGGCACGGGAAGACGGACCACGCGACGGAACTTGGTGTGAGCCCGCTCGCGCGTGCGAAAGTCGCTTTCCGCTTGTTCCGGTGCCGACCGGTCTCCGGCGATCGTCAGCTCGTCGTCTTTCGCGTAGACGTCCAGTTCCTGAAGCTTGAGTCCGGGAACTTCCGCCTCCACGAAGAGCGTCGACTCGTCTTCCCACATGTTCAGTCGCGGCTGCGACTCGAGGATGCTCGGTATTGCCGATCCGAGTGAGGGAACCTCACGCAAGACGTTGGCGAAGACCTTGTCCATCTCGTCCCGAAGTCGCGCGATCGCATCCAAGCCGTTGGGCAGTCCGAAGCGGGTCATCCGAATTTCCCTTTCGTGCCGAGTAGTCACTCCGTTGATGAAGCTATACGCCCCCCGCGTCGAGTCAACGGCGACGCGATGCGCCGCCCCTAGAATAGAACAACGCTCGTCGTCTCCACAAGGGAGGGATACTCCCATCGGTGCCCACGCGAGAGCGATTGAGCCGCGGCACTTGGCTTGTCGTAACGTGAACGCTGCTTTCGTTACTTCGCTTCTCGAGGGAAGGATGTTCGCGCCACTCCAATTGCTTATTCGATCTCCCGAGCGCCTCCTGACGTGCGATCTGCTGCGCGAGTCGGTCACTCGGTGGAATCGCTACCGGATGGTCGCGCAGTGGTTGGCGCCGGCTTGGCGTCCGTCGCTTCAAGGGGTCGATTTGAGCAGCGCGAACCTCGCTCGGGCCAACCTTCGGGCCGCCGACTTGAGCGGAGCCGACCTTAGCGACGCCGATCTGAGCGGTGCCGACTTGTCGTCCGCCCTCCTGGGGGGAGCCTATCTCATTCATGGGGATCTTCGAGGAGCCTACCTCGATCATGTCGATGCCCGCCACGCCGATTTCACGGGGGCAGATCTCCGAGAGGCTCGCATTCGAGTCCGGGCCGATTTTCGCCACGCGAACCTCAGCCAAGCGACGCTACGCGAAGCGCGACTTCGTGGCGTCGACTTTCGCCAAGCCTTCTTCCATGCGGCCGATCTCACCGAGGCGGATCTTCGCGGCGCGAACTTCCACGGCGCCGACGTCTTCGGCGCGACGTTCGACGCGGCTCGCGTTTCCCAGCGGACCGATCTACGGGCGGTCAATCTTTCCGGAGCCCAGGCTCAAAGCGTTCGCCGCGACCAAAGCGGAAGTTTGCTGATGTTGCCATGATCGCGCCAACGCTCCGGGCACGGGTTTGATGAGGGAACTTCTCTCTCGCTCAAGAAAAAGGATCATCTCTTCATGAAGGGCGCCAACGCTCGCTCGCCGGCGGGACGTATTAGCAGGTGGAGGCAGACGACAAGACGTCGCCTCTTGACCCCTCCTGCGCTGGAAGGCCCGATCGCAAACGTGATCCTCGGATCATGGGAGCGGTCGGGTCTTCTTTTTTGTTCCTCATGGTTCCTGTTGTTCAGAACGCCTTCATCTCCCCATAATCGCAAGGGCGCCGAGCCGTACGCTGACTTCGGGCCGGACACTCGTCTTTCTAAGTTCTCATGCATTCACCTGGGAGTCCTTCCCATCAACCGGATAGGGTTTCCGTGGAGGAGTCGATGCGCAACGCCGTGCTCTTGATGGCGATTTTCGGGGTCGCCGGTTGTTTCAACCGGGATCCGGTCGAAGGTCTGATGAGGGATCTCCAAAGCAAGCAAGTCGACTTGCGGCAGTACGGTGCGCGCCGTTTGGGGGAGATGGGGCCCAAGGCCAAACGCGCTATTCCGTTGCTCGCGGAGTCTCTTGGCGATGCCAACCAGGAGGTCCGTCGTCTCTCGGCGCAGGCACTCGCATCCATGGGCGAGGAGGGCATGAAGCCGCTGATCACTTCGCTGGAGAAGGGCTATCCCGAGACGAGAGTCGCCGCTTGCCTCGGGCTTGGGGAGATGGGAGACTCGGCGACCGACGCGATCCCGGCACTGGTGAAGGCACTCGAATCGAATCATCGCGAAGTCCGTGTCGCGGCGTCGCAAGCGATCGCCAATATTGGGACGGGGCCACGGGACATCCTGGTACCCGCGCTCACCAAGGCACTCAGCGCCGACAATCCCGTGATCCGGTCGAATTCCGCGCTCGCGCTGGGCGAACTCGGTCCCGAAGCCGAAGAGGCGATTCCGAGGCTGACGAGCCTAATGGCCGGTGAGCTTCCGCCGCCCAAGTCGTTGGGGCTTGGAGTCCAGGGGTTGGTCAAGTCGGTGCTTGAGCGCGACGATGAGATCTCGCGCGTCAATGCCGCCTATGCGCTGACGAGCATCTCGGGCGACGACGGAGCCTCGATCAGTTACTTGACCAAGACGTTGGGCAGCGACAATCGCGACGTGCAGCGGTACACCGCCGAGGTTTTGGGCAGAATCGGAGCGTCGGCCAAGCCCGCGGCGGGCCGGCTTCGCGAACTGGCCAAGACTGGCGACGCGATGGTTCAGCAAGCGGCGAAGCAGGCCCTTACGAGCATCGAAGCCGCCAACTAACGCTTGCTGCTGGGGCCACGCTCACGCCTGCGTGAGCGTGCAACGAGACCCCACGCCTGCGTGAGCGTGCAACGAGACCCCACGCCTGCGTGAGCGTGCAACGAGACCCCACGCCTGCGTGAGCGTGCTCGGCGCCACCAAGACGCTCACCCCGTGCTCGACGACGCATTGCGCGTCAGGGTGCTATCAAGTCTGGGATTTGACTCGTCATCGTCCTGCCTCCGATCGAGGATCTGAGCGTTCTCCCTCCACCATCGTTCCCCGCGCTCTTGGGGCCAGTCGTTCGCGCAGGCGCACTGCGACAGCGCCAAATCGAGTTCCTTCGCACTCGCAAAACGATCGGCGGGGTCCTTCTCGAGGCATCGCATGACGACCTTCTCCAGGTCGCGCGGCGTGTCGGCACGGAGCTGGCTCGGAACCGCGGGCGTCTCGTTGATGTGAGCGGCCATCATCATCATGGCCGTCGTTCGGTCGAAAACCAAGTTCGCCGTCAGCAGCCAGTAGGCGACCGCCCCCAAGGAATAGAGGTCGCTCTGCGGTCCGTAGACCCCCGTGCCGCTCGCTTGTTCGGGCGCCATGTAGGCGGGGGAGCCGGCGACTTGGCCGTGCATTGTCAGTTTGGGGTTGACCCGCGACTCCTCGGGAACGAGCACCAGCCCGAAGTCGAGGATCTTGACGATATCGGGGATGCCGCCGCGCGGACCGATGATGAGATTGCCCGGCTTGATGTCCCGGTGAATCAGCCCCCGTTGGTGGGCCTCGTTGAGGGCGGCGCACGCTTGCCGAACAATGTGGACGACGCGGCCAGGCGGCTGAGGGCCATAACTACGGACGAGCTGATTGAGGTTCAGCCCCGGCAGGTACTCCATCACGTAGTAGAAGGTCCCGTCGTTGGCGTAGCCGAAGTCGTAGATCTCGATGGTGTTCCAGTGAGTCAGCGCCGCGGTCGCTTGCACCTCGCGGGCGAAGCGGCGCAGAAGGACTCGATCCCTCGATTGGCTGGGGTGGATCAGCTTCACCGCGCACGGTCGACGAATCAGGCTATGTTCGGCGAGGTAGACTTCCCCCATCCCACCGGCGCCGAGCTTTTGCCCGAGTCGATACTTCCCCAACCGCTTGGCTTCGTGGGCTTCGAGCCGCAGTTCCGTCAGACGATGGGAGCTGTAAATCGCGATCGCTCCGGCGGTGAGCATCAGCGTCGCCTGCTCGACGAGGATCTCGTCGAGATGGTCGATCTTCGCGTTGGTGTCGACGTACGCCGCGACCGCGCTGACGGCCAACGGCATCATCATCAGGACGGAGAGGACGCAGACCGCCCGCTTCCAGGTGTTGGGGATGAAGGCTCCGTAGAGCACGATCAGGATGAACCACGAGTAGACGGCGCTCGAGGCCGCCAAAAGCTCGACGGTCAATTCGTGACCCTTGGCCGCGTAGCCCACCACCCAGCCCTGATGGAACCAACTGATCTGCGTCCAGGCGAGAAAGACCGCGGTAAACCCGAACAGTAGATGCTCGACCAGCCGCAATGTCAGCATGGTGAAGACGCGACGGTACCAGAGGAAGCCGGTGATCATCGAGGTCAAGAAGACCGTGACGCCCGCGGCAATGCCGTCGACCTTGTTGAGCATGTCGCGATAGGGGGCGCGGAGCAGATAGAGCAGCAAGTACGTGAGCAGGATGATCGTCAGGAGGGTGGCGGCGGTCCGCAAGCGGTCGCGCAGGAGCTGCTCGGTCTCGGTCTGAAGGCTCTGCTCGGAGTCGAGGACGAAGTCGATCGGGTTGCCCTCGATCGAATTGAATGACGACGCGGGAGGCGTCGTTGGTGAACCTGAAGTACCCGGTCTCGGCTTCTGTGCGGCATCGCCCATCGAATCGACGTTCCCCGATGCGAACCACGCCTGTCGTCTCGCGTCCCAACGCGATTGGGCCCGCGCCTCCCCCCGAAGCCAATGTAGTCGACGCGAGTCGGGAGGGCGAGGGGAAGGGAGTGTTGTTGACCGAAGTCGCTCGACGATCGCTTGCCGCGAGGTATGATGGTAGCCGCGGGAACGTGACGACCATTGATTGGGCCTGCCGGACTATTGGCATGCGGCGCGAGCGAACGCGCGTCGACAACGCTTGCCAGTTGGGGCGAAAGGCCTGGACGAGGCTCGGAATGTTCTTCTTTCTCCCGATCGGGTTCGACAAGGTCTTCGAACGCCTACCCTGGGTCAACGTTGGCTTGATCGCCATTTGCACCCTCGTCTTCCTCGCGACGATCTTCTTTCCCGGCGTCTGGTTTGTCCTCTTGATGCTCTTTCCCGGCTGGGCCGAGTTCGGCTTGGACATCGTCGACCAGGAGGGAATCCTCTTCGAGTTGCCCGAGAAGATCGGCTGGGCCTACCGCCCTTGGACGCTGGTCACCTACGCGTTCTTGCATCTCGAATTTCTTCACCTCTTCGGCAACATGCTCTTTCTCTTCTGCTTCGGCTCTGCGCTCAACAGCGAGCTCGGGCAACTACGCTATCTCGGTTTCTTCCTGGCGGGATGCATCGTCTCGGGGCTCGGTCACGTGCTGCTCAGCGACGCCCCGGTGATCGGCGCCAGCGGCGGCGTTTGCGCGGTCACCGGTATGGTGGCGGCGCTCTATCCCCGCAACGACGTGCGCATCGGTTGGCTTGTCTGGATCTTCTACTTCGTTCGGGTCGGCGTCTTCGAGTGCCCCGCGTTGGTGGTGGTCGGCGCGTGGTTCGCGTTCGATCTCTACGGCCAGTTCGTGGGAGGCGACTCCTCGCCGGTCGCCTACGGGGCCCATCTCGCGGGATCCCTGCTGGGGTTCGGACTGGGGATCCTGATGCTCAAGCTCGGATGGGTCGAGTCGGATGGTCACGACTTGCTCAGCGCCTACTTCGATGCCGAGTTGCCGCGGGTGAAGAAGGGGAAGCGGCCGAGCGATCGTCGCAAGAGAGCGCAAGTTGTCGCGGAACCGGAACCGGTCTTGCTGCGGACCATGCCGGACGACCCGATTCCCCTTGATGGAGAAGAGGGCAACGCCGCGAGCAAACCGGAGGCGGCGAACAGACCGCCGGCCGCGGCCCGCTCGGCGACCAGGGCGCTCAACGACTTTTTTCGCGAGACCGTCCGCGTCGAGGACATCGACGAAGACCAACGCGTGAAGCTCAAGCGGTGGTATCGGCAAGCGACGTCGGAGGAGGGGGACGTCGGATTGACTCCCAAGGTCCTGATCGGAATGGCCAGGCTCTTCGCGTCGGAGAAGGTCGTCGCCGCGAGTTTGAGCGCTTACCGCGAGGCGATCAAGGCGCGGAAACGTCCCACGTCGCTCGCTCTCGAGGCGGCGCGGTTCGCGGTCATCTCCAACAAACCCAAAGCGACGCGAGGCTTTCTCCGGCTCGTCGATCGCGGCAACCTCGATCCGCATCAGGAGAAGATGCTCGCGGCGATCGAGTCGCGGTTGGAGCACTCGGGTTCGCGGTAAAAAAGCACGTCAAGAAAAGATCCATGGTCGCGGGGGAAAACTCAAGAAGTATGTGAAGGTGCAGAAATCGTGGGATGTTGGAAAGGGCCGATCGCATCCTCGGCTGAGCGAAGACAGGATCGGCTGTCGGCAAACGTCAGAGTTGCAGGACCATGGAGTTCGAGTACCGACGTCGTGCTTATGGCATGGGACAAAAAAGGGGTCAATGCGGATTCGCGGCCCTTTTCCGAGACTTTTCCGAACTCGCCGATCAGGGGCTCCCAACGACTCGCTCGCCGATCGACCTCCCGCGAGCCGGTGACATCAGTCATCGCAAGGTGTCGAGTGATCGATCCCTTCCTCCTGGGGGCCATCCCGTCATGGTTTGGGGTGCCATGCTCACGCCTGCGTGGGCATGCTGAAAAGACTCACGCCTGCGTGGGCATGCCAGATACGCCAAGCGTTAGGGGAACGCGTCAACCTCCCGGTGATGTCTCGGCGGGATTCGGTCGCTTGCGCGGCGAGGGGTTGTAGGTAATCAGACGCGCCGAGTTGATGACGACCAGCAGCGTGCTCAAGTTGTGCAGTGCCGCGGCGATGAAGGGATTGATCACCCCGAAAGCTCCGATCGCGACCCCGATCGAGTTGACGCCCAACGCCATCGCGTAGTTCTCGCGAATGATCTGAATCGTCTGCCGACTCAAGCGAACGGTCGTCGTGATCTGGCGAAGATCGTCCGCTGCCAGCGCGATGTCGGCCGCTTCGATCGCCACGTCCGAGCCGGCGGTCCCCATCGCGATCCCGACATCGGCTCGCGCCAACGCGGGGGCGTCGTTGATTCCGTCTCCGGCCATCGCGACGCGGTGACCCTGTTCCTTGAGTCGTTCGATCGTCTCGTACTTCTCCTCGGGCAGCAGACGCGATCGCCACGCGGTTAGCCCGACGATCGACGCGACCGAGGAGGCGGCTTCCTCCCCATCGCCGGTGAGCATCAAGAGCTGACCGATCCCCTCGCGGCGCAGACCCTCGAGGGCGTCGGCCGCCTCGGGGCGGATCTTGTCGCGAACGCCGATCAAGCCGATGAGCCGATCCTGATGGACGATGTACATCATCGTCTCGCCCGCTTGCGCGTGCTTCTGGTAGAGCGCGGCCGCCTCCTCGGGGATGGTGACGCCGAACTGCTCAAGGAGCAACTGATTGCCGACGAGGACCCGGTTGTTCGGACCGATCGCCTTCATCCCCCGGCCGACGATGATCTCGCACTCCTCGTGCGGGGGGATGACGATTTCCTGTTCGGTCGCATGTCGGACGACGGCCAGCGCCAACGGATGTTGCGAGTGGAGTTCGCCCGAAGCGGCAAGCGCCAGCACTTCCTGAGCGGTGACGTCACTGACCAGGGAGACGACCCGTTCGACGCCCGGCAGCCCAACGGTGAGCGTTCCCGTCTTGTCGAAGACCATCGTATCCAGTCGCGAGGCGGCCTCGAGATGGGTGCCCCCCTTGATGAGAATGCCTCGACCGGCGGCGTTCCCGATCGCCGCGCTGACCGCCGTGGGCGTCGCGAGTCCCGCGGCGCAAGGGCAAGCCACCAGCAGCATCGTCAAGGCTCGGGAGAAGTCTCCCGTCACCACGAAGACGACACCGGCGAGAATGAAGGAAGCCGGGACGAATTTCGCCGAGAATCGCTCGCCGATGGTCTGGATCGGAGCCTTGAGGGCTTGCGCTTTCTCGACCCGTTGGATGAGGCGGCCGACCGCGGTCTCGTCGCCGACCTTCTCGACAGCGATCTTGAGATCCCCGGTGAGCAGGACGGTGCCGGCGAAGACCTGATCACCGGGGTTCTTCAGGACCGGCATGCTCTCGCCGGTGATGGGAGACTCGTTGATGGTCCCGGCGCCAGCGGAGATCTTGCCATCGACGGGGATGCGCTCGCCCGCGTAGACCGCGAGGGTGTTGCCCGGCACGACCTCGGCCAAGGGGCGACGGATCTCGGTTTGACCCGATTCCCCGACGACGAGCCAAATCTCCTCGTCCTCGACCTCGAGCAACTGGCGAATGGCCCGGCGGGTTCGTCGAAGCGTGATCGCTTGCAGATACTCGCCGAGGTTAAGTAGCCAGATCACCGTCAGCGCGGTGACGTTCTCGCGCATGAGGATGCTGGCGATCGTCGCCGAGCCGACCAGAGTGTCGGTGTTGATGCCCGACTCGCCGCTAGCGCTACGCAGCGCCCCGCGGATGAAGGGGTAGCCCGAAACGATGGTCGCCAGGGCGCTGACCGCGAAGAGGACCGGACTCCCCGCCAAGACACTTGGCCCCAGCAGGAGTCGCTTGATACCGATCCCGGCGAGGACGACGCCCCCGATCGTCAAGTTGCGGACATAGCTTTCGAGTTGTTCGTCGCTGTCGTGATCGTGATCGTGAGAACATCCCGAGGAGGGAGCACAGGAGGTGTTCTCGTGATCGTGATCATGACCGTGTTCGGGGACCGCGTGGGCCGCCCCGTTGGAGAGGGCGTCGGCGACCAGATCGGTCAAGGCCGACGGCGTCCAGCTCTCCCCATGGTGGACCAATAGCCGACCCGTTCTCGGGTTGGCTTCGGCGCTTTGGATTCCCTCTTGGCCGGCGAGGATGGCGGCAAGGCCGCGGGCCAAGTCGGGACGATCGCGCAGCGCCGCGACGTCCCAACGAATCCGTCCGGGGATGGCGGACCGAATTCTCGGTTCGCCGACGATCGACAGCGGGATGACCAAGCGTCACACTCCGGGATTGGGGGATCCGGTGCTCTCCGAGTCCTTGGACGAATCGAGCTCGGCTTTGGCCTCGGCGGTCACGTCCTCGAGTTCCTCACGCACGTTGTCGGCGATCGCCTCGATTTGGTCCTTGAGGACAAGTCCACCCTTGATGGTGCCGCGCAGTGCCGTGCGAACGGATTGCTTGATGCCTTCGGATTTGAAGACATTGGCCGCCACGGCCCCCAAAGCGAACATCGCGGGCGGGGAGAGGAGGAATTTCAGGGGAAGCATTGTTTGGCTCCTGGAGGAAGCTCGTCAGTATTCATCATTTCTTGTTATACGAGTCGCGGCCGCCGCCGGATGAATGGCTCACTCGGCAAATGAGTATGACAGCGTATGATCGTGGCGGATTCAGGCAAGATGGACTCTGGCGTCATGGTCGTTGCGTATGGGCGGGAAGCGGCGCACGCGATTGATCCAACGCGGTGGCCCACCGACTGGTCCCGATTGGCGAGTGGTTGGTTGACTTGGGACTTCTCCCAGTCGCGGAGCGGCACTGCTGCCCAACCGGGGGGAGCAAACGCCTGCGTAGAGGAGGCGATTTGTTGAACCCAAACCCCCTCACCCCTAACCCCTCTCCCACGGGGAGAGGGGAACAAAAGGCTCACTCTCCCACGGGGAGAGGGGAACAAAAGGCTCACTCTCCCACGGGGAGAGGGGAACAAAAGGCTCACTTTCCCACGGGGAGAGGGGAACAAAAGGCTCACTTTCCCACGGGGAGAGGGGAACAAAAGGCTCACTTTCCCACGGGGAGAGGGGAACAAAAGGCTCACTCTCCCACGGGGAGAGGGGAACAAACGCCTGCGAAGACGCCTCTTCAATTCGCATTGCGGCCGAAGGCGACCATCGTCATGTCGTCGCTCTGCTTGTAGCCGGCGACGTGCTTCTGGACGTCGGCGAGAATGTGCGGGCCGAGCTCTCCGGGCACGCGCGGGCCCGAGGCGACCACCTCTCGCAGCCTCACCAATCCATACTGCTCGTTCTTGGAATTCATCGCCTCGTCGACGCCATCACTGAAGAGGACGACGGTTTCGCCCGGCTCCAAGACGACCTCGGTCGATTCGTAGTCGAAGTCGTCCATTACGCCCGCGGGGAGACCGGCGATGTCGTCACCCGCCGGCTCGGCGACGGAACCATCCAACTTCAAGATCATCGGCGACATGTGGCCGGCGTTGACCATCGTGATTTTGTGGGTGGTCGGGTCGATGACGCAGATCGCCATCGTGATGAAACGGTCGTCGAGACCCGCCGAACAGATCGCGTTGTTGATTCGCCCCATTGCCTCGGGAGGATTGTCGGCGAGGCTCAACAGGCTCACTTTCGTGTCGCTGGTCACTTTCGACATCATCAACGCCGCGGGAACGCCCTTCCCGGAAACGTCGCCGAGGATGACCGCTTGGTTTCCGTTGGAGAGCTTGACGAAGTCGTAGTAGTCGCCGCCGACTTGGCCGGCGGCCTCGTAGTAGGCCCAGAAGCTGTAGCCGTCGAGTTCCGGCATCTCTTGCGGCAAAAAAGCGGTCTGAACGCGGCGCGCGAACGCGAGTTCCTGCTCGGTTCGCTGTTGGCGCAGTACGTCTTCGTGCATTTGCGCGTTCAGCAGCGAGACGGCGGCTTGGGACGCGACGCTGACGAGGATCTGCAGATCGTCTTCCTCGAAGCGTTCGTGCGTGCTTTGCGTGTCAATCTGGATGACGCCGAGAGCGTCCTGGTCTTGGGCGAGCAGCGGGGCGCACATCACCGAGCGGATTCGGAATTCCGCGATACTCTGGCTCATGGCGAAACGCTCGTCGCTGGCCGCGTCCGCCGAGAGGATCGCTTTGCGCTCGTCGAGAGCCGCTTCGACGATCGTCCGGCTATAGCGAACGGTGTCCTCGCTTTCGCGGCGGTGCTTGACGGCGCGGGGGATGAGTCGGCCGTTGCCATCGCGGATCAGGAGCATCGCCCGGTCGGCGTGGGGGAAGATGCCGAAAAGGCTGTCGAGAATCTTGGGGAAGAGAGCGTCGAGTTCGAGGGTTTGGCCGATCGCCTGGCTGATCTCGATCATCGCGCGAAGCTTGGCCTCCGGATTGACGCTCGCGAAGGACTCGGAGCTACGGCGCGCGTCGAGCGATGTCAGCACGGTTGCCGAGGCGTTGTCCTCGGACTCCTCGACCTGCAGGTCACTCTCTTCGGGGCGTTGGGGAATCCCCGTGCTGGGCGACGTCGACCCGATCCCGTTGTAGACGAGAAGCGTCTCGCAGATCTTCACGCGATCATTGTCGCGAAGGGGCACTGTCCCCTCGACGCGTTGGCCGTTGACGTAGGTTCCGTTGCGGCTCTTCAAGTCTTCGATGAGGTATTGATCGCCGTCGCGGATCAATCGGGCGTGAAAGCGGCTGACGGAACTGGCATCGATGACCACTTCACAGTCTGGGTGGCGCCCCATGCGAACGGTCTCGGTCGTCAGTTCGACGCGTTGGCCCGCGTTGTTCCCGTTGAGCAGATGGATTGAGGCATTCACGACGGGTTATTCCGGAGACTTGGTGATCACGATGGCCGCACACTCCCCCCGCGAAACACGCGAACGCAGCCCTGCCGATTTTAGATTCCCTCTGAAATCTCTTCAAGCGTGGGCAAAAAAACGTGGGGCGGATTGCCTGAGAACTTTTTGTCTTCCTCGGAAGACCCAGTCCTCCCGAACCCGGCGTTCGGTCAACCGCTAGAATTCGAGCGAGGGGCGTTTGGGCCGCGCTCATCGGCTGACGCGGTCGGCCGGCCTCACGTCGTTTCTCGGTTCGCGGGGTTCGTATCGAGTACTCTTCGGCCATCGCGGAGAGGAAATCGCGTGATTTCGTCGATTTCCTCTCCATGAACTCGTTGGCGGCGGTTCCAGTTCGGAAAGAGCGTCTTGGGGAGAGGTCGCGATCATGCACCACGACAATCCACGCGCGGCGGTCCCTCTTTCGTGCCGGATCTCGACGTCCCTTTCCCAGGCCCTGGAGAGACGCCGTCGGGAGACGGGGGAGTCGGTTGGGCATATCGTTCGGCACGCGCTGGCCGAGTACCTGCAAGTCGACCACGCCACGCTCTTTCAAGTCTCGACCGCGGGAGCCCTCGTCGAGGGGATCTATGGTGGGGATGTCACCATCGGCCTTCTGCGCGAGCACGGCGACTTCGGCTTGGGAACGTTCGTCAATCTTGATGGGGAAATGGTCGTCCTTGACGGGCACTTCTACCAGGTGCGCGACGACGGGACGGTTTCCGAAGCCTCCGACGAGGAGATGAGCCCCTATGCGATGATCACGCGCTTTTCGGAGCCGAATGAGTGGAAATCGGTCGAGAATTGCGACTCTTTGGCGCAATTGGAGGCCGAAATCGACGCGTTTCGCGACTCGGCGAACGTTTTCTACTCCGTTCACGTGCAGGGAATGTTCACCTCGATGCGAACCCGGACGGTGCGGTTGACCCCCGAGGGCGTCCCGCTGGTGGAGGCGGCATCGAACCAGCGCGAGTTCGAGTTTGCCAACGTTCGCGGGTCCTTGGTCGGGTTTTGGTCGCCCAGCTATATGCAGTCGGTACTTGTCGCGGGGTACCACTTGCATTTCCTGTCCGAAGATCGCACGCTGGGGGGACATCTTCTCGACTGCGCGGGTGAGGACCTGCGCGTCGCCGTCCGACGGGAGGCTGATTTTCGCCTCTCGCTTCCCGAATCGGTTTCGTTTCTGCACGCGGACCTCACCCGCGACCCTAGCGAGGACTTGGACCGGGCGGAAAAGTCGCACGATTAACGGGTCGTCATGCCCAGCAGGGAGCCCACATCATGAATGACGTGGCTTCGAGCGGCGCGGAGCTTCTGGTCCGCTGTCTCGAGACGCAAGGAGTCGAACGGCTCTTTTGCATTCCCGGCGCCAAAGTCGATAAAGTGGTCGATTGCCTGGTCGATTCAACGATCGAGACCATCGTCTGTCGCCACGAGCAGAATGCCGCGCTGATGGCCCAGGCGACTGGGCGGCTGACCGGCAAGGCGGGAGTTTGTCTGGTGACCTCCGGGCCCGGCTGCACGAATCTGACGACCGGACTGGCGACGGCGGATTATGAAGGCGACCCCGTCGTGGCCCTGGGCGGTTCGGTGCCACTGGCCGATCGGCTCAAACTCTCGCACCAATCGCTCGACGCGGTCAGCCTCTTTCGCCCGATCACGAAATTCGCGGCGGAAGTGACCACGGGGCATGGCGTGACCGAAGCCGTCGCCTCCGCCTTTCGTGGCGCCGAGCAGGGGCGACCGGGCGCAGCGTTTTTGGCATTGCCCAAGGATGTGATGGAGGGACCGGCTCCCTTCGCGTCCCCGAGCCGAACGGTCAATGTCGCCCGTTTGGGGAGCCCCGATGCCGACGACCTTCGCGAGGTCGCCGCGTTGATCGAGCAGGCGGAGGTCCCCGTGCTTTTCCTGGGGATGCTCGCGACCGAGCCACGGGTCGCCGAAGCGGTTCGCGAACTGTTGCGCAAGACCGCGATGCCGGTGATTTGCACCTATCAGGGGGCGGGCGTGGTTCCTCGGGACCTGCTCCCTTGCTTCGCGGGGCGCGTCGGGCTTTCGAGAAATCAACCCGGGGATCAACTCCTCGACGCGGCCGATTTGGTCCTTACCGTCGGCTTCGATCCGATCGAGTACGATCCCGGCGTCTGGAATCGGGGAAAATCGCGCCCCATCGTCCACTTCGACAAAGTCCCCGCCGAGACCGACGCAGACTACTGGCCGATGATCGAACTCGTCGGAGAGACCGCCTCGGCGCTGACCGGACTTGCGTCGTGCCTGGCGGGAGATCGAAACTTCTCCAGGCTTCCTCAACTCGTCGCGGCACGGGGCGAACTTGCCGCAAGGAAGGAACTTGGGGCGAAGTACGACGGTTCGCCGATTCATCCCTTGCGTCTCATTCACGAAATCCAGCAGATGATGGGCGACGAGGGAACGGTCATCTGCGATGTCGGTTCGATCTACATGTGGATGAGCCGCTACTATTTCGCGTTTAACCCCCGGCACTTTCTGACGAGCAACGGTCAACAAACGCTCGGCGTCGCTCTCCCCTGGGCCATCGCGACGTGTCTCGTGCGGCCCGGAACGCCGATCTTGTCGATGTCCGGCGACGGCGGATTTCTCTTTTCCGCTCAGGAACTCGAGACCGCGGTACGGCTAAAGGCGAACTTCGTCCATCTGGTCTGGGTCGATGGCTCCTACGACATGGTGAAGATTCAGCAGGAGCCGAAGTACGGTCGCTCCCACGCCGTCGAGTTGGGGCCGGTCGACCACGTCCGCTACGCCGAGGCTTTCGGAGCGACGGGATTGAGAATCGCCAACCCGAGCGACATTCGCCCAACGCTCGTAAAGGCGTTTGGCATCGGCGGACCTGTCTTAGTCGAGATCCCGATCGACTACCGGGACAACCCGACGCTCTTCGAGTCGGTGCATCCCGACATCGGCCACTGAGCGAGGGGCAGGTAGTCGTGAGTATTCCCGGCTCGCGGTGGCGACGCCGGCCAGCAATGAGTTTCGTGTGTCGGAGAGCGAAGCGTGTGCGGCCGATTCACCTTGCGAACCCCCACCGAGCGCTGGGCGCGGCAGTTCGCTCTCGAGGAATTGCCCCTCTTCGCCCCTCGCTACAACATGGCGCCGACCCAGCGGCTTCCCGTCGTGCGCCTGTCCGCCAACGGGACGCGAGCTTGCGACGAGCTCCGTTGGGGATTCATCCCTTCCTGGTCGGCGGGGGAGAAGCATCGCGCCCCGCTGATCAACGCCCGGGCCGAGTCGATTGCCGAAAAACCCTCGTTTCGCGATGCGGTTCACTTTCGACGCTGTCTGATCCCCGCCGACGGCTTCTACGAATGGGAACAGGACGGACGGCAACGACAGCCCTATTTCGTGAGCCGGCGCGACGATCGCCCCTTCGCGTTCGCGGGACTATGGGAATCGTGGCGACCGCCCGAGGGAGGGCCCGCGATCGAAACCTTCGTCATCGTCACGACCGAGGCCAACGCCTTGTTAAGTCGTTTTCACGATGGGCGGATGCCGGTGATGCTCCAGGGGGACCATGGCGAACGTTGGCTATTTGAGGAATCGCGACACGCCGAGGACTTGATTCCCTTGCTCGGCGCCTATCCTGAGGAGGAGTTGACGTGCGTTCGCGTCAGTGCTCGCGTCAACAGCGTTCGGCATGACGATCCGTCTTGTCTGGAAGCTCCGTTGAGGACCCAAACCCTCTTCGACTGACAACCGAAAGAGGCTGATCGCGAGCCGCGGGGAGGAGTTGACCTTCGCCGGGCTCGGTCTCGACGTTGGAAAGATCGTGTGCGGTTTGGTAACCTTAGATGGACTTCGCGGTCCGAGAGGAGGATTGCCCGTGGCGGAAGAGGCCGAACGGGTTGGTGATCGAACACTCGCGGAACAGTGCCGAGTTGGCGACGAAGACGCGTTTAGTGAGATTTACCAACGATATGCACGCAAACTGATCAATCTGGCCCGCAGCCGGATCAGCGAACGTCTCTCCGCGCGCATCGAGGCGGAAGACGTCGTTCAGTCGGTCTTTCGGACCTTCTTTGGCCGCGTCCAAGAGAACCGCTTTCATTTCGAGCAGGAAAACGACCTCTGGAAGCTGCTCGTCTCGATGACGATGAACAAGCTCCGCAACAAGGTCGACTGGCACACCGCCGCCAAGCGCGATGTCGGTGCCGAACGCCGGATGGATGGCAATTCGAGCCTGCCTAGCGCCTTCGCGCCCGATGGCGAAACTCCTTCTCCCTCGGCCGTCGTCGCCTTTCTCGATCTCCTCGAGCATTTTCTCAGCGGACTTCGCGAGCAGGATCGCAAGATTCTCGAGCTTCGGTTGCAGGATCTCACCCAACAGGAGATCGCCGACCAGATCGGCTGCACCGAGCGGACCGTGCGCCGCGTTCTCGAACGCATCCGCGGCGTCGCCGAGGAGCAAGGCGTCCGCGAACAACTCTCCGGAAAGTAGGTGTCCAGTCGGCGTCGGTAGAAAATGCCGAATTGGGCAAGCCAGCGTCGGGTGGGTCTCGACCCACCATCTTGATCATTCGGGTAGGTCCAGGTCCCTGCACGATTCGCCGAGTCCCCAATCGATTCAATCGTCTTGCAGGCGAATCGGCTCGGCGAAGAGCCTGTGAGACAAGAGCGAGGGGATGAAAGCGAGACCCATCCTGCTTCGCTCAGTGTTTCTTTGAGCCGGTGAAGGTGTTGTAGGCCTCGTGGGTTCCGATCCAGTACCAGAGTCGAAGATCCCTCTTGCCCGATCTGTGCCCGTTGGGGAAGTCCACGTAGATCGCCCGATAGCTTCCCGTGAGAGTGACGGCGACAGAGTTGTTACGGTGTTGGCTACTGGATTTATTCTTGAGCGGATGGTGCTCAAGGATTGGCGTGTTTGGGTTCTTACGATAGGCTTTGAAGGCCATCGTCGCAAAGTCCTGAACTCTCTTGGGAAGTTTGGCAAACTGGCTCTTGAACTGTTTGCTTCTCGCGTCAACCCAAGTGGATTTCAATCGATCAGCCCTTCGGTGAACTCGCCCCTCTTGTACTCCTCGATCGCCACTTCCTTAATGGCATCGAGTTTCCCTCCAGAGAAGAAGTCGTCGTCGGGGGTCAGAATGCCTTCGGCTTCGCGCATAGTGCTACGAAACTCTTCGGCCCTCGATACTTCGAATCCACTTCGCTCGAATTGCAGGACGAGGTTCTCGAGGTGATTGGCGATCTGTAGCCACCTGCCAATCACGTGTTTGTAGCCGTCGATCATGCCTGGATCGAACTCTTCCTTGCCTGTGATGACACGTTCGCGGTAGTACATGTCAAAGTCATTGACCATCTTGAAGATGTACACACCTTCGAACAGAAAGTCCTCAAGCTTCCAGACCTTCGTCACTTCTTTGTGAGCGACTTTCCAGTTCTCTTCGAACGATTCGATCACCTTCAGTGGAGTGTTGGTCATCGTCATGAGCATCCTCAACTCTTGGCCCTCTTGATAAGGGCGATGGAGTCTGGGCGTTGGTATTCCTCTCCATTCGGGCCGAGAACAGTTTCCCTCGTTTACTTCGACTACGACGATCCACGCACCTTAAGTTTACGGTCTGCTGGAGCGTCAAGCGATGGATAGCCAGAGGAATCTCCGAAAGCCAAGGTGGCGGATCTTGACCCACCATCTTGCTCATTCGGGTAGGTCCAGGTCCCCGATCGACTCGTGGGGACCCTAGTCGATTCAATCGTCGCGAAGGCGCGAAGGTTCGCCGGGAATCGGCGAGACAAGAGCATGGTGGGTCAAGACCCACCCTACTTGATTAAGTCCTGCTGATGAACTCTTCGATCTTCGCGGCCAGCGCGGCGGGCGCGTCCTCAAAGAGGTAGTGTCCTGCGTCGTCGAACGCGGCGGTTTCGGCATCGGGGTAGATTTCCTGGAATCGCTCCAGAAAGTGAGGCGTGAAACACCAGTCTCGCATCCCCCACGCCAAGAGGATCGGCTTGTCGGCCAGACGCGGTAGACGCTTTTCCAGACGCCGAATCATCGGATAGCTCGGGTGGTTCGGCTGCATCGGAATGTCCTTGACGAACCGATCGACCGCGATCCGGTGTTCCCACGAGTCGTACGGGAAGAGGTAGCCTTGCCGAGCGGCTTGCGTCCACTGCTCGGGATGCGCGGTCGCCATCCGCAGCGCCGCTTGCGAAAACCCATTGAAGCCGCGAATCGCGACTGTCCCGAAGAGGGGCCAACGGCACATCGCGATGCGTTTGGGGATCCGCGACGATGGGTAGGCGGCGGTGTTCATGATCACGACGCGGCGAACGCGTTCGAGTTCCTCCACGAAGACGCCGAGCCCGATCGGCCCGCCCCAGTCGTGGACCACCAGCGTCACGTCGCGCAGATCGAGCTGGCGAACGAAACAGCGCAAATTGTGCACGTGATTGGCCAACCGGTAGGTCCAATCGGCCGGCTTATCGCTGAGCCCGCAACCAAGATGGTCGACCGCGAGCGCCCGGTGCGTCGGTGAGAAGTGCTGAATCAAGCGGCGGAACGCGAAGGACCACGTCGGGTTGCCGTGTACGAAGAGGATCGGGTCGCCCGCCCCCTCATCCACGTAGTGGTAGCGCCAGCCATCGATATCGAGCCAGTGCGAGGCGAACGGATACTCCGACGTGAAAGTCTGCTCGCGGTCCATGATCGCTTCGGTCATTCGGTATTCACCCTACAGCCCGTTGAACGAGTCGTCGTTGACGACGAACGCTTCTCCCGACCAGTCTCCGGGTGGAGAAAACCAGACGAATCGACCGATCCGCTTGCGCCGGCTCTCCACACTCTTGGCCGAGACTCCTCGTTCCCGGCCCATTGACGTCAACAGACCGCTAACGCAGCGTCGGCAGGTCGCTCGCGACGTTCTCGGTCATGTCGTCGGCTTCGTCACTGTAGTAGTGGACGATTTGGCCGATGCTCTGGCGGACCTGCTGAACTTCCTTCGTTTCGATCAACTGATCAACAACATGGTATCGATTGGCGGTCTCGATGACCTGGGACGAATCGTACTGCGTCTTGAAGAGGTCCATGTCGCGAACGATGCCCGGAGCGTGATCGACACAGAAGACGCCCACGAGCACGAAGAAGCTCGCCTGGGCCAGGCCGACACCGATCCCGAAGAAACGGTCGCCGGAACTCGGCTTGTTGTCGCCGAAGACCTTCTTGCGATAGGCCATCAGCATCAGCGAGAAGACGAAGGTGAAGAGCAGCCAGATCGTGAGAATCGACGCCAGCGACAGGGCGGGCAGCCGTAGCGGGCTGGGAATCGCCGTCGCGTACTTGTCCGCCAAGGGCAACAGTGCTTTGGCCAGCGGTTGCGAGAAGACCACCCCGAGGATGATTCCCGAAAGCTGGATCACTTGGTTGGCGAATCCCTTGCGATAGCCGTGGAATGCTCCTAAGAGCAAGATGATGCCGAAGAAGATGTCAAAGCCCATCCGAGGCGCTCCTCACTACTTGATCGAGAATCGACGCTGATTCTCGGCAACCTTCCTAGTTGTCTGATCCGTGACCGTGATCCGCAGCGTGTAGTCACCCGCCGAGAGTTCTTTCGGCAGGCGAAAAAGAATGACTTGGAAATAGTCGCGGCGCCTGTTCCGGCAAACGTCCGGACTGAATGGGTGATGGGAGCGATGGCGGCTCTTGCCCGACTCGTCGAAGATCTCCAGCGACGCCTCGAGGTGGGTGCGATAACCCTCGCGACTCTCCATGCTCCCGAAGTTCGCGACTTCCCAGTAAATGACGATCTCTTGGGCGGAACGGAACGTCTGGGTGTCGAATTCGACATAGTTGCCGTAGTTGACGACCTGCTTGCAAAAGACCGGAGGCGTCACTTCGAGATCGGCCCGAAGTTCGAGCGTGGTCAGTGCCTCGCGGAGCGTTCGCAGGACCTCCGCGGCCCGCTGATGATCTTGCGGATAGTCGTCGTCGTTGAAGTACTGGACCATCGCCCAGAGCAGGCTCTGCCAGAAGTTGCGATCGACCGAGTCGCCCCCGCGAACGGGCTGGAACGCTTGGTCGCTCTCGCCCGCCATGATGTGGAGCAGCCGTTGGTAGACCTGCTGGCGAATGACGTCGGTTTGGCCGACCGCTTCCGTTTCCTCCATCCGGTGGGCGATCGACCGGAGTTCCGTTTCGAGGCTGCCACCGTCAACCGGGCTGGTCGACGTTCGTGACTCTCGTTGGACCTCGCGGCGATCGTAGACCAGTCGGCGACTCCGGGGATCCTCCATCGGAGCGGTCGCGTCGTCGCGGCGCATGGTTCGTTCCGGACTGACGATCGACCGGGAAGCCGTCATCAGATCGTCGTCCGCTCGAAGGCCCTCGCTCGTCGCCGGGGCGGAATGGTGGGGCTCGCGGTGTGGGGAGAGGCGACGACGAAGCACATCGTCACCCTCGCTGGCGAATGACTCCTCCGGCAACCGCCGTGGCCAACTTCCTTCCTCTTGCCGGGCCGGGTCGCTCTTCGGGTCGAGCGCCGACGCGGACCTGGCCTTGGAGGGAAGATTCGCGGGAGGGTCGGGGCGTGTCTTCGCGAACGCGATCTGCGTCTCCCAAACGTCGACGATCTGCGCGATCTCGTCGGGGGAACGCATCCCACGCACTTGAGCGTTGAAGTCGTCGACTTCCTTGGGATCGAGTTGGGCCAGAACGCGAGCGATACGCGCGGGGAGTTCCGATCGCGGCGAGGTCGCCGAATCCTTGGGCTTCGAGACCATCGTCGTTCGGGAGGGCTCATCCCATCGTGGCCGACTGGATGTCGTTGCCGGTTCGTTGTTCGGGTTCAGCACGCTCGAGAGAGGCTGTTGGTTCGCCGTGGCTTGGGGTGGCGTCGCCGACTGGGCCTCGGGAAGGATGACGCTCTCCGGGAGCCGGGGGCCGTTCGATTCGGTGTGGCTCGCTTTGCGAACCGAGTCGGTGGGGGAGTCGGCCGGCGTCTGGTCTTTCGCGTGCAGGCGAGCACGGAGTCCCTTCGCGGGCGTCGACTCGGCCTTCATTTCGGAAGTATCTTGGGAAGCTTGGTCGGCCAAGACCGAACGGGGCAGGGAGGCAACTTCGGGAGGCGGCTGCTGGGGAAGCGTGCAGCCGATCGCGCTCGTCATGGCGACGACGATCACGATGTCCTTCCGGCCCAACGCCATTTGCCTATCCACCTTACTTGTTGCCGTCGACTCCCTCGCACGCGGTGGCCACGACCACCGAGCGCGGACCGAGAGCGCACTTGGGAACAGACCGCCAGATATCGCGACCGAGGTTTTTTGCAAGTCGTCTTGAGACGGCGAATGAGACGTGGGGCAACCATGACGCTACCCATGTCTTCTTCTACGCTCCCCTTTTGTTTTTCTGACGCTCTCGCCTTGGGCAAGGGGGGACGGTGAGTTGAGCACCTACGCGCGGAAGGCGAGACGGCCCTGCTCCTGGGGATGGAGCTGGTTGGGGTAACCGACGAGTCCCTCGCAGAGGGCGCTCGCGCTGGGGAGGAGGGCGGCGTGCGTCCGACGCAGGCAAATGGTGAAACTCCACAACGCGCGGTGCTTTTCGGTCAACGCGGCGACGTCGGGATGTCCGAGGTTGGACAAGGGCTCGACCTGACCGGGGGAGATCTCGACCGGGACGTTGGCCTCTTTCAGCGACATCGCCGGCGAGGGGCAATAGACGATGACGTGCGCGGGGGGGATGTCGAGTCTCCGTGCCAGTTCCCGTTCGAGCGCCCGGCGACCCTCCAGGTCTTGATGGAACCGCTTCGCAAGCTGATCGCGGGTGGCGTCGTCGAGCCCCCGTTGACCGAACCGCTCCATCGTGAGGTAGTACGCACGCTTGAAAAGCTGACGACCCGCGAGGTCCGAAAGGACGTCCTTGAGCCCCTGATCGCGGTCGGCGTGCATCATCAGCCGATCGAGCAAGCTGTCATCGCGAAGCTCGAACAAGTCCTTCTTGGCGATTGCTCCGAGGCCGAGCGCCAACTCCAACGCCCGCGAGACCATCGCTCCGGAGACGACTTTCGCGTGATGGTAGTAGACCCGTTCGGTGAGGTTGTAGCGGATTTGGAGCAGGCGGATTAGCTCCGAGAGCGTATCGTGACGGAAGCCGCCATGCTTGTGCAGCCGGACGACGAGATGATTGTCGGAAAGCCGAAAAGCTTGCAAGAGGCGATCGTCGTAGCTGAGAGCGAGGCCCGACATCGTCGCGTCGCGGCGAAGGTAGTCGAGCAGGTCGGCACACACGGTCCCCGTGACCAGTTCGCGTACGAAGGGGCGACCGGCGGCGCGGGCGGTGAGGACGCCGCGGACCTCGTCGCGCACTCCCGACTGGTCGAGCAGAGTGGAAATCGGTGGACGATCGAGGTAGCGTGCCAAGCGGTCCTCGTCCTCGTCGTGGCGTTCGAAGAGTCGGCGTTCGTCCTCGAAGGTGTGCCCAAAGGGGACGTGCGTGATGTCGTGCAAGAGGGCGGCCAGCCGAGCAGTTCGTTCCTCGGCGTCGCTGATGGAGGGATCGTCGGCGCGGAGGACGCGCAGCATCCGTTTGGTCATCCAGAGCGTGCCGAGACTGTGCTCGAACCGGGTGTGGGATGCCGAGGGGTAGACGAGGTTCGAGGTGCCAAGTTGCTTGATGCCGCGGAGTCGTTGCATCGCGGGGGTGTCGAGCAGCGCGATCTCGAGGTCGTCGAGTTCGATGTCGCCGTGCACCGCGTCCCGGATGGTCTTCATGCCGAGTTCATTCCTACATCCATGGTGTTGTCTCGAGGTGGCGTTGCATTCCCAACGCCTTGAGCAGTTCTGTATAGACGAGCCGCTTGCGTGGCCGCGTCGCCAGGTGCCAGCCCTCGCGACCGTGCAGAATCACTCCCGAGGCGATGAGCGTTTCCCCGACCGGGGCCGTCAGCTTCCGGCGATGGCCTCGGCTGAGATCCTTCACGACAAACGTGGCTCGAACTCCTTTCCTCGTCTCGACCCGTTCGATGACCACCAGGTGCCGACGATCGAGTTCGCACACGCGGCCGGTCAGCCGATCGAGGGCGTCGAAGATCGCGTCGGGCCATTCCCTGGGGACGAGCCGGACGTGCCACCAGTCCCCGTCGTGGTCGACTTCGATGCCGTCCTCGTCGACCGAAAGGGCGCCGATCGGAGCTTCCCACGCATCGCCTTCCACGAAGGTGACGTGCAGGTGCGAAGTTCCCTCGTCGCGCTGGCGAATGTCGCAGGCTTCGACGACATCAAGGCCGTTGGCACGCTGGCGCCACTGCTCGGTCCCGTCGAGCCACACCGTCGCCCCTCGCATGTCGGCGAGGAGTTGTACTTCGCGCTCGCTCAGGGACGAGGCATCGTTGTTGGACACGAATCTCTCCCGCTACTTGGAGTCGCCGCACGACAACGTGTTCTTTGGCGCCGAGACCTCTCCCAGAGGCCACGGCTTTCTCCCTCCCCTTGTCCAAGGGACAGCCTCTTTCCCCCCTTGTCCAAGGGGGGCTTGTTGGAGGCCTTGTCTTCTCCCCTCCACGGACGTCGATGCACTCCAACGCCGAGAAGGCGACCCCCGCCAACTCCCCCTTGGGCAAGGGGGAGCGTCAGAATAACCAGGGGAGCGTTGGAAGAGACAACGTTCCGCGTGTTGTCCTTACACTATGGGAGTTCAGGGGTACAATCCGGCGGTGACGATCGATTTGAACGCCCCGATAGGGTGTCTTTTTGTCGGGCTCTACCAATCAACCGGTACCGACGCGACCCCTTCCGACTGGCTGGCAAGCAGCCAGTGACACCCAAGATCATGGGACCGAGACTGCACTTGCCATGTCTCGTGGGAACCCAGGGAGGACCGAGCCAATGGCGGCGATTTACCTTCGGGAAGCGGATGTGGCGAGACTCCTGTCGATGGAGGAAGTCATCTCCGCGTTGGAACGGATCTTTCGGGAGCAAGCCGCGGGCGGGGCCGAAAACATCCCGCGAGGGCGATGCCGGGGGGAAGGGGCGATGCTTCACCTCCTTGGGGGAGCCTCGCGGGAACTCGACGCCCTCTGCTTCAAGGCCTACACCACCACCAAAACCTCGGCACGGTTTCTCGTCCATCTCTACGACGGTAGCTCGGGAGACCTGCTCGCGGTGGTCGAGGCCGATCAATTGGGACGACTGCGCACCGGCGGTACCAGTGGGCTGGCGACGAAACTCATGAGTCCGACCAATGCGTCGCGCGTCGGGATCATCGGATCGGGACGGCAAGCGCGAACCCAGCTCGAGGCCGTCGCCGCGGTCCGCAAGCTCGAGAGTGTCGAGATCCATAGCCGTACCAAGGAGAGCCGCGAGAAGTTCGCCGCCGAGATGGAGGAACGGCTCCACGTTCCCGTCCGGCCGGTGGAGAGTGCCACCCTCGCGGTGCGCGACAAGGAGATCGTCATCACCGCGACGAGCAGTCGTCAGCCGGTGGTGGAAAAGGCTTGGCTTTCGCCGGGTGTCCACCTCAACGCGATGGGGTCGAACTTCGCGGCGAAGACGGAACTCGATCTGGCGATCGTCGGGGCTTGTCGCCAGGTGGTGGTCGATGATGTCGCTCAAGCCCAGATCGAGGCGGGGGAGCTGATCCAAGCGGTCGCCGCGGAGCGATTCTCGTGGACGCGCGCGGTCGAATTGTCGAGTCTGGTCAGTGGCGAGGTCGATGGCCGGAGCGATCCCGGGGAGACGACGCTCTTCAAGTCGGTGGGGACGGGAATTCAGGATCTCGCGTTAGCGTCGATGGTCTACAAGCTGGCGAAGAGCGAAGGGGTGGGGCAGCCGTTGCCCTACTGATATGCCTCGATCTGCCAGCATTCTGCCACTGGCTGACAAGCGGCCGGTGGCACCCGAAGTGCCAGAGAGCCGAGAGCCCTCGAATTGCCAGAATGACGAGAGCACGTAGCGGAGCATGAGCGCCTTGGAGAGTGCCGAGTCGAGTGCGGAGAGTTCACGGCGCCGGTCGTTTCGGACCGTCGCCTTGGTCATCCTGTTGATGCTGGTTCATGTCGCGATCGTCGGGGATGCCCTCACGAGGTTGACGCCGACGGTCGATGAGATCGCCCACGTGCCGGCGGGGATCTCGTACTTGCAGACCGGCACGTTCGGGATGTATCGACTCTCCCCACCCTTGGGGCGGCTCCTACCCGCGACCGCGTCGCTCGCGGCCTCGCCGAAGACCCGCTACGACCGTGCCTGGTCGAGGCAGAACCCGGCCAACCACTGGAGTTTCGCCTTCGAGTTCCTGCTCATCAACGCCGACGATCCCGAACGCTACTTACGGCTCTTCACGTGCGCGCGCTGGGTCGTCGCTTGTTGGTCATCGCTGGCGATCCCGATCCTATTCGCCTGGGGATCGTCGTGGTTCGGCCGGCTCGCGGGCTGGTTGGCCGCGACCCTTTGGGCCATCGCGCCCAATATGATCGCCCACGCCAGTTTCGCGACGACCGACATTCCGACCACGGTGATGACCCTGCTCGCGGCATGGACCTTCTCGCGCTGGCTCGACCAACCCTCCTGGCGACGGGCGCTGCTCGCGGGAGGAAGTCTCGGGCTTGCCCAACTAATCAAGTTCAGCACGCTGCTGCTCTATGGCGCGTTCGCGCTGTGGGCGCTGCTCGATCCGCTGTGGAACCACGACGGGAAATCGTCTCGTTGGAAAACGCTGTGGGAGCGGCGGCGACCCTCGCTACTGGTACGAAGCACCGCCGGTTGGCAGATGATCGCGATCTACGCGCTGAGTCTCTTCGTTCTCAACGCGGGCTATCTCTTCGAGGGGACGTTCCGCCCGCTCGGCTCGTTCCCCTTCGTCAGCAACTCGCTGACCCGCGAGCGTGGCATCGACGATGGCCCCGCCGATCAGGGGTCGAGCATGACGTACAACGAGATTCATCAGCGTCGCGTGAATCGCTTTCGGGGAACGCCGCTGGGGTGGTTGCCGACGCCGCTGCCGGCGAACTACGTGGGCGGCTTCGACGAGCAGAAGTTCGAGGCCGGCGACAACGACATCGGTCGCTACCAGATGTACCTGCGCGGGCAACTTCGGCGCGAGGGCTGGTGGTACTACTACCTCTACGCGTTGGCGGTGAAGCTGCCGCTGTCGAGTTGGGCGCTTCTGGCGCTGGGGCTGGTCGCGTGGGGATGGCCGACGACGCCGAGACGTTCGGCGTGGCCTCTCGTTCTCCTGGCCGGCGTGCCGATCTTCGCGATGACCTTCCTGACCGATATCAACATCGGCGTCCGTTACCTGCTGCCGATTTTTCCGTTCTTGTTCCTGATCGCGGGGGGAGCGGCAAGCTGGTCGCGGCCCCGCTGGTGGAATGGGCTGATCGCGGCGCTCGTTCTGGCCAACGCCGTCACGCTGGCGATGATTCACCCTTCCGAGCTAGCCTACTTCAACGCCTTGGTGGGCGGCCCGCGCGAGGGTCGTTTTCACCTCATCGACAGCAATCTCGATTGGGGCCAGGATCTGCGAAGGTTGTCGGCGTGGATCGACGAGCATCCGGAGTGGAAGGATGTCCGGCTTGCGTACTTTGGGACCGTTCCACCGGAATTCGAGGGGATCGAGACGTATCAACTCGCTCCTCGAGACCCGCGAATCGTGCCGGCGGCGGCAAGGCTTCCGGGGGAAACCGACGAGATGGTGATGGGCCCGCAACCGGGCAAGTACGCGGTGAGCGTCAACTTCGAGCGGGGGATGTCGTTTCACATGCCGGTGCCGCTCGTAGATCTCCGCACGATCGTGGCGACCAACCCACGGCTCTTGATGAGTGGCTCTCCCCTGATGCGGCAGCCCGCCGAAGCTTACGCCTACTTCCAGGAGTTCACCCCCACCATCGACCCGGCGATCGGCTATTCGATCCTCCTCTACGACATCTCGCTGGAGGAGGCGAACCGAGTTCGCCGGAAGATGGGGTTGCCCGAGTTGGCGGAGTAACCAGCTCTCGATCTACTTGTCGATTGCCTTGTCGAGGAAGGGACGAAAGCGTTTGACGGAATTGGCAACGCCGACGAGTCGGTTGCCGTTCTTCCAACCCGCGACTTGAACGCCGACGATCTCTCCCTTCTGGTTGATCACGGGCAAGCCGCTGGTCTCTGTCAGCGTCAACTCGCTGTTGTCGAACTCGTACACGAGGTTTCCTCGGTCGTCGCCTCCAAGGCAAATGGCTGGCTCGAGATCGTTGTCGAATGAATCGTCGCCCCAGACTGGGGCCGCGAACCATACGCGATCACCTTCCTTGGGTGCCTCCTTAGCCAGGGGGGCCGCATGCTTCATGTGGCTCTTGGGGAGCCAGAAGGCGGCGATGTCTCCCGCTTCGGAGTTCTTGTCGACGGGAGCGGCGTTCATGATTGGGATGAACTCGACATCGACATCGCCAAGTTCGTCGAGCGAGTAGCGGTCTTCCGTGAACAGTCTGGTGACCTCGCTGGAGAGTTCGCTCGGCGTAAGTTGACTCGGCATGCCATTGACGGGGCCGAAGGCGTGTAGGGCGGTCAACATGATTGGCCGATCCTTCCCTGACACATTGACGAGGCTCGCGAAGCCATCGTAGTCAAAGTCGGTCGCCGTGGGATTGATCCCATAGCGGATGGCGAAACCCTTGGGCATCCTGGGCGGCTTGGACGATGGTTGCCGCTGAACCTTCTTCTGCAGGGCGTTCTTGACGTTTCCTTGAACGAATGGTCCGGCGATGCTGGCACCGTCGGGAAGTTTCATTTTCTCGACGTCGGCCGCGACCTCTTTCATCGCGGCGGCAAGACTTTGACTTCCCGGCTCGGGGATACGGAATCCCCACATCAGATACGCGATGCCGATCCCCAGCCCGGCACAAACGAGAGGAATGACGGGCGTCCACCCGCCGAAGGGGTTCTTCGCGTCGTCGCGTTCCTCGCGGTCCTCTTCGGCCTTGGTGTCCTTGTCGCGAATCGGAATCTTGCGATAGATCAGCCAGAGGTCACAATATTTGTAGCCGAGAATGGCGGTGGTCATGATGCCGCCGAACGCGCTGCCGATCAAGTAGAACGCCGACTCGCCCGAGACCAGCACGACCGAGCCGATGCAGGAACCGATGAAGCCCCAAACGTTCAACAGGAAGCCGATAAAGGCCCGCGTACCGCGAGCCTTCTCGTCACTACCCAAGGTGTGATCGGTCTTCTCGAGCTGCTTGCCGGTCTTATAGTTGAAGCCGCACTTGACGCAGACGACGGCTCCTTTTTTCATCTTGGTCTTGCAGTGGGTGCAGACGGCGGGGATCTCGTACGCCATCGATTTGACGCCGTAGTCGATCATATCGGCGTCCGCTTCCTCCTGGGTGGAGGGGACGGGAGTCCGTTCGGAGCACTTGGGGCAGTCGAGATATTTGCCCGCCTTGGACATGGGGACGGTCAACACCACGTTGCAGCGGGCGCACTTAAAGCGAAGCTTCTTTGCGGGGGCTTTGGCGGGAACTCGTTTGGCGACCGGTTCCGCGACGGCCTCGGCCTCGACATCCGCCTCGGCGACGGGAATTGCCTCGATGGGAGGGCTCTTCGCCGTCCCGCGTTTGGTTCGGGAAGGAACCTTTTTCTTCCTGGGCGCTCCCGGCGAACTGCCGGGGCTCGGCGATCGCGCGGACTTGGCGCGACGAGGCTTCGAATCCTCGGTGGATGGTGTGCTCATCGTTGTTCCCGCTCAAGTTGGTCGTATTCGGGAGGCGTCGGTGTTGATTTCGGCCCTAAAGGACCTCGCGCCCTGAGTCTTGTTGCCGAGGCGAACGCCATCAGGGGATTGACATGCGAGAAATGCCGAAGACCGTCCTTCCCCCCGAAAAAACAACTCCTCAAGCAACAGGATGACTCGTAAGTGACCGGGTTGTCAAGTACGGAGTGACCGAGCCGAGCGATTCGGTGTACCCTCTCAATCGACAGCCCATCTTGAAACAAGGTGCCTGGGGCGGTAACGTAAGCGCCGTCTGAGTCGGCTTTTGCCGCCGCTCCCAGAGGCTGGGAGTCACGTTTGACGATGGGGCCGGGCAAGCGAGGCAAAACTGATGGCGAACATCTTTCGCCCGAGTACTTGGCTACGGTACACCGACCGTCGCACGGACCGAGCAACCGCGGACTCGGGCAACGCCGAGACGCGATCGGTCGCGGAGGCGACGCCTCGATCGCAGGCGTCAATCCAGACTCCTCATGCCGAGGAGGTGATCGACACGCCACCGCCAATGCCCGAAGAGGTGTTGTCGCGCGATCGGGCGGCGACGCATTCGGTCCGCGAACAGATCGAAGCGCTGGCGTACGCCAAATGGTGTGACGCGGGCTGCCCGCCCGGCGACGGCGCGGAGTTCTGGTTGGCGGCGGAGCGAGAAGTCCTCGCATCGCGCTGATCGACGCTCAGATGCCTAACGGACGCGCTTCGCGTCGGCCCTTTCGGGACAAGCCCTGCTGGCACCTCGTGGCTCGCTAGCCAAACGGTCCCGACCACCGTTCCTCCCTTCTCGCGTTCGTGTGCCGGGAAGGTGGGACAACCGACCGCGCTCGGCTCAACGGCGCGACTCGGTGGGCGATACTATGATGAAAACACGGGTAGATTCTGGTCGGGGCGGCACATCGTTTCCGGCGGAAGAAGGGATTCTCTTGAAAGGAGCTTCTTGAACATGGCAACGGAAACAAGCACCAAGCCGGCCTTCAAGGTCAAGGATCTGGGGCTGGCCGATTGGGGCCGACTGGAGATCGAGCAGGGCGAAAAGGAGATGCCCGGCCTGATGGCGATTCGTCGTCAGTACGGCGATTCCAAGCCGCTCGCCGGCGCTCGCATCGCCGGTTGCCTGCACATGACGATCGAGACCGCCGTCTTGATCGAGACGCTCACCGCGCTGGGCGCCGACGTCACCTGGAGTAGCTGTAACATCTTCTCGACCCAGGATCACGCCGCCGCCGCGATCGCGAAGACGGGCGTTCCGGTCTACGCCTGGAAGGGCGAGACCGAGGAAGAGTACGAGTGGTGTGTCGAGCAGACGCTCGTCTTCCCCGATGGTCAGCCGCTGAACATGATCCTCGACGACGGCGGTGACTTGACGCAGATCGTCCACGACCGCTACCCGGAGATGCTCGAGGGCATCCACGGGATCACCGAGGAGACGACGACCGGTGTTCATCGTCTCTACCAGATGCTCGAGCGCGGCGACCTCAAGTCGCCGGCGATGAACGTCAACGATTCGGTGACCAAGTCGAAGTTCGACAATAAGTACGGCTGCCGCGAGTCGCTCGCCGACGGCATCAAGCGCGCCACCGACGTCATGGTGGCGGGCAAGACCGTCGTCATCGCCGGTTTCGGCGATGTCGGCAAGGGATGCGCCGAGTCGATGCGCGGACTCGGAGCCCGCGTGCTGGTGACCGAAGTCGATCCGATCAACGCCTTGCAGGCCGCGATGGAAGGCTTCGAAGTCGTCACGATGGAAGACGCCGCGCCGCTGGGACACATCTTCGTCACCACGACCGGCTGCTGCGACATCATCCGTGGCGAGCACCTCGACAAGATGCGCGACAACGCGATCGTTTGTAACATCGGTCACTTCGACATTGAGATCGACGTCGCGTACTTGAACAATCGCAAGGACATCACCAAGACCACGATCAAGCCGCAGGTCGATCGCTACACCTACCCCAACGGCAAAACGATCATCATGCTCGCCGAGGGCCGCTTGGTGAACCTCGGTTGTGCGACGGGGCATCCCTCGTTCGTGATGTCCAACTCGTTCTGCAACCAGGTCCTGGCGCAGATTGAATTCTGGAAGAACAAGGGCAATTACGAAGTCGGTGTCTACACGCTGCCGAAGAAGCTCGACGAGGAAGTCGCTCGCTTGCACCTGGGTCACTTGGGCGCCAAGCTCAGCACGCTGACCAAGAAGCAGGCCGACTATCTCGGCATTCCGGTCGAAGGCCCCTACAAGCCCGAGCACTACCGCTATTGAGCCCTGGGTTCACTCTACGGGCGCCACTGGCTGCCTTGAGAGCATGACACCCAGATGATCAATCGCGACACGCGTGCGGCTCAGAACAAAGCCCCGTCAACCACCTCGTGGTCGGCGGGGCTTTCTCGTGGTGTCAGGTGTTGGCGGAGCCGACCGGGAGAGCTTACTTCGCGGGCGGATCGGCATCGCGGGTGTCGATTTCCAGTGGCGAGTGCTCGTGCTCCGAGGCATCCGGTGTCGTGAGGACACGATAGAAGCAATAGATCGTGAGTGAAAAGACGACGCTGTAGCTCAATCCCATCATCAGGATTCCCAGCGTACTCATTCGGCCACCTCCTTCTCTCCGAGTCCTATTTTTCTCCATTGCTCGGCGGCGAGGGAGATCAACAGAAACATGAATAGCAGAATGATGATCAGATAGAGCACCGTCAGCATCACCGCCGGGTTGTCGAACATCTGTTGGACGCGATCGGCGAAGTTCTGCTGCAGCCAAAACGCGAAGATCGTCAGGAGAAAGACCGGCGTGACGAACTTCAGGATGAAGCCGAACACTCGTGGAATGTGCATGTCGGCGCCGCGGTGAGCTTCGGCGAAGCTTGCCTTAATCCCGATCACCCATCCGAAGAGAATCACCTCGATCGTCGCCAGGACGAAGATCGCGAAGGTGCCGACCCAGAAGTCCATCGTGTCGAGCGCCGTGACGTTGTGCGAGAAGTAGATGACCGTCAGCGCGCCGCTGAGGGTCATCAAGCCGAGGGCGCTGACACTGGCCCGACGCTTGAGATTGAACCCTTCCTCCAGAAACGCGATCGCCGGCTGGAGCATCGAGAGTGAACTGGTGATCCCCGCCAGGAAGAGCAGTCCGAACCAGATCATCCCGATCCAGCGCCCCGCCGGCATGTTGGCGAAGACCGCCGGCAATGTGTTGAAGCCGAGGCCGAAGGTCGACCCCTTCTCGATGACGCTAATCGTGCTGGCCATGCCGAGAAAGAGGAAGGTTGAGGGAATTGCGACCAATCCTCCAAGCACCACTTCGCAGAACTCGTTGGTGCTCGAGGCGGTCAGCCCCGAAAGAACAACGTCGTCGTCGCGTCGCAAGTAGCTGGCATAGGTGAGAATGATGCCGAAGCCGATCGATAGGGAAAAGAAGATCTGCCCTGCCGCCGCCAGCCAAACATTGGCCTCGAAGAGCCGGCTGAGATCGGGGTTCCACATGTATCCTAGCCCGTTGAAGACGGTACGCCGAAGCCGAGCGACTTCGAGGGCGGCGTAACGTTCTTGGGCTTCGGTCCATTGGTCGTTGGTGAGCTTTTCGTTGATGGTGACGAGAAAGGGGAGCAGGCTCGGCATCGCGCCGGCGCCCGTCGACGCGATGATTTCCTTGCGTTTCGCGGTGATCCCCTTGAGCTGCTCCTTGAGGGCGACCTCGTCCTCTTGGAACTTCGCCATTGCTTCGGCCGGTGGGGGAGCACCCTTGTGATCGGCGGCCGCTTTCAGCAACGTCTGTGCCTTCACGGTCGCTTGCAGTTCGGTCACGAGGCTGGTTTGCGAACGCTCCAGATCTTGAAGCTGGAGCTTCTGGGACTGGCTCAGGTCTTCGTGGACCTTGTGGAGCCACGTCACGTAGGGCTCTGCCTTGTCGCCCGCGCGAAGGTAACCCATCGCGATGCCCATGCCCTGGTCGCTATTGGCGAACCCGACGGGAGGGAGAACGGGGATATCGCCGTCGTAGCCCTCTTGGTTTTCCTGGATGCCGTCGAAGTAGTGGTTGAACGCCGTGACGACGCTCTTGCGCATCTCGGGGGGCGTCGTCTTCGGGGCCAGGGCGGTCTCCTTGAGCGTGTCCCACTGGCTCGTCGGAAGGGCTTGGGGGAGACTGCGCGGCCACGGTTCGGGCAACGGTTGCTCGGGAAGGGTCAGGACACGGATCGCGACGCCGATCGCGGCGAGAATCAACAGCGGCATCGCGAATTTGCAGAACCGCTCGATGCCCTTGCTGAGCCCGCGATAGATGAAGTAGAAGTTGACGACGAAGGTGATGAGGAAGAACCAGAAGATCGGCTGCAGCGCAAACTCGACCCTGCCGTCGCTGTCGTGGTCCCCGCTGATGATGGCGCCGTCGGAAACTTGGCCGGTCAGCTCGGTGAAGAAGTTGCTGTAGGAGGCGGGGTTCTTGCCGAGGTCGAGATCGCCGGTGGCGTAGTAGAAGGCGTACGCGAGGCACCACGACTCGATGTAGACGTAATACATGTAGATCACGACGGGAATGAGTAGCCCGAGCGATCCGATGTACTTCGAAAGGGGATTGCGCCACAGGACCGAGAAGATGCCCGGGGAGGAGTGGAACCCGAACTTCCCGCCGTAGCGTCCCATCGTCCACTCCGCCCAGCAGATCGGGATGCCGACGATGAGAAAGGAGATGAAGTAGGGGATCATGAAGGCGCCGCCACCGTTGGCGGCCGCTTGTCCGGGGAATCGGAGGAAGTTGCCGAGGCCGACGGCTGATCCGGCGACCGCCAGGATGACCCCCAACTTCGAACCCCATTGCTCGGTCGGGCGGGATGACTCTGAGTCGCTCATGCAAGTCTCGCTACGAAGGGGCGACCGGGAGGTCGCTTAGCTCGAGGGCAACCGTGATCGTTGGCACCGCAGGGACACCATGGAGATGCCGCAGTCGAGATGTCTAGGTCCGAGCAGAGGCGGTCCCGGACATTTCACGGGTTCTTAGCATGCTTCCGAGTTCGCCTAAATTCAAGGGGAACTCGGGTGGTTCGGCGCCGATCGTGAAGGAAAGTTTTGTGAGGAGCTTCGATTGAGGCAAACTTGCCGCGATCCGAGGCAGCGGATGATCGCAGGCGCGGCAGTTGAGTCGTCGCTAGCACCAACTCTAAATAGTCACCTCTTTTTTACTTTTTTTGCAACTGTGTTGTGAAGAAAGGTTTAAGTAAATCGCTCGTCTTGCCGAGAGCGCCCCGACCCTTCTGCTTGGCACTCTGCTTGCTTCCTTACCGCCCGCTTCGCGATAGAAACGGCGCGGCCTCCGTAAAAGGGGAAACGCACACTCCGGGAGGACTCGTCCTCTTCCTGGCGGACCGCGGTTCCGCTCTCGATCGGATGGTTCTCAACGTCCCTATCGCGGGCGAAGCCGGCTTATCACACCATGTTTCGGGGTCTGGACAGCGTACGCGCTAGGTCCGCCGTTTGGGAGAGTTACCCGCGTCCTGCCAAGTGTAGAAAGGGAACAAAGCGCCAATGAGCCAATTGCTGAGAATGCACCGTCAGTGGAAGTTACTGCTCTTGTTGAGCTGTTTTGCGACAATCTTGGCGACCAGCCCGGTCGCTTTCGCGCAAGACGAACCGACGCCAACCGCCGCCAAGGCCGCCGAAGGGGATGCCCTCCCCAAGGGCGTGACCGAGGGGAATAAGGAGGCGACAATCGACGAGGCGGCGGTCGAAGAGGAGGGTGAACCGCTTACGCCGGAGGTCGTTCAAGCGGAAGGGGATCATCTCTGGACGTTGATCGCCGCGATCTTGGTCTTTTGGATGCAAGCCGGTTTCGCCCTGGTCGAAGCTGGATTCACCCGAGCCAAGAACGCCGCGAACATCATGATGAAGAACGCCGCCGACATGTGCTTCGGTGGAATCACGTTCTGGATCGTCGGGTATGGTCTCATGTTTGGGCCTTCCGACTCGTACGGCATCATCGGAACGGGGGACTTCCTCTTCAGTGGTGTCGGCTCCGATGGATCGATCGATGAGGCCAACATGGTCTTCTGGATCTTCCAATCAGTCTTCGCCGCGACTGCCGCGACGATCGTTTCCGGATGTATGGCCGGTCGTACCAACTTCCCCGCCTACATCATCTTCTCCTGCTGTATTACGGCCTTCATCTATCCCGTGTTTGGTAAATGGGCCTGGGGCAGCTTGTTCCTCGACGATGGAGCCGGCTGGCTGGAAGACAAGTGGGGTTTCCTCGACTTCGCCGGATCGACGGTGGTTCACTCCATCGGTGGTTGGTGCGGTCTCGCCGGAGCCATCGCGGTCGGTCCGCGGATCGGCAAGTACGGCGCCGATGGCAAGCCGAAGGTTATCGCCGGCCACAACATGGTTTACGGCATGATCGGTACCTTCATCCTCTGGATGGGTTGGTTCGGCTTCAACGCCGGTTCCACCACCGCCATCGGTGGCAGTGAGTTCGCTCACACCGCGACGACGACGATGCTCGCCGCGTGTGCCGGTGGACTCATCGCGATGCTCACCTCCAAGGCGATGTACGGCAAATGGGACCTCGGCATCACCGCCAACGGTGTGCTCGGTGGCCTCGTCGCGATCACCGCTCCCTGCTATGACGTCAGCCTCCTTTCGGCGGTCATCATCGGCGGTATCGCGGGCATCATCATTCCTTGCTCGATCAAGTTCTTCGACAACATCAAGGTTGACGACCCGGTCGGTGCCTTGAGTGTTCACTTGGTCTGCGGTATCTGGGGGACGTTGGCGATCGCCATCTTCGCCCAGGAGATCTACGGCGGGAACAGTGGACTGATCGAAGGCAACCCCGGCTTGATTCTGCCGCAGTTGGTCGGGATCGCCGCCGCGGGACTTTGGGCCTTCCCGGTCTCCTTCATCGTGTTCAAGATCGTCGACGCGATCGTTGGGCTGCGAGTTGCTCCCGAAGTGGAAGAGCAAGGTCTGGACATCGACGAGCATGGGATCGGGGCTTATCCGTCGCATGTTGTCTTTGATGCTGGATCGGGCCACGTTTAAGCTGACTTGGGGTCAACTCCCCGAGCGTTGCCGCCTCCGTCAACAAGTGGCGGAGGCGGTTCGTACAACGAACTAGATGAAGCCGCCTGCATGTTCGGATCGTCGAGCATCGACAGACCGTGGCAACCGGGAAGGTGATCGAGCCGAACCGAGCGGAAGGTCCGGTCGCCTTCTCCATCCCCCGACCTTCGGGGAAACGAGAGACTGACCAAACAAGGAGACGCAGGTGAAAAAAATTGAAGCAGTGATCCGTCATCACAAGTTGGACGACGTCAAGGGTGCCCTGACCGATGCCGGCGTGACGGGGATCACCGTGACCGAGGTTCGCGGTTTTGGAAGACAGAAGGGTCACACCGAGACCTACCGCGGTGTCGAGTACACCGTCGATCTTCTCCCGAAGATCAAGCTCGACATCGTCGTCGGCGACGACATGGTCCAGAAGGTTTCCGAGGCGATCATCGCCGCGGGACGGACCGGGGAGATCGGCGACGGCAAGATCTTCGTCACCGACTTGTCCGACGTGATCCGCATTCGCACCGGCGAGACCGGCGACGGCGCCGTCTAGCAGGCGATGCCAATAGGTCCGCTCGCAATGTCGCGCCGCCTCCCGAAGTGTCGGTGTCGCGATGAGGGAACGGACGCGAGGCGGTTGGCCATGTTGGTCCACCTCACCGAGCGATGAAAGTTGTCGATCATGGGCAACGGGTTCAGTGGGGCCGGCACACGCTGGGACGGGGGACGTCATTCCCCGTCCCTCTCTTTTTCGAGTGGCGCTTCCTCGATCATCCCCGCTCACGATGGGAACGGGTCCATCTCGCGCCCTGACGTGGGCCACGTCTTCATCCAAGGAAAGGTGTCGGGCGATGAAGAAGGTTGAAGCCATCGTTCGCCATCACCGACTCGAGGAGGTGAAGGAGGCGTTGGCCCTGGCCGGAGCTCTCGGAGTCAGTTTCACCGAGGTGCGAGGGTTCGGGCGACAGCGAGGGCGTACCGAGCACTATCGTGGGGTCGAATACACCGTCGATCTCATTCCCAAAATCCATATCCAACTGTTTGTGCGCGACGAGCAATTGTCGGCGATCACCAACGCCATCCTCCATTCGGCGCGGACCGGCGACGTCGGCGACGGCAAGATGATCATCTCCGATGTCATCGATGCGATCGCGATTCGGACGGGGGAACGCGGAGAGGAAGTCATCTGATTGCATCTGCAACGTATTAAAGCATTCACGCAAGAACGCTTCGACGTGCTGCGCTCGCTGCACGCGGAACGTTCCTCGGGGCTCGGAATCGCCTGTTCGGTCGCCAACACGATCGAAGAAGTCATCTGCCAACTCTACCAGCACGCCCTCGAGCAGCGCACCGAAGAGGAACGCGCCGCGGTCGTCGAGCAGTTGGCGCTCGTCGCCGTCGCCGGTTTCGGACGCCGCGATGTCGCGCCCCATTCGGATGTCGACGTCTGGTTCCTGCACCGCCGCGATCCGCACAAGGTGGTGCTGGACTTCATCAAAGTCCTCGTTCGAGACATCTGGGACGTCGGCTTCGAACTGGGCCAGAACGTCGGAACGGTCGGCAACATTCTCGCGCTCTCGAAACAGGAGGTCCTTCCCGGGACCGCGCTGATCGACGCGCGCTATCTCCTTGGGCAGCGACAACTGCACGACGATCTCGTCACGCGCTACCGAAGACATCTCAATCGCGGGGGGGCCGCGACGCTCTACGAGAAGACGGTTCGATCGGTCGCTTCCGACCAAGAGAAGTTCGGCACCACGTCCCACCTTCTCGAGCCCGACGTCAAAAAGACCGTCGGCGGTCTGCGCGATCTTCACCTGATTCACTGGCTCGGTAGCGCGCTCTACGAAGCCCCCGAGCCCCACGAACTCGAACGGCGCGGGCTCATCGGAACCGACGAGGCGCGGATCCTCACCGACGCGCACGACTTTCTGCTGCGAGTCCGGATCGACTTGCATCTTCACGCCGGCAAGGCGGCCGACGTGCTCCTGCGCTCCGAACAGATGCGGATCGCCAAGGAATGGGGGTATCACGATTCCCCCTCGATGCTCGCCGTCGAACAGTTCATGCGCGACTACTTCAGGCGGACGACCGCCGTCGAGGAGATCGTCCAGCGCTTCGTCGCCCGCTCGCGCCCGCGTCACATGGCTCGTCGCGTCCAAGAACGGCTCGTGACCTGGCGGACGGGCAAATGGTTTCGCGTCGGACCGCTCGGGGCCGGCGTCATCCCGCGCTACCAAGTCGAGGTCTTCGGGTCCTTGGCGTGCACGCTCGAACTCGCGCGACTCGCGTCGCTCTACCACTACGACTTCGAGTTCGAAACGCTCGACGCGATGCGCGAGGTCTACGGCGTCCTACCGCACCCGAAGGAGGGGGACGACTCGGACGCCGCCGGGGACCTCGATCCGGAAGCGGTGCGCATCTTCCTCGAATTGCTCAAGACGCCCGGCGGAATGGCGAAGGTGCTTCGGCGACTCCACGAGGTCGGTGTGCTCGAACGCCTGATTCCCGAGTTCGAACACGCTCGCTGCTTGCTTCAGTTCAACGCCTATCACAAGTACACCGTCGACGAACACACCTTCGTCATGCTTGGCTTCGCGGAGGAGCTCGTTCTCAACGATGGGTTGTTGGGGAGGGTCTACGAGAAGATCAAGCGACTCGATCTGCTCCATCTGGCGATCTTGCTTCACGACGTCGGCAAGGGGTACGAGGAGGACCACTCCAAGGTTGGGGCCCGGATCACGCGCGTCGTCGCCGAGCGATTCGGCTTCAACGCCGAGGAGCACAAGACAGTCGTTTTCCTCGTCGAGCACCATCTGCTGCTCTCGCAGATCGCCTTTCATCGAGATATCACCGACAAGAAGCTACTCATCGACTTCGCCCGAACGGTCGGCACCGTCGAGCGGCTTCGGATGCTCTATGTCCTGACGGTGGTCGACGTCGAAGCGGTTGGCCCAGGGACGATGAATCAGTGGCGGGCCGACATCCTCGCGGATCTCTTCCGCCGAACCGCGCGACTGCTGGGCGAGGAACACCCGCTCGTCGAATCGGAAGTGAAGTCGGAGGAGGTGCGGCGCCGACTCGCCAAGACCGCGGGCGCCGACGAGCGCGCGATGGCGTTTCTCGACTTGATCCCCAACGAGATGCTCGAGGAACAAACCGACGAGCAGATTCTCGCCCATTGGCGGCGTTGGCAGGACTTCACGCCCGACCAGGTCGCGATCCTCAACGCGGAGTATCGTCCGGCGGGGGACTCGGTCACGCTGACTGTCGTCAGTCACGAGGAGACGTCGGATGCGTCGTTCAGTCTCATTTGCGGGGCGTTGACCGCCCACAACATGGAGATCCTCTCCGCGCGCATCCGGACGCTCGGCGACAAGACCATCCTCGACCAGTTCGACGTCAAGGACAAGCACCACACCGGGCCACCGACCCCCGAACGCTGCCGACAGCTCGCGACGACGGTCCGGCGGCTGCTCGCCGGCGAGCTCAAGATCCAAGACGTCCTTTGGAGCTCGTTGCCGTCGGCGTTCGTGACCCGCAAGCGCATCGTGGGGCGCGAGACCACTCAAGTGGTGGTCGACAGCAAGGGTTCCGAGGAGTTCACGATCATCGAGATCTTCACGCCGAACCGGCGCGGTCTGCTCTACACGATGGCGAAGTCGCTACACCGTCTCGGGCTGCGGGTCCATCTCGCGAAGATCGCCACGTACTCCGACGAGGTGGTCGACGTCTTCTACGTCCAAGAGAATGATGGCCGGAAGGTCGACTCCGAGGGTCGCGAAAAGGGGATCAAGGAACAACTCGTCGACGACATTCATCGACTCGCCGACGATCCGCGTTCGCTGGTGCTTTAAGAGGGTTTCTGGCGACCCGCCACTTTCCCACTGTCCTACGCGACGTTGGGGAGCGATTCCCCAACGTTGACGGGTGCTGGGGAGCAATTCCCATTCCAAATCTTGGCAAACAACTCCAAAGATCGGATTGAATCAAGCCAACGGGCGTGCTATCGGCCCGAGGTCTTAGCAGAAGATGCTGACGGAGGCCGAGAGCTTGATCTGGGATAGAGGCCATTTGGGGCGAGCGGATCTTACCGCGCGATTCTTGGAATCATGGATTCGTCTCGTGCAGGCGGCGCCGCGACGGGTCGCGCTGGTCGCCGGCGTGATCGCTGTCCTTTCGCTCGTCGTCGCCGCCCACGGGCTCGGCTTCAAGACCGACCGCACCGATCTCGTCGATCCCACCGCCGCGTACTACGCGGACTGGGCGAAATACGAAAAGGAGTTCGGCGGCGAGTCCGACATCATCTTCATCATCGAGGGAACCAAGCGTTCGGAGATCGTCCGAGCGATCAAGACCCTGGCACGCGATCTGGAGTCCTTTCCCCAAGCCTTTCAGAACGTCTGCTACCGCATCGATCTCTCGCGGCTTCATGCGAAGGGGCTCTATCAGCTCCCGATCGAGGATCTCGAAGCGATCGACTCCCGCGTGAAACCGCTGACGCCCCTCCTGGCGGGAGGATGGCGTTTTCTCACACTCGACTCGGCGTTGGGGGCGGCCCTGGCCGCTTCGAGCACCGCGATCGACAAGCAGCAGTCACTCGACGAGTCGGGACGCCAAAAGGCGGCCGCCGCGACGCGACTCTTGCAGTCCATGACCAGCTATCTCTACAACGGGCGGGCCTTTCGGTCTCCTTGGGTGCCGCTGCGATCACCCACCTTGGGCGCCTCGGTCGCGGGGATGCCGGAGTACTTCTTCTCCGAGGATGGCAAGACCGCCATCGTCCGCGCCGAACCGATTAAGGACACGTCGAGCCTCTCCGACTTCGGCAAGTCGGTCGATCTCGCCAAACGCATGATCGACCGCATGGAGCCGGTCTTTCCCGATCTTCATTTCGGGCTCACCGGGCTTCCGGTCCTAGAAGCCGATGAGATGATCTCGGCGAAACGGGACAGCACGCGGGCGATGTTGATTTCGCTTCTCGGCGTCGGCTGTCTCTTCATGGTCGCCTTTCGGGCGTGGCGTCACCCCATGTGCGCCATCCTCACGCTGATCATCAGTGCGTGTTGGACGCTCGGATGGGTCACGCTGACCGTCGGTCACCTCAACATTCTCTCGGCGTCGTTCATCGTGACGCTTGTCGGCTTGGGGATCGACTTCGGTATTCTCTGGCTCTCCCGTTTTGAATCGATGCGGGGGCTCGGCCTGAGCGTGGCGGAATCGAACAGGGGGGCGGCGACGACAGTCGGCCCCGGCGTCCTCATCGGAGGGCTCACGACGGCGCTAGCCTTCTTCACCACGATGGCGACCGGTTTTCTCGGTCTGCGCGAGATGGGTTGGATTGCCGGCAGCGGCGTCCTCTGGTGTTTGGTCGGAGCCTTCACGGTGCTGCCCGCGCTCTTGGTGCTCACCAAGGGGCGAGTCAGGCGGTGCGAGCGGGAACTAGTCGCCGATCAACCGGCCGCGCTCTTTCTGGCGCGACGGCCCGCCCTGGTCGGGCTCCTTTCCCTCCTGGTCGTGATCGGCTTGGCGACGCAGATTACCAAGCTCCGTTTCGACTACAACTTGCTGAACCTCCAATCGGATGGGCTCGCGTCGGTCGAATGGGAAGAGAAACTCGTCGAGCGAATGGGAGCCTCCGCGTGGTACGCGCTCTCGATGGCGGAGACGCCCGAGGAGGCTCGCCGCCTCGGGGAGGAGTTCGCCGCCTTGCCGAGCGTTGGGCGCGTGGTCGAAGTCGCGTCGCTGATTCCGACCGATCAAGAGAAGAAGCGTCCCTATGTCGCCGCCATTTCCAAGGCGGTCGCCGACCTGCCGACGACCGAGCAGGTCAAGAAGCTACCGCCGCCGGAGTTGGCGAAGCTCACCGAGCGCATCGAGGCGATCGCTCAATTGCCGAAGAACGTGCCGGTGTCGGAATTGGTGGCGATCACCCGGCTGCGTCATGCCGCCGAGGAGACCCTCGAGGCGATGCGTCGGCTGCCGCTACTGGACCAAGACCGCCGGGTGGCGAGTTTCCAGACCCGTTGGCTCGAGGATCTCTTTGGCCAACTTCGCAAACTCCACGATGTCGCCAACCCCGAACCGGTTGGCGTGGCCGATCTGCCCAGTGCGCTGCGTTCGCGTTACCTCAGCCCCGATGGAACATGGCTCTTGCAGATCTTCGCCGACGCGAGCGTTTGGGATGGCGAGCCGCTCAACGCCTTCGTGCGTGAGGTCTACTCCGTCGATCCGCACGTCACCGGCAAGCCGATCTCGACGCTCCTGTCGCTCCGAGAGATGACCGCGGGCTACCAGCGCAGCGCCTGGCTGGCGATCGGGGTGATCCTGCTCGCGGTCTGGTGCGGAGTGCGAAGCTGGCGCGACTCGCTCTTGGCGATGACGCCCCTGGTGCTCGGTTGCCTGGCGATGTTCGGGCTGATGGGGATCGCTTCGATCTCGCTCAATCCCGCCAACATGATCGCGTTGCCGCTGATCTTGGGGATCGGCGTCGATTTCGGCGTCCACGTGGTGCATGACTTTCACGCCAGTAACGGGACGTATGTTCTTGGCCGAGGGCTTGGGCGCGCCTTGGTGCTGACGAGCCTGACGACGATCCTCGGATTCGCGTCGCTGATGACCGCGAGTCATCGCGGCATGTCGAGCATCGGGGTTGTGTTGTCGCTCGGGGTCGCGTGCTGCTCGCTGGCCGCCTTGGTCCTCTTGCCGGCGCTCTTGCAACTGCTCTCGCGCACCCGCGTCGAGACGGCGGTGCTTTCCTTTCCCCACGGGGATTCTTCTTCCACCTCGTCGCCCAGCGAAACCGAGGCCGTGGAAGCGGCCTGACGACACTTCGCGGCGACCTCTCGACGGCGACCTCTCCGCAGTGACGTTCGTTTCCCTCACCCGCTGCGTGCCACTGATTGCTCGACGGCCAGGAAACGCCGGTCGTGTCATGATCATGACATCGCGTCACCATCTCGAAGAGCAGATCTCCTTTCCGGCGCGATGAGGCGTCCTGCCACCATCACTCGTTCGACTACTCGGTCGGGGTGATCCGTTGCCGAAAGGCCGGATCGAAGATTCTGTGGAATTCGCTTGTGCGCGCGCGAGTTAGGTGTACTATGTCAATTAGTACAGTTATGGGGCAGTCATGCAGCTCAGCATCGACACCGGCGTTCGGACGCCGATCTATCGTCAACTCGTTCAGCAGGTCCGCGAGGCGATCGCCCGCGGCGAACTGCGCCCGGAGGAGAAACTCCCCTCCGTCCGTCAGCTCGCGCGCGATTTGGTCATCAATCCCAACACGATCGCCCGCGCCTTCACCGAGCTTGAGCGGGAGGGGCTGATCGTCAGTCGCGCCGGGGTGGGGATCTTCGTGGCGCGGCGCGAGCAACAACTGACGAAGAAGGCGCGCAAGAGTCGCTTGCTGGAAATGCTCGATTTGTGGCTTACCGAGGCGGTCAATCTCGGGTTCTCGGCCGATGAGGTCCTTGAGATTGTCACCGCCCGCGCGAAGGACTTCGCGTGGCAACAGTCCAGTGGCGGCGGTTGAAACGGCGCGGGTGCGACTGGATGCTTGTCAGCCAGTGCCGACCAATTGCCGCGAGCGTGATCCACTTCGGTTTGCCCACGCGAGCGTGATACGTTCCGCTTGGGTGCCATGCCCACGCTCGCGGTGGGCATGTGGGAAATGCCCCGGGTTCGACACATTTCCGCGAGTGCGGAACGAGTGTTCATGAAACGAACTCACTCATCGGGACATTGGGGCCGCTCGAATGAAGCGAGTTCGGTGCGAAAAGTCATGGGTGTCCCCAGCCGTCGGTCGGTCCCTGTCCATAGGGTCCCCCCCATTCCTCCCCCAGGTTTGGGGCAGTGACCGGCCGACGGCGTTCTTTTCCCGAGAGCGAGAAGTGCGGTCTTGCGTCTTCTGGCGGGTGAGCGTTTTCGAGGTGATGACCACGAGAGGTTGACGACCGATGACGTTGGCGATCCGAACCGAGTCCTTGACGAAGTACTACGGCTCCACGAAAGTGGTCGACTCGCTCGGCTTGAGCATTGACGAAGGTACCGTCTACGCCCTCTTGGGCCGCAACGGCGCCGGCAAGTCGACGACCATCAAGATGCTCACCGGGATGGTGCGTCCCTCCTACGGGCGGGCCGAGCTGCTGGGGGAGGATGTCGCCACCCTGGCACCAGAGACCCGTTCGCGCATCGCCTATCTCGCGGAGGGGCACCCGCTGCCGAGTTGGATGAGCGTAGGCGAGGTCATCCGCTTCACCCGCGCCTTCTACGAGGACTGGGACCATGACTTGGTGGAGTCGGTCCTCGACCACTTCGCGCTGAGCAAACGGGCCAAACTTCGCAGGCTCTCGAAGGGGCAGCTCGCCCAGGTTTCGCTCATCCTCGGCATCGCCCCCGACCCGGAACTGCTTATCCTCGACGACCCGACCTTGGGGCTCGATACGAACGTGCGCCGAGATTTCCTCGAGTCGATGATCCAGATCATTCAGCGGCGCGGGCGAACGATTCTCTTCAGCTCCCACGTGCTGGGCGATGTCGAACGCGTCGCCGACAGGATCGGGATCATGCTCGACGGCGTGCTACGCGTCGACTGTCCGACGGAGCACTTCAAGGAAGCGGTCCGCAAGATCGTGCTCACCTTCGATCGTGACGTTCCCGAAGTGCCCGAGTGTCCCGGCCTCGTCGGGTCGTGGCACGTCGGGCATCGGCTCGAGCTCATCTTCGCCGGCTACGGCTCGGAGCAGGAGGCGGCGGTCGCCAGTCTCGATCCCGTCGAGGTCGAGCGGGTGGAGATGAACTTGGAAGACACCTTTATCGAGTACACCCGCGGCCCGCGGCGGTCGCTTTCTTTTTTCGGTACGGAGGAGCCCGATGATCCGCGCCCTGGTGCTCAAGGAGCTGCGTGAGACGATCGGTTTCGCGTCGATCGCGCTCGCGGTGAGCCTCGCCATTGTCAACGGCTTGATGGGGAGGACACTTCTTCCCTCCATCGACGTTCTCCCGCAACGGATTCACGTCGTCCCGTTCGCCGGTGGCGTCTTCGTGGCGTACCTGTCCTACGTGGTGATTCCGCTCGCGATCGCCCTCGGCTATCGGCAGGCGACCCGCGAACTTGGCAATGGCGTCTACCTCTTTCTCTTTCATCGCCCCATCGCACGTTCGACACTGATCCTGACCAAACTCGGCGTCGGGATCGCCGTCATGCTTGTGGTGCAAGCGATTCCGATTTTGCTCTTCGGTTGGTGGGCGGCGACCCCGGGGAACCACCCGAGTCCCTTTGAATGGTCGATGACGCGTGGCGCGTGGCAGTTCATGCTCTTCTCGCCCATCGTCTACGCGGGGGCCTTTCTCACTGGGCTTCGCCCTGGGCGCTGGATCGGGACGCGACTGCTTCCTTTGGCGGCCAGCGGCCTCTATTTTGGGGTCGTCATGATGGTGCCCGATCAATGGTGGCTGCGGATTCCGGTCGCGGCCGTTTTCTATGGACTGCTCGCGGTCGATATCCGCGCGATCGCCAGCGAACGAGACTACGGGTGAGGAGACCGCGAGAGATGCCTGAAATTCGAGGATTGGGTGTCCGGCTTGTGTCCGCGCTCACGCTCGCCGTGGGCGTGGCGATCGTCTGGGGATTCGTGGTCTCCTGGCCGTTGCAGATGGTGACCACGGCCCTCCGCGGGAGCGGCGGCGCACGGCAACTTCAAGTCACCGGGCGGGGCGAGCCCCTCGTCGCGACGTGGAACGGCAACAATAGCTGGGGCGGCTACACCTACGAGGATCTCGAAGGCAACAGCGTCGATGTTCCGGCCGACCAAGCGTGGCTGTCGTCGGGGCCGCTACGGCTCGGGGTACCTCCATCGCATCTGCCGACCTGGATGACCCCGGTGTCGTGGCGCAACCGGATCCGGGGTTTCAACACGACCAGTCGACACCCACAGTATTGGTATTTCATCTGTGGCGATGAGCCGCATCCTAAGGCCTACTTCGTCGGTTACGAGAGACTCAGTAGTCAACGGATCGGATTTCTCGGAGCTTACGGCGAGCGTGGCGAACCGATCCCCGCGGGCCAACGGTTTTCCATCAAGGGCGATCTTTCGCACCTCAATCAGCTCGTGGTGAGTCCACAGCAGATACAGAACGCGACGCAGCCCTACTATGGATCGGTGGTCGCTGGGCCCGACAGTATCCCCAATGCCAGCGTCTTTTTCGTGACGACCGACGATTCTCTGATGGTCGTGGATCTCGACCGGAAGACCATCAAACGCGTTCTGGAAGAGACGCCGATTCGATCGATGGTGATGCTCAATCGCAGCACGTCATCGGCCGTCGAGCCCATGAGTCGACTGCTCGTTCGCACCAACGACACGATCCTCGAGTTCGATCGCGACCTGACGAACCCTCGGCGTTGGGGCATTCCCCGCGAGTTGCGGGATCGGCCACTGACGTGGATCCCGATCTCCGCGGAGGAGTCGTTCGTCACCCAACAGCTTCCGATCGACAACTCCACCGGGGTCGAGATCAACATGCTCTACTGGGTCGATCCCACTGGTCGGATCAAGCGAGACCGGACGCTCGCCCTGCGGCGGATGGGACCCGATCCCTTGACCGGGCAAGCGTGGGTGGGGGCTTCGCTGGTGGTTCCCTGCCCGTTGCTGATCGACCTTAGCATCTTGGTGTTGATGCCGTTGCTGTCCTACGGCGGAACGGAGGTGGTCACGTATCAGCAGGGGCTCGCGAAGTCGCTCGCCGAACTCTGGCCAGCCATCCTCGTGGTCCACGGGCTCGGACTTCTGCTCGCCTGGTGGACGCTACGGCGAACGGCACGCTACGGGTTCGGCCAATCGGAACGATCGATCTGGACGGTCCTGGTCGCGCTCGGAGGACTTCCTTTCTGGGTCAGTTTCTTGATCTGTCGGCATTGGCCAGTGCTGGAGCGATGCCCCCAGTGTGGCGAGGAGACGCCGAGGGATCGGAAGGGATGTGTCCATTGCGAGTCGGAACTCGCCCCTCCCAAGTTGGTGGGAACGGAGGTCTTCGCGTAGAGAGCGGGGGCTGACTCCGGGATGGAAGAACCCCTCACCCTGCTCGCTGCGCGAGCTTCCCTCTCCCACGGGGAGAGGGTGTCAAGAGAAGCCGCCTTCGACAAAGAGAGGGTGTCAAGAGAAGCCGCCTTCGACAAAGAGAGGGTGTTAAGAGAAGCCAACTCCCGCAAGGAGAGGGTGTTAAGAGAAGCCCCTCTCCCTGTGGGAGAGGGGTTTGGGGTGAGGGGGCTATTCTTCTCTGGTGACGCTGTTTCCTACCGACCGCCAACAACTGATTCCGTCACTCACTCGGCGCCTTCAAACGCACCTGCCTCTTCAAGAGTATTCCAGATGGTGGTGAGGACGGCATCTGTTTGCTGGAAGACGTCGTGATTCCAGAACCGGAGCACGTGAATTCCTTGGTTGCGCAGATGGGCTGATCGCTTGTCGTCTCGGCGTCGCTCGGGATCGCTGTTGTGTTGCCCACCGTCGAGTTCGATGGCAATTCGATGCTTGTGAGCGTAGAAGTCGAGGATGTAGGAGTCGACGGGATGTTGACGTCGAAACTTCACTCCGCCGAACCGACGATCTCTCAAAAGTTTCCAGAGCAGTTCTTCAGCATCGGTCTGTTCGCGGCGGAGTTCGCGGGCGAACGTCAGTATCCTCGGGTCGATCAAGGGCTGACTCCGGGATGGAAGAACCCCTCACCCTGCTCGCTGCGCGAGCTTCCCTCTCCCCCGGGGAGAGGGTGTTAAGAGAAGCCGCCGGCCTGAGCGAACGGGAACGGAGGTCTTCGCGTAGAGAGCGGGGGCTGACTGCGGGATGGAAGAACCCCTCACCCTGCTCGCTGCGCGAGCTTCCCTCTCCCACGGGGAGAGGGTGTTAAGAGAAGCCAGTTTCGGCAAGGAGAGGGTGGTGGGAGAAGCCCCTCTCCCTGTGGGAGAGGGGTTTGGGGTGAGGGGGCGATCGTTCCCGACGCCCCACTCCTTAGAACTGTCCTCGCGTTCCTACCCGGTCAACCCTTCAAAGAGCGGCGTGGAGAGGTAGCGTTCGCCCAAGCTGCACATGATGGTGACGATGCGCTTACCCTTGAACTCGGGGCGAGCGGCGACTTGGGCGGCGGCGCACATGTTGCCTCCGCTGGAAATCCCCGCCATGATCCCTTCTTCCTTCGCCAGACGACGCGACCACTCGAACGCCTGATCGTTGGAGACGGTGACGACCTCGTCGACGAGCGAGGTGTCGAGGTTCTTGGGGACGAAGCCCGCCCCGATTCCTTGGATCTTGTGCGGTCCCGGATCGCCGCCGCTGATGACCGGCGAGTGGATCGGCTCGACCGCGATCGCCTTGAAGTCGGGGTTCTTCGCCTTGATGTAGCGGGCGACGCCGGTGATCGTGCCGCCGGTGCCGACGCCGGCGACGATCGCGTCGATCTTGCCCTCGGAGTCTTCCCAGATCTCCGGGCCGGTCGTCTTCTCGTGAATCGCGGGATTGGCGGGATTCTCAAACTGCTGCGGCATCCAGGCGTCGGTATTGTTCGCGACGATCTCGGCCGCGCGGTTGATCGCGCCCTTCATTCCCTCGGCGGCGGGCGTCAGCACCAGGTTCGCACCCATGGAGCGGAGCAGGGCACGCCGTTCGACCGACATCGATTCGGGCATGGTGAGCGTTAGCCGGTAGCCCTTCGCGGCGCAGACGAACGCCAGCGCGATGCCGGTGTTGCCGCTGGTCGGTTCGACGATGTGTGTCGCTTCGTTGACGAAGCCGTCCCGTTCGCCGGCCTCGATCATCGCGACGCCGATACGGTCCTTGACACTATTGAGCGGTTGGAAGAATTCGCACTTGGCATAGACTTCCGCGTGATCGCTCGGAACGAGGCGATTGATGCGGATCATGGGGGTATCCCCGATCGCGGAGCAAGCGTCGGGGTAGACCTTCTTACGAGACATTCAGACTCCCTCCATCGTTGGTTCAGGCCCTCTGCGTGATTCGGAATCAGTTCCGAAACGCCATCCTCGGGCGACGGCAATCCTGCGACTGCGTGAGATCGTCAAACTGGATGAGCGCCATGACGGGACGCGGGCATCGTGATTGAGCCCATTCATCGACATCGCGGTATGGTAAAGGGCCCTCTTTTCAGAAGCAATGGCAGATGAGCATGGCGGATCTGTCGAGACTTGGCGAAATGGGGCCGGTCGGATCGCGGGCGCTCAGGTCCGTGCCCACGTCCTGGTTGCCAATCCCATGGCGAGTTGGCGGAATCCCATCCCACAATCACTGGTTGGAAAGCAGCCAGTGGCATCCAATGAACCGAAGGCGCAGCACCTACGCGAAAAGTTCCCCGAGCGGGCGGGCCGCGGACGGGGACTCGTCCGATGAAGAGATGCCCAGGAAGGACCGAATCGTCGCGTTGACTTCAGTGGGATGGACTGGCCGATCGATGGGATAGCTCGCGGAATCGTCGGTCGTTCCGAGGACTTGGCCGCCACGAACGCCGCCCCCGGCCATGAGGATGCTCCAGGCTCCGGTCCAGTGATCGCGACCCCCCTGGTTGTTGAGCCTCGGGGTTCGGCCACACTCGCCCATCGCGACGACGAGGACATCGTCGATCATGCCGCGAGCGGTCAGATCCTCGAGCAGCGCCGTGAAGGCCCAGTCGAAGGCGGGAGACACTTGATCCCGGTAGTGATCAAACGTCGTCGGGAAGCGCCGACCGTTGGCGTGGACGTCCCAACTGATCTGTTGGAAGATTCCGGGGAACATGTCGATCGTGACGACACGCGCTCCCCGTTCGATGAGCCCAGGGGCACTGGCGCAGGCCTTTCCAAAGGCGGTGGCGCCGTAGCGGGACCCGTCGACGGAAGTTGGTGTCGAGGGAGCAAGCCTCGTGGCGGCGTCGGTCCGCGAGAGCGAATCGCACGAGGGCGACGTCGACCCCGCCAGGACGACCCACGGTGTCATCGGCGCGGTGCCCGCATGCGTTCGAGTGGCCAGCTCGCCGAAATGGGGCAGGGTGGTGCCTTCGCGAGCGATGGTGCCGGTCTGAAGCAACTGGTGCCCGGTGTCGTGCCGGGGGGCTTCGTCGTGGCTGAGAGTCCGAAGGACCGCGAACTGGTCGGCCGCGACTGCCATGCGCGGGAAGAGTTCGCTGAAGAGGACGCCGGGGATACGGGTCTGGATCGCCGCGAAGGGCCCACGCACCTCGCTTCGGGCGTGCGGTTTGGGATCCCAGGTCTCAAGTTGGGAGGGGCCGCCGACGAGGGACAATTGGATGACCGCTTTGGCCCGTGGTGTCGGCGGCACGCTGGGGGAAGTCGCTCCGGCAAGACCGAATGACAGTCCGGCGACAGTTCCTGCTTTGAGAAAGTCGCGGCGTCCGGTCTTTGGGCGACCGACTTCAGCCTGGCCGGTCTTTGGGCGACCGGCGTCGAATTTGCCGGTCTTACCACGCGATGGGTCGTTGGAGATAGGGCTCACGCGTTCGCTCCTCTGCATCGTTCCAGGATGCCACAATCCTGGAAGCAACGCAAGCAGAGGACGGGCGATCAGCCGACGTTGGTCGACGAGGCCGTTTGGGAAGGATCGGCCGCCGCCTCGATGAAGAGGACGACGACGGTGATGTTGTCTTTCGAGCCCGATTCGAGGGCTAGCCGCACCAATTCCTCGGCACATGCTTGGGGATCGTCGTGGCGATTGATGGTTTCGACGATGACCTCGTCGTCAACCACCCCGCAGATACCATCGGTGGCCAGAAGGATTCGATCGCCGGCTTGGAGGTTGTCACGCTCCATGTCGGGGCCCTCGTCGGCCTCCTTGGAACCGAGGTACTTCCAGAGGACGTGCTTGAAGCGGTGGTTCTTGAGCTCCTCTTGGGTGATCGTCTTGGCGTCGAAGAGGGCTTGGGCGAGGTTGTGGTCGGTGGTGACCGAGGCGACACTGCCGTCGCGGAAGAAGTAGGCCCGGCTGTCACCGACATGGGCGAGGTAGACCTTTTCGCCGCGCATCGTCGCGATGACGACGGTGGTCCCCATGTTCTGGACACTGGGGTCGGCGTTTCCTTGCGCGATGATGGCCTCGTTGGCGGCGATCACGGCTTGGCTGACGGCCCCTTTGACCTCCTCCTCATCCTGGCACTCGACCGGCAACTTGGCGAGTTTCTCCGGGATGATGTCGACGGCGATCTGGCTGGCCTGCTCCCCGGCGGCCTGTCCCCCCATGCCGTCGGCGACGATGTAGATCGCCCGCTCCTCGTCGATGTAGTAGCGATCTTCGTTGTTGTCGCGAAAGTTCCCTATGTCCGTACATTTCCCGGCAAGGATACGGAAGGGGCTCGCGGCCGATCGGTGGTTTCCGCTTGGTTCGTCCAAATCTCCGGCCGTCCTAAAGACTCTGGAGCAAATCTCACGCAGGCGACTGAACATTTGACACCATATCAACTCTCGTCAGCCCGGAAGGGTCGCTTCCGTCCCTGCGTCTGTAGACATCGCTTAAAGTATAACAGAGCAAATAGGAAGGGGCAAAAGCACCAGAGAAACCAGAGCCCTCGCATGGCGATTTCGCGGCCTCTCCAACGCTCTGGCGACGATTTTGTCGTCGCTCAGCCGTCTGCCCGGCGCCGAACCCCCGTCACGTTCACGCCGCTGCCTGGGAGCAGACCTTGCTTCCAGGCCCAGCGATAACCCCTTCCGTCGCGCGCCGGGGGCAACTCCTCAATTGTTTCGAATCCGGCCTCGAGAAACCAGTCCTTGATCTCCTCAGGGCGATAGTGAAACTGGTATCGCGGCGCGTACCAATCGAACGTATCGCACACTCGGATTTCCCCATCCGGGTGGTTGCTGAAACTCACCACCTTGTTGAGTACTCGATTCAGCCCTGGAATTCCTCCCAGAAACGCTCCCACTCGACAAAATCCGAGCAGGATTGAACGGGGAAGCCGGTGCGCCACCCATCGCAGCGAGTCGTTAATGACCTCCTGCGGCCACGTATTCCGGCGATAAACCCAGACGCTCAGTCGTCCCCCCGGCTTGACCAACTCGGCGATCGCGCGAAAGCACGCTCGCGGGTCAGGGCTATGGTGCAACACCCCGACGCTAAATACCAGGTCGAAGCTCGCTTTCGGGAGAGGAAGTGTCAGCAAGTCCGCCTGGGCAAGCGTTACATTCGGCAAATGCGCGGTCAGTTCCCGGGTTTTCTCGACCGCCCGGCTGCGATCGACCGCCACGACGTGGGCTCCATGCTCGGCGGCGATTCGCGAGTAGCGGCCTCCTCCGCAACCAGCGTCGAGCACGCGTTGCCCCGAAAGCGCCGCGGGAGCCACGCCGGTCTTCACTTCGAACGTCTCCTCGTCCTCGGCGGGCTGGCGAACTTCGAATCGCTTCCATTGGAACCCGAACGAATCGGCGAAATCGTCGTCCTCGACGAAACGGGCGATTCCGTCAACGATCGGGTAGTGCTGGCCGCCGGTCGACTCAAGAGACCGAGGCGACGTGTCGTGTCGCTCGCGGAGGGGCTCGCCGGTGGCCGGACAAACGAAGATTTCCGTCAGACTCATGGGGGTGCTCATCGCGTGGTTCGGATCCCTTGCATGGTCCCCTCGGACAGCGCTCTCGGACGCTCCAAGGCGCGTTCTACCCTGTTGTTCAAGGCGTTTGACACGTTGTTTGACGCGCTATCGACCCATCCTATAATCCCTACGCATTGGCGGGGTTGCGGACATGCCGTGGCGTGGACGACAACTCGTTTCTCCGTGGCCAGCGTTGGCCGATCGTCCCGACTGCCGGGGCGACGGCGACGATTCCAAGCAGAATCCTAGCGGAAATGGCTTCTGTGGGTGGCTTCTGGTGGCGGTACCGGCGACGAACGAAGAGGGGTTTACGACGATGTCCGGCAACAACGTTCACGAGTTCAATGATGGCAATTTCGAGGAATCGGTGCTCAAGAGCGACAAGCCGGTCCTTGTCGACTTCTGGGCCCCCTGGTGCGGTCCTTGCAAGATGATCGCTCCCACTATCGAGGAACTGGCCGGCGAAATGGGCCAGGACTACAGCGTCGGTAAAATGAACATCGACGATTCCCCGACGGTTCCGGCCAAGTACGGCGTCAGCGCCATCCCGACCCTGATGGTCTTCAAGGGGGGCGAGGTCGTCCAACGCTTCACCGGAGTCACCGGCAAGGCCGAACTCAAAAAGGCGCTCGAAGGGGCCGCCGTCTAGTCAATCGGCGATGATCAGCATTCGCCACGCGCCGGCCCTGTCGCCGGGGCGTATCCGTCGAAACGACGAGCCGAACTGAGCGTGGGGCTCGTCGTCGTTGGTACGGAGTCACCCTCATGCGATCCGACGCACTCCATGGTGCCAGACAGCTATCCCGTTGAGGTCGAGGTAACCCCCAGCGGGGTGACCTTACGTCTTCTCCACGATCGACTCGATCTGGAGAGCGTTTCCGCGTTTGAGGCTGCCCTGTCGGAGCACCTTCGCGCCGAGCGATCCGTCGTGCTCGATGTCTCGTCGCTTGACTACGTCGACTGCTATGGCTTCGACGCGCTGCTTCACGCGATTGGCTCTTGCCCGGGCAAGGTCGAGTTGAACGGCGCCTCGACGGGGCTGCGGTCGCTCTTCGAACTCGCCGGGCTCCGGGAGTTGGCGGGACACTAAGCTTTGTCTCAACCGTTGGTCGTCGGTCCATCGAACGCCTTGGATGCCACGGATCGCTTGTTGTTCAGTGACAACGAGTTGGGTCTCCGCTGCTAGGCACCGTGAATGGGGATGACGCACGAGAGGCCTCGCGTCTTCCCGCGTCGTGGCACTCGACCAGGTAGCGAGCACCGGGTGGTTCTCCGACCAAAACGGCCGGACTTTGGAGGCTTCATGAGGGATTTCTCTAGGGAGCGTGGGCATGTCGTCTGACATCAGCGCCATCCTCAATAGTTGGCCAGTCGAGGATCCGGCGGTCCGCGTCATCCAAGGGGTTGACGGTCGCCCGAAGATTCAACGGCGTCTCCCTCTGGGACTCCTGCAATTCGAGCTGGAGGGCCGACCCGACGGCGTCCGCCCCTCCGGATTCGACTCCTACTTCGACTACCTCAAGCACATGGCGCAGGGCGCCGGTGAGGAGTTCCAACTCGGGCACGACGAGTGCCAATCGCTCGCCGCCGAGGCGCTGCTCTACTACCAGCGCCGTCTCTGCTTCTTCGAGCTGGGAAACTACAAACGCGCCGCCAGCGACGCCGAACGCAACCTCGAGGTCTTTGCGTTCGCTCGCTCCTACGCGTCCGACGAGGACGACGCCCGCTTGCTCGACCAGTATCGCGGCTTCGTCATCTACCACCGGGCGCGGGCCGAATCGCTCGACTCCATCGAGCAACAGGATTTCGGCGCCGCCGTCGAGTCGATCGTCCGGGGCCGCGTCGAAATCGAGGAGTTCTATCGCGAGTACGGGCTCTCCGACCAGATCGGCGACAGCGACGAGATCCAACAGCTCGAAGCCCTGCGCCAGCGGATTGAGGAGCTGAGGCCCCGCGATCGACGCGAACAACTCGAAGAGAAACTCAATGACGCGATCCGGCGCGAACAGTACGAACTGGCGGCCGAGATTCGCGACCAAATCCGACTACTGGGGCAGTGATGGGTCGTGAATCATGAAGGCCGTTGTCGTTGTGTTCGATTCGCTTCCGGTCGGCTACGTCGGCTGCTACGGCAACGAGTGGATCGAGACCCCCGCGTTGGACGAGTTCGCCGCCACCGGCTTTCTCTTTGACTTTTGCTTCCCCAATCAGCCCCGCGCCGGCATCTGGCGCGAGGCTGGCTTGAGTGGCCGATCGGGCTTCTCCGGCAAACGCCCCGCCACCACGCTCTTGGATGATTTGAACTCGCTCGGCGTCGCGACGATTCATGTCGGCCGCAATCGTTCGCCAGGGGGATTTGGGACGATTCTCGGCGAACCCGAGGACACCCTCGAACTCCTACTCGCCAAAGCGGCCGGGTGGATCGAGGAGCACCCCGACGAGGATTGGCTACTCTGGATCGACGCGCCGACCGATGTGGCCTCGCTCGGCATGAACGAGGAGGCGGCATCGCGCTACCTCGACGAGGAGGCCGAGCCGATCGTCGATTTCCCCAACGGACTCGTCGGGGAGGAGGTCGATCCCGAGTCGCTCGATCGGCTCCGCATGAGCTATGGGGCGCGCGTCTCCGCCCTCGACGAGGCGTTCGGACGCTTTCTCGAGACGACCGAACTCGACCCGGACCAGACGCTTTGGCTGCTGACGGCGGATCAGGGCTATCCACTCGGCGAGCATGAACTTGTCGGCAATGGCAAACCGTGGCTCTTCGAGGAGCGAATTCACACGCCGCTGCTGATGCGCGTTCCTGGTGGCGAGCAAGCGCGGCGCAGTCCCTCGCTCGTGCAAGCGTCCGACTTGCGGGCGACGCTCAGCGATCACTTTGGCGTCGAACCGAGCGAACCGCTCGCGGAGAGCACCAGTCTCTTGCCGTTGGTTCGGGGCGAGCCGATTCCGATTCGCGACTTCCTCTGCCTCGGTCTCGAGGAGACGCGCTACGCGATTCGCACTCATCAATGGCAGCTCGTCCTTTCCCTCGGCCACGACCTCGAGCCGGAGGAGGAACGTCGCCGTCTTCACGCCAAGCCCGAGGACCGCTGGGACGTCAACGATCTCACGGCCGAGTCTCCCGACGTCGCGGACTTGCTCGAACTACAGCTCTACCGCTATTTCGACGCCGTCCGTCGCGGCACCCTCGACGTCCTTCCCCCCATCGGCACACTCCTTGCCTCCCCCGCCGAAACCGCCTGAGCCCAGTCCGCAACATCCACGCCGACCAGGCCACCGCCTCGGAAACACACGTAGGGCAGGCCATTTGCCTGCCACTTCACTTCCCCCTTGTCCAAGGGTTTCCCTCTTGATGCTCCCCCTTGTCCAAGGGGGAGATAGAGGGGGTCTCTTGTCCACTTCAGATAGGTGTCAAGACAGTGCAACATCCCAGCCTACGGGCGACTTCCAAGAACCGGGTTAGACAACGACACGACGCGGCTACCTCGTGTTCCACCTTCGGCGAAGTTCAATGAATCGGGGATCGGAACGCAAGGAGTCCTCGGCTTCCCATACCTTGGCGAACTCGTCAAACTTGAGGACGATTCCCCACGGCCAGTCTCGGGCATTCTCCGACAGCACGATGTCCATGACGTGGAGGAAACGCTCGGGGTTCGATCGGATCAGATCTTCCGCCTTGGGCGGGAAGCGGACGTGATATCGCATTCCGTTCTCGATCGTCATCAGCAGCGGAGAAACGGCGTCGACGAGGGCCGTGAAGGTGTCCGGGTGGGATACGAGGAATTCAAGAAGTCTGGCGCTCACTTCCGGTGTCTTGACCTCTCGCTGCCGCGGCCAGACATCCTTGAAAAAGTTGTTGGCTCTAGTCTGCCACTCTCTTCGCTCGTCCGCCGATTCGTTTTCTAGAACCCTTTCGAAGTGCCACAGCACATTGGACCGAAGTTCGTCTCCTCCTTCAAGGAGCGCAGTTCTGAACTCCGTGGAGTCTAGCCATCGGTATCCGGCGTTCTCGTCGGTCGACACCCATCCCTGAATGAGAAGGTGTGCGAGTGATCGCTCGTGTCCTTCGCTAAGTCGGGGTTTCGCCTTGCAGAGACGGATCAATTCTTCCTTCAGCCGAAGGTACAGAGCGGGAGGCAGTAGTTCAGAGCGATACAGGACTCCTGACCAAAACGCATCACAATCCTGCTGATCATCCGAGTTGAGGACACCAAGTAGATTTCGATCAGTCCAATCAGTGTCCTTCGTGTGCAACCAGCGAACATCTAGTGACAGGATCGCGATGGCGTGCCGCCTTGCATCACCAGGAAGGCGAAGGCACTGATCAAGCAGATCAAGGTATCCTGCCAAAGTGCCAGTCGCTTCGAAACCCGGGTCATCGAAGATCGCTCGAACAATGCGACCCAGAGGCGCATTCATGGCCTCCGTAACCCAATCACGACCGCGCCCGGAACTTCCAATGGCAGAAGAAGTCGAATTGGGATGGACTCTTGCGACGTCGATAAATCGCTGTAGGGATGATTTGAAGCAGTCGGGAAAATTGGTGGACATCGGCTTGGCGACTTTCTGTAGCCACCAAGTCGCAGAGAACAGCAACTGTGAGAGAACTTCATCCGGACACCGACACAGTCGAGCCGCGATGGCCGCGGAGAATCTCGAGGAGTCATTGGTTCTCGCGTCGGAGTCCAGGAACTTCTTCCATGCCCATACCGGAAAGTCCTTACGTTCTGCGGCATGAGCGAGTGCGAGGTACGCACGTTTCGGGCGTTCGGCGCTCAGTCCAGCGAACGGGTCTAGTCTCTGAAAGCTGGATGTTGACGTAGCAGTCAAATTCGATGCTGTCGGGAGTATTGAGTCAATTGAACCAGTCAAGAGCACGCTGCAATCTATTTCTGTCGTGACTCTCCCACTTCGGCCTTCTCGTGACTCTGCGGCATGCTTCGCGTACTCTGGTTTCCAGTTGGGTGCTTTTGGCCTGCGATCGGAGATCTCTTGCTCAACATTGAAGGAGAATTTACATCCGTTCGTTCGAAGCCACTCCAGTCGTTCCATCACTTCCCATGCGGCGCGCTCCGTGAACCCTTCCTCACTTTCGCCTTCAAAACGTGTGGGGCCGCTCAGTAGTCGAGCCTCTATTCGCTGCCGATCTCCAACCGGTAGTTCGGCCCATCGCCTCTCCAACACCGTCAGCAAGTCCCGTTGATGGCGGGAGCCCCAAAAGACACGGTCCGTCAAGCTGATTACAACCCGAGAGAATGCTTCAGGCGTTGCAAGTTCTCGTTTTCCGCTTGCCCAAACGCGAAGTCTTGCGAATGCAATATGTTCATCCGAAGGCCAAGCCGCGAACTCTTCCCTTGCTCGTGCTCGATCAACATCGAGGAGTCGCTCATACAGTCGGGAGAAAGAGAACACGCACCCCGAGAAGCCGTGGGTGCGATCGTAGTCGGATAGGTTGGGGAGGTCGTCTTCTTCAAGGGGACAGATGAAAGAGCGGTCGTAGTCGTCTGCTTCTTCTTTGAGTCGAGCTGCCGCCTCTAGGTTTGTGCGAAGTCCGCGCACGACCTGATGCAGCCATTCGTCCGGGATTTCAGCATCGCGTGGTGGAACAGGACACTCAACCTCAACGTACGACAGGACGAACTCACGAAAGGCTTCGACGGAGGTTGGCGGAACTGGCGATCGGTTCAATCCCGGACCAATTGTTAGATAGGGCTCACCGAGACTGACGAATCGTCGAACGCCACGAGGCGACCATCCGTCGCGATTGAGGTCTTCTTTCAGATCGTACCAATCGAGTCTTCGTCGCTGGGCCGAGGCGTCCCACGCTTCGAGGACGTAGCTCCAAGCTTGTTGGAAGGTGGCATCGATCTCGTCACGAAAGCGCGCGAGTCCCCGCTCGATGATTCGGCAATAGTCCGGATGTAGAGGTCCTTGCCGGAGAGCCCACCAAACTGTTGCTGGCTCGTGTAGGGCCTTCCCAATCCACTCGGCGAGCCAGAATAGGCGCATAGGTAATGATGGAGTGCTGGAAGCCAAGTGCCCACGAACGTTCGGAAGTTTGGCAGACGCGAGAACTACTTGATCCCTTTCACTTACGACAAAGGCGTCCCAAGCATCGATTGGCGTTTCCCCGTTATTCGGGTTCGAATCGTTCTCGCTTTGCTGAGGAATAGCATCGGAATCCAAGCCGTACAAGGAAAAGGGATCGACGGTCGGATTGTCTGTGCTCGCCCAGTCGACTTGGCCGGGCCGTTCATGGCGGCATCGAGAGTCAAGGACGCATAGCCACTCTGCAGGCGGCACCGATTCGGAGAAAGCTTTAGCACCATCGCGGGTTGACACAACGTGGGCGACTTGTCCTCGTTCGTATGGTCTCAACCGCCTCGGTCCATCCTGTGCACGCTCAAGAACGTTTGCCTCGTCTTCAGAATTTGTGGGTCGATGGTGGCTCGGGGAGGTTGCCGAGATTGTGATAGAGAGCGTATTTGAGGGTGCTGGGGTCGCGAAAGCCGTAGGATCGGCGGGTCGTCAATTTGACCTTCAGATTCATTCCCTCGACGGCGCCCGCGGAAATCTCTCCTTTTGCCTCGAACCAATTGAAGATCTGCTCGGCGTGACGCTCGAGGGTTCGTGCCAGGTTGCGCATCGGTTCGATCCGTGTGCTCAAGGCCCGGTCGAGCCACTCCTGGAAGAAGGATCCGATCCGCCAGGGAGCCTTGTAGTCCCAAAGCCGCTGGAAATCTTCCTTCATCAGGTAGCACTTGACCGTCCTGAGGTTGTGCGTCAACAACTCGTTGAGACGAAGGACCTCCTTGCGTTTGAGGTTGCCGCGACGCTTGAGCAGCAGCCAACGCGTCCGCTTGAGCACCTCGAAGCCCTTGCGTTTGAGTTCGCGTGCCTCCTGGGCCCGCACCTTGTCGATCGCCTTGTTGAACAACTGCATGATGTGGAAGCGGTCGAGGATGTGCAGGGCCCCATTGGCCTCGCGAGCGATGACCGACAGGTAGGCTTTCCACATGTCGCTGCAGATGTACTTCAGCCGCTCGGTTCGCCGCCTGCCGAAGAAGCGAAAGAAACGACCGAGCGTCTCCTTGGTCCGGTCTTGCCCGACCCAAAGCAGACGACGCGATCCGCGGTCGATCTGATAGACCAGGGTGAAGTACTGATGGCCCTTGCGGTAGGCGACCTCGTCGATGCCGATCGCCTCGATCCCTTCCAGCTCGCGATGGCGGATTCCCCAGCAAACCGCCATTTTCACCGCACGAAAGACGGTGTGCCAACTCGTGCCGAAGATCGCGGCGGTCTCACGCCAACTCAAGCGTTTGGCCCAACGGGCCAGGAACCATTGGAAACTCGTGGTCGTTCGCTCCTTGCCCGACGCCCAGGGAAGGCGTTCCACCTTCACCCCGCAAACAGGGCATGCGACCCGCCGTGCCGCGTAGACGAACCAGACCGCCAGGCCCCACAGCGGCACATGCTGGAAACGGCGCTCCGGCAAGTGGTCGTACGTGCCGCCACGATTCCCGCAACCCGAACAGATCGGCCGGCTGCGACGCCGTGGGCGAACCCGAACCAGCAGTCCCTCTTTCGACGAATCGGCCCAAGCCGCCGATTCGTAGACGAAACTCCCGTGACGCTCCAAGGCGTTGAGGATAACCTGAAGTCGCATCCCGTCTCTCGCGGCTGGCGTTTGAAGAAGTCCTCGCAAACTCCATCATGCGCCACTCGAGAGCGGGATGCTCTTTTACTCCCTCCTGCCGACTTCTCTCCTTTCCGCTTGACCAGTGGAACATCCTCCCCGCCAACGGCCAAGGAGGAGTCTTTGCCGGGCGACCGAAGCCGAGCCACGATGGCGAGGATGCAGGGCGAGCGAAGCGAGAAGACCAGGCAAAGCAGCAGCCGGACGCGGCCCTTGGCATACGGCGGTAACCTCCACTACCAAGCGGAACGGAGAAGACACTCACCACCCACAGATTTGGCAATAGAGCCGAACGTTTCGTTGCCACCGTTCAGCATCTTCCGCCCGAAGTGCCCACTCGTCCAACGTGTCCCACAGGGCGGGATGTCCATCCGCTCTCGCATAGGCAATTGGGTGAACTCCCTTATGTCGCCATCTTGCAGTGTCCTCGACTGATCCATCAGACTGAAAGGAGTAGAGACGGTTCAATGAGTCAGGGCTTCGTCTCAATCCTTCGAGAAGGTAGTGAACAGGAGGATCGTCAGCAGAGTACCCAACGAAGACGACAACATACTTTCGAACGATTTCGCGGAAGAACTCCGTTGCCCAGCCCTCAGTCAGGTAGGCGTGGCCGAAATCTGCGCTAGACAAGACGAACCCGTCGGCTTCCGCGTGTTGATACTCGATATCGACACGACCGTGGAGGTAGACGATTCCGTTTAGAGCGTCACCTCGTGAAAGTTGAGGTAAACGCGGAGGCAGATAAGTCTGGATCGTGCTGGGGTCGGATTCGAAAAGGCGGTCGAAGTTCGTCGTGACGAGTTGTGTCTTGTCTTCAGGTGTCCGGGCCAAACGAAGGAGTACGTCGTGCGCCGTACGATCCACGTCCGACGCTGGTTTCAGACTCTTTGCGACAGCCGATTGAATGTCCGGTGTTGTGAATTCGCGTTCCAAGAGCGAGAACACCCTGTCGGCGGAGATCAGTCCAGTGACATCGAGTTCTTCTCCAATTTCCTTCGCCTTTTCGAGGAGCTTTTTCGCGTTGCTGTCAGCGGCTGCGCCGAGTTCCTTGATGACGGCGTCGGCCAAACCGAAAAAGTCCACAAGCCCGGCTCGTGCTCGCGACACTCCCGCGCCGCAGAAGAAGACAACGCGTCCTTCGTCTCTTGCTCGGAGAAGTTCGTCAGGTATCCATGGTCCGTTTTCTGTGAATCTCATGTGCGTCCCGAGTTGGAAAGAGCCCCAGTCGAACACCACGTGATCGCATTCACCTCAAAGACACCGAGGAGCGTACCGTGGTTCTGGATCGCCGCCCACCTGAGGTGGAGATTCGCAAATCTCCTCTCGAGCGCCTGGCGCTCACGCCAAAGGTTGATTCCCGGTGCCGCTTCACTGATTGAGTGAAAGCGTAACCGCAATACACCAAGTTATCCAGTTTCGCGTCATTGCTCGCCGTCTTCTTTCATGGGCCTCTTGCGTGCTGCGCACGCCCAGATTGGCGAGCAATCTGGGCCACCCGGGCGTTTCCTCTGTGGTTCAATCTCCACCCGTGACTTCTTGCGGCTCCGCCGCCCCGGTAGCACAGCAACCGGGGCTAGCCAGTATCGAGAGTGCGGCACGCTCACATGGGGAGGTGAAGGAAACAAGCTGGTAGCACAGCAACCGGGGCAGCCAGTATCGAGAGTAGCACAGCAACCGGGGCAGCCAGTATCGAGAGTAGCACAGCAACCGGGGCTAGCTAGTATCGAGAGTAGCACGGGAAAGGTGCTACGTGCATGGAGGCAAGTCACCTCACAGCAACCGGGGCTAGCCCGAAGAGACGAACAATCGGGTTTCTCGACCACACCCAAAGCCTCCCGCCGCACTTCCCGAACCTTGACGCGTTTTCTACGGCCGAGTACGAGCCGGGTTTCTCCGAAGGGTCGGGGAATCGGGTAGGCACGAGTTCTCCGGGAGAAACGCGTCGATGAGTGACTCGCTTCATGCTGGCGATTTGAGGGGATCGGCGAACCGGGGAAAGATCGTCGCGTCGGTCGCGTTGCTGACTTTCCTCTACGCGATGATGGTCTTGCCGGCGGCGATCTACAACCCAATGGCGAGCTTCGACGAAGCGTGGTACGCCTCGGTCGGTCGCAATGTGCTGCACTCGGGCGATTGGCTGACCTTCTACTACAACGGCGAACCCTTCTGGGAGAAACCGCCGCTCTTTCTTTGGACGACGGCGGTCTCCTTCAAGCTCTTCGGAGTCTCCGACTTCGCGTCGCGGATCTTCACGATGGGATGTGGGCTCGCGTGCCTGCTCGCGGTTTTTGGGTTCGTTCGCCGCGAGGTGAATGTCGCGGTGGCGCTGTTGACGGGCCTTGTGTTGCTGGGGGCGCAAGACTTTGTTCGCTTCTCCGCGAAGGGGCAGATGGATATCCCCGTCACCCTCTTCCTAACGCTTCAGCTCATCAGCTTCTGGAGAGCGCGCGGGCGGCCGAACGCCTTTTGGATGTCGGGGCTGTGGATGGGACTCGCGATCGCCACGAAGAACCAAGTCGGGGTGCTCGGAGTGATCATCGAAGTGGCGTACATGATCGTCGCGTGGGATCTCGCGCCCCTGCGGCAGTGGCGCTGGTATGCCCGGTTCGGCATCGTCGCGGCGATCGGCTTGCCGTGGTACCTGCATCAGTACGTCGTGCACGGCGCCGCGTTTCTCGACTGGTTCTACTACAAGAACTATTCCTTCGCCGACGACTTCAACGATCACCTCTTCTACACGCGATATCTTGTCGAGCGCCACAACGTCTTGGTGGTAATGATGCTCTTCGGGGCGGGCTGGGCGGTCTATCGGCGCGTGACGGCCAACGAGAAGCTGCCGATGCTGATGGCTTGCTGGGCGTTGGTGATTCCGGGGATGTTCTCGTACTTCGGGGCCCCGCACTACTGGTACATCGTGCCGATGTATCCCGGGGTGGCGATCTTGGCGGGGCTGGCGATCAACGGTCTGCCGGTGTGGGAGCGTTGGCCGCGTCCGGTCATGGGGGTGCTCGGATGCTGGGCGGTGATATTCCAGGCTTCGTTCTACTTGCCGTTGCCGAAACAGGAGGCCCTTTGGGCGGCGAAGGGGCTCGTTCCGACGATTCAGGGCGAAGTTCCGCAAGAAGAGACGATCTTTTTGCTGATGGAGTCGGACGGGAGGAACAAGAAAGCGATCCACATCCCGGCGGCCCACTATTATTTTGACCACGTGAGTCGAGAAGTTCGGGATCCGGGCCGCGTCGAGGATACGGTTGGTTCGAAGGGACCATTCTTTGCGGTCGGTCGTATCGACGTGGTGGAGGAGACCTACCGGTCGAAGCTGCCGGCACATCGGATGGAACTCGTTAAGCAGCAAGGAGATAGCGGCCTCTACCGGTTTGTGCCGACGCAGCTCGCCTCGGAGCCGAGCAACATGAGCAACGTGAAGTAGGCCGAAGGAGCAAGGGTGAAGGAGGGGCGCTAGGGCAAGAACGGGAAGAATTCCAGGTTGCCGCGTCGATAGGCTCCTGGGCCCGGCGCAGCAGAATCCGCCGATCGGACTGGATCGGGTCGAAGACAGACGCTATACTTCTGTTGTCTTGGTTCTCCATGCCTCGTTGGGCCGGCCGGATTGCTTAGGGCCTGCCGGTCCAGCGAGTTTTATTTTTCTTGGCTGCGTCCGTGGCCTTTCGCTTTATCCCCGCAAAAGTCGCCTCACCATCAAGCTCCCGCCTGGGAGCCCAAGCGAACCATCGCGCCATGTACTCGTTCGAGAAACCCCGAAGGGGGAGCGAGCCACCATCACGGTGCGCAGATGTCTTGATTCTCTGCCTCGTTGGCGTCCTGGACGTGGGAGTGTCCAAGGTGGTCTCTGCCAACGCGCACCGCAAAGGTGACCTGCTCCGGGCACTCTTCATCAATAGGTACCCAACCGAGAGTCGGATCTTGCACGTCGAACGGACAAAAATCTGACGAGTTTGGTTCTCTAGGTCTCCGTGTGTCGGAACCGTTTTGAAGGTATGGGGTTATGGCGATAGGTTCTCTTCGGAGGAAGGTCGGCGAATTCCGCGATCAGTTGGAAATCGGGATCTGTTCTGCTCTCTTTCGCGTCAAATCAGAGGAAAACGGAGCCGATCTGTCGGTTTAAAGGATCAAAACCCGCCGGTTTTGGTTCCGTTCCCGCCTTACAGCCCTAGAGGGTCGCTCCACGTCAGGGATGCACGAGGTGCAGTTTGCGTAGGCTGGGCGTCTTGGGTGGCGCGAGCGTTGGCAAGGGTGGTCTTTCCGTGCCGCAGGGCAGTTCTCTTCGCTCACAATGCACGTAAAAGAGGAGTGGAAGCGATGTCGTCGCTCATCTCCCAATGGCAACGCCACCGATGGCCGATGCCGCGTGCCGTCTGGCTCGCATGATGACAACGTAGGGATTGGCGAATGATTGAGGATCGAGATTCACGGAGGACTCGGGCGACGCTCCTGCTGCGCCTGCGCGATCTGAGCGACAGCGAGGCCTGGAACCAGTTCCTCGAGCGCTACGCCCCAAAGATCTTTCACTGGTGTCGCCGTCATCGACTGCAAGAGGCCGACGCGTCCGACGTCACCCAGGAGGTCCTCGGCAAGCTCGTTGCCGCCATGCGCAGCTTCGAGTACGATCCCTCCAAAGGCAGCTTCCGAGGGTGGCTCAAGACGGTCACCAACAACGCCATTCGCGATCTCTCCAAAGGCTGGTCCCGGCCGGGACGGGGCTCGGGCGATACTCAGGTCCTGCAGAGTCTGCATGCCTTGCACGCCCCCGAGGCGATCGCCGACCTGGCCGCGATGATCGAAGCGGAAGCCGAGCGGGAAATGCTCGACGAGGCTCACGCCCGGATCCGTTTGCGCGTCAAGCCGCACACCTGGCAGGCGTATCAACTCAACGCCATCGACCGCCAGCCGGCCGCCGAGGTCGCCAAGACCTTGGGAATCGCCGTCTCCGAGGTCTATGTCGCCAAGTCGCGGGTGATTAAGATGCTGCGAGGGGAGGTTGCCAAGCTCAACGGCACCGACGCCCCGGAAAGCCAATCCGCCGAATAGCGCTTGCGGGCCCATGACCAACTGCCGTCCCGATTGTCCGACCGATGATCAGCTTCGGCGCTTTCTCGCCGAAGAACTCGCTGACGACGAGCAGCTGCGAGTGGGGCGTCTCGTTGAACGGTGCGAGTCCTGCCAGCTTCGCCTCGACGACTTGACCCAAGCCGACGCCGAACAGCTCATCGGGGATCTCCCCACTCAAGAGCAAGATTCCGATCCCGCTCTGGAGCAGCTTCTCAGCCGGATGCGCGAAGAGCCTCCGGAGGAGCGTTCCGGCGAGGAGTCCGAGGAAGACGACAACCGGATCGAGTTTCCCGAACCGCCCACGTCCGAGGCCCCACTCGGCCGGCTGGCATCTTACCACATTCACAAAGAGATCGCCCGAGGGGGCAGCGGCGTTCTCTTTCGCGCTTACGACACGCGTCTGGGGCGGACGGTCGCGCTCAAAGTCCTTAAAGGGGAACTGGCGGCGATCGAAACCGAACGGGCTCGCTTTATTCGCGAGGCTCGCGCGGCGGCGGCCCTCGCGCACGAGAACGTCGTCACCGTTCACGACGTCGGCAGCCCGCCGAACTTCCCGCCCTACTTGGTCATGGAGTACATCGACGGCGAAACCCTCAGCGACAGGCTCGGCCGCGAAGGCCTCATCGACCCCACCACCGCGGCGCAGATTGTCCGGCAAGCCGCCAAGGGGGTCGGCGCCGCCCATCGCCAAGGGATTGTCCATCGCGACATCAAGCCCTCGAACATCATGCTCGATCGGATGACCGGGCAAGCGAAGATCACCGACTTCGGGCTCGCGCGGGCCCTTGAGTCGGCCGCCGGGGTGACCCGCGAAGGAGTCATCGCCGGGACACCCGCCTACATGAGCCCCGAGCAGATCACCAACCCCAGCCAAGTCGACGGTCGCAGCGATGTCTACGCCCTCGGGGTGGTGCTCTACGAACTGCTCACGGGAGAGCCGCCGTTCCGAGGGGTCTTGCGTATGACCCTCTTGCAGGCGATTCACGACGACCCGCGGCCGCCTAGACGGCTCAACGACCGCATCCCGCGCGACATCGAAACGATCTGTCTCAAGGCGATGTCGAAGGAGCCCTCCCGCCGCTACGTCAACGTGGGGGCACTTGTCGACGACCTCGGCCGTTGGCTCGCCGGCGAACCGGTTCTCGCCCGTCCGATCGGACCGGTGACTCGGTTCGCTCGCTGGTGTCAACGCAATCCTGGAGTCGCGACCCTCAGCGTCGCGGTCTTCATGCTGTTGCTGACCGTTACCGGCGTTTCGGTCTTCGCCGCCGTCGAGCTCGCGCAGTCGAACGCGAAGACCGCCAAGGCGCTCGAGGACTCCGAGCGGAGCCTTCAGGAACGCAATGAGCAGTACCGCGTCGTCGAGACGATTCTCCAAGACGTCATCATCGAGATCTCCAACGGGTTGCAGGAACTGCCCGACACCCATCAGTTCAAGCAGTACATGCTCAACGAGAGCCTCGCCGGCATTCGGCTGCAAAGTGGTCTGGACGACTCCGACCGCATCGACATGCTCGAGGCGGTGGCTCAGATCCGTATCGGCGAGATCTTCCTGTCGACCGGCCGTACAGGCGACGCCGCCGAGCGCTTCGCCCAGGCGGTGCGCATCAGCGAGGAACTCCTCGAAACGGAACTCGCGTCAACGCCCAGGGAGTCGACCGATCTCGACGAGAGCCGCAGCGCCGCCAAGAACGACACGCTCCACGTTCTCAGTGTCGCGATCGGTCGTCTGGGGGACGCCTCCGCCAAGGCGGGGGACTTGCAAGTCGCCGGGAAGCACTACAGCGAAGCTCTCGCGATCAGCCGCAAGTACGCCGAGGAGTTTCCGGACGAGGTTCGCGCCAAGTGGGATCTGGCCAGCGCGTGCGATCGGTTTGGGGACATCGCGCTCGAGACCGGGAAGGTTGACCTCGCGGCGAAGCACTTCGTCGAGGCGCTGATGCATCAACGCGAGATCCTTCGCCAGCAGGAAGCCCTCGTTCGTCAGGACGACTTCGAGAGTCCGCAGCGGAATCGCGAGGCACTCCAAAAGCGACGGCAGATGCAGCGGGATGTCGCCGTTTGCTACCAGAAGAACGGTCGTGTCCTCCTGCGGTTGGGCCATGGTGGCGAAGCGCGGGAGTCGTTCGAGCAGGCTCACAAGTACTTCGTGGCCCTGTCGAATGAGGACCCGCGCGGACTGACCTCAGCGCGGGATCTGGCGGCGTCCCACGTCAACTTGGCGGAGTTGGCCTCGCTCGCGGACGACATCGAACAGACGGCCGCGCACTTGCGGACGGCGCGCGAACTTCTGGAAAAGCTGGCCAAACGCGATCCGAAGAACGTCGACTTGAAACACGACTTGGCGCTTATCAGTCGGGAGCTTGCCGCGCGGGAGTTGCAGTCGCGTCGCTACGAGGACGCCAGGACGTTGGCTCTCGACGCGGTTCGTTTGACCGAGGAGCTGACCCGTCGCGATCAACCCTCGATCGCCGATCAGCGGGAACTCGTGCTCAGTTACCGGACGATGGCGGCGATCAGCGAGCGAATGAAGGAGTATCGGGGCGAAGCCGACCAATGGGACGACCGCGCCCTCCAGCGCCTCTCGGTTTTGCTACAAGCCGATCAGGCCAAGAAGGACGCCAACTGGAAGCACTGGATCGAATCCCAAGTCACCAAGATCAAATCGATCCGCAACGGCGCTTCTCCCCGCGAGGGGTGAGAGTGAGGTTCTGGTGACTTCCATTGGCTAGCCCGGGTTGCTGTGCCGCCCTTGACATTGGCTAGCCCCGGTTGCTGTGCCGCCCTCGACATTGGCTAGCCCCGGTTGCTGTGCTACCGGGGCGGCGGAGCCGCAAGAAGTCTCGGGCGGAGGTTGGCTGCCGGGAACGGATGTTCGCCAGGAACGGATGTTCGCCGGGAACGGACGTTCGCCAGGGACGAATGACTGCTGGCGGGTGTGGGTCTTGCTCGAGACTTCCCGCCGACTTCGTCGGCCCCGGTTGAATCAACCGGGGGTAGCCTTGCGTTGTGTTGTGTGCTCTTCCAGGCTAGGGGGTAGCCTTGCGTTGTGTTTGGTGCTCTCCCAGGCTAGCCCCGGTTGCTGTGCTACCGGGGCGGCGGAGCCGCAAGAAGTCTCGGGCGGAGGTTGAACGCCGGGAACGGATGTTCGCCGGGGACGAATGATTGCTGGCGGGTGTGGGTCTTGCTCGAGACTTCCTACCGACTTCGTCGGCCCCGGTTGAATCAACCGGGGGTAGCCTTGCGTTGCGTTGTGTTGTGTGCTCTTCCAGGCTAGCCCCGGTTGCTGTGCTACCGGGGCGGCGGAGCCGCAAGAAGTCTCGGGCGGAGGTTGGCTGCCGGGAACGGATGTTCGCCAGGAACGGACGTTCGCCGGGGACGAATGATTGCTGGCGGGTGTGGGTCTTGCCCGAGACTTCCCGCCGACTTCGTCGGCCCCGGTTGAATCAACCGGGGGTAGCCTTGCGGGGTGTTGTGTGCTCTTCCAGGCTAGGGGGTAGCCTTGCGGGGTGTTTGGTGCTCTTCCAGGCTAGCCCCGGTTGCTGTGCTACCGGGGCGGCGGAGCCGCAAGAAGTCGTGGGCGGAGGTTGAATGCCAGGGACGGATGTTCGCCGGGGACGGATGTTCGCCGGGGACGGATGTTCGCCGGGGACGAATGACTGCTGGCGGGTGTGGGTCTTGCCCGAGACTTCCCGCCGACTTCGTCGGCCCCGGTTGAATCAACCGGGGGTAGCCAAGGAAGAGGGAGTCGAGGGGATGCCCGCTCGTCAAAGTCTGATCGATGATCGCCCCTACGCCCGGTTCGTCACGTTCTCCTGCGACAAACGACGAAAACTCCTGTCACTTGACCGACCGAAACGCATCGTGATTGGTGAACTATCACGACAACTGGAACGCCACGAAGGAACGTGTGTCGGTTTTGTCGTGATGCCAAACCACGTCCATGTCCTCTTGTGGTTCGAACATGCGGAGAGGCTCCCGAAGTTCATGCACGAATGGAAACGGCTATCGAGTCATTCGATTCGCTCCTGGTACAAACAAGGCGACGTTCGCTACCACGACATTGCCCCTGCGGGCGAACGATTCTGGATGCCCAAGTACCACGTGTTCAACGTGTACGAAGACGCGAAGTTGTTGGAGAAGCTTGCTTACATGCACGCCAACCCCGTGCGCGCAAATTTGGTGGATCATCCACTCGATTGGCCATGGAGTTCCGCCCGCTGGTACGAGCTTGGAAAAGAGGTGGGGGTTCCGATCTCTTCGATCGGCGGGAAATGATCTTGGGCAAAATCTGAAAGCTGGATCACCGACTTCCAGGCTAGCCCGGGTTGCTGTGCCGCCCTTGACATTGGCTAGCCCCGGTTGCTGTGCTACCGGGGCGGCGGAGCCGCAAGAAGTCGTGGGCGGAGGTTGAACGCCAGGGACGGATGATTGCTGGCGGGTGTGGGTCTTGCCCGAGACTTCCCACCGACTTCGTCGGCCCCGGTTGAATCAACCGGGGGTAGCCTTGCGGGGTGTTGTGTGCTCTTCCAGGCTAGGGGGTAGCCTTGCGGGGTGTTTGGTGCTCTTCCAGGCTAGCCCCGGTTGCTGTGCCGCCCTTGACATTGGCTAGCCCCGGTTGCTGTGCTACCGGGGCGGCGGAGCCGCAAGAAGTCTTGGTCGGAGGTTGAATGCCGGGGACGGATGACTGCTGGCGGGTGTGGGTCTTGCTCGAGACTTCCCACCGACTTCGTCGGCCCCGGTTGAATCAACCGGGGGTAGCCTTGCGGGGTGTTGTGTGCTCTTCCAGGCTAGGGGGTAGCCTTGCGGGGTGTTGTGTGTTTTTCCAGGCTTGCTTTGGTTGAATCAACCGGGGAGTAGCCGAAGAAGGGATGCGCGATCCCTACGCGGCGTGGCGGGTCATGACGTCGTGCTGGAGCTTGGCGGTGTGGCTCCATTGGAAGGTACGAGCTTGGTCGTGGCCACGGCGGATCCACTCGTCGCGCTCGGCGCCAGGCTCGGGCATGCGGAGCATCCACTCGGACCAGGCTTCGGTCTCGTCGAATCCGACTAGCGGGGCGGCGTCCCCACACACCTCTTGCAAACTCTCGGCGGGAGAACAGACCGCCGGCACGCCGAGCGCCATCGCTTCGAGCGGCGGCAGGCCGAAGCCCTCGTAGAGCGAGGGATAAAGCAGGGTGCTCGCCCCGCGAATCAGCGCGGCGGCTTGCGTGTCGCTGACGTAGCCGGTCCAGGAGACCTCGCCGGCGACGGGATGCTCGCGCAGCCGCGTCCAGAAACTCTCATCACCCCAGCCGGGCGAACCCGCGAAGATCAGGGGCCAGCGGCGCCGCTGTTCCGCAGGGAGCCGTTCGTAGGCGTCGAGCAACAACAGGAGGTTCTTGCGCGGTTCGATCGTGCCGAGGTGCAGCAGGTAGCCATTGCCCAAGCCGAGTTGGGCCCGCACGGCCCGCGGGGTCCAGTCGACGGGAACGCTGTCCCAACGAGAGGCGAGAGGGGTGACGGTCGTCTGGTCGGCCGGCACGCCGAGGACTCGGGTCAGGGCTCGAGCCGTCGCTTGGGAGATGCACGTCCAGTGCTTGGTCCACAACACCGCACGCCCGAGCCGCCGAGTCCAAAAGGAGATGCGGTTGGCCGGGTGAAACTGCGGCACTTCGAGGACCGAGAGATCCATCATCGCCGTGACCGTCGGTTCCAGGCGAGCGATGGGGATGTTGTTCGGCTCGAAGAACGAGTCGTAACCGCCACGCTTGAACTGCTGTCGGACGCGCTGTTCCTTGAGAGCGTACCAGGCCGGTTCGACGAGTGCTCGGCAAGCGGCTTTCCAACTCGGCCGGGGTGTCTGGATGGTCGTCAGCGGCCGCAGCGTCACTTGCTCGATCCCCGCGACATCGGGCAGTTGGGAGCGGGCGTACTCCTTGGCGACTTCGGGAAGATTGGGACCGGTCTTGATCCCTTCGAGCCGGATCGTCGCTTTCTCGGGCCAATGGGCCACGAGCGACGCGAGGTATTGGCCGACGCCGGTGCGGGTTCGCAGCAAGCAGTGATCGTTGACGAGAACGCGAGTCATGAGTGCCGTCCTTGGGGCGAGGGCTGACGGTTAGGCGCTGCGCTTGTTGAACCAGCGGTTGTAGAGGTCGGCGACGAACGCCTGGGTTTTCGAGTAGTTGTGCGGGTACTTGCGAAGCCACTTGGGGAGGAACTGCATGCGAGATTCGTTGTACTTGATCTCGTGCCAGGGCAGGGTGCCGTAGCCACGGACGAAGACGGTCCCGTCGTAGCCGCAGAAGAGATGGGTGACCAACCACTCGTCGGTCCGCATTGCCCGGACGCTGTTGTCCTCGATCTCGAAAAGCGGGAAGTACTGGGCGTCGACGAAAATGCCGTTGGTCGTCGTGGTGGCGATCAGCTCGTAGCCCTTTTCCTTGGCCAGTCGGTCGAGCGCAAGCAGGCTCGAGCCATGATTGATTGTTGGGTCGGCGTCCTGGACGAAGTCGACGTCGTTGGCGGTCGAGGGGTTGTATTCGATCACGACCAGTTTGGGCCGATAGGTCGTCACGGCGTTCCAGGCGTGGTAGTCGTTGCCGTCGATGTCGATCGAGAGAAGATCGAATTGCTTCGGAATCGCGGTCTTGTCGAGCAGCGTGTCGAGAGAGTCGGATGCCTCGAAACCGACGAAGGCGTTCATCGGGACGACGTTCTCGCGTTCGCCGTGCCGAGCGCACAGCTCTTGGTAACGCTGCGGGTCGCCCTCGATGAGGACCGCGGAGTAGCCCTTGTCGGCGATCAGGGTGTGGGTGTTGCTGAGGTGCTTGCCGTCCCACGCGCCGAACTCGACGCACCAGCCGTCGCGCTGGCCGATGGTTTCGAGTGCTTTCTCGATGATGCCGTCCTCGCCGAATTGGGAGGTGACATCGTGCGCGTGCTCGTGGAGCCACTGACTCGGCTTGGCCATCGGTTGTCTCTCTTGGTGAAGGTGCCGCCATGTCGCGGGTACTCGACCAAAAGTTATGTCGAGGAAGCGTCGAAACGGGTCAAGTCGAGATCGCGGTGGTCGCGGAAGCTGAGGGGAATGGGGATGGATGAGCCGTTGTCGGGTTTGGGGGTAAGTAGCGCAGCGAGGAACTCACGCTGGACGAGCATGGAGTTCACACGATCAACTTGAGATGGAGTGATGGCGCGAGCGTAACGAGCGAGACTCCGGGAAATCGTGGTTGAACTGGAATGGGGGGGCGATCTGGTCTATACTCGGGGTCGCGCAGGAAAGGGGAGCACCCCGGCCGATGAGAGGATGAAGTTCGCTTCATCCTCTCGCGCGCATCGCAGGTCGGGGAGGCAGCGTTGGTGGGCGTCGCGAGATCCCAATCTCCAGGCCTTCGCGGCATCGCCCGGTTCACCGGGAGATCGGACGCCCACCTCTGCTGTCCTCGAGCAAACACGACACCCGTGGTCGGCGCGCATCATCGACCCTGCCGGGCTTGCTCGTGATTCTGGTCGTTCGTTTGTGATCGGCCCCCTCGGAAAAGAGAAGACCCCCCCTCCACGAGTACGAACGGCAAACCTGACTTGCCGTCGACACTCGCTTGCGTGGAAATCTCCATCCCGTTGGCGGGGTGTCGATCTCTCTGACAGTTGAATCAGGATTGAACGCCTCGACCGGACATCGAATCGCGGGTCGGCGACGAGCATCCTTACCCTTCATACCGCCGCGGCGGCGGAACCTTGCACCAAAGCCGTAGGAAATCGTTGACCTTGTTCTCTTTTGGCGCGTCCGGTCCTCCTCCGAGGAATCGTCACTTGGTTGGTAAGCGAGTACGACGGTGACCCGATGTTGCCTGGGCCATCGCTCCCGGAGACGCGGGTGAAAGGGGTCACATCGACGAATTTGGGGTGATGCTCTTTACGGACGGGATTTCTTATCGTACCATCGCCTGGGGAGAGTGGCCGGTTCTCGCGGAGCAGGATGCGAATTCCGTGATGGAACATTCACCTAAGAGCGAGCACATCAATCATTCCACGATCTGACGACATGACTTGTTGGACAGGTGCCGCACCAATTGACCAGCCGAAGGACGCGAAGCGGCGTCGAGCGCGTGCTCTCGGGACGGGGCGATCGGTCGCCCGTGTCGGCGTGGAGCAATTGGAACCACGCAACGCCCCCGCTGTTGCCGCGAGCGAGGGAATTTACCTTCTTCTCGCTGGTCAAGACGTCGGGGATGTCGACTCATTTCTGGCGGATGGATCGTCGCCCGAGCGTCACGAGTTGGATGGATTCTCTGACGAGGTGGTGGCCTTCACCGCGAGCGTCAACCAGGTGGAAGGCGATACCGCCCTCGACGTCGTGATCGGCGGTGAGGATGGCCCCATTGGTTGGAACGCCTCCCTCGAATCATCCGGTATCCAAGCCTACATGCTTGTCCCCGTCACCGACGCCAGTGGCGAGGAACTGCTCGAACTGGCTTCCTCGACGCCTTCGTCATCGAACTACGTGCTGCTTCCGGTGGATATCTCCGCTGATGCCGAGGCGGGCACGTCCCATCTTCGGGTCGGTGCCGAGGAGAGCGATGTCTTTCTCGTCCCGCACACGGTTTCATCGAAGCAATCGCATGCCCCGCAGTCGCCCTTCTCGAAGACGACGGTGTGGGCGACCGTTCGCCGCGAGACGTACGAAGCCGACGGGATGACCTCCTTGGTGGGGCTCTTTGCCGAGGTCGAAACGGAATTCGTCACCCGCGTCGTGGCGGGCGATTTCGATCAGCGGCTCGACACGCTCACGATGTTCAGCATTTTTCAGTCGGTGGACGACAAGACGTCGGAAGAGGTCCGCGTCATCAGTTCGCCCTTACCCTACGCTCCCGACCTGACGACCAAGACAATCGTTCAGGTCTCCTCGGCCGCGTTCGAGTACTCGATCCGGTCGCTCGGTCCGATCTGGGAGAAGCTCGGCGAGTTCGAATTGGACGATCTCGATGGCGAGGGTGTGCTCGAGCCAGGCGATTTCCTCGATCCGATCGACTTGGACGGCATCGACTTTGGTGAAGCTGGCCCCCGAGGACAGTATGACGGCGACGTGATCGTCATCGATTTCACGGGCGATACCGTCACCGAGATCGTCATCGACGACATCATCGGTCATGGCAAGGGGGGCTTCGACGAGCCTGGCGACGACTTCGACGACCCTGCCGACGAAGACTATCCTTCATTCGATGGGCCGAACAGTGGAAATTCCGGCAGCGGCAGCGACGGCAAGTCCGGTGGCGGCGCCGACACGCCCGAGGAGCCGAAGAGTCAGTCGCCCTCCAAGGAAGAAGAGGACGAGCGCGACGTCGAGGATGACTTGGTCGAGGCCCCCGAATTGGAGATGGGTGAGGAGGCGATCGGTTCCTTCTCGGCCGGTTCGATGATCGACGTCAACGCCGACGACGAAGCCGTCACCAAGCAGACGCGTGCCTACGCGAACCGCGCGACGAGTAAGAGGCGTGCCCCCGAAGCCGGCAAGCGGAATACCTTGGTGACCGCCAACGGCAACGAAGTTGTCGTCAACAAGCGCGAAGACGGTTGGACGTCGGTAAGCATCGCCGCCGAAGGGGGCTCGGATGATCCCGAGGACCATGCGGGGGACAGTGCCGAAGCTTCCGCGGCTCTCCTCGTCGAGGATGCCGCCGAGACGGAACAGGCCTGGGTCCGCAAGATCCCGCGTGGCGAGCTTGGACTCCGCCTGAATCTCTCCCTTCGTCACTCGCTTTCCGGCCACCGAAACTACGAGATCGCCGCGGCCGAGCACGGTTTCCCCGCGGAAGTCGAAATTGCCGGTTTCACCTCCACTGGATGGTTGACGCTGGATACCGACGGAGACTCCTTCATCGGGCAATGGACGGCCGGTGCTTTGATGTTGCCCTTGCTCTGCATGTCGGTCTCGTACCCGACGCTTCGTGGGTATTTTCGTACCCGCAAGAGTGATGAGACCGGGCCGGACACGACCAACGAGTCGTGACTTCCCGCCCGTGCGATTGGTTCACTCGCTGGCCGTCGCGACCTTCTCTCTCCATGAATTCACTGCCGCTGAATGACGCCTCAGCCGCGTCTTGACGCGTCCCCTTCTCACGCGTCGTCGCGACCCGTTCGACGCGATTTGCGAGCTATACTCCCACCATCAAAGAGGAAATTGATCCTTCTTTTCGCTCCCCCGACTTCTCCCCCTCCTGATGAAGCCGACGGGATCCCGTCGCGTCCATTGATCAACGACGACTACCGCCGAGGCCATTCCGATGCCGCTAGAAGCCGCGACGTCTCTAGCATCCCTATGGGTGCTATGTGTCGATCGAGCGTTTCCCCTTTGTCAACTTGTCACCAATGATCCTCGCCGCCATCGTCCCGCGCTGGACCGGCTCGAGGAACGTTGTGTTCCCGTGGTCAACATCTCCGGACAAGCGCAACTGGTCGTTGAACTGGTCAACCTGGCCCGCGCCGACCCAGCTGGAGTCGCGGCTTCCTATGGGATCGACCTCAACGAAGGGCTCGACCCTGGGACGATTTCATCAACGCCCAAACAACCCCTCGCGATCAGCCAGGAAATCTCCAACGCCGCCGACGTCCACGCTCAGGACATGATTGACTTCGACTTCTTCGGGCATTCGAGCCCGCGCACCGGTTCGCCCGGCGATCGGATGCAAGCCGCGGGCTACGACTGGAACAGCTACGGCGAGAACATCGCCTACGGCAGCGCCGGCTTCTACAGCGTCGCGGATCTACAGGAACTCCTCTTCGTCGACGAGGGAATTCCGGAACGCGGGCATCGGACCAACATGCTCGCGGGAGGCTTTCGCGAGATTGGGGCCTCGGCGGAGGTGGGGGCTTTCACGACATCCCCCGGCACCTTCGACGCCCTCTTCGTCGTTCAGAACTTCGGAAGACGTTCCTCGGACTTCTTTCTCACGGGCGTGGTTTACGACGACGCGGACGGTTCCGATTTCTACGGGGTCACCGAAGGACTCGCGGGCGTGACCATCACGGCCAGCGACGGCGACCAAGAGTTCTCGACGACGTCGGGGACCTCGGGAGGGTACTCGCTGGAGTTGCCTGATGGTACTTACACCGTCACGGTGGCTGGAGCGGGCATCGACGCGACGCGTACGATCACCATCGACGGTGCGAACATCAAACGCGACTTCACGTTGCAAGACGACGAGCCCTCCTCTCCGCCACCGACCGACCCGCCACCTTCACCGCCGCCGGTTGATCCCCCTTCGGATCCACCGCCGCCACCGCCAGTCGATCCTCCCAACGATCCACCTTCATCACCGCCGGTCACGCCTCCGGAGTCGCCACCCGCCTCTCCGCCGACCGATCCGCCTTCTTCGCCGCCTTCCAGTCCACCCGCGTCGCCTCCGAGTGCCGTTCCGGAATCGCCTCCAGCATCACCACCGTCGACGCCAGGAACGGTCGACGTCCCAGGCATTTTTCGCAGTGGAACTGTCGTCCTCGATGTCGATGGTGACCACGCCTACGATGGCGCGGTCGATCGCACGGTTGGGTTCGGCGCTCCGGGAGACCACTTCTTCGCCGGGGACTGGGATGGCGACGGTGCCGACGAGATCGGACTCAAACGCGACAACCTGATCGTCCTCGACCTGAACGGGAACTGGCAGTGGGACGAGGGCGTCGACGCCGTGTTCCTCTTCGGTATCGCCAGCGATAAGATCTTTGTCGGCGACTTCGATGGCAATGGCATTGACGAGATCGGGCTCTACCGAAGCGGCGTCGTGGTCATCGATAGCAACAACTCTCGGGCGTACGAACCGGGCGTCGATCACGAGTTTCCCTTTGGCGTCCCCGAGGCGACCCCGGTGGCTGGCGACCTCAACGGTGACGGCCGCGACCAACTGGTGATGATGTTCAACGGCGCGTGGGCCTTCGACCTCGACGGGGACTTCGTCTACACGCCTGGCGTCGACACGACCGCCGCGTTTGGAACGGTGGGAGATATTCCTCTGTTGGGGCGGTGGGATGCCGACGGCAACGCGCGGATTGGCATCTTTCGCCAGGGTGGGGTCGATCTCGATATCGATGGGAGCTTGACCTACAACGTCCAGATCGACTTGAGCTTCGGGTTCGGAAACGCCGACGATCTGCCGCTGGTCGGTCGGTTCTTCCCGGAAGGTCTCACCACAGCGGTGAGCGGTCCCTTCTCGGTCCTCTCCGCGACGGGTTCGCGCGAAGCGGCACTCCAGACGGGGCATTCCGCCGTCGCGGCTGGACAGACAAGGAGCACGTCTCCCGTCACGGTCCTGACCGCCGTGGGCGAAGAGTCGTCGTCGCTTGCTCGTGACGCGACAACCACCGGCCGGAACGACGTTGGCGATCGCGATCTCGTAGCGAGCGAGCCTGGAGAGCCCTGGATCGCGGTGCTCGACGAACTCTTCGAAGGCGAGGCATCGCCGGTTGGTTAGCGGTCACTTCCGGTGGGCAAGCCAAAGTGCAAGAGGAGAGGCGGGTTCCCTTCAGTATCAGCGGACTGGAGGTGACCCGCTCATTGGGAGAAAACCCCCGCGTCCCATTCTTCGTTGCCCAGTTGTGCCATTCGGCGCCGTTTCCCAATTCCGCCGACGCGGCATGTCCGGGGATCACCCCTTTTTCAGTATCACTCCTTTGAATGCCCCTTGGCGTCGAGTCGCTAGGGGCACTATTCTGGTAGTTGGGTACTTGCTTTTCTCTCGTCTCCCCACCGCGTCGCGACATCCACGGTTTCGGCGTCCATCGAACAGAGTGAGGGGTGAGTGGGGTAGTTCGACCTTGACGCTTTTGGACAAGTAATTTCCACTTGGTAACGACGTTTCTCGAAACGGTCAATTTCGGCGTCCCGCATTCCAGGAGCGACAGGCTCATTCCGAGTGGTCCGCCCGATCAGCCGATCGGCGAGCCGGAGGAAGGAACCCTTTCGCGAGGTTGGTTTTTTCAACGGATGTGGGAACGACGGAGCGCGCAGCCGTCTCGACTACCGCTGTCTTGTCTGATGAAGGATTCGCGATGACGAATGATGTTGCGTGCTCGCTTTCACGTTTCTTGATCGATTCGGTAACCCGGACGGTTGGCCGGTTGGCGCCCATTGCTCCCAGCAGCGCCCGTTGCCAGCCGATGATTGACGAACTCGAGGACCGCTGGGTCCCGACGTTCAACATTTCCGCGGAACAGCAACTCGCGATCGAGTTGGTCAACTACGCTCGAATCGACCCGGTTGGATTCGCCAATCTCTATGGGATCGATCTCAATGAAGGGCTCGCCGCCGGGACCATTTCCGCCGACTCCAAGCAACCGCTCGCCTACAACGCATCGTTGACCACTGCCGCCGTCGGCCATGGCGACGCCATGATCGCCCAGGACTTCTTCGCCCACGACAATCCGACTACCGGTTCGTCCCCCAGTTCGCGAGCGACCGCGGCCGGCTACGACTGGACGCTCATCGGCGAGAACCTCGCGGTTGGGACTTCGAACTTCAGTACCGTTTACACGCTCTTTGAAGGTCTCTTCGTCGACGCCGGGATTGAGGGGCGGGGCCATCGCACGAACATGCTCAATGAGGGCTACCGCGAGATCGGCACCGCGACGCCGGTCGGTCCGCTCACCTATCAGTCGGGGACATTCGAGTCGCTCTTCCTCGTGCAGGAGTTCGGCACCCGGAGTTCCAACCCGTTCCTGACGGGGGTCGCCTACGACGATGTCGATGCCTCGGGGAGTTACGGCGTCGGGGAAGGGCTGCAAGGCGTCTTCATCACTGCGATCTCGAGCGGGGGGCAGGTCTTCTCGACCTCGACAGGCACCTCGGGCGGCTACTCGCTGGAGCTTCCCGCTGGGACCTACACCGTCACGATCGCCGGAGCCGGGATCAACACCGTCCAAGAAGTGACGATCGGCGACCTGAACCTCAAACGCGACTTCACGCCGCAGAACTCGGTTCCCGCGCCACCGCCGGCGCCGAATCCCGTGACCACCGCGACCGGCATCCCGAGCATCTATCGCGACGGGACGGCGGTCCTCGATATCAACGGCAATCACGTTTATGACGCGAGTGTCGATCTCACCGTCGGATTTGGTCAGCCTGGCGACAACTTCATCGTCGGGGACTGGAACGGCAACGGCATCGATAAGATCGGGATCCAACGCGGCAATCTCTTCGCCCTCGATCTCGACGGCGATCTGGCCTTCACGTCGGGCGTCGACGTCGCGTTCACCTTCGGGGTGGCTGGAGACAAGGCATTCGCCGGAGACTTCAACGGTGATGGCGTCGATGAGTTAGCGATCTTCCGGGAAGGCAACATCATCATCGACACCAACAACAACTTCGCCTTCGACGCCGGTATCGATCAGACGTTCGCCTATGGCGTCGCCGCGGCGACTCCCGTGGCCGGTGACTTCGATGGAAACGGGATCGACCAGATCGCCACGATGTTCAACGGCGCTTGGGCGATTGACGTCGACGAGGATTTTGTCTTCACTTCCGGCGTCGACGTAACCGCCGCCTACGGTACTGTGGGCGACCTTCCGATCGTCGGCGACTGGAGCACCACCGGGTTCGATCGCATCGGAATCTTCCGCAATGGGAGCATGGATCTCGACATCGACGGCAACCTGGTCTACAGCGCCGAGGCGGACCTGGGCTTCGGGTTTGGGAACATCGGCGATCTGCCGTTGGTGGGCGAGTTCTTCTACTACTTCGAGCAACAATCGACGTCGGCACTCTCGGCGCAGCAAGTCCTCTCCTCGACCGCTTCCCGCGCCGCGGGAGACGCGGTGGTCGGACCACTCGAATCGGGCGTCGGCGAAAGCGTTTCGGTGGTCGGTTTGGGCGGCGACGTCATCGAGGACCGTGAAGAGGAGCAGGAGGAGAGTTCTTCCGAAGCGACGAGCGTCGATGTTGCCGAGCAGACGGCCGCACCCACCGACGGCAGTACGGACGAGGAAGCCTCGTGGATCGAGGTGCTCGACGCCTTCTTCGGCGATGAGTTCGCCTCGATTTAGGCCGCGTTGGTCGGGTCGTGATCTTATGTCTTGGTATGTTCGCCTACGACCCGCTTTGTCCTCGAACGTCTCCCCCTTTTGTCCAAGGGGTGAGCCTCTTTTGTCCCCCTTTTGTCCAAGGGGGGTCGGTATCTCTTCCGTCTTTTCCGAGAATCGTCGACGTTGCCCTTGGAAAGAAGACCCCCTCTTATCTCCCCCTTGGATAAGGGGGAGCATCAAGATGGAATCCCCTTGGATAAGGGGGAGCATCAAGATGGAATCCCCTTGGATAATAGGGAGCATCAGAGAAGATTGCATTGGACTACGGGATTCCGGATGGGCGGCACCAATGCAACGAAGGGGCATCGCCAAGGCACCCCGTCTCCCACCAGCCCGTCGATCTATTCGCTGCCGTTGACGAACGGCTCTTTTGACCAGTCTCGGCGTTGAAAAACCTCGACGAAACTACGGATTCGACCGCGATTCTCCTCCTTGATCTTGGCCAACATGGCTCGTTCTCGCGTTGGCCCGCTTAAATCAACGGACTGCTAGGCCGCGCGGCGGGGGCGGAGGGTTTGCACGAGGACACTGTCCAGATCGACAAGCACCGGCCATTTCTTCAAGACGTAGAGCGTCACCAGCCGTCGGACGAGACCCGATAGATAGCGAACGTTGGTCGGGATTCCCCATTGCTGCATGAGAACGACGGCGTAGCCGACCAGCCAACGGCGCGGCACGGCGCCGTAGCGCGCGAGCAGCATGTTGTTGATCTCCGCGTGAACCGCCAGTCGGGAGCCGAGCGTCTTGTTCGTCGGATAGAGACGCGAGCCGGCGAGCTTGAAGGGGATCGCCGCGAACTGGCATCCTCCCTCGGCGAGCCGCAGCCAATACTCGTAGTCCATGCAGTAGCGCAGCGTGGCGTCGAGCCCCCCACAGCGTTTCACGACCCGGCGCCGAAAGAAGACCGCCGGCTGGCAGAGGTAGCAGATCTCCCTGAGTCGTGCCAAGTCCCACGGTTCGGTCGGGTAGGGCTCGATGATGCTGTCTTGTGCGTCGATGTGGCAAGCCCGTCCATAAACGACGTCGACTTCGGGATGCCGGGCGAAGTAGCTTTCGACCTTCGCGAGCGCTCCCGGCTCGTAGACGTCATCGGAGTTGAGCCACCCGATCAGCGGTGCCGAGGTTGCCTTGATCCCCTTGTTGACCGCGTCCGCCTGTCCATCGTCCTTCTCCGAGACCCACCGGATCCTATTGCCGTAGGACTTGAGCACGTCGACTGTTTCGTCGGTCGATCGGCCGTCGGCGATGAAATAGTCGAGCTCGCCAACGTCTTGGGAAAGGACGCTCTCGATGGTTCGACGCAGGAATCGCCCCTGATTGAACGATGGGGTGACGATGGCGAAGGATCGTTGGGACATGATGGGTTCCGCTCGAAGGATTTGACGCGGCCACACTCTGTTTCGGGGGCGACCATAGCTGGAGCTCCACTCTTGTCAACGCGGGAGACAGGGCCAGGGCGATTCCGTCCTCGGCAGAGTGACGACTCGACTTGACACACATTGGCAAATCTGTGACGTGCCCCCTCACGAAAGTTACGGAGCGCGCAGCTTGAGACGAAGCACCTAGATTCCGGCGAGTGAAGTGACCGAACGCCGGACGGTAGCGTACGTCCGCACCGGGACTCTCGTTCCTCGAAACGCCTCGGCGTTGGGGAAGGGGGCAGGGGCGGCGTGCGGAGATTCTCACCCTCGGGATGAGGTTCGTGGTCGAGAAGTCGAGGATGCCAACGATGGGCGTGCTCGCGACCGATCGGCGACGAAGCCTTTCTCGCGAGGGACGACGATGGTGACGACTCGCGTGTGGTGGGGGGAAGCTGGTTCTCCCCGTCGTCGAGTCGGGTTTGGGCGCGCAGTGCCCGTTACGGACGTTCCGCCTGGGAGATCGGACCACCGTAGATCGAGAGAGTCGCCCCTCCGCGACCCTTCGAACCGGTGCTCGTCAACGCTTCACGGCGGGAATTCAAGAGTCTCGCGGCAACGAGACACGGAGAATCTTGATGCAGGATCTTCCCAAGATCGGTCTGGTTGTCCCCTCCTACAACCAGGGACGTTTTCTCGAGGAAGCGCTAAGTAGCATCTTCGATCAAAACTATCCCAATCTCGAGGTCGCCGTCATCGACGGTGGGTCGACCGACAATAGCGTCGAGATCATCCGCCGCTACGAATCAAAGCTCGTTTACTGGCGCAGCGAGCCCGACGGGGGGCAATCGGCGGCCATCAACGAGGGCATGAATCACTGCCAGGGCGAAGTGGTCGGTTGGCTCAACTCCGACGACTTTTACCACAACGACTCGCTCTGGACCCTCGCCCGCGCCTTCCGCGCCCATCCCGATCGCGGATTGTACATCGGCAACGGGATGCGCTACACCGACGCGACGGAGACCTATGCTCCCTTCGCGCGGCACCACATGGCGTTGAACCGACACGCGTTGCTCTACGGCTTGGACTACATCCTGCAGCCGGCGACCTTCTTCTCCCGTCGCGCGTGGGACGACGTCGGCGGACTCGACGAGTCGCTTCGCTTCTGCATGGATTGGGATCTCTTCCTGCGGATCTCGCGCCGCTGGCCGGCGGTGATCGTCAACGAGTACCTCGCCTGTAGCCGCGAGTATGAAGAGACCAAGACCGCCTCGGGGCGCATGGTGCGCGTGGAAGAGATCCGCGCGATGATTCAGAAACATACCGGCGAAGAGCTCAGCCCGGGAACGCTCTACTATTTCCTCGAGACGATTCTCGACGTGGCGGTTCCGCTCGACATCGAGCCGGCGCGCCATCAAGCCTACGCTTCGATCGAGTATCTGCGCGATCGGTGGAAGATGCTCTACGGCGGCAATCACGGCTTTCCCGAACAGTCCGACGAACGCGACGAGGTTTACCTGCAAAAGCGGTCGACCCCCGCGCGCCGCGATCCGATCGGTGACGACGCCGACGATCTGCCGACCATCAGCATCGTCGTGCCTTCCTACAACCAGGTCGAATTCCTCGAGGAGACGCTCGAGAGCATCGACGACCAGGCGTATTCAAAGTGTCAGACGATCGTCGTCGATGGGGCCTCGACCGATGGCTCGCTCGAGGTTCTCGAACGCTGGGATCGCAAACTGCACTACTGGGTCTCCGAGCCCGACGAGGGGCCGGCCCACGCGATCAACAAGGGCTTCACGGTGGCGACCGGCGACATCGTCGGCTGGCTCGCCTCCGACGACTTGCTTAGCGCCGACGCGCTGCGTCATGTCGCCAAGGCCTTCGCCGACAATCCCGATCTCGACATGGTCTACGGCAACGCCTTGTACATCGACGAGGAGGGTTCGCTCTTCCTGGCCGATCACGGCACGCACAAGACGGGGCTCTACTACGGCGAGATCCAATCGGCGGGTCTCATCCCAGCCTACTGGAAGTACGTCCATGCCGTGCCCCAACCGACGGTCTTTTTCCGCCGACGATTGCTGGAGCAGTGCGGGATGTTGGACACGTCGTACCACTTCATCTTCGACTTCGAGCTCTTCTTCCGCTTTGTCCAGACGGCGAAGATCGAGAAGATCGAACGGGTTCAGGCCTTCTACCGCATCCACGCGTCGTCCAAAACGAGCGATTGGAGCAAGTTCCTCGTGGAGCTCTTCCGCTTCAGTCGGCTGCATTGGCCCGGTATGCGGCAGCCCGGCTTCGCCGAGACGCTCCGCGACTACGTCGACAACTACATGGGGCGGACCTTTGGTGGCGTCCCACGCGACAACTGGTATAGGCTGACAAGTGCCTTCGTCGGGTTCTGCGCCGCCACGGGCATGATGAATCCCGAAGCGATTCGCTGGCCAGGGAACACCATCCCAAGGCTGGATGGATCGTCGCTGCGGCGTCGGTGGGATCGCTTGGTTCACTGGGGACGGGCCCTGCTCCAGAAGCCCGAAATGCCGCCAACCGAGTCCATCGAGACGACCACGGCACCGGCGCCGGTCGACTACGCGATCGAATCGCGCAGTGGTCGCTTCCGAGCCGCCTTTTGTTCGTTCTTCTTGCCGCTGTCGCCAGGGCACTCCGGAGGTGAGATTCGCGACTTCCACATGGTGCGCAAGCTGCTCTCCTTCTCGCGACTGGACTTCTTCGCGCTCTACGACCTAGAGCCCCAGGGACGCGACAACGTGCTCGACACCTACCTGGAGAGCTATCGCGGGCCCAAGCCGGCCCATCAGTGGCTCGCGCGTGCTTCGGCCGGTTCGACCAAGTACTCCGAATCGGATGAGTGGGCCGATCGCTATCACCGCGACGCCGCCGTTCGTGCCCAGGGTTCCTTCTGGGATCTCGCCGAGGAGATCGAGTCCTTCCTTCGCATCGGCAAGTGGGACTTCCTTTTCGTCAGTCCGCAAAGCAATCCGATCGCGCTCTCGATGCTGGCGGAGTCTCGCAAGACGCGGCTGGTGATGGCCTCCTACGATGTCGAGTCGGTTCGTATCGAACGGCTCGCCGCGTCGACGCTCAGTGCGGAGCTGGCGCGGATCGAGTCGGAGCGGGCCAGACGATTTGAGACGGACAATCTCGAATACCACGACGGGATCATCTCGGTCAGCCAGCTCGACAAGGACCTCTTCGTCGAACGCTACAACTTCCCGCCCGAGCGGATTTTCGTCCTCGAGAACAGTGTCGATCAGCGGTACTTCTCGTTCGAGGAACGTCAGCGACTCGAGCGTCCGACCGTCACCTTCGTCGGCAACCTCGGCTACCCGCCCAATCACGAAGCGGCGCTGCGATTGGTCAACGGCGTCTTTCCCGCCGTCCGAGAGAAACACCCCGATGCCCGCTTGGTCATCGTCGGCGCTGGGCCGGCGCAGGACTTGATCGATTTCGCCGACGGCGACACTATTGTCGTCACCGGGCGCGTCGAGGACGTCCGCGTCTATCTCGCGAACACCTCGGTCATCTGTGCTCCGCTTCAGACCGGGAGCGGGACCAAGTACAAGATCCTCGAGGCGATGAGCGCCGGCGTGCCGGTTTGCTGCACGCCGCTCGCCGCGGAAGGACTCTCGATTGCCGATGGCGAGCACGTCCTCATTCGTCAGACAGATGGGGAACTCGCCGAGGCGATCTCGCAGGTCATCACGCAACCGGAGGAGAGCGCCGCGATGGCTCGCCGTGCCCGGGCGCTAATCGACGCGTCCTACACGTGGGATGCCAACCTCGAGCCGCTGGAAGCTTGGCTCGAGATGCTTCAACAACTCCCCCTACGGGGACGCTCGTCGACCGAACGACGGGCCTCGGCGTAGGCAAGCCGCGATCGGACGTGAGCCGTTCGTGGTGCCAACCAGTCGCTCGCCGAGCGCGGCGGGCTCTCGAAGACAGAACTGTTTTCTCGAGATGAAAAGAACATTCACTCCACTTCCTATCCTTCCAGGAGAATGCCATGGGCATGATTCACTTCTCCATCGACCTCGCCCTGGTCGAACACGTTCAGCGCCTCCTGCCGATCGCGACCTTCGTGGAGACCGGCACGTTCGAGGGTGATACGGTCGCCCGCATCTGCGATCGATTCGAGGAGATCCACACCGTCGAGCTGAGCGAGCCGCTTCACCAGCGGATTTGCGAGCGCTTCTCCGACGTCGAGAAGATCCATCCCGCGCAGGGCGATTCGGCCCAGTACCTGCGCGACCGCGCCGAGTCGTGGCGCGACCGCCCGGTCCTCTACTGGCTCGACGCCCACTGGTGCGTCGCCGATCATACCTCCGGGGACACGTCGCAGTGTCCGCTGATCGGAGAGATCGAGGCGCTGCGGCACCTCAACGAGCAGAGTGTTCTGATCATCGACGACGCCCGCTTCTTTCTCTGTCCTCCGCCCGCCCCGATGGACAGCTCGCAGTGGCCTTCGTTCGACGAGGTCATGGACGCCCTGCGCGGCATCAGCGATCAACACGAGATCATGGTGCTCAACGACACGATCCTGCTCTTCCCACGCTCGATCAGCGCGGAGACAAAGGCCTTCGCCGTCGAGCATGGCGTCAACTTCCACGAGATCGTCCACCAGCGCGATTGCCTGGAGGCCGACGTGCGGACGTACAAGAAGAAGATCGAGGAGATGCTCGCCGACCGTCGCTACATCGTGGAGGATCTCGGCCGCAAGGACGAGGCGATCGCCGAACAAGAACGGCTCTTGCAGCAGAAGGCCGCCGACATCGACGAGTTGCTCAAGGCCCAAGAGGCGGCGTTGGCGGAGAAGGTCGAACTGCTCGAAGCCCAACAGAAACTCGGCGAGGAGAAGAAGGAACTTTGGGACGAGTACCAGCGGACCGTCGACGCGCTGCACGCGAAGAACGACGACGTCATGAAGCTCAATGCCGCGGTTGGGCAGCTCGCGCCATTCCCATCGATGTACGAACACGATCATGCCGCGCTGGTGGAAGCCCACGAGCAACTCGGCGCGGTCTGCAAATACGTCGAACTCCTGGAGAAGAAGCTCTCGATCCTGCCTTTCTGGCGCCGCTACGTCGGGGCCGACTTCCCGCTCGAGCGGAAATCGGCTTGACCGAGAAGTCTATTCAAATGTACACTTCCTGGCTTGCGAGGATGCACCAGCGGTGCTCAGGCCAGGATGGTGAACATGGATGTCGACGCGGTCATCGCGGAACTGATCGATGACTCCCGGTTTCCTGGGAGAAAACGGCTACTGAGAACGCTTCCCGGTCGGGAGGCCTCCTACGCCACGCCCGATCCCCAACTGCCCGACGGACTCCGCTCCGCGTTGGAACGACTGGGGATCGAACGACTCTACACCCATCAAGTTGCCGCGCTCGAGCATGCCCGCTCGGGACGCTCGATCGTCACCGTAACCGGTACCGCTAGCGGCAAGTCGCTCTGCTACAACCTTCCGGTGCTGGAACAGTCGCTTCTCGATCCCCAAGCACGTGCCCTCTACCTCTTCCCGACGAAGGCCCTTTCTCGCGACCAACTGGGCGGCCTCGAACGGCTCGCGGCGGCCTCTCCGGATCTACGGGAGCGAATCCGTCCCGACGTCTTTGATGGCGACACGCCCACCGCGAGGCGGCGCGCCATCAAGGAACGGGCGAACGTCGTCATGACCAATCCCGACATGCTGCACGTCTCGTTGCTGCCGCAGCATCCCAAGTGGTCGCGTTTCTTCGCCGATCTGCGGGTGGTGGTTCTCGACGAGGTCCACACCTATCGGGGGATCTTCGGATCCCACGTCGCCAACGTTTTGCGCCGGCTGCGGCGGATCTGTCACCACTACGGCAGCGATCCGGTGGTCCTGGCGACGAGCGCCACCGTGGGAAATCCGGGCCCGCTCACCGAGGAGTTGATCGGCGCGCCGGTCAGTGTCGTCGAGGAAAACGGGGCTCCTTGTGGGCCCAAGCACATCTTCCTGTGGAGTCCCGCCGAGGCGGGTCTGGGTGGGCTTGCCCTCAAGAGCGCTTCGGATGAAGCGGTGCTCCTGCTGCAAACGCTTCTGCGCCATCAAGGCCGTGCGATCACCTTCACGCGCACGCGACTTGCTTCGGAACTGGTCTACCGAGGACTGACCGAGCGACTCGCCCATCACGCTCCGGGACTCGCTTCCAAGGTCAAGGCCTACCGCGGCGGTTACCTCCCCGACGAGCGCCGCGCCATCGAACGCGACCTCTTCGAGGGGCGACTCCAAGCGATCGTCAGCACCAACGCGTTGGAACTCGGCATCGATGTCGGCTCGCTCGACGCCGCGGTCTTGATCGGATACCCGGGAACGATCGCGAGCACTTGGCAGCAGATGGGCAGGGCGGGACGTCGCGCCGGGCCAAGCGTGTCGATCCTGATCGCCCAGAGCGACCCCATCGATCAATTCATGCTGCGCCATCCCGACTACTTCTTCGAGCAGTCACCCGAGGCGGCGACACTCGATGCCGAGAACCCATACATTCTTTCGCGGCATCTCTCCTGCGCGGCGTTCGAGCTTCCTCTCGACGAGGACGATCCGCCACGATTCGGGCCGAAGACGCAAGAGACCGCCGAACAACTCCAGAAGGAGAAGCGGCTCACCGAGACGGGTGGAGCCTACTACTGGGCGCGTCCCGACAACCCCGCGGTCGGCGTCAGTCTCCGGCACATGGCGGACAACACCTTCAGCATCATCGAGCGACGGCCCGAGGGGGAAGTGGTGATCGCCAACGTCGACGCCATCAGCGCGCCGGAACTGGTTTACCCCGAGGCGGTCTATTTGCACGCGGCGGAGACCTACCTGGTTCGCGAACTCGATCTCGAGGGAAAGATCGCCCGCGTCGAACGGCTCGAGACCGACTACTACACGCAAGCGATCTTGGAATCGAACATCAAGCTGCGCGAGCGGCGCCGCGACAAGCCCTGGGGGGATGGCGAGGCCGGGTTCGGAATGGTCGATGTCACCTGGAAGACAGTCGCGTTCAAGAAGATCAAGTTCGAGACCCGCGAGAACCTCGGCATGGGGCCGGTCGACATTCCCGAACAGACGCTACCGACGACGGGGCTGTGGTTGGCGATGGGGCCGGAGACCCGGGCTCTGCTCAAGTCGATGGGGTACCGGCCGAGCGAAGCGCTGGCGGGGACGCGCAACCTCTTCGTCATGGCGCTCCCCCTCTTGGCGATGTGCGACGTGCGCGACATCAGCGGCGTCGTCGACTCCTCGAACTTGGGGACGTCGGCCCTCTTCGTCTACGACCGCTATCCCCACGGGCTCGGCTATGCCGAGCGTGGCTATGAGCAGCTCGAACGACTGCTGGAGATGAGCTGTCGGATGGTCGAGGACTGTGGCTGCGAAGAGGGGTGCCCGAGCTGTGTCGGATTGCCGAACCTGAGACCGGCGATTCACGCCGATCCCGATTTGTCGCGGGGATATCCGATTCCCGACAAGGGAGCGACCCTGTGCCTACTGCGGCACTGGACGGGGCGGTCGCTCACGGGGGAAATGGAAGTGTCTCCCGCCATGCGCGGCGAGACTAGCGAAGCATCTTGACCTCGGAGTTGCTTCGCATGCGGGCGATGACGGTATCGCGAAGGTCCTCGGCATACTGGCTGGTGACGCTCTCGACCACGGTCTCGAAGGAGACGGACTTGCCCGGCTCCCGGTCGGTGACCTTGATGAGGTGGTAGCCGAAGTCGGTCTTCACCAAGCCGCTGATCTGTCCCACCTTGAGATCGAACGCGGCGGCGGCGAATGGTTCGGCCATGTCCCCCTTGCGCCGGATCTTTCCCAGGTCGCCACCCTTCTCGCGCGACGGGCAGTCGGAGTGGACGCGAGCCAACTCGTCGAAGGTCACGCCGCTGGCCAGTTGGGCGCGGATGGAGGAGATTCGTTGACGCGCCTTATCCCACTCCTGCGGATCGGCGTCGGCATCGACTTTGACCAGGATGTGCTGGACGCCGATGAGGGTGCCGTTGAAGGCGTCGGCATTGGCTTCAAAATAGGTGCGAAGGACCGAGTCGTTGGCTTGGCTGCGGACATACTTGAGCCACCGGTGAATGTTGGTGATGTCTTGCCGCATCTTGTCTTCGTCGATGTTCATCTCCTCGAGGAACTCCTCAAGGGTGCCGCCCTGGGCTTCGATTCTCTTGCGGAAGGTCGCGACGTGCTTGTCGACGTCCTTGGAGTCGACCTGGATGTCGCGTTGGTCGAGGTACTGGTTGACGAGGGTGTCGTCGATGATCAACTGGAGCAAGCGGCGCCGAAAGAGCTTCACCTGTTCTTCGGTCCGTTTCTCGTTGGCGAAGCGGGTCCGTTGGAAGGCTTGATCGACATCCTTGCTGGTGACGACTTTTCCGTTGACGACCGCCAGATCGCCGGCCGCGGCATCCGTCGGAAGCACGAGGAGAGCCGCAAGCAGGGCGCACGCTTCGATCAGGCGACGGCCGCGTCGCGACGTGGTCCGGAATGACTGCGTGAGAAGGTGACGGTGCACGTGAGGTTTCCCTTGCATCAAATCCTGCGCTTCATGTCCTCCAGAGCGCGCGTCTAGCAGGGAGCCTATAACCCGGTATGGGAAACGCGGACAGGGCATTTTGCGTCGATTTCCGACGTCGAACTTGGGGGAGTGACGACGTTTTGACAAGGGACGGCCCAAGATTGGGAACGTACGGGAGAAGAGAGCATGGAGGCTGAGAAAGCGGTCGGTGTCCGGGAGCGTAGTGACATAGGATGTTCACACTTCAGCCAAAAGCGAACGCCGATTGAGTCTCTTGAATCAAGTCTTGTCCGCTTTCGGTATGACTTGCGTATACACGTTAGAGGCCCAGCAATGGTGGTGGCGAAGGGCCTGGATTCGGAGTCGATGCCGCTGACGTTCTCGGACGGAATCGATCGCGGAATTTAGAATTCCTCTTCACGGAAGGAGTAAGGGCATCGACAAGCTCGTAGAGATGACGATAAGTTAGCGACAGTTGCGAGGGTCTTCCCTTTTCGTGTTGACGTCGTGATACCTATCGCTCATTCTTTAGAGGCGAGTCTGGAGATTGCCACTGGGGGAAGAGGCGTTCCAGTCACAGTGATTATTTAAGATGACCTTGGATGTAGAGAACCATCAAGAGCGGGGAGCTTCGCGCTCGCGTCGAGTGTTGTTGGTCGACGACAGCGTCGTCATCCAGCGACTCGTGCGCTCGCGGCTTGCCGCTGATGGATTTGAGGTATGTACCGCGGATGACGGCAAACAGGCCCTCGCGGTGGTCGCGAGCCTTAAGCCGGACGTCATCCTGCTCGACATCGACATGCCCGTCCTCGACGGCTATGAGGTCTGTCGACGTCTCAAAGAAGAGTCGGCCACTCGGCTCATTCCCGTCATCTTCCTCACCGCGCAAAGTCACACCGAGGACAAGGTCCGTGCCCTCGACATGGGGGCGGTCGACTACGTCACCAAACCATTCGACCCGATCGAACTACGCGCTCGAGTCCGTTCGGCCTTCCGGACGAAGTACTTGTTGGATCTTCTCGAGCAGAAGGCGCAAATCGACGGGTTGACCGGGCTCTACAACCGCTCCTACCTCGAGCGACGACTCGAACAGGAATTCGATCGGGTCCAGCGCTATCAAAGCTCGATGAGCTGTGTAATGATCGACATCGACCACTTCAAAGAGATCAACGACACCTACGGACACCTCTTCGGCGATCTCGTGCTCAACGAAGTCGCCGACGCGATGCGGCAACAGGTTCGCGCCGTCGATCTTGTCGCCCGCTACGGCGGGGAAGAGTTCGTCGTCATTCTGCCCGAGCAGCACCTTGAGGGAGCATCCACCTTCTCCGAGCGACTGAGGCGACACGTCGAACGGATGCGCTTCGTTCACCGCAAGGGAGAGGCCAAGGTGACCGTCAGCATCGGGGTCGCCTCCACCAACGAGCTCTTCGATCCCACGCCCAGGAGTTTGCTCGATCTCGCCGATCAAGCACTCTACGCGGCCAAAACCCGAGGCCGCAACCGCGTCTGCTATTGGGACGGTCACAGCCATCTCGACGCCAGTCACTCCTCGGCCGCCGAAGCCGACTTGCCTTAGCACGCCCACGTCCTAATCGAGCTTGATACGGTTCGCGCGCGGTCGGTGGCTCTGCGCCCCTCGCCACGGCGACAGACATCGGGCTTCCGTCGGGAAGACCGACGGGCTGCTAAACTCCGCGACAACGAGAGAACCGAGAGCGCCGGCCGAGGGGGAGAAGATGACGCTTCGCGACGAGACGTGGCTTGAGCATCGCTCACGACTCTGCATGGAACCGGGGGTGGTGTACTTAAACACCGGTTCGTACTCCGTCCTGCCTCGTCCCGTGGCCGAGAAGCTCGCCGACTGGCGGGAGCACCTCGCGCGGGCGCCGCTCGACTTCTACTGGCGGCGGGTGCCCGATACGATTCAGGAAGCCCGCCGAGCGTTTGCGGGCTACCTCGGGGCCGACCCGTTGGCGCTGGTCTTCTTCGCGAACGTGACGCAAGCGCTCAATGCCGCCGCCTCGTCGCTTTCGTTGCCGCCCGGTTCGCGGATCGCGATGTCCGACCACGAGTACGGCGCGATGCAGTTCATGTGGCGGGAGTTGGCGAAGCGCCACCAGTGGACTCTCGACGAAGTCCGCATCCCCGTCGACGTCGCCGAACCCGAGGAGATCGTCGACCGGTTCAGACGCGTCCTCAAGCCCGAGACGCGAGCTCTTTTCTTTAGCCACGTCACCAGTCCGAGCGGCCTGGTCATGCCGGCGAAGCGACTCTGCGCGCTGGCCCGGCAACGCGGGATCCTCTCGCTCGTCGACGGCGCCCACGCCCCGGGCATGCTCGACCTCGACTTGGCCGAGATCGGGGCGGACTTCTACGGCGGCAATGGACACAAGTGGTTCATGGCTCCGGTCGGGGTCGGGTTCCTTCACGTGCACGAGTCCGTTAAAGCGACGCTACGCCCGTTCATGACCAGTTGGGGGTGGAAGTTCGATCCCGAACGACCCGATGACGACAGCGGGTGGGGAGCCTCCTATTGGGCCAGGCAGTTCGAGTTCCAAGGCACGACCGATCGCTCACCACAGATGGTGATTCCCGAAGTGATCGCGTTTCGCGATTCGATCGGCGAGGAGGCGATTCGGCGGCGCTCGCGCGAGTTGGCGAGTCATGCCCGTGCCCGGCTCCTCGAGGTGGGATGGTCGCCGGCGACCAGCGATCACCCGGAGTTGTCCGGGGCCCTGGTCACCTGTGACGTGCCGAAGGTCGACGCGCTCAGGACGCGGGAATGGTTCTGGAACGAGGGGCGAGTCGAGATGGTCGCCAGCAGTGGGGCCAGCCGACACTTCGTGCGAATGTCGACGGCTTGGTTCGTGACGACCGACGAGATCGATCAGGCCGTCGAACTGATCTCGCGTTGCCCGTGGCACGAGCTGACCTGATTACTTTCTCACGCCAAAGTCGAGCGATACCCCCTCGAGGGGTTTGACGTCATTGTCGGGCACCACTTGAAGATTGATCGTTCCCCCATCGGCTCCGACACAGAGTAAGCCGACCAACGGCCGCTGCCCCGGTTTGGCGAGCACGAGCTTCGACTCGTAGAGCCCCCGGAACCGTTCCCAGGGATCTCTCGGGTTCGAAGTTCGCCGAACCGCCTCAAGGGGCACGCGCCGACCGTCGAGCCTCAGGAAGGCTTGCCCGGGAAGGTCCTCCGCTTGGAGCACGATCTTCTGGCTGACCTCGAAGTGGAGCGGAACGTAGACGAGGTACGCGCCTGGTTCGTCCATCTTCTCAAAGACTCGCCGCTTCCATGTCAGTGTCCCAACCTTGTCCGTGGGAATCTCCCGGAGCCGGCGGGTCAACCGATCGGCGACCCGGACACACTGCTTCTCCCCGGCTCCCATGGGAAGTTCCTCCTCCGGCAAGGGGCCGAGAACCATGCCCTCGGTGATGCGCCCATTGGGAATCGGAACGACCTCGGCCAACATCCGGGGATCGACCGCTTCCGCCGGCGAGGGAGTCTGATCGAAGGGCGGGCCGTCGATGATCTCCTGGGGGAGATGCACCGTCCACAGGTCGAAGCCACCCACGCCGCCTGGACGGTCGCTGGCGAAGTAGAGCCACTTGCCATCCGCCGTGACAAAGGGGCTGACGTCGCCGACCTCGGCGTTCGGATCCGCAAGGTTCGGCAACGGAACCGGGACCGTCCACGGGGCGTCGAGAGCCGAACGCTTCGATTGAAAGATGCCACGACGACCATCCTCGAGCGGACCCTCGAGGTACATCGTCAGCCCGTCGGCGGTGACGCTCGGCGAGTGGTAGTCGAACGGGAAGGGGAGGGGCGCGGTCTTCTCGAAGGGCCAGTCGGTGGCGGAGCGTTGGGTTTGGTAGACCTTCTTGCCTTCCGGTCGGTCGATCACGTAGTAGAGCGTCAACCCGTCGGCGGTGAACGCCGGTTCGGTCACGCTTAGGTGGGAACGCAACTCATGGATGACGTCAGGCGCCTGGAACATCCCGTCGGTCGATCGCCGCATCACGAAGAGCTGGTAGGGGCCGAACTTGTTATCGGTGAAGAGCATTTCCTTCGCATCGGGACTGATCGCGGGCGTCTGGGGACTCTTTGCCTCGGAGAGCTTCGAGAAATGAAGCAAGTCTTGGAAGTTGTTCGTCGCCTCCTCTCGCTCCGCTCGAAGCAGGCGCGACTCGTCGGGGGTGCTCCGCTGAAAGACCAAGTGCATTCGCGTCGGGTCGAGCGACGGATGACGTTCGTCACGGTCGGAGTTGACCAAGTCTAGATGTATCGGGGTTCCGCGGGGGCCATCGAGCGGTCGCGGCGGGCCGTGGAGTCGAGCGATCAGCTCCGGGCTGGCGCCGCGGGGTGATGCCGAGCCCTTCTTCGGATCGGTGGTATGAGCCTTGAGGCTTTCGATCGCCTTGGCGTCCTTGCGAAGACTCGCGAGAAAATAGTCGAGTCCGGCGAAGGGGCCGTCCATCTCGAAGCCGGTGACTTGAAGGTGGCCCTGACCCCCGACCTTCAAGGAGAGTCGCCCACCGAATCCTGGATCGGTGATGAGAATCTCCTTGTTGTCGACCGCGACACGGTAGGTGTCTGCGGCCTTGCGCTCCAGACGCAGCTCGTAGAGTTTGTCGGCCTCGAACGGAAACGCGAGTCGCCGACCGCGCTTGCTACCGATGGTGCCGTTCTTCGGATCGAGGGACAACTCGCCGCCATCGGAGAAGTACAACTGCACCGACGTCGTGGGTTGCCCTAGACGAAAGCTGAGCAGGACGCGGCGCGGGTCGGTGATGGGGCCGAGCTGGACCGTTCGGCCGGCGTAGACGTCGACCCCCGCGACGTCGTTGAGTTTCCCGCCCCAGGCCTCGATCTCCGGTTGGCGCTCGAAGGTGTAGCGCGTCGAGAGGAGATCGCCATCGATGGTGGTGGGCGTCCCGAAGTACTCCTCGGACTCATCCGCGGTCGGGGCGGCGAGCGTTCGAGGCCACTGGTCGTCAAGGCTCTTGCGATACGCGACATCACCCCCTTCGAGCCGAAGGTGGTCGATCGAGTACTTGAGATCCTTGGTACTTGCGTTGGAGACGAGAATCCCGAGAGCGACCGGCTCGATCACGGTGTCGGAGGAGGCGACGTTGGTGAATGACTTGCCGTCGTCGCTGACGCCGACGGACCAGGTCTTACCCGTACGGCGTAGCTCGATCCAGCACGGACCGGGCGGAATTCCCCGTCCTCGGCGCGACAATCGCTGCTCGTCCTGAACGCGGAGAGTCAGGGCCGATCCCGCTTCGGCACGACTCGACTCGGCGCCGACCAGTTCGTTGGGGGTACGGAACGCCCCGACGACAACCCGTTGGGCGAGGTCCGTGAATGAGTGCTCGTTCACCCGCAAGAGGAGCCGAAAGTTCCCCTTGGGCATTGGCAGAAAGAGCCCGCGTCGAGCCGCGCCGTCGACGGAGAGATCGAGCGTGGACTCGGCCGGCTTGATCGGCAGGAGGGTCGATGGAAAGCCGATGCGGCAGAATTCCTGGGCTCCCAGTTCATCGTCGAAAGCCGCTTCATAGAGGACTTGTTCGTTAGCCGCGACCGGGGGCAATTCCAGGGGCGGTCGGCCGTTGGCGCCGAGGCCGTTCTCGGTGGAGGCCGATTGCTGGGGAAGGAGAAACGAGTATGCCAGGGCTCCCACCACCAAGGCGACGGCGATCGATCCACCGGCGAGAACCAGACGGCGACCCTTTCCCGAAGTCGCTTCGTCCTCGTCCTCCCACTCCTCGTCTTCCTCGAGTTCGTCATCTTCGTCGACCGGTTCGGGCTCGGGTTCCTTCGACCAGGCGCGCGGCGGCGGAGCCTCCGAACCGGTGATAGCCGCGAGACGGGCGGCGTCGACATCGGGGGCGGTGGAATCCTTGGGTTTCTCGGCTCCCTTGCGCGATCCCAGGTTGAGTTGAAGGTCGTATTCTCCCTTGGCCTCGGCGTCGAGCAGGCAGACGCGCGCCATGGAGATCTGATTCATGAGCTCTTGGGAGAGTTCGCTATGCTGGCCGGCTTGGTAGGGGCGCAGTTTGGCGATCCGCGTCAACGCGGCGCGGTGGATTGTGTCGGGATTGGCTTCGAAGTTCTCGAGACCGAGAAGCTGATAGTGGTTCGGTTGCGCGATCGACTCGTCGATTCCCAACCATTCGTGATAGGCCCTGGTGATGTCCATCGTTGGTCGTCGAACAGGCGTTGAGCGAAGTGAAACGCGGCCGGGCGTGTCCCGTCAACGAGCACTCGCGTTGCTTGAAGTACTTCGTTCTACAGGTTTTGAACGATCTGTCGTGTCTCGAAGAGTCGTTCGACTCGACGCTACGTACAGCTTAGTCCACCAGCCCCGTCGTCGGCAACCACCACCATTCGCCTGATTCGCGGCCGGCATCGAATCGAGCACCGGATACGAGTACTCCGGTCCAATAAGAGCTTGTGGTGCCACTGGCTGCTTGTCAGCCACTGCCAAGGGGATAGGCCCACACCAACGGAGACGTCAAGTTGGAACGAAGCACTACGGAGTGCCCACCGGAACGGCGACGGGAGTCCCCGCGGGGACGGAAACGCCAGGGGTCATCGCGGGTGTCATGCCCGGAGTCGCGCAGGGCGTGCAGCCACAGATGCCGAGCTTCTTGTGAATCTCCTCGATGATGCGATATTCGAGCAGCGGATCACGACCGAGCGAGATCCAACCGGCGGCGACCGGGACCGCGGAGGTCACGAGCGTTTCGGTGGTCGGCTCGATGCTCGTGATGATGCCGGTTTCACCCAGGAACGATGTCGGGTTCTGCGGCAGATCCTCGAGTTCCTTGTAGACCTCGACGAGGATGGTGAAACCGCCGGTGGGCGCGGGCTGGATCAAGACGAAGGCCCGGCGCCGGATCGTTTGCAACGACGCTTCCAGTCGTTGCTCGAAGCCGATCGAGTCATGCCGCCAGGGTTCGAACCACGTCGCCGCCGAGAGGGGCTGGGTTTCGATCCGGCCGTCATAGCGGTTCTCGTAGCCGATCTCGAAGTATCGTTCGAGCACATCGACGGTGGTCTCCCAGACCAAGTCGAAGTTGTCGCACGACACCGTCGTCGGATCCTCGAACGTCGCCGGCACCGAGACGCACCCGGCCGTCAACGCCAACAAGATGAGTGAAGCGCGGCCCAAGCCGTGCATGGCATCCTCCCCTCGGGGGCGAAGGTCGCTTTCCCGGGAAGACCTGGAATCGATCGCTGATTCTTGTCGAAGGATGGGCTTATGCGCGCAATTCCAATCGGAGGCAAGGTCAGTTTTCAAACGTTGAGCAAGTTGCGCGAGCACGCAGGATGGGAAAAAGAAACGAGACCGGGGACGCAGGGTTCCCGGTCTCGATGGATCTTGTCGATAACGTGATCGATCGCGCTGGTATCCTAGGCCATCCAAATCTCGGGGGCCGCCGGCTGCTTGTCAGCCAGTGCCAAACGGTTAAGGATACACCAACACCAATTTCGAGTTGGAACAGAGCCCTAGCGGGTGTTGCGGGCTTTCATCCGTTCTTCGTACGCCTTCTTTTGAGCGTTGTACTTGTTGACGGCGAAGGTCTGGAAGTTCATCGCCGTGGCGCTGTCGGGGAACCAGCGGATCATCTGAAAGTCGCGCTGCGGGTTCGGCTTGGAGGGTTGCGCGTCTCGGTCACGACTACGCGAACGGCGACTGCGGGACTTGGTCTCGATCGGGCCGAACTCGGTAAGGTAATCGTAGAGGACGTCCGCGGCTTGATCGCGACCCTCAAGGACGCGGAAGTGCGTGTTGTCCTTCCAGTCGAAGCCGGGGAGTTGGTCCCCGCCATCGGTGTAGCGACTCTGGGGAACGGCCTCCTTGAACATGACGACGAAGTAGCCGTCCCTCTTGCGGCCTAACTTTTTGGTGAGCAGACGAAGTGCCTTTTCCTTGTCCCGGTCGACCTCTTTCTTTTCCTCGTCGTCTTTTTTGCTCTTGGAGTCCTTCGCGTCCTTGGAGCCGCTCTTCTCCTTGGGGTCGGCTTTCGCGTCGGCGTCCTTCTTGGCGGTGTCGCGACCGGCCCCGAACTTGACGGTCGGCTCGTCGTCGTCATCGTCATCCGCGTCCGCGGCCGCATCGGTCTTGCTCTTCGCCGCGTCGGATTGCGCGAAGACCGCCGATGGGGACGCGAGAATCATCGCCAAAAGCACCAGCGACAAGCCGCGAAGCCACAAAGGTACGATCATCTCTCTCTCCTGTCGGTCGAAAGTAAAGTAGCCCTGAGAGTTAGGGTAAATGCCCCCGGCCCGGGCATCAAGCTTTTCAACGGATACCCGGCTGCAAGATGTGAATCTTCCCCTCGAACCTTGGACGTGATTGACCGGCCGATGGTTCCCTTTCTCCACGAACCGGCGAGGAATTTGGCCAAGCCGAGTCGACTTGGTAGGTTCCCAAGTAGTTCGCCAGCATCACTTTCCGACCGATTTCCCGCGCGGAAGTCGTCATTTTGGCTCAAGAGCGAGTTAGACTAGCAGTAAACGCCGCCCGCTCCCGCCCATGAACGTCGAGCGGGGGCCATCTGAGAGGATCTTGTCAAGATGCCGATGGAATGCCCGCGGTGCCAGTTCATCACCGATGACGCCAACCGGTCGATTTGTCCGGAATGCGGCGCTCGCATGCGGCTTTCCCTGCTGCGCGACGTTCAGGAAAATGCCGCCAAGCCGATGAACCTTCAAGAGAAGGAACCGGGGCTCTTCTCGTTCGTCGGCCAATGGCTCATCGCGTTCATTCTGTCCCAAGTCATCATCGCCTTCGGCGGCTATGCGTTCATCCTGTGCGTCGCGCTCATGGGGACCAAGCCGGTCAATCTCCCGACGACCCATCCGGCCATTTTCATTTGTGGGACCTATGCGGTGACGTTGGTCGGCGTGGCGATCGGCGTCATGATGGCGCTGCCACGCGTCAGTTTGGCGCCGACGATCGGGCTCTGGGTCGGGCTGGCCAGTCCGATCGGCATGATGCTGATGCGCGACTTTCTCATCGAGTGGAACGCTCCTTGGACCGACTGGGTGCTTCTGCCGGCGTTGGGAACGGTGGTCGGGTACCTCTTTGGGGTTCGCGCCGCCGCGATGCCGGAGAAGGTTGAGCCGGAGGAGGATCCTCTTGCTCCGCCCAAGGAAGCCGAGGCTCTCAACGCGCCACAGTTCTCGGAGATGCGCGTTCGTTTCTCGGTCCGTTGGGCACAGCTTTGTCTCGGCGTGCTGGTCGGACGTTTCGCTGATGGCGGGCTCAATTCGTTGATCAGGCTGCTGATGCGACTGAAGAGTGGGCTGAATCCCGCGACGATCGAGGGGATGCTCAGCGATAGTCAGCTTCTGCTCTCCGGGATCGCGTATCTGCTCGGCGGGATGTTGGCCGGGGCTTGGACCAAGAGCGGATTCATCCAGGGGATGCTTTGTGGATTCGGGATCTACGGTCTCCGATTGGTCCTCGTCCTCTTCGGTTATGCCTCGGTGGGATTGCCGGAGCTAGCCTTCATGGTCTTTATCGCGTCGATCGGCGGCATGATCGGACGTCGGCTCTTTCCACCCTACCGCCTCTACCGCGGCCATCACGATCGCCCGGACGAAGTCGTTCGCGAAATGTAGATGGCGCCTTAAGATCCGCTTCGTCAGGCTCTTACTCCCCTCTCCCCGTGGGAGAGTGAGCCTCTTGTTCCCCTCTCCCGGTGGGAGAGGGGTTAGGGGTGAGGGGGTTCGCATTCGCGACGTAGCGTTGATCTTCCGATCCGGAATCTCCCTCACCCGGCTCACCGCGTCGCCGACCTCTCCGAAGCCAAGCCCGCGAGGGTCGCTTGGTGCTTCCTGGCTTGGAGAAGTGAGTTGGAGATCACGTCTCCAGGCCGAAGAGCTTGCGGAAGGCGTCGAGCAGTCCGTGATGCTCGCCGGCGTGCGCCTGGGCTCGTAGGGCCGCCTTGGGAGGATGGAGGAACTTGTTCTTGAGCCGATGGGCGAAGTAGCGGATCTTTTCCTTCTGATCCTCGGGGAGCCCGTTGAGCTGCGGCAGGAGCCAATCGAGTTCCTGCTCGATGATCTCCTGATAGCCCGCCTCAAGCCGACCGATCACCGGGCCACTTTGCTTGATGGCCATCGTCGCTTCGAAGGCCGCGGTCTCGTGATCGATGATCTTCAGGGCGTGATCGAGTTCGCGCTCCCGGGAACGGATGGTCTTGTAGCGGACCTTCTCCAAGTCGTCGATGTTCCAAAGCCAGACGTTGTCGAAGTCGGCGATCGCCGGATCGAAGTCGCGTGGCACCGCGATATCGATGACCGCCAACCAGCGGCTGCGCCGTTGCTCCATCAACTTGGCGAAGTCAGCGGATTTGACGATCGGCTCCTCGGCGCCGGTGCTCGAGACGACGATGTCGGCATCGGCCAGGGCTTGGTGAAGCTCCGCCATGGGGCGGTAGTGCCCCCCCATCCGCTGGGCGAGGTCGAGGGCCGGGGCTTCGGTGCGGTTGCAGATCTCGACGCGACCCGGTTCGAGTTCCCGCAAGTGGACCATGACCAGCTCGGCCATCTTGCCGGCCCCAATGACCAGGACTCTCTTGTCGGAGAAGGTCTCGAAGACCCCTCGAAGGTAGTCGATCGCGGCGCTGGCGATCGAGAGACGTCCTTTGGCCAACGAGGTCTCGGTGTGAACTCGTTTGGCGACGCCCAGGGCGCGCTGGAAGAGGGGATGGAGGATTTTCCCGATGGTGCGACAGTCGATCGCCTGCTGATAGGCGATCTTGACCTGGCCGAGGATCTGGGCCTCTCCCAGGATCAGGCTGTCGAGGCCCGAGGCGACGTTGAACAAGTGAAGCGCCGTCCCCGCGTCCTCGTGCAGGTAGAGGTAGTCGTAGAACTCCGAGAGTGGCTGGTTCTTCACCTCCGCAAAAAACTCGCAGAGCCCCTCGACCCCAATCGAGGACTCCTGGGTCGGCTCGGCCGAGTAGATTTCCGTCCGGTTGCAGGTACTGAGGACGGCGAACTCCGCGTTGGGAAAGCGATCTTGTAGCTTGGCCAAGACTCCCTGAGCCTCCTCCGCGTCGAAGGAGAGTTGCTCGCGGATCTTGACCGGCGTTTTCCAGTTGAGGCCGACGCACAGGAGCTTCATGGGGCAGCCTCCAACAGAGGCTGATGCCCAGTCCCGAAGATGGGATCCCCAAGGACGCTCACCAAAACGACGACAAAGGCGACGATCGTCAAGAGCGCGAGCTTTCGCCCACGATTCTCCGGTCGGTAGCGGCAATGAACGAGAAATGTGAACACCCCCCACGCGAGGATCGTCGTGAGAACCTTGGGATCAAGCAAATGGAGTTGGCGAAGGGACAGTCCCAGGCCGATACCGAGCGTCAAGAGCGGCCAGGCGAGATAGACGACGGTGCCGTGCATCCGATCGATCTTCTCGAGGCTTGGCAGACGCAGCGAACTGCGAATCCGTCCCGATTTGAGTTGGCGGTACTTTACCAGGTACATCAGCGCCGCCACGAAGGCGATGATCACGAGCGCCGTGCCGACGAGAAGCAGGATGCCGTGAGTCACGCCAATAAGCCGATTGCCCTCGCCCTGCTGCGGTGTTCCCCGCGGCGAGAGCGTGGCGGCATAGAGGCACAGCCCGATGCTCACTGGCAAGATGAAGATTCCCGCCACCAAGCGTCGATCGTGCAGCAACAGGTAGATGTAGATCAGGCTGATCAGCCAGCTCACCGTGATTAGCGTGGTGAACTGCGAGTTGATCGGCAGCCGGCCCCAGTCGAGGCCGATCGCCAGGAGGTAGAGCGTTTGAGCGAAGATTCCCGCCAGCGCACCACCGGTCGCCACCCACCGAGCCCAACGGCTCTGGCGGAAAATGCGCACAAGCTCTCCGCCCAAACTGACGGCGTAGCTCGCGACGAAGCAGGTGACACTGATGCGGCTGGCGAAGTCCATACGCCTTCATTCTAATAACCCTTGGCGACCGAGAGAATTGTTCCTGCCGCAAATTGACGGGCCGATCGCGGCGATTTCGTCTCAAGAGTGGAACGACCCACCTGGGTCGGCGAGAGAATCCCTCTCTCGCGCTGGGACGTGGCGATGAACCTCACCTCGCCCTGGACTTTCGGCGACAGGATCGAACGGGGAAAGGATCCTGCCGCGTCGAGGACGCGGACCGCGCCACCAGGCGGTTCGGTCCGTATCCGCTTTTTCAGCGATCGCGTTTCGCGGGGGCTCGTGTCGAAGTGATCTTGGCTCCCCCGTTCGCGACGTCTTCCTCCCCCTCCGTCATGGACTTCAGGGGCCGAACCGGGCAGGGTCGCTCCCGCAATCGTCACCACCGTCAATGTCGCTCGTTAGACCTAGGTACGGCCACTAGGACATCTGATCTACCGAAAACTCCGTTCGTTCGAACGGAGCGGGGCGTCCGTCTGACCGGGAGCGACTCGAAGATGGGCGAGCGACGACTCCACAGGACTGGCGCGTCGGCCCGCGCGACTGCTCATGAAGCTCCCGTGACGTTTGTCCCGGCACCTTGATTGGGGAGCGGACAAAGTTATAACCCTTTGAGACATTGCGGCTTGGGCCGTTTGGGTATCTCCGGCGGCAGGGCGAGAAGGACTGCGGTCACTTCTTCGGCCACGCCCCGGAATCTCATTTCGCGGAGGTCTACTTGGCGGTTTGCTACTACATCACGGCTCATGGGTTGGGACACTCCGTCCGATCGGCGGCCGTGATCAACGAGATTCCTCGATCGCAGCGAGTCATCGTTCGTTCGTGTGTCGCGCCGGTCTTTCTCGAGCAGGAGATTCGCCGGCCGTATGACCTGATTCCCGAACGTTTCGACTGTGGGACGGTTCAGCGGGACAGCTTTCATACCGATGTGGTCGCGACCTTCGAGAAGTACGCCGCCCTCGAGGAGGAGTGGCGCGCCAAGCTCGACGAAGAGGTCGATTTCCTCAAGCGAGAAGAGGTCGACGTCATCGTCGCCGATGTTCCGGCATTGCCCCTTCGCGCTGCCGCCAAGGCGGGTATCCCGTCCATCGCGATCAGCAACTTCCACTGGGCGGGCATCTACGGCTCCTTGCTGGAAGAACTCGGACCGCGCCGCGAGGAGTTCGCGCCGCTGGTCGATCGCGTTCGCGAGGACTACATCTCGGCCACACGCTGGCTCCGGCTTCCCTTTTCCGACCCGATGCCCGAGTTTCCCCAATGCGAGTCGATCCCGCTGGTGGCGCGTGAACCGACGTCGATTCGGCCGGCGCTCGCGGGGTATCACGACCTCGACCCCTCGCGTCGTTGGGCCGTGCTCTACCTCGGCCAGTGGCCCTCCCACTTCGATTGGGATCGCCTCGACGAGATGGATGACTTCGAGTTCGTCTGTCTGGGAGATGGATCGGCGCCCCACGGACGGGTCAGCGTCATCGATCCGGTCCGATTCGAGGGGCAGGACGTGATCGCCTCCTCCGATCTAGTCATCGGTAAGGCGGGATACGGGATCGTCGCCGATTGCGTCTCGACCGAAACGCCACTGCTCTACACGAGTCGCGACGGCTTCTCCGAGCACGCGGCGCTTGATCGCGGCTTGCGGCAGTGGGGCAAGGCGCTCTGCGTCGACCAGGAGACGTTCTTTCGCAACGGCCTTCGCGACGCGATGCTCGAGACCCTCGCGCTTGAAGTCAAGGAGCCGATGGCCTGCGATGGGGCGAAGGTCGCCGCCCAAGCCATCCTGGAGACCGCCGGCGTGACGACCTAGCGTCATATCACCAAGGTGACGCTACGATGTCACGACTCCGGGTGCCATGCTCACGACAAGCGTGAGCATGGCACCCAAGAGTCTCTTGCGCAGTGAATTGATCGATCAGGAGACTAGCGGACGACGACGTACTGCGACTTCCCGGCGACTTGCACCGGCAGATACTCGACCCCCTCGGCGATGTAGACCGCCGAGCCATCGTCGCGCGTCTGCTTCGTGGCCCCATCGGGCAACTCTTCGACAAACGAACCGACGGGGGGACGCACGACTTTGTACTGCGGCACTTCCACGCTAGGGCTCGGCTCGGCTCGATAAAAGGTCGAACTCGCGCGGTAGTAAACTTCGCCGTTGACGACGACTTCCTCGGGGGTATCGGGGAGGGTCGTGATCACCGTCCCCACCGGCGGCGCCGTTTGGACGTAGACTTTCCGTCCCTCGACGATCGCCGGTCGATAGAAGACGCTCCCATCCCGATAGTAGGTGTGCCCTCCCACCACGACGACTACGTGGTTTCGTGGTGGAGCCAATAAGTAGGCCGCGGCTCGAACGGTCGCGACCACGGGTGACGGCCGCACCACGACCGGGCCGCGTCGAACGGGAATGCCGACTCGGGGACGGTGGTGGTGATGCCGCGGGTGATGGCCGCGAGGGCCCCCTTCGGCCATCGACGTCGTCAAGCCAACCAGCATCATCGTCGCGATGATCGCTCTCATCGAGAGTCTCCGTACTTCCTGGACCGCGTACCCGTCCATGGTCACGTCACTTGATCGACAGGCATCTATCACGCGGCGACATTCTTGGGAAGACACGACGTGCTCGCCTGCCAGCCGATGGCGTCTCTTCCCAGGGGCACGGCAGTGGACAGCGAGGGAAGGAGTCGGCTCAAACGATCAAACAACCGCTCCTTCCGTTTGGTTTCGGGCAAAAGATCCTCCGGGGCGCGGTTTGTAATAGTTTCAACAATCACCCTCCGCCGAACTCTCGCGTTCGCCCCCCCCCTCGCGCTCGCGCGTTCGCGGAAGAGTCACTTGCTACAGTCCATCGGTGATCTCACCGCCGGCCCGGGTCGAAAGGGCTTGCCAGACGCCGAGGTCCATCGAGTCGTTGAGGAAAGCGACCGCTCCGTCCGCGAAGACCGCGTTGACGCCGCCGACATGATTGCTTCGCGCCGCGAACCAACCCCGTCCGTGTCCGGTGCAATCGGGAATGGCACTGTTTGGGGGAAGGGCGGTGTTGAAGCTATTTAGATGATGGGCGCCGATGAACCAGATCGACCCGCGGTTCCCACTCCAGCTACTCCCGACGGTCACATTGCCGCAGGTCGTCTCGCTTGGAGGAGGCGTCAGGCCGACCGAGGGCGGAGGGCCGGCGGCAATGTTTAGCGCCCATCGTTGTCGCTGGGGCGGTTGATCGCCGGTGTAACTCGAACTGCCTGGGGCCAGCAGTTGATCGGCCATCATCATCGTCTTGGAGAGTCCATCGTTGATCGCTCCAAACCGCACCGCCGAGGACTTCCAGAAGAGCCCGTCGTTCGGCACCGAAGCGTCGTAGTAGTTGTTCGCGGCGTTGCCTGTACCGGCGTTGACGGCATAGCTCGTCCCCCCCATCACTTCGCCGATGTAGGTCGCCGAGGCGTCGAAGACGGGGTTCCGCGAGTCGCAGGGACAAATGAACGTCGACAGGGCCGAACGAGCGATGCTGGTATGCTCGGCAAGCAGCGTTCGCGAACCACCGCCACCGGCGGTCGTCGGCAAGTTGAAGTTGATTCGGTTGTACGCCGCTTCGCCATCGAGGTAGGGCAGGATGTAGGCATGGACGGAGTAGCTGTAGTTCGAGTCGGTGGTTCCCTGGGGAGGCAGGACGCCGTGAGCCTCCGCGTAGTTGTGCAGCGCGATGCCGAGCTGCTTGAGGTTGTTCGCACTTTGCATCCGACAAGCCGCTCGCCTCGCCTCCTGAATCGCCGGCAAGAGCATCGCGACAAGGACTCCGATGATCGCGATGACGACGAGGAGTTCGATCAACGTCATCGCGAACCGGGGGCGCACCTTAATCATCTTCTGATTCCTTCCATCGTGTTGTGATTCTGAACCAAAGGGAGAAACGGTCCGCGAGCGCGCAGCGACACCCGAACGGCCACGGGAGCAGTGGTCGCGAGACTCGCGATCAATCCGTACGCTGGGCCGGTGGGCTACCGCATGGACGCACTGGCTGACGAGCCGCCAGTGGCACCCGACGCATGGACCGTAGGTTGGGCCGTGACCCATCGCGAACGACCGGGGTTAGCCGATAGGGTGAACCGGTGTGCCACCAGAAACGATTGGTCATGGCTGGCAGTCGCGAACGCCGCCGCGTTTAGTGATCGGACTCGACGCCGCCGCGAGCGATGATCGCCCCCGGCTTGCCGCCGACGGGGAACGTCGCCTTCTCTTCGAGGTCGTTCAGCGCGAGGACGGTGATCGTCCCGTCGCCTGGGTTGGTGAAGTAGGCCCGCCGACCGTCCGCGTCGAACGCGATCCCGTGATGGCCGAAGTGGCTGTGGACATCACTCGCTCCCACCTTCATGCGTTTGACGACCGCCGCGTCACTGACGTCTCGATCGCGATTGGGATCGAGATCGATGATGCTCAGTTCGTCGTCGGCTTTGGTCTCGGCGGGATGGTTGTGGAAGACGAACGCCAGCTCTCGACCCTGCGCCGTCCGCACGACCTTGGGCGTGACGGGACCGTTTTCCTCGCTCATCGCGAGCGGAACCAGCAGCAGTTGAGGATGCGACGAGCGGGCATTGAGGATGACGAGCTCAGCGTTCTCCCCCTTGCCGGTGACGAATAGGACGTACTGCTTGTGGTTGGTGAACGCTCCCGTCCGGCGCGGCTTGCCCGATTCGTCATCCTTCCCCAAGGAGAGGTGATGCGGCATCACCTCTTCGGTTGACTTCTCGGTCCGCTCGTCGACGTCACACCAGTAGATCCCGTCGCTGGGAGCGAAGAAGACCTTGCCCTCGTTGACGGTGACCCCGTGCAGCCCGCCGTGGGGCAGGTGAAACGAGTAGGCGATCTCCGAGTCCGCATCCTTCTTGATCCGGGTCACGTCGACACGTCCCATGTTCGGGCCACCGCCATCGATCCAGGTCGCATAGCCGACGCGATCGTTCGCGACCCCAAGCGTGATGTGATTGCCTCCCCCTTGAACAAACCGAGGAGTCCCCAGCACCCGTTGGTTCCGGCGATCGAGACCATAGTCCCGCGGATCGAGCCGCGTGTAGCCGTCCGCTCGGTCGTTGGCGAGGTAGAAGACGCCTCCATAGCGGTAGAGGTGGGCGGGGTTTCCCTGGTTGTCGTCGAGTCGATGTTGCCACGTCACGGGAGTGGCGGGGTACTTCCAGTCGGCATGGTCGCCGTGGTCATGATGTTCGACGCCGGTGTGGGCGAGCACCCAGCCGCTCTCGTGGTTGCCGTTGTCGTGGTCTCGGACGCCGACCATGAGAAAACCATTGCCCTCGGCCATCTGCAGGAGTGTTTGCTTCTCGGGGTCGATCTTGGGGAATCCGGCGATCGTGGTCGGTTCGCCGAGTTCGAGGATCAGGTCCTTGGAGACGTCGGCCCAATGTAGCTCTTGCGTCTGGCCATCCTGGAAGAAGAGACGGGTTTGGGTCTCGGCGTCCTCCGCGCCCGCGCGCCCCAACAGCCCGAGGAGCAGCAGCGTTCCGAGGACGAGAGAAACGAGTCGATTCATGGCGTGAATACTCCTTGCCTGGCGCCTTGTCCCTGGCGACCCTATCAGAATTACATGGTATTACGTTGTATGACAATGGTGGTTCACGAAAATCTAACGAGTTGCGGAGGACCTCTTGGGAGGGAGCCTGGCCGGGTGGTCTCGATCGCACGGCAAAAGGGGGAATGCAGGCACGAAGGCGCCTTATCAAGGTGGGAGTGCTCGAGGAAAGGAGACTGAACGAACGTCTCCTCTCTGCTCCACTGGCTCCGATTGACGAGCAACGTGGGACGACCAAGATCGGGTCTATTGCTTAACGGAGAGGCGTATGCGGCTTACTCACGATGGGGGCGCCTGTGGGCCACGACGCATGTGATGACGTGTCCGAGAAGAGAAGAACCCCTTCGCAGGCTGCTAGCACCAGATCGCCACGGCAGCCGTCAGCGCGAAACCGAGACAAACCGCGAGAAATTTCGGGTAGCGATCGAGCGGGAACGCGAACTCGGCATGCAGGATGTCGATCGCGGCGATGTACAAGAACGTCCCCGCGGCGAACGCGAGCACCATGGACGAGACCGCATGCACGTCACTTCCTTGGAGGAGTTCGCCGAGCAGGTAACCCCCTCCGACGCCGAGCGGGGTCATCAGGGAGAAGACCATCACCAAGATGAAGATCGTGCCACGCGGCATCCCGACTCGGAGCATGCTGACCGCGAGGGCGAATGCCGCCGATCCCTTGTGCGCGAGGATCGCCCCGGTGAGCACCATGGCGGTGATCAAGTCTTCGGGCAAGCCAAGGGCCACCCCCGCCATGAACGAGTGAAACGCGAGAACGGTCAGCAGAACCAAGGGAAAGAGCCAGCTTGGCTGGGCGGTTTCCTCCGTCCCTTCAACCACCGATTGGGTGCTTGGTTCGTCGTGATGGTGAGCGGAGGAGAGGACGACGCGTTCGATGGAAAAGAGGACGAGGAACCCGAGGCTGCATGCGAGGCCCGCTACCGGATAGCCTCCCATCAAACGGGAGACGCCGGAGAGTCCGTCGCTCGCGTCGGGGAGGATGTGGATGAGACCGATCGCCAGAAAGATTCCCCCGGCGGCCGCGTTGCCCAATCCCAGGGTCCGCTTGGCCGACTTCGTTCCTCGCAACCAGAGGGCGAACAAGCCCCCCGCGATGGCGGAGAGCCAGATGATGGTGGTGGCGACGACTAGCAGGGTCTCACGGTCGCTCACGGATGGTTCGCCTCATCATGGAGTGAAGGTCGCGTCGCATTAAAGGTATGACATTGTAATATCGCCGGGAAGGGATCGGTCAAGGGCTCGTTCGGTGCCTCGGAGGGGCAGGGAGAGGATCGCGGTGAACGCCGCGGGGGATTTGGGCAGGTCGTCTTCTGCCGAAGCCAACCTCAAGAACGACCGGAACGGTGACAGTGCGTGTGCCCTGCCACCGACTCCTTTCGGGATGTCTCGCGTGACTTAGAAGTTCTGTGTCACCTGAAGGATCAGGCTCAGGTACTTCCGCATCGAACGATCGTCAGGCGTCAACACGTCGGTGGGGGTGTAGCGGAACTCGGTCCCGACGCCGAACGTCGTCGTCTTGGTCAAGCCGATGCCGAGGACGAAGCGGAGATAGCCACCGACGTCAAAGCCGGACGCCTTGAACTTCTCGACTTGGTAGATGTAGTAGCTGACCGGAGGACCGGTCTCGATGTTGGTCCAGTCGAAGGTGATTCCGGTCGAGAAGTTGGGACTCAGCCGCACCTTCCAAAGGTTCAAGTCGGTTCGCCAAACCGGTCCCATCTGAAAGCTGAAGGTCTCGCCTCGATTGACCGCGAGTTGACTAAGCGTTCCCTGTTGGGCGTTGAGGGTTTGGAGCGTGACCGTGTCGGCGCTCCCCTCGTAGCGGTTGTAGTCGAACATGAACATCATGCCCCAGCGGCTGTAGATGCAGTCGCCGTTCCAGCAGACGAAGGGCAACAGTTCGACGCCTGCCTGTCCCTGGTACATGCCGCCGTAGACGGTGCGGGTGAAGGTCTTCCACGCGGCACCGCGTCCGTAGGCGAGGATGATGCGCTTCTCGAAGTTGAGCCAGGACATGCAATTGGCACAGGTGAAATCGCACGGTCCGGTCTCGCCGCAGCCGCACGCCCCGAGCGAACCGCAGTCGTCGCAGGGCTTGTGCTTGAGCGCCATGAACTTCTTCCACAGCGGCTGCTTTTGCGCGGGCCGACACGAGACCTCGTTGAAGTGCGAGACCGCGTCGAACTCGCACTCGGTCGTGTGCACGATCGGCGTGATGCCGCCCGGAGCGCCTCCTTGCCCTTGGGGACGCGCCTGGGGCGCGGGGGCCGTCGGATCGGTGGGCGACCATTCGGCGGTCAACAGTTGAAAGTCCGTCGCGCCGTCGATCGGCTGGGAACTCGGGTCTGGCTCGTAGGTTCCCGGCGAGAGCGGCACTGGCTCCTGGGCCAAGCCACGCGCGGGGTCGGCGCAGCATAGGCCGACGGTCAGAGCGATCCCGACTAGTGCTCGTCGCATCCGTCACTCCTCTCGGCTCGCCGACGTCCGTTCCCCCTCTCCGCGCTGCTCGTGGAGAGGATGAGATGGATGGTAGCGAAGATGCCGAATATCGGTGTCCCACGGTTCATCGGACGTTTGCGGGGCGTGAGTTTGACAATTCGGCGGAACTTATTCCATCTCGCGTAGGTTGGGACGCCGCGGAAGGAGAATTGAGGCCCGTCCTCGCCGGCGCGTCGACCTTCGTCTCGCTCGGGACCGAGTTCGTCCGGAAGATCACATCCGCGTTTCGTGGCAGCTTGGGGGAGATGGGGGAGGGGATGCGAGGCCGCTAGGGCGACTCCCCCTCGGCTTGCCAGTAGGCCCAAGTCGATGTACGTTGGGCCGTCGACCCATCGGACCCGTTTCGCCAGGCTCTTCCAAGAGGCACCCTCATGAGCGTTCTTCCCCCGACCGATCCTTCCGAGGATCCGACGCCCCGTGGCATCATCGAGCTCGTCCGGAAGCGGATCATTGGCGGAACGGTGCTCATCCTGCCCTTCGCGATCACCGCGATGATCATCGCTTGGCTCTACCAAACGGTGCGCGATAGCGTCATCGAACCGGTGGCGATGTTGATCATCAAGGCGCTTACCTTCAGCGGTCGGGTGCATGCGAGCGAGTCGGGCGACTTACCCTACTGGATCGAGGACTGGGTGGCCCCACTGCTCGCGATCGTGGCGATCGGCGCGGGGCTGTACATGCTAGGGATGTTGGTCCACTCGCGCCTCGACGCGGCGTTCGACTGGATCTTTCGCAAACTGCCGGGAGTGACGGTGATCTACAATGCCGTCCGGGGCGTCTTCAACTCGGTGCAGCAATCGAAGACCGGCATGAGGCAGTTCAAGCGGGTCGTCCTGGTTTCGTTCCCCCACCCGGGGACGCGCGTTCCCGCGTTCGTCACCTCGACTTGCGTCGATACCGAATCGGGCAAGACGATCCTCTGCCTCTACGTGCCGACGACGCCGGTTCCGACCTCGGGGTACATGCTGCTGGTGCCGGAAGAGGATGTGGTCGAGTTGAACTGGGATCTCGACGAGACCCTGCGCGCGGTGATTTCCGGCGGCATCTCCGTTCCCGAGACCGTCAGCTACAGCGGCTTGCCGTCATCGACTGAGGAGACGTCATCGTAGCAGTCCGTTGATTGAAGCGGGCCGTTCGCAGCCAGCAGCGAAGAGATCAATGGGCTGCTAGTGCATCATCCATTCTTAATTTTGGGGTAGAGTCGGGCCAGTTTGGTGCGTGCTTCGTCGATTTGTAGTTGCCAGTCGACGCCGCGCTGCTTCTGGTTGGTCTGGTCGGACCAAGCCCCGATTTCGTCTCGTAATTCGTCGAGTTCGCCGACGCGTCGACCGGTCAGACACTGTCGTGTCATCGCGCTCAGTTCGCATTCGGCGACGTTTAGCCAGCTCCCATGCTTCGGAGTGTAGACGAACGTGATTCGCTTGACATAGGCACGTGCCACGGCAGGCTCAAACAACTCGTAGAACGCTCCCTTGGTGTGGGTGTTTAGGTTGTCGAGAACCAGCGTCACTTGCTGGCAATCGGCGTAGCGAGTGTCGAGCAGTTGCGCGACCTCTTGCGCCCAATCAACCTTGGTGCGTTGCGACCTGGCCGTCGCTTGGCGAAAACCTGAAAGCGGCTCGCTGAACATGAAGATGCTCGCCGTTCCGTTTCGTTCATACTCGTAATCGACTCGCTTGGGATGGTCCTTGGCAGCTTCAATCGGCTGCCTTGTTTCTTTGATCAGCTGGACCGGTTGCTCGTCCATGCAAATGACCGGATGGTCTGCATCGTAGGGTCTTTCATAGGTTTCGAGGACTTCCTCCATGCAAGCGACGAACTCAGCGTCGTTCTCGGGGGGGATCACCCAATAGTCGATCATACGCTTGGTCATGCGATTTTTTTTAGCGTCTTGCGAACGGTCTCGGGACAAATGGATTCCACTACCTCTAGTTTAACCAATTGATCGGCAAGCAGTTGCAGCGTCCACTTGCCGTATCCCTTGGGCGGCTCTCCCAGACGCATGGCGATTAGTCTTGCTTCGGCCTGCCCGTCGAGCTTCGGCGGAGTCGGTGGCTTCTCGCGTCTCATTCCATCCAATGCCAACGCAAAACTCTCGGTGACTAGGCGTTTGCGTAGATTCTCAACGGTCTGGACACGACAACCAAAAGCCTCGGCAATTCTCTCATCCGTCCACGCCGGACCGTTGGCGTCTGTCTTCAAGAGCATTTGTGCCCGTCGAACCTTCTGGGAGGAGCCTTTGAGCTTCTTGATGACCGCGTGACAAGTTGCGCGTTCCTCTTCCGTGAGGCGAACGATGTACTTCTTGTTCATTGGGAAACCTCCGTGCTTTCCAGGAAGCAGCAAGTTTCCTCGAACAGAAGCAATCAACCAACCCGAAATCCTAGGATAGATGAACCACTAGCCTGATAGGTCAATTCCTTGCCCAATAGACTCTTGGGTGCCATGCCTACGCTCGCCGTGGGCATGTGAGTAACGCCCTTGATTCGGCGCTCTCCCGTACGATTGGGGATCGAGGCTTCGTGCAACGAACTTGCCAATCAGGAGACTGGTGCTCTGCTCCAGCTTGTAGTTCGTGTTCGTGCAACCCTATCCCTTTAGCGCTGGTTGACCAGTTGCCAGTGGCACCCGAGAACCTAGATGGACCAGTGCACTAAGGAACTGGTTTCTCGGTGATGCTGGGCTTGGCGCCGGCCTCGATCACAAGCGTGATGGACTGACCCTTGGGCAGATCGATCTCGAGAGGGGTCTCCGTCGCGGAGCGACACTTTGGGTTCAGATCGAACATGTCCATCTCGGGATCGAGCGGAGCGATCGTCACACTGTTGGCTCCCGCCGCCGCGTCGAGGGCGAAGTGACCCTCGGTGTTCGCCTCGACACTCGTGGGGCGACCGTTGGGCTGGTCGCCGACCGGAAAGAACGTCACCGCCACCCGGGGCAGCGGGGTGCCGTTGATCGTCACGAGACCTTCGACTTTGGTCGTCTCGTTCTGAGGGGCTTGGGCGGAGCAGCCAAGCGAGACGAATGCCAATCCGATCAACACCATCATCCGTCGACAGACGTGCCAACGCTTCTTCATGGGATATCTCGTTTCGAAGAGGTCGATTGATGGGAGCCTAGAACTCGACGATTTCGCCACCGTCGATTGTCGAGATCCCGCGGCCGACCTTCACGTTGATGGCTTCGTTGACGAAGGTCACGGTGCCGTCGGCGAAGAGGACGTTGACGCCTCCCGGATGCAGGCTGTGAGATGCGGCCTGGGCATCGTTGCTGGGATAGTTGCGAAGTCGGGCTTGCGGATCGTCGACCCCGTGGACGATATCCTCGCCGTTGACCCCGTAGAAGTTGATGCCGTGATGGCAGTCCGCGACGCCCCAGCAGTTGCCGAGCAGCGTCGCTCCGAACTTCGGCAACGCCCAAACGCCGCGTGGGCTGTCCGCCAGGTGCGAGCGAAGTTCCCACGCCAACGCGGTCTTGGACACACCGTCTTGCAGTTGGTTGAGCCGCGCGGAGGCCTGGATCGCCATCGGGGTTTTGCTTCCGTCGACTTGGATCCAGCCGAAGCCTCTCGCGTTGGTGTTGGGATTGGTGACGTTGTTGATCCAAGCGCCATAGTTGCCCCGAGCCCAGTTGCCGCCGTAGCGCGTCATCGTCGTCGAGTTGAACGAATCGCTCGGACAGAGATACGAACCGATGCGCGTCGCTCGGACGGTTTCGTTCTCCGCTTCGGGCATGCCGTGGTCGAAGTTCACCCGGTCGTAGAGTTGGGTTTGGTCGATGTAGGGGAGGATGTGGACGAGGAAGGTCGCCCCCATCTTCGGGTAGTGCGACGAGGAGTTGTACCAGCCGTGAGTGTACTCCGTGGCCGTTCCGACGTCGCGCCAGGAGGCGGCGGGGGGAAACTGACCGTGGGCCTCGGCGTAGTTGGTCAAGCCGAGGCCGACTTGCTTGAGGTTGTTCGTGCACATCGTTCGCCGCGCGGCTTCGCGGGCTTGCTGAACCGCTGGCAATAAGAGCGCGACCAGGACGCCGATGATCGCGATCACGACGAGCAATTCGACCAACGTGAAACCACGTCGTTTCATGAAGTCCCCCTTGTAAGAAATGAGCGCAAGCGGCGACGCGAACGTGACGATGCGTGCCGATTGTTTGGCTCGAGTGGCCCCCCGAGTGAGCTAGATAGTATACGCGACGTCCTACCGTTCACAACACAATTGCCCCAGAGCTCTTGGGTTGCTCCTCCCATCGGACGCCGGCGGTCCAACGGTGGGGAGACGGCGAGGGCGGTGAGGGAAAGTTTGCCAAGCGTCCTTCTCGACTCACGTGTCCGAAAACGGCCAGCTTGTCGGCGTGGCGATTGTTAGGCTGTCTCGGAAAACGTCAATCTGTCTTCAACGGGCTGCCAAGTTTCTGCCATGACACTCGATGCCGAAAGTTGTTACCGAGCGATCGCGGCGCGAGACGAGCGCTTCGACGGCGTCTTCTTCGTCGCGGTGACGTCGACGGGGATCTACTGCCGACCGATCTGCACCGCCCGTACCCCGCGCCAGGACCGATGTCGCTACTTCGCCAGTGCCGCCGCCGCGGAGGGGCAGGGCTTTCGCCCTTGCTTGAAGTGCCGTCCGGAACTTGCTCCCGGTTTCGCCCCGGTCGACGCGGGAAAGCGAATGGCCCATGTGGTGGCGAACCGCATCGAGTCGGGGGCGCTCGATGATGAGGGATCGCTCGAACGTCTCGCCCAGGAAGTCGGGCTCGGCCCACGCCAGATCCGTCGCTTGCTCAAGAGCGAATTGGGCGTTTCGCCAGTGGGACTGGCTCAGACCAGACGCCTGCTCCTCGCCAAGCAGCTTCTCACGGAGACCGACTTGAGCGCCGCGGACGTCGCGTTCGCCAGTGGTTTCGGCAGCGTGCGTCGATTCAACGACCTCTTTCGTCGGCACTATCAGCTCGCCCCGACCCAGCTTCGCCGTTCCACACCCGCTCCGAGCGAGGGGGCGACCTCGCTCAAGCTGCGCCTGGCGTATCGGCCTCCTTACGCTTGGGAGGAGATGCTCGAGTTCCTTGCCGCGCGCACGACCCGTGGCGTGGAAGTCGTCGAAGAGGGGAGCTACGTGCGGACGGTGCGCGAAGGGGACTGTCGTGGGTGGCTCCGCGTCTCTCCTCGTGAGCGACGTCCAGAACTAGTGGTGGACGTCTCTCTCTCGTTGGTTCCCGTGCTGGCCCATGTCCTATCGAGGGTGAAGTCTCTCTTCGATCTCGGGGCTCGCCCCGACGTGATCGACGAACATTTGCGTAGCGATCATCGCTTGGCGGAATCGCTCCGCCGGTCGCCGGGCTTGCGGGTACCTGGGGCGTTCGATGGCTTCGAGATCGCGCTGCGGGCGATCCTCGGGCAGCAGATCTCCGTCCGTGCCGCGACCGATCTGGCCGGACGGGTCGCGGATCGCTTCGGGGAGCCGATCGAAACGCCGTTCCCCACGCTGACGCACCTTTCGCCGAACGCACCTCGACTGGCCGAAGCGACGGTCGCGGCGCTCGCCGGACTTGGCATGCCGGGCAAGCGCGCGTCCTCGATTCGTTCGTTGGCCGCCGCGGTCAGCGAGCAGCGGGTGGCGCTTGCGCTGGCGCCCCGGCCGGAAGTGGTGGTCGAACAACTCGAGAGGCTCGACGGCATTGGACCCTGGACCGCCCACTACATCGCGATGCGGGCACTCCGTTGGCCCGACGCCTTTCCTCATGCCGACCTCGGGCTGCGAAAAGCGCTCGGCGGGATTGGCTCTCGAGAACTCCTGCGCGAGTCGATGGCGTGGCGTCCATGGCGGGCCTACGCCGCGATGCATCTATGGCGAATCAGTCAGCGGCAGAACGAAAAGGGGAGGAACTGACCATGAGCGAGTCGACATCCTACTGGGCGGTCTCGAGTCCGATCGGCGAGCTTTCGCTCCTCGCTCGTGGCGATGCGCTGACGGGGCTCTACCTCGAAGGGCACAAGGGGGGACCGGCGATCGATCACCGCTGGTGCCGGGACGAGGCGCCCTTTCGAGAGGTCATCGGACAACTGGAGGCCTACTTCGCGGGTGACCGACTGACGTTTGAACTTCCCCTCGCGGCCGCGGGAACGGACTTCCAGCGAGCCGTCTGGAGGGAGCTTGCGCGGATCCCGATGGGAGAGACGATCACCTACACGGAACTCGCCAAGCGTGTCGGGCGTCCCTCGGCCGTCCGTGCGGTGGGAACCGCCAACGGCCGCAACCCGTTGTCGATCGTCGTCCCTTGCCATCGCGTCATCGGCGCCGACGGATCGCTTTCGGGCTACGCCGGCGGGGTGAGGGTCAAGCGTTGGCTGTTGCGGCACGAAGCCGCCACCGTCGCGCGGTTGGCGTCAAGGGAATCGAAACGGGTTTCGGCCGCGGCGTCAATTGCCGAGCGGGCCCGACTCTTCTGAGGTCGCGGGGGAGGCTTCCTCCGTCGAGGTGAGCTTGAGATCGACCTTGTTGTCGCCGGCGGCGACCTCGACGAGAAAGGGCGTCGATTCGTGATCGGCATATCGTTCGGGGATGACCAGCGACGCGACGGGACGTCCCGAGCCTGACGGATCGGGTTGCATCGACAAGATGGTCACCCGGTAGTGTCCGACGGGGACGCCTGCGGGCTTGGAGCGGTTGGCATTGCCAATCCAGTAGCTGCCATCCTTCTCGATCCGCGCGATGCCGGGTCTCCCTCCTTCCTCCTCGGAGGTTTCGGGAATCAGCGTCACGGTGCCGGATTCGAGCGGCGTGCCGTCGAGCGTGACATGGCCGTTGACTTGGGCGGGGTAGATCTTCGGACGTTTGTTTTTCGAGCAGGCGAGGGTCGCGCACACGGCGGTGCTCGCGATCACGAGCAACATGCGATGGCGAATGGTTCGGTGGTGCGGCAGCATGAGCAGGCTTCCTTGCCAAACGGTTGAGAGTCGTCGTGTCCTAATCGAAGGGCGTCGCTATTCGAGACGCCGCGGATCATTGGTCGTTGATACCGCGGGTTGTTATTGACCCGAGGTATTGTCGGTTGTGCTGGGCCACAGGCCCACCCGACCCTTTTCCCCAAACCGGCCAACGTCACGGGCCGGCGGTGAACATGCTGCCGGGGAGAAGCCAGATACCGGGCATGCGAAGATCGGCGAGCTGGGTCCAGTTGGGCAAGACGCTCGATTGCCGCTTCGACTGGATCACGTCGAGCCAACCGCCAAAGGGCCGCTGGTAGGTGATGATCCGGACCTCCTCGCCGACACCGGCGAGTTTCTTCGCGCTCTCGATCGCATCATCGCGATAGCCGATCGCATCGATCAAGCCGAGTTTCTTGGCTTCCTCGGCGATGAAGACCTGCCCGTTGGCGATCTTGCGGAGCTTCTCCTCGCCGCCGATCTTCTCGGTGCGGTGCTTGAGAATCACGCCGAGGAACTGATCGAACATCGCGGTGACCAGACCCTGCCACTCCTCGCGCTCCTCCGGGGTCATGGTCCGGAAGGGCGAGCCGCTGTCTTTCATCGAGCCGCTCTTAATGACTTCCGGCTGGATGCCCCAGTCCTTGAGTAGCTTCTCGAAGCTCATCAGGTTGACGATGACCCCGATCGAGCCGGTGATGCACGACCGTTCGGCGAAGATCTCGTCGGCCGGCATCGAGATGTAGTAGGCCCCGCTGGTGGCGAGCCCTTCCATCGAAACGACAATCGGACGCTGGGTCTTCTGCTTGAACTCGGTGATCGTGTGATAGAGTTCGTCGCTACCGGAGATCGTGCCGCCCGGCGAGTTGACGGCGAGGACGATCGCTTTCACATCATCGTCCTTCATCGCCTTTTTCAGTTCGCCACGGGCCGACTTGACCGACTCGGTCGTGATCATGCCCTCGACGGGAATGATCGCGATCTTGGCGGAGGCGAACTGCTTGCCGGAGACGAACTGCTCGTTGCTCGAGACCCCCGGATAGTAGGTGCGGTACATGCCGAACAGCGCGATGTTGCCGAGGATCGACAGCACCAGCAGGGTTCGCACGATCGTGCTTCCCAGCCAAGGCTTCTTGGGCGGAATGTTGTTGATCACGATAGGGGGCGTCTGAGGCGGTCGTTGCCCACCGCCACTGGGGGGATTGGGGTCGGGTGTCAGCGAATAACTCTCCGGCATGGTGGTCTTCTCTCCAGCAAACGCTCGTCAATCGACGAGTTGAAAGGGGCTCTCGGGATCGTCCTCGTGGCGGATCTCGTCCACCGGTTCCTTTTTGCCTTCCCCCGCGTACAGACGATTGGGACAGTTGATCACCCATCCCGGTTTGGGGCCGACGTTCTTGTAAGCGTGGACGACCCCCGGCGGAATCGTCACCGCCGCTGGCTTTTCCTCGCCGACCTCCATGATCATTCGGCGGCCCGCCGTCGGCGAGTCCTCGCGCCGATCCCAAAGGTAGAGCCGAAACGTCGACGGGCCGACGAACCCGAAGGTGTCGGTCTGATCGACGTGCTCGTGCGGCCCGCGGGCGACGCCGGGAAGGGTTTCGGAGATATAGCTCATCGTCGGCAGGTAGGCCTCGGGCAGCTCATCGCTCCGGTAGATCTCGATCAACCAGCCGCGACGGTCGCTGAACTTCCGCAGTTCCTTGACGACGACGTCGTGGATCTCACCATCGGTATAGTCGATCACTGGCCCCTTCCCGTCGCGATCGTTCGATCAATAGATGTCTCAAGTTCGGTCCCCCGCCATTATCCTCGCTGGGGGTGTTTTAGCTCAATGCCAAGTCGGAACCAATCGTCCCTATTCGAGCCAGACCGCGAAGTGGCGGGGCGGTTCGTCCAGTTCGAAGAGCGTCCTGGGAGCGTAGCCCGATCGGCGCACGCCGCGAACCAACTCCTCGAGGTCGATGCCGCGCGTGCGGATCTTGCGGCGGACATCGTCGTCGAGAAGATCGCTCAAGTCCTCGACCGCCCCCGCGGAGAGCGACACCTTGACCTTCGTGCGTCCCTCCTCCTGAACGCGGATGTGCAGATGACTCGCGAGTTGCCCGAAGGTCGTCGACCGTCGAGACGTCATCGGCAGCGGGAGCCTCGCGGCCTCGCGCTCGAGTCCCTCGAGCACGCCGCGGCAATGCCACCACCAATTGACCGGCTCTCCGAGTTGTTCGAGGTAGTAGATCAAGCCGTGAAAGGTTCTCATCAGAAAGACGAGGCTCGGGGACCCGCTGATGCGGAAGTTCCAGCGATCGTCGCCCAAGATGTCCGCGACTCGCTCGCCGCGGCGCCAGTCGCGCAGATCGTACGGGGCCTCGACGGTCAGCGGTTCAAACAGGACGCGACAGAGCGGGGCCAATCGGTCGCGCATCGGTTCGAGCGTCTCCTCGCGAAAGCCGAGCTTCAAAAAAAGCGGATACGGGTCCTCGTCCGCCCCTCGCGCCGTCGAGAGGATCAACCGAACCAGGGCGAGCCGATGCTCCCGGTCCGGCTTCCAGATCGAGCCGTGATCGTAGAGCAGCACCTTCGGCTCCCGCCCATCCCGGCGAAAGCGGTAGTTCCCCGCATGCGGGTCGGCGTGGACCCAGCCCTCGTCGAACAGCGACGCCGCGAAGAGCCTCAGCAGTTGCTTGCCCAGCGATCGCTTCTCCGCGGCGCTCCATTCGGCGACCACCTTGTCGATCGTCTCGCCCTCTTCCCAAGAGGAAACCAGGACGTTCTCGCGGCAGAATTCGTCGATCGTTTCCGGCACGACGACAAAGCCGAGACGTCCGGCAAACGCGGCGGAGCGACGCTGTTGCTCGGCTTCGACGCGGTAGTCGAGTTCCTCGTTCAAATCGCGAACGATCTCCTCGCGATAGCCGGCCAGATCGAACCCGCGCCCCGCCAGACCTCCAACCGGCAGGCTCAGCCACCCAAGGTGCTTGAGGTCCGAAGCGACCGCGGCGTCGATCCCGGGGAGTCGTACCTTGATCGCGACCGACGTCCCATCGACCAACTCCCCCCGGTGGACTTGACCCAGCGAGGCCGCCAACCCGTTGGCGTCGAGATGACCAAGCACCTCCTGGACCGGTTGTTGCCATGCGGAGGCTAGCTCCGAACGGATCACGTCGACCGGAAGCGCCGGGGCATGTTCGGTCAGTCGGCGAAAGTCCTCGGCCGATTCACTCTCGCCCATCGAGAGCATCTGGCCCACCTTCTGCGGAAGCCCGCGCAGCCGCCCCATCCGCTCGATCAACGCATGCCGAGCGCTGTCGCGAACGGACTGTTCGTCGGCCCCGCGAAGACGCCAGGCCGAGCCGCCGAGCCGAAGTAGGTCGATCGCCCGCGTCAGCGAACCCGCCATGAGGAGCACCCCTGTAATGACCTTGTCCCGAACGCGCCCATGTCTCGCGACCGGCGCGATCGACGGCGGCCGGCTCCGCTCGCCCCAGGGAAAGGGACTGTACCCGCCAGGCGACGCCAGCCATACAATGGTAGCTTGATCCGCGAGTGCCCCGCTCCAATTCCTCCGGTAGGCGAGCGGATGAATTGGACGTAACTCCATCTAGTGAAAGCAATGTCGCCGCAAGTGGCCATTCCGGGCCGGCGTTCGCCCAGCCCCGACCGGCGCGGTGCCGACTTTCCTTGCCCGAGGAAGTGTAAAGGATTCTCCATGATCGTTGTGATGAAACAGTCGGCAAAACAGAGCCAGATCGAACATGTCCGTCAGCGGATCGAGGGACTGGGCCTGAAGAGTCATGTCATCGTCGGTGAGGAACGGACCGTCGTGGCCGCCGTCGGGGCCAAGCGGCAGCAGGGAACGCGCGAGGCTCTCGAGTCCTGCGAAGGGGTCGACAACGTCGTGCCAATCCTCGCTCCCTACAAGATCGCCTCGACCGAGGTCCAGCAACATCCCTCCGTCGTCACCATCGGCAGCCTGACGATCGGCGGTGGGACGATTGGCGTGATCGCCGGCCCTTGCTCGGTCGAAGGCGAGGAGCAGATTCTTGAGACCGCGCGGCAAGTCAAAAAGGGCGGAGCCACCGCCCTGCGCGGCGGGGCGTTCAAGCCACGCACCAGCCCCTACAGCTTCCAAGGGCTCAAGGAGGAGGGTCTTCGTCTGCTCGCCCTGGCCCGCGAGGAGACCGGGCTCGCGATCGTGACCGAAGTGATGACCCCCTCGAACGTGGAACTCGTCGCCAGCTACGCCGACGTCCTTCAGATCGGCGCCCGCAATATGCAGAATTACGACCTTCTCGCCGAGGTCGGCAAGCAGCCCAAGCCGGTGCTGCTCAAACGCGGCCCCTCCGCGACGATGGAGGAGTTCCTGCTCGCCGCCGAGTACATCCTCGATCAGGGCAACAAGCAGGTCCTGCTCTGCGAACGCGGCATTCGCACCTTCGAATCGCACACCCGCTTCACGCTTCCCCTGGCGAGCGTGCCGTACCTTCGTCAGCACACGCACCTGCCGATCGTCATCGACCCCAGTCACGGCACCGGCAAGGCCTCACTTGTCGCGCCGATGGCTCGCGCCGCGGTCGCGGTCGGCTGTGACGGCCTCATCGTCGAGGTTCACCCCAGTCCCGAAGAGGCCTGGAGCGACGGAGCACAAACGCTCACCCCCACCGCCTTCGAGCAAATGGTCGCCGAGTGTTCCAAGGTCGCCGAAGCCGTCGGCATGAAGATCGGCACCTAGCCGCCGATCAACCAGCGTTTGGTCAGATGGCGTTTGGTCAGATGGCGTTTGGTCAGATGGCGTTTGGTCAGATGGCGTTTGGTCAGATGGCGTTTGGTCAACCGTAAGGCGATGGGCTCGATGATTCCCCTCTCCCGCTGGGAGAGGGGCAAGGGGTGAGGGGGCTTTCTTCCACGGATCATCGACCTTCTCACCGAACCCGCGGGTGGCCCCGATTGCTTGCCGATCGGGGTGGCGCAGCCACAAGAGTCCCAACATGCGAGCGTCTCCATAACGCTTCCCGTAGGGCAGGCCATTTGCCTGCCATCGACGTCGCCCTCCGTTCCCGTGCGACGCGGGTGGCCCCGATTGCTTGCCAATCGGGGTGGCGCAGCCACAAGAGTCCCAACATGCGAGCGTCTCCAAATCGCTTCCCGTAGGGCAGGCCATTTGCCTGCCATCGGCGTCGCCCTCCGTTCCCGAGCGACGCGGCAGGGATCGACGACGGGTCGCGCTGACTGCGGACTCTGCCGCCCCTATGCCGGAGGCATTGACTAACGAAGCCCAGGGTCGCGCTCCGCGCACCCTGGGTTAGGATGAGCCCCGTTTCCCAAACCCTGAAAGGGTTTTCTAACGATTCCTGGGGTCATTCGCGGCCCGGTCAATCGCGTCTAGACAACCCCATCCGGGGTTGGATTCTCTCGTGATTCGGTTCCCAGGGTGCGCGAAGCGCGACCCTGGGCTTCATCAGAGAACGGCGTTGCCGTTCCGCGGAAGCTCGAGATAACGACTTCCTCGCCATTCGTAGGGCAGGCCATTTGCCTGCCATCGGCGTCGCCCTCCGTTCCCGTGCGACGCGGCAGGGATCGACGACGGGTGGCCCCGATTGCTTGCCAATCGGGGTGGCGCAGCCACAAGAGTCCCAACATGCGAGCGTCTCCATAACGCTTCCCGTAGGGCAGGCCATTTGCCTGCCATTCGTTTCTGCGGGTGGCCCCGATTGCTTGCCAATCGGGGTGGCGCAGCCACAAGAGTCCCAACATGCGAGCGTCTCCATATCGCTTCCCGTAGGGCAGGCCATTTGCCTGCCAATCGCATTGGGTGTCCTTTGGGGGTAAGTCTTCCTGCGATATGAACCAAGTACAGAAAGGACGTCGGATGCATCCAGAAATCGAACGGAGGATGGAGGCGATTCGTGTCCAGATGATGGGCGCCTGGATGGAGGCGATGGTATGTCGAATGCGTCCAAGGGCGAGGAGCGAGAGGTATTTATAACGGAGTACCTCAAACGAGTTCTTCCACCTCGCTACCGACTTGGCAACGGAGACGATGGACAAGCTGCACGAGAAGCTCTCCGCGTCCGATTCAGTGAACGGTATACTCGTTATTGAGCACGGCTTGTTTTGCTTTCAGATCAAGCATGGGTCAGGTCATGCAACGGAAGGTGCGTCACTGTGGGCCCTGATATGTGCAATCGACACATCGGCTAGTCACATGATGACCTATTCGGACTCTGTGCCGTGGGACTACATGAAGTAGTCATCCTCTCTGGACCGGGACAAATAGACGGAGTCGCTAAGAGATCTCGTATCGACGGCTGTCCGCTCAGAACGAGTCGTTTGCAGTTCAACTGTTCCCCCGAGTTCTCTTGCGGCTGCGCCGCCCCGGTAGCGGAGCAACCGGGGCTACCCAAACATTGAGTTAGATGCTGTTGGCTTGCATGCCTACGCAAGCGTGATCCCAAGCATGCCTACGCAAGCATGATCCCAAGCATGCCCACGCAAGCGTGAGCATGGACCCCATATCACAACTCCCCCAAGAACTCCCGACCGAACGGAGGCTTCGAACGCCTCATTGTTCACCCCAGCCCATCGACAAACTTGGCCAATCGCTTGTAGGAGTGAAGCTTGTCGGAGTGGCCGACTTGGGCTTGGTTCAGGGCGGTGCGGAGGCGGTCGATGTTCTCGTCGTAGAGGAGACGGTTGACGTGGTAGGGATGGCCGTCCTTGCCGCCGTGGGCGAAGCTGTAAGCGGCTGGGTCACGGCGACTGGCGGGCTGGTTGTGAATCACCTCGGCGATCAGGCTCAAACTTCGGAGCGCCTTGGGGCCCAAACCGGGCGTCCCGAGCAGCGTCTCGAAGTCGGTCGCCTGTTTTTCGTAGGTGCTGACGAGGACTTTTCGGAGAGCCCTGGGGTCGATGTGGCCGGTCGAGAGGGTATGGCGTCGAGGCATCGCTAACTCAAAGAGAGGCATCGGCTCGGCGAAGAGGGGCGAGGCTTCCTCAAGAAGCCGGTCGGGGTGCTCGCGTGAGAGATCGGTCAGGCATGCCTGGTGTTGGGACGCTTCCTCGGCGACGAGGTTGAGAAAGACCCCGCGGTGGTCGTCGGCCACCGCCGCGTGCGGATCGCTGACGAGGCTAGGTCGTACGCCCGAGAGCCAATGATAACGCCTGGCGTAACCCTCGGCGTCGTTCATCCCTTGCTGCACGACGCACCACTGCTCCCCGGCCCCCGGAATAAAGAAGAAGCTGTGCTGATAGACCTGGTACCCGTCCTGGAGGGCGGCGCTGTCGACCTTCGCCGCCGTGCGACTCGCGTGAATGAGTGACGCGCCGTTGTCACCTGACGTTTGGCAGACGCGGTCGATCTCCTCGGGCGTCCTGCGGCTGGTCTTGCCCTTGCCGCCGCAGACGACGAAGCCCATCTCCGAGCCGTACTCCTTGGTCGCTTCCTTGAGGGCACCGCAGACCGTGGTCGTGACGCCGCTGGAGTGCCAATCGAAGCCGAGGACGCAGCCGAAGGCTTGGAACCAGAAGGGATCGCTCAGCCGGCGGAGCATTTCGTCCGGTCCGTAGTCGCGGACAATGGCGATGCTGATCGCGCCGGCGAGTTGGACCATGCGTTCGAAGAGCCAGCGGGGGGCTTTGCCGCCGTGAAGCGGGAGATGGGCGGTGCCTCGTCGTGTCATGAGCGTCGTCCAGACTCCTCGGGTGATTCCCCGAATAGTGACGGCCGCGGTCCGAAGCGGCAAGGTCATCTGGCTCGCTCGGGAAGAAGTCGGGAGTAGGTGGTGAATCGTGACTGGCCTTCCGACTACAATGGGGCGGAGTATCGAGATTGAATCTCAATAAGTAAGTGGGTCGGGTTGATCGCGGAGCGCAACAAGGGCGACTCATGAGGCGGGACGACGTGGCGATCGGGATGGACATTGGTCGAGAACGGCGTCAAATTGGACGAGAAATGGCGCGATTTGGTCGAGAATCGGTCCATGTTGTTCCCTTTTCGGTCGGAATCGGCGCGTTTTCGATCCTTTTGGCGACGATCGCGCTCGCTGGCGACGTCGTCAAGGAAATTTGAGTGGGCCAAAGCGAGAGCGCACCATGTTGGCCAAGATTGAGGAGATGAGACACAGGCGAATCCGTAGATTCGTCGAGTTTCGTCAACGCGGAGATTGGTCAAAAGGCGCCACCCGCCACCGTGGTGACGAAGAGCGTGGGTCAAGATCTGGTTGCCTGGGGTTGACGGTCGGCGATGAGGAGGGGACTTCGCTCGAAGAACAAGGTCGCGGAGGGGACCTGCGAATCGGTCGTGTGGGGCGTGGCACGGAGGAAGGCCGTGAGGGTCGATTGGCCGACGATGTTGGCGATGACACCGGTTCCACCATCGAGGAAATAACTGTCGAGGACCGTGCCGCTGTCGGTGGCGAAGTTGCCCTGCTCCTCGGTCGTCTCGATCGTGGCATCGTCGTCGATGATGACTTGGTCGGAAACGATCAAGGCCGCCACCGGCGAGGTCGACACGATGCGGTCATCGTCAAAGACGGGGTTGGTGTCGTGAAGGGACGAGGCGTTTCGGACCTCGAGGGCGCTGAGGTTGCCCGCGGACTCCATCCGCGTTTGGCTCGCGTGAGGCGTGCTCAAATTCACGGCGGTGAGCGTGGCTTGGTAGATGATGTTGGCGATGTCCCCGGTCCCTCCATCCAGGAAGAAACCGTTGATCAGCGTGCCGCTGTTGGTGGCGAAGTTGCCTTGCTCCTTGGTCGTCTCGATGGTGGCTTGGCTGATGGTGCCGTTTGGTTGAACGCCGATGACCGCTTGGTCGGGACCGATCAGGGCGGCCACCCGCGAGTCCGATTCGATGCCGCCGACGGCGTAGATGGGTTGATTCGTGTTGTCGGTGGAGACCTCCAGCACCGGACCGGCGTCGATGTTCGCGGTGGTGGGCATCACCGAGGTGCTCGCATGGGGCGTGGTGATGTTCACGGCGGTGAGGGCGGTTTGATAGACGATGTTGGCGATGTCGCCCGTGCCCCCATCAAGGAAGAAGCTGTCGAGCACCGAGCCGCTGTTGGTGGAGAAGTTGCCCTGTTCCTTGGTCGTCTCGATGGAGGCTTGGACGATGGTGCCACCGCTTGAGGAGCCGAGTTGGCCGCCGATGCCCGCTTGGTCGTCAACGATCGAGGCGACCACCTCCGAGGCGGACGCGATGTCGCCGATGCCGTAGACCGGTCGAATCGTGTTGAGGCTAAAAAGATCCCGGACGTCGAGGGCGTGGATATTGCCCGTGCCGACCATTCGGGAATCGCTCGCGTGGGGCGTGCTGATGTTCACGCCGGCGAGGGTGGTTTGGTAGAGGATGTCGGCGATGTCGCCCGTCCCGCCATCGACAAAGAAGCTGTTGAGCAGCGTGCCGCTATTGGTGGCGGCGTTGTTCTGTTCCTTGGTCGTCTCGATGGTGGCTTGACCGATGGTGCTACCGCTTGAGGAGTCGGTTGGACCGCCGATGACCGCTTGGTCGGGACCGGACGACGCGGCCACGCGCGAGTCCGATTCGATGCCGACGATGTCATAGACCGGCTCGTTGATGTTGTGAGCCTCCACATCCCCGATGGGGCCGGCCGCGACGTTGCCCGTGTTGACGATCACCGATTCGCTGGCGTGGACGATCGCGAAATTCACCCCGGTCAGGATGGAGTTGTTGACGATCAGCGAGACATCGCCGGTCCCCCCGTCGACGAAGAGGCTTCCGAGCACCGATCCGCTGTTGGAAGCGTAATTGCCCTGTTCCTTGGTGGTTTCGATCGAGGCCTCGGACGCGTCGCCGGCCTCGTCCGAGGAACCGGTTTGGTCAACGACGGCTTCGTCGCGATCGATCGAGCCCTCGACACGGGAGGTCGATTCGATCTCGCCGATGATGCCGTCGGGCTGATTCGTGTTGACGGTCACGACATCCTGGATGGGACCAGCCGCGATGTTCGCCGCATCGATCAACAGCGACTCGCTCGCATGAACGATCGCGACATTGACGCCGGTCAGGGTCGAGTTGTTGACGACGAACCCGATCTCGCCCATCCCTCCGCTGACGAAGATGCTATCGATCAGCGTGCCGCTGTTGGTGGCGAAGTTGCCCTGTTCCTTCGTGGTTTCGATCGAGGCCTCGGCCTCGCCGCCGACCGTCTCGCTTTGGACGACAACCGCCTCTTCGGGACCGATCACTCCGGCCACCTGGGAGGTCGATGCGATGCTGTCGATGTCATAGACGGGCTCGTTGCCGTTGACGGTGGAGACATCCTGGACGGGACCGGCCTCGATGTTCGCCGAGTCGTCGAGCAGCGAGTCGCTCAAGTGGATGATGGTGATGGTGACGTTGGTGAGGGTGGAGTTGTTGATGATGAGACCGATGTCACCCAAGCCGCCGTCAATGAAGACGCTATCGAGGATCGTGCCGCTGTTGGAGGCGAAGTTGCCCTGTTCCTCGGTGGTTTCGATCGAGACCTCCGAGGCGCCGTCGCCGCCCGCGCCTTGGCGAATGACCGCTTGATCGGGACCGATCACGCCGGCCACCTGAGAGGTCGACGCGATCGCGCCGATATCGTAGGAGGGCCGGTTCGTGTTGACGGTGGAGATCGCCCCGACGGGACCGGCCGCGACGTTGGCCGAGTTGATCAAGACCGAGGCGCTCGCGTGGATGACCGCGAAGTTCACCCCGGTCAGGGTGGAGTTGTTGATAAAGATCCCGATGTCGCTCAGGCCGCCGTCGACGAAGATGCTATTGATCAACGTCCCGCTGTTGAAGGCGAAATTGCCCTGTTCCTTGGTGGTCTCGATCGAGATCTCGGCCTCGTCGTCGATTGTTCCGTCGGTGGTGTCGCTTGGAGCGATGAGGGCGTTGTCGGGATCGAGCGAACCGGCGACTTGAGAGGTCGACTGGATGCTGCCGATGCCGTAAGTGGGCTGGTTCGTGTTGACGGCGTCGACATTCGCGCTGGGGCTGGTGACGGTGTTCGCCGAGTTCCTGATCGGGGAGTCCTTGTTTGCCGCGTTGCTTACCGACAAGCCTTGGTTCGCGTCGCCCGTCGTCGTCGAGGAACTCCGGTGGATCAGGATGATGTTCATGTCGGCGAGATTGGCGTTGTCGATGATCTTCGGGAGGTCGCCGGTGCCGCCGGCGATGAAGACCTCGTTGGTGATTGTCCCGCTATTGGTAGCGTTGTCGCCTTGCTCTTGAGTCGGTTCGATCTCGGAGTCCGTTTGGCTCAAGAGGCTCGTCGGCACGGTCGGCGGACCGGCGACGAATGCGGGGTCCCAGAAAGCGCCGGCCGGAACGGTTCGGTCTTCCAGAAGCTCCACCTGGAACTGTGTGCGGAGGGAAGGGACGAGAACTCTTCGCATTTGCCGTAGTCGCCCCTGTCGCCTCATGTTGTCTTCCTTCCCCATGATCTCCTGCCGTCCCTATTTGAACGAATACCAACTGTGGGTCGATGTAGCCACCCAAAAGCGGCTTCGTGGAGAAGGGATGGCCTTGGGTTGGGCCAATCATGACGAATGCCGAGGATGCCAAGGGAGTCGGGTGGTTCTCGACCGAGCGCGAGCGTCGACCGCCGACCGCGTCAGGCAATGGCCTGACCCAAGGGTCCGTTGACGTCGATGAGACAGGCTCTTGTTCCCCTCTCCCCAGGGGGGGATCGCCGGTGTCAAGGGTAACAGGTGTTCGGGTACATGGGTAACACGTAACACGTCCTCTTCTTCGGTTTCGGGTGTGGAACGGACGGAGGGGGCCCAGCGGATGCCGCGGCTGGCGATTGGGGACGGAGCCCTTGGCTTCTGGGCCGCGCTTCGCAAGGTCTACGGCGAGACTTGCGAGCAACGCTGTTGGCTTCACAAGACCGCCAACGTCCTCAACAAGATGCCCAAGAGCGTCCAGCCAAAAGCCAAGGCCGATCTGCACGAGATCTGGATGGCCGCCACCCGGGAGGAGGCACGCAAGGCGTTCGACCACTTCGTGGAGAAGTACGGGGCGAAGTATCCAGGAGCTTCGCAATGTCTGGAAAAGGATCGCGACGTGCTGTTGACCTTCTACGACTTTCCCGCCGAGCACTGGAAGCACTTGCGGACCACCAACCCGATCGAATCGACCTTCGCCACGATTCGACTTCGCCAGAGAAAGACCAAGGGATGCGGCAGCAGGCGAGCAAGCTTGACCATGATGTTCAAGCTCGCACACGCCGCTCAGAAGGGGTGGCGACGACTCAACGGCTACGAGAAGATCGTCCCCCTGCTCGAAGGAAAGACGTTCGTTGACGGAGACCTGCAGGACGCCGCTTGAACTTCCTCCGAACACAACGTTTGACAGTAGCTCTCGGCAAACAATGGCCCGCCAGTTTCTCGCTGACCACGAGAATGACTTGGTGGGGTTGGCTCAGATTCTTGGGCACAAACACCTGAACACGACGGCTCGGTACACGAAACGAGCGGACGCTTCCCTGTCTGCTGCTGCTGAGAACATCTCGTTCTGAACAAGCAAAAGAGCCTATCCAGGTGAAGGCCACCCTTTTCGATGGGCGGATAGGGTCAGGATTCGGTTGCTTCAACCATCTGATTCCACCACTCATAGAGCGAATCTGCACGGCGAGGTCGAAACCGACCCATGGTCTGAATTCGACGAAGCACTTCGCCAACCTGACGATCATCCATGCCTTGTGATTCAGCCCAAGTGCGTATCATTTCGCTTGTGCCGACGACTCTAATTCCTTCTTCGCCGGCAATGCGTCTTGCTTTCTTGTCATCAGTTGCGACCGTCCAGCCCCTTGATTTTGCAAGGGCGAGAGCACCGGCTTCTCCATCGTCCAGTTGCTGGGCAAAACGAACGAACGAATCCATTTCTTCCTGCCCGTCTAGGTCCAAGACGGTGATGTGCCCAGCGTCAATGGCTTCAGTCAAGTCGATCTCTTTGGGCACCAAATGTGGCGGTGAGTCGTGATCCACACAACGGATCGAAAGTGCTTCTCCCTGAATCTGGGCAGAGACGAAGATACCTCCCAGATGCTGAAAGATCGCCGTTTGCTCGCCCGTTGCATACAGGTTCAGTAGGCAACAAGTGTCGACAATCTGCTCTTCTTCCATGTCTTCATCAGTTGATTGCGTCATGCGGCGAACCTACCTGCAGAATCAGTCCATTGATGCCGACTCTTTTTCGCCAAGCAACGAGAACTGCGGTTCCAACTGAACGCGATGGATGTGACCGTCGTCCGAAATCTCAGTCGTCGTCAAATATCGCTCGACAGTTTCTCTTGCAGACACTCGGTCACAGCGAAGCAGGGCAGAAAGCTCGCCCTCGCTCAACTCGCCCCGGTCATACGCATGCACTGCCAGATACATGTACCTGTCGGGAAATCGATTGTCGGCAATCGGGTGATCCTCAAGGTTCAACATTTCTGCCGCACGACGCACTTCAAATCGAGATTCTTTGAGATGGTCTCGCACTCCTTTCGGAATCATCCCAAGCCCTTCTAGGCGGAGAGTCATGGCCTCGACCGACACATAGAAGAAGTGACTCAATCGGCAAAGATCGGAGATTTGAAAGTCGCCACTCTCGTTGACGATTTGATTGAAGCGACGCCTGATAGAAGTAGATGGCATTAAGAATGCCATCGCAAATGCCTCAGCGAACCGCTCATTCGCTGGCTTCCGGCCCGTATAGGTCAAGTAGTCAATTCCCGGCTTGAACCGATCAGTAATCAAATGGCCATACTCGTGGAGCATCGTTGCCCGTCTTCGTTCAGGCGGATGTTTCCGGTTGACCAAGATCACTCCGCCCAACTCACTTGAGAAGGCGAACATACCAGCGACTCGTGAGGGCAAATCCTCGTAGGCGATACGAAGGCCGACTTCGGCTTCGAGCAGGCTGCGAAGATGGACAACCGGTTGGTCGCCAACACCGAGCCGCCTTCTCTCCTGATCGGCTACGTCTTCCGCCAATGCAACGGGATTGCCACGCCCGATCGTCACGATTTCGGGGTAATTTGTCGGCAGCGAAACGCTAAGCATGATCTCAAGGCGGCGATAGTCCTCTGCAAATCGCTGGAGTGAAGCAATACCATCACCAATCTCGCTTTCGTCAACCTTCATCTGGTTGGCAACGGCTCGCAGGTGCGGCTGAAGGTTTGAGAGCGGCTCACCCGGACGCACAATGTCGCTTACTTTGTGACCATAAAGACCAGCCAGACTCACGATCTCTTCGGACTTTGCCTGTCGAGTGCCCTTTTCAATTGCGATCAAGGTTGGACGACTACATCCAAGATGCTTCGCAGCTTCTTCTTGAGTCACGCCTCTGGCCTTTCTCGCCTCTGCGAGTCGAAGGCCGACGATCTTGGGATCGGTCTGGTCGATCATGGCCATAATGGATCTCTCCCTTTATTCAAGCTGCCCTAGGTGGCAGGTCGATCATTTTGGTCCACTCGCAACCGACTGACTCGGCCCTTCGAATCGTCTCCGTCCACTCGCTGCGATAGCGACGATAGCTGCGGCTTCGCCCAAGATGTACTTCACGTCATGAGCACCATCGATTTGATCGCATTGATTTCTCAGTGAATCTGGATCATGAAGCGAGCGGATTAGGTCACCCCATGGAAGGTCTTTGCGAATCTGCCGCAACGTCTTGTGCAGGCACATCTCGATTTGGAACGCCACGTCCTCAGCAGGACGACCATCCCGAATCGATTGAGCGACGGATTGCCACCGACGTGCTTTTGATGAATCGAGATATTCGTTTTCCGCCACGGCTCAGTGGCTCCCACCTGCTGACAGCTCTTGACATTACTCGGCTTCATTATCGGCTAAAGATTGACATTGTCAATACTGGGCGGCATTGAGGCTGAGGATCTGCAAAGGCGATTCTGGGTGAAATCGTCGGTAAACCGTTCTGGAACAAGTAGCCAAGTAGGGTGGGTCTTGACGCACGATCTTCTCCACACACCGACCTTGAGCGTCCCGCACGAGGCGTCGATGCGCTAACCGATCGAGTGGCCGCGGATCAAACCGCGCGACTTGTGCCAGCCTTTGAATTGGGACGAGGAATTCCTCGGCATTGAGTCGACCGGGGACCAGGGTCAGCGCATACTAAGTGGCTCTCCCTGAAAGAACGTCGGAAGACGTCTTTGGCGGGGATGCCGTTGGGAAGCTCGAGCGTCCCCAGCAGCAAGTCCTTCTTCATGCGTGCCCACTTCGCGATGCCGGTCGGGCCGCTCGCTCCCGCGAGCAGACCCATCACCGCAATCACCATCACGCTGACCAACAGATGACGATGATTGAACGACGAGCGTGGGGCTTCCAAATCCTCAAAGTGAGTGATGACTTCCTCAAGAGCGGCGCGAACGTCCTTGCTCATCGGGAACGTACCTTGCATGCTCACGATCTCTCGGTCCCATGCAAGACGTTCTATTCATCGGTCACCACCGGCGATACACTTCCCCTCTTGCTCAGACTTCCGAAACGGCGCGCTGGCCCTGGGAACGATCGGGACCAACGTCCCCATCTTCCCAAATCGCCACAAGACGTGAATGAGCCCCGCCATTGTCAACCGCCGTCAACACTCGCACGCGCCGCTCAGAAGGGGTGGCGACGACTCAACGGCTACGAGAAGATCATCCCCCTGCTCGAAGGAAAGACGTTCGTTGACGGAGACCTGCAGGACGCCGCTTGAACTTCCTCAGAACACAACTGTTGACAGTATCGCCGAAATCTTTCGCAATCGCCGACAGTTTCCAAGGATCGTTGGGTCACGACCTGACCTACGAATTGAAGAAACGAGCCCCCAACGGCGCTACGCGGCGGCGAGGCCGAGGGCGATTTGCTTGACCTGCTTGAGGTTGAGCTTGCCGGAACCGAGAACGGGGAGTTCCTCGATCTCGTGGAAGGCGGTGCGGGCGGGGACCCAAAGAGACGGAACGTCGCTCTCGCGGAGTCGTTGCCATACCTCCTCGATCGGTTTCTCCCACTTCGTGTGGAGGACCAGAAGCCGTTCGCCCTTCTTCTCGTCGGGCACGCCGACCACGACGCAGAGCCGATCGTGAGTCTCGAGAATCTCGTGGATGAGATCCTCGACCTTCCCGTGGGGAACCATCTCGCCACCAATCTTACTGAAGCGACTCATTCGGTCGGTGATGGTGATGAAGCCGGCGTCGTCGAGCCGGGCGATGTCGCCGGTGACGTACCAGTTGTTGCGAATCGCCTCGGCGGTCATCTCGGGCTTGCCGAGATAGCCGTGCATGACGTTGGGGCCCTTGATGAGCAGGAGACCCTCCTCGCCGGTGGGCAGGGGTTGGAAGGTATCGGGATCGACGACGCGGACGGCCTGACCGGGCAACGGATGGCCGATCGTTCCGGGCTTGTGTCCGATTTGGAGATGATCGTCGGTCGGTTCGTTGGGCCGATTGCAGGAGACGACCGGCGAGAGTTCGGTGCAGCCGTAGCCTTCGACCGGAGCGACGCCGAACTTCGCCTCGAACTGCTCGGCGACTTTGCGCGGCAGCTTCTCGGCGCCGCAGATGATCAGCCGCATCGTCTCGAATTCGTCGGGAGACGACTTGCGCATGTGGCCGCGAAGGAAGGTCGCGGTCGACGGGAAGATCGTCGCTCGGTACTTCTTGATGAGTTTGCCGATGACGTCGGGTTCGAGCGGGCTGTAGTGGTAGACCGCGGGGATGCCGATCGAGATTGGGAGCCAAAGGCTCGCGGTGTAGCCGAACGAATGGAAGAAGGGGAGCACGCCCATCATCACGTCACGCTTGGTGGTGTCGAGCACTTGGCGAATCTGTTCGACATTGGAGGTGACGTTGTGATTGGTGAGCACGACGCCCTTGGGGTCGCCCGTCGATCCGCTGGAGAAGATGATGGTCGCGACGTCGTCCATCGAGATCTTCGGGGACTGGAGGATGAACTTCTCGGTGGCCCAAGTGGGAAGAATTCGAGCGAGGAGCCCGAAGACTTTATCCCGTCGAGCGAGATGGCCGCGAACGTCCTCGAGGTAAACGATCTCCGCGTCGGGATTGAGTTTCACCTTCGCGAGGAACTTCTTGGAGGTGATGACTTGCTTGATGCCGCATTGGCGAATGCAACTGTTGATGACCTCTTCGCCGATGCTGTAATTGAGATTGACCGGGACGCGGCCCATCATCGCGATGGCGATGTTCGAAAGGGCTCCCCCGACCGACGGCGGCAGCAGCATGCCGACATGTTGTTGCGGATAGAGTACGCGTTTGAGGAGCCGATTGAGGATGACCGCCCGCATCAAGGCCTGACCGTTGGACATCATCGGGGTGAGCGAGTCGGCCATCGCCTTTCGGAATGGTCGACGACGCATCTGCCGCAGGAACTCGTGATGGGGAGGATGGCGGTCCTCCTTGCTGTGATCGAAGGCTTCCACGGAGAGAAGTTGAACCCGCTCGCGGATCGTCGCGAGTTTCGAGTCGGCGGGCATCGAGTGGCCGAAGACGACGGTGACGTGCCGGCCGAAGAGGGGTCCCTTGAGATAGCCGCCGCCCTCGAAGCTGAGAGCCGTCCCCCACATCCCGTGCATGTAGCCGGGAATGATGACGGTATCCTTGGGCGCGCGGCGCATGATCAACTCGAGCCCACGTTGGAAGGGCTGCATGATCCCGATCCGGCTGATACCGCCTTCGGGAAAGATGCCGACGATTTCTCCCTCGTTGAGGGCCTCGGTGGCGAGCCGCAGGGCCGCGCCGATCTCCGACTTGGAAGCGTCGCCGCGAATCGGAATGGCCTTGGTCATCCTGCCCATCCAGTTGAGGAAGGTCAGGTCGTGGAGTTTCTTGTCGACGAGGAAGCGGACAAACCGCGGGATGCTGGCGCACGCGATGCTTCCGTCCCCGTAGGAGACGTGATTGAAGACAACAACCGCCGGCCCCGTCTGCGGGATGTGATCCGCGCCGACGATCCGCAGGCGAACCAGGGCCAGGGTGATGAGGTTCGAACCACAGCGGCAGAAGTAACGCGTGTATTGTTTGAAAACAAAGTAAACCAAGCCGGCCAACGCGACGGCACTGATCAGAAGGTGAAGCCACGTCGGCAGGCCGATCGCCGCGGTCAGCAGCGATAGGACGCAAGCCACCGCCATCGCGCCGAGCGACAGAACGTCGGCGACCGCGAGGAGGGTACCGCGTTGTTCGGCGGGAGCCATCACGCTCGGGAAGGCCGACAACGCGGGAAAGGTCGCGCCGGCCGCGAACCCCGTCAGCATGAGCATCGCGATTGTCACGCTCATCCAGGGCGTGACCACCAACGTGATCGCGGCGGTGACAAGCGTCAGGAGGCACCAAAGTCCCGCGACGAACGGTACCAGGCCGATGTCCGGAAGTCCGCGAAGTAGGCTTCCCCCAAACAGAACTCCCAAGCCCACGGCGATCAACAACGGAACCGCCAGGAATAGGGGCGCGGAGAACGAGCCGGTCAGGGCCGAGCCGGCACCGAAGAAGTTCAACGTCATGAAGAGGGCGACGCCGCTAAAGAGAGCGCGAGCGATGATCGCGGGCCAAGTCGTTCCGGTCGAGATCGCGGTCGCGAGTCCGTGCTTCCAGGCGTTGATGGGATTGACCGCGGGGCGCAAGGGGGCCGAGGGGTCGACCGAGTCGACGTCCTTGAGGAGCCAACTGACAGCAACCGCGCCGAGGGAGAAGAGGGGCACGAGCAGCAAGAGCCAGTTGCTCACCAGGCCGAGGTAGGCCAACTCCAAGCCGACGAGGGCGCCGGCGACCGAGGCGGCCTGGGCAAGTCCGAACCCGAGCGGTGTCTCCCGCTCGGCCAGTAGCTCGGGCACGATGCCGAGTCCGGCTGGGTGAGCCAGCGCGAAGAGGGTGCCCGTCGAGAGGGCCCAAAGTATCAGCAGCGCCCAGGAACTCGCCGATCCGGGCGTTTCGAGAGCGAAGGGGAGCAACAGACAACCGATGCTGACGAGGACCAGTTCGAGCCCTCGGACCACGCGAAGAACTCGTTGCTTCGCCGCCCGAGTGGCGATCACGCCGGCGACGGCGCTGATGGCGAGACTGGGCAGGAGAAAGGCGAGCGAGCACCAGACGGCCGCCAGCACGAGCGAGAATCCCGACTGGAGGACTCCTGAGGCTGTCACGAAGCCGACGGAGAGCGCGACCTTTGCCGAAGTGGCGAGGAACTGGCTTGCCAAGAGATAGCGGGAACCCTTCGGTAACATCGCGTTAGTTCGACTCCCTGCGGCCAATGCGGTTTTGGGTGATAAGAGCATGGGCTTGCCAGTTTCTCCATGTGGACCAGATTGCCATATTAAGAAGCCGCGATCAGCCCCATTTCGTTCGCGAGCGCTTTCGAGACGCTCAAGCGACCAGGCTGCATTCGATGGCCGGTGGTCGGTGGTCCCGGCGTGTCACGATTACAAGCCCCAAGAACTACACCCTTTTCGATGCCTTGCGTCAAGAGGGGGATCTGTGGTGACATGAGAGACGGGGATCGAAAGGAGAGTTGACCGATGTCGTCGATCGAATCGAGGCTTCGCGAGGGCTTGGCGCATCATCGCGCCGGCCGTCTCGGCGACGCGGAAAAGGCCTATCGTGTCGTCCTCGAACGATCTCCCAAGCACCCCGACGCGCTCTATCTCTTGGGAACCATTCACTTTCAGCGAGGGACACTCGGGTCCGCGGCGCTCTTCCTGCGCCGGTCGCTGACCGAACGCCCCGATCAGCCGGATGCGCTGAACAGCTACGGACTGGTGCTGCTGGGGCAGGGAAAGCCCGCCGAGGCCGAGAAGCGATTCCGTCGGGCGACACAGCTCAGGCCTGATGCTTCGGAGCACCTTTACAACCTCGGAAATAGTTTGCGGGAGTTGGGGAGAGTTGAGGAAGCGGCCGACGCCTTCACGCGGGCTGTTTCCCTGCGAACCGACTTCGCCGAAGCCCACGATCACCTCGCGCTCGCGCTTCGGGCACAGGGGCGACTGGCCGATGCCCTCGCGAGCGCCGAGGCGGCGATCACCGCCAATCGTGCCTTGGTCTCCGCTCACGTCACGCGTGGAAGTGTTTTGAAATCGCTCGGGCGAATTGACGACGCCGTCGCCTCCTTCGACCAAGCCATCGCGCTCAATGGGAAGGCCGCCGAAGCCTACGGCAACCGGGGCATCTGCCAGGCGCTCTTGGGCAATTGGGGAGAGGCGGAGGAGGATTGTCGGAAGGGGCTAAGCCTCAATCCGGAGAGTCCCATCGCGCACAACAACCTCGGGATCGTCTTGCACGAGTCGGGCCGTGTCGAGCAAGCGGCGGAAGCCTTTTCCACAGCGGTTCGGCTCGACGAAACGTTCGTCGATGCGCGGGTGAACCTCGGGACAGCCCTTTACAAGAGCCAGCGGGTCAGCGACGCGATCGCCGCGTTTCGGGCGGCGCTGGAGATCGATCCCAATGAGCCGTCGGCCCTTAGGAATCTGGGCAACCTGTTGGCGGATCTCGACTGGCTCGACGAAGCGAAAGTGGCGTACGGCCGGCTGCGAGCACTCGATCCGACCGATCGCTTGTTGGCGTTCCGGGTCGATTGTTGCCTCTGTCCGCTGGTGTTTCCGGACTCGGGAGCGATCGCCGAGTATCGGGAGGGACTTCGGCTCGATCTGGAGCGTGCCGCCGAGCAGCCACTGACCGACGATTGGACGGCGCTGGTGGAACTCGACATTCGCCCGAGCTTCAACCTACCGTTTCATGGGGGAGACGATCGACCACTCAAGGAGGCGTTCGCGAAGGTGGTGGCGCCGACCTTCGGGGATCGCGAGCCACCGACGCCCAAGCCGGGACGGCCCCGGATCGGATTTGTCGTCACACCGGGGCACGAGTCGATCTTTTTGCGGTCGATCGGCGCGTTCTTCGGGCAATTCGATCCAAGCATGTTTCAGTCGGTGATCGTTTGCAGCCCGCTTGGCCAACACCGGATCGCGAAGGAACTCGATGGCACGCCGGTCGAGTACTTGGTCTATCCGGCGAATCTCCGGCAAGCGGCTCGCGCCATCGCCGAGGCCGGCTTGCACTTGCTCTACTACTTCGAGGTCGGTACCGACGCGCTGAACTACTGCTTGCCTTTTCTCCGGCTCGCTCCGCGACAGTGCACCTCCTGGGGGATCCAGGTGACCAGTGGGATTCCCGCGATGGACTACTACATCTCCAGTCGTCGTTTCGAGCCGGAAGATGCCGCGTCGCACTACAGCGAGGAGTTGTTGCTTCTCGAGACGATGCTCTCGTACCAGAAGCGCATGCAGCCCCCGAAAGTCCTCACACCACGAAGCCACTACGGGTTGCCGGACGACAAGCGGCTGTATCTCTGTTTCCAACACGTCGGCAAGCTCCATCCCGACTTCGATGAGATCTTGGCGGGGATTCTGCGCGAGGACAATGAGGGAGTGGTGGTTCTCTCGGCGGGAAAGCAATTGGGGGCCGCGGAACGCTTGCGGGCGCGGTTCGATCATCGACTGGGCGAGGTGGCCGAGCGAATCGTCCTGCTGCCTCCCCAGCGTGGCGACGACTACAGCAGTCTCGTCATGCAAGCCGATGCGCTGCTGGATCCCCCTCACTTTGGAGGCGTCAATTCGACCTACGACGGGCTATCGCTGAATCGGCCGATCGTCACCATGCCCTCCGCGCAGCATCGGGGGCGCTATACCTCGGGTTGCTACGAGGTCATGGGAGTGGGCGAATGCGTTGTCGATAGCCAGGAAGCCTACATTGAACGGGCAACCAAGATTGCATGCGATCGCGGCTACCGCGATCGTCTCGAGGCGGAGCTCGCTGGCGCGACGTCGATCCTCTTTGAGAACCCCGCTGCGGCCGGAGAACTGGCCGACGGTCTCCTCCGCATCGCTCATGGAGACTGAGCGCGGAAAACGGCATTCCGCGAGATTTCCTCAAGTTTCCTCACGACGCGAACCGAGATCGATCGTGGAGCCGAGCGCCCGACGATGGGCGCTTTCCCACCTTTCTTCCTGGGTTCGGTGGAACGATGAGCCGGATTTCTTCCGCGAACACGGGACTCGCGATCGACTCGCTCGCCCCAAGGGCCACCCGGCGAGAGGGCGGGGCAGGATTTCGTCAACACCAACATGGTGATGGTGCCCGTCACTTTCCCGACCAAGATGACGACGTCGTCGTCGTCGATCTCGCCGAGGAGCATCGTTTCACGCCCGCTTCCGGAGCGGCTTCCTACCGTACGTCCGAGTCCACGGGCGGTGATGGCGATTCACCCGTGCTCGAGGATGTCGCGTTAGGTCAGATCATCGATGTGATCGTCTAACAGGCCGTTCAGGCTACTAAGCCCCGTGGCGTATTCTTGGGGGTATAAATCCCATCATCGCCAGCCCCAAATTCCGCTTCTCGAACACCGCCAACGAGTTCCGGTCGCACGTGATCCTTTCGAGGTGGTTCGGGCGAAGTAATTCTAGTGGCCCTGATTTGAAGATTTGTGGTCGGTCACCGGTTATTAGAGGAAAACAATGGGCGTGCGTCCTCAAAATAGACTATCCTTTAGAGGCTTGTTCCAGCAAAAGTGGATCGTCATCTCGTTAGGACGTCGTCCGTATTCGTACGCCATCGCCGAGGGCGCTGGTGATGGTTAAGACGGCACCCTCGGTGTCACTGGTAGCGTGGAGTCCGACCGCGGGTTGAGAAACGTGGTCGATCTCGTTAGCTACATGTTCCATAATCGTGGGAAAGGCGGATGCAACAGCAGGAACTAAAGATGTTCGATCTGCGCGAACAGGTGGGGCGCGACGCCGCTCATGTGTTAATTGTTGATGACGAGCCCATCAACAACTTGGTTCTTCAAGAGACACTGAATCCACTCGGCTTCACCACGACGGTCGCGGAAAATGGCCGAGCCGCGTTGGAAGCCGTCGACGCTCAGCGACCAAACTTGATCCTGCTCGATGTCATGATGCCGGTGATGGACGGGTTCGAGACCTGCACGCGGCTGAAGGCTTCCAAAGAAGCAAAACCCATCCCGGTGCTCTTTCTCACGGCGCTGACCGATCTGGAGTCGAGGGTTCGCGCTTTCGAAGTCGGGGCGGCCGACGTTCTGTCGAAGCCCTTTCAGGAAGCCGAGTTGCTCGCCCGCGTCAGCGCTCATTTGCGGCTGTACTTTCAGCAGCAGGATCTCACCCACTATGCCGACGGGCTTCAGGAAATGGTCGAGCAACGCACTCGAATGCTCATCCACTCCGACCGCTTGGTCACCCTCGGCACGATGTCGGCCAAGATCATTCACGAGATTCAAAACCCGCTGACGACCGTCATGGGCCAACTCCAGTTGGGAAAACTGGCGCTCGACTCGATGCGCCGCATTCATGCCGAGCCGACGCCTGCTTCGAAGGAAGCGGTTCTCGAGCGCATCGCCGACGTTGAGGAGTCGTTGGGGGAAGCGGCCGAAGCCGCCGGACGGATCACGTCGATCGCCGACGGGCTAAGACGCTACGCGCGGAAGGGGGGGCAATCTCACAAGGGGACCGCCGCGCCGTTGGCCGAGATCATTTCCCGGGCCATCGAGATCGTCAGGCCTCGCGTGCGCGTTGCCGTCTCGTTTGACATCGATGTGCAGGAGGGGCTCATGCTTCGCTGCGACGTGCAGGCGATGCAACAAGCCTTCGCCAACCTGATCGTCAACTCTTCCGACGCCATCGAACCTGACCATGGCACCGTCTCCATCAAGGCGTGGAGCGAGAACAACCTCGCGGTCGTTGACTACAGGGACGATGGCCCCGGAATCCCCGAAGCGATCGGTGAACGTGTCTTCGAGCCCTTCTTCACCACCAAGGATGAGTCAAGAGGAACTGGGTTGGGCATGATGATCGTCTCGGAGATCTTCCGCAGCCATGGCGGTAACATCAGGCTCCGTCAGGATGTCGCCAAGGGGGCGGCGTTCCGGATCACGATCGCTGGTCTCGTCGGCGCGGTCGGGAAGGGGCCTCGTCCGGAACCAAATAAAACGTCCGTGAGATAGGATTGGTCAAGGGCGATCGCCAGGACGCTTCATGGTAAGAGTCGACCTGGGGACGCGTCTTGACCTCGAATCTTCAACAACGCAGGACCGGAGTCTGACAGTGGCGCATCCCAAGATTCTTATCGTCGACGATCAGCCGGACATTTGTCGCACGATCGGCAAGGTACTGACCCTCAACGACTTTCCCGTCGAACTGGTCAACGATCCCCACGAGGCCATCGAGAAAATGGCTCAGGGCCTCTACAGGATCGTCTTCTCCGACATTCAGATGCCGGGAATGTCCGGGTTGGAACTACTCAAAGCTCTCAAGAGCCGTAGTCCAATGGCGGTCGTCATCATGATGACGGCCTTCCACGATCAGGGGATGGTCGTCGAGTGCATCGAACACGGCGCCCACGACTTCCTCACGAAGCCGATCGAACCGCTCGAATTGATTCTCGAGGTGGCCCAGGACGCCGAGAAGAAAGTTCGCCGCTGGGCCAAGGCCCTCAAAGCTGTCAGTTACCCGCTGATGGAGTGACGGCCCCCACTCGCGATATGGCGCGACGCGCCACTGAGCAACCGGCTGATGTCTTCCCTGTCGGTTACGAAGGGCGTTCTTAAACGATCTCAACGTAGATCATGCGGCGGCTTGCCGAATCAAAGGTGTTTCCCGCGTGCCCTCGGCGGCCGTGGGCATGGCACCCAAGAGTCACTTAGACAATGAATTAACCAATCAGGACACTAGCCGAGCGCTCCCATCCCGAAAAAGACCTGGCGCTTGAGGAAGCGGTAGAGCCAAAAGTCCTCGGGGATCTCCTCGCCCGGTAAGTGGTGGCTCGAACGAGGACTTCCCGCGTTGATCTCCGCGAGGGCATCGCGGCCACTAAAGTCCTGAGCCCCCATCCCCCCGATGTATTCGACCAACTCCTGCGGGTGTTCGAGGATGACGCATCCCTTGGTCCGCTCTTTCACGAAGCCCTGAAAGCCCTTGAGAAACTCGCTGTCGGCGATCGTCTTGTAGAAGTCGCCGTCGTTGTCCTGAATGCGCTCTCGGGCGAAGGAGAGAGGCGGGCAGGGTTCGATGCTTCCGCTCGGGCCGACGTGAAAGCCGAGTCCCATCGCGGCAGGGCAGAAGGCCTCGCCGTCGGCGGTCCAGTAGGTGTCGATGATGAAAATCGGCTGGCGACGCCGCAGATGCAGCAGCCGCTTGCGCATCTCGATCAGTTGATCGCGCGACATGCAGTACTCGGGGTGGGGATGTTCGCCGACCGGGCGGTAGACGTAGTACCAGATGTACATCGCTCCCTGGCGGATCCAGTACTCGAGGTACTCGTCGGTCATCACCTCCGTCATGTTCTTGCCGGTGGTGGTCGTGGCGATGCCGAAGAGAATGCCCGCGTCGCGCAGCAGCTTCATCTTGCTGGTCGCCGACTCGAAGACGCCCTTGCCGCGGCGCTGGTCGTTGTTGGCTTCCATCCCGTCGATGGAGATCAAGGGGGTCACGTTGCCGAGCCGGCGCAGCTCCTTGACGTTCTTCTCGTTGAAGAACATGCCATTGGTGATGACCTGGAAGTAGCAATCGCGGTGCTTGCGGAAGGCTTCCCAGATGCCCTTGTGCATGAAGGGCTCGCCACCCAGGAGGGTGTAGTAGTTGGCTCCGCGCCGCTTGCCGTTCTCGATCATCCGCAAGAGATCGGCGGTCGGCATGTAGTGGGCCGTTCCCTCTTTCTCGACCCAGCAGCCCTCGCAGCGGAGGTTGCAGGTGTCGGTCAGCGCGACGAACATGAAAGGGGGGAAAAGCTCCCCCTTTTTCAGGGCGCGCTTGTAGAGCCAGACCGCTCGCATGCCCTTGAGGGCGCAGAGGTAAGCCGCCTTGGCCGCGACTCCAATCGGAATCTGCGTCGCCATGCGGTAGCCGAGCCGAGCGAGTAGGGGAATTCCCAACCAGGGCGTTCTCTCCGGACGGTCTTTCGCCGCCCGCTGTCCCGTGAGCCTTGACCCGATGAACAGCATGTTGGTTCCTTTGGGGAATGGGTGGAGTCGTTGGGGGACGTCGCCCGCGCGCCGAGGGCTATTGTATCCAGTGAGCCTCAGGATCGCGAAGGGCAACCGAGTTCTCGAGGACTATTGGGGAGAACTCGCGGCGTCGCTCTTCTGGGGAGCGCCGGCGGCGTCGTTCTCGTGGAGGAGGCACGAGGCCCAATGTCCCGGCCGATGTTCAAGCAGTTTCGGCATCACCTCGGAGCAGTGGGGCATCACCTTGTGGCAGCGAGACGCGAATGGGCACCCGGCGAACTCCTCGGTCGGACTCGGGACGTCGCCGGAGAGGGCAATTCGCTTGCGGGCGCGTTCCTTCTCCGGATCGGGAATCGGGATCGCCGAAAGCAGGGCCTCGGTATAAGGGTGTAGCGGCTCGGCGTAAAGATGGTGGTCGTCGGCCAACTCGACGATCTTGCCCAGGTACATCACCGCGATGCGATGACTGATCCGGCGGACGACACTTAGGTCGTGCGCGATGAAGACGTACGCCAAGCCGCGACGACGCTGCAGGTCGACGAGCAGGTTCAGGACCTGCGCCCGAATCGACACATCGAGCGCCGAGACCGGTTCGTCGCAGATGATTACTTTCGGGTCGAGCGCCAGGGCGCGGGCGATGCCGATCCGTTGACATTGTCCTCCGGAGAACTCGTGGGGATAGCGGCGCTTCAATCGGGGATCGAGTCCCACCTCCCGCATCAGTTTCTCGACGTTTTCCTCAATCCAGCGCCGGTTTCCCAGCCGGAAGATTTGCATCGGCTCGGCGATGATCGAGCCGACCGTCATCCGCGGATTCAGCGACGCGTACGGATCTTGAAAGATCATCTGAACGTGCTGACGAAGGCCGCGCAGTTGCGACGTCGAGGCTCCGAGCAGGTCATGCCATTCCGGAGGGCCGTCGTCCTCCCGCAGATTGACCCGGGCACGGCCGGCGACGGAGGGAACCAGCCTCAGAATCGCCCGGGCGGTGGTCGACTTGCCACAACCCGATTCCCCCACAAGCCCGAGCGTCTCGCCGCGATGAAGAGTGAAACTGACGCCATCGACAGCGCGCAGGAGTTGCCGTTTTGCCCGAAATCCCCCTTGGGAGACCTCGAACGAGACGCGCAGGTCGCGGACCTCGAGCACCGGTTGGGTAGATGGACCGGCGACGACGCTGCTCATGGCACACTCTCCTCGGTGCTGTTGGCGGCCACTGGTTGGGTCCGCGTGATGTCGACGTGGCACGACTTCCGGCGCGAGTCTCGCCCTTCGACCGGTTCGAGCATCGGCTCGACGCGTTCGCAGCGATCGAGTCGGTAGTCGCAGCGCGGCGCGAACGAACAACCGGGTGGGAGCTGCGACAGATCGGGCGGGGCCCCGCGAATGGGAAGAAACTCCGCCTTCGTCTCGTCGTCGAGTCGAGGGACCGATCGCAGCAGGGCCTCGGTGTAGGGATGACGCGGCTGGGCGAAGAGATCGTCGGTGGCGGCTTCCTCCACGATCTTGCCGGCGTACATGACGTGAATCTCGTCGCAGAAACCGGCGGCGACGCCGAGATCGTGAGTGATGAGCACGATCGCGGTGCCGTGCTCCTGGCGAATCCGTTGCATTTGCTCGAGGATCTGGGCCTGGATCGTCACGTCGAGGGCCGTTGTCGGTTCGTCGGCGATCAAGAGCGCCGGCTCGCACGTGAGCGCCATCGCGATCATGACGCGTTGCCGCATCCCGCCGGAGAACTGGTGCGGGTAGGCGCGCATGCAGCGCTCGGCGTCGGGAATGCCGACTTCGCGGAGCAGGGTCATGGCGCGATCTTTGGCGGCGCGGCGACTGGCCTTGCCGTGGACGAGCAGCGGTTCGGTCAGTTGTTCTCCGATCCGCAGGAAGGGATTCAGCGAGGTCATCGGGTCCTGAAAGATCATCGCCATGCGGTTGCCGCGAAGGTGTCGCCGGCGCGACTCGCGCATGGTGAGAAGGTCTACTCCTTCGAAGGAGATCGCGTCGGCCTCGATGACGGCGGGAGGCGAGGGAACCAGTCCCATGATGGTGAGGTTCGTGACCGACTTGCCCGAGCCGCTCTCGCCCACGATCCCGATCGAGGCGCCGCGCGCGACCGTCAAGTCGATCCCGCTCACCGCGCGGACGATGCCGTCGCGAGTGGGGAAGGAGGTGCGAAGATTGCGGACTTCGAGGAGCGTGTCTGTCATTCGGTCGTTCCTATCGGATCCATCGGCATCGGATGCCGGTCGAACCGTTTCCCATTTAGACTGTCGCCCTGATGTCATTGGTCGCTTGCCGAGGGGCGTCGGCCCAATGACATCCAAGGTGCCTTAGCCACGTCTCGTGCATGCTCCGGTTCTTGTGGTAGTTGTTGGGCAGAAGCGTGACGTGACGTCCGCCGATCAGCCCCGCAATGGCGAAATGCAGGCGGTCGGTAACGAGTCGCTCGTGCGCCGCCGCGGCCCGAAGGTAGTCGTCGACGATCAATTGGGTGTCGGCTTGCCCAAGCATCGGATAGCCGCGGACGGGATCGCGAACATCGTCGGTCGCGAAGAGGCCCTCGATGCCGTCACGACACGCGACCAAACAATCGGCCTTCGGGGGCGCGCGACGCGGGTCGTTGCTCGGTGTGTAGCCGAGCGCCAAGTCGGGAGCGAGAATACCGTGAGGGCAATGTTCCAGACTGGCCGCTTCGCGAACGTAGACGCGAGCGTGCGTCTCGCTTCCGCTTTCTGGTCCGACGAACGACTGGGGCAAGACAATCGAGTCGAGGGAGAGCTGACGCACGAGGTCGCGAATCTCGTAGTTGTGTCGGTAGGGCGTCGCATCGCCCATGCTGCCTCCTCCCGCGAGAAGCAGCAGATCGCAGCGCTCGGAGGTACGGACTTCGCGACGCGCCAGCTCGACGATCGCAGGCACCAAGCGGACGCCGAAGCGACGAGCGAGCTGAAACGTCGCCAACTCGATCATCCCGTCCCCCGGGTTGCCCGGCAAGCGAACGTAGCCGGCCGTGCTCCCCGCGAGGGGGATGAAGATGGGCGCGAAGTGAAGTGGGTCGAGAAGCATGGGACGCCCGTTCACCTCTTGCCTTTCGGGTCGAGCGCGTCGCGCAGCCCATCGCCGATGAAGTTGAACGAAAAGAGGGCCAAGGAGATCGCGGCCGCCGGATAGGTGAGCAGCCACCAATAGGGCTTGAGGACATTGAGCGCCGCGAGCCCATCCTTGGCGAGCGATCCCCAACTGCAGTCGGGCTCCGACACGCCGAGACCGAGATAGCTGAGGAAGGCCTCCTCAAGCATGACCGCGGGAATCGTCAACGTGCTGTAGACGATGATCGGTCCCAGGAGGTTTGGAACGATGTGCCGCGCGATGATTCGGCCACTACGGGCCCCAACCGATCGAGCGGCCATCACGTAGTCGCGCTGCCGAAGCGAGAGGACCTGGCCACGCGTGATCCGGGCCATCGTCAGCCACGAGACCAGGCCGAGCGCCAGAAACATCGCCATGATCGGGCTGAGGTTGTCGGCGAGCCATACCGCCCAGCGCGTCGACCCGTTGACCTCCTTCTCGAGAGCGAGCGTCTGGGCCTCGAGCGGCTTGCCCTCGGCGTAGAGAACGTCGATCGCCTCGATGTGTTCTCGCTGTTGCCGAGCCACCGAGTAGAGCCCGTTGACCAGCGCCAGAATGAGGATGACCAGGAACATGAAGGGCAGACCGTAGAGGACGTCGACGATCCGCATCATCGCGTCGTCGACACGGCCGCCGAAGTAGCCGGCGCTGGCTCCCCAGGTCACGCCGATGACCAGGGAGACCGCCGTCGCGACGATCCCGACCATGAAGGAGATGTGCCCTCCGTATAGCGTCCGCGCGAAGAGATCGCGCCCGAGGGCGTCGGTGCCGAACCAATGGACCTTGTCGGGAGGCTTGAGTTCCTCTTTCTCGTTGATGCGGGTGTGGTCCAGGTGTAGCGCGAAGAACGAGTCGGGACTCGCGGCGATTGGCGTGTTGCGAAAGAGTTCGTACGCGACCCGTTGCCCGAAGCACGCGAGCATCATCAGCACGATGACTCCCATCGAAAGGGTCGCCAACTGATTGCGGCCGAGGCGGTGCATCGCGTCCCGATAGAGCGAGGTCCCTTCCACTGGGCCGGAGGCTGCGCGCGTGGGGGGGGCGATCGCTACGTCGCGGGTCCGGAAGACTTGCCAGGTGAGCCGAAAACAGCCGAGCAACCAAGCCGCATCGACGATCCAGAGCCACTCGGGCAAGTCGTCGATGGCGACGATGATCAGTGTGAAGAGCCCCCAGGTCACCCAACAGAGATTCGTGGGGATCGAGAGAGGGTGTTCCGCCCAGCTCAGGCGGCGCGTCGCGGTCATTGGGTCGCCGGTCTCGTCGAAGGTTGTCGCGGGTTGGTCCATCAGGCACCGCCCCCCTTGAGGCTGACCCGCGGATCGAGCAGCGTGTAGCACATATCGACGAGGAAGTTGAAGACACAAAGCAGCGTGCTAAAGACGATCACCGTCCCAAGGACGAGGTTGTAGTCACGATTGATCGCCGCCTGGACGAAGGGCTTCCCGAGACCGGGGATGAAGAAGATCTGTTCGATCACCAGCGAGCCGGTAAGGATCGCCGCGAAGGCCGGCCCGAGGTAGGAGACGACGGGCAAGATCGCTCCCTTGAGGGCGTGCTTGACCACGATTTCCGACTCACGAAGTCCCTTGGCGTGGGCGGTTCGGATGAAGTCCTCGCTGAGCACTTCGAGCATGCCGACGCGCGAGAGTCGACTGATCCGGGCGGCGAAGGGAAGAGCCAGCGCCAGGGCCGGCAGGACGATTTGCGCCAGGGTGCCCCAACCGGCCAGCGGGGCCCAGTTGAGCTGAAAGACGAACAGCGCGATCAAAAGACTCGCGATGACGAAGCTCGGAAGCGAGATGCCCAAGAGGGCGATCGTCATCATGCCGTAATCGAGGAGCGTGTTCTGGCGCAGCGCCGCGACGACGCCCGTGGTGAGCCCGAGGACGACGGCGATCACCATCGCGACCGAGCCGAGCGCGATCGAGACGGGAAACGTCTGGGAGATGATCTCGGTCACCGAGCGATCGCGGTACTTGGTCGACTTGCCGAAGTCGCCGCGGAGCAGGTCGCCGAGGTAGTAGGCGTACTGGACCCAGATCGTCTCGTTGAGATGGTACTCCCGCATCCGCGCCTTCATCGCGGCTTCGGGGAGGTTGCGCACCTCGTTCATGAAGGGATTCCCGGGAGCGGCGCGCACCAGGAAAAAGGAGAGCGTCGTCACCGCGAAGACGGTCAGGATGACGCCGAACAGTCGGCCGAAAACGAATCGAACCAAACGGAGCCTCCGTTTCACACGCGGGGTCAGTCGAGCTTCGGCATCTCTTGATAGCGCGTTCCGGTGGGGCGCTTGCCGTCTTTCCATCGGAGCATTTTCAGCGGGTGGGAGTCGCGAATGTTCATCGCCATCCCTTCGAGTTCGGGCGGCCAAAGCTGCGTCGAGGTGTAGAAGTAGATCGGGATCGTCGGCATGTCCCACATCAGGATTTCCTCGGCGATCCGAAAGAGTGTGAGCCGAACCGCCATCGCTTTCTCCAGCTTGTCCTCCTCGGAAGCCTTCGCGAATGCCTCGATCCGCTCCTCGAACTGTTGGGCCAGCGTCTTGTCATCTGACGGCAACTTGCGGCGGGCGATCGTCTCGTCGTAGTGCGGCCAGTTCCGAACGTCGTTAAGAATGGCGTCGCGGGATGTCGGCGTCTCCAGGGCTCTGAGAATGTTCGCGCTGTAGTCGAGGATCAGTCGATCGTAGAGCGGGTTGTGGTACCTCGGGTCGTTGTTCTGGTTCTCGGTCGTGTACATGTCGAGGAAGGTCGACGGATCTTCGTGGTCGCCGATCCACGCGGCCCGGACGATGTCGAAGTTCGAGGTCCGTTTCGAGTCGAGGTAGACGCCCCACTCCTGGTTGGTAGGGGTGACGTCGATGCCGAGGTACTCCCGCCAGTTACTTTGAATGTAGGCGGCGATTTTCGCGTGACCTTCGAAGGTATTGTAGAGGATTCGCAGTCTTGGAATCTTGACGCCAGCCGCGCGGACCTCTTCGACGAGTTCCCGCGCCCGCGCGACGTCTTTGCTGAAGTCACCCGATCCGAAGATCGCATAGTCCGGATAGCCCGGGACGCCGGGAGGCACAATCGAATAGGCCGGCTTCTGTCCACCTCGGGTGATGTTCTCGACCATGCTCGTGCGATCGATGGTCAATGCGAGGGCCAAGCGGAGTTTGCGGCCGTGCTCGGGATCCTTGAACACCGGGAGCTTGAGGTTGATCGCGTAGTAGTAGTAGCCCCCGAGCACGCCATGGTGGAACTGCGGGAAGTGGGCCCCCGGCTTCTCGGCGGCCCGAACCATGGGGCCGAGCAGCTCGCTCGGGAGCGAGCGGACCCGATCGATGTTGCCATAGAGGTACATGTTCAGGGCGGTGCTGTCATTCTCGAGCGCGAGCGCCTCGAGCGATTCCATGCCGTGTTCGTCGAAACTACCGAGCTTGTTCCAGAGCTCTTGTTGACGTTCCTCGGCGGGCGTCAGTTTCTCCTGCTGGCTCCAGGCGTTGAGAGACTCGGTGACGTAATTCGAGGTTTCCCAGTAGTTGGGATTCTTCTTCAGGCTCACGAACTCGTTGTAGCGCCATTGGTCGAGGTAGTAGGGGCCGTTGGTGACGATGTGGTCGGGATGCGTCCACGAGTCGGGTTTCGTCTCGACGATCTCCCGGCAGACCGGCGCCAGGACGTAGAAGGAGGTCACGCTCAGGAAGAAGGGAGCCGGCGACTTGAGCGTGACCTCGAGCGTCAAGTCGTCGATGGCGTTGACGCCGACGAGCCGATCCCACTGCTCTTGCCGGAACGTCTTGACCGCCTCGCGGTAGTCGGGTTCGAGATCGGAGAGGTTGTTGACCGAGACGCCGCGAGTCTTGGCTTCCTCGAGCACCTTCTCCCAGTGCTCGGCGAGCACCGTCTGGTACTCGGTCGTTCCCTCGATGATGAGCAGGAGGAAGGACATTTCCGAGCCGACTTCCGGGTAGAACTGCCGCTGCCAGGCGTAGACGAAGTCGTGCGCGGTGACGTTACGCGGTTTGCCGTCGACCTGGAAGATCTCGCCCCGCTGGACCCACCAGGCGTCGGGACGCAGGTGAAAGGTGTGGGTCAGCCCGTCTTCGGACTCCCACGACTTGGCGACTCCCTGGACCGGCTTGAGGGTGAAGGGATCGTAGACCGTCAGCGTTTCGAAGAGTCCGAGGAGTAGTTCGCCCTCGGGTTGGCCGCTGGCTTTGCCCGGATCAAGCGTCTGCGGTTCGGTGCCGTTGTTCCACACGTAGTCGGCTCGGGTTCGGGAGCTACCCTGGAAACTCAGCGCGAAGACGCCCAGGAGCAGCCCGCAGCCCGCAAGGATCGTCAGCAGATTCCGGTACATCCCTCTCCTTCGATTCCGGACATTTCAGTCGGCTTCGCGTCGGGTGCCATGCCCACAGCTTGGGGTGGGCATGCATGGGGCTCGCATGAGGAGTCCTCGCTCGAAGAGAACCCCTCTACCTCCCAGCCAAGCCCGCCAGGACAGCTTGGCGCCATTGATCTCGACAAGGGGGAGCAATCTGTTCACTAGGAAGGATTGCCGAGGGGCCGATGTAGGGTGGGTCTTGACCCACCACAACCTCGCGTCAGCCTCCTCCCGGATCACACTACCGTCGATGAACATCTTGGCCGATGGGAGGCTTGGGGGCAATGCCGGATGGGGCGCAAGGTGATCGGACGAGCCTGACTACATCCGCTCGACGGTCTTGATGCCGAGAAGATCGAGGCCGGTGCGAATGGTGCGGGCAGTCAGCTCGCAGAGAGCGAGCCGGCTGGCACGAAGCGACTCCGAGGGAGCTTTCAACACCGGGCAGTCGCGGAAGAAGCCGTTGTACGCGTTGGCTAGGTCGAAGAGATACGTCGTCAGCATGTTCGGCTTAAAGTCGCCGGCAGCTTGCTGGAGTGACTCCGGAAACTGTAGCAGTATCAACGCAAGGGCTCGCTCGGACGGATGATCGAGGACGATCTCCGGGAGAGTCGCGAAAAAGGTGGCGGGATCGATCTCGCCCCGGCGGAAGATGCTCCGGTTACGAGCGTAGACGTACTGAAGGTACGTCGCGGTGTTGCCGTTGAGCGAGATCATCTTGTCCCAGTCAAAGATGTAGTCGCTGATTCGATTCTGGGAGAGATCGGCGTACTTGATCGCCCCGATGCCGACGACCTCGGCGACTTGCTGACGCTCCTCCTCGGAAAGGTCGGGCGAGATCTCGTCGACGGATGCCTTGGCTCGGGTGATGCCTTCGTCGAGGAGCATCTCCAAACCGACGGTGCCGCCTTGACGCGTCTTGTAGGGCTTGCCGTCCTTGCCGGTGATCTTGCCGAAGGCGACGTGCTCGAACTGAACGTCGGTGTAGCCCCACTTCTCGGCAACTTCGAAGAGTTGCTGGAAGTGAAGCGATTGGCGGTCATCGACGACATAGACGATCACGTCGGGCTGGAATTCCTCCACTCGGTAGCGAATCGACGCGAGGTCGGTCGTGGCGTACGTGAAGGCACCGTCGGCCTTGCGAACGATCATCGGGGCGAAACGCTGGATCACGTTGTCGTCGTCGTCGGTTTTGCCCGAGGGATCGGGGAAGAAGACGCAAAGGGCCCCGTCGCTCGGCGTGGCCATTTGCTTTTCTTCGAGCGACTTGGCGGTCTCCGCGAGCATCGGCTGGTAGAAGCTCTCGCCGAGTTCGTGATCGAAGCGGATGTCGAGGCGATCGTAAATTCGGTGCAAGTCTTCCAAGCACCAGGGCATGAACTCTTTCCAGAGAGCGAGGTTCTCCTCGTCGCCCTCGTGGAGCTTGACCGTCTCGTCACGCGCGGCCCGAGCGACGACCGGGTCGTTCTCGCCGAGTTCGTTGACGTGGCGGTAGAGCCGAGCCAGTTCGGCGAGCGGGTTCTCCTTCGCCTTGGCGTCGTCGCGATAGTGGCGCCAGCCGTGGATCAGCATCCCGAATTGGGTGCCCCAATCGCCGAGGTGGTTGTCGGAGATGACGTTCCAGCCAAGGGCCCGATGAATGCGGGCGAGGGCGTCGCCGATGATCGTGCTGCGCAGGTGGCCGACGTGCATCGGCTTGGCGACGTTGGGCGAGGAGTAGTCGATGACCATCGTCGGTGCTGGACCACTCGTCGCGGGGAGCAAGGAATCCGAACCGAGCAGGGTGCCCAGTTCGCCGACGAGGGCATCGCTCGTCAGACACAAGTTGATGAAGCCCGGACCGGCGATCTCGATCGACTCGAAGATCGACTGGTCGGGAAGGTTGTCGATGATTTTCTGGGCGATCTCGCGCGGATTGCCCCCCAGTTCCTTGCGTAGCGGCATGGCGCAGTTGGCTTGGTAATCGCCAAACTTGGGATCCTGGGCGGGACGAACGTGAAGGGCGTAGTCTTCAGGACGTTCGGTCAACGGGCGTAGCGCGTCCGCAAAGAGGGCGCGGAGATGATCGAGAACATTCATGACGTGCGTTTTAGCGATCCGTTGTCAGTTCGAACAGGAGCGAGGTTGGAGAAGGGAGAGGCGGAGTTCTGAAGAGCCCCTCCTTCTCCCCCTTGGACAAGGGGGAGCGGTCGGAATGCCCCTTGGGAAGAGGTTGAGCGGTCGGGATGCCCCTTGGGAAGAGGGGGAGCGGTCGGAATGCCCCTTGGGAAGAAGTTGAGCGGTCGGAATGTCCCTTGGGAAGAGGGGGAGCGGTCGGAGGAGCGGATGGGTGGCCCAGATTGCTTGCCAATCTGGGTTCGCGAAGCGAACAAGAGGCCGCTTTTGAAGAGGGTTCGCCCCTCCGTCCGATGATCACTGGGTTCTGGGGCTCTTGTGGCTGCGCCACCTCGGTTGGCAAGCAACCGAGGCCACCCGGGGACGTTGTTGGCTCACTGAAGAGCCCCTCCTTCTCCCCCTTGGACAAGGTTGAGCGTGAGCGGTCGGAATGCCCCTTGGGACAAGGTTGAGCGGTCGGGATGCCCCTTGGGAAGAGGGGGAGCGGTCGGAGGAGCGGATGGGTGGCCCAGATTGCTTGCCAATCTGGGTTCGCGAAGCGAACAAGAGGCCGCTTTTGAAGAGGGTTCGCCCCGCCGTCCGATGATCACTGGGTTCTGGGGCTCTTGTGTTGTGGCTGCGCCACCTCGGTTAGCATGCAACCGAGGCCACCCGGGGACGTTGTTGGCTCACTGAAGACCCCCTCCTTCTCCGTTTTTGCCTCGCCTTGCTTCGCAACTTGCTTTCGCCAAATGGGTTGCGGCGACGCTCTTGATTGTCACAGTCGACTGTGACAAGACTGTGGCAATCAACCCGTACGGGACCGCAGCCTTGAGGAGCCATCCTTCCCTCCACGAGGATGTTCCTTCCCCTCCAACAGCTCGGTTCTGCCGCATTGGTCTCGACGTCGATCTCGAACTCCTTACGCCGGTCATCGTGTTGCCTTGGCGACCTCCTCTTCTTCACACCACAACTCCCGCCGGTGACGACCAAGTCACCGACTCAAGAGGAAGTTGACTCGTTGCATGTGCTTTTGGCTCTCCTGGTCGTGGAGATGGTAGTAGCGGGCCACCATCTCGCTGGAGCAGTGTCCAAGCCATTGCTGGACCACAGGTTCGGGAACTCCCTGGTTCGCGCACTGCGAACAGAAGGCGTGACGGAAGCTGTGGAGCCGTCCATTGATGAAACCGCTCGTGTCGGGCGGTGATGGGAACCGCTCGGCCAGCGGCGTCAACACCTCTCGCACGAGAATGTTGCGCACCGTGTCGGACTTGAGGCACCCTCCCCGCGGTCCATGAAAGACCAATCCGTCCTCTCCCGATCGCAATCGCTCGAGGATCGGACGAAGTTCCCGATGGATCGGAAAGCTGCGACTCCGACCCGTCTTGGTCGTTCGCGCCACCTTGTTACCGACACGACGATGGCGGCTCTCGTCGACCAGTAGAATCCTGTTCCCGTCGAGATCGACATCGGCATGGCGAAGATTGGCGAGTTCCGAGATCCGCATTCCGGTACACACCAACGCGACGACGACGTCGCCCAGCCATCGAAGCTTTGGCCGCTGCCGACAGTGATCGACGATGGCGACGATCTCCTCGGAGGTGTAGCAGTACGTCGTCGATTCCACGCACTTCTTCATGGGAATCGTGAGCAGAGAGGTCTTCGGCAACTTGTCGTGCTTGACCAACCAGCGATTCGCCTGCATGATGACCCTGACCTCGTAGCACTGGGTGCTGTACCCATACTTGTCGGTGTGACTGTCAAGCCAATCAATGTAGGCCTCTACCGTTGATTCCGTCACGGCGTTCCACGTCGTTACGCCACGACCCTTGGCGAACGAAAGGAATTTGTCGAGGACGGAGTTATAACGTTTCACAGTCTTAGGTTTGACGCCGCCAATGCTTGTGGGTCGAACCAGGTAATTGAGGTATGCGTCGCGACCATCTTCGAGTCCGACGGTCTCGGCCGGCTGTTCTCGGAGAATGGCTCGATCCGCGAGACCGTGTTCGACGGCCATCAATGCGTCGAGCTGCTTCAATCGTTCGATCGCCTCGTGGTGGTCCCGCGTCTGGAGCGAGTGGCGACCGACCTTGGGCTTGTTGGAACGCCCGTCTGCCTGGTAGACGCCATCTCGAGGTGACAGCAACCAGCTGAAGTACTGACAGCGAACGCGTTCGCTTTTTCTCTTCTTTGGAATGGCTAGTCCTCCAAATGCATCGACCGACTCGTCATCCAGCGCGCAGGCGGACCCGGGATAGGCTTCGCGCCGTCCCCGGAACGGGGCGTCGGTTGCTTGGTTTCGATTGATTGTTGATGTTGGTCATTGACAGGTTCGACGGAGTTGACCGACGAACGAAACTGAACGACGTCGATCCGCCAATGCTTGCGTTTGCCCCCCGGTTGAATGGCGGGAAGACTTCCGTCCTTGATTCGCCGACGTACCGTCGAAAGGGAAAGGCGGAAGAGTTTCGCGAACTCGGCGGGCGACAGATATCTCTTGATGGTTTCAGGCAGCTCGGGCGGGGCGTCGCTCTCGACCGTGCCGGCTGGAAGAGTTGATTGCTGGAGAGTCGTTCTCTCGCCAGTTCGAGTAGGCGGATTCATGGCGGAGAGGTGGGACATCCCGTCCCTTGTTGCGTCCATCCCTGACTTCCGATCTTCAAAGACAACGTGGCGGCGCCAGCCAAGGCGTCGTATGCGTCTTCATTGTCGGTGGTAAGTCACCGGAGGACTACCGAACTGGACCCGAACTCCACCCGGAGTTGAGAGGTTTCCATGAGATCGCGGTGCCACTTCCTTGGAGGTGAAAACGGATCGTTGGTGGGCCACCACCGAACCGAAGACCGCGGTTGAGCGATCGAATCGTGTCTTCGAGCCTCTTTCGATTGGGACCCGCTGGGAGAGGATCGTCGATTTGGCCTGGCCATCCCTCTTCATCAAATGAGTTGAGGATCAGCTCAATGTTCGTTGGCGGTTCTTTGATCGACACGCGGCGGACCAACTGACCGCCAAACAGAAGCTGCCCCCGCTCGCGGTCCCAGACGGGACGACTCTTCGGTGAAGTGGACCGCCCATCCTCCGATTCGCCGGCAATGTGCAGCATTTCGTTAGCGGTTCTCTCGCTCAAGAGTTCAAGATCACGTGCCAGTTCGAGGACCGCCCGCGTGTACGAGCAGTTTCTCAATTGCATGTAGATTCTCGCCGTACCACCGTTGTCGTAGTGACGGTCGAGTTTTTTGATGTCTCCACCAAGCGACTGTCTCTCCTCTACGGTCAGTACTCGGTTCCACATGCGCAGTGCCGAGTTCGTACTATTCACTTGACTCTCTGCCGTGTTCCAGTCGCGTTGGTATTCCTCAATGAGGCGTTTCTTCTCTTCATCGTCCACCATGATGAAGCTCACTCCCCTCTCTGGAACGCTGGCCCGCGAGACGGCGGCTCGCCTTTGACTCTCGTCCAAACAGAATGCCCGCATGTAGCTTTGAGCGCGAAGTTGTCCGCGACTTCAGTTCATGGACATGGGACCACCCACGTCAAAACGGTCGATAGGACCGTCCGAAAGCCGTCGTGCTCCTGCAGATGCAATGTCGATAAAGGCTAAGCCCCTCGCTCTCAAGTATCTTGCCACGTTTTTGGCCGAAATTTAGCTCTCCCTTCGGCAAGTACTATTCTCCCCGACGAAGCGAACGGTCCGATCGCAGCACGTCCTCCACGCGCGATGACGAACAGCAGCCCCGCGAGTCAGTTCAATTGGTCCGACGATCACGCCGGTCGCTCTTGGAACCTTTCGAGCCGCGAATTCAGCCGAAACGTTGTCGCTTTCGAAACGCTGCTCTCAAGACGACAGGACAGTGAACATCTGTTCGGTTGGACCAGATTCGTCCCGCACTTCCCTACCAATTCCCATGGAGAGCAACGGGGAACTGGACTATCGTAGCCATTCCTTGCACCTCGGGCCTGATTCTCCCTGAAACGGGATGGAAAGTGTGCGTCACGCGAAAGTCGTCCGCCAATGGACGCTGTTGACATTGCTGTCACGTCGACGAGTGGGCGTCTCGGTCCGTGAGGCAGCCACCGAGTTGGCCGTGGGCGACAAGACCATTCGACGCGACCTCGCTGTTCTGCTCAAAGCCGGTTTTCCCATCACGGAGTCGACCGGAAAGTTCAACCGGAAGCGCTGGCGGATCTCGACATCAGAAGAGTATCCAGCGATTTCGCTTCAGTTCGACGAGGCACTGGCCCTCTACCTAGGCCGGCACAGCTTGCAGCCTCTCGCGGGGACGTATTTCTGGGACGCAACCCAACGAGCCTTTCGAAAACTGAGGGCCAGCCTGACCGATGACGTCGTCGAGCATCTCGACCGATTGGCTCCCCGTCTTCATCACGTCCTGCCTGGAGCAAGCGACTACTCGGATAAGGCAAACCTCATCGACGATCTGCTCGTTGCTGTTGAAGATTGCCGTCAGGTGCTCATCGACTACCAGTCGCTCCGCGCTACCGAACCCGTCACCTACGCAGTGAACCCTCTTGGGATCACTTTTCACCAAGGCTCACTCTACCTGATCGCTCACTCGCTTGATCACAAGGAGATTCGGACCTTCAAGGTCGATCGAGTCGGTTCGGTGGAGCGGACGGACCTGCCTTTTCCTCGCCCGGACGACTTCAATCTTGAGCGGTTCTACGAGAAGACGTTCGGTGTCTTCCGAGGCAAATCGGAAGTGACGGTTGTCGTTCGGTTCACTGGATGGGCCGCCCGGCACGTGATCGAGCGGACTTGGCCCTCCTGCCGCGACATCGGGCGACGAGCGGACGGCTCGGTAGTCGCGACGTTTGTCGTCAACGCGACCGAAGAACTCAAGACCTGGATTCTTGGATTCGGCGCCAACGCCCGAGTCTCATCGCCAGCCAACTTCCGTGAGGACGTTTCAAATGAGTTGGCGGCAGCGCTCAATGGTTACCAAACGTTCGACGATCCGGGAGACTCTCGGACAGCGCGACACCGTTCGGGGAAAACTTTTGGCCAAGAGCCGTGAATCCCGGCGCGGACCGAAGAACACTCGTCGTTCTCCGCAACACGAGACAAGGAAAGCCAGACATGCTTGACCTCTCCTTCCGTTTGAGATCCGAATCGGCCATCGCGGCCGACCACGGGTACCTCCTCTACAGCGCCTTGTCGACGCTGGTGCCGAGGCTACATCAGGGCAACGGCATAGGCGTCCACCCGATTGCTGGACGACAGAATGGCGATCGCAACCTGCAGTTGCAGTCCTGGAGCCGAATGACGATCCGCACTCCGGAGACCGGCATCGGGGAACTCGTCGGTCTCGCCGGCAAGTCGTTGAAAGTCGGCGGCCAATCGTTGGGAATCGGAATCCCCGAGGTTTGGCCTCTCGTCCCCGCCACCTCCCTCCGGGCACGCTTGGTGACCATCAAGGGCTTCTTGGACGCTGACGCCTTTCTAGAAGCCGCCAGACGACAACTCGCGGACCTTGGTATCTCGAATGAGACGATCGCCACCGTCACCCGACGGCGCACGCTTCGGATCAAGGACAAGGAGATCGTCGGCTTCGAGTTGCTCGTCGAGGCGCTCTCCGCGGAGGAGTCCATCAAGATTCAAGAACAGGGAGTCGGCGGGCGCCGCCACATGGGCTGCGGGATTTTCGTTCCGATGGTGCCGAGGAGTGCTTGAGGTCGGTCTCCCAACACAGCTTCTCCTTGATCAGGGACACTCGTAGAGGTGGGAAACGATGAGTGAATTGCTGGCCAAGTCCCTTAAGAGGGAGCTTCCTCGGCTAACGCTGACACAACACACCTTGGAAGTGATACGTGCGGGAGAGTATCTCTTTGGCACGATCGGCGCGCCGACGCGACTTGGTGCCTGTTGGCTGAGATTCTTCCGACTTGACGTGGACCGCGTCATTGACCTCTTCGCGAAGACTCTCCGTGCGGCAGCCGCGTTTCACGATCTCGGAAAAGCGAATGATGGCTTCCAAGATGCCGTGCAGGGTCTTGGTGAACAAGCGATCCGCCACGAACACTTTAGCGCCTTGTTGATGTCACATCGGCCGACATGGGATTGGCTGTCAGGACACTCAGGAGTGGATTGGGAAGTCGCCCTCTCGGCTGTCCTGACCCACCACATTAAAGCCACAGAGTGGAAAACAATCCCTTCCCTGTCGGAAACCCGCAAGTGGATTCGACTGCTCACAGGGAAAGAGTTCGGCTTGCTCAAAGGCACAATCGCCCATCATCTCGGCCTCGGAGGCGCCTGGCCCGATCTCCCCGAACAGTGGTCATTCTCACACGGAGGAAAGGGAGAGTCGATCCGATCCCAGACCCGTCGACTCAAGGACATGCTTGAAGAGTTTGACGATGAGTGCTCGGACGATCGCCGTCGTCTCCTCTGGTCGATTCGAGCAGGTTTGATCGCTTCCGACGCCGCGGCTTCGGGGCTCTTCCGAACGGGCCATGATCTGCGGTCCTGGCTGAACGAGCGATTCGTCACCATGCCGGATTGTGATCCTCCGTTCGTCCGCGAAAAGATCATCCAGAAACGCATCGACGAAGTTGGCGCGAACTGGAAAGGATGGCACTCTTTCCAGGACGCTGCCGCGGAACAGCCGTCGCGGACGCTGCTGCTTGCTCCGTGCGGTGCCGGAAAGACGCTCGCTGCTTGGCGGTGGATTGAGACACAAACTCGTCGCCGAACAGTGAAGCGAGTGATCTTTCTCTACCCGACTAGGGCAACGGCTACAGAAGGATTCAAAGACTACGTCTCTTGGGCACCGGACGGCACGCTCATTCACGGAACCGCGCAATACGAACTCGACGGCATGTTCGAGACACCAGACGAGCGGGGAATGCGGGACTACGGTCCCGATCCGCGACTATTCGCCCTGGGATTCTGGAGCAAAAGAGTCTTCGCCGGGACCGTCGATCAGTTCCTTGCGTTCCTCCACCACCGCTACGGTTCGACGTGCCTTCTCCCCGTCCTCGTTGACTCGGTCCTGGTCATCGACGAAGTCCACAGCTTTGACGACAACATGTTCAGCTCGCTCAAGCGGTTTCTCAGGGAACTCGATGTTCCCGTCCTGTGCATGACGGCCACGCTGTCGCAAGCGAGACAAGGAGAACTTTGCGAATTGAACGTGGTTCCAATGAGAAGGTACGGCGATCGACCTCCAGAGGATCTTCAACGGATCGCGGAAGCTCCACGCTACCGTGTGCAACTTCTGCCTGATGCCAACGCCCCGGAAGAAGTTGTCTTGAAGGCTCTCGGCGAGGATAAACGCGTTCTCTGGGTCGTTAACAAAGTGAATGTCGCCCAGAACATAGCTCGTCGGTTCGAGGGTTTGGTCTCATGCGATACCGAACGCGTCTTTTGCTATCACTCACGTTTCAAGCTCAATGATCGCAAGGAACGTCATCGGGAAGTAGTTGCAGCCTTCGAGCCAACAAGAGGGGAAATGACCCGGGGTGTCTTGGCAATCTCGACGCAGGTCTGCGAGATGAGTCTCGATCTTGACGCGGACGTGCTGATTTCTGAGAAGGCACCGATCACTTCCCTGATCCAGCGAATGGGTCGCTGCAATCGGAAACGTGGAATCCCGGGGAATCTGGGAGGCGTCTACGTCTATCCGCCTGCTGACAGCGAACGCCCCTACACGAAAGACGATCTGACGGGCGTCGACGAGTTTCTGGCCGACATTGGCGGCTCGGAATCGATCAATCAGAGTGACCTCGAAACAGCGCTCCACCGACATGGTCATCAGCCACCCAAGGGAGACCGCATGGTGCCGTTCTTCGACAGTGGGCCGTTCGCCGACAGCGGTGACGAGTTTCGTGAGATGGAGGATTTTACGCTTCAGGGAATCCTTGATGAGCAGGAGTACCTGGAGACCGAGCCGAGCGTCCGTCCAGGGCTCGTTGTCCCGGTGCCCAAGAGGCTGATCGAACAATTCCAGGGCTCTCGACAGGAAACGAGGCGATTGGTCATTGCCAAGAGCGGCCACTATCACCCCGCTTGGGGACTTTGCGATGATGAGATCGGAGGTTAAATCGTGCCCAAGCTGAAGGATCCAGAGTCGATCGATCTCCACTACTACCTGCACGATCTGCCGACGGCTCAGCACAAGGCCGGTCTCGCCGGCCTGGTGTTGGCGATCCGTTCTCTCGAAGAACGCTCCGCGAAAGAGCCCGAGATCATTCGGCCCGAGTCGGTTCCGTCGATTCAGCATCTGGACAATAACAGCCTGAGTGTTCAGTTCACGGAACGGTCAATTCGGGGATTGTTCGACGACCTCTATGATGCCAGCTGGGAGAAGACTTCTTCGCCCCAAAAACGGCCAAAGACAGCCCCGATAGATGTGATCGAGAGGAGTGAAGAATCTTCCGTTGGGCCGGGACAGATCAAACAAGTCAAGCTTTACGTCTACGAAGACGTTCGCCCGAGAGGAACGATTCTCGAGCCGCTGCTACCAGAAGGTTGGCTCGAACTTTGGCGAGACATGATCTGGCAGATACCACGAGAGAAAGCGACCACGCGTAAACCCTACGAACAGCGTGCGAACGGCCAGCCATGCGGGGAGGGGCTTCAAACTTGGAAGGGTGTTGTCAAGTTCGACAAGGCTTTGAAGAAGAATGAGTTTGCCACCGGTCCGGTGGCGGGTTCGCTGCTCCTCGGGGCCCAGGCCTCGAATGCCGAAGGAGTTCCCTTTGTCGGCAGGCTTGACCAGAACTTGCTTCTTCACTTCTGGTCTCTAGTTGTGATGATCTCCATTCCGCGACAGATCGATCATGATGGGAAAATGACCCAAGTCGGATTCGTGATTGCCATTCCGGAAGTCTCTCGTCTCGAGCGATTCTGCAATAAGCTTGCCAGAGTTTTCCATTCACTCGGTGAGAAGCAACCGGATCATCGTCGTCCCACACGAGCCTTCATTGACGTTCCCGCCCAAGGGGCCCTTCAGTTTGTCGACTCGGTGTCAGCCATGAAGTCGGCCCAGGAAGAGGAAGGATCATGGACGGTGAATGCCGTCGATTTCTGTCACTTCGAGAAGAAGGGGCACAACCTCAAGCTTCTTTCCTCCGGCCGCGTCTTCCCCGATCAACAACTCCTCGAAGACTACCGCGACATTGTCGGCCGTCCGAATGCCTCCAAGTCCTATCAGAATCCTTTGTTTCGCGCTGCCTTGATGCTCGCGCTATTTGAGCGAAAACCATGGTGGAGCGAATTGGCAAACCTCTTCACTCGCCGCGACTGGAGGTTCTTTGTCAGTGCCGCCGACACGAAGAGTGACGCGCCCGCTATCGCCAGACTACGCTGGTTCTGGCTCGACATGACCAACAAGTTCAGAAATGAAGAGGAGAAACGAACAAACATGCCACCTGATGAAGCCACCAATTCAACACAACGTCTCCCCGAGATCGTAAAGCGACTCGTCGCCACGTATGTTTGGGCGAGAGCCAAGGAACGTTCCAAGGACGATCCCAAGAAGCTTGCCACCGAGCGGGAACATGTGGCCCAATCACTCTTCCTTGAGTTTCGGTCACGCCGCGACCAAGAGTTCGTCGATCACTTCGCCGGTACCTTCTTCGCTGTGGGCCAATGGTTTGAACGCAGTAGCAACGACTTCGAGGTCCTATCGACTTGTTTGATCGATCGCAATGCCGATCGGCGCGCGGACCTAAAAACACTCACCTTGGCTGCCTTGTCGGCGGCGTCCTACACACCCAAAGAGCAGAATGGAGACCAATCTTGAACCTCTTCGCCACCATCTTGACCCATCCCGCTCCGTCGGCCAATTACCGAGGAGAGAGTGAACTCAATCGAAGCGTCATTCAGAAGGTCACCGACGGCCGATTCGACTATCCGATCATCTCGCCCGAAGCGATGCGGAATGCATTGCGTGAGATGTTGGCCGGCTACGGACTCGAATGTAATCGCATGCGGCTGCCGGACGAGGAGCAACTCGCAGTCCGTTTTCAGGATCTTCCGAACCCCGACAAGTACATCGATGATTTTCTGTTCGGATATCTCGTCGCGGCGGGTGACAAAGACAGGAAGAAATACCGAGAGAAGATCGAGAAGGATCGGGGCAAGGACGCAGCCAAATCGTTCCAGTTCAAACGCGACTCTGTCTTGCGCATGAATCTTGCCAAGGCGCTCGAACCGTATCGACACAACGCCGTGTTCACGCAATCTCCTCTGGCGGTGGATAGCCCCTATAAGAATGCAGACAAATCCGCTCTCCTTCACCGAGAAACCTGCGTGACGGCGTTTCAATATCCCTTCGCGCTTGCGGGCAACGATTGCAAAGAAAAGCCCGATTGGACGCGCAAGCTGCTCCGAGCGATTTCCGAACTGGGCGGCGTCGCCGGCAACCACGCACGCAGCTACTTCGAAATGGCGCCCGCGAGCATCGTGGTCCGTCTCACCGACTCCCTCGTGGCGGGTTTTCGGACCTACTGCTTCCGACCCGACGGTCATCCACATCTCATTGACGACATCTTGCACGATGACTATCCCGGCAGCGAGTTTGTCCTCGGAGGCGAACTCGTCAAACGCGACTTGTCCGAGGATGTGCAGCAGGGACTCCGCGACAAAGGGGTGACACTTCTCCGTGACCCTCGCAAGCTTCTGGAAATGGTTGCCGAAAGATTCCTTGGAGAACTGTAGTGCTTTACCTCTACGTCGAAGCTCCCTTTGCGGTCTTTCGTACCTTCACGGCGGGTTGGTATCGCCCAACCGCGACATTTGTGACCCCATCCGCTGCGTACGGCCTCATCTTGAATGTGGCCGGTATCGAGTCGCGCCTGCTCGAAGGTGACAAAGAACACGACGGCCGAACTCCCGCGAGCTACATGGGCTCAGGCCTTCCCTCGTTCCACCTCGCTCTGGGGCTCCCTGAAGATCGCTTTCCACGTCTTCAATCGCTTTATCAGCAGCTTCACAACTACCCGGTTGGCCAGTCAGGAAAGGACAGGGCGAGCGACTGTCATGGCAACAAATACAATATTACTCCGGTTCGCCGCGAGTTCCTCTCCGACCTGCAGGCCATCATCGCCCTCGATGCTCCAGGTAATCTCCAGCGCGATGTCCGACGGGGGCTAAGTGGGCAGTCCTCGCCCGCTCGCTACGGAATCCCGTTCCTCGGAGACAATGCATTCTTGATCGATCGACTTGAGGAGATTCCCGATCTCCGAGATCGTTTCACATCTATCCAGTGGTACCAGACAATTGACAAGGAAGACGGAAGCGCTCACACACGCGCCACTCGGCTCACGATCGCCATCGATCGAGCCAACTTGGCAAACACGAAATCCGCGTTGTTTGCTCCGTCAACTGCGTCCGATGCGGAGACCATTCCGGAATCCGCCTGGATTCACGTGGGACCAAGGAAATGACGCGAACCAGGTCGGCTTGAGGTGACTGTACTTCGAAACCCAATGTTGCGGGGTATTGCGATGCCAGGATCTCTACTTGAAACGGCGGAGCCACTTCTCCGCGTCATGTCACTGCATGCCCTCGGCTATTGCGAGCGGCTGTTCTACTTGGAGGAAGTCGAGGAAATCCGCGTCGCCGATGCTCGCGTCTACGCGGGCCGGGAGCTTCATACGGCACTCGCCGATGATGACCCGGAAGGCGATTGGCAACGACACGAGTTAACAAGCGAACGACTCGGTCTCACCGGGAAGGTCGATTGCCTTCGGCGCCGCGATGGTGTCTACATCCCCTACGAGCACAAGAGGGGACGAGCGGCAAAGAACGAGGACGGTTCGTACGGTGCATGGCTCAGTGATCGACTGCAAATCATCGCCTACGCCATCTTGCTCGAAGAGACGCTCGAAGCCAGCATCCCCGAGGGCCGTATCCGCTATCATGCCACCAACGTCACGGTTCGCGTCCCCATTGACCAAGCTGCTCGCAAATCCCTCGATGGGGCAATCGCCCGGGCAAGGTCTCTCCGGCAATCGGTTGAACGTCCTCCGATCACCGAGAACGAACGCCTCTGTACCCACTGTTCCCTGGCCCCCGTCTGCTTGCCGGAAGAAGTTCGGCACCACGAGGAGCCGGAACGTCGGCTGAACCGTCTCTTTCCTCCCGACCGGGACGGTGCGACGCTGCACGTTCTTTCGAGCGGAACGCGGGTCGGTCGGTCCAGTGAAAGCCTCGTCGTCACGCCCAAGGAAGGCCCCGCGAAGAAGTATCCGGTCCGCGGCGTGGAGTCCGTGATGCTTCACGGCATGAGTCAGATCTCGACCCAAGCCGCACGTCTCTGCGCGGATCATCAGATCGGCATCCACTGGTTGACCGCCGGCGGCAAGCACATCGCGAGCACCGTCCCCACCATCGGACAGGTCCAACGTCGCATCCGCCAATACCGGGCCCTCTCCGACGAGGAGACTTGTCTCAGGCTCGCCAAAAGTCTCACCCGCGCGAAGATCGGCGGCCAACTTGCCTACCTATTGCGGACAACGCGGGGACAACCCGATCAGCGGAAGAGCATGACACAGTCGATCGCGTTCCTGAGGGAATCGCTGGCCTCCCTGAATGGAGCCACCAATCGAGATGCCCTACGCGGCCATGAAGGGGCGGCGGCCGTCCGCTACTTCGAAGGACTTCGTTCGCTCCTCGGAGACCAAGTCCCCGTCGAGTTCCGCTCAGCACGCCGGAGCCGTCGCCCCCCTCTCGATCGCCTCAACGCACTTCTCAGCTTCGGCTACGGTCTTCTCCATACGGCCGTGCTCCAGGCTCTTCTCGCCAGCGGCCTCGAACCGGCCCTCGGCTTCTTCCATACGCCGCGAAGCGCTGCCTATCCGCTCGTCCTGGATCTGATGGAGCTCTTCCGGGTCCCGCTCTGGGATCTGGTCGTCGTCGGCTCGCTAAACCGAGGTCAATGGCAGGTCGATGATGACTTCAACGTGACACCCGCCAAGGTGTGGCTATCCCAAGGAGGCCGAGCAAAGGCCATCGACTTGTTCGAAGCCCGTCTCGCAGCCTGCTGGAAGCACCCCATCCTAGGCTACTCGCTCTCGTACGCCCGCACGATCGAGCTCGAAGCACGTCTTCTCGAGAAAGAATGGACGGGAGAGCCGGGGCTCTTCGCTCGCTCCCGTCTTCGCTAGCCGACCAAGCACGAGGAGCGGCCATGAGCGAATCGAAATGGTGGCTTGTCTGCTACGATGTTCGCGACCCCAAACGCCTTCGCCAATGCGCCAAAGTGATGGAAGGCCACGGCGAACGTGTCCAGTACTCCGTCTTTCGCTGTTGGCTGTCCGCTCGCGAAATGGAAAGACTGCGATGGCGGTTGACAACGATCCTCGAACCCGAGGACGATACGCTATTCATTCCTCTTTGTCCGCGCTGCGTACGGGGAATGAAGGTGACACATTCGGTGACGAAGAGCCCGGAGTGGCCCGAAGAACCGAAGCGTCACGAAATCGTCTGAAGATCGACGACTCAAGCACCGGCGCTTGTTCTACCTCCAAGCCCAATCGTCGCGCCGAAACCGTTGCCCTACAGGACGTTACCGATCTTTGACAACTAAATCATCCTTGAATGTAGGCTAAGTAACGTGCTCTGCTATCTTTCCGGCAAGTCCGCCTCCTCCCGAAACGACCGTTTGAGGAAGTCTCAACGTCCCCTTCGGGAAGAGCTTGAAACCATGGTTCATAACCTCTTATGTGCTATAACGTTACAAAAGGACTGTGCCGAATCCTCCGATGCCGTCAGGCGTTGAGCACGTGATCTCGGCCCCGCACGGGTGGGGCCGTGGGTTGGTGCCGAATCCTCCGATGCCGTCAGGCGTTGAGCACTCATTGCTTTGGCAGCATTCGCCTTGGTCGCTGTCGGTGCCGAATCCTCCGATGCCGTCAGGCGTTGAGCACATGTGATCCAGATCCGACCGTCGCCGTTCTGATGGTCCGTGCCGAATCCTCCGATGCCGTCAGGCGTTGAGCACGTATTGGCCGTAGCCATGATGTGTCCCTTGCAGCTAGTGCCGAATCCTCCGATGCCGTCAGGCGTTGAGCACTTTCATCCCTCTTCCCTCCTCTTGCCCTCTTGCGGGTGCCGAATCCTCCGATGCCGTCAGGCGTTGAGCACTCCTGCCAATTCGTCGAGAACCAGGTGAGCACCTCGGGTGCCGAATCCTCCGATGCCGTCAGGCGTTGAGCACAACTCAAGGCGGCATGCGTCGGGGCCGACAACGACTTGTGCCGAATCCTCCGATGCCGTCAGGCGTTGAGCACTTAATGCTGAGTATCTAGCCAAGAACATGGGGATGTGCCGAATCCTCCGATGCCGTCAGGCGTTGAGCACAACCGGTAGTCGCTGCCGACCGGGTGCTCTTTGCCCCGTGCCGAATCCTCCGATGCCGTCAGGCGTTGAGCACATCAACCGGCACGCCCGCCTGCTTCGGTTGGAGGATGTGCCGAATCCTCCGATGCCGTCAGGCGTTGAGCACTACCCGGTCTGAACCCACTTCGCGCCGGTCGTCAGTGCCGAATCCTCCGATGCCGTCAGGCGTTGAGCACCTTGAGGAACAGGTAAGGCAGTCGCAGTTTGACGGGTGCCGAATCCTCCGATGCCGTCAGGCGTTGAGCACAAGCTCACCGTCCCCGCGATCGCCAAACTCACCGTGCCGAATCCTCCGATGCCGTCAGGCGTTGAGCACTCACTCCAAACGCACCGCAAGGGGAGAATAGACCCGTGCCGAATCCTCCGATGCCGTCAGGCGTTGAGCACGCAATTATTGCTGTCTGGGTGTTGCCTGCGAGGTGTGCCGAATCCTCCGATGCCGTCAGGCGTTGAGCACGGGACGATTGCGTTGGCATCAAAGATGATGTCGAGTGCCGAATCCTCCGATGCCGTCAGGCGTTGAGCACGGGACCCCGGTCGGCTCGACGATGGAGATCAATTTCGTGCCGAATCCTCCGATGCCGTCAGGCGTTGAGCACTCTCCCGCCGAGGGGACGGTCGCCTTGAAGTCGTGTGCCGAATCCTCCGATGCCGTCAGGCGTTGAGCACGTCGATCGTTCGGTTGGCCCGCGAGGTGCTTGGCCCCGTGCCGAATCCTCCGATGCCGTCAGGCGTTGAGCACAGAAACGGGGTGGCGTGGCGCATGGAAAGTCCTCCTCGTGCCGAATCCTCCGATGCCGTCAGGCGTTGAGCACCTTGCGTCGGTGTTCGATCTCCCACAAGTGATCGTTGTGCCGAATCCTCCGATGCCGTCAGGCGTTGAGCACCAGATGGAATCAGCGGCGCTCGGGAACAACCTGAGTCGGGTGCCGAATCCTCCGATGCCGTCAGGCGTTGAGCACTGCGACAAGGGGAAACACCTTCCCAGAAGCCCCTGTGCCGAATCCTCCGATGCCGTCAGGCGTTGAGCACTCGCCAAGACGTTGGAGGCGCCCGGGGATACGCCCTGTGCCGAATCCTCCGATGCCGTCAGGCGTTGAGCACCGACCTCTTACTATCATCCAGTCCTTCGCGGAGGCGTGCCGAATCCTCCGATGCCGTCAGGCGTTGAGCACTGCTCGAGACCGGTTGCAACAAACGTGATCAATCAGTGTGCCGAATCCTCCGATGCCGTCAGGCGTTGAGCACTAAATCTTCCCAGTGTCCGAGAACGGAACACTACCTGTCGTGCCGAATCCTCCGATGCCGTCAGGCGTTGAGCACTGCTCGAGACCGGTTGCAACAAACGTGATCAATCAGTGTGCCGAATCCTCCGATGCCGTCAGGCGTTGAGCACGGGCAGTGATAGGCCAAAACGGTCGCGTGACGGCAACGCGTGCCGAATCCTCCGATGCCGTCAGGCGTTGAGCACCCGACGACACCAACGAGGTTGGGATCACACGGTACGACGTGCCGACTCCTTTGATGCCGTCAGGCGTTGAGCACGAGGACGACCACAGACAAGAGGGATGGGGTTTAAGCTGTTCCAATGGATACTCGGGCTCACTCATGTATCTTGACACAATCGGGCCACAGATTGAAATTGAACGATGCCGAGTTCAATATTGGGGCGAGCAGGATCAAATTGCATCGGCCACTTCTCCGCTGCAAAGTGATGCGAACCAGCCGCAACTCATTCATCACCAACATGTTAGATCGCCACTTCCCCCAACAAGGGATCACGTCCGCTGTCATCCGCAAGCGCGCACGATTCCTTGGTGGCGTTGTCATGTTGACGGCGGTTGAAAATGGCGGCGCTGGGGGTGTGTCGCGGCGGTTGAAAATGGCGGCGCTCATTCACGTCTTGTTGCGACTTGGGAAGATGGGGGCTTTGGTCCCGATCGTTCCGAAGTTCGCAAGGAGGCGGAGGAGTGCGAACCGACATGGAGTGGTGGACGGAAGTGCGCCGGCGGGTCTTGACCGGCGAGTTGAGCAAGCGAGGAGCGTGCCGCGAGTACGACCTCGGTTGGCACACGTTGACGAAGATCCTGGCTCACGCCGAGCCGCCTGGCTATCGGTTGTCGCGGCCTCGCAAGAGGCCCAAGCTCGAACCATTCTTGCCGATCATCCATCGGATCCTGGAGGAGGACGGCAAGCAGCCACCGAAGCAACGCCACACCGCCAAGCGGATCTTCGAGCGGCTACGCGACGAGCACGGCTACGACGGTGGGGAGACGATCGTCAAGGACGCCGTGCGTGCCTGGAGGCAATCGCGGCGGGAAGTCTTCGTGCCGCTTTCGCATCCGCCGGGCGAGGCCCAAGTCGACTTCGGCGAAGCGACGGTCCGTGTGGCGGGCGAGCCGACGAAGGTCGCGCTCTTTGTCATGACGCTGCCTTACTCGGGGGCGATTTTCATCCAGGTCTTCCCGCGCGAATGCACCGAGACCTTCCACGAAGGCCATGTCCGCGCGTTCTCCTTCCTCGGCGGCGTGCCCAAACGGATCAGCTACGACAACTCGGCGATTGTTGACGGCGGTTGAAAATGGCGGCGCTGGGGGTGTGTCGCGGCGGTTGAAAATGGCGGCGCTCATTCACGTCTTGTTGCGATTTGGGAAGATGGGGGCTTTGGTCCCGATCGTTCCGAAGTTCGCAAGGAGGCGGAGGAGTGCGAACCGACATGGAGTGGTGGACGGAAGTGCGCCGGCGGGTCTTGACCGGCGAGTTGAGCAAGCGAGGAGCGTGCCGCGAGTACGACCTCGGTTGGCACACGTTGACGAAGATCCTGGCTCACGCCGAGCCGCCGGGTTATCGGTTGTCGCGGCCTCGCAAGAGGCCCAAGCTCGAACCATTCTTGCCGATCATCCATCGGATCCTGGAGGAGGACGGCAAGCAGCCGCCCAAGCAACGTCACACCGCCAAGCGGATCTTCGAGCGGCTACGCGACGAGCACGGCTACGACGGTGGGGAGACGATCGTCAAGGACGCCGTGCGTGCCTGGAGGCAATCGCGGCGGGAAGTCTTCGTGCCGCTTTCGCATCCGCCGGGCGAGGCCCAAGTCGACTTCGGCGAAGCGACGGTCCGCCTGGCGGGCGAGCCGACGAAGGTCGCGCTCTTTGTCATGACGCTGCCTTACTCGGGGGCGATCTTCATCCAGGCGTTCCCACGCGAATGCACCGAGACCTTCCACGAAGGCCATGTCCGCGCGTTCTCCTTCCTCGGCGGCGTGCCCAAACGGATCAGCTACGACAACTCGGCGATCGCGGTGACGAAGGTCTTTCCCGGCCGTGAGCGGATGCTGACCAAGGAGTTTCTTCGGTTTCGTAGTCACTATCTCTTCCAAGAGCATTTTTGCCTGGTCAGACGCGCGAACGAGAAAGGACACGTCGAACGATTGCTCGGCTTCGCGCGGCGGAACTTCCTGGTCCCGGTTCCCGATGTCACCTCGCTGGCAGTACTCAACGAACGGCTCGTGGTCTCTTGCGAGAAAGACCTGGAGCGCCGCACGCGCGGCAAGTCCTCCTGCAAGCGCGACCTGCTCCTCGATGATCGTGCCGCTTTCCTGCCTCTGCCGAAGCAACGCTTCGAGGCGAGGCGACTGGTCCAGGCCAGTGCCAACAGTGAGTCACTCGTCCGTTTCGATCGCAACGACTACTCGGTGCCGGTGGCCTACGCCCATCGCCGCTTGACGATCGTCGCCACCGTCCTGGAGGTACGACTGATCTTCGAGGACCGCTTGGTGGCCCGGCACGCGCGCTGCTGGGAGCGGGAAAAGACTTGCTATGACCCGGTCCACTACCTCGCCTTGCTCGAAAGCAAGCCGGGCGGGTTCGATGTCGCCCGCCCCTTGGAGGAGTGGTCGTTGCCCGACTGCTTTGGCTTGTTGCGACGCCGTTTGGAGGCCGAGGACGACCGACATGGAACTAGGTCTTACATCCGCGTGCTTCGCCTACTAGAGAAGTTTCCGCTCAAGGAACTGACGGCCGCGGTCGAGCAGGCGTTGGCGATCGACGTCACCGATGCCGAGAGCATCCGCACGATCCTCGACCATCGCGCCGACGAGCCGGTCACCGTCTTCTCGTTGGATGGCCGACCGCACCTCGCGCGAGTGCATGTCCCGACGACCGACGTCGCTTCCTACGGCGTCTTGCTGGGAGGGCAGACACCATGAACAAGACGACGACCAAGAGCACCGTGCTGCTCAAGCATCATCTCAAGGCGCTCAAGCTGCCGACCGTTCACGACGAGTGCGAGCGGATCGCCCGGCGCTGCGCCGCCGACAACGCCGACCACTTGGCGTTCCTCTTGCAGCTTTGCGAACTGGAGCTGATCGAACGCGAACGTCGGGCCGCCGCGAGGCGACTCAAGGCGGCTCGCTTCCCCACCACCAAGACGCTCGAGGAGTTCGACTTCGCCGCCCGCGCGAGCCTCAACAAGCCGTTGGTCCTGGAACTTCTCAAGGGGGACTATCTCGAGCGCCGAGAGAACATCTTGTTGGTCGGACCTTCGGGGACGGGCAAAACGCATCTGGCCACCGCCCTGGGCATGGCCGCCTGCGCCCAGGGACGCAAGGTGCGGTTCGTGCGCGTGACCGAACTGCTCACCCTCTTGCTCGAGGCCCGCGAGGAACGTCAACTCTTGCGGTACCGGCAACAACTTGCCAAGCTGGACCTACTGATCCTGGACGAGTTGGGCTACGTGCCGGCGAGCAAGGCCGGGGCGGAACTCCTCTTCGACGTCATCGCCACCGCCTACGAGAGGTACAGTCTTCTTGTGACCACCAATCTGCCCTTCGAGCACTGGACCGAGGTCCTCGGCAGCGAACGGCTCACCGGAGCCGCTCTCGATCGGCTGACCCATCGCTGCCACATCCTCGAAACCACCGGCGAAAGCTATCGGCTAAAGGACGCCAAACGCCGCCGACAGCGAACCAGCTAACCTAGGAATCAACCGCGACACGATCTCGGCATACGGAGACCTTTTCCCAACCAGGCGCCATCATTTTCGACCGCCCAGCGCAACCATTTTCAACCGCCGTCAACATCCGCAATCGTTCCCGCACAATACCGAGGCTCGCGACATCCTCGATCGGCATCTCTTTAAGGCCTACCCGGAAGAGATTGAGGCGGTCGGGTTCAAGCTTCAGTACGACCAGCCTGTCTGCAACCCCTGGTGGCAGTCGGTTTGGAAACTACTCCGGGCGGATACCAGGATCAGGCTCATCCACCTCAAGCGGAAGAATCTCCTCGCACGGCTCGTCTCCGAGTGCAACGCCCTTCGGACGAATCGCTGGTTCGTCGAAGCCGGGACTCGGCCGCCCGTCCCGCCGCCGGTGACACTCGATCCGCGGGGATGCCGAGAGAGTTTCGAATGGACCAAGCGTCAGGAAAAGCTCGTCGAAGAGTTCTTCAAGGACCACAAGATGATGGACATCGTCTTCGAGGAACTCGTCGCGAATGTGCCGGCGATGCTTGTCAGGATGCAGGAGTACCTTGGTGTTCCAGTGGTTTCGATAGCACCGGGGACGCAGCGGATTGAGAAGCGGCTCCTCTCCGAAGCGATCGTGAACTACGAGGATCTTAAGCGAGCGTTCCAGGGCAGCGAGTGGACGACGTTCTTCGAGGATTAGCGATCATGTCCTCGCGATGAGCGACTCCATGTGTTCGGCCAGGCGGATACCGGAAGCTTCGTAGTCCCAGTCGCGGTACTTCTCGGCGATGCGCTCGGCGCCCGCGGTGTACTCGTCGGAGCCGAGGATCATCTCCATCTTGCGGAAGATGTCGTTGGGTTCTGTCCCCGAGACGACCAGGCCGGCTCCCCGCTCGACGATGGGGGCGGCGCACATCTCTTGTTCGAGGCTCAAGGGGAAGTTGAGGACCGGTTTGCCACCGAGGATGAACGCGGCCAACGTCGCGTGATTCGCGTTGAGGATCGCGAAGTGGCAGTCGCGCCGGGCTTGGGTGATGTCGACGCGCTCTTGCTGGAAGTGGAGCGTTCGCGAGGCGTACTTCTGCTGGATCGAAGTGGAGATGCCGTCGGGATGGATGACGGTCGGAAGCTCGAGCCTATTGAGGAGTTCCAAGAGCGTGGGGAGCGACGCGAAGGGTTTCAGGTAGCCGAAGACCCTGCGGCGATCGCCGTGTGGCCAGGCGGGAGGAGCACCCGGGACCAGCGGCGAAAGCCCCCAGTAGGTGGCGCCCGCGCGATCCTGGTAGTGGTCCATTTCCTGGAAGGTGATGAGGATGCGATCGTCGAGGTCGGCGTAGAGCTGGGCAAGGTACTCGAGGGGTGGGCTGCCGAAGCGGTCGAGGACCTCGTTGGCGTTGGCGAGGAGTCGGGCCTCGTCGGCGAGGAGTTCCTCGGGCGTGTGCGGCAAGCGCGGTTCGAGGACCGGAAAGGGGGCGATGGCGATCGGACAACTGAAGCCCGCGCCGATGGTGGCTCGCTTGGCGGGGAGGCCGCGAAGAGCGAGGAGTGCGGTGGGGCTGTGATCGCAGATCACGAGATCGGGCTCCACGAGCTCGAAGAGGTTGCGCCAGGCGGCGACGAGGGAGAAGAGTTCGCCGGGGTGATCGAAGCCGACGTTGTTCAGAATATGGGCGAAGGTGACGGTCTTCTCGATGGGGTACGTGGGCGGACTGCATTTGAAGTGAGCCTGCAGGTAGCGGATTCCGAGGCCGCCGAAGACCTTCTCCATCGCCTGCAGGTTCCGCGAGGCGAAGAAGACCTCCCATCCCCGCTCGCGCAGTGCCGTGAGCGTTGCAACGGTGGCGTCTTGTGGGTTGCGGTAGGCTTGGGTTGGTTGGCCCTGGTTTGTCGCGAGGCGGAAGATGCGAGTTCGTTGTGCGGAGAAGGAAGCGTATTGGCGGAAGGTCGTTCGTCGGCAAGAGGAGAGCGGGCAGAGCGTTCGACGGTTCTGCCGGGAAGAGGGGATCTCGGAGGCGTCGTTCTACGGTTGGCGGCGTGAGCTACAGCGACGCGATCGACAAGAGAAACGGTCGCCTGCGGTCGATGGCGGTGGGACGTGTCCGTCGCCGTTCGTGGCGTTGCGGGTGGTCCCCGAATCGACGAGCGTGATCGAGATCGTTCATCCCCGAGGCTACATCGTGCGGGCGCCGGCCCAAGTCGACAGCGACGCGTTGCGCAAAGTGCTTGCGGCCCTCGAGAGCGTCGAGGAGGAGTGAGCATGTGGTCGGTCCCTCATCAGGTGCGGATATTCCTGGCTCGGGAACCGGTCGACATGCGTAAGAGCTTTCATGGGCTCATCGCCTTGGCGGAGTCGGTGCTCGAGCAAGATCCTCTCTCGGGCCATTTGTTCGTCTTCATCAATCGCCGCCGGGATCGCCTCAAGGTGCTCTATTGGGGCGGCGTCGGCTATTGCATTTGGTATCAGCAGTTGGAGGAAGGAAGCTATCAGCTTCCCGACGCCCAGGCGGCCGACGACGAGGCCGGCCTCGAGATCACTGCCGGACAATTGTCACTCATTCTCGAGGGCATCGACCTCTCCTCGGTCCGGCATCGCAAACGCTTTCAAGTCTCCGATCAGCACCGTGACACGCCGTCGTCCCGTCGTTCGTGACTTCCCTTCACTCTTTCCCGAATGATGCTCGCCGCTCCGCGGAGCCAGGACGCGCCGCTGCTCCTTCGGATCGCCAGTCCCCCGTCGCGGCGGCGAGAGCCTGGAAGCCATGGGACGGCACGCGACCAAAACCGAGTTTTGTCTTCGGTTGTCCTCGGACCCAGGGTTCTTCGCTTGCCAATCTCGTTGGACGATCGACTCTGGCGTTCTCTTCGCGAGCGACAACGATGTCATGGTGATGGCAGCGATGAGGCGGACTCGCAGGCTTTCTCGTCATTCCGACGAAATTGCTGAAACTGCTCTGGCGCCTCCGACGCCGACGTGCTAGGGTGTCCCCGCGACAACTGAGATCGGTTTGATGGACGCCTTCGACGTGAACCTCCCCCACGATATCGACGCCTGCCACGAGTTGATCATCGAACTCGATCGGGAGCGCCGACGGCTACTTCCAGCGGCTCTACGACATCGAAGATCGCGCCCGTGACAGTAGTGTGTCACAACGCGGCGCCCTGCGGCAACGCGACGCCAAGCCGATCGTGACCGAGTTCCACCAGTGGCTGCTCGAGCAGCACGAGCGGGAGCTTCCGAAATCGAAGCTGCGCGCCGCCATCGCTTACATGACCAACCGGTGGCAGTCCTTCGCGTGCTATCTCGACCATGGGGCGATTCCCATCGACAACAACCGCACCGAAGCGGCGCTGAAGTACGCCGTCCTCGGCCGCAAGGCGTGGCTCTTCTTCGGCAACAGCCAAGGAGGCGAGACCGCCGCCACCTTCTTCACGCTGACCAAGAGTTGCAACCGCCATCACGTCGATCCCTTCGCGTATCTCCGCGACGTCTACACCCGCCTGCCGACCACCCCGGCTTCGGATCTCCCTTCGTTGCTACCCGACCGTTGGATCGACGAGCACCCCCAGCATCGACTCCAAGAGCGCGCCGACGAAGCCCGCCAACGAGCCGACCGCAAACGCGCCCGCCGAGCCCAACGCCGCGTCCCTGCCGCCACCCCCCGTTGATCGGTGACCGGTCCCCCATCGTCATCGGCTCCTGCTTCTCCCACACGCCACCGTTGCAACGCTCACAGCCAACTGACAAAACAGGACTGAAAGGCATCCGGTCGCAACGCCGCCAAGACCCGTCGGAAGACGTCCTTGGCCGGAATGCCGTTGGGAAGCTCGAGCGTCCCCAGCAGCAAGTCTTTCTTCATGCGCGCCCATTCCGCGATGCCGGTCGGGCCGCTCGCCCCCGCGAGCACGCCCATCACCGCGATCACCACCACGCTGATAAGCGGATGACGCTGATTGATCGTCGAGCGTGGATCTTCCAAGTCTTCAAAGTGGGTGATGACATCCTCAAGCGTTACCCGAACGTCCTTGCTCATCAGAACCTCTCCTTGCATGCTCACCATCCCTCGGGCCCATGCAAGACGTTCTACTCATCGCTCACCACTGGCGCAACCCTTCCTCGATTGCCCAATCCCCCGAAACTGCGCGCTGGCCCTGCTAGACAACCCCTGCGGGGTTGGCATTTTCAATCATCCGGTACCCAGGGTGCGCTGGCGCGACCCTGGGCTTCAATAGATAACGGCGTTGTCGTTGCCGGAGGTTGGAGGCGGCTTCGACAAATGGCGGCGTTGCTCTTAAGGAGGGGGGCTGGACGGACTGCCTGGATGAGATCTATCAACCGAATCCCTGAAAGCAATTTCTGGACTTACTCGTTCATCTGCTTCTTGATCAGATGCTGGGCGTCCTTCCAACCCGCGTTGACATGATCGAGATACTCTTGGGGCGTGAGAAGTTCCGAGTCGGTTCGGAGCGAGAAGAGCCAACCGTCGCCGTAGGGGAAGGTGTTGATCGCGGAGGGGTCTTGGAGGAGGGCTTCGTTGAACGCGACCACCTCGCCGGGGAAGGGGACATAAAGGCTCGAAAGGGCTTTCGAACTCTCGATCTCGCCGATCTCCTGTTTGGTGGCGACAGGCGTGCCGGGGTCGATCGACCAGTCGAGGAAGTAGACGTCACGGAGCAACCGGACGGAGTATTCGGTCAGGCCGACGCGATGGAGGTCGGGACTGACCGGGTCGGGAAGGAGCCACATGTGGTTGCGGGCGTAGCCGCGATCGGTCGGGAAGCGAGCCTCGGCGGTTCCCATCATGAAGACGAGTTCATCACTCAACGATGCGTGTCCTTTTTCGTCGTGTTCCCGAGCTCGCCTCGTGGTCGACGGCTTGCTAGCGCCGGCGCGAGACACTATCCTCGTCAATGGTGGCAGTGGGGCTCCCCCTCATCATCGAGCATAGCCGCTACGAGCGAAGGCCGAAAGCGGTCTTGAACTAGCCATGGAAAATCGAAGTCGAGTTCGAGTAGGGTGAGCAGCGTGGTGGAAGCGAATGACGTCGAGCGGCGGATCACCGAGGAACTCGCCCACGCCTGGATGGTGCGGACCTTCGTCAAGCACTCGCCCGAGGCCGAGGATTTTCCCGAATTGATGCAGGTCGTCCGAACGATCTTCGATTGCTCGCGAGCGATCGAGGCTCGGGAGGGAAATCCCGAGGCGATGGTGGCGATGCTGAAAAAGAAGCTCTCGAAGCTGCGCCGCGCCGCCGAGCAATTCCGTGAGGATGCCCCGAAAGCCTCGACGCACACCAACTTCGTCCAGGCGGTGATTTCCCTCGATGCCTGCATCGCGTCGTTGGGCCGTCTCGCGGAAGTCGAGATCGCCAACTTGGCGGACTCAATGGGCTCGGCGGACGCAACTCCTTCCTGAACCGGGGCTTACTTGCCTTTCCAGAGCGATTTGACTTCGAGCTTCACCTTCGGCCGTTCGAGGATACCGTCTGTGCCAGGGCCGGTGATGGCGTTGGTTTGGAATCGCTCCAAGTTCTGATCGTAAAAGAGGATCCGATCGGATTCCGCTTCCCAGATCGCCGAGAGCCTGACCGAACGGGGCGCCAGGAGCGTGTATTCGATGCCGCAAGGGCGGTTGGATCGGCTCACGGTCGACTCCCAGAGTGGTGTATCGGGGTCGAGATCGGCCCGCGTGCAAAGCGTTTCATGCACAAAGGAACGAAGAGAATCAAAGGTCGGCAACTGAATCATCGGCGACACTATCCCTCGCGACGTTGGGTCCAGACTGGGGATGCCTTCATGGCTCCGTCTGGAGGATCGACTTGGGGCGAGGGACCGCTTGAGGGGAGCCGACCGGTCGGAGGGAATGAATCTTCATGATCCGTAGGGATTATGAGGATTCGATGAATCATACGCATTGGCGGGACATGACTCAGGCGATGCACGACCAAGGCGTTGACTGGGTGATTCGGAGTGGAGCGAATGGATTGATTTCGCGAGTTGCGCTGGATTTGAGCCGGGTTGGTTGACAGTCGCGTCGGAGTAACCAATATTCCATTGAAGCAGGATCATTTTGGTTGAGGTTCCGTCGGCGTCGAAAGGTCTCTTCGCCTGAAGAACCGGTGAAAAGGAGAGCAAAAGAGCGCGAAAATGGTGCGATCGGCACGGATATCGTGTCGTTTTGGGTTGATTAAGGAGTATTTCGGGCCGGATTTGGCCAACTTTTGGAGTATTTTCGATGAGCCAGCTAAGTATCAACACCAACGTTCCGTCTGTCGTTTCCCAGTTCAATCTGCAACGCAACTCGGACAAACTCAACAACACGCTCGAGTCGATCTCGACCGGCTTGCGGATTCGTTCCGCCAAGGACGGGCCGGCCGACCTCATCTCCGGTGAGACTTTGCGTCTGGAATTGACCTCCATCAATTCCGCGATTCAGAACAATCAGCGTGCCAACAACTTCGCCGCGACCGCCGAAGCGTCGCTCCGCGAGATCGGGTCACTTCTCGACGAAATCGAAGGCATCTTGGTCAACAGCGCCAACGAAGGCGTTCTCTCGCAAGAGGAACTCGAAGCCAACCAGGCGTCGGTCGACCAAGCCGTCCTCAGTATCAACCGCATCGCGTCCTCGACGCGTTTCGCCAATCGCTCGGTCCTCGACGGCAGCTTCGGCTTCGAACTCAGTGGCGTCAACCGCTTCGATCAAGCCGGCACGCTCAGTGACGTCAACGTCCGCTTGGCCAACTTCAACTCCAGCGGCGACGCGATCTCGGTCGATGTCAACCTGACCGCGACCGCCTCGCAAGCGACCGTGACCCTCAACAACGGCGGAACCGCCTCGGTCGATTCGACGATCGAGATCATCGGCAACAGCGGCGCCGTCACGCTCAACATCGGTGCCGGCCAGTCCGTCGACGACGCGGTCAACGCCTTCACTGACGCGACCGGCGTCAGCTCGTCCAACGGTATTCTCACCAGCGTCGAGTTCGGCTCCAACGCGTTCGTCAACGTCAATAATGTGGTCGGTGCCCTGCTGACCAACAGCGAAGCCTCGGCCGTCGGCACGAATGTCGAAGGGACGATCAATGGTCAGGAGTTCGAAGGCGATGGCTTGCGAGCCACGCTGGCGACCACCAACTTGCAACTGGAACTGTCGTTCCAGGAGTCGGTGACCACGACCGGCGACGTCGGCAGCTTCTCCATCGAAAGCGGTGGGGCGTTGTTCCAACTCGGGGCCGAAATCAACCTCGCCCAACAGGTCAACATCGGCCTGGAATCGTTCCTGGCGTCGAGCCTCGGATCGGTCTCCGTGGACGAGGATGGCAACGCCCTCAATAGGACGCTGTCGAGTATCGTCACTGGTGGCGAGAATAGCATCCTGGCGGGGAGTGCCTCGATTGCCCAGGACATCGTGGCCGAGTCCCAACGGCAAGTGACCACGACCCAGGGCTTCCTCGGGTCCATTCAACGAAACACGATCGAGACGAACCTCAACAGTCTCTCGGTCGCGTTCGAGAACATCACCGCCGCGCGAAGCACGATCGTCGACGTGAACTTCGCACAAGCGACTGCGGAACTGACGCAGCAACAGATTCTGTTGCAGGCCAACGTCAGCACCGCGGCCATTGCCAACTCGAACCCGCAGACGCTACTTCAGCTTCTCGGGTAGTGATCACGCGGCGCTTTTCAGCCGGAGGGTCAGGCTCCTTTTCTCTCGAGACTCGGGGCCTGACCCTTTCTCTTCTCTTCGCGTCCGGTACGCAATGGTTGCTTCGGCGGAGAGGGTGATCTCGGCGATGGGAACGTCGCTCGGATGGTTCACGCTGTTGTTAGAGACGTTCTTCGACCGCAAATGGATTCGCGTTCTAGGATTGATGGGCGGGGCTTGCTCGCCGGCTCAATCCCCGACTTGCCGCTCTTTCGAGTGCGTCGCTTCGTCCTCGCGACCAGAAGAGCCCAAGTTCGCGACATGGACTATCTTGGACTGGTGATCGCATGCAACATCCCGCTTCGAACGCTTATCTTCAGAATCAGATCCATACCGCCTCGAGCGAAGAGCTACAGCTCATGCTCTACGACGGGGCGATCCGGTTCGCCCGATTGGCCCGGCGAGCCCTCGAGGAAAATAACCACGACGCCGCCCAGGCTTGGTTCGAGCGCGTCGGCGCGATCATGTGCGAACTGCACAACGGGCTGCGTCCCGACATCGCCCCCGAGCTCTGTGCGAACATGGCGGCGCTTTACAACTTCTGCCATACCCGTCTCATCACCGCCTCGGCCAAGATGGACCTGACGCTTCTGGATGAGGCGATCACGGTCCTCGGCCAGATTCGCGGCATCTGGGTTAGCTTGATGAACAAGCTCGCCGACGAGCGGCTCGGGGTCCCTAGCGAACCGGAACTGGAAGCCGTCGGCACCAGTTTCGCGATGCAGATGTAGCCGACGGTTCGCGATCAGGGACGGTCCTTCCCCTTAAACTCCTATTGCTCCCCCTTGTCCAAGGGGGGGATGGGCCGGAGTCAAGGGTAACAGGTGTTCGGGGACATGGGTAACACGTCCTCTTGATCCCCTCTCCCCGTGGGAGAGCGAGCCTCTTGTTCCCCTCTCCCCGTGGGAGAGGGGTTAGGGGTGAGGGGGTTCATCGTCGCGAATCACCCTAGATTTACCGAGCCGGAATCCCCTCACCCGTCTCGCTTCGCTCGCCGACCTCTCCCCATGGGAGAGGTGCCAAGAGATGACCCACCACGAGAACCGACTGGCGTTCGTGTCAGGCAATAGCCTGACCTACGGAACCTCTTGTACCCCTCTCCCCGTGGGAGAGCGAACCTCTTGTACCCCTCTCCCTGTGGGAGAGCGAGCCTCTTGTTCCCCTCTCCCTGTGGGAGAGGGGTTAGGGGTGAGGGGGTTATTTTCGCGAATCACCCTAGATTTACCGAGCCGGAATCTCCCTCACCCGTTTCGCTTCGCTCGCCGACCTCTCCCCATGGGAGAGGTACGGAAAGCCGTTGAGTAGCGCGGGGCTGGACTCACCACCTAGTTCTTGCCGCCCGCCGTCTCGTTCCCCATCCTGCCGCGGACGTTGGCGGGACGACACCGCTCGGGATAGACACGCGAAGGTCCGTTGCGTGTCTCCGGCAGGGGCATTGTCGGCCCACGGAGCGACACTCGAGAAAAAATCGGCAAAGGAGGTACCCGTTCGGTGATTCCGGCGCCTTAAGGGGCATAGATGGGTGGGGCCGTACCAGGGGCAACGTCAGCCTGCACCTCCTATCACTGGCTGTCCAGCGGCCAGTGGCACCCGGCAGGCCTGTGCACGCGTGGAACTATTTCAGCATGCCCACGCAATCGTGGGTCTTTCCCACATGCCCACGCAAGCGTGGAGCATGGTACCGGGATTGTTGGGATGGCCGGCACTGGGAATGTCGGGGCTGGCAAGGTACAGGGGGCCGGGGGCCCATCTCGTCGCTAGGCACGTCGAAGAGGCAATCACGTTCCGTTCGTGAATGGGGCCTCGTTTATTCATGATGAGGGGGAACTCCGCCGTGACGCACGTCAAGGGTCAGATGAGAGTCGGGTTCACGTTGGTCGAGCTTCTGGTGGTCATCGCGATCATCGGCGTGCTCGTCGGGCTGCTCTTGCCCGCGGTGCAGCAAGCGCGCGAATCGGCGCGACGCAGTCAGTGCCAGAACAATCTCAAGCAACTCGGGCAGGCGATGCACAACTACCACGAGGCCCACGGCATCTTGCCGTTCGGGGCGATGGGCGATCTCTCGCAGACGCCGGCTTGCTCGACGCCCGGTGGTTGTGAGTCGACCTGGATGGTGATGATCTTGCCCTATATCGATCAGCAGTCGCTCTACGACAAGTTCTCGCCGCTGATGGATACCACCGAAGCGAAGGAATGGATGCACACCAATGCCGGCAACGTGGTCGAAGCGGGTGTGCCGATCGGGACGCTCGTCTGTCCCTCCGATCCCAACAGTCCAAAGACGACCGCGCACTGGGGCGGGACGCACGACTACAACGACGGCTTTTGCGGCAACTACTCGATGTGTAACGGCGACACGACGATCACGACCGCCACCGACAAGGACCCCGGGTCGCAAACGGGGCTCTTCTTTCACTACAGCGGCATTCGCTTCAAGGATGTCTCCGACGGCCTGTCGAAGACGATCATGGGGGGGGAGCACGTCGCGGTTCGCGATTCGTCCAGCGAACGCGATTGGCGCGGGCGCTACTACCGCGGAAAGCATCTGGGAGTCTTGATCAGCACACTCGAGACGCCCAACACGCAGATTCCCGATCGGCTCATTCGCTGCGACAACAAGGACTACGCTCCCTGCACGTCGAATCAGGGGTCGGACAATGTCATGTACGCGCGCAGCGTCCATCCGGGAGGTGCGCACTGCATCCTGGCCGACGGGGCGGTCGAGTTCTTCTCGGACAGTATTGATCGGAGTCTCTTTCAGGGGTTGGGGACGCGCAATGGCTCGGAAATCACGTCGTACTAGTGCTTGCTCGTGGGTGGTGTTGGGGCTGTTGGGGCTCCTTGGCGGCTGTGGTGGCGGGGGGGCCGCCACCGTTCCGGTCGCGGGGAAGGTGACCTTTGGGGAGGCTCCCATTGAGAAGGGGCAGATCAACTTCTACCCCACTGATCGCGACGCTTCCGGTGAAGTGCTGGAGGTCGTCGGCGGGAAGTTTAGCGGCACGGTGTCGAAGGGCCCCAAACGGGTGTCGATCCTTGGCTTCAGCGAGACCGGGCCCGAGTTCGAGGGAAAGCCGTCGCTCGAGCAATTCCTTCCCACACGCTATAACCAGGAGACCGAGTTGACGGCGGAGATCCCCGAACAGGGGGATCGGGAGATGGTCTTCTCACTAAAGAAGTAGTGGATCCCGGAGGGGCAACGCTTCCTGCATGCCCACGCAAGCGTGAGTCTTATACGCATGCCCACGCAAGCGTGGTGCATGGCGCCCGGCTTTCAGTTGTTCGAGTTCGGACCGAGCGGCGCATCGGGTAGTCCGTCGCGTGGGTCGAGGTGGACCGTTTCGCCAGCGGGGATGACGAACTGATCGAAGGGGGGCGTCATCGAGTCGGGGACGGCGCCAAAGTAGTTCCGCCCCGAGCGGGCCCGCTCCAGGTGCTTGGCGATACTCCAAGGTGTCAATGGGTAGTCATAGACCGCCACTTCATCGATGACGCCCGAGAAGGGCTCGTCGTGAGTCTCGGGCATGTTGCCGATCGCGGCGCCGCCGGGGCCACCGCTGAGAATCCGGGTACCCGGCGGGTAGCTCTGGGAGCCGATGAGCCGGCCGTCGTAGAAGATCGCCTTTTCTCCTGACTGAGCGTTGTAGGTCGCCACCAGCGAGTGCATCGCGCCATCGGTCAGTTCCGCGACGGTGGGGCGGCCCTCGTTCCCGTCCAAGGGGACGACCATCTCGCCGTAACCGGGGCCGATCAGGTAGAGCCCGAAACAGAACGCCGGCCCGGAGTAGTCGGTCTTGGGATCGGCGAAGGGGAATTGCCTCTGGTCCTTGAACTGGAGTAGCAGCAGGAGCCGGTTCTCGTCGTTCTTGCGAAAGATGATCTCCCGGTTCCGCGCGGAAACCGCGATCGACTCGGGGTCCTCGTTGTCCCAGTTCGAAATGAAGAGCGACTCGATCGTCACCGCGCGATCAAGGGCGAAGCTCCCCGTGGCCAGCGCCGTGCCACCCCCGCTGCCTAGGGCGACGTACGCGTCCCGCGAGTTGTCGAAGGCGAGCGCTCCGGGGCCGACGAGCCCCTTCGCGGGGCGGACCCTCTCGCCGAGGACGCCGCCGACATCGCCGACTCGGTCAGCGACGCGACGGTCGCGGACGTTATCGAGCGGCCAATAGTGACGCGGCGAGTGGGAACGAGGAGTGACAGTCGCCTCGCCCGCGTGGACATGGAGCGTCGCGCTGCCTCGTCGAGCGAGGTCGATCGCGAGCTTGCCCTCTCGCGCCGCGATCGTCGAGGCGGGGAGGGTGATCCGCATCGTCTGGTTGGGGGCGAGGCTCCGTAGGATGAAGCGGCCAAACGCTGGCGTGATGCCGCCGGCACCCGTGAGCATCAGCTCCGTCGGGCCCTCCATCTCAAGAGTGTAGCCCGAAGTCGTCTCGAGCACCGCGTCGTCGGAGAAGCGAACAGTCACGTGACGAGGCAGCACCGCGCCGGGAGCGAGGTCCTCCTTGCTCGGCAGCAGGGTCGCGTGGCCCCGCGCCAATCGCGCGACGGGAGGCTCGGCGACGGGGCCGGGGATCAACGTCAGGATGCCCAGGGCCAGGCATGCGAACAGGCCGAGTAGCAACGTCAGTTTGACATAGGGTGTCCCGCGCGGCGATGACGCGGTAAGTGCCGGGGAGGTGGGCTCCGGCGTCGGTGAGGGCTGTTGGGGCACGGGCGGGTGCGTTGACGGATCCCACTCGAGGCGCTCATACGTGACCCGCTCGGCGACGAGCCAGGGAGAGGACGACTTCTCGGGGGTGACGAGCCGGCCTTGCTGATCGGTGAACTCGAGGTAGGCACGCCGGGCGCCGGGGTCTTGGAGAAGTTGTTCGAGTTCCTCGTGGTCCGCGGTGGTCGCCTCGCCGTCGAGAAGGCGTTCGGTCAGTTCGAGGACCCGGCGGCGCGTTTGCTCGTCATGCGGCGAACTCATGAGGAGGCTCTACCCGGCAAGTTTCTGCCGACGCACTCGAAGAGGGAGCGTCGGATGCGCTTGATCGCTTTGCGGATGGCGTGGATGCCGCGTCCGGTCTGCTGGCAGACCTCCTCGGCGGTGGCGTCGTTGGCGTAGTAGAGATCGATGAGCTCGGCATCTTGGTCCCGCAGCTTGGTTAGACACTGCTGGAACTGGTCCCAGCGATCCTGGAGGTGGCGATCCATCTTCGCCCGTTCGTCGGCGAGTTGCCTGACGACCTCTTCGCTGAAGACCATGCCTTCACGCTGTCGGCGTCGGCGGCACTCGCGGACGCGGTTGAACGCGACTTGCCGCGCCCATGCGAGAAAGTTGGTCCCTGGCTCGAACTGATCGAACTCGCGCCACATGACCAGACTGGTTTCCTGCAGGAGGTCCTCGGCGGTGACGCGATCGGTGACCAGTGAGTAGAGATACGCGAAGAGACTTTGGCGGTGCTGGTTGTATAGCTCGCAGAACTGGTGCGCGAGCATGCCGCCGCCACTCGGCCGGCGCAGCGTCGGTGCGGAGACATCGCTGGCGTCCGGCGGGGTGATTCGATCTCTCGGCAATAGCGTGGACACGGCAGCGTATGCTCTGGACTTGGCGAACTAGTGTTTGGTCACCGTCTCAGTCTCTGGTTGGCGTCGGACGACCCCTACCGTCACTGGCTGACAATTAGCCCGTGGCACCCCAAAGGATGTGAGGACCAACGCGCTGGGCTCCCGCCAGAGAGCCTAGCTCTAGCTGGTCGTGCCAGCGACGATCGCGGGACGACGACCCCATCCATCAATCAAAAAGAATAACCGAAGGTACCCATCGCTCGCAAGGCGCGCCTTAGGTTGGCGTCGGGGTGTGGGGGAGTTCTGATCGACGCTCCCACCTCGAAGGGACGCGGCATCGGTCCGGATATTGTCCGATAGGGCCGACCGATGCGACAATCTCACCGAACGGGTGTGGAGTGGCGGGTATCGTCCGCACCCTCGCGAATCATCACACGAACCCAATGTCGAGAACGGATCGTCATGAAGCAACTGCTTGCCATCACCGTCGCCACGTTGGCGACTTTCGTCGTCCATGGGAGTGGAGCACAAGCGGCCGAGCCGAAGAAAGAAGCTCGCACCACTCCCGCCGAGGAACTGAAGCTCCCCGAGGGTTTTAAAGCGGAGGTGGTCTACAACGTCCCGCGCGACCAGCAGGGCTCATGGGTGGCCCTGACGGTCGATGACCAGGGGCGAATCATCGCGGCCGACCAAGGCGACAAGGGCCTCTATCTCATCACGCCCTCGAAGCCGGGCGAGGGAGAGAAGGGGACCACGGTCGAGAAGATCCCCGTCGACATCAGCAACGCCCATGGCCTCCTTTGGGCGTTCGACAGCCTCTACGTGATGCGCAACGGCAAGGGAAGCGGCCTTTGGCGCGTCACCGACAGCGACGGCGACGGCAAACTCGACAAGTCCGAGCTAATCATGCCGCTGCAGGGAGCGGGCGAGCATGGCCCCCACGCGATCATTCTCTCCGAGGACGGGAAGAGCCTCCTCGTCTGCGCGGGCAACCACACCGAGGTTCCCGCCGACCTGACGAAGACTCGCGTCCCGACCAACTGGGGGGAAGACCTTCTCTTGCCGCGGCAGCCTGACGCCCGTGGGCACGCTCGCGGCCGAATGGCCCCTGGAGGCTGGGTGGCGAAGGTCAGTCCCGACGGCAAAGAGCGCGAACTGATCAGCACCGGCTACCGCAACGAATACGACATCGCCCTCGACCGTGACGGGGAGATCTTCACGTTCGACTCCGACATGGAGTGGGACTTCGGCCTTCCTTGGTATCGCCCGACGCGAATCAACCACGTCGTCAGCGGGAGCGAGTTCGGCTGGCGCAACGGCTCGGGCAAGTTTCCCGAATACTACGCCGACAGCCTACCTTCGGTGGTCGACATCGGCCCGGCCTCGCCGACGGGCGTCCTGTTCGGCTACGGCGCCAAATTCCCCAAACGCTGGGAAGATGCGTTCTACATCCTCGACTGGACCTACGGCACGATCTGGGCGGCCCACCTCAAGCCCGAGGGGGCGAGCTACACCGGCAACGTGGAGCAGTTCGTGGTTGGCAAGCCGCTTCCGGTCACCGACGGAGTGGTCGGCAAGGACGGAGCCCTCTACTTCGCCGTGGGAGGTCGTGGCACGCAGTCGGGGCTCTATCGCATCACCTACGACGGCAAGGACGACGGCACCGAGTCCTTCACCTCGATCAAGGAGAACCCCGATCATCAGTTGCGAAAGAAGCTCGAAGCTTTTCACGGCCAGGAAGACCCGGCCGCGCTCGAGAGCGCTTGGCAACACCTGAACCACTCGGATCGCTTCATCCGCCACGCCGCGCGGATGGCGATCGAGGCGCAGCCGGCCGAGTCGTGGCAGCGAAAGGTCCTCGACAAAGCCAGCTCCGCGAACCCCCAGCAACTCATCACCGCGATGGTCGCCCTGGCTCGGCAGGGAGATCCGTCGCTGCAAGCGGAGTTGCTTGGCAAGCTCGGCGAACTCGATTTAGCCTCGTTGCCGAAGCCGCAGTTGGTGGAAGCCCTTCGCGCGTACGCTCTCTGCTTCATCCGCATGGGCGAGCCGTCCGGCGAACTGCGTCAGCAAGTGATCGCGAAACTCGACCCGCTCTATCCCAACAGCGATTCGACGGCCAACAAGGAACTGGGCCGCGTCTTGATCTACTTGCAAGCCCCCTCGGCGCCCGCCAAGACGCTGGAGGTGATCAAGAACCTTCCGCCGCAGCCGAAACCGCAATGGCTCACGTCGCTGGCGCTCAACGACCAGTACGGGGAGCGGGCTCAGTCGATGCTCGACAACATGCCGCCGACCGATGGGGTCTACTACGCGTTCATTCTTCGGAACGCGAAGGAAGGGTGGACGCTGCCTTTGCGAAAGGAATACTTCCAGTATCTCGTGAAGGCCTCGAAGATGCCGGGCGGTCACAGTTTCGCCGGTTACCTCGAGAACATGCGCGAGGAAGCTCTGCGAAGCATGCCGCAGAACCAACGGGTCGCCCTCGGGGAGTTGATCACCGTCGATCTCTTTCCCAAGCCGGACTTCGAGGTCACCCCGCCGAAGGGACCGGGACGGGAATGGACCGTCGCCTCGGCGATCGACGCCGTCAAAAAAGTCGGCCTCAAGAAGCGGAACTTCAAGAAAGGCCGCAATCTCTTCCACGCCCTCAAGTGCGTGGACTGTCATCGCTTTGACGGCACCGGCGGCATGGTCGGGCCGGACCTCACCCCCGTCTCCGGCAAGTTCTCGCTCAAGGACATGCTCGAGGCGATCATCGAGCCGAGCAAGGTCATCTCCGACCAGTTCGCCTCCTCGATCGTCTTGACGGTTGACGGCGAGACCTTCACGGGCGTGGTGGTCGACATCGAGCCCTCCAACCCCGAGGCCGAATTGCTGATTTATACCAGCGACGTCAGCAAGCCGCCGATCAAGGTCGCGAAGGGGGACGTCGAGTTGATGAAACGCTCGCCGACCTCGCAGATGCCCAAGGACGTGGCCAATCAACTGAGCGATAAGGAACTCGCCGATCTGGTGGCGTACCTGCTCTCCGGCGGCAACGAGCGCTCGCCGATGTTCCGCAAGTAGGTCGCTCGCCGACGAATCCGTCCTTCCGCCCGTGTCCCTGCGATCGCTCGTGCGGACACGGGTGATTTTCATGGAACGCCCACCGAAGTCACGACAGTCGTCATCGTTGCCCGGCCAGCAGTTTGGCACTGGGTGCTCGTCCGCCCGTGTGATGACAAGATGCACCGCAAGCGGTGAACCAATGATCTTGGCTAGTGTTCTGTATGGTACGTTCATTGCCCAACAGACTCTTGGGTGCCGTGCCCACGCTCGCGGTGGGCATGCGGGAGACGCCTCTGATTCAGGACACTCCCGCACGATTGGTGAACGTGGTTTCAAGCGACGAACTTGCCAGTCAGGACAAGAGATTTAGGGTGCCAACGAGTCTGCTTGTCAGTCAGCGGCGACGAGATAGCGTGGTGACGGTCGTCGGGTTGTCGAAACGGATAGGGGGGAGTTTTCGATGCGAAAATCGTCGGTGGAGGAGATTCGCGAACGATTCGACAACGACGTGGAGCGATTCTCGAACTTCGAATCGGGCCAGTCCGCGACCGTCGACGCGCCGTTGGCGCTGTCGCTGGTCGCCGAGGCCGCGGCCCGCACCACTCCTGGGGCCAAGCACTTGGTCGACATTGGCTGCGGAGCGGGGAACTACACCCTCTCGGTCTTGAGGCAACTCCCCAATCTCGACGTCACGCTAATTGACCTTAGCTCCAACATGCTTCGCCGAGCTCAGGACCGCGTCGGGGCGGCCACCAACGGCACGGTCGTTACGCGACAGGCCGACATCCGCGAACTCGAACTGGGCGAGGGAGACGCCGATCTCGTCGTCGCGGCCGCCGTCCTGCATCACCTTCGCGCCGACGAGGAGTGGCGGGACACCTTCGCCAAGATCTATCGCTCGCTTCGTCCGGGCGGGTCGTTTTGGGTCTTCGATCTGCTCGACCACGACGCGACGCCGGTCCGGGAGATGATGAAACGCCGCTACGGGGACTATTTGACGGGACTCAAGGATGAGGCCTATCGCGATCACGTCTTCGACTACATCGAGAAGGAAGACACGCCCAAGCCGCTCGTGTTTCAACTCGATCTGTTGCGTGAAGTGGGATTCGTTCACCGCGACGTGTTGCATAAGAACGCCTGTTTCGCCGCCTTCGGAGCCGTGAAGGCGTAGGGCATACCTTCTTGTCCCGAGTGGCGTTTCCCGGACGTCGCCACGTGTGCCACCGATGGTCGGCGATCCTTTCCAACCGATCGCTACGCCTTGCTTTGCGATGACCCTTTCGGGTATGCTACATCCTCAGCTTGGTCACGATCCTCCCGCCTGAAGTCGATGCGCCGATGACTCTCTCACGCCTTTTGGTGATCTCCCTTTCGCTGCTCACGCCGTTTACGGTGTTTGAAGCTGCGGCCAACGAGCGCGAAGAGGACTTCGAGAAGAAGGTGCGCCCCAAGCTCACCCGACTCTGCGCCGACTGCCATTCTCCCGATGACGACGAGCATCCGATCACCTTTCTGCGGGCGACCACCGCGCGAGCGATGAGCGAGCAGCGTGGAATTTGGAAGAGCGTGGCCGAACAGCTCCGCAACCGCACGATGCCCCCATCCGATGCCGAGCAGCCGAGCGAGCAGGATCGCCTCGAGCTGGCAACGTGGATCGAAACGACGCTCCGCGAGAGCGCTCGGGAGCAGGGGCCCTTCGCCGGCTTTGTGACGACCCGCCGACTCAACCGTGAGGAGTACGCGCGGACCATCGAGAATCTGCTTGGTGTTCGAACCGATGCCGCGACCAGCTTCCCCGTCGACGGATCGGGAGGGGAGGGATTCAACAACAACGGCGAAACGCTCTTTTTGCCGCCGATCCTGATGGAGCGTTACCTCGACACCGCCGGCAAGGCGCTCGACGAGGCGATCGTCTCTCCCACGTACCGCGAGAGGTTCGCGCCCGGAGACTTTCTGGGCAAGGAGCCCCCGAAGGACGACCGGTCGCTGACGATTGCTCCGAAGAGCGAAGCGGCGGTGCTTGTGACGGTCTTCATCACGGGCAACTACTCGGTCGTGATCGATGCCCGGGCTCTGGAGTCGCCTTCGACGATGCAGGTCAAGGTCGACGGCATCCGGGTGGGACAACTGGCGATTGACGCCAAGGCGAAGAGCGACGGCGAGAAGAAGGAGTCGATCGTCGTGCGACTCAGCCGCGGCACCCACGCGATCGCGCTACGAACCATTGGCCAGACGCCGATCGAGGTCGCGTCGCTCGCGGTCGCCGAACGACGCAAGAGTCCCTCGTCCCAACGCGTGGCCAATCACGTCAAACTCATCGGCTCCAAGCCCGGCGAAGTACCCAAGGATCGAGACCGAGCGGCGCGGGAGATCGTTTCCCGGTTCGCACGCCGCGCCTTCCGGCGTCCCGTGAGCGAGGCGGAACTGAAACCCTTTCTCGCGCTCTACGAGCGTTCGGCATCGCGCGACGATCCCTTCGAGGAGTCGATCAAACTGGCGCTCAAGGGAGTCCTCGTGTCTCCGGCCTTCCTCTTCCGCATCGAGGCGGAGCCGACCTCGACCGAGCGGGAGCCGCTCGACGATCACGAGTTGGCGGTGCGTCTCTCCTATTTCCTCTGGTCGACGATGCCCGACGAGGAACTCTTCCGGCTGGCGGGCGAAGGGAAACTTCACCAGGACGAGGTGCTTATCGCCCAAGTCGATCGCATGCTCGACGACCCCAAGGCGGACTACTTCGCCGAGAGCTTCATGGGACAGTGGCTCGGAACCAACGACGTCGGGGCTCGGGTCGCACCGAGCACGTCGACCTTCAAGGGAGAGTTCACGACGGAGCTACTGTTGGACATGCGCGAAGAGCCGGCGCGTTTCTTCGGTCATCTGATCGCCTCGGACGGATCGCTGCTCGACTTGCTCGACTCGGACTATGCCGTGATCAACGCCCGGCTGGCCAAGCACTACGGCTACGTCAAGGAGGAGAAGAAGGACGGCGAGAAGAAGCCGTGGCCCTGGAGTCAGAACCCCAAGAAGGGCTCCGGTGGGCCGTTCAAGCGGTTTCCGTTGCCGGACGATCGTCGCGGAGGGCTTCTGGGGATGGGCGGCGTTCATCTGCGGACGTCGTATCCCAGCCGAACGAGTCCCGTGTTGCGGGGTGGTTGGGTGCTTGAGACCTTGCTCGGCGTTCACCTCCCGTCGCCGCCTCCCGACGTCCCCGAACTGAAGATCAACAAGAAGAAACAGACGGTTCGCGAGCAACTCGCCCTTCATCGCGACAATCCCTCGTGCGCGGCGTGCCACAATCTCATGGATCCGATCGGGTTTTCGTTGGAGAATTTCGACGTCCTGGGCCGCTGGCGCGAGGAACAGAACAAGGCGCCGATCGATGCTTCCGCTTCCCTACCGACGGGGGAGACGTTCGAAGGTCCTGGGGGCCTAAAGAAGGCGCTGCTCGGGAAGAAGGATCAGTTCCTTCGCCATCTCACGGGCAAGATGCTCGGTTACGCCCTGGGGCGGAGCCTTGTCGATCGCGACGATCACACGATCTTGGCGATCGCCGACAAACTCGAGGATTCGGGCTATCGCACGCGGGTTCTGGTCCGCGAGATCGCGCTCAGCCCGCCCTTCCGCGAACGCCAACGTGAATCAGAAGACGTCCGTTCGAAACCCGGCAAGACGGTGAGTTCTCAACCATGAAACGACTGCCTCTTTCTCGACGAACCTTCCTACGTGGTGCTGGGGCCGCGGTCGCGCTTCCGTGGCTTGAGGCGATGACCCCGCGGAGTCTTGCCGAAGGGGCCGACGGGATGCGACTCGACAAGCCGCCGTTGCGGGCCGCGTTTCTGTTCAAACCCAACGGCGTCTACCCGAAGCACTTCACGCCGAAGGGGGACGCGGAGGACTACGAACTGACCCCGATGCTTCGCTCGCTCGCGAAGGTGAAGGGGGACTACTCGCTGCTCGAAAACCTCTGGAACGAGCAGACGGTCGGGCGCAACGGACACTGGCCGAAGGTGCCCGCGTTTCTCTCGGGTGGCTACGTTGTCCGGACATCGGGTCGCGACATGGACACCGGGGGAACGTCCGTCGACCAGTTGATGGCGCATCGACTTGGCGCTCAAACGCCGCTGCCCTCGCTTGAACTCGGCGTTGACGAAGCGTACACCGGCGTCGACAACGTGGGGGGCGGCTTCACCCGCATCTACGGATCGCACATCGCGTGGCGCGATCCGCACACGCCGGTGCCGAAGGAAATCGTCCCTCAGCTCGCGTTCGATCGGCTGTTTCGGACCGGTCCATCGATCCCGGTCGTCTCGGGGTTCAAACTCGATCAACCCGCGGTGACGCGGGCGTTGGCTCGCGACGATATCAGCGTGCTCGATAGCGTTCTGGAAGACGCCAAATCGCTGCGGCGCCGGATCAGCACCAGCGACCGGACGAAGATGGAAGAGTACCTCGAGTCGGTCCGTTCGGTCGAACGACGGCTGGAGAACGCCCTGAAGCCCCAAAAACGCTGGATGAACGAGGGCGATTTCGAGGTCCCGCGACCGAAGCCCGGCATCCCCGCGACCCACCAAGAGCACGTCCGGCTGATGCTCGACATCATGCTGCTGGCGTTCTGGACCGACTCGACCCGCGTGTCGACCTTCATGTTCGGCAACGCCCAGACAGGGCGCAACTTCTCCTTCATCGATGGGGTCAAGAGCAGCTATCACGGCATCTCGCACCATCGCAACGACCCCAAGCGGATCGCGGAGTACGAGAAGATCGGCACCTGGCACATCGAGCAGTTCGCCTATTTCCTGGAGAAGATGAAGTCGATTTCCGAAGGGGAGTCGACCTTGCTCGACAACAGCATGGTGATGTTCGGATCGACGCTTCGCGACGGCAACAAGCACGACCCGCACGATCTTCCGATCATCCTTGCCGGTCGCGGCGGGGGGAGTCTCCGGCCGGGCAGACGCATCCGGTTCACCCGCGATACGCCGCTGTGCAATCTCTACCTCTCGATGCTTGAACGAATGGGCATCGAGGAGAAGCGATTCGGCGACAGCACCGGGAAACTCCGGGGGCTCGGCTGATCGTCGCCAGCCGCGGCAAGAGCCAACCCTTGAGACGGAGCGTCGTGCTCTGGTCCATCAGAATCCTCGGGGTACCACCGGCTATTTGTCAGCCGGTGCGTTCGTGTTGGGGGACTCCAACACCCTGGTCGATTCTTGTCGAATAACCCCGGGGGCGATCAGTCGCGTTCGGGCGGGCCGGTGTAGATGAAGGCCGCCCAATGATAGGGATGGGTCGATTCTCGGCCCGCTACCTTGGAACGCATGAAGTCGAGCTTCGCCGAACGAAGGGCCTCGTTGCGACCCTCGCCCGCGGCGAGATGTTTCCAGTAGTACTCGAGGATGACCGTCGAATCGACGACGGTGACCGACCAGAGCGTCGAGACAACCGCCTGGGCGCCGGCGAGTTGGAACGCCTGACGTAGCCCCGCGACGCCCTCGCCGTTACGCACATCCCCCAATCCCGATTGGCATGCTTGAAGGATGACCAACTCCGTTCCCCGTAGGTCGGTGCCGACGATGTCGAGCCCGGTGAGGATGCCGTCCTCGCCAACAGCCTCCTGATTCTCCTTGGGGTTGTTGCCGCCCGCGAGGCCCAGCCCGCAGCGAGCCAGCGGGTTTTGGATCATCGTGTGCAAGGTGTATTTCTTGCCGATGCCGACGAGTCCGAGCAGCCCGCTCAAGTCGACGAGGTCGAGTTTGAGGGGAATGAAGGTGCCGTGCGTCGTCATCATGATCAGGCGGGGACTCTTCGCCTTTTTGAAGTTGCCTTCGTTGGCGGCGGTGCCGGTGAAGAAGTGAGGCTCGTGAAGCAAGTACTGCCGCAGCGAGGGGAGAAGCATTTGGGCGGACTGTTCGCCGTTGGGTACGGGATGAAACCGGCGATGGGGTTCCTCTTCGTCGTCGGGCTCGGCGGCGGCTTGCAGTCGTCGCGTCACCTTCGCGCGAACCGGTCGCGTCTTCGGCTTGGGTGGCGTCTTGGGCGCGGCCGGTTTCTTCGTCGCGTCCCTGACGATGGATGTCGCCGGCGGCCGAGAACCATCCAAGATCGCATCGTAGTCGGGGTTGGCGAAGACCATCGCCCGACTCGTGGGATACGTCTCCTCCGAGAGGATCAGCTCGCGGCCGGTGGTGCTGTAGGTGACGAGATGGTTCTCGATCGCATCCTTGCCATCCGAGAGTGGCAGCGCCGACCAGGGGAAGAGCCATAGGGACGAATCGGCGCTGATGATCCACTGAAAGCGGCCCTTGATTTTCTCTTCCATGGGACGCAGGACCAACTCGGCGATGGCGGCGAGCTGCGCGCGCATCTTCTTCTCGCTCGGGAGGGCGTGGAAGGCGAGCCGCCCGATGATCTGGGGCGGCTCGACGGTATTGCGAAAGTCATCGATTGCTTGGTCGATCTCCTCCGCCTTGCCGAGGTAGACGACGTCGACCTCCTCGTGGTCGGGATAGACGAGCCACGCCGCGTAGCGAGCGGAGCTGTAGTCCTTGTCGTCCCCCTCGGCGTAGAAGTTGTACGGCCAGAAACGGGCGATGTTGATGAAGACGCCATCTTTGGGGAGCGCCTCGCGTATCTCGTCGAGTTCGACCCAAGGATCGGTCGACTCGTCGATCTGGTCGGACTGCTTGAGCCAGTGGAGAAGCTGCCGTTCCTTGTATTCCAGCTTGAGCATTTGGACTTGCCAGGCGAGAAACCCGCCCTCGTTCTCCGAAGGCATGTTGAAAGCCGACAGTTCCCCCTTGAGGTCGTTGAGTTGCTCGAAGAGCTTGGCGGTGATGGGGTCGGTGGCGTCCCGTAGTTTCAGGTAGCGCCGCGCGGTCGCCTCCTGGGCGATCGATTTGCCGTTGAGCAACCACTCGGCCGACTTGGCGACGATCTGGGGATCGTCCTCCGCGAGCAGTCCCAGTGTCAGCGCGGCCGAAAGGGGGCCCGCCTCGAAGTCGCGCAGGTACATCAGTTGCTCGCGTTCGGTCAGTCCCCAAATCGCGCCGGTCACGTGGCGAAGGGAACGCCGCCGCGAGTCATGAATGATCTCCATCGCCTCGGAGGAATTGCCCTGAGCTTGGTGGAGGTAGGCCAAATTCTTGTAGAGCGAGATCGTTTGGCGATGGTTCTCGCCGAGTTCCCGTTTGGCGATCTGGACGGCTTGCTGGAGCGTTCGCCGCGCTTCGTCGAACTCGCCGGTCCGCTTGCAGAGGCGAGCGACGTGGTCGAGGCTGTTGATGGTTCCCGGATGGCGGGTGCCGTGGGCCCGCTTGCGGATCGCCGCCGATTGCTTGAAGTAAGTCTTCGCCTTCTCGTAGTCCCCCTCGCGTTCGTAGAGTCCACCGAGATGGGCGTAGCTCTGGGCCATGTCGGGGTCGTCGTGAGCGAGAACCTCCTTGCGGATTTCGAGGGCCTCTTCCAGCAGCGGTTTCGCTTTCTCGTCCTGACCGCGGGATAGGTGCAAGCCGCCGATCAGGGTGAGGCTTTCGGCGGTGTCGGTGTGTTTGTCGCCGTAGACTTTGCGGCGGATCGCGAGGGCCTTCTCGTGGTGGTACTGGGCGGCGATTTCGTCTCCCATGCCGGTGAGCAGGGTGCCGAAGTCGGTGTGGGCGTCGGCGGTCTTCGGGTCTTCCGGGCCGAAGCGTTCGCGGGCGATTTTGAGAGAGGTTTCGAGATAGTTCTTGGCCGATCCGTAGTCGCCCATCCGGGCGGCGATCGAGCCGGTCGTTCGCAAGGTGTCGTGAAAATCCTCGTGGCCTTCACCGAGAGTCTGTTGTTGAATCTTGAGGGCTTTCTCGAGGTACTCCCGGCCCTCGGCGTGCCTGCCGACGCGCGAGAGCATGACCCCAAGGTTGTGATACCCGCGGGCGGTTTCGGCGTGACCGGTTCCAAAGACCTGCTCGCGGACTTTGACGGCTTGCTCGGCGGTTTCGAGGGCATCCTTGGTGCGGCCGTCGTTGAACATCTGCACCGCGCGATTGTGGAGCCGGTTGGCGACCGCGAGCTTGCGTTGTTGCGAGATGTTCTGAGCGAGGAGGGGGGAAGCGGCGAGGATAGCGAGATAGAGGGCCACGAGCGACGTGCAGGACTTCATGTTCGTTCCGTCTTGGTGAGTACCTTGTCAACGAGGGAACCGTCGATGAGTCATTCAGCGTACCAGGATCCGTCGCGCCACTCAACGCCGGCATTGGGTAAGGAAGTCCATTTCTCGAGACATCAGCGAGGGGTCGGGAGAGAGCGTCTCCGGAGGGTAAAGTGAGCGAGATCATCGAGATCGGCGTCTGCCCGGTCGACGCGGAGAGCCTCACGCGGATGGAGAAGCGAAGCATCCTCATCAAACCGGTCCGCTCGCGGATCTGTGGCTTCCGCACGACGTTGACGACCTTGACGACCGAGTTGCTCACCGACGCGGGCACCTTCGCCCAGGCTTGCAAGACGCTCAAGAGCGAGTACCATGCCCGGTCGCGGCTCTGGGCCAGTTGGGGCGATTATGATCGGCGGCAGTTCGAGGGCGTCGGCAAGGAGCTTGGCGTGGGCTATCCCTTCGGCACAAGTCATCTGAACGTCAAGTCGCTCTTCGCCACGGCTCTTGGGAGCACTCGCGAGATGGGTGTCGCCGGTGCCTTCGAGCGGCTCGGGCTCACCATGGAGGGGACCCATCATCGCGGCGACGACGACGCTTGGAACATCGCCGAGATCCTCTGCCGGCTGCTTCGGTTGATGCGAGAGGGCCTGATGTGACCGAGAAGAGACGGGCTGCCCAATAGCTTTACCATCACGCAAAGGGATCGCTCATGGAGATTCGCTCACACAATCGTCGGGCTTGGGACCGACAAGTCGACGAGGGAAACCGTTGGACGGTGCCCGTCACGCCCGAGGCGATTGAACGGGCACGACGAGGCGAACTCGCCATCGTCTTGACGCCAACGATTTCCGTACCCCTTGAGTGGTTTCCGAAACTGAAGGGGACAAAGACGCTATGTCTGGCATCCGGAGGCGGGCAACAGGGACCGTTGCTCGCCGCGGCGGGAGCGAACGTGACGGTGGTGGACAACTCACCGAAGCAACTTGCGCAGGATCGCTTGGTCGCGGAACGGGAGGGGCTTTCGATCGAGACGGTGGAAGGTGACATGGCCGACCTCTCGCCGTTTGAAGCTGCCTCGTTTGACTTGATTGTTCATCCATGCTCGAACTGTTTCGTTCCCGAGGTGCGACCGGTATGGCGCGAATGCTATCGCGTCCTTCGTCCTCGCGGGAGCCTGCTATCCGGATTCAGCAACCCTATTCGATACGTCTTCGACGACGAAGCCATGGATCGAGGCGAATTCGAAGTTCGTCACGCCATTCCCTATTCCGACGTTCTGGAGATGAATCGCGGCAGGTCGGATTCAGATCGAACGGTCGAAGTGACGAAGCATCCCCTCGAATTCGGACATACACTCGACGATCAAATTGGGGGCCAAATCGAAGCCGGTTTTGTGATCGCTGGTTTCTACGAGGACAAATTCGGAGATGACGAGGACGATCCCATCTCCGACTATCTCTCCTCCTTCATCGCGATGCGTGCGCTGAAACTCGATGGAGAAGAGATGACGTCCTTGGTGCAGTCCTCAAATGGCGAAACGTCTCGGACTACGCCGCCGTCGGCCGAGTGACGAAGCGGCTGAGGATCACGGCGAGGAACATTAGCGTTCCCGAGATGTAAAAGGCGGTGTCGAGCGTGCCGGTCATGTCGCGCAAATAGCCGGCGAGCTGCGGCACGAAAAAGGCGATGCCCCATCCCAGAAAGACCAAGCCGTACTTGCTGCCTAGGTCGTTGGCGCCGAAATAGTCGGCGGTCATCGCGGGCATCAGCGACAGGCCGCCGCCGTACTGCCAGAAGGCGACCCCGACCGTTAGGAAGACGAGCGCGACGCTGCCCGAGTGCATGATCGTCGGCGTGAGAAAGAGGCACGCCACCGACGCCAAGCCGTTGATGAGGTAGGCGCCCTGGCGACCGATCTTGTCGGAGTAGACCCCGGTGCCGACACGGCCGGCGGCGTTGATGAAGCCGCCGAACGAAGCGAGTAGCCACGCGTTGGCCGCGAGGAAGCCGACTCCCTGCGTCGTCTCCTGGAGAATCCCCTTGGCGTTGGCGATGACGAGCAATCCCGACTGCGCCGAGGCGACAAAGAGCACGACCATCGCGTAGAACTGCCAGGTGCCGAGCATCTGCCGCATCGACATACCCGTGGGAACGCTGGCGGGGGCGCTCGAGGAGTTGGCCGGCGCTGCCGGTTGATAGTCACTCGGAGGCGTCGCCAAGAGCTGGGCCGCGCCGACGACCACGATCGAGAAGAAGATCCCAAGACCGATGAAGGTTCCGGAGATGCCGACGCGTCCGATGAGGAACTCCGCCAACGGCGCGATGTAGATCGCCGCGGCGCCGTAACCTCCCACGACGAGGCCGGCGACCAACCCGCGACGTTCCGGCCCGAACCACTTCACCGCGGCGGGGGTCGCGGCGGCATATCCGAGCCCCATCCCGATGCCCCCCATCAGGCCGAAACCGCCGACCAAGCCCCAATAGCTACGGCTAAATCCCGCGATCAGGCAGCCGCCGCCGAGGAAGAGACCGCCGAGCGTCGCCCCGAGACGCGGGCCGAGTCTGTCTTGCAAGATGCCGCCGGGGATCATGAAGAGGGCGAAGGTGATGCCGCAGATCGCGTAGGCCCACGTCGCTTGGGCGTCGGTCAGGTAGTGCCAGCCTTCGTTGAGCCCCGTCATCGCGGTGCCGGGCGGGTACTCGGCTTTACCGATGAGGTTGGCCTTCCAGATACTCCAGGCGTAAAGGATACCCAGACATAGGTTGATGGCGGTTCCCGAAAAAACGACCACCCAGGCGCGCATCGGCGTCTGGGTACGGGCGACCGTTTCTGGCATGTTCGTCTCCTGGCCCCTGGTTCCCCTCGTCGATCCCTCGTGAGTGACGGACCGACGGCATCGGTGATGAGGGCGACATTGTAGCAGTGTTGCGACAGGCGTGCGGGAACCTTTTCGACTCCCGACCACTTTCCCGTCCCGAGCCGCCCGACCCGCTGCCACTCGTCCCCAAAGTAGGCGTGGCTTGTGGCCCACCAGGAGCGCCAACCGCCGATTTTGTCAGGCAATGGCCTGACCTACGGAAGACCTTGCCGTTCAGGGGATGCAGGCGAGGTACTCGACGGCCTTCTTGCGTTTCTCCAGTTGCGCTAAACCGAGGGCGGTCCGGTTCTCGGCCCAGGGGAGCTTGCAGGGGATCGACGGATCGGCGCCGTTGTCGATCAACACCGTCAACGCCTCGACGTTGTTGGCGCGGGCGGCAAGCATCAAGGCGGTTAGCGACGTGTTCGGCGGTCCGTCGACGGCGGCCCCTTTGTCGAGAAGCGCTTGAATGACCTCCGGCTTGCACTCCTGGACGGCGAACTTGAGGGCCGTCATCTCGTCCTCGTTCCGGACGTAGTCGACATCGGCGCCCGCCTCGAGAAGTTGCATCGCGACCTTCGAGCCCTTGGTCTTGCCGAGCGAACAGGCGGCCATCAGTGGCGTCATGTCGTACGCACCAGGCTTGTCGAGGTCGGCGCCGAACTTCAGCAATAGCCCGACGACCTTCGTCAGGCCCAGTTCCGCGGCCCCGGCCAACGCCGTAGAGCGGGTGACGCTCGAGACCGCGTTGATGTCGGCCCCATCGTCGAGGAGAAGCCGGAACTCCTTCACCATGCCGCGGGCGGCGGCGATGGCGACGGCGTCGTCCGCCGACGGCGCCGCGATGCCGTGAAACTTCTTGGATCCCATGAACCCTCTCCCGCGAAATCGTCGATTGCCCCGCATCGAGAATGCCCAAGTCCCGCCATCGGTTCCAGGACGAACTTGGCACAGCGGCCGAACGGAGAAAGTTGTGCCCGTTGCGTGGAGCGCCGGACGATCTCGTTCGCGGAAGACTCCGCTTGACATGCAACCGTTTGGTTGCATAATCGGGTGATGGACGAAGCCATGGACAAGGTGTTCCGGGCGCTTGCCGATCCAGGTCGACGACGGCTCCTCGATCGTTTGCACGAAGAGAACGGGCAAACGCTGGCGCAGCTTTGCGCGCCCTTGGCGATGAGTCGGCAGGCGGTCACCAAACACTTGGCGATCTTGGAGGAAGCGAACCTGGTGGTCGCTGTTCGCAAAGGGCGCGAGAAACGGCACTACCTCAATCCCGTGCCCATCCACGACATCGCCGAGCGATGGATTCACAAGTTCGAACAGGGGCGTCTTCGTGCCCTGGCGGATCTCAAGAAGAAGCTTGAAGGAGAGGCCGATGGCTGATTCGCGGTTGGTCTATGTCACCACCATTCGGACGACGCCCGAGAAGCTGTGGCTGGCCCTCCTCGATCCCGAGTTCACCTGTCAATACTGGTTCGGGACGCGCCACGAGTGCTCTTGGGAAGCGAACGCTGATTGGAAGCTCATGACTCCCGACGGTCGCGTCGGCTACAGCGGCGAGGTGCTCGAGATCGATCCGCCGCGTCGCTTGGTCCTGTCGTGGCGGGCGGAGTTCCGACCGGAGTGGCGAGAGGAAGGTCACTCGAGGGTCACCTTTGAGCTCGAGCGGTGTGGAGCGTCGGTGAAGCTCACCGTTGTCCACGAGATCGACAAGCCGGAATCGAAGCTGCTCGGCACGTTGTCGAAAGGATGGCCACGCTTGCTCGCGAGCTTGAAGAGTCTTCTCGAGACCGGGGAATCGCTCGCCGAAACCCGCGAGTGGCCCAAGGGATTCTGAGTCACCATTGGTCGATGTTCCAGGAGAACAAAATGGCAGAAGCGGATCAAAGCGTGCTTGTCGCGGTGGTCTATCACAGTGGCTACGGGCACACGGCCAAGCAGGCCGAAGCGGTCGCCGAGGGCGCGGCGAGTGCCAGCGGGGTCGAGTCGCGTCTCTTCTCGGTCGAGGAGGTTGATGGAGCGTGGGAGGAACTCGAGCGCGCCGAGGCGATCATTTTCGGCACGCCGACCTACATGGGCGGGCCGTCGGCTCCGTTCAAGACATTTGAGGATGCGACCTCGCACGTCATGATGGCGGGCAAGTGGAAGGACAAGATCGCCGCGGGTTTCACCAACTCGGGCTCCCGCTCGGGGGACAAGCTCGCGACGCTTATCCAACTCGCCATCTTCGCCGCCCAACACGGGATGCACTGGGTCAACCTCGGGCTTCCTCCCGCCAATCACTCCTCGACCGGCTCGGAAGAGGATCTCAATCGGCTCGGGTTCTTCCTCGGGGCCGGAGCTCAGTCGAACGTCGACGAAGGTCCCGAGACGGCTCCTCCCGAAGCCGACTTGGCGACCGCTCGTCATCTCGGCCGTCGCGTCGCCCTGGTCGCGCGGCAGTTCGCGTCGAGCGTGACGACGTAGTCGACCCGGAGGAGAACGTTTCTCGCGAATTGCTAGGCTGACCTAGGCTTCGTCTCAAAAGTTGATCGTCGGCCCGAGACACAGCGAGTTGGTGGGGGACGAGGAGGTCGAAACAGGCGAATCCGTTGGATTCGTCGATGCAGACCGACAAAGTCCCGCGGCAACTTAGCCAGCCGAAGCCAGAGCCGACTTTTGAGACGGAGCCTAGTGTTCTGATTGGCAAGTTCGTTCATGAAGTCTCGGCCCTGTGATCCTGCGGGAGTTCGCCCAATCACAGGCGTTCCACGCATGCCCACGGCGAGCGTGGGCATGGCCCCCAGGAGATCTCTTGGCAATGAATTGACCAATCAGGAGCCTAGGACGAGTCATCTTGTCGTCGATCCCTTGCCAGCGAGGAACGCCGTGAACATTGGGACATCCTACAAGCAGCATCCCATCGACGGTGACTACGACGTCATCGTCATCGGTTCGGGCATCGGGGGGCTGGCAGCCGCGGCGCTGCTGTCCAAACATGCGGGCAAACGGGTGCTCGTGCTCGAACGCCACTACACCGCCGGCGGCTTCACGCATACTTTCCATCGTCCCGGGTACGACTGGGATGTCGGCGTTCACTACATCGGCGGCGTCTTCGATCCCGATTCCTCGCTCTGTCAGCTCTTCGACGATGTCACCGACGCCGGCCTCCAGTGGGCGGACATGGGCGAGGTTTACGATCGCATCATCATCGGCGAGGATTCGTACGACCTCGTGAAGGGGAAGGAGGCATTTCGCGCCAGGCTCAAGGAGTACTTTCCCAAGGAAGCACGCGCGATTGATCGCTACCTGAAGGAACTGGAGTCGACGGTCGGTTGGGCCGATCTCTACTTCGCGGAGAAGTGCCTTCCCACCTTCTTGTCGCGTCTCGTCGGCGGGTTCATGCGGTGGCCGCTCGCGCGAAAGGCGAAGCGAACGACGCTCGAGACCCTCGCGACGCTGACGTCGGACCAACGGCTGATCGGCGTTCTGGCCGGGCAGTACGGCGACTACGGGCTACCTCCCGCGCAGAGCAGCTTCTTCGTCCACGCGCTGGTCGCTTATCACTACCTCGAAGGGGCGGCCTATCCCGTTGGCGGTTCCGCGACCATCGCCCAGACGATGCTTCCGGTCATCGAGGCGGGAGGAGGCGCGGTCTATACCAATGCCGACGTCCAAGAGATCGTCATCGACAAAGACCGGGCCGTGGGAGTACGGCTAGCCGACGACAACGAGTTGCGGGCACCGTTGATCATTAGCGACGCGGGAGTGCCCACGACACTGGGGAAACTGCTGCCGGAAGAGACCCGGAGGAAGCACCGCTTCGATGAACTGATGAGCCGGCACACCGACTCGATCGCCCACGTTTCACTCTACATCGGATTGAAGCAGACGGCCGCCGAACTTGGGCTCTCGAAGACCAATCTGTGGGTCTACCCCAATCACGATCACGACCGCAACGTCGAACGACTCCGCGACGATCCGGACGCGCCCTTCCCGTGCGTTTACCTCTCCTTTCCCTCCGCGAAAGATCCCGATTTCGAGCAGCGCCATCCGGGCCACGCGACGATCGAGGTGATCAGCATGGCGCCCTACGCGTGGTTCGAGTCGTGGAAAGAGACGCGCTGGAAGAAGCGGGGCGACGACTACGACGCGTTCAAGGAGGAACTCAGCGAGCGATTGCTCGAGACGCTCTACGTTCATTGTCCGCAGGTGAAGGGGAAGATCGACACGATGGAGCTATCGACGCCGTTGTCGACCGAGCACTTCATGGGACATCGCAAGGGCGCGATCTACGGTCTCGCCGCGACGCCTGCTCGGTTTCTGGAGAAACGGTTGCGTCCTCGGACGGCGATTAAGGGACTCTACCTGACGGGGACCGACATTTGCACGCTCGGGGTCGCCGGTGCGCTTTCGGGAGGATTCTTGACGGCGTCGGCGATCGCGGGGCGGGATCTTCGTGGCGCGGTCGCGAAGGGGGCCGAGGAGGCTCGCGCCAAGCGGGCGACCTCGTGACCGGCTCGGGCCCCGAAACAAGTCACTCCGCGGACGAATCTTCTTCCCGCTGGCGGCATTTCTGTTCCTGGAATTCCGCCGCTATCTTGTAGCGCCCGAGATACTTCTCGAAGGTTTCGAGAAACTGCTGACGCTCGGCCGCCGCGCGAAACCACTGCATCTTGATTTGAAGGTCACCACCGGCGGTTGACTCGCGATGGATCTTTAGCGTTCCATCGTCGAGCACGCAATTGCCCACGTCTGACCAGGGCAGCTTGTCCTGCCATTCGGCGAACGCGATCGACTGATCGTCGATGGTGATGAGACCCTTCTTGCACGAAAATTCCATCTTGGGGAAGGCGCGCTCGACGATCTCCCGCTCCGCGTCGTTCTCCGGCAAGAAACGATAGGGGAGCGACTGCTCGTGGACCTTGAGGAAGCGCTCCTCGTAGGAACGCCAGAGATTCGATTCAATCTCGCTCGCCCCGGCGATCAGTTCGTACCACTTGCCGTCACCCTTGGTCTCGAGCAAGGCGGTGGTCTCGCGATCCCGGAGCGACACGCCCATCGCGGTCAAACGATCGGCGATCGGGGGATGAGTGTCGAACGGATGAGCCGTCTCGATATGGTCGAGGTCGGCGCTGGACAGGAATTGTTGGGCGAAGGGGGCGAATCCCTGCTCGATCTTTTCCCGCAGGTTGGTCGACTCGAGGACCGATTCCTGGTCGAAGACCTCTTGCTCGACGTTGCCGCGATAGGCGGAATAGGCGGAGACGCGGAGCAGGGCTTTCGCGTTGGACTGTGGGGAGACGACGTCGGCGGCGATCCCGTCGGCGCGAAACTCCCGTTGACGGCTGTGCTTACCTAGGGAGAGAGCGAAGAGGAAGCGAAAGACGTTCAGGAAGTAGAAGATCGGGATCGTCGTCCCACCTTCATAGAGCGTCTGGAGGTAGTGATCGTAGCGGTGCTCGAGTCGAGAAATCTTGCCGCCGTAGAGGGTGTCCATGCCGCTGAAGTGTGCCATCTCGTGGGCGAGGACGGCCTTCGCTTCGTCGCCATCCAACTGCTTGAGTAGCGACAGGCTGATGTAGAGGGTGCGACCCTGGTAGCGTTCGCCGTTGACGGTGAGGGGAGCGTCGGTGACGAAGAAGTTGTCGTCGATGCCCGCGATGATCTGATCGGGTGGTTCGGTGCCGAGCGTGGCGCAGATGCTTTCGAGTTCCTTCCAAATCGGCGCGCCGTGGTTCTTGGGGAAGATCTCCCCCTCGACTTCGGCGCTGAACTTCGGGACCGTGAAGATTCCCTTGATCAGGGTGCCGGCGGCGACAACGGCCAAGAGCGCGGTCAGTCCGATGAGCTTGACCGAGTAGAGGTTGAACCAGAGCGCGGTGACCCAGAACGAGAGAGCGACCAGCAGCACGCCCTGGACCAGCACTTGAATCGCGGTATAGATGCGCAGGACGTGCCAGCCGACCGCCAGGCTGAGGGCCAGCGCGCGTTGCGACCGCATCGAGAAGAGGACGCAAACACCGGCGAGGGCGAGGACCAGCACGCCGGCGGCGATGGACCAAATCGACAAGCGGATCGCCCATCGAAAGGTGGCGAAGTGGAACCGCGTCTCGGCATCGAACGATTTCGCCACCTCGTCTTGAAGGATCAACCGCGACAGGGGAATGGCGCGATGAAAAGCCGTCGCCTCGTGGCGTTGTTCCTCGTTCAGGGTCGGATCGTTGGCGATCTGCTTTAGGATTGCTTCGCGGTAACGGGCGTTGAGCTGTTGCTGGGCATGCAGGAAGAAGAGCAGAGAGATGACCGGCACCAGGAAAATGCAGAGCGCCGGCAGGACGAAATTTCGGGTCACGCCAAGCTTGCCGAAGTCCATGGTGGCTCCGCTTTCGACCGTGGTCGCTGTTGGGGTACGATGACGCCGGCTGAACGAGCGACTTGCCATGGTGGCGACAATGAATGTAACGCCACTTCACTGCGAACGAACAAGCATGTCAACGAAAATCGAGCGGATGGGGAGTTGCCGGAGATCAATCGGATTTCTTCGGCGAATATCCCCGCCACACCCATTCGATGGCGTGGGGGAGGAACTGTTGCTTCGCGTTGCGGATACCGTGTTTGGCTCCGCGACAGAAGAGGTATTGGTAGTCGTACCCCTTCGCCTTGAGAACCTTGGCCATGCGGTGGTTGGCTTCGACCCAGTCGTGCATGCCGTCGCGCATGACGTTGGGGTTGAGCAGGTCCTGATCGCCGACGGAGATGAACAAGCGAATCGGCTTCTTCGGCGAATTGGGGATGATCGTCTCGTGGAAGCCCCAGGCGCCGTCGGGCAAATCGGGGTCGAACGGCCACTGCTGGTTCACGAACGTCCCCGAGGTCGTCAACACCCGACGGTAGAGATCGGGGCGAAACCACGCCATGATCAGCGAGGCCGACCCGCCGGAACTGGAGCCCATCACCGCGCGGCCATCGGGATCCTTCGTCAGCTTGACGTCGCACTCTTTCTCGACTCGTGGCAGCACCTCCGTTTCGATGTATTCGGCGAACACCCCCGACATCGTGTCGTATTCCTTGCCCCGCTGGTGCCCTTGGGCATCGCCGCCGCCATTGGCGATCATGACGAGAACCATCGGCGGCACGCGTTTCTGGGCGATTAGGTTGTCGAGGATCCTCGGCAGTTCCATGTTCGGTTTCCCCTTGGGCCCGTCATGAACGACCATGAACGGCGCCTCGGTGCCCGGCTGGTATTGCGCGGGGACATAGACCGTGATCTTGCGCTTGTAGTCGATGGGATGCGTGTCGACGATCAGCGTCTTGGGGTTGCTTGGGTCGACCGTGCCGAACACCTCGCGGGCGATGCCGGGATTGAGGAGCTTGGTCTCGCGCGAGTCGATCTCGAACTGTTGGACTCGGCCTTGAGGAACACCGTCGACCTTGTCTCGTTCGGGGGCGGGGACGTAGTCCGGACCGATGACGAAGTTGTCGTTGGCCTCGAGCGGGGGATCTTCGCCGGTCTCAAGAACCGTGAACGGCGGAGCGCCAGGAGCGTCGTATTTCCTCACTGGCGGCGCGGCGAGCAAGTTGGAGCAGGTCAAGACCGTGACCGAGACGGCCGCAAGCGGTTGGAGCATCGATTCCTCGTCGTTAACATCGTTTGGCGGGGTGTCGGAAGGAAATTAGCGTAACCGCTCCGGGGCGTCCGGTCGAAGCGATTCCACCAATGAAATTCGACTTGATGCCGATGGCGATGTTCAGCGATCGCTTGATTGGGTCGCGTCGGGATAGATCCGCGTCCAATCGCGCTTCATGTCGGCGACCCTCCACCCACGCTTGGGGGCCTCGTCGAGTGCCTGTTCGAGTCGGCCGACGTGCGAATCTCGGTCGTAGGCCCACTCGCGATCGGCGTCGGTATGGTGAACGATCAAACCGAAGTGACGGCCGGAGTCGCTCTCGGAGCGGGGGATGGTCGTGTATTGCAGCATCTGCAAGTCGCCATCGGAGTTGCCCGCGGCGAAGAGGGGTCGCCGCCCGATGTGCTGGTAGATCCCGATCGGCTTACCTTCCTTGTCATCGATGAACATCCCTTCGGGACGTTTGACGATGGTCGGAATGCCGTCGCGCATTTCAAACTTCGCAGCGATGCTGGAGCCGATCACTTGTTCTGGTGGAATGCCGTAGGTCTCTTCCGCGAAGACGCGGATGAAGTCGATGCCACCCCCGGAGACGATGAAGGTCTTGAAGCCGTGTTCCCGTAGGTAGGCCAATAGCTCCAGCATGGGTTGGTAGACCATCTCGTCGTAGGGCCGATTGGTAATCGGGTGCCGCCGCGTGGCCAGCCAATCGCGGACCGCGGCGGAGAACTCCTCGGCCGTCAGGTTCGCATGGGAGGACGCGAGGATCTTGGCCAGTCCCTCCTTGCCGGTGGCCATCAGTCCATTCACGTCGCCGGCAAGGGCGCTTTTGAACGGCTCGGTCGTTTCCCAATCAGGATGGTTGGCGGCCATCTTCCTCACTTGATCGATGGCGAAGAACAGTTGGAAGTAGGTCGGCTTCTCCGACCAAAGAGAGCCATCGTTGTCGAAGGTCGCGATCCGTTCTTCGGGCGGGACGTAGTCGGGCGAGCCCTCGGTCGTGACGGCGTCGACGAACGTGATAATCGCTCGCTTGACGTCGCCCTCCTTCCACGACGGCAACGGGTCCGAGCCCGGCGTCGGTTGACCCAAGACGGGACTCGCGACACCTACGAGGAGCAACGTCGCGCACGTCGTCGAAACGATCGATTTCATGGGACTCTCTCGCGAGGGAGGTGGGACCGCCGGCTGGTTGAGGGCCGGCGGCGCTTCGGGACCGAGGAACTACTTGCCGCGCGCCGCGTCCTCGATCTGCTTCTGCACCTTGTCGAGGTTGAAGGATCCCGGTGTTTGGCTGGGCGGATACTCCTTGAGGGTTTGGTAGAACTGTCCCGCCAACTGCTGCATGGGAACGATGACATAGGGGCGATCGAGGAACCAGTCGTGGTAGACGTTGGCGTCGATCTGGGCCTTTTCGAAGGGATCTCGCCTCAAGTTGCACAAGAGGGGAATACGCAGTTCCGTGAACGGCTCCCGCCAGATCTGAAAGGCGTCGGCGCGGTTCTCGAGAAAGGTCGCTTTCCAGTCACCCAAGCGGATCGCGACCATCTGGCCATCGTCGTTGACGTAGTAGAACTCCTTGCGCGGCGAAGCTTGGATGTTCTCGCTGTAACTGGCGAACTTGTCGGCGTTGGAGAAGTACTCGTTCATGTCGTAGCCGTCGAGATATTGCTTGTAGTTCCGGCCGATCGCCTGGTATCCGTCGAGCATGTCCTCCTTGAGATCGTCCTTGCCCGCGGCGGCGGCGAGTGTGACCATCCAGTCCTCGTGCGCGACGATCCCGTTGAGGGTCGCTCCCGACGGGTACCTCGCCGGCCAGCGGACGAACGCGGGCACGCGGTAGGCGCCTTCCCAGTTGCTGTTCTTTTCCTTGCGGAAGGGGGTGTAGCCGGCATCGGGCCAGGTGTTGAAGTGCGGGCCATTGTCGGTGGAGTAGAAGACGATCGTGTTGTCGGCGATGCCGAGTTCGTCGATCAGGTCCAGGAGTTGGCCAACGTGCATGTCGTGCTCGATCATGCCGTCGTGATACTCGTCGCCATGAGGGCTCGAGAGGCCGACGTGTTCTTCCTTGACGTGCGTGCGGAAGTGCATGCGAGTCGCGTTCCACCAGCAGAAGAAGGGCTTGCCCGCCTCGTGTTGGCGCCTGATGTAGTCCTTGGCGGCGGCGACCGTCTCGTCGTCGATCGTCTCCATCCGCTTCTTCGTGAGTTGGCCGGTATCCTCGATCGTCTGTGTTCCATCCGGGTTGGCCTTGCACTTGAGCACGCCACGCGGTCCGTACTGTTCGAAGAAGGTCTTGCCGCTGGGTAGGACGAAGTCCTTCGGGTAGTCGCGGTTCTCCGGCTCCTCCGAGGCGTTAAGGTGGTAGAGGGGACCGAAGAACTCGTCGAAGCCGTGATTGGTCGGCAAGTGTTCGTCGCGGTCACCGAAGTGGTTCTTCCCAAACTGTCCCGTCGCGTAGCCCTGCTGCGAGAGGACGCCGGCGATCGTGATGTCCGACTCCTGCCACCCCTCGGCGGCGCCGGGCAGGCCCACTTTGGTCATCCCCGTGCGGACCGGAACGCAGCCACCAAGAAAGGCCGCTCGTCCGGCGGTGCAGGACTGTTGGGCATAGTAGTCGGTGAAGCTGATCCCCTCACGCGCGATCCGGTCGATGTTCGGCGTTCGGTAGCCCATCATGCCGCGGTTGTTGTGGCTGATGTTCCAGATTCCGATATCGTCGCCCCAAATGACGACGACGTTAGGCTTCTCGTCGGCGCCCGCGGTGAGCGACAGGGCGACCAAGCAACCGAGCGCGAGCAGTGGCCGGCTCACGGGTGGCATCTTCATGGCGATTGGCTCCAGAAGGTACTGGCTGTCGGACGGGATCGCCGGGCCCCCGGCGTCATGATCGTGTCAGCGATACGAAGCAGACGGCATGCTTCTCTCGACTCTATGCGTCGGGCAGGTGCAAGGCAACGAACTTGAAAGATTGGCGTGGTGGTTGAGATGCAGGGGGCTTGATGGGCCGATGAAGGATCGCTTGTTGGCCTTCCTGTCGCGCGGTTACGATGGGGGAGAATCGACCGGCATGACCGAGGAACGCTTCATGAACGACGCCACGTGTTCAAACGCCTACGCGATGGTTCGGGCCGCGACTTTCTTCGCGGGGTACTTTGTTGTGGGAGGATCGTTTGGTGGCTGGCTGACCTATCACTTCGGTTGGGGAGCCGGTTCCGAACACGGCTTACATCTCATCGGGTTCTCCCTGGGGTTGATCACGCTCGCACTGAGTCTCTTTCCGTTGTGGTTCGCGTGGGCGCTCGTTCGAAGCCTGCGAACCCATCAAGAGTGACCCACGGGAGAGTCGCCCAATTCGTCACCGTTCCTCGAGATGACGACATCTCATTTTCCAGAAGGTCTGGAATCAAGGTCGCTGGGTTTTTCAGGGATGGTCAGGCGCTTGGCGTCTTTCGGGTGCAGCACCACCGCGATCAGCCGTGTCGTCGATTCCGTTGACGGGTTCTTCGAGACCCGGTGCAGGCACATCGTCGGCTCGTAGAACGTCTCGCCCGCCTTGAGAATCGTCGTCGGCTTGTTGTCGATGCCCAGCTCGTAGTCGCCTTGCAGAACGTAGCCGAAGACGGGACCTGGATGACGATGAGGCATGCCCGCTCCACCCGGGGCAAGCGTCACCTCCACCACCGTCGCGGCGGTCGCCTTGCCGTCGAGCTGTTCCTCAGTTTCCTGCGTGGAAAGAACGCGGACCGATGATCCAGTCTTCCCCTGGTGGGCGAGGGACATGCCCACCGCGCCGACAAGAATGCCGGTCAGGATCAACAGCACGCCGCGCTTCATGGTATCTCCTCGTGTTCGATGCTTGGCCCCCATTGGGAGCGACCAGACTCTGATTCCCAAGTCATGACGATCGGGAGAGCGTTGGTGTGACAGATCGCGAGGAATTTCTCTCGATCACCCATTGGGAAGGATTGGCGACGGAGTTGTCGTTGGGCTGGGAAGAGCCAGTGGGAGATGAATTGGAGCCGATTCAGGTCGAATCGCGGGCGACCATAGTGGAACGGAATCGCGTCGAGCAGCCAGGTCGAAAGTAGGCTCATGGTCGAGCCGGGCCACAAGTTCAACTCGTGGGAGTTCGAGTCGACGGCGACCCGCCCGCTCGTCGGAGTTTCGGACCTTGCCACCCAGCAGAGTGTCGATTCCTGGAGATCGTCCCCCCAGGGAATAGGGAATGATTCCTGGGATGTCGCGAAACCCCTTCAACCTACTTCCGTTAACCTCGTCGTCGCGATCGTGGAGGACCGCGAAGAGATTGAGCGCGGTGGTGTCGATCGTGGAAGTCAGGTCGGCGATCTCCAACGGATACCGACCAACGTCAAAGGTCCCGGGGCAGAATGTTGCCAAGGAACCTTAGATAGTCCGTGGGGAGCGCAACGCTCGTCGCCAGACTGGGATGAAGGGGCTTCGGATCGACCGGCCTCCTCACGTCACGGTCGATGTGATTGTCGAGTCGGGTTAGCGGGTCCGAGTCCCCGCTCGTCGGGCCGGGGACGCAGGCAAAAGGGCGAGAGCCCCGATCGCGTCGCGTCTGCTCATCGGCGTGTCCATGGTCGGAAACGAACTCGGCATGAGACTCGGCCCATCTCGACGAAGAGGAGAAAGTAGAAAGGAGACCGCAGGAGAGAAAGGGCTCGGGTCGCAGCTCTGCTGCTCTCCTCACTCCTTTCTTGACTCTCCTGCTCTATTTTTGCCGCTTCGCGGCAAAAATCGGGGAGACAAGATTTGAACTTGCGACCTCACGATCCCGAACCGTGCGCTCTACCAAGCTGAGCTACTCCCCGAATCAGCTACTCTTTGTATCGCCTGGCCAAGACGGGTCAACCGAGTTTGCCGCATGCCTCCGAGTGACCTCACGCATTGGTTTGCTCCTTTCTCCTTCTGTCACAACGTGATACGCTGAATTCCCCTCGCGGGTCGGCGAGCGCGATTGTCCCCGGTGAACACCGTTTGTCCAAAGACATCCCCTTTCAAAATGAGGGAAGCGGGCTTGGCAGAGTAAGGGGAATCAGGCATGGTACGCCGGGGACCACCACCGGCTGACCTACGGAAGGACACTCATGGCAACGGTTTACCGCGAAGCGGATGCCCATCCCGACCTCTTGACTGAACGAACCATCGCCATCGTCGGCTTCGGCAACCAGGGGAGAGCCCAAGCCCTCAATCTGCGCGACAGCGGCGCCAAGGTCATCGTCGGCAACATCGACGATAACTACCGCGCCCAGGCGATCGAGGATGGCTTCGAGGTCTTCTCCATCGCCGAGGCCGTCGAGGCCGCCGACGTGGTGATGCTGCTGCTGCCCGACGAGATCGCTCCGGAAGTCTACACCCGCGACATCGCCTCCCATTTGCGGGCAGGCGACGCCATCAGCTTCGCGTCCGGCTACAACGTTCATTACGAGCACATCGTCTGCCCCGAGGACGTCGACGTTGTCCTTCTGGCGCCGCGGATGATCGGCCGTGGTGTCCGCGACCTCTACCTCTCCGGCGACGGCTTCTTTAGTTTCGTCGGTGTCCATCAAGATGCCAGTGGGGGGGCACGCGACGTCATGCTCGCCCTCGCCTCGGGCATCGGCACCTTGCGAAAGGGGGCCGTCGATGTCAGCTTCCAAGTCGAAACCGAGCTCGATCTCTTCAACGAGCAGGGGTTCGGGCCCGCGTTCGGGCGTGTCTTGTTGACGTCAATCGATACGCTGATCAAAGCGGGCTATCCCAAGGAAGCGGTCTTGTTGGAGTTCTACCTCTCCGGCGAGATGTCCTACATCTTCCAGGCGATGGCGGAGATGGGGCTTATCGAACAACTCGACGCTCATTCGCAGACGAGCCAATACGGCGCCATCTCGCGCGGCATGCGCTTCCTGGGGATCAATTTGAAGCGGCCAATGCGGAAGATTCTCGACAATATTCGTCGGGGCAAGTTCGCCCGCGAGTGGAACTTCGAACAGCGCACCGGCAAGGTCCGCTTCCGGCTCCTGCGAGCCCTCGCCAAGCGGCAACCGATCGGCAAGATCGAGAAAGAGGTGCGCAAGGAATTGGGGATCGGTGCATGACTCCGCTGACCGAGCAGGCCTCTCGCGGGAGCTCTCGCCCACGCGACGCCTTCGCGCGGTCATCCGATGGGGACACGATGGAGGACGCGGATCAGTCGGCGATCGCACTGGACCCCTTGCTCGAAGCCGCGCGGAAGGCGGGACGAGCTTGGGGCCGGCTGTCGTTCGCCGAGCGCCGATCGCGACTTCTCGCCTTTCGCGATCTCCTAGTCGATCACCTCGAGGGCATTGTCGAGGCGGCACAGCGCGATGTCGACAAGCCGGCTTTCGACGTCACCTCCGAGGTCCTCAACGTCGCCGACTTGATTGGCTACTACGCCAAGCGGGGGGGGCAGCTTCTCCGGCCACGGCGTCGGTCCTCGGGGCTCCTGCTCAACAAACGCGCCGAACTGCACTACGAGCCATGTGGCGTCGTTGGCGTCATCAGCCCTTGGAACTATCCGCTGGTCCTTTCGATCGGGACGATCATCCCGGCTCTCGTCGCGGGCAACGCGGTGCTTCTGAAACCTTCCGAACGCGTTCCGACCACCAATCTCCTGCTCGAGGAGTTGCTCGCCGAGAGCGATCTGGGCGCTCCCTTGGTCAAGTACCTCCATGGTGGGCCGGACGCCGCGTTGTCCCTCGCCGAGTCATCGGTCGACAAGATCGTCTACATCGGCGGGACAGTGGGCGGTAGAGCCGTGCTTCGGGCGACGGCCGAACGCTTGACCCCGACGGTGCTCGAACTCGGGGGCAACGACGCCATGATCGTCGCCGAGGATGCCGACATCGAGCGCGCGGCGGCCGCGGCGGTTTGGGGGAGTTTCTTTAACGCCGGGCAAAGCTGTATCGCCGTCGAGCGCTGCTACGCCCATGCGTCGATTATCGACCGCTTCGTCGAACGTGTCGTCGAGCGGACCGAGCGACTTCGTCAGGGTTACGCGGTGGTCCACGATGGCCAGGAGGACCAGCGCGATCTTGGCCCGGTCATCTCGACGAGTCAGGGCGAGCGGATTCGCGAACTACTCGACGACGCCGTCGCGAAGGGGGCGGTGATTCGCTGTGGCGGCGTTCCGGATGCGATCGACGCTCGGCTCTTTCCGCCGACCGTCATCACCAACGTCGATCATACGATGCGCCTCACGCGGGAAGAGGTCTTCGGCCCGCTCCTGCCGATCATGAGCTACGAGAGTGACGGCCAAGCGATCGACCTCGCGAACGACTCGCCGTTTGGCCTCTCGGCGAGTGTTTGGTCCTCGAACCAGGCGCGGGCGAGGCGCATCGCCGCCGACCTCGACGTCGGGGGCGTGGTCATCAACGACAACCTCGTCCATTTTGCGTTTGCCGATCTTCCGTTCGGGGGCGTGAAAGAGAGTGGGTTCGGCCGGCTGCACGGTCGGGAAGGGCTGATGGAGTTCTGCCGAACCAAATCGGTGGTGACCCATCGGTTCGGCCCGCGCATGGAACTGCAATGGTTCCCGGTCCGCGGCAAGATCAGGTTGCTGCGACGGCTCAGTCGGCTCCTTTACCGTTCCGGTTGGTCACGCTTTCGCTAGACCTTTCTCGCGGTAGACTTGTTTCCAGCGGAGTTGTTTCGCTGCCGCGGTCATTTTCCGCCACTGCCAGGGGGGAATGGAGTCGGCGTCGGCCCAGATGCCGAGGGCCGCGCCTCGGGCCACGCTAGCCGATACGCAGAATGCCTCTTCCTCGCTCGCTCGCTTCTCGTCCAACCACGCCAGTCCCGACGCGAGCACGATCTCGTTGACGGAGACTCCCGGAACGGAATAGACGAGGGCTTCCCAGTGCTCGTCGTTGGTGCGAATCATTTCGAGCAGGACCTCTTGATCGAGGATGATCTCGCTGACGAGATCCTTCGCCTCTTGCCCCTTGGGTTGGTCCAGCTCCGGCGCATCAATGCCGAAGAGGCGAACATCGTGCTCGTCCCCTAGTTGGTCACCGGTCGGAGTTTCGAGCTTGAGACGCAGTCGAAGCTTGTCCCCGTCGATCACACCGGTCACTTGTCCGTAGACGAGCGAGATCTTTCCACCGGTGTTTCGCTGATGGTCGGGCGAATTGGTTTGGTTGGCGAGTTGATGATAAATGGAGCTTCCTCCAATGACCCCAACGGCCAAAAGGAGGAACCAGCTTCGAGAGGATTGCATGATTCACCTACTAGGGAAATGCTCAAGCTGTGCTCTATTTCCCACGTCTTTCCCATTCTTGACCCAGTTTGTGGCCCTTTCAATGACCAAGTACGCTTTTCCACGCACGCGCCTACAGCAGTTTTGGCCGCGAGTTTCGACAGAAAAAACTAGGAGTTTGGTCGCACTGGAATCGGCGTGACGCGGCCCACTTGGGGGACTTCGCGGCCTGTCGGTTCAATCGCCGAAGGTTGCTGTTCCTACCACCGGCGCCGCTTGGCTACCATGGCCTCAAAGGAGAATCCCCACCATGGTCCACCTTCGGGCGATGAGAGACGACGAGTTCGATCGCGTGGCCGAGTTGATCTTCGAGTCGACGAACTACTGGTACGAGCGGCATGGATTCGGCCACATCTTCCTTGGCCAGCCGAGCGATTGTCGGCTCTTTTGCGAGGTCTACGAAGATCTCGACCCCGGCTGCTGCCTGCTCGCGATCGATGACGAGACCGAGGAGCCACTCGGCTCCTGTTTCTACCGTTCGCGCGAAACCCATTGGTCGCTGGGGATCATGAACGCCCATTCGAAGGCGGCTGGCAAAGGGGTCGCGAAGGGGCTGCTGCGCGAGATCATTCGGCGGGCGACGGAGGCGGGCAAGCCCCTTAGGCTCTTTTCCAGCGCCCTCAACCTCGACTCCTATTCGCTCTACACTCGCAGTGGATTAGCTCCCTACGCGATCTTTCAGGACATGATTCTTCCCGTTCCGAAAAAAGGTCTCCTTTCGGAGGTGGTGGACACGTCTCGCGTCCGCGATGCCACCCTCGAGGACCTCGACTCGATCGTCGCGCTCGAGCGGGAGGTTTGGGGGATTGGCCGCGCGGGCGACTGGAAATACTTCCTGGAGAACCGGCGTGGCATCTGGCACGCGAGTGTGATCGAGCGAGAGGATCGGACGCTAGCCGGGGTGCTCGCCTCGGTCCATCACCCAGGGAGCAACATGCTCGGCCCGGGCGTGGCCCTTGACGCGACTGCCGCAAGTGCCCTGATCTTGGCGGAGCTCAATGTTCACCGAGGGCGTTCGCCGGTCTTTCTGGTCCCGGCCGCCAATCGGGAACTCGTCGGACTGATGTATGGGCTCGGGGCCCGCAATTGCGAACTCCACGTCGGGCAATCCCTCGGGCCGCCACCCACGATCAAGGGAGTGGTCTTGCCGACCTTCATGCCGGAAACTTGCTGAGCGTACCGAACGACGTTACCCTCGAAGTCCCTCTGGTCCGTTCCTACCTCGAAGGGAAAAGGTGTACCGTTGAAAGTTGCCGCCTCCATTCTTCTCGCGACGCTCTGCCTGACCGCATCGACCGCCGACGCCGCCAAGCGTCCGAACATCCTATGGATCGTCGGCGAAAACTTCGCCCTCGACCTTGGCTGCTACGGCGCCGAGAACGTCCACACGCCGAATCTCGACCGTCTCGCCGAGGAGGGCATCCGCTACACCAACGTCTACGCTACCTCGCCTGTCTGCGCCCCGAGTCGTTCGGCCTTCATGACCGGGATGTATCAGACCACGACTGACACGCACCACATGCGTTCCCATCGCGACGACGCCTTTCGCCTTCCGCCCGGTGTCCGGCCGATGACCCATCGTCTTGCCGACGCCGGCTACTTCACCGCGAACATCAAGCTCATCGGGGAACGTGTCGTCGGCACCGGCAAGCTCGACCTCAACTTCGTCAACGAAGGGCCGATCTATCAATCCGACGCGTGGGAGGCACTGAAGGACCATCAGCCCTTCTTCGCGCAGATCAACATGCCCGAGGCGGAGTATGACATCTATGATCGCAAGTCGGGCGAGAAGGCGCGTGTGCCTTGGGTGGGCGAGGAGTGGCACCCCAAGGTCGCGACCGAAGCGAACGTCACCCCGCCGCCGTACTACCCGGACCATCCGATCTCGCGGCAAGAGTGGGCCCGCTACCTCAACTCCGTTACCGGAACCGACGTCCGCGTCGGATGGATCTTGGAGCAACTCAAGAAAGATGGGCTCGCCGACGATACGGTCGTGATCTTCTTTGGCGACAACGGCCGGCTCGAAGCTCGCGGGATTCACTGGTGTTTCGACTCGGGACTGCACGTGCCGATGATCGTTCGCTGGCCCAAGGGGATTTCCACGCCGCCCGGCTATCGGCCCGGAACGGTCGATGATCAAGTCATCAGCCTGCTCGACATTACCGCGACGACGCTCGGAATCGCGGGCATCCCGCGCCCGCCGCTGATGCAAAGCCGCCGTTTCCTCGGGAACGTCGTCGACCCGCCGCGGACCTATGCGTTCAGTGCCCGCGATCGCATCGACGAGACCGTCGTCAGGCAGCGTTCGGTCCGCGACAAACGCTATCACTACATTCGCAACCTCACGCCGGGCGCCGGCTTCCCGACGCTCAACCGCTACAAGGAGAAGTGCTTTCTCGTCAAGCCGCTGATGAGGGAACTCGCGGCGGAGGGCAAGCTCTCGGGACCGCCCTTAGACCTGATGAAGCCCTTTCCGAAGGAACAGCTCTACGACACGAAGGCCGACGCGCACGAGATCCACAACCTCGCCGACTCGAAGGATCCCAAGGACCAAGCCGCCCTCGAACGCATGCGCGCGGCGCTCGACACTTGGATCGTCGAATCGGGCGATCGTGGCCACATCCCCGAGCCGCCCGGCGTCGTCGCTCCCTTCGAGAAGGAGATGCACGACTGGTTCGGAACCCCCGCGTGGTACAAGAAGCCGGAGAAGTGAGATGTGTTGGACGGGTGCCATGCTCCACGCTTGCGTGGGCATGCAAAGGGGATTGACGCTTTCGTGGACATGCAAAGCGGATTGACGCTCTCGTGGGCATGCAAAGGGGATTGACGCTTGCGTGGGCATGCAAAGGGGATTGACGCTTGCGTGGGCATGCAAAGAGGATTGACGCTCTCGTGGGCATGTGCGGTGTTTCAACAACATTCAAGGGTGGCCCAGATTGCTTGTCAATCTGGGGACGCGAAGCGTCCAAGAGTCCCTTCGGTCCGTCTCCGTGTCCGACATACCAACGGCGTTCTCTCGACATTGATCGAGGGGGCGTTCCGATGACCTGGAAGAACTGACCTGGAGAGTCCTCGATGAGATCATACCGACCCCTAGCCTTCGTCGCATTTGTCTGCGTCATTGCCGTCATGGCAACGACGGCTCTCGCCGCCAAGCCGGTCGGGACGCCGCACGTCTACAAGACTGTCGATGGCCGTGAGCTGAAGCTCTATGTCACCAGGCCGAAGGACTGGAAGGAGGGTGATGAGCGACCCGCGATCGTCTTTTTCCATGGCGGCGGCTGGGTCGGTGGGGCGCCGGGACAGTTCACCGAACACAGCAAGCACCTGGCCGATCGGGGGATGGTGGCGGTGCAGGTCGAGTACCGACTGCTCGATCGCAAGAGCAAGGAGCCGCCAACGATCTGCGTCGAGGATGCTCTCGCCGCGTTCCGTTGGGTGCGCGATCACGCGAAGGAACTTGGCATCGACCCCGACCGGATCGCGTCGGCGGGGGGCTCGGCGGGCGGGCACTTGGCGGCCTACCTCGGGACGGTCGATCAACCAACGAAGGACGGGCAGACGTCCGCGAAGCCCAACGCGATGGTTCTCTTCAACCCGGTCTACGACAACGGCCCCGACGGCTGGAGTTACAAGCGGACCGGCGAGCGATATCGCGAGTTCTCACCCATTCACAACATCTCCAGCGACGACCCGCCGAGCATCGTCTTCCTCGGCTCGAAGGACAACCTCATCCCCGTCGCCACCGCCGAGTCCTTCCAGAAGCAGATGAAGGACGCCGGCGTCCGCAGCGAGCTACGCGTTTATGAAGGCCAACCCCACGGCTTCTTCAACGTCGGCCGCGACAACGGCAAGTGGTACAAGAAGACCCTCGGCGAAACCGATGGGTTTTTGACGTCGCTGGGATGGTTGGAGAAACCAAGCAACCCGTAGGGCAGGCCATTGCCTGCCGATCGGAACTCCTTCGGCAACGACACCCCCTCATTCCTGCTGGTTCCCCACCCCGAAACCCTTTACCATGGCGGGTCGGGGAGAGGGTTGGGGAATTGGCGCGGCAGTGAGGGAACTCGGTCGCGCTCGGGGAGATCACGACCACGATGAGATCGAGTCTTTGCTTCTGCGCGGGCCTGCTGTCGCTCCTCTTCGTCGGGGCGGGGCAGGGGGCCGAACGGCCGACAAACGTCATCCTCTTTGTCGTCGACGACATGGGGTGGATGGATAGCACGCCCTACGGTTCGGAGTACTACGAGACGCCGAACATGCAGCGGCTCGCCAAGGAGTCGATGCGCTTCACCAACGCCTACGCGGTGCCGCTCTGCTCGCCGACGCGGGCGTCGATCCTGAGCGGACAGTACTCCGCACGCCACGGCGTCACCAGCGCCAGCGGGCATCAACCGCCTCAGCCGAAGGGGGCGTCGAAGTATCCCAAGACGGCTCCCCCGGCACGCAAGCTGATCTACGCCGAGAGTAAGAACTACCTCGATCCCGAGCTCGTGACGATCGCCGAGGTTCTCCGCGAGAAGGGCTATCGCACCGGGCACTTTGGCAAGTGGCATCTCGGCTCGACGCAGGAATACTGGCCCGACAAGCACGGCTTCGAGACGACTTGGCACTGCACGCCCGACCCGGGACCGCCGAGCTATTTTTCGCCCTATGGCGTTCATCCCGACGGCACGCCGAAGGGCCGCCATAAGGTCGGCAACATCACCGACGGCCCCGAGGGGGAGTACATCACCGACCGGCTCACCGACGAGGCGATCAAATTCATCGAGGCTCACAAGGATGAGCCCTTCTACCTGAACCTCTGCCAGTACGGCGTCCACGGGCCGTGGGGACACAAGGAAGAGTACACTCGCGAGTTCGCCAAGAAGAAGGACCCGCGCGGTGAGCAGCGTAACCCGATCATGGCCTCGATGCTCAAGAGCGTCGACGAGAGCTTGGGCCGGATCACCGCCAAGCTCGACGAACTCGGTCTCGAAGAGGACACGCTGCTGATCTTCTACTCCGACAACGGCGGCAACGACCACAGCAACAGGTCCGACGACCGCAAGCTCGCGAAGGTCAAACCGGGACACCCGAAGTACGACTTCGTCCAGGACTGGCGAAAGTGGGCAGGGCCCGAAGGGCCGACCAACAACGCCCCGCTTCGCGAGGGGAAGGGGCGGATCTACGAGGGAGGGGCTCGCGTTCCCCTCATGGTCCGGTGGCCTGGCCACATCAAGCCCGGCACCACCAGCGACGAGGTGGTCGGCGCAATCGATCTCTACCCGACGATCCTCGAGGCCCTTGAGGTCGAACGCCCCGATGGCCACATCCTCGACGGCGAGTCGATCCTCCCCGTGCTCGAAGAGCGTGGGTCGCTCGATCGGGAGGCGTACTTCACTTGGTTCCCGCACCTGATCCCCGCGGTGTCGGTTCGATCGGGTGACTACAAGCTCATCCGCCGCTGGGAGCCGCACGCGAAGTACCCCGAGGTGCGGGAGCTCTACAACTTGAAAGAGGACATCGGGGAGACGAACAACCTCGCCGAGACGATGCCGAGCAAGGTGAAGGAGCTCGATCGGCTCATCGACAAGTTCATCGCCGACACGGGGGCGCTCGAGCCGATTCCCAACCCGGCCTACAAGGAGCCGCGACAGGCGAAGGGGAAGCAGCCGGTGGCGGCAACGACGCGTGATCCCGCGAAGGGTCTCGTGCCGAAGATGAGCAAGACGACGCCGGTCGCCGGAGCACTTCGGATCGAGGCGGATGGTCGCACGCCCTTCCTGGGGACGGCGCAGGCCAAGTTCGCGGGGCCGCTGACGATGAAGCTTCGGGCTCGCAGCGCGAAGGGGGGCGAGGGGAAGGTCGTTTGGAAGACCACCGCCCAGGAGAAGTTCCCTCGTGGCACCCAGGTCGCTTCCTTCAAGCTACCCGCGGGCAATGAGTGGTCGGATGTCGAAGTCGCCGTCCCTGTCGAGGGCGAAGCCCAGGTTGTTCGGCTCTACCTTCCCGCGAGTGACTCGCCGGTGGAGGTCCAAACGCTCGCGTTCAGCAACAAGGACGGCAAGCGGCGGGCGTGGAACTTCAAGGGCCTCAAGCCGTCGCGATAGTGGTGGTTGAGAGTGAGGGGAGCGCGAAGCGTACACCTGTCCCGGAGTGGGGAACGGCGTTGCCCGTCGATTGGTGGCGTGTTTTAGGGTCTCTTGTGGCTTCGCCACCTCGGTTGACAAGCAACCGAGGCCACCCGTAGAGAGAAGACGACTCTCCCCTTGATCTCCCAAGCCAAGCTCCGCCAGGAGGCTAGGCACGCCCTGAGAGGAAAGAAGAAGCCCCCCCCTTAATCCCCCCTTGGACGAGGGGGGACATTGGTTCTGCCCCCTTGGCCAAGGGGGAGCAGAAGACGAAGAGCGGGAGCAGCGGAGAAGGTGGTCGCCGAAGGAGTTAGCCGGCGAGGCGTTCGCCGAGCATGCGTCGGAGCATCGCGACTTGGCGCGAACGGGTGACGTCGTCGCCCTCGGGATCGAAGTCGATGTCCCTTCCCAAAACCTTCGCGAGTAACTGAGCGGCCCGCAGCCGCATCGTGGCGTCACTGCGTTCGAGCGTCTGCACCAGGGCGGGGACGACTTGGTAGCCACGCGCTTCCAGGAGGGCCGCGGCGGTGACGTCGTCGGGACCGCCAAGCCGATTGACCAACTGCACGATTTCCTCGGCATCCAGGAGTTGCCGGATGCTCTGGGTCTGCGGGGCCGGCTGCGGCGCGGGAGCCGGGGTCGAGGCGTACTCCTCGGAGATCGCGGCGGCGTTGAAGTTCTTGCCCAAGTAGACTTCCCGGGCCCGCTTGTCGTTGACGATGTCGAGCGGCGTGCCGTGCGTGAGCATGGTGCCGTCGGCGATCAGGTAGCTTCGGTCCGTGATCCGTAGGGTCTCGGCGACGTGGTGGTCGGTGATGAGGACGCCGATCGAGGAGTTGCGCAGATCGCGAATGATCTCCTGGATGTCGGCGACCGTCTTGGGGTCGATGCCGGTGAAGGGCTCGTCGAGCATGATCAGCATCGGCTCGGACGCGAGGCAGCGGGCGATCTCCAAACGGCGTCGTTCGCCACCGGAGAGGGTCATCGCGACACTCTTGCGCAGACGGGTCAGGCCGAACTGTTCGAGGAGTTCATCCACGCGTTCGCGTCGCTGGCGCCGGTTGGAGTGGTAGGGCTCGCCCCGCCGAACCGTCATCAGCTCGAGAATGGCGTAGAGATTCTGCTCGACGGTCAACTTTCGGAAGACGCTCGAGTCCTGGGCGAGATAGCCAAGCCCGAGACGGGCTCGCTTGTACATCGCGGTGTGGGTGACTTCCTGGCCGTTGAAGGTGACCTTGCCGTCTTTGGGCGAGATCATCCCGACCATCATGCGGAAGGTCGTGGTCTTTCCCGCTCCGTTGGGCCCGAGCAGACCAACGATCTCCCCGACATTGACGTCGATATCGACGCCCTTGACGACGGTTCGCCGGCCGTACTGTTTGATGAGTCCCCGAGCTTCCAGCAACGCCATGAATCGATTCCCGTACGAACGTGGATCAGCGGTCTTTGGATCGACACGCCTCGTCTATAGTTCGCGGTTCAACGTGGAGCAAGAGAAGTTGATGGCGGAGTTGGCAGGTTGGGGCAACTGGCGAAAGAGAAAGTCTTTTATTCCCCTCTCCCCGAGGGAGAGTGAGTCTCTCGTTCCCCTCTCCCTGTGGGTGAGGGGATTTCTTCTCCATCCCATAGTCCCATTTTCGTGGGGAGTATTCGGCACCCAAGAGTTTCCGGCAATGAGAAAATCGAATGGGGCACGCGGCGATGCGTGATCCAGTATCCCGCGTTAGCGGACGAAGCGCCAGCGCCACGCGGGCCAGTAGAGGACGAGGGCTCGGCCTAGCAGGAGATGACGCGGGACGACGTGGCCTCGGAACCACTCGCGGCTGTCGGAGCTGGCGCGGCTGTTGTCGCCGAACATCAGGAATTCGTCGTCGGCCATGGAGAACTCGCGCGGGACCCGTTCGGAGAGTGCCTCTCGCCAATACCCGACCGAATCGGGAGTGACTTCCGGGGACCGCGAGTGGAAGGGGGCTCGGTAGTCGGCTTCGGCGGCCTGTTGGCTGTAGTAGAGGTCCCGGAAGATCTTCAGTTGGCTGACAGTGACATCGGCTTCTCGCGACCCGATCCGAACGGGGGTAGTGTCTGCCATCGTCGGGCCCAGTTCATCCCCTTCGAGCGGAGCGACGTCGACGCCATCGCCGAAGACGAGGCTTCCGTTGACCCAGAGCGTCAGGCGATCGTCGAAGTTCGCGAACCGGATTGGCCAGCTTCCAGTCGAGGTGATCGGCGAGGACGCCTCCGCGAGTTTCTCGCCATTTTGCGTCAGCTCGATCTTCTTGGTCGCGAGGTCGAACACCGCTTGGTAGACGCGGGCGGCCTCGACGAGTTCGAAGGTCACTTTTCCTTCTAGCTGACGGACCTCAAGGGAACATTCAATCATCAAATCGCCGACCCAGTCGTTGTTGGGACGCGACTGTCGACCGTTGCTGTTGTAGGACTCGAAGTCGGTGATCAGTGACGGCGCTGGCCCATCGCTCGAGGTCGAGTCGGGGAGGAGGTGGCGGTAGTCGAGCCAGCCGTCGCGTTTCGGCGAGGAGCTGAAGGACTTCCCGTCGTCGGCGACGGTCCACTGGTCGGTGGACTCGGGAGCCCATCGCGGCGCGGTCCCCGTCTCGAGCATCGCCCTGGAGGGGTAGTCGTTGTCGTAGACGAGTCGGCGCACGGCGTCGATAACCTTGGGCGGCTTGCGGGCGATATGAAAGCGGCCATCGCCCTGGTCGCTGTCGTCGCGGACCCAGAGATCGCCGTAGGAGATCTTCACCGTTTCGTTGGGCAATCCAACGAGTCGCTTGATGAAGTTGATGTGCGACTTTTGCGTGTCGGGGCACTTGAAGACGACGACATCCCAGCGGTCGGGGTCGTCGAACCCCTCGTAGAGGAACTTGGCGACGACGACGCGATCGCCCCCGCGCCGCCCGAGGTTGGTCAAGTCGAGGGGTTCCTCGGTATTCTGACCGCGTCCCATGGTGACGGGAATTCCCGACTCCACCTCGCCGCTGGCGTTGATCAGGCTCGGGTAGCCGGTGGTGGGGGAGACGACGCGTTTGTGGACGCCGAGCAGTGTCGTCGCCATCGACCCGGTCGGGATGACGAAGGCTTCCACCGCGAAGGCGCGCAGGAGGCAAACGAGCACGAGCACGAAGACGAGCGTTTCGACGTATTCGCGCGCGTCGCTCCAGAAGTTCGACGGCCCTTCGGCGCTACTCGTTTCCTTGCCCTGTTCGCCTGTCTTTGGTTGAGTCGAGCCCAAGACGTTCTTCCTTCCCACGTGGTGCCGTCTCGCGAACGCGGCGTGTCAAGCTTGGCCCGGTTCGGACCAACACGTTGACGGCGTTCGTTGATGGATGATTCGTCGTCCCGTCCGCGATGCGTCTGTCAGCATCTCGTTTTCGTGCGGGGTGGTCAATGAGAAGACCGATTCCGGTTCCCAAGGACTCTCTGCCATTGTAGCCGTTGGCGGTCCGAGAGAACCAACGCCGGTCTCTGGAATCGCGTGAGAATCGAACCGGCGCCGGGGCTACTCCGACTCCATCTGCAGCACCGCGAGGAAGGCCTTTTGAGGGATTTCAACGCGTCCGAACTGCTTCATCCGCTTCTTGCCCTCCTTTTGCTTCTCGAGCAGCTTGCGTTTCCGGGAGATATCGCCGCCGTAGCACTTCGCGGTCACGTTCTTGCGTAGGGCGGAGATCGTTTCGCGCGCGATGATCTTGCCGCCGATCGCGGCCTGGACGGCGATCGGGAACATGTGGCGCTCAATCTCTTGCTTGAGCTTCTGCACCAGTCGTCGGCCGCGCTTCATCGCGAATTCGCGATGGACGATCGTCGAGAGGGCGTCGACCTTCTCGCTGGCGACCATGACGTCCATCTTGACGAGATCGGCCTTCTGGAAGCCGATGATTTCGTAGTCGAGGGTTCCGTAGCCGCGCGTGATCGACTTGAGGCGGTCGTAGACATCGACGATCAGTTCCGCGAGCGGAAGCTCGTAGACGAGAATCGTTCGCGACTGGCTGAGGTACTCGGTCCGGAGGTACTTGCCGCGGCGGTCTTGGCAGAGCTGCATGATCGGACCGATCGAATCGCTCGGCGTGATGAAGCTGACCTTGGCGATCGGCTCGCTCCAGGACTCGATCGTCGACGGATCGGGCACCTTGTCGGGACTGTTGATCGAGATCGTCGTTTCGTCGCGCAGCCCGAGCTCGTAGGTGACACTCGGGGCGGTCTGAACGAGGTCGATGTCCTCCTCGCGTTCGAGTCGCTGGGCGATGATCTCCATGTGGAGCATGCCGAGGAAGCCGCAGCGAAAGCCGAAGCCGAGCCCCTCGTTCGATTCCGGTTCGAAGGAGAAGCTCGAGTCGTTGAGACTGAGCTTGAGCAGCGCCTGGCGCAGATCGTCGTAGTCGTCGTTGTCGGTGGGAAAAATGCCGCAGTAGACCATCGGCTTGGGTTCCTCGTAACCCGGAAGCCGGTCCGCGGAGGGATTGGCGGCGTCGGTCACGGTGTCGCCGATGTGGATGTCCCTCAGATCCTTGATGCTGGCGATGACGTAGCCGACCTGGCCGGCCGAGAGCGAGTCGACGGCACGGCGCTGCGGGCGGAACTGCCCGAGTTCGGTGACGTCGTAGGTCGCGTTGGTCGAGAGCATCTTGACCCGTTGGCCCTTGCGCAACTCGCCGTCGATCAACCGGACGTAGATGATCACGCCACGGAACTCGTCGAAGTGACTGTCGAAAATGAGCGCTCGCAGCTTGTCGTCGGGGTTGCCCGGCGGCGGAGGAACCTGCTCGATGATCGCGTCGATGATGCGATCGACGCCCATTCCGGTCTTGGCGCTACAGGGCAGGCACTCCTCGGGCGTGAAGCCGAAGGTGCTGTCCATTTCCTCGGCGACTTCCTCGGGACGGGCGGCGGCCATGTCGATTTTGTTGACGACGGGGATGATCGCCAAATCGCCGTCGAGGGCGAGGTAGGCGTTGGCGACGGTCTGGGCCTGGACACCTTGGGTGGCGTCGACGAGCAGTAGGGCTCCCTCGCACGCGGCGAGACTCCGCGAGACCTCGTAATGGAAGTCGACGTGGCCCGGCGTATCGATCAGGTTGAGTTCGTACTCCTCGTTGTCGCGCTGGTAACGGATCGCGACGGCGCGGGCCTTGATGGTGATCCCACGTTCGCGTTCGAGGTCCATGTCGTCGAGGACCTGGTCACGGAACTCCCGTTCGCTGATCGCCCCTGTCTGCAACAGGATCCGGTCGGCGAGCGTACTCTTTCCGTGATCGATGTGGGCTACGATGGAGAAGTTGCGAATATTTTCCGGGCGCATCCAGCAGCTCCAATGAAGCCGGCATCACTGCCGAGCGAGGCGTAGTCTATCCGAGTCGCGTCGGCGAGGATCGGCAGGGCGTTCTCACGCACGCATGATCGGATCTTTTCTAGGAAACCTGGGCCCGCATCGGTCATGGCGCCGCTAAAGAGGACGACCTCTGGGTCCACCAAATGCATCACGTTGACGGCGCCGACGGCGAGGTAAAAGGCCGTTTCGTCGACGATTCGTTCACACAGCGCGTCGCCAGCGGTGGCCCGTTCGAAAATGAACGCCGCCGTCAACTTTTCCCCTCGATCGGTTGCGTCGAGCAACTCCGAGGACTCCCCGGCGACCAGGGCCTCGCGGGTCCGATCGACCATCGCGGTCGCGCTGGCGTACGCCTCGAGCGAACCAAAGAGCCCCGTCGTGTTTCGTCGCGGCTGCTCCAGGGCGATCCGCAAGTGCCCGGCTTCGCCGGCGTGACTGTGCGCTCCCTCGAGCAGTTGCCCGCGTAGGAGTATTCCACAGCCAATCGACGACCCGAGCGTGAAGAGCGCGAGACTGTTCGCTCCTTGGCCGGCTCCGACCCAGTGCTCCGCGAAGGCGACCGCGTTGGCGTCATTTTGCAGCACCGCGCGAACGCCGAGCTGTTCGCCGACCAGTTGCGGAAGCGGCAAATTCAGCCATCCGGGTAAGTTGGGAGGACTGAGCAGAATCTGTTCGGTGAGGTCGAGCGGGCCGCGACAGCAAATCCCGACCGCCTCGATATCATCGAGCGTCAACGCCGACGCCATCACCGCTTCGCGAGCGGTCCGGCAGATCTGCAAGACGCCCTGTTCGGAACCGCGTTCGGCATGCGTCGGGTTCGCGACACTTCCAATCGCTTTGCCCGTATCGTCGACCACTCCTGCATGGGCCGAAGCTCCACGTATGTCGATCCCCAGGTAAAAGGGGCGTATAGCTTCGCCGGCCACGCTGTCCCTCCATGTGTGGGCGCCGCTCACGATCAGCAAGCCACAAATCGTGGCCTCTCTCGCACCACGCTCTGATCCCTCAAAACACAATGGGGCAATTCTAGCGATCCGCACAAACTTGAGGAGTCCGATCAGACGGGAAACCCGAGCGAGGCCCGAACTCCTTGGCGAGAATTTCCGGTTGGGCACGCCTCCGAGGGCGTCGACAGTTGTGAAACTAGGATGGTTTCGGACGACTGGGCAGCGACGGGGACTCCCCGCCGACGAACGCGGATCGTAGAAAGCCGCCGAGGGTCAACATCAACGAATAGCGTAGGAGAGCGACCGTGAAGAGTTCGACAACACGCATGGGAATGGCCGGGGCGCTGTTGGCCGCGGTCGTGGTGCTCGTCGTCGCCGAGGGATCGCGGTCGGCGCCGGAGCCGGCCCTTTCGCGCTTCGCCGATGTGCTCCGCGTCGGGGACTCGGTCGAGATCAAGGACGCCGACTCGAGCTACCTCATCGTCCAGGCCGCCGACAACATCGCCGTCGGCTACACCGTCAAGAAGATCGGCGTCGACTTCATCTACTTCGAATCCTTCGACGGGACCAGCAGTCTGGTCATTCCCGTCTACTCGATCAAGGCCATCGCCAAGCAGTTGACGCTGTGAGGCAAGCACCCATCCCTCTTCCGTGGGAAGAGGGGCCTGCGACAGCATCTTTGCGTCCACTCGCCCGTTCGAAATGGGGTCGTGACGGCATCCCGAGTTCCTCTGAGAGAGAGAGCCTCTTGTTCTCCTCACCCTGCGGGAGAGAGAGACTTTTGTTCTCCTAGGGATCGGGGGTGAGGGGATCGACAAACGACCTTTGATGACTATTCCTCGGATGCCACTGGCTGCTTGTCAGCCAGTGCCAAGTGACCAGAAGGTGGAGCGATTCTCGCTCGTCGATCGACCTCGGAGGACTACTCGCCCTTCGCCTCTTTCCAGCGGCGGGAAGTGATCACCTGGACCTTGCCATCGGGTTCCTCGACCGTGATCTTCGCGGCGGCGAAGGGCGTCGACTCGACCAGATCCAAACCCTTCCGCGGGCCAAGGACCGGGATCACCGTCGCCAGGGCGTCGGCGGTCATCGCGTGCTTGGCGATGACGGAGACCTGAACGCCCTCGATTTGCTTGCCCGTCCGCGGATCGATGATCAGATCGCCCGACGTTGCCAGGGCGGTGTTCTTGATCGCGACTTCCGTCGGAGCCGCTTCACCGGCGGCCGGCTCGATGGTGAAGACCCAACCGTCAGCGCCCGGAGGAGCTTCCCCAACCACCACGTCACGACCGATCTGCAGGCTCGCTTGGCGGATCCCATGCGTCTGCATCGCGCGCAGCGCCTCGTCGGCGATGTGGCCCTTGATCATCCCGTTGAGATCGACCCGCATCCCCTTCGCCGGCAAATGGACGCTCGTCGCTTGCGGATCGAGGACGATCTTGTCGTGACCGATCTGCTTCTTCGCCTCGGCGACCTCTTTCTCGGTCGGCTCCTTGTCATCGGCCCAGAGCGCCACCAGCGGTCCGCCGGTGATGTCGAAGGCGCCGTTGGTGCGGCGACCCATCTTCTGGCCATGGTCAATCGCTTGATAGACCGACTCGTCGACCGTCACCGGTTTGTCTCCGGCCGCCTTGTTGAGCTTCGAGACGTCGCTTTCGGGAACTCGCTCGCTGTAGCGGCCCGCGAGTGCCCGAATCCGCTCGAACGCCGCGCGTGTGGCGACCTCCGCGGTCTTCTTGTCGGGAGCATAGAGCGACACCACAATCGGCTCCCCCCAGTGATCCTCGGTCATTTCGAAGTACTGAAGGTTGTCGGCCGCGACACTTCCCTGGGCGAGCAGCACGACGCCCACCAAGGCTAGGAGCGATTCTCTCATGAGTAGGTCCTCTTGTGCGGGGGTAGTGAAACCGCCGTCCAAGATAGACCTTCGCCTCGAGTGCGGCCCTGGTCATCCGCGAGGCTCATCGAAACTTCATGGATCGTTGGAAGGAGCCAGGAGGGAGGGTGGGGAGGCGACGTCCGGTGTCATGCCTTCGACATCATCGCCGATCGTGCTTCTTCGACTTCCGACCAGTGCTTGTTTCCCCAGTCATGAATGGACCGGAGCGTTGGTTCGAGCGTTCGCCCAAGGGGCGTCATCGAGTACTCGACCCGCGGGGGGATCTCGGGAAACTGCTTACGAGCGACGAGTCCATCGCGGACCAGCTCCCGCAACTGCTGCGTGAGCATCTTCTGGCTGATCCCCGGCATCTTGCGCCGGAACTGGTTGAACCGGACCGGCCCCTCGAGCACGTACCAGAGCAGATGAACCTTCCATCGTCCCCCGATCACGCTCAAGACATCGGAGATTGGACAACTCGATTCAGCACATGTTCTCGTTGGCATCGGCTCCACCCGACCATCCCCGCGAACAACGTTCTGGTTGTTGCGTCGGCGATAGTTTCCAAAAGGTAACTACATAACAAAAAAGTGCCTAGTACCCAAATGATACCAAGGTGCCTACACTCTAGCAACAGAACGTGAGGCAACCCAGCCGACTGGTGGGAACACGTTCTCGATCGAGCACATCCGGAACTAGGCGAGGAGTGGAACAGAGATGGCGGAAAACGAGCAACTGCTCTCAGGCTTCGATCTGGGAGGAATCAACCTGGACAGTCGCGTGGTCATGGCGCCGCTGACGCGCGCGAGAGCGGGCGTCGAGCGGATTCCCAACGGACTTATGACCGAGTACTACACGCAGCGGGCCGGTGCCGGGCTCATCATCACCGAGGCGACCGTCGTCTCCCAACAGGGGATCGGCTGGTTGAATTCGCCGGGCATCTACTCCGATGTTCAGACCGAGGGTTGGAAGCAAGTCGTCGACTCGGTCCACGCCAAGGGGACACCGATCTTCCTGCAACTGTGGCACTGTGGACGGGCGTCGCACAGCAGCTTCCACGACGGCGCGCCCCCGGTCTCGGCCTCCGCGGTCAAGCTCAACGGCGAGTACATTCACACGCCGACGGGAAAACAGTCCTATGAGACGCCGCGCGCGCTCGCGACCGACGAGGTTCCCGGCGTGGTCGACGACTACCGCAAGGCCGCCCAGCGCGCCAAAGCGGCCGGCTTCGACGGTGTCGAGATCCACAGCGCCAACGGCTATCTCATCGATCAGTTTCTTCAGTCGAAGACCAATCAGCGGAACGACCTGTACGGCGGCGGCATCGAGAACCGCTTCCGCTTCCTGAGCGAGATCGTCGAGGCGGTCCAAACGGTCTTTCCCGCCAATCGCGTCGGGGCGCGTCTCTCGCCCAATGGCAACTTCAACGACATGGGATCGATCGACTTCCGCGAGACCTTCCGCTACGCGATGTCGCGCTTGAACGACTACGGTTTGGCGTACTTGCACGTCGTCGACGGGCTCGCGTTCGGGTTTCACGAGTTGGGCGAACCGATGACGCTCGCCGAGTCACGCGAGTTCTTCAAGGGCCCCTTGATGGGCAACTGCGGCTACACGATGGAGTCGGCCAACGCGGCGATCAAGGAGGGGCAAGCCGACCTGATCGCGTTCGGGCGACCCTTCATCAGCAATCCCGACCTCGTCGAGCGTTTCCGCAACGGCTGGCCGCTCGCCCCCGAGGCCGAGATGTCCGCTTGGTACTCCTTCGACGCCGAGGGCTACGTCGACTTCCCCGCCTACCAGCAAGCAAGCTGACGACAGGGGAGCAGGACTGAGGGAAGAGGAGACCATCGGGACAGAAGCCCCGATTTGTCGGAGCGAAAAGGCCCCCAGTTGGGGCTCTTCTCCGCGCGTCTTGTCCAAGAAACGTTCGCGTTCAACGCAGCTCTTCTCCAACTCGTGTTCGCTTTTACCGCGACGCCACCTCCAGCGGCGACCTCTCGTAGTTCTCCATTCACCAACGGCGGGCGTTTCCGGACGTCCGATTCTATGATGAGCGGAGAACACCTCCGATTGCCTGGGACCGAGGAACGCCGACCATGGACTCCGACCTTCGCATCAAACGACTCGAGAATCGACTCAACGCGCTCATCGGCTTCGTCATCGCCGGGGCCTTCGCGGTGGTGATCGCGGTGAGCGTGTTGTGGATGAGACCGACGTCGACTCAAGAGGGGCTGACGCTCCGGGACGATCGCGGCCAAGTGATCGCGCAGCTCGGTGGGGCGGCGGGACGGGCGCTGCAACTCTTCGACGAGAAACAGAATGTGCGCGCGATCCTCGAGGTCGGAAGCAACGGCCCGGGGCTCGGCTTGCGTTCCCCCGATGGCGAACTGCTCGTGATGCTCGATGGGGATCCGAAGAACCCGGGGCTCTTTCTTTGCGACCCGCCGGGAACGACTCGGCTTCGGGTTTGGATGGAGAAGGGACGGCCGGTCATCGATCTGCTGAGCCTCGACGGTACCGTCGAGCGGAGCTTCCCGCCGGCTAGCGACCAGTGACGACTGCTTGGTTTCGGATGAAAGGGACGGTTGACAAGACCCTTCTCTTCGTATCACTGGCTGGCGAGCAGCCCGTGGCACGCTAGGCTTCGTTTCAAATGTAGGTCGTCGGCCCGAGACTCAGCCAATCGATGCAGCCCGACAAAGTCCCGTGCCGATGCAGCGAGTCGAAGCCAGAGCCGAGCTTTGAGACGGAGGCTAGGAGTAAACCCAGCGTACTACGCGACCATCGGATCGGTCTTCGCAGCTTCTTCGCCAGTGAGTGAGACGATGGCGATGCCGTGACGGTTGGCGAGTTGGATTGTCTCCTCGCGGTCGATGAGGATCGTTCGGTGAGCCTCGATCGCCAGGACCGAACCGCCCGCTTTGGCCATTCCCACGATCGTTTGGACGCCGACGGTGGGGACGTCGAAACGCATGTCCTGCAAGGGTTTGGCGACCTTGACGACGGTGAAGCCTCCCGCCCGGCAGAGTTGCCCGGCGCGCGCGATCGCTCGGTCGGTTCCCTCAATTGCTTCGATCGCGATGGCGGCGGCATTCTTGACCACCACGCTCTGGCCGACATCGAGCCGTCCCATCTCGCGCGCGAGCGTCCATCCGAAGGCGATGTCGCGAGCTTGCGATTCGGTCGGTTGACGCCGCGTGAAGGTGCCGACATCGGCGAGCAATTCGGGGCAGACTTCGAGGGCCGAGGCGAACTCGATGCCGTCCTTCTGGAACTCGCGAATGATGCTGAGCAGCAGCGTGTCGTCTTTGTTGTCGCTGCCCTTGCGGGCGAGCCACCAACGGATGGTTCGCCAGTCGGGCAACATGCGAAGCAGTGGCATGGGGGAGAACATCATCACCTTGTGAATTTTCCCTGCCATCACCGCCCAGGTGATAGCTTCACCCTTGAAGCAACGAATCGCGCCGCCCAGTTTGCCCAGGCCGACTTCGTAGTAGCGATCGACGTGGTCGCGAAGCGCCGGATCGACGTGGTCCCGAACGCCGACGCAGACGACCTCGATGCCCTGTTCGCGGGCCGCATCCGCAAAGTGAAAGGGGAATCGGCCAGCGCCGGCGAGGAGCCCCACGCGATCCGAAAAGCGCGGCTTGTCGGCGAGTTTCGTTTCCAGCATTCCCCGATGGTTCCCCTCGCGTGGCCGGTGCCACGCGGTTTCGATTCAGGATTCCCGCTCTCTCGCCTCAATTCCCACGGGCCTTGACTCGACTCACTCCAAGTCTCCATAGACCAGTGCACGATCTTCGTTGGACCGAAGGGCACTAGCCGGCTTTTCGTTTGGACGAATCGCCACCCAGTTGCTTCTTGAAGTTGTCGAACTCCCGAATGATTTCCGGGAAGCGGCTGACGATCTTCTCGAGCGTGAGGAAGTGTCGCTTCGCCTCGCGTTCGGGACGGGCCGGAACGCCCAGCACCCGCTCTCCCGCGGGGACGTCGCGAATCACCGCACAGCCCGCACCGACAACCGATCCATCGCCCACGTTGACGTGATCGACCAACGCCGCTTGCCCGGCGATGACGACGTCGCAGCCGGTGGAGGACGAACCCGCGATGCCAACCTGGCTGACGATGATGTTGCGCGGTCCGATCTGGCAGTTGTGCGCGATCATGACTTGGTTGTCGATCTTGGTCCCCTCGCCGACACGGGTCGTGCCGATCGTCGCTCGGTCGACGGTCGAGCAAGCGCCGATTTCGACGTCGGCGGCGATCTCGACGCGTCCGAGCTGGGGAACCTTCTTGTGTCCCTCGGCGGTCCGCTTGTAACCGAACCCGTCACAGCCGATCACCGCGCCGGCGTGAATGATGCAGTGATCCGCGAGGCTCGTCTCGGGGTAGAGGACCGCGTGCGGATGAACCTCGACGTTGTCACCAAGTTGGCAGTCATTGCGAATCACGGCGTGAGCGTGGATGGTGCAACGGTCGCCGATGCGGACGCCCGCCTCGATGACGGCGAAGGGTCCAATGTGGCAGTCGTCACCGATCTCCGCGGAGGGATCGATGGCCGCGCGCGGATCGATCTTTCGCGGCAAGGGGGCGCTCGAGGGACGCAGCAGGGTCACGATCTTGAGGGTGGCTTCGAGCGGGTTGCCGACGACGATGGCGGGGATCTGGGCGGGAAGGGGGAGTTTCTCGTTCAGCAGCACCGCTCCCGCGTCCATCGCTTCCAGACGGGCGAGCTTCTTCAGGTCGGTCACGAACGTGATCGCGTCGCCGGTCACTTCCTCGAGTGGAAGCGCGTCGCGAATCGTTCGGGTCACGTCCCCATGGGCGGTGCCGCCCACATGCTCGGCGAGTTCAGCAACGGTGTAAGTCACGGACAATCCTTTCCCGCACGCGCGTGAACGCCAATTCCTTCCCCGCTCAGGGTCTCCAAAGAGGAGGCGTTCCGCCGATTGTTCCTCGGGAATCTAGGAGAGGGTTCAAGTTGATGCAAGACGGATTCGCTGGCAACCGCGTGAAGGGAGGACCGTAACACGCTTGGGGGTGACTGTGGCGACCTGGGAGGGTTGGCTCTTCGCCTCGCAGCTTGGCTTGAAGCCATTCCACGGCCTCTTGACGTGTCATCGCTCGCCAGGACGAGATGTCGCTCACTCGCCCCGCCATCGACTCCCGCCATGTGCCGAAGGTCGGGTAGCCGGTCCAGCGTTGGATAAACGCCGTAGGGCTTCGTGCTGCTTGCTTGGGAATGCGGATTGGTGCCGCGAGGGAGGATGCTCCCCTGGCCACAGTCTACCGGAGGTCGCTGAAAGAACCGATAGCTACTCCCACCTCGTCGCGGCGGTCGACCCGCATCGTTTGAAAATCGCTCCCCGATTGTCACAACCTGTCGCCCCGATTCGTCAGATGGGAGGAGAGCGACCACGCAAGGAAACAAGGAGAGCGATCATGACGACCACGTCGACCTATCTTGACGAGATTCACGCGTTTCAACAGGCGTACGATTACGATGCGGGCTACATGGTGGAATTGCTCGAATCGTCGCCCGAGGCGTTCGCGACCTTCGCCAAGGCCGAGGACGCGGCCAAATACCGTAGGGAATTGCCGGTCGAGGCCTTTCACGTCGCGGGCATCACGGTGATGATGATCGAGGACTGTGGGACGTGCTTGCAACTAAACCTAAGAATGGCGGTTCAGGCCGGCGTTCACCGGGAGACGCTCGCCCTCTTGCTCGAGTCGCCGGAGAAACTTTCCGAACCGCTTCGGGACGTTTGGGAGCATGTTTCGTCGATCACGCGTCACGAGCCTCCCGATCCGGCATGTGCCCAGCGAATCAAGCAGCGCTACGGGAGAGAGGCGTTCGCGGAACTCGCCCTTCACGCCGCGATGGTTCGGATGTATCCGACGCTCAAACGGGGCCTGATGATGGCTCAGTCCTGCCAATTGCCGACCCTGGACTTCTGAGATGGTGAGAGAAGTCTCATTCGCGGACGTGATCGAGGAACATCGGCCGTACTTGCTCGGCTTGTGTTACCGCATGCTCGGCTCGGTGGGCGAAGCGGAGGACGTCCTCCAGGAGGCCTATCTGCGTTGGCACGGCGCCGGGGAGCCCGTTCTCGACGCTCCCCGGGCTTGGTTGACGACGGTCTGCACGCGATTGTGTCTCGATCGGCTCAAATCCGTGGCGGTCAAACGGGAGCGGTATCATGGCCAATGGCTGCCCGAGCCGATGATGGACGAGCGCAATCGAGCGGAGTTGGACGAATCGATTTCGCTCGCGTTGATGATCGCGATGGAACGGCTCACCGCGCCGGAGCGGGCGGCGTTCATCCTCCACGACGTCTTTGGTTTCGACTTCGGGGAGGTCGCCAAGACGCTCGAGCTCAAGGCCGCCCACTGTCGGCAGCTTGCGGTGCGGGCGCGGAGGCACTTGCGCGGTGACCATCAGCGCGTCGAAAGTTCGCCCGAGGAGGTCGAACGACTCAGCGGAGCGTTCTTCTCGGCGATCGAATCGGGTGACGTCGAGGGGTTGCGAGCGGTCCTGGCCGAGGATGTCGTCGTCCTCTCGGATGGGGGCGGAAAGGTTTCGGCCGTGCTCAAACCGCTCCAAGGAAGGGACAAAGTGGAGCGATTCTTCCTCAGTTTGCGCCGTTTTTATGCCAAAGTGGGCGGAATTCAGCTCAAGCAGACCTGGTTTAACGGCGCCCCGGGCTTGTTGGTGCTCGCCGAGGGACAGGCCCCGTCGGCCTACCAGTTCGCGATCGAGGAGGGGGTGATCCAGTCGATCTTTATCCAGCGCAATCCCGACAAGTTGGAACGACTACTCGCTCCCGGCGACGACTAGTTCAATCGGGCCGCTAGCCCGCCACCTCGAGTTCGCGGCGGATGTGATCGTGGATCTCGGCGGGCGTTGGTAAGCGATTGAGGCCGACTCGTCCCAATACCCCTCCCGTTTGATATCGATCGAAGACGAGCCGGTCATCAATCCAGACCTTAAACACTCCAAAGAACCCGGGAACGAACGACAACTCCGCGTCCGGGTAGTGTCCGGCAAGTTCCTCGGCATAACGGCGGTAGCCGCAGGGTTGGCAGTACTTGATCCTGACGTTCATCGATCCTTACTTTCTCCACGAGGCGACGAAAACGGTTCGTGTCCTGTTGGGGGCATCCTCTGGAGAGGGAGATTCCCACGCAAGCGTTGGTCTTTTCAGCATGCCCACGCGAGCGTGAGCATGGCACCCGATCTCCGGGCACCCGATGCCCGGTTGCCGATGCCAGGGCGGCGGGATGGAGATCTCATGAGTCTCCTTCGGCTTGGCGTCGCTGCTCGTCGGTGTTGTCGTCGAGGAGGTGGGGATGGTAGTCCGAACGTTCGCTTCCCGGTACCAACCGGGGGGAGGCCGCGTCCATCACCTCCTTGAGCTCCTCGGCGTCGAGCACTTCCTTTTCCAGGACCCGTGCGGAGAGTTTCTCGAGCGCGTCGCGATGCTCAGTTAGGATATCGCGCACGAAGGTCGCGGCCGTATCGACGATCCGCTTCACCTCCTCGTCGATCTCGCGGGCGGTCACTTCGCTGAACTCCCGAGCATAACTTTGCGACCCGGGGCCAAGAAAGGGCGAATCCTCGTCGCTGAACGCGATCCGTCCCACCCGCGGACTCATGCCGTAGAGCTGAACCATCTGTCGTGCGATCTGCGTGAGTTGTTGAAGGTCGTTCTGGGCGCCCGTGGAGACGTCCGGGAAGACGATCTCTTCGGCGATCATTCCGCCGAGCAGCGTGCAGATCCGGTTCTCGAGTTGCGTCTGCGTCGCCAGGTAGCGATCGTCGAGTGGTCGCTGGAGCGTGTAGCCGAGCGCTCCGAAGCCGCGTGGAATGATCGAAATCTTGTGCACCGGGTCGGCGCCGGGGATCAGGTACGCGACGATCGCGTGGCCGCATTCGTGGTAGGCGATGCGTCGCTTCTCCTCGGGCATCATGACGCGTTGCTTGCGCATCAGGCCGGCGACACCGCGCTCGATCGCCTCCTCGAAGTGAGTCCGCTGAACCCGCGTGCTGCCTTCACGCGCCGCCAGCAGGGCCGACTCGTTGACGAGATTGGCCAGATCCGCGCCGACGAATCCCGGAGTCAACGCGGCGATCGCGCGCATGTCGAGGTCGTCGTCGATCTTCACGTGGCGAGCGTGAACCTTCAGGATCGCCTCGCGACCGTTGATGTCGGGACGGTCGACGACGACGTGGCGATCGAATCGTCCGGGTCGCATCAGGGCCGGATCGAGCGTCTCGGGGCGGTTGGTCGCCGCCATGATGATGACGCCTCGATTGGAGTCGAAGCCGTCAATTTCGACGAGAAGCTGGTTGAGCGTCTGCTCGCGTTCCTCGTGACCGCCGGTCCAGCCGGAGGAGCGTGTCTTGCCGAGCGCGTCGAGCTCATCGACGAAGATGATGCACGGAGCGCGCTGCTGGGCCTGCCCGAAGAGGTCGCGAACCCGGGCCGCCCCGACGCCGACGAACATCTCGACGAAGTCCGAACCGCTCAGGCTGAAGAAGGAGACGCCGGCTTCCCCGGCGACCGCGCGAGCGAGGAGGGTCTTGCCGGTGCCCGGCATTCCCACCAAAAGGACGCCGCGCGGGATGCGCCCACCCATCGCTTGGTACTTCTCCGGGGTCCGTAGAAAGTCGACCACTTCGCGCAGTTCCTCGACCGCCTCGTCAATGCCCGCGACGTCGTCGAAGGAGACATCGACGTCCTCCTGAGCGTAGAGTTTGGCGCGACTTCTGCCGAAGGTCATCGCCGAGCTGCCGCCGAGTCGTCGGATGAGCAGAAAGTACAGCAGCACGACGATCGCGACGGTGGGGAGAAACCAGAGAAAGACGGTCCGCAGCGGGTTGGGTTCCTCGGTCGAGCTGTACTTGACGTCGTGAGCGTCGAGCAGGGGGAGTAGGCCGTCGTCCTCTTCGATGCTGCCGCGGGCGGTGCGAAACTCCCGATCCTCCTCCGGCTCTTTGGACTGGGTCGGTTTGAGCACGCCGTTGATCTCGGAGGGCCCGATCGTCACTTCCTCGACCTTGCCGTCGGAGACGAGTTTACGGAACTCGCTGTAGTCGACGGTCTTCGGGCGGGAGACGCTGATGATCAACTGGATCGAGACGATGATGAATCCAATCGCCAAGAGCGGCCCGATCCAGTTCGGCCAGCTTCCCCGAGGGAATCGGTCGCGTCGTCGGTAGTCCATGGAATCCTTCGCTCGTGGAATTGCTGATGGTCGATGGGGAGTGACGAAAGAGACCCTTCGACGCCGTCGGAAAACTCGTCGGCGTGTGGCCGTGGGAACGCTCCTCCCGCCATCTCGGAACTCGGGAGCATCCTCCCTCTGAGTCTCGCTCGTTTCAGCCCCACATGCAAGTTGGTTCGTCGAACTCCGGACCCCGCCGCCTCGTACAACCGAACTGGCGGTTCGTCGCCGGCTTGGTACGATACGTCGAAGGGAATGGGGATGGGATGATGCACGCTCGATTGCCCAGCACTCCGTTCCTCGGGACTTGAAGAGGATCGACTCCGCTTGCTGGAGACCTGCCAGAGACGAGCCAGGACGACTCCCTCTTGTTTCATGGAGGTTTGATCGATGCATTCCCAAATGGGGCCAGCCAAATCGTTCTCGCGCGTCGCGCTGTGGGCGTTGTCGCTGCCGCTCGCCTTTGTCCTGATCGCCCACGCCGCCGTCACACCGCTCGGACCGGGCACCGCGGCACCGACGTGGAAGGAATTGCCCGGCATCGATGGCGCCAAGCATTCCCTCGCCGATTTGGACGACGCGAAGGTCGTCGTCGTCGCGTTCACGTGCAACACCTGCCCCTTTGCCCAGTCCTACGAGGAACGCTTTTCGACATTCGCCAAGAAGTACGCCGATCGGGGTGTCGAGTTCGTGGCGATCAATTGCAACCTCGACGAGGACGACTTGTTGCCGGCAATGAAGGAACGCGCGAAGGCGCAGGGCTTCGCCTTCCCCTATTTGCACGATGCGAGCCAATCGGTCGGCAGGGCCTTTGGAGCGAAGGTGACTCCGCATCTCTACGTGCTCGACAAGGATCGTAAGATCGCTTACGTCGGGTCGTTTGACGATGCCCGCAAGCCGGAGCGAGTGACCAAAGAGTATGTCGTCGACGCCGTCGAGGCGTTGTTGTCAGGCAAGGAGGTGCCGGTCGCCAAGACCCGTGCCACTGGCTGTTCCATTCGTTATGAGTGAGATCACTGATGATCAGAAACGTTCGAATCCTCATTTCCGGGCTGGTGCTCCTTTCACTTTCCGCATGTGGAAAGAGTGAGCCGGCCGCTCAAAAGCCGAACGAGGCTGGGACCGTGAAGGCTCCGGCGAAGGACGAGGCGGTCGCCCCCAAGAAGGAAGAGAAGGCGTCTTCGATCCCCGCGGCCGATCGACCGACGCTCGCGCCGCCGGCGCCCGTCGCGACGACGAAGATGCCCCCCGGAGATGCCTCGAAGACCGCGCCTCCCGCGACCAAACCCAAAGCGACCGACTCCAGCGCGGAGAAGGGAAAGGCCGCGTCCAAGCCGGCGGACGTTGTGCTCCAAGTCGTCAACGAGAAGGAGTTCGACCAGTTCCTCGCCTCCCACAAGGGCAAGTACGTGGTCATCGATGCGTGGGCGCTGTGGTGCATCCAGTGTCGGCAGAAGTTTCCCAAGTACATGGAGTTGGCGAACAAGAAGGCGGGCGAGAAACTGGTCTTCGTGACCGCCAACTTTGACGACACCGATCAACAAGAGGAAGCGCAGGAGTTCCTGGCGGAGCAGGAGAGCGAACTTAAGAACCTCCTCATCGATGCCTCGATCGCAAAGGTTCAGGAAAAGTTCAAATTCGAGGGGCTGCCGCAGTACCTGATCATCGGCCCCGACGGCGAGGTCGTCTTTCGCACCTCCGAGATCGAGAACGTCGCCCCGAAGCTCGACGGTTTCGGCGTCAATTGAACGTCGTCCGACGACGTTGAGATGTCAGCACCTACGTCAGGTATGCCTCACCTCTCCTTGGGGAGAGGTCGGCGAGCGAAAGCGAGACGGGTGAGGGAGATTAAACGCCCGGACCTGCAAGGAATTTGGTCGGAAGAAAGCCCCCTCACCCCTAACCCCTCTCCCACGGGGAGAGGGGAATCAAAGGCTCTCCTCCCACGGGGAGAGGGAATCAAAGGCTCTCCTCCCACGGGGAGAGGGGAACAATAGGCTCTGACGGGTCGACAGACCAAGTAGGTCAGGGCATTGCCTGACACGGCTCGGTTGCAGTGGGCCATCAAGGTCTACGGGTCAGGTATGCCTCACCTCTCCTTGGGGAGAGGTCGGCGAGCGAAAGCGAGACGGGTGAGGGAGATTAAACGCCCGGACCTGCAAGGCGTTTGGTCGGAAGAAAGCCCCCTCACCCCTAACCCCTCTCCCACGGGGAGAGGGGAACTTCGGTTCAACGTCGTTCCGCAACGGGCCAACGGCCCGTTCAATGGGGGACTTGGAGCCTACACGTTGAAGCGGAAGTTGATGATGTCGCCGTCGGCGACGATGTATTCCTTGCCTTCGAGACGCTGTAGGCCCTTGGCCTTGACCTCCTTCATCGACCCGCACTCGACCAAGTCGGCGTAGTTGCAGAGTTCGGCCCGGATGAAACCGCGGGCGATGTCGCTGTGGATCTTGCCGGCCGCGTCGACCGCGGTGGTGCCTCGGTCGATCGTCCAGGCTTTGCACTCGTCCTCGCCGACGGTGAAGAAGGAAATCAGCCCGAGGATGTCGTAGGCCGCGCGAATCAGCTTGTCCTTGGCGAGTTCCGTCACGCCCAGCTCTTCCATGAAGGTCGCGCGCTCCTCGCCATCGAGCTCGGCGAGATCGAGTTCCAGCTTGGCCGCGACGCCGGTCGGACCGTTACACAGATCCTTCAAGCCGTCCAACGGCGGTTCGCCGATCGTGTCCTCGGAGCAGTTGAGGACCACGATCTCGGGCTTGAGCGAGAAGAGCTGGAAACCGCGGATGATCTTTCCGGTCTCCTCGGAGAACTCCATGCCGGCGATCGATTGTCCCGACTCGAGCCTCTCGGCGACCGCCTTGAGTTCCTCGATCTCCTTGTCGTCGCGTTCGCGATCGGCGGCCGATTTGGGGCGTTTGCCCTGGGCTTCGAGTTTGGTGAGTCGGTTGGTGACGACCTCAAGGTCGGCGAAGAGGAGTTCGTCGCGGAACGATTCGAGCTGCGCGGCCGGCTCCTTCGGGTCGGAAAAACCGTTGAGGACCGCGAGCAGCCCGTCGGCGCCGCGAAGCGTGGCGATCCGCTGGGGATTGTCGGCCTTCTGGCCAGGGATCAGCCCGGGGGTGTCGATGAACTCGACGGTCGCGGGCGTGGTCTTCTTCGGCTTGAACATCCCGGTGAGAAAATCGAGGCGATCATCGCCGACCTTGGCGATGCCGATTTGTCCTTTGAGGGCCGCCGCGGGGTCGGGGGCGACTCCGGTCAGGGCTTGAAAGAGGGTCGATTTACCACTCTGTGAGTAACCGACGATGCCGACGCGCATGGGAATGACTCCAGCTCATCCAAGGAAGCCGACGTTTGTGGGAGGTCTCGACTGACGCCGCGGACGAACACCAAGTCGGTGCGGCCCTTCGGGTTGCATCCAGCGACTTCCACGATTGCCGCGTCGGGGGATTCCTTTCGTGAGGATCCGTCGCTCGTGAGCGAGCGTGGTGGTTGTGTCTCGCGGCAACGATCGAACCGTGACGCCGCCGGCGAGCGGGCGAGACGATCGACAACCCCGAAGGAAACGTTGCCCAAGCCAACGTTGTAAAGCCGACCAAACCGGCCGTCAACGTCCCCTGCGCGAAGCGGCGGCAGCCTATAAGATAAACCTCATCACCGTTTCTGAATTCGGAGCCTCCATGAACCACGTGATTTTGGTGCTTGGCGCGACCAATTTCCTGCTCGTCGCCATCACCGCCTTCCTCGGGCTGTTGAGCCAGCCGCCGGTCGACGCGAACCATCTCGGCGATGGAGCGTTTCTCTATCATTTGCCGCTCGGCATCTTCACCGCGCTCTTCACGATGCTGGTCAATTGCCTGGTGATGACGTACTTTCTCGGGACCAATCGTTGGGTGCGGGAGACCGCCGAGGCTTACGCGCTCGATCCTCGTTTCACCATGCGGAGTCGTTCCTGCCGAACGCGTTCGATGATGGTGATCGTGCCGAGCATTCTGCTGGTCGTGGCGACGATCGCGACCGGAGCGGGGACGCACACCAAGGTCTGGCCCCTCTGGCTCCACTGGGTCGCCCCGGCCGTGACCTATTTGTTCGTTTTCTACGCCTACTTCGTCGAGTATTTCGCGGTCGAGGAGCACATCCAGTTGACCGACGAGGTGATGGTGGAAGTCGACCGCATCCGCGCCGAGCGTGGCCAACCCGCACTTTCGGCCGTCGAGGAGTAGGACGGTGTTGCTCCTCGCGCTGCTGGTGCTCTTGGCCGAGGAAGCCCTCGGGCCGGGCGATCATCGATTCGACGTCAGCGTCGATGGCCGCAAGCGGTTCGCGCTGGTTCATGTCCCGCCGCAAGCGAAGAAGGGCCAGCCGCTGCCGCTGGTCCTGGCCTTTCACGGCGCCGCGACCAACGCCCACATCATGGCGAACCTGACGGAGTTCAACGCGAAGGCGGACAAGGAAGGATTCATTGTCGCCTACCCCAACGGCACGGGACGGACGCCGTGGGTCGGCACCTGGAACGCGGGCCGCTGCTGCGGTCATGCATCGAAGGAAGGGATCGACGACGTCGGGTTCGTCGAGACGCTGCTCGATCGGCTCGCCCAGCGCGTGAGCGTCGACCCTCGCAGGATCTACGCGACGGGAATCTCCAACGGGGCGATGATGTCCTACCGCTTGGCGTGCGAACTCCCCGAGCGGATCGCCGCGATCGCCCCCGTTTCCGGTCCGATCGTGACGGACGAGTGTCCGCCCGGTAGGCCGGTGCCGGTGATGCACTTCCACGGGACCAAGGACCACTTCGCTCCCTACGACGTCTCGAAGAACAAGCTCTCGCGGCTCGCGGGACTGCGGTCGGTGGACGACACGATCGCGCTTTGGGTCGAGCGCAACGATTGCGAGCGAAAACCGACCGAGACGAAGCTCCCCGATCGCGTCGACGACGGAACCCGAGTCACCCGCTTCATCTACGTCCCGAAGAAGGGCGATGGAGACGTGATTCTCTATCGCATCGAAGGTGGCGGGCACTCGTGGCCCGGCGGGACGCGCGACGCGAAGATCCTCGGCAAGACCTCGCGGGAGATCTCCGCCAACGACCTCATGTGGGCGTTCTTCAAGGGTCATCCCTTGCCGAAACAAAGTACAGGCAAGGACGGCTAGACGACTCGTGCCAGGAGCCCCACCAGAAAGGCTTCCGCGCGGACTTGCAGACTTTCGCCTTCGACCTCGCTCTCGCGGGGACCGGCGACGTTGAGGACCTCGATCGACGACTCGGCAAGCCAGGTGGGGAAACGCTCTCCCGCGGCGGGTTCCTCGAGCGACAACACCAGCAATGGTTTCTCGTGATTTCGGCAGAGCTTGGCGGTCAGCGCCGTCCCGCCCGACAGTTCGCCTGGTGCGACGATGAGCGTCCCGTCGCTGTCGACCACGTTCCGCTCGGTCCGCACCGCGTAGTCCCGGGAATCGGCTTCGACCAGTTCGTAGCGGCTCGGCACGGTGCCGTCTTCCGCCCGGCGTCCCTTGGGACACCAACCGCCGTGGGCGATGTTCAGAGCGATCGCGGCCTCGAGGGCGGCTCGATCGACGCCCGTCTGCCCACCACTGACGATCTTGCGAAGCATGTCGGAGCCTCAGACCTCGGGAAGTCGACCCTCGGGAAGTCGACCCTCGGGAAGTCGACCCTCGGGAAGTCGACCCTCGGGAAGTCGACCCTCGGGAAGTCGACCCTCGGGAAGTCGACCCTCGGGAAGTCGACCCTCGGGAAGTCGACCCTCGGGAAGTCGACCCTCGGGAAGTCGACCCTCGGGAAGTCGACCCTCGGGAAGTCGACCCTCGGGAAGTCGACCCTCGGGAAGTCGACCCTCGGGAAGTCGACTTGGGGAAGTCAGCCGACCCCGGCGCGATCGCGGCAGAGGCGATGGACCACGGCGGGGGGGATGTTCAGAATGACTTGCTGGCGGCCGACGCCGTAATCTTGCAGGAATCGGCCCAGTCGTTCCGCCACCGACCGCTGATGGTCGCGTTTCGTCGATCCGACGAAGGGGGACGAGAGCGTTCGGATCCACAGGTACTCGAAGAAACGAAAGGTCCCCCCTGGCTCGAGGGCTTCGACGAGCCGCCCGACCAGGGTCTCGACCAGGTCCGGAGGAAAGTTGTTGAACGGGAGCCCACAGACGATCGCGTGGAATCGCTCCTCGGAGGGCAAGTCCTCGATCGAGCCATGGACGAGGCGGACCTGGTCGCGTTTCGGGCTCCAAGCGGGATCTTCGCGCAGCCGTTCCTCGAGGACGTGGACGAATCGCTGGTTGATCTCCACCAGAACCAACTCGTCGCCGGGGCGGAGTTGGCGGATCATCTCATCGGTGAAGGCGCCCGTTCCGGGGCCGGCCTCGAGAAGTCGCGCTCGCGGCGGCAGGTCGGCGTCGAGCTTGGCGATCGACCGCGCCAAGTAGCGGCTGCTGGGCAACACCGCTCCGGTGGTGGCGAAACTGTCGCGAAACTCCCGCAGAAAAGTCCGCCATTGCCCGAGGGCCCGACGGCGGACGGGCGAGGCTGGTCGTTGAGCGTGCAAAACTGATCTTTTCCTGTTTTGGCGATTGGCGCTAAATGCCCCTGCGAGACTAGTCCCCCAGTGCGCAGTCTACCCTGACTGGCATGGTTCGACTAGTCCGACCGACCACGGGGATACGGATGGGGAGCCGAAGGAAAGGCTCCACGGGACCAACGAGAGCAAGAGGAGACGGAATTCCATGACGTGGCATCGAGCAGCGGCGTTGGTCGGGCTGGCCAGCCTAGTGATCGGCGGATCGCCGGTCCTCGCCGCAACTCCGAGCGTGGATCAGATTCTAGCGCTACAACCGAAACAAGAGGGGATCGTCTACGACATTCCCGAGGGCGAGAACCGCACCAAGTGCAAGCTCCAGGTCCTCAAGAAGCCGAGCGGCTGGGTCCTTCACGACCATCGCGGCTTCGTCATCCGCCGCTTCATCGATGCCAACGGGGACAACGTCGTTGACCGCTGGTCCTACTACATGAACGGACAGGAAGTCTACCGCGAGAGCGACACCAACGGAAACGGCAAAGCCGACGATTTCCACTGGTACAACACCGCCGGAAGTCGTTGGGGCGTCGACTCCAACGAGGATGGTCGCATCGACGGTTGGAAGAGGATCTCCGCGCAGGAGGCCTCGGCCGAAGCGGTCGCCGCGATCAAGAACCGTGACTTTGACCGCATGGCTCGCGTTCTCTTCACCGAGACCGACATCCGTGCCGTCGGCTTGGGAGAGCAGGCCGCCGGTCGCGCCCAGGAGTCGCTTCGCGGCGCCTCGGCCAAGTTCCGCACCCTCGCCGGCGCAATTGGCACCAACCTCGAGTGGACCCGCTTTGACGGCCATTCGCCGATGAGCATTCCCTCCGACGAGGTCGGCTCGCGCCAAGACCTGATCATGTTCCAGAACGGCACGATCATCGCCGATGCCGGTGGACGCAGCATCTGGCTTCGCGTTCCCGAAATCGTTCGCGTCAACGATACCTGGAAGCTCACCGATATCCCGACCGAGATCGACGCCGAGCGTCCGATCGACGCCGCCGGGGTGATCATTCCGACCATCGTCGAGCAAGCGATCGCGTCGACGCCGACGCCCGAGGGTGACGCCGGGTTCATCGAGGAGAACGATCAAATTCGCGAGTACATCGGCGAACTCGAGAAGCTCGACCGCGGTGCTCCGACCAACTCCTCGAGCGTCAACTCGATGGTCAAGTACCACATCGAACGGGCGAAGATCTGTGCTCAGATCGGTGCCAAGTCGTCGCGGCTAAAGAATCGCGAGCACTGGTACGAGCAGACTGCCGACAGCCTCAACGCCGCGGTCCAGACCGGCGGCTACCCGCAGGGCATCGCGACGCTTGAGCAGTACGGCCAGCGTTTCGATCAGACCTCTTGGGGCAAGGGACTGGCGGCGTACTTCCTTTACCGGGCGATCAACTCCGACTACGCCTTGGCTCTTCAGAAGGAAGAGGGACATGTCGAGGCCCAGGAGAAGTATCTCAGCCGACTGGCCAAGTTCAACAAGGACTATCCGGAGTCGGGCGACGCCGCCGACGCCCTGTTGCAGTTGGGCAACGGCATGGAGTTCACCAACAAGGAAGAAGAAGCGGTCGACTACTATCGTCAACTGCTGACGAAGTTCCCCAACGACGAGTCGACGCCCAAGGCCGAAGGGGCTCTGCGCCGCTTGCAGTCGGTTGGCCAGCCCTTCATGCTCGCGGGCAACTCGATCGACCAGCGTGGCCAGATCGACACCCGTCGCTACCGCGGCAAGATCCTCGTCGTCAGCTTCTGGGCGACGTGGTGTGATCCGTGCATGAAGGAGATGGGCAACCTCAAGAAACTTCGCGAGAAGCACGCCAAGGACGGGCTCGAGATCGTCGGCGTTTGCCTCGACGGCGAAGCGACCGCCCCGCAAGCGATGGCCCACCTTCGCAAGAACGGCTACACTTGGCCGCAGATCTACGAGAAGGGTTCGATGGAGAGTGCTCCCGCGCTTCAGTACGGCGTGATCAGCCTTCCCTACGTCGTCCTCATCGACGCCGACGGCCGGGTGATCAACCGCAACGTCCAGTACAGCGACCTCGACAAAGAGGTCGAGCGTGCCATCGCTCGCAAGATCGCCTCACGCGACAACTAAGCCCTCCGGCTAGAGCAACGACAACCGAAGAACCGGCCCCCTCGCGGGCCGGTTTTTTTGTGGCGTCACGCTCTTCGTCACTTCCTTCCGCGAACAGCTCTCCATTGACCGTCTTGCCCAGTACTCCCGTATAAAGCTTCAGAGACGCTGAAGAAGTATCCACCGAACTTGATTGATCGTCGGGTCAAGTCGGTTACAGTCACCCTTAACCGAACCGACTACTTGAAACTCCCGAGGCTGTTCATGCTTCCCGCGAGTACGGATGTCTTGGTCATCGGCGGTGGCAACGCCGGGATGTGTGCCGCCATCGCGGCTCGTGAAGCCGGCGCCGATGTGGTGTTGCTCGAACACGCCAACAAGTCGATGCGCGGCGGCAACTCGCGGCACACACGCGATCACCGGGTCATGCACGACGAACCGACCGCCACCATGGTCGAAAGCTACTCCGAAGAAGAGTTCTGGCAGGACCTGCTACGCGTGACCGGCGGCAATACCAACGAGCATCTTGCGCGGATGATGATCCGCAAGAGTCGCGAACTACTCGACTGGCTCAGCGCCCGGGGCGTCCGCTATCAGCAGGCCCTCAGCGGTACGCTCAGCCTGACACGCACCAATGCGTTTTATCTGGGTGGCGGCAAGGCGGTGCTCAACGCGGAGTACCTCACCGCGGAACGACTCGGTGTTGAGATCTTCTACGACAGCCAAGTCACCGCGATCGACATCACTGATGGGCACGCGACGTCGGCGACCGTCGTCAATCGGGGATTCACCTACACGATCAATGCCCGTGCCATCGTCGTGGCCAGCGGCGGGTTTCAAGCCAACGAGCAGTGGATGAAGGAGGTGTGGGGAGACGCCGCCGACAACTTCTGCATTCGCGGTACTCCCTACAACCGCGGTGTGGTGCTCAAGGATTTGCTTTCGAAAGGAGCCGATCCGGTCGGCGACCCGTCTCAGTGCCATGCCGTTGCGGTCGATGCCCGGGGGCCGAGGTACGACGGTGGCATCGTGACCCGACTGGACTGCGTCTGCTTCAGCATCGTCGTCAACAACCTGGGACGACGCTTCTACGACGAAGGGGAGGACTTCTGGCCGAAGCGCTACGCCATCTGGGGGCGTTTGCTGGCCCAGCAGCCCGATCAGATCGGTTACGCGATTCTCGACTCGAAGGTCCTGCATCACTTCATGCCGTCGGTCTTTCCATCGATTTCCGCCGACTCGATCGAGGAACTCGCCCGCAAGATCGGCATCGACGAGCAAGCACTCGCTCACACCGTTTCCGAATACAACCACGCCGTGGTTGACGGCAGCTTCGACAAGGCGGTCCTGGACAACTGCTCGACGAGGTCCCTCGATCCGCCGAAGTCGCACTGGGCGCTCAAGCTCGACACACCCCCATACTTCGCGTACCCGATGAAGCCCGGGATCACGTTCACGTACCTTGGACTCAAGGTGAATGACGAAGCACGCGTCCTCTTCGGCGATGGCAGCCCGTCGGACAACGTCTTCGCGACAGGCGAGGTGATGGCGGGCAACATCCTGGGACAGGGATACTGCGCCGGGACGGGGATGACGCTAGGATCGGTCTTTGGTCGCATCGCTGGAGAGCACGCAGCATGCTGTCGGAACTAGAGCGAGAGACTGCCCGTGAATCGGACGCCGTCACCGAGGCGCGTCGCGTCATGCAGATCTGCAACGCGTGCCGCTACTGCGAGGGGCTTTGCGCGACGTTTCAGTCGATGGTCCGCAAGCGTGAGTTTCCGGAACCGGAACTCGACTACCTGGCGAACCTTTGTCACAACTGCACGGCTTGCTTTCACGTCTGCCCCTACTCGCCGCCGCACCTGATCGACCTCAACGTGCCCCAGTCCCTCACCGCGCTTCGGGTCGAGACCTACGAGAAGTATGCTTGGCCCGGGTTTCTCGCGACGCTACTTCGCCGTAACGGCTTGGCCGTCTCCATGGTGACCGCCTTCTCGCTGTCGCTGGTCCTGGTGTTGGTGATCGTGCTTCGCGACGCGAGCGTGTTGTTTTCAAGTCACGTCGAAGCCGGCTCCTTCTATGAGGTCATTGGCCAGAACGTGATGATCGCCGTGGCGGGCGGCACGTTCGGGTTTAGCATCTTGGCGATGTTTATCGGCGTGGTTCGGTTTTGGTTCTCGACGCAGCGTTCCTCGCGCGTTCGGGTCGGCATCGGCTCGCTGCTACGGGCGCTGTGGGATGTCGTGACGCTCAAGAACCTCGGTGGCGGTCACAATGAAGGTTGCACCACGCGTGACGAAAGCTATTCCAACCAGCGCCGCGTCTTCCACCAGTTCACGATGTGGGGGTTTCTCTTCTGTTTCGTCTCGACGTCGGTCGCCGCCTTCTACGATCACATGATGGGCTGGGTGGCGCCCTATCCTCTTCTGAGCGTGCCGGTGGTCTTTGGCTCGCTCGGTGGACTCGGCCTGTTGATCGGACCGCCCGGTTTGCTTTGGGTGAAGCTTCAGAGCGACTCGCGGCCGATGCTCTTGCGGCACTACGGGATGGACTACGCCTTCCTGGCGTTGCTCTTTTTTATCAGCCTGACCGGGCTCCTTCTGCTTGCCCTTCGCGAGACCTCGGCCATGGGAATCGTCCTGGCCGTCCATCTCGGTTTCGTCCTCGGATTCTTCCTGCTGATGCCTTACTGCAAGTTCGTCCACGGCATCTACCGCTTCGCCGCCCTGGTTCGCTTTCACGGCAAGCCGGTCGGCTGAGTCTCGAATCGAACGCGTTGGGCGACTCGGAAATGCATTGTTCCACGCAACGGGACATTCATCCTCACTGCCGCAGTCGCTTCCAGAGCTTCGGGAAACGCGCGGCAAGCTCTTGGTCGCTGCCGTAGGGACTCTCGCCCTTGGGAAAAGGGGAAAGGGACCGTTCTTCATCGCTTCCCAGGTAATGAAGCGGTGAGTAGTCGCTGTACCAGTGCTCGAGCGGCTCGGCGGTCGGATCGTACTCGCCGAGATAGTCGGGATCTCGGACGATCCGCGCGTACTGCCGCGGGCCCTGATAGATAGTCCAGCGGCGAAAGCTCAGAAAGGCGTCTTCGGAAACACAGCCGATGTTCGTCGCGGCGGCGTAGAGGTCCCAGTTGCACGTCTCTTCGAGACGAGCTCGAGACTCGCGGGCGAACGCTTGGGCTTCCTCGGGCGGACGACGTGATAGCTCGTCCTCGAGCCGTTTCTCGAAGTCTTCGAGAGTGCCGGTCTCTTCGATCAACTCGGCGATCAGGTTCCAGAAGCTGTCTCGACCGGTGATCGGTTCGGGCTCCAGTGTCGATTCCGCGAGCTTCCGGGCTTCGTCACTCGTGAGCTCAAAGCCCTCTTGCGAGAGCCGGCCGAGCAGCAACGCCTCGCCGATCGTATAGCCTGCCGCGACGCCCACGGAGTCCGAGCTGCCCAACAGCAACCGTGGCTCAGCCAGTTCCGCCAGGAGCTTGACCATGACTAAGCAGGCGTATGCGAAACAAAGGGGACGTTCGGCCGTCTCCTTGAGACGACCCTTCTTGCGGTGGGCCGCCTGGTAGATCTTCCAGAGGGCATCCGAACGGGCGTAGCAGTCGTCGGGGTGGTACTCGGCATCGCGGGCCCAGCGAAAAGCCGGGTCGTGGCCGCCAAATCGAGAGGACGCCGACAGATAGAGGTCGGCCGACTTGCTGCCGTGCTTGGTGTGGCAGAGACCGAACCATAGCCCTTTGACGGGGATCGTTGGTGGCTCTTCGGTGAAGCGATGTGTCAGCCACTTCTTCATCGGAGCGATTCGGTCGTAGGGGAGCTTGCGAAACTTCGCCCAGTCGGCGTGCGGATGATCCTTTTCCAGCTCATCAATCACCGCCCCCATCTTGGCCGCGATCTTTCCCTTCGTGCCAAGCTGCGACGCGACAAGCGGCAGTAGCACCGATCGGTCGAGGGACATGTGGGGGCTCCAGCGACTCAATGCCAATGAGTGACGAGCCAGACCGGGGCTGGCCGAAAGAAGGTGATCACAACAACCCGCAAGGCGACCCCCGGTTGATTCAACCGGGGCTGGCCAAGAGAAGGTGATCACGACAACCCGCAAGGCGACCCCCGGTTGATTCAACCGGGGCCGACGAAGTCGGCGAGAAGTCTCGCGCAAGACCCGCACCCGCCGGCAGTCATCCGTCCCCGGCGGTCATCCGTCCCCGGCGGTCATCCGTCCCCGGCGGTCATCCGTCCCCGGCGGTCATCCGTCCCCGGCGGTCAACCGTCCCCGGCAGTCAACCGTTCCCGGATGTTCAACCACCGCCCGCGACTTCTTGCGGCTGCGCCGCCCCGGTAGCACAGCAACCGGGGCTGGCCAAGAGAAGGTGATCACGACAACCCGCAAGGCGACCCCCGGTTGATTCAACCGGGGCCGACGAAGTCGGCGAGAAGTCTCGCGCAAAACCCGCACCCGCCGGCAGTCAACCGTCCCCGGCAGTCAACCGTCCCCGGCGGTCAACCGTCCCCGGACGTTCAACCGTCCCCGGACGTTCAACCGTCCCCGGCAGTCATCCGTCCGCGGCAGTCATCCGTCCGCGGCGGTCATCCGTCCCCGGCAGTCATCCGTCCCCGGCAGTCATCCGTCCCCGGCAGTCATCCGTCCCCGGCAGTCATCCGTCCCCGGACGTTCAACCACCGCCCGCGACTTCTTGCGGCTGCGCCGCCCCGGTAGCACAGCAACCGGGGCTGGCCAAGAGAAGGTGATCACGACAACCCGCAAGGCGACCCCCGGTTGATTCAACCGGGGCCGACGAAGTCGGCGAGAAGTCTCGCGCAAAACCCGCACCCGCCGGCAGTCAACCGTCCCCGGCAGTCAACCGTCCCCGGCAGTCATCCGTCCCCGGACGTTCAACCACCGCCCGCGACTTCTTGCGGCTGCGCCGCCCCGGTAGCACAGCAACCGGGGCTGGCCGAAAGAAGGTGATCACGACAACCCGCAAGGCGACCCCCGGTTGATTCAACCGGGGCCGACGAAGTCGGCGAGAAGTCTCGCGCAAGACCCGCACCCGCCGGCAGTCATCCGTCCCCGGCGGTCAACCGTCCCCGGCAGTCAACCGTCCCCGGACGTTCAACCACCGCCCGCGACTTCTTGCGGCTGCGCCGCCCCGGTAGCACAGCAACCGGGGCTGGCCAAGAGAAGGTGATCACGACAACCCGCAAGGCGACCCCCGGTTGATTCAACCGGGGCCGACGAAGTCGGCGAGAAGTCTCGCGCAAAACCCGCACCCGCCGGCGGTCATCCGTCCCCGGCAGTCATCCGTCCCCGGCGGTCATCCGTCCCCGGCAGTCAACCGTCCCCGGACGTTCAACCACCGCCCGCGACTTCTTGCGGCTGCGCCGCCCCGGTAGCACAGCAACCGGGGCTGGCCAAGAGAAGGTGATCACGACAACCCGCAAGGCGACCCCCGGTTGATTCAACCGGGGCCGACGAAGTCTCTACAACGCCCCGATCAACTCGCTCCAGCGGCCAATGCGCTGGCGTTCGTCAGCGGGGGGATAGGTCTTGGCGGTGGTGGTGCGCTCGCCACCGAGGACGGGATGCTTGGCTTTGCGCAATCGCTGGGCGGCTTGCTCGAAACCCGACTTCTTCGGGTTGTCGGTGCTCCAGCCGATCCAGTAGGCGAGCTTCTCGTCGGGGTGCGTTTCGGGAGAAGAAAGCCGACCTCCATCGAGAAGGACCAGTCCACCGACGCGGCGACGATTCGCGTTGACGAAGGCCTCAGCGACCGCTCCGGAATTGGTTCGACCAACGACGATCACTCGATCACGATTGATGGGGAATCGCTTCTCCAAGTCCTCGAGCAGCGTCGAGGCCCGCTCGAGATCCGAACGCTGCCACCTCTTCGCTTTAGGGCCAATCCCCGCAAGCAGCAGCCGATGCTTCTCGAGCACGGGCTTCCACCTCTCGGCCAGTTCTTTCGCCGTCGGATCGTCGGAGGCACGAAACGTGAACAGAACGCCCAGCGGTTCCTTGACAGCCGTCTTCGGCGCATAGCTCCACGCGGCATCGCGCTCGGCTTCGGAAGACTTCAACTCCCACTCCCCCGGGGCCAGCGGCGTCGATGGAACCTCCTCCGGCAACGCCAGCGGAAAACGCCCAAGCGTCAATGGCACCGCAAGCGTCTTCCCCTCGCGATCAACCGTCAGCTCCACCTTCCCCCCCGGTTGCACATCGTCGAAGACCTTCGCCAACGTGACGACATCGTTCGGCTCTCCCTTGTCCTTCCGGTTCTCCCCCTTGTCCAAGGGACCGTCCTTTTGCTCCCCCTTGTCCAAGGGTCCGTCCTTTTGCTCCCCCTTGTCCAAGGGGGAGTTAGAGGGGGGCTTCCCTGAAGGTTTCTTGGCTTGGGAGTTAGAAGAGGGCTCTTCCGAGTCGCTTGTCTTCACCTCCCCAATCACATCTCCCGCCCGCAGCCCCGCCGCTTCCGCCGGGCTCCCTGGGACGACACCCCGAACGCGAACTCCCGTCTTTGCGTGATCGACCAGCACCCCCGCATAGGGCCGCTCGTAGACAGGGAGCTTCGCCGCGAGCGGGACCTCGTGCGTTTGTCGCTTCCCGTCACGCTCGACGGTCAGCGTGACGACATCGTTGGCGTAGAGCGGCCTTAGGGCCTGGACGAGATGACCGTAGCGTTCGATCGTCTTGCCGTTGATCGCGAGGATGCGATCGCCGCGCTGGACCCCGAGCGACGCGATCGGCGAGTGCCACGCCACCCGGGAGATCGGCCCAAGCTCCGCGAGGCGGTTCTTGCCGCCAAAGGCGACGCCGAGGTAGCCCCGCTTGAGTTCATCCTTCTGAAAGCGGTCGAGACGCGAAAGGATCTCTTCGAAGGAGATCGCGAAGCCGATGCCCGAGTCGTACCACTCCAAGCCCGCTTCGACGCTGTCACCACCTGGCGAGAGGGGAACCAGCACGCCCAAGACGCGACCCTCGATGTCGACGAGCGGTCCGCCGTAGTTCGTCGGCGAGATCTTCGCGTCCGTTTGAATCGCACGGCCATCAAGGCGATCGACGGCGCTGACGATGCCGACGGAGATCGACGGCTCGGTATTGCTCCAGACCTTGCCCAACGCGATCGCCCACGCTCCGCTGGCGATCGCGTCTTTCGGCGCGGGCGTCGGCACCGGCAGTCCGGAGGCATCGACGTTGAGGAGCGTCAGCTTGCGGGTGTCGTCTTGAGCCACGACGCGGGCGGGGAACTTGCGACCATCGGCGAGCGAGACGATGATCCCCGCCGGGCGGTGGGCGAGATTGAAGGAGCTTGAGACGATCCAGCCATCAGCCCCGACGATGGTGCCGGTCGATGGTCCCAGTCCCTTGCGGACACGGCCGATTCGCTCCATGCCCGTGGTGGTCTCGATCCGCACGACCGAGGGAGCGACGTGCTGGACCGCTCTCGCGACCGCCTCGCGCGTGGCGGAAGTCTCGGGCGACTGACCCTGTGCTGTCAGTGGTATCGCGGCGAGAAGCAGCACGATCGCCGGAAGGGTTCGCGTCATCGTCATCGGCTGGTCCCCTCGGCCTTTTCCGCGAGTTCGACGGTCAGGAGCTTGTCGCCGCGCAGGAGGGTGATGGTGATCGGTTCGTCCTCCTCGAGCGAGCCGAGGACGGTTTGGAGATCGTTGAGGTCTTGAATGGTCCGATCGTTGACAAAGACGATTAGATCGTCGGCGCGAACGCCCGCCTGTTCCGCGACGGAGCCGGGGAGGACGCCGTCGACAAAGGGGGGCGTGCGGTCCAGGAGGTTCGGCAGAAGCTGGATACCGGCGGCCTTGAGGTCGTTTCGAGCGATGGTGGTATTGCGAGGACTGCCGGCCATGGGATCGGCGGTGGCGACGTCGATGGGGGCGGCGTTCTCGTCGCGCCGTTGCGACATCAAGGGCTGGGCGAAGGAGAAGAGGGTATCGCACGGGATCGCGTAGTGGACCCACGTCCGCGTCGCGGCCGACTGGACTTCCTTGCCGATCATGCCGAGCAGTCGCCCGCGCGGATCGGTGATCGCTCCGCCGGCGGCGCCCGGGTTGTTGGTCGTCGCGTCGAGGACGAGAACGCGTCCAGGGTAGCTAAACCGCTCGAAGCCCTGAAGGGCGCGGAGCTTGGCGACGGCGGCGATGACGCCGCGCTGCACGGTGGCGGCCTCGGCGCCGGCGGCGATGTTGAAACAGTTCGAGTACGCGAGGATCGGATCTCCCGCCCGCGTCCCGGAGGAGGCCCGAAGCTGCACGAAGGGAAGGTCCTCCGCCTCGACCTTCAGTAGCGCCAACTCCCGCGTCGAGTCGACACCGACGATGCGCGCCTCGATACGTCGGCCATTGTCGAGCACGACGAGCGGCTTGGCGCTTTCGAGTAGTGGGTTGAGCACGGTGAGGATGAAGCCGTCGGCGGAGACGAGGATGCCGCTGCCCTGCGACTCGATCCGCCCGAGGCCGCCGGCGCCGTAGAGCTTGACGACCGCGCGCAGCGTTTCGTGAACCCGGTCGGTGTCGGCGCTGAGCAGATCGGCGGAGCAGGGCAATGCCAAGAGCGGGACTGCCATCAGGGTGACGGCCCAGGCGACAGCGGTCGGGCGGGCTTGCTTACTTGACGTCAAATGTCACCTCCTTGACGCGGAACTCGCCGAGGGGGCCGCTCGAAATTTCCAGACGCCAGTCGTGGGGGAAGAGCTTGCCCTCGAGGCTTCGGTAGTTGTCGAGGGAGACGCGCACCGGGGCGAGTTCCGGGTCGATCTCGCACTCGAATGCCCGCAGTAGTTGGGTGTGGCGATCAAAGTACCACGTGGTCACGATCCCCGCGTGGTCGGTGCGGATCGCCAGCCACCGCGCGCCATCGCCCGAGGGGTAGCCGCCGACGAACGTCGCATCCTCGAACCAGCGTTCGGGGTTGATGAGCAGCCCACGCCACTGATCGAGCGCCACCAACAGGCCGACGAGCCCGTCGCCGCGAACCGCGTCGCGACCATGTTCGATCGCGTCGCTCCGCTGTGGGGAGTCCCAAAGGGCCGCTTTGTCGTCGAGGAGCAGCTTGGCCTCGGCGAGCTTCTGATCGAGGAGCGTCAGCCGCCACGTCTTGGTGTCGTCGGGTCGGGCCATCTTCTGTCGCAAGCCGGCGAGCAATCGTTCGCGTTGCAGGCGATTGAAGTATTCGTTGGCGAAGCCCGGTTTCTCCTCGATGAAGGGGCGGGCCTTCTCGGGAACGTCGGTCTTATCGGGAGCGATCTCGGGATGGCCGTCGGGGGTGGGCTTCTCCTTGGGAGCGATCATCTCCTCGAGTTGGCCGGGGCCGTGAACGCCGACGAGTCTGGGGTGGATCGTCTCCTTGCGATCGTCGCGGCGGTAGGTCAGCTCGACGGTCCAGCCGGAGGGGTAGATGCCCAGGACGTTTTTGAAGTCGTTGACGCTCGCGATGGCTCGGCCGCCGAAGCGAACGATCTCGTCCCCGACGTCGAGGCCTTGGCGGTAGGCGTCGGAGGAACTGAGGATGTTGTCGACGACGACGCGGCCTTCGGCGTCGCTGGTGACGGTCGCCCCGAGGGTGGCGTGGTCGATGATGAGGCCGCCGCGCAAGTGGTCGAGGAAGTGTTTGATTTGATTGATGGAGATCGCGAATCCGACGCCGACGCTGACGCGACCGCGCTTTTCGAACTGGCCCCGGCCGTTGATGCCGACGAGTTCTCCCGCGTCGTTGAAGAGGGGCCCGCCGCTATTGCCGGGATTGATCGCGGCGTCGGTCTGGATGCAGTCGGCGTACTCGAGCAGGGTGCCGGCGGGGTATTGGTAGCGTTGCAGCCCGCTGACGATGCCGGCGGTGACGGTCGGTTGGAAGTCGGTCGCGAGCAGGAAGGGATTGCCGACGGCGTAGACGGTCTCGCCCAGCCGGAGACGGTCGCTGTCGCCGATGGTGGCGACGGGAAAGTCGTCGGAGCCGAGGAGCTTGATCATCGCGACGTCGCCGACGGGGTCGATGCCGACAAGGACCGCGTCGTAGACCTTGCCGTCGGGGAGGCCGGCCTTCATCGCCATTCCACTGCCGCGGACGACGTGGAAGTTGGTCAGGACGTAGCCGTCGTTGGAGATCAGGACGCCTGAGCCGCCGCCGGCATCGTCCTTGCCGAAGACCGCGACCACCGCGGGCGTGATCCTCTTGATCATCGCGACCCGGCGGTTCTGTTCATCCAGGACGCTGGCGTCGGGTTTCGGCAGTGCTTGGGGCTCGGCTCCGAAGAGGCTCACGAGCAGGAGCAGGGACATCAAGGTTGGCGGTTCTCCGATGGGGGCTCAGTTGATTTCATGACGCCGGGGTGTCAACTTCCCCTCTCCGCGTAGGAGTGAGCCTCGTGTTCCCCTCTCCCTGTGGGAGAGAGCCTTTTGTTCCCCTCTCCCTGTGGGAGAGAGCCTTTTGTTCCCCTCTCCCTGTGGGAGTGAGCCTTTTGTTCCCCTCTCCCTGTGGGAGAGGGGCTAGGGGTGAGGGGGCCTCTCTTTGACTATCACCCTTGTTTTGCCGAGTCGGAAACTCCCTCACCCGGCTCACTGCGTTCGCCGACCTCTCCCCAAGGAGAGGTAAGGAGAGTCCACGTCGAGCGTTCCGCTCTCCGCGTGGGAGTGAGCCTCATGTTCCCCTCTCCCCGTGGGAGAGAGCCTTTTGTTCCCCTCTCCCTGTGGGAGAGTGAGCCTCATGTTCCCCTCTCCCTGTGGGAGAGTGAGCCTCATGTTCCCCTCTCCCTGTGGGAGAGTGAGCCTCATGTTCCCCTCTCCCTGTGGGAGAGGGGCTAGGGGTGAGGGGGCCTCTCTTTGACTATCACCCTTGTTCTGCCGAGTCGGAAACTCCCTCACCCGGCTCACTGCGTTCGCCGACCTCTCCCCAAGGAGAGGTAAGGAGAGTCCACATCGAGCGTTCCGCTCTCCCCGTGGGAGTGAGCCTTTTGTTCCCCTCTCCCTGTGGGAGAGTGAGCCTCATGTTCCCCTCTCCCTGTGGGAGAGTGAGCCTCATGTTCCCCTCTCCCTGTGGGAGAGTGAGCCTCATGTTCCCCTCTCCCTGTGGGAGAGGGGCTAGGGGTGAGGGGGCCTCTCTTTGACTATCACCCTTGTTCTGCCGAGTCGGAAACTCCCTCACCCGGCTCACTGCGTTCGCCGACCTCTCCCCAAGGAGAGGTAAGGAGAGTCCACGTCGAGCGTTCCGCTCTCCGCGTGGGAGAGAGCCTTTTGTTCCCCTCTCCCTGTGGGAGAGTGAGCCTCATGTTCCCCTCTCCCTGTGGGAGAGGTCATAGGAACCAGGGCCACCCAAGTCAGGGGAACAGTCCATGCGAGAAAAGATCGGATTGCTGTTCACTTCATGATCCGGGCGTTGCCGAAGACGACGTAGTCACCGACGTCGAGACCGAGGCCGAAGTCGACTTCCAACGTCATGCGCTGTTTGCCGGCGATCTCGACGGAGATGTTGACCGGCGCCTCGCCCGCTTTGATGCGCCACTCGCGAAGCTGACGACCGTCCAAGCCGACGCGGACCATCGCGTCTCCGAACGGGCCGGCACTCTCCTCGATCCCCAGGGCGGCCTCGAAGACGCGGTAGTCGCCGGTGACGTCGAATTCGAGCACGGTGCGTGAGTGAACCAGCAGTCCCTTGCCGAACGCTTGGCCGGCGACGCGGAGTGCCTCGCCGCGGGCATTCTGGTCACGATGCACCGGCCAGACGACATCGAAGAAGGGTGTGTGCTGCACGACTGTCGGGTCGAGGTCGGAGAGAAAGCGAATGCGATCGCCGGAGAAGTCGAGTCTCACCGTCCGCTCGAGGGGAAGCTCGACCGCGACTTCGGGGGCGATGGCGAAATGAAGTCGCCCCTCCCGAAAGGTCAACTCGCGGACCCGCCAGTGATTGCCATCCCGATCACGCAACGAAGCCTGCGACCGAACGTCAATCTCCGGTCCCTTTAAATAGACGGCATGCAGTCGCTCCTTGGGGACAGGGATCTCTTCCCCGTCGAGACTGAAGTGAAGGGCCTCCTCGTCGAGGGCGTTGACGCCTCCGGTGATCTCGTGGGAAACTCCTTCGCGGACGACGATCAAGGTATCGGCGTCGCGCTCGGCCAGGCCGCGACGTTGCCAGCGCGCGATCGCGTTGGTTCCTTCGCCAAAGAGCAGGGCGGCAATCAGTTCCCGCGGCACCCGAAGCGTCTGGCCGCTGGCGAGCGTGATCGTCGCTTCCTGATCGGCGAGGGCGAAGCGGGTGGCGCGGAGCCGTGATCCATCGGCGAGGAGGATCGTCGTCGGCTTGGCGGACTCCGGCGGGTCCATGGGCTCGGACGCCGCCGCGATGTCGGCCCCGATACGGTCGAGCGAGAGCAGATCGTGGGCGGGGAGTTGCTCCCGTTTCTCCTTGGTTTCAATCTCCACGACCTCGGCGTCGAGCCGGCGCAGTCGCCCCCGGAGAGAGCGTCCGTCGATGGTCGTGACTTGAACTTCGTCGGTGGGCGTCGAGGTTGTCGATTCGCTGGCGGGAGCCGCGAGCAGACAGGCAAGCGTGCAGAGTCTGAACATGTTACGGGGCATCCTCCTCGCGCGCCAAGCGACGGAAATACTCTTCAATGGCGTCCCGGTAGTGTCCGGGATAGTCGCGCCCGAGTTCCTGCATGATTCGCTGCCGTTCCTTGTCGGGAAGGTTTCCCCAGGAGTCGCCTTCCTTGAAACGGCGTTCGTTGACCTTGCCTTCGCCACTGGCTCCGGCTCGCTGACTGTCTTGCATGGGCGTGCCGGACGGCGCGCCGCCAGCGCTCGAGGAACTTTGCTGCTGTTGCCGCTGCTTCTCGAGATCCTCGATCAAGTTGTCGAGGCGATCCAAGACATCCTTCTCGATCGCTTGCACGCGCTTGCCCGTTCGACCGAGGGCCAAGCGACGCTTGACGTCCCGCATGTCGTGGGCGATCCCGTCGAGTGACTTCGGTTCGAGGCGATCGACGTTGGCGAGCATCGACTGGGCCATCGCTCGGTAGCGCAGCGGAACGTCCTCGATCCTGTCGAGCTGCCCGAGATCGCGTTTGGCATGCTCGGTCCGGTGAAGATAGTAGAGGCAGATGCCGCGTTGGAAATGGAGGGCCGCGGGATCGACGACCTCCTTGGGCTCGAGCTTATCGAGCAAGGTCAGCGCTTCGTCCAAACGCTGACTTCGGACCAACTCCCGCCCAGCGAAGAGTTTCAGTTGCTGGCCGAGGAACGGATCGCCGTCGACGCTGGCGAGCATCGAAGGGAGCGGAGCCGCTTGTTTCTGGAGCAAGCCGTCGAGCCAGGTTGCGACCTCTTGGTCGGATTCGAGGACCGAATAGCCGATCGCGTCGAGGGTGGGAAGGCTCGAGGACCACAGGGGTTCGAGGATCTCGTCGGCCTGTTGGGGCGAGGGGAACTTTTCGCGCAGGGCTTGCATCGTCTTCATTTGGGCCTCGGCACGGCTCATTGCCACCAGCGCCGGGGAATTGGTGTCGTTGTCGGGTTGCCTCTTCGCTGGTTCCGTGTCGTCGCCCAATGCGGGAAGGGCGATCCCCACCAACAGCACGAGGGAGGTTGTGTGTCTCTTCACTAGCGGGCTCCCGTCGCGATCTCGCGGCTGATCTTGCCGATACGTTCCTGACGTTCCGCGAGTTGCCGAACGGCGTCGACCATCTCTTCGCTGGTGGGTGGCTGTCCCTTGAGTTCCTCGCCGATCCGAGACGTTCGCTTGTTGACGCGGTATTGGAGCGTGCGAAGCATCCGCAGTTCCGCCAAGCGATTGATCAGGGCGGCGTTGGGGCCTCCTTGGCCGGGAGCTTGCCCTTGTCCCGACTTCGACTCGCGGAGTTGTTCGAGCTCCTCCTTGACCGCGGCGAGCATGTCTTGCAGGGCTTCGAGCACCGACTCCTCGAGCGTCTGGGTGAAGGAACTGGCATCGCCCCGCGCCAGACGGGTGACAACGAGTTTGGCGTCGTTGCGCGCTTCCTGAACCGCCTCGGGCATGGCGAAGGCCGATCCATCCTCCCGGAGGAGCATCAGGATCTGGTCGAGGCCGAGCACCACTTCCTGTTCGCGCTCGGAGAGGGCGATCGCTTTCTGCTCGCCGGTCTTGCTCTCCTTGACGGCGGCGTCCTTGTCGAGTTCGACCGTCTTTCGATTGAGGACTTGCTGCATGTCGATCAGTTTGTGCAGTCGTGACTCGAGCGAGGCGAGCATCTCGGTTCGCTCTTCCTCCCGGAGCTGGCGAAGGATCTCCTCGATCTTGCGGATCGCTTCCTTCAGGTCGCGGATCGCTTTGTCTTGATCTTCCGAGGCGGGGCCGCGCTGTTGCTGTTGGAGATGATCTTGGGCATCCTTCATCGCCTCGCGGGCTTGTTCGAGGCTTTTTTGAGGCGACGCCTTGCCGTCCTGTTGCGGGCCGCTCGATCCTTGGGGGCTTCCCTGCTGAGGGGGCGAGTCGGGACTCTCGGAGGGAGCCGACTTCGAGTCCGAGGGAGCGTTTTCCCCAGAGGCTTCGGCCTCCTTCGCGAGTCGTTCGGCTTCCCGCTTGAGTTCGCCCTGTTTGTCGGCGAGTCGCGTGGGCGCGTCGCCGCGTTGGTCGCGTTCGGTGGCGGAGCGAATCTGACGCTGTTGGCCGATGAGCTTGCGGACGTCCTTGGCCAACCGTTCGAGTCGCTGCTTCTCTTCGCGGAGGAGTTTGAGGCGATCCTGGGAGACTAAGAGCTCCAGCAGGGACGCCATGTCCTCTTGTAGGGCGCGTTGACGGTCGAGGGCCTTGCTGTACTGTTTTTCGTCGAGCGCCTTGGCGATGGCGTCGAACTCAAGGCCGATGAGATCCTTCTTCGACTTGGCGAACGCCTTCTTCAGGAGGGCGGAGCGTTCAGGATCGCCGTTGGCGAGGTGGTCGCCCATTCGCTCCAGAAGCGTTTCGAACTCCTCGAATCGCTCCGCGAGACGCGCTTGACGCTCAGCGAGGTCCTTCGGCTCACTCTGGGCGTTGGCGAACGACCCGAGCGAAAGGCATCCCATGCATGCGACCAACGCAAGCAAGCTTCGCAATGGCTTGTCCTTCTCTGCGGCCAACCTCGAACCGACGAGTTCCTCTACCTTAACAGATCGAGTACTCTTTTTTTCCTCTCTAGTCGCGTCTTTTCCGTCAGCTCCTCCTGGTCTTCGAGGATCTGTTTGAGCAAGGCGACGACTTCGTTGAAGCTTTCCATCTTCTCCATCGACTCGAGAATTGACCGCGCGGTCCTGATGAGTCGATCGAGATGCGCCTCGGCGACCTGGAGCGGTTCGGCGATATCGCCCTCGGGAGCGTCGCGCAGGCTGGCCAGGACGCTCTTACAGGCGGGGAAATCCTCTCCCGTCATCGCGTCGAGCGGGCGAATGATCCCGCTGGCGAGCCGCTGGCGCAGTGCGTCGGACTCGATGCGGTTGTTGTCGATCTCCAGCGCGATCTCGCGAAAGTCGCCGAGCACGCCGCCCACTTCATTCTCGCTCTTTCGCAGCCGATGCAAAATTCGCTCCACGTGCAGGCGGCGCCGGGTCGGCGTCGCGCTCTGCTCGTCGTGGAGTGGTTCGAGGCCCTCGCGTGCTTCAACCAACTCGCGGATGATCTGTTCAAATCGCTGCCGAAGGGCCAGTTCGCGTTGGGAGAGCAGCGAGAGGAGGTCCTCGGCGGTGACGACGCGAAACGGAAACGTCTCCGAAGTTCCGGTCTTGGGGCCGGTCAGCAAATCCCCGTCGGTCGCCTGGACGGAGAGGGAGAGGGTCTCGTTCGCGGAAAGATCGCGTTCGAGCAAATCGAAGACGCCGAGCACGCGAACTTTCCGGCTCAGGGGCTCGGCCATCGCGATGGGCACAAGCTCTTCCTCGGACGCAGACTCCTCGTTGGTCGGCTCGGAGGAAGCACTTTCGGAGCGTCCACGGCGAACGCGAAACGCGAGATCGGCGATCCCATGATCATCTTTGACACTTAGTCGAATGGGAAGACGGGCCCGTGGCGTCACCGAAGTGCCGATCCCCTCGGGACTCGCTTGAACATAGGGGGCTTCGTCGGGAACCGAGATGATGTCGATCGGAAAGGTCTCTTCGGGACCGATGCCGTCGATGTCCTCGTAGGTGATTCGAAGCGCGAGCGACTGCTCGACGGGAAAGCGGACCGAGAAGGTTCGCTCGTCGAGTCGTTCGATCGGCATCTCCTCTTCGCCGACGAGGCAGCGCATCGACTGAAGCGGCTTGTTGCAGCCGAGGGTAAGCGTCGCCTGGGTTCCGAACGGAAGTGGGATTTGGCCGCCAGTCAGCTCCGTTTCCCGCTCGCCGAGCCGAGTATGAGCGGGATAGTCGCTGTGAAGCGTGACCTTCTCAAGGACGGGAGCTTCCACGACGATCAACCGGAGATAGTCGGAGCTGTCGTCCCCGCCGCGAACCCAGAAAGTGATTGGTTCGAGTACGTCTTGAAAGACGTGGCGAAAGCGGTGCGAGCCGATCTTCGTCAGGTAGCTCGAGCCGCTGGTGCCGGACTCCCGCATCCAGAACTTCAGACGCACGCGTTCGGGGACGACGCCGTCGGGATCGGCGGCGAGGTTGAATTCGAAATCGCGTCCCTTGGCCACTTTGGCGGTCCCATCCTCGAAGTGGTCGAACAGCAGGTGTGTCGCGCGGGGATAGCGGATCGGTCGCAGTAGGGCGACGCGCTCGAACCACGTCGATGCTGTCACCGGGAAGGTAGACACCAGTGTCAACGTGATCGCGAGGGCGGCAAGGAGCAAAAGCCCGTGCCGCCAAACGTTGCTGATACGGAGGATCCTTCGCATGGAAAACCCCTCGAGTCGCTCATTGGCCTGCATGGTGGCCTCGACGACGAAGGGATCGGAGAAGGGGTGCGGTCCATTGAGCAATTCGATGGCGGTCACGAGGCGATCGCCCAACTCCGGGAGTCGTCGCTCCAGGAGCATCGCGAGTTGCCGGTCATTCGGACGGGCGAGGAGCCGAGCGACGACGTAGCGGAAGGTCAGCCAGACGATGGCGCCGAGGCCGAACGCAAGCAGGACCACGCGCGTGGGGAGATCGGGTTCGAAGCCAAAGTCGACGACGAGGCTAAGCCAGCCAACCAGCACGATCCCGAGAGCGGCCAGGGCGATGCCGTCGAAGGTGGCGACCGTCACCAGCCAGAAGCGAACGCGCCGCAGTGCGTAGCGGATGGCCCAGGGTAGCCCGCGTTGAAAGGATTCGCTCGTCATGGAGGGTAGGTTTCACTCCCGTCGTTTCTCGCCTCGCCGTTCTATGGCAACCTGAGCGTAACGGTTTTGGCGAGGTTCGGGGAGAGACTTCGTCGGGGAAAAGTCGGTCGACGGGGAAACGCGAGCCCAGAGGCCCGCGGGCGTCCTGAGTCGGTCTTCGGTCAAGCGGCTTGGGAGAGATCCTCGGCAATGCTGCCATGGATCATCTGGGCGGCGCGATATGTGGCCCCGGGCTGGGCGTGCTTCGACTTCAACTGTTCGAGCTCCAACCGGAGTTGTTCCCGTTTCTCCTTGTCGCTTAGCCAACCACAAACCGTTTCTGCGACTTGAGTTGAGAGGTCACGCCAGCCGACGCACTCGGGGAAGAGTTCGCGATTGGCGATCAAGTTGACCAGCGTGATGTACGGAACCCTCAGGAATTGGCTCCGTAGCGCGTCGTAGAGCGGATTGAGGTGATAGATGATCGTCGTCGGGACGCAGTGGTAGAGCAATTCCAGACTGACGGAACCGGAGACCGACACGGCAGCATCGGCGAGCTGGATGATCTCGGGCGTGCGGCCGACGTGGACCTCGATATTCAGCCCGCTGCGGGCGATCGCCTTTTCGAGCATCGGGCGCTGTTTTTCCTTGAAACCGGCCACTAAGAAGCGCGAATTGGGCACGTTCTCGGCAATTTTTCGCGCGGATCGGACCAAAGTGATCACATTTTGATGCACTTCACGTGTCCGCGACCCAGGTAAGAGCGCCACGACTTTGCGCAGATCCCGACCGCGCTGGTTCTCGAGAAAGGCGTCGTCGAGTCGACGCTGGGTCAGCTCGTCGAAGTAGGGGTGCCCGACGTACTCGGCGCCGTGGACGCCCCGTTTGCGAAACCAGGTCTCCTCGAAGGGGAGGCAGCAATAGACCCGGTCGACGTTTGCCCGCATCCGCCGGACGCGCCAGGTCGCCCAAGCCCAGATCTGTGGTGGGCAGTAGTAGTGAACGGGGATGTCGAGTTGCTTGGCGATCTTCGCGACCTGCCAGTTGAATCCTGGGTAATCGACGAGAATCACCACGTCGGGACGCCAGCTCGCGAGATGTTGTTTGGTTTGGCCAAGGAGCCGCAAGATCAGGGGCAGGGCCTTGACGACGCCGCCAATGCCCATGATCGCTTGATCGGCGAGCTTGTAGAGCAACTCGCAGCCGGCACGCTCCATGAGGTCGCCGCCGAAGCCGGAACACTCCGCTTGAGGGTCGAGGGCCTGGAGGGCCGCGATCAGATTCGCGGCGTGAAGATCGCCACTCGGTTCGCCCACCGAGAAGAAGTAACGCACGGCGTCCTTGCCTTTCGTCATCGCCGACCTTGAGAACGCTTGAGGATGGAGCGGCTCCGGGTCACGGCGGGGAAGCGGGAGCACACCCAAGCCGGTGCGAGCCCGCGGTTGGAAGGAGTCGGCGACCCGTCGTCGGGCCACATCGGGCAGGTGGTTCCCTAAGTCTTTTGGTAGACTTGGCTTCCTGCGGGTAACCGGCCTCGCAACTCCCCAGTGGTTCGGCCGGTTGGCTCCCAGACAGTCGTCGGCGCTGACGTTAGTTGGTCGATCGTTTTAGGACAAGACTTCTCTTGGCCTACCGGCGCGCTGTTTTGGCGACGATTTCTCGCGTGCGGGATGTTTGACGCCGTTGGTGCCGCGTCTCTCGACGATCTGGCGGAAGACCTGGCGATATTGGTCGCCCATCTCCAGGGCCCAGTACTCGTCAAACGCCTTGGCGTCGTCCTCGAGCCGCTGGCGATATCGCTCGATGAGCCGGGTCAGGCCCCGCTTGAAGCGTTTGTCCTCGTCGGTGCGTTCCTTGCGCTTCTTCTGGTCGATCTGTTCGGCGAGCCGTTCGAAACGGATCAGGAAGGTGTGGTCGTCGTTGACCGCCCCGAGGTAGTCCTGCATCTTCTTAACCGGAGCGTAGAGCTTTTCCTGGTCGGTCGGTTCGAAGCAGCCCTCGAAGAGTTCCAACGCGTAGCGGAATCCCTTGCCGGCAATCCGGACGCGGTGCAACTCCTCGAAATCCTCCTGATGTTCGTGGGCTCGTCTCTCGCGGCGGTAGAGCTCCGAGACGTCGTCACGCAACGAGTGCTTGGCGAGTTGGCCGAGCGTTTGCTTGCTCGGTTGCTTGGGGAAATCCCCAAACTGCTTTTCGCACCACCTCCAGAATCCCTTCTCCTCCAGCTCCGCGAGGGCCTTGCGCAGCTTCTCGTACGCGGTGACGCGCTCGTTGGTCGAGCGTTCCGAGAGGACTTCCAACGTGTACGACTCGACGTCGGTCACTTCCTGGGTGAGCTTCTCGAGATCGAGAATCATCACGTCGAGGTCACGGGCGTCGCCGGCCGATCGGCGCAGTCCAGCCAAGCGCCGCTTCAGCTTACGGACCGATTTTTCGGGGAGGAACTTCTCGAAAACGCGCAGCGCCGCCACCGTTCGCCGTGTGAAGACACGCAATTGATGGACGTCCTCGACCTCGGCCTCGGAGGCGTCGCGGATTCGATGCGCGTAGTGAGCCACCGTCGCAAGATACTGCCCGACGGCGCGATACGCCGCTCCCGTGGCTGATGATTCGGCTGCCAATCCCGCTAGTCGTTTCGACACTCGTGCTCCTCAATCTCTCCGCGCGTGATCCGTTCGCTGGACCAATGGTTGCATCTTGAATCCTGGGGTACCCTCGTCAACGTGGGCACGTCCCTTCATCGGTGGGCGGGTACAAACTGCCCTTCCTGGGCTTCCTAGGCTTCCCATGTTGGCGTAGGCCGTCGCGATCCCGCATCACCTCTGATACGTTGTCTTCACACATTTATCATAACCGATTGGTCAACGAGATAGCGACTCCTGTTTCGGACGATGGGAGGCGAATTCCAAGAGACTGGCCCTGCGTTCGCCATTTGGGGACCGCTGGGAGCCTCAGCCGTCCCCCCATGACCAAGGGGAGAAAGAGGGGGGTCGCTGTCTTCTGTCTTTTGCCTGGTTTGCCAATTGAGTGGGGATAAAGGAGAGACCCCCACGAACTTCCCCGTTGGACAAGGTGGAGAGAGACCGGCTCGACGAGGGGAAGAGGAAGGAGTGGCTCCCTCAAGCGTCAGGTTCTTTGACACCGTCGAGGCGGAAGGACTGGGCGAGGAACTCGAAGGCCGCTCGGCCCATCTCGGCCTCTTTCTCCATCGTTTGAACCATCACGAAGAAGGTCGTCTCGTCCCACGTCCAACTCTGGATCAGGCAGGTCGTCAGGACGTCGATGCTGAAGAAGAGGACCTCGAAACCGCGGGCTTGAGGATGGGCCTTCGACTCGAGTTCTTCCAACTCGAGGGAGGGGTGCTCCTCGCGCAGCGACTCGATGGCGTTCTCGACCACCGCCTCGGGGGCGATCGAGCTGTCGTAGAGGCCGACAACCGCGAAGGTGACCCCGTCACTTTGCAGGACGATCGAGGTTCCCTCGTCTGACTCTTCCACCTCCTTGCTCCAAGCTAGCGGATAGCGGAAAGTGTAGCCTCGAGCGCCGCACGTTTCGAAGACCCGATCTGCCATGTGTCCCCCGATAAGGTCGATTGTGCCAAGTCTCTTTCAGGGTAGGGCTTTCGACGCACCGTGGCTCGAAGACTGGACTCGAGGCGGCTCGGTGCAACAATCGTTGTTGTGAGGGGAACCGAACACAGCTTGACCCATTTCCTTTGATGTGATCCCTTACCGACCGATCGACGCGAGTCGACTCGGGTCTTCTCCGAGGAGGGGGGCGACCTGCCAATGAGTCTTCGGTCGATCACTCATGGACGATCCGCGGCGCCAACAAAGACGACGCTTCAACTCGTAATAAGGGGCGAAAGTCAACTGAATGACTTCGGCCTACGAGGATGAAATGGGCCGCAGCGATCAAGAGGGGTTCATTGATTGTCATGGCTCTTTGGCCTGAACGGCTGAGGAGGCGAGAGGCAAGCCCTCGGGATCGTGTTTTCTGGCACGGATGCCACTAACGAACCGTTGCTTGACGTATTGTTAGTGTAACGAGGCGCTGTCCTCGTCACGTGCCTAGGGGAACAGCCATGAGTATGCCAGCCTTTGAAGAATCGTCGCGCGTCCGTCGTTCGCGTCGCACTCCCAAGAAGATCTTCGATCTCTCCTCGGCGCGTCGCACCTTGCCGTTGGTCGGCCACATCGTCGCCGAAGCGGTCGAGGTCCGCACCCGATGGATCCACAATCGTCGTGAAGCCGACAAGCTTCAGGCGCTGCGGACCAGCGACTGGAACGTTCGCAAGGACATCTACCGACTCGGTGATGAGATCAAACGTGACGAAGCTCGTCACGAAGCCCTCGAGCAAGAGCTGTTCGACCTGGGCGTCGTCCTGATGGACGATATCCGCGGGCTCGCCGGTTTCCCGACCATCGTCAACGGGAGCTTGGCGTACTTGGTCTTCCAGCACGAACTCGAGGATATTCGTAGCTGGCGTTATCGCGACCAAGAGAAGCTTCGTCCGATTCCCCAAGAGTGGGATGCGGAAACGCCCCTCCTCTTTGAAAATTCCGAAGGGCTTCTCGTCTAGCGGCCGCCAACGCTCCCGTTGGAGATCCGCGAACCTTCAAGCAACGTGACGAGAACATCCATGAAGAGGCGCCTTGGCTTTGGCGCCTCGCTTCATTTCTTGAACCATTCCCAGTCGGTTCCGCGTGCGGGGACCATCGCTTCCAAGAGTCGTTTCCAGATGACTCGGGTGCCGCTGGCCGCGTATCCGCCCGTGCCAAAGGGTCGACGTTCCGCCAACTCATCCAGCAGGTTGAATCGACGCCGCGTGTCCTGATGGCCAAGTGCGTTTCGTGAAGCCTCGTCCGCTCTTCGTGCGGGCGTCTGTAAGAGGCCGGACGTTTCCCTCATGCCCACGGCGAGGGTGGGCATCGCACCGAAGAAGCTATCGAAGAGGCCATCCAAGAAGCCAAACGGCGACGAATGGATCAATCAAGCGTGCTAGCGAGTCGATTGCAGTTCGTTCTTGCCGGCGCGCGGGAAGGAGAGGTGAGTGCTTCTCTTGATCTCGTCGACGCGTCGAGCGACTTCCGCGTCCCAAGGGGTTCGCGGCACCTCTTGCTTCTCGAGTTCCTCGAGCATCTCGAGGCTATCGATGAGTAGGCCGGCGAGGGCGGCTCGATCTTCCTCGGTGAGCCTTAGAGCGAGATCGAACACTTCGTGCGCCGGTGGTGAATTCTCGTTCATCGTGACATCTCCTCTTAATCGCACCGTCAACGGTACCAGTCATTGGGGGTTTTCGTCAACCGCGTCCGGGGCGTCGGGGGATCGGGAGGACCGGTCGCAAGATTTCACGAGACATCATCTGCGAATGGCGCGCCTTTACGTCAAATTGCCCTCGAGCCGACCATTCGGACGCCGCATGCCCCTCGCGATGCCCGAGCCTTCATCAACCACGCACGCGTTTCAGGCAATCCGTCGGTTGGCCCCTCTCCCCGCGCCCGATATAATTGCCCGATCATGGAACTCGACTGACGCGCGAAACTTGTCGCGCCTCGGTGCCCAGGGCTCGCCAGGATGGGGCGGTTCGCGAACGATGAAATGCCCTTTTTGTCAAGGATCGAACACGCGCGTGATCGACTCGCGCACGTGTCGCGAAGGGTTCGCGATCCGGCGTCGCCGTCTGTGCGAGGGTTGCGACAACCGCTTCACGACCTACGAGCAGATTGACGAGACGCCCGTCGTCGTCGTGAAGAAGGATCAGTCGCGCGTTCCCTTCAACCGCGAGAAACTCCGCGTCGGCGTCGAGAAGGCCTGTTACAAACGCCCCATCAGTCCCGAACAGGTCGAGGAGCTTGCCGCCCGCATCGAAGCGACGATCCTCGCCCGCGGCGAGACCGAAGTTCAGTCAACCAACGTCGGTGAATTGGCGATGGAAGAGCTCAGGCAACTCGATCAAGTCGCCTACGTCCGCTTCGCCTCGGTCTACCGGGAGTTCAAGGACATCAACGACTTCGAGGCCGAGATCAAGCCGCTGCTGGAGAAACTGGTGAAGAAGCCGGACTAGCCGTGTTTCGATATGGCAATCGGTGGTATGCAAGGCGGATGCTCGCCGCTTGACCGACTTGTGGAACTCCGATAACGGGCCCCAGGCGCGGTTGCGAGCGAAGGGACTTCTCCCCGAGAACGCCGGCCGAAGACCTTTCGCGAACGAGATGGGTGCTCGAGAGGGAGGGATGTTCCGTACGCGGAACCTTGGACTCCTTCTGGTTGATAGCTCGAGGGGCGTGACTGCGTGAATCTCTTGCCCGAGGACCTGCCCGCCGAACTTTGGCCCGAGGCGGTCCAATTCGTCCGCAAACGCGACGGGAGTGTCGAGCCCTTCGATCCGGCGAAGCTCGTCGGCAGCTTATACGCCGCTCGCCAGGAGGTCGAACCCGAGAGCGCCGCCTTCGACGCCCAGGAGTTCGCGCAAGCCGCGCTGCACTTCCTGATCGAAGAGTTCGAGGGGCGCACCCCCTCGACCAGCGACATCGGCGAAACCGTCACCAAGGTCTTGCGCGAACTTGGCCAAGGCCCCACCGCCCAGCTCTACGCCGACTACCGCGATCGGCGCCAATCTCGGCGCGATTCGATGAAGATCGTCGAACAGGAGGGGGCCGCGGAGCACTCCGCGAAGAGTTCGGGAACGGCCCCCGAAGAGGCGTCCGCTTGGTCCACCTCGGGGCGCACCCGCGTTCAGTCCTGGGACAAGGGGCGACTCGCGCGGGCGCTCGAGACGGATGCGGATCTCGATCCCGTCACGGCGCGGGAGATCGCGGCGACCACCGAACGTTATCTGCTGGCCGGTGATTTCCATCGCATCCCCTCGGGGCTGGTGCGCGAACTGGTCGACTACGAGCTCCGCGAACGCGGGCTCCATCACGTCTTGCAGCGGCGTGGGCTGCTTGGCATTCCCACCAACATCCTGCGCGAGCGCCTCGCCTCGAAGGAGGATCCCGACGCGGTGATGCGTTGGGCCGGCCGCGAGATTCTCAATCAATACTCGCTCAAGGAGGTCTTCTCGCCCGACATCGCGGGACTGCACCAAGAGGGGCTGATCTATCTCTTCGACGCCGCCACCCCAGGGCAGTGGGCCGCCGGCTCGGTCGACGTCGTGGCGCTCGCTCAACGTACCTCGGGGTCGCGCGCGTTTCTCGACGAGCTGGAACGCTCCTTGGACGAGGTCGCGCGGAAGATCGTTGGCACAATTGCCCTCGACGGGGTCGACGCGACGCTCGCGCTTTGGAGCGATCTCGGCGACGATCCCGTGGAGTTGGCCGACCGCTTCGCCTCGATCTTGTCGGGAATCTTGCGCGGACGCGAGTCGCGTTTCATCGTCAATCTCTACGCTCGGGTCACCCCGTGGGCCGCCGACTTGCTCAGTGGTGGACCGCTCTTCTCGACCGAACCGAGCCGAGAGCAACACGCGTTCGCGAGCAAGTTCGCCCTTCGGCTGGCCGAGCGGGTCTTGGAGGGAGCGCAGCTCCAGCGGCGTTGTCGTCTCGACCTTCATCCGCCGATGGAGGGAGATGAGGAGGAACTCAAGGAGACGCTGCGGCCCTGGTGGCGCTGGTTGGTTCGCGATACGCCGTTGGCGCTGTCGTTTGATCGTGGCGAAACCTCGTTGGGCGAAGGGTTACGGCGCGTGCGTGGGCGGCGTCCAGCGGTCTACCAATATGTCGGGATCATGCTGCCGCGGCTCTATCGGCGTCTGGGCGAAGGGAGCGATGCGGCGACGATCATCGAGCGGCTCGGGCTCCTCTGCGAGTCGTCGGTTCGGGCAGGCGTTCAGCGGCGCGAGTTCCTCCGGCATTCGGCCTCCTTCTCGGAGATGCGGCCCTCGGCGTCGGCTCTGTCGTTGGTCGTCGTCCCGTTCGGGCTCGATTGGCTGGTCTACAAGCTCATCGGCCGTTCCATCAGCAGTGACGCCGGCGCCCTGAGCCTTGCCGAGCAGATCGTCTCGCGACTCCAGCATCGGCTACGCCGCGAGGGGCGACCCTACCAGTTGGCGACCATCGTCGACGGCCATCCCGCGGCCCTCGACGAGATGGAGATGCCTTCGGTGGAAGGGGAATCGAACCAGCTCTGGGGCGTGACCCCTTCGCTCGCCGGTCCGGGGCCTCGTCAACAGATCCTCGCGGGAGCTCGGCTCCACAGCGGCGTCGGAGGCGGAACGACCTATTGCCGTTTGCCTCCCAGCAGCGAGATCGACTTCGAAGAGATCCTCGACCTCGCGGTCATGGCCGCGAGGCGGACCGAGACGAGTCGGCTGAAGTTCGTTTTCCCCTCCCCCGCGAAGCAGTCGACACTCGGGGACGACTGGTTGCCGTAGTTGCCGCCGCGCTCGCTGTGACCACCGTCTCACCTCCGTCTTCCTCTTTCTCTCCGCCGCGTGATGTAGGGTTGCCAAGTCGATGACCGCGCGGATTGGACCAATGGCGCGGATCGTGACGCATGGGCGACGGTTCGACCTCTTCCCAGTTCCGGCTCTAGGGATTGGGGCGACGGGGGGCTCTTCACCGAATCTGCCGGTGGAGAAAAGGCGGGGTTTTCCCTTGCCAATATTGCTCTCTTGGACGCGAATAAAGGGGCGAGCGTCGTTGGGGCCGATCACCGACGTGGTGCGACGGGCGATTGGTGATCCGCTTCGGTCCGGGGAGGGTGCAGGATGGCGACCTTATTCCTTGTGTGTGCGATCTTTGGCGGGACCGTGTTGGTCATTCAATTCGCGATGAATCTTCTCGGTCTCGGTTTCGACTCGGTCGCCGATCTCGATGTCGATCTTGGCGGAGGGGACTCGGGCGGAGACGCCGGATCGGTCGACATGGTCGACGGCGTCGATCACCATCATCAGACCGATCCGACGCAGGCCCACAAGGGAAGCTCCTGGGGTTTCGCGAAGTACCTGACGCTGCAAACGATCGTCGCGTTCCTGGCGTTTTTCGGCCTGGGCGGCTTGGGAAGCCTGGAAGCGGGCTATTCCTCGCCGCTGTCGGTGCTCGTCGGCGTCGGCCTTGGGCTATTGGTGATGATGGCCCTGGGATGGGTGTTCGAGCACCTGCATCGCTTGGAACGAGATGGCTCGATCAGGATGCGGCACATCGAAGGGGCGCGCGGGCGGGTCTACTTGAAGATCCCCGGCGATGGTCAGGGATTCGGCAAGGTCACTCTCAGTTTGCAGGGGCGAACGGTCGAAGTGCCCGCGAAGACCCAAGGCCCAGATCTGACAACTGGCACACGTTGCGTCGTGACGCGCTTGCTCGACCAACGCACTGTGGAAGTGGTGGCTCTCGGTTCCTCGGTCGAGCGGGAAGTGTCTCAGCAAGCTTAAATCAGATTCTCCCAACGCCCTCCCCGCGCCGTCGGTGTGGATGAGGCAACGTTCGGGTTGGCACAGAGGGGGACGAAGTGACGATATTCGCGCAGGTTGGTGAGATGGACACGATGAGCGTCGTGGTTTGGGCGGGGGTCATCCTATTCGCGATGATCGCGTTCGGCCTGCTCGTCATGATCTTGCGGTGGTACAAACTCTGCCCGTCGAACCGGATTCTGGTTCGCTGGGGTCTCAAATCGGGCTCTCAATCGGCGCAGGTCTTCCACGGCGGTGGCGCCTGGGTCATCCCGATCTTCCAGAACTACGCCTACTTGAGTCTCGAGCCGATGCAGATCGAGGTCCCGCTCAAGGGAGCGCTCTCGGCCGAGAACATCCGCGTCAACGTGCCGAGCGTCTTCACCGTCGCGGTCGGCAGCGAGTCGGCGGTCAGGCAGAACTCGGCGATCCGTTTGCTCGGACTTAGTCACAACGAGATCAAGGATCAGGCGAGCGACATCATCTTCGGTCAGCTCCGTCAAGTCATCGCCTCGATGAAGATCGAGGAGATCAACCGCGATCGTGACAAGTTCCTCTCGAGCGTGCAGGAGTCGCTCGAACCGGAACTCGAAAAGATCGGTCTGGTGCTGCTCAACGTCAACATCACCGATATCACTGACGACTCGGGCTACATCGACGCCATCGGGCGCAAGGCGGCCAGCGCCGCGATCCAGCAGGCCGAGATCGATGTTGCCGAGCAACAGAAATCGGGGTCGATCGGCGTCGCCCGCGCCAAGCAGGAAGAGGCGATCCAGGTCGCCAATGCCGACAAAGAGAAAATGATCGGTACCAAGAACGCCGAACGCGAACGGTCGGTCCGCGTCGCCGATCTCGAACGGGAACAACAAGTCGGCGTCGAGACCGCACGCTTCGAGCAAGAGGCGCGGATCAAAGAAGCCGAACGCGACATGCGTATCAAGTTGGCCGATGCCGACGCCCTGGCGATCGGTGGCGAAAACGAAGCCAAGGCGTCCGTCGCCGGTTCGGAAGCGACGCTCGCGGTGAAGGAGGCCGAAGCCTACCAACTCGGAGAAACTCGCAAGCGTGAAGCCGAAGCGGCCGTCCGCGAGGCCCAGTACGCCGCGGAAACCAAAGCCGCCAAAGTGCAGGCCGAGAAGATCGAAGCCGAACGTCGGGCGGAGTTGGAAGCTCCCGCGCGGGCCCAGAAGGCCAAGATCATGGTCGACGCCGAAGCCGAGGCCGAACGCAATCGCCTCGTGGCCGAAGGTGAAGCCAAGGCGATCTTCGCCAAACTCGAGGCCGAAGCTCGCGGTCAGTACGAGACGCTCTCGAAGAAAGCCGAAGGTCTCGGCGAGATCATCTCCGCTTGTGGTGGACCGCAGGCCGCGTTCCAACTGCTCATGCTCGAACACCTCGATGAGCTGTCGCGGACCGCGTCCGAGGCGATCTCGAACATCAAGTTCGACAAGGTCATCGTCTGGGAGAACGGCGGGCAGAATGGAAACGGGGCGACCGCCGGCTTCCTCCAGAACATGGCGAAGACTCTCCCGCCGGTCCTTCAGATCATGGAGCAGATCGGCGGCGTGAAAATGCCCGAGTACTTCGGCGAGATGGTCGAGGAGCACAAGGGCGAGCCCACTCAATCGGGTAATGGGGCAAGTACCGTCGCCGACGCGACGCCGGAGAAGCCGATCGCGAACCGGACGTCGCACAAGAAGTCCTAAACGCGGCGCTGTCAACGACTGGCGGGGGTTCCTTCGCCCCGGTCGACGATCTCGCGACGAGCCGATCCTTCGGGGTCGGCTCTGTTGTTTTGGAAGACCCTTGAGCTCTCCACCACCTCTCACCTCTCGCGTAGCGGCTTCGGACGTTGTCGGCGCCTGTGTCTCTGAACTTCGTCAACTTGCCCAATGAGTTCGTTGACCCCCGCTTCCCCGTCCGTTACAGTCCAACCGGCCATTCTCTGTCGACATTGCTGACACTTGATCCCGACCCACATTCCCAACCGGACTGTTGGGGGTAGTCGGTCGATTCACTCAGTGTCAATGATTCGCGACGCAAAGGGTAAGGCCAGGGGCGGCCGGGGCTCACCGCCAAAAGCATCTTGATCTGAACGTACAGGGGAATCGACATGCAGGACCAGCCTCCGCGCGTGCGTCGGCGCTTCGTGCATCGATCAGCCTTCACGCTCGTCGAACTGCTCGTGGTGATCGCGATCATTGGGATCTTGGTGGCGCTTCTTTTGCCGGCGGTTCAGCAAGCGCGCGAGGCGGCGCGTCGTTCTCAATGTCAAAACAACATGAAACAACTCGGGACGGCGATGCACGCCTACCACGCTTCCCATCAAACGCTTCCGCCCGGCTACGTCTCGCATGTTGGATCCAATCCTTCGAACACGAGTTGGTGTCGTAGCGGCTCGGGCGTTCGGCAGTTCGCCGGAGCACCGTGGTCGGTGTTGATCTTACCCTTTCTCGATCAGCAAGCGCTTTACGACCGTTTCAATGTCTCGGAGGATTTCGCTCAGGGAGATGGCGGGGTTCCGACACCGAATGCCAATGTAATGACACCGATGGCGGCGTACCGCTGCCCCTCCGACGTGAACTTCTCTCAGGATCCCGATTTGACGAGTTACTTCGGGGTCCAAGGAGGTGGTGCCGAATCCTGCTCCGGCTTTAGCGGGACGCGCGACTTCTTCATCAGTGGGCTTCTGTTTCACAATTCGAGCATCCCCCTGGGCAGTGTTAGCGATGGAACCGCCAAGGTCTTCCTCCTTGGAGAGACCCGCTATCAAGCGAGTTCCAATACTGCCCTCTCTTGGGCATCCTCGGCGAAGAACGACGCCAATGCGATGCCCTTCACGCTCGCCGGCGTACAGGAGCGGATCAATCTCTATGACGTGGGCGGAGTTCCGCAGATGACCAAGGGCTTTAGCAGCTTTCATCAAGGAGGCTGCCACTTCACCATGGCCGACGGCTCAACACACTTCATCAGCGAAACGATTGACTTGGATGTCTACCAACAATTGGGTCAGCGTGCCGACAATCTACCTCTCGGAGGTCTCCCGCAATGATGAATCCTTCGCCCCGTCGCGCTCGTGGGGCCGGTTTCACCTTGGTGGAACTGCTCGTGGTGATCGCGATCATTGGGATCTTGGTGGCGCTTCTTTTGCCGGCGGTCCAGCAGGCCCGCGAAGCGGCGCGCCGCTCTCAGTGTCAGAACAACATGAAACAACTCGGAACGGCTTTGCACGCGTTCCATTCCTCTCACATGAGGCTGCCTCCCGGTTACGCGGCGGACATCGAGACGAACACGTCGAGCACCTGGTGCACGGGCGGCTCGGGAGCCAGTGCGCAGGGTCGGGCGCCTTGGGCGGTTTACATCCTTCCGTTTCTCGACCAACAGGCGCTCTACGACAAGCTGAACCTTGAGGAGCGTTTTTCCCAAGCCAATCTCGGCGTGCCCTCTCCCAACGACGCCTTCATCGTCCCCTTGGCCGCCTTTATCTGTCCTTCGGACCAAGACGTGGCGAGCAATCCGGACAAGACCAGCTACTTCGGCGTTCAAGGGGGCGGCACCGAAGCGTGCTCCGGTTTCTCGGGGACGCGCGACTTCTTCCTCAATGGCGTCCTCTACCACAACTCGGAGATCACGCTTGGGCACGTCAGCGATGGGACCTCGCAAGTCTTCATGGTCGGGGAGTCGCGCTATCAGCAGGCGGCGAGCAACCCGGCGGTCTCGTGGGCCTCGAGCGTCAAGTTCGGCGGCAACGCCGTCGCCGGGACACTCGCGGGTGCTCAGGAACCGATCAATCTCCACGACGGGGAGGGGCTGCCGCAATCGACGAAGGGCTTCAGCAGCTATCACCCCGGTGGCTGCCATTTCACCATGGCCGACGGTTCGGTTCATTTCGTGAGTGAGTCCATCGACTTGGATGTCTATCAGCAATTGGGACAGCGGGACGACGGTCAACCGCTCGGAGGTCTGCCTCGGTGAATCGTCTTCGTTGCCGACCCTCGTCCGCTTGGGTTGTCTGGTTGAGTTTGGTGGTCGTTGGAGGACTCGGTTGTGGCGTCAAGCCTCCCGGGCCCCCACGCTACGTCGTCTCCGGCGAGGTGACCTACCGGGGAGAACCCGTGCCCGACGGGTTTATCGTCTTCGTGCCAAACGCGTCCAAGGGGACCCGTGGGCCCGGCGGTGGGGCGAAAATCATCAACGGCTCGTACGCGACGCCACGCGACAAGGGGGTGGTGGGTGGACACTACCTCGTCCGGATTCGCGGGACCGACGGGGTTCCCGTCGTCAACGATTTGGGCGAAGAGGCGTCGGGAACGATCTTGTTCTCGGAGTACGAAGCGGAAGTCGAGTTCCCTAGCGAGGACGCGACCCAAGACTTCGAGGTTCCCACGAAGGAGCCATCCAAGCCCGGCCGCTGACCACGCTACGTTCCCCATGCTGGAGGCACTTCACGAACTCCCGAGATCGCCCAAAGACGGCGACCTCGCGGAGTCGTGTTGTTACGTTTCTCGCCAAAGCGTAGAATTGGGAGATGCGGGAGGTGGCGCTCTTTTGGGAAGGATGCCCGCCAACTTGACGACAAGGATGCTCCCGCCGTCCCAGCGACACACCGCAAGACCGCGTGTTCGTTGATCGGGAAAACAATCACACTACTCCCATGCCGGTCCATCGAATGAACAGAGCACTAGTCGCAATCGTTGCTTTGTCGGCCCTCTCCGAGTGTGCCCTGAGCAAGTCTTGGGCGATCGAGTCTCCGGGATCGACGATCCAGGGACTCGTCCAAAAGGAAGATCAGCAACCGGCCGCGAAGGAGAAGAAAGCGGAGAAGCCCAAGTCGGGCTACCTCACCTCGTTGCTGCCCGGCGAGGAGACCCTCGATCCCTTCGTTCCCGCGGAGCCGCTGACGACCGACGACGCCAAAGCGATCGAAGCGCGGACGCTGGTCGTGCTCGGATTCGCCGAGGAGGAGCGTCGGCATCTCGTCTCGGCGCTGGAACTGTACGAGAAGGCGGCCAAGCTCTGGCCCGAGTCGGTCTCGGCGCTTCGCAACGCCGCTCGGATGAGTTTCCTCCTCGAACAGCACGACAAGGGACTCGAGTACGCCCGACGTGCCCTGGATCGCTATCCCAGCGACTTCGTGTTGCTGCACGAGTTCGGCAAGCACAGCGCCAGCGCCGGCCGACGCGAGGACGCGATTGAATCGTTCGAAAAAGCGTCGGCGATTGAAGGAGCGGCAAAGAGCGATCCGATGCGTTTCCTCGAGTTGCAGCTCCTCTTGGCTCAGCTCTACGAGGGAACCGGCAACAACGAGGGGGTCGCGAACGCCTGGAGCCAGGTCCTCAACATTCTCGACGATCCGATTCGCTATCCGCTCGAACCGACCGTTCGTCAACGCATGCTGCGTCGGCGGGTGACCTACTTCGAACGACTGGCGCGAGCGCTCAACGATCAGGGAAAGCACGAAGAGGCTCTCGCGGTGCTCGAGGAAGGCCGCCAGAAGATTGGCGGCCAGGCCCGGCGTCTGCTTCTTATTGAGAGTGAGGTTCGCGTCGAGCAAGGCAAGCTCGAGGATGCGCTCCGGCTCGTCGAGGAGTATCTCGCCTTCAAGTTCCAAAATCCCGAAGCTCTCGCCCACTACGAGAAAGTCCTCGCGAAACTCGGTCGCGACAAGGATCTGCTTGCCGAGCTCGAGAAACTCGTCGAGCGCGATCGTCACAACGCGGAGCTTCGCCAGTTCTACGCTCGCAAGCTGATCGAGGCGGAGCGGTTCGCCGACGCGGAGGAGATCCTGCGTCGTCCCGGGACGCGCTCGGAGAGTTTGCCGCTCCTCTTCGAACTCTATCGCAAGAACGATCAGCCGGAGAAGGTGCTCGACGTCATCCTGGAGGCGTTCGCGGGCCGGAGCCGGTTCGCGACCCGGGAGTCGCGAGTGGCGACGCTGGCCAAAATCGCCGAGCAGCTCAAGGAGATGTCGAAGGACTCCGACTTCGTCACCAAAGTGGCCGATGCCGCCCGGGCTCGGGTCAAGGATGAGGACGATCCGCTCGGCTTTCGTGGGAAGCTGATCATCGCCGACACCGCCAAGCAGGCCGATTTGATCGACTTGAGCAAGGAGTTCTACGCTCTCGCGCTGGAGGACGAGCCAAACAACGCCGACGTCCGCATCCAGTTGATCGCGATGTTGATGAACAAGGAACTCTACGAGGACGTCATCAAGCAGGCCCAAGAGGGCGCCAAGCAGCATCCCGACGACTACCGCTTCGTTGATCGGCAAGCCTCGGCGCTGCAGATGCTCGAGAAGACCGACGAGGCGGTCGCCCTCATTGAGGACTACCTCAACCGCGTGAAGAAGAAGGATTCGACGATCCTCGTCTTCGACACGCTCATTCGCATCTACCAGATGGCCGAACGCTACGACGACGCGATCAAGACGTGTCAGCGCGTGATCAACGACTTCCCCGACCCCAAGCAGTCGGGACTTGCGAGCTATCGCATGGCCAATTGCTACTTGCTCAAGGGGGACGAGGAGAAGGCGGAAGAGAGCCTCGTCAAGCTGGCCGACGCCGAGCCCAACACGCTGCTTCCGTTCATCGAGGCGGCGGTGAACAACGATTTGGGGTACATCTGGGCGGACAAGGGCAAGCATCTCGATCGCGCCGAGGAGATGGTCCGGCGGGCGATCGACATTTACGAACGCAGTGGCGAGGGGCCCAACGCCGCTTACCTCGACAGCATGGGCTGGGTTTACTTCAAGAAGGGGAACTACAAGCAGGCCCTGAAGTATCTCAAGGAAGCATCCGAGATGGAAGAGGGGCAGGATGCGGTCATTTACGACCATCTTGGCGACGCCCATCTCCAGCTCAAGCAGCGCGACGACGCCAAGACGGCTTGGGAAAAGGCGATCAAGTTGTACGAAGAGAAGGATGCCGAGCGCGACGCCGACAAGTTGAAGGCGCTCCGCGAGAAACTCAAGCTACTTGGTCAGAAGGATGATGCATCGCCGGGGTCGGCCGAGAAGACCTCTCCTTGACCCGGCTCCGTTCCCGCCCTATAGGTACATTCCCCGGTAGGAACGACTCCTTCGACCAGCAGGATCGCGCACCACGAGGAAAAGTGAGTATGGCGGGACATTCCCATTCCAAGAACGTTCGGCTTCGTAAAGCCGCGGTCGACGCGAAGCGAAGCAAGCTCTTCACGAAGATGGCCAAGCTGATCACCACCGCGGCACGCTCCGGCGGCGGCGATCCGAACCTCAACGCCAAGCTTTCCTTCGCGATCGGCAAGGCCAAGAGCGTCTCGCTTCCCAAGGAGACGATCGAGCGAGCCATCAAGAAGGGGACCGGCGAACTCGAGGGTGAAGGCTACGAGGAGATCCTCTACGAGGGTTACGGCCCCAACGGCGTCGCCGTCATCTGCGAGATCTTCACCGATAATCGCAACCGAACCGCCTCGGAAGTTCGCAAGATCTTCGACACCCATGGTGGCAAGCTCGGCACGACCAACTGCGTCGCCTTCATGTTCAATCGCAAGGGCCGCTTTCTCGTCGAGGCCGAAGGGCGCGAGGAAGAGGAGATGATGGAACTCGCGCTGGAAGCCGGAGCGGAGGACTGCAAACGCTCGGGGGACTACTTCGAGTTTCTCTGCGATCCCAACGACTTTGACTCGCTGGGCAACGTGCTCGACGAGCAGAAGATCGAGGCCGAGGAGGCCGATCTCGTTCGCATCGCCGAAACTCTCGTCGACTGTGACGAGGATGTGGGCCGAAAGATCGCGAGCTTGCTCGAGAAGCTCGAGGATCTCGACGATGTGCAGAGCGTCTATTCCAACGCCAACATCCCCGACGCTGTCTACGCGGAAGCGTAAACGGACCGACTCAGTCGGTCAATTCGAAGCGGAACTCCGTCGAATCACTGCTGACGTTCGCCACGAGGCCGGAGTCGCCCGGCTTCGTGTAGCGGACGGGCAGGACCGAATCGAGTTCGGCGTAGGGGTCCTTTTCGCTTCCCATCTTAGGCACCATCTTCTCGATCGTGACCTGATGTTCTCCCACCAACGCCCCGTCGTTTTGGCGAAATGTCGTCAGCTCGAACTCGCCCAGGTTGTTTGTGGTGCCCGTCGCCGGTCGGCCACTCTTCGGGATGAACGAGACGCTCGCCTCGTCGACGGGTTCACCCTTGTAGGTGACGATCCCGGTCACGGGAATCGTCTTCGGCAAGTCGGTTCCGCTCGCGCAGCCCGCGAGGAAGAGAAGGCATCCCAAGGTCGCTGGTCGCAGCCGCATCGGAGGTTTCGTCCTTTTTCGCTCAGAGGGAACCGACGATCTGACCATCGCGTCGGTCGCCGAGCTTTTGATAGGTTACCATGTCAATTGTCTCGCTGAGGAACTTGAGCGAGCCGTCACAAAGCAAGAAGTGGCAGCCGCCCAAGTGAGGCGACTTGAATCCTTGGGAAGCTCCCCAGCGGCCCGTGTGCTGATTGCATCCCGATCCCGTCCCCGGCGCGCCTTCGCAGGTGTTGAAGTTGATCGCCACTCCCGTCCCGGTGTAGAGGGAGTTGATGTCCATCCAGCCGTCACGAACGTGATCGGAACAGAGGGGGCGAACCTCGCCGAGAGCGATCGTCGAGGTCGTTCCATCTTGGATGTCGCCAAGCCGCGCCGCCCACGCCATGTGCCCGAAGACCCCCGAGATCTGATTGGGGTCCAGCGTGTCGGCGCGACCGATCGGTCCATTCCCGAAATAGTTGTTGTGCGTGCCGCAAGGACTGTTGGCTTGGCTGCCCATGCTCGCGGAATAGTTCGACAGGGCGCGGCGTTGGCCGCTCGACGAGGAGTCGAAGGAATTGCCGCCCTCCCAGATTCCGTTGTGGCTATCGCTTGGGCAGATGAAGGTTTGGACCACCGATTCATAGACCATTTGCCCGGACGGTAATTGGCTCGCTTGAACGGTGTCGGCACCGAAATCGAGGTGATCGTAGAGATCGCCGCGGTCGATGTAGGGGAGCAACCGTACCATCCAACTTCCCTTGTGGTCGGGGTCGGAGGTGTTGAATCGCCGCACCGTGTGGATGGTGGGCGGAAACTGCCCGTGATTGTCGTGATAGTTGTGGATCGCGACGCCGAGTTGCTTGAGATGGTTCTGGCACTGGGCGCGCCTTGCCGCCTCGCGGGCGCTTTGTACCGCCGGCAAAAGTAGAGCGACGAGAACTCCGATAATCGCGATGACAACAAGCAACTCCACCAATGTAAAGCCGAGTCGAGACCGAAGCCGCAACGACATCGTGTTCCCCCCGCATTCGGATTGTAAGAAGTGATGCACCGTCCCAACTTGTGCATCGTTGCAGGACCGGCCGCGCGACGCAAGCATCAAGACGTGCCGGTCACCACGTCATCCCCCCACCCGTCCATCGGTGGATCGTCGCCCCGGCGACGATTGGTCTGTTCCAACTTGAAGCTAGTGTTGGTGCAACCCCATCAGCCTGTTGATTTAAGCGGGCCAAGGCTCGTTCGTGGCGGGCAGGGAATAGATCAACGGGCTGCTAACCCTTTGCACTGGCTGGCACGCAGCCAGTGGCATCCCAAGGTTTAGATGGACCAGCGCACTAGTACGTACCGACGATCTCACCATCGCGTCGATCACCCAGTCGTTGATAGGTGACCATGTCGATCGTCTCGCCGATGAACTTGACGGTACCGTCGCAGAGGAGAAAGTGGCAGCCACCCTGGTGAATCGACTTGAAGCCTTGGGAAGCTCCCCATTGGCCCTGGTGTTGATTGCACCCCGAACCCGTTCCCGGAGCCCCTTCACAAGTGTTGAAGTTGATCGCGATGCCGGTCCCGGTGTAGAGCGAGTTGATGTCCATCCAGCCATCGCGAGTGTGGGCGGCGCACCGTGGACGGATCTCTCCCAACGCGATCGTTTGAGTCGTACCGTCCTCGATATCGTTAAGACGGGCCGCCCAGGCGACATGGCTGAAGACGCCCGAAACGGATTGGGGGTTCATCGTGTCGGCGCGAACGACCGGGCCGTTGCCGAAGTAGTTGTTGTGGGTGCCGCAAGGACTGTTGGCTTGGCTACCCATGCTCGCCGAATAGTTCGATAGAGCCCGGCGTTGACCGTTGGACGTCGAGTCGAGAGCAAACCCGTCCTGCCAGTACCCAGGATGATCGTCGCTGGGACAGATGAAGGTATTCACCACGAGTTCGTGGACCTTCCGCCCCGAGGGAAGCTCGCTGTCCTGGACGGTATCGGCGTCGAAGTCGACGCTATCGTAAATCTGCGTCTGGTCGACGTAGGGAAGCAGACGAACCAACCAACTCCCCTTGTGGTTGGGGCTCGTTCCCCAGGTGAACGGAGGGCCGACGTGGACCGTCAGCGGGAACTGTCCGTGGTTGTCGTGATAGTTGTGAATCGCGATGCCGAGTTGCTTGAGATGGTTCTGGCACTGGGCGCGGCGCGCGGCTTCGCGGGCACTCTGTACCGCCGGCAAGAGTAGGGCGACTAGGACGCCGATGATGGCGATGACGACGAGAAGTTCCACGAGCGTGAAGCCCGCCTGACGGCGCGATGACATGCGTTCTCTCCCACGAAGCGGCCCCAAGAGGTGAATGTTCGAACGAACCGGCCCTGTTCGTCGAACGTGTTAGGAATCGCCCGGCCCGTCCTTCCCCCAGACGGGCGTGGCGTTGATGATTCCTGAATTGCTAGCCGACGCTAGGCTCCGTCTCAAAAGACGGCTCTGGCTTCGGCTGGCTGCGTCGGCGCGGGACTTTGTCGGGCTGCATCGACGAATCCAGTGGATTCGCCTGCTTCGCCCTCCTCGTCCCGCACCAACTCGCTGAGCCTCGGACCAACGATCAACTTTTGAGACGAAGCCTAGTAGTTACCGACAATCTGGCCATCTCGCCGATCGCCGAGAGTGAATCGGTTGAATCTCATTGGTCGCGGCTTTCCAGTTCGAAGTCGCACCGCTGTTCCTTCTCGGAAATGTCGATGGTGATGCCGTCGCGATAGGTTTCGGGAATGATATTGACCACTTCGGGGAAGGGCTTGCCGTAGTCGTCGATCATGCGTCCCGTCTTGCGCGTCGCGGTGAGGATGGCCGTCTGTTTTCCCATCGGCACGCGATCGAGGGTGTACGTTCCCTCGCGGATCTCGGCCGAGGTGACCGGCCCCTGCGCGGAGTCCTTTGGGAGGAACTGGACGCGGCCCTCTTCGATCGGCTTCCCATCAATGGTGATCGAACCGGTCACGCGCGACGAGGGGTAGGGCGGAGGTTCCTGGGAGTCTCCGCAGCCGGCCACCAACACGACCGCCAGAACGATCACCCCTTGCGATTGGCGATTGGGCATGACACTCCCCCAGTGGTTTCCCATCCTCAACTGTCCTGGACGACGTTCGCGCGAGCCAACCGGTTAGCGGACACCGTCCACGATCTCGCCACCATTGGACGTCGAGAGCGCCTGCCAGACGTCGTGCGCGATCGACTGGCTGATGAATCGCGTGGAGCCGTCGCAGAGGGTGACTTGGACGCCATTGCCCGCGTGCTTACTTCGAGCGGCGAAGACCTGATTGGGCAATTGGGCGCCGCCGCCGATGTTATTGCATCCGGGGAGCCCATTGAGGTTCGCCGGGGTCGGACATTGTCGCGCGACGTCGTCGGGAACCTGACTGTTCGGAGCGAGCCAACTCGTGAAGTGGCAACCGCCCAAGGCGATCTGCGTCTCCGCGATCGGTCCGTCCCATCCCGTTCCGGTGGAGGTGACGCACTCGGACATCAGCAAGGTCTTCGCCAAGCCATCGGAGATCTTGCCGAAACTCTTGCTACCTCGGTAGCTGAAGGGAGCGCCTCCGAACTGGACGCCCGCCTTGTCGGTTTGACCATAGTTGGTGTTGCCGAAGTTGACGACGTAGTTGGCGCGGACGCGCGACCACCGGAGCGACGCCCAGTCGAATGGACGCATCGCGTCCTTGGGACAGGCGAAGATGCCGACGTTGATCATCATTTTTCGCGCGGTCACGTTCTGGTCGTTGCTCGCGCTACGCTCGTAGTTGAAGTGGTCCGCCCAAGTAGGCTGGTCGAGGTAGGGAGCGATCATCAGCGCCCAGGAGAAGTCGTGAAACCAGCCTGTCGGCGTGAAGGGATCGGGGTCGCCGATCCAACTTCGCACTCCCGGCGGCAGTTGGCCGACCGCGTCGTGGTAGTTGTGCATCGCGATCCCAAATTGCCTCAGGTTGTTCTGGCAGTGCGAGCGACGGGCCGCTTCGCGGGCGCCTTGCACCGCCGGCAGCAGCAGCGAGACCAAGATCCCGATAATCGCGATCACGACCAACAGTTCCACGAGCGTGAAGGCATGACGATGCAAACGCTGGAGCATGATGCTCATTCTCCCGACAAGACCGATCCAAGAGGTGCCGTCGCCGCGAGGGTCGCGACGCTCATCTGGTCCATTGGTTCCCGACGCCCGAGGACTCAGCGGCCCTCTCGGTGCACGGGACATTCGTCGCTCCGGTCACCGGTGGTTGGGAAGTGCGCGGGGTTGGTGACCGGTTCAACGAGTGTGTTACTACGCCAGGATCTCCTTGATCAGGTGACCGTGGACATCGGTCAACCGGCGATCCAAGCCGTTGTAGTACCACGTCAACTTCTCGTGATCGAAGCCGAGCAAGTGAAGGACGGTTGCGTGGAAATCCCACACCGTTGTCGGGTTCACTTCGGCACGGCGGCCGAACTCGTCGGTCGCGCCGTAGCTGACACCTCCCTTGATGCCGGCTCCCATCATCCAGCAGGTGAACCCGTCGGGATTGTGGTCGCGTCCGGAGGTCCCCGCTTGGTGAGTCGGCATGCGGCCAAACTCGGTCGTCCACAAGACGAGCGTGTCCTCAAGGAGGCCCGACTGCTTGAGGTCGCTCAGCAGGGCCGCGGTTGGCTGGTCGAAGATGGGGCAGTGGCGTTCGTAGTCCGCCTTGAGGGTCTTGTGAGCGTCCCAGTTGAGAAGCCCGTCGACGCCCGACGCCCGCGAGGAACAGTAGAGGCTGACGTAGCGGACGTCCCGTTCGAGCAGCCGTCGAGCCAAGAGACAGTTGCGCGCGTAGGCGGCTTTCAGCTCGTTGGGATCCTTGGTCCCGTAGGCGTCGTGGGTGGCGACCGACTCCTTCGAGAGATCGGCGACCTCGGGAGCGGAAAGCTGCATCCGCCCGGCGAGCTCATAGGCGGCGACGCGGGCCTGAAGGTCGGTCTCGGCCGGGTTGGCCGACGCGAACGACTGGTTCAGTCGAGCGAGTAGGTCTCTCGAGGCGGCTTCGTCGGAGGCCGAAATCTGTTTCGGTCGCGCCAGGTTTCGGATCGGTTGCTGGTCGCTCATCATGATCGCTTGATGACGCGCGGGCAGAAAGCCGTTGGACCAGTTGGCTTTGCCGTTGGGGGGCTCGCCACGGATGTCGGGAATCGCGACGTAGGTCGGTAGATTGTCGTTGGCGCTGCCGAGCGCATGGCTAAGCCAAGCGCCGGCGCTCGGGAATCCTTCGGAGTCGTGGCCGGTGTTGATGAAGATACAGCCTGGCCCGTGGGTGTTGGTCTTGCTCTTCATCGAATGAATGAACGCGATGTCGTCGACATGCTTGGCCATGTGGGGAAGCATCGACGTGATCGGTTTGCCGCACTCACCGGCGGGCACGAAGGGCCAGGGGCTCTTCATGAGATTGCCGTTCTTGCCCTGGAACGAGACGAAGTTCTCCTCGCCGGGAAGCGGCTTGCCGTTCCACTTCTCCAGGGCCGGTTTGTACTCCCACAGGTCCATGTGCGAAGCGGCGCCGGGGCAGAAGATCTGCAAGACGCGCTTGGCCTTGGGTGGGTGATGGGTAGCGGCAGCGGCCTGGGCCTTCCGGTCGCCCAGGAGGTGCATGAGCCCAATTCCCGCGAGTCCCGTGGGCACACTTCCCAGGAAGCGGCGACGTGTCAGCGCGGCGAGTTCTCGAGTTGGTGCGGGCACGGTCATCCTCTCCTATCTTCCGTCGATCATTCCGAGGGGAATCGTTGTCACTTCACGTAGATCAACTCACTGGTGTTGAGCAGCACGCGGCACAGCGCGAAGAGTCCATGCTCCTCGACGAAGGCCTTGCAGTCGTTCATCTCTTGGTCGGTCGGCGTCCGCGAGTAGCAAAGCTGATACGCTCGCTTGATCTGCTCGTAGGGGTTGTCGCCGGCTTCCCGCTTGAGGCGATCGGCGAGCGCACCGGCCATGTCGAGCGTGAAGTCGTGATTGAGCATCGTCAGCGCCTGTAGCGGGGTGGTCGTCTCCGCCCGGCGCGGCGCCGAGTAAGCACAGTCGGGTTGGTCGAACTCCGTCATCAAGTCGATGACCGAGGCTCGGGCGTTTTGGTGGTAAACCGCCCGACGGTAGGTCTCCGGGCCATGTTCGTCCAAGGGGACATACGTCGCCACGTTGTCTTGCAGATACTGGTAGAGCCGGAAGCCGGGGCCTCCCATCTCGGTCCTCATGACACCGGCGATCGTGAGCAACGAATCGCGGATCTCCTCGGCGGAAAGGCGCTTGGGCGGGAAACGCCAGAGCAGACGCGCATCGCCGTCGATCTCCGCCGCCGCCGGCTGGAAGTCGCTCGACTGCCGATAGGCCTGCGACATCATGATCTGCTTGTGCATCGGCTTCAGACGCCAGCCGTGTTCCTGGAGTTGCCGCGCGAGCCAATCGAGTAGTTCGGGGTGAGTTGGCTTGACGCCCATGTAGCCGAAGTCGCTTGGCGTGGCGACGATCCCGGTGCCGAAGTGGTAGTGCCACAGTCGGTTGACCAGGACCCGGGGTGTCAGCGGGTTGTCGGGATGGACGATCCAGTCGGCGAGGGAGGTTCGCCGTGTCGCCTCGGGGGCGGAGTCGTCCAAGGCGTACGGAGGCGTGACTTCCTCAAGAGCGGAGAAACTCGCCGGGGCGACACGCTCGCCCTTCTTCTGCGGGCTACCACCCAGGAAGACATGAAAAGGCTGCTTGGCTGTCGATTGACGCGAGCCGACAAAGACTCTCGGCAGTGGCGGGATCGCCCGGATCTCACGCCGCACCTGTTGGAGGTCGCGGTCGAGTTCGACCAGTTCGCTCTTCTCTTCGGGTGTCATAAGCTGCGTGCGAATACGGTGTTCCCGATGACGGTTGTTGACCGGCTTGCGATCGTGCGAGGTCGCGATTGTCTTCCAGGTCTTGCCATCGTCGGAGACTTCGATGCGGTACTCGGCCAGGAAGGAGAAGTTGCCATGTCCCGGGTTCGCTTCGCCGCGGGCGCTGGAGAAGGAGATCCGATCAATCGCCGTTGGCGCGGGGAACTCGATCGTCAAGTAACCGCCGGTCGCGAAGAACCGCTTGCCGAGCTTGCCGTCGATAGCGAGGTGCGGTCCGTAGGCTCCCGGGAAGTCGACAATCTGACGGCTCGGTCCGCTCGCCTTGGCGCCGTGGCTCGCGAGAGCGACATTGCGCGGTTCCTCTCCGGACGACCAAATCTCGAACTCGTCGACGCGGAAGCTACGTGTGTCCCCGGGATTGGTGTCCTTTCCCTCGGAGACGAGACGCACGAAGCGGGTGGTCACCGGCTCGAACGTCTCCTCGGTTCCCGTGCGGGCGATCGGGGGACGTGGCCAAGTCGCTTCGAGGGTCGCGATCTCCTCCTTGCGACGCAGGACGGCGTCGTTGACCTCCTGGCGGCACTTGGTCAGTTCCGCCTCCTTCTTCTTGAGCGGATTCAGGCGCGCGGCGTGCTCAGTCCGCTGCTCGGGAGTCGCGACGACTTGGGTGCCATGGCGAATCCCCGCGAAGGTCGCGTAGAGCGAGTAGTAATCGGTTTGGCGAATGGGGTCGAACTTGTGGTCGTGACAGCGGGCACAGCCGACGGTGAGACCAAGAAAGGCTTCCCCCGTCGCCCGAATCATCTCGTCGATCGTGTTGGCGCGGATCTGCGCGGCCTGAACCCGATCCTGATTGCCGACGTTGTCGTAGGGGCCGGCGACAAGGAACGCGGAACCGACGACGACGTTCGGTTCGTTCTTGTCGATCACGTCCCCGGCGAGGTGCTCGCGGATGAACTGGTCGAACGGTTTGTCGGCGTTGAGGGAGCGGATCACGTAGTCGCGAAAGGGCCACAGCTCGTTGATGATGACGTTGCGCTCGAAGCCGTTGCTCTCGCCGAAACGAACGACGTCGAGCCAGTGGCGTCCCCAGCGTTCGCCGTAGCGGGGCGAGTCGAGCAGCCGATCGAGCAGCTTCTCGTACGCGTTGGGATCGGCGTCGTTGACGAACTCCTCCACCTCCTCGGGAGTGGGGGGCAGGCCGTGAAGATCGTACGTCGCCCGGCGGATCAGTTCGCGGCGGTCCGCCGGCGGGTTGGGATGGAGCTTCTTCTCGGCGAGCTTCGCGAAGACATAGCAGTCGATCGGACTGACGTGCCAACCTTCGGGCAGACCCTCGAGCGATGGAGGCTCGACCGACGCCAGCGACTGAAGCGACCACCACGAAGAGTCGGCCTTGGAAGGCTCGCGCACCACCACCGATTCGGGCCACGTCGCCCCCTCGGTGATCCAGCGGCGCACCAGTTCGACCTGCTCCTTGGTGAGCGGCTCGCTTTCCTTGGGCATCTCCGGCTCGGCATCGCCCACCGCGGTGATCAAGTCGACTAGATAGCTGCTATCGGGGTCGCCGGCGACGACGTACTCGTTCTCAAGCAAATCGCTCAAGGAGGAGAGCGAAACGTCGCCCTTTTCGTTGCCCGGGTTGTGACAACGAACGCAGTGCTGTTCGAAGATCGGGGCGACCTGTTTCTCGAAGTCGATCCGATCCTCGGTTGTCGGGGCGTCGGCCGCGAGACCGGTCGACGTGATCGGGGGAGCCAGCGCCACGATCGTGGCGAAAAGCAAGAGTGCCAGTGAGGTTCGAGTTCGGGTTAGCGCGAGGTTGGCCATCGACGAACTCCCATTCGTTTCAGGGGGAAAGAATCATGCTCAGTATTCGTGCGGGATCAAGCGTCTCGTCGTCACCGACTCGTGAGCCCAGAAGCCTGACCGGCGTCACAGGGACGGGTCGGCGGGGGAACGGGTTATCGGCGACGAGTTCCAGCCCACGATGATCACAAACAAGTTCACTTCATCTTCTCTTCTAAGACTCCGGCATGAAGCAGGTGAGGTCAACGACAATATCTGGTAATAGTTTTACAAATCATGGTAAGTTGCACTGACCATCCTCTCTTTGGGGAGGTGGGCTCAAGCTCAAGGGTGACCGATGGCGCTCAAACGCAAGGGGCTTCGCCATGTCGCGATCGTGATGAACACGAACAAGGCCTACGATCGTCAAATCATCGCGGGGATCGCGCGCTACGTCCACGCCATCGGTCGTTGGAGCCTCTACATCGAGGACGATCCGCTGGCGCGCATTCCGCAGACGCGGCAGTGGCGCGGCGACGGCATCATCGCCGATTTGGACGATCTCGAGGTCGCCCGGGCCGTCGGCCGGTTTTCGGTGCCGATTGTGGGGCTCGGAGGAGGGGCGGGTGGTTACGACGATTCTAGCGAGATTCCCTACGTCGCGACCGACGATGTGCGCATCGCCGAAATGGCGGTCGATCACCTGCGCGATCGTGGTTTTCGCCGTTTCGCCTACTGCGGGTTGCCGTCGACATCGGTCAACGTCTGGTCCGAGCGGCGTCGAGAAGCCTTCGAGCATCGCGTCGCCGCCCTCGGTGAGGCGAGTGAGTGTGAGAGTTTTCTCGGCCGGCGGGCAACGATGCGCGACTGGGAGCGACTGCAGAAAGAACTGACCAAATGGATCGACGGCTTGGTCAAGCCGGTCGGGTTGATGGCCTGCAACGATGCGCGGGCCCGCCACGTGCTCGAGGCCTGCCGTCGCTGCGGCGCGCGGGTACCGGAGGATGTCGCGGTCATTGGTGTCGACAACGACGAGTTGATGTGCGAACTGGCCGACCCACCGCTGACAAGTGTCATTCAGGGGGCGGAAAAGATCGGCTACGCGGCGGCCGAATTGCTCGATGCCTTCATGAGCGGTCGCCGTCGACGAGGTTCTCGGGTCGTGGTCAATCCCTTGGGGATCATGACGCGACGTTCGACCGACACGCTCGCGCTCGAGGATCAGGATCTCGTCAACGCGGTGCGTTACATTCGGGACTTTGCCGGCGAACGGATTGGACCGGCCGACGTCGTCGGGCACGTTGGGCTTTCCCGGTCGACGCTCGACAAGCGGTTCAAACGATTGCTTGGTCACACTATCGCCGAGGAGATCGGACGCTGCCAGTTCGCGCGGGCGTGCTCGCTGCTGACGTCGACCGACTTGCCGCTGAAGATCGTTGCTCGGCAAGCGGGGTTCAACAACGTTCAGTACATGACGACGATCTTTCGTCAGCGAGCGGGAAAATCACCCTCCAAGTTTCGGTCAGAGGGACACTGAGCGTCGCGGGCCGGCGTCGCGGCGTCCGCGGCCAAACGCGCGACCACGTCTGGTGAAGAAATGAGACGATCGTCATCGTCGGCACGTGTCCGCCGGAAGTTCATGCCCACGCAAGCAAACTTGGGCGTACGGAGAAGACAAGTTGGCTGATCGCGCGATTCAATGAGTCGAACGCGCGACCAGCTTGCTCTTGGTGGACCTCAAAGCCCGGAGATGATCCCACCGTCGTCGCGGTCGGTGAGATTGTAGAGCGTCATCAGGTCGAGGCTCTCTCCCAAGAAGGAGACGCTTCCATCGGCCATGAGCACGTGAGTCCCCCCGGGATGCGTCGAGAGAAGGGTGGTGTTGCACCGCTGCCGTTCGTTGTAACTCGTCTGCACGCGCGTTCCGATGGGTTGGCGAACGGTCGTCAAGTTGAAGCAACGCCCGTCGGCGGTCGACCCGGTGCCGGTGATGTAGGTCATGTGGCCGTTGGGGACATTGGTGTTCTTGTGTCCCATCCAGATACCGTTGGCGCCATCGGCCCGTCCGTCGTACCTGCCGCCACTGTTGTCCCGCAGCCAATCGGACTGTTCGCCAATGGCGATTGTCTTGGAAGAGCCGTCGGTAAAGGAACTCAGCTTTGTTAGCCGATTGTTTGCGAAGGCGCCGCCAGACGAATGGTACGCGCTACCGGAGAGGCCGGTGATGTCGACGGTCGGATGGTTGGTGCTGCCCGCCAGGAGGACGTAGCTACCCTGTTGGGCGTCAGCTTGCAACATGCTGACGAGTTTCGGCATGGCGCTCGAGGGACAGTTGAACGTGGAAACGGTCCGACCATCGAAGACTGGGGCGAGGTCGGCCGCGCACGAACCGCTACTTCCGAGCCAGTAGCACTGCGTGAACCTTTTGTCGGCGATCTGGTCGTAGAAGCTGGCTTGATCGAGGTAGGGGAGGAGCATCACCCAGGCCGTGGGGCCATGTTGATTGGAGGTGATCGCGGCGGGCGGAAAGCCCCCGTGACTGTCGTGGTAGTTGTGCAGCGCGACACCGATCTGCTTGAGATGGTTGCTGCACTGGGAACGCCGGGCTGCTTCGCGGGCCTGTTGAACGGCGGGCAGCAAGAGGGCGACCAAGATGCCGATGATGGCGATGACGACCAAGAGTTCCACCAAGGTGAACGCGGATCGCCGCGAGTTGCGAGACATAGTGACTCCTCATGTAGATGCGCGACACCGATGTCTTGTCGTCCGTGGGAGAACTCTCCATGCTCACGTCGGTAGGACGTTATCAACGAGACCGTTGACGCGCCGTCCGTTGACGCGTCGTCGCCGCAAGTCGGGGATCCGGTTCCCCCTTTCGGGAGTCCCATGAGCCTGGCGCGAGGACGGCGGGATGAACAAGAGTCTGATGTCGGAGTGAGCGGGCCCCCCACTCACCGCTTGATTTACCATGATACAGCGCCGCGAAGACCTTGGGGAGAGGAGTCGGTGCGTAACCCTCATGAGGCGAAGAGGCTGCGAGACTAAGTTGACGTGGCCGCGGGAGGAGTCAACGCTCGGGCACGCCACAATTTAAGCATGGCACGCTCGGGGCTGGGGCGGGCGATCTTCACCACAAGATAGCCGACAAATAGGAGGCAGACGAAGGCTTTGAACCAGAGATTGGTCCAGGGGTGAATCGGGTTGCCGAGGTTGTCGCATCCGATCCCGATCGCGAGCGCCGTGAGGAACCAAGCTTCTCGGGGATGGTTGTCTCGGAGAAAAGCCCAGGCTCCGAAGAGGCCGATCGCGGGCCCCAGCATGACGTAGGAGTTCGTCTCGGTCATCGGGTTAAAGAGCATCAAGTAGCACATCGACCCCGCGAAAATGACGATGGGGCCGCAGCGGTGACCGTGGCGCCGGATCCCGAGGGCGCATCCCAAGAGTGTCAACGGCGCCGCGATCAAGCGGAGCGGGCCGAGCAAGGGGGACGGATCGGCGACTCCGAAACAGCGCGCCATTCCCCCAAGATCACAGAAGCGATGCTCAATGGATCCACTGAAACGCCAAAGCTGGACCGCGTTGAGGGCGTACTGGTCCCAGACGAATGCCGAGCTGACGCACGCGAACGGAACGAGCAAGCATCCCGCGAGTCCGAGCAGCAGAGGCTTGGCCGTTCTCGGGTAGAGCGTGCCAATGAGCAGGGCTGGGACGAGGGCCAAGGGCTTAAGCATGAAGGCGGCGGTGACGAAGAGAGCCGAGCGATTCCAGCGTCTCAGCGAGAGATCCGCGAACGCGTGTCCGACCAGGCCGACCAGGAGCAGGTTGACCTGTCCATTTTTGGCGCTGGCGAGACTCGCCGGCAGCGTGAGCAGCGTCACGATCAAAAAGGCGGACGAGTCGCGGTGGTGGCCGATCTTCGAGAGACGCCAGAGGCTCGTCGACAAGAGGACGAGGCCGAGTACGCGCCACAGGGTCTCCCCGAGAAGATGGGGTAGGAGAAGAATCGGGCCGAACGCGACGCTGAACGTTGGCGGGTACCGGTAAAAGGACTGGCTCTGGTCGTCGGTGGCGTAGGTCGATTGCGACCAGAACGCCGAGGTCCACGCTCGGTAGGCGGGGGTGACGGTCTTCTTTTCTGGTTGAAGGACGGTAAGGACGAGGACCGTGGCAAGAAGGGTCCCCCAAAGCAGCCAGGCAACTTGGATCGATGCCGGGTTCGAGAAATGACTCCGCGTGAGCCGCATGGGGTGTCCTTTTCCTGGTGTTCGAGCAGTCGCGGGAGGGATCACCGACCGTTGAACTTTTCGATGCCGGCTGTGAACGGGCCTCTCGGCCAACCTCCGCGTCGAAGAGAACTCGACGAATCAACGGATTCGCCTACGTTTCTTCTCCTTGATCTTGGCCGAGATTCTTCGTTCTCGCCTCGGCTCGCTCACTTCAACAGCCTGCTAATCCTTGGCGACAAATGTGTCAATGAACGGGCTGGGGAAAGCAGAGTGTCAACGTCTTGGCAAATCGCCTTGTCGAGTTTCAGCCCAGGCGTTATTCCTCATCCGGCTTGGGAGACGGGGTAGGGATTGCCCCAGTCGCGGGCGATCTTCTTCCGAACATCGCTCTCGGCATCTCCAGGATTGAACCTTTCGGGCGGGATGGACGCTCCATGCGCAATTTCCGGCGGGCACTAGGATTCGCCTGGCCCTATCGTTGGCGAATGGCGGGCTCGCTCATGTCCGGTTTGGTGGTGGCCCTCTTCTGGGGCGCCAACATCAGCTTTATCTATCCTCTGCTAACGATCCTGCTTGACAACAAGACCCTGACGATTTGGGTCGATCAGACTATTCAGGCTGAAGAGAAGCAGATTGGCAAGCTCCAGTCCGAGATCGAACAACTCGGCGGAGAGATTGATGAGGCGACCAAATCGGCTGATGCGAAGGCGGGAACGCTCGCGGCTCGACTCGGGCGGCGCGAACGCCAGCTTGGGTGGCGAGAGTACTGGCTCAAGTGGTACGCGTGGGCTCGTCCCTACGTCGCCGCCTACACGCCCAGCGACAGCTTTCTGACTCTCTGTCTCCTCATGCTCTGCGTGTTAGTGGGGCTGGTCATCAAGAGTCTGTTTGAGTTTCTTCAGATCTACTTCGCCGGTTCGGTCGTTCACCTGACGGTCTTCGACTTGAGGAAACGCTTCTTCCGCAAGTCGATCGGGCTCGATCTTGGGCACTTTACCGATCGCGGCACGCACGAGTTGCTCGCTCGATTCACCAGCGACATCGAGTCGCTCGCCAGCGGGCTGCGCGCCCTTCTGGGCAAGGTGATGCTCGAGCCGCTCAAGGCCTTTAGCTGCCTCTTCTTCGCATGCATGTTCAACTGGCGCTTGACGTTGCTGGTGCTCGTCCTCTTTCCGGTTGCCGCGGTCTTGATGGGAGTGATCGGGCGCTATCTCAAGCGGGTGTCGCGCCGCAACCTCGAGAGCATGGCGCGGATCTACAAGATCCTCCAGGAGTCCTTTCTCGGCATTCGCGTCGTCAAGGCGTTCACGATGGAACGCTACGAACGCCGCCGCTTCTACGTCGAGGCGAAACGTTACTACGGTCAGTCGATGAAGTTGATTCGTACCGAGGCTCTTTCTCGTCCGTTGCTCGAGTTCCTGTCCGTGGTCGGCATCTTCAGCGCCCTGTTGGCCGGATCGTACCTGGTGATGACCGGGAAGACGCACGTCTTCGGCGTCCGGCTCACGAACGATCCGCTCGATCAGAGCCTCTTGCTGACTTTCTACGCGTTGATTGCGGGGATGTGTGAGCCGCTACGGAAGGTCTTCAGCGTCTATGCCCGCGTCCAGCGTGGGATCGCGGCGTCCGAACGCATCTTCCAATGCATGGATCGGCCGAATCGCGTCGAATCCAAGCCGGGTAGCCCCGCGCTGCCGATTCACCATCGCAGCGTCGAGATTCGCGACGTCTCGTTCGGCTACAATGCGGACAAGCGGGTTCTCGACGGGATCAACCTCAAGGTCAACTACGGCGAAACGATCGCCATCGTCGGCATGACCGGCTGCGGGAAGACGAGTCTCATCAACCTGTTGCCACGGTTTTACGACCCGCAGGATGGGCAGATCCTCATTGATGGCAAGGACATCCGCGACGTCTCGCTTCGGAGCGTTCGCGAGCAGATGGGCATCGTCACCCAGCACACGATCCTCTTTGACGACACGATTTTCAACAACATCGCCTACGGACGCCGTGAGGTGACCCAGGAGGAAGTTCGCGCCGCCGCGGAAGCGGCGTATGCTCACCGATTCATCGAGGAGTTGCCCGAGGGCTACCATACTCGGATCGGCGAGATGGGCGGCACCCTCAGTGGGGGACAACGCCAGCGGATCGCGCTGGCACGGGCGATCCTTCGCGATCCTTCGATCCTCATTCTCGATGAGGCGACCAGCTCGCTTGACGTCGAGAGCGAATCGCTCATCCACAAGGCTCTGAGCAACTTCACGCGGAACCGAACGACCTTCATCGTGACCCACCGTCTGAGCACACTCGACATCGCCGATCGCATCGCGGTTGTTCACCATGGTCGAGTCGAAGCGGTCGGGACGCATCAAGAGGTACTTCGCTTGAGTCCCATCTACCGTCGGCTTCACGAAGTGCAAGCCAAGGGCGCATCCGCGTAAGCCCTTTGGCCGCCTGGTCTTCGCGTCGGGCGGCCGCATGCCTCGGGGCTTCTTCCCAACACCCTCTCGACACGATCCGTTGCCAACCGCGGTGCTGGGCGCGTAGAACGCCCAGTGCTGCGACAGGCTCGCGACGCGAGGTTTCCTGGGCGATTACTTGCCAGGGAGACGTGTCAGCGGACTTTTCGGCCAAGTTTCAGCGACCGATAGGGCACGGGGAGTGATTCATGCAACGGCGCGAGTTGGATTTCCAATCATTCGGCGAGATCGTAGCGGAAATCGATCGTCTCCAGGAGCACGGCTATCAGCAAGTCGGCCATTGGAATCTCGGGCAAACGTGCCAGCACTTGCGTGTCGTCTTCGTCGGGTCGATGGCCGATGTCCCGATCAAGGCGCCGTGGATTGTTCGTACGTTCATTGCTCCCTTCGCGTTACGGAAAATTCTCAAGTCGCGGCGGATGCCCGAAGGCGTCAAGCTCCCTCACTCCTCGTTGGCTCCCAAGGACGATGTCGACGAGGGAAAGATGGTCAGTCGCTTCAAGAAATCGATCGAGACCTTCGAGAAGTTTGACGGAGCGCTCAACGATCACCCCTTCTTTGGCAAGCTGGATAAGGAGCAATGGAGCCAGATTCATCTTATCCATAGCACCCATCATCTCTCTTTTCTTGTCCCGAACGAGACTTCTTAGAGCCTCCCGACTGGCAAAGACGCCCAAGATGTGCCCAAAGTTGCGCGCATCTGTCCGAATTCGTCGCGATTCTGTCGCGTAAGTTGATGATTTGGGTGTGTTTATGTCGGGAATCGGCTTTGAGTTTGTCTCTTCGCAGAAGATGAAACAATCCTCAAAAACTCGTAGTAATAGCGGTTTGACCGACACCGATTGTTGAGCGGAAGGACCGAATGTCGACCGACGATCCAGGCAACGGCGAATCCGAACAAGAGTCTCCTAGCAACACCCCTGAGAGCGACGCCGCCGTCGACGGAACCGCTGACGAGGGACTGCAGGAACTGCAGATCGATGAAGATCTGCGGGAGAGCTATCTTTCCTACGCGATGAGCGTCATCATCAGCCGGGCGCTGCCGGAGTCGCGCGACGGGTTGAAGCCCTCCCAACGACGCATCCTCCTGTCGATGTCCGACCTCAATCTTGGATCAAGGTCCAAGGAATCCAAGTGCGCCCGCATTTGTGGCGACGCTAGCGGCAAGTACCACCCGCACGGCGAAAGTGTCGTCTATCCGACGCTCGTGCGGATGGTCCAGCCCTTCAACACGCGCTATCCGCTGATCAGCGGGCAGGGCAACTTCGGGTCGATCGACGGTCTTCCTCCCGCCGCGATGCGGTACACGGAGGCGAAACTCTCTCCCATTGCCGAAGAGATGCTCGCCGACATCGAGAAAGACACCGTCGACACCATCCCGAACTACGACGAGTCGCGCGAAGAAGCGGTCGTTCTCCCCTCACGGTTCCCGAACCTGATTTGTAACGGTTCGCAGGGCATCGCGGTCGGGATGGCGACGAGTATCCCGCCGCATAACCTCTCGGAAATCAGCGACGCGTGCGTCCTGTTGATCGACAACCCCGAAACGACCTTCGCGGAACTGTTGCAGTGCGTCCCAGGGCCGGACTTCCCCACCGGGGGAATCATTCGCGGTCGCCGTGGGATCATTGAGGGCTATCGCACGGGTCGCTCGACGATCACGCTGCGGGCCAAGACCCATTTCGAGGAGGTCAAGGGGGGCCGGACGAACATCATCGTCACCGAGCTTCCCTACATGCAGCAGAAAATTCGCTTGATCCAAAAGATCGCCCAAGCGGTCAAGGACGACCGGATCCCGGGGATTTCCAACGTCCAGGATCACTCCAATCGCAAGGGGATCCGCATCGTCATCGAGCTCAAGCGCGATGCCGATCCCAACATCGTCGAGAACCAACTCTTCCAGTTCACGCCGCTGCAGGACACGTTCAGCGTCATCATGCTCTCGCTGGTCAATAGCCGGCCGCAGACGCTCAGTCTCAAGCAGATGCTCACCGAGTTTATCCAGCACCGCGTCACCGTTATCCGGCGCCGTACGCAGTACCTCTTGCGAAAGGCTCGCCATCGGGCCCACGTCGTCGAAGGGCTCTTGATCGCCCTTTCCAGCATCGACGAGGTGATCGAACGGATTCGCCGCTCATCCGACGTGCCCGACGCCCGCCAGGCGCTGCTCGATCTCGAGGTCTCGGCGGAACTGCTCAGTCGGGCGCTGGGCGACGAGGGTTTCACCGCGTTCCAAGCGATCATGGGCGTCCAGGCTTCCTACAACCTCACGCGAGTCCAGGCCGATCAGATCTTGCAGATGCAGCTCCAGCGACTGACCGCGCTGGAGCAAGACAAGCTCCTCAAGGAGTACGAGAGTCTCCGCGACGAAATCACCGAGTACGAGCGTCTCTTGGGCGACGAGAAGAACATTCTCGCCGTCGTTCGCGAGGACATGCTCGAGCTGAAGCGGAAGTACGGCGATCCCCGACGGACGGAGATCACCGAATTCGACGGCGACATCGATCTCGAGGATCTCATCCCCGATGAGACCAATGTCGTGACCGTCAGCCACGCCGGCTATATCAAGCGTCTGCACCTGGATACCTACCGCACCCAGGGACGTGGCGGTCGCGGGATCACCGGCGGGCAGACCAAGGAAGGGGACTTTCTCGCCGACGTCTTCACCGCGTCGACCCACAACTACTTGCTCTTCTTCACCGATTTGGGTCGCTGTCACTGGCTCAAGGTCTACGACATCCCCTCCTTGTCACGCACCAGCCAAGGTCGGGCGATCGTCAACTTGCTCAACCTGCGCCCCGATGAGAAGATCACAAGCTATCTGCCGATTAGCGAGTTCGACGAACGGTTCCTCTTGATGGTCACGCGGCGCGGGATCGTCAAAAAGACCCCGCTGGAGGCCTTCAGTCGTCCTCGCAAAGAGGGCATCATCGCCGTCAATCTCGACGAGAACGATCAGTTGGTCCGTGTGCTGCTCGTCGGCGATGGCAATGACGTGATCCTGAGTACAGCGCGGGGCATGTCGATTCGCTTCGCCCAAACCGATGTTCGCAGCATGGGACGGACCGCGCACGGCGTGCGCGGCATCGACCTGCAAGGCGAGGATGTTGTCGTCGGCGGCGTCGTGATCCATGAGGGCGACGCGCTGCTTACCGTCTGCGAGCACGGCTTCGGCAAGCGGACGCCCTACGAGGAGTACCGGACCCAGCGGCGCGGCGGCAAGGGGCTCATCGATATTAAGACCACCGAACGCAACGGTCCGGTGGTCGCGGTCGCTTCCGTCAGCGACGACGACGACGTCATGTTCATCTCCGCGGGCGGCATGGTCGTTCGCATCTCCGCCAAGGATATCTCGACGATCGGCCGCAACACGCAAGGCGTCACCCTGATGCGGATCGGTTCGGAGGACCGCGTTGTCTCGGTCGCGAAGATCGCCAGCGAGGATGTTCAGGTCAACGGCGACGAGGAGGGTGACGACCCGAACGCCACCGACCCGAGCGCCAACGGATCGGGGACCGAAGGCTCGGAGACCGATGCTCCGAGCACCGAACAAACCGAGACGCCTCCCGCCGAGGGTGAGAGCACGGGAGAAGAGGAGTAAACTCGTTCATCGCCCGGCGACTCGCCACACGCGCGAGGAATTGTCTTGCGGTGCCAAGCGTTCCTCACCTCTCCCGGACAGCCTGACCAAGACGGATGAGGGGATGGACGGCCGGAGAATTGGGGCGGCTCGACGAAGGAATGCCCCCTCACCCCTAACCCCTCTCCCACGGGGAGAGGGGAATTAAAGGCTTTCTCCCACGGGGAGAGGGGAATTAAAGGCTTTCTCCCACGGGGAGAGGGGAATTAAAGGCTTTCTCCCACGGGGAGAGGGGAATTAAAGGCTTTCTCCCACGGGGAGAGGGGAACTCTAAGACTTGGCCGTTCGAGGTCGATAACACTGCGAATTCAGTCGCTCGCGGCAAGCGGGCCTTCGAGCAGGTAGACCTTCATCTCTCCTTTGCCTTTCACCTTGATCTCACCGCGATCCTCAAACGAAAAGCGGTCCTTGATGAGTTCGTACGTCGATTCGGAGACCTGGACCGAGCCGGGGATGCCGTGCGACTCCATTCGGCTGGCAGTGTTCACCGTGTCCCCCCATAGGTCGTAGATGAACTTCTTGCGACCGATCACCCCCGCGACCACCGGCCCCGAGTTCATGCCGATGCGGATGTTGAGTTTGCTTCCGACGAGCTCGTTGATGCGCTTGACCTCTTCGAGCATCGACAATGCGAAGTGGGCGGCTGCTTCGGCATGATCCTCGCGCGGCGTCGGTAGGCCCGAGCAGGCCATGTACGCGTCGCCGATCGTCTTGATCTTCTCGAGATCGAAATACTCGACCTGATGATCGAAGGCGGAGAAGAGCTGGTTGAGCCGATCGACCAGCGCGACCGGAGAGATCTGGGCGGACATTTCCGTGAATCCACAGATGTCGCCGAAGAGGACGGTCGCTTCGGGAAAACTTTCCGCGATCGTTCCCTGGCCCTGCTTCAACCGTTCGGCGATCGGCTGGGGCAGGACGTTGAGCAGGAGCCTTTCCGACTTGGCTCGTTCCTGTTCGATGCGGACATTCGCCTCTTGGAGAGCCGCGAACGCTTCGTTTCGCTGGAGCAAGTGGATGTAGCCGGTGGAGTGGTGCCGAATTCGGGCGACGAGTTCGATCTTGTCGGGAAGCTTGACCAGGTAGTCGCTGGCGCCGAGCGCGAAGGCTTCGGCCTTGACGACAGGCTCCTCCTTGGAGGAGAGGACGATGACCGGGACTTCTTTCGTCGCGCCATTGGCGCGGTAGAACCGTAAGAGCATCAAGCCGTCGGCATCGGGCATGACGAGATCCTGGAGGATCACCGTCGGTTCGAGCTCCTTGGCGAGCGGGATCGCTTCACCCGCGTCGGTGCAAAAGTGGAAGTCGATATCTTCCTGGTCTTGCAGCATTCGCCGGACCGCCTCGCCGACCATTGGCTGGTCGTCGATCATCAAGACGGTGGTGGTGTGGCTACGCACGCGCGTCAGCGTCGGATCGGTGGGACTCGTCGCTTGAGCCATGGATCGTTCCCAATGGTTCGCCAGCCCGGACGGTGGGACTCGCTCGGTTCACGTTATACAGGAAAGAGGAGCGGATAGGTGGGGTCGATCGGCTCGAAGCGTCTCGTGTCGCGAGCACGCCTTTCTCCCAGGTGACGCCGAGCATACACTGTGTCTGACATCTTGCTCGCACGAAACCCCGAGATGCCGCACTGGACGAGGGAGCCGCTCCTTGAGCCCGCGACTTGGCAACGACGATCAGCCGATGCTCGAACTCTTTCGGGCGGAGCTTGAGACGCATACGGAAGTACTCAGCGAAGGCTTGCTCCGGCTCGAAAAGGAACCGAGTCGCGGCGACCAGATCGAGTCGATGATGCGCGCGGCCCACTCGATCAAGGGAGCGGCGCGGATTGTCGGGATCGAGGAGGCCGTCCGCGTCGCCCACGTCATGGAGGACATGTTTGTCGCGGTCGGTCGGGGTGACTTCGTGCTCAACGGCAACGCCGTCGACGCCCTGCTCGGCGGATTGGACATGCTCACGCGGATCGGCGAGGAAGTCGGTGAGGAGACCTCCGAGGAGATCTCCCTCGACGCCGAGAACGCCGCCGCGGCGATCCAGGCACTTCGTGAGGGGGGCGGTGAGCCTGCCGAGCCGGAGCCGATGCCCGAGGTCAGCACGCCGAGCGAGCCGGCTCCCGCGGAGGACCGTTCCTGCTCGTTGTCGCCGGGGGGGGATCTCGACGAGGCGGCGGCCGCCGACTTGCGCCACGCGTTGCTCGAGTATCTCGGCGAGGGAAACACCCACTACCGACTCGATTTGGCCAACGTCCGGGAGATTCATCCAACCGCGCTGTCGGTCTTGGTTCAGTTCGCCCGTAAGGCGGGGCAACAGCGCGACATTGAGCTGCAGGTCGTGGGGGCGCGGGACGCGGTGGCCGACCTCTTTCGCTCCTTTGGCCTCGATCGGCAGTTTCGGCTTCCGAGCCAGGGAGGTCGAGCGTAATGGACAAGGCGTCGCGTCGTTCCGACTTCGTGAGCGAGGCTCGCGAGCACCTCCGCGGTGCCGAGTCGGAACTCTTGGCCCTGGAGAAGGACAGCGGGGCGTCGATGCGCGAGCGGCACGACCGTTTGGTCCGGGCCGTCCATTCGATCAAGGGGGGAGCCGGGCTCTGTGGATTGGAGACGATCGCTCGACTCGCCCACGCCATCGAGTCGTCCTTCGAAGTCAGCTATCACGAAGGCGCCCCGCTCCAGAGCGACGAGATCGAGACGCTCTTGTCCGCGATCGACCGTCTCGGGGCGCTTGTCGACGATATCGACAACAGCGACGACGCCGACATCTCGGCATTGCTTGTGCGGTTGCAGCGGCCCGGAGTGGCGAGCGAAGTTTACATCGAGTTCGGGGCTCTTCCCTCGGACATGACGCTGTCCAGTTCCCGTTTGGACGAAATGACGCGGCACGGAGAGCACCTCTTTTACCTCGAGGTCAATCTCGGTGAGTTCGCGAAGCAAACCGGACGGGGAACGGTACGGCTATTGAGCGATCTCCGAAATCTCGGCCGTCTCGAGGCCACGGCACTCGACGTGGAGGACTTCGACCTTTCGCTGGGGTTGCCGCGCGAGTCGCCCAAGGCGCGTCTGCTGCTCTCGTCGCTTCATTGCCGACTGGAGTTGGTCAACAAGACGCTGGTCCCGAACACGAGTCTTCGCCAAGTCAGGTTTCCGAAGTCGTCGACACCCGCCGCGCCGGCCCCGGGAACGCGCGGGGACGCGAAGGGTTCCTCCGATCGAGTCTCGCACGTTCGCATCTCGGTCGACTTGCTCGATCAGTTGATGAATCTCGCGGGGGAATTGGTCCTGGTTCGCAACCAGATGCTTTCGATCGTCAAAAAGGAACGGCTCAACCTTCGTGGAATGGTCAAACGCCTCAGCGGTGTGACGACCGAAATTCAAGAGACCGTGATGCAGACCCGCATGCAGCCGGTTGCCAATCTCTTCAACCGGTTTCCTCGAGTGGTGCGCGACCTCGCCCGCGAACTGGGTAAGCGGATCGACCTGTCGATCAGCGGTGGCGAGGTCGAACTCGACAAGTCGATTCTCGAGTCCCTCGCCGATCCACTGACCCACATGATTCGCAATAGCTGCGATCACGGCATCGGCACCGTCGAGCAACGCTTGAGTGCCGGGAAGACGGAAGCGGGCCAGATCCACTTGGGCGCGACCCACGAGGGGGGGCAGATCAGCATCGCCATTGAGGACGACGGTCGTGGCATCGAGCCCGAGCGCATCAAGCGAAAGGCGATGGACCTCGGCCTTCGCACCGAGGCCGAACTCGAGGCGATGAACCAGCACGAGGTGCTTTCGTTGATCTTCCTTCCCGGATTCTCGACCGCCAGCTCGGTGACCAATCTTTCCGGCCGCGGGGTCGGCACCGACGTCGTGAGGACCAACATTGAGCGACTTGGAGGGAGCGTCACGGTCCACTCCGAGCCCGGCAAGGGGACGTCGATCACCCTTCGATTGCCGCTGACACTCGCGATCATTCCGTGCTTGATCGTCGTCGTCGGCAACGAGCGCTTCGCGATTCCGCAAAAGAGCGTGGAAGAAGTCGTCCGGCCGAAGTCCTCGTCACGCTCGGGCCGCATCGAGTGCGCCTACGATCAAGAGATCTACCGTTTGCGCGATCGTCTGCTTCCGCTGGTCCGGTTTCACGAGGTTCTGTGCCGCCGAAAGCCCTTTCGACCCGAGGACCGCGCGGCGCTCATTCGCAAGTACCACGGTTCCGACGAGTCGCGTTTCGACGCGGTCACCGCCGAGGAGTTCTCGCAGACCTCCGCGATCGTCGTGCTCAAGGTGGGGCGGCATCGCTACGGGTTGCTCGTCGATCGAGTCGTTGACACCGCGGAGGTCGTCGTCAAGCCGATGCAAAGTACGATGCGCTCGCTGACGTGCTACTCGGGAGCGACGATTCTCGGCGATGGCCGCGTGGCGCTCATCTTGGACGTCGACGGCATCGCGCGTCATGTCGGCATTTCGTTCGAGACCGACTCGGGTCTCGACACCACCGAGGCCGACGGGGAACCGGTCGAGCGTCAGACCGTGCTTCTCTTCAAAGCCGGGGAACAGGAGCGTTTCGCGATCCACTTGCCCGCGGTGCGCCGTATCGCGATCGTCGATCCCGCGAGGATCGAACGCGTGGGGGACAAGGAGTTCGTCACCATCGACGGCGTCGGTACCTTGGTCCTGCGACTGGACCGGCTCCTGAACGTCTCGGCCTATCCCGAACAGTCGCGCATGTACCTGATCATGCCGAAGGACCGGCGCCGTCCGGTCGGGATTCTCGCGTCCTCGATCATCGACGCCCAGACGTTGGCGGTCGATCTCAGTGTCGAGAGCTACCGCGAGGACGGCATCTTCGGATCGGCGATCGTCGGCGATCACATGACCCTCTTCGTCGATCCGCATCGGCTCAGCGAGAAAGCCGATCCGCTTTGGGCGGCCGAACACTTCGAGGAGACGCGCGTTCCCGGGATGAAGATCCTACTCGTGGAGGACACGCAGTTCTTTCGACGACTGGTCGCCGGATTTCTCGAGGATGGTGGTCATCAAGTTGTCACCGCGATCCATGGGGCCGACGCGCTGGCGAAACTCGACGAGGGGTCGTTCGACCTCATCGTCAGCGATATCGAGATGCCGCAGATGAACGGCTTCGAGTTCGCCCGCGAGGTGCGGCGCCGCGGGCTCCGCGTTCCGCTTATGGCGTTGACGACTCTCTGCAGCGACGACGATCGAGAACGGGCCCAGGAGTGCGGCTTCGACCGCTACGAGGTGAAGCTCGACCGCGAGCAGTTCATGGCGACGGTGACCGACCTGCTCGGCACGTGCGTCGCCGGAAAGGAGACGGCGCCGTGAACACGCCAAAGGAGACGGGGCGAAAGCCGTATTGCACGTTCCGGTTGGGGCGGCGGCTTTTCGGTGTCGATGTGCTCGACGTCAAAGAGATCAATACGGAAAGAGAACTGACGCCCATTCACCACGCGCCGGATGAAGTGATGGGATATGTCAATCTGCGCGGCAGCATCCACCTCGTCCTGGACATGCGGTTGATGCTCGGCATGGAACGACTCGAGATCGGTCCCGACACGAGGTTGATGGTGTTCAAGCCGTCGGCGGGCGATTCCTTCGGCGTGATGGTCGACGCGATCGGCGACATCGTCGATGTCGACGAGGACCTGGTCGAGGAACGTCGCAGCCGGGACGAGGGGCTCCCCGAGGGGGCCGAGCGGCGTCAGTTGGGAGCCGACTTCGTTTGTGGCGTTTGCCGGCTCGACGAGGAATTGTTGATGGTGGTCAACTCGCGTCAGCTCTTGCCGGCCATCGAGAAGATCATGACCATGCAGGGCGCCGCGACGACGACCCTTTCGGCGTCGCCGGAGCGTTGAGCGAGTGGCGGAGAATCGTCCGACGATGATCCGATTGGGCTACCGACTAGAGGACTAGGGGGAAACGATTCGTGAAGCACTGGCGACTGTCGATCAAGATGGGGCTGCTCATCGGCGTATTGGTGTTGACGTCGATGATGATCGCCGGGGTGGGCATCTACGGACTCGATTCCGTCAACAAGCAGCTCGTTCGCGTCGTCGGTGACACGCTCGAGAAGTTGCGACTCTCGACGGAGATTCGCACCCGGCTGCTCGAACAGATCCGGGCGGGAAAGAACGCGATTCTCTCCGAAGATGACGAACAGTCGCGACGCTACAAAAAGCGCGCCGAGGCGGAACGAGAGACCATCGACAAGACGCTCGCCGATCTCGAGCTACTCTTGGAGGCCGATGGCGAGGATCAGCAGCGCAAGTACTTGGCGGAGTTCAAGGCGTCGTGGGACGAGCTCAAGGAACAGGATCGGGAGATGCTCGAACTCGCGATCCAGAACTCGAACCTCAAAGCGACCGATCTGCATCAAAACGAGTCTTACGAGACGCTCAAGGGGTTTCAGGAGGCGCTGAGTGGGGTTCGTCGCCATGTCGAGAGCACGCAGCCGCGGCCGATCGAGGCGACTCAGACGACCTCGGGCGCCAAGACTCCCGACCGGTTCGAGGAGTTGGCCGAGGCCCAGGTCAACATCCTTCGCTGGCACGGTCTCCAAGCGTTTCATATCGACGCGCTGACGTCGCGGTCGATGGACGAATTGGAGGGGCGGATGAAGCTCCTCCAGGACCGGATCGAGGAAGAGCTGCGAATCGTGTCGGAGACCTTTCCCGAAGCGAAGGACGAGTCCGCGAAGGCTCGCGAGGCCCTGACCTCCTTCGAGGAAACCAACAGTCGCATCATCACCCATTCGCGGGCCAACAGCAATGAACTCTCCGCCCAGATGTCGATGGGCCCCCAGGAAGTCTTGCAGAAGCAAGCCGGTGAGAAGATCCAGGATCTGACGCGGAGTCTGCGCGCGGAGTTGGGCAAGGAAAAGGAGTACAGCGACTCGACCTACCGCCAAGCGACCTACGCGATTGTCGGGTTCTCGGTGGTCGGGATCGCGATTGGGCTCTTTCTCTCGCTCGCGATCAAACAGGCGATCACCGGGCCGGTGGCGGCGTGCGTTTCGATGATCCAGACGATCGCCGAAGGCGACCTGAGTCGACGACTCAACCTCGATCAGGAGGACGAGATCGGCGAGCTGGCCCACGCGATGGATTCGGTCGTCTGCTCGCTCACGCGGATCGTCGCCGACATTCGGAGCGTCTCGGGCGAGGTCAATCGGTCGGCCAACGAACTGTCGACCGTCTCGACCAACTTGCTCAGTCGTGGACAGGACGTTTCCGATCAGTCGGTGGCCGTCGCTGGGGCGACCGAGGAGATGTCGGCCAACATCAACACGATGGCCGCTTCGGCCGAGCAGATGAGCATGAACGTTGTCAGCATCTCCTCCGCCACCGAACAGATGAGCGTCAACATCGCGACGATTTCCTCAACCGCGGAACAGACGTCGACCAACGTCGGCACCGTGGCGCGGTCGATCGAGGAGATGACCAAGGCGTTCCAGGAAATCGAGAACGACGTCAAGGAGGGGTCTCGGGTTGCCAACGAGGCCTCATCGCTCGCCCAGGACGCGACCGCCTCAATGAACTCGCTCGATTCGGCCGCCAGTGAGATCAACAAAGTGACCGAGGTGATCAAGACGATCGCGCTCCAGACCAATCTCTTGGCCCTCAATGCCACCATCGAAGCGACCGCCGCCGGGGAAGCGGGCAAGGGATTCGCGGTCGTCGCCGGCGAGATCAAGGAGCTCGCTAACCAAAGTGCCCAAGCCGCCGAGGACATCGCGAGTAAAATAGAAGGGGCTCAGTCGAGCACCCGCGAGGCGGTCGCGGTGATCAAGCAAGTGGCCGAGATCATCGGAGCAATCAATCAGTCGACCAACCGGGTGGCCGAGTCGGTCGAGCGCCAAACTCGCTCGGCCAATGTCATCTCCCAGAACGTCCGCGACGCGGATAGCGGCGTGGAGAACATCGCAGTCTCGATCGCCGAAGTGGCCAAGGGAGCCAACGACACCTCCAAGAACGCGGGCGAGGCGGCCAAGGGGGCTTCCGACATGTCCAGAAACACCGGCGAGGCCGCAAGAACGGCGGTCGAGATCTCGCGAAACATACACAGCGTGAGCGAGTCGAGCCGGGAGAACGTCGAGAGCTCCCGCAAAGTCAGTGCCTCCTCGGCGGAGTTGTCCCGCATCGCCGCGGAGCTTCAACGGCTTGTCGAACGCTTCAAGCTCGAGGGATGACTTTCGGCTCAGGGAAGGAGAGAGCACGGATGACGATGGAGGCGTGTGTGACGTCGCCGTTGCGCTTGTTGATCGTTGATGACTCGCGGATCTTTCGCGAGGCGTTTCGCGAGATCGTCGCTCCGCTGCCCGGAGTGGAAGTGGTCGGATCGGTCTGGAACGGAGTCAAAGCGCTCGAATACCTCCGAGCCAACCCCGTCGATCTGGTCACCCTCGATCTCCAGATGCCGCAGATGGATGGTCTCGAAACACTTCGGGCGATTCAGCGACTCAACGGGTCGCGACCGGATGATCCTCCCGTCGGGGTGCTGCTGGTCAGCGCCTATTCGCGTCAGGGAGCCGAGGTTACCATCAAGGCGCTCGAGGCGGGAGCGTTCGACTTCGTCTGTAAGCCGAGCGGCCCCCACGGCGTCACCGACATCGACCGCATCCGGCGCAGCGTCTCGGAGAAGCTCCGGGCCTACGCTTCCCAACGGGATGTCGGCACCGTCAGCGCGCAGGTCCCTGCCCCGATTGCCGCGCCGCCGATCGCTCATCGCTTTGACCGCGAGATCGAGGGAATATTCATCGCGGTCTCGACGGGAGGTCCGCAAGCGCTCACGTTCCTGCTTCCCGAGCTGAGCCGGGTGACTCGTGCTCCCATTTTCGTCGCGCAGCATCTTCCCGCGGAGTTTACCCCTTTTCTCGCGAAGAGTCTCGACGCCAAGTGTCCCGCTCGCGTCGTCGTCGCCAGTGACGATGAGCCGGTCGAAGCGGGAACGATCTACATCGCGCCGGGGGGACGCAACCTGCTCCTGCGGAAACGCCAGGGCATGATCCGCACCGGGATCAACGATCTTCCCTCCGAGTCGGGCTGCCGGCCGTCAGCCGACATTCTCTTTCGGTCGGCGGCGCCGGTTTTGGGGCAGAACGCGGTGGCGTGTGTCCTGACCGGCATGGGACACGACGGAACCGAGGGACTCAGGGCACTCCGGCGTGCCGGGGCGTACGTTCTCGCCCAGGATGAGGAGAGTAGCGTTGTCTGGGGGATGCCCGGAAGCGCGGTCGCCGCCGGCTTGGTCGATCGCGTCGTGCCGATCTCGGAGATCGCCGAGGTCATCTCGGCGTTGGCCCACCATCCGGGAGCAAGCTGACTTGGCGCTCTCGACCTCCGACTTCCAAGCCCTGAGGGACTACATTCGCCGCATCTGCGGGATGTCGATTCCCGACGGGAAGGAATACCTCATCGAGCAACGACTCGGGCCGATCGCGCGTAAGCATGGCTGCGCCGATCTGAGCGAGTTTCGGAACCGCATGCTTGGCTACGACTCCTTCCAGCTTCGCGATGAGGTCATCGATGCGATCACAACGCGGGAGACTTGCTTCTTTCGCGACGAACACCCGTTCGAGGCCCTGCGCGAACTGGTCCTGCCACGCCTGACCGCGTGCGCGCCCACGGGCCAAGGTGGCGTCGACTCGGAGGAGAAGACGGTGTCGGTATGGTGCGTCGCCTCGGCGAGTGGCCAGGAACCCTACAGCCTCGCGATGCTCATCGATGAGTTCGCGGGCTCGCGCCATCAGGGTGCGGGCCTCAACGCCTTTTCGATCCTCGCCACCGACATTTCCAATGAGGCCATCCGGCGAGCGCGTCGGGGGATCTATCGACGGGCGGAGATCGAGCGCGGTCTTTCGGCCGAGCGAATCGAGGCCTACGTGAGCCGGTGCGACGAGAGCTACCAGATCTGCCCGCGGCTTCGGGGGCACGTCGAGTTCCGCCGCTGCAATCTCGCCGAGCCCTTCGTGACCCTGGGCCGGTTCGATCTCGTGCTTTGCCGAAACGTGTTGATCTACTTCGATCCACCGATGCAACGGAGCGTGATCGAACAGATCGACCTTATGCTGAATCCGGGCGGCTATCTCTTGCTCGGAGCGGCGGAGAGCCTCTATGGCGTGCCGGTGACCTTGGAGTCCCTACGGCATCGCGACACGATTCTCTATCGCAAGCCGGTCGCGGCGACGTGACCCGCTCGCCGATCAATAGCCGCCGCGAATGTGCGGAGCGACTTGTTGAGTGTAGAAGGTGCTCAACCGCTGATGCAGCTCCGGGGAGAGCGGCGGGAGGTCGCTCGCGGCGGCGTTCCCCTCGGCCTGTTCCGGACGCGACGCACCCGGAATGACGGTCGTCACCGCGGGAAAGTCGAGGATCCACCGCAGGGCCATTTGGGACATCGTCATTCCGTCGGGCACCATCGACTTGAGTTCGTCGGCCAGTTCGACACCCTTCTCGAACGGAAGGCCCGCGAAGGTCTCGCCGACGTTGAACGACTGGCCGTCGCGATTGAAGTGGCGATGATCCGACTCGTCGAAGGTCGATTCCTTCGTGAACTTGCCCGCGAGCAGGCCGCTGGCGAGGGGAAGTCGGACGATGATCGCGACTCCCTTCTCTTGGGCCTCGTCGAAGAGTTCCGCGATCGCCTTCTGGCGAAAGATATTGAAGATGATCTGCAGCGACGCGATCCCCTCGTGCTCGAGGCAAAAGAGCGCTTGATCCATCGTCTCGACACTGGCGCCGTAGCGTTCGATCATCCCGTCCCGCTGCAGGCGGCGCAGCCAATCGAAGACGTCCGAACGCCGTAGCTCGTCTTCGGGAATGCAGTGCAGTTGCGTCAGGTTCAGAACGTCGACGCCCAGACGCTTGAGCGAGGCCTCGGTGTGTTGGCGGAAGACGTCGAGCGAATAGTTCGCGTGGCCGCCCGGTTCGGGGAAACGTCCCAGCTTGGTCGCGACGAAGACTTTCGCATCGGACTCCTTGAGGAACCGCCCGATCAATTCTTCGCTGCGGCCCTGTCCATAGATGTCGGCGGTATCGAAGAAGCGAATCCCTCGCTCGTGGGCGACCGAAAGGGTTCGCAGGGCCGACGCGTCGTCGATCGTTCCCCACTCGCCACCGAACTGCCACGTGCCCAATCCAACTTCCGTGACATCGACGTCGTCGTTGCCAAAGGGACGATTCTGCATCAGGAAAGTCTCCAAGAGTCCACCAACCCCTGTACAACGTAAGGATCGTGGCGGGAAGTCGCAATCGAGGAACCCGAATCCTTCACCGTCGACGGGGGCTCCAACGATTCGGCGCCGGTCCGGCGGCTTGCCGTGTTTGGCCCGTGTCCATTGATTGACACGGAACGGGATGGGATTTCTCTCGAGTCCGAGGGAGCATCGCCGACGTGGGCGAGATCCCAGCAGAAGCGCAAATGGAGGGGGACTCATGGACGAGCACGCGACGAGCGAACCGGCGGCGATTGTCTTGGCCGCGGGCAAGAGCACCCGCATGAAGTCCGACCTGCCGAAGGTCCTTCACGAGCTTTGCGGCCAACCTCTCTTGGCGTACGTCCTCGCGGCGTTGGAAGGCGCTGGCATTCGCCGCAAGGTCCTAGTCGTCGGCTATCGTGGCGACTTGGTGCGGGAGCGGTTCGCGAATACCCCCGGCGTCGAGTTCGTCGAGCAGACCGAACAGAAGGGGACCGGGCATGCCGTCGACTGCTGCCGCGACGCGTTCGTCGATCACGCCGGCCCAGTCGTCGTCCTCGCCGGCGACGGCCCCCTGATCAGGGCGGAGATGATCGAGCAGATGCTCCAGCGTTCGCGCGAAGGAGGAATGAAAGCCTTTCTCGCGACCGCGACAATGAGCAATCCCTTCGGCATGGGGCGCATTGTTCGCAACGCGGAGGGACGATTTGACCGCATTGTCGAACAGAAAGACTGCACGCCCGAGGAGGCGGCGATCCAAGAGGTCAACGGCAGCTTCTACGTCTTCGATTCTCGTTCGTTGTTCGAAGCCCTCGCCGAGGTCAAACCGGCCAACGCCCAAGGAGAGTACTACCTAACCGATGTTCCTGGTATCCTCCGGAAGCGAGGCGACGCGGTTGATGCGGAGATCCTCGCCGACGAGATCGATGTTCACGGCGTCAACCATCGGCGTCACTTGGCCGACGCCCATGTCCTGATGCAACAGCGAATCCAGTCGCGGCATCTCGACGCGGGGGTCACCATCGTCGATCCGGGCAATACCTACATCGACGCCCGGGCCGAGATCGGCCGCGATACGGTGATCCAGCCTTTTACCGTCATCGGGGGCCCCGCCACGATTGGCGAGCGATGCCACCTCGGCCCCTTCGCCCACGTGCGCGCGGGGACCGTGTTGGAGGAGGGGGCTCAAGTGGGAGCCTTCGTCGAAATCGTTCGCAGCACGATGGGCAAGGGAGCGACCGCGAAACATTTGGCCTACCTCGGCGACGCGACCCTCGGAGAAGGAGTCAATGTCGGGGCGGGACTCGTCACCGCGAACTACGATCAAGGGGTGAAGAGCCAAACGACGGTCGGTGACGGAGCCTTCCTCGGGAGTGGTGCCGTCTTGGTGGCTCCCGTCGCGGTTGGCGCGAAGTCGGTCGTCGGCGCCGGGGCGGTCGTGACCAAGAACCAGACCATCGCCGAGGGAGAAGTCGTCGCCGGCGTCCCCGCGCGACCGCTCGAGCCCAAGGGCGAGTCGTCGTCCTAGCAGTCCGTTGATTTGAGCGGGCCAATTGGCAGCGAATAGATCACCGGACTGCTAGGAATCGTTTACGTCCAAATGTCACGCGGGTGCCACAAGCCACCCTATGGCTCGACACTAGGTGGGCCGCACCACCGAGGGGTCGGGAACTGTTCGCAGGGAAACTCACCCATTGCAGCTAGGAGAGGCATCGTTCATGAGTGAACCACGCGTATTGGTGGTTGGGGCGCATCCCGACGATTGCGACATCAAGGCAGGAGGCACCGCGGCGCTGTGGAAACGCCACGGCATCGCCGTCACCTTCGTCAGCATGACCGATGGCTCCGCGGGGCACCATGAGATGAGCGGCCCCGAGTTGGCCGAACGTCGCCGCAAGGAAGCCACGGCGGCGGGGCTGGTTGCCGGCGTCGAGTATCGCGTCCTCGACAACCCTGACGGCGGACTATTGCCGACGCTCGAACGACGCCTCGAGGTGGTGCGGCTGATTCGCGAGACCGAGCCCGACTTGGTGCTGACGCATCGTCCGAACGACTATCACCCCGACCATCGCTACACGTCCCAACTGATCCAAGACGCGGCGTACATGGTGACCGTCCCGCCGGTCGCTCCCGACGTTCCTTTTCTTCGGAAGAACCCCGTCTTCGGTTACTTGAGCGATCAGTTCTCCAAGCCGTGTCCCTTCACCCCGGAGGTCATCGTTCCGATCGACGACGTTTTCGAGATCGTGGTCGACATGCTCAACTGTCACGTCTCGCAGGTCCACGAGTGGCTGCCGTTCAATCAGGGCATCCTCGATCAGGTGCCGAGTGACCTGAGTGAGCGGCGAGCGTTCGTCCGCAAGTGGTTCTCCGACATCTTCGCGCTTCCGGCCAAACGCTACGCAAAGGAACTCAAGCAGATCTACGGCGGCAAGAAGGCTAAATCGATTCAGTGGATCGAGGCCTTCGAAATCTCCGAGTATGGCTCGCCGATGACCGAGGAACTCCTGCAGCGGCTCTTTCCCTTCATCGACGAAGATTGACAACGGCGCGATCGCGTCACAGAGTGAAAGGAAGGGGAGTCTCGACCGGCGCGACGGGAGGGACGCCCCCTTTGCCAATCTCGAACCGGTGATGCAGTGGGAGCAGGCTTGATGCAGCCGCATCTCATCCTCGGCGTTCCGGCCGACGCCGATCTCGAGACGATCAAGCGAGCCTACCGCGAACTCGTGCGCAAGCATCATCCCGACGTCGGCGGCACCCAAGAGGACTTCGTGCGGATCCAGCAGGCCTATGAGGATCTGCTCGCGCGAGACAGCCAGTCCGACGCCGAAGCCGAGGCGTCCACCCGCGGCGACCATCGCAAGACCTATTCCTACCGGCAACGGCCCCGACGACGCCCTCGCCACGAAGGCCTTTCGGAAGCCCAGGTTCAGGACATTCTCAATCGACTCGAACGGGAAGTCGGCGGCATCCTGCTCGATCGTCGCGATGAACGGGAGCTCGATCTACTCGGAAGCTGGGGAGTGATCGCCTTGGGGTTGGCGGTGATCGCCGGATTGATGAACTACGCGGGCATCGTCGAGGACGTTGGCTATCGTGGGCTGAGCTTCTGCCTGGCGTTGGCGTTTGGGATCAGCGTCCTGGGCGCGATGGCGTTTGGTGGCGGTTTGCGAACGATCCGTTCGACGATCTGGGCGGTGGTCTTGGTGGTCTTCGCGGCGACCGCGTTGGGATCGGTTTTTCGCGATTCCGAGAAGGCCGACCAACGAGTCCCGCGCCAAGCTCCTCCCCGAGTGAGATGGAGCACGGGCGACTCGGCGACATCTCATCCTTTCCGAAAGCCCGACGTCGAGAGCCGACGGCTCGCGTCTTAGCGGTTGATCAAGAAATGATGTTCGGGTGCCACTGGCTGCTTGTCGTCCAGGGAGAACGAGTTGCGTCACCGACAACCCAAGGTTGGAAATTCGACCGTCCACGAGTCGGTGCATCGGGGAAGAGTCCCCTCATTCAAAAATCCCCTCACCCCTAACCCCTCTCCCACAGGGAGAGGGGAATAAGAGGCTGTCTCTCCCACAGGGAGAGGGGAACAAGAGGCTGTCTCTCCCACAGGGAGAGGGGGACAAGAGGCTGTCTCTCCCACAGGGAGAGGGGAACAAGAGGCTGAAGTTGGCAGCCAGTTGATCTTTTCGATGCCGACTACAAACGGCCCTTTTCACCAACCTCGGTATCCAAAAACTGGACGAATCGACAGATTCGCCTCCGTTTCTTCTCCATGATCTTGGCCACCATGGCTCGTTCTCGCCGTGGGCATGCGGAAAACGCCTATGATTGGGCAATCTTCCGCACGATCCGAGGGCTGAGATTCAAGGTAGCGAACTTGCCTATCAGGACACGAGGCCAAGACACGCCACTACGCCGGTTTGGCGAAGAGGACTAACCCCGCTCCGATCGCCGCAAGCACGATCCCCGCGTAGAAGATGGGACTTGGAGCGTTGTGGGGCGGATGAAGGATCATGCCGACGACCACGCCGACGATGGGAGCACCGGAGAAGACGAGCGGAACAATGTAGACCGGATGGCCGCCCGCGCGAATCGCGAGGATGATGCCCAGGGCCCCGATCGCGCCGAAGATCCCCGCGAGGGTGGAGATCGTCGTTCCCTTCATCGTGAAGGATTGTTCCGCGGGGGTCACGCCGATGATGATGCCGGGGATGATGACCGCCGTCAGGAAGTAGGCGAGCCCGACACACAGGAAGGCGCGAAGCCCACCCGCCTTGAAGTTCGGCTTGCCCGACTCGGTCAACCCTCCGAGAGCGCCTTGGCCCATGTGGATGGTGGGGACGTAGCAGCCCCAGGCCAGGATGGTACAGATGACGAAAATCAGCCACCACTTCATTTGAGACGACTCCCTGGGTGAAGATTCAACAGGCGGTGCGGCGACGGACCGAACTCCATGCGTGGATCCATGCCGGCTCAGGGAACAGACTCCTCCACGATGCGATCCCAGAGATTGCGAAACTCTCGATGACGAAGGAGCGTCGTTCGGGCCGCTAGGTGGGTGGGAACCGACCGGTTTGCTCGCCGGCCGACGCCGATGGGGCATGTCCCTGTTGCTTGCGACACCTCGTGTCGCAACCCTCACAAATCTAGGGAGGGCCCACCACATTTCAACAAGCTGGTGGACGCGGGCCTCTCCACGGGAAGCTCCAAAGGCACACGACGAGGCAAGCTCGCAAAGGGTGGCTCGATGCGGCGAATGGGGCGGGATACGGGGAGCTGGCTGGCTTCGCTATCGTGCTGGTGGGTTTCGACGCGTCGAAACCGACGTGGTTCGGTCGACGAACGGGCTTGCATGAAATCGGCTTGGTCACTCTAAGGAGGGCTTGGACGATCGTTGAGGGAACGATCGAATAGTCCGGGGTGCTCGTCGGAGCGAGGCATGAGGCATCGCTTTCGGAACGTTGGCTCTTGGTTGCTGACCTGGTTGGTCGCTAGTGGCCCCAGTTCGGTCGCGAGCGCCCAACCTCCGTCCGCTTATGAAGCGAAGGTCGCCAACGAGCAAGCCTACGCCCTGAGTGGGCCGGGCATCGGTTTCTACCCGACCCAGGCACTCAGCGTGGGTGAAGCGGTGACGGCCTACGGCGACTCGACCAAACGTTGGGTCGCGATCAAACCCCCGGGCGGGAGCTTCAGTTGGATCCTCGCGCGCACCGTCGAGGAACAGGAAGACGGCTCCGGCAAAGTCATTGTTCCCAGTTCAAAAGTGCGTATCGGTAGCGAATTGACCGATGCGCGGCACGTCTTTCAAGTAACGCTCAAACAAGGCGATCACGTCGCCATCCTCGACAAGGCCTACGGCAAAGAGGACGGCAAGATCGTCGCCTGGTACAAGATTCTCCCTCCCGACGAGGAAGTTCGCTACGTGGCTCGGACCGATCTCGACCTGCCCAGCAACGGGACGGAGATGCCCGTCGTCGCGGCGGCGGCCGAGGAGAAGGTCGGCCTGGTCGACGACGACACCGACTTCGACAGCGCGCCGCAAGCGCCGCTGGTCAATGCCGTCGGCAGTCGCGTCATTCCGCCCGCGATCCATGAGGGAGATCCCAAGGCCGACGAGGAGGAGCTCACGTTCGCCAAGTCGGAGAAGACGGTTCCGAAGGAGGAGTCCGACGCCGATCAACCTCCCGTGAAGTTCGCCGACGATCCGAAGGCTCCTCTCGAGAAGCGGATCGCGTCGCTGAAGAACCAGCTTGAGGCGATGCGGGCCCGCCCACCGGAAAAGTGGAGCCTCGACGAGGCCCAGGAGTCGTTCGAGAAGCTGCTCGACGCCAACCCCACGGCGGAGCAGCGCCGCGAGATCGAAGCGTCGCTCGGTCGGGTTCAGTGGTGGTCCGGGTTGAAGCGGACACTCCTCGACGCTCGGCGTCAGACCGAAGCGGCGATGCAGCGCGACAGCGAATTGGCCCAGTTGCAGCAGCGTCACGAGCAGATCGCCCACGACGTCGGTCCGCGGTTCACGGCCCAAGGGGTGCTGCGACCGGCGGCGATCCGCGTCGATGGCAAGACGACCTACACGCTCCGCAACAACGCTGGGCTCAACACGCACTACATCGTCCCGGTCCCAGGACTCAGCATGGACTCCTACGTCGGTCGGCGCATCGGCGTGATCGGCACCACGACCAACAAGACCGACTTGCCGGTACCGATCGTGACGACCGAGCAGTTGGTTCCGCTCGATGCTTCCACCGGCGGTTAGAGGAGACGTCGTCTTGAGAACCCTCGCTCCCACGATGCTGCTGTTCGCGCTGTGCGGCTGTACCCACAGTCCCTACATGGCCCGTTATGACTCGATGGAACTTGGGTTGGACGACGAGGAAACGGTCGTCGCGGAGAAGCCGGAGGAGGAAGAGGAGCTCGTCGTCGAGCACAACGGATGGGTCGAGGTGGCGGTGACGCGGATCGATTGCGGGGACAAGGAGCAGCGTAGTCGAACGATGCTCGTCTCGCTGGTGGTGACGAACTTGGCCGAGGAGACGTTGACGCACTATTGGCCGGGGAAGGTGGCGATTCGGCGGGAGGGGGCTCCAGTGGTGACCGCGAGTCCCGACAAGGATGCCCTTGAACCGATGAGCGTGTTGACGGGGCATTCGACGGAATTGGAGATCATCTGTCTGGTCGACAAGACCGACGAGACGGTGGTGCTCGACTTCCAGAACTCGCTTGGGTGGCAGCCGAAGGGAACGACGTTGGTCGCGCTGAATCCGCCGTTGAAAGTGGAAGTGCCGCTGCCGAGGGAAGAGATGACCTTCGTGCAGAAAGCGGCGACGGTTGCTCGAGAACTTCCGATTTCGGCGTCAATCTCGATCAACGATATCAGATAGTAGACCAAATGGCTACCGATGGTCGCCGGTGGTCCAGGAGATCAGGTTGAGATCTTCCGATTCCTGTCGGGCGGTCGCGGGAAAGATTGGTTTGCCGAGGTTCACGGCCGAACGGCTTGGCGGTGGCAAGCGACGATCGGCGGACCCCGGAGGAGGGAGCAACCCTCCGTCGGGAGCGGACGGAACCAGCGGCCCGGCCGCGACCCCTTCCTTTTTCTTCCACGGCCAGTTGAACTCCTTCCCGGATCCGGTGGTCGCGCAACCACTGCTCATCACGAACGAGAGCGAAAGTCCAGCCAACGCGATCCAGCGGGCTGGACGGGTGCTGCGCAGTGGATGGAGATGTTGGAGTTGTGCCATGGGTCTAGTCCTTCCATCCGCCTAGGGAAATTGGCATTCGGGCGGATCTGCTGAAACATATCACTCGCGGAAGGGCGAACTGGTGCGAAACGGGGGCGAACGGGGGCAAATCGGCGCGATTTCGATCCGATTGTGTCGAATTTGACCCTCGAAGCGCGTCGAACGGTCTTGCCGTCGGTGAATGGGGTTTGAGAAGGGGATTCCGCGCAACTCGAAAGGATATTTTAGGTTAGCGTTCCTGAGGGTGCGTCTTGCATCGTCGTCGCGACCGATTAGAATGAAGCGTAGAGATGGGGGAGTGACTGTTGACAGGCCAGGAACGCTCCGGAGAAGGAGCGTTCTTCTCCGCGCGACACTAGTTTCGGCGAGGATCCCAACGATGAGCGGGCGTCGGTCCGAATTGGTGGATATCGCGCAGCAAGACGATCGCTACGCCGTCGAGGCGTACGAGTTCCTCTGTCATGCTCTCGCGTATACCCAACGGATGCTGGGTAAGGTCTCCCGTCCGGCTGGAGAAGCGGCGGAGCCCGAAACCCAAAGCAATCACGTCTCCGGGCAGCAGCTCCTCGAAGGAGTTCGCCACTACGCCCTCGAGCAGTTCGGCATGATGGCTCCCGTCGTTTTTCGACTCTGGGGCATCCAAAACACCCGCGACTTCGGCGCCATGGTCTACACCTTGATCGAGGCCGGTCACTGGCACAAATCGGACGACGATCGTCTTGAGGATTTCGACGATCTCTACGATTTCGACGAGGTCTTCGTCCGCGAATACAAGATCGAGTGGGACGAACTCTAAGTGACGGACGAGACGTCAACCAAGGACGCCGCCACGCCGACCGCCCCTCCGGCGGAATCGTCGACGTCAGGAGCCAAGCTTCGGTTGATCCTCGCGACGATACCTCTCGGGCTCTGGTTCTGTTTTCTCTTGGTGCAGGTTCTCACGGTCTCGAACCCGGTCATCCTCTCGCGTCCCCAAATTCTCACGGCATCCGCGGTCGTGACCGGCAAATTCGTGGGCGAGCCACCTCAATTCGTCATTGAGAACGTGTGGCGCGGCGACCAGGCTCTTCAGGGAACGACAATCGCCCTCTCGGGAGTCGACACTCCCGAAGCACCGGCGGGACAAACCTTTCTTGTTCCGATGGAGAAGGTCGACGACGCGAGCTTTCGAGTGGTCGCGGTTCCCGTCTTTTTCGGCGGGATGTTCGAGGGCGATCGCCGCCGAGTCTATCGGTGGACGCCTGCGGTCGCGAAGCAGTTGCAGGGGATCCTTACGGAATCTTGAGGTGACGATGGCGAGTCGAACGAAGACGACCGAAACAGACGTCATCACCTCGTCGGTCGCGGTTCGCGGACGAAGTGGTCGCTACTGGTACGCGGTACTCAATCTCTTCCCCTTCATCTTTTGGCCGACGCTCGCGGTTGGCGGCATCGTCTGTTCGCTCATCATGCCCTGGTTGACCGGCGTCACGTCGCGCTGAAGCGGTCGTTCCTCTCCCATTCGCTCTTCGACTTCAATCGTGCGGAATTCTCCGCGAACCTTCCTGGCAATACTAGGCTTCGTCTCAAGAGTTGATCGTCGGCGCGAGGCACAGCGAGTTGGTGGGGGACGAGGAGGTCGCCGCGCCGGTGAGAAGCCCTCCCGTGAATTCGACAAGAATTGGTCGTGTTCTCCATCTTCCGGTAGCGGAGAGAACGGTCTTGGCGAGGGCGCGAGACTGCGGGGTTTTCTTGGTCTTTGTCACGCTTCCAGTTTGAGAAAAGCTCGATTTCGCTGATGTTGACTGATCAAGGGGGGGAGGGGTGCCGATCCGAGAAGTAGCCCTCGTGCCCGATCTTGACGGCAATCGCTCCTTGCGATCTGCTAGCGATCGGCGGGCGATGGTTTTTTCGCGACGACCACTCCTCGGCGGGTAGTGCTCTTGTTCTGATTTGGGCGGACTGCTATCAGCCCAAAACGCTGAGCGACGATGTCGACCGATCCTGTCGTTTTGGACTCGATTGGACGCATCAGGTCGGGCGCGAGAACGGCACCAGCGGACGTCGCTACATGATTCGACGCGAGACATTCCAGCCGACCGGAGGAGCCGGTCACCGCGCTGGGAAGTCACCTTGGGTGCGGGGACGATCGCGCGAGCGAGTCGCCCCGCAACTTGACGTCAGGATGACGTACGGGACCAGCCATCGAGGCCCGTGCTGTCCAGGGAAGGGAATGTGAATGAGTGCCGGCTACACCCAGAAGCGTGATCTTCGCGTCCATATTCGTTGGATGATCCGAAGAGACATGCCGGAGGTCCTCAACATCGAGCAGGGCCTCTACGACTATCCCTGGTCCGAAGAGGACTTTCTGCGATGCTTGCGTCAGCGCAACTGCATCGGGATGGTCGCCGAGCTCGGCGAAAAGGTTGTCGGCTTCATGATCTACGAGCTACACAAGACGAAGCTGCACATCCTCAACTTTGCCGTCCACCCCGAGCACGCTCGCCAGGGGATCGGTTCGCAGATGATCAATAAGCTGATCAGCAAGCTTTCGAGTCATCGCCGAACCCGCATCACGCTCGAGGTTCGAGAAACAAACTTGGATGCCCAGCTCTTCTTCCGTCACGAAGGGTTCCGGGCGGTTCAGATCTTGCGGCACTACTACCCCGATACGGACGAGGATGCCTACCTCATGCAGTATCGCTACGTGCCCAGCCCGGAAGAAATCGCTTCGGCCGTCGACAGCGTCGCGCGCCTGTAGCCGATTGCCCCGACGGGCAACGTAAACATCCAGCGGGAGGAGATCGCGCCTCCCGCTCCAGGAAGGGGCGACAGCCTCGCGCCGGGTCACCCTCCCGCCACCTCCAACCGATTCACGCTCGAATCCCCCAATCGTGGACTGGACGGTCATACGGCCGACGTCCTTGGCTTGCCCGTGCGCGATCAGGGGAACGCCGACCGCCGATCGTAGTCCGCTCAAACGACCTGAAAGCCGCCGAACGCGAACGGAATGGCATGATGGTGGGTGATGCGAAAGGTCCCCTCGTCGAGCCAGTCGACGCGTCCCTCGCCACGCACTTGAATGCCGACCTCCGTGGCCGACGTGGGAGGGCGATTTCCCGTCGACGTCCGAATGCGGAAGGTCGCGTCGACCACGTAGTAGACTTCGGTCACCACCCAGCAGTCCTTCAAGTACCGCGAACGATCCGCATCGTCGCGCAGGTCGCCCAAGAGCGTGACCAGCGCGAAACGATTGGCTCGTTGGGAGCGTGCCGCGAAGGTGCGGCCTTCGACCCCGGTCACGGAGACGGAGATCGGCGTTGCGGGCGGTAGGGCCCCGGCGTCGATGCGGATGCCGAGTTCGCGAAACCCGCCGTCGTCATCGGCGCGAAAGGTGGCCGGAATCGGCTCGGGGACGAGGTTGCTCGCCGACCGTTCGGTTTCCCAGAACTCCGGTGGTTGGCTTGGGAGGAAGCGGCGCACATGTTCCTGAACTCTCACGTCCCGGCTGAGCAGGGGATTGATCAGGAGCGAGCCCGGCTCGACGGGCGTTTCCAACGTCGGCAACGGGTGTAGTTGCAATCGGTGGATGTAGGCGTGCAGATCGATCACGGGAGCGATACTCGTTTGTCCGGTCCATCGGACGTTGGGCCACGACCTTGTTGTCGCGAGGCGCATGGTCATCATCGTCCGATTCGGGCTTGGCGATCGATGGTCGATCCGTCCGTCGACGACGTTTGCACCAGTCGCCTGCGGGCAAATCGGGGAATGCCGATTCTTTCGCGGTAGCCTCCAGAACTCTTCGATTCCCCAGGCGAAAGACTGGAGGGGCGTTGTTGCCCACTGACTCGAGAACTCTCGTCGATCTTCTTGGGTGCTTTGGGTGCCAAAAGGGACAACGCACTGCGCGGGCATGCGGCGAAGGTTTCTCGTTCGGGAACGGCGAACCCCGCCTCGCAAGAAGCTCCTCAACCAAGGCACCGGTGGTCGATCAGCACAATCAGCCTAGAATGGAAGTGCTATGCTCGAAATCGCACTCGCCATCTGTGTCTTCGGTCTCTTCGCCCTCCTGATGGGGATCGGCTTTCTGTGGAAAGGCCGCTGCCTGAAGGGAAGTTGTGGTGGCGAACCGGTACGGATCGCCAACATGACGCTCTCATGCGGCGCCTGTCCCAAGCGAAAGGAGACGGGCGGGTCCGACGCCGATTCCTCGCCCATCGTTTCCCAGATCGAATCTGAATCGGACACGCCGAGTTCCTCGGCATAGGCGCTCCCGCGCCTCACCGGGATGGAATTCCTCCCACACCCTCGTAGAAGAAGCTAGTGCACTGGACCATCCAATTTTTGGGGTGCCACTGGCTGCTTGTCAGCCAGTGCTAAACGGTCAAGGCAACCCCAAACACCAGCTCTAAATTGAACTGGTGTCCTGATAGGCAAGTTCGCTACATTGAGTCTCGGCCCTCAGATCGTGCGAAAGATTGCCCAATCATAGGCGTGTTCCGCCTGCCCACGGCAAGCGTGGGCAGGCACCCAAGAGTCTTTTCGTCAATGAATTAACCAATCAGGACACTAGAGCACTAGTGACACGCGATCCTCTCGTCGGCCGAGGGGGAGGACCGTCCACGCACGCTTCCGCCGGCCGCTTGCTTCCGACGAAGGAAACACATGACGCTACTGAAGTTGCGAGGTGGGACCGTCGTCGATCCGGCCAATGGCATCGCCGGCGAGGAAAAGGATCTCTGGATCGAGGACGCGAGGATCGTCGCGGCCCCCTCCGATCCGGACGTCTTGCCTACCCGCACGATTGACCTACGTGGCTATGTCGTGATGCCCGGCGGCGTCGACATGCACAGTCATATCGCGGGCCCCAAACTCAACGCGGGCCGTCGCATGTGTCCGGAGATCGTACGTGAAGGCGATCCCGTCGCCCGCGTCGAGGAACGCCGATCGGGCCTCGGCGGCACGGTGCCGACTTCCTACGCGACAGGCTACCTCTACGCCGGACTGGGATACACGTCCGCCGTCGACGCCGCGGTTCCCCCGCTCTACGCTCGTGAGGTTCACGAGGAATTCGACGATACGCCCGTCGTCGACAAAGCCTTCCTCGCGCTGTGCGGCAACAATCACTACTTGATGGAGCGCATCAAGGAAGAAGACCAGGAGCGGACCGTCGGCTACCTCGCTTGGCTGCTGACCGCGATCAAGGGATACGGTCTCAAGATCGTCAATCCCGGCGGCGTCGAGCAGTGGAAGCGGCCCGGTCGCAAGACGGTCACCGACTTGGACAGCCTCGTCGCCGGTTTCGGAGTGACGCCGCGCGCGATCTTGCGCGAGCTCGCGCGAGCGGCCGACACGCTGACGTTGCCTCATTCCGTTCACGTCCACACCTGCAACCTCGGCATTCCCGGCAATTGGGAGACGACCCGTGAGACGATGCGGGCCTTCGAAGGTCATCGCGCCCACTTGGCTCACGTTCAGTTTCACGGCTACGGCGGAGGCGCCGACGACGAGTTCAGCTTCACTTCCGCGGTTCCCAAACTCGTCGATGAGCTGATGAAGCATCCGAACCTCTCGATCGATGTCGGCAACATCCATTTTGGCCGGACGATGGCGATGACGGGCGATGGCCCCGTCGGCCATTACTTGCATCGCGTCACCGGCGGACGTTGGTATTCCTCCGACAGCGAGTGCGAGACCGGATGCGGTGTCTTGCCGATCGAATACCGCGACAAGAATCTCGTGCACGCGATCCAGTGGGCGGCGGGGCTCGAGTGGTACTTGTTGGTCTCCGATCCTTGGCGACTGGCGCTCAGCACCGACCATCCCAACGGGGCCGCCTTCACGACCTATCCTCACACGATCGAACTGTTGATGAGTCGCGATCGACGCCGGGAGGTCTTCAAGACGCTTCCCAAGGGGATCGCGCGTCGGTGTCTGCTCGCCGACCTCGACCGGGAGTACACGCTGGAAGAAATCGCGATCATCACCAGGGCGAGCCCGGCGAAGCTGCTCGGACTGACGCGGAAGGGACACTTGGGGCCGGGGGCGGACGCGGACGTGACGGTCTACCTGCCGCAAGAGGACAAACGAGCGATGTTCGAGTCGCCTCGCTACGTTTTTAAGAGCGGCTGCTTGGTGGTCGAGGACGGCGAGGTTCGCGCCGATCACCACAGCGCGACCTTTCACGTCAATCTCCCCGAGGCGCCGGACGTCACCGACGACATCCGCTCGTGGTTTTCCTCGGCGTACACGATCCAGTTCGACAACTACGCGGTGGCCGACGCCGACGTCCCGGGCGCGGTGCCCGTCGCGGCGGGGAAGGGCGATGCCGCTCCGTCGTCGTCGACGTCTCCGTCTGAGTAAATGGTCAAGAATCGAACCGCGCCGCGGACGGTGAGCTTCCTTAGAATCGCCTTCGGCAAATGGCTCATGGCGCCTTGGGACGCCCGACTCGTTGCCTGGTGGGAGGGCGAGGACATGGACACGCTGGTCGACATGCACTGTCATCTCTACGCGGGTCTCGATGACGGACCGGCCAACGACGAGGAAGCGCTCGCGATGTGTCGCATCGCCTGGGAGGAAGGGACGCGACATGTCGCCGCCGTCGCTCACCAGAACGAGCAATGGGAAGACGTGACCCCCGAGCGAATCCGCGAAGCGGCCGGCAGGCTCACGAAGCAACTTGCCGACGAGGGCATCGATCTGGAGATCTTTCCCTCGGCGGAGGTGATGCTTTGCCCCGACCTCGATGATCTCTTCGACAAGGGGCAACTCCTGACGATCGCGGACGCCGGCAAGTACTTGTTGATCGAGATGCCACACAACCTCTTCATCGATCCGCGACCAGTCGGCCGGGTCCTCATCCCGTCGGGCGTGTCGATGATCTTGGCTCACGCGGAGCGCTATCCCGAACTCCTGAGGGAGCGGGGGTTGATTGAATCGCTGGTCGAGGACGGTTTCCTGATCCAGGTGAACGCCGGCAGCATCACCCGGCCGTCGAGTCCCGATGTCGAACGTGGCGTGAAGAGCTGGCTGAAACGCGGAATCGTCCACTTCCTCGGGAGTGATGGTCATTCGCCTCGCCAACGGGCCCCCCGGATGGCGGAGGCCCACCAGCGCATCGTCCGGCTCGTGGGCCATCGCATGGCCGAGCGGATTTGCCGCGAGAACGGTCTGGCGGTGCTGCACGGGCGGATGCTCAACGTCCCTCCGCCGGAACCGGCGCCCACGGGCTGGTTGCGCCGCCTCTTTTCGAGTTCATGACGGAGGCGACCTTGAGCATCGCCGAGCTGCTGGACGAAAGCAAACGATCAGGCCGCATCTTCAACTTCTGCGCGATGGGGCTGATCGTCTTCGGGATGCTCCTCTACTGTGTCGAGTCGTACGGCCCAAGCTTGTCGCCTCGCGTCGAACGCACCGTCGATACGTTGACCTACGTCGTCATCGTCCTCTTCACCGTGGAGTATGTCTTGCGGCTCATCGCCGCGCGCGACAAGCGCGAGTACATCTTCAGCTACTCGGGCATGGTTGATCTGGCGTCCATTCTGCCCTTCTATCTCTCGGCGGGCGCGATCGACTCGGCGCCGGCGCGGGCACTGCGGCTCTTGTTGATCTTTCGTCTCTTCCGGCTGATGCGATTTAACCTCGCGATCAAGGACTTCGCGCGCGCCTTCGAGTCGATTCGCGAGGAACTCGTCCTCCTGCTCCTCGTCGTCGCGATCATGATCTTCCTGTCGGCCGTCGGGATTCACTACTTCGAGAGCGAGGCCCAGCCCGACAAGTTTCAATCGATCTTTCATTGCATGTGGTGGTCGGTGGCGACCTTGACCACCGTCGGCTACGGTGACATGTATCCGGTGACGGTGGGCGGGAAGATCTTCACCGCTTTTGTTACCATCGCCGGGGTGGGAACCATCGCGGTCCCCTCCGGTCTGATCGCCTCGGCGCTGATGCGTCTTCCGTCCCAGCGGCGGACGTTGTCGCGGCGACCGTCGCGTGCCCACGGACACCGCCGACGCCGATGGTCGCCTCGTGGACGCACGCGCCCGAATTGACGCGAGTTCCACTGGCGGGACTCGACGAAGTTCGGCGGGCCGAAACGCGCGTATTGTCGTATCTCTAGGGGCGGACTTACAATGGGATAGCCGCGAAGCGGCTCGAGGAGAATGCCCTTTCGGTGGCGAACAACATGGTCGTAACCTACGTCAAACGCTACCGGATGGAGATCGATCTCTCCGAACTCCCCCCCTTGATCGACTTGCCCGAAGGCTACTACTGGGTCGCGTGGCATCGGGCCATGCTGGACCATCATGCCCGCGTCAAGTTTCGCTGCTTCCACGACGAATTGGACGCCCGCATCTTTCCCTGCTTGGGCCAAGAGGATGGTTGTCAGCGGTTGATGCGCGAGATCTCCTCGCGCAAGGGCTTCATTCCCCAAGCGACTTGGCTTCTCGGCGATTCCGTCGGCTATGTTGGGACCGTGCAGGGGGTCGCCGACCGAACCGGCACCGGAATGATTCAGAACCTTGGCGTCGTGCCCGAGGCTCGTGGACGAGGTCTCGGCGCGGCGCTTCTCCTGAAGTCCTTGCACGGGTTTCGCAGTGTCAACTTGCGGATGGGAAGCCTCGAGGTGACCGCCGAGAATCGCGGCGCCTTGAGTCTCTACCGAAAGATCGGCTTTCGGCGATCGCGGACGCTCTACAAGGCCATTCAAGAGGGATGATCCCCGCCGGTCGTTGTGTCTCGACCTCTCACCAGTCTCACCAGTCTCACAAGCTCAATGTCTCAACTCATGCCATTGGGAGCCGACGGTTGCTTTTCCCCGATCTGAGCGCGCGTCATCTCGAACCGGAGATCATGGATCAAGCCGAGCTCGATCGCGGCGCCCATCGCCAAGCGCTCAAGGGACTGGCGCGACTCAACGCGGTCACCTCCAGCGCCCGGATTCTGTGGGGTCCGCTGCGGCGCTTCTGCGAGTCGCGACGCGGTTCGACCACGCGGGTGCTCGACATCGCGTGCGGCGGGGCGGACGTCACCGTTCGGCTCGCGACCTGGGCCCGTCGCCGGGGGTTCACGCTCGAGGTCGCCGGATGCGATCGCAGCCCGGTCGCCCTTGAGGAGGCGCGTGCGAACGCCGCTCGAGCCGACGTCGCGATGGAGCTCTTCCCGTTCGACTTGGACCACGATCCCATCCCATCGGGCTACGACGTCCTCACGGCCTCGCTCTTTCTCCACCATCTCGACGAAGAACGCTCGATCGCCCTGTTGCGAAACCTCGCTGGCGCCGCGGGTCATCTCGTGCTCGTGCACGACCTCGTCCGTGGTCCGCTCGGCTACGCGTTGGCCTATACCGGGTGCCATTTCCTGACCAGCAGCTACGTCGTCCGGACCGATGGCCCCCTTTCCGTGCGGGCCGCTTATACAGTGAAAGAGGTCGAGCGATTGGCTCAGGCCGCTGGGATGGATGGTTGCCACGTTCACCGGCGTTGGTTGCAGCGACTCTTGCTGACATGGATGCGTCCTTGAAGAAGCCGCGAACGATTGCTCGACGCGATGCCGACCGTGCTTGGGACGTTGTCGTCATCGGCGCGGGGCCGGCGGGAGCCGTCGCCGCCCACGAGGCCGCACGCCGGGGAGCGGAGGTACTTCTCGTCGACCGAAAGAGCTTTCCCAGACGGAAGGTCTGCGGCGGTTGTCTCAACGATGCCGCCGTCACCGCATTGAGTGACATCGGGTTGTCGTCTTGGCTCGACACGCTCGGCGCACCGCGAACGCAGCGATTGGAGCTCGCGACGCGCGGGCGGCGCTTGGCGCTCGACTTGCCGGGAATGGGGATCGCCGTCTCGCGCGAGCGACTCGACGAGATGCTTGTCGCGGCGGCGGCGGAGCAGGGGGCGTCCTTCCTTCCCGAGACACGCGCGTTGGTGGAAGGTATCGAGAAGGGCTATCGACGGGTCCGCCTCGAACAGGGTCACGAGGTGGTCGAGGTCGCGGCCCGAGTCGTGATCCTGGCAACGGGGTTGGGAAGCCGTCTCGCTGCCGGCGAGGAGACTCTCGACACGACCGTCGAGAGAAGGTCGCGTATCGGCCTCGGGGCCGCGATCGAGAGCTCCGAAGGCGACTACCCACCGGGCGCGATCTTCATGAATGTCGCCCACACCGGCTACGTCGGCGTGACACGACTGGAGGACGGGCGGATCAACGTCGCCGCCGCCCTCGATGTGGAGCGGACGCGCCGCGAAGGAGCCGACGGCGCCATCGGTCGGATCCTGGACGAGGCCGGAGCGGCGCCGATCCGCGACTTGTCGTCTGCCGACTGGCAGGGGACGCCCTTGCTGACGCGACGAACGCGGCAATTGGCCGCCGAACGCCTCTTCGTGATCGGCGATGCCGCGGGGTACGTGGAGCCCTTCACCGGCGAGGGGATGGAGTGGGCGATTCGATCGGGCTTGGCGGTCGCGGAACCGGCGATCGAGACCGTGGGTGGTTGGCGACCGGAGCTAGAGCGTCGCTGGTCGCGGATCCACGCGCACGTCGTTACCGGACGACAATGGAAATGTCGGGTGCTGGCGACACTGCTGCGCCATCCCCGGATGATTGATGTTTCTCTTCGGATCCTTTCGGCGAGTCCAAGGATATCGAACGGCCTGGTGAACTGGATGGTGCCGAGGAGGGTGCGACCGTGACGATGGGAGTTTCGCTCGAAGGGCTGGCGACATCGTTGCCGCGACACGGGATCGAGCAATCCGACGCCGTGGAATTCGCCAACGCGCTATGTTGCGAGAACGAGGAGCAAACTCGGCTGCTCGCCGCGCTCTATCGGCGAAGCGGGGTCGGGCATCGACACAGTGTCTTGCTCGAAGCGTCCGAAGGGGAACGCCGGCAGCAGTTCTTCGAACCGGCTCAGTCCCCGGGCGACCGTGGCCCCTCGACCGCCGAACGGATGGCTCGCTACGAGGAGGAGGCTCCTCGGCTCGCCCTCGACGCCGCTCGGAAGACGCTCGCCGAGTCGGGGACGTTGCCCGAGGAAATCACTCACCTGGTGACGGTTTCCTGTAGCGGGTTCTCCGCGCCGGGAGTCGACATTCAGTTGATCAAGGAACTCGAACTACGACGCGATGTCGGCAGGGTCCACGTCGGGTTCATGGGGTGCCATGGCGTCATCAATGGATTGCGCGTCGCGGAATCACTCGTGCGGGGTGGCGGGGCCCGGGTGCTCGGCTGCGCGGTCGAGCTGTGCAGTTTGCATTTTCGCTATGGATGGGAGCCCGACATGGCGGTCGCGAACGCGCTGTTCGCCGATGGTGCGGGAACCTTCCTCGCGCGGCCGCGGCCCCAGCGGCGAGAGCGAGGCTTCATGATTCGCGGCACGGGGTCCTGCTTGATCCCCGGGTCCGAGGACTGCATGAGCTGGCGGATCGGCGACCACGGGTTCGAAATGACCCTTTCGGCGCGCGTCCCGGAGTTGATCGAGACCCATCTGGAGCCATGGCTCACGACATGGCTCGAGGGCTATGGAATGGGACTTGACGACATTCGGGCGTGGGCGGTCCATCCGGGGGGCCCGCGCGTTCTTCGTTCGGTGACGCGAGCGTTGCGGCTCGAGGACCAGGCTCTCGAGGCCTCACGTGGCGTGCTCGCCGAACTCGGGAACATGTCGTCGCCGACAATCCTCTTTATTCTCGACCGGCTTCGTCAAACCGAAGTCCCGAGACCGTGCATCGCGATGGCCTTTGGGCCGGGACTGGTCGTCGAAACGGCCCTGCTCGTCTGATAGGATCGTTGGCGACCGGCCGACGTCGCGAAACGTCCGCTTGGACCAACACGCTCCAGGGGCGATGCCCACGAGAGCGTGGGCATGCGTGTGATGCCTGTCGTTCGGTGGCCAAGCTTGGTCTCCGCAATGCCGTCGTCGCGAATGTACCCATTGGGGTAGAAACCACGGCGCTACTTCGTCCTCAAACGGCGACCGGCGCCTCTTGCTCGGCGTAGTGACGATTGATCAAATCGTTCTGGAGCCACAAGAGCTTGGAGACCGCACGCACCATCCGTTGCTTTCTCTCGATGTCGAGATCGAGTCCAAAGAGCGTCGCGATGAGCGCATCGGAGACAAAGCCGAGCAGGGCGTTCATCTGCACGAGGGGGACTTGCAAACTGGCGCGGCCGCCCTTGATGGTGTGCATCCTGCCCACGTTGTCGAGGTAGGTGACCATCTTGGAGTCATAGGGCCGGGTGACCAGGGCGGCGAGGTAGGTGCCGAGGTGCTGCTTGCGAAACGAAATGACGTCGTCGTCGAGCGACAGCGAGGCGACACCCTCGGGCAACGGGCCGTCGTAGCCGTGCTGGGCCACGGCGAAGTGGCGCTTGGTCGCATCGTACTCGAACAGCTTGTCGTAGACGGCGTCAACGAGAGCGGGAACGGCTGGGGCGAGGTATTGGGCGAGCTCATGAAGGCAATCGACGTCGTCTTCGGAGAAGCCCATGAATTCGGAGAGGTAGTCGTAGCGGTACTCGAGGTCGGTGTTGAGCCGTTGTTCGTCAATGTGTCGCACGGGGAAGCGCCTCCTTGGCGAAAGAGGAAGAAGACTCCTAGCAACCCGTTGATCTATTCGCTGCCGGCTCCGGACGGCCCTTTTGACCAAAGTCCGCGTCGAGGAAACGCGACGAATCGACGGACTCGTCTGCGTTTCTTCTCCTTGATCTTGGCCAACATGGCTCGTTCTCGTCTTGGCCCGCTTAAATCAACGGACTGCTATCGCAGCTTGACAGCCCCACGGCTGTCGCGGAAATTGGATGTACGCATCCAATTACAAGAGCTTACCGCAATTGAATAGGATGTCAATGTCCACTTGGACGATCGGTCGCGGAAGGGATCTCGAGGCGAGGTTGTCGAGAACTCCCATGGGGTGAAGGCCGAGGCGATGACGCCGGTCACGTGGCAAGGACGAGACAAGAGGTTTCCCTGAATGTTCTCTCAAACCGTTGAGTACGCGCTGCGGGTTGTCGTCCACCTGGCGGGACACGCCCCCGAAGCGCAGACCACCGATCAGATCGCCAAGACGACGCGCGTTCCCCGCGCCTATCTCTCCAAGGTCGTCCAGTCGCTCAGGCGCGGCGGGGTCGTGCGCTCGCAGCGAGGCAGCGGTGGTGGGGTCACGCTCATCAAGTCTCCCGAGGAGTTGACCATCCTCGATGTCGTCAACGCCGTTGAGCCGATCCAACGGATCAACGAGTGTCCGCTCGGACTCGCTTCCCACGGCGTCCACCTCTGTCCTCTGCATGCGCGCTTGGACAAGGCGCTCGAGCATGTCGAGCAGGCGTTCGCGAAAACGACGCTCGCGGAAGTCTTGTCCGAGCCGACGACGAGTATTCCCCTTTGCGACACGCCTGGGACCGACGTCATCTCCACGATCGTGGAGCGGAAGGAGGAGTGAGTCGAACGAACGGCTTGTCGATCCATTCGCCGTCGGCCACGACCGATCCTCTCGATCCGATGACGTCAACGGCCTGCCAACGACAAACGGCCCTGGCTCCGGTTGCTCGGCACGGCGCCTCGCGCTTGATGATGGGCGTTCGCGCGACAGGGTCTTACACGTGGAGAAGACAGTACCAACGCGTTTCTTAGCGCGAAAGAATCATCGCGGAAGTGCATGATCTTAATCGTGCAGGTGGTGGTCGTGGCGTGTTAGCTCTGTTTTCGGCGGGAAAGCATCGTGATGGGCAAGGAGTTCCCTTGTGGTGTTCGTCCCGAGGCATTACAGTGATAGTTGCCGCCTCGAAGGGTAAGAAATCTCTTAGAGAGGATTGCCAAGCCCGCCTGATTCGTACGCGTTTCGCATGAAATTCGGCCTGCTGCCCTCGGAAGGTCGATCGTCTTCTCGGTGCGATGGTCGCCAAGCGTTCGAGATTTCCCTTGCCATGCCGCCATAAGAGGTCTCCGCGGCGGGCACGTTTTCTTACTTCGTTGCGTCTCGCGAAAGTCGCTTCAAGCCGTCGCGATGCCAAGTGTTCTTTCCCGAGAAGGATGGAAAGTAAGCGCGGACGAGATTCCGGCGAGTGAATCGCAGATCACTACGAGTGATGGCTCGCTGTCACGTCGAGCCTACCGGCCGCATCTTCAAACGAATGCGTCGGTAGGGTTCTGCCATTCATCGAGAGATGGGTAGGCGAAGCGTCCGTGGGACCATCATCTTGAGCGACTTACATTTCACCACCGACCGACTCGTGATCCAGGATGTCGATGCGATCGTTCATCCTTGGTCGCGAAATCTGCTTCCCTCCTGGCTGACCTTTCGAAAGGGGATCGCGAAAGAGATCGCTTCATGCGGCGGGGATCAGCCGTTTCGCGAACTTGCTTGCGCCGGGAGCCTTGAGGAGGGAGAGGCCTTCGTCACCTCCGCGGGGCGCCTGCCAATGCGCGGAATCGTTCATGTCGCGGTGCTCGGGATCTTTGGGAGCCTGCTCGAGGATGCCATCGGCGAGGCGACCCAGAACGCCATCAAGGCGGCGGAGGAACATGGGTTCATGTCGCTGGCGTTCCCTTGTTTCGGAGAAGCCGGCGGCGAGGCGGCCAAGAAGCGTTCGGTCGAGGTGATGTTGACCGCGATCAAGGAGCTTCAGCCGATCATCGCGATCACGATCGTCGGCTACGAGTTGAAGAGGAGTTCGGGCGAGTCCGCCAAGCCGAAGAACTCGAAGCGAACGTCGGCCATCTCCGAGGAGATTCGCCGAGCCTCTTCCGGCGAACGGCGACCCACCTCCTCGGAACGTCGCCGTCCCAAGAGGACCGACCAGTCCCCTTCGTCGGACGAGTTCCCGATCGACGAGTACGTTCCGCGCAAGAAGGGACGCTACGAGCCCTGACTCCAACGGGATCTTGTTCACCCGTCTCGCTTCGCTCGTCGACCTCTCCGAGGCCAAGCCTGCCAGGGTCGCTTGGCGCTCCCTGACTTGGAGAGGTGAGGAATTCTTGACACATGGAGCTTGTTGGACTGCCAGTGTCCTGATTGGTTAATTCATTGACAAAAAGACTCTTGGGTGCCACGCCCACGCTGGCCGTGGGCATGCGGAACACGCTGGCCGTGGGCATGCGGAACACGCCTATGATTGGGCAATCTTCCGCACGATCTGAGGGCCGAGATTCAATGTAGCGAACGTGCCTATCAGGGGACGAGGAACGCGAGTAGTGACCCAGCCGAGAAAGTGACTCCCAACGCGAGTCCGGCCCAGTGGCTCCAGGGACGCATCGCCACGGGGATTCCCTGTCGTCGGCAACGGCTGTCGTCGGTGAGTTGGCGGTACCCCACGGCCGCCGCGAAGCAGAACGTCGCTGTCGCCCAGAGTCCCGCGACCAAAGCCACTTCCCAAAAGTCGAGTCTTCCCAGCACCACCAACAGCAGCATCATCGCGATTGGCCAGTTGGCCAGCGCAACCGCCTCTCCCGCGTGGAAGCTCGCGCGTCCTCGTTGCTTGACCAAACCGTAGGCGATCAATGGGACGAGCAAGCTCACGATCCACAGGTTGACGTAGATCGGTACGACCAGGGTGTGCAGCACCGACGACTCTCCTCGTTGACAAGGGGCGTTGGTCCCCCATTTATGGTAGAGGGCCACGTCGAGGCCGAGGTGGTCCATGCCGAGAACAGGATGAGGAGCGATCGACCGATGAGCGAACAGCGAGCCCGAATCGAGACCTTCCGCGACGGGGAAGCCGTCGCGCGAGCCGCCGCCGAGGAATTCATTCGACTGGCGGCCCGAGCGATTGCGGAGCGGGGGTTCTTTGCGGTGGCGCTGTCGGGGGGATCGACGCCGAAGCGTCTCTATCAGATCCTCGCCGAGCCGGAGAATCGCGCGCGGGTCGCGTGGGACAAGGTTCATCTCTTCTGGGGCGATGAACGTCCGGTGCCGCCCGACCACGAAGAGTCCAACTACCACATGACCAACGAGGCGCTGCTGTCGACGTTGTCGCTCGCCGCCGATCACGTCCACCGCATGCCCGCCGCTCGCGCCGATCACGACGCGGCGGCGCGCGAGCACCAGGAGGAGATCGCGAACCTCTTCGGCGTCGCGGTCGACGGTCCGCCCCCCTCGTTCGATCTTGTCTTTCTCGGCATGGGGCCGGATGGGCACACAGCGTCGCTCTTTCCCGAGACCGCCGCGCTGGCGGAAACGGAGCGGTGGGTCGTGCCCAATTTCGTTCCCAAGTTCGACGCGACCCGGATGACGATGACGGCTCCGTTGATCAATGCCGCCAAGGAGGTCCTCTTCCTGGTCGTCGGCGAGAGCAAAACCGATCGGTTGGTCGAGGTTCTTGAAGGACCCTCCGATCCCGACCGGCTTCCCTCGCAGCGAATCAAGCCGACAAACGGGGAGCTCGTTTTCTATACCGACGAAGCGGCGGTCGCGAAACTGTCGACCAAGTGACGCCGGGCGCGCCGTGGGAATTTGCTTTCATCGCGCTGTCCGCATCGTGACAATGCCACGATGCGCCCGAGGGCGATATCAGTTGTTTTGCTAGAGGCGAGGGAGGAGCGAGGTTGACCTGGCCGAATACCGCGGAGCATCGGCGGCTCATTGATTCCGAGGGCCGCAAGGCCGACTGGAAGGACTGGGGCCCCTATGTCTCCGAACGAGCTTGGGGAACGGTTCGCGAGGACTACAGCGACGACGGGAACGCTTGGGACTACTTCCCCTTCTCGATGGCCGGGAAACGAGCCTATCGCTGGAACGAGGATGGCCTCGCCGGTGTTTGCAATCGGCTCCAGAATATCTGCATGTCGGTCGCGCTCTGGAACGAGAACGACCCGATCCTCAAGGAGCGGCTCTTCGGTCTCGCCAACGGACAGGGCAACCACGGCGAGGACGTCAAGGAGTACTACTTCTACCTCGACAACACGCCGACCCACTCCTACATGAAGATGCTCTACAAGTATCCTCAGTGCGAGTTCCCCTACGAGCAACTCATCGAGGAGAACGGCCGTCGCGGTCGGGAAGAACCGGAGTACGAGCTCTTTGACGCGCTCAATCACGTCTTCCGCGAGGACCGCTATTTCGACGTCTTCATCGAATACGCCAAGGCGGGCCAGCAGGACATCATCGGACGGGTCACTGTGATCAACCGCGGCCCGGAGGCGGCGCCGATTCACGTGCTTCCCCACGTCTGGTACCGCAACACGTGGTCGTGGGGCTACCGGCCCGAACGGGGCATCTTGCGTCATCTCGGTAAGGGAGTGATCGAGACCGAAGAACGTCACATGGGCAAGCGGTGGTTCTGGGCCGCGGATGAGAGCGGCGTCGCGCCGCCGTTCCTCTTCACCGAGAACGACACCAATGTCGCGGCCGTCTTCGGCGGGGAGAACCCGAGTCCCTACGTGAAGGACGGCATTCAGGAAGCGGTCGTCGGCGGTCGGACCGAGTGCGTCAATCCCGAGCAGTTCGGTTCGAAGTGCGCGGGTCACTTTCACCGCGTCTTGGCGCCCGGGCAAGAGTTCGTCATCAATTTTCGACTCGCCGATACGAACTGGGAGCATCCCTTCTCCCACGCCGATCGCATCGTCCGCGAGCGGGCCAATGAGGCCGACGAGTTTTACCGAGCGACTCACTCCTCGAACCTGAACGAAGATGAGCGACTCGTCCAGCGCCAGGCCTTCGCCGGCCTGCTTTGGAGTAAGCAGTTCTACCACTACGGCGTTGAGCAGTGGATCGAGGGTGACCCCGCCACGCCGCCACCGCCGCGGCACAGAAACAACATCAGAAACGGCGCCTGGAACCACCTCTACTGTCTCGATGTCCTCTCGATGCCGGACAAGTGGGAGTATCCCTGGTTCGCGGCGTGGGACGTCGCGTTCCACATGCTGCCGACGGCGCTCATCGACCCCGAATGGGCCAAGCGGCAGATCATTCTCTTTCTCCGAGAATGGTACATGCACCCGAACGGACAGCTTCCGGCGTACGAGTGGGACTTCAACGACGCCAATCCTCCCGTCCACGCTTGGGCCGCTTGGCGGGTCTACAAGATCGCCAAGAAGGTGACGGGAAAGGCGGACGTCGAGTTCCTCGAAGAGGCGTTTCACAAGCTTCTCTTAAACTTCACCTGGTGGGTCAATCGCAAGGACGCCCAAGGGCAGAACATCTTTCAGGGCGGCTTCCTCGGGCTCGACAATATCGGCGTCTTCGATCGTTCGAAACCGCTGCCCGACGGTACCCAGATCGAGCAGGCCGACGGCACCGCGTGGATGGGGATGTTCTGCTTGAACATGCTCGCGATCGCGCTCGAACTGGCGAGCCATCGCCGCTCGTACGAATCGGTCGCCACGAAGTTCTTCGAGCACTTCGTCTACATCGCCAACGCGATCAACAACACCTGTGGGCAAACGGGCCTTTGGAACGAGCAGGACGGTTTCTACTACGACCATATCCGCCGCGAGGGGGGGGAGGACGTTCCCCTGCGGGTCCGCTCGTTCGTGGGACTGATTCCGCTCTTCGCCGTCGAGACCCTCAAACCGGAAGTCATCGATCGCTTGCCGCATTTTCGTCGCCGGATGGAGTGGTTCATCAAGTACCGCCCCAATCTCGTCCAGCCGCTTCACTCGCTGACGGTCGAAGGGCGAAACGGAAGGCGGCTGCTCTCGATCGTTGACCGCCGGGCGCTGGTCCGAGTGCTCGAGCGAATGCTCGACCCGTCGCGGTTTCTCTCCGAGTTCGGGGTTCGCTCCCTGTCGCGCCAGCACATGCACGAACCGTTTTGCTTCTCCCTCGATGGGCAACAACTGTGCGTCTCGTACGAGCCGGCCGAGTCGAAGAGCGGGCTGTTCGGCGGTAACTCGAACTGGCGGGGACCGATCTGGTTCCCCGTCAACTACTTGATGATCGAGTCGCTCCAGAAGTACCATCACTATTTCGGTGACTCGCTGAAGATCGAGATGCCGCGGTACTCGGACCGGGAAGCGACGCTCGGAGAGGTGGCCAGCGAACTCTCGAGTCGATTGACCAACATCTTCCTGCGCGATGCCGCGACGGGACGACGGGCGGTCTTCGGCGAGAACGAGATCTTTCAGAACGATCCGCACTGGCGCGATCACATTCCCTTCTTCGAGTACTTCCATGGGGAGACCGGCGAAGGCTTGGGAGCTAGCCACCAAACGGGTTGGACGGCCCTCGTCGCCAAACTCCTTCAGCAACGGGCGGCGGAGTCCTGACGCGAGTCGGATCGCGTCGCGGAGCGGAACGTCCTGGATTCTTCGGGTGGCGGTCCTCTCGGACGAGTTCGTCTCGGTGCTGACGTCACGATCGGAGGGGAGATGGAGGACTCTCTGGAGGCACTGAAGATACGCCTCGACAAGAGTCGTCTGATGAGCCTCGCGGAGCTTGAGGAGTTCCTCGAGGCGCTGCCGCCGTCGCGAATGCCGAGCGATGCCGAGGCGTTGGTCCAGCGACTGCTCGAACAGAGCCGTATCACTAACTATCAGCTGCGCCAACTGCTCGCCGGGCACACACGCGGGCTCGTTCTCGGCGACTACGTGATTCTCAATGAGATTGGCGTCGGCGGCATGGGAACGGTTTTCAAGGCTCGGCACCGCCGCATGGACCGAACCGTCGCCCTCAAGGTCCTCAAGCCGGAGGTGGCTCGTTCGCCCGACGCGGTGGAGCGATTCGGCCGGGAAGTGGTGGCCGCGGCGCGCTTGCGCCATCCCAACATCGTTCATGCCTACGACGCCAGCGAGGACGACGGCATCCCCTTTCTGGTGATGGAGTATGTCGACGGCAGCGATCTCGCCGATCGGGTCCTCCGCTTCGGACCGCTTCCCTGCGACATCGCGGTCGACTACGTGTTGCAGGCGACACGGGGGCTAGACTACGCCCACGCGCGACAGATCATCCATCGCGACATCAAGCCGGCGAACTTGCTCGTCAACTCCGACGGCGTCGTCAAGATCCTCGACATGGGGCTCGCCCGCGTCGGCAATGGGGCTCCCGACGGTGAGGAACACGAGGGGCTGGTCGAACGCGGCCTCAGCGGAATGACCCTCCATGGGCGGATGATCGGAACAATCGACTTCGTCGCCCCGGAACAGTTGGTCGATCCGGGGCGAGTCGATCGCGGCTCGGACCTCTACTCCGTTGGGGCGACGCTCTTCTACTTGTTGACGGGGAGGGTCGTCTTCGACCGGCGAACGACGCTCGAGAAGCTCGTCGCCAAGGCGCAGGAGGAGGCGCCGAGCCTGGTCAGTTGTCGACGTGACGTTCCCAAGCCGCTCGACGGCATCGTCAATCGCTTGCTTGAGCGTGATCCCGATCAACGATTCTCGAGTGCCGCCGACTTGGTGGCGGCGCTGACGTCGGTGGTCGATCCCGACGCGCCTCCCTACATTCCCAAGCCTCCGCCGGAGCCGATCACCAAGGACTACTCGCAAGAGTTGCAGGGACTCGCGACGGCGCGCAAGTTCGACTCGGCCGTCGATCATATCCTCGACACCGAACCCGATGCTCGCAAGCGGCGCTCGCCGCGTCGTGCCGCCGTTCGCAATGTCGGCATGCTTCGGCCCGTCGCGGTGGCCGACTTGCCCGTTGGGGGACGTCCCGAATACCCGCTGTTGCAGCGCTCCGGTCGACGTCTGCTGCCGGGGGGCGAGGTGATCACGCTACAGTTGTTGCAGTCGCTCCGCTCGCGCGAGATCGTCAACGCCTGGATGCACGAGAATGATCGTTCCACGCTCGTCGACACCCAACCGCTCGAGACGCTCGGCGAGGTACGCATCAACACGAAGCTCAACATCCATACCAGCGCGAGCAAGAAACTCGACATCGACACCGGTCGCAAGCAGGGGCTCGAGATCGTCAACGCGGGCGTCCCCGTCAAGGCGACGCTTCTCGATCAGGACGGGGCCGACATCGACCAGGGCTTCGCGCGCGATGTCGTCGCCCGCTACACCGACGCGGTGACGATGCTCACCGAATTGATGGCGAGTCTGCTGGCGACGCGGCGCGACACCAAACTCGGCGATCATCACGTCAGCGCCATCGCGGGGCAATTCCTGACGCAGCTTCGAACCGATATCGATGGCGTCTTGGGGTGCCTCCCGCGGGCCCGGGCCAATGACACGATCGAGCGGCACGCGGTTCGGCTCGCGGTGTTGGCGATGGCGCTCGGCATCGAGTTGGGCTACGATGAACGAAATGTCTTGCAGATCGGGTTGGCGGGGCTTCTCTGTGACATCGGCATGCACTGCGTTCCCAGGAATCTTCGCGAAGCGAAGCGGCGGCTGGGAAACGAAGAGTTCGCGCTCGTCGCCCGACACACCATTCACACGGCCGATTGCCTGACGAAGTTGGCGGGACTTCCCAGCGCGACTCACCTCGCGGCCTATCAGGTCCACGAACGTCCCAACGGGGTCGGCTACCCGCGCGGGGTCAGCCTCGAGGGAATTCATCCTTTCGCGAGAATACTCGCGGTGGCGGACGTCTACCTCGCGCTGGTGGCACCGCGTCCCTATCGCCGTGCCTATGTCCCGCATAAGGCGATTGGCTACATGTTGCGGATGACGAGTCACCAACTCTTTGATCCGCTGGTGATTCGCGCCATGCTCCACGTCTTGGGCGTCCCACCGCTGGGTTGCGATGTGATTCTCGACGACGCGCGGGCGGCGACGATCGTTCGTTCGGGCCGAGCTTCGTTCACCCGCCCCTTGGTCACCGTCTTTCAAAATGCCAATGGTCAGGTGCTCGACGAGTCGGAGTTGATCGATCTCGCCTCCGATGAAGGCCGATCCATCGCCATGGTGATCAACGACTCCCGCCCGTAGAGGCCTGGATCGGTGGCTTCATGGCCCAGAGTCTGAGAAGGGCCGATGCCCGCGTTCGCGTGGAAATGCCGTAAGGCTTCGCGCGCGTGGGCATCCGGATAAGACCTGGCAGGGCCGAGTCACCACGTCCAGTTCGCGCACGACTTCCCGTCCCTCGATCGGCGGCGATCGGTCTTCCGACACCATCGCAACGAGATGCAACCGGTGACCCGCGCGATCAACGTGAAGAATTGGTGAAGCCGGAGCGGATGGGAGGGATCTCTACGTATAAAGGAGGATTCCTGGATGTTGTTGAACCAAGACCTCGACGAGACGCTACCCATGTCGATCGATGCACGTTTCCCCTTTCGACCCGCCAACGTGGCTTCCCCCTCGCACCGCCGTGCCGCCCTTCCGATGTTGGAACTGCTCGAGGAACGTGCCGTTCCCGCGACGCTCTTCGTGACCAACGCCGACGATTCCGGCCCGGGAAGTTTGCGGGCACAGGTCGAGGTCGCCAACCAGATGGAGGGAGCCGATGAGATCGTCTTCGCCTCGGAGATTCCCACCCTCCACATTCAGCTCAGCAGTGGCGAACTGGAGATCACCGATCAACTCACGATTAACGGGCTATCCCAACTGAGCAACGTGACGGTCAGCGGCACCAACTCGTCGCGCGTCTTCAACATCGCGATCAGCGACTCGAACCCGATCGCCAGCTACGATGTCACCTTGACGAACCTGACGATCACCAACGGACAGGTCACCGACGCCGGCGCCGATCGATCGGGTGGCGGCGTGCTGGTCCAGAGTGGCAACGTCCTGGTCGACAACGTCACGTTCTCGGCGAATAGCGTCGCCACGGGAGAGAATTTTGGTGGCGGCGCCCTCTACAACGCCGCGGGAACCGTCGCGATCCGGGACTCGACGATCAGCGGCAACAGCGCGCCCTTCGGGGGGGGCATCGGCAACGCCGCGGGCGCGAGCCTGACGATTGACGGCAGCACCATTTCCGGAAACAGCGCCGCTTCCTACGGCGGCGGCGGAATCGCGAACTCGGGCACCCTCAGCATCACCAACTCGTCGGCGATCTCCAGCAACATCGTGAGTTCGTCCCAGAACTTCGGCGGTGGTGGCATCATCAACAGCGGTGGCACGTTGACGATTCAAGACTCGACCGTCACCGGGAACTCCGCGCCGTTCGGCGGTGGCATCGCCAACATCGTCGATCCCGGATCGGGAACGATGAGCTACCTGACAACAACCGGCACCACCTTCGAGAGCAACGTCACCACCGCCTACGGCGGAGGTGGCGTGAGCAGCAACGCCACCGCCCATCTTTCGTCCACCAACTTCTACCGGAACACCGCGGCCGGCAACGGCGGGGCCTTCTTCAACGACGGCGGAACGCTCACGCTCCAGCAGCAGTCGGTCGCGAAGTACAATACCGCGCCCGCCGCGGGGGCCCTCTACAACAGCGGCAGCGGTACCGTCACGATCGACGACGCGACGATCTCGAGCAATTCCGCCAGCAGCTTCGGCGGGGGAGCGATTGTCAGCGCGGGAAGCTTGTCGATCAGCAATAGCTCGCTGGTGAGTAACGGCGCCCCCAATCGCTCGGGGGGAGCGCTCTACAACAGCGACGGAGCGACCACGTCGATCTCCTTTTCGACCCTCGACAACAACAGCGCCCAAGTCGGCGGCGCGATCATCAACAACGGGGGCGCGACCCTGACGATCGAGAACAGCACCCTCTCGAACAACGACTCGACCGACTTCGGAGGCGGCGCCCTGGTCAATTCGGGAACACTGACGGTCCAGAACAGTACCTTCAGCGGCAATCAGGCCGCGAACGTCTACGGCGGGGGAGCGATCTATTTGGCCTCCGGCGCGACCACCTCTCTCTACAACAGCACGATCGGAAGCAACTCGACGCAGGGCGCCGGTGCCGGCATTCTCGCCCAGAACGGCACCGGGGATGTCACGATCGTCAGCAGCATCCTCTCGGGCAACAGCGCCACCGGTGGGGGCGACGATCTCCAAGCCAACGGCGGCACGTTGTCGGTGAGCTACTCGCTCGTCGAGGTGCTTGCCGGCTCCGCGGGAACGGGCATCGTCTCTGGGACCGACGGCAACATCGTCGGCAGTTCGGCCGACTTGGGGATGCTCACGGACAATGGCGGATCGACCCTGACCCAGGAGCCCTCCACGAGCAGCCCCGTCTTGAAGGCCGGCTCGAATCCGCTCGATTTGCTCACCGACCAACGTGGCAGTGGGTTCTCCCGAGGCACGTCGGGCTCGGTCGACATGGGGGCCGTCCAGGTAACCGGCAATGGTGGCATCACCGCTCCTCCGGCCGGGGAAGTGCAGTTCGCCACGCCGACGGACACGGCCCTCACGATCGATCTTGCCGGACACCTCGGGCTGACGACGCTCGATCCGAGTTCGCTGGAGATCTCCTCGGCAACCGCGTCGGGCACGATCTCGATCATTGGCAACGGAGTGGTTCGCTACGTTCCCAACACCGGGTTCGTCGGCTATGACCGCTTCTCGTTCCGCTTCACCGATGGCGAGGGCCGCGAGATCATCCAGGATGAGCAGCGGATTCAGGTGGCTCCGCGGACGAGCCTATTCCCGCAAGCTCTCTACACGATCGCCTTGCGACGCAACCCCGGCCCGAGCAGTCTCGAAACTATCGGATGGCAGCGTCTGCTTGATGAAGGGACCCCGCGGCAAAGCGTCGTGGAAGGGTTCACGCGGTCCTTCGAATTCGACCGCCTCTTCGCCGAGGAGTTGTTCGCGACCTATCTCGGTCGGGTTGGCACCGCCGAGGAGATCGACGGGCTCGCGGCGGCGATCCAGGCGGGGGCTGGAAAGGAAGCCGCGAAGGTGGGGATCTTGGCCTCCGACGAGTTCCGAGCTCGTTTCGGGGGTACCGATCGCGACTGGATCGTGGCGCTATACGGCCAACTGCTTGACCGGGAGGGGAGCGTCCTCGATTCCGAGATCGACGATTGGTTGCGTCTGCTCGCGGAGACCGGCTCGCGAGAAGAGGTTGTTCGGGGATTCCTTCGGAGCCGGGAATATGCGGTCCGCGAGGTCGATCACTTTTACATCCGCTTCCTCGACCGGCAACGCGGCATCGACGAGGGAAGCGAATGGGTCGACCTCGTTCAAGCCGGCAATGTCCGCTCGGTCATCGACGGTCTCTTGTCGAGTGACGAGTTCGTGGCGGAACTGAGCCCGTTGCTGTCCCCGATCACGAATTGACAGCGGGCGGCTCGTTGAGAAGCATGTAGTCGCACCGGGCCGCCTTCTCCTCGAGGATCTCGAGCAGGGCGCGGGCGGCCCCGTTGGCTTCCCTCGGCAGCGGTTCGGGCTTCGACCAGGGAGCGTAGGTTCTCTTTCCCCAATGGTAGCCGCCTTCGCCGTAGTCGACGTCGAAGCAGTAGTGAATGATCGGACAGTCGGTCGTCGCGTCCATCGGCGCTGCACTGAACCGGCTGGGAAGATGGACGAGGCCGCTCTCGGCCGCCGCGATTACGTACCCCCACATCTCCGCCACCCAGCCGGCTAGGTCACGGCTCTCGGGGTCGTTTCTGATCTCCTCGGTCGCCTCCAGCCAACGAGGAAGGATCATCCGGAGATCGTCCGCTTCGATGAGCACGGGGATCACCGCGGGGAACGCGTATTGGCTGCCGGTACGGCAATGCTTCTGAATCAAGCGGCTTCCTCGCTCGTTGGTCGTGTCCATGTAGTGAACGGAATCGGCGCGCGGATAACCGATGCCCGACTGCGACAGGACCGGTCGTAGGAAGATGCAGTCGGGATCGAGGATCAAGATCTGCTCGGCGTCGACGCGATGGTTCGAGAACCACTCAAGCAGGGACGCGGGTTTGTTGTACGCGGCGTAGTCGTCCCCCGTCTCGGGATGAGGGGAGGCGCGATGGGTCGTGACGACTTCGGCGCTAAAGTCATGCGTCGGAGGGGCGGCACCTTCCGTCGCGACGAGGAGCGTCAGGTCCCCCGTCATTCCCGAGCGGAAGAAGCTGTGGGCGAGTAGCTCGGCTTGCCAATACTGGTAGTCGTTGTCCTCGCAGCTCACGACGGTATGGATGCGGTGTCGCGGTTCCGCGCGCGGAATGAAATCCGTTAAGAGGCGACGTACCCGAGGGTTCTTCAGGTCGCGGAGTCCCGGGAACGATAGTCCCTTCGCCAAGCGATAAAGCGCGAGAAACTCCTCCTCCTCCGAGGTCGCCAAGTACTCCTCGACGCGACGCCGAAAGTCCTCGAACTCCGCGACCGCGATCCATCCGCTATCGACGAGCGTCCGTACCAAGCTTCGTTGTCGCGACGAGGCGAACCGGTCGAGGGCGTCGGCGAGCGACGGTTCGTCGAGAAGGCCCCGCTGCACGCAGGAGGCCAGGAAGAATTGGTCACGATAGGGTGTCATTCACTCGAAGCCGGGCTCGCGGAGTTTGTCGGGGAGAAGCTTCCCGAGGGCGATTATGGCGACAGCAACTCTGTTGTCACCCCGCAACTCGCTCAAAATGACGGCTCGGTTTCGTGAGGTCGCCACGGAGGAAGATGGGCATGCTCCCTCGCTCCATCGGGTGATCTTCCCCACACCGGACGGGAAAGATTTGTAGAGGGAAGTACTTCAATCTCCCTTATTTGAAGGCGTCGTTCGAATCTCGGTAGATTCTGACGACGCGTACAATAAGTAACGTGCGAGCCGATCTCTGGCCCCAGGTTGATCGATGTCTCTAGAGTTCGAGGTAGTGGCCGCGAGAGGAAGGGTATTCGCCTGTCAGGTACGATTATGACGGAAAGTTCGGCAATACCGGCGCCGATGGGTCGTGAGGTGCAGGCGTGATGCCCAAGGCGAGGTCCTTCGGCCTTGTCTTCAAGGGTGTCGCGAGGGTACGTTCGGCTTCACGAAATTTTAACGCCACTCGATCCCACGGGCGGGATCCCGGGGGCGATGAAACGGCGAGCCAGCGATCGACTCGGCGACTTGTCACCGCGCGGAACTAGGGACCTCGGGGAAGAGTGAGGCGGTCTCGGATAGCAGGTTGTTGATGGAAGTGGGCCTCATTCAACGTCGCGCTGGTCGCGGCGACTAGGAGATCATCAGTGGCGGCGAGCGAAGCTCTCGCGTGGGACTCCTCGAAAGTCCATTTGCTCATCGTCGACGATGAACCGTTGATCGGACGGTTGATCGCTCGATGGTTGTCGAAGGAGGGCTACGCTTGCCACGTCAGTGGATCGGTCGGGGACGCGAAAGAACTGCTTACTTCCAAGCCCATCAGCCTCGTCATTTGCGATGTCTTCCTTCGCGATGGCGATGGGTTCGAGCTCTTGTCCGAGGCGCGTTGCAAGGATCCCCTGGCCGCCGTCATTCTCGTGACGGGACTCGACGACCGTGAGGTCGGGATCCGGGCGCTGCGCGAGGGCGCTTACGGCTATCTCGCGAAACCCCTCAGTCAGAACGAAGTGCTGATCAACGCGACCAACGCGCTGGAACGCCGTCGCCTGGTCATGGCCAGTAGCCACTACCAACAGCAACTGGAAGTCGAAGTCTCCGCCCGCACCGCCGACCTGGTCCGTCGCGAGGAGGAGATTGTCCTGCGCCTGGTGTCGGCCTCGGAGTGGCGCGACACGGAGACGGGGGATCACCTGCGCCGCATTGGCCTCTACAGCGCTCAGATCGCCGACGCGCTCGGCTGGAGTTCCGAGAGGGTTCGCCAGATCCAACTCGCCGCCACCATGCACGACTTGGGAAAGATCGGGGTCCCGGACTCGATCCTTCGCAAGCCGGGACGCCTGACCCCCGACGAGTTCCTCTGCATGGAAAGGCATACGACGATCGGCGCCGCGATGCTCGATGGCTCCGATCTCTCGCTACTACAGATGGCTCGTGATATCGCACTGAGTCACCACGAACGGATCGATGGCCGCGGCTACCCCCAGGGATTGACGGGAGAGGCGATTCCCGAGGCCGCCAAGATCGTGGCGATCGCCGACGTCTACGACGCGCTTCGCAACGAACGCGTCTACAAACCCGCGATGGACGAGGTGGAAACAATCCGGGTGATGATGTCCGGCCGTGGCGAACACTTCGATCCCCAACTGTTCGACTGCTTTCTCGACCTTCTCTCCGTGTTCCGACGGATCAACGACGAGGTCCGCTCCGATCATGCCAACCAATCGTGGCAGCAGGCCTTTCGAATTCTCGCCGGAAGCGTTTGACTCCCGTCTCCCCGCAACGCGCTTCTCCAAGCTAGCGAGCCAAAGCCAGAGCGAACTCTCGAAACGGAGTCTACAATGAGGCGTTGACACCTCCGAACTCACGACCGAGAGGAACTCGATGAGCGATCGCGACGCTGGTCCCGTGGCGTTGATCACCGGCAGTGGCAGCCTCCGTGTCGGCAACGTCGTCGCGCGTGACTTGGCCGCCCACGGCTACCGAGTCGGTATCCACTACCGAACGTCGGAGGACTCGGCTCGGAAGACGGTGGCCGAGCTCGAAGCCGCCGGCGCGACCGCGAGTTGCTTCGCCGCCGACATCGCCGACGAGGACGACGTTCGGCGAATGGTCGATCGTTGTCATGACATCTTCGGCCGCCTCGATGTTCTCGTCTGCGCCGCGGCACGCTGGTCTCGTAACAAGTTAGAGGAGGTCACCAAGCAACGTCTGCTCGAGGAGTGGGAGACGAATACGGCCGGGACGTTCCTCTGTGCCCGAGAAGTCGGCCTCCGGATGGTCGAGCAAGAGAGTGGTGGATCGATCGTCGCGATTGGCGACTGGGCGATCGGCAGGCCTTACGTGGATCACGTCGCCTATTTTGCCTCGAAGGGAGCGATCCCGACGATGACTCGGACGCTCGCCGTCGAGTTGGCGGAGCGCAATCCGAGGGTGCGAGTCAATGCGGTGATGCCTGGGCCGGTCATGCTCCCCGAGAGCATCGCGGACGACGAGCGAGCGGAAGTGATCAAGGCGACGCTCCTTAAGAGAGAAGGGGCTCCCGAGAACGTCGCCCACGCCGTCCGTTTCCTGATCGAGAATGATTTCGTGACGGGAGTCTGTTTGCCCGTCGATGGTGGACGCTCAATCTATGCGGCAGGCTATTGATAAGAAATGGGCGCGAAGGCCGGTGGCCGTGATGGTCAGCGGTGGCGTGGAGAGTTGCGTTCTCCTGGGCGAACTCGCGTTGTCCTCGCCACGCGTCGTTCCGTTTTACATGCGATTTGGACTCGTCTGGGAGGAGGCCGAACAAGCGGCGCTCGAACGCTATCTCGACCGGCTCCGTCTCCCGAGCATCGACCCCTTGCGGGTTCTGGAGTCGTCGCTGGCCCAGGCCTACGCGGGTCACTGGAGCCTCGACGGTCACGCGATGCCGATCGACGACGCCGACGTCTATCTTCCCGGTCGCAACATGCTGCTGCTCACCCAGCCGGCGATCTGGTGCCATCGTCATGGCATCAGGACGCTCGCGCTCGGGACGTTGGCGGGCAATCCGTTTCTCGACGCCACACCGGCTTTCTTCGAGCAATTGAGTCTGACCGTTAACCTCGCCCTGGGAGCGGAGCTTCGGTTCGAGCGACCCTACGAGCAGTTGACGAAGGAGGAAGTGATCCGCCGCGGCGGCGATTTCCCACTCGAAGAGAGTTTCTCGTGCGTCACGCCGGTGGGAATGCTCCCCTGCGGCAAGTGCAACAAGTGTCAAGAGCGTCGCGACGGGTTCCTGCGCAGCGGTCTCCCCGAACCGACGCACTACGCCACGACTGAGCCGATCCCGCCGAGCAATACCAACCATCGGCGCCCAACGGTCGAGTCGGACGTCTGACAGTCCATTGACGCGATCCAGGACACTTTCCTAACAACCATACCCATCTCTAGGTGCCGGGTGCCATGCCCACATTTGCGTGGGCATGCGCGTGTGCGTGGCCCCGCAAAACACTTCCACTTCTTTCGCCCCACGCGAAGGGATTCCCCGTCAACCAAGACTGTCGGCGAAGGCTACTTCGACGACCTCCCCGGCTGCGGAGTCGCGCTCGACGCGACCGACTTCTCCCAATCGGCCAATGCACGCGTCAGCGACGAGACGACTTCGGGATGCTTCGCGGCGAGGTTGGTCATTTCGGACAGATCGGTGTCGAGGCGAAAGAGGCCCGTCCCCTCGAGGCCAGGGGCGTTCTCGACCAGCTTCCAAGGTCCACGGCGAACCGCGCGTTTGCGACCGTACTTCCAAAAGAGGGTCCGCTTGGGAGCCGGTTCATCGCGCATCAGCACCCCGCTGACGTTCACGCCATCGAGAGGGCGATTCTTCGGTGCCGTGGTCCCGGCAAGGGCCAACATCGTCGGCATGATGTCGAGGCTGAAGACGGTCTCTTCGCAGACCCCTCCCGCCTTGATCGTCGCCGGGGACCACGCCACCGCGGGAACGCGAATGCCACCCTCCCAAAGCGATCCCTTGAAGCCACGCAGCTCGCCGTTGGAGCCATCGCGAGCGGCGCCGTTGTCGGAGAAAAAGAGGACCAGCGTCCGGTCGTCGATCTGGTGTCGTTTGAGGGCCGCGAGGACGTCGCCGACGCCGCGATCCATCTCTTCGATCATCTCGCGGTAGGCCCGCCTCTTGTGGGCGGGAGAGACCCGCTCCTGAACGACCTTGCCCTCGACGCGGAAGGCGGGATCGTTCGGTCCCTGAAACGGCGTGTGGGGAGCCTCGTGGGCGATGTAGAGACAGAAGGGCCCGTCGTGGTTCTTGTCGATGAAGTCGACCGCGTGGCTCGTGATCAGATGGGTCGAGTATCCCGGCTCGTCCTTGAGTTGTGCTTGCCTCCACCAGTCCTTGACCCCGACGCGGTCGAAGTGGGACTGGTAGTCGATATTGCCGCTGACGTAACCTCGGAAGAGGTCGAAACCCTGGTGAGTCGGGTTGTACTTCGGTTCGTACCCGAGGTGCCACTTGCCGCAGAGTCCGGTCGTGTAGCCGACATCGTGGAGGCACTCCGCGAAGGTCACCTCATCGGGCTGCAATCCATGGTGACGATTCTTGTCAAAGCCGGCATTGATGACCCCGTCCACGCCGCAGCGCTGCTGATAGCGTCCGGTCAGAAGGCCGGCACGCGTCGGGCTGCAAACGGGACCGCTGACGTGAAAGTCGGTCAGCCGAAGTCCCTCGGCCGCCAGCGCGTCGAGGTTGGGGGTGGTTCGGTCGGGATTGCCCTGGAAGTGGACGTCGCCGTAGCCCAGGTCGTCGGCGAGGACGATGACGAAGTTGGGACGCGTCGCCACGTCGCGAGCGCTTGCCGGGGCCGACCAGTGGCACAAGCTCGCCCATCCCACGAGGGTCGTCAGCAGAAGCGGGCCGATTCGAGAGGCACTCGAGCGATAACCGAAGGACTGTGGTCGCATGGAGAGACCTCGCGGAAGGGACTATGGGACGTGTTTCGTGACGATCGTGGTGTTGTCGGATGATTGTTGATCGTCACTGGCTGACCGGTAGCCAACGCCCCCCGGACGGCTTGCGGGAGTTCGGAGTAGAGGAGATGGGCGCGGACGCCACGTGGTGGGCATCCGCGCCATGTCGGTGATCGGCTTATTGGCCGTCGCTGTCACCGAGTTCCTTGACGCGGATGTTGCGCCAGGAGACCTCGTAGGGGCCGGTGCCGCGCTTGATGCCGTGAACCTGCAGGCCGATAAAACCTTTGGGGTGGGTGCCGTAGGCCTTCTCGTGCGTGAGATCTTCGACTTGCTCGCCGTTGATCCAGGTCTGGATGCGGGGACCCTTGGCGACGACGCGATACTTGTTCCACTCGTTGTCCTTGAACTTCTTGTGAGCCTTGAGACTGTCCTGCGGCGTCATCCATCCGCCGGCCGCTTCGCCGTAGATGTAACCGGCCTCGCCGCCGTTGTTGCCGCTCGACTCGATCTCGACTTGGGGACCGTTGACGCGACCATAGCCTTCCTTGCCCTCGGGCAACGGCTTGGTCTTGGAGCGGATTTGGACGCCGGAGTTGAGGCCGGGGTCGACCTTCACTTCGAACTCGAGCTCGAAATCGCCGTAGTCCTTGTTCGAGCAGAGGAAGGAGTTGGGGCTACCCTCGTTGGTCTTGCCGACGATGGTGCCATCTTCGACGCGGTAGGTCGCGGTGCCGTTCTTCTGGGTCCAGCCCTCAAGCGTCTTGCCGTCGAAGATCTCAACCCAATCGTCCTCGGCGTGAACGCTCGCGACGCACAACGCGGTGGCGACGAAGGCCATCATGGACACTTTTCTCATGTGGAAGCTCCCCAATTGGAGGTCTGTTTCGGTTACGGTGAAGTTGACGCTCAGCACGCCACGCCAGCGATCACCACGAACTATTCAAGAGTCACAAAAGCCGAATGGACGGACTTTCAAGCTCACTCGGTTGGATCGATCGGCAGGTCTGTTCGCCCCCAGGGTCGCCCGCGTTCGTCACGGACACCCTTTTCCCAAGTGCCCGAGGATAGCGGGCCGTCTCGAGCTTTGCACGCACGAATTGTTGGAATCGGCGGCCGGAAATCCAAGTCGGCTCGTGGAGAAGTCGACAAAAGTTTTTCGTTTTCCGTGTTCACAATCGGCACAAATTCCGCGTTAACCCGTGAACGCAGGATGGAAGCGACATGGCAGAAACCGAGTGGAGCGAATCCGAACGTTTGGATCAGTGCCTCTCCCTCTTCGCGCGGCACCAACGCCGCTTGTCGCTCTTCATCAGTTCGCTGCTCCCGAACCCGGCCGACGCCGACGAGGTCCTCCAAGAGACGAACATCGTGATCTGGAACAAATTCGACCAGTTCGACCCCGATCGCCCGGGAGGCGATTTTCTGGCTTGGGCCTTTCGCATCGCGTCGCTCCAGGTTCGCGACTACAAACGCCGGCGTTCGGCGACGGCGACCTTCAGCCCGTTGGTGCTCGATCAGTTGGCCGCGACGTGGCTCGCCGAACAACCGCTGCTCGAAGCGCGTCGCGAGGCCCTTTCGCTCTGCCTGTCGAAGCTACCCGACGAAGATCGCTCCTTGCTCGAGGACTGCTACGCTCCCGGAAGCAAGGTCGCCCACATCGCGAAGCGATTGAGCCGGACGGCGACAAGCGTCTATCGCTCGCTGCGACGCATTCGCCATGTCTTGGCGGCGTGCATCGATCGTCAACTGGCGGGGGAAAGCTGATGAGCGGAGTCCTCGCTACGGGCCGCGACCCCATTCCCGCGAGAGGAGGGGAGACGTGTGGCTCCTTGCCGAAAGGAGTGGCCCATGGGATCACTTGACGCGCGGCGCCGTGCGGAGCTGGATGCGCTGATCGAGGACCTTTGCCGCGGCGCGGTCGATGCCGAGGGGATGGTGCGGCTCGACTCGCTCCTGCGCGACGACTCGGAAGCCCAAAGGTACTATCTCCATCAGATCGACTTGCACCATAGCTTGCGGTGGGAACTGACGAGCCGGCTGACCCATCGTTCGCTGGCGACGATCAAGCAGGAGGGCCTTCAGCCCGTTCCCGTATCGCCAGCCTCCGATGGCGACTCCGAATTTCCAGCCTCCGATGGCAACTCCGAATTTCCAGCCTCCGATGGCGACTCCGAATTTCCAGCCTCCGATGGCGACTCCGAATTTCCAGCCTCCGATGGCGACGCACGTCGTGACCGCTTCCGCTGGGTGGCGGCGCTGGCCGCGGGCCTAGTGCTCGCGATCGCCCTCTCCTGGCCGCGAGGCGACACTCGGTCCCCCGCGCCGCGGGAACGTCATTCCCTCGCCAAGGCCACGCCGGTGCTGAAGAAGGAGTCGATACCATCTCGGCAAGTCGCGACGCACGGGCTCGAGGATGTCTTCCCCGTGACGCCGACATGGGCCGAACTCGTCGCCGCCGAGGAGGTGACCTGGAAGGGGCCCGCCATCAAGGTCGGGACGCGCGTCGGTGCCGAAGCAATCGACATCGCCAATGGCCGGGTGCGTCTTCGTCTCGACGATGGCTCGGTGGTCTCTCTCGAGGGGCCGGCACGCTTTCGGTTGCTCGAGACGGGCAGGGGACGTCTCCGCGCCGGGACGTTGGCGACGGCCCTTGGCGATGGGGATCAGCGCTTCACCATCGAGACCCCCAACGTCGAGTTCCGTGACCTCGGCGCCGAGATCGGGATCCACGTCTCTCCGAGCGGAACGCGAGCCACGGTCTTTCGCGGCGAGGTCGAGGCGGTCGTTTCCAGCGAACTGCTCGGCGTCGACGAAGTGCTCCGGCTCTCGCGTCGTGATGGCCTGGCGGTCGACACGAACGGCATCCTCACCTCGGCGATCATGGGGGATGGTCGACGGTATCGGGGAGTTCGGGACTATTTGAACCTCGCGAAGTCGAAGCTGGCCAACGGCAGCTTCGAGTATCCCCACTCGGTCGATGGGACGCTTCTGGCCGCCGCCGGTTGGACGCTCATGGCCCATCCGGTGGCCAACGCCGAGGGAATGACGATCGACGCCGGCGTGCTTCCCTCCGGATTGCCGCGTCCGCGCGGAACGACGATTCCCAAGGCCCCCAAGGGGCGGCAATGGGCTTACTTGGCGGCGAAGACCTTCGCGGATGGTCGCAATACCTACACGAGCATGCACCAAGCGGTCGGAGCGATGGAGGCCGGCGTCACCTATCGGATCGCGCTGAAGGTCGCCCAGCCGAAGGCGCCCGAGCCAGCACGGCACGATGGGGGCTACACGATCGGGCTCTACGCGGGGTCCATCGAGAGTGGGCCGACGACCCCGCTGCGGGTTTGGCGTTCGCTTTCGCTCCCCGATCTCGGCCAGACGATCGCGGTTGGCCTTGACTACCAAACTCCCGAGCAACTTCCGTACGAGGACGGCGAGCTCTTCGTCATGATCCAAGCGGTGCCGGGAACCGCGCCGGGCGATGTCGAGGTTCTCGTCGATGACATCACCCTTACCGTCACGCCACCGGCGGCGAAGTAGCGACACGATGCCTTCATGAGAACGAGCCTGCCCGTGAGGTATCGGGCCGGTGATCACAAAGGAACCCTCATGATCGATGCTAGCACCCTCCGACCGTTTCGATGGAGCCTCCTCGTCGGGGCGCTCGCCATGTGCGTGGCACGTGGGAGTTTGGCGCTGGAACCCGCCCAAACCGCCGACGAACGTGTCGAGTTCGCACGCGACATTCGGCCGATCTTCGCGAATCACTGCAACGAATGCCATGGCGCCGACCGCAGCGGGGGGCTTCGGCTCACCAGCCGGCGGGATGCCTTCACCGCGTCCGACTCGGGCGAGGTCGTCATCAAGGCCGGCCACGCGAAGCAGAGCATCCTCCTCGAGCGGATTACGAGCCAGGACGAGGACGCGATGATGCCTCCCGAGGGGGACCGGCTCTCGGCCAAGGAGGTCGCCCTCATCAATCGCTGGATCGAGCAGGGCGCCGACTGGCCCAAGGACGACGCCGAGGGACCTACCCACTGGGCCTACGTGACGCCGACACGCCCCGAACGTCCCGACGTCGATCAGCATGACTGGCCGGTCAACCCGATTGATGACTTCGTTCTGGCGGCGTTGGAAGAGAAGGGCCTACGCCCATCGCCTTCGGCAGATCCCGCGGTCCTCCTGCGACGCGTCTATCTGGCGCTGACGGGATTGCCTCCCTCGCCAGAGCAAGTCGACGCCTTTGTCGCGAATCCGAACCCCGAGGCGTACGAGGCGGTGGTCGACGAACTCCTCAACTCCCCACGCTATGGCGAACGCTGGGCGCGGCCCTGGCTCGACTTGGCCCGCTACGCCGACTCCAACGGCTTCCAGGCCGACCAACTTCGCGAGAGTTGGGCCTATCGGGACTGGGTGATCGAAGCGCTCAACAAGGACATGCCGTTCGATCAGTTCGCCATCGAACAGCTCGCGGGCGACTTGTTGCCCAACGCGACGATCGACCAGAAGATCGCCACGGGATTTCATCGGACCGTCACCTGCAACGTCGAGGCCGGAGTTCATCCCGAGGAGAATCGCGTCAACCAGCTCTTCGATCGCGTCAACACCACCGGCACGGTCTTCCTGGGGACGACGCTCGAATGCTGCCAGTGTCACAACCACAAGTACGACCCCTTTACGCAGACCGAGTACTACCGGCTCTTCGCGTACTTCAACAACACCCCGCTCGAGGTCAAGCAGAAGAGTGGCGTGACCTACGACTTCGTCGGGCCGAAGATGTCGCTACCGCTCCCCGAGGAGCGACTGTCGAAGCGGAAGCAGCTGAGCCAACGGCTTGAAGAGTTGAAGGCCCAGCGTCGCGCGGCCTTCGATCAACAAGAGCGAGACGCGTGGGAACGCGAACTGCGTCAAGGACTGAAGAGCCCTCCCGAATGGACGGTCCTCGCCATTGTCGCGTTCGAGTCGACCGGCGGGGAGGAGCATGAGATTCTCGAGGATCAGTCGGTCCTCGTGAGTGGCTCCCTTCCGGGGACGACGACCTACACCATCACGGCGACGACCAAGCAAAGGGATATCGGCGCCTTCAAGATCGAAGCCCTCACGCATCCCTCGCTCCCTGGGATGGGGCCCGGTCGCGGCGACGAACTCCGAACCAACTTCATTTTGAGCGAGGTCGATGTTCGAGAAATGGACGGCTCCAAACGCCGCGCCGTTCCGCTGCACGGCGCCCAGGCCGACTTCTCCCAAGATCGCTGGGAGGTCGCCAACGCGATCGACGGCAATCCGAAGACCGGATGGGCGATCGCTCCCCAGTTCGGTAAACCGCACTGGGCGTCCTTTCGCACCGCCAAGCGTGTCGGTTCGGGCGAGGAGTCGACCTTCGTCTTCACGCTCGAGCAGAACTACGGACGCGGTCGCACCCTCGGTCGCGTGAGGCTCTCCGGCCTCGTCGGCGATCCGGGCGCCGCCGAACTGCCCGAAGCGATCGCGAAGATCCTTCGAAAAGAGAATGACCTCTCCGACGAAGAGCGGCGACTACTCGACAAGCACTTCGCGAAATCCAACCCCAGACTCTCGGCGATCGACGCGGAGATTCAGAAGACGACGCGACAACTCGGACAACTCCAACCGGCGACGACCTTGGTCATGGTCGAGATGAGCGAGCCGCGCGAGACGCGGGTGCTCTTGCGGGGCGACTACCTCAACAAGGGCTCCGAAGTCAATTACGGGACGCCGGGCGTGCTCCATCCACTCGAACCCGGCCTGCCGAGGAACCGACTCGGGTTGGCCAAGTGGCTGGTCGATCCCGCCAACCCGCTCCTGCCGCGGGTGACGGTCAATCGCTGGTGGGCGGAGTTCTTCGGTCAAGGGATTGTCAGTTCGCTGGAGGACTTCGGAACGAAAGCCGAACCGCCGACCCATCCGGAACTGCTCGACTGGTTGGCGGTCGAGTTCGTCGACGGGGGATGGTCCGCGAAGCATTTGCACAAGCTGATCGTGATGTCCCGGACCTTCCGGCAGTCATCGGCGTTCACCTCCAAGCACCTCAAGGTCGATCCCGAGAACAAGCTCTACTCGCGGGGGCCGAGGTTCCGCATGTCGGCCGAGATGATTCGCGACAACGCGCTGGCGGTCAGCGGACTCTTGGCGACGAAGATGGGGGGCGAACCGATCATGCCCTTCCAACCCGAGGGGATCTGGCGGTCGGTGGGACGCAACGCTCCCAAGTGGGTCGAGGAACGCGATGAGGATCGCTTCCGCCGGGGCATCTACGTCGTCTGGCGGCGCGCGGCTCCCTATCCGAGTTTCGTCAACTTCGACGCTCCCGACCGGGCGGCGTGTGTCGTGAAGCGGCCACGCACCAACACGCCGCTGCAAGCGCTAACGTTGCTCAACGATCCGGCCTACGTCGAGATGGCGCTGGCGTTGGCCGAACGGATCGTGAACGACCTTCCCGATGCGAGTGTCGAACGACGTGCCGCGCATGGGCTTCGGCTCTGCTTGGCCCGCGAACCGCGTCAAAAGGAGATCGACGCGCTGGTGGCGCTCCACGAAGCGGAACGTCAGCGGTTGAGAAGTGATCCCAAGCTTGCCCGACGCATCGTCAAGGGAGCGCGACGGGGCGGCGTGAGCGATGTCACCCTCGCTGGGGAACTAGCTTGCTGGTTCCACGTCGCGAGTGTTCTGTTGAACCTGGACGAGACCATCACGAGAGGATAGCGATCCGATGACCGATCTTACGAACGCGCTGCAAGCGCTGACTCGCCGTGAGCTCTTCCAGACTGTCGGGACCGGCATCGGCGCGGCCGCGCTGACGTCGTTGCTTCAGCGGGACGCTGCCGCCGAGTCGCTCGACTCCGCCAAGGCCGACCCCGCCCGGCGAACCCATTTCGCGCCCAAGGCGAAGAGCGTCATCTACATCCACCTCGTCGGTGCCCCCTCGCATCTCGATCTCTTCGACCACAAACCCGAGCTTCAAAAACGCGACGGGGAACTCTGTCCCGACGAGATGTTCAAAGGGAAGCGGCTTGCCTTCATCCGCAACCAGCCGACACTGTTGGGAACGCCGAAGGAGAAGAAGTTCACCTTCCGCCGGGTGGGTGAGTCGGGGCATGCGATCTCGAACTTGATGCCGAACTTGCAGGAGGTGGCCGACGAGATCACCTTCATCAACACGCTTCACACCGACCAGTTCAATCACGGCCCCGCGCAGATGTACCTGCTCAGCGGGTTCGAGCGTTTTGGTCGGCCGAGCATCGGTTCGTGGACAACCTATGGCTTGGGAAGCGAGAACGAGAACCTTCCCGGGTTCGTTGTTCTGATCACCGGGCAAGTGCTGGGAGCTGGCTCGAGCGCGTGGGGGAGCGGGTTTCTGCCGACGGTCTATCAGGGGGTCGAGTTCCGCAGTCAGGGTGACCCGGTCCTCTTTCTCTCCAACCCGAAGGGAATCGACACCGCCTCGCGCCGGAGGGTACTCGATGCGATCAACACCATCAACCAGGACGGACTGGCGAATGTGGGCGATCCCGAGATCGCCACGCGGATCAAGCAGTACGAGATGGCGTTCCGCATGCAGTCCTCGGTACCGGAACTGATGGACATCAAGTCGGAACCGCTGGAAGTGCACGAGCGGTATGGGACCAAGCCGGGTAAGACGAGCTTCGCCAACAATTGTCTCCTGGCCCGCCGCCTAGTGGAACGCGGTGTTCGTTTCGTCCAGCTTTTCGACCAGGGTTGGGACATGCACGGCAGCGTCTTTTCCCGCTTGCCGGTCAAGTGCGGGCAAGTCGATCAGCCGATCGCGGCGCTGATCGGCGACCTCAAGGAGCGGGGACTTCTCGACGACACCCTGGTGGTCTGGTCCGCGGAGTTCGGGCGGACGCCGATGGCACAAGGTCGCAACGGCACCGGCAAGGTGACCAAAGCCGGTCGCGATCATCACAAGGAAGCGTACACCGTCTGGATGGCCGGCGGTGGGGTCAGACGCGGCTTCTCCCACGGAGCCACGGATGAACTTGGCTATGCCGTCGCCGAGAATCCGGTGCACGTTCACGACCTCAACGCGACGATCCTTCACCTCTTGGGAATGGACCACAAGCGGCTCACGTTCCGCTATCAAGGTCGCGACTACCGCCTCACCGACGTTCACGGCGATGTGGTTCACGAGATCATCGCGTAGGCATGGCTCCCGGCGCGATGCCGTTCCGTTGAGTAGCCGCGAAGCGGGGGGCGAATCATGCCTGGCACGTGAGTGCCAGGATGGTGTGCCGAAAAGGTCGAGCCCCAACAGGGCGACAATGGTGAGAACGCGACGTCTGTCGTCCCTCCGGAACTCCGAAATCGCCTGATGGGTGACCTGGGGCTGATGCCCACAGGCTGTACTCGGCCGCCGTGTTGCGGCTACTTTGTCCGACGTCTGATGTTCTTGTGGCTTCGCCACCCAGGTTGGCGAGCAACCTGGGCCACCCGGAAGAGAGAACCGCCAGTCGGGTCGCGATTCACCACCGGTCCGTGGAAGGGCCTCTTGTGGCTTCGCCACCCAGGTTGGCGAGCAACCTGGGCCACCCGGAAGAGAGGACCGCCAGTCGGGTCGCGATTCACCACCGGTCCGTGGAAGGGCCTCTTGTGGCTTCGCCACCCAGGTTGGCGAGCAACCTGGGCCACCCGGAAGAGAGGTCCGCCAGTCGGGTCGCGATTCACCACCGGTCCGTGGAAGGGCCTCTTGTGGCTTCGCCACCCAGGTTGGCGAGCAACCTGGGCCACCCGGAATGGCGAGCAACCTGGGCCACCCGGAACGGCGAGCAACCTGGGCCACCCGGAACGGCGAGCATGGCACCCAAATTCTGGAGGCTTGCTACGACGAGGAGACTTCCTCCTTGGGCTCTTCTTCCTTGAGCTTGGAGACGACGTGCTGATAGCGCTTGCGGATGGCTTGGAAGCTTGGGTTGTCGGGTGATTGGCGCTTCTCTCGAATGGCAATGGCGCGGCGGAGGGCTACTTCCGCTCGGTCAAACTCGCCACGGCTGATGTAGAAGAGAGCCAGGTTCTCTTGCGCGTAGGCGTAGAGAAGCACGTCGGTCCGTTCGTGGTGCTCGCAGGAGGCCGCGACTCGGCGGAAGGAGGCTTCGGCCGCTTCGGGGTTACCACGCTCGAACTGCAAGCCGCCGAGGGCGTTGACGATCTCCGCCGCCTCGAGGGACTGGGCACCGGAGATCCGCTCTTGCCGCTCGAGGGCCTCGTTGATGAGCTCGTACGCCTTCGTCTTTCTTCCCGTCTTCTGATAGACCCTCGCGAGTTGGGACTTCGCCCGAACGTTGAGCGGATGATCGGAGCCGACCAATTCGTCCAAGAGTCGGAGGGAACGCACGTACTTGGCTTCCGCTTCCTCGTATCGCTGAGTCATGAGGGCACACCAACCCGCCGCCATGGCGCCCTTGGCATAGGCGAGATTCGATTGCCCGAGGGCGAGTTCATAGTTGCGAAGGGCGCTCTCCAGCGACGGGAGGGCGTCCTTGTAGTGACCCCTCTTCATGAGCGATTGGGCGACGCGTTCCTTTTCCGAGGCCGAGAGGACCTTCAGTTGGTCCTCGATCGGGAGCTTCGCGGCGGCGTTGAGTTGCTCCAAGTAGCGGCGTTGTTCTTTGGTTCGCCAGTGATTTGGGCCGAAGGCCTTGGTGATGATCGCGGCGATTTTCCGACGGGCGTCGCGCGCGCCCTTGAGGTTCCCCTCGCCGACCAATCGCTTGCAGTCGGCGTCGAGCTCTCTCAGCTTGGCCGCGTTGAACTCCGAGACGGACGACTCGCTCGTCGGAACCTTCTCCGCCGCGGACTCTGGCGCTCCGAGCAAGAGAATGACAAGGCAGGTAGTTTGCATGATCGGTCCCTCAAGGAGAATGTCGTCGGCCCCGCCGGATAGTAGCGGGTCTCCCGAAAGGCATCAACTGAAGTGTCGAACGCATCGACACTGGCTGACGAACAGCCAGTGCCACCCGAACTCTTGGATCTGACAAAACGCTAGCGTCCATCGCCCTTGTAGTCGATCGTCGCTCCCGAGGGTGCTTGCGGCCAGGGCGTTTGACCCTTGGGCCAGGACGTTGGCTGCTTGGCGCGAACGGCATCGACCCGGCGCTTGAGCCACGTGGGGACCTGCTCGTTTTCTCGCTGTCCGTAGACGTAGGGGAGGGGTGGCTCCATCAGCACGGGCGGATCGCCGATGACCGTCGCCAACGGGGGACGCTCCTTGCCGACCTCGGTGAGTTGTTTCTTCAACCGATTGACGATGCCGGGGTGCTTCGCGGCGATGTCGGTCGCTTCGCTCGGGTCACGCTCGATGTCGTAGAGAGCATCACCCATCAGTTTGTACTTGCCCGATCGTATCGTCGGCAGGCGGACGCTTCCCTCGACCTCGAAGATGATCTCGCTTCGGGGACTGGGACGTTCGCCGGTGATGACGTCACTCATGTCCATGCCGTCGAGTGGTCTCGATCCCGTCGGCGATTCTCCCGCGATCGCGGCAAAGGTCGGTAGCACGTCGACGACGTGCATCATCCCATCGTTGGTAGTGCCAGGCTCGATCTTGCCGGGCCAACGCATGACACAAGGGACCCGAACGCCTCCTTCGAAGGTCGTGTTTTTCGTCCCGCGGTAAGGCTTGTTGAACTCCTCGCGCAAGCCGCCGTTGTCGTTGACCACGAGGAGAAGGGTGTCGTCGGCGAAGCCGTACTGGTCGATCGCTCCGACGATGCGGCCGATCGCGTCGTCGAGACACCTGAGCGCGGCGCTGCGTTTGTCGTACTGGTCGAGGTAGCGCGGAATCTCTTCCAGCGGGCCATGGATCGCGTTGAAGGGAACGTAGAGAAAGAACGGGCGATTCTTCGGCTGAGCGGCGATGAGGCGTACGGCCTCGTTGGCGATGAGGTCGGTCGAGTAACCTTGCTCGTCGAGGGGCTTCTGATTGCGGTGCCAATCATAGACGGCAAAGCGTGCCGGTGCGTTGTGCGGGATTGTGTAGTTGTTGTAGTCGATCCCCCAGGCGTAGTGGCCATACTGATGGTCGAAGCCCTGGCCCATGGGGAGGTGCTCGGGCAGCCACTCGCCGAGATGCCACTTGCCGAGGATCGCGGTGAAGTACCCCGCGTCCTGGAGGACCTCGGCAACGGTTCGCTCGTTGGTGTCGAGGGCATGGAGCATGCGGGTCGGTTCGCCGTGCTGGTCATGGGCGAGTTGGAGGCCCAATTTGGCGAGATAGCTCGGTTTGCCGAAGTCTTCCGAGCGCCAATCCATCCAGTTGCGAAAGGCGTAGCGACCGGTCATCAGGGCGCTTCGCGTCGGGGCGCAGACCGAGTGAGCGTAGAACTGGGAGAAGCGGGCGCCTTGCTTGGCGAGCCGGTCGAGGTTGGGCGTCAGGTCGGGGTTACCGCCGTGAAAGCCGGGATCGGCCCATCCCATGTCGTCGGTGAGGATGAGGACGATGTTGGGTTTCTGGCTAGCTGGCTGAGCCGTCGCCGTCGTACGGTTGCTGAGAAGGAAGAGAGAAAGAGCGGCCGCGATCACCGCGCCACGGACCCTTGGCATTCCGTCACCTCTGTCTTGAGTGAACTAAGTCCCGTCGAGGGATGAGACGACAAGCGTGCCCGCACGCATCGCGGACTCCGCTTCCGACGTCCAGTGCTCTCGAAGGGTCCATGGTACCAAAGAGGAGAGGTGCCATTGGCCAAAGAACTTCCGGCGGCTAGTCGCGGAGGGGAAAGAGGCGTTCCTCGAGGGGAAGATGCGGCAGTCTCCACGTCGTCGATGACATGGTGTGAACGACTCGGCCAGGCCGATAGCCCTCGATCAACTCGTTGGGCTTGAATGGAACCTGAATGCCAAGCTCGGTGTTGCCGCGCATAGTGGCTGAAGTCGTCTTCCAGCAAGATCGCCTTGTTGAAGTCGGACTCATGGATCCTTCGTCCCCAGTAGAAAGTGTTGACTCTTCTTTGTTCGGACGGCGGATGTAGAAGTGGCCTTGCAAGTGGGTGCCGATGGGAACATCCTTCAGGGCCGCCGGAGCACCGTGGTACCAGTTCGACCCGCAGCAGCCCGTTGATCGATTCGTTGCCGGTTGCGAACGGCCCTTTTGACCAATCTCCGCGTCAAAGAAACTCGACGACTCTAGGAATTCGCCTGCGCTTCTTCTCCTTGATCTTGGTCAACATCGCTTGTTCGCGCCTTGGCCCGCTTCAATCAACGGACTGCTAGGCGGTACCATCGGCCACTTAGTAGATCTCGGGAACGAAAGTCTGGTCCTCCATCGGAGGACGAACATAGCCCGAGTTGTCCTGTCTGGGCGGCAGTTCGATTGGCTCGGGGGTCAGATCCTCGTAGGGAATCTGCTCGAGCATATGGTTGATCACGTTCAGACGGGCCTTCTTCTTGTTCGTCGCGTTGACGACGTACCAAGGGGCCTGCTTGATGTCGGTGTGCGCGAACATCGCGTCTTTGGCTTTGGAGTATTCCAGCCAGCGCGACCGCGATTGTAAATCCATCGGGCTCAATTTCCAACGTCTAGTCGGATCCGAGATTCGCTTCTGGAAACGGCGTTCTTGCTCCTCGTCGCTGACGCTAAACCAGTATTTGAGCAGTTTGATGCCACTTCGGACCAGCATGCGTTCGAATTCGGGGCAGGATCGCATGAACTCCTGGTACTGGTCTTGGGAGCAGAATCCCATCACGCGTTCGACGCCGGCCCGGTTGTACCAGGAGCGATCGAAGAGAACGACCTCGCCGGCAGCGGGGAGATGATGGACATAGCGCTGGAAGTACCACTGGGTCTTTTCGCGTTCGGTCGGGGCGGGCAGGGCGACGACTCTCACGACGCGAGGACTACAGCACTCGGTGATCCGCTTGATCGCTCCACCCTTGCCGGCGGCGTCGCGTCCCTCGAAGAGGACCACGGCGCGGTGGCCAGTCGACTTGATCCACTCCTGCATCTTCACGAGTTCGACTTGCAGCCGGGCCAACTCCTGCTCGTAGACCTTGTTCGACAGCTTCTCGGCATCGGGCGATTTGGGCGGTTTGGGAGTTCCGTTGGCCGCTTGGCTCGACGAAAGCTTCTTGTCCTTCTTCTTAGACGACTTCACAGCGGCCGATCCCATTTGAGTGGCTCCCCTCGGTGACTGAATTTGGAGTTGGACGAGACAGTGGAGAATTTGGGCGATCGGAAATGTGCAATCGTTGTGCCGATCATCCCGTTGATCCGGTCGTCCAAGGACCAACACGTCCCCCGCGAAGGGGAGGAGACGGGCGGACTCCAATGCCCGAACGCGAGTTATCGCAGGAGGTTGCCGAGCCCCGAGGTGAACGGACCCTCTTCCTTGCCAAGGACTTGGTTCGCTTGAGGCGGCGGATGGGCGGGGTGGGGAAGTCTGGAGAACCTGTCTCCGGTCGCGCCGGCACTTCCCATGAAGAAAACTTTAACATTTCTCGCCGAAGGGCCGCGATTCCCAGCAGTTTTCTCCTTCTGACGGTCAAATTCGATGCAGAACCCATCTCCAATGCGCGCATTTCGCGCACTTTCGACGCGAGCGAGCCAAGTGGGGCCCTCCGGCGCCGAAGTCGTTTCCTCCCAATAGCGGTTGGTCATTTTCCGATTCGAGATCCCGCGATGCCGTCTGGTTTCCGGCCCTTGTCCAAAGGTCGCATTGGAACGTTACCAGGATTTCCCATCACATCCCTGGGTCGTCTCCTCTCGGCTCCCCCTGCCGCCCGCACGGGTGGAGTGGAGGTGGGAACGTGGCCTCGAGATGAGCGTTGGAAAGGCAAGTTCCTAGGCATTGGGGATTCTCATGGACCGATACGACCGGGCGTCGCTGTTTCAATCGAGTTCGCTGGTCATGGTCGCCGTCGCGGCCCTTTCCCTTCAATCCGCGGGGTGCGCGCTCCAAACGAGCCAAGCAATGGGGGGAGAGAAGGAGGCGGAATCGGCACAAGATCTCAAACCCCTCGTCACGAGGGTCCTCACGCGCGAGGAACAGGAGAAGCTGACTCCCAAGGAAGTCCTCCAGTCCCTCAAGAATGGCAACCAACGCTTCGTCAACGGAACACTCACGGTTCGGGATCACTCCTCCCAGATCCGCAAAGCCTCCCTCGGCCAGTTTCCCAAGGCGGTAATCCTCTCCTGCCTCGATTCGCGGATTCCCGTCGAGGACGTCTTCGATCGCGGCATCGGCGATATCTTCGTCGCGCGCGTCGCGGGCAACTTCGAGAACACCGACATCCTCGGCAGCATGGAGTTCGGCTGTAAAGTCGCGGGAGCGAAGCTGATCGTCGTCCTCGGACACGAGCAGTGCGGCGCGATCAAGGCAGCGATCGACGATGTGGAACTCGGCAACATCACCGCGATGCTCAAGAACATCCGCCCCGCGGTCAAACGCGTCGAAAAAATCGACGGCGACAAGTCCAGCAAGAACGACGAACTCGTCCGCAAGGTGACACTCGAGAACGTCCGCATGACGATGGAGAACATCCGCGCCAAGAGCGACATTCTTCGTCAGATGGAACAGGACGATGCGATCAACATCGTCGGCGCCTACTACAACATGGACACCGGCGTCGTGACCTTCTTCGATCACTAGTCCACGGGCAAACGTCTCACTTCGGGTTGCCGGTGACGTAACTCATTTTCACTGGCTGACACAGGGCCAGCCGCACCTCAAGACTTAGATGGACCAGTGCACTCGTCGCACGCCAGTCCCACGGTCGCGGGCGCCATTCACGACTCGGGTCATGCTCACGCTTGCGTGAGCATGCGAAGAAGACCCGCGTCATTCGTGGACTGTGATTCCTTGCCTGCCACATCGTATCATTCCACGTAGAACCGACGTTACGTCGGGACGTGATCACCATAACTAGGTCGAACCGCCCCTAGCAGTCCGTTGATTCAAGCGGGCCAAGGCGAGAACGAGCCATGTTGGCCAAGATCAAGGAGGAAAAGCGCAGGCGAATCGGTAGATTCGTCGAGGTTTTCCAACGCCGAGATTGGTTAAAAGGGCCGTCCGCAGCCGGCAGCGAATAGATCAACGGACTGCTATTGGCCCCAGCTTGCGGTTCCGCCATTGCCGAGTACCAACGATGGATCAAGACGCCATTGACAACACGCGGATCCTGTTCGAGCAGTGGGAGATCTACGAGGCGGTCATCCGGCACAACTACATGCTGCATCGCGAACTCGTCGAGTCATTCGCCCGCTGTTGCCAGCGAGTCCCCGCTCAGGGACGGATCGTCGACCTGGGGTGTGGTGACGGCTGGCTCGCTTGGAATGTCTTGCGAGCGATCCCGTTCGAGCAATACCTCGGCGTCGATGTTTCCGAGGCCGCGATCGAGCGAGCGGCAACGAGGTTTCGCGAGTGGAATGGGCGTTTCACCCTCCGCAACGGCGACTTGGCGGCCCAGTTGATGGAGATCCCCGACAGCAGCGTCGATCTCGTGCTGGCGAGCTACTCGATTCATCATTTCCAAGAGGAAGCAAAGCGAGCGGTGATTGCCCACGTCGCGCGCGTCCTCAAGCCAGGCGGCCTCTTTCTCTGGGCGGACGTCATGCGCCGCGACGAGGAGAACTACCGGCAGGCGGTGGATCGGGTGACACACCGAATTCGGACCGAATGCGAAGCGATGACCGAAAGACAGCGGGAGATGGCGGTCGAGCACGTCGAATCGTCGGATTTTCCCGAGTCGGTCGAATGGATGACGCAGGCAGCAGCTCAAGTCGGGATGTCGCTTGAGCAATCGTTGGTCCAAGACCCGAACTACGCCGCCTTCGCCTTTGCCAAGACGTAGCCTCCTGCTCGCTTGACCTTCTGACAAAGTGACTCTTCGGTGACTCCCGAGTGAATCTTGGGAAACGTTGAGTGACTCTTGATCGACTACTCGGTGATTCTCGGGTGACATTTGAGTGCCATCTGATTGATTCGAGCTACTGTCAAACGTTGTGTTCTGAGGAAGTTCAAGCGGCGTCCTGCAGGTCTCCGTCAACGAACGTCTTTCCTTCGAGGAGAGGGACGATCTTCTCGTAGCCATTGAGTCGTCGCCATCCCTTCTGTGCGGCGTGTGCGAGCTTGAACATCATGGTCAAGCTTGCTCGTCTGCTGCCGCATCCCTTGGTCTTTCTCTGGCGAAGTCGAATCGTGGCGAAGGTCGATTCGATCGGGTTGGTGGTCCGCAAGTGCTTCCAGTGCTCGGCGGGAAAGTCGTAGAAGGTCAACAGCACGTCGCGATCCTTTTCCAGACACTGCGAAGCTCCCGGATACTTCGCCCCGTACTTCTCCACGAAATGGTCGAACGCCTTGCGTGCCTCCTCCCGGGTGGCGGCCATCCAGATCTCGTGCAGATCGGCCTTGGCTTTTGGCTGGACGCTCTTGGGCATCTTGTTGAGGACGTTGGCGGTCTTGTGAAGCCAACAGCGTTGCTCGCGGGTCTCGCCGTAGACCTTGCGAAGCGCGGCCCAGAAGCCAAGGGCTCCGTCCCCGATGGCCAGCCGTGGCATCCGCTGGGCCCCCTCGCGGACGATCTGATCCAGCGGGCTCTTTTTCTCACCAGCAGCGGGAAGCGAAAGAGCTTCCGATTCCCGACTCTCCGCTGGATTCCCGAGTTCTTCCCAAGTACTCTTGCTCATGGCGTATCCTCCGTTGCCCTCGTCGGGCCGCTGATGAAATCTCAACTACCTCACCAGCAGGATACGCCGCTTTTTTCCTTCAACCACCACACAACATTCGGGTATATCTCGGAGTTGCCGTGTCAGCCCTATTGATGTGCATCGAGCTATTGAGCTGTTTGGAACGGGAGTTGGGATAGTACATGGATGATTTCTCGTTACCACTTGATGCTTTCATTCGCGCCATTGGCGTGGACCACGAAGTACCGCATGCAATGTTGCTTGGTGCCGGGGCATCGATCAGTTCATCGATACCCTCAGCCTGGCAGTGCACTTGGGAATGGAAACGAAAGATCTTTCTTACGAACAATCCTGGACTGGAGAAGCAGTTTTCTGAGTTGACGCTTCTTTCCGTGCAGAGGTGGATCCAGGAATGGCTCGACAAGCAAGGCGGTTACCCCAGCTTGGACTCACCGGAAGAGTATTGTTTGCCTCGTCTTCAGAATTTGTGGGTCGATGGTGGCTCGGGGAGGTTCCCGAGATTGTGATAGAGAGCGTATTTGAGGGTGCTGGGGTCGCGAAAGCCGTAGGATCGGCGGGTCGTCAATTTGACCTTCAGATTCATTCCCTCGACGGCGCCCGCGGAAATCTCTCCTTTTGCCTCGAACCAATTGAAGATCTGCTCGGCGTGACGCTCGAGGGTTCGTGCCAGGTTGCGCATCGGTTCGATCCGTGTGCTCAAGGCCCGATCGAGCCACTCCTGGAAGAAGGATCCGATCCGCCAGGGAGCCTTGTAGTCCCAAAGCCGCTGGAAATCTTCCTTCATCAGGTAGCACTTGACCGTCCTGAGGTTGTGCGTCAACAACTCGTTGAGACGAAGGACCTCCTTGCGTTTGAGGTTGCCGCGACGCTTGAGCAGCAGCCAACGCGTCCGCTTGAGCACCTCGAAGCCCTTGCGTTTGAGTTCGCGAGCCTCCTGGGCCCGCACCTTGTCGATCGCCTTGTTGAACAACTGCATGATGTGGAAGCGGTCGAGGATGTGCAGGGCCCCATTGGCCTCGCGAGCGATGACCGACAGGTAGGCCTTCCACATGTCGCTGCAGATGTACTTCAGCCGCTCGGTTCGCCGCCTGCCGAAGAAGCGAAAGAAACGACCGAGCGTCTCCTTGGTCCGGTCTTGCCCGACCCAAAGCAGACGACGCGATCCGCGGTCGATCTGATAGACCAGGGTGAAGTACTGATGGCCCTTGCGGTAGGCGACCTCGTCGATGCCGATCGCCTCGATCCCTTCCAGGTCGCGATGGCGGATTCCCCAGCAAACCGCCATTTTCACCGCACGAAAGACGGTGTGCCAACTCGTGCCGAAGATCGCGGCGGTCTCACGCCAGCTCAAGCGTTTGGCCCAACGGGCCAGGAACCATTGGAAGCTCGACGTCGTCCGCTCCTTGCCCGAGGCCCAGGGAAGGCGTTCCACCTTCACCCCGCAAGCAGGGCATGCGACCCGCCGCGCCGCGTAGACCAGCCAAACCGCCAGGCCCCACAACGGCACATGCTGGAAACGGCGTTCCGGCAGGTGGTCGTAAGTGCCGCCACGATTCCCGCAACCCGAACAGATCGGCCGACTGCGACGCCGTGGGCGAACCCGAACCAGCAGTCCCCGTTTCGACGAATCAGTCCAAGCCACCGATTCGTAGACGAAACTCCCGTGACGCTCCAAGGCGTTGAGGATAACCTGCAGTTGCATCCCGTCTCTCGCGGCTGGCGTTTGAAGAAGTCCTCGCAAACTCCATCATGCGCCACTCGAGAGCGGGATGCTCTTTTACTCCCTCCTGCCGACTTCTCTCCTTTCCGCTTGACCAGTGGAACATCCTCCCCGCCAACGGCCAAGGAGGAGTCTTTGCCGGGCGACCGAAGCCGAGCCACGATGGCGAGGCTGCAGGGCGAGCGAAGCGAGAAGACCAGGCAAAGCAGCAGCCGGACGCGGCCCTTGGCCTACGGCGGTAACCTCCACTACCAAGCGGAACGGAGAAGGTGCGCGTTCACGGGGTTTGATCGGCGGGCGTGTTGGTTTGGTTGGGTAGGATGTTAGTGCTCGCGTGATGGTACCAGCGAAGGCGGTTCGAGTTGATGCAGTTTGGCCTGCAGGCATTCCGTGAGATATTCCAGGACGTCGCGGCCTTGTTGTCGGCAAGTGGCGACGACCGAGAGGACGCGCTCGACAAATCGACTTCCCGCCTCGCTGTCGGTTCCCCCGCTCATTTTACGGTAACGCACCGCGACATTGATCGCTCGCTCGCCGGTGTTGTTGGTCGGTTCGATCCCTTCGAGGCGTGCGAACGTCCAAAGATGCGCTTCTTCTTTGAGCAATCGTTTACAGATCCGCGCGGTCTTCGCGCAGCCGCATTGCATTCCCGCTTCGAGAGCGTCGGTTAGTTCGCCACGGAGGATGCTGACATAGGTGCGAAAGCTGCTGCGGGCCAGATCGCCGTCACGAACCCGATGCCACCAGATAAAGAGGGCATCGGACATCGATAGCAAACGCTCGCCAATGGGCTGACCGGCTCCGCCGCGATCGACCATGGCTTGAAAGTCGCGCCGCAGATGCGACCAGCAAAGTTGGCGATGCTTGATCCAGTTGTAGGCGCCGTGACGATCCGAAGTGGCTACTTGATCATACGCTTCGCCGAGCAGCGACTTGGCCACTTGGCCAGTTCGACGGTCAGCGATGTGAAAGAAGGTGGCCAAGGGAGCGACCACCACCCACAACCAACTCTTGCTCTTATGCTCACGCCAGGAGGTTTCGTCGATGTTGACCGGCTGGGTTCGCACGTACTCGCCAAGATGGGCGATCGGCTGCTCCAACGCCTCGGCCACCCGGCGTTCCAACTTGCAGATCATGCCCAGCGAGATGGTCAGGCCGAAGAGTTGGTCGGCCAATTGTTGGACGGTCCGCTTCCCCAACCGGCAGCCGCCCGAGAGCAAGGCCAAGATCGCGGTCAACCGGGGACCGAAGCTGCCCGTGGGTACCCCCTTGGGCAAGCCGCCGCGCGTCCGAGCCCCGCACCGGTCACAGACGCACTCATGAAGTCGATACTCGGTGACCACCGGCTCGATGGGAGGGATTTCCGCGACCTGATGCCGGACGGGCGTCGCGTCGTCCCCATGCAGTGGCGCCCCACAATCACCGCACGACCGCGGTTTGCAATCGACCACCGCGGCCACCTTTTCCGGAGGCGTCAACGGCCGAGAGTGCTTCGGATGACCTTGCTGACCGCCTCGCTTACGACCCGTTGGCGCGGAGGGTGGCTTGCGCTTCGCCTTCCCCTTGGACTGGCCACGAGGACCATCGCTCGAAGGAGGACGAGAAGAGTTCGTCGAATCCTGACCCGCCTTCGCCCGAAGATCCTCTACCTCTTCTTCAAGCTTACTCAGGCGAATCAGGATCTCCTCGATGGCGACCACTCGCTCTTCGAGTGGCGCCGTCGCAATCCTCCATGCTTGCTCCCGATGACCTTCCATGAACGAAGACTGAACAATCCACCGTTTTCGTCAAGGTCAACCCGTGAACGCGCACCGGAGAAGACACTCACCACCCACAGATTTGGCAATAGAGCCATTCATTTATGATCTGTGCAGGCACTCCAGATGCCTTGATGGCCGTCGATCATGCGGTGAATCAGCTTTATGGTAGTATTACCAGGTGCACTAACGAAGGCGGAAGCTATCCGCAAGATGATGATTGGCCACTTAGGTAGCGAGCAAAGCAGTGCCTGCTCTCTTCTTGTCATGCTCATTGGAGGCAGTGTGTGGATAAAGATGCGCTTCTCGCAGTACTATCTTTGTGCTTGGGCGATTGTCTGGGGCATGATTTTGCGAGCGCTAGTACGCACGCCCTGGCACACGGAATCAATGGTACTGTTTTTGCCAACAGTTACTTTTCCCTTTGCTTGTCTTGCCATGAGGATGCATAGGGCGTTTTTGTTAGCTCCATCAACGGTAACCTTGCTGTTCTTGGCATGTCTCTTGGGTGGGGACTTTGCGAGGTGGACCTTTGCCGGTTCTGTGGCCGTTGTGATGATTGTCGGCATGTCGGTATCACTGGCGGGCACACCGGACTGTTGGCAGCGAACGGCTATCTTTTGCGGCGTCATTGGAGTTCTTTTTTCCGTTATGTCGCCACCTGTGTATTCTGGTGCGAGCAACGCAGATTGGAAAACGGAGGTCGCTTGGATCCTTCTCGGAGATACCGGAGGCCTGCTCTTCTACGGGTCACTAGGAGTTCTTGCTGTCTGTGTTCCCGTCGAGTTGTACTGCAACCAGAAGTAGGTGTCCCCGTTTTGAGTTGTCCCGGTTCAAATTCTGGTCGCATTCGTTGCCGAATTAGGGCTTCAAGGATTTTGTGTCTGTGGAGGCGGTGTTGCCGAATTGTCGGGAGTTTTGGAGGAGGATGGGTGCGATGAGATTGGCTGGCTGTCCCGGTTCAAATTCTGGTCGCATTCGTTGCCGAATTAGGGCTGTAGGGATTTTGGGATGTTGGAGGTGGTGTTGCCGAATTGTCGGGAATTCTGGAGGAGGATGGGCGCGAAGGGATTGGCTTGTTCGTTGCTTGCGCATGGCCGGTCCCTTGGACGACAGTTGAGGCCGGTGAGCTGCCGTCCTACTTCGACGGGAATGGCGGGGTACGATTTTTGTTTTGGGACTTTTGGAGCTGATAGCGGCGGAGCCATTGGTCGAGGAGGGTGACGGCGGCGCGGAAGTCGTAGCCGAGTTCGAGCAGGAAGTCGATATTGTTGAGGTTTCGCTAGCAGCAGAAGCAGTGGGCGAGGTGGTTGCGCGGGTTGACGGTGGCGCGGAACTCGCCGCAGTGGGGGACTAGTCCGCCGTGTCGCTTACGTGCATCATCGCGGGGGCCTGGCCACGTTCGAATCGGCTCCACATCTGGCGAAAGGCCGCTTCAAGATAATGGACCATTTGCGGCGTGTCAAAGAGGGGAGCCGAGGAGCGGAGAGTGTCGAGGCGGCTTCGTAGCTCCCTCAGCCTTTCGCGCTCGGTCGTCGCCAGGACGACGGCTCGTTCGACGTACGTCTCCTTGTCGTCAACGACGAGTTCGGGAAGACCGGCGGCGGTGACGACACTTGCGGCGACGCGTTCCTGGAAGGACTCGCCGAGCAGAGTCAACAGAGGCACGCCGGCCAACATCGCGTCGTTGGCGGTCGTGTGGGCGGTGCAAAAGAAGGTATCGAGAAAGAGATCGGCGAGTCGATGACGAGCCAAGTGCTCGTAGCGTGATCGCACGGGGGCGAAGACGAGACGCGATGCGTCGATGCCCGCGGCTTCGGCCTCGCGCCGCAGATGAGGCTCGCACGCTTCCCACTTCGGGAGGAGCCAGAGCACGCTCTCGGGAACCTGCCGCAGAATGCTCATCCAACAGCCGAAGACATCGGGTTCGATCTTCCAGCCGGTGTTGAAACAACAATAGACGAAGTCCTTTTCCGGGAGTCCCTCGGTCGAGCGACTGGGCGCTTCGGGTAACGCGAAGCGGTGGTCGGTCGGTTGGTAGCAGTGGGGAAGGAGGACCAGCGACTCTTGGTAGTCCTCCGAGCGAGTACTGGGGGCGATGATGGGATCGGCGATGAGGTAGTCGATGAAGTCGGCGCCCATCGACCCGGGAAAACCGAGGTAGTTGACCTGAACTGGGGCGGGTCGTAGGGCGAGGACGCCCGCGCGATGATTCGCGGCGTAGCCCATCAGATCGACCAGGATGTCGATGCCATCGCTGGCTATCCGCTCGGCGATCGCTTGGGGCGTCAACGCGGCGACGTCGACGAAGTGCTCGCCGTCTTCGGCGATTCGTCGGCGGAACTCGCTGCCGTCGTCGGGACCCATCGAATAGGCAAAGACCTCGAAGTGATCCTTGTCGTGGCAGCCGAAGACCGAGCCCATGAGGTGCGAGGTCGCGTGATCGCGGAAGTCGTGGGAGAGGTAGCCGATCCTGCGTCGCGGGCCCGAGGTTCGGATGCGCTCGTCGGCGAGGGGGCGGTAGTTGGGTGGGAGCGAGGCGGTAAGGTCACGACTGAATCGTTGGGCGATCGCGAGGCGATCTCTTCCCGTGAACGGGAGCTTGCTCGCCATCGATGGGGTCATCACCATCGGCTGGCCGCCGAGAAAGGTCGACCTCGTGTCGGCGATGACCTGATCGACCTCGTCTCGCTGACGCCAATCGCAGGTTGATGCGAGAGCGAGCGTCAGGGCGGCACGAAAACGCGCATCGAGCGGTTCGAGTTCGACCGCGCGGCGCAGTTCCGATTCGGCCTCGGCGAGGTTTCCCTTTCGTTCAAGCGTCTCGCCGAGCCCCCAGTGGCCAATCGCCGAGTCCGGATCGATGCTCAGGAGTTCGCGATAGACCGTCTCGGCGCCGTCGAATCGTCCCAGTTCTCGGAGCAGATTGGCCAAGTTTTGCAGGGCTCCCGGATGCCGTGGTTGTTGGCCGAGGACTTGGCGAAAGAGGGCAATCGCTTCCTCCGCTTGTTCGAGCCGGTGGAGCGTGTTGGCCAGGATGAAGAGGTTGTTGGCATCCCCCGATGCGTGTTCGTTGGCTCGTCGGGCGAAGGGGAGTGCCTCGTGTGGGGCGTTTCGTTGCAGCAGCATGAGGGCGGTGTTGGCGTTCGCTTTCGCGTGTCCAGGTTGCAACGTCGCCGCTTGGCGGAAGGCGTCGAGAGCTTCGTCGACGCGACCATCCTTGACGAGGACGTTGCCGAGATTGTACCAAGCGTTGGCATGGTGGGGATTGATCTTCAGTGCGGCGCGAAAGGAGGTTTCGGCTTCCCAGGGCTGTTGGGCCATGAAGAGAAGATTGCCGAGGGTGACGTGGGCTTCCGGGTTCTCGGGCCGCGCATCGCGGATCGCGCGTGCCGTGGGGATGGCATCGTTCCAGCGCTGCTGATGAATGAGGACCGCCGCGAGACGTTCGAGGTTGGCGATGTCCTCGGGCCGTGCCTGAGCGACCTTCTCGAAGGCGGTCGCCGCCTCATCGAGTCGTTGGGTTTCGAGACAGACGGCTCCGCGGTTCGCCCAGTAGGTCGGATTGTCGTGCCGTTCGATCGCTTGATCAATCGACGTGAGGGCTTCGTCGGTTCGGCCGCGCGCATGCAGGACGAGGCCAAGCAAATGCTGGGCATCGGGGTGTCCGGGCGCGTCTCGCAAGATGTTCCGGTAGGACCGCTCCGCCGCGTCAAGGTCGCCGCGTTGGTGAAGCGCGAGCGCGGCTTGGAGTTTTGGTGCGATCTCGGCCATCGGGTTCCCCTCGTCGCGGTAGTCCACCTTGCCCATCCGCAAATGGGACCACCCGGTGTGTCCTTCGGCGAGGGCCCTCTCGCCGCTCGTTCTTCGGTGGGTGATCCGAATCAGATGCCAGGGATCCGACTCGGGAGACCCGAACGATCTTCTCACCCACGTCCATGATGCCTCATTCGTGGATCGATGCTAAGCTCCGATTCGAAAGTCCACGAAGGACGCTTCGGCTTGCCCTATTGGTTTCTGCGAAGAGAACGGACCGATCGGCGATGTGCCGACGATGAGACAAACCATCTTCCGAGAATTTAGGGGATCACCACGACACGCCAACATCTTCGGCTTCCGACGCTGACCTTTTTGGTGATTGCCAACATGGTGGGCGCGGGAGTCTTCACGACCTCGGGGTTCACACTACAAAGTCTCGGCTCGCCGGCCTGGGTGGTTCTCGCGTGGCTAGTCGCGGGAGCGATCGCGCTGGCGGGGGCCGACGCGTATGGCAAGCTCGCCCGCGCGATGCCCGAATCGGGAGGAGAGTACCTCTTTCTCTCGCGGGCAATCCATCCCGCGTTCGGGTTTGTGGCCGGCTGGATCTCGCTCATCGCCGGCTTCTCGGGAGGGATCGCCTATGCGGCGACCGCCTTCGAAAGCTACCTCTTTCCCGAGACCCATCGACCGACTTGGATTTCCGAGGACGCTCCCGCGATCTTCTTGATCGTCGTCACGGGACTCCTGCATGGAGTGAGAGGCCGAGTCGGCGTCGTCGCCCAAAACGTCGTTGTCGCCATCAAACTCGGCTTGCTCGTGGTGCTTCTGCTGCTGGCGGCGACAACGCTGCCGACCCATCCTTGGGGTGGGACCAGTGTTGAGGGCGGGGAGGGCGGCTTCCCCTTCGTCGCGTTCGCCCAGTCATTGGTCTGGATCTCGTTCAGCTACCTGGGGTTCAACGCGGCGGTCTACTTGACGGAGGAGGCCGAGGAGCCGGAACGGACCGTCCCGTGGGCGCTGTTGCTCGGAACCTCGACGGTTGTCGTGCTGTACTTGTTGCTCAACGCGGTCTTCGTCTACGCCAACCCGGAGGCGGTTGTTGGAAAGCCCGACGTGGCGGCGCTGGCGGCGCAAGCTCTCGGCGGCGACTGGTTCGGTCGTCTCGCACGGATGACGGTCGTGATCGCTCTGGTGACGTCGGTCTTCAGCATGATGATGGCGGCGCCGCGGGTCTACGCGAAGATGGCCGCCGACGGGCTCTTGCCAGGCGTCCTTCGCTTCGAGGGGGACTCGCCCCGGGCCGCGATCGTTCTGCAAGTGCTGCTGGCGTCCGGGCTGGTCTACTGGAGCACGCTGCGGGACCTGTTGGACTATCTGGGGCTGACGCTATCGGTATGTGCCGCGTGCACGGTGTCGTGTCTCTTCGTGCCGAGGGTTCGGAAGGCGACGACGCCGACGCCCTCCTTGGTTTTGCCGGGAATCTACGTCGCGAGCACGCTGGCGACGGCCGGGGTGCTCGCGTTCATGAAGCCGGCTCAAGTCGTGGGGACGGTTCTCACGGTGGCGACGGGAGCGATCGTTTTCATCATGGGCCGGTATCTGCCAATTCGCCCTTCTCGTCAAAACGATAGAGATGTTCCTTCGTCCGAATGAAGAAAGCACCGTCGGAGACGGCGTACGAGGCGAAGGTCGTCTCGTCGAGATCGTTTTCCGCGATCGGGATGAACTCGGTCCCCGGGTGAATCACCGTCGTTTTACCATCTTCGCTTTGGAAGTAGATCTTCTCGTCGGCATAGAGCGGCGACGCCGAAAAGTTCCCGCCGAGACGTTGGCGCCAATGGACCTTGCCGGTGGCGGCGTCGAAGCACGTCGCGATTCCTTTGTCCGACACGGTGTAGAGCTCATCCTCGACCTGAAGCATCGACGGCGTGTTGGGCACGGCACGGGAAGTTGACCAAACGACATGCGAGTCGGTGACGTCGCCTTTGCCATCAGGTCGAATCGCCAGCAGTGACGGCGTCATGTAACCGGTGGAGATGAAGACGAGCCCCTTGCCGAAGACCGGGCGCGGGACGACCGACCAGCCGTAGTAATCGACCGACCAGATCTTCTCACCCGTCTCGGGATCGAGGGCGCTGACGACGTTGCTGCCGGGACAGATGACCTGGGTCTTGCCGTCGACTTCGATCGCCAGCGGCGTGCAGAACGAGAATCCTCGATCGGAATCGACCTCGCGGTAGCTGCGCCAGCGTTCCTTACCGGTCTTCTTGTCGAGGGCGACGACGAAGGGATCCTCCTTGCCATCGCAGGTGAAGATGAGCAGATCGTCGACGACAATCGGTGTGCCGCCGTTGCCGTGAACCGGCTCGTAGGTGATCGCCCGGTTCTTCCAGAGCGTCTTGCCCTTCAAGTCGAGGCAGGCGGTCCCTTGGTGTCCGAAATGGACAAAGAGTTTGCCGTCATCGATGAGCGGTGATGGGCTGGCGTGACTGTTCTTCGAGTGGATGCGAGGAGCGTCCGATCCCTTCTGTTGGAAGATCTCCTTGTTCCAAAGAATATCGCCCGATTCTTCATCGAGGCAGATCGCGCGGAGCGACAAGTCGCCTTTGTCGCCGCCGGGAGCGGGGACAGCGCTGGTGAGGAAGATTCTCCCGCGATAGACGATGGGAGAGGACCAGCCCTCCCCTGGAACGGGGGTCTTCCAAGTGACGTTGTGCTTGGGGCTCCACTGGATGGGGACACCCTTCGCCTTGGCGATTCCTTGGCCGGTCGGTCCGCGAAAGTCGGTCCATTGGTCCCCGCCGACGGCACTGGCGACGAAGAGAAGGGAACTGGCGATCGCCAGGACGGAACGTCGTTTCGAGTCCATTGAGTCGGAACTCCTCAGAGTGATCGAATCTTCAGCCTCTCCTATCCGAGACGTGTCGAGGAGTCATTGTAGCGAAAGAATTAGACGGGTGGTTGTCGCAAGTAGGTGAGTCGATGCCCGGCCCACCCGCTCCTAGCGGCCCGTCGATCTATTCGCTGCCGGCTGCGAGCGAACCTTTTGATTAGTCTCGGCGTCCAAGAAACTCGACGAATCGACCGATTCGCCTCCGTTTCTTCTCCTTGATGTGGGCCAACATGGCTCGTTCTCGCCTTGGCCCGCTTCGATCAACGGACTGCGCGCACCGGTCAAAAGGAGTCGATGATCTCGCCGTCGGAAATCGCGAGCATCCGCCGATAGATGTTGGCGTCGATCGTGTCGCTGAGGAAATCGACCTTTCCGTCCGCCCAGCCGGCGTGGACGCCGCCCGCGTGTCGGCTTCGTGGGGCCATCCAGTGATTCACGCTATCGACACTATCCCCGCAGTAGAAGATCGGGTCGCCCGCGGTGGGGCCGTCGGGACAGAGAGCGACGTAGTCGCGATTGCCCAGTGACGAAACGATGTTGGGAACGAGGATGCGAAAGGGATCGGTCGTCTTGCCGCTGATGATTGTTCCGCCGGCGAACCCCCAAGCCCCGCGCGAGTCGTCGTAGGAGATGTTGTAGCTGGGGTTTGAGTTGACGAGGATCTCCGAGGTGAGGAGCGTCTTACTGGTACCGTCGGTGATGTCGCCGAGCCGGCCTCCCCACTGCCGCGAAAGATGGAATACTCCCCGAAGCTTGGCGTCGTCGTAGTGAGCGTCGCTGACGATACTGCCGACGCCGCCGTTGCCGACGTAGTTTCCCCGCCAGAACTCGCCTTGTCCGGTGAAGGTGTCGAGGATGATGTTCGTCTCGATGTCGCTCGGACACTTCCAGACGTTGAGTTTCGTCCGCGTCACCAGTTCGTTTTGAGGATCGCCCGTCGGCAGCGCGAAGTTGTAGCGATTGTGCAACTGCTGCTGATCGAGAAACGGAAGCAACATCGTGACCCAACTCGCTCCCCAGTTGGTATCGCGCGCGTTGACTCCGTTGTTGGCGCTGTTGCGACATCCTCCCGAGTCGCTACAGACCGCGGCGGGAGGGAAGCGTCCGTGAGACTCGGCGTAGCCGTGCAGCGCGACGCCGATCTGTCGCAAGTTGTTGCGGCACTGGGCACGCTTGGCGGCTTCCCGGGCCTGTTGCACGGCGGGAAGCAGCAGGCTGACCAGAACGCCGATGATCGCGATAACGACGAGGAGTTCGACGAGGGTGAACGCACGATGACGAAGGGGAAAGGGCATGGCGTGCTTTCCGGTTGGAGACGAGTCGGCGCATGGGGCGCGGCGAAGCGCACGTTCACCGTATGCCCGGCAGGGCATGATAGCACGTGACATCATGGAGGGTCAACGGGGAAGTGGACGTTGGATGAAAAGCCGTGCGAAGTTGGTGAAATGGAGCCTACGGTCCCCCCCAGGGCCAGCGCATACTAAGTGGCTTTTCCAGTAAGAACTTCCATCAAGAAGTCGTCGCTCCAACCGCAGCTTCGGCGTTTCATCGCGATGCTGTCCTTGCCTGGATGTTGCTTCAGGAGAGAGAGCGTGAAACGATCGAGCCAAGCGAAATTCTCGCGGGCGCGTCGATCGCGGATACGTGAATCGTCCTCGCGATAGACGACGTCGAGAATCCAATGGCAGGAATTCTCGACCCCCCAGTGGCCGCGGACGGCACGGGCGAAACGTCGGACGCCCATCCCAAGACTACTGATGTAGCGGCGAATCTCGACCGTCTCTTTCCCGTCTCGCAGGCAGACCGCGATGACCATGCCAATCGTCCGAAGTCCCGCCCACGCGGCCGAGTCCACCAGGCTTCGCGGAGCCGGCATCTGATAATAGGTTCGTGTCGTCGTGCGGCCGTGGGCGGTTTCGGTCGTCTCATGGCTACTAGGCTTCGTCTCAAGAGTTGATCGTCGGCCCGCGGCAACGTAGCCAGCCGAAGCCAGAGCCGACTCTTGAGACGGAGCCTAACCTTGCCAATGGCGAAGTCGTCTTCGGTCTCGACCAGAAAGGTGTCGGCGATCGCTGTCTCGAGGCTCTCTTGGTTACCCTTGACTGCCAATACATAGTCAGCTCCGCCCTCGACGATCTGCTGGGCGATCGCCTTCTGCGTTCCCATCGCGTCGATGGTGATGATCGCTCCTTGGAGATCGACCAACCGCAATAGCTCGGGAATCGCCGTGATTTCGTTCGATTTCTCCTCGCAGGCGACCTGTCCCAACGACAGGCCCAACTCGCTGGCCCACAGGCTGACCGCGTGCAACGCTCCCAGCCCGCGTTTGCGGTCGTGGCTGCGGCGATTCGTCTTGCCATCGATGGCGAAGACCGGTTGACTAACAGCACCCTCTTCACAAGCCGCCTGCCGCAGTGACTCTAGCCAACCAAGAACACAGGATTGAAAGGCATCCGGTCGCAACGCCGCCAAGACCCGCGATGGTCATCGATCGCGGACGCTCGCGAAAGTCACGGGACGACGTCCCGTCGGTTCCCGTCGCCGGATCGGTCGATCGCCGATTGCGGACCTCGTTTCCCAGACGACGTGGCGTTCCTTCCGCCTGGAATCCGACACTGCGCGCGACGACTCGACCATCGAGCGCATGGATGGAGAGGTCAGCAATGGCTCTGCGAGTGAACCCTCTTCCTTGAAGAGGCTTCGTCGAAGCTGGAGTTGATGAAGAAAGCACGCCCGGTAGGATTCGAACCTACAACCGTCGGATTCGAAGAACGTAGCGTAGCGACGTAAGCGCTTTTGCAGCAACAGTTTCAGGGTGAAAATGCTGTCAATGCTCTTTCTTGTGCGCGCTTACGTCTTGGTTGGTAGCAGTCGGTATTGATTTCCTACGCCCAAGGGAGCGAGTCCAACGCGTTGCGCTTAGACTGATCGGTCGCCTTCGTATAGATATCCATGGTCATCTCAAGCGTGGCGTGACCAACGATCACTTGGACCGCTCTTGGGCTGGCCCCGTTGTTGATGGCTTCAGTTACAAACGTGACTCGCAGGCTATGGATGTCAACCGATCCGTTCGGTCGAGCATCTTCGATTTCAGCCCGTTGTTTGATGAGGCATCGGCACTTGGCAAGGTCTTTCTTCTTGCATGGGCAAGTTCCAGCATAGGCGTAGAAGCGGCTGAGCAAGTTATTCCTCCAGGGGTGACCTGTCCTAGGAACCACGAAAATGGGATCCGTTGGCGCGGCCTCATCCTTTCGTTGCTCAATGAACTCAACAATACTGTCGATCAGCGGAACGTCCCGAGCCTTGCCAGACTTCGCAAACTCGGACCGGACCGTTACCGTCTTCTCGTCCGCGTCATAGTCATCCAACGTCAAGTTGATCAATTCGTCTTTGCGGAGCCCAGTCGATACGAACGTCTTCCACACAATCGCCAAGTGCGGTGGGCTGACGTCAATCAATCGCTTGACCTCATCTGGCGACAATGCCCGTCGTACCTTCCTTTTGATGTCGTGCTTCAGTGGCTCAAGCCCCTTGATCGGGTTGCTCTCGATTCGCCTCCACTTGACCGCCTTGTTCAAACAAATGTTGAGCGTGGTGATTTCCTTGTTGACGGTTCGCGGGCAGACGTTCCCCATCGATTGTCGCCATTCGCGATAACCTATCACTAGCGATGGAGTGATCATTGCCACTGTGACGACAGGGCGGTAGGATTCGAACTTGTCGAGATGTTGCCGGTACTCTCTCTCCATCCGCGTCGTCTGTTTCGCCCATTTCAAGAACTCTCGCTTGAGTTCGTCCCAAGGATATTTGTTGTCGAGCAAACCAAACGCAGCAAGCTCGACACGTGCCCGGAGCTCCGTGAGCATCTTTTTCGCCGAGTTGAAATCGGACGAAAGCCGCTTTCGGATCAGTTGGTTTTGGTGTCGAAACCACGCGTAGTAGACCTTGCCTCTCAACCGCATTCCTGGCGGAAGCTTTCGTGCGCTCATCGCTAGAACTCCTCATCGTCTGACCTGTCGTCAATCGCCTCCATGCGTCCATCGTCCATCTTGAATCCACGCCGCGGCGGAACCTCATGCGCTCTCATGCTCGCCTGATAGGCACGACGAAACCGCTGGTTGCTGCTCAGCGTCGAGCGATCACAGCCAGCCGCTTTCGCGATCTCCGCAATCGATCGTTGAGACCAATGCCATGTGTCGGAGTAGAGGATGGCGAGGGCTCGGCCGACGGCGTCGGCGCCCAGATCCTCGTTGGTGTGGGTGGTCGTACCCAACGAGAGGTTTCCTTCCTCGTCGATGTCGACCACGATACGGGCCAAGAGCTCAATCAAACCGATACGTTGCTTCTTCATTTGTTGTGCCGTCCTTCATGGACGGCCGGCAAGAGAGCCTTGACCTAGGCGCGCGTACCATCTACGATACGGGCACAAGATCAAATCCATTGCGTGGACTTGTGTAGGGCCGGGAAAGGCTGCAACCTTTGCCGGCCCGCTCTTTGCGCGGCCGCAAAATCACGTCAAGTTGTCGAAATCAGTTGATCAGATCAGGGATTGGTCACGTGATGTGGGGCCTCCGCGCAGAGCGCCACCCTGACCGAACAGAGCTACTACGGGTCAAAGGTAACCCGCCCAATGCCTCGCGACAAAGGGACTCTGAAGCGGTCAGGGCGACGCTCTTCAGCTTTTGGTGATTTGCGAAAGCTGCGAACACGGTAAGGCACCTTTGAGTTTTAGTGGGGTCAACGTACCCCTCTACCTTCGTCCCATCAAGTCTGATTCATCGAATTCTCATGTTGGGGAAATCCCCAACGGGCGCGACTCATTCGCGTTGCCGTTGGAGAAGCCTGCGCAAGTGATGGGTTCGCGGTTGCCCGCGCGGGGATAGAAGTGGCATCGGTGATGGAGTGCGTGAGCGTCGCGATGGGTCCGGGCTTGTCCGTGAGCCCCTGGGCTTGGCCAGTTGGCAGAGCATTCCGTTGCTCAGGACCACGACTTCCACGAGTGTACAAGCGCTAACCGAAAACGCAACCGATATCCCGGGCGATCCGGGGAGTTTGCCTAATGTGGATAGGCTGTCGGTTTTCGCTGGTTCGCTTGAGGTATAGTGCGATCGCCTGCTTGAGACTGGTCGCTCCGAGCTTCCGCTGCGCGCTGGAACTCCACCGTTCGACAGTTCGGACAGACACCCCTAGCTTTGCCGCAATCTCATCCAGATTAAGGTTTTGCGAAGAGAGCTTGAGGACGCGAAGTTCGTCCTCATCGATCCGTCGATGCATGTTCTCAGGCTTTCGCTGCGCGGTCAGGTGTCGTGGCAGTAGAGGTGTGGTTGAAACCGCCACGAATTTTCTGAAGTTGTCCTAGTTGAATCTACGCTCCAAACGTGGCTTTTCGACGCAAGTTATTGGGAAACAAGTCGTTATGGGGCCAAGTCCCCATTCCGTGATCAACTACACCGGTCGGGGCTTGGCGTGAGTCGTGGGGTGCAATCAGGAGGGCTATCGGCGTGGTTGCCCGCTAGGGAAACCCCTAATGCCTTCACACGCACGCCAGCCCACAATACAGCCGACAACTCACCCCGTGCGCAACGGAGACATACCCATGGCCCCCAGGATCGCTCTCACGGCCCTCGCTCTCGTCCTCATCTCGTCATCCGCATGGGCGGGGGAACGGCCCGCTGTGGCGTTCACAGGGCGAGCGGTGAAGGTTGTCGACGGTGACACGGTCGACGTGCTGCGCGACGGCAAAGCAGTGCGAGTGCGTCTTGCCTCGATCGACTGCCCGGAGCGGGGGCAACCGTTCGGCAAGGTTGCGACCGACTACGTGCTCGATCGCTGCGGCGGGAAGAATGTCGCGGTGGTGGTCACGGATACCGATCGGTACGGCCGGCTCGTCGGGTTTGTGATCGTCGATGGGCGGTCAGTCAACCACGAGCTGGTGACACAAGGGCTCGCCTGGTGGTATCGTAAGTACGCAGAGGGGGACGAAGTGCTCGAGCGGCTGGAAGCGGAGGCTCGAGAGTCACACCGCGGACTGTGGGCGGACGAGATTCCGATACCGCCGTGGGATTGGAGGCGAGGGAAGAGATGAACGCGGACGAGATGATCCAACAGATCAATCGCAACCAGATCCTATTCTTGTCTGATGCGGATTCTGTCAAGGCCCGCTGTGCGCTAGCGTGTGAGTCAACATCAATATCGTTGGCGTGACCCACAAGGACGAAGATGGTCGCGACGAGTGCAAGATGGCCGTTACGAGCAACGGTTGCACACTCTGGGTCGGAGACGTAATTCGTTGCCGAAATCCCCAATGACAACAGCCCGAAGGGCTGAGCTGGTGGCTAGCATGCGTAGGACGTGAGACCGTCAGCACTCCAGACACGAGGCAGACCTAGCTCGGTCGCCACCAGTTGAGCCGTCGTGTCGTCCGCCCATTCTGCGGACCGCTCCCAATGGGCGTAGCACGTCGACAGCCGGACAGGCCGATCAAGGCTCGACAGGCGGACGACTCGTACCATCTCCCCATCGTCGATCGCGACCCATGATGACGTTCGTCCTAGCTCCGACAGATCGTAGTGAACGATCGGGAACGTCTCGCGTTCCGGCGCGAGGCTGGCCAACCTCCCGAGAAGATCGCATGCGTCCTTGCGGATCGCTACCTCGTCGTACCATTCGGCCATGGCTGGGGCTCCTAGTGCTAGGCTTCGTCTCAAAAGTTGATCGTCGGCCCGAGGCACAGCGAGTTGGTGGGGGACGAGGAGGTCGAAACAGGCGAATCCGTTGGATTCGTCGATGCAGACCGACAAAGTCCCGCGGCAACGTAGCCAGCCGAAGCCAGAGCCGACTTTTGAGACGAAGCCTAGCTGCGGTCGACTAGTCAATCACCTCGTAACCTCCGGCCCATTTGGTCGGCTGGCGGCCCTTCTCGTGTTTCCGAGGGTGCCGCAGGGCCGCGACGATCACGGCGACTTGGGCGGTGAACGGCAACTTATCGCCGCACGACTCGGGGGACTGGACGATCGAGCCGAATCGCTCGGCGAGGTCGCCGCCTCCTCCGCCGAGCAGATTGCACGTGACCTCGCCTTCCCAGGCTGATTTGATCTCGGACGAGCCTATCTCCACGTGATCGCGGAAATAGGCTTTAGCGTCGCACACGTGCCACGGGGCGGGAATGGCGACGGCGATCACGGTTCCCCGCGATAGATCTTTTGCCTGTTTGCCTGATAGGTGGTAGCGGACGCGCATGCTGCCCTCGCTTGGTTGTTGGTGGCTCGCAATGGGGCCAAGCCCTTGGGGCGTGGCGAGTATCGCCGATCACCGACAGGCCAATGCTCCGTAAATCGCCAGAGAGGACGCCCAGGACTCGGTCGACTTGTCCCAGTGATACGGCCCCTGCCAGCCATTATCACCGCCCCGGAAGCGGTTGACGAAATTATACGCCTTCAGTTTGGATGGCAGTTCTCTGACTCGTCCATCTAGATGGACGGAGACGAATTTTTTGTCGCTCTCGACCATCCGGCCATTGATTTCTCCCGCGAACCGCTTGCTTTCGTCGTCCCTGTCGGGGGCCTCAATCGGCCACGACGTATCCCAGATCTCCATTCCGTTCCAGTATGGCCACCGCTCGGACGAGGACACGAGCAACCGGAGATGATGGGCAATCTCCGAGCGTAGCTGCTGGATGCTGGGAGGCAGTTGGCCCCTTTTCTTTTCAGCGACCTCCCGCCAAACCATGGTACACGTTGATCGGCCCCTTCCAGGGATTCATCGACCCGCGAATCCCGCTCTCGTATAAGTGGTCGGCTATCGCCTTCGGTGACCCGAGCGTCTCCAGGCTGTTGATCGCGGCTTCGACCGCGTCGCTTCCCCTCATCCCTCTACCCTCCTCATCGGCCCGCGTCGCCCCGTGTGTCGCGTTTGCTTTACACTCATATAGTAGCATCTTGCAGAATCGTGTCAACTGCGTTTGCTAGGATTTTGCAGAATCGCTAGCGAACTCATCCACGGCCTTGACCAGCGTACTGGGCTTGCACCCCACCACCCTGGCGATCGCAATGATCTGCCGCACGGTGGGCACATGTTTGCCGCTCTCGTAGCGACCGAGCAACGTGTGGTTGCTCTGGATGGCGTTGGCCAGCTCGGCCAACTTGAGCCCCTTGCGCATCCGTTGCTTGCGAATGGCGGCCCCTAGGGCTCCCTCTGGCGTGGTGGTATCTGGCTCGGCTAATGGCCTGGGCATGGGTGTTTCCTTTCGTGTTCCCGACGCTGCCACACTATTGTAGCAGCGTGCAGAATGCAACGGGAATGGAGGTTCAGTCAACATCCTCCAGGCAAATGATAGCTTGCCTGAGATTGCTCACCGCATCCTCCAGGGCCTCGCGGTTGCCTTGATCCTCCTCCAGGCCGATCCGCTTGGAGAGAGTGGCGACCATCTCGTTGAGTGCCGCAATCATCTGTTGCTCGGTCATCGTCTACCTCCTGGTCTCGGACCGCCCCGAAGGGCGGCCGTCCTTGGCCCCTGGTCTCACCTCTTGATCGTGTTGTAAAACTTCGCCGCCTCGTCCGACCCTACCAGGGACTCCAGGCATTCGAGCATGTTCCAGGTCTCCTTTTCGTCCTTCGCCTCGATCGCGTCGAAGAGCATCGTCTTGCAGATCTGAGTCTTGGCTTTCTTACTGAGTCCCCACATTTCCTCGTCTCCCTTGGTTGCGTGTGCCTTACACTTGAATAATAGCACAGTGCAGAAACAACGCAAGGGAGTATTCGAGAATTTTGCAGAATTGGTGGGAGGAGGCGACTAGGCCTCGTCGAATTGCTCGCACGTCTGACAGTGTCGTCGTCTGACGCATGCGTTGATCACGTCGCACTGGTGCCAGTGAGCCCCGCAGCCGCAGCGTTTGGCGGCGGGGCCGAGGTGGTAGCATTCGGGGCGAGGGGGGATCGCCTTGTTCGTCGCCTGGGAGGTTACGTCGGTCCGTTTGTCGGGCGGCCGCCCATCAACCCATGTCGTTCGGCAAAACTGGCAATACGACTGATCGAGAATCGTCATCTCGTCGCGTGCGCATCTCGCATGGGGCTGCTCGTCTCGGTAGTGTGGGCACTCGTTAGTCACGGCGTGTACTCAGCAATGGTGACTTCTGGCGTCCCGGACGGCTGGCAAAGGATTTCCCAAGATCCTCCCACAAGATCAAGGGACTCGAACTCGAACTCTTCTGATGTGAATGGATCGGTAGGATCTCTCGCTTCATTGCACGTTAGCCGCCACGTCGTCGTAGAACTGCCGGGGCTGAGGACGCTACGCCCTACGGTGTACTTGATGAACCCCGACTGGAAACCGTTGGTCCCATTGTCGATGGACCGAACTTCAATTGTCCTCGTCAGGTTCCCTTGCACTTCAACATGAGTCCAAACCGGATCAACGATTTGGCTCTCTCCAGAATAAACCGATGCCGTCGGCGCGCCGATGTAGTAGGTCTTTTGCCCGTGGCATGTCAGGTCCATCTGTGTCGTGTCCACCGTGACCGTGACGCCCTTCTGTGCGGTCGTCGGAAACCATCTCGTCGCGGCGTAAGAGCTCGCGCCAGGGATCGCATACTTTCCAACCCAAACCCTGTTCGCTGCCGCGCAATCATCCTCCAGGTAAACCGGCAACGGAGTGCCGTCACCGATGGGGTACGCTTGTTTTCCGTAAAACAACGTCGAGTTAAAGATGGTCTGACTTGCTTGGTTGGTCCGAAACTTGGCGCCCTGGTTGTTTGTTTCGTCCCTAATAGTCACTTGCACCAAGCTGGCGCGTTTGTACTCCCACCCGTATACGCTCGTCTGGGTCCGCTGCTTGTGCTTGCACATTTGGATGTCGATATGTAGTCCGTCGCTCGACTCCAGTGACGAGTCACGTTCAAAGTAGATCCAGTCGTCATCGTCGTCAACGTAGGCCGCTTGAATCGTCTGAGTACCCCTAGTGGGAAGATTTACCGTCATCCAGCATGATAGAGCGTTGAGAGGGGACACGATCTCGGTGTCTTGCTCGCATGACTTGCTAATGACGGCTGGCACCCCTCCGTTAACTGGCCAAACTTCAGTATTACTTTCTGGTCCGAGTTGCTGAAACATCGTTCACCCACACTGCCCAAGAGTGATGCCGTCCACGATCCATTTCCCCTTCCATTTGAAACAAGAAACGATGTTGCCCGCCTCGACAGGCGTTAGCGCCTCAGGGATTCGCGACTTCGGCACTGGCGCCGTACCTATGTTCGGGTCAACCACGACAACTTCTGATTCCGTTTCGTAGAGTTCATAATGGTCCGTGTTCGCCTCCGACTGACGCATCGACATCCGATGAGCAGTCGCGGTCCCTGGGGTGTCCAAGTCTTCTGTTAGCTTGGCGAACATGTATTGAGACACCCCGCCGCGGCCTCCTGATGGAAACCGGGCTGGTATGTTCGCCAACTCTCGCTGGAGTGCGTCGATTCGGGCGGCGATGTTTTGGATGCGAACGCTACTCATGGTCTACGAACTTGGATCATGGGTTTGGCTGAAGTCGGTGTAACACCAGATTCCGTCAATCTTCCTAATCGTCGCCATGGCGATCGGGAACACGGTGAATGCTAACCAAATTACTGTAACCTCTTCGTCGTCGCCTTCTGGGATCACCCGGAACCGAGGACGTTGAACGACAGGAAGCTCGTTCGTGCTGTCGACGATAAGGTTCTCGTGTTCGTCCGAAAATTCGGCGACTTGGACATCGTTATTATCTCCCTGTGCTGGTATTGATGTTTTCTTCTCGAAATGTATTTGATCAGTGCCACTAACCGTTACCGGCAATCTCGCCACGATCCGCGCCGCGTCCCGCTCCATCGCCTCGAGTTGTCGCTCCAGTTGATCGAGGATCGCGTCTTCGGTCATAGAAGCGGCTCCGGGGCATAGTCGATCGAGCCCCAACCGGTCTCGATCACTGCCATGGGTTGGTCAGCCGATACATCGTAGATCAGCCGTCGAGAGGTGACGATCGTCCTGATCGGCTCATTGCCCCAAATCGAGCTGATGTGCGTCAGGAACGCCCCCATCCGGCACCACAGGCCAAGCGTCATGAGCGGGATCTGGACCGCCTGTCGGCCGATCAGGTACCACGCCCCCCACGCCACCGCGTAGGCCTCGAGCTTCGCCAAGTCGTTTCGGATCACTCGATAGGTGGCTTGTGTTCTCAACAGTGACCCATCGTCGTCTAGGTCCCACACGGTCCACGGAGCAATCACCCAATACTCGGCGCCGGGCACCTCTACCACTAGCTCCCGTGATGTCTCGTGTGGGTTCTCCGCTAGCCCATCGAGAGTGACTCGTTGCCGCTCATCCACCTCGATCGTCGCGGTCACGAGCAACGCTTCGTAGTCGAATTCGGGTTGGACTCTCGCCGCGTCGGCGTCGTCAAAATGCCCGTTAGCAAAGTAGTGTTGCGGGCTCACCCCAAGCTCGAAGCCCATCTCTTTGTCGAGCGGGCGAACGCTAACGCTGGTCGCGCCCTCGATGTCCTCGCCGAGCTTGTCGACGTAGTGATAGTTGTCATCGGCCTCGTGGGCATCGCCATCAGTGTCGTCGAGCACAAACACCATCAGCGGGCGAAACTCCGGCTCGGTCCCTTCCTCGTTGTTGTCAGTCGCGGGGATTGTCGAGTAGTCAACGTTGTACCGGAGCAGCGTCTCTCGCTGGAACACCTTCTGGAAGGTCCACAGCCTCGCCTCGTCACTCTCCGCATCGGGCTCGATAGAGCCATCGTCATTCGCGCGAAACGCGATCGCGGCGAACTGCGACCCATCTCCGTTGCCGACCTTCCAGTCCCAGAGGTAGGGGACTCGATACCGCGTGTAGACGCTGGCGTAGGTTTCTTGCGAACGAAAGAGCGCGTTCGCTTCCTCGTCGTCATCACCGGCCGCCGCGTTGTATTCATCCTGCAAGGTAGATGGCCAGTGCTCGAATAGAGTCCCGTCGGCAAACGTCCACGTCGCGCAGACTTTGATTCGCTCCCCACGGAAGGTGATCTTGTCGTAGAGATTGGTGGTCGAGTGGCGGAACGGAATCGCTCCGACCAGGTGCGTCCACGGGAATGTTGCCGGGACGGTGAACGAGATTTGATCTGGGTTAGCTGGGAGTGTCATCGCCCCGGCAGAGAGTGTCTGCCCTACGGTGGTCGCCACTCGAATCGCCACGGTCTCCGCACCATCCTGGGGCTCGATGAAGAACGCCAACCCGAACCGTCGATTGATCAGCGTATTGAGGGCTCCCCACACTGTTTGTCCGCCCAAGTCCCAGATCTGCTCGATCTGCTCAAGGGGCTCGGTCTGGCCCGTGAGTTCCCACGTGAATGGCCCCGGCGCGTGCTCCGCCAAGATCAGCTCAATGACCTGCTTGGCATTCCACGTTTCCCCGTTGCGGCTGAATCGGTAGTTGCCGTCGATCGGGTCGGTGGATCGGTTGCCGAGAAGAGACGTGCCCCGCATGTGCGGGCGATTGAAAATCGGCACCCAAGAGACGGTTCTGGCCGTACCCTGTTCCTCGACGGTCGCCGTGCGGATCACCTGTTGGTCGAGAAGGTGGCCAAATCCATAGGCCTTGATCTGTTGGTCACCCCGCGCATCGGGGGAGTCGAGCACGTATTGCGTCTCGGTCACGATGCCCAACCACGCGTCTTGAGGGTCGGTGTAGGGATGTTGAAATGCGATCTTGAGGTAGTAGTTGCGAAGGTCGACGGGCAGGTAGCTTGATGCTGACGTGTCCCCCTCGCGAATGATCCGGCCGAAGCGGTAGAGCACGTCGGCCGACGAGATCTCCGGGGCCGCGGACTCGACCGACTCGATGGCCTCCAAGAACGGAATGTAGGTCCAATCATCCGACCAATTGCGCCGAATCGAGACGTACCGTCGCGCGGTGGGGATCGGCGTGAGAAGCGTCGAATTGTTCGCGACTGACACGCCCATTACGTTTGCTCCGCAACTCGGCGATAGAAGATCCCGCCCGACTGCGCCCCGAATCCGATCGCGTCATTTGTGCTCGTGTAGATCGTGGTGTTGGCGCTCTCCACGGAATCGCTCGATCGTTGGGCACGCACGATCACCTTGCCCGTCGTTCCGCCCGCGAACGTCGACGATGACCAGTCGAGGTAGGCCGCGCCATCGGCCAGGTTCATCGCGACCTCGGTCGGGGTATCGTTGCCCGGGTCGGGGTCGGAGCCGTCCGAGGTGAAGTAGATCAGCCACGTGTCCGCAGGGGACGTGTCAGCCGCGCCGTAGTAGATCGCCTGGAGAGAGAAGGCTCCGGAGAGCCCAGGGCCGAACGATTGGACCGTCGGGGCACTGGGGGCGTTGGTCTGGCTGTCGCCGCCTGAATCGATCGTGATCGTCTCTGTCTGGCCTACCTGGGACGCCATGTCGTAGGCGTTCCGTCGATTCGTCACGACGTAGTAGACGTGCCCAGGGTCTAGCTCGAGCGTGGTGGTGTGAGGGAGACTCGAAAAGGTCTCGTCTGGGTCCGCCGTCAAGTCCGTCGCCGCGTCCTCGCCGACATGCAACTCGTAGCGAGCGAGAGCATCCACCGCGGCGCGGAAGATCCCATCCAGCGTCTCGGTGTAGGTGATCCCTTCGATCGCAAATGACATCTGGAGGTCGTTGATATGCTTCGGAAAGCCTCCGGTCCCGACCGGCAACTCTCGATGAATCCAGATGGCTCCCAGCTCGTGAGTCTGGATCGTCCCCACGTCGAGCCCCGTTGACGATGATATCCCCGTCGACCACGTGAGCCCCGTAGGGGCGGTTTCTTCGTCCGCGATCGTCTGGACACTTCCACCGACGATTGGGTCGGCCGCTTCCCAGGCGACTCGTATTCCAGGGACGGAGTGAACCAGATCACTCGTAGCGCCCGCCGCCGCCGACGTGCCGAGCCTCCCTCGACCATCAGCCGGCACCGTGAGCACGTTCGCCGTGCGGCTCGAATAGTAGATGATCTCGCGAAGCGTCCCGCCGCTGTTCTCGATCCGGCACCAGCCCTTTTGCGGCCATGACTCGAACGCGTAGGCCGGTCCGGTAACTGACCCCGCCCCAGAGCCCCCCAGAGCCCCGCCAGACGACGTAGAGGAGTCGCCGAGTGTTCCGAGCCATACTTTGGTTGATGTCGCTGTCTGCATGGCGACGCCGCGAACGATCACGGCGCGGTAGCGGTCGCCGCCGGAAGTCGTTTCCGCGTTCGCGGCGTCGCCCATCGCAAAGAGATTGTTGAATTGCTGAGAGAACTCGATCAGTGCGGAGCCGGAGAGAGATGCCGACGAGGTCCGGGTGATTCGAAGCCACTTCGACGGGTCATCACCATCCGCGACGACTCGCGTCTCTCCGCTGGGGATCGACACCGGATCGCCCGACGTCGTACTGCCAGGGGCCGCGTACCTCACCCGATTGGCGTCGACGACAGCAATCTGCCCCGTGGCACCCTCGGAGCCGTTTCGCCTCGAGGACTGCTCTACGGAGATACCGCTAATCGCTTTCGTTTGGATCACACCGACCCGATCGGCTTCGCTCGAGGAACGGTAGTTGCCGAGTGCCGCGTCGGGGTCGGCTTGCGATGCGCCATCGCTCGCCGCGCCCGAGAGATAGAGGCGCAGCGAGTCACCGCCAAGCTCGTTGTCGGCATAGATCGGGTCGGACGACTGCTGGTAAATGAACCGCCTGGGCATCACTCCTCCCAAACGATCGTCGCATTGATCTCAGGAGTTCCCGACGACGAGACGCACTTCAGCGAAATGCCGTTGTTGGCCGCGACTGTGGAAACGAATTCGGCTTTCTCTGGGGCGTGGAACTGGTAGCTGCCTCGCTGGTTTAGCGCGAATTCGTGAAGGACAATAGTCGCTGTCGGCTCGCCGGAGAAGTCGCCGGTTTTGACGGTCGCGTCAGCCGATTTGGGGTCGCCCGGGTCGAGGTTGACCGGCGTATAGTCGTTGTCGGACGTCCCTACCGATGTCGACCGGAGAAGCTGGAGTTTCGTCTGCGTGTCCGCAGGCGCTGACGACGAGGTGACACTGATGTACTTGACCTTCACCCGCGCGGCGGTGCCGCCGGTGATGTTCATGATGGTTGTGTCGGCGCCAGCCGTGACTTCGGCGACGGCGGAATAGGTTCCCATCTAGCTTACCTCCGTGATCGTTTTTCTCTTCGTTCGCGTTTCGCTCGCCGCTGAATCGCTAGCCGGATCATCCTCTTGTCACGGCGGATCTGCTCGCACAACCTGGCCATCACTCGCGAATCGAACCAACACATCTAGCTCGCCTCCGTGATCGTCAGCGTCGGGGTTGCGCTACCGTTGTACGTATAGGTGACATTCGGCGCGTCCGGGTGCCTCACCATCAGCGCCGCGAACGTCTGAGCTGATCCCTCGTTGCCTGCGTTGTCGAGAGGGACCACGCGGAATTGATGGGATGCCGAGTCCTCGAGCCATCGCGAAACCCACGTGTAGCTCGTTTCGCCCGTGCTGGCGATCGTCTGTCGCTCAGTCCATTCGGAGTCGACGTACTCATCGACCCGATACCGAGTCGCTCCGGTCACCGCCTGCCATGCGAGCGTCAGTCTCCCAGGGAATGCTGGCTGTGGCCGCTGGCCCGCTCGGTCGAGGATCTCGAAAAAGGGCACCGTACCGGGCTCCACGGTGACCGTGATCTCCCCGGTGCCGTCGGTCGAAGTGAACGAGTAGATCATGTCGCCGTTGCGCACCACTCGGAACGGGACCGGTGGTGTCTCGTCGCTTGAGAACGAGAGCCGAAACGCGAAGTAGTCGATCTGTCGGGCCTGGGCGGTGACCGTCATGAGCCCACCCTCACCACTCGCCACACACTGCGGACTGTCCAGAGACCACCAGTCACGCCACCGCTCGTGTTGGCAGACTGGAAGCGTTCCGTGACACGGGCCTTTATCACCAAGTAGTTGCTGCGGGTGATCTGTCGGAGCCGGATCGAGACAACTGTCCCTTCGAGGGCGCGATAGGAGTCGATCAGAGCGTCCGCCGCCGCTGCCGACGCAACGTCAGTCTCTCCCCGAAGCTCGGATTCCTCCGACTTCGACCCGGTCTCGCGGTAGGCGTTCCCGTCGACGCCAGATCGCGACACGTCCTCCACCTCGGCGCCGCCGAGGCCGTCGACATCGCCTTCGAGAGCGATAAAAGAGAACGATCCGATCATGTCCCAGAGAATCGCCATCGTTCGCTAGTTGCCCTTCACGTCGCCACCCGCTTACAATGCCGTTCGCGGGGCACACACACTGGAGGTCACCATGAGCGTCAAGGCCACCACGCGTTGGCACTACAAAGACGCAGAGCTTGGATCGGTAGTCGGACCATGCTCGATTGACGACATCGCCAGACTGGTCAGCTACGGCACAATCACGGAATCCACTCTCGTGAGCACAACGGGAAAGAAGTGGGCTCCGGCTAGTCGCGCCACCAGCATCCGCCACTTTTTTGAGTCACCCACATCTGGTCCCGATCTCTCGGCCGAACCAACTGCGCCCGATGTCGCAGTGCCCGAGAAGCGTCCCCAGTCATCAGCACCGAAGCCACCAAAGATCCCGGCCACGACAACACCTTCGCCAACCAACTACTCGCTCCAACGTGTATGCCAGCGAATATTTGCAACGGAGATCAGTCGCGTCGACTTGCTCGCGACATCCTCGACAGTGTTCTTTGTCGTTGGCGGCATCCTGCTTGGGCTAGCTGGATTCTTGGTACTCTTTGCATTTGGAAACATCCCTGCATCTTGGTCGCAAGAGAAAAATTACACGGCTGCATACCTTCTGTTTGCATCCGCAGCATCATGCACGATTACTGGAGGCCTCTGTCTCGCAGCCGGAACGTTTGCCGGGGCATTAGCGGCTTCTATCCGTGCCACCTTGATCCTTGCAACGAAAGCCCGCGTGGACGCAGACCCATCATTGAGTCAAAGCTGAACGTGCCTTCTCAATGTCGGCATCTTCTTGCTCAGTGACCGCTCGACTGCCTTCGCGTCTTGCCGTTGGAGCTCAGTTTCTCGCAATTGCCGCTCCGCCAGCTCGATCATCTTTTTTTCCGCTGGACTCATTCGCTCGCCCTGCTCACTGCCTGGCGCGGTCGCGGCAAACCGAGCCTTCGCTAGCTGGCGAGAAAGTTCATCCACTTTGGAGTTGATCATTTCTAGGTTCGCTCGTTCGGGCGTTGCGGTTGCCGCCTCGATCGCGACACCAGCCTTCTCGTCTGCCCGAAACTGATTGAGCAGATCCAGCGTGACATCTTTGCGAAACATGTTTCCGGGGGCAATTTGGCCAGACGCGTCGAGCAGTGCTTGCTCTACTGCCTGACCTTGGAATCCGCGGGCTCGCTGATCCCGAAAAACATCCCTCAACGGAGACTCGAGAAAACGCCTTGTCTCGGTCGCTTTCCGATCATCCTCCTGTTTCTTTCGCGATGCTTCACGTGCGGCTACGAATTCGTCTCGCCTTTGCTGAAGCTGGCTCTTTTCAAGATCCGCACGATCAGATTGCCGCATGGCCTCGTCGAGATTCTTGGTGACTATCGAGCCGGCGGGGCTGCGAGCGACAAACTCCCTTTGTTCTTCCGGGGTCCACTTCTCGAACAGATCCTTCCTGGTGATGCTTGTTCGGATGTACTCGTTGTATGCGTGTTGTGCGTCTACTACTTCCTGCCGCGCTTTCTGGGCCGCTTCGGTGAGTACCGACATCTTCCCAAGGAATTGTCGCTCATCCCTGGCATCCGCCGCCGCCCTCTCCCCTTCGGCCATACCCTTCAGTGCGTCCTCGATGTGCTCGATGCTAGACAGGTATTCCCGGTTACCGTCGACAGCCGCCTTGCTGGCGTCCGCAGTCTCTTGCAATCGAACACCAAGGCTCAGTACCGCCCCCGCAAGCGAGGGGACAATAGCAAGCAACGGATTGAAGCTAGCCAAAACGAAACTCATATTGTTCGCTGCCGCCCGCATCCCGTTAACCATCCCCATCTTGCCGCCCTGGCCGCTCCAGACGGTCAAAAAGTCGTCAACGGCGAACGATAGCTGGGTGACGTTCGCTCCCGCCTGGCCACTGAACTTGAGGAAACCCTTGCCGGCACCGTTTGCCCGAGCGACATCTTTTCCAGCCGCTTCCAGCCGTTTCTCTAGCACCGCGACCGCCGCCGCATGTTTGAGTGTCTCTTTCGCCGCGGCTTCATTGCCAGCCTCGGCAAGATGCGATGCCTTCATGAGATCATTTTGCGTGGCCTGAAGGGCGGCTTGTAAACGCGCCTGCGCCGCGATCGCCGCCGACAGGTCGCCGCTGACACCCTCGGTGCCGGGAACCTGGATTTGGGACAGGCCTTGCTGTGCGGCCTTCGCCTCGTTGATCCGCTTGCGGGTTTCCTCGAACTGCTTGTTGAGGATGAGGATCTTGCTCGAGTGAGCATCGAGAGCGCCTTGCGCCTCCACGCTGCCACTCACCGCCGCGCGTGCCGCCTTCGTCAGCTCGCCTTGCGTGGCGCGGATAGACGCCTGGAGCTTCGCGTACTCGGCGATCGCCTGCTTGGCGTCCGCGGAGAACTCAAAGACTTCACCCGACGAAACTCCCACGCTCTTCCTCCAGCCAGTGCAAGTCAGCCCATGTAGGCCAGTAGTCCGGTGCTAGCCCACGTCGCCAACGGAGACTTCGGAGCCACTTGTAGGTGTGCCGCTTTTTTTTTGCGCCTTCGCGTAAGCCACGAGGTCGGGGCCTCCAAGGCTCGCAAGAACGATCTCGTTGAACATCGCCGCAGACGTGTGGATCAACGCCAGCCGCAACACCTCATGCCATCCGACGTGGTAGTTGACTGCCAACAGCGCGACAGCGTACTCGGCGAACTCCAGGTGCGAGAACCGGAAGCTTTCACTGCTGTTCGCTCGATCGTGCCATACCACCGACATTTCCATGAGCTTCTCGTAGCCGGGAAGCAACGACAGCGAGAAGGCTCCGTCATCGCCGATGGTGTAGGCCATCGGCATCGTGTTCGCCGGGCTTGGTACGTGGACGCACGGGATCACCCACTTGTTGCCGTCACCAAGCTCGACTGGATGGCCTTCGACCTGCTTGGGTCGCTCGAGGTCGGATGGACCTGGCGGGTTTTCAGACTCCCAGCCAAGGTAGTGAGTGACCTGGTCTCCATTGCGCACTGGGTGCCACGTCTGTTTGTCGGGGTAGATGCCGCACTTCGCGGCCTTCCCACCGCCCGGCTCGACGACGATCACGGCGCCCATGCCGCCGTCGGGACCGTCGCGATAGACCTTCGACGACGTCTTGATCTTGGCGCCAGCGAGATGATCGAGTTCACACGCCGCGGGGATCTGCTTCGGATCGTAGAAGGGCTCGGCCTTCGGGAAGTAGTAGAGGAGGCTACTCACTCATCGTCTCCCGTCGGCTCTTGAGGCTCGGGCGCCACCGTGGGCTCTTCCTTGGGCGGAGTGCCGATCAGTTGACCACGAGCGTAGACGTAGCCCTGTCGCCGGTAGTCGTCGATGAGGCCAGCAGCCTCTTCCGCCGGGACCTCTCGGACGATCAGTAGATCGACGAGCGGCCTCGGGATCAGCTTCTCCGAGTCGGCTTGCGCTGCGTCTCGGATCGCCTTGATTCTCGCGGCGTCGTTGGCTGTGCTTTCCTTCGTCACATCTCACCTCATTCCGACAGGGCTTGGTCAGTCGCGAACACAACCATTTCATTGGTCCCATCGAAGATTGGCTTGAGGACCACGGTCGACTCCGCGTCCGAGTCGTTGGAGCCGCCGCCCTCCTCCCAGAAAATCAGCCCATCGTCGACCGTCATCGTGATGTGCTCCTCTTCCGTGTCCGCCGTCACCGAGCTTCGATTTGGCATGTGACGAAGAGCGATCACGCTGTCGGTCGCACTCTGAGCTGTCCCGCTGATCCCGTAGGTGTTGAGTATGGACAAGTCCGAGGTCGGGAACCGGAACTCGGGCTCGCGTGCCTGGATGTGCACGCGTGTTGGATAGATCTGGTCCATGGCTCGCGCGGCTTCCTCGGAAAGCCCGAAGTCAAACGAACCTGACGTGAAGCTGTCACCTGTCGTGCCGTTGATGGTGACCGGGCCCGCGCGGAACATCTCCCCGATGACTGGCGTCCCGCTCATGGTCTGGCTGACACTCAGGATCAACGGAGCGTTGGTCCCGTCGAATGTCGCAATGATGTCAAACTCGATCGTCGCCGGCGGCTCTAACCCCCAGGTCAGACGACGAGGCACAATTAGCCCCTTGTTCATCGCGCCTTTCACGCACGCCGTCGCGTCTCGCACGCCACCATCGGGAAGATTGACGAAGTAGTTCTCGACGGTGGTGTAGGTCGTGGACTGAGGGAACGCGAAGCCCGACATCGCGACGTTCGACAAAAACGTCTCGACATCCGAGCACGTGGCCGACAGGCGAGGGGCAACCTCGGTCACCGCGATCCAGGACGCGTCTGGCTGACCCGCAGCGCGACGCAACAGCGTCTGGATGCCCGAGGACAGGTTCTTCGACTCGAGCCCTTCGAGATTCCAGGTCGAGGACCCATTCACCACGATTCGGCCGAGCGTGTAACGTTCGTGTGCCATGATTTCCTCTACGCTGCGCGTCCGTTGATCACGAACCGTTCGTTGCCTAGCGTTTCCGCGTCGAACTCTCGCACGAACGTCGTCTTGGCCCGCCGTTGGAGATCGCGCGTTTCAGACGGGAGAACTTCCGAAATCTCACCGACGTTTTTGGGATTGATCGGGTGCCCAAGCTTGAGCGGCACCCGAACGGTTTGTTTCGAACTCGTCGCCGTCTTCTTGATGTTGAAGCTCGACGCTTCTCGCTTGGTCATCAGGTCGCGTGTCGTCCCCGTGCGAATCCACGAGATCCTCGGTTCCGCCGCCGGAACCTTCACCGCGAATTTGTTCCGAGAGAACGGGCGGTAAAACTTCGCCCGTTTCTTGATCTCGAGCGTCTTGCGAGACCGACGCGCGAAGGTGTATCGCTGGCTGTTTCCCGGCAAAAACTTGAGCGGAAGGAACTCACGGATCCACATCACCGCCGCTTCGTGCAATGAGTTGCGGACCATGTCGTTCCATCGACGCTGTGGAATGTCCTTCGAAAGCTTCCGCTTTCTCTGGATGACCACGGATAGCGGCACAAGTGCCAGCATCACCGCCTCCGGCCGTACTCGACGCGAAACGTTGTCATGAGGTAGTCACCCTTGTTGGGCTGGCTCTGTGTTTCCTTTGGAGGTAGCCCCAGGCTCGACAGCGTGATTCCGTCATCCTGAGCGACTGCCAGACGAAGTTTGGTGCCGTCTTGAGCCAGGTCGTACATCTCGTCGATGATCGCGCCGATCTGGCTCTCGAACCACGTCAGGGCGTCCGCGATGTTCTCATCGCCCTGGTAGGCCTCTGGAGTGTCCAACTCAATGTGGATCTCGCACGTCCCGCCGACGTGCCCCGATCGTGAATGCCGCGTGTCATCCGAACTAGCGACTACGGCAAACGGTCTGGCCGGGTTCGCCACCGCCTCGACGTAGACCCGCGTGCTTGCGTCCTCGACTTCCGCCGCCGTGCATAGGTCGATGAATGTCTCCGACTCCGCCACCAACTCCGCGCAGAGAGCCAAGGGCTTCGCGATCGGCCCGGTTGCGGTCACCATCAAATGGTCTCCCGTCGCCCGCGACGTGACTTGAGGACGTCGCCGATCGCAATGAGGTTCAGGGTCGTCATGAAGTCCATTCCACGCGTGACGCCGGTGATACTCCAAGTCGTCGTGCCGTCGCTGATTGTTTCGCCTCGCTGCGGGCTTTCGACGTCGCTGCTCTTCACTCGGGCCATCGCGGTCTTCCGCTCTTCTTCACCTTCGTCGAGGATCTGAACACCGAAACCAGCGTCGTAGACCATGATGGCTCTGATCGTCGTCGCACTTCCTCCGTCGGGCGTGTACGTGATCTCTTGCGCAAAGTGATTCGTGTTCAAAATCGCTTTGTCGACGTGGTTCCTGATCTGGTCACGCAGCCCCACGGCTTACAACTCCTTGAACTCCACCGAGAATCGGTCGATCTGGAGCGTGCCTACGTTCGTGTTGGCCGCTTTTTGGATCTGAGCGAAGAACTGGAGGCCTGCCGTGTAGTTGGCCACGCTGAACGTCGTGCTCTCGGCGACACGCTTGAGACCATAGCCGCCGTCCATGTAGAAACGGACGTCCGACAACCCCTGCGTAAAGTCGATGACGAATCGCTTCCAGGTGGTGGCAAGCGTTTCACCCGTGGCGACGTCGTTGTTGTCATTCGTTCCATCATCGGATTCGACAAGCACTGCCCCCGAGCCGTCTCCGAGCACCCGGAACAACAATGCTTCCGTGATGGAGTCGATGGCGTCGTTTCGAGCCGACGTGAGTCCGAACGCTACCATCGTCGTTGCAGTCGTCCCAAGAGCCGTACTCAACCTCGCGCGAAACTCGACGCTCTTGAGCCGCTCGATGTCGTAGCCCAAGACATCGCCCGAGTAGGCGCAGGCGTTCTGGACTTCGCTGTCGGCCGAGAGAGCGGCCTGGAGTACGCCAACGGCGTCGACGGCCGAGACGTAGCCAACCGTTGGCGGGCCGGAACCGGTGATTGCCTGAATGAACTGCGAGCCGGATTCGTCCCCCGCGGCGGAGAGCGACCCCTCACCGAGGAAGTGGTGATCGATGCGAAACGTGTCAGCCATGATCAGACCTTTCGAAGTTGGTAGCTTGCCCGAGAAAGACGACTGCTAGCGACGGTTATCCGGCCGACGTGCCGTCGTTGTAAACGATGTTCACCCAGTCAATCGCCTTGACGCCGAAGGTCTGGTGAATGGTGAACTTCCGCCCCTTCTTGTCGAAGTCGAACTCGTCTTCGAGGATTGGCGACTCCTCTCCGCGAAGGAACGAGACCTCGATGTGATCGGCATCCTGCCAGGCGCCGAGACCGTAGTAGGCCACCGGATCATTTAGATCAAGCTGGCCCTCGACGACTGGAGTCACGCGGTTACGCCAAATGTTGGCAACGCCCGAGTTCGTCCCTTCGGGATTCGACACCGAGTTGAGCAGCTCGAGCGTCACGCCCTCGAGCGCCGCCGGAACGAGCAAGAACCGCATCTCGTGGTTGAGGATGATTTCAGGCTTGTTCGGGTCCGTCTGGAGTCGAATCAGCCGCTTCATTTCGTTGAGCTGAGCAACGCTCGGCGCGCCCGTGGTGTCCACGATGTTGTTGTGGTTCGCGTGAAAGAGCGTCGTGTTGTCACGCATCGTTGGGTTACCGGTCAACACCGCGTAGACAGCTCGGTTGATCGTACGTTCCGCCGCTCGCGTTTGCCGGATCGTCAGCGTGGTGAAAGCTCCGAGATCGTCGTTGATGAGCATCTGTCGCGTGAACGAGTAGGCCTTGCCACGAGTCTCGACGGCGTAATCTTCCCCCGAATCCTTCAGCTCATCCTCGGGAAACGCCTTGTCCTCGGGAATCACTTCGAGGTCAGACACCCCGCTCAATCGCACGCGATGGATGTTCTTGAAGTCGGAAACCGACTCGGCCTGATGCACCCATTGCCGCCACGTCGACGGAGCCTCGGCGTAAGCCATGAGCAACGTCTTATTCGCGGCGTCTCGAAGCAATTCGGGAAACGAGCCCGTGGTATGGAAGCCGCCACCTCCGAGAGCGCCCGCCTTGGGCACTCCCTCGAACTCCCAGCCGAGAGCAAGCTTCGCTAGTGGCGTGGGGTCCATTCCCCGCGTGGAGATGCCTTCTCGGTTCAGGCACTCCGCCGCGATGTCAATCAGCCGCATGCCTCGAAAAATGTTCGCGTCGGGGTGGATCTTGCGAGCCTGACCGGTGAACCGAATGCCGGCGGGATGACCTCTGTCGTACACCCGCTCGTAATTGCACAACTTGAGCCGACCGGTCGAGTCCCGTGCAAAGTTGGACGCCGCCGCCTCGCTTCCGCCAACGCGGAATGCAAGGCCGTCGGACACTGTCTCGTAGAACTTCTCGTTTGACGAGGGGCCAACCTCGAAACTTCCGCGAGGGGCCGCCGTCTCCGATTCGGTGAGCGCCTTGAGCACGCGAGCGCGAGCGGAGTCAAGCGACGCGCCAGAGCTGACCAACTCTTCCTTGAGCTTGTCAGCGTCGCCGATGCGCGGGCCATGGACCTTGACCATCGCTTCGATCTCGGTCACCCGCTCACGCTCTTCTTGCCGGGCCTTCGTTGCCACGGCCTCCATGTCAACGGTCTCGACCTCGGTGGTCGTCTCGGCTTCTTGCTTGGTCATCTGCATTCCCTCGACTCTTACACGAGCACCGCCCGGCCGAGACGTTCGGCTCGACAGTTCCTCGATTACCTGACTCAGTGTTCCAACGCGATCGGCCAGCCCCGCCTCGACCGCTTGCTGTCCGACGTAGACCCGTCCGTCCGCGACCGATCGCACCGCCGACATCGACATGCCACGGTTCTCGGCGACGGCCGCCATGAACATTTCGTGGAACGAATCGACACGCTCTTGCAACATCGCCCGCTCGTCGTCGGTCATGGCTTTTGAGCGATGCCCCGCCGTCTTCATGTCGCCGGCCTGAACGATCGTCGTCTTGATGCCGCGTTCCGCTTCCGCCTGCGAATGCTCGCGGAAGACCGCGAACACACCGATGCTCCCGACGCTCGCCGAGTCGGTCGTCACGACCTCGCTCGCCGCCGATGCGATCCAGTAGGCGGCCGACGCGGCCAGATCGTTGGCGACGGCGACGATGCGTTTCTTGTTGCGAGCCTCGACGATGACATGACTCAGCTCGCTTGGACCATTAACCGAACCTCCCGGACTGTCGACGTCGAGCACGATCGCGGAGACGCTGTCGTCGTTGGCGAGCGCCTCAATGTCTCGGACAAGCAGCTCGGTCGACGTCCCGCCGCTGATCTCGACGAACAGGTTCATCCGCTTCTCGATGACGCCGAAGACGGACACGACGGCGACGTTGCCGTGCATGACGATCTCGTGCGATTCCGTCGGCCCGCCGATGAACGCGGCGACTTCGTCTTGCGTGAAGAAGACGCCCTCTTGCCGAGCCTCAATCAGCGTCTCGATGTCCGCCGCCTTCTCTGGCAGGATCGCCAGCGGCGTTGAGTAGAAGGCGTTCGCGATCTTGTTGATGCGTCGCGCGGTCATTCTTCGTCCTCTTCCTCTTCGCGTGCCGACTGTGCCTCGGCGGCCATTTGCTCGATCTTGCCCCAGAGCATCTGCTCGACTGGCAGCCCATCGGCCTTCATGTCCTTGAGCTCTTCGGCCAACTTCTTGTGAACCTCGACGCTGTCGAGACCGATGTCCGCGAAAAACAGCTCGAAGTTGCCTAGACCCGCTGCGATTGCCTCCTTGGCCGCGCGGATCTGCTTTTCCGGGTCGACGTATCCCCAACCCGGCGGCCGTGCGACCGCTTGGAGCCACCGAAACGGGTTCCTGTTAAATCGAGCGATCCCGCCATTGGGGACAGGAAGAAGCCCCGAACCGATAAGTTGCTGCGTCACTCGTCGGCGTACCTCGAGGTCGACATACCACGTATGCCAATGCTGCATGGGCACGAAACCCTTGCGGTCCTGAAGGTCGCCAGCGCGAGCAGAAGAGAAGTTGGTCTTAGAGTAGTCGCCGGTGAATCGCTGGAGGCTGAGTCCAACGCCGTTGCCCATCATCTGCATGAGGAGCGTGATCCACGCTGTGGCCTGGCTGTTCGGTCGGTTGCTTTGGATGACTTCGATGCTGTCGTTCGGCCCGCCGGTTAGCCCGATGCCTGGTCCAAGCGGAAGCATCTCGTTGCCGTCGACGTCGAGCGGACCGGCGTCTCCGTTTTCGTCGACGAAGTAGTCGTCGGCGCCTTCGCCCCAGTCATCCCGCTTGTGCATGTAGACGAAGTAGCTCGCGACCTTCGCCGCTGCGATCTCGTACTCCATGTAGTCGTAGAGGTGCCAGAGGTTCCGCACCAAAGGAGCGAACCAGGACACTCCTTGCGTCTGCGATGGCCGCTCCCCACGGTAGAGGTGGATCACCTGCCAAGCAGGAATTCGCTCCGACTCGTATCGACCGGTGTAGACGCCGCCGGGGTGCTCGGTCCAGAAGTAGTAGGCGACAGCCCTCCCACGTCCGTCGAATTCAATCCCGCGACGGATCTCGTTGACGCCATCGCCCGCCGGTCGGTCCCTCGTCTCGTCGAGCTGGTCCGACTCGCGGAGTTCGAACGCAAGAGGAATCAGCCGACCAGGATCGTTGATTTGCCGCTCGACGAGAAACCCGTTTCCCGCCTCGATCGTCTCATGCAAGTTGGTTCGACTCATCTGATACCAGTGCTGCCGGCCTCTGGTATCTGCTTCCCCCATCCATCGGGCGTACAAGTCGTCGGCTTGTGTGTTGAAGTCTTTCAGCAGCTCGCCGCTGGCGTCGCGGACCTGGGCTTTCGTTTTGATCCCGGTCCCGATGACGTTGTTGACCAGCGTGTTCTTCACGCCAATGCACATCGGGTTATTGCGGCCGAGCCATCGGCTACGGGCCTTCAGCAGCTTGTCATCGGACTTGACGTGAGCGTCAGCCGATCGGTTGCGTGGGCGAAAGTCGGCGTTGGTGCGCGTGAGCTGACCGCCAACGTAGCCGGCTTGAGGTGAGTAGCGGCCGTTGCCCTTCGACACGCGATCCAACAGTTCGGGGTAGCTCAGACTCATTTGTCCCCCATGGGCTTGATGAGTCGAGCGCGAGAGGCCCTGCGATTGCGACGACGCTTCAGGAGTTCGTCGAGGTCTAAGAGCCGTGCGCCTCGAAACCGAATGTCCTGCGTCTGATATTCCTCGACGCCACCGCTTTCCAAGCGGTTCTGGAGTTCGGTTTCAGCTAGTTCATTGATTTGATCGTCGGTTGCCATGTCCCACTCTACGGACATTTCGACGACGAGATTTGTGGGTTGTTACTATTTGATTTTAACGTCGTTGGAAAAAGTGTGTCCGCACCCCTTCGTCGCTGTCGATCCAGCACACTTCAGATACTGAATTCGACCGCGCCGATGATAGACCTTAGAAGGTGCTCCGCAGATCGGACATGGCGTCATCTTCGCCTCTCGCGTGTCATTGCTGTATCGACGACTTCGTGGCTTTCTGGCTCTCACTACCATCCTCCAGGCGTTGACTTGCGTCGACCAAGTGAGCGGGGCCGACGCTTCGCACCGCCCGGCCGTCTCATCGCGAACTTGTACCTTGCCGCCGCAGCCTCCTGGTAGACTTCGCAGTCAGCCAAGTGCTCGAACGTCTTGCTGACCGATACCCAGCGATGCCGCTTCTCGCCGGTCTTTCTGTCCTCTTCCTCTTCGCGCTTCCAGGACACTATGCTCTTGAGGTAATCCTCGCCGACGTCCAAAGGAATCGCCCAATAGCCCGGCGCCCCACAGGTGACGTTCAGTCGCGAGTCGTAGAGCCGATCGCGGGCCTGGCCAGCGTCAATCATCCAGCCTTCGAGCTGGCGATACTGGAGCTTCATCGGCTGGAGAAGGCCCTTCAGCCCGTACTGACGTGAGCCCTTCAGCGGGACGCAGAATCCGCGGTGCTTCGCGCAATACTCGTAGATCTCATCGGTGCGCGTCCCGTCGCCGGAGTCGATCCAGCACGTGCGAATCGTGTGAATCTCTCCGTCCGTGCCCTCGTAGGTCAACTGGAAGAGCTCGTCGAGAGCGTCCCATCCCTCGAGAAATCCGTAGTCCACAAGCCACGACGACGCCAAATACGACCACGCCCGAACGACGAACCACAACCCGTTGTGCTGCACGTCGACCGTGCTGATGAGCGAGAGAGTCGGGCCGGGAACCGTCCCGATCTTGTAGTCCTGGATGTGCGTCCTGATCTCATCCTCATCAGACGCTCTCGATCGCACCTCCCACGGCTCGCAGGTCCACGAGTTGATGAACGCGCGGAGCTCTTCCAAGTCGCCTTGGACTTCCAGCCATTCGCGCGCGTATTCGCCCCATGGGATCACGTTGGAGTAAAGGCTACTGAGGTGGAAGCCAGCGAACCGCGAAGGGTTCGACTTCTCGCCGACAAGTCGGTACGTAGGTGCCAGGGATGCCCCATCGCCGCCGTGAGCTGTGACGGGAAGTGGCTCGACTCGTTGGCCCGCCGGCACCCACACGCCCCTACGGAGCATGAGGACCTTTCGATCCTCGCTGATGTCCTGTCCGCAGTGTTCGCATCGATACCGCGTCGTCTTGCTCGCGAAGTCCGGGCAACTCGTTCCGTCGGGCCGCTTGTCCCAGACCAGATTACCCTGCTTAAGCTCCTGATACTCACCACAGTGCGGACACGGAACGTGAAACCGTCGCATGTCCGATTGCTCGTAGGCTCGAGTGATGGCGCACTGGCCTTTGATGGTCGGCTTGCCCTCAATGAGGATCTTCTTCCGCGATCCCGGTATGGCCTTTAGCCGGTCGCGGGCCATCTTCACGGGATCGCCTTCCTTGATGAGCGTTCCCCAAAGATTGACCTCGGTGATGGCCAGCATCGCCACGGTACGGCCTGACAGCGTCGTCGCGGATCCCGACCAAGCGTAGTAAATCCATCGGTCTCCGAGGTCGAGCCGCGATTTGTTCCGCTGGTGTTTCGGCGGAAGACGCCGCGCCACGCTGCGACAGCTCTCAAGGGCCGGTATCAGCTTGGTGTCGTTGTGCTCGTGCGCGGAATCCTGGTTCGGGCACGCGATCATGATCGAACCCGGCCGGTTGTCCGCCGTCCAGCAAACCGATGCGCCGAGCAGCGTGGTCTTTCCGAGTTGCGTCCCCCAACTGAGGATGATCCCTTCGATCTGCGGGTCGTCCAGCATCTGGAGCGGCTCGCGGCTGTAGGGAAACCTGGTATGGGACCAGTACCCAGCCACCGCGGACACGTCGCTCCCGTAGTACATGTTCTCCTCAACCCACAAATCGGGAGCGACCACGACAGTAGGACTGAGGCTACCAACGCACGCGTCGCTAAATCGGAATGGCTCTGGTGTCGACTGGATCACTGCTCTTCGATCGCCCTCATAGCCGCCTGACACGCCCGCAACCCATCGTCGATGATTCGCTTGGCATCGTCCCTCACCACCTCGCGTAGCTCGGCGTCGCCGATGAGCATCGCTATGGCGTCGGGGACGGATTCCCACAGAGACCTTGCATCGAGAAAAAACTTCTGGAAGCCTCGATCGACGGCGTCACGCGAGACGAGTTCACCTCGGAGCCTCGCGATCTCAAGCTCGTGCTTGATCGCGAGGGCGATCTCTTTTCGATCGGATGGCGATGGCTCTCGCGAGGGCTCAGTGCTCTTGTCGGACTTCTTGCGGAATCGATCGTTGTGCTTGCCGATGCGGTGCCGCGCGCAAAAAGCATCGAGCTCTTTTTCCTTGCACGGAAACGCCGGGAAGTCCTCGCGGGTCTGCCACTTCCTGACGGTCTCTTCGCTCTTGAGCCCCTGGGCTCTCGCCGCATCACGTTTCGTTCGGATAACGCCAATCAGATGCCCTCGCGGCCGCTACAACCCCAACCTGGAATTGACCACCTCACGCGAAAAATGCTCGCGATACGCCAACCCTCGACCCCGGGTACCCCCTGTCGAAGGACCCGCCATTTTCTCATAGTGATAATCAGGGGCCTGCCATCCTGGCATGCCAAAGTGACACCTGAATGGCACCTAGTTTGGCACGGGATTTCATGCAGCCAGCTCTTCAGATCTACCCTGGACCATGGCCCGCAGATGGTCAAGGGCCTTGGCTCCACGCCTCTGGGTTGCCGCCGTGCAAAGCCCTATCTGCTCCCCGATCTCTCGGTAGGTCAGCCCACGCAGATAGTGCAGGGTCACGATCACCCTGTCGGTCCTTGTGAGGACGGACAGCAAGTGCCTGACATGCTCTCTCGTGTCCAGCGTGGGAGCCTCGGCTGTGCGGTAGTCCACCACGTTTGCCGTCTCTCCATCAGAGATGCTGTCTATCGAGTTGAGTGGCAAGACTGCGGGCAGGCCCGTGCATGCATGGCGTACGTGTCGTGGTATCCAATCAATCGAATCGAACGCCATCATCATGTGGGACCAGATGCAACGATAGGCATAGGTGGAGAATCGGACGCCCCGAGACGGATCGAATAGCTCGACAGCTCGCATCAACCCCATGGCGCCTGCCGAGAACAGGTCATCCTGACCTACCGCTGGTTGAGCCGAATGGATTCTCGATGCGATGCGGTGCACCAGCGGTAGGTTCGCCTCGACCAATCGGTTCCGGTTTTCATCGGACCGGTCCGCCTGGTAGGCCTCCCACAGCTCGTGATGTGCTTGTGTGACCATCCGATCCGGCACCTTAGTACGCCAACACTTCTCTCGCCACCCGTGGGGGATGGCTGTCGCCCTGCAACGTCGCCGCCATCTCCGCCGCCGCGATGTAGGGGGACGGAATCTTATTCAGGAAGTAGAGATCCCGCATCGTGAGATTCCCGTCCGGATCGAGGGGTGCCCCCGCCACGGGATTGGTCGCGGCGGCGATGTTCATCAGCCGACTGCTGCTCACGGGTCAACTCCCTTCAGGATATCGACCTCGCTCCCATTGTCGGAGAACTCGACCTCGCCGAGGACCGTCGATCCGTCCGACTGGTAGACGTAGGTCTTCCCGTCTGCCTTGTTCGTTCGGCGACGATGGAAGCACAAAGCCCCGATCCAGAGCATCCAGGTCAATGCCGATGACGTGCTCGTCGGCACATCGGTCAACTCGCTGGTCGCGGTCGTGAGCCCGACAATGTTCGACCCGTCCCAGTCGATCGTCTCTTCCCAGAACGGGCTATCGCTCTCCGTCGGAGAGCCGCCGGCCCGGATTCTCCAGATGATCCGATAACGCCCCCCCGGAAGCGACGATGGGACCGTGACCGCGTAGCGACCGCTGGCGGTCCCCTCCTCGGTGGCCGCGATGTCGTAGTCGTCAATATCAGACGAGTCGTAGGTGTCGAGAGCTTCGGAACCGGCATCCCAGACCTTGCCTGAATCGCTGCCGTCGATCCGTTCGATCACGACGTAAGCGGTCTCTCCAGTGGTGCCGAGCCCAGCGAGTGACGCCACGTCATTCCTCCCGATCGCCGATGAAGTCGCCATAGGGCCGCCTGGGGATTGCCTGACGCCCAAGTCTCACGCCCGCTTTATTCCAAATGTCGCAGAGTTGGAATTTGTTGATCCGGTGGAATCGCTGGAGTTGCGTTTCCTCGGGGTCGCGGTCCTCTTCCGCGATCGGATCGAGCCTGTCGGCTGCCGCGAGGATGCTGTCGTACATCGCCTGGTCGTCGATCGTGAACTTGAACCCGTCGTAGTTCACGACGTAGGGAAATGACGGCATCTAGTGACTCCTAGTCATCGTGAGGCTCGATCCATCTCACGTGTCCACAAACTTGATCTCGTAGGCATTGCTCCCGTCAGGAGAGAACAGCACCAGAAAATCGTTGCTACTCCCGGTCAATACGCGACTAGACGTGTCCAGGTGAATGTTGTCGACCCCGTCGCGGACGGTAATATCGTGCGTTCCCGCCGACAGAATCACGATCTGCCCAGCCGTCAAGTCGGTGAGCGTGTCTAGATCGTCAGCCGCCCCGCCCTCGCCCTGTACCGTCCTATGTGACCGCTGCTCGACGCTGAGCGCGCCCGACGATATCGTCCCCGACAGCGGATAGAGCGAAATGTTCCCAGCAATGATAGGCACCGAAAACGATGCAGAATACTGGGTGAACGAGACGTCGTAAGGGTTCGCGGAGCACGACAGATGTATCCCCTCGACGTCACGGGCAATCAGGTTGAGATACCCGCTGCTGTTTAACTCTACCTCGCCCCTGGCTGCTAGCGTTGCATCATACGTGGAGTTGGCGAACTCTACTGGCTCGTCAGTGAACAGGGTGGTTCCGCCAAGTGACACAGTCATGGCAGTTCCGCCAGCATTTTTATACCTGGCCTTGATCGTGTCGCTATCGAGGTAGAACGACGCGTCAGAGTTGCCTAGGTCGCCGTCGTCGATCGCGGACGCGGGAAGGGTTTGGATCAGGCGATTGGCGACCGTTAGATTTCCGGTCTCGACTTTTGCCCCACCAGGGGCGAACGATATGAGCGAAGCCACGCTTCCGGCGCTCTTTGCGGTCAACAGGCTTTGGCCTGGACGGCTCGAATGACTTGAGGGATTACTCTGAATCGAAATCCAGTAGTCATCGTCGGACTCGGATCGCGCGATGAACGCCGCACGATTCGACGCGCCATCGTCGCCATCAGAAAACACGATCGGGGATGAACGCTTGAAGAACGCCGAGCCGCGAAAGGTGACTGTTCCCCCCACATCCAGATCGTTCGCAATGTCGACATCGCCCGTCTCCCCATCGATCGTCATTGCGGTCGTCGAATTGGTCGCGAGAATCAGATCGCCTGCCGTCGACGTGTCATCTGGAGCGGAGATGGTCAGATGCCCCGAGCTATCAACGTCGATGGTCGCTGGGTATGAGTTCCCATAGCTACTGTCGCGAACATTGCACACACCATTCAAGAACACCGATTGAGGAATCGTGATGTTGCCGTTCGCGGCCACCGTGATCCGACTCATTCCGTCGGTCTGGAGCCTGAGTTCTCCTGGTGAGGACGTGTCATCGGGAGCGGAGATCGTGTAATTGCCCGACGTGTCCACAGAGTGTGTTGCCGGGTAACTCTCTCCATAGGTGCCATTGACGAATGTCGTATTGCCCGTCGCTGTCAGCGTCGTGACCGTCGCCGCAGCGGGGTCCGATCCTCCGAACACCACCCCATCGATGGCCCCACCATCAATGTTGACAGAGTCGGCGTCCTGGGTGGCAATGGTCCCTAGCCCCATCGTGGTACGCGCCGCCGAAGCATCAGCGTCGTCGATGAGCGTTCGTCCGAACGGAGATGGGATGACGATTGGCGGCATCAGACATCCTCCTCAATGTGCTTGCCCGCTAACGCCCTTACCACGCTCATCGGGATCGTGCAAATTCGCTTCCACTGCCCGTGGACGCGCTCTTCCATCCACACGTCCACAACCCTCTCAAGCTCTGGCCTGGTGTAACACAGGAGCTCTTGCCGGACCCTATGCCGGCAGTCGTCATATCCAATCAGGAACCGTTGCCGGTTACCCCATCTTCCGAGTAGTCTATACCTCGCCGGGGGCTCGAATAACGGTTCCAGCCTGTCGACGGTCGACGCATACGACCGAATCCGCTGCTCGTGCAATCCGTCATCGCCGCGCAACGGGGTTCTTACTGGCCCGACTCGCCTCTCCATGTATGGAGTGCGGTGTCTCTCGGGGTCGACATGCTGAGCAACCATGGCATCACCTGTAGAACGACATCCACATGAGCGAGAACACCACCGCACCCACCGCGAGGATCACGGCGGGCGTACTGCTCAACACCTTCACCGCGAGGGTCGCCCACAGAGGCATGCGGACGCGACGCTCAAGAGGCCGACGGTGGACGCCGTTGGTTGATCGGTGGTGGAGTCTCATCGACATCGGACTCTCCTCAGTGGGGGAAGGCTGGCCCCGAGCGGAGGTATCGAAACACTCGAGGCCAGCCGCGCGAGGCTAGGCTCACCGTCGATAGATCGGCCGCAGCTCGTAGCGGACACTGCATTGGCCGTTGACGCACTCCTGGATGCGGACCCGTTCGTAGCGGACCGGTTCGGCCGCGACCTCGGCTCGGTCCCCTTCCTTCGCCTTCTGCTTGGGGGCCGGACTCTCGAACAGGGCGAAGTTCAGCACGGGTGCGGCACGGACGACCTTGGCCGGCTCAGGTCCGAAAACCGCGAAGCTTACATCAGCGCCGCACGACGACAGTGCGGCAGCCAGGAAGATGGAACACATCAACACGCTCCTTAGTTGCGGCGAAGATCATCGTTGAAGGCCTCGCCAAAGATTGAAAAATCGACTGATTGCGCTGGGAATCCGTTGAAAGCTGAGAAGGCGAACGCCTCTCCACGTTGAGCCATCTTGCCGGCGATCGGGGCCGCGACCCAGAAGCCACCCGGAGGGGCATCGTCGGTCGAGGCATACTCGGACACCGGAGCGTGAGCGTCTTCACCCCACGAGTTGAGGCAGTAAGCCGCCCCATGACCACCGCCGGCGGACCGTGGGCAATCCACCGTGTCGTCCACCGCGACGAAGCACATCTGATGAGCCCAAGAGCCAGATGGAATCCCCCACAGCCGCCCATCGATCACTTTGGCTCGCATCTGGAAGCCCTGGTTCGATGCGATGGTCACCGGGTAGCCGTTGGTGATCGCGTCTCGAATTTCCTCGTACGAGTGAACGCGAGCCGTCGCCCCGACGATGTGCTCTTTCGCGATCTCGATGAACTGGCTTGGTGGGCCCTTGTGACCCCATTCCTTCGCGATATCTCCGGAGTATGGCGGGACATTGGGGGCATCCGCCGCAAGCACGCCGTACTTGCGGACCGCATCAGCCGCCCACACGCCGAGGCTCCCATCGGATCGACCAAGCCTACCGCCCCCGATCTGGACGCGAGACGTGCCGTAGATGTACGGTTGGAACGCCGAGCGGAATTCCTCCCTCTCGTTATGGAGAGCGATCTCCACGCACTGAAGGTAGTTGATCGCGTTGGCGGCGCCCTGGCTGACGCAGTCCCCGATCTTCTGGTCGAATGTCTCGAGGTGTTTGCCGTCGTTGACGAGCTTGGCCGCGTCCCAAAGATTGACCACGGAGCCCTTGGAGCTGTGAGCCGGCGTGATGGCAAACTTCGGGAATGTGTCGCCGATGGCGTTCCACGCCTGCTCGGCTTCATCTTCGCCCGCCCAGCCTTGGAGCGGTACTGGTGCCGGGTTGTCGTCGGAGCCGAGGTCGGGAATCAGTTCCGGGTTGTAAATCGCCACCGCCGAGATAATCGCTACGACGATCGCCATCGCGAGCGAGGTCTTCGGTTTCTTCTTGATGGCCGCGAGCCACGAGCCGAGTTTCGAGAAGTCCATTCGTCAGTTCCCTGGTTCGTCCACGTTGGTCGATCCGGCGCCCTACGGGCAGGCGCCGCCGAGTTTGTTGCGTTGAGAGCGAGACGTTGCTTCGACCGGGTCACAGACCGGAACTGGCCTGACCTCGACAGACTCTTGCCGCGTCTTCAACCCGACAATCCGCGTCGCCAAGTCGAGTTTGATCGGGATTTGAAACTGGATCTGGAACATCGAGGCGACTAGCGTCCCAATCGCGATGCCGCTGGCCATCCACGTGCTCTTCTGCGCCTTGCTGAGCGGTTGCTCGCCCATTGCCGGACTCCGTTTACTCGAGTTCCGCTGCTTCCAGGCCGTCAGCGATAGCCAACCATGCGTCTTTGATGTTGCGGCAGTCGTTGAATACGCCGCGTTCGAAGAGGTCCGACATGTAGGCCTGATAGGCTGGCTGCCAGTAGAGCTTCCAGTCGCCGACGTATCCGGCAGCGGCCTTGCGGACGCCAGCCGACGTGAGAGCGACCACTTCGCCGCAATCGCTATCGGACGTCACGCTCGAACCGATCTCCCGAAAGACCGCCGCCACGTCAGCGGATCGGTGCCGGGCATCGGCTGGAAGCGTTTGAGCCCAAGTGAACGAAAGCTTGGTGAGCTGGAACGCACCGTCGGCCGGCAGGATTGGTTCGTCGTCGGGGCCGGGCGGGATGTCGCCTTGCACGGTGATGATCGTTTGAGCAACCGCCGCGTCTCCACCGTTGGCGACACTGAGCATGACGGCGTATGGCCCGGGATACTTGCTCGAAAACAGCATCATCAGCTTGCCGGCCTTCGGAACCGGTCGCAGCTCGGCATCGTTTGGGATGACCGACCACTCGTGGTCCGATGCGACCGACTCCGAAGCGTCGAGGAACACGACGACTCCTGGGTCTGGCTCGGACGTGCCGATGACATTGATTACGGCCTTGGCCGGCGAGGGGGGCACCGGCGAGGGATCTTGCGTGGGAACGAAGAGGAGCAGGATGGTCGTCAAGTTCATGGCATACCTCGCGCACGTTTTTGGTTAAACGCACGCGGGCTGCCTCCTGACACTCCCGCGAGAAGACATCTGGACCGATGTCTATCGGCACTGTATCGATCAGGTCTCAGAAAAGCAAGGTGGAGTTTCGGTCTCGGGGTTGATCTTCACGTCGCAAGAGGCGTCGATCGTGATTGCCGCCTTCGACGCGCGGGAGAGGATAACGACGATCGGTTCCCCGTCCGGCGGGATGATCTCTATCCGCTGCCCACGCTTCAATCGCGTGGTTTTCGTGCCACGCTTCTTCATCGCAACCATGGTTCCACCCCTTAGTCGATTGAGGTCGGGGGCTGGGATGTCTCTCAACCCAGCCCCATGGTTCTGGTTGGCCGACGAAGAGCTAGTCTTGCTCTCCACGATGTTCCCGCTGTTCCTTTGGCACGGTTTTCACCTTGGCCTTTTCGGGCGCCTCGATCTCAATGAATTTGTTCTCGCCGTCGAGCTTGACCTTCGTGATGCCGTGCTTGTGCATCTGCTCGATGAGCCTCTGCTCGCAGTGCCCGCGATTCTCTGCGGCTTCGGCCGCATCGCGCTTGGCTTGAATGAATTTGTCGCGAGCGTCGAGAACCTCCTTTGGCGGCTTCGGCGTCTCCATGCCGGGGAACTCCGACTGTTCGAGACGCTCCTTAGGCTTCTGGCTTCCCGCCGTTTTCTTCTTCACTGCGGCTTTCTTCTTCACTGCCATCCTTGAACCCTTTCACTTGAAATGCGTTACTGAAACCTACGCAGTATTTTCCTCCTGTTGCCTCTTACACGACCGCCGGCGAGGTCAGTTCCTTTTGATCATGTCCTCACGGGGAATGACGCCCATCAATTGCCCTTGCCCGCCATAGTCGAAGACGAATCGCAAACGTGGTTCGTTGTTGGCAAACGCGACTGACGCTCTCACGTTCGGAAGCATCGAGACCAGCCGCAAGTAACTAGCGTAGAAGTGTCCCTCTCCGCGAAAGGGGGTAAATGGCTTGTCGGCCGTCCACCCCGTTCCCTTGCACTCGAAGCATCTCCAATCAAAGCCGTCTAGCCTCACCTCGTAGCCAAGGCCATCGCAGATATTGCACTTGCGGTGACAGTGTGGACACTCGCCGTCGATGTCGCACCTCTCGCATTTCAGCCGCTGGACGAATCCTTTCCTGCACTTATCACAAGCAGCCCACAGGGTGACATCAGTTGCTGACTCATCCGTGACCGGCTCGCCCGGCTCATCGACCCAATCCCAGTTCAGGTGATCGACACCCTTGGGCAGATGGCCGGTAGACGACATCCGCAGCTGTCCCTCATCGGGCACGCGGGCGCAAATGCAACCGTCGGTCGCGTAGATCCAGCCATTGCGAGCGAACGGGTGAGCGAGATTGTGCCGCCCGTATGGCTCACCGCAAAAACGATAGAGGAGCGTCATATCGAGTTCAGTTGCGTTGCTCATTCCACCTCTCCAGTCAACGCCATCTCATGCGCCATCAGCATCCGGCACGCCGCGTGACCCAAGTGGTCATCCTGGGTGTCACCGGCGAGGTAGGCGAACACGTGCGTGAGCGCGTGATTCAGATGATCGTCTGTCGCGATACCCTTCCAGTTGCCCTCCCCATACTTCAGGGCGCCGCGGTGCAGGACACCCGCGATCGCGAACAGCGAATGCGCTGGCAGGAGGTCAAACCGAACGTCTATCGCCGATTGTTTGCGGCCTTGCTCGTTCTCGGTGATCGGCGCGTTCGGTGACAGGTCAACGTCAATTGGCATCACTCACCACCTCCCTCTCGCTGTTGCTATCGAGCCGACGATCAACATGGCCAACAACAAAGCCACGGTCCCTAGGATGCCAATTGTCCATTGAATGTCAGTCATCGGTGGAGTCCTTTTGGCCCCCATTCCACGAATGCCCGTGCCGTCAACGCGTGATTGCAGCCAATCACGAACGCCTTGGCGGTGATCACATTACCGTCTTTGATTTCCAGAAGAGTCGGTTTCGGATGGAATAGGAAAACTCATTTGAACCCTTTCACTGCTTGCGCCATGGCGACGGTCGCCGGCTCCACGATCCCTTCCGCCACCAAACCCAACTGGTAGAGACCGAACGCGTCGCCCACGTCATTGGACTCGAAGAGCTGCTCCCATCGCTTCTGGATGTGGGCCAGCATCACGTCTTTGGGCGCGTTGCCCTTGCCGGTGACGAACTTCTTGAGCGTTGTCGGTGGCACTTCCACGATGCGGTTGGACAGGTCGACCAGATGCCATCTCAGGATGCCGCCGAGTTCGCATAGCCGCGATTGGCCGGCGAGGTTGTGCCCGAACGAATAGCTCTCGATGTAGATGGCGTTGATAAAGTGGCTCTTGAGGTAGTCGAGAATGCTAGCCACAAGCAGGTCGTAGCGCATCACGCGATCTGCAACCGCTTCCCCTAGGCTCTTCGACGGAAACTCCTTCGCGTGCCACTCCCTACCATCGCCGATCACCACGGCTGTGTTGGTCAGCGAAGCGTCAATGCCAACGATGTTGCTCACTTCTTCGCCACCTTCCCCTCGAAGCCGCATTGTTTGCACGCGAGCATCCACTCGCCAATCCCGCGCATTCGCTCGATCATCTTCTCTTGGCAGAGCGGACAGAGTTTCGATTGAGCTTGCTTGATTGGCATCTGGACGACGTCTTTCTCTGTCGACGGCCGCAAGATCTTCGCGTAGCGGTGACGGAGTAGCGTTACCTCGACTCGTCGCACGTCGATCGCGAACAGATGCTGGCCGTCATTGACGAGCAGGAACGGAAGACTGATCGCTTCAATGCGCAGTGGCTCACCGGTGATGTTCTTCTTCTTGGGACGAGGCGAGTGGAAGATGTAGGAGTCGTTCCAACAGCTTGACGTTTCGTCTCGCTCATCCGTGATCGCGATCCACTGGCCTTCGCGCAGGCAATCAATCGGTGTGCTCATCTGTCTCTCCCAAGGACGTGCCCCGACCGGCCAGAGTTCCAGCCGGGGCACGGACCCAAGCGGTAAAGAGTCCCACGTGATACTGAGCACGCGGAACCCTCACGCCGGCTACGCGCCGGAGTGATTCACGGTACATCCTCGGTCGTCAGCTCAATCGTCCACCAACCCCAATGCGCGTCGCCGGTATCCACCTCGATCTCAAGGCCAGTTTCGTCCAAGGTGGTATCGATAGGCTTGATGCCAATGTCTGCCTTCTCTAACGATTCCTTGAGAAGATCGATAACCGTCTGCTTGGCGGCGATGATTTCTTCTTCACTCATGTTGCGAACTCCAGTTCCTCGATTGTTAGTGGCACATCGAAACTGCCAAGTCGCCCCTTCCATGGGATCGGCTCAGCGAGTGCTCGCGGGTTCTGAAGCAACAGGCACCAAGGCCCTTCCGCCCAATAGAGAAACGCAGGCCGCTCGTAGAACAGGTCACCTAGAGACATGCTGTCGACGACATCGACAACGCCGACAACGCATCCCGCCGGAAGGGTGTTCGGCGATTGAATCCCGTACGTCTTCTTCAGCAACGCATCGTTTCGACGAGGACGAGATAGAGACGCGTGGATCAGCAGAGGCCCGCGGTAGCAGGACTTGATCGGCGGCCTCGTGCGGTTCTCGACGTTCTTGCCTTTGGCGAGGATCGCCCATGCCCAAGGCTGTTGGATGGATAGGCACTTCATCAGACAGCTTCCTTTCCTTCGTGCTTGACCATGTAGAGACGCCCGTCCTTGTCGAAGATCTCGGGACGATCGCCTCGCATCTCCTCTTCGCGCCACGAGCGACGGGCCACGATCATTCGCTCAGGGTCGAATCGCGTACGACTGGTGACTCGGTCGCCACGGTGACACGTGCATGCCACCGTGCCGGTTTGTTTCATGCCCAAGTCTTCGCCGTAGAGCTTGATGCAATTCGCCAGCCACGTCCCGCACGCGTAGATCGACACGTACCCCGAGTCGAGACACCATTTGCACTCGTAAGTGCCTTCGCGATGCCTCCGGTTGGCTGGAGTATCGACGCCCTTCGACATCTCCGAGCACAAGCGACGGATGACGGCCGCGTGTCGCTCGTACGGCGTTGTCTGCTCCGCGCCGTAGAGGCGCTTGGACGCTTCACGCGCTGTGTCGAACTCGAACGAGACTAGAAGTTCCCGCCATGCTCGGAAGATCATCTGACGATGGTCGTCTTCCTGCTTGTTGAGCCACGTCTTGATTCCCGGGAAAAACGCGCAGTGGCGTTCAAACCAGTCTTTGAACTCGTCATTGGTCATCCGCGCCGTCCTCGCCAAACGCCTTTGCCATCTCCGCCTTCAGGTCGAATGGCTTCGGCGACGAACCCTCTTGGTTCGCCAAATCCCATTCGCTCTCGTCGTCGTCGTACCGCCCCCCGTTCAGCCACGTCGCGGGGTGCGGGATGAATTGTCGATCACCACGACTTGCCATCGGAGACGCCGCGAACGCCTTCACGCGGCTCAGGAGGAAGTCGATTGTTTGCTTCGAGGTCCAATCGTGTTCGGACCGCAGGCGAGCCCCAGCACGCTTGTAGGCTTCGTGCGCGGCTTTCTTGGACACCTTCCGGGGGTAGTGTTCCCACCACTCGGAGAAGGCCTTCGAGTATTTGAATTTTGAAGACTTCGATTGGTCCGAATCGGAATCCGTCAAACCGGAGGTTTGATCGAGAGAGTTCGAAGAACTCTCTTCTTCTATATCTCTGGTTGTGGTTGTGGTTGTGGTATTGCCATTGGCAGAATCATGCGGTTGCCATCGTGATCGGGCACCCTTTGTTCCTGCTTCCGCTTTCCTCTTCCTCTTCTGTTCCATGAGTTTACGTTCATTCTCAAGCCGTAAATTGATGTAGCGTTTCTGTCCAACGTCATCGACGTATGAGTCAAATTTGAGGTCGATTACGGTTCGGATTAGGGCCCGTTTGCGTCCACATTGATGCGTTTGATGTTCCGTCAACGGGCCCTTCGCCCACTCCAAAGCGAGCAGGCGAATGTAGATGCCGACTTCCGCGTCCGACATGTCCATGGTGCCCACGAGGAAGTCGTCGGCGTAGAACGGAAACCAGGGCGTTTTGTCCACGAAGAGCTACCATTAGAACGGGACTGCGTCATCGTCTTCACCGACGTCCGGAACCGGCGACTCTACCGGCTCTTCGGCCTCTGCTGGAGTCGCCTTGGCCTTCCCCTTGGACTTGGCTTTTGCCGCCTTGGGTCGCCCCTTCGGCTTGGCCTCGTTGCGTGTCTGGTTGCCAGCGATCGCGCGGAACTCTCCACCGAATTTCTGTTGGAGCTGCTTAGCCTTCTCGGGGGAAATGTTGCCGCCGCCGGGCGTCGCGTCGTAGTTGTTAATCCAACTGATTCGGAAGCGGATCTGATCCTTGTAGGAATCCTCCTGGACCACGATCGAGACCGGATGCGGATCCCACTCCTGGTTGATAATTGCTTCGAGGTTGCCCTCGAACCCCGTGCTCTTAGCTAGGCTTTCAACCTGTTGACGGTTGATGGAGCCATCCTTTTTGATGACCCACAGATCCCCTCTCGCGACGAGGTTGTGCTCGGACCAATCGCACCATTCGCCTTCATGCCAGACGTCGAGAATTTTGACCTCGATCCCAATGGCAACCGCTTCCGATTCAGCCTCTTTCAGCCAATAGGAGACGATGTCGCCGCGAAAGTTTCCTGCCTGTTGAATTTCTTGACTCATTGCCCGTCCTTTTCCTGCTCGTTACCCTCAGACGCCCGTTCATCGTCGCCGGTCAAATCGGTGTAGAGACCAGCGAACAATGTGAACTCACCAGTGAGTTGATGAAGCATCATCGACTCACCACCTCCATTGACCCACACCTCAAGCGAGACGGTCCCGCTCGCGTCATTGAGTTGCTCAATGATGTTTCCCAACTCGGAGAGCAATTCCTTCGCTCGATCAGCTAGTGCTTTTTCGTTCACGACATTCCTTCCTGTGAGCTAATAGAGGACGTGATCCCCACCCCTCGTAACGGATTTCGCTTTTCGGAGTTGAATCATGAGGATTCCCATGTTTCTTCGGTGCACACCGTTCGCATTGGACCATGAACTCTTTGAAGAGTAGCGACGCCAACAGCCAATGAGACGTCACGACCATGTCAGTTCCGCAAATCTCGCACTTCGCGCGATGCTTAGATGAGACCAGGTGTATGTGTTGGTGAGAACGTATTTCCCCTAACCCCCAGATCACTACACAGAACTCGATGAAGCGAACATGCAACGGTTGCCACTTGGTCCTAGACGATTCCGTCGAGATCTTGTGCATTGACTTCCATCCTTGCAAAGTAGGCCCTGAACAAAGGCCAGTTCTCTAGGCCATCCCAAGTGCCGATCGTCCGACAGTAGTCCGCGGGCAACGCGTCGAGAGCAACGCCGACGTTGGCCCCAAAGGGCATCAGCGTCTTCGTGTCGATGCCGTACGCGTCCCGCGCCATGATGGAGTCACAGAAGGCCATTACTCGCGGCGTGGTCTTTCCCGAGCCGTCCCACCAGCCGTAATATTCGCGATCCGAATACCTCTCTTCGGAGTGAAACGACGCTTGGCCCTGGGGGAGATCGACGTAGAGAATCTTGTCGTATCTCGGCGTTTCTGGATCCTCCTTCCATCCCCAGTTGATCGACTCGATCTTCTCGAGCGCCACGTTCAAATAACGCATCGCCTCTGCTTTCCCTCGATACGCACTCTTCGCATGGGAACGCTTACGGTAGGTCTTTGCTCGCTGCGACCGCTTAGCAGCCCTGAACAAGCCGAAGGCGACTTGGCCGATTCGGCCACGAGCAATCAGGTCGCAGTAGTAGCGAGTGGTTACCGCGCCGTCAGACTGATGGAATACTTCCTGTGCCTTCACGTCCCTACTCCTCTCCGAAGATCACGTCCCAAAGCTCGTGACTCCCCTTCGGGTAGGGAATCACCTCGGGGAACTCCCTGCCGTTGGGGATCGTCCGATGCTTCGCCCACGCCGTTGTTGTCCGAACCGTATGGATCGAGCGGACATCGCCCTTGGCCACCCGACCGTCGTCGTTCACGCTGCGATCGTGGTCGATGCGAAAGAAGTGATTGCACCACTCGAAGACACGTTCGCGAAGTTTGCCAGTCTTCGGCGGAGACTGAAGTCGCGGCTGGTACTCGTAGTAGTCGTCGACTTCGGCCGACGGGACTTTCTCGGTGCACTGATGACAGACCACGATGCAGTGGATTCCTCGGCGAGCGATCGCGTCGAGATCCTGGAGAATGAGCATCGCGGCTTCAAAGATGTGGGAGAATCCCTTGCCGAAGCCGTAGTCTTCAATGCGCCGAACCATCCTCCCTTTCTCGTGAGGGACGTTGTCGATCACCCATTCGCGGATTCGATCCTCGAGCGAAGAGAATGTGTCGATCACAATGGCGTCGAAGTCACCGCTAAGAGCAATCCCTTGGAGAGCGGCGCGAACATCCTCGAAGCTGTAGGCCAAACTGCCATCATCGAGCGTTGCTCGAGCAACATCGATACCCATGGTCCCCTGGTCGAGGTCGAGAAAAAGCGGGTCAAGCCCCACCTGTGGCAGGGACGCCACCAGCTCAGTCTTGCCGATGCCTCCCGGCCCGTAGATGCCGATCTTCTCTCCCTGAGCGATCGTCCCCCGCACGACGCCAATGCTGCGGCTCGACGTCGACGACTGAGACGATGAGGGCGGAGACGCCCCGCTCGGCTTGGTCGGCTGTGGTTTCGGTGTGGGTGCGCCTTTGGCCATGAATGGTAGTCCTTATGTGAGTTCCGGATGAACGTTCTCGACACGAACAAAGCCGTCCGGCGTCGGCCCGCCGTTCCATTTGGAAGTGCAGAGACCAAAAAAAGCACAGTATTGGCAGGTGTTACGTGAAACCGTCTTGTACCAACGGTCACGCAACTGAGCCTCGCGGATGGTTTGCTGGATGTCCCACATCTCCGACATGCACTCGTCAATGTCGGCATCAAGTCGAGCGATCTCGATGCGGGAAAAGTAGAACTCGGGGCGTTCGCCCATGTCCGCAAACAGCTTCTCTTGCCACTCATCGGACGTCATCGGACGACTTTGCAACACCCATCCCTTTTCGGCGTCGGCCGTCTGACGTGGAGCCCCGTAGGTGCATTCGCAGTCAGCGGTCATCGTTGGCATTGCGTGAGTGGTTTCGACACCTTGGCACACTTCCCCCGTGCCTTGGCAATGTTCGCATTTCTTCTTTGGCCTGATTCGGTTGAACACTCGCTCTCCATGTCGATCGAGAACGATCTTCTTGCCATCGTCATCGAGCAACGGGATGGGAGTCGCCGCGATGGAAGGCTTGCGAACGGCATCGTAGAGGACGCCGCTCACGTTGTAGCCCATCTGTCGAGCGGCCCAACAGTAGAGACTGATCTGAGAATCGAGTTGGAGTCGTCGCCAATAGACACCGTCTTGCTCAAGCGACTCCGACACGAATTTAGATTCGAGCACAAGCAGCCGGCCGTCGATCTCGACGATACCGTCAATTTTCCCCGCGGCGTCCCACAGCGGCGTTGCGGCGCCCGTCTCGGGGTTGGTCAGTGGCAGCCGAAAGGATTGCTCCGAGGCGATGACCGTGACTGGCTGCTCTTCCCATCGCCAGACGTAGCCCGAAACCAGACACTCGACGGTCTCTCGCTCCATCGCCCACTCGTAGTCGTCGAATTCGTCGGGACAGGGGCCGTACGACGTCCGCACAGCTCCTAGGGCCTTCTCGATGTCCTGCGTCTTGCGGTAGACATCGAGGCCTTCGTGGCCCGCTGCCCCCATGCGGAGTGCCTTGCTGTCGACCTCCTTGCGGATGCCTAGCTCGTACTCAAACTCATGCTTTTTACGGCACGCCTTGAATGACTGCATTCGCGAGTGGGTAAGGAGTTGCTTAGACATCGGTGACACCCTCCGATGTGCTGGGACACCAAGGGAGGATCGCATCGCAACGCCCACAGGGACGCGCCCCGCACAGTTCCTCGGGGTCGATGATGCCCCTGAGTTGTTCCGTTGCCTCTGACTCGATGCCCAAGGTTTCGACGAGCGCCGACAGATTGAGTTGCAGCTCAGCAGCCGACAACGAGAGCGATCGGATGGTTGGCTGAGTAGGATTGAGGTCTAGCTGAACAACTCGCTCTAAGAGTCGAATCGCTTTTGCGGCCGTCCCACGCGCCAACGTTAGGCAACGGGCGCGTTCCATAGGAGCATATCGACACTCGACTAAGTTAGACATCCGCAGAACTCTCCTGGGTGGGGATGCGATTGGCGACGACACCTATCATTCGGACGGGAACTCGACCTTGAAGCGAAACCGTGACGCCGAAGCTTCGATCATGCCGTCGAGCATCGCTTTCACCATCGCGGTATGGGTTTTCTTCTGGCCGAATTGCCGCTTGAACTCTTCGACGAGAACCCCTTGGTTTGACTTCGCCCACTCTTGGATTGCTTGTTCCGTCGCGTCGCGAATAACATCCCGGCAGACGTGTTCGATCCAGGGAATCGTGTTGCTCGAGTATTCTCGCTCTTTCACCTTGCGATTGATGATCGAGCCTACGACTCGCTCAATGAGTCCTTTCTCGTTGCCGAGCACTTCAATGATTGCGGCTTGGATCTTCGCCTCGACGATGGGTTTGACCACGTCGTCGCCGATCTTGACTTCCATCAATTTCCCCCTCTCTCTGCAACTTCCTTCCGAACGATCGTGACATCCTTGTCCGCATCGAAGCCGATCTGAACGCCTTCGCCACGGCAGTTGTGATGGAGCAGGACGACGCGGATCACCTTCCCGCCTGCCTTGATCACCACCTCTTCTCCTTCTCGCCGTCTTAGCACCAACATTGCGTGTTCCCTCTGAATGGCGTGGTTAGCCGTAGCCGTAGCCGTAGCCGTAGCCGTAGCCGTAGCCGTCGCCGTCGCCGTAGCCGTAGCCGTAGCCGTCGCCGTAGCCGTAGCCGTCGCCGTCGCCGTCGCCGTAGCCGTAGCCGTAGCCGTAGCCGTCGCCGTCGCCGTTAATCAGCCCGGTCGCTGCCGACAGAATCCAGTCCTTTTGATTGGGCTCAGCGAGAGCGTAGAGCCGATCGGCACGAACGGCTGTCCGCGATTGGAGACCATGCGATTCGATGAACTCGCTGACTCCATCCTCGCAAGCCCCAACCGCTCGGAAGTGGTCGGGGGTCAAGTAGATCTTGGGGACCTGCATACTCAGCTCCCGTGGGTCTTGGCGCCTTGCCACGCTTCCGCCGCTGCGGGCGTGCAATCGACGATTGATGTGACGCCCACAAGTGAGACACGAGGCGCGGGCGAACCGATCTTCGATTTTTCCGTGGGGCCTGTATCGGCTAGTTGGAGGAACCCTCCCTCAGTCCCGAAGTAGATGCAGTTGCGGACACCCGTCAGTGCCACCGAGCAACCGGTGGGGCCTTCGCTCCCTTCCGATTCCAGTTGCCCAAAAAACACGCCTTTCCATTGAGTCGTCACAAGAACCGGTCTCTTTTCATCCATCGAATTCTCTCCTCTTGAGTTTCTAAACACACAACCAAACACAACGAATCAAAGCGGCCCGGACGGCTCAGCACGCCGTGGCGCACCGATCGAACAACATGCGACGTTCCACCGTTCCGGGCCTACACGTCGCGATGCCTGCTAACGCGACGTGGCTCAGGGAATGACTCACCTATCGAGGTTGAGTCGAAAGCACGTATTGCTCCAGCTCCAACCGATCGACGACGGTTCTCCGCTTGACCGGCCGATAGGGCTTCAACATCCTCATGCTCAACAGCTTCTCGATCGAGGCTTCCGAGATGCCGGCGTAGCGCGCCGCATCTCCCTTCGAGAGGAACCGTGGGAGGATCCTCGCGTCGGTGTCCGTGAGGGCCTTCGCGATGACTTCGAGTCGATCGAAGATCAACACATTGAGTGTCGCAAGATCTGTCACCTCGGCGTCAGTGGCGGAAGCACTCATACCGGTAGCCCTGGATTGGTCCGCTTGCATTCCCACCCGAGTCGACGGAGTTGCTTTTGTGCCTCTGCCGCCAACTCGAGGTCGTTATCCTCAAGGCCCTCGACCAGTTGGGCGAACCACACCGGCGCCGATTCGCTTGGCTCAGGGGCCGGCCGTGGCTCGCGTTTTGTTCGGGTTCCTGACTTCGCCATCATCTGTGCGTCCTGCGTTGGACTTCGTTGCCTCTGCAAGAACGGGATCTGGTGGAATCCACCAATCGCCCACCAGACGTAAAGACCGTGACGGGTTGCTGTTGAGGGAAATTGGGCGAAAGAATCTGTTGGATTTGAGGGGTTCATCCACCAGATATCCAACAGATTGGCGACTGGCGGGAAGTGAGAGTGCAAAAAACGAAGTGTGCACAGCTTGTGCACGGTCGGGGCGTCATTGGTAGGAGATCAGGGGTGATTTAGTCGAAGGATAGCTGCTAGCCTGGATGTGGCAGATGAATGGAAAGTCTTGCAGGTGAAGTGGTTAAGAAAGCACGCCCGGTAGGATTCGAACCTACAACCGTCGGATTCGAAGTCCGCTACTCTATCCGTTGAGCTACGGGCGCGACGTGTCGCAAGCGATCAGCTTGCTCGCACGAGCGTCTTGCCGCAAGTCGGGGATGCCCCGGGGCGACATGGCCCGTGCCACGTCTGTCGTTGTATGAGCGGTCGGCGAAGCATCAAGCACTCGCGGGCGGAGTTGCCGCGAATGGCTGGGGAAAATGGGAGCCGAATCGGTCTGGCTTGGATTGCTGTCGATGGCTTGCCGGTCTCATGTCGGCTCTGTCCGCTGGTTGTTGAGCAGCGTGGCGTCGCAATAGGGGCAGAAGACCCGGCGCCAATCGTCATGGCGTCGAGTCGCATCGCCCTCATCTTTCGCGAGCAACCTTCCGAGTGGCATCGCGACATCGGCTTCACATTTGCTGCACTTGGCGCTCGCGGTCGCCGGCGTTGCGTTGGCGGCCGCGACGGCTAGGACGACGAATCCGGCGATGTAGCGGTTGGGACTCCAGAGCTCCGCGAGACGCTGACGCGACATTTGTCGTCTGGGGCCGAAGTGAGGATCGTGTACCACGACGTCCCATTGGTTGATCTCCAGCGCGATCACGTAGTGCCCCACGTGATGGTGAAAGATGGGACGGATATTGAGGATCGGAACGACGGACTGCTCGAGGCAACGTTCGAGGAAAGTCAGGGAGTCGTCGGCTTGAGCGAGTAGCACCTCGCACTCCTGGCGCAGCGCGTCGCGAGCCATCAATTGAAAGCGGCCGAGTCGATCGTCCTCGGTGATATCCGGCCAGATGAGTTCCTGGGATCGGGCGATGCCAAGGTGGCGGTAGGCCATCTCGAGGGAGGCGGCGCCGCAGAACCGCGGGTCAGACTGCGGGATGAAGGGGACGGCGTCGGGTTGGTGATTCACGTCGTGTCCTCGGGTCGGCTCGCAGCCCGTCCATCGACTCGCTGCCGGCTACAAACGGCTCACGTTGACCAAACTCGGCGTCGAAAGATACGCGACGAATTTCCGGATTCGCCGTCGTTTCTTCCAAGTCTTCGCCGGCGTACTCGTCCACGCCTTGGCCTCGCTCATCGCCACGGAATGTTCAATCGAAGGGTTTCTCGGGGTGAGTCCGGTGATCCGCGTCGAATTTATCAAATCTTCGTGTCGATCCCTGTCAAATTACGTTGTTGATCGAGAGGAGGGGCTCATAATCACTTGGCCTAGACCAAAAGTAGGAGGATCGTCATCGCGAAGACGTCGCAACACGATCGGCTCATTTGCCTCAGAACCCCGTTGCCGGACTCCACTTTTCTTGTTCGGCGTCTTCATGGCACCGAACCGGTCAGTAACCTCTTTCGTTTCGAACTCGAACTCGTCACCAAGAAGGAGACCGAGGTCGCGTTCGATGCGGTGCTTGGCCAGTCGGCGACATTGGACCTCGACGTTGGCGGTCCATCGACGCGCCACGTCAACGGCATCATTTCCGAGTTCGCTCGCGTCGACATGGGCGTCAAGTGGACCTCGTACCGGGCGGTTATCGTTCCCAGGCTCTGGTTGCTGACGAAGGACCGCCGTAGCCGAGTCTTTCAACAGCTTTCCGTGGTCGACGTTGTCGAGCAAGTGCTCGGCGAAGCGAGCGTCGACGTCCGCGCCGAACTGTCCGATACGTACGTCGCCAAGAATTACTGCGTTCAGTATCGAGAGTCCACCTTCCGTTTTCTCCAACGCATCCTAGAAGAGCACGGCATCTTCTTCGGGTGGAAACACGAAAAGGATTCCCACCAACTCGTACTCTGGGACGACGTGAGTCGTGCCGCCAAGGTCGCGGGCGACTCGTGGACATTTCATCCGATCAAGGGGGGGATTGCCAAGAAGGGGACGATCCACACCTGGCGCGTCCATCAGCAGATCGCGGCGGGCAACTATAGCGTGCGAGACCTCGCCTTCCAACTAAGGGATCAGGTCGTCGGCGCCATCAATCCCTTGCTTGAGAACGCCGCGGTCGGCAACGAGCAGCACAAGCTACTCTCGGGAACGAACCGCGGAATCGAAGTCCGCGAGCACTCGCCCCAGTTCGCCCAGTGGTTCGACGACGTCGGGCCCAACGGCGATGACCAAAGCGACCAGATGGGGGCGATCTATGCCGAGGGGACTCGGGCCGCGAAACTGATGATGGAACGCCACGCCTCGGAGAGTTTGTGGATCGAGGGGACAAGCAATGTCCCGGTGCTCACCTCCGGGCACCTCTTGAAAACGAAGAAGGTTCCCGCCGGCGATGGATCGTTCCTGGTCACGTCGGTGCTCCACGAGGCGAACCAACCAATTGGTGTCGACGACGAGTCGGAGAGTTTCTGGTATCGCAATCAGTTCCGGTGCCGGCCCTCGACTCTTCCCTTTCGGCCCGCGCTCACGACGGCGAAGCCGAATGTGGGACCGGAAGCGGCGGTGGTGGAAGGCCCCCGGGAGGGCCATCCCCACATCGACAAGCACGGCCGCGTGCGGGTGCGATTCTCTTGGAGCGACGATCTCGAGGAGACCTCCTCGTGTTGGCTTCGCGTCGGGCATCCCTGGGCGGGCAAGAACCGCGGTCACGTCCACTTCCCACGAGTCGGCGACGAGGTGGTCGTCAACTTCTACCAGCACGATCCCGATCGTCCCTACGTCGATGGCTCGATGCACAACGCGACCAACACTCACCCGCGCGACGTGCCCGAGAACTCCCAGCAAACGGTATTTCGCTCCGGGGGACTTAGCGACAGCGCCGAGTACACCGGGATCGCGATGGACGATCAGGTCAGTCACCTGCAGATGTTCTCCTCGAGTGACATGAGCCAGTCGCTCGGGGGCGACTTCTACCACAATACTTCCGGCGCCCATCAAGCGAACATCGGCAGCTACCACGCGAAGTACGTCGGCTCGACGATCGCCAAAGAGGTCAATCCGGACAAGAGTCAGTCGCAGACGTCGCGGAGCAATCGCAAGTCGGCCACGAGTAGGAGCTCGGCGGAAGTCGTTCGCGGGAAGATCCGAGCAGCGGCGGCGAAGCAAGGTTTGAGTCAACATCTCTCGAGTGGGGCGAGCGGCGCCACGTCCAGTGGTCCCACGACGTCGAGTGGACGGGGGTCGGAAGGGGGGCCAGCCGACTGGCCCTCCGACGACGGGGACAGCGCCTTCGACGAGATTGCGACCGATTCGGAACTCATTTGGGGGATGAAGGAAGAAGGAGTCGTCGGATTCTGGGAGGAACTCACCGTCGGTATCCACAATGCGAATTTCTTCAACCCCATTGGGCTTTTCTACATCGGTTCGGGTGCCTCCGCGTCGGCCACCGCCGCCACGGAATTGGTCGATCCCTTCTCGGCGCTCTTCGCGGTACAGTGCCAGGGCAACTTGTCAAACGTGTTCGGGACGACCAACGCGTTGATCTACGGACCGGCGATCAAGACGATTCACGGGCCGCGGATCGACTTCAAGGCCGGATCGGGGGTGCTCTACAACACGAACAGCGCCTGCATCGCCGCCGCGGTCTTCGCGTTGCTCTATCTGGTGTTCACCATTCTTCAGCGGGTCGCCAACTACTGGATGGATCACAAGGATGGAGGAGACTATTCATCGTCCCGCTTCGACAAAGCGATGTGGCTCGAGGTAGGCCACATCGAGTGTCTCAACGTCTGCCAGCTATTGGAGACGACCGGCTACTTCGTGTACGACACCCAAGCGATGGCGGGATCATACGTCACGACGTTCACCGATGCCGTCGCGTCCCTCTTCGTCGCGACGGGAACGTACGCGGCCACGAAGTGGTCGGAATTGTTGGCGTGGGTGATCGCGAATCTCTGTTGGATCGTCGTCGCGCTCGTGATCGCGGTCTCCGCCATCGTCATTGTGTTGACGTACGAGTTCGCGTGAGGGGCTGAGGCAACTCGCTCGAATCTGGATTCAACGTGTTAGGGAGGCGAGAGGATGTCTTCGGAACTTGAGGGCATCGAGTTGGCCGAGTTGCCATTCGATACCGATTTCAGCGCGCCCTCGCGACGGATTGTCTCCGCGGGCTCGGTGACCATCGCGAGTTTGCCGGGAGTCGAACCAGTCGACATTCCACTGGTCTCGATCGAGGCGCCGGGTATTGAAGGACTGACCGGTGGGGGCGTGGAAATCTCCGCGAGTGAGTTCGTCACCCTCACCGCGGGTGCCGGCTGCGGGATTCAGCTCCTCGACGCCGCCGGCGAGCTGACGATCGAGTTTCCCGCCGACGGATTGCTCACGATTCAGTCGGATGACTTCAATCAGATGATCCTGATGGAAGCGGTGGGAATTCAAATCTTGACTCCCGAAACGATCACGATGACCACCGGGGAGTGCTACGTCGAGATCAACAACGAGACCGGGGTCGACATCGATTGCTTTGGGGTTTCCTTTCTTCTCATCGACGAAGCTGGCATTCAGCTTGGATGTTACTCATCGACCTTCGTCGCCACCGAGACCGCGATCGCGATGGCATCGACGACTGTTTCCATCAATGGCACGATCGAATTGACCGGGGAGACCTCCATCACCGGCGCGGCGACCATTACCGGTGGCCTGATCGTCGCATAGGAACGACGTCGGGAAGTCGCTTATGGAATCGATCCATTCATGAGAAAACAGAAAGCGTCCAATGCCCCAGTTACCAGCGATCAAGGAAATTCCGCCGCTTGACCCGCTGCCGGACTTGAGTTGTCTCACGGTGTTCAACGAGTCGTCGTTCGATGGCCTAAAGAACTTCATCCAAACGATGCGTCCCGATCTTCCTCCGGTGCTTCAGGGACAACTCGATTGGTGCTCGGCGCAACTCGAGCACATTCAAGGGGAACTCCCCGGAGCGATGACGAATCTCAAGGCGACGATTGAGGAGATGCACACCTCGCTCGGGCAGATGCGCGAGAAGATCAACGACTCCCCGAAGTTGATCGAGGAGGCCAAGAAGAAGAGAGAGTCGCTCATGAAGCGGGCCCGGGCCAAGATGTCCAAGCCCCAGCGAAGAGGCGAGGTCGTTGAGAACTGGCACGAGCCCGCACGCAGCGAGGTGATCGGTCACTTTCTCGGAAGGCACGTCGGGGAGTTGGCACTGGAGGCGGGACTCGACGACTTCCACGATTGGGCCATGGAATCGGGGATGGGAGACCTCTACGACTCGGCCCTTGTGGGGAGCGAGCCCAGTCAGCCGCGCAAGGGTCGCCCGAAATCGCAGCCGCGCAACTGGTCGGAGTACCTCAGAAATAGCGAACTTGGACCGGAGACGAATGCCTCCGTGACCGATACGCCCGAGGAGTCCCGGACACCGAACGAGGAGGCGAAGAATCCCGCTTCCTACGCTTCCTGGCACGATTGGCTGAACTCCACCGACCGCGCCCGAAGAAAACAGAATCCCTCCTGACTAGATTTCTTGTGGATCAAGTGCCCAGCCATCGTTTAAAGGGGAACGTACCCGAGGCATCGCGCCGAGTGGTGGAGAACAAACCGAGGCATCGAATTCGTGAGGAGCGATTCACTGAATCCGCGGTCACTGCGTCTGAATACGTCGCTCCCCGACGGTGTGCTCTCGGTCCGCCGGCTGCGCGGCCAAGAGGCCATTGGTGACCTCTACCGCTTCGAGATCGACTTGGTCGCGCGCCCGGAAACGTCAGTTTCCCCCGAGACCCTCCTCGGAAAGTCGGCCACCCTCGTCATCCAGCTCCCCGATCAGCCCGTGCGGCGCATCAACGGCATCATCGGCGAGTTCACCCAAGGCCAAACCGGCGAGCTCTACACCTCCTATCGAGCGGTGCTCGTTCCCAGATTCTGGCTGCTGACCAAGGACCGGCGAACGCGCGCGTTCCAGCAGATGTCGGTCACCGACATCGCCATCAAGGTCCTCCGCGATGCCGGCGTCGAGGTCGAGGTTCACGACCTCGGGACCTACGTCGCCCAGAACTTCTGCGTTCAGTACCGCGAATCGACCTTCAACTTCGTCCAACGCATCCTCCAAGAGAGCGGACTCTACTACAACTGGACGCACACCGAGGACGCGCATCGCCTCATCATCCTGGACAGGACGGAGAATACCTATGCCGTCGCCGGGCAGACCTGGCGCTTCCTTCCCATCGCCGGTGGGACGCGCGCGACGGGGACGATCTCCCGTTGGGAACTGCGTCAGGAACTGACGGCCGGCGAGTTCCAAGTGCGCGACTTGGCGTTTCAGTTGCGAGAGCAACTCGTCGACGCCGCCACGCCGCTGATCGAGAAGATCGAATGGGCTTCGACGACCCAAGCGTTACTCGGCGACGCGAACCGGAAGATCGCGATGGTCGAGCATGGTCCCGAGTTCGCCCAGTGGTTTGACGATGTCGGTCCCTCGGGGGAAGACTCGAGCGCGGACCTCGGGGATCTCTACGGCGAGGGGCAGAAGGTGGTTCGCCGCTTCATGGAACGCCACGTCGCTCAAGGCTTGGGGATCACCGGCGCCAGCGACATCGCCGCCATTGAGGCCGGGAAGGTGCTCAGCACCTCGAACACGCCCGGCGGGAGCGGCACCTTCTTGGTCCGCGAGGTGACGCACGAGGCCGTTCAGCCGGTCCCCTGGGCGACCGCGGGCGAGGACAGTGAGCCCTTCTCGTACCAGAACACCTTCGACGTGCTGCCCACGAGTTCTCCCTATCGCCCCGCGCTGACCGCGACGAAACCGAAGGCCGGTCCGGAACCTGCCGTCGTGGTCGGGCCGAGGGAAGGGCATCCTCACGTCGACAAGCACGGCCGGGTGCGCGTCGCGTTCTCCTGGAGCGACGACGAGCAGACCAATCTCTCTTGCTGGCTCCGCGTTGGGCACGCGTGGGCGGGCAAGCAGCGCGGGCACGTTCATCTGCCTCGGGTCGGCGACGAGGTGATCGTCAACTTCTACCAGCAAGACCCCGATCGCCCCTTCGTCGATCACTCGGTGCACAATGCGGAGAGTCTCCACCCGCGCGATCTGCCCGACAACAACCAGCAGTCGGTCTTTCGCTCCGCGGGGCTCAGTGACAGCTCCGACTTTACCGGCATCGCGATGGACGATCTGGCGAGCCATTTGCAGTTCTTTTCGTCCAACGACATGAGCCGGACACATGGGAGCAACTTCTACGAAAACGTCGGCGGGGGCAAGCAGAGCAACATTGCTGGCAATCGTTCGAGCTACCTCGGTCCGTCGATCTATAAGCCGATGGCCCCCAACGTCGGCAGTTCCAGCTCGTCGGGCAGCACCTCCTCGAAGGATAAGCTTGCCGCGCTGCACCAACGAATGATGGAGCAGGCTCGTTCCCAGAGCGTCTCGACGGGATCTTCGAGCAAGCGGGGATCCTCGGCGACCTCCGACGCGAACACGTCGGGCGACTCCGGTTCAGGTGGTGTTGGGGGCCCCGCCGCCTGGTCCGCGAGCGGCGATAGCACCTTTGACGAGATCAGCTCGGAGGGCGACTTGACGTTCGGGATCTTCGAGATGGGGGCCGTGGGCGTCAACGACACCCTGATTCTGGGTACGGTTAACTATCCGACGATCAATCCCATCGGTCTCTCCTTCATGTCGGGGATCGTTTCGGTGGAAGGTGCAGCCATCGCGGGGACGCTCTCCGGGATCTGGGGCAACTTGGCCGCGGTGGAAGTCATGGGGGTGCCCATCGCGACGCTTGGAGCCTACACGCGTGCGACCTACGGACCGACGTCGATCATTGGTCACGGTCCGAGCGTTTTCTCTTGTCCCGGGTCGGGCGCCGTCTACGAAGCCACCTCGGCGCTATCGGTGGCGACGGCAATCTTCGCTCTTCTGTCCTTCGCATTGGATATCCTAAAGAGGTTCTTCAACTACTGGATGGACCACAAGGACGGAGGGACCTACTCGGAATCACGCCTCGAGAAGGTCGTTCTGTTCCAGTTGGCCGTCATGGAGTGTCAGTCGATTTGGTTCCAGTTGGAGTTGCTCAACTACTATCTGCAAGATGCCACTCAGGAATTTGCCGTTCTCTCCACCACCTTGCTAGGCTGGATCTCGACGCTCTTTACGTTTCCCGCGTTGAGTTGGGCGATTGTGGAAACCCAATTCGCGGCGTTCTTCACGGCTGGCTTCACCAGGGTCATCATTGTCCTGATCAAATCATTGATCTTTTTGGGGATCATCATCGGGATCCTCTTTGCGACGGGTACGATCTAGTGGTCGATGACCGTCGCATGCCGATGAGCAGCCGAGAGACGAAGGGCATGGTGCCACCATGTCGACATTGAGCCCTTGCAGGGGACTTGCGATCCGATGAGTTCTTTTTCCCAAGCCGAACGCCCCTTGCGGCTGAAGACGTCGCTGGCGGATGACGCCCTGATGATTCACCGGTTGCGCGGTCGCGAGGCGGTGGGAGATCTCTATCGCTTTGAACTCGATCTGGTCGCCGCCAATGAGACCGAGATCCCGTTCGATCGCCTGCTTGGCCATTCGGCGACGATCACGATTGACATTCCCGGCCAGTCCAAACGGCATGTCAACGGCATCATCGCGGAGTTCCAACGGGGGCATACGGGCCCCTCGCTCACATCGTATCGTGCGGTCCTGGTTCCCAAGTTGTGGCTACTGACCAAGGACTTTCGCAGCCGTGTCTTTCAGCGGAAGACCGCCGTCGAGATCGCGCTGAAACTGATGCGCGACGCCGGCATCGACGCGGAAGCGCATTCCCTCGGCTCGCTCACGAGCCAGAACTACAGCGTTCAGTACCGCGAATCGACGTTCAACTTCATCCAGCGCATCCTCCAGGAGTGCGGCCTCTTCTACAACTGGCGACATTCCAAGGATTCGCACCGCTTGGTGATCCTCGACAGTCTCGAGAACACGCACTCGGTCGATGGCGGGGCCTGGGCGTTTCATCCGATCACCGGTGGTGCGCGCCGCACCGGGGTCATCCGGTCCTGGGAAGTGCATCAGGAATTGACGCCGGGAAGCTTCAGCGTGCGCGATCGTGCGTTCCAGCTTCGTGACCAGCTCGTTAGCTCGATGGCTCCGATCCTCGAAAAGGTTGAACTCGGGACTCAGTCAAAGACGCTCTTGACCGAATCGAACAAGAAGGTGGAGGTTAGCGAACATGGTCCGGAGTTCGCGCAGTGGTTCGACGACGTCGGGCCCCAGGGCGAGGAGCAGAGCGGCGACCTGAATTCAATCTATTCGGAGAGTCAGCGGGTCGTCCGAATCTTGATGGAACGCCACGCCGCCGACAGTATCTGGGTGCGGGGATCGAGCGATATCGGCGCGTTTACCGCGGGAAAGCTCGTCGAGGCCAAGTCAACGCCCGGTGGAGAAGGGACGTTCCTCTTTCGGGACGTCGAACATCTTGCCACTCAACCGCTGCCGACGTCCAGTGGCGAGGAAGCATTCTCCTACGTGAATCAGTTCCGCGCCCAGCCGACCACGCTCCCGTATCGTCCGAAGTTGACTTACGAGAAACCATTGGCGGGACCGGAACCGGCCACGGTAGTCGGGCCGCGCGAAGGGCATCCGCACGTCGACAAGCACGGCCGGGTTCGGGTTTGCTTCTCCTGGAGCGACGATGAGTCGGAGAACCAATCGTGCTGGATGCGGGTCGGTCATGCCTGGGCGGGCAACCGGCGGGGACACGTTCATTTGCCGCGCGCCGGCGACGAGGTGGTGGTCAACTTTTACCAGCAGGACCCCGATCGGCCCTACGTCGATCACTCGATGCACAACGCCAAAAATCTTCACCCGCGCGATCTGCCCGACAACAACAGCCAGTCGGTCTTTCGGTCGTCCGGTCTCGGGGATAGCGCCGAGTCGACAAGCATCATGATGGATGACTCGACCAGTCATCTGCACATGTTCTCGTCGAATGACATGAGTCAGACACTCGGCAGGAACTTCTATCACAACACCGGTGGCGCCCATCAGTCCAACATCAGCAGCTTTCGCTCCAAGTACGTCGGATCCGAGATTGCCAAGGAGGTCAATCCCAGTAGTACCGAGTCGAGCACGAGTGACAGCGCTGACTCCGATTCTTCCGGGCAGACCAGCTACCAGAAGGCCCACGCGAAGATCATGGAGGAAGCTCACAAGAGAGGGCTCGGTCATCACCTGAGTGGTTCATCCCGTTCCACGGACGCCGGGGGGACACGTGGTTCGACCGACAGCGGCACAACGAGCGGCACGGGGGCGATGGGAGATGGCTCGTGGTCCGATGGCGTCTACGAGCCAGGGGACGACACCTTCGGCGAGATCGCGACCGACAGCGAGCTGACGTGGGGGATCGCCCAGTCGGGCGTCGTCGGCGTCTTCGATTCGCTGACGATCGGGATCGGGGAGTTCGTGACGTTCAATCCGATCGGACTTTCGTTCATGTTCGCCTCGGACTTGTCGGTGGCCGCCGAAACCACGTCCGCGCTGACGGGGTGGGGAGCGCTCTTGGCGCCACAAGTACAGGGGACGCTCTACAACACGTTCGGAGCGTTTACCGCGGGGACATATGGGCCCCAAACACTGGTCAGTCATGGTCCGATGATCATGTACAACGGTGGTTCGGGGCTGCTCTTCAACAAATCCGCCACCTCGATCGCGGCGTGCATCTTCGCGTTGTTGTTCCTCGTGGTGTCGATTTTCCAACGCTACGTGAACTATTGGGTCGACCACAAATCAACCCTCGACATCTCCAAGAGTTGGCAGATCGTCATCTTCGAGTTGCTGACCCTCGTGATTCAATCAACGTGGTATCAGTTGGAGACCATCACCTATTTCATCAGTGAGAACGCCAACTTCGCGGGGTCGATCATCGTCGGGATCGCCAACGCGGTCGCGACGTTGTTCACCACGACGGGAACGTTCGTCGCCACCAAGTTCGCCGCGTTCGTTGCGTGGTGTTCGACCTACGAGGCGATGTGTCTGTTATGGGTGATCATTGGGGTCATCTTCATCGATTCGTTGATCGTCATCCTGTACGAGGGACTCAAGGGCGATGGGGATGCCTAGTGTCCTGATGGGTTCATTCACTGACGAAGAGGCTCTTGGGTGCCGTGCCCACGCTCGTCGTGGCCCTGACGCCCGGAAGCAAGAAGGGGAGCCTGGCTCGAGCAACGGTCTCTCAGCGACGTTGCCGATCGGGACGCTGACGTCGTGGCGCGGAGTCGCATGTCAAAAATCCAACTTCAACGAGGGCTAACCCATGGCATCAGAGATTGAAGCGATTGAGATGGCGGAGTTGCCCTACGGGGCCGATTTCAGTGCGCCGTCGCGACGGATTGTCTCGGCTGGCTCGGTGACGATCGCCAGCCTTCCCGGAGTCACCCCGCTCGACTCCCCGATCATTTCCCTGCAAGCGCCCGGCATCGAAGGGCTCACCGGCGGGGGAATCGAGGCCTCCGCGAGCGAGTACATCTCGCTCGTCGCCGGGGAAGGCTGCGGGATCCAGTTGCTCGACGCCGCCGACGCCACCGGGGAGGTGACCATCGAGTTCCCGTCGGACGGACTGCTCACGATCCAGTCGCAGGACTTCAACCAGATGATCCTGATGGAGGCCGCGGGCATTCAAGTGCTCACCCCCGAAACGATCACGATGACGACCGGTGACGCGACGATCGAACTCGACAGCGTCACGGGGTTCGAAGTCGATTGTTTCGGCATCTCGAACCTGTTGTTGGATGAGGCGGGGGCCCAACTCGAGTGCAGTTCCTCGTACGTCCTGGTGAGCGAAGTACTCATCACGATGGAGTCGAGCACCGTCGATATCATCGGGGAGACGACCATCACCGGGGGGCTTATCGTCGCGTAGGACGGCAGGCACCAGCGAACCCAGAGACGACGCGCGAGTAGGAAGACCTCACCAATGGCCCAGATGCCCGAATTCAAGGAACTGCCGCCGGTTCCCCCGCTCCCGGACCTGAGTCCCATCAGCAACTTTGACGGGAAAGCTCTCGACGGTCTGAAGGGGATCATCGAGAAGATGTATCCCGATATGCCGCCGGCGATGCAACAACAGCTTGATTGGTGCGGCGCCCAACTCGATCACATTCAATCGAAACTGCCGGAGACCATGAAGGGGGTGGTCGAGGAGATCACCGAATCGCACGGCCGGCTCGTCGCGGCCACCGAGCAGATCAACAACATGCCCGAGGAGATCGAAAAGGCCAGGAAGAAGAAAATAGACCTGATGAAAGCGGCCCGCGCCAAGATGGGCATCCGAAGAAACGCGGGCCAGGTGGACGATTGGCACGGTCGCGTCCGCGAGGAGGTTCTCGATCACTATCTCGGCGAGCCGAAGTCGCCCGAAGGAGCGGAACGGAGTCACGACGAATTCCAGGATTGGGTCATGACCTCGAAGGTGAGGGATCTGTACGAATCGGTCCTGGCCAGCCAAGGACCGTCGAGCAAGCCGAAGGCGCCGAACCAAGGGAGCAATTGGCAGGACTTCCTGGCGGCCAGCGACACGCCCGTCGGAGCCCAGGCGCCCAAACCGTCCGGTCCGCCCTCCGACAGGGGAACCGGTTCTTACATGTCCTGGGTCGACTGGTTGGGCGTTCAGAGCAAGTCGGACGGCAGTGGTGGAGATTGATCAACGAGACGACGGAGCAGGGGAGGCCTGCCCCGCAAACGAGATTGGTGAGGGGTTTGATGTCAACTGCTAGCGCCGACGAGATGCGAGCCAAGGAGGTGTGCCAGGGCATCCCATTGCCCCGGAACTTCCGAACGGACGAACTACTCGAATTGCCGGTCGACGACTTCTTGGCGAAGTTGATCGAGGCTGGCGAGTACGTGATCGCCATCCGGATCATCGCACGGATCTTGCCGAGCCGCGATGCCATATGGTGGGGAATGCTGTGTGCCTGGAAGCATGCCGAGGGACAGTTCGTACGCGAGGACGAAGCACTCTTGGGGAGCATCTTCTATTGGGTGCGCGATCCCACCGAGAAGAATCAGAAGATGGTCCGCTCATTGCTGAAGCCGCGACAGCGCGAGAAGACGGTCGTGACGCATCTCGCTCGCGCGGTGGGCAAGGCGGGGTTCGCTCCCGGTCCGGACAAGCCTCTCAAAGGCAACCCGGCCATGACGGCCCAGTCGGTCGCCGATGCCATCTTTTTGGCGATCGCCTCAGGCGATAAGGGAAAACGGCGCGACGACTCCCTCAGCGTCACGACGGTCGGCCTGGAAGTCCGCGCCCGACCCGGCGAGTGGGTTCTCGAGGACGACGACAAAAAGGAGCCAGTGTCCTGATTGGTTGATTCATCGACTAAAAGAGTCTTGGGTGCCATGCCCACGCTGGCCGTGGGCACGCGGAAAACGCCTTCGGGGGCCATGGACGATGGGAGAATGGGCCCTCGCGGAAGCGGATAGGGTGAATGTTTGAGCTTGTTTGGTTGACCGACCGCTATCTGCTCTCGTCCCTCGCGGGAGGGGCGAAGGCCGCGCTACGCCTGATCGAGCCTGTTTCCTCCGTGAGCGTGCCGCCCAAGCTGCATGCGATCGATCTGATGTCCGAGACCGACGCGGACGAAAAGCTCGCCGAACTGCATCCCGAGTACCTCGCCGCCAAGCTGCCCATCGTCGACTTTCTCAAGGTTCGTCTGGCGCCGACGTTCGCGCAGTGGCGAGGTGCGAACCAAGTCGGAGCGTACCTCGCCGACGATGGCTGGCTCGAGCAGTCGGAGGACTCCGCCAAGATGGCGGAGCGATTTTTGACCTCCTTGTTGCTATTGAACTCCAGGATCGAGGTCGGCGATCTCGCGGTCAGTCTAAGTCAGATCGGACGCAAGCCGGAGATCACGACCCTCCTGGACGCGCTCTTGCGACGCGGGTCGATGAACCTGGGCGATCCGCTTCACTGCTGCCTGAAGGTGCAACGCCAGGCGCAAGCCGATGGAGGCGATTTCTCCGAGATCCTCGCGCGTCTTGCCGAGCAGGCCCTGCGTGAAGTGACGCCGATGGCGACCGTGGAAGAAGTCGCGATGTATCTTCGCGGCAAGGACCCCAGCGTCACCTCCGACCAGAACCTCCTGCGATCGATCACGCAACTGCGTTTGCAAACGCTTCACGCCGAAGGGGGACTCGGCCAAGTTTGGGTCGGTCACGACATCGGGTTGGAACGCGACGTGGCGGTCAAGCTGATCAAGCCCGAGTTCGAGGCCATGGACGAGCCGCGCCGACGCTTCGAACGGGAGATGCGCATCACCTCCCAGCTTCAGCACCCGACGATCATCCCGCTCTACAACGCCGGCTTTCCCGCCCGCTCGAAGGTTCCTTTCTACTCGATGCTCTTCGTGCAGGGCCAGACCCTTCGCGAGATGATCTCCAGCGATGGATCGACCGTCCTTGGCACGTCGTCGGCGACCGACTTGAATCAGTGGCTCGAGGTCTTCCTCAAGATCTCCGAGGGCATCGAATACGCCCACTCCAAGGGCATCATTCATCGCGATCTCAAACCGGACAACATCCTCGTCGGGGGATATGGGGGGGTCTACGTCCTCGACTGGGGCTTGGCCAAGGGCCTCGACTCGGACGATGACGCGAGCGCCAGCGACATCACGCTCGCCGCCGATGACCACCAAACCCACGCCGGCCGGATTCTGGGAAGCCCGCTCTACATGTCATCCGAACAGGCGATGGGACGCCAGGATTTATTCTCGGTCCAGACCGACGTCTATGGCCTCGGAGCGATCCTCTTCGAGATGCTGACCGGTCTGCCGCCGCACCAGGACCTCGTCGTCAATAAGAGAGCGTTGCTCTACCAGCGGATCGCCGGTCGCAGCGCGCCGAGTCCCCGCGACATCGACCCCAACGTTCCGCGAGGGCTCGACGCGATCTGTACCAAGGCGATGGCGCGGGAGCAAGCCGATCGCTACGCCTCGGCCGCGGAGATGGCCGCGGACGTGCGGCGCTGGATCGCCGGCGAGACCGTCGAGGCGTACAAAGCTCCCACCTCCCAACGCTTCGCCAGCTTTATCCATCGCCACCTGTTTGTCAGCACCGTCGTCAGCGCCCTGTTGCTACCTGTCATCCTTTCCGGGATCGCGCTGCTCGTCGTCGCCTACGGAGGGGTTCGCCCCTCCATCGGCATCGAGGAGATGGAATCGAAAGTGCTCGGCAGTGGCTTCCGCCGCGCCACGAACATCTTCGACAACCGCGTTGAACGCGAGCTAACCGAGTTGGTGTCGTTGCCGATCGTCGCCGACCTCTTCCACGCCGTCGCCGACGACGACAAGGAGTTGATCGCGACGAAGCGCGCGGCGCTCGAGACGTATCTGGATAGCTTCCTGCGAGGCCGCCCCGTCGTCAGGACGGTCACGTTTCACCGCTTCACGGGCGATCGGTTCGAGGCGGTCGCCAGCGCGTCGGAGGTCGGCGAGCATCCCTTGCCGATCTCCCCGGATCTCCAACAGTGGATGATCGACCTCTTTCGCCAGCGCAAGGGGCCGCTCGAGGAATTCTCCGGCGAGACGGCGTACCGCGATCTGCCGGCCCCCGGCAGTCCCGCCGGCACGATGTTGCTCGCGGTCAGACCGATCGTGCTGATGGAGAAAGTGGTCGGAGCCCTTTCCGTCCAACTGAATCTCGTCAACTTCTTCGACTTGATGTCGGATCCGGCCAGCGGGCTGCTCAACTTGACCTTCGCCAATTCCGAGGGCCAGATCGTCTTTCCGGTCGAAGGGCAACGGCACACGCAACTTTCCGCCGACGATCGGCTACGGATCGCTCAGTTCATCGCGAACGAGGAGGGACCGGAGACGATGGAGATCAACGTGGTCAATCAAGTCGTTCACGTGACCCGACTGAAGGTGGAACCCAACTTCGTCTACGCGGCGATTTCGACCTGGAACTACGGCGATTTGCTCGAGAGTTTGGAGATCGAAGCGGCTCTCCTATTCGCGGTTGTGGCCGTTTTAGTCGTATTATTAGCGCTGGTAGGTGTTTTCGTCTTCCGCGCCCTGGCGCGGCAAGCACGCGCCTAGCAGTCCGGATTGGTTCACTTATTGCCCAAGAGACTCTTGGGTGCCATGCCCACGCTCGCCGTGGGCAAGCGGAAAACGCCTGTCTCTCGGCTAGCTGCCCGTTGATCTATGCGGGCCAACGCGAGAACGAGCCATGTTGGCCAAGATCAAGGAGAAGAAACGGAGACGAATCGGTAGATTCGTCGAGTTTCGTTGACGCCGAGATTGGAGAAAAGGGCCGTTCGTAGTCGGCGTCGAATAGATCAACGGGCTGTTGGCCGTCCGTTGATCGAAGCGAGCCAAGGATACAGGAGATGAAGCGATGAGTTCTCTTGCGGTCACACTCGGTGGATTGGACAGTGGCGCCAATGTGATCACGGGACCGTGCGCCGAAACGGTTCTCTTGGATGGCCTCTTTGCGTCGGTGGAGACCGATATCGTTTCCGGGGCGACCCTCGAAGGGGTGGTCGCCGAGGGAAGCGTGACGGTCCTCTTCGGCGGGCTGCCAGCCACCTACGTCGGCAGTCTCGTCTCGGGGGTTAGTGTCGAAACCGGGGTCGCGATGGAGACCGCCATCGTCGGGCCAGGGGTCGCCACCGTCATCATCCCGATGTAGGTCCCGTCCGGGAAACGGTGGGCTCGGACATCACGTTGTCCGACAACGGGCTCGGACATCACGTTGTCCGACAACGGGCTCGGACATCACGTTGTCCGACAACGGGCTCGGACATCACGTTGTCCGACAACGGGCTCGGACATCACTTGGCGCGCGTCCTGGAAAGTCGAACGCCACTTCTTTAGGAAACTTCCGTCGACCCAACGGGACGGGCAGACGAAGGACTCCGTCGCCGCTTCCCGTACTCTCTCGTTTCGAGGATCATCATGGCCGCTCAGCAGTTCCCGGAAACGCCCAGCCAAGGGGCCTCCCACCTTCGCGCGCTGACGGAGCATCCCGAGTTCGGCGATGGGCCGACGATCGAGCGATTGACCATCGAGCGACTCTTGGCGATCGCCCAACGGCTGACGCCCGAGATTCCCGCCCTCCAGGCTTGGCTCGGCGCCGCGGAGTCCCGCGACCCCCTCGAGTTGCGTCGCCTGCTCGGCGATCCCGTGGTCAGGCTTTCCCTGCTCGGCGCCAACTTTCGCGTGAAGATCAAGAAGTTCCAGCAGGGCGATGAGACGCCGCCGATCGTCGAGCTTGTCTCCGCCATGATCGCCGAGGGACGGACCGAGTCAGTCTTTGAACGGCTCGCCGAGCGGACCGATCGTCTCGCCGATAAAGAGTGGGGACCGGCACTCTGGTACCAGACCCCTCGCTCGAACGAATGGACCAAACAGTTCGAGCGTCACGTCGGCCGAACCTTTTCGGCGCCGACGCTCACGCCGGTGTCGCCCTCCGCGAAGTTGGTCGACGCGCTGGACGAAGCCTGCCGGCTACTCATGCGACTCGTTCCCGCCGAGACCAAGAGCCTGCTTCGGCACGTCTACCTCGTCGGAACCCTGGAGCATGCCTCCTGGATGGCCGCGGCGGACAAGCCGGTCGACCAGTCGGCGCTCGGCTACGTGAGTCACTGGTTTCCCGGGGGATACTTCGTCTTTTCCCAAGTCGAAATGATCAACCCTTGGATTCGGGCCGCGTTTCTCCTGGAACAAGCCGCGCAGAACAAGCTGAGCGATCTCATCTTCGTCAAGGAACTGCTCGCGCCGCAGTCGCTGGTTCGTCCCAAGGGAAAGATCGAGATTCCCTGGCGGCCCGGCAAGCAGGGCGTCCTCGCGCTGCCGATCGCCCAAGTCTTCGCGGTGGCGTACAAGCAAGCGGTCGTCGGACTCTTTTTCGATGCGGTCTCTTCCTCCTGGCGGCCGCTCGAGGAAGAGTTTGGCGCTCCTCCCGCCGAGTCGATCCGTCTCGGAAAGCGGGCACTCGACCAATCGGTGTACCTACTCGAAGAGTTGCTCTTTCGGGGTGGGGATGAGCTGAAGGAACAAGGAAGGCAATTCACCTCGTGGCTTCTGTCGCTGATCGGACCGGCGCGTGGCGCGACCCTGCCGCCGAAGACCGGGATCCTGCTCGATTCGTTTCGCGACGAGACCGATGGGACGTTGAAGATTCTCCAGCGACTTCCCGAACGCTTCGGCAACCGAACCGAACTGATCGAGTTGGGAACGGCCTACCTCGACAAGGAGGTCCGTCTCGCCCAAGCCACCGGATGCGGCGACCTCAGCGACGAGCTGCCCGACCGGATCGACGATTGGTCGAAGGTCGTTGATGGGATCGGCCATATTCGGTCGGCGATTCAGCGACGCCTCGACGATCTCGCGTTGGATGCCGTCAAGGGCGAAACCAACGATGTCGCGTCCCTGGAGTCGTTGCTCCTTGGCGTCGTCTCCGAGGGACGCAAGAACGGTGTCGAGTTGGGTGAGAAGCTCCGGACGCTCGAGAAGAAGCTGTCCAGTTCGTTCCCCGGGATGGAGATGTTCGAGGGAATGCAAGCGGGGGAGGGCGAGGCGCCCAAGCTCGATCCCTCCACCATGGAGGAGAACCTGGCTCAGACCTTCATGGCGACCGGACAAGCGGCGATGGCGGTCCCGATCTATCAGCGAATGCTCGCGAAGAACGCGCGCAATCCTGACCCCTATGCCAACTTGGGGGCTGCGTTGCACTACGCCGGCCAAACCGACGAAGCGATCGCCTGCCTCGAACGCGGATGTCAGCTCTTCCCGAAACACGCGCCGCTGCTGCACAACTTGGGCGCGGTCAAGATCGCGCTCGGGGTGCTTGACCAAGGGGTCGGGCTCGTCGAACGTGCCCTTGAGGAGCAGCCCGATTTCGCCGAGGCTCTCAACACCTTGGGCGCCGCGCGTCAAAAACAATCGCGCCATGTCGACGCGAAGAAGACCTTCGAAAGAGCGCTCGGTGTTCGCTCCGACTACGCCGAGGCGAAACTCAACCTCTCCCTGACGCAACTCACCCTTGGGGAGTGGGACGAGGGTTGGAAGAACTACGAAGCCCGATGGCAGCTCACCCCCATGAAGAAATTGGACAAGCCCGCGTGGGAAGGGGACTCGCTCGAAGGCAAGACAATCCTGCTGCACGCCGAACGCGGTCTCGGGGACACGCTGCAGTTCATTCGCTACGCCGAGGGACTGGAGGAGTTGGGAGCGAGCGTCGTGCTCGAAGCCCAACCCGCGCTTGTCCCCTTGCTTTCCCGCTGCGACGCGATCGAGACGGTCATCGCCGAGGGGGACGATCGTCCCGACTTCGACGTTCACCTGCCGCTGCTGTCGCTTCCGCGCGTGCTTCATACCCGTTCCGACAACGTTCCCTATGCCGGACCGTACCTTGCGCCCGACCCCCAGTTGCAACTGGAGTGGGGGGAACGGTTGCGGTCGGGCGACGACGTGCTCGTGGGGATCGCATGGCAGGGGAACGTCGAGTACCTCGAGGACCGCGAACGCTCGATCCCGCTCGACCGCTTTGCACCGCTGATGGAAATCGACGGCGTTCGCTTTGTCAGTCTGCAAAAGGGGGAGGGGAGCGAGCAGCTCAAGACCTTCGGCCGCGCCGATCGTGTCGAGGATCTGGGCGGCGAGATCGATGAGTCAAGCGGCTCGTTCATGGACACCGCCGCGATCATGACGCACCTCGATCTCCTAATCACGTCCGACTCGGCGCTCGCCCACCTGGCCGGCGGCCTCGGGGTCAACGTTTGGGTCGCGTTGCCGATGCCGACCGATTGGCGTTTCGGCATCGAGGGAGACTCCTGCGCTTGGTATCCCACGATGCGTCTCTTCCGTCAGCCTCGCCCCGGCGCCTGGGAGGAGGTCTTCAAGCAGATCGGTTCGGAGCTCGACCGCCAAGTCCACGATCACTCCCTCAGGAGCCTCTCGGAGTCCTCGTAGGGACAGAGAGCGTCGCATTGACACTCTTTCGTAGGGCAGGCCATTTGCCTGCCGCACTCTTCTTCTCTTCCAGGCTACCCCCGGTTGCTCCGCTACCGGGGCGTGCGTCGCACGCCAGAAGTCTCGTGTAGGCGTCCGTCGCAGGCAGGACGATCGAAGGGCGGCTCGCTATGGCCATGCTCGTGTCAGCAGATATTGTTCGATGAGGATGAGAAGTATTCACAGATGCAGTACACAAAGTTCGAAGTCAATGACCGACGTTTCATGCATTCAGACTCGCAGTGCTGGCGGATGGTGACGGCATGTCATCGGGGTCTTGTTCGTTCCATGGCGCGTCGTTATTGTCACATCTGCAAAGGATTGGATTGACTCTGAAGTAACAAGGGTAGGTCTATGCTCTCCGACAAACGGCTCGACGACATCACCGCATCGGACATCCAGGGACTCATCGACAACGAGGTGCCGGAAGGGCCAACGCTCGAGTACAAGCAAGCATTGGAGTTGGACACAAGGGATCAACGAAAGGAGTTCGCTGCCGATGTTTCGTCGTTCGCGAACGCGCGGGGCGGGGACATCATCTTTGGGATCGTGGAGAAGCAAGAGAACGGGAAGAATACGGGTTTGGCAGACTCGGTGGTGGGTCTCCCCGACATCAACGTTGACCAAGAACTTCTACGCATCCAACAGATCCTTCGACATACCATCGAGCCACGCGTGCCAATCGCAGAACCTCGATTCGTCGACGGGTTTGCCTCGGGGGCCGTTCTTGTCATCCGTGTCGGTAAGAGCTGGATAGGTCCACACAGAGTCATAGCGAGCTCGAAATTCCATTTGAGGACATCTAGCGGAAAGTGCGAACTAGACGTTGTCGAGCTTCGGTCCGCGTTCACTCGATCGGCCGACTTGGCTGAGCGTATTCGTCGGTTTCGCGATGACCGGTTGGCGAGGATCATTGCAGGCGAGACGCATGTAGCTGAGTGCGGCGATCCCTCAGTTGTCCTCCATATCGTTCCGATCTCGACTTTTTCTGACACCACGAGCGTTGACATTAAGCGATTCATCAGCTCGCGGCCTATTCCCCCTTCACTTGGAAGCGTTGCCAGCAAGCGCCGTCCAAATCTTGATGGATTCCTTCTGACTACGGGGGCTTCCGATTTGGAGGCCAACTATTCCCAGATATTTCGAGATGGATGCATCGAAATGGTCGATGTGAACGATATTGCTGGGCACGACAGAATGATCGATTCTGGACGGATGGAAAAGTCAGTTCTGGATGCGGTTGAGGCGTCAGAGAGAATGCTGAGCGAAATCGGGATAGACCCACCGCTTGTTTTGCTCCTCTCGTTCCTCAACGTGAAGGGATTCAACATGACGGTAAGCGCTGCCTTCAGTCGAGGTGCTTCGCCAGGAATTGACCGAGACTTTCTCTTGCTTCCGGATGTGATCATTGAGGAGTCGTCGCAGAACTTGGATCACATCCTGCGACCTGTCTTTGATGCACTCTGGCAAGCCACAGGTCGCAACCAAAGCCTGAACTACGACGAGGAAGGGAACTGGCGACGTCACGATCAGTGACGACACTGGCAACATTTCGTCTGTCACGAGGAGTGACCCAGCGATTTGGTCGGGGAGAGATACGACTTGGCTGCACGAACTGTCTGGCGTGACATGGGGCGATCTTGTCGTTGTGCATATGAGGTGTGCACGAAATTGCTGAAGGCGTACGACGATCGGTTGTTTGGTGTTCTTGACGTTGCGACGAGCAAGGAGTACGGCCGAGAAGTGCAAAAACGCGAGGCGTTCAAGCTCAATGCTGATGGAGAAGAATACGAGTGGGTCTACGACTACGGACTCAACGCCTACTCCAGACAAGTCGAAAGATTCGACAGGCTGGATGACAAGGCGAACAGCATGCTCCAATCGCTTGGGCTCGGTTCCTTGCTGACCACGGTTGCGGGAGGGGTAGCAGCTGCGCAACTGTCGGTTTCCGCTGGAGCGGCATTCCTCGTTCCCATCTGTGCGCTCGTTCTCGGAATCCGAAGCACTATTCGCTCACTTGAGCCAAGGAACACCCCTTACCTCCCCGACGTCCTGGAAGCGAAGCGGTATGTTGAGGAAGATGATCGAAAGGATGCCCCGAGAGCCCACCTCGTGTTCGAGTTGCACTTGCTGTGCGTGGGAACGGCCCTCGCATCCGAGGAGAAAGCGAAGCTTCTGAAACGCGCCACAAGATGGTACTTCGTGGCGGTGGTATCGCTAATCATTCCTTTGCTGGTCACGCTCTACGTGCTCTGGGCAAAAGAATCTTCCGTCAATCCGCTTCCTTCGAAATGAATTCTTGTAGCGTACTGAACGCCCTTCGCTCTCCCGGCAAAGAGCCCGAACGTTGTCCCCAATTTGGGACAGCAGGTTGTGATTGAGCTGGAGGTTCTGGAGGCGGATTCTTTGGTTCTTTCGGCTTTTCGGCCATCGGTTGCTTCCCTTCCATCTAGTGTGCCCGTCCCTGGTGTCTGAGAGTCTACATCGATCGAGGTCGAGATATCAAGGGGAGGCACTCACGCCGATTGTCGGGTCTCGTTCCCTGTGAATGTTCGTCGCGGTGCATGTATGTTGGAATGGCGGAAGAGGAGAGTATAGGCGTGAAAACCATCCCTTAACTTTCCCGTGTTGCCAGCCGTGCACCGACACACTTACGATGTGCCAATCACTTCCGGAGTAGCCCTTTAAAACGCCGGCGCGATCACTTATGGTTCGGGATGCTGGCCGCTACTGGGGCTTGAGGACGAGTGTTCCCTCGCCCACGGCTGGCATCACCGGAGCCCGCAGGCTCTTTAGGAACTTGATCAGCGCGACGCGATCTTCCTTCTCGAGCTGTTTGTACTGCTCCGTCACCTTCCGCGAGGCGCCCGCATGACGGTGGATCGCGCTCTCGAGCGTTGGGCTGCCGCCGTCATGAAAGTACGGGGCCGAGTCGGCCACGCCCCAAAGCGGGGGCGTCTTCCACTCGTCCGCGCTCGGATGACGATCGGGACCGATCGGATCGCGCGGGACCGGCTCGCGGTAGCTCGCATTGTCGGGCTCGGTCAGGCGGTGGAGCGACAGATCGCTGTATAGTCCCTCGATGCCGCCCAAGGTCGGGGTATGGCATTGAGCGCATCCGATCGAGGTGAAGAGATGCTCACCCCGTTCGATGATCTGCCGTTCGGCCGTGTCCTCGGGCATCACTTGTTCGGGGCGGGGCAGGTGCCTGACGAACGCGACCAGCGAGCGAAGTTGCTGGCGATCCATGTCCAAGCGAGCCGTATCGCTCTCGTTGGGCTTGCCCGGGACCGGCTGTCGCTTGAGTGGGTTCGAAAGGCCAAGCTCCATCGCGCACGCGGCGGCGACGAACTCTTCCAAGTTGGCGAACTGGCCCTTCCAGCCGAAGCGACCGAACCGGCCGTCATCGAGAATGCGCGGGGTCCCGACCGAGACCGCGTCGAACTCGAGTTGCAGTTCACTGCCGATCTTCTTGATGGCCTTGGAGAAGTGATGCCCTTGGACCGTGAAACTGTTGATGTTGTCGATCAGCCCAAGCCCGAAGAGGGGCGGGGTGTTGATCTCGGTCATTCGCAGCGGGTCGAAGTCGGGCGTGATCGTCGCGCAGTTGACTCGGATCGGGCCGCCGGGCTCGACGGGGAAGAGCGACCGCAGTTGTTCGGTCGTTTCGCGGTACGAGACATCGGTGGCCGAGGCGTGGATCACGCCGGAGAGCCGTTGGGGCCGCTGGGCGGTGGGTAGAATTTCATAGGCGGTGACGTTGTGCTTGTTGGGGCCGGCGCCGCCGACGCCTCCTTGGAAATGGCACTCGACGCAACTCTTGGCGTTGAAGACCGGCCCGAGCCCGTCGCCGTTGCGTGCCAAGGGATCGTTCGGTTGCCACTCGTGAACGAAGAGTTCCTCGCCCTGGCGAAGGGTCGCTTCGCTCGGTCCCGCGAGCATCGCGCAAGCGACCGCGACGAAGAGAACGAACTGAGCGATACCGGCTCCAATTCGAAGGAGGCGGCGCGATTTGCGCCTCGGGCGACGAATGGATGGGGAGCGGCGAGATGAAGTCACGACAGTTCTCCGTTTCGTCGAAAGAAAGACGTGCGTCAACGAACCGAACTCTACTGCTGACGAAAATATTAACTTTCCCCAATCGGGAAGGCGAGGGGAAAGTCGAGAATTCGAGTGATGTTTTGGCGCCGTTTCGGCGCGAAATGGACGCTTTTCTGACGACTTTGGAGAGAAACTCGCTCGAATCGGGGGCTTCTTGGCGGGAAACGGGGCCTTTATTGATCGAAAACGAAGCTGCCGCGTCCCGATGGCGATGCGTTGCGACGGGACGAGGCGGAGCGCGGTGGCGGCTAGCGATCGCGTTCGGAGGGTGGGGGAAATCCGCCCGGCGGCCCCGGTCGCCCTCCGCGTCCTTGGACGCCGGGACCGCCAAACGGAGGTGGACGACGACCTCGACGCCCACCGGAGCCCGGACCTCGACCCGGCCCCCGTCGAGCGAAACTCTCGTCGGGTGTCCCTCGGTAGAGTCTCGGAATGAACGGAAACTCGTTGGTGACCACGTAGTAGTACGTCCCTTCGGGATACTCCGGCGTGACGCCGACCCGGCCGTTGGCTTCGTCGAGATCCCCGGCGCCAGGGACGAACTCCCAGTCCTGGACGAAGGTCCCGTCATAGCGCCCGCCTGGACCGCCGCGGCCACCCGGACGCGATCCTTTCTTCAAGCGATAGCTCGAGCGCAAGCGGACGACATCGCTCTCTGCGTCGTTGGGCTCGGCATGTCCATGGAGAGCGTAGATCGGGAAGCCATCCGCGGCGTAACCGACCAGAACCATTTTCTTCTCGTCGCCGAGCTTGGCGATCAGGCCCGTCGGCATGCCGTGGTAGTGATAGGCTCCCGTCGGCTGGACATGAGCGTTGCTCGCGTCGAGGCCGAGGTTGATCTTTCCCGAGAGCGCTTCGTAGTTCCACCCCGAGCGACGATCGCGGTTCCAGAACTCCGCGGTTCCCGGGTCGAAGGGAACTCCGTTGAGAGCGACGCCGAAGGGTTGGCCCATCGCCGAACGAAACTCCTCGTTCATTCGCGGTTGGAGCGGAACCCGAAACGTGTAGCGCTGCGGCGCGATCCTGTTGGGATTGCCGCGGTTGGGAAAGCGACCGTGTTGGTGATCGGGAATGCCGTTGGCGGTGATGTAGCGGTAGTTGCCGCGAGTGACGATGCTGACTTCGTTGTCCTGATCGCGATGGGCCTGACCATGTTGATGGCCGCCGGGACCGGGGTGAGCGAGGACGCTCGTGGCGACAAGCAGCAGCGAGCATGCGGCGAGAGCGTAGCGTAGCGAACTCATCCCGGTGATCTCCTTGGTCGGCGGATGGGGCTGACGGTCGACGGGGCGCGACTTGATGGAAGCATGAGTGGCTGTCATCATGGCGACAGCGATAAAACGCGGCGGGTCGGGCAGATTCTTTCCGACGTGCGCAGTCATGTCGAAAAGTTTCCGTTGGCCCCCGACCCACCGCGGCTTCGCGTTCTCATGAAACCCCGGCGGCGTCGGCGAGTGTCGGAGCGGGCACCCGCCAACGGACGCCGGTGGGATGACGAGGCGATCTAGCCCATCATCCCTTCGAAGAACATGTCGACGGCACGGGGATCTTGTTGACCGCCGCCGCCGTTGCGATCTCTTCGACCGCCACCGTCGTTGTTGTCGGCGACTTGAGCACCGGGACCGCCGGGGCCTCCGCCGCCGCGACCATCTCGACCGTCGCGATCGCGTCCGCCATCTCGGCCGTCATCGCGACCGCCACCGGGACGACGCTGGTTGATGGTGACGACTTCCACCCCGTCGGCATCGACGATCTCGACGTTGTCCTGGTTCTGAACGCCGAGACGCAAGACGTCGACGTCGGACATTTGGACGACTTCGCCGTTGATGGTGAGGACGCCCGAGTCGATCACGACCTCGTCGACATCCCGCGAGCCGCGGACGGTGACGACATCACGCTCGCCCTCGGTTCCGGCAATGACGATCCCGCCGGGGAGGGTCATCTCGGCTTGCGAAGTGTCGATCGTGAAGCGGTTCTGTTCCAGGTCGGTACCGACCAGGTGGACTTGGCTGACGTCCTCGATCGCGCGGCTCTCGAGCACCTGACCGGTCCGCTGGTCGATGATCCGGACTTCGGTCTCGTCGATCACCACCGTCATCTCGGCGGAAGTGTTGCCGTCGGCCTTGTAGTACAGGACCGAGGAATCGTAGAAGACGTTGTCCTGGATGTTGGTGATCGAGGTGTTGCGTTTGATGATGTCCGAGAGCTTGGTGCTCTCGATTTCGGCGAGTGCCTCCCCGGAGAAGACGTTCTCGTAGTAGAAGCGATCGCCGTCGCGAATACGCTCGAACTGGTCGGAGATGACCGTCGAGGCGAGTTCGCCCATGCTCGATCCGGGGAGATGGTCCTCGGCGAGCATGCCGACCCACGCGTCGATGTCGTCGACACTGTCGTAGACCGACGCGAGGTTCGCTTGAACGTTCGGGTCGGAGCTGATGTCGGCGAAACTGGTGACGCGTTCGAGGCCGTAGTCCTCGCGCATCTGGTTGTAGTCGGCCAAGCCATGATCGCGGCCACGCTGGATGTTCAGCGACGCCAGGTCGAAGCCGCCCGCTCCGGGAGGTCCGAAGAGGAAGTTGCGGACATCGTCGATCACTTGGTTGTCGATCTCTTGGGCTTGCTGGCTGGCCAGTCCGAGCAGGAGCGAGTCGATGCCGTTGTCGATCACTTCGCTGGGCGTGAAGAACGCGTTCTGAAGCGCGATCGAGCCCTCCTCGGCCTCGGTGCCGTCGTTGTTCAGTCGCTGGAGCTCCGGCGAGAGCATCGTGTGCCCAATCCGGTACGCGGCGGTGGAGAACTCATTGGCGATACTCGGATCGACGCTCGGGTCGTACCCTTCATAGTCGTCGATCGCGTCGTAGCCGAGCAGGGCCGGAAGGAACTCGTTGTATGTGATCGACTGGATTTCCGCGACGACGATCGAACGAGCCTGTTGGTAGAGTTCCTCGTCGGTCCACTCGGGATGCTCGGCGGCGAGCTGATCGGCCCACCAGTTGTGTTCGCGGACGAAGAGTGTGTGCATCGACGTCAGGGCGATCTGTTCGTTGGCGCGGACGTCGCCCGCCTCGAAGGAGCCACTTTCGCCGATGGGCAGCAGATCGCCGTTTTCACTCTCGGTGACGCGGAGCTTTCCGCCCTCGAATGACCGCAGCGCCGCGGCGGTTTCCTCATCGGATCCGTAGACCATCGAGCCGTCGATCAACGCGGTGATTTCGTTGATCTGCTCACGCGGGTTCGAGGAATCGGTGCCGGTTGACGTATCAAAGATAGAGCGAGTCAGTTCGATGACCTGCTCGCCGGTCCCGGTGGGATCGAAGAAGAAGTCCCCGGCGGGAACGTCGATGTTGAATTCCTCTTCCAGTTCGCCACCACCGGTGAGGTCGATGTCGTGGTCGATGAACTGTCCCCACTGCCAGATGAAGTCGGTCAGGTAGCGATCGTTGACGATGGAGGTCTCTTGCGAAGCGACCGCGTTGCTGATTTCCCGAGCGCTGACTCGGTCCTCGCCGGCCGGTTCGGAAACGCCGTCGGCGTACTCGGCGTCGGAGATGCGGATAAGCTGGATGCCCGTGGAGCCCCAGTCAGGGTTGGAAAGGTTGTTGCCGGTGCCGTCAATCGTGCGGTACTCGGCGAAAAGGTCCGCCGAAAGCAGCGCGTCGGTCATCCCGAGCACCTCGGCGGCACTCACGGTGCCGGTGGTGAGGACGAAACGATCCTCGAGTGGTTCACAGCTAATCAGGCGGCTCTTCGGAGCGACCAACGAACGAATTCGCCGTTGCGGCGAGAAACGCATCGACATGAATGTCTCCTTCCTCTGTGAGACTACGAAGAATACGAGGGACGTGACGGGTTTGGGGAGGAACCGCAGCCCGAGCGGTTTCTTGCCCCAGCGAACAGCAAAGAGCGTTTGTGACGACTCCCCATGGAGGTGGAAACGCGGGGTTGTGTCGACGTCTACATGGCGGGGGCGAAAATTGTGGTGGATTCTTTCTCGCGAGGCGGAAGCGAGACGTAGATTCTGGAAGTTCCGGTCCGTTGTAGAACCCAGGGGGTAACGATTGTTGACTGAAGAGGCGGAATCGGTCGAAGTCATTGAGGCACTAAGGACGCGGGGGGCGGAAGCCGTCGCCGAGTTCTTCGCACGCCACCGACAACGACTGGCCATGACGGTCCACTTAAGAATGGACCGACGGATCAAACCCCGGGTGGACGAAGACGACATTCTTCAAGAGTCGTGTATCAACGCGATCTCCCGTCTTCACCACTACTTGAACGACCCGTCGATGTCGTTCTTCGTTTGGCTACGCTTGATCGTGGGTCAAACGTTGTGCGATGTTCATCGACGCCATCTCGGGTCGAAGAAACGCGACGCCGGTCGAGAAGTCTCGATTCGCGGTGGCAGGCAAGCCGCCGCCTCGTCCCTCTCGATCGTGGGCATGTTCGTCGGCCAACTCACCTCGCCGAGCCAAGCGGCGATCAAGGCCGAGTTGACCGGGCTGCTCGAGGAGGCCCTCGAACAGATGAACCCCATCGATCGCGAGGTGCTCTCGCTGCGTCATCTCGAGGAGTTGACCAACAGCGAAGTGGCCGAAGTGCTCAACATCGAACCGAAGGCGGCGAGTATCCGCTACATTCGGGCCATTGGCAGGCTCAAGGGAGTGCTCAAACGCTTCCCCGGCTTCTTCGATGAAACGTAGCCGCCAAACCAACAACCAGACGAACGTCGACGTCGGCCAACGTCGGGCGATCGCGTGAGGGGTCCAACGTCGTGGGCAAGTCGGACGAAGACGAACCACTCGTCGAGGAACGCGAGATCGACGAGGACGCGCCGCGCGATCCCTTGGAGGAATTGGCCGCCGAGTTCATCGAACGCAAACGCAAGGGAGAGCGGGTCACGATCGACGAGTACGTCAACCGACACCCCGACTTGGCGTACGAGATCCGCGAACTCTTTCCGACCATCGAGGCGATGGAGGGGATTCGCACCAAGAAGAAAGAAAGCCTCGAGGTCTCGCGCCATCGAACCAAGAAACTGGCGCAGCTTGAGCGATTGGGCGACCTGCGCGTCATCCGTGAGATTGGTCGTGGTGGCATGGGCGTGGTCTACGAAGCCCATCAGGCTTCGCTGCGCCGTCGCGTCGCCGTCAAGGTGCTTCCCATCGTCGGCACCGCCGACTCCAAAGCGGTGCGCCGTTTCCGCCGGGAAGCCCGCGCCGCCGCCAATCTTCACCATACCAACATCGTCCCGGTCCACTACTCCGGTCGCCGCGAGGACTGCTGCTACTACGTGATGCAGCTCATCGATGGCGTGACGCTCGACGCGCTACTCGACGAGGATCGTCCCCTCGCCGAACGGGTCGCTCCCTCCTCGGGCAAGCTTCCGACCCAACCCATCCCGGCGATGGTCGATACCTTCGACGGCGATGACATCGACTTGACTTCCGAGGAACACCTGACGCCCGCGTCGTACCCGATCGAGGACGACCGCTACGTCGCGCGCATCGGTTTGCAGATCGCCCAAGCCCTTCAGTACGCCCACGACCAAGGGACGCTGCACCGGGACATCAAGCCCGGCAACATCATGCTCGATCGCCGGGGCAACGTTTGGATCACCGACTTCGGCTTGGCCAAGTCGCTGCACGGCGATTCAATCAGCGTCACCGGGGAGATTGTCGGAACCCTTCGCTACATCGCACCCGAACGGCTCGACGGCTTCGTCGATCCCCGCAGCGACGTCTACAGCCTGGGGGTGACGCTTTACGAACTCCTCTCGCGCAAGCCGGCGTTCGACCAGAAGGCGCGAACGCCTTGGCGGGAGATGGTCGAACGAATCCGCACCGGCAAGTGCGAACCGCTCCATCAAACTCGCCGGGGAATCCCGAAGGACCTCGCGACGATCGTCGAGAAGGCGATGACGCTGGAGCCGGAGGATCGGTATCAGCGCGCCAGCGACTTGGCCGACGACTTGCGGCGTTTTCTCGAGGATCGTCAGGTCTCCTCACGCAGCTATTCGACGGTGGAACGGATCGGCCGATGGATGAAACAGTCGCCGACGGTCGCGGCCCTCTCGACGACGACGCTTGGGCTCTCACTCGCGTTCGGACTCGTGACGGCGCTCGGGGTGGTCGCGCTGCAACAGTCGCTCGATCGCGAAGCTCAACACCGCATCAAGGCCGAAACCTCCGCCCAGATCGCTTCGACGACCCTCGATAAGATCTTCGAGCGTTTTCATCCGTCCCGAGGGGCGGGAGCGACGGAGATCGAGGGGGCGACCACGCTCGCCGGCAACCAAGGGGGGGCCGTCTCCTCCGCCGACGCGGCCCTGCTCGAGGAACTGCTGAGCTTCTACGACCAACTCTCCCAGGAGGAGATTCGCGACGCGTCGATCGGGGCTCGGCCGGCGATCGCTCGGCGTCGGGTCGGGCGCATTCAGCAGTCGCTCGGACAGTTCGACGCGGCGCTGGAAGCCTACCGCGACGCGATCGGCAAGTATCAAACGCTCGCGGCGACCAGCGATGCCCTGGACGATCCCAAACTCGAAGTGGCTCGCATTCGCAATGACATGGGCGACGTTCTCCGTCGCTTGCAGCGAACCGAGGAGGCGCGGCAAGTTCACGAGACGGCGCTCGAGGAACTGGGGCAAGCGATGGCCACGACGACGCCGACCAAGGAACTCAACTACGAGGTGGCGCGGACGCACTATCTACTCGGCTCTCGGCTACGGCCGGGAATGGGGCCATTCAGTCCGCCGCCCGACGAGGCGGTCTTTCCCGTGACGGACGCGCTCGACGCCGAAGAGGAAGTCACGTTTCCTCGTGGTCAGGACCGCAAGCATCTCGAGAACGCCGTCGCGGTCCTTGAGCGTCTCGTCGACGACCATCCCCAGTTTCGCGCCGCGCGGTCTCTGTTGGGCGTTTGTCTTCGGGAGCTAGCCGCTGATCGGTATTCACTTCGGACCGACGAGGACATCGCCGCGGAGAAGCGGGCGGTCGAGATCTTCGAACAGCTCATCAAGGAAGATAAGAACGACGTCAACAGCCGGCATCAGTTGATGGAGACGCTGTCGGAGCTCAATGTCTTCGGGGCGTCGCTGCGGCCGGAGCACTACGCCCGCGCCGAGGCGAATCTCCGTCGGGCCCTGGCGATCGGCGAAGATCTCGTCAGCCAGGATCCCCACTCGCTCGATTGCTCCCTCGCGCTCGTCCACCTCTACTACAAGTTGGGCAGCGTGATCGAACAACGTTCGAGCACCGCCGACGACGAGGTCAAACGCGAACGATTGATCCAGGTCGAGGATTGTTTTCGCAAGGCCTATGAACTTCAGATGACGTTGGCGGAGCGATTTCCGCAGGCGACCGCGTATCGGCTCTGGGCGAGCAAGTTCCAGCTCGACCTCGCGCGGGCGCAACGCGAACTCGGCCGGCTGATGGAGTCGCGGAGCACGCTCGAGGGTTCGATCGCCCGTCTGACGCAGTTATGGCAGCGGGATCCGGGCAATCGGCGGATCGCCGCGTTGCTTTCGGTCTCGTACGAGGATCTGGAACGGCTGCTCTCGCAGCTCGGCTTGGAGAACGAAGCCGCCGTCGCCCGCACCAAGGCGAAGACCTACCGTTCGCAACTCGACCAATCGTAGCCGGCGAAACGATCAACGAGTTATTGCTTTCGATCAACCGTCAACCAGGGTGCGCGTGGCGCGATTCTGGGTTTCATTAGAGCACGGCGTTGCCGTTCGGAACACCTTTGTCCAACCCGTAACCCAGGGTGCGCGAAGCGCGACCCTGGGCTTCATCAGAGAACGGCGTTGCCGTTCGAACCGAGAGAACGTCACCGTTTGGATGGCGAGAACGTTTCTCGGGTGCCGTGCCCACGCTGGCCGTTGGCATGCGGTAGTCGTCTTTGATTCAGTAAGATTCCGCACGAACGGTTGACGAGACGTCATGTGACGCATGTGCCACTCACGCCATTGGTCTCCGTCATGACGGCGGCATCGGCTGACCTCCGCGAACACTCAACGGGGGAACTCGCTCTGGGGCTTATGCCGAAGGGGCCAAGTGGCGCGTAGCGCACCCTAGGTAACGAACCAATGGACATCGCCACCCCGGCGGGGTTGTCTCGATGCCTACTCCTCCGGTTTGAGCACGCGGATCGAGGCGCCGTGATGGTACTGGGCGTTCTGATTGACGAACTCCAAGACCAAGGGCGAGGTGCGAAAGGCCGCGTAGTGATGCAGGCTCTCCCACCTCAGCAGAATCGTGATGACGTCGGGGCGCACCGGCACGACGCCGGCTTGATCGAACTCGGCGTCGGCGAGAATCTCGAAACCTCGACAACCCTCGGCGGCGAGGACGCGATGACGCAGCGCCCGAAGTCGCTCGATGGTCGACTTGCGGTACTCGTCGTTGGCGCTGACTTCGATCAGGGAGTAAATCATGTCCAAGACTCCATCAATAGTCGCTTGTTTCTGGCAGCCTGCTTAAAGCAACGGTCTGCTAGAGGGATCGCCGCAGGTTGGAGGCCAAAAAGACCGCGATCAACACGCCCGCCCCGATGAGTCCAGTGAACCCAATTCGCGTCAAGAGTCGAGAGGCGTTGGCCAATTCGTCGGCGAGAATGAGGATCGACGAGCCGATCGTCAAGCCGGAGATCACCAGCGCGAACGCGACGTTGCGCGCGGCCCGCTCGATGGTGTCGTCGTTGAGGCGCTCGAGTCCCTTGTGCTCGACGCTGATGCTGAATTCCCGGCGCCGCAGCCGCGCCACCAGTGCCCGGATGTCGTTGGGTATCTCCTCCAAGAGTTCCACATAACCCAGGATGCTTCGTTGCAATCGCTCGCGTTGGGCGGCGAAGCCGTAGCGTTGCTTCATCAGTCGTTCGACGTGCGGGCGTAGGTGGCTCATCGCGTCGAAGCTCGGATCGACTTGACGCCCGACCCCCTGGATCGTCGTCATCGCCTTGATGAGAAAAACGATGTCGCTGGGGCACTGGATCCGGTACTCGCGAAGCAGGCCGAAGAAGTCGTTCAACAGGCCCGGCATGTCGAGCGTTTCGAAGGTCGCGCCGTCGAAGCGGGAGATGAACTCCCAGGTGTCCTCGCGGAAGGGACGACTCTCGTGCAGCGACGGGTCGGTGTCGGCCAGGGCGATCGTCGTGCGGATCACGCCTTCGAGGTTCCCGGTCACGACTCCGGCGACCAGATCGGCGAGCTGGTACATCGTCTTCTTCTCGATGCGGCCGGTCATGCCGCAATCGATGAAGGCGATCCGGCCGCCGGGCAGGACGAAGATGTTCCCCGGGTGCGGGTCGGCGTGGAAGAAGCCGAACTGCAGGCACTGTTTGAAGACGGCGTCGGTGCCGATCTCGACGCAGCGGCGGCGCTCCTGGCGCGTGAGGGTCTCGGGCGTCAGTCGCGAGAGCAGGGTGCCGTCGATCTCCTCGAGGGTGAGGAGGTTCTTGGTGGTCGCTTCCCAATGGACTTTGGGAAAGTGGACGTCGGGATCGTCGCGAAAGTACTCCGCGAGCCGATCGGTCGACTTGCCCTCGTGGACGAGGTCGACCTCGCGATGCAGTTCGCGAGTGAACTCCCGAACGACTTGGGTCGGGCTGTAGCCCATGTCCCGGAAGTGGCTTTCGGTGAAGCGGGCGATCTCCGAGAGGACGTCCATGTCGGCGGCGAGGATGTCGTGAATCCCGGGGCGCAGGACCTTGAGGATGACGCGCTCGCCGGTGCGAAGCAGGGCGCGGTGGGTTTGCGCCATCGAGCCCGCGGCGAGGGGTTGCTCCTCGATCGACGCGAAGAGTTCGTCGCGTTTGGGGCCGAGTTCCTCGTCGAGGCGTTCGCCGATGAGGGCGAACTCGAGCTTGGGGCAGTCCCCCTGGAGGTGCTTGAACTCCTCGGCGAGTCGGGGCGGAACCAGGTCGGGTCGTGTGCTGAGGACCTGGCCGAGCTTGATGAAGGTGGGGCCCAGTTCCTCAAGGACCAGACGGACGCGCCGTTCGGTCGGCTGGCTCGAAGCGATCTCCTGTTCGACTTCCCCCTGGAGCAATTCCTTGCCGACGGGGAGTTCCCGGTGCAGTCCCGAATCGACGATCAGCTTGCGGAAGCCGTGCTTGGCGAGGACCCGGACGACTTGGGCGAGACGCTTGGTGCCGCGAATGACTTTGTTGAATCCGGACAATGACATAGAGGTCGGGCTCGCTCCAAGGGGCCGGGGGCGCGGTGGTCGTTCGCCGTGCGTCGGACGACAGGCGCGAGTCTATCGACGTGGCTGGAGTGGTGCCAGGGGAGATTGCCGGAGGCGACGAGCGCGCGATCGCGGCGATCGGCAAACTCACCCCGATCGTCATGGCCCTTTCGCGTGACCCTTAACGGTATTGCGCGGCGGAATCAACGAAGCGTTTTTGAGGCATCGCCCCCGCGACGATGCGAAAGAAACTCGCAAAATGAGCGGCGTGCGAGCGACGGGAAGGCCGACGAGAACGATGTCGGACGATCGCGGGGCGACCACGTCACCTGCCGCGCTGGGCCGACGACGCACCCTGATTGACGCATCCGGAGGTCCGCAACGTGTCGTTCAACCGTCAGCCCGCTCCTCGCACGCTCGGCCTGCTTCGTCAGATGACGCGACGGCTACGAGCCGCCCTCAGCGAGCAACCGAGGAGGAAGAAGTGGCTCCGTCCCGCGCTCTCGTTCGAGTCGCTCCAGGAACGGCTCACCCCTTCGACCACCGACGGCATCGGCATCTTCCGCCCCGACACCGCCGAGTTCGCCTTCAATACCAGCGAGCTGACCGACTTCAACAGCCGTGAGTTCTTCACGATCACCTTCGGCAACGCCGGCGATCAGGGCTATGTCGGCGACTTCACCGGCAACGGCATCCCCAACGTCGGCATCCGGCGCGGCGAGACCTTCTTCATCAACACCTCCTCGATCAACGCGTTCGATTCGGCCGCCTATGTCAGCGTCAGGATCGGACTCGACACCGATCAGGTGCTCATCGGCGACTGGGACGGCGACCAAGTCGACGATATCGGTCTCTATCGCGCCGAGCTGGCGACCTACGTCGCGATCGACATCCCGGTCCTCAACACCGGCCAGCGTGGCACCATCACCGCGAGCAACATTCGCAACATCACCTACGGATCGGGGCAGGCCGATCCGGATAGCGGGCCGATCTTGCCGGCGGTCGGTCACGTCATCGAGGACTACTTCGGCGACCAGATCGGCTACCAGACCGACGGCTTCATCTTCATCGCCGACATCGACATCACCCAGCTCACCGCGGGGAACACCTCGGTCACCGAGACGGTGACGATGAACCCCAGTGTCTTCGGCGTCGCGGGGGACGCCCCGCTACTCGGCCAGTGGGTCGAGGGAGAAATCGACCAGCGGGGGCTCTACCGCTCGTCGAGCATCACCTACTCCTTCTCGTCGCTCAACTCGTCGAGCGTCCAATTCGGACTGACGGGCGACGTCGGCATCCGCGGCCGATGGATCGGGCTTTCGGGCTCGTCGGCGACCCTCCTCGAATCCCCCTTGGACGAGGGCTTAGTCGACTCCTTCTTCGATCTCGAGGAAGAAGAGTAGTCGAGTCCTCGCATCTCCACCCGCGCGCTCCCCACCGGTCGTGCCCATCCGCGATCTTCGACGCTGTCGACGTGACGGGGGTGTCGAGGTTGGGTCGGGAAGGCGGTCAAGCCCGCTTCGGGGTTTGGAAGGAATCGTGCTTGGTGACCCAAGGTGCGCTGCGCGACCTTGGGCTGTGTTCTTCAACGGCGTTGCCGTTGCAAGAGTCGTCGTCGGCGGCGTCCGTGTTGGAAGACGTGTCGACGCTTCGCGGGTGTCGAGGTTGGGTCGGGAAGGCGGTCAAACCCGCTTCGGGGTTTGGAAGGAATCGTGCTTGGTGACCCAAGGTGCGCTGCGCGACCTTGGGCTGTGTTCTTCAACGGCGTTGCCGTTGCAAGAGTCGTCGGGGGCGGCGTCCGTGTTGGAAGACGCTGTCGACGTGACGGGGGTGTCGAGGTTGGGTCGGGAAGGCGGTCAAACCCGCTTCGGGGTTTGGAAGGAATCGTGCTTGGTGACCCAAGGTGCGCTGCGCGACCTTGGGCTGTGTTCTTCAACGGCGTTGCCGTTGCAAGAGTCGTCGTCGGCGGCGTCCGTGTTGGAAGGCGTGTCGACGTGACGCGGGTGTCGAGGTTGGGTCGGGAAGGCGGTCAAACCCGCTTCGGGGTTTGGAATGAATCGTGTTTGGTGACCCAAGGTGCGCTGCGCGACCTTGGGCTGTGTTCTTCAACGGCGTTGCCGTTGCAAGAGTCGTCGGGGGCGGCGTCCGTGTTGGAAGACGTGTCGACGTGACGCAAGATCTATTCTTTTGGGCCGTTCCCCTCCCTTGAAGAAAGGGGGAAAGAGCGAGGAGAACCGCGAAAGGAGAGAGGAGACTCCTGTGGCTTCCTTCCTTTCGAACTGCCTCCCATCTCCTCACTCCTTTCTCCAATCTCCTCACTCGACTCGTCACTGTTCCGGTTTCGTGGGCCGCGATGGTCGGGACAGATAGAACGAGCACTCGACATGGTGATCGCGATACCTTGGTCGTCGCGAGAACGCCAACGGTGTTCGGTGGCGGGTGGACGCCGGCGGTGTTCGGTGGCGCGAGAACGTCCGTTGGAGGAAGGGGAGCATGATCAATCGGCAGGATCTATTCCTGTTGCTGGTTCTGTTGCAGGACGAGTCGGTTTCCACGGAACGCTTGGGGGCGGCGTGCGCCGAGTTGGGGCAGTCGGATGAGCTGGACTTCGTTCGGCAACTACGGCGACATGGTATTGTCAGTCCGGAGAACCTGCAACGTTCCCTGGAGGAGGTGCGCTCGCAGCTCGAGGGCTTCGGGTGGAAGGAGTCGGAAGCCTTCGACCATCTGCTCCAACGGACCGCCCCCCACCGAATCCGCGACTTCTGGGCTCACTGGTGCGAGACCAAGCCGGCGGCCGCATCCGGAGATACCGACCTGCGCTATCGCTTCGACGAGCGACGCGGGGAGGGGGGCATCGGGACCGTCTGGGAAGTCTTCGACGAGGGGATGGAGCGGACGGTCGCGCTCAAGGAACTCAAGCAGAGCGCGGCGCAGCGACCCTCGCTGCATCGGCGCTTTCTCCGCGAAGGCCGGATCACCGCCGGCCTCCAGCATCCCCATATCGTGCCGATTTACGACTTTCAGGCGCGTGGTGTGGCGGGCAAGCTGCCGTACTACACGATGCCACTGCTCAATGGCGGAACCTTGCTCGATCGGATTCGCGCCCACCACGCCACCAAGAACGAACCGAACTCGTCGGGACTGCGTCTACGGGAACTTCTGCTCAGCTTCGTCGATGTCTGCGAGGCGATCGGCTACGCCAACGCCCAGGGCGTGATCCATCGAGACGTCAAGCCGGCCAACGTCGCGATCGGCTTGTTCGGCGAGGTTATCCTGATCGACTGGGGGCTCGCGAAGAGGGTCCACGATGCCGCGAGTGACACGGCGGTCGCGGACGAGACACTCGGCGACGAGATCAAGTTCTCGGAAACGACCCAGGTTGGGCACGTGGTTGGGACGCCGGCGTACATGGCGCCCGAGCAGGCGGCGGGCGACATCGGGCACGTCGGGGTGAAGACCGACATCTATGGCTTGGGAAGTACCCTCTTCATGATCCTGACGGGGAAGGCTCCCCACCAGAAGCATGTCGGCGAGGACGTTCGCGCGGCCTTCAAACGTCTGGCCAGTGAGCCGACGCCGTTGGCGCGGTCGGTCAATCCGAAGGTCGCGCCGGTATTGGAGGCGGTCTGCGCCAAGGCGATGGCGTTCGCGGCGGAGGACCGCTACGACTCGGCGATGGAGTTGGCGGCGGACATCAACCGCGTCTTGGCAGGCGAGGAAGTCGACTGCTATCATCGGCCCTTCGCGCGGCGCGTGGTCGCGATGATGCGCCGCAATCCGATTCGCGCCCAGGCGGTCGCGTCGCTGGTCCTGGTCGTCGGCGTCCTCTGCGCGGTCTTGATGGCCTACTCCTGGTCGGAGTCGCGGCAACTGAATCTCGTCGAACGCGGCGGGCTCACCAAGGTGGTCGAGGAGATGAAGCTTCTCGTCGACAGCCAGATGCAGGCAATGAAGGCCGACGCGAGCCTTCTGGCCAGTTTTCCGGCGGTCGGTAATTTCATCGAAGCGCGCCAGAGGGGAAAGAAGATGGCCGAGGCCAGCGCCTCGGAACAGATGATCAGCGACATCCGCGCGTTGCTGAAGTGGCATCCCGAGTACCTCTCGGTGAACATCATCGATGCCAAGGATCAGCGCATCGTCCGCGGCGTGCAGCGCGACACTCCCGGTGGCTCCACCCTGGTCGATATCTCCGAGCCGATTCCCTTGGTGACCTGGTGGAAGCCCTTCCTCGCCTACTGCCTGAAGCTGCCCCAGGGCGACACGACCTACTCCGGGGTGATGGCGCGGCAGGCGGTCACCGACGAGCAGGGCAAGCTCCATCCCATCCAGTTGCTCGGCGCCGCGGTCCGCGAGCCCGAGACCGATGAACTCATCGGAGCGGTGGTCGTCGAAGTCGACTTCGAGCAGATCCTCTTGGCTCCCGGTTCGGAACTCGCGAAATCGGCGACCATCCTGGTGACCGACGACCAAGGACACTTGCTGAACTGGCACGGGCAACCCCCACGTTCGCGCCTCCCCCTTCGTCCGGGGGAGCCGGTCGAGTTCGTCGATCCGCCGCTCGAGGGGTTCTTCGACAAGAAGGTCGACAACGAATTGCTCATCGCCGCCCAGGGAGAGCAACCGGGATTGATCGAAATCCGCCGGCTCCAGATCGAGGGGAAACCGCCGGGGGGGCAACTCGACATGATCGTCCTGCACAGTCTCCAGACGTTTGTCGAGGATGCGGTCCGCTACCACTACTGGGTCATCGGGGTCGCCGCGTCTCTTTTTGTCATCGCTTTAGTGACGACATGGGTGATGGTTCGCTTTATGCTCAAAGATGAAAACGGCCCACTCGCTTCGTAAAAAGCCTTCTGCGGTCCACCCGTTGGTCATCCTTCGCGATTTGAGAATTCTCCATGAGTCGATACTCCCAAGCGGACCGGTGGATGAAGTTCAGCTCACCGCTCGGCGACGATGCGCTGCTGCTCATCGGCTTCCACGGTCGAGAGGCCGTTTCCGAACTCTACGCCTTCGAACTCGACCTGGTCGCCCCTCGAGGGGAAGAGATCTCGTTCGACAAGATTCTCGGTCAGAGCGCCGCCGTGGAGTCGCACCTTCCCGAAACGCCGCGGCGGTACTTTCGCGGCATGATCAGCCGGATGGCACAGGTGGGACGGGACGAGGAATTCGTCCTCTACCGGGCTCGCTTGGTGCCGAAGCTGTGGGCGCTATCGCAGAACAAGCGCTCCCGCGTGTTTCAGCAGCAGACGGTGCCGCAGATCCTCGACAAGGTGTTCGAGGGATACCGCGTCAAGTTCACCCTTCACGATCACTACCCGAAACATAACTACTGCGTGCAGTCGCAGGAATCGGACTTCGCGTTCGCCAGCCGGCTCATGGAAGAGGAGGGGATCCACTTTCGCTTCGACCAACAGGAGGATGGCGAGGAGTTGGTGATCTGCGACGACTCGCGGGAATCGCCCCTGTTGCCCGACCAGGGGGAACTGCGCTACGACGCGACGTTCCAAGCCGAGGGTAAGTTGGGGCTGGTGGGAGACTGGATCAAGAGCCAAGAGCTGGTTCCCGGCAAGGTGAAGCTCGGCGACTACTCCTTCGAGTTGCCCAGCCAAGACGTCGGGGCTCAGGAGTCGCTGACCGAATCGGTCACGGCGGGAAGCGTGCGCCACTCGCTCCCGCTTGGGGCGCTCAAGGAGACCGAGGTCTACGACTATCCCGGTTCGTACTCGCACCGGCACGACGGGGTGTTGCCCACCGGTGAGGAATCGTCCGAGGAACTCCACGAGATCTTCGAGGACCGAGGTCGCACGGCGCGGATTCGGATGGAGGAACGCGCCGCCGGCGCCGTGGTCATCGAGGGAACATCGACCGCGAGTCACATGACCCCCGGTTTCGGCTTTCACCTCGCGGGACACTTCGACGGCGATGGAGCCTACTTCATCACCGAGGTGGAACACCAGGTCGAGCTCGCCAGCTTTCGCGGTGATGACAGGGGCGTGTCGCACTACAAGAACACCTTCCGCGCCGTTCCTCGAAGCGTTCGTTTTCGCCCCGAACGCGAGACGCCGATTCCGACCATGAAAGGGAGCCAGACCGCGAAGGTCGTCGGGCCCGCCGGGACCGAGGTTTTCACCGACAAGTACGGCCGCATCCACGTTAGTTTTCACTGGGGGGAGGTCGAGGACGAGTCGAGCCACAGTTGCTGGCTACGGGTGTCGCAACCTTGGGCCGGCCAGGGTTGGGGGATGGTCGCGCTGCCGCGCGTCGGTCAGGAGGTCGTGGTCGACTTTCTCGACGGCGATCCCGATCAACCGATCGTCACCGGGAGCGTCTACAACGCCGAGCAACCGGTTCCCTACAAGTTGCCCGACGAGCGTTCCCAGATGGGGATCCGTTCTCGTAGTCGGCACGGCGACGCGGAAAACTACAGCGAATTCCGCATCGACGACACGCTTGGCAAGGAGCAGCTTCACTTCCACGCCGAACGCGATTTGACCACCTCGGTCGAGAACGATCACAGCACCGTCGTCGCCAACGACATGCACGTCAGCACCGGAGCCGACAAGCACGAGGCGATCGCGGGCGTCTACAACATGATCATCGGCGGTGGAACCTCGGGCGACGCGAGCGACGACGGCTCTGGGGCAAGCCCGCCCTCGACGACGACCTCCACCGCGAGCCAGGGTTCCGGATCGGGTGGCGACTCGAGTTACTGGGGGCCGGGGTGGAACTACCAGTCGCCTTACGTGACGCGAACGATTGGTTACTACAACTCGACCTACTGCCTGGGCGAGATGCACACGATCTGCGCCGGGAACAACCTGGCGATCAATCTCGCGTTCAACGAGACAGTCAACGTCGGCTGGACGCTCAACCTCTTCACGGTGCTGACGACCGAACTCTTCTTTGGTGCCCAGTTCGAAATTCGTCGCCCGCTCACGACCGAGATCAAGGGGGGCGAGTCGAATATCAGCTTCCTGATCAACAAGTTCAAGGAGCAAGAGGAGGAGGTGGCCGCGGTCAGCCACGACATCGCCGCCGCCGCCGATCTTGCCATCGGAGCGGCGGGAGCGGTCGACCTCACGGCCGGCGCCGCCATGATGATCGATGCGGGCGCGACACTTGACATCTCCAGCACCGGCATCATCACGATCATGGGAACGGCCATCACGCTTTCGGCGGGTCCGACCAACATCGCGATCACGCCCGCGGGGATCATTCTCAATGGACCGATCATCAGCCTCAACGCCGACACCGAGCTGAGCATGATGGGGGTCTCGCTGTCGGAAGACATGGTCCAGATGAACGCGGCGATCGCGTTGTCGTTGATCGAGTGATGCTTTCATTGGAGGAAGCCGTGAAGGTTCTCAACATTCCCTTCCAGTTCGCCGGCGGCGGGACGACGCGCGCCGTGGACCTCTGGGACCCGCCTGGGACGACGACCGGCGACGCGCTTCGGTTGCTGACCGAGGAGATTACCGCCGCCGACTACTTGCGGGCCCTCGTCGCGTACGAACTCTACTACGACGCGCTGCGGTTTGTCGCCTTCGGGCTGGAGAAACGCCAAGCGGTCTACTGGGGATGTCTCTGCTATGGCAGTCTCTTCGGTCCACGTCTCCTTCCCGACGAGGAGGCCCGCGCGCTCGACGCCGCGATGGCGTGGGTTCGCGATCCGAGCGAGAGCCATCGGCAACGGGCCGGCCGCGCGGCGCTCGCCGCCGGGATGAGCACTCCAGCGGGATGCCTCGCCAAGGCGGCGTTTTGGAGCGGAGGGAGTATCGCCCCCGAAGGCATGCCGACGGTGGAAGCTTCCGAGTACCTCGTGCCCAAGGCGGTCGCGGGGGCGGTGGTCCTCACCGTGGCGTTGGCCGACTACCACCGACTTGACGCCCATTGCCGCGTGCTGCTCGGCCTCGGGATGCAGGTCGCCCAAGGCGCCAGACGCTGGCTCGAGCCGGAGACGGCCTCGGCCCCCGAGCCGAGCATGTCTCACGCTCCGGCTGACGAGATGGAGGAGACCAAGGACTCGCACGACGAGGAGACGCTCATCCTGACCCGCGATGAAGTCGAGTCGCCGCCGCCGACCGCGCAAAGCGTGAACTCCTAACGAGCGGGGGACGAAGCGTTCGATGACGATTCACCACACTGACCAAGTGAACACGGCCTCTCCCCCGGAACTGGCCGAGCATGCGGGCTTGAGCGACGATGCTCAACGCCTGTTGGCTCCGGTCCCGACGGTCGATGCGGCGATCCCGCGACTGCTCGAGTGGGAGCTCTACTCGGATGCTCTGGGGCTGACCGCGTTCTTCCTGACGACGCGACCGGCGGTCTGGTGGGGATGCGTCTGCCTCGGCGATCTTCTCGGGCCGGAAATTCCCGAGGAGGAGGCCGAGCCGATTCGCGCCGCGATGGCTTGGGTCGCGAACCCGAGCGAAGCGACCCGGCGCGAGGCGGGACAAGCGGGTAAGGAGGCGGGGCTGGGAACGGCGACCGGATTGGTGGCGATGGCCGCGTTCTGGAGCGGCGGGAGCATGAGCGAACCGCATCTCCCCGAGGTCTTGCCGAAGCCCTATCAAGCCAATCGCGCCGTTTCGGGAGCGATGAACCTCCTCTGGGCCGAGCAACCCCAGGACCAGAAAACCGAGTGTTGTCGGAAGTTGCTCGGCTACGCGGCGGAGATCGTCAAGGGCGAACGCCACTGGCGGACGAGCTATCCAAACGCATCGAAGTGACGGGAGACGAGCGAGTGTTCGATTTCGATGCCCTATCGAAGAAGGTGGACGCCCTAAGGCAGCTTCGCGACGAGGCCCACGCCTTGGGCGACGAAGCCGAGCAGGTCGCCAACGCGCCGCCGGAGACGCTCCAGCACGGTCAGACGATCATGGAGTCCTCCTTTCAGGATCGGGTCAAGTCGCTGCAGGAACGCATCGAGCAGGCCTTCAAGATGCCGATCAAGAAGGCCCCGCCGCCGCCGAAGCCGAAGGTCCCCGCCGAGGAGCCGCCGAAGCTGGCCGGGCCCGAGGAGACGCCGGACTGGTACCGCTGGCTCGGGCTCGATGACCAGGTCGAACCCGTTGGCGACCGGACCGACATTCGCTCGTTCGAGTCCTGGGTCGACACCGACTCGACCCCCGGAAGAGAGCTGACTAGCGACCACAAGCTGACCAATCGCGGCGGGGCGAGCGCCGTCCCGTTGTCCTCCGATGACGAGACCACGGTCGAACCTATCGATGCGTCCGCGGGGCACTTCCACCTGGAGAGTTGGGCCGCGTCGCAGGGGGACTCGACGGTCGACGAGTCGCTGCCCGCCGAGGACGATCCCCGTCTGAAGAGCCGCGATCGCTGGACGAGTTGGCTCAACAAGGCGATTCAGGACTCGTCGGATGTCGATCCCGAAGAGAAACCGCCGTCGGGCGACGAGAAGTCGTAGCCAGCCGAAGCCAGAACCGACTCTTGAGGCGAAGCCTAAAGTTGGAACAGAGCAGTAGGCTGTTGAGACGGTCGCCTGGTCGGGCCTCCGAGGAGTTCACAACTCCATGAACGATGCCGAAGTGTCCGCCTCCGCGCCGACCAAGACGATCAAGGTGATCCACACCTATCTGCCGCTCCTCTTGCTCTGCGCGATCGCGGTGACCCAGATGATCGCCGCCCAAGTGACGAGCCTGACTCCCTGGAAGGGGGGCGGCTTCGGGATGTTCTCGACGATCGATTCGACGAGAGCCCGGTTCGTCGTGGTGAGGCTACGAACCGACAAGGGGCCGATCGTCGCCGAGATCCCTGCTTCGCTGAGCTATCTGTTAAGGAAGGCGCGGGCGACGGCGTCGCGTGCCGAACTCTCCCGACTGGCCAAACGCCTCGCGTCGCTTCCCTGGCGGCATGCTCCCGAGGAATTCCCAAGCAACGACGATCCGGCCGCTGGCCTCCAGCCCGAGAAGCCGCCCCGCCACGCCGTCGCGGTGATGCGGGGCGACGCCCCCTATCCCGAGTCGGAACGGATCGACGCGAACGCCGTCGAGGTCGGATTGCTGCGCTATCGCTTCGACCCGACCACCAACGAACTCACCTCGGAGCCCCTCCTGGCGGTCGAGATTCCGGTCGCCGCCGCGCGGAAGGGGAAGGGGGGGAGTCCATGACGGAAGCCACGTCGCCACGCGAGTCGCTCGGTTCTCGGCTCGCCCGAATCGACTGGCTCGACGTCATCACCGTGATGACGCTCGTCCTCCTGCTCTTTCACTCGCCGAAGTACTGGTACGTTCGCTCGCCTGTGGTGATTCTGGCGATCTGCGGGGTGGTCTTTCCGAGCAATCGCCGCCATCCGACCTATTGGCTCATCATGACGGCGCTGCTCGCGTCGGCCCTGTTCTACAACTGGTTTCAATCGGACAACCACAAGTACTTGGAGTGCTACTGGGCGCTGGCGATGTTCGGCGCCTATTCGCTCGGCGAGAGCGATCGTGAGCGAGTCCTCGCGCTCAACGGCCGATGGATGATCGCACTTTGCATGAGTTTTTCGGTCGTGGCCAAGCTCATCTCGGCGAACTATGTCGATGGTTCGTTCTTCGAGTTCACGCTCTTGACCGATCACCGTTTCGCCGACTTCGCGTCCTGGTTTGGGAGCGTTCCCGCGTTCGAACTGGCGCGCAACCGCGAGTTGGAGCAGCTCCTGACGACGGGCTATTTGCAGGGGACGGCACCGACGACGGTGACGCTCCATTCCTCGGCGCGGATGGAGTGGCTCGCGTGGCTGATGACGTGGTGGACGATCTTGATCGAGGGGACGATCGGGGTGTTGTTTTTCTTCCCGGCTCGGTCACGGGTGGCGCCCTGGCGCGACGCGATCCTGATGTTCTTCGCGATCACGACCTATCTGGTGGCGACCGTCAAGGGATTCGGCTGGCTGCTGATGATCATGGGGATCGCCCAGAGCGAGAAGACGTCGGTTCGGCTAGCTTACTTCGTGACGTTCTTGCTGATTCAGACCTACACCATGCCCTACGAGCAAGTCGTCAATCGTCTCCTTCAGGGAATGTAGCGGTGCGGCTCGAGGGTAAGTGGCGAGAGATAGTCGCCGGGGCACCGCGAAAGGACTCGACATTGTCTGTCGGCGCGTGAAAAAACCTCCGCCCCGAGGGACGAAGGCTCTCTTCATTGATTCTTCACGATGACTTGTGACATCTCACACGGCGTGGACTCGCAGGTCGAGACGGAGCCCCTTGTGCGTTGTCAGATCCAATAGCTCGGGTGGCACTGGCTGCTGGTCAGCCAGTGAGAAGTGATCGTAGGATCACCACCCCGAAGATCTAGCGATTGACGCAGCACTAGTTCCGCTCTTGCTCGGCGGCTTCCTCGACGGTGTCTTCTTCCCGGTCCGATTCCGCGTCGTCGTCATCGTCGGCCCTGGTCGCGACCGAGGTCGTGTCGATTTCGAGGCTTACCGCGACGCCGCTCAGTCCGAAAACCACGCCGAAGATGGCGATTCCGAGCAAGAGATTCTTCCAATAACTCATTGTTAGGCTCCACTGGTCAGTTGACGTTGCCGTCTTCGCGGAAGACGAATACTGTCCGTCGCGCCGAGAAGACCCTTGGTTGGCCGCGTGAGGTAAGCTTATGGCTTGTCGGGGTTTTCCGACTTCTCCTCGGCTTCCTCGCTCGATTCGTCGAGCAGAAGGTGTTGATCGGCCGACGAGGGCTCGATCTCCAGGCTGCTGGCCAACCCGGTGAAGGAGAAGATGCCGCCGACGACGGCCAGACCCAGGAGAAACTCTCTCCAACCACGCATGGCAAAAGCTCCCAATTTTCTTCGTGTTCTTCGGCTCTTGATTTCGGCTATTCGTTTCCGTCGGACGGGCCCGGTGGCGGCTCGGATCCCGCCTTGGCCCTCCGCGATGATGGGCCCGAGACGACGTGGCCGTCATCGGGGATGGGGCCAATGATGTTGTCGGTCATTCTTCTCGCGAACGACCAGTCGTTCGCCGGTATTGGTCGGCGACGCGCGGTGGTTCAGCAAGGCTATAGGAAACTAGCTCCGTAACCGGCGGAAGTAAAGCGATTTCGCGGCTTTTCACCCCCGGCTGACTCATGGGGTGCGGAAAGTGGTCATCGAGTTGACTGGAACTGAAATAGAACCATGAAAATTAGCCGTTCTTAGCGAAATATTGTCCGGTTTGAACGTGACGTACGTATTGAAGGGATGCTAGACTCTTGTGACCGAAGGAAGGATCCTTTTCGGCCCCTCAGCGACATCGTTTCGATTCAATTGATACCAAAATTGCTGTGTGACAAGGGAGACTCCTCGGTGAGACGATCTTCAATTCCAACGCACACAGATCGCGGAACGTCCCAACACGAGCGTCGAGGGATCATTCTCGTCCTGTCGGCGATTGCCTTGGTCGGCATCCTCGGCATGGTGGCATTCGCGGTCGACATCGGTTTGATCAGGCTTGAACAAGGACGGATGCAAAACGCCGTCGACGCGGCCGCGCTGGCCGCCACGCAAGAGATTCGCAATGGGGTCGTCAACGCCCAGGCCGGAAGCGTCGAGGACGCCAACTCCCTCGCGGTGACCGCAGCCAAGAATGTCGCGGTCGACGTCGCTCAGCGCAACGGAATCTTCGTCGATCCGACCACCGACATCCAGTTCGGCCGCCGCTCCCTTGACGACGCGGGGAATCTGACCACGGACTGGGCCAATGGACCGTTCAACGTCGTCCGGGTGACCGCTCGTCGCGACAACGCCGACTTGGCGGCGCAGGACGGTCGCCTGCCGCTGGCGTTCGCCAGGGTGTTGGGCTACGACTCGGTGGCGATTCAGAGTTCCGCGACCGCGTTTCTCGAGGCCCGCGACATCGTCTTGGTCCTCGACTACTCCGGCTCGATGAACGACGACAGCACCTTCGCGGCGGTGAATCGCTTGGGGCTCTCCTCGGTGGAGGACAATCTCGATGAAATCTGGGAGGCGATGGTCGACGCCGACGGCGCCTTCACCAACGACCGCGTGAAGTTTCCCGATGTCGTCAGCGACGGCAGCAAGACCTTCGGCGACATGACCGTCGGTGAGGGCAAGTACGTCTCGGGCTACACCGCGAGCGTCGACGTGCTCACGATGCTCGCCGCCTACAGCGACAACGGGACGCGGAGTCTCAATCGCATCGTCGACGACATTCGCGACTTCAGCGTCAACAGCAAGTCCCGACGCACCACCTTCATGAACGACTACAAGTCGAGGCTCTCGGAGATGACCAACGCCGAAGTGGTGGACGCGATCGAGACCCTGATGGAGAACAACTCCAAGAACGACATCAAGGAGGCGGTTCGCGACTTCTCCAACGGGTCCACCGATCGTCGCAACAAGTTTGAGATCGCCGCGCTCGGGTCGCCTCTGACGGCCGCCGAGGTCGAATCCCTCATCACCGCTCACGAAGGGACCTCCGACCGTTACAACCGGCTTCTGGGGGCCTACGAAGGAGTCAACGACAGCAACGCGGTCGCGACGTCGATCGCGAATCACTTGGGGTTGCTCGACGTCGACGTCAATGGCAACCCGATCAATCCCTATCCGCAAGCCGGCATGAACACGACGTGGACCAACGGGCAGATCGAGTCGTTCGACAGCGAAAAGAGCATGCCCTCGGGGCCCTCCAACGGCGACGTGGTCGGTGGACGCAACCGCGATCTGTGGCGCAACTACATCAAGTGGTCGCGAAGTGACGGCAGCACGAACAACGCCGGCTACCGCAACAAGTACGGCACGCGGACGCTGATGAACTACATGCTCTCCAGTCAGCCACGCCACGACCAATCCGAAGGGATCTGGAACGCCCCCGCCTATCCGTTCCACGCGATGAAGGAAGGCGTCACCCTCTTCCTCGACTTCCTCGACGACCTCGATTTTGGCGACTACGTTGGCATCGTCAGCTACGCGGAAAACGATGCTCGCGTCGAGTCGAAGATCAGTGGCGAGGAAGTGATCACCGACGACTACGACGCGCTCGACGCGATCCAGGTCGAACGCCAGGCCGCGTACTATTCGAATTTCACCGGCATCGGCGATGGTATTCGCCGGGCTCGGTTGTTGCTCGAGGCCAAGCAGCGCTACGGCTCGCGACCGGTCATCATGGTATTGACCGACGGTCAAGCCAACCGCAAAGGCGAGAACGAAGATGGGGAGACCTTCTCCTCCGACGACGTCTGGTGGAATTGGCGAGAGGTCACCCAGGGCTACAACGAGGACAATCCCTCTTCCTACTACTCGACCGGGGACGAGAACCGGCAGTACGCGATGTACGAGGCGATGATCTGCGTCTCCAAAGGCATCACCGTTCACACCATGTCGGTCGGGGCGTTCGCGGACCGGAACTTCATGGACGCACTCGCCTTCATGGGTGGAGGCATCCATATTTCCGTCGCCGGTGGCGCCTCGATCGCGTCGATGGAGGCGGAGATGCTCGAGGCGTTCCGACAGGTCGCCGCGAACGTTCCGCCGGGACAACTGACGATCGACGTCGCTCCCTCGGGTCCGTAGTGGAGCCGCGCGGGATGCCGCTGGCTGACATGGCCCGTAGCATCTCAGTGAGTTGGGAGGAGCTGGACTCCAAGGAGTTCGCTCGATCCGACCTAGAGGGGAACCGAGAGCGGTTCCCCCGCGATCAGGAATCGAAGAACCGCCCGGCGTCCTTGGCGGCGCCGCTTCGCCGAGTAGTTCGATGCTCACGGCGGTCCAATAGGCAATAATGATCCATCACTCTCGCGGTAACGGAGTCTAGATCGTGCGACGATCTTCCCTCAAGTGGCAACGGCGCGGCACGACGGTCGTGGAAGTCGCGTTCGTGTTGCCCGTGTTCATTCTTCTCCTCTTCGGACTCTTCGAGTTTGGTCGATTCTTCAACGCCATGAACATGGTCAATGGGGCGGCCCGCGAGGCGGCTCGAGTGGCGTCGACCGAAGGAGGCACCAAAGCGGAGGCTGAAGCCGCGATCCGAGCCCAACTCGCGCCGCTGACCAACGCCGACAACTTGACCATCTACGTGAAGGACATGAGCGCCTACGAGGATACCTCCTCGTTTCCGGACAGCGTCAGCGGCTTGCCCGAACTCTTCACCGAGCAGGTCAATGGCGAGTCGCAAGAGAAGATTGTCGATCCGGGGCAACTCTTCGTGGTTCGCGTGGAGCTTCCCTTCAGTTCGGTCGCCTTGCTGACGCCGCAGTTCATCTCCGGGAACTTCGTCCTGCGGGGCCAGGCCGTCATGCGTCATGAAGGCAAGAACCCCAACGGCTTGGGAACCTCCGTCCTCACCAACTAGACACGCTTGGAACAGAACATCGGAGCGAACTCGTGAAGATTCGTCATCGCAGTGAGAAACGTCGCGGAGTCGCCGCCGTCGAGTTGGCGGTGATCGCGCCGCTGCTTGTCGGCTTGGTGCTCGGGGCGATTGAATTGGGGCGGGCGTTGGAAGTGAGCCAGATGCTGTCGATGGCCGTTCGCGAAGGCGGGCGCCGCGCGGCCACCGAGTTCAAGGGGATCACTTCCCCGGACAACGAAACCAATGAAGTGATCGCGGACATCCGCAAGATTCTCAACGCTCAGGGCATTCCCGCCGATGAGGCCACCGTCGAGGTCCTCAACGAAACGACCGGGGCGACCGCCAACCTGAATGACCCAAACATGGATGGCGAACTCTTCCGCATCAACGTCAGCATCCCGTTCTCGGAGGTCGCCTACTTGACCCCCGTCTTTCTCCAAGGACAGAACCTCAACGCGTCGATCGTGATGCGTGCTCCCGATTAATCGACCCTCACGTCTTCAGTCGCCCAGGCATGGCGCGGGAAATGGTGGGTGGCGTAACCGCTAGTGCTCTGCTCCAACTTGAAGTTGGTGTTCGTGCAACCCTAACGGTTTGGCACTGGCTGACGAGCAGCCATTAGCACCCCAAGAGTTAGAATGGGCCAGTGCAATAGGTTCCTCGAACGGGAATCAAGGCTTACGGTAGGGGGGGCTGGTCGAACTCGCCACTGGGCTCGACGCCCATGATCTTGAGCCGGGGACGCTTCAGGTCGACGATGACCGGAGCGTCCGTCTCCGCGCGACCCACGTTGCCCGCCCGATCGGCGGCTTCCAACCGCACGTAGAACCGGTAGGGAACCTCGTCCGGCATCCGCCATTGGTACCGCCCGGTATTCTTTAATTCCTTGGCGATCGGCTCCCAAGGCCCGGCGAGCGTCTCGGAGTACGAGAGCGAGATCGCCTTTGCCGCCAAGTTGCGATCCTGAGCACTCCAGGAGATCGAAAGAATTCCCTCGGCGGCGCCTTGGCCCGGCTCCGGGGGATGAAGCTCGACGTCCGGTGGCGTCAGATCGACCTCGATCCAAGTCTCCGGTTGATCCCCCGCCGCGGGAGGCTCTTGCCCGAGTCCCGCGCCGTTCTTCGCGACGAGCGTGATTCCATAGACGCCCTCGCCATCGACCTCGACGAGGAAGGGAGCCTCGCGATCCTCGTCCTCGCCGTAGTACTCCCACTGCCAGGAGCGCGGATCGAGGTAGTAGAGATCGACGGAGCTCAGCCCACTCTTGCCCAGTTCTTCGACACCATAGTTGATGCCGAAACGCGTCGAGTTGACCAGGAGCGGCCGAATCGTCGGACGCGGCGTCTGCTGACTGCGCGCGCCGGCAAAGCGGTCCTGATTCCAGGGCTCGCTTTGGTTTGGCGGCTGCGTGCGGCTGTTTTGTGCCTGATCCCGGAAGTCGGGGACTCGCGACGTGTCGGCCGGCGCGTAGGGAACAAACCGACCCTGCGGGCGCGAGCGATCGTCGAAGGCGCTGCGCTCGGACTCACGCGGTCGGTTGAGATTCGGTGGAGGAGGCGCGAAACCGCGATCCCGGTCCCACGGATTGTCGCGACGCGGCGCGGCGGGGGCGTTGTTGGGACGCGCCGGCGACCGGCTGAACGCGGGAATTCCCTGCGGAGTCTGTAGCGTGATCGACTTGGTCGCCTCGTTACCGGCTCGATCGGAGACCCGCAAGCGAATCTCAATCGGTTCGCCTCCGCGAGCCTCGGGCCGCCAATTGGCCGAACCACTCTCTTGCGGCTGGACCGCGATCGGAATCCAAGGCGATGACGGCCCGACGCGATACTCCGCTCGCAGCGACGCGACGTCGAGATCCTCGTCATCGACGATCCAACTGATCCCGACTTCGTCGCCGACGGGATTCTGGCCACGCAGCTTCACCGTCGGGGGCCGGGTGTCGACGCGAACGCGAAGTCCCGGCTCGATGCCGTCGAGATTCGCGGGCGACACGTTCCCTTGGTGGTCCATGGTGCGCACCGCGAACCAGTATTCCCCGTCTTTGGGGCTCGTGAAGAGGAAAGACGATTCAGAGGGATCGGCGTTGGTGTAGTGGCGCCAACTCTGTCCAAGATCGCCCGAGTAATGCAGTTGCACTTCCCGAATTCGCGGCCGTTGGACCGAGTCGATGTCGAACGGAATGCGGAACGAGGGGTCGCGGGAGGCCAGGGGCGTGGAGGAATGACCGGCGAGACCGGGGCCCTGCGCCCGCACCGGTGGCGCCTTGGCGAGTGTCGCCAATAGGAGGCCAACGATGATGGTCGTCCCCAGTCGCATGGTTTTCCCGAACAGTCATGAGTCATCCGGCGATCGCAGGATCGCGCCTTTCCTTAGAAATCGGTAGCTGGCTCTTGGGGCTTCAGGCGAACCCCGCGAGGTTGTCAACCAATTCAGATTGTTCGTCATAATCGGTTGGGCCTGGGAATGTAGGTGAGATGCGTTGCATTGCGATGGACGTGTGATGGCCCAAAAGTCTTCCCCGTTACCCTAAATTCGCGGAAGCGTGCGGTGACTTGATGGAGGAGAGGGCCCGTCTCGGCGGAGTTCTCATTTTGTACGAGTTGATCTCGCAACGCTTGAGGAAGGGGACTATGGGGGTGGGCGGTCGAATTGGAGTCCCCTAAACAGAAAGGATGGCCACGGTGACGTCACACGTCGTCCTCAAGGCGATTGCGATCAGCCTGCTCCTGCTGGTGGTAGCGATCATCCCGACCGGCCTGGTCATCGGCCGCGAATCGTCTCTTCCCGTCGCCGAGGTTCCCGCGGAACTGAAAAAGGATCCGTCGTATACGCAGTATGCGGCGATCCTGGTCCAACTCGACCTCCTTGCCGCTCCGGTCACCGCCCGCTTGCCAGTGACGGTCTCCGATCCGGAGCCGGGAATGATCGAACTTCAGGGGAGTGTGCCGAGCGCCGCGGTCAAAAAGCACGTGATCGATGGCGCCCGACGCCTCAGCGGGCTCAACGTTCGCGAATCGCTTCGCGTCGACCCGGGGCTGGGGAGCCTGCCGTCGGAGGATCCGGGGTATCTTGCCGGCTCCTCGCGTGAGACCATCCAGACGCTATTTCCCGAACATGCCGAGCATGTGGCGGTCTCCTCCGGCGAGGATGGGATTATCGTGCTGACCGGGACAATCTCCTCGTACGAGTCGAAACTCCTTTTGACACAAGCAATTATGAGCCAACCTGGCTGTCTGGCGGTGGTGAGCCTTCTGGAAGTTCCGGTCAATCCCGAATTGGGAACGATCACCATCAGTGAGCTCCAGGGAAGGCGTCTCGCTGCCGAATCGCTTCCGAAGATCCCCGCGGCTCCGCTCAGCGACGCGTTCGTCATGCAGTCGACGCGCCAGCGGACGACTTCGGGCAAGCCGATCGTGGCCGCCGACGATGGTCCTGAGCGCGATCTCCTCGATCGCCAGGTGCGCGAGGACGCGCTCGATCGGCTCTCGGTGCGCATGGGGGCCAAGGCGCTGAAGCTGGAGGTCGACGCCCACTACGGTCAGGTGACGATCTCGGGAGATCTGGGATCGCAGGAAGAGGTTGAAGAGGCGGTCGAGGCGATCGCGGAAGTGGATGGGGTGACCAAGGTGGTTGCCAAGTGTCGTCCCTACAGTTTGCAACGCAACCTGCCTGGGGGTCGTTTTAAAGGAACCACGAAGGCGCCGGCCAAGGAGAAGTCCTGGTTGGACTGGATGACGTGGGGCGGCTCTTCCCAGGATGGAACCTCGGGCAACAGTTGGCGATTTCGCTCGAGTCTAAAAAAGACGATCAAGCGACGTTGTGGCAAACGCCTGGAGGAACTGGAAATCCGCAATTCGCTCCACGGGCTGGTGATCGAAGGGGAGGTGGAGAGCCCCCGGGATCGCACCTTCGTGCTCAAGCAGATCGACAATGTGATGGAGATCCGCAACCTTCGCTACGACGTCGTGCTCCAAATCACTGACTTTTGATCACCCGTCATGTCGGTAATGGTGAGCTTGGGTGACGGCTCTGAGCGGGCGTTGGTTACTCTAGCTCACTGATTCAATCGTCTCATGGTCCTTTCCCGTCAGACTTCCGAACCGTTGCGGCAAAAGACTCGGATCAGGACCGATTCTGCGACGTTTCGAATCGATTTCTCACCAAATCTCATGACCTTCGTGCTTGAACCGAACCAGGTTACGTCTTAACTAAGACAATTTGGGCGACCTCGCGATTCTCCTCATGCGGGGTCTCTCTCGTCAACCGATTGCCCCGCACTCCTGGTGAATCACCGAGGGTCGCAGGCAGCAACAGTGGGCTCCTCGCCTGCGGGGACGCCGTTCCTTCACGAAGAGAGGTCGATGCGAACGATCCATTTGGCGCTCTTGGGTCTGGGAACGGTCGGTACTGGCGTTGCACGTATTCTTCGTGAACAAGCTCGTCATTTGGAGAGTCAAAGCGGCGCCCGCTTCGCCATCCGGTGGGTGGTGGTCCGCGACCCGAGCAAGCCGCGCGGGATCGAGCTCGAAGACGGTATCCTCACGACCGAAGTCGATCGCGCGATCAGCGATCCCGAAGTCGACATCGTCGTCGAACTGATCGGGGGCATCGACCCCGCACGCGATCTCATCGCTCGTTCCCTCCGCGCCGGCAAGCACGTCGTGACCGCCAACAAAGCGGTCTTGGCCAAGCACGGTCGCGAACTCTTCGGCGTCGCTAACGCCAGCGGTCGGGTGATCGGCTTTGAGGCCGCGGTCGCCGGTGGCATCCCGATCGTAGCCGCGGTGGCGCAAGGGCTGGCGGCGAACCGTATTTCCTCTCTCGCGGGGATTCTCAACGGGACATCCAACTACATCCTGACCGCGATGCACCAACAGGGTATTGGCTACGACGAGGCCTTGGCCGAGGCGCAGCGACTCGGGTTCGCCGAAGCCGATCCGACGCTCGATGTCGATGGGAACGACGCGCTGCAAAAGCTGGCGATCCTCTCGCGATTGGCGTTTCAGTCGCGGGTCCCGTTGGAAGCGATTCGCCGACAAGGGATCGACACCCTCGCCGATGTCGATCTGCATTTCGCCTCGGAACTGGGCTACGTCATCAAGTTGCTGGCGGTGGCCCGAGAAGTGGAGGGAAAATTGGCGCTGCGGGTCTCGCCGACGCTCGTGGCGAGGAATCACCCGCTGGGCCAAGTTCACAACGAATACAATGCCATCAAGGTGACAGGGCACGCGATCGGCGATACCATCTATCTTGGCAAAGGGGCCGGGATGATGCCGACGGCCAGCAGCGTCGTGGCGGATTTGCTCGACGTGGCGATCGGCCGTGCCCAGGAAACCTTCCGCTCCCTGAAGTTGTGGGATGAATCACCGCCGGGCCCCCCGGTCTCCGATGACGGTTCGATGCCCAACCGTTTCTATCTCCGCTACTCGATCCGGGACGAGCCGGGCACGCTCGCTCGCATCGCGGGGATACTCGGCGGCCACGGGATCAGCATCGCCTCGGTCATCCAGCATGAGACGAGCGAGGACGACATCGGATCAGCCGTTCCACTGATCATCATGACCCACATCGCCCGTGAGGGGGCGGTACGCACCGCCCTGAGAGAAACCGACGCGTTGGACATCGTGCGGGCTCCGACCGTTTGCCTGCATGTGGCCGACTGAACGAGAAGCGAGAGGATGACGATGGCTACCGTGAGTCTCCCGAGAGGATATAAACGACTGAAGGCTGCCTGTCGCGTGCCGGCGAGTGTCGCGAATCTAGGACCCGGGTTCGATTGCCTCGGACTCGCCCTGGGAATGCACAACGAACTCGCCGCCGAAATCGGAACCTCTTCGACCAGCGTGGAGGTCCACGGCGAGGGGGAGGACGATCTGCCGCGCGACGAGAACAACCTCGTCGTCCAGGCGATGTACCAAACTTTCGAACGGCTCAAACGCAAGCCGGTCCCCGTCTGGGTTCGCTGCACGAATCGGATTCCCCTTTCGCGCGGACTTGGAAGTAGTTCCGCCGCGATCGTCGGGGGCGTCTTTCTCGCCAACGAACTGTGTGGTCGGCCCTGGGATCGTCCCCAACTCTTTCAACTCGCCGCCGAGATCGAGGGCCATCCCGACAACGTCGCCCCGGCCTTGATGGGCGGACTGACCGTTTCGGTCACCAAGGAGGACGGCAGCTTCGAGACTCTCGCGGTCGAACTCGACTCGCTTTCGAAGTGGAAGTACGTCGTCGTCATCCCCGACTTCTCGGTCGACACCGCCAAGGCCCGCAAGTTGCTTCCCAACCGTGTGACCTTCGACGACGCGGTCCACAACGTTGGACGTTCGTCCCTATTGGTCGCCGCTCTTCTCAAGGGCCCCAGCAAAAGCACCAACGCCGTTCTCCGCGAGGCGATGAAGGACGCGCTGCACCAACCGCATCGTTCCAAGCTCATCAGTGGTCGCGACGAGGTGATGGCCGCCGCCTACGAAGCCGGCGCGCTCGGCGTCTGTGTCTCTGGTTCGGGGCCCGCGCTGCTGGCGATCGGTAGCAAGTGGGCCACCCGCATCGGCGAGGCGATGGTCGAGGCCTTCGCGTCGAAGAAGCAGACCTCACGCTACGAAGTCCTGCCCTTCGAGCCGACCGGCACCATTTCCCTCGGCGTCCACAACTTCTAGGACGCGCCTTCGCTATCAGGTGCCAGGCCCCAGGGTCATCGCATACTAAGTGGCTGTTCCTGTAAGGACTTCCATCAAGAAGTCATTGCTCCAGCCGCAGCTTCGGCGTTTCATGGCGATGCTGTCCTTGCTTGGATGTTGCTTCAGGAGAGAGAGCGTGAAACGATCGAGCCAGGCGAAATTCTCGCGGGCGCGTTGATCGCGGATGCGTGAATCGTCCTCGCGATAGACGACGTCGAGAATCCAATGGCAGGAATTCTCGACCCCCCAGTGGCCGCGGACGGCACGGGCGAACCGTTGGACGCCCATCCCAAGACTACTGATGTACCGCCGAATCTCGACCGTCTCTTTCCCGTCACGTAGGCAGACCGCGATGACCATGCCAATCGTCCGAAGTCCCGCCCACGCGGCCGAGTCGACCAGGCTTCGCGGAGCCGGCATTTGATAGTAAGTCCGCGTCGTCGTGCGACCGTGGGCGGTTTCGGTCGTCTCATGTTTGCGAACCTTGCCACTGGCGAAGTCATCTTCGGTCTCGGCCAGAAAGGTGTCGGCGATCGCTGTCTCGAGGCTCTCTTGGTTGCCTTTGACTGCCAACACATAGTCAGCTCCGCCCTCGACGATCTGCTTTGCGATCGCTTTCTGCGTTCCCATCGCGTCGATGGTGATGATCGCTCCTTGGAGATCGACCAACCGCAATAGCTCGGGAATCGCCGTGATTTCGTTCGTTTTCTCCTCGCTGGCAACTTGGCCCAACGACAGGCCCAATTCGCTAGCCCACAAGCTCACCGCGTGTAACGCTCCCAGCCCGCGCTTGCGGTCGTGGCTGCGGCGATTCGTTTTGCCATCGACGGCAAAGACCGGTTGGCTAACAGCACCCTCTTCACAAGCCGCCTGCCGCAGTGACTCTAGCCAACTGACAAAACAGGACTGAAAGGCATCCGGTCGCAACGCCGCCAAGACCCGTCGGAAGACGTCCTTGGCCGGAATGCCGTTGGGAAGCTCGAGCGTCCCCAGCAGCAAGTCTTTCTTCATGCGCGCCCATTCCGCGATGCCGGTCGGGCCGCTCGCCCCCGCGAGCACGCCCATCACCGCGATCACCACCACGCTGACAAGCGGATGACGCTGATTGATCGACGAGCGTGGATCTTCCAAATCTTCGAAGTGGGTGATGACATCCTCAAGCGTTACCCGAACGTCCTTGCTCATCAGAACCTCTCCTTGCATGCTCACCATCCCTCGGGCCCATGCAAGACGTTCTACTCATCGCTCACCACTGGCGCAACCCTTCCTCGGTTGCCCAATCCCCCGAAACTGCGCGATGGCCCTGGTAGCAGCCCGAGGCGCGTTGTAAGATATCGCGTTTGTTGCGAGCGCATCAACCAATCTGCATTCCTCTCAGGAGATAGATGTGATGATAGAAGAAGTTCAGGATAGCCAAGATTCTTCTGGCGAAGTGTCGTACGCATTGAGTGTCGAACCTGGTCGGGCGTTTTTGCTAGAGAGATTTGCAGATGCATGGTGGTTAGTCTGTATAGTATCGGGTGTAATTGGGGTGTTGTCAGGGTTCGCATTCTGTTTGTCACTCATCATTCCAGTCCCGGGGATTTCGGATGTGATCTGGGGTGCCATCTATATCTGCCTTGCTTCCACATTGGGTGTCCTCGTTTCTGGATCGATTTCCGCGCTCTTTTATTTTGGCCTCGTCTTCAGAATTTGTGGGTCGATGGTGGCTCGGGGAGGTTGCCGAGATTGTGATAGAGAGCGTATTTGAGGGTGCTGGGGTCGCGAAAGCCGTAGGATCGGCGGGTCGTCAATTTGACCTTCAGATTCATTCCCTCGACGGCGCCCGCGGAAATCTCTCCTTTTGCCTCGAACCAATTGAAGATCTGCTCGGCGTGACGCTCGAGGGTTCGTGCCAGGTTGCGCATCGGTTCGATCCGTGTGCTCAAGGCCCGATCGAGCCACTCCTGGAAGAAGGATCCGATCCGCCAGGGAGCCTTGTAGTCCCAAAGCCGCTGGAAGTCTTCCTTCATCAGGTAGCACTTGACCGTCCTGAGGTTGTGCGTCAACAACTCGTTGAGACGAAGGACCTCCTTGCGTTTGAGGTTGCCGCGACGCTTGAGCAGCAGCCAACGCGTCCGCTTGAGCACCTCGAAGCCCTTGCGTTTGAGTTCGCGTGCCTCCTGGGCCCGCACCTTGTCGATCGCCTTGTTGAACAACTGCATGATGTGGAAGCGGTCGAGGATGTGCAGGGCCCCATTGGCCTCGCGAGCGATGACCGACAGGTAGGCCTTCCACATGTCGCTGCAGATGTACTTCAGCCGCTCGGTTCGCCGCCTGCCGAAGAAACGAAAGAAACGACCGAGCGTCTCCTTGGTCCGGTCTTGCCCGACCCAAAGCAGACGACGCGATCCGCGGTCGATCTGATAGACCAGGGTGAAGTACTGATGGCCCTTGCGGTAGGCGACCTCGTCGATGCCGATCGCCTCGATCCCTTCCAGGTCGCGATGGCGGATTCCCCAGCAAACCGCCATTTTCACCGCACGAAAGACGGTGTGCCAACTCGTGCCGAAAATCGCGGCGGTCTCGCGCCAGCTCAAGCGTTTGGCCCAACGGGCAAGGAACCATTGGAAGCTCGACGTCGTCCGCTCCTTGCCCGACGCCCAGGGAATGCGTTCCACCTTCACCCCGCAAGCAGGGCATGCGACCCGCCGCGCCGCGTAGACGAACCAGACCGCCAGGCCCCACAACGGCACGTGCTGAAAACGGCGTTCCGGCAAGTGGTCGTACGTGCCGCCACGATTCCCGCAACCCGAACAGATCGGCCGGCTGCGACGCCGTGGGCGAACCCGAACCAGCAGTCCCTCTTTCGACGAATCGGCCCAAGCCGCCGATTCGTAGACGAAACTCCCGTGACGCTCCAAGGCGTTGAGGATAACCTGAAGTCGCATCCCGTCTCTCGCGGCTGGCGTTTGAAGAAGTCCTTGCAAACTCCATCATGCGCCACTCGAGAGCGGGATGCTCTTTTTGGCCTCCTGCCGACTCCTCTCCTTTCCGCTTGACCAGTGGAACATCCTCCCCGCCAACGGCCAAGGAGGAGTCTTTGCCGGGCGACCGAAGCCGAGCCACGATGGCGAGGATGCAGGGCGAGCGAAGCGAGAAGACCAGGCAAAGCAGCAGCCGGACGCGGCCCTTGGCATACGGCGGTAACCTCCACTACCAAGCGGAACGGAGAAGACACTCACCACCCACAGATTTGGCAATAGAGCCCGATTTTTGTTTTGGGATTTTTGGAGCTGATAGCGACGGAGCCATTGGTCGAGGAGGGTGACGGCGGCGCGGAAGTCGTAGCCGAGTTCGAGCAGCAGGTCGATGTTGTTGAGGTTTCGCTTGCAGCAGAAACAGTGGGCGAGGTTGTTGCGTGGGTTGACGGTGGCGCGGAGTTCGCCGCAGTGGGGGCAGAGGAAGCGGAAATAGCCCTCGAAGTATTTCGACGGCGGAGCCTGGTTGCCGAGGTACTCGATGGTGACGGGCATGGGCAGGTCGTTGCGGAGTTGACGTAGCAGGCTCGGTGGGATCATGGTGTCGTGTCGCTCCCTCTTTGGCATGGAATATCGCCGCGAGCCCGGGTCGCCTCGTGGCGACGACCGGGACAGGTGGTTGTGTCACCTTGGTGACACGGATGCCCGCGGCACTTCCTTGACGAGGCTCAGAAGTCGGCCAGGTCGATCTCCTTCTGCCAATGGGGCTGGAGGAGGACGCGGTTGACGTTGTCGATGTCGATGGTGCGACCGCAAGAGCGGACGGCCTCGATCATGCAGGCGAGAGAGAGGTTGCGGGCCTTGCGCAGGACGCCGTCGGCGGAGCGGACGACCAAGTCCAGAGCGGGTCCGGTGAAGGTGTTGTGGCCGAGTCCGACGCGATCGAGTTCGCGCAGCAGGAAGGCTTTCATGTCGTCGGGGTTGAGGCGTTTGGTGATGACCGAATAGGTCACGCGGCTTTTGATGTCGCGGTTGACGCCGAGGTCGAGGTTGGCCAGCAGCGAGGGTTGGCCGATGAGGACGAGGTTGTGGTTCTTGGGAAAGTCCTCGAAGAGGAGCCGCAGTTTGCGGAGGTTAGCCATCTCCATTAGATGGGCATCGTCGAGGACGGTGGTGAGGGCTTTGCCGGTGTGGTTGAGGCTGAAGGCCTGCTCGATGAGCCGCCGTTCGCACTTGAAGGCGGAGCTGTCGAACTCGATGCGGAAGGCGTCGCAGAGAATTTTGACGGTGTTGGTGTAGGTGTGCAGGGTGCGGGCGACGGTGGCGACGAGGTACTGCTGTTCGGGGAGTTGCTGGAGTGACTGCTTGAGGACACTCTTGCCGGTGCCGGGGAGTCCGAGGACGAGACAGAGCCCCCCCTGTTGGCAGTGGACCTTGAGGGTCTCGTGGATCTCTTGCTGCTGGGGAAGCAGTTCAAGCTCGCGCGTGGCGAAGGGGTTTTCGGTCAGTCCGTAGAAGGCGCGGATTATGCTCGTTCCTTTCGTCGCGAGAGTCCGTTGGCGACGGCGTGTCACGGTGCTGATCGGAGACTTGAAAGCGTTTGCGATGCCGGACCGAGGAGAGGTTGATGCCCTCGAGAATGAGTGACAATTGTCCGGCAGTGATCTCGAGGCCAGCCTCGTCGTCGGCCGCCTGGGCGTTGGGAAGCTGATAGCTCCCTTCTTCCAACTGCTGATACCAAATGCAATAGCCGACGCCGCCCCAATAGAGAACCTTGAGGCGATCTCTGCGGCGATTGATGAAGACGAACAGGTGGCCCGAAAGCGGATCTTGCTCGAGCACCGATTCCGCCAAGGCGATGAGCCCGTGAAAGCTCTTACGCATGTCGACCGGTTCCCGAGCCAGGAATATCCGCACCTGATGAGGGACCGACCACATGCTCACTCCTCCTCGACGCTCTCGAGGGCCGCAAGCACTTTGCGCAAGGCGTCGCTGTCGACTTGGGCCGGCGCCCGCACGATGTAGCCTCGGGGATGAACGATCTCGATCACGCTCGTCGATTCGGGGACCACCCGCAACGCCACGAACGGCGACGGACACGCCCCACCGCCATCGACCGCAGTCGACCGTTTCTCTTTTCGATCGCGTCGCTGTAGCTCACGCCGCCAGCCGTAGAACGACGCCTCCGAAATCCCTTCTTCCCTGCAGAACCTCCGAACGCCCCGCCCACTCTCCTCTTGCCGACGAACGACCTTCCGCCAATACGCTTCCTTCTCCGCACAACGAACTCGCATCTTCCGCCTCGCGACAAACCAGGGCCAACCAACCCAAGCCTACCGCAACCCACAAGACGCCACCGTTGCAACGCTCACAGCTGTGTAACGGCTGGTCTCCACGGCTAACCAGCCGTGGCCTCATTGAAGCCTCGCGGATGCGAGCGACTACTTCAGCTACGGCCGGGGTCTCCACGGCTAACCAGCCGTGGCCTCATTGAAGCAACATCGAGGCGATGGCCAGTGTATTCGCCAAGGCGCAGGTCTCCACGGCTAACCAGCCGTGTCCTCATGGAAGCCAATGTCGTCGAAGAAGGCTTCGTCGATGGCCGCCTCGTCGCGGTCGGCGAGCCATTGCCGGAGTGGTTAATCCAAGGAAGTCTCCTTCACAACATCGGGGCGACCACGGTGGTGAGGTGTTTGGCGGCGTTATTTCTACATGGACGCGGACCGCGGACGAAGTTCTCCGCGAGACTTCCGACGTGCCGCGCACGCCCCGGTAGCGGAGTAACCGCTGGCTGCCCGGAAGGGGGCGCCGAAACAACGGGGCCACACGGAATTCGGGTCTCCTTCCTTCTTCCCCTTGGACAAGGGGGAGCGGAAGAATTGGGGATCGTTGATCGAGCGTGCGCGGGGCGCGACGCTGGGCTTCGCTAGAGAATGCTTTCAGCGTTCGGAGAGGAGAGCGAGGGAATGGTGAGCCTCACGAGTTACGGTTTCGGTCGACCTTCCGTTCGAAGCGGCTCGGGTGTTGGAGTGTCACGATACCGATCGTGGCCTCGATGGAGCACGTGTGGGGCCATGACGTTTGGTGCATCACCGGTGCGAGCTGAATGACGAGCGGGGCGCGCATGGGTACGGTCCCCCGACGGCCGTTGGTCACCCAAGAGGCCGTAGGGAGTCCATGGACGCGTCCGAAGGCCGGCGTCGCGATGACGCGCTGGCTCAGCGATGCCGCGGAGCGTTGGTATTGTCGCCGAAGTCATCGAGGTCAAGCGGCGACATGAGCGTCATCGCGCCCATCTGCCGGAAGACCTCATCGACGATGTCGACATCGTTTCGGCTTGCGTTCGAGGCTTGCTGGCCACGGCTCTCCCGTTGGGAACCGTGCCGATCCGACATCTCTCGCGAGTCGTGCTTCCCGTGCGATGAGTGCCGACAGGGATCGCGATCGCCGTTGGCCTCGACGAATGAAGCGTCTCCGTCGGCGACGATCGTCACGCTATCCTCCTGGGCGCCATACCAGTGGATGGAATCGAGGTTGAGATACTCGATGACCGTGCCGTTGATGGTGATCGAGTTGCCATCGACGACGACCGAGTCGGCGCCATCGGTTCCGAAGAGGTCCAGGACATTCTTGCGGCCGTCGCCGCCGTCGATGACGATGCCTTCGGGAAGGGCCGAAGAATCGGTCTGGAAGTCGACGGAGACATTGGTGTCACCGCGACTGGTGTCGACAATGTGGACTTGGGAAGTCTCCTCGGTCGAGCGCGACGCGAGGACCGCGCCACTGCGGGCATCGATGATTTCGACCCGCGACTCGCCCACCGAAACGATCAGGTCGTCACTTTCATGGCGCCCGGCGATCTCGTAGCGCAGGACCGAGTCCTCGGCATCACTGGTCGGCACGACGAAATCGTCGGCGACATCCGCGGCGATCGCTTGGCCTACTTCTTGGCCGACGAGGTCGTCGAAATCGAAGTGGATGCCCAAGTAAACTCGGCTACGACCGTTCTCGGCCATTGCCTCGCTGAAAGAGTCGAAGGACCTCGTGGCGTCGTCCAGGTAGAGTCCGTAGTCGGCTTGCAGTTCGGGATCGTCGAGGAGGATCTCCAGTTCCTCGGAGGATAGCTCGAAGGAGATGTCATCGGTGCCATAGAACTCCTGGAGGGTGCCGAAGAGAGCACCGCCGAAGGTGGCGTGTCCGGAGATGTAGGTAGGAAACTGCGGTGTGAAGCCGACGATGTCGTCGCCGTCGTCGGGAGCCCCGAGCGGGGTCCAGTCGTCATCGCCATCGGTGAGATCGTTGCCGTCGGCGTCCCCCGCCCGGATCGCGGTGACGGGACGCCAGAACTCCTCGGTGAACTTCGTGTGCCAGGCGACGATCGCCGCGTCGGCCATCGCCACCGACGCTTGGGCGTAGAGGGTGGCGTTCTCCTCGAGCGTGTTGCCTTCCTGAACGGCGATTGTCTCCAGCACGTCGCTGAAAAGGGCGAGGGGCGTGCCGAGTCCCTCACGGTCATAGGCCCAAAAGATGCCGGCTTCGGTCTGATCGGCGGTTCGGGTCGTGCTGTCGACCGAACCGAGTTCCAAGACTTCGTTGTAGGACGCGGCGTATTCCTCGCTGGTGAGCGCCGGAGTGGTCTCGGGGGCGAAGCTTTCCACGGACGAGATGGAGAAGGTGTCGACCTCGCCCCATCCAGGCCCCCACGCGGAGACGTCGGGGTTCAAGGGGTCCGCTTGGAAGTAGCCAAGCTCGTCGGTGAACGCGTACTCCACGACGTCGTCAGAGCCGTCATCGGCGCGTTCAGCGAGGATCTGGTTGCCGATCGCGGTTCCCAACGCCAGGCTCGCGGAGGTGACGCGACTGGTCTCTTGTCCCGTCAAGACGCTATCGAGGAACGAGTCGATCATGTCTTGCTGATCGGGGTAGAGCGAACTGAGAACGGTGTAGGCCGCCTGGGATGCGACGATGTCGGTCGCGACGTTGGAGGTCGATTCGGCGTCCAGCGCGTAGTCGTAGAAGGTGCCATCGGGATTGCCCGAGGCGATCGTGACGGCGTCGTAGATCGCCAAGTTGAGCATCGCCATCGATCGCGAGGCGTACCCCGGGTTCTGATTGACGGCATCCGCGATCAACAACTCACCAAAGAGGTTGTTCCAGTCAAGCACGACGTCCGATTGCGCATTGTGTTGCCCATCGGATGCGTCTTGTATTCCAGAGGTCTCGGTCCCAAGGATGGAGACCTCGAGGCCACTCATGTCGACCGTCTCGGCATCTTGTGTTGCTGTCGGAAATAATTCCTCGACCAGCGCCGCGTCGGCCGCCAGTAGATTTCGTGTTTCCAGACTCTCCACTCGAAGACTCTTGCCATCTCCCATTGCCACTCTCCTTGTGTGTCGGCTCGATCGCCGCGCTAACCCCCCACTCGGACACGGTGTCCACTGCCGCAATGCCTCCAATGCATTTCAACGAACACGGTCCTTGGCGCTACGTCCCGCTTCGTAGCTCTACTTGAGGTCAACGCCGGTCGATTTCTGGAATCTACAGTCAAAATGTCGCTTTCCTGGCGAATGCAGGGGGTGGTGTAGGTGGACGCCGTGGATGGGGAGTTGGAGCGAGGCGGATCGCGTTCTCGCCTTGCGTGTGGAAGGGCCGGAGGGAATGATGATGGATCAAGGTCCGCGCGATGAACCAAGGAGGAAGGCGATGTGCGTGAAGGATAAACCGGACGCCTCGCGGAAGGCGATCGTTTTCGTTTGCCAGAAGTGCGGGGTGAAGAGAAAGAACAAGAAGGGGATGTGCAAACCGAAGAAGGTCAAGTGAGGGCGATGGACAGGGTTGGCGGAGGAGTAGCCGGGGGGGACAACGGAGTCGCGATCGGTAAGGGAGGTGTCGGGAAGTGGCGCTGGAGAACTCTCGGCTCGCGCGGCGCGAGAGGGCGTTACCCATCTCCCCAAACAAGTGATACGTTAGACTTCGAGTGGGCCCCTGTTGCTGGCGGGGATGGGGCGAGTGCTGGCAAGCGGTCGAAAGTGAGTCGCGGATGGTGTGGAGCTCGACGGGACGAGCGTGCTTGATCTGGCTGACCGTGACGCTCTTTGTCGCTTACCAACTTCTGGTGCAGATGTCGTTCGGCATCGTCAGGTCCGGCGTTGAGTCGGACCTAGGGTTCACCGTGGATCTCACCAACTTTCTGATCATGTTCTACGCGGTGGCGTTGGGCGTCATGCAGTTGCCGGTCGGGCTGTTGCTCGATCGCGGCAATCCCCGCTGGCTGCTGACCGCGGCGTGCGCCGCGGTGGTGGTCGGCTGCGCCCTCTTCGCCAGTGCGACCAACGCGCTAATGGTGGCGGTGGGATGGACGCTCGCGGGGTTCGGCTCGTCGTTCGCGTTCATCGGGGCGGGCTACGTCATCCGCCGCTGGTTTCCCCCTCGGGCCTTCGCGGTCGTTTTCGGGGGGACGATCCTGCTGTCGTCGATCGTGGGAGCGGGCGCGGGCAACGTGATGTATCCGGCCCTGAGCGAGCTCTACTCCTGGCGGGAGACGCTCTATGGAGGCGCTGGGCTCGGCGTGATCTTAACGCTCCTGATCGCGCTCGTTGTCACCCTCCCGGAGGAGGACCGCGAGGTGGAGATGGACACCAAGCACGACACGCGATCCACGCCGTCGATCGTCTCGTCATTCGACGCGATCTTCGATCGGCCGCAGATTCTCTTCTGCGCGCTCTTCGCGGGGGCGACGTGCGGTAACCTGATCGGCTTCGGCGGGCTCTGGCTCATCACGTGGCAGGCGAAGGGATGGCAGGACAGCGCCAACGACGCCGCGATGCTCAACTCGATCCTTTGGTGCGGCAACGGTTTGGGCGCCCCGATCTTCGGACTTCTTTCCGACATGATTCGCCGCCGCCGTATCGTGATGGTGCTCGGCTCGTTGGCCGCGTTCGCGTTCAACGTCCTGTTGGTGGTCGTGCTGGTTCCGTACTCGCGGTCGTTTCTGCTATGGGTTCTGTTCTTACAAGGGTTCGCGTGGGGAGTCGCGCCGCTCGCTTTCGCGGTCGCTTGCGAGAACGCGCCGCGCCGCGTTCTCGGATTGACGTTGGCGGTGGTCAACGTCTTCGGCGTGCTGATGGGATCGCTGCTGCAGATTGGGCCCGAAACGATGCTGGACGGGATCGACAATCCGGGTCGTCTCGAGTTGAGCCGGGCGTTGCTCCCGTTTGTCGTCACCGCGGCGATCGGTGTTCTGTTGGCGATGTTTTGTATCCGCGAAACCTACTGTCGATCCTTGCCGGAGAAGATGCGGCAGGCACGACGAGTCATTGGCCAAGCATGATCTTCTTCTTCTCCGCGAGCTTCGAGCGGCATTGGTCGAGCACCGAGGCGTGGCTCGCGTCGCCGGCGAGATTGGTGAACTGCTCGGGATCTCGCTGCATGTCGTAGAGCTCCTCGCCGTCGGGATACTGCATGTACGCCCAACGCTTGCCGCGAATCGCGAACTGCGTCGGCATCTTGCGGCGGCCATCGTAGCTAAAGGCATAGTCGCGGGTTGTCGCGTCGTGGTTCTCGAGGATCGGGAGCAGGCTCTTGCCGTGACACTGCTTGGGAACGTCGAGACCCACGAGTTGCATGACGGTGGGATAGAGGTCGACCAACTCGACGGGCGCATCGCTGACGCCGGGCCGCAGACCGGGGATCGAGACGATCAGCGGAACCCGCGTCGCCTCCTCGTGCAAGTTCGCCTTTTGCCAGAAATCGTGCTCGCCCAGATGGTAGCCGTGATCGCTGGTGAAGATGACGGCGGTCGAGTCGCGTAGCCCGAGGCGGTCGAGTTCCGCGAGGACCTTGCCGAGTTGATCGTCCATGAAGCTGACCGACGCTTCGTACGCCGACCACATCCGCTTCTGGTTGTCGGGGTAGCGCGCCAACCCGTTGGCCTGGCTGTTGGAACTCGAGATGCCGGAGCGAGGGATGTCGTCCCAGTCGTCGGCCAGACGCTTGGGCATGCGGATCTTCTCGATCGGGTAGCGACCGAAGTAGGGCTCGGGAGCGACGTGCGGGTAGTGGGGCCGAACGAACCCGACCGCAAGGACGAAGGGTTCGTCTTTGTGCTCGCGCAGCAGTTCGATCGCTTTGGCGGCCGTCTTCGCGTCGGGCTGATCGGATCCATCACTCTCGTCGATCACCGCGACGTAGGCGCGATTCTTGGTTCGCGCTCCCTGCCTGTCGTCGAGGTCTCGTTTGATGTCGTTGATATTGAGACACTGATAGAGCCCCGGCGTTGACTCCTCCTTGCCGGGCGAGTTGAACCGCTCGGTCCAGGAGGCCGCGTGGTCGCCGCCGTTGGTCCCCTCGACGATGTCGCCCGGAACGCGCATGTGGTAGATCTTGCTCACCCGCGCCGAGTACCAGCCGTTCTCCTTGAGGACCTGCGGGAACGACTTGTGCTTGGCGTGGTCGATGTTCCTTCGTCCGTAGCGGCCGAACATGATCGACGGTCGCGATGGGGCACAGACAGGGGCTTGACAGTAGGCGCGAGTGAAGCGAGTTCCGTGCTCGGCGAGCCGGTCGATGTTCGGCGTCTCGCAGAGCGGATGGCCGTAGCAACCCAGCACGCTCGCTTTCAAATCGTCGGCGATGACGTAGAGGACGTTCTTGACGATCGGCTCCTCCTCGGCGGCCGAGATGCCGGGGATGAGCAGAAGAAGGGCGACCGGGAGGAGGGGACGCCAACGGTTCGTGAGGAGGGGCATGCGCGGACTCCGGGACGGGATGGACTACTGCTCTTGATCGAGGATCGACGTGAGCTTCTTCTGGAGACGCTCGACGCGCTTGGGCTGGCTTGTCGCGAGGTTGCTGGTCTCGGAGAGATCCTCGCGAACGTTGTAGAGTTCGGTCTCCCGCGGTCGCTTCTTCGGGGCGCTGAAACCGTGGCTGGCGCCGGGGAGCATGAGTTTCCAGTCGCCGTCGCGAATCGACTTTCGACTATGAAGCACGGGTGGCCTGGGCGTCGCTTCGGTTCCGCCGCCGAGTTGGGCCAGGAAGCTGGCACTGTCCTTGGTCGATGCCGTGGGCTCCTGGCCGATGAGTTCCGCGAAGGTGCCGTAGAGATCGGCGAACGCGACGAGGCGATCGCTCGACGATCCCGCCTGGACGTGGCCGGGCCAGTTCACGAGGAAGGGGACGCGATGGCCGCCCTCCCAAATGCTGGCCTTGATGCCGCGAAGGGGGCCCCTCGAGGCATGATGGAAGCGTTCGGTGTCCTTCTCGTACCAAACCGGGCCGTTGTCGCTGGAGAAGATCACGAGCGTGTCGTCCTTCATCCCCGCCTTCTCGAGGCTGCCGAGGATCTGGCCGACGACGCTGTCGACTTGCATGACGAAGTCGCCGTACATGCCGGCGTCGCTCTTGCCGGCGAACTCCTTGGTCGGCAGCCACGGCGTGTGGGGCGAGGGGAGGGCGACGTAGAGGAAAAGCGGCTTCTCGCTGTCGGCGTGGGCTTCGATCACCTTGATCGCCTCGCTGGCGAAGCGGGGTGTCACCTCGCCGTGCTTGAAGTCGGGAGCGATCGGGCCTTCGCGCCAGAACGCCCCTTGGATCTTGTTCCAACCCTCCTTGCCGCCGACGCTGGTGCTTGCCGGAACGGTGTCGGTCGGCTTCTCGGTCGGCGTGCGGTCGCGGATGAAGAAGTAGGGCGGAATGTCGAGCGAGGCGTGCATGCCGAAAAACGACTCGAAGCCCCGATCGACCGGCCCGCCGGTGAGGGACTGGTCGTAGTCGAAGCGGAACCCGTCGGGGGCCTTCGTGGGGGCCTTCTGGTCGAAGCCGAGGTGCCATTTGCCGACCATCGCGGTCGAGTAGCCGTGGTCGCGCAACAAGCTGGCGATGGTCGATTCCCCTTCGGGAATGATCGGCCCCGCCCGGTCGTCGTAGGAGGGAGCCCGCGGGTTGAACCGCCCGGTCAGCAGGCTGTACCGAGAGGGCTTGCACGTCGACCCGCCCGAGTGAGCATCGGTGAAGACGATGCCCTCGGCCGCCATCCGGTCGAGGTTCGGGGTGGCGATGTTGCTCTCGGGGTTATAGGCCTTGAGGTCGCCATACCCCATGTCGTCCGCCAGGATCACGACGATGTTCGGCTTCGTCGGCGTCTCCGCGGCTAGGGCGCAGAATGGGAACAGGGCTCCCATCGCCACGAGGGCGAGCAAGATTCTCATGATACCTCTTTCCTCGGTTCGGTAGCCCTGTCCGGCCCGCGTCCGGTCTCAAGGCGCACCCGTCGATCCCCAATTCCTCCATGGCCGCTCCACGGTACCAGGAAGGACGCTTAGGTGCCAGCAGGGGAGAGAAGTGGGGACTGGAAACCGTGTCGGTCGGCGTCGGAGGGGGCAAGACTCGGGGCTGACCAACGTGAGACCGTACGAAGACTCGGGCGTGATTCGAATCAATGACAAGCGACCACGTTCCCTGTCTCGCGACTTACCCTAACCTCCCAGGCTCGGGAATGCCGATCAGGAGAGATGGGATAGACTGCGCCGAGTGAGGGCGGGGATGGAGATTCGTGCGATGCGACGGTGGGGCGGACCGCTGGGGATCTTGGCGATCGTGCTCCTCGGCCAATCAATGGCGAAGGCCCAAGCCGTTAGCGATACCGGGACCTGGTTGGCCGCGTTTGGCAATGGCAACCTCGCGCCCAAACTCGACGATCGTCTGAAGTGGTGGTTCGATGGGCAGCTACGCTTCTTCGAGGAGACCGAAGGCTTTGGCCAAAGCGTGGTGCGCCCAGGGGTCGGCTACGCCCTCAAGGAGAACGTCATCATCTGGGCGGGGTACGGTTGGTTCGTCAACGCGCGTCCCGGCTCTCCGGACATCAGCGAAGATCGCGTCTGGGAGCAAGTGACCTGGTCGAAGCCCTTCGACATCAAGCCGCTGGGCTTGCGATCGCGGCTCGAACAGCGGTTTCTCCAGAACGGCGACGACGTCGGCGGGCGCTTCCGGCAACTCGCCTCCTGGCGGCAGCCGATCGCCCGCTCGAAGAGATTTTCGTTTGTCCTGTCGGACGAGATCTTCGTTCATCTCAACGACACCGATTGGGGGAGCGACGCAGGGTTCGACCAGAATCGTTGCTTTGTCGGGATCGGCCTCAAGCACAGACCCGAGAGCCGCTGGACGATGGACATCGGGTACCTCAATCAGCACATCAACCGCCCGCGGCGCGGCAATCTCACCAACCACTTGCTCTCCGTCAACTTCGCCTACGGCCCGAAAGTTTCCCAACGCGTCCCCAGTCAGGTCGACGACCTCCTCTCCGTCGGCGAAGAGAACTAGTGCTTGCTGGGTGACTCTTGGGTACCGTGCTCACGCTTGCGTGGGCATGCAAAGAGACTCACGCCTCGTCGGTGATCGCGGCACCTCGCTCGGCGACGAGTTTGTTGATCGTCTCGTCGGCGGGCCTGATCTCGAACGGTCCCATCTTGGCGCCAGGGTGTTTCGACATCAGGGCGATCGCGTGGTTCATGTCGCGAGCTTCCAGCAGCAAGATGCCGCCGAGCGTCTCCTTGGTCTCGGCGAAGGGGCCATCGGTGACGACGACTTCGCCGTTTTCGGGCTTGAGCGTGACCGCGTTGCGAGCGGAGTCGAGCGCCTCGCCGCCCAGAAAGTGCCCCCCTCGGCGGAGGACATCGTCGTAGTCGAGGCACTCCTCCATGATCTTCGACACTTCCTCTTCGGAAAGGGTCACGAACTTGCTCTCGTCGATATAGCCTAGACAGACGTACTTCATGACATGCCTCGCTCGATGAACGCAAAAGGGAATAGCTCGAACACGCTTGTTCCGAGCTTCCAAATGCTAGTCGAACGGGCGAAGGGGAAATCGACAGGCCGGGGTAGAACTTTCCGAAGAAGGCTCGCGAAGCACCCTTTGGGGGGGGGGGCTGGAATTCGTGTCCAATGCCTAGTCGGTCTGCGGTTGAACGGGTGTCAGGGACAACGCGATCGCAACCATCTCTTCTCTCGGCAGGTCCGAGAAGATGATGACAAAGGTGCCCTCGCGCCAACAAGTCAGGATGCGTAGCCCGTCGTCCGGTGCGGGGTCGGAGATCTCCATCGTCTGACCATCGACGTGTAGCTCTTCCCATTCAAGCTCCGCGTGCCGGCTCTCATCGCGCACACGCCGCTCAGAAGGGGTGGCGACGACTCAACGGCTACGAGAAGATCATCCCCCTGCTCGAAGGAAAGACGTTCGTTGACGGAGACCTGCAGGACGCCGCTTGAACTTCCTCAGAACACAACTGTTGACAATATCTCCCAACTGGATCGTGGAAGCCGACATCAAAGGCTTCTTTGACAACGTCGACCATGACTGGTTGGTGAAGTTCCTGGCTCATCGTATTGGCGACAAGCGAGTTCTTCGGTTGGTCAGACGAATGCTGCGAGCAGGAGTCATGGAAGATGGCTCCTTGCAGATAGACGACCAGGGGACGCCACAAGGAGGTGTCGCGTCCCCGTTGTTAGCGAACGTGTATCTGCACTACGCTTTGGATCTTTGGTTTGAACGTCGCTTTCGAGCAGCGTGCCGAGGTCACGCCAAGCTCATCCGCTACGCGGATGACTTCGTCGTGTGCTTTCAGCGGGAGTCAGACGCGAGGCGGTTCATGAACGAACTCCCTGATCGGCTGGCTCAGTTCGGGCTCGAAATCGAACCGACAAAGACGAAGCTCCTTGCGTTCGGCCCGCAGGCGTCTTCTCATGCCAAGCACATGGGGCGACGAAAACCCGAGACCTTCGATTTTCTCGGATTCACGCACTATTGCAGCCGCAGTCGGAATGGGAGAAGGTTCCGTATGAAGCGTGTCACATCGCGAAAGAAGTTCCGTCAGAAACTGGCTGCCTTCAAGGAGTGGCTCAAGTCCATTCGCTCGCGAATGCCTACCCGCTACGTTTGGGAGCTAGCGTGCGCCAAACTGCGGGGGCATTACGCTTACTACGGCGTGACGGACAACCATCCCGGGATCGCTCGGTTCGCCTACGCGGTCCGACGTCTACTCCAGAAATGGCTACGGCGTCGCGGGGATAAACGTCGCATGAACTGGGAAAAGTTCCATCTGATGGAACGGCGTTTCCCGTTGCCTTCGCCTCGTATCACGGTCTCGCTGTTCTGATGGACCATCACCGGGGTCAAACCATATGAGGAGCCGTGTGCGTTAATAGCGCAAGCACGGTTCTGGGAGGGGCGGCTGACAACTCAGGTATGGTCGAGATCTTGTGGCACCGTCGGGAAACCAGACGGCAAACGGAGAACACAAACATCGACCTACAGCTTGAGGAGGAAGCCGTCTACTCGACCAATATCTCGGCCTCAAAAGTCCATTCCCACAGCCCGGATCGAGAATACGAGTCGTTTCGCGTTCGGTGGCCCCGGTAGCTCGCCGACTGGGGCCATCCACGATGAACCGGCAGTGCACGACTGACCGGGGCTCTCCGTTTCGTCTCCTCTCCGCCGATCCTTTGGCTCGACTGGGACAGTTTCCCTAGGATAAATTGTTTGCGGCGGCATTGGTTCGCGAAGCGTGCGCGCGTCTCCTTGAGGAACCGCGTGACGTCATGGAAGAGAATTGGCTTTGAGGTGTTGGAGTAGACGTCCGTGGGTCTAGTCGTTCAGAAGTTCGGGGGCACCAGTGTCGCCACCACCGAGAAGATTCTCGCGGCCGCCAAGCGGGCCATTCACGCCAAGCAAGAGGGCCACGACGTCGCCGTGGTGGTGAGCGCTCGCGGCAAGACGACCGACGAACTCATCGGCCTGGCGCGGGAGATTCATCCCGATCCGCCCGCCCGCGAACTCGACATGCTCATGGCCAGCGGCGAGCAGGTCTCGATCGCTCTCTTGGCGATGGCGATTCATTCGCTCGGCCACGGAGCGACCAGCCTCACCGGCGTCCAGATGGGCATCCGCACCGACAGCATTCATGGCAAAGCCCGCATTCGCGAGATCTCGACCGAACGCATCCGTCAGATCTTCGCCGACGGCAACATCGCCATTATCGCCGGCTTCCAGGGAGCCGACGAACACGAAAACATCATGACCCTCGGTCGGGGCGGCTCCGACACCACCGGCGTCGCGATCGCCGCGGTGCTCGAGGCCGATGTCTGCGAAATCTACACCGACGTCGACGGCATCTTCACCACCGACCCCAGACAAGTTCCCACCGCCCGCAAGCTCGAACAGATCAGCTACGACGAGATGCTCGAACTCGCCAGCGCCGGCGCGGGGGTGATGCACTCGCGCTCGATCGAGTTCGCCAAGAAGTACGGCGTCATTATCCACGTGCGCAACTCCGGCACCGACGACCCCGGAACGATCATCCGCCCCGAGGACCCCGTGCTCGAACACGTTGTCGTCCGCGGCTGCGCCCTCGCGAAGGCGGAGAGTCGGGTCACCCTCTACGGCGTCCCCGATGAGCCGGGCATCGTCCACCGGATCTTCTCGAAGATCGCCGAGGCACACGTCATTGTCGACATGATCGTGCAGAACGCCGCGCGCGATGGACGGACCGAAGTCTCGTTCACCGTCAGCGAGGGGGATCTGACGCGGACTCTCGAACTGATGCGCGAGGTGGCCGACGCGATCGGCGCCAGTCACGTCGACTCGAGTAGCGACATCGCCAAGGTCTCGATCGTGGGTCTTGGCATGCGGACACACACCGGCGTCGCCGAGCGGGCCTTCTCGGTCTTGGCGGAGCAGGGGATCAACATCCTGGCGATCTCGACCAGCGACATTAAGATCTCGATGCTTGTCGAGCAAGAACGCGCGGTCGCCGCCCTCGCGGCGCTGCACGAGGAGTTCCGGCTTCACGAACCGCTGCCCGAGGTGACCAAGGACATCCGCTACCAGCTCAAGAACAAGGCTCTCCAGCCGACCAGTTCCACCGCCGACCGGATTAAGTCCATTGTCGAGAACCTTCCCTCGATGGAGGACATTCTGGTCAGCGGCGTCGACGTCGACGAGCGGCAGGGGCGCGTCACGCTCTATGGCGTTCCCGATCAGCCGGGCGTCGCGGGGAGGATCTTTTCCTCGATCGCCGAAGCGGGGATCGCGGTCGACATGATCGTGCAGAACGTCGGCAGCGACGAGGCGACCCACCTCACCTTCACCACCCTCCGAGGCGATCTCGAGCCCGCGGCCGCCAAGGCTCAAGCGGCTCTCGGCGAGGCGAACGGCCAAGTCGTCTGCGACAGCACGATGGCAAAAATCGCCGTCCGCGGTGTCGGGATGCGCAGCCACGTCGGCGTGGCGCTTCGTATCTTCCGCGCCCTTTCGTCGGCCGGGGTGAACATCAACCTCATCAACACGAGCGAACTTCACATTACCGTCGTCGTCGACCAAGCCGACGCCTCCAACGCCCGCCGGGCGCTCAGCGAAGCCTTCGGACTGGAGTTGGCGGAGAGCTGATCGGCGCCGATCGGCGGCAACGAACGGACATTGAACAGGAGCGATCGAGTGACGTGTCGACTTGTTCCGGGGTTTTGTTTGAGGTCACTTTGCGCGGTCGCGATATTCGTTGCCCCGCTCGTTCTCCCTTCCTCCTCCGCCCAAGCCGACGATCGTCCCAATGTCGTTTGGATTGTCGCGGATGATCTGAGTCCGGAACTGGGATGCTACGGCTACGAGGGAGTCGAGACGCCGAACATCGACCGCTTGGCGAACGAGGGCGTGCGCTACACGCGAGCCTTCGCGACCGCGCCGGTCTGCTCGTCCTCGCGCTCGGCCTTCATCACGGGCGTGTACCAGACCACGACCGGAACCCATCATCATCGCACGGCCGACAAGCCGGCGCTGCGCAGTCCGATCGAACCGCTGCCGGTCTTGATGAAGCGGGCGGGCTACTTCGTCTCCAACGGCAACTCGTCGATGAAGCGGGCCGGGAAGAGCGACTACAACTTCGCCTTCGAGGGCAAACTCTACGACGGTCCCGATTGGTCCAAGAGGAAGAAGGGCCAGTCCTTCTTCGCCCAGGTGCAGATCCACGAGCCGCATCGCGGGTTCGTGCAGGCCGATCCGAGTCGGCGAGCGACGTCGATGGAGATCCCCTCGTACTACCCCGATCATCCAGTGATTCGGGCCGAATGGGCCAACTACCTCGCGTCGATCGAAGTTCTCGACCGTCATGTGGGGGCGGTGCTCGAACGGCTCGAGCGAGAGGGCGTCGCCGACAACACGGTCGTCTTCTTCTTCGGCGATCACGGCCGGCCGCACTATCGCGACAAGCAGTGGCTCTACGACGGCGGGCTGCGGGTGCCGCTGATCATTCGTTGGCCTGGGCACCTCAAACCCGACTCGGAGAACACGCAACTCGTCACGCTTCTCGATGTCACCGCGACGACACTCAGTCTGGCTGGAGTAGCTGTCCCTTCGTGGATGGATGGACGGGACATGTTCGCGAAAGACTTCAAGGGTCACCAGATGGTCTTTGGGGCCCGCGATCGTTGTGGGACGACGAACGATCGCATCCGTTCGGTGCGGACCGAGCGTTTCAAGTACATCCGCAACTTCCACCCCGAGTTGCCCTACTCGCAGCACAGCGGCTACAAGCAACTCTCCTACCCCGGCATGACGGTCGCTCAAGTGCTCGAGGAGCAGGGCAAACTCAAAGGACCGCCCGCTCTCTTCTGGAGCGAGCGGCGACCGGAGGAGGAACTCTACGATCTCCAGGCCGACCCCGACGAGGTCCTAAATCTCGCGGGCGATCCCGGCCAGGCCGAGACGCTGGCTCAATTGCGTGGCGCCCTCGATCAGTGGGTGCAGGAGAGCGACGACCAGGGGCGACTCCCCGAGCCCGACAACGAGGTCGTTCGCAAGATGCTCGACGCGAGCAACAACTGGTACCGCCGTGCGATGAAGAAACGGGGCTTTCCGCCTCATCCCGATTCCGAGGCCTACCTCGATTGGTGGAAGACGCAGCTCAAGGTCGATTGAGCGACCGAGTCGTTCGCTTCACTACAGCTCCGGGAGGATCGTCGAACGGTAGAACCCGGCGGCGATCCGGTAGGCGAGCATCGCGGGCGCGAGGAAGCTGACTTCGAACTCGGGGGCTCGTGGTCCTTTGATCAGCGTCGGCCAATCGTCGGCGGGTCCCCTGGTGATGAAGTAGAGCACGTCGCCGTTGTCGGTCACCGCCCAGGGAAGCAATCCGCCCGCCTCCGGAAAGAGCGGCAGCGGGTAATGCGAAGGGAACTTGCTACGCGAGACCTTGTCCGCTTCGATCACTTGGCGACCGACGTCCTGCAGGTTGTACTCCTCGTCGAAGGGGGAGAGGACGTGCAGGAAGTCGGCCCAGGTTGAAGCTCCGAAGCGGTCGACGAGCGTCTTGTAGCTACCCGGCAACGCGAGCCCGAGCGGCTGCTCCACCGATCGCCAATTCCCTTCAAAAGGGGGCGACCCGCCTCGCGGAATCTCCAACAATTTCGGCAAGTGCTCGTTGCTCATCGGGACTGGGTTTCCGCCAAGGACTCGTTTCACCGCTGTCCATCTCATTCGAGACTAACAGAAGTGACCTCGCGGTTTCCAGGCCGGGAGCGAAGGTGCCACGGAGATGACGTCATCGTCACTTGAGCGGCATCCGTGGAGCGATGGCGGTGGGCATCTTGTCGAGCAGGTCGAGATCGTCCAGGTCGACCTTGAGGACCTCGACGCTCTGCTTGCCGCCGGCGAAGGCAACGAAGAGTTGGCCATCATGCTCCATCACATGAGGATAGTCGACATGGCGGCCGCCGTACAGGTAGCCCATCTTCGTGAAGACGAGTCCGTCTTCACTGACGGAGAGCGTCAGCGGATCACGACGACGAGGGTGCGTGTTCGACACCAGCACGTAGCGTCCATCGCGGAGCCGTAGTCCGTGAAACTTCGAACGGGCATCGGGAAAGTCAGTCTTCACCGGCGTGCTCCAGGTTCGCCCATCATCAACCGAGAACGAGCGATAGAGATAGCCGCTCCGCCGATTGTCGCGAAAGAGGGCCGCGATGCTCTTCCCGTCGGGCAGGAGCCACCAGTAGGGTTCCTCCGCGGCGAGCTTGCTGCTCGTTTCCAAGACGGGGAATGATTTCCACTCCTGGAGCGAGCGGTCTCCGCCGACCAGCATCGACACGCCGACTCTCTTGTAGTCGCTCGGCCGCCTCGACATCATCCAGCGTCCCGAAGGGAGTTGCTTGGGCGGAAAGTTGTTGATCGCGTTGTCGCGAATGACGCCAAGGTCATCCCACCTCTCGTCGTCGGCATTCCACCGAAAGGCGTGTAGCGCCAGGCTCGGACCGAAGAAGCCGGCCGCTTCGTCCAACGAAGCGAGTGCCAGCAACTCGCCATCTCGTTGCCAGAAGCCGCGAGCGATCCAGCGAAACCCCTTGGGACTGCGCGTATTGAAGACCGCCGAGCCGGGACCGGAGTTCTTGGGATCGGGGGTGAGCTGCTTCGGAGACGTCCATTCGAGACCATCGGGACTTGTCGCGTACTTCACGACTTGGCCCGCGCGGTCCTCGACGCCAGGGCCGTCGCTCCACATGACCCAGTATCGTCTATCGTGGTGGGCGAGGTAGTTGTGCTGATTGACTCCCTTGGTCTTCTTGACGTCGCTGACGACCACGTGTCGGGAGGGGATCTTCGGCAGGGCCGTGAAGTCGATGCCGTGCGGGTGCTCGAACCAGTCGCCGGCGAGCATCTTCGGTGAGTCGGGATTATTTGCCGGGTGAGGATACTCCTCGCTCGTTTGCGCGACGCAGATGGAAGCGAGGGTGATACTGACGAGGAGACTTCTCATGGGATAGCCCTTCCGGAACTGGGGAGAAGTTGCCATGGTCGTGTTCTCATGGCTTGTGAACCAACGATCGACTCAAGAGCCTCGAACGTTGTCACGATCACCGGGAACCAGCTTGGGAGTGACGACCACCTCGACTCGGTCGGCGTGGTCCGGTTGATTGATCGTCCAGAGGAGTTTCCGCGCCGCGCATTGGCCCGTCAATTCCGGGCTGAGGTCGATGGTCGCCGGACGCGGGTCCAAGCCGAGAAGGTACGGCTCGTCATTGCCCGCGGAGACAATCGTTAGCTCTTGGCGGAGATCGACGCCTTTCCTCTTGAGCGTCCGATGGGTGATCGCGGTCAACTGATCGCTGAGCACGAAGAGGCCATCGACCCTCGTTTTCAGCTTCAGCAGACGGTCGACAAGTGCGTCGATCCGGCGTTCGAGGGCGGTGGCATCCCGTTGATCGACGGTCGGGTCATCCCCTTCACCGCCGATGGTTCGCGCGGCGATCTCCTCGCGACGGGCGACAAGGTGAAAGCCCTCGACGCGGGCGCGATGACTTCGCAGGTGGTGCGTCACGTTGAGCACCGCCAATTGGCGGCACCCTTGCTCGATCAAGTGCTCCGCGGCCGTTCGTCCCACTGCCTCGTTGCCGAAGAGAGTCCCTTGTTGGCCCTCTCCCTCATGAGAGGAGAGCCAAACTCTCGGGAGATCGCCAAGTTCTTTCTGCAGCCCGGCGGGCGCCCGATGCCCCCAAAGCAGCACGCCGTCAACTTGCTGGGTACTCAGCAGAGGCGGAAGATCGTGCACGGAGCCGACGGACGCGAAGATCAGATTGGTGCGCGTCTCGCGCAAGGCGTGACAGACGCCTTGAAGCTTGAGCATCGCGAGGGTGGAATGCACGGCATAACTGTCGTCGAGTAGCAAGACCGCGACGGTACCAGCGCCCGCTTCGGGAACGGTCTTGGTCCGCCGCCGGCGCGTTCGCGGCACGAACTTCAGCTTCCTGATGGCCTCTTCGACCGCCTTGACGTTTTCGGGAGAGACGCCGGGCTGTCGATTGATGACCCGCGAGACGGTCGCTTGGGAGACGCCGGCGAGACGAGCAACTTTCACGGTGGACAATTGGGTTCGCGCCTCGTGCCCTTCGGTTCGATCATCGAATGGGAATCTAGCCGTCCCGCGAGATCTATTCAAGAATATTCCGTGAATAGTATGGCGATACGGTAGCGAGTGTCCCTATTTCACAGGTCGAAGGGAGGGATGCGTCACTGTTATTCATGAACTAATCTGTCGTTCTACTTCGCCATTCCGCTGCGCTCCCGTCGCTCGCGGTCGGCGAAGGGGACCGAGTGACGGGAGCATGGCGGTTGCCCACGGTGACGTCGATCCTCGGGTGATGTCAGTGAATAGGAGGTGGCATTCGACTCGACGGCCGACTACCTTGCGAATAGACCTTAACAGCCTGTTGATCTATTCGATGCTGGCTGCAAACGGCTCTCTTGACCAATCTCGGCGTTGAAAAACCTCGACAAATCTTCGGATTCGCCTGCGTTTTTCCTCCTTGATCTTGGCCAACATCGAACGTTCTCGCCTTGGCCCGCTTAAATCAACGGACTGTTAAGCGACAACGCAGCCACGTTCGCGGAGCACCCATGCCAACCTTCACACAGAAGAACCGCTTCTTGAGCATGTCGACTCCGTTAGGAGCGGACGTGTTGGCGGCGACGGGATACTGCGGCCGCGAGGGGCTGCCGGAACTCTACCGCTTCGAGATCGACGCCGTCGCCGTCAGGGAGCAGGCGATCGATTTCGGGAAGCTGCTCACGAAACTGGCGTGAGTGACGGCGACCCGAGAGATCGATGGGGCGCCGACGAAACGCTACTTTCACGTGAGCGTGTCGCGGGTCACCGAAATGGGATTCGACGACGTCGTCACCCACTACACGCTCGAGGTCGTTCCCCCCTGCGGCTCTTCTCACGCAATCGTCGGTTTCGCGTCTTTCGGCAGAAGGGCGTTCCCGAGATCCTCGCGATCGTGTTGGGTGACTTGTCGCTCCGCGACGAGTACCAGCAACGCAACTACACGGACCAAGCGGGCGAGTCGGATTTCGAGTTCGCGAGTCGGCTGATGGAAGAAGAGGGGATCTACTACTACTTCGTCCACGAAGAGTCAGCCCATCGGCTCACGATCGCCCCCACGTCGCTCGGCGCGCCGCAACCGCCGTCGAACGCGTCGAACGCGTTCGATCCGACCTCGTGACCGACCCGACGATCGTTCGCCCGGACAACGGTTCACCAGCTCCGATCGTGCGTTTCGCTTGCGTCGTGATGGGAACGAGGTCATCGGCATATTGGTGATCAGCGCTCGCATCGGCGAGATCGTGCTGAGTCCCTCGGCGGGCAAGGAGCTACTGGTTCATCATGCGGACACGCTGGCAGTCGGTTCCGCGGAGGGGCAATGGCTCGCGCTGTTTCAGGATCGAAAGCCGGTGTCTCTTGATGACGAGCCGCGGGGAAGCGTTATCGACATTGGGCCCGAGCTCGATCCGATCGTCGGTGCGGCGGACGACGTCGACAAGCTCTCGCTGCGCCGGACCGAAAGCACCGATGAGATCGCGGTTGGCAGACGCTTTACCTATGGGGTGGGAGATGGCACTCGGAACATGATCATCGTCGTGGCGACCCCTTTCGCTCGGGTGACCCGCGAACAGTTCGCCGTCGAGGCGTCCTGCGCCCCGATCATGATCATGGCGTTCGGGGCGATCTCCATTTTCGGGCTGGTCGTCAATTGGCTCTTGCGCGAGTTCGCCCGATCGCTGCTGGGATCGAGGACGGCGCTTTCCCGCCGCGAAGAGATCAGAGATCGGGCGGATGGGATGCGAAACCGCGGATCGCGTTGGACGTTCGAGGCTGGACGCGGGTAAAAAGAAAGCCCCACAGTCAACTGCGGGGCCAGCCGAATCGTCAAGCTATGAAAGTGGAGGATAGGGGACTTGAACCCCTGACCTCTTGAATGCCATTTAGCCGGCCGAAGCCTCAAACCCTCTGAAAATAGCCACTTACGCTTCGCCTATTCTGCACGAAAGCGTGCCCTTTGCAAGTATTCCGTGCCCGTTTCCGTGCCTGGATTCGGCTGCTGCCTCTTGACGCTTCATTGTTGGAAGAATGCCGCTGTAGCCGGATAGCTTCCGCACAGGTACGTCGATGGGTGCGTTCATCTCGCAACATTGAGACGGTTCTTCGACCGAATCTCCGATTGAAGCTCGTGACGCAACCTATTATGAGTCAAGGGGCCTGCGCCAAACCACCTACTCGCCGGGCCAACCCAATCAAGAAAACGCGTGACATCGGGCGTGATACTGGTAAATTTGGCCCATCGGGAGCCAGGGCGGTGGATACTTCGGGCCACGAGGCGTGCAGGAACGCACGATTCTTGGCTCGGTCCGTCATCCGACTGTCTCTCGTCCAGCTTGGTCATTGGTAGACCTTGCTGGCGGTCAAACCACTAGGTCAAAGCGGTCTTCTCACACGGGTTACTGGCTGCTTCAACACAACACAACCTGCTTGGATACTTCGACACGCTTCGAGGATGAAGCGTTGCCCGGGAACTAGCTTCTCAATGACGCCGATGCTTGGCGGCACAGCTAGTTCACTCCGGAGGTCACGGACGACGGGCGACCTAGGAAGGAGTCGCTCAAGGGTAGATGCTGCGCGCTCAGCGTCGCATTCCATCCTTGTGCTCACAGAGATCAAGCTTTCACGATCTCGACGAGTCTCCTCCCTCTCTTCGCCACCCAGATCCATCGTGATGCGAGTACACTCAACTGCCTGGGAGCTTCCACATGCGCCTTCCGATCTCCATTCTCCCCGACGACAACCACTCCAAGCGTGAGCCGAACTCAAAGTCACGCCTCACTCGGGCTCTCGGTGTCGAAAGGCTGGAGCCGAGGGAGACTCCCACGGACTACGCTTGGGCCTCACTGCCTTTTCTTCCGATGGTCTACGGGCTGTCTCAAGCTAGCACGCCTGAGCCGGAGGAAGCCGAGTCTCGCCAAGAGGCTTCCGAACAACCCGTGGAAGCCCAAACGGATGTCGGAGCCCCTGTTGAGATCGAGATAGTCGACGATGATCAACTTGAAGATGGATCGCGGCGGTCGCGAGTTCGACGCGATAGCAGAGCGTCATCCTCGGATACCATCAGTGAAGCCGATGAGTCCGAAGAGGAAGACTCCTCGGATCCTCTCACCGATGACCTCCTTTCCTCGAAAAGTGAAGGGGAGTCGACCAATGGAAACACGATGCGGCCGGCTTCCAACCAGACATTCTTCGCGGGAGCGAACTTCAGCCAACAGACCAACCCGCTGGAGGCAAGTCAGATCCAGTCGGCAGGAGGATCGCTAGGGGCGGACAATGGAGCCCCTGGCGCTGCGCCCACTCTCCCATCTCAGCCTCGCCAGCCAGTCTCGCCTGAAGACGTCCCTCCAATGTTCCTTTCGTCGGTCCAGTCGTCGTCAACGCTGTTCTCGGACGACTTCGAACGTGCCGATAGTCCAGATCTCGGCTCCTCATGGAGTCAGGAATTCGGCCAGTTCCGTGTCGAGTCTGGCAAGGCAACAAACGACACGCGTTCCGTGGCAACTGCCGACGGAGTTTCCGCAACGAACGTGACGGTCAGCGCGGATGTCGCTCTGGAGAGTGGGACCGAGAATGACGACACCGGTCTCGTCGCTCGCTACCAGGGGACGGGCGACAACACGATGTACACGGCAACGTTTCGCCGTACGAACGGCACCGTGTACGGCTTGATTCACGTCGTTCAAGATGGCCAATGGACTTCGTTGGCGTCAGGTACGACGAGTGCCACATCAGGCCGCCTTCGCTTCGATGTCTTTGACGACACGTTGTCCCTCTACCTCGACGACACACTCTTGGCCCGAGCCGTGGACGGTACCCTTTCCGGGCCCGGCAAGATGGGCTTGCGCAACCACTATGGCGGTTCGACAACCGACAACTTCAGCGTCGATGAGCTCGCCGCAAACCCCACTCCTCCGGTCACGCTTCCTTTCGCCGACGACTTTGAACGTGTTGACAGCCCAAATCTCGGTACCCAGTGGACAAACGAATTCGGCAACTTCCGTGTTGAATCAGGGGCAGTGACGAACACCTCGCGTTCGGTCGCGACACTCTACGGAGTTACTGCGACAAACGTTTCCGTGAATGCCGACGTCTCCCTTGAGGCAGGTACTGACAACGAAGACACGGGATTGATCGCTCGTCACCAAGGTAGCGGTGACGGCACGATGTACGCAGCGACTTTTCGTCGAACCAACGGAACGGTACGCGGCCTCATCCACGTAGCCCAGGGTGGACAGTGGACGCTCCTGGCTTCCGGGACGACGAGCGATGAGTCGGGTCGGCTTCGCTTCGACGTCTACGACAACACAATGTCCCTGTACTTGGATGACCAGCTCCTTGCGCATGCAGTAGACGATACCATCTCCGGGCCGGGAAAAGTCGGACTTCGAAACCACTATGGTGGCTCCACGACGGACAACTTCAGTGCGGAGGAATTGACGTCCGACCCAGTCCCCGCAGCCGAATTCCCGTATTCGGACGACTTCGAGAGAGTTGACAGTCCGAACCTCGGTCTCGGATGGATCAACGAATTCGGCAAATTCGGTATCGCTTCAGGCAAGGCAGTCAACTCTTCACGATCCGTCGCGACAGTTGCTGGACTGACCGCAACCGACGTCTCACTCAGCGCAGAAGTAGCCCTTGAGTCTACGACGGACAATGAGGATGTGGGCTTGATCGCCCGTCATCAGGGTGATGGCGACACCACGATGTACGCCGGGAAACTCCGCCGCATCAACGGGACGGTCCGAGGCTACATTTACGTTGCCGTCGATGGTCAATGGACCACCTTGGCGTCTGGCGTCTCCTCGACGGAATCGGGACGGCTGCGATTCGATGTCATCGGCAACACACTTTCCCTTTCCCTGGACGATGTGCTCCTAGCGGAAGTCACTGATGACACGCTCACCGGTCCAGGCAAGGTTGGGTTGCGAAATCATTGGGGCGGATCCACGATCGACAACTTCAGCGTAGATGAGATTCCGGCAGGCCCCCTTGCGTCCGAGATTACCCTCTCCCTCGTCAGCGACAGCGGTGCTTTCGACGATGACCTGATCACCAACGACGCATCGATCAGCGGCACGATCAATGGAGTTTATGCCTTTCTGAACATCGGCCTCGACAGCATGTCGCAGGACGAATACGTATCGATCAGTGCAACGCTGGGAGCATTCAGCCTCACGAATGCCGAGATCGATTCACTTCTCGGTCCGCTCGCCGATGGCCAACACACGCTATACGTTCGAGCTCTTGATGTCGATGACTCGGAACTCACGAGTCAAAGTCTGCCGTTCACGCTTGATAGGACGGCGCCAGTGATAAACCATTCAGCCCCCCTCGATGGCTTCAGCTACACGGCGGATGCGTCGCTCGTTGGCTCCATTGCCGATCTTTCGTTTCCGGGATCTCTGCACTACATGCTAGACGGCGGCCCTCTGACCTCGGTAGCCGTCGATGCTGGAATGACATTCGACCATCCGTTTGGGATTCTAGAGAATGGTAATCACCACCTCTACATCGAAGCGAATGATCTCGCTGGGAATGCAATTGCTCCTATCGATGTCCACTTCACCGTGAAAGAGACGCCCATTGCTGTAGACGACTACTACGACACGGATGAAGACACTCCGCTCGTCATCGACAGGACGGTTGGTTTGTTAGTCAACGATACCATCATTCCGGGAACTGTAGTCGATCTCGTTACAACACCACACTACGGATCCATAGACATCAATGAGGATGGTACTTTCATCTACACCCCGAACACCAACCGATATGGGGAAGACTCTTTCACCTATCGGCTTTTCGATGGCGTGCTTGCGACCAACACGTCCACGGTTACAGTCTCCGTTACTCCGACTCCTGACGCACCCTCCGTCTTCGATGACTATTTTGCTCTCCCCGACAATGAAACAATGTCGATCGATCTTGTCCGGGGCCTCTTGAGCAACGACACCGACCCAGATGGCGGTGTCCTCACAGTGACGATCGTTGATGGGCCAGATCACGGAACCTTGACGGGCAATCCAGATGGGACATTCACTTACGTACCTAATCCCGACTTTGTTGGCGATGACACATTCAGCTACGAGGCAACCAACGACAGCGGAGATAGCTCTTTGGGCACCGCCCATCTTGAGGTCGGTATAACTGATAACATCATTGTCGAACACGACAGTAATCTTCTTGAAATAACAAACATTGATGCAGATGCCGTAGTAGTAACGACTGAGAGTGGATTCATCAGGATCAATGGCCGCGACCCTTTCTCAACCCCTTTGGAAGTGGACGACGTCATCCTCGTAACGGTGAACGGAAGTGATGGTGACGACTATATTGATCTAAGGAATCTACAGCTAACAAACAGGTATGCAAAGACCACAGTATGGTCAAACAATGGTGACGACACGGTCCTGGGAAGTGCTCACAAAGACTTCTTGTCGGGTGGGGACGGCAACGATGTGTTGTACGGATCTGGCGAGTCCGACCAGCTTCAAGGTGATGCCGGAAACGACATCGTTCACGGGGGCGCAGGTGAGGATGTTATTCGTTGGCATTCGGGAGCAGACATGCTCGATGGAGGAGAGGATGAACGGGGTGACTGGCTATATGCATTTGCGAGCGGCCAGTTCGAGCAAGTTGGGAATTCTATAACGACTACAGATGGAGAGATGAGTGCCATTACGATGGCTCTCGGCTTCGAGAAAGCCCGGGTTTACGGAACAGAACTCGACGATGACATCAAGGTTCTCAGCTCTCAGTTTAACGCGATTGAGATCTATGCCTACGCAGGGCACGACACTGTAAGGGCAGGCGGAACCCAAGACACCAGGATCTACGGTGGGACCGGAAATGATCTGTTGACGGCAATAGGTGGGGGGAATCATTTTGTCTTCGGAGAAGCGGGTAACGACACAATACTGGTTGCTACGCCGGAAGACACCGATGTCTATGGAGGCATAGGAGATGACTCAATCGTTGGAGGGCCTGGCAATGACCGGCTCTATGGGGCTGGTGGCAACGATACGCTCGCAGGTAGTGCCGGGAACGACAGTCTCTATGCGGATCAGGGAAACCCGCTATCAACAGGTGGCCTCGATTCACGTTACTACTTTGGTGGTGGACGTGATGATGTCCTCCTGGGGGGTGATGGCAACGATAGGCTCTACGCACTATCGGGCTACGATTCTCTCTATGGTGGACGCGGCGATGATTGGTTGGTCACTTCCGGCACGACCTCCTTGTTTGGGCACGGTGAGTTCCTGCTACACGGTGACGACGGTAACGACACCTTGTCCGGAGGGGTTGGGCGTGACACGCTCATTGGCGGATCTGGAGACGATTCTCTGGACGGACACCATGGCGTTGATGATATCGATGGTGTAACCGAAGACAACGAGACGCTACTGGTCCCAGTTCCTTTTCCCGACAGCTATTTCGTTGTGTCGGGGTATTCGCTTGATGTTGACGCGGCCGCTGGCCTATTGTCAAATGACATCGCGATAGGCGACAGTCCAATTGAAGTGAGCCGAATAGTAGACCGTGGGTATGGTCAGATTGCCTACACTTCCGATGGTGCGATTGCGTTTGCGGCCACTACTTCTTCGGGGATCAACTCCTATCAGTATGTTGTAACGGACGGTGAATTCGAAGTCACGTCGCAACTATTCGTCACGGTGCTCGATCTGGCAAAGGTGAAGCTGCCAAACGGACGCACCGTGCCAGATCACGAAGAGGAGTCCCCCGGTCCATTCATCTTCCTCAACGACAACGACGACGATCTCGATGGGGTCGTTGACTACGATGATCCCGACGTCGACACGGGCGATGAGGATTTAGCGGTCATCGAACTCGACCCCTACGCAGCGTACGGCGACTACACCTTTACCTACGACAGCAATTTCGTTCGGCTCTACCTCGACCGCGAAAAGACAATGCTTGTGGCGAGCGGGAGTTCTCTCACTTCGACGGATGTCGGGCAGCTCTACGTCGAAGGTGTCGCCACGAGCGCGGAATACGACTCCGGCCGTGTGACGGTCTCCTGGGCTAGCCACGACGGTCTCACCTCCGGCTCGGAAATCGTCAACTTCAACGTTCTCAAGTTTGCCTGGTACTCCCCCGATCCCGATACTGGTGAACCAGTGCCCGCAGACGACGTCGCGGTTGATGCGGAACCAATTCCAGAAGTCTCATTGTCGGTTGTTAACCAACAGATTGTCGCGAATGGAGATCTACAAATCACGGTTGAGGCTTTGGTCTACGACGAGCTTTCGGAGCTCATGGAGGATCCTGCCAACCGGCTACAGGAATTGACGTTCACCATTGATGGAGTGGCCGTTGAGACAGTCACCAGCCTTCCGAGTATCGCGGGAGGTACGCCACAACTACCATGGCGTCCCTATCCGTTCGAGGTCGTCGTGCAACGAATGTTCACAATTCCCAGCCCGGGAGGCTCTTCGTACTTGTTGCGAGCCGAGACGTCGGCAAACGCAGCCGGCGAGATTGGTTGGGATTCGGCCTATGTCTCCGTCGACTGGAAACAGGTTGGAGTCATTGAGCCAAACAGCGGATCAACCCATTTGGGGCTCTCTCTCGCGTTCGATGGCCCCATGGATCTGCTGACGCTGGACGCCGTTCAGGCGTACGTTGGTGATCGTGATTCGACGCCCGACGATCCAGTTCTTCTCGAAGTCGCTGACCCCGGCTCCCAACTTTTTGTAGGTGACCTTTCGACATCCGACGATGTGACCTCGACGATCGAGGTTCAGCTCCCTCTCGATCTCGCTTTCACCGTAGGCGTCATCGATCAGTTCACCGCGCCGATCACCTACACCTTGGATGACGGTACGGTCTTTCACACAACAGGGACTTTCTTCGAGTCCGGACCGGACAGCTTGCGATTCACCCAGGTCGAGACGCTCCTGCCCAACGCCACAATCCTCACCTCCGAAATTGGTGATCTACCGGTTGGTGTCTTTGCTCCCTTGCTTGGGGAGCCAATCGAGGGAGAAGGGTCGCCAAAGGGATGGATTCAGACAAGGGTACTTGCAGTCGAAGGTCTTCACGAAGAAACGGTTGATGCTGTCACCATCGAGATCAACGGTGTTGCCCAAGAGGTCGCGCCGTTCACGTACAGCCCGGAACGGCAATACGTCATCAATCCGAACTTTCCTGACAATCGTCCTCGTGTTTTCGTGATCCAAACGTCCATCGAGCTACCAGAGAACGTCGGGATCGACAACCTACAGATACGCAATCAGGGTGGCTACATCACAGCGAGCCTTATCAATGTGAGCAACAACGCGGCGCTCAAAGACGCCAAAGTCTTTGTCATGGGTCAAGATCCGATTCCCAATCCACCGTCTAGCGAGCTTTCCAGTCCTACGCTGACGATGGAGAAGCTTCTCATCTACTTCGAACAGATCTATGGCGACGAGGGACTCCGCCTGCTGGCTGCCTACCAGCAGCAGACGGGCTCCGTCTTCGAAATAACGCCGATGCCCCTTTGGTGGCCTTGGAAGTACAGCTTCACGTTTGCCACCGGCGAATCATTGAAGATACAGATAGATCCGACGACGAATCCCGTGGGTGCTGCAGAGTATCTCTTTGAGGGTCTTGAGAAATCCCTTTCCTACTACAAGAACAATCTGCTCAACAACGGAGTCCCTTTCGAAGACCTTGGCCGATATGCGCGCGGTGTCAAGCAGATTGGAGAGACGGCCAAGCCTGTTGCTGCAGCATACCTGAATGCCTACATCAGTGGCCTGTCGATTGTCAGCGAACCTTTGGATTGGGTCTTGACAATCGAAGAGATCTCGAAGGGGAATTGGGAAGCATGGATTGGCTTCTGTCCATTTCTGTGTGCTGCGGCAGTTCGCTCCGGAAAAGGCCTCATCATCAGGCATGCTGGCGAATCCTTGCGGTTCGCTGGGCCCACACTGGAAGCAGTAGAGAAAGCGTCAAAGAAGAGGTCGTACGCTGAACGGTGGACTGAACTCGAACAACTCGGATCCATGCTGACGATTCAAGAGCGGCAGTTTCTGGTCGATAGCCAGTTCTTGAGATCTGTGAGCACCTACGAAGCATCGCTCAAGTCATATCGTAAAGCGGTTCCCGCTCCGGGGCACATGGCGAATCCTCAGCCCCACCATGATTTTCCGGAAGCGTTCAAGGACGAATTCCTTGCACGCGGCATCGATCCGTATAGCCTTTACTATATGCGGTGGGTAGACGGAAGTCCCACTGGGACACACCAGTCTTGGACGGCAGCGTACAATAGGCAATGGCGTGAATTCTTCGAAGACGAAGCAGCACTTGGTCGGCCCTATACTCGACTAGAGCTTCAAACTAAGATGTTTGATTTGCGAGGTACCGGACTCTATCCGTAAGTGTGGCTCCTTTGGAGAACTGTCATCATGAACCTTGTCCCGGCTCTTTTCAGAGTCAGTCCATCTGATTTCACCAGGGGGTTCTGCGCGTTTGTGTCTTCGGGATCGTATGAGCCAATGCCGGTTGGAGGGCCACCGCTCATACGTGACCCAATACATGTCACCGTCAAGGAGGGTTCGAAGTGGCCAGATATCGCATCATTATCGTTTAGAGGGTGGCGACTGCTTCTAAAAAGGGAGGTCGTCACGACTGTACTATCAGGGTCACAGTGCTTGGAGGCATTCCCTATTGTGGTTGACAAGATGCCGAAGCGATTGCAGGCATCGTCTGTCCCAGACTACTGTCACGTCGCAATCGTGAGCCAGATCGATGTTGAATTGGAGAACAGCAACTTGGGTACTCCTCAGGTTCCATTGCGATATGAACGACTAATCCCGAAGTTAGGCTCTTGGGACGGATCGTATTTTTTCACGATGAAGCAGTTCCCGGGGCCGACATGTTGTAGCATGGCGGTCGTTGAGCTCGCGCGAAGGCATTGTTGGAAGAACTTCTATTTTGAGCCCTTGGATACAAATAAACGTATTCTGCGACATCAGACGAACTATCGAGGGGTCGACTACCTTGGAGAAACGTGGCCGCCCAAGGATTGGTACCCGGTTCCTCCACAGGTCGGGCGTTCTACAGAAGAATGGATTTTGGCATATCTGTCGGACGATGTGGAAGAGTCCTCTGCTGCACGCAGTGCCATCATGTGTCTGGGGAAAGAAGCGATACCAGGTCTCGCTATGGAGCTTGACCATCCAGATTTGAATCATCGCATGAAAGCAGCACAGATCATTGAATCGCTAAACTTGTATGAACGGGATCCGGTCGATGACTCAACTGCAGAACGTGTTCGGGAAGTCTACCTCGAATCACCCGAGCTCTTCGGCAAGGCGCCCGAGAAGGGCCGAGGTTCCATTCTGGATCCTGTGTTGCCAGAGTAGGGATACTTGAAGTACTTTCTGGCACGTGGCATAGGAGTGTCGTCAGGCCTCGATGTGACTCATAAGACAGATGATGGATTGAATTGTCGACATTTGAGACGTCTGGCCAACGAGATGATGGTGTCCCTTTATGTGCAGTGTTGAGGAGACGATCCCGAAGAGACTTCCCGGTCAAATCGCTGTACGACCGCTTATTGGGAGAGTCAGGCGCACGAGGAGAGGATTCCTCGGGAGACACGCCTCTTTGCTTTTCAAGCTTTTCATGTGTTGCACATTTTTCCTCGAATTCCGTGCCTAGATCCGTGCCCCAAGGGACGCTCGCTCGATCGCGTGTCTTCGCTGACCCCATGACACGATCGAACCAACAGTCCGACCCGACGGACTTCCGTTGACGGTGTCGTCGTCCATCGAATCCGATAGGGTCAGATTCTCGTCGACTTCCAACTCAACGATGCGATCATGAATGCTTGATTCCTTCGAGGCCCCCAGCTAGGATGAGTTTTGGGGAAAGGACTGCCCCGGTTTCGAAGACTCTTGCTGGTCGCCAAAAGCGACAGGGTTCCGCCAAAGGGAGGCTGGGACGGACTTCGACTCCATGAGCATTGTGACGCTCTACCTCGCCTGTCATTGCGATGCCCCAATCGCATTCCGCGAGATTTCCGATCAACAGAGATCGGCGGTCTTGCGGTGCGCATTTCCCAGACAAAGTGTTTGCCTCCGTTCCTGACGACCGCCGTCTCATCCTTTTCGAAGAAAGGATGGCGTATGGCATTAGGGCAAAAGCCCGTCAACGGGTCCAAGGAGACTGCGCTCCCTCTCCTTGTTTCAATCGAATCGCTCCGCCTTCTCGTCGAGGAGGTCCTGCGATCCGTGGATTCCTTCCCAGGGTGGCCACTCGGTCGAGCGGCTCTCCAGGAGAGTGAGGCCGCCGCTTGCATCGGCGTCAAGCCTCATGTCCTCCGGGACGCACGCCTTCAGCATGAGCTACCTCACACTCGCGTGGGCCGCACGGTGACCTACACCGCCGAGCAACTCAAGTCCGCCTTGGACCGCATGTCCATTCATTCATGAATGTCGTCAGTAAGTATCTTCCGCTTCGTGGATTCCAGCTCAGACGATGGCCGGAACTGCACGGCGGCAAATAAGGAACAAACGCTATGAATACCAAGCAAGATTCGAACCCGAATGGTCAGACACACTCGCTTCCCAAGCTACCATCCACCATCGGTAAGGAGGAGTTCCAGATTACCGAAACCGGATCGTTTGAATTGCGAAGAGACCGGCGTGGCAAACTGGATCAGGTGAGACTCGCGAGTCACGCTGTCCAAGTGGCCGAGATTCGATTCGTGATTCGCCGTCGCCAAGTTGAGGTGCGCTACGTCCTGAAGTTCCACGCCGAGCTTGGCTCCGTCGAGGTCGAGGTCACGCATGCTGACCTCGACGACGAACGGTCGTTCCTCCGTGCGGTTCCCCCGGGGTTCTCGCTCGCCTCGGAATATCGGGCGTTTCACAAGCTTCGCTCAATGCTAATGCGTCAGCTTGAAACCGCCCGGCACGTTGCCGTGGTGACTTCGTTGGGATGGTTCGTTTGGGGAGGCAAGCCCAGCTTCGCCCACGCCGGCGGGGTCATCCGTTCCGCTTCGAAGCAGTTCGGTTCCGGGACCAGCAATGCTCTCGGAACGCCAAATCCCTATGGTCTGGCCGACGTCGATAAGATCTGTTCCGATGTTCCGATTCTCGGAGGCGGGAAGATCTCCATCGACGACGTCGTCGTCGAACTGCCCGAGCAATTTGCGAAGTACCGGTTCGTCGAACTCCAATCGTATACGGAAAAGGAGATAAAGAATGCGCTAAACTGTACTCTCGCCTTGTTGACGTTGGGCGATCCGTCTGTGACGTACATCTCGCTGGCTGCCATCTTCTACTCGGCCGTGAGGGACCCTCGGTTCGCGCTCTTCCTGTATGGAGAAACGGGTTCCCTCAAGACGGCGTTCGCCCTGCTCCTTTTGTCCTTCTTCGTTGAGAATCCTCAAGAGTCGGATTTGGCAAGTTTTGCATCCACCGAAAATGCCATTCGTGCCCGCTTCACGGTCAGCGGCAACGTGGCGGTCGTCGTCGACGACTACAAAGAGCCTCCTGGTTCACGTGCGTCGTCCGCGACAACAGAGAAGGCGGACAACGTTATCCGGTCCATTGTCAACGGCAACGGTAGAGAGCGAGCCCGTCCGGATGGGACGCTTCGACCCAACGATCCTACTCGCGGATTGGTCATCGTGACAGGCGAGAATTTTCCGGAGAGCCTCGGGTCCCTAAAGAGCCGGACCGTAAACTTGGAGATCAACCGATCCTGCTTTGCGAACGCGATTGAAGAAGTAAGCTGGTACCCGAGGAATCAGTTCGCTTCGAGTCAGGACTTGGCGCGGTCAGGTGTCTTCAGGACCGCGATGACGATGTTTATCCTATGGGTAGCGGAGAACTATTGTAAGATACAGGAATTCGTTGACAATCCAGGCCCCGGACTAGAGTTTGACGAGAAGCTCCATCGGCGGTTTCCGGATGCGGCTCGTGCCCTTTTCGCGGGAATGTCTGAGTTCCTTCTCCTCGCGAACTCGATGAAGGTTATTTCCGACGCTGAATATGACGATCATCTGCAAAAGACCGTTGAGGCATTGTATGCAATGCAGCACAAAGCGCTCTTGGATGCGCTTGAGGAGAAACCCACGGAAAGGTTCGCTCAGCTGTTGGTATCAGCTCTCGCTTCACAGATGTGTCATCTTGAGATCGACGATCTTGGGGATTACTTCGATTTCTGCGATGGGCGGGAGTGCGAGATTCCGCCAGAACTCCTTGGATACTCCAGGGTGGCAGCGATTGCTCCTGACGTGTCTAATAAAGACGGAGAAGAGAAGGCTGGCGAAGCAGAAGAGGAGGACGAGGACCAAGAGGAGATGACCTTCGAGACGTTCCCCTATCGTCCCCATGGGATGAGAGTCGGATGGTTCCGAGGTGGCCGAGGTGGCGTGATCGACTTGATACCAGACGCAGTATTGGCCGTGACGAATCGTCTAGCGGCAAATTCTGGGGCAACACCAATTCCAAACAAGAAGTCGTTCGGAAAGCTGCTCGCATCGGAGGGATGGATTGCGGATAAGTACAAAGACCGCAACACCTACAAACTTCGGGTAAATAATCTTGCCTCGTCTTCAGAATTCGTGGGTCGATGGTGGCTCGGGGAGGTTGCCGAGATTGTGATAGAGAGCGTATTTGAGGGTGCTGGGGTCGCGAAAGCCGTAGGATCGGCGGGTCGTCAATTTGACCTTCAGATTCATTCCCTCGACGGCGCCCGCGGAAATCTCTCCTTTTGCCTCGAACCAATTGAAGATCTGCTCGGCGTGACGCTCGAGGGTTCGTGCCAGGTTGCGCATCGGTTCGATCCGTGTGCTCAAGGCCCGGTCGAGCCACTCCTGGAAGAAGGATCCGATCCGCCAGGGAGCCTTGTAGTCCCAAAGCCGCTGGAAGTCTTCCTTCATCAGGTAGCACTTGACCGTCCTGAGGTTGTGCGTCAACAACTCGTTGAGACGAAGGACCTCCTTGCGTTTGAGGTTGCCGCGACGCTTGAGCAGCAGCCAACGCGTCCGCTTGAGCACCTCGAAGCCCTTGCGTTTGAGTTCGCGAGCCTCCTGGGCCCGCACCTTGTCGATCGCCTTGTTGAACAACTGCATGATGTGGAAGCGGTCGAGGATGTGCAGGGCCCCATTGGCCTCGCGAGCGATGACCGACAGGTAGGCCTTCCACATGTCGCTGCAGATGTACTTCAGCCGCTCGGTTCGCCGCCTGCCGAAGAAGCGAAAGAAACGACCGAGCGTCTCCTTGGTCCGGTCTTGCCCGACCCAAAGCAGACGACGCGATCCGCGGTCGATCTGATAGACCAGGGTGAAGTACTGATGGCCCTTGCGGTAGGCGACCTCGTCGATGCCGATCGCCTCGATCCTTTCCAGGTCGCGATGGCGGATTCCCCAGCAAACCGCCATTTTCACCGCACGAAAGACGGTGTGCCAACTCGTGCCGAAAATCTCGGCGGTCTCGCACCAGCTCAAGCGTTTGGCCCAACGGGCCAGGAACCATTGGAAGCTCGACGTCGTTCGCTCCTTGCCCGAGGCCCAGGGAATGCGTTCCACCTTCACCCCGCAAGCAGGGCATGCGACCCGCCGCGCCGCGTAGACGAACCAGACCGCCAGGCCCCACAACGGCACGTGCTGAAAACGGCGTTCCGGCAAGTGGTCGTACGTGCCGCCACGATTCCCGCAACCCGAACAGATCGGCCGGCTGCGACGCCGTGGGCGAATCCGAACCAGCAGTCCCCGTTTCGACGAATCGGCCCAAACCACCGATTCGTAGACGAAACTCCCGTGACGCTCCAAGGCGTTGAGGATAACCTGAAGTCGCATCCCGTCTCTCGCGGCTGGCGTTTGAAGAAGTCCTTGCAAACTCCATCATGCGCCACTCGAGAGCGGGATGCTCTTTTTTGGCCTCCTGCCGACTTCTCTCCTTTCCGCTTGACCAGTGGAACATCCTCCCCGCCAACGGCCAAGGAGGAGTCTTTGCCGGGCGACCGAAGCCGAGCCACGATGGCGAGAATGCAGGGCGAGCGAAGCGAGAAGACAAGGCAAAGCAGCAGCCGGACGCGGCCCTTGGCATACGGCGGTAACCTCCACTACCAAGCGGAACGGAGAAGACACTCACCACCCACAGATTTGGCAATAGAGCCACAAATCTTTGGGTAGGAGGAAAGCATACAAGATGTCGAATTTGAACACATCTAAGTCGTGGGTGTCGGAGAAGAGTGAGCGTTGCAACGGTGGCGTCTTTTTGTTTGCGGTAGGCTTGGGTTGGTTGGCCCTGGTTTGTCGCGAGGCGGAAGATGCGAGTTCGTTGTGCGGAGAAGGAAGCGTATTGGCGGAAGGTCGTTCGTCGGCAAGAGGAGAGCGGGCGGGGCGTTCGGAGGTTCTGCCGGGAAGAAGGGATTTCGGAGGCGTCGTTCTACGGCTGGCGGCGTGAGCTACAGCGACGCGATCGAAAAGAGAAACGGTCGACTGCGGTCGATGGCGGTGGGGCGTGTCCGTCGCCGTTCGTGGCGTTGCGGGTGGTCCCCGAATCGACGAGCGTGATCGAGATCGTTCATCCCCGAGGCTACATCGTGCGGGCGCCGGCCCAAGTCGACAGCGACGCCTTGCGCAAAGTGCTTGCGGCCCTCGAGAGCGTCGAGGAGGAGTGAGCATGTGGTCGGTCCCTCATCAGGTGCGGATATTCCTGGCTCGGGAACCGGTCGACATGCGTAAGAGCTTTCACGGGCTCATCGCCTTGGCGGAATCGGTGCTCGAGCAAGATCCGCTTTCGGGCCACCTGTTCGTCTTCATCAATCGCCGCAGAGATCGGATCAAGGTTCTCTATTGGGGCGGCGTCGGCTATTGCATTTGGTATCAGCAGTTGGAAGAAGGGAGCTATCAGCTTCCCGACGTCCAGTCGGCCGACGACGAGGCCGGCATCGAGATCACTGCCGGACAATTGTCACTCATTCTCGAGGGCATCAACCTCTCCTCGGTCCGGCATCGCAAACGCTTTCAAGTCTCCGATCAGCACCGTGACACGCCGTCGTCCCGTCGTTCGTGACTTCCCTTCACTCTTTCCCGAATGATGCTCGCCGCTGCTCCTTCGTGACGCCAGTTCCCCGTCGCGGCGGCGAGAGCCTGGAAGCCATGGGACGGCACGCGACCAAAACCGAGCTTTGTCTTCGGTTGTCCTCGGGCCCAGGGTTCTTCGCTTGCCAATCTCGTTGGACGATCGACCCTGGCGTTCTCTTCGCGAGCGACAACGATGTCATGGTGATGGCAGCGACGAGGTGGACTCGCAGGTTTTCTCGTCATTCCGTCGAAATTGCTGAAACTGCTCTGGCGCCTCCGATGTCGACGTGCTAGGGTGTCCCCGCGACAACTGAGATCGGTTTGATGGACGCCTTCGACATGAACCTCCCCCACGATATCGACGCCTGCCACGAGTTGATCCTCGAACTCGATCGGGAGCGCCGACGGCAAGCCGCCGTCATCGCCCAGCAACAAGAGACCATCGCCCAGCAGCAAGAGACCATCGCCCAACAACAAGCAATCATCGCTCAGCAGCAGGAGACGATCGATCGCTTGCAGAGCGACGTCGACTTGCTCAAGCGGACCTTGTACGGCCGGCGGCGGGAACGCTTCGTCGACGATGCCCAGCAGGGGCTTTTGTTCGACTCGACAATCGTCGGGGCGGACGACGATTCAGGCTCCGGCGACGACGACGAGAGCGATGACGACGAAGAGAGCGATGACGACGAAGAGAGCGATGACGACGAACCGTCACCGGAACGCCGCACGAGCAAGGGACGCGGCCGGCGTCTCTTCCCCGACCTGCTGCCGCGCAAGACGGTCCGTCACGAACTCGACGAGCAAGAGATTCCCGAGGAACTGAGGAGCGACCCGACCGCCCGGCGGTTCTTCAAGAAGACCAGCGAGCAACTGGAGTTCACGCCCGCTTCGATCCATGTGATCGAACATTACCAAGAGGTGATCCTTCGCGACGAAGCATCGGGCGAGACGACGATCGCCACGGCGAAGAAACCGCCGCAGTTGATCGACGCTTACACCGGCCCCGGCTTCTGGGCTCATCTGACCGCCAGTCGCTTCGCCGACCATCTGCCCTACTACCGACAAGAGGACATCCTCGCTCGCCACGGCTGCCGCATCGGCCGCGGCACGCAGCAGCGTTGGCTCTTCGCCTTGGCCTTGGCGGTCGCGCCGTTGGTCGAACTCATGCGTCGGCTGGCGTTGCAATCCGAGGTGCTGGGCTGCGATGAAACGCCGGTCAAGATGTTGGCGGGCGAGCCGCCTGGCTGCACCAAGACCTATCTCTGGAGCACCGTCGGCGACAATGCCCATCCCTACGACTGCTTCCACTTCACGCCCGACCGCAGCCGCGATGGACCGGAACAGTTCCTCGCCGGCTTCCGCACGATGTAGCCTCGGGGATGAACGATCTCGATCACGCTCGTTGACGTCGGCGCCAATCGCAACGCCACGAACGGCGACGGACACGTTCCACCGCCATCGACCGCAGTCGACCGTTCCTCTTTTCGATCGCGTCGCTGTAGCTCACGCCGCCAACCGTAGAATGACGCCTCCGAAATCCCCTCTTCCCGGCAGAATCGTCGAACGCCCCGCCCGCTCTCCTCTTGCCGACGAACGACCTTCCGCCAATACGCTTCCTTCTCCGCACAACGAACTCGCATCTTCCGCCTCGCGACAAACCAGGGCCAACCAACCCAAGCCTACCGCAAACAAAAAGACGCCACCGTTGCAACGCTCACACTATACGGACCAAGCGGGCGAGTCGGATTTCGAGTTCGCGAGTCGGCTGATGGAAGAAGAGGGGATCTACTACTACTTCGTCCACGAAGAGTCAGCCCATCGGCTCACGATTGCCCCACGTCGCTCGGCGCGCCGCAACCGCCGTCGAACGCGTCGAACGCGTTCGATCCGACCTCGTGACCGACCCGACGATCGTTCGCTCGGACAACGGTTCACCAACTCCGATCGTGCGTTTCGCTTGCGTCGTGATGGGAACGAGGTCATCGGCATATTGGTGATCAGCGCTCGCATCGGCGAGATCGTGCTGAGTCCCTCGGCGGGCAAGGAGCTACTGGTTCATCATGCGGACACGCTGGCAGTCGGTTCCGCGGAGGGGCAATGGCTCGCGCTGTTTCAGGATCGAAAGCTGGTGTCTCTTGGTGACGAGTCGCGGGGAAGCGTTATCGACATTGGGCCCGAGCTCGATCCGATCGTCGGTGCGGCGGACGACGTCGACAAGCTCTCGCTGCGCCGGACCGAAAGCACCGATGAGATCGCGGTTGGCAGACGCTTTACCTATGGGGTGGGAGATGGCACTCGGAACATGATCATCGTCGTGGCGACCCCTTTCGCTCGGGTGACCCGCGAACAGTTCGCCGTCGAGGCGTCCTGCGCCCCGATCATGATCATGGCGTTCGGGGCGATCTCCATTTTCGGGCTGGTCGTCAATTGGCTCTTGCGCGAGTTCGCCCGATCGCTGCTGGGATCGAGGACGGCGCTTTCCCGCCGCGAAGAGATCAGAGATCGGGCGGATGGGATGCGAAACCGCGGATCGCGTTGGACGTTCGAGGCTGGACGCGGGTAAAAAGAAAGCCCCACAGTCAACTGCGGGGCCAGCCGAATCGTCAAGCTATGAAAGTGGAGGATAGGGGACTTGAACCCCTGACCTCTTGAATGCCATTCAAGCGCTCTCCCAACTGAGCTAATCCCCCGAACGGTGGCGGAGGGTAAACCCGCCACAGACAGATATCGTACGGTTCAAGGAACTCATCGGCAAGCGAATGAGCTGGCGGGATCCATCGAACTCGATGATTTTGATGTTCCGAGCGAACGATTGAGACGAGCGAGCACGTCGCCCATCGACCCCAGCAGGAACATGACGCGGTGCTGGTCTAGTTGGCCGACTCGCTGGTGTTGGTGAGGCGGCGACGCAAGTAGGTCGCTCGAGCGATGTTGCGTTCTTCGCTCTCGAGCGGCTGGCCCTCGATCTTCTGAAGGTGGGCCGGCTGGGTATGGATGAAGAGATCATTGATCATGCCGACGTTGACGTCGGGGATCAGGTTCAAATTGACTCCCATTCGCACGCTTGAGAGGAGATGCATCGTCTCCTCGGAGCTGATCGTCTGCGCGGTGCAGAGGATGCCGTAGGCCCGGCTGACGCGATCGTGGAGCGTTTGCTTACTCTCTTTGACGAGTTCGGTCCGAGCGGTGCGCTCGTATTGGACGATCTGGGGGACGACCACCTCGATGTTGCGGAGGATCTCCGCCTCGGTCTTGCCGAGGGTGACGTTGTTGGAGATCTGGTAGAAGTCGCCGGAGGCCTGGGAGCCTTCGCCGTAGAGGCCGCGGACGGCGAGCTGAATTTTTTGCAGGGCTCGGAAGACGCGGTCGATCTGTTTGGTCATCGCCAGCGCGGGCAGGTGCAGCATGACGCTGGCGCGCATGCCGGTGCCGACGTTGGTGGGGCAAGCGGTGAGGTAACCGAATTCCTCGCTGAAGGCGTAGCGGACCTTGTCCTCGACCAGGTCGTCGATTCGGTTGCCGAGTTCCCAGCAGGCCTGGAGACTGTAGCCGCTGCGGAGGACTTGGATCCGAAGATGGTCCTCCTCGTTGACCATCAGGCTGACGTCCTCACTCAGCGCGATCGCGACCCCGCGTGCACCATCAGTGGTGGCGAGTTCCCGGCTGATGAGTTGTCGCTCGACGAGGAACTGGCGATCGATCGAGTCGAGTTTGTCGACATCGAGGTAGTGGAGATCCTCTCCGAACTCCAGGTCGTCGGAAACGGTGCGAAAGGTCGCTTCGATCTCGCGTTTTTCGAGGTCGCTGGCTCGGTTGCAGAAGGGAAAGTCAGCCAGGTTTCGGGCAAGCCGCAGTCGGCTGGAGATCACGATATCGGATTCGGGTCCGTTTCCCCGCAACCACTCGCCGCTCCTGGTTGCGAGGTCATGAAAGTCCATCGTAACGCTCCTTGGCCCGAATCTCGTCGCGCAATCGAGCCGCCTCCTCGAAATCCTCGGTGTGGATCGCTTGTTTCAAGCGGTAACGCAGTCCCCGAATGGCGTTGGGGGACTCCACCGACTCACATGATCGGCGTGGGCGTTTCCCAGTATGATGCGTTGCCCGGTGAACGCGGTCAAGTAGTGGGACGATGCCGTCGCGAAAGATCACGTAGTCGTAGGGACAGCCCAGACGCCCCTCCTTGCGGAATTCCATGTACTTGATCCCGCAATCGGGGCACTGAAGCTTGGCAAGTTCGGTCGTCATCGAACGTCAGTTTCCCACAACTCGATCACCCATGCTTCGAACACCGCGAGTCCAGCATACGCGCTACGCTGTCACTGAATCAAATCATCATCAGCCAGTGCCCCGGTCTGTCGCGGAGAGGCTACTCCGCATGATCGCCGCGAAGCCGGTCGATCTGATCCCGAAGTTCGGCGGCCCGCTCGTAGTCCTCGGTGGCGATCGCTTGCCGCAGTTCCTGGCGGAGCTTGATCAGCTCGGTCTGAACGCGCGTGTCGGCGGGGAGTCGGCCGGGGACTTTTCCCACATGACGGGTGTTGCCGTGAATTGTCTCCATGAGCGGCATGAGGTGCTCGCGGAAGGCGTCGTAGTCGTGCGGGCAGCCCAAGCGGCCGCTCGAGCGAAACTCGGCGAAGGTCATTCCGCAGACCGAGCATTCAATGTCGGTTTCCAACGGCGAACTGGGTAGACCGACGGAGACTTCCGCCTTGGGCTTCTCGGGAACTTCCGCGAGAGCCGCCGAGGTCACCGACTGCTCCGGCGTCGCGTTGAGGTAGTGGTGGGCACACTTCGGACAAAGATGAACTTCCGAGTACTGCCCGCCATCATCGACTTCCGTGATGTGAAAAACCGCGCGTTCGGGACACTGATGGCACTTGAGCTTCATCGCGACGTTCCTACCTGAGGCTCCATCGGGACCGCAACCTCTGGCATTGTAGTCTTGCGACGAGGCGGCCGGGCTCTTGCAAATTGCCCACGACACGCGAATACTGGATGCGTGACGGCCAGGATTGACGGTTTGGTTGCTCCTGGCAAAATGGTATCACCAGCCAGATTGACGTCAAGCACACCCCGTTGAAGTGGTGCTCGATCGAGGTAACCCGCCAGACTCTTTCCACCCACCGATGTCGATCGGCCGCGCCGGCGGTCGAGGCACGAACAATCCATCAGGAGAGTGAATTCATGACGCTCGGCAACTTGATCCCTGGGCATGGGCGCGCCTTTGGGCTCGCGATCATGGTGACTTGGTTGGCATGGACCAGCACTCGTGCCGCCCACGCCGAATCGGAGTCGTGGCCGCGCTTCCGGGGGCCCAACGGAACGGCGACCTCCTCAAGCGATTCGATGCCGTCGGAGATCGGTCCGAGCAACGTCCTGTGGAAGGCGAAGCTCGGCGGTTTGGGCCACTCGTCGCCCGTCGTGGCGGGAAACCGAGTCTTCTTGACCTCCGCGGAGGACGAGGGGCGTGTCCGGTTGATCCAATGCTTCGACGTGACGACCGGCAAGCTCCTCTGGCGAGCTCAGTTCCCCTTCGCCACTCACAAGAAGCACAAGCAAAACACCTACGCGACCGCGACGCCGGTGACCGATGGCGAGTTGGTCTTTTTCGAGTTCACCGATCCCGAGGACCACGTCGTCTACTGCTATACGGTTGACGGTCAGGAAATCTGGAAACGCTCGCTCGGGGCATTTGACGCCGGCCACGGCTCCGGATCGTCGCCAATTCTCCACAAGGACAAGCTCATCATCTTCAATGATGACGATTCCAACTCCTACATCATCGCGCTCGACAAGGAGACCGGAAAGCCGGTGTGGAAGGAGACTTGGGCGTCGGAGAAGGCGGCCTATAGCACTCCGTTCGTCATGAATGTCGACGGCAAGGACCAACTGATCTTCTCCTCGATCGGCGGCATCGAGGGGCGGGACGCCGACACCGGCAAGCAGGTCTGGGTCTGCGATCGGTTCGACATGCGGACGGTCGGTTCGCCCGTCCTGGCAGATGGCTTGATCGTCGCGACATGCGGCAGTGGCAATAGCGGCAAGAACATGGTCGCGGTCCGTCCCGACGGCAAGGGGGATGTAAGCGAGACCCACGTCGCGTGGGAGAGTTCGCGTTCGCTTCCCTACTGCGTCACGCCGGTCGCGCATGGGCCGCATCTGTTCATGGTGACCGATCAGGGGCTGGCTCGTTGCGTGGTCGCGAAGACCGGCGAGGAAGTTTGGACGAAGCGAATGAACCTCGGCGGGCGTGTCTTCTCCTCGCCGCTATTGTTGGGGGACCGGCTTTTTATCTTCGGCGAGCAGGGTGACGTGAAGGTGATCGCGGCCGAGTCCGCCTATCGGCCGATCGCCGATTCCAACCTTGAGGATCATTTCCTGAGCACTCCCGCGGTCGCCAACGGCAAGATGTTCGTCCGAGGCGAAGACTTTCTCTGGTGCCTGGGCGATCCGTCCACGAAGGCGGCGAAGGCTCCCCCGAAGTCCTGAACGTCCAGGTGTTCCTCGATCGCGGGGAGTGTCTTGTGTTTCCCAAAACGCCCGGTTCGCCAAGAATCGGGCGTCCTTCCCTTCCAGAGCACCCAGTTTCTCCCATCTCGGCCCGCGATATCACTTCGCGCGGTTCTTCTTGCTTGCTATAGGCTCGGCGGCGCGGACTCAGCGCGCGACGAGATAGCGACCGCCAACCCGGTCGACAGACGAGTATTCAGCGGGAGACCACACCATGAACCACCCCCGGGTCCTCGGAGCGATCGCCATCCTGGGCGCCTTTGTCTCCCATGCGTCCGCCCAGCAGATCCACCGCGAGACGTTCGAGGGAAAAGAGACCCAGATGCGCTTGGGCATCACCGATGGCCAAGTCCGCCTCCTCGAACACGGGCTCGTCTCGGATATTGCCCACAGCGGCAACCAAGCCGAACGCTTCAAGGTCCGTCTCTCGAGCGGCCGATTCGCCTACATCGAGTTGCTTCCGCCCAAAGCACTGGTCTTCGAGGAATTGCAGATCAGCGCTTGGGTCTACTCCGACCGGCCCGGCACCCGTCTCGAGGCGCGCGTGGTGTTGCCGAAAGAGGTCGATCCGGAGACGGGAAAACCGCTGACGACACTATTGCCGGGCGACGCGTACGAAGTGACCGATCGCTGGCGACGCCTTCAAATCCGCCGACCCGATCTACTTTTGCGCAAACAACAGCAGCTACTTCAAGCCGAACGAGGACGAAACGTCGACGTCTCCGACGCCTTCGTCGACCAGATCGTCTTCAACGTCCATACCGGCGTCGGCGATGTCGACGTTCGCATTGATGACGTCAACATCGGACCGATCGTGCTGCGTCCCGGGCTCGCGGAGATGCGCGGCGACAAGAGCGTGCCGATCGTCCTTCGCGACGAGAAGGGACAAGTGCCGAAGGTGCATCGGCCCCAGGTCGCCAGCGACCAAGATCGCAAGCGAGTTCGTATCTTGCACGACCGCCTCCTTGTCGGCGATCGTCCGTTTTTCATGCGGGGGATCCGGAGAACCGACGCTCCTCTCTCGACGCTCAGCGATGCCGGTCTCAACACGGTGTTGATGGACTGGCCCATCAACTCGGAGTTGATGAACGACGCCCAGAAGCGGGGGCTGCAAGTCCTCCCCGTGCTGCCGATCACCTCGGCGAGTCGCGCCACGCTCGTCTCGGCCAACCAGGGACAAGTCGCGCTCAAATCGAACGATGGGCTCATCGACTTGGAGTTCGATTCTCGGGAGATGGCCTATCTGCTCGGTCGCGGACTCGATCGCGAAGAGGAGCCGACCGTCGCGTCGGTGGTGCGGACGATTCGTTCGCAGGACCCGATCAAGGGTAGGCCGATCACCGCCGACGTCTCCAACGCCATGCGAAGTTACACCCGCGACTTGGACATGGTCGGGGCTCACCGCTACCCGCTGATGACGAGTCTCGATCTGAACGCCTATCGCAAGTGGCTCCTGGAACGGAAGCACTTGGGACGTCCCGGTACGCTCTACTGGACCGAGATCCAGACCCACGTGCCGAAGGAGTATGCCGAGCTGATCTACGGTCACGATCTGTCCCAGCCCTTTCAGGTGCCGATCGGTCCCGCCCCAGGGCAGATCAAGGCGATGACGTATCACGCGTTGGCGGCCGGCTATCGCGGACTCGTCTTCTCCTCCGACAAGGCGCTTTCGGAAGCGGCCCAGGGGAGAGCCCGCATGCTTCAGATCGCGCTTCTCAACCTCGAATTGACGCTCATCGAGCCGTTCCTGGCTGGTGGCAATCCGCCGATTCCCGCCAAGACCTCCCATCCGGAAGTCGGAGCGACCTCGTTTCGGCATCAACGCGGGACGCTCGTCGTGCCTTACTGGCGTGGTGGCAACTCGCAGTATGTCCTCGGGCAGGCCGCGCTGGCCAACTTGCAGGTGATGGTCGAGAACGCTCCCGAGGCGGCGCAGGTCTTCCAAGTCAGCTTGGCGGAGATTCGTTCGCTCAAACGTCGAAAGGATCTTGGCGGCATTCGGGTCACGGTCCCGGAGTTCGACATCGCCAGTCTCGTCGTCCTTTCGACGGAGCAGGGGCTCTTTCAGCACTACCAGGAGTTGATTCACCAGGTCTTGCCGCACGCCGCCGATTGGTCCAAGGAACTCGCGGAGATCGAACTGGCCGAGACCGAGCGAATCAACGTTCAACTCGAATCGTCGGACCAGCGGCTGGAAAAGAACATTGGGACGCTGCACGAGGCTCGCGATCGACTCGAGGCTTGCCGGCAAGCCTATGAACGACGCGACTTCCGCCAGACCGTCTCGGAAGCCCGACGCTGCCTTCGTCTCACCAGGCTCGTGCGACAGGTTCACTGGCACATGGCGATCCACGGCCTCGACTCGCCGGTCGCGGATCCCTACGCGGTTTCCTTCTTCACGTTGCCCGAGTCGCGTCGTTTTCGCGCTGGTCTCCAGCAAGCCCAGTTCGGCGACAACTTGCTGCCCAGCGGTGACTTCGAGACCCAGGGAAATCTCGACGCTCTCGGTTGGCGCTACAAAGCCACTGGGGATGATCGAGTCGACGTGCAAGCGCTACTGGTCGGTTCGGCGCAGGAGGGCAAGCAGGCGCTGGAACTGCGCGTGGTCGGTAAGCTCGATGCCGAGCGGGAGCTTCCGGTCGCGGTGGCCGAGCACCTACGGGTCGAGCTGGTCAGCCCGCCGGTCAGTGTTCGCCGCGGCCAGGTGGTACGCATCACCGGACAGGTCCGGCTGCCCGCGGGTGTCGCGGGAAGTGTCGACGGCGCGATGATGTGGGACTCGCTCGGGGGAGAATCGCTCGCGCGACGCGTGACGCACTCGCCGAACTGGACATCCTTCACACTCTTGCGGCCCGTCAATCGCGACACCGATGTCCGCCTTCACCTGGCGATGACCGGTCTCGGCGCCGTCCAGTTCGACAATCTCAACATTCAAGTCACCGACGACGCGACCGTGCCGCTTGCCGGCGCGTTGGAGCCCGCCGGTCTCTAGTTGGCCGCTTGAGCAGGCCGGACGGATTGATCTTGCATGGTGTTGAAGCGTCGTCTATAGGCCCTGCTCACGAAGACCAAGATTCACCCAACGTCGAACGGAATGAGGCAAGCATCAGATACCGCCTGCGCGACCCCAGTGTCAGCGCAAGGCCCGCTTGCACTGTTTGAAGTTGCTTCTTTGGACGACGGCATCGACTTCGGTTGTCGCGCGACCCAACTGCCGAACGGGGGTTCGGAGGCTGTCGCGACGCCAATCGTGGCGAAGGATCAATCGGGGGATTGACGCGCCGGTTAGCCCGTGACCGATCGGGGTCGGTTATCGAGGCGGCATTCCGGACGTCAATGATTGCGCGAGGATGACCGATCATGCACGTTCTACCGCGTCGAAATTGGATGCTGGCTGGACTCCTCCTGGCGACCGCCCTTGGTTCCAGCGGCTGTCTCGTCAACATGATGGCGCTGCCCTTTTACCTCATCGGTGCCGAGTCGAAAGCCCCGCCGGCGATCGAGTTGGTCGACGGGCGTCGCGATGAGAAACGCGTGCTCGTGCTCAGCTACGCCAACAGCGGGCTACGTTTCGGTCACGACGCGATTGATGAGGAGATCGCCCAACTCCTTGGCTTCAACATCGCCTCGAACGAAAAACGTTTCACGGTCGTTCCCGAGCGTGAGGTTCGTCACTGGCGTGACATGAACTCCCACTGGGGCGAGATGAGCTTGCAGGAAATCGGCGAGGAATTCGACGTCGACTACGTCATCTTCACCGAGGTGCAGGAGTTCTCGCTCAACGAGACGAAGAATCAATACCTGCTGCAGGGCAAGTCGCGAGTCATCTTCCGCGTTCACGACGTGAACAAGGACATGGTGGTCTTCAACGACATGTACATGTGCAGCTATCCACCCAACCGGTCGGTGCCGTTGACGGAGGTGATCAGCGAGGACCATTTCCGACGTCGCTTCCTGCGGAAGATCGCACGCGATCTCTCTTGGTACGTCGTTCCACACCGCTACGTCGATGAAGTGAGCGACCTGTAGGCCTGCGAGCCTCGGCAGCAGAACAACTCGTCGACCATCGTCGGATGGAGCGTCTTCGGACGTCTCCATCCGTTTCCATTGGGTGGGGAGGTTTGGTCGCGAGAACGAACGACCGATTCAGCCGAGTCGTTTGATGAGGCGGCGAATCTTGCTGGCGAGGGAGTTCTCGTCGACTTCCTCGGTATCGCCCTGGGTGCGGATTTCCTCTTGGAGTTGCTTCACGCCCGCCATCTGATTGCGAATCTGGGCCTCTCGCTCGGCATGGGCGAGTTCGGTCTTCAGCTCGAGCCGAATGCGTTCGATCGAAGCCTTTTCGCGATGGATCTCGGCTCGTTCCGTCGAGAGCTGAAGTTCGCTTGCCCGCAACCTCTCTTGAAGTTCCTGCTCTTGCTCCTGCAGTGACTCCTGGGCTCCTTCGAGTTGCTCCCGAAATTCGTTGAGTTCGCGTTCGTACTCGGCGAGGTCGGTCGGAAGCTGCGGTTGGTTGGCGAGTTCCGTGCGGTACTGTTCCACCGCTTGGCGGAGTTGCTCGTTCTCGTCTCGCAGCGTGCCGAGGTCTTCCGACTCGTTTCGCATACTCAGCAGTTCGTCCTTTTCGTGGAGCTGACGCTGGAGTTCGTCGCCACGCCGCGAACTCTCACTCAACTGGGCCGCCGCGTCGCGAACGAAGTCCTTGAGGCGAGTTTTTTCCCGTTCGACTTCCGCCTTGAGGGCGGAAATTCGCGCTTCGTACTCGGCCCGTTGGGTTTCGACCTGCTGCGTCAGCAAACCGACACGTTGCACGGCCTCGTCGGTCCGCATCTCCTCGGCATTGGAACCGGAGCGGACTTGCTCGAGCTGAGACTCGTAGTCCTGACGCAGCGTTTCGAGCTTGTTGGAGAACTCTTGCCGTTCGGCTTCGATCTGCTCTTGCAGTTGCCGCATACCCTCGGAGTTGGCTTCCGCATCGCCCGACGCGCTCGGTTCTCTCGCTTGGGCCTTGAGATCGTCGATTTCCCGCTTGTACTGCCCGCGAAGCAGATCGAGTTCCTCGTGAAGCTGCGATCGTTCGCTGGTGAATTCCTCCTGCAAGGCGGCGATGCGCGCCTCGTGCTCGGCATCCTTCGTCGCGAGCTGCTCCTGGAGCTGAACGAGCTGATTCGCGAGATCCTCCGAGGCCGTCGCTTCTGGGGCTTGCTGCGACGACTGGTTTTCGCTGAGGGAGCCTAGCAGATCGACCAGGTCGCCGCTCGCGAGATCGCAACGGCCGGCCGCGTCTCGGAGCTGGTCGCGGAGTCCCTCGAGGGTCCGTGCTAGCCGTTCCGCCGAATTCTCTGCTTCGGACATCTGATCCTCACCCAAGGCTGTTGTCGTCGAGGAAGTCGCGTCGCGAGCGACGGGCGACGGCTGCTCCCCCCCCGTTTTGATCATACATCACCCCCATCGCTCGGCAATCAATCGGCCAAAACCGTGGTCGGATCCCCATGCTTTCGCGCATCACCCCGACCTGATACATTAGATCGTTGGGAAACGGTCGCATCGGGTTCCCGGAGGACGAGAGCGAGTTGGGTCACCCGTCGGCATGGATTCGCTCCCGCGGCCTGATGAGTCGACTCGTCGTCCATCGCTCGAACGAGTCATTCTCTTCCGTCTTCGCCAGGTGCCATGCCCTGTCTGGCGTGGGCATGCCGAGTACATTTTTGATGGACGGCTGTATTGATCGGTCACGAACGTGCCCAATGTCCCCGCTTCCAATAAGGAGCACCGCGATGAAACAGGCGACGGCGATGATGGTCCTTCTGGCCGCGACGCCCCTCGCGTTCGGACAGGCCGAAGCGACGATCGAGTTGCCCACGGTTGGCGTGCAGAGCGTGCAGACCACCGTCGCGGTGCCTAGCGGCGGTGGAGCGGTGATCGGCGGCGTTGGCACGGGCGCGGGACGGCGCGTCGCGTTGCCTGGAGGCATCGCCCTCGACCGAGTGGCGCGCGGCGGCAACATCATGACCGATGCCCAGATCATCGACTTGCGGAGCATGGCCGAGGAACGCGACTTCGTTCACGCCGCGGGACTCTACAAGTCCGGTCGCATCGCCGAGGCGATCGACATCTATCGCGAACTCGCCGAGTCTTCGGTCGACCCGGCACGGCAACGGCACGCGCGAGACATCCTGGCCGCCGTCAAGACGCTGGCGATGACGAAGGCCCGAAAGGCCCTCGAGCAAGCCAAGAGCGATGATCCCGGCGCCGCGCTGCGGGCGATCGAGGAAGTGCTCGAGCAATACCGGCTGGTCATCAGCGATCCCGCGATCCATGCGGCGCACCGGCAACTCGCCGAACATCCGGCCAATGCCGAGCCGAAGCATGGGGCCGCCGCGATGAATCACTATGTCAAAGGGGAGTCGGCCGAGATGAAGGGCAAGCACGAACTCGCCCGAGTTTACTACCGACTCGCCGCGAGGAAGAAGGGAACGACGGCGTCCCTGCACGCGAGCGAGGCGCTCGCGCGGCTCGATCGCATTGAGACGCATGTGGATAAGTCGGCGGAATTCGCGAAGAAAAAAACGCCGCCGATCGCTCCTCGTCCGCTCGAAGGGCCCGATCCCCAGCGGCTGATCTCGACGGCTCGCTTGCAGCGGCAAGCCAATCCGACGAAGGCCCGGGAACTCTACCGCCAAGCTCTGCTCGCGTTGCCGGTCGATTCACCCCTTTTTGTGCCGACGATGGAAGAGGCACGACGTCACGTGGAGGAGCAGGAGGCTCGAAAGGTGGAGGGGCGATGAGTCAGTCGGTCGGTGAAGAGGTGGTCGAGGCCCCGCCGCGCGGCTGGCGCGAGGCGGGACTACGCTACTACAAGTACAACCAGTTCCTTCGCGAGCGCTTCGGGGCACGGATCTTTCGCGTCACCGTCGATGGCGGATTTACCTGTCCGAACGTCGACGGCAAAGTCGCCCTTGGCGGCTGCGTCTACTGCGACAATCGCAGTTTCAGCCCGACGCGACGTCTTCCGCGCGTGCCCTTGCACCAGCAGATCGATCGTGGCATCGCGATGCTTGAGGACCGCTATGGCCCCGATGGCTACTTCGCCTATTTTCAGGCCGCCACCAACACTTACGCCAGTCTCGACAAACTCAAACGGCTCTACGACGAGGTCGTCGCCCATCCCCGCATCCAGGGGCTGGTGATCGGCACGCGCCCCGACTGCGTGGCCGATCCGGTGCTCGATTTGATCGAGAGCTACGCGAAACGGATGTACGTCTCGCTCGAATATGGCTTGCAGACGGTTCACCAGCGTTCGCTCGATTGGATGAACCGCGGTCACGACGTCGCTTGCTACTACGACGCCGTCGAACGGACCCGCGGACGGGGAATCGACATCTGCGCCCACGTTATCCTCGGACTGCCGGGCGAATCGTTTGACGACATGATGCAGACCGCCGAGGGATTGGTGGCCTCGAATGTCGATGCGGTGAAGATCCACAATCTCCACGTTGTCGGCGATACGCCGATGGAGGAGCAGTTCCAGCGTGGGGAGATCGCGATTCTCGATCGCTCTGAGTACATGGAAGTCTTGATCGCGTTTCTGGAACGCCTTCCCGAGACGATGGTGGTGCAGCGCGTGACGGGGGATGCGCCCGACAACTACTTGGTCGCGCCGGCGTGGGTGGAGAAGAAAGCGTCGTTTCTTCAGGAACTCGATCGGGAGTTCCAGCGGCGTGACACCTGGCAGGGAAAGCTCGTTCGGCCGTCGCCGGTTCGGAAAAGCTGAGCGAGTTGGCATTTGTGCCGCCTGGATGGATGAGTAATATACCCACTTCGGCTCGCGACCGGTCCTCGGCGATCACTTGTCGCTCCGGCGACGCCGTGGATCTGGAGAAAGGTTGTCCCGCGTTAGCCATCAAGGGCGACATCGCTTTCGCGAGATGCCGACAATCATTCCAAACGTTCGAGGGGCAAGCCGACCGCCCATGAGGCGACGCAAAATCCTGCATGTGATTCCGACCCTGGATCGGAGTGGCGCCGAGAAGCAGCTCATGCTTCTGGCGACTCGGTTGCCCGCGGATCGCTATGACGTCACGGTCTGTGCGCTGACGCGAGAGGGGCCCTACGCCGAGGCCCTGCGCGACGCGGGACTGACGGTCCACTGCCTCCACAAGCGGTTCTCTTGGGATCCGTTGACGCTGTGGCGCCTCTTTCGGCTCGTCAAGTCGATCGCTCCCGACATTGTCCACACGTGGCTCTTCGCGGGCAACTGCTACGGCCGAGTCGCCGCCTGGGCCGCGGGCGTGCCGCATCTGATCGCGTCGGAACGCTGTGTCGATTCGTGGAAGGCGGGTTACCAACTCGCGATCGATCGTTGGCTAGCCCGTTTCACCGACCGCGTCGTCGCGAACACCAAGGCGGTCAGCGCCTTTTACGAGAAGGCCGGGATTCCCCGAAGCCAGCTCGTGGTGATTCCCAACGGGATCGAAGCGGAGTCGAACGGAACACCGGCGCCCGAACGGAGCGAGGTCCTGGACGATCTCGGAGTGCCGAGCGAGAAGGTGACGATCGGTTTCATCGGTCGACTTTGGCCCCAGAAGCGGGTTCGCGATCTCATCTGGGCCGTCGATGTCCTCCGCATCAGCGGACGCGACACGCCCCTTTTCATCGTCGGTGACGGCCCACGACGCGGCGCGCTCGAGCGATTTTCACGCAACCTGGAGCTTCAACAACAGGTTCACTTTCTCGGCCATCGCGACGACGCCCAGCGTCTCTTGCACGGGATCGACATCCTCGTCATTCCGAGCCGGTTCGAGGGGATGCCGAACGTCGCTCTCGAGGCGATGCTCATTGGCAAGCCGGTCGTCGCGACCCGGATCGCGGGAGTCGATGAGCTGATCGTCCACGACCAGACCGGACTCCTGGTCGAACCGCTGCGTCCGTTCGAGCTGGCCAAGGCGATCAATCGCCTACTCGACGAACCCGAGCTGCGCGAGCGTTTGGGGGCCGAGGGGAAGGACCGCGTCGAACGTCTCTTCAGCGTTGACCGCATGGTTCAAGCGTACGAGCAACTCTACGAGGAGTTGAACTGAGCGAGGGAAGAGTCGGTCGTCGGAGGGAGTGGCCATGCCGCGGCATTGCGTTCGCGCCACGAGCGGGGACGGAAGCGAGACCCGGTTTGTCATCATCGTGGAACCGGAAGGGGACCACTTCGTCGCTCGCTGTGAAGCTCCCGCTGAGGAGTCGCAGGCCGCGATGCCACGCTTTTACGGCGAGACTCCCGAGAACGCTCTACGCCGAATGGCTCAGACGCTCGAGAATAGTTACGACGATATCGAACCGATTGCCGATAAAGGCTGAGATCTCGATCGACGTTGTTGTTGCTGAGGACGCGGCCGTGAACCCATGTTTTTAGACTATCCACGCTACGAATACATGCTGGCGTCGAGCCAAGTCGCGTTGGTCATGCTCGCGATGGGGGCGACGCTTTCGCTCGATGACTTCATCGGCATTTTCCGCCGACCCCGCAGTTTTCTGGCGGGCGGAGTCCTCCAACTCGTTGGCGTGCCGCTGTTGGCGCTGGTTTTCATTCGGCTCTTTCGGCTCGAGCCCGGCGTCGCGGTCGGATTGATCGTCGTCGCGGCGATGCCGGGGGGCTCGATGTCGAACTTGTTCACGTTCCTCGCGAAGGGAAACGTGGCCCTTTCGATCGCGCTGACCGCGTGCGCCACGCTCGGGTCGCTCGTCTCGATTCCGTTGATCTTGGCCCTTTTCGCCTCCGAGCACATGCCCGCGGGGTTTGCTCTTCCCATCGATCGGGTGGTGGGCGAAGTCTTTCTCTTTCTCCTTTTGCCCCTGGTGGCGGGGTACGGCTTCGCCCAAGTCGCCCGGCCCTATCGCGGCAAGCTGTCGCGCTGGGCGATGCGTTTCGCGCTCGTGCTCCTGGCGGCGATGGTCGTCGGCTCGCTCGGCAGCGGGCGAATCGACCCCCACGCGTACGGCTGGCGGGTCCCCACCGCGATCATCCTCTTTTGTGTCGTCGCCCAGCAATTGAGCATGATTCCCTTCCGGTTTCTCGGTTGGCCGTCGCCCGATCGTATCGCGGTCGGCATGGAAGTGACGGTGCGAAACGTCAACTTGGCCCTCCTGGTCAAGGCCTCTCTCTTTCCCGCGGCGGCGATTCTCACGTCGGGGGCCGAAGGTGTCTCGTCGACAGCGATCGCCGATGGCGTCCTCTTCGTGGTGCTCTATTATGGAGCGGTATCGCTAGTCGCTTCGGTCCCGGTCATGGTGATCCATCGACGCATGCTCCGTCGGCGGATGTTTGCAACACAGGTTGACCCGGTGGCATAAACAACCGAGAACGAAGATCGGCACTACGAGCCGCACCTTGCCGATCCGAGGACTGAATGGACGCCACCGTACCGAGTCGCGACGAACTGGGAGACCGCTATCTTTCGAGCCTGCAAGTGGAGCCCTATCCGGTTCAGGAAGAGGCGCTGCTGGCTTGGATGACCGCGGAGCAGGGGGTGCTCGTCTGCGCCCCGACCGGAACGGGCAAGACGATGATTGCCCACGCGGCCCTCTACGAGGCGCTGCATCGCGACGAGATCGCCTACTACACCACGCCGCTGATCGCGCTGACCGATCAAAAATTCCACGAACTCCAGCAGTGCGCCGTCTCTTGGGGTTTCTCCGAGACTGATGTCGGTCTCGTCACCGGGAATCGACGAGTCAATCCCGACGCCCGCGTCCTGGTCGTTGTCGCGGAGATCCTGCTCAATCGACTGCTCAACGCGGAGAATTTCGACTTCGAGCGCGTCTCGGCGGTCGTGATGGACGAGTTCCATAACTTCGCCGACGCCGAACGCGGCATTGTTTGGGAACTCTCGCTCGCGCTGCTGCCGCCTCATGTTCGCTTGATGCTTCTCTCCGCGACCGTCGGTAATTCGCGCGAGTTCGTCAACTGGCTCGAACGCTGCCACAACAGAAAGCTCGAACTGGTGGAGGGAACCGAACGACGCGTTCCCTTGGCCCACCAGTGGATTCCCGATCGTTTGCTGGGCGAACACATGGTCGACATGGCGGGCGGGGAAGGGGATTCGCGGCGCACACCCGCGCTCGTCTTTTGCTTCAATCGCGAGGAGTGTTGGTCCGTCGCCGAGCACCTCAAGGGGCTCGACTTGACCACTGGTCCGCAACGCCAACGCATCAAGGAGGAAATGGAGAGGTTCGACTTCACTCAAGGGGCCGGGCCGAAGATCCGCCAGATCCTGGGACGCGGCGTCGGCGTCCACCATGCGGGGATGTTGCCCCGTTTCCGGCGGCTGGTCGAACGGCTCTACGAACAGAAACTCCTCTCGGTCTGTGTTTGCACCGAGACGCTGGCGGCGGGCATCAATCTCCCGGCTCGTTCGGTGGTATTGACCAATTTGCTCAAGGGGCCGAAGGGAAAGAAGAAGCTGATCGACGCGAGCACCGCGCATCAGATCTTCGGGCGCGCCGGACGACCACAGTACGACGATCGCGGCTACGTTTACGCGTTGGCCCACGAGGACGACGTCAAGATCCTTCGGTGGCAGGAGAAGTACGACTCGATCCCCGAGAACACCAAGGATCCCGGACTCCTCAAAGCGAAGAAGGCCCTCAAGAAGAAGAAGCCAACGCGTCGCGACACCCAGCAATACTGGAACGAGGCCCAGTTCGACAAGCTGATCGCCGCTCCTCCCGGCAAACTCTACAGCAAGGGTCCGTTGCCCTGGCGCCTGCTGGCGTACCTCCTGCGGAAGTCGCCCGAGGTCGAACGCGTGCGCGGCGTCATCCGCAAGCGACTGCTCGACCAACCCCGAATCGAGGCCGCGGAGAAGGACCTCGATCGCATGCTCCTCTCGCTCTGGGCGGGGGGCTTCGTGACCCTCACGCCGGAACCTCCCAAGCAGGAGGAGGTGGTCGAGAAGGAGGAGAAGAAAAAGCCGGAAGCGCCAACCGGTTCGGGCATGTTCGACGGGATTCTGACCAACGTCACCAAGGAGAAACCGAAGGACGAGAAGGTCGAGGCTAAACCGCGCTACTCGCCCGAACTCGCGACGCCGACACCGAAACTCGGCAGCCTCCTTCAATTTCGCGGCATCCATCCGATTTACGGAGCCTTTCTCCTCGAGCATCTCGGCATCGCCGACCGTGACGAAAGGATTCAAGCGTTCGAGAGTGTCTTGGGGTTGCCGCGAGCCCTTTGGCGGTCGGTGCGGGTGCCGCTGAAGGAGGAAGTCCCGCCTGGTCCGCTTCAGACGACGCGGCTCGACACGGAGTTGATCAAACGCGGGCTCATGCTCGCGAAGGTTCCCGACGAGGAGAAAGAGAACGACAACGGCTATGACGACGAGGAGGAGTTCGAACCGCCGCTCGCCGAGAAGCTCCGTCTCCTCTTCGACGCGACCTATCCCGATGTGAAGGACGTACAGACCAGCCCGGTCTGGTCCGTCGGAGAACTCCTGCGATTCAATGGCGACTTCAACAAGTACATCCGCGCTCACAACCTCGTGAAGCAAGAGGGGATCATCTTCCGTCATCTGCTACGGATGATTCTCCTGTGCGGCGAGTTCGTCAACGTTTGCCCGAGTGAGACAACGCCGGAGGAGTGGCGCGCCGAGATGATCGACATCTCCCAGAAGCTGATTGAGTCGTGCCGGAGCGTCGATCCCGACAGCACCGAGAAGGCGATCGAGCAGGCTCATGCCGCCGATGTGGTGGAAGGCGAAGAGCATCGCGTCCCGACGAACTCCGAGGGAGGGACATCGGATGCGGACGACGAACGCCGTTGGGAGGAGACGTTCGAGAATCTCTATGGCGGAGAGAAGTAGCCGATGTGCGTGGCGTTGACGATCGCGGGATCGGAACCCTCGGGCGGCGCGGGTCTCCAAGCCGACCTGAAGACGTTCACACGCTTCGGCGTCTACGGGATGAATGTCGTGACGCTCCTGACGGTCGGCAACACCCGTGGTATCACGCGGGTCGCGATGATGGACGTCGACCTGGTACGGCAGCAACTCGAGTCGGTCTTGGCCGACATCCCCGTCGATGCCGCGAAGACGGGAGCTCTCGGGAGCCTCGCGATGATTGACCTCGTTGCCGAGTTCGCCCCGAATTTCTCGTTTCCCCTCGTCGTCGATCCGGTCATGGTTAGCAAACAGGGCAATCCGTTGATCGATGCCGATGCGGTGGAGATCCTCAAGAGGCGGCTCCTGCCTCACGCCTTCGTCACGACGCCGAACATTCCCGAGGCCGAGGCTCTCAGCGGAATCGAGATCGGCGGTGTGGAGGCTCTTGAGGAAGCGGCTCGCGCCATCGCCGCGTTGGGCCCCAGGCATGTGATCGTGAAAGGGGGACGGCTCGCCGACCGAGCGGTCGACGTCCTTTGGTCAGACGGCGAAGTCCTCCGCTTCGACGGCCCACATCTCGACAATCCCAATACGCACGGCACGGGCTGTGTTTTCTCCTCCGCTCTAACATCGCTCCTAGCCCGCGGGGTCGATCTCTCAGAAGCCGTCGGTCAAGCGAAGAGGTTCGTCGCCGAGGCGATCCGCACCAGTCCCGGTCTCGGCCGCGGCTGTGGCCCGGTCAACTTCGACGTGCCGATCGCGGAAGCTTAGCAGTCCTTGATTGGTCAATTCATTGCCCAAGAGTCTCTTGGGTGCCCTGCCCACGCTCGCCGGGGGCATACGGGAAACGCCTGTCATTTGGCAATTTCCCGCACGATCCGAGGGCCGAGATTTCATGGAACGAACTTGCCCATCGGGACACTAATAGCCCGTTGATCTATTCGCTGCCGGCTGCGACTAGCAGGCCGCTAGCCACTGGTTAGTTGGACGTCGATGACGTTGTTGCCGGGTTGGACTTCCTTTTCCACAAAGCCCTCGGCGTTGTACTTGGCGGGAATGGTTTCGTTGACGATCTTGCCACTCGGAGTCTCGACGCCTGTCGTTACGCGGACCTCGTGAATGCCGACGATCGCCCCGGCCTTCGACGCGGAGTAGATCAGGACATACTCGCCGGCATCGTTGGTCTTGGCTTTCGAGAACCGCCCCCCTTCTTTGGGGACGAAGACAACCTCGGCGTTTGGGACCGGCTCGCCGTCGAGCGTGACGACGCCACGCACCACCCCGAAGTTTCCGTCGCCGCCACCGCAGCCCACCAGCAGAACGCAGAGTCCGACGGGGAGGCTGAAGTATCGCCACGTACGAATCACGGTTCGAGTTCCTTCTTGTACTTGGTCAGTTCTTCGACTTCGGGCGTGCCGAACCGCTTGTTCGCGGCCCGAGTATTCACTTACAACTCGTTGACGAGAAGGGAACCATCGTTGATGCCGATGAGAGCTTCGTAGGTGCTGTCGACGGCATTGTTCGACGGGTCGTGGTCGATGTTCTCGCTGATGAAGCGAACCGAACCGTCGGCGAAGACGAAGTGGACACCGCCGGCGTGGAGACTCGAGACGCCGATGCGGCATTCATCCTCGTTGGCTGGGTTGATGCCTCGTTTGCCCGCGAAGAGGGTATCGAGCAACCCGTGATCGCCGCGGAGGGTGTAGTGCTGGATGTCGGCCACGCCGTAGACGACGCCCGCCGCGCAGTTGAGCGATCCCCCTGTCGCCCGGTTGGGCAGGAGGGAGGCTCGTTCGCCGATGGCGACCGTCTTGCTGAGTCCGTCGGTGATCTCTCGGGCTCGGCGACATCCGCCGAGGTGAGCGTGGCTCGCGGGCGTCACGCCGGGAGAAAGAAACATGCCGTTGCCGCGAGTGAGTCCCCCCACGGTGTCGGGGTCTCCATCTCCCCACGAGGAGGTGCTGCTACTCGATGCGCCGACGTAATTCGACAGGGATACCGGGATCACGTTCGTGCCACCTCCATAGGCTCGGACGGGGGGGCCGCCGGGAACGGGAATCTTGCGAAAGTTGGTCAGGCCGTTGTTCGGATCCGAGGGGCATCGAAAGACCGAGAGAGGATGCTGCATCTTCGCGAGCGTATCGGGATCGGCGAGGGCATTCTTAAACGAGCGCTTGTCGTAGTTAAGTTGTTCCGCGAGGGAGACTTGATCGAGGTAGGGAAGCAGAAACGCTCCCCAACCCCAGTTCGCCGTCGAGTCGAGCATGTCGTTGTTGATGCCGTCGCGTCGGACCACCCCGGGAGGAAAACATTGGTGAGCGTCGTGGTAGTTGGCCATCGCGACACCGAACTGCCTCATGTTCCCCTGGCACTGAGCCCGGCGGGCCGCTTCGCGAGCTTGTTGGACGGCGGGAAGCAGGAGAGCGACCAGGACACCGATGATCGCGATGACGACCAACAACTCCACAAGCGTGAATCCGGAGCGGCTTCCTCGCCGCGGTCTCTGATAGACGGTACGCATCGACGTTTCCCTCTTCCGAGCCTAACAACCCGTTGATCTATTCGCTGCCGGCCGCGAACGGCTCTTTTGACCAATCTCGGCGTTGAAAAACCTCGACGAATCTACGGATTCGCCTGCGTTTTTCCTCCTTGATATTGGCCAATATTGCTCGTTCTCGCCTTGGCCCGTTTAAATCAACGGAGTGCCAAGCCTCGTCTAGTGTAAGAGTGTTCGGATGGCCCCAAGGCTCTCTAGGATGCCTCAGCGGACCAAACTTCTCAAGAGTGGAGTTAGTGGTTCTACAATTACTGGAACCGAAGAGGAAAGGCGAGACTCGGCGAAGGCGCGAGGGAGTAAGCTTTGGCGATTGGTTACCGAAGGGGGTGAGGAGGAGGCGGGCTCGGTCTTGTGGACGCGCCACGCTCACTGCGGGGTGAGCGTGGGACGAGTGAATATGAACGACGATCGACTTACCCGGCTTGTTGTTCCTGCATCATGACCATCTGCCAGGTGCTCTTTTTGCCATTGGGGTAGTCGACCGAGACCTTGCTCTCCGGCTTGGTCAAGTCGTCGAGGGTCGTGTTAAACGTGACCTTGCCATTCTCGCCGAGGGTCCAACTCACGGCCCGCGTCGACTTGTCGATCTGGCCGGAGAGCGAGCCCTTGTTCTGGGTCAGCACGTCGAAGTAGGTTCCCCGAATCGTGCCTTCCGGATCGGTCGTCAGTTGCACCATGCGGGTCGCCTCGGCTTCGCCGGCGGGGACCAGGCCATAGATGCCGATCGTCATGAAGTTCTGACTCTGATCGGCGGAGGCGGTGGTGTCGCTCTCCGTGGCGGAATCGGTCGTGCTCGCGGTGGTCGTTTGCTCTGCCGGAGCGTCGGAGACGACGGCCGACTCGCCGGTACCGTAGGAAGACTCAACGACCGTCGTGCCCCCGGCACCCGCCACGGGGACGCCGATCCAACGGCCCAACCGGTTCGGTTGAGCGGCGAGCCAAACGTCGGCGTTGGGATGGGTCACTTTCCACGCATTGGGATGTTGAGCGTACCAACTGGGCGAGAAGGGCTTGGGGCCGGTTTCGTAGGCCGAACGGAAACGCTCTTGAGCCTGGCCGGGCTGCCGATTGGCGTTCTGGGGATTGAGGCCGAGAAAGCTCTCGACATTCCCCGCGTTGGCGGCACCTCGCTCGGTCCGCATCGCGGGATTGGACTGCTGTAGGCCTTCGAAACGCTGGCCCGGGTTGGCATTGCCCGGCGTGCGGCCGCGTTCGCTCGGGGTGGAGCGTCGTTCCGGCGTCGCCCGGCGTTCGGGGCTGACGTAGTTGCTGCGATTCGTCCGTCCGGACGGACTCGAGGGGCTCGAGCGTCGTGCTCCACCGGATCGGCCTCTTGGCCCCGCCAACGTGTCGGGGGCGACGAGAGCCAAGCAGAGACAGCCGAGGGCAATCCCAAGAGATAGTCGTTTCACGCGTTTGTCTCCCGGTGCGGTTGTGAGTCGTTGTCGTTTCATCGGTGCTGAAGTCACGCTTGCAGCGTACTATCTCCATCGCGATTGCGACGAAAATAGGGACAGGTGAATGGCCAACTTGTCGAAACTTTGACCAATTTGAACAGGAATCGCTCACGTTTTGGTGAGGAAATCGTGTATTTCGGTCGCATTGAGGCCCAAATCTGCGGGCTAAGTGGTGCAGATCCGCTTCTTGGCCGAACCGGACGACGTGACCGAGTTCCCTCAAATCGCCGACGAAGCGGGTGCGAGATTCCTCGTGTCGATTGAGAGGTTTGGAACGCAATCTGCATCGGGAACGAGTGAGAACTCGCTCCGTGGGGGAGCGGGAACGATCTTCCTTCGTTGGAAACGATGAAATAGAATTTAAGTAGACGAGTCGCCGGGGCAACGGCTCGGCTCTTGGATTCGGCTCATGGTCCCGGATCCAACGACGAGATCGCGCATTGATGGTACCAGGCCGTTTTGAACTGTTTGAACTTGAACCGATGACCCACGCATTCGATCACCGCTACCGGCCGATGAACCTCTCCTCCAGTCAGCCCGACTGGACGTGGGACTCCGACGAGTCGCGAGAAGCTTGCGAACCCTACGCCCACTTGCTCGACGAACCGGACGATGCCCACCGCGTGCACGTCTTCGCCGAGCCGTCGAGCAGCGGTCGGTGGCAAGTCATCGTGACGACCCCCGACGAGGTCGGCGCGTTTTCGATCATTTCCGGGCTCCTAGCGGTCCACCGCTTCGATATCGTTCGCGGTGAAGCCTACACCGTCCGGCGCGAGGTGAGTGGATCAGAGACCATCGGGCAACGGCTGCGGAGAGGGAAATTCCGGTCGGGCCCGTTCGCCACGCCGCCCAATCGCCAGTCGAAGGAATGTCGCGTCTTCGACATCCTAGAGGTTAGCGTTCACCGGCCGATGTCCTCGACGCTTTGGGATGCGTTCCGCGATGAACTCGAGGAGCTGTTTCAGGAGAAACGCGAGCACGGTCTCTGCCGCGTCGGCGAGCTACTGATGGGTCGGCTCTTTCTCAAGCAGAAGGAGCAAATGCAGCGTCGCTTCGACCCGCTTCGCACCATCCGCATCGACGTCGACAATCAGACCTTCGAGGAACTGACCGTCGTCAACGTCTTCGGGAACGATGAGCCCGCGTTCCTCTACGAATTACTGATCGGACTGGCGCTCTTGAATTTCAACGTCGAACGGGCGTGCATCCGCACCGTCGACGCCGAGGTTCGCGACACGCTCTGGATCAACGATCCGCGCGGCCAGAAGATCGAATCGCTCGAGCAGCTCAGTCAGCTCCGTTTTGGCACCGCGTTGATCAAGCAGTTCGCCGAGGCGCTTCCTCGTTCGCCTGATCCGGCGTTGGCGCTCCGGCAATTCGTCGAGTTGACTGGGGATCTCTTCTCGCGTGCCGACTGGCGTAGCGATCTGCACACGCTTCATTCCGATCGCGTATTGGCGACGCTCGCCGACGTGCTGGGGATGAGCCGTTTTCTGTGGCAGGACTTCCTGCGGATGCAACACGAGCGGCTCTTTCCGCTCATTCGCGACACGTCAGCACTCGATCACGCGAAGTCGATTCCCCGACTCCGCGCCGAAGTCAGTTCGCAGCTTCGCGGCAGCGACGATCCCGCGTGGAAGATCGAGGAGTTCAACAAGTTCAAGGATCGCGAGATCTTTCGGATCGATCTGCGGCACATCACCGATCGCATCAAGTTCAAGCGGTTCGCCAATGAGTTGTCGGATCTCGCGGAAGTGGCGGTTACCAAGGCGTGCGAACTGGCGCTGATCCCGCTGAAGAAACGCTACGGCGTTCCGATGCTCCGGGGCAATCGGCCCTGTCCATGGACGGTGTGCGCCCTCGGCAAACTCGGTGGTCGCGAGATGGGGTTCGCGTCGGACATCGAACTGCTCTTCGTCTTCGAGGATCACGGCATGACCAGCGGGCCGGAATCGATCAGCAATACCGAGTTCTTCGAGCGGCTCACCAACGAGTTTCTTCGCATCTTCCGCACCGCGCGCGACGGTATCTTCGAGATCGACCTCCGGCTACGTCCTTTCGGCCGGGGCGGTCATCAGGCCTGTACGCTCAAGATTTTCCGCGAGTACTTCAGCTCCTCGGGGCCGAGCGAACAGTTTGAACGGCTCGCGCTCGTCAAGCTGCGCGCGATCACCGGCGAGGGCTCGATTCGCCGCGATGTCGAGCAGGCACGCGACGAATTCGTCTACGGCGCCGAACCGATCGACTACGACAACATCCGCCAGCTCCGCTACATGCAGATGCGGCAACTCGTGCCCGACGGCATGTACTCGGCCAAGCACAGTCCCGGAAGTTTGGTCGATGTCGAGTACTACGTTCAGTCGCAACAGATCGAAGTGGGGCGACGCGACCACAGCGTTCGCCTGCCGAGCACCAGGCTCGGGATTCGCAGTCTGGCCGCCGTCGGATGGTTTGACGAGCGTTTCGCCACCAAGCTACTTTCGACCTACGGCTTTCTTCGTCGGGTGATCGACGCCCTTCGAGTCGTTCGCGGACACGCCAAGGACTTGACGGTCCCCCCGAACGGAACGCGTGAGTTTTGCTACCTGGCGCGGCGAATGAAGCTTGAAACGACGGGTGACCTCGACGACGCCATCAAGCGGCACAGCGACTTCGCCTCGAGCGTTTGGTCCTCGTTGCGATAGCTCACGGGCTGGTGCTTTCGCCATCCGTAGATTCGGCCGGCAGCGAGTAGATCAACGGACTTAAGCGTCGTCGGCGAACGCCCGGACCTTCGTGACAGTGATTCGACCACCGAAACAGACCTCAACGTCGCTCCCTTCGGTCCGCTCCCGGTTCGCATATCGATCCTGGTAGTGGAAGACGTGGTGCCCCTTGTCGTAGTTGAGCGGCAGCGGGCTCTTCTCCAATGGACAGTCGACCATGGGGGGGATGGCGTCGGTCTCTTCGAGATGTGGGAAATTGACGCTCCAGAAAGTGCCGTCGTTGGACCCGCGTTTGAGGAGAGCCTCGAGGACGTGCCGGGTCCAGGTGACGACGACTTCCCAGTCGACCACGAGCCCGCGGCGCATGAACTGCGAAAAGGCGATCGAGGGGATCCCGAACAGGCACGCTTCTCGCGCGGCCGCCATCGTCCCCGAGTAGAAGGCGTCCGCCCCCATGTTCCCTCCGGCGTTGACGCCCGAAAGGACCAGCGACACATCGGGAGCGAATTCGAACAGACCCAGACGCACGCAATCGGCTGGCGTTCCGTCGATGCCGTAGCTGGTCGGGGTCCGCTGCCCGATCGCGATCGGACGATCCATGGTGATACGATGACTGCATCCCGAGAGGGTGTCGCGGGGGGCGACCACGATTCGTTTGCCGAGCCCCTCGGCCGCTCGATATAGGGCCGCGATGCCCGGCGCTTCGATGCCATCGTCGTTGGTGATAAGAATGCTCACAACGGTCTCTCGCTAGCAGGATCATTTGGTTTCGAATCTGCATCGTAGGGAAACGAATTGGAGGCAGCCGGTTCATGGGGATCGAACGGAGAGTAGAGTTCGAACAGGGGGCGTTTCCCCCTTGGTCCTCGTTGTGCGAGCTCATGGCCGCGGAGGGCGAAGAGTTGCAGTTGAGGATGGTCGACAACGAGCTGACCTTTCCCGACGAGACTCCTCCGGAAACTTGGCACGAGATTCGGGTCGGTACCTCTTCGGGCATGATCACGATTCGGCGGCAAGATGACGCGGTGTCGCTGCTCGCCTTCGGCAACGCCGACCAGGAGATGCAGCGGGCGTGGAATCGTCTGACTTGGGGAGTGGCCAAGGCTGGCGACGGCCTCATTGTCGACGAGACTGGGGCGGTCGACGCCGACGCGTTCGCGGAACGGGAGTCGCTGGGGATCAAGCCGCCAGCTTAGCTTCTCCCGATTGGAAAGCTGCTACGCAATGTCGTCGGGTGCCTTGCCCACGCTTGCGTGGGCATGCGGGGAGTGTTCGCTCCTCCGATCAGTCATTCGCATGGAGGTACCGTAGGTCAGGCATTCCTCCCCTCTCCCACGAGGAGAGGGGAACAAGAGTCTCCCCTCTCCCACGGGGAGAGTTCGGCGAGGGGAACGAGTCGGTTGAGGGGATGGAACGCGCGGAACTGCTGGGTGATTGGCAATAGGAAAGCCCCCTCACCCCTAACCCCTCTCCCACGGGGAGAGGGGAACAAGAGGCTCATCTCTCCCACGGGGAGAGGGGAACAAGAGGCTCATCTCTCCCACGGGGAGAGGGGAACAAGAGGCTCATCTCTCCCACGGGGAGAGGGGAACAAGAGGCTCATCTCTCCCACGGGAAGAGGGGAACCCTAGCGCCTGATACCTAGGCCTAGTAACACCACTAGGGCTCCGTCAAGACCTGATGTTGGGGGGCCACTGGCTGCTTGTCAGCCAGTGAGCACGAGTGACGTCACCGGCAACCCGAAGCTAGATGTTTGAACGTGCGCTAGTGGCCGGCTTTGACGCCGTCCTCGGGCGGGAGATGAATGTCGATCTTTTGCGGAGCCCAACCAGCGGCCTCCTGAAGAGCGCCACACATGAAAGCGATGGCGATCCAGAAGGCGAGCAGGAGGAACTTCTCGAGAATGCTCGGAGCGTTGATGTAGCTCGGTTCGGTCACCAGGCCCCAGGTCAGGGCGGTGATGACGTACAGAAGGCCGAACGCTGGCCAGCCGCCCTTTTGCAGTTGGGCGCTAAAATCGGCCCAGCGGACCAGGAAGAGCCAGAAGCAGATCCACGCCACCATCACCCAGTGGGTCGCGACGGCGAAAACGATCGTCTGGAGGAGGAGCCAGAGAGCGGCGATGACTTGCCCAAGGGCCGAACCAATCTCGATCAGCGATTCCACCCGACTTCTCCCATTTCCTGAGGGCTGGTGTCGCGGAAATTACTATCTCTCGCCGTGTCCGCGTTCAAGAGAACGTTCCGGCGATCACTTGAAGAGTGTAGCAACAGAGGTTTCGGGAAGCGAGCACCAGATGGGTGCGCACGACGGAAGCGGGGCGCGGAAGGCGGGCAAGGGATGCGACCACGACCAAGCTTCGCACTTTGCGCGGACGAGGATCTTTGCTAAAGGTTGCAGGCGCCACGGGTAGCGACGTGTGAACATCCTCGTTGGCGAAGGGCGGGCCACCGATGGTGGTTTCGCTGGAATCACTCCGACGACAACCAAGAGAAGGCAGGGACGCTATGATCGTAAAGTCAACGGTGGAAGGGGATTCGATGGATTCGAAGGAGACGGTCACGGCGGTGGAGGAGGCCGCGGCGAATGCGGCTAGCGGCGGTCCGATTCGCAAACTCTACGATTGGTGCATCGCGTGGGCCGATACGCCTTACGCGACGCCCGCCCTCTTCGTGATGTCGTTCGCCGAGTCCTCCTTCTTTCCCATTCCTCCCGACGTCCTCCAGATTGCCTTGTCGGTCGCGAAGCCGACGCGGTCCTTTTTCTACGCGGCGGTCTCCGTGGTCGGGTCGGTGCTGGGCGGAGTCCTCGGCTGGGTGATCGGCTACTGTCTGTGGACGGCGCTGGCGCCCTACTTCTTCGACTTCGTTCCCGGTTTCACGACCGCGAACTTTGAGCTGGTCCGCGACTGGTATCACGGCAACGCGTTCGCCTCGATCCTCTTGGCGAGCTTCACGCCCATTCCCTACAAGATTTTCACGATCGCCTCGGGCGTCTTCCATGTCGGGCTACCGGTACTGATCGTCGCGTCGCTGGTCGGACGGAGTGCTCGCTTCTTCCTCGTCGCCGCGGTGATCTACAAGTTCGGCCCGAAGGTCAAGGAGTACATCGAGAAGTACTTCAACATCGCCACCGTCGTCATGGCCATTCTCCTGGTCGGCGGATTCGTCGCGATCAAGTACCTCAAGCATTGAGGCTTCGGCAAGACCCACGAGAGTTTTGTCTTGAAGGGGAGGAGCTTTCGCCTTGGGGCTTCTCCCTCAGCCAATCGGCCGCCGTGATCCTACAATGGGGGCAGGAGGTCGCCCGGAAGCGACTCCCGCGGGAGTCGCGGCGTCTCGAGCATGAGGAAGTCAGTCCGCTCCAACGTGTCCCGAGCGGACCAATGCCGTGTCAGCCCTTGGAACTCGGGGCCGCTGGCTCCTTGTCGGCCAGTGAAAACCGATTGCGACGTTGTCGGTTGGCCTCGAGCGACTGACGACGCACGAAGCAACCAGGAGAGGATGTGTCCTGATGGATGTGTTGCTGGCGAATCCGCGCGGGTTCTGCGCGGGCGTGAACATGGCCATTGATACGCTCGATCGTGCCCTGGAACTCTGTGGCGCCCCCATCTACGTCTATCACGAGATCGTGCACAACAAGTACGTCGTGGGTCGCTTTCGGGGTAAGGGAGTCGTCTTTGTCGACGATGTCGACGAGGTACCACACGGCGCCACGCTGCTCTACAGCGCTCACGGGGTCTCGCCCAAGATTCGCGAGGTATCGCGCCAACGCAGTCTTCGGACGATCGACGCCACGTGTCCTCTCGTCACCAAAGTCCACCTCGAGGCGATTCGTTTCGCGAAGGAGAACTACACAATCGTCCTCATCGGGCACGAGGGCCACGACGAGGTTGTCGGAACCCTCGGCGAGGCTCCTGAGAGCATCGTCTTGGTCGAGAATGTTGACGACGTGGCGAAACTCGAGGTCGCCGATGAGTCGAAGATCGCGTATCTGACGCAGACGACGCTGTCGATCGACGATGCCGAACGAATCATTCGGGCCCTGCGCGAGCGTTTTCCGTTGATCGTGGGACCGTCGAAGGACGATATCTGCTACGCGACGCAGAACCGCCAGGAAGCGGTCAAGCAAATCGCTCCCGAAGCGGACGTCGTGTTGGTGCTGGGAAGTCAGAACAGTTCCAACAGCCAGCGGTTACGTGAGATCGCCGAGGCGGAAGGGAAGCGGGCCTACCTCGTCGATGGTGCCTCGGAGATCGAGCCGAGTTGGTTTGGAGCCAAGGATGTCGTCATGATCACGGCGGGAGCGAGTGCTCCCGAAGAGAAGGTCCAGGAGTGCGTCGACTACCTCGCGGAGCTCTTCGGCGCGTCGGTGCACAACCGTGTGGTCCGCGATGAGCACGTGACGTTTCCGCTTCCGAAGGACCTGCGTATCCTTTCTCAAGACGAAGTAGCCGCCGAGAGTGCTCCCTAAGGCGCTGGCGAGCGAGGGGACCGGCGAGGCGAGTGTTGGCTTGCCGAGTCGGCTCCCGAACCAAGGAGCGACAGTCGCAAGCCCATGAGTATCGCAAACGCCGAAGAGGTGTTCTGCAGCATTTCCGAAGCGCTGGACGAGCTCCGCGCCGGTCGCATGATCATCCTCGTGGACGACGAGAACCGCGAGAATGAGGGCGATCTCGTCGCCGCCGGCGAAATGGTGACTCCCGAGATCGTCAACTTCATGATCACCCACGGCCGCGGGCTCTTCTGTCTCGCGCTGCCGTCGACGCACGCCGAGCGTCTTGGGCTCTTCCCGCAGTCCCCGGTCAACAACGCGTCGTTGGGTACCGCGTTCACCGTCAGCGTCGATGCCAAGGAGGGGATCACGACGGGGATCTCGGCGATGGATCGCGCACGGACCGTCGAAGTCTGCATGGACGACGGGGCGACGGCGGCCGATCTGGTTCGTCCCGGCCACCTCTTTCCGCTCCGCGCTCAAGATGGCGGCGTCTTGGTTCGCGCGGGCCATACCGAAGGGGGCGTCGACCTTTGCCGCATGGGTGGTCTCAAGCCCGGCGCGGTCATTTGCGAGATTCTTCGCGAGGATGGTGGGCTGGCTCGTGCCGATGATCTAGTGCGCTTTTCGCGTCGCTGGAACATCAAGATGTGCACGATCGAGGAGCTGATCAAGTACCGTCGTTCGCGCGAAATCCTCGTCAAACGCGAGGTCCAAGTCAAGCTGCCGACACGTTTCGGCGAGTGCGACGCGATTAGCTACGAGTCGGCGGTCGATTCCCAGCCGCACGTGGCGCTCTGCTTTGGTGGTGTCGGAATTCCCGTCAACGGCAAGGTGCCGATCCAGGAGGAACCGGTCCTGGTCCGCGTTCACAGCGAATGCCTCACCGGGGATGTCTTCGGAAGTCTGCTCTGCGACTGCGGCCCGCAACTACATCATGCCCTCGACATGGTCGGTAATCAGGGGCGTGGGGTGGTCCTGTACATGCGGCAGGAAGGACGTGGGATCGGGCTGGCCAACAAGCTTCGCGCGTACAAATTACAGCAAGAGGAGGGGCTCGACACCGTCGAGGCCAACCAAAAGCTCGGGTTTCCGGGCGACTTGCGTCACTACGGGATCGGAGCCCAGATCCTCTTCGACCTCGGCGTCCGCGAGATCCGGCTTCTGACCAACAATCCGAAGAAGGTCGTGGGACTCGACGGCTATGGCCTGTCGATCGTTGAGCGGATCCCGATCGAGATCCCCGCCAATGCGTGCAATGAGAGGTACCTCGAGACCAAACGGACCAAGATGGGGCACCTCCACCGCGACGAGAGCGACTAGTTTTCTCCCGAGGGATGAACCATCCCCCTGGTTGGCGACGTAGTGTTCAAGGACGAATGACGCGTCACCCGAAACAAGACCCGTTCCGGCCGTCGGGACGGGAATCGGAAAGGATTCCGATTGTTGAATCTTCATTCGCACGGCACAATGCAGGGAAGTGAGCGGCGCCGAACCATGCCGCTCGACCCCGCGAGGCCCGTCGTCTGCAAGCCGACGGCGATTCCATCAAGCTTCCTGCCCGCCTGATGCCAAGAACCGCGTTGCGGATCATTGAAAGGATGTTCAACGCATGAGTCGACCGGTGAAGACCGAATCGAGCCTGCTAGGCGATGGAACGCACGCTTTCGATCACCTTCCGACGACGCGACTGGTCTTTGGCGTCGGGACCCTCGAGCGCCTCGGGGACCTGACCGCCGAGCTCGGCGTCAAGCGAGTCCTCATCGTCACCGACCCCGGGATCCGTTCCGCCGGCCACGTCGATCGAGCGGTCGCGAGCCTCTCGGCGGCGAACCTGGCCCCCTTCGTGTTCGACGCGGTGGAGGAGAACCCCACGACGCGTCATGTCGAACACTGCGTCGACGTCGCCAAGGAACACAAAATCGATGCCATCGTCGGGCTCGGCGGTGGCAGTTCGATGGATACCGCCAAGGGAGCCAACTTCCTCCTCACCAATGGCGGGCGCATGCAGGACTACTGGGGAATCGGCAAAGCGACCAAGCCGATGCTCCCCCTCGTCGCCGTCCCCACGACCGCCGGGACCGGCAGCGAGGCACAGTCCTTCGCGCTCATCGCCGACGAGAAGACTCATCAAAAGATGGCCTGCGGTGACAAGAAGGCGGCAGCGACGATCGCCATTCTCGATCCGGCGCTGACGGTGACGCAACCGCCGCGAGTGACGGCGCTGGTCGGGATTGACGCCGTCGCGCATGCCCTTGAATCGCACGTGACCCGCAAACGCAATCCGCTTTCGCGTCTCTACTCGACCGAGGCGTGGCGACTCCTTTCGGAAGGACTTCCTCGGGTCTTGGCCGATCCGGCGGACCTCGAGGCCCGCGCCGCGATGCAGTTGGGCGCGAATTTCGCCGGAGCGGCGATCGAGGCCTCGATGCTCGGGGCGGCTCATGCGTCGGCCAACCCCTTGACGTCTCGCTTCGGGGTGACCCATGGGCTCGCGGTCGGACTGATGCTGCCTCACGTGATTCGCTACAACGCCGCCGACGAGGGGACGGGCTACGCCGACCTCGAAGGCGCCCCCGGCGCGGCTCGTGAGGTCGGGGAATGGCTGGCCGCGAAAGTGACCCACTTCCTCAGGCTGGCCGATCTGCCCACCACCCTCGACGATGTCAACGTCACCCGATCGGACGTCTCCCGGCTGGCCGAGGAAGCGGCTCAGCAGTGGACCGCCCAGTTTAACCCGCGCCCGATCGCGGTTCACGACTTCGAGACGCTCTATCGCGGGGCTTTTAAGGCCGCGATGGAGAGTGTCGCTTGAGCCAGACGCTCTCGCGGGACAATGAGAACCGCGAAAGAGAGCGTCGCCAGGAATAGCCCTCGGACCGTCCTCGTGGACGGTGCCCCAAGACCGGTGATCCCACCATAAGGTGGGTCCGTCGGACGCTGGACTCGCCACCAACTTGCAGAGCACCACCATGAAGAGCGTCACTTTTCTTCGCGATCGCCTGCTCCATCGCCCAACGTGGGCGCTCGCCCTTTCGTTGTTCCTAATGGCGTGCCAAGCTTGCTCGGTTTACGCCGCCAGCGAATCGCCGGTGACGAGTCTCTCCGGGACCGAAGTCGACCAGGCGCCGGCCGACGCCTGGAGTATGTTCCGCGGCGACGTCAAGATGACCGGCAACTCGGCCGCGGAGTTGCCCGACAACCTTGAACTGCTCTGGAAGGTCGATCTCGACGACGCCATCGGCGCCACCGCCGCCGTTTCCGGAAAGAGTGTCTATGTTGGATCGCTCTCGGGGCGTTTTCATGCGCTCTCGCTCAAGAGCGGCAAGGTCCGCTGGACCTTCGAGAACAAGGCGATGGACGAGATCAAGTCGTCCCCGTGCCTGACCGACGATTTGGTCATCTACGGCGACAGCTTTGGCGTGATCCGCGCCCTTGATCGACGTACGGGCACGCTGCGCTGGAAATACGAAACGGAGAGTCAGGCCGAGATCCTCTCCTCGCCGACGTTGATCGACGGCAAGGTGATCGTCGGCAGCTACGACCAGTTCCTCTACGCCTTCGATGCCACCACGGGCGATTTGCTCTGGTCGTTCGAGACCGATGGACCGATTCACTGCTCGCCCTCGTTGGCGGGAGGAACGGTTGCGGTCGCCGGTTGCGACGGCATGCTACGGATGGTCTCGGTGGCCGACGGCAAGGAGACCGGCGTGCTCGAAGTCGGCGGCAACATCGCCTCGACCCCCGCCGTGGTGGGCAACCAACTCTACTTCGGCACGATGTCCAACGAGGTCCTCGCGGTCGACTGGCAAACAATGGCGATCTTGTGGCGTTTCGAGCATCCGAAGCGTCAGTTTCCGTTCTTTTCCTCGCCGGCGGTGACCAAGGATCGCGTCTTCATCGCCGGACGCGACAAGATGCTCCACAGCATTGACCGCAAGACGGGCGAGGGTCTTTGGTCCTACCGAACGAAGGCTCGCATCGACAGTTCGCCGGTGGTGGTCGGCAAGCGAGTCTTCGTCGGAGGCAACGATGGAATCCTCCGCGCGATCGACATCGAGTCGGGTGAGGAAGCGTGGAACTACGTGGTCGCCGACAGCGTCGAGGCCTCCCCGGCAATCGCCCAGGGGCGGCTCCTTATCGGTGACTTCAAGGGCAATCTGTACTGCTTCGGCGCCAAGCGAAAGTGATCCGGAAACGGGCAAGGGAGACACCGAGTTCGCCCCTTGGTGTCTAAGATCCGCCACGTAGGGACTAGTAACGACAGGGGGAGTGGTCTTTCGTTGATTCAACCGGCACGACAATTCGGTCGAGCCGGCCGCGAAGGCGACGAGAGCCACGACAACCAAGCCGCAGGAAAGCCGACAACATCATGGTGACTGATACCAAGAAGGATAAGACGGAACTCGGCAACTACTTCATTGCCAATTATCCTCCCTTTTCGTTCTGGAAGAAGGACAAGGTCGGGGCGATCCAAGAGGCGTTTGAGACCATCCCCGCCGAGGATGTGCCCCTCGGCCTCTATCTGCACATTCCGTTTTGTCGCAAGCGCTGCAAGTTTTGCTACTTCCGCGTCTACACCGACGTCAACGCCGCCGCCATCCAGGAGTACGTCGACAGCCTCGCCAGTGAGATTGAGCTCCTCGCGACCAAGCGGGCGATTGAGGGGAGGACGATCCGGTTCGTCTACTTTGGCGGCGGAACCCCGTCCTATCTCGCGGCGAAGCAACTGCGTGGGCTGGTCGAGCGCCTTCGTCAGCACATCAACTGGGACGACGCGGAGGAAGTCACCTTCGAGTGCGAACCGGGCACGCTATCGGAGTCGAAACTCGAAGCCCTCAAGGAGATCGGCGTCACGCGGCTGAGCCTGGGGGTCGAGAACTTCAGCGACGCGGTTCTCGAGGAGAATGGCCGGGCCCATCTCTCCGGCGAGATCTACCGGGCGTGGGACTGGATCAAGGCGATCGGGTTCGACCAAGTCAACATCGACCTCATTTCCGGCATGGTGGGCGAGACCCAGGAGAACTGGGAAGACTGCGTGCAGCGCACGATCGACCTGGCTCCCGATAGCGTCACCATCTACCAGATGGAACTCCCCTACAACACGCGCTACGCCAACGAGTTGTCGATTCTCAATCAGCCGGGAAGTGTCGCCGACTGGTCGACCAAGCGGCGTTGGGTCGAGGAGGCTTTCGCGGCCCTCGAGAAAGCGGGCTACCATGTCGGCAGCGCCTACACCGCCGTCAAGGATTCGAAGAAAACCGGCTTCCTCTACCGCGACAATCTCTGGCATGGGGCCGATCTGCTCGGCACCGGCGTCGCCTCTTTCGGTCACCTTTCGGGGGTGCACTATCAGAACGTCGATGGGCTTGAGAACTACCAGGGAATGCTCGCCGAAAAGAAGCTCCCGCTCGGGAGGGCGTTGCCGATCAACGCCGAAGAAGCGCTCATTCGCGAGATGATCCTGCAAATGAAGCTCGGCTGGCTCGACGCCGGCTACTTCCGCCAAAAGTTCGGACGAGAGATTTTCAGCGACTTCGCCGAAGAGTTCGGCGAGATCACCCAAAGTGGATATGGCTCGATCGACGGGGATCGGCTACAGCTCAATCGCGACGGACTCCTTCGGGTCGACTCGATGCTGCCGCCCTTCTTCCTCCCCGAGCATCGCGCCGACCGCTATACGTGAGGGACGTCATGGCCGAGACTAAACTCGTCGATCCCAGCAAGGAATTGCGGCTGATGCTCGCCTTCTTTGGCGAGTCCGATCTGCCCCAGTGCTACGAGATCGACCCCGACGACATGCCCGAGCCCTACAATTTCCTGCTCGTGCACGATGGCCACATGACGGTGACACTCGAAACATTCTGCGGGTCAAAGGTCAGCGTTCATCCCTACCAAGTCAAACGCGACGGCGGCCTTTATGCCCGCAAACTCGATCTGCGGACCGGTCACGACAACCTGGTCGTGATGACCGGCATCATGCTTTTCAACTTTTCGTTCTGCTCCGACAAGGTGCGCGATCTGATCCTCGAGGAGAAGACGCCGCTGGGCCGGATCTTGATCGAGAACAATATACTTAGACAGGTTTCTTCGCGAACCTACTTGCGGATCGATGCGAAAGATCCCATGATCTCGCGGTTTGAACTCCCCGAGGCACGTGCCGCCTATGGGCGCATCGCGACCATCTTCTGCGATGGCAAACCGGCCGTCGATCTGCTCGAGATCGTGCGGCCCGGTCTTCGCAAGGGGCTCGCGGACGAGGAATCAGCATGAACGATCAGATGAACGATGATGTCTTGGATGCGGTGATCATCGGCGGCGGTCCCGCCGGAGCGACGGCGGCGACGCTCTTGGCCCGAGCGGGCAAACGCGTTCGCCTCTTCGAACGCTCCTCCGGCGAGCGGTTCCATGTCGGCGAATCGCTCATGCCGATGACCTACAACACGTTCAAACGACTGGGAATGCTCGGCAAGCTCAAGGCGAGCGACTTTGTCCGCAAGTACTCGGTCCAGTTCGTGACCGCGACTGGCAAAGAGACGCAGCCCTTCTACTTCTTCCGTCGCAATCCTCACGAGAGCGCGGTGACTTGGCAGGTGACGCGCTCGGCCTTCGACAAGATGCTGCTCGAGAACGCCGCCGAGTCGGGCTGCGAGATGGCATACGACACGCAAGTGACCGACGTCCTCTTCGACGGCGAACGAGCCGAAGGGGTCCGCGTCCGCGATGCCGACGGCGAGGTCCGTGACGTACCCGCCCGTGTGGTCATCGACGCGAGCGGCCAGAGTTCGATCATCGCCAATCGTTTGAAGCTCCGCCGGCCCTACGAGTATCTCAAGCAGGCCTCCGTCTGGACCTACTTCAAGGGAGCCTATCGCCCGCCGGGCATCGATGCCGGTGCGACCGTGATCCTCAGCACCGAAGGCAAGCGGGGCTGGTTTTGGTACATCCCGCTGGCCGACGACATCACCAGTGTCGGGGCGGTATCGACCCGCGAGTATCTCCTCGGTGGTGGCCGTAAGCCCGCGGACGCCTTCGCCGACTTGCTCGCCGAATGCCCCAACCTCCAGGAACGCCTTCAGGGTGCCGAGCAGGCGGACGACTTCCGCGCGACCCGCGACTTTTCCTATGCCACCGACCGTGCGGCCGGTGACGGCTGGGTGCTGATTGGCGATGCCTTCGGTTTTCTCGATCCGGTCTACTCGACCGGCGTGTTGCTCGCGCTGAAGTCAGGTGAGTTCGCCGCCGACGCGATCGTCGATGGACTCTCCAAGGGCGATCTCTCCGCGACGCAACTTGGCGGCTGGTGTGACGCCCATCGCCGCGCGATCGAGAGCTTTCGGCGACTGGTGCACGCCTTCTACTCCTACGAGTTCAGCGTCGGTCGCTTCATTCGCCAGCACCCCGAACACCGCGACAACCTGATCGACCTCTTGATCGGTGACGTCTACAAGCCCGGCGTCGACGACATCTTCGCCGCGATGGGGGAACTGACGCCCTACGACGGTTCGCCTCCCACCCGCGATCCCAACTCCACCGCGACCGTCACCGCGTGAGAACGTGAGTCGTTGGACGGGTGAAGAGATCATTTACCACAGAGGTCACGGAGGAACACAGAGGGGTGACGCATCCGGGAGCGATGTTACCCTCTGTTGCTGTCTGCTCGTGAACTGGCCGACGACCGGCTTGCAGTCCTGTGGATATCGCCGTCGGCGTTCATTCCGGTCTTCATTCTCTTGGCACTGTGCTCCTGCGCGTCCTCTGTGGTTCAAATTCTTCCTTCTGTTGTCACCGCCCATTGGAGGATCATTCACCACAGAGGTCACGGAGGAACACAGAGGGGTGACGCATCCGGGAGCGATGTTACCCTCTGTTGCTGTCTGATCGTGAACCGGCCGACGACCGGCTTGCAGTCCTGTGGATATCGCCGTCGGCGTTCATTCCGGTCTTCATTCTCTTGCCACTGTGCTCCTCCGCGTCCTCTGTGGTTCAAATTCTTCCCTCTGTTGTCACCGCCCTTTGGAGGATCATTCACCACAGAGGTCGCGGAGGAACACGGAGGGGTGAAGCATCCGGGAGCGATGTTACCCTCTGTTGCTGTCTGATCGTGAACCGGCCGACGACCGGCTTGCAGTCCTGTGGATATCGCCGTCGGCGTTCATTTTAGTCTTCATTCTCTTGCCACTGTGCTGCTCTGCGTCCTCTGTGGTTCAAATTCTTCCCTCTGTTGTCACCGCCCTTTGGAGGATCATTCACCACAGAGGTCGCGGAGGAACACGGAGGGGTGAAGCATCCGGGAGCGATGTTACCCTCTGTTGCTGTCTGCTCGTGAACCGGCCGACGACCGGCTTGCAGCCCTGTGGATATCGCCGTCGGCGTTCATTCCGGTCTACATTCTCTTGCCACTGTGCTGCTCTGCGTCCTCTGTGGTTCAAATTCTTCCTTCTGTTGTCACCGGATTGGGGAGGATGTTGACCAGCGTGCGGGCGTGTGATCTGTTCTCGGTTTGGCCTTTATTGGGCTCACCATTTCCCATGGTGGCTCTGTTGCTCAATCGCTTCTTTGTCACGATCGACCCCGTGGCGACGGAAGTATGCCGTGTCCATTGATGATTCGCTTGATGCCGTCCTTGAGCCTCGGGACATGAAAGTTGAGAAGCAGGCCGACATGGCAGCCACTCAACCGAAGGTAGGAGAGTAGCTGGGCTTCGTGGATGGCGAGCAACGCGGTGACCGCCTTTAGCTCAACGATGACCGATTTCTCGACGAGGAGATCGACGCGGTAGCCCACGTCGATGTGGATCTCGCCGTAGACGACCGGAAGGCCGACTTGGCTTTGGACGTTGAGGCCACGGTCGCGTAACTCGTAGGTCAAGCAGGCCTCGTACGCGGACTCCAACAGTCCCGGTCCGAGGGTGGTGTGGACCTTCATGGCCGCATCGACGATCGTTCCCGTGATGTCGTTGGTTTCCATCTTGGCTGCCCTCCACGGTGGAACCAAGTCGCCCGATGGGAAGAAGGAGGAAAGTTTACCACAGAGGTCACGGAGGAACACAGAGGGGGAAGAAGAAGTATCCAGGAGCGATGTCTCCTTCTTCCGTAGTTCATTGGCGAATCGCCCGGCTCTTTGGCTCCCGCTTCAGCGTCACTGCCATCCGCGCTCATTCCGATCTTGATTTTCTTCTCTCCGTGCTCCTCTGCGTCCTCTGTTGTTCAGAATCTTCCCCTGGTCGGCGTTGTTTAGGCGTGGAAGACATTTCACCACCGAGGTCACGGAGGAACACAGAGGGGGAAGGCGAGGATGAGTCCAGGAGCAATGTCACCTTCGGTTGCTGACTGCTCGTGGAGCTTCGGCCCACCGGCTTGAATCTCTGTGGCTACCGCAGTCGGCGTTCATTCCGATCTTGATTCTCTTCGCTCCGTGTTCCTCTGCGTCCTCCGTGGTTCCATTTCTCTTCCTCTTCCGCCCGCCATTTCGCGATCCCGTTGAACGACTTCTGCTTGACTGTTCCGGCTGGCTGTGTTCCCCTGTCACGTCTGTAGCGACGATTCCTTCCTCGGGCGACGAACGACTCCGCCATGAAAGCGATCCTCCTTGCCGGGCTGCCGGTCTTGTATTTGCTTCACCAGGACTGGTTCTTCTGGAACGACCCGCGAATGCTCTTCGGCATCTTCCCGGCCGCGCTGGCCTATCAGCTTGGCTACACCCTCGTGGTGTGCGGCTGGATGACGGCGCTTGTCCTCTTCGCTTGGCCCAAGGACGCCGATGAGCCCCAGCCGCTAAGCGGCGGGAAGGAGGAGAGCCGGTGAGCGCCTCCCTGATCGTCGTGCTGATTTATCTCGGGATCGTCCTTTCGATTGGTCCCATCACCGCCTCAATGGCCCGACGCGGCAGCCGGGATGACTTCTTCCTCGCTCAGCGAAGCATCGGCCCGTTCCTGATGCTGATGTCGCTCTTCGGGACCCACATGAGCGCGTTCTCGCTCGTCGGCTCGACGGGGAAGTCCTATGTCTCGGGCATCGGCGTCTATGGGCTGATGGCCGCGTCGACCGCCTTTTCGGCGCCGCTGGTGATCTTCTTCATCGCTCCGCGCATTTGGCGGGTGGGCAAGGACCACGGCTTTGTCACCCAGTGCCAATACTTCCGCGCCCGTTGGGAGAGCGATCTGGTCGGCCTGCTGATGTTCGTCCTGCTGATCGCGATGCTGATCCCTTATCTGCTGATGGGGGTCGTGGGAGGCGGGGTCGTTTTCAACGCTCTGACTACCTCGGCGCCGGGGGCTGGGGATGGCGTTCCACGCTGGCTCGGGTCGCTGCTGATTGTCAGCGTCACGACGGGCTATGTTTTCATGGGGGGCCTGCGCGGGACCGCGTGGGCCAATGCGCTGCAAACGATCGTCTTCATGGTGGTCGGCGGAATTGCCTTCGTCGTGATCACGCGACACATCGGAGGCAGCGGCAGCTTCCTCGAGTCGCTCCAGGCCGCGATGGCGTCGGTGGCCGAAAAAGCACCGAGCCGACTGGTGATGCAGGGGAATTTCGCCCCGTCGGAGTTCTTCAGCTACACTTTCATCACCTTCGCCAGCGTGATGATGCCTCATCTCAACATGCACTGGATGACCGCCAAGAGAGCGGGGACCTTCCGTCCGGCGATCATCCTCTACCCGTTGTGCCTGATGGTGGTCTGGTTGCCGGCGACCCTGATCGGGACGATGGCGGCGGCGGAACTCTCGCTCCCGGCGGCGAAAGCCAATGCCGTCCTCGTGGTGCTGATCAAGCAAAGCGCCGGTCCGGTCCTGGCGGGTGTACTGGCGGCGGGGGTGTTGGCGGCGGTGATGTCGTCGCTCGATTCGCAGACCTTGGCCCTGAGCGAGATGTTCACGACCGACGTCATCAACCACTACCTGGGTCAAGACCGACTCTCGGAGAGGGTTCAGATCTGGCTGGCGCGGGGATTCGTGGTCGCGATCCTGGCGGTGACGTGGGTGATCTCGCTGTTCGACATTGGCCTGGTCTTCACGATCGGGACGTGGTGTTTCGCGGGGCTTTCCTCGCTTGCCCCAATCACGTTGGCCGCTCTCTTTTGGAAGCGAAGCACCGCCTGTGGCGCGATCGCCTCGGCACTCGCGGTCGCGGGCTTGGGAGCGTACTTCCTCTACGCCAACTACATGCCCGGCAAGGGGTTTGGTCCGGGGACCAGCACCTTCGGCATCCCCGTCCATCCGGTGATCGCGATGCTGTTGGCGTCGAGTCTCGCGATGGTTGTCGTATCCCTCCTCACGCCTCCCCCCTCGGACGAGACACTCACCAAGTTCCATCCGCCCAATTAGCCCGGCGTTCGATCGGCAACTGGCCTCTCTTGGGGAGCCAAGGTTGACTCAACCTGACTGTGCGCGGCATGACGCCACCTTGTCGCTCAATACCCGAGGGATTGGTAGCGGATGCGGACTCCGCCGATGGTCGAGAACACCAGCCAGTCCCAGTAGAAGAACGAACAGCACGCCCCAAACGTCAGGATGAGGGCCCAACTCGTCGAGCCCCTGAGCCAGCCGATGCCGCCACCAATCAGAAAGAGGCCGATGGCGAAGGCCTGCATGGGGGAGTCCCCCGTTTGCAGGCGATTCCATCCGCCCAGCAGAAAGAGTAGGCCCGCCGCCAGCCAGATCGCCGCCGGGAGCATTCGTCCACTCTGGTCGATCGAGGGTGGTCGACGCGGTCGGTCACTCCCGTCCTTTGCGGCCGTTGAATGGGCGGTCGTTGGGTTGGAATTGGTGTTGCTGGACATCGCTTGCTCCGATGCAAGAAGACGGATTCGCGGACTCGCATCTCACGGGCGCCAGAATGGATCAATCAAGTACGACAGCGACGCGCTGGTGAACCACCAGCCGAGCATCGCGAGCACTGCCCAGCGGTTCGCTCCCTTGAGCCAAAGGACTCCCGCGTACCCCATGAAGAGGATCTTCGGCAGGCAGGTGGCGATGATCGTCACGAGTGCGTCTTCCTTTTCGTAGCCATGGCCAACATCTGGACCGAGGAGAATCGTCACCCCAAGAAAGACCCACCAGACGCCGACGAGCGCCGAGAGGAAGCAAACGAGTGCGGGGATAGCCTGCCAGCGGAGGAAACGAATCGAGGAGTCGCCACCGCTCCATACGGAGCGCGAACTGGGCGGCGTGTAGGGATTGCCTGCACGACCGGAAGACGCCACGGACGTCGTCGGCGTGGTTCCCGGCTGTTGGTGGTCGGACATGATTGGGTCGCTCTTGCAACCCGCGGCGAGGTCATGATAGCCGACGAAACGGGAGGCGTCAACAAGTGTTCACTGTTCTCGTCTCGTCAACCGGGTGGTGATCGCCACTATGGGCATGGTCGCCCCGCTCACGTATAGAGCCAAACCCAGAACCAGGCAAAACGCCTGGTCTGTCGATAAAGGCTTCGGAGGACAAGGCACGACGAGAAGAAGAGGAGGGTCGCCCAAAGGTAGCGAGCCTTGAACCAGACGATGGCCGTTGCCACCATGGCAATCGCGCAGAGCGCTTACAGGAAGCCCACCGACGATGCGACGATGAGTCCCAGCTTCGCGGGCACAAATCGCGGTGTCTCTTCGATGATGGCAACGCCTCTCGCAATTCCGGCCCAGACCGACACCGCCGCCAAGAGCAGTGAGATCGTGGCTGGGACGAACCGCCAGAGTGACTTTGCCCCTTCGATCCGCTTCCCCGCCGGCGGAGCGTAGGGATTCTCCCGCGGCTCTGCTTGGGCATGTTCGTCGCTGTCAGTCACCTGTCGCCTTCTCCCATTTTCCGCGATTGGTTCATCCTACTCCGACGCGGCAATGAAAATGTCGGCCGACGGCCAAATTGCTCTTTGGCGATGTCGGACAATCCGTTAAGAGCGGCACGCCGACTCTTATACCGAGAGTCTCTCCGAACCACAGGTACAGGGACCGCCGTGACCGGACTCGACGTCCTCAACTTGGAATTGTCGCTGCCAGACGAATGGCAGCTTGGCGGCGGCCGACGAGTCGTCTGGGCTCCACGGACTCCGGCTTTCCTCGACGAGCCAGGCTTCCGCGATCCCGGCAGTTATCTCGGCTACCCCATTGATCCCGTCTTCGGCATCACCCTGCTTGACCGCGATGCCCGACCGATCCGCCTCGAACGCACCTCGCGCGAGTGGAACCCGGCCCGGCTCGAGGTCAAGTACCGTTCGCCGCAAGCGCTCGTCACCGAACAGCGGACCGTTCTGGGCCTCGATGCCTGCGTCAGCCGCTGGACGATGAGCCATGCCGCGGAGGTCTCGCGCCACTATTGGCTCGTACTATGGACCAGACGTCCCAACGCTCGCGATGGGCATCGCTTGGCCGACATCGAAGCCAACCCGCAAGGGATCTCGCTGCTCGAGACCATCGATCGCGGTCCCGATTTGCCGAGCCTCAAGTGGGGCTGCGCGCTCGGGGCGAGCTTTGACGCCGATAGCTGGTCGGTCGACGCGATTCCCTCCAGCGGGTCGCCCTCGGCGGGCCTGAACTGGGAAGCGAGTCCCTTCTACGACTTGATGGCTCCCGGCGGACTGCCCGGCCATTCCTCGCGAAGCGACAACGGGGCAGGGGACGTCTACGTCGGTTTGGCGTATCCGTTCGAAGTCCCCCCTGGGGAGCGGCTGGTGGCGACCTTCGCCGCGGCGTTCGCTCCCGATGTCGAACAAGCCCGCAGTCACCTCGACCGCGCTTGCGCGATGATCAACCCGATTCAACAGAGTGAGGAAGAGTGGATCAACTGGTTCGACGACGTGCCGGAGTTCACGTGTTCGGATCCGCAACTCCAGCGGCTCTACTGGTACCGCTGGGCGCAGCGGAAGATCTGGGGCGGCTACTCGACCGATGCTCCGGCCTCCGCCGATGACGAGTTTCGGATCACCGCCGAGGGGGATGACCCGGTCGGCCGGCTGATCGAGATGTCCTGGCACCACGTGCCCGACTTGGTTCACGCCGAGCTTCGTTCGCTTCTCTCGCGAAACGACGACATGCTGGCGAGTGTGTCGCTGGCGCACGCGGTTCGCCAGGTCCTCTCGCTCCAGCCCGATCTCGATTTCCTGACGACGCTCGAGGCTCGCTTTCGACCGATCGTCCGCCGCATGCTCGAGCAGGACGATTCGGCCGAGTCCGATTCGGTCGCTATCGACGAGGTGAACGCTCCGGTACCGACCTCGCTGCAGGAGAAGGTCTTTGGGCTCGATCTGCTCAAGCTGACCTGTTGGCTGAACGAACAACTTGGTCGGGACGTCGGAAGCTTGAAGGCCGATATCCGTCGCTTCGGCGAACGGATCGTCGAGGAGCACTGGGACAAGGACGAAGCCTTCTTCGTCGATCACGTTCGTTCGAATGGCGGGACTCGCAAGGTCAAACCGGCCGCGGGCTTTCTTCCGATGCTGGTGTCGCTCGCCGATGAGGATCAGCTCTCGGTGCTGCTCGATCGGCTCTGCGACCCCGAAATGTTCTGGACGGTTCATCCGGTGCCGTCGCTGAGCCGCGACGACCGCGATTTCAATCCCGATGGTCGCTGGGACTACCTGCGGATCGATCGTCCGTATCACGGGCGTGTCTGGCCGACGCTCAACTCGCTCATCGTCGACGCGTTGGGCAAATCGATCGAGTTCCGGGCCCCGGTCGACCGGATGGTCTTGGTGGAACTCGTCGATCGGGTGACGCGGTTGGCCTACCCGGAAGGTGACGGGGAACGTCCGGCCTTCCATGAGCACTACAACCCGCTCAATGGTCGGCCGTCGGCCTTCTTGGGACGGTCGCACGAGGGGGGCGGATGGTTGATCGACCATCTGATCCGCTATGTCAGCGGCGTACGTCCGAGCGCCGATGGCCATCTTCTGATCGATCCGTTGCCCTTCCGGTTGCAGTGGTTCTCGTTGAGCCGATGCTTCGTGGGGGAGCACGAGATCGACGTCGCTTGGGATCACCGCGCCGGGTTGACGGTTCACATCAACGAACGTCCTGCCGGCCACGCGCCGGTTGGCCAAGCCCTGTCGATCAAGTTGCCCGACTATTGGCCGATGCAGATCAAGGCGTCGTAGGGCGTTTCGGTCGCGGCGATCTCGCGGCGCGCCTCGTCCACTGAGCATGTCCACGTGAAGCGTGGGCATGGCATCCAACGCGTAGCCGACGGTCTCTTGTGAGTCCAATGTCCCGCCAAGACCTAGCAGCCCGTTGATCTATTCGCTGCCGGCTACGAACGGCTCTCTTGACCAATCTCGGCGTTGGAAAACCTCGACGAATCTACGGATTCGTCTGCGCTTTTCCTCCTTGATCTTGGCCAACATGGCTGGTTCTCGCCTTGGCCCGCTTAGATCAACGGACTGCTCGTGGGCCACCGAATCAGCCTACGTTCAACGACTCCATCCACTCACGATCGCCGTTGCCCGCAAGAGGTGGTGGGTCAAGACCCACGCTGCGTGCGACGCGTCCGTCGTCCCATGATCGGCGTGGCTGGTGCGAGGTGGCGTTGGGATGAAGAGCAGGGGGAAGGTGTGGGCAAGAAATGACACCGGCCGGATCGAGAGATCCGGCCGGCGTGGGTTGATCAGCAGATCGACTCAGGAGTCAATCGCTTACTTCTTCTCCGCGTCGGGCTTGGGAGCCTTCTTGAGCTCGACAGCCGGGGCTTCGACCTTTTCAGGAGCGACCTCGACCACCTCGCTGCTGCCGCAGGAATCGCAGGTGCTGCACGAGCTGCAGGTGTCGCAAGTGTCGCAACCGCAGTCGCAGCACTTGTTCTTCTTGCACTTGGAGAGGATCCGCTTGAGGAGTCCTTCCTTCTTGCAGCAGCCGCTGCCGCAGCCATCGTCGCAGGGCTCGATCTTACCGCAGTCGTCGATGCCAGCCGCTTCGCACTCCTCGGGAGTGGCCATGCAGGCGTTGGCTTCGTCGCAGGTGACGGTCGTGATCGTGCAGACCTTGCAAGGCACCTTGACGTACTTGGTTTCCCAGACGTGGTGGTACGACTTGCAGGCGACCTTGCGGGTCGTGCAAACCGGCACCTTCTGGCAGACCGTGTACGGGACCTTCTTCCGGATGGTGTAGGGAACCTTCTCGCAGACTTCGTAGGGCACCGTCTTGTAGACCGTGTACGGAACCTTGCGAGTGCACTCCTTCTTGACCATCTCGCAGACCTTCTCGCAGACCTTCTTGGTGCACTGGACCTTGACCATCTTGCAGACGGTGTAAGGAACCTTCTTGGTGCAGGTCTGCTTCTCGATCCGCGTGACGCAGTAAGGAACCTTCTTGGTGCGGGTTTCCTTCTCCATGCGGGTCACGCAGTAGGGGACCTTCTTGGTGATGGTCTCTTTGACCATCTTGGTCCGCTTGCAGGGAACCATCCGCGAGCATTCCTTCTTCTCCATGATGGTGCAAGGAATGGTGCAGGTGATGGTTTTGCGACGCGTGGCCGGACGGGTCACCCAGCAGCCGGGAGCCTCGACGACCGAGCTGTCGGTCGTGCAGGAGCAGCCGCCATCGCAGCCGTCACCACACTCACCGCAACCGGCGACGCAGGACCCGCAGCAAGGATCGCACTTGACCTTGAAGAACCGCTTCAGCTTGGCGAAGCACTTCTTCTTCTTGCAGCCACATCCCTTGTCGCAGCCGCTGTCGCAGCCGCTGTCGCAGCCGTCGCCGCAGGAGTCGCCACAAGCGTCGCTACCGCAGTCCTCTTCCCGACGAACGGGCGGGAGGTATTCGCGGATGGTCGTCTTCTCGCAGACCTGACGGGTCTTCTGGCGATAGACAGTCTTGGGCGTGCACACCGTGTACTTCTCTTCTTTCGTGAAGCACTCGGTGACCGGCTTGCAGACCGTTTCGCAGACTTCCTTGTAGCAAGTCTCCTTGACCGGCTTGCAGACCGTGTAGCAAACCTCCTTGTAGCACGTTTCCTTCACCGGCTTGCAGACGGTGTAGCAAACGTCCTTGTAGCAGGTTTCCTTAACGGGCTTGCAGACCGTGTAGGGAACTTCCTTCACGACCGTCTTGTAGCAGGGCTTGCAAATGGTGTAGGTCTCTTCCTTGTAGCAGGTTTGAGGGACCTTCTTGCAGCACTGACGCTTGACGGTCTTGTACGCTTTCTCGCAGACCTCTTTGTAGCAGGTCTTCGAGACGCTCTTGTAGGTCGTCTCGGTAACGTCTTTGTACGTCACCGTGCAGACCTTCTTCTTGACCTTTCTGGGACAGAGTTTGTAGACGGTCTTGCATTCTTTCTTGCAGCTGCCCAAGTCGCAGTCATCACCACAACCCGGCGCCTGCGCACAGCAGGAATGCTTGACCGAGCCGCAGTGTGCTGCCTCGGCAGTCTGCGCCGCCATCACCCCGCCCAGGAGCGCGATGAAGAGCGACACGTGAACTCTCGCCATTTTCTTACTCTCCTTAGTCGGTAGGTCTTCCAGTCATTGGTGAGCCCGGAGACAACGCAACCGTTTCGGCTTCATTTGGCTCGATGCCCGCTCCCCGTCTCGGCTCGCTAGTGCTGGTTTGCTTCCGTGCGATCTCATAGGTGTTCGCCTGGGAAGCGCAATGCTCGAAACTTGTATCGACGCTCCGCGCAGCTTGCATGCGTACCGACCTCGGAATCTTCCGTGCTTTCCCCGAATTGCCGAACATGTTGCGATGGTCGGTCGCAATGGATCGATCATGCCAGGAAGTAGGGCTGGGAACCTTCCACCGGAGACTTTTCCGGAAACATGAAGATAGTTTTTGCTCCTTTGCTTGCATGAGTTCGTTTCGTCCTTCGACGGACCTCTCGTCGAGTCCCACAGCCATCGCGGCACGCCCGTCGATCCCCTCGCAGAACCGCTACAGTCGGTAGACTTCGCGACAACCTTCCCAATCGGACGCCCGAGTCGCCTCCGCGGGCGCAAGTCTTGGCGATTGGCGTTAAGTTTCCCGATTCCGCGGGTATCGTGAGAGAGGTGGAGTTTGCTCCATGTCGGGAACCTGGTGCCCCAGCGGCGGGTCCGGCGAGGAGTGGGGTTGAGGAGTGCTCGATGAATCCGATTCCGTACTGGCTTCGCGGCGTGGTGAGTCTGCTCGCGGCGGGCCATCTCGGCGCGGTCGCGGTGATGACCCTCGCGGCGCCGAGTGGACCTTGGGCCGTCGCCCAGGGTGCGGACTGGGCGACACCGCCCCAGTTGGCCCAGTTTGGCGCCGAAAAAGTCGGCCCCTATCTCGATTCGCTCAAGATGACGCACAACTACCACTTCGCGGAGAACTTCATCTCCTCGCAGCCTGACGGCGGACCCGATGCGCGCTTTCGTGCCAAACTTCTGGATGCCGACGGCAAGACGATTGACGAACTCACGTTTCCCGATCCCAAGGCCTGGGGGACGGTGCGGCATCGCCAACGACTGCTTGCCCGAGCCCTCGCCGAGGACGAGTTGGTTGTTCCCACGGAGGGGGAGATGGTGCCCGCCGCGAATCAACGCGTCGAGCGGGTCCTCATTTGGCAGATGGGCGAAGGGCAACGGGGAGCCGTGAAGGCCGTGCCACGACATCTGGTGCCGCGCGATCGGCCGACGCTGGGACCGTCGCGCTCCTCAATGATCCTCGCCAGCTCCTACGCGCGTCATTTGCTTCGCCACCACGACGCCGCGGCGGTGGAAATCTCGCGGACTTCGCGCCCGTCTATTCCTCCCGATGTGCTTTTCCTGGATGGAGTGCCCCAGGAGGCGGCGTTTGACGACTCGACGGTCACCTTTGGAGAGACCCATGCCCACGACGGCACCGACGCACGCTGAATCATTGCCCGACGGGGCAGGTGCCCCGAGTCCGCTGGCACGACTGCTACGCGCTTGGGACAGCTTCTGGTTCACCCCCAGCGATGGGTTGGGGCTACACGTCGTCCGTGCGTGCACGGGTATCTTGCTGCTCAGTTGGCTTCTTGGATTCCTCGGACATCAAGGGGCTCTCTTCGGCATGGACGGCTGGGTCGATCGGCAGGCCTACCGGGAACTTCTCGGACTGCCTGAGGGGCCACCCGCCCCGATCGGTTGGTCGCCGATCTTTCTGGCCAGCTCGCCGTGGTTCGCGCATTTGCTCTACGGAGGCTCGATGCTGGTGCTGGTGCTCTTCACGCTCGGCATCGCGACGCGGCTGACTTCCGTTCTGACTTGGTTGGTGGTGATCGCGTTCACCTCGAACCCGGCTCTGAGCTACGGCGGGGATGTTCTGCTCTTAATCCTGAGCTTCTATCTCATGGTCGGCTATCTGCTCTACGGCTTGCACAGCCAACCCCGCTCGGCGCGAAACCTCCTGCTCGGAAGTCGCGATGCGGAGTTCTTCGCCCGTTGGCGTTCATCGGATGAGGGCCGAACGAAGAGCACCGCGGCGACCATCGCGCTTCGGTTGCTTCAGATCCACATCGCGATCGTCATCTTCGTCAGCGGCTTGCATAAACTGCAGATCAGCGTTTGGTGGGCGGGGCTCGCCCTTTGGTTCCCGCTCTTCCCGCCCTTTGAGACGACTCTGGAAGAGGTGCTCGCCATCAAAGAGAGTGGTCAGCCGCTACTGCTGATGTTCGCGATCAACATCGCGACCTATGCCGTGCTGGCGTGGCAGATTTGCTTCCCGTTCATGGCGTGGAAGAATGGGGCGCGGCCGCTTGTCCTTGGGGGGGCGTTCCTTGGATGGTTGGGATGTTCCTTGCTCTTCGGATTGCCCCTCTTTGGACCGGCCCTCTTGATCGGCTGTCTTAGTTTCGTCCCGGGGACGACATGGCGCCGTTGGCTCTCGCGGACGCCCATGCCCTCGGAAACGCCGGCGGTGCCGCAGCGCGAACCGCTCGCGTCGGCCTCCGCGAGGGGATAGCGGTCGACGCGACATGGGAGCCCGGGAAGGAGTCCATGACGACCTTCCACCCACGTTGACCCTTGTCGGTGGAACGATCGAGATCAGCCGTACCCGGGGGAACCGTGTGCGCTCCGTGCCAAGTTTGCTCGTGACATCAGTCTGCTAGGACGCTCGTGACATGACCCCGCGCGTAGCCATCGTGCTTACATTGATCGCAGGACTCGGCTGTGCACCGAGCCCGGTTCCGACCGCGCCTCCCGCGGCGGTGGAGTTGCCGGAGCAGACGACACCCGTCGTCCCAACTCCCCCCATCGCCGCCACCACCTCCGATCCCCTCAAGACGCGTATCGAGACCGCGATCGATCTGGCACGCAGTCGGGATTTGCTGACCACCAACGCCTTCTGGACGGTCTTTCATGGCGTGCTCGCGTTTGGGCCCGGGCTCGCGCTGCGCACGCCCGACGCCGAAGAGTACGTTCCCGCTCTCGACTACATCCTCTCCGGGCGGAACGACCTCGGCCGGATTCGCGGCTTGGGGTTCATCCCGACCGAGTCGGGTCTCGACGTTCAGATGGGGCCGACTTTCATCGGGCAAGGGCACCAGGACCAGTTTGTCGCCATCTGCGCCCAGTGGGACTTGGCCCCCGATCAACCGGTCATCGTTCACGGCAAGGCCTACACTATCATGGACTTCGTTCGCGAGATCCAGGCCCACGCCCGTCTTGGCCAGGAGCTGAGTTGGAGCATCATCGCGATCAGCCACTATGTCGGGACCGACGCCAGTTGGACCAATCGGGCGGGGGAGAAACTGACGTTCGACGACCTGGTTAGAAGTGAACTCGACGCCACGATCGACAAAGCGGCTTGCGGCGGCACCCATCGGCTCTATGGGTTGACGCTCGCGCTCAACGAGCACCGTCGGCGCGGGGGAAAGATGACGCCTCTCTGGAAAGAGGTCGACGCCAAGGTCCGCGAGCACATCGCGTTGGCGAGGCAGTACCAAGGAGCCGACGGCAACTTCTCGACCAACTACTTTCGCGGTCCCGGGACGACCGCCGACGCCAAGGACCGCATGAACAGCAGTGGCCACACGCTCGAATGGCTCTCGATCGCGCTCACGGACGAACAACTCCAGGAGCCCTGGATGCAGGATGCCGCCGGCGCGATGGCGCTGATGTTCCTCGAGTACCAATCGCAGCCGATGGAGTCGGGCGCTCTCTATCACGCACTGCACGGATTGACGATCTACTATGACCGGGTCTACGGCTTCGAACGCTTCAAGAGTGCTGTTCCAGCCAGCAAGTAGCGCGGTCACCCGATCGCGGCGGATTCGTGCGACGAAGAGACGTCCACCGCAAGCCCACGGCGTTGTCCAGCGGACATGAGACTACAGGTTCTGGTCCCACCCAACAGCCCGTTGATCTATTCGCTGCCGGCTCCGAACGGCCCTTTTGACCAATCTCCGCGTTGACGAAACTCGACCTTGGCCAACATGGCTCGTTCTCGCCTTGGCCCCGCTTGAATTTGCGGACTGCCAAAGCCTGCGTTGGTGTCGACCCAACCTTTTGACACTGGCCGACAAGCAGCCCCAGTGGTACCCCGAAATTTAGAAGGACCAGGGCACTACGGGAGTGGTTTGCGGAAGAGATCATCGTCGACGTCGACATCGTGAGTGATTCGGTCGAAGGTCACGGTCGCGAACGGGGTGCCGTTGACCGAGATCGTCATCGAGGTCGGAACCGGAATGCCATCGACCTCCTCGTAGCCACTCAGGGCGATGGTGTGCGGAACCGTCGCGCCTCCCAGTTCCCGCTCGTATCTCATTCGCCCGAGCAGATACGTGTCGCGGTCAATGTATAGGGTGTGGTTTTTCCCCGGCAGCGGGCTTTCGTCCTCGAACGTCGCCTTGAGGACGTGGTACTTCCAGCCATCGATCTCCTCGTCGCCCTCGTGGGTGAACTCGCCTTTCTCGATCATCTCCAGTCCGCTATGAAAGCGAGCGTCCTTGAGTTCGTAGTTGAGGTTGTCGCCCTCGATCGACTGCACCTGGTTCCCCGCGAACCGTTGCCAAGCCTCTTGCCCATCGGTTCCTTTTTCGACGATGAGCTGGGTGTCGTCCATGACGAGCAAGTGCTTCTTGTCGGGAGCCTTTTGGATGACGGTGATCTTCCAGAGCGTCCCGACTTGGTTGAGCATCGCCGTCCCTTCGGACTTGCGCGTCGTGAGTTTCTTCTGGGCCTCGACGCCGCCGATCGCCTCGAGGTGCTTCGCGATGATCGTCCTAGCGGTCGGGTCGGGCTCGGCAGCGCCGGCGCTGGGCCCTCCGAAGAACCCGAACGTGGTGGCGAGGGCGATGAGTCGTGCGGTTCGCATTGCTTCGGTTCCCTTTCCCAACAAGACAATCGGCGCCATCCCAATAGCGACGACCGCGAGTATAGCAGGTCTCTGCTCTCGTTTCGGCGGCTACCCGCGACCGAAATGTTGACGCCGAAGGTGGAAATTGAGCTCGAGTTGAAGGGCGGTTCGTTCGACTACCCGAAGATCGAGTCGCCGGAGATGACCCAGCTCGATCCGGTGCTGTCGTTCGCGAAAGCGCCATCATCGGCCGCGAACGATCGCCCCACCGAGGAGATCAGCCTGAACTACACCAAGATCGAGTTTGAATACAAGCCGCAAGCCGACAACGTCGACGCCTTCTTCGCCTACGGGCTCGACTAGCGTCGTCCTTGAGACTTTCTGAACCGCGAGGTTGAACGGGGGCCGCTCGGCATGCACAAAGAGGTGCCATGGGAGCGGCCCTCGGCGCGTTCTTGGAAGCGTTGGGTCATCGGGACTCGCTGGAACGCAACTGATCACTTCGGGATCGAGCACCGCGTGATCCGGTCGTGGGATGATCGCGGCCACCGACGACTCTCCCCCATCTTGCGTTCAGAGGAAGGCCAGCACCGGCCACATGACCGTCAAGGACGTGTCTTGTCGAGGAGGCGGCTCAGGTACTCGCGCGGCGCTCGCGCCGGACGGCCGGTTATCTTCTTGACCGTTTCGCTAAGAACCGCGAACTCGCCCTTCGCCAAGGCTGTGTAGGTGCTCACCCACGCGTCGAGTTCGAGTTGGGTCGCGTTGAGGTGACGACGCGAAGCGTACGCTTGATCGATTGTTTCTTCGTCGTAACGTACCGGTTCCCCCGTGATCTCGGCAATGATTCGCGCGATCTCGTGGAGGTCGAGCAACTCCGGCCCCGTCACGTCGAGTCGGAGGGTTTCTTCGAAGCCGTCCATAAGGACCGCCGCCGCGACGGTGGCGACATCGGTTCGGGCGACGGGCGCGATCTTGCCCGAACCACCGGGGCCACGGATGACGCCATCGGTGACCAGGGCGGGCACCATCTCCAGGTAGAAGCTGTTGCGAAGCGCCACGAACGGGATACCGGACGCCTCCAAGGCCTGCTCGGTATGGTAGTGGTCGTGGGAGAGCGTGAAGGTGGCATCCGGCGCGGTGTTGATGAAGGAGGTGTAGACGATCCGCTTCACGCCCGCTTGTTGGCAGGCGTCGACCGCCGAACGATGCTGGGATCGCCGCTCGGCCGATTCCGGTAGAGAGACGAGAAAGACGCTCTCACATCCCTCGACCGCCTTGGCGAAGGCGTTGGTATCCTGATAGCTCGCTTCGCGCACGTCGGCATGGGATAGCGCCGGCGCCCGGCCGGCATCGCGAACGATCAGTCGTGGCGTTCGCCCGCTCGTCGCCAAACACCTGGCGATGTTGGCTCCCAGCGATCCGGTAACTCCCGTGAGGGCGATCGGTTGGTCGGTCATCAAGGTGAGTCTCGCGGCCGGTCTCGGTATCGTGGATTCGCCCAGCGGGCGCACAGTCTATCCCCGCGTTCATTCTAGCCGACCGGTCACAAGCAATCGCTCGCCGAATCCTATTTCCGTGTCGGCGAGCACTGATTCTTCTCGTAGGGCCAGCGAGGGCCCACCAGCGTTCTCAGCGGGCAAGGGCCCGCCTGTGGGGTTCACGTCTCGGTCGGCTCGACCTTCTTGACCTCAAGTTTCTCGATTTGCTTTTCGATCGGAGGTTCGGGAGAACCGCAACCGACGATCATGAGGCACACGCAAGCCGCCACGAGAAGGCTGACGATGTTGGTTGTCTTTGGCACTGTAGTCACCTGAGAATGGAACTCGAAGAAGGCACTCAAGGCTCACTCGCCTTGTCGAGACACAGCGGTCTTACGATGACCAACCGTGTCGGCACGGGATGGCGTCACTCGTTGATGATCTTCCCGTCCGCTCGTTGACAGAACAGTTTGACCGTGTCGAAGTCCATGAATTCGTTGACGAATTTCACCGAGCCGTCGGCCAACAGGATCTGGACGCCACCCGAGTGGACCGATTGGAGTGGCTTGTTCGTTTCGCCTCCGAGCGTCGATGGACTCGAATTGCCCTTGCCGTCCGTCCGCGTGCTGCTGTAGGCCTTGTCGTTGAGCGGGTAGCGAAGCGTCGTCAGGTTGTACGTTTGATCGCCCGACGAACAGCAGCCGCCGGCGCCCGGGGTTCCCGGGAAATTGCAGCTTGCCAGAAGGCTGAAGGCCCCCGAAGACCGCATCTCGACTTTGACGCCGCTGGTGTCGATCGCCCAGTCGGACTGCTCTCCGACCATCCACGTCTTGGACGTCCCGTCGGTGATCTTCCCGATGCTGATGTACATGTTCGGAGGAAGGACGCCGTTGGAGTTCACTCGACCACGGCCGGTGGCCATCGAACTCGTATCGTCGACGCCACTGATCCCGGCATACATCGGAAGGGGCGCTCCCTGGTTTGTTCCCGACTCCACCGAGAGAGGAAGCGAACTGGAGGGGCAGTAGAACACCTTCGAACTGCTCAGAAGCTTGACGACCGCGACGTTGGAGGCGAGGTTCTGGCTATTGCGCTGGAACTGCCACTCGTTGTAGACCGGCGTTTTCCCAATGTAGGGAAGGATCGATAGCCAAAAGTTCCCGGAGTTCGCTTGGGTGCTCGTTCCGACCGCTCCGGCGGGAAACGTGCCCGCGCCGTCGTGGTAGTTGTGCAGCGCCAAGCCGATTTGCTTGAGGTTGTTCGTGCAGGAGGCTCGGCGAGCGGATTCGCGGGCTTGCTGAACCGCGGGCAGAAGAAGGCTAACAAGGACGCCGATGATGGCGATGACCACCAGGAGTTCGACCAGAGTAAAAGCAGGGCGGTAAAGTCTGGAATGCCGATAGATAACCATGAGATACCTCGTGTAGAAGGTCAACGGAGACGTAGGCAGGTATTCAAACGGATGGTCACGTCGCGCACATCATTCCGGAATGGTAGACGGAAATGAGAGGAACCACAACGGTCGCGAAGTAAAAGGCGAGATTTTCGGCGTTTCCGCCTTCGGGACGCACATCTCTTGGGTGACGAAGAGGGGAAGGAGGGTCCGATCGTCCATTCTTGAGCGGACTGCTTGTCACTGTCCGGTGAATGGTTCTCGTGAACCCGTAGCGGCAGAGAAAGTTCGGGCAAGATCTACCATAGGCACCGATTCGGTCCGCACTCCTGGGTAGCCCCGGTTGCTCCGCTACCGGGACGTGCGCAGCACGCAAGAGGTCTCGGGCACCACGTGCTCTCTCGGGACAATGACCGATAGAACGGGCGAACGCCGGTAGGGATCACTTGCTGGTCAGCGCGGCGTTCTCTCAAGAGCCTATTGAGTCACCCATTTCCCCTGGACGCACAGGAATTGGTCCTTGGGAATGCGTGCCCAGTTTGACGAGCCATCGGGGCCACCCAAGAGACGGTGGGTCAATACCCACCCTACGGCGCTCGGTGATCTCTGTGAATTCCGCGGTGACTATTTCGTGTCACTTGGGGACCTTGGGGCCTCGGTCGGTGATCTTGGGGGGAAGTTTCTTCGTGGACTCGCCGGGATCGGCGGTGGGGAGCACTTCGGAAGAGGGACTCTCCCGACGTGAGGCGGCGAGGTTATAGCAGGCCATCTCAAGGTGGTTGCGAATGTAGAGGTACCCGTCGGCAAGGGCGGGGCAGTTCCAGGTCCGGCCTTCGATCGCTTGGAACTTGGCGAGCTGGCGATACTCCTCGGGGGTCGCTTCCACCAAAACGACCTCGCCCGACTCGGTGACGATGACGAGGGTCTCGCCGCTGAGGATCACTTGGCCATGGCCGAAACGATCGCCGCGCTTGTGCCACATCCGCTTGCCGGTTTCGACGTCGACGCAGCCCAGGATGCCATTGTCGAGGGCATAGGCGTAGCCGTTGTGGACGATTGGGCTGGTGAACTTGCAGCGAACAGTCTTGGCTTCCCACTGGGGCTCGGGTTTCCAAATGCCGTTCTCGGGCCGAATCTTCAGCACGGCGCCGCCCATGCCGTAACCGGAGGAGATTAGCACCTGGTCCTTGTCGAGGAGCATCGGTTGGGCGACGTTGATCTGCTCATACGTGCGCCAGGGGAAACGCCACAACTCGCGATGTTCGCCGAGATCGTAGCCCGCCAGCCCGATGCCGTCGAAGAGGATGAGCTGGGTCTGGCCGGCGAGAGTGGCGATCATCGGCGAGCTGTAGCCCGCCGGTTCGTTGCCCACGCTCCAAACCTTCTCACCGGTGTCGTGGTCATACGCGATGATCGCTTGGCCGAGCGATTTGGGCGTGCTCGAGCCGGGAGCGACGATCACCAGACTCTTGTGAATCAGCGGGGAACTCGAGAGTCCCCAGGAGATGTTCTTGGAGCCGTTCTCCGCGAGCGTGTCCTTTTGCCAGAGGAGGTCGCCCGACTTCGCGTCGAGACAACAGAAGATGCCCGTCGCTCCGAAGGAGTAGACTTTGCCGTCGAACAAGGTAGGGGTGCTTCGCGGGCCGTCGCCTCCCATCGGGTCTTCGAAGCGAGCCGGGTAGGCATGGGCCCAGAGTTCGTGTCCAGTTTGGCGATCGTAGCAGACGACCGCTTCGTTCTCGTGGCGCTGTTCGAGGGTGACCGCGATGTTGCCGGCGACCGCGAAGGAGGCATAACCGCCCCCGACCGGTTGACGCCAAAGCATCGGCGGGGTGTCGCCCTCCCACTGGGTGGCTAGTTCGGGGCCCTCGATGATGCCGTCGAGTCCAGGGCCGAGGTAGCGTGGGTAGTCGTCTTTTCCGATCGTGGGATCGATAACGAAGCCGTCGGGAATGCTCTTGGAGGCGAGGCTCTCGCGGTGGGCGACGACATGATCGTCGTGGGACATGTCGCCTTGGCGGTAGATCCCGACCGGAGTGAGATCACCGTTGAACTCGACGCGAAAGAAGGCGGAGAAGAGTGCCACACCGGTGGCACCAAGGAGGGTGAGCGGGAGTCGGAGCCAAAGGGAAAAGGGACTGAAAAAGCAAAACCAGCAGGCCAGAACCAGCCCCATCAGCGCGGTGGCGCCCATGGTGATCGCGATTCTGAGGTCGCGTTCCCAGCCCGGCATGAGCAACCAGAGACCACCGAGACCGACCACGAAAAGGGCGATGACCGCGAGAGGAAACCAGAGTCCACGCCTCCGGCCAGCCTCGTTACCTTGCTCCGCCATCGCCTTCCTCCACGGCAATTCCCAAGTGCCCATCCTGTGAAGCATCAGGGCAAAACTCGCCCACGTCATCCACTGTAGCAATCCGGCCGACATGGTGGGACGCCAGCTTTTGGGCAAAATCCCAATCCCGCGCTTCGAGGTTTGGTCGACCCGTGGAGACGGGCGATCTTCACGCCTCCGGGCGGGGAAAATTGGGCCGAGGAGCCGTTGTCTCGTTTCGATGTTCGGCTACGGTGCACCGCCCCCGAGAATCGCGCTCGGGTCAAGTCCCGGCGGGCGTGCCGGGACCTGAGAAGCCGTCAATGGATCCATTTCTGGCCGAAAGTGGTCCCGATTCGATGAAAACTGATACGGAATTGCACCTAACAGCGCAGAAAAAGTCCCGATTTGGTGGTTTGTGGCCCAAATTGGCGCTGCTGGGGACCAGTCTGGTGATTGGAATCGTGATGCTTGAGGTCGCGATTCGGATGGTCTCCCAGGAGGGAGAGTCCCTTCTCGTCAAGGATACCCTCGTTGGGCAGCGGTATGTAAGGGATACCTTCGAAAGCACTTACGTGCCCGAGGCCGGCCGAGAAGTGATGCTCCGTTTTAACGCCGAGGGTTTTCGCGGTCCCGATCGCCCGAAAACCAAGCCGCGCGGGCTGCAACGTGTTGCCGTGCTTGGAGATTCGTTCATCGCCGCGGTCGCGGTTGAGGAAGAGGATTCGCTCGTCGGACGGCTCGAGGTCGAACTGGTGACTGCGGACTCGGGGGCCGAGTGGGAGGTGATGAACTTTGGGGTTTCGGGCTTCAGCACCGGCCAATCCCTGCTCACCTGGCGTCATTTCGCCCGTGAGTACGACCCCGATTTGGTGCTTCTCTGCTTCTACAACGGGAACGATCTGGCGGACAATCATCACGGAAGCAGCTCCGGGCACCGTCCCTACTTCGTTCTTAATGAGGGCGGGTCGCTGCAACTCGTTCCGCTTAAGCCAGTTCGGTCGACGCTGTCGCGTTGGCTCGCCGAGTACAGCCAGTTCTACGTCTGGCAGAAGCACCAAACCCGCAAGGTCCGCGATCTCTTCCGCGAGACAGCCAACGTACTACCGCCCGGTTTCCACATTTTCGATTCCGAGCCGACCGGCGAGACCGCCGAGGCCTGGGAAGTGACCGAACGGCTGATCACGACGGTTGCCGAGGAGGTCCGGGAGAGTGGTGCCGAAGTCGTCGTCGTCGGGATCCCCGCCCACGAACAACTCGTTGAGAAGTACTGGTACCGGCTCATCGAGACGGTTGGTCCCGCGGCGGCCGGCAAGTACGATCCCAACTATCCCGAGCAGCGGCTTGGCAAGTTATGTCACGACCAGGGGATCTCGTATCTTCCCATGGTGAATGGTTTTAGGGAGCTGGAGGATCCGGCGAGCTGCTACTTTCTCGAAGTCGGCCACTGGAACGAAAAGGGCAATGACGTCGCCGCCCGGCTTGTCGTCGAGCACCTTGCCGACCTAGCGGCCCAGTCCGCACTTCCCGCTCGACAGGCGACCAATCCTTCGGCGACCGACCGTCAGTAGAGGTTCAGCGACGGATCGATCTGCTCGCGCCATGCGACGATCCCGCCATTGAGGTTCGCCACTCTCTCAAAACCTTGCTGCTTCAGGAAGACGCAGGCTTGGGCGCTCCGGCCACCCATTTTGCAGTGAATGACCATGTCCTGTTCGGGGTCGAGTTCCTGATACCGCTGCGGAAGTTCACCGAGCGGAATGTGAACCGAGCCATCAATCTTGCAGATCGCGACCTCATGGGCTTCGCGAACGTCGACGACCAGTGGCTTGCCGGTGCCGTTCAGCTTCGATTTGAGTTCCTTCGGGTCAATTTGTGTAAAACTGGTCGGCATCTGTTCACTCATTCGGTCAACTCCTTGGTTTCCTAGTCCCGACACCCTTTGGTGCAGCAGGGTTTCTGTTACAATCGAGCCGATCGGCCCTCCGGCTGACGTCCGCCCGCCTACCGCTTTCCGCGGACCGTCACGGGCGTATTGTAGAAGCGTAGGGCGATTTGTTGCTCGACCCTTCACCGGGTAGGTGAGGACTCGTGTCAGAAGACTCCCATTTCGGAAGAACGAGACGACCGTCGTCGACCTCCCGCTCCGTCTCCGGACGGCTCGAGGTCTCCGTCGAGGATTTGCGCAAAAAGCTTGTGTCCCTCGAGGTCGTCAAGGCGGACAAGTTTGACAGCGCCTACGAGACGATCGGGCCCAACGGCGATCCCACCACCGTGGTCGACGCCCTGGAACAGTCCGGGAATCTGACGCCGTTTCAAGCCGAACGGCTGCGCAGCGGTAGCGCCTCGGACATCTGTTTCGACGACTACGTCTTGCTCGACAAGCTCGGCGAAGGCGGAATGGGCGAGGTCTATAAAGCCCGCAATAGCGTGCTCGGACGGACCGAAGCCATCAAGACGATCCGCTGCTCGGCGAACAAGTCCGAAGCGGTCCTTAAGCGCTTCAAGCAAGAGGCGCGCGTGCTCGCCCTGCTTGAGCACCCCGCGATCGTCCCCATCTACAAGGTCGGCCACGTCAACGGGGTCGACTACATCGCGATGAAGTTCGTCACCGGAGAGGATCTGCGTTCCCGGGTCGACAACGCGTTCCAAGCGGGCGCGCCCGTTTCGATCAAGACCTGTTGCGAGTGGATCAGCGAAGCGGCCGACGCCCTCGGGCACGCCCATCAGCACAACGTCATCCACCGGGACATCAAGCCGGCGAACCTGATGGTCACCGCCACGGGCAAGTTGATCGTCCTGGACATGGGGATCGCTCGGCTGGCCGACCCCGATCAGTCGACCTCGGCCGGCTTGACCGCGCAGCGCCGTGGCATGGGGACGCCCGAGTACATGCCTCCCGAGCAGTGGGCCGACGCGACCGCGGTGAAACCCGCCTCGGACATCTATGCCCTGGGAGCGACCCTCTTCTATTTGTTGACCGGCCACGTTCCCTTCGAACGGAAGGATCTCGTCGCGCTGATGCGGGCGTGCGCTCGCGAGGAACCGCCTCCCGCGTCGTCGCATCGCGGCGAGATCCCGCCCGAGTTGGATGCGGTGATCAACAAGATGCTCGCCAAGAAGCCGGAAGATCGCTTCGAATCCGCGCTCGAGGTGATTGATGCCCTGCGCCCGTTCGCCTGTCCCGGGGAACTCTCGGCGAAGACACTTCCCCGGTTCCGCGCCAGCGACGAGATCCGGAAGCCGAAAAGTCGTTCGCCGTGGGTGCCGATCTTCGGCGTCGTCCTCGTGCTGCTTCTCTCGGGAGGAATCTGGGTCGGGATCGGGTCGTTCTTCTTGAACTCATCCTTTCAGCAACGCGCCGAGAACTTGCTCGCATTCGCCCAGTCGCAGGATCCCGACGTCTGGCCGTCGGTCGAGTCGCTCAAGGCGGCCATCGCGGGGAAGGGCTTCTCCAGTCTCGGCGAGATCAAGACCAAGGAGCAGTTCGGTAACTTCCAATCCCTCCTCGTGAAGCTGACCAAGGAACGAAAGAAAACGCTCTTGCGCGAGGACCCTCCGCCCGCGTGGCTCGTCGAGTACCAGTCCAAGCATCCCAAGGATTGGCCCAGCATCGCGCCGCTCTATGAGCAAGCGAAACGACTCAGCGGCGGACGGGATCTCGACGAGGCGCGCGACCTTGTCGCTCCCGATGGCGCGCTGGCGACGTTGACCTTCGAGCGGGCCCGCGAACGGCGCGAGCGTGAGGCGAAGGAATGGCTCGCCAGGCACCAACGCCGTAACAGCGACCTTTGGGCGAACACGCAGGAGTTGATCGACTACGCGGGAACGATCTTGCCGCTCAGTCAGCTCGAAACCGACGCGATGGTCGCGAAGATGACCAAAGGGGTCGAAGAGGAGACCGATCGTCTCGCCAGGCCGTTCCACGGCTGGCAACTCGATCACCTCTCTCCCGCACATTTTCGGGAAGTGTCAAACGCTCGTGAAGCTCTCTCTCAGATCCTGAGCCTCCACGAGATCGTGCCTCCACCCAATGCGAAAATGACGATGAAGGCCGAGGTTCGCAACGCCAGTGGCGACGTGGTCGATCGGGTGAAGGTCGGCGAACCGTTTACGCTCCACGTGAAAGTCGACCGTGAGGCGTACGTCACCGTGGTCGAGTTTGACCGAGGCACGATCACGATCCTTGGCGCCGATGTCTTGAAGGACAAGTGGCAAGCCGGTGTCACTCGGCAAGTAACCAACGGCAGCTTCATCACCTCAGCGCCGGGCGAAGAGCGGTTCGCGATCTACGTCACCGACGAACCCCTCGTCTACGCGACGGTCCAGTACGAACACGATGATCCCGAAGTGCTCACGAAGGTCTTTCCCACCTCCCAGATCGAGAAGCGGATTCACGACAGCGTCATTGAGGGCAAGAAGCTTCTCATCGTCCCGCCGCATCGCGTCATCAGCAATTGGGATCACCAACTCGTGACGATCGACGTCGTCGACTGAGTCACGCCTTGTGCGACGGTGGGAGCACGTGATCCCACCGTCGCTCGTCGCTGTCATCGCCATTCCACGTCCTCGCTGAAGCGGCATTTGTTCCTGCATTTTCCGTCGGATATCCCCAATTGAATCAACCGGGGGTAGCCTTGCGGAGGATGTGCCCGTCTTGGATGTTGCTGTGCTACCGCGATTCTGGGTAGCCCCGGTTGCTGTGCTACCGGGGCGGCGCAGCCGCAAGAAGTCGCTGGCGGAGGTTGTGCTCCGGGATTGGATGGTTGCCGGCGAAGGAGAGGCTTGCCCGCGACTTCCGACCGACTTCGTCGGCCCCTAGCCCTTGCGGAGGATGAGCCCGTCTTGGATGTTGCTGTGCTTCCGCCATTCTGGGTAGCCCCGGTTGCTGTGCTACCGGGGCGGCGCAGCCGCAAGAAGTCGCTGGCGGAGGTTGCGCTCCGGGATTGGATGGTTGCCGGCGAAGGAGAGGCTTGCCCGCGACTTCCGACCGACTTCGTCGGCCCCGGTTGAGTCAACCGGGGGTAGCCTTGCGGAGGATGAGCCCGTCTTGGATGTCGCTGTGCTACCGCCATTCTGGGTAGCCCCGGTTGCTGTGCTACCGGGGCGGCGCAGCCGCAAGAAGTCGCTGGCGGAGGTTGCGCTCCGGGATTGGATGGTTGCCGGCGAAGGAGAGGCTTGCCCGCGACTTCCGACCGACTTCGTCGGCCCCGGTTGAATCAACCGGGGGTAGCCTTGCGGAGGATGTGCCCGTCTTGGATGGCCTTGGTTGAATCAACCGGGAATAGTCTTGCGGGGGATGTGCCCGTCTTGGATGTCGCTGTGCTACCGCCATTCTGGGTAGCCCCGGTTGCTGTGCTACCGGGGCGGCGCAGCCGCAAGAAGTCGCTGGCGGAGGTTGCGCTCCGGGATTGGATGGTTGCCGGCGAAGGAGAGGCTTGCCCGCGACTTCCGACCGACTTCGTCGGCCCCTAGCCCTTGCGGTGCGATAGGTTTCATCGGAAAACTCAGTCAACAACGGGCGGGAAGGTGCCTTCTTCGATCAAAAGTTCGCGAAGGAGGACGATGTCGGGATGATTCATGGCGAGCAACGAAACCGTCGCTCTTCCGACGTCCGTCTTCCCGTTGATCATCGGTCCTATCCATTCGAAGTGGTGTTTCCATCGAGCCCGACGGGGATGATATAACTCCGTCAACCTGCCGCTGAGTGGATCGATGCTCGCGATGTTGGGGCCCTTGCGAGAATTGCAGCGGAAACAGCTCAACGCGAGATTCCCCAGGGTCGTGTCTCCTCCGTGCTGCCGAGCGACGATGTGATCGATGGGGAATGTGAAGAACGAATCGTGCTCCTGGTGAATGAGGCAATATTCGCACCGATTGCCCTCGCGGGTTCTGACTTGAGATCGAAGCGCCTGATTCATCAGGCTTCAGAAGACTGGCTGAGAAGCCGTCGAGCCTTGGCTTGAAGGATGGCGACGACATTGCCGGCGGAGACGAGGGAATCGTACTCGGCCCGTTCGTCGTCCGTCAGCGTTCCCGCCGTCGACTTCATGGCGAACTCACGCATTCGTTCCTGAACTGACTCGGGGGCTCGAACCGCCAAGAGCTCTCGGGCTGCCTCGACAGTCAGGCAGCGACCGACGGGTTCGAGGATTTCGCTGAGGAGTTCCGTGTGCCTGATCATGACTGGATTATATCAGAGGGTCGCCCTTGTTGGGTAGCCCCGGTTGCTGTGCTACCGGGGCGGCGCAGCCGCAAGAAGTCGCTGGCGGAGGTTGCGCTCCGGGATTGGATGGTTGCCGGCGAAGGAGAGGTTTGCCCGCGACTTCCGACCGACTTCGTCGGCCCCGGTTGAATCAACCGGGGGTAGCCTTGCGGGGGATGTGCCCGTCTTGGATGGCCTTGGTTGAATCAACCGGGGGTAGCCTTGCGGGGGAGCAACGCGTTCTTGGGTCGCTGTGCTACCGCCATTCTGGGTAGCCCCGGTTGCTGTGCTACCGGGGCGGCGCAGCCGCAAGAAGTCGCTGGCGGAGGTTGCGCTCCGGGATTGGATGGTTGCCGGCGAAGGAGAGGTTTGCCCGCGACTTCCGACCGACTTCGTCGGCCCCGGTTGAATCAACCGGGGGTAGCCTTGCGGAGGATGAGCCCGTCTTGGATGGCCCCGGTTGAATCAACCGGGGGTAGCCTTGCGGGGGATGTGCCCGTCTTGGATGGCCTTGGTTGAATCAACCGGGGGTAGCCTTGCGGAGGATGAGCCCGTCTTGGATGGCCCCGGTTGAATCAACCGGGGGTAGCCTTGCGGAGGGTGAGCCCGTCTTGGATGGCCTTGGTTGAATCAACCGGGGGTAGCCCTGCGGAGGATGTGCCCGTCTTGGATGGCCCTGGTTGAATCAACCGGGGGGTAGCTTTGCGGTGTCAATGAAATGAATGGGCAAACGGCGGGTTATGGACCCATGAGGGCGATGTTGTCGAGATGGTAGCGGTTGTCGCCGAGACCGTGTTCGACGACGGTGCCTTCGACGTGGACGAGATCCCCTTCACGGAACATCCCCAGCCGTGGGTCGTTGGCCAGGAGCAGGGCGCCGTCGTACTCGTCGTCGTCGTGCTTCTCGGCGAAGCGGACGTACCAGCCCGGACGGCGGCCTTCCTGGTGGGTCAGGCGGCCGTTGATCCATCGATAGTCGGGATCGTGAGCGAAGGTCGCTTCTCTCCCGCGGGGAACCGCCATGGGGCGGCTCCCCGCACGAGCGTTCGTCGATTTCCGGGAGATCGACTCACCGGGAATCATTTTCTCGTCGGAAGCGAAGTCGAGCGTGCTCTTGGAGTCGCTATCGGAGGCGTGAAGGGCGGGCGTTTCCTTGCCGTGTGTCAGATGATTCATGACGAAGGGGTCGCGATCGAATGTCGATTGAGTCGAGCCGCAGCCCATCAAGCCGGCAAAGAAGCCGGTGACGGCGACGCTCGAGATAAAGCGACCGGGTCTCATAGGAGGCTCGCCATGTCTGGAGTCGGAGAGTCGCGACGGCTCGAGGGAGATGCGAATCCCGCTCGGGTCCGACTCGATCCTAGGGACACACCACGCTGGTGACGTTCACCCACCAACTTGATCGGCCGCGTGGGACGTCCTCCCACAATTCCTTCCCCCAAAAACGCGACCCGTGCCGAATGGGAAGCGTCGAGATCGTCACATTCCTCGCAGCCGGATCGGGGATTTCCAGCTTGGAAGAGGCCCTGCGTCATTGGAGGCCGCGGGAGCTCCCGGGCTGTGGGCGGGTATCCCACCGATTTGGCAATCGGCCCAACTCTTTCGGAGCAAGCGTGTTAGGAGAAGGGTGTCTCTTCATGGGCCGGGAGTGGGCGGCGTCAGGAGGGTCAGAATCGGAAAAATTTGAATTTTCGTGAAAGGCCGCACCCCACGATCTTGTGGTGGTTCTCTGGGCGACACCCCAAATCATGGGGTTGGAGGCCTGGAGAGCGAGAGCGGGCAAAAAGGTGTTTGCAGGGGTCCGGAGCATCTGCTAGATTCTGCCTCGGTGGGAGAACAGCCCCACCAAGCTCCACGGAAGCGAGATTTGTGGGAGGGACGCCCATTTGGTCGTCGAGCTCAACTTGGGCTCATCATGAGCCGGAACGGGAATGACGCTAGCACCCCAGCTCATCACGGGTGAATTTCGACGCGTCTATGACGACCGTTATCGCATTGCATTGCCAATGGAGAGCATTGAGACGCTCACGCAGCCGTCCGCGGATTGCGTACTCGCGAAGGAACGTGAAGGTTGCCTCAGTCTGTGGAACGCACAACTCTGGCAAGAGCGCATCGAGGGGGGAGTCGAGCTTCTGCGAAAGAAGCTCGAACTGAATCTATTGCAGTTCGACATGGCCAAGGTTCAACGCTTCACGCGTCTACTCTCGACGCGGAGCCGTCCCGTCAAACTTGGCCAGCGGGGACGCTTGCTTGTCCCGGAGGGGTTTCGCGAGTTTCTCGCCGTCGAACCGAACAACGAAGTGATCATCGTTGGCGCCGGTTTTTGTCTGGAGATCTGGAATCCAGAGATCTGGGTGCAGTACCTGCGCGATGACATCGGTCAGTTCAACGACCTGTTCAAGGAGTTGATCAGTTGAGTCACGTTTCGTTCGGAGATCGGAGTTCTCTGAAAGGGAAACGTGCGTGCAGTCCCAGCGCGTGCTTCGGCCACGGGGCCTCTTCTTCTTTGGAACACCACGACGACGCATAGCAAGACGCTAGCCCTCGCGCGACCGGGGGTACGGGCAGGATGCCCACTGTCAAAGAATGCTGTGGGCTCCGTGGTACGAAGCATCTGAGACCGCGTGGGGACGCGAGCGAATCATTGCCATTGGGCACGAGGCCGCCTTTCCAAGGAGAGGTGTTGGGCACGGAAGCCCCATTTTCATCACCGATGGCAATGACACACTCCCGCCCGCGAGGATGCGAGCGGGATGAACGGCAAGGGCCCGATTCAGCGCCGTTGCCACCGTTTGAGCGTCGAAAACACCTCCCAACCACTCTGAATCGGTCAGCATTGGTCGATTTTCGGTAGGAAACACTCCATTTTGTGGACGGATTCCGCCTTCTTGGAGCCACTTCCGATCGATCTTCCTCCTGGATGAATCCCCCATTTTCGCCTAAACCTAATTCATGAGGCCGAGCGCCACGGTGCCGCGTCGGCGATCGGGTCGGAGGCGGTGCCTCGGTCACGCAAGGGAAGTCGGATGGATCAGGGATGGTGAGTGCTCCGAGCGGCCCCATCGACGAATTGTTGCCCCGCTTCGGCTTGAGCACCTTCAGGCCGGGACAGCGCGAGGTGATCGAGACCGTGCTCGGTGGTCGCGACGTCCTCTGCGTGATGCCCACCGGCGGCGGCAAGAGCCTCTGTTACCAACTCCCCGCGTTGCTTCAGTCCCCCGCGCTCGTCGTCAGCCCGCTGATCGCGCTGATGAAGGACCAAGAGGACCAGCTCGCTCGGCTGGGCATTCAAGCGACCTCCCTCCATAGTGGACTCGACCCCGCGGAACGGCAGCAGCGACTCAGCGGGATTCGCGAAGGGGCCTTCGACCTCATCTATGTCGCGCCCGAGCGACTGCGTAGCGAACGCTTCCGCGAGATGCTCGGTGGGCTCGATATCTCCCTCCTGGCGATTGACGAAGCACACTGCATCAGTGAATGGGGGCACGACTTCCGCCCCGACTACGCTCGTCTGGGTTACGTTCGCCGTCAGCTCGGTGATCCGACGACGATCGCGCTGACCGCGACCGCCACCGACGCGGTGCGCCGGGACATCGCGACCCAACTCGACTTGCACGACCCCGCGGTCTTCATTCGCGGGTTTGATCGCCCCAACCTCCACTACGGCGTCACCGCCGCCGCGACCAAGGCCCAGAAGTTGACCCGCCTGCGCGCCGTGGTTCATGAGACTCCCGGATCGATCATCGTCTACGCCTCCAGCCGCAAGAGCTGCGAGGAGGTCGCGGCGCATTTGCGCGAACGCTGCGGTCGCAAGGTCGGGGTTTATCATGCCGGACTCATGGCCAACGATCGGCGGCAAGCTCAAGACCACTTCATGAGTGGGCGAAGCGACATCATCGTCGCGACCAACGCGTTCGGCATGGGGATCGATAAGCCTGACATCCGCGCGGTCTTGCATCACAACATCCCTGGGACGCTCGAGGCCTACTACCAGGAGGCGGGTCGCGCGGGGCGCGATGGTCAGCCGGCTCGTTGCGAGCTACTCTTCTCGATGGCCGATCGCATGATCCAAGAGTTTTTCATCGAGAATGAGTATCCCGAGCGGCGTGTGATTTACGACGTGCTCGACGTCCTACGCTCCCAAGGGCAGGAATTGGTCGAGTGGACCCGTTCCCAGATTTGCGAGCGACTTAACGGTGGTGTGGCGGAGATGGCGGTCGGGACCGCGCTTCGTCTCCTCGAGTCCGCCGGCGTCGTCGAACGGTTGAGGCCTCGGGAGAACCTGGCGACCATCACCATTCACGAGTCGGGGCCGGACCTGACCGACTTGCTGCCGGCCAACGCGAAGACCCAGCGGGCGGTGCTGCGTTTTCTGCAAGGACTCGTCGGCGATCGTCGCGGCCAGGAGTGCTACTTCCGTCCGGAACAAGCGGCCGCGGCGCTCGAGATCGATCGCTCGTCGATGGTCGCGGCGATCGGCGAACTTCGCTCGCGGCTGGACATCGACTACGTTCCGCCCTTTCGCGGCAGTGCCACGCGGGTGCTCGATCTAACGACCCCCGCCGAGTCGCTGCCGATCGATTTCGAGGAGTTGGAGCGGCGGCGGCAGCGTGAGTATGAGAAGCTGGATGAAGTGATCGCGTACGCGACCAGTCGCGATTGCCGTCGTCAACATATCCTCGGCTACTTCGGCGAGCGTAGCGATGCCTGTGGTCACTGCGATCAATGCGACATGGTGGGCGGTTCGCGTCGTACTTCGGGCAGCGCTTTCGAGGGTGATGCCGGGATCGCGATGGACGATCGCTCGCGCGCGGTGCTGGTGGCGGTCTTGGAAGGGGCAGCCGAACTTCGGGGACGGTTCGGAAAAGGACGTCTCGCGGAGACTCTGACCGGGTCGAAATCGAAGCAAATCGAGAAGGCCGGGCTCAGTCGTAAGCAATGCTTTGGGAAGCTGCTCGAATTTCAGCAGCGTGATGTCATCACGATGGTCGAAGCGCTCCTGCAAGCGGGAGCCCTCGAGCAGAGTGGCGATCGCTTGCGGCCGACGGTGAAGCTCAATGCCCAGGGGGCGGCGATGCTGCGGGACGCGGGTCTCCTGCCGAGCCGACTGCCGCTGCCGCGCGAGCTTTGGGCGAAAATGGCCCAGTGCATCAGTGTGCCCTTGTCGGCTGGGATGGGGGAGGGCACTAATACGTCGGCATCACGAGAGGAGTCGGCGGCGGAGGTGTCCGCGAAGTCCTCCACCTCTCCGGCGACCCCGACCGAGGAGAGCGGGAGGGTTCCTGACGAGCACTGGACGTGTCGCTTGCTCGAGGCGGGGTTCTCGATCAGCGAGTGTGCCCTGATTCGGCGGATGACGGCCGACCGTGTGCTCGCGGATGCACTGCGAGCGGCGCGACGTGGAGTCGGTGTCCCTTGGGAGCCCTTCGAGGATTACCCGTTCGAGAGCGATCTAATGGCCCAAGTGGAGGAGTTGCGTCGCTGCCTAGCAGTCCGTTGATTTAGGCGGGCCAAGGCGAGAACGCGCCATGTTGGCCAGGATTGAAGATAAGAAACGCTGGTGAGTCCGTCGATTCGTCGCGTTTCCCAGACGCGGAGATTGGTCAAAAGGGCCGTTCGTAGTCGGCGGCGAATAGATCAACGGGCCGCCTAGGTTGAGTCGGGCGCGATTCTCCGCGCGAAAGCGATTGTGCGGAGACGATAGTGGTGAGTTTGGTGAATGTAGAACCTTGGGTGTACTGACGTTCTTGTAGTTCAGGCGAATAATACTCAAGGGGGAGCTGGAGATGCTCGATGAGTCTGGGTGAGTTCGAGGCCGAGGTCGCACGACGGGCGATCCGTTGTTTTGTGGAGTTGGCCTACCCCGATGGGAACGTGCCCAAGAACCGGGCGCAGTTCGTCGACGACCTCGATTCGGCGACGTTGGAGCAAATCCTCGCCAAGACCGGCGTCGAGAAGCTTCCCCAGGAGTCATCGGGGGCGACCGGCGGGAATGCGCTGCGGATCGGCAACGCTTGGTACCCCCACATGAAGATGTGGATTCGTCCCTATTCCGAAGCCCCGGGTTTCGTACTAGGTGTGGACACGCACGATGATCTAGGTATTAAGCCTGATCATCCCGAGTGGGACCAGGTCCAGCAACTGAAGGCGAGGAATCTCGAATTGGCTCGACGTATCGAGTCGCGATGGGCGGAGGAAGGACTTCCGACCCAGGAAGGCCTACTACGGCGCTATCTCTCGGATGCCCAACCGGGCAGCTCTGAGGGGGACAGGACGTGACACTCCAGGAGCAGCAACGAATCCTCGTGATCGAGGATGAGCCGGCGATTCGCGAGCTGGTGTGCAAGCTTCTCGACATCCACGGCTTCGTCACGCACGGCGAAGGGGATGGCGAAACGGGGCTCAACGCCGCGCGCGAGTGGAGGCCCGATGCCCTGATCCTCGATCTGATGCTCCCGTTTGTCGATGGATTCGAGGTTTGCCGCCAGTTGCGCGCCGAGCCACCACAAGAGGCCGTCGGCATCCTTATCTTGTCGGCGCGGAGCGACCACGAGAGCCGAGTTCGCGCGTTCGAGCTCGGAGCGGACCGCTATTTGACCAAACCCTTCCATCCCAACGAGGTGTTGCGCGAACTGCTGTCGCTACGCGAGTCCCCGGATGGCTCCGAGGTGGGCCTGCGCCGGCGGCGTCGTATCGACGTCGTCGACGGACCCAACTATCGCGGGCAAGTCGACGAGTTGGTCGCCGATCTCTTTCACACCACTCCCATGGCTCCCGCGGAGATCGCCGAGACGTGCGCGGTGCTCCTCGACGTCGGTCGGGAACTCCTCGACCATCATGCCGAGGACGTCGCTCCGGGAAGTGTCCATCTCACGTGCGAGATTTTCGACGACCGGCTCCGTCATGTCGTAAACTACGACGGGGAGCCGAATCGGAGCAACGGCGGTTGGAAGGCCGTTCGTGATGCGTTCTCCCACGAATCGGTCGTTGGCGAGCCGAGCGTCGAACAGAAGCTGGGCGGATCCTTCGTGGAGACGCTGCATCCCCACGAACTCGTGCTGACCCGTCCCTTCCGCTCGGCCTAGTGCGCTGGTCCAATTGACTTTAGCGGGCCACTTGCTGCTTGTCCGCCGGCGCCCGTTCTGGGCCAACGCACGCTTCAAGTTTGAACCGGGCACTGTTCTCGCCGTTCACATCTTCAGCTCCAAAGAGCATCCCGAGCGTCGACCCACGCTCTCCGCGCGGGGAGGCTCGCGTTATCTCTCCCCCCAGTCCGCACGGCCGTTTCGCAAATCAGTTCCGCATGGAGTTCCCTGGGGCGTCATCATTTCCATGGAACTGGTTGTCCTGACTACCTCTGACGATGCACAGGGCCGCTTGGGACTCTCGATTGGATGGAGAGAGTCTTCCGATTCGTGTGGCTGCAAAGAATTGGAGGGTATGGTGGTGGTGGAATAAGAAGTGATGAAGATCGGCGCAAGACGAGTGGGTTATTTGTCTAATGGCTGCATCTTTTGAGATGCCTCCTAGGATGCGAGGTGAGACTATTAAGGAAGTTTAGCACTGCATTCTTCGAACATTATCAATTCGTGACCTATCATTTTCTAAAGTCAGATTTAACGGAGTCGCGGCGAATCCCGTTTCGCTCAATCCGTCATTCTCGGTCGTGGTGAGAAACCGTTTGATTCAGCTTTGATGAAATCAACCCCCTCCTGGAAGTGGGCGGCAGGGTAGCCGTCTGCGCTTAGGAATTACCTGCCTACCGTTCTCGGCAGGATGTGATGCCGACGTGCGGAAGCCGTTGAAGAGGTCGCCATCGACCTCTTTCCGCTACCCGTGCGCGCTCACCGTCACCAAAGGTTTCGCAACATGGAATGGTGGTCGTCCACACGTTCGATCTTCTCTCCCTCCAACACGCGCCCGTCGCGATCATCCGTTCATTTCGAGATGCTCGAGGAGCGGCGGCTCCTCACCGTGGGAAACGTTGTCGAGATTCCTGATGGAGCACCCGGTCAAGTCACCGCCAGCATCATCAACGCCGATGTCGCGGACTCGTTTGATGCCGTCGGCATCGTCGGCAACGCCCTTCGCGGATTTGCCACGGGCACCCTCATCGACCCGTATCACGTGCTCACGGCCGCTCACCCCACCGATCGCATGAACGACGACTCCGGTCGCTTTACCTTGGCTGGTGAGACTTACTCCACGACCAACGTTTTTCTGCATCCCGAGTGGAACGAGAGCGAGTTCGGTACCGACAGCGCCAACGACTTGGCAATCCTACGGCTCGATCGTCCTGTGCTAAACGTCACCCCTAGCCCGATCTTTCGGGGAACTCCCGTATTGGGACAGTCGCTGATCCTCGTCGGCTATGGGGCGACCGGTGACGGAACTGGGTTCCACGACGGGTCGTTCGGGATCAAGCGAGCGGGCTCGACCGACCTCGATTCGGTGACCTCGACCTTGATCGGCTGGGATTTCGACGATTCGTCGGAGTCTAACACCGCTCCTGGCGATTCCGGCGGTCCCGGCTTCTTGGAGGTCGGTGGGCAGTTCTACGTTGCGGGCGTCACCTCCGGGGGAACCAATTCGACCGCGGGACTGGGCGACTTTTCCTTCGACACGCGCGTCGACGTCTACGCCAGTTGGATCGACTCGATCCTCGCTTGGACGCCGGAATCGGTCGATCCGGAACCGGTCCCGGCCCCCGAGCCTGACGCTCCTTCGTCGACGACATTGCAAGGCGGCATGGTGATCGCCGTCGTTCGCGGCGATCAGTGGTATCTCGACGCCGATGGCGATGGAGCTTGGAGTACCAGCGACGTCGCGCTTCCGTTCGGTACCGGGGCGGAAGCTCCCGTCGCCGCCGACTGGAATGGTGACGGACAAGACGAGTTGACTTATTTCGACAATGGTCGGTGGTTCAGCGACTCCAACCCCAATGGGGCTCCCGACGCGTTCGATCGCGATGTGCAATTCGGACTTGCCGGCGATTCGCCGGTCGCCGCCGACTGGGCGGGCCTGGGCCTCGACGCGGTCGCGATCTTCCGTGACGGGAATTGGGCGATCGACCTCAACGGCAACGGTGAGTGGGACGCCGCTGATCGAAGTGTCGCGTTCGGCGTCGCGGGCGATCAACCGCTCGCCGGTGACTTCGACGGGGACGGCGTCGACAGCATGGTTGTCTTCCGCAACGGATCCTGGTCGATCGACTCCAACGCCAACGGGGTTTGGGACGACCAGGACGAAACCGTCTACTTCGGCACCGTCGGCGATCGAGCATTGGCCGGCGACTGGAACGGTGACGGGAGGGATGAGTTCGCCCTCTATCGCGACGGCACCTGGATCTTCGACATGAACGGCAATCGGATCTGGGATGAGAGCGATCGTGCCGTCGACTTCGGCTCCGAGCGTGACGTTCCGATTGTCGGACGATTCGACCAGGCCCGCCAGGCCTCCGTCCTTGATGCTTCCTCCCGAAGCGCCGAGTCCTACTGGGCGATGCCGACGTCTTCCACGGCTGCCACGGGGACATCCTACCTTGTCTCGATCGCGACGACCTCCGCGGACACGGACTCGCGAGATGTCGTCGACTCCGACAGTGACTCCACGACGATGGAGTCAACGCGCCGCCGCTCGGCCGGTGCTTCCCTCTCCGAGACCGAGGCGGTCGACCTTGCCCTCTCGGACCTCGACTTTCTCTTCGTCTAACGTCGCAGCGGGAATCGGGAGAGAGCCGGTATCCGGTGGACGCTCATTCGATGGAGTGTCCGCCGGACCTTCTTCACCACGGATCCCCAGGGAGGTCGCATTTCCGCGCCTCCAACTCGCCCCGTCGCAGTCCGTTTGCAACGGTCTCATGCTCGGATGTTCGTCGTCACTTCTCCGCGTCCTGCTATACAATCGCGAATGGCCTGGTAGTCTGGGGGCAATATGGAGAGCGTTCGGACTCTACCGACCACTTCGTTCTTGGGCAACGGACAGTCATCGGCGACGATCAAGGACATGGCTGCAATGAGATTTCATCGGGCACGCGGCGCGAAAAGGCGCGTCTCCTCCAAAGGGACGACGAACCGGTCACTGAGATTCGAGGGGCTCGAGGATCGGACGGTGTTGACAGGCGGGATCGACTTCTTCGTCGAAGTTCCCGTCGCCGTCGGCCCGACTCCCCAGGATGTCGCCATCGCGGACTTCAACAACGACGACTTGCCCGACATGGCGGTGACCAATAGCGGTAACCAGTCGGTCTCGATCCTGCTCGGCGATGGCGAAGGGGGCTTCACCCTCATCGGCAATACCCTCGTCGGCATCGGTCCCAACGGGATTCGCAGCGCCGACTTCGATGGGGATAATATCAACGACCTCGTGGTCGCCAACACGATTGGTGGCAGCGTGACGGTGCTCCGCGGACTCGGCAACGGCACCTTCTCGACCTTCGTCGACATCATCGTCTCCGGCGGCCCCGAGAAGATTGACATCGCCGATCTCGACCGCAACGGCAGTCTCGACATCTTGACCACCAACACGACCGGCGGCACGATCTCCGCGATCCTCAACAATGGCTCGGGCTTCTTCGGGACGCCGATCAACACCTTCGCCGGTGTGGGGCCGGGCAACACGGCGCTGGCGGACTTTAACCGCGACGGGATCCTCGACGCCGTCACCGCCAATGCCGGTTCGAACACCGTCTCGTTCCTACAAGGCGTCGGCAACGGCACGTTCAACACGCCGTTCGAGTACAACGCGGGCATCGCTCCGACCGACCTCGTCGCCGGGCTGTTCGTCGGGGACGCGAACCTCGATCTCGCGGTGGCCGACACGGGTGGGGGCTCGGTGACACTTCTCGCCGGCGACGGTACCGGGGTGTTCACTCAAGTTCAGCAGATCGCGGTGGGGACGATCGCCAACTCGCAGCCGGCGGCGATCGTTTCGGGCGACCTCAACAACGCCGGGCCGGCCGACCTCGCCGTGACGTTGACCGGAGAAAACCGGGTCGCGATCCTCGTGGGGGACGGCTTGGGCAACTTTGCTCCGGGGCCCTCCTACGACGTGGGGGGCGGGCCGACGGGACTCGCGGTGGCCGACCTGACCAACACCCGCAACCTCGACCTGATCGCGGTCAACACGAGAACGAGCACCGTCTCGGTCCTGGACAATCGGGCGCCGATCGCCGAACTGACGAGCGCTCCCGCGGTGACCTCCGCCGTCGCGACGACGCAGTTCAGTGTGACCTACAGTGGCGAAAACGCGATCAACGTCGCCACGCTCAGCAGCACCAATATTCAGGTCACGGGCCCGAACGGGTTTTCGCAGTTGGCCACCTTCGTCTCGGTCTCGCCCGGTGGCAACGGGTCGCCACGGACCGCGACCTACCAGATCAGCGCTCCGGGGGGAACGTTTGACTCGTCCGACAATGGCGACTACGCGATCACGCTCTTGCCGCTTCAGGTCGGCGATGTCGGCGGACTGTGCGTCAGTCCCGGGTTCCTCGGCTCGCTGCAAGTCGCGGTCGAGGATTCCGGCGACGTGTTGGTCGACGGGATCGGCGTTCGGCGTGGAGCGACCTTCATCTTCAACACCAGCAGCGTGAGTGCATTCATTCCGCAGAACTTCTTCCAAATCGACTTCGGCCTCTCCGATGACATTGGCTTGACAGGCGACTGGGACGGCAACGGAACGACAAACGTCGGCGTCTACCGGCCGTCGACCGCGGAGTGGTATCTCAACCTGAGCGAGATTTCGAGCTTTGACGCGGGGAACTACATCGCCTTTGGCTACGGCATCGTCGGTGACACGCCGGTGGTCGGGGACTGGAACGGCGATGGCGTCGACACCGTCGGGATCTTCCGTCCCTCGACGGCGGCGTGGTCGCTGGACGTCACCGGTGACCGGGTCTTCGGGCCGGGCGACGTCGAGTTGACGTTCGGTGCCGAGGGGGACACGCCGGTGGTCGCGAACTGGACCTCCTCGGTGACGACCTCGCTCGGGCTTCGCCGCAACGCCGAGTGGATTCGCAATGCCACGTCGGTGACAGCGTTCGACCCATTCGCGAACCTACCGATCTTCACGTTCGGGGTGACCACCGACACGCCGGTGGTCGGTGACTGGAACCGGGACGGACTCGACGAGGTCGGGATCTTTCGGGACGGCAACTTCGCCCTCAATCTCAATGGCGATCTCTCGTCCTTCAGCGACCTGACGTTCGGCCTACCCGGGGATCAACCGATCGTCGGGCTCTGGGCGACCGAATCGAGTGAAGGCCCCTCGCCGCCCTCGCCACCATCCCCGCCGCCGCCCAACGTGCCGGGAGGGTAGTCGTCGTGCCACCGAACCGAGAGGAACGTGGTCGCCGCCCATGGCCGTTCTCCCGTCGGGTGCGGGAGGGACTACCCGTTGAGTCGCCAAATCACGATATTCAGCGCGGCCGCGTAGCTGACCCATAGGAGATAGGGGACGAGCAGGGCTCCCGATGGGATCGACACACGGAGAAACGTTCCGATCGTCGCGGCGATCAGTCCCCAAAGAACCATGATGTCGACCGCGGCGAGTCCCGGAGAGCGGAGTCCGAAGAAGAGCACCGACCACAACGTGTTCAGCACAAGCTGTGACCCAAAGAGAAGGAGCGGCAGTCGCCCAAGTCGCGTCGGCTCCAAACGCCACACATTCCAGGCGGCAACCGCCATCATCCCGTAGAGCAATGTCCAGACCGGCCCGAAGACCCAATTAGGTGGTGTCCACGACGGCTTGACCAGACCGGCGTACCAAGGGGTTAGCCCTGGATAGGTCGCCATCGCCCCGATGCCCGCGGCGCCGTAGCAGATGACAAGTGCGACGATCAAGCCGACGGCTTGCTTGAGGCTACTCGGCACGCTGGGCTCCTTGTTCCGTGGGATGGCGACCATCCTCCACGCGAGCGTCTAGTGTCACGTCGCTGGCACCGAGCACGCGAAGGGTCTTGCCGTCTTGAACGAACCCGATCACCCGAGCACGCCGAGGGTCGAGGTCCTCGGGAATGGGCAGCCGAACGCGCGCCTTCCCGTGGTTGTCGAGCCTCAGCGTCCTCATGGCTCGCACGACATTGGCGTGAACGAGATGCCGGCCGGCGTTCTCGCCTCGATCGACTTCGTTGGCCAGACCGCTCTCGACCAATGCGAGACTGAGGAGGGCTCCGTGGGACGCTCCGGCGACGGTGTAGTCGACGTCGATCCGATCGGTGGGGCCAGGCTCGGACAGGCGAAGTCGAACGGTCACTTCCTCGGGAATCTCTAGCGCCAACCCGACCGCCTCATCGACAAGTTGGCGGCGTGACCCGACGATCTCCGCGATCCCGTTGATGATCATCTGCGGCGTGTAGACCCGTCCCGTTTCGAGACGCTGGTTTTCGTGTCGCTGGCGATCGGTGAAGGCGCGCCGGCTGAAGGGATCCTCCCAACCGAGGTAATTCCAGTAGTCGACATGGAATTCCAAAGCATAGATGGGCAGATCATCGTTGTGGCGCAACGTGGCGAGTTCGCTCAACAGGGCGTCGGCTGGAGGGCAGCTGCTGCATCCTTCCGAGGTGTAGAGTTCGACGAGCGCCAAACCTCGTGGTTGAGAGGCGGCGATCTTGGGCCAACGCTTGGCGAGCTGCCGTGTCGCGATCGCCTTGGATCGCTGTGAGGAGCGCGACTCGTCCGCGGTGCTCGAATCCTTCACCGTCCAAAGAGTAAGACCGGCCACCAGCAAGCAAACCATCACGGCACGTCGACTCGCGAGTCTGTCCCACCATGTTCGCATCGTGTCCCCTCTCTCGCGCCGAGAGTCTGTTTCGGGAAAAGACCACTCTTAAGGATAGCGACTGGGTGCTCTTCGGGGAATCGGGCTCGACGCGACGCGAAAGGGGGAATTGGAAGACGCCGCAAGTAACGAAGCGGTCCCGCGCACCCGAAGGGGCGGGACCGTCGATATCGCTAGGGATCGCGAGTTGTCGCGTCTCCTAGAAGAGCGTCGGCTCCTCGTCACCATCTTCCATGATCGAGTCGATCAGGTCCTCGGAGGAAGCGACGGAGGAGAGAAAGGAGGCTTCGTTGACCACGGTCGTTTCCGAGAACCAGAAGCCGGCCAACGGAAGATCTCCATCCGTGCCCAGCGGGAAGTCCGTGCTGCTGACGGTATCGCCATTGACGTTGAGTGAGAAAACGCTCGGACGGAAGATCCCGATCTCCGACACGAAGTCCCCATTCCAGTCGCCCATGAAGAACGAGTCGGTGCCCACTCCGTAGACGAAGGGTGTCCGGAAGTTGGCGGGGTCGAAGGCGCTCACCGAGGAGGACTGATTCAGGAACCAGGTGGCGCCGCGGACGACGCCGATCTGGGCGAACTGTTCGGCTCCGACGGCGGTGACGACGGGAGTGTCGCCCGGATTGCCGTAGACGAGGTTGAGATCGGCTGGGCCGAAGGCGAAGTCGCCGTCCATGTCAAACGACCAGGTCGCGGTGCTCGAGCGATGGATGCCGATGTCGCTTCGTCCATTGCCATCCCAGTCGCCGACGATCGCTTGATCGCCTTCGATGCCGAAGAGTCCCATGGTGAACTGGGACGGATCGAAGTCATTGATTTCGCTGGTGTTGAGAAACCAGTGCAGAATCCCGTCGACGATGCGGGCGACGCCGACGTTGATGGTGCCGTTGCCGTCCCAGTCGCCGACGAACTGCTGGTCGCTTCCGAAGCCGAACTGGACCTCGAGTAGGCTGTCGGAGGAGTAACTCGACAGTCGGCTGGTGTTGAAGAGGAACGAGTTGCCGCGGGTGACGGCGATCCCTTGGGAGAAGTCGACCTCCCTCGGCTGACCGACGACGGTGAGGGTGACGTCGTTGCCGTCGCCGCCGTCGTAGGAGACTTCGAACTCGAGGCCTTCCACGACGATCGAAGCCCCTTCGGCCAGACCGACGAATGTGCCGACGATCGGGTCGGTCCCGTCGTTGGTGAGGACTTCGAACTCATCGCCGACGACGCCCGTGTAGGCGGGATCAACAATGACCACGAGGTTGGCGCCGGCGATCTCGACGGTCCCTTCAACGCCAAGTTGGGTGAACGCGCCGGCTTCGGTTCCCTCGATCTCGACGATAAAGTCATCGCTGATGATCGTTGGCTCGGGTTCGGGGGCGGGCTCCGGTTCCGGCTCGGAGACGGGTGGCACCGTGGGAGTGGGCGGAGGAGGCGACGCCGCGATGTCCTCGATGTAGAGCCGTGCCGGTCCGAAATCGGTCACCGTGACGTTGTCGAGGAAGAAGCCTGCGCCAGCCGTCTCCGAAACCGCGTCACCCGATTGGCGGAAGAGGAGCCGATCGACACCACGTGGGCCAACCCATACCGGTTGTTCGAGGCCGGACTGGTCGACGTAGTAGTCTTCCCAGGTCGTCCCAGTGTGAACCAGTTCGCCATTCACGTAGAGATTGACGATGTCGTTCGCTGGACCACCATCGATGAAGATGATCTCGAACGCGATCTCGTGCCACTCGTCGTAGGGGAGGTCGAGATCGAGCGTGGTCCCTCGGAAACCGTCCGCGGTCGTGTAGTCGAAGAAGGTGATGTCGTATCCGTTTGCGCCATCGTCGTCGATCGAGACGAAGCTCATCCGAGAGTGATCGGGGTTGCTTGGGCTTACGGTCGTTCTCAGGCCTGGTTGGGCCGCTCCGGTGGCCGACGTGATGTCGAACTGGGCATAGAAGCGGTTGGAAGTCGTTGGCACCGTCCCGTCTTGATTCAGGCTACCTTGCGACTCGCCCGCGACGATTCCCGAGGATGGCGTTTGGAGTTGGTCGCCAAAAGAGCCAATCGTAAAGGCGTTGGAGAGCCGGATGACGTTGTTGCCGTCCACGTCGACAATCTCTTGATCGATATTCGGATTGGTGACGCTCCAACCTCCCTGGCCGTCGACGCTTCCTAGGGAGAAGGCTTGAAAGTCCGACGAGGTCCCGCCGAAGAGTTCGTCGAGGTCGATCGGGGCCGTCAGGAAGTTTGAGGTATCGACGTCGCCGGTGACAAGGGCGGCGATCGCCGTCTCGCTGGTGGTGCCCCACCAATTGCCTTGAGCGTCGACGGTCGTGCCGGTGAGGTTGACGATCGCGACCGAGCCGAAATCGACCAAGTTATTGTTGGTGATCGTCGCGGTGCCGTCGTTGACGAAGACTCCACGCGTCACGTCGTGGAAGTGATTCTGCGTCGCGACGAGCGAGCTTCCCTCGTCGATGGAGACCCCATCACCGCTGTCGAAGATGGTGGTGAACCGCAAGTCGGCGCTGCTGGCCCCGACCAACTGGAAGCCGATGTCGAAGTCTTCGATCTGGTCGTCGCGGCTAGTGACGGCTCCTTCCTGCGAGACGAAGACCGCCGTGTTGCCATCGGTGAAGAGGTTGCTTTGAAGATCAGCGCTACCACCCTCTCGAATAAGGATGCCGGTGCCGACCTCCTCGAAGGTGTTGAAATAGACCTGGATGGGATCCTGGCCCGCGAATGCATCGCCGGTGTCGTCCCCGTAGCGGGAATTGTCGAGCCAATTGAAGCCGACGTTGGCCCCGACAACGGTATTGTTGGCATAGACGACCGACGTCGTCGGAGAGCTATGGGAGGTGATCTGGAATGCCCACTGTTGGTTGTCCTCGGGATCGTTGCCCGGAGCGAGATTGAGGAACTGGTTGTTGGTCACGAGGATGTTGGACTGGTGCGCGTGCCCATTTTCCCAAATCCCGATGATCCGTTGCGGGTCGCCAATCGTGGGGGCCTCGAGCACGTTGATCGTGTTGGAGTCGATGATCAACCCGTCGTAGTTGGCGCCACCGTGGGTGCTACCTTGAAGGCCGACATCGGATCCCCCCACACCGTCGCCGTGAATGTCGATGGTGTTGCCCTGGACGAGGATGTTGCCGTGGGCCAGGTGGATCGCGATGTTCTGGTTGACGTCGTCGGTGGTGTCGGAGGCGAGGACGAAGTGGTTGTCGAGGATCTTGAAATCTTCGAACGTCGATTCTTGGTATCCCATGTAGATACCCATGTCGAATTCGACGATTTCGAGGTTCGAGATCTCCCAGCCGTCGAACCCGCCGCCGGTCACCACGAGAAACGACTCGAGGTTCTCCGTCGTGAGGTCGCCGGGTCCGAGGATCGTGGCGGCGCCGAGCGACGCGGCGGTGACTGTGACGTCGTCTTGGTCGGCGGCGGCGAGGATCGTAAAGCCGTCGCCATCGCCGAAGTACGCGCCGTCGTCGATACCGTCGACGCCGTTGGCCCAAGACTCCGCGGCCAGCGGATTCGTCCAGTCGAACGTGCCGACCAGTTCGATCGTTTGCCCACTGGTCGCGGTCGCGATGGCGTTGGCCAAGCGGCGATAGTCGTTGTCGGCGAGGCTGTTGTTCGAGCCGCCAACGACTTGAATGACGGCGGAACGCTGAAAACCGGGCGTTCCGGGATCGGCGTCGATTCCGTCGGTGAGCCAGGGCGAGAAGTCGACCGCGCCCGCGTCGCTCTTGGTGACGATGGTGGCGCCCAGTCCGCCGGGGTTGCGCGTCGCGGTATCGTCGACCTGCGTGTCGTCGACTTCAGCGGCGGCGACGGTGTAGGTCGCGGTCGTCGGGCCGGCGATGCTCCCCCACCAGTTGCCGGTGAGGTCGATGTCGGCGGCGACGAATTGATGGACCGCGTCACCGACGTTGCCGGAAAGGTCGTTCTGGTTGACGTGGACGTTGGTCGGACCGGCATTGAGTTGACGGAACTCGCCGAAGCGTAGACCGTGCTCGTTGCCGCTGATGATCGAGTTCGTGATCACGACATTGTCGAGGGACGCTGGATTGGCGGCATAGGAGCCGTCGTCGCGGGCCTTGATGGTGAAGCCAACGCCGTAGGTGGAGTCGATACCGTTGTTGGTGACGGTCAACTGGTCGAAGCGAAGGTTCTCGTAGGACTCCTCGCCCTTGAGGTTGATGTCGATCCCGGCGGTGAAGTCGTAGGTGGCGAGGTTCGTGCCGGTGACCGTCACGCGCGTGAAAGTGGCGTTGGAGAGCTTCTCCGCATAGATGCCCTTGTGGCTGTTGTTCTCGAAGACCGTGTCTTCGACGAGGACGTTGGTGACGTTCGATCCGCCAGGTCCCGAGCCGACATCCTTGGCGATGTAGAAACCGAAGTTGAGCTCGTTGAAGCTCGAGTTGCGAACCGTGAGCTGATCGACGTCGATCGTCGTGCCGATGTGAAGTCCGACGTCGCTGTTGCTCGAGTCGCCGTCACCCTCGACATGAACATCGTCGAGGGTTAGGTCAGTGACGTTGGCATCGAGCTTGATCGCCCGCTGGTCACTCGCTTGAACGGTCAGTCCATCGAGTGTCACGCCGCTGGCGGTGATCGAGACGACCGTTCCGGTGGGGGCGTTGATGATCGTGTTGGCCGCGTCGCCGCTGCTTTCGAGAGTAATCCCGTCCTCGACGATCGAGATGTTCTCGGTGTAGGTTCCCTCGGCGATCTGAATCGTGTCGTCGGCGTCGCCATTGATGAGAGCCGCGTCGAGTGCCGCTTGGATGGTCGTGTGGTCGGCACCGGAGGCGCCGACGGTCACGATCGCCGGAACGATGCGATCCTCGATCGGTTCGAAGAGTCGCGCGTCCTTGGAGGCAGTCGGTCGCTGGCGGAGTAGGTCACCGACGAACCGGCGAAGAGGAGGGGCTAGGAACATGAGTCTTGATCACTCCACACAAAGAAAGAGGGCGAATCAATCGCTGGACGAGACTTTCCCCGGCCGCCGATCGCTGCTCTACCGGGGGGGAGCACGCAGGACGAGTACACACTCCATGAGGACTCTACCTGTGCCACGTGAATGTCAACGACAGCCTTTTTCTCGGAATTCCCCGGAAGAAGCGACTCCGAGTCGAACGCTGTCGCTGATGTCACGTTTTTTGTTGATCCGGGGAATCCAGGTGGCGGGTCGCTTCGCGTCGAGCCGTCGCCGAAGAAGCACCAATGGATTGGCGACGACTCGTTCCTCTACCACACTTCGTAGCCGGCGTTTGATTTGCTGACGGCTACGAACGGCCCGCGTTGATCGACGGGTTGCTAGGAAACTCAACCGAGGAGGTCGTCCTCCTCGTCGTCCGACATGATCGAGTCGATGAGACCCTCCGTTTGTGGCTCGGACGTCGTCACGGGCGTCAAGGGATTGGTCCAAAGGCCGACGATGGGAATGTCGCCGGAGAGTCCGAAGGAGAAGTTGGTGAACGACTCCCCGTCGCCGTTGACGTTCAGGGAGAAGACGCCATCGCGGAAGATCCCGACATCGCTGACCCCATCGCCGTTCCAATCGCCGATGACGGGAGTGTCACCACCGAGTCCAAAAACGAACGGGGGCAGCGTGTTGGCGACATCGAACTCGGAGACCGATGGGGAATTGTTGAGGAACCAAGTGGCGTCGCGAACGACGCCGATCTGAGCGAACTGCTCCGCTCCGACGGCCGTGACAACGGGGAGGTCACCCGCGATGCCGTAAGTTAGATTCAGATCATCCTGATCGAAGCCAAGGTTTCCGTTTAGATCAAACGTCCAGGAGGCGAACGCCGATCGATAGATCCCGACTTCGGTGGCCCCATCGCCATTCCAGTCACCGATGATCGGCGTGTCACCGGCGACCCCGAAGGTGCCGGAGACGTACGCGTTCGGATCGAACGCGTTGAGTTCGCTGGTGTTGAGCGCCCACAGGAGGACGCCGTCGACGGGACGAGCGATCCCGACATTCGGCGTGCCGTTGCCGTCCCAGTCACCGATCACCTTGAAGTCGTCGACGAGGCCGAAGGTGACCTCGGAGAACTGGCTGGCGTCGAACGCGGAGAGCGGGCTGGTGTTGTAGGTGAAGCCGGCACCACGAGCGACACCGATTCCTTGGCCACCGACGTCGCGCGGCGTCACCTCGACGACGGTCAGGACGAAGTCATTGCCGTCCCCGCCCACGTAGGTCGCTTCAAAGGTATCGCCATCGACCGCGAAGCGATCTCCTTCCGCGACTCCCTCGAAGGTGCCGACGATCGGATTGAATCCTTCGTTGTTGATGATGAGGAAGCTATCCCCGACCGTTGCCGCGTAGAGCGGGTCGAGCAGGACGTTGAGCGTCGCGTCGACGATTTCGATCGGTTGATCGACGACGGTGATCTGCGTGAACTCGCCAGGATCGGTGCCGGCGATCTCGACCGGGAACGACCCGGTGATGATGTACGGCGTCCCTGGGAAGAGGTCCTCGATCGAGACGGTTCCCGGGAAGTCCTGCGCCGCGGTGGCGCTGGTGAAGTAGTTCCAGATGCCGGCGTCGGAAACGGCGAGGAAACGGATCAGCTCGCCGCCGGCGAAATTGTTTTGGGAAAGGTTGACGCTCACTCCCTCCGGGACGGCACTCGTTCCCGGCCCCGCGACGGTGATCTTATTGGGAGCGGGGGTGGTGATGCTGTTTCCGGAGACCGACAGCGTCGCGTTCGGATCGAGAATCGCCTCGATCTGACCGGTGAAACTGTTGTTGAGAAGCTGGGTGCCGCTGGCCCCGTCGATGAGGACTTGCGGTTCGGTCCGCGTGTTGGCGTCGCTCAAGCGGCTGACGGTGAGGCCGAGGAGGAAGGCGTTGCTCCCGGTGACCAAGACGTCGCTGCCGGTCGCGTCTCCATCGTAGGTGAATTCGAGGACCGTCCGAGCCATTCCCGTTTGATCGCCTCGAAGTTCGACGCCCGGTTCCTCGCCAGTGAGCTCGAAGGCGATCTTCGCGTCGATGATCGTCGAACCCTGGGCTTCGAGGACGACGGGCCCGGCGATCACCGCGTCGGCGCCCGAGCCGTAGACCGTCACGTCCTTGTCGACGACGAAGCCTTCATAGGTGCCCGGGCCGATGTAGATCGAGTCCCCGGCTTGGGAGGCGTTGATGGCGCCCTGAACCGTTGCCCAGATGCTGGGAAGATACTCGCCGTTTCGGATAACGAGCACGCTTTGGGCGAATTCGTTCGTCGCTTGGATTTCGGGGATGTTGTAGCCGAGATCGAAGGCGTCTTCGAACTCAATCTTGTTGAGAGCCGGTGGTCCGTTGAAGATGTTCTCGACGATCGTGTTGTTGAGGCCGCCGATGCCAAGGCTTCCCGTGGTGCTGGCACCGCTGAAGGTGTTGCCCTGGATCAGTCCGCCTTCGCCCTCATAGCCCATGAGGTGGCTGACGGTCGAGACGCCGCCGAAGACGTTGCCGATGAAGTCGACGTTCGTCGAGGCGTTGTTCACGCTGATCGTACCGTTGAGGTAGACGATCGACTTGTTGTTGGTTCCCCCTTCGACGATCCCGAAGGTGTTGGCGATGATCGTGTGGTTGGTCTGGCCGCCGCCGAACTCGAGCCCGAGTCCATCTTGCGGGGCGTTGATGATGTTGTCCTCAATCCGCAGGTTGTCGACGTTCGGGTTGACGAAGAACGCCGCTTCGGCTCCGGCGGCCCCGTTGATCGTGAAGCCTTGGTCTTCGCCCCCGACGGTGATGTCCGCGAGATTCGGGAGAATGTGGACGGCGCCGCGATAGGTTCCGGCTTGACCGTTGATCATGGTCTCTTCCGCGCCGGCGCTGGAAAGGAGCGTCAAGCTCTTGTTGATGTCAACATCTTCGTCGTAGGTCCCGGCCCCGACCAAGATCGTGTCGCCCGCCGAGGCGGCATCGATGGCGTCTTGAATGTTGGCCCAAATCGCGGGCAAGAAGGTCCCGCCCCCTTGATCGACGATGACCGAATGCGAGAAGGTGTTGTTCGCGAGGACCGTCGGGATGTCGTAGGCCGTCCCACCACCGGTTCCGAGGCTCGTTTGATCCAAGAATTCTCGGACGCCGGGCGCGGCGGGACCCTCAAAGACGTTATCGACGATCGTGTTTCCGCCCGTGAAGACTTCGATGCTCGCGTACTGGGTCGTTCCGATGAAGGTGTTGCCCTCGATCAGCCCGTCGCCCGATTCGAGACCGAGAAGCGGACTCGGGGTTGCCGTCGCGGAAAAGGTGTTGCCGATGAAATCGATGTTCGTCGAGTCGTTGTTGACGAACCGGCCGTTGACGTAGACGAGCGGGCGGCTGCTGGTGGCGCCGTCGACCAGGTCGAAGATGTTGTCGGTGAAGACGTGATTCGCCTGTCCACCTTCGGTTTCGATGGCGGTTTCGCCGTCGGCGGCGTTGAGGCGGTTGCCAGTGACTTCGAAAGAAGTACCGTTGGCCCCCAGGTACAGGGCGGCGTTTTGATTTGCACCCCCGTTGACGGTGAAACCGGTCGTCGCGCCACCGAAGGCGAAGTCGGTGATCCCCGCGACGACGCGAACGGCGCCGTTGCCCGATTGACCGTTGATGGTCGTAACATCGGGGCCATCGGTCGCGAGGATGGTCAAATCATTGACATCGACGACGACATTCTCGTTGTAGGTTCCAGCCGCGACCTCAATGACGTCTCCCACGGCGGCGTTGTCGATTGCGCTCTGGATCGTCGCGTAATCGTTGCCGGAGGGGCTGACAAAGTCGTCGTCGACGAAGAGCGTGGCGGGAACCCAACGGTTCTCGAGTTCCTCGAGCCGAAGGTGATTGGGCACGGACGGAAGCTGCCTTCCCGCGCCTTCAAGGAACGCACCGATCACGCGCAAGACGGGTTCGGTGAAGACTCGTCGCGACGGCGACCTCTCGACAGAGAGTCGGCGCGAACGTGAGGGGGAAACGTTCATAGTCACATCGTTCTCCAAACGGATGGGCGACGTCGTCTTCATTTCGACGGGCTCATCGGCGGCAACTTGTTCGAGGAATACGGGACTCAATGGCATCGGAGCCCGATGGTCCGATGCCGCAGCCAGCTCGTTCGTTGCGGCCCGGGAGACCGACCAAACCTGGGAATCGTTTTTCCGGGCGATCAGTATCTTTCCTGACGTTCTCTTCCATGGAGACGGTCACATGGTGGAACTGCGATGAACGAGGGCATTTCGTTGGTTTCGTGGTTCATTCGTTGTCTTCGGACGGTAGAAGACCCTCAGGACACGGCGCTGCCGCATCAGGAAGCTGGCGAACCAAGAACGAGTGTCATTGGGTGAATACGCCGGTGAAGTCGGGTGATCCGAAATCACGCGGTGAGTCGATCAGGTGGGGGTTGCTGCATGCGGGTTCTCCAAATTTTGAATCTGGTGCTGGGACCGTTGCATCCGGATGCGGTGCTGCAACGCATCCGCTTTGAGGAGTGGATCGAGCCGCACCCGCAATCACGGCTGAACCACATCGTTCAAACATCAAACCTTTTTCTCTTCTTCACATGCTCCATTTATTCGGTAACGACGCAACGTTTGTCAAGGAAAGCGGGGAAGAATCTAACGGATGTACGGGCCTCGAAGTGTCGTGTTCTCAATTCGAGAGCGCCCGTGATTCACTATCGTTGGACTATGCCGTGGAAACAGGATCTGTCGGTCCGAAAATAGGCTTTTACAAGGGGGATGGGAGAGTCGACTCCTTAGGCTGGAAATTGCTCCATTCTCTGCGTGTGGGTGATATGGTCTAGCATTGGTTCGGAGGGATTGGCCCCGATGTCTGGCGAGAATTGGATTACACTCTTGGTGAATGGACGATGGTTCTCATTTTGACACCCTGGCGTTAGAAAATTTCTGAAATTCGCCGACCCCGACTCCCGCGAATGGCGGGAAGTTCGAGGGACCACCCCCCGTGTTGTTCGAACTCACCCCATCGAAGACTCGCCGAGACGACAAGTTCGGTCGGCAAATGAACCTGTCGCCCCGACCCGGCTTTGGCTAGGATCTTCACTCTTTGGCCGGGGGGAAATGGTGGGACATCCGTCGTTGACGACGTAAAGCCTCACACGCCTCGGTAGCGATCCTTGCGTTGCTTGAGGGTGGAGTCGTTTCATGCATGTGCTGTTCGTGCACCAAAATTACCCGGCGCAGTTTGGCCATATCGCCAACTATCTCGTCGAGCATCATGGCTATCGGTGTACGTTCGTTTCCGAGAAACCGGCCGGCAAGAGGGGAGGCATCGAGCGGGTCCAATACAAGATCCGCGGCGGAGCCACCTCGAAGAGTCACTTCTGCAGTCGGACCTTCGAGAACGCGATCTGGCACACCCACGCGGTCTTCGAGGCGCTCAAGGCACGCCCCGACATCAAGCCCGACCTCGTGGTGGGGCATTCCGGTTTCGGATCGACCCTGTTTCTGCGCGAACTCTACGACTGCCCGATCATCAACTACTTCGAGTACTTCTATCACCCGCGCGAGTCCGACATCGACTTTCGCCCCGAATTCACCTCCGAGGAGATCGTCCGTCTGCGGGCCAAGGCCCGAAACGCGATGCTGCTGTTGGATCTGGAGAACTGCGACGCGGCCTACAGCCCGACTCCGTGGCAACGGAGCCGATTGCCCGAGGTCTTTCATCCGAAAGTGCGGACGATCTTCGACGGCATCAACGTCGATCTCTGGAGCCGCCGCGAGAATGTCACGCGGATGATGGGCGACAAGGAACTCCCCAAGGAGATGAAGGTCGTCACCTACGTGTCCCGCGGTTTCGAATCGATGCGTGGGTTCGACATCTTCATGAAGCTGGCCAAACGCCTTTGCGATCAACGACGCGACCTCATCGTCCTGGTCGTTGGCGAGGATCGGATCTGCTACGGCGGCGACGAGAAAGCGATCGGCGGTCCGTCGTTCAAGGACTGGGTGCTCGCGCAGGACGACTACGATCTTACGCGGATTCGCTTCCTAGGCAGGATTCCGCCCCAGGAACTCGCGAAGCTCTTTTCGATCAGCGACCTTCACGTCTATCTGACCGTTCCCTTTTGCCTTTCGTGGTCGCTGCTCAACGCCCTCTCGTGTGGAGCGACGGTGCTCGCTTCGGACACCGCGCCGGTGCGCGATGTGGTCGTCGATGGGAACAACGGCTTGTTGACCGATTTTTTCGATCTCGACGCGATGGTCGAGAAAGCCCATCGGGTGCTCGATGACCCCGTCAGCTATCGGAGGCTGGGGGAAGCGGCCGCTCGGCTGATCCGTGAGGAGTACAGCTTGCCGGTGTGTCTCGAGAAGATGCTCAAGTTGTATCAAAGCGTTGGCGGCAAGTGAGCCCTGGTCGACGTAGGAGCGTTCGCGAATCGACCGTGCTCATGGGGCGGGCGGCGCCATCGCGTCGAGGTCTTGCCGGTCGGGCCGAATCAACTCGAAGTAGCGGCGGATCGTCTGCCGGTGGCCAAGCGGAATCGGTTCGCTTTCCAGCACCGTTTCGGAGAGTTTGCGGTACTTGCCATAGACTTCGCGGAATCCACGCCCGGCCTGCTGTCGGGTTTCGGGAGCGCTAGAGGTCTCGACCGACGATGGGCCTTCGCCTTGGATTCCCGTGATCTCCTCGCGCTGTCGTTGCGAGAGGAGGTTGGTCTTTTCGCCGTCGACATTGCCGCTGCTGCTCATGGCGAACGACTGGGACGAACGCGTCGACTTCTTGGGCATGTGTAGCCGTACGTAGCTGTTCTTGTTGCAGTTGCCCTTGCACTCTGAGAGTCTGGCGAGTTGGCATTGCAGACAGAAGCCGATTCGCTTTCGACGCGATTGTGACCGGCAACGCTTGGCGAGCATCCGGGCGCCTTGGCACATTCGCTTGTTCGTGCCGTCGTTGTCGCACATCCCTTCGCACATCGTACGCACGGCGCTGCTGGTCTGGCCCATGTCATTGTCGCTCATGCGCTTGGCGACCTTCATCATGCGATCGGCGACCGCCTTGGCTTCCTTGCGCGAGAGCTTGGCCTGTTCGAGCGACTCCAGGGACTCGGCCGCCTTGTCGTGATCGCCCTTCTTGAGCGCATCGGCCACTTCCGCGAGGGCGGGAGCCGCGCTCATCGCGTCGCCGAGGGAAGCCAGCGCCGCGTCGACGGCGGCGACGTTGTGCTCGGACTGTAGCGTGGCAATCGAGGCTTCCATCTCCGAGAGCTTGGCGAGGGCCTCGTGCTCATCAACTCCCGGCTGTTCGAGTTCCCGCGTCTGTTCGCGTAGCTCCTCGACCAACTCTTGAAACTCGACCTCCTTCTCCTCCTGGGCGAGTTGATCGAGTTCATCAAGGTCCTCCGCCATCACGCGAGAGATCTGCTCGATGTGAGGCAGGACGACCGGGCTCGCGGCGAGGGGCTCCTGCGTGGGCAACGGGATGACGAGCAAGCCGACCGCTAGGCAGCAGGCTCCCAACCCGTAGTAGAACTCGCGAGCGGGGACCAGCGAGACGACCCGTTTGGGATCAGCACGGCGGAGATGATCGGTCGCATCCTCGATTTGCAGGGACTGGAGCGTGCCGGAGTCGTCGCCGCGAAGAAACTCAAGGGCCGTGAGGATGCGATCCTTGAGACCGAATTGCCGGTCGATGGCGCTCGCGGCGCTCTTGGTCCCGTCACCGGCCAGGAGTCGAGCAAACGCGAGGAGCAAGGATAACGCCGGCCCCAAGAGGAGGATCAACGCCATCTGCGGTGTCGTGATGGGCTCATGAGTGAAGAGACGCCAACCACCCAGAAGAATGCCGGCCAACGAACTGATGAGCAGCCCGCGAATCATCGCTCGCTGCAGGAGCGACCAGTGCTGGCGACGGCGAACGCTCGCGATTCGAGACAGGAATTCCTCACGCATGGCTCATTCCCTTGTTCGAGTGATCGGCTCGATGCGAATCTAACCAAAGGTACACGATTCGGTCCAACTAGGCAAACGGATGCCGCCAATGTCGACATAATGTCCTGATTGGTTCGTTCAACCACCAAGAACTCTTGGGGGCCACGCCCACGCTGGCCGTGGGCATGCGGAAGACACCTTCGACTCGGCAACATCCTGTACGAACGATGAACGACGCTTCATGAATCGAATTTGCCGGTCAGGACACGAGGACCAGCGACCAGTCAATCCGACGAAGGGCGACATCGACGAGAAAGAGCGACAACGCGGCGGTGATGAGATAGCTCCAAAGCGGAAACGCCCGCTTGGCGGTCGTCGTGGGTGTGGCGAAGACCTCCCCAGAGTCAATTTGGTGAATGCCGCCCGTGGCTCGGGCGATCGCTTCAAGCCGTTGCTCATCTGGGGGACGAAGCCGAAGTTCCTCGGGATAGCCGACGATCGTGCCGCGGGTCTGTTGATGGGCGAGGCTTCCGTCGCGGCGCTGGGTCAGTCGCAAGTGATAGGCTCCCGGCTGGTCGGTCTTGACGTGACCGACATAGCGACCCGGAGCGGTTTGCCGCATCGTCAGTTGCTCGTTGGCCAGATCCGGACGAATCACCGTCAGCTCGGTCTCGGCGCGATTGACAAATCGCCCAGCGGGATCGACCGCGTCCATCACCACTTTCGTGTGACCATCCTTGCGCGTGGTCTTGACGACGACCCCTTTCGAGTCGCTCTTTCTCATCGCGTGCCGAATGAGCTGAGCCCAAAACTTACCGAAGCCGGGCCAGGAGAGCCACTCCGCCGCCCAGCGACTCTTGGCGTCCGAGGTGAACGCGACGCTCATCCCAAGCCCGTAGCGCCACCACGCCAAGAGTGGATCGCCCGATTCGGTGGCGAGGATGAACTCGCTGGTCGGCTTCGGGCGGGTGACGACGTAGCCGAGGAGAAAGGGGGCCGACTCGATGTCGACTTCCGACAGAACCGGCGTCGGTCGGATGACTTGAGGGATGAATGGTTCCTCGTTGATGGCGGACTTGCTCGCGGTGACGGTCTCCTTCGCGAAGATCTGCGGGATCGATTGAGGATCGTTGGTGAAGTAGTATCGTCCTCGACCGGTCCGGGCGATGTCCTCGAGCAGCACCTCGTCACACCCATCGCCGACGCCGACGGTGGAGAGAGTGATCCGCTCCAGAGCCATCGTCTCGGCAAGACCGACGAAGTCACCGGGGGAGGAGATGCCATCGGTCATCACGATGACGTGCTTGAGTTTCGCGACGGTTTGACCGAGAGCGAGATAGGCTTCCTCCATCGCTGGATACATGGTCGTGCCACCGCCGGCCTCAATCGTGCTGATGCGTTCGAGGATGGTCGACTTGTCGGAAACGGGGCGGACGTCGACCACCCAGTAGCTCTGACCATCGAACGCGATGACGCCGATCTTGTCGCTCGGACCGAGAAGGTCGACGGCGGACTTGGCCGCCTCCTTGGCGAGCTCGATCTTCTGGCCGCCCATCGAGCCGGACTTGTCGATCACCAGCACCATCGCGAGGCTCGGCTTCTCCTTCTCCTTCTCGAAGTCGCTGCGAACGGGGAGTACCTCCTCGAGGATCGACTTGTAGTAGCCACCCAATCCGAACGACTGATCGCCGCCGAGCATGATCAAGCCGCCGCCGAGGTCCTGCACGTAGGACCGTGCGACTTCCATCTGTTTCGCCGTCAGCGAGGTCGCGGGAACGTTCGAAAGGATCAGCAGTTCGAAGTTCTGAAGATCGGCGAGGCTCTCGGGCATGCCGACGGGAGGACGCGTCTCGATCGCGATGTCCTCTTCCTCGAGAGCCCACGTCAAGTCGCGGATCTGGCTCGGCTCGCTCTCGATCAGAAGGACTCGCGGTTTGCCGGTCGTGAAGACAAGGCCAGAGTGGGTGTTGTTGTCGACAAGCGTATCGTCGAAGCCGCTGATGCGGACGGTGAACTCCGCCAAGCGATTGCTGTCGATCGACTGGCGAAAGCGAAAGCGGTTGGCTCCCTTCTGGATCTTGCGTCGTTCTCCCACGACCTTGATCGCGCCGTTGTAGACCTCGATGAGCCCTTCGTCGTCATGATTGGAATCGATGAGCACCTCGACGTGGAACGGCTCCCCTTGAGCGACTTGGGCCGGGACGTCGACGGAGGAGACTTGGACTTCCGGATCGCTTCGCGTTTCGAGCATGACGGTCGAGATGGGGACACCGCCATGGAGAGCGGCCGTGAGCGAGTCGCCGGCGGTCTCGTTCCCATCCGAGAGCAGAACGATCCGGGGCACGTAGAAGGGGGGCATCGCGGCGGTCGCCACGGTGATGGCCTCGGCGATGTCGGTCCCTCGCTCGGGTGGAGCTTCCGTTTCGCCGATGCGCTCCGATCGGATGGCTCCCGGCCGCTGGCCGAAGGAGAGAAACGCGACTCGGTTGGAGCCAGCCTCTTCGACTGCGCGATCGACGAACGCGGCGGCTTGTTCCCTTGAGGAGTCGGCGACGCTCAAGCTTTTGTCCAACACGAAAACGACGAAGAGTTCCCGCGTGGTGGTCAGTAGGGCGAGCCCCGAGAGAGAGAGAACCAACAGCGCGACGACCAGGCTTCGGACAACCAAGGACAGGCGGCGTTGCCAGCGAGGAAAGTCGACGAGGCTGTGACGGAAGGTGAGGTAAAGGATCGGCAACGCGACGAGCCCGAGCAACCACCATGGTCGCGTCAGTTCGAACTCGAACCCCGGATTGTCGAGCCAAGCTTCGGACATGTCATCCAATCCATCGGCGTTGATAGAGCCACCATTCCGCCGTCACCAGCAGCCACGCCAGGACGACCAAGTAGAACCAAAGCGGACGCCCGCCCCAACCGGCTCGGAGCAGGGCGGACTCGTCGAGCGAGGCTCGAGGGACGCGAAGATCGCTCTCGCGTTTGCTTGCCAGGTTGCAGGCGATCATCCGCGCGGGCTCGACCCGTTTCTCGTCCTCCGCGGACTCGATGCTCGAAGGGCGAACGGTCCAAATGCCCGCGTGGTCGAGCGGGCCGATGGTCGCTTTGCCGTCGGCGATGGACAACGCGAGTTCCTCGCCTCGTGGATCGACGAGGTTCCACGTGGCCGCCTCGGTCGAGGGAATCGGAATCTCCGTCAAGGAACCGGTGGTCAACGATTCGCGCAGCTCCCCTTGGTCGCCGGCGAACCAGTGGAGGGCGTTGGTCACCAGGATCGGAAAGGCGGTTCGGAGCGGCAGATCGCCCTTGTCGAGGTTGACGGTGAGGACGAGTGCCTTCCCCTCGTCGCCGCGGTCGAAGGTGAGATAGAGCGGATCGCCGGAGACCGACTCGACGAGAACATCCGCGTCAGTGAGCGGCTCGAGCCGCCGGGCTTCGGGCATGAGAACGTTGTTGAGACGAACGTGCCGGAGAAGGGGGGAGGAGCGTTCCTCCTTGACGACGATCGGGTTCGAAAGCGTCTCTCCAAGCGTCCAGAGGGGAGTCGACCCGCCCGGCTCGATCACGAGGACGTTTCCCGTAGGGAGCGTATTTCCCGCGTGACGGTGAAGGACGAGGACCGCGCCCGGAGGGACCGTCTCGGGAGGCCGCTCGGCGAGGCTTAGCCGGACGACTGGATGGGCCTCGAGCACTTTCTGAAGAAAGAGATTGTCCTTCGCGACGAGGAAGACCTCTTGCGGCGGACGGTCGGGCAGCACCGCATACGCTTGATTGTCGGGGGCGAAACGGTCGGTGTGGTTCAGTCGCGCGACGAGTCGGCCGCCCAGGGCGGAAGTCTTCTCAAAGACACGCGACCACGTTTCTCCCGGAGCGAGTGTCAACGGCACGACGTCGACGATCTCCTCGTTGAGGTCGATCTCGAGACGGCAGGAGACCTCGCTTTCGCCGAGGTTGCTGACTTGGGTGAGGATCTCGTAGCCGATAGGGTCGCCGAGACTCCGGCGAACCTGAAGCTGGGTGATGCCGACGTTGTCGGTCGCTTTACCTATCGAGACGAACTGGAGGTCTTCCGCGCCGATGATCTCTTCGTCATCCTCGAAGCAGCCGTCACTCAAGAGGATGATCTCGCCTTGGTCGCGATCACCGATCAATCGGCGGGCCAACGTGACCGCCTCCGCGACGCGCGTGGGACCGTCGGTCGCTTCAATGTCGGCCAGAGCGCCCCGCAGTGTTCGCTGGTGACCCGTCAATCCGCAGGCCACGCGTGGGGCGGTGCCGGCGGTGATGATCGTCATTTCGTCTCGGTGGCGCAAAGCATCGATGATCCCCTGGCCGATCGTCTTCGCTTGGCCCAAACGGTCGGGCGCGACGTCGGTGGCGTTCATGCTCGCCGAGTTGTCGACGATCAGGGCGACGCGGCGCGCCGCGGTCGACTCCCAGGGAAAGTAGGGTTTGGTCAGCGCGAGCACGAGCAGGGCGAGAAACGCCAGTTGCACCAGCAGCGAAAGCAGGTGCCGAAGCTTCTGCCAAAGGGATCGCGGCTGGTGCTCGTCGAAGATCTGCTGCCAGAAGAGCACGGTCGAGACCGGCACGCGGCGCATGCGGATCTTCAGCACATAAAGGATGACGATGGGCAAGGCCAACGCGAGCCAGCCGAGCGCCGAGGGACTCGTCAGGTTCATCGCCGCTGCTCCCACGATGACTGTTTCAACGGACCGCTCCCTGGGCACGCATCATGCGAAGGATCAAGTCGTCGAAGGGGACGTCGGCGGTCGAACGCGTGTGCCCGATGCCGTAACGGTGACTGTAGTCGTCGACGCCCTTCTGAAAGTCCTCGAAGAGCTGGCGATAGTGGCGCAGATTGGCTTCCGTCACCGTGACCTTGCGAACCGAGCCATTCTCGATGTCTTCCAATTCGACGTCGCCCAACATCGTCGGGTTCGCCTCGGTGTGATCGTGAAGCTGAAGCAGATGCGGTTCGTAGCCGTGGTGTCGTAGCAGGTCGATGCCGCCGGCGTAGCCCTTGGGATCGAAGAGATCGCTGATGACGATCGCGAGACCACGCCGCTGGGAGCGATGGACGAATGAGCGAACGACGCCGCGCAGGTCGGTGTCGCGACCCCGAAGCTCAAGCCCTTCGAGAAAGGCCATCAAGGTCAGGATCCGGGCCTTGCCCCTCGCCAGCGGGAAGTCGTCGACGATCGTGTCGGCGAAGACCGTCAGCGCGATCCGGTCGAGGTCCGCCAGCGCGATGTAGGCGAGGGCCGCGGCGAGTCGTCGGGCGAGATCGAACTTCGGGGGATTTCCGAATCCCATGCTCTTCGACGCGTCGAGCAGGAGGTAGACGTGGAGATCCTCCTCTTGCTGGAAACGCTTCAGGAGCAACTCGTCGTGCCGGGCGAAGACGTTCCAGTCGAGGTGACGAAAGTCGTCGCCCGGTGCGTAGTCGCGATGGTCGGAGAACTCGATGCCGCCCCCGTGCTGCATCGTCCGACGTTGCGCGAGGAGCTGGCCACGAAACGTCCGTCGCGAGACGAGCGAGAGGTACTCGAGTTTCCGCAGGAAGTCCGAACCGAAGAGTGCCACGGTCGATTCACTCCTTTGCGTGCCAAGCTTCGGGCCACGCTACACCGCCGCCGGCGCCGAGAGAGATTGGATGACATCCTCGACGACGTCGTCGACATTGATACTCTCGGCTTGACCCTCGAAATTGAGAATGAGCCGATGGCGAAGGATCGGTTTGGCCATCTCGTCGAGATCCTCTCGCGCGACGTGATAGCGGTGATCGAGAATGGCGCGGATCTTGGCGGAGAGAATCAGCGACTGCGCGCCGCGCGGACTGGAACCGTAGCGAACGAAGCGCTTGACGAGCGGGGAGGCGAGTTCGTGCTCCGGGTGCGTCGCCAGGACGATGTTCACCCCGTGCCGACGGATCTCCTGGGCGATTGGAATCTCCCGCGAGACGTGACGCATGCGGAGGATCTCCTCGCCCTGCAGGACCGCCTCGGCCTTGGTTTCGGTGACCTCCGTGGTTCGGTCGAGGATCTCCTCGATCTCGTCGGCGCTTGGGAATTCCACGATCAACTTGGCGAGGAAACGATCGAGCTGGGCCTCGGGAAGGGGATAGGTTCCTTCCATCTCCAGTGGGTTCTGGGTCGCCATGACGAAGAAGGGTTCCGGCAAGCGGTAGGTCTGACCCGCGATGGTGACCGAGTGCTCTTGCATCGCTTCGAGCAGCGCGGACTGAGTCTTGGGGGTCGCTCGATTGATTTCATCGGCGAGAAGGACGTTGGCGAAGATCGGCCCTTTCTGAAACTCGAAACGACGCTGACCCTCGGGCGTTTCCAGAACGACGTTGGTGCCGATGAGATCGGCGGGCATCAAGTCGGGCGTGAATTGGATGCGTTGAAACTGGAGGTGCAGGGCATCGGCGAGCGTCCGAACCAGGAGGGTCTTGCCAAGTCCCGGAACCCCCTCGAGCAGCACGTGTCCACCGGCGATCAGTGCCAGCAACGTCCCCTCGACGATCTCCTCCTGTCCGACGATCACCTTGGCGACCTCGGAGCGGAGCGTCTCGAATTCGCGCCGAAACTTGTCGAGGTGTCCCTTGGTTTCCTCGGCTTCGTCCATGGACTGCCCCTCCTCGGGAACGCGGGATTGTTGTCTCGATGGCGAAAGGCTGACAGCGATGGGAACTCCGCGATGCTGGCGATCATTCCGGGCCGCGTTCGGCGAACGATCCAGCGCTCCGATGTTCCGATTGAGGGACGAAGTGTGTGGATAACGACCTCGCTCCCGCATCCTCCGACTGAAGATTAGACTCCGCTGCTGGCGACTTGCTACACCAAAGATGCCAAGCTTGGGGCGGGTCGTCCAGGACTAGCCGAAGATTTTCTCCTCCGGACTTTTTTCTGGCGGCCTTGCATCGAATTGTGCAGATTGCCAGAAGTGGTGTCCCATCACCAAGCCTTTCCGGCGAACTTGTTCGATATAGCCGTTCGAGTCTCGTCACCCCCGAAGAGGAGTTGTCTCGTCATGGCAAGACGAATGGTGTTTGGCTGGTTGCTGCTCGGGGTGGTCGGGCTATCGACGTCCCTTCGCGCCGAGGAGGAACCGACGGCGGAGCAAGTGCGGCAGCATCGTATCGCGGAACGCTTCGAGCAACTCCTCGAGAGGAACCCCCGCCGTGGCGCCGCGCTCGATCGACTCTACGACCACCACGTCGATCAAGGAACCCTCGACCAGTTCGTCGAGGGCTATCGGCAACGCGTCGCGAGTGATCCGGCCGACGGGACGGGATGGATGCTGCTCGGTTTGATCGAGACGCGGCGGGGCGACGACGCCGGTGCGATCAAAGCCTACCGGCAGGCTCGCGACCTTCTTCCCGACAACGCGCTGGCCCCTTATTACCTCGGGCAGATGCTGGTGCTGACCGGTCAGGGGGATCTCGCCGCCAAGGCGTTCGAGGAGTCGATCGACCGAAAGCCGAAACGCCCCGACATGGTCGATGTCTTTCAAGCTCTCGGACGAGTTCATCAGCGGGCGCACCGCCACGAGCAGGCGCTTGAGGTGTGGAATCGCTTGGAAGAACGTTTTCCCGGGGACCGACGGGTTCAAGAGCGGATCGCCACGATCTTGTCGGAGGAAGGCGAGCACGAGGGAGCGCTGCAGCGCTACGAGAAGCTCGTTGAGCAGACCGACGACCGCTATCAGAAGATGACGTTCGCGATCCAAGCCGCCGACTTGACGCTGCGTCTCGGAAAGCGCGACGAAGCGCTCACGCGATTCGAGAAGCTGCTCGGCGACCTCAATCCGAAGAGCTGGGTTTACCGCGATGTTCGGCGACGCATCGATCAGGCCTTCCTGCGCAACGATGACTTGGATGGCCTGACTCGCTACTACGCCGAATGGATCGAGGACCATCCCGATGACATTGACGCGATGGTTCGTCTCGCGAAAACGCTGGCGAACCTCGGGCGCGTTGCCGAGTCCCGCGACTGGTTCGCCAAGGCGGTGGAGAAAGCCCCTTCCGATACACGCCTGCGACGCTCGCTGATCGACCAACTCCTCCACGAGAAGAAGATCAAGGAGGCGCTGGCCCACTTCGAAGCGCTCAACGAGATCGAGCCGAACGATCCCGACCTTCTGCGCGAGTGGGGAGGCATCATCCTTGATGACGAGTCGCGTTCCAAGAGGGAGCGTGAAGCCGCCGTGGCCAAGCTTTGGCACGGACTCGTCGAGGCTCGCCCCGACGATGCGGTCATCTCGGCCCAGGTCGCGGATCTCTTCCGACAGGCGAAGATGCGCGGGGACGCCGTCAAGCTTTACCGACGGGCGATCGAGTTGGCTCCCGCGGCGCCGCAGTATCGAGAGTACCTCGGCGAGTACCTTCATTCGCTCGATCGACGAGAGGAGGCCCGAACGACTTGGGCTGGGATGGCGGAGGGAGCGAATCGGTCGCCGGAGAACCTCGTGAGATTTGCCGAGGTCCTCGACGGTTTCGGCTACGAGGAAGAGGCGCTGGTTCCGCTGGCCGAGGCGATCGAGGAGGAAGGGGATCACTTCCCGTATCGGCTGCAATACGCTCGCTTGCTCGCCGACGCGAAGGCCTTCGACAAGGCTCTCGCGCAGATCGACGTCGCGGAGCGACTTGCCGAGTCCGATGAGGAGATGGAGGAGTGCCTGCGAGCGCGCATCGGGACTCTCGAGGCGAATGGGAAACTTGCCGCGGCGACGTCCGACCTTGCCGAACGCCTTCGAGCCGAGGAGAATCCGAGCGCGGATCAGTGGATGTCGCTGGCTCGGTACCATTTGGCGAGTCGACAATCGGCCGAAGCGCTCGCGGCCATTCGAAAGGCGATCGCGCGCGATGATGCCTCGGTCCGCGTCTGGTTGACCGCGACGGAGATCTTCCGGTTGACGGGCGATCTTCAGGAGGCTTCCGAGGCGCTGCGCCATCTTTCGACGATCGATCGGCGGTTTCGAACCGATCATCTCACCCAACTCGCCGAGGTCGAGTTGGAACTGGGGAGACGCGACCAAGCTCTCCAGGCCGGACGCGACTTGCTCGCGGCCGCCCCCGGTAGTCCCGAGCACTACCAGACGTTCGCCCAGATCTGTTTCCGCCTCGGTGAGCAGGAGAGCGGACTCGACGCGCTCCGCCGCGCGGTGCGGTCGAATCCCTCCGACCCTCAGTCGCTGATGACGTTGGCCTCCACGTTGGCGGAGCAGTTCCGAACCGAGGAAGCGGTCTCGCTCTATTGGCGAGCGTTCGCGATGACGGACGACCTCGACGGCAAACTCTCGATCGTGAGTCAGTTGGCCGAACTCTATCTGCGGACCAACGACCTCGACCGACTCCTCACGCGACTCGATCGCTACGGCCGTGACCGCCGAGCCGATCGCGAAGCGGTCCTTTGCAAGGCTCAGGTTCATCTCACCGCCGGCGACTATGGCAGCGCCCGAGCTCAGCTCGAAGGACTTGTTGGGGACGATTCGCGCGACACCGTCCTGCTTGGACAACTGGTGATGATCGCCGAGAAGGAAGGGGATCTCGAGTCGGCCGCCAGGTTCCAGAAGCAGATCAACGAAGTCGCCCCGAGCGAGGAGAGTCAGCAGCGACTCGCGAGGTTCTACGTCGCCCTCGGCAAGCTCGACGACGCCAAGGTGATCTGGAAGCGGCTCGGGACGGGCGATCGCCTGCGGACGTTGCGAACCATCGACCGACTCCTCTTCACCGGCAAGCGCACGGCGGCCCGCGAACTTGTCGACGGTCTGCTCGCGAGCGACGAGGAGGACTGGGAAGCTCTCTATCGTTCGGCCTACCTGTGCCGACTCGAGAAGGAGGACGACAAGCTCGTCGACGATTGCGAACAGATCCTCGCGCTGGGCCTCGACGACGATGAGTCGAGCATCCTAGTGAAGGGACTTCGGAGAGCGTCGCGGGTTGGGGCCTCCTTTCGCCACCAGAGGACGGTCACTCCACTGCTCCTACGCTGGCAAGCGGCGTACAAGGCGGCCAGGGTGTCGGGCCTCGTGACGCAGAACATCTCGTCGCGCAGCCAATCCATTTGGTCGCCGACCGACTTCGGGCAGGCCCGCATGGTCGCGATCGCGTTCCTCGACGCCGCCGCCAAACGACACGATGCCCATGCTGACTTTGACAAGGAGTGGAAGAAGAGAGCGGAGGCGGAACCTCCCAACTATCGAGCCCGCTGGGACTGGTACTATCTGCAACTGGCGCGAAGGACGGGGCAGAGAACCTACACGGCCGCGAAACTCCTTCGCGACTCCGGTGAATTGGACGCGGAGTTCGCTTACGTCTTCGCCCTGCGAGGGCGCCTGCGAACGCAACGCCGCGCGGGCGACGCGGGCGATCAGGCGCAACCGGCGCCCGACGCCCTCCCCAAGGACGAACTCGACGCGATCGTCGCGTACACCGATCGAATCCTCGCACGTCACGATACGGGACAGTATGGACCTCACACGGTCTCCATCGTGCTCGGAGAACTGAGACTCGCCAACCGCGGCGACGAGGCCAAGCGCCTTCATCAGCGAGCGGTCGCTCGTGCCAAGACGCCGGCTGAGATTCATCAGTACTTGAACTTCGCCGCCCAGAGTTATGACGTGGAGCTGACGCTTGAACTGCTTGACAAACTCGCGAATCTTCCCCGGCGAACGTCGGGGAGCATTCATCAAGCGATTCAGGCTCCGACGATCGTGTTGTTGCTCGTTCACCTGGCGCAGAAAGTCGAACGCCACGACGAACTCCTCACCGTGGTCGACGCGGTGTTGGCAGCGACCCATCGGCTGATCGCCAACCATCGTTCGTCGCGACACTCCGGGCTGAACGCTTCTCGGCCGGTCGCGCTCAGCATGCCGAGAAAGACGGGGCAAACACAGATCGCGATCAAGTACCCGAAGACGAATGAACTCTTCGACGCCACCGCGATCATGGTACTGCGCGCCGCGTACGAACTCTTCAAGTCGGCCGAGCGTCTCGATGACTTCGAGGTTCACTTCACTCAGCGAGCCGAACAGTCCAAATCCGACGTCGATCGGCTCTACGCCCGTCTCGCTCTCGGCTACTTCCATTGGTGGAACGAGGATCGGGACGAGGCGATCGCCGAGATCGAAGCTGCGTCGGAACTACCGGGCGGAGAAGTCTTCAAGATCGAAGTCGCCGAACTCTACGCGAACCTCGGGGATCAGGAGCGGGCACTCGAGGTGCTCGACGCCATTGATGCGACGGACCAGTCGACGGTCAAACGACGCGAACAACTCGCGCTGAAGCTCGCCATCCGCGTCGGCGACATCGAGCGAGCACGCAAGGCCGCCGAAAGGCTCTTCGGCATCCGCCTCGACCATCCCTCGCAATTGCAACTGGCCAACCAGATGAAGCAGCTCTCGATGCACGAGATGGCCGACGCGGTCCTGGCGCGGGTCCGGAGTCGTGCCGGGAGGCAGTCGGGCGTGCTCATGAACTTGATGACCGAGTACGAGAAGCAGGGAAAGAAGGAGGTCGCCCTGGAGATCGCCCATCAGCTCTTGCGCAACGCGTCATCGCGGCGGGCGCCTGCCAGTGGCAACAATCAGGATGATGCGGCCGGCCAGGCCGCGCTCCAAGTGATCAAGCGATCGGGCAAGCTTGAGGAGCTGATCAAGCAGAGCGAGGAACAACTCGAGCGGACGCCGGGCTCCGAGGTCCTCAGCCAACGGTTGGCGACTTACTACGTCGCCGCGGGACGCAACGAGGACTCGCTGGCGATGCTGAAGAAGCTCGGCAAGCTTCGGCCCCACGACACTTCGCTCCTCGTCAAGACGGCTCAGAGTCTCGCCAAAGCCGGACACGATAAGGCCGCTCTCAAGCACTACCTCGATGCGTTCAAACTCGAACCCCGCCTGCTTCAACAACACGTCAACGCGGTGAACAACTTGCTGCGGCGCTCGAAGGACTACGAGCCCTACGTCGAGCTCCTCGAGTCGATCGACCTCAATCAGGGGGGGACACATCCCTACTATTTCGCGCAAACGATCCAGATCATGGCGGCCGACCCGAAGCACCACGAGCTTGGCGTTCGGCTCTTTCGCCGGCTCTGGGACGTCTTCCCGGATCAACGTCACTATTTGGTCAACAGCTTGTCGAACCTGAAGAATTGGTGGAAGAACGAGGAACTCTACGAACTCCTGGTCGCCAGCACGCTGCCCAACGATGACCAAGCGAAAAGCAACCCCTGGTTCAGCGTCGACCAAATCTATTCGTGGAGCAGCGACGGCATCGTCACCGGCAACGTCAAGACACTGCTCGATGCCTCGCGCGAGGAAAAGGTTCGTCAACGGCTTCACCAACGGATCGAGAAGCAGCTCGAGAAGACTCCCGGTTGGAAAGGGGGACGGGCGCTGCTCGCTCTGCTCGCCCTCCAAACGCGGGAGACCGAGAAGGCAACGTCGATCTTGGAGGAGCTCTTCGGCAAGGGATTCGACGGGGTTCCCAGCTATGCCCGCTGGGTCATCGCCCAAGAACTCGGCGAGGCGGAAGCGATGCAGCCCTGGGCTCTCAAGCTCTACGAGGGGAGTTTCGATGACGAGTCGCGACACGTCTCGTTCGGCCACAGTCCCGCCAAGCGCCTGGTGGCCCTCTATCGCAAACGGGGAGATCAAGAGAAGGCTCGTGACTATCTCGTTCGCGAAGCCGCCAAGGGGATGCCGAACAACTACGACCAACGCTACGCGGCGTACGAGAATATCCAGAACCGGTTGGCGATCGCCCACGAGTTGCTCGAACTCAAGGAACCGGGGGACGCGCTTCGCGTCTATACCGGACTGAAGAACGATCGCGAGAGCCTCGAGACCGCCAACAGCTTCCGCCAACACGAACCCGACTATTTCGGCAAGCAGGTTCGGGAGGGTGTCGACCGATCGCTTTCCCAGCTCGACGCGAACGTGTCGGTCGATCCGCTCCGCATCGTTCCCGCGGACGTTCCCGCCGATGCCACTAGCGCGATCGACGATCTTCTCTTCGTTCACCCTCGGGAGATCAGTTCGGCTCGCGTTCGCGGGTTGTTTGAACTCTCGCTCACCGGAGCGCTCGAACGCGGGACCGATCTCGAGGTCCTTCGGAATCGTTTGGAGAAACTCCGCCAAGCGAGGAAGGACGACTTGTCGGTCGCGGTCGCCGAGTCGATGTTCTTGCTGGCCGTGAACGATGCCGCGGGGGCGGAGCGGTCGATCGATCGCTTGGTCGCGATCCTCGAGAAGCAACCTCTCGCCAAGCCGAAGAAGGGACGTTCGCCGACGTCGAGCATGCGGGCGCGGGCCCTGCGGCAGTTGCCCGTCTGGCTCGTCGCGCGCAACGCGTTGTTCGTTCCCTCGCTCAAGGACCGTGCGAAGCCGCTGGTCGAGCGTTCGCTGGAAGCCGCGCGGATGCAGGCCGAGCCGATCTGGGAACTCGCGATCCTCAACGAGTTGGCCCTCGCCGAACTGGCGAAGCGTGATACCGACGCCGCGCGACCTCACGTCGAGAGGATGCTCGAGCGCATCCTACCGAACCGGAACGCGGCTCATGGTGACGAGCGACGGCCGTCGATCGTGACCCAGGAGCAGTTCGAGCAAGCGATGCAGGCGGCGCGTCTCGCCCAACAGATCGGCATGGAGGACATCTCCCTCGACTTCGTCGAACAAACACTGCATGGCGGCAATCCCGTGAAACTGGTCACGGGCAACCCGAATGTTCGAGCCACGACTCAAGCCATGGTCGCCAATGCCTCGCGGGCCCAAACATCGTTGAGTGTGGTCCGAACCGTTGGTCAGCTCGATCTAGGGTGGCGTGAAGCCGACATCGATCCCGCTCGCGTCTACGAGGTCCTCGCTGGCGTCGTCTTTCCCAAGTCGAGCAAGGGGGAGGTTCTGCTCTATCGCGATGGCGCCACCGACAATCAGCGTCCCGATAGCATCGGCCAGATGCTCTGCTGGTGGGCGGTCCGCTCCGACAACGTCAAGGACTTGCGCCAACGGATCGAGGCTCGAGAGGGGGAACCGGGAGCGACCCTTCCCGCGGCAATCCTGAAGGTCCAGCTCGGACTCGCCGCCAGTGACGACACGTTGACCCGCGAAGGACTGCTAGCGCTACAGAAGCATCTCGAAGAAAACCGCTACCAGTCGGCGATCAGTGCGTGCCTTGGGATCCTTCCCGCGTTGGAGGATTCCGCGAACGGCGAGTTGGCCGAAGAGATCGTCCGCAAGGCGTTTGGAGAGATTCGCCGCCAGTCAAAACGGAACGAGTTCCCTGCCGCCGCGCTCCAGGACGCGCTAGTGAAGAGCTTCACTCGTCGTGGAGACTATCAAGCCGCCCTGGAGATGCTTCACACGACCAAGGGAACCAAGGGCGTCATCCAGACGCTCCTCGGGATGGCGGCGGGGAACGTGACCCTTCCCATCTCACCACACGCTGGTGTGCTCCACGCGCTGACCGGCGACGTGACCAAGGCGCTCGATCAGATGGAGGGGATCGCCAAACAACCCCACCACGCCGATCTGTTCATTGGCACCCTTGATCCCATCGCGAAGATCCTTCAAACGAAGCTCCGCGCGATGCCCGCGACCGAACGCTACGACGTCCTCCGGCGCTGGGCGTTGCCGATGCCCCCCCATCGCGAGATCCGGTCGATCGCGCGATTCCTCGATGAGGAGGAGCCTCCCGCGTCCTTCACTCTGCGTAGCGACACCAAGGAGCGGCAAGCACCGAAGCAGAGTGCCGAGGCCGCCGGTGAGCCCGGTTCACGGTCACCGGAGACCTTCTTCAGTACCACGCTGCACCTGATCGACGCCGCCGAGGAGGCCGGCAAGCTTGACGAGCTGATCGCACGCTTGGAAGGGCTCGTTGAGCGGAAGGTTCCTCAAGCGGCCGACGTCCTGCTGATGGCGAAGCTCTCCGCGGCCGACGATCGCGATGTCATTCCGCCCGTGGACAACCGCCTCGCCGATGTGGAAGCGTTGGGGCTGTCCTCGAAGAAGATGAATGAGCGGAGGTTCTGGAACGAGTACCTTCTCGCGCGGGCATTGATGCGGCGACCCGATCTGGAGAAGCAGACGGCACGGCTTCAGAATTGGCTTCGTCGTTGGGCCACCCAGCGTCAATGGTTGTTCGCGCGGACGCGGGTTGACCGAGATTTCGCCATTCGGAAGGCAAGGACACAGAACGCCGGTCATCAGTCGCTAGGAGAGATCGGGCCCTTTCTGTGGCTCCCCGGATGCGAACGTCAACGCGGCGAGCACGCGACCGGCCTCGACCGGCCCTGGTGGGTCGTGCACGAGGACGTCATCACGCACCTTGCCGGCCCGGGCCGCGACACGCTCAGCTTTCGCTATCCCCTGGAAGGAAGCTTCACGTTCGAGGTCGAGGCCTACCAGGAATTTCTAACGCAAGCCAACGTCGGCTACGGCGAGTTGATCTCCAACATTCCCGCGTTCAGCTCAATGCGGTCCATCTACCGTCGGTCCGAACACGGGGGACGGCGCGAGACCACCATGATCTCGCCGATGCGCGTTCCCAGCTCATCGTCGGGTCACTTCAATCGTCACCGCCTGGAAGTGAGTCCCGAGGCCATCCGTCACTTCATCAACGGCCAACTCGTCGACGAGGAGGGCGATCCGAGTACGACCTCGCCGTGGATTTCGCTCGTTGTCGATGCGGGTAGAAAGACGGTCTTCCGATTTCCCCGTCTCGAAGGGAACCCGAGCATCCCGAAGTCCGTTCGTCTCATCGATGGCGATCGCATGGAGGGGTGGGTTGCCGACACCTACGGCGAGAAAATTCCGGTCCACCACGGCGGACGTGCCTCGGCGAACCACGCTTCCTACACGCCCCCGACCGTCTTGGACGAACCAACCGACTGGTCGGCCAGGGAAGGGGTGCTTGAGGGGCCACGGGTGGCTCGTCGCAATGACACGATGCCGCTACCGAGTCGGATCTACTACCATCGACCGCTCGCGGACAAGGAGTCGATCGAGTACGAGTTCTTCTATCGACCGGACGTATTGGTCGTTCATCCCGCTCTCGATCGCTTGACCTTCCTCCTCGAGCCCGATGGCGTTCGTCTGCACTGGATGACGGCCAAGGATGAATTCGCCGGTGCACTGCCTCCCGCCAATGCCATCGAAGTTCCCGAGGGATCAACCTCTTCCGGGGCGTTGCCGCTCAAGGTCGACGATTGGAATCGGGTGAAGCTGACGCTCGAAGGGGAGACGGCGGTGCTTACGCTCAACGGGAAGGAGATCCTGCGGTATCGACTCGAACCGGGCAACGATCGTCTCTTCAGTTTTTTCCACTACAAGGACCGCGGGACGGCGCGAGTTCGCGACGTCGTCCTGCGTGGGGACTGGCCAGCGTCCCTCTCGAAAGAGGTGATGGCGCGGATGACGTCGCCGATCGCTCCCCTCGACGCGAAGGAAGCCGCCTTGAGGCACGACCTGACCGGGGAGGAAGTGATCAACCGCGAGCCCTTCGGCATCCACCGTCGGGCGACGGCTTTGCCGCCGGAGGAACGCTACGAACGACTTCTTCGCTGGGTCTTGCCGTCGAGGGATCACGACACCGTTCGCGTCGGAGTCGACTGGGCTCCCGACCCTGTCCTGCCCAACGAGCCGGCGGCGGGCGCGTTGATCTCGCCGGCGGTTCTCCTGATCGAGACGGCACGCGACCTCGGACGATTGGAGGAGTTGGCCACCGCGATTGACCATGTCAAGGGGGAGACGCCGCTCGATGCACGTGGTCGCCGAGCCCTCCAAACGCTTGTGGCCGCCGCTCGTGGAGAGACCGCCAAGGCGCACGAACTCCTCAAGGAGGTCAGGGCGGACCTCGAGACGATTGCGAAGGAGGCTCCTGCTCGAGCACGGTGGCCGGAGGTCGTCGTCGCCGTTGAGCTCTTGGACAAACCGGGCTTCGAATCCTCATCCGCGGCGCTGCTCGACGTCATGCTCACGAGGCAGATCGGTAAGGGGCATCGCTTTGGTCCGGAACTGGAGAGTCGGGTTCGTTCCTGGGCCGCCCAGGCATACCTCGCGTCGCTCGTTCGTCAGGACAAGGCGCGCCTGCTCGCCGATGATCCGTTCTGGCACCCGGTCTCGCGGCAGCGTGCCGAGAGGCGCGGCCTTGGGTTTCCCACCGGGGTTTGGTCCCTCAAGGGGGAGTCGATCGAAGTCGCGGGAGGGACGACGAAGGACCTCGCCTATTTCGCCGTTCCGCTGGAAGGAACGTTCGACGTCACGATGACGCTGTCACGTGATCACTACTCGATGGCGCTCCTGTACGACGACTATTGGTTCGGCGTCCATCACGATGGCAAAGTTGTCTACCACGGAGCGGCTGGCTCCGATCTCAAGACGACGAAGCTCGCGAAGCCGCTCGAGGATCCCAAGAAGAACGTCGACGTCCGTCTTCAAGTCGCGGACGGCGTCGCTCGCTATTTCCTCCACGGCGAGAAGGTACACGAGCGCGAACTGGGCAACGTCGTCGATCCTTGGCTCGCGCTACGTCCGCCGAACGGTCGTCGGTTTGTGGCCGAGCACGTTCGCGTTTCCGGCAAGCCGACGATTCCCGCCGAGATCCGGCTCTCCGGCGGTGATCGCTGGGAGGGCTCGAACCGTTGGAACGCTACCTACTTTCGTCAAAGCATCTCCGGAAAGTATGCCTTCTGGAGTGGAAGTGGTACGGAGATTGTGGCTCCGACAAGGTCCATCAGGTTCATGCCCTACCAACAGAGTCTGCTTCGCTATCACCGCCCGCTCGCCGGGGATGGCACCATCACCTACGAGTTCCACCACGACGGCGATCGCGTTGACGTTCATCCCGCTCTTGATCGGCTCTGCTTCATGATCGATGAGGAAGGGGTGAGGCTCCATCGGCTCACGGACGGGCCCCACAATCGGTCGAGCCTCGATAGCGACAACCTCGTCGACGAGCCGGCGCATCGCCGAGGTTCGGAGGAAGTGCCGCTCCGGCGCGACGCGTGGAATGAGGTCTCGCTCACGGTGAAGGGGGATATCGTTCAGGTGTCCCTCAACGGATCGCTCGTCTACGAACGCCCGATCGAGTCGAGCAATCGTCGATTCTTTGGTTTCTTTCGCTACCCCGAGTTGCCGAAAGCGCGAATTCGCAACGTCACCTATCGTGGAAACTGGCCGAAGGAGTTGAGCGCCGATGACACGTGGTTCGAGGGTGCGGGCAAGGGCGACGTCGGGGCGAAGTAGTCAGTTCCCCTGCACGTTTCCCATGGAGAGGGTATGATCTGGCAAGACCCGCGATCGCCGGGACGGTTACCAAGGCATGATGGCCAGGGATAGGCGGCGATGATCGAGTTGACGACGGAACAAGTCGCCGCTCTCGCTCCCGATGAGAAAGCGGCCGTCGCGGGTCGCAAGCTCGGGTCGGGCAAGACGTGGCGCCATCAAGGGACGAGCGATCAAGCCCTCTGGGGCGAGTGCCAAGGCAGCGCCGTCTACCAGACGAAGATCGACCTCTCCGACCTCGCTTACAACTGCACCTGTCCGAGCCGCAAACTCCCTTGCAAGCACGTGCTCGGGTTGCTCTTCTGGGCGGCGACATCGCCAAGCGACTTTCCGAACGCCCAGCCACCCGACTGGGTGACGACGTGGCTCGAGAAGCGCGAAGCGACCTCCAAACGCCGCGAGGAAAAGAAAGCCGCCCGCGACAAACCCGTCGATGCCGAAGCGCAAGCCAAACGTTTCGCCAAACGGCACCGCGCGGTGCTGGATGGTCTCGAGCGGCTCGATCTCTGGCTCAAGGACACCGTTCGCGGCGGGATCGCCGGTCTGGAAACGAAGCCTCCTTCCTACTGGGAATCGCAGGCCAAGCGGCTCGTCGACGCCCAGGCCAAAGGGCTTGCCGGCCGCGTCCGCCGCATGGGGGAGATCCCGGGGACGGGCGTCGATTGGCCCCAGCGCCTCCTTGCCGCGATGGGACGGCTCGCGCTCCTAACGCATGCCTATCGCCGCCTCGATGAACTCGAAGAGAAACTTCAGGCCGACATCCGTCAACTCGTCGGCTGGACGGTCAGTCAGGACGAACTCGACCGGGTCGGCGAATCGATCGGTGATCGTTGGGCCGTCGTGTCGCACACCGAGGAAGAGGAGGAACGGCTCCGGGTTCGCCGCAATTGGCTCGTGGGGCGTTCGAGCGGTCGGCATGCTCTGGTCATTCAGTTCGCGGTCGCCAGTCAGCCCTTCGGCCAGGCGCTACTCGCTGGCACTTGGTTCGACGGCGTTGTGGTTTTCTATCCAGGGGCGGAACCGCAACGGGCCATGCTCAAGGAACGACGGGGAGAGCTTTCCCGGTTTGATTCGGCGTTGCCGGGGCACGCGTCGGTGGACGGTTTCCTCCTCGCGGTCGCCGAGTCGTTGGCGCGTCAGCCTTGGTTGGGCCGGCATCTGGCCATTCTTCGGAACGTCGTCATCGTCCCTCGCGACGAGGAGCCTTGGCTGGTCGTTGACGAATGCCGGTCGGGGCTTCCGCTTGCGCGCGGCGAACACTGGCAACTCCTCGCGGGCAGCGGCGGTCATCCGGTCGAGCTGATCGCCGAGTGGGATACGGCGCAGCTCTGGCCACTCGGCTACATGGCGGATGGAACGTTTCGCTCGCTTGGCACCACGCAGCGGTAGGACGGTGGAGGGGATTCGCGTTCATGGACGAACTTCTCAAGTCGGCGTTGCTTGGCACCGCGAAGCATCCGCCACCACCTTCGCTTTCTTCCATTCTCGAGTCGGTCGAGTTGCCCGCCGATCACGATGTCGAGGGGCGATTCCTGTTGCATGCGGGCACGTTGGCGACCTATCAGGCCGCGGGCAAAGCGGCGCTCGCCGATCTCGATGTCCCCGAAGGGGCTCCGCCGGAGCGGTGTCCCGTCTGCAATGATCGCGCTGGGCGGATTTTGGACGAGTTTCTTTCGCGGTCGGTTTCCGACAGGGATCTCCTCCTCGAGGCGTTCACCTTGCTCGGGGAGCGAGAACTCGTGCTTCCGCCCGAACTTCTCCCGTCGATGCTGCGCGTGCGCGATCGGGAGCTACGTCGACAGTTGGCGCTCGTCGGGGGCGAGCGGGGGCGTTGGCTGGCGGCGAAGAACCCCGACTGGGCCTGGCTTCTGAATGAGTCGACGGCGCGTGCGAGCGAGGATGCCGACGACGAGGAGACCAAACGGCTCTGGGACGAAGGGAGTCCCGCGGCTCGGCGGACATTGCTCGCGCGAGTGCGTCGAAACGATCCGGCGAAAGCCCGTACGTGGCTCGAGGAGGGAATCGCGAAGGAGAAGGCCGATCAGCGCGTCGCGTTGCTCGAGGTGCTGCACGTAGGTCTCTCCGACGAGGACCTGCCATTTCTCCAATCGTTGGCCAACGATCGTAGCAGCAACGTGCGGGCGAAGCTGCTGAGCCTTCTCGTTCGTTTGCCCAGCTCGGAACTCTCCCAGCGGATGCGGCAGCGAGCGACGGAGATTATCTCCTTCGAGCCAGCGCCGAAGAAGGGAATGGTCGCCGGGGCACTCGGCAAGCTCGCGGGACGAGGTGCCCCCAAGGGCCGCTTGGGCATCGATCTTCCCGAGAAGATTCCGAAGGAATGGTTCACCGAGGGAATGAGCAACCATCCCCCCACCGGCGTCGGCGTCCGAGCGTTCGCGTTGACCCAACTCCTCTCACTCGTCCCGCCCACCGTTTGGTCGGAGCGACTCGGCGCGAGCGCCGAGGAGTTGCTCTTGGCGGCGGGGGAGACCGAGTACTCGTTCGATCTCGTTCACGGTTGGGCCCAGGCGGCGATCTCGTTTCGCGAACCCTCGTGGTTGGAGGCCTGCTGGAACATGCTGCTCTTCCGCGATCATGGGCGACCACCGACCCCGCACGAGTTGCGAACGACCGGCGAGCTACTCGGCGGATTGCTCGAGGCGATGCCCACCGAGTCCGTCGAGTCCAAGGCGCGGGCCCTGATCGGCGATCCGCGCTTGGTTCCCCTTGCCGAGAAGGCGCTTAAGCACCTCCCGACCCCTTGGTCGGAGAGCCTGGCGAAGGCCGTCCTGGGCGCGGGGAGGGAGCATGCCGCGACCATGTCACCGGTCAAGCTCGAGCGCGGGGGAGGAGCGGTCGAGGAGACCTGGCCGAGTCTGTTGGTGCTTGCCGCCCATCGGGTGCCGGCCTCGTGCTTCGACGAGGTGCTTCGGCGTTGGCAACTTCCGAACGCCGACCACTACCGCCTTCGCATATTGGGACGAGCGATCGACCAGTTGACCGAGATTGTTCGGCTACGCAAGGGATTCCACGAGGCGATCGCCGACCGATCGTCGACCGACAACGAAACGAACGGGAGCAAGGAGTAGGAATGGCCGCCAAGCAGAAGACCACCAAGGAGGCGTCACCCGCCGAGGGCGACGTCGCCGTCTTGCGGCGCCACGCCGAGGAGGAGTTCGCCGAGGAACTCGCGGTGCTCGAAGAGGTCGACGATCGGCCCAAACCGCCGAACTGGCGACTCTCTCCTTGGGCGGTGAAGCTCTACCTCGTTGGAGGAAAACTCGACAACGGGGTCGAGATCAGCGCCAAGTATGTCGGTAACGATCGCCTGATGGAGATCGCGGTCGCCACCTTGGCCACGGACCGCGCCCTTCTGCTCTACGGTCTTCCCGGCACGGCCAAGTCGTGGGTCAGCGAGCATCTCACCGCGGCGATCTCGGGCGATTCGACCCTCCTGATCCAAGGGACCGCCGGCACCGACGAGAGCGCCATTCGCTACGGCTGGAACTACGCCCGGCTGCTCGCCGAGGGACCGAGCCCCGACGCGATGGTCTCCAGTCCGATGATGCGGGCGATGCGCACCGGCAAGCTCGCTCGCGTCGAGGAGATGACGCGGATGCCCAGCGATGTCCAGGATACGCTGATCACGATCCTCTCGGAGAAGACGCTCCCCGTTCCGGAGCTCGACACCGAAGTGCAAGCTCGCAAGGGTTTCAACGTCATCGCGACCGCCAACAACCGAGACAAAGGGGTGAACGAACTCTCCAGCGCGTTGATGCGACGCTTCAACACCGTCGTTCTTCCGGTTCCCGACAGCTTTGACGACGAGGTGTCGATCGTCGAACAGCGCGTCGGCCAACTCGGCCGGGCGCTCGAACTCCCCGCGGAGAAGCCGGCCCTCGAAGAACTCAAGCGGGTCGTGACGATCTTCCGCGAGCTACGCGAGGGTGTGACGATCGATGGCAGGACCAAAGTCAAGTCTCCCAGCGGGACCCTCTCGACGGCCGAGGCGATTTCGGTGGTGGGCAACGGCTTGTCGATGGCCGCCTACTACGGCGACGGCGTGTTGCGAGCCGGGGACTTGGCGGCGAGCCTCTCGGGAGCGATCGTCAAGGACCCCGTGCAGGATCAGATCGTCTGGTTGGAGTATCTTCAGACGGTCGCCAAGGAACGCGACGGTTGGAAGGACCTCTACCGCGCATGCCGCGAGGTCATTTGAGATGGCGGTCGAAGTCTTCGGCATCCGCCACCATGGGCCGGGTTGTGCCCGCAGCTTGGTCATGGCGCTGCGACAGATGCGGCCCGACATCGTCCTGGTCGAAGGCCCACCCGACGCCGACGACATCATCGAGTTCGTCGGACGGGAGAAGCTCAAGCCGCCGGTCGCGATCCTGGTCTATCCTCCCGATGAACCGAAGCGGGCGGTCTTCTATCCCTTCGCACTCTTCTCGCCGGAGTGGCAGGCGCTCCAGTACGCTCGTGCGGCCGGAGTTCCCAGTCGGTTCATCGATCTGCCGCTGCGGCAACGCTTCGCGATGGATCGCGCCGCGAAGGAGATGTCGGCCGAGCGCGAAAACGACGGGGAGACGGACGAGGAACACGACGCCGAGAGGGGACTCGAGGACGAGTCCTTTCCCCTCGACGAGGATCCGCTCGGGGCGCTCGCGCTGGCGGCGGGTTATCAAGACCGCGAGCTTTGGTGGGAACATCAGATCGAGCAGCGGATCGATCCGACGGGACTCTTTCAGGGCATCATGGAGGCGATGACCGAACTGCGCCAGGGAAAGGCCAAGGAGCCCGGCTCGGCGAGGCACCACGACGAGGCCGAACGCGAAGCCTCGATGCGCCAAGGGATTCGCAAGGCCATCAAGGAGGGCTTCGAGCGCATCGCGGTCGTTTGCGGCGCCTGGCACGCGCCCGCGCTCGTCGGCAAGCAGACGGCGACTGCCGACGCGAGAGTGCTGAAGGGCCTCCCGCGAACCAAGGTGGCGACGACGTGGGTGCCGTGGACGCATTCGCGGCTCTCCTACCGGAGCGGCTACGGAGCGGGGATTCGCTCGCCGGGCTGGTACGAGCATCTGTGGAACTCCGCCGAAGGGGCTCCCGTGCGCTGGGTTACGCGGGCGGCTCGTCTGTTGCGCGACGACGACCTCGATGCGTCCAGCGCGAGCGTGATCGAGACCGTGCGGCTTGCCGAGGCGATGGCGGCCCTCCGCGAGTTGCCGATGCCGGGACTGGAGGAACTAACCGAGTCGGTTCAAGCAGTCCTTTGCCAAGGAGAGCCGTCGCCGCTCGCGCTGATTCGAGACCGACTCGAGATTGGCGACCGCATCGGCGACGTGCCCGACGACACGCCGATGGTGCCGATTCAGAAGGACCTCGAAACGCTGAGCAAGCGGCTGCGGCTCAAGGCCACCTCCGAGATCAAGACCCTCGATCTTGACCTGCGCAAGGAGAACGACCGAGCCCGAAGTCTCCTCTTTCACCGACTCGACTTGATCGGGGTTCCGTGGGCGACCAAGGAGCGGGTGCGCGGCAAGAGTGGAACCTTCCACGAGATCTGGCAACTCCAGTGGCAAGTCGAGTTCGTCGTCCAGCTCATCGACGCCAGCGTGTGGGGAAACACGATCGAGGAGGCGAGCGCCGCTCGGGTCTCGCACGACGCTCTCAAGTCCGAGGACCTTCCGACGCTTTCCGAACTGCTCGACGGCGCGGTGCTCGCGGAGTTGCCCGACGCGATCGAGACGATCCTGTCGCGACTACAAGCGATCGCCGCGGTCTCGGCCGACGTGCGTCATCTCATGGAGTCACTAGCTCCGCTGGCGAACTTGCTCCGCTACGGCGATGTCAGGCAAACGCCCACCCAACAGATTCGTCCCATCATCGAAGGCTTCTTCGAACGGATCGTGGTCGGTCTGGTTCCCGCCTGCTCATCGCTCGATGACGAAGCCGCCAGCCAAATGTGCAGGAGCATCGGCTCGGTCCACGAGAGCTTGCATCTTCTCGACGTCGAGGGCTTTCAGCAAGAGTGGGAGGAGACGCTCTTCGCCCTGACCGACGACGAGACGATTCACGGTCTCGTGCGCGGCTGGACCTGCCGGTTACTTTTGGAACGACGGGCGATCAGCGACGAGGAACTCTGCCGACGCGCCCGCCTCGCGCTCTCGAGGGCGGTGCCGCCGCACCAGTCGGCGACGTGGCTTGAGGGACTCTTGACCGGAAGCGGGCAAGTGCTGCTCCACGAGGATGGACTCTGGCTCGCGCTGGACGAGTGGCTCGCGGGACTTAGCGGCGATGTCTTCACGGAACTCGTCCCGTTGCTGCGCCGTGCCTTCGCGGGATTCCAGGGGCCCGAACGCCGGGCAATGGGCGAGAAGGTCAAGAGTCTCGAGCATCGGCGGGGAACAGCAGCGAGAGGCAGGCCGAGGGCCGTCGAGGGAATTGCCGTCGACCACGAACGTGCCCGGCTTGTGTTGCCGGTGCTCGCTCACCTTCTCGGCGTCGACATCAATCACCCATCGAGCGAGGAGGGAAGTGATCGATGAGCGCGAGCGAAGAGACGCGACTGGAACGCTGGCGACTCATTCTCGGGCAGGATGCCGAGCAAAGCTGTGGCGGTCTGCAAGGGGAGGTTCTCGAGATGGACCGCGTCCTGCAATCGCTCTACGGAGCGGAGGGGCGCGGGGCGGGATTGGGGGGCTCGGCGCCGAAGGTGAATCGATGGCTCGGGGACATTCGGAAGTTCTTCCCGAAGTCAGTCGTGCGGGTGATGCAACAGGACGCGTTCGATCGGCTTGGGCTCGCGGAGATGCTGTTGCAACCCGAATTGCTCGAGTCGGTCGAGCCCGATGTTCACTTGGTCGCGACGTTGCTGTCGCTGGGCAAAGTCATCCCTCAGAAGACGAAGGAGACCGCGCGCGCGGTCGTTCGTAGCGTCGTCCGCCAAGTCGAATCCCGCTTGAAGAACTCGCTGATTCAAGCGGTGCGTGGGAGCCTGAACCGCTCGGCACGTACCAGCCGACCGCGTCCCAACGAGATCGACTGGGATCGGACCATCCGCAAGAACCTGAAGAACTACCTCCCGGAGAAACGCACGATCATCGCCGAGCAACTGGTCGGTTGGGGGCGCAAACGCAGCTCACTTCGAGACATCATTCTTTGCGTCGACCAGAGTGGCTCGATGGCGACATCGGTCGTCTATTCGGGGATCTTCGGCGCGGTGCTCGCGTCCATTCGCGCCGTTCGAACGCGGATGGTCGTCTTCGACACCGAAGTCGCCGACCTCACCGACGAGATGGACGATCCGGTCGATCTTCTCTTCGGCGCCCAGCTTGGTGGCGGCACCGACATTAACCGGGCCGTCGCTTACTGCCAGCAACATGTCACCCGGCCGTCCAAGACCATCATGGTTTTGATCACGGATCTCTACGAGGGGGGAGACGAGCGGCAGATGCTGAGCCGGATCGCCGCCCTCGTCGCGTCGGGCGTGAACGTGATCTGCCTTTTGGCCCTTAGCGACGACGGGACCCCGATGTTCGATGAAGGCAACGCCCACCAGTTGGCGGAGCTTGGGGTTCCGTCGTTTGGTTGCACGCCGGACCAGTTTCCCGAGCTGATCGCGACGGCCATCAGCCGGCAGGACATCGGTCAGTGGGCAGCCCGCAACAACGTTGTCCTCGCGGGGGGAAATATTGATTCGTAGCGACGGGCCCCGGGTGCCGAATGGGGGGCGGTTGACGGGAGCGCGAACGTCCCTAGAACGCCGGGGCGGCGGTCGCCCGAGGGCGGGCCGCAAGCGCTTCATCCGCACGCGCCGGCGATCGAGTCGCCCGTCTTCTCTCGAGATTTAACGTTCGGGTGCCACGGGCTGCCTGTCAGCCAGTGAGAACGAGTGGTGTCACCGTCATCGCGAACTTGATCGTTCGAGTGTGCACCAGCGTCAACGGAACTCTTCGGGCCGACCCCGCGCCAGGCGTAGGAAGCAGTGATGGACCATGTCGCGACCGTACGCAGCAAGACTGAACTTGCTGAACCTTCTCGCCTCGGACATCGGACAGAACCTTGCTCCCTTTCTTGCCGTCTACCTGCTTAGCCTCGGGCATTGGGGTTTGCCGCTGATCGGGATCGCGCTCACGACCCTGACGGCGTCGACGGTACTGGCTCAAACCCCGGCGGGCTATCTTCTGGACCGAACCCGCTACAAGCGGCAGTGGTTGGCCTTCGTCGCGGTGGCGTCGGGGCTCTCGAGCCTCGCGATCCCACTCTATCCCAACTTCTACGTCGTCTGCTTTCTCGCGGCGGTGATCGGGGCGGCCGGCGCCTTGATCCAACCGGCGATCGCGGCGCTGACGCTCGGGATTGTCGGGCCAGAACGGTTCAGTGCCCAGACCGGGTCGAACCAAGCGTTCAATCATGTCGGCTGCATACTCCTCGCGGTGGTGGCGGGAGGGGCGAGCTATTTCGGCTCGGGAGTTGCCGTCTTTCACATCGCGGCGATCTTGGCCTTCGGGGCGGCGATCTGCGTGATGAGCATCCCGTCCAATGCGGTCGATCATGTCGTCGCCCGCGGTGGGACGCGGCGGACCGAAGGACGGTCGCACCGATCCGCGATCATCAACGCGACGTTGCTCAATCGTCCGTTCATGTTCTTCACGCTCAGCGTGCTCGTGTTTCACATGGCGAACAACGCGATGCTCCCATTGATCGGCGATCGGCTCTCCGGTGATGCGGGAGTGAAGAGTATTTCGATCATCTCGAGCTGCGTGATCGTGGCACAACTCGCGATGATTCCGGTCTCGTACGTGGTCGGCGCCAAGTCGGCTTCGTGGGGGCTGCGGCCGCTCTTGTTGGTGGCGTTTGGCGTCTTGCCGATTCGCGGCGTTCTCTTCGCGTTCACGACGACGACCAGCATGGCGCTGGCGGTCGAGGTGCTCGACGCGCTCGGAGCGGGGATGTTCGGGGTGTTGTTTTTTCTGGTCGTCGCGAAGTTGACCGAGGGGACCGGGACGTTCAACTTCGGGCAGGGATTCGTCAAAACCGCCCAGGGAATCGGATCCTCGTTGAGTACGCTGATCGCGTACGATTTGGCCGGTGACTATGGCTACTTCGCGACGTTTCTCGTCTTTTCGGCGATCGCGGCCGTCGCTCCGGTGCTGGTCGCGGTGGGGATGAGGGGGTCGTGGCAGCGAAAGCCCACGGTGATCACCATGACGCCCGCTCCCAAGTACGGGAGCGGAAGCGTCGTGGACAATTGAGCGATACGCCCGCTCCCAAGTACGGGAGCGGAAGCGTCGCTGGCGAGTGATGTCGTCTCAGTTGGACGCGGACTTGAAGCGGTAGACGCCTTTCCCGTTGGCGGTCGCCATCAGGAAGTAGACCTCGCCGTCCTCGTCCTCGCCGAAGGAGAGAATGGGCATCTTCTGGCTGGGAATGAGTTCGTTGGCGATCACTTTCCCCGTCTTTTCGTCGTAGGTGAGGGCGTAGATCGTTCCGCTGACGTAGTCGGCGTAGAGGTACTTGCCCTTGAGTTCGGGGACCTTGCTACCGCGGTAGACGGTGCCGCCGGTGATCGATTTGCCGACCTGATGGTCGTATTCCCAGATCGGATCGATCAGGTTTTTGCGCGAATCGGAGCCATTTGGGCCGAAACCGTGCATGCTTTCGCGTAAATTCCAGCCATAATTGCCCCCTTTCTTGACGATATCGATCTCTTCCCAGAGGTTTTGTCCGACATCGCCCGCCCACAGCGTTCCCGTCTCGCGGTCGAACGCGAGCCGCCAAATGTTGCGCACGCCATACGCATAGATCTCGGGTTTGGCCCCTTCCTTGTTCACGAAGGGATTGTCCTTCGGGATCGCGTAGTTCTTGCCGGAGTCCTTGTTGTCGACGTCGATACGCAGGATCGACCCGAGCAGGGTCCCCAGGTTTTGGGCATTGCCGTGCGGATCGTTGGCGGCGCCACCGTCTCCGAGTCCAATGTAGAGGTAACCGTCGGGGCCGAACGCGATGGTTCCCCCGTTGTGATTCCAGAACGGCTGAGGAATTCGCAACAACTCCTCCTCGAACTCGGGATCGGCCTTGTCGGGATTCTCCTTGGAGACCTTGAACCGCGAAATCACCGACGTGTGCGGCTTATCGGTCGTCGTGTAGTACGCGAAGAACTCGCCGTTGTCCTTGTAGTCGGGATGAAACGCGAGGCCGAGGAATCCCTCCTCGTTCTGCTTCGGGTTGTAGACCACCTTGTCGCGCAAATCGGCGAAGACCTTGCTCGAACTGGCGCTGGCGTCCTTGTCGAAGACGTAGATCACTCCCTGCTGGGTGGCGAGAAATGTCCGCCCCGAGCCATCATTGGCATGAGTCAGCACGATCGGGCGAAACTCTTGCAGTTCGCCCTCCTCGCTGACCGGAGACCAATCGGCCCACTTCATGTTCGGAAAGGCCTGCTCCACCGCGACGGGCAGTTCGCCGTCGATTGGCTCGGGGGCCTTGCCGTCGTCGGGCAGTTCGCGGATCTTGATGTTGCGGAAGGCGACGCGATTGCCGTGATCTTGCAGGGCGATGTGTCCCTTAGTCGCTTTGCCGAAACCGTCGTACTTCGAAAACTTGCTCTCGGCGACTTTCTTATCCCACTGCTTCGAGCCCTTGCGGAAGGTCGCGTAGCGGTAGCCGTTGAGATTGATCTCGCTTTGGGCGGGCGTGACGCGAAGCTGGACGTGGTTCCATTCGCCAGCGGGCCGCGTCGCGTCAAGCGTTTCGCCACTGACGCGATCCTTGCCAGGGCTGTAGAGCTGATAGAGCCATCCCGCCTTTTGCCCCTCCTTGGCGGAGGCATTGTCGAGAATTTGGATCTCGGGCCCCGATTGCCACGGCTTGGGATTGTCTTCGGTGACGTGAAACATGATGCCACTGTTGCCCCCCTCGCTGATCTTGTAGTCGAGGGAGAGTTCGAAGCTGCCGTATTTGTCCTTGGAGATGATGTCGCCGGCGCCTTTCTCGGCACGGACGAGAGCACCATCCTCGACCACCCAGCCGTCGCCGATGGTGTCCTTCTTGTAGTTGCGCCAGCCGTCGGTCGATTCGCCGTCGAAGAGCAGCTTCCAGCCGGCTTTCTCCTCCGAATCGCTCAGTGTGTTCTCGGCCGCCCCGGCATCGCCGGAAACGAAGATCGCGACAGCTCCAGATAGCAGCATCGCGCAGACTGATCTCGTCATTATTGCTTTGACTCCAACGTCAGATTCCCTTGACCGGCGACCTCGCGGGAAACCGATGCTCTCGGCTCGCTCGTCGCCGCCCCTATCGTAGCGACAGCGCGACCTCAAAATGAAGGGCTTGTCCGAGAAGTCGTCCGAACTCGTTTCGCCTCGCTCTTCGTCGGCCGTTGGGGCAGGACTTGGCATCGCTGGGCCCATTCGGTCCAAAGCTGCGCCATCCGCTTGACCCGATCGGGATGTTCGCCGCTCAAGTCGTTTTCCTCGGTCCGGTCGCTGGCAAGGTCATAGAGTTCCCACGGGCCGCCCATGATCCGGTTTCGCCGCGCCGAGACCAACTTCCAGTCGCCCGTCCGGATCGCGCGATTGCCCTCATGTTCCCAGTACATCGCCTCACGCTCGAGAGGCTCGTTCGCGAACGCGGCTAGCAGGCTCATCCCTTCCATGGGCTCAATCTCGTGTCCGCGAAAGGTGGTGGGATAGCTCGCCCCGCTGACGTCGACCAACGTCGGCATGATGTCGGGAAGGTAGGCGGGTTGGTGGCGTAGCGATCCCTTCTCCGCGATCCCGTTGGGCCAATGGGCAATCAGCGGCGTCGAGATCCCCCCTTCGTGAACGTAGTGCTTGTAGCGCCGAAAGGGCGTGTTCGAGGCGTTCGCCCAGGCTTGGCCATAGGAAATGACGCCATACTTCTCGCGGTTGTTGAGGTCCCCACGCGGAGCCCCGCCGAGTTCGCCTCCCTCGGCACAGCCACCGTTGTCGACGAGGAAGAGCAGCAACGTGTTGTCCAATTCCCCGAGTTGTTCGAGGGCACCGACCAGTCGGCCGATGTTCTGGTCCATGCGGTCGACCTGGGCGGCGTAGATCGCCATCCGCTCGTCCATCTCATCCTGCTTGGCGGCATCGAGATTGTCCCAAGCACGCGCGTCGCGGGGGGCAAGAGCCCACTCCTTGTTGACGATGCCAAGATCCTTGAGCCGATGATGCCGTTGTTCGCGAAGCTTGTCCCAGCCCAACTTGTACTTGCCGCGGTATTTCGCGATGTCCTCGGGGCGAGCGTGGAGCGGCCAGTGTGGACAGGTGTACGCCAGGTAGAGAAAGAACGGGCGATCGTCGGCGCTGGACGCTTCGTTCACAAAGTCGATGGCATAGTCCGTGAACGCGTCGGTCGTGTAGTAGTCCCCCTCAGGCAGGACCGGCTCGTTGCCCAGCGTCAATCCGCGTGGAGGTAGCGGTTGAAAATAGTTGCTGGCCCCTGAGAGAATGCCATAGAAGCGGTCGAACCCGCGAGCCAGCGGCCATTTCTCCTGGCCGTGGTAGCCGACGTGCCATTTGCCCGCCATGAGCGTGTGATAGTCGGCGCTCTTGAGCGCTTCGGCAAGCGTGACGCAGCGCCGGTTGAGGAAGCCGCGATAGCCGGGAAGGCCGCGGTCGTTCGACTTGGGGCCTCGCGGGTCGTTGGTCATGTGCCCAATCCCCGTCTGATGGGGATGCAGGCCGGTCAGCAGCGAAGCGCGTGTCGGGCAGCATCGACCGGTGTTGTAAAACTGAGTGAATCGCAAGCCCTCGCGAGCGAGCCGATCGAGGGTCGGGGTTTCGATCTCGCCGCCGTAACAGCCGATGTCCGAGAACCCCATGTCGTCAGCCATGATCAAGACAATGTTGGGGCGATCGGACTTCATATTGCCGCGTGCCTTCGCCTTCTTGCGGCGCCCGCGGCGTTGCGCCTTCTTCGCGGCGAGTTCGGTTTCTACTCCGCGGTCGCCCTGTTGCTCCATCCAGGCGTTCAATAGCCCGCGCATCTCATCCTTGCGGCTGCTGTACTCCGGTCGATCGGCGAGGTTGTCAAGTTCGTGGGGATCGACGCACAGGTCGTAGAACTCCACCGCGGGGCGTTTCAGGTAGCGTTGAACGAGTTTCGCGGCTTTCGGATCGGTCTTCGCCGCTTCGACCCAGGACTTCCAGTAGCCCGAACCATCGTGGGCAATGAGTGTGTTCTGGAACGTTTCGTCAGGCATCAGATTCGCGATGTATTTGAAGCGTCGGTTTCGAATCGAACGGATTGGATAGGGCTTTCCCGCGATGATACCTTCGGTCGTATGCACGCCGTAGGTGTATCGCGCGTGCGAGTGGCGCTTGCCCAGGAGCACCGGCAAAAAACTCGAACCATCAAAGCCCCGGCCGCCGTCGGGGGCTCCGTCGCGCCCGGTATCGATGCTCTTCGGATCTCCGCCCGCAATCTCGACCAACGTCGGAACGACATCGACGTAGCGAATCATCGCATTGGAGACGGTGTCTGGTTTTACCTGACCGGGCCAACGGACGATGAAAGCGGTGCGCAGACCGTTCTCGTAGCAGGTCCACTTGCCGGAAGGAAACTGCGCACCTTGTTCGCTCGTGAAGATCACCAGCGTGTTGTCGGCGCTCGCGGATCGGTCGACGGTATCGACGATCTTGCCCACTTCGTCGTCGAGCGCTTTGATGTCGGCTTGGTAGTTCGCCCAGGCTTGTCGCGTTTGTGGGGTGTCGACGAGATAGGGAGGAAGCGTCAGCGTTGCCGGGTCGACGTCGGTCGCCTTTCTCCAGGGAACATGGGGATCGTTGGAGGCGACGACCAGACAGTAGGGCCGATCGCCGTCATTGATGAAGTCGTCAATGCTCGTGACCTTTTCGAAGGGGAAGGAGCGCGGAGGTCCGAAGTGGGTCTTCCCGTGAATCCCGACACGATACCCGAGTGTTTGTAGGTGATGGACGATGCTTTTGGTTCCGGGTTTGACCTTGCTGTGATTGGGATAGGCCCCATTTCGCACTGGCCAGATGCCGGTGTAGAGTTGCTGCCGTGTCGGGGCACACATCGCGGTCGCGGTGAAGCAGTGGGTGAACCGTTTTCCCTGGGTGGCGAGGCGGTCGATGTTCGGCGTCTGGACGTCGGGATTGCCCTCGCAGCCGAGATCGTCATAGGTCAAGTCGTCGGCGAGGATGAGGACGATGTTCGGAGGCTCGTCGGCAAGGAGCGAATGACCGGAGCAGAAGAAGGCAAGGCAAGCCCAGAGCGTCCCATGCGAGTAGCGGCCAACCATGATGTCGTCGTTTCCTTCTGGGCAAGTCAGTAGGGGATAGGCATGTCAAACGTAGCGAGTGTCGGTGTGGTCTGGTCACCTCAAGGACATTGTCCGCGAGAGTTTGCCTCCACGCAAGATATATTTAGTGTTGTTAAGTATATGGCGGCGCGCTGTCTTTCCGCTCGCCCTTTCCTGATGTCACCCTTGGCTCGGAGTTGGTAACCTGGTCGACAACCAGACGGGAAACCGATCCTCCTGGCATTCCAAATTGAACCGCAATCAGCCACTCGAGGGCAAGATGAGTAAGCAATCTACCCGGCGTCAGTTTCTCTCTCGCGGCGCGGCAATGGCGGCCGGACTCGGCCTATCGCCCCTTGCGACGCGCGAGCTGTTCGCCGCGGACTCGACCGATTCCCTCTACACGATCGCCCTCTCGCAATACTCGCTACACCGCATGCTCAAGAAGGGCGAACTCGATGTCATGGACTATCCCGACTTCGCGAAGAAGACCTTCGGCATCGACATGATCGACCTGTGGAACGGTTCCTTCCCCGAGGAAAAGCTAGCGAGCGAGTCCTTCTACAAGGAACTGAGGGGGCGGTCCACGGACGCGGGCACCGACTTGTTCCTGCTTATGATCGGGCCGCTCGACACCGCCTCCAAGGACGCCGCGAAGCGAGCCAAGGCGGTCGACGCCGCGAAGCCTTGGTTCGATCGCGCCGCGCTGCTCGGATGCAAATACGTTCGCATCTTCCTCAAGGCGGGGGGGAAGAGTCCCGACGAAGCCCGCGCGTTGGCGGTCGAGAGTCTTCGGCAACTCTCCGACTACGCGCAATCGCGGGACCTGACGATTGTCATCGAGCCGGGGGCGTCGGACCTCGCTCGACAGGGCGACTGGCTCGCGAGCGTCTTCAAGGAACTTGGGCACGCTCGCTGCAAGGCGATGCCCGACTTCGGCAAGTTCGGCAATTACGACGCCTATGAAGGAACCAAGGCGCTGATGCCCTACACGGCGGTCGTCTCGGCCAAGTCGCACGACTTCAACGAGCAGGGATTGGAGACACACATCGACTATCCGCGCATCATGAAGATCATCGTCGATTCGGGATTCCGAGGCCCCGTCGCCATCGAGTTCGAGGGATCGAAGATGAGCGAAGTCGACGGCGTGCTCGCGACGCAGAAGCTGCTCGAGCGCATTCGCAAGAGTCTCGCGACGTAGCCAGCCAATTCATGTCGACTTGAGTCCCTCTCGGGTGCCATGCCCACGGAAATCCGTGGGCATGGAAAGCGACTCGCGCTCATCGAGGGCATGCGGCGTGGATGATGTTTGCGTGGGCATGAATTGGACCCGGTCGTGGCCCATCTAGGCCCAAGCATCAGGCTTTAGGGTTCCCCTCTCCCCGCGGGAGAGGGGCTAGGGGTGAGGGGGTTCCCATTCGCGAACGAGCCTTGAATTTCCGAGCCGGAATCTCCCTCACCCGTCTCGCTTCGCTCGCCGACCTCTCCCCAAGGAGAGGTGAGGAACTCCTGACACTTGGAGCTAGACGGACCAGTAGGTCAGGCTACTTGCCTGACATGAGCAACTCGCTTGGTTGCGGAGACATGAGCAACTATAGACGGACCGGTAGGTCAGGCTATTGCCTGACATGAGCAACTCGCTTGGTTACGGAGAGGTACGCAAACGTCGTTGAGGGATATTCCGGCTCGTAAAGCAAGGGTAAATCCCGAATACAAGCCCCCTCTCCCCGCGGGAGAGGGGAATCAAGATATGCCCTTCGGTGATGAGGTTACAAGGAGATTTGTTGATGGGTTCTTTGTTGTTGGCGCTCTTGCTGGCCAGTGGCGGCGCGGAGGACTCGCGGCCGAACATCCTCTGGATCACCGCCGAGGACATGAGTCCGAACCTCGGCTGCTACGGAGACCCCGACGCGCGGACGCCTCACATCGACCAACTCGCCCGGCAGGGCGTTCGCTACACCCACGCCTACGCGACGAATCCCGTCTGCTCGCCGGCTCGCTCGTGCCTGATCACGGGGATGTACGCGACCTCGCTCGGCACCCAACGGCTTCGCTCGCGGTTCCCCGTTCCCGAGGCGGTTCGCGGCTTTCCCGCGTTGCTGCGCGAAGCGGGATACTACTGCACGAACAACGTCAAGACCGACTACAACGTCGCCAACGAAGCCGCCTTCATTCGCGACGCCTGGGACGAGAGCAGTGCCAAGGCTCACTGGCGAAGCCGACCCGGGGGCAAACCCTTCTTCAGCGTCTTCAACCTGATGACGTCGCATCAGTCCCGTACCAGCGTTTGGCCTTGGGATGAGTTCGAGCAGAAGGTGGCGAAGCAGCTCGATCCCGAGCACCGGCAGTCACCCAAGACGGTGCACGTGCCGCCCTACTACCCCGACACGCCGACGGTACGACGGTCGATCGCCCGCTACCACGACTGCGTGCAAGCGATGGATGCCGAGGTGGGCGAACTCCTACGGCAGCTCGACGAGGATGGCCTCGCCGACGAGACGATCGTCGTCTTCTTCTCCGATCACGGTATGGGGATGCCACGCGGCAAACGGCTCTTGCACGAGTCCGGCTTGCACGTCCCCTTGGTGATTCGCGTGCCCGAACGCTTCGCTCATCTCGCCCCCGGCAAGGCGGGATCCACGACCGACCGCTTGGTCAGCTTCGTCGACTTTGCCCCGTCGATGCTGAGCCTCGTCGGCTTGCCAGTTCCCAAGCGCATGCAGGGCGTCGCGTTTTTAGGGTACGCCGAGGGGGCTCCAAGGCAGTACGTTTTCGGTGCTCGCGATCGCGTTGATGAAGCTTTTGACGTCGCCCGCGGTGTCAGTGATGGTCGTTGGCTCTATATCCGCAACTACATGCCGCATCGCTCGTGGAACCAGCCGGAACGCTACTCCGACAACGCCCCGATGCGTCGGGAGATCACCCGTCTCGCGGCCGAAGGCAAGCTGAACGTCACCCAGATGGGCTACGCCGGACCGCGCCGGGCACTGGTCGAGTTCTACGACTCTCAGCACGATCCTCACCAGATCCACAATCTCGCCGACGACCCCAAGTACGCCTTCCAGGTGAAGCGGCTACGTGGCGAACTGCGCCGCTGGATGCTCGAGACCGGCGATCTCGGATTTCTCACTGAGCAAGAGGCGTGGCGCCGATCGGGCGAGAGGACGCCGATCGCGATGGCCGGGAGTGATGACTACCCGCTCGAGCGGTTGCTGGAGGTCGCGGATCTCGTCGGGCGTCCCGAGGCGCTGTCCCGTCAGATCTCGCTTCTCGAGGACGACGACCCGGCAATCCGCTACTGGGCGGCGGTCGGGCTCCATGCTCATCCCGACTTGCCCAAGCACGGCATCGAGGCGCTGAGGTTAGCTCTTCGCGACCAATCCCCCAGTGTCCGGATCGAGGCGGCCGGCGCGCTCGGGCGTCGGGATGATCGCGCGGCGTTGGATGTCTTGCGGGAGGAAATGGGCAGCGACGATCTCGACGTCGTCCTCCATGCCACGCGGACGGCACAACTGCTGGGGGATCATGCCCGCCCGCTGCTGCCCCGGATGCGGGAGCTGCTCGCGGACGCCAAGCCCAACCAGGAGAAGGACGATCGTTGGATGTTTGTCACATTCTCTCTGGAGGAAGCGTTTGAGCAAATGTAGCATGGCACCATCATCGCGCGTCATCGGCTCACCGCCGGATTCAACGGTGAGCGTTGCCGGCTCGTTCGGACGTTGAAAGCAGGGGGGAGACCGAAGAGCGGCCCGCTCGGGCGCGTTGTCCATCGACCATCCTGACCGATCCCACCCAAGAGGAGAGAAGATCATGTCGAAGCCCGCCAAGAAGGGAATGTCACGCCGTAAGTTCGTGGCGAGCGCCGCCGCGTCGACCTTCGCGTTCACCTATATTCCCTCTCGAGTTTGGGGAGCCAACGAACGGGTCGCCGTCGCCGGGATCGGTATCGGCGGCAAGGGCTACTCCGACGTCATGGACGTCAGCAACGCCGGCGGCCAGATCGTCGCCCTCTGCGATGTCGATGACAAACAGGCCAAGGGAAGCGAGAAACGCCCCGGCCTGGTCAAGAAGTTCCCCGACGCTCCCTACTTTCACGACTTTCGCGAGATGCTGGACAAGTTGGGCGACAAGATCGACGCGGTGACGGTCTCGACGCCGGACCACACTCATACAGTCGCCAGCGCGATGGCGATGAAGAAGGGCAAGCACGTCTACTGCCAGAAGCCGCTGACGCGGACGATCTGGGAAGCACGCTACCTGACCGACCTCGCCAAGGAGACCGGCGTCGCCACTCAGATGGGTAACCAGGCGCATGCGGGTGAAGGCGTCCGCCGGGCCGTCGAACTGGTTCGTGCGGGCGTCATCGGCAAGGTCAAGGAGGTCCACACCTGGACCAACCGTCCGATCTGGCCGCAGGGCATGACCGAGTTGCCCAAGGGGGCGCCCGTGCCCGAGACCCTCGCGTGGGATCTCTGGTTGGGGCCGGCCGACTATACCGACTACAGCCCGGAGTACTGTCCCTTCAAGTGGCGCGGTTGGTGGGCCTACGGCACCGGAGCCCTTGGCGACATGGGCTGCCACATCATGGATACGCCCTACTGGGCGCTCGATCTCAAGCAGCCGACCAAGGTCTCGGCCACGTCCCAGGGCAACACGGACGTCTCCGGTCCGAAGGAAGCGACGGTTACCTACACCTTCCCCGGCAACGACTACGCTCACGACGGGCTGACCTTCGCGTGGTACGACGGCAACCGCAACCCCGACATGGCAATCTTCGAGGGGCTCGACTTGACCTCGAAGGACAAGGAGGGCAAGTCGCAGCCGATCAAGTACACGAAGTTCGACTACCTGCTCATCGGCGACGAGGGCAAACTCATCGGCAATCGTGGCAACACCAACTTCATCGCGACCGATCCCAAACGTGTCGCCGAGTATAAGGAGAAGACGCCCAAGACGCTGCCGCGTTGCAAGAACGAGGACGCGGAGTGGCTCGAGGCGTGCAAGGGCGGTCCCGCGGCCCAGTCGAACTTCGCCCAGGCCGGTCCCTTCACCGAGGCGGTTCTTCTCGGGAACCTCGCGATCCGTTTGAACAAGACGATCGAATGGGACGGCGCCGCGATGAAGGCGACCAATGCTCCCGAAGCCGCGGCCCTGATCAAGCCGACCTACCGCTCCGGCTGGGAACTGTAACCTCGGACGCAAGCGTCCTCATTCGCTCCGCGAACCGATCACACGAGTCCCCGCGCCTGGTTTCTCCCTCGCGCGGGGATCTTGTTTTCGAGAGGCCTCCATGCAACGACTGCTCTCTTCAATAGTCGCGATCGCGATCGGATCGACCTTCGTCACGGCCACCAAGGCTGGCGCCGAGCAACCTCCGAGTATCCTCTTCTTCTTCGCCGACGACCAACGCCACGACACGCTTGGTTGTGCCGGTCATCCGATCGTCAAGACGCCGACGATCGACCGTTTGGCCGCCGAGGGCGTGCGATTCAACAATGCCTTCGTCACCACGTCGATCTGTTGGGTCAGCCGGTCGACCATCCTGACGGGGCTGACCGCCCGCTCGTTCGGAACGCCGACGCAGCCCGACGCGATTAAGCCCGAAGCGCTCGGCCAACTCTATCCCGATCTCCTGCGCCAGGCGGGCTACCGCACCGGCTTCTACGGCAAGTGGCACGCCCACACGCCGAAAGGCTTCAACCCCAAAGACCACTACGACGAGTTCGAGAAGATTTCTCGCAATCCCTACTTCAAGAAGCAGGCCGATGGGACCGAGCGACACACTTCCGAACTGATTGGCGATGGCGCCGTCGCGTTTCTCGAGTCGCAGCCGAAGGATCAGCCCTTCTGCCTCAATCTTTGGTTCAACGCCGCCCACGCCGAGGACCGCGACAAGCGTCCGGGCATCGGCCACTACCCCTGGCCCAAGGCGGTCGACGGAATGTACGACGACCTCACCATGGCGCCACCGCGACTCGACGACCCAGCGATCTACGCCGGCCAACCCGACTTCCTGAAGAACTCACTCAATCGCGAACGTTACTTCTGGCGCTGGGACACGCCGGAGAAGTATCAGACCAATATGCGGGCGTACTACCGCATGATCAGCGGCATTGATGGCGTCATCGCCCGCGTGCTCGAGACTCTGCGCGAGCGGGGGCTCGCCGACAACACGATCGTCATCTACTCCGCCGACAACGGCTACTACATGGGCGACCGTGGCTTCGCCGGCAAGTGGTCGCACTACGAGCAGTCGCTGCGCGTGCCGATGATCGTCGTCGATCCCCGGCTGCCGAAGGAGAAGCGTGGTCGCGTCGACGAGCGGATGGTGCTCAACCTCGATTTGCCGTCGACTTTTCTCGACTGGGCCGGCACGACGATCCCCAGCGAGTATCAGGGTGAGAGCCTCGCGCCGCTCGTCGCCGGAGAGCCGACTTCCGATTGGCGCCGCGATTTCTTCTGCGAGCACGTCTCGCTGGCGCCGAACATCACGTGGGAGGGGATTCGCGGTCCGCGCTATGTCTACGCCCGTTACTTCGATCAGTGGCCCGTGTACGAGTTCCTCCACGATCTCGAGAAGGATCCCGACCAACTCACGAATTTCGCGAGCAATCCCGCGTACGCCTCGGTCCTCGACACGATGCGGGCCCGCTGCGACGAAGAGGTTGCGGTCCACGGCGGTCCCTTGGCCCCCATCGACGAGCGCCGTTCCGGGGTCCATCGCAAGAAGAAGTGAACCTACGACGATCGTGGCACCTCATTCGATTGATCGGCTCACGCATCCTCTTTGCCAAAAACGATGCGTGCCGAGACATTGGCGGGAGGCCTGCTGGGCCATAGAATGTTCTTTTGCATCTCAAGCCGAAGTGGCGGAATGGCAGACGCGCTGGATTCAAAATCCAGTTCAGGCAACTGAGTGTGGGTTCGAGTCCCACCTTCGGCACTTGAGTCGTCTCGGACACGGATTCCTTCCATCACCTCGACGAACTGGCTGGACGGGACCCTCGAAGCGATGGCGGTTCGCGGAACCGTGCGAAGTTTCATCGGTCGCGATGAGTTTGATGCGTCCTGGAAGGGGATGGGAGAACTTCCGTTCCCGCGGGCGTGAGGAGCACCTCGTGCGAGGGAAAGTCGCCGGGTGATCTATCGTGGACGAACGACGTGTGTTATGATCGGACAACATGGCGCGAGACCGGCAAGCTCGATGAGTTTGGCCGTGTTCATTCAAATTCGAGACTGTAGTCACCAGGACGATGATTCAACCGCAACCGATTGAAGCTTTCTTCCTGGTATCTTCCTTCCGACCGAGACTGATTCGCTTGCTCCACCATTGATCGGCTGTCAGTGTGTTCACGCTGCCAGCACCTCGTGCCCGCTCCGGTGAGCGGCCGAAACAGTGCTTTGTCGAAGAAAGATCGAGAACGAATGCGATTTGAAGATCTCGCGCTCTGCGAGCCAATTCTCCGTAGCCTCAAAACGACCGGCTACGAAACAGCGACCCCCATCCAACAAAAGGCCATCCCCAAGCTCCTCGCGGGGCGGGACATCCTCGGCTGTGCCCAAACGGGTACCGGCAAGACCGCCGCGTTCACCCTTCCCACGTTGCATCGGCTTGAGGAGTCCTCCGTCCCCTCCTCAGGCGGGAAACGACGACGGCAGGGCGGCGGCAACCGAGTCATTCGCGCCCTCGTGTTGGCCCCGACGCGCGAACTGGCCGGCCAGGTTGGCCAGAGCCTGATGACGTATGGCAAGCATACGAGCCTTCGGTACACCGTCATCTTCGGCGGCGTTCCTCAGGGCAGACAGGTGCGGGCACTCCAGTCGGGCGTCGACGTCCTCGTCGCGACGCCGGGGCGACTCCTGGACCTCGTCGATCAGGGATTCATTGATCTATCCGCGGTGGAGGTGCTGATCCTCGACGAAGCCGATCAGATGCTCGACATGGGCTTCATCCACGACTTGCGGAGAATCGTCACCCACGTTCCCGAGCAGCGCCAGACGCTGATGTTTTCGGCGACGATGCCGAAGCAGATTCGCGAATTGGCCAAGCAGTGGCTGACCAAGCCGATCGAGGTCAACGTCTCGCCGGTCTCCTCGACGCCGCGGCAGGTGACGCAATCGGTTTGTTTCGTCGAACGAGGCGACAAGGCAGCGACGCTGACGCAGTTCCTCCACGAGACGCCCCGTTCCCGGACGCTTGTCTTTTCGCGCACGAAGCATGGCGCCGACAAGATCGCCCGCAATTTGCAGCGTGACGGCATCCGCGCGGTCTCGATTCACGGCAACAAGAGCCACGCCCAACGCCAGGCCGCGATTCGCAAATTCAACTCGCCCACACCCACGGTGTTGGTGGCGACCGATCTCGCCTCGCGGGGGCTCGACTTCTCGTCGATCTCGCACGTGATCAATTTCGACTTGCCCGACACGCCGGAGGTTTACGTCCATCGCATTGGGCGAACGGGTCGTGCGGGAGCGTCGGGTCAGGCGATCTCGTTCTGTTCTCGGGACGAGCGAAATCAGCTTCGTTCGATTGAACGATTGACTGGCCAGCCGGTTCCCGTTCAATCGATACAGGGAAAGTCGGGCGAGGTGTCCGGCGAGGCGATGGCTGCTCCCGCGGAGACGGTGGAACGAACGCCGGCTCCGGCGGCGAGATCGAAACCTCGTTCGAAGCGGCGGGGTGCTCAGCACTCCTCCGGGAACTTTGTCAAGACATCGGGCCGGTCGAACGATCGTCCCAAGAAGAAAACGCGGAAACCGCGTCGACCGAGCGAGCGTGCGGTCTAGAGCAATGCGCTGAAACACGTTCATGGCTATCATCTTTTTGTGAGGGAGAACGCAATGCCCCAAGGCACGATCAAGAAGCTTGTCACCGACAAGGGCTTCGGTTTCATCAAAGGCGAACGTAACGAAATCTTCTTTCATCATTCCGCGCTGGTCGGAACGACGATCGAAGAGCTCCAAGAGAATCAGACGGTGGAGTATGAGGAAGGCCAAGGCCCCAAGGGCCCGCGCGCCGAGAACGTTCGCCCTGTCTAATTGACAGTCAACGCGAATGCGGGCATCGAGTCACTCGGTCGCCCGCCGAGACCCAGCGGGCTTCAAGTTAGTTGATGGCCCGCTGGTCGGACACCCTCCTGAAAGATGGAGGGTTTCGTTTTTCTTGGAGTGCGCCGTCAGGATTGACGACGATGCGAGCCGTGCCTCATAGCCGGTTCACGTGACGCGTTCCTCGATGCCGGCCTCACGCGGCGCACTGCCCATCACCATTCAATTCGCCTTTCGCACTCTCGACGCATCGTCACCTAGGGTGACTCGAGCGACGAACTCCCCTGCTTCCGCAGCAACACCTGCCAGTCCGCATTCTCGGTCTTGAACTTCTGGAGGGCGAGGTACTCCGCGCCGGTGAGGCGGCCGTCGTTGTTGGAATCGGTCACAACGAAGAGCCAGGACCAGTCGGGTTTCGCGGCGTTCCACTCGTCTAGGGAGACGACGCCGTCGCCGTTGGTGTCGCTTTGGTCGAGGAGGCTCTCGAAGGAATAGCTTCGCGGCTTGGAACCTCGCGGGGGGCGGACCGGATGGTCGACGTTCGGATCCCAGACGAGCTTCTGTTTGGCCTTCTCGAGAGCTTGGCGATAAGTCGCCATGTCGATCTTTTGGACGCTGGTGCCTTCATCAATCGCGTGACAGGCGGCGATGCCGGCCGACTCGCCGCAGATCATGAAGACCGGCTCCATCCGCGCCGAGGCGTAGCCGAGATGTGTGGCGGAGAAGCAGACCGGTACCAGCAGGTTTCCGCACTCCTCGGCACGCGGCGTGATAGCCCGATAGGAGATTGGGTAGGGAACGTTGGTTGGTCCTTTGCTGCCGCCGACGAACATTTTGCCTTCGACGCCGACCTTGACCTGATCGCCGTCGCGCACCCAGATCCTTCGGACGGGGTAGACGTCGATACCGTACTGGGCCAGGCCGATCGGATCGTCGACGCTCGTCTGGTTGTAGACGTCGTGAGCGGTGACGGTATAGGGGCCGTTCAAACGGCGGGCGACGCGGACGTAGAGCTGGTGTGGCCAGCCCTTAGTCTCGTGATGGAAGCGGGCGTCGAGTCCAAGCGCCGCGACCTCCTCGCGATACGACTTCGGCACCCGAGGATCGGTGCTCATGAAGTGATGCAAGCCGCGAAGATAGTCTTGGTGCGCCTTCCAGACGCGGCTCTTCGTGGCGTAGTCGCCATCCGCGTAGAGGTAGCTGATCCCCAGCGGCGCCATGGAGAAGAGGGTGTCGCGCTGGTAGTTCCACTCTCCGGAGTTCTTCCAGCCGGGGAAGATCCCGATGAGACTCTTGCGCAGCTTCGCCGGGTCGTCGATCGTGTCGACCAAATAGGACACGTAGCGGCCGACGAGTTCGTAGTCCTCGGGTGAGTAGTCGGCGGGTGGCGTGATGGGGTACTGTCGCTTCGGATCGGACGTCGTGTAGTAGCGATAGTTGTAGGCCTGGGTGTAGCCATCGGCGGCCCCTCCGTCGTTGCCATGATCGGCGAGGACCCACTTGAGCAAGCCGCTCGAGGGATCGCCAGGGGTGACGAAGGGATCGATCGGCGTTAAGAGCATGGGGGGCTGGACCCCGGCATTGGGCTCATCGAACTCGGCGGCGGCCTCGCGTCCGACGCGGTAGCTCACGCCTGCCCGCTTCATCAAGTCGCCGTCGTAGCTCGCATCGAGAAAGACCTTCGCGGCGACGGTCAGGTTGTTCTCGGCCGTCGCTTCGGCGGGAGGGCAGCCCAGGTCGTCGAAAGGGGCGAGATCGAAGGATGCCTTGACGATCGTCGCGTCCCTAAGATCACAAGTGGCCACGCGGTGCTCCCGGATGACCTCGATGCCGTGAACCTTGAGGAGCGACTCGAAGTCCTCACGGATGCTGTCAGGTCCGTAGACGCGGTCGCCGCCCGTCTTCGCGTCGTTCTTCTCCGAAGGTTCCCACCAGGGAAAATCCTTTCCCAACGTCGGCAGCAGTTCCTTGGTCAGCCCTCCGGTGGCGGCGTAGCTGGGACAGTCCTGTAGCGGCTTGAGCCCAGCGCCCAGAACGCCCCCGACCCACCGACTCGGTTCGACGATCACGACCGAGCGGCCTTCGCGTTTGACCGCGATCGCGGCGACGATCCCCGAGGGCGTCGCGCCATAGACGCAAACGTCGGCCTCGATCGCTTTGGGCTTCTCCTTCGCGCCGGCGATGGTGCCGATCACGACGAGCAAGCAAAGGGTACACGACGATTCAAAGGGCATTCGGTTCCACCTTTCGTCGGCGACGATGGTCATTGTCGCCGCAGGACCGCCAACCAGTCTTCCTTGGGGGCGCTCGGTGGTGTCCCGAGCGAAACGGCTTTCCCGCCAGTGACCTCGGTGACGGAGCCGGTGGCGAGCGGTCCGCCGTGCCGCGGGTCGAACCAGCGAACGGTGAAAGTGCCGGCAGCGTCGCTCAGGTCGAGTTTGGTCGATTCGACGGTCGGGAAGTAAACGAGATAGAGTTCGCCTGGCTTGGCGAAACAGAATCGACTGTTGGTCGACTTCGAATTGCCGATCAACGCGTCGGCGCTGGTCATCTCCCAGAAGGGGATCGCGTGGTCCTTGAAGAAGGCCAGCGCGACGCGGCAATAGTCCCACGTTTGGTCGCGGCTGCGAAAGTCTTCGAGGAGGAGGTCGTTCTCGGGGAGTTTGTAGCCAAAGTAATACTCGACCCCCGCGCCGCCCGCCATCAGGGTTCCCCAGAGCGTCAGCTTGCGAATGTCGTGCAAGTCATAGGTCTTCTTCTCGCCCGCGAGGCCGTCGTGTCCGCGATAGCCCCGGTCGGGGGGGACGCCGTGGGCCGCGGGGCCTTGCTCATCGTTGCAGACCACCCAGGGCCGGTTGGCGCGAGCCGACTCGCGCACCCACTTGAGGGTCCGTTGATGGGCCGCGTTCCAGTTGTTCTGCAGCGAAGCACCGGTGAGGAGTGACTTGGAGCCCAACAGCGGCGGGTAGACCTTGTCCTGTTGGTTGGGGAACGTGTGAATCGCGATGTTGTGGCGATAGGGATCGGTGTCGTGGAGGTAGCGGATCATGTCGCGTTGCTCGGCGGGCGTCTGCGTGTTCTCCTCGCCGATATTCCAGACGAGAGCCAACTCGTGAGCGAAGCGAGCGATCAGTTCGCGGAGGTAGAGTTTGCGCTCCGGGCCGAGCCGGCCGTCGTCAAGCGCGGTGGGAGTCGATTTGGTCCGCGAGTTCTTCCCGTGGCGGTTGTCATCCATCTCGGTTTCCTGAAGTTTGAAATGGAGATGCATGCCCCGGTTGTTGGCGTGATCGAAGACGATCTGCCATTGGGCGAGTTTTGAGCAGTCGTAGTGGAACTTGTCGTCGCGGCTGACGAAAGGCCAGACATTGTCGCCGTCGCCACCGGCGTTGTAGGGGAGGAAGGAGATCGTGTTGCAGCCCTTGGCGGCGAGATAGTTGATCGCGCCGAGCAAGCCCTTGCCCTTGCCGTCCTTCCAGGTCGGGTCGCCCGGACGCCAGTCCTTCACATGGGGCGCCCACCTCTTGAGAGGGACCTGCCCCTTGTTGGCGCGAGTGCCGTCGAAGTCGATGGTGGCCAGGAGCGTCTCGGGAGCATCGGGGCCGGCCTTGAGGAAGTACTCTCCATTGCCTGCAAAGCGTTGGTAGTGTTTGCCAACGTACTCGAGTCGGCCCTTCGCACGAAAGTCGCGGCCGGTCTTGTCGGTCGGAGCGATGGTGAACTGGCCCCTCTTCGCGTAGGCCGGAAGCTCCATACTCTTCGCGCTGGAGTTAATGGCGACATTCTTTCCCCGTCGCATCGAGGTCGCGTAGCTCCAGCGGCCCGGCTTGTCGGGGGACAGGTGGGCTCGCCACGTCGTTCCCGAGGTCGCGCCCGTGTTGGCGGCATCCCCATCGGCGGCGAAGTAGCCCGGGACGGTGTAAGCCGGTGATCCTGACTCGTGGGTGAATCGCACCGTGAAGCGATAGTCCGTGAAAGGGTTGGGATCGTTGTCGAGTTCGTCGGCCTGAGGGCCACTCATCGACAGGGTGAGTTTATGCCACTGCCTCTGGTCGCCACTCACCACGATAGAGCCGTCCCCGCCGGGTTTTGGACGCTCGTTCTTGGACGAGGGGGAACTTTCGTCGGCATGGAGTTCCAGCGGAGTACCCACGGTGACGACCATGAGAGACACAACAAGGAGACGCAGCATCGATCGGTTCCCTCTCTGACGCGATGAAGTGGACTTCCGGCGCGATGGGAGTCATCGTCGTCGAACGACAGGTGACTCCCGCGTGAACACACGAGCGTGAGCCTCGCTGCGTGCCCACGCTTGCCTTGACATGGCATCCAGTATCGGAGGGAACAGGTCGTTGGTGCGCTACCGCGACGCGAGTCGCTGTTCGAGCTGCTTGGTGAGCTTCGCGACCAGTTCCGGGTGGTCCTTCGCGATGTTGCGCGTTTCCTTTTCGGGCGACGTGTGATCGTAAAGCTCGGCGTGACCGTTCTTGTGGACGATGAGTCGGTGCGTCGGCGTGCGGACGGTCGAAGCGTTGTTCTTGTAGGCGTACGCGAAGTGCCCCGCCGTGCCGGGATCGTCGAGCATGGGGCGCAGCGACGTACCCGTGACGTCATCGGGCGTCTCGACGCCGGTGAGCTCACAGAGCGTGGGAAAGAGATCGAGCGATTCGACCACCGCGGCGCTCGTCGCCCCCGGTTGCGAAAGGCCCTGGTAGGAGATGATCAGCGGCGAACGAAGCGACTCCTCGAAGAGCGTGTGCTTGCCCCAGACGGCATGTTCCCCCAAGTGCCAACCATGGTCGCCCCAAAGGACGACGATCGTCTCCTTCGCGAGCCCAAGCTGGTCGAGCTTCGCCAGCAACTGGCCGATGAGGGTGTCGGCGTAGGTCACGCAAGCCGAATAGTGCTTGCGAACGTCCTCGGAGAAGGCGGCGTCCTCGTTGGGATCGCGGCCCCATCGGTTGTACTTCATGAACTCGCCCGACCCGTGCCAGGTCGTCTTCCCCTCCGGCTTTCTCGGATGGGCTACCTTGGGGAGTTCGGCGTCCGTGTAGTCCGCGAGGTACTTGGCCGGCGAACCGAAGGGAAGGTGGGGACGAATGATGCCGACCGCGAGGAAGAAGGGCCTCTTGTCCGCCGCGAGTTGGTCGAGCTGGGCGATCGCCTCCTTGACCGTCAATCCGTCGGGATAGACGTCGTCGGCCCCTTCGGTCGATTGAAAGACATCCATCTTGTCGGCCTTGGTGCGGATCTCTCCATGGGCGAGCCCGTGCATGGCGCCGCGTGGATGCTTCCACGGCCCAGTGGGCATCAGGTGTCGCGTCCAGGATTTGGGCATCTCCGGTTTCGAGGAGTCGTCCCAGTCGGCTCCGCCGCGACCGCCGGGATGGTGGGAGACCTTGCCGACGGAGACCGTGGTGTAGCCGTGTTGGCGAAACCAAGCAGGCATGCTGGGGGAGACGGACTCCGGGGAGGTTTCCAGGAGTTTGGCTCGTTGGAAGAGGGCGTTGTTGCTGGCTCCGCCGTACTGGCCGGTCAGCAGGGTGTAGCGGGAGGCGCCGCACGTGGGGGCTTGGACGTAGTGCCGGCTGAACGCGCGACCGGTCTTCGCGAGACGGTCGATGTTCGGTGACTTGATGTGGGAGGCCCCGAAACAGCCAAGCTCGGGGCGGAGGTCGTCGACGCACAGCAGAAGGACGTTGGGACGGGGCGAACCGTCCGTGCTCTTGGCGGGTTCCTTTCGGGTGACCGCTTGTGTCGTCGCGGGGGGAAGGGGCTCGTGGGCTTCGTCCATCCGTGCCGCCATCTGGGCGGTGAGTCCCGGATACTTCTTCGCGAGGTCGTGCTCCTCGAAAGGATCGCTTTCGAGATCGAAGAGTTCGAGCGGTTTGCCGGCCTGACGGTAGGCTTTCCATTTGCCCTTTCGGACCGCCTGGGAGTAGATCTTCTGATCGCGTCCCTTGCAGAATTCCCAGTAGAGGTAGTCGTGCTCCTTCTGGTCGGCGCCCTTTCCCTTGAGGGTCGGGAGGAAGGAGATGCCGTCGCTCTGCTGAGGAGCGTCTTCACCCACGAGCTCGGCGCAGGTCGGAAGAACGTCTTGGAAGGAGCTGAGATGATCGGTCGTCGAGCCGGGCTTGATCGTGCCCGGCCAGCGCGCGAGCATCGGGGCGCGAATGCCGCCTTCGTGCATGTCGCGTTTGTGGCCGCGAAGCCCGCCGGTGGAATTCCAGAACTTCGGGTCGTGTCCCCCTTCCTTGTGGGCGCCGTTGTCGCTGCTGAACATGACGATCGTGTTGTCGTCGATGCCGAGTTCTTCAAGCAGTTCGAGGATCGAGCCGACTTCGTTGTCCAGGTTCTCCATCATGGCGCCGAAGCCGGCGATGGGGTTTTGGACGTCGGGGCAGGGCTCTTCCGGGCCGGCGCCGTACTTGCCGATCTTCTTGTCGAACTGGGGAAAGACCTTACGCCACTTGGTGTGAAGGTCCTTGGGGGCGTGCATCGCCGCGTGGGGAACCGCCGTGGGGATGTAGCAGAAGAAGGGCTCGTCGTTCTCGGCGCTCGTTCGGATGAAGTCGCGGGCCTTGTCCATGACGAGATCGTGGATGAAGGTCCCTTCCTCAAGCGGGATCTCTTTGCCGTTGTGGACGGCGCTGGTGGGATAGTAGGTGTGGGCGATCGTCTGGCTCTTCCAACCGTAGAACTCATCGAACCCGTGACTGAGCGGGTTGGGATCGCCTTCGAGATTGGTGGGACCGAGTCCCCATTTGCCGAACGCGCCGGTGGTGTAGCCCGCCTTCTTAAAGACCTCGGGAAGGACGGTCATGTCGGGATCGAGGGAAGCTCCCTGTTCTTTGGGGAGGTTGCCGCGGAGATAGCAATGGCCCGAGTGCTGACCGGTCATGAGCACGGCTCGGGATGGGCTACAGACGGTGTTGCCGGAGTAGTGACCGGTGAATTTCATGCCTTCGGAGGCGAGCCGATCGATGTTGGGCGTTTGGAGTTTGTCCTGGCCGTAGCTGGAGAGGTCGCCGTAGCCGAGGTCGTCGGCGAGGATGTAGATGACGTTCGGTTTGGCGACCTTGGGTTTCGCGTCGGCTCGGGCATGCGATGGGGCGAGTAGCAGGAGCGCGAGCAGGATCGAAAGTCGGTTCATTGTTTCCCTATAGCTGTCGGGGGGATCGCGGGTCGGTCAATACGGCTCCAGAGTGAAACATCTCGGAAGGCGAGCCGAACTCAAGCTCCCAGTGTAACGGCTAAGGCCTTGGGCAGCGACGTTTTCATTCGACGTCCCGTGTCGACGGGGGAGAGCGATCACGCTGGCAAGAAAGAGGTGAGGTGAGCCGCCTGGGGGGGGCGACTCACCGAGTGGGGAAGGATAAGGAGCAAAGGGGTACGCCGGACGTTGTACCCTTGAGTCGTGAAGTCGCGATGTCGGAACGGTGAAGAATTGATGTTCCGTGGATCGGATTGGTCCAAGGTGGGACGGTCAAACCGCTTGCGCGGTACGGGGAACCTGTGGAATTCACGGGTCTCGTGACCAGCCTTCCCCAACGCCCCGAGGCGGGGGCATTGCGTGAGTCACTTGGCACGATAGACAATGGCGGAATGTTGGAGGTTGTTCCAACGTGGAGAGCGTTGTGGTGACGCGCGGAACCTTGGCACTGGCTGACCAGCAGCCAGTGGTACCCTAAGAAGGATGGCATCCGAAGAAGGATGATGGACTAATTCGCTACGCGGTGGCGAGCTTGTTGTTCGCGTTGAGCGCCGCGATCTTGTAGGCCTCGGCCAGGGTCGGGTAGTTGAAGACGTTCTGGATGAAGAAGTCGAGCGTTCCATGGTGGGCCATCGCGACTTGGCCGATGTGGATCAGCTCGGTCGCTCCGGTGCCGATGATGTGAACGCCGAGTAATTCGCGCGTCTCTTCGTGGACGAGCATCTTGAGCATGCCGATGTCATCGCCGAGCAGTTGCCCGCGGGCACACTCCTTGTAGCGGGCGATTCCCATTTCGTAGGGGATGCCTTCCTCGGTCAGTTGCCCCTCGGTCTTGCCGACCATGGAGATTTCGGGGATGGCGTAGATACCGTAGGGGAAGAGCTCGGGGAAGGAGTTCGTCGATCCGCCGAAGATGTGACAAGCCGCGAGGCGTCCTTGTTCCATCGAGGTACTCGCCAGCGCGGGAAATCCGATCACGTCGCCGGCCGCGTAGACGTGCGGCACCTCGCTCTGGTAGAACTCGTTGACCTTAATTCGACCACGATGGTCGGTTTCGAGCCCGACGTTCTCCAATCCCAACGACTGAGTCGCGCCGCTTCGCCCGATGCAATACATCAGGGTGTCGGATCGGATGTGCTTGCCGCTTTCGAGCGTGGCGCGGACGAGGCTGTTGCTAAAACCGGGCCGGTTTTCCGGATCGGAGAGTTCGACACGCTCGACACGTTCACCCAAGCGAAGAGTGATGTCGACTTGCCGCATGTGGTATTGCAGCGCCTCGATGACTTCGTGATCGACGAATCCCAAGAGGCTGTCGCGTCCCTCGATCAAGGTGATTTGCACGCCGAGCGTGGCGAGGATGCACGCGTACTCGGTGCCGATGACGCCGCCGCCGACGATCACCATGCTTCGCGGAAGCCGCTTCAAATGGAGCAGCCCGTCGGAGTCGACGACATTGATGTTGTCGTAAGGGAGCATCGGGTCATGTGCGGGAGTCGTGCCGGTCGCGATGACGAAGTAGTCGCCGGTAACCCGTTCGCTGGAGTGTTCCCTCGTCACCTTGAGGGTGTGAGCATCTTCGAAGCGGCCGGTGCCCCGGATCAATTCGACACCGTTGCGCATCATTTGGTCTTCGATGATTTCCATCTCGGAACGAATGACGCGGTTGCTCCAGAAGATGACGTCATCGAGGGTAATCTTCTTCTGGGGGCGGGAGCGCTCCCGCTGTCCCGTGGTGCCGGTGAGAGCCATCACGGCTTCCCGCAGCGCCTTGGACGGGATCGTTCCCGTGTGGAGACAGGAGCCGCCGACGACTTCCTTCTTTTCGATAATCCCGACGTCCTTGCCGAGCTTCGATGCTTGGATCGCCGCTTTCTGGCCAGCGGGGCCCGTTCCAATCACCACCAAATCGAAATGCCGCATGGGCCTTGCTTCCTCGAGCATGGTAGGGACACCTCTCCAAGGGCATTCGTCGGTTGCCCGACGCCGCCCGAAAATCACCGGTAGCGTAGTGATTCCTCTCGCGAACGGCGCCAATCACAGCGGGAATGGCCGAATCTCTCTCGAACTCGTCCGGTTTTCGCGGCTTCCGACTAGCATGGAGGAAGCGCCGGCGTCGTCCGCTTCTCGTCGATCGCTCTCGGCAGGATGGGTGGCGGCAGATGGAGTGGGCGGGACGGATGGCCCAACGGAGAAAGGGTCCGATGGTTCGTTCGGCCACGACGTGGAAAGAGCCCAGTCGACATCTCGCCCAAAATTCACGAACAGCGTGGCGAGAAATGTCCTTGGTACGATTCTCGCCCTGAGACAGTGGCGGCAATGATTCTCAATTTGATACGAGGACGGGTTGTTGGGACTCGCGCGTTTCGAAACCGCTCGCCAGTGGTTGCGACCCACGTCGGGACGAGGTCGCTCGTTCGGAGGGAGCGTCGGGAGAGACGCCGAACTGAATCTGCTGAAGCATCGCCACGATGCGCCGACCGTCATTGGGATTCCGCGTGAACCAGTCGAGCATGTGGACCAGACCGTGGTCGATCTCTTGGAGCAGGAGGAGGGCTTCTTCCGCGAGTTCCGAAGCCGATTCCCCTGGAGAATCGCCATCCTTGCCCGTGGGACGCTGGCACTCGCCGAGAAGCTCCAACGCGTCGCGCAGCGAGCAAACGCGGTGCAGGTAGGGATCCATCGCCGTATCGAGGATCGTGGCCAGACGCCCTTTCGGGGCGCCGTTCTCGTCGCAAGCGGGATGGGTCGAGTACTGAGAACCAGCCATGGGTGCTCCCTCGGTAAGTTTTGGGCAATCCTTGAACGATCGGTGAAGACAAGACACCGAGTCGATGAACGCTCTTGCGAGTGCTCCCCGTTGAGAGCAACTGCCATGCCGAGGACTCGCGATCCGGCAACGATTCTCGTCATCGGATGAGGCAAAGCGCCGACGATCCGGTGTCGATTCGAGGGTGGATCGTTGGGCCAAGTCTTGACTCGGTCGCCGAGCGCCTCATACCTCCCTCACGAACGTCGCGTTCGAGTCGCGACCGACTCTCCGTGGTGACGCGAGACCCTTCCATGGAATGGTTCAATGTTCTGGGCATCGTGGTGACGGTGACCGCTTTCGCGAGTTACGTGAACCAGCGATTTCTCAAGCTCCCATCCTCGATCGGGGTGATGGTCTTCGCCCTGGCTCTCTCGCTGGTCCATATTCTGTGGCACCAGTACGGGATGATGACCGAGGGGACGCCGTTCGTCGACATCGACGTCGCCGACAAGGTGCTCGGCACGATCGACTTTCAGACGCTCGTCTTGAACTTCATGCTGGGGCTGTTGCTCTTCGCGGGGGCGGTCGCGATTGATGTCGACGAATTGGCGTCGGAGAAGTGGCCGGTCGCGGCGATGGCGGTCATCGGCACGCTCGTCTCGACCTTCGGCGTGGGCTACCTGACGTGGTGGCTCTTCTCGTCGACCGGCGCGGATGTCGATCTGATCTACTGTCTTCTCTTCGGCGCGCTGATTTCCCCTACCGATCCAATCGCGGTCCTCGGCATCATGCGAAACGCGTGCGTTCCCAAGAAGATCGAATTACGGGTCGCGGGCGAGTCGCTCTTCAACGACGGTATCAGCGTCGCCACCTTCCTGATCCTGCTCGGGATGGCCGGTGGAACGTCGGAACTGACCGCGTCGAGTGTTGTGGGCATTGTCGGTCGGGAGATGGTGGGCGGAGTCCTCTTCGGACTCCTGATCGGCTCGATCGCGACCCGCATGCTCGACCGATCCGAAGAGGACGAATTGAAGATCCTCATCACGCTGGCATTGGTGATGGGGGGCTACGCGCTGGCGAGCGTGTTGGAAGTCTCCGCCCCGCTGGCGATCGTCATCGCCGGCCTCTTGGTCGGTCGACGCCGAGCTTTCAATCATGTCGACGAGCATGGCCGTCTCTCGCCCACGGCCACCTTCTGGAAGCTGATCGACCATGTGCTGAACATGCTGCTGTTCGTGCTTCTTGGTCTGGAGATGATCGCGATCAAGTTCCTCTTCAGCGACTTGCTTCAGGGGATCGCGGTGATTCCCGTGGTCCTCGTCGCCCGCTTCTTGGGGATTCTCGTTTCTCGGATGTTCCACGGGGTTCGGCGAGCGTTTCGGTTGAGGACCGTGTTTTTCATGACGTGGGCGGGCCTGCGTGGTGGGGTCTCCGTGGCGTTGGCCCTTTCGCTGCCCGATTGGCTTCATCGCGATCGGGTCATCTCGGTCACCTACTGCGTGGTCGTCTTCTCGATCGTCTTTCAGGGGCTGACCATCAGTGACTTCGCGCGGTGGCTTCGCCGCTGCGAGGCCCGCGAGGATCCATCAATAGTAGGCCATGAAGCGGACGCCGAAGCCGGTGAACGAGCCTGACGTGAAACCGTTGACCGGGGCATGCTGCTTGATGTCGCCGATCACGTAGTTCATCTGCACCCGCGACCACGAATTGAGGTACCAGTTCAGCGCGGCGGTCACGTCCGACTGAACGCCCCCTTCAATGTCGGCGTCGGAGAGATCGACGTACGAGTAGCGAACGGCTGCTTCCCAGGCTCCAATCCCCATCTTCGGGCCGTCGCACGTCTTCGCGAGGAAGAAGGGTTCATGCGGCGAGATGCCGCCAATCGCCCCCTTGAACCGTTGATACTCGCGGGTCTCTCCAGTGAGGATGTACGCGACCATCGTGTACCAACCGGGGAAGAAGAGGTTCTCTTGTCCGGGACGAACGACCCACGTCGGGAGGAACTCGCTCACGACCGACAGCGACCCGGCATTGAGCATCATCTCAAGACCCATCGTGTCCCACAGCGTCGTGTCCGCGATGCGGCCGGTGTCGACCCAGCGACTGACCGAGCGGAGTTCGGGGCGACTCGAGAAGCGAGCCTGGTTGTTGGGGTCACTCGAGCCAAAGTCGGGATCGTTGCTGGCCACCATGTTCGCGATACCGAGATGGAGAAACCCGCGACCGTCGGACGATTCGTCCCACCACGGCAAGTACGTGTAGCGGTTGTTGAACGAGAGGTTGCCGAAGCTGCCGGTGTAGTTTCCGTCGTTGGCGATGTTCTTGGTCGTGAAGAAGCCGTGGGCCATCGTCGCCCGTTCGTCGTCCGTTTCGATGTAGGAGATCAACCCGAAGCGACGTTCGTCCTCGTTGAAGGCCTGAATCGGCAGCGAGCGTTCCATGAAGACGTTGTTGTTACTACTGTTGATCGCTTCCATGCCGAGCGGACGCTTGAAGTTGCCGACCAACACATCCTCGACGATGGGGAGGTGGTTCATCTCGAGGTAGGCGTCCTTCATCGCGATCGAACTTGGGTCGGCGAACTCGATGATCGTCTTGAATTTCAGGTTCTGGAAGATGTTTCCCTTCGCCCCGAGGCGCAGGCGTCGAAAGAGAAACCGGCTCTGCGGTTGGTCGCCGGTCGATGGGTTCTCGAACGATCCGATGCCGCTGGTGGCGGTCGGGAAGTTCACAAAGTCGATGTGAACGCGACCCTGGAGCTTGATGTTGGCCTTGTTGAACGTGTCGGGCTTGGGAGGGATCTTCTTTTCGAACTCGTCGATGCGCTTTTCGATCTTCTCCATGAACTCGTCGGAGAGTCGCTCGGGCTCATCCTTCTTGGATGGCTCGTCGTCGCCGAGTTCCTTCTTCAGCTCCGCGATCACTTCCTCGAGCGACTCGATGCGCTCCTTGATCACTTCCACTTCGGCCGCACTTGTCGGCTCCGCCGTGGAATCGTCGCTGGAGATGGCTGACGTTGGCACGATCAGAGACAGGAACAACGCGAGCACGGGAAACGTACGACCGACCATTGGGCTCTCCTAGCCACTACCGCCGACGACCACATCGGGTCGACATCAATCATCTGCCATTTGCTCCATCGGCAAGTTGTGACGGTTGTTCCATTAATTCCACCTAGCGGCGGTGGTTGAGGTGGGAATCTTCATGATTGGCTCAAGTGCGAATTTGCCGCGATCGCCCCGGCTGTCTCTGTGGCCAAGGATCGCGCGTTTCCGTGGAAGGCCTAAATGCCCGAGACGCGATGGGGCACGTTCGGGTCTTGGGACACCCAGACACTCGTTGATGCTTGGGCCTGGATGACGTTTAGAGGCCGTTGTCGGCCAGTGACATAACGAGATAGGCCAAGCTTCGTCTCAAGAGTTGATCGTCGGCGCGAGGCACAGCGAGTTGGTGGGGGACGAGGAGGTCGAAACAGGCGAATCCGTTGGATTCGTCGATGCAGACCGACAAAGTCTCGCGCCAACGTAGCCAGCCGAAGCCAGAGCCGACTTTTGAGACGGAGCCTAGCACCAAGACGCCGGGTGTCATGCTCACGAATAGATTCGATCTGAGGCCTGAAAGCAGCGACGGGTAGCCTATCCCGAGCGTCCTGATTGGCCAATTCATTGCCCAGGAGAATTTCGGGTGCCATGCCCACTCTCCGTGGACATGCGCTAGATGCCTGTGACATGGCCATTCGTAGCCGGTAGCGAAAGATCAACGGACTGCTAACCCCTAGGCACTGGCTGACAAGCAGCCAGTGGCGCCCCAAGAGTTAAATGGACCGGTGCACTAGAACGGGTTGGGGAGAACGGGGCCTTTCTCGCGACCCATCGCCTGCATGGGCGAGACGCGCGTCGGGCCGGGCAGTCGAGGCAGGCTGCGATCGAGGTGAATCCGAAAGAGCGTCAACCGATCGCTGGGGCACGATTCGCGCCGGGAGCGACAGCTCTCTTCGATCGTTTCGATCGTCGCGATACGGGTCAGCTTCTTCGCGTCGCGGCGCCGGGTGATGAGATAGAAGTCGTCCCCCTCCAGACGCTCATCCAAGAGGAAGCTCAGGTTGTGCAAACAGCGGGCCTGGTGATTCAGGTAGAAGTGAATCCGAAAAGCGTCCATGGAGTTGAGGTCCGCGTTGACGAGCACCGGAGTTCCCTCGGGGACGACATCGTTGACCTGTTGCAGGAAAGCCGTGTCATCTTGGCACTGATCGCGCGGAGGAAGTTCGCAGGTGTAGACCCACATGTAGCTTGCGATGACTCCGGTGAGAATGGTCGTCATCGCCAAGACGCCATCGCGCGTCCGCAGGCTCCATCCCAGGCAGAGGGCGAGGACCGGAAAACCGACCAGCAGCGCCGTCGGCAGCCAACTCGGTCCGGCCAAGTGTTCCCCCCAGATGCCGATGGCGATCGCCGCGGGAAGCCCCAGAGCCAACAGCGCCGCCACGGGGCTGCGGACCCACTGGGGAGCCTCGAAGATCCACTCTCCCACACGCTTGAGCCCGATCGCCCCAAGGACCGACCATGGAGCCAAGCATTGCACGAGGTAGTGGTGATGCTTACCGGAAGCGAGCGAGAAGACGAAGATCGGCAAGATCGCCCAGAGGACGAAGAAACGCTCCGGGGAGAACCGCTCGCGAAGGCCCTTGCCGCTGAGCACTCCAAGCCCGAGCAGGGCGAAGAGAGGCCAGGGGAGAAGCGCCACGGGCAGCGCTTCGAGGTAGTACCACCATGGCTCGTTGATCGCCGTGTAGTTGCCACTGAGTCGGCCGAAGAGGTCGAACGTCCACAGATCGAGGACATCCGGATGACGAAACCAAGCCGCAATCGGCCACGCCACCGAGATCGCGATCGTGAGTAAGCCGCCCCAGCACCAGAGGTAGCGACGGATCCGGCCTAGATCACCGCTGAGCAGTAGGAAGCCGACGATCGGCAACAACGCCATCACCATGCCAAAGACGAGACCCTTGGCGAGGTTTGTCATGCCGACAAGGGCGAAGAGCCCCCAAACGCTCCAGGGGCGAGAGCCGAAGAAGCGCAGGTCCGACTCGACCTCGCCGCGCGCTTGGAAGAATTCGATGTAGGCGAAGAGGCTTACCGCGCCCGTCACCACCGCGCAGAGGAAGATGTCCTCTTCGGCGAGCCAGGCGTAGTTGGTGAATTCGAAACTGGTGGCGAGCAGTAGCCCCGACAGGAGCCCCACCGATCGCCCGAAGCAGCCGGCCGCGAGATGAGCCATCATGACAACGACGGCCATCCCCATCAGCACTGGCGCGATGCGTACCGACCAGACATCCCACGTCCCGACCAACGAGGTTACCCCGATGGTGATCCACTGGGGCAGCGGCGGCCGTTCGAGCCAGGGACGTCCCCCGCTAAGCGGGATGATCCACTCGCCTTCCTGCCACATCTCGCGAGCGCTCTGGGGCAGCACGCCTTCGTGCATCGTCAACGGGCGCCCTCCAAAGAGCGAGTACCCGAAGAGAAGCGCCGAGGTCAGCACTAGAACCGCGACGTCCGATCGCCGGAGTCGTCGCTCGTTCCAACTGTCGTCTAGGGTCGTCTGCACGAAGAGAACTCCCGCTCACGGTGCACTAGTTGGGGAACGGTCGGCCCACCGAAAGTGTGACGCTGATTCGTACCTCGACCACAGGGAAGAGTGGCCGCGGCTAAGAGCGTTCGCGGGACGATACGTTGGCTGGGAAACCGCGTCAAGAGCGAGGGGGACGTGGCTTGACAGGCTCCTCGACAGCCCGTATTTCCCGCCACGTTCCTAACGACGGGGCCCTTCGTGAGCAGATCGACGCCGATGAATCATAGCTTCTCTCTTCGAGATCGCCTGTCTAGTTGGATGACCCATCCAGGTTTCGTCAACGGGGTCGCGATACTCTCGATACTCGGCGCCACGCTCTTTGTCGCGTTTCATCATCAAGTGACCAAAGGCTTTGTGCCGGAGAACTTCGGCGATCGCAACCTTCACACCCATCAGATCAAACGGGTGCTCGGCGACGCCAGCTACTGGCCCGAGGGCGAGCCGCTGCGAGCCTTTTCCTACCCGCTGCCGAACGTGATCGGATCGTGGTTGTTCGAACAGGTCTTCGGATCGGCCAGCTCGCTTGTCTGGCTGATCATGGTCACGGCGGCGGTGCCCATTAACTTGCTGCTGCTGATGAGACTGCTCGACGTCTCGCGCCATCCCTATCGCTGGCTGATCGCGCTCGTGGCGGTCGTCAGCGTCAAGTACGTTGTCGAGTGGGACTTGCGCGCGGTGAACTGCAACGGCATGTACCTCGCGCTGGTGCTCGGAGCTCTCCTGGCCCTTAAACACGAGCGTGGCTGGACTTGCGGTCTGCTGATCGCGCTCAGCGCCGCTCTCAAACTCTACAGTGTCTTCTTCATCCCTTACTTTTGGTGGCAACGACAGTGGAAGGCCCTCTTCGCGACACTCGCGGGCATCGCGGTCTTCTTCGTCCTCTTTCCGGTTGCCTATCTCGGTTGGTCGGACGCCTGGAACATGACGATGAGCTGGCTCGCGACCGTTCGCGGACTCGGGCAGGGGACCAACGTCCTAGAACTCAACGTTTACGTCATTTCTCCACAGTTTCTGCTCTACCATCTTCTCGGTGATCAACTGGCACCCCAAACGGTGGCGATTCTGACGCGGCTGATTCAGTTCGCTTGGATGGGGCTGGTCACCGCGTTCCTTCTCCTGCCGAGGGCGACGGGGAGCGAGTTGCCGAAGTCGTGGCGTCTGGCGATGGACGCGGCGGCCTTGACGATGTTCCCGCTGATGATCAGCCCGCTCTTTCAGCCACATCATGCGGTCGTGACGCTGCTCGGCGCTTTCTTGATCGCGCGGATCATCTTCGATCCGTCGACGTCGTGGAAGTGGCGCGTGGGACTCGCGAGTGTCCTGTCCGCGGTGCTCGCGATCTTTGAAGTCGGGCCCTCGGGCGACTTGCGCGGGGCGGGGATCGCCGGCACCTTTCTCCTTCTCCTCGGGACGATGGCGGTGATCAAGCGTTGGTTTCCTGGTCCAAGCGAAGCAGCCCTGTCAGTGGAGCTGGGGTCTTCTTCCGTTGGGTCAGCGGGGCCATTCGGCAGGAATGCCGCGTAACGCTTTGTTAAGAAATGATTTACGAATGGTGATGTTGGCTAGATCGCCGTTTGACACTCCCCGGTTCGAGTCCCATACTTCAGTGATGCAGAATCGGCGCTCGCCGTCCCTCCGCGCGTCGGCGGAGGGGAGGAGGATTGCGAGCTCATCCGATTCTCGTGGCAAGACCTTGGCCCGGAGTATGTGGACGTGGGCACCATCCAGAGTAGTATTGGTCCCTTCAGCGGCATCGATATCGGCACGCTGGTCGAGCAGCTCATCGAGCTTGAGGCTCGTCCGGCCCAACTGATCCAACAAGATGTCGACGCCAACACCGAAGTCGTCGGCCTGCTACAGAACTTCTCGCTCAACCTCGTCAGCTCGCGTCTTTCCGTCGCCCAACTCGGCATCGGTGGCGTCTTCGGGGAACGAAACACGACCACCTCGAGCCCCGCGATCACCGCTTCGGCCGGGAAGAACGCTCCGATCGGCGCGTTCTCGTTCTCGCCGGTGCAGTTGGTCACCACCGACCAGTTTCTCTCGACGGGCGTTAGCTCTCCCGAAGCGTCGATCGCCAACGCCGATACGACCCTCTCGATCTCGCTCGGCGGATTCATCGATGCGCCGACCGACCTAAACTTACTCAACGGGGGCAACGGCGTCGGGTTGGGCAGCGTGCGCGTCACCGATCGATCGGGTGCGTCCGAAGTCATCGACCTTTCCGGATCGGTTACCAGCGAGGACATCCTCAACCGCATCAACGCGGCCCAAAACATCAACGTCACCGCCAGCACCGAGGGCGGAGCCTTCGTGCTGACCGACAACACCGGTCTGACGACGACCCAGCTCAGCGTTTCGGACGTCGGTTCCGGATCCGTCGCCGCCGACCTCGGCCTCGATGGAGCCGCCGTCGGCAACACGCTGACCGGTTCCGACGTCTTCGTCTTGAGTGAGGACACCAACCTTCGCTTCCTCAACGACGGCAACGGCATCACCTCCGCGGCGGGTGCCGACTTCACGATCGACGATGGCGAGAACGTCGTCTCGGTCGACTTGCTCGGTCTCGAGACCATCGGCGATGTCGTCGACGCGATCAACGATCAAGGAACGACGATCACCGCGTCCCTCTCCGACAACGGAATCGTGCTGAATTCCACCGCGGCCGCCCCCGCGTTTTCAATCACCGCCCAAAACGGCAGCTTGGCGGCGTTCGAGCTTGGACTGTCAGGCTTCGGCGTCGACAACAGCGATCCGGCCGTCGTCAACGGTCGCAACGTTTTGGGCGGTCTTGGGTCACCGCTTCTGACCAGCCTCGGCGGAGGCTACCAAGGCGGCACCGATACCCAGTTGACCACGGGAGCCGGTTCGACCTTCCAGGTCGGCGTCACGCTGACTTCCGGCGGGCCGACGACGGTTCTCGATCTTGGCGCGACCGAGACGACGCAGGAATTCATCGACTCCTTCAACACCGCGGCCGACGGTGCGGCCCTCGGGGTGTCAATTCGCGCCAACGACGTCGGCAACGGCTTCGTCGTCGAACGTTCGGGAGGCGGCTATCTCGAACTCTCCGACGAGAACGGCGGCAATCTGCTCGACACGGTGGGGCTCGCCAGCATCTCCTCCAGCGGCTCGATCAGTGCCGACGCCGAGCTTCAACATATCAGCGAAACGACGCGACTCGATACGCTCAACGCCGGCGAGGGAGTACGCAAAGGCCGCTTCGTCCTCTCCGACGCCAACGGCCAAGCCGCGACGATCGACTTGCGCCAGTCGGACGACGACACGATTCAGGACGTCATCGAGGAGATCAACGCGACCAGCCTCGCCATCACCGCGCGTATCAACGACACCGGCGACGGGATCCTGTTGGTCAATGAAGTGGGAACCGGCTCGATCAGCGTCACCGATCTCGACGGTGGCCGGACCGCGCAGGACTTGCGGTTGACCGGCTCACCCATCGCGACCGGCGAGCCGCTGGAAGGCTCGATCGATGGTAGTTTCGAATACAAGATCGACGTCAGCGCCGGCGACTCGCTTGAGGACCTTCAGGACAAACTCCGCGAGGCGGGAGCGCCGGTCTTCAGCACGATCATCGACGACGGCTCGGCGATCAATCCCTTCCGCTTCTCGCTCACCAGCCGGCAGAGCGGTCTTGCCGGCCGACTGCTGATCGACCCGGGGGCGACCTCGCTCGATTTCACCAACGTCTCGCGCGGTCAGGACGCGATCGTCCTGCTGGGCGGGGGCAACGCCAACAGCTCGCAGTCGCAGATCACCAGTTCGAGCAACACCTTCAGCGACCTGATTCCGGGCCTCGACATCACGCTCAATCAGGTCTCCACGTCGCCGGTGACGGTCTCGATCAACCAGAACACCGACTCGATTCTCGAGGCGGTCCAGGGGTTTGTCGACAACTACAACGAGCTACGCACCTTCATCGACGACAACGCGAGCTTCGACACGACCTCCAACGAATCGGGATTGCTCTTCTCCGAGTCCTCGATCCGCTCGTCGGAGCGGCGGTTGGTCAACTTCGCCAATCAGCTCTTCACCAACACGGGATCCGACGTCCGGACGCTCGGCGATGTCGGCATCACGCTCGACCGCAGCGGCCAGCTCCAATTCGATCGGCTGAAGTTCCGCTCGGTCTTGAACAGTGACCCGGAGGGGGTGCAGGACTTCTTCGGCGCGTCGGGGACCGGCGTGTCGGATCAGTTCGAGTCCCTCGTCGACGGCCTCAACGACACCGACGGCCTGATCAGCAACCGGGTCGACAACATCACCCGGACGATCGAACGCCAGAACAAGGCGATCGAGGAGATCGGCGAACGGCTCGAGATTCGCCAAGAGCGACTCCTACTCGAATTCGTCGCGATGGAACGGGCGATCGCCACGCTCACGTCTCAACAGAACGCCCTCTCGCAACTCTCCGGACTCGCCTCCTCCGTCCAAGCGGCGGCAAGAGGCTAATCTTGCGTTGGCACCCACTTCCGGCTTGCCGGGGTCGCCACGCAGAACCCTGGACGAATCCGGCTTGCCGCGGTCGCCACGCCGTGTTGGCACCCAATTCCGGCTTGCCGGGGTCGCCACGCAGTGTTGTTGGCACCCATTTCCGGCTAGCCCCGGTTGCTGTGCTACCGGGGCGGCGGAGCCGCAAGAAGTCGTGTTTGGAGTTTGAACGCCGGGCCCGGATGATCGCTGCCAGAAGAGGGCTTTGCCCGAGACTTCCAGCCGACTTCGTCGGCCCCGGTTGAATCAACCGGGGGTCGCCACGCGGAACCCTGGACGAATCGGGCTTGCCGGGGGTCGCCACGCCGTGTTGGCACCCATTTCCGGCTTGCCGGGGTCGCCACGCGGAACCCTGGACGAATCCGGCTTGCCGCGGTCGCCACGCCGTGTTGGCACCCAATTCCGGCTAGCCCCGGTTGCTGTGCTACCGGGGCGGCGGAGCCGCAAGAAGTCGTGTTTGGAGTTTGAACGCCGGGCCCGGATGATCGCTGCCAGAAGAGGGTCTTGCCCGAGACTTCCAGCCGACTTCGTCGGCCCCGGTTGAATCAACCGGGGGTCGCCATGCAGAACCCTGGACGAATCCGGCTTGCCGGGGTCGCCACGCCGTGTTGGCACCCATTTCCGGCTAGCCCCGGTTGCTGTGCTACCGGGGCGGCGGAGCCGCAAGAAGTCGCGTTTGGAGTTTGAACGCCGGGCCCGGATGATCGCTGCCAGAAGAGGGCCTTGCCCGAGACTTCCAGCCGACTTCGTCGGCCCCGGTTGAATCAACCGGGGGTCGCCATGCAGAACCCTGGACGAATCCGGCTAGCCGCGGTCGCCACGCCTTGTTGGCACCCATTTCCGGCTTGCCGCGGTCGCCACGCCGTGTTGGCACCCAATTCCGGCTAGCCCCGGTTGCTGTGCTACCGGGGCGGCGGAGCCGCAAGAAGTCGTGTTTGGAGTTTGAACGCCGGGCCCGGATGATCGCTGCCAGAAGAGGGTCTTGCCCGAGACTTCCAGCCGACTTCGTCGGCCCCGGTTGAATCAACCGGGGGGCGCCACGCGGAACCCTGGACGAATCCGGCTTGCCGCGGTCGCCACGCCGTGTTGGCACCCAATTCCGGCTAGCCCCGGTTGCTGTGCTACCGGGGCGGCGGAGCCGCAAGAAGTCGTGTTTGGAGTTTGAACGCCGGGCCCGGATGATCGCTGCCAGAAGAGGGCTTTGCCCGAGACTTCCAGCCGACTTCGTCGGCCCCGGTTGAATCAACCGGGGGTCGCCACGCGGAACCCTGGACGAATCCGGCTTGCCGGGGTCGCCATGCAGTGTTGTTGGCACCCATTTCCGGCTTGCTGGGGGTCGCCATGCAGAACCCTGGACAAATCGGGCTTGCCGCGATCGCCACGCCGTGTTGGCACCCATTTCCGGCTTGCCGGGGGGCGCCACGCGGAACCCTGGACGAACCTGATGACTTGCGACGGGCTACGCGGCCTTACGGACGAACTTGGCTGCTTGTTCCCCCGCGACGATGGACTCGGCGGCGGCGGTAACGCGGGTCATCTCACTCTGGAGAACCAAACGCGTCGCCTCGACGTCGGATTCGCTGGTGCTGCGTGGAGGGGCGATCGGTTCGGAAAGGTACATCGCGGCTTTCGAAAAGGGACGCGGCAGGACAAAGCGATCCCAACTCTTCGCTCGCCAGGGCCGATCGTGAGCACTACCGACCGCGATGATCGGCAAGCGGGTCTGAGCCGAAACATACGCGAGCCCGCCCTTGGCTTCTCGGCGCGGACCTCGTGGACCGTCGATGGTGAAGGCGAGGTTGACGATGTCTCCCTGCTTGTGGGCTTCGAGGATCTGGCGAACCACGCTGAAGGCGCCACGGCTCGAGGAACCCCGCAAGACGTTCCAGCCAAGTCCCTCGGCAATGCGGGTGATGTAGGATCCGTCACGACTATTGCTAATCACCACGTAAGGATGGCGGATGCTGGCAAGCAGGGCGGGAAGGAGAAGGACCTCGTGCCAGACGGCGTAAAGGTACGAACCTTCAAAATCAGTCCGAAGAAAGTGCGGTTTAGGACTCTCGGAGACGACCTTCGTGCGTAGACTCCCAATCCACGATCGCAGGACGAGAGGCCCAATTGACTCGGCGGCATGCATCAGAGCCGCCTCTTTTAGTTTCTTCGACATCACCGCAGTCCGTTTTGTTCCGTATTCGCAAACCTCGCCAGTGGCCCTTTAGCTGATTCCGGCGGGCGAGGCCAGCCCAAAGGGGCGGTCTGGGTGGTCGGATCGAACCATTTCACGCGATCTTGATGGTCGGGGCCGGTCATCCAGTGTAATTGAAAGCTATCCTTTGTTCTGTCGGAGGGTGTCGTCGCATCGTACGAGGGAGGCTTAACTCGTGTCCATGCAGTTTCTGATGGTCGCGGGAGGTGCCGCGGCCGCGGTGATCGTGGTGCTGCTTCTGGTGGCTACTGGAGGGAACTCCAAGCCCAAGCGTTCTCACGAACAGGCGGCTGTCGACCTCAAGCAACCCGGTCGCGTCGTGCCGCGCTCCCCGATCAAATCGTCCGCCAACGGTCTCGATGTCGAGCGTCGCAAGACGATCTACCGATCGGCCCTGGCCGCGTCAAAACGCTCGATCGACGAGGCGGAGGATGCCGTCGGCGTGACCGACCCGAAGTTTGTCGATATTCAGCGGCAGTTGGAGCAGAAGTACCTCAAAGGGGTCGCTCGAGAGTTCGATGTCTCGCTTCAAGTGCTGACCGACATCGAACAAGAGGGCAAGTCGAGCAACTGGCCACTCACCTAGTCTCCCGACGGTGTCCTTCGCTGGACGGCCGCAAAGGTGGAACAAGCGGAAGGTCCGCTTGATGTCATGCCCAGGCTCTGCGTGATCCTGCCCGCATCCCCATGCAAAGTGTGGGCATGGAACGCATTGCCAATATTGGTCGAGTCGCGAACCGCTCGTAGGAGCCTACGCGCCCTCGCCGATCGTCGGCTCTTGGATGGGGGCGGGACGCTCGGCGAGTCGGCCGATGACGTCCTCGATCATCTCGTCGCTGGGGATGCCGTAGGGCCTGAACTTTTCGAAGATCCCTTGTTCCTCGTTGACGTAGAGGGCGCGATGTCGGCCCAGGCGGCCGGCCGCGGGCGTGTCGATCAGCGTGCTCGAATCGTTGGCGCTCATCTGGAAGAGAATGCGCGACTCGAACTCGCGCAGCGACGCTCGTTCGAGCGTTCGGTTCAAGTTGTTGACCGAATCACACCAGCAGACGACATGGATCCCGAAAACCGCCCCGTCCTTGAGCATCCCGGCGAATTGCTTGTCGGGTGTTGGCGGTTCGTCGCCACGCGAATAGCCGAAGTCATCCTCGTCGCGGCGTAGCTCCCGGAAACGCTGCAAGTCGTGGACGAAGAGGTAGATCGAGGCGAACTCCTCTTCGCCGCACTCCTGGCGTCGTTGCAGTTCCGCCCAGAGATTCTCGATTACTTTCTTGCTCGTGCGGGGGCTGGCGACGGTCGTGTCTTGGGGGAGTCGCTCGAAGATCCCCTTGAGCACGCCCGCGGTTGGAGCGTCGGCCGGCGTCCCGTCGAGAAGGAGGAACCGCTCGCTGAGCACGCCCTCGGCCGCCGAGATCGGAGCGAGTTGGGAGGCCAGCGAGAGGACGCTCGCCGCGACTTCGCCGGTCGCTCCCTGTTCGTTCTGCCCAACGATCAGGACGTGACTTCCTCCCTGGGAGCGAAAGACGATCTCGGTCGGATCCTTGATCGCGACCGCTTCGCCGATCCAGGCCTTGGCGGCGGGAACTTGCTCCACCCACGTCCCACTCGCGAGGGCACGCCCGAGCGGCTGGCACTCCCGGAGATCGGGGGCGCGATTGCCCTCGAAGATGATCGGCGGTCCAAAGTCGTGATGTTCCGTGCTCGCCGATTTCTCGCTCACCAGCGCCAGGTAGTGATCGCGCTTCCAGTCATCCAGCCACGCGACTTGGAAGGGATGATTGCCCTCGAGAGCGCCGCTGGCGTCGTTGTAGATCGCTTCGCCCGGACGGGTGAGAAGCTTGGCGGCGCTGTTGTCCTCGCCGAGGATCAGATGGGCGTCGGCCTCGCTGCACTGAAGGGCGATGCGGACCGCCATCTGCCCGATGGTGCTTCGCGCCAGGGTGTACGCTCCACCCAACGTCTGCGATCCGAGCAAGACGTGAATACCAAACGCTCGGCCTTGCCGGACGAGACGATCGAGGAGCAAGGCCGCGTCCTGCGCGATCGCGTCATCCCCGACGAAGAACTCCTGGAACTCGTCGACAACGAGCAGAATGCGGGGAAGGGGGGCGCGGTCGTGGTTCTCCTGAGCGGCCTTTTCCCGAAAGTCGCCCAGGTCGTTGACGCCCATCTCGCGGAAGAGGTCACCGCGGGCCTTCATTTCCGCATCGAGTCGCTGCATCACGCTGAGACCGAACTCGCGTTCACTCTCGACCGCGATCACCCGCGCGTGCGGGAGCCGGTGCGTGGCGTAGGTCTTAAACTCGACACCCTTCTTGAAGTCGATTAGGTAGAGCTGAACTTCGTCGGGAGAGTAGGTGAGGGCGAGGTTGACGACGAGAATGTGAAGCACTGTCGACTTACCCGAACCAGTCTTTCCGGCGAGTAGCACGTGTTGCGAGGTGCCGTGGCCGAGCTGTAGGTGGCGTCGCTTGGTCGCTCCCGAACGACCGATCGCGACGCTCAGCTCGCGAGAGCAGTCGCCGTTCCACCAATCCTCCTCGGCGGGGGTGATGAAGTCGAAGGGAACTTCAACGCGGCTGGCCTCGCGGGAGCGTTCGCCGATCCGCTGCATGAGCTGCGTCGCCAACTCGGGACTCGGGGGCTCCTCCACCGTGAGTGGGTAGTGCTCCAATTCGCCGCGTTTCCAGCGAAACGCTTGTCCATCCCACTCGAGCACTTCCGCATGCTCTTCGAGATCCGAGAGTTGAAACTCGCGCGGCAGCGGCTGCTTGGTATCGACGCTGATGAGGGGAACGACTCCGCACCGAGCGCCGCTGGAGACGATGCTGACAAGTCGGCGGGCGGCCGCGTCGGAGAAGTTGGCCGGAAAGTTCGCGATCACCAACAGGCGGAAGGCCTCGGCGACCTCGCCCGCCTCCTCGTTGTACTCCCCGATCGAGGCGAACTCGTTGCGAAGGTACTTCTGGATCACCGTCTCCATGTGGGCGGTCAGGTCGGTGAGACGTTCGTCGATATGCCGCGATTCGGTCCAGATGCGGTTGGTGACGAGCAACTCGTCATAGTCGGCCAGATGCATGAAGGCGGCGAAGTGCTGCCCAAGGCCGACCGGGTCGATGATCGTCAGTCGAACCTTGCCGGGTGGCATCGAGGTGAGCACCCGGTGCATGACCGCTTGCAGGGTCGACTCGGCGCCGCGACGGGCTTCGTCTTGCGCCTTGATGATGAGGGCGCCGCATTCGGGGAAGGGCGCGAGCGCCGGCAGTTGGAATTTTTTCGGCTCCGGCTTGTCGAAACGCTCGTCCTTGGGGATGCCCCCCTTCATCTTCGAGAAGGAGAACTTCATGTCGCCGAAGCGGACGATCGGCGTCGGCTCCGACGGGAGAGGAACGCCTTCCTCGAGCAGCTTCGCCCACGATTGGAAGCGGCTGTCGTTGGCTTCCTTGATCTCCTTGACGCTGGCGAGGAACCGTTCGAGCCCGTTGTTCCACTCGCGGGTGATCAATTCCCAGCGCTGTTTCTCGAGGGCGCGACTCGACGCGGTCTTCTCGTCGTACTTCTCGTCGGCGAGCTGGAACTTCTCCTCGCCCGCCTTGTCGATGCGCTCGACCTGGGCCTTGTGTCTCTTCTCGAGCGCCGCGAGCGCCTCGGTGTACTTGGCCTGGAGGGCCTCAAGACGCTTGGGATACCCGCTGGTCGTCTCGTGGATCGACTCCTCGTGTTCCTTGAGGCGTTTCTCGCGGTACTCGTCAAAGGCGCGCTGCGCCTGGGAGATTTCCGTCTCGTACTTGAGCTTGAACTTCGCGAGGTCGGAACGGTAGGCCTCGACGACGATGTCGTGTCCCTTCTTCCGGGCGGTCTTGGCTTCGTTGAAGGAGACCAGCAGCGGGCCCATGATCTCGTCGATCTCGCGTTGCGAGCGGCGCTTGACCCAGAAGAGGAAGATCAGCGACGCGACGATGCCGGTACCGATGCCAATGCTGGTACCGATAATGAGTTCATCCCAGATCGCTTTCCCAAGTAACACGCCGAATAGCAACGAGATCAGGAGGATGCCGACGACGAGCCAGACGGGGCGTTTGCCCTGGAGCAGGCGCGGCCAGAAGAGCTTCGCCAGGCTCTCGTAGGATTCCTCGGTCGCGCCGAGTTGCTCGCGGAAAAGGCCGAGCGGCTCGGTGGGGTCGACGGTGACTTCTTTCCCGTTTTCTTCCTCGGCTTCGGGGACCTCTTGATTCCAGGTCTTGAGCTGCTTGTGGACGAGGCCGCGCAGTTCGTGGAGCCGTTCGCCGCCGGCGATGACCGAACGCTCGATCTCCTTGTACTCTTGCTTGCGGTCGCGTTTGGAGGCTTCGTAGAGGGTCTCGGCGGTCCAGAGCGTGTTTTGATGCTCCTCGGTCGCCTGGTTCATCTCCTCGGCGAAGGCCTCTTCCTCTTGGGCGGCGAGCCGCTGGCCCTCCTGCTGGACCCGGCGGCGCTCGGCGGCGTGCTCGGTCTCGAACTTGGTCCGTTCCTGTTGCTGCTTCTCGGCGAGCTTGTCCTTCTCGTGTTGGACGTAGAAGGCGATCGTCTCGCGCGCCTTTTGCCGTTCGGCGTTGGCCTGTTCGCGTTCGGCCTCGGCTTCGCGCGGAATACGGTCTTCGGCGAGCGACCGACGCCCGACGAGACGTTCGATCTGCTTGAGGAGGTTCTCGAGTTGCTGGTCGATCGGGAGCCCATTCATCGCTGGCGACTTTCGGTCCGTTGGCAAGATCCCAGGGTGTTCCACTCGTCAGAAGGAATCTTGGCGGATCTGCTGTTGTGCTTTATCCAATACTTCGGCAAGTCGACGCATCGCGTTGAGCGTGCCGGTCACGTGCTGGGCGTAGGGTTCGATGACATCCTCGCCGAACGAACGACTCGCCGGGTCGTCCCAGGTCTCACTGACGTCTTCCCAACGCGTCCGCAGGGTCTCGAACGCGTCACGCAGCTTGCCCGCTCCACCACTGAGATTCATTCGGACTCCTTGGTCGGTTCATCCTCGTTGGCGGAAGGAGCCGGAGGACGGGGCTCCTCCGACTCGGTCACATCCTGACGCACGCTCGATAGAGAGCCGGCCCCCGAGGAGGAACGCACGTCGGGGGCTTGAATCGCCAAGTAGGCCTCCAGGGCCTCGAGCATCCGCCCGAGCCGTTGCTCGGCCTCCGGTTGGTCCCGTTCGAGCACCTGTTCCATCCGACGGGCATGGGAATCATATTCACGGACGGCGTCTTGGACTCGTCGTCCCCATTTCTGGACGACGACGATCATTTCCTCGGCCTCCTCGACGCGCTGCTTGGCTTTGCGGACCGCGGTCTGCTGCTCGCGGGCGGCTCCCTCGGGGGCCGTGGTTTTCTTTCGGGCGAGATCGGCTTTCGCTTGAGCGAGCTTCTCTTGCCGCTGGCGCACTTGCCCTCGCCAGTAGCGAGGCTGGTCCTCGAGAATCCAGTCGAGAAAGCGGTTGAGTTCCATCCGCGCTTCCTCGAGCGCGGACCCGGCATCCTCCCCGAAGGTGACAAACGCGGAGCGGAAGACCTTCAGGGATTCGAAGGAGCGAACGTTGACGCCTTGGCTCATGGGGCTCGTTACCGTTGCTGGAGATAGTCGTCGGCGCGTTGGGCTTTGCGAAGCAGAAACGGAACGTGTTCGTCGGCCGCGTCCAGGAAGCGGTTGACGTCGCTGACGGTCCGCTCGAACTCGTCCATGAACTTCTGGTGTTCCTGGTCGCGCCAGGAGGCTCCCAGCGATTGGACTTGGGAATGGAGTCGTCCGATCTCTCCCCGGGTCATTTCGCTGAACTGCTTTAGTCGCTTCGCGAATCGTCGAACCTCTTCCGGGTCGACTACGGCTTGCGGCATCCTCGATCTCCTCGCGTATGGATCCTTCGTCGGACCACCGAGCGACGACAAGCCCCTCGCTGGAGCAATACCGCCATCAATTGTTCCAAACGTAAAACAAATCGCTCATCGACGCGCCTTCGGCCCACTATGAGAGTCTACCGGTGAACATAGCGACAGTAAAGTATCGAGCCCCAGGGGGTTGCGTCGTCCTTGCGAATCGGGCTTCGTCCCGTGCCGATTGACCCCGCGAGAACCGGCCAGTTCCGCTCTCGGTCGAATCGAGAATGCGCGCCAGAACGCTCGGTCCGCGTGCCGCCAGCGAGGGGCGGATTGGTATAACACTCGCGTTCGCGTTGCCGCCATGGGGGCCAGACTCCTAATCTTTCGGAACACGCGACGGAAGTGCGGACCGGGAGGAGCCGGTCGCGAGGACGTCAACGGACGGGATCGGTTCCCAGTAACAGAAGCGGTGAGGTTGGGATGAATGCTCTTGCGGACTTCGCGGAGATTGTCACGGAGGAACAGGCACTCGCGAAGCATACGAGCCTCGGGATCGGTGGACCGGCCGAGTACTTGGCCCGACCTCGCCAGATCGAGGAACTGGCCAAACTTGTTCAAACGTGCCGCTCCGAGGGCATTCCCTTCGCCATCATGGGCGGGGGATCGAACTTGCTCGTTCCCGACGAGGGCGTTCGCGGCGTCGTCATCGCGTTGACCGAGCCGGCCTTTCGCGAGATCAGCGCGACCGGGACGACCATCAGGGCCGGGGCGGGAGCGTTGCTCTCGGACCTCATCGCCGAAGCCTCACGGGCGTCGGCGTCGGGTCTCGAAGTGCTCGTCGGGATTCCCGGAACCGTCGGCGGCGCGCTTCGCAAGAACGCCGGCGATCGGGGCGGGGACGTCGGGCAGTACGTCAAGGAAGTCACTGTCATGCACGATGGGGGCGACGTCGTCGTTCGCGGTCGTGCCGACATCAGTTTCAGCTACGGGCAGAGCGATCTCGACGATGCCCTGATCCTCGACGCCACGTTCGAACTGATCGAGGACAACCAGGATCAGATCGTTCGCCGCATCAAGAAGCTTTGGATCTCGAAAAAGGCGACCCAGCCCTTCGGATTCCAAGCGGCGGGGTACATTTTCCGCGACCCACGTGGTCAAAGCGCGGTCGAGTTGATCGATCGGGTCTCGCTTCGCGGCACGCGTGTGGGGGGCGCCGAGTTGTCCGAACGCGATCCGCGCTTCATTGTCGCCCACGATCCTTGCAGTAGTCGGGATGTGCTTCGACTCATCGACTTGGTTCGCAGTCGCGTCGCGGAGGTGACCGGCGTCAGCCTCGAATTGCAAATCGACGTTTGGTAGATCGCATCCCATCCGCCGTCGAGTGGGCCTGCGGCCCATGACGCATTGGGAGAGTCGTTTGCGAACTGATTGGGCAAGGAGTGTTCGCAGGCAAGATCCTAAGGGGACGCAGGTTGTGGTATCTGTTGCCCCCTCATTCCTATCGACTGTGTCCGATCCCCTAGGCCGCGAAGCGGCGGAGTTTAATAGCCAGGGGTGGTAACCCCCTGGTAAGGAAGCAAGTCGATTCACGAAGCCCCGTAGGGGCGCAGGTCATTCGACGGTAACCGTCGCGACCTTCGGGGCTCGATCCAAATCATTCGTTCTGCATCCCTCTTGAGCCGCGAAGCGGCGGAGTTTAATAGCCAGGGGTGGCAACCCCTGGTAAGGAAGCAAGTCGATTCACGAAGCCCCGTAGGGGCGCAGGTCATTCGACGGTAACCGTCGCGACCTTCGGGGCTCGATCCAAATCATTCGTTCTGCATCCCTCTTGAGCCGCGAAGCGGCGGAGTTTAATAGCCAGGGGTGGTAACCCCTGGTAAGGAAGCAAGTCGATTCACGAACCCCCGTAGGGGCAAAGGTCATTCGACGGTAACCGTCGCGACCTTCGGGGCTCGATCCAAATCATTCGTTCTGCATCCCTCTTGAGCCGCGAAGCGGCGGAGTTTAATAGCCAGGGGTGGTAACCCCTGGTAAGGAAGCAAGTCGATTCACGAACCCCCGTAGGGGCGCAGGTCATTCGACGGTAACCGTCGCGACCTTCGGGGCTCGATCCAAATCCTTCGTTCTGCATCCCTCTTGAGCCGCGAAGCGGCGGAGTTTAATAGCCAGGGGTGGCAACCCCTGGTAAGGAAGCAAGTCGATTCACGAAGCCCCGTAGGGGCGCAGGTCATTCGAAGGTAACCGTCGCGACCTTCGGGGCTCGATCCAAATCCTTCGTTCACCTAACCTGCGCTGCTCCGCAGCTGATGCATTGCCGATCTACTTTTCTAATTCTCCGGGGGCGGCGCCCCCTTCCGTGGTGACGTTGAAAGGGTTGGCAACGGAGCAACCTGGGCTGGCCAAGAGTAGGGTGGGCCTGCGGCGAACCATCTTGTTCTTGCGTGCTTCGTACGCCCAGGCGAAAGAAAATTTCCCTCACCCCCAGGCCCCTCTCCCGAGTGGGAGAGAGGCCTGGTAAGCGGGTGGGTCTTGAGCAACCACGAAGGTTGGCCAGACGGACCTCCTACTTGCCGCCTTCATTCCCGATGCAGTACAGGAAGTTGGCGCCGCGGAGATAGAGCTTGCCGCCGGCGAAGGCTGGTGTCGACCAGAACTGCTCGTCGATCGGATTGGTGTCGACAATCGTGAGATCGTCACCCGGCTCGATGACGTGGGTCGTCCCCGAATCGTCGAGGGCGAAGACTTTGCCGTCGTGGGTCCAGGGCGAAGACCAAAAGGCCGCCGCCTTGGGAACCCGTTTGCGGAACAGGACCTCTCCCGTCTTCTCGTCGATGCAACTGACCAGACCGCTGCGGCGTTCGAAGAGGTAGATACGGCCGTCGCAAATGACCGGCGAGGCCATCTGGATTCCCGAACGATCACACACCCATGCGATGTCCTTGCTATTGGTCGCGCCACCGGAAGGGGTGATGTCGCCCTTGGCGCCGGCATTGACGGCGAAGAGGAAGCCGCCCCCATCGTCGGATCCACCCCGGTTGCGATGCTCGGTGCCGACGTAGAGCCGATCGCCGTGAGCGAGGGGCGTCGCGGAGCTACGTCCTTTTTGCATGTCGAGCTGCCAGAGGAGTTTACCCGTGGCGGGATCGTAGGAGCGGCAGAACTGTCCGCCGGTCACCAGTTCGGTTCCCTTGCTGTTCTCCCAGATGATCGGGCTGCTGTACTGCGACGGCTCGTCACGCGAGACGCGCCAAATCTCTTCGCCGGTCTTCGCGTCGAGGGCGATGAGGAAGGATTGCTCCTCGTTGTCGATTTGAAGAAAGACGTTGCCGTCGTGGAGAACGGGCGAACTCGCCGTCCCCCAGCCCGCGCGCATTTGGTAGTTTCCGAGATCCTTTTTCCACAGCGGTTTGCCGTCGACGTCGTAGGCGTAGAGCCCCGTCATGCCGAAGTAGGCGATCACCCGCTCGCCGTCGGTGACGGGTGTCTCGGTCGCGTAGGTGTTGGTCTGGTGGCGTGGCAGCGGGGGTTTGCCTTCGCGGGCGACTTCCTTCCAAAGGAGTTTGCCGGTGTTGGCATCGAGGCAATAAATCTCCCAGCGATACTTGGTCTGGGTCAGGTCGGGACCGCCGTAGCCGCCTCCTCGACGCGAGCGGCCTCGTCCGCCTCTTCCTTTGGCACGTTCGCCCCCTTTTCCGTCCGGAGGACCTCGACGCCCTTTCGCGTCGCCTTCGGGACGGCGACCCTTGCCTTCGGCTCTCTCGCGTCGTTCGCGTGGTGCCGCTGCTTGCTCAGTCGGCTTGCTTTCGGGAATCGCCGCCGTGATGAAGACTTTGTCGCCCCAAATCACGGGGCAGGACCATCCTTCGCCCGGCACGTCGAACTTCCAGAGGACGTTCTTCTCGGCGTCCCAGTCGACGGGAACCTTCTCTCCGACGACGACGCCGTCACTGGACGGTCCGCGAAACTGGGGCCAATTCTCCGTCGGCGCGTTTCCGACAACCAGTAGCAGACTCAGCGCAGCCATGCCGCTTGATGTCCCAATCATTCCTTCCTCCGGGTTGGGGATGCGAACTCTTCCGACGAACTTCCTACTCGGCGCCGGTCACGTCCGGCTACGACCACGATCGATAAGCTCCTGAAGCCGGGCATCGAGCCGTTTGGCGATCTCGGGATGCTCGTCGATGACGTTGTGTTGCTCACTAGGGTCCCTTTCGAGGTTGAAGAGGAACGTCTCGGTGGTCGCCTTCTTTCCTTTGCCGACCCGGCCTCGAAGGAGCTTCCAGTCACCCTCGCGCAGGGCCATGCCGGTGCGACCATTGCCTTGCTGAATGAGGTGGTCGCGCCCTTCGGCTCCCTCTTTCCCGAGCATCGCTCCTATCACGTCGAAGCTGTCGGGAAAAGCGTCACTGGAAGGCTCGACGCCGACGAGCGACGCGAGGCTTGACGGAAGATCGATCGTGCAGACCACCTCGTCCGACGTGCCCGGCTTGATGGTTCCCGGCCAGCGAGTGATGAAGGGCGTTCGGGTACCCCCTTCGAAGATCGTGTATTTCCCGCCGCGGTAGGGGCCGGCGGGTTGGTGTGCGCCGAGCTTTTCGACCGCGCCGTCCTTGTAGCCATCATCGAGAACCGGCCCGTTGTCGCTACAGAAGACGACGAGGGTGTTTTCGGCGAGGCCCAAGCGGTCGAGCGTCGCGAGGAGTTCCCCGACGCACCAGTCGAGCTGGGCGATCGCGTCGCCCCGGTAGCCGAGGGAGGTCTTGCCCTGGAACCGTTCGTGAGGCATGCGTGGGACGTGCAAGTCGTGGGAGGCGAAGAAGAGGAAGAAGGGTTCGTCCTTGTGCTCCTCGATCCAGCGGACCGATTGCTTGACCCATTCGTCGGCAAGGTCCTCGTCGCGCCAGCGGGCCGCGTGCCCCCCCGTGAAATAGCCGATTCGGCCGATGCCGTTGTGGACGGTGTGATTGTGGCCGCGGCTCCAGTCCATTTTGAGCTGATCGCGGATTGTGACGCCGGTCGGGTGATCGGGACTCGGCTTCTTGTTGCCAACCCAGAGCGGGTCCTTGGGGTCCAGATTCACGACGCGGTGGTTTTCGACATAAACCGATGGGACGCGATCGTTCGTGGTCGGCAGCAAGTAGCAGTAGTCGAAACCGATCTCGTTCGGGCCGGGCTTGAGCTGGCCGTTCCAGTCGGGCTTGGGCGGTTTTCCCAGCCCGAGGTGCCACTTGCCGATAACGGCGGTCTTGTAGCCGGCTTGCTGGAACATCGAGGCGACCGTCGGCGTTCCCGGTTGGATCAGCGCCGCGGCGTTGGGAGGGGCGATTCCCGTTCCCGGTTGCCGAAAAGCGTACTTGCCCGTCAAGAACGAGAACCGGGTTGGCGTGCAAGTCGAGGCGGAGCAGTAGCCGTCGGTGAAGCGGATACCTTCCTTGGCGAGCCGATCGATGTTGGGCGTCTCGAGTTCCGTCGCCCCGTAGCAGGAGACATCGCCGTAGCCGAGATCGTCCGCCATGATGACGATGACGTTCGGCGGCCGCGACTGATCGGGTTGCTTCGGCGGTTCTCCGACGAGTGTCGAAGTCATACCGAGCAAACCGAAGAGCGAAAAGAGAGAGCGTTTCCAAATGGTCACGGGCCAGTCCTTGTTCCTGCATTCTCCGGCGAAGTCGCAGCCCGACATTGTACTGCCAACGCGTCTGGTTCATCCACAGTCGCCCGATTGAGGGGGGCGCGAGTTGCGCTTGCGAGAAGGGACGAGCATCTCGTCCTAGAATAGGGAGAGACTGGGGGCGTCAGCGCGCGGCGCCGCCAACCACGTCATCACGCATCGACAAGTCCGTTCGCAACGCGTCCGTTCGGGACGCGTCCGATTCCGGGGGGACCGCCGCCAACGCGACGCGGAGTCTGTAGAATAGACTCAGATTGGGAGGGAACTGCGATGTGTCCGCACCGTTTTCACCTCGTCCCGGCACTGGGGTCGGTGGCCTCGGTCGCGACCGGAGCGGGGATCTACGCCATCGCGATGGCTCCGGAGTCGACTTGGCATTGGCAAGTCCTGGGCGCGACGGTTGGCCTCGCCGCGGTGGGCGGTTTGTTGATCGCGGTCGGCATGATCGTCGGAGGCGTGACCGTATCCGCGGCGTTCCGGTACGTCAATGACCTGGGGGACAATGAGTTAGGTCGGCAAGCTGCCATGCGACGGCGGCCGCGCGAGCGAAGCCGCTTCATGAATTCCTCCAGCGTCGCGTCGCGGGCGAGTTTGCCGACGATGACGTCTCAAACCGCTCGTAGCCGCTAGGCTTCATCTCAACCGTTGATCGTCGGCCCGAGGCTCAGCGAGTTGGTGCGGGATGAGAAGGTCGAAGCAGGTGAATCCGCTGGATTCGTCGATACAGACCGACCAAGTCCAGCGCCGACGCAGCCAGCCGAAGCCAGGGCTGCCTCTTGAGATGCAGCCTACAGCCTAATACCACGGCCTTTCCATCGAGTAGACGAGCAGAAAGAGAACGACCAAGAGCACCACGAGAAAGGCGATCGACGTGTTCGAAGCGTCGATGACGTCTTCGATATTCATCTGTCCACTTCCCCACACGACGGATTCGGGGTATCCAAGTAAGAGAGAGCCACGATTGGCCCCGACGGCCAATCCCGGAAACGTCGCTTCCGTTCAACGGGGAGGACTCGGGCCAAAGTTGGTCCGCCGGGGCTTGAAACCATGTCGCAAGCGAGTATGATTTAACGCTTTGCGGCTCTAAAGGGGCGATAGCTCAGCTGGGAGAGCGCGGCGTTCGCAATGCCGAGGTCGGGGGTTCGAATCCCCTTCGCTCCACTTTTTCCCCTCTCTATCCAGATCGTCTTTTCTCTCTCGATCTGGACATCCATTTTTTGCTGCTCGTGCACCGCCAAGACATGACGCTCGGGCGCCACCGGCTGCTTGTCAGCCGGTGAGAACAAGTCGCCCAACTATCAACCCGAATTTGGACGGTTGACGGTGCGCTAGATGCCCATGTGGCGCAAGAGTTCCACGAGCCGGGTCATCGCGCCCGCCAAGGTGGGGTGGGACTCCTCGAAACGGCTCGCCGCGTCGGTCAGCGGTTCGATGAGCGTGTCGTGCTGCGGTTCGTCGGCTGATTTCTCGGCGTCGAGCGTCGAATGAATGTCGACAATCGCTCCCTCGAGCATCGCCTTGACGTCGGGGGCGTCCGCCGGGACATCCTGAAGCTGCTGGTGGAGCTGCGCCAACGTTGCTTTGAGTTCCTCGACCTTGTCCGCCATCGCCGCGTCCCTTTCTGGCTGGGGGCCCTCCGGGTCGATTCGACAACCTTGACCGACATCCCTCGCCCCATCTCCTTTCATACCACTGTGAGGCCCCCGTGGCGCGTGCTCGGCGCTCGGTTCTCGCTGACGCCGGCGGCCCGTCTCCGTAGGCTGCCCATATGCTGTCACCGAGGTTCCGCGAACGGGACCGACGTCACGAGAAACGCGAGCGAGCGAACAAGCGATGGTGAGTCTGAACATCGACCGAGCCGATTTGACCAAGCGGGCCGACCAGCAGGCGGTTCTCTCCTTGCTCGAGGGCTACGCTCGCGACCCGATGGGGCTCAATGGAAGATTCCCGTTGCCCGGCGGCGTTATCGAGGGGCTTCGAAACCATCCCACGACCCACGTTTTCGTCGCGCGCGAGCGGGCGACGCCGGCTGGCTTGGCGGTTTGTTTCCTGGGATTCTCGACCTTCGCGGCGAAGCCACTGCTCAACGTCCACGATTTCTTCGTCGCGCCGGCCGCGCGTGGGAAGGGGGTCGGCGCCGCGTTGCTCGGGCACGTCGAGGCCGCGGCGCGGGCGATGGGCTGTTGCCGCTTGACGCTCGAAGTCCGCGCCGACAATCACCCCGCGAAGCGCCTCTACCAGCGCGTCGGTTTCGATCCGACCTCGGGAGTCCCCGGGGGGATGGGTTTCTGGGTCAAGGGACTCGTGTAGACTGGGAGAAGCGACGTTCGATCTACAAAAAGGTTTCCCCCTTTCGAAAGGAACCGATGAGCGCGAATACTCTTCCCAAACGAGAACTGCTCAGCTTGGTGAAACAATTGATGGCGATTCCCGGCCCGTCGGGAAAAGAGGAAGAGATCCTCGCGTTCATCGTCGAGAAGCTGACCAGAGCCGGACTGGCGCCGTCGGCGATGACCTACGACGATGCCCACAAGAAGAGTCCCTACGGCGGGGAGGTCGGTAATCTCATCGTCAAACTGCCGGGAACCTTTCGCGCGCCGCGGCGGATGATGCTCGCCCACGTCGATACCGTCCCGCTCTGCGTCGGTTGCCAACCGATCGTCAGGGGCGACCGTATCGTCCCCAGGTCCTCGTCAACCGCGGTCGGGGCCGACAACCGCTCCGGCGTCGGGGTCGTGCTCTCGACGGCGCTGGCAATTCTCGAGCGAAACCTGCCGCATCCCCCGCTCACCTTCGCCTTCATGGTCCAGGAGGAGGTCGGGCTCGTTGGGGCCCGCCACCTGGCCGTGAACAAATTGGGCAAGCCGGAGATGGCCTTCAACTTCGATGGCGGGACCAATGAACGTCTGATCGTCGGCGCCACCGGGGCGACGCGCATGCAGATCGAGATCGACGGCATCGCCGCCCACGCCGGCGCTCACCCCGAGGACGGCGCCAGCGCGCTGGTGGTCGCGGCCGAGGCGCTCGCCAGCGTTCATCAAGAGGGGTGGCACGGGCTCGTTCAGAAGGGACGCAAGAAGGGGACCAGCAACGTCGGCATCCTGAACGGGGGCAGCGCGGTCAACGTCGTTCCCGATCACGCCTCGGTCCGCGCGGAAGCTCGCAGCCACGATGCCGCATTCCGCGAGCGGATCGTCAACGCCTACCGCAAGGCGTTCAACGCGGCCGCCAAGGGTGTCCGCAACGCCGCCAAAAAGCGGGCGTCGGTTCAGTTCTCGAGCCAGATGGACTACGAGGCATTTCGGCTCGACAAGTCGCAAGAGTGCCTCGCCATCGCCAAGCAGGTCCTGACGCTGGAGGGGCTCGATCCCGATCTTCACATTTCCGACGGCGGGCTCGACGCCAACTGGCTCAACGCTCACGGCATCCCCACCGTCACGCTCGGAGGCGGTCAGCACAACGCCCACACGGTGCGCGAGTTCCTCGACATTGACGAGTACCTCCGCGCCTGCACCATCGGACTGTCGCTCGCGGTACCACTCGACGAAGAGTTCTAGCGAAACGTGCGATCAGCGCGCGGGGAACTACACTTGGGTGGTGCCGTTGATGTCATGTCACGAGTGGGATGTCCCCGCGTCGGACGATCCGGGCTGACGTTCGTTCAGTCCCTTGCCGACGACATGTCTTGTTCGGGGACCGGCGGATTATGGAGACCGACCCTATGAAGCGTCAAGTCTATGTCATCGTCTCGACCGAGAACGGTGGAACCCACAATGTTCAAGGGATGCTCGAAGAGGGCTGGCGACCGGTGCGCGAGACTCCGATGGGAAGCGCCGGCGATTTCGCGTACGCCTTGGTTCTTCTCGAGAAGGACGTGTAAACCGTCGCGTCGTTTGGGACGCCGGGGTGTTCGGAAACAACAGATCCTCACACGCATGCCCACGAGGCGTGGGCATGTCACCCAACCCAGCGTGTTGCGGGCATGGCACCCAACCCAGCGTGTTGTGGGCATGGGATCTGAGAGTGTTTTCCGGACGGTTGGTGCGACCTCACCAGTGGGGGCGATGTCCGGGACCGGCCAGCCGGACCGGAGGGGGATCGAGAACGAAACCCGAACTCAAGTCGTCCGAACGCCGGAGCCGCAAGAGTGGATTGAAGAAAGGCGTGCAAGGGAGGGGCGCGTCCCAACAAAGCTTCCACTCTCGGGGCACCCACACCTGAAGTCCCGAGTCGGTCGTTAGCGGCGTCGCTCGTGCGACCGGCAGGGGATGAAAGCCAGCATCCTCTCCCGTCCCTTGGTAGGGATTCTTGATATTCGCCATCGCGAGCAACAGGACCGCGAGGGCCGTTGAGGATCGCCAACCCGGCCGCATGGCAATGTTCGCCCGGCTCAGCAGAAGCGAGAGCATCAGTCCCGCGGCAATCCACCAATGAAAGAACCCGAATCGCTGGTCGGGAGCCGTGCCGAACCAACAGACGATTCCCACCAGCGCCGGCATCAGAAGCAGCAGGCTTCGCCGGGCGTCGCTGCTCAGTCGTCTCCACGCGAGCGGCAGCAGTAGCCCCGCCACGAGGACAAGTCCCGCCGGCACCAGCAGGTCGCGCTCCGCGAGACTCCACCAGCGTCCCAACCAGTTCCAGCCCTCCCAGCTCGCGCGCCGCATTGGGTCGAACGCCCATTCATGGACGCGGGCGAAGGCTCGGATGTGTTCTCGTTCCGCATCGACCAGTTCGCTCGGCACGCGCCACGGCACCGGCGCGGCGAGTAGGGTGCTCGGGTAGAGCGGATAGCCTGTCAGGAGGACGCCTCGCCCCAGCCAGGGGGCAACCAGCAGCAACCCCGCACATGCCCAACCGATCAGGGCGTGACGGCGGTCGCAGGTACGACGGACGCCGACGACCAGTGTCACCAGCAGCAAAGAGGCGGCGACGACGTAGAAGAGCGCCGTCAGTTTCATCACCACCGCGAGCGCAAGCATCGTCGCGACGACGAGGAGTTCGTAGGAGCGGGTGGCGCTCGGCTCGTCGCGCATCTCCCAGTAGGCGAGCAACCGCCACGCGGCGATGTAGAGGGCGAGCGCGGGATGGGGATCGGTGTTGAAGGTCGAAATCCAGTGATTCGCCATTTGGATCGCCGAAACCAAGAGGATCCCGGCGAAGAGATCGCTCGTCCAACGCCGGTTCGAGCAACGCCAACGTTCCAGGCAGCAGATGCTCAGCACGACAAGATTCACGAGTAGCAAGGAATTGCCGATGTGATGCGATCGACCCCGCCCGATGCCGGTATCGAGTAGAGCGCTGAAGAGGAGGCCCGACTGGTTGGAGCCAAGGCGAACGTGCAAATTGCCGAGCCCCGGAACGATCGCGTAGTCGGTCGTCCAGCGAATGACGTTTAGATGATACATGCCGCTGTCGATTGAGTTACAGGGGCCGATCGCGAGGTTCGCCAACCAAATCGCGGCGAGGACGATGCTCGTCACGGCGAGGGGGCTCGAGTTCAAGCCGCCACGCAGGAGACCAAGGATCTCGGCGACGCGTCCGTGGAAGCCCAGCCATGCGAGAGGAACGAGCAGGAGGTAGATCGCCTCCGTGACTGGAAAAAGGAAGTGCCACCACTGTAGCCCCGCGATGGTGGCGGCCAGGCCCATCCAGAAGGCGACGAGCAACTGATCCATGTCGAGTCGGCGGATGCCAGCCAGACGCGCCACGGCCAGTCCGAGACCGATCAGCAGGGTCGAGAGGAGCGCCCAGGCCACGAGGACGGCGGCCATCGCGCTGATCATCGGGAACATTGGGGACTCCTTGTGCCCAGTGAACGCCGCGAACGTTCGGAGTGTTCATGAGACGACGTTCCCCTGCCACCAGTGCAGGCGAGACTTCGATGCGGGCCCGATTTCGGCCCAGATAGCCACTTTTCCCACCTGAGCGAAGCCCATTCTCCGCCTGCATCACTTGGAACGAGGGATATTCCAACCGTCGTCGTTACCCTAAGTTGAAACAACGCACCCGCTCCTCCACCCGACGACCGACGACCGACGACCGACGAAGCGGCGGCCAAGTAATGCCTGGCACGTAAGTGCCAGGAGGACACGAGCGACGAGATGAGCCCCGACGGGGCGACATCGCTCTCCGAAAGCTCCCCCTTGTCCAAGGGGCGCTCCAATTGCTCCTCCTTGTCCAAGGGGCGCTCCAATTGCTCCTCCTTGTCCAAGGGGCGCTCCAATTGCTCACCCTTGTCCAAGGGGGAGAAGGAGGGGGTCTTAGGCAGCGCCCCGGAGGATCTCGCGAAGCCACGAGAGTCTTACCCTCTTTATGCCGGCGCCCCTTGAACCAGGGGGGCAGAGGAGAGCCACCAAAGGGGCGACGTCGTCCTGGGGCAAATTGATGATCGCGTGCATTTGTCCGAGGGCGTCGGAGGCATCACAACCGGAACAGTCGTCACTCTTTTCGCAGTTGTCAGAAGCTTGGCGGGCGGTCGAGTCGAAGCCCTGATCCGTTTCGTACCGATCGGTCGACAATCACAGAAGACCCGAATCCGACGGTTCTTCTCGACGTAGGATGCGTCCCGATTGCGCCGGTGGGGTGGACGATGTCTTGGAAAGGATGCCATGCGCGTCTTGCGACTTGACAGCACGCAATCGCTCGGTGTCACGCTGGCCGTGACGCTGCTGCTCACGCTCGTGGGCGGTTGCGGAAGGAACTACTACCGGAAGAAGGCCGACCGCGAGGCGACGCGGCTGGTCCGGCAGAAGTCCTACAACCCCCGCTGGCAGTTCTGCGACTTCGACGTCTATCCCGATCAGCGCTCGCGGCTCTTCTCGCCCTACAACCCCAACGATCCGCCGATGCCTCCGGACGATCCGGCCTCGCATCAGTACATGCGCTGCGTTTACGGCATCAAGAACTTCAAGAAGTGGCGGCCCAACAGCCCGATTTCTTCCGTGGAGAACTCCGAATGGCTGCGGCTGTTGCCAACTTACGTACCGACCAACGAGGAAGGGCAAATTGTTCTCGATTTGCCGACCGCGGTGACACTGGCGCGGCTCAATCGACGTGAGTACCGCAGCGAGATCGAGACGATCTACCTCTCGGCCCTCGACGTCGCGTTCGAACGGTTCGCGTTCGATCTGAAGTTCGCCGGCGGCAACGATGTCATCGAGCAAGTGCAGGGGGATAAACCACGGGCGGTGATCGGAGCGACCGGTCCAGGGACCGGCAACTCGTTCAGCGTGCTTGACCTTCGCTCGAATTTCGAGGCGGAGCGGAACCTCGCTCGCGGTGGCTCGATCCTTGTCGGGGCGGCCAACTCGATCGTCTTCAACTTCGCCGGCCCCAACCATACGAACTTCGCGACCTCGATCCTCAGCTTCTCGGTGGTCCGTCGTTTTCTGCAGTTTGGCGGCAAAGCCTTCAATCTCGAACCGCTGACGCTGGTCGAACGGCGCCTCTTGTCGAACCTTCGGTCATGGGCCCGGTTCGTCAATTCGCTCTACTTGAACGTCGCCTACGGCATCGGGACGACCGATGGCATCCAGCGTTTGGGCGGCTTCCAGGGTGGTGCGGGGCTGACCGGTTTCTCGGGCGTCGGCCAGGGTGGTTTCGGCGGCGTCGGCCAGGACCTCGGCGTCAACACGTTTGGTGGGGGAAGTCTCGCCGGAGGTGGCGGCGGAACCGGCACCGGCCTCGCGGGTGGCGGTGAAGGGACCGTCGGCGGCTACTATGGGCTCATCCAGGTCATCTACGAAATTCAGCGGACCCAGGAGAGTCTCGACGCCCAGCTTCAAACGCTCGGGCTACTCGATGCCCTCTTCGAAGCGGGCCTGATCGACCCCGTCCAGGTAGACGAGTTTCGGCAGAGTATCGAGACCGAACGCTCGAACCTGCTCCGCCGGCAGGTCAATTTCCAGGATCAATTTGAGAACTTCCTGGTGTCGACGCTCAATCTGCCGCCGTCGCTGCCTTGTGTCGTCGACGATTCGCTGTTGGCCGATTTCGAGTTCGTCGACCCGAGACTGATGGACGCCAATCGGGAGTTGGAGGGTCTTCTGGAGCGGACGGGTCGACTTCCCGTGAAGGCGACGAAGGAACAGCTCGATCCGATGCGTGATGAATTGTCGGGAGTGGTCCATCGGGTCAATGACTTCTTCGTGGTGGTGGCGCGGGACTTGGCGGAGCTCGACGGAGCCGCCCCGGAGCGTCGCAAGCTCATCAAGACAGAGGCCGAACGCGAACAGTTTGATGTGGAAATCGCGCGGCTTCCCGACCGGATCGCCTCTCTTCGGGAGCGTTTTCGCACGAATCTCGCACGAATCGACGAGTTTGACGCGATGGAATCGGCCGGAGAGAGTGCCGAAGCGGCGAACTTCCTGGTCGAGACGATTCGTCGGGTGAAGTCGCAGGTGAGCGAGATCCAACTTCTCGACGCGCGGCTTCGGCTTGAGAAGATCTACATTGTGCCGGTCAAGCTCGACTTCTGCGAGGCTTTCTCGATCGCTCGGCAGTACCGTCTGGACTGGATGAACGCCCGGGCCTCGGTCGTCGATCAGTGGCGATTGGTCGACTTGAACGCCAACCGGCTCAAGGCGTTGTTGGATCTCGAGGTCAACGGCGAACTGGGGACCGTCGGGAATAATCCCGTCCGTTTCCGTAGTCCCAGCAGCAACTTGCAGGCACGGCTCACCTTCCGCGCTCCGCTGAACCGGTTCGCGGAGAAGAATACCTTCCGCCAGTCGCTGATCGATTACCAGCAGACGCGCCGCAGCTACATGGGATTCGTCGACCAGGTCTCGCTCGGATTGCGGCGGGAGTTGCGGCAGCTCGATCGTCTGGAAAAGAACCTCGAGATCCAACGGCGGGCGTTGATTCTGTCGATTCGCCGTGTCGATTTGACGTTGGATGAGCTGAATCAGCCCTTCAGTCCACCGTTGCCGGGTGAACCGCCGCAGCAGCTCAGCCCGACGTTGGCCCAGAACCTTCTGGCCGCGTTGGCGGACTTCCGCAATACCCAGAATAATTTTCTCAGCGTTTGGGTAAACTATGAGGCGATTCGACTCAACTTGCTGTTCGATCTGGGGTTGATGCGGGTCAACGACGACAATCTGTGGATTGAGGAACCGTTTGAGCAGTTGGTTGGGGAGGCGTTGGCGGGGTTGAAGTGTCCGGTCTCTTGTCCGCCTGGGGGCGAGCGGCCGATCAATGCTTTCTACGAACAGGTCGAAAAGTACGAGGACGCGGTCCGCGACGTGGGGCCGATCGACGAGACCTCGGCGGAGGGGTATCTCGAGGTTCCGCCCGAGATCGAGGATTTGGCCGCCTTTTTGGACGAGAATGAGGGCGAATCGGCACCGAAACGACACGATTTGGACGAAAACGAGACCAAAATCGTCAAGATCGGGTCCAAATCGGCGAGTTCCGAGCAAGCGGACGAGCCAACAACGGACATGATCGCGGAGCCTTCCGAGGCCGCTCCCAAGGAGTTGCCCTCGTGGTGGAATCGTCTCGTCGGCCGTCTTCGCGGAGAGAAGCCTGAGAACCAGATCCCGATCGCCGACCGCCAGGAGTTCCTCCAACGCCTCGGGGAGATCAAGTCGAGGCTCGACGAAGGCGAACGCTGGCACGACGTCGTGGTCGATCTCCGGATGAGTCCCGCGGAGGCGCTCGCGTATCAGCGGGCGATCAACTCGGTGATGCCCGAAGTGATTCGCCAGCAACCGGCCACGACGCGTCATGTGGAGATGATCGCGTCGACCGCTGAAGAGACAAAAACGGTTCCTCTCGGATCACAAACGCCCCCTCGAGAGGACGGAACTGGTACAATTTCGGAAACTCCACCGGCTAAGGCTTGGAAACCGGTCGAGATCCTGCCACCAAGCGCACCGCTTTCACTAGAGGAAGACGACACCCCATGAGCGTCGCTGAACCTGCCTCGACTCCGCGGACCAAGAGAAGCAAATCCGACGGCCCTCGCTACGCGTCGCGGTGGATCATTTCAATCCTCGCGCTGTGCCTGATCGGTGCGGTCGTCTGGACGTCGCCGACCTTCCTGCGGCCGATGCTGGAGACGGGCGATGGGCTCGCCGGCTCGATCCAGACCGCTCCCGTGCGCCGCGGGACCCTTCGGATCAACGTGACCGAGGACGGCAACGTCGAAAGCGCCAGCAACATCGAGCTTAAGTGCATGGTCCAGGGCGGGACGACCATCCTCAGCATCATTGAGGACGGAACCCGCGTGACCGAGGGGACCGAACTGGTTCGCTTCGAGGCCTCCAACATCGAACAGGCGATCACCGAACAGACGATCGCGTATGAACGGGCCCGATCCTCCTATATCCAAGCGCTCGAAACTTACGAGTCGGCGACGATCGCGGTCAAGGAGTACTTCGAGGGGACCTACGTGCAGGAACTCCAGGTCGCGGAGGGGAATCTCATCCTCGCCGAGGAGAACCTTAAGAGTTCCCAGAACATGCTCGACTACGCCGAGAAGATGTTCCGCAAGGGCTACATTACCCAATTGCAGCTCGAGGCCAATCGCTTCTCCGTGCAGCAGGCCGAACTCGATCTCGGCGCTCAGACGACCGCCCGGCGCGTCCTGGTCGAGTACACCAAACCGAAGACCGTCAAGGAACTCGAGAGCGCCCGCGACTCGGCCGAAGCTCAGATGCTCGCGGAGAAGGCCGCCGCCGATCTCGAGAAATCGAAACTCGAGCGGCTCAAGGAACAGCTTCTGTCGACGGTGATCGTCGCTCCCCGTGACGGCATGGTCGTCTACAACAACGAGCAGAGCCGCCGTCGTCGGTCGAACAACGACATCGACATCTACGAAGGCGCCACCGTCCGCGAGTTCCAGACTATTATCCGCCTCCCCGATCTCGACCAGATGCAGGTCCGCGTTTCGGTTCACGAAACGAAGGTGAGCAAGGTCAAAGCCGGGATGCCCGCCGTCATCCAGATGCTCGACCACGAGTACGACGGCCATGTCGTCTCCGTCGCCAACCAACCGGAACCCGGTTCGTGGTTCTCCAGTTCGGTCAAGGAGTACGCGACGGTCGTTTCGATCGACGACGAGTCGCTCTCGGACCTCAAGCCCGGCATGACGGCGGAAGTCACCATCACCATCGCCGAGCACGAGGGAGTCTTGATGGTGCCGCTGCTCGCGGTCGTCGAGATCGGCGAGGACCACTACTTCGCGTACGTCAGGACCGACAAGGGCTTCGAGAAACGCCCGGTCGTCATCGGTGCCAGCAATGACACCGCGATCGAGATCAGGGACGGCTTGGTCGAAGGGGAACGGGTCATCCTCAATCCGCGGGCGGTCATTCCGGAGGTCCGCACCGAGATGACCGACGCCCAGCAACGCGAGAGTGAGAAGGAATCGGAAGATGACCGGGAAGCTGACGCCAACAAGGGCGGGGAAGCCAAGCCGCCGCGTTCGCCCGGAATGCCGAGCGAGGGAGGGCGTCCGCCGGCCTCGAAGAAGAGCGGCGGGCCCCCGCGTCAGCCGCTGATGACCTACGACGCCGACAAGGACGGTAAGGTGACCAAGGCGGAAGTCCCCGATCGGATGAAGGGCTTCTTCGATCGGCTCGACGCGAACAAGGATGGCGGCATCGACGCCCAGGAAGCCGACGCCGCCGCGAAGCGGTTCCGCGCTCAAGCCGGCGCCGGCCCCACCTCGGCCCCCGCGGAATCGGGCTAGCTGACGGACCGACCGAGGGTCATCTGGGTGGCCCAGGTTGCTCGTCAACCTGGGTGGCACAGCCACAAGAGTCCCTCCAAGGGAACGGTGCCCGGCGTTTGAGTTCGACCAAGGACGTCGACCCGGCCGTGATGTCCAGACCACGCCCTCACCACGCGGAGGCCGACAACATGCCACGGGCAACTCGAGGGACTTTCACCGAGGATAGGCTGCGTTGAATCTTTCGCTGCGGGCGCTATGGCTGACGGTTCGCGTCGGGGTCAAGAGCCTCTTCCTACACAAGCTGCGCTCGGCGCTGACGGTACTCGGCATCCTCATCGGCGTTACCGCCGTCATCTGGCTCGTCGCGATGGGCGAGGGGATCAGCGAACGCGCCCAAGAGCAGATCAAGAGCCTCGGCGCCACCAGCATCATCGTCCGCAGCGTCAAGCCGACCGACGTCAGCTCCGGCGGCGGTCCCGGCAGCCTCATGGTCCGCTACGGCATCCTCCGCGACGACTTCACCCGCTTGACGACCGGGATTCCCGCCATCGTCGAGGCAGTGCCGATGCGCGAGATCACCAAGGCGGTCCGGCATGGGCAACGGCTACAGGACTGCCGACTGGTCGGGGCCAAGCCCGCTTTTCAGAGCATCAACCAGCTTCGCGTCGGCCGTGGCCGATTCCTCACCGAGCAGGACGTCCGCTCCCGGTCCAATGTCGCGGTGATCGCCGCGGGGGTCGCCGAGCAACTCTTCCCCTTCGAGAACCCGATCGGTGAGAGCATTCAGGTCGGCGACGATTTTTACACCATCGTCGGGCAAACCGAGTCGAGAACCCCGTCGGCGGGAATCGGCGGCAGCCTCTCGGCGCAAAACTTCAACGCCGATGTCTACATCCCGCTCTCGACGCTGCGGGTTCGCATCGGCGACCAGGTTCTCACCGCACGTTCGGGCAGCTTCGAGGGCGAGATCGTCGAACTGAGTCAGATCACCCTCAAGGTCGGCAGTCTCGACGAGGTCGACGGCACCGCCGAGATGGTCGAAGAACTCCTGCGCCGCTACCACGATACCCCCGACTACGCCGTCGTCGTCCCGAAGGAACTCCTGCGGCAGGCCGAGATCATGCGGATGCTCCTCTCGCTCTTGTCGGTGGTCATCGCCGGGATTTCGCTCTTGGTCGGCGGCATCGGCATCATGAACATCATGCTCGCGACAGTGACCGAGCGGACCCGCGAGATCGGCATTCGCCGCGCGTTGGGCGCCAAACGCAGTCACATCATGTGGCAATTCCTGACCGAGACGCTGGTGCTCACCGCGACCGGCGGGTTGCTTGGCGTCTTGCTCGGGCTCTCGTGCGGGACGGGTGTTTGGCTGCTTCAGAACTTCATGCAGGCCTTCTATCCCGACGTTTATCAGGTCCTTCCCGACGCAGTCCGCGATCTCGTGCCGCGGGTGGCGCCCTGGTCGGTGTTCGTTTCGCTCGGCATCGCGATGATGGTCGGTCTTTTCTTCGGGCTCTATCCCGCCCGCCGCGCCGCCCTCATGGACCCCATCGAAGCCCTTCGTCACGAATAGCATTGCTGGCGATTCGATGCATCTCCCTGCTTCGGGTGCCTTCGGGTGAGCGGGTAAGGGAGAGGCGGCCCTCTCCCTCCCCGTTGTCGCGATGGGGTTGCTTCCCCATATTTACCGTCATGCGGTTTTTCCGCACCGCGCAGGGTGGCCCAGATTGCTTGCCAATCTGGGTGGCGCCGCAGGGTGGCCCAGATTGCTTGCCAATCTGGGTGGCGCCGCCACAAGAGGCCCTGCTGTCTGCAGGGGTGGCCCAGATTGCTTGCCAATCTGGGTGGCGCCGCCACAAGAGTCCCTGCTGTCTGCAGGGGTGGCCCAGATTGCTTGCCAATCTGGGTGGCGCCGCCACAAGAGGCCCGTCATCCCGCAGACCCGATGGGCACACCGACCGTTTGGCCCAATTCGTAGTGACGCGCCGAACTCCAAGGCCAATCCACGGTATTCGCAACGAGACCAGCTCTCACCGGGTTCTCGTGCATGTACTTGAGCTTCCCGAGCAACTTGTCCTGGGTGTAAATTTCGAACGAATAATACCTTGCTTGCCAGATCGGTTCGTCATCTCGGATCCATGCCTCGTACTTGGAGTGGCTGCGTCGAAGGAAACGACGGATCTCGTAACTGGGACGCCGCTTCCAACCTTGCATGAAGTGACTGAGCTTGCCCACGGAAGAGAAGGAGACCACGAGGTGGACGTGATCGGGCATTACGACAAAGCCGACACACGTCGCCGACTCTCTCTCCATCTGAGCCACAAGTGATCCAAGAACGATTCGCTTGGGCCAATCGAGATCAAGGATGCGTCTCCTACGAAAGCACGAGAACGTGATGAAGTGAGCGAACAACTCATCGTCGTGGACAACTCGGTGACCCATTCATCGCTCCGAATCACAAGGCAGGGGTGGCCCAGGTTGCTTGCCAACCTGGGTGGCGAAGCCACAAGAGGCCCTGCTGTCGGCAGGGGTGGCCCAGATTGCTTGCCAACCTAGGTGGCGAAGCCACAAGAGGCCCTGCTGTCGGCAGGGGTGGCCCAGATTGCTTGCCAATCTGGGTGGCACCGCCACAAGAGGCCCTGCTGTCGGCAGGGTGGCCCAGATTGCTTGCCAATCTGGGTGGCACCGCCACAAGAGGCCCTGCTGTCGGCAGGGGTGGCCCAGATTGCTTGCCAATCTGGGTGGCGCCGCCACAAGAGGCCCTGCTGTCGGCTGTTGCGGTTGATCGACTCGCTCATCTTCTCGAACCGTCCAGAAGGGCTGTATCGAAACGCGATTCAATACGCCGGCTCAGGAGGAGACGACCATTCACCTATTCGAAACCAAGCCGCCCACTGCCTACCTGCACGTGTCGCCCGTATCTGCCTGTTGGCGGAGAACTGCTGCACGTGCGAAGACTCCGGTTGCTCGAGTTGCTTCGTCCGTCGGCAGACCAGTGAGATCGTCGGTGTTTGGTACTTCTCGATTCAAGTGTGTATCCTTCCCTCAATGATCGAGAAGCGGCTTGCTGGATCGATCTCGTTGAAACAACGTTCTTCCTCGCCGAGAACAGCTGATCCTCAGCACGTTCTGAATGTGTCGCTGCTGTCACGGGAGACCGGTCGATGGTCCAATCGAGGCTCTCTGGTAAAGGGGCTCTTGTGGCTTCGCCACCCAGGTTGACGAGCAACCTGGGCCACCCCGTCCAGTGGCAGACCAGTGACATCGTCGGTGTTTGGTACTTCTTGATTCAAGTGTGTATCCTTCCCTCAATGATCGAGAAGCGGCTTGTTGGATCGATCTCGTTGAAACAACGTTCTTCCTCGCCGAGAACAGCTGATCCTCAGCACGTTCTGAATGTGTCGCTGCTGTCACGGGAGACCGGTCGATGGTCCAATCGGGGCTCTCTGGTAAAGGGGCTCTTGTGGCTTCGCCACCCAGGTTGACGAGCAACCTGGGCCACCCGGACACTTGCGCTCCATGCATGTGTGGAAGCAGCAACCTGGGCCACCCGGCCGGTATTGACGACACGTTTGCCACGACGGCGGATCGCCAACAAACTCCCACTCCCCTCAGTCCTCTTCCTCCCATTCGTCGCGGAAGCGGCCGGGGCGGAGGACGCGGATCGACTCGAAGCCGTCGAGGTCGAGCAAGTGCTGGTCGTTGCTGATCAGGACGTCGACCGAGCCGGAAAGGGCGGCGGCGACGAACTTGTCGTCATCGGGATCGTCAGGCACCACGCGACGGGTCGGGACCGGTTCGACCAGCCGAGCCGAGTCGAGAAGCTCCGACAGCCGCGCGAGCTGCTCGGGACGCTTGAGCGCCGCGTGCCCGATCCGTTCGTACTCGCGCTGGACCGCGAGGGTCATCACCGCTTGAAAACGACCCTCGAGGCAACCGTCGACAATCCAGCGGCTCGCCGACGAGGAAGCGTACGCCGAAGCGATCAAGATGTTGGTGTCGAGCAAGAGGCGTGGTGGGGCCACCGGTCGAGTCCTCGGAAAGACGGCTCGCGGATTCGGAATACAACGCGTATCCAATAGCGGGCAGCCGTCATGGCCAGGTTCGTCAGCTTCCGCCAAGTGTCAGCCTCTCGGCCACTTACGGCGAGAAGCGACGTCGAATCATCCCTCGGCGCGTTGACAATGGCTCTAGCATAAATTGTTGGGATGCCCTAAGTTAGGCGTTTCGTGGATTCTTGAAGTGATCAGCCAACGTCGGCGGAAGAGGATGACCGAGCCGAACTACGTCAGCACCACACGCGTTTCCAAGGCGCTGGGAGTCAGCGTCAGTACGGTGAAACGCTGGGTCGATGATGGGATTTTGCCCGCCCACAAGACCGCGGGGGGGCACCGCAAGGTCTTGGTCGCCGATGTCTTGCGACTCGTGCGCGACGGCGAATTTCCTCATCTCGACCTTGGCTGTCTCGAGGTGCGGCCCGCTCGGTCCGACGCGTCGGACCTTGCCGATCGGCTCTACAACGCCCTACTGAAGGGGAATATCGAGCAAGTCAACGCGGTCATTCAGGGCTCCTATCAGCAAGGGATGCCGATCGCGAAGCTTGGCGACGAGATCGTCGCCCCGTCGATGCACCGGGTGGGAAGCGACTGGGAACGCGGCGCTCTGGATGTCTACGAGGAGCATCGTGCGACCCAACTGTGTGCGTCGAGTCTCTTCTCCCTCCGAAGCTCGCTCGAGGCGCACGCGGCCAAGGATCGACCGACGGCCCTTGGCGGGGCGATCGAGGGAGATCAATCGCTGCTGCCGAGCCTCCTGTGCGAGATGGTTCTGCTCGACGAAGGATGGAAAGCGATCAATCTCGGCCCGGAGACGCCGATCGAATCCTTCCTGCAGGCGACCTGCGAGCTAAAGCCGACACTCGTCTGGATGTCGGTCAGCTACCAAGTCATGCCGCGCGACTTTGAGGAACGCTACGCCGAGTTCTACGCCGAGGCGGAAAAGCAGGGCGTCGCGGTCGTGATCGGCGGACAACGCGCCGATGAGCAGTTGCTTCGTCGGTTGCCCCACACCTCTTCCGGATTGACGCTCACCCAACTGGTCAGTTTCGCCCGTTGGATCAATCCGCGCAAACGACGTCCCCGTCGGGGACGTCCTCCTCTGGACAGCAGTGGCTCCGCTTCCGAGCGTTAGAGTCTCCTTCCACCATTGATTCCGGGCTAGGCACCAACGTCTGCCGGATTCGAGAGTCTGCCGGGGAGCATGCCCATACATGCGTGATCCTCTGGGCATGGCACCGAAGAGCCGGTACCCAAGAGCCGGCACTCGGGGCAAGCCGCACTCATTGTGTCAGCTCGTGAGGAACATCCGCGTTCTTCCTTGAGATCCCGTCTGCGCCTTGCGAGCCGCTACGTCTGGCCCGCTCTTCATGGCGCCAAGACACATCGCTTCCTTTCCGCCAAGATCTTGATCCGAAAAAAATGAACGATTTGACCGAAAATGTCGTTTCGTCCCACCGTGGGGTTTCGTGGCAAAACCAGCAGGAATCTTGAGAAATGACAGGAAAATACTTTGGAGAAAGGCAAAGGAAGACGTCACGACCGGCAGGTATCGCTTGACCGACCGAAATCCTGGAGTATCAATAAAGTGAACGTTTTGATCGTTAACCGTGATCGTCCACGAAAGGGCCACCCCATGACCACCGCGTGTCGTTCAACGCCGAGCAGCCGCAAGAAGACCAACCGGGTGGGCACCGTGGTGAATCAAAGCAACGCCCGCGCGTCGAAACCGCGGCCCTCCGTCGCCTTGCTCGAACGAGCTCGCCAGATGACGGAGACGGAAATCGAGTTCGTCGACAACCAAGACTTCCGCAAGCGCGGCGCCGAGGCCGAGATTCTCGGGGCCTATCCCGTCGCCACCAAGCCGCCACGGCGCCGCAAGCCATGGACGCCGCCGACCGACACGGGGCTGGGCAGCTATCTGGTCAGACTCAGTGACGAGGATCTGCTCACGAAGGAGCAGGAGGTTTACCTCTTCCGCAAGCTCAACTACCTCAAGTACAGGGCCGAGTGCCTCAGACGAAAGATCAATGTCGATCGGCCGAAGGAGTCCGCGCTCGACGCGATCGACGAGTTGCTCGCCGAGTCGAGGGAGGTGAGGGGGAAGCTGATCAACGCGAACCTCCGCCTGGTCGTCTCGGTCGCCAAGAAGTTCATCGACCCGACCAACACGCTGGAGGAGCTCATTAGTGAGGGGAACATCGCGCTGATGCGGGCGGTTGAGAAGTTCGACTACAGCCTCGGTTTCAAGTTCAGCACCTACGCAACCCGGGCGATTCGTAACGGCGTGAATCTTTCCTCGATCCAGCAGACGCAGCGCAATCGCCGGTACGTCACCGGAGGCGATCAGATCTTCGAGGTCACGCAAGCCGCGGACGATTGGGACTCGGACGACGACCAACGATTGCGCGACGCCCATGGCACGATCGTTCGACTGCTCGACTGCCTGGATCCGTCGATCCGCGAGGTGATCGTCGCACGCTTTGGACTGGAGGCTCCCGGACAAGCCCAAACGCTCGAGGAGATCGGCAACCGGCTCGGTGTCAGCCGGGAGCGAGTTCGCCAGATTCAAGTGCGAGCCCTCCGAAAGCTTCGTAAGATGGCCGAGGAAGAGCAAGTCGAGGGAAGCGAGGGGCCTCCCGCACAAGACTCATGAAGGTGATCGACCGACGGCATGGGCAACCATCACTTCGTTCGCGAGTGCCGGATCGAAGTTTCTTCCGAGGAGGTCTTCCGCTGGCACGCCCGGCCGGGGGCCTTTGAACGACTCAATCCACCCTGGGAGCCCGTTCGTGTTCTGTCGCGGACGGGCTCGATTCATGATGGCGACGAGTTGGTGATCGGCATCCCCGCCGGGCCATTCACCAAACGCTGGCTCGCCCGCCATTCCGATACCATCGACGGCGAGCAGTTCCGCGACACACAGATCTCCGGCCCGTTCCACCAATGGGTTCACACCCACCGCTTCGAGTCGATCGACGACACTTCGACTCTTCTGAAGGACGACATCGACCTTACTCTGCCGCTCAGCCCAGTCAGTGACTGGATCGGGTGGGAACTCTTCGAGAAGAAGCTCGATCGCATGTTCGCCTACCGCCACCGGATCACCAAGGGTGACCTCGAACGGCACGCGGCGTTGGCACCGCCAACACCGTTGACCTTCGCCGTCGTCGATCCGGACGGAATCGTCGGTTCGGCGCTGGTCCCTTACCTCTCGACGGGCGGGCATCGGGTGCTTCGCGTTGTTCCGGAACATCGGCTCGAGGAGGATCCGTCGGATCAACTCGATGTGCCGCGCGTTCGGTGTGACGAGCGTTCGCTGGCCGACGTTGATGTGTTGATCGACCTGACCTACGCGGGACCGGATGATGGCGCGACGGTCTTTCTCTGTTCGGTCCATGGCTGGAAACGACGTCCTCCGGTCATCATCACCGCCTCGACGGGAACCGACTTGGGCGAGCACGGGGACGAACTCCTCGATGACTCCGATTCGTCGGGGAAACCAACGCATGACGGCAACGGCGCTCGCTCGCTCCAGGAGAAGGGAACGCGAGTCGTCAACTTGCGGATGGGGATGGTGCTGACGCCGACCGATGGTGTCCTCAAGCAGCTTGGTCGCGGATTTCGCGGAGGGGCGAAAGGGGCGCGGGACTGGCGGGAGCGTTGGTGGAGCTGGATCGGGCTCGACGATGCACTCGACGCCATCCTCTACGCGGCGACCAACGAGGAACTCTCGGGAGCCGTCAACGTCGTGGCGCCGGAACCGACCAAGGGCCGGGAGTTCGTCGAGACACTGTGCGGGCTCCAATGGTCGGCGGGGCTGACACCGCTCTCGTTCGTCAATCGATGGCGGACGTGCCCAGGCGGCCGACAGCTCGCGACGAGCGCGCGCCTCGCGCCAAGCCGACTCACCCAGGCGGGTTTCAACTACCGTACGCCCACACTCGAGGCGACATTGCGCCACCTACTCGGGTGCGTTTGATCCACCGCTGATGTCGTCCCAACAAGGCCGCGTCGCCGCATGCCCCCCCGGCGCGTGTGAGCAAGGTAGCCGAGAGTTTTCTGAGCAATGAACCAACCAATCAGGACACTAGGCTCCGTCTCAAAAGTCGGCCCTGGCTTCGGCTCGCTAAGTTGCCGCGGGACTTTGTCGGTCTGCATCGGCGAATCCAACGGATTCGCCTGTTTCGACCTTCTCGTGCCCCATCAACTCGCTGTGCCTCGGGCCGACGATCAACTTTTGAGACGAAGCCTACTACTGCGTCAAACGCTCGATTTCGAGTTGTGAACCCACGATCACTTCTCACTGGATGATCAGCAGCCAGTGCCACCCGAACTTGGGATCTGACAAAGCACTAGTCGATCGTGTCAGTCGGAGGCGCTGGCTTGTCGGACTTGGGTTGTGGCTTGGGCGGTTTGTAGCCGGGACAGGTGAGTTTGACCTTGCTACCGAGCCCCTCGCGGTACTCGGCCCCTTCCTCGTAGGGCACCCAGCCGGCCGCGAATCCCTTTTCGGCGGCGACTTCACGGGCGGCGAGGTAGGCTTCGTAGCTGTCGCTCCAAACGAGAAACCGTAGATACTGCTTGCGGGGATCGATTTTGCGGAGCCGGCGCTGGAAGACCGAGGTCGACTTGGAGATGTTGTCGAGCGGATCGCCGCGGTTCTCGCGGTGTTCGAAGACCATGTAGGGAAGTCCGCCTACGATCTTCATCTTCACCCGAAAGAAGGTGTCGGTGACGGCGCGACGATCGAAGAGCTCCACCAGCTTGTCGCAGTCGATCTTGTTGTTCTTCATGAGCGAGCGTTGCGCCTTGCCGATCAACTCGATCGTGTCCTCCCGCAACTTGGAACTGTCCAGGGGCATCAGCCGGTTGCCCTGGCAGACGAACGTGACGCTGCTGGCTCCCTTGGGAGCGGGACGCGGATCGGGTAGATTGACGATCTTGCCTTCCGGGTCGGGTCCGCGCGCGGGCGTCTTGGCCAGTCGTGCCTTCAGCGACGCGAGCTTGCTCTGACGCTCGTTGATCTGCTTTTCGAGCTTCGCCACCTGATCTTGGTGCTTGTCGACATCCTTCTGGATGGCGTTGGGATCGACCGAGATGTTCTTGAGCGCCGCGAGATCCTTCTTGAGTTCCTCGATCAGCTTCTGGCTGTCCTTGAGATCGACGCGCTCGTCGGCGGTGTCGGTTTCGGCCTCCTCGAGGTCGATTTTCAATTCGGCGAGCATCTCCTTCAGACGCTCCGACTCCGACTGGGCCGAGGCGAGCTGATCGGGAGTGATCTCGTCGACGAAGCCCTTGATGCGCTTGACCGCGTCGCTGACGCCGAGCTGGGTCACGACGAGCATGATGACGAGGATGCCGACGACATTGGTCATCGTGTCGAGCAGCGAGTCGAGGCTTGCGCCACCCCCACCGGCGTTGTTACGTCTTGCCATCGGTCACTCCTCCTCGGAGTTGGGAATCGCTCGCGGCGGACCTAATCGCTAGCTGCCGCGTTTGAACATGCTCAAATCGATGCGTCCATGGGTCGTCAACGGCAACTTGCCGTTGGGGCAATAGCCGTTGGGTCCGTAGTGGGACCGCGCGAAGTAGTACGCGGTGCGATAGCTTCCCACGCCGTCGGGACGAATGAGAAAAATGATCGTTCCCTTCTTGCGTCCCGCGACGGTATCGAGCAACTTGCGGAAGTCGCCGTCCTTCTTCGTGATGTCGCCGCGACGGATTCGGATCTCCTTCTTGTCGCCGAGGATCGCGATGCTGTTGGCGGCGCACTCGACGAAGGTCGCGTCGAGGTTGTGGCCGCTGCCGCCAGGGCGGACTTGCACTTCGGCTTCCTTGGGGGGAGCCTTTCGCTTCTTGATTTCGGCTTCGAGCTTGGCGATCTGCTTGTCGAGTTCTCCGGGCTCCGTCTCAATTTCCTTGACCCGTTTCCGGAGGCGATTGAGCTCGGCGAGCAGCTTGCTCATCGACGATTCGAGCTGCTTGTTGTCCTTTGACTTGCGGTCCTTTTGCGACTCGAGTCGAGCCAACTCCTCCTTCGCGGCGAGGAGTTCCTCACGCAGTTTGGCGGCGTTGGCGAGGAGTTGCTTGAGTCGTTCCAGTTCCTCGCGGTCGGCCTCGAGCTTCTTCTTGAGTTCGTTGAATTCCTCGGAACGCTCGACGACCTCGGGCGACTGTTCGGTTTCGATTTGGCTCAGCGCGAGCCCGGTGATCATCAGCGTCAAGGTGCCGATCACGCAGGCGAGAATACTCAGGAAGGGGAAGAGGGAGACCGCTTCGCTGTCATCCTTTCTCCGCTTGCCCATCGTATCGCATCTCCTTTGGGATCGCGTTTTCCACCGTCGGTCAGGCGGTTGCCTGACGCGCACGCCGGTTGGCCTCTTGTTCCCCTCTCCCGGTGGGAGAGGAAGCCTCTTGTTCCCCTCTCCCCGTGGGAGAGGGGGAAGGGGTGAGGGGGCTTACTTTCGCCGAACCGCCGTTTACTTCAGAGCGTTTCGTCCCCTCACCCGTCTCGCTTCGCTCGCCGACCTCTCCCCGTGGGAGAGGTCAAATCTCCCACCCTACATGTTCAACTGCCGTTGCTGCGGGAGAAGAAACTCCAACCGCCGCGACGGGGCTCGATCCGGTTCTCGACGACGACTTGGCGTTCGCCGAGCCGTTCGAGCACGCCGTTGAGCGACGAGACGCCGGTCTCGACATTGCCGAGGCACTCGGTCAACTCGTGCGACGACTTGCGGACCGAGTCGATCATCTCGCTTTGAGCGTCGATGGAGCGTTCGGCGACTTGGCCAATCAACTCCATCGTGGTCTCCGAACTCTTTCGGGTCGATTGGGTCAATCCCTCGATTGAGTCGCGGAGTTCACGGACCAGATCGGCCAGGCCGCCCTCGACCTTCTGGCGTTCCTGTTCGGCCTCGACCAGGGTCGCTTCGGCGCGGGCTTCGGCGGCCTTGGAGACTTGACTGAAGTTCTCGGCCAGAAGTCGCTGGGTGTCCGCGAGGGAACGTCCGACACTCTCGAGCGAACCGACGATCGAAGCCTGCTTCTCGCCGAGCTTGGCCGCGAGTGTGTCGACTTGCTTGAGGTACTTGGTTTGCCGGACCTGAAGTTGGTCGTCGATCTCTTTCCAGCTCTTGCGGTTCTCGTCGCCGAGGGTCGCGCCAATCGCTTCGAGCTTCTTGGTCCAGGTCCGCAGTTCGGCGTGGTGGTTGGCCATCGCGCCGTCGATCGCTTGCTGCATCGCCCCTTCGTCGATCGACGCGGTCGTTGGACGATCGCGATTGACGTCCTTGAGACGCTTGAGCAGGTTCTCGTTGCAGTATTCATCGACCCAGTTGAGCAAATCCTCTTCGGACTTCTGCATCGTACTGGTCGGAATCATGACGCAGATACTCATCACCAACGCGATGAGGGTCGTGTCGAACGCCGTGGCCAGACCGCCGGTGACGCTATTGAGCGAATCCTTCAGGACGGAGATGTCCTGAGCTCCCGAAAGCGACCCGGAAAAGCCGCCCACCGCGTCGCTGATCCCCATGACGGTGCCGATGAAGCCGAGGATCGGAATCGCCCAAATGAAGACCTTCAGCATCGTGTAGCTGGAGCCGACCGCGTTGGCGTCGATGTCCGACTGCGACGAAAGGCGATCGGCGACTTCCGGATTGCTCTTAAGGACACGGAAGTGTTCGAGACCGCGGAGGACACGATTGACCAGAAAGCTCTCGGTCGGCTGGACGGGTAGCGAGCGAACGTGCTTGGTGAACTCGCCGGCATTCTTGACCGTGATCAGTTCGCCGATGTCGTTGGGTAGGAGGTCGAAGAGCATCGACTCCTTCTGACGGCTCAGTTTGCGTTGCTTGAGCACGAGGATCGCGGCGGACCAGCCCATCAGGAAGACGAGGGCGATCGGCACCCAGCCGCGCTCGTAGAAGAGTTCCCCGATGAAGAGATGGCGGAAGGGGAACAGGGCGCCGTAGAAGACGACGAAGATAGCGAAGCCGACCGCGGCGCTGAAGCCGAGACTGACCTCGGTACAGCTTTCGCCGCTTTCGCTACCACCGGAATGCTGGGTCGTGGAACTCTTCCCGCTGGGGGCGGGCCGCTTCTCGCCGCCGACCGCGGGGCTTTGATCGGGACTCGACGGTTTGGACGGGCTGTCCGCGCCGGCATCCCAAGGCATCTTGTCGTCCTCGGGAGACTCGTCCCGACTGACGACTTGGGAGTGATGGCAGTACGGGCAGCGAACCCGACGGCCGATATTCTCCTCGCGAACTTTTAGCTTCTTGTCACATTTGGTGCAGACGAACTCAAAATACATTGGCCAACTCCACGGCCGAGAACTCTTTGGCGATGGGAAGCAGCACGATGCCGATCAGCGTAGAAGATGACTTTCGGTCCAGTCAGACTGATGAAGGTAGCGTGGGGAGCTTGTCGAATGTTTCATCGCCGTAGGGCAGGTGAGGGCGTCAGCCCGGACCAGGGAGGGGCAAGCCGGATGGGCTGAGGATCCGTGAGTGATGCCCGTCCTCTCCAAACTATATACGGTACCGCTCGGACGCTCGAGATCAAGGTTCCCGCGTCATTCTTCCTCTTCCATGACGCGATCGGTGGTCGAGTTTTCCGGCCATCCCGACGATGCGAGCGGTCCGTCGCCGCCGCGCCGCCCACCCGTTCCGATTGACCTCCGGGGATCGTCCCGCTATGCCCGGCCAACTCGACGAGGGATTCCCGGGGGATCCAGCAAGGTGCGATTTTCTCCTCACGGATGTGTGCGACAGGACACCGTCGACGGCTTGACAGTGAGCTGGTTCACACACTTCCCGACAAACTCTAAAACGCGTTCGCGAGCGACTGTCTACCCATTGATTTTCCCGTATCAGTTTCGGATTGAGCAGGGTACAACAAGGCTCGGCCGATGAGGCTGGAAGACCCAATGGAGCTAGCGAAGATGAGTTCAGTCGAGACCGCCCAGTGGATCGCGTTGACAACTCCCCTCGGAACGGACACCTTCCACGTGACGCGGTTCGAGGGCCGGGAGGAGATCTCGCGACTCTTCGTGTTCAAGCTCGACTTGCTCGTCGACAACGCGACCACCATCGATGTCCGCGATGTGGTCGGTCGTCCCGCGAGCCTGCGTTTGCGGGACATCGGCGCGGGCGAGCGGTTCTTTCACGGCATCATTCGCTCGCTACGACGCCGTCGGCGTGACGCGACCTTCACCCACTACCAAGCGGAACTCGTTCCCGCTTGCTGGCCATTGGCGCGGACCAGGCGTTCGCGGATCTTCCAGCGCAAGACGGTCCGGCAAGTGTTGGAAGTCGTCCTGCGCGGCTACGACGTCGCCTTCGAGCTGAGAGCCGACTACGAGCCACGCGAGTACCGCGTGCAGTATCAAGAGTCGGACATCGATTTCGTCAATCGGGTGTTGGAAGAGGAGGGGCTCTACTTCTACTTCAGGCACACCGAGTCCGCCCACCAACTCGTGATCGCCGACACCTCGACGCAGTCGGCGACTCTTCCCGGACTGAATCCACTCCCGTTTCGCGCGACGCAGGGCGAATCCTCCATCGATCCGAGCGTGTCCGAATGGGAGATTGTCCAGGATGTCGCCACCGGGCGCGTTTCCATCGCCGATACCGCCTACGGATTGACCCAACGCGATGTCCTCGCCAGCCGGGTCCCCGAACGGCAGATTCGCGTCGGCACCGAAGACCGACCCGTCCTCACCTGGAACGACGACATCGAAGCGACCCAGTACCCGGGACACTTCGCCCAGTGGTACGAACAAGAGGGGAACGGGGGTGTTTCGCTCGATGGGATCTTCGCCGAGTCGACGCGCCTGGTCGATCACCTGCTCGAAGCCGACTTGATGGGTAGCTTCTGGGTCGACGGGAGAAGCAACGCCGTGCTGCTGAGTCCCGGGTTCCGGTTCGCGCTGACTGGCGACGCTCCTCACGATGGGGAGTATTTCCTCCGCTCGGTCGCGCACGTGGCGACACAACCGCCTCCCCGGGCTGGCGGCGAGGAACCGAGCAGCTACGCGAACAGCTTTCGTTGTATTCCGGTCAGCTTGCCATTTCGTCAGCGGCGCCGGACGCCGCGCCCGACCATCGCGGGCGTTCAGACGGCGATCGTTGTCGGTCCCCAGGGAGAGGAGATCTCCACCGATACGCTTGGCCGGGTCCGCGTCCGTTTCCCGTGGGTCAGGGAGGAGAGTGGCGGCGCGGAGGAGTCGGTTTCGATTCGCGTTGCTCAACTCTGGGCCGGTCAGGGATGGGGAGCCAACGTCATTCCGAGAGTCGGTCAGGAGGTGGTCGTCGCCTTCGAAGAGGGGGATCCGGAACGGCCTCTGATTGTCGGCAGCGTCTACAACGCGACCCAACGGCCTCCGTTTACTCTTCCCGAAGAACGAACGCGAATGGGGATCCGAAGCGATTCTCGGGGGGGGGACGCGTCGAACTTCAGCGAACTACGGATCGAGGACGCCTCGGGACGCGAGCACGTGAAGCTCCACTCGGAGCGCGATCTCTTTATCGATACCGAACGGCGTCGGGAGGAACTCGTTGGCGAGCGCTACTGGATCGGGGTCGGCTTTCCGTTCCCCTCCGGATCTTCCAATGGTGGCTTCCTGTCCGAGCCAAACGACAATAGCCAGACGTCGGCGCCCGCGTCGCCCTTGGCACCGTCGACGCCACCAACCACCACTCCCGCCGCGCCGGCGACGACCGGTCTGGACGACCCGCGCGTCGCGTTTAACTCCCATCCGCGCCCCGAGGCGCCGACCCGGTACGAGTCGGACGAGGACGAAGTCGTCACGAGTTCGGATCTCGACCCCGGACCGACGATCGGCCACTACAGCGCCAACGGCTACTACGAGGAGTATGTCGTCGGCTCACGTTCGGAGGTGACCCAGGGCTACACCCGCCAACAATACGGACTCCCCGATGCGATCACGTCCCGGGAGATCGTCAACCACGGGCCCGTGGTCGAAACGATCAACGGCAACCATCTCGAGACGATCGACGGCGACTATGTCTCGCGAGTCACCGGCCGCCGCGAAGTGATGATGGAAGGGGAGAGCGATCTCTCGGTCGCGATGGGCGCCCGGCAGGCGGTCACCATCGGCAACAACACGGTCGTCAATCTCGGCGGCTTTCAGTTGAACAACGTCGGGCTGATCACGTCGCTCTCGATTGGGGTCGGGCTCTCGATCACGGCCCAGGAACGCAACATCTCGATGACCGCCCGTGGGCTCGACTGCAACCTGAACGCGGATCTCCTGCGCACGAGCGTGAACGTCGGCTTGTACGAAGTGAGCTATCAGAACACCGAAAGCTCGCGCCGCAGCGACATCAAACGCGAGACGACGGTGATGACCTCCTACGCGGTGACGGCGGGAACGGACCTCATGCTGACCTCGGCGGCACTGGTGAAGGCGTCCGCGCCGGTGGTCCTCATTGACGGCATGGCGACAGTCGACATCACCGCCGGGGTGCTCACGCTCGACGGAGCCGCGATCACGCTTCAAAGCTCCGCGATCGCGTTGACCGCGCCGACGACGATCACGGGGGCCACGTCCATCACCGGCGCCGTCAACGTCACCGGCGCCTCGGTTTTCACCGGGCCCGTCAATGTCGTGGGAGCCCTGACGGTCAACGGCAAGCCAGTCATGACCATGGGCTAACCCGAGGAGGAGATGAGCAGTGACTCCACTTGATGACCCGCCGATCGCTCGTTCGTCGGCCGAAATCGCGGCATCGATTCCACGGTTCAAGGACGAGGCCCGCGCGATCTGCCAAGAGGCTGCCAGCCCCGGCGAAGCCCTCGAGCGTTTGGTCCGCGAGGAACGACTGGCCGAGGCGCTCTGGTTCGTGGCCTACGCCCTTCCCAAGCGAATGATGGTCTGGTGGGCGACTCTCTGTGTCGGCTCGGCGACGAAGGACCATTCGCTCGATCAGAGCGAAGAGGCGGTGACCAAGCGGATGGTCGACTGGGTGATGAAGCCCTGTCCGACCTGTGGTCAGCACGTCCGCGAGGCGCGCGAGTCCGTGGGGGATCGCAGCCCGTTCGCCCGACTGGCCGATGCCTTTGGACCGATGGCCGGGACCGATGAGGCCCATGGTCGCGGTCTGATCACGGCCGGCTTGCTGTCGCTGAGCACCTACCGGGGGCGGGACTACAAGGGGACGATTCGTCGCTTTCTGGAGCTGGGACTGGAAGTTTCCCGCGGGGAGCACTTGTGGCCCGAGACGGCTGACGCGTGACGGGCGAGTCCGTCGTCAAGTGATTCGAGCATCCCCGCGCGGGCAAACCCGAAGCCCGAGGACGTCCGGCGACTCGATCGAGACCAGGGAGGAAATGAGATCACGATGTCCCTCGAAATGATGAAGAGCAATCTGGCGAAGATGGAAGCTCACATCCTCTCGGACCTGAAGCCGGAGGATGCCCAGAAAATTCAGGAGCAGTTCGCGGCCCTGCGCGGAGAGGTCGAGGAGCACGTCGCCCGCGCCGGCGAATTGCTCGCCAAATACGACAAGGCCGACGATCCCAACTGGAAGCTCCTCGAGCAACTTGGCGAAAAGGAACTTCTCATCCCGGAGGTCGAATGGGCGCGCGACCACGAGGCTTGGTGGAACCGGCACGATTGGAAGTCGTTCGGGCAGCTCTCCGAGAAGGCCCGGCAGCGACGCGACTCCGCGGTTAGCGACCCGGAAGCCTTCACCGATTGGGCCAATCAGGGTTCGTGGATTGACACGTACGCCTCCACGCTCGACGAAACCGGCCCCCCCTCGACGAATGCCGAACCGGCCGCCGGTGGGGAGGCGAAGGATCGTCTCAACAAGTGGCTCGGTTCGAGTGAACCCGCCAGTGACGAAGCCACGAACCCACCATCGGAACCCAAGTCCGATTGGCGAACCTTCGAAGGGTTCGAGAGTTGGTTCGATCACGGCTGACGCCTGCATGACACAAGGCGGGTGATCCACCATCGAGGTCGACCGGCGCTCGCGGCAGGCAATGGCCTGACCTACGGGAGAGCGGTCGGACGTTGCTTCGCTCACACCGACGATTGGGCGAGCCGCGTCATCGACCGGGAGAAGAAGAGCGCCAGGGCGATCGCGATGAGGACGATCGCGGAAAGACCGATCACCAACTCCAAGCTGAGCACCTGCGATTGAGAGACGACCGCGCTGCGCGGGTAGGTCAGGAAGAGGCCGATCGCGTCCTTCTCGGAGACCTTCGGCAAGTAGACGAAGCGCCCGAAGATCATCTCGTTGCCGTCGTTCGACCGAAAGACTTCGAGCGTCTTGTTCGCCTCGGGCTTGTCGAGTAGCTCTCCCACGGAGGTGTAGTGCGTCGCGATGTTCCCCTTGGGTAGCTCGGCGTCCCGCTCGGGGATGAAGGCGAAGAAGTAGTCGCCCTCGAGCGTCGTCAAGTAGGCGGTCTGCTTCGGGTCGCGATTGCAAAGTTCCTTGAAGATGAGGAAGTAGTCGAGAAAGGTGACGAAGACACCGCTGGGCGTCTCGCTGTCGCCGAGATAGATCGGAGTGGCGACCACGACCCCGGGACGACGAGCGGTCGGATCCTCGGGGTCGGCGAAGCGGGTTTGCTGGACGTGAACCTCGCCGGGCTGAAGCTTGAGCGCGGTGGCGACATCCTCGCGAAAGCCGAGCTGTCGCAGCGACTGGGGCGGGGCGGTCGCGACGCGCGAGTCGGTGGTCATGGTGAAGTTGGCGCGGAGGATTTCGTTGCCCTCGGGGTCGATCACCTCGGTCTCCAACAGGCCCGGCTCGGCCGCGAGGATTTGGCGAAGCTGCTTGATCACGATCGCTCGCGTCGTTGCGTTGACACTCCCGCTGGTCTTGTGGTCTTGCAAGGCCTTCTGAACCGACGCGAGTTCGGCCCCCATGCGGACGTTGTTGATCTCTTGCCGCACCTTCGACCGCATCGCGGCGGCCAACTCGTGGGCCTGGTTCTGCAAGGTCATCATCTGCAATTTAAGCAGCGTCGACCGGTTCTCCCAGCTCTGGGTCGCGATCGTCGAGGCGATGCAGATGACCAGCAGCGTCAGGACCGCGAAAATCTGGGTCAGGAGCCGATGCCGTAGGGCCCACCGCGCGAACCGGCGCGAGAGTGGCTCGCGATAGACCGAGACGGGGTCACCCGCGAGCGCGTGGCGCACATCGCAGGAGAGGGCCATCGCGCTGGAGTAGCGTTTGTTGCCGTCGAACGCCATCGCGGTCGAGGTGATCGCGTCCAACTCGGAAGAGACGCCCGCCTTGATCGAGCGCGGACGTGGGGCGGGTTCCTTGGCGATCCGGGTGATCGATTCCGCGATCGTCTCTCCGGGGCGTCGCTGATGTGGCTCGTGGCCGGTGACGATGTGAAAGAGGATCGCCCCCAGTCCGTAGATGTCGGTGCGCGAGTCGATCTCGGGGACATTGCCGGCGGCTTGCTCCGGAGCCATGTAGGCAGGCGTCCCGACGACTTGGCCGACCTTGGTTTCGACGTCGTCGTCTCCATCGGCGATGGGTTCCGCGTCGACCTCGACGTCGTCCTCCTCGGCATCGACGAGTTTGGCGAGCCCCCAATCGAGGAGCATGACCTCGCCGTAGGTACCGAGGATGATGTTGGCCGGCTTGAGGTCGCGATGGATGACGCCGCGCGAGTGGGCGTAGCCGACCGCCTGGCAGACGTCGATGAAGGCTTCCAGCAGCGTGCGAAGCGTGATGGGGTGTTCGGGATCTTGATCCTTGTCGCCGTGCGAGCGGGCGATCGCCTCATCGAGGGTGAGCCCCTGAATCAACCGCATGGTGTACGAGGGGCTCGAGCCGTTGGTCGACGGGATCAACTCGTAGATCGGAACGATGTTCGGATGCTGCAATTGCCCGGTGACGCGGGCCTCGCGGAGGAACCGCTTGCGGGCGGTTTCGTTCCCGGCTAGTTCCGGCTTGAGATCCTTCATCGCGATCGTTCGACGGAGGGTGGGATCCTCGGCGCGCCAGATGCGTCCCAAGCCCCCTTGGGCGAACATCTCGACCGACTCGAACCGCGCACCGGGAGCTCCGCCCTTCGAGTGAGCTTCATCGACGTCCGCTTGAGGGACGACGAAGGTTCGGTTGAGAAACGCCTGGATCGCGGTGCGGTTCTCCTCGCGAAAGGCCTGCCGGAGTAGAAAGCAGAGCGACTCGTCGGCATCGCCGCCATCGTGGTTGAGGGTGTCGTCCAGCCGCTCGCCGAGCGTCTGACGGGCTTGCTCGTGCAGGGCCTGTTCTCGAACCAGCAGGTCGGGGAGGGTGAGATCCTGACTCTCGGCCCAATCGGTGAGGATCTCCATGAGGGCCTCGGAGTCGACGGCGTTCTGCCGCAGCGCCAGGAACGCGAACAGCAGGTCTTTGGCGGTCTCGCTCATCGTGAACTCACCCTCGTGTCCCAAGGTACGCGGTCGCGATCGAGGCACGTCGCCGCTCAATCCTACCTTACCTCGCCCCCGATGCATCGCCGAGGTCGCCGCATCGCGAGGAAAGACAATCGGCCGCTCGGGTATTTGTATCGCGGTCGGGAGAAGGTTCCGTGAAGCAACTCACGAAGCGGGGAGGAGTGAAGGATTCGGGGAGGGCTTCCTACTCGTCGGGTTGGGGCTTGCGGTGGCAAGTCTTCTCGACGCGCCGCCCTCATCTTGCTGACACGAAGGTAGTGGTGCGACTACGTCTGTTGGTCAGGTATTCTTCGACTCTCCCTCTGGGAGAGGTCGGCGAGCGAAGCGAGACGGGTGAGGGGAAACAACGCCATGGAAAACAAAGCGATTTGGCAAAACGCAGCCCCCTCACCCCTAACCCCTCTCCCACGGGGAGAGGGGAACAACTGGTTCGCTCTCCCACGGGGAGAGGGGAACAACTGGCTCGCTCTCCCACGGGGAGAGGGGAACAAGAGGCTCGCTCTCCCACGGGGAGAGGGGAACAAGAGGCTCGCTCTCCCACGGGGAGAGGGGAACAAGAGGCTCGCTCTCCCACGGGGAGAGGGGAACAAGAGGCTCGCTCTCCCACGGGGAGAGGGGAACAAGAGGCTCGCTCTCCCACGGGGAGAGGGGAACAAGAGGCTCGCTCTCCCACGGGGAGAGGGGAACGAAGGAGGGGAACAAGAGGCTCGCTCTCCCACGGGGAGAGGGGAACCTAAGAGCCTGACGCATCGACGTCATCGGACCAGTAGCAATCAATCAATGCGCGACATCAAGGGCTGGCCCCAAGCCAGCCGTGACAATCGATAGCGCGAAGGCCCTGACGACGCGAGATCGACGGGTCGCCTTACTGAGAATTGGTTCCCACCGAGGACTTGGCCGAGAGGGCGACCATGATCATCGCCCAACCGCCGAAGATGAGATCGACCCCAAGGAAGACGCCGAGTACCCACGCGGCGCTGAGAGGGAACTCGAAGTAGATGAACGCGCCCAGGACCACGCCGACGATCCCGCTGAGCAGGAGCCAGCCCCAGGGACCCGACGAGCCGATCTGGACCGACATGATGATCTTGAAGACGCCGTTGACCACGAGGAATGCGGCTAGCAGGCTGGTGAGCGTGAGGATGCCCGCCGCGGGAAACCAAAGGGCCAGCAACCCGAGGAAGGTCGCCGCGACGCCGCAGAGCAGCGACATGATGAAGCCGCCCCAGTCGCGAACCCAGAAGGAATGGATCGTCTGGGAGAGCCCGCCGATGATCAGGACGACGCCGATCGCGATCTCCACCCACAGCGTGGCCAAGAAGGGAACCGAGATCGCCACCATGCCCAGGAAGACGAAGCCGATGCCCAAGAGGAGGAAGAAGAGCCAATGCTTGCGCCACGTCTCGCGCACCTCTTGCAAGACCTGCTCGGCGGTCTCTTGGGGCGATTGCTCTTGGGGAGTCTCTTGATTCTCGGCGCTGCTCATGGGGGCACTCCGTGGTGAGAATTCGGATCGTCGATGCCGTTTCGGTGCCACCTGATGGGGGCACAACGTCCGATCATAGTGGCTTCTCGGGGAACGGCACGGGCAAAAGTCGACTCTGGAGCGTTGATTTTCGGCGGCCAATCCCCCCAACCTGAAAGAGGGACACCTACGAGGCAAGGCGGAGAGATCGGCGCCCGATTCGTTCGGCTTCTCGTTCCGCGAGAGCGAGTCTGCCTAGCAGCCCGTTGATCTATTCGCTACCGGCTAGGAACGGCCCTCTTGGCCAATCTCGGCGTTGTCGAAACTCGACGAATCTATGGATTCGCCTGCGTTTCTTCTCCTTGGTCTTGGCCAGCATCGCTCGTTCTCGCCTTGGCCCGCTTCAATCAGCGGGCTGTTAGGGACCGCTGTCATCGGGTTGCCACGTCGGTTTCCCTCGCTCGCGACGGACGTTTCGAGGCGACGGTCGTAAGACAAGCGCCGACGCGGACGCCGCCTGAGTGAAATGGCGGTGTCGCCACGGTCGGTCGAGGAGATGGGTCGATGGACATCGGGTCGGGACTGCGCTGGGTCGCGTTCATGTACGGCGGGTACTGGCCGCTGATCACGCTCCTCACGCTCGGACTGGGGGCGCTCCTCTTCACCTGGGCCAGCCGACTGTTGCTCAGAAGGCCGCCCCGCTATGTCGCGGTCGCGTTCGCGAGTTTCCTGGCATTGGCGGCGGGGATGACCCTCGGCGTGCTGATGATCGACCTGTTCGGTACCTTCCCCCACGAGTCGAAAGTCATTGACGGCTGGATGTACGGCGCGGCATTCTTGATCGCGTTTCTCGTTTCCGGCGTCGTCCTCAGTTGGCTGCTGAACGTCGAGTTTCGCCTAACCCTACTTCTCTGGACGCTCGAGTGCATCGGCATGGCGCTCTTGAATGTCGCCCTCTTGAGCACGGTCTTCGTCGGCGGTGGGACGGTCGGAGGGGTCCGTTTTCAAGAGGATGCCCGCAACCTGCGTTCGTGGATTGGCAAGGCGGCTCCCGATCTCAGTTTCACCACTGTTGCTGGCAAGCGGATGTCGCTCGCGTCGCTGCGCGGCCGGCAAGTCGTCCTCGACTTCTGGGCGACGTGGTGCCCCCACTGTCGCGATCAAATCGCTCAACTCAATGAGTTGGCCACGCAAATTCCCGCGGAGCAGGTGACGGTGATCGGCATTAGCCAAGAGCCGGCCGACGAAGTCGAGGAGTTTGTCCAGGAGCACGAGTTCTCCTACCCGGTGGCGTCGGTCGAGGTATTGCCGTTGCCGTACGACTTGGTCTTCGCGATCCCGACGACTTTCTTCATCGACGAGCGGGGGGTGATCAAGGCGATCGATGTGAGCGAGACGCCGCTCGATGAAATGGTGAGGCAGCTCAACGAGGATGGCTGGGTGCCGCATCTTCCCTCTCCGTCGCGCGCAAGCCGACTGCGGGGAGAGGAGGGAGCATCGAAAGAAGCCGTGAAGCCGTCCGCGTTTCCAGAGGCCTCCTTGCTTGGAGAGCCCGAGTCGACTGCCCCAGCGCCCAAGGAGTCCGGCGCGACGCCCACCCGTCAGGGGACATCCACCAAGAAGACCTCGCCTTAGTGTCTATCTAAACGTGAGCGTCGTGTTGGCGGAGTCCGACGATTCCGGCACTGACCGCTAGTGGCAGTGGCACCCGGAGAGTCAAATGGGCCATTCCGCTGGCGAACGATATGGCAAGTTCGTCGGCAAAGGGCTTCATGAGCGCCGAGTGGGTACACGCTCGCATGGAGATGCGGGAATCGCCAGAAATGCCGGGACCTGGCATCGCAAGAGACGCTTCGGCAAGTTGTTCGACGTGCCTAGACCGACGGTTCAAAGGAGCGAGCTTTGCCTATGACGCTCTCCCATCGGGCGATGCGATCGTAGGCCTGGTCGACGAGCGTGCTGAGGAAGTCCATGTCGAGGATCGGTTTGGTCAGGATGTCGTCGGCCCCCGCTTGCCGCGCATCGGTCAGATTCCCGAGCGTGGCGTAGCCGGTCATCATGATGACCTTGATGGAGCCGTCGTAGGCCTTGATTTCCCGGAGCAGTTCGATTCCGGTCATCCCCGGCATCTGGATGTCGAGCAGCGCCAGCGGAAAGCCTTCACTCTGAACCAAGTCCATCGCCTTGAGCGGATCGGTGAGCACGGTGACGTCGACATCGGCGTAGCGGAGATATCGAGCGATGGTTTGAGCGACGGCCATATCGTCATCGACGACCAACAGCTTTCGATTCGGAGTCATAGGTACCTCTCTCGCGGTTGCCAACTCAGCGCTATGGGTTCCGGCTTCGGCCATTCTATTGTCAAGTTCAACCCTACCTTCTCGCAATCACTCGAAGGACCCAAACAGGGAAATGGTGATGGGCTTTATGGTGCATTTGTGGCTTCGCTGGCTCCTGATTGGTCGCGGGCGTTCCGGTAGCTCGTCGATACGCCTCGCCCTCGGACGGTCGAGAAGACGGTCGTTCGAACGTTTCGGGACGTTCTCGCTGACGAGATTTTCGCTACGACCGGAAAAAACCGCCGGTTTCGCGGGCTGATCCTTATCATGGGTTAGAGCCCCTAGGGAACATCCCGTGGACCCTGTCGACGCCGCAACGAGAGGTCAGCCGATGCGCCATCTGTCAAAGTCTCTTCTCGTGACTTGCCTTGCCCTTGCGTTCACCGCTCCCGCACAGGCTCAATTCAAGATCTTCGGGGGCAACCGCAACTCCAATCGCAATTCCGGCTCGAGCGGGAACCGGAACTCCGGGTCGAGCGGCCAACGCCAAGGTGGAGGCGTCGGCAACATCTTCCAACGCATCCAAGAGAACAAGAACCGCCGGTTGCAGGGCAGGCTCGACGAGAAACGCGACGATCTCTCCGACCGATTCGGGAACACCAACAAAGCCGAACGCAAGCTAAAGCAGTTCATCAATCGCAACGGCGAACTCAAGCAGTGGATCAATAACGGCCGCGCCGATCAGGCGATCTCCGACGCGAAGAAGAAACTCTTCGGAGGTCGCGACTCCGGATGGGGCCACGGGGGGCCCCAGCGGGTCTCGCCGGTCTACGAGCACGACTACCAGAGCCGTCGGTCGAATTACTACGGCGCCCGTCACGTCGCCGAGCCGAATCTCGAACCGGCCAAGGAGCCGGAGGCGACGGAGGAAGAGCCCGAAGAAGAGAAGGAGCTGGCTCAGCCCGAAGCGATTCCGAGCAACGAGTTCGCGCTCTACGTGCCGCCCGCGAACCAACAGCTTCTCGATGATCTCAGCGCCGCCTTCGACAAACGGCTTCTCGCCCAACTCAAGCTGATCGAGGACGAACTGCACCCCGGCCTGATCATGGAGCAAGATCGGGATAGCTTGGTCAACGCCCTCAACCTTCGCGGCGCGACTCGTGAGGACATCTTCGACGTCGAGGATGCCATCGAGTACAGCGACGATCCGAGAGATCTGAACAACGCCCTTCGTCGGGCGGAGATCCCCGATCGCCGCGTCTACACCAAGCGTTTCGAGCTCAAGGTGGCCCTCGACGAGCTTCGCGACAAGTCCCTCTCGGGAGACTTTCGTGGCGTCCGCCGGGCGACACAACAGCTTCGCGTTGTGATGAAGGATGCCGGGCGGGTGACCGGGGCTCCGCGTCCGCGCCATCTGACGGCGTATCTCGACGAGGTCGAGGAGTTCACTCGCTACAAGGACGTCGTCGACCTCCATCCCGCCAACGGCGTCTGGCATCCGGAGCTAGATAGCCAGGCAACGGTGATCCATGTACCCGGTATCGCGCCTGGCGACATCCTCTACATCGGCACCGACGTCGTCGCGGTCGGCCCCAAGGCGGGCGATACCGACATCTCGATCGATCGTCGCAAGGTGATCGAACTCGTCAGCAGCACCGCCGTGGCGATGAAGGATCTGGGTGAGGAGCCGCCGCTGGGCATCGTCTTGGTTCGCAACCCCGCCGAGAACAAGGGGACGATCAAGTACACGATCGGCGGCGAGGAGTATACGTTGCCACCTTCGTACATCCAGGAACTCGGCTCCGAACCGGTGAAGGTCACTTTCGAGAAAACCGAAGGAGGCGAAACGCTCACTTACGAGCTCGAGCCCGAGACCTACTACGACTTCGTCCAGGGCGAGGAGGGTTGGGACCTCTACACCCGTGAGTTCGAGGTCGTCATCGACAACAGCAACAACAGCGAAGACTTCTACTTCATGCTCGCCGACGGTCCGCAACGGATTCGCAAGGGTCGGATGGCGATCCTCAAGAACAGCGAGCCGATTCGGATCGACTTCGCCAGCGGCGGCGAGGTCCAGCCCGCGCCGCACTACCTGACCCACTCTCACTACAAGATCGGCGTCGACGACAAGGGGGAAAAGGTCGCCCTCGTCGAGGTCCAATAGCGGTTCGCGCCAGCGACTATTCATTCGGAGTATTGGATTCGACCATGACAAGACACGGTTGGTTCGTTCTTCTCGTCGGGATGGTCTTTGCAGGCCATGCTCACGCCCAAGTCGATGTCGAGCGCTCGGTCGTCCGCCGCGGCAATCGGGACTTCAGCCAGCGTTGGGCGGTGATTATCGGGGTCAACGAGTACCTCGACACCCGCGTCCGCAATCTTCGCTACTGTGTGTCCGACGCCCACCTGCTCAATGACACGCTGGTTCAGTACTGCGGCTACGACGCCGACAACGTCCTGCTGATCACCGATCGCCAGCAGAAGGCCCACCTTCGGCCGATGAAGCGAAACCTGACGACCCAGGTGCGTGACTGGCTGTCGTATCCGGGCGAGGAAGACACGGTGCTCGTCTACTTCTCGGGCCACGGCTTCATCGATCGCGCGGCCCAGGGCTACTTGGCACCGCAAGATTGCGACCGCGACGCGCTGATCAAGACGGCGCTGCGGACGCAGGAGCTTCGCGACATGCTCAACGAGTGCAAAGCGAAGCAGAAGATCCTCATCCTCGACTGCTGCCACGCGGGAGCGGCGAAGGGCGACGAAGGGACCGAAGCGGTTTCCAATCCGACGCTGAGCAAGGTCTTCGAGGATGCCAAGGGGCTCATGACGATCGCGAGTTGTACCTCCAACGAGAAGTCGCAGGAGTGGAGCACGCTCAAGCATGGGCTCTTCACGTACTTCCTGGCCGAGGGGCTTCGGGGGTCGGCCGACCGCGACGGCGATCGCATCGTCGATGCCGATGAACTCTACCGCTACACCTACCAGAAGGTGCGCACCACCGCGCAGCGCGAACTGAACCTGCGTCAGACGCCCTGGCGTCAGATCAGTCCGGACATGATCGGCATTCCCGCGTTGGCGGTGATTCGCAACCAGACCCGTCGTCCCGGAAAGGTCGCCGACGACAAGGGGGAGATGGTGACCCACGTGGTGGTCTCAAGTCCCACCGCCGAGGTCGAGTTTCAGAACCGGGTGGTCTCTCGTCCCGTCCGCGAAACGAAGCTCGTCGTCAAGGAAAAGCGCGGCGCCTGGTACTCGGTCTACACCGACAGCGACAAGAAGGATTGGGGCTGGATTCACCGCGACGATGTCCGCGAACTGAGCGAGTTCTAGGCTCCGTCTCAAAGCTCGGCTTTGGCTTCGACTCGCTGCATCGGCACGGGACTTTGTCGGGCTGCATCGATTGGCTGAGCCTCGGGCCGACGACCTAATTTTGAAACGAAGCCTAGTACTCCGCGATGCGTCTCTTCGTAGGGTGGGTCTCGACCCACCACTCCCCGGTGAAACGGGCCAGTCGTTCATCACGAAGGTCCATCGATGGGCGCTTCAGGCAATGGCTTGACCTACGCGGAAGACGCCGACTCACCATGAGGGCGTCGATTCTCTTCTCGAGACAACTCCATCGGCCGAACGAAAAGCGCCAGTCCCGCCCCCGCCGCGGTGAAAAGGGCCAAGTAGACGAAGACCGCTTGGTAGGCATCGGCGCGGCTCTTGCGATGGGTCCATCCCCCGAGACTCGCCCGAGCCTGCTTCTTGCGTTGCTCCGGCGATTGACCCCGGTCGCGAAACTGCCGGTCGAGGGCACCGGTCGTCTCGGCGACGATGGGGCGATCGCGGGTGATCTCGAGCCGGCGACGATCGAAGACCGAATCGGTGGTCTGCGTCAGGCTGATGGTCGCCAACGCCCCGACGATGAACGCGGGGATGGAGCGGGAGATGTTGAAGATGCCCGCCGAGCGCAACGCCTGCTCGTCGTTCAGAGGCTGAAAGATCGTCACCAGCGTCGGCGAAATGACCAGGCCGGCGCCGAACCCCCAAGAGCCTAGCTGTAGCGCGAGCCACCCCTTGGCGGTGTAGAGATCGACCGCCGAAAGCCGCCACGTCATCAGCGCCATGAGGGCGATTCCCAGCAGCATCCGCCATCGTCGATCGCGATCAGATCCGAGGACCGCGCCCAGGTTCGCCGACAGGAACATCGCCAGTGCCGCCGGGAAGAGGATCAGCCCTCCTTGCCACCACTGGTAGAGCCGGGCCCCGATCATGTAGCTCGAAAGCAGCGCGATCACGACATAGAGGTTGGCGCTGACGATCGACTTGATCGCAATCCCAAGGGCGACGTTGCGTAGCCCAAAAGGTCGCAGGCTGATGAGCGGGTTTTCGGCCAGCAGCCCCCAGACCACGAACGAACCGAACGCGACGAGGAAGGTCGCCAGCCACAGGAGCAGGGAGAGACTGTTGAGCCAACCGAGGTATTGTCCCCAGTCGAGGACGACGTTCAACGAGAGGATCCACCCGAGCAACAGGATGAAGCCGACCACGTCGAGCGCAAGGGGCTTGCGCGGACCGGGCTCCTCGGGGAGCATCAGCTCGGCGCAGACGAAGGCCCCCAACCCGAGCACGACGTCGAGCAGGAAGATTGAGCGCCAGCCCAGGGTGTACGTGAGGTAGCCGCCGATGGTCGGACCGAGCAGGGCGGGGATGTAGACCGCGCAGGCGTAGATCGCCATCCCCATGCCGCGCCGGCCGGGAAAAGCTCGCCACACCATGACCATCGCGGAGGAGATCGCTAGCCCCATCCCCACGCCACCGACGAGTCGCGAGGCGGCGAGCCACCTCACGTTCGGCGCGAGGGAGCTGGTGATGTTCGCGATCACGAAGAGGACGAGGGCGACCAGGTAGCTGCCGCGCAGTCCCCACCGGCTGGCGCAGAATCGCGTGAGGGCCATGCCGCTGGCGCCGCCGAGCAGGTAGGTCGTGTTGATCCAGGCGATGCGATACTTGTCGGTTCCCAGCCCGTCGATGACGTCGGCGCGGGCGATATCGATCATCGCGGAGTGGAGCATGATGGTCGCGAGGCCGGGGAGCAACCCCACGAGGGAGTCCATGGGCGCCCCGTTTCCTTCGGACGGGTCTTTGGACGCCCCGTTTCCCTCGGACGGGTCTTTGGACGCCCCGTTTCCTTCGGACGGGTCTTTGGGCGCCCCGTTTCCTTCGGACGGGTCTTTGGGCGCCCCGTTTCCTTCGGACGGGTCTTTGGACGCCCCGTTTCCTTCGGACGGGTCTTTGGACGCCCCGTTTCCCTCGGACGGGTCTTTGGACGCCCCGTTTCCTTCGGACGGGTCAGTCACGGGCCCGCTCCGAAAGATGGGCGGCGCGATCTTCCCAGCGCAACCCTTCCTCGACCCACTGCGGGTCACCCGGGCCATGGTCGATGCGGACCGTCGCCGAGAGTCCCGGAATCAAGAGGGGCCAACGCTCATCCCGATCGACCAGGATGCGTGTTGGAACGCGCTGAATCACGTAGGTGAACTCGCCCGAGGAGAGATCACGCGGCAAGAGCGAGAAGTTCGCTCCCGTCGCCGAACCGAGCCAGAGGACACGGCCCTCGAAGGGTTCGCCGTAAGCCTCCAGTTGGATCGAGACCCGGTTCCCGGGGGCGACGCCGTCGAGTTTGTCCTCGCCGAGATGGCAGGTGACGAAGACGAAGTCGGGATCGTACATGCTGAAGAGCGGCTCTCCCCGCTGGGCGTAGTCGCCGAGGTGACGCCACTTCCTGGCGATGATGCCATCGTAGGGAGCGACGATGCGGGTGTACTCGACCTCGGTGGCCGCCAGTTCGATCGCCCGCTCGGCCTCGGTGACCTTCCGTCGATGTTCGACGACCGCGCGGCGTTTGACGTCGACCTCGATTCGCCGCAGCCGCGCGACTTCGACCTGTCGTTCGGCTTCCTCGACCGCGCCGCGGGCCGCATCACGCTGATGCTCGGTGATTGGGACGCGCTGCCGTTGGGCTTCGGCCTGGCCGAGACGGGCACGGCTCGCCTCCAACTGCGCGCGGGCCTGCTCGAAGGACTTGGTCGCCACCTCGAAGCGGCGCTCGGTCGCGGAGCGATCCTCGTAGAGAGCGCCGTAGCGGACATAGTCCTCTTCGCTGAGGACGACGGCCGCCTTGGCCGCCTCGACCTGGAACGAGGCCGCCCGCACGCCGTTCTCGACATCGCGAGTCACCATGAGCAAGGCGCTTTCCATCTCGGCCAGTCGATCGCGCGCGATCTGGAGCCGGCGCTCGCTGATGGCGATGGCCAGCGGGACGTCTTCTTCGAGGAACGCCAGTTCGCTCTTGGACTTTTCAAGGGCGGCGGTCGCCACATCGCGCGCGGCCTCGAGCAACGCCACTTCCCGCTGGTAGGGCGTCGGGTCGATCAGGGCGAGAAGCTGGCCCGCCTCGACGCGCTGCTGCTCGCGCACGTAGACCTCGACGATATCGCCGGCGACTTGAGGGGAGACGTTGATCAAGTAGGCGTCGACAAAGGCATCGTTGCTGATCGAATGCGTCCAGCGACTCCAGAGAAACGTGGTTCCCGCCGCCAGCAGTAGGAGGAGCACGATCAGCGCCGCGCCGATCGTGAAGACCTTGCGCCGTCTCGGCGTGGCCATTTCGCTCGTCACCGGAACTTGTTCAGTCATGGTCCGCGACAGCTCCCTTCTCGGCGCTGGAGTGATCGGTCTCGGCCGCGCAGGCTGCTTGACCATCGCGCTGCCTGGTGAGTCGATCGAGCGGCACTCCGACCGCGTAGGCGACGGCCGCGAGTGACTCCTGGTAATCGTACACCGCTTCGAGCCAACCCTGCTGGGCCCGAGTCATCGTCAGTTCGGCGTTGACGACATCGGTCGGAATCGCGTCGCCGCGCTCAAGCCGTTTGCGGTAGAGGCGCAAATTCTCGGTGGCGCTCTCGACCGCCACCGCGGCGAGCGAAAGACGTTGCTTCGCGTCGGCGACGGAAAGGTACGCGGTCCACACTTCGTACGCGATCAGATCGCAGACCTCCTTGCCGTGCGCGAAGGCCTCGGCGAGTTCCGCGTCGGCGACCTTCATTCGCGCCAATCGTTGCCCGCCGGCAAAGAGTCCCAGTTCGACGTTGACGCCCCCGGTCAGGATCTCCGTGGTCGGAATCCCTCGGCCGCCGATGCTCGAGCCGACGCCACCGAGTTTGACCTCGGGGAGAAACTCGGCCTTGGAGATTCCCCGCTGTCGCTGCGCGATGGTGATGCCGCGCAGGACAACGCCGATCTCGTCGCGGTGATCGACCGCCCACTGAAGGCATTCGACCACGGAGAGATCGAAGAAGGGTTCGTCGGCTTGCTCGAGGACGTCGGTCTCTTCGCTGACGTTCAGTCCGATCTTGCGGTTCAGACCCGCCAGGGCGACCCGTTCGCTCGTGCGCGCTTTGACCAACACGAGCTGCGACTGCGAGACGAGAACTTCCGACTCCAGGACGTCGTTCCTGAGGCCCGTTCCGCGCCGCAGTCGGTGCCGCGCATCGGTCAAGTGCGACTCGGCACGCCTGACCGACTCCTCGGCGATCCGGCGGTTCGCGCGGGCACGCAGCAGTTCGAGGTAGCTGGTCGTCACGTCAAAATGAATGGTCTGTCGAGCCCGTTGCCACTGGAGTTCGGTGATGCGCCAGCGATCCTGCGCCTGCCCGAAGCGACCGAGCAGCCTGCCGAAATCCCAGATCGTCCACTGCATGTTCAGCTCGGCGATCTGAAAGTGATCGGAGGCGCCCCCGAAGGTGATATTCCCGACGGAGCTTGGAATTGTCGGTAGGGAGAAGGGAGCCGCCGCGGGCGTCCCCGCCACATCCCGGTACGAGATCCGCGCCTCGGGGAGCAGCGCCGCGAAGGCGACGTGTTTGCCCGCACGTGCCTTGTCGACGCGGGCCCGCATCTTCTGGAGCCTCGGATTGAGCCGTTCGGCCAACGCGAGCGCTTCCTCCAAGCGGAGCGGTCCTTGTCTCTCATCGATGACCTTCTCCAGGTCGTCGCGTCTCCAGGTGATGTTCTCCACGCCGGGCATGGGGACCACGTCGGGAGACGACGTTGACTCGGGGAGCGTCGGGAGCTCGGCGGATTCGGGAGGCTTGAGAAGCAGGGTGTCGATGGGAAGCACGTCGGTGGTGGTTGGCGCTGGCTCGGGGGGAAGGACACGTTGGCTCAGCGATCGAAACGGAGGACTGGGGGAGATGGCCGCGCAGCCCGCGACGCTCAGGGCGAAGAGAACGATTGCCCACCGGATGACGGGGCGAATCGATACCCTTGGCCGCGGCGCGAAACCACGCACGGCTGTAAAAGGTGGCGGCATGGAAAGCCGACTCTTCGTGGGAAGGCGAGGGGAACTGGAGAAGCGTGCGCGCGCAACGTTCACTCCGAGCCGCTGCCTGTCCCTGTCTCCTTGGAGAAGCGAGCCTCATATCCCAAACGCTCGATCGCGTCAATCGAAGCGAGAGGGGCAGTCGTTTGGGTGACGCCCGGTTGCGGCGCTTTGTCTTGGGGAGGATTGCGGGCGTCACGAGTCGGAGTTACGGTGGAAGGAGAGTGTTTCACCACACGATAGGTTCATCGATGGACCCTTCTGTCGCTCAGAAACTCGGACTGTCCCTTGGGCTGGGCCTCTTGGTCGGTTTGCAGCGTGAGTGGACGGCGCCGCACGTCGCCGGTATTCGGACCTTCGGCATCCTCACGATCTACGGGACCTTCGTGGCGCTGATCGCCGAAGATACCGGCGGATGGATCATTGGCGCCGGACTGCTCACCGTGGCGACGATGCTGACCGTCGGCAGCATTCTCAAGGCGAAGACCGCGAGCGGAGAGCCGGGGCTCACCACTCAGGCCGCCGCGCTGACGATGTATCTCGTTGGCGTGGCGATTGGCCTGGGCTGGATGCTCATGGCGGTCGTGGTGGCCGGGGCGATGGCGGTGTTGCTGCAATGGAAGCGGCCGCTTCACGCCTTCATCGAGCGGCTGGGCGAACGCGATGTCCGCGCGATCGTCCAACTCGTCTTGATCGCGCTGGTGCTATTGCCTGTCGTTCCCGATCGAAGCTTCGGACCCTATGCCGTCATCAACCCCTTTCAGATCTGGTTCATGGTCGTGCTGATCGTGGGGATCAGTCTAGGCGGGTACATCGCGTACAAGTTTCTCGGAGCGCGAACGGGGACTCTTCTCGGCGGGGTGCTCGGCGGACTCATTTCGAGTACCGCCACCACCGTGAGCTATGCGCGGCGCACTCGCGGAACGCCCGAGACCGCCAGCATGGCGACGGTCGTCATCATGATCGCCTCGACCATCGTCTTTGGTCGCGTTGTCTTCGAGATCTATATCGTCGCGCCTCACATCCTGACGCGCATTTTGCCACCCTTGTTCGCGATGGCGGGACTGATGGCGACCGTTTCCGCGTTCCTCTATTTCCGCGTGGAGGGAGAATCCGAGCACCTTCCAATCGAGGAGGATCCGTCGGAGTTGAAGGCGGCGGTCGTCTTTGGACTCCTCTACGCGGCGGTGCTCTTCGCCGTCGCGGCGGTGAGGGAGCACTTCGGCAACACCGGACTGTACATCGTCGCCGGCCTTTCGGGCCTGACCGACATGGACGCGATCACCCTCTCGACGGCTCAACTGATCGGTGAGGAACAGCTCGATATCGACGTGGGTTGGCGCATGATTCTGGTCGGAGCCCTCTCGAACCTCTTCTTCAAGGCGGGAGCCGTCGCGCTGTTGGGGCATCGTCAACTGCTGTGGCGTGTCGGCTCCGCATTCGGCGTGGCGTTCCTCGGCGGCATCCTGATACTCCTGTTTTGGCCCGCCATCGATTGACGCTCGACCCACCGTCGGTCCCCGCACTTGCTCCGATCTCGCAACCAGGCTTGAGCATCGGGGGGCATTCACGATAGGAATAGATCGGGCCATCCTGGCGCGCATCGGAAGCCGCGACCAGGGCTGGTCGCCCCCGTCAACTCGCCGGGAGCGAGCAGCGATCGCCGCGCGCCGGATCGCGCGGCCGAGCCAGGCCACGCAACGGGACGCGTGGTCAAGCTAGCAACAGACGAGGCACGAGCGTCTTGAATCGCCAACTTTGCAGGCTTGCCTTGCTCCTCATCGCGGGTTGGATCGCCGTGGGGACCACGACGTCGCTCCACGCGCAGGAGAGCAAGCGGAGCGAACCCACGCCAACCAGCGGTATCCCCCAACCCGACGCGGCGGACGATCCCACGGCCGACCAACCGGCCGCCGACGAGCTGCCCGAGGAGGAGGCCAAGAAGGAGAAGGAGGCGAAGGAGCAGAAGCCCGACCCCGGCTCCACTCCGACGGAACCGTTCGCGCCGCGGTTGACGATCGAGATGGTCGAGAAGCGAATCAAGGAGGTCGAGGAGTCCAAGGAGCTTAAGGACGAGCAGAAGAAGGAGCTCATCGATCTCTACCAGAAAACCGTCGAACAGTTGCAAAACTGCCAGAAGGAAAGCGAGCGCGAGGCCCACTTTCTAAGTTTGATGAACGAGGCGTCGTCGCCCGAGGAACTCAAGAAGGAACTCGGGCAGCCGATGCCCTTGCTCGAGGAGATCTCTCCGGACACCTCCCTCACGGAACTCCAAAAGCGCCTCGACAAGACGGAGAAGGAACTCAACGCGGCCCGCGAAATGGCGGAACAGCTCGAAAGCGAACCCTCCCGGCGGGCGGTACGGCGGCTGGAAATCCCCAAGACCTTGGCCGCAGACGCCGAGGCGATGGAGAAGGCTCGCAAGCAGCTCGAGGCCAACGCGGACTCGACGGAGCCGCTCGAAGTGAAGAAGGCCAAGCAAGCCTTCTTCGAATCACAACTCATGCTGCTGAAGGTTCGCGATCAGTCCCTCAAATGCGAACTTGGGACCTACGAGCACACCGGCGAGCTCACCTCCTTGCGACGGGACCAAGCGGTTCGCAAGGTCAGCCACCTTTCCAAGGAGGTCAAGCTGCTCCAGGAGGCGGTGCTCAAACGTCGCCAGAAGGAAGCCAAGAAACAGGCGGCCGAAGCGAAGGAAGCCGCTCGCAAAGCGATGGTCACCGACAACACCGAACTGCAAAAGCTGGCCCTCGACAACGCGGAACTCGCCGAGCAGCGGACCGGGGAGAAAGGCCTTGGCGTCGCGATCAAGAAGGCTTCGGAAACGGAACAGGCGATTCGGGCGAAAATCCAAACCCTTAGCGGGGACCGAGGTCGACTCGTCGATCAAGTCGAGGGGGCCGGTCGTCTGACCCACGCGATCGGGTTGCTCCTGCGAAAGCAGCGCGACGCCCTTCCGGACATCGGTCGCCACTTGAGCAATCTCGCGGACCGTCGGACGCAGATCACCGAAGTGATGCTGAAACTCGACGAATTCCGGGAGAAACGGTCGGAGTTGGCCACGCTCTCGCCCCACATCCAGGGCGTCCTGAACGATTTGCCCGCGAACATGCCCCTGACCGAGCGCGAGGAGATCTCGCGCGAGGCGCGGCGGCTTCTCGAGTCCCAGCGGAAGTTCCTCGATGAACTCATCGGTGACTACGACACGTACTTCACGACGCTCGTCGAACTCGATACCGCCGAACGGGCGCTCGTCGAGGAGACCCAGACATCCGACGAGTTCATCTCGCGGCACATCCTTTGGATTCGCAGCACCGCCCCGTTGGGATTGAGCGACTTTCCCGATTCCTGGGACGCCCTCAGTTGGCTCGTCAGTCCGAAGAGCTGGTTGCATCTGTTCCACCTCTTCGCCAACGAGATCCGGGTTCACGCCGTGCTGGCCGGCGTGGCGATGATCCTCTTTCTCGTCCTCTTGGCGGTACAGCGACGCTTGAGGGTTCGGCTTAAAACGATCGGCAAGAGAGTCTCGAAGAGCTACGTCGACACCTATTCGTTGACGGGAGAAGCTCTCGTCTTGACGGCGTTGATGGCGGTTCTTTGGCCCGGGCTGATGTGGATCGTCGGCTGGACCATTCAGAATTTTCCCGACGCGCGAATCTTCAGCAAGACCGTGGGCGAGAGCCTTTGCATGGTCGCGTTCTTCTTCCTCGCGTTCGAGCTGGTCCGTCAGGTCTGGCGACCGCACGGGTTGGCGGAGGTTCACTTTCGCTGGCGCGCTTCGAGCGTCGCGGGCGTTCGGCGCAGTCTTCACTGGCTGATGGTTTACGAGCTGCCGCTGATCTTCATCGTCTCCGCCACGGAAGTGGAAAACTGGAGCAACGAGGATGGACAGCAGGCGCTTGGGCGGATCGCCTTCATCCTCGGCTTGGCCGGCATCTCGGTCTTCATGATTCGCAACACGCGACCCCGGGTGGGAGTCTTCGCCGAATGGGTCTCCCGCTATCCGGACGGCTTCCTCGCCCGTTACGACAAGCCGGTTCGCTATAGTCTGGTCTGCCTACCCCTGGTCCCCGCCGTGCTCTCGGTGATCGGCTACCACTACACCGCGCTGCAGCTCGAACGGAAGCTCGAGATCACGATCGCGCTGTTTCTGGTCATCGCGCTGGTCTACGCGCTGTGTCTGCGGTGGTTGCTTGTCGCTCGCGGCAAATTGGCTCGCAAACTCGCCGAGGAACGCCGCGCCGAGGAAGCCGCGTTGGCCGCCGCCACGGGGGAGTCCTCGGACCCGTCGGTCCAACCACAGCTTCAACAGAACGTCATCCAAGTCACCGAGGAACGCGAAGTCGATCTCTCGCAAGTCGACGTGCAGACGCGGCAGTTGCTTCGCGGCTTGACCGGCTTGGCGATCACGCTCGCGATGTGGGGCGTCTGGATGGACATGCTCCCCGCGTTGGGCGTGCTCGATCCTTGGTCGCTCATGGCGACTTCGGCCGAGGGGGACAACGCGGTCGAACTGACGGTTGGGCACTTCATCCTGGGGGGCTTGATCCTGTTGATGACGGTGATCGCCAGCAAGAATGTTCCCGGTCTGCTCGAGATTACCATCTTGAAACATCTGCCCGTCGACGCGGGGGGACGCTACGCGATCACGACGATCGTCCGCTACGTCATCACGCTGGTGGGAGCGATCCTCGCGCTGGCGGTGATCGGGATTCGGTGGTCGAACGTGCAATGGCTCGCGGCGGCGGTCACCGTCGGCTTGGGTTTTGGTCTCCAGGAGATTTTCGCCAACTTCGTCTCCGGATTGATCCTCCTGCTGGAGCGTCCCATTCGAGTGGGTGACATCGTCACCGTCGACGACGTCAGCGGGGTCGTTTCCCGGATCCGCATTCGCGCCACCACGATCACCGACTGGGACCGCAAGGAGTTCATCGTCCCCAACAAGGAGTTCATTACCGGCCGGCTGATGAACTGGACGCTGACCAACACGATCAACCGAATCGTGATCAACGTCGGCGTCGCGTATGGCTCGGACATGACGCTCGCCCGCGACACCCTCCTGAAGGTCGCCAACGATCACCCGTCGATCATGGACGATCCCAAGCCGCTGGCGACGTTCGAGGGATTCGGCGATAGCACGCTGAACCTCGTCCTGCGTTGTTATCTCAAGGAGTTCGACAACCGGCTCGAGACGATTCACGAGCTGCATCGCGACATCGACTTGGCCTACCGCGCCGCCAATATCGAGATCGCCTTCCCGCAGCAAGATCTGCACATTCGCTCGTTCGAGGACTCGCTCGACATCCACCGAGGCAACAGCGGAAACGCCCGCCCCGTGGACGGTCATCACCGCGAATCGGCGGCGAGTTCGCATCCCTCGGAGAACTAGCCTTGTGTCATCGTCATGGCACTCAGGTCGTCGGGGAGCTCATCGTCGTCGGGTGGGACTTGGCTCGAGAGGGAGACCCTCTCAATCCCCCCTTGGACAAGGGGAGACGCAAGAGTCTGCTGCGTGGGGTAGGCCGAACGCGCTTCGCGTCAGTCAACAGCCTGACCGACGGGAGCCAATCTATTCGCCAAGCAACTTCGTCCGATAGGGCTCTTCCAACCCCGCGTTCGGCACGAAACGCTGAGCTTCTTCCGGCTTGAACGCCTCGCTCTTCTCGATGGTGTTGTCCTCGAGTTTGACGTTCTCCTCGGGTGTCCGGTTGTAACGCACCGGCGGGACGTCCGGACCGACCACGAGCAAATTGCCCTTCACGAGGTTCTCGCCCGCCTTGTGAAAGCGAAGCGGCGAACGGGCGATGTCGTAGATCACGTTGCCGCCAATGACCAAGTCGGTGCTCCCCTCGTCGAGAAACATGCCGTTGGACTCGGCGCGCCCCTTGTTGACCGAGACGCCGTGGATGAGATTGCCGCTGAGCGTCGTTCCGGGTTGCAGGCCGAGCGTGTAGATCCCGCCACCGTCGGAGAGAACCTGCATGATGTCGTGGATGTGATTGTCGGCGACGCGGTTGGCTCCGCAGGGAGTCGGCGTGGGGTTCCACATCCAGCCGACCGACACCCCGGTGTAGGGGAGTTCGCGCAGGACGTTGTGCGTCACCTTGGTGTCACGCGCGATCCCGATCCAGATGCCGACCGCGCCCGAGAAGGTCCTCTCGCAGCGCTCGATGACGCAGTTCGTTACCTCGTTGCCCGCGGCGGCTTGCTCGGGAGCGACTCGCCACCAGGTCTTGCGATCAATGCGCCGCGTGCTGTCCTCGCCAATCAAGACCCCGTTGCCGGCGACGCTCGAGAGGACCGTGCCGACTAGGCGGTTGTCGCGACAGCGCGAGCCGAAGCGAATCCCTGACGTGCCCAACTGCTCGATACGGCCATCCTCGAACGAACAACGGTCGGTCACCTCGAAGAGCACGGCGGCGGGGATCGGCTCGCGAAGTCCCGAGGCCGGCTTCTTTCCGCGCCGTTCGTGGTAGCCCGCCTGGCCCGCCGCGTAGCCACCCTCGGGCAGATTCCAGGCGCAGTGGCGAAGGTTCAGTCCGCGGAAGTGAAGGTTCGTCACCGGCTTCTCGTCGGTCCCTTGGACGAGCAGAAGCTCTTCGGCGACCGGGGCGATGACCTCGGTGTCGGTGGGCGACTCGCCCTCGCGGGGGCGATAGGTCAGCACGCCCGTCGCTTGATCGAGGAACCACTCGCCGGGCGCATCGAGATAGTCGATCGCGTTCTCGAGGTAGTAGCGCGGGTTCGGTTCGTAGTTGTCCATCTGGTAGTGCTTGGCGAGCGGACCAACCGGGTGGGCCGTCGTGACGGTGCGCGTCGTCTCGTCGATGCCACTTAGCGGGATTCGCGAGATCGACCAGTCGTGGAAGAAGACCAGTTCCACGTTCGAGACATCGGCGACCGGCTTCACGTCGCCGGAGCTGTAGGTGAAGCTCGTTCGCTTGTCGGGGCCGACCTTTTCGACCCGCAAGTACCCCGTGTCGGGATAGCGGGCCCGCTCGCTTCGCTGGTGGTCGACGAAGAGTTCCCGAAAGGTCCACTTGCCCGACGCCACTTCCGGCAGTTGCACGCTCCAAGACCCGTCCTCGTTGACGGTCCAGCCGGCGATGCGCCGGCCACCGCTGATGATCGGGGTTTCGCCAGGGAAGGCCTCATAACTGACCGAGCGCTTTGCGTCGCCGCCGTCCTCGGGCGCGAATCGGAGCGGCTCGGCGATGGAATAGGTCCCTCCTCGGAGGACGACGCGCAGATCGTTTGTCGATGTACCGAGTGTATCTCGAACGGCCTGTTTCGCCCGGCCGATGGTCGCGAAGGGCTTCTCCTTGGTGCCCGGTTGGGAGTCGTTTCCGTTCGGGGAGACGAAGAACTCCGTCGCGGCGGCAGGCGGAGCGGCGAGGATGGTGGTCAACAAGAGAGTCGCGAGCATCGGACGCATGGGGTGGCTTCCTGGTGAAAGGTCGTCGAGTATCGGTCGGCGGGTGAGCCAATCAACGATGATACGAGCCCAGACCCCCTCCTTCTCCTACTTGTGAGAGCCGAGGATGACAAGTTGTCGCAGAGGGGCCCAGATTGCTCGTCAGTCAACCCTTTCAACATCGTGTCGCGATTGGTGGAGCAAGGTTTGTTCGCCGGTAACGTCCGAGAGAAACGCTGGATGTGGTATCCATTCCGCCTCGCAGGCTCCCATCGACTGGAGATGATCATCGACTGCATTCGATTTCCGAAACCGCGAAGCGGGCCGAGTATCCATTCGCGTCTCGTCCGCCACATCGACTGCATTCGATTTCCTGAGCCGCGAAGCGGCGGAGTTTAATAGCCAGGGGTGGCAACCCCTGGAGATGATGTCGGTCCATTCACGAAGCCCCAGAGGGGCGTAGGTAGTTCTGCATTCGATTTCCCGAACCGCGAAGCGGCGAAGCGGGCCGAGTATCCAATCGCGTCTCGTCCGCCACATCGACTGCATTCGATTTCCTGAGCCGCGAAGCGGCGGAGTTTAATAGCCAGGGGTGGCAACCCCTGAAGATGATGTCGGTCCATTCACGAAGCCCCAGAGGGGCGTAGGTAGTTCCTACGTCCCCACTTGTCCAAGGGGGACTACAGGGGGGCGGTTTTCTGGAACCTATCGAACTGCTTGCGATTCAACGAGAAGAGAAGACATCGGCCGGAAGCAACGACAAACGGCGACCCCGGAATGGGGCCGCCGTGGGAAGTTGTCGTTGATCGAGCACACGAACCTCTTACGCGAAGAGGCCGGAGACCGCTTGGGCTTTGACCAGCTCGCGCGGCTGGTTGAGGTGGTTGTAGACGATCGTTTCGGGGTCGATGCCGAAGCCGTGGTAGATGCTCGCCAGAAGCTCGCCCGGATGGACCGGATCCTCGAGCGGGGCCGAGCCGGTCTTGTCGGACTTGCCGTGGACGTGTCCGCGACGGACACCGGCGCCGGCGAAGACCGCGGTGTAGCAATAAGGCCAGTGATCGCGGCCATCGGCGCTGTTGCCGTTGCCCGAGGTGCTGACGCCCTTCTTGGGACTGCGGCCGAATTCGCCGACGGCGACGACCAGCGTGTCTTCCAAGAGACCCCGTTCGTCCATGTCGGCGATCAGGGCGGAGAGGCCGGTGTCGAGCATCGGTCCCGAGCGATCCTTCATCCGCTCGGTCAGTCCAACGTGGTGATCCCAAGAGTGGTTGTTGGAGTTCGCGACCTTGGGCCAGATCACCTCGACGACGCGGGTGTCGGCTTCCACCAAACGCCGGGCGAGTAGACAGCTTTGGCCGAAGGTGTTGCGTCCGTAGCGATCGCGGGTCTGGGCGGACTCCTGGCTCAAGTCGAACGCGTCGCGAGCCCGGCCCGACATGATGAGGTTCAGCGCCTGATCGTAGTAGGTATCGAGCTTGTGCTCGGCGACCGCCTTGTCGATCGCGGGCATGCCGGAGTTAATCGCGTCGCGGAGCTTGGCCCGCCGCTGAAGCCGTTTCGCGAAGACCTCCGGCCGGAGCCGAAGATCGTCGATCTTGATGCGGTTCATCTTCTCCATGTCCATGTCGTCGCCGGTCGGGTAGAGCGTGTAGGGATCGAACGCTTTGCCCAGGAAGCCGGCGGTGCCGCCCTTGCCGACGACGTTGCTCTCTTGCAGCGGTCGCGGCAGCATGACGAAGGGAAGCATCGGCTCATCGAGCGGCCGCAGGCGAATGATGTTCGAACCGAAGTTCGGAAAGTCCTTGGGGCTCGGCGGCTCGAGCTGGCCCGAGGGGCTGACCTTGTCGGTCGTGTAGCCGGTCATCATCTGATAAATCGCGGCGGTGTGGTTAAACAGGCCGTTGGGCGTGTAGCTCATCGAGCGGATCATGGTGAACTTGTCGTTCACTTGAGCCAGCTTGGGAAGGATCTCGGTGAAGTGAACGCCGGGCAACTTGGTGTCGATCGGTTTGAAGACACTCTTGACGTTGTCGGGGTTGTCGGGCTTGGGGTCCCAGAGATCGAGATGGCTCGGTCCGCCCTGAAGGTAGACCATGATGATGCTCTTGGCCTTGTTCCAGCCTGGTCCGCCGACGTGCCGGGTCTCCTTGGCTTGAGCCTTGAGTTGGAACATCGAGCCGAGGCCCAATCCCAACATGCCGGAGCCGCCGACGCGGAGAAACGCACGACGCGAGGCCCCAAGCTGTGAATCGCACAGATCCTTGCCCGGACTTCCTGACAACACGAGCATGAGTGAACTCCTTGCTTGATCGACTCCGAACTTGCTTGCTGCTAGTCGTTCTTGCTGGGGCTTCGCCCCAAACTCTTTACGTCCCCCCTTGTCCGAGGGGGGAAAACAGGGGTCGGTTTTCTCCACCTTTCCCCGCATTGGCGGCGAGAGGGAAGAAGAAGACCTCCTCTATCTCAAGCCAAGCCCGCCAGGGTTGCTTGGCGCCCCTGGCTCGATAAGCCCGCCAGGGTTGCTTGGCGCCCCTGGCTCGATAAGCCCGCCAGGGTTGCTTGGCGCCCCTGGCTCGATAAGCCCGCCAGGGTTGCTTGGCGCCCCTGGCTCGATAAGCCCGCCAGGGTTGCTTGGCGTGGGAGCAACCACAAAGAAGAAGACCCCCATGATCTCCCCCTTGGACAAGGGGGAGGATCAAACGGTCTCCCCTTGGCTCACCTCCGAGGCTCAATCAATGGTTGAACAGGAACGCCGGGCTGTTGATCAGGGCCCACGCGAGGTCCTGGGCGCTGGTGAGCCGTTTGTCCTTGTTCTGAGCTTCGCTCATCTTCACGTCTTGACGAAGCCGGACCAGCTTCGGATCGGTCTGAACCGGAAGGCTGACGGCCTCGAGCTTCTTGCGTAGCGCGACCAACTTCGGATCGGTCGGCACCGGCTTCTTGGCGTTCGCGACGTTCACCAGACGCGACCGGTAGCCGGGATCGACGCTCTGGTAGTACTTGAAGAGCATCTCCTTCTGTTCCTTCGACCGCTTCTCCGGCGGAAGGGCGAGGACCTGTCGCAGGTTCTCCGCCAAGCCGAGGCCAATCGGTCGTTGCGCTCCCGTCACAGAGAGCCGGAACTTGCCCAAGTGGTGATTGCCCGACCCGTAGTTGTGGCGAAGGGTGATCGTCAGCAGCGTTTCGCCATCTTTGCCGACCGACTCCTTCGTCTCAAAGGTGGCCCAGTGGGTGACGCCGTAGCTTGGGCTGATCGCCCAGCCACCGTCGTTGCGTCCCAGCTTGCCGTCGATCGCCTTGGCGACGTCGTAGTTGGCTTGACTGAAGTCGGCGCGGGCGCGGAAGAGGCCGACCGGTTTGGCTTCCTTCGGCTTGGCGGCGGCCGCCGCGGAGACCTGAAGCTCGGTCAGGACGAAGTTCCCGTCCTTGGCGCGGCCGGGTCCGCTGTTCTTGTTGGCCTCGTCGGGGAAGACTTCAAGCCGGATGCCGTTGATGTCCTTGACATCGGTCTTGGCGACGATGGTGTATACCAGGTTCTGGGCATTGGGCTCACCACTGGGGACGATGACCATGTCGCCGGCCTGGGCGAGCTTGATGTTGCCATTGTTGGCGGTCAGGTTCGTGGCCTTGAGCGGGGTCCAAGGGGTCGAGCCGGTCTGCTGGAGTTCCCACGTCGGCTGCTTCTTGGGCAACTCGGCGACGTACTTCTTCAGGTCCTCCTCGGTTTTGGCGATCTTCTCCTTGCGGGCCTTCTCCTGCTTCGCGACCTTGGGGGCGATCGCCTTCTCGTGGGCGGCGAGTTCCTTTTTCGCCTCGGCGATCGCGACGAGCCGATCCTCTTCCTTCTTCTTGTGGATCGGGGCGTACTCCTTCTCCCGTTTGGCGAGAAGTTTGACGAGCGTCTCGTGATCGCCGCCGATCTGTCCCATCGCGTCGAGGCACGCCTTGACCTCGGTCTCCGAGGCGGGCCGATTGAGGATGCGGAGGAAGAGCTGGTTGATGACCTTCTCGTCATCCTTCTCGTTGGCGACGAGCTTGGCGATCGCGTTGTTGGGATCGGCGATCGCATCGGCGAGGGTGGGACCGCTCACCAGCGCCATGATCGGTCCCATCTGAACTTCGTTGGAGCGTTCGCACTCGCAGGAACTCTCGCGCGGCGGACGGCCGAACTTGTTGAGGAAGCCGCTCGGCAAGGTGATGCCCGAGTCGGGCAGGGCGGCGGCGCGGGTTCCGACCGGGACGCCGGGGAACTTCGAGGCGGAGCCGGTGGCGCGGTAGACCGAGTCGAGCAAGACCTCCGCGGGCAGTCGACGCGCGATCGCGTGCGAGAAGTTGATCTTGTCGTCCTCGTTCCACTTGTTGGTCTTCGCGGAGAGCTGATAGACCCGCGAGGTGCAGATCTTCTTGATGACGTGACGGGTGTCGAAGCCGCTGTCGACAAACTCCTTGGTGAGGTAGTCGAGCAGTTCGGGGTTGGTCGGCGGGTTGCCGGCACGGATGTCGTCGATCGGTTCGATGATGCCGACGCCGAAGAGATATCCCCAGAGCCGGTTGACGTAGCTGGTCGCGAAGTAGGGATTGGTCGGCGAGGTCATCCACGCGGCGAGTTGCTCGCGTCGGGTCGCTCCCTCGGAGCAGCCGTGCTCGCAGTCGAAGGGGAACTTGGGAGCGGTGACGGTGCCGGTCCGCTCGTGCTTGATGTCCCCTTCGGTCTTGTCGTAGACGATCTCATAGTAGGGCTTGGAGCCTTCGACCGCGGTACCGCCGATGCGGCGTTTGCCGCTCTTCGGGTCGGTTTTGAGACCGATCTGGGCGAAGTAGGCGGCCGTCTCGTAGTACTGGTCCTGCGTCCAGCGTTCGAACGGATGGTCGTGGCACTTGTTGCAGTTGAAGCGAATCGCCAGGAACAAGTGCGTCGTGTTCTCCATCGTGTCCTGCGGATCGCGCAAAACCTTGAAGTAGGCGGCGGCGGGATTCTCCCGATTCGAGCCGCTGGCGGTGACGATCTCTTTCACGAAACGATCGTAGGGAGTGTTGTTGGCGACATGCTCCTGAATCCAGCTTCGAAGAGCCGCCGCTCCCTCGGCGCCCAGGAACTTGCGATTGACCTGCAGGAGGTCGGCCCACTTGTTGGTCCAGAAGTGGACGTAGTCGTCGCTGGCGATGAGCCGGTCGACGAGTTCCTCACGTTTGACGCGGGTGTCGCGCTTGTCGTCGATGAATTGGCGGACTTGGGCGGCCGTCGGCGGCATGCCCGTCAAGTCGAGCGTGACCCGACGAATGAATTCGGCGTCGGTGCAGAGTTGCGAGGGGCGGATCTTCATCCGATTCCACTTCGCGGCGACGAGTTCGTCGATCTTGTTGTTGGCCGGCGGCTGTTGCCACGCGAACTCGGAGCGATCGCCCATCACCGTCAGCGTCGTGGCGGCGTAAGCCCCTTCGTAGCGAGCGAGAATCGGTGCCTCGCCACGCCGAACCGCGGTCATCATTCCGCCGGGAGCCGCGGTCGCGACTTCACTATTGCCGCTTTCGATGAAGGCTTCTCGCGTGACGTCGCGTGAGGTGCCGTCGGCGTAGGTCGCGACGATCCGCACTTGCTGCTTCTCGTCGGGACGCTGGACGACCGGCTTGGTCGGGAAGACTTCGATCGCGGTCACTTTCGGCGTCGCGAGATCGAGCTTGGCCCCGTTGGCGATCCAGTTGCGAACGATCGCGTAGTGGTCGTGGCTTCGGTCGGTCAGCTTGCCGCCGACGTGGGGGACGCTGCCGGTCGCCTTGAGGAGCATGAGGCTGTTGTCGGGATCGGCGAGATTCGTCCGGCGCGACGCCAAGTCGTCGGTGAAGCCGCGGACGTCAAAGAGCGGGTCGTAGCCGCGAAGAGAGAGCTTGAAGCCGTTCTTGCCATTCGCCGCCCCGTGACAGGTGCCCTGATTGCAGCCCATGCGCGAGAGGGCGGGATTGACGTCGCGGACGAATTCGGCTTGGTAGCCGGCGGCGACGTTGCTGACCCGGACCGGAACGCTGACGGAGTGCTTGCCGAGCGCGACGTTGAGATAGCCTTGTCCATCCTTGTTCGAGGAGACGAAGCCCGAGGAGGTGACGCCGATCAGGTCGGCCGACGGCTTGGTGGTGGCGACTCGGGTGACGTCGATCATCTCGCCGGAGGGAAGTTGGCCGGTGGCGACGAGCTGGACGTACGCGAAGGGCCCGTCGAGTTCGATCGTGGCCGGCTCCACCTGAAGGGCGACGATCTCGGTGCCCGGCGGAAGCTGTTCGCGGTCCTGGCTCGACTCCGCCTTCGCGGTTGTCGCGGCGAGGGCCTCGTTCTTCGGAGGCGTGGGAGACGACTCGCTGACCGGGGCGGGGGAGAAGGTGCTGGTGATCTTGCCCGTCTCGGTCTCGATGATGCGCACCTTGCCGTCGGAACCGGTGGCGGCGAGATGCCGACCATCGGGATGGAACGCGACCGCGTAGGCACTCGCCTCGGGGAGCTTCACGTTGGCGATCTCCTTGACGCCGTCGGTGAAGTGCTTGTCGAGTTTTTCTTTCTCCTGCGGATTGAGGTTTCGCTTTTCGTGGAGCGTTTTGATGTCCTTCGGGAGGGCGGTGTCGAACTCGTAGGAGTAGATCGCCACTTCGCCGGTACCGTCGAGGCTGCTGGCGGCGGCGATGCGCTTGCCGTCCTTGCTGACGTCGACGTCGAAGACACGGCCCTTCATCGACGGCATGTAGCGGATCAAGTTGGCGTCGTCGCCGATGACTCGCTTGGTCAGCCGGTGCATGCGGTAGACCTTGACCACGCCGTCGGAGCCACCCACGACGATTTCGTCGCGACTAGGATGGCGGGCGACCGAGAGGATGCCTCCCTTGAGGACGCCGGGCGTGATCGAGGTGATGTTGTCGACAAAGCGTTCGCTGGCGACTTCGGTCAACTTGGCGGTCATGTCGCGGCCGACCGATGCCAGATGAGAACCATCGGCGGAGAAGACGGTGTCACGGACCCAGTCGTTGTGAGCCCCTTGGAAGAGGACTTGTTCGCCGGTGGTCGCGTCGATGGCTCGGACGGAGTTGTCGGCGCCGCCGAAGGCGATGTACTTGCCGTCGGGGGACCAACTGCCGCCATAGACGGTGTCGTACGTGACCGGCGTCGAGAGTACGAGCTTCTGTTTGGGCACGAACCAGACTTGGATCTCGCCCATGCGGCCGGGATTGCCGCCAGTGACTGCGAGCTTCTGTCCGTCGGGAGAGAAGCGGACCGACTCGATCCGTTCCGCCATGCCGACGAGCCGTCCGACCAGTTCCGAGCCGTCGGCTTTGAGAAGCAGGACCTCGTGATAGCCGGCGACCGCCAAGAGTTTGCCGTCAGGGGAGAAGTCGATCGCGGTGATGACAGGCGGACGGGTATAGATCGGCGGGTGATCCTTGTCGTAGCGCTGTTTGGCGCCCTCGGGGGTGTCGTCGATCGCCCCTTGCTTGATCCATTTGGAGATGAGAGCGATGTCGGTCTGGGCGAGTGGTTTCTCGCCTCGGGGCATCTCGGCCTTCCCGTCGACGATGGTGATCAAATCGACGAGATAACTCTCCTTGGGCTTATGGGCGACGATCGCGGCCGAATCGCTCTCGCCCCCCTTGAGCAGACGCCCGAAGTTGGTCATGTCGTACTTGCCGCCCGCCTTGGCCGGCTGGTGGCAGCCCTGGCAGTGTTCTTGAAAGATCGGTCGGATCTGTTCGTAATAGCTGATCTTCGCGTCGGAAGTCGTCTCTTCGGCGCGGAGCGATCCGGCGAGGAAGGGGAGGGTGAGCAGGCAAGTACCGAAGGTCAGTCGAGCAACAATCGCCATCTTCAGAGCACCTCGTCACTGGGGGGTGTGAACCCTTGGCTGTTGGAGAGGTGAAGACGAAGTGATCGCGGAAGAGGCTGCGGGCGAGCATGCCTTGATCCATCCCCAGGAAGAGTCAATCCCCATTGGATGCCCCATGCGCGGCCGGCGACGCCGACGGCGATCGGAGTACCCGTGGAAACTGAAGCCCCCCCCCTTGGCGAAACACTTGTCCCCGATCTCCATCGGAGCCTGATGTCAGCTAAGTGGTACGACAGGTATCGTTGAGGACGTCGTGGGTGGGTGGTCGATAACCCATGCTGGTAGGAACGAGAATATCCCCGCTACGTTGACGAACCCTACGTCACCTGTGGACCACGTTTCCTCGTCATCGACATAGTCACGGACCCCACAATCGCGATGGGTACACGCTGCTATCTCGGTGAGCGAATCCTTGTATGGTTAAGGGTGGCCGTTAGAGCGGTGCCAGCAGGTAAGCCGACTCATCGCGAGTCGCCTCTCCCCGATCGGGGAGTCACCTGAACCAGCACAGTCCCTCTTGATAAAGATGGGTAGCTCGTCCACGTATTATTCTGAATGCTGACAATCGGGATGTCAAGCGTTACTCCCGATTAATCATTGTTCGATCTTCGGCGGACGTCGCCGACGTCTTACCATCGATCGTCCATCGCTCTCTTTTCGCTCGTTTTCGCGCAGAACTCGACCCGTTCCGAACAGAAAACCAAACGAAGTGACTCGCAAATGATTCACTTTCGCGCCGATTCGCGCCTTTTTCGCCACGGGCCGATCGAGGCGCGGACAATCAATTCCGTCGGAACCCGGTACCGCTTGAGACGGGCCCGGCTGGTGCTATCGATTTGATCGAAGAGGGCGTCGGCGGCGATTCGCCCCAAGCCCGCGACATCTTGCCGCACCGTTGACAAGGGCGTCGCCAAAAAGGGTGCGTAAGGACTCTCGTCGAATGCGATCAGTGACAAGTCGTCGGGAATCGTGCGACCGAGCACTCGCGCCGCTTCCAAGGCCCCCAAGGCGATCTGGTTACTAAACGCGAAGAGCGCCGAGACCTCGGGGCGTTCCCCGAGCAGTCGCGACGCCGCCCTTAGCCCCGAATCCTTGCCGAAGTCCTCACCCAGAATCCACTCTTCGTCGAACGGGAGCTTGGCCTTCTTAAACGCCTCGCGGCAACCGGCGAGACGCTCCTCATTGGGGAGCGTGCCCGGTTGCCCTTGCAGGCAGCCGATTTGCGTATGGCCCTGACCGATCAACGTCTCCATCGCGTGCCGGGCCCCTTCGCGGTGGTCGGAGGTGACGCTGGTAAGCTCGAGATCGAGGATGCAGCGATCGACTTGAACCGCCGGCATGTCGCCGTGAACCAATGGCTCCAAGTGTGCCAAGGACGCGCCGACCGGACAGATCAGCAGGCCCTCAATGCGCCGCGCGAGCAAATGCTGCAGAATCTCCTCCTCGGCCGGCGTCTGTTCCAGGCTCTCGGCCAGCAGGACCGCATAGCCCCGCTTCCGCGCGAGCCGGGTCACCTCACGGGCGATGGCGGCGAAGAACGGGTTGCCGATGTCGGGGACCAGGACGCCGATCGAGTTGGTCCGCTGGCTACGAAGACTCTGGGCGACGCGATTGGGGCTGAACTTCAGCTTGCGGGCCGCTTCCTGCACCGCCAGGGCGGTTTCCTCGCTGATGCGGTAGTCGCGCCACTTTCCGTTGAGCGCCCGGGAAGCGGTCGCCATCGAGACACCGACCGCCTCGGCGATCTGTTTTAGCGTTGCTTGTTCACGAGCCATCCGTCGCGGCGATCTCCGATATTGACGATATTCCTGCGGCCCTCGGGCCATCCTACTCCTTGCGAGGAGACTTAGCGACTCGAAGATCGTCGCCTCGGGCAATGCGCGTTGACCCAACTTCGCAAACTACTGATAATAAAGCCCCACGGGAACCACGCCTCGCAGGCGATCAACACAGGGTGACATCGAATCGTCCATTGGTCCGCGATATAAACTCTCGCTGGCCCCAGGGCCGCGCTGGCGACGTCCATGACCATTCGATCCGAGCCGAGCTCACTGGCACCGGTGCTTCGCACGATTCTTCGTGATGAGCATCCGCCTATCGTTGGCCATGCAAGGGGGTCGAATTCTCGATGATCAGGGGAATGATCGTCGAGTCTTTCTAAAGGGGGGGAACAATGAAGACCTCGCGTCGAGCGTTCACGCTGGTCGAACTGCTGGTGGTGATCGCGATTATCGGAGTCCTGGTGGCGTTGCTCTTGCCGGCGGTCCAGCAGGCCCGCGAAGCGGCCCGCCGTGGCCAGTGCTCCAACAACATGAAGCAGGTCGGCATCGCCCTGCACGCGTACGTCGACGCTCACGGTGTCTTCCCGCCCGGCCAAATCAACAACATGTCCTCTCCCCCGGCTTCGAGTGTCGGCGCCGCCCGCTATGTCGGCGTTGGGCCCGGCGCCTTGATCTTGCCCTATGTCGACGCGACCAACGTTTGGGAACAGATCGACTTCACGCAGAGCATGCTCTCGGTGGCGAGCCAGGGTGTTCTTGGGACCGGCGGCACCAACGGGCCCGCCCGCATGACCAAGATCGCGACCTATCTCTGTCCTTCCGATCGACCGTTCGCCGGCAACGGCCCTGGGACGAACGTCGTCTTCAGCGCCGGCCCGTCGCTCTACTGGAATGTCAGTTCCGCCGGTCAGATCGGCATGTTCAACGTGCCGTGGCTTTCGACGGGGGCCGGAACCCGAGTCGTTCGCATGGCCGACATCACCGACGGGCTCTCGAAGTCGATCGCCGCGTCAGAGTCGATTGTCGGGGATGGCCAGACGGGTAATCCCGATCTCCAAGCCGACGTGATTCGCAACGTCGGGATCGGATCGAACCCGGAGACGTTCTGGACGCGAGCCCAACTCGACGCCTACGGCCAAGCGGCGCTTAGCGGGGCCAGTGCCTCGACCGACTTTAGCTACAGTCGCAGCGTTTGGATCAATGGACTTCCCGGAATCTCGGTCTTCAACACGATGGACACGCCCAACCCAGCCTATCCCGATGGGATCGCGTGCAGTGGTTGTTGGTGGAATGACAATCGGGGAATCTTCTCGGCCCGTAGTCGGCACTCCGGCGGCGTCAACGTCCTGATGGCCGACGGCAGCATCAACTTCGTCAACGATTCGATCGATCTGGACACGTGGCAGAACATGGGCGCGATCAGCCAGTACTGAGTCCGTGCCGAAGTCACCATGGCTGCAAGTCTTGTAGGTCAGGCTATTGCCTGACTCCCCCATGTAGGACAGCGTGAGTTGGGTCTCGGCTCACCATCTTCGGTCTTCGAGGGAACGAATGAGAAACCGATTCACGGCGTTTGGTGCCTCGGCTTGCCTGGGCCTTGGAGTTCTTCTCGTGCCCGGCTGTGGAGGTTCGGGCTCGTCGTCGGCGCCGAAATCCGCGCAAGCGGTCGTGCCCGAGAGCGATCAAGAGATTCGCAAGTATCTGTTGAACATCGCCGAGTCGGGCGAAGCGGGCAGTGCGCTGCAGGGCCTTTCCTCGCTCGCCGACAAACTCGCGGAGACCGATCCGGAGAAGGCGAAGAAGCTCAAGGCAGGCGTCCGCAGGATGGATGGGGCCGGCTCCCCCGAGGCGGTCAAGAAGGTCGCATCCGAACTGGCCGGCGAGTTCGGCGCTCCGGAACCGGAAGAGGCGACCAATCCCTGACGGCGTCTTGAGCTGTTCCTTTTCTGTTCTTCACCTCAGGCACCGACGAGTCGCTTGAGGATGGGACATCGCCTTTAGGGGCTGCTAGGGGAGGAAGGTGCTCGGCCCATCGCCCGATTTTGCCTGCGCTGCCAGGGAACGATGTTGAAATTGAATGTCAATGTCGATACCATCTCGGGGATGGGATTAGCCAGCCTCAACGCCTCCTCTGGCGTGTCCAGCCATCCTGCCTGTTTTTGGGCGACAAACACCGACCAACTCTCCTCCTCACGCGTCTGGTGAAGCGGTGTACGGTGCCCTTGCCACTCTTCCTTTCGGAGCCAAGGCAGTCATGGCGACCATCACGGATAGCGACACGCAAGCAGACTTCGAAGCTCCTTCCGAGACGGCCACCCAACCGGCAGCCAAACGTCCGATCCCAAAGAAAAAGAGTGCCCTGTCAAAGGGTTGGAAGTCGTCGATGATGCTCATCCGACGCGTCCATCTCTATTCGGGGCTCTTCATGTTCCCCTGGGTGCTGCTCTACGGGCTTACCGGGATGTTTTTCAATCATCCCCGTTGGTTCACCGGCGGGGAGGTGCGGACCTTCCAGGCCGAAGCGGTCGCCGGCGGCGCGTTGGCTCAGATGCCGACGGCGCAGAGCATGGCCGAGGCGGTTGTGGCCGCGATCAACGAGACGACCGGGGAGGGCGGCAAGCCCAGAGTCGTCTTGACGAGCGATCGGACCCCGGAATACAGCGGCTTCCTGACCTTCAACGTCCAAGCCGACAAGTCCTCGCACATCGTGACGGTCGATCCGGTGACCGGGCATGGACAAGTCCGCACGACGATCGTCGGGGAACAGGAGACGCCCCTCGAACCGAAGCCGACGCCTCTCGCGGACGTGCGCCGGGTCGAGCTCGAAACGAACACGATGGCGGCCGCTCAATCGGCGGTTCCCCAAGTGCTTAGCGAACTGGGATTGCCTTCGGGAGAAGCCCCTCCACCACGGCGAGCGCCGAGCTTGCTCTTCTCCGCGATGGTCGATGATGAGCCGGTCGCGCTGACCTACAACATGGGCAACGGCGCCATCTCCGCGCAACACGAAGATGCCGAGTCTCCCTACACCGTCCGATCGTTGATGACGCGGCTACATCTCAGTCGCGGCTACTCGCCTCACTGGAACGTGAAGTGGCTGTGGGCGGTCCTCGTCGACGGCATGTTCCTGTCGATGGTCTTTTGGGGGCTCTCGGGCGTCTTGATGTGGTGGCAGATCAAGCGAACCCGCTGGCTCGGCGGCGGGTTCCTGCTGGCGAGTCTCGCCCTGACCGTCGTCCTCGTGGCGGGCATGCATGATAGCTTGAGCGCTTCCGGACGCCGAGGTCGTGGCGCCGGAGGCGGTGGTGGCGCCGCGGCTCGAGGCGGCGCGGCCGCCCAACGCGCCGGAGGTGGCGGTCAGCGGCAAGGAGCCGGTGGCGGTCATCAGCATGGCGGAGCCGAAGGGGAACAACGTCAAGTTGGCGGCGCCGACGCGACTCCCGCCGAGGGAGACGGGGGCCGTCGGGGCGTGCGAGCCCAGGGCCAGGGAGGACGAGGCCGAGGAGGCTTCGGCGGAGGCCAAGGTGGCCGTCGCGGCGGTGGCGAGAATGGTGCCGCTTCCGAAGAAGGTGGACGGCGCGGACGTGGCGGCATGGGCGGCGGTTTCGGTGGTCGTGGGCGCGGTCGCCGGGGACAAGGCGAGATGGCCGATGACGCCGGGGGCGACGCTCAGGGTAGAGGAGGACGCTGATTCTGTTGGACACCACGCTGGCCCCTTCCCCAGTGAGTCCATATTGCGCGGACGATCATCCCTCGACGATGAGACGGAGATCGAGCACGCTCACGCGATCGACTCGTGAGGCCGAGGGCGTTCAGGCACGCTGCCGATGTTGGTCTTCCGTCGCGGCATCGCGCTCTCTCTCTCGAGAGCCTCGAGAGTCGATTGGCGAGCGAATCGATTCCGAGAGACCTCTCTTTTCGGGCACTTTTCCCTTCTCGGCATGGAACCCTCGCCCGAAGTCGGGATAATGGCCCGAAAGCTTGTTGCTCGACTTGCTCGTGTGTGTTCGCGAGGCGAGTCGGACTTGTTGCCCGCCAGAGTCCAACCTCGTTGGCGCCGTCGCTCTCGGATGTCACCCATCGCTGGAGGTTCGGTGCGACACGAAACCCAATCTCATCACAGGAGCATCGCGGATGGTCAGGATCGGAATCGTTGGGATCGGCTTCATGGGGATGATCCACTACCTCGCCGCGAAACGGATCAAGGGGGGCAAGGTGGTCGCGATCGCCACCCGCGACCCGAAGAAGCAAGCTGGTGATTGGACTTCGATCCAAGGGAACTTCGGCCCGCGTGGCGAGCAAGAGGATCTCAGCGGGATCAAGGTCTACGACGACGCGAAGAAGCTGATCGCCGACGACGAGATCGATTTGGTTCACGTCTGCTTGCCCAATCATCTGCACACCGACATCACCGCCGCCGCGCTCGCCTCGGGGAAGAACGTCCTGGTCGAGAAGCCGATCGCGCTGTCGCTGGAGGACGCCGACAAAATGCTCGCGGCCGCGCAGGAGGCGGGCAAGCAGCTCTTTGTCGGGCACGTCCTGCCCTTCATGCCCGACTTCGGCTTGGCGTACCGGACGATCGTCGGCGGAGAGTATGGCAAGGTTCGCGCGATGACCCTTCGCCGTCACATCAGCCCGCCAGACTGGTCGGCCGAGCTGCTCGATCCTTCCCTTTCGGGAGGGCCGATCGTCGACTTGCACATTCACGACACCCACTTCGTGGCGCTCGCGTGCGGGGTTCCGGAAGCGGTCTACTCGCGCGGGCTGGTCGAGAAGGATTCCGTCAACTACGTCAGCACGCAGTATCTCTATGGCGACGGCGGCCCACAAGTCGTGGCGACCAGTGGAGCGATCGCCGCGAAGTCGCGGCCTTTCACCCATGGGTTGGAGGTCTACCTCGAACGAGCAACGCTCCAGTACGAGGCGGGGGGGCCGATGACGATCTTCACCGAAGAGGAAGCGGTGACGCCCGACATTCCCGCCGCCGATCCTATCGATGGTTTCCGCGACGAGATCCAAACCGCGGTCGATGCGGTCACGTCGGGTGCACCGTCGCCGATCCTTGATGGGGCGATGGCGCGCAACGCCCTGGCGCTGTGTCTTGCGGAGCGCGATTCGGTCCTGTCGGGCAAGATGGTGGAGACAGGCTGACTCGTCGCGGGGCGCCGTCGATTTCTGTCGCCGCTCCCTTTCCTTTCGCACACTTGCAATTCCGCTTGGAACTCGGGAACAAACCGGGGTCGAACGGCGTACGTGCTGTTGGTGGACCTCGGCAATTTTTCCGGAACCATTTTCCGTGGAATGAATCTAAGAGGTCGTTGCGTCGTTCGTTGATGGGATGTGGTTTGGTGCTGACCGAGCATCGAACGGCAAGTCGACGAACGGTGGGCACGTCTCGAGGGGGATGGGGCTTTCCCTCACATGACAAACGATGGCCTTGTCGGGGCGAGCGCTAGTGCTGCGCTCTGGTCGTTTCCTCGAGTCAATTCCACGAGCATCGTCCGGACATTGTCGTTTCGAACTTGGTGAACCAAGACCGCGTGGCGGAACCGTTGGTAACGGAATCCCAGACAAAGCGGAGGAACGATATGGCGATTCGACGACGACTCGCATGGACCATGGCCGCGCTCGTCGCGGTGGGGACAGTTGGTTTGACGGTCATCCCGGCCACGGCCGAGGGGGAATCGGGCGCCGAAACATCAGCGCCCCGCGCGGCCAAACCGTTGAGTGAAACAACCTCCAAGGGGCTGGCCTACCTCGTCAATCAACAGCACGCCGATGGCGGCTGGGGGCAGGGCGGGGGATGGCGCATCAACACGCAAGGGGGCGGTCGGGTCGACGGCGGCAACGCGCAGGATCCGTCCGACGTCGGCAACACGTGCATCGCCACCTTGGCGTTGATCCGGGCTGGTCACACGCCGGGCCAGGGGGCGTATGCGAAGAATGTCGAGCGAGCGGTCGAGTTCATCACGAAGCATGTCGACCAAGCCGATGACGACTCGCTCTACGTGACGCCGATCCGCGACACGCAGCTCCAGCAGAAGATCGGGCGCTACGTCGACACCTTTCTGGCGGCGCTGGTGCTCAGCGAGCTAAAGGGGAAGTTGCCCGACAGCGATGCCGAAGGGCTCGTCCTCGCGTCGCTGGAGAAGGCGATCAAGAAGATCGAAAAGAACCAGCAGGCCAACGGCAACTTCGCGGGCAACGCGGGTTGGGCATCGACGCTGTCGATGTGCCTCTGTAGTAAGGCGATCAACCGCGCTCGCCAAAGCGGCGTCCAAGTGGCGCAGGAAGCTCTCGATCGCGATTTCGACGGAGCGGTCGCGGCGATCGAGTCAAAGAAGATGAGGCCCAAAGGCGTGGCTGCCGGGAGAGTCGGCTCTCGTGGCGGTGGGGTGGTCCCGGCATTGTCGGGTCGGCCGGTCGCTTCCGCGAGGGTGGTTTTGGGACTTGCTGGTGACGCGGGCGTCGATCTCTACAGCGATTCGTCGAACGTCGGTCGACTGCAAGAACTGGCCAACACGAACGAGGAACGCAAACGCGAGGCCAAGCGACTCTTACTCGATGAGTCGGCTCCGAAAGAGGCGAAAGACAAGGCCCGGCTGGTCCTCAACGACGTTCTGAAGGTCGAGAAGGCGAAGGCGTCGGCCGTCAACGGCATTCTCGGGCGGCTGGACGACAAGGGATTCATCGCCGGCTTTGGCAACAACGGCGGCGAGGAGTTCCTCAGCTACATGAACATCAGCGAGACACTCGTCGTTGATGGCGGCGAGAAGTGGAACGATTGGGATCAGTCGATCACGAAGAACCTCGAGCAAGCTCAGAATCAAGATGGGAGTTGGTCGGGACATCATTGCATCACGGGGCGAACCTTTTGCACGGCCGCAGCGCTGCTGACGCTGATGGCCGATCGCGCTCCGATTCCGGAGTCTCCAAAGGCTGACGCCGAGAAGGTGGCTGTTCGGGAGACGTCGAAATGAAGCGCGGCGGCCCTGTCGCTGTCGTGCTCATCCTCGGAATCTTGCTGGTCGCGGCCCTGATGGGCGCCGATCGGCGACAACCTTCCCCCTTGAAGCGGGGCCCGGTCATACGACCCCAGCGTATCGGCCGGGCTCTCGCTTCATCCTCCGAGTATCTTCTCGGGCGCCAGTCCTCCGACGGGGCATGGCGCTCGAAGCACTACAGCAACTTTCGCGATGGAACGGCCCTGACGCCACTCGTCTGCCTGGCTCTTCTCGAGTCGGCCGCGAACCGTCCGGATGTCGACAAAGCTGTTGAGAAGGCGATCGTCTATCTCGATGGCTTGATGAGGGACGATGGGACACCTCGCGCGAAGCTCTCCTATCCAACCTATACCGCGGCTCTCGCGGTGAGCGTGCTGACACGCGTGCCAGGACATGAGCACCAACGCGACGCCTGGATTCGCTACTTGCGGGATCGGCAACTCGACGAGTCCCTCGGCTGGGATCGTCAAGACTCCTCTTACGGAGGATGGGGTTACGCGAAGGAGCCTCCCCGCAAGCCGCCGGAAGGCATCGCGGTCCCGACGCTCGATCAGCCCAATCTTTCGGCCACGATCTTCGTCCTCGACGCGCTACGGGAAGCTGGTCTCCCGTCCGAGGATCCACTCTGGGCGAAGACGCGGCGGTTCGTCGAACACTGTCAGAACCACGCCCAGGATTCCGAGGATACGGTCGACAATGGCGGGTTCTTCTTCATGCCCGGCGACGTGGTCCGCAACAAGGCGGGGCAACGTCCCAGCGGCGCTGGCGAGGAGCGACGATTCGTTTCGTACGGCAGCGCGACGGCGGATGGGCTGCGGGCGCTTTTGCGATGCGGGGCTTCCACCGACGATCCTCGGGTGTTGGCAGCGCGGACCTGGCTCGAGAAGCACTTCTCCGCCGAGCATCATCCCGGCGAGTACGTCGAGCGGCGCGAGCATCTCCGACCCGCGCTCTTTTTCTACTACGGCGATTCGGTGTCAAAGACGATGAGCGAACTGGCCAAGCGGGAGTTGGTCGACCCGGACATCGGTCGGGAGTGGTCGCGATCGTTGGCGGCGGAGCTGTTGCGTCGGCAACGTCCCGATGGTTCGTGGGCCAATGTCGCTGTCGATGTCCGCGAAGACGATCCGCTCGTCGCCACATCGTTGGCGGTGATGGCGCTGACGCGGTGTCGCGAGATCTTGGGAACGACGGATGAGAGGCCGTGACCTGTTCCGCCCCTTGGATGAGGGGCGAGCTTAAGAGGAGAAGAAGGCCCCCTCCTTCTCCCCCCTTGGACAAGGGGGAGCGTAGAGAAGGACCCTTGGATGAGGGGGAGCGTGAAGACGGCAAGGGACATTGGGGTCGCGGAAATCCCTACGTTTCGTCGAGCTTCTTGCCGACGACTTCGTGGGAGAGAACCGAGTTCATCATCAGGGCGACGAGGGGTTGGTTGGCTTCCTCGAGACGATCGAGCGCCTTGCTGAGCGCGTCGACATCCTCGGCCGACTCGACGATCGAACGAAGCTCCCCAATGATGTTCTCTAGCTCGGTTCGCTGTTCCTTCGAGAGCCGATCGCCAACATCATCCAGGCCCTTCTGGGTGTGGTGCAGGTTGGATTCGGCCTTTTGGCGAAGCTCGATCAAGCGGCGTTCCTGGAAGTCCTCGCGCGCGTGCTCGATGCTCTCGCGAATGATCCGCTCGACCTCGTCGCGATTGAGGCCTTGGCTCGGGGTGACCGCGATCGACGTTTGCTGGCCGCTGCGGTTTTCCCGGGCCGTGACCTGAAGGATGCCATTGGCGTCAATGAGGAAGGTCACGTCGATCTGCGGAACGCCGGCGGGTAGGGGAGGGATCCCCGAGAGCGTGAAGCGACCGAGGCTGCGGCAATCCTTCGCGAGTTCCCGCTCACCCTGAAGAACCTGGATCTCGACACCGGTTTGTCCATCGACGTAGGTCGTGAAACGCTCAGTGGCCTGAGCGGGGATCGTGCTATTGCGGGGAATGAGCTTGCTGACCGCGCCGCCCATCGTTTCGATGCCGAGCGAAAGAGGATTGATGTCGAGTAGCAGGATCTGGGTGAGCTGGCCCGAGAGGATGCTCGCTTGGACCGCGGCTCCCATCGCGACGACCTCGTCGGGGTTGAGTTCGCAATGGGGAGGACGGCCGAACAGTTGCTCGACCCGCTCGCGGACTCGCGGGATTCGCGACGAGCCTCCGACCAGGACGACCTCGTCGATCTGATCGGGAGAGAGTTCCGCGTCACGCAGTGCCGAGCGACAACTCGCGAGGGTGCGTTCAATCAGTGGATCGACGAGAGCGACAAACTCGTCGAGCGTGAACGAGTACCTGAACGTCCCCGCGCCATCGGGGAACTCGACCGCGATGATCGTCTCCTCGGAATCGGAGAGGGCGATCTTCGCCCGCTCGCAGGCGTCCCGAAGCTGTTGGCGAAGCGTCAGGTCGGCATCGGTGGGCCAATGGGGGCTGGCCATGCAGACCGCCATGATCGCCCGATCGATGTCGTCGCCACCCAAATGGGTATCGCCGTGGGTGGAGAGGACGCGGAAGACGCCGTCGCTCAGATGCAGGATCGAACAGTCGAACGTTCCTCCACCGAGGTCGTAGACCGCGACCTTTCCCCCCTCTTGATTGTGGAGTCCATAGGCAAGCGCGGCGGCCGTCGGTTCGTTCACGATGCGAACGACGTCGAGGCCGGCGATGCGCCCGGCGTCGCGCGTCGCTTGGCGTTGGCTTTCGTCGAAGTAGGCCGGAACGGTGATGACGGCCTTCTCGACGCGCTTGCCGATCACTTGAGAGGCTTGTTGGACGACCGTGCCGAGGACCTTGGCGGAGAGTTCCTCGGGAGTGTACTCGCGATCGTCGATCCGCACGTGCAGGACGCGACGGCCATCGCTCATCTCGCGTTCGATCACCTGGTAGGGGACGGCCTTGAGCTCCTCCTCGAGTTCGTCGAGCGACTTGCCGATCAGGCGTTTGACGCTGTAGACGGTATGCTCGGGATCCTCCAAGGAGTGACGGCGGGCCTCGAAGCCGACGGTCACCTTGCCGTTGGGATCGAAGGCGAGAAAGCTGGGGATTCGCGCGTCCCCTCGCTCGTCGCGGACCATCTGGACTTCATCGTCGGCGCGGTAGGCCGCCAGGCTGAAGGTCGTACCCAGGTCGATCCCGAGGATGGGAGGGCCGGCGTCCACGTGGCCGACGTTGTCCGAGTTCGGGTTGACGATTGGTAAGCTCATGATTCTCTCACGTGACGGGCGGGGACGTCGCGCCGCCTAAAGTGGTGCTGGTTGTCTTGCGGACCATGGAGGCCAACGCGTTGCAGGCGCGGCCCGGGGCTGACGCGTCCGGATACGCGGCCGCGATGGGTCACTCGCGAAGATCGCGAATCAAGCCATTGAGATAACGTACGATGTTCAGGTCGCTACGAATCGTTCGGCGTGTCTCCACGTTCGCGGCTTCCGCCGCGTCGAGCCGAGTGAAGGTTCGGCCGACTCGCCCCATGACCTCGTCGCGATCTCGAGCCAAACGCTCTTCCATCGCGGCGATCGCCAGGGCATCCTCTGACTCCTTCGCTTCCTCGATTTCCAAGCGGAGTTCGAGGACATCCTCGAGAAACTCGGGGGGCATCTCCTTCTGCTCGGACGCGGAGGGCCCTCCCAAGAGTGACAGCAAGTACTCGGCACGCCGAAAGGGCTGCTTGAGCGTCGTGTAGGCATCGTTGAGCGATGCTTGCGTCGCCTGGTTCTTGGCGAGTTCCTCCGAGGAGGCGAGCTGATGGAAGTCGGGATGGTAGCGCCGGCTCAACGACAGAAAGGAGCGTTCCAACGCGTCCGGGTCGACGTCGTAGCTCGTGGGCAGTTCGAGAAGCTCAAAGTAGTTCAAGGAAGCATCCCGTGGAGAAGGTTGGCCAGGCGACCCGAGTGCTTGACCAAACGAGTTATTGATGTTGTTTGGTGGTGCGTCCGGAGACCGGAACGGAGTCTGGGCGCCGAGTCTCACCCGGTCGGCGGTGGCCCGGATCTCGCCGTCCCAACTCCGGTGCGCCTGACGACCGGCAGTCCCCGAAAGCAATCAGAGGCCCAAACCACACGGTCACCGAGTCTTTCGACGTTCCGGTAAGGGTGCGATTGTGAGCCTCTGTCAAGGCGACGCGTTCCCAAGCCCGGCTCGCTTGGTACTGGCTGGCAACCAACCAGAGGCCCTCCCCAAAGAGTTGAAGGGAGCAAGGCGCGAGCGAACGGAGTAAGGGAACCGACGTCCGGCAAGTTCGGTGGGAACCGACTTACGCCGAGAACGAGCTTCCGCAACCACACGTCTTGGTGGCGTTGGGGTTGTTGAAGACGAAGCCGCGCTTCTCAAGGCCGTCGTAGAAGTCGACGCTGGTACCGCTCAAGTAGAGGTCGCTCTTCTTGTCGACGACGACCTTGACGCCGAAAAAGTCGTGAATGGCGTCGGCCTTCTCGTCCGACTTCTGATCGAACGTGAGGCTGTAGGAGAAGCCGCTGCATCCACCGCCCGCGACGCCGACCCGCAGCATCGTGGATTCGGGAAGATTCTGCTCGGAGATGATCTTCTTGACTTCGCTGGCAGCTTTCTCGGTGATCTCAACCGGCATGGTTAAATCCTCTTTCGACTTTGTCAACAGTCCGACGATGTCGCGATTGACGAGCATCCTTCGCCGCTTCGCGACGCAATGGGCAGATCCAATGAACCGCGTGGGCTCCCCGCGAGTCTGGGGGACAATACCAAACTCCGCAAGAGAAGCGCCCGAGACGATGCCGCCGCTCCTTGTGTTCTAGATGCGGACGCGGCGGAAATCAAAAGCACTGACCGCGTTCACGTTGGCGCTAGCCTTCGGACGGGGTCGCCGCGAGGGGGCTTTCCGTCTCGCTCTTGCTCTTGTAGTCCTTAAGCGCCGCCTTGATCGCGTCCTCGGCCAAGACCGAGCAGTGGACCTTCACCGGAGGAAGGCTCAGCTCCTTGACAATCTCGGTGTTCTTGATGTCGCCGGCTTCGTCGAGCGACTTGCCCTTGAGCCACTCGGTGGCGAGGCTGCTCGAGGCGATCGCGCTGCCGCAGCCGAACGTCTTGAATTTGGCATCCTCGATCACGCCCTCGGCGTTGACCTTGATCTGCAGTTTCATGACGTCGCCGCATTCAGGGGCTCCGACGACGCCGGTGCCGACATGGGGATCGGCCTTGTCGAAGCTGCCGACGTTGCGCGGGGCGTTGTAGTGGTCGAGAACTTTGTCGCTATAAGCCATGGTTCGCTAACTCCTTTGCCATCAACGATCGAGTAGGGTTCCGGTGGTCGTTCTCCGGGAGACTAGGCTCCGTCTCAAAACTCGGCTCTGGCTTCGACTCGCTACATCGGCACGGGACTTTGTCGGGCTGCATCGACGAATCCAGCGGATTCGACTGCTTCGCCCTCCTCGACCCGCACCGACTCGCTGAGTCTTGGGCCGACGGCCTACTCTTGAGACGAAACCTAGTGCCCGGACCATTCGACGGTTGACAGATCGATGCCTTCCTGTGCCATTTCGTAGAGCGGGCTCATTTGACGAAGATGATTGACCGCTTCAACGACTTGGTTGATCGTGAAGTCGACCTCCTCCTCCGTGTTGAACCGTCCGAGGGAGAAACGAAGACTGCTGTGGGCGAGTTCGTCACCGACGCCGAGGGCCTTGAGGATGTAGCTCGGTTCCAGGCTGGCCGAGGTGCATGCCGAGCCGGAACTGACGGCGACATCCTTCACGCCCATCATCAGGGCTTCCCCTTCGACGTAGGCGAAGCTGAGATTGCTCAGTTGGGGAAGCCGATTGGTCGGGTGGCCATTGAGTTCGACGTCGGTCAGCTGGGCGCGGATCCCTTCTTCGAGCTTGTCACGCAGGGCACCGAGTCGTTGCATTTCTTCCGGCATCTCGTGTTCGCAGATCTCGCACGCCATGCCGAGGCCGACGATGTTGGTGACGGCGAGGGTGCCACTGCGCATCCCGCGTTCGTGGCCGCCGCCGTCGATGATCGCGTCGAGGCGAACCCGCGGATTCTTGCGGCGGACGTAGAGGGCGCCGACGCCCTTGGGGCCGTACATCTTGTGACCGGAGAGGCTCAAGAGATCGATTCCCATCGCTTCGACGTCGACCGGAATCTTGCCGACGGCCTGGGTCGCGTCGGTGTGGAAGACGATTCCCTTGTCGTGGCAAAGCTTCCCGATGTCGGGGATCTGGTGGATCGTTCCGATCTCGTTGTTGGCGAACATGAGGGTCACGAGGATCGTCTTGTCGGTGATCGCCTCTTCGAGTTGTTCGATCGAGATGCACCCGAACCGATCGACGGGGAGGTAGGTGACGTTGAAGCCTTCCTTTTCCAACCGCTTGCACGGATCGAGGACCGCTTTGTGTTCGGTCAAGCAAGTGATGATGTGATCACCCTTGCGGCGGTACATATGAGCGACGCCCTTGATGGCGAGGTTGTTGCTCTCGGTCGAGCCCGAGGTGAAGATGATCTCCTTGGGGCTGGCGCCGATCAGCGAGCCGATCTGGGTGCGGCTCTTGTCGACGGCTTCCTCGGCGCGCCAACCAAACCGATGGTTGCGGCTCGCGGAGTTGCCGTATTCCTCGGTGAAGTACGGCAGCATCTTCTCCACCACCCGAGGATCGGTGCGCGTCGTCGCGCTGTTATCCATGTAAATGGGCAGCATAACCATAGGGGACATCACTCCGTCGTGAGGGAGACCAAAGGCGTCGCCTTGCCTCCCAGTTCTTCAAGGGTCACATCGTCGAGGACTTGGTTGATCCGATCGTGAACAGCCTGTAGCGGGCTCTTTACCGGGCAGACGCAGAAGAGATCACAGGAGGTCTCTTGCCCGTTGGCACACGCCATCAGCCGGAACGTTCCCTCTAGGGCGTAGATGATCTCCGAGAGAGTAATCTCACGCGGCGCCCGGGCGAGACGATACCCGCCGTGCATGCCTCGCTGACTCTCCACGATGTTTTCGTGTCCAAGCTCTTTCATGATGTTGGAAACGAAACCTCGAGAGATCTTGTGGCGATCGGCCAACTCTCTCGTGCTGGCGCCGCCCTCACTCCGGCTCATCAAATCGACAAGCACGAGGATGGCGTAATCGACCTTTCGGGTGATGACAATCATCGCCTTACCCAGGGATCTAGTGTGGGTTACGTTCGCGAATCTCTTCTCCGCGTGAATAATAGTAGTGATTAGGTACTATTTCAAATCGATTCGCTTTGCCTCCCTCTCCAACGACCCGATTCGGAGCGGGAACGGGGCCCAGGAGCGATCGCGGTGGCAGGTGATCTCACTCGTGTGTCTTCATCCGGAAGGGCTTGATCGGGATGGCAGATTTGGCTTGGCTTGCTCGGAGTCACCTTGACTCGAGTCGTCTTCACATTGGGGATGATGCGAGTGGGGGAACGGGGGCGGATCACAGCAGGCAAATGGGGGCTGTCGTCGGTGGAGAGATGGATCAGGGAAGAAAGAATCTCACCCTCGAAGGAGGTCGCAACGTGCTGGGTTTTCGTGGATTACGGCGAGTGGCCGATCGTGTGCCGGATGGGGGGAGATAAATTTGCCGGGAGGGTGTTGACTTGTCGGTCCGTTCTGTGACAAATAGGCACGAACGATGAAGGGCCAGCAGGGAGAGGCCTACGATTTCTGACCGGAAGCCACCGCGTTTGAATTGGTCGATTCCGATCCTTCTTCGCGATGAATCAGGTCGAACACTTCTTGGCGATGGACGGGAATTTCTTTCGGCGCAACGATTCCGAGACGAACTTTATCGCCGCGGATTTCCACCACCGTCACGGTGATGTTGTTGTTGATGACGATGCTTTCGTTGCTCTTGCGTGAGAGAACCAGCATAGGAGCATCCTTCTTAGATCGCTAGACCGGTTGACTCACTCAGCGGCACGGAGTGATCCTGTCCGTGGCGGAGGATATCGCTCGACTGATCTGGACTTCCGAATCCTTGCCGACTCGTTCCTTGCCGCCATCCTACCGTCGGCGGAAAGTCCTAAACCATTGCCACCAGTAAGCTTTAAATCCCCTCAACTTTAACGCGACCGCTCGGGAGCGTCAAGTAGATGACACCCATTTTCGGCAACTTGTCAGCACTGACGCCGTAACCGCCGCAAAGCCCGCGCAACCTGCCCTGGTCGCCGGCTCAACACCCTAACTCAAGTGAGAGCAACGCTCATGATGAAGGAGGGTGGAGAGATGGTCTGAGGTTCGCGGGGTGGGCTCGATTGCTTCCAATCCACTGTGGCAAGAATGGGGCGTTCCGGGCGAAAGCTCGGGATCATCGCGGTCGCCTCGCCACCCTTCAATATTCTCCGATCAGTGAAGATAGGAAGTCTTGGTCGAATAGTTCTAGTGGGGGTGATGTTCCGGCAAACGCGACTGGTGCAAGACCGGGAAGGAAGAAGATGTCATGGTCGTGGTGCGAGAATACCATGAAGATGCCATCGTCGGCTCGCCTGTCGCGTTTGTATTGCAAGCCAACGAGTTTTCCATGCTTCTGGTTTTGGGGGCATCTGCACCCGGTCGTCGGAAGTTCGGGCTGCGTGTTGGCGAGCGCCTTCCAGTCTGATCACTTCGACTGGCTCCAGCGATGCCACGGCCGCGCGGGGTTCGGTGTCCGATCCGGACGCGGCACGTGACCCCGATAGTACTGCGCAGATTGCCCATTGTGACGGAGGTCGCTATTCGACCGTCACACTCTTCGCCAGATTTCGCGGCTGATCGACGTCGCAGCCTCGCAGCACCGCCAAGTGGTAAGCGAGAAATTGTGTCGGCACCGTCGCGAGGATCGGTGAGATCAAGTCGTCGGCGGTCGGAATAGCGATCACGTGATCGGCGAGTCGATCGAACTCGTGGTTCTCCTCACTGACGATCACGATGATTCGTCCGCCCCGAGCGCGAATCTCCTGGACGTTGCTCGCCACTTTTTCGCGGATGAAGGACTGAGTCGCGGTGACGACAATCGGCATCTCCGGGGTGATCAGGGCGATGGGGCCGTGCTTGAGTTCCGCCGCCGGCAATCCCTCCGCGTGAATGTAGGAGACTTCCTTGAGCTTGAGGGCTCCCTCGAGAGCGATTGGATACTCCAAGGCCCGGCCGATGTAGAGGAAGTTGTCGGCGTCGGCGAACTCCTCGCTGATCGCGTGGATCTTGGAGTCGAGCTCCAGCGTTCGCTCCATCAGCGTCGGGAGTTCTTCGAGGGCGTTGAGCAGTTCGAGCCCTTGGCGAATCGACATCCCCCGCTGGCGTCCGAAGTGGATCGACAGCATCAGCAGCGTCACGAGCTGATTGGTGAAGGACTTGGTCGCGGCGACGCCGAACTCCACGCCCGCCCGCAGGTAGATCCCTCGCCCGCATTCGCGTGCGATCGTGGATCCGACGACGTTGACCAAGCCGAGCGGGGTGGCGCCGCGGCGCTTCGACTCTCTTAGGCCTGCCAGCGTGTCGGCCGTCTCCCCCGACTGGCTCATCGCGATGACCAGCGTGTCAGGTTCGATGACCGCGTTGCGGTAGCGAAATTCGGAAGCGTATTCGACTTCGGTCGGGATGCGGGCGAGTTCCTCGAAGTAGGTTTTTCCGACCAGACCGGCATGCCAGCTCGTTCCACACGCGAGGATCTTGATGCGACTGGGGTGAAAGCCTCCCAATTCCGTGAGCCCAGCCAGCCGCACCGTCGCCTCACTGGGAAGAAGACGTCCACCGAGTGCGTTGCGGACGGCTTGCGGTTGGTCGTAGATCTCCTTGAGCATGTAGTGCGGGTAGTCGCCCAGGTCGCTCGCCGCGAGTTCGAGATCGACCACCTCGGCAATTTTTTCGGTCGCGGCCATGTCGAAATCGTAGGTCGTCGCTCCTTGCGGCGTGACCTCCGCCCACTCGCCATCGTCAAGAAAAATGATTCGCTTGGTGTAGGGGGCGAGTGTGTTCGCATCGGACGAGATCAGTTGCGTCCCGTCGCCAACGCCGATGACGAGGGGACTACCCAGGCGGGCGGCGTAGACTCGATCGGGGTGCTCCACATCGACCAGCGCCAACGCGAAGGTGCCTCGCAACGTGGTGAGTGTGCGGGTGAGCGCGTCGTGGAATGTCTTGGTGCGACCGAGTTCCCATTCGAGCAGATGGGCGATGACCTCGGTGTCGGTCTCGGTTTGAAAGGTATATCCTTCGGCTTCAAGGCGAGCTTTTAGGTCCCGATGGTTCTCGATGATGCCGTTGTGGACCACGACGATTCGGCCGTGCTGCGAGCGGTGCGGATGGGCGTTGGCGACGGTGGCTTGGCCGTGGGTGGCCCAACGCGTGTGGCCGATCGCGACGTCGGCGGGATCGACGAGTTCCTCAAGGTCCTTCGCGGTTGTTCGCCCGATCTTGCCTGTCTGGCGAACCAGACGCAGGGGCGACTGGTCACCGAGGGCGGCGATTCCCCAACTGTCGTAGCCGCGGTACTCGAGTCGCCGGAGTCCCTCGACGACGAGCGTCGCCGACTCTTTGTGTTCGGTCACGAATCCGAAGATGCCGCACATCGTCGACTTCCTTCCTTGCCTCGGTGCGAGTCGATCCGTTGTTGTCGGACCGGACTTGGTCCGACTCAGGGCGCGGATCGGATCTTCGCCGACGCTCCCCTAATCGGTGGAGGAAAACGTTTCAACGGCTATCTGGAAGTCTACGTCGCAAGGGAAGGCTGGGAGGCGGTCGTTGTTGGTCCCTTTGGCCCGTTCACAACCGGGATCGACGAGTTCAACGGTCCGCCAACGTCCTGATGGGCAAGTTCATTCCGTGAAATCTGGGCGAACGTTTACCGAATGAGAGGCGTCTCCCGCATGCCCACGACAAGCGTGGGCATGGCACCCGAGAGACTCCTGGGCACCCAGGACGCTTCTGGGAAACGAGTTGACCAGTCACAGAATACGAGTGCTCCGTCTCAAAAATCGGCTCTGGCTTCGGCCGGCTACGTTGCCGCGGGACTTTGTCGGTCTGCATCGACGAATCCAACGGATTCGCCTGTTTCGACCTCCTCGTCTCCCACCAACTCGCTGTGCCTCGGGCCGACGATCAACTTTTGAGACGAATACTAGCGAACCTGGGCGAAGAAGCCGTTGGCGGTCCATGCGGAGAACCAGTCGCCGATCGAGCCCGCGAATTGGCCGAATTCCTCATCCGAGAGACTCTGGCCAACCTCTTCCACCGCCTCTTGGACCGTCGATTCTCGCTCCAGGGAGGTGAGAAGCGAGAACTGAACGGGAGTGAGCTCGAACCGTCTCACGACGAAGTGCAATCGGGTCACGGCGAGGAGGGTCTCGCGGGGCTCCGGCGGCTCGGGCGATTCCTCATGGCGCACGGCGCTTGCGTACTCGTGAACGGGGAAGGAGAAGCGGACCAGGCGGAAGCAGGGCGCCATTTCCAACCGGGCAGTCGCCAGATGGTCCCGCATGACGGTGGCGAGATCGTCGCCGGTCAATTGGGGGGACGTTTCGATTCCCGGACCGTCAAAGACTTCGGCATAGGTCCGCTCAAGCGCCGCCAAGTCGATCAGAAACTCCGGCCAATTGGGCTCCTCGGGACCGCCGGGAATGTCGGCGGGGCGAGTCTCGCGAAGATAGTCGGGAAAGCTCTTTCCCAAAAACCCAAGGGTGTAGCTTTGCGAGGGATAGGCCTGGAGGTAGCCCACGGCATGCTCGTCGAACGCCTCTTGCCCCAGCGCGTACAGCAGAGCGGGGAACTCGCTGCGCAGGCAGTCGAGCAACCGGAGGTAGTAGGCGTCGGCATAGACTTCCAGACGTTCGGCGCTGGTAAGAGCCTTGGAGCGTCTGATGACCGACTCGAGATGCTCCGCTCCGACATCGACGTGTCGGCGCGCTTCGTCGGAATCGGCTCCCATCGAAACGCCCGCGGGATGGGTGATGACGGCTTGCATCCACTGTTGGATCGCCGAGAGGGAGCGGGGCGTTTGCTTGGCCATGACGATTGCTCTCCGCGTCACTCGGCGTCGACGGCGACGAAGGTCGCCGGATGGGGAACGGCGCTGGTTGTGGAACTCGGCGCCGTCTCGATCGGGGTGTCGTCTTCGCTGGCGAGTTCGATCTCGTCGAGGCCGTCGCGCATGTAGCGACGAGCCTTGAGCACTTCCGCATGGACGACGGGAAATTCGGGGATGTTGGCGTCCCACTCCAGTAGCGTCGAGATGCCTCCGGTTGACGCATGAGCCCGACGATAGAGCTCCCAGACCGGATGAACGACGTGGTTGTCGTGGGTGTCGATCAAGTGTGTTTGGCAGTTGGTGTGGCCGGCGAGGTGGCACTGGACGACCCGGTCGAAGGGAATCCCGTCGAGGTACTCGTTGGGATCGAAGTCGTGGTTCACGCTCGAAACGTAGACGTTGTTGACGTCGAGCAAGAGACCGCAATCGGTTTCGTCGGTCATGGCGGCCAGGAAGTCCCACTCATTCATCGTCGAGTCGGCGAAGGTGACGTAGCTGCTCGGGTTCTCCAAGACGATCGGCCGTTCGAGGATGTCCTGCACGATGCGGATTCGCTCGCAAACGTGGGCGAGCGTCTCTTCGTTGAGCGGAATCGGCAGCAGGTCGTGCGAGTTGCGTCCGGCGACTCCGGTCCAGCAGAGGTGGTCGGAGATCCACTTGGCGTCAACGTGGCCCGCGAGCCGTTTGAGGCGATCGAGGTAGTCGCGATTGAGCGGATCGGTGCTGCCGACGGAGAGTGAGACGCCGTGCATCACGATCGGATAGCGTTCGGCGATCTTCTCCAGGACGTAGCGGGCCCGTCCGCCCGAGTCCATGTAGTTCTCGGAGATGATCTCGAACCAGTCGACGCTCGGATGGTGTTCGAGAATATGGCTGAAGTGGACCGAGCGCAGTCCGACACCGAGTCCGAGGTTGGGGTGTCCCAGTCGAGGCAAGTTCATCGCGGAGCCTCCGAATTCGAGGCGGAGAAAAGAAGGCTCACGCGGCGAGAACGATCGCTCACCGTCCCGCCGCATGAGTTGGAGCTTGCTATCCCGTTGGTGGGATGATCCTTACTTGGCCGTTACTTGGCCGGAGCGGGACCGACCTCTTTGCCCTTCTCCTTCATGATCTTCTCGAACTTGGCGCGGGTCTTCTTCCATTCGCCGCTCATGAGCGGAACGGCGCAGCCACCCTTGCCCTTGCACTCGTTGACGCCCGCTTTGCCGTGGCAGCCGCCTTGGCCCTTGCAGTCGTTCTGCCCGGCACAGGTGATGTGCTTGGCGGTGGCGCAGGTTCCTTGGCCGGCGCAGGCGTTCTTCTTGCTCGCCCCGGTGTTCTTACAGGTATTCAAGCCTCGACAGACGTGGGGCTCTTTGAGCAAGTACTCGGCGTTGTCCGCACGCGCCTCGCGAACCATACCGGTTCCCGCGACGATGCCGCCGAAAGCCGCCGCCGTCACTTTGGCGAAGTCGCGACGATTCCAGTTCGATCGATCCATGTAAACCTCCCATGACTTTCCAAGCACGCCACTGTTCCGCGTTGGTCGTCCGGCCCCAACGACAGGCGGCGCCAGTATATGAGGCGACGATCACCATTGGCAAGGACGTCGAGGCGGAACCTGTCGATACGATAGGGCGATCACGGGAGGTGCTCCGTGATCCAACTAACACTTTGCTGAACGACGACGGGCATCGCCGCCCGTCTCGCTCGTGGGCGAGCCATTCCCCAAAAAGGTCAAAGGTCGTAGAGTTGCCCGAACTTGCTCCGAAGCGATTCGAGCAGGGCGGTCTCGTCGGGTGCCTTCTTGGTGACGCGTTCGACCAGCTCCGCCGAGCGGTAGCACTGGCCGTGGGCGTGAACCTGTTCGCGTAGCCATGTCAGCAGGGGATGGAACTCGCCCGCCGCGTAGAGTTCGTCCAGCGAGCCGAGCGATTCCTCGGCCTGGTTCATCAGTTGAGCGGCGTAGACGTTGCCGAGGGTATAGGTCGGGAAGTAGCCGATGGCGCCGATGCTCCAGTGGACGTCCTGGAGGCAGCCATCCTTCGACGAGGGGGGCGTGACCCCGAGATAGTCCTGGTACTTCTGATTCCACGCCGCCGGAACGTCCGCGATCGGAAGATCGCCAGATAGCATCGCCTGCTCGACTTCGAACCGGATCAGGACGTGGAGGTTGTACGTGACCTCGTCGGCGTCGACTCGCACCAGCGAAGGCTTGACGCGGTTAATGGCGAAGTGGAAGTCCTCGAGAGCGACATCGTGGAGGGTCGCGTGAAAGACCTGCCGCGTGCGCGGGTAGAAGTGACGCCAAAAGGAATGGCTGCGGCCGACCGCGTTCTCCCAAAGCCGCGATTGCGACTCGTGAATGCCGAGTGAGACGGCCTCGCCCATCGGCGTTCCGAAGTGCTCCTCGAGAAGACCCTGCTCGTAGAGTCCGTGGCCGGCCTCGTGCAGGATGCTGAAGAAGGAGTCGTTGAAATAGACGGGGTTATAGCGCGTGGTCAGTCGGATGTCACCGGGACCGATCGTGCTACAGAAAGGATGAGCGGTCCGGTCGAGGCGACCTTTCTGAAAGTCGAAACCGATTGCGGCTGCCGCGGCTTCCCCAAGGATCTCCTGGCGATCGACGGGATAGTTGCGGCGGACGATCGACTCGTCGGGTTGCTTCGGAGAGGCGATGATCGACGCCACGAGGGGGACGAGTCCCTCCTTGATGCGTCCGAAGAGCGCGGTGACTTGTTCACAGGTCGCGCCCGGCTCGTAGCTATCCATCAGCGCGTCGTAAGGGGAGGACTCGTATCCGTAGCACTCGGCCATTTGCCTGGAAAGGTCGATGATCCTCGCCAAGTGTGGTTCAAAGGCGGGGAAGTTGTCCTTGACGCGCGCCTCGGCCCAGCAGCGTTCCGCGACGGTCGTCGTCTTGGCAAATTCCTCGACGAGGGCTCGCGGCAGCTTGGTGGCGCGATCGTACACACGGCGTAGCTCGCGGATGTTGACCGCTTCGACCGCGTCGGGCTTGCCGGTGAGGTCGCTGGCCTCGAGTTCTCCCAGGAGGTCGCCGATCTTCGGGTCGGTCCGTTGCTCGTGGATCATCCCGGCGAGCAGGGCGAGTTGATTGCCGCGGTGTTCGACGCCGCCAGGGGGCATGTAGGTCTGCTGTTCCCAGGAGAGCAGGGCTTCGCAAGACGCCAAGAGCGCTGTCTGCTTACTCAGGTTGATCAACTCGTCGTAGGACGTTCTCGCATCCATCAAGGGATTCTCCAGGACTCGGTTCTCAACGACCCAGCGCGCGAACCAGGCGGCCGGGACGATCGTATGGACATCGTCCCGTGGTGTCAGACCGCCAGCGTGTTCACGGGGACGTTGTTGACGCTGCCATTGTTCGTGGTTTCTCGTTGCGTGGCAAACGTCTGGGCGGAGAAGCTGTTCCGGAATCGCTCGGATCGCGTACCAATAGTGGGCGGTGAGCCGCGAAGAAAGGGGAGTGAACTTCCCAACCCGTCGGAAACGTCACCGCCAGGACATTGACGGGCTATGTGAGAACGGATCCATGGTAACAATCACTGCGGGTCAACGGGTGCGTGTTCGTCTCGCCGACGAGGCGATTCGGTGGATGCTTGGGACGGTCCTGACGTGGACGGCTTTTCGTCTCTTCCAGCCCAACGAGCCTTGGCGGACATTTCGCGCCGCATGCGCTCCCGTCGAACTTGACGACGGTCGCGTGATCCTCGCCGCGATCGACTATGTCCAACCGGTGATGGCATCGGGAGAAGCTTAGCGGCCCGTCGATTGACTCGCTGTCGGCCACGTCCGGCCCGGTTCACCGATCTCCGCGTCGACAAAACTCGACGAATCTACGGATTCGCCTTCGCTACTTTTCCTTGATCGTGGCCAACGTCGCGCGTCCTCGCCATGGCCCGCTCAATCCAACGGACTGCTCGTGTCCTGATTGATCAATTCAATTCGAGAAGGTCGTTTGCGATGCCACGACCACGCCCGCCGTGGGCATTCGGACTACGCCTGTGATGGGGCAAACGTCCGCACGAACTGAATGGCAAGATTTGAACTAGCGAACTTGCCCATCAGGGCACTCGACCAACTCGCCAAAGTGCGCCTTCGGCCACCACCTCTCCGTGTCGATTTCATCGATGAAGTGAAGCTTTCGCGGAACACGGTGTCTCTTCCCACGCTCGCTTGCAGGCCTCTCTTAGGGACCGCATCGTGCTCGATTGATCCGCGCGATCGGTCAGGCGGGATGACGCACGTTCTCACTCGGAGCCGAAATGAAAAAACTTCCATTTGCCGAACCAGAGCCTCAGGGAGCCGAACGAGCCCTCGCGGCGAAAGAACAACGAGAGCGAGCGAGCCTGGGATCGCTTCGCCGTCCCCATTCGATCACGCGGGCCAACGGCGAGGAGACCGATCACGGCGCACCGTATCCCGCGAACTTCACGAAAGGCCTCTTTCACAGTTGCAACGGCCTGGTCGAGAAAGGCGAGGACTATCGCAGCTTTGTCGAGGCGATCAACTCGCCGGAGCCCAATCTCTTCGAGCGGGAAGTTCGGACACCCGATCCAAGCGTGTTTCACTGTAAGGTGAAGAAGACGTGCGAGGGCGATCAAGAGGTGACGTGGCGCGGTTGGGAGAGTCCGCGCAGCGGCCACGTGTTTGATCTGGAGGGACCGGACGCGGGAGCGATGGGCATGGCTCCCGCGCCGCGGGTCGGTTCGAGCGAGCTTGCCGCGGAAATGGCGGAAGTTTATGCCCTTGCTCTCCTGCGGGACGTTTCATTCACCACCATTCAAAAGGGGGGCGATAAGCGGTTCTGCTGTGACGAAGACGCGGCTGGCCCGGCGGTTCTCTCCGCCCAGCGGATCGTCGAATTGCTCAACGAGATGGCGTTCTACTCGGGGAAACAAGTCGTTTCCTCGACGCCTCACGTCATCGACTCGACTGGGATGAACCGTTTCGAACGCAACCGACGCTTCGCTCGGACCCAGTCGTTGGGAGGCTCGTTGTCGACGCGGAGTGTGTTTCGTGGGTCGACCCCTGGCGCGGCGGCCGGGCCCTACCTCTCACAGTTCATGCTCATTGGCAATTTCTCCCTGGCATGTAGGGGAGGGGGACGATCGAGCTTCCCGGGAACCGATGCCGCCTTTGATCTTCAGGACGGGTTCATTCGCTATGGCTCGTTGATCATCGATCAGCGGACGCTCACGCACAGAGCGTGCCTCGACTACATGACCGACTGGTGCAGTTGGCTCGACGTCCAGAATGGAGCGAACTTCAAGGATACCGACCAATTCGAGGCGAAGCGCCGCTTCATCACGACCCCTCGGGATCTGGCGACCTACGTCCACTTCGACGCGCTCTACGAAGCGTATCTCAACGCGTGCCTGATTCTGTTGTCACTTAGAGTTCCACCGTCTCAGGGGATGGAGCCACCGCCTTATCCGACGTCGAAGGGATTCCCCGAGCCGAGTCCCACGGGACGGCGCGACGCCTTTGCGACCTTTGGTGGTCCGCACGTGTTGACGCTCGTGACGGAGGTCGCCACGCGTTGTCTCAAGGCGGTCCGAAGGCAGAAGTTCAACTATCATCGCCGCGCCCGGCCCGAAGCGCTGGCCGGACGGTTGACGTTGGCCAACCTGCAAAAAGCCGACCTCTTGAAGTGCTCCGGCAGCGCGTTCGTGTCGACACGCGACGCCATTCCCCCGGAGTTGCTCGAAGCCGTGATCGAACACAACAAGCAGCAAAACCAAAAGCGAGGCGAACGCCATCTCCAATGCCCCGAGAAATGCCCCCTGCCAGGCGAAGTGAAACCGAAAGCGTTCGAGGCAGCCAATCTCCTTCTGCCGATGGCGTTTCCCGAAGGGTCGCCGATGCATCCGTCGTATGGGGCGGGGCATGCCACGGTCGCGGGAGGCTGTGTCACGATGCTCAAGGCGTTCTTCGAGATGTTCGAGGACTGCGGAGGCGTGGAGCGTGAATTGACGACTCCAGACGGAAAGCCGATCTCCTGGGTGCCGACCGACAAGGGGGACAGTCTCAAATCCTCGGGCAGTTCCGATCGTCTGACGGTCCAAGGTGAATTGGACAAACTCGCGGCCAACATCTCCATCGGCCGAAACATGGCGGGCGTTCACTACTACTCGGACTACTACGACTCTCTCCGCATGGGCGAGCGAGTTGCCGTGGGGATGCTGCTCGAGCAAGCACCAACGTACGGCGAAGTGGTCGAGACGTCATTCACCAGTTTTGATGGCGATCTGGTCACGATTTCCGGTCAGGGAGGGAGTCAAGCTTCGCTGTCGATTCTCGGTCGCGATGGCAGCCCGGTGAGTCCAGACGACTGGTGGCTGCGGCACGTCAGCGGTCAGGAGTTGATCGCACCCTGACATGATGGGTCGCCGTCGATCCTCGCGAGTCGCTACGATCCGGGATGCTCGGCGACGAACTTCGGTCGCAGGAGGACGGTGGCGGGTTCGTCGCGGGGTTGATCGCCCGACCAGGTACACCAACCGAGGGCGGCTCCCTCTTGCCCCAATCGCCACGGGGGAACTTCCTCGGGCTTGAGCTGGAGGGAGACGTCGAACTCGGTCCCGAATGGACTGCCTTGCCGCGCGAGTGTTACCAGACGATCGAAGAGTTTGCCCTGGGGCAGGAACTCGCGGAAGCGCTTGAGATCGAGCGGACCGAGATGGATCCGAAAGGCGCCCATCCGATCGGGCACCCGAGTCCCCGCGACGAAGTGTTGATTCACCCCGGTTCGCGAGTTGGCCGCTCCCAGTCGGGTTTGGTCGCGATCGGCGAGATAGGCCCACTGGAAGATATTCTCCTCGATGTCGACGAACTCTTCCTTGAGCGGATCGGGGCCGTCGAAGAAGTCCCAAAGCATCGTCTTCAGGCAGACCGGCGGCCGAGTGTACTGGCCCAGGAAGCCGGCATATGCCAGTAGTCGTGTCCAGCGGCCAACGCCGCCCAAGGCCGGATGCTCGACGAGGCAGCTTTTCTCGTCACCGAGACTGTCGTTGGTCAGGTCGGGTTTGGTTGGCTGGCGTTCCGTGCCGAGGCCCGCGAGACAAAAGACCCGGCGGGTGTTGGCATCGTCGATTCCCCCACGGTAGCCGAGTTGCCAACGGTGTCGCTTCCACGCTCGATAGAAGAGCGCGATGGCTCGGTTGTTGAAGACATCGAGGAAGTCGCGCAGTGCCGAGTCGGAGTGCTGGTTGATGTATTCCCAGAAGTAGGTCGGTGTCGGCGACGAAAGGCCGTAGAGCCCCATGAAGGAGACTTCCAATTCGTACGATGGACGGCCGAGGCTGTCGAGACGTCCCTCAAGCGAACGAATGTCGGTCGCGCTTCGAACCAAGCTGGGCCAGGAGCGAAAGTGGATCAGCTCACGGTTGTACGCGGTGCTCTCTCCCGGCCCGGAACGGTCGGGGTGGTACTGCATCAGGAGCGTGACGGCTTGGAAGAACTGAAATGACTTGGGCTGCCTAAGGAGGCTTCGAATCAGCTTCTCCTGGGGGTCGTAGCCCAGCTCGGTCGCCGTCGCTTCTTTCACATCGTCGTACATGAGCGCTTCTTCAATACCCGACTGTCGATCCCTGATGGCCGTCAAATGGGACGTTGCTTCCCATTCATCGCGGGCCAGCCAATCTCCTCGCCGTTGGAGAAGCGGCAATTCAACCGGACGTAGCTGTTGATGTTGGCGTACAGCGCCAAAAAGTGTCTTAGCACCTCGGCGAAGAGGTAGGCATCCCCATCATTGGCGAACGCACCGAGATCCAAATCGAGGGCGATGTCGCGACCTCTTAGGATCGTCCCCTCCACGAAAGTGCTTCCTGGCGTCGTTCGTAGCGCGGTGATTCCTTGGAGTCGGCGCCAGTTGGCGTGCCCCGTCGTCCAGTCGTAGAGCTTGAGGGCTCCGACCAGCGTCCCGGTATCCTCGAGCGTCAGGTAGTTGAGCGAGAGGTGCGAGATGAAGCGCCACTCCGAGGCGGAATCGATCGGGGGCTGGAGCATGCCCTCGGGCTGACTGACGCCACGAACGCGGACCGTCACCGGCGTGCCGTTGCCCCGATGGCGGATGTCGCTTGGTCGAAGGGCCGAGGGGAGTTCGCCATTGCTGCACTCCAGCTCAACCGAGAGGACCTGTTCGGGCAGCGTCCGCGATTGAGAGATGAGCGACAGATACCAGCGCGGCTGTCCATCGGCCCCGCGCCGCACTGTCGCGTGATAGTACGGGTCGCCCGATTCGACGTTGGCCCGGAAGCTGAGAAAGTCTTGGTAGGAGTGATGGCCGGTGTCGCCTTGCGCGTAACCATGGACATTGGTTACCCGGTAGATCGCGTAGGCGGTCGTATCTTGTTCCGGGAGAATCTCGTACTCGGTCTTGCGGCCGTCGTAGCGGATTGGGACGGCGTTCGCCGAGAAGAGGTTGATGACCGGGCTGCAATGCAGAAGGATCGTCTCTGGATCGAACCGAAGGCGTTCGGGGGGATGGTCGACGAAGGGAATCCGAAATTCCAGCCGCGAACCGGGTTCGATGGAGCCAAGTCTCTTGAGGCCCGAGAGAGCGACGTAGAGGAATTTCTGCTTGAGCGTGAAGTATTCCTGAATCAGTCGATAGCCCATGAAGCTGCGAAGCGGGTAGGGGAGGACACCTTCTTCCGGCATGAAACCGACCGCTTTGGGGGGGGGGAGTAGCGCCTCGCGAGTATGCCCCTCGGGAGTGGTCAGCTTGACCGTGGCGCCGGAGTCGGCGACCTTTCGCAACAGCCAATGGCGGATCTGAATGGCCGATACCGGGTCGCCCCCGAGAAAGAGCCGAAGATCGCCCCATTTCAGGTCGGGCTGGGCGTTGGGGCCGACCTCCATGCCGATGACGAGGCTGCTACCGCGCAGCGATTTCTCGATCTCGACACCACCGATGCGCAGAGGATAGAGCTCAAGGGGAAAGGCATTGCGAAATGGACAGACGATTTCACGTCCCGACTCCGGGGAGATGATCGGGTCGGACTCGACCACGGCGTGGTGAGCGGGGATCGAGATCTTCTCGGAGAGTTGGTCGAAGTCGGGTTGGAACTGAACCGTCGCGGTTGCCGGGATCATCCGAAGGTAGTGCGGCCAGAGCAGGCTGATCAGGCTATGGGTCAGCTCCGGCAGTTCGTTGGTCAGCTCGGCGCGCACCTGACCCGCGAGAAAGGCGAACGCCTCAATCAGACGCTCGACATCGGCGTCGCGAGCCCCGGGATTGTCGAGGCTCAGCAGCGCGGCGCGTTCGGGATGGCGCTCGGCGAACCGAGGGCCGGCGCTTGCCAACCAAGCGAGCTCGTCCTCGTAGAATTGAAACAGACGATCGTTGCTCACGAATCTCCCTCGCCCTCGACCAGAATCCGTCGCGGCCTCAGTTCCTTGGCTCCCAGCGTCGAGTCGCTCGCTTCCTCTTGGATCATTGCGTCAAAGTCCGCGGCTTCGGAGACGACCGTGGTTCGAATTCGGATCGGTAACCGTTTCGAGTCGTCGATGATCAGTCGCCCCTTCACGATGAACGAGGCTCGGAAGTAGCCGTCGACAAAGTCGATCGGGGCATTGTCCGAGGGGAGAACCTGGAGGTTGTCCGGCTGAATGCGGGGCTCGAATCGGAGGATCAACCTTTTGATCGATTCGGCGATTCGGACGGGAGATTTGCCCAGGTCCTCGACATCGTCGAGGCCGAAGTCGCGACAGCCGGCGGCGCGTCCCTTGCGCGCGTTGAGGACATTGTGCAGATTGCGGACAACGTCCTGACGCACCGACTCCTCGATCTTGTCGAAGGGACTACGACGCGTATCGCCCGTCAGTTTCTGCCAAAAGCTGAGCTGATGTTTCAAAAGTTGCCACCTCGAACACGACTGGTCCCGCGTGGCTCGTCGGCGCGCGCATGGCCGGGCCGCGCGGCTCCGAGAGCGAAGTCCGCTTCTCGTGGTGTAGACGATTTCGGCGTTTGAGGCTAGCGAGGACTGTCCGGTCGCGCCGGCGACCTCAAGAAACGATCGAACCGACCGGTGGGTTTTCCGGTCGGCTCAGTGGTTGGTGATGGGCACCATCGGCTTACGTGCGGATCTCGTCGGTGAACTCGGTGCCACCGGTCTCGCTGGTCCAGGTCAGTTGGCGATAGCCGAACTCGACGCACTCGTGGTGTCCGGAAGGACCGCCCTCGAGAGCGTTGGACATCGAAGGCCGCACCGAGGTGATGATGCAGCTCTCGAATTTGTGCGTGAAGTAGTGCTCGGGCTCGGCAGAACCATCGGCTGGCTGCCGATACCACTTGATCTCGATCGAAGGAATCGTTTCGCCTTGAACGAGCTTCTGGAACAGGACCGGCGTGGCCTTGTCCATGTACTTGATGAACGACGCACTGCTGTGGCGACGATCGCTGCGGACCTTTGAGCAGTCGAGCGGATCGACATCCTTGGAGACGTCGTGGTCGAACTGAAGGACGTCGATGTTGCCCTCTTGATCCTTGACGTTCGACTCGCCCTCGACACCCTCGATTGTGCAAAACGCGATTTCCGGCATGTCTCTACCCTCTCCCTTTGGTTTGTTGCGGCGAGTTTCCTCTTTCGCACCGCCCTCGCCGCTTCGTTTCGCGGTGCGTCACGTTGTTTCCTACGATCGAATGGGAAACGGGCTCGGAAGTCGGACATGAAACCCGGATGGCTTTGAAAGCCGTTTCCCACATGGGAGATCTGCCACATCCGTGGAGGGAGCATATGATCCGCGCGCGCGGGATGCTAGCAGTCTGTTGATTTAGGCCGGCGTCGAGTAGATCAACGGTTGCTAGCCGCCAAAACGAGACTCCCCGCCAAGTTCACGATCGTGCCGGGCCCCCGTTTGCTGTCCAATCGACGTCCGGTTAGACTGGAACCTTGGAGAGTTTGGGGAAACGAATTCATTCCATCCACTTCGTGAAGCTCCTTGCGGGGCGGTCGGCGCGACCGGCCCGTGGTTACTTCGCGCCATCCAAGCACGGCATGAGGGCGTACCAATAGCAAGTCGAGAGTGGTTTCCGCGGCAACGCCGGGAGATCGACCCGGGTCGAGGGACATTTGCGGGGATCGACCACCCATGCTCGGACAAATTTTGAAGAGAAACGGAGACGCAGAAGATGCTTTCGAGGCGATTGGCACTGAAGGTCATGGGGCTGGGTTCGGCCCTCTTAACGTATGTACGCCCTGGCGTGGCCGCGCCCACGGACCGGGCGGCGGACTCGGCCCAAGGGCAAGCCTCGCCCGTGGGACGCTGGGATCGGACCCACGATCGGGTCTTCCTCGGCGAGGACTTCTGGGCCAACCCGATGGAGGACTGGCGGATCGTCGACGGAGCGGCCGAGTGTCAAACCGCCGGCGGCAATCGCAATATCAATCTCCTCACCCATCAGCTCACCAATCCCGACGGCAAGCTCGAGATGTCGGTCAACGTCAGCCAAGTCGAACGCAAGAGGATTGACGGTGGGGTCGGGTTTCGCGTCGGCATCCGAAGCGACATCAACGAGTACCGCAGCAATAGCTTCGCCAAGAGCGGCATCAACGCGGGACTGATCGACGGTGAATTGCTTCTCGCGGGACGACGTCAGCGTGTGAATGGGCTCGGAAAGCCGACCGATGTGACCCTTCGACTCACCGGCGAGCCCAAGGGCAATGCCTACGGGCTCACGCTCGTCGCGACCGATGAGAAGGGCAAGGAACTCGGTCGCCTCTCGCAGGTAGTTCCCAAGCAACGAGTGCTCGGCAATGTCGCTCTCGTCAACAACTTCGACCCCAAGCTTGGCAAGGCCCAAGGCGCCCGCTACCGCTTCCGTGATTGGCGGATCGGCGGCGATGCGTTATCGGTCGCGCCGAATCAGCGTTTCGGCCCGATCCTCTGGTCGATGTACACCCTGAGTGATTCCCGAGGCGAAGAAGGTTTTGTCCTCAAGATGAGCGCGTTGACCGGCCCGCTCGGCAAGGAGGACAACAAGAATGTCGAACTGCTCATCGAGAAGGACGGGCAGTGGACGTCGCTCGGCACCGCGCCCCTCGATACCGACGCCTGGACCGCGACCTTCCGCATTCCTCGCTGGGACGAAAAGGAAGCGACGCCCTTCAAGCTGGTCTACCGCGAGAAACTCAGCGACGGGACCGAACACGTTTCCGAGCGGGCGGGGACGATTCGGGCCAATCCCTCGGGGCGCCCTCTCCGTCTTGGGGCGTTGACCTGCCAGAACGACTACGGGTTTCCCTACGAGCCGGTCGCGACCAACGTCATGAAGCTCGACCCCGATCTCCTCTACTTTTCCGGGGATCAGCTCTACGAGAACCACGGCGGTTATGGCCTGATTCGCGAGCCCGCGGAGCCGGCAATCCTCAACTACCTGCGCAAGTTCTACCAGTTCGGTTGGGCTTTTGGGGAAGCGATGCGCAGTTGCCCGACGGTCTGTATTCCCGACGACCACGACGTCTTTCAAGGCAACATCTGGGGGGAAGGGGGCGCCGCGATGGTCGACGGCGATACCTCCTCGCGTGGGGGCTACCGCGAGCCGGTTCGCATGGTCAATGTCGTTCACAAGACCTGCGCGGGGCACCATCCGGACTACTACGATCCGACTCCCGCCCAGCGTGACATGAGCGTTTACTACGGCGACATGGTCTACGGCGATGTTGGCTTCGCGATTCTGGGGGATCGGCAGTTCAAGAGTGGTCCCGAGCATGTCGAGACTGGCAGCGGTCGGGCCGATCACGTCTTCGACCCCGACTTCGACACTGCCGTGTTGGACAAACCGGGGCTCGACTTGCTGGGCGAGAGGCAGGAGGAATTCCTGAAGGCTTGGGCCGACGACTGGCGTGGACACGCGATGAAGGTCTTGCTCAGTCAAACTGTCTTCTCAGGCGTCGCGACGCATCACGGCAAATTCGACGGGTACCTGAAGGCCGACCTCGACTCGGGAAGTTGGCCGCAGACCGCCCGCAACAACGCGGTGCGCATCATCACCAAGGGCAAGCCGCTGCACGTCAACGGCGACCAGCACCTGACAACGCTCTCGCAGTACGGCGTCGACGAGCAACGCGACGGTTGTTGGTCCTTCTGCACACCCGCGATCGCGGCTGGCTATCCGCGTTGGTGGCGTCCCGACGAGTGTGGCATGGAGCACGCCAACCGCCCGAAGCACGGACTCGACAATACGGGCGAGTACGTCGATGGTCTGGGGAACAAGGTCTACGTCTACGCCGTCGGCAATCCCGAAGTCGGCACGAAGAAGAACCGCTACGAACGGGCTCATCAAAAGGGAAGCGGTTTCGGCTTTGTCCGCATCGACCCGAAAGAGAAGACGTACACCATCGAGTCGTACCGTTTTCTGATCGACCCAACCGACGGCAAGGCATCGAACCAGTTTCCCGGTTGGCCGGTCGTGCTTCACCAGAAGGAGAACGCCGGCGAGAACCTGCTCGGGTGAGAGTCGATAGGGGCTTCCTCGTCGCCTCAAACCCGTAGGTCAGGCCATTGTCAGCCAATGGCTGGCCAGATGGGCCTTGACCCACCAAGTGCGGGCAAAGGGTGATGGGAGTGGCGGTGGGGAGACTTCCGATCACTTGGCCAACGGCAACGTCATCCGAGACCTCTTGCGGCTTCGCCGCCCCGGTTGATCCACCAAGTGCGGGCAAAGGGTGATGGGAGTGGCGGTGGGGAGACTTCCGATCACTTGGCCAACGGCAACGTCATCCGAGACCTCTTGCGGCTTCGCCGCCCCGGTAGCGGAGCAACCGGGGCTAGCCGGACAGAGGTAGCGGAGCAACCGGGGCTAGCCGGACAGAGGTAGCGGAGCAACCGGGGCTAGCCGGACAGAGGTAGCGGAGCAACCGGGGCTAGCCGGACAGAGGTAGCGGAGCAGCCGGGGCTAGCCGGACAGAGGTAGCGGAGCAGCCGGGGCTAGCCGGACTTCATCGGCCCTAAGCATACGATTTGACGCCCTCAAGAAACGACAAAGCCGACCCAAAGCAGGTCGGCTCTGTAGTGATCGGTTCCGTGCATGTCCGCCGGAAACGGCTTACGTACGAACCTCGTCGGTGAATTCCGTGCCGCCGGTCTCGCTGGTCCACGTCACCTCGCGATAGCCGAACTCCATGCACTCGAGATGTCCTGAGCGGCCGCCGTCGAGGGCGTTGGACATCGACGGACGATAGGAAGTGACGATCACATCGCTGAACTTGATCGTGAAATAGTGTTCCGGTTCGGTGTCGCCGTCGGCGGGTTGGCGATACCACTTGATTTCGATGGAGGGGATCGTCGCTCCTTGGACAAGCGACTTGGCCAAATCGGGCGACGCTTTGTCCATGTACTTGAGCACCGAAACGCTGCCGTGGTGCCGATCGCTGCGGACCTTGGAGCAGTCGAGTGGGTCGACCTCCTTGGAAACCTGATGGTCGTATTGCAGGACGTCGATGGCGCCCTCGTGATCCTTGTGGTTCGACTCGCCCTCGATTCCCTCGATGTACATGAATGAGACTTCCGGCATCTCTAACTCCTTCGGACTGTTGCTGTCGGCGCTTCCGACGTTCCCTTTCGTTCGACCGACGCGTGAGAGAATCAACCGGAGCCGCTTCCGTTGGCCGAGCGTCTCCTCGCCCGGCCTCCCAACGCGTTACGCTACGTTGGCATGGGAAATCCCCGCTTCCGCCGGACAGCTTGTCGAGCGAATCTCAACACGGAAACGATCGAGAGCGGTGGACTCGGAGCGGTGGCCGTCGAGGGGGCCAAGAGCCTCAAGAAATGCGAAGGCCGACCCGCGATGGGGCCGGCCTCGATGGTGTCATCAGGTCGAACAGGAAGCGTCTCGCGGTGGAGACAGGATCTATTCGGCCTTGCCTTCGGGAACGTCGGCGACGAGCGACATGGTGATGTCAGCACCAACGAACTTGCTGTGCGGCGTCAGTTCGAAGTCGATGTAGAAGAAGCCCGGTTCGTCTTCCTTCTCCTTGACCTCGAGCTTGTACTTGCGAATCGGCTTGCGCTTCATCGTGATCTCGTCGGGATCGTCCATGTCGACCCAGTACTGACGGACCCACTCCTCGAGTTCCTTCTTCATCTTGCCTTGCGACGTCTTGCTGCCGAGGTTGTCGCGAAGAATGGCCTTGAGGTAATGAGCGAAGCGGCAGACGAGCATGATATTGGCCAAGTTGGCCCCGAGCTGCTCGTTGGCGCGGTCTTGCGGGTTGATCAGTTCGGTGTCGGGCTGACGCATCGACTGCGAGCTGAAGAAGACCGCGAAGTCCTGGTTCTCGTAGGAGACCAGCGGAATGAACCCGAGATCGGACCAGTTCTTCTCGTTGGTTTCCGTGATCCATGCCTCGGTGGGCACCTTGTAGAGGCTTTGGCCGCCGACTTCGTAGGTGTGGATCGGCAGGCTTTCGAACTTGCCGCCCGAGCGCTTGCCGCAGACGTCGTCCATCCAGCCGAACTTGGTAAAGCTTCGCGCCGAAACCGCCCCGAAGGCGAACGCGGCGTTGCCCCAGGCGAATTTCTCGTGCTCGTTCTCGGCGTCGATCGTCTCCTCGAAGTTCGCGAATCCCTTGACCTTGTTGTTCTCGCCGTAGGGATGACGCAATAGGAACCGCGGGATCGTCAACCCGACGTAGCGAGCCGCTTCGGTCTGGCGGAAGTTCTTGAACGCGATGAACTCCGGGCCGTCCAAGAGATTGCGCAAGTCGTCGAAGTGCTTCTTGGTGAAGTCCTCGAGCGAGTCGAACCCGAAGAACCCGGCGGAGATCGAACCGATGAACGGGCAGTGCGAGGCGCGAGCCACATTGCCGATGTCCGAGAGGAGCTGAATGTCCTCGGCGGTGTTCTCGAACTCGAAGTTGCTGATCATGATCCCGTAGGGATTGGCACCGGGGCGATCGTACGCTTGGGTGTAGACCTTGTCGTAGAGACCGGTGCGGATCATGTCGGCGGGATGCTCTTGGAAATCGGTGAGCATCTCGTCCTTGCTGACGTTGAGGATCTCGACCACGACGCGATCGGCGGAGAGGAAGTCGACCCGCTGAACCATCTGGTCGAGGCTGCCCCAGGCCGCCTCGAGTCTCTTGAACTCGTCATTGTGAAGCACCGCGTTGAGTTGGGCTTCGAGCTTCTTTTCGATACGGGCGATGACGCGATCCGCGGCGGTCCGATCGATCACGTCCTCGGTATCGAGGCCCGAAACGAAGGCTTCGAGGGCGAGGTCGAGGCCGTCGCGTTGCCGCTCGGGAGTCGCCTCGAGAATCTGACTGAGGAGTCCGCCCTCTTCCTGGACGATCTCCTTCTTACCCGCTGCCTGCTGTTCCGACATGCGTTAGCCCTCCTCGCTCGGCGCGCCCTCGTCGGCGGATGATTGCCGTGAGGTCAGTTCCTGTTCCAACTTCTTGCGGGCCTCCGGATCGCGGAGAGCTCCCTCGATCGCCTTTCGCAGATCGTCGCTTCGCACCATCTTGGCCCGGAGGTCCTTGACCAGGTCGCGGACCCGTGCCATTTCCTTGAGTTCGGGGATCTGTTCGAGCAGGCGTTCGGGGCGAAAATCGTCGCGGTGCTTGAAGTCGAGGTTGATCCCCAGCTTCTTGCGTTCGCCTCCCTCGGAGTCCTCGATCATGTTGTCGATGACCCCTTCGAGCTTCGGAGCCATTTCCGCGAGCGTCTGGTTGAAGGTCGACTTGTCGACCTGCCAGGCGCGGCGATCGCCGATCTCCTTCTCCTTCTCGGCGTGCGTGGGGCTGAAGTCACCGACCACTAGCATGCGGTAGGGGAGCTTGACGTTGCGGCCCCCGGCAATTTTCGACTTGTATTCGAGATTGACTCGAGCTCGCTCATTGACCTGATCGCCGATTGGCACTTTCCTTCTCCTTTGCCTTGGTGGCTGCCCGCCCCAACGTGACGCCCTCTCACTCGTTTCGTGGTCGCGATGGGATTCACGCGTCCCATCGCGATTGGTGTCTCTCTACCGCTGTCGTCCGACTCTTCGCGTCGGGTGGGCCTGGGGCCCACCAATATTGTCCATTTGCTGGCGATCTCTCTGTATGCCCTCGCAAGCGTGAACCTCTGGCACCCAAGGGCACCCCAGCCCAAGGTGGGTGGGCTCATCACCTCGGTCGCCTCTAGTCTCGCTGCGGCTCGAGCTTCGCGGCCAACCCCGGATCGAGACGGCAGACGCGAGCGAAGAGGTCCGCCAACAGCTTCTTGTCCGGCTTCTCGTCTTTCTCGACCGTCTGCTGGGCGACGATAAGTGCCGACCACAATCGGGTACACAACTTCGGCTCCCACTGCGGCAAGCGAATCGCGTCGAGTTCCTCGTGCAGATGCTGAAGGACACGCTTGGCGTGCGTTGGCAGCTTGGCATCCAGGTAAAGCTCGCCGAGCATCACCCGGCCGCGAAACTGGGAGGCGAAGTCGCCGTGCGCCTCCAGTACCTGTTGGAAACTGGACAGCGCTCCTTCAATGTTTCCCTCGTTCAGTGTCCGCTTGGCTTTCTCGAAGGCCGTCTCGAGCGAGGAGACGACGACCGGCGTCTTGGTGACCACCGGCGGAGCGGCCTCGCTCTCGGTCGTCTCCGTTTCCGACGGGCTGCTCTCGGTCGACGCGGGGGCTTCCGACTCGACGGTCTCGCTGCTTTCGGCGGCCTCGACCGGCGCGGGAACCCGCTTCTTCACGACGGTCTGTAACGTACTGATCAGATGTCCCAAGTTATTCAGGACAGGAAGTTCCTTGAGCGCCGCCTGAGGGTCCTCGCTGGCGGAACTCTTCAGGATCGCTTCGAGCTGCTGAAGGTCCTCGAGACCCATCGAGAGCAGGTCTGCTTGAGCGTCGTCGGAGCCGCGAGCGACGAAGGTCGTCCACCACTTGACCATTCCCGTCAAGAGGGTGTTGCGGAGGCCCATCTTTTCCGGATAGCCGTTGTTCCAATAGCGTTCGCAGAATTCGCGAACGATGCGGCAACTTCCCGCGAAGCCCTGGTCCTTGGGAAACTGCTGTGACCAGAGCAGTCCACCGACGAGAGCCCACAACGCCCAAAAGTCCTTGGACGTATTCGAGAGGATCTCGCGACCGACCTCGAAGAGCTGCGAGAAGTTCTTGCTCGAGTCGGTGAACTGATTGCGAATCTGAATGAATTCAGTCGAGCCGGATTGGGCGAGATCCTCGCCGACGTCACCCGAGAGAGGGGAGAGGACTTGCCCGACCATCGCTTCGATTGTTGGATCCAGTGGCACGCCAACTTGTCCCGAACTAACACCCGTTGTGATCGTTCGTTCGAGCCACACCGCCGAAGGTAGGGCAATCGGCGGGAGTTGTGTTCGAGACCGGGGTCGAACGATCGTTCCAAGCGACATGCCGCGAATCGACACACCGTGCCGTCAATCGCCGCTAGTCTGCTACCGTCCATGGGGAAAATCAACTCGGGAGCGGACATTTTTCATCGAGTCCGCTCGTCATGAGCCGCTGAAATCGCGCTGACTACCCACTCGCGAAGACCGGGGAGGGGAGGAACACCGCTCTCGGAGCGGGCTGTCCCCTCGTATCCACGGCGAGCAAGAGTTTGCCCGCGGTGACAATCCCATGACGTCGACCCCGACGTGGCAACGAGCGAAAGCCACCCTTGGCCGTCTACTTAAGCGTCATGTTCACCGTCACTTCGGACGTCTTATCAGATTCGACGCGAACTTCCGCTTTTCCCTGTCTCAGCGGCGAGGAGGCTTTCACGGCGTAGTTGCCTGGGGGCACGTCGCGGAACTCGAAGGCGCCACCGAAGCCGGTCTTCGTGCTTCCCACGCCTTCAATCGTGACGGTTGCTCCCTTCTTCCCGGTCGGCCCGACCATGACCTTGCCCTTGATGTCGCCGTTCTTGGGAGGAGCTTTCTTCGCCGCCTTGTCCTTGGCGTCGGCTTTCATCTCCGGTCGGGGTCTGATCACCAACGCCCGGCGGACCACATTGCTCTTGAGCGACTTGACGCCACCCTCGGACTTGGGGTCGGCGACGAGCGACTCGCCCTGCACGATCAGGAGAGCGGACCCCGGGATCAGATGATCGACGCCGAGTCGAACCGAGACGCGGCCATCGGCGCCGAACGTGACGGGGCGGCCATCCTCATTGCCCAGCGGTTGGACCTCCTCGTCGGCATCGAGGTTGCCATTGCGGTTGAGGTCGAACCCGAAGTGCATTTCGTCGACGGCGCCGGCATCGCCGGGATCCTCCGTCTGGACGGTAACGGGAAGGTCGGAGCCTTGCCGCAGCGTGGTTCCCGAGAGGGGGCGGACGATGTTGATCTGGGGGGCGGAGGTCAAGAAGTAGACTTCGATCGCTTTCGACAGGGACTGGTTGCCGGAAAGAAGGTTGGCGAGGATGACCTGCCGGCCGCGCAATCCGGTCGCTCGGAGGGGAAGGATCAAGTCGGTGACCCGCGACCGGAGCAGGAATCCGGGCTCGTCGGGGTTCGCGACCAACTCGAGACCGACGTCGCGACCGGCGGGATAGTCTCCTCCGTTGCCTCGTTCGGAGTCCTCCAGGCGATCGTTCGCGTTGCGGTCGAGGCCGACGAAGACGCGCAGCGGTTCGATATCGGGCCCATCGGCTTGCAGCGTGATGGGAATACTCTTGAGATCCGCCGACTGAAGGTACTTGGCTCCCGGGGTCGGCGACGCGACGCCGAGGGAGATTTCCCGAAAGGGCTGCCCCTGCGGCCGATCGGCACCGACCCGAAAGCGAAGGGCCCTGGGGACGCCACTGACCGAGAGGGCGATGACGAGATCGCGGTCGTCCGCCTCGGGGGGAAGCAGGGCGCCGAGCTGGGCGCTCCGTTCTCCCTCGGCGATGACGGTCGCGAGCGTTCCCTGCTTGACGTCGATGGTCGGAATCTCGAGTTTGAGCGGGATTTCCCCCTTCGCGTCACTGGCGGCGGAGGTTTGAGCCAGCACGCTCAACTCGCGGCGATCGGGGTTGTAGCGGACCAAAGCACCAAGGAACTCCGACGGCACGATGACGTTGACGCGTACGTCCGCTTGGTCCAGCAGGGTTTCGCCCTCGTAGAGTTTGAGCTGGAACTCGCTGCCGCCGAGCATCGCATTCCACTTCTCGGGAGCGGGGACGGGGAGCCGTTCGGACTTCCCCTCTTTCGCCTCGATCGGCAGGACCGCGGGGCTTCGTCCTTGGCTGCCGATCTCGAGACGAAGCGACATCGGGCGATCGACGTTCTTGCGAATGCCCAACTTCAACGGAATCTGCTGATTCGGGTAGAGTTCGATCCGATCGTCGCGGCCTGTCCGATCGTCCCATGAGGCGAGAATCTGCGCGGGTTTGACGACCTTGGCGGGTGGTTGGAGGGCGAGTTGAAACCACTCCCGCCGTCCGTTCTCGAGCCGAACACTGGCATAGAGCGGGATCGGTTGGGTGTTGTCGGAGGGGCTGGTTCGCTCGATGGTGAGATTCGAGGTGAAGAGATCGCCCGCCTTCAACGCCGGCATCGGAACGATCATCTGACCGGTGGCCGATGTTCGTCCTTCCATCCCGACCTTTAAGTTCTCCCGACCCTGCAACCAGTCGAAGGTCAACGTGGCGCCGTTCGCGCCCAACGACTGGTTCGCCTTGATGGCGAAGGGAAGCGACGCGGTTCCTTGCTCGGGCAGGACCAACTGACGCGACGACTCGAGGCTGAAGAGGGGCCACGATCGGGAGGCGCGGAACGAGGGATCGAGATCCCTGGTCCTCTCCGTCAGATGGCGAATCGTCGTGGAGTAAACCGGGAAGGGCAAGCTGCGATCATTCGCTTGCAGTCGTTCGATCTGCCAGCGCAGATAGTCCGACTGTCCCTCGGTCAGGAGTTGATCGAAGGAGGTGTCGTTCCCACTCGCGCTGCGTTTGCCTTGAACGCGGAAGGGAGCGAGCAAATAGGAGCGCGTCAGCCGCTGCCAAAGATTTCCCGGTTCGGTCATCTCCGACGGTCGAGAGCGGACCCGCCCGAGAAACGTGGCGAGACGTTGACCCGCTTGGGCCCGCAGGCCTCGCGTCGACGGGTCGTCCACCATCGACTGCCGCGTCAAACGCGATGGCGCGCTTGGCGAGAGTTGCTGGAAGGCTTGAACGAGCCGTTCGTTGTCGTCGGTCAGCTCCAGGTAGCCATCCAAGGGAAAAGGATTGGCGGCGGCGCGCAGATCGGGTGTCCCGTACCGACTCGGGGAAAGCGTGATCGGGCTTTCGGCCGACTCCTCAAGCACCCGGCTTAGCAGCGATCGCCGCAGTTGGGGATCGAGGAACGGGAGCCGGAGGGCGGCATCGTACTGACGCCACTCCCGCGCGTTCTCGGCGTAGTTTTCCGCTTGGGAAAGGAGGTCTTGGCTCGCTTTCGCAAGCAAACGTAGCTGCATCGTCGAGGGATCGGCCCCGAACCGCCTCAGCCGATCGAGGTACTCTGCGAGCCGCATCAAGTCGGCGGCTTTGCTCTCGCGGTCCGCGGGATCGTCGGCGAGCCAACGGATGATGTAGGGGATCGAGCCCGCGATGCGAAACGCGATCGCGTATTCCTCTTCCAGGTCCGAGAGCTTGCTTTTGGAGGTTTGGTAGGCTTCCCTGGCCTGGCGGAAGTGATCCTGGGAATCGTCGAGTCGGGCGAGCATCAATGCGACCAGTCCCTCGCGGAACTCGCTGTCGGCTTCCGCCAGTTCCTTGCGAGCCATCGTCAACAGCAACGGGTCGGAGAGCTTGCTGGAGGAAGCCGCGAGCGATTGGGTTTCGAGCGCGAAATTCGCCAAGTCGGTATCGGTCCAGGCAGTGCCCTCGTGGTTGCGGAAGACTCGCGCCATGAACCGGAGCAGGTCGGTTTCCACCAGTCCGCTTTCGGCGATGGTCGCCAGTCGCTTCTCGGACGGATCCTCCAGGACCGCTTGAGCCGCTTTCGATGGGGCGGCGAGGGGACTTGCCCGGTCGTCGGCATCGTGAAACGCCAGGGACCAGAGGTCGGGACTCTCATCGCCCGACTCGAGCAGCGCTCGTTCAGTCTCGGCGATCGGACCTTGAAGCATCGCGTAGGCATCGTCGGCTTGGCCGGCGCGGAAGAGTTCCTCGGCCCGGAGTAGGCGATTTTGAAGGGTCGCCCAAAGGAGGGGTTCAACGAGGACAGCGTGGGTTTGGCCGATCTCCGTTGATCGCTGCCAAGCGGCGAGCAGCGCTTCGAGAATCTCCTGTTTGGTGGGAGGTGGCGGCTCCTTCTTCTTCGGAGCTTCGTCCTCCGGTGGCGACTCCTTCGCGGACTTCGTCGAGGTCTTCTCCTCTCCCGGCGCGTGGGGAGGTTCCTCCTTCACTTCTTCCGGTTCCTCGGCCGGTTCTTCGAGCAGCGAGGTCGCGGTGATCGACTCATTGACACTGACGAGGGCGAAGTCGTCGCCGATGAGGGTGGCGAAGGGCTGTTGGTCGGCTTTGCGATACTTCGCGGCCCAAGCAGTGACGCGTCCGTTGGCGAACTCGAGGATTTCGTTGGCGGTCAGGACCTGATCACGCTCCCCTTGATCGTCGGGTAAGTTCGCCTCGGGTCCCCCTTGCAGGCAATAGGCCATCGTCAGTCCGAAGATCGAGTGACCGAGCGAATAGGACGACCACGCCCGCTCTCCCTCGCCGCTGGAGCAGCAAACGCACAGGTTGCCGACCAATTCGGGGGAGGCCTTGGCTTTCTCTTCGATCTCCGCGAGATCGTGCTTGAGCCAGTCGACGAAATCGTTGCCCAGGAGGCCAATATCGAGATCGGTGTCGACCTTGGTGGCGTCGAGCACGAGCATCTTGTTCTTCGCGGGGCAGGTGGCCATCGACTCGAGCAGGGTGCGAAGGGGATAGCGTCCGGCCTGGGTTGTCGGGGAGGCCTCGGAGGTGAGCAAGTAGGCTCCCGAGGGGCCGCTGATGCCGTGGGTACTCAGGTAGACGACGACGGTGTCGTTCTCGACGCGCTGGAGACTTTCCTCGAAGAAGGTGCGAAAGTCGGCCAGAGTCTGCATGTTGGCCGTGTTCTGGGAGAGCCCACGATCGCCGGTGGTGAAGAGGTCGGATCGCTGGATCGTTTTGACGTCCTCGAGCCCGAAATCGTTCGTGGGGATAAGTGAGGACTGGTAGTCGGTGACCGACCAGGCGACGAGCAGCGGTTTGACCCATTGTGCGGGCGCCAACCAGAAGAGCAGGGCGCCGAGCGTGCCGACGACGACGAAGAGGGCGACGCTGGGGAGAAAGACGCGCAGCCACGCGGGCGTGTGCTTTCCCCGATTGATCACGGTGGTGGAGCCGCCGCGGAATCGCTTGGCGCTCGGGGTTTTGGAGGAATCGTCGCGGTTTTGGTCGTCGGTGGCGGGAGTTTCCTTGGGACCGTTGCGGCCGGATGACTTGCGCCAGGACCTCCGTTCGCTCTCCGATCCCGGTGTACTCATGTCAATCGAAGTCCTTCGTCGCGCTAGTCCCAGGCGCCAAGACCAGATCCGGTCATGGTTCCGGTTCGCCTCAAGAGGTCGTGCATAGTGGGAATCGTCCTCGGACCTCCCGGGAGGACAACGGGAGCCAAAAACGTGCTAGGCATCGCCTCAAGAGTAGGCTGGCGTCGTCGTCGGCCGCTCGCCTCGCGACTTTCGGCTTGCCAATGCCAAGACGCTTCCCGATTATAAAACCCGCATTACGAACGTGCCAAGCGTCGGGGGGAAATCCATTCCTCGAGCGCCTGTCCCTCGAACATGAAAGGCTGCTCATGAGGACGAGACCACTGCACTGGTCCGAAGGGATGCTCGTCCTGCCCCACCATTTCCAGGCGTCGACCGCGAATCTGGTCGACTGGATGACAAGTTCGCAGGATTGGCACACGCCCCACAACTACGGGGTGCGCCACCTCGAGCTCAATCTCGAGGCCCTGGCGGACTTCGAGGTCCGCATTCCTGTCCTACAGGCTCGGATGCGCGACGGGACGCTCATCTCGGTTCCCGAGAACGCCCATCTAAATCTGCTCGACCTTCGCCCGGCCCTCGAACGGCACGACCAGGTCTACATCCATCTCGTTCTGCCCGAGACGATCCTGGGGCAGGCCAACGCCACCCGCGATCAACGTTCCGATTCCAAGCGTTTCCTCGTCCAAGTCGACGAATGGCACGAGCGAAACGATGGGGGAGACTCGCGGCCGATCGAAACCCATCGTTTCAACGTCGGCCTGGTGGCCCTTCCGACCCTCGAGTCGCCCAAGGGCTACGAGTCGCTACCGCTTTGTCGACTCGCCCGCTCCGCCCAGGCGGAAGCCCCGCCGACGCTCGACGAGGACTACATCCCGCCGCTGATGCGCGTCGACTGCTGGAAACCGCTCAAGGAAGATATCCTCGTCGCTATCAACGCACAGCTCGGTGCCTTTATCAAGAGCCAGTCGGGGTATTTGCTCACCCATGGCGGATTTTCGGAAGCCAACCAGCCGCAAATCCGCAAAGGGATCATGCAGCTCTCGGTCGCCAACGGCGCCTACCCGTACTTGACGCAACTGATCGAAGCCAGCGGCATCCATCCTTTCGTCGCCTACACGGAACTCTGCCGACTGGTCGGCCAGCTCAGCCTCTTCCGCGATGATTGGCAGCCTCCCGACCTCCCGCTCTACGATCACGACGACCTGGGAAGGATCTTCCGGGCCGTCCGCGCGGAGATCGAAGCGTCGCTAAGTTCGGAAGGGCCGTCCGCCAAAGTGCAGCGATTCCCATTCGTTGGGGTACAGGAGTGGATGGAGGTGTCGCTCGATCCGCGTTGGTTGCGGGGGAACATCGCGTTTTATGTCGGTGTTCGCTCCGATTTGACGCCCGAACGGCTCGAATTGCTCTTCAGTGACCGCTGGCTCGACTGGAAGCTGGGGAGTTCACGAACGATCTTGGAGATCTACCGCAACGCCCTCGATGGACTGAGTTTGCGTCGCGTGGTCGGGGTCCATTCCTCCTTGCCGGCTCTCAAGGGAGTCACTTACTTCGAAATTGAGCAGAAGGGACGCTTCTGGGATGAAGCGGCCGATTCGCGAACCGTGTCCCTGAAGGTGAACGAGAAACACATTCGCGGTGACTTCGTCGGGAAAAACGTCCTAACCGTCGTCGACCCGAAGCAAAATCCTCGCGATCTGACCCTAGAACTGTTCGTCGTCGAAAATGAATGACGCCTTTGCCGCCAAAACCTACCCGACCATCCTCTACGTGCTCGACTTGCTCGAGCGAATCGAGTCGGGAAAGGTCGACGTCCGTCCCGCGGATGAGAAGCCCCGCCTCAAGCAGTATCTCGGGCAACTCGAGACGCGGGGCGAGGATCAATCGGAGCTCGATCTCGCCCGCACGGCGCTCGTCTACTGGATTGACGAAGTCCTGATCAACGCGAACTGGGTCCACGCCGGCGAGTGGAAAAACGACACGCTCGAGCGGGAGTACTTCACCGGGCGGATCCGGGCTCGCGACTTCTTCGACAAAGCCTCGGTCGCCGGTCGCTTGAGCCGGACCGATGCGCTCGAAACCTTCTTTCTCTGCGTGGCGCTTGGATTCGTCGGCGCCTATCGCAATGGTGGCGGCCCCGCGCCGATGCCGACTCCCAAGCCCGTGCCCGCGGCGCCGCCGGCGCCCGCCAAGGGGGGGAGCGATCAAGTCTCCTGGTTCAATGATGCCAATCCGGTTCCGTCGGGTTCCGAGGAGACTTGGGGGTTGGGAGGGCTTCCTTCTCCCAACAAGCCCGCGCCGTCGAAGCCGGAACCACCCGCGCCGCCACCGGTCGCCCGGCAAGCGGGTCACCAGAGCGGATTGCCGCCGACACTCCGGGAGTGGGCGGCGCCGGTTCACGCCCAAATCGCGCCCGGAACGCTTCGTCCCTTCGCTCCCTCGGCACCCAGCGGTAGTCCGCGCGACGCACGACCGCTGCGGGGATATGGTGGATTTCTCGGTGCCACGGGACTGGCGATCATGGTCGGTCTGCTGACGGTCATACTTCTGGTCGTGAGGATGATGGTCTAGTGTTCCTCGTCGACTTAGCCCGTCGGATGCTCTACGCGATGCGGAGCATCCTGCTTCCCTTCAAGTTCTTCGGGAAGCTTGTCAAGAAGATCAAGATTCCGCCGTGGGCGCGTTACTCGCTGGAGTTGACGCTCGTGGTCGTCGTCGTGATCGGTTTCGCCCTTCTCAACTGGGCACTCGGTCTGGAGAAGCACCTCGCCGGTTCCGGCCCGCTCGTGTTGCGGAAGGTCTGGCTCGGGATTCTCGCGCTGCTGGTCTATTTGGCGATTCGCCTCTTCATCTTCATCATTCAGCAGCTTCCCGGAAAAGCACAGGAGTTCCCCGACATCGACGACGCGATCGATGCGGGTCTCGAAGCACTGCACGATGCCCGCGTCGATCTTCGCGACTCGCCGGTCTACTTGGCGATCGGTCTCCAGCCGGACCAAGAGCGAGGTCTGCTCGAATCCCCTCTCGTGAGCAATGACGTGCGGGTGGTCGATTCCGATTTGCCGGTTCATTGGATGGGAGGGGATCGCGCACTTTGGGTCTCGCTGCCAGGCGTGTCGGCGCTCTCTCATCAAGTGAAGGTCGCGAGCCGACGCGGGGGACGCCGGGCGACTTCGCCTCCACCGACGGCGCAGGATACCAACGTCGGCGCCACCCAGGGATCCAGTCGTTTCGCCACCATGGCGGGCGAAGGTCGCTTCGCCACCTTGGGCGCCATCGACACCGACGAGGGGACCGATCCGGGCGCCAGCGACCCGGTTGCCCCGGAACCCGACAAGGGCTATCGTTCGGCTCAGCGAATCAGCGCCGATGAACGCGAACTCGATCGGCAGCGGGTTGAGTACTTCGTCGAACGTTTGCGGGAACTGCGCTATCCCGTCTGCCCGGTCAATGGCCTGATGGTCGCGCTGCCGTTCTCCTGGAGCAGTAGTCCCGGACTGAGTCAACTTGCCGACAGCGCCAAGCTCGACATGGAAGTGCTCGAGCAGGGGCTCGGGGTGAAGTGCTTCTCGATCGCCGTCTTCACCGGGATCGAGGAGTCGGAGGACTTCACGGCCTACGTCGAGCGTCTGGCGGCGAAGGAGGTCGAACGCCGCTGTGGTTGCAGCTTTCCCCCGCTCGTGGAACCGGAGCGGGCCGACTTCGACAGTGCCCATCATTGGCTTCTCGACTACTTCGAGCGCCAAGTCTACAAACTCTTCCGCGACGGACTTGGTCACCCGAGCAACGGCAAGCTCTTTCGGTTGCTCGAGACGCTCCGAAAGTCCCGTTCCAATTTCGTTCGCATCTTGACCAACGCGTTTCCCCAAGATGTGGCCGATCCCTTCTATTTCGGCGGCGTCTATTTCGCCGGCATGGGCGACGTTGGTTCGGTGTCACGTCCCTTCATCGATGGCGTCATCGCGAAGGTTCATCGCGAAAGTGATGATGTCATCGGCTGGAATCAGGACGCGATCGCGCGTGACCAGCGGTACACTCGACTCTCGAGGACCGTGATTGGCGTCGTCGTGGTGCTCACGATCCTGTGCGCCTTGCTCATCCTCTCGATGGTGCTTGGCTGGTAAGGAGCGAGTTCGAGGTCGGCGCGGTTCCGATCTCGGTCATTGTCCATCGAGCACCGTTGGCGGGCGATGGTTGACGAGACGTCTTGATCGCCATCCTCGGGTTTGTGCGGAGAACGATCGTGGGCAATCGGCGTTGGCAGCAGAGCAAGGATCGTCCGAGCGAACGACCCGCGGCGCGACGGCCCGCCCAAGCCCCTTCGGGCCGAGGCGATTGGCGCCAACGTGGCTCCGAGGCACCGGCGGTCGCGGGGCCGAGCGCCTCGTCGATCAAGGGAATCATCGGCGTTTTCGGGTTCGCCGTCTTGGTCCTGCTCATCTTGCTCTTGCTTTGGTGGTTACAGCCGGTGCCCCGCATCCGGCTGGCGGTCCTTTCGGCCAACTATGATGTGCCACTCTTGCCTCCCAACGCGTTCGCGCGCGAGGATGTCGCCGCCCTGGCTTCCCAGACGGGGATTGTCGACTCCTCCCAAGCCGATATCGACTCCCTGACGCGCGAGGAAATGGAGGCGCGAATCGCGGCGCTGCCCAGCCTCAAGCCGTCGCGCATGTGGTTCTCGTGGGAGAAGACGTGCACCCTCGTCTACGTCAACGCGATGGGGGTCGGCTTGTGGGATGAGTCGGAGCGGCGCTCGGTTCCCTACCTCCTTCCCGCTGGGTTCGAGGTTCCGGTCGACAATCAACCGGTGCGCGATCTCAAGGCGATTCGACTTCGAAACATCATCACCAACGCGGCCAAGTCCGAGGCCGACTGGAAGGTCGTCGTCTTGGACTGCCAACGGATGGACCACTGTTGGCCCCTCGGCGTTCTGGTCAACGACTTCGTCGACGCCGTCCAAGTCGAACTCGAGTCCCTCAAACCGAAAGAGAAGGAGGGGCTCTTCGTCTTCGTCTCTTGTTCCTCCGGCGAGGTGACGTGGGTCGACGCCAGTCGGCGTCACTCCGCGTTTGGGTACTACTTCACGCAAGGGCTTTCGGGGATCGCGGACGACGAGTACGGCAATGGCGACGGGCGAGTCGATCTCGCGGAACTCGGCGAATACGTCTCGATCCAGGTGGAGGATTGGGCACGACGCAATCGGGCCGACACGCAGACGCCGACCCTCATCGTCTTTGGCAACCGTCCGGGCGAGGTGTCGCTCGCGGCGGTCGTCGGTTCGCCGCGCTACACGCCTCGGCGCCAAGACGCCGGTTCTCCGGAGTTGGTCCAGCGTCTTGAGCAGCAGTGGCGGGAGGTCTACGCCGCGGGACGGGAGAATCCACCTCCCGCTCACTACGCTCCGCGACTTTGGCGTTACCTCCAAGAGACGATGATGCGTGCCGAGAGCTTCCTGCGCGCCGACGATCGCGAGAACGCCGAGAAGGAGTTGCGCAACGCGACGTACCGTCGGGAGGATCTCTTGCGGGCTCGCGAGGACTACGCCATTCGGGGCCGTGGCTACTCGATCCGCATGGATCAGTTCATCGCCCAAACGGCGGTCACGTCGCCTTCGACGGGGACCGGTCGCGAGGCACTCTCTTCCTTGCGGGACAAGGCGGCGGAGCCCAAGACCGAACCCGAGGTGGACGAGGCGACCGCCGACGCGAAGGACAAGGAGAAGTCGAAAGCCAAGAGTGAGACGCCGAAGCTCAAGAAGGGTGAGAAGGAGAGTGTCCCGACCTGGGAACGTTTCCGCGAGGTGATCGAAGGAGTGGTCGACGGCACGCCTCTTGATCGTGCCGCGAAGGTTCTTGCCGGCGGCCGCTTCGTGGAACGGACGCCTCCCGTCGAGGCGCTCTTCATCAGAATGCTGGCGCAAGTCCCGCGCATCAACGATCCGGCGCTTTCGCGTACCGCTCGTTCGCTCGTCGCGCTACGGCTGCTCGCGGAGGAGGCTTCGGTACCGGAAGGCCAATGGGCGCCCGATCTCTTTCGGTGGATTCGCGCCAAGGTGACGCTCGCCGACACCGAGCGGCGTCGGCGGGAAGACGACTTTTTCGCGAGCGACGCCCTGGCGGTTCCCGTCGGTCCGATGGCGGGACGCCCGTCGCCGAGTTCCGCCGAGCAACTCTACGCCGACGGTCTCGAGGATTCGGCAAGTCTCTCCGAAGCCTATGCACTGCGCGAGCGACTCCTTGCCGAATTGCCCTCGGTTGTCGCGTTTGGATCGATGCGTCCTTGGCGCCGCGCCGAGCAAATCCTCACCAGCGAGGTGGTCGACTTGGTCGAACCGGCGCTCCGGGAGACGATCGAGCTGGACAACCTCTTGCTGCAAACGCCTACCTCGACCGATCGCGACTTTGACGAGATCACGCGCAAAATTCGAGCGATCGGTTCGGGAGCCAAGCAACTTTCGCAACGGCGCGGTCGCCTCCTGGAGATTCTCGCGGCGGAGACGCGCGATCTGGGCGAGAGCACCGGCCCGCCCCGCACCCAAGTCGAGTGGCGCCGCATCAACGACATCCTGACCGTTCCCTTCGCGGCGATCACCAGTGATCCGGGGGAGTCGGCCCGGCTACGCGCGAACCTAGTGCGCCGTATTCGCCAGCCGGTGATGCAGCTCGGTCGCGAGGAGACTTCCAGTGGGCGCGGAACGCGTCAGACGGGAAGTCTCGACGTCGATGAGGAAGCGATGCGGCGCCGAGCGACGCTCCTGGGTGGACTTGCGGAATTGCTCTATTCAATGGGCAGCGGGAAGGAGTTGGGCGTCGCGGAGGGCTCGGCGAGCCAGGTCGGCTCGAAGATCGCCGCCGCTTGGCGGCAACTCTATGACGTCGCCGTCACCAATCCGGTCGCGCTCGACGACTACGCGGCCTTGGTTCAGGCGAGCACCGCGCGTCGCATCCTCGATGGATTTCTCTCCCGGAAGGGTGGCTACTCCTACGTGCGGGAACTGAGACGACTCAACCTCGCGCAGTTCTTCGCGTGGCAGGCGAATCGCTTCGCTGAGGACTTCTGGGCGGGATTCCCGGGGGACAACGAGCCTTACTTCGAACGTTCGGCGACCGGCTACCTCGAGCTGGCACAGCTCTTCGCGCCGTCGCGGGAGTTCGAATCGACCGGCCGTCGGCTGGCGCAGCTTGTTTCCGTCGCCGATGGCGCGACGATCGAGTCGGATCCGGCGAAGGTTCGGTTTCGGGGGACCGATGAGCAGCAGGTCCGTCTCCGGGTCCAAACACCCGAGGCCTACCCGACCGGGGTCGCGGCGCTACGCTACTCGACCGACAAGGAGTTGATCGACTTGCGAGCGCTGCCGGTCGAATCGAGTTCCTACCCGTACGCCTTTCGCCTTCGCCGCAAGGGAGGCCGCAACGACTCGACGGAGTTGTCGACACGGTACTTCTTCCGTGGGCATCGCCACGCACTCGGTGTGCCGGTGCTTCTTTCGAATGACGAGGAAGGTCCGACGGTCGTCTATGTCAACGACGCGCTCGGCAAGCCGGGACAAGTCGACGTCCGGCTGGCGCGGGGAGAGCGCCTCGACCTGAAAGTCCTCTTCGTGCTCGATTGCTCCGGCAGCATGGAGGCGGGCAATCGCATGCGGATCATGAAGAACGTGTTGCGCCAGTTCGCCGAACGAACGCCCAACAACTCGATCGAAGTCGGCGTCCGGCTCTTCGGAAGTGACGTTGTCTGGAACGATCCGGACGACGCCGCCCAGGAGCAAGCCGCGAAGAACGACACCCGCAACGTGCTGCCGATCGGTCCCTTCGATCAGAAGAAATTCGACGATATCCTGACCGATTTGAAGCCGACCGGCTCGACGCCTCTCTTTCGGGCGTTGATCGACGCCCGGAAAGACTTCGAACGGGTGCGCGGCGGGCGCAAGGAGATCATTGTCATCTCCGACGGAGCCGACAACTGGGCGATGGTGGGGCAACCGCCCGGCGTCAAGGAGCTCGCCCGAGCCTACGAGGGGCAGGGGATCCGGATCAACGCGATCGGTTTTCAGGTGAAGGACGCCGAGTTCACCCAGCTCAAGGAGATCGCTTCGGCTGGTGGTGGCCAAGTCAGCCGCGCGGAGCGCTCCGATGAACTCCTTAAGAATGTGACGGGGTTGGTGGGGGTCATGCGGTGGTGGGCCAGTCGTGGCGACCAGCGCTACCCCGCGGAGGCCGCTCCGCTGCAAGTCGTCTCCAAGCCGGTCCCCGTGCCGCCGGCTCTCTATGCCGTCAACGTCGCCAATCCCGAGGGGCAAGCGGTCGCGACCCGTCCGGAGATCCGGATCTTCGCGGGGCAGGCGCATCGCTTCATCTATCGGGCCGGCGCGATCGACTACGCCGACAACGGGACCGATCAAGCGGTCGCCCGCGTCGACAGCGCCGAGAGTGGAATCAGCCTGTCGGTGATTCGGTCTCGGCCACGTGATGGCGGGTTGACGGTTCGTTTCGCCCTCTTCCATCCGCGTCAACCGGGCTGGACCCCCGAGGGCATCACCGCTATCGTGCGACCATTGGGAAAGAAGGAGGTCTTCGCGTTTCAGGGCCTGCCGGCCAACGTGCCCGGCTACCATATTCCTGTTTGGGAGATGAGCATCGAAGATTGGCCCGAGGATGTGGAAGAGGCCGAGATCGAGGTTCGCTGGACTGAGACCGACGACACCGACCGGCCGCTCGTCTACCGGCTCCAGTGGGGAGAAACTGGCCTCGTTGGCAAGATCCCCGACGGCATCCGCGTGACGGTTCGCGACTTCAAGCCCCGCACGGTGCTGGGAAAAACGCGAAACAGCGCGAAGGTGAAGCTCGTCTTTCCCGAAGGGACCAAGGAGATGGGGCTATGGAGCGTCGCGTTCGAAGCCCCCACGTGGTACGCCCGTCAGATCCATAATGGTGAGGACGCGGTCTATACCGGAACCTTCGTCCTCGAGCACGAGGTCGAACCGAAGACGCTGCTCCTCGAGGCCCCGCGCCCGGTCCGTCCCGATCGGATGCTCAAGACCCGCGTTCCGGTCGGCGCCCGAAGTTTCAACTAGGCCGGGTGGGGCGAACCGCCTCGGCGTTACGTCGTCAGCCAGTCAATCTTCGTCGAAGCGACTCGCATTTCATGTCCTTTCATGTGTCGTCGATCCTCCGTTCACCAGAAGATGCCAACGCCGGAGGGCGCGTTGTCGCGGTATTGCCGGCGTACAACGCCTCAAGGACCCTCGAGCGGACGCTCGCCGACATCCCGCCGGGGGTGGTCGACGATGTGATCCTGGTCGATGATGCCAGCCGGGACGGGACGGCGGACCTCGCGGAGTCGATGGGACTTCAGGTAGTTCGCCACGAACAGAATCGAGGTTATGGCGCCAATCAAAAGACCTGCTACCTCAAGGCGCTCGACGAAGGGGCGGACTTCGTCGTCATGATCCATCCGGACTACCAGTACGATAGTCGCGTGGTTCCTTTGGCCCTCGGGTTCATTCGGTTGGGGATCTGCGATGTCGTGCTCGGCTCGCGGATCCGGACGCGACGCGAGGCGCTCGACGGCGGCATGCCTCTGATCAAGTACCTGGCCAACCGAGCCCTCACGACGATCGAAAATGTCTCACTTGGGCAGAATCTGGGCGATTTTCACTCCGGTTTCCGCGCCTATCGGCGCGAAGTGCTCCAAAAAGTCCCCTTTTCGCGCAATTCCGACGACTTTGTGTTCGATAGTCAGTTCCTCGTTCAGAGCGTGGCGCTCGGATTTCGCCTCGGCGATGTTCCGGTGCCGGTGCGCTACTTCAACGAGGCCTCGAGCATCAACTTTTGGCGTTCCTCGGTCTACGCGATCGAGACCCTTTGGGCGGTCGCCCGCTACGGGGCTCACTGGGCCCGGCTATGGCGCTCGCCACTCTTTGAACCGGCGAGTAGTGAACCCGCCGCGACGCCCGAACACGACTAGGCGATCCTCCACGGAAGGAGTCCTCCTCATGCCGCGAATCTTCGAAGACACCCACATCGTCACTCCGGAGGAGATCGACGAACTCGGTCACGCCAGCAATGTCCACTACCTGGGATGGGCCGTCACCGCCGCGGTGCGCCATTCGGCGGCACAGGGTTGGACGACCGAACGCTACTTGGAACGAGGGCAGGTTTGGGTCGTGCGCGAGCATCAGATCACCTATCGCCGTTCGGCGCTGGTCGACGACCGAGTGACGATCCGGACTTGGGTTGCGAACATGAACCGGGCGACGTCGCTGCGCCGCTACGAGATCATTCGGGAGCACGACGGCACACTGTTGGCCGAGGCGTCAACCAACTACGCGTACATCGATTTAGCGTCGGGAATGCCGCGCCGCATCCCGCCGGAACTCTCGGGATCCTTCGAGATCGTGCCCGATGCCGCCAAGGAATCGGCGTGAATCCGATGAAACTTCGTCCGGAGCTCGATGGCGACCGCTTCATCGTCCGCATGGAAGGGGAAATCGACTCCTCACGGTGCGACTGTCTGGCGCACTTTTGGGACCACTACCTCGATGAGACGCTCGGGGACGTCTGGCTCGACATGAGTGGCGTGGAGGAGATGGATGCCCAGAGCGTCGCGGTGATGGTGACGCTCCTGCGGCGGCAGTTGGAGGCCGGTTCGGCGGTGACGCTCGAAGCGGCTCCGCAGATGCTGGCTCACACGCTCTATAAGGCGGGTGAACTTCGAGAGGGCGGTCGCTTGTCGCTGGTCGAACCGCGAACCGAAGAACCCTACGCGGGGTAGAAGTCTCCAGGGAAGTCGGCAAAGGGGAGGATGGCTGCGGGGCAAGAGCCCTTTTGGGGAGACCCCCTCTATCTCCCCCTTGGACAAGGGGGAGCACCAGAGAGTCTAACCCTTGGACAAGGGGGAGCACAAAGGCTTGTCCAGCGGGCGGACTCGGTCCGACCTAAGTGGCGGCGACGATCTTGTCGACGTCGGCGATGTTGACGTAGACGTGAACGTGGGGCTTGCCGCGGTAGTGCCACACGAATCCCGGCCCCTCCAGCCGCCAGATGTCCCAAACACCATCATCGCCGATGTCGCCGTTGTTCCCCTGGGAGTCTTGGCTGTAGTAGGCGAGATGGATCTTGTCGAGGCCACCATTGGCGGTGATCAACTCCATCACCTCATCGGCGTCCTGCTTGCGGTAGGGACTGAGCAGGTCCGCCATCACTTGCTTGACCAAATCCTTCTGATCGCTCGACATCTCGCTCACCGCGAGGCCCGGATAGTTCGCGTTGCGAAACGCGATATCGTTCTCGCGCGGGGCACGGCCGAGCAGGGCTTTGTCGCGTTGCTTGGGGTCGAGCGCTCCGAAGACCTCGTTGGCACGCTCGGCCTGGTACCAGAAGACGTTGCCGGGATGATGAGGCTTCTCGTGGAAGCCGTCGGCGTCGTGACCGTAGAAGATCGGCCCACCGAAGGCGGCGCCCTCGACCGAGTTGCCATCGGCGCGCATCGTGTTGTGGCGACCGGTCAGGACGAACTCGAACTTGCTGGCGCCGGGTTTGCCGAAGATGGCGGGGTGGTAGTAGTCGAGACCACCCGAATCCTCCTCCATCTGCTTTTGGAACTTCTCGTAGCCTTCCTCGCTACAAATCCCGCGGAGGATGTGATCGACGATCTCCCGCTGGGCCGGCTTCAGGTCGGCGACCTCCGTCTTGACGATGGCCCAATTGTTGGCCACCTTCTTGCGGAGCGAGTGATCGAAGGGAAAGCAAATCGCCTTCTGTTGATCGCTGGAGAGGGAGTCGTGCAACTCCTTGACCCAACCTTCGGCGGTGACGTTGGAGGAATTGGTCGACGGCTCCGCGCCGGCAAGGGAAGGGAGAAGGCTACTCGCGGAAGCCACGGCGGACCACTGCAGAAACGTTCGGCGTGAGACGTGATCGTGGGCGACCGGCGCTTGGCGTGGGTCGTGATTCATGACGTGTTTCCCTTTGGGTAGGATGACGCGGATGCAGGGGACCAGGCCCTTCTCTTATTCGTACCCGTCGAGGGCCATGCAAGTCAATCTCCACTCCCAAGAACTGCCCGATGGGCAATCGAATCCACTGGGCGAATCGCTCGGCGGTGAATTGCCGCTATACTGAAAGGCGCGGCCCGCCACCAAGATGGTGAATGGAACGACAGTCGGCGGGAATGGGGGATGCGGGGACCGATCGTTGTGACCCTTTCCCATTTCGAGAGAGTCTGTACCTCGAACGGTTCGCCCGCCCAAAGGAGGAGAGTTCGGTGCGCATTGGCGCGATCATTCCTTGCCGAATGGATTCGACTCGGCTACCCGAGAAGGCGCTGCGGTCGATGGCCGGACGACCGCTGGTCGGTCACATCGTTTCTCGATGCATGCGCGTCGAACCATTCAACGGGCGGGTTATCTTGGCGACGACCGATCGCCCGGTCGACGACCCCATCGCGAGCTACGCCTCCTCGGAGCGGATCGCGTGTTTTCGAGGGTCGCTGGACGATGTTGCTGGCCGGATGTTGCGCTGTGCCGAGGCGTTTCAGCTCGAATGGTTCGCCCGTGTCAACGGCGATAGTCCGTTCGTCGATCCGCAACTGTTGACCATCGGCTGTCGCCTGGCCAAGGGAGAAGAGTACGATTTCATCACCAATCTCGTTCCACGAACCTATCCCTACGGCGTGAGTGTCGAGGTCATTCGCCGCGACGCCTTTGCCGACCGCTATGACTTGATGAGCGATCGCGAGGATCTTGAGCACGTGACGCGATATCTGTATCGCCATGGGGAGACGCTGCGAACGGCGACGCTCGAGCCGTGTCGTCCCGACCTGCACGAAACACGGTTGACGATCGATACGCAAGAGGATTGGCTTCGTATCGAAAAGATGCTGCGGAGGACGGCGCGTTCACTCGACGTGCTGACCTACAAAGAGGCTGTCGCTTGGTTGGCTCCAACAGGAGAGACTCGTTGATCACGTTGTTTTGCATCCATCCGAAGGGGTTCAACGTCGGCAACGAAGTGATTCACTTGGCGCTGCGTCACCTGTTGCACCAAGCCTTCGGCCGGGTGGTCAACGTCATTTCCCTGCCGGCGATTTCCCGGTTCGAGAGTCACGTCAAGGCGGGGCTCTCTTCCAAGACGATCCACGAGATTAACCAATACGGCCACGGCGTGATCGTGGGCGGCGGCAACCTCTACGAGAACGGCCAACTCACCGTCGATGGCGACGCGTTGCCGATGCTCGAACCGCCGATGCTCCTCTTTAGCCTCTCGCGCGGGCGGATCCACGATCGCAACTGGAAGCTGGTGACGCGGACCGACGTGATGCCCGATCGCACGATCGAGGCACTCAACCGCAAGGCGAGTTTCTCGCTGGCCCGGGACCAAGCGACGTACGATCATCTCCAAGGGCTCGGCATCGAGAAGTGTCAACTCGGCGCGTGTCCGACGATCTTCATCGATCAAGTGGCCGATCGGCTGCCGCGGTTGACCGAAGGGGACCGGTCGGGCGTCTTGCTCTCGGTGCGCAATCCCGAGCTGATGAACATTCCCCTCCGTCGGCAAGCGAGCGTTCGCGATGACATCACGCGCTTGATCGCGTTTCTTCGCGACCTTGGGCTCGGGCCGATCCGGTTGCTCTGTCACGATCATCGCGATATTCCGTTCGCGACCACCTTCAGCGACATCGAGTACCTCTACACGGGGGACGTCTACTACTATCTTTCGCTTTTGAGAACCTGTACGCTGAGCGTGAGCTACCGCTTGCACGCGACGCTACCATGCATGTCGTTCGGGACGCCGTCGATCAACATCAGCTACGACGAGCGTTGCCAGAGTCTCATGGAGACGGTGGGGCTTGGGGATTGGAACATCGAGATGACGGGCGACGATGACGTCGTGGCCCAGGTGGCGGATCGCTACCGCCGACTCGAAGAACTCCCCGAGATCCGCGCGGGAGTTCGCGCCCATTGGGATTCGCTGCAGAAACTGAATCTCGACGTCCTCAAGCAATTTCGGGCTCAAGTCGAAGAGCTGGCGCAAGTCAACGACTGAGCGAGATGATCGCCAGAAACGTCACGATCGCGGAGAGTAGCCTTGTCCCTCGATAGCGGAATTCACGTCATCGCCGAAGCGGGCACGAACCATGGAGGCGACGTCCAACGGGCCCGGGAACTCGTCGACGTCGCCCTGCGAGCGGGCGCTGACTCGGTCAAGTTTCAGTTTCTCTTCCCGGAGGGGCTCTATCTGCCCGAGTTTCTGACCGAACAGGGTTACCAACCCAACGAGGTCTTTCAGAAGCGACTCGACGGCATGCTCGACGAGGAGGGGTTCCGGGAGGTTCACCAGTACTGTCAAGAGAAAGACCTGTCGCTGTCGGCCTCGATCTTCGACAAGCGGGGGCTCGAGTTGCTCGAGTCGATGGATCCGCCTTACATCAAGCTCGCATCTTGTGACCTCAACAACGGACCGCTCTTGCGGCGCGTGGGGGAAACGGGTCGCAAGATGATCGTTTCGACGGGAATGGCGACACTCGGCGAGATCGACAAGGCGGTCGATCAGATCGTCGCGACGGGGAACACCGACATCGTGCTGCTGCACTGCGTATCCGTCTATCCCTGTCCGCTCGAGCGGATGAACCTCTCTTTCTTGACGACGCTTCAGACTGCCTTTGGCTTCCCGGTCGGCCTTTCGGACCATACCGAAAGCAGCCTGGCCGCGGCGATGGCAATCTGTCTCGGAGCAACGTGGATCGAGAAGCACTACACGCTCGACCGCGGGGCGGAGGGCTTCGATCACGCCTACGCGATGGAGCCGGAAATGCTCGAGCGGTTCGTCGCCGATGTGCGCGCCGCCGAGGATGCGCTGAGCCGACCCAACGTCAAGCTCGGCGAGTCGGAGCGGAATGTCAAGCAGCGGGCTCGACGGGGACTCTATGCCGCCCGCGACATGCAGCCGGGCGAGGTGATTCGCGAAGAGGATGTGCTGATCGTTCGCCCGGAGGGTACGCTCCGGCCGAACGATGTGAGCCTGTTGATCGGTCGTCCCCTGGCGCACGCGATCGCTCGGTTCGCCCCGTTCGACTACGACACGCTCGACTGGACGGAAGCGACGTGACGCCAACCGGGTGTTGGGACTCGTCTCTCGAGTTTGACGTTGCCGCCTCGATGCGGCACCCCGGCGGAGCGATTCGGATGCGGTCGCTCGGGTGATCCGGCAAGGAACAGGCCGATCGCCGAAACTTCATCCCTTCTTCACGCGAGAATCATTTTCTCGCGTTCGTGCGCGCCTTATGACCTACTGGGTGACAGGTTCTTCCAACGTTACAAGTGAATCACGGCCAGTCGCGTCGATATCCGGGGGCACGCCCAAGTCGTCGGTTGACGCTCTTCGCCGCACGACGTTAATACGCTCTTGTTGAAATTTTCTGGGTTCTCCCGGACGGGTGACGAATGGTCTGCATTCCGTGAGCTATCGTTAGGTGTCCAGAAATTGCGTTAAGAGTTGTTCTCTGGTGCTTTGGGCGGAGCGAAACAGCTTCGGGAGCGTGATGCGGCTGGATCAGCTAGGGTGAAATGGTTCCGCAGGGACGCGACCGGTGACGATTCGGCAGCGCGCGATTCACCCGTTGAATCGAAAGTGTAACTCCCATGATGCACGACCAACCCCTCTCTCGGGTTCTGTTCATCTGTCGTGGCTCGACCGATGTCGGTCTCGGTCACGTGATTCGTTCGCGAACCATCGCCTTCGAGATGGCGCGTCGGACCTCGGTGCGGGTGGTGGTCATCGGGGACGAGTATGTCGACGCCCTCCTGGCCGGTCGCGGGTTGACCTACCAGATCGTCGATGATGAGCCGGGCGTCATCGCGGCCATCGACGCGTACGATCCCGACATTGTCGTTTTCGATCTCATCGAGCTTTCGAAGAAACTCTACCAGCGGGTGAGTCGACGTTGCATGACGGTGTCGGTCTCCCCGATTTTCGATCATCTGACGTCGACCGATTTGTTCTTCCACCGAACGCGATGCCAGGGATCCGACTGGGATCTCGAGCGGTTCGATGGCGAGGTGCGCAGCGGGCTCGAGTACGCCGTCGTGCGCGAACAGTGCGTCAAGATTTCCGCCGCGCAGTACGAGCAGAACATCAATCAGCAGCCGATGGCGGTGGCGATCTCGATGGGAGGATCGGACGCGGGCAACAAGACGCTCGAAGTACTCCGCTCCATCAAGTCGCTTCCGAGGCGGATGCTCTTTTGGGTGCTCCTGGGAGAGGGCTACGGACACTCCTACGAGGCCCTCGTCGATTGCGTCAAACGCGACACGCAGCATGAGATCATTCTCGCGAAGACCAGCGATTCGATGTGGCGCGTGATGAGCAGTTGCGCCCTGGCGATTCTGGCCGGCGGCACGGTGACCTACGAAGCCGTCTTCGCGGGGCTGCCATCGATCAACATCTTTGAGAAGCCCGAACACGTCTTCCTGGTGCGGGAACTGGTCGAGCGAGGAACGTGCTTGACGGCCGGTTTCCCCCTGAACGCGGCGATCGATGTCGCGACTGCCAATCTTCTTCACCTCGAGCAGCACCGTGAGGAACTGGTCGCGATGCACCGCGCCTGCGACGGTTTGATGGATCGTCGGGGCGCCGCGCGGATCGCCCAGGAGATCCTCGAATGCCATTGGCAACGGACTCAGACGATTCGCGCCGAGCCGCTTCTCGCTCGGCAAAGGGTGGTGTGATGGAGAGGATCGGGCTGATCGATTATGGCGCGGGGAACACGACCTCGGTTCTCAACGCGCTCGAACATCTGCGGCTCGATGTGACGTTGGCGCGGACGCCCGAGGACTTGGAGAACGCCGATCGACTGATCCTGCCCGGAGTCGGGGCGTTCGCGTCGGCGATGCGGAAACTCGAACGGCTGGCATTGGTCGACGCTCTCGGCGATCACGTGGTCGAACGGAAAAAGCCCTTTCTGGGGATCTGTGTCGGCATGCAGTTGCTAGCCGACCTTGGCCACGAGTTCGAAACCTATCCGGGGCTGGGGTACGTCGCTGGTGAAGTCAAGCGATTGCGAGCCGAGGAGGTGGGGCTTCGGGTTCCGCATATCGGTTGGAACGAGGTCGATTACGATCCGAGTTGTCCCCTGTTCGAGGGGATGTCGGCGCCGGCGTTCTACTTCGTGCACAGCTACGTGATCGAGCCCAGCGATCCGACGTCGACAGTCGCGACTTGCTTGCACGGTGGTCCCTTCGCGGCTGCGGTGCGGCGCGGCAATATCTTCGGCGTCCAGTTCCACCCCGAGAAGAGCCAACGCGATGGATTGAAGCTACTGGAGAACTTTGCGTCCTTCGAGGTAACCCGAGGTGACGAGCCGACGCGGCAAGGGCGACCGAGCGTCGCGGATGGCTCGCTGGTGATCAGGTCCCGTTGATGATCAAGAACGCATTCGATCCTGAACCGCATCTGTCCGAGTCCTCGTTGGAGAAAGGGCTTGCCGATCGCACGGACCAGTTGCCCGACGCGCTTCATCGCGGGATCGTCGAGCGGGTGGCGCGGATGTATCAACATGCCAAGGAGGGGCAGCGGCACGCTTCCGGCCCGTACCGAATCGGCGGCGAGTGGGCATCCTTCTACGAGGAGCGTGAACGTCTCTACGAGCCGCTTCGCCAAGGGGATATCGACGCGAGTCTCGCCTTGCTTCGCGGCTTTTGGCGCAATGAACTCGGGCCATTGGTGAAAGAATACGCTCGCTTCGAGCAATTGGTCGCTCGCGAGGAGCCGGCGACGAGCCGCTTCCAGGCCGGTGTCGTCCGCAACTACCTCATCTGGAATGATCTCGTCGATGCTTCACCAGAGTCGCTGCGAATTCCCGACGTCGGCAACCCTTGGGGCTACGTGATCGACGGCGTGATGGTCGCTCCCAAAGCGACTCGTTTCCACGCCCTGTCGACGCAGGCCCAGCGCCTCGTGAGTGACGCCGAGCGGCCTTGGGTCCTCGAGATTGGAGCGGGGTACGGCGGGATGGCGTACTACCTGCTCCGCGATCGAGCGGATGTCACGTACGTCGACTTCGATCTCCCCGAGACGCTCGTGCTGGCGGCGTACTACTTGCTGTGCTGCTTGCCCGATCGTCGACACTTCCTCTACGGTGAGGGGGAAATTCCCTGGGGCGAACGCTCCGGGTTGGCGTCGCTGTTGCTTCCCAACTTCGCACTGGCGAGCGTTCCCGAACGAAGCGCGGCGTTGGTCGTCAATAGTTTCAGTCTGTCGGAGATGCCCAGGGGAACGCTCGCCGAGTACTGCGACCGGATCGGGCACATCACCGACGTCTATTTTTGGCACAACAATGTCGACCGCTGGGGAGTGGTCAACCGGGGGCACGAACGCATCCCGGCATCGGCGTACCCGCTCGACGAGAGTCTCTTGTCGCTCGTGTCGAAGCACTTCGATCAGTTCCACGGTCACGGGGGGGACTATCGCGAGTACCTCTACCGCCGGGTCGAGGCGCACGCCCAGATGGAAGCGTGAGTTGGCGTTCGCGGCGGAAGCCGGATCGGCGCGTTCAGAAAGAGCCTTGGGTACCGTTGAGACCTGATGTTCGGGTGCCACTGGCTGCTTGTCGGCCAGTGAGAACGAGGCACACAACCGGCAACTCGAAATGGGAAGTTTGACAGAGCGCCAGTCGCGGGATTCATCGAGATGCTCAAGAACCGACTCATTCCCGTGGTGCTCTTGCGCGAGGGAGTCGTGGTGCAAAGCAAACGCTTCGGTCGCTACCAACTCCTGGGGAATCCGGCGACGATCGTCGAACGACTTAGCGATTGGGCCTCGGATGAACTGATCTACCTCGATATCAGCGGCCGTCGTGACTACGACCTCGGCCGCGACGACTTGGCTCAGGGGCGGACTTCCGATCTGTTGTCGATCTTGCGGGAGATCTCCCGGCGCTGTTTCATGCCGATGGCCTTTGGAGGCGGACTGCGAACCGTGGAGGACTGCGCCGAACGCGTCGCCAACGGAGCCGATAAAGTCGTCATCAACACCCAAGCCTTGCACGAGCCGGAGTTCATCGATCGCTGCGCGAAGGAGTTTGGAGCACAGTGCGTCGTCGTTTGTATTGATGCCAAGCAAACAGTCGATCAGACGTGGGAGGTCTTCGCCGAGCGTGGAAAACGCCCCACGGGACGGTCTCCCGATCAGTGGGCCAAGGAGTGCCAAGAGCGGGGGGCCGGCGAGATTCTCATCCAGTCGATCGATCGCGACGGGACCGGCCAGGGCTACGACGTGCCGCTGGTACGGAGTATCGCTCGCGCGGTTCAGGTTCCGGTGATCGCTCTCGGTGGGGTCGGACAGTGGGGACATCTCGCCGACGGCTTGATCGAGGGAGAAGCCGACGCCGTCAGTGCCGCCAACATCTTCAACTACTCCGAGAACAGCGTGCTCAAAGCGAAACGAAGCCTTTTCGAGGCGGGACTCAACGTTCGGGAGCCGAGCCTTGCAAGTCATTGACCACTTGGGAAGTTCACGTCGAGCGATCCAGCCGATGCGCTACTGCCAACGCTGCATCTACCCGGAGTGCGCCGTGAACGTACTTTTCGACGACGAGGGGATCTGTAGCGCCTGCCGACTGTGGGAGGAGTTGAAGCCTCTGATGACCGCCGAATTCTGGGCGGGGCGACGCTCGCGATTCGAGGAGTTAATCGATCAGTACCGAAACAAGAGCGGTTCGAACTGGGATTGCATCATCGCCGTCAGTGGTGGCAAGGACAGCTATTGGCAGACGCACCTGATCAAGAACGTCTACGGCCTCAATCCTCTGCTCGTCACCTACCACGGCAACAACTACCTGCCCGAGGGACAGGCGAATCTCGACCGGATGCGCGAGGTATTCGGGGTCGATCACGTGACGTTCGGCCCAAGTATCGAGACGCTCAAGAAGCTCAATCGCCTCTGCTTCAAGAAGATGGGCGACATGAACTGGCATGGCCATGCCGGCATCAAGACCATCCCCGTCCAGATGGCGGTCCGCTTCGGCGTGCCCTTGGTCGTTTGGGGCGAGATCACGTGGTCGGTCTCGGGGATGTTCTCGCCCGATGACTACGTCGAGTACAATAAGCGGACCGTCTTCGAGCACGACATGCGCGGCTACAGTCCCGCCGACATGATCGCCGGCGACGAGGGACTGACGCCCGGCGACCTCTCCTGGCTCCAGTATCCCTCCGACGAGGATCTCGATCGCGTCGGCGTTCGCGGGATCTACATCGGGAACTTCTTTCCCTGGAAACCGAATGAGCACGCCAAGCTCATGCAGGAAAAGTACGGATTCGAGTTCGCGCGTCAGCCCTTCGAACGGACCTACCGCAGAATGTCGAATCTCGACGACATGCACGAGAACGGCATCCACGACTACATGAAGTTCATCAAGTTCGGCTACGGTCGCGCCTCGGATCATGCCGCCAAGGACATTCGCGACGGCTACCTGACTCGCGACCAGGGAGTCGAACTGGTCGGACGGCTCGATCACATCAAACCACGGCACGATTTGGAACGCTGGCTCGACTACGTCGGCATGACCGAGGAGGAGTTCGATCGCATCGCCGATCGCTTCCGCAATCCGCGCGTCTGGTGGATCGAGAACGATCGCTGGTTCAAGCACAATATTTGGGGCGAGCCAAGTGACTACGGCCCCGTGCACCTCGATGACCCGAGCCTCCGGGAGAGGTTTGTGCGCCATGAGTGAGACTTGCGCATCAGCGCTTCGCGTCGAGGAGATTCGCCCCGCGGCCATGATGGAGGCCAAGCGGAGTTGCGTGATCGCCGACCGCGAGTATCTTCTCGAACGCCGCGACGAATGGGTCGACGTCGACTGCCCCGCTTGCGGGGAAGACGCGGCGGGTGACTACGGGTCGAAGGATGGCTTCGCGTACGTCGAGTGTCAGGATTGTGGCACCGTCTACACCAGCCCGCGCCCGTCGCTAGCCCTGCTCGAACGCTTCTATGCCCAATCGAAGAACTACGCCTACTGGAATAAGCACATCTTTCCCGCCAGCGAGTCGGCGCGGCGCGAACGCATTTTCAAGCCGCGCGTCGAGCGTCTTGTCGACTATTGCCGCCAATTCGGCTTCGCGGGGGGGACGCTCTTGGAGGTGGGGGCCGCCTTCGGGACCTTCTGCGAGGAGGTCCGGCACACGGGACACTTCGAGCGGATCATCGCCCTCGAACCGACTCCCGATCTCGCCCAGACCTGTCGCGAGCGGGGGTTCGAGGTCTGGGAGCAACCCGTCGAGAAGACGGAGCGATCGCGAGTCGCGGACGTCGTCGCGGCCTTCGAGGTGATCGAGCATCTCTTTTCCCCGAGTGACTTCCTTGGCCACGTCCGGCGTATGCTCAAGCCGAGCGGGATGCTGGTCCTGAGCTGCCCGAACGTTCGGGGCTTCGACGTCTCCGCCCTGCGAGAACAGTCCTCGACGTTCGATCACGAGCATCTGAACTACTTTCATCCCGAGTCGCTTCCCCTTCTGCTCGCGCGCGAAGGGTTCACGACGGAGGTGGTCGAGACGCCGGGGCGCCTCGACGCGGAATTGGTACGCGGCGCGGTGATGGCGGAACATCACTCGCTGGATCGGCAGCCCTTTCTTCAAACGGTCCTCCTCGATCGCTGGGACGAGTTGGGCCGGCCCTTCCAGGACTTTCTCGCCCAACACCGTCTGTCGTCGCACCTTTGGGTGGTGGCCCGTCGAAAAGAACCGGGCGGCGACTCGGGCGGAACCTCGAACAAGACATGGTCAGAAGACCACGACCACAAGGCGTGAGTTGGTATGAGCGAGAACACGTTCACTGTTAGGCATCCTGTACCTGGTGGCGATCCGGAGATCGCCTCCGAACTCGACTTGACGACGCTGACCGCGATCGACCCCGCGTTTCTTGGGCGAGCGCTGATGCGACTGCCATTGCCTCCCGACGTCGCCGAGTCGCTTCGGGAGATTCCGAGCGAGACGACTCCCGGCGAACGGGCGTTGATGTTTCAGTGGCTGGCTCGGCTCTGGGACGGAGAGGGGGATGTGGTCGAGGTGGGACCGTTTCTTGGCGGCACAACGCGAGCCCTCGGCCTTGGGATGCTACTCAACCCTCACGCCAGCAAGCGGCGACTGCTGACGATCGACCGTTTCGAGGGCTACTACAACACGGCGGAGCTCAAGCGAACGACCGAACCGTTGGTCCGCCGCTACGGGGCGGGACGGGATCTGTTGCCGAGTCTCGACCGCGGCTCCTTTCACGAGCTCTTCCACGCGACCCACGCCGCCAGCGACTACGGTTCCTTCCTCGAGATTGTGAAAGCGTCGCTTCCCGATCGACCGGAGGCATCGGTTCCCGACTCCCTGGTTCGCGCGATGGACTCGCTGGGGCCGATCGGCCTTCTTATGGTCGACGGCTGCAAGAGCTGGTATGCGACCAAGTTTCTGATGCGAGCGTTTATCGGAAAGTTGCGTCTCGGTTCCCACGTCCTGTTCCAGGACTACGGTTGGTACACCTGTTTCTGGATCCCGGCCTTTTGCGAGACGTTTCGCGACCATTTCGAGTTGCTCTCCTTCGTCGACGGAACCTTCGTCTTTCGGTATCGGGCACCTCTCGCCGAGGAGAAGATCGAACGCGAGTTTCCTGATCGCCCCGAGTCGTGGGGCAAGGCACAGTTCGAAAACCTCTTCGAACGCTGCTTGGAGCAGTCACTTCGGATGGGCGATACCCTGGGGCCGGTTCGTTACACCCTGCAGATGGTGGCCGCCTTCGCGTACCTCGGGGAGAAACGCGAGGCGCGTCGTCTTCTCGACGCCTGTGACGCCCATCCGGCGATGCGTCCCCACGCCTCCCTGATTGCTCAGTGTCGGCGCTCTCCGGCTTACACGCCCGACGGTCCGGTGAGTCTGGAGGAGGTCGCCGGATCGACGTCGGATCAAGAGCCAGCGAGCCCGGTCTCTTCGGGCACTCTCGCGTGTGGCAAGGCCGACAGTGTCGTTGATGTCCGGATCACCGCCAAGGGAGCCGAGGTCGTCCTTCGGTGCAAGGGATGTGATCAGAAGTATGCCAGCCATCAGCCGACGGTCGCGGGGATGGCGATGGGCAGGCATCGCTGCCCCAAGTGCGGCGCTAGTGTCTTCATCAACCCCGACCTGTTCGCCGACGCCCTTGAACGCCACGTTCCCTGCCCATCGTTTGACGAGATGGTCGAGCTTACCAACGAGGCCTCACGCATCACCGAGACTTGGTACCGCGCGGAGAGCATGGCCGATCTCATGACCTATCGCGGTGTCAATGTCGGGCGTGCCGCGGAGCGTTTTCTCGTGCCCATCGTCACCAGAGCGCTCGCGTCCGCCGACGGCGAGGGGAGAGAAGAGTAGATGAACGGCGAGATCCTCTTTTTCGATGTGGCCAACCCCGACCACTTTCCCCTCGTCGCCGAGGTGTCACGGCGTGGTCATGGAATCATCCTCAACACGCCGGTCATGATCGAGGCCGCGACGAAGGCCGGACTGCCGTTTCGGACGTGGGATGTCTTCGCGCCCGCTGATCTCACGACTTGCGCAAACGAGGCCGTTGGTCGACTGGTCGAGCGGCTTCGGGTTGTGACCCAGGATCCTCAAGCGATGGCTGGATTCGCGTCGCCCCGAGGAGACGTGGTCGGTCAAGTCGCCAATCCCTTCTTCCAAGAGGCGGTCAACGCCTACGGGAGGGCAATCGCGACAACCGAGACGTTCGAGGCGCTTCTCGCCTCGAGCTCATTGCGACTGATCGTCATGGGTTGCGACAACGCGCCTTGGCAACGCGTACTCGTGGAACTCGCCCGTCAGCGCGGGATCGCGACGCTGCAACTGGCGCATGGGATCAATCCGCAAAGTGTCGCGCACATCGCCGGCGAAATGACAACCCTCTACGCGGACTACGTCGCGGTCTTCGGAGAGCGAGCGCGGCGGAGTTTGATCGGTGAGGGCAATCGTGCCGACCGCATCGTGGTGACCGGGGCGCCGCACTGGGATAGCTTCTATCGCGAGGAGGCGAGGATTAGTCGAGAAGAGGCTCGGCGCCGGCTTGGGCTCGATCCAACGCGTCCGATGATCGTCTACTTCGCGACCTACCCCGGAACGACGACCGCCTTTTTTCCAGCCGTGGCGAGGCGGTTGGCCGAGAATCAACGAATGGTGATCGAAGCCCTTCGCCCACTTGGCGACGAGGTGCAACTCGTCGTTCGTGCGCATCCGCACGAAGCCAGCCGCAGCCAACTCTCCGCGAATGAACAGCGAGAACTCGAGGAGGGCTACCGGCGTTGGCTGGGTGACCAGGGAGTCTCGCTCGCTCGTTGGTCGACCGACGACAAAGTCGAGACGATTCGCGCCGCCGACGCCGTACTTTTTCCCGCTCCCTCGACGGCCATTCCCGAGGCGATGATCCTCGAACGCCCCGTGGTCCTGCTTCCCTGGCTTGATGGTCATCCCGACCTCTACACCACCGACGACGGCATCCTCGTGGCAAGCGATGAAGCGGAACTGACCGCGTCGCTCCGGTTGTTGGTGCGGGAACCGGACGCGGCCGATCGAGTCGTCGCCAAGCAGAACGCTTCGCTCAGCGACTTGAACGCCCACCACGATGGCAGGGCGACGGCGCGGACGGCGGACTTCGTCGCGTCGTTGGCTTCGGGTGACCCACCGTCGAGACCCACGGTGGAGATCGAAGTGGCGGCGAAGCCGCTCAGAATCCTCCTTGTCGTCCACCGCTTCCTTCCGGAGTCGGGTGGCGGCACCGAGCGCTACACGCACCGCTTGGCACAATCGCTCATCGAGCGTGGGCACGAGGTGCGCGTCATGGTGCCCGTCAACGCCTCGGCGAATCAAGGCGTCGTTCGCGAGAGCCAGTTCGAGGGCGTTCCCTTCTTTCAAGTCGCCATTCGCGCCGAAGGGCGAGCGACCACGCGCAACGAGGCCCTCTCCGCGATCACCAAGTCGATCGTCGAACGCTACGCCCCCGATGTCGTTCACTTTCAACATCCGATGGGATTCGGCATTTCGCTGATCGAAGCCCTGCACGGGCAGGGGATCCCGGTGGCGTTGACCGCCAACGACTTCTGGTTCGCCTGTGAACAGATCCATCTTGTCGACCCGAGCGGGAAGGTCTGTTCCGGCCCGGAGACAGTCGACAAGTGCGCTCGTTGTCTGTCCTCGCGACTCGGCTCGGAGTACGAATCGCGCTACCCGAGCTTGGTTCAGTACATCGCTCATCGCTCACACGCCCTGCGCCTCGCATTGCGCGAAGTCGACCTGATGATCTGCCCCTCGAAGTTTCTCAAGGACTTCTTCGAGCGGCACGGCTACATCAATCCACGGATCGTGCATCTGCCCCAAGGAGCCAATCTTCCCGCCCCCGCGCGAAGACGGGAGCGGCTGTCGCTACCCGTTCGGCTCGGATACTTCGGGCATCTCGACTATCGCAAGGGGACGGACTTGATGGTTCGAGCCTTCCAGCGGCTCGAGCGGGGAAAGGCGGAACTTCATCTCCACGGACCGGGCGCGGATCCAAGCTACGAACGTTCGATTCGCGAGATGATCCGGCCGGAGGATGACGTCACCTTCCATGGCGGATTCGAACCGGAAGCGATGACGGAGGTCCTCTCGACGATCGACATCGCGGTCGTCCCTTCGCGTGGCGAGAACTATCCCTTCGTGATTCGCGAGATCCTCGGCGCGGGTGTGCCGGTGCTCGCCTCGGACGTCGCCGGAATTCCGGAGATCATCGAACACGGTCGCAACGGGCTTCTCTTTCGAGGAAACGACGTCGACGACTTCGCGGTACAGCTCCAGCGTCTTGTCGGCGAACCGGGCTTGATCGAGTCTCTCCGCGAGGGGATCACGCCGATCAAGACCATCGATGGCGAAGCGATGGAACTCGAGGCCCTCTACCGCGACCTCTTGGCGACTAAGGTCGTTCCTCGGTTGGCGAGCGAGGTTGCCGAAGAACGTTCCCGTGGCGTCGACGAGCACGAGCGCCGGGGCGGGGCGACGTCGAAGAGCCAGGAGCGGGTGCCGCTTCCAGCGCTGCCTCCCGCGGAACCGTTGGCCGAGCGTGCGGGGGAGCCGCTGGTGACGGTCCTTCTCGACGCGACCGCGTCGCGTCACCTGGATCAGACGTTGACGAGTGTCTTGACGCAGACCTATCCGAACCTCGAAGTGCTGGTCGCTTGCGTTCGAACCGACTCTCATGCTCGGGCAGTGGTCGAACACCACGGGCGGGAGGATGCGCGGATCCGGTTGGTGGCCGCCGAGGCATCGGTGAGTTGGGGATCGCTGCTTAACGAAACGAGTGGGACCTTCATCAAGCTTCTCCGAAGCGGTGACGTGCTCGACATGCGCCACCTCGAGCGACTCGTTCCGCTTTGCGAACGCTATCCTCGGGTTGCCTTCGTCAAGTGTGGACATCGAGTCATCGACGAACAGGGGCAGGCTGCCGACGATCCCGCCGAAGTATCCTTTGGGAAGCGAGCCGAAGGGCTCCTCGACGGGAAGTCGTTCACGAAATGGAAGACAGCTCGTCACTTGGCCTACGAGGAGCGTGCCAGCGCGATGTTGTTCCATCGGCGGCAACTGCTTCGCGTCTTCGCTCACAAGTCGACCCCTTTCGAAAATGCGGTCGCGGCGTTGCTCGATGGGGCGGATGTGTTGCTGACTCCGGACACGCTCGCGTATTCGCGCACCTCGCCAATTTCCGCCGAGCGCGTTGACCTGCTGGCCGTCGCGCATGGTCTCGAGATTCGCGATCTTCCCGTGCCGACAGCGCCTGGGACCGCTTCTGGGAAGACGTCGGTGGTGATCCCCGTCTTCAATCAAGTCGAATTCACCCGTTCCTGTTTGGCGTCGCTCGAGGCCGATCCAGAAGGGGTGGCGCTCGAGATCATCGTCGTCGACAATGGTTCGACCGACGAGACGCCGGCAGTGCTCGAGCAGGCGGCGACGAGACTTCCGATGCTGCATGTCGTTCGAAACGAGGAGAACCTCGGCTTCGCCAAGGCGTGTAACCAGGGAGTCGGACGAGCCTGTGGTGAGTACGTCTTGCTTCTCAACAACGACACCGAACTGCGTCGCGATTGGCTCGCGCCGCTAGTGGCCATTCTCGATGCCGACCCCAAGGTCGCCGCCGTCGGCAACAAACTGCTCTATCCCGATGGCCGGATTCAACATGCCGGAGTTGCGATCGCCGAGGCGACAGGCAACGATCCGCTGCTGGCCGCGAATGTCTTCGACGGTTCCCCGGCGGATGTTCCCGAAGCCGACGAGCGTCGCGAGTATCAAGCGGTCACGGCCGCATGCATGCTGCTACGACGTTCGGCATTCGAGGCGGTCGGGGGGCTCGACGAGGGATATTGGAACGGTTACGAAGACGTCGATCTTTGCTTCAGCTTGAGAGCGGCGGGTTGGAAGATCGTCTACGAACCGTCGAGTGTCGTCATTCACCATACCTCCAAGAGCGGCCCCGAGCGATTTCGGAAGGTCAGCGACAACATCAAGCGGCTGCACGAGAAGTGGCTGGGGAAAGTGCAACCCGATCTCCGTCTCAACCCCGACGGGGCGGTAGTCAACCAATCGGTCGGAGCCATAAGGCCTTACTCGATCCCGGAAGGCTTGGCCCCGAGGAGAACCTCCGCCGGGTATCGCACACCGATCGCTCCATTGGCGTGGCAACATCCCCACTATCCCGACAGCGGGATGCTGCTCGGCGCGGAGAGCGATCTCTTCGCGCTGTCGGAGGAGAGCTACAACATCTGCCTGTGTAAGCCGGCTGGACAGAGCACCGCGATGGCGTTCCTCGACATCGCCAAGTTGCTGTACCACTCCTTCGAATCGCTCGGCAATCCCTGCAAGGTGAGCGTGAATCACCTGGAAGAGAACGCCGTCAACATCTTGCTCGGGTACCACCTGCTTGCCGATCCCGAGTCGCTACTGGGGCGGCGCTGCGTTATCTACCAGTTGGAACAACTTTCGGATAATGAAGGGTGGTTCAACCCGCACCGGGAGGCCATCCTTCGCAATGCCGAGGCGATCTGGGACTATTCGGAAGAGAATGTTCGCTTTCTCAAGCGCCGTGGGTTGGACCACGTCGAACATCTTCCGATCGGCTTCCACGACAAGCTTCGCACGATGAAGCGAACCACGCCCGACATCGACGTGCTCTTCTACGGATCGCGCAACCGGCGGCGCAATCAGATCCTCGAGGCCTTGGGGCGACACTGCCGGATACGCACGCTCCACGGAATGTACAGCGAGGATCGCGATGCCTACATCGCCCGTTCCAAGATCATCCTCAACCTTCACTTCTACGATGCCCAGATCGCCGAGCAGGCGCGCATCTGTTACCTGCTCAACAATCGCTGCTTCGTCGTCTCGGAACAGAGCGTCGATCGGCCCTTCTCCCGAGGCATCGTCGAGGCGCCCTACGAGGATCTCGTGGAGACATGCCTTCGCTGTCTGAATGACGACGCGGAGCGCTATCGCGTCGCCAAGGAGGGCTTCAACACCTTCAAGCAGCGGCCGATGGTCGACTTGCTTCGTCGCGTTCTTCACCAGTCGTCGGCCGAAGGGTCGACTCTTCGGACCTCCTAGTCGAACTCCCGCCCGCCGGTCCGTCCTCGGAGGCCGGTCGGCGCCGCTCCCGGTGATGGGGCTTCCCACCCAGCGCGCTCAGTCGCCCTCGCGACGACGGACCGCGATCCATCCCGTTTGCGTCTCATCTCGACATCGAACCGTCGTGGTCAACGCAATGGACCCTGACGGCGGGGCGTGGCCAAGACGAGAACACGTCGCCGACACACCCATCGGCGCATTGGGCGGTGAACTTGCGAAGGGAGACGGGCTGTGGGTGGCAAACTGGATCGTGGCCAGGGCCGGGCGGTCGTCATAGGCATTGGGAGATTGAACAAACTACGTTCGGCGGAGCGCCACTCGCCGTGATCTCGTGATCGGAGAATCTGGATGGCCATGGGATGGTGCGTGAGTCTTGGTCTCGTCTTGCTCCTGGCTCAGGGTGGGGGAGACGACGCCCCCAAGACCGAACCGACCGTCGTTCCCCTGACGGAGGACACGTCACGTCTTCTCCGGCTCGAAGCTGTCATTTCGAAGCGGTTCTTCGAGAGCCTCGAGCCGCCGAACTTTCACCGGTCCGCTCCAGTCGCTCGAACGGTCGATGGCGCGCAAGTTCGCGGCACGTCGACCACCGACGGCAACGTGCAGTTGCGTCTCAAGCCCAGCAAGAACAGCGCGGTGATCGAGGTCGACACATCGGGTCGGACAATCTCGCACACGACGAGCCAGCGGGATCCGGTTTGCTTGCGGACCAAGGGTGTCAGCGATTTCTCCGGCGGGACGACCATCGTTTTCGAGAAGACGGGCGTCTCCAGCGGCGATCCGAACGTCGACGTCCACACCAAGCTCCATCTCTGTGGGGTGTCGAGCCGCTTGAAGGGGCTCTTTCATCGGATTGCCGTCAAACGTGCGACCAAGGCCTTTCACGAACGTCGCCCGAAGAACACGCGACGGATCGAACGAGAGATCCGCGACGGCTGTCTCACGGATCTTCGGGGTGAAGTCGACGAAACGATCGAGGAGATCAGCGATCTGCTCGACCAGGCTTTCTTCCGTCCCTTCAACGATCACTTGCTCACCGGAACGCTCGATTTTGAGACGACCGAAGCGAACTTCTTCATGCGGGGATGGCTGGTGCGCGGTCCCAGCGCGCCGCCGATGGAAGCGATTCCTCCCATCGAGGGAGATCCCGCCTTCTCCTTGCGGATTCACCAATCGCTCTTGGACGACCTGGCGAAGACCGACCTCGCGGGCAAGACACTCGACAACAAGCAGATCCGGCGCTTCCTCAAGGAGAACTTCAAGGAGGCTCTCGAACGGGTCGAAGACGAGAACGTTCCGCCGTGGACGATCGAGTTCGCCGCGGTCGAACCGGTGGTGATTCAGTTTCGTGACGGTAAAATGGTCGTCGTGATCGACGCCGAGTCGCTTCACGTCGGCGAAGCGACGGTAGGCCCGCTGCGTATCGAAGCGACCTACACCCCGGCGGATGACAGCAACATCGGCGAGTCGCTGCGGCGCGGCACCATCAAGGTCCAACGGGCGAACTCACCCAAGCCACAATCGGTGACGGGGCAGTTGATGGACCTCCTGAGCCAGCCGCTCAACCAACTCCTCAGCTTCGAGATCAGTCTCCGCAAGATCGCGCTGCCCGGGTACAGCAGCGAGCAGGACCAGTACAAAGTCACGTACGTCTCCCTCGAGAAGGGTTGGCTCAATCTTTCGATCGACGCCCCGACGAGTCCGTCGCCGTGAATCGTTCGTAGCCAGCAGCGATCAACGAAGCGAGCTGCTAGACTCCAGGAAAAGGAAGTCACTGCGATGCTGCGGTTTCGGATAGTCAGCGAACGACAACGTCACGAGTTCACTCACCCGGAGGGCCCGATCGAGTTCGGCCGAGCGCCCGTCAGCGGGGAGACGGCTCGCTCCATTGTCGACGATCGCTTCGTTTCGAAGGACCATTTGCGGGTCGAGGAGATTGCCGACGGGCGGGTTCGGGCTAAGAACCTCAGTGGTCAGAATCGCGTTCGCATCGACGAGGGGCAGGAGATTCCGCCCGGCGAGAGCGCGGAGCTCGATCTTCCGGTCCGCTTGGTGATTGGCCAGACGATGCTCGACGTGAGCGTCGCCGAACCCCTGCCGAACGCGGTCGCGAGCGCCGAGTCGACCGATCTTCCTCCCGAGGAATCCGTCCCCCAAACCGCCGCGTCGCCTCCCGCGCTGGAGGGCGATGTCGGGCTCGCAACCGTGATGCGTCCGGCCCGCTTGCGCTACGAGAGCGATGAAGCGACCGATACGCTCGTCTCCGTGAGCGAAGGGGTGCTCCCCGAAACGTTGGTCGGCTGGATCGAAAAGCTCGTCACGGTTCAGCGAGCCGCGGCCGGCTCGCCGGAGTTCTATGACGAGACCGCTCGCGCCCTGGTCGACCTCATCGGACTCGATCGCGGACTCGTGCTTCTTCGCCGCGAGGACAACTGGGAAGTGGTCGCCCGGCATCAGCGCGGCTCTCGCGTTCGCTACGACTTCAGCTCGACCATCGTCGAGCGGGTCGCGGAGGAGAAACGGACGTTCTATCAGACGTACGAGAACGCCAGTTCGGTCATGAGCCTGGTCGACATCGACACCGTCGTCGCGTCTCCCATCTTTCAGTGTGACGATCAAGTCGTGGGAGTGCTCTACGGGTCGAGGAGTCGTCGTAGCATCGTCGGCGAGGGGACGATCGGTCCGCTGGAGGCTCAGATCGTGCAACTCCTGGCCGCCTCGGCCGGAACCGGATTGGCCCGCGCCCAGCGTGAGGAGGAGACGCTGCGCGTTCGTCATCAGTTCCAACAGTTCTTCTCGCCACACGTGGTCGCGGAACTCGAACGCAACCCGACGCTGCTCGAGGGCCAGGACCGCGAGGTGACCGTCATGTTCCTCGACATGCGCGGATCGTCGAAACTATCGCAGCGTCTGAATCCGCAAGAGATTTCTCAGTTGACCGAAGACTTCATGGAGGAGTTGACGCTCCATGTCCGGGCCCAGGAAGGGGTGGTTGTCAGCTACGTCGGTGATGGGGCGCTGGCGATGTGGAACGCGCCGACCGACCAACCCGATCACTCGCTTCGCGCTTGTCGGGCGGCCCTTGAGTTCGAGTGTTCGCTACGGGCGCTGAATGAGCGTTGGGAACCAGTGGTGGGAGAACCGATCGCCTTCGGGATCGGCGTGCACACGGGACCGGCGCTGGTCGGGAATACCGGATCGCGAACCAATCTGCAGTATGGGCCACAGGGAGCGACGGTCAACTTGGCAAGCCGGGTCGAGGGAGCCACCAAGCATCTGGGGGCTCCGGTGCTGATCACCGACGCGACGCGCTCGCGGCTGAACGACGAGCTCGCGGTGCGGCGCATCTGCCAAGTCGAGGTCGTCGGCATGGAGGGAGCAGTCGCTCTCTACGAACTGGGAGGACTCGAGCCCGATGCCGAATGGCTCGGTTTGCGGGAGCCGTACGAGCGGGCCCTGGACGCCTACGAGCGAGCCGACTGGGAGTCGGCCGTCGAGATCCTCTGTTCGGTCGTCAGCACGCCGGCGGGCAAGCGGGACGCCCCCTCGCTCGCGCTACTCTCCGAGGCGCTCGATTGTCTGCATCGACGTCCCGCCGACTTCTCGCCCGTTCGTCAGTTGCGAAGCAAGTAGCTGGCCTGGAGTTGTCGATTGGCGATCGGCGCGGAGTATCCTCCCGTTCAGGGAGGGGGATTTCCCTTGTCGATGAACTCGAGATGAGCCTTGATGATGGTCGGATTGGCGTCCGGCAGGGTGAGCGACTTCTGAGCCCACTTCTTCGCATCGTTCGGCTTTCCCGCCTGAGCGTAGGCATCGGCCAGGGTCAGGACGAATTCCCACTTCTTGTAGTTCGTCGCCTCGCAAGCGGCGGTGGCGTACTTCACCGCTTGGTTGCCGTCGCGGACACTCTTGTTCGTGCTCGCGGCGAGGATTGACGCCAGCGCGTTGAGTGACTTGACGTCCTTCGGATCGTCGGTGACAGCCTTCTTGAAGTAGGAAACCGCGTCGGCGTCGTTGCTCGCGTCGAGGGCGTCGATCGCGAGCTTCTGAAAGGCGATCGCCCGGTATTCGCGGGCCTTGGTGTAGGTCGGGTCGAGGGTGAGCGCTCGATCGTACTCCTTGACGGCGTCCTGCTGGTCTCCCAAACGATCCTCGACGGCGCCGACGAAGGTATACGACTGCGCCGCGAGATTCGCGTACCCCGCTTCCGAGGTGGGGTTGAGCTTGGCGGCCTCGGCGTAGATCTCCGCGGCCCGCTTATAGTTCGTCGCGGCGGAGGCGAAGTCGTCGTTGGTCCAGCTCGAGGCGGCGCTGGAGAACGCCGTTTGCGCTTGCGTGGCCAGGGCGTTGGCAAGCACTTCGTGCAGGTTTGCCTTGGCGGAGGCGGGGGCGGTCCTTAAGACGTCCTCGATCATCTTGATCGCCTCGTCCGGTTGATTGGCGCGCAGGAGCTGTTTGGCTTGCGTCGTGCTGATGTCGACCAGCGCGTTGACGAACTCGGCACTGGGATTTGTTCCGGCGAGGGAGACCGCTTGCTTCATGTCCTTGGCGGCGGCGGCGATGCTCCCGAGCTTCTTCTCCGCCAACGCCCGTTGGAAGTAGTATTGCGGGGACTTGGCATCGAGATCGATCGCGCGGGTGTACTTGGCGATCGCCTTCTCACCGTCCCCAGCGGCCAGGAGCTGCTTGCCCCACTCGGCGTTGGCTCTCGCCAAGGACGTGTCGACGTCCGAAGCCGGAACCTGGTTGGTCGCTCGTGCTTGCTGGAACAGGGAAATCCCACTTTGGAACTCGCCCTTCTTGACCGCGGCCGCGGCTTGCTTCATCAGTGCCTGGGCACTCGGTGGCGGATCGGGCGTCGTCGGTGCCGGCTTCTCCTCCGTCGGGTTCATCGCTGATGAGGTGGTGTCGACGGTTCCGGGCACCGAGGCGATCGCGGCGGCGTCCGGGCCCGTGCTCGTTTGAATAGCTGGAGACTCTTCCCCGGATTTCGTGGTGACGACTTCCGTCGGATCCTGGACGGAGCGTCTCGGAAAGACGCCCATCGAGGTCAACCAGTAGCCGAGTCCTCCAAGCGCCCCCAAGGCGACGACGCCGACCGCGATGGTCGCCAGCAACGGTTTGGAGCCCGAGGCGCTGGGTCGGTAGCGTCCGAGCACGGCGGCCACGTCCCGAGCGCTTTTCGGACGCGCCGCGGGATCCTTGGCGAGCAACTTGCGGAGCAGCAGATCGACGCGAGCAGGGACCTCTCGACGCTGGTCGCGGACGCAGGGAGGCGTGACGCCCCGATGTTGGACTCGCATCTCGGTGTCACTCTCGCCGCTGAAGGGAGTCGTCCCGGTCAGCGCGTAGTAGAGCGTGCATCCGAAGGCATAGAGATCGCTGGCGATGCTCGAGTCGGGAACGTCCGCCCAAAGTTCCGGGGCGGCGCAGTGGATGTCCAGGACCGCTGATGGGTCGTCGGAACTCTCCCGATCGTCGACGTCGATGGAGAAGGGGAACGAGGTTCCCGTTCCGACGAGTTTGGTGCATTCCCGGCCGATGTAGATCTTTTCGGGCGTGATGTCGTGATGCAGGACGTTGTGTTCGTGGGCGTACGCGAGGGCCTCGGCGACATCGGCCATGCGCGCGAGAAGCCAACGGTGGTTTAGGTGCTCGCCCGACGACTTGGCCTTCTCGACGAGAGTGGCGAGAGACTCGCCGAAAACGAACTCCGAGGCGACGAAGTCGACCGCGCCGGCGTGACCGACGTTGTAGAGCGTCGCCAGCCCCGGGTGGTGCATTTGGGCGAGCTTGGAAATGCTGATGTTGATGCCGGCATAGTTGCCGCTCTCGTTCGCCCCGGCGTAGGTGACGGTCGAGTGATCGTGCTTGACGAGGCGCAACACGACAAGTCTCGCCAGGGTCGGATCGAACGCTTCGTAGACGCGGCCTCGGTTTCGCGTGGTGAGGATCACGTTGCGGACGACATAGCCTCCGAAGATCAGCGGGCGCGTCCCCTCCGCCTTGATGCGATCGACTTGGAACTCCGTGAGCAAGGGTTGCGGAATCTCCCAGCCTTCGGCCCAGGGAGCGGGACTTCGCCTTAGGATCTCGAGGGCGTCGTCGACGGAGAGCTCTTCCTTGCCGCGATCGATGAGCCGATCGAACTCCTCGACGGGAATGAGTCGGTCCTCGTAGAGCTGCTGTCGCAACTCGGCGAGACTTTGGGGGGCTCGACTCTCGAAGGGAGAGTCGGGGGGCGAGAAACTGGCCAGGTCCTCGGCGAGTTCCCGCGCCGAGGGATAGCGATCCGCGATTCGCTTCGCCATCGCCTTGAGGCAGATGCCCTGGAGCTCGGCGGGAATGCCCAGTCGATACTGATCGAACCTTGGAATCGGATCGTTGATGATCTGATAGAAGAGATTCGCGAGATTCGAGGCCGCGTAGGGGCGTTCGCCGGTGAGCATCTCAAAGAGGATCACGCCGAGACTATAGACGTCGCTGTGGGGACCGACGGGGCCACGTTCGTTGTCGACTTGCTCGGGGGACATGTACGCCGGCGTCCCGAGAACCGCCCCGGTCTGGGTGAGCACGTCGGGCCCTTGTTGCGCGGGGCGAGCCAGCCCGAAGTCCAAGATGATCGGCTCGCCTTCATCGCTGAGCATCACGTTGGCCGGCTTCAAGTCGCGATGGATGATGCCGATGGCATGGGCTTGCTGAACGCCCTGGGCCAAGCGGGTGATGATGTGACACGCCTCGCCGAGAGAGAACCGTTTCTTCTCCTCGAGATGTTCCAGGAGCAGACGTCCCTTGAGAAAACCCATCGTGAGGTAGTGGACACCGTCGATCTCGCCAACGTCGAAGATGGGGCAGATGTTGGGATGGTGCAGCTTGGCGGCCGACCGGGCCTCGCGTTGGAAGCGTTCGATGGCTTCGGGATCGTTGCGGCCATCGAAGAGGGGGATCTTGAGCGCGACCTGACGATCCAACTTCGAATCGTGAGCGTCGTAGACGGCGCCCATCGCCCCGGTGCCGACCAGCTTGTCGATCCGGTAGCGTCCGAACATCTGACCGACGTTGAGTGACATCGTCGTCGACTGGGTGCTCGCGACGACTTCCGTTCGATCGAACGCCGCATTGGGAGCCGCGAGGTTCGGCAGGGGAAGATGGTCGTCGGCGAGCGTATCCGAGGCGGCATTGGACTGACCCGGGTCGCCTCCCTCGGCGCGATGGGTTTCGATCGCGGAGCCGGAGGCCTCGGACTGGTTCGTCTTGGACTTGGGCGTGGAGCTTGGCTCGTCAGGCTTGGCCGTACTGGATTGGCTCGGCGTCGTCGGGGTCTCGGCTTGTTCTGTCCCTGGCTCAGCGGGAGTGGGAACGGACGTCTCCGCTTGGGAACGCGATGGATCGTCGCTTGATGGCTGCCGAGTATCGTGGTCGGTGGTGTTTTCTGTCACGGCATGCTCACACAACAGGACGGGGGTCGTCCAGGCAGTAACGTGGACGAAGAAGCCTGGAAGCTTTGCGTCGGCTTCGGCGGATGAGACTCTATCTTCCCCGATTGTCGACAAGATACCCAAGCTTTTCAACACGTTTGGAAGGCGGGAACCCCTCAACATGTGCTTCGGGCGACTGGTCGGGGGAGTTACTCCGAGTTGAGAAACCTTCCGCATCGCCTCCAAGCGTGTCGGCGTCGGCCGTCCGCCGAGTTCGCCGGCTCTTGCCATCGTTGGCGATAGTTTCCCCATTCCCCCAGGTCGCCGTGGGTTGCCCAAGTGATGGCGTCCCTCCAAACGCGACAACGCACAAAATTGGGCGAATCAGCAGAAAATGGAGAACTGGCACGATGCGTCATGCCGACAAAGTGGATGGGAAGGATCGAAGTGGGCTCCTTGGGGGAGTGCCGTCGAACGTCGATTCGCTTCCTAGTCTGCTGGACCTAGCGACCAACTGGAGGGCCCATGAGGAAGTCGGCAACCACGGCTTGGCTGCACGCGACCATGGCGGTCGTCGTGTTCTCATTGCCCGCGGTCGCGACTTCGGCCGACGACGACGGCTGGGCTCCGGCGGGACAAAAGGCGTCGTCGCCGACGCGTCCCGCGGGCAAGCAAACCTGGACGTTCCACTTCGAGGTCTCCTCGGAGTTCCTTCCCGCGTCGCCGAGCGCCTCGGACGATGTCTCCTCGTCGACACCTTCTACCGAGCAACACCGTCCACGAACTCGGTCGGTTCCCGTCCGGATCCCGTTGTCGGCGACATCGGGGCAGTTCGAACCAATTCCGTTCTGGGACTTGCATTCAGGGCGGGAGATCGTCCCGGTCGCGGCCCAGCTCCCCCCAAGACCAGGGGATACGCCCGACGTGGTTCCGACGCCCGCTCCGCGTAGGGAGCCCAAGAGTTCGACGTCGCCGATGCCCATGCCGATGCCGACTCCCATGCCCACGCCGACCCCGGACCCGACCCCGGCTCCCGTTCCGACCCCCGAGTCCGGGTCGTCGTCGACGTCCGAACCGACTCCCTCGGCAAGCGCTGGTTCGAGTGCTTCGCCGACGCCGGCCCCGACCGACTTGTCAACGAGTCTCGTCGAGGCGATCGCCCAACGCTCCGCGCAGGCGCAGACCGCGACCACCGAGAGCAACCCCGCCGCCCCGTCGTCGGTCGTCTCGACCCAAGCCTCCGCGCAACCCGCGCCGGCGTCGACCGGCGATTTGCTCGAACGCGCGATCAGTATCAGCGTGCAGCGGACCTCGCCGACCTATGTCGATGCCCGGGTCCGGGCGTTCAACCCGCGTCAGACGGTCGCGGCGGTCGACGGCATGCCCGAGCTGAAGACGCGGATCGACATCGACACGATCATGAGCCAGATCCCGCCAGGGTTGGTCGACAACTTGACGGTCGTCGATGGGCCGTACACTTCGCTCTACGGACCCGGTTTCGCGTTCATCGTGGCGGAACTGACCCCGCTCCAGGAGTATCTCGGGCCGACCTATCGCGGGACGCTGAGCCTTTCACAAGACACCAACGCCCACACGCTCTATCAGCGGGAAACGGCTCAAGGTGGCGGACGCGACTGGAGTTTCGTCGCCAGCTACGGGCTACGAACCGCCGCCGATTACTTCTCCGCGGACGGATTCCGGGTCCCCGCCCAGTACACGATCTGGGACGGATTCACCTCGGTCGGCTTCCGCATCTCCGACACCAACCACGTCGCGATTCAGTTTCTACATCCCGAACAAAACGGCGTCGAACTGCCTGGCGTCGTCTACGACCTCGTCAACTCGACGAACAACCAAGGAAACATTCGCTGGACGATCACCGAGGGACGCAAGGGCCCCAAACGGGTCATGGTCGAGTATTGGTACAACCGCACCGGCTATGACGGCAACTCGTTTCGGTCCTCCAAGCAGGAGACGTTCTTCGTCCCATTCATTCGCGAGGTCTTCGGGACCTCGGCGCTCGAGGCGACCGGTCGCTTGACCAACCAAGGCGTGCGGATGTTGAGCTATCTTGGGGATGAGGACGAAGCCCAGCTCATTCTCGGGGTCGACTGGAGTTACGTCGAGAACGAGTACACCGAAGTCGACTTCGATGCCAATGGTCAGCTCAACCCGATTTTCTTCGGTGTTCCCAAGGCCTCGTCGAACGACTTCGGGATTCTCGCGAACGCGACGCTGCCGATCACGAGTTCCACCAAGGCGATCGTCGGTGGACGCCTTGACGCCTACCTCGCGAGCCTCGATCCCGAGGGGCGAGCGGAGGCCGGCGAGCTTGCGATCTTCAAGGATCTGACGGGGACGAACTCCGCGCAGCAGTTCCTGGGGATGGTCTACACCAACCTCGAGCAACACTACACCGAAAATCTCTCGACCAAGATCGGTGGTTCGGTCGCGATGCGGGCTCCCGACACGACCGAACTCTACACGACCGATCCCTTCGTGCCGATCTACCGGTTCGGCAATAGCGTCTCCGCGGGCAACTCGTTCCTCGACCCGGAGACGAACCTTCAGTTCGACGCGGGACTCTTCGGGAACTGGGACCGCGCGAGCTTCGGCTTCCGCATGTTCCAGTCGAACATCTTCAACTACATCCTCGCGGTGCCCTACCTGCGGACCGATGGATCGGCCGCGATCGAGGGCCCCGACCCGCGCTACACGCTCGGAAGGACGATTCAGGACGGAGTCCCGGTCTCCGACACCGGGAGCATCGCCTACCAGTATCGCAACGCCGAGTACGTCTCCATCTACGGACTTGACTTCATCTGCGACTTCGAACTCAAGCCGTGGATGGCGATCGATGCTCGCACGAGCTACGCGAAGGGAACGAACCGCAACCCCGAGTACCTTCAGCAACAGCTCGACGGCTCGATCGCGGTGATCGGCCACAAGGGTTCCAGTGAAGGGCTTCCCCAGGTCTATCCCTGGAACGGCTCCATCGGTTTGCGGTTCTTCGAGCCCAAATGCCGTCGTTGGGAGATTCGCTTCGACTCGCGCATGGTCATGAACCAGACGTTCGTGGCCGACTCGTTCGGGGAGCTGCCCTCGCGGGGATTCATCCTCTTCGGGATGAAAGCCTATTGGCAGATTCTTCGCAACGTCCGCCTCACGCTGGCGCTCGAGAACCTCCTCAATCGCAAGTACTCGGAGATCAACTCGCTCGCCATCGCCAATCCGGTCAACCAGATGGACATCTTCTTCGTCCCCGAGTCGGGCTTCAACGGTCTCTTCGGCCTACAGTGGCAGTTCTAACGTCTTGACTTGTTGATCCCATTGACGAAGAGACGCTTGCGTGCCATGCCTGCTCTGGATGTGGACATGCGGAGGACGCCTTCCGTTCGGCAGAATCCGGCACCGACGCAGCGAGTCGATGCCGGAGACGGATCCGAGGACGGAGACGGATCCGAAGACCGACGCCTCACTGACCATTCTCTTGGCTGCTGCCAAAGCTCTTGAGGCGTTGCAGTCCCCAGAAGACGATGCCACTCACCATGAGGATGGCGATGCCGCCGACGATCAGGTTGGTGGTGCGAAAGTGGCCGAGGTGCTTGGAATGACTCAATAGCGCCCGCCCGAAGGTCGCGAACGTGTATTGGTAGAAAAGCGTGACCGGGACCGTGCCCAACGCCGTCGCCAAGAGGTAACGACCGAACGGGATCTTTGAGAGCCCCGCGATGTAGCTGACGGCGCCGAAGGGAAGAATCGGGAGGACGCGCAGCAGCAAGATGCCGACGAAGGCGCGACGATCGACGTATCCCTGAAACTTCTCGACGTGGTTGCCGAGCGTTCGTTCGACGTAGCCCCGCCCCACGAACCCACCGAGGAAGTAGCCCGGGATCGAGCCAAGGATCGCGCCCGCCGAGCAGAGCAGGGCCCCCAGCACCGGCCCATAGACCTCGGCGCCGATGATGTTGAGCACGGTGTCGGGGAAGAGAGCCAGCGGTGCGATGCCGGTGAGGAAGACATAGACCAACTCGTCGTAGGGGTGCCAACTCTTGATTCGCTTGATCAGCTCGTGGAGGTGCTCGATCTCCATCAGCGAGAAGCAACGGATCGCGATCACCACGAGGACGATCAACAGCACGGCCACGAAGACTTTCAGAAAACCGACCACCGTCCGCATACCGTTGTTGCTCCGTCCCGAAGCTGGCTCGTCCATCGACCCGTTGCCTATCAGCCCATTGATCTATTCGCTGCCGGCGACGAACGGCCCTCTTGACCAATCTGGCCCGTTGGAATTAACGGACTGCTATCCGAGGCGCTGCCGCGCCGCGCGAGCGTGGCCGATCAAGCCTTCTTGTTCCGCCAGCCACGCCGCGTCCTCGATCTGACGGACGTCGACGGGCTGATCGCCGGAGCGCTGGAAGGTGACAACCTTGAGAAAGTCATAAACCGCCAAGCCGCCGCGGCGCGTCGCCCAACCACCGGTCGGCAACGTGTGATTGGGACCGGAGGCGTAGTCGCCGAAGACCTCCGCCGACTCCGATCCGATGAAGATCCCGCCCGCGTTGCGAACCGAGTTGACAAACTGTTGGCATGCCTCTTCGTCGTCGATCATCACTTGGAGATGTTCGGGAGCCAATCGGTTGACGATTTCCGTCGCTTGTTCCAGCGTTTCGACCAGGACGATCTCGCCTCGGTTGGCCAACGACTGTTCGGCGATCTCCCTGGTCGGGAGGATGGCGAGTTGTCGCTCGACCGCCGCGAGCGCTTTCTTCGCGAAGGGCTCCGAAAGCGTGACCAGGACCGGACGGGCGTCGGGGTCGTGCTCGGCTTGGGCGAGAATGTCCGAGGCGACGTACTCCGGGTTGGCGTGTTCGTCGGCGACCACGCACAACTCGGTCGCTCCCGCGGCCATGTCGATGCGACACTGCGCCTGGGCGATTCTCTTCGCCGCCACCACAAAGCGGTTGCCGGGACCGACGATGACGTCGCAGCGGGGAACGTCGATGCCGAGCGCCAACGCGGCGATTCCTTGGGCACCACCAAGGCGAAGGACTCGCTTCGCGCCGGCGAGATGGGCGACCGCGAGCATGATCGCGCCCGGGCTAGGGGAGCAGACGGTGATCTCCTCGACACCGGCGACAGCGGCGGGGATGACGGTCATCAGTGCGCTGGAGATCAGCGGATAGCGACCGCCGGGGACATAGCATCCCGCGGCCGAGACCGGCAGGACGTGATGCCCGACCCGAAAACCGCCCAAGTCGATGTGGAGGGGTTGCAGGGCTTCACGCTGCGCCTCGGCGAATGCCCGCACCCGCTCGGCGGAACGCTGCAGCGGACCGCGAGCCTCGTCGGGGAGGTTGCTCCAAGCGTCGCGGAGTTCGTCGTGGTCGGCGATCAGGGCCGCGTCGCCCAGTCGATCGAACTTCTCGCCGTACTCGCGCAGAGACGCGGCGCCACGCGTGCGGACATCCTCGAAGATCCGCTGCGCGGTCTCGATGGTTTCCGGGTCTTGATCACTGGAAGGCGTGTCCCGCCACTGGTCGAAGAGAGTCGTTTTCAAGGCCTACTCCGCCGCTGCCATTGTCTCGTGTTCCGCCGAGCGCCGAACGATCGGACCGGTGCTGGGGCATCTCCTAGTAGGTACGCGAGGCCCCGGCCAATTCGACGTCTCCGCACCGCGATGCGGCCATCCGTTCATCATATGAGGTAGAGGACACCGGGCGCATCGACCGTCGATCCAGGTCGCGAGACGGGACGGCGTGGGCGTGAAGAGGGTCGTCCAAGCGGTTCAGATGAGGATTAGGCGGCGGGACGAAGTTCCATGGCCCGGTGGGCGTCGCGCGTCGCCGGCCGCTTGGCGGGCACCGTTCGCGGAACCTGTTGCCAACGTTGGGGGACGAGGTGGCGTTGGTTGGGCCAGCCGCTGAAGTACCACTCGCGGATCGTTCCCTGAGCGTCTTGGTAGACGAAATAGGCATCGCGGAGACGCTGGTCGCCGTGGGAACCGGTCCACTTGTGCTCGAAGGGGAAGAGGGCTTCGCAGCGCACGCCGTTGGTGATTTCGACGCCGAGGCCGTTGGCTTCCGCGAGATGGTCGGTCAGGAGCCGGCGCGAGCGGCGCCGCTCCGATTGCAGGAGCTCGCGGTCGGCCCGACTCAGGTCGGCGCGCTCGAGACGCCGGGCGAGCTTCGCGAGACGACTGCGTTCGCCGCGAATGTCTTTCACGACCCGACTGATCAGCGGGAGCATCGCCGTGGCGTCGGAGAGCGTGAATGTTCGCCGCTTGATCATCGTTCTGCCTGCCAGGAAAGAGATACGGAATAAGCCGTCAACTAACCTTATCACCCCTCTTTTGCCGTGATGTCCCATGGGACGCATTTTGGCTGGGTTTCCACTCTTGCGTGCCTGCCCTGGACGTCCTGACCGTCAGAACAGGAACCAGAAGGGATGAATTGCCGAGAGTTGGCCGTGGATGATGCTCGTGAACGCTGGGGGTCGCGGGAAGCGAGGGGTGCGTCGCGGCGTCTCGTGGCACGCGCGGGGATCCGATGGGCAACGACTTAAGTGAATCGGAGCTCCTTCGCGAGAAGCTGGTGTCGTGAGCGCGTCACCACCACACCAATGCCGAGAGTCGCGTTGATGGGGACAGACCGTCGCGTGGCGTTTCGAGGTGGAGTTGGGATGCGAAACGAGCTCAAGAAAGCGCGGGGTGGGCGACCGGCCGACGCGAACGTCGATCGGGCCCACCCCAGGCCACATGGTGATTTGTTGACCCGGGCCCGAAGGAAGACTCCCTCGGGGACCGGGGCGTGACTTTAGCGAACCACGCCACCGACCGGCTGGATCGGATTCCAGCGGAGCGGGCGGGGTTGCTTCAGCTCGCGGCTCGCCGAGGTCGATTGGACCGGGATCGGACGAAAGAGCTGCGGCTGCTGCGGTTGATAGTACGACGAGTCGTTGGTCGACGACCCGTTCGAGGAGGAGTTCTGCTGCGGGCTACGCGGGGCCGGGACCGTTTCGCCGGGAGCGTAGTAACGCTTCATTTCCTCGACGACCTTGCCATCGCGAACGACACGCTCGATGAGCGTGGTGCCGTTCTGCGACTGCTGCTGGGTCGCGGGGAGGGCGTTGCTGGTTCGGGGCTGAGCCTGAGCCTGAGCCTGTGACTGCGTCTGGGGCTGAGCCGGCGTGTAGTAGGAACCCTGCCGCGGCTGAGCCGCTGTCGCCGGTCGAGCCGGAACCGCTTGAGCGACCGTGGCGGCCGGAGCGGCGGCCGGGGCGGCACCCGCGGGGTAGTACATCACGGTGCGCGTTACCGGGACGTTCTCGCAACGCTGCTGATAGGTGGTGACCGGAACTTGGTAGTTCCGCGTGACCCAGTTCGTCACCGGCGTGCAGACTCTCTTGCGAACATAGCACGTCTGCGGACAACTGACGGACTTATAGGAACAGGTGCAGGGGTCGTAGTAGGCGCTGGTTCGCATCGTCGTGACCGGCTGCATGTAGTACGACGTCTTCATCGTCGTGACTTGTTCCATCTTCGTCTTGGTCACCATCTGGGTGGTGGGAACCATGTAGCAGCGCTTCTGCATGCAGGTTTGCTGCACCGCGATCGGTTGCGGGGCGGGGCAAGCCATCTGCGGAGCGGGGCAAGCGCCCGTGGGGCAGGTCGGGCAAGCCGGTGTCGCCAGCGCGACGGTCGGGGCCGGAGCCGGAGCTTGGCAACTCGTGCACGCCGGAACCGCCAAGCTCACTTGGGGAGCCGGGCAGGTGGGGCATGCGGGACGACAATAGTTGGCGGGGCGGCAACACTGTTTCGCCCGCCACGATCGAAAGATACAGGCCTCGGCCGGACGAGCTGCCGCCAGTGCGACAGTCCCGCCCAGAATGGCCAATGCCATCACTCGAAGCTTCTCGTTCATGAGATGTTTCTCCATTCCTGTTTGGGCCTCGCCCCTTGGCGGGCGCACAATTTCTCTGCCCGCGGTCCTGCGCTGCAGAGCCGCTGTGCGTTCGATCCTTGATCGGGACCGGAGTCAATGGTCAAAGCGGGCACGGTTCGGAATCAGGCCCGACGGTTCGCGGTCGGAAGGCGCCGGGGACGAGTCCCGGATCGCCTGGCTTCCTTCAGCACGATCGGGAAGAGGTCGGCGGCCCAAAGCCTCTCGGCTTCAGCCGTCGAGTTCTTCCGACATCAGAGTAACGCGACGATTGGCCAATCATCAATCGAACCCATCACCTCTTCTCGCAAAAAGAAGCCATGTTCGGTGCTATTGTGAGGGTTACAGCGGATTGGCAAATGAGGTGCCGGCCGGTTGCACAAGTCAGCGAACCGGGGAAAGGTGTCGATCACGTGTCGCACCGCTTGCCTTTGCTCGATTCATCGAACGGATCGTCCCGGAGGAAGTGTCCCATCAAGGGCCGAATCGCCCCTCCGAGAGTTCTTTCGACGAGGTCTTCAACGCGGAGTGTAAGGACCATGTCACCCAGGGACGCTACGTCGAGCACGCGACATGCGAATCGTTTGGGACGTTTGGGGGGATTCTTAGTCCCGCGATGATCAAGCCGCGCGGCATGCCATCAACGACGGCGATGGACGTAAGATGCCCCATCGTCTCGAACCCAAGTGTATCGTTGATTCGGCGCGTCGCCTGATTGTGATCGAAGTACATGCTTAGCAAGGTTGTTACGCCGAGGTTGGGGCAATGCGCGATCATGCGCTCCTTGAGGAATCTACCGATTCCACGGCGTTGGTGGGAGGTGGCGACATAGGTGCTGATCTCGGCGGTCGCGTCGTAGGCGGGCCGACCCTGGTAGAAGGAGGAGAGACCGACCCAAGCCACGACCTCACGCTCCGTTTCCGCGACCCAGAGGGGACGGCGAGCGGGGTCGTGTCTCTCGAACCAGGCGCGGCGATCGTCAACGCTCACCGGGCGAGTGTCGGCGGTCGACCAACCGCCGGGAACGGATTGATTGTAGATGGCGACGATGGCGGGAAGATCCGCGAGCTTGGCGTCTCTCACCGTCAGTTCCGAGGAGAGGTTCATAGGGCCTCACGCAGCGAGGGCTGGCGGGTCGCTTGCCGCCAGCCGGTAACCGTTAGCGCCGGGCGCCTTCTGGGTGCCATGCTCATGCTTGCGTGGGCAAGCGAAGATGACCCGCTTGCGCTATGGCAGCAGAAGCATGTCGCGGAACGTCGCCAGTCGCTTGTCGATCTGGTCGCGGTCGGTGACGCGGATCTGGTTGAGGCTGTAGTCCTCGACCGTCAAGGACGCGACGATGGTGCCGTAAGCCATCGCCCGCTTGAGGGTTTCGCCGTCGAGTTTGTCCTGCGACGCGAGATACCCCATCAGGCCGCCGGCGAAGCTGTCGCCAGCTCCGGTCGGATCGACGACTTGGCCCGTCGGGAATGCCGGGAGGGTGACGGTGACGTCTTCGCCGAAGAACATCGCGCCGTGCTCGCCCTTTTTGACGATGACGAAGCTCGGTCCCATGTCGAGGATCTTCTTGCCCGCGGTGACGATGAGATCTTCCTCGGTCAGCATCAGCGCTTCGGAATCGTTGAGGACGAGGCCGTCGACCTCCTTGAGCAATTGCGTCAAGTCGTCGCGCGCCGTCTCGATCCAGAGGTCCATCGTGTCGGCAACGACGAGCTTCGGCTTGTTGACCTGATGGAGGACCTTGCGCTGCACCGTCGGGCTGCCGTTGGCGAGAAAGACGTAGGGGCTGTCGCGATAGGCGTCGGGAATGACGGGATCGAACTCGCCGAAGACGTTCAGTTGCACTTCGAGCGTGTCGCGGTTGTTCATGTTGCGGTGATAGCGGCCCTTCCAACGGAACGTCTTGCCCGACTCTTGCTTGACACCAGAGACGTCGATCTCGTCGCGCTCGTTGAGGATGCCCAGAAAGTCCTCGGGGAAGTCGTCGCCGACGACACCGACCACACGCACCGGCGCGAAGTAGCTCGCGGCGTAAGCGAAGTAGCACGCCGACCCGCCAAGGGCTTCGGACGCCTCGCCGCGCGGAGTCTGTACCGAGTCGATGGCGATCGATCCGACAACCATCAGTGTCATGTTGAATCCTTTCGTGCCGTCAGGGGCGAACTCGAACGATCCTCGAGTTGTCCCGTCTTGCCGCAATCCTGCGAATCTGTTCCGAGCGGCAACCACAAACGTCGCCGCTGCCCGAACGGTTCGCGAACCCATTTTCTTCACATCATTGAACGCATCCGCTTAACGTATGGTCTCTCCCGCGAGAGGCCAACCGACGCGATGAGGTTGTCTGGTGGCTTGAGGTGGTCTGGGCAGGCAACGATTCGTAAGAGTCTGCCGTGATCCGATTGACCGAAACGAACGAGACGGTACACTCCGTCGCGAACCTCGGCCACGCCCAGGCCGAAGGGGGGACCAGAAAGGCCATCGCGAGAGCGAGCATGGACGCGACGTCGCTCGAACATTCCGGTGCGGACCTCACCTCACTCACCGGTGAGGGGAACGAGGAGGGTGCGGGCACCCTTTGGCAGGGCGTTCGCTTTCCCCTGTGGGTGAGTGTCTCGATGCTCTTGGCCTTCGCCTCATTCGTCTTCGCGTGGCGAGTCGAGGAACGAGGCCTCTGGAGTTCGCACGAAGGCCGCGCGGCTCAGAACGCCCAACAAATGTTGCGCACCGGCCACTGGCTCATCCCGACACTCATCACCAACGACCCCGAAGTTCAAAAACCGCCCATGTACTACTGGGCGGTCGCCGCCTTTTCCTTGCTCGGCGGCGGAGAGGTCAGCGCCTGGACCGTCCGGCTTCCCTCCGTCCTCGCGGCCCTGACGGGGATTGGGATCGTCTTCCTCTTCGGTCGACGACTCTGGGACCTCGAGACCGGATTGCTTGCCGGCATCATTCTGACGACCACGACCCGCTACGCCTGGCTCGCGAGGGTGGGGCGGATCGACATGCTGCTGAGTCTGGTCGTCCTCCTGGCGCTCTTTGTCTTTTGGCGGGAGTTTCATCGCGACGAGCAAGAACGGACGACGAAACGTTGGCTGGGCTTTTACGCGCTACTCGCTCTCGGGGTGCTGATCAAAGGCCCGATCGCGGTCGTGCTGACGATGCTGCCGATCGCGACTTACCTGTGGGCGCGCGGCGAGCCGATTCTTCCAGTGGCCCAGCGGGGCGCGTGGGGAACCTGGCATCGCATGCGGCTATTGCCCGGACTCTTGGCGGTGGCGCTCATTGCCGGACCGTGGTTCGCCTATGCCTTCTGGGCGACCCAAGGAGCCTATTTTTGGGAATTTGTCGTTCATCACAACTTCGATCGGGCGCTTGGAACGAGTTCTAGCCTGAAATCGGGACCGGTTTGGTTCTACATCCCCCGGCTCTTGGTCGACTGTTTTCCCTGGTCGATCCTTCTCCCGGCGGCGGGTTTGACGCTTTGGAAGCATCGCCAACGCCTCGTCCAACGCGAGGATCCCTGGTCGCAGCAGTATCTCTTTCTGTTGAGCTGGGTTATCTCACAGTTCGTCCTGCTGACGCTTGTCAGCTTCAAACGCGCCGACTACCTGCTTCCGGTCTACCCGGCGGTCGCTCTCTTGCTCGCTGGCTGGATGCGCGATCGATTCGCGCGGTTTGAAGACCGCAATGCCACCCGGCCGCAGCGCAATCCTCGTCGTCGGGCTCGTTGGGTGCTCATTTCGGCCTTCGCGATGGCGACGCTCACCGCGCCGCTGCTGCTTTGGGCGACGATCGAGTTCCTCAAAAAGGGCGTGGTCGAATCGCTGATGGAGTTCAGCCTCGCCGAGCGCCACCTGAATCTCACCGACCGATTCATGATGGGGCACGTCGAACGACTGCTGCGCGAGAACTGGCCCCTCTTAGGCATCAGCGCCGTCGTCATTGTCGGCTGCGTGTGGCTCTTCCAAACGGGCTGGCACGAGCGGCGCAATCAACGCATGATTGCCGGGCTCGCGCTTCCGTGGCTGGTCTGTTTCCTATTCCAGATCCATCTGATCTTGCCGGCGATCGACCCGCTGCGGGAAATGTCGCGTTTTGCCGAAGTCATTCGAACACTGGCAACTCCCGAGCGTCCGATTTACTATTTCGGAAAGTTCGACCCCGATTTGGTATTCCATGCGGGGCCGCCCGCGCGTCTGGTTGGCGACTGGGAGGAATTGGTCAGTTTGGGCGAGGGCGACAAGCCCTGCTTCGTGGTGATGAAGGCGAGTCAGTTGCCCTGGGTCAAACGCGATCCGCGAACCCGGAACTGGGAGGTCGTCGCCGACAACCGGCACACCTCGTTCGGCGACCACCGCGATGCCCGCATTCTGCTGACCAACGTGCCTTTCGCCGTGGCCGATCATCCGCGTCGGGACGAGGAAACCTCAACCCGCTCGCTGTGAGTGCATGGATCTCGAAACACTCTTCCACCGAAACTCCCTCGCCGGATCGCCAATCAGCCTTCTGATTCGCCCGGGCGATGTCGCGCCCGTGTGGCAGTCGGCCGTCGACCTGCTCGAAGGTTGCGGCCTTTCCGGCGAAGTGATCGTCCTCAGCGATGAGCCGATCCCCAGCCGGCTTCCCGCGCGCTCGCGGGGGATTCGCATTCGCTGGATTCCTTGGGATTCCGACGCGTCCTCTCCCGATCTCGCCGCTCTTGGCGAGATGTGCCGTTGGCCCAGCATCATCATGACTGATGCCGCGGTGACGCTGAAGGAACGTGACCTGGCCGAACTAGTCGATCGACTCAACTTCTCCGACATTGTCGTGGGCATTCGCTCCCGCCGTGAACGCTGGCTCCTGCGGCCCTTCGCGTGGGGACTGCGGATGCTGCTGGGCGTGCCGGTGCGCGATCCGCTCTGTCCGATCCGAGGGTTTCGCAAGCGAGCGCTCGAAGGTGTGGTCATTCAGTCGGCTGGCGCGATGGTCGATGTGGAAGTCCTCGCGAAGTTGACCTTCCGCGAGTCGCTCTTTGACGAGTACCCGCTCCGCTCGTCGCCGAAGTCCCCTGGGCTCGTGGCGACGGTGCTTCGAAGTCTCGGCAGGGATCGGGCACTGTGGCTACGGCCGAAGTTCTGGAAGTTCGACCGGAGAAAGCCGGTCTTTCCCCCCGTCCTGGCCGATGTTGTTGCGACTGTTCCCTCGGAGAAGAGCGCCGAACCAGCGACGAACGGCAACCACCGCTGGAACCACCCGAGGCATCCTTGGGGACCGATCTTTCCCAAGCGGCGATTGGTTTAGTGGGACGTTCCCGATTTCCCCTCTCCCAGTGGAAGAGGGGCCAGGGGTGAGGGGACTCCTGGCCGACGAGCGACCCATGTCTCTTCGCTCGGCTGGGGTCGTGAGCAATTCAACGGGCCACTACAGTCCTGACCGAATCGTCCGTTTCATGAAGACTCGTTCCCCACTCGTGCGGGAATGTGCTGAATCGGAGGCAATTCCCGCATGCCCACGGCGAGCGTGGGTCTCTTGAGCATGCCCACGACGAGCGTGGGTCTCTTGAGCATGCCCACGGCGAGCGTGGGTCTCTTGAGCATGCCCACGGCGAGCGTGGAGCATGGCACCCAAGAGTCGTTTGGGCAATGAATGAACCATTCAACACCCTACGGCTTCGACTTGCTCTTCTTCGCGGTCTCGATCACCTTTTCGGGGGGCATGACCCAGTCGGCGATCCAAAGCTCGCTGTTGTAGTTGCCCGTCTTGTCCTTGCCGCGTTTGCTCGTCCACAGCAACTTCTTCCCATCGGGGCTGAAGACCGGTAGCACGTCCGCGCCCGGCATGTACGTGACCCGAGCCATCTCGCCGGTGTCGACGTTCATGAGGTACAGCTCGTAGTTGTAGTGGCCCTGCAAACTCGTCGAGAAGATGATGTGCTTGCCGTCGGGGTGCCAGTAGGGGCCCCAATTGACTGCGTCGTTGTCGGTGAGCTGCCGCTGATTCGATCCGTCGGCGTCCATCACGAAGAGCTGCAAGTAGTCCGGCTTGCCCGCCTCGCCGCGGTAGATGATCCGCTTGCCGTCGGGCGAGAAGAACGGTCCGCCGTCGTAGCCCGGGGAATCGGTCAGGCGCACGCGGTTGGAGCCGTCCGCGTCCATGACGTAGATGTCGCCGTTGCCGTGCTCGAAGGAGCAGAACGCGATCTTTTTGCCGTCGGGGGAGTAGGCACCCTCGGCGTCGTACCCGTTCGTCTTCGTCAGACGACGCAAGCCGGTCCCATCGGGGTTGGCCTCGAAGATGTCCATGTAGGGGTCGAACGACCACGAATACGACCGCCGTTGCGGCGGGTTCTTGCGAAGATCTTCGAGTCGTTTGATCTCGTCCGCGGTGACCTGGGTCCGGTTGGGATCGAGGTGGCTTGACGCGAAGAGGACTCTTCCGTTCGTGGGGTGGAAGTAGCTGCACGTCGTTCGCCCCTCGCCCGTCGAGATAAGCTGGTCGGCGTCGCTGCCCAGTTCGCGCATGTAGATCTGGTAGAACGGATGGTCTCCCCGGACCGACTGATAGATGATCTTCGACGAATCGGGCGAAAAGTAGCCCTCGCCGTTTTTCCCGTCGTCGGTGAGTTGCCGCGGATTGGCCAGGAACCGCTGTTCGAGCTTGGCGGCTTTCACGGGATCCATCATCGATGGCGGGCCAGGGGGGGCGGCGAGCACGGCCATCGTCAGCATTTCAAGCATCAAGGCGGGGACCTCCCAAGGGGGGATGATGTTTCCCTCACGCGGGGGAATCGTGAGGGGAACTCTTCCCCCTCACGCCGTCACGTCGACGATTTCCCTTCGCGCGGGGCGTACCTACTCCCCAAGGATATGCGGGCAGGGACCGTCGCGGCAACTGTCGCCTTGGGTTCCTGGACCCGGGACGGGATCTTCCCGGAATCCGAGCGAGGCGCGCATTTTCATCGTGAACGTCTTTCCAGGGGAATCCTGACACTGGGGCCGTTCCCATCGGGACGTCGACGACTTGGTCGAATTGTCGATCACACGATCAGCGAGTCGATGTGTATCGGTTCTGAACTGACTGGCTATTCACGGGTCACTTCGATTCAGAGAACGACGTGAGGGGTTGAATCGTCATGGCCGTGAGACAAGTTCACTCGAGTCCGCACCACGAGCCACGTTCAGGGACTCGCCTCGGCACCTGGGGCCGGGAGGGGGAACGCGATGAACTTGCCTTTCCTTCGCGGAGTCCCTCCGCCGGTCCTGAGACCGAGCGCCGGCGTCTCCGCAACCGCTCACGGAGCCGTCAGATGGCTCCATGAAGGGCGAGGATCACGAAGAAGGTCGCCAAGCTCGAGATGACGACAACCAACTTTCCCGTGACTTCTTCTTCTTTCTGAGCGTACATGGTCAAACTCCTTCTTGTCGTTGAAGATTCCATCTTCTCATGAGTGGGTCAGCGTTTCAGTTGACCGACGGCTCCATGCGCGAGGGGGACCAACGGTAGCGGTTGGCGATCTCCTCGCGGAGAATCTCGACCTCGCGAGGGGCTTCGATGCCGATCCGAACGCCACCGGTTTCCAGTCGCACCACTTGGACGGAGATGTTCTTACCGATGAGAATCCGTTCGCCTTCTTTGCGGGTGAGCACGAGCATGTTGAACTCCTTTTCGTTCCTGTTGCGTGTTGTTGTCACGCCCAACAACAGGAGCAACCACCGTGCCAAAGTCAGATTCCTCGCCAAAAGAGCCGTTTCTTGCGGTATCGGGGTGTTCACGAGTGCTCTTTGTCTTGACTTGAGGAAAACCCTGCATTCTCGGCGGAAAGATGTTCCAAAATTTGCGATCCAAAGACGTGCGATCGACGGTGTCATTCGCGAGTCAGCGTCGAGTCGTTGTACTTATCGTGTCGTCGATCGAGCCTTGAGTGGTGATTCGCGATGATCCAGTAAGACTTCACCAAATGCTCGTAGCGTCCACCGCTAGAGCTTCCGCAACCGTCAAAGTCACGCGACGATCCCCAGAGTTGTTCCTTCCTGCATTCGGTGCTCCCCCTTGTCCAAGGGGGAGATAGAGGGGGGCTGTTCTCGTCACCGGCATTCCCCGGTTGCTCCTTCCCGCGATGTCCGGGTAGCCCCGGTTGCTTCGCTACCGGGGCGGCGCAGCCGCTAGAGGTCACGGATGACGCGATCGTTCGATGAGCGATGGTGAATCCTGTTCGGGGTCTCTTGTACGCCGCGCGTACCCAGATTGACGAGCAATCTGGGCCACCCTTCCTCGGAGGAGAACGTCCGTTGCGACGAGGAAGGTGCGACGCACGCTCCAGCTTCAAGCTGGACCTTCGCCCGTTGGTTGCAGCTTAAGGACAATGCGGCACGTCAAACCCTCACAGCGCCACCTCTTCGTCCTGGGTCTTGATCGTCGTGTCGGCGGGGGCCCCGAGTTTCGGCAACTCCTTGCGGAGCATCGCGACCGCCTCGCTCCGCTTCTCGGACTCGAGGAAGATACTAACGCCGGTGATCTCGACGTCCGCGTCCTCGATCGCCAACCGCGGCGCACCGCCGGTGAGGGTTCCCAACCCCGTCGCTTGGAGTCTTGACTCGATCGGGACCAGGTACTTGTCGGCGCATTCCAACGGCTCGATCGCTTCGGGAAGATGAATCGCGATCGTCTTCTCCGTGAACTCGATCTCCGCATCGTGCGATTCAAAGGTGAAGTCGGCAGCCATGTCGCAACCATCGACTACCCAGGCCTCGAACCGGCAGTCCTCGTACGCCCCCATGCCGCAGAAGCACCCGACCAACTCCAGGATCGACTCGAGATCGAACTCGACATCAACCGAGGTGCCTTCGAGAAAAATCTCGTCATCCTCCTCGACGATCTCCGTCCCGTCCTCCGGGACCTCCTCGGCGATCCGAGCCTTGAGCGCCTGGGCCTTCTCGCGCGAGGGGCAGGTGAAGACGTATTTGATGGCGCTCTCCGAGTATTCCTCGACCCCCGCGTTCAGGAATCGATTGAACTCGGTGGGGGTCGATTGGACCTGGAAAAGGAAGTTTTCGAGCAACTCCCGGCTGATGTGCTCGTAAAGTTTGTGCACTTCGGACATCGCTTGCCTCCCCGACGAGTGACGGTATTGAATTCGGTGAATCATCGCGGCCGTGAACGCAGTATAGGAGGTGATGCCTGAAAGCGACGATGGCCTCAACCACTTGGGGAGGTGTGCTCCGCCGAGGCTGGGGTCAATGCGAGCTGTTTCTCCATCACGAAGTTCGTCAACGCGACCTCGCGGATGATCACTTCCTGCTGACGCAGGACGCGATAGCCCTTCGCCGCGAAGAAGGGGCGAGCGGTGATGCTGACGTCGACGAGGAGGCGCTGGAGGCCCGCGTCACGGGCGGCTTGTTCGAGGGCGGCGAGGATCTGGGAGCCGACGCCACGGCGCTGGTAGGTATTGCGGCAGTAGAAACAGTCGATGTACCCGTCCGGCTTGAGCTCTCCGAAGCCCGCGATCACGCCCTCGTCGTCGGCGACGAAGGTCGTCCGTGCCGACAGACGCTCCCGCCACCGATCCGCGGGAGGCAGGTGCGGCGACCAGGCGAGGCGTTGCTCTTCGGTGTAGTCGCTCGCGTTGACGGTGTGGATCGTCGTGTGGAAGATCTCGCAGATCTGCTCGACGTCCGCGTCCTCGACTAGGCGGATGATCATGACGACACGAACGATCCTTCGCTCACTTCGTGGACTTGCGGGATTCCATAGTCACACGAGCGTGACCCCAGGCACTGAGCGTTGTCGCTGGCTGACAAGCGGCTCGGGTGCGATGCCCACGTCTTCATGGGCATGTGGCGTGGGCTTGGTACTCGGCAATATGTTCACCCCGTCAGGATGCCCGCTAAATGCCCACGGACAGAGAAGCGAACGAATGCGTTCGCGCCGGCTCACTTCTTGTGCTGGCCGGCGGCCCATTGGACCCAGCCGCGAGCGAGTTGTTGCGGGTTGCCGAGATTCCGTTCCATGGCGCCGCCGCAGTCGCCGGAACGACAGAAGTCCTTGAGGAAGGCGACGGTCTTCTTGGGCTCGTTGTCCATCGCGTATTGGATGAAGCTCGTCGCCATTGGAGCGGCCTCGACCCACGGCAATTTCTTCCCGAAGACGTCCAGCAATGATCGCTGCTGCCACGCGAGTTCGTTGGCTTTCCGCATCTCATCGCGGAGTCCGAGTGAGCTGGGATCGAACTGTCGGGCCATGTAGCGGGAGAAGCCGTAAACCGCCCAATCGTCGATCTTTCCGGTTGGCTGCCAGCGGAGAAACGCCGACGTCACGTGCTCGGTCACCGATCCATCGAGCCCGACGCCCGTCTCCTCGGCCGGGTAGGTCGCGACGTACTGGTGCTTGGGCTCGTTGCGTGCATGCCCGGTGATGTTGTCGGCGGGATCGAACTCGTCGACCTGGCGGCTGAAGGAGAGATACCCGGCGCGACTCGTCAGCACGTTGACGCCGAGACGGCCCTTCCACACCGGCTTGTCCTTCGGCATGCCGAACATCTGCACCAGTTTCTCGATGACCGCATCGGTCAGGACGCCGACATACTCGGCGTCACCTGGGCTCAGTGGTGTCTGGATGATGGCGTTGGTGCTGACGTACTTGTTGACATCCTCATCGCCAAAGACAATGCGGACCTGGCGATCGGATTCGGCCTCGTGGAGCGTTTCGAGTTCCTTTTGAGGCAACTTGGCGTAATACTGCTTCCGCTGCGTGTCGAAGTCGACCATGTAGGTCGCGATCTCGGCGCGTTCGCGTCCCTTGGGGCCGTCGTATTTCGCGCCTTGCTCGACCCACTTGGTCCAGATCTCAAGCCAGCGATCGGGGAAGTCGACGTTGCCGCGCGGCATCCGAGGCTCCTCTTTCCCGGTGACGAGATCGAGAAGGTGGCTGTCGCCCGGTTTGCCGGGGGTGATGTACTGGCGGAACGAGGCGAAGTTGGTGGCGTCGAAGTCGCCCGATTGGCGTCTGGCGTTGTGGCAGCGGCCGCAAGCCCCCATCACGATCGGCGCGACATCCTTCTTGAAGCTGACGTTGTTGAGATCGACCGGGATGTCGTCGTACTGGCCTTCACCCGCCATCATTCCCATGCCTTTGCGGCCCATCGACATGATTCGTTCGGCGGCTTCCTTGCGGGCCATCTCTTTGGCGGCTCGTTCCGCCGAGATCTTTAGCGCGTTGGTCAGCAAGCCGTCGACGTTCTCGTTGAGTTCGACGATCATCGGGTCATCACGCTCAACGTCGGCGTCCCAGGTGAACTCCTCGATGCGATTTTTGAGCTCGGTCACGCTTGAGCGGATGTGATCGGGCTCGTAGCGGGTCGCCCGGCGGTTGATCGTGTCGATGTGATCCCGAATCTCCTTGAGTTCCTGCTGGAGAATGGGATGCAGTTCCTCGGCCGACGCCGGTCCGGTCAGTCCCCAGAGTACCGCTCCGGCCGCCAACAGGGGCAGGGCCGAACTCGTCCATCCTCGGGTCGGGATCTTCCGCATGATGTCCTCTGGTTTCGCAAGTAGGCGCACAATCACCCTGTACGGTCTTAGACGTCCCTGGCGGGCAAAAAGTTCCCGGCCGCCGCGGGGCCGATCGAGGACCTTTTTTGCCAAAAGACGTCCAGAATCGCCGATTCCCTATCCTATCTAGCCTGAAGTCGACGAGAAAGGGCGATTTCTCGCGCCAAAGCCCCCTCGACGCGACGCCCCGGTTTGCCGGGCCGCGAGTGGTTCCCTATCCAATCGAATTGGGAATCGTTCCCCGAACAACGACGCAAACAACGGTGTCCAAAGGACCATGGGGCGAAACGTCGACGCTCCGACCTCCGATGGAATGGAACCGCGGGTTGACCCATGCCGACCTATTTTCCGAAACGAATCGAGCCGAAATGGCAACAATACTGGCTCGAAAACAAGACTTTTCGCGCCGTTGATGGCGATTCCCGACCGAAATATTACATTCTCGACATGTTTCCCTACCCGAGTGGCGACGGGTTGCACGTCGGCCACCCCGAGGGATACACCGCCACCGACATCCTCGCCCGCTATCGCCGGATGAAGGGCTTTAACGTCCTGCACCCAATGGGCTGGGACGCGTTTGGCTTGCCCGCCGAGCAGTACGCGGTCGAAACCGGCACCCATCCGCGGATCACCACCGAACGGAATATCAACACCTTCCGCCGCCAAATCCAGTCGCTCGGCTTCAGCTACGACTGGGATCGGGAGGTCAATACCACCGATCCGGGCTACGTCCATTGGACGCAGTGGATCTTCTTGAACCTCTACAACACCTGGTACGACGAAGCCGCCGATCGGGGTCGGCCGATCGACGAACTCCCGATTCCCGGCGACGTCACCAAAGCCGGCGAGCGCGCCATCGCCGACTATCGGAACGAGCACCGCTTAGCGTACATCGCCCACGCGCCGGTCAACTGGTGCGCCGCCCTCGGCACGGTGCTCGCCAACGAAGAGGTCATCAACGGTGTTAGCGAACGAGGTGGCCATCCGGTGACCCGTTTGCCGATGCGGCAGTGGATGCTCCGAATCACCACCTACGCGGAACGCTTGATCAACGACCTCGTGCCGCTCGACTGGCCCGAGGCGATCAAGGAGATGCAACGCAACTGGATCGGCCGTAGCGAGGGAGCCGAGGTCGACTTCCTTCTCGCGGAGGCCGACGGGGCGGAGCAGTGGTTCGCCGATCGCGGCAAGTCCGGCTTTCCCAAGCAGGCCGAAGAGATGGTGGTCCGCGTCTACACGACGCGCCCGGATACCCTCTTCGGCGCGACCTACATGGTCCTCGCTCCCGAGCACCCGCTCGTCGACCGCATCACCACCGCCGAGCAGAAAGAGGCGGTCGCGACGTACCGCGAGGAAGCCGCCGCGAAGAGCGATCTCGACCGAACCGACTTGGCCAAGGACAAGACCGGCGTTTTCACTGGCGCCTACGCCATCAACCCCGTCGACAAGCGGAAGATTCCCGTCTGGATCGCCGACTACGTCCTCATGGGATACGGCACCGGCGCGATCATGGCCGTTCCCGCCCACGACGAGCGCGACCACGAATTCGCCACCGCGTTCGGCTTGGAGATCATCCCGGTCGTCGAACCACCCAAGGACGCGAAGGTCAAGGAGGGTGTTTGTTTCGCCGGCGAAGGGACCGCCATCAACTCCGGCTTGATCGACGGCTTGCCCACCAAGAAGGCCAAGTCGAGGATCAGCGACTGGCTCGGCGAGCAGGGCGTCGGTCGCAAGGCGGTCAACTACAAGCTCCGCGATTGGCTCTTCAGTCGTCAGCGCTACTGGGGCGAACCCTTTCCCGTCTTGCTCGATGACGAGGGAAACCACTATCCCGTCGAGAGCGACGACTTGCCGGTGCCGTTGCCGGAACTCGAGGACTTCAAGCCGACCGGCACTCCCGAGCCCCCACTTTCCAAGGCCAAGGATTGGCTCACCGTCGAGCGGGACGGCAAGAACTATCGCCGCGAAACCAACACGATGCCGCAGTGGGCCGGCTCTTGTTGGTACTACCTTCGCTACATCGACCCGACGAACTCCGGGGCGGGTTGGGACAAGGAGAAAGAGAACTACTGGATGCCGGTCGACCTCTACGTCGGCGGCGCCGAGCACGCGGTCTTGCACTTGCTCTATGCCCGTTTCTGGCACAAGGTTCTCTTCGACCTCGGCTACGTCCACACGCCCGAACCCTTCCAGCAACTCGTCAACCAAGGCATGATCCTCGGCGAGATGGAATTCGTCGGCTACCGCTCCCCGGAGGGATGGGTCAGTCTCGAGCGGACCGACGGGAAGGGGTTTCTCAAGGGGGCGAAGACGGCGCTCGAGGCCGTTTCCCTCTCGAACGACCAAGTGAAGAAGGAGGGGAGCGACTTCGTCCTCGCCGAGGACCCGACAATCAAGGTCGACGCCCGCTCCTACAAGATGTCGAAGAGTCGCGGCAACGTGATCAATCCCGACCACGTCGTCGACGAGTACGGTGCCGACGCGCTTCGTCTCTACGAGATGTTCATGGGGCCCCTCGAAGCGACCAAGCCGTGGTCGATGAAGGGGGTCGAAGGCGTCTGGCGTTTCCTCAACCGCGTCTGGCGCGTCATCGTCGATGATCGCTCCGAGGAAATGGCCCTCTTGCCCGCTGTCGTCGATGCCGAGCCATCGCGCGACGAGTTGCGGGTACTTCATCAGACAATTCGTGGGGTCGGCGACGATATTGACGCGATGCGTTTCAACACCGCGATCAGCAAGTTGATGGAGTTCGTCAACTTCCTCAACCCGCTCGAGAAACGACCCAAGGCGTTGCTCGAACCGCTCGTCTTGATGCTCAGCCCCTTCGCGCCGCACATGGCGGAAGAACTCTGGGAGGCGCTCGGCCACGAAGAGACATTGGCCTACGTTCCCTGGCCGGCCTTCGACGAGAAGCTTTGCCAGGAGGACGAGATCGAGGTCGTGCTCCAGATCAACAACAAGGTCCGCTCGCGGATGAAGGCCGCCGCCGACGCCGACGACGCGGCCCTCATCGCCGCCGCCCGCGAAGACGAGAAGATCGTCGAGATGACCTCCGGCAAGCAGGTGATCAAGGAACTCGTCGTCGCCAGCCGCAAGGGCAAGCTCGTCAACTTCGTCGTCAAGGACTAACGCGTCGATGGCATGATTGTTCTGGGTGCCATGCCCATGCATTCAAGCGTGGGCATGCATTGGAAAGACTTCCGAACGCTCAAGGTGTTCGGTCCAATTGCTCCCCCTTGTCCAAGGTGTTCGGTCCGATTGCTCCCCCTTGTCCAAGGGGGAGATAGAGGGGGGCTCCGTTCGCGGATTCAACGTCCAACAAATGGTGGTACGATTCGGCTGATCACGGCACTCGGAGTCACGTCCGTTGAATGCTTCATTTCTCATTCTCTTCGTTTTCCTCTTCTTCGGCGCCTTCGCCATCGCCGACGACTCCTTGCCCCGACCCCAAACGCCCGCTCGTCGGCTGTTGCACTCGAAACGCCCCCTCCTGATCGCCCATCGGGGTAATAGCAGCCGAGCACCGGAGAACACCCTCCCCGCGTTCCGATCGGCGCTGGAGGTCGGCGTCGACATGGTCGAGCTCGACTATCACCACTCGGCCGACGGCGTTCCCTTTTGCTTTCACGACAAGGACCTCAAGCGGACCACCAACGCGAAGGACATCCTCGGCCAGGGAGATCTCGAGATCGCCGAGACCTCCACAAGGAACCTCCTGCGGCTCGACGGCGGCCGTTGGTACTCCTCCGATTTTGCCGGGACCGCGGTGCCGACGCTTGCCGAATCGCTCGACACGATCCAGCCAGGCGCGATGACGCTCATCGAACGCAAGGCGGGCGATGCGGCCACTCTCGTCGATCTGCTGCGACAGAAGAAGCTCACCGGCGACGTGATCGTGCAAGCGTTTGACTGGGACTACCTCGCCGATGTCCGTCGACTGTCACCGGAGACGGTGGTGGTCTGTCTCGGGAAAGAGGCCATTGACGAGCGGACGTTCGCGCTGGTCGCCGCGACCGGTGCCGAAGGGATCGGTTGGCGCGCCCGCGACCTAACCGCATCGGCCATTGACGCCGCTCATGCCAAAGGTCTTCGGGTCTTCGCGTGGACGGTCGACGATCCGGCCGAGGCGACGCGACTCTTGGACGCCGGACTCGATGGGTTGATCACCAACCGTCCCGCGGAGCTCCGTGAATTGGTCGCGAAGGATCGGGAGTGATCGTTGCTGCTCGTTCGATTGGGCATGGCACCCAAGAGAGGGTGTATCCACGCGATCGGTCGGAACAGTGGGTAGCCGCGAGGCGGCCGCGTAGAGCCTGGCACGTGAGTGCTGTCATTTATACACATCTTTTGGTTGAGCCTTCTCGAAGGCTTGCCAGGCGATCGCGAAGTCAAGCATGCGGCGTAGGCCCCTCCAGATGGTTTCCGGTCCTGGAGGGGGTTCGCTGGGGCGGTTGTTATAGCCGCCCAGTTCCGCGATCAGTTTCATGAATTCACTCAGTCGTGGGGGACGTTTAGGTGGGGTTGTCTTCTTCACGATCCGCCACGTCGGTTCCCATTCCGTAACTGTTAACCCGCTTCGCTGATCGGAAGGGGGAGCGGTTGGTTTGGCACGTGGGAGGTGACGGCGTCGAGGGCGTAGCGGAAGTAGTTCAGGCCATTCTTCTGGCAGGTGCGGACGATCGTCTTGGCCACGGCGAAGGCGTCGGCGCTCCACGCGGCGCGGTTGACGCCACCGTCGGAGCGCGCGGCGGCGACACTGCGGATGTCGCGTTTGGCCAAGTTGTTCTCGGCGGGAACGGCGGGATCGTCGAGGAAGGTCAGCAGTTCCTCCTTGTGGCGGCGCAGCCGATCGTAGATCCGTTGGCAGTCGGGGTCGCTCGAGGAACGCCACCAACGTGCATCGAACCGTTCGCGGATCTGATCGGATTCGGACGCGAATTCATCGGGCGATAACTCCTCGCGTCGGCGTGCCAGGGTGATGGCATCTTGGAAGAGGTCGATCAGCGGCTGAATGTTCTTGGCGACCAGCCGGGCGGGGAGTTCCTCGCGAAGCTTCGCCAAGTCTCGCAGAAGATGAGTCAGGCAGCGTTGTTTTGTCGCCTCGAGCCTGTGGTAGGCGGCGTAGAAGTCGGTGACCAAGACTCCCGGCAGCGACGAGTCTCGGGCTTTGGTTCGGGGATGTCGGTCACGAACCGTTCGTCGCACTCGCCAGTCGCTTCGAGTTCGCCGCCGCAAAGAGGGCACGAGTCGAGTTCGACTTCGTGAACGATGGCGTTCTCGGTGTCGGGAGGATCGGGACGGGTCGTTCCGCCATGACGGCGAAACTCCTTGCGGCGCCGGTCCGGCTTGTTTTGGGGTCGTTTGGGAGTATTCGCTTTGGGACGATACCGCTTGCCCCGACGCGCCAGCTCGGCCTCGAGTTCCCGATTGCGCTCGGTCAGCTCGCGGTTGCGTTCGGTCAGTTCACAGTTGTGCTCGGTCAGTTCACGGTTGCGAGTCATCCACTCGGCAACGAGCTTTTCCAGCGTTTCGATTCGTCGGCGCAGTTCCTCGCGGTCGTCCATCATGCCCAAAGATTGACACGCGTCCCCAAACGGGCCAATCCGGCTCAACAGTTACCTTCCGGTGGCTTACCGGGGTTGTAATAGCGATAGAGTTTCTCAAGCCCCTTCGCGTACCGTTCATCGAGCTTACCGTCAACGATAAAGTGCTGGTGCGTCGGGTAATCGGCCTCCGTCTCCACTATTCGATCTAGCCCATACTCATAGAGATTCACTACTCTCTTCTTAAGGTTTTCCGCGTAGATGGGGCCAAGTTTTTTAGATACCTCTTCATCTACCGTCGAAGCATCGACTGTCCAAGCGACGCACGGAATGAATCGAGCAACTTCACAAGGCGCAATCAGATGAAACTCTATGGCCTCGATCATCTCATCAAGGTCGTCTACGTCTCTCCATGCAGCCGTCTCGATGGTATTCAGCGCAAATCTCTTTCGTCCTTTTCGATCGCGCACGCTTTAAACTCCTATTCGCCATCAATGAACTTGAAGAGTCCTTGCTCTTCAAGCCAGGCCAGCATATCGCCTTCCACTTGTTGAGCGGAATTGTGGTATTGACCACCACTCTGACCCATAGGGCTTGTCCTGAAGAGTTCTTGTATCCTCCATCCCGTGATTGAACCGGATACCTCATCTCCCGTAACCGTTCACACCCTGTGAGTTGGTCTTTTCACGAAAGGGAGTTCGTGAGAGAATTCGCTCATGACAGGGAAGTCGAAGATACCTCCTGAACTCGCGGCCCAGATGACGCCGGAGGTGCGTGCCTTCGTCGAGTCGTTGCTGCTGCGAATCGCGGAATTGGAAGAGGCACTTGGCCCTCCCAAGAACCCGCGGAACTCGTCGCTGCCTCCCGGCTGTCAGCACCCTCATGCCAAGACACCACGCAAGGCGCCGCGATCGAAGCGCAAACGCGGTGGCCAACCAGGTCATAAGAAACACGAACGTTCTTTGGTTCCCACCGAGGAATGCCAGGAAGTCGTGACTCTGCTGCCGAAGACCTGCCGGCGTTGCGACACACCGCTGACGGGAGAGGACGCCGATCCGTTGCGGCATCAAGTGTGGGAACTCCCCGAGATCAAGCCGATGATCACGGAATACCGTCGTCATCGACTCGCTTGTCCTTGCTGCGGCGAGACGCCGACCAAACAAGCGGGTCAGAAGGCTTGGTTGTGGACCTTCGTGGCCAGCACCTTCACCCTCTTCACGATGCGTGGCTCGCGGGCGGCTACCGTGCTGAACGAACTGCTTGGCGAGAACTTCTCGGGCGTCGTGATGTGTGACCGAGCCAAGATGTACTGGCAGCTTGGCCGCCTGCAGTGTTGTTGCGCTCATCTCAAGCGTGACTTCCAAGCCTTGATCGACAGCAGCGACCACCAAGTCAAACGCCTGGGTCATGACCTGATGCGACCGACGAAAAGACTCTTTCGCGAATGGGCACGCTGCCGAGACGGAACCATCACACGCCGAACACTCAAACGTCGTCTGGCTCCCGTTCGTCGCGAGATCGAACACTTGCTGCTGCGCGGTCTCTTTAGCGGCAACCCGAAACTGATCGGCATGTGTCGGGAACTCTACGACCATCGCGAATGGCTCTGGACCTTTCTCGATCAAGATGGCGTCGACCCGACCAATAACCTCAGCGAACGTTCGCTACGTCACGCCGTGATCTGGAGGAAGCTCTCGTTCGGTACTCAGAGCAACGCCGGAAGTCGCTTCGTCGAAACCACACTGACCGTCATCGAAACCTGCCGACAACAATCCCGCGACCTCTTCACCTACCTCACCGACGCCGTCGACGCTCATTTCCGATCGCAACCCTGCCCATCCCTTATCACCAATCCGTGAACGGTTACGGGAGCGATTACTATTCAGCCTCGTCTTCAGAATTTGTGGGTCGATGGTGGCTCGGGGAGGTTGCCGAGATTGTGATAGAGAGCGTATTTGAGGGTGCTGGGGTCGCGAAAGCCGTAGGATCGGCGGGTCGTCAATTTGACCTTCAGATTCATTCCCTCGACGGCGCCCGCGGAAATCTCTCCTTTTGCCTCGAACCAATTGAAGATCTGCTCGGCGTGACGCTCGAGGGTTCGTGCCAGGTTGCGCATCGGTTCGATCCGTGTGCTCAAGGCCCGGTCGAGCCACTCCTGGAAGAAGGATCCGATCCGCCAGGGAGCCTTGTAGTCCCAAAGCCGCTGGAAATCTTCCTTCATCAGGTAGCACTTGACCGTCCTGAGGTTGTGCGTCAACAACTCGTTGAGACGAAGGACCTCCTTGCGTTTGAGGTTGCCGCGACGCTTGAGCAGCAGCCAACGCGTCCGCTTGAGCACCTCGAAGCCCTTGCGTTTGAGTTCGCGTGCCTCCTGGGCCCGCACCTTGTCGATCGCCTTGTTGAACAACTGCATGATGTGGAAGCGGTCGAGGATGTGCAGGGCCCCATTGGCCTCGCGAGCGATGACCGACAGGTAGGCTTTCCACATGTCGCTGCAGATGTACTTCAGCCGCTCGGTTCGCCGCCTGCCGAAGAAGCGAAAGAAACGACCGAGCGTCTCCTTGGTCCGGTCTTGCCCGACCCAAAGCAGACGACGCGATCCGCGGTCGATCTGATAGACCAGGGTGAAGTACTGATGGCCCTTGCGGTAGGCGACCTCGTCGATGCCGATCGCCTCGATCCCTTCCAGCTCGCGATGGCGGATTCCCCAGCAAACCGCCATTTTCACCGCACGAAAGACGGTGTGCCAACTCGTGCCGAAGATCGCGGCGGTCTCACGCCAACTCAAGCGTTTGGCCCAACGGGCCAGGAACCATTGGAAACTCGTGGTCGTTCGCTCCTTGCCCGACGCCCAGGGAAGGCGTTCCACCTTCACCCCGCAAACAGGGCATGCGACCCGCCGTGCCGCGTAGACGAACCAGACCGCCAGGCCCCACAGCGGCACATGCTGGAAACGGCGCTCCGGCAAGTGGTCGTACGTGCCGCCACGATTCCCGCAACCCGAACAGATCGGCCGGCTGCGACGCCGTGGGCGAACCCGAACCAGCAGTCCCTCTTTCGACGAATCGGCCCAAGCCGCCGATTCGTAGACGAAACTCCCGTGACGCTCCAAGGCGTTGAGGATAACCTGAAGTCGCATCCCGTCTCTCGCGGCTGGCGTTTGAAGAAGTCCTCGCAAACTCCATCATGCGCCACTCGAGAGCGGGATGCTCTTTTACTCCCTCCTGCCGACTTCTCTCCTTTCCGCTTGACCAGTGGAACATCCTCCCCGCCAACGGCCAAGGAGGAGTCTTTGCCGGGCGACCGAAGCCGAGCCACGATGGCGAGGATGCAGGGCGAGCGAAGCGAGAAGACCAGGCAAAGCAGCAGCCGGACGCGGCCCTTGGCATACGGCGGTAACCTCCACTACCAAGCGGAACGGAGAAGACACTCACCACCCACAGATTTGGCAATAGAGCCACAAAGAATATCCGGAACCCGGCCAAACACAATCCGTATATTTGCCCGTGATCTCGAAGGCTCTCTTATCGTCCAGACGCTTGCTCCTCGGTGAGCTAAGAACTAAAGTAGCACCAAGATCGCCATGCCTGGAGCGTGAAGATGTCTGCATTTGATAGAGATAGCACGGCAGCCATGAATCACCTGGTACAAGAACGGACAAGGAACGGCGAGACACTGGGCAAAGACTTCACATTGTCTGATGCGCTACACTTGGCAATCCAGCGCACTTTTGAGAAATATTTGGTAGAATCACGTTTCGTACAGCTCTCTGACGGCTTGCGTGAAATTGACGATATTGACAAAAACCAGCAAAACGGTGTGAACCTCAGGCAATCTCAAAGGATTGAGAGGCTTGCGAGAGTCCTCAGGGCGAATGGCGAGCTTTTACTCCTTCGGAGGTTCTGGTTTGGCCTTGCTAAGGATCGGGTCCGACAGTTCTTCGAATCGCTTCCGACCAAGCATGAACTCCAGCAGATGTCAAGCGAGGAGCGGCTATTGCACGAACGGTATGCGGAGTTCTACAAATACGGTGCTGAGACTGCCATCCATGAGTACCTGGTACTCGTGGATAGCGACCCTGAATCGACTGAAAGGCTTAGAGGAGAATCGCTCCTTGAGAGTGTTCGCAGGAAACGGAAGCCGAAAAGTCGCTTTCCAGCTGACCGACGAAAGATGTCTGAAGAGGTGTTCTGGGACGTTATATCGACGTGTCGTGAACAAGCCGAAGAGGACGAGGACTATCCGGGGCTACTCGAGGAGAAGCTTGAGTCGTTCGGCAAGCGAAGCATCGTATCTTTCCAGAACATCCTGAGCGAGCGGATGAGCAAACTCTATCGCCAAGACCTTTGGGCGATCGCGTCCATCATTAGCGGTGGCTTTTGCTCAGACGATGGATTCGAGTATTTTCGAGCATGGATCATCTCTCAGGGATCCGAAGCCTATCAGCGTTGGCTCGACGCACCGGAAAAGGCGGCCGAGACAATTGAACCCAGCGAAAATGTCGAGTGCGAGCTACTGCTCTACGCAGCTCCGGAGGCCTACAGCAGCAAGGGTGGCGGGGACATCGACGAACATCTCCGAGAGGTGCCTTTAGATCTTGTCGGCGAACCGTGGCAGGAAGAGGACTTGCCGAAGCTCTATCCGCAACTTTGGAAGCGTTTCGTCAAGAAGAAGTAACTCCGAAGACCCGGTTAGTCAACGGGCCAAACATTCTGTCCTAGATCGACGTCCAATCGACAGCATGGCTGCATCTCCGAGTTCCCTCCGTTAGCGCAAAGCCTATGCACTCGGAATGCTCGTGGCGAACGAACGCGGACCGATCGTTTCGCGTCGATCGACCAGACGTCGGCCGTGGGCAACACGCTCTTCGAGTACGACGATGTCGGCCGGCTGACCGACCTCACTCACCGAGACAACCTCGACCAACTCTTGCTCGACTACGACTACACCTTCGATCTTGCAGGGCAACTGACGCGTGAGGGTGAGCGTTGCAACGGTGGCGTCTTGTGGGTTGCGGTAGGCTTGGGTTGGTTGGCCCTGGTTTGTCGCGAGGCGGAAGATGCGAGATCGCAGCGCGGAGAAGGAAGCGTATTGGCGGCAGGTCGTTCGTCGGCAAGAGGAGAGCGGGCAGAGCGTTCGGAGATTCTGCCGGGAGGAAGCTCTCCTTCGGTACTCAGAGCGCCGCGGGAAGTCGCTTCGTCGAAACCACACTGACCGTCATCGAGACCTGCCGACAACAATCCCGCGACCTCTTCACCTACCTCACCGACGCCGTCGACGCTCATTTCCGATCGCGACCCTGCCCATCCCTTATCACCAATCCGTGAACGGTTACGACCGAACGCAACCGGGAACTCGAGGCCGAGCTGGCACGCCGGGGCAAGCGGTATCGTCCCAAAGCGAATACTCCCAAACGACCCCAGAACAAGCCGGACGGGCGCTGCAAGGAGTTTCGCCGTCATGGCGGAACGACCCGTCCCGATCCTCCCGACACCGAGAACGCCATCGTTCACGAAGTCGAGCTCGACGCTTGCCCCCTTTGCGGCGGCGAACTCGAAGCGACTGCCACGTGCGACGAAAAGTTCGTGACCGACATCCCCGAACCAAAGCCCGAGACTCATTGCTAACGGGCGTCTTGGTCACCGACTTCTACGCCGCCTACCACAGGCTCGAGGCGAAGAAAAAACGCTGCCTGACTCATCTCTTGCGAGACTTGGCGAAGCTTCGCGAGGAGTTGCCCGCCCGGCTGGTCGCCAAAAATATCCATCCGCTGATCGACCTATTCCAAGATGCCATCACCCTGGCACGCCGGCGCGAGGAGTTATCGCCTGATGAATTCGCGTCCGAATCCGATCAGATCCGCGAACGGTTTGATGCACGTTGGTGGCGCTCGTCGAGCGATCCCGATTGCCAACGGATCTACGATCCGCTGCGCCGCCACAAGGAGGAACTGCTGACCTTCCTCGACGGTCCCGCCGTTCCCGCCGAGAACAACTTGGCCGAACGCGACATCCGCAGTGTCGCCGCCGCCCGCTCCGACGGTGGCGTCAACCGCGCCGCGTGGAGCGCCGACGCCTTCGCCGTGGCCAAGACGATCGTCCGCACCTGCCAGAAGAACGGCCTAAACTTCTTTCGCTACGCCCTCGACGCCGTCACTTCCCGCGTGCCAAACCAACCGCTCCCCCTTCCGATCAGCGAAGCGGGTTAACAGTTACGTAAAGTTGGTGGCTCAGGGCGTTGTCCATTTCGGCAATCGAGATGTTCTGCCTGGCAAGAGACCCCCTCTATCTCCCCCTTGGACAAGGGGGAGCATAGGAAACCACCCTTGGACAAGAGGGAGCAAACGCTACGCGGGCTGAGAGCCGACGGTGAGGACGGTGAGATCGCCGCCGAGGAGACGAGCAAGGGGGGCGGTGCGGTCGAGACGCTGGAGGATCACCTTCAACGCGGCGGTCATCGGGACGGCGAGGAGCACGCCGACGAACCCCCAGATGGCGTACCAAACCATCAGCGCGAGTAACACCACGATCGGATGCAGGTCGAACGAGGAACCCATCATCCGGGGCTCGATGACGTTGCCGCTGACCGTCTGAACACCACAGGTGAGGATGGTCGCGGCGATCATCGATACGACGCTGAGGTGGGGACTCAGCCATATGAGCGGCAGCGGCAGGATGCACGTCACCAGCGGCCCGAAGTTCGGGATGTAATTCAGCAGGAAGGTCAGCAACCCCATGAGGAAGGCGAGCGGGACTTGAAAAAGGGCCAGGACGACCCAGACGGCAAGCCCGGTGGCGATCGAGATGACCGTCTTGAGGACGATGTACTCGCGCAGTTTCCCTTCGATCATCTCCCACAGCTCGCTGCTCGCCTCGGGCGAGGCGCTGGCTCCCAATAGCAGGAAGTACATGTAGATCAGGACGATTCCGAGGGAACTCGAGAGGGACGCCATCCCGTTGAGCAACCACTGCTGCGCGGAAGTCGCGGCCTTTTGCAGGACGATTTCCAGCCGATCAGAACTCGAGAGGGCGTTGGGGGAGTCGGAGGAGATCTCGGGCAGGAGGCCGAGCTTTTCGGCGAGGTCCGCGATGCGCTCGGTCGCGATGGCGGCGCTGCGCTGATACGCGGCGTCGTGGGTGAGTTCGTCGACCGACGAGGTGACGGCGAGGCCGAGAATCAGGAGCAGGGCGACGCCGAGGACGAAGGCCGCGGTGACGGCCGCAAGGCGACTTTGCAACAGGTAGCGCTGGAAGAGATCGAGGATCGGCTTGAGCCCAACGGTCAGGAAGATCGCGACGACGAAGGGGACGAGCACGGAGCTGAGCAGGTAGAGCATGCCGACCACGGTGGAAAGGGCGACCACCGACAGGCAGCGACCTTGCCAGCGGAGTTCCGTCATCAACTCCTGGGTCGCCGGAGGCGTTGCGGGCGTGCTGTCGTGATCCACGTCGACCTTCCTCAATGAGCGCGGTGGCTGTGCGCACGGCTTCGGGACTCAGCGTCGATTGCCCGATCGCGCAGGGAGTGGGTCGAGTCTAAACGGTCGATCCCGCACGATGAACGCGAAGTTGCACCGGCGGAGCGGTCGGTGGGAAAGATTGACGCGGTGCGCCCGGTTGTAGGAGTTGACCGGTCCGTGGGAACGGGGCCGTCGTCGCAATCGGCCGTTAAGTGTTCAGGTCGTCGGGATTCCGTGGAGGCTTCTCCAGCTCGGTGTGAGGCAAGTCGAGAAGGGGAAGTGGGACTCCGCTCTGGGGGCGGAAGACCCCCTCTATCTCCCCCTTGGACAAGGGGGAGCAGAAGAGGTTTCCCTTGGACACGGGGGAGGATGGGGAGGAAATGGAGGCTCTGTGGTGCGGGGGATTGCCTGCCGAAGGTGTCGCATGTATCACGGTGGTTCCAGGGTGAGTGACGCGGCGGGAGTGGTCGGCGGTCGCCATCGTGGCAGGTCACTTCGGGGCGTGCATCACAAGTTCTAGGCCTCTTGTTCCGACCAAGGATTGTCATGGAACTCCATTCGATTTTGCTGGCCACCGTGATCTTGCTGATCGTCACCGGGCTTTGTCTGCCGCTGTTTCAGGTATTGCGGCTCGGCTCGGTTCTGGCGTACATCGCCGTGGGGATCATCGTGGGCCCGCATACGAAGGCCTATGTCCTCACCGAGCACGTCGAGCAGTTGCAGCAGGTCGCGCAGTTGGGGATCGTGCTCTTTCTCTTTTTGATCGGAATGGAATTCGAGCTGAGAAAAGTGCTGCGGATGTGGAAGCTGATCACCGGGCTTGGGCTGACCCAGTTCGCGCTGACGGCAGGGGTGATCACACTCTACCTGATGCAGTTCGGGCACGCGCTGGAGTCGTCGTTCATTCTCGGCGCGGGGGCGGCGATGTCTTCGACCGCGATCTGCATGATCCTGCTTCAGGAGCGAAACGAGACCGACACCGAGCATGGCAAGGCGTCATTCGCGGTGCTGTTGACGCAGGACCTGGTCGCGGTTCCGCTGTTGACCATGATTCCGATCCTCGGGCCGCGCGTGACCAACACCGCAACGCAGCCGATGCTGACGGTGGGCCTCCAGGTCGCGGGGGCGGCGATCGCCGTCTTCATGATCGGCAAGTGGCTGACCCCGCTGTCGCTGCACTGGGCGGCGCGCCGGCGCGACATGCAACTCTTCGGCATCTACATCTTCCTGAGCGTGGCGGCCGCGGCGTTCATTCTGCAACTGGTCGGGATCTCGATGGAGTTGGGGGCGTTCGTGATCGGCATGCTGCTGGCGACGTCGGACTTTCGCTATCAGATCGAGGCGACGGTCGCCCCCTCGAAGCAGATCCTCTTGGGCATGTTCTTCATCACGGTGGGGATGTCGATCAACCCGCAGGAGATCGCCGCGGACTGGGTGAATCTCTTTCGCGATGTCGCGTTTGTCCTCTCGTCGAAGCTGGTCATCCTGGTGCTTCTGGGACTCCTCTTCGGGTTGACAAAAGCGACGGCGGTGCGGGTCGGGTTTCTTCTGTCGCAGGCGGGGGAGTTCGCCTTCGTGCTCTTTGGGGCGGCGTACTCTTATCAGCTCCTGTCGGATCGCGACTTCACCTTCGCGCTGCTCGTGGTGGCGATCAGCATGAGCTTTACGCCGCTGATGGTGCAGATCGGCGAGATGATCGCGAGGCGACTCGGTCCGGGACGATCCAAACCCGACATCGAGGACTCCGATAAGCTCAAGCAGCACGTGGTCATCGTCGGCTACGACCGCGTGGGCCAACTCCTCTGTGTTGTGTTGGAGAAGTTCAACGTTCCCCACGTGGTGGTGGAGCGTGACTGGAACCGCGTTCAAGCGGTCAAGGGGGAGAAGAGCAACGTCCACTTCGGGAACATCAGTCTCGCGGAGGTGCAGGAGGTCGTTCGGATCGAGCACGCGTCGATGATCGTCGTTTGCTCCGGCAGCGAGGACGACAAGGATCTGGCGATCTCCCTGAAGCGACTCTTTCCCGAGGTCATGGTCGTCGCGCGGACGCAGACGTTGCGGGAAGTCGACGAACTCGTCGAGAAAGGCATCGACGCCGCCCATCCGATCTACGTCGCGAGCACCCTCGCCGTGGCACAGGCGATTTTGCAGATGCTCGGCTTCGAGGAGCGTGAGGTTCGGCCGACGATCAAGCGATTCCGGGCCGACAACTTCGCCGCGGTCCGCCAGGCCTTTGACCGCGTCGACCGCCAAGAAACTCAAGAGATGAAGAGCCCTTCGAGCGAGAATGACGAGGGTTAGGTCGACGCGCCTGATCGGGATGGAGTCGGGGGGCGTTGAGCGAGGCCCGGTTCGGGACAACGGGCGACATGCCTCTTTCCCGCTGGCAGTCGAGCGCCGCGACGGGAACGGGCACTACCGGTCACCATGAGGTGGGGAAGGAGGTATTGCCAGACGGACGCCTCCTTGAGTGTTTCCCGAGCCAATAGGTTGATATGTCTAGATGTATCTATATGTTTGATTGGTGGGGGCGGCAGTTCACACGAGTGGAAGGTAATTGGCTCTAGGCTAAGGAGACCGAACGATGGCAAGTCAAGAACTGATCGGCGGACTGAATGACCAACTCAACCGCGAGGTGACCACGTTCCTGCGGTACATGCTTCAGGTGGCGAGCATCAAAGGAGCTCAGTGGCACAGTGTGCGGGACATGTACCAGTCGGAAGTGACTGATGAAGTGGAACATGCCCAGTACCTCGCGGACCAGATTGTCATGCTCGGTGGCAAGCCCGATCTCCATCCCGACCTCACCCCTCCACCGAGCGACGTCCGAGAGATGCTCCAACGCGACAGCGAAGAGGAACGGATCGATGTGCGCAACTACATCGAACTCGCGTCCTTGGCGGAGAAGGAAGGGTTGGTCGCGCTGAAGATGCAGATGGAAGACCAAGCCGCCGACGAGGACGCCCACGGCCAAGAGATGCAACGGCTGTTGGGCTGAAGTCGACTTGTCGCCTTGAACGGTCGATCATTTTCGTCGTGGTCGCGTCGAGGTGAACCGGCGTCCATTTCGACCGTCGGGGACGACACTAACCCGACGGTCTTGCGATCACCCGAGCAACCCGTTGATTCATGCGATCCCGGCCACGAACGTCTGTCTCGACCAGTCTCGGCGTTGAATTGATTTGACGAATCGACCGATTCGCCTGCGTCTCTTCGCCTCGATTTTGGCCAACATGGCTCGTTCTCGCCTTGGCCCGCTCAAATCAACGGACTGCTAGGCTCCGTCTCAAAAGTCGGCTCTGGCTTCGGCTGGCTACGTTGCCGCGGGACTTTGTCGGTCTGCATCGACGAATCCAACGGATTCGCCTGTTTCGACCTCCTCGTCCCCCACCAACTCGCTGTGCCTCGGGCCGACGATCAACTTTTGAGACGAAGCCTAGTGTTCTGATAGGCAAGTTCGTTCATGAAATCTCGGCCCTGTGATCGTGCGGAGGATTGCCCAATCATACGCGTTTTTCGCATGCCCACGGTGAGCGTGGACATGGCACCCAAGAGTCACCTAGACAATGAATGAACCAATCGGGACTCTAGGAAAGCACGCGAACGATGCCTTCGCTGCCGTTGACTTCGACCTGTTGGCCGTCGTGAAGCTTGGTCGACACGCGATCGATGCCGACGACGCAGGGTTTGCCGTACTCCCGCGCGACGACGGCGCCATGTTGAAGCATTCCGCCGACTTCCAAGAGGATGCCCGCGGCGTTGACGAAGAGGGGCGTCCAACCGGGATCGGTGGTGTAAGCGACGAGAATATCGCCCTTGGCGATCGGCTTTTCCCGGGGATGATGCAGGACCTTGACCGGACCGGTCACGACGCCTGGGGAGACCGCCATGCCGATCAACTCATCCGGTCGGCCCTCGCGTTTCGGGGGGCGGAGAATGCGGCCGCGAGAGTCGATCACTTGCGGAAAGTGCCGCACGTGGGCGACGAGTTGCTTCTGGAACGCGGTCCGGTCTTGGCGAAGGCGACGTAGGTCGAGCTTCGGTTCGCGCGTCGCCCGAGCGGCATCGTCCAACGTCAGGTCGAAGATCTCCTCGGGAGCGTCGAGCCGACCGGCGGCGACGAAGCGCTGTCCCTCCATGAGAGCTCGTTTGCGAATGGCGTTGGTGAGCATGACGACGAAATACTTGGGCGTGTCCCGCTTGCCTCCGAAGCACTCGATCAACCGATGAATCCGCGTCAGGATGGCCCGCTTCGGCCAGCGAAGTCGTTGGTGGAGTTCCCGATAGGCGCGAAGCCGATGCTCGACATTGTCGAGGTGGGAACGTTCGGGGTCGACGCCATCCTCGATTGCCATCATGGCCATCTGCTCGAGGGCCAGGGTCGGGTCGTCGGCGTAGCGCGGACTGGCGATGTCCATCTCAAGCGGTCCCCGATGGCCGAAGTGCGTGAGGAACGCATCCCAGGCCTGGAGGAAGGCTCCGTTCAATTCCCGTCGCCGCAGACGTTCGCCAAGTCGAGCGATGTCGGCGAAGTCCTCCCGATCGAGGAGCTTCGCCAGTCGGTAGAGCGCGATTCCCTGTTCGACGACGAGGTTGTCGGGAAAGCCCTGACGGAGCTTGTCGGCGAGGGCCCGTTCCTCGTGGGCCTCCTTGGGGAACAAGAAGTGAGGCGATACCAAGCCCGCGAGCAGGCCGGGGAGCATGACGCCGAACATCTTGCTCCAAAGCCGCATCGTGGTGCGTCTTGCGAAGGTCTTCAGGGAGAGGCTGGTGTCGAGGCGTTCGCGCAGTTCGTGGGCGAAGTCGTCGATGGTTCGGGCGAAGATCCGCTCGCATCGCTCCGGCGCGAGAAAGGCGTGGAGGACCTTGCCGGCAACGCCGCCCACCGCCCCGAGGAAGGTCGGGATCAACAGAAGCTTGCGCAGCGTCTGGGTCCGTGAGGTTCCCTGGGGGCGATAGCGTTCGGCGTCGATGTGGGCGAAGATTTCGGCGACGAGAGCGTCGGTTGGAGCATTGCTCTTTCCCATCGCTTCGGGGGTGAAACCGAGTCGCATGAGGTTCGAGACGTTCATGTAGAGACGGGAACCCGCGGCGAAGACCAAGCCGCCGGCGGGGGTTCGGTCCTCCATTCCCGAGAGGTTGCGGGCGGCGTTGGAATAGAGCATCTCCTCGAACCACGAGAGACCGAGCGGCGACATCGGGGCGTTGGTGGTGATGCCCTTCGAAAGCGCCGCGTCGGCATAGAGGCGGCGCCGCTCTCCCGGCTCGGTTCGCATCTCGGGGGCCAGCGGGACGTACGCGGTGATCGCGCGGGCCTGGAGCAAGTGAAGTCGGCCGTCGGCGTAGGCCCACTCGATGTCCATTGGCCGTCCGTAGTGCTCTTCGACGCGGCCGATCAGGTCGGTCAGTTCCAAGACTCGATCGTCGGAGAGGGAGCATTCGCCGGAGCAGTGATCGTGGCGCTCCTCGGTGCCGCCGTCGCCGCCGAGCCAGACCGAAAGACGCTTGTCGCCGAGCGTTCGCTCCAGGATCGTTCGTTCGACCTTGTCGACGACGAAGTGGTCGGGGGCGGTGGCGCCGGAGACAACCGATTCCCCCAACCCCCAACAGGCATCGATGACCGCCTCGTCGTAGTCGTTGGTCAACGGGTTGAGGGAGAAGCCGACGCCGGAGATCTCGCTGGCGAGCTGCTCTTGAACGACCACCGCGATCCGCGGCGTGTAGGTCTCAAAACCATGTTCTTGTTTGTAGACGAAGACGCGTTCGTCGAAGCAGGAGACGAAGCAGGCGCGCATCGCGGACTCGAGGTCGTCCCGACGGACGCCGAGTCGCGTTTCGTAGCCGCCGGCGAACGATGCCGCGGAGAGATCCTCTTCGGGAGATGAAGAGCGAACGGCGTAGAAGTGCTCCTCGGGGCGCTCGGCGAGCAGGACGCGAAGCCGGTCGAGTGCCTGACATTGCTCCTCGGTCAGGGAGAGGGATCGCGCGAACTGCTTAATTTCGTCGCACAGCGCGGTCCACTGCTCACGCGGAGCGTCGACGAACGATGCCCAGAGGGAGGAGGCTTTGATTTCACGGAGCCATGGCTCGAAAAAAGGGACCGCGAGGACGGCTCCGGTGGGAACCGGAAAGCCGGCGCTAGCCAATTCGATCAGCGAGAAGGCCTTGCCGCCAACCTCTCCGATCGAGAGCGTGTCGGGAGTGGTGAAGGGAATCACCCATGGCGATGTCTTGGATGGATTCGTTTGCATGGTCGGCCCGTAGGGATGACGATGTGGTCACCATCGTCTTGGGGCATCCTACGGTGATTTGACGCGAGGAACATGCTGGCGGCGTTACTCGTCTCGAGTCCCCCTTGCCGTCCAAGGGGGAAACCCTCATCATTTCGGGATGAATGAGACACCGCTACGCATCTTGACGACCGAGGAACTCCGCGAACCGCAAGAGGTCGAGGCGTGGCTCGAGCGATTTCGATCCCGATTCCAGGCGCGGGCTTCGGGCCTTTGGCGGCGGGAGGGAGAGCATCTTGTCGTGCTGGGGCATGCCTTCGCCCCCGATTTCGACAAAGACGTGGCACGCGAGTTCATGGCGGCGGTCGAGTCGGTCAGCCTTGAGCGGACCGGGCTAGGCATCGTCAAGGCGGCGGTCGATGACGCGACCGCGGTGGCGCGGACCGATGCGGGACCGGTCGACTCGTCGAGTTGGCTCAAACGCTTCGGAGCCGCGTGTTCGGTCGCGATCCCGCTTCACGCGGGGGAGAGGGTCACCGGAATTCTGGCGATCGCGCTTTTCAGCACGCAAGACCTGGACGCCCAGCGAACCGCGCTCGAGCAGATCGCGGCGGTCTTGCCGTTGGAGTAAGCCGCTCACTCATGGTTTCGGGGGGTGAACGGCCTCGAGAGACGATGCTTGGGGGGCTATGCCTCCCGTACGGCGGGTAAGCGAAGAATCACCAAGATGCCAATCGACGCTAGTCCGATGGTCGCCAGGCCGATCGGAAGCGAAGCGCCGCTCCAATAGATCGTCAAGGCGACCGCGAGCAGCACGATCACGATGGACTTGATCCTTACGTGTTGGCGAATACCGCCGCGCGACTCCCAATCGACGAGAATCGGACCAACGAAGCGCGAGCGGAGCAGGGCGGCTTGCAGACGGGGAGACGACCGCGCGAGGAAGTAACTTGTCAGCAAGAGGAACGGGGTCGCCGGTAGGAGAGGCAACAAGGCGCCGAGAAGGCCGAGGGTGAAGAAGACGCCCGCCAGCATCAGGGAAAAGGCGCGACGAGGGACCGACATGGCATCGGGGACCGGGGCGACCGAAATGGAATCGGTCTCTGCGGCGACGGCGACCGGTTGTGCCGACACACGCGGATCGCGGTTCGCCTCGTCGGGATCGCGGGGCACGTTCCAACACTGGTTTGCGTCGATCATGGTGCGAACTATTGCCCCGAACTCAACGTCAGCAAATCGAAGTGGCGACCGTGACGTTGCCCTGGAAACGTCTACTCTTCCGTCGGCTCGCTCGGCCAGGTGGGCAATCGGGCCAAGCAATCGCCAGCACTCAGTATAGGGTCTTCCGGCGAAGGGCGTGGCGCGGAAAGAGTTCGGTTTCCACTTCCCACAGGCCGTGGGGGCGGTTGATACGTGATGGCCGCGGAAGGAGGCTCACCGGAATCTCGGCGTCTTCAGCCTCCTGAGGTGAGTCGGGTCTCGAGGGAGTTGCCAAGTGCCTCGAAGGCTTCGTCGATCAACATCTGGCCTTGGTTGATGACCGTCTTACGCCACTGCTTGTCGCCGGGCACGAAGGTCTCGCGAATCAAATCCTTAGTCCACGCGTACTGCGCGTTCGTGGCATCGTGGCCTTGGTTGTAGGCCCGCAACTCGGCGATGAGGGCGTTGAGGACCTGTCGCGGACGATAGGTGCCGAACTCGGCGGTGGCGAAGTGATAATCGGTGTCGGGGAATCGGGCTTGGCACCAACTGCCGAACGAGCCGCGCGGTCGGTAGGCGGTCGAGGGGCTGTCGGAGGCCGCGACGTTCTTTTCCCCGAAGTGTGTTTCCCACCAGGTGTTTTCGTCGGATCCCAAGGCATCGTCGAGGAGTAGGGAATAGGAGGCACTCTTGCCCAGACCCGTATGGTAGTCGAGATGCACGACTTCCTCGGGTTGACCGAGCCATTGCTCGATGTTGGCGGCGACGATTCTGTTCGATTCGGCCGGCGCCCGTCCTCCGTAGAAGAGCCAATCGTCGAACTCGTACTGCCCGGCGGCGAGCGAACGCATCGCGTTCTTCTTTCCGTGGAAAAGTACGTAAGCGATGCAGCCTGGGGAAAGTAGATTGCGTCGTCGAGGCGGTCGTTGGGGTGAAAGTACCCGTCTCATGCCGGGCACGAGGTCTGGGCAGCCTTCGTACTCTTCCTCCTCGGGGAGAAAGTTGCGATTCAGGTCGATGTTGTCCTCGTTCGCGCGGCGGTTCCAGGCGAAGCCGTAAGGATTGAGGCAATGCAGCAGCACGACGGCGACGTCGACCGGTGGCGTCCACTCCTCGCGGAGGGAGTCGAGGAACGCGAGTTGAACCGCCGAGCCAAAGGGGGCTTCGGCCCCGTGAACGCCGCTGGAGAGAAAGACGACGCGGGAGGCGGAGGGCGATCCGATCCGGCAGACGTCGATGAACAGCTCTTCCCCGGCGGGGGAGTTTGCGGCGATTGGGTAGCTTTGGCAGGTCACGCCGACCCGCGAGCACTGCTCGACGAACCGCTTTCGGGCGGTGGCGTAATCGGCGGGAACGAGAGCCGTGGCGTGTTCTGGAAGATCGATGGTGGCCATCGGGACATTCTAATGGCGCTGAGCGCCGAGTCATGTCGCCGGGCGAATTTTTGGCCGAGTCGGCTCCCGGGGAGGGGGCTCGGCGCCGGGTTGGGAGGGCCCGCGATCCGATCGTTCCCAGAGGCAACTTATCGCGGAAGTATGGTTGTACCGGTAGTGCCGGATCTTCCCATATTTCCACCAATCCACTCAAGGGTCGAAGTCCCCACGTCGATAACCCTATTAGCTCTACAACCGCTACCAGCGTCAGAACGGTTCCCTCCGTTCTGATCGCGCCGGGTCCCCACGAACGAGGTGGGATAGCGATCGAACGCGGCCCCAGCCGATGCGAGCGGGGAGAGACCGAGGAGTCGGAGCATGCGAAGGATGATGTCGATCTGTCGGCCTGGGCCTTGGCTGCTGCTGCTGGCAATGGCTGGTGCGGCGCGGGGACAGGAGGAGTTCGACGGTGGTCCCATTCCGGAGCGGACGGACGTCTATTCGACGTACACCGATCGCTTCTACAACCCGGAGTGTTGGGCGCCCGAGCACGTTGCCCCCACGCAGGAGATGCGGGAGGCGAAGTGGAGGCTCAAGAACCGCTGGAAGCCCTATTTCTCGGCGGGCGTGAAGTACTACTTCCGCAGCAAGCCGACGAACAAGGAACTCGTCACCACGACGCAGAACCTGTTCGACGTGATTCCTCAAAAGGGCAACACCGACATCTTCATCGACAACCCGCAAGCGGTTACCGCGACGCCGGGGGCGTTGCTCTTTCCCCTGACGTTCGATCCCTACAACGGTGGTCAAGGACGTTCCGGATCGGCCAACGATCCCGCGTACCGCGTCGACGTTCCCAATGATGAAGTCCTGATCCCCGGCGAGGTCCGGATGGAGACCGACGACTTCAACTTCGGGCAGCGGTTCGGCTACGAACCCCGCTTCGGCATCGAATTCTCCGGTGGAAACAAGATCGAGGCTGGCTACTTCTGGTTTCAGGACTGGAACGCCACCCAACTTGTTGACGACGTCAGTGGAGCCGGGTTTCTCACGCAGCAGGTGAGCGAGTCGCCGACGAACAACTTCGAGTATTTCCGCTTCGGCTACCTTTCCGCCCCCTTCATCCTGAACGTCGACGCGTTCAACGGGTTGCTCAATGGGGAATCGCGGCGCGAGTACTTCAACGCCGACACGCCTCAGGACATCGACGACGGCGGTCCGGGTATTCCCGTCGGCGACCGTTCGATCGTTCCGGGGCCGGTGGGCGTTCAGCGCAACGCCAACGGGCAAGCGACGATTCTCGTCGAGCATCCGTTGGGTTTCTTCCTGCCGGCACCCGCCTGGGAAGAGGCCGGGCCGCACTACCCGCTCAACGAGATTCCGGCCTTGGGTGCCTTCTTCGACACCGACTCGCGGGTCTTCGCGGTCGTCGCCGAGGGGAACGAGGAAGGACTCAAGAGTCGTGACATCCCACGAGAGGCCACGACCGACGACCCGACACTCTTGGACAACACCGACCTGACCGAGGACGATCGTCCGATCAGTCTCCTTTGGCAAGACGGTGAACTGGCCATCGCCAATTACTCGTTCAACGTGCAGGGTGGCGACATCACCTACAAGCAACGTGTCTTCGAGGACTTCGTCGCCTCCGATTGGCGCGTCTACGTGACCGGGAGCGTCCGCTACATCGCCCTGGACGAGATGTTCTCGTTCTTCTTCGCGGACGTCGCGGGCCAAGACACCCCGCTGGGTGCTTCGGTGCGTAGTCCCTTCAATCGGGCGGGCCAGACGCGTTTGAACGACGAACTCGGCTTCTTCAACAGCAACGAGTACTTCTACGATGCCGCGGTTAACACCGGACCGGCGTTTGTTCGCCCCCAAGACTCGGCCGAGACCTATGCGACCTACCGGACCGCGATCGACAACGACCTGGTCGGTCCGCAGATCGGGGCCGAGGCCCACTTGCCGCTGTGGCGCTACTTCGAGTTCGACGTCTCGGGGCGTGGTGGCTTCGTCGCCAACTTCCTTGAGAATCACATTCAGCTCTATCGTGGTGTTCCCGGCGACGCCCGAAGCTACCTCAACCTGATCGACTACCGCAAGGAAGTCGCCGCGACCAGCGGAATCATCGAGGGTGATGTCGGCTTCTCGTTCATCCCGCACCGCTGCGTCAAGTTCAAAGCCGCTTGGGAATTCCTCTGGCTGATCGGGGTCGGCACGGCGACCGAGCAGATCGTCTTCCAGCTCGATCAACGCCCGCGGCCCAAGCACCACGACAGCGTCTTCTTCAACGGCTTCGCCGGCTCGATGGAAGTGACCTTCTAAGGCGGCCACCGGGGAGAGCGATCCCCGCGAAGCCCCACCAAGGACAGCGAAACGCGACGTGCCCGTGGATTCCCGCGGGCATGTTTGCTTTCTTGGGAACGCGTTGATGGGGGAGGATCGCTGGTTCCGGACTCGGGGCTGGACCAATCAACCGGCGTTCGCGGCCGTTTGGTTTTCCGCATCGGCATGACGCGGGAGACGACAGGGAAGGGTCGCGCAGTAGCCGATTAGCATCGCCGAGGCCAGCGAACCCAGCACGACGAGCGGCAGGGAGTAGCCCGCCGCGGCTTCGGCGCCGTCGCCACTCGAACTGAGCACCATCATGCCGTTGTGCAGCATGTGGAAGCCGATGGCGGGCCAAATGCTCCCCGAGCGAGTGACGATGATCCCCAGCACCACGCCGAGCATCGTCGCGTTGATGACTTGCGGCGTGACGATGTGAAAGGCGCCGAAAAGGATGCTGCTGATCAGGATCGCCATCCACGGTCCGTGACGGCGCTCGAGTCCCGAGAGGATGAATCCGCGAAACGCGAGCTCCTCGCAAATCGCCGGCACGACGGCGAAGACGATCAGCTTGGAGAGAGTTGAATTGCCCTGGAGCAAGACCGAGAGCTGAACCACGACCTCGTCGGGGATCGGGAAGAGTCGATAGAGGACCGGGACGAACGATTTCTCGACCAGGTGTAGACTGAAGACCGCTCCGAACGCCAAGAGAGTCGGTAACAAGAGCGGACGGCGCAGCCCGAGGCTGATCGCCGGCCGACTTGTCAGCAGCATGCCCATCATGACGACCGGGAACCCGATGAATGCGAGTTGGTAGACCGCTTGCGCCATCAGGTTTGACGGAAGATGTCCTTGCGAGTACCAGCGAAGCAGCAAGAGTAGGAAGAAACAACTCCACGCTTCGGCGTTGGTGGGCGTCGCTTCCTTGTCGCGCAGGAGATGGCGGATCCAAAGCCCTAGGTCGAGTCGTTCGGCCTCCCGGAAGAGGACCTCCTCGCGGTTGAATTGCTCGATCGCGAATCGTAGCGCCAAGACACTGTAGAGCAGGGTCGGCACCAGCACGAGAAAGAGGTACGTCATCGCCACTTCGTACTGGTTGAGCATCAACGTCCGCAGAAGCAGGGCGACGTTGGTCACTGGCAGCAGGCTGTAGGCGAAGTTGAGTTCGACGCCGGGAACGAGCGTCAGGAAGACCAGCGGCATGACGATGACGAACATCGGCATGAGGTAGTACTGCCCCTCTTTCGTCGAGCGGGCGAAGACCGAGATCGCCATGCAAATGGCGCTGAAGAAGGCCGCCAGCGGAAGCATCAACACCAGCATCCACAGGATCGCGACCAACGACGGTGCGGTGAACTCGGCGGCATTGCGCGCCGTCTCGGGAACCAGCATCGAAATCTGCCCGAGCGTTAGGCCGAGACTGCCGAGGTTGAAGATGCTCGTGGCGACGCTGAAGAGGAAGATGGCGAGGAACTTCCCCGTCACGATCTCCCCACGCGACGCGGGCGTGATCAGCAGTGTCTCCATCGTGCCGCGTTCCTTCTCGCCGGCGCAAAGGTCGACCGCGGGATAGAAGGCCCCGGTGAGAGCCATCATCACCAGCAGGAAGGGAACCGCCTTGCCCCAAACCGTGCCGGAACGGGCCGCGGGTGGGGAGATGTCGGAGTCCTCCTCTTCGATCTCCAAAGGTTGGGCGAATTCGTCGGGGCGCCCGAGTTGCCGCATCCGGGCGGCGACCAGATCCTCTTCCCAAGTCTCCAAGAGGCTGAGGGTCACTCGATAGGCGAGTTCGGAGTCGTCGTCGGTTCCGTTGTGAAGGACGCGCAACCGCAGCCTTCCCCCCTCCTCATAATCCCGTTTCGCATCGGAAGCGAAGATGATCAGAGCGTCGATCTTGCCCGACATCACGTCGGACTCGCTCCAGTCGTCCCTGGGAATCACGACATAGTTGGCTTGGGAGTCGGGGTCGCGGAAGAGCTCGACGTTGAAGCGGTCGCGCTGGGCGTTCAGGAGCGGGGCGGAGGCCGGGATTTGATCGACGCCGACGATGCCGATCCGACGCGTTTGGGCGCCGAAGTTGAGGGTGAGCTGGACGAGGCCAAGTCCGAGGGTCGGGTAGAGCAATACCGGAAGCAGGACGATCATGAAGAGGGTTCGGCGGTCCCGAAGTTGATCGCGCACCTCTCGCAGAAAGATCAACTTGACGGTGCGCGCTTCCATCGTTGCGTGGAAAGACCCCTCTTGGTGAAGTTCAACGTGCTTGTCGCACCATTTTGGTATCGCTTCCGTACGAATACGCAAGGGTAGCTCAAGCGGAGCCGACGCGACGAGCCATGGCTTGCGAGTTGGGCCGGGCTCGATTACCTTGGACGACTTGTCGAATGGATTCCCCTCTACCCGAGTGGTCGGGCGCGGCGACGTGACACCGGCCGACCCTCATTCGTGGGACCTCAAGAGCAACGCCAACGATGGCGGAAGTGATTCCGCCGTCCGAGAAGCGCCGATCGAGAAGATGGAGAGAACGTGGCCGAGTCAGCGTCGTCATCGGGGCCGAAGAACGATCCGGAGGAGGAAGAGGAATTCGTCCTGACACCGGAGGTGATGCGGCGCGAGAATCGGCGCATCGATCTGATCCTGGCCGGTGGACTGTTGTTGTTCTCCTTTTTTCTCGGGTGTTTCCGCGACGATGGCGCCGACTTGTGGATGCGGCTGAAGTCGGGGGAGATCTTCGCCGCCACCTTTCCCTCGCTTCCGGATAGCGACTCGCTCAGCTACACCGCCGAGGGAAAACCGTGGGTTTGCCCGTGGTGGCTTTTCAACACCGGCGCCGAACGTTGCTACTCCACACTCGGCCCCGCGGGACTGATCTTCCTCAAGGCGCTGCTCGTTTCCTTGATCGCGTTGACCCTATTATGGGTACGCCATTCGGGGCCGACCCTTTGGTGGTCGGTGATGGTCGCCAGTCTCGCGATGATCGGATTCTCCTCCTGGCTGTCGATCTCCCCCGAAGTGGTCGGACTGTTCTTTCTGGGGCTCTTGTTGCTGGTCTGGTTCCAGGCCCGCTACCGGCAGCGCTTCGGTCTGATCTACCTGGCGATTCCCGTGGCGGTTCTCTGGGCGAACTCGGGCATGGGGTACGTGCTCGTCGCCCTCTTCCTGCTGCTGATGGTTCTTGGCGAAGTCGCCGCGATGTTCCTTCCGGCATGGAGCCAGTTCGGAAGCGATCGCCTCTCCAAGGGACAGATCGCCCAACTCTTTGGCGTCGCCCTCTTGTGTTGGCTCGCCGGCATGGTCACCCCCTATGGCTGGTCGACGCTGACCTTCCCCTTCGAGTGGTTCGGAAGCGTTCTGCCCGAGGTACCCAAATACGAGCGGGTCGCCACGGCGTGGGCGCCGCTTTCGTGGAAGACCTACTTCGAGAGCCTGCAACAGGGGACGATTCCCTGGCAAGGGGTCGCGTGGGGCATGCTGATCGTCGGCGGACTCAGTTCGTTCGTGCTCAACCTGCCGCGACTACCGATCGGTCGTTTCCTGGTGACGCTGCTCGCCTTGGGATTGCCGATGCTGGCCCATCGCTTGGAGGGATTCTCGGCCCTTCTGCTCGCCTACGCCCTCTCGCTCAACGCTCAAGAGTTCTTCCTCTCACGGTTCGGCGACAAGACCCGCATCGAGACACCTTGGTTTCTCTGGTCACAGATTGGACGAGCGCTCAGCATCGTCTTGATTTTCGTCGCGCTGGTCGGCGCGTTCACCGGTCGTCTCCAGGGGATGGTCGGTCGGTTCGGCTTGGGCTTCGACATGAGCCGCTACATGGTCGATGCCGACGCGTGGCTTTCGGAGGTCAGACCGAAGGGAAATCAGTTCGCGTTTTCCAATCGCATCGCTTCCTACCTCGCGTGGGGGAACCCGGAACGACGCAACTTCGTCGACAGCCGTTGGCAGGTCTACGGCGACGTTCTCGACGAGTACTCGGAAGTCCGGCAGGCGCTGGTCCAACGCAAGCCGGAGACCTGGAAGAAGACCTTCGCGGACGAAGAAGTGTCGATGATCATCATCGATCCGAGCGAACCGGGAATGGAGCTGGCGCTCAAGTCGATGCTCGCCACGCCGGAACTTGCCCCCCTCTACGTCAGTGACGCGGCCGTCGTTTTCGGCGATGTCTCCTCCCTCGACAAGGACCTGATCGAAGCCAACCGAATTCGCGCCAACAAGGCGGTCTTTCGGGAAGATCGAGAGGCACCGCAGCTCTCGGGTCGTTTCGTGAGCGAGCCGGGCATCATCGACTGGCTCTGGCGGACGCGACTGATCGTGCCGAAGAATTTCGTCTCGGGATCGGTCTTTCTCGTTCCCAATCAAACCCTGGAGCGTCCGGGTCGCGACTATCTGGGACTGACCGAACTCCGCAACTCCGTCGCCAATCAGCCCGACAGCCCGCGCGCGTACCTGCGGCTGGGCAGCGCGTTCTCGAACATCTTCGTGTGGGAGCGGGAGGCGCTTGCCCGCGCCGCCGCCGAGCGGATGCTTGAGCGGGAGGGCAAGACCGACAAAGGCGCCACCGAACAGACGGACAAGACCGCGACCAACAAGAGCAAGGGCGCCGACGCCACGCCCGACGCGGCGCCGTCAACGACAGCTCCAACGGAGAACGCTCCGGCGAAGAGGGACACCTCGGCCCAAGCCAATGCTCAGGCTCCCACGACGCCGCGCCAACTTGTGTTGCCGCCATCGCGCGTGCTGTTGCCCTTGCGGCACTACCAGATGATGTTCGCGTATCAGAGTGCCGCGATCGCCGGGACGGAAGATGCGGCGGTTCACTTGAAGCTCTTCGACATCGCGTTGGCGAACCGCCACTTCGACGTTGCGCTGCAACAACTGCAAGAGGCCTTGGAGAAGCTTCCCAAGGGAGCGGCGGGCGAACTGGAGAGCCGCTATCTCCCGGGGATCACCAAGGAAGTCGACGCTCGGCGCCGGCGTTACGACGAACTTGTCGCCCAACAGAAAGAACAGTTGGCCAAAGCGGGCGTTTCCGAGGAGCGGCCGCTCGAGCGGGCGGCGCTGGCGATGCAGCTCGAACTTCCGCTATTGGCGATGGAGCAACTCGAACTTGTGGGGCCGTTCGGTCCGGAGTCGCAGGAGGCGGCACGCATGATCGGACCGCTCTACCTGGAACTCGGGTTCGCGGAGAAGGCGTTCGCCAAGTTTCGGGATGCCGGAGCGGGGCGCCGCACGGGTTTTGGTACCGGTCAATGGAACTGGTTCATGGGCGTCGTTCAGAACCTCCAGGGCAACTACGAGGAGGCGATTCGCCTGTTGGAAGTCGGGTTGGCCGAGCTTCGGTTCGAGCGGATGTCGGTTCAGTTGAGTCTCTTCGAGCAGACCGCTTTGGCCGGCAACCTCATGACGGTGACGGGCAGCGCCCAGACCTTGGCCCAGAGCCGATCGGCCCAGAGCGACTTTTCGCTCACGCTCGGCATGATGCGCCTGGAGGCGGGAGAGCCGAACAAGGCCAAGGAAGCGTTCGAGCAGGCTCTCAAGCTGACGCCACGTTTCCAGTATCGCCCGCTGATCGCCGCCTATTGGTCGCTGTTGACCGACGAGAAACTCGGTGAGGCTCCGGGCGATTTGATGCTTGAGGACCTCTTGCTCAAGCCGGCCAAGCCAAGTGCCTCGCCCGCGTCCGCCAAGGCGGAGGGGCCGCCGACGGAACCGCAGAAGCCCGAGGCACCGGTGACGGAGCCGTCGGAGAAGGCGAAGACGACAACGGCTTCTCCGAAGACCGGGTCCAAGTCGGCTTCTCCGAAGACCGAGTCCAAGTCGGCTTCTCCGAAGACCGGGTCCAAGTCGGCTTCTCCGAAGACCGAGTCCAAGTCGGCTTCTCCGAAGGCCGGGTCCAAGTCGGCTTCTCCGAAGACCGAGTGAGCAACCGACGACCTGACTGGCAAGTTCGCCGACAAGTAAGGTCGGCCATCGCTTGGGTGGGAACTTACTGAATCAGGGGCGTTTCGCGCATGCCCACGGCGAGCGTGGGCATGCCACCCCGGATAGTTGGGATCTAAGAGAGTTGGGACCCAAGAGAGTTGTTGAGCATTCCGTTTGCCAACCGGGATGCTGGATTTGGATCCAAACTGGGTGCCACTGGCTGCTTGCCAGCCAGTGCATGGCAGTCCATTGATTGAAGCGGGCCGCGGATGTCGGCTGGCTCCATCAAACGAACTCGTTGGCAACCTTCACGAGTGGTGTGACGTTTCATCTCAGCAGATTGCCGAGAGTTGGTAGCCGAACGGTGACTTGGTGTTCCCCGGCAGGCAGTTCGATGACCACGCGGTGATCGTCCGAGCGTCGATGGGTGAGGACCGGCACACGACCCCGTTCGGTTTCTCGGTAGACTCGTTCGAGTCCCGAGTGCGTCAACGGAAGTGCGACTCTCGACCGCCCCTCGCACGCGAACCGCCACCGCATGGTCAATCTCTCCCAATCCCGTCGCGATCCATCCGCCGGCGACCGCACCCGAGCGGTCCCCTCGAGGCATACCGGACCCTGCGAAGTCTGCCGCCGAAACGATTGCAACCGCTCGTGGATCTGGGAGGGAGCGTCCCCGTCGCGTTCGTCGGGCTGCGTCGAGACGGGCCAATACTCGGCCGCGGTGCCAGCCACCCCTGGCGACTGGCCGGTGAGGAGGGGATCTTCTAGCTCCGCCTGGCTGATCCAGTTCCAGCGAACCGGCTGAACACCGGGCGACTCCAGGACCGTGCCGAGGACCAACCAGGTAAGCAGACAAGGAAGGAGCAACGATCCCGACTTCCTCGGCATCGCGGCGAAACGAAGGGCCAGCCAAAGCAGCAGGAGTGGGTTGACGAACGAGAGCAGTCGCCACGGGAACTGGAGATAGTCCATCCCGGGCACGGAGTCGTAGAGCCCATTGCTCGCTCGCAATTGTAGCGCGAACATCACGCCGAGCGACGAAAGAAGAAAGAGCGACGCTCCGGGAACCGTCGCTGGGGCGCTGGCCTCATCCGAGCGAGGCCGGACGTTGAGGAGCGACCACAGGAGAGTCACGAGCGCGGCGATGAGCAGCGTGTGATTGAGTTGGACCGAGAACCACATCTCCTTGCCGCCTGGATGAAACCGGCTGTCGTGGACATACTTTCGCGCTGGCCAGAAGTGATCGCTCGGTGAATAGCCGAAGTTCTTGACCGAAGAGGGATCGAACCCCTCGCGAATCACGCTGTATGCCGCCAGGTACGGGAGAAGTGCCACCGAGCAGATCAGGACCGAGAGGCTTCCCTTGACGAGCAATTCCCTCGTGAACGTTCGTGGGTGACGGGCGAGCACGATCGCGACCGCGATCAGGATCGGGATCATGCTAAAGAGCGCGATGACCGAGTGCGCATAGACAAGCAGGGCCATCCACAGGGCGAGCGACACGCCGAACCGCTCGGTGCGCAGCAGTCGCAAACACCAATGGAAGATCCACGGCAGGCACATGTAGGCGGAGAACTCGGCGAAGGCTCCTCGCACCAGCCAGTCGAGCAACGTGTAGTTGAGAAAGGGTAGGAGGGAGGCGATCGCCGTCGCGACGGTCCAATGGGCATCAAGCGTGCGTGCGGCGCGGTAGATGCCGAGGCACCCGAAGAGACTCCACCCGGCGATCGCGAGGTAGATCGACCACTTCACGTTTCCCAGGCCGAGGTAGAGCGGCGCCGACGTGAAGTAGAAGGCTTTGTGGTAGAAGAGGGGCAGGGGGGAGCCGTGGCCGTACATGTCCTCCGATGCCCAAATCGGCAGCAGATCGCCCTGTTGGAGATGGGCGGCGTAGACGAGGGTGCGGAACTTCCAGGCGAGCCCTTCGTGGTTGCCGGGCCACCCCTCCTCGGAGAAGACGACCGACGTTCCCGCCACGACCGCCGTTGCGAGAAGAAGAAGCACGAGGAGCCAACGCAGGGGTCGGTGGGTGTCAATGCTCCGAAAGACCGGTTTGAAATACCGATGGGCGAGCGTCGTCGTTGCTCGCGCGTCTGTCGTGATGGCCATGCGATTGCTCACTCCGGGTTCGGATCCGAGCATAGAGCACCGCAAATTTGAAAACAGGTCAACACGAGCCACTGGGGCGAGCGATGGAACGAGTGGGCAGTCCGTTGCATCGGCCGGGTCGACGGGAGTAGACTACGACGGGGGTCAGTGTCTATTTTCCGATCGACACCCGTTCTTTACGTGGGGAATGACCATGAGGACCTACCGCCGCTCTGCCTTTACCCTAGTCGAACTACTCGTTGTCATCGCGATCATCGGCATCTTGGTCGCGTTGCTGCTTCCCGCGGTCCAGCAAGCGCGGGCTTCGGCCAAGCGGATGCAATGCAAGGGGAACCTCCGTCAGCTTGGCGTCGCACTTCACGGCTACCACGACACCCATCGCGTCTTTCCGGTCGGCAACGGGACCCATATCGCGATCAGTGCCGAGGACTGTCTCATCGACCCCGCGCAGGATGGCCTCACGGGAGGAGATCGTGGTAACGCCTCGGCCCCTTGGACGGTGCTCCTGCTTCCGCATCTCGAGGAGGATCAGCGCTATGGCCGGTTCGATTTCGAATCGACCTTCTTCGGTTACGACAATGGATCGATCAGCAGCAGCCCCAACTACGCCCAGCAACGTCGCCGCCTCGTCAAGTTCGAGTGTCCGAGCGACCCCAACAGCAATGGGCAGCACGCCAACAACAACTATTTCGGCGTCATGGGCGGGGGAGAACGAACTCACCAGGACACCGGGCCGGCGGACGAAGGTTGCTACACCTCCAGTCACAACGGCCGAACGTTCTGGTCCAACGGCGTCTTGTTCGTGAACTCTTCCGTCGGGCTTCGTCAAATATCCGATGGGGCGAGCAAGGTGTTCATGCTAGGCGAGAGCCGATATCTTCCCCTGAAGGGAGCGGTTCCGACCTACTATGCCACCTGGGCCAGCAGTCTCTACGTCGACAATCGAGGGTATGGAAGCGGGCCGATCAACATCGCGTCGACCTTCGCGCCGCTCAACGCATGGGCCACCAACCCGAACGTTGACCGGGCGTTTGAGATCGTCGCACGCGGGTTTGGCAGCCATCACGTGGGAGGGGCTCACTTCGCTCGTGCCGACGGCGCGGTGACCTTCGTCAACGACCACATCGACGTCGCCGTCTACCGGCAACTCGGAGTGCGCGACGATGGTCTCCCACTCGGAACGGACTTCTGAGACTTGTGCAGCGGCCCAGATCGTGGGACTCACGTTGCCGGGCCATCTTCGAGATGTCGTTCGATCTCCTCGAGCCGTTCGATCAACTCCTCCGCGGTGGCGGTGATACCGTCGGAGGGACGCCCGAAACGGGACTTTTCCCAACTGGCGAGGGAGAGCCTCACGCGTTCGATCGACTCTTCGGGGCAGCCGTGCTCGCGAAGCCGAGACGCGATCTCGCGAGCTGTCCATGTACCTGGAGGACAACCAAGTCGGTCTCCCATCGTCTCGACGGCGAGGCGGGCGACTCGTGATTCGGCCTCGACGTCCTTCCGCTCTCGCGCTTGACGAAGTTCCTTTCTCAGCTCCTCGACGGCGGCCGAGCCACCCGCCGCCCAAGTCGGCTCGCCGGCTCGAGCTCGCCTTCGTCGCTTGACGACTAGAAACGTGATCACGACGACCGCGCCGATCGCGAATCCGACGCGCAGATAGATCCCCCAGACGCTCGGCGGAGCGGGCATGCTGGGAGGCGCGGGAAGGGGGTAGTCCACGATATCGCCGGCGTCGACCGTTCGCGGGGGGAGATTGCGGAACTCGATCGACCGGGTGTAGCGGGTTTCGAAACGCTGACTCCGTGGGTTGAAGAACGAGTAGGCCAAGGGGGGGACTCGCTCGACGTCGGGGCTACGTGGCCGAATCGGATAGCGGTAGGTCCGTTTCTCGGGACGTTCGGTCATTGTCGGCGCGGCGACGACCGCGAACGCATCGTCAAAGCGCTGTTGCCGGGTGAGGTCGGGTGACTTCGCGGACGCGAAATCGCCCTGACCGGCGATGACGATGTCGAGCCACCGGACGGCGTTCGCGGGAGCGGCGAGCGGGTCGAGCCGGGCCTCCACCTGAAACTGACCGATGGCGCCGGCGTAGGTGGAAGGGCGTCTCGCCAGCGGAACATCGACGGCGATGAAAGGAGAGAGCATCATCGGGAGCAACGTCGCGATCATCGCCTTATCGTAGCAGGGCGGGCGCGACGAGGCCGAATTCCCGTTGGGAAAGGGAGAATGGCGGTGGGGAGAAGAGGAGAGGACCGACCTCCCTCAATGGGGGGAAGAAGGAGGCCGGCATCCGCGTGTGGGGAAAAGACGTGCGGAGACTAACGTAAGGATCGAATCGCGCGTCGGAGTAAAGGTTGTGTGAATTCCCTGGCCGTCAACGCGACCGAGTCGCGAACGCTCCGTCAAACGCTTGCCGACGTTTGCTGTGAACCTCGTCGCTAATCACGGGCGTCAGGCCCTCGGTGCTGAGTTCCGCGGGAAGGGGAACCCAGCTTCGGCAGCCGGCGAAACTTGGGTCATCGTCGATGACATGCGGAGCATCGAGGGCGAAGGTCCGGACGAGGATCGCGAAGAGTCCCGGTCGGCGGTAGTGGAAGCGTTCGATCACCGTCTCTTCCGTCCAGAGATGTTGGCCCGCCAGGGAGTGGGCCTGGTCCTCGCTCTCGAGATGAACCACCTGCTCGACGCGTGCGAAGCAGGCAAGCGGTATGGTCGACTCGTCTCTCGTCGGGGAGACGACTCGATCCCAGAGCGGGCGGGCGGCGGGCGTCAAGCTCTCCAGGCGTTGGTGCAGGAAGGTCGGAAAAAGCCAGAACGCGTCGTGGTCGACCCGGAACCCCTCGCGTCCTTCCTGGATCCCTCCCTTGCGGAGGATGATTGACTGTACGCCTTGGGCGAGGGCGGCGACGATCACCGCCCACTCCTTGAAGGCGACCGAGTTAGTGGAACTCATCGGACCGCAATGCCTCCGTGCTTGGACTCGTCACGACACGGGCTGCCGAAGCCGGAGCCGAACTTGAGACGGCGCCTAGTTCGAGTATTGACGCTCGATGACGCTGTCGAGGTATTTCTTGACCTTCGGGTCGGCCTTCTCGAAGCCAGCGTCGGAGGTCGGTTGGCCGAGGGCGCGGCGCATCGCGTTGTGCATCATGTAGCGACCGGTCTCCTGTTTCATGTGAATCGCGTCGCGATAGAGGTCCTCGGTCGTGGAGAAGGGGGCTTTTCCGCTATCGATGTCGTCGGCGACGATCTCGATCAGGTCGATCGCGTGCGTTTGCTTGAACTTTCGGTCGGGAAAACGCTTTTGTAGTTTAGCGATGACGGCGTCGACATAGGCGGGGCTGTGTTGCATCTTCCCGGAGGTGTCGCCGTTGGCGTACTCCTTTTCCCGGGAGACCTGACGAGCCCAGCCGGTGTGGATGACGAAGACGGCATTCGGCTGCATCTCGACCCATTTGGAGATGACATCGACATCCTCGTCGAGCGTCGAGCCGTAGTGAGGCTGCACGGAGATGATGTCATACTGCTTGTCCTTGAGACCATCGGGCCAGAGGGTCGAGGTCTTGACGCAGGGCATCCCGGGATTGTCGCGGATGTAGGGTAGACTCTTGCCGCAGTCGACATGCCATTGCACGTCGCCGTCGAGTTTCGAGGGAATGGTATCCCAGGTCAGCGAGTTGCCGATGAGATAGACCTTTTGGTCGGTCTTGGCGTCGGCGGCGATCGTCAAGGGAAGTAGCAGGGCAGCGAGCAGTGCGTGCATCATCGCGGGTTCCGTGGTGTGGTTGTTATTGCGTGACCAGGTTGCCGTCAGCAGGTGAGGGCCGACGGTTCAACACAACTTACCGAGCGTGGGAGCGGGATGCCATCGGGAAACGGGAGAGGGATCCGGCCTTCCCACGAGGAGCTCTGTTCATGTCCACTGGAGAGGACTTGAGCCGCCCTCAGTTGTCCGATTCGTCGTCCCAGTCGGCGCCGTCTTCGTCTTGGGATTGGCTGACCATCAAACGCAAGGCGCCGACGATTTCGCCTTCCGCGATGATCTCGATGGAGAAGACGCCGGGGTGGGGCAGGGGAAGGCGAGGCAACTGGACCACCATCTCGACGGTGTCGAGCGGATCGTCCGACTCGATCTCGATGTCCTGGAGCTCGACGAGCGTCTCGCCGGTGGCGAGATCCGAATAGCGGAATTTGACGGGGATCTGCTCGCGAACCCCGGTCAGGGAGACGAAGCAGAACTTGCGGGAGCCGAATCGAGAGGGGAACTCACGGGCGGTGATGTGGTTGGTGGTGCCGGCGATTACCTTCTTGCGGGTGTTGGCGTCGATGTAGACGTGATCGGCTAGCAACAACGCTTGGAGGACTGGTTTGACGGTCACGCCGGACGTTACTCCTCTGCCACGGCTCGGTGCTCACGTCTCCTCCGCGTACACCGCGCCGCGATCGACTCGTTTGGTCTGCCTCAGTCAATGTACCGTCTTCGCGCTGGCGGGCGAGGAGGCTCAAGCGAATCCCGGAGAAGTTCCGCGGATGAGACCGGCATGATGGGAAGAGCCGACCCAGTATCGGGACGAGAGAATCGTTCGCCGTCACCTTCGCGTACGTAGTCCACCTGTCCTGTCGCGCGGGAACTCGCGTCGTTGCAGGCGTTTTCCGCGTGCCTACGGCGAGCGTGAATCTCACACGCATGCCCACGCAAGCGTGAATCTTTCGAGCATGCCCACGCAAGCGTGAATCTTTCGAGCATGCCCGCGCAAGCGTGGGGCATGGCACCCGAGACATTGAGCATCGAGTCGACCGATTTAGGCGAGGAGCTTGGAGCGAGCGTGCGGCCCACGCGGCGAACTGCCGCTCTGAACGACCATCAACCAGGACTTGAGCGACTGGAGCAATTGGCCCCCGGTACGCCTGCGTTGCTCGCCGTCGATCTTTGGGCTGTCGTTCCAGATACGGATGTCGATGGCTCGGTAGCCGCTTTGGCCGTTGAGGCAGCAGCTTTCGACTTGGATGTGCCACCCCTTGCTGGAGCGAAGTCCAAGCCACTTCTTGTCGAGGATCGACAGAAGAATCTGTTCCTCGGTGCTCTCGACGATCTTGGCTTTGTGTTCGCTGATGAAGCCGCGAAGCTTCTCCGCGAAGAGTTCCGTCGGCAGGAGAGCCGCGACGGAGTCACGCCATTCCTCGTTCGAGGACTCGCCGGTCCTGGTCGTGAAGGCCTGGGTTCGCGTCATGCCAAGTCCGGCCGTCGTCGTTCCGGTCGGAACGTGGTGTCTGGTCACGCGACGGGCCTTGGGTTGCATCGGCTGCGGGCGAACCTCGCGGGTCACCAGCAACCCGCGCCGGTCGGCGCTGCGGGTTCGACGGATCGAGTTGGTTTCGCCCAGGCCGACTCGGGCGAGGGCGTCGACGAAGTCGCGGCAGCTCGGATGACGTTGCCGTGGGTCGCGGTGGATGGCTCGGCTGACGATCTTCTGATCGTGCTGGGAGAGGACCGAAAGGTCGGGTCGCCCCATCGCGTGTTGGTAGAGGAGTCCGCGAACGTCTTTCGCTTGAAAAGGGCGCTTTCCGGTGAGGAGTTCCTGATAGGTCACGGCGAGGCTGTATTGGTCCGCGGTCTGCTCGATGCGGCCGTCGAACAACTCAGGGGCCGCATAGGGAGGACTCAAGGCGACCGCGTTGACGTCGACATTGGTGTTGCCGGGGCGGACCAGGCCGAAGTCGCCTACTTTGATGTGCCCGCTGCAGACAAAGATGTTCTCCGGTTTGATGTCCAGGTGCTGGAGCCCGTGGGTCCAGTTCATCACGTCGAGAACTTCGGCGATCTCGCGGATGTAGCCGATTAACTCGTCGCGTGGGATGCCAGGACGCCCGTCCCGGATGTAATCCGCGAAACGATCGGCAAGGCTCTGCTCGGCCAGCTCCATCACGATGATGAGATGCTCGTCGACGATCTCGAAGCGTTCGATCGAAAGCAGGTAGGGGTGACGCAGCGACCGCATGACACGCAGGCCGTCGAGTTCCGAGGCGTCGGAACCGCTGCCATTGCGTTTCAGCGGGACGACTTTGACGGCCTTGCGGAGGCCACCCGGAGCGTCGGCCTCCCACACCTCACCAAAGCCACCACGGCCGAGCCGGCGGATCAGCCGGTAGCCGGGGAGCGGTTCGGTGTTGACGTCAAGTGTCGACCACATCGGCCGGAACCCTTCTTCATTTCAACAGCAACGGAATTTGTCTTCACTAGTCTATGCTAGTCTACGACAGAAACCGGACCTTGGTACGGGCAAGTTATCAAAAAAATAGGCGAATCTAACGATTGAGAAGCCTTCATGTGGGCCATTTGTGGTGACCTGGCGGGCCTCTGGTTTATTTTAGTGTGGTTGATTCATCTCTTCGATCAAACTCCCCAAAAGTCTGGCAAAACCCTGTCCGGTTTTCCGTGAGGAATCTGTTGCGGCGACCTACGTCCGACGCACCGCTAGCAGTGTGGGTTTGGGGGCTTTCGGGGGAGAGGGTGTATGTGATCGATGCCCGCAGCGGATCTCTTCACTTCAATATGAATGGATTGGTGCGGCCGCTTCGAAGGAGAGGACAACCCCGCAGCGATCTTGGAAAACATCACCTCGTGGGGAGAGAGCGGCGACGGACCGACCGAAATCGTCTCCGTGAACCAGGGCGTTTATCGAGAAGCGCCGTCCCGGCTGCAATGAAGTGTTCGTGAAGAACGGGGAAACAAGGCCCTCCCCCTACGGCCTAGCGTATACTCACCCTCGCGATTGATTGCCCATCTGCATCATTGGAGTCGCTGTGAACTCATCCTCGCGGCGGACTTTCCGGGGAACCCTTGCTCGTCCACGCCCGGTACCAACGGGTGAACGCGACCACTGACCAAATCGTTTCGACGGCGGCGAACGGCCACGAGCCAATCAAGGCCGCGTAGATTGCTGACGAAACACAGGTGCAACCGAAGGCGAAGACGAACCACGCCGAGCGCGACTCCAAGGCATAGAAGAGCACCATGAACGACACGGAGACGAAGCCGAAGAGGGTGAGCAAATCGCTCATGGAGAGTTTCCAAGCCTCCTCAGAGAAGGGAGAACGATGCGTTTCTCAAACCGGCTCGTCATCCTTGCCACCGTTGCCCTGCTGTTGCTCTGGCATGGAGACTCGCGGGCCCAATCGGTGCTGACGTTCCAAGGGAGTGGGGCGACCTTTCCCTATCCTCTGTACCAGCGTTGGTTTATCGAATTCAACAAGCTCAACCCGCAGATTCGGGTCAACTACTCGCCGGAGGGCAGTGGTCAGGGGATCAACGCCTTTCTCGATCACATGGTCGATGTCGGGATGAGCGACGCGCCGCTCACCGATGGACAGATCGAGCGAGTCAAGCGTGGGGTTCAAGCGGTCCCAATGACGGCGGGGAACATCGTCGTCACCTACAACCTGCCGGGTAGTCCGCCCAATCTCCGGCTCTCGCGTGAGGCGGTGGTCGCGATCTTCCTTCGCAAGGCGACCAAGTGGAATGACCCGGTGATCCAGCGGCAGAACCGGGACGTCAGACTGCCGGAGCAACCGATCACCGTGGTTCGCCGGGCGTCGGGAAGCGGAACGACCTACGCGTTCACGCGTCACCTTTCGGCGATCTCGAAGCCATGGAATGATGGGCCGGGGTTCGGCAAGACGGTGGTGTGGCCGACCGGCACCATTGGTGCCCGAGGCAACCAAGGGGTGACGGCTCTCGTCGAGACCACGCCGGGGGCGGTTGGCTACGTCGAGTATGGATTCGCTCGTGGTGCGGGTTTGCCGATGGCCCGACTGGAGAACAAGCGAGGCCGCTACATCGCGCCAACGGAGAAGAGCGGGCAAGAGGCGCTCCTGGGGGTGACGCTGCCTCCCGAGATGAACTTGTGGCTACCCGACCCCGATCGGGAAGAGGCATACCCCATCGTCGCGTACTCGTGGTGGTTCTGCTACAAGGAGTACAAGGATCCCGACAAAGCGGAGGCCTTGAGGGAGTTGATCAAGTATGGCCTGACCGAAGGGCAGAACTTCGCCCCGGAACTGGGATACCTTCCGCTCCCCGAGAAGCTCGCGAAGAAGATTCTGTCGGTCTCCCTGAAGCATATCAGATAGGACGAGTGCTCGGTCAGATGACAAAGTTCGGGTGGCACTGGCTGCTTGTCAGCCAGTGAGAAGTGATCGTGGATTCAGAACCCGAAATTGAGCGTTTGACGCAGCACTAGTTGGACGAGGGAGCGTATTCCACGGCGGAGTCGAAGACGCGGACGTTGTCCCAGTTGTCCTTTTGCTCCTCGATGAACTTCAGGTGCATCGGGGCGTCCTGGTACTTGTCGTGCGACGCTTGGTCCTTGAAGATGACGTGCAAGCCGACATCGAAATTCCGGTCGTTGACGGGGCGATCGAGGTCCTCGGCGAGCGGGCCAGCCGCATAGAAGACGGTGCCGGGATGCTTCGCCAGGTAGCGATGGCATGCGTCGATCAACGCCTGACGCTTTTCGGGTGACTTGTCCTTGAGCGAAAAATAGACGTTGTGCGCGATCATCGGTTCCTCGTTCTCCTTGGCTTGTAGCGTCTCGGGCGTCCGTAGCGACAATCCCAAGGCGAGGATCAGGCCGGCGCCCAACATGCCCAGGGTCGTGGTTCGTGCGTTCATGGAAGGCGTACTCCTAGTGCGACTGTCGATGGTGCCCCGAATGAGCAAGTCGTTGTAGCAGATCGGATCTCCAAACGCCAAAAGGATTGCCTCACCTTCTCCGAAGGGCGATCGCTCCGACGCGATTTCTTATAACGCCGGTTTGTCGCGATCCCCGGCGCCGAGTCGAGAGCCTCCGTGGTCAACCCATTCGATCCTCCACAATGCGGCGCCGACTCCCCGGAGTCCCAACGGGATGGCTTAGCGTCCGACCAGAAAGAACGACCGGCCGGATCGCGAACGGTGTTGGTGCCGATTTCGGTTTGGATGGTCACCTGTTTCGTCTTCGGGCAGGGGGCGCTGTTGGTCGCTTCGGCGGTGATGACCGCTCTGTTTGATCAGCGGCCGATCGGCCCGGTCTCCTGCTGCGGCGTCTACTGCCTGCCGGTCGTGATCCTGCAATGCCGCGCTCTCGTCGGAAGCGCCGCCGCGGCAAGGGGCGTGGCGCTACTCCTTGTCCCCCAGTTGCTTCTCTCGGTGGTGGCACTCGTCATTCACTTGCTGGCGATGCTACGGGTGGAGATCGGCGTGAAGGTCATGCCGGGGGCGGCTCCGGTGGTGGCGATCGGGATGCTCGGGGCGGCGTCGACCATCCTGGTCATGCGTCGGTGGGCTAATAGACTTTCTTCTGAACAGCACGCCGGAGCGGCCGACGCGGCCACGCTCCCTGAGACCGACGAGCCGTGAATGTCGCGGTCGCTCTTCATCATGCTCCCCACGTGAGATGGTGGAGGAAGTGACGGCACGGCGCAACAGTGACGAGGCAGGATCATGACAGCCGATAGCTCCGCGGCCCCCCCCAGGTTTGGCGAGGCTCTCTCCACCAACGCCGACTCCCGGAGCGCTCTCGAGGATGTTTGCACCCGAGCTTGTGAACAACTCGAAGTGACGCCCGACTTGGCCGTCGTCTTCGTGTCTCACCATCACGCGGGGATCGCCAAGACCCTCTCCAAGGAGATTCGCCAACGGACCTCCGCGCGCGTCGTCATCGGCTGTACCGGAGAGGCGATCATCGGCGAGGGCAAGGAAGTCGAGCAGCAGCCGGCCATTTCGCTCTGGCTCGCGTCGCTTCCAGGCATGACCGTCGACCCGATGCATCTCGAGTTCGCGCAAACCGAGGATGGGGTCACCTTCGCCGGCTGGCCCGACAACCTTCCCGAACCCTGGCCGGAAGGGGCGGTCTTGATCGTCCTGGCCGAGCCCTTCAGTTTCCCCGCCGACGAGTTGGTCGAGCGACTCAACGAGGACCGGCCGGGAATTCCGGTCGTCGGCGGCATGGCCAGCGGCGCCAACGAGCCGGGGCGCAACCGGGTCTATCTCAACGATCAAGGTTACAACGAGGGCGCCGTGGCGGTCCTACTGCACGGCAGCCTCAACGTCCGAACGGTCGTTTCGCAGGGATGCCGTCCCATCGGACGCCACTTCGTCATCACCAAGTCGCAGGACAACGTCATTCTCGAACTAAGTGGCGTTCCCGCGATGACCCAGCTCCAGGAGGTGTTCCAGGAACTCTCCCCGGAAGATCAGGAACTTGCCCAACATGGCCTCCATGTGGGGCGGGTCATCAACGAGTACCAAGAGGGTTTCTCGCGCGGAGATTTTCTGGTCCGCAACGTGATCGGCGTCGACACCGAAAGCGGGGCCATGGCGATTGGCGACTTCGTGCGAACCGGCCAGACGGTCCAGTTTCACGTCCGCGACGCGAAGACGGCCGGTGAGGACATGGGCGAATTGCTCACGCTGGCGACCGCCGAGGCGAGCGCCGCGTTGCTCTTCACGTGCAACGGGCGCGGGACGCGGCTCTTCGAAGAGCCGGACCACGACGTCGGCGTCCTACGTACCTTCTACGGCGACATTCCCGTCGGGGGATTCTTCGCCCAGGGCGAACTCGGACCGGTCGGTGGCGCGAACTTCCTGCACGGGTTTACCGCCAGCATTCTACTCTTCGAGCCGCCGCCGGAGTGATCGACGTTCCCGCCGCTACTTCGAGGACAACTCGATGTTGATCTCGTTGTTGCCCTCGGCGACATCGTAGGAGAGTTCGGTCTTCTCGTTGTAGCGACTGGGAATCTTGGGCCTGGTCGCCGAGGCGGGCGTCGGCTCCATCTCCTCTTGGTAGAAAACTTGCACTTCGTGCGAGCCGATCTTCGCCCCCTTGTCGCGATTGCTGTAGTTGAGCACATAGTGCCCTTCGGCATCGGTCCGTGCCACCGATGGACGGCCTCCTTCCTTGGGATCGAAGATGACGGTCACCTCGGGAAGGGGTTGGCCGTCCAGCGTCACCAAGCCGTTGACGGCGCCGATCGGAACTTCGGGCGTTCTGCCGCAGCCGGTCAGCGCGATGATCGCTCCCATCGCCAGTGCGATGCTGACAAACCTACCGTGGATGGCCAAGTCGCTGCTCCTATTGGCAAACGTGGATATGACCTGACGAGGCTCCGTCGGCCAGAGACGTCAGGCTAAATTACCATCGCCTGAATTCTAGGCGTTTTTTTCCGCGGACGTTGGGGACCGCTGTCCGACTGTCAACGAGCCAACTTCAAACGCGAAGTCGTTTTCCGAACCGTTGTCTCGACGACAAAGCAAGAGCCGCTGACACGTCGTGTCTGGGGCGTGCCGGGACCCGACGGCCCATCGCCCTCGGAATATGATGGCTCGTGACATCAGTCGCAGGACATTCTAGGCGACTTTGTCGCGGATGGGTACTACTCTTTGACGTTGCACGGAGAACGGCTGCCTAACAGTCCAAACCAAGGCTACGCCTCGCCCAGCAAAAAGACCCGCGCCCGCAGCAAGCCTTCGGTGGCGGTCTCCTGGTCAGGTTCGTCATGGGCGAAGCGGGCCGCGTCGGCGGCTCGGAGAAACTCCTCGAGCGCCGAACGTTGCCCGGGGCCGAGGTGCTCCCGCGTTCGCGCGGAGGCCAGGAACTCGGGAGTGCTCTGTCGGGGGGCCGCCAACTCGTAGCGCGCCTCGAGGTAGTGCCGCAGGAGATCGCAAACACGGTCCAACGTCCGCCGAGAATCCGTCCCGCTGCTTTGGAGCTGGCTCTCGATCGCCTTGAGTTCATCGAGCGCTCGAAGACGTGGATCGGCATCTCGTCGGTAACGAAGCGCGTAGATGCCCCAGGCACCCGCGACGAGAAGAAAGAACAGGGCACCACCCCACTGAAGCAGGTTGGGAAGCGACCAGAAACTTCCCCGTCGATCGAGGCTGGGGATCGGACGAAGGGTGGAGGGATCCTCCGAACGCGTCGATTGGGCGACCACGTCGATGACGGGAAGCTCGACGCTCTCGGTCGTCCACTCGGTGTCGGACGCATCGCGGTAGCGTACCCGTAGTCTTCCCAACGGCACCTTGCCAAGGTGCATCGGTTCGACGCGAACTTGCCAACGAAGCAGCACGCGTTTGCCAAAGCGGCCGTCGAACCTGTCCGGTCCCTGACGCTCGGCGTCGCCTTCGGCCAAGTCCGCGGGAAGGGTCTCGAGCTTCGGCCAATCGAGCGTGACGTGATCGGGGGCCGTCAGGACGGCGTCGATGACGAACGCGTCCGAGAGTCCAACCGCCTTCGAAGGGAGATCGACCTCTACCGTGACGGGACCGACCGTCGTTTCGATGCGTGGCGACGAGGCGGCCGCGATGCTCTGGGCGAGCAACAAGACGATGTTGGGAATCACGCTCATCCTGTCCTCCGGCGCGATGCCGACGAAAAGTGCTTGAGGAGCGACGTCGACACGGGGACATCGGTGGGCAAGGGAACCCAGTCGGCTCCCATCCGCGAGAGGTCGCGCTGCAACCGGCGTTCGCGCCGGCGGCAGTGATCGGCGTGGGCTTGCCGATACTCGTCCGAGCCACTGTCGACGATCATCACACGGCCGGTCTCCGCATCCTGGAACCGAATCAAGCCACGCTTCGGTAGTCGTCGTTCCAGAGGATCGATCGGTTGTAGGACGAAGAGTTCGTGGCGGTGGCGAAGGCGACGCAGCCCATGCAACGCATCGTCGTCGAGGAGGTCGCTCAAGACAAAGATGACCGAGCGTCCATGCGCGGCTCGGCGCAGCGTCTCCACGCCGTCGCTTAGGGTGCTCGACGTGGGGGTGGCCGACTGGTCGAGCAGCAAGTCGCGGACGATGCGCAGGGCGTGACGGCGTCCGCGCTCGGGGGCGACGCGGTGAATCGTTCGACCGAAGGTGACGAGGCCGATGCGGTCACTTTCGACGGCGGCGGAGAGAGCCAACAACGCCGCGGTCTCCAGAGCGGCTTGCGCTTTGGTTCGCTCGATCGAACCGAACGCCATGCTCGGGCTTTGGTCGACGAGGAGCCACGCCACCCGCTCGCGCTCCTCGGCGAAACGCTTGACATACGCTTCGCCCGTCCGCGCGGTCACCTTGGCGTCGAGCGATCGCACATCGTCGCCTGGCTGATAGGGACGCACTTCCTCGAAGGCGAGGCCGCGACCCCGTAGCCGACTGCGGTAGAGTCCCGACCAGGGCCCGCCGAGGAGGCGCCTGGTTCGAAGGCTCAGTCGGCGCACGGCACGAAGTAGTTCCTTGGAGATCGGGTCCGAACGGTTCGTCTCCTCGCGCGGGTCGGTCATGGAACGGGCAAGTCCTCGAGAAGGCGCTGAAGCAGGCGATCGACGGTCATCTCCTCGGCTTCGGCCTCGAAGCTGAGCAACAATCGGTGGCGAAGGACGTCGGGAGCAATCTCTTTGACGTCGTGGGGGACGACATAGTCGCGACCATCGAGCAGAGCCCAGGCCTTGGCGGCAAGGACGAGGGCCACCGACGCGCGCGGGCTCGCTCCGAGTTCCAGCCATGGGCCGAGATCGAGCGACGACTCATTTTCCGCACGGGGATTGCCCGGACGGGTCGTCGCGATGATGTCGAGAACGTACTCGCGAATCTTTTCATCGAGATGAACCTCGTCGACCGCGCGACGCAACTCAAAGATCGTTTCCGGCGACATGACCGCGTCGACGTTGGTCTCGGGGGCCGTGGACGCCATCCGGTCGAGGATGATTCGTTCGTCGGCTCGATCGGGGTAGTCGACGAGGATCTTCAAGAGGAAGCGATCGACTTGGGCTTCGGGGAGAGGGTAGGTCCCCTCGTGTTCGATCGGATTCTGGGTCGCCATGACGAAGAATGGCTTGGGCAGGGACCGCGTTTCGGGACCGATGGTGACTTGCCGCTCCTGCATCGCTTCGAGCAGGGCGCTTTGGACCTTCGCGGGGGCGCGGTTGATCTCGTCGGCCAGGAGGAGTTGGGTGAAGATCGGGCCCTCGCGGATCGAGAACTCGCCCGTCTTGGGATGATAGACCTCCGTCCCGATCAAGTCGGCGGGGAGCAGGTCGGGGGTGAACTGAACGCGCTGGAAGCGGGCGTCGATGGTCGAGGCGAGAGTTCGTGCCGCGAGGGTTTTGGCCAGGCCGGGAACGCCTTCGATCAGCACATGACCGCCCGTCAGAAGGCCGACGAGCAGCCGATCGACGAAGGAACGCTGTCCCACGAGGACGCGTGCAAGTTCATCTCTGACCCGACCAAGGGCTTCGGTGTGTTGACCGGTCGTTGCCAAGGGGTCTCCTCGCTCTGGTGCCGACCCCATTCTACCCCAGGCGGCCGGTGGTTCGCTTTCGCGGCGTCGCGGCGATTAATTCGGTCGCCGCTGTTGCTATTCAGACGTTATATCTCGTCAGGACTTCCCCCCAAGCTTTGGGCTCCATCTCAAGCGTCGTCACTGGCTTCGGGAGCGATCGCCCCTCGGCGACATGGGAGCGAGCCGTCGCTGGAGAGCAATACGGCCCAGGGCCGTAGGTTGTTCGCCCGCTGCCCGACCGTCGCTAGTCGATCAAGTGAGTGGTGCCTTCAACGAAGATTGGAAGGCTTCTCAACCCTGTTGTGGCGTCGCGATCGTCAGGCGGTTGCCGAAGGGATCGAGGAAGACGCACTCGCGTTGCCGCCAGGCTTGGGTGGTCGGAGGCATATGGGCGACGAGGCCCTTCGAGGTGAACTCCTCGTAAAGGGCATCGACGTCATCGACGAGCATGTAGACCGCTCCGCCTGGTTGACAATCCCCCTCGTGCTCGCTGAGAAAGAGCGTGACCGCGCCACGGGTGACGCTCATGAAGACGGGGAAGTGCGGCTCGTGACGCCACTCCCAATCGATCGTGAACCCCATGGACTCGACGTAGAACCGCCTCGCGTCTTCGTCGCCGTCGATGCGAAGGACCGGGGTCGCGCAGCGCATGGAGGCACCGCCTTTCCTGAAGGGGTGATCACTCGTTGGCCGACGGGGGCAGGAGTTCCTTCAGCATCTCGAAGGAGTGTCGTTGCACCTCGGTTGGTTGACGCGAGAGGGCCACGTCGATCGACTGTCGGAGTTGCTCGGCATCGCCGAAGAGGATCGCGATCAGGGCGAGACCGTAGTGGGCATCGATCGCGGTCGATGGATCGTTGGCCGCTTGGAGGTAGCGCTTCTCCGCGTTGGGATAGAGGCCGGCGGCGTGATCGCACCACCCGATACGCAGCGACAACCAAGGAGACTCCGATGCGGTCGGATCCTCGAAGGCCATGAACATGTCCCGAGCCTCGTCGGGACGTCCCAGCAACAAGAGCCAAGTCCCGATGCGATCGACCTGTTCTTGGGAGAGGGTCGACGGCGATTGCTTGAGAAAGCTGTCGATGCCGATCTCAAGTAGGCCCGCGGCGACGAACTGCTGAAGCTGCGCGAAGGTGCGAACCGGAGTCTTGTGGTTGAGGACCGCTTTGGCGAGTTGGGCCTCCCGCTGGGCGATCATCTGCTTGATGGATCTTGCCAGGGTGATCTGGGCCCAGTTTCTGGGATACATGTCGCCGAGCTGCTTGAGGAATCGCGTGCTCGCCCCCACCGCGCCGAGTTCCTGGAGTCCCTGCTGGATGTAGAAGATGGTCGTGTAGCGATTCGGGTCTCGACGGTAAGCTCGATTGAGGGCGCCGGCGCCGATGGTGGAGAGAAGATCGGTCGTCGCGACCCAAGGCTTGTGAGCCGAGGGAAGCTGTCCATTTGGTTGCTGAAGCCGTTCGAGCGTCAGGTGGATCGCGGAGAACTGAAAGTGAGTCTCCCCCGACCAAGGTCGTCGGAGCACCGCGCGACGCGCCGACTGGGCACCGGTCCAGAGCGCCGCGGCTTGTAGCCAGGGGGGGGCGTTGGGGCGATTCATTAGCGAAAGCCCGAGATGGTAGGCCCGCTGCGCGAGCAGATCATCGGCGTTGGGATAGAAGTCCTTGGGAGGGAACAAGACCCAACGGGGGGGCATCGCGGTGTGATCGAACGTCGACAGAACGCTCGTCGTCGCGAAGAGTTGTTCTCGGAAGGAGAACTCGGAGAGACCATCGGGAATCGCATGGGAGCGGTTGAGGAAGATGCCGAGGACTTCGTCGAAGTGCAGGCATCGCCAACGAGGGTCGGAAAAGAGCGTCGCTTGGCTTCCGTGTTCGTGCTCGCTGTCGACGATGACCAGCGGGACCTGATAGTGGTCGAGCACCTCATTCCAGCCGTCGTCCTTCTGGATCGCCCGTTCGAGCTCCAGATAGCGACGATACATCGACTGGCTGTGAACCTCGAGCCGAGCATCCATGAGGACCTGATGCTCGGGGCCGTTCTCGTAGATGTAGACCGCCGCGCGGCCGAGATGAAAGAGGGCGGCGCGATCGGGCATTCCCGGCTTGCCGGCCAGACGCGTCGCGGCGCGCCCATAGTAGTTCTCGCGCGGCCCGAGTCCCCAGCGACGGACGGCTCCAGTCGCCAGGTACCATCGCTCGGAGATCACCAGAAAGCCCATGACCACGAGGAGGATGCCAACGATCACCGATACCGCGCGGAAGGCCATGAAACGCGGCCAGGTGCGACCGCCAAGGTTCCAACTCACCAATAGCGAAGCGACCAAGGCGAAGTGATTGCCGTTGCGTGTCGCTTGTAGTGCGAGCCAACCGAAGGCGAGCAGGGGAAGCAGTTGGAAGAGACGGCGTTCGATGAAGATTTCGCGCCACGCCCACGCGATGCTGAGCGCCGCGAGGACGAAGAGCAGGATTAAGAGCCACGCGTAGGGATTGAGATAGCCGCCTTGCGACCAGAAGGTGCTCAAGTCCTCGAGTTCGGCGATGCTCGAGCGGTAGATTTCGCCCTCGGAGTTCATTTTCACCCAGAGTTCGCGGACGAAGAGGACGTTGGTCACGCCGTAGGGGCTCACGACGCAGGCGCCGAGGGTGAGGAGACTGGTGGGAAGGAGCCACTTGGGCCATTGGCGGGTGATCGGCCAACGGGCGACGATCTCGCACCAATACATCGCCAGGAGGATCGGCCCGAAGATGAAGAGACCTTGAACATTCGCCCAAAGCACTTGGATCAACGGCAGCAACCAGAGGAGCCCCGGTCGGCGCTCGGCATGGAGCAGGATGGTCACGAAGCTCGCGGTGAGCACCAGCGTGACGATCTCGGGGCGGACGTAGAAGCGGCTCGACATCAGGACCAGCGCCGGCAGCCAGACGAGGACTTGCACGTTCACCGGCCAGGTGCGACGGTAGGCGGTCAACCCCACCGCCACCGTCAGCGCTCCCAGGATGGCTTTCACCAGGACGAGGCCGGCAATGCCGCCGAGGTGATGGACCGCGGCCGCCCCTAGTTGAAAGCCCCAATGGACATCGACCCATCGATCGTGATTCGGGTCGGTCGTGAAGCTGAACCAGTCCGCGGAGGGAACGCCCCGCTGCGGAATCAGTTCGCCCGCCTTGAGATGCCACCAGATGTCGAAATTCGCCATCTGAAAGCAGCCCAGCACGAGCGCGAGGGCCACGAGCAGGAGGCGCAGCACCCAGCGCCGGAGAGCTGGTTCGGCGTTGGGGGCGTTTTGAGTGGTCAACTCCATCGATGCCGCCAAAGAGTCTTGATGGCGATCAGGCCATCACGCCAACTGATCTTCTTACCTTCCTCAAAGGACCGGGGATGGTAGCGAATGGGAACCTCGTGAATGGGGATCCGCCGTCGCAGCAGTTTGGCCGTCACTTCCGGGCAGAATTCGAACCCGACCGCTTCCAAGGGGATCGATTGGATCAACTCGCGACGAAAGACCTTGTAGCAGGTCGGTTCGTCGGTCAGGTGGGAGCCGTAGAGCAGGTTCGCGACGAAGGTGACGAGTCTTCCTCCCCAGTAGTACTGCCAGTACGAGCTGTTTCGACTTCCCAAGATACGGGAGCCGTAGACAACGTGTACCTCGGGATCGGAGAAAGGAGCCAGGAGGGCGGGATAATCGTCGGGGTCATACTCGAGATCGGCGTCCTGAATGATGACCAAGTCGCCCTGAGCCCGGGCCAGGCCGGCACGCACCGCGGCGCCTTTGCCCTGATTGCTCGGCTGGCGAATGACCTCGATCCTGGTGGTCGCATCGGACGGGACCGCCTCGGCGATCGCGACGCTCGCATCGGTCGAACCGTCGTCAACGACGATGATCTGGCGGTGCATGTCGACCGGAGGGGCCGATCGGACGCGATCCAAGACTTGCCCGAGCGTCGCCTCTTCGTTGAAGCAGGGAATGACGATCGAAAGTAGTTCGGGATACCATGAGGCTGAATCCTCGGGCACGTTCTCTCCTTGGTTCGGATGCGGCATCACCGATCGTCGCGGTCCGACGGGGCCAGTGCGATCGTGACGTTCGAGTTCACGCGAATTTCACGAGGAACATTCGGAGAATAGCCCTCGACGAGGAACCGTTCGTTGTCGGCCCCATCTTCCCCTCTATAACTCCGACAAGCTATCCCCCCGCGCGAAAGGAATGCAATGCCCCCGGCTTCAAAAGTGATGGTGATCGGACTCGATTGTGCGGCTCCGGAACTGGTTTTTGATCGCTTTGCCGGCCAATTGCCCCATTTGGACGCTCTGCGAGAGCGTTCGCGCTGGGGAAAACTCGAGAGCGTGACCCCGCCGATCACCGTTCCCGCTTGGGCGTGCATGATGACGGGAAAGGATCCCGGTCGACTGGGAATCTACGGTTTTCGTAACCGGACGAGTCATGCCTACGACGATCTGAAGACCGCGAACAGCGAATCGATCAAGGAACGGACGCTATGGGATCTACTGGGGAGTCTCGGGCTCAAGTCGATCCTCGTCGGGGTTCCGCCGAGCTACCCGGTCCTGCCGGTCAAGGGAATCCGGCTCGGCTGCTTTCTCACCCCAGGTACCGACGGCAACGATTGGGCCTATCCACCCGCGATCGTCGAGGAACTCAATGAGAGTGCCGGGGGATATGCCGTCGACGTCGCCGACTTTCGCAGCCCGGAGAAGGACCGCTTGCTCAGCGACATCTTCGAGCTCAACCATCGCCAGTTCGATGCCGCCGAGTACCTGCTGGCGAACAAGCCGTGGGACTTCTTCATGATGGTCAATATCGCGGTTGACCGCATGCACCACGCCTTTTGGAGCTATTTCGACCAGGGGCACCGCAAATACCAGCCGGGCAACCCTTACGAAGGCAAGATGCTCGACTTCTACAAGGAGGTCGACGAGCGGATCGGGCGACTGCTTGAGCACGCCGATGACTCGACCGCGGTCCTCATCGTTTCCGATCACGGTGCCAAACGCATCGATGGCGGCATTTGCATCAATGAATGGCTCATCAAGGAGGGGTTGTTGACGCTCAAGGGGCCGATTCCCGACGAGCCGACTCCCTATGCCAAGATCGGCGTCGACTGGTCGAACACCAAGGCCTGGGGGGAAGGGGGCTACTACGCCCGCGTCTTCGTCAACCTCAAGGGTCGGGAGCCGGAAGGGCAAGTCGAGCCCGAGGAGTACGACGCCTTCCGTAACGATCTCGCGACCAAGCTCGCCGCGATTCCCGATGACCAAGGGCAACCCATTCCGACAAGTGTCTACAAGCCGGAAGAGTTGTATCCCGAAGTGAACAACATCGCCCCCGACCTGTTGGCTCATTTCGGGGCGTTGCACTGGCGCTCGATCGGGACTGTCGGGCATGGCGGGATTCACACGCTCGAGAACGACACGGGCCCCGACGACGCCAACCATGCCGAATTCGGGATCTACGTCCTCTCCGGACCAGGAGTGGAGCCCCAGCATGCCGATGGGCACTTGCTGCAGATCGCTCCGACACTTTTGCGCGTGATGGGCAAGCGAGTCCCCAAGGATATGCGGTCCGAGCCGATGGTCTGAAGAGCTACACTTGAGAGAGGGTGTCCCTGAGACGGCCCTTGCGGCGAAGAAATTGAGCTTGGCCAAGCGCGGGCCTGGATTGGACCGCAACGCGGTACGTCAGTATACTGGTGGTAAGATGAGCACTTCGACACCAAACCTCGATCCTGAAGACGCCAAACAGATCTTCGACGGCACGGTTGACCTGCCGTCGGTGCCTGTCAGCCAGTCTCCCGTGGAGAAGTTTCGGGAGTACCTCGATTTGCACGGTCTCAAGTGCACCGGGGAGCGGATGCGGCTCGTTGAGCACGTCTTCGAGGAGCACAATCACTTCGAAGCCGACCAGTTGGTCGCTCGGGTCCGCGAGCGGAGTCTGCGCGTCAGCCGCTCGACGGTCTACCGGACACTGACCCTCTTGGTCGAAGCAGGTCTTCTACGTGAGTTAAAGCTAGGTTCACGAACGGCTTACGAGCACGATTACGGCTATCCGCAGCACGAACACCTCTTCTGCGAAAAGTGTGGCAAGGTACTGGAGTTCGTCAGCGAAGAGATCTCTCAACTAGTGGACGAGATCTGCCGCAAGTTCCAGTTTCGCCCCTCCAAGCACCAATTCGTCGTCCACGGCATCTGCCAGGACTGCCGAAACGAGCGTTCCCCCCGTCGGCGTCTCGACTTGATTTGACATATTTTGTCATACCGATCCATTCTCGCTAAGACCCCTCGGTGAAAGAGGTTGCGCTGTCTCCTCGCGATCTTTGCGAGCATTGAGGGTCATACCAGGTTTGACGGTTGACCGGATCGCGGATACCCTTTCGTATTCCGTCGTCATACACCGCCGGCTCCGAGATCTCACCATGCCCAGACGTTTGCCTCGCGCTTTCACTCTCGTTGAATTGCTTGTCGTCATCGCCATTATCGGCGTGTTGGTCGGATTGCTGCTTCCAGCCGTTCAGCAAGCACGCGAAGCCGCGCGCCGCATGCAGTGCAAGAGTCAGCTCAAACAGATCGGGATCGCGCTTCATACCTACCACGAGAGCCATGGACTCTTCCCGCCCGGCTATGTCACCACCGATGCCAACTCCGAGGACATCACCAACGGCGGCTACGGTTGGAACACGTACCTCTTGCCCTACCTCGATCAAACGCAGCTCTACGACCGCATTAACTTCAGTGAGACCAACGCCGAGGACAACCTCGCGACCATTTACGGAACCCGGATCCCAGGGCTGCTCTGTCCCTCCGACTCCGGCGACGATGCCTGGGACATGAGTCAGATCGTCTTCGACCCGACCGGAAGTTCGGGAGTCGTGGGCGCGATCACGATGGCGCGGAGTAGCTATCCGGGATGTGCTGGCCAAGGGGAGCCGGGGGCCGAGCTGGGCGACAACCCCAATGGGATTCTGTACCGGGACTCGAGCATTGGGATGAGTTCCATCCTCGACGGAACGTCGACGACGATCGCGGTCGGGGAGCGTGCGACGACCACCCGGGCCGTCCGACCCACGAATCAATTCGACACGCCGACGACCTGGTTCGGAATCGATCTGACTTATCGCAACAACGCCGGCGAGGCGGGAGCCAATCTTCTGCTCGGCCACACCGGCGATCCCACCGGAGACGTCCATCCGCCGAACAACATCGAGATGGAAGACGAGGACTATTCGAGCTACCATCCCGGCGGCGCCCACTTCATCATGACCGACGGAAGCGTCACCTTCATCAGCAGTTCGGTCGATCCCATCACCTTTGCCGGCATGGGTAGCCGCAACGGCAACGAAGTCATCGAAGGCTTCTAACACGACGTGACGACCTGATGTTCGGGGGCCACTGGCTGCTTGTCAGCCAGTGAAAATGAGTCACGTTGCCGGCAACCTGAAGTTGGACGTCGTCACCCGCGGGAAGCGATCACGAAGAGGGATTCGCCGCTCTTCGCGGCATCGGCCCGCTTCGCCGCAAGCTGGGATAGGTGCTTGGATGCGAAGATCGTCCGCGACCAACCCAAGCCGAGTTCGCGAGCACGTCGCGCCGATCGCCGGATCCATCCCGGATGCGGTGCCGTCAATACCTTGCGGACGCGGAGTCCTTCCAATTCAAACATCTTCACGAGCGAACCGGCGGTGAAGTGACTCAGGTGTCGTGGTAGGTCAAGCCCGGCCCATGCGGGACCAAAGTGTTTCGCGGCCCAACCATCCTGGTTGGGAACCGACATCATGATCCGTCCATCGACCGCGAGCAGACCCCGCGCTTCCCGCAACGCCAGGCGGGGACGATCGAGGTGTTCCAGGACTTCCCACGAGGTGATCAGATCGAAGGGACCGGCGGGGACGTCCGCCCCCGGAAAATCGGTCACGAACGTCGCCGTCTCCCCCGCCTCGTGGGCCTTCTCGATCGCACGCGGACTCCGGTCGATGCCGGTCGCGTCCCAACCGAGTTGTCGCATGCGCGCCAGGTAATGCCCGTTGCCGCAGCCGATGTCGAGCAGTCTTCCTTCCCCATGGACGGGAACGAAGCGTGGATCGATCAGCGGACGCAGTCGACGGCGCGTCACCAGGCCGGGCCAATGGCGGGCGGGGCCGAGAAAGCCCATCTCGACGTCGCGGCCGGGACGAAGAACCCAGCGTTCGAGGGTGCGACGTAGTCGGGTGCTCCAGCGGGTGCGCTTGGTCGCCGTCTGGTGCGGGGGATAGTTCTCCGGGTAGTCGAGTTCCCAATCGTCAGGCCGCGGTCGCGGGTTGGTGAACATTTGGCCGCACTCGAGGCACGCCGCGATCCGCCAGGGGATCTCCTCGGGCCCGAGGAAGCGCTCGACGAGTTGCGACTCGCGCGAGAAACAGGCGGGACAGCGAGACGCGATCGTCTCCCGCAGGTCGTCAGGTGTTTCCGCGTGGCTCGAAGCGAGCGACCGCAACCGGCGATTCATCGACTTGGACCTTTCTGAGTCATCGCCGCGAGCGATGAGGGGATGCGGTAGAGGAAGACGTCGGCCGACTCCGTGCTCGCTCCGCTGGGGAAGGTCGCGACGAGATCACCCATCGCGTCGACGCGGGCGATGGTACGGTGGGTGGCTAAGTCGGTCCGAAAGATGAGCGACGGGTCAATGACCGCGTAGTCAAAGGGGAGCGTGGCCGGTTCCGCCGCCGATCCCAACTCCCACACCTCGCGATCCGCGAAGAACCCGCTCACGCCGGCGGGGTCGAAGAGCGTGCTGCTCCTGGCGGTGTTCGATCGCAGCCAAGCGGCGGCCTCCAAATGACCGCGCCGATGCGGATGCAGTGGACGAAACCAATCGGGGACCGATAGCGCGAGTGCCATCATGGCGACACTGCCGACGAAGGCGATCTGGCGCCGGATGGCGAATAGCTCGCTGCTCCAGTTGCGTTCCCAAGCGAACCGCAGCCCGGTGGTGACGCGGCTCCTCGCCGCGAACAGTCCCGTTGCCGCGACCATTGCGACCAGCGGCAGGATGGGAAGCAGGTAGCGTCCGGCGAGGAAGCCGACCTTCAGCCGTAGCAGCACTAGCGCCGCCGAACACGCGAGGATCGCGACGACCGCGGGGACCACGCTGGGCCATCGAGCCAGCCGTCGGGCCCGGAGATCGAGTAGCCCCCAAATCGCGAAGAGTAACGGCCAAAATCGCGTCTCTTGGGCAAGCTCCTTCCCGAAGCGAAGGACCGCCGTGATGACCGCGGGGAGCGGGAGCCGCCAGGACGAACCGGTGATCTCCAATAACTGGTCGCGCTGATGTTGGTCTTCTTGCTGGCTGCGTTTGTAGCGGGTGACGTCGACGCCGGCGAGTCGATCGACTGAGCCGCTTGCGAGAAAGGTTTCCACCGGCTTGCTCGCCCGAGAGGCCATCGCTTGAGCGCTACGGCTGGTCGTCCAACGTTGCGACGCTCCCATCAGGAGTCCGACCGGAAGGAGGAAAGCCGCGACGTAGCAAAGCAGGGCCAAACCATATCGCCAGGAGTCGAACGTGGGTTTCCGCGTGGTACGGAGGGAATCGACGCACCAAACGAGTCCGCCGCTCGCGACCGCGATCATTGGCAGGAGGATTGCTTCGACACGGGTCGCGAATGCCAGCGCCGCCACGAGGCCGGCGAGCAGGGCGTGTTGCCGCCGTCCATCGCGCATCCAGCGAAGTAGCAAGTAGAAACTGATCATCCAAAGCGCGGCATGGACGTTGTCCGAAAGGACATCGGCGGCATAGCGAGCTGGACGGGGAAGAATCGCGAAGATCGCGCAGCCCCAGAAAGCGATGCGGGGCGACCAAATCTCGCGGCCGACCAGGTAGGAAACGGCCACGAAAACGAGCGAGGAGACGATACCGACGATCTTGCCGACACGCCACCAACTCGTGGGGGTGTCGTTTCCGGTCAGCGTTACTTCGAGCGTGTGGGTCGTCCACAGTGTCACAGGGTAGACGGGGTGCGAGGAAGAGGAGCGGAGGAATTCCGGAAAGCTCGTCTCGCCGAAGAGCCTCGCGTCCTCGACGTAGCGAAGCATATCCCGCGCCGGAGCAACCGCGCCGATGGCGAGGCAAAGTCGTGGCAACAGGGTGATGCAAAGCAGCAGAACAAGCGCCGCTGCCTCGGATCGAACCAACGACGTTGGAAGCCCAGCGGTGATGTCGCGTCTCTTGGCCATCCTTGGCCTCGCTGTCGTTTCGCCGCGTCCGGATTAGAGCACCGTCAAGACCTGACTTTCGGGTGCCACTGGCTGCTTGTCAGCCAGTGCGAAGGGGTTGGGGTTACACCAACACCAACTTCAAGTTGGAACAGAGCCTAGCCCTTCAGGTCGCTGGTGGCGATCTCCTTGGCGAGCGTGAGAGCCTCGGGAGTCTTCGCCGGATCCTTGCCACCACCCTGAGCCATGTCGGGGCGACCGCCGCCCTTCCCGCCGACGACCTCGGCGACCTTGCCCAGCCACTTGCCAGCGTGAAGACCCTTCCCGACAAGATCCTTGCTCACGGCGGCGACCAAATGCACTTTCTCATTCTCACGCGAGGCCAAAAACAGGGCAACAGGACTTGCCTTGCTCTTGAGCACGTCGCTCTGCTTTCTCAGATCGGCCGGTCCGACCCCTTCGAGCTCGGCCACCACGATCTTCGCGTCGCCCACCGTCAGGGCATTGGTCAGCAGTTCGGCCGTCACATCCTTGTTCGCCGCGGATTGCTGCTTGCTGGCGGCTTTCTTCAGGTCGCGAATCTCTTGCTGGAGAGCGTCGATTCGTTTGGGAAGATCGACCGGCGGCGCCTTGACCCGAGCGGCGGCCTGAGAAAGCAATTCCTCCTGTTCGCGCAGATGATCGAGGGCTCGACGACCGGTGAGGGCCGAGATCCGTCGTACGCCCGCCGAGACCGACTCCTCGCGGACAATCTTGATCGGACCGATCATTCCCGTGTTGCTCGCGTGGCAACCGCCGCAGAACTCCTGGCTGAACGAACCCATCGAGACGACGCGAACCGAATCGCCGTACTTCTCACCGAAGAGGGCTTGGGCCCCCATCTTGCGAGCTTCCTCGATGGGGTGGACCGCCCAGCCGATCGCGTCGGCTTGCATGACATGATCGTTCGCGAAACGTTCGATCCGCTTGAGCTCCTCGGGAGCCACCGCTTTGTCGTGCCGGAAGTCGAAGCGAAGCAAATCGTCCTCGACCTTCGATCCGGCCTGGGTGGCGTGGTTGCCGAGCACCTGGTGGAGCCCGGCGTGGAGCACGTGGGTCGCGGAGTGAGCCCGCTGGATGCCGAGACGTCGTTCGGCATCGATCGCGGCGGTCACTTCCTGGCCGATCTTGGCGCTTCCCTCGCGGATGTGGCCGACGTGAAGGTGGTAGCCGTCGGTTTTCTGAGTGTCTTGAACCTCGAAGCGGAACCCGTCGGCCTCAAGCATGCCGACATCGCCGACCTGGCCGCCCGATTCCCCGTAAAAGGGGGTTCGGTCCAGAACGATGGTGAGCGCCGATTCGTGGCCAGTCGCGACGGAGTCCTCGACAAGCTGGTTGTCCGCGATGATCGCCTTGATGGTCGCTTTTCCGCTCTGCTGGTCGTAGCCGACGAACTCGGTCGTGGGTAGCGTCGACTTGAGCGTCTGGATCGGACCGACGTTGAAGAGCTCTTTGGTGAACGCGCCGGAGCCACTGTCGAGAGCGTGCTGCTTGACGCTTTGTTCGTAGGCCTCGCGGTCGAGCTTGACGCCGCGCTGCTGGGCCAGTTCCTCGGTCAGCTCGATCGGGAAGCCGTAGGTCGAGTGCAGCTTGAAGGCGGCCTCGCCGGAGATCTCCTCTCCCTTGGCTTCCGACTCGAAGAGCGACATGCCACGATCGATGGTGTTGAGGAACCGTTCTTCCTCGGCCTTGATCGAGCCCGCGACGCCCCCGGCGGTCTTGGCAAGCTCGGGATAGCCCGCCTTCATCGCCTCGACGATCGGGGTTACGAGCTGATGGAGAATGGCTTCGTCCGTGCCGAGTTGATACGCGTCGAGGACCGCGCGGCGAAGGAGGCGCCTGACGACGTAGCCCTGCTTCTCGTTCGAGGGCATGACGTTCTCGTGCATGCAGAACGTGACGGTCCGAAGGTGTTCGGAGATGCGCCGCAGCCGTCGCATCTCCTCGTCGGGAGACTTTCCAAGGAGTTGCCCGGCGGCGTCGACGATCGGTTTGAGGATGTCGATACCGAAGACCGAGTCGACCCCTTGGAGCACGCTGGCGGTCCGCTCCAGTCCCATGCCCGTGTCAATATTCTTGCTGGGAAGCGGCTCGAGCTGCTTGACGCCGACGCGGTTGAACTGGGTGAAGACGAGGTTCCAGATCTCGACTTCCTTGCCGCCATCGAGCTGAACGAAGATCTCCGAGCAGGGGCCGCAGACCCCGTTGGGACCATGCGTCGGCGCCCCGGCGGGCCAGAAGTTGTCCTCCTCGTCACAGCGGCGGATGCGCGACGAAGGGACCTTGATCTCCTCGTTCCAGATGCCGAACGCCTCGTCGTCGTCCTCGTAAACGCTGATCGTCAGCCGATTGCCGTCGATGCCGAGCTTCTGGGTGACGAACTCCCAAGCCCAGTGGATCGCGTCGCGTTTGAAGTAGTCGCCGAAGCTGAAGTTGCCGAGCATCTCGAAGAACGTCATGTGAAAGGGGGTGACCCCGACGTTCTCGATATCGCCCGTGCGGATGCACTTTTGGCATGTCGTCGCGCGCGTGAAGTCGGTCTTGCCAATGCCAAGGAATTGCTCCTTGAATTGGTTCATGCCGGCGGGCGTGAAAAGAACGCTCTGGTCGTTGAGGGGAACCAGCAAATCACTTGGACGGCGCACACATCCCTTACTCTCGAAGAAGTCGAGGTAAGTCTCTCTCAATTCATCGGTCTTCATTCGTGTCCTGGTCAGACTTGACTAGCGGGGCCGCGTCAAACGTAATCGGGTCACCGTCGAACAGTTCGAGGCGGACCTCACCGCGGGCCCTTGCGACTTCCTTCTCGAAGTCGTCGGGGTCGTACAACGTTTTTCCGTTCACTCGGGTAATGATCTGCTTCTCGCGCAAGCCTTTCTCGTAGGCCGGGCTCCCTTCGGCGACTTCGGCGATGCTGACGCCGCCATGATGGAACGAGGAGCGAACCGGGGCCAACGCGAACCCTTGCTCTTTCATCAGCACCGACAAATGGTCGACACGGATACCGTTCCAGGTCGGCCGGCGATGGGTGGCGACGATCTTGCCGGAGACGGGGAACTTGGCGAGCGGAATCTTGAGGGCTTGGGTCGTGTTGCCCCGGAGGACTTTCATGTCCAGGACCGTCCCGACGGGAAAACTCCCGACCTCGAGAATGAGTTCATCCTGGGTTCGGACCGGCTTGCCGTTGATCCCGACGATCAAATCTCCCTGCCGCAGGCCGAGTCGATAGGCCGGCAAGTGGGGAGCAATCTGGCGAACACGCACGCCGTGGATCGGCGGGGCGTTCGGATCGAGCGGGGGAGTGAAGATGTCGGTCATCGGGGCGATGCCGAGGAACCCGTACTCCATCTCGCGACCTTCCGCGAGTGTCTTGATCGTCCGCTGAGTGAGCCGATCGGTCGGCAACGCGAAGCCGCCCGGCGTCTCGAATCCGTTCGCCGCCGCCAACGCCATGGTGACGCCGACGAGTTCGCCGCGGGTATTGACCAAGGCCCCTCCGGAGACGCCCATGTTTAGACGGGCGTCGGTCTGGACCAAGGTGCGCCCGCTGAAGTGAATCGTCTCCTCTTGCCGAAGGTTGCGCTTCGCGGGTCGGCGACGAATGTTGCTGACGATCCCCATGGAGGAACTGACCGCTCCGTCGGGTTCGCTAATGCCGAAGGGGTTGCCGATCGCGAGAACGAGCTGGCCGACGAACAACGTCGAGCCGTCGGTGATCGTGATCGGCTGAAGATCGAGTTCCGGGAAACCGGCGAGTCGGATGACCGCGAGATCACCTCTGGGATCGGCGGCGTAAACGGAGCCCAAGTATTGACTTCCGTCACTAAGGCGAATCCGAAGCGCGTACTGCCCCGGAGAGTCGATGACGGGTCGGACGACGTGATAACAGGTGAGGATTAACCCACGTTCGTCGACCACGATGCCGCTGCCGAAGCCGACCGAGGCGGCATCCCGGGCGGGATCGTTCGGATCGGCGGGGAAGCGGTCGATTCGCGGCCGACCGACGTTGGCCGGGTCGGCGAAGGGGGACGCCGCGACGCGCTGATCGATAAGAAAAATCGAGCCGACGGACGGCTGCACCTTCTGGATGGCCCGCTGGAAGACGCTTTGCATTGCGTCGACGACGGCGAGGTCCTTGCTGGGCCCTGGTCCGTCGGCCGCCCGGGAAGGGTTGGTCCAGACGTTTGACGCTGCCGTCAAGACGACAAGAACCAACGCTTTCCACATGCAACGTGGACCAAGTCTCATCCGTCGTGATTCCTTGGGAGCATCCATGCCCCGCCAAGACCGCTCGCACTACGTGCCCGAGCGGACCCGAGCACCGTCAGACTCGACGGGAGGCGACTCTTCAGCCGCTTGGGCCGGGGCGGGACTTCGCTTCTGAAGAATCTTATCGCGAATCTCGCTGAAGATCTCGGGTGATTCGCGGAGAAAATTCTTCGCATTTTCACGTCCCTGTCCCAAGCGGATGTCGCCGTAGCTGAGCCAGGAACCACTCTTTCCAATAATTCGGTCCGCGATGCCGAGATCGATCACGTCTCCCTCGCGGCTGACCCCCTCATTGTACATCAGGTCGAACTCGGCCGTCCGAAATGGGGGCGCGATCTTGTTTTTCACCACCTTCGCCCGGATCCGCGAACCGACCACTTCGTCGCCATCCTTGATCTGGGAGATGCGGCGAACATCGATCCGGCACGAGGAATAGAACTTCAGCCCCAGACCACCCGTGGTCGTCTCGGGATTGCCGAACATCACGCCGATCTTCTGGCGAATCTGGTTGATGAAGACGAGGACCGTCCTGCTTCGGGCCAGGGCTCCGGTCAGCTTGCGAAGCGCCTGGCTCATCAGTCGGGCTTGCAGGCCGACGTGGGAATCACCCATCTCGCCCTCGAGTTCCGCCCGAGGGACCAGAGCGGCGACCGAGTCGATGACGATAATGTCGACCGCATCCGATTTGACCAGCATTTCCGTGATCTGCAGAGCTTCTTCCGCGCTGGAGGGTTGGCTGACGAGAAGGTTCTCGATGTCGACGCCGACTCTCTTGGCCCAACTCGGGTCGAGGGCGTGTTCCGCGTCGACAAAGGCGGCCACCCCGCCGGCTCGCTGGGCTTCCGCCACCACGTGCAGCGCGATGGTCGTCTTGCCGCTCGATTCCGGGCCAAAGAGCTCGACAATGCGGCCTCTGGGGACACCCGCGCCGCCGAGCGCCAAGTCGAGCGAGAGGGCGCCGGAGGAGATGCCGTCGATCTTCTGCGCCTGTGACGCCCCCAACTTCATGATGGAGCCCTTGCCGAACTGCTTTTCCACAAGCTGCAAGGTGCTCTTGAGGGCCTTGTCGTTGGTAGAGCCATTGTTACTGGCCATGGAATTCCCCTTGTGCGTGTGAAAAGCCGCTTCTGCGTGAACGTGAGCGATCGGCTCGAACGTCGATGGATCCGGGCGTCGAGAGCCTTCCGTCCATCCTTAGGATAGTGTACGTAGGTTCATTATACCTTGGGTCGGGAACTCGACAACGGAAGTTCAACAAATTTCCGAGCTTTGTCTAGCGGAGTTGACGCAACCTACCTTCTCGGAGTAAGCCGTGGGGACGGCGGAGTGTGGTGAACCTTTCCTATCGAACCGACTCGATGGCCCCATCCGCCCAGTTTGCGCAAAGGCGCGATTCGCGGGGGCTTCTCCCGGACGTCGCGACGATGGGTCAGGGGCAATCACGGATGTTCTTCGTCGATCTCGTTTCGATTGGGATTCGGCTCTTCGCCGTCGTCGTGTCCTGGCTCTTGGTGCGTCGCCATCGGGACTGGCGTCTCGAGCCGCTGACGATCACCGTCGCGGTGCTCGCCGGATCGCAGATTCCCGACCTCTTCGTGCAGGATGAGGGCGTCAAGATTCTCGTCTATCGGGAGATGGCCGCTCTCGCGATCAGCCTGCTCGTCCTCGCAAGTCTCTATTTTCTCCATCGTGCCCTGTCCGCCTACGAAAAGCGCGAGCTCGAACGCGAAAAGCAGATCATCCTCTATCGCGGGCTTTGGGAAGCGTTGCCCGAACCGGCTTGGCGGACCTCCAGCGACGAAACCCCCACGCTGATCAATCCGGCGCTGAAGCGATTGGTCAGCGGCGCCTCGACCGATCGGGAACCCTTCGAACCGGCGAAGATGCTGGCGGGCGACGCCTCCGGAGACTCGAGTGGCGAGGTTCTTCCGCTGACGCCCTCGCAGCCGTCGCGGCGCCGCGTCTATCAGTTGGGCACCAAGGCCGGTGACCGCTGGTATCGCTGGACCGAGGGGGCGACGTTCGACGACGCTGGCAAGCTTGAGTCGATGCTCGCGGTCGGTTTCGACTCGACCGACGAGTACGAAGTCGAGCGCCGCCGCCAGTTCATCGGTCAGGCCTTCGCGAGCCTCCCCGTGCCGGCCCTCCTGACCGAGTCGAAGGCCGGCTCCTGTATCGTCGAGGTCGCCAATAGCGCCTTCGCGGCCATGGTGGGAAAGAGCGTTGCCGAAGTGGAGGGCCGATCGCTCGTCGACCTGCTCGGCGCCGCGATGGCCAACGACGATCTCCTCCGCATCGGGCAGGCCGGCGTGGAGTCGCAGTCGCTGACGTTGCAGGCGGCATGCCGGGGCGAGACCTACGACATCGCCGCGACGCCGTTGACGCAGGTTCAAGGTCGTGACGGTTTGGTCGCGTGGGTCTGGCATGACGTCACGACCCGGGTTCGTGATCTTGATGCCGCGCGGTCCGACATCGCCAAGCTTGCCGAGGAGCTGCAAGCGACACGCGAGAAAGCGTCCCGGTTGACGGAAGAGCTTCAAGAGTCGCGCCGAGAGGTTGCCAGTCTTACCGAGGAACTCGAGAAGGCTCGCGAGCAAACCAACCGAATCAGCGCGATCATCGATTCGCTTCCGATTGTGGTCTTCGACGTCGACCATCACGGTGGGCAGTTCACCCCGCAGTTCGTCGGGGGGCGGTGCGAAGGGATCCTCGGCGTTTCCCGCGACGATGTCCTTGGGCGGGCGCCGTCGTGGATGCCGGGACTCTTGCCGGACGATGGAGTCATCGATGTCAGCACCACGCGCGAAACCAAATCGCGCGACGTGCGCATCGGGAACGAAGGGCGCTGGCTCCGCACTCTCGCCATCCCGCGAGTGGGACGCGATGGGTCTCCCGGTTGGGCGGGAGCGATCCTCGACTTTTCGGCGACGAAGCTCAAGGCGCTCTCCGATCAAGAGGCGTTGGAGCAGTTCCAGGGTATCCTGGGCGCGATGCCCGACTTGTTGATCGCCACCGATGCGGACTTGGCGGTGGAGAAGGTCTACGGTTCCGTCGAGGGGCTGGTCAGCGAGTCGCTGGTCGGCCACAACCTCGCCGAGCAGCTCGCGTCGGAGGCCGCGGTGATCGACCAGGCCTGCGAGCGAGCTGGGCGTGGAAGCGGTCCGGTGGAGTTGACGCTTCAGCTCCGTTCGTTGGGCGAGCGGTTCTTTGGGACGCGGGTCGCGGCGCTCTCGGGGGGGCCGGGCTCGGGCGGTTTCCTCTTCGCGCTTCGTGATGTGACGAAGTGGCTCGACTACGAGAGACGGTTGCACGCGAGCGAACGGCGCATCGGCGAGGCCGAACGTGGCGGTCGAGCGGGAACCTGGCGACTGGACCTACAGGATGGTCGCTTCGAGTGGTCGCCCGGTCTCTTCACGCTGCTCGAGCGCGATCCCGAGATGGGGCCGCCCGACTGGAATGGGTTCCTCGCCCTGACGGAGGAACCACGTCGTTCCGAGGTGGAGAAGGTTCGCCAGATCGCGGTCGATCAGGGCGAGACCTATGTCGTCGAATGGCGTCACAGCCCTTCGGACGAGCGTCATCACTGGATTCGCGAGCGGGGCTGGGCCGAGCGAGACGCCTCCGGACGGATCGTGGCCGTCAACGGCTACCTCGTCGACGTGACCGACACGTTCGATTCCTCGGCCAGGCTTCAGCGGTCGATCGACTTCTTGACGGAGCTCTTCGCGACCACCCCGGCGCCAATGATCCTCATCGACGATGAGGGCCGCATCGAACGCCACAGCAACGAATGGTTGCGACTCGTCGGAGAGCATCCCGATGGTTGGGTGGGCCGCGATTGGCTCGAACAGTCCTCCTCCGATCGGGACCGGGAGGAGGCCCAGATGGCCCTCGAGCTGCTTCAGGAACAAAACGAAGCCTCGACGTGGACCCACGCGTTGTTGACCGCCGATGTCACCGAGCGGACCTTCTCTTGGGCGGCGGCTCCGGTCTTGGATGCGGCGGAGCGTCGTCGGGGCATCCTCGTCGTCGGGCACGACCTGACGAGTCTCCAGGAAACGGAACGTTCGCTGCGACGTTCCCGCGATCGCTACCAGGCGGTTCTCGAGCAAGCGCCGATTCCGTTGCTACTGCTCGATGTGGCCAGCGCGCGATGCTTGCAACTCAATACGTCGGCCCAGCGGCTCCTGGGGTGGTCTCAGGAGGAGGCGCCGTCGCGAACGCTCTTCGAACTCGCCGTCGATGGGGACGCGGTCGCGATGCGCGAGTCTTGGGGAGGGATCGCGCACGACGAAGTCGTCGATGTTCGGGTGTCACGACTGGACGAGGAACGGCAACGATTGCTTCGCGTCGTCGCCCAGCGCGTTAAGGGCGAGGACTGGGAGGCCGCCCTCGCGGTGGTCGACGATGTCTCCGAATTGCGCGATCTCCAGTTGGAGTTGGCGCGGCAGCGCGACGACTTCGAACAGCGGATCCAAGAGATCTTGCTCGAGTGGGAAGAGAAGATCAATCGGGAGCGCGAGCGTTTTCAGCACTTGCTCGGCTCGCTGGACGATGCCCTTCTGACGACCGATGCGCGCCACACGATCACGCTCTGCGCCGGGACGAGCGACCGTCTCTTCGGTCGCACGACGAGCGAACTGATCGGGGCGCCGATCGAAGAGTTCCTGGCGGTGCTTCCCGACGAGTTTCGGGGGAGAGTCGACACGGAGACCAGGCCGATTCTCATCAGCGAGCCCTTGCCGAGCCGGATCGCCGTGAAGCGTTCGGACGGGACGATCGTTCCCGCCGAGGTGACCCGAACACGGTTCCAGGGGCAGGACGAAGTGGTCTACGTCTACTTCCTGCGCGACATCCGCGAACGGGCGACGCGCGAGCGACTCGAGCTTCGTCGGCGGGTGATGGAATCGCTCAAGGTCATGGCGCGTGGACTCGCCGGCGACTTTGGGCATTGGTTGGCGGTGATCTACGGCTACGCCGACTTGGCCTCGAGTCTGGTCGATCCCAAGGGACGGCTCTACGGCTACGTCGATCGTTCGCGCATCGCCGCGGCCCATGCCTCGGAGGTCGTCTCGCAGCTTCTCGCCTTTAGCGGTGCGTGTGAACAGCGAACCTTGGTCATCGACGTCGGGACGCTGGTGGAGCAGTTGGAGCCGCAACTCGTCGACGTGGCATCTCCGCACGCGGAGTTGCGGCTTCACGTCCCGACGGAGCCGGCGTTGGCCCTGGTCGATCCGCGCGATCTTCGGATCATCGTCACGAGTCTCGTCGAGCATGCCACGGCGGTGGTGGGCGATCTGCGCGGGGTGATCGATCTCAACGTCACCCTTGGCGATCGGTCGGAGAGTTTCGACACCCATCTGCGTCACTACGTGTGCGTTTCGGTGCGCGAGTCGGTGTCGACGCTCCACGAGGAGGACGCCGATCGTCTCTTCGAACCATTCTACCAGTCGGCGTCGGGCGATCTCCCGCGCGGCATGCAACTCGCCGTGGTGCATGGCTTGGCGACGGCGAGTCGTGGCCGGGTGGAGGCGAAGGGGCTGGACGAAGGGGGGAGCGCGATTTCGGTCTACCTGCCTCGGGCGGAGGAGGGAACACCGCACGGCGACGTCCCCGATCTCATCTCCCAGGATCAGCAGTCCTCCCGCGTTCTTCTCGTGGTGACTCACGAGGCGCTGCGGGAGATGCTCGAGGAGACGCTCGGAGTTCTGGGGCACAGCGTGACCCACTGCGCCAATGCCCGCGGGGCGCTGGCGCGGTTCGAGCAGGACTTCACCAACTTCGACCTCGTGGTCGCCGAGCAATCGCTAGCGGATCTCTCCGGCGACTACATCTTGCGGGAGATGAAACGGTTGAACCCGGACTTGAAGGTGCTCCTGCTGGCGGGCTACGGCGACGAGGTTTCGGCCGAGGCGCTCGAGGAACTCGGATTGGAAACGCCGCTGCACATGCCGGTCGGTCGTCGTGAGATCGCGGAAGCGGTCGCCCGCCTCGGGTGAGCGAGCGAGTCTTTGTCTTGTAGGAAGTCGTCGAATCAGAGACCGACTCCGCATGCACCCGGTAGTTTCATTTCGCGTCATCTCTTTCTCCGATCATGTGGGGGCGTGCCAAGTCAACGGCGTGTCCCTCTTGCCCACGGCGAGCGTGTCCCTCATGCCCACGGCGAGCGTGGGCAGGCACCCAGAATGTCTTGGGACCTGAGAACCTCTTGGCGATGAATGGTTTCGTCAGGGCACAAGTCGCGACTTGCGATTTCCTCTCTTGAGTATTCGGTACCACGCGTCGTTCATTTTGATGATGGACGATTCTTACCAAGAAGACTTGTTGAACCTCGGACGCCGATCGAGGATACTCAGCGGGTCGTGATTGGTTCGATGCGTGACCGAAGTCTCGACCAACTCGAACGCACCGATCCGTCACTTTCCGATCGCTTCGCGCACATTTGAATGGTTCAACGATCTGTTAGGTCCTTCCGAGGTTTCGGAGACCACTTGCTGCTTGCCAGCCAGTGACCGAGGGCTGGTCATGTCGGCCTGGGATCAAGCATGACGGGGCGAGCCGTTCACACCGCGCGGAGCACCGGACTGGTTGAAGCTGTGCCGCGACAGCGGGGGCCATTGACCTCAGGGGCCACCATCTCAAATCCGTCCTCACCCGCAAGCTAGGAGAACCAATATGCTCCGCTCGTGCCGTCCTTCGTCGAGCGGTAATCGCCGTGGCTTCACGCTCGTGGAACTGCTGGTGGTCATCGCCATCATCGGAGTCTTGGTCGGTCTACTGTTGCCGGCGGTGCAGCAGGCGCGTGAAGCGGCACGCACCGCGAACTGTCGCAACAACCTGCGACAGTTGGGGATTGCGGTCCATCAGTTCCACGATGCTCACGAAGGTTTTCCTCCCGCGACGCTCGGCGATGGGAAGCTAACCTTTTGGGCGATCATTCTTCCTTTCGTCGATCAGCAGTCGATGTACGATCGACTCGATATTCACGGATCGGGGCACGCGGGCCATCCGATCTCAACGCTCGGGGGACCGGTGGTGGCCGCCGCGAATCAGAATGCTCAAGTCCTCGATGGAGGCACGGGAACGCTCTCGCTCTACGTCTGTCCCACCCGGCGACGTAGTGGCGTCGTCAACAGTAAGAACTCGTCCGTCGGGGACTACGCAATCGTCAATTGGTCGACCAGTGGGGCGGGGGAGTGGCAGTTCCACCGCGATGTCACCACCCATCGCGGGGTGCTCCAAGTCGCCAAGGCCGATGTCGACATCAATGGCAATGGCGTCGACGACAATCTTCAAACGCCCACCGCCGACATGCTCGAGTCGACCAAGGGATGGCGGCCGCGCACCGACGCTTCCTACGTGACCGACGGACTTAGCAAGACGGCGATTCTCGCGGAGAAGTTCGTGTCGGAGAAATCGATTCGCACGGGCAACGATTGTTGCCACGCCAATGGCGAGATCGGCACGGCGGAGGAACGGGGACGCGACGGCTACATCTACTGGAACCGAGCCAATGGTCCGGGAGGCTACGGGGAGTATTGGATCAGCGGTCCGACCCGGGATCGGCCCTTGGCGCAGATCCCGAATGATCCGAAAATCGGCACCAGCGGTCCGGCGCTCGGAAGCTGGCATCCCGGCATGGTCCATTTCCTGATGGGAGATGGTTCGGTGAAACAGGTGAGCGTCAGCGTTTCGACGTCGATCATCAGCGATCTGGGCAACGCGGTCGACGGCGAGATCGTCGAGCTGCCCTAGTGTCCCGATTGGTTCGTTATTGGACCCAAGAAACTCTTGGGTGCCATGCCCACGCTGGCCGTGGGCATGCGGAAAACGCCTTTGATTGGGCAATCCTCCACACGATCTGAGGGCCGAGATTCGATGTGGCGAACTAGTCAACCAGGACACTAGCGGCCCGTTGATTTAAGCGGGCCGTTCGGAGGCGGCAGCGCATCGACCAACGGGCGGCGATCCACTTGGCACCGGCTGACAAGCAGCCAGTGGCACCAGAACGTTCAAATGGACCAAGTGCCCTAGCCGTCGGCTGACCGATGTGGGCTGCCGACGATGAGGGACCGGGCTGGGCGAACGCCGGAGCGAAGTCACCGAATCGTCACGGTCTTCCAAAAGTGTCCGGATTCATGAAATCCAGGAAGGAGTCTTTCATTGCTTCGATCATATTCAGGTGGCGTCCGTCGACGCGCGGGATTCACGCTCGTCGAGTTGTTGGTCGTCATCGCGATCATCGGGGTCTTGGTCAGTCTGCTCCTTCCCGCGGTGCAGCAAGCCCGCGAGGCGGCGCGGGCGACGAGTTGCCGTAACAACCTCAAGCAGCTCGGGTCGGCGATCCACAACTTTCACGATTCGCACGGCGGCTTTCCGCCCTCGACACTCGGCTACGGCAGGTTGACCTTCTGGGCGATCATCCTGCCCTACATGGATCAGCAGCAGATGTACGATCGGCTGGAAATTCACGGGCCGACCGCCACCAACAACCCGCTCAACTCCTTGCCGGCCGACGTCACGGCCGCGGCCAACCAGAACAAGGATGTGCTCGAAGAGGGGAGAGGGACGCTCGCGGCCTATGTCTGTCCGACCCGCCGTCGTCCCGGAAAGGTCAACAGCAAGAACTCTTCCGTGGGTGATTACGCGATCACCAACTGGACGACCAACACCTCCGGCGAGTGGCGGACGTACGTCGGCGTCGAGACGCAACAGGGCGTCCTGCAGGTCGCGCTCGCGGACGTCGACCTCAACGGCAACGGAACCGACGACAATTTGGAAGTGCCCAACGCCGACTGTCTCGAGTCGACCAAGGGTTGGAAGCCGCGCACCGACGCCGCGTTCATCACCGATGGGCTCAGCAAGACCGCCATGCTCGCGGAAAAGTACATCAACCAAAAGACGATCGGTTCCTCCCTCGATTGCTGCCATGCCAACGGCGTCCTGGGCGGATCCGAGGAACGCGGACGCGACGGGTACATCTACTACAACGGCGCCGGCGGCCCGGGAGGCTACGGCGAGTATTGGATCAGCGGCCCGATGCGCGATCGACCCTTGGCGCAGACGCCGAACGATCCGGTCGTCGGCATCGCCGGCCCGGCATTGGGAAGCTGGCATCCGGGCATGGTCCACTTCCTGATGGCCGATGGGTCGGTGAAGCAAGTCAGCGTGAGCATTTCGACGTCGATCCTCAACGCGATGGGAAGTTCGATCGATGGGGAGATCGCCGAATTGCCATAATGGGGAACGGGAGTAGGGGAAACTCCGGGGTGGGGAACCGATGAATTGGGGAGCCGATGGAAAGGTGTTCGGTTCATTGATTCCCAGTAAGGAGTTTCGTGGTGCACCGTTCTTCACTTCATGTTCGTCGCGGCCCCCGAGGGTTCACGCTCGTCGAGTTATTGGTCGTGATCGCGATCATCGGCATTCTGGTGAGCCTGTTGCTTCCCGCCGTCCAGCAGGCTCGCGAGGCGGCTCGCTCAACGAATTGTCGCAACAATCTTCGTCAGCTTGGCGTGGCGGTTCACGAATTTCACGATGCCCACGGGGGCTTTCCGCCCGCGACGCTTGGGTTTGGCAAGCTGACCTTTTGGGCAGTGATTCTTCCCTACGTCGATCAACAGCAATTGTACGATCGTCTCGACATGGACGCCTCGGCGCACTCGGGGAATCCCATCTCCGGCTTGTCCTCGGCCGTGCGGGCGGCGTCGGCTTCCAACGAGGCGGTGCTCGCCGAGGGTTCGGGGACGCCGTCGGGCTATGTTTGTCCGACCCGTCGCAGTCGAGGGGCGATCAACAGCATCAGTCGCGCGGTCGGCGACTACGCGATCACCAGTTGGTCGACCAGCGCCGCGGGCGAGTGGAGACTCTATCGCGACGTCGATACGCAGAAGGGCGTGCTTCAAGTGGCGCTGGCCGACGTCGATCTCGACGACTCGGGGACGCCCGACAACCTCGAGCAACCGACGAACGACATGCTCGAGTCGACCAAGGGGTGGAAACCGCGCACCAAAGCAGCCCACGTCTCCGACGGCCTGAGCAAGACGGCGCTGCTCGCGGAGAAGTTCGTCAACCAGACAATCATGGGGACGGCGAACGACTGTTGCTACGCCAACGGCGTCGTGGGGACATCGGAGCAGCGCGGTCGCGACGGCTATATCTACTGGCACGGCTCATTCGGACCTGGGGGCTACGGCGACTTCTGGATCGGCGGTCCCACCCGGGATCGGCCCCTGGCGCGGTCGTCGATCGATCCGATGGTGGGCCAACACGGACCATCATTGGGAAGTTGGCACCCGGGGGCGGTTCACTTTCTCATGGCCGACGGGGCGGTCAAGCCGGTGAACGTCAACGTGTCGACCTCGATCATCGGCGCGATGGGGCATGCCAGCGACGGTGAGATCGTCACGTTGCCGCAGTGACGCCAAGCCACCGACGCACCATGAAACGTCGGACGTCTCGAGTCCTCGGCGCTTGAGACGTTCCTCCGGTCGGTGTCCTCCGAGATCCGGACACCGACACGGCCCAATTCACTTGGTGACGGAAGAAGACGTGGAATGCAACGACACGAAATAACGAAGCTATTGCGAGGAGACTGGCGATGCGCACCAATCGTGGGAGAAGTCGTGAGCGGCGCCGAGCGTTCACGTTGGTCGAGCTGCTGGTCGTGATCGCCATCATCGGCATCCTGGTCTCTCTGCTTCTCCCGGCGGTGCAGCAAGCCCGTGAATCGGCCCGCATGACCAGTTGTCATCGCAACCTGCGGGAACTCGGCATCGCGATTCATCAGTTCCACGATGCGCGAGGAGGTTTTCCACCAGCGACGCTGGGCGATGGCAAGCTGACCTTTTGGGCGGTGATCTTGCCCTACATCGATCAGCAATCGATGTACGATCGGCTGGAGATACACGCACCGGGGGCCGCGGCCAATCCGATCTTCGCCGGGACCGTCGGGTCCGACGTCGTGGCGGCGGCTCAGAGAAACCAGGAAATTCTCAGCCGCGGTAAGGGAACGCTCGGACTCTACGTCTGTCCCACGCGTCGACGTGCCGGGAGCGTCAACAGCAAGAACGTCTCCGTCGGCGACTATGCGATCGTCGACTGGACGGACTCGACGGACGGGCGTACCACTTGGCATTTTCACTGGGAACCGGAGGAGCATTCGGGCGTCCTGCAGGTTGCCAGAGCGGCGGTCGATCTCGACGGGAACGGACGCGACGACAACCTCGAGGCCCCTTCGATGAGTCGGCCCATGCTACGCACGACTGTCGGTTGGCAGCCCAGGACCAACGCGGCTTACGTGACCGATGGGCTCAGTAAAACGGCGGTTCTTGCGGAAAAGTACGTGTCGCAGGATATCATGGGGACCGCGAGGGACTGTTGCCATTCGGGTGGCGACCTGGACGCGAACGATCTGCCCGGTCGGGATGGTTACATCTACTGGAACCGAGCCAACGGGCCGGGCGCCTATGGATCGCATTGGATCAGTGGGCCGACGTACAATCGCCCGTTGGCGACGACGACGCGCGATCCGCGTATCGGCATCCTAGGCCCGGCTCTCGGAAGCTGGCACTCCGGGGTGGTCAACTTCCTGATGGGGGATGGCTCCATCCGTCCGTTGAGCGTCACCGTGTCGACCTCGATCGTGAGCAACTTGGGCAATGCCCGAGATGGCAGTATTGTTGAACTTCCTTGATGAGAACGAAGACATGTCTAACCGATTGATGAGCGTTCTTCCGGCAGCGCTGGTGCTGATGGTAGTCGTCGGGTGTGATTCGAAACCTCCTCGCGTTCCCGTGACCGGGCGCGTCGTCTACAAGGGCAGCGAGGAACCGGTGATCGCGGGGAAGGTGGTCCTCGAGTCGACCGAGTCGCCCAACGGATCCTCCGGCTACATCAAGGAGGACGGGACCTTCACCCTGGGGACGTTCGACTTGGCCGACGGGGTGATGCCTGGCGAGTACCGCGTCTACTTGGTCCAGGCGTACGAACCGCAGGAATACAGCGAGAACCCGCCGCCACAAGTTCCACTCGTCGACTCGAAGTACATGGATCCAAAGAAGTCGGGCATCACCGCCGAGATCCCCCTCAAGGGAGAACTGCTCATCGAAGTCGAGCATCCTCCAAAGTCGCAATTGCCCCGCCGCCGACGCTAGCAGCCCGATCGCTTCGTTGATCGCCCAAGAGTCTCTTGGGTGCCATGCCCATGCTTGCGTGGGCATGCGGAGAAAACCATGCTTGCGTGGGCATGCGGGAAATGCCTGTGACTCGGCAATCTTCCGCACATTCGAAGCCTAGAGTTGATGCAACGAACCTGCCCCAAGAGACTCGGGTGCATCGTCAAAGATCCAACTTCGGGTTCCCGCTTGCGTAAGTCGTTCGCAGTGGCTGACAAGCAGCCAGTGGCACCCGGATTTCGGGGCTTGACGGTGTGCTAGTCGACGATCGGAAGTTCTTCGACATAGCCCTCGAACATCGTGTCGACGCCGAGGTCAAGCGCTTCGCGCCACTGCTGCTCGACCTCCTCGTTCCAATCTTCTTCACTGAACATCTTGATCGACGCGACCAACGAGTCGATGAACTTGGGATACAAGCTCTTGGGGATCCGGAGCGTGTAGTGCAAGTGCCCGAGCGCGACGAGGAAGCGGCGCTGCATCTTGCCGCGAAAGCGGTAGTAGCGCACGACGGTCTGGAGCCCGATGGTGAGGATGGCGGACTGGTACCACATGTCGACGCCGTCGAAAAACGCCGCGATATCATCGTGGTTCGCGAGGACGGTATCGTAAAAATGCTTGGCAAGCTCGGCGTCGGTTCGTTCGAGGATACGATCGAGGCTCTTGTCGAGTTCCATGGCTGACTCCCGGGCGTTTGGATAGTGGGAGAACGCGTCCCTGGCCACTGGTCGTTATAATGGCCGCACCACAATTGAGAAGTTCCCGGAGCCAGCGCGGTCGCTCTCGCCGATCGGCTCGTACCCAACGAAGGATATCATGGTGGATCAAGAACGAGAAGAGTACCTGTCATTCGCGATGAAACTCGCCCGCGCCGCGGAACGCAAGATCATGCCGCACTTTCGTCGCTGCGCGGTCAGTATCAAGCCCGACGGTACCGAAGTGACCGCGGCCGATCGCGAGGCGGAGGAGGCCATTCGCGAACGCTTGGTCGATCGCTACCCCGACCATGACATCCTGGGCGAGGAGTTCGGGCAGGGAGGGATCGCGGGCGCCGCGCGGCAATGGCTGGTCGACCCGCTCGACGGGACCGCCTCCTTCACCCTCGGGATTCCTCTCTTCGGAACTCTCATCGCGTTGCTCGAGGAGGGCGATCCCGTCGTCGGGGTGATCCACATGCCCGCGATCAAGGAGACGCTCTTCGCCGCTCGTGGCGGTGGCTGCTGGTATCAGGAGGGCGACCAAGAGCCGGTGCGCGTCCGCGTCGATCCGGTGACGAGTCTCGACGAAGCCTACGTGGCGACAGGGGGGCTGCACGGGTCGGAGGTCGAGCACGAAGAGGGGCAACCTCCCTACAAGATTCTCGATCTGGTTCGCGCCGCCAGTCGTTTCCGATTCGTGACCGACTGCCTGCAACACGGCTTGGTGTGCCGGGGCCGACTTCACGTCGCCGTCGATACGCTGATGGCGCCTTGGGATATCGGGGCGCTGGTTCCATGCGTCGAGGAAGCGGGCGGCATTGTTTCGAACTTGACCGGCCAGCGGGAGAACGTCGCCTTTGGCGGCAGTCTCATTTCCTCCGCCAGTCAAGAACTGCACGAACAGGCCCTCAAGACTCTCCAGCCGTAGTCTCCTGATCGCCTGATTCGTCGCGAAGAGGTTTCTCAGGTGTCATGCCCACGTCTTCGTGGGGATGCGGTATCCGTCTATCATTCGGACACTTGCTCACAAACGTGGGCATGGCGCAGAAGAGACTTGTTGGCAATGAATGTTCCAACCGGAGCTTCACCCAACCCGAAGCCCGAGGACGCGAATCGTCTCGTCCTCTCGTGCCCACCCACCGGTCGTTGTTCACCCCCTTGGGAGACCCACCATGAAATCCCTTGCGATCACGCTGCTATGCTCCGTCATCTGGTTTCTCGCGCCGACAACCACATGGGCGGGCGAGGCGAAGCCGAACATTCTTCTGCTGGTCAGCGACGATCAGCGTCCCGACACCATCGGCGCTCTCGGCAACGACGCGATCGAAACGCCGAACCTCGACCGACTCGTACGGGAGGGAACCTCCTTCACCCGCGCGGTCTGCGCCAACCCGATCTGCACGCCAAGTCGCGCCGAGATCCTCACCGGATGCGATGGGTTCACCAACGGAACGCTCGACTTTGGTCGCAAGATCAACCCCGACCTGACGACCTTCCCCGAGGCGATGGTTCGCGACGGCTACCACGCGTGGTACGTCGGCAAGTGGCACAACAACGACCGCCCCAAGGACCACGGCTACGAGGAGAGTCGGGGTCTCTTCGGCAGCGGGGGCGGGAAGTGGTGGAAGGACCAAGTCGATTGGAAGGGCCGTCCGATCACCGGCTATCGCGGCTGGATCTTTCAAGACGACGACCGAACCAAGCACCCCGAACTTGGTGTCGGGCTCACCCCGAACATCAGCTCTCACTTCGCCGACGCCGCCATCGAGTTGATCGGACGCGAACGGGAGAAACCCTTCTTCCTCCACGTCAACTTCACGGCGCCGCACGATCCGCTGATCATGCCTCCCGGCTACGCCGACCGCTATCCGCCGGAGTCGATGGCGTTGCCGAAGAACTTTCTCCCCCGGCATCCGTTCGATCACGGCAACTTCGACGGCCGCGACGAACAGCTACTTCCCTGGCCGAGAACGAAGGCGGGAGTCAAGGATGAGCTAGCGATGTACTACCGCGTCATCAGCCACCTCGACGCCCAAGTCGGACGCATTTTGAACGAACTCGACCGGCGCGGCGAGTCCGACAACACGATCGTGCTCTACACGAGCGATCACGGTTTGGCGGTCGGCAGTCACGGGCTTCGCGGCAAGCAAAATATGTACGAGCACACGATCGGCGTGCCGTTGATCGTTCGCGGCCCCGGCATCCCCAAGGGCGAACGGCGCGACGCCCAGGTCTACTTGCGCGACATCTACCCAACGTGCTGCGAGCTGACGGGAGCGGCGATCCCCGCATCGGTCAACGGTCGCTCGTTCGCGGCGGTCTTCGCCGACAAGGAGAAGGAGATTCATCCGCACGTCTTCGGCTACTTTCGCGACGCGCAGCGCATGATTCGCGACGATCGGTGGAAGTTGATCCACTATCCGAAGATCGACCGCGTCCAACTCTTCGATCTCGTCCATGACCCGAACGAGTTGCGCGACCTATCGGATGATCCCCGACACGCCAAGACCCGTGCCCGCCTCAAGGCGCAACTCCACGAGTGGCAGCATCAGGTCAAGGATCCCGTCTTGGCACAGACCAACGCGACGAAGGATTGAGCCGTGCAGGGTGGGTCTTGATCTGCCCTACTTGGCTAGCTGGCCGATCGAGGAGGAGCCGTCACTTCGGCTTGTCTTCCGACCAGAAGTGAAGTTCCGCTTGGAGATGGTAGTGGCCTGGGTGGCGTGCCCACGCTCGCCGTGGGCATGCGGGGAACGCCTGAGATTGGGCAAACTGCCGCACGATCAGAGGGGCGATAATTCATGAACGAACTTGCCCATCAGGGCACTAGCGATCGTCTTCAACGCGGTCGATGTTTTGCCGAAGGCACAGCCAATAAGCAAACTCCTTGTCTGGACCGGCCGCCGTATCAATCGCTGCCAATGCTCGTTCGACTCGACCCTCTACTGACCCGTTCCATGCGATGAACTCGACGTGCTCTGGCGAAGACAGCTTTGCTTCACCAACATCAACGCTGCCGGAAGAGAGAAGATTCGTCAGCATGTTCCTGATTTGACCATGTAGCTGGTCAGATGCCGTTGCAGATTTCTGTAAGCACTGAACGACAAGTCCGTGGCTGACCATGTCGTCGTTGAGCATATCGAGAATTGAAACAGTTGCGTCCGCCACTTCTTAATGTGAACCTTTACGGTTTTGCCGTCAGGAAGAGTAGTGTCAAGTGTCGCACCACCGCTCCTTGAGCCGGGGCGGTGGCGAATGGTGGTTCTATCCGGCAGTGTTATGCGGCTCTACTCGGTTTTGTGTGGGTAGAGTGCGAGTCCGGCGCGGTGGCCAACAGCCCGTTGATCTACTCGCTGCCAGATGCGAACGGCTCTCTTGACCAATCTCGGCGTTGTAGAACCTCGACGAATCTAGGGATTCGCCTGCGATTTGCCTCCTTGATCGTGGCCAACATCGCTCGTTCTCGCCTTGGCCCGTTTTGATCAACGGACTGATAGCTGGCCGATCGAGGAGGAGCCGTCACTTCGGCTTGTCTTCCGACCAGAAGTGAAGTTCCGCTTGGAGATGGTAGTGGCCGGGCGGAAAGATGTGGTAGCGCGGAAAGACTCTCTTGCTGGCGGCGTCGCGCAGACGGAATCGTTCCGTCGCCACCCCCACCAGTTCGGCCGGGACGGCATTGGTCATGAGGATTTCGGCGATCGGCCCATCGTGTCGCGAGAGGAGATGAATGAGCTGCTTCTCGCGGTGACTGATCCGAAAGTCGAGAAACTGTTTTCCGTGGACGTTGACGGGGCCGACACTGATTTGCGATCCATGGGTGTTCTTAACATCGATGCCGGGCAGCACTTCATTGCTGAAGTCGAAGACGAGCCGAATCGGACGTCCGCGATTGAGTGCGTCCGACGGTCCGCCAAGGATCAACGCGGTCAGGCCCAGGACGAGGCCGACCAACACGAGCATGCAGACGTACCAGAGAAACTGAGCGATTCGCATGCTCTCGTCCTTGATGCCCCAATGACCGACAGGAATCGCGACCCTCGTCGCGCCTTCTCCGATGGTAGCCAGCCGTGAGATTTCGGCAACTGGGCTCGGGGCGCCTTCTCGGCGAGGCGGTCGGGGCCAGGCTCTCCCAACCGTCACGAAACGCACAACAGGCGTCGCGACCCGTTCTCCCTGGTCACTCGGGCAGGGCGTCGCGCCAACCCGCCTTCAACTCCCCGGAAAGCTGGGCCACGACCGGAGCGAGTTCGGGACGCTTGGCCAGGTTGGTATTCTCGTCCGGGTCGTTCTCGAGGTCATAGAGTTCCCGGCCGACGAGCTTCCTGTCCTTGAGCATCCTCCATTCGACGAGCCGGTAGCGGTCGGTGCGGATCGCTCGCCCCAGGCAGCGTCCCTTGCCCTTGATGTTCCGGGGGTAGAGGTGAAACGCCGCCTTCTTCCAAGAGCGATTGGGATCGTCCAGCAACGGGCGAAAGCTCACTCCCTCAAGTCCCTCGGGCGTCGAGAGGCCGCAGACGTCGCTGAGCGTCGGAAAGACATCGACGAACTCGACGAGGGCGTCCGACTTGGCGCCGGCGTTCTTCTGGCCGGGCACGGAGATGATCAGCGGCACACGGGCGGCCACTTCGTAGTTGGTGTGCTTGCACCAGAAGCCGTGCTCGCCGAGTTGCCAGCCATGATCGCCCCAGAGGATGACGACGGTGTCGTCACGCAGTCCCAGTCGATCGAGTTCGTTCAGCAGCCGACCGACCAGAGCGTCGACGTAGCTGGTCGCCGCCCAGTAGCCATGGATCGCGGTCCGGGCTTGCTCCTCGCTGAGCGGCCCCTTTTTCGGCATGCCGTAGTATTTGCGTAGCTCACCCCAACTCGTGTGCGCCACCTTGGGCGAGCCCTTGGGGGGATGGGGATTGTCGGCGAGTTCGATCTTCTCAGGATCGTAGAGGTCCCAATACTTCTTCGGCGCGACGAAGGGGAGGTGGGGATTGAGGAAGCCGACCGCGAGAAAGAAGGGCTCGTCCTTGTGCTCGCGGAGGATCTTGATCGCCCGCTCGCAGAAATCGCCGTCGGTCAGCAGCTCGTCGGCGACGTCGGGGGCTTCCCAAGGAAGGCCGCGCGGGTTAATGCGCGGATCCTTGAGGTCGATCCCCTTGGCCTTGGCCTCACGGCGCAGGCGAGCCAAGAGCTTCCTCCCCTCGGGACCAAAGCGAGACGCTCGCTTGAACTTCTCCCGCACGCTCCAGGAGAGAGCGTCATCCTTGTTGCCGTGGCCGGTGTGATAGATCTTGCCGATTCCTTGCGAGTGGTAGCCGTTCTCCTTGAAGTGTTGGGCGACGGTGACGGCGTTCGGCCTTTTGTCGCGGAAGTAGGTGGGCAAATCCATTACCCCCGTCGACTCGGGACGAAGCGCCGTCATCAGCGACGCCCGCGAGGGGTTGCAGACCGCCTGCTGGCAGTAGGCGCGTGTGAAGAGAGTGCCTTGACTCGCCAAGCGGTCGATGTTCGGCGTCTTGACAACCGGGTGACCGTAGCATCCCAGTTCGGGCCGGAGATCGTCGACGGCGATAAAGAGAACGTTGAGCGGTTTCTGGTTCTCGGCCCGGGAGCTTCCCGCGAGAGCAAGGCCTAGCAAACCGGCGAAAAGGGCGAATCGAACTTGTGTCATGATCGGGAGGATTCCTTCCTGGGAGCCCGTGATGGCTCTTACGTGGCGGTTGCCGTGGGTGGTTCGCGGGACGATCCCCTATCGTCGCTTGGCGACATGCAAGAATCAATGGTCGGGACGAGGAGGGTGACGCATCGATGTTCACCCTTTGGTGCAGTATAGTAATGCGTTAGGCGAACGCTCGGCCTCTCGGAAGTCGGTTCCGACGTCGGGTGGGAAGTTGGATCGACAGCCCGTTCGCACCTCGGAGCCTTGAAAGGATAACACTCGGTCACCATGCCTGACCTTCACGCTGTTGTCGACGACCTCTACCAGACCGAAGGACGGCGCGTCTTTGCGTCGCTGGTTCGGCTCGTGGGGGATTTCGACCTTGCTGAGGAGGTGATGCATGAGGCGTTCGCCGCGGCGCTGGAACAGTGGGAAACGGAGGGGGTTCCGAAGAACCCCAGGGCGTGGCTCGTCTCCTCGGGGCGATTCAAGGCGATCGACACCATGCGGCGCCGCTCGCGCTTCGATGCCTCGCTCGCCGAGGTCGCCAAGCGCCAGGAGTCGACGGCCGCCGAGGACGAGGTCTGGGATGAAGCCGAGTTTCGCGATGACCAGTTGCGGCTGATCTTCACCTGCTGTCACCCGGCGCTCGCCCCCAATACCCAAGTCGCCCTGACGCTGCGCGAGGTGTGTGGCTTGACGACGGAGGAAGTCGCTCGCTCCTTCCTGGTGTCGCCGGCGACGATCGCCCAACGTATCGTGCGAGGCAAAGCGAAGATCCGCGACGCCGGCATTCCCTACGAGGTTCCCTCCGTGGCCGATCTTCCCGAACGGATCGAGTCGCTGCTCTCGGTGATCTACCTCGTCTTTAATGAGGGCTACTCCGCCTCCTCGGGGGAGTCGGTCACGCGCCGCGATCTCTCCGGGGAGGCCATCCGGCTCGGTCGGATCTTGGTCGACCTGCTGCCCGATCCCGAAGTGATGGGCTTGCTCGGGTTGATGTTGCTGCACGAGTCGCGACGAGAGGCCCGCATGACGAGCGAAGGGGATCTCGTCCTGCTCGAGGATCAAGATCGGTCGCGGTGGGATGCGGACCACATCGCGGAAGGGCGGGAGCTTGTCGAGCGGGCACTGCGATCGGGGCGTTTCGGGATCTACACCCTGCAGGCCGCGATCGCCGCGGTTCACTCGGAGGCCGCGACCGCCGACGAGACCGACTGGAGGCAGATCGTCGTTCTCTACGACCTCGTCTTGCGCTCGTCCCCCAGTCCGGTCGTGGAACTCAACCGGGCGGTCGCGATCGCGATGCGCGACGGCCCCGAAGCCGGTCTCAAACGAATCGAGGCGATCCTCGCTCGGGGCGACTTGACGGACTACCACCTGGCGCATGCCGCCCGAGGCGATCTTTGCCGCCGCCTCGGCCGGACCTCGGAAGCGAGAGCCGGCTACGAGCGGGCCCTCTCGCTGACTCGGCAGGAACCGGAACGCCGTTTTCTCCAACGGCGTCTTTCGCAGCTCTCCTGAACTTTTTCGATGAGTCTGTCGATTCCTCGGTCCCACGCTCGACTATCGGGTAGAGGGCGACGACAAGCCATGCGGCGGCCGACAAAAGTCGATGTTCGACCGGGATTCCATCCTGTCAGAAAGGACGCAATGACATGAAGTTCACGCAGAAGATCACGCCATTTCTCTCGTTCCGAGACCAAGCGGAGGAGGCGGCGAAGCACTACGTCTCGATTCTACCCGATTCCGAGCTAGGGCCGATCGCGAAAGATCCGCGCACCGGGAAGGTGTTGACCGTCGAGTTCACGCTCGCGGGCACCAACTTCGTGGCCCTCAACGTCGGGGAAGATTGGCCCTTCACCGACGCGATCTCGTTCTCCATCGGCTGCGACACCCAAGAGGAGATCGACACCTATTGGGAGAAGCTCACCGAGGGAGGCAAGGAGGTTCAGTGCGGCTGGCTCAAGGACAAGTTCGGCGTCTCCTGGCAGGTCGTCCCGAACATGATGGCCAAGATCCTCGCCACCGCGGACGCCGACACGGTCGGGCGCGTGATGGGCGTGATGATGACGATGGTCAAGCTCGAGATCGAACCCCTTCAGCGAGCGTACGAGAACGCCTGAAGGGGGGAGTGGGGGGCCACGAGGAAGGTCGGCCGGCGTGCGTGTCAGGCTGGTCGGTCGAAGCCTGAATGACAGCCTCTAGGCTTCTCCTCTCCCCGTGGGAGAGTCAGCCTATTGTTCCCCTCTCCCTGTGGGAGAGTCAGCCTATTGTTCTCCTCTCCCTGTGGGAGAGTCAGCCTCTTGTTCCCCTCTCCCTGTGGGAGAGTCAGCCTATTGTTCTCCTCTCCCTGTGGGAGAGTCAGCCTCTTGTTCCCCTCTCCCTGTGGGAGAGTCAGCCTATTGTTCCCCTCAGCCCTGTGGGAGAGGGGTTAGGGGTGAGGGGGTTCGTCTTCGCGAATCACCCGAGGTTGCCGAGCCGGAATCTCCCTCACCCGGCTCACGACGTTCGCCGACCTCTCCCCAAGGAGAGGTTGGGAATTCTTGACACGCAGAGGTAGATCGGCCACGTCGGACTTCTGGTTGGCGTGGGAAGAGGGTTGATGGTCGAACATGGGGAGGTTCCGCGGTGAAATACATGCTGCTCATCTATGGGGCGGAGGATGCCTGGACGGAAGAGGAACGGCGCGACTGCATGGAGGAATCGACGCGGCTCTGTCACGAGATGAACGAGAAGAAGAAGTTCCTCGGGGCCTCGCCGCTCTATCCGGTGACGACGGCGACGAGCGTCCGCGTTCGGGAGGGGAAACGACTCGTCACCGATGGTCCCTTCGCGGAGACGAGCGAGCAACTCGGCGGCTACTACCTGCTCGACGTCGAGCACCTCGACGAGGCGATCGCCTACGCGAGCCGCATCCCCGGCGCGAAGAAGGGGACCGTCGAGATCCGTCCCATCATCGAACTAGACAACCTTCCCGAGGTGGCCAAGACCTAGGCTCCGTCTCAAAAGTCGGCTCTGGCTTCGGCTGGCTGCGTCGGCGCGGGACTTTGTCGGGCTGCATCGACGAATCCAGTGGATTCGCCTGCTTCGCCCTCCTCGTCCCGCACCAACTCGCTGAGCCTCGGACCAACGATCAACTTTTGAGACGAAGCCTAGTCCGATCCCGACGTCGGCGTCACGTTCTTGTCGCCGCGTTGCCCGTTACCATTGACGGTCAGTCTGGCGCCCTGTATTTTACCATGTGGTTATTTAGCTAGTTGGTTAAATGGATCGTCCAACACGGGAGGCCTGATGGAAACGGACAGCGGCGATTCGACGATGATCCACCACCTCATCGGGGGGACGTTGCACGCTCCCCCCAACCCCCGCGCCGGGTGCCATTGCCTAGTGCTTCAACACGGCGGCAAGCTCGCGCTCGTCGACACCGGGATCGGGCTCCGTGACGTCGCCGAACCCGAGAAGAGGATCGGGGAAGAGACGATCAGGCTCGAGGGCTTCCAGTTCCACGAAGAGGAGACGATCCTCCGGCAACTCGAGCGCCAGGGCTTTCGCGCCGACGACGTGACCGACATCGTCCTGACGCATGCCGACCCGGACCACACCGGCGGGCTCGCCGACTTTCCCGAGGCGCGGGTCCATCTCTCGAGAGAGGAGCATGTGAGCCTTGCGAGGGGTCGCGTCCGCTACGCGCCGGCGCACTTCGATCACGGGCCGAGTTGGCAACTGCACGGACCGAGTCGGGAGCGATGGTTGGGCTTGGAAGCGCGGTCGATCGCTCTTGGCAACGGCGTCGACGTGCTCCTTGTCCCACTGTTCGGGCACACGTTGGGGCACTGCGGTGTCGCGGTGAGGGAGGGCGAACGATGGCTGCTGCACGTTGGGGACGCGTACTACCTCCGCGTCGAACTCGACCGAGACGACCATCCGGTCGGTCAACTCGCGGCGCTTCGCGCCGACGACGACGCGCGGCGCCGGGCCTCCTTGGCACAACTCAGGCGACTGGCGCGTGACCACGCGGGGGAGGTCGACTGTTGCGGCTACCACGACCTCGATGAGCTGGCACGATGGAGTTCCCCGTGGCGAACGACGACCTCAGTTTGACCTTCTCGGCCCTCGCCGATCCGACCCGCCGGGCGATCCTTTCGCGGTTGGCGTCGGGAGAGCGGACGGTGGGGGAATTGGCCGAGCCCTTCGACATGACGGCCCCGGCGATCACGAAACACCTGAAGGTGTTGCAACGGGCGGGACTGATCGAGCGCGGACGCAAGGCGCAGTGGCGGCCGTGTCGTCTGAAGGCGGAGCCGCTCAAGGACGCGTCCGATTGGATCGCGCAGTATCGGAAGTATTGGGAAGAGAGTTTTGATCGGTTGGATGGTTACTTGCAGGAACTTCAAGCGGAAGGGAAGAAGGATGACAAACAACGCTAACGTCAGCGCTGAGTCGACGCCCGAACTCGTCGTGACCCGCACGTTCGATGCTCCCCGGGAGCTTGTTTGGAAGGCCTGGACCGAGCGGGAGCACCTGCTGCGCTGGTCGTGTCCGAAGGACTTCGCGGTCACTTACGCGGAGGGGGATCTTCGGCCTGGCGGCGAATGGAAGAGTGGGATGCTCGCTCCCGATGGCAGGGAGTTTCACGTGCGCGGCGAGTATCGTGCGATCGAGCCTCCCGAGCGACTCGTCTTCACGCACGTCTGGGTGGAGGAGGAAGGCCCGCCGCCGCGCGAGACGGTGGTGGTCGTCTCGCTCCGTGAGGAAGAGGGCAAGACGATCATGACCTTTGAGCAGAGCGGTTTCCGTTCGCAGGCCTCGCGCGACTCGCATCGCGACGGTTGGGGCGAGGCGTTCGCGAACCTCGAGGCGCATCTTGGTCAGCACGGACGAGCGATCGCGATGACTTGCTAGCGGGCGGCTAGTGCGTTGGTGGATCCAAGAGTTCGGTTGGCACTGGCTGCTGGTCCGCCAGTGAGAAGTCATCGTCGATTCACACCCGAAATCTAGCCGGGTGCCATGCCCATGCTTGCGTGGGCATGCGAAGAAAACCATGCTTGCGTGGGCATGCGAAGAAAACCATGCTTGCGTGGGCATGCGAAGAAAACCATGCTTGCGTGGGCATGCGAAGAAAACCATGCTTGCGTGGGCATGCGAAGAAAACCATGCTTGCGTGGGCATGCGAAGAAAACCATGCTTGCGTGGGCATGGCACCGAAAATTCTCTTGGACGATGAACGAACCACTCAGGCTGCTAGCCGGCGAACCTCGGCTCGGGGAGTCCTTGAACGCCGAGGCCGTGGATCGCGAAGAGGCTCCCCGGTCGAGGATGGCGCGCGAGCTCCTCGTCGGTGACGAAGGCCTGTTGGGAGGTGACGTAGAGCGTTCGATGATCGTCGCCGCCGAAGGTGACGCACGTGGGACTCGGGATGGGCATGGTGATCTCCCGATCGACGCGGCCCTTCGGGTCGAGACGGATGATCTTGCCGCCAAGGTTCAGCGCAAACCAGTAGCAGCCGTCGGTGTCGACGGTGGCGCCGTCGACGATGGCCCGTTCCCGGTCCTTCAGGGAGTGGAATTCGTGGCGGTTGCTCAGCTCCCCATCGTCGAGGTCGAAGTCGAAGACGTAGATCATGCCTCCCTTCGTATCGCCAAAGTACATCCGCTTGTCATCGGGGCTGAAGGCGATCCCGTTGGAACAGATGAACTGGAAGTCGTCGACGACCGCTCGACAGCTCCGATCGGGATCGAGCCGGTAAAGGCGTCCAGACTTGTTCTTGAGGCGCGAGTCCATGGTGCCGCACCAGTAGCGGCCCCGACGATCGATCTTGCCGTCGTTGAGACGGAGGTGATGACGGCCGATCTCGACGTCGACGAGTCGCTCGTAGTGGCGCTCGTCGAGGTCGATCCCGACGAACCCGGAGTTGGTGCCCGCGATGATCCCGCCTTTCGAGCGGAAGGCGAAGGAACCGACCTGTTCGGGCATCTCCCAGCTTGCCGTCTCTTTTGTTCCCACGTCGAACCGGCGGATCGAGGGTCGGCGACCATTGCCGAGGTCGATCGCGGGACCGACGTGATCCGACCAGTAGAGGGCGTGCTCTTCTTCCACCCAAATGGGCGACTCGCCGAGACCGTCGTCACACTCCCACAGGCATTCGATCTCGATCATCGCGGCTCCCATCCAGGTGGTGGAATCAAGACGATGGTGTCCTGATTGGCAAGTTCGTTTCATCAAATCACGGCCCCCGGATCGTTCGGAAGATTGCCGAATCACAGGCGTTTCCCGCATGCCCACCCAAGCGTGGGCATGGCACCCAAGCGATCGTTTGGCAATGATTTGACCAATTCAAGAAGCTAGCTCTCTCTGTCCGATCTCACCTAGGTGCGGACGATCCGACGAGGTCGGGATCATCCAGGTCCAAGCGATAGAGAACCTGGTTGTAGTCGTGTCGAGGCGTCGCTTCGTTCGCTTGGGAAAAGGTCTTCGTGTACGTGCCTTCGAAGAGCAACACGGGCGAGTCCTCGTTGGTGAACTCGGGATGAATCCTGGGATTGTAGAAGGTGTAGTGCTGGTGGGTCACGACGTTGACGGCATCCCTCCACGGACCGGTCGGCGCGTCGGCTTCGGCGTACCAGATCTCGCCGAGCAACGACGGCTTGCCGTACATCTGAGTGAAGATCGCCACCCACTTCCGGCGATACGCGTTCCACGCGATGCAACCGCGGTGCGGCTTGACTTGCTCGGTGCCGTCGCGGGAGATGACCGTCCCTTGAGGTTCCAGCGCTTGCCAACGCGACGGATCGCTCCAGTCCTCGAAGGTCGCTCGGCATTTCAGGGCCGGGAAGGGATCGCCGAAGAGCATCCACTCCGCACCGGCGTCGTCCTTCCAGGAGACGGGATGCCCCCTCGGGCAGGGCGGCGATTTGGGGACTCCGCGCGACTTCGTCCAAAGAGTCCGCTCCTTCTCGAAGAGCGATCGATCGTCATTCCAGACACAAAGGCCGACTTCGTACTCCTCGAGCGGCGGACGAATCTTCGAGTAGGTCGCCACGAGATGATGGGCGCCGCTGGCGTCGGGAAGGCTCGCGTAGCCGGACAGCCAGGTCGGACCACTGCCCGCGATCGGCGCGACGCCGCGGGGACGGCCCTTCTCGTCGACGACGTAGTCGTAGTGCAGGCGAATGGGAGGTTCGAAGTGCTTCAGCGGTTTGAGGGACGTGGTGGCCCCGGTCATGTCGAAGATGCCGAGCGGGTAGTGAGGGACGGTGGTGTCGCCCCAGTTCCAGTAGAGCTTTCCCTGATGCGCCACGGTCTGAACCGAATCGCAACCGAGGACACCCTGATCGCGCCAGTCCTTCTCCAGACCCAACTTTTGGCTCTCGCCGAAGAGGCCGCCGCCGGTGATCCGTCCCAAGCGCTTCGCGGGGAGCTGGCGATGAACGTTCACCGTGAGCCGTTCGCCCGGACGCGGTGTCAGCCGGACGCCGCGCTGGCCAAAGCCATCGGCCGTGACGCCGTAGCCATGCCCTTCGACGGTGAACCAGGTCTCTTGGTTCATCAGTTCGGGCAGGTCGAAAGCGATTCTCCCCGCGTTGTCGGTGACGAAGCGGACGTGATGGGTTGTCCTGAGTTCGACCAGCGGCACCGGCCATCCGTTGCTCTCGTCGACGACGTCGATACGGCAGGGTTCGAGGGCAAGGGCCTCACGCTGACTTGGGGCTGTCAGTGAGACGACGAGAAGGAGGAGCCAGCCCAGCGATCGACGCTGGGAGATGGTTTGGACAGCGGGACGCGCGAACGCTCGAGGGAGCGACATCGAACGACTCCTGGAATTAAGAGGTGGCCCAGAGCAGTCTACCCCGGACCCGAAGGCACTGCACGCGGTTCGTCGAGAAAGTGGCCGTTGCGACGTTGGCACTTGGACCACACCCTTCCCGGAGAGCGGTCGCGGGAAGAGCTTCGAGTCCATATGCTGTTGATCGACTCTTTGAACAGTTCCGAGGGAGTTCAGACTCTTGTGCCACGAAGAGGCGGTGGTCGGTAGCTTGCGGCACTCGCCACGGGTATCCATCGCCATCCCGATTGACGAGCCATCGGGGCCACTCTCGAGTGAGTTTGCCAAAAATGGTGGGGCAAGACCCACCCTACGGGCGAACGATAAGGCGATCATCAAGGCGATTGCCCGGCGAGCGGATCAATCAGGGTATGATCACCTCAACCGAAGAAGGGATTCGAGAACATGACGACCGCACTCATCCTCGTTGACATTCAGAACGATTACTTCGCTGGGGGGAAGATGGAACTCGTGGGCACGGACACAGCGGCGGCCAACGCGGCGACGCTCTTGACGGCCGCCCGCGAGCATGAGGTTCGCCTGTTTCACATCCAGCACCTTTGGGAAGATCCCTCGGCCCCCTTCTTCGTCGCGGGGACGCCTGGAGCCGAGATCCACGAGATGGTTCGGCCGCTCGACGGGGAAGCGGTGATTAAGAAGGGCTTCCCCAACAGTTTTCAACAGACCAGTCTTTGCGATGACCTCAAGGAAGCCGATGTTCAGCGACTGGTCATCTGTGGCGCGATGAGTCACATGTGCATCGATGCCACGACGCGCGCCGCGGCTGACTTCGGCTTCGAGTGCGTGGTCGCCCATGATGCCTGCGCGACCCGCGACTTGGAATTTGGTGGATCGAGGATCTCCGCGGACAAGGTTCACGGCTCCTTCATGGCCGCCCTCGCGTTCGCCTACGCCAAGGTCGTTCCCACGGGCGACGCCCGCGACCAGCTTGTCGGCTAGATACTCCAACGGCTCTTGGGTACCAAGGTGAAACGCTTCTGTGCGCACGTCAAGGACTACGCCGAGAGTGGCGTCGAACGTTGATGTGAACAAAACGCTCCCTATCGCAGTACTAAAGGGAACAGACGCTCGACCCGCCGTCAACCGATCCGAAGTGACCACAACAGGAGTAAGGCAGATGGAACGCAAGAAGGCTTCCGAATACGATCAGCGGTTGTTGGACCTCTATGACGACTTCGCCCACGGCCGGATCGACCGGCGCGGGTTTCTCGAGGGGGCCTCGGCGTTCGCTGTGGGAGGGCTCACCGCCGCGGGGATCTTGGCGGGCCTCAGTCCGACGTATGCCTGGGCGGAGCAGGTTCCGAAGCACGATCCACGCATCGCATCGACGTATGTCGAGTACGATTCGCCCGAGGGGGGCGGCAAGATGCGGGGGCTGCTGGTCAAGCCCTCCAGCGCGAAGGGAAAGTTGCCCGGCGTGCTCGTCGTTCATGAGAACCGCGGCCTCAATCCCTACATCGAGGATGTCGCACGGCGGCTGGCGGTCGCGGGCTTTCTCGCGCTGGCTCCCGACGCGCTCGCGCCGCTGGGGGGCTATCCGGGCAATGACGATGACGGCCGGACGATGCAGCGCAAACGCGATCGCGAGGAGATGACCCAGGACTTCATCGCGGGCGCGAAGTACTTGCAGAAGCTACCCGACTGCACCGGCAAGGTCGGCGTCGTCGGTTTTTGTTTCGGGGGCGGCATGGCCAATCAGCTTGCCGTGCGCATTCCCGACGTGATCGCTGCGGCGGTTCCGTTCTATGGGGCCCAGCCCGAGGCCTCGGACGTCGCGAAGATCAAGTCCCCGCTGCTGTTGCACTACGGGGAACTCGATCGCCGGATCAATGCCGGCTGGCCCGCGTATGAGAAGGCTCTCAAGGAAAACGGCGTCAAGTACGAGGCCTTCATCTACGAGGATGCCAATCACGGCTTTCACAACGACACCACGCCCCGCTACGACGACGAGGCCGCCAACCTCGCGTGGAAGCGGACGATTGAGTTCTTCAAGAAGAACCTCGGGTAGTCCCTAGGACGGTGGATCGAGGAGCTGAACGACGCCCACGTTCATGCTCTTAAGCTCCACCGCGGCGCCGAACTGGGTGTAGATGGCCACGTCGGCCGCGTCACGCCCATACGCGATCGCGACACGCCCGCCGTTCAAGTTCGACTGTGTCGGATCGAAGGTATACCAACGTCCGCCGACGTAGGCCTCGAACCACGCGTGCAGGTCCATTGGCACGAGCGTCGCCAAGTAGCCGACCACCATGCGGGCGGGGATCGACAGGGCACGACAGAGGGCGATGCCCAAGTGGGCCATGTCGCGGCACACCGCCTCGGAACGCTCGTTGACGTCGACGGCGGTGATGATGTCTTGCCCGGAGCCCGGCGCGTAGCGGGTCGTGTCGCGGATGTATTGCACAATCGCCGCGCATTGGTCATACCCGAGCGCATGACCATCGCCAAGTTGATAGGCCAACTCCGTGAAGAGGTCCGATTCGCAGTACCGGCTCGGCAAGAGGAACGGCAACGTCGCCTCGGGCAGATCTTGCACCTCGCTGAGCCGAGCCCCGGGGGCGGTGTCGGAGGCCTCGGCCGCTTCGATATCGGCGGTCGTATGCACCGAGAAGTCTCCCACCGGCGCGACCAATCGCTGACAGAGGTTGCCGAACGGATCGGTGAACTCAACCGCGGTGACGCTTGGGCTGATGAGGTACTCCTCGCGAGCGACCCACTGATGCCAACCGCTCCGCGGACGCAGCATGAACAACAGCGGCGTCGGGGCCGACACTCCCAGCTCCAGGGAACAAGACGCTCTCAACCACATTGGTGACAATCTCCCACGGCGTGTGCCGTACTTTGCTGAATCGACAGAATTGTAGAGATCGTCGTTCACATCCGTCGCCGCTCTTCCGGCGATTTTCTACTAGCGGTAGGATTGCCGCCCGCCTCGTGTAGGATGGGGCGTTGAAGACCGATCCGAATCCCTTGGCCTCGTAAGGGAATCTCCCGAGGCCCGAATTCGCCCTCGAGCATTTGCTGATCCGCGCGGAGCCCAAAGGCCCGCATTGTAACGGAAGGCTACCGAAAAAATGACGGTTACCTCGGGCGATGTTGCGACGAGTTTCCCGACGTCGTGAAGGCTCGCGAAACGCGCCATTTTGGGCACAATTCGGACCGATTTGCCCGCAAAGAGGACCGATTTGACGCCGATTCGATCAAAAAAGGCTCCAAATCGAACCAATTCGCGCATGGCAGCCCCCTGAGACGCCCTCTCCGCTGACAAATGATTCGCGATCGTCGCCCCCTTGTCGATTCCCCGCTCCCTCGTTCGACTATCCGGTGGAACAAGAACTTTCTCGGGAGGAGATCTCATGAAGTACATTCTGCTGATTTATGGGGAAGAGGGGGCGTGGCCGGAGGAGGAACACCGGGTGGCGATCGAGGAGTCGGTCGCGGTTTGTCATGACTTACATGCGAAGGGGCAATACCTCGACGCTGCGCCCCTGCAACCGGTCGCGACGGCGACATGCGTGCGAGTGAGGGAGGGCAAGCGAATCGTAAGCGATGGGCCCTTCGCCGAGACCAAGGAACAGCTTGCCGGGTACTTTCTCGTCGATGTCCCCAACCTCGACGAGGCGATCGCGATCGCCTCCCGGATTCCCGGAACCCATCGGGGGACGGCGGAGATCCGCCCGATTCATGAGGTGAACGGGTTGCCGATCGAGTAGGCCTGTGGCCCACCAGTTTGGGGCGGAGTGTTTGTCATTCTCGAGGTCGGTCGCATTGGGGACTCCGGTGGTTTCGCCACCCCGACAGGCGAGCCATCGGCGCTACCCGGAAGCGTGATGAGTCGAGAGACAACCTGCGTCGACGCCTCGATTGACGAGCCATGGGGTATCTTGTGGAGCCAATCCCGAGGGCGTTCGTTTCGCACTCAAGAGTAGACGTTCCCCAACGTATAACATGGAGGGCTGGGGAAACCCGGATGTGGGGGACTGACAGGGGCGAGTGCGCGGAGCACGCGCGGTCCGCGACGAGGCGAGCGGTGGCCGGTCGATCGAGCGGTAGCCGAATCATCCCGGCGGAACGTGCAGAAGAGAAGGTCGAGAACCGTGGACGAACTAGAGCGATTCATTGAGGGGCTGAAAAAGCGGAACCCGTACGAAGAAGAGTTTCACCAGGCGGTCGAGGAGGTCGCCACCTCCGTCATGCCGTGGTACCTCGACCATGAGAAGTACCGCAGGGCCCAGATCCTCGAGCGACTGACCGAACCGGATCGCATCGTGACCTTTCGCGTCTCCTGGCAGACCGACTCGGGGGAGATCCGCGCGAATCGGGCGTGGCGGGTTCAATTCAGTCACTGCCTCGGCCCCTACAAGGGGGGCTTGCGGTTTCATCCCTCGGTGACGCAGAGCGTCCTGAAGTTCCTGGGCTTCGAGCAGATCTTCAAGAACAGCCTCACGGGGCTGCCGATGGGAGGAGCCAAGGGGGGATCGAACTTCAACCCCAAGGGCAAGAGCGACAACGAAGTGATGCGCTTCTGTCACTCGATGATGACGGAACTCCATCGGCACATCGGCGAGGACGTCGACGTTCCCGCGGGGGACATCGGTGTTGGCTCGCGCGAGATCGGCTACCTCTTCGGGCAGTACATGCGGCTCGAGAATCGCTGGACGGGAGTGCTCACGGGCAAGGGGTGCGCCTTCGGTGGCAGTGCGGTGCGTAAGGAGGCGACGGGCTACGGCAGTGTCTACTTCCTCGAGGATGTCCTGAAACAGCACGGGGAGGAGATCGAGGGGAAGGCCATCGTCATCAGCGGGAGCGGCAACGTCGCTCGCTATGCCGCGGAGAAGGCGGTCGCGAAGGGGGCCAAGGTGCTCACGCTGAGCGACTCCGACGGCTTCATCGAGGTTCGGGACGGCTTGACCGTCGAGCAACTCGAGTTCATCCACGAACTCAAGGAGCAGTGGCGCGGTCGCATCTCCGCGGTGGCCGACGAGTTCGGAGGAGTCGTCTACCACGACGGCGCCAAGCCGTGGGGAGTCTCGTGCGATGTCGCGATGCCCTGTGCCACGCAGAACGAGCTCGACGTCTCCGATGCCGAGTCGTTGATCGGCAACGGCGTGATCGCGGTCTGCGAGGGGGCGAACATGCCGGTCACGGCCGACGCCGCTCATCTGCTACGCGACCGAGGGATCCTGCACGCTCCCGGGAAAGCGTCCAATGCCGGCGGCGTGGCGGTCAGTGGCTTGGAACAGAGTCAGAATGCGACGCGGATCAGTTGGTCTCGCGAAGAGGTCGATCGACGGCTCCGGGAGATCATGAAGTCGATCCACGCTCGTTGTGTCGCCTTTGGTGAGGGGAAGGGAGGCAAGGTCAACTACGTCGACGGTGCCAACATCTCCGGCTTCGAGAAGGTGGCCGAGGCGATGCTGGCCTACGGCGTGGTGTGATTGCCGCTCGACGCGCTCACCAACAGAGGATCAACGTGGTGGGTGGGACCGTCGGTTGGGTCTTGACCCACGTTGGGGAAGGTAGGACCTCGGCACTGGCTGACAAGCAGCCAGTGGCACCCGGGAGGACTTCCGTCATGAACGTGGGGTTTCGAACATGCCCACGCAAGCGTGAGTCTTACGAACATGCCCACGCAAGCGTGAGTCTTACGAACATGCCCACGCAAGCGTGAGCATGGCACCCGGCACTCGGACACCTCAATGACATTCAAGCGTCCACACACGACTACTTCGAACTGTCTTCGACCGCTTCGCGAAGGGTATTCAGGTACGAATGGCCATACTCCTTGGCGGGTTCGATGGTGGTGCCCTCCCACCACTCGTTGAAGCTCGTCACGAAGAGCATTCGTGGCGCGTCGGGAGCCGAGGAGGGATTGGTGATTCTCGTGGCCTCCTTGATCTGGGCGCGAAAGTCGTCGACGCTGCCACGAAGTGTCTTGTGCCCGCGGAAATCGTGATAGCTCGGCAGGACATTGGGATAGAACACCGTCGACCGCGCCCAGCGATCGACGATCGGCTTGGCTTCACGCCGCATGTACGCCCCGGCGGTCTCCCCTTCCTTGACGAGGGCGTTCTCGAACATGTTGTAGGTCGTGTAGGCGTCAAAAACGGGTCGCCCATCGCGCAGTCCGTTGCGGGCCGTTTCCGGGGACTGTTGGTCACCGAAAAAGGGTTCGTCGGCGATGAAGTAGACGTCCGTTCCGGCGGTCGCTTCCGCCGCGGCGAGCTGACGTGGATCGAAGTTGCGAAACGTCCTGGTGACATAGAGGACGAGGACGGGCTTGCCGTCGACGTGGAGATACGACCGATGGCCGAAATACGTCTCTCTCAGATGCCGCAAGTCCTTGGCGAAACCGGCGGCGACCTCGGGATGGGAGAAGTCGATGACGGCATCGGTGTTGCCATCGAGATGGTCGAGCCGGCCGAGCGACTCGTAGATCATCGCGAAGCGGATGGTGTCGAGGTTCGATGCTCGGAAGAAGCCTTGGTCGAGATGCCGCGCGGTGAGGTGGACCTCTCCCCACCAGGAGACCACGAAGGCATCAATCCCGCCCTCGCGTGCCCAGGCGATGTGTTGTTCGGCGATGGTCGGTTCGTCGGTGCCGTATCGTCCGAGGGTCGGCGTCCCGACGTAGCCGTGCCGTGACCAATCCCCCTTCTCGTACCAGGGGTAGTAGTAGGCCAGGACGAGTGGGCGTTGGGGGACGTCCTGGGCGAGGGTCGGACCAAGGAGTGCCGATGTCGCGGCGAGGCCGACGACCGTCGCGATGACGAGGGATCGGTGGCCGTTCTTGGCGAGGGTGGTTCGGCTCACGGAAGTCATCCTTTCATCCTCGGCGGCGTCATGAAGCCGTTGTCTCATCGATACGCCGAGGCCACAAGCATCCAAACCGTTTCCGCCATCTGCTCATGTCCGTTTCGGGTGAGGTGGATCGTGTCGAGGGTGGCGGTGCTCGGAGCGATGACCGACAGCAGATAGCGTTTCGGGGCAAGGACCACGCCGTGCTTGTGGGCGAGTCGACGCTGCGCCCGTCCATATTCGTTGCAAAAGGGAGGGAGGGGGAGTTCGAGCATGACGACCTGTCGTTCCGGCGTCGCGACGCGGGCCAAGAGAGCGTCGAGGTCGCGCGCGAAGTCGTGGGAGTTCGTCGAGCCCAGGAGGTCGTTGCCGCCGAGTTCAATGAGGACGACATCCGCCTCAATGGGGGACGTGTCCAGACGCTTCATCGCCAACGATACGGTGTCGCCGGCGTGGGAGATGTCTTGGACGGTCAGGTCGTGTCGCCGAGCCAGGATTGCTGGCCACCGTTGCGATGCGTCAAGGGTTCCCGTTCCGGCGGTGATCGAGTCGCCGATCACGGTCAGCCGACGGTTCGGTGCGGGAGACAGATTCCAACGGAGGTGATGGGGGGACTCGAGCGCAAGAGCGATGGTGCAGGAGCCGAGCAAAGCCGCCCAGCCCCAACGTTTCCACTGGCCGCGGTGAGTGACGATCCAGGCTAGGCTTCGTCTCACAAGTGGGCCGTCGGCCCGAGACTCAGCGAGTCGGTGCGGGTCGAGGAGGGCGAAGCAGGCGAATCCGCTGGATTCGTCGATGCAGCCCGACAAAGTCCCGTGCCGATGTAGCGAGTCGAAGCCAGAGCCTAGTATCCCGATGGCCAGGAGAGCGTAGCTCCAGTAAGGGATGGCGGCGGAGGAGATCACGAGAGCGATCGCCCCGATCACGAGTGCGAACCCGGAGACTCGTATCGCGAGGGGGGACCGAACGATGGAGAGCAGTGCGGCCACGAGGACCAAGGCGATTCCCGTGAAGAAGGCGTGCCCACTGGCGATGTGGTAGACGATCCCGTTCATCGATTCATCGTTGCCGTGCGACTAGAGATGCGGTTGCTTCGCGGTCTCCAGCATACCACGGGAAGGGGCGCGATGGTTGGATCGGGTCTCGTGTGTCGGGGAAGCGATTCCGACCGGATCGAAGGTGGAGACGACAAAGGATGAGGTGACGATTGCCGAGTCTTCCGGCACTGGCTGGCCAGCAGCCAGTGGCACCTGGTGGGACTTCCGTGGTGTAGGCGGGTCGTCTTGAGCATGCCCACGCAAGCGTGAGTCTTATTGGATGCCCACGCAAGCGTGAGACTTATTGGATGCCCACGCAAGCGTGAGCATCGGCACCCGAGTGTGTTTGCTTACGAGGGGGTTACTCGGGACGGGCCAGGGCGAGGGAGACGTTGTGGCCTCCGAAGCCGAAGCTGTTGTTGATGCAGTAGCGCACGTCGGCTTTGCGCGGCTCGTTGGGAATGTAGTCGAGGTCGCACTCGGGATCGGGCGTCTGGTAGTTGGCGGTCGCGGGCAGGATGCCTTCCTGCATCGCGAGGACACACGCGACGGTCTCGATCGCGCACGCCGCCCCGATCATGTGGCCGGTCATGCTCTTGGTGGAGCTGACCTGGAGCTTCTTGGCGCTGTCCCCGAAGACACTCTTGAGGGCGTTGGTCTCGGCGAGATCGTTGAACTTGGTGCTGGTGCCGTGGGCGTTGACGTAGGTCTCGCCGGCGATGGCCTCGGGTTCCCATTTCGCCATGTCGAGGGCCTGCTGGACGGCGCGAATCGCTCCCTGGGCCGACGGATCGGGTTGGACGAGGTGGAAGGCGTCCATGGTCGAGCCGTGACCGACGATCTCGGCGAGCGGCTTGGCGCCCCGAGCACGGGCGTGCTCCTCGGTCTCGGCGACGAGGATCGCGGCTCCCTCGGACATGACGAAGCCGTCACGGCCCAAGTCAAAGGGGCGACTCGCCTGCGTCGGGTTGTCGTTGTATTTCTTGGTCATCGCCTTCATGTTGGCGAAGGCGGAAATTGCCAGACGCGTCATGGGGGACTCGGTTCCCCCGGTGATCAGGACGTCGACGCGGCCGCGCTGGAGTTCCTCGTAGGCGTCGATGATCGCGTGCCCCGACGAGGCACAAGCGCTGGCGACGTTGTAGGCCGGTCCGGTGATGCCGAACGCGAGGCTCACGTTCGCGGGAGCGGCGTTGGGCATGAGGGTGGGGATCGTGAAAGGGCTGACACGCCGTGGACCGCGTTGAAGCAGATTTTCCGTTTGGGCCTGGAGCGTCGCGAGCCCCGAGAGTCCGGCACCGATGATCACCCCGCAGCGTTCGCCGAGCAACTCCGGACCGAGACCGGCGTGCTTGATCGCCTCTTTGGCGGCGATGACGCTGAAGATGCTCGCGCGATCCATCTTCTTCACGGAGACTTTGTCGTTGATTTCGGACTCGGCGAAATCGAGTCCGCGGATCTCGCCGCCGATGGTGATGGGCAAGTCGGTGAGGTCGACCGTTTCGAGGGTTTGGATCCCGGATCGAACTTCGAGAATGGAGTTCCAGTACTCCTGGAGGTTGTTACCAATGGGAGAGACAACCCCGACACCAGTAATGAAAACGCGTCGCATGGTGCTTACCTAGTCAAACTCACGAGTCACGCACAAGATGGCCGTTCCGACGTCCGATTCGGAACAGCGTCTCTCTTCCGTCGCTCTTTCCACGAGCATTTGGCCACACGAGATGATAGTTGCGGCCCAATCGGGAACGATTATTCGTCGCCAGAGGCGTATTTCAATTTGCCGCTTGCCGTTGGCGCCGAAATCACCCAACCATCATATATCTGAAGTTCTGGTCCGATCCAGACTTCCTCCGTCGGAGCGGGCTCGGAACGATTGCCGAACATCTTTTCCAGACAAGGGTTCGGGCAACAGTGTACAGAATCGAAGAATCCCCGACCCATCTATTTTGGGACGTCCAACCAAATTTCCAATCGGATCCACCGACATAAAGGGAGTTTAGCCATGAGCCATGAAATGCAAGTCGAACGACTTGGTTTGGAGTTGCCCCCCGCGCCGAAACCGGTCGGGACTTACGTGCCGGCCGTTCGCGTCGACAAGTTGCTCTACGTCTCCGGACACGGTCCGCTGCTGCCCGATCAAACGCTCATCACCGGAAAGGTCGGTGCGGACCTGACGCTCGAGCAGGGGGTCGCGGCCGCTCGGACGACGGGATTGGGCATGCTCGCGACGCTGCGCAGCCAGCTCGGCTCGCTCGATCGTGTCGCCCGCGTGGTCAAGGTATTTGGCTTGGTCAACGCGACGCCCGACTTCACCGATCACCCGAAGGTCATCAACGGTTTCACCGACTTGATGGTGGAAATCTTCGCGGATTCGGGATGGGCCGCGCGCTCGGCCGTCGGAGCTCCCTCCTTGCCGATGAACATCGCGGTCGAAGTCGAGGCGATCTTCGAAATCGTCGATTGACGAGGCCGACGTGATGACGATTCACGGCGTCGTTCGACGTTGCGTGACGTGGTGGCGGAGCCCCACCAAGTGGTCACTGGCTGGAAAGCGGCCAGTGGCCCCGGAGAGGCGCGATCGAAACGATGGGCTTGGGCGGCACCCGGGCGTCTACTTCGTGAGGCGCTCGAACTGCTGCTTGAGTCGCTGATGGCTCTTGGTTCGGCCCTTCATGAGCAGGGCGACATCGCCGAAGGTAAGTTCGGGATCGGGGAACGGGATGCGGGAGATCGCGTCCTCGAGCTTTCCGGGCATGGTGTAGCCGTCCTCGCCAACGTCGATCTGGACCCCGCATTCGCGAAGCAGATCGATATCGCGGTAGAAGGTTCGCATGCCGACGCGAAGGCCGCGAAGCAATCGTACCCGTGGCGCGGAACCCTTGGAGAGGATCTTCAGCAAGCGGTAGAGCCTGCCCGCTCGAGTTCCGGAAATCTTGACTCGCGTCTTTCGCGGCGCCGACCTCTTGGCCATGGGCCTGTCCTCGCGTGAACCATGTGGCTACGACCCCGCGCATCCTTGCGAGACTCGCATAAGTTTGTGTCTATCGAGTCCAATCCGCTGTGCATCGAATTGGGACGTTTGGTGCTCGCGGCTGCCGGTACGACGTCAGTGCCTGAGGCCAGCTTCTCGGCGACATACCGGTGTCCACGCGATCTTCGCGCACTACCGCGATCAACCCTAGAAGGCGTCCCTAGTGAAATCAAGCGACAATCGACTCGCTTGGCATTTTCTTGAATCATTTGCTCCGCAGCCTAAGATGCCGTCAATGTTTGCGAACAATTGTCCTCGTTCAGATCCGACGCCTCGGAATGACGCCGGGATGACACGGACGCCTACCGGACGCGACTCGTCGCGACGAACAAACGATGAAGATTCACGAATACCAAGCGAAGCAACTCCTCAAAGACGCCGGGGTTCCGATCCCCACCAGCCTCCTGGCGGGAAGCGCCGACGAAGCCGTCGCCCACTTTGACGCCCTCGGGGGCGGGGTCGCGGTCGTCAAGGCGCAAGTCCACGCCGGTGGACGCGGCAAGGGCGGGGGCGTCAAGGTCGTCCGCTCCAAGCAGGAGTGCAAGAGCGAAGCCGAGCGAATCTTGGCCAATCCGCTCATCACGCCTCAAACCGGCCCGGAAGGCGTCACCGTCAAGAAGCTGCTCGTCGAGCAGGCGACCGACATTGCCCACGAGTACTACGTGGCGATTGTCCTCGATCGCGCCTCGCAGCTCCCGGTCTTGATGGCCTCCACCGAAGGGGGCATGGAGATCGAGGAGGTTGCGGCCAAGACTCCCGAAAAGATCATCAAGACCTTCATCGACCCCGATCGCGGGCTCCTTCCCTATCAGGTCCGCAAGATCGGCTACTTGCTCGGGCTCAAGAACGAGCAAGTCAAGGCGGCCGGACCGACACTCAAGGGACTTGCCAAGGTCTACCTCGACAAGGATTGCAGCCTCGCCGAGATCAATCCCTGGGTGCGGACCGCCGACGGGAACATGATCGCCCTCGACGCGAAGATGAACTTCGACGACAACGCCCTGTTCCGTCTTAAGGACATCGCCGAACTCCGCGACGAGGCGGAAGAGGATCCGGGCGAACTGCGGGCCGGCCAAGCGGGCCTCAGCTACGTCAAACTCGACGGCACCATCGGCTGCCTCGTCAACGGGGCGGGGCTCGCGATGAGCACGATGGACATCATCAAGTACCACGGTGGCGAACCGGCCAACTTCCTCGATGTCGGCGGCGGGGCCAACGCCGAGCAGGTGACCGAGGCGTTCCGAATCATTTTGAGCGACCCGACCGTCAAGGCGGTCCTGGTCAACATCTTCGGCGGCATCATGAAGTGCGACACCATCGCGACCGCGATCATGACCGCCTTCAAGGAGGTCGGCGTCAAGGTGCCGCTCGTCTGTCGGCTCGAGGGGACCAACGTCGAACTCGGTCGCAAGATGCTCTCGGAGTCCGGGTTGCCGATCATCACCGCCAGCGACTTGACCGATGCCGCCAAGAGAGTGGTGGAAGCGGCGTAAGTCTCTCTTGTTCACCGCCGCGAACAGGGAAGGTGATGCTCGCGGCGCACCGTCTTTGAACACCATTTGGGTCGAGTAGCCCACGAGATCAACACGATGAGTATCCTGGTTAACAAAGAGACTCGACTTCTTTGCCAAGGTATCACGGGCAAGTCGGGTGCGTTCCACTCCCAACAGTGCCTCGCCTATGGCACGCAGCTCGTCGCGGGCGTCACTCCCGGCAAGGGAGGCACAACCTTCGAGGACAACGTTCCCGTCTTCAACACCGTCGCCGAGGCGGTCAAGGAGACGGGCGTCAACGCCAGCATGATCTTCGTACCGCCTCCCTTCGCGGCCGACTCGATCCTCGAGGCCGCCGAGGCGGGCATCGAGTTGGTCATCGCGATCACCGAGGGGATTCCGGCCAACGACATGGTGCGGGCGATGCGAACGATCCGCTCGCTGCCCAACTGCCGGCTCATCGGGCCGAACGGTCCCGGCGTGATCACACCCGAGGAATGCAAGATCGGGATCATGCCCGGCTACATCCACAAGAAGGGCTCGATTGGCGTCATCAGCCGAAGTGGCACGCTGACCTACGAGGCGGTTTGGCAGCTCACCAACCTGGGGCTCGGCCAGTCGACGTGCGTCGGCTTGGGAGGTGATCCCGTCGTCGGCTCATCGTTCATCGATATCCTGCAGCTCTTCGAGGACGACCCCGACACCGAAGCGGTGCTGATGATGGGCGAAATCGGGGGCGACGCCGAGGAACGGGCCGCGGACTTCGTCGCGAAGAACATGACCAAGCCGGTCGCGGCCTTCATCGCCGGCCAGACGGCCCCTCCCGGCAAGCGGATGGGCCACGCGGGAGCGATCATTTCCGGTTCCAGTGGCAAGGCCTCCGACAAGATCGCGGCGCTTCGTGCCGCCGGGATCACGGTCGCCGATTCGCCCGCCGAGATGGGCCTCGCCGTTCAGAAGGCGCTCGCGGGATAGCTCCAAGACAGGAATCACGACATGCGACAGCCGGCGTCAACGGAGTTTCCCTGGCGTCGGCGTCACGGCCGTTCGCTTCGCGTGGGGCTGTTTCTCCTCGCCGTGACTCTTCTCTCCACGGCTCCGCTCGCCAACTCCGCCGAACCGATTTCCGTCATCGTTGACACCGACATGGACAGCGACTGCGACGATGCCGGGGCGTTGGCGATGCTGCACGCTTTGGCCGACAAGGGTGAGGTGCGCCTCCTCGCGACCCCCGTTTCGGCCCGCCATCGTTGGTCCGGGCCCTGTGTCGACGCCATCAACACCTACTTCGGTCGACCCGATCTTCCGATCGGGATTCCGAAAGCCACCCCCAACAAGCAGGGCTCGCGTTTCGCCGAGACGATCGCGGTGGAGTTCGACCATGACTTCCCCGATCAGCTCGACAAGCAACCCGACGCGGTGTCGGTCTATCGCGAGGTTCTCGCCCGCCAGCCCGACGACAGTGTGACACTCGTCACGGTCGGTGATTTGACCAATGTTCGCGACTTGCTCGATGCGAAGCCGGACCAGTTCAGCCCGCTTGACGGCTTGGACCTGGTTCGAGCGAAGGTGAAACATTGGTACTGCATGGGAAGCCGCTATCCGGCCGACCGCGATCCGAAGCGCTGGGGGAACTTCAAGATGGATCCCGAGGCGACGGTCGACGCGGTGCGCCGTTGGCCTGGCAAGATCACCTTTACTGGCGGCGGTCCCTTCGCCCAACGTTTGTCCACGGGAGCGCGGCTCGGCGAGCTACCTTCCTGTAACCCGATCCGACGCGTCTACGAGCTCTACTTCGGAGGCAAGGCCAAGGACCGCCACAGCGCCGACCAGATCACCGTCATGGTGGCGGTGCGCGGCACGGGGACTCCCTGGAAGCTCGTGACTCGCGGGCACAACCACCTCTTTTCCAACGGCACCCACGAGTGGCGCGAGTCCCCCGACGACACGCGTCATCAGTTCATCTCGTCCCTCGAGGAGCGTACCGATCCCAAGGAGGTCGCGGAGACGATCGAGACGCTGATGTTGCATCTGCCGGCTAGGCGATCGCCCCCCAATCGTTAGTCGTCACGATCTCGGCCCGAGACAGCTCCGCTCTCGAATGGCCTAGTCGAAGATCAGCACCACATACGACGCGAAGACAATCAAGTGGACGACGCCCTGCAGGACGTTGGTCCGCCCGGTCGTGAAGCTGATGACACTCAGGAGCAATGTCAGCGATAGGAGGACGATCTGCAGTGGGTCGAGACCGAGTTCGAGTTCGCGGCCGGTGAAGAGACTGATCGCGAGAATCGCCGGGACGGTCATGCCGATCGAGGAGGTGGCGGCGCCGAGCGAGAGGTTGATGGTCCGCTGAAGTTGGTTGTCGAGGGCCGCTTTGATGGCGCTCATCCCCTCGGGGGCGAGGACCAAGATGGCAACGAGGAAGCCGCCAAGGGCTGGCGGAGCCCCGAGGCTGTCGATGCCGAAACTGACGACCTTGGCCATACTCTTGGCGAGCAAGACGATCGGAAGCATCGACAGGACGAGGAAAAGGGCGTGGAACCGCGTCGAGCGTGGGACGAGACCCTCGTGCCCGTGGAGTTCCTTGGTCGGTTGAGGTCCGTCCTCGGGTTGCATGAAGAATCGACTGTGTCGGTTGGTCTGGAGAAAGAGAAAGACCAGATAGAGTCCCAACGACATGAAAAGAAGGAAGAATCCCATGAGTCGCGAGACGCTTCCCCCCGGTGTCGAGTCGGTGAAGCTGGGGACAATCAGACTCAGGACCGAGAGCGGGGTGAGGACGCCGAGGTAGGAGACCGCTCCGGAGAGGTTGTAGCTTTGTTCGTGATGGCGCATCCCACCGAGAAGGAGCGTCAAGCCCAGCAGCCCGTTGAGGACGATCATGATGAGCGAGAACATCGTGTCCCGCGCGAGGGTGGGGTTTTCCTCGCCCGTGAGCATGACCGCCGCGATCATCACCGCCTCGATGCCGACCACCGAGATCGTCAGGACGAGGGTGCCGTAGGGTTCGCCGAGCTTGATCGCGAGGCAATCAGCGTGGCGAACCACCGAGAAGGCGAGCCAAAGAATCACGACGAAGAGCCAGACGAAGAAGAGACCGGCAAGCGAAGGACTCGACAGGCCGACGAGCCAACTCTTTCCGAAGATCAGAAAGAGGATGGTCGTCACCGTCCCGATCCACAGGCTCCCTTCGGAACGGAGAACATTTGGAGGCGGTTGCGGCTGGTTGGTCATCGCGGCTCGTCACGGGGTTCGGGTGATGTCGAAGATCGGGAGCGCGTCGGCACCGACCAAGGGTGGCATGTTAGTGGCTTGGGGAGCGTTGTCTTCCCGAAGCTTCGCGTCGCCGCGACGACCTCCACCAGAAATGGTCATCAACCGACCCGTTCCTCGTGCGCCCCTTGCTTGTGTTTGCGTCGACGGGAAGCATCGACGACACGAGCGACCTTGTCGCGGACACGATGCATCAGGTCCTCCGGCTTGGAACCCCGCTTCTGAACGATCGAGGTGACCATGCCGCGGAGCCTTAGCCGATCGTCGGGCGTGACTCGTTTCGAGGTGACGACGATAACGGGAATCTGCCGGCCACGGTCGCGGGCGCGGAGCTCGGCCATGAACTCGAATCCGTTCATCACGGGCATCAGCAGATCGAGAATGATGATCGTGGGAAAGTCGGAGTCGACGACGTCGAGGGCCTCTTTGCCGTTCGCCGCTTGCAGCACGGTCCAACCATCCGAGGCGAGCGAACGGTCGAGCATGTCTCTCGCTTGGGGATCATCGTCGACGATGAGGACGCGTGCCGAGGAGTCATCGCCGACGTGCTTGCGAAGGCTCTCCAAGAGATCGTCACGCTCGATCGGCTTGGTGAGGTATTCATCGGCGCCGAGCGTGAATCCGAGATCGCGGCTATCGAGAATCGTCAGGACGATGACCGGAACCAACGAGAGTTCGGGGTCGGTCTTCAGCGACGTGAGCACCGACCACCCATCCATTCCCGGCATGAGGATGTCGAGCGTGATCGCGTCGGGCTGATGTTCCCTGGCAAGCGTCAAACCCTCTTCGCCGTCTTGGGCGGTCAGGACGTTGTAGCCTTCCTTCGACAGCATGCGCCCGAGCAGATCCCGCACGGTGGCGTCGTCGTCGATGACGAGCACGACTCCCTTGTGCCCGGCCGAGGGGTAGATGTTGGGAACGTTCTGCGTCTGTTTCGGGGTCGCGTCGACCGGCAAGGTCACGGTGAAGACCGACCCGGCACCCAGTTGGCTCTCGACATCGATGCGCCCTCCCATCATCTGGCAGAAGCGCTGGCTGATCGCCAAACCGAGACCGGTGCCTCCGTAGCGTCTCGTGGTCGAGGCGTCGGCTTGCGTGAAGGACTGGAAGATCCGCTTGAGTTGTTCCTCGCCCATCCCGATGCCGGTGTCGGTCACGCGAAAGATGATGATCTCGCGCTCATTCTCCTCGCGGCGAAACGCCTCGAAGCGAATCTCGCCCTGTTCGGTGAACTTGCAGGCGTTCGATAGGAGGTTGAAAAGGGTTTGACGGACCTTGGTGACGTCGGACACCATGCTCCCCAGGTGGTGGGAGAGCTTCATCAGGAGTCGGTTGTCGTTCTTCTCGACGAGGGGTTCGATCGTTGTGACGACATCGTCGATCACCGGCCGGATACGGATGGTCTCGAGGAAGAGCTCCATCTTCCCCGCTTCGATCTTCGAGAGATCGAGGACGTCATTGATGAGGGCCAACAGGTGGCGCGCCGCGGCGAGGATGCGCTCGAGGTCGGGAAGTAGCTCCTTGCCACCGAGGTCCGTGACCTCCTCCTGAAGCATCTCGGTGTAGCCGATGATGGCGTTCATCGGCGTTCGCAGTTCGTGACTCATGTTGGCGAGAAAGGCGCTCTTGGCGCGGTTGGCCGACTCGGCTTCGATCTGGGCACGCCGGAGGTTCTCGTTGCTGCGGCGCAGTTCCTCGGTTCGGGCCGTCACTTGCTCTTCGATCGTCGAATACATGTGGCGCAGGTCGACCGTCATGTGTTGGATCGCGGTCGCCAATTCGCCGATCTCGTCCTTCGCCGTTGTCGGAACTTCCTGATCCAAGTCTCCCGCCGCGATTCTCCGGACGACGCTGGTGAGGTCCGCGATCGGCTTGGTCACCGAGCGGGCGACGATCAGCGCGACCAATCCGACGGCGAGGATCGTGATGCCCGCCAGGAGGAAGACGACTCGGCGTTCCCGGCGAATGGAGGAGAAGGCTTCGTCCGAGTCCATTTTAACCACCATCCCCCAACCGAGGGAGGGGAGGTAGCGCCAAACGGCGACGACTTCCTTGTCGCGATAGTCGACGGCCAGCCCGCTGCCGTTGGCGCCTCGTGTCGCTTTCTGGAGGGGAAGGTTTCGACCCTCCGAGAAGGTGAACTGTCGTCGAAACGAAGCTTTCGGATCGTGTCGCAGGGCGGTGATGCTGGTGACGCCGTTGCTCGAGGGATACGCGATGATCGTTTCGCCCGTCTCTCCGAGCCCCGTCAGGTCGCCGACCACTCGGTAGATCTCGGAGTTGCTCAGACTCACGATCAGGGCGCCGATCAGCTTGCCGTCGTGGGTCAGCGGGGCGCCGATGTAGACCGCGGACTCGTGAATAGTACCGTCCTCGATGTCGAGGCGCGAGAAGGTCGTCTCGCGACGTTCGACGACGCGTTCGAAGACATCCAGCAGAATCGCGTTCCCGACCTTGTCGAGACGGGTGCCCACGTTGGGGGGCAGGTTGGTGGAGAAGCAGATCGTCGCGTCCATCGTGAGGAGTAACGCGGACTCGAGTTGCAGGGCGAAGACGGCTTCCTTGAGGAAGCGGCGATGCTGTGATTCGGCCTGATGAACTTCCTTCGAGTCGGGACCGAACGCGAGTGCCTTGGTGAACGCGCGCTGGGCATCGACGACCGCGGGCACCCGGCTGAGGAAGGAAACGTCGCGAGCTCGTTCGTTGGTGTAGTTTTCGATCTGATTGACTTTGCTCTCGGCCACCGCGAGAAGCTGGTTGCGCAGCGCTTGACGGGTCGAAGCATCCGACAAGGTGGAGATCGCGACCGTCAACACGACCAAGGGGGCCAACGAGATGACCAGAAACCAGAGCAGCAGACGTGTCGCGATCGTCGGTCGGTGAAGGCGATGAAGGGGCTTCATCGGGGATGTCCATCGTGGCGATCAACGTGTCCATGGTACCGGTGCCAATGTAAGGGGTTCGCGCCCTAGCGGAAAGCTCGTTGGCGTGGAAAGCTTGTTCGCCTTCGATCACCGCGCGCGTCGCGGGCCTCTCGAGAACGTTCGAGGCCCGCCACCGCGAAGTGGGCTGGAAGCGTCGCCGCGATGTCACGCCAACTTCCGGGGGAGACCGAGTCGTGAAACGCTCCGGCTGAATTTCTCCAACGAATCGCCATGCGTCGCTCGTATGAGCAAGCAGCCGCAAGTCGCCATCGCGGGGGTGGTGACCGTTTGCCGATGAGAACAACCAGCCGCGATGGGAGCAACACGATGAAGCGTCAAATCCACAAGAGAGTCCGCAATGCGTCGCTGGCGATGGCGTTGCTCGCTGGGGGAACCAGCGGAGCCGCACTGGCCAGCAACGAAGTCGACGAGCGGGGAGATCAGCGCCGCCCCGTCGAAGCTCGAACCGGTGCCTCCGGCCAAGCCGAGGTGCTCGGCGATCGCGATTCCCAGAAGAGGGCCAAGCAAGCCACACCCGAACAACTGCTCAAGACCCTGGCCAGCATTCCTGCCCAACTTCGGGCCTCGAACCTCAGTCCTGCCAACGAACGCGCCGCTCGAGTCCAAGCCGTTCGCCAGATCGTCGATCGCATCGAGCATCATGCCGACGCGACGGCCCAGGAACGGTCGATCGCGGGACGGGTCGAGCTGATGACGCTCTACCAGGCCGCGTTGGCCGACCCCGTCGGCTATGGTCGCGACTTCCATGCTCAAGTCGAGCGAGTCGAGTCGAAGGCTCCTGGCAGCAAGGAGGCCGCGAACGCCGCCGCGATGCTACTGGTTCAGCGAGACCTAGCCAAGAGCGAGGTTTCGCTCGCGGTGCTACCGAAGTTGGAAGCGTTCTCGCGGAAGTACGAGGGCGAGCCGGTCGGCCTCGAACTCTTCACTCTCCTGGGGATGCGCATGGAGCGTGAGGGGAAGGGCAAGGATGCCGCCGAAGTGCTCAAACGAGCGGTCGCCCTCTATCCCGGCAATCCGATGACGAAGATGCTCGAAGGAAAACTTCATCGCCTCGAGGCGGTGGGGCAGCCGATGAGCCTCAAGGGGAAGACCCTCGAGGGAAGTGAGTTCGACGTCGCGAGCCTGAAGGGCAAAGTCGTTCTCGTCGACTTTTGGGCGACCTGGTGTGGTCCCTGCCGTGCATCCATGCCGGGCTTGAAGGAACTGTACGATCGCTATCGTTCCCAGGGACTCGAGATCGTGGGGGTGAACCTCGATTCGGTGTCGGGCGTCGCGAAGGACTTTGTCGAAGAGTCGGGAATGGACTGGACCCAGATCTTCGACGCCGCCGATGGCAACGCGATCTCTTCCCACTACGGAATCCAGGCGATTCCGACCGTCTTTGTGATCGGCCGTGATGGAAATGTCGCGACGACTTCGCACCGGACCGAGGAAGAACTCGAGGCGGTGATCCGCGATCTCTTGGCGAAACAGCCGCTGTTGACTTCGGAGTCGTAGCGTCAGAAAAGCGACCGGGCGAGTCCCGGGACGCCAACAACCAACTCTCCTCGCACCCCAGGCAATCCCCTGGGGTGTTTGGCGTTTTGGGACTGGGCCATAGCGCGTTGGTGGTGATGGCGACTGGTGCTTCGCGGTGTCTGGAATAGGATGGGAGAGGAGCGATGACGTGACGGCTCGACTCCATGGCCGGCGGGGCAACTTCGGTCGAGAGCACAGAGAGATCGGATTTCGATGAAGCGGCCGAAGTATCTCCATCGCTGGTGCATCCTGATTACCGCCTGTTACATGGGGATGATCTTTCTCCTATCGAGCCTCGAGATTCGATCCGATAGCCCAATCTCCTGGGCCGAGGAACTGCTGCGGCGAATTCCCTACATCGACAAGATCGTTCACAGCGGGATCTACACCGGGCTCGGCTTCTTTCTGCTCCTAGCCTTGGGCCGAAGACGATGGTTGCTTGCCGGTTTCATCGGGTTGGTCTTCGCGGCATCCGACGAGTTTCATCAAGCATTCGTTCCGACGCGCTCTCCCGATGTGATCGACTGGTTGGCGGACGCGTTGGGATTGGGGCTGGGGATGCTGCTGGCGGCATGGTGGGAACGAGAGTTTCGGCGACGTCGCTCACGCGTCGCTCATGCCGGAAGTCCGGAGTCTTCGTGGCGATGGTAGGGCGTCAACGGTGTCGCGAAGCGGTGGACTCGAGTTGCCATGTCAGCGCCGGTGGTGGGTGCCACGCGTCGCTTGCGCGGGCATGTGAAGAGCGCCCATCACTCCCTGAATCCCTCGCATCGACACCGCCCTCGAAATCATGCCAAGATTCTCATCAAGAGACGCGTGTCTCCTCCACCTGTCCGTGGTCGTTCGACATGCGGTGGGCTTCGAGCGCCTCGTCGTGATGCGCGGCAAGGGACATGTTGGCTTCCCGCAGCGCCTTGTAGGCGTAGTGCGCGAGAAACGTGCTGACGAGGGCGTAGAGAATCAAGCCGCCGAAGAGAATGGTGTCGTGGTAGTTGTCGTGGGACTCGACATGCCCGGCGATCTTCATGACGTGTTTGGCGACCGATCCGAAATAGACCGAAGCCAGGTTCCCCGGAAGCATCCCGATCAGAGCGATCGTGTAGTTGCGGAACTTGACATCGCTCGAACCGAGCAGGTAGTTGAGCATGCTGTAGTTTACCGGTCCGAGCCGCATCAGGATCATGATCCGCAGTCCATGCTGGTGAACGGCGCGGATCACCGCCGCGAGTTTCGCGTGTTGATCGAGGTACGCGTGGATCCCTTTTCGTAGAAACAGACGCGCGAGCCAGAACATCAGCACGGCCCCAGTCGTCGCCGAGAGGAAGAGGGTCAGCGTTCCCCAAACCAATCCGAACAGAGCGCCGGCGGCGAGTCCGAGAGCCATCTGCGGGATGAAGAAAGACGTCAGCGCGATGAAGATCGCTCCGTAGGCGACGTACTTGATTGGCCCCAAGCCGTCGATCCATGTCTCCAACGCTGGGATGTACTGACCGACTTGGCTGCCCACAACATAGAGAACGCCGAGAACGGCCAGACCGATCAGCCCTCGGACCAGGTAGGCTCGCCAGTGGTTCTTGTGGTGCCAAACCCACTGGCGAGCACTGTGGTTGATGTAGTAGAACAACCCGTGAGACATCGAGTCTCCCTGCCGAATCTTTGGACTTGTGACGAATTTAGAGTCGGCCCACGCGCCTCTCGACGTTGACACCGACCTTGCACATCTTGACTAACGCATCGATGTTCCGACGTCCAGAACCGATCCTGGGCGTTTGTCCGCGGTTTGCTCGTGAGCGCCGCGGATGAGAACAAGCGACCATCTTTCCTGGTCGTGTCAAATTTCCCACTGCGCCCGCAACACCGGAGCGCTGGTCCGACGACCGTCCATCGTGTCATGAACGCATCAGGGCGAAGTCAGCGGGGCAGCGCGGAGGCTCACGTTACCGGGAAGAGTCGAAGCTCCGTTGAACCGTGAAACGGATGAGAACTTCCAGGGTCGCTGGCTTGACAAACTCCCTGATCCCTTGGGCACAATTTGTAGCCGTCCGTCCCTAGATTCGCCAAAGTTGGCACAACCGTTAAGGATTCTCAAGGATTCGGACCGATGATGCCAAAGAGACGCGGTCCCGCGTCATTGCGAAGAGGCTTCTTCTCGCGTCCATGCGAGGAGGTTGAGCCTCGCACATTGGGGTCTCCGTGGAACGGCCCTTCGCATTCGAGGGGACTCAGGAGTCGACGGAATGCTATCGGGTGGTTGCTGCTCCCTACTCATCGTGTTGCTCGCAGCACAGCCGGACCCGTCCGCGCCGGAAGAGTGGGCAATTTGGAAAGGGGTGGTCGGTCCCAAGGCGGTGGCGCCAGCTCCAACGTCCGACGACCCAACGAAGAACCATCGCCGCGCCGGCAAACTGGGGCCTCTGTGGGGCAAGGAGAAAACGCCTCAGCAGAAGGAGGGGATTGCCTCGAAGTGGTTGACGCCGCCGATCCTCGGTGGTCAACCGCAAGCAGCCCCCAACAAGACCACGACACCGGCCACTTCAGCGACGGCCACCGCGAGCACGAGCGGGAATCCAGTCCCATCGAACCCTTCGAGTGAGTCTTCCAACGACGCCTCGGCGAAGAAACGAGCCTGGTTGGTCAGCGGTCCGTTGTTCCAGTCAGGTCCCGCGGGACGGGGCTCGTCAACAACGACATCGCGCAAGGAACAGCCAGCGTCGCTCGCGACGTCGAAAGGCAGGGGCGTCGAGCAAGTCGCCACTCTTCCCGAAGGTCGCGCGGCCTCGACCAACGCGGGAGGGTCGTCCGCTTCGACGCCGTTGTCGTGGACTGTCCGCAAACCACCTCCTCCAAGGCCTCTTCCCATCGACACGAAGAAGGTGACGTCCGCCACGGAGAGTTCCGACGATGTCGTCATTCCCGAGTTGCCTCCGGAAGTGACGCCGACTGGTCCCGCCCTCGTGCCTTCCCAGGCCACCAAGACTGGGAAGCAACCGTCCGCAGCCGATTCCGAGGCGCTTGCGCCCACTGGAAGTGATGCCGACTCTCAACGAGTTCCATCGACGCCGGAGGGCGAGGAGGAACTCGCGGAGAACATGCGTGACGAGGCATCGCGGTTGTTGTTCAGCCAGCAAGCGACTCCGGTCCAAAGTTTGCCGCCGATCGACGCGCCGGCAAACGAGAAGGCGATCGAAACCGCCGAGCGTGGTGGGGACGATAGGATACGCTTCGCTCAAAGCACCACCTTGTTCGGCCCCGAGGAGACGAGTCGCAACAATCGGCAAGAGTTTCGCGCGAAGACGGGCCCGTCGCCGTCCGAGTCACGATCGCGCAATCCCGTGGTCGGGCCGATGCCTGGAGCCCAGCCGAAGAGAACGATCGCTCCGGCTCCGGCCGAGACAGGAGGCGACGAGGGGCAGATCACCGAGCGTTCGCTGTTGCTGCAGGCGGCACGCAACGCCGTCGCCTTGGGCGATTTTGACATCGCGGTTCGTCGCTATGAGTCCCTCCTGCAACGCGACTCGTCGGATGTGCAAGTGCGCCGCGAGTTCGCGGGGGTCTTGCTACGAATCTCGCGACTCGACGAGGCCGCGCGACAGTACCGCATGTTGCTCGAGGCCGATCCCAACGACATCGATGCGATCTTCGGTCTCGCGATCATCAGGGTCGACGAGCGCGACTACGCCGGCGCCGAGCCCCTGTTGCGACGAGTCCTCGCGGAGAACGCCAACAACAAGCGGGCGGCGATCCTGCTCGCGCTGACGTATACGTTTCGAGGCCAGATCGCCTTGGCGGAGCAACTCTACCGCCAATACTTGAGCAGCTACGCACCGGACACGACGCAGGGAAGGCTCGATCTAGGCAAGCTCTTTCTCGAAATTGGGCGTCCGCGGGATGCGATCTCCACCCTCCAGCCCGTGCTCGAGGAAGGGGAACGCAAGGCGGAAGTCCTCTCGCTTCTCATCCGAAGCTACGCCTTGGCGACCGAATGGACCAGTGCTCGTGAGTCGATCCTTCAACTGGGGAACCTCCCCAACAACTTTGATCGCTGGCGTCTCGAACTCGGCAGCGAGTTGTTCAACAAGGGCTACTACACGTTGGCCTTGGCGGTCTATGCACAAGTATTGAATCACGATCCTTCCAATAGCGCCGCGGTGCTCGGAGCGGCCCGCTGCCAGACGCAGCTCTTCGCTCCCGCCGCCGCGATGGGCCTGCTCAACGAGCCGGCCGCGAAGAACGCGCCGTTGTCGGAATACATGCGTGCGCTTGCCGAATACCACACGATGATGGGAGAGTATGCCGACGCCAAGCTTCTCTATCGGCGCATCCTCGATGCGGAGCCGAGCAACGACTTGGTTCGGATGGATCTCGCGTCGCTCTTCAGCATCGATAGCCAGAACCTGCGTGCCAAAGGGGAGTACTCGAAGATTCCCGGCGACAGCGTTGTCGCCTTCGAGGCGAAGTTGGGGGTGGCTCGCGAACTGCGGCAACTCCGGTACTTCCAAGAGGCCATCGTCATCTGTCGCGAAGCGATTGCCGAGCGTCCGCGCAACGCGCAGCCGGTCGTTCTGCTCGCGAAGCTGCTCATCGATGTGAAGCAGCCTGACGCGGCGATTGTCGCGTGCCGCAAGTACCTGGCCGGACATCCGCCGGCGGGGCAGGGCACGGTCGATGTCGCGGTGGCCCTTGGGCAGGCTCATTTGGCCGGCGGCGACGCCTTGGCGGCGAGTGTGGAGTTCGAACGAGCTTTGATGACCTCCGGTGGTCGCTCGGCCGAGGCTTACCAGGGCCTTTGGACCGCTCGCGAAGTGTTGGGCGAGGTGCCTCCGCCGCTCGACGGCCGCTGCGGTCCGGTCGAAGAGGGACTGCGCTTTCGCATGCTCTTGGCGGATGCCTTTCTGACGTACAACCAATGGAATCCGACGATCGAAACCATGGAGGCGGTGCTCCAGTTCGAGCCGGGACTCGTCCCCGCCCTCAATCGACTCGCCGACGCGCAAGCGGGAACGGCGTTCGAGGTCTACCAGAAGGAGGCGATCGCCAATTACCAGCAAGCGTTGGCCTCGTCGCACACGAACGTGCGGGCGCGGCTGGGACTGGCTCGGAACCTCGCCGACCTCGACGACTATGAGAGTTCGATCAGGGAGTACGATCTTCTCGTTTCGATTGACAGCGACAACTTCATCATCAAACGCGAGCGAGCACGGGTCCTGTTCCAGCAAGGGGGATGGGAAGAAGCCGGGTACGCCTACCATCAGCTACAAGTGCCGTCGGCGGATCAGATCCTCAAAGACAAGCTGAGCGCCTACCTGCACGAGACCGGAGCTTCCTGTCCGTCGATCGAGATGGTGCTGCACTCGAACCTACACGGATCGCATCTCGCCAACGAGATCGGTCACGCCGCTCACGGATGTCAGTGCCGCGACCCCAGGGCGATCGAACGGTTGCTCGTCGACTACGAGGTGACCGCCGCCGAACAGACCGCCGCTTCACTGGAAGGGGACGCGAAGTCGAAACGCTACTGGCGCAACGAGCAGGCCATTCCCTTGCTCGAGTCGCTCGAGGCGTTCGAGCCTTCCAACGAGGAAGCCTACTTTGACCTCGGACAGACGTTCGCCGAGCTCAAGTGGACACGCGACGCCATCGACCAGTATGGCAAACTCCTCGAGATCAACCCGAACCACCAGGCGGCGTCCACCGCCATTCAGCGGAGCAGCTTGGAACTCAACCCCCGGTTACTCCCGTCCTTTCGCTACTTCAATCAGCGGGGACGTGACGGTCTGGCCCAGATCCAGCGGTTCCATTGGAACCTCGCCGGGCAGCTTCCGGTCGCCGACCAGAACGAGTATGTCGGGTTCCTCTACTCGTCGGTCCTCTATGTTCCCACCGACGATCGTTCCCTACAGGGCAACATCTTCTCGATCCAGGGCCAGAAGCGGGTCTTTCATCGGGACTTTCTGCTCTACGGCATCTTGAACTACGAGGAATACGCCGATCGCATCGAGGATCGGCCAACCTTCGACATCGGCTTCAACTGGAGAAACTGCGACTTCCTCCAGACGGGACTCTCGCTCTACCTGGAGAATGTCGTCGAGAACGGGGAGTCGCTGCGGCAAGACATCTATCGTGGTGGCGTGCGGATGTGGGGCAACATCAAGCCGTTGCATCGCTGGGATGCGGGCGGGATGTACGATGTCGGCGTCTACTCCGACAACAACACGCGCCACGGGTTCAACTTGTACACCAACTATTTGGTTTGCTTGCCGCCGCGAAGCTTGAAGCTGGGACTCAGCGTCGACTTCTTCGGCTACACCGAGCAGACGATCTTCGGCCCCGATCCGAACAATGTCGTCCTGGGCGCGATTCATCCCTACTTCTCGCCGTCAGGCTATGCGTGGTTCACGACGCTGATGGAATGGAAGCAGTGGCTAAGCGACGAGTGGTATACCGGGGCGACCGAGACGTGGTACTCGCTGAGACTCGCTCCCCGCGTCGATACGCAGACGGTCTTCTTCGCCGACTTCGGGGCGGTATTCCACCACGACTTCTCGCCGGCGCTGAGTTTTCAGATGGAAGCGGGACTGCTCGGCTCTCGAGACTACAACGTCGCCACTTCCAGTTTCTACCTCATTTATCGTAGCCCGTTGTGAGAGCCGAAGACCATCCGATCGATCGGGTGACGGATCGTCTGGGAGAGGACGTGGTTTTCATGATCTTCGTCCCGTCGAGCGGGCGGGGGGACTCGGTGGACGACGTCTTAAGTAGGATCGAATACTGCTCGTCCGCCGCCTTGAAGTCGCCGATGTCGTGAAGCAGGTTCGCGTACTGCAACCGGAGGTCGCGGTCGTTGGGGTCGACCTGAAGGGCGCGTTCGCACAGCTTCGCGCTGAGCGGCTTGAGTTTCAGTCGTTGGAGCACCCAGGCGAGCCGGGCGAGTTCCGTGGCGGTGACCTTCGGATCGTTGAGCATCTGATCGGCGAGCTTGACCGCGAGGACCTCGGTTCCCGGAGAGAGACGTTCCGCGCTGGCGGCGGCGTCGACAAAGCCCGACCAGAGCCGCTCGTCGTTGAAGTCGCGCTCCAGCAGCGTGATGTATTCAGTGAGGGCTCGCGAATACTCCTTCGACCAGAGCTGTAACTCCGCCAGTCGGGTTCGGAGCGACCGATTGTCCGGATCGCGTGAAAGCAACTCCCTCAGTCGCTGTCCAGCTTCGGCGTACTTTCCATCCCACATCAGGACGTCGATCATCTTCTTGCGAACGTCCAAGTTGTCGGGGTCCGCCTTGAGAATGGCCTCGTACTGATCCGCGGCGGCGTTGTAGCGGCCCGCTTCGGTATAGATCGTGGCGAGTTTCTCGCGGTCATCGAGCGTGAGGGTCTCATTTCGAAAGAGATCCGCCGCCTGCTGATACTGATGTGATTGCATGAGCACGCCCGCGTATTCCCGGCGAACCTCGGGAGACATCTCGACCGGCAACTCGGCCAAACGCTTGAAGAGCCGTGTTCCCAGGACGAGTTGTCCTCGGTTGACCGCGTGTCTGGCGGCGGAAAGCAGGACCGAATAGCGCTGTTTGCTGGAGATCCCCGACTCGTCGAGGTGATCGACCAGCCAGTGATACTGCGCCGAGGCCGCCGCCGCTTGGTTGACGTTCTCGAGTTGTGAGGCGAGGAAGAGTCGCCGCTCGAAGTCGTCGGGGACGCGTTCGCAGATCTCGTGCGCGATCCGCAGCGACTTGGTCTTGTCCCCCGACTCCTGCAGAACCTGTTCCAGCAGGAGGAGTTCGTCGATGCTCGCGGTCGGACTGGAGAGCATGCTGCGATAGACCGAATCGAGTTCGCCCTCCTCGTTCTTGGGGAGCCGCTTCTCCGCGATCGCTTCCCGTAGAAAGATGCCGTCCCGATTGGCGAAGCGGAACAGTCCGTACTCGAGCGGGATGGCGATCGCCAAGAGCGCGAGCGAAAGGATAATGGGGCGGAACGTCGTCTCTTGCGGAGGTGGCGAGGAGGGCGTCAACGCCTCGAGCATCGGCTCGCGCTGGGCCGGCAAGAGCATCCGGGCCAACGTCGCCCGACCGTCCTTCTCGAACTCCTCGAATCGGAGCACCACGTCGCACAAGTCGTTGGTGGGCGAAGTGACGCCCGAAACCCGAATGACCTGCGCCTTGCCGGAGATGTCGCCGACCGGCGTCGGGAAGTGATAACGCAGCGACGAGTTCTGGGCGACGCTGTGGGCGACTTCCGTGCGACAGGCTTCGTTGCTGATGTCCTTGGTGATCGTCGGATGCAGCACATCGGGGTTGCCGTTTTGGACCAGCAGGGGAAGCCGTAGCGGGTAGCGTTTGCTCTGGCGTTTCCAGCTTCGCGTCATCCAGTCGCGAACGCGCTGGAAGGGGGTGCGATGCTGGTCGAATTTCTGGTAGGTGGCCGGGACGGCGTACTCGATCGCCATCAGGCTCAGCTCGTCGGCCTGCTCCGTCGTGACATCGAGAAACTGGACCCCGTAGCGGTAGCAGTTGGCCTTCTCGCCAACGCCTGGGACCTTGTGGCGAACTTCCGCGCGACAGGTCACGCTCTTGCCAGCGCCGTTGATCGTGACCTCACCCACCGCATGGATCGGTAGGGTCTGGTAGGAAACGAGTCGTGAACCACCCTCGTTGAGGTCGGCAGTGACGCCGTAGCCGTGGACATCGTTGCCTTCCTCATCTCGAAAGCGATAGCTGACGGGAAAGACGGCATGGTGTCGGTAGGAGTAGCGACGGTTCTCCTTCCGGTAGGCTTTGCGGAGGAAGCGCAAGTCCAGCAGCAGGTGGAAGACGACCAGACCACCCGCGACGCTCTCGGCGATCGCATCGGGAGTCAGGCCGTAGAGGAGCCGAAATCCGGCCCACACCAACGACGAGATCGCCAACACCATCAGGGCCAGTTGGGCCGAGACCATCGGCCAGATACTCTTGGACTGCCGCCCCCGTTTCTTCGTCACCACGAACTTTTGGCGACGACGCCCGAAAATCGCGCGGAAGATGGCGCGCAGTTGAGTGTAGAAGTTCGCCATGTTCGTCCGCTCAATCTCGATGATCGAACCGTAGCGGCCGCTGACGACACGCAACGCGAGAGATGTCGAGACCAAGTAGGTCACGATCATCGCGAGCAGTGTCCAAGTGAAGTGCTCCACGGGCGAGATGTCCGTGAAGAGGACGAGAATCGGGGTGATATAGAGTAGGAAGCTCGGTAGTCCGATCGTCCAGCCGAAGATCGAGGAGAAGTACGAGAGTCGCTGGCCCAGCTTCAACCCACGAATCGTGAGTGGGTTGTCGTACGCGAGAATACTGAGGTTGCCCTCTCCCCAGCGCAGGCGTTGGGAGTTGAAGGTCGTGATGTCCTCCGCGGCCAACCCGGCGACCAGACGCTCGTTGACGTACAGGGAGCTCCATCCCCGGCTGACGATGCGGATCGCGGTGTGCAAGTCCTCGGTGATCGTTTCGGTGGCGATGAACCCCGCGTCCTCAAGTGCCTTGCGTCGGAAGATCGCGGCACTGCCGGCGAAGACGACGGCGTTCCAGAAATTCTTGCCAAGCTGGATGACGTGGAAGAAGAGTTCGCTGTCGTCCCAGTACTTTCCTTTGTTGAGGTCGGTGTTCGCTTGGAAGGATTCGATGTTGTAGAAGACGTGGGGGGATTGAACGAAACCGAGCTTCGGATCGCGAAAGTACCCGAGCAGGCGTTCGAGGAACGTCGCTTGGGGGACGTGGTCGGCATCCAGAATCACCACGTATTCCCCATCCGTCTTCGAGAGGGCGTGATTCAGGTTTCCGGCTTTGGCATGATTGTTGTCGGGTCGGGTCATGTACTCGACGCCCAGTTCCCGCGCCAGCTCCGCGACCTCTTCGCGGCGCCCGTCATCGAGCACATAGGTGCGATGAGGGTACCGCATGCGTTTGCACGCGATCAACGTGGTTCTCAGGAGCCGTGTGTCTTCGTTGTAGGTCGGAACGAAAACATCGACGGTCCAGCCCTCGGGTGGTGGTTCGAAGGGCGGAGGTTGTTTGAGGAACCAAACCTGGTGAAAGTAGAGCCATAGCAGCAGACAGCAATGGAACTCGGCGATCCAGAGCAGCCACGAGGCAAAGATCGAGTACGGCGTCTCCAGGTTGAAGGTAAACGCAATGCGATAGATCAAGTACGACGCGGAGATCACCGCGGACAAGATCATCACGAGTTGGCGTAGGTAGACTCTCATTGTTGGATCGTCTCATCCAGCCAGTTTAGCTAGGTTTTGTTCGTGACTCAATGAATACAGGATTCGTTGCAGTGGCTTGCAGGCGACTGCGTCAAAACGGAGGTGCTAGAGTCAGTCGATTTGTCTGGGTGCTCTAACTCCATGATGACTGTAACGTGTACTATTCTAGCACTTGACGAACATTCCGTTAAGGGGATTAGGCGAATTGCGTCAGAATAGGGACTCTATCGAGATGATCATGAGGGTAATCCCGAATCGCTCTGTCAGGATTCTGACCATCGTAGGGGTTGTTTTACTCGCCCTGAATCCGCTGGTGGTGGAACGAGCTTCTTTCGGGTCTTCCAGCAATAACGGATTCTCCCTATTGTCGGGGGCGGACGTTTCTCATTTCGCTTTTCTTGCGACGATGAATCATCGAAGTATAGGTGAAGCGTCCGTTTTTGCCGTCACCGATCAACCCTTTTCCGTAGCCCGTCGGGTCAGGACTCTTGGTGCTGTCGAACAACCTTGGGCCGTGCAACTCATCGAAAAGACCGCGAAGCCACTGCGCAAGGGGGACGTTTGCCTCCTCTCCTTCTGGGCTAGAAGGGCTCCAGGACTTGGTGAAAAAGGCGCAGGAAAGGTCGCGGTTTACCTCCAAAAAGCATCGCCCAACTACAACAAGATGATTGATGTCGTCGTTCGACTCGACGAGCAATGGCGGCGGTTCGATGTTCCGTTCGTCGCCGACGAAACCTACCCCACGGCTGCCGCCGAGCTTGGCATCGGATTCGGGTTCGGTCCGCAAGTTGTTGACGTCGCCGACGTCAACGTGACCAATTTTCGCCAAGGGGTAGCGATCGATTCGCTCCCTCGCACGCCGTTCACCTATCCAGGGATGGAGCAACAGGCCCAATGGCGGCGGCAGGCCAACGAGCGAATTGAGCGGATCCGCAAGAGTGAGCTAGTCGTCGAAGTGCTCGACAAGGTTGGCAACCCGGTGCCCGATGCGCAGGTCTCATTGGCTCAGACGAGCCATTTCTTCCCCTTCGGAACCGCCGTCGAAGCCAGCCGGCTCCTCGCCCAAGACGAGACGAGTCGTCGCTACCAGCAGGAACTGGTCCGTTTGTTCAATCGCGCGACCCCGGAGAATGAGCTGAAGTGGATGGCGGTGTCTGGTGCTTGGGGACCATTCGACCGGAACGCGGTCATTCGCTGCCTCGAATGGTTGAAGAATCGGGGAATCTCGATTCGAGGACACAACCTCGTCTGGCCCCGGCGAGACAGCTTGCCGCCGCCGGTCCTCAATCTGCTCGGGAGACCCGAGTTGCTCCAGCGAATGATTGACAAGCACATCAACGAGATGGGAGCGCTGACCACGCCCTACGTCACCGAATGGGATGTCCTCAACGAGCCGGTTGGCAATCCGCTGCTTGTCGAGGCCCTCGGGGAGGAGGCGATGGTCAACTGGTTCAAGACCGCGCGTGGGGCTCTGCCCAAGAGCTGTCGGCTCATGGTGAACCAAGACGGGATCCTCACCTCCGGCGGTCCCAGCGACACCAAGCGGCAGCAGGAGTTTCAATCGCTGATCGCTTACTTGATCGGGAAGGGGGCACCGCTGGAGGGAGTTGGGCTCGAAAGCCACTTTGGCTACGACGTGACCCCTCCTGAAGATCTCCTCACCATCCTCGACAAGCTCGCCGACTTCGGGCTCCCGCTCGAGGTGACGGAGTTCACGCTCAACGTCACCGACGAGAAGTTTCAAGCGGCCTACACGCGCGATTTCCTCACCGCGTGCTTTAGCCATCCCGCCGTGTCCGGCATCGTTCTGTGGGGATTCTGGCAAGGTAACATGTTCGAACCGAACGCGGCTCTCTACAGGACCGATTGGACCCTCAAGCCCAATGGTCAGGTGGTGCGCGATTTGCTGCTGCGACAGTGGCGGACCGAGACTTCGGGGAAGACCGACGCGAGCGGACAACTCACGATTCGCGGGTTTAGGGGCGACTACAACCTCACCGCGGCGAAGGATGGAAAGCGCGCGGGCGTCGTGACGTCACTAACGACCGACTCGACCGTCAAGCTCGTGCTCGAGTGAGGTCGATTCGGCGGACCTTATTTGCCCAGGCTCTCGTACTTGCCGGTATTGAAGTGAGGCGCGGTTCGCTCGCCAGTCACACGGTCAAAGACATCGGGATGTCGGTCCTGGACCGAAGTGTCGCCTCCCGTCTCCTCGAGATACTGGTCGAGTCGGCCGCGTAGTCCCTTGAGCGTGCTCGCGTACTCCGGGTCGTTCGCGACATTGCGCAGCTCGTACGGATCCTTGTTCAGGTCGTACAACTCGTCACGCGGCCGAGGCTGGAGAAAGCACTGACTCTGCTCGGCCGGCAGTTTCCCCTTCGCACGCAGCTCGAGCATCGATTGGTAGGTGGGACTCCGCACCGCATCCGCGGGAGGCGTCAGCGGTACGTCGGTGTATTCGTTGCGAATGTACTTGTAGCGTTGAGAGCGAACCGCCCGCTGATGGTCTTCGAAGTCGTGCCAATCATGATCGGCGAAGACGTAGTCACGGATCTTCGCGTTGGGCTCGCGCAGCAGAGGGGCGAAACTGACCCCCTGAAAGCTTGGCGGCTCGCTCAATCCGGCCAGTTGAACGAAGGTAGGAGCGATGTCGACGGTGCTGGCCAAGGCATCGCACGTCGTTCCCGGCTCGACCACCTTGGGCCAGCGAACGATGAAGGGCGTCTTGATCCCCGAATCGAAGAGTGTGGTTTTGCAGCGCGGAAACGGGCGTCCATTGTCGCTGATGTAAAGGACGAGCGTGTTCTCGGCGAGGCCCTTGCGATCGAGTTCGGCGAGCATCTCCCCCATGAGCCGATCGAGGCGAGCGACCTCGTCGTAGTAAAGGGCCAAGTCGCCGCGTGTCGCTTCGGTATCGGGAAGGAAGGGGGGGACAACCACCTCCGACGGTTGATGAGGGTTGGAGATCGTCCCCTCTTGGTAGGGGCGATGCGGATCGTTGAATGCGATCCAGAGGAAGAAGGGTTTGTCTTTCGTTAGCCTGTCGAAGGTCGGTTTCCAGTGCCAAACGTCCTTCTCGACGGAGTCAAAGTGATCGTCATAGGCTCCCTTTGGGTGGACCTTTCCGATCATCGCGACGTCGTACCCACCCTCGCGGAGCACATCGCTGAAGCAGAGCTGGTCCTTGGGAAGCATCTTGTGCAGTTCCTCGGCGCCGGTCGCATGGGGATAGCGGCCGGTGAGGATGCTCATGCGGCTGGGACTGCACGAGGAACAGGTCAGGAACGCGTTGGTGAATCGCATCCCTTCCCGAGCTAGGCGGTCGGTCGTCGGCGTGCGAATCTTCGAGTTCCCGTAGGCGCCGGAGTCGTTCCATGCCTGGTCGTCGGCGATGAACAGCACGAAGTTGGGGCGCTCCGTTGGCTCGGAGGTCGGCACCACGCAGGCTAGCAGCAGAAGTACGGCTCCGGGCGTCATTCACAGGCTCCTTGGTCGAGCGATCGGCTCTCGAGGGTCGGTCCCATGATCGGGGCTTCGTCATGCAGATGTCAACCGGTCGACCCGGGAAACTGTTCTGATTCACCGTGCGCCGTAGGCCGGGGAACATCATGATGGGAACGCCTCCATTCAGAGCGTTGAGGAGGTCGGAGAATCGACGGCGAGTCAATTTGGGTTCCTTCCGGTTCCGGTTGGGATTGAGATGCTCGCGTCGGGTATGCTGGGACGGTTTCGCGAGAGGGACGTCGTAGGATCGACGGCGCGGACGTCTTCTCGCCCGCCCCATCGTGTTCCTGTTCGGGAGGACCTTGCCGTGATGCGCTTCCTCTTCTTGTCGTTGGTTGCGACGTTGCTTCTTGAGAATGGAACTTGGGCAGCCGATCGTCGGCCGACCCAACAAGAGGCGGAGCAGGCGCTCAGCAAAGCGGTCGACTTTTTCACCGCCAGTTGCGAAAAGCATGGCGGCTACGTCTGGCGCTACAGCAAGGATTTGCGTCTCAGCGAGGGAGAAGCCGAAACCGGACCGTCAACGGTCTGGGTGCAACCGCCCGGAACGCCGGCCGTCGGCATGGCGCTGTTGCGAGCCTATCGAGCGACGGGTGACCGGAAGTATCTCCAGGCCGCGAAGCGAACCGGGGACGCCCTCGTCAAAGGACAGCTTCAGTCGGGCGGTTGGTTCTACTCGATCCACTTCGACCCGGAGACACGTAAAGACTGGGGCTACCGCGACAACACGTCGTTCCGAGCAAGTCGGAAGAAGAAGAACAAGACCAACATCACCACGCTCGACGACGACACGACACCCGCCGCGGTTCGGTTCCTGGCGGAACTCGACCAGGAACTCGACTTCAAGGATCGAGCGATTCACGAATCGGTCCTCCTCGCACTCGAGGCGCTGATGAAGGCCCAATACCCCAATGGTGGTTGGAGCCAGAAATGGCATCGCTACCCGGAAGGGGCGAAGGAAAGTGACTATCCGGTCATCAATGCCTCTTACCCCGAAGAGTGGCCGCGAAAGTGGCTCAACGATTGGCGAGGTAAGTATTACCTCAACGACAACGTCACGGGGAACATGGTCGAAACGTTCCTGCTCGCGGGGGAGATCTACCAGGACAATCGCTATGTCGAGGTCGCCAAGAGGGCGGGTGAGTTCCTGATTCTGGCGCAGATGCCGGATCCTCAGCCGGCGTGGGCGCAGCAGTATGACGAAAACATGCACCCGGTTTGGGACCGAAAGTTCGAGCCGCCGGCAATCAGTGGACGAGAGTCGGAAGAGGCGATGGAATCGCTGCTGCTGCTCTACGAGAAGACGGGAGACGAGCGTTTTCTCAAGCCGATCCCCGCGGCGCTTCGCTATCTTCGCTCATCTCTTCGCCCTGACGGCAAGCTCGCTCGGTTCTATGAGCTAAAGACCAATCGCCCGCTCTATTTCGTGGTGGATGGGAAGCGGTATGACTTGACCTACTCCGATCGTGACTTGCCGACGCACTACGGGTTTGTCGTCGACGCGCATCTGGACAAGATCGAGTCGCGGTATCGCAAGCTCCTGCGGGATCGCTCCGCCCTGTCGGCACGTCGGCGAGGCGGCGCGTCACGAAAAGAGGCCGAGCGTGTACGCAAGGTGATCGATCAGATGGACGAGCGCGGAGCATGGGTCGATCCCAGGACGATGAAGGGCTTCCGCAAGGCGTCTCCCGAGGGCGTGATTCAGTCCGACACCTTTATCGACAACGTCGAACTCCTCAGCGACTACATCCAGGGCATGAAGGAGCGATCCTGACCGTAAGTCACCCGCTAGTGCCCTGATTGGTCAATTTATTGCCCAAAACTCTTGGGTGCCATGCCCACGCTGGTCAAGGGCATGCGGGAAACGCCTCTGAATCAGCACACTCCCGCACGAGTGGGGAGCGTGAATTCATGAAACGAACTTACCAATCAAGACATTGACCAACATTGAATGTTCTCGACTTGGCCCGTCTAAATCAACGGACTGTTGGGGGCCGCTCGTCCCAAATTCTCACGAATTGTTCCGTCGTCACCCAAGCGCGCCATTTCCCAGCATTTTCTCGTCGCACTCACGTTCTACGCCGATGGCCCCGGCATTCGGCCGCAGGGAGAACCCGCGTAGACGATAGGGAACGTGACCGTTCTAACTACCATTCAATGGCGGAGCCCCTCGGTGCGAAGCCTGGGCGACCGTGACGCTGGTGCGACAACGATCGGTTGGAGGGAATTCCCGGCTAGCGGAGTCTTCAACTAGACGCTTCACAACATCCCACGTTGGTCCGGCGTGGTACTCTTTACTCATGTGGCGGAGTGGGGGCGTCGCCACATTCGCCGAGACACGTGAGTTTCGCCTAGGTAAACTACTGATAGATGACCTCGTCTTGGGTGACACCGTTGAGCCACGTCCCAGCAACGCCGGAACTGATGATGCTAGCCGACGCCGAGCCATTGCTCGGTCGGGTCAAGGCGGGCGATGCGAACGCCCTCGAATTGTTGATGCGCGCCTCGCGCAAGTATCTTCGTCAAGTCGTCGAGTTTCGCATGCCATCGGAACTGCGTCGGCGCGTCGATGAATCGGACATCGTTCAGGAGACGTTGGCGGAGACCTTCAGTCGAATCGACGACTTCGTCGAACGCAAACCGATGCCTTTTCACATTTGGCTTAGGCGCAACGCGCAAGAGCGCTTGGTGATGAGTCAGCGGGAGCACTTTCGGACGCTCAAGCGTTCGCTCAATCGTGAAGTTCCGCTGCCGGACCATTCGTCGATCCTCCTGGTGCGCTCTTTGAGCCGACGCGGCCCGGATCCAGGGGATCGCCTCGAGAACTCCGAATCGATGGAGATTGTTCGCAAGGCGTTCGCGAAGCTTGCCCACGAGGACCAAGAGATTGTCTTGATGCGCCAAGCCGAAGGGCTGTCCAATCACGAAGTGGCGCAGATTCTTAACATCCCGCCAAAGACCGCGAGCAAACGCTTTACCCGAGCGCTGATCCGACTGCGAGGGCACACGCGCCAACTCGGGCTCACGGGCACCGGTCCATGAGTTCCTCGCGCGCCGCGGAGGACTCGGCGGTCATTTCGGCCGTGGGACTGGTCGTCGACGAGTTCCTCGATCGGCGACGTCGGGGAGAGTCTCCGTCGATCGAGGAGTATGCCACGCGTCATCCGGAGATGGCGGAACTCATCCGCGACGTCCTCCCGATGATCGATTTGGTCCCGTCCCCGACGGACGAACCGGACACCGCTCACCCCGAACGCATCGGCGATTTTCAGATCATTCGCGAACTCGGGCACGGTGGGATGGGGGTCGTATATGAAGCAATCCAGTTGTCGCTTCGGCGACGGGTGGCGCTCAAGACCATTCCCATCAACCGTGGAGAGTCGAAACTCCGACGCGTTCGGTTCGAGAACGAAGCTCGAATCTGCGCTCGGTTGAATCACCCGAACATCGTCCCCGTCTATGCGAGAAACATCGACGGCGAGCAATGTTGCTTCGCGATGCAACTGATCGCGGGATGTTCGCTCGCCGACCTCGCCCACGAGCGTTCGCGCCAGGTCTACTCGGGAAGAACGGTTCCTCAAGGGACGTCGCGCGAGGGGAGTCTCGACTACGACTTCATCGTCAACGAGATCGGCCTCGAACCGACCAGTCCGGTCGAGGAGGGGCAACCGATTCCGGAGGAGTATGCGTCGAGTGTTGCCCGACGGATCGCGGCGAAGGTTGACGGAAAGTTGTTCCAGTACGCCGCCGATCTCGGTCGCCAGGTGGCCGAAGCCCTTCAGCACGCCCACGACTACGGGGTGATCCACCGAGACATCAAACCATCGAACATCTTGCTCGATGCCGAGGGGCATCCTTGGGTGACCGACTTCGGCGTCGCCCTCGTTCCCGAGAACCAAGACTTGACCCAAACGGGCGAGGTCCTCGGAACGCTACGCTACATGAGTCCGGAACAAGCGTCCGAGAGCCGTTTCGTCGATCCCCGCACCGACGTCTATTCGCTCGGGGTGACGCTCTACGAAGTGATCGCCGGACGGCCGATGATCGACGTCGACGATCGAAAAGAGTTGTTCCGCCGCGTCAGGGACGAGGAGGCGGTCGCGCTGCGGTCGGTGATGCCGTCGGTGCCGCGCGATCTCGAAACGATTGTCATGAAAGCGGTGGCGAAGGAGAGGAGAGAGCGGTACGAGACCGCCGGACAACTCGCCGAAGATCTCGATCGCTTCCTTTCCGGCAAACCCATTGTCGCCAAGCCGCCGTCGTTGCTCGACCGCACGACGAAATGGGCTAGGCGAAACCGCCAACTCGTCGTGACGGCGGTCGTGTCGCTGCTTGTCGTGGTGGTCGTTTCCATTTTCTCGGTGATCCAGCTAGCCACCGCGTATCGGCGAGAGCGAGACACGACGACCAAGCTCGAATCCGCGCTCGAGGACAATCGTCGGCAGCTAGCGCGCATCTACGTCCGCAACGCGAACTTGCTCGGCGCGAAGAAGAATCCCTTGACGTCGCTTCCCTGGATCGCGGCGACCCTCGGGCTCGAGCGGGAGAATTCAGACCGTGAGTCGATAGCGAGGATGCGCTATCAAGCGATCCTGGGCGAGTGTCCCTCCCTCGAGCGCCTTTGGTTTGGCCCCAAGGCCGTTCACGTGCGTTTCACTCCCGATCGCAAGCACATCCTCGTCGTTGGCGAGAATCGCGACACGCTCCACGTCCTCGATGCCGAAACCGGGGAGTCCCGAAGAGTGCTGGAGTTCGATAGTCCGCTGCGCCGTCCCTACCTCAGGCTCTCTTCGCGGTCCTTGGCGACGATTCACAAAGGTGGCACCGTTTCGCTTTGGGACTTGGAGTCGTGGGAGCGCCTCGCGTCGCTTCCCTACAAGGCCTCGGTCGAAGCCATCTTTCTGAGCCCCGATGGACAAGTCCTGACGACCTCCGGCGAGAAGGGCCGCTTGGATGTCTTTCGGAATGGTGAATTCACCCGTCCCGCGTTCACGATCAATCACGGCGCGCGGATCAACGATGTATCGTTGGCTCCGAATGGACGTTGGATGCTTACCTGCGGTGCCGACAAGTCCGCCCGGCTTTGGGACATCACCAGCGGTGAGACCGTCGCTCCCGCGCTGAGGCATCACGACGAAGTGACCGCCGCCGTTTTCAACCCCTCGGGTTCCCTCGTTGCCACCGGAGGGCGCGACGGCGTGGTTAAACTGTGGTGGACGGAGACAGGGGACCTTCTCCGGACGCTGCGGACGAACAAGAGCCAGGCTCGTTCGTTCGCTTTCTCCCCGGATGGCCACCGGCTGGTGTCGCTCGCGGAGACCCCTGACGGGAGCCACCACGCCGATGTCTGGGACGTCGCCACGGGCAATTCGACGCGGAAGAACCTCGAGGTTCGAGACGTCTCGGACGTGAGGTGGTCGGAAGATGGAGAGGACTGGGCGATCTCCTCCGTGCCCGTTCTCCATGTTGGCGACGATGGGCTGGAGATAAATTCGATTCCCGACACGGCGGTGCGTGACGTGGCGGCGAGATCCTCCGGGTTCGTGTGCCTAACTGTCCACGATGGTGTTTATCGCATTTGGAATCTCGATCGCGATCGGCCCACCCCGCTCTTGCCAGAAGTCGAGAGAGTTCGGGCCGCGGATTTTGATCTCGACGACAAGAGAGTTGCCTTGGTGACCGACGCCCGCATGCTGCGCGTGTTCGATGTCGAGACTCGCCAGCAACTCGTTGCCGTGAACCTTTCCGGTGTTCCGGACACGGTTCGATTCAACGGGAATCGGGATCGGCTTGCCGTTGGTTGCGGCGATGGGACCATCGTCCTATTCGATCGGCAAGGCCAAGAGGTCCGACGCTTTAAGCATTCCCACGGACACAAGAGTCTTCGGTTTGCCGGCGAGTATCTCGTGATCCACGATAAACGCTCGTCGGTCAAGATCGCCGACCCCGAATCGGGAACGTTGCGGACCATTGGCGACCACGGCTTCGGCCGCTCGGAGTTTGACGCGACTCCAAGGGAGCCGCTGCTGACGGTCGTCTCATCATCGCGAGTTGACGGATGGGATCTTGCGAGAGATCAAAAGGTGTGGAGTTTCCACCTCCCGGCCTCCCCCTACGCCATCCAACTCGACCAGAACGGGAGACGACTTGTTTGCCGCACCGCGAAGGGTGCCCACGTGGGGGACGTCCGAAAGGGGGCGACTACCGGAGCCCCGATCTTGTTGCGACCCAACTCGGCAGACGGTGCGATTGGTGTCCAAGGGGAAACGGTTTGCTTTGGCAACCACCGCGGCGAGGTGGAACTTTGGGATGTTACGAGCAAGCGTCTGATCGCCCTCCCCATGAGTCATGACGATGCGGTCGATGAGATTCGCTTCTCTCAATCGGGAGACGTGCTTGGCATCAAGTTAGGCAGTGGTGATGCTCGCCTTTGGGACGCGAGGACGGGCGAGCCGATCTCCTACCCGCTGCGAGTTCCCTCCGATCCCGAGGGACTAAAGCTCTCGTCGGGGAGTCTCGTCGGTTTCAGCGACGATTTGGCGATCGTGTGTCAGCTCGACGACGCGGGTTATGTTCGTCTTACAAACCTTGGTCCCGACGGTCGCCCCGTGGAAGATCTAGTTGATCTTGCGGTGATCCTTTCAGGACAACGGGTCAATCGTGCGGGTGCCCTCGCGAGCGTCTCCCGCGTTGAAGTGGAAGAGGTCTTAGGGCGACTTGCCGCGAATGGTTCGCTCGAATTCCTTCCGATCACGTCCAATTCGAGTTCGATGAAGTGAGGCTTTCTTCCAAGGGAACGACTCACTCGCCACTACGACCACGTCCTTGCATCATCTGAGTTACCACTGTTGGGTTAGCGATCTCCGTGCCGTTGGAGAAGCTTTCTTCACGGCTGCTACTTTACACAATTAGTGCGTAGTAAGTGTTCAAAACGATTGTTAGATGAGCGAAGATCGCATCATACATACCGGATGTCGAGAGGCATTCGAAGGAGCGACGGTCGCTCCATCAGATGGTCACACGTCCACAGAGGAGGTGGCAATGCGAGAGTTCGTTCATCTCTTGACCGATAGCGATTCTGACGAACCGCTTCGGATCAAGTTCGCCGAGATCATGCGTTCGATGGATCGGGGGCGCTACGCGGGACTCGAGGAGCGTCATCTAAAGTGTCGGCTTCAGGATCGCAGTTCGGAGTCCACCTTCCAAATGCGTAGTTGGCATCGGACGCGGCAACCGTCGGGAAACGACATGCTCGCCGTCATCGCCTTTAGGGAGCCGGGGCAAGGATCGTCGCGCAGTCTGCTCCAGGTCGCGATGCTCGGAGTGAATCCGAACGAGAAGATGTCGGCGCCGGACGATCGGGTCGCGTTCTTCGAGAGGGTTTACGACTGTTGCTTCGAACGACTCCAGGCGATGGGGAAGCGAAGGCTCAGCGCGGGTATTCCCATCGCGAGCACCAATGAAACGATGGCGAAGCTCCACGCCTATATTCTCGACCGCGCCATGCGAGGCTCGGAGCATCCCGACTACTCGCCCAACTATCCGATCAAGTGCACGAAGCATCACACATCGACTTCGTTCGAGCACGTGACGCTCCAACTCAGGTTCTAAGACTCACGAACGCGTCCGTAGGTCGGTGGGCGTACGGAAGGAGACTCGTCGTTCAAATCAACGGAGATTAAAGGAGGCAGGAATGGCCGATGGCATTGATGTGCAGATCACCGATATTCAAGAAGTCAGTGGCAACACGGTGGCAACGATCGTCGTGACCCCCATTGAAGAGTTCAAAGGGACAGTCGATCTAACCTATTCGCTGTCGGGGCCCGGAGCGAGCAATCCGAGTCCCGATGACGTCTTCGTCGAACGATACACTCCCGAGACACACGAGAAGAACCTCGGCTCGTTGCAGACAGGGAGTTTTTCCTTCGGAGTTGTTGGGACCGCTCGCGATGATTCCAACATCACCGACAGTGACACGGAAGACTTCACGGTCACTTAGTGTTGCAACTGGTTGATTCACTTCCCAAGAGACTCCTGGGTGCCATGCTCACGCTCACCGTGGGCATGGGCTACCCATGGTTGACTCCGTAGCCTCCCGCGCCATTGGAGAACGAGGTTTCACGGATCGAACTTACTGATCGGGACGTTTCGCAGATCGTTGATCGAGGGGGGCCGTCGTAGTCGGCATCGAATGGATCAACGGGAGGCTAGGGCTGCTGTTCGGCCTTGAGGGAACGCGCGCAATCCTCGAACGCCTTGAGCACGATGGGAGCCACGTCTGGGCCGACGGACATACGTTCGCCGTACGTGCTTGTGCCGTTGAACCCGTAGGGGCGACGGTCGTCCCATTGACACTTCGGAATGATATAGCCCACCTCATCGTTGGCGAGTCCGAACAAGAGAAAACGTTGCGTTCCCAGGAGACTCGTGATGTTGGGTTCCGCGGGGGCGTCGGGAAAGTCGAAGCGCGGATCAGGCGGTTGAACGATTCCTCCGTAGACCAATTCCGGGTAGATTTCTCCCGGTATCAAGCAGACCGGAATCTCCCCGATCCGCGCCAGAGCCACTTCCGATTCGATCGCGAGAAAACTGTCGCTCTCCCCCTTCGCCAACGGTTCGCCAAGGAGGTCGGACCTTCCCCGCCAACGATAGAGTTCTCGATCGAGCACGCCGATTTCCGTGAACCGACGGAACGTCGGGTTCGCCAGTGGCAAGGCGATTCGGCGCGAGTGAACCGCGATCGGCGCGAGGTCGACCGGCTCGCTTGAGGCGATGGCCGACTTGGCGACTTCGGCCAGTGCTTGACCATAGAGCTCCGCCCGTCCCAATCGGCCGGCGCTCTTCATTTCCTCGGAATACACAGCGTTCATGTATCCCCCCGTCGCGCCGATGAAGAAGACGACCGGGCAACCGTAGACCTCGCCGAGTGTGTCTCGAAGCGAGGCGCAGTAGTCCGCGCTGAGGGGCCGATTGCTTCCCTGAACAGACTGTGGGTGAACGCTCCACTGGACGAGAATCCCCAGTGGTTCGCCGTCAGCGTCGTTTCGATGAAATATCATCACGCGAAGAACATCATCGAGGACGTGGGGACGCCTAGAGTCGTTCAGCAATTCGGTCGCCTGGACCTGGCCGTAGGTGGCGACGGCGGGTACCGCGGATGAGCGCGCCTTGCGGACGGCTTCGACCACTTTGTCCTCGACGAACGAGACATAGTGGGGATCCTTGCCCGTCTTCGTTCTCGAGGGTCCCCAGATCCCGATGACATCGGGGCTCGCGTGGGTGTGGGTGCTGGACACACAGGCGTAGTCGACTTGCTCAAGTCGCTTCCGTAGTCGCTTGACCGCGTCGTGTTGCAAGCCAATCAGATCGACCGAGACGAACGCGATCGATGTGGTGCCATCGTCGAGGTAGATCGCGTCGGCGTTCAGCCGTGTGTGGATTTGCTTCGCGAGGTTGTTGGGTCCGATTCCCGCTACCCAGACGGGGCGCTCCGGAGTGAGTGTCGGGGTGATGTCGGCGGTGCCGAACCCGACACGAACCGGCTCGGCGGACTCCCCTGTTCGGACCACGCTGGAGCAAACAATCGTCATCAGGACGAGGTTGAGTGGCAGGCGCCGCGATTGGGCGACATGATCAAACGTCTTCATTGATAGGTCCAGCATCCACTGTAGTCGCATCAAGGACTCAATCATGATAGTGATTCCGGTTTTGTCGCGATGGAGGCCAGGGGGACAGACAGGTGACTTGAGACCGACGGGGTGAACGGGTTTGGCGGCTGAGGGACCAGGTTTGATCGGCGCGGCCCTGGATCTGTCCGCGTATTTGGGTTGGTTGGTGCAAAGGGTGGTCTCGAGGACCTCGGAAGAGGGTGGGTTCGGGACCGAATGGGCACGAATTTGGTCTGTTTTGGGGCGAGAACTGACGGTTTTTTGTCGGAAATGGTGTCGAAGCGAACGAGTACTGACGGGTTTCGGGAGGAACCATAGTCAACTGCCGCGGGTTGTTCGTGATTTGCCCTCCCCTCGGGCCCACGGAGACGCCGCGCGAAGGAGAAGCCGTCATGTCCTCGCGCTGTCCCACCTACTCGACACCAATTCTCCACCGACGAGGTGGGAGTGATAAGCCAATTGCCCGGCGCTCCTCGGGAAAGTTCACGAAGACCGAGCGGCTCGTCCTGGAACTCTCGGGCAACGGAGACAAAGCCGAGGCGATCGCGTCGCGACTTGGTCGTTCCGTCAAGACGATCGAGTACAACCAGCATCAGATCCGCCAAAAACTCGGAGCGAGTTCCCAAGTCGAAGTCCAGCGTCTCATTCGGGAACGGATCAGCGAAAGCGTCGCGACGGCGCTGGACACGGTCGAATCGGACATCGATCGGATGATCGAGGAACTCGCCGACGTCCGTCAACGTCTTTGGCAGGCGCGGCGGGTCCTCAACCAGTCGGTTGCCGATGCTTACGAGTCGGCGTTGGAGCTCAAGGAGTCGATCGACCCGCTGGCCGAGCCCGTTCACGGCGACGCCTGAATCCATCGATCGCCTCAACGCCACGGCTAGTGCTTTGATGGGTGAGTGCGTTGCATGTAGTCTCGGCCCTCAGGTCTTGCGGGAGATTGACCAAACTCAGGTCTCTTCCGCTTACCCACGACGATCGCGAAACTGTTCCGCATGCCCACGCTTGTCGTGGGCATCGCACCCAGAAAATATCTTCCACTCGCGAATCGATTAACGTGCGGTCAGGACGCGGCACCGAGCCACAGGAGCATCGCCGCCCCGAGCGCTGTGGTCAGTAGCGTCACGGGAACACCGACGAGTAAGAACTGGAAGAAGCCGACGCGATGCTCCGGTCCGGCCAGACGTAGGACAATCAGGGTCGCGACCGAGCCGGGGATCGTGAGATTGCCCGCGAACGTGCTCGCCATCGCCAACATCAACCACATCAGCTTCGGATCGATCAGGGTCGCCATCATGTCCCGCGCGAGGATCACGAACGGGACATTGGAAACGACATTGCTCGCGATCACCGTCAGCGAGCAGAAGACGGGGACCTGAGTCGTGAGCGAATTGCCGTAGATTGGCTGCACCTGGGCGGCGAGCTTTTCGAGCAGGCCCGTCTTCGCGACCCCCGCCATCACCACAAACAGACCGCTGAAAAAGACCAACAACACCCAGTCGACTTGGGCGAGGATGGTTTGAGCGGGCCGCCTCGCGAGCACCAACAGGGCCGCCGCTCCGGTGATCGCCACCAGCGCCAAGTTCGGCGAGACCATGAACCCCGCGAGTACACCGGCCAACGTCAATAGCGTCAGTCCCAACAACCAGTAGTCGACCTCGTAGTCCGAGCAGAGGGCCGCGGTCTCGGCGTCCTTGGAAATCACGTGCTTGCCCAGCGATCGCCCAAAAAAGAGCAGCAGCACCACGACCAGAACCGCAAGGCTCGCGAGTCCCACCGGAACCAGTCGCAGCGCGAAGGGGAGATAGCCGATCTCGCTGTAGACGTGGATGAGCATGTTCTGCGGGTTGCCTGTCACCGTCATGACACTCCCGACATTGGCGCTCATCGCGAGCGCGACGATATAGGGGAGGGTCGGTAGCCGGGCCGCGGTGAGGGCGCGGAGCAGGGGGACGGTCAGCATCAGACAGACAGTGTCGTTCAAGAAAAGGGCCGAGAGGATGCCGGAGAGAAAGGTCAACCCGATCAGTAGGGTGACGGGGGAACGAAACCGCTTCAGGACGACATCGGCGACCAGGGAAAAGAATCCCGACGCTTCCAAGTAGACGTTGAGAATCATCATGCCGGTCAGCAGGACGATGGTTTGACCATCGATGGCGGTCCAGGCCTCCTCGAAGGTGAGAATGCCGGTCGCCACCATCATGACGGCGCCAACGAGGACTCCCCCCGTTCGATCGAGCTTGAGAAGCGGAAGCTTCTCGAAAGCGAGGAAGCAGTAGGTGAAGAGAAAAATGGCGAGAGCCAGCGCGACGCCCGTCGATGCCATCGTCATTCCTTTCGCTGCCAATCGCGATCGACGGTGCGCGCCGACCTACTCGCCCTCGGGCGACTCTTGGACCTCGGCAATCCTCATGCCGTAGCTCTCGCGGAGTATGAGAGCGGCGATGATCGCCACGACGAGCCCCGCCGGAATCACCGCCAGGGCGAACTTGAAGTCGCCAACAGAATGCGCCGTCGTTTCCCCCTCGGCGATCGGGCCCCCCGCGAGGTATAGAAGCTGTCCGATTACCGGCGGGAAGACGGCGCCCCCCAAGTTCGAGAGCGCCTGCGTGAATCCGATCGCGACCCCCGAGGAGGATGGGGGATTGATCTCGAGAGCGACGGCGAAGACCAGACTTCCTTGGGAGCCGAGACAGAACCCGAGCAGAAAGAGCAGGGGGTAGGTCGCCTCGAAGGGGATTCCGGGAACGTAGACGATGACGAGGATGTCGACCAAGGCGGCACTCGCGAAGACGATCATGGGAATCCGCCGACTCTTGACGCTATCCGATAAAAGTCCCGCGGTCGGGCCGCCGAACGCCAAGCCGATGAACGCCGTCGACGCGGCGGTGGCGGCGACCGCGTCGCTGACCTTGTAGACGCTAATCAGGTAGGGGACCGCCCAGAGACTCGCGAAGGCGAGCATCGGCATCAGCGTCAAACTTCCCCAGATCCCGTTAAGCCAGTTATCGGGCCGCGACAGAATCCCCTTGAGGTGGTGCATCGCCTCGGCGAAGGTCTGGCGGTCCGCGCCATCGTCCGACTTCGCGCGGTGAAGCGGATGCCCTTCGGGCGGATTGTCGCGAACGAGGACGAAGATCAACAGACTGAGCAAGAGTCCCAGACCCGCGGCGACGTAGCTCGCTGCCCGCCACGTCATGGAGTCGAGGAGAAATCCGAGCAGTGCTTGCCCACCCACGGAACCGACGACGGTCGAGGTTCCGGTGAGCCCGGCCAGGGCGCCGATGTAGCGTGCGGGGAACCAACGCGATGCGAGATAGATTGGCCCGACGCCGGGAAACGCTCCCCCAACGCCGATGAGGATGCGAGCGGAATAGGCCATCGAGAGGTTGGTCGCGGCTCCGAAGAGAAAGGAACCGGTGGCGGAGAGGAGGACGGCGAGAGCCAACAGGCGTCGCGGTCCCATCCGATCGATCAGCAAGCCGACGGGGATTTGCAGGAGGACGAAGGGGACGAAGTAGAAAGTCATCAGCGCCCCCAGCCCTTGCTCGGAGATACCGAGATCGGTGCGAAGACTCGCCGAAGTGACGCTCGGCGTCACGCGGAGATAGGCGTCGTAGGCGTTGAAACAGATCGCGACGAGAAAGACGAGCCACGAGTAGAGAAGGAAGTAGCTCTTGCGCTGGGAGGAGTGGTCCGCATGGGACGGGTGAGGAATCGGCTCGTTCACGCCGTGATCTCCTTGAACGCGAGAGGCAACTTGGCGGTGCACCGTGGTTGCCCACGTTGACTCGGACCGTTCTAGGAGTTTTGGGGGCGGCCCGGCGCAAACGGAACACCGGGTTTTCCGTCGTCTGTCATGGGGGCGCGTTCTGTTCGGAGTCTCGACATCGTGGAAACGACGGAATCCAGTTCTTCGATGATGCCGTTTCCCTTTAGCCGTGCGTCGTCGTGCGACGGATCAAATCGGCGGGTGACGTGTTGGTCCGAAGTGGTGGCGTTTTCCATCGCACCACGTTCGGGCACCGTGGCGGGGCGATCGTCGACTCGCGTTCGACTGCGGAGACATTTCAGCTGAACAAGAAACGGTCACATGGTGGCCCGCCATGGAGGGGAAGTCGCTCACGTCTTCGTTCCGGTCGATTGGTCTCCCAAGCCATCAGAATTCGTATGCGAACCGTAGAAGAGGTAACATCTTGTGGCTCAGCGGGGGGCCGAGTGTCGAGCAACGCGACGTTCAACTCGGAGTGCTAGCCTATGCCTGTCGTCCAGCGAAACGCCCGTGCCTTTGTCGGCATTTCTTCCCTTGAGGCGTTCTTGCCCGTCTACTCCGTCAAGGGGTATGAAGGTCTCTCTGAACTTTATGAGTTCCGCGTCAATTTCTCGCTTGAGGAAGACCACTCCCTCGAGCTGATGGAGTTGTTGGGGACGCCGTTGACGCTGTACCTCGTCCCCGACTGGTGTCCTGAGGAGGAGGTGACCCGAGCGACTCCCGAGTCGCTCAAGCACGCCCGCATCATCCAAGGGATTTGCTGGAACGTCGACCATGAATCGGACCCGGTCCGCCGTCAAGAGAACGTGCATCTCATCCTCTCACCGACGGTTCGGGCACTCACCCTGCAAGTCCGCAACCGCATCTTCCAACAACGTACCATCAGGGAGATTCTCGACACGGTCCTAAGCGGCTTGCGTCTCTCTTACCAGCTTCGTCGGGAGTACCCGCCTCACAATTATTGCGTGCAGTATCAAGAGTCGGACTGGGCATTCGCCGCACGGCTGATGGAAGAGGAGGGGATCTACTACTCGTTCATCGCGACCGATGCGGGTGAGGAACTTGTGATCGCCGATACGTCGATCGAGGCGGCTTCCGTCTCGCTCTCGAACGAAGCGGGACTCGAAAGGGCGTCCAACGCGATTCGCTACGGCACCCACTTCATGGAGGATCAGGAGCGTCGTCCCCAGGTCTCGAGCCTCCGCAAGGGACGGCGGATGTGCAGCACGCAGTTCACTCAGGCTGACACGAACTTCCAGATCGCCGATCGGCTCCCGTTGGCCAAACGCGACGTCGACGACGCGGGGACGAAGAACAACGCCAGCCGGGAGGTTCGCAAGCCCCAATCGCATCTCGCCCATCGGTTCGACTGCGTCGGGCCCGATCGGCAGGACCAGCCGGATCAACTCGGCTGGATCGAGTCGCTCTTGCAACGCTCGGTCGACATGGATTGTGAACGCGAGCAACTCAAAGCGATCGAGATCGTCGGCAAGTCGAACGTTCCACAGTTCAACCCGGGGCTTTCCTTCGCCCTCGCCGAGACTCCTCGCAAGGGCGAATCGGATGGGAACTATCTCCTCGTGTCGGTCGATCACGAGCTTCGCGGTGACGACTACGGCAACACGTTCCGGGCGATCACGGCCCAACAAGCCTATCGTCCTCCCCTTCGTACGCCCGTTCCCGACGTGCGCGGCCATCACACCGCGACGGTGGTCGGGCCCAAGGGGGAGGAGATCTACACCGACAAGTACGGCCGCATCAAGGTCGAGTTCCCCTGGGCGTCGCCGAACGCCAGCGATCAGGTCTCTTGTTGGGTGAGGGTCGCTCAAGCTTGGGCGGGCGGGCAGTGGGGAGCGTTCGCGCTTCCCCGCGTCGGCCAACAAGTGATCATCGACTTCGAGGACGGCGATCCCGACCAACCGTTGGTGATCGGCTCGGTCTACAACTCCCGGCAGCCCCCTCCGGTCAGCTTGCCGGCCGACCGCTCCAAGTTCATGCTCAAGTCGAAGACGCATCACGGCAACGATTTTCATGGGCTCATGTTCGACGACCAAATGTCACGTCCCGGCGTTAAGATGCGCTCGTCGGGCACCTATCACTTCCAGGCCAAGGAGAACGTCGGCCACGACTACGGCGGCCACTTCCTCGAACACCATCGCGGATCGCGCCATACCGTCGTCGGCGCGTTTCCGCCGTTTCTGGGGCCGGGCCAATCGCTCGACCAGCTCGAGGAAAATCGTTCCTCCTCTGGAGAGGGAGCGGGAGACAGCGTTCCCGGCGTCATCGACCTGAATGACGACCGAAGTGGTGAGGAGTACACGCCCCTCGATTGGAGCGCCGTCGAGTACGAGTTCGCGAATCCCCAGATCTGGGGACAGTTCGTCTTCTGGGCGCAGATGTTCGGCGTCGTCGGTATCGAACAGCAATTTGTCATCGGCAACTGCGCCGAGACCACGGTCGATCCGACGGCCCTCGCCGGCTTCCTCGGCGGTACGGTCCTCGGAGCCATGTTCGAGAAGCTCGCCCAGGGCCTCACCACCGTTGGCGGTGGTCCGGGACTCATGGGGCAGGCGGAATTCGTCTATGGGCACTTCAATGAGATCTTCTGTGGTCCCACGTTCTTCTTCCATCGCGGACACAAGGTCGAAATGGGATTGCATGAGAACCTAGACGGCGAGGTTTTCTTCCAAATCGGCGAACCCTTGTACTTCTTGATGCACTTCACCGAGTACGTCATCGAAGTCATCTTCTCCGACAACACCGCGACCCACGCGGCGATCGCATCGGTGGAAGCGCTGCGTACGATCCTGATTGTGTCGTTGCGAAAATGGTATCAGCGGAACTGCAAACTCAATTCGACCGATTTTCTCGATCAGTCGGTCTCTCAAATCAATGGTCTGATCGATAGCAGGCTTGCCAACCCCATCGCGTCGATCAGCAACCATGGAACGACGCTCACCAACCTGACGAACAGCTTGCAGGCGCTTACCGCCAAAGCCGATTCGATGGACATCGCCAACAGCAACGTGGAGTTTCAACGCGGATCGTTCCTCGTCAAGTTGCCCAGGGATGACGACGCGTTCATGGTTCGCTCGGGAAAGAGCGTGAATACGCTTAGTGTGAAGAAGGAGGTTTGCAGTATTCAGACGGCCACCGGGTTCGTCTCCGTTGGTGACGGGAAGTACAAGGCAGAATCGGGAAAAGACATGGGCGTGACGGGTGTCCGTCTCGATACCATCGGCGATGGCACGATCGAGTTTCGCCGTGGAGCCGAAAAGAACAGCGACGAGTGCGGGCACACCCTCTGCATGGACGAATCGAAGTTTTCGTTCGTCTCTGAACACAAGGATAAGAAGGTCTTCGAGATCGAAGCCAAAAAGGACCAGGCCGTCGTTCGGGCGAAAAACCGACTCACGCTCGCGGTCGGTAGTTCGTCGATTTCCATCGAGGATGGAAAGATTTCCCTCGACGCCGACGCGATCGAGATCACCGGCCAGAAGTGTATCAATATCAACGGCAAGGAGATCTTCGTTAAAGGGAACAACATCAGCAACAAGGACGTCTTCGCTCCTCCCGCCAACGCCAACGGGGGAGCTGGTGGCTTCAGCAACAACGATCATGGCAGCGAGTGGGCGAACCAGGTGATCGATTGGATGTTCGAGTCGTGAGTCCAAACCTAGTGCCCGGTCAAGACCTGATGTTCGGGTGCCACTGGCTGCTTGTCGGCCAGTGAGAACGAGCGACACAACCGGCAACCCGAAGAGTTGACGGGACCAGTGCGTTGGGTTTGGTGGCCGGCGAGGGCGAAGCAAAGCCGTTGGCGACGTGTCGTTGGTTGAGAAAGCCATGGGGACGACGTCCCCGTTCTTCGTCGACCATCGTCACTTGACATTGTCCATCGACGTCGCGTCGATTGGGAGCGTACCATGATCGAAGATGCCCTGAAGAGCTTCGCGACCCTTCGGGAAAACGTGCCGAAGCTGCTCGAGGCTCTCAGCCGAGGTTCACTGCGAGGCGGTTCGCTCGACCCTTCGACGCGGAAGGAGTTGCAGGCCGCGCTACAAGAGGCTCTCCACGATAAGCTTCCCAACTTGGAAGCGTCGTTTCGGGAGCTACTCGACAAGGACAAAGACGCCGACGCCATCCTGGCGGATGGAAATCAGCGACTCAACGAGGCGCTCAAGAGGTTTGAGGAGACGCAGGATGCGGAGGCCGCGGCCAAGGGGCCGGACATCGCCGATCACGTTTCCCGGCGGAACACCTTGATCAAGGAGCTGATGGCGCTTTCCGAGCCAAGTCTGTTCTGGTGGGCGGTTGTTTCGCTCGCGTCACTTCGCGAGTCCGAGGTCCTCGACCTACAACGGAGCGATCGGATCGCGGTCGCCCTCGCGGCTCTCTGGGTCGCGACGCCGTCGCGAACTCATCCGCGCGTGGTCGAGCCGAGGTTGGCAAAGCGTCTCACGAGTCGTCCGGCTCATTCGCTCTTTCCGGCGCTCGCGATGACGGGGCTCGATGTTCCCTCGTCGCTGAACTTCTCTCCAATCTCGTTTGTCATGCGTCTGGTGACGCACTACGTCGACCAGACGAACGGCCCCGAAATCCTTCCTCACTACGATCGAGCCATTCGGCTGGCCCAAGGGATTCGGCAAGGCCATCTAGGCTGGGTTGACCGGACCGGTCACATCGACGAGCACGATGGCTTCTCGACTTGGCTGGAGGTCGAGAAGCTCGAGAAGCGCGTCGAGAGCATGCCGGAGGTTTCGCTTCAGCAGCGCGGAGACTTCCATATCGACGGCTGGCCCCTCGAAAAGATCGACGACGTGCTGCACCAGTGCTTCGAGGATCTTTCGGGCGTTCGCAGTGACTCGGAGGATGTCATCGACATCATCGCGGTTCAGTTTCTTCGAAAGTTGCCAGAACCCGCTCCAGCTCCAGTGCCGCGACCCGAAGCTCCGCCGATGGTCCAGGACTGGGCGATGGGGGGATCTTCCATCTCGTGCACCTCGCTGGCGCTGTCGCAACAGATGGAGTTCGATTCGCTTCGAAACAGCACGATCGCCGCGCGAACCGAAACGCCGATGGATGACGCGTCGCCCCCCAGGGGCAGTGGCGGTTCCAGGACTCCTGGGAACGCCATTCACGATTGGACGTGGCTCCTCAGCAACGATGAGAATGCGACGCCGTCCTCAAAGCACGCTTCTGGCGAAGGAGAAAATTGACGGCATGACGATTCGTGGCGAGTCGACTCTTCGTGAAGCAAAGTCATTCCGAGCCGGCAGCGACTTGATCGACGGGCGGGGACTCTCCCGAAGAGTTCTTTCATTGGCTAGATGACTCGTGGGCATGCCGGAGACGGCTTCGTTTCGGCGAACTCCCGCTCGAACGTGAACCGAGGTTTCATGTCGCGCACTTGCCAATCAGGACACTGGCGTTCTTATGCAAGATGACAGTACTTCCTCCGAACCGTCCTCGATCGAGCCGGAGCGGACCGATCGCCTCTTCGCCGCCGCGGCCCTGATCGCAGGTCGATTGGACGAGGCGGCGATCCTGGGAGCGCTGCGTCTACTCGACGAACGACCTTTGGAACGACTGGTCGATGTCTTCGTCTCGGAAGGCCTCGTGGGCGAGTCGGAAGTGATCAAGTTTCGGCGAACGATCGATTCGGGAAGCCACCCCGCCGCCGACAACGCCTCCAAGGACACGTTTCTCGAACGCCTGACCGAGCGCCGGGTGGCGCAAGCTCTCAAGAGTGTCCGCGATCCCTCATTGCGAGCGTTTCTCCAAGGGATGCCCAGCGATCCAGGGGATGATGGCTTCGCCACGCGGCGCCGCGAGTGCGATCTGACGGAACTCCACGGACGCGGCGGCTTCGGGGAAGTGTGGCGCGGCCATCAAGCGGCCCTCAACCGGGAAGTCGCCGTCAAACAGCTTCGGCCCGATTCGCACAAGGATGCCGAGGCGACGCAACGTTTTCTTCGCGAAGCCCACATCATCGCGAGTCTGCAACACCCGAACATCGTGCCGATCTACGATCTCTGGGCCGACGAGGAGGGCTTCCCACGCTACTCGATGCGATTCGTCCAGGGGAAGACCTTCGACGAGGTGATCACGGAGTTTCACCAGCGAACGCGCGATCGACGACGCGATCGCGTGGAACTCAATGAAATGCTCTACATCTTCCTCGCGGTCTGCGACGCGATCGCGTTCGCCCACGCTCACGGGGTGATTCATCGCGATCTCAAGCCCGAGAACATCATGGTCAGTGACTTCGGTCAGGTCGTGGTCCTCGACTGGGGGCTGGCCAAGATCGTGGATACGGCGAGCGATGCGCCAAGTCCGCCCGGGGGGGGCGAGGCCAAGGGGGCGACGCCGTTGCCGAAACGCTTCGGGTCGGTCATCACCGGTGGTGGGGCGATCGTCGGCAGCCCGACGTACATGTCGCCCGAGCAGGCCGCCGGCCTGGGGGAGGCTATCGGCAGGACAACCGACATCTATGGACTGGGAGGGATCCTCTACCGGATGCTCACCGGCAGCGTTCCACACCCCAGAACTCGAAACAAGTGGATTGGGCAGCACTTCGCCCAAATCATCAAGAAGGAAACCCCTCGCGCCCGCTCGACGGCGGCGTGGGTGCCGCGCCCGCTCGATGCCATCTGTGCCAAGGCCATGGCGAAGCCGCAGTCCGCTCGCTATCAGAGCGTGTCGGAACTGGAGATGGACATTCGCTGCTGGCTGGTCGATGAACCGGTCAGCGCCTGCCAGGAGCCGTTGGGGACACGGCTGCGGCGTTGGTTTCTGAGGAGACGCGTGGGGACCGTCGTCTTCGTCTGCTTCATGGTGCTTTCGGCGGTGCTCGCGTGCGCGGCCTACTTCTTCCTCGAAGCCGACCGACGGGTCATCGATCAGGAGACGACAACCCAGCTTCGTCGCAGTGCCGAGTCGCAGCAGCGGATGATCGATCAAAAACTCGAGGAGTTGGAGGGGGATCTCCAGGTGCTCACGGGACTGACGTCCCTCCGACGCTTCACCCGGCAAGTTGTCATCAAAGCGCCCCAGAACGAACGCGCCGAACTCGAGGATGTGCCGGCCGACATGCGCAACGTGCTCGATTCGAATCGCTACTTCAACGCCATCGGAATCTGGATCCTGCGCGGGGGCCAGACGACGATCTACGAAGTCTCCCACTCCGAGGAGACCTCCAGGGCGGTCTTCAAAGAGACCTCGCTGCCGCAAGACGTCGAGCAATTCTTGGCGGACAGCCGATCCATTCCCGTCGGGACGACCCGGGCGATGATCCGATCGACCGAGACCGCCGATGGGCCCGAGCCATCGAACATGATCGCGGCATCCCCATCGCTTGGCGAGGATGGAGATGTCTCCATCGTCATCTTTATCGATGCCGACATCCGATTCCTGGGACTCGGCACGCATCGCGACGACTTGGTGCGGACGGAGGTCTACATCACCGATGATCGTGGGGCGATTCTCTTGGCGCAGGACGAACCCCCCAAGCCGGCCGGCGGCAAGCAACCCCTCATTCAGCACCTCTATCCGGAAGCGACGCACTATTTTTCTGGCAAGTCGCCGCCGTCAAGCGACACGGAGTTCTTCGTCACCAGCGGGTCTCGCACCGTCCGCGTCGAACCAATCGTCGATGAGGTCTTCGACGGCGACGCCCCGATTCACTTGGTGAAGGTTCGCGACCTCTCGCACTTCGTCGAGACGCTTCACGAGACCCGATCACAAGTGGTCGTGGTGGTCTTGTTCCTGCTCGTGGGAGCCCTCGTCGTGATCGGCGGCGTCCTTTGGCTGCTTACTCCTCCTTCGAATTGGTCGGCCCTCGGCGACGTTGACTCCCCTCGACCGCCTTCGTCTTCGAGGGAAATGGGTTGAACTCGACACCCACGCGCCATCGCCGTCGTCATGAACCTGGCCTTCAGGAAACCTTCGGCCCCCTCCCGGCCGACCGCGACCGGGCACGCAGATCGGGTTGATCAACGGTGGGACGTGACGTTTCAAGGGCACCGTCGACGAACCAATGTGGCGGGTCAATGGCTGTCGCCGCGGCGACATCTCCCACGGCATGGAAAACTTTTCTCTACCCACGCGTTCGGCGCCGATGTAGAACAACCATCAGCCGACACTTGGTCGCCCAACGAGCCCCCCCGCTCTCAATCCCGCGACCCAGTCGCTGGCATGACGCAACGCCCGACAGCCAAAGCGTTTGCGTCAACGCCCCCGTAGCTCAGTAGGATAGAGCAACGGTTTCCTAAACCGTAGGTCGTGAGTTCGAATCTCGCCGGGGGTATTTCTAACCTGTTGATGTGGAATCGTTTACGTCAACGCTCTCGCATTGCGTTTTAGGTCTCTGGGCGGGTGTCACGTCAACTGTCACGTTGGACCACAAAGCATCGACTGCTGCTTGTTCCACGTCCGCATAGAACGCCATCGTCGTCGCCAGTTCTGCATGGCGCATCAGACGTTGCAGCGTTTGAGCCGGCACCTTTGCGGCCATCCGCGTTCCAAACGACCGCCTCAAGTCGTGAAGAGTGATGAGCCCATACCTCGAGGCCCCTTTGACTCCCGCCTTCTTGGCAATGCCCCGAAAGGTGTCGGCGAGACGGCTCGGATCAACGCTCATGTCGTAGCGGCCGATGAGGAGCCCTTCAGGGATTCCGCTTGGGAAGTGCACCCTCAAAGCCGCGTCCATCTCGGGGGACAAGATGCAGTGGTGGTCGGCATCCTTCGCCTTGTTGACGGGGATGTGGATTCGATGCCCAGCGAGGTCGATGTCCTCGCCGCGAACCCATCGAGACTCGCTCGCCCTCATGCCGCAATGCCAACAAAAGGCGATCAGGAGCCGCCAATGGTCATCCGGGCAGGCGGCAAGCAATCGGTCAAAGACTTCGGCGTTGATGCGCGCCGCGGCCCTGACCTTCGCCCGATTCGTTCCTTTTAGGACGGCTGGCATGTCGATGACGGGCACCTTGGAGATGAACCCACGCTTGTGGGCCCACCGCAAGATGCTCTTCATGTACATCAGGGTCGATCGGATCGTGTAGGGGCTCAGCGCAGGGCCAGCGCATACTAAGTGGCTTTTCCTGTAAGGACTTCCATCAAGAAGTCATCGCTCCAGCCGCAGCTTCGGCGTTTCATCGCGATGCTGTCCTTGCTTGGATGTTGCTTAAGTAGAGAGAGCGTGAAACGATCGAGCCAGGCGAAATTCTCACGGGCGAGCCGATCGCGGATGCGCGAATCATCCTCGCGATAGACGACGTCGAGAATCCAATGGCAGGAATTCTCGACCCCCCAGTGGCCGCGGACGGCACGGGCGAAACGTCGGACGCCCATCCCAAGACTACTGATGTACCGCCGAATCTCGACCGTCTCTTTCCCGTCACGTAGGCAGACCGCGATGACCATGCCAATCGTCCGAAGTCCCGCCCACGCGGCCGAGTCCACCAGGTTTCGCGGAGCCGGCATTTGATAATAGGTTCGTGTCGTCGTGCGACCGTGGGCGGTTTCGGTCGTCTCATGTTTGCGAACCTTGCCACTGGCGAAGTCATCTTCGGTCTCGGCCAGAAAGGTGTCGGCGATCGCTGTCTCGAGGCTCTCTTGGTTACCCTTGACTGCCAAGACGTAGTCAGCTCCGCCCTCGACGATCTGCTGGGCGATCGCCTTCTGCGTTCCCATCGCGTCGATGGTGATGATCGCTCCCTGGAGATCGACCAACCGTAAAAGCTCGGGAATCGCCGTGATTTCGTTCGATTTCTCCTCGCAGGCGACTTGTCCCAGCGACAGGCCCAACTCGCTGGCCCACAGGCTGACCGCGTGCAACGCTCCCAGCCCGCGTTTGCGGTCGTGGCTGCGGCGATTCGTCTTACCATCGACCGCAAAGACCGGTTGACTAACAGCACCCTCTTCACAAGCCGCCTGCCGTAGTGACTCTAGCCAACTGACAAAACAGGACTGAAAGGCATCCGGTCGCAACGCCGCCAAGACCCGCCGGAAGACGTCCTTGGCCGGAATGCCGTTGGGAAGCTCGAGCGTCCCCAGCAGCAAGTCTTTTGCCTCGTCTTCAGAATTTGTGGGTCGATGGTGGCTCGGGGAGGTTGCCGAGATTGTGATAGAGAGCGTATTTGAGGGTGCTGGGGTCGCGAAAGCCGTAGGAGCGGCGGGTCGTCAATTTGACCTTCAGATTCATTCCCTCGACGGCGCCCGCGGAAATCTCTCCTTTTGCCTCGAACCAATTGAAGATCTGCTCGGCGTGACGCTCGAGGGTTCGTGCCAGGTTGCGCATCGGTTCGATCCGTGTGCTCAAGGCCCGATCGAGCCACTCCTGGAAGAAGGATCCGATCCGCCAGGGAGCCTTGTAGTCCCAAAGCCGCTGGAAATCTTCCTTCATCAGGTAGCACTTGACCGTCCTGAGGTTGTGCGTCAACAACTCGTTGAGACGAAGGACCTCCTTGCGTTTGAGGTTGCCGCGACGCTTGAGCAGCAGCCAACGCGTCCGCTTGAGCACCTCGAAGCCCTTGCGTTTGAGTTCGCGTGCCTCCTGGGCCCGCACCTTGTCGATCGCCTTGTTGAACAACTGCATGATGTGGAAGCGGTCGAGGATGTGCAGGGCCCCATTGGCCTCGCGAGCGATGACCGACAGGTAGGCCTTCCACATGTCGCTGCAGATGTACTTCAGCCGCTCGGTTCGCCGCCTGCCGAAGAAGCGAAAGAAACGACCGAGCGTCTCCTTGGTCCGGTCTTGCCCGACCCAAAGCAGACGACGCGATCCGCGGTCGATCTGATAGACCAGGGTGAAGTACTGATGGCCCTTGCGGTAGGCGACCTCGTCGATGCCGATCGCCTCGATCCCTTCCAGGTCGCGATGGCGGATTCCCCAGCAAACCGCCATTTTCACCGCACGAAAGACGGTGTGCCAACTCGTGCCGAAGATCGCGGCGGTCTCACGCCAGCTCAAGCGTTTGGCCCAACGGGCCAGGAACCATTGGAAGCTCGACGTCGTCCGCTCCTTGCCCGACGCCCAGGGAAGGCGTTCCACCTTCACCCCGCAAACAGGGCATGCGACCCGCCGTGCCGCGTAGACGAACCAGACCGCCAGGCCCCACAGCGGCACATGCTGAAAACGACGCTCCGGCAGGTGGTCGTAAGTGCCGGCACGATTCCCGCAACCCGAACAGATCGGCCGGCTGCGACGCCGTGGGCGAACCCGAACCAGCAGTCCCTCTTTCGACGAATCGGCCCAAGCCGCCGATTCGTAGACGAAACTCCCGTGACGCTCCAAGGCGTTGAGGATAACCTGAAGTCGCATCCCGTCTCTCGCGGCTGGCGTTTGAAGAAGTCCTTGCAAACTCCATCATGCGCCACTCGAGAGCGGGATGCTCTTTTACTCCCTCCTGCCGACTTCTCTCCTTTCCGCTTGACCAGTGGAACATCCTCCCCGCCAACGGCCAAGGAGGAGTCTTTGCCGGGCGACCGAAGCCGAGCCACGATGGCGAGGCTGCAGGGCGAGCGAAGCGAGAAGACAAGGCAAAGCAGCAGCCGGACGCGGCCCTTGGCATACGGCGGTAACCTCCACTACCAAGCGGAACGGAGAATACACTCACCACCCACAGATTTGGCAATAGAGCCCCAATTCTTTCTGCTGCTGAAGAACTAGGACTTTCCCAAAGTCAGTTGAATGACTACGTGAACGATCGTCCTCAATTCTTTAAGGTCGAGGACGCCAAAACCAACTTGAGCCATAAAGACGAGCTATCAGGGAACGACAATCTTGGCCCCATACTCCGGGACATGAGAAACTACTTTGGGATCGACAGGTGAAACCATGCCTAAGCCTAGTATGGACGAAATGTATGACGCAATCTACGACGGGAATTGTAGTCAAATTGACTCGCTGATTCGTTTAGGACTGGGAGTTGACACGAAGGCTGAGGGCGAAGAATGGAATTTTCTCCACATGGCACTAGTGTCACTTGCAATCCCTCCCAACCCCGACGTAATCCGCCATCTTGTGAGCCTTGGTGTCGACGTTAATGGACGGGACAGCCGCATGTGGACACCCTTGCACTTTGCCATACGTACTCAAAATAGTATTGTCGTAAAGATCTTGATCGATGCTGGCGCGGACGTCAACGCAGTGAATGACGAAGGTATTAGTCCACTCCATTTGTGCGTGCTTGAGTGTCCTAGCTGTGTGAGGATTGCCCAGATGCTCTTGGCCGCCGGAGCTAGTCCCGACACTGATAAAGGAGGAGGAACTGCTCGACACTTGGCCAATTCCATTAGTCATCCGGATAGCGGTGCGCTTCGTGAGTTGTTCGCCCAACATCCGTCAAAGAAGGTTTGAGCAACAAGTGAAATACTTCTATTTCGATGCCGATAGTGGCAATGGAATACAGTCCTCGGAAGCGATAGAAAGTGACGGTGACGTCATTGTTTCAACATGGACTTCACTCTCACGTGAGCGAGGCTCGTTCTTGGGCATCTATTGCTCAAATGGTGTTTTGGTTCAGTTTGTTTGGGAAGATGCAGCATCGATCTCGATAGACCTTCCTTTGCCTGATCGAGGTGGCTCGATGACCAATCAGCTTTCATACGACGAATGCAGCAGAATCGTAGAGTTTCTATGTTCTGGAGGAAGTCCTGACGAACTTCAGGGGCTTAGGTGGGTGAGTTGGTGACATGGCCCAATGTGACCGAATCGTCACTTGCTACAACAGTCCATCGGCTCTCATCTGAACTTTGTCCAGGTTGATCGGACGCGGGTGAATTGAAGGCAGTTGTGCCAAACGATCGAGAGTTGTCTCCTCCTCGGAATTTGTGGGTCATCTCTTGGCTGTTTTGACGTCGACGGGGCCCATTCTTCGAGAAACACCGCTGTTTTTGCCTTCGGAGGCCTGCTGCCGATTGGACGTGAGCGTTGCAACGGTGGCGTGTGGTGCGGGAAGCAGGAGCCGATGACGACGGGGAACCGGGCACCGATCAACGAGGAGTGGCGGCATGGGCGCGGCGTTGGGCTCGGCGGGCGCGTTTGCGGTCGGCTCGTTGGCGAGCTTCGTCGGCGCGCTCTTGGAGACGATGCTGGGGGTGCTCGTCGATCCAACGGTCGGGTAGCAACGAAGGGAGATCCGAAGCCGGGGTGGTCGGCAGGCGAGTGTAGACGTCGCGGAGATACGCGAAGGGATCGACGTGATGGCGGTTGCAACTCTTGGTCAGCGTGAAGAAGGTGGCGGCGGTCTCGCCTCCTTGGCTGTTGCCGAAGAAGAGCCAAGCCTTGCGGCCGAGGACGGCGTACTTCAGCGCCGCTTCGGTGTGAGCGTTGCAACGGTGGCGTCTTGTGGATTGCGGTAGGCTTGGGTTGGTTGGCCCTGGTTTGTCGCGAGGCGGAAGATGCGAGTTCGTTGTGCGGAGAAGGAAGCGTATTGGCGGAAGGTCGTTCGTCGGCAAGAGGAGAGCGGGCGGGGCGTTCGGAGGTTCTGCCGGGAAGAAGGGATTTCGGAGGCGTCGTTCTACGGCTGGCGGCGTGAGCTACAGCGACGCGATCGACAAGAGAAACGGTCGACTGCGGTCGATGGCGGTGGAACGTGTCCGTCGCCGTTCGTGACGTTGCGGGTGGCCCCGCCGTCGATGAGCGTGATCGAGATCGTTCACCCCCGAGGCTACATCGTGCGGGCGCCGGCCCAAGTCGACTGCGACGCCTTGCGTCAAGTGCTTGCCGCCCTCGAGAGCGTCGAGGAGGAGTGAGCATGTGGTCGGTCCCTCATCAGGTGCGGATCTTTCTGGCCCGGGAACCGGTCGATATGCGTAAGAGCTTTCACGGGCTCATCGCCTTGACGGAGTCGGTGCTCGAGCAAGATCCGCTTTCGGGCCATTTGTTCGTCTTCATCAATCGCCGCCGGGATCGCCTCAAGGTGCTCTATTGGGGCGGCGTCGGCTATTGCATTTGGTATCAGCAGTTGGAGGAAGGAAGCTATCAGCTTCCCGACGCCCAGGCGGCCGACGACGAGGCCGGCCTCGAGATCACTGCCGGACAATTGTCACTCATTCTCGAGGGCATCGACCTCTCCTCGGTCCGGCATCGCAAACGCTTTCAAGTCTCCGATCAGCACCGTGACGCGACGTCGTCCCGTCGTTCGTGACTTCCCCTCGCTCTTTCCCGAATGATGCGTGCCGCTCCGCGGAGCCAGGACGCGCCGCTGCTCCTTCGAGACGCCAGTTCCCCGTCGCGGCGGCGAGAGCCTGGAAGCCATGGGACGGCACGCGACCAAAACCGAGTCTTGTCTTCGGTTGTCCTCGGACCCAGGGTTCTTCGCTTGCCAATCTCGTTGGACGATCGACCCTGGCGTTCTCTTCGCGAGCGACAACGATGTCATGGTGATGGCAGCGACGAGGCGGACTCGCAGGCTTTCTCGTCATTCCGTCGAAATTGCTGAAACTGCTCTGGCGCCTTCGGCGTCGAGGTGCTAGGGTGTCCCCGCGACAACTGAGATCGGTTTGATGGACGCCTTCGACGTGAACCTCCCCCACGATATCGACGCCTGCCACGAGTTGATCCTCGAACTCGATCGGGAGCGCCGACGGCAAGCCGCCGTCATCGCCCAGCAACAAGAGACCATCGCCCAGCAGCAAGAGACCATCGCCCAACAACAAGCAATCATCGCTCAGCAGCAGGAGACGATCGATCGCTTGCAGAGCGACGTCGACTTGCTCAAGCGGACCTTGTACGGCCGGCGGCGGGAACGCTTCGTCGACGATTCCCAGCAGGGGCTTTTGTTCGACTCGACAATCGTCGGGGCGGACGACGATTCAGGCTCCGGCGACGACGAGAGCGATGACGACGAACCGTCACCGGAACGCCGCACCAGCAAGGGACGCGGCCGGCGTCTCTTCCCCGAGTTGCTGCCGCGCAAGACGGTCCGCCACGAACTCGACGAGCACGAGGCTCCCGAGGAGCTGAGGAGCGATCCGGCCGCCCGGCGGTTCTTCAAGAAGACCAGCGAGCAACTGGAGTTCACGCCCGCTTCGATCCATGTGATCGAACATTACCAAGAGGTGATCGTTCGCGACGAAGCATCGGGCGAGACGACGATCGTCTCGGCAACGAAGCCGCCGCAGTTGATCGACGCTTACGCCGGCCCCGGCTTCTGGGCTCATCTGACCGCCAGTCGCTTCGCCGACCATCTGCCCTACTACCGACAAGAGGACATCCTCGCTCGCCACGGCTGCCGCATCGGCCGCGGCACCCAACAGCGTTGGCTCTTCGCCCTGGCCTTGGCGGTCGCGCCGTTGGTCGAACTGATGCGTCGGCTGGCGTTGCAGTCCGAGGTGCTGGGCTGCGATGAAACGCCGGTCAAGATGTTGGCGGGCGAGCCGCCTGGCTGCACCAAGACCTATCTCTGGAGCACCGTCGGCGACAATGCCCATCCCTACGACTGCTTCCACTTCACGCCCGACCGCAGCCGCGATGGTCCCGACGAGTTCCTCGCCGGCTTCCAGGGTTACTTGCAGTCGGACGCCTACACCTGCTACGAGCGAATCGCCGCGGCGGACGACCGGATCGTCCCCGTCGGTTGCTGGGCTCATGCACGCCGTAAGTTCGAGGAAATCCACTTCAGCGCGCCGAGCGTGCGGACGCACACCGCCCTCGGCTACTTCCAGCGGCTCTACGACATCGAAGATCGCGCCCGTGACAGTAGTGTGTCACAACGCGGCGCCAAGCCGATCGTGACCGAGTTCCATCAGTGGCTGCTCGAGCAGCACGAGCGGGAGCTTCCGAAATCGAAGCTGCGCGCCGCCATCGCTTACATGACCAACCGGTGGCAGTCCTTCGCGTGCTATCTCGACCATGGGGCGATTCCCATCGACAACAACCGCACCGAAGCGGCGCTGAAGTACGCCGTCCTCGGCCGCAAGGCGTGGCTCTTCTTCGGCAACAGCCAAGGAGGCGAGACCGCCGCCACCTTCTTCACGCTGACCAAGAGTTGCAACCGCCATCACGTCGATCCCTTCGCCTACCTCCGCGATGTCTACACTCGCCTGCCGAGCACTCCGGCTTCGGATCTCCCTTCGTTGCTACCCGACCGTTGGATCGACGAGCACCCCCAGCATCGTCTCCAAGAGCGCGCCGACGAAGCCCGTCAACGAGCCGACCGCAAACGCGCCCGCCGAGCCCAACGCCGCGTCCCTGCTGCCACTCCCCGTTGATCGGTGACCGGTCCCCCATCGTCATCGGCTCCTGCTTCTCCCACACGCCACCGTTGCAACGCTCACTTTTGGGGAGAGCCATACCCTAGCAACAGGGTGAGGGGATACGATAACCTTGCGTTGGGGGGCGGGGTCGGAGAGTACTTGGCTTGTTGGCCTCAGGACGTCGACCAAAGAATTGGGCGCAGTTGGTTCGATACACCGCAAGGTCGATGACGAGGAACCCGTATGCCACGTATCCTCTTCACTTGGGAACTCGGACGGGGCCTGGGGCACTTGTTGCCGCATCGGCGGACGGTGGAGGCGCTGCGCGAACGGGGAGATGAGGTCTTCTTCGCCTCGCGGAACCTGCAGGCGATGGAGAAGGTCTTCGGCGGCCTCGGCATCCGTTACCTGCAGGCTCCCTTCAAGTGCAGTCCTCCCACGCACCCCATCGAGAAGACCGTCACCTTCGCCCATATCCTGAACAACGTCGGCTTCGACGACCCCGGCGAGCTCTTCTCCCTTGTCGCCGCCTGGCGCAACCTCTTCGAACTCGTGGAGCCCGACCTCGTCATCTGCGATCACAGCCCTATCGCACTCCTCGCTCTTCGCGGCCTCCCCGCCAAGCGAGCCACCATCGGCGCGGGCTTTAGTTGTCCGATCGCTGTCGCCCCCTTTCCCGTCCTCGAGCCTCGCTTGCCGCACACGCCCGAGGAACTCCTCGCCGACGAGGCCCGACTCCTCGCCAACGCCAACGAGGTCCTCGGCCGCTTCGGCAGCCCACCCCTCGAGTACCTCGCCCAACTCTACGCCGATCTCGACGACCGGATTCTCATCACCTTCCAGGAAATGGACCACTACCAGGATCGCGCGGGCGCCACCTACTGGGGGCTTTCGCCGCTGGTCCCGGGTGCTCCTCCCGCCTGCCCACCCGGCGATCGCCCCAGGGTCTTCGGCTACCTGAAACCCTTCGCGTCGCTCCCCACGCTCCTGGAACTCCTCAACAAGCTCGAGCTGCCGACCGTCATCCATCCCGATGGCATCTCCTCCTCGATCCAGCAGAAGTACGCCTCGCGAACGCTCCACTTTCGTGAGCGTTGCAACGGTGGCGTGTGGGGGAAGCAGGAGCCGATGACGATGGGGGACCGGTCACCGATCAACGGGGAGTGGCGGCAGGGGCGCGGCGTTGGGCTCGGCGGGCGCGTTTGCGGTCGGCTCGTTGGCGGGCTTCGTCGGCGCGCTCTTGGAGTCGATGCTGGGGGTGCTCGTCGATCCAACGGTCGGGTAGCAACGAAGGGAGATCCGAAGCCGGGGTGGTCGGCAGGCGGGTGTAGACGTCGCGGAGATACGCGAAGGGATCGACGTGATGGCGGTTGCAACTCTTGGTCAGGGTGAAGAAGGTGGCGGCGGTCTCGCCTCCTTGGCTGTTGCCGAAGAAGAGCCACGCCTTGCGGCCGAGGACGGCGTACTTCAGCGCCGCTTCGGTGCGGTTGTTGTCGATGGGAATCGCCCCATGGTCGAGATAGCGTGTGAAGGACTGCCACCGGTTGGTCATGTAAGCGATGGCGGCGCGCCACTTCGATTTCGGAAGCTCCCGCTCGTACTGCTCGAGCAGCCACTGGTGGAACTCGGTCACGATCGGCTTGGCGTCGCGTTGCCGCAGGGCGCCGCGTTGTGACACACTACTGTCACGGGCGCGATCTTCGATGTCGTAGAGCCGCTGGAAGTAGCCGAGGGCGGTGTGCGTCCGCACGCTCGGCGCGCTGAAGTGGATTTCCTCGAACTTACGGCGCGCATGAGCCCAGCAGCCGACGGGGACGATCCGGTCGTCCGCCGCGGCGATTCGCTCGTAGCAGGTGTAGGCGTCCGACTGCAAGTAACCCTGGAAGCCGGCGAGGAACTCGTCGGGACCATCGCGGCTGCGGTCGGGCGTGAAGTGGAAGCAGTCGTAGGGATGGGCATTGTCGCCGACGGTGCTCCAGAGATAGGTCTTGGTGCAGCCAGGCGGCTCGCCCGCCAACATCTTGACCGGCGTTTCATCGCAGCCCAGCACCTCGGACTGCAACGCCAGCCGACGCATCAGTTCGACCAACGGCGCGACCGCCAAGGCCAGGGCGAAGAGCCAACGCTGTTGGGTGCCGCGGCCGATGCGGCAGCCGTGGCGAGCGAGGATGTCCTCATGTCGGTAGTAGGGCAGATGGTCGGCGAAGCGACTGGCGGTCAGATGAGCCCAGAAGCCGGGGCCGGCGTAAGCGTCGATCAACTGCGGCGGCTTCGTTGCCGAGACGATCGTCGTCTCGCCCGATGCTTCGTCGCGAACGATCACCTCTTGGTAATGTTCGATCACATGGATCGAAGCGGGCGTGAACTCCAGTTGCTCGCTGGTCTTCTTGAAGAACCGCCGGGCGGCCGGATCGCTCCTCAGCTCCTCGGGAACCTCGTGCTCGTCGAGTTCGTGGCGGACCGTCTTGCGCGGCAGCAACTCGGGGAAGAGACGCCGGCCGCGTCCCTTGCTGGTGCGGCGTTCCGGTGACGGTTCGTCGTCATCGCTCTCTTCGTCGTCGCCGGAGCCTGAATCGTCGTCCGCCCCGACGATTGTCGAGTCGAACAAAAGCCCCTGCTGGGCATCGTCGACGAAGCGTTCCCGCCGCCGGCCGTACAAGGTCCGCTTGAGCAAGTCGACGTCGCTCTGCAAGCGATCGATCGTCTCCTGCTGCTGGGCGATGGTCTCTTGCTGCTGGGCGATGACGGCGGCTTGCCGTCGGCGCTCCCGATCGAGTTCGAGGATCAACTCGTGGCAGGCGTCGATATCGTGGGGGAGGTTCACGTCGAAGGCGTCCATCAAACCGATCTCAGTTGTCGCGGGGACACCCTAGCACGTCGACATCGGAGGCGCCAGAGCAGTTTCAGCGATTTCGACGGAATGACGAGAGAGCCTGCGAGTCCGCCTCGTCGCTGCCATCACCATGACATCGTTGTCGCTCGCGAAGAGAACGCCAGGGTCGATCGTCCAACGAGATTGGCAAGCGAAGAACCCTGGGTCCGAGGACAACCGAAGACAAGACTCGGTTTTGGTCGCGTGCCGTCCCATGGCTTCCAGGCTCTCGCCGCCGCGACGGGGAACTGGCGTCTCGAAGGAGCAGCGGCGCGTCCTGGCTCCGCGGAGCGGCGCACATCATTCGGGAAAGAGCGAGGGGAAGTCACGAACGACGGGACGACGGCGTGTCACGGTGTCGATCGGAGACTTGAAAGCGCTTGCGATGACGAACCGAGGAAAGGTCGATACCCTCGAGGATGAGTGACAATTGTCCGGCAGTGATCTCGAGGCCAGCCTCGTCGTCGGCCGCCTGGACGTCGGGAAGCTGATAGCTTCCTTCCTCCAACTGCTGATACCAAATGCAATAGCCGACGCCGCCCCAATAGAGCACCTTGAGGCGATCCCGGCGGCGATTGATGAAGACGAACAAATGGCCCGAAAGCGGATCTTGCTCGAGCACCGACTCCGTCAAGGCGATGAGCCCGTGAAAGCTCTTACGCATATCGACCGGTTCCCGGGCCAGAAAGATCCGCACCTGATGAGGGACCGACCACATGCTCACTCCTCCTCGACGCTCTCGAGGGCGGCAAGCACTTGACGCAAGGCGTCGCAGTCGACTTGGGCCGGCGCCCGCACGATGTAGCCTCGGGGGTGAACGATCTCGATCACGCTCATCGACGGCGGGGCCACCCGCAACGTCACGAACGGCGACGGACACGTTCCACCGCCATCGACCGCAGTCGACCGTTTCTCTTGTCGATCGCGTCGCTGTAGCTCACGCCGCCAGCCGTAGAACGACGCCTCCGAAATCCCTTCTTCCCGGCAGAACCTCCGAACGCCCCGCCCGCTCTCCTCTTGCCGACGAACGACCTTCCGCCAATACGCTTCCTTCTCCGCACAACGAACTCGCATCTTCCGCCTCGCGACAAACCAGGGCCAACCAACCCAAGCCTACCGCAATCCACAAGACGCCACCGTTGCAACGCTCACCCACTTTCAGCAAGAGCGCGTCGACATCGCCCAAGCCCGGCGCGACTGCCACTTCGCGATCCTCAACGCGAATCACGCGACGATGGCCGCGTTTGTCCTCGGCGGCAAACCGGTCCTCAACTTCCCACTGAGTCTCGAACAAGAGATGTGCGCCGCCCCCATCGTCGAGCGGGGAGCCGGCCTGGTCGTCTCGGGGACAGAACCGAACGACATCTTCCGCAAGATGGAAATGATCCTCGGTTCTGATGAATACACCGCAGAGGCCGAACGCATCGCCGAGAGGTACCGCGACTGGGACTTAGAAGCTTCCGGTACTCGCCTGGCCGACCACATGGAGTCGCTCATCGCGAGGACATGATCGCTAATCCTCGAAGAACGTCGTCCACTCGCTGCCCTGGAACGCTCGCTTAAGATCCTCGTAGTTCACGATCGCTTCCGCGAGGCGCCGCTTCTCAATCCGCTGCGTCCCCGGTGCGATCGAAACCACTGGAACACCAAGGTACTCCTGCATCCTGACAAGCATGGCCGTGAGCGTTGCAACGGTGGCGTCTTGTGGGTTGCGGTAGGCTTGGGCTGGTTGGCCCTGGTTTATCGCGAGGCGGAAGATGCGAGATCGCAGCCCGGAGAAGGAAGCGTATTGGCGGAAGGTCCTTCATCGGCAAGAGGAGAGCGGGCAGAGCGTTCGGAGATTCTGCCGGGAAGAGGGGATTTCGGAGGCGTCGTTCTACGACGCAGTCGGTGGGAAGTCTCGAGGAGAACCGCCGTCCCTCAAGAACGCATTCATTTGGACCGCAAGCCCCGTTTGGGTGGCCCAGATTGCTCCGCTACCAACCCATTCAACATCGGCGCGCGTTGAATTGAACAGAATGATTCAGGGCGCAACGTCCCAAAGCGACGCAGGTTGTGATACCTGTCTTGACGCGCTGTCTCCGATTGACTGCATCCCCTCTTATGCCGCGAAGCGGCAGCGGTCAGTAGCCAGGGGTGGCAACCCCTGGTAAGGAAGCAGGTCGATCCACGAAGCCCCGAAGGGGCGCAGGTCGTTCGAAGGTTACCGTCGCCACCTTCGGGGCTCGATCCAAATCCTTCGTTCACCAGGGGTTGTCACCCCTGGCTACTGACCTGCGCTGCTCCGCAGCTGATGCATTGCCGATCTACTTCCCCAATTCTCCGGGGGTGGCCCCCCCTTCCGTAGTGACGTTGAAAGGGTTGGTAGCGGAGCAATCTTGGCCACCCGGAGATGGGTCTTCCGAGCATGCCCACGCAAGCGTGGGTCTTCCGAGCATGCCCACGCAAGCGTGGGCATGGCACCCGAGAGAGTGCGGAGATGTGAGCCGTGGCGCCGTCTGAGGCGTTCACGGTTTCTTCACGAAAACTTCACTCCTCGAGAGACGCGAAAATCGCGCCCCAACCTTCCTCAACCCGTAGAACGCTGCGAAACGGCGTCAGGGAAGCGCCGAGCCCGATCGCAGGGAACGCGGCCCCATGAGCAAATACATCCTCGCCCTTCATCAAGCCACCATGGTAAGCCGGGCGATCCTCTTCGATCGTCACGGGCGACCGGTCGCCTCGTCCGCGGTCGATGTCCCGTCGACGCACCTTCGCCCCGAATGGATCACGCAAGACCCCGAAACGATCTGGTCGTCGCTCGTCCGTGCCGCCAAGGAGGTCATGACCAAAGCGTCGATCTCCGCGGCCGACGTCGCCGCAATCGGGATCGCCAATCAGCGGGAGACGACACTGCTGTGGGATCGCACGACGGGCAAACCGGTCACCCAGGCGATCGCGTGGCAGAGCCGAATCAGCGAACCGGTCTGCAACCGGCTCCGTTCCGAGAGTCTCGAAAAGGAGATCCATCGGCGGACCGGACTGACGATCGACCCGACCTTCGCGGGAACGAAGGTTCGCCACGTGCTCGACACGTCGTCCGACATCCGCGCCCGGGTGGAGAACGGCACGATCCTCTTCGGGACGATCGACACCTTCCTGCTGTGGCGACTGACGGGGGGCAAGCTCCACGTCACCGATCCAACCAACGCCTGCCGGACGCTCCTCTATGACATTCACCGTCACGCTTGGGACGACGACCTCTTGGAGATGATCGGCATTCCCCGAGCGATATTGCCGGAGGTTCGCCCTTCCAGCCAGATCCACGCGAGCACGTCCAAGGAACTCTTTGGGGCGCCGATTCCGATTGGCTGCATCGCGGGGGATCAGCAAGCCGGCCTCTTCAGTGAGACCTTCCTCGAGCCGGCGACCCTCAAGGCGTCATTCGGTCAGGGATCGTCCGTGATGGTCAACACCGGCAAGACGGCCATTCTCTCGAAGGAGCGTCTCTTAACGACTATCGCCGGGGAGATCGACGGGGAGGTTCGGTACTGCTTGGAGGGGATCTCGTTCGTCGCTGGCGGAGTGGTGAGCTGGCTTCGCGACGGATTGCACTTCATCAAACGATCGGCGGAGATCGAAACGCTCGCTCAGCGTGTTCCCGACTCGGGAGGCGTTTGCCTGGTGCCGGCGTTCGTCGGACTGGGGGCTCCGCACTGGGATGGTTCCGCGCGGGGGGCGATCTTGGGGCTCACCAGCGAGACGACGATCGAGCACATCGCGCGGGCGGCGCTCGAGTCGCTGGCGCTCCAGACCAACGACATGATCGAGGCGATGGGAGGGGACCTAAGCACCACCTTCGCGAGCCTCAGTGTCGGCGGTCGGGCGGCGTCGAACGACTTCTTGCTCCAGTTCCAAGCCGACATGCTCGAGATGCCGGTGCGGCGCGTCTCCGTTCTCGAGACCCCCTCGCTCGGAGTCGCTTACATGGCGGGGCTCGCGGTCGGCTTCTGGACCGACCTGGCGCACGTGAAGCGACAGTACGTGGAGGACCGGGTCTTTCATCCCGCGATCACGCCCGAAGCCCGTCGTCAACGCTTGGCGCAGTGGAAGAGCGCCGTCGACCGAACCCGCGGTTGGCGCGGGCTGTGAGCGATCGAGCATTCTCCACGCGCAATGGCGAGCGGTGCGTCTATCTCGAGATGACATGAGGGTGCCACTGGCCGCTTGTCAGCCAGTGCCGAATTGCCGGCATTCGTGGTGGTCCATAGCCAGCCCAATTGCCGGATGACCAGAGATGAACCACCAATCGTGCATTGTCAAACGCCAATGGACGGCCAATGAGTGTACGAACCGTACTCACTGGCTGGCGAGCAGCCGGTGGCACCCGACGTTGTTCCCCTCACCCGGCTCACTGAGTTCGCCGACCTCTTTCCGAGGAGAGGTCCTAGGAGTGGGCAAGCGGGATCGGCTCTCACGCGGTGCGCGTGACGAGGTGCCTGGCATCGGGTGTCATGGGAATAACATCCGCGTCGGTCGGTTGCGGTTCGGGCAGGGTGGCCGCGAGCAGGATCGCCAAGAGGCCGACGAGCGTATCGAGTTTGTACGAGAGGATCAGGATCGACAGGTCGCGTTGGACGACGTCACGCTGCAAGAGCAGGACGACCACGCCGATGAAGACCAACGCGGCGATCCGCCAACGAGGATGAACCCGGCCCTCGTCGCGATCGGCGAGCCAGCCTCGAATTGACAGAAAGATCGAGGGAATGATTAGTACCAGATGCTGAAGCCAGCAGAGCGGCGAGAGCAGGGCACAGAGCACCATCAGCCCACTCCACTCGGTGACTATATCCTCGGTTCCTTCCTTTTGCCCCCAACGCCGACGGAAACGCCACGCCAAGACTCCCAAGAGAGCCAACGTGAGCCCCTTGGTCAGCATGCCGGCGGAAGCGGGACTGAGGGAGCCGAACTGCATGTAGAGCGGGTGGTCGACCTTCAGGTCGTGCCCCTCGGGAAAGGTCATCGCGTAGCGGGCGATCGCCATGGTGAGGCTTTGGTTCTGGGGACGCGATGGTTCGACGGCGTTCTGGGAGGGATCGTCGTTCTTGAGCGAGTTTCGCGCCGTCTGGAAGAACTCGCTGTTTGATCGAAGCATGCCGGGCCACCCGAGGTGGAGCGACGGCAGGAAGATGTTTAGGGCGACGAGGAAGGCCGCCATCCAAGCCGCCGCCTTGAAACGCCGGGTATAGATCAGCCACGGCAGGAAGAGGACCGGCGTCGTCTTGAAGGTCGCCGCCAGGGCCAACCAGCCGCCCGCGAAGAGCGATCGCGAATGGAGGACGCACCAAGCCCCCATCGTGAGGAAAAAAAGGAGCGTCAACTGCGGGCCGGCATCGTCGAGATCGCGAATGATGTAGGGAAAGAGCAGCACACACGTCAGGATCGCGGCCGCGAGCGCGGTCGCTTTCGCCGTCGGCCGATAGCACTGCGCCATGCGATGCCAAAGGGAGAAGCCGAGCGCGGTCATCGCGACCGCCGATAGGTAGCAGAGCGCCCGTCCCGCATGATAGGGCAGCACCGCGATCATCCCGTCGAGCATCGCCCGACCGACGGTGTACCACGAGCCCAGGTTCCGGTAGGGATCTCCCGCGAGGAACCCGTTGCCCATCCGGAAGTGCCAGGCGTAGTCGTTCTCGCGGGCGAAGACGCAGACAAGACCCTCGATCACGACGACGATGGCGATGATGGCCAGCGCCACCACGTGAAACGATCGCTTCGCGTACCACGGTGGGGACGCCACCCCGTCGGTTGTCGGGTTCTTCATCGGGTCTCGGTTCCCCGTTCAAGTGATGTCGCGGCGACGTCGGTCGTTTCGCGAAGCAGGACGAGCCGGCGAGTACCGCGATCGTAGAGGTAGCGAACGAACTGCCAACGCTCGCGCTGTTGCTCGCTCAGGTTCTGGTACTGGGTGTCGACGAGCAGGGCGTGCGTCGGCGGCACCGAGGTCGATTCGGCGCTGTCCCCGGTGAAGGCAACGACCGGCCGCTCGAGGTAATAGCGATAGCTATCATCGACCGGCAGATCGGTCGCGAGCGTCGCGTCGCCCGGAAGCAGACGGCCGACCGCGTGGGCGTAGGGCTTCGGCGAGAACCATTGGTCCCGCTCCGGCAGGTAGGCGTTGACGTAGACGATCTTCGTCATTGCGAAGATCGCGACAATCGGGGCGAACTGGACCTGGCGGAACTGCTTGGTGCCAAGGAACGCGCGAAAAGTGAGGGCCGCCAGCCCGGCCACGAGCACCGCCTGCGTCCGTTCCATGAAGTTGTAGATCAGTCCGATGCGGATCGCGGCCGCGATCACGGCGATGACCGGAACCCCGATCGAGAGAAACGTGATCACGCCACGCTGTAGCCGAGAGGCGTTCTCGCCGAGCGTTCCCTCCCGCCAGCGTTGCCAGCAGACCGACACGAGGCTCGCGACGCCAACGGCGGTCAGCAGGCTTCCCGCCAGGTGGGCCTGTCGCAAGCACGCGCTCAGGACGAGCCCGGTGCCGACGAGAGCGCAGCCATGGATGATCTCTCGCTGTTCGCCCGGCGTATTGCTCTTCCAGAACGAGGCGGTGCCGAGAGGAACGAGGGCGAGCAGCCAAGGAAGACACAAGAGCAGCGACATCAGCGGTTGCAGGATCGCGTCCGAGGGGTTGGTCACGAGCTGTTGCCCCCGGCCCCACCAGAGCATCGCGGCCCCCAGACAGACCAAGGCGATGCCGAACGAGGTCTGTAGAATGCGGCCCGGACCGCCCACGACGGGCAAGAGTCGAAGCGCCCCAACGATGACCAGGGCGATCAACGCGTCGGGCGTCGCTTGGGTGCTGAGCAGAAACGCCGGCAAGGAACAAGCGGCCGCGACCAGTGCGACCAGCGCCGCCTCGAGTCCCAATCGTCGGGCGATGACGCCGACGATCAACAAGGCTAGGATCGTCAGGGAGAGCGCCGAAAGGAAACGGCCCACCTCGGGAGCCGCGACGCCGACGCTCCCGCCGAGTCGTTCGCACATGGCGCCGTACCAGGGCAGCGAGCCGCCGTCGCCGACGACGCTTGGATGCGCGAGTAGGTAGCTGGCCTCGGTCGATGTCACGTCGCCGGCATCGAAGCCCCACCAGAGAACGAAGAAACTGGCCGCCGCCGTCGCGATCCACAGAAAGCCGCCGAAGAGGCGTTGGCTCGTGGTCGGTGTCGACGAGGGTTCGGTCGTGCAATCAACGGCGGAACTCATCGGTCTCCTCTCCTTGGGCAATCTTCCGACGAAGCGAAGGGGGAATCGTGTCGAAGGTCTGTTGAACGTGATCGATCAGGTCTTGCTGGCCGGCGAAGCCGCTGTACTTCATCTCGGCGACGGCGTCCTCGAGTGTCCAACCGTCGTAGAGCATCCGGTAGAGCCCCACCGCGGCGCCGGTCCGGTAGGCCCCCGCGGCGCAGTGCACCAATGCGGGTTGCGCTTGTGGATCGCTCATGATGTCGAGGTATTCGTGGAAGAGCTCGGGCGTTCCCTGGCCGCTGCCGGGCATCTCGTACTCGATGAAACGGACGCCGAGCTGCTTGGCGATCTTCGCCTCGTAAGGCGCTTGTTTCGGGTTGAGCGCGAAGACGGTCTTGATGCCGTAGCGATCGATGACGTCTCGGAAGTCATCGGCGCGGAGCTGTCCCGAGCGATAGAGGACACCCGTCTTGACGGTCGTGAAGTTCTTCGGAACGAGCTCCAAGCGATAGGCGTTGAGCACCCAATCGAGCGCGTAGAAGGAGGGCGCGACCGCCAGGAGAATCAGCAGAAGATTTCGAAGCTTCCTTGCCATGTCGATGGCATCCTTGGATCAGTAGGTTTCGCGTTCGGGCGAGTCGTCCTGATGGACGAGACGGGAGGTACGCAGTCGTTCGGCGATTCGCTTGATCTGCTCGATTTGAGTCTGTCGGCCCTTGTTGCCCAGGTCGATCATCTCCTCGATCGCCGCGTCGGCTTCCCAGCCGTTGAATAGGATGCGGTAGAGGGCGACGGCGCCGCCGGTGCGCTGGACACCCGCGGAGCAGTGGACAAGGACCGGGTGGTTGCGCGGATCCTCGATCACCTCGAGGAATCGCAGGTACGGGTCATCCGAGCCAACCCCGTCACCGGGCAGATAGCAGAAGTAACGTTTCACGCCTTTCTCGTCGCACACCTCTTGTTCCTCGAGGTGGCGCGTGTGCGTGAGGGAGTAGACGGTCTTGATGTCGTAGCGATCGATTGCCTTGCGCAGTTGCCAGGGTCGCAGGCTGCCGCTGCGGTAGAGAATGTCTTGCTCGACGACGCGGAACTTCTTCCAACGCAACAGTTTGTGATAGGTGACCGGCGCTCCGACGGCGACGCCGACGAAGAGGGCCAGCGCGATCCAGACGCTTGGTTTTCGGAAGAGCTGCAAGTTCATGTGATGGTCCGTTCCCCAGGGCCCGGGCGAGGCCGTTCGTTGAAGCGCCTGCGGTATAGCCCTGGCAAAAGAACGATGCAACCGCGAGAAGGACGCTCCGCGCGAAGCCGACCGATTCGCGAACCACTGGAGAGCAATGGCCAGGCAAGAAGAACTTCACCCCGGCGCCGATGAAGTAGAACGGAATGGGGCTATAGGGAAAATAGGGGCGACGCTGTCGACGAGGCGGCTACGGCAGAGAGGGGGCGATGGTGATGACGGTCGAGGAGTGATGCATTGACGTGTCCGTGGGAACTTCTCTTCGTCCCTTCTTCGCCAAACCATCACGGATTCACAACAAAACGGAGCCGATCAGCATGGCGGACCGATTGCTCCGCGGCGTCAACTCTTCCAATCGCAAAGGGGCAAGAACGTCGGTCGCTCGGGCTGTGCCAGTTCCCCTAGTGCCCAACCTTCAGCCCCTCTGGAATCGCACGACTCTCCCTTGGACATCGACCTCCCGATTCCTTACGGTTGCGCCTGGAACCTGTGCGCGAGTCGACGGAGAGGCCAAATGAGGCACCATCGGATTCTGATGACCCTGGTGATTGCGAGCTTCCTGATCGGGGTTGGGATTTACGGCTCATTCCTCTTCTGGACCCCAGCCCCCTTCGTGCCGGAGGTGGTGGATCCCACCATCGTCGTCGAAAACTCCCCGGGGATTCCCGAGAGCGACGTCTACCTGACCAAGATCCAACCGATCTTCAATAGCCGTTGTATCGCCTGCCATGGTTGCACCACCTCCCCGTGCTTGATGCGCCTCACCTCGTTCGCGGGACTCAACCGAGGAGCCCGCAAGGGGAACCCCGACGGAGCCCACATCTTTCGGGAACGGCCGATTCGTCTGATCGACCAGACCTCGATCGAGCAATGGCGGAAGGAGGGCTTTCATCCCGTCATCCAGCGCGAGGGGAACGACAAGGAGAAACTCGAGGGATCGGTTCTCTTTCGACTCCTCAGCGCGGGCCAGAACTACAATCAGCCGGGGTTCGCTCGGAAGCCCCTCGAGCCCCTCTATCGCAAGCAAGACCAACACGCTTGCCCCGACTCCTCGCAACTCGCCGAGTTCCTCGAGTCGCATCCGAACGCCGGCATGCCATTTGGAATGCCCGCGATCTCCGCCGACAAGTTCGACACCATCACCCAGTGGATTCTCGCCGGCGCCAAGGGCCCGACCGAGGAGGGACTCGCCGCGCTCGGAAAGGTCTCCCATCCCGAGGTGATCGACAAGTGGGAGAAGTTCCTCAACCAGGACAGCCCCAAGTCCCGACTCGTCAGCCGCTATCTCTACGAGCACACCTTCCTCGCTACCTACTACTTCAACGACGCCCCTGGGCAGTACTTCAAGATGGTCCGTTCCGTTTCGCCCCCCGGCGAACCGATCGAAGAGATCGTGACCGAGCGTCCCTACGACGACCCCTACATCAACCCGGACATCGAGCGGTTCTACTACCGCTTCTATAAACGCCGCACCGCCTACGAACAAAAGGCGCACTTCGTCTGGTCGCTCGACGACGCGGTGATGGCCAGGCTCAAGGAACTCTTCTTCGACGTGACCTACGTTGAAGGGAAGACCCTGGAACCGGGCTACGAGAGCCACAATCCCTTCGAGGTCTTCGCCGCCATCCCGGCCGCCAGCCGGTCTCGCTTCATGCTCGAGAACTCGAAGTTGATCGTCAGCGGCATGATCCAGGGACCGGTTTGCCTCGGCCAGACCGCGACCTACGCGATCAAGGACAACTTTTGGGTCTTCTTCGTGAAGCCGGAGTCCGATCCGTCCGTCCTGGACCCCAAACTGGGCATGAGTTCCTACCGGGACTTCATGAACTACACGGTCTGGGGGAACCAGGCCTACGAGGACGCGTACGCCAAGATGCTCGGCAAGTACAAGCCGAAGGGCTACAGCGTCGACGACATTTGGAACGGCGACCAGAAGAACCCCAACGCCTGGCTCACCATCCTCCGCAACGAAAGCAACGCCTCGGTCCTCCAGGGCCGTCGTGGCGGGATTCCGCCCACGCTCTGGCTGATCGACTACAGCGGGTTCGAGCGGCTCTACTACTCGCTGGTCGCCGACTACACCTACTGGGGAAGTGTCGCCGAGAAGGTCAGCACCTGGCAGTTCATGGGGTACTTACGGCAGGAATTCGAGGACGACTTTCTCCGGCTGTTGCCCGCCGGCGACCGCAAAAAGTTCCGCGACCGCTGGACCAAGGGGCTCGGCCGAGCGCTCCTATGGTTGATGCCGTTCCCCGGCGAGAACGCTCCCTCCAGCGTCGAGATCGACAACCTCGACCCGATGTCGGCGATCTTGACCAAGATTCAGTTGCGGATGACCGAGGGAGTCAGTGGCCCGCGCGACTTCCTCAATCCGGTGCGGAAGCCAAAAGTCGACCTTAGCGCCCCGATCACTTCCCAGAAAGAGTTCGTCCGCGCCATCTCGACCCTGACGCTCAAGACCGACAGCCGTTTCACGTACGACTTGCCGAGCATTACCTTCCTCAAGGTCACCGACGGCAAGGACGATGCCCTCTACACGCTTGTCGCCAACCGCAGCTACGACTTCAACGACATCATTTTCGACCAGAACGGGGCCTACCAACCGAAGTACAACACGATGAGTGTCTATCACGGATTGGTCGGCGACTTCCCCAACCTCTTCATGGAGGTCGACCTCGAGCACGCCCCCGCGTTCCTCCAAGAACTCAAGGCGATCGATTCGATGGAGGACTGGGTCAAGTGGAAGTACAAGTACGGGATCCTCCGCAACAGCGACATCTTCTGGAGTTCGTACGACTTCTACAACGGGTGGAACTTCCAGCACCGCGGCGTCGACGCCGGCCACTACGACCTAATCTACTACGACCTCTTCGACACCGTCTATTGATCCCCGTGTCGATACGATTGGGTGGCCAAATCAATCGTCCGCACCTGGCAGAACAACGGCCTGAACGTCTTCCGTTACGCCCTCGACGCCCTCGACGCCCTCACATCCCACGTGCCAAACCAACCACTCCCCCTCCCGATCAGCGAAGCTGGTTAACAGTTACCTGGGATTTCCACGTCAACCTCAATGGCGATGGCCGAGACGTGCGCGTTCACGGGTTGACCTTGACGAAAACGGTGGATTGTTCAGTCTTCGTTCATGGAAGGTCATCGGGAGCAAGCATGGAGGATTGCGACGGCGCCACTCGAAGAGCGAGTGGTCGCCATCGAGGAGATCCTGATTCGCCTGAGTAAGCTTGAAGAAGAGGTAGAGGATCTTCGGGCGAAGGCGGGTCAGGATTCGACGAACTCTTCTCGTCCTCCTTCGAGCGATGGTCCTCGTGGCCAGTCCAAGGGGAAGGCGAAGCGCAAGCCACCCTCCGCGCCAACGGGTCGTAAGCGAGGCGGTCAGCAAGGTCATCCAAAGCACTCTCGGCCGTTGACGCCTCCGGAAAAGGTGGCCGCGGTGGTCGATTGCAAACCGCGGTCGTGCGGTGATTGTGGGGCGCCACTGCATGGGGACGACGCGACGCCCGTCCGGCATCAGGTCGCGGAAATCCCTCCCATCGAGCCGGTGGTCACCGAGTATCGACTTCATGAGTGCGTCTGCGACCGGTGTGGGGCTCGGACGCGCGGCGGCTTGCCCAAGGGGGTACCCACGGGCAGCTTCGGTCCCCGGTTGACCGCGATCTTGGCCTTGCTCTCGGGCGGCTGCCGGTTGGGGAAGCGGACCGTCCAACAATTGGCCGGCCAACTCTTCGGCCTGACCATCTCGCTGGGCATGATCTGCAAGTTGGAACGCCGCGTGGCCGAGGCGTTGGAGCAGCCGATCGCCCATCTTGGCGAGTACGTGCGAACCCAGCCGGTCAACATCGACGAAACCTCCTGGCGTGAGCATAAGAGCAAGAGTTGGTTGTGGGTGGTGGTCGCTCCCTTGGCCACCTTCTTTCACATCGCTGACCGTCGAACCGGCCAAGTGGCCAAGTCGCTGCTCGGCGAAGCGTATGATCAAGTAGCCACTTCGGATCGTCACGGCGCCTACAACTGGATCAAGCATCGCCAACTTTGCTGGTCGCATCTGCGGCGCGACTTTCAAGCCATGGTCGATCGCGGCGGAGCCGGTCAGCCCATTGGCGAGCGTTTGCTATCGATGTCCGATGCCCTCTTTATCTGGTGGCATCGGGTTCGTGACGGCGATCTGGCCCGCAGCAGCTTTCGCACCTATGTCAGCATCCTCCGTGGCGAACTAACCGACGCTCTCGAAGCGGGAATGCAATGCGGCTGCGCGAAGACCGCGCGGATCTGTAAACGATTGCTCAAAGAAGAAGCGCATCTTTGGACGTTCGCACGCCTCGAAGGGATCGAACCGACCAACAACACCGGCGAGCGAGCGATCAATGTCGCGGTGCGTTACCGCAAAATGAGCGGGGGAACCGACAGCGAAGCGGGAAGTCGATTTGTCGAGCGCGTCCTCTCGGTCGTCGCCACTTGCCGACAACAAGGCCGCGACGTCCTAGAATATCTCACGGAATGCCTGGAGGCCAAACTGCATCAACTCGAACCGCCTTCGCTGGTACCATCACGCGAGCACTAACATCCTACCCAACCAAACCAACACGCCCGCCGATCAAACCCCGTGAACGCGCACGCCGAGACTCTCCCAATTCGGGGAATTCGCGATCCACTCGATCGGAAACAGGGATGAATCAACGGGCTGCCTGGCAACACTGGTAAAGCCATTAAACAGCTACGTTACATCTTCTGAGTCCAGGGTGGCCATCCAGTCGGGGGCCACATCTCCCCTAGGTAGTCGATCTTGCGCTGAGCAACCGGGAGAAGCGGGTTGGCTCCCATGAATTGGAAAAAGAAGTTCGACCAACGATGTTGTCTCGCGAGTTCAACGACCTTCAACGTGCAGCATCGGATCTGTGAACGAATGTTCCGAAACGTGAATACGTCCAATCCTTCCCATGTACTTAAGTCTGGAACTAGTGGCGCATTCGCGTCATAGATCTTGCTGAGTCGAGGGCATGCTCTGCAAGCGTACTCTAACTCGATGCCACTTGCGTCGGGGTCAACATCAATTCCGCGGCACAACTCAAGATAGTAGTATGTCGGACATTTCTCAAGCGAAAGGGTATCGCTGTCGATGCCCACAACCCTCGCCTCGTAGCTCGCGAAACCTCGAATCCCAACGGACACAAATCCATCCATCACACGAGATGACACCACTACCATAGGGCTCTTGCCATCTACTCTCATGATATCGGGCCAATAGCGACCACCTTCGACGTTCAACGAGACGGAACCACGTAGTACCTTCCATTGATGGCCACAAACGTCACACACCTCAGCTCGTTGTGCTTCTTCACTATCAGTAACTGAGACGTACGGAACATCCGACGTCAAGCTCTTGCCGAAGTAGGAGAATTCAAACAGCATTGATTCCATCCGTATTCGTCCTGACATCGTGATGCCCTTTCACTCGACCGAACCAACACGCCCGCCGATCAAACCCCGTGAACGCACCATCGCCCGTCCCCCCGGAGAGCCGCTGGAACCCCCTCACCCGGCTTGGAAACCAAGCCGACCTCTCCCTCGAGGGAGAGGTGAAAGAAGAGTGGAGCATCGGACATCGCCCGCCCCCCCGGAGAGCCGTTGGAACCCCCTCACCCGGCTCACTGCGTTCGCCGACCTCTCCCTCGAGGGAGAGGTGAAAGAAGAGTGGAGCATCGGACATCGCCCGTCCCCCCGGAGAGCCGTTGGAACCCCCTCACCCGGCTCACTGCGTTCGCCGACCTCTCCCTCGAGGGAGAGGTGAAAGAAGAGTGGAGCATCGGTCATCGCCCGTCCCCCGGAGAGCCGTTGGAACCCCCTCTCCCGGCTTGGAAAGCAAGCCGACCTCTCCCTTGAGGGAGAGGTGAAAGAAGAGTGGAGCATCGCCCGTCCCCCGGAGAGCCGTTGGAACCCCCTCACCCGGCTTGGAAACCAAACCGACCTCTCCCTCGAGGGAGAAGTAAGGATCGTCAGGCAATGGCCTGACCTACGGGGAAAGCCAACGGCTGGCGGATGAACCCTCGACGAAGAATTGCGGGGAATCTCGCTCGCCTGACTGCCGTCAGCCGGCCTCGCGCGAACCCGCGGGCGGGGGTATGTGGTCTGGTTGTTCATGCCGGAATAGGATGGAAACTGACTGCCACCGGGTATTCGATCCTGACGGAGCCCGCACTGGCTGACAAGCAGCCGGTGGCACCCGGCGACTCCAGCACGGGCTGACAAGCAGCTGCTGGCACGCGATGCCCTACGAAAACGACTCAATAGGCGGATGGCGACCCATGGAAAAGCACGAAGGCGACAAACTCGACGAAATCGACCGGCTCGAACCGGGGCATCAGTTCGACGTCCCCGTCGCCGATCGCGTCCTGCGGCTGCCCCCCTACCTCCTCGGACGCATCAACGAACAAAAGTACCGCAAACGCCGTGAGGGGATCGACATTATCGACCTCGGGATGGGAAACCCGACCGACCCCCCCGACCCGAAGATCGTCCAAAAGCTCTGCGAGGCGGTCGCGGACCCACGAAATTCCCGCTATTCCGCCTCCGCGGGGATCTTTAACCTCCGCCGGGAGGTCGCGATCCGCTACGAGAAACGCTTCGGCGTCTCCCTCGATCCCCATAAGGAGGTCCTCGCGACGATCGGCTCCAAGGAGGGGTTTAGCCATATGTGCCTGGCCCTGATGGGCCCCGGCGACACGTGCATCGTCCCCGCTCCATCCTTCCCGATCCACGTCTACAGCCCGGCGTTGGCCTCGGCGAACGTGCTGCAGCTCGAGGTGACGCAGCCTGCCAAGTTCCTCGACCAGGTCGCGCACATCTGCGAGACGCTCCACCCCAAACCGAAGGTGGTGATCGTCAATTTTCCGCACAATCCGTCTACAACTGTTGTCGACCGCGAGTTTTACGTCGAGTTGGTCGCCCTGGCGAAGCGGTTCGGATTCCTGATCCTGAGCGACTTCGCGTATGCGGACGTCTGCTTCGACGGCTACGAAGCCCCCAGTTTTCTGAGCGTCCCCGGGGCCAAGGAGGTCGGCGTCGAGTTCATCACGATGAGCAAGGGCTACAACATGGCGGGCTGGCGGATCGGCTTCTGCGCCGGCAACGCCGAGATGGTCCGAGCCCTCGCCACCATCAAGGGCTACTACGATTACGGCATCTTCCAGGCGGTGCAAATCGCTGCCATCATTGCACTTAGGCATGGCGAGGAGGCCCGGCTGGAGCAGTCGCGGATTTACCAATCGCGTCGGGACACGCTGCTTCGCGGCCTGGAGCGGGGCGGCTGGGAGGTCGAGATTCCCAAAGCGGGAATGTTCGTTTGGGCCCGAGTACCCCTTCCATGGCGCGAGAAAATGGGGACAATGGACCTCGCGACGAAGCTGCTCGACGAGGCCGAAGTGGCGGTCAGTCCTGGTGCAGCCTTTGGACCAGCCGGCGAGACCTACCTCCGGATGGCGTTCGTCGAGAAGGAGCAACGTCTCCAGCAGGCGATGCGTCAGATCAACCGCTGCCTGCGCGGCGAGTCCGTCGGCTCCAAGGCGTGATTTCGGTCCAAAATCGGTCCATTTTTGTCGAGAATCGTACCTTTTGGGTTCGTTTTCGCCCCATAACGGTCCGATTTGGATGCTTTTGGGTCCGAAACGGGGCCACTTGAGCGACGAGGCCCGTTTTCGGTCTCATGACTGCCGTGCACCTCTCGGACGGGGCGTTTGGCTTGCCAGTTTGGCAGTGTCCCGAAGGTCCGCCCTGTCGGGAACGTCAAAGTGGCAGGCCTCCTCGAAAAGCCACTCCTCGCAAACCGTTTCCCAATAATGACTTGCGATACAGGATCGCGTTCGGCACGCCCGGTGCTAAGGAAGGGGCAAAAACTTACATTGGGGTCTCGGTGGAGAACGGACGCAAATGAACATCAAACCACTTGGGGATCGCGTGCTTGTCGAGCGTGAAGCCGCGGAAGAGAAGACAGCCGGTGGCATCCTGTTGCCGGAGAACGCCAAGGAGAAGCCGCAGCAGGGCAAGGTCCTCGCGGTCGGCGACGGGAAGGTCCTCGCGGACGGCTCGCGCAAGGAGCTGCAGGTGAAAGTCGGCGATACCGTCTTCTTCACCACCTGGGCCGGCGACGAGTACAAGAGCAACGGCCAATCCGTCCTGCTCATGCGCGAGGAAGACATCCTGGCGATCGTCGAGTAACTCGACCGACCAAACCACACCGCAAACTAGTCACTATTGAGGGAAGAACACATGGGTGCGAAACAGATCGCGTTTGATCAGGAAGCTCGCGAAGTGATGCGCAAGGGCGTCTCCAAGCTCGCCCGCGCCGTCCGCGTTACGCTCGGCCCCAAGGGTCGCAACGTCATCCTCGAGAAGAGCTTCGGCTCCCCCACCGTCACCAAGGACGGCGTCACCGTCGCCAAGGAGATCGAACTCGAGGACAAGTATGAGGACATGGGCGCCAAGATGGTCCGCGAAGTCGCCAGCAAGACCAGCGACGTCGCCGGCGATGGCACCACCACCGCCACGGTCTTGGCCGAAGCGATCTATAACGAGGGCCTCAAGAGCGTCGTCGCCGGCCTCAACCCCATGCTCATGAAGCGGGGTATTGAGAAGGCGGTCGAAGACATCACCGCCAAGCTCCGCGAGATGTCCATCGAAGTCAAATCCAAGAAGGAGATGGCTCAAGTCGCCACCGTCGCCTCCAACGGCGATGACGAAATCGGCAAGAAGATCGCCGAAGCGATGGAAAAGGTCGGCAAGGACGGCGTCATCACCATCGAAGAGGGCAAAGGCCTCGAGACCGACATCGAACTCGTCGAAGGCATGCAGTTCGATCGCGGCTACCTCTCCCCCTACTTCGTCACCGACCCCGCCAAGATGGAGTGCGAACTCGAGGATCCCTACGTCCTGATCCACGAGAAGAAGATCTCCAACGTCAAGGACCTCGTCCCGGTCCTCGAGAAGGTCGCCAACTCCGGCCGCCCGCTGCTGATTATCGCCGAGGACATCGAAGGCGAAGCCCTCGCGACCCTCGTCATCAACAAGCTCCGCGGCACCTTCCGCTGCTGTGCGGTCAAGGCCCCCGGCTACGGCGATCGCCGTAAGGCCATGCTCGAGGACATCGCCGTCCTCACCGGCGGCCAAGCCGTCTTCGAAGACCTCGGCGTCCAACTCGAGAACCTCGACATCGCCCAACTCGGCCAGGCCAAGCGGGTCAAGGTCGACAAGGACAACACCACCATGATCGAGGGTGGCGGAAGCTCCGGCGACATCAAGGGCCGCATCGAGCAGATCCGCGCCGAGCTGGAAAACACCAGCAGCGACTACGATCGCGAGAAACTCGAGGAGCGCCTCGCCAAGCTCGCCGGTGGCGTCGCCAAGATCAATGTCGGCGCCGCGACCGAAAGCGAAATGAAGGAGAAGAAGGCCCGCGTCGAGGACGCCCTTCACGCCACCCGCGCCGCCGTCGAGGAAGGCATCCTCCCCGGTGGAGGAGTCGCTCTGGTTCGCGCCAGCGCCTCGGTCAAGCCCAAGGGGCTAAGCCACGACGAGCAAGCCGGCTACAACATCGTCCTTCGCGCGGCGTCCGCCCCGCTCTACTGGATCGCCACCAACGCGGGCGAGGACGGCGGCGTCATCGTCAACAAGGTCAAGGAAGCCGAAGGCAACGAAGGCTTCGACGCCCGTGCCGGCAAGATGGTCGACATGGTCAAGCAGGGCATCATCGACCCGACCAAGGTCACCCGCACCGCGCTGCTGAACGCGACCAGCGTCTCGACCCTGCTCCTAACCAGTGACGCCCTCGTCTCCGACCTTCCCAAGAAGGATGACAAGCACGGCGCCCCCGGCATGGACGACATGTATTGATCAAGCCACGTCCGTAAGGACGGGGCGCCCATGCCAGCCACATCCGTCAGGAATGTGGCGCCCATCGGATTCTCTTCGTCTTCTTCTGGAGAGATTCCGATCCCCAACAAGGTGTTCGCGAAAACGCCCGGCCAAATGGTCGGGCGTTTTCTTTTTCGTCGTCGGTCCCAAAACTGAGAGGAACAAGATAGAAGTGTCTTCCTACAGGACTCACCCAGATCCCATCACTTGCGTTTCGGACTGGATAAGACTCGTTGAGCGGATGGACGAATTCATTCCCTCCCAGCACTGGTATCGCGGACAATCTAAGGAGAGTTGGGCGCTTCAATCCACTGTTGCGCGAAGAAACTTTCGCGAAGGAAGAAAGAAATGGCACCAGATTTCGAAGGGCCGCTCCTGGCGCCCGTTTGCCTACGAATCACACCTCTACGCAGACTTTCGCGAGAAGGCCGCAGCACATATCCCGTCAGGAGCCTCAAGTACTGAGATCTATTTTCAGATGCGGCATCACGGGCTCCCAACGCGGCTACTCGACTGGACGCTCTCACCATTGGTAGCCTTGTACTTCGCAGTGGCTGGAAGTCCGGACACAGACGGTGCAATCTATGCTTACACTCCTTCCGTCGGAGAAGAACTGGGCACCTTTCTAAACTACGATCATCCCGTCGTTGAAGGGATCATTGACTCACTCTTTGAAGCGAAGCTACCTGAGCATCAGTGCGTGTTGCCGATCAGCACCCCGGCCAAGATTGACCGACTAGTGCGTCAGCACGGGAGATTCACTCTACATACGCCGCTTGAGCACGAGTCAGATCCATCTTTCGATGAAGATCTTGTACTCGCATCATCTCATGTTGTGAAGTTCGTTGTGCCAAAGGAACACAAACACAACATCCGATTGATGTTGATGCTGTTGCAGATTGACGAAGCGACTATTTTTGGAGATCTAGACTCCATAGCAAGTGATATTCGTCGACGCCATCACCTAAATTTCTAACCCTGATAAGGCAAGGAAAGATTGAGAGACTTCAGCATTCCCTCCCCATACCGAGACTATGGCGACGAGTTCTGAAAGGATTTCTCCCACTCAGGAGGAGGACTAGGAGTCATAGTGATCGTTGGCCGAATCGCAAACAATCCTTTGGCGACAGCATTCTTATGCGCTTCATCCCACTTGATCGCCTTAAATCTCCTGATCAGACCGCGTTTTCGTTTCGGTCGTACCCAGGCAATAAAGTGAAGTTGCCCACTGAGCTGACACTGAGTTCGATATCCGTGGAGGGGATCCTTGCCAACCGCGAGGAGTTCAGCATCGCGCAAGTACAACTCGAACTCTTCGAGGTACTCACGACGAACATCTAGTTCACCATTTTCTATACAGAGCGAAGTTATCTCGAATCCGTCGTCGAGTCGGCCAAACGATGTCTTATGCTTGCCCAATCGAAATCCGAGCTGCCCCATGATCCGAAAGATGAGCTGTGGATAGGACGTCTCTTCGAGATCGAACGCACTGGTGATCGTGATGTCGTCAACAAATCGCGTGTAAACCATTCCATGCTCATCACACGTGAGCGTTGCAACGGTGGCGTGTGGGGGAAGCAGGAGCCGATGACGATGGGGGACCGGTCACCGATCAACGGGGAGTGGCGGCAGGGGCGCGGCGTTGGGCTCGGCGGGCGCGTTTGCGGTCGGCTCGTTGGCGAGCTTCGTCGGCGCGCTCTTGGAGACGATGCTGGGGGTGCTCGTCGATCCAACGGTCGGGTAGCAACGAAGGGAGATCCGAAGCCGGAGTGGTCGGCAGGCGAGTGTAGACATCGCGGAGGTAGGCGAAGGGATCGACGTGATGGCGGTTGCAACTCTTGGTCAGCGTGAAGAAGGTGGCGGCGGTCTCGCCTCCTTGGCTGTTGCCGAAGAAGAGCCACGCCTTGCGGCCGAGGACGGCGTACTTCAGCGCCGCTTCGGTGCGGTTGTTGTCGATGGGAATCGCCCCATGGTCGAGATAGCACGCGAAGGACTGCCACCGGTTGGTCATGTAAGCGATGGCGGCGCGCAGCTTCGATTTCGGAAGCTCCCGCTCGTGCTGCTCGAGCAGCCACTGATGGAACTCGGTCACGATCGGCTTGGCGCCGCGTTGTGACACACTACTGTCACGGGCGCGATCTTCGATGTCGTAGAGCCGCTGGAAGTAGCCGAGGGCGGTGTGCGTCCGCACGCTCGGCGCGCTGAAGTGGATTTCCTCGAACTTACGGCGTGCATGAGCCCAGCAACCGACGGGGACGATCCGGTCGTCCGCCGCGGCGATTCGCTCGTAGCAGGTGTAGGCGTCCGACTGCAAGTAACCCTGGAAGCCGGCGAGGAACTCGTCGGGACCATCGCGGCTGCGGTCGGGCGTGAAGTGGAAGCAGTCGTAGGGATGGGCATTGTCGCCGACGGTGCTCCAGAGATAGGTCTTGGTGCAGCCAGGCGGCTCGCCCGCCAACATCTTGACCGGCGTTTCATCGCAGCCCAGCACCTCGGACTGCAACGCCAGCCGACGCATCAGTTCGACCAACGGCGCGACCGCCAAGGCCAGGGCGAAGAGCCAACGCTGTTGGGTGCCGCGGCCGATGCGGCAGCCGTGGCGAGCGAGGATGTCCTCTTGTCGGTAGTAGGGCAGATGGTCGGCGAAGCGACTGGCGGTCAGATGAGCCCAGAAGCCGGGGCCGGCGTAAGCGTCGATCAACTGCGGCGGCTTCGTTGCCGAGACGATCGTCGTCTCGCCCGATGCTTCGTCGCGAACGATCACCTCTTGGTAATGTTCGATCACATGGATCGAAGCGGGCGTGAACTCCAGTTGCTCGCTGGTCTTCTTGAAGAACCGCCGGGCGGCCGGATCGCTCCTCAGCTCCTCGGGAGCCTCGTGCTCGTCGAGTTCGTGGCGGACCGTCTTGCGCGGCAGCAACTCGGGGAAGAGACGCCGGCCGCGTCCCTTGCTGGTGCGGCGTTCCGGTGACGGTTCGTCGTCATCGCTCTCGTCGTCGCCGGAGCCTGAATCGTCGTCCGCCCCGACGATTGTCGAGTCGAACAAAAGCCCCTGCTGGGAATCGTCGACGAAGCGTTCCCGCCGCCGGCCGTACAAGGTCCGCTTGAGCAAGTCGACGTCGCTCTGCAAGCGATCGATCGTCTCCTGCTGCTGAGCGATGATTGCTTGTTGTTGGGCGATGGTCTCTTGCTGCTGGGCGATGGTCTCTTGTTGCTGGGCGATGACGGCGGCTTGCCGTCGGCGCTCCCGATCGAGTTCGAGGATCAACTCGTGGCAGGCGTCGATATCGTGGGGGAGGTTCACGTCGAAGGCGTCCATCAAACCGATCTCAGTTGTCGCGGGGACACCCTAGCACCTCGACGCCGAAGGCGCCAGAGCAGTTTCAGCAATTTCGACGGAATGACGAGAAAGCCTGCGAGTCCGCCTCGTCGCTGCCATCACCATGACATCGTTGTCGCTCGCGAAGAGAACGCCAGGGTCGATCGTCCAACGAGATTGGCAAGCGAAGAACCCTGGGTCCGAGGACAACCGAAGACAAGACTCGGTTTTGGTCGCGTGCCGTCCCATGGCTTCCAGGCTCTCGCCGCCGCGACGGGGAACTGGCGTCTCGAAGGAGCAGCGGCGCGTCCTGGCTCCGCGGAGCGGCACGCATCATTCGGGAAAGAGCGAGGGGAAGTCACGAACGACGGGACGACGTCGCGTCACGGTGCTGATCGGAGACTTGAAAGCGTTTGCGATGCCGGACCGAGGAGAGGTCGATGCCCTCGAGAATGAGTGACAATTGTCCGGCAGTGATCTCGAGGCCGGCCTCGTCGTCGGCCGCCTGGGCGTCGGGAAGCTGATAGCTTCCTTCCTCCAACTGCTGATACCAAATGCAATAGCCGACGCCGCCCCAATAGAGCACCTTGAGGCGATCCCGGCGGCGATTGATGAAGACGAACAAATGGCCCGAAAGCGGATCTTGCTCGAGCACCGACTCCGTCAAGGCGATGAGCCCGTGAAAGCTCTTACGCATATCGACCGGTTCCCGGGCCAGAAAGATCCGCACCTGATGAGGGACCGACCACATGCTCACTCCTCCTCGACGCTCTCGAGGGCGGCAAGCACTTGACGCAAGGCGTCGCAGTCGACTTGGGCCGGCGCCCGCACGATGTAGCCTCGGGGGTGAACGATCTCGATCACGCTCATCGACGGCGGGGCCACCCGCAACGTCACGAACGGCGACGGACACGTTCCACCGCCATCGACCGCAGTCGACCGTTTCTCTTGTCGATCGCGTCGCTGTAGCTCACGCCGCCAGCCGTAGAACGACGCCTCCGAAATCCCTTCTTCCCGGCAGAACCTCCGAACGCCCCGCCCGCTCTCCTCTTGCCGACGAACGACCTTCCGCCAATACGCTTCCTTCTCCGCACAACGAACTCGCATCTTCCGCCTCGCGACAAACCAGGGCCAACCAACCCAAGCCTACCGCAATCCACAAGACGCCACCGTTGCAACGCTCACTCTCGAGCAGCAAGTCTTTCTTCATGCGCGCCCATTTCGCGATGCCGGTCGGGCCGCTCGCCCCCGCGAGAACGCCCATCACCGCAATCACCACCACGCTGATAAGCGGATGACGCTGATTGATCGTCGAGCGTGGATCTTCCAAGTCTTCAAAGTGGGTGATGACATCCTCAAGCGTTACCCGAACGTCCTTGCTCATCAGAACCTCTCCTTGCATGCTCACCATCCCTCGGGACCATGCAAGACGTTCTACTCATCGCTCACCACTGGCGCAACCCTTCCTCGATTGCCCAATCCCCCGAAACTGCGCGCTGGCCCTGCCGTACTCGGTATGGATGCAAATGACAGCATCCCCGTCCCTTGCTTCCCGACGAAATAGGGACTTGTCCGAAGTCGAGATCCACGACACTTCACTCCGTTCGTTGGTTAACACTTCCTGAGCAGCCTCCATTCCTTCTTCTACGATGGAGTTCTCTTCGTCATCGCCAGTAGCCTCATAGCCGAACAGCCACGACCTGGGGTGGGCGTCGACAATCTTAGGGCTGTGTCCCAGGGTCAACATGTGTCGCGACTTGACAGGAAGTCTGCAAATCCTGGTGATAGAGGTGTCGTCAATAAGGGCAATCGCATCTAGTGGAGGAGTATTTCAAGGGGGTTGAAGTAAACAAGGGGCATTGACTCGATTGCTTCGTGGAGCCAGAACTCGCGGAGGGATTGTCGATGTGTCAGGATCTTGTTGCAGTGTTTACACCTTTTGAAAATCTTACCGACCCACGGGTGGAGCGGACCCGTGCCCATGAGTTGTTCGACATGGTGGTGGTCGCTCTGTGTGGCACGATCGCCGGTAGCGATAGCTGGGCCGATGTGGAGCGATTTGGCAAGGAACGGCTGGATTGGTTGCGAACCTTCTTACGGCTTGAAAATGGCATCGCCTCGCATGACACGTTCGGCCGTGTCTTTGCGCGACTGGACCCGGCGGAGTTGACCAACTGCGTGCAACAATGGCTTGCCGACGTCAGTCGCGACCTGGGCCGCCATGTCGCCATTGACGGCAAAACGCTACGTGGTTCGTTCGACAAGGCGGCAGGACGCAACCCGCTGCATCTTATGTCCGCCTGGGCAAGCGAGGCGCGATTGACGCTTGGGCAGGTGGCTGTCGATTCGAAGTCGAACGAGATCACCGCGATTCCTCTGCTGCTGGAGTTGCTGGATCTCGACGGCGCGACGGTCACGATTGATGCCATGGGCTGCCAGAAAGAGATTGCCGCCAAGATCGCCGAGCGTGGAGGAGACTATGTCCTGGCCCTCAAGGGGAATCACGAGAAGCTGCACGAGGCCGTTCAGGGCGAATTCCTCCAAGCCGCGGAAGGGGACTTCCAGACACCCGGCGTACGCCGACACGTGACCGTCGAGACATCCCATGGCCGCGACGAACGCCGCGAATACACCATCATGCCCGCTCCCAAAACGCTACCGGGATTCGAGGACTGGGTGGGATTGCTGAGCATCGGCATGGTACTCCGACTGATCAACACTCATGATGGCGTCGAAAGAGCCGAGATAAGCTACTTCCTGACCAGCCTACCCCCGAAGGTGAAAGCCTTTGCCAGAGCGGTGCGGCGTCATTGGTCCATCGAAAACCAACTGCACTGGGTTTTGGATGTAACTTTTACAGAAGATGCGAGCCGAATTCGCAAGCAGCGTGGCCCCCAAACCGCCGCCATGCTCCGACGCTTGGCAGTGTCCATCATCTCGTCGGACACTTCGGTGAAGGACAGCATTCGCGGAAAACGCTACTCCGCATCGCTCTCTACCGAGGTCCTGGAAAGGATTCTGCTCAGCTTCGTAGCAAAATAAGATGCGATTGCCGTTCCCTTGTCGCTGGCTGACTCCGGTATCCAACGAAACCCCAAACGCTTCGAGAAAAAATACCTCCAGCGGAGCCGCCAGTCCTCAGGCGCGTAGATCCTTATCACGCATTCGTCCAGCCAATCTCTCCCGAAGCCACGTCGCAAGCATGATCTCAGCTCGGGCAAGTCCTTCCACTCGTTCCTTGTCGAGTGATAGCCGACAACCGTGAGATCCAGGTCAGTGGAAAGGACATCAAGGTCATCGAGGAAATTCTTGATGGCGTCGAAGCGAGTCGGCGATCCCTTTGGGATGGAGTGCCGCACACCTGCTCGATGTAGCCAACCCTTAGAGGTTCGGCCAACGATCTGATAACCTCGCCCTGGTCGCGATCCGTTTCCGCCAAATACGACGTACCTCTGTTGTCGATCCAGTAGTGGACAGCGAACGAGGTCATCGCGGGCCCCGGCTTCGTTGACCAGAGCATCGGTGATCACATGCTCGCGTGACTCCCGACTTGAAGGCCTGGTCAACTCGTAGACGATCCCCTGTAGGAGCCGTTGTTGTGCTTTGGTCCAGGCGATATGCTTCGACCCACCAAACAGCAATGCTGGGCAGTAGGCTACCACGATAAGCTGGTCTTTTCTGGACTGCTGGTAAATCTCTGCGTTCTTCCTATCACGCCACAAGAATCGCCGGCTTGGCAGTTCGTCATCCATGTCGCACAGACCCTCTAGGTCTTCTTCATCGAAATCGTCATCGCTCCCCAGCGTCAGAGATACCTCGTCCAGCGGAGCGCGGAAACCCTCAAGCACCCCCCATTTGTTGATACCTATATCATCGAAATGCTGGTGCAGAACACTTGTTCCTGACAGCGGACAGAGGTCGCGGCCCAATGTGCACCGCATTGGACGAGCAGTCGGTGGAGCCTTGCGAAACTGTCTATACAACCGCGCTCGCCAGTTCTTAGGCCAATTCCCTCCCCAAACGCATTGCCGGATCCATACGTCGGGTACGTGAGCGTCGCTTCGTTGAAGCCGCCAGACGAAGTAGTACTTCGCCCCCGCAAGTGCGTTTGTTGACGGCGGTTGAAAATGGTGGCGCTGGGCGGTCGAAAATGGTGGCGCCTGGTTGGGGAAAGGTCTCCGTATGCCGAGATCGTGTCGCGGGTGATTCCTTGGTTCAGCCGGTTCGCTGTCGGCGGCGTTTGGCGTCCTTTAGCCGATAGCTTTCGCCGGTGGTTTCGAGGATGTGGCAGCGATGGGTCAGCCGATCGAGAGCGGCTCCGGTGAGCCGTTCGCTGCCGAGGACCTCGGTCCAGTGCTCGAAGGGCAGATTGGTGGTCACAAGAAGACTGTACCTCTCGTAGGCGGTGGCGATGACATCGAAGAGGAGTTCGGCCCCGGCCTTGCTTGCCGGCACGTAGCCCAACTCGTCCAGGATCAGTAGGTCCAGCTTGGCAAGTTGTTGCCGGTACCGCAAGAGTTGACGTTCGTCGCGGGCTTCGAGCAAGAGGGTGAGCAGTTCGGTCACGCGGACGAACCACACCTTGCGCCCCTGGGCGCAGGCGGCCATGCCCATCGCGGTGGCCAGATGCGTTTTGCCCGTCCCCGAAGGTCCGACCAACAAGATGTTCTCTCGGCGCTCGAGATAGTCCCCCTTGAGAAGTTCCAGGACCAACGGCTTGTTGAGGCTCGCGCGAGCGTCGAAGTCGAACTCCTCGAGCGTCTTGGTGGTGGGGAAGCGAGCGGCCTTGAGGCGCCTCGCGGCGGCCCGACGTTCGCGTTCGATCAGCTCCAGTTCGCAGAGCTGCAAGAGGAACGCCAAGTGGTCGGCGTTGTCGGCGGCGCAGCGCCGGGCGATCCGCTCGCACTCGTCGTGAACGGTCGGCAGCTTGAGCGCCTTGAGATGATGCTTGAGCAGCACGGTGCTCTTGGTCGTCGTCTTGTTCACGAGGCCTGCCCTCCCAGCAAGACGCCGTAGGAAGCGACGTCGGTCGTCGGGACATGCACTCGCGCAAGGTGCGGTCGGCCATCCAACGAGAAGACGGTGACCGGCTCGTCGGCGCGATGCTCGAGGATCGTGCGGATGCTCTCGGCATCGGTGACGTCAATCGCGAGCGCCTGCTCGACCGCGGCCGTCAGTTCCTCGAGCGGGAACTTCTCCAGCAAGCGAAGCACGCGGATGTAGGGCCTGGTTCCATGGCGGTCGTCCTCGGCCTCCAAACGGCGTCGCAACAAGGCGAAGCAGTCGGGCAACGACCACTCCTCCAAGGGGCGGGCGACATCGAACCCGCCCGGCTTGCGTTCGAGCAAGGCGAGGTAGTGGACCGGGTCATAGCAGGTCTTTTCCCGCTCCCAGCAGCGCGCATGCCGGGCCACCAAGCGGTCCTCGAAGATCAGTCGTACCTCCAGGACGGTGGCGACGATCGTCACGCGGCGATGGGCGTAGGCCACCGGCACCGAGTAGTCGTTGCGATCGAAACGAACGAGTGACTCACTGCTGGCACTTGCCTGGACCAGTCGCCTCGCCTCGAAGCGTTGCTTCGGCAGGGGCAGGAAAGCGGCACGATCATCGAGGAGCAGGTCGCGCTTGCAGGAGGACTTGCCGCGCGTGCGGCGCTCCAGGTCTTTCTCGCAAGAGACCAGTAGCCGTTCGTTGAGTACTGCCAATGAGATGACATCGGGGACCGGGACCAGGAAGTTCCGCCGGGCGAAGCCGAGCAGTCGCTCGACGTGCCCCTTCTCGTTCGCGCGTCTGACCAGGCAGAAATGCTCTTGGAAGAGATAGTGACTACGAAGCCGAAGAAACTCCTTGGTCAGCATCCGCTCACGGCCGGGAAAGACCTTCGTCACCGCGATCGCCGAGTTGTCGTAGCTGATCCGTTTGGGCACGCCGCCGAGGAAGGAGAACGCCCGGGCATGACCTTCGTGGAAGGTCTCGGTGCATTCGCGCGGGAAGACCTGGATGAAAATCGCCCCCGAGTAAGGCAGCGTCATGACGAACAGCGCGACCTTCGTCGGTTCGCCCGCCAAACGGACCGTCGCTTCGCCGAAGTCGACTTGGGCCTCGCCCGGCGGATGCGAAAGCGGCACGAAGACTTCCCGCCGCGATTGCCTCCAGGCACGCACGGCGTCCTTGACGATCGTCTCCCCACCGTCGTAGCCGTGCTCGTCGCGTAGCCGCTCGACGATCCGCTTGGCGGTGTGACGTTGCTTGGGCGGCTGCTTGCCGTCCTCCTCCAGGATCCGATGGATGATCGGCAAGAATGGTTCGAGCTTGGGCCTCTTGCGAGGCCGGGACAACCGATAGCCAGGCGGCTCGGCGTGAGCCAGGATCTTCGTCAACGTGTGCCAACCGAGGTCGTACTCGCGGCACGCTCCTCGCTTGCTCAACTCGCCGGTCAAGACCCGCCGGCGCACTTCCGTCCACCACTCCATGTCGGTTCGCACTCCTCCGCCTCCTTGCGAACTTCGGAACGATCGGGACCAAAGCCCCCATCTTCCCAAATCGCAACAAGACGTGAATGAGCGCCGCCATTTTCAACCGCCGCGACACACCCCCAGCGCCGCCATTTTCAACCGCCGTCAACAGAACGCCTCCCGCCTGGACACCCGGCGATCGCCGCAGGGTCTTCGGCTACCTGAAACCCTTCGCGTCGCTCCCCACGCTCCTGGAACTCCTCAACAAGCTCGAGCTTCCGACCGTCATCCATCCCGACGGCATTGCCTCCTCGATCCAGCAGAAGTACGCCTCGCGAACGCTCCACTTCCAGCAAGAGCGCGTCGACATCGCCCAAGCCCGACGCGATTGCCACTTCGCGATCCTCAACGCGAATCACGCGACGATGGCCGCGTTTGTCCTTGGCGGCAAACCGGTCCTCAACTTCCCTCTGAGCCTCGAACAAGAGATGTGCGCCACCCCCATCGTCGAGCGGGGAGCCGGCCTCGTCGTCTCGGGGACCGAACCGAACGACATCTTCCGCAAGATGGAGATGATCCTCGGCTCCGACGAGTACACCGCGGGCGCCCAGCGCATCGCCGAGAAGTACCGCGACTGGGACTACGAAGCTTCCGGTGCCGGCCTAGCCGACCACCTCGTTTCCCTAGTCACCGATCGCTGAGGGTGACTCCTCGAAGAAGGACGCCCACTTGGTGCCTTGAAACGCTCGCTTCAGCTCCGCGTAGTTCGCGATCGCTTCGGAGAGGAGCCGCCTTTCAATCTTCTGCGTCACCGGCGTGATCGGTACTATCCGCACCCCAAGGTACTCTTGGACCTTGGCCAGCGTCCCCGGCACATCGGCGTTCATCTCCTCGTAGACGACATCCATCGACTCGTGCTTCTCGAAGTACTCGTCGACAAGCCCGATCTGACGCTCGACGAACTGGAAGCTCTCCAGGCATTGACGCTTGTCGAGGGTCACCGGCGGCAGCAGTGGGATTCGTGTTCCCTTCTCGGCCAGCCAGCGATTGGTGCGAAGGGCGTTGACCTCGGAAAGCAGTCGTGCGAGGAGGTTGGTCCGCTTGAGGTGGATGAGCTTGATCCCCGTATCCGCGCGGAGCAGCCTCCAAACGGACTGCCACCAGGGGTTATATACCGGCTGCTCATATTGGATCTTGAAGCCGACCGCCTGCATCTCCGCCGGGAACGGCGTGAAGAGATGCTCGTCGAGCACGATCCGAGCGTCGGTGTCGTGTGGAAAGGTCTGCGGATTGCGGTCGTGAAATGGTTCGTGATGGCAGACGACATTGGGGTGACTCTTCAGAGCCGTTCGCAGCAAGTGCCAGCCCGTTCGGCTGTGACCGACAACGACGAAACGCTGATAGGGAGTTGTCGTCATGTGGTCGACTGCTCCTCGAAGAAGCTTGACCAGGGAGACCCCTGGAGGGAGCGATTCAGACCGGCGTAGTTCGCGATCGATTCAGGCAATGGCCGCTGAGCGATCTTCCGCGACCAGGGCCGGAGAGTTGTCGGAGCGACGCCGAGGAACTCCTGGATCGCGTTCATCTTCCCTTGGAAGTCGGCACAGACATCTTCGTAAATGACATCCATCACCGCGTGATCGCCGAAGAATTCCGCGAGGAGGTCTTGTTGCCGAGTGACGAGATGGAAGTTGTGCAGGCACTGTTCCCTCGTCAGCACGAGCGGCGTCGGTTTGGGTGGCGCCATCCCCTTTGGCACGACCCAGGTCATGGTTCGTTCCGCGTTGATCTCCGAGAGCAACCGAGCGAGGAGGTTGCGCCGCCGGACGTGCAGGATCTTGATCTCCCTGTCCGCACGGACGAGATCCCACACCGACCTCCACCAGAGATTGAAGCTCGGCTGGTTGACCTGGACCTTGAAGCCGACCGCTTGAATCTCCTCCTGGAACGGCGTGAAGAGATGCTCGTCGACGACGACTGCGGCCTCAGTGTTGTACGCGTAGGGTTTGGGGTACTTATCCCGGAACGGCTCATCATGACAGACGATCGCCGGATGCTCCCCCAAGCTCGTGCGCAGCATGTTCCACCCCGCCCGACTCGGTCCGACGGCGACGAAACGTTGATAGGGCCGCGGAGTCAGGGACATTGGTTGATACAGTTCTCGTTGGGGTTAATGCTTTGCCAGAGGATTGTTCATCGAGTTCAAGACGAAGAGGCGGGGTGCTCAAGCAACCACTTCTCCCTGTTGGTCAGAAGCTTCAGGCCTTTCTCGTTGGCGAAGCGGTTGACGGCGTTGACGACCCCTCGGTACTGAGTGGTGTAGTCGTCACCCATCATGACGCCCCCCGGAGCCAACAGTTCCCAGTAGATCGCCAGATCGGTGGCGACGTCCTGCTCATTGTGCGATCCATCGACATAGACAAAGTCGGCCGTCGCCCGCTCTCGACGCAGGGCTCGACCGGTGACAACGGAAGTCATCGGAATGGGCAGTAGGGTCTCTTGCAGCTTGGAATGGATGACGTTCGCCAGAAACTGCGGATAGATCGACGGCATTCCATGGGTTCGTTTGAGGAGGCGACGATAGTGCTCCATTCGCATGAGGGGAAGATTGCCAAGCCAGGTGTCGACGCAGACAATCGTTCCCGCGATGCTGTGCTTTCTTAGGAGCTTGCCCATGTGGATGGCTGAAGCTCCGTACCACGTCCCGATCTCGATGATCACTTCGGGGCGCCGGTTGGCGATGACCTGTTCGAAGAGAGGGTGCGTCGAATGCCAACCATGGAGATCGAGGTTGAATTGGCTGGCGTCGAAACCGGCGTATGGATTGGTCTCGACCCCCATCTCTGCGAGGACCTGGCGAATCGGACGGCGCTTTGGCACGTTTGTCTGGGCGATTCCCATCGGCTCCGGGTACATCGGTGACTCCTTGGCAATCTCCGTTCGGCGATCCCTCGGGTCCCGCCTTCGACGACGTCAACAGACCATCTCCACACAACATGATGCGCCCCATGGCCCATGCCATGGTAACTGATTCTTCAGACTGAGCGTGGAGTTCTTCCGAGGTTTCGTGGTGATGTTGCAAGAGCTATCTCGTCACGTACGGCGACGAGCTCGAACGAGCCGTTGGGACACCGTCGCGACGAGAAACTACCGAGAGGAGAGTGCCAAGCGTCGTCGCGAGTCAGGTCGTCCGACAAGGAGCGTGATCATCATGAGCTCCGTCAGGTCGGCAAGCATTTGCCCACGATCCTCGACGACAACGCCACCAAGGTTTCGTGCGCGCTCGCGGACGCAAATGGTCATGATCCGTTGATGGGAGAGGTGGTGGCGTAACGTTCTTGTGTAGAATGATTTAGGGAGAAAGCGGGGCGATGGTATTGCGCCCGATCGCTTCGGAGACACGGAGTCTAGCATACTCGAAGCGTTCGGCATCACCGCCTCAGCTAAATTCTCGCCCAAAACGTGGCAAGATACTTGGGGGCCGATTAGCTCTTGGGCACATCGAGTAGCCGAGAGTTCTATTCGCGAAACAGACTGAGATCGTTCGGTCGTTTGCCCTCCCCGTCGCGGAGTAGCCTCGATCGCCCGACCCTCGACATCGTTGTGTCCACCGGGAGTGATCAATGAGGTATGAAGACCTTGTACGCCAATGGACGAACAGTTCGGATCCCAGCCTTCAGCAGGAAACGTCCGCTCAACACGGGCCTCCCCTGGAAGTGCAAACGAAGGGGTTGTTCACGCCAGCTCCGTTTCTCCAGAATCAGGCGGTTCCTGCGAAGTACCGAAACCATCCGCTCGTGAAGGGAAAGTTCTTCGGCTCTATTGCCAAATCTGTGGGTGGTGAGTGTATTCTCCGTTCCGCTTGGTAGTGGAGGTTACCGCCGTATGCCAAGGGCCGCGTCCGGCTGCTGCTTTGCCTGGTCTTCTCGCTTCGCTCGCCCTGCATCCTCGCCATCGTGGCTCGGCTTCGGTCGCCCGGCAAAGACTCCTCCTTGGCCGTTGGCGGGGAGGATGTTCCACTGGTCAAGCGGAAAGGAGAGAAGTCGGCAGGAGGCCAAAAAAGAGCATCCCGCTCTCGAGGGGCGCATGATGGAGTTTGCAAGGACTTCTTCAAACGCCAGCCGCGAGAGACGGGATGCGACTTCAGGTTATCCTCAACGCCTTGGAGCGTCACGGGAGTTTCGTCTACGAATCGGCGGCTTGGGCCGATTCGTCGAAAGAGGGACTGCTGGTTCGGGTTCGCCCACGGCGTCGCAGCCGGCCGATCTGTTCGGGTTGCGGGAATCGTGGCGGCACGTACGACCACTTGCCGGAACGCCGTTTTCAGCACGTGCCGTTGTGGGGCCTGGCGGTCTGGTTCGTCTACGCGGCGCGGCGGGTCGCATGCCCTGCTTGCGGGGTGAAGGTGGAACGCATTCCCTGGGCGTCGGGCAAGGAGCGAACGACGTCGAGCTTCCAATGGTTCCTGGCCCGTTGGGCCAAACGCTTGAGCTGGCGTGAGACCGCCGAGATCTTCGGCACGAGTTGGCACACCGTCTTTCGTGCGGTGAAAATGGCGGTTTGCTGGGGAATCCGCCATCGCGAGCTGGAAGGGATCGAGGCGATCGGCATCGACGAGGTCGCCTACCGCAAGGGGCATCAGTACTTCACCCTGGTCTATCAGATCGACCGCGGATCGCGTCGTCTGCTTTGGGTCGGGCAAGACCGGACCAAGGAGACGCTCGGTCGTTTCTTTCGCTTCTTCGGCAGGCGGCGAACCGAGCGGCTGAAGTACATCTGCAGCGACATGTGGAAAGCCTACCTGTCGGTCATCGCTCGCGAGGCCAATGGGGCCCTGCACATTCTCGACCGCTTCCACATCATGCAGTTGTTCAACAAGGCGATCGACAAGGTGCGGGCCCAGGAGGCACGCGAACTCAAACGCAAGGGCTTCGAGGTGCTCAAGCGGACGCGTTGGCTGCTGCTCAAGCGTCGCGGCAACCTCAAACGCAAGGAGGTCCTTCGTCTCAACGAGTTGTTGACGCACAACCTCAGGACGGTCAAGTGCTACCTGATGAAGGAAGACTTCCAGCGGCTTTGGGACTACAAGGCTCCCTGGCGGATCGGATCCTTCTTCCAGGAGTGGCTCGATCGGGCCTTGAGCACACGGATCGAACCGATGCGCAACCTGGCACGAACCCTCGAGCGTCACGCCGAGCAGATCTTCAATTGGTTCGAGGCAAAAGGAGAGATTTCCGCGGGCGCCGTCGAGGGAATGAATCTGAAGGTCAAATTGACGACCCGCCGATCCTACGGCTTTCGCGACCCCAGCACCCTCAAATACGCTCTCTATCACAATCTCGGCAACCTCCCCGAGCCACCATCGACCCACAAATTCTGAAGACGAGGCAGTTCTTCTACACCATTCCCGAGGAACTACTGGACAAGATCTGCAAGCCTGTACTCCGTGAATCACCCGAGTCAACCAAAGAGCTGTTCGACATGGAGTTGGTCCTGTCCCGACACTCCGGAGATCACGGTTCGCGACTCGGGTTTTGGAACGGCGTGCCAATCGACTGCGGGCTCTTCAACACGGGACTAATGGAAGCGAAGGATCTCGTTGAGTTCAAAGAACTCGGTGAGGAGGAAGCACGCGAGATTTGCGCGACGGCAAACAAGAGCTTGTCGTGGTTCCACGAAGTCGGCTGCGGGTACGCCGGCTGGCTGATGACGAACTCGGAGTTCTGCGGTGAACTTGCCGATCTTCGATCGAATCTCCGTGAACCAATGCACCGCTGGGGAACGGCGATGGTCGGTGTACCGATCCCTTCGGGGCAATCAGCGGGAGCCTCGGACCCGTCCATGGAAGAAGGCTGGGCGGAGTACGACTCGTCGGTGCTCGAATTCTGTGTCAAATGGCGGCTCCAAGGGATTGCGGGTCCTGATGTCCCAGTTCCCATGCTCCCGATGATGTGCGGTCAGTTTCCGCTTTCGATCGTCACCCAGCTCATGCGTGCCGGTGGTTTGTTCAATTGGCCCGATACCTTTCCGGTGCCCGCCCGCGATGAACTTCGCGATCTCCTGGTAGCCTCTCTTCAAGCCGTTAGTCCAGGCGAACATCTTGAGGGATGGCAAAGGATCATTGATGCCAGCAACAAGGCGAAGAATCAGATCGGGAGCTTTGAACGTCGCTTCCGTCTCATTCACTTCTGGCGAGTGCTCAGGGAGCGCCATCCCGGTGCCTTCAAGAGGCGTGTGAACCTGGCCGAACGTGCCTTCGCAGAGTACCTCGGTGTTGACGAGAGCACGGTTCACTCGGATCGCCAAACGATCGCCAAAGCTCTTGGCAAGGACTGGGATTTGCCCAGCAGTGCCGAGCAGAACGGAACGCGTTCGGCGTGACTTGCAAATGCACTGAATTCCCAATCGTCAAGACGAATCAAGTCCACATCTCCATGACTTGAATCTCCAGCTCGTCGAACGAACTCCTTCCAAAACTGCGAAAGCGTGTCCAGACGCTGTCTCTTCATTACCCATGCCCTAACGGGTAAACAGAGACATGCGCTCGCCGCACGCATGGCTGCGGTGTTCACCGCGACTCTTCCGTCGTGAGGAAATTGAATCGGCAGAATGATGGCCAAATCCAAGGACAGGACGTCCTATCTCACTGCCAAGGAACTTGCCAGACTGTCCGGCTTCTCCGTAGCGACGATCTGGCGGCTGAAGCGGGACGAGAAGATCCCATTCGTTCAGCCCGGTGGCAAGCACGGCAAGGTCGTTTTCCCCGAGGACGCTCTCGAACGAGCGAATCCCTCAACCAATCCAATCGCTCCGGTCCTCAACGACAAATCCGACGAACCGCTTCCTGGCCGGCGTCCGGATTGGATGTCGTCGGACGGGGAGGAAGCACACTGACAACAGGAGTCTCTCCATGCCTAGAAAGCCGAAGGAACAGCCCATCGTCGGCGAGTACTTCACCTGGTACTTAAGAAGGAAGCCAAGCGGCGTCTACTTCGCCGATGGGCGAATCAACAGCAAGCACCATTGCGGCAAGCCGTCACTCGGGACACGAGACCGGGAGGAGGCCCTGCGTCGCCTTCGCGCCCTGGACAAGCACATGGCGATCAAGTTCGGCATCATCGAGCCGGAGCAAAGCAAGAAACCGAAAGGGGTGAACATCCGGCGCGGTTGGGAACTCTACATCGAGCGTTGTGAACGGCCCGAACTCATCGATGGTGTCAGCAAAGCAAGCGTTCAACGCTATCGTGCGGTGCGTGACAAGCACATCGACTATTGTGACAAGAGGGGCATCACCGACTGGGTCGACGTGACCAAGAGCGTGACCAAGGAGTACGGCAGCCACTTGGCGAAAGGCAAGTATGCCGAGCGCACGATCTATCTTGAGCTGAACTTGATTTGCTCCATCGTGAACTGGCTTGTCGAGGAGGGTCACCTGCCTCCCGAGTCAGCATTCAAACTACACTTGCGAAAGTCGCAAGGGAGCACCACCTACTGCTACACCAAGCAGCAGGTGACCCGAATGGTCGAGTTCTGCAATGACCATCCCGACCTCGTCTGGATGGCAAGGGTCATCGCGGCGTTGGCGACGACGGGGTTGCGGATCGGCGAGTTGGCCCAGCTGCGCTGGAGCGACCTCGACTTCGAGGCCAATACGATCCGCCTAACGGACGAGCGATCACAACCGCAGCGCAAGCAAACGGGACAGGAGCGACGGATCAAAGGTAAACGCGACCGAGCTCTGCCGATGCACCCCGTATTCCGGTCCGTCGCGAAAGGCCAGCGGCGTCATCCCGACGGGTACGTTTTCCGCGGCCAGAAAGGAGGCCGACTTTGCAACCGCCGGGTCCTTGACGTTCTCAAGAGCAAAGTGATCGAGTCGCTCAATAGCGAATTCCCAACTCCTCCCGGCGAGAAGGGTTTTGCCCATGGAACGGTGCATGGTCTGAGGCACTACTTCTGTTCCGAGGCCTATCGCAACGGGGCGGGAGATGCGGAGCTTCTCGAATGGCTCGGCCATCGGGACACCGAGATGACAAGGCTGTATCGGCACCTTCAGACCGAGGACAGCCAGCGCAAGATGAAGCAAATCAACTTCCTCGGTAGCGACGGCGGGGAAGATTGTCGTGATGCCGTCGTGTAGTCTCCTGGCGTCCCCAGCGAAAGCGGTGTTGACAAGGAGAAGGACGATGGGGCCGAACGGTCGCAACTCGGCATCGAACGACGCCCAGTCAGGCACTCTGGGTGGCGAGTTGGACCAGGTCTCGGTGGGATTTGTCCCAGTGATTGTCTCAATCACTGAGACAATCAACAGGCGGCCGACGCAACTGCATGGAAGAAAGGTGGTTACAGGGCAGACGAGGACGGCAAGCCGAGAATACGGGAAACTCCGACGCGCATCGTCGCGCGGATCCGGACGATTCATCGGCATCGAGCGACGACAAGGAGCTACTCGACGCCTACTCGAAGGCGGTGATCCGTGTCGCCGAGCAAGTCGGGCCGGCGGTTGTCAGCATCACACACGCCGAGCGGTCGGGCGACTCGGGGATCGGTTCGGGGGTTATCATCGCTCCCGACGGCTATGCCTTGACCAATAGCCACGTGGTCGGTCGCCGAGGCGACGTCTGGGCCTCCACCTCGGATGGGGACCGGCTGGGAGCTGAAGTTGTTGGTAACAACGACTCGACCGATCTCGCGTTGATCCGACTCGCCGCTCGTGACCTACCCTATGCGTCCCTGGGCGACTCCGTCGGGCTCCGCGTCGGCCAACTCGTGATCGCGATGGGCAACCCGTTCGGCTTTCAGTCAGCGGTGTCGACGGGAGTCGTCAGCGCCCTTGGGCGAGGCTTGCGCAGTCCCGAGGGACGCGCCATCGAACACGTCGTGCAGCATACCGCCCCCTTGAATCCCGGGAACTCGGGTGGCCCACTGGTCGACTCGGGCGGGCGCGTCGTCGGCATCAACACCGCCATCATCGCGGGGGCTCAAGGGCTCGGGTTCGCGGTACCGGCCAACACCGCCCGCTGGGTGATCACGGAGATTCTCTCCCACGGCGAGGTCCGTCGTCCCCGGTTGGGGATCACCGCGACCGTCGCGCCGCTGCGCCCGGTGCTGGCTCACGAACTCGATCTGCTCAACGACCGCGCGGTGGAGGTGGTCGATGTGCAATCGGGCGGGCCGGCGCGCGAAGCGGGGATCGAGCCGGGCGATCTGATCGTTTCCGTCGCGGGACGACTGGTCAACGACATCGACGACTTGCATCGCTTGCTCTCGTTGGCGGGCCAGGGCCACTCGATTCAGATCTCCCTCGTTCGCTCGGGACGACTGATCGAGGTGAGCGTTCGGCCTCGTTTGGATGGAACCTGAGCGGCTTGGTGCGGAGGAGAGCCTTCGAATGCCGATGGTTGGTGGAGTGTGTCGTCCCCAGAAGTGTTTCGTTGTGGTACGAGGGGAGCAATTCGTTTCCCTTCGGGTGGTTTGATGTCACAAGTCCCGCAGGGGAGATCGTTAGCCCAGCGGGTGAACTCCCTTTCAGTCCCTCACCAATGGTGAGGAGTCTGCCGGTTCAAGTGGTCGTGCCGAATAGCCCAATTCGCTCACAAGATTGCCAACAATGAAGTGGTTAAAACGTAATAAGGTCGAAGCTACATGCGGACGGACCTGTGGATGATGCTGTTAAGGTGTTGTTAAGTTTGGACTTGTGACGCGGAGAGCCGATGTCGACGCCCCAGAGCGTCGGCTCGCCGAACACGACCGTCCGGTTGACTTTGTGGCTTGTAGGTCGTTCCGTTTGAGCGAAATCTTTTAGTCTCGGCTTAACCCTTGATTGCAACTGGGGCAAAATGCGGATAACATATCGACCTTGCGGGGGTTTCAATGGGACGCGTGGCACGCTCAAACGTCTCTGGGGCGGTTTGAGGCTTTTCGGGCCACGGAAGCTGATGCTTCGCAGGTGTCGCGCAGGGCCAAGCGCGACCAGCGCGCAGATTGTGTCGGTTCAACAACTTCCACACCGACCTTAAAGTTTCGACGCACGAGTGCTCCTTTGGGGCACCCATTGACGCTACATTCGTACCTAACTTGGTGACGTCGTGCGAATCCCGCTTACGATCATTCCGTCGGCACTGCTTCCTCCGTCGCAGGATCGCCTTCGGCGGCGTACTCGACCTCCCTCGCGGTGTTACAGCATTGAGGAGCTCGAACGCCGCTGCTTGCTCACCGCGTCGCCGATGGCCCCCCTCAACGTCGATTCTCCCTATTTCCTCGGCGTCGACGAGCCCGACTTGCTCGGACCGTCCACCGAGTTGCCCGCCGCCTCGGGCGATCGTTCCAATCAGTACGTCTTTATCGATCCGTCGATCGCGAACGTCGACTCCTTGATGGCGCAACTGCCCCCCAGCGTTCGGGTCGCGTACCTGGAGAGCGATCGGGGCGGATTGGTCCAAATGGCCGAAGTTCTCGGTGGTGCCGAGAACGTCGACTCGATTCATGTCTTCGCGCACGGAGAGGAAGGCGCGGTCCAACTCGGGTCGGGGCTCGTGGGGCTGGACGACCTGGAGAGCTATTCCGACGAATTGGCCCAAATTGGAGCGTCGCTGACGGAAGGGGGGGACATCCTCTTCTGGGGGTGCGATGTCGCCTCGGGGAGCGATGGTCGTCTCTTCGCCTCACGCGTCGCGGAGTTGACGGGAGCGGATGTCGCGGCTTCGATCGATCCGACAGGCTCGGAAGATCTCGGCGGCGATTGGGAGCTCGAATTCCAGACGGGAGCGACCGACGCGACTCTCCCATTCGTTGCGGACCAGGTCCGGGGTGTCTTGCTCCCCACGGCGTCCGACGGGTTCGGCGTCTTTGACGAAGCGTTCGTCCTTGAGGGTGGCCTCGGAAGCGACGGCATTCACGATATCGTCGCCGATGACTCGGGGAACATCTACGTCACCGGCCGGTTCGAGGGTGAAGTCGACTTCGACCTGAGAGAGGGGGTTGAATCAACCCTTTCCGTCGCCCAATCTGGCGCTTTTGTCGCCAGATATGACGCCCACGGCGTCCTCGACTGGGTCACGGGGTTGGGAAGTGCCGTTTCCAACGTCAACGTGGAAGCTCGCGGGCTCGCGCTGAGCAACTCGGGTAAGGTTCACGTCACCGGGTGGTTCGGAGGGACGGCCGAAGTCCTCGGGGACAATACCGTTGGCATTCCGGCGATCGACAGTCTGGACTTCTCGGATGTCTTCGTCGCCAGCTTTGATGCCGACAACGGCGAGGTTTCCTCCCTGCACGGGTTTGGTAGCTCCGACCAGGACGCGGGATGGGACATCGCGGTAGACGAGGACGACAACGTCGTGGTTGGCGGCTACTTCAGCGACCAGATCGCCTTCGGCGCGGATGTCGTGACTCCCGTCGGCAGTAAAGACGCTTTCGTCGTCTCCTTCGACAACCAGGGAGATGTGAACTGGCACCGCACCTACGGCGGAAATTCCTACTTCGACGAGGTCCGTTCGGTCGCGATCGGCGCCGACAACTCCGTCTACGCGACGGGAGTCTTTGAGGACCAAGTCGACTTTCTACCCAGTGATCCGGGCGGGGAGGTTACCGCTCTCCAAGGCGACGTCTTCCTCGTCAAGCTCGATCAGTTCGGCTCCCAGCAGTGGTATCACACCTACGAAGGGTCGGGTTACGACGAAGTCTACGATATCGTCGTGGCCGACTCGGGGCTTATCTACACGTCCGGTTCCATTGGTGGTTTCACCAACTTTGATCCCGACAACGTTGGCCACAATGTTTCGGTGGGGTCGACCAGCGCGTTTGTCGCGATCCACGATGCCAATGGCGACATTCACGACGTTACGGCGGTCAGCACATCGGGAACCTCCCGAGGCGAAGGCGTGGCGGTCGACGCCGACGGCAACATGACGCTCGTCGGGTACTTCAACGGCAGCATCGACGTCGGAAGCGAGACGCTGACGCCCGATGGAGGTTCGGGAGCTCTCTTCCTCGCTCAGTTCGATCCCAGCGGCAATCCGACTTTCGCCCGCGCTGTCGGCAGCGACAATATCATCGAGCCTCTCGGAGTGACCCTCGATGCTTCCGGGCGAGTCCTCGTCGCGGGCTTCTTTGGTGGAACCGCCACGTTCGACAGCGCCTTCGGTGCCGGTTGGGAGTCGCTGGGCTACACTAGCGGGTTTGTCGCCGCCTACAGTGCGAGTCCGTTAATTCCCTTCGGCAGTCCGCGCCAGAACGTCAGCATTGGCTACCCGCGGGCCGCCCAGTTGGGAGATATCGACGGCGACGGTAAGCTCGACGTTGTCGGCTTCGACTACAACACGCAGCAGTTCAGTTGGTACTCGAGCGATAGTCCGCTTTCGTGGTACCAATGGGAAGGCGACATTTCGTCGCCGATCTCGCCGGGCACCGAGCCTCTTCAAATCGAGTTGGCCGACATCGACCACGATGGCTGGCTCGATGTCGTGGCGTCGATGATCGATGGGGAACTGATCTGGTTCCGCCACAACGGCGATCCTCTCTCGATGTGGGATGCTCCCAGAACGATTGCCGGCGGTCTCGTCGATATTCGAGATTTCCAGATTTTCGACGCCGATCAGGAGGGCCTGCTCGACGTCGTGGTCGTCGATTCGACCAAGGTGAGGGCCTACTTGGGAGGGCAGTCGCCCACCGATTCCTGGGCGATGTCACCCGTCCGCACGACGGCGAGTGCCCGGAGCGTGAGCGTCGGCGATGTCGATGACGACGGGCTCAACGACGTCATCTACACCCTCGACGACGGTGACGGATTCGTGTCCCCTTCCGAGGGGATCGAGATCGCCATCGGTGATGGCAGTGGCGTTTTCTTCCTCGAGGATCAACTGGGGACGTTGCTCGCGGGTCCCGGCTTCGGGCTGACGTCGCCAGAGAACGCTCCTCACGATGTCGTCGTCAGCGACATCGATGGCGACGGCGACAATGACATCGTCGCTGTCTGGGACGAGGTCGTCAATTGGTACGAGAACACGGGCGACGGCTTCAGCAACACTCCCAATCCCATCTCGACCCAGATTCGTGGCGTGGGCAAGATCACGATCTCCGACCTCGACCAAGACGGTGATCTGGACGTTCTGGCGACACGCCTGGCTCCGGAGCGTGAAGTCGTTTGGTTCGCCAATCAAGGCGATGGAGTCTTTGGAGCTCGCCAACGCGTTGGCGATGAGCTCTACTCCACGAACCTGGCTCGTCCGCTGACCGGCGACCTTGATGGCGACGGCGATCTCGATGTCGCCATCCACGACGGGTACCAACTCACCGTTGCCGAAAACATCGGCCTGCACAAAAGCGCGACCTTCCCCGGCTCGCTGGCCAATCAGCAGATCTCGAGCATCGCTCAGAAGGGACCAATCACATGGGTCGACCTCGATAGCGACGGAATGCTCGATGTGATCGGTCCTGGATCGGTGCCGGGAGAACTCGCTTTCTACCAGCAAACTGGGTACGGGTACGGCTACGGGGGCTTTAGTGGCTCCACGCTCGCCAACTTCGCGCAGGGCTTTAGCGGACTCGCGACGAGCGACCTCGATGGCGACGGGGTAATGGAGATAGTCGTCGCGGCTCCTGATGGCGCCTGGATCATCGAGGAAAACGCCGGCTCGTTCGACAAGACCCTCGCCGCTAGCGATGGCGGGATCGGGTACACCCAAGTCGCTCTCGGCGATCTCGACGAGGATGGCTGGCTCGACCTGGTGATCGGCGACGATGCCGGTGGTATCCGCGTCTCGCTGAGTGATGGATCGGGGCGTTTCAGCTCCGCGTTGAATTATGGCGGGGGATCCGGTTCCATCACCTCGCTCGATGTCGTCGACCTCGATGGTGACGGCAATCTCGATGTGATTTGGAGCGACAGCTCCGGTGGAATCGGATGGCGTCTCGGAGCGGGGGACGGAACGGTCTCCGGTAGTTCGGTGGGCAGTGTCGCCGGACCGGTTCGTGACGTTCACGGCGTCGACATCGACGGGGACGGGGATACCGACATCGTCGCGACCGTGCCCGACTTCGATGGAGTCATTCTCATCGAGAATCAGGGAGCTGGTTCCTACGCCGGTCCCTATTCGCTCATCGGTGGCGGGTCGTTCAAGCCGAGCCAGATCGACGTCGCCGATATCGACCTCGATGGCGACCTGGACATTGTCGGACTCGCCAGCGATCTTGGGCAGGACGACACCATCGTCCTGTACGAGAACAACCAGGGTTACTTCCATCCGGTTCCGACCGAGGTGATGACGGGGCTTCCTCGTGGCCGAGACCTCGCCCTCGCGGATGTCGATGGCGACGGCGATCTCGATGTGACGTGGCTCAGCTTCGATCAAGGCGCCGGTCAGATCGCCTGGTCGGCGACGCAGCTCGCGTCGGTCTCGTTCGATGTTCGGGCCGAGGGTTCCGACATCGTTGAAGAAGGCGTCCCGACGCACCGCTTCACCGTCGAGGTGTCGCACTTGGGCCGATCGGGAGATGCCCAAGTCGAAATCTCGACGCTTCGCTTCGACTTGGACGACCTCACCACGGGCGAAGGCCCTCCGATCGATTGGTCCAAGGTGATCGAGGATGTCGTCGTCTTTCATGATCGCAATTTCGATGGCCAGCTCGATGGTGGCGATGAACACGTCTCGAAAGGCTTCGTCGTCTCAACGGGCAATTTCGCGGAGTTGACGGTCGATCTGGAAGTGTACGAAGACTTGGTTCCCGGCGGCGATGCCACCTTCTTCGTCGAACTGATCTTGGAGGAGGGTGCATCCGATCTCGTTCCCAATGCCAAGTTCGAGATGGGAGTCTCGGGAGTTCGGACGAACGACGTTGTCACGGGGCTGACTGTGTCCAGCCTCCCAGGCGAGGTGGTCGGACCGCAAGCGGTCGTGGCCGATGTGGCCGGCGACCCGCACGTCGTCTCCGCGGTCGGCCCCGAAAGCAGCTCACAGCCGACGATCGAGTTCCTCGTCTCGTTCAGCGAGGGGGTGAGTGGGGTCACTCCGAGCGACTTCGATCTCCAGTTCTTCGGCAACGCGTCGGGCGGTATTTTCGATGTGTATGCTGTCTCGTCACGTGCCTATCGCGTTGTCGTCAGCGTTGACTCGAACAGTGTTCCCGGCGGCATCGCCCTCGTCGTCAACGACATCGACGGTTCCATCGTCGACATTGCGGGCAATCAGCTTCTCGACGGCTCGGGAGTCGTCATTAGCGACCCGGTGTCGATCGTCGAGCCCCCGGTCAGTTTCGACAACATCGACTACTTCCAGACGCCATCGGTGGGGCAGGGCGAGTACCTGGCGCAGGCCGATATCGACGGCGATGGAACGCTCGACTTGATCCTGGCGGGTTTCGATGGCGGTTTCACGACGGGCATCACTTGGCATCGCGGCAACGGCGATCTTTCGTTCGACGAGACCGGCCTGGTTATTCGGTACCTGCCCGAGGAAAAGGTCACGAGCATCCAGACCGACGACGTCGACGGAGACGGTGACGTCGACATCGTCGTCGGCACCGACTCACGAATTGTCTGGTACGAGAACCAATCCAAGGGCAATCAGTGGGGCAACGACTACGAGATCACCAATGGCGCAGCCATTGAGGAACTGCAACTCGCGGACGTTGACGGCGACGGTGATCGGGACCTCGTGGCGTTGCGAGTCGACGATGAGTTCGAGGAAGGCTCGCTCGTCTGGTTCGCGAACATGGGCGGTTCCTACGACGGAGTCTTCGACTACTACGAGATGCAGATTGCCGGGTCCGATACGGGCTCGAACAGTTCCATTGCCATCGCGGATGTCAATGGCGACGGCACCGAGGATGTCGTGTTGCTCAATTGGAGCTACGACGAACTCTCCTGGTTCGCTAACGACGGCAGCGGCAGTCCTTCGCCCTGGACGCGTCAGACTATCGGCGACACCGGCGCCGTGGAGTACGAAAGTGACGGCTACACGCTCCTAACCGGAGACTTTGACCGCGATGGCGACGAGGATATCGTCGTCGGTTCCTACTCGGCCGGTGGTGTCTTCCTGTTTGAGAACCTCGACGGCAAGGGAGCGTTCGGGACGCCTGGCGACCTCTTGGCGAGTGGTCTGGAGAATCTCTACGACGTCCGGCTGGTCGACATCGACGCCGATGGCGATCTCGATCTCCTGACGAGCGGCACCGCCCAGGTAGTCGATTCCCCCGAAACCGTGGTCATCTCTTGGTTCGTCAACGACGGCAAGGGAGGCATCGCCGCGAACCATACCCTCCACGAGCCCGAGGTCGACCTCGCGGTCCTTTCCTTTGGCGACTACGATCGCGACGGTGACATCGACTTTGTCTCGCTCGATACGAGCGGCGAGTACGTCGATAGCTTCGAGAATCGATCGCTGCATTCCGCGACGGTGTTGGTTCAGAATCACCTCGTCGATGGAGCGACACTCGACGATGCCCAACAAATAGAGTTCGCCGACCTCGATGGCGATGGCGATCTGGACGTCGTGGCGTCGTTCGGTCCGGAGGTCGAGCGATTCGGCTGGTACGAGAACCTCGACGGCGCCGGGACGCTTGCCACGGTCCGATGGATCGCGGGGAACGTCGGAACGGACTTCAGACTCGCCGATGTCAACAACGACGGCGACATCGATCTGGTCAGCTACGATCCAACCGACCTGTTGCGGGTTTTCGAGAACGACCTTCGCGGGGGAGGTGGCTGGCAACAGGTCGTCTCGAGTCCGGGAAACAACTCCAGTGGTGCCTCCTACGATCTGGCCGACATGGACGACGACGGCGATCTCGACTTGGTCGTGGCGCTCGAGGGACCCTTCGAACTCTTCTGGCTCGAGAATGATGGTCAGGGGCAGTTTACCAATTTGCAGTCGGCGCAAAACGCGCGGATCGCCTCCTTGGATGTCGGCGATCTCGATGGCGATGGGGACAGTGACATCGTCGCGGTCGGGCCGCAACTGGGCGGTGTTGGCCCGTTTGTGATCTTTGACAACTACGACGACTACGGAAGCCTCAACCGCGTCGACGGCCTCGCAACTGGACCAGCCGGCGACCTCGTGCGACTTGGCGACATGAACAACGACAATCGCCTCGATGTCGTGGTCGGCAACAGCGCCACCGGCGATCTCAGGATCTACGCGAACAACGGTGACGGCACCTTCAGCCAGGTCTACACGTTCTCCGGTTCCGGTCCGATCGACCAGATCGAGATCGCCGATCTCGACAAGGACGGCGACCTCGACGTCATGGTCGGCCGAGCGTCGGCGAGTGGATTCGTCCTGGTCACCAACCATCTCCAAGACGGCAACTTCCAGGTCGGGACGGTCGACACTGGGCTCGGTAGCGCGACGTCCTTCGCGTTTGGCGATCTCGATCGGGACGGCGACTTGGATGTCGCCGCGGCCCTTGGCGCTTCGGGGATCTCCTGGATCGAGAACCAGAGTTCTCCCGTCGGTATCGCGATGGACTTCAGCCTCACGCCCTCCGCGATCGATCGTTCGCAGCCCGGCACCGAGTCGCTCCTCTCGTTCATCGTCACCCACAACGGTCACTCGTCGGACGACGACATCTCTGTCGAGACCCTTTCGTTCGCCGTTGTCGATCAGAACGGAACGCCCGTCTCCAAGAGCGACCTCGAGGCACTCTTCGACAGCTTCGTGCTGATCGAGGATCTCGACGGAGACGGTCAACTAGGTGTTGAGGAGACCCAGTACACGCTGCCGTCGAGTTCGGCTCGCGATGGGCTGCTAACGTTCGGCGTCGGCAACACCATGGGCCACGGCGATTCGACTCGTTACCTCCTGCACGCGGTCGTCGCGTCCGACGTCGGCGATTCGCCCATCGACTCGTTCCGAATCATGCCCTTGCTAGAGGGGGTGGAGGCGAGCCACTTCTTGCAACTCGCCGCTTCTTCGATGCCGACCATCGACCTGGAGCAAGTCGCCGGTCTTCAATCTCCCGCGATTACGGTCTTGGGCCTGCCCGAAGTCGTTGCCATCGATCGGGTGGGGCCGGCGACGACCGCGAGCAATGTTGTCGAGTTCGACGTCACTTTCAGTCATCACGTGGCGGGGTTGGATCCCACCGACTTCAGCTTGCACACCACCGGCGGCGTCACCGGCGTCATTGGTTCCATCGTTGTGGACAGTCCAACGCAGTGGACGGTCACCGTGACCGGCGTCTCCGGTGAGGGAGAGCTTGGGCTCGACTTCGTCGACAATGACACCGTGCTCAGCGAAGCCGCGGTTCCCATCGGAGGTCCCGGGATCGGCAACGGCGACTTTGTCGGTCAGCGTTACGTGGTCGATACCATCGCGCCGTCGGCTCCGGTGATCGCGGGCATCTCGACCGACTCGGGCGTCAATGGCGGCGATGGCATCACCACCGACCAGACACTACTGATTTCGGGGTCGGCCGAAGCGTTCAGTATCGTGGAAGTCTTTGTCGACGGCGGCTCGGTCGGATCGACGTCCGCGAACGGGTCGGGGAACTGGAGCTACCTCCACGGCGTCCCCCTCGCGGAAGGGGCCCACGTCATCACGGCGACGGCGACCGACTCGCTCGGCAACATCAGTGGTCTCTCGAGCCCCTACGCCGCCACCATCGACCGAACGGGGCCGGTGCTCGACGCCATCCACCGCTTGTCCCCAGCGTCGCCGGTGACCAACGCGGACTCGCTCGTCTTCCTGGCGACGTTCGACGAGGCAGTGACGACCATTGACATGGCCGATTTCCAAGTCAGTGGAGGTTCGACGGCGGGCGTCGTGAGTCTCTTGTCGGCCGATGGGGGAGCGGGACTTGCCTGGAGCGTGACCGTGGCCGGCGGGGATCTCGACAGCTACAGCGGAGCGGTCGGCCTCGACTTGGCTCCGTCGGCATCGATCGACGACCTGGCGGGCAACTCCCTGGTGGTGGTCGAACCCGACACCAATGAAGAATACGTCCTCGACAATACCGTCCCCGAAGTCGCGATCACGCTTGCCGGGGCAAGTCCCACCGACTCGTCGATCGTGGTCTTCGATGTCGTCTTCAGCGAAGACGTGGCGAATGTCGACGCGACCGACTTTGGACTCGCTCTCGTGGGAGTCACGGCCGACACACCCGTCGGCGTCGACGACGCGGGGGACGCGGACGCGTCAACCTATCGGGTGACGGTCTCCAACGTTTTCGGGGCCGGCCTCTTGGGGCTGGACATCGCTGCGACGACCGACATCGTCGACGTCGTTGGGAATGCCCTCGATCAGGATCTGGAGATCAATCAGGTCTACACGGTGGCCGCGCTCCTCGAACCGGTCGCCGATTTCGTGGCGCCAAGCAACGTGGCGCCCGATCAGTCCGTCCAGTTCGACGGCAGTCCCTCGTTCCATCAGAACCCGATCAAGAGCCTCGTCGAGTACACCTGGGATTTTGGCGACGGCAGCCCGACAGAGCAGGGCGTCACCGTTTCCCATGCCTTCTCCACGTTTGGGACCTACACCGTCACCCTTACGGTCACGGACAGTTCCGATCCCGCGATGAGCGACTCGGTCTCGTACCTCGTCGCGGTCGATCAAGGGAATGTCTCACCAACGGTCTTGTCGGCCGGCGGTCCATACTCCATCGGCCAGACCGACGACGTGATCGCTCTCCTCGCCACCGCGACCGATCCGAACATTCCCAACGGCGACTACCTGACCTTCGAGTGGGATCTGGACAACGACGGAGAATACGACGACACCACCGGGCCGACGCCGAGTTTGACGAGTGGGCAAGTCGCGGGCCTCGGGCTTGGACTCGGCGTGCACACCATCGCGCTGAGGGTGACGGACATTTTCGGCGAAGAGGCGTTCGGCTCGACCACACTCGAAGTCATCGATAGCGTGGCCCCCGATGCTCCCACGATTTCGATGATCGCGGATGATGCCGGTGTTCCTGGCGACCAAGTTACCAATGATAACACGCCAACGCTGTCTGGGGCGGCCGAGTCGTTTGGTCGCGTCGAGGTTTTTCTCGACGGGGCGCTACTCGGATCGACCAACGCCGACGGCGAGGGAAGTTGGGCGTTCGCGGTCGTGAGCCCGCTGGCGGACGGCACTCACACGTTCCGCGGCCAAACCACCGATCAAGCCGGGAACGTCAGTGGGCTGTCGGCACCTTTCGAGGTGACGATCGACACAGAGGCCCCGCGAATCGAATCGATCGACTCTCTCGACGCGTTTCCGACGAATGTTCCGACCGTGAACTTCTTGGTCACCTTCAACGAGGCGGTCCTCAGTCTCGACTCGGTGGACTTCGAAGTCACCACCTCGGGTACCGCGACCGGCGTCATTCAGCAAGTCACCCCCAATGGCGTTGCTGGAGACGAGTGGATTGTCACCGTCGCCGGCGTCGCCGGTGATGGATCGTTGCGGCTCGACTTCGTCGACGATGGCAGCGCCGTCGATCTGGCAGGCAACCAAATCGACGAGGCGGGGCTTTCGGAGGGACGGTTCGCTGGTGCGGCGATCGTTATCGACCAGTCCGTCCCGGAAGTGACCTCGATCGACCTCCTTGGCGGGCCCAGTCCCTTTAGTGAGTCGATTACCTACCTGGTGACGATGAGCAAAGTCGTCTTCGGGGTCGACGCGTCCGACTTCGCCCTCTTGAAGACTGGCAATGTCACCGGTCAGCTCGGCGTGCAGGCGACGAGCGACCCTCTCGAGTACTTGGTCACCGTCTCGGGCCTTCGGGGCGACGGAACGATCGAACTGGCGTTGGCTCCGGGCGCGATGATCGTCGACGGAGCGGGGCAGTCGGTAAGCGGGCCATTCCTTGGGGACGATGTTCACATCGTCTTCGATCCGATTGGCGACATCGAGACCGGACAGTTCTCCGTGGTGACGACCGACATCTCGCCCGCCGGGTTGAGCGAAGGTCGACGCACGGAATTGCTCGAGGTCGTCGTTTCGAACAATGGGACGCCTGGCGATCACTCGCTTCTGGTCGAAACATTCACGTTCGCCGTGGATCAGACGTCGTCCGATCCGAATTCCGTCATCGAGTCACTGACCCTCTACCGCGACATCAATGGTGATGGGGTGATCGATCCAGCGGTCGACGTGACCGTCCAGCACTTCGACACGATCAGCCTCTCGGAGGGCTTGTTTTCGATCGACGTGTTGGGGAGTGGTTTCGCCGAGGTCGGACCCGGAGCGTCGGCCACGTTCGTCCTCATGGTGGAGTTGACCGCGGACGCTGGGGACCAGGCGCCGCCATCGCTTCGAGTCACCCATCTGTCGGGATTGGCGAGCGCTCGCGACTCGGTGACCAACATTCTTGGAGTTGTCCCACTGACGCAGTCGCCGCCGGGCGTGACGGTGGCCGCCTCGCTGAGTGTCGCCAGTTCAATCCCCGACGTGTCGGTCTTCGAGGACGCTCCGACGACCTTCCTCAACCTGCCCGCGCAGTTTGGCCCGGGCACGACATTCTCGATTCCGCAGGGAGGCGTGAGCAAGCCATCGCTGTTCGCGCAGGCACCCTACATCGACGGATCGGGCCGTTTGGTGCTCGACTACTTGGCGAACACGTCGGGCACCTCGAGCATCACACTCGAAGTCACCAATGCCCAGCTTGGGTTCTCGTTCTTCGTCACGTTCAACGTCAACGTTCTCTCCGTCAACGACGCGCCGACAGGTCCGACCTTCTTCGCCGCCGGAGCCGGTCAAACGACGATCAATCTGCCGTCGCTCTACAGCGACGTGGAACAGTCGGGGGCGGGACTGACCTACACGCTTCGATCGGTGGCCAACGGAACCTTGTTCGACTCCGCGGCGATTGTCGGCAACCAGCTCGTCGTCGACTACGCCTCCGCGGCGTTCGGACGCACGACGCTTCTTGTGCGTGCCACCGACGCGTCGGGAGCGTTCATCGAGACGACCTTCCAGTTCACCGGCGAGGCGGGGGCGACGCCGATTTCCGATCCGTGGGAAGCCAACGACACCGCCGAGTTCGCGACACCCGTCGGTCCCGGTGGCGCGGGCGATCCCGCATCGTTCCTCGATCCCGCGACCAACCCCGCGGACGTTGCCGTTTTCGCCAACGTCGACGTCGCCGGCGACGCCGACTTCTACCGCTTCCGTCTCTCGGCCGACTCGCAAGTCACCCTGCGAACGATCGCCGATCAGCTTGGCGGAACCCTCGATACGGTGATGACGCTCTACGATCCCGCGGGCAACGTCATCGCGTCGAGCGACGACCTTGGCGGAAAGGACTCGTTCCTGAAGGTCTCCCTCGCGGCAAGCGCGGCCGGGGAGTCCTACACCGTCAAGGTGCGTGGGTTCGAACGCTCGACAGGCAATTATCGCCTTCAGATTCAAACGCAGTTGGCGGGACCACGCATCGTCCGGATGATTCCCGACGAGACTGTCGGCGAGAGTCCGCAGCAGATCCGCCTCTATTTCGACTCGGTCGAACTCGATCCCGCGACGCTCAGCAGTTCCCTCTTCCAACTGGAACAGGTCGATGCCGAGGGAAATCTGATCGTCGGCGGTGATCGCTCCGAACTGATCAGCGGCGAGAACGCCTACGACGCCGAGAACAACCTCCTCATCTTGACGCTGTCGGGCGTGCTCGAGGATGGAAGGTACCGGCTGACGGCCAATGACGAGATCCTCAGTGCCGACGGAGTGCCTCTCGACGGGGATGGAATCGGCGGCGCCGGTGGCGATTTTGTCGACTTCTTCAGCGTCGACACGACGGCGCCCGTTTCCGCGGGTGACCTTCGGGTCATCGGCGTCGCGGGCAGCGATGAGTCGGGAGTGCTCTATCGCTTCGCCGGGGCGGTGAGCGACCCCCATCCCGCGACGGCCGGGGAAGAGATCACCATCGAACTCGACGTCGATGGTGATGGCGTGTTCGACGATGGCCTCGCCACCGTCGTCCTCGAGGCTGGTGCGACGACCTTCCAAATCACCTCCACCACCGGGATCGCGTCGGACACGGCGAACCCGGTGGTCGATGTCTTCGCTCGCTTTGTCGACGCCCGGGGCAACACCTCGGCGCCCGTCACGGCGACACTCAACACGATTGCTCCGAAAGTGACCAAGGTGGAGGCTGTCGGTGAAACGATTGTCGTCACCTTCGACGGCACCAACTTGACCAACGTCGGCGATCCGTCGGTCTACGAAGTCTCCGGCAAGGTGATCGGCTCGGTTCTCTTCGATCCGGCAACCAACACCGCGACCCTCTCGTTCGAGGACGGACTCGCCGAGGGGAGCTACTCGGTCTCGGTGCTCTCGGGGCCCAACGGCATCAATCGTGGCGGGATCGCTCTCGATGGAGATGGCGACGCGTCGCCGGGTGGCAACTTCCTCACGACCATCGTCGCCGATCGCACGGGCCCCACGCTGGATACGTTCGAACTGGCCCAGGAGAGCGACACCGGCGTTGACGCGAACGACAACCTCACCAACAAGTCCCGACCGACGTTCCGCATCGTTGGCGGCGATCTCTTCCCGGTCGGAGCGGCCGGAGAACTGACCGCGCTGGTCGAATTGACCCCGGTCGGGCAGACGCCGCAAGGGCTCTTCGACGACGGTTCGGCCGTCTTGGGACTTGGCGAGAGTGGCGTCTCCGAGGAGTTCTTCGTCACGATCGACACGCCGCTGCCAGGCGGTGACTACCTCGTGTCGCTCAAGCTGATCGATGCGTCGGGCAACGAGCTGCGTGGCGAGAACTTCGACTTCCAGATCACCGTCGACCGAACGGGGCCGAGAGCCCAAAGCCTGACGTGGGACGTCATCGATGGTGGTGAGGGAGGTGGGCCCGTCGGCGTCCAGTTCTTCGTCGACTTTTCCGAGGAGGTCGACGAGGCCGGGGCCCTCGACCCGAGCAGCTACTCCCTGCTGGCGGCGGGTGGAGATGGCGGCTTCGGAGACGGAAACGAGACCCTTGTCGAGTCAGGCTTCGAGATCGAGAAGATCAGCGCGACACGCTACGTGCTGAACGTCGAGCTCCCCGAAGAGCTCGCCGGGATCACCGACGACTACCAACTCACGGTTCATGCCGGTACCATTTCCGACTTGGCCGGAAATCTGCTCTCGGGAAGCCGGTCGATTGAGGTCTTCTACCAGACGGTCGGTCCGCGGGTGGAGACGGTTACCGCCTGGTCTCCCTTGGCGAGCAACTTGCCGAACAAGATCGAGGTCCAGTTCAACGACCGATTTGGGCTGCGAGGCAGCGACGGGGTGCTCCTCGCCGGCGGCGATCAAGAGTATGGATTCTCGGTCGATAGCGAGGGAGTCATCACCGAGGGCGAGTCGTCCAGCGAGGAGGAGGGGACCACCGGCGGTCCGCGCATCACGGGCATCGAGTTCGCGACCGGCGAGAGCTCGACCACGATCACGCTTTCCTTCGACGCGTCGCTTCTCCCCGATCAAGCGGTGCTCGGATCGAACTACGTTCTTCACGACTTGGACGGGCAGTCGTTCCGCCGCCTGACCAAGACGACCGACCTCATCGAGTACGACGCCGAAGCGAGCACCGTGACGATCACGATCGCGGAATTGCTCGAAGAGGGTGACTACCGACTCGACATCGATGGCACCAGCGCCGAGGCCCTTCGAGTGGAGACGGTCAATACGCTCGACGCCTATCTCCTCGAGAAGCTCGATGATGACGGCAACGTCATTGGTTCCGTCACGCTCGCGTCGGTTTCGTTCAACAAGGACAGCAATCGTGTCCTTATCTCGCTCAATCAAGACGGCGTCCCGGCGGGAGACTTCGGGACTGACGACGGCTTGGTCGTGATCGAAGGGGGCCTGCGCCGATTGACGGCCGGCACCTATCGCCTGACGCTGGCCGACTCGATCGAGAACCGCTCGGGGCTGACGCTCGAGGATCCGACCGAGTTCCTCATCGTCGTGACCGAGCCGGATGGCGAAGGTGACGAGATCAGCAGCGAGGCGGTCGCGCCGGTTCAGACCTCCCTCGAGACGATCACTCTCGCCGATGCCGAGGCGTCCGAACACGCGACCAAGGACGTCACCAAGCGGGATGACGCGGAGCGGATCCGCGTGGAACTCGAGGAACTTGCCGAAAGCCTCGAGGAGAAGGGGAGTTCTTCCGAGGAGATCGCCACGGCGGTCAACGAACGACTGACGGAACTTTACGCGGAGCTCATCGAGTCGATCTATTCCGAGGCGGGCGTCGCGGGCGGAGAGTTCATCGTCGCTTGGGCGCGAGGGGCTCGTTTCCTCATCGCCGATCCGGACGCTCCCGATGCCCAAGTCGGTTTCGGGATCGGCCTCGACGCCATCGAGCAGATCGATGGGGCGACGCTCGTGGGCGACCTCGAAGGATTGACGTTGGCCGTTATTCCAGTCCTCTCGAGCGCTCCGGTCTCGGGCGGGGACTTGATCTCCACCGGGGAGGATGGTTCCTCGGTGGCGCCGTCGCTCGAGTTTCTCTGGGAACGAGAAGGTCTCGATGCGGTCAACCAACTTGGGATCGTCGCCTTTGGAAGCTACGACCCCAACGCGGACGAAGGTCTTCAGCTGCCGACGGCCTCCGAGATGCTCCTCGATGTCGATCGCTCGATCGTGGAGGCGACGTTCGATGTCTCCGGGGTGATTGAACGCGACGACCCGAACCTCGGACTGATCAACGAGACCTTCGTTCTCGAGATCGAGGATATCTTTGGCGCGGAACTGCCCGACGGCATCTACGCTTGGTTCGACCCGGTCGGCTTCGTCCTCGAGGACTCCAACAATAACCGCGTTGGCAACGATGGCGTCGGCTCCGGCAACCTCAACGAGATCGACAACGCCTATTACTCCAACGACGCGACGACGGAAGTACTTATCATTCCCGATTCGGCCGCCAATAACTACAGCCTGACGTTGGTCGGTGCCGGTGGCGAGTTCCGGGGCGGATTCAACGTCGTCCAGGACGGGGAAGTGGTCGCGTCGTCGACCTTCCAAGGGAACGCCTCCGCCGGACAGGAACTGGCGCTGGTGCTCGACTTCTCCGACGTCGGCGCGGATGCCGGTGGGTCGCCGACGTCGCCCCCACCTTCGGTCGATCCTGGACCGACGACCCCCGAGCCGGGGCCTGGTCCGACCTCGCCTCCCGTCTCACCCCCACCGACCAACGGGGGAGGAGGCGATCCCTCACCGGGACCGTCGCCACCTTCGACGCCCGATCCAGGGCCCTCGAACCCGCCGGGCGGTGGGCCCAGTCCGCCCGCTCCTGGGGGAGGGGATCCCGCTCCGTCACCGCCGACTGGGCCGAACACGCCTTCGAATCCGTCGGCACCGAGCGATCCCGGTGGAACTCCGAGCAATGGAGGCGGAACGTCGACATCGTTGATCGCGGGAGTCTCTCCCGGTGATTCGGGAACGAATGCCGGAAACCTGTTGGGCTCCCTGATCTTCACCGCCGCGAACCTCATCCCGCAAAACGGGCTCAACGGCGGCGCGGGGATTGAGAATGGGTTTGGACGCGATCGCGGCGATTTTCCGACCGGCGATCTCGAGGCTCTCTCGGGCATCATCGATCAAGTCTTCTCGCGGGCGGCGGACTCGCTGTCGGTCGAGGACCTTGTCGAGTCGGCGCTCGATCGGGTCGGTATCGAGAGCGAATCGACCAAGAGCGCCCTCTCGAACCTCGCGTCGGCTCTTGGCCGATCCGCGATGCCGAGCTGGCATGGCGTCAGCGAACTGCTTCAGCAGCTCTTAAGGGCTCGCTTGGCGGGTGATGACTCCGGTGAGGAGAACCTCGACGAGGAAGGTCAACCTCCAGTCGAGGACGAGGCGCGCAACGAACGAGGTGGCGAAAACGTCCTCGTTCCCGTTGATGGCGTCGCCCCGGGAGGAGTTCCCGAAACGGAGGAAACCGGAGAGGCGGAGTCCGATTCGGACGATGCCGCCGCCGAAACCAAGGAGGGTGGTTCGGACGATGGAGAGTCGTCGTCCGAAGATGCCGGACCGGAAGCGACGTTGTTCGAGGCTCCCATCGACGTCAATTTCGAGTTCGGTCATCCCTCGACGCCGGTTGAGCACTGGGATCATCTCGACGAGCTCTTCTCCGAGGTCGCGACGATCGACGAAAGCCTCGAGTCAACGGTCGATGCCCAGGAGATCGCGGCGACGAGCAAGCCGGAAACCGATGAGAAACCGTCCAATGCGTCCATTGGGGGCGCGATCGTGGTCGGACTCGCGGCGGGGGCGCTGGCTGGTGATCGGACCATTCGCGATCCGAAGCGTTCGAACGAGGAAAAACAGACGACGTCACCCTCCTCCTAGTCGTTGGCGAGAAGGGGGGCGTCGAACGTGACCGTCCCTCTCGCCGAGCGAAACTCATCTCTATCGAAGAGCCACTAAACCGGTATCATGATGTCCGGGCGCTCCCCCTTTGCGGTGGGCGCGACCGGCGAGTTCGCCATCGGCAAGGGAATGGCGGCGCGACGTGTGTTCCCGGATCGGGGATGCGCAACAGGGACGTCCCACGCGCCGCGAGTGAGACCGCGGGAACCTGACATGACACATCCACTGATCGAACGAGCGCTACATCGCAAGCTGATCACCAAGGATCAAGCGCGTTTGGTCGAAGAGGAATCCAGCCGCGGTGGGACCGACAGCGTCGCCGAGTTCATGGTCGAACGCGGATTCATCTCGGGAGAGGATCGTTCCCTGCTTGAGGCCGAGAATGAAACCGTCATTGGTGGCTTCTCCGTCGAATCGAGCAAGAGTCCGAGTTCTCCCGACGATCTGGGAGCGATGACGGACGAGGCCATGGGACCATCGGAGTCGCTCGTTGACGATCAAATCGGCTCCGAGGACGTGACGCTCGCGGCTTCGATCGATCGTCCGGAGACACCGCGCGCTGGGGATGCCAACGACGCGACACTGATGGAAACAATCGCCCCGGCGGAGGCGTCCGATGCCGGTCAAACCATGGCCGACTCCGTTGACGAGGTTGATTCCGACCAGACTCCGTTGGACGAAACAGTCGCTCCCATTGCGGATGCGAAAGGCAAGCGGTCGCGGGGGGCTTCGCTCGCGCGTGGTTTAGAGAGCGGAAAGACCATCCTCGATCCGACGAACGAGGACGAAGAAGAGCCCGCCTTCGACGGATTCGCGCAGACGATGGACTCGATTCCGCCCTCGCTTGAGCGGACGCAAGTCGACGAGTCCGACGAGTCCGACGAGAAGCAGTCACGACTTGCCGACACGATGGCGCCGGGCGACGCTCCTTCTCCCACGGAGGTGGGCGATGCGACAACGGACAGTTTTTCGGAAACGGTCGCTCCCGAGACGAGCTCCGACTTGAGCCGGGGTGGAACTTCCAACTCGGGTACCCACGCGATGGGGGCGACCGGTTATGACGAGACGGTCGCTCCGGACGAGGATCAGCATTCGGGAGTGTCGACCGAGGCGGATGGGGGCTCGAGACGAGAGAGCACGAATCGCGAGCAACGTTCTCGCGCCTCCGACGAAGCGGGGACGCTAAGTAGTCTCGATCAACTCAACGGCAAGCCACGCTATGAACTCAAGAAGGAACTCGCTCGCGGTGGACTAGGACGCGTCTGGCTGGCCCAGGATCAGCACATCGCCCGCAACGTCGCGATCAAGGAAGTGCTGCCCGGTCGTCAATCCGGAGTCACCCTCGACCGATTCTACCAGGAAGCTCAGATCACGGGGCAACTTGAGCATCCCGGCATCGTTCCCGTCTACGAACTTGGGATGAAGCCCGATGGCAAGCCCTTCTACACGATGAAGCTCCTTCGCGGCAGAACCTTCGAGTCGGCCATTCGCGAGTATCACGAACTGCCACGCGACGATCCCAACCGCGTGATCAAGCTCAACGAGCTTCTCGATGTTTTCGTCGGCATCTGCAATGCCATGGCGTTCGCCCACAACAAGGGCATCATCCATCGCGATCTGAAGCCGGCGAACGTGATGGTGGGCGACTTCGGCGAGGCGATCGTCGTCGACTGGGGGTTGGCGACGATCATGCACTCGCAACGCGATCCGCTTCAGCCGATGGTCGCGAGCGAAGAGGACACCGACGGCAGTCGCGTCAGCATCACGCTGCGCGGCAGTGGCAGCCAGACGATGGCCGGGACGATCATGGGCACGCCCAAATACATGTCGCCCGAGCAGGCCGAGGGAAGGATCGAGGAACTCGACGAACGCTCCGACATCTACTCGTTGGGCGCGATTCTCTACGACATTCTCGTCGGCTCGCCGGCGCTCAACGGAGCGTCGCTGCAGGAGATTCTCACCAAGGTGATCCGAGGCGAGTTCGAGCCTCCCAAGCGGATCATTCGAGACGTTCCGGCTCCCTTGAACGCGATCTGTCTCAAGGCGATGGCGCTCGAGGCCGACGATCGCTACGCCAACGCCAAGGAGATAGCCGAGGATGTCCTTCGGTGGAAGGCGCGCGAGCCGGTCAGCGCTTATCCGGAGCCTTGGTGGCAACAGGCCAATCGCTGGTTGCGAAAGCATCGAACCCTGGTTCTGTCCACGGTAGCCGCGGCGAGCGTCGTGGTCATTGGACTGGTCGCTTGGAACATTCAAGAGGCCCAACGGATCGCGGCGATCAGGGACGAAGCGACCAGACGCTTCAACGAAGGGCAGGCGGCCTTCTACAGCGGCGACCTCAACGCCGCGCAGCTTCAGCTTGGGCAATCGCTCGCGCTGGTCTCCGACGAGCCGATGCTCGAGGAACTCCACGGACCGATCGACGAGCTGCTCGGGAAGGCGACGGCTCTGCTCGCCGAGGAGGATGCGAGAGAAGAGGCGCAGGAACGTTTGGCTCGGTTCGAAGAACTTCGCGACGAGGCCCTCTTTCACGGCACGAGGGTGGGAGGACTCGACGATACCACCTCGGTCCTTCAGACGCGCGACGCGGCGACCGAGGCGCTTCAGATCTTTTCGAAGGGAGCCGAGACCGGGTTCGAGCCCGATCAGCACATCGACCATCTTACCGATCAAGAGCGGCAGGAGGTCCGTGAAGCGCAGCGGGAGATGGTGATGCTGCTCGCGGACGCGATCGCTTTTCCGTTGCCGGGGCAGCAGCCGCAGGAACGCCGGGAGAACGCCGCCGAGGCGCTCACGTTGCTCGTGATGGCGGAGAAGTTGGGGACGCCGTTCCGGTCGCTGTACCTGCGCCGCGCCGACTTGCACGCCAATCTGGGGCAACGAGCGGAGTCCGCCGAAGCGCTCGCCAAGGCGGAGGGGATCGAGCCCGCGAACGCCTTCGACTACTTCCTTCTTGGCTTTAGGGCCTACGATCTCGACAAATTCAATACCGCGATCGGCTTCTTCAAGGAAGCCCTCAATCGGGACACCGACAACTTCTGGGCGCAGTACTTTCTCGGGCTCTCGCTCTACAAGACCGAACAGTACCGAGCCGCGAGTATCGCCTTCACGGCTTGCTTGGCGCAGCGCGACGACTTCCTCTGGACCTATCTGCTCCGCGGCGTGGCGAACTCGAACGCGGGAGACGCGAAGGCCGCCGAAGCCGACTTCGCCGAGGCGATGCGGATCGACAAGGACGAGTACGGGATCTACGTCAATCGCGGCTCCGCCTACTTCAACCAGGGGCGCTACGACGACGCGATCAAGGACTTCAAACGGGCCATCGCGATCAATCCCGATAGCTACCGCGCCTACTTCAATCTCGCGATGACCTACCGCAAGATGGGGCGTTTCGAGGACGCACTCGATCGTTTCGACGACGCGATCCAGCGAGCCCCGGAGGTGGCCGAGGTGTACGGGAACCGTGGATTACTTCACCTTGAGGATCTCAAGGATCAGCAGGCCGCGGCGGCCGACTTCGAGAACGCGATTCGCTTCGCGGTGCCGGGTTCGAGTCAGTTGGCCAACTATCGGATCTATCGAGGAAAGATCTTCCACGATCGACGGCAGTTCGAGGCGGCCCTCGCCCAATACGACGAAGCCCTCAAGCAGAATGATGAGGTCGCTCTCGTTCACTACGCTCGCGGCCAGGCTCTCTTCGAACTGCGTCGATTCCAAGAGGCTCGAGAGGCGTTCGATCGTTTCATGGAAACGAGCGACGACGAGGTCACAAAGGCCTACGTCGACCGCGGAAGTCTGCGCGAGGCCCTTGGGGACGTGCAGGGAGCCGTCGAGGACTTCACGCTCGCGCTGGCGGCGGATGAGCGAACTCCGGCGATGCACGCCAAGCGAGGGTGGAAGTACGTGATGAACTGGAAGGAGTTGGCCCTTGCCGACTTCAACGAGGCCATCAAGTTGGCGCCGCGCGATCCGGGGAACTATTCCGGGCGAGGGTACACCTTGGCTCTCTCCGGCGACTATCTTGGGGCCGTGCGCGATGCGGAGAAGGCGGTCGCGCTCTCACGAGGAGTCCCGACGGTTCTTTACGACAGTGCCTGCGTCTACTCGGTCGCGTACGACAAGGCTCGGACAAGCACCGACGAGAAGCATCGAACCGAGTTGGCCAACGCCTATCGAGCCAAAGCCCTCGAGTTGTTACGAGGGGCTCTCGAACGGATTCCCGCCAACAGACGCGCGGGATTCATCAAGGGAGCGATCCTACCCGATCCCTCGATGGCGCCGCTCAAGGCTGATCCTGCCTTCAAGAGCTTGATGGAGGGTTACCTCAACCCGACGCCCAAGGAACCGTCGGCCAAGCCATTGCCAACGAAGCCGGCCAACAAGTAGCACGTCAGCGTTTGGGGCCGCGGGGGCCTGCACGCTCGTACGCGAACCGAGCCAACGCTGGAGACGTCGCTGGGCGAACTCGTCACTCGGGAGTTGAGGTAGCCAGAACCGCTTGAGCGAGTTCGCGGACGTCACGTGTCAAGGCATCGACGTCTTCGTCGGTCGTGTCCCACGAGCACATCAGTCGAGCGCCGCCGGCCCCGATGAAGGTGTAGAAACGCCAACCTCGTTCCCAAAGACCTTCGCGGAGGGACTCGGGGAGCTGCACGAAGACGGCATTGGCTTGGCGCGGGAACATAATTTCGATTCCGGGAATGTCTCGAAGGGCGGCTTCGAGTCTGGCGGCGGCGCGATTGGCGGCACGCGCGTTGGCCCGCCAGACGTCGTTCTCGAGGAGCCCCACCCAGGGAGCCGACAGGAACCGCATCTTTGACGCGAGCTGGCCGGCTTGCTTGCACCGATAGTCGAACTCGGCGGCGAGATCGTGATCGAAAAAGACCACGGCGTCACCGACCGCGAGTCCGTTCTTGGTCCCCCCAAAACAGAGGACGTCGATGCCAAGCTTCCAGGTGACTTCCTTCGGCGCGACATCGAGTGTCTCAAGGGCGTTGGCGAAGCGGGCGCCGTCCATATGGAGCCGAAGGTCGCGGCGACGGGCTAATTCGGAAACGGCGCCGAGCTCGTCGACGCTGTAGACCGTTCCAAGCTCGGTTGCCTGCGTGATGCTGAGGGCTTTCGGCTTCGGATAGTGGATGTCGTTGCGGCGCGTGACGAGTCGATCGACCTCGTCGAGGTTGAGTTTTCCGTGCTCGTGCGGGGTGAGCAGGATCTTGGTCCCATGAGTGAAGAACTCCGGGGCGCCGCACTCGTCGGTCTCGACATGAGCCGTTTCGCAGCAGATCACGCTATGGTAGGGCTGGCAGAGCGAGGCGATCGCCAGGGCGTTGGCGGCGGTCCCATTGAAGGTAAAAAAGACCTCGCAATCGGTCTCGAAGAGGTCACGCAGCAGCTCGGCGCTTCGTTCAGTCCAACGATCCTCGCCGTAGGCCGAGGCGTGCCCGCGGTTGGCCTCTTCCATCGCCTTCCACGCGGGGGGGCAAATTCCGGCATAGTTGTCGCTGGCGAACTGTCGCTTGGAGGTCGTCGTGGCCGTGGGATCGGCGTCCGGGTCGCTCATCTGTTTCTCCCTGGAGAGCTCGGCGCTATCTCGATCGCCGAATCAACTCGATGCCTCCATGATAGCCGCTGGAGGGAAAAGGTTCGCGGCGATCGGCGGCCGAGCGGTGTCCCGTGAGGGAAGCGGCGGCTTTCCCGACGCTCGCCCCCCGCGCATAATGGACCTTCATCGATCGTTTCCAATGACCAGTCGCCGAGTGAGGAAGGAACTGTCTCGATGCACACAGCTCGATCGCGGTGGGGGCTCATCGCCCTGGGAAGCGTGCTCAGCCTCGCGACCGCCGAAGGTGCCAAGGCGGCCGGTCCCGACCATCCCAACGTCATTCTGGTCATGACCGACGACCAGGGGTACGGCGATGTCGCGTCTCATGGTAACGCGATGATCAAGACGCCGAACCTCGATCGCCTCCGCGACCAGTCGGTTCGGCTGCTCGACTACCACGTCTGTCCCACTTGCGCCCCGACGCGTTCCTCGCTGATGACCGGACGCTACTGCAACCGGGTCGGCGTGTGGCACACAATCATGGGCCGGTCGCTCTTGCGACGCGACGAGACGACGATGGCGGACCTGTTCGCGGAGAATGGCTACCGCACCGCGATGTTCGGCAAATGGCACCTCGGTGACAACTATCCTTTCCGGCCTCGGGATCGTGGCTATCAAGAGACCGTGGTCCACGGTGGGGGAGGCGTGGGGCAGACGCCGGACTATTGGGGGAATGATTACTTCGACGATACCTATTCGGTCAGCGGCAAGCAGACCACTCAGCAAGGCTACTGCACGGACGTCTTCTTTCGGGAGGCGATCGGGTTCATCGAACGCAATCGTGAGCGTCCCTTCTTCGTCTATATCGCCACCAACGCTCCCCATGGTCCCTATTACGTCGACAAGAAGTACTCCGAGCCCTATCGCGCGAAGGGTGTTCCCGAGACGATGGCCAACTTCTATGGGATGATCACCAACATCGACGAGAACATGGGCTTGCTGATGAACAGGCTCAAGCAGTGGAATCTCGACGACAAGACGATCCTCATCTTCACCACCGACAACGGCACCGCCGCGGGGCTCGCGCGGGGCAAGTCCAAGGGCGCTACCTGGCGAGGCTACAACGCGGGAATGCGTGGGACCAAGGGTTCGGAATACGACGGTGGACACCGCGTGCCGTTCTTCGTCCGCTACCCGCCCGAACTCGAGGCGGGCCGAGACGTGGAGCCGTTGACCAACGTCACCGACGTGTTCCCCACTCTGATCGACCTTTGTCATCTCAAGGAACCGAAGCGGATCACCTTCGACGGGGTGAGCCTCGTTCCACTACTGACCGGACAGGCCGAGCAATGGCCCGACCGCAAGTTGGTCGTCGATTCACAACGCATCGACCACCCGGAGAAGTGGCGCAAGAGCGCCGTCATGACCGACCTCTGGCGACTCATTAACGGGAAAGAACTCTACAACATCAAGGAGGATCCGGGGCAGACCAATGATGTCGCGGCCGACAACCCCGAGGTCGTGGCCTCGCTGCGCCGGCACTACGATTCCTGGTGGGCCGATGTTTCCCAGCGGTTCGACGAGTACTGTCCCATCGTCCTCGGAGCGGACAAGGAGCCGAGCACGCTGCTCAACTGTCACGATTGGCACGCGAAGCAGGTGCCTTGGAACCAGACCCATATTCGTCAGGACATGAAGTCGAACGGCTATTGGGTTGTGGAGGTGTCCAAGCCCGGCACGTACACCTTCACTCTCTACCGTCGGCCACCCCACGTGGGGGCGCCGCTCGAGGCGACCCGCGCCCGGCTGGCGATCGGCCACCGGACCGAAACAAAGAACGTTCCGATGGAAGCCAAGAGCGTCAGCTTCACTCTCGAGCTTGACCCCGGCGAACGCCATCTCCAGACCTGGTTGACCAATGGCCGCGGGCAAGAGTGGGGCGCGTACTACGTCGAGGTTCGTTATCAGGGTGAGCACTGATCAACGGAGGTGGTTGATCGATGCTACAGTTCCGGTGACTTGCTGACGGTCGATCAGCACCGATGTGTGCCTTGTGGTATTGCGGCGTTCAGGAGCGATCGACTTGGACTCGCGGAAATCAGTCCACTCAGGTTGATCAAACTCGTGAAGCCACCGCTGAGCGCCGTCAACTCTCGCTGAGGAACTGATGCCTAGCCCAACAAGTGTTCAAGTCTCGTTTGGGGCGGTCACGATCGCTCTACTCACCATCGCGACGCCACTCCTCGCTTCGAGCATTCGCGCGGGAGACCGCGTGACGGTCATCACTGCCAATGCTCGATTGATACTCGATGAAGACGTTGTCGGGACAATGGAGGTTGGTGAAACTCACTCCGTTCGCAAGGTCGACCGGAAGGGGATCTGGATCGAAGGTCGTCGCGGGGCCTTGCGACCGTCGGACGTGATTCCGGCAGAGCAAGCGATCGAGTTTTTCACCGCCAGAATTCAACGCGATCCGTCGCTGTTTTCCTATCTTCACCGAGCTAAACTTTGGCACGATCGTCGGGAGACGGCCAAGGAGATTGACGATCTCACGGAGGTACTTCGTCTCGAGCCGAGGTACGCTCACGCCTACGAGAAGCGGGGGGATGCTTGGACGCGTCGTGGGGCTTACGCCCGGGCGGTGGAGGACTTCTCGAAAGCGATCGAGCTGAATCCAGCGAACGTCTATGCGTACCAGAGCAGGGGGCATGCGCGGCGGCGAATGGACAAACTCGATGGGGCACTCAAGGACTTCGAGCACGCCATCGAACTCGACCCCGATCGAGCCTACAGTCTCTGGAATCGGGCAAGCATCCTGCGTGGACTCGGCCGTTCACGTGAAGCTCTACCTGACATCGACAAGGCTCTTCGCCTCGAGCCGAACAATGCCACAATCCATCGCATTCGCGGAGACCTCTGGTCGGACTTGAACGAGTATGACAAGGCGATCGCCGACTACGATATCGCGATCGAAATCGACGGCGACAACGCCTTCTACCATTACCTGCGCGGAAAGAACTGGGAGATCAAAGGAGAAATTGACCGGGCGATCGCTGACTACTCCCGAGCTTCTGAACTCGACCCCGAGGATGACTCTTACTCACGCCGTGTCGCGGAACTGCGAAAACTCAGGCGACGACGTAGCGGTACGATCGTTGGCGACGGTACGGCAAGGCGTGTCGCCTCCAAGAGCACGTCCCGAGTCAAGGATCGAGGAGAGAGCCTCTCGGACGCACAGGATCACGATCGGGAAATCCGCGAGCTCACCAAGGCGATCGCGTCGGCTCCCGACAACGGCAAGCTCTACGGCCATCGAGCCTACCATTGGACGTGCAAGGGAGAATTTGACAAGTCCATCGAGGATTCGTCGCAAGCGATTCGACTGGACCCGGACTCGAGCGAGCACTATCGGCGTCGCGGTCACGCTCGCTTGAAACTCGGGAAGTGTTCCGAAGCCATTCACGATTTCAATGAAGCGATCCGTCTCAATCCTAACGACGCGTACAGTTTCAGCCGACGCGGTTGTTCCTGGACCGAACTAGGCGAGTATCAGCGAGCCAAGGTAGATCTCTTTCGAGCGATCAAGCGGAATCCATCGGATCTCTTCAGTCACCAGCAGCTCGGGTACACGAACCTAAAGCTCGATGAATACAACGAAGCTGTTCGGAACTTTAGTGAAGCGATCCGGCTCGACCCGGACGACGCCTACAGCTACAGCCGTCGTGGGTGTTCGTGGGGCGAACTTGGAGAGTATCAGCGTGCCATTGAGGATCTCACCCATGCGATCGAATTAGACCCGTTGGATCCCTTTGGTCACCGGCAACTTGGATACGCAAACTTGAAGCTCAAGAGATTCTCCGCCGCGATTCGCCCTTTCAGCGAAGCCGTGCGTCTCGACCCCAACGACGCTTTCAGCTATAGTCGGCGCGGGTACGCCCGGAGGAAAATTGGCGAACATCAGAAGGCGATTGGCGATCTCGATCGAGCGATCCAGCTTGATCGGTCGATGGCATTCGCCTATCGGCAACGTGGATACGTCCACCAATGCGTCAGGAACTATGTCCAGTCGACGATCGACTATACCGAGGCGATCCGTTGCGGTCCCAGTGTCGCCAACGACTTTCATCACAGGGCCTACTCGCGAAGAAAACTTGGGGACTACGATCGATCGCTTTGGGACTACTACACCTCGCTTCGACTCGATCCCACCAATGAATACACTTACGGTGGGATCGCGTGGTTGATGGCGACTTGCCCGCGAGAAGAGTTTCGCGATGGGGCCAAAGCCGTCGAATTCGCCACCAAAGCCTGTGAATTGTCCGAGTGGTCGAACGCCGATCAGTTGGAGTCGCTAGCCGCCGCCTACGCCGAGTTGGGTGATTTCGCCAAAGCGGCCCAGTGGCAGAGGAAAGCGAGAGATATCGCTCGAGATCCCAACAGGCCGGACCTGCGGCGACGTTACCTGCTCTACGAGCTGGGGTTGCCCTTTCGAGAAGAGCTGATCGAGGAACGTGATGGGGTTTTTACACTATTCTCGCGATAGCGAGGATTTCGCTCGCGACTACCAAGCGCTCTTGCGTTGCGTGAAGCGGCCCACGACCGAACAGCTCTACGAACGCGTGCTCGACCGTTATCCCAAGAAGTCGATCGTGGTCGACTTCGGGGCCGGCAGCGGTACCTTGACCAAGGAACTCGTCGAACGCTACGAGACCGTGCACGCGGTCGAAACCAATGCCGAACTCCGCGAGATCCTCATTCGCGACTGTCCCACCGCCAACACCATCGACGCGACGATCACCAGTTTCGACATGGAAGGGGAGTTCGACATCGGCATCATGCGCCACTCCCTCTACTTCGTGCCCGATCACCGGTGGCCGGGCACCGTCGCCGCCGTCGCCTCCCATCTTTCGGAATTTGGTGTGTTGCTGGTGACACTGCTTCACCCGGAGCAACCGATCTTCGGCGTCATGGAGGCCCTGGGAGCGCCGCGGATCGACGCCTTCCAACTCATCAGCGCCTTGCGGCTCTTCCCCGAGTTTCGCGTCGAACAGGTCGCCACCTACGAGACGATCGAGAGCGAATCCTTTCAGGACGTCTGCGCCGTGGCCCGCTACACGCTCAACCATCGCGGTCGGGAAGACTACGGGCGCCCGGTGGACGACTACACGTTCGAGCGTTTCGTCGAGCAGTTCCTATGGGACGCGCGGCGGAAAGAGGCGTCTTGGCCCTATCCTTCCATTTCTCTCCTGATTCGCCGCAACGATTACTGGAAGTCCGCCGATCCCTCTCGGCGTGCCTGACACGCCTCAGCTTGACCCAGGCGGAGCCGGCGTCGAGTCACTCGGCGGCCGGAGATCCCTTTCCAAACCCCTCGGGGACTCCGGAGAGCGCCATGCCTAGCCAACGGTCCTCGAACTGTTTCCACAACTTCTCCTCGGGACGGTCGGAGTGGCTGACGGGGAATTGCATCAACTCCAGTGGCCCGTCGAGATGGTGAGCGATGGGGTAGACGGTATCGGCGGGAACGACATCGTCCTCCAAGCCGACCCCCAAGAGCGTTGGACACTTGACGAGCGGAGCGAAGTTCATCGGGTCGAAGTAGCGTAGGACCACCATGGTGTCCTCCGTCGCTTCGGGTCGCTCCTGAAGGAAGCGGTTGATTTCGGCGCCCGAGCCGGTGCGGACGAAGAACTGCCGACCCTCGGCCCATCCGAACGTCGGCACGCCCAGCGCGAGCAGATCGGCGTAGCGGAGCAGGCCTTGAGCCATCACCGCGAGCCCACCGGCGAAGCTCACCCCGTGGAGCAAGCGTCGACTCGTTCGATCGCCCACCAATTCGTCGGCCACCTCAACCGCCCGGAGATAGTCGCAGACCGCGCCGCGCACGACCGAGCGCTCCGGCGACTCGATGCCGGTTAAGACATAGCCCCAACGCGAGCGTTTGGGAACGGCCGATTCAGACACGCCGAAACCACGTATGTCGACCCCGAGGACGTTGACGCCGCGACGCGCCCAATCCCAGCGTGCCGCGCACTGGCTGCCGTAGCCGTGACTGTGAACGACGAGAGGCCGCCGCTTGTCATCCTCCCATTCAAGCAAGTAGCCCCCGATCCGCACCGATCCGAGCGAGGAGAACGTGAGCGACTCGTGACGGATGGGAGTCCTCGACGGACTTGGGCGACCCCGTCGCTCGAGAGCCGGATCGACCCCGTCGAGTGCTTGAGTCGTGCGGACCCAAAAGGTCGTGAAGTCAGGTGGTCGGTTGAGCTTCGGTTTGACGCCGATGTCCACATTCCAAGTCGATCGAATCTTGCTCGACGACTCCTCCATGGCTTTCGTCTCCACGTTCTCGAACCAACCGCTCCGTGCCCTCGGAGACTTCGTCCGTCCGAGCCGAGTCCTCATCCTTGTTTTATGCGGTCGTCGGGAGAACTTCGCTCGAGAAATGAGTTGGTACAATGAGTCTTGAAGACGTGAGAACGCCGCCATTGTTGAGGAGTACGTGGTCGTGGTGACGGCAGAGGAACTCGCGAGCGTTTGGTTTTTCCAGGGGTTGCCGGCATGGGCGATTCGTCGATTGGCCGAAAGCGCCTCGATCAAGACGTACGATGGGGACGCGTACCTCGTCCACCAACACGACGAAGCGCTCGCGGTCTTCTTCCTCCTCGAAGGGACGATCCAATTTCTCCTGCGGTTTGAAGGGGTCAACGATTTGCTCGTCGGGGTGGATTCGAGACGAGGGTCTCTCGTCGGTTGGTCCGTCTTTCGCTTGCCGTATCGTCATACCGCCTCGGTTCGATGCGAACAGCCTTGCCGTGTCCTGCGACTCCCGGCCGATGCGCTCCGCGAGGTCATCCATCGCGATCCACGACTGGGTCTGACGTTGACCCGCCGTGTCGCGATGTCCATCGCGGATCGGTTGGAGATGACGCGCGATTTCCTCTTCGATCAAGGAGGATCGACGCTGAGCGATGACCATCGGCCTGTCAGGACGCTCGGCTAAAACTACCAGACAAGTCGGTGTTCGCCGGTTGGGAGAGTTCAAGAGTCGATTGAGGAACGAGACGTGCAAGAGGCGATCGAACATCTCGAAATCTCTCCGTTCTTCGAGGCGATGGAGCAGCCCTGGTTGGAGCGTCTCGCCCTCCATGCCCGACTCGTTCGAGTCGGCCCCGGGAAAGAATTACTTCGCGCCGGCGACGACGCGGAGTCCTTTTACATGCTCGTCTCCGGGTCGGTGCGGCTGTGTTTCGATCAGGCGACATCCGGAAAGAACGAGCATCGCGAGGTGATGGTTCGCACGATCAGCGAGCCGGGGCGCGTGATTGGTTGGTCGGCATTGGTGGAACCGTTCCACTACCGAGCGACGGCGAGAACGATCGAGCATTCTGAACTCTACGCCTGGGATCGCGAATGGCTCGAGCAGGAGTCCGATCGGGTGCCCGAGTTCGGCCTGGAGGTCATGAAGCGAATCCTGTGGGTCCTCGGCAATCGCCTTCGCGAGACGAGAATTCGCTTGGTCGCGAAGCGCTACGAGGAAGAAGTCATCGCGATCCGGGCCCTCCTTGGCGACGCCGCCGATCAACTCAGCGTCACGTCGCCATTACACAAGATTCCGTATTATCTCGAGAATCGGCTGACGCTTTCGGACGCCTTCCACACGCTGGAGATCCTGGGTGAGCGTGGCGACCATCTCGAACGCAACCTATCGGGGCTATGCCTCGACGTCTTGGGACGGGTCCGGACGGAATTGATCATCTATCAGCAGCTTCAGCTCATCTACGAGATTGTGGCCCAGGCGCCCGAGACCGCCTCGCCGGCGCACATTCGTCGCCGATGTTGCGAGGAATTTCAGCGCCTCTTCGCGGAGACGGATTACGTGATCGAGGGGAGGGAGCATCTTCCCGACGACCCTGGACACATCTTCATCATGAACCATCTCGACAGCCATCCCGAAAACTCTCTCCCCAACGACTTTCGCCTGACGCTCGACACCCACTTTGTTTCCGCGATGATCGTCTTTGCCAAGTACGGTGAGGCACCGATACGCGTCGTGAGAAAATCTCGACCGGACGAATTCGGCCATCAGCAGTACTACGATCGGCTTGGCTATCTCTATGTCCTCGCGGGACACGTCGATGAGGATACCGAGCATCCGGAAGTGATGGCCGAGCAGCGCCGCCGTCACTTCTTCGATGCCGCCAGGAGTTGTTTGCTCGAAGGCCAGAATCTCGTCATTTGTCCCGAGGGCGGCAACGCGAGCACCGAGGACTCTCCCAAGCCGTTTCGCGCCGGCGCGTTCCGACTGGCGGCGATGGTTCGACCCGAGCCGTTGATCGTGCCCGTCGCGGTCGCCAACTTCGACGCGAAACTGACCAGGACGCGACTGGCGGCCGTCGTCAAGAGACCCTTTCGGCTCTCCGAGATCCTGGCCAATCCCAACGACAATGCCTCGCTCTACGCCTTTGTCAACGGCTACCGGGAGCGCTTTCGCGGCTATGTCCAGGAGGCGCGATCGTTGGCGGCCGTCCGATAGGCACGGCGATGACGCCAGCTCCGCCGAGCTTCAGTAGGCGTTGCCGAGTGGGACGCCGTCGGCGATGTGTCCGAGCCGTTGGTAGACGCCGTAGCTTGAGTACTGGGACGAAGGAACGCTGCCGAGGGTATTGGCGTCGAAACTCGCGGGCAAGCGATAGTCGATCTCGTCCGCGATGAACGAGACCGCTCCGTCGGCCATGAGGAACTGGGCCCCGCCGGGGTGCTCGCTCGAGAAGCCGGTGGAGCAGGTTTCGAAGTTGCTGCCCGTGCCGGAGAAAGTTGGGTCGTTCAACGGGCGACTGAGCCTACCGGTGGTATAGTCCGAGCCTCGCGGGCCGCGCGCGCTGGGATTGGTGTGGCGATTGCCGACCCACGCGGCGGCGTTGCAGCGCCACGACCGCTCTCCCACCGCGAAGGTCTTGCTCGAGCCATCCTGCAAGTCCGCCAGCCGCCGAGTGCCACCTCGACTCATGACCATCATGCCGTCATTGGAACGATCGACGTGGTAGTTTCCGCAAACGCCAACGTAGTTGGATGTGCCGGGGTAGAAGTCGGCCGGCGCCCCCAATCCATCGAACGTGCGATCGACGGGCGTTCCCTGGAGCGTATCGCTGGACGAGCCGTCGGAAGGGCAGCGAAACAGGGAGATTCGTGTTTGAGCGAGTTGGCGACCCGCGGCGCCGCCACCGCTGTTGCTAAGAAGGTTTCGAAGTTGCCAGGTGTTGACGTTGAGCGAGTCGTAGAGTTGCTGCTTGTCGATGTGCGGGAGGATGTAAGTCCCCCAGCCCCATTGCTCGGCCGAGGAGGTGTTGCTGCTGAGTCCCCCCGGCGGGAAGACGCCATGCTGTTCGTGGTAATTGTGCAGAGCGACTCCGATCTGCCGGAGCTGACTGACGCACATGGCGCGCCGAGCCGCCTCGCGTGCTTGCTGCACCGCGGGCAGGAGCAACGCCACCAAGACTCCGATGATCGCGATGACGACCAGTAGTTCCACCAAGGTGAATCCCGCCGATGTTCGTCGATGATGTATCACGAGCTGGCTCCCCATCAAGTTCCCCAACGTTCACCCAAACGACCCGATGACCGCTACTGCTGAATGATCTCACCGCTTCCCATCGTGGCGAACGCTTCGTAGGTTTCCCCATCGATGGCGTCGCTGACGAAGTTGACCGAGCCATCGGCCAGGAGGAAAAAGCCACCGCCGTTGTGGAGGCTGCCGTAGCTGAAGTCGTTGGTGCCGTTGAGTCGCCGGTCCTGGTTGTCGTAGCAGGATCCCAGCGTTCCCGCCGAACGGTTGGCCGTATAGGCTCCCGGCCAGATACCGCCCGCCTTGCCGGTGCTGGCGTCGCCGCTCCACCAGCGCTCGCCGACGGCGTAGGTCTTGCTCGTTCCATCGGAAACGTTCGCGAGTCGCGTGCTGCTGCTCGCGTAGAACATGCCGAGCTCGTCGATTCCCGAGGGAAGGGCGTCGCCGATGGAGTTGCGAACGCCAATGCAAGCGACGTAGTTGGCCTTGGCGTAGCCGCCACGACGGGTGTTGAGCGGTCCACCGGTGTCGGACGGACAGTTGAAGATCGCGAGGGTGAGCGTCGTGTCGGGCGTCGGCGACGCCGGCAGGATCTCCGAACTGACGTTGAGTCTGTCGTAGAGACTGCTCTGGTCGAGGTGTGGTAGGAGCATGACACCCCACCCCCAGCCGGGGTTGTTGTTGCCGCGGTAGATATAACCGGGCGGGAAGACGCCGTGTGCGTCGAGGTAGTTGTGAAGGGCCGCCCCGAACTGCTTGAGGTTGCCGAGACATTGCGAACGTCGCGCCGCTTCGCGCGCTTGCTGTACCGCGGGTAAGAGTAACGCCACCAAGACCCCGATGATCGCGATGACGACGAGTAACTCCACAAGGGTGAAGGCGCGTCGTGCGCCATGCCGGTTGTTCATGAGTTCGGTCCCCAAACGAATGTAGAGAAGAAGTGCGAGGTATCGCCAAGCTTAGAGGCAAATGACGCTCGTGTTAAGCGGAAACTTCAAAGAAGTGAATGTAATCTCTCACCGATCAATGCCGGTTTGGCGAACGCAGAAGTCGTCGTTGAGAAAGCTGATAGGGTAGGTGTAATCGTCTTGAGAGTGGCACTGGACGTCGGGTGGAAGAAGGGGGGCGATCCCGCGATAGTCGCCGCTATTATTGAAGGGTGGACGTGACAACGACGGTCTTGGAGATCAAGAGATGTTGGCGGATTCTTAGTCGGTGCGGGTGGGGTGAGTCTTAGTGCGCACCTCTACTATTGGAACCGCACCAGATAGAGAAATCTCTAACTCGTCCCGGTTGTCGCTGAGTGTCGATAGGTGTTAGGCGAACACTTCGTGGACGACGTCACCTCCGAGAACGGTTGCTAGTTCGTCGCGGCCATTGTGTTGGTAAATCAGTTTGTGCTGATCAATGCCCAGGGCATGAAGGATCGTCGCGTGCAGGTCGCTTGGGCGGACTGGGCGTTCCACGGCGACGTAGCCCAGCGGATCGGTGGTGCCGATCACGTGGCCTCCTTTGACACCTCCTCCCGCGAGCCAGACCGTGTAGCCGCTGGGGTTGTGATCGCGACCCTTGCCGCGTCCCTCCATCGTGGGGGTACGGCCGAATTCGCCTCCCCAGACGACCAACGTGCTGTCGAGCAGGCCGCGAGCTTTCAGGTCCGCAAGTAGAGCCGCCACGGGGCGATCGGTCTTCGCGGCCATCGAACGATGATTGCGTTCCAACGCGCCGTGCGCGTCCCAGCCGCCGACGCGGATTTGCACGATGCGAACACCTCGTTCGACCATGCGGCGGGCGAGCAAGCAGGCACGCCCCATTGCGGAAGTGGGCTTGTCTTCGGTGCCGTAAGCGGCCTTGACGGGCGAGGGGACCGAGGAGAGGTCGAAGAGCTCCGGCGCCGCCGACTGCATGCGGAACGCCATCTCGTAGGAGCGAATTCGGGCCTCGAGTTCGGAGTGCTCGCCCAGGCTCTCGAGATGACGGCCGTTGAGCCAACGGACCAGGTCGAGTTGGCGACGCCGCGCCGAGGGAGTGTAGCTCGCCGGGGTGGCGATATCGTCGATGCCGCGGCGCGGGTCGATGACCGTCCCCTGGTAACGCGCGGGCATGAAGCCCGTTCCCCAACCCGCGGCTTGCGGAAACTGCATTCCCACGGAGTTGATGTTCATCACCATGTAGCCCGGCAGGTTCCGGTTCGGGCTACCCAGGCCGTAGAGCATCCACGCCCCCAAGCTCGGACGATCGCCGAGTTGGGTCCCCGTCAGGGCCACGCACTCGGCCGGCCCGTGGACCGGATTGCGGTGATGCATCGAGCGAATGACGCAGAGATCGTCGGCATGCTTGGCGGTCTCGGGGAAGAGTTCAGAGACATCGAGCCCGCTCTCGCCGCGCTTCTTGAACTTGAAGGGCGAACGCATGATGTTGTGCAGCCCGGCCCGTTTGATCTTGGGGATCTCCCGAGCAATGCTGTCGGGGACGCTTTGCCCCTGGAGGGTCGCGAGGGCCGGTTTGGGATCGAAGCTGTCGACCTGGCTGGGGCCGCCGGCCATGAAGAGGAAGATCACCCGCTCGGCCTTCGGGGGAAAGTGCGGAGCGGCGACTCCTCCCGGCTTCGAAGAGGAGGCGAGCGCTTGCTCGTCGGCGAGCATTGTCGAGAGGCCGATGCTACCCGCGCCCAGTCCCAACGCCGCGAGAAAGTCTCGCCGCGAGTGGCCCGAGGGTTCAGATCCGTGCGATGTCGTGTTCCAACTCAAGGGATCGTTCCTTAGGGGATGTAGAGAAATTCGTTGAGGTTCAGCAGTGAGTGACATAGCTGTGCCAGCGGCGGCATCTTGTCGCTCGCGTCAATACTCGCTGCTTTCAGGTAGTTCAGGCATCGTTCCAACTCGGGCTCCGTCGGAGGACGGCCGACCGTCAGACGGAAGGCGAAGTTGACTTGGTCCTCGGGGCGCTGGTGCCTCCGGGCGACGCGCTCGGCGAACTGTCGCGCGGCCCGGAGCGCGAAGCCGTTGTTGAGTAGGTAGAGCGGCTGGAGCGCCACCGTCGAGACCCGTCGTTGGGGACAGCTCGCGAGCATCGAGGGGCCGTCGAAGAGGCGATGTTCGTGGGACGGGAAGTTGCGATCCTGAAACAGATAGATCGACCGGCGCTGATCCGCGTTCTTCGACGACGCCTTGAGGCTTGGGCCACCAACGCGGTCCTCGAGCGTGCCGGCGACGGCCAGCACACTGTCGCGAATGCTCTCCATCTCCATCCGGCGCGGTTCCCGTCGCCAGTAGGTCACGTTGTCGGGATCGAGCGATGCGTTCGCGGTCGAGTGTGCCGACGATTGCCGATAGGTGTTCGACTGCACGATCAAGCGGTGAAGGTGCTTGGTGCTCCACCCGTTCTCCATTAGTTCGCACGCGAGCCAGTCGAGCAAGGCGCGATGCATCGGCTCGGGAGTCTGGACGCCGAAGTTGCTAGGCGTCTTGACCAAGCCTTCGCCGAAGTGGTAGAGCCAGATTCGATTGGCCCAGACGCGGGCGGTGAGCGGGTTGTCGCGCGACGTCAACCAGTCGGCCAGGGCTCGACGCGGATGCTCGTCGATCGGCGCCGACGATGGAACCTCCCCGAAGACCGCCGGCCAACCGACGTCGACTTCGGGGCCGCGCGAGTGGGCTTCGCCGCGCGTCAGCAGGTAGGGCTTGGCTTGAGCCAGTTCGGTTGGCTCGTAGAGAAGGGGCCAACGAACCTCGGTCGGAGCGACGGGGACCTGGGAGGGACTCGTCGCGGGGGAGTAATAGCCCCACGCCTGGTTGAGTTTCGCGATCGCTTGCCCCAGTTGCCGATAGCGTTTCTTCTCCTCGGGCTTCATCCGCCCTTCGACGCTCTTGCGGATGATGAGGATCTCCTCGCCGGGCCGACTTTTTTGAGCGGCGCTGACGAGACGCTCGCGGACCGTCTCGAAGAGCTCAATGCGCGCGCGGACGAGGTCCGCGGTCGAGGCGGTTCCGGCAAGATTCGCGTTTTCCGCTTGGGCAGGCAGCACGAGGTAGACCGGCTGCCCCTTCACGAAGAAACCCTGAAAGCGGTAGTAGTCGCGCGCGGTGATCGGGTCGAACTTGTGGGTGTGGCACTGAGCACATTCCATCGTCAGTCCGAGCAGCGAACTGGCGGTCGCGTTGGTCACGTCGACCAGCATGTCGTTTCGCTGGATGACCTTGTCGAGCTCGTTTCCGCTCACCCGGGCGGAGGCGAGGAAGCCGGTCGCCACGAGATGCTCGTCACGAAGCGGCTGTAGCTCGTCGCCGGCGAGTTGCTCGCGCAGAAACTGGTCGTAAGGCTTGTCGGCGTTGAAGCTGTCGATGACGTAGTCGCGGTAGCGCCAGGCTTGGGATCGGGGCCGATTGTGTTGATGCCCGTTCGTCTCCGCCCAACGGGCCAGGTCGAGCCAGAACCGTCCCCAGCGCTCGCCATGGCGGGGCGAGGAGAGGTAGTGCTCGACAAGGCGATCGTAGTCCTCTCCGTTCGGCGTATCGGCCAGCGAGGTCGCTTCCTCGGGCGTCGGCGGCAACCCGGTCAGGTCGAGCGCCAGGCGACGAGCCAGCGTCGTCGGCGACGCGGTCGGGGCGGGAACGATGCCTTGTCTCTCCTGCTCGGCGAGGATGAATGCGTCGACGGGCGTGCGGACCCAGTCGTCGCGATTGACTTTCGGAACGTCGGGACGCTCGACTCTCTGGAATGCCCAGTGGTCGGAGGTGAGCCGCTCCTCGGCGGGAAGGACCGTCTCGTCCCACTTCGCGCCTTGGTCGATCCAGCGGGCGAGCAGTGCGATCTCTTCTTTCGCCAGGGCCTCATCGGGAGGCATCCGTTCGTCGTCGTCCTCCGTCGTCATCCGGTGGAACAGCGGGCTCTCGTGACTCTTCCCCGGCAGCACCAGTGGGTAACCGCTCGACTGACCCAGGACCTCTCCGCCGATGTCGAGCCGAATGCCCGAATCCGAATCGGCCCCCGCGTGACAATCGAAGCAGTGCGTTTTGAGCAGTGGGTAGACATCGTCCTTGAAGCTGACCTCGGGACCGAGATCGCGCGGTTGGGCCGCCATGACCGGACGAGCGCCGAGGACGACATCGCTCCAACTCGTTCCCAGGGCGAGATCGGCGATCTCGATGCGGTCGGTCGGTTCGGTCTTCAAGCCGGTGGCGAAGCCGACCCAATCGATCAGGTTGGGCCCACGCGGGCTCTTCGCGGTGGCGTCGGGAGAGGACGCCTGATCCGGTTTGGGGTCGACCCACATGGAGAAGCGATCGTAGCTCCCTCGGGGGCCGCCGCGGCTCTTCCAGAGCCGACCGACAATCGTGTACCAGCGATCTCCCTCCAGTTCGACCGGCGTCCACGCGGTGTGCTGACTGGAGATCCGAACCATGAACATGGTCTGCTTGTGCTTGGGGGCTCCGGCGGTGTGAACGCCGATATTCGGAACCGCCGCGTTGTGGTGCGCGCCGTCGCTGCCATCGATATCATCGAGCCACATCACGAAGAACTCGCCGTCGGTGCCGGAGTCGATCGACGCGGCGTCATAGCGGAGCCGAAAGCGGAGGAAGAGTTCGTCCGCGGTGACGGGATGTTCGAGGCGGCGCCGGAGTGGGTTGTTGCGTTTGGCCGTCCCACGGATTTGGACGATCCCGCCGCGATCACCCGAGGGGTCGCCAGCCTCCCCGACGACCATCGCCCCGGCGTGTCGGGAGGTCTTCCACGGGGTCTTCCAGCCATCCCCCGTGTCTCGGCTTCGTAGGTTCCCTTCCGGATACCCGAAGCGATCGAACGCGATCGTGCCGGAAGAGGGATTCGTCGCGCCGGCTTCCGCGCCGAGGGAGACTCCGCCCGCTAGGGCCGCGAGTGCGAGGGTGAAGCAAAGGCTGTGGCGAGTTGTCCGAGTCATGAATCGTCCAGCGTTGTTGGTGGTCATTGGTCTTGGGTTGGCCGTTTGGTCGAGCCGTCGTCGCCTCTCACAATCGTCGCGACCCGAGTCTCCTTTTCTTCTCGGCGTCTGAGGGAGCGTCGCATCCCTCACGCCCACGCGAGCGAGTCCCGCATGCACCCGGCATCTCTTTCTCATCACGGCTTGCCGGGTTGTCCTTGCTCCGATGAATCGGTCGACGAAGTCACCGACTCGAAGGTCGGCCCAATGCGAAGTCGATCGATCAACAGCCGATCGTGCGGCTCGGTATGCTGCCCCATGCGAAAGCCGAGGAAGGTCGACTTCGGGACTCCCTTGGCATCTTCTCGGCGAATGACTTCGACATCGGCGGGTTGGCGATCTCCCGGACGAGGGTTCATCCAAAGCTCGAGTCGGTCGGGCTCACCGTCGCGCGATCGCCGCAGGGCCGCGACAAACCAATAGGTCGCCCCATCCTGGGCTCGCTCTTGAACCACTTCGTGTCCGTGGTGTAGTCGAGCGAAGATCCAGCCGAAGCGAATGCCGACGTTGGGGGCGCGACTGTGACTCGAATCCATCGTGGCGGCATCGTCGAGCCAGAACGAGAAGAAGTCGTCCCGGTCGAGCCCGTCGTAGCGAGCAAGAAAACTGATGTAGAGGTCGTCGTCGCCAACCGTCGGCAGTTTGCGAACGATGCGGTTCGCGATCGACGGATAGGCCGGATCCCGGCCGTGCAGCGCCACCGCGGTTTGTCCGGCCGTTTCTCCCGGCAGCGTCAGCCCTGGGGCGACGACTTCGGCGAAGGGAACGTCGGCGCGCCAAGCGTGGTCGCCAAACCCTTCGCCCCCGTGGCTGCCGTCGAAGTCTCCCACTTGGTAGTCGAAGTCATCGGCAATGAGCTTCGGTGGAGCCGCCACCCGCGCATCCGTCTCCGCGAGGGCATCGGTCGATTCGTCGAGTTTTCCCGGGCGGGTGACAAGCGTCCCTTTCCGGACGGCCGCGATTTGTTCCAAGGTCGGCAGATCGCCAAAAACGTTACTCGCGGCGGCAAACCGGGCATCAACCGCAAAGTCGCGCGGAAACCGACCCGCTTGCTGGGCGGTCAGTCGCGTCTGGCCAGGCTCCCGCGTGGACCGGACGTCGGCGACGCCATCAAAGACGTGAACATCGGTCTCGCCGGCGGCATCGACCACCAGGCCGACCTGCCTCAAGTTCCCGACGATGTTGGTGCTCGGGGTGACGACTTCTATCGGATCGGCGGATTCGGGGATCCGGGCGTGAATGTTGCCCGCGTGCAGCGCGATCTTACGGGGCGAGGACAACTCGAGCCGACAGGGCCCTTGCAGCGTCATCGCCACGCCGTTGTCGAACGCGAGCCGAGCCGTGCCACTTTCGAGCGCGACGGTCTCGCCCTGGCGGAAGCGATCGCCGTAGGAGGGGACGTTTCCGTCCGGCCATGTCGCGTCCTCGGTGTCAACCAGCGACGCGATGAGCCTTGACGGCTCGGGGCCCGCCGGTTGCCGGTTCGCTCCACGCCACGGCGACCATAGGACGATGGTGAGAAGCAGGATGGCGGCGGCGACGAACGTAGTCATCGTCGCGAGGCGTCGCTTCGAATGCCGCGTTGCCGGTTCCGTGGCACTCGCGGGGGAGAGGGTATCGGCAAGTGCCGACATCTCGGGCGACTCCTCGACGTAGAGTTCGCTGGAGAGCATCGCCTCCAAGTTGACGTGGTAGACGTACTCGCGAATCAACTCGGGATCGCGTCTCAGGTGTGCGGCGAGTCGTTCCTCGTCCTCGCCACGAAGTGACCCCTCCACGGCGTGGCGAAGCAGGGTCTCCCAATCTCGTCTCGCGTCGGAGTCGCTCATGTGTTTTCTCCCGTCGCGAGTCGGTGTTCGATGCACTCGAGCAGGCTCTTGCGGATTCGGTAGAGCGACATCGAGATCGCGTCGGCCGATCGTCCCATGAGCTCCGCGATGCCGCTGACGGAGATGCCTCGGCTGTAGCGATGGTTGAGCAGGTCGCGGTGGTGGCCGGAGAGCTTCTCGATGCAGTCGCGTAGGGCCTTCGTGCGTCGTTCGGCCTGTTCGGCTTGTGCGACCGCTTCGTCGGCGATCGCCCCGACCAGATCGTCCTCGAATGGGACTTTCGCTTTGCCTCGTTCCTTCTTGAGGAAGGCCAGCGCCTGCAGATGGGCGATGCGGCAAGCCCAGGCCTTGAACGGTCGCTCGGGATCGTATTCCTCCCGTTTGCGCCAGAGCACCATGTTGGTCTCTTGGACGATGTCGTCGACATCGCTCGGCCGGCGCACGATCGCGTGGACGATGCCTCGCAGCGCCGGTTGGGCGCTGACCAACTGCGCGAGGTAGCGTTCGTCACCGCGCTCGGAATGGTTCGTTTCGTGCATGCGTTGGCTCGTGGTGCGAGTCGTGATGGTCGATCGAAAGCGATGCGGGGCGCTGGAGGTATTCGACCGACTCTACAAGAGGTTTGCCGAACTGGTTGAATCTAACGCGAAAATGCGAGAAATCGTTGAGAATCGGGGGAAGAGTGAGGGTCTTGGGGGCAAAAGGCGGCGATTTTCGCTGAGATCGCGCCGCGAATGGACAGTGTTCGGGCCGCGAGCGTCGCAAGAGGATCGTGGCGTCGATTAGGCGTCCGCGATGTCGGCGCTGGCGCCCCGATCGTATGCTCGGCGACGGTCCGATCAGGCGTGAACCGTTTGTGACTGAAATGGAAAGGAAGCCGGCGGGCGAGAAAGGAGTGTCAGCTCACGCCGGGCGGGGCGATACGCAAGACTTTCGTTCGCCTTTGATTCGCTGCCTCAAAGCATTCTGGGGAATGCCAGACTCGGCAAGCGGAGAGGGTGGGATTTGAACCCACGGTCCCCTTGCGAGGACACAGCATTTCCAGTGCTGCACAATCGGCCACTCTGTCACCTCTCCGGACGTCTCGCTGAGAAGGAGACGTTCGCAGCAACCTATTCTGGGGAAGGGGACCTATAGGGTCAAGAATGGGAACCGCACGAGATTGGTTCTCTCGGATCGAAAAGGTCTCATTGGACGGTCTGGCACGACTTCAACGACGTGGAGAAGTCGGCACGACGGGAGTGCCTCGAGGCGCGATGGGAAGAGAATTCCAGGCGTAGACCCGAGAAAAGACTCGATCGTCCCCCGCGCCGAGTCTCGATTCGACGGCCGAGTGGAGCAGATGTTGAATTGCCGCCTGTGGACTGTTAGCATCAGGGAAAGCTCGGGAATTTCAGGGTGGCGAGTCGGGAGCGGTGCGCCGTTGCGCGGGAGCGTCCGCCAACTCGAAGTGACCCGACCTGCCTGCGGCATTCCTCAACGATTTCACAGCGCATTGAATCTTCGACACTGAGGTAAGCACATGTATCGCTTCATGGGACGTGGTGAGGCCGTTACCTGTTCCGGCGTCACGAGACGCGACTTTCTCCAGGTCGGCATGCTGGGTTCGATCGGGCTGACGCTGCCTCAGTTTCTCGCGATGGAGGCCCAGGGCGCTGTCGCCAAGCCGGACGATGAGCGTTCGGCGATCATGATCTTCAACCTCGGCGCTCCCAGCCACCTCGACACGTGGGACATGAAGCCTGAAGCCCCCGAAGAGGTTCGCGGGCCCTTCAAGCCGATCGACACGTCGGCCTCGGCCTACCAAGTCAGCGAGATTCTCCCGCGAATGGCGAAGATCGCCGACAAAGTTTCCCTGGTTCGCTCCTGCTACCACACGGCTCCCGCGGTGCACGACACCGGGCACCAGATGATGCAAACCGGGCGGCTCTTCTCCGGAGGGATCAATTCGCCGCACGTCGGCTGCGTGCTCGATTTTCTCTACGGGCCGAGGACTGATCTCCCGACGCACATCGTGCTCCCCGAGCCGATGGGGCGCACGGGCGGCAATCTGCCGCATGGGCAAGATGCGGGTTTCCTGGGCAAAAGGCACGATCCGTTCGCGTTGATGTCCGATCCGTCGAAGCCGAACTTCCAGGTTCCCGACCTTTTGCCACCCAAGGAGATCGGGGACGTTCGGCTCAAGCGGCGTCGCAAGCTGCGTCAAGTCGTTGACGAAACGGTCCGCAATTTCGAGACCAGCGAAGAAGCGAAGCTGATGGATAGCAACTTTGCGTCGGCCTACCGCTTGATGACGTCCGAGCGGGCCCGCGCCGCGTTCGACCTCGCGCAGGAGCCTGAGTCGGTTCGGGATCGCTACGGCCGCAATCGATTCGGGCAGTGTTGCCTCCTCTCGCGCCGGCTCGTCGAGGCGGGCGTTCGCTTTGTCACCGTCAACACCTTCCTGACCGTCTTCAACGAGATCACGTGGGACATCCACGGATCGGCTCCCTTCACCTCGATCGAGGGGATGAAGGAGCAAGTCGCCCCGATGTACGATCAGGGTTATTCGGCGCTCATCGAGGACCTCTCGGAACGGGGTTTGCTCGAAAAGACGATGGTGGCGTCCCTGGCGGAGTTCGGCCGAACTCCGAAGATCAATCCCGCCGGGGGACGTGACCATTGGCCTCAGTGTTGGACCGTCTCGTTCGCGGGCGGCGGCATCCAAGGGGGACGCGTTGTTGGCAAGTCCGACGAAATCGGCGGCTACCCCGTGGAACGACCCGTCGAGCCGGCGGAAGTCGTCGCGACCGTCTTCAAGAGCCTGGGCGTTGATCTCGAGACCCTGCTCCCCGGTCCCCAAGCCAGGCCATTTCCCGTCGTTGACTACGGCGTCCACGCCATCAACGAACTCTTTTGAGTACCCGTGGAATCGCTCCCACCCGCAAGGGTCGGTGGGGAACAAACGGGCCGCATGTCTCTTTAGGCCCCGTTCTCGATCGACCGGCGCGAGATCGCTCCGGGGATGGGACGGCGATCGCATGTCATGTCGGAGAATTGAACGTCGATGAGCCAAGCGGGCCGAGTCGGTAACGGAGAGGCTGTCGTTCTTGTTGCCGATGACGACGCCGTGACAAGGCGCTTGCTCTGTCGACACCTTGAGGCGGCAGGCTACCAGGTCATCGAGGCCGCCGACGGCGCCGAGGCGACCGCCCATTTGACCACCGATCTCGCGGTCGCCCTCATCGATCTTCAGATGCCCAGGGTTTCGGGGCTCGACTGTCTCCGCCACGCGCAACGCCACTGTCCCGATCTCCCCGTCCTCGTCATTTCCCAGTTCAGCGAGGTTCGCGACGCGGTGGCGGCGATGAAGGAAGGAGCCTTCGACTACGTCACCAAGCCGGTCGATCCCGAGGAACTCCTGGTGCATGTCGCTCAAGCGCGCCGTTCGGCGAGGCTCACGCAGGAGAACCGCCAACTCAAGGAAGTCGTCGGTGGGTCGATGCCGGCGGAGATCATCGGCGGCGACTCGGCCGCGTCCCGAACGCTCTTCGAACAGATCGAGAAAATCGTCCCCATCGACGCGACGGTCCTGATCACGGGCGAGAGTGGGACCGGAAAGACGACCATCGCCCGTTTCATCCATCAGCATGGCCCGCGAGGATCACAGCCCTTCGTGGTGGTCAACTGTGGAGCGTTGCCACGGGAACTGATCGAGGCGGAACTCTTCGGCCACGTCCGCGGGGCCTTCACCGGAGCGGTCGCCGATCGACCCGGACGGGCCGACATGGCCGATGGCGGCACGCTCTTTCTCGACGAGATTGGCGATCTGCCGCTCGAATTGCAGCCGAAACTGCTGGCTTTTCTCCAGGATCGGATCGTCGAGCCGATTGGAGGAGGCAAACGGCGCAAGGTCGATGTTCGGGTGATCGCCGCGACCCATCAAGATCTCGAATCGAAAGTCGCCGCGGGTGCGTTTCGGCAGGATCTCTATTTCAGGCTCAATGTGTTGCCGATCACTGTTCCGCCGCTCCGAGAAAGACCTGAAGACGTGCCTCTCTTATGCGATCATATCCTGCGTCGCATCGCCGGGAAGCGGGGACAGGATCCGTTCGTTCTTCGCGAGGGAGCGAGGGAAAAGCTGGTCCAGCATCGTTGGCCCGGGAACGTGCGCGAACTTGAAAACGTCCTGGAGCGAGCGACGGCGTTCGCGACCGACCGGGAGATCGACGTCGACGACTTGGGCTTCGCGGCCGACGTCGTGTCAGCCCCGCCAGGGGAGGGAGGCCGTCTCGCGGGGCGAACACTGGAAGAGATCGAGCGACAAGCGATTGTCGAAACGCTCGAGTGGGCCGAGGGGAACAAAAAGCAGGCCGCTCGAACGCTCGGAATCGACGAGAAGAGCATCTACAACAAGATGAAACGCTTGGGGATCTCTTGGAACCGAGGATGAGACCGAGGGCACGGGTTCGGCTCCGAAGCGAGCAGAGACACGGTGGCCGGCGCCTGCGAGGACTCGCGGCGGGACCAGTGCTCGTCGCATGGTGCGCGCTGCTTGCGCTGGGGACGAAAGCGCTTGGCCAAACCGCCGAGCCCGCGAAGCTTCCGGTCGACTTTCGGACGCGGGTTGAACCGATTCTCCAAGCGCATTGCGTCTCCTGTCATGGCCCGAGCGAAGCCAAGGGCGGACTCCGGCTCGATCGACGGGCCTACGCGGCGCGCGGGGGAGACTCCGGCAAGTCGTTGCTGAAGATGCCGCTTGACGAGAACGAGCTGATTCGCCGAGTCTCCGCGGCTGACCGGAACATCATCATGCCGCCCGAGGGGCCGAAGCTCTCCCAAGTGCAGATCGCGACGCTGGAGGCCTGGATCGCGGAAGGGGCGCCTTGGCCGACGTCGACAAGCGACGCGCCGCAGTCGATTCACGCCGACAAGGACAAGGGGTTCTGGAAGACTTTTGACGCGTTCGTGCCCTTTTTTGAGCACCATCTTCGGCTGCCGCTGGCGATCGTGCTCCCCTTTCTCATCCTCTACTGGATCGCCGTCCGGACCCGTCGTCGACAAAAGGCCACGACAAACGAAGCTCCCTCGTCGCTTTCCAGAACCATCGCGCACTTCGGTCCGTCGCATCTCTGGATCGTGGTGCTGTTGATGACGCTCCTGACAACGACGACTTATCTGGCCGAATTGCACGAGCGACTTGCGACCCAGGAGAAGAGGCTCAAGCAGCGCCGCCTCGCGACAAGCCCGACGGCCGAAGATGTCGTGGGCGACGAGGGGAAGCCGATTCGTCCTCATCACCCGAAACGTCTCGGCGGGACGTACTATCGGGGCAACGACGAGCGCAACGAGAAACTCTTCAACAACGGCTTCTACCGAACCGCGACCTTTCACCTTTCGCTTCTCGATCAAGACAAGCGCAAGCTCGGCCTCGGAGACCGAATCGAACCGGGGCAGCGGCTCTTCGTTCGCGTGGAGATCGAGCGTTCGCCCTTCGCGACTCCGGCGCTCTTTTCCAAGGAGGTGATGGAGCAGGCCTATTTGACCGACTTGCCCGAGGGGACGGAGATCGCCGACGCGACGATCGCTCCGGTTCCGTTTCGCACGGCGGTCGAGGGTGAGCGTTGGTTGGCCGACTATCCGATCGACCTTCCCGCGTCGGGCGACGCCGACCCGCTAAAGGGGCTGATTCACGTTTACAAAGGCAACGCCGACACGCAGATCTCGGGGACGCATCATTACGGGGTTGAGTACGAACTGGTCGTCACCCAGGGGAAGCTCGACGCGGCGTCGGAACTCTGGATGGGACCGACGTACGTCACCGGGAACGTGATGATTCCGGTCCCTGGGAAGATGTCGATCGAGGAGTGGTTCGACTGGCGTCCCCTCCCCGAGATTCCCCACGAGCAGACGAAGGATCCGAAGCTTCTGGGCGTTCCCGAGCACCTCGGCGCCGACTACGACCCCTCCGCGCAAGAGAAAAGCCCTCCCGAGTAGGGGAGGGCTTGGTGGTTGTTCGAGGAAGAAGCTGGCAATCTTAGTCGATGTCGTCTTCGTTGATGGGGGCTTGCCGGTTGCTTGTACTCATTCGCCCACCATCGGGACTCATGATTTGTGCGAACACCGTTCCAGCAATGGAGTCGTTGATGAACCGCGTGGATCCATCGCAGAAAACGAAGTGAACTCCGCCCGGATGCAGGCTATTGGGATAGGGATGTTCGCCTTCATTGACTCCACTGGTGCTGCCGTTAATGCCACCTTCGATTCCAGTCGTGCCGCTATCTACGGGAGGCGCTAGAGATCCCTTGCTGTTGGCGGCAGTGATGTCCAGCGTTGAGTTGGCGGTACCACTAGACGTGACGTTGATCGCAATAGGGTTCACGAAGAATGATGTGACGTTGGGATGAGGACAGGCCCAATTCTTGACAAAATTTGTCAGGCCATCGGGTCCTGTGTTGACGTTCTCGGACAGCATCACCGTTGTCGACGTACCATCCCTAACGGTGGACAGCGTGTGACGGAAGTTTGCCTGAGGTGTCGACGTATCTTCACTCGTTGTGGAAAGAAACATCAGCCCTGATCGCTGCAAGTCTCGCATGGCTTCGATGCCACCTGCCATTGAGGTGTCGAGTGTGCCAGCACCTGCTGCCGTGTGGTAGGGAGTTGGGTAGTTGTAGCCGCCGTTGACGACGTAGCTAAGGTTTCCTTCTCCAGCCAATGCGCTAATGTCTTCCGGACAGACCAGAACCTTCATCGCATTGGAAGCAAGCTCGGCGTGGTGGACCGTTTGGGCGGAGGTTACCACGTTGTTATTGTAAGCACCGAGCCCCGCGGCCGCTGAAAAGTCCCATTGATCGAAAATGTCAGAACGATCAATGAACGGCAGAAGTGGTACTACCCACGAATACTTCATGCCTGTCGTTTGGGAGGACAGATCCTGTGCTGATCCACCGATGGTCGCGGCCGAAAGGTCCGAGGCGGCACCATTGGCGGTCCAGTTGCCCACACCACTCGGATTCCAATATCCACTCGGGGGGAACTTGTTGTTCTGCGAAACGAACGCGAGCATCGCGGTGCCGACGTTACGCATGTTGTTGAGACACTGAGCACGGCGGGCGGCGCGGCGGGCGCCCATGATGCCTGGCAGAATCAGCGAGGCCAAGATCCCGATGATGCTGATGACCACGAGTAGCTCGACGAGGGTGAACCCCCGGCGGCGTGCACGATGCAACTGACGATGCTGCTTCATCGTTTCCCCTTCCCATGAGATGCGTTTTCTTCCCTGGCAGTTGGCACCATGCCGGCTCGACCTTCGATGAATCCCGCGTCTCGAATCGTCCGTTCGTTCAACCACCGCGGCGGTGTCGCCTTTGTCGATCTTCCCTGGGTACCATGCTCACGTTTGCGTGGGCATGCGGTGAAGACCTACCTTGCAAATGGCGAAGTACCCTCTGGCAATGGTTGGCGACGAGCTTGCCAATCCGAGACTGGTCCGAATGGTCTGCCACGTTCCTGCCTGTCGGATCTACCTAGAGTAGCAACAGCCATTCCAAAAAGCTGCCGCCACCCAAACCACCATTCTCCCGAAACGGGCGAGCGACTGCAACCTATTTGTAGCAAGCAGGATAGGGCGATCTTGCCGGAGTCGAACGTGCGTCAATCGGCACCGAGATGGGCGGATGACTCTGGTTCGAGCTCGATGGGAGGCTTCTCGACTGGAAATTCTCCCGTTGGTCCTCATGCGGCTGGAAAATTTCCTGCCGGTTGGAAGCCTGGTCAAAAGATCCCGTGGAGGGGGCCGCCGGCAGCGGCGAGGGCATCCACACGTTTGGTGACCTCCGGATCCTCGATCAACGGCGGGGCATGGTGCGGCTTGAGCCGGGCATCGATCACCAGCGAGCCGTGGCAGCCCCAGTGTTTCTGCACGCAGAACGATTCGATCCCATGGATGTCCGCCGCTGGATTGGCCCGCGTGAAGGTCACCCACAGGAAGTTTCGCACCGTCCTGGCGGTGAACTCACTGTCGTCGACCAGCACGACGAGCGGGAACGCGTTGATCGGATGCCGAGCATCGAGCGATTCGGTGAACCGGATCAGCGATTCCTCGTACTCCCCGGCATCGTCGGCGTAGGGCGGCGACTTGATCGCGAGAATGCCGGGCAAACAAAGCCGAGGTTCCTCGAAGTCCTCCGGCAGCGAACAATCGCTCGGGATCTCCTTGGGAAGGACTCGCCGAGCCGGACCGACCGCCGCCATCACCAGCTTCGACCCCTCGTTGAAGCCCGAGCCCGAATAGTCGAGCGTGTCGATCGTCGTCGAGGTCTGAAAATGGAGATCGAACGCCCAGTCGATCCGTTCGAGAAGATGCCGGAAGAAGGCGGGGATGTCGCTGATGTCGAGTTCCGGGTCGTCCTCGTTCGCGACGATCAGCAGGAATTTCGCAAGCGAGAGCTGACCCTGGCCCAGGATCGCGTTGGCGCACGTCAGCAACTCCTGCGGACGCTTCCGCTCGGCATAGGGGACGTAACGCTCGCTGCCAATCGCTAGCAGCAGCGGATGAACGCCCGCCTCGTCGACGGCATGCACGGCATGAACGCCATGAACGACCGTCGGGATGACCGGGCCGGTCAGCTCGTGGATGAACTTGCCAAAGGTCGTGTCTTCCTGCGGTGGCCGACCAACGACGGTGAAAGGCCAGATCGCGTCGTCGCGGTGGTAGACGCCGTCGACGTTGAGCACCGGGAAGTCGTGGGCCAAGCTGTAGTAGCCGAGGTGGTCGCCGAAGGGGCCTTCGGGAAGCAATTTGTCGGGGTCGATCCAACCGGTGATGCAGAAGTCGGCATCGGCCGCGATGGCCGGCTCGGCGCTGCGCCGCACGATGCGAAGTCGCCGTCCACCGAGTGCTCCCGCGAAGGAGAGTTCGGGAAGTCCCTCGGGAAGGGGCATCACCGCCGCGACCGACATCGCTGGTGGGCCGCCGACGAAGATGTTCACCCGCAGCGGTTGGCCTTTCTTGATCGCCGCGGCGTGGTGGACGCCGATGCCCCGGTGAATCTGGTAGTGCAACCCGATCTGCTTGTCGGGCGCGTAGTCGCTACCGGAAATCTGGACGCGGTACATCCCCAGGTTCGACTTGCCGGTGCCGGGGCGACGCGGATCCTCGGTGTAGACCTGCGGCAGGGTCACGAAGGGTCCGCCATCGCGGGGCCACGACGTGATCGCGGGAAGGTCCGAGAGGTGGATCTTGTTGGCGAGGACCGGTCCCTTGCTCATCCGCTTCGGCAGCGTGTTCCAGCCGGTCAGCGGCAGCCCGAGGTAGCGCCAGGGACGTCGGCCGAAGTTGGTCGGATCGACCTTGAGTTCGACCAGCCGCCGGACGCGCTCGAGGGTATCGCGAAAGATAAACTCCGCCCGCTCAAGGGTACCGAAGAGGTTGCTGACAAGGGGAAAGCGACATCCTTTCGGCCTAGTGAAGAGCAGAGCTGGGCCTTGCGCTTCGTAGACGCGGCGCTGGATCTCGGCGACCTCGAGAAACGGATCGACCTCGGCATCGACGCGGACCAAGTGCCCGTGCTGCTCGAGATCCCGAACGCATGCTGCGGTGTTGCGATAGCCCATGCTGCTTGATTGTAGGAGGGAGAACGACGTCCGCCATCGCGATCAGGCTCGCGTGTCGCGTTACGGGTCGAACTCTTTCAGAGTTCGGAATTCATCGCCACGCCTACCCAAGGTGCGCTGCGCGACCTTGGGCTGTGTACTTTAACGGCGTTGCCGTAGGGAACCAAAGAAGGGTACAAACGCGTCGCGCCAGTGCCCACTGGGTCACCCTATCCCCACGGTCACCGTTTCACGGCGTTGCCGTAGGGAACCGAAGAAAGCATGCCGAAGGCATGCGACAACACAGCCCAGCGTCGCGACAGCGCACGCTGGGTCATGAGCTACATCCCTGGCGTGGGCGTCGTGTTTTTGAGATCCATCACCACGTTGTCGAACGTACACGCTCCGAAGGTCAACGATCCCCCGTCGATGCGAATCGCCGCTTGGCCGGACGGTTTGTCGGTCGCGATCGCCACCCGCTCGAGCCGTAGCGTGAAGGGCATTCCCTTGGTCCGAGGCCCCGCGATCAGGGCGGCGGCCGACGTCGTGTTGACGATCTGGCAATCGATAAGCGAATGGGCCTTGCCGATGAGCAGGGCATCGACGTTGACGTTGTCGGTGAAGACGCAGTTCCGATAAATCGTCTCCGCTTGATTGACGTCGGCGATGCCGTGCTCGCTGCCGAAGAAACGACCGCCGTTGATGGTACACTCGCAGGTATCGTGGGCGGAGAAGCCCTCGTCGAAGCAGTCGTAGCCCTCAATGTTCTCGAAATGGAGTTCGCGGGCATCGCCGTGAATGTTGAAGCCGTCGTTGAGGAAGTGGCGGGTGTTGAGGTTCCGCACCACGAGCCGGCGACAGGTTCCGCTCGTCGCGATCCCGTTGACCCGCGTCGCCCACTCGAGCTTGTCGGGCGTCCCGCGAACGTAGAGCCAGCCGCTCTTCTCGTCGATGGTCTGGAAGCGGAACTGGCCGGGCTGGAGCTGGGAGGGTTCGGGAAAGGCTTTCGTCTTGCTGTTGCTCGCGGTGCGTCCCATTCGCTCGGCGTGTCCATCGATTATGAGCAGGTGCCGGTCGTAGCGCGTTCGAGGCAGCTTTCGCCGGTAGAGGCCGTCGCCGAGTTCTTCCCAGCCATCGTTGGGCAGGGTGATTGCCCCGTCGAGCGTGACGCCGTTGCCCTCGATCGTGATGCCGAACTTGCCGCGAAACGAGCCCGCTTGGCGATAGACGGCACCTGCCGGGTGGAGGTGAATAACGTCGCCGTCGGCCGCCGAAGCGATCGCCTTTTGCAGCGACAAGAAGGGATGCTCCTTATCGCCGACGCCGCTGTTGTTTCCCGTTTCATTGTTGACGTGCCACTCGGCGGCGAAGAGCGGGGCACCGGTCGTGAGGAAGACCGCGAGAAGGAGAAGGCGTCGAGTCATCGTGGGTGCATCGATCCGGCAGGGGGGAGTCAGGGTTGGAATCGTCACCTCGACACCCTAGCCGCGCACCCGAAGGCGTGTCAATAACGACTCCGCGTGATCGCAACGATCTGTTCGGCACATGGCAACGATTCGACGTGTCCGTTTGGCCCGCGATTTGCGGTTTGTGCGCTATGCGTTGGCGGGGAGAAGTCGGGATCGGGGCGGTTCCTGAGTGTTCCTACGGCAACGCCGTTAGACAACACAGCCCAAGGTCGCGCAGCGCACCTTGGGTCACTGTGTGGCCCGGCATACCTTCGGCATGCTTCTTCGGTTCCTACGGCAACGCCGTTAGACAACATAGCCCAAGGTCGCGCAGCGCACCTTGGGTCACCTGTGTTGTCGCATACCTTCGGCATGCTTCTTCGGTTCACGCTCTCCGCGGTCGGAATTCCGGCATACCTTTGGCATGCTTGCTCGGTTCACGCTCTCCGCGGTCGGAGTTCCGGCATACCTACGGCATGCTTGATCGGTTCCTACGGCAACGCCGTTAGACAACACAGCCCAAGGTCGCGCAGCGCACCTTGGGTCACCGGGGCGACGAGTCCCGAACTCTGAAAGAGTTCGACCCGTTGGGGGTGATGCGTTGTCGGCCGCATGTCAAACCCGCTTCGGGGTTTGGGAGAATTGGATGGTCGGTGACCCAGCGTGCGCTGGCGCGACGCTGGGCTGTGTTGTCGCATACCTACGGCATGCTTGATCGGTTCACGCTCTCCGCGGTCGAGTTCCGGCATACCTACGGCATGCTTGATCGGTTCACGCCCTCCGCGGTCGGAATTCCGGCATACCTTTGGCATGCTTCTTCGGTTCACGCTCTCTGCGGTCGAGTTCCGGCATACCTTCGGCATGCTTGATTGGTTCCTACGGCAACGCCGTTAGACAACACAGCCCAAGGTCGCGCAGCGCACCTTGGGTCACCGGGGCGACGAGTTCCGAACTCTGAAAGAGTTCGACCCGTTGGGGGTGATGCGTTATCGGCCGCTTGTCAAACCCGCTTCGGGGTTTGGGAGAATTGGATGGTCGGTGACCCAGCGTGCGCTGGCGCGACGCTGGGCTGTGTTGTCGCATACCTTCGGCATGCTTCTTCGGTTCACGCTCTCCGCGGTCGAGTTCCGGCATACCTACGGCATGCTTGATCGGTTCACGCCCTCCGCGGTCGGAATTCCGGCATACCTTCGGCATGCTTCTTCGGTTCACGCTCTCCGCGGTCGGAGTTCCGGCATACCTTTGGCATGCTTGATCGGTTCACGCTCTCCGCGGTCGGAATTCCGGCATACCTTTGGCATGCCCGGAATGGGCTAAGCGAAGATCTCGTTCACGATGCGGCCGTGGACGTCGGTGAGGCGGAAGTCGCGGCCGGCGTGGCGGTAGGTGAGCCGTTCGTGATCGAGCCCGAGGAGCCAGAGCAGGGTGGCGTGAAGGTCGTGCATGTGGACCTTGTCCTCAATGGCGTAGTAGCCGTACTCGTCGGTCTTGCCGTGGACGTGGCCTTTCTTCACGCCGGCGCCGGCGAGCCACATCGTGAAACCCTGCGGGCAGTGATCGCGACCATTGGAGCCTTGGGCCAAGGGGGTTCGGCCGAACTCACCACCCCAAAGGACCAGGGTGTCGTCGAGCAGGCCGCGCCGTTTGAGATCCTCGAGCAATCCGCCGATCGGCTTGTCGACGCTCAGGGCGTTCTTGCGGTGACCCGACTCGAGGTTGCCGTGCTGGTCCCAAACCATCTTCGTCGAGACCTGGATGTAGCGGACACCCGACTCCGCGAAACGGCGGGCGAGGAGGCACTGGCGACCGTATTCGGCGGTCTCCTTTTGGTCGATGCCGTAGAGAGCGAGCGTCTCCTTCGACTCGCCACTCATGTCGAGGACGTCGGGAGCGGTCGTCTGCATGCGGAAGGCGAGCTCGTAGGACTCGATGACCGCATCGAGCCGGCTATCCTCCTTGGCCCGCTCGGCGTGGCTGCGGTTGAGCGACTGGATCAAATCGAGCTGCTTGCGCTGCTGAGCGCGGGAAAGAGCTTTGTTGACGACGTTGCGGATCCCCGCTTGAGCGACCGGCGTGCCGGCGCTCCCAATCGCGGTGCCCTGGTACGCGGCCGGGAGAAAGGCGGTGCCGTAGTTCTGCACGCCGCCGTGGCTGGTGGGAGGGCTGATGGTGATGAAACCGGGAAGGTCCTGGTTCTCGGTGCCGAGCCCGTAGGTGATCCACGAGCCGACCGAGGGACGCGTGAAGATATCCGAGCCGGTGTGGAGGTTCAGGACCGCTTGGCCGTGGGACTGCCCCTCGGTGTGCATGCTGTTGATCAGGCACAAGTCATCGATGTGCTTGACGGTGTGCGGAAAGAGATCCGAGGCCCAAATGCCGCTTTCACCGTGTCGCTTGAAGGTCCAGGGTGACTTCATGACCTTGCTGGTGGCGCCGACGCTGGCGAGTTCGACCTGCTTGAAGGAGGCGTTCTTGCCATGTTCTTTTTCGAGAAGCGGTTTGTAGTCGAAGCTGTCGACCTGACTCGGCCCGCCGTGCATGAAGAGGAAGATGATTCGCTTGGCTCGCGGAGGATGGTGCGGGGCCTTCTCCGCCAAGGGCGATGTGGCCGCGGCGCCGAAGCTCCGTTGGGAGAGGAGATCGGCCAGCGCCAAGTAACCGAAACCGCAGCCCGCCCGTTTGAGGAGATTGCGGCGGGACAGGGGAGTTTCCTGGAGCGGATTCATGCGTCGTCTCTCCCTCGGTGCTTCTTTTCAAACTCGTTGGGTACACTGATCACGCGATGAGCCACCTGTCCCTTACTCCACGAAGCGAAACTCGCTCGAGGAGAAGAGGGCCTGGCAGAAGGTGGTCCACCCTTCACGGCGGACCGCGTCGTCGGTCTTCTTGGGATGCTCCGGATCGGCCCACTCCGCAAGATAAGCTAGGCAGCGGCCTTCCTCGTCCTCGGTCGGCAGTCGGTTGAGGACCCGTTCATATGCTTCGCGGACTCGCGACCGCTCGTCGATCGCCCCATTCGCGAGCAGCGACTCGGCGAGCGACTCCGAGAGCGACGCGACCCACGGACTGTTGACCATGAAGAGAGCCTGGGTCACGACGGTGGTCGATCCCCGCTTGCCGGTGGAGACGTTCGGGTTGGCGACATCGAAGGTCTCGAGGGCCTCCGGCAAGCCGTTGCGGATGATCGGGAGGTAGACGCTCCGGCGGCGGTGCTTCGTAAAACTGGGGAGCTTCGCGTTGTTGTCAAGGGCGACTTCCTTGAAGCCGTCGATGGTCGAGCCGTTCATCGTCAGGTCGAGCTCGCCGCCTAGTGCCAACAAGGTGTCACGCACCGCTTCGGCATCGAGCCGGCGGCGGTTGGCCCGGCCGAAGAACCGATTGTCGGGATCGAGTTCGATGCAGTCTCCCGGGGCTTCGGTGCTCAGGGCGTAGGTACGGCTGAGCATGATCTCTCGGATGAGGCTCTTGACCGACCAGCCCTCTTCCACGAAACGGGTCGCGAGGTAGTCGAGTAGTTCCGGGTGGCTGGGCCGTTCGCCGAGTTCGCCGAAATTGTCGACGGTGCGAACCAGTCCCGAGCCGAAGAGGTGATGCCAGATCCGATTGGCCATCACGCGGGCGGTCAGCGGATTCTCCTCGCTGGCGAGCCATTCGGCGAGTTCCCGGCGACCGCTCTGATGACTGGGGAGCACCGGCGTCGCGTTGCACGCGACTTCGACGAAGCCTCGCGGAACGACCTCGCCTCGGCGTTTGTGATTGCCGCGAATGCAGAGGGCGATGTCCTCGATGTTGTCCTCGTCGCGAACCGCCATCGCGAGCGGCGGCATGGGCGTCTTGGTCTTGTTGACTTCAGCGAGAGAGGATTCGAGCTTCTTCAGTTGAGCGGTCGCCTCGGCGATCTTCTCATCGAGTGTGGGGGACTTTTTCTTCTTCGCGGCGGTCGTCGTTGGGGCGTTTTCGGTCGACTCTTGGTCCTTTCCGGACGCTTTTTGGTCCGTTTTCGTCTCGGAAGCGGCCTTTTTCGCCTGATCTTGGAGCTTTTTGAGCGATTTCTTGACCTTGCTGACCTTCTTGCTCAGATCCTTGATCTTCTTGACGTCGGCCTTGGCGAGTTCGTACTGTTGGTCGCCCTCGGGGCCGAGGGGCCGGAGCATCCAACCCGAGACGTATTGATTGTTCTGCTTGATGCCGTCGATCGTCCGGGTGCTGCGAAGGATCCCCGCCAGTGCGTAGTAGTCGTTCATCGCGATCGGGTCGAACTTGTGATCGTGGCAGCGGGCACAAGAGACCGTCAGCCCGAGGATCGACTTGCTGATGGTCTCGATCTGTTCGTCGACCGCGTCCATCCGAAGCTTTTCTTTGTCGCGTTCGGCGGCGACCTTCGGTCCGAGGACCAGGTAGCCGGTCGCGATCACCTTTTCGTCGCGCTCCTCGGGCGTCTGGGCGTCGAGCAAGTCGCCGGCAATCTGCTCGAGGATGAACTGATCGTAGGGCTTGTCGTCGTTGAAGGCGTCGACCACATAGTCGCGGTAACGCCAGGCGTTGAAATAAGTTAGGTTCTGGTCGAGGCCCGTCGAATCGGCGTAGCGGGCGATGTCCAACCAGTGGCGGCCCCAGCGTTCTCCGAAGCGGGGCGAGGCCATCAAGCGGTCAATCGCCCGAGCGAACGCGTCGGGCTTGTCGTCCTCGAGAAACGCTCGGGTCTCCGTCGGCGTCGGGGGAAGGCCGGTCAGTGCGTAGCTGGCCCGACGCAGCAGGCCGCGACGATCGGTCTCTTGGGAAGGGGCGACGCCCTCGGCTTCGAGCTTCGCCAGGATATGGCGGTCGATGGTGCCGCGCGGCCAGGCCTTGTTCTTCGTGCTGGGCGGGGCGGTTCGCTGGGGATGTTGAAAGGCCCAGAACTTGCGGCCTTGCTCGACATCGATGCCCGAACGGGGACGTTTGTGGGCGAATTTTCCCTTGCGCGGGTCGAGGGCACCCTTGGCGATCCACTTCTCGAAGTCGGCGATGACTTGTTCGGGAAGTTTCTCGGTCGGGGGCATTTCGAACGATTCGTGACGAAGCGCGTCGAGCAGTAGGCTCTCTTTTGGCTTTCCGGGAACCACCGCGGGCCCTGAGTCGCCGCCAGTGAGCATCGGTTCGGCCGCGTCGAGGAGCAACCCGCCCATCACGGTCTTGGAGTCGGCCGCGTGGCACGAGTAGCAGTGCTCGGCGAGAACCGGTCGGATCTTCTTCTCGAAGAACTCGACATCGGCGGGATTCATGTCGGCGGCGAGCGAGGGCAGGGCTCCGAAGAGCAAAAACAAGCTCGCGACGATGGGCAGGCCAGGCCTCATGCGATTCTCCCGGTCTGTTTGGAAAGAGCAGGGTGGGACGGCTGTTGCCGCTAATACCCTCTAGAGTCCACGGCTGCGTCGCTTTGGACACACTATCCAGGGGATTCGACCGAAGTACAATCAATTTATAGGGTTGAGATTTCCGAACTTTCGTCCGCCCAGCCGGTGGGAGCGATTCGGCGTCCAAAAGCGAGTACGCAAGAACTACTCCTGGTAGGAGGTGGTATGGAGCCCAACGACAAGCAGGAGACCGATCCCGCGGTCGATCGCCGCGAGAGCGAACGTGACTCGGCTCCCGACCGTGCCGAGGAATACGTGCGTTTGCTCGGCCAGCACCAGCGCCGCATCGCGATGTACGTGATGAGCCTGGTCCCCAGTTGGGGCGATGCCGAGGATATCATCCAAGAGACCAACATGGTCATCTGGCGGGAGTTTGACCGCTTCGAGCTTGGCACCAACTTTCCGGCGTGGGCGTGCAAGGTCGCGTTCCACCAGGTGCTTGCCTATCGTAAACGCAGGCAACGCGACCGGCTCCAACTGAGCACCGAGTTCATGGAGGTCGTCGCCGAGGAGGCCGAGTTGATGGCCGACGAACTCGAGGAGCGGCACCACGCGTTGGCCGGCTGCATCGACAAACTCCAGCCTCCGCATCGGCGGATCGTGCAACTCCGCTATTCTGATGGCTCGTCCATCGAAGCGATCGCCGATCAAGTTGGACGAACCGTCGGGGCGCTCTATCGCGTACTCAGCAGAATCAGACGAACTCTCCACGAATGCGTTTCGCGAACGCTCTCCGCGGAGGCGAGGACCTCATGAAGCCCGAAGAACTAGACGACCTGTATGAGCTGTTCGACGCGGTGATCGAAGACCGGCTCACCCCCGAACAGGCCGAGACCCTGGAACAACGCGTTCTCGGGGATCGCGCCGTTCGCCGGCTCTACGTCGAGTACATGCACCAGAATGCCTCCATGCTTTGGTGGATGGGCGCCAGTCCCGTCTTCGATGGTGCCAAGCCCGACGCGACCGCGACATTGCGCGCCGTGGCCAACGAGCCCTTCGGCGACGAGGACGAGGAGCGCGAAACGCCCCCGTTCCGGCAACGGATGCTCAAACGCGGGGCCTCCTATGCCGCGATGCTCGCGTTCGGACTCCTGCTGGGAGTGGTGATGACGCTCAGTGGTCCCAGCGGCCAGAAGACGACCGTTCCCGGCACGAGCACGGTGGCGGAGTTGGTGGTCGCCAACGGCTGCAAGTGGGACTCGGCGACCGTCTCGACCGTTGAAGGGGCTCGGCTGACGGCGGGGCGACTGCATCTCGCCGAGGGACTGGCCCGGGTCCGTTTCGACAGTGGCGCCGAGGTGGCGCTCGAAGCGCCGGCGGAACTCGAGATCATCTCCTCCATGGCGTGCGTGCTTCACTCCGGACGACTGCTGGCCAATGTGCCTCCGCAGGCCAAGGGATTCGTCGTCGATACGCCCAAGGCCAAGCTCATCGATCACGGCACCGAGTTCGGCGTCAGCGTCGATGCCGACGGCGAGGCGGGTGTCCTCGTCTTTGACGGCATCGTCGATGTCGAGCATCGCGCCACCGGCGAGAAGAAACGCATGGTCACCGGCAAGGGTGTTCATGTCGACGCCGCGACCTTGACCGAGATCGAGCTCAAGGATGGCGAGGAGGTCGGTGAGACGGGGCGCGACCACAAGGGGAAGACCGTCCGCAAGCAGGACGGCACTTATCAGGTCAGGATCACCAGCGCCCAAGGGAAGGGAAAGGACGCGTACGTTCAGTCGGGAGAGCGGACCGACCACACCTCCGATATCCTGCTGCTCATCAAGAACGATGGGAACGACAAGCGCAAGAACGCCTACCTTCGCAAGGGGTATGTCGGGCTGGATCTGTCGTCGCTCGAGGGGCTCGATCTACGTGACGCTCGCTTGACACTGACCGCGCAGCCGAGTGGCTACGGATTCGCCGCGACGATGCCCGATTCGATCTTCTCGGTCTACGGACTCGTCGATGAATCGCTCGACGGTTGGAACGAGGACGCGCTGCGCTGGGACAACGCTCCCGGCAACGGTCCCGGCGGCGCCGGCGTCGACCCCGAGAAGGTCGTCAAACTCGGAACGTTCGTCGTCCCACGCAACGTGCAACATGGCGCCTTCAGCATCGAGGGGCCCGAACTCGTCGAATTCCTCAACCGCGATACCAACGGCATCGGCACTTTCCTACTCGTCCGCGACACGACTGGCCCTTCCCAGTGCCTGGTTCACGGCTTCGCCAACAAGTACCACCCCACCGCGATGCCCCCCACGCTCACCGTCACGATCGCGGGGGAGGAGAAGTAGGCACGTTGTCCTCACCTGTCCAAGGGGGCACAAAGTCCGATGAGTGGTGGGTCAAGACCGACCCTACTTGGCTCCCTGTGGGAGAGTGAGCCTCTTGTTCCCCTCTCCCTGTGGGAGAGGGGTTAGGGGTGAGGGGGGGCTTTCCCCACAAGTTGCCTTGTTTCACCAAGCAATGAATCCCCTCACCCGTCTCGCTTCGCTCGCCGACCTCTCCCCACGGGAGAGGTCAATGGTACCCCTCTCCCCGTGGGAGAGTGAGCCTCTTGTTCCCCTCTCCCTGTGGGAGAGTGAGCCTCTTGTTCCCCTCTCCCTGTGGGAGAGTGAGCCTCTTGTTCCCCCTCTCCCTGTGGGAGAGTGAGCCTCTTGTTCCCCTCTCCCTGTGGGAGAGGGGTTAGGGGTGAGGGGGTTCGCATTTGCGAATGCCCCCATCACTTTCCGAGGCGGAATCTCCCTCACCGGTCTCGCTTTGCTCGCCGACCTCTCCCCAAGAAGAGGTAAGGAGAGGCTCCCAACGAGAGATCGATCCACCCTATCTGGCTCGACCCTTCCCGCGGTCTATTTCTTCACGCGTTCCCAGACGTGGACCCAACTGCCGGTGCCGGATTTGGTGCTGAACGTCTTGGGGCGGGGCTTTCCGAGAGCGGAGAAGGCGACGCGCGTTTGATCGCCGTTGCTTTCGTAGATCCCCAAAAACGTCTTACCCTTGTCCCGACCACTGGAGTGAGTGATGTCGATCGACTTTGGTTTCGTGGTCGGATCGAGTTTCTGCGTCCCGGTAACGGTTCCCATGTCGGCAAGTGTGGCCGTGTAATGATTGCCCTTGATGACGAGCTTGCCACCTTTGAGCTGCTCTTCGTCCAGCGGCTTGCCGTCCATTTCGCCCCCAACCAGACGCCAGGTGCCTTGAAAAGCCTGTTCGTCCGACTCTTCCGCGAACGCTTGCGTACCGAGAGCCACCATCAACCCCAGCGCCACGAATAAAGACCGCATGATGTACCTCCGAGATGGACTCCGACGCTTGGCCGGAAGAAGCGACCAGATCACTGAACCCGACGTGTGTGCTCAAGAGATGTCGAGTATAAGCGATGCTGGCGACGAAATCCGGCTTTGTATCGCGGGATGTTCCTCGTCGCGAATGAGTAGGGTGGGTCTTGACCCACCATCTCTATTTCCTCAACGACAACAATCGTGATCCAGCGTGAGTGCTCGCGACGTTGGACATTGCAATCCCTTGCCTTCGATATCAACCCGTCGCTGACGCCACGCATGCTTTCATCTTCTGAAGTCCGGTTTGGGCGACGTAGAGAGCGTCTTGTTTCCAGTAGTCGGGATTGAAGAGTTCGAGCGAGAGGACGGGCGTGGCGCCGACCGCGAGGAAGCCCTGAAGGATCTCGTCCATCGGGGCGATGCCGTCCCCGGGATAGATGCGGTCCTTGTCCTTGATCGTGGCGCGGGGGGGGACGGCGGGGTAGTCGTTCATGTGGAAGACTTGGAGCGACTCGGGGCCGAGCAGTCGGAGACTGGCGAATTCCGAGCCCCCCTTGTACGTGTGGTAGACGTCACCCAGGAAACAGGCTTTGGGATGTCGGCTGCGGATCGCGACGTAGATCGCTTGCGAGAGGGTGCCGATCGTGGCGTTGCCGCCCCACATCTCGACTTGAGGCGTGACGCCGAGCGGCTCGCCTAGCTCGAGAAGTTGGTGATACCGCTCCGCCGCTCGGTCGAGGTCGACCGACTGACCACGCGGCACGCCGGCCGGCGGTGCGGCGATGCGGGTGCCTCCCAGCTCGGCGATCACTTCCATGTCGTGGGTCGCTTCGCGAAAGCCCGCCTCGCGCTGAGCCTCGTTGTCGACGATCCAGTTGGCGAAGCCGATCGCGCTCTCGACCTTCAAGCCATGATCGTCGAGCCGCTTGCGAAGTTCCTTGAGCGAGCCGCCGTTGTTCGTGTACTCGGTGATGGTGCGCAGCCAGGGCTCGATCCCGTCGTAGCCGGCTTGCGCGGCGATGTCGATCTCCTTCTCGATGCCTAGCTTTTGGCCGCGGATGGTGCTGGTGTTGAGGCAGTAGGTGAAGGTCGGCTTTCGCGCGTCGCCAGGCTTCGACGCGTCGGCCGCGAAGGTCGATGGGGGGCTCGTGGCGAGCCCCGCGATCAGCGAGCCTCCGAGCAGGAGGGCATCACGGCGCGACAGGTTGGGGGCGACATCAGAGGGCATCGACGGAAATCCTTCTGGATGGGAAACAGCTTGCGTGAAGAAGTAGGGGTCGCCGGCGGCGAGTCGATCAACTGGTCGCTCGCGTTCGGATTGGTCAACTCACTGGCCACAAGACTCGTGGGTGCTATGCCCACGCGCGCCGTGGGCATGTGGGAACAGCATGTGATTCGGCAAGCTCCCATACGAAAGCTGAACGGGACGTTGTGCCACGGACTTGCCCATCAGGTCACTAGCGGTATCGCTTGCCCTCGGGTTTCTTCGGTTCGATCTGCGGGCGGGCGTCGACGTGGCTGGCGTTGGCGACCGCGACCAGGCGTTTGAGTACCTCGGGGTGTTTCTTCGACAGATCGTTCTTTTCCGAAAGATCGTCGTCAAGATTATAGAGCTCCCAGGGCTTGTTGGGTTTATGCCGCAAGAGCTTCCACTTGCCGCGGCGCACCGCTTGGCCGCCGCGATCCCACTCCCAGTAGAGGCATTCCCGCTCGGTCTGATCCTGGGGCTTGCCGAGCAGGGTGGGAACGATCGAGATGCCGTCGATGTCCTTGGGAAGATACTCGGTGGCATCGGCGAGTTGAGCGGCCGTGGGGAGAAAGTCGGGAAAGTAGATCGGCAGATGGCTCACCGAGCCGGGAGCGATCTTGCCGGGCCAGCTTGCGATGAAGGGAACCCGAATGCCCCCTTCGTTCATCGAACGCTTGAAGCCGGTCAGCGCGCCACTGGAGTCGAGGATGCCGTCGAAGCGGTGGGAGGCTCCGTTGTCCGAACAGAAGAAGACGATCGTTTTCTTGTCGATGCCGAGTTCCTTGAGCAGAGTGACCGTCTCGCCGAGTTGGCGGTCGGCCATGCTGATGAAGGCGGCGTGGACCTTGGCGGGGTTGGGCCACGGCTTGTCCTTGTAGAGTTGCCACGCCGGCTCATCCTCGGGGATGTGGTAGTCGGCGTGTGGCGGCGTCCACGGGGCGTAGCAGAAGAAGTGCTGGTCCTTGTTCGCGCGGATGAACTGTTTCATCTCGTCGAAGATGAGGTGGGCGGAGAACTGACGCTCGGGCGACACCGTGGGGCCCTTCGGCTTGACGTCGTTGAGGTCGGCGTTGTTGGGTAGCGGGAAGTGCTTGCCATTCTTGATGAGGTAGCTCGGGAAGAAGTTGTGGGCGTGGATCTGGTGGTAGTAGCCGAAGAACTCGTCGAAGCCCTGTTTCTCGGCGGCGCCCTCGGTGTCGATCTCGCCGAGTCCCCACTTGCCGAAGCCGCCGGTGACGTAGCCGGCTCGTTTGAGGACTTCCGCGACGGTGATGTCGTCGTCGCGTAGGGGAATACCGCCGGAATTGCCACGCACCGAGGTATGGCCCATGTGGTAGCCGGTCATCAGGGTCGAGCGGGCCGGGGCGCAGACGGTGCATCCGGAGTAGGCGTCGGTGAAGCGCATTCCGTGGGCGGCGAGGGCATCGATGTTCGGCGTCTTGATCTCCTTGGAGCCATAGCAGCCGGCGTCGGCCCACCCCATGTCGTCATCCATGATGAAGATGATGTTCGGGCGTTCGTCGGCCGAGACGGAACGCAGCATTCCGAACAATCCCATGACGAGGCAGGCGAGCAAGATGCTAGTGCGGCGTCGCGAAGTCATGATTCCCTTTCGAAGAGGTCCGATCGTTGTCGCCACGATGGTTGCACAAACGATCGTGCGAGGCCACAAGAAAGGGCTCAAGGCCAGTGGCAACGTCGAGGGAAGGGGTTGCGCAGGTGGCTTACGCGATGATGTCGTGAGCGACGTGGCCGTGCACATCGGTGAGGCGGAAGTCGCGACCGGAGTAGCGATAGGTCAGCCGTTCGTGGTCGATGCCCAGCAGGTGGAGGAGCGTCGCATGCAAGTCGTGGACGTGGACGCGTTTGTCGATCGCGTTCATGCCGAGTTCGTCGGTCGCGCCGTGGGTATAGCCTCCCTTAACGCCGCCGCCGGCGAGGAACATCGAAAAACCGGTGTGATGGTGATCGCGTCCCGCCTTGGTCATGTCCTTCTTCTTGTCGAGTTGAGCGTACGGCGTTCGACCGAACTCGCCGCCCCAGACGACAAGCGTGTCCTCGAGTAGGCCGCGCGTCTTTAGATCGGTCAGCAGCGCCGCGGTCGCTTGGTCGCTGTCGGCGCAGAGTCGCTCGTGGGACTTGTTGTTGTTGCTGTGCGTGTCCCAGGGCTGCTTGCCTTTCTTGGTGACGTAGTAGACCTGAATGAAGCGGACCCCACGCTCGGCCAGGCGACGAGCCATCAGGCAGCTTTGCCCGAAGGGGCTCTTGCCGTACATCTCGCGAATCGGCTCGGGCTCGCGGTGGACGTCGAAGGCCTCGGTCGCCTCGCTTTGCATCGCGAAGGCGAGCTCCATCGCCCGGATCTGCGCGTCGAGGGCGGCGTCCTGGGGGCGCTGGGCGGCGTGCAGTCGGTTGAGCGAGTTGATTAGCTCGACCTGATCGCCCAACTGGGCACGCGTGAGCCGGGGATGACGGATGTTGGCGACGAGTCGGTCGACCGCCAACTCGTTGGTGTCGAGCGACATGCCCTGGTGCTCGCCGGGCAGGAAGGCGCTCGACCAAAGTTGCGGGCCCACCACCGGCCGGCCGGGACAGAGGACGACGAACGACGGCAGGTTTTTGTTCTCGTTGCCGAGACCGTAGGAGAGCCACGACCCGAGGCTCGGGCGAATGGGCTGCTGGTTGCCCGAATTCATCATCAAGAGGCCCGGCTCGTGGTTGGGCACGTCGGTATGCATCGAGCGGAGGACGCAGAGATCATCGGCGCACTTGGCGAGGTTTGGGAAAAGCTCGCTCATGACGACGCCGCCTTGCCCGTGCGCCTTGAACTTGAAGGGGGAGGGCATGAAGCCGGCACCACGCGGCTTGCGGCCCTTGTCGTCCTTGGAAGGCTTTTGGCCGGCGTACTTCCGCAGCGCCGGCTTGGGGTCGAACGTGTCGACGTGCGAGGGAGCCCCGTTCATGAAGAGGAAGATGACCCGCTTGGCTTTCGGCGGAAAGTGGGGGATGCTCGCGAGGTTCGCGGGAGTCTGGTTCCCCAGCAGACCCGCGGCCTGGAGCGTTCCCGCCAGACCGAGCATACCGAAACCGGCGCCGGCTTGGTGGAGGAACTCACGGCGAGTGCGGGGCGATTGCGGGATATCCATTGTGACGACCTTTAGTCGAGGATGATCATCTCGTTGGTGGCGAGCAGGGCCTGGGCCAAGTTGCGCCACCGCTGGGGCCGAGCGGAAACGTCCGGCCCGAGGAAGGCCTCGGCAAGCGTTCGTTCGGCCGACGACGGTGAGCGGCCGAGGAGGAGCTGGTAGCAACGCTCGATCCGCGCCGAGTCACTGGAACCGACTTCGGCATCGAGCCGGGCGAGCAGCGCATCGCCGAGTTCCACCATGAAGGGACTGTTGATCGCGAAGAGCTTCTGCAGCGGCGTGGTGGTGTGGGGGCGCAGCGCGCTGTGGGCGTTGGGATCGGGAAAGTCGAACTTGGCCAGCAGCGGGTGGAGTTGAAAGCGGCTGATGCGGCTATAAACCGTTCGCCGTGGCGTCGCGAGGTCGTCCGGTTCGATCGACGTTCCGCCGAGGTCTTCGTTGAGGAGCCCGGTGACGCTCAAGAGGGAATCACGCCACTGTTCGACGTCGAGCCGGCGCCGGTTCATGTGGCCCAGGAGCTTGTTGCCGGGGTCGGCTTTCAGGGTCTCGGGGGCGCCCTGGCTGCTCTGGCGATAGGTCGCCGAGAGGGCGATTTCGCGGTGGAGCCACTTGAGCGACCAGCCGTGGTCCATGAATCGAACCGCCAGGTCGTCGAGTAGATCGGGGTGTGTTGGCCGCGAACCGAGCATGCCGAAGTTGCTCGGCGTGCCGACAAGGGGTTGGCCGAAGTGCCGGGCCCAGACGCGATTGACGATGACCCGCGCGGTCAGCGGGTTGTCGCGTTCGACGATCGCGTCGGCGAGTTGGGCTCGGCCGCTGCCGTTGGTGAGTGGCCGGGGCGAGGGAGAGAGCACTTGCAAGAAGGAGCGTTCGACGACCGGCCCCTTGTTCTTGATGTCGCCGCGAATGAAGACGTTTAGGTCGACCGGCGTTCGGTCGCGAACGACGTGAATCGACTCCTCCGGGTTCTCCGCGTTGCCGTCTTTCTTCTTCTTGTGGTTGTCGTCGAGCGGGCGGTTATACATCGCGGTGCTGGCGAAGACGCCGGCTAACGCGTAGTAGTCCTCGGTCGCGATCGGGTCGTACTTGTGGTCGTGACAGCGAGCACACGCGACCGTCAGCCCCAGCAAGCCACGCGAGACAACATCGACGCGATCCTCCCATTCCTCGGCCCTGACCGCGGGATTGCCGCGACCGTAGTACTTCGGACCGAGTCCGAGGAAACCGAGCGCCGCGACATGCTCCTGGCTCTCCGGCTCGAAGGTATCGGACGCCAACTGAAGGCGGAGGAAGCGATCGTAGGGCATGTCCTGGTTGAGGGCGGCGATGAGCCAGTCGCGATAGAGGTACGCGTTGGGGTAGAAGAGTGACTTGTTGTTGCCGACGATGTGAGCTTGATCCTCGGCGTAGCGGGCGACGTCCATCCAGACGCGAGCCCAACGCTCCCCATAGTGCGGCGACGCGAGTAGTCGGTCGACGAGCCGTTCGTAGGCGTCGGAAGCCTCGTCGTCGACGAAGGCGATGACCTCTTCCGGGGTCGGGGGCAGGCCGGTCAAGTCGAAGCTGAGTCGGCGAATGAGCGTGCGCCGGTCGGCCTCGGCCGCGGGCGTGAGGCCCTCGTTCTCCAGTCGCGCGAGGACGAAGCCGTCGAGCGGTCGCCTGATCCAGTCGTTTCGTTTGGTGGCGGACGGCACGTGACGCGTGGGAGGTTGGAACGACCAGAACTCGCGCGCTTTGGCGAAGTCGATCGTCTTGGGTTTGGGCGGAGGGGCCTTGCCGTCGCGGGGATCGTCGGCGCCCATCTCGATCCAACGTTCAAAGTCGGCGATCACCTTCTCGGGAAGTTTCTGATCGGGCGGCATCTCGAAGGTTTCGTGACGAATCGCCGCGAGGATCAGGCTCGCCTCTTTGTCCTTGGGAACGACGGCAGGCCCGGAATCGCCCCCGGTGCGCATGCCCGAGCGAGTGTCGATCGAGAGGCCGCCGTTGGTTTCACCCTCCTTGGCGGAGTGGCACTCGGCGCAGTATTGGAGCAGGACCGGGCGGATCTTCCGTTCGAAGAACTCGATTCGTCCTTCAGGAGCGGCCGCGGCGACTAATCGCGCGAGAGAAAGCACGCACAAGGCAGCGAGTAGGACACGATGCGAGGGCGGCAACGCCATGGGGTATCTCGTTAGGTGGGGCGCACGCAGCGCGAAGTTGGCGGGTCCAGAGGCTCCCCAAGTATAACGCACGGCCAGAGGGACGCAAGGGAGGAACCCGTCGAAGGGGACGGTGAGGAGGAGTCTCTCTCCAGTATCCCGCAGGGGGCGTTTCGACCGCGAGATAATCCGGAAACGACCAGCCAACGTGGTGAGGGCAGGAACCAGACGGTACACTCGGCTTGAACGAAAGAGAGAGGTCTTCCTGCGGCGGGTTGGGGGTATCACCGCGCGGACTGACTTGGGCCGATACGTGCGGTGACGCGATCATCGCGCCGGCTTCCGTGGTCGAGAAGGGGATGTTTAGCGATGGTTCACTCCAGCAACGTTCATCACCTGGTTATTGTTCTCTTGTCGGCGTGGTCGGTCGCCGCCGCGGTCGCGGACGATCCTCCCTCGGCGACGAAAGAGGCACTTGATGCGTACCGTCGTCTCGTCGGCTCGGCGCGTGAGGAGATGCTCACGGGATTTGATGTCGTGCTTCGCAAACTGCCATCACAAACTCAACGGCTAGGGGAAAGCGAGCAGTACCGATTGAGCAAGTTGATCGACGACGAGAAGCTTCGTTTCAAGTCCGAGGGCCTCATCCCGTGGTCGCTGCCGATGCGTCCCTACCTCGATCAGTATCGTCGGACGATGTCCAAGGCCCAGGATCGACTCCGGCGGGTGTACGACACCGCCATCAAGCAAGCCACGCAGTCGGGGGATACCAATCAGGCGGACATCTTGCTGGCGGAGCTCGAAGGGACCATAAAGCCGCAGGTCGTCGCGGTTTGGCGACACAACGCGGGCAGGGGCGGGCGGCGGAAACTCTTCTACTCCAACGGCAAGATCAGCGAACCAGACGCCGCCAATCAATGGACCTTTCAGCGTGGTAATTTACTCCTCGTTTGGAAGGACCCCAAGGCTCCAGGGGGAGCTTGGAAGGATCGCTGCAAGGTTGCCGACGATGGGTTGACCTACCTGGGACGCAACCAACGGGGAACCAAGATCCGTGGCGAGTATGTCACCAAATAGGTTGGGGTGATGGTAGGTCACTACTTCGTGAATCTCCATCCGATACTACTGACGGGTAAGCTCTCGATGGAACCCAAATCTGGGATGTGAAGAAGGTCGATGACCGATTGGCGGACGAGGAGATGCGTATAAAGACCATTCACTGATTGGGACTGAGTGGAATTGCGATGGATGAGGTGTGGACGCTTTGCCCTAGCACCGTTTCGATTCCTTGAGGCACACTGAATGGAGTATGTCGCGATGGGTACGACTGGATCGGACTCCACGAACAATTCATGAAACGAAGGCATGATGATCGTTTGCATGAACTTGTCGTAGTCCGGGGTCGTCCTCCCGCGCCGGAGTGCTTCGCCGAAACTGGTTCCGCAATATATGGCGGTGAGATCTGTCTCATGGCAACACCAAACTCCGTGGATGCGAGACTCTTCTATCGTTGCGCCTTTCATCGCTATGAGGATGCTCAGATCTTGCTGAAGGCAGCCCATACGACCGGGGCTGTTTACCTTGCGGGTTACGGAGTAGAATGCATCCTAAAATCGCTGATCCTGAAAGAAACGCCACGCGCAAGTCAGAAAGACGTTTTTGGCTCTTTTCGGGGAGGAAGAGCGCATGACTATGATTGGCTGCGAACTCAATATCGTCAGAATGGAGGGGCGAAGTTTCCGCGAGAGGTTACGGAAGCATTCACTCTCATCAACTACTGGTCGACCGACTTGAGATATGTTCCTAGCAACGTGAGAGATAACGACGCCGACGGCTTCCTATCGGCGGCAGGAAAGATCATTGATTGGGCAAGAGGGAGGCTTTGACATGTCCATCAACATTCCAAGGGGACAATCCGACGAAGTGATCGAGAGAATCGTTGAAGCGCTAAAGGATTACGAAAAGAAGCACAAGGACGCCGCCGTCGACATCTACCGTCAGAATCCATTCTCTATCCGGGTCAGGATTGTCGACTCGGGATTCGCAGGCATGACGAAAGTCGAACGCAGCAATATCGTTTGGGAGTACTTAAAATCGGTCACTGATGACGATGTTTCCGATATCAGTACCTTGCTGCTTCTCACTCCCGAAGAGAAAGAAACGTCATTCGCGAATTTCGAGTTCGATGACCCTGTTCCTTCAAACCTTTGAGGTCCCAGTTCGCCTTGCTCGAGAACGTCGGGTTTCATCGCTCAGGGGGTTGGCGGAAGTGCGAACGATGACTGGTGGAGTTAGACAGCGTCTGGCAGCACTTGGCGTCATGTCGTCGGTAGGGCTTCGCGACGGAGGGGAAGTTTCGCCATTTTGGAGTAACGCGTCCGGAAAGCCGGGATTGCTCCCGGCTCTCCGTCTCGCGATTACAGCATATTGACCACTCGGTCGGCAAGTCCCTTGTCGCCAAGGACGACGTTGAGGTTGCCGCTGCTGGCGACCTTCTCGAGCACTTCCAGCTCGCGCAGCCGCATGAGGGTCGGGTTGTCGACGAGGAGCCGAGCGGTGTTGGCCTGCGAACGCATCGCGGCGGTCTCCTCGCGGCGGGCGATCAGGTTCGCCTCGGCCGCCTTCTTCGCCTCGGTCACTCGATTGAGCAGGTGCTTCATGTCGCCCGGAAGGATCACGTCGCGGATACCGACCGAGACGATCTCCAGACCGAGTTCTCTCGCTCGCTTGGCCACCGACTCGGCGAACTCGCCGGTGACCGCGTCCTTGTCGGTCAGGAACGCGTCGAGATCGCGTGTCGCGACGATTGCCCGGAGCACGAGCTGGGCGTCGCGGTAGAGCGACTGACGGGCGCCGTCGCTGACGGTCACCCCTTGACGAGCATCGATCACCCGGTAGACGACCACGGCGTTCATCCGTAGCGTCACCTTGTCGGCGGTCATGATCTCCTGACCGGTGACGTCAAGCGTCTGGTCGCGCAGGTCGACCTCGATCACCTTCGAGTCGGCGACTCCCTTCCAGAAGGCGTAGGTGCCCGGTGGCAAGGTTTCGACGTACTTGCCGTCGAGGAACGACACGCCCGCCGCGTAGCGGTTGACGGTGCGGACCTCAAGGACCTGTCCGGAGTAGGGACTGCGGACGATGACCCTGAAATCGTCGTGCTCGAAGCGCGGCTTGCGGGCATCGACCACCTCGACGCGTACTTCCTTGAAACCCTTCCAGTAGGCGTAGAGGCCCGGCGGCAGGACATGGCTGAAGCGGCCATCGATCCATACCAGACCGCGCTCGTTGTCCTTCAGGTCGACGACATCGGCCTGGCCCTCGAGCGCTCCGCTCTTGACGATCAGATCGAGTTGCTCGTGACGCAGCCACGGGGCTCGCCGCGAGACGACCTCGACGCGAATCTTCCAAGTGGGACCGGGCACCCAGTGGCGGCCGGCGGTCAACAGACCCTGGAACTCACCATCGCGGAAGGAGAGGCCGACCTCGTCCTTTCGAATCAACACTCGCTTGAACAGTACCATCGGTCACCCTCCTTTCACTTGGGGGATATCAGGACTCGGTGCCACAGTTGCTCGCCGTGGCGATCTCTCGTTCCATGTTTCCCAACGCGGCCAAGAGACGCCCTCGGGCAGCGAGACGAGTCACGCGATCACGTGGCAAAGTCGCGGGGGCCGCTTGAGCCGCGAGAAGCGCGCCACCATCCGACCGGTTCCCGCGGCGAGGCGTCAGGGGCGTGCCCCCGGCGCGACCACCGAGTTTCTCGACCATCGAGTGTCGCGCGTCCGGCGGCGGTATCGACGGACCGCAGGGCGCTCGTCCACGCTGCCGGTTCGCGGACCCTTCGCTCGGTTCGGGCCGAAGCCGTCGCGTTGCTGGGGGCCGCTCGCGGCCGATCACGTGCTTGTTCGCTGCCGTCGGGCTCTTGGAGACGGGTGCATGCGCACCCACACAGGTTAGGAGCCTGTGCCCATGTGGTACGGGACTCGAACCCGCAACCATCAGGCCATGGGCCTGACGCGCTTACCAGTTGAGCCAACCATCAAGGCGGCATGAGCGTCACTCGCCTTCGAAACCATTCGCGGAACGGGCCAAGCCAATCAGTCGCCTGAGGCCGGGCACGCCGCTGGTGACATGGGAGCGACATTCCATCACTCCCAGCGACGCCGGAACATGCATTCCTAAAATTTCAGCAACGGAGGAGTCCCACGCCGCTTGCCCGGGCCCGACCGGCGCTCGGTGAAGCCAAGCCCGGGGCAAGCGGGGGACATGAACGCTTCCAGACCGTTGGATCAACCGATCTGGTCCGCCATCGGTTCTCCCTTCGCGCAGTTGTTTCACCTGTCTGCTCAATGAGTGGACCGGGAGGGAATCGAACCCACCACACCGACGTTGCGAAAGTCGGTCGCCCCCTTGGCACATGCCAGCCCATTCGTCGAGAGAACGTGGTTCGGTTCATCGCCGAACCGGTGCCCGAGACGAGCGCACGAAAAAGCCCGACATCATCGTGACGCCGGGCATGGGGGATCGTGAGTGTCGCCCACTCGTCACCACCTGCCCGGGAGCGTCGCGAATCCCTGCTGAAGGAATGCGTCGCGCCGCCTCGTCGGAAAGATTCGCGGTTGTAGCTCGTTGGCAGCCAACATGGTCACCCCTCCGTCACGTTCACTCGACGATGCTAGAGACTCGTTTGGAAAGGGTGCGGTTCGCCGGTTTCTCGGAATTCCAAGCGTTTTTGTGGTGAGAATCAGCGGGGGTGGCATCGGGAGTCGACGCCATCTCCTCTTGAAATCGGTATCGTCAGTAGAGGGGCTTCGCGGGGTTCGTGGGCCTGACGCGAATGACGCGAGCGGCGACGCGAAGGAATGGGACGTTCGTGGCGCGGAGTGAGAAGGGACGAGTGCCCATCGGCGAGTTGACGATCTTTTCGCTTGGGGAAGACCGTGGGCTTGGTTGGGACGAGGGATCAAACGAGAACGCGACTCGATGATTGGATTCGATGAACTCTTTCTGACGTACGTGGCTGCCACGGAGAGGGAGGTCTGGGGCGACATCCTGGGAGCGATTCAACGTCTTCCGACGCCGACACCCGGCGAAGGCTCCGTGCGGCAGGCATTGGTCAACTTCGGGGTTCTCACCGCGGAGCGGCTCGGGAAGCTCGAGGAACAGCTCGGCGCCATGCTCGACGAGATCGACTGGAACCCGAAGACGGCCTTGAGAACGCTCCGCGAACGGCTCGAACCGGGCGACCGGCGTATCCTTCAGCGCTGGTTTCCCGAGACGAGTTCGCTGGAAGAGGTTCCCGAGCATCGCACCCAGTTCGTCATGGACAGTTTGTACGCGCGGGGCGGACTGGGGGAGGTTTGGCGGGTTCGCGAGTCGGGAACGGGCCGTATGGTGCTTCTCAAGCGCATGCGTCAGGAACTAGTTTCCGACCCGATTCTCGTGAAACGCTTTCTTCGGGAAGCACGCATGACCGCGAGGCTCGAGCATCCGAGCGTCGTTCCCGTCTATCACGTTCCCGACGAGGCGACCGACGAAGGTCCGTTCTACGTCATGCAGCACCTTCACGGCCGGACCCTCGAGGCGAGCATCGCCCAACTTCACGTCTCGGAAATGTCCGGTTCCGATCGACGCGTGATGTTGCGCGACCTGTTGCGCCGTTTCCTAAGTGTCTGTGAAGCGGTCGCCTTCGCCAACTCCCAGGGAATCGTCCATCGCGATATCAAACCCGAGAACATTATCTGCGGCGAGTTCGGCAGCACCTACTTGATCGACTGGGGATTGATCAAACTGGTCGAGCGCGGGGAGGAGACGGCCGCGTTGCCCTCGCCCTCGCCCATGGTGAAGGGGGCGACCGTCGCGGGCGAACGGGTCGGGACGCCCGAATGGATGGCGCCCGAGCAAGCCAGTGGAGGAGATGTCGACATTCGCACCGACGTCTACGGGTTGGGAGCGACCCTCTTCACCATCCTGACGGGGGGGCCTCCTCATCAAACGGCGCCGATTCTGGTGGCGACTTATCGCCGGATCGTGGACGAACCGACCCCGCGCCCCCAGGACCGCAAGAGCTCCGTCTCGCCGACGCTCGACGCGATCTGCGCCAAGGCAATGGCCAAGAGGCCGGAGGATCGTTATCCGTCGGTCAAGGAGATGGTCCGCGACTTGGAACGTTGGGAGGTCGGTGAGCCGGTTTCATGTCACAAGGAGAGCCTGAGTCGGCGACTTGCCCGAGGGCTGATGAATCGTCCCTCGCGCTCAATCGTGCTCGGAGGCGTGATCCTCATCTCGATGTGTTGCACGCTATTGATCGCGGCGGCTTGGAGCGTCAGCTCGTCGCTGACCAAGAAGATGACGCGGAAGCTCATGGACGAGAAGTCGAACTCGATCGCCGCGATCTTGGACAGTGAGTTCCAGCGGGTGCGGGTCGATGTGCTGTTTCTCTCCCGTCTTGGGGATACCGTCGCCGCGTTGAGCGATCCCGAGGGAGTGAGTGGCTCGGAGGACGATCTGTCGTATTTGAAGGCCTTCCTGCAGATGCGGCCTTCCTTCGAGAAGGTTCGCATCCTCTTTCCGCCCGGTGTCTCCAAGAGCTATCTCGAAGTGAAACGCGTTGGCCACGAGAAGTTCGAGGTGAAGCGTCGCGGCGATCCGATGGAGATGCTCACGCGTATCGCGGAACTTCGGGATTCGGAAGCGAACGAGGTCGTTCTCTTGAGTCGACTCGAGGAACCTGGGGCCGGCCACCACCTGCAATCGCAAGTCGTTCTCGGAACCAAGGTCACCGAAGACAAGAGAGTGATCGGCTATCTCTTGGTCAACGTTTCGCTACCGCCACTATTCGACCACGCCGTCGGCCAGCACCAGTTCGCGAGCATCGGGTTTGTCAACTCGGTCGGTGAGCAACTTTGGTGGAGTCCCGCTTCCAGTGAAGCCGACGACCAACCGAGTTGGCACGACGTCGACACCTTGGTCGGCCCGGCGGCGTTCGCCAAGGACCATGCGCCGGGAATGTTGATCGAGGACGATGGGCTGCACGTCACGGGTGTCCGCTTCCTCGACGCGACGCTCGGGAAGAACACCGCCAAACTGGCGGTCGTCATCTCGGCCAACCTCTGGGACCTCCCGCATGGCCCGCGAGAGTTCGTTCTGACGTTGCTCTACTACACCGTGGCGATCATCGTGCCAATCATCCTCGTGGGGGCGTTTCTGCGGCTCCTTCTCGTCCAGGTCGCGTTGGATGACTGACCGGAGACGGAAAACGCACGTCAATCCGAGCCCGGCGCCGCCGTACAAGGAGTGGGAGCACCTGGTCCGCCCCCGCGCGGAAACCGGCACTTGGCAGGCTCGCCTCGAGGGAACTGCGGCAGCGATCGTCGGATCAAGTTAGGGACCGGGCACGGATGGACTATTCTTGGGGCATCTGACTTGAGAGCCAACGGACTCGAGAGCCAACGGACTCGAGAGCCAACGGACTCGAGAGCCAACGGACTCGAGAGCGCAAGCCGTCGATGGCGTCGGCCGACATTCGGGGGGGGCGAACGCGCATGATCGACTACGACGAGCTGTTCCTCCTGCTCCTTCTGGCCGAGCACCCCCACAAGATCGCGGGCGCTCGTCGGCTAGCGAGCATGGAAAGCAGTGACGCGACCGACGCGACGCTGCGCCAACGGCTCCTGGAGCTTGGCGTCGTCTCGTCGATCGAGTACGAGCGACTCGAGGCACGGCTGACGGCACTCCTTCGGGAGAGCTGTTGGAACGCGAACGCCGTTCGCGACACGCTGCTGTCATCAGCATCTCTCGATTCTCTGGACGTGATCCGACGCTACTTTCCGATGTTCTCGACCACGCGCGGTTCCGTCAGCGGGACGAATTTCCTCAATGAGGGCGTCTTCGCGCGGGGTGGTTTGGGCGAGTTGCTGCGCGTTCGCGAACCCGGCACTGGGCGGGAAGTCCTTCTCAAACGGGTTCAGCCCGGACTCGGCGACGAAGCCCAGATCCACTCGCGCTTCGAACGCGAGGCCCACGTGACAGCTCAACTCGAGCATCCCAACATCGTCCCGGTCTACTACGTGCCGGCGCCGGACGAAGACTCGACGCCGTTCTACATCATGCGACTGCTGCAAGGACACACGCTCGCCGAGGAGATTCGCGACTTCCACGCTCAAGCACCGGTGGGCGAAGAGAAGAACCAGAAGATCCAGCAACTGCTTCGTCGTCTCCTTCGGGTCTGCGACGCGGCGGCCTTCGCTCACGACCGTGGGGTGATTCATCGCGATATCAAGCCATCCAATATTATCTGCGAGGACTTCGGCAGCACCTACTTGATCGATTGGGGGCTCGTGAGGCTGATCGATGCCAAGGAGGAGTTCGGCGTCCGGTCGAATCTCCTTTCGCGCACTCGCGTCGATTCGGGCACGAAGTGCGTGGGCACCCCCGGTTGGATGTCGCCGGAGCAAGCGACCGGGAACGTCGTCGACGAGCGGAGCGACATCTACGCGATCGGCGCCGTTCTCTTCGCGATCCTCACCGGCGACGTTCCTCATCGAGATGCGGACGCCTCACCCAACCGGCAGGCGAGCGCCGAGTGGCCGGACGCTCGGGTTCGCGAGCAGTTCGGCCGGGTTTCCAGAACGCTCGGGGCGATTGCCTGCAAAGCGATGGCTTTCGATCGTGCCGAACGCTATGCCAACGTCTCCGCGCTTGCCGACGATCTTGACAGATGGACGACGGGGCGTCCCGTCTCCTGCTACCGCGAGCCTTGGATGCGGAGAATGGCACGCCGCATTGTCACTCATCCCTCGCGTTCGATCTATCTCGGCGGCGCGCTGGTCGTCCTATTTTGCTGCGCGGCCCTCGTCGGTTCCGCTTGGTGGACCAACAAACGGATCGTGAAACATGCCGCCATCGCCATCACCGAAGACAAGGTCGACTCGATCGCAAGCAGTCTCGAGTACGCCCTGAATCGGGCAAAGAATGGCGTCCGCCTGCTTGGCCGGTTGCGAGAGACGCTCGATTTGGTCGAGGAAAGGGACGCGACGAAGATCCGAACGATGACGTCGAACGGACTCGGCACCTTTCTGGCGGAGCGTCCGGAGATGGGAATGATCGCGTTCGCCAACGCGGCGTTCGACGGGAGCATCGTGGAGCTTCGCCGTGGGAATGAGGGTGGTGGCGTCTTCATCAAGGCGACGACGGAACTTGTCCACGCGGATCAAGTGAGAAGGCATCTCGTGAGGATGGAGGAAGGGACGGTCGCGATGTTTCCGCGAGAGGCAGGCAAGGACCTCCCCGCGAAGTTCGGATCCGAGATCTTCCTCGGCACCAAGGTCGTCGAAGGGGAAACCTTGCGCGGCTACGTCTGGGTGACACTCGATCTTCGCGAACTCATACTTCACTCGTTGGGCACGATGCTCTACGCCGACGCGTTGATCACCAATTCCGACGGGGAGACGATCTTCTGGCGACCCGGTAGCATCCGGCGGCGTCAAGAGAGAGTTCCTCCCGAGTTGCCGTCCAGCATCACCTCCTTTCTGCGCGATCGAAGTGACCACACGCGCGGCAAGGTCTTTCGAGGGTCGGGACGGGTCATCGTGGCGCAGCGTTTTCCCATCGTCTTCGAGGATGCCGGCGAACATCTGGGAGTGGTCCTTTCCCTCAACATGGAAATGGCTCCCTTCGGGGAGGAGGCGTTCGCGTGGAGAATGATCGCCGCGGTGATCGCGATCCTCGTACCGATCATCGTCGCGTCGATCTTGATGCGGATGGTCCTCGTGCAACTCGGGCGGCCGGACTGACGGTCGGGGAAGCTTGCGGGGCGAAGGCGTGTCGGAGGGAGGAACTCGCGAAAGGGGCTCGCTTCGGGAGACTGACGTCGTGAGGCCTCCCGAAGCCCGTCGGTCGAGCGAATGCTCAGTGACCGTGGCGATGACCGGGCAGGGGAAAGGGTTGGATCTTGATCGGCTGGTGGTGCCGTTGATGGTGATGGTGAATCTTCCGCGGAAAGCCGTAGCGAACGACGGGATAGCCGTAGTAGCCGCGGGGAACATAGGGTCGCACGAAGTAGTTGTATCGTGGGTAGTGGCGATAACCGGACTTCGAACCGATGACGTTGACGCCGACGCCCGCTTGCGCGGGAGCCGACCAGACCAGGCACGAGGCCACCACGAGGGCCAAGGTGGCGAAACTCAATCCGACCTTCTTGCCGAGACGACGCATGCTCACAACTCCTTCTGGTGCTCGACGCCTCGGGACTCGATCCGGGCGAACAGGCTCTTGCGTTTTGAATGACTCCCTGTGTCATTCCTCTGCAAGTACATGGTGAGAATGGCCGAGAGAAGGACAGCGAAAACCTCGCTGGCATGGACGTGGAGACAGGGGGAAGATTGAGAGAACACCCTCGTGGGATCGTGGGATCGTGGGATCGTGGGATCGTGGGATCGTGGGATCGTGGGATCGTGGGATCGTGGGATCGTGGGATCGTGGGATCGTGGGATCGTGGGATCGTGGGATCGTGGGATCGTGGGATCGTGGGATCGTGGGATCGTGGGATCGTGGGATCGTGGGATCGTGGGATCGTGGGATCGTGGGATCGTGGGATCGTGGGATCGTGGATCGTGGGATCGTGGGATCGTGGGATCGTGGGATCGTGGGATCGTGGGATCGTGGGATCGTGGATCGTGGGATCGTGGGATCGTGGGATCGTGGGATCGTGGGATCGTGGGATCGTGGGATCGTGGGATCGTGGGATCGTGGGATCGTGGGATCGTGGATCGTGGGATCGTGGGATCGTGGATCGTGGGATCGTGGGATCGTGGGATCGTGGGATCGTGGGATCGTGGGATCGTGGGATCGTGGGATCGTGGGATCGTGGGATCGTGGGATCGTGGGATCGTGGGATCGTGGGATCGTGGGATCGTGGGATCGTGGATCGTGGGATCGTGGGATCGTGGGATCGTGGGATCGTGGATCGTGGGATCGTGGGATCGTGGGATCGTGGGATCGTGGGATCGTGGGATCGTGGGATCGTGGGATCGTGGGATCGTGGGATCGTGGGATCGTGGGGATCGTGGGATCGTGGGATCGGTGGGATCGTGGGATCGTGGGATCGTGGGATCGTGGGATCGTGGGATCGTGGGATCGTGGGATCGTGGGGGCGAGCTTGGCATGCGCCGTGGAGCAAACGTTCTCACTCCTCGGAAACCCCTGGCCGGCAATCGATCAGGGGCAACGATCGTTGAAGGGTCGGACGACGCGCTCGCTCAGGCCGAATGGTGGGCCGGTGAGGAGGATCGCCCGAGGAGATGCAGGCACTGGTCCCGGACGTACATCGTGATCGAGAAGAGGGTCGGCACCAGGAAGAGCGTGAAGACGGTCGAGACCATCAGCCCACCGAGCACCACGCTCCCCAGACCGCGATAGAGCTCGCTTCCCGCGCCGGGAAAGAGCACCAGCGGCAAGAGACCGAGGACGGTCGTCATCGTCGTCATGAAGATCGGCCGGATACGTGTCTGGACGCTCGCGAGAATCGCCTCGGTCGGAGCCATGTCGTCTTCACGCATGTGGTTGAGCGACTGATGGACGATGAGGATCGGGTTGTTGACGACCGTGCCGATCAACACGACGAAGCCCAGCATCGTCAAGACGTCGAGCTGTTGCGGAAGCTGTCCCATCGAGGCCAGGTAGATGTTGAGCGCGTAGAGACCGAGCACTCCACCCACCGCGCCGAGCGGCACACTGAAGATGATCACGAATGGGTAGAGCCAAGATTCGAAGAGCGCCGCCATCAAGAGATAGGTGATCAGGAGCGCCAGAAAGATGTTAAACCGCAGCGCTTGCCATGTGTCGCGGAGCTTGTCGGCCGTTCCGGCGAGATGGATGCGATAGCCACCCTTGAGCGAGCCCTGTTCGGAGATCTTGGCGACGACCTCCTGCTGAATGAGGGTCATCGCGTCCTCGAGGGCCATCGCCGGCGGTGGAGAGACCTCGACGGTGATGGCGCGGATTCGTTCGCGATGATTGATCTGCTCGGGGCCGCTGCTCAACTGAATGCTCGCGAGCGCTTCCAGGGGAACGACGGCGCCGATCGGGGTGGCGACCGGCAGGGCGCGGACATCTTGCGAACGCTGGGCGAACTGTTCCTGGCCGAGGATCGTCAGGTCGATCTTGTCACCCTCGAGGAAGTAGTCGCCGGCGTAGGCCCCGTCGATGAGGGCGTTGGCCGCGTAGCCGAGATCGCTACTGTTGACGCCCATCTGCGCGGCTTGGATCAGCTTCGGACGAATGTGCATTTCCGGACTCGACAGGTCGAGGCTGGGGACCGGCCGCGCTTGGGCGTCGGGCATCAACGTCTTGACCATGCCCATGACTTGCCCGCCCAACGCGACGAGCTGTGGAAGATCGGGGCCGGTGATCTCGACGTCGATGGTTCGGCCGGCGCTGAGGCCGCGCTCGAAGAGGCTCGATTGCTTGGCCACCATGAACGTTCCAGGGAGTTCCTTGCCCGCTTTTTGCACGAGCGGAACCAGGTCGCTCGCTCGCGACTGATCGAGAGCCCGGACGCCGACGAAGACACGCCGATCGCGCGAGACGAAGAAGAAGTCACCGATGGCGGGATAGTCCAACGCCTCCAGGTCGACTTCGGCGGGATCGATGTCCCAATAGGGCTGAAGTGTCGTCTCGACGACCTTGCCCATGCTCGTGAGTTCGTCGAGGTTATAGCCCGGCGGGGGCAGAAGGATCCCGAAGATGAGGTTCCGGTTGCCCGTCGGTAGATATTCGACTTTCGGCCAGAAGAGATAGCTCAGTCCCAGCGACATCCCGACCAAGAGACCGATGACGAGCAACTGCCTCGCCACGTGTCGCTGGACCCAGGAGTTCAGCCCGATCACTCCACCGATGAATGCGCCGCCGATGGAATTGACGCCGCGAATCATGCGCGAACGCAGTTCGGTGCCGTCGGCTTGATCGAAGGAATCGGCATCGGAGTGACCGCCGGGATCATCATCCTGATGGTCGTGAAAGAGCCGTGCCGCCGCCGCGGGAATCACGACGACCGAGACGACGAGCGAGAGACTTACCGCGGCACTAATCGCCAGCGCGATGTCGCGGAAGAGTTGCCCCGCTTCCTCCTGCACGAAGACGATCGGTAGAAAGACCGCGACGGTGGTCAGCGTCGAGGAGACGACCGCTCCCCAAACCTCTTCGGTTCCTTTCGCGGCGGCGGTGAAGGGGGGCTCGCCCATCGCGTGGCGGCGATAGATGTTCTCCAGCACCACGACCGCGTTGTCGACCAGCATGCCGACAGCGAACGCCATGCCCGCCAGACTCACGACGTTGAGCGACCGCCCGAGCAGGTGAAGAATGAGGAAGGTTCCCACAATACTGATCGGAATCGCCAGCCCGACCACCAAAGCTCCGCGAGCGAACCAGAAACCAGAGCCGATGATCAGCACGAGACAGACGGCGAAGAACCAAGGTGAGACGTAGGCCGCTCCCAAGGCGCTGGCCAGGATGAGCGGAATCACGATCATCGCCCGCGTTCCGAAGTGAAGGAACGCCATCAGCACGACCATCGTCAGCGCGCCGCCGATGAAGATGTTCTGTCGGACCAGGTCGATCGAGGAGTAGATGTAGTCCGTTTCATCGTAGACTTGAACGATTTCCAGGCCGCGCTCGGCAAGCACGCCCTCGTTGAGTTCGTCGGCCACCTCGCGAAGCGTCGCCATCACATCGAGGACGTTGGCGCCCGTCTCCCGCAGCGCGTTGATCGCGATACAGGTCTCTCCGAAGCGGTAGACGAATCCATCAGGTTTCTTGTAGCCCAGCCGCGCCACGGCGACATCGCGAATGTAGACCGGAGCGCCGTCGCGAACCGCGAGCAGTTGCTCCTCGACTTGCTGAGGAGTCCGAAATTGGCCGAGGGTTCGCGTCACCCAACGACGCTTTCCCTCCCAGTAGTCGCCCGCGGACGTGTCCTCGTTCTGCGTCGAGAGGACCCGTCGGACATCGTCGACGGTGAGCCGCGAAGCGGCGAGCTTCTGGGGGTCGACGACGACTTGGAGCTCGTTCTCCAACCCGCCCAGGACGTTGGCTTGGGATACGCCGTAGACCCGTTCGAAGCGCGATTCGATCTCGTCCTCGGCGAATCGCCGCAACTTGATCACGTCGAGATCTTCGGGCGGAAGCAGCTTCTGAAAGCGATCGTCGGTCGCGGCCAGACGCCGCAAACGCATCATGATCAGCGACTCAGAGGATCGCAGGACCGAGTCGATCTCTTCCTTGAGGTCGGGATTCTCCTTTTGGAAGGTGAGAAGATCCTCCCTGGAGGGGCGACGGGCGCTGAGCATGAACCACGCGATTGGCCGATCGTTGGCGTCCGCGGTACTCAGGACCGGCTTGTCGGAGTCCTCGGGGTAGTCGCGAACCTGTTCCAAGCGGCTAACGACATCGACGACCGCTTTGCGCATGTCGGTCCCGACGGCGAACTCGAGGATCACCCGCCCGCGCGAGTCGGAGCTTTCGGAGGACATCTCGCTGACGCCTTCGACGCCCTTGAGCTGTTCCTCCTGCTCGACGATGATTTCCTGCTCGATCTCTTGGGGGCTGGCGCCCTGCCACGTCGTATCGACGGTGATCGTGGGAGTTTGGACTTCGGGGGTGAGCTGAAGCGGCATTTGGTCGACGGCGACCAAGCCGAACAGACTCACCATAAGGACACCGACAGAGACCTTGATCGGATGCCGGATGAGAGAATCGACAAGCCCCATGGTTTGCGCTTTTCCTGCGTCAACAAACTGTGCTAGAGAGAACTGACCGCGCTGGAGTTGGTCGTGCTCGTCCAACGGACGATGGAGGGTTTGCCCGGACTTGGTGGCTGAATCCGTTCGTTGCCCTTGATGACGACCAGTTGACCGGCCTTGAGGGCGCCGTCGACGGCGATTCGATTTCCGTCGGCGACTCCCAGAGTGACCGGGATCGGCTGGACCGGGCCTTCATGCCAGGACAAGCCGTTGGGACCGTCGACCGACTGAACATCGCTGGGATCGACCGTCCAGACCACCGCGTTTCGTCCCTTGATGACCAGGGCGTCCTTGGGGACGAGGATCGCGGGGCGCGTCGGTCCCGTCGGGAGCGTGACCCGAGACATCATGCCGGCCTTAATGAGCGGATGATTGTCGACCATGCGATTCTCGACGCGAACCTTCACCGGGAACGTTCGGGTTCGTCCGTCGGCCTTGGGAATGATACTCGCCACCTCGCCGACGAAGACCTCGCTGGGAAGGGCGGAGATCTCGACACGAACCTCGTCGCCAATCCGCAGGTGCGGGACATGATCCTCGAGCACGTGCGATTCGACCTCGACGATGTCGAGAGCGACGACCTCGGCGACGGGATCGCCTTGGCTGACCCACGCGCCCAGTTCGGTGTGTTCGACGGTGACGAAACCGTCGAAACGCGAGATGATGGTGTGCTTTTTCATCTGATCGCTCAGTTTCTCAACCAGGGCACGCTGCATCGCGACGCGGGCGCGGGCTTGGGCGAGCACCTCCTTGCGGGGGCCTTCGATCACCAAATCGAGCACCGCCTTGGCTTCGTCGAGCATCTCGGCCGCTTCGATCGAGCCGGAGACCGCGAGTTCGAGTTCTTCGACGGAGAGGGCCTTGCTGCGCCGATAGATCTGCTCGGCGCGTTCCCTCTTGGCCTGGTGGTACTCCATGAGAGCTTCGGCCGCCTTCATCCGTGCCTTCGCCTGGGCGATCTCTTGCGGACGCGATCCGTTCTCCAGTTCGGCGAGTTCCTGCTCGCGAAGTTGGAACTCTGCCTTGGCGCTTTCGAGCTCCAACGCGATCGTTTCGGTCATCAATTGAGCGAGTTTTTGGCCTTTTTCGACGCGATCGCCCTCATTGGCCGCCAATTCGATCACGCGACCGTGAACGGCGCTACCGACGACGGCGGTTCGTGAGGGATGGGCCGTGCCGACGAAGGTCTGCCCAGTCGAGATCTCGCGCTTGATCACGGGAGTGACCGCGACGACGGGGGCCTCATTCTGCGCGGACGCGGGCAAAGCGATCAGACCGACGGCGAGCAAGGCGAGAATGGGAGAGAGAACGAGCATCGAAGATGGACGGGGTTCTCGGTTGGATGCGGTGGAGAGTTTCATGAGCACTCCAAAGGAAGGACTAAATATGGTTCGGAGCATACGTCGCGTGTCTTCGTGGCGGACCGGCGCTTTCGTGAGCCATCGCGTCAGTCGAGAAACCGTCCTACGTGGTTACTGTCAACGCCGTCGACCGGTCCACAGGCGTCTTCGGATCGCCGGCTTGGTTGATCGTGCTCAGCATCCAGCCGAGCGGTGGTCTCGTGTCTTTACCGCAACATCCCCTTGCGGTGAATTCAGGTGAGATCGAGGAAGCAGGGGTTCCGGGTGTGGGCGTCACTGCTCTGTAGGGGTGACGAGCGAATTCTTGACCACTCATTCACCTAGTGCCGAGTCTACTCTCCGGTAAAGAAATTGGCAAGCGGAGAACTTACGCGAGTCGAAGTCGCCTCCCCGGCGCCGTTTCCGACGCGCCAGCGAGGGGTGAGGGGACTCAGCGCCTTGGCCCGAATGGCGTGACCAGTAGGTCGTGGCGGTTTGTCCCGAACAGGATCCCGAGCACCGCTTGATGTCCTCTCTTTATCCGTGACCCGAGTGGCCGTCCGTCGGCAGCGGTGGGGGAGCGATCGTTCGGCCGAAGAGTTCGTGGATCAATCCATCGCCGACCGCGGGGGATGCCACCACGTTGTCGCGACTGGTGTTGAAGGGAGCGATCAGCTCTTGGCTCTTCATCGAGGAGACGCGAACGCCCCCGAGGTAGGAGTCCTCGAACGCGAAGAAACTGTCCAGTTGCTCGATGTTGGGATGGTGATGAACGTGGCTGAGCGGATCGTCGTCGACGTTGCCGTAGATCTTGATGTTGCCACGAGCTCCCGTCCCGGAACCGACGATCATGTCGGTGTAGCCGAAGCCTGTGATCTGTCCGGCTCCGACGAAGACGCCCCCCAGGAAGTCCGGGTCGAAGGCCATGAAATTGGCCATCAGGGCACTGACGGCGATCTCCCCGGTGGGGAGGATGTTGTTCAGTTGCTCGCTATCGATGACGCGAAGATGCGGGGGGCCACCGAAGCCGGCTCCGGTGATGATGGCGGCGAATCCATCGCCGACGATGTCTCCCGCCGCCACGCGCACTCCACCGGAAAAACTTGGGTCGTAGGCGTAGAAACTCGCGAGTTCGGCCAGTCCGACGGCATTGAACGCCCGAACGTGAGGCCCCGCGCCGGCGCCCGCTCCCACCACGAGGTCGCAGAAACCGTCGAGGTTGATATCGCCGCCGGAGACCGAGACGCCGCCGCGGAAGGACTGATCGAACGCGTAGAAACTGTAGAAGAGGGCACTGTCACTGATGACGCCATTCTCGTCGATCTGATCGAGCTTGGTTCCGTCGATGACCTTGACGTGCGGTCCGGCACCAGGGCCGGCGCCGACGACGACGTCGTAGAAGCCATCCTTGTTGACATCCCCGATCGCCGTGGAGACGCCCCCTAGGAAACTCGGATCGAACGCGAAGAAACGAGAGACGACCTCGTTGGTGACGGGGCTAATGATCTCGACGACGGGAGGGCTCCCCTCGTCGACGCTGACCGCGAAGATCGGATCGTTGGGGATCATGGTCACGCCCGCCATCATGCCGTGGTCTTCGTGAATGAGCCGATGGCAGTGGTAAACGACATCTCCCAGGAATTCCTGGAACTCGATCCGAATCGTGACCGTGGTGCCGGCCGGAATGTTGACGATGTCCTGCCAGATGCCGAGGCCTTGGGCGCCGACTGGTCCCGGTCCGGAGATCACTTGTTGGGGGTTGGTGTGGAAGTGGAAGGGGTGGTCCTGGGAAGAGGAGTTGACGAGCGTCCACTCCTCGATCGTGCCGATTCTCGGTTGAAAGACCGGATTGTTCGGATAGGCCTGCGCGTTGATGAGCTGGAAGCCATTCTCGTCGCTGAACTCGGCAACCCGATAGGCGGCAATTTCCGTCGGCTCGACCACGCGCAGATCGCGGAAGAGGTTGTTCGGTGCCTGGAGCGTCGAACCGGTTTGGGGCGCGACGAACCCCGTCGGGGCGTCCCAGGGTTCTCCCTCGAAGCGAATGGTCATTAGGGTTCGGGCCGGCCATACGTTGGTCGGATCGGGATTCCCGGGAGATGGGCCGAACCCGATCGTTTCGAGCGTGTACTCCTGGCCGGGAACGGGGTTGTCGGGCGCCTTGACGAGAACCGACCAGCGCGAACCCGTCGGCATGCCGAGGGTCGCCGGGTTGCCTGCGGGACGTGGGTTGCCCACTGTCGAGAAGGGTTGACCGTCCCGGGCGACCGCAAGCCATGGAATGGGCTCTTCGGGAGCGGTGGAGTCGATGAGTTGCAGTCGGTAGAAGGCATCGCTACCCGCGTTGACGATGTTGAAGACGCGCCATCCACCCGGCTGTATCGTCATCAGCGGATTGAGCTGCCCATTGACGGTAATGATCTGCTCGTCGTGGAACTCGCCGTCCGGCGGAACGCGAACTTCGCCGTCCTGAACCCAAGTGTGCTGGATAACGAGGTGGTTCTGAACGAGTCCGTCCAACTCCGGGAATCCCCCGTCGGCCCGGCCGATGACGAGCATCCCGGCTTGTCCCTTCGCGACTTGCTCGTTGACCAGGCCGTGACGATGGGGATGGTACCAGTGGGTCCCGTCGGGATGGTCGTCGGGGATGTCGAACTCGTACTGAAACGACTCGCCCGGATCGATCTGAATCAACACGTTGTCGCTGTTGCCCAACGGAGAGACGTGCAAGCCGTGGGTATGGAGGTTGGTCTGTTGCGGCAGATCGTTGACGACGTTGATCCGCATCGTGTCGCCGGGATTGGCCTGGAGGAGCGGGGCGGAGAGCTCGCCGTTATACGTCCAGACGTTCTCGGCCAAGACATCACCGACCATCGCGGGGCCCACGGTTTGCATGAGCGTCACGTCGAGCACACCGTCTTGACTGGCGAGCAACTCGGGTTCTTGGAAGGGGTCGAGGACGGGAACAATCCGCTCGGATAGGCACTCGAATGTCAGGGCCGGATGCGTTATGGAGCTCAATTCTTGGTTCGCGTCGCCGCGTCGATCCGTCATGGTTCCTCTCCGTCGGGTGCACCGTTCTGGTGTGACTGTATTTTGTAACGTGTTGTTTGGGAATAGGTTACGTTGCCGGTGGCTGCATGGTTACAAACCTGCACTTGGTACGCAAGAGGTAGGCGGGGAAGATTGGGTGAAGTTGAGAGGTCGATGCCGCATGACCGGAACGGGGAGCGGTTTCGGGGAGGTCGCGGAACGGCAAACGTCGAGCAACTCGTCGCCAGGGACATGGGAGATGGAAACGCCACCCGAAACCTGATGTCTCTGGGTGGCGTCGGAGGTCGGCTGCGAGTCCGACCGGCAAGGTGTGACTCGTGTTCGAGGCTTCTCTTGCGCGGTGACGAAACTTCGTCACCTCGCCGTTTGCCTGGAAAATTGGCTTGGTCCTGGAACGCCAACGCCCGAATCGGCTGAAAAACCAGGCCGGATTGGCTCGGTGACGCCGGGCCCCTGCAATGATACGCCACCTGGGTGGCGTCCGGATCCCACACGAGCCAGCCGGCCGAGGAGCGATCTCCCCTCTTCATGACCCACAGTTTCACAATAGAGCCACATGATTTTCCTCGCATTTCCACCACGCCGGTTTAATCACTACGGTTTGCTAGACGAAGTCCGGAGGAGCGAGCACTGGCAAGTCGCAACGACATCGCTTCGGAGGCGACGCGGATAAGAGCGGACACAAGTTCCATTGGAATGACACCTTTTGCAGGGTGATAGCGGTGGCTTTGAATACTATTATAAGCTCCATCGAAACCGCAATGGGCATTCGGCTGGTCAATGGCAGGGGATCCTCGTGCGGCCCACAAGACTGAACCGTCAAGCCCAAACTAGCCAAGTTGCGTTCCCAATCCTTGCACACTGTGGCGGAACCGAGAACAGATCGTACGCCGGTCCATTGCGTTTCGTTGAGAGCTAGGCAGTTTCTCTTCTCGACCGGAAAAGGCTCCAAAACAAATGGACAATCCATCGCTACGCCAGGCTTCGTTGCCAGGACTGTGCCCGATTTCCCACGCGTTAGAGGACATGGCTTCCAGTGGGAATGAAGAACGAGGAGCCATTTTCACTCGACGCGAGGTAGTCGACTTCGTTCTGGACATCCTTGGGTACTCGGTTACGAAGAGGCTGCACAAGAGACGGCTACTCGAGCCGTCTTTCGGGCATGGCGATTTCTTGCTTCGTGCAATCGAAAGACTGTTGCACGCTTGGTCACAAGAGAATGGCGAACGGGACCCCGATGACCTAGAGAATGCCATACTCGGCATTGAACTACATCAAGCCTCATATGAAACCACTCGCGAGCGAGTAATCGAGAACCTGAAGTCTTCATTTCCTCAAAGCACCGCAGCACGTCTCGCGGACTGCTGGTTAAAGCAAGGTGATTTCCTTCTCATCGATATTCCTGGCTCTTTTGACTTTGCAGTCGGGAACCCTCCATACGTTAGAACTGAGAAGATACCTGACGCCCTCATCCGTGAGTACAGGCGACGCTACCACACCATCTACGACCGAGCAGACTTGTACGTGCCGTTCATAGAGCGATCACTGTCATTGCTCGCCGACGATGGCCAACTGGGTTTTGTTTGCTCTGACCGCTGGATGAAGAACCGCTACGGTGCGCCGCTACGGCGAATGGTGGCCGAGGGATTTTTCATGAAGTATTACATCGACATGACGGGGAAAGACGCGTTCCACAGCGATGTCACGGCGTATCCCGCGATTACCGTGATATCCCGCGAGTCCGAGGGAGTGACGAAGGTGGTCAGCAAAGATGACTTTAGCATGGACGTCTTGCAAGACCTGTCGCGGGAGCTTCTGGAAGACGCTACACCGGTGGCCCATAACCCCCAAATTAGAACGGCAAGCGGGTTTGCGAATGGCGAATCTCCATGGCTGCTGAGTAGTTGTGAACAACTAGCATTGGTACGCCGTCTCGAAAGGGATTTCCCCACAATCGAGAACGCTTACTGCCGAGTAGGAATCGGCGTTGCAACAGGCGCGGACAAGGTGTTTATCGGGCCATTCGACGAGCTAGATGTCGAAGAGGAGAGGAAGATTCCCTTGGCAACGACACGGGATATAAATTCTGGCCGCGTGTCTTGGACTGGTCTCGGAATTGTTAACCCGTTTGAAGAGTCCGGGAAGCTAGTTGACCTGAGTGCATATCCGAAGCTTAGGCGCTTCTTTGAACAAAGAAAAGCTGATCTCGTGAATCGCCACGTCGCAAAAAGATCACCGAGAAACTGGTACCGCACAATTGACCGGATACATGCCAACCTTGCATCTACGCCAAAACTATTGATACCAGACATCAAAGGCCACGCGTCGATCGTATTAGAGGACGGTCGGCTCTATCCCCATCACAATCTCTATTTCGTAACTTCGGAAGAGTGGGATCTTGAGGTGTTGTTAGCCATCTTGCGAGCTGGGCTCGCATTCCTCTTTGTTTCGCTCTACTCAACAACGATGCGAGGTGGATGCTTTCGTTTCCAAGCCCAGAACCTTCGCAGAATCTGCTTGCCACGTTGGGAGGATGTGCCACGAGTTGCAAAAACATCGCTAAAAAATGCTATCAAGGAGGGCGACTTGAGTGCTTGCCGAGAGCTGACGGCGACGTTGCTTGGTATGACCGACAATGAAAAGCAAGTGTTCAGGGAAGTTACGGCGGAGTTAGTGTGATGTCGATTGATCTTGGCGACTTTGAGGAGAACGTTCGGAATGCTGTGCTTGCGTTTTGGAATACTCGACAAGAAAGTGCCGCCAAACAGGAAGCGATAGGAAGGTTCGACCAAGGCCAGAGGTCAGGGGTGACTTCTGGAAAGAACATGGACGGATTCGTTGGGTTCGTTGCCGATATTGTGCAGCGAAATGGAATCGCGGAGGAGTGCATTTATCTTAAACGACGAGTTCTTTCACTCCCAGGGTACTTTCGGCCGACCAAGCTTTGGGACATGCTCGTTATTCACAACGATCACCTGGTTGCGGCGTTGGAGTTCAAGAGCCAAGCCGGATCGTTCGGGAACAACTTCAACAATAGAACTGAAGAGGCGCTCGGAACAGCACTCGACTTGATGACGGCTTTTCGCGAGGGTGCCTTCGGTGACCAACCTCGTCCATTTGTAGGCTGGATGATGTTGCTCGAAGACGCTCCAAGTTCCAGGAAACCTGTAGGCGACCGTTCTCCGCACTTTCCAGCCTTTCCGGAGTTTGCAATGGCTTCGTATGCCAAACGCTATCACATTCTATGTCGCAAAATGATGCAAGAGAACCTCTATGATGCGGCCGCATTATTATTGAGCCCACGTGGGAAGTCCGGCGTCTACTCCGAAATGGACACTATGACCAGTCTGAGAACGTTTGCGACACAGCTGGCAGGCCGCGTCGCAGCTGAGGTTGCCTAAATGGCTCTGAGAGCCCGCTTCCGAGTTAAGGAGGGTGGGTCTTGGTCCCACCATCTTGTTCAGTTGGGAAACTCAAGGCCCTTCGAGGGTTCGTCGGTACCTCCAAGCGGTGGTATAGTCACCAAGGTGAGCTGTGGAAGCCCGTGACCCAGCGTGCGCTAGTGTAGTGTTTGCGAGTTGAACGAATTTACGTCGCCCGCGACATTGCTTGTTGGGAATGGCAGATCTCGGAATTCACCCTGTGTTTACCGTGACTCTGCGCAACCGAATACATACGCTTCTGGATGACACAGTACACTAGCGCGACACTGGGCTATGATCTGGCATACCTTCGGCATGCTGGTCTTCGCGGTCGGAATGGGTGGTGGGGCAAGGCCCGGCCTAGTTGGCTAAAGCGTCATCCTGTCCGCATGCCCACGCAGGCGTGATCCTCTCCGCATGCCCACGCAGGCGTGGGCATGGCACCCAAGGCACTGGTCCTAGTGCTAGCAGTCCGTTGATTTAAGCGGGCCAAGGCGAGAACGAGCCATATTGGCCAAGATCAAGGAGGAAAAACGCAGGCGAATCCGTAGATTCGTCGAGGTTTTTCAACGCCGAGATTGGTCAAAAGAACCGTTCGCAGCCGGCAGCGAATAGATCAACGGACTGCTAGGGTTTGATCGCGTTGACCTGGACGCTGGCGGCGAAGTCGTTGATGTTGTGCTTGCGGATCAGCTCGGCCAACTCCTCGTGCAGCGTCGCGGCCGAGGGCGAACAACAGTCGCCGCCGTCGACCACCTCCAACGGTGAAGAGGGCTCGCCGAGGGCCGAGGGTGGGGCACAGCAACCGGCTTGGTTCTCGGCTTTCGCGTAGGCGTTGAGGTCCTTCTTCGTGTCGACGACCTGAAGACCCGCCACTCGCCTGCCTTCATCGTGAGGACCGGATTGACTTGGCCGTTGACGGTGAAAATCTGGTCGTCGTGGTTCTCCCCGTCTTGCGGAATCATCACCTCGCCATCGACGACCCAGGTGTTCTTCAGGATGAGGTGGTTCTGGACGAGACCATCGAGTTCACGAATGCCGCCGTCGCCGCGTCCGATCAGCAACATCCCCGAGAGCCCATGGCCGATCTGATCGTTGACGAAGCCGTGGCGATGAGGGTGGTACCAATAGGTTCCTTCGGGATGAAACGAAGGGATGTCGAAACTTTGGGTGAACGTTTCTCCCGGCGCGATGTTGAGCAGGACGTTGTCGCCATTGCCCAGTGGCGAGGTGTTGACGCCGTGCGGATGCAGGTTGGTCGGTTGCTCGAGCTCGTTGACGATGTTGACGTTGAGGGTGTCGCCAGGATTGACTTGGAGAATGGGAGGGGCGAACTGATCGTTGTACATCCAAACATTGGATGCGGGCGTGTCGCCGATCATCGCTTCGCCCACTGCTTGGGTCAGGGTGACATCGAGGACTCCGTCGACCGCGGCGAGGATCGGCGGCTCCTGGAAGGGGTCCATCGCCGGAACGATCCGGTCGGCCAAGGGTTCGAGCGTGAGCGTTCGCGCGAGCGAGCGGCCGCGGCGATTGTTCGGAATTCGACATCGAGTCGTTGGCGTCGGTGTCATGGCTGTCTCGATCTCCATCGATGGCTAGACGATCAAACCGTTCGGATTGTGATGTTTAGGCAATGTGGGAGGGCGCCCTGGAGCTAGGTTGGACATCCGGCGTGTGAAAAGAAAGGAGGAAGTGAAGAGAATGTGAAGTTGGTGCACCCGTCGTTGACGGTTCGAGGGGTTCGGAATCGGAGAGGGTGAACGACGCTGTCCGGGCCGCTTCCCGTGCGAGTCGATCGACGCCTGGTTTCGGCCCAGATAGCGACCTAGCCCGGAATCGCTGGCTCGCTCGTGGGCGATTCGCTTTCGCTGTCCGCGGCGGTGGGGGAACTGGCGAGAATCGTGTTGAGCTGATCCAGCGTCTGCCGCATCTTTGTTTGCGAGGGTTTGGGGGCTCGAAAGAGTTCCGAGGCGACAACGGTGTTGGCGATCCCTTCGTTGAGGGCGGAGAGGATGTCGTCGCGGTTGGTGCGTCCAAAGGCCTCCATGGCCCGCCGGAATCGGTTGTGGCGAGTTTCGACGTGCCCATCGGCCAAGTCGACGAACGCCTCGGCCGAACGCATCGCCGCGAGGAACTGCCGATTTCCGTCTGACCAGTGGTCGGCTTGTCCCGAATCGTCGTGATGATTCGCGACCAACCGGAGGATAGGAACGGGGAGGCACCAGTTCTCGAGCAAGGCCGCGCCGACGTCGGCATGGGTCAGCCCACGCAAGTAGCCTCGTTCCAGGCTCTCGAGTCGAAGATGTCCCGTGTGACGGAATCGCCCCAGCATCGACTCGTAAGTCGCGCCGCACGCCTCCACCAACACGAGGATCCCCAACTCCTGAAGCAATCCGAGCAGGTAGGCGGTCTCGGGTGACACGTTGCCCAGACGCTTCACGAATGCCGAGGCGATGCAGGCGACCATCACCGAGCGCCGTTGATGCCAGGATCGCATGCTGTCGGAGATCTTTCTGCCAAATTGGAGAAAGGAGTCGTGGGCCCGACAGGAGAGAATCAACGCGAGCGTCGCGCGCGTGCCCAGGAGGTTGATCGCGTCAAACAAGCTGGAGACGCGGACCGAGAGTCCCATCGCCGGACTGTTGACGAGCGAAAGCAATTGGGCGGCGATCGAGGGATCGACGGAGATGGTCTCGGTCAACTCCGCGATCGAGATCTCTTCCTCGGAGAGCAGACGGGGGGCGAAGCGGAGAAGGATGTTGGGCGGCGAGTTGGGCAGGGAGACCGAACCGACCAAGCGACGGGCGCGGTCGCTGATGAATTTGGCGCCGTCGGCGTTGGGATGAGTGAGTGTCAGGATGGTCTCGGCGATCACCGAACCGGAAGTGTTGCTCGGGAGAACGCGATCAACGCCGATTTGCTGGGCACGATCCCTCACCTGCGAGATGTCCGGGGAGAGCAAGATGGTCGCGGGCCGCAGCAGTTCGTGGTGAATCTTCTCCAGGATGTCGATGCCGCTGAAGAAGCCCTCCAGTTTTTCCTCGACCACGACCGCGTCCATGGCGACTTCCGACATGGAGCGGTGAAGTTGCTCGGCGCTGAAGACCCTTTCGACCGCGATTTCATCTTCGGGAATACCGTCGACGAATTGTTCCGTGGCTGCCAGGCTTCCGCAAAGGATGATCACATGGGGTCGCTGCATCTCCGTTCCTTCCGTGGATGCGTCTTCGCCCGAGGCTCGGTGTTGCGGAAACAGTAGCTCGCGGGGTGCGTGGCGCCAAACGAGTATCATTCAGAATTCTTACCCTACTGTTTTTTGCCTAGTCACCGCGCGCGAGGGCCCTCGTCTTTGGGGCGTTGGACGCTTGCCCCGCGGAGAGGAGAGGACGCTACCTACTCGGGGTGACTACAGCGTTTGCCGGAGGACGACGGCCTCATGGAAACCGGGGCGACTTCGGCGATGGGGCATCACCGACGGATCGTTTCTTGGGAGGAGGGACTCACAAGAAGAACGCGTGAACTTCCGAAGCAGACGCAGCCGCCCGCCAGAACGCCGAGGACGCGACGCCAATGGAACGTCGAGGAGGCCGGTGGTTTGCAGGGAGAGACCGAGAAGGGGAACGGCAAGAACCGACTCTTGAGACGAAGCCCAGTGCTTTGTCAGATCCCAAAGTTCGGGTGGCACTGGCTGTTGGTCAGCCAGTGAGAAGTGATCGTACGTTCCCAACCGGGAAACTAGTGCATCATCCATTCTTAATTTTTGGGGTAGAGTCGGGCCAGTTTGGTGCGTGCTTCGTCGATTTGTAGTTGGCAGTCGACGCCGCGCTGCTTCTGGTTGGTCTGGTCGGACCAAGCCCCGATTTCGTCTCGTAATTCGTCGAGTTCGCCGACGCGTCGACCGGTCAGACACTGTCGTGTCATCGCGCTCAGTTCGCATTCGGCGACGTTTAGCCAGCTCCCATGCTTCGGAGTGTAGACGAACGTGATTCGCTTGACATAGGCACGTGCCACGGCAGGCTCAAACAACTCGTAGAACGCTCCCTTGGTGTGGGTGTTTAGGTTGTCGAGAACCAGCGTCACTTGCTGGCAATCGGCGTAGCGAGTGTCGAGCAGTTGCGCGACCTCTTGCGCCCAATCAACCTTGGTGCGTTGCGACCTGGCCGTCGCTTGGCGAAAACCTGAAAGCGGCTCGCTGAACATGAAGATGCTCGCCGTTCCGTTTCGTTCATACTCGTAATCGACTCGCTTGGGATGGTCCTTGGCAGCTTCAATCGGCTGCCTTGTTTCTTTGATCAGCTGGACCGGTTGCTCGTCCATGCAAATGACCGGATGGTCTGCATCGTAGGGTCTTTCATAGGTTTCGAGGACTTCCTCCATGCAAGCGACGAACTCAGCGTCGTTCTCGGGGGGGATCACCCAATAGTCGATCATACGCTTGGTCATGCGATTTTTTTTAGCGTCTTGCGAACGGTCTCGGGACAAATGGATTCCACTACCTCTAGTTTAACCAATTGATCGGCAAGCAGTTGCAGCGTCCACTTGCCGTATCCCTTGGGCGGCTCTCCCAGACGCATGGCGACTAGTCTTGCTTCGGCCTGCCCGTCGAGCTTCGGCGGAGTCGGGTGGAGAGTTCGTTCGTCGCCACTCCGCGATGATCCGAGCGTATTTCTCGTGGCTTTCCTCAGACCCGAAGGGCCCGAGATAGTGGTTCTTTCCGTTGATGGTGACAACGGCGCAACGACGGGCTTTGTGAAGCCGGTAAGACGGTGGGCCTTTGGTAGTACGTGGCAAAAGAGTCGCGGCCTCCGAGCCAGCGAAAAACGGTACATGTACCGTTTTTCGGAGCTTCTCCGCCGCGCCACTCCACGAGGAGGGGGTACGCTAAGTCAAGCGTTCGGAAGGATTCAAGGAAAGTACCCCCTACCGGATTCGAACCGGTGATCTTCTGGCTGAGAACCAGATGTCCTGGGCCACTAGACGAAGGGGGCCACATCGAATTCGCTATTCTTGGAATCGGACGCCGAATGTCAACCTAACTTGATGGACTTTTCTCAAGATCGACCCCGTTAGGCCGCGCGGCGGACGCGGCTCTTGCCGGCCTCGCTGATCTGATCGTCGATCTGCAACGCCAACGCCAACGCGGCGTAACCGGCTTGGCCACTGACCTTTGGCACGCCGCCGTTCTCGACGCGCGAGAGGAAGTCGCGCAGTTCGAGCCGGAGCGGTTCGGCTGCCGTGTCGTGTTGCCGCGACGTCGTTTTCACCGATCCGTTCCACCACGCCTCGCGCTGTTCCGGCCCCATCGAGGCGCAGATGTCCGAGGTGAGCGACTCGTTGCCGTCGTACCGCACGTGCTTGGTCGAACGGGCGACGAAATCGACTTCGTACCAACCCGACTCGTTCGACATCCGCATCGTTCGCGATGAACCGGTGTCGACGCGGCTGGCCGAGAGTTGGGCCCGACGACCGTTGGTGAAGAGCAGGGACACGTCGGCCCAATCGGCGGACGGACTGACGACGCAGCCGCCGACCGCCTCCACCCGCTCGATCTCCGAACCCAAGACCGAAAGCGTCAGGTCGATGTCGTGAATCATGACGTCGAGAACGACACTGACGTCAATCGAACGAAAGGGGTAGCGACTGAAGCGCTGCGCCGAGAGGAAATTCGGCTCGAAACCGTCCTCTTCCGCGGCGATCCAAGCGGGGTTGTAGCGTTCGCTGTGACCGACCTGAAGCACGGCGCCCGAGGCTTCCGCGAGCTTGACCAGTTCGGCCGATTCGTGCAGTGAGGTGGCCAGCGGTTTCTCGACGAGGGTCGCGATCCCGGCGTTGAGAAACGGGCTCGCCGCGGCATGGTGGAAGGAGGTCGGGACGGCGACGACGACGGCGTCGACATGCTTGAGGATCTTGCTGGCGTCGTCGACGGCTTGGGTACCCGCGCGTTCGGCGATCTCCTTGGCCCGAGCGAGGTCGTGATCGACGACGGCGACCAGATCGGCCTCGGGCATCTCCCCGAGAATGCGGGCGTGGTGGCGACCCATGTGGCCGACACCGACCACGGCGGTACGTAGGCGACTCATGCTGCGCGTTTCCTTTCCCTGGAGCGGCCGTTGCGGCCTTCGCGTAACCCTTCGACGAACGCAAAGAGGTTGAGGACCGGCTCGGTCAGGTTGTCGTGATCTTCCAGGATCGCCCGCGCTTTTATCGACTGCATGCGGACGCGGAAGAGGAGCCGGTGCGCCTCGGTGAGGCTCTTGATCTCGTGATTGCTGAAGCCGCGACGTCGCAGGCCGACGAGGTTGACGCAGCGCACCTCGGCCGGGTTGCCCTCGACCATCATGTAGGGAGGCACGTCGGTCGGGATTCGGCTACAGCCGCCGATGAAGGAGTAGGAGCCGATGGTGGCGAACTGATGAACGCCGACCAGCCCCGAGAGAATCGCGTAGTCCTTCACGTGAACGTGGCCGCCGAGAATGCAGGCGTTGGCCATCATGATGTTCGAACCCATCTGGACGTCGTGGGCGATGTGGCTTGCCGCCATGACGAAGTTGTTCGAGCCGATGCGGGTGGTGCCATCTTCCTTGTGCGAGCCGCGGTGGATCTGGACGTGCTCGCGAAAGACGTTGTTGTGGCCGATCTCGACCCGAGCGGGCTCGTCGCTGTACCCCAAGTCCTGGGGTTCGGCTCCGATCGAGGCGAATGGGTAGACCGTGTTGCCGCAGCCCATCACGACTTCGCCGGAGAGGACGACATGGGCCATCAAACGGGTTCCCTCGCCGATGACCGCCCCCTTGTCGATGATGCAGTACGGACCGACCTCGACGTCGTCCTCGAGGACGGCGCGGGGATCGACAATGGCGGTGGAATGGACGGTAACGGCCATGAGAACTCCTTTTCTTGCTAGCCGAGGACTACGCGGAGAGCAGCTCGTCGGACTGATCGTTCCGAACGAATCGCATCTCCGCCTCGGCCGCGATCTGACGATTCACGCGAGCCGTAGTTTTGATGATCGCCGTCTTGTCCTTGACGCGGACGCCGACGCATTCGAGCCAAAGCCGATCGCCGGGCACGACCGGACGACGCAGTTTGACGTGGTCCATGGAAACGACCATGCCGTAGCCGCGTCCCTGCCACTGCATGACCATGATTCCCGCCGCCTGGGCGAGCGATTCGATGATCAGGACGCCCGGCATGACCTTCTTGCCCGGCCAATGACCCGTGAAAAAGGGCTCGTTGTACGTCACGTTCTTGATCGCCACGATGTGCTGGTTGGGCGATAGCTCAAGCACTTGGTCGACGAGCATGAACGGGAAACGGTGCGGGATCGTCTGTTCGATCTGGGACGAGTCCATGACCGGCGCGTCGGTCAGCAGTCGCCGTTCGTATTCGATCTGCGACTGCTCGGTGATTTCCCGCACCAGCGCGGCGTTGAGACGATGACCCGAGCGATGGGCCAGGACGTGTCCGTGCAACCGTCGACCGAAGAGGGCCAAGTCGCCGATCACGTCGAGGATCTTGTGGCGGACGCACTCGTCGGGATAGCGAAGTTCGTTGTCGATGAGGGTCCCGTCCTCGCCAAAGACGAGCAAGTCGCGAGCGGTCGAGCGAGTGCCGAGCCCCTGGGAGCGCAGGAACTCGATCTCTCGCTCCAGAATGAATGTTCGGGCGGAGGCGATCTCGTCCCGAAAGAACTCGGGCGTGATCGTGACCGTGAGGCTTTGCTTGCCGATCGCCGGATCGGGGTAGTCGAGGTTGAACGTGATCGCCAGGTGCTCTTCCGGCCCGGGATGAGCGGCGACCAGCGCGTCACCATCCTTTACCGATGCCGACTCGAAGAGGACGAAGGGGCGACGCGGAATTCCCTGCGGGACGATTCCCGCGGCGAGGATCGCGTCGACGAACGGCTTCGACGAGCCGTCGACGCCCGGAGCCTCGGGGGCATCAAGTTCCACGATCGCGTTGTCGATGCCGAGTCCCACGAGGGCGGCAAGCAGATGTTCGGTCATTTCGACGGTCGCGCCGTTGGCCGACAGAGCGGTCCGGCGCTGACGTTCGACGACTCGGGAAATATGAGCTGGGATCCGCGGATGATTTGGCAGATCGGTCCGGACGAAGATGATCCCGGATTCGGGTTCCGCCGGCCGAAAGCGGACGGTCACGTCGGCACCGCTGACAAAGCCGATGCCGGTGACTTCCGCGTCCCCGGCGAGCGTGCGCTGCTCGGGGAACTTCTTGCCGCGAGAGTGGTTGAAAGTGGCGACCGCGTCCACGAGGGACGAGCTGACCTGCTTTACGACCACGTCTTCATCCTTCGGTACGGGGTGCTCTCGAGAGAGGAGGAGCGGCACCAACGCCGCTCCCACGCGTGGTTTACGGAGGACGCTTAGCGGGCCTGAGCGTACTGAGCGTTGAGGCCCTGAGTGATGACGCCGGTCAGGTCGAGGTTCTTGTGGTGGTGAACGACCTGACGCTGAATCGTCTGCAAGACCATTTGCGGGTTCTCGCTCTCGGACTCCTCGCGGAGACGAAGAACGATGTGAATCCCGTGCTCATCGCAGTAGCGGGTCAGAAGGTCGGTCATTTCCTTGTAGCAGGTGCTGTAGACGCTCGCTTCGCGAAGGACCATTTCCTGCTGATACTTCTGGCCGAGCTTCTTGAATTCGAAGGTCTTCTCGTGGAGCTGACGTTCGATGCCTTCACGGTCGCCCGCACCCTTGAGCTGGACGAGTTGCGATTCCATGGCCCGGATCTCTTGCTGGATCGTGCGCAGCTCGTGATCCTTATTCTGGATCTGTCCCTTGAGGTCCTCGGTCAGAGCCTTGTAGTGCTCATAATCCTTGAAGACCTGATTGACGTCGATGACGGCGATGCGAATGCCCTGGAACTGCTGAGCTTGAGCCGGCTGCATCATCGTGCCCGCGACGAATACCGCACCGGCGACCATCGCCGCACCCGCCCACAGATGATTCCACTTCACGGATAAGTACTCCTCGTCAACTTCGGCCCGTTGGCCACCGACCCATGTTTCCTTGAAACTCGCCGGCCACCTTGCCGGTCGAGTCCACTTGATCAGCATCTGATCGTTCGATGTCCCGGCCAGCCACGCTCGTGGGGCGATTCGGAACACCTGGCCGAACTCGGCCCTGGTGACACGCGTCCTTATCCCTGATCGGGGAATTGGGTCAAGGCTAACCAAGGCGGTCATTTCTCTCGGGTGTGGCCGCGGATTCTTGTTGGGCGTCTGTCCACTATTGGGTAGCTCCGATTGCTGGGCCACTGGGGTGTGCGGAGCACGCTAGAAGTCGCGGGCGAAAGGTGCATGCCGGGAAGGGATGATCGTCGCCAGATGAGGTTCTTGCTCGAGACTTCTAACCGACTGCGTCGGCCCCGGTTGAATCAACCGGGGGTTAGCCAGAGTTTCCATATCGACCAATATCGAGAGCCACACCCTTTCTCCCGCGACGAGCACGCCTCGCCGGGCGTGGAGAGGGTCACTAGAATGGGCCGTTTACTCCTCCGGAAAGTGGTTTCGTCGTCGGGTCGCTAGCGCCCGGGGACGGAGACAGGAGCGACAAAAGGCCCAGACGCGTTGGTCGGTGCCGATCGCCCCCGTTCGCCCGAGAGTGCTTTCGCGAGATGGGATCACAGGAAAACTCGTCGCTAATTGCCAGGAGCCTCCCCAAAGGGGCGGGAACCGATGTTTGAAGAAATCTCACCACGGATCGACTTTCCGAAGGCCGAACGGGAAACTCTGGAGTTCTGGCAAGAACGCGACATTTACGCAAAAACGCTCGCCAACCGAGCCGATGCGGAAACCTTCGTGTTTTTCGAAGGGCCGCCGACGGCCAACGGCATGCCTCACCCGGGGCATTGCCTTACGCGCGTCATCAAGGATGTCTTTCCGCGTTATTTCACGATGCGCGGCTACCGCTGTGAGCGCAAGGCCGGCTGGGACACGCACGGGCTGCCCGTCGAAGTCGAAGTCGGCAAAGAACTCGGTATCCACTCGAAGCAGGAGATCGAAGACTACGGCATCGAGCCCTTTATCCATCGCTGCATCCAGTCCGTCTTCCGCTACACCCGCGAGTGGGAAGAACTGACCAAACGGATCGGCTTTTGGGTCAATCTCGACGATGCCTACGTCACCTATCACCAGTCCTACGTCGAAAGCGTCTGGTGGGCGCTCAAGACCCTCTTCGACCGCGGGCTGCTCTACCAGGGGCACAAAGTAGTCTGGTGGTGGGCTCAGGGCGGAACGGCGCTTTCGAGTGGCGAGGTCGCCGAGGGCTATCGCGATACGGATGATCCCTCGATCTACGTCCGCTTTCGTCTCAAGCAACCGAGCAAACTCAAGGGGCTCGACGACGGCGTGGCCACGAGTATGCTTGCTTGGACGACGACGCCATGGACGCTTTCCAGCAACATCGCGCTGGCCGTGAAGGATGACCTCGACTACGTCGTGTTGGAGTTCGACAAGGAGGGGGAGCGCGAACGATTCGTCTTGGCCGAAGCGCTCATCGAGAAGACCTTCGCCGGCCTCAAGCTCGATCTCGAGAAGGATCTTCGCGAAGTCGCCTGCTTCAAGGGCAGCGATCTCGTCGGATTGAGCTACGAGCCGATCTTCCGCTACATGGAGCCGACCGAGGGACGCCAGTGGGAGGTCGACACCGCTGACTTCGTGACGACCGAGCAGGGGACCGGCGTCGTGCACGTCGCGCCCGCGTTCGGCGAGGACGACTATCGCTTCGGTCGTGAAAAGGGCTTCGGCTTCCTGCAAATGGTGAAGCCCGACGGCAAGTTCCGTCCCGAGGCGACTGAGGTCGCGGGGAAGTTCTGCAAAGAGGCCGACAAGGAGATCATCCAACTCCTCAAGGACTCCGGGACGCTCCTCAAACGGGACGTCTACCGGCACAGCTATCCCTTCTGTCCCCGGGCCGAGCAGGATCCGCTGATCCAGTACGCTCGCCATAGTTGGTTCATCAAGACGACCGAGTTCAAGGACCGGTTCCTCGAGAACAATCAGCAGATCAACTGGATGCCCGAACACATCAAGGAAGGGCGTTTCGGGGACTTCTTGCGCAACAACGTCGATTGGGCGATCTCCCGCGAGAGGTTCTGGGGGACGCCGCTACCGGTCTGGCAGTGCGAGAAGACTGGCCAGCAGGAGGTCATCGGCAGCTACGACGAGTTGCTCGCGAAGCCTGATGTGCAAGGGACGGAAGTCTGGGAAGCCGCCAAGAAGGCCGATCCGGAGCTATCGGACGATCTGCGCGTTCACAAGCCCTACATTGACGAGATCACCTACCAGAGTCCCCACGATCCCGATGCCCGGATGCGACGTGTCCCGGAGGTGATCGACTGCTGGTTCGACTCCGGCTGTATGCCGTTCGCGCAGTGGGGGTATCCGCATCAGAACAAGGAGAAGTTCCAGGAGCAGTATCCCGCGAACTTCATCAGCGAAGCGATCGACCAGACGCGCGGCTGGTTCTACAGCCTGCTCGCGATCGGCACGATGCTCCAGGACCAGATGGGGGAGAACCCGCCGTCGTACCCGCTGCCGTTCAGGAACTGCATCGTCCTCGGACACATGATGGGCGAGGATGGCAAGAAGATGTCCAAGCGGCTCAAGAACTATTCGGAGCCGACCGCCGTCTTTGACAAGTACGGTGCCGACGCCCTGCGCTGGTTCTTCCTCTGCGGGCAGGCCCCTTGGAGCAGCATCCGCTTCCAGGAGTCGGGGATCCAAGAATCGCAGCGAGAATTCCTCATTCGGCTGCAAAATATCGTCAGTTTCTTCACGATTTACGCAAATATCGACCAATTCGACCCCAAAGTGACCCCATTTCTCGCTGTGGAGAAGCGGGCGTTGCTCGATCGGTGGATTGTCGGCGAGTTGCACCAGGCGATCGCATTCGTGAGCGAGCGGATGGACAACCTCGACAATTTCGGGGCCGCCGGGCGGATCTCGGCCTTCGTCGATGCGTTGTCGAACTGGTATCTGCGCAGAAGTCGTGAGCGGTTCTGGACTTCCGGCTTCGACGACGACAAACGAGCCGCTTATTGGACGCTCTACGAGTGCCTGGTGACGCTCGCGCAGCTCACGGCGCCCTTTGTGCCCTTCATGGCCGAGCGGATCTACCGGAGTCTCGTCGCGAAGGTCGATTCCGCTGCCACCGAAAGCGTTCATCTCTGCGATTGGCCCCAAGCCGATTCGGATCTAGTCGACCAGGATCTCGCTCACGAGATGGACCTCGTCCGCGAGGTTGTCAGCGTCGGTCGTTCGGCGCGTACCGAGGCGAAACTGAAGGTCCGCCAACCCCTCGCCGCGGTCGAGGTCCTCCTTGCCGACGTTCGTCACGCCGAGGCGCTCACCGGCCACGAGGAGCTGATCGAGACCGAATTGAACGTCAAACGGGTCGAATTCACGACGAAAGCTGAGGATTACGTCGAGTTTTCGCTCAAAGCGAACCCTAAACGGCTCGGTCCGCGCTTCGGCAAGAAGATGGGGGCGATCAGCAAGGCCCTCGGGTCGGTCGATGCCGCCAGCGTCCGGCGCCAGCTCATCGACGAAGGGGCCTATTCGCTCGAGGTCAACGGCGAGGCGATCGAGCTGACGGGGGAGGATGTCTTCATCAACCTCTCCGCACGCCCGGGTTATGCCGCCGCCGAGGGTCGTCGCGCCGTGGTCGTCTTGACGACCGAAGTGACCCCGGAACTCAAGCAGGAGGGGGTCGCTCGGGAGATCGTCCACGCCATCCAGGGAATGCGCCGGGAACTCGACTTGGCGTTTACCGATCGGATTGAGGTCGGCGTCGAAACCTCGGGAGTGGTCGCATCGGCGACAGAAGCTCACACAGACTATATCAAGTCCGAGACCTTGGCGGACAGCGTGAAGCTGACGGCCCTCGATTCTTCCTCGCTCGCTCAGGCAATCGACATCGAGGGCACCCAGGTGCGGATTGGCGTCACGAAAGCGTAGCGCCATTTTGATGTACCATGCTCGCGTTGGTGTGGGCACCCTGGAGGCGCGTTGCTCCCACGGTGACGCCCATGATGATCGGTTGCGCGAACCCTTTCCCTGACTCCTCGATACGAGAGCCACCATGCCTTTAGTCCATGATGTCGACGTCGTCGTGGTCGGCGCGGGACACGCCGGCACCGAGGCCGCTCTCGCCGCCGCCCGGATGGGAGCCAAGACGGCGTTGCTCACGATGAACTGCGACACCGTCGGTCAGATGAGCTGCAATCCGGCCATCGGTGGCGTCGCCAAGGGCCAAGTCGTTCGTGAGATCGATGCCCTCGGCGGCGAGATGGGGCGGGTCATCGATGAAACGGGCATTCAATTTCGGATGCTCAACCGCTCCAAAGGCCCGGCGATGCACAGTCCGCGAGCCCAAGCGGACAAAAAGGCCTACCAGTTCTCCGTGAAACGACGCGTTGAGGAGCAGGAGAACCTGACGCTGCGCCAAGAGATCGTCGAGGGCATCCTCGTGCGCGACGGAAAGGTCGAGGCGGTGACGACCCGCGGCGATTCGACCTACCGCGCCAGAGCGGTCATCCTGACGACCGGGACCTTCCTCCAGGCCCTCATGCACATGGGCGAGGCGAAGTCCGAAGGGGGCAGGGCGGCCGAAGCCTCCGCGACAGGGCTCTCGCAAGCGCTCACTTCCAGCGGCTTTCGTCTCGAACGATTCAAGACGGGGACGCCACCTCGGCTCAACGGCCGGACCATCGACTTCTCGAGACTGGAGATTCAGCCGGGGGACGAGCATCCCTCGCCGTTCTCGTTCGCGACCGACCGGCTCGAAGTCGAACAGATCCCGTGCTGGCTCTCGTGGACGACGCCCGAGGTTCACGAGATCATCCGGGAGAACCTTCATCGCGCCCCGATGTACACCGGTCAGATCCGCAGTGGTGGCCCGCGCTATTGCCCGTCGATCGAGGACAAGATCGTTCGCTTCGCCGAGCGCGATCGGCATCAGATCTTCCTCGAGCCAGAAGGGCGAAACACGCTCGAGTACTACGTCAACGGGATCTCGACCAGCCTGCCGATTGACGTGCAGGATGCGATCATTCATCGCATCCCCGGCCTCGAACAGGCGGAGATCATGCGCTATGGCTACGCGGTGGAGTACGACTACGCCCCGCCGACGCAGCTTCATGCGACGCTCGAAACGAAAGGGGTGGAGGGGCTCTACTTCGCCGGGCAGATCAACGGCACCACCGGCTATGAAGAGGCCGGCGCCCAGGGACTCATGGCCGGCATCAACGCGGCGCTCAAGCTCCAAGGGAAGGGGCCGCTTGTGCTGGGACGTGATCAGGCGTACATTGGTGTTCTCGTCGACGACCTCGTCACCAAGGGGGTCGACGAGCCCTATCGGTTGTTCACGTCGCGGGCGGAGTTTCGATTGCTCCTGCGGCAGGACAACGCGGACTGTCGATTGACGCCGCTCGGACGGGAGGTGGGCCTGGTGAATCAAATCGACTGGGACCGCTTCGACGAGAAGGAACAAGTCGCCGCACGGCTGGCAGCGCATCTAAAGGACCAGCGGTCCGAGGGTGTGACGCTCGAACGGATGCTGAGTCGTCCGGACGTGACGTGGGAGCAACTCGCGAGCCAGCATCCGTCGCTGAGGGAGTTTGAGAGTCACCGCCGCGCGGTGGATCAAGTGGTACTGGAGGTCAAGTACGCCGGGTACGCACAGAAGCAGCGGAATCAGATCGAGCGATTCCAGCGTTTGGAAGAGAAGCGGATCCCGGCCGACTTCGACTACAGCGGATTGCGGCAGCTTCGGTTTGAGGCAAAAGAGAAGCTCGCGCGGGTTAGGCCCGCGAACCTCGGACAGGCGAGCCGGGTGAGTGGGATCACCCCGGCGGATTTGGCGACGGTGCTAATGTATTTGGAATCGGGAACTGGCCGAAGGCGTGGAGAATAACTTCCCGACAAAAATGCACGCGAAGAGAACGCTATGGCTAAACTCTTTAATTTCAGTCTGTTGTGGCAAGTGGGGATAGCCATCTCGCGTTGACTTGGTTTGGAACCTAGTTATAATCGCTGTCGATGGCAAGGCTGGTAAAGCCGGCAGGAAGGATCGGCGCGGTGACTCACGGAAGATTCTTTGGCCATCAAGTGAGGTGACCGAATAGGCCAGGTTAGTGCCGCTGGGAAGGAAACGTTGGCGGGATTGGTCTTGCTTATTCGTGTGAGGTGAAGTCAACTCCCTCCGGCCTTCGTCCTGACTGTCATGGTTGGGTCGGCTGGGGATGAAGCGGAAACAGGGAAGGTTAGGCGAGGACTTCGGCTTTCCTGCGTAGGGAGACGCAACGGGGTCCCGAGCACAGCGGGCCGATCCGTGAGGGTCGGGTGTTAAACATGCGATCAAAGACCGTGTTCACAACGGGCGAAGCCGCTCGTATCTGCAAAGTCAGCCAGCAAACCATCATTCGCTGCTTCGACTCGGGCCAGCTTAAGGGCTTTCGGGTTCCGGGCTCGCGCTTTCGTCGTATTCCTCGGGAAACCCTTCATAAGTTCATGAAGGAAAATGGAATTCCCACCGATGCGCTCGACAGCGAGAAGCGGCAGATCCTGATCGTCGACGACGATGTCGATTTGGTCGAAATCCTCCGTTCTGGTTTCGAGGCGGATGGCCGCTTCGAAATCAAGACGGCGAACAACGGTTTCGACGCCGGCATGATGGTCAAGGAATACCATCCTGACCTGATCGTGCTCGACGTGATGCTCCCCGATATCAACGGCCGCGAAGTTTGCCATCGCGTTCGTAGCGACAACCAGCTCGAAGACGTCAAGATCATCTGCATCAGCGGTATGGTCGAGGCCGACAAGGTCGAAGAGCTGAAGATCGCCGGAGCCGACGACTTCCTTCAGAAGCCGTTCGAATCCGAAGAGCTCGTCGATCGCGTCTGCTCGCTACTCGAGATGGAAGCTTCCAAGCCGGCGATCAGCTAGCTTGATTGGACGCACGTGCGGCCTGCTCGCCTTGCCGGGCAGGCCCTTGGGCGCCCCTGTCACTACCTATGCCCTCTTTGGTGTTGTGTTGTTCGTCGTCGAGTCTTCCGGCGTTTCGGCGAGTGGATTTCCATTCGTTCCGAGGACGGGGTGGGGGCTTTCGTTGGCGAAGCCCGGACTCGGGACAGCGTTCTCTTGCGGGGGCGACACCATGGTGCGTCGCTTGAGGAGAATCGTGGCCATTCCCTGCGGCGCCGGACCATCGAACCGCTCGGGTGCCGCTGGCTGCTTATCAGCCAATGCCGAGGGGTTGGTGTCCTGATTGGCAAGTTCGTTCCATGAGCTCTCGGCCCTATTGTCGTGCGGGAGACTGCCCAATCGCAGGTGATTCCAGCATGCCCATGGCGAGCGTGGGCATGGCACCCGATAGTTCTTGCGTAACGAACAAAAGAGTGCCCCGTGAAACGTCTAGCTTCGGGTTGCCAGTGGTTTAAGTCCTTCTCACTGTCTGGCAAGCAGGCAGTGGCACCCAACCATCAGGTCATGGCTGTGCGCAAGCGACATTCCTCGCTTTTTAGGGCTTGTCAAATCACCGGTTTCCACCGATAGGGTCGCCATTAGTTTCCTGCTCGCTCGGTCCCTCGACGTCCGTCTCTTGGCGGCGAGGATCGACGCGATCGTCGTTGCGGGGCCAACGACATGACGGCGACTCAGGGATGGATCGCCGAAGCGGGGCAGTGCCCTTGATCATGGATGACGCTGGTGATCCTCCATTCGGCAGGATGCCCGGACGGGTTCCGCTCGCAGCGGGATCTTTCCTCCAATCTCTCGTGGTTTGTCGATCTGGCAGAAAAGCCTGACCCTTTCGACTACCTCTCCCTGGCTCGTCAATGCCCGGACCTCGCGTTGGTCCTGGTCGAGGCGACGATTCCCCAACGCGCTCAAAAAGAGAGCAGTTCCGACTCCTGGGCATCCTGGCCTTCGCGTTTCTTGGGCTATCCCGATTGGGAGACCGTTGCGAGCAAGATGGGAGAGAGGCTCCCGGAGCACCAACGACCCGATCGTCTTCCCCATGCCTTGCTGGCGCAATCGATCGCGGCGATGACCGGTTGGGAAAAACTCGAAGCGGTCTTCTGGTCGACGCTACTGCGGCCGTCACCGATCGCCGAACCCCTGACCGGCGTCGATCTCCTCAATCATCTGGAGGGGACGTCCCCAAGTCGTCGCTGCACCGCACTTGCCGAACAATTGCTGTACGTTGGCGGAGCGGCGAACGCTCGCCAGGAAGTCGGCGCGAGACTCTCTCGGCTCTTTCCCGGAATCCCATGGCCGTCCGTTCTCGCCGACGTGCCCCGCTGCGCCTCGCGGAAGCAACTCTCGCTCGACGGCGATGCCTGGCGACTGCTTCGCTTGGGAGCGAGGAACGCCGCGCTCGCATGCGCCCGGCACGATGAAGAGGACCTGCATCTCATCTCGCTGACGCGTTCGCAAGAGGAACTCGCGACGGTCCTCGCCAGCTTTCTCGCTCGCAACATCTGTGGTTCGATCGCGCTCTGGCTCGCCGATTTTGGCGGTCTGGGATTGGTACTCGAGGATGGTAGGCTCTCTCTCGCGGAAGAATCCAAGGTGGCTTTCGAGGCGGAGACGTTACCGGGACATCTTCGGCGTTCGTCGCCACTGATCGGCTCGGGCGGCGAGGCGCTCTCGGTTCTCTACTTGGAAGAGGAGGAAGCGACGCCGACGCTACGGCGCCAGTTGCCGGCTCTTTCCTCAGCCCTGAGGGCGCGGCAAGAGCGCGAGTCCCTGCGGCAGACCGCGGACGACTGTCGGCAGCGTCTCGCGGAACTGACCGAGCAGACGGCCTCGGAGAGCGATCGACGGCTGTGGCGGGCGATCGCCGAGTTCGCCGCGGGCGCCGGTCACGAGATCAACAACCCGCTGGGGACCATTCTCGGAAAGACGGGGGAGTTGCTTCACGGCGAAGTCGATGCCGGCAGACGTGAGTCGCTCCACAAGATCGACGATCAGGTCAAACGCATCCACCGAATGATTCGCGACCTGCACATCCTCGGACGGGAGAAGCCAGCGTCGCACGGGACGATGTCGACATCGGGCATCCTGGAACGGGCGGTGGCCGAGGCCTCGAAGCGAGCCGCGTCGACGCAGTTGACGCTTTCGCCGATTGAAGCTGCGCCGCACATCGTTGGACGTCCCGAGGATGTCGTGCGGATGATCGCCGAGGTGATCGTCAATGCTCTGGAGGTAGCTGGTTCCGAAGGTCGCGTCGAGGTCGCCGCCTCGTTGGAGAGATCAGCGGGCGGCTCGGAAGTCTTTCGCGTCGACGTTCGGGACAGCGGTCCCGGGTTCCGCGACGAAGACCGACTCCATGCCTTTGATCCCTTCTATTCGGGACGCTCCGCCGGTCGCGGGCTGGGGATGGGGTTGCCGGTGGCCCGGCAGATCGCCGAGGAACACGGCGGGCGCGTGGTCATCGATAGCGGCCCCCCGACGTGCGTTTCGATTTTTCTTCCCGCACTCGCGAGCGGGGAGGGACACGACGCCAATTCAAAAGTCGCGTAGTCACTTAGTGGCTCTGTAGTCCTCTTCTCGCCAAGATCACGAGCGTTCGTAGACCGTCGAGAGGATCTCCTCGGCGGTCCGAAACTTCTTTCCCCCGGCGAGCACGCGATCGATTTCCTTGCGGGCGTCCGCTTCGGGATGTCCCACGCTCACCAACGCGAGATACGCCGTCTCGATGACGTCCTGGGTCGCTCCCGATTCCTTGGGGACGTCGACGCGCTCCACCATGAGTGCGAATTTCGCCACCTTCTTGCGTAACTTGGCGACGATCCGCTCGGCGGTCGACTTGCTGACCCCTGGAAGGGTCGAGAGGAGATCGAGATCCTGGTGATGGATCATGCCGGCCACGTCTCGAATCGGCCGATTGATCGCGCTGAGCGCCTTGCGAACGCCGATCCCGTCGACGGTGCAGAGGAGCTCGAAGAACTCCTTCTCGGGTTCGGAAAGAAAGCCGACCAGTCGCGGCGTCAAACGTCCCCGTCGCGGATCGCCCTCGAGGTACTCGATGGTGTGCAGGACGACATCTTCCCCGAGATTCATCTGGACCGAGCGCCGACTCCAGTCGGAGAGCAGCACTTGATACTCGAAGTGATCCGCCGCGATACGGGCCTCCTCCTCAAGGACTCGAACGAGGGTTCCGCGAATACTGGTGATCATGAACCGATTGGCTCCGTTGGTTTCGTCGTCGGCCGCCGCCCAGGGATCGGGGGGGGGATTACTGCCGGTTTTCGATCTGTTTGCTCTGTTCCTGTTCGATTCGGAGAACCGCTTCGGTGTCCTTGACGAATTGAGGTGTTTCCTTGCGAACTTTCTCGACATAGGCCTTGGCTGAGTCACCTGGGCACTGCAGGGCGTAGCGAAGGATGGCTCGTCGCATCAGTTGGTGGTCGTACTTTGGCTTCTCCGCGAGGGCCAGGACCTCGTCGGACACCTCCCACTGACCGCGGACCCGAAGCTCCTTGATGACGAGATCGGCGATGTCGGGTTGGTTGAGGGCTTTCTTCAGCTCGGCGAAGAGGACCTTCTTGTCGACGTCGGGCATCTGATCGAGAACGAAGCGAATCGCCTTGAGGGCGGAGTAGCGGTACTCGAAGGAGTTCTTGGGATTGTTGAGGATCGACGCGACAAAGGCGATGCCCGCCTGGGGATTGAGGAGGCAATAGCCCGCGAGCAGTCCGTCGGTCCCCGTGACGGGACGCTTATTTTCATCTTCGATGTACTCGCGCAGCACGGCCTCATGCTTCGATTCGCCCCCGATCCCCAGAAGTAGACCGTACAAGCCGTAGCGATAGGTCGGCGTCTTCTTGTCGGCGAGCCATTCGACGATCTTGTCGGGATCGTAGCTCTTTCCGGCGGCGAGAACATCTTCGTAGGGGGCGTTGGCGAATTCCTTGTAGGCGTCGCCGGAGATATTGACATCGTCGTCGCCGAGGTAGTTGAAAAAGTAGCCGAGTCGCTTGTCGGCCTTGGCGGCGTCGAGACTCATCGATTCGGAGAGATAGGTGACGAAACGTCGATCTTCGACCGGCATGCCGCGGTAGGGATCAATGCGTCCGTCGACGACCTCGGCCAAGATCAAGTAGTCCTCGGGCGACTTGTTCGCCGTCGGAATGTAGCGGGGGAACGTCACCTTCTTCTTCTTGCCCAGGATGGGGTGCGGTTTGAGGACGCTCTCGATGCTCATCGTGGTTTCGCCGTCGGTCTGCCCTGGGGAAGACTCGGCGCTGACGCGGGAGTTCTCGATGGTGCCGTAGACCGTCAGGTCCGATTGCCGGATGTCGTCCGAAAAGCTTCGCCCCATCTGCGAGCAGAAGGGGCAAGCCAGGGCGGGGACCGCCGTCCCGATCGCCAGGAGCGCGGACAATCCGAGCGTGAGCGCGAACTTCACGGGGTGGCGAGGAGGTCTAGTTGGGAAGGGAGTAAGGCTCATGGTTGGATCCTAGCAGGCGTACGGTTTCGCAAGTGATCGACGTTCGCCGTGTTGAGGAAGGTTGGCATTCAGTCGGATGCTTTCTCTAACTTTAGCCGGGAGATCGGCCGCGAACAAGCGGAGGGCGGCGCTGTCGCTTGGTCCGTCGGCGGCAGTCCCGTAGAATTGCCCCTTCGATGAGGGGCCTCGACTGGTGGCAAGCCGGCGGTATGGGGCAAGGTCTAGCTAGGAACGATCAGGGCGAACGAACGTGGCACGACTTGGGGTGAATATCGATCACGTGGCGACCATTCGTCAGGCCCGGCGAGGTCGCGAACCCGATCCGGTTTGGGCGGCGGCGGCCGCGGAACTGGGCGGCGCGGACGTCATCACGCTACATCTGCGCGAGGATCGACGACACATCCAAGATCGAGACTTGCGGATCCTCCGCGAGACCGTTCAGGTGAAACTGAACCTCGAGATGGCCGCGACCGAGGAAATGGTCGCCATCGCCCTGGAGGTCCGTCCCGACAAGGCGACGCTCGTCCCCGAACGGCGTGAGGAAATTACCACCGAGGGAGGTCTCGACATCGTCGGGAACCGGACCCGCATCGAGGAAACGACCAAGCAGCTCCGTGAGGGGGGGATCGAGGTGAGCCACTTCATCGACCCCGTCACCGAACAAGTCGATGCAAGCCGCGCGACCGGCGCCGACGCGGTCGAACTTCACACGGGAGCCTACGCGAACGCGATCGACTCCGAGTCGATCGACAAGGAGTTTCGCGCGTTGGTCCAGGCGGCCAACGTGGCGCGGACCCTTGAGCTGACCCTGCACTTGGGGCACGGGCTCAACTACGTCAACACCACGCGAGTGTTGGCGATTCCCGAGATCGACGAGCTCAACATTGGGCACTCGATCGTCAGTCGCGCCGTCTTCGTGGGGATGACCCAGGCCGTGCGCGAGATGAAAGAGATCATCGTTCGCGGCTGAGCCCTGGACATCGCGTCCAGGGGATGCGGTCGGGTCATCTCGCCGAAGTGGCGTCAATCTGATAGGTTGACGCCTTGCGCGAGCGTGGATCGCGCCACCTGACGAGTTTCGCGATCGCCGGACTCTTGGTAACTCGACCGCACGGTCGACCTTGGAGAGAAAGCCCACCTTGGCCGCACGCTGCCAGCGTGGCCAATCTGGAGAAGAAAACATGCGCAAGGGAGAGCAGTTCGCCGGAGTGAGCGTCGCGATGGTCACTCCATTCACCGCGGACGAACAACTCGACATCGAAGGACTCGATCGCCTGGTCGACTGGCACGTCGAGCAGGGGACCAAGACGCTCGTTCCCGTCGGAACCACCGGCGAATCGCCGACCCTCGATCACGACGAACATCGACGAGTGATCGAACGGGTCGCGGCACACGCCGCCGGCCGAATCCAGGTCATGGCGGGCACCGGTTCGAACTCGACGCGCGAAGCGATCGAGTTGACCCGCTTCGCCAAGGAGGTCGGCGTCGACGGAGCACTGATGGTCGCTCCCTACTACAACAAGCCAACCCAGGAAGGGTTCCTTCGGCACTTCGCGACCGTCGCGGACGCCGTCGAGATCCCGATCGTTCTCTACAACATCCCGGGTCGCACCGGCGCCAACATGCTTCCCAAGACGATCAACCTCCTCGGCGAGCACCCCAACATCGTCGCGGTGAAGGAAGCGACCGGCTCGATGGACCAGGCGTGCGAGATTCTCACCGGATCGCAGCTCACGGTTCTCAGCGGCGACGATAGCCTGACGCTGCCCTTGATGGCGATGGGAGCCAGCGGCGTGGTCTCGGTCGTGGCCAACATCGTTCCCAAGCAATTGCTGGAACTGACCGACGCCATGGCCAAGGGGGATCTCGCGAAGGCCCGGGCGGTTCATAACCGTCTCTTCGCGCTGTGCAAGGACATGCTCACCCTCGCGACCAATCCGATTCCGATCAAGGGAGCGATGAAGTTACTCGGCACCAGCAACGGCGTGCTGCGTCTGCCGATGACACCACTCGGTGACGACGGCTATCAGCAACTTCGTAAGACCCTCGAAGGTTGTGAAATCCTCTAGAGAGACCTGACTCTCGTCATCGCCGACACGAGAAGGTGGGATGCGTGGCCTACGACGAGCAACTAGTCGACCGGGTACGCAAAGTTCTCGCACGTCGCAAGAGCCTGGTCGAGAAGAAGATGTTCGGCGGCATCGGTTTCCTACTCCACGGCAACATGTGTTGTGGAGTTCGGGACCAGTATCTTCTTCTTAGACTCGGTCTCGAACGGGCGGAGCAGGCGCTTTTTCAACCTCACGTTCGTGAGTTCAACAACGCCGGGCGAATCATCAAAGGCTGGGTGATCGTGGAGTCCGATGGCCTCGCGACGGACAATGCCCTCGAGCAATGGGTCCGCGATGCGGTCGCCTTCGTGGTCACGTTGCCGCCGAAGTAGCCAGTGCGATCCCTTCCAGTTCCTGCGACTCGACTCCTTCCCCGCCGATCGACTGAGTCAGGGCACTCTTCCGGACAATAGTTGCTCCTCCGCGAACAAAGAATTCTGGTACAGTGTTTGTCTGTTGGGGCTCGTCTTCGAGATCGGGCGCGGGTTCTCCCCGCGGCCATGGGGCAATCTCGAAGAATCGGCGAGTCCTACTCGCTCTCCACATCTCCCAAAGCGAGGGGTCGCTATGTTGCGTCGACGCGCATTTACCTTGGTGGAACTCTTGGTCGTGATCGCCATCATCGGCATTCTCGTGGCGCTTCTCTTGCCCGCGGTCCAGCAAGCGAGAGAGGCCGCGCGGCGCAGCCAGTGCCAGAATCATCTCAAACAAATCGGGTTGGCGCTCGAAAACTACGAGTCGACCCACAACATCTATCCCCCCGGTCGCTTGAGTTGCGACGGGACCAGCTCGGCACCTTGCACCACGCTTCGGAGCCACGAACGCCAGGGGACTGGCGGCTTGGTCTTCTTGCTCCCCGAACTCGATCGTCAGGCCCTCTACGACTCCTTCAATCTCAAGGTCGGTCTCTACCACAGCAGTGGAAGTCCGTTCGTGAGCACGTGGGAGGCGATGAACACAACGGCGCTGCGGACGACGGTGCAGATCTATGTCTGCCCGAGTGACACTTTCAATCGGTTAAACTCGGCGCAGCGGGCGGTGGGGAGCTATGCCTTCGTGACCGGCACCAACGGACCGAGCCAAGGAATCAACAGTGCGGTGAAGTTCTTCAACAATGGGCCGTTCTACTACGTGAGTGGGACAAGACGCGCCGACATCAAGGACGGCTTAACCAAGACGATGATGGTTGGGGAGGTCGTCGCGCCCGACACCCCCGAATCGTCCAACACCTGGACGCTCGGCTCCCGTCATCAAGACTCGCTGCGATCGACTAACAATCCGCTCAACACTCTACCTGAGGAGGGGATCACGTTCGACTCCTACGGGACGCTGGTCAACGGCGCCTTCGCGAGCCGCCACCCCGGGGGCGGTCACTTCGTCTTTGGCGACGGCAGCGTGGCGTTTCTCAGTGAGGAGATGGACCTGGGCGTCTACCGGGCCTTGAGCACGATCAAGAAGGGTGAACTGATCGATGGCAATGCCTACTGAGCCGGAGACCTCCGTGATTGCACGCTTGCTGACTCCTCATCGTCGTTGCTCGGCGCTGTTGCTGATGCTTCCGCTCGCGGTGGTTCTCGCGGCCGGATGCGGCGACGGGCGTCCCCAGCGTTTCCCGGTGTCGGGGACCGTGGTCGTTGACGGTAAGCCCTTGACCAAGGGCGTGGTGCGGTTCGTGCCCGACGGGTCGCGACCGGCGACGGGCAAGGTCCTCGAGGACGGTCGCTTCGCGATGACGACATTCGGCGGCGCCGATGGGGTGATGCCGGGGAAGCACCGTGTCGAGATCTTTGCGATCGAGCAACTTGGTCCGAATAAGCGACAGTGGTTGGTGCCCAAAAAGTACAGCAGTTACACGACGTCAGGGCTCGAGTACACGATCGACGAACCGGCCGACGACTTGACGATCGAGCTTTCGTGGGACGGTAAGGAACCGCTGCTCGAAGTCTTTGAGGACGAAGGCATCTAGCGACCTGATCGGCAAGTTCGTTCCATGGCGCCTGTTCCCTCCATCGCGCGGGAGCTTGCCGAATCAAGAGCGTTTCCCACTTATGCCCACGACCAGCGTGAGTCTATCGTGTATGCCCACGACCAGCGTGAGTCTATCGTGTATGCCCACGACCAGCGTGAGTCTATCGTGTATGCCCACGACCAGCGTGAGTCTATCGTGTATGCCCACGACCAGCGTGGGCATGGGGGTGGCCCATGGCACCCAAGAGGATCGTTCCAGCGAACTCGCCAATCAGGACGCTGGCGCGGAGTCGCTCCCGGTTCGGGAATGTAGCGCACATCACAGACTGATCGCGGCAACCTTGCCTATAGTTCGCTAGCTCGTCAGTATGGACCGCTCGGCCCTGGGCTGGATTGCGCAAGGGAAGCCATGAGCATCGAGATTGAGACGCACCGAAACGTCGTTGCTCCGGAAGTTTCTGTCCGGGAGCGCTATTCGAAGGGAGCCCGACAGCGCGAGGAGTCGCTCTGTTGTCCGGTTGCCTACGACCGCCATCTCCTGGAGATCATTCCCGACGAGATCCTGGAACGCGACTACGGCTGTGGCGACCCGTCTCGCTATGTCCGGCCGGGAGATACAGTGCTCGATCTCGGGTCCGGTGGCGGAAAGCTTTGCTACATCGCCGCCCAGCTAGTCGGTCGCGATGGAAAGGTCATCGGGGTCGATTGCAATGCCGAGATGCTCTCCTTGGCGCGCCGTCACCAGCCGACGGTGGCGAAGCGGCTTGGGTTCGACAACGTCTCCTTCCGCAGTGGCATGATCCAGGATCTGCGTCTCGATTTGGATCTCCTCGAGAAGCACCTCGCCCACCATCCCGTCGCGAGCCGTGCCGGATGGCTGGAACTGCGTGCGGTTGAGGATCGTCTGCGCGCCGAGCATCCGATGATCGCCGAGTCGAGTGTCGACTGCGTCCTCTCGAATTGCGTGCTGAACCTGGTTCGGCACGGTGACCGCGAACAACTCTTCGGCGAGGTCTTTCGCGTGCTTCGGCGCGATGGACGCGCCGTCATCAGCGACATTGTTTGTGACGAAGAGGTTCCCGCCCATCTGCAACGTGATCCGGAACTCTGGTCGGGTTGTATTTCGGGGGCGTTTCGCGAGGATCGGTTTCTCGAAGCGTTTGAGCAAGCGGGCTTTCACGGGCTCGAGATTGTCGAACGCCAGGCCGAGCCGTGGCGCGTGGTCGAAGGGATCGAGTTCCGCTCCATGACCGTCATGGCTCATAAGGGAAAGCTGGGGCCTTGTTTAGAACGCAAGCAAGGCCTCATCTATCGCGGCCCTTTCTCGCGTGTCGAGGATGATGATGGGCATGTCTTTCATCGCGGTAGGCGAACGGCTGTTTGCGACAAGACGTTTCATCTCCTGCAACGCGAGCCCTATGAGGAACTGTTCGAGCCGATCGAGCCCGCGGACGTCGTTCCTCTCGACGAAGCCCTGCCGTTCGACTGCAAGCGAGGCGCTCTCCGAGATCCCAGCGAGACGAGGACGGGCATGGTCTCGACGTCGCGAGAGGAGACCGGTGACTGTTGCGGTCCGGCGTGTTGTTAGGGGCCTCGGCTACGCAGCCTAGAGCTGCGTCAAACGCTAGATTTCGGGTGGTGAACCCACGATCACTTTTCTCTGGCTGACCGGCAGAGAGTGCCATCCGAACTCTTGGACCCGGCAAAGCACTAGACTTCGCTGAAACGGTGAGTCGGTATGGGACGACCCGGTCGGAAACTCTGGGTTCGGCGAAAGTCTGGACTGGCTTCGATCCGCGAACAGGACGAGAGGACCGCTTGGCGGACGAGTTCTTCCAACTGGGTCGGATCAATCGCGACCCTCGCGTTGACGATGATGTCGGCTTCCTTGGCCTGACAGCGAGAGGGGAGCGAGAGCTTGGGATCGGTGTCGCTGCTGACAAGGTTGGCGACGCCGTAGAAACCTTCCCACAAGCCGATCGTCTTGAGATGGGCCGTCTCCGCTCCTTGCTCGGCGAGACGGAGGCGAAGTTTGCCGATGACGTCCATGAGCAGATCGTCGAGGTCGAAGTCGTTCTTGGCTCGAACCGTGACGCTGCTGTTGAGCCAGCCGAGTTCCGCCTCTCCTTCCGCGTAGACGTCGTAGTCGAGATCGAGGATGCGGCGCCCAAAATCTCCCTTCTGGCTCAGGAACTCCGTCAATCCATCGAAACCCTGTCCCGATAGGGCGGAGATTCTCAGGATCGGGATGCCGCAATGTCGCTCCTCGACCAACGCCGCTAGTTCGTCGACTTCCGCGGGGTCGAGTTCATCGATGCGGTTGACGAGAATGCCATCGGCTTCTTCGAGTTGCTTGAGGAAGATGTACTCGGCCTTCGGTGAGAAACCTCCCTTGGAGCTTCCGCGAAGAATGCGCCGTCCGTGGCTCGGCTTGAGGATGACGGTGTAGGGGGCGATCGAGAAACGCTCATCATAGAGTTTGGCCAACGGTTGAATCACCGTCGCGGCCAAGTCGGTGCAACTGCCAACGGGTTCGGCGAGGATCACGTCGGGGCGCTCCTCCTTGCCGAGTCGATCGACCGTCTCCATCAACTCGTCGAAATTGCAGCAGAAACAGGCGCCGGGCACTTCGCCGACCTCGTGGCCCAAGGAGCGAAGCATGTGAGTGTCGACGAGGTCGGAGGCTTGGTCGTTGGTCACGATGCCGACCGAAAGGCCTTGAGACTGATAGGTCGCGGCCAGCCGCGCGATGGTCGTCGTCTTGCCGGCTCCGAGGAACCCGCCCACCATGATGAACCGCACACTCGCCATGAACTTCCTTCCGCGCCGTGGTTGCCGGTCAGTCAGACGATTGTACGCGATTCCCCTGCGTCGGTGAAACCGTTCATCCGCGCCGGAGGCCGACATCGATGATCAATCGCAAGGAATGATGATCTCTGGCGAGGCGGCGGAGCGCGAACCGGGCATCGGTCGATTGTCCGCGCAGTGGTAGGTGAAAATCACCGAGCGACGAGGCTGATCCGATCGGTTGCGACTGGCCGCGTGGAAGGTTCTCGCGTGGAAGAGGACCACATCGCCGGCGGCGAGTTCCGTTTCGACGACACTAGCGAGGAGTTCTTGATTCGCCGGGTGATCGAGGCGGAGGAATTTCTCCTCGTCGAGGCGATCGGGGCCGAAGTCGATGCGATGGGAACCGGGGAGAAAGTGAAGGCTCCCCGTCGTCGCGGTCAGGTCGTTGAGCGCGAGCTGGACGCTGACTAGATCGGTTCGTTCGTAGTTCCAGTAGCGGCAATCCTGGTGCCAATCGGTGTCGCTGCTGAAGGTTGGATCCTTCAACATGATGCAATTGTGGTGAGCCAGAGGAAGGACGAGTTGATCTCCCAGCAGCGGTCTTAGCCGCTGGGCGATCGCCGGGCTACAGGCCCACTCGAGAAAAAGCGGATGACGGCTCACGGCGTGACGCAGGCGGCGAACGGTGCGCCCACCAGGGCTTGCCTGCGACTCCGGAGCTCCGGGGTAGCCGACACTCGCCTCGTACTCGACTGGAGGATCGGCGATCGATGCCAACTCCTCGGTCAACAGTCCCAAACGCTCCACCAGCGCGACGGGAGCGAGTTGCTGGAGGACGAGAAAGCCGTTCTCTTGGAAGAACTCGAGTTCCCCGGGAGTGAGAGCATCCATGTGCTGTTCGATCTCGTGCAAGTGACTTCGGGGTGGTCGACTCACCGGCATGCGAAAATGGCGAGCACCATCCAACGCGAAGCCGATGCCAACGCCGACGGTGGTCGTGACGTCGGTCTTCTTTCGGACCGTGCCAGCACGCGACGCCGGGTGGTTTGTCGGAACCTCCCGGACCGGTGACATCACCTGTCAAACCGTTCAGGCGGTATATGAGCTAGCAGCCGGTTGATCTATTCGCCGCCGGTTTAAATCGAAGGGACTCAAGCCGCCATCAGCTCGCCGTCGTTGCCGGACTCGGGACTGGAGCCGTCGGCTCGCTCCTTTTTCGTCTTGGTCAGGGCCGAAGCGATGAGACCGGAGGGGACGGCGATAGTTCCGACACCAAGGATGGTGACGAAGCCGGTGAAAATCTTGCCCGCCACCGTGATGGGATACATGTCGCCGTAGCCGACGGTCGTCAGGGTTGCCACCGCCCACCACATGCAATGGAAGATCGACTTGAAGGTTTCGGGCTGCGCCTCGTGTTCGAGGTGATAGATCGCGACCGACGAAACGAAGATGATGAGCAGCGTCACAACGAGGAACATGAGCAGTTCATCGCGGACTTGGCGAAATGCATCGAGGAGGTAGCGTAAGCAGGAGCTGTAGCGGAGCAACTTCAAACCACTGAGGATCCGAAGAATGCGGAACATGCGCATCGGAGCCATGTGAAAAGAGCCGAGCGTGATGAAGAAGGGGAGGAAGGCCGCCAAATCGATCAATCCATAGAAGCTGAAGACGAAGCCCAACTTGTTCTTGGCGTTCATCAGCCGAACGGCGTACTCGATCGTGAAGAAGCCAACCGTGACGATCTCGATAACGCTACAGAGGAATTCCGTTGTCGGGTCGATGTCGGGGAGCGTTTCCAGTCCGAGTCCCAGGAGGGAGACGAAGATCAGGGCCTGAATGACGTACTCGAACCGCGATCCGACGCGCACGCGCGAGTCGTTCTCGCAGGGAGGAGCCGGAGGTTGCTCGAAGGGAATCGTTGCCGCTCCCATATCGGCGTGAACGACGGTCAGTGACATCTCTCCTCCCTACGGAATATCTCGCGACACTCGCCCGGGGGGTTGCGCATGCTGGGCAAACCTCCCAGGGCGTCCGAGCAATCGGTACGGACAGCCTCTTCGGCAAAATCGTCAAAGTCGACGGGCGGGGATGCCGAATCAAGAGAACGAACGCCTCAATCCGAACCCGCGCAACGTTGAGTGGCGTCGACGATGCCCGATTCGTGAAAGCATGGATGTCGAGTCGATGGTGGCGAGAGGGATAGCGTGATCTTACGATCGAAGCCAGACCAATCGGTAGGGAAGTTGCGTCAGTCCGAGCCGACTAGGGGCATTGGGATCACACGCCGTCGTTGGTGGTCGCTGTCGCGACGGCTCGTGGCCCTGATGCTGGTGGCGCTGATCTTGATGGCCCCCAGCGCGCGCCCCGCTAAGGCGTTGTCGGGAACGGAGATCGCGCTGATTGTCGCGAGTGCGGCGCCGATCTTGCAAAACTCGGAGCTGATGAAGGACTTCTGGCAGCTTCTGGCCGACTTGCCAAAGATCTGCAAGGCGATCAAGAAGGCGGTTTGTGCTTCCTGTCTCGGTCAGATCATCGATGGGGCGCTCGCCCCGATCACGCTTGCCACCGGCGGTTGTATCAAGTGCTGTCCCGTCAAACCCGACGCGGAGGATCTCGCCAAACCGGGAGCGGCGGGAGCTTGTGCCCAACTGGTCAAGGACACGCTCGAAGCGGCCGAGCGCATCGACTATTTGCGGTGCATGGCGTCCGTCGACTGTCGCTACTGGCCCGAAGCCGAGAACGGGATCATCAACTACCTCCGAGCGGACAAGAACGAGTGCGTCCGGCTCTATGCCGCCATCGTCCTTGGCAACGGTTGTTGCTGCACCGCCAAGACGGTCGAAGCGCTCAAGATGTCGGCGACGGGCAGCAACAAGGACGGCAACCCGAGTGAGCCCTCTCCGCGAGTTCGCGCCGCGTCTCTCCAAGCGATCAATAACTGCTTCTGCCACTACGGCAATCTGATTCCGACGGAAGCTCCTCAAGGGCCCCAGCCTCCGGAATCACCGACGGCGACGCCGCCCGCTTCCATCGCTCGTGGCGGTCCGGGGAGTCCCGGAGTGATCTCGCATCTCTTTCCGAATCCCGCCGGGAGCCTCATGTCGCTCGCGGAACCGTTCACCCGTTCGATCGCCGCGGCCGGCACGAATAGCGGTGCTCCGCTGACGCCGCCGGAACCGCCATCTCCTCGGCCGACGCGGACTCAGCCCATGCCGACTCAACCGGTCGCTCCGTTCACGGGTCACCAAGAGGTTCTTCCGCCAAGGGGACGCGTTGTTCCCGCCACGCCGCCGGCCGTGCCGACAACCTCCGGACGAAGCGTCTTCGGGGTCATCAAGTCGGCTTGGAAGGGCGATCCGCTGCCTCCGCGAACCTCGACGGCCCCGGTTCCATCAAAGCCAGCCGAGAGCAAGGGTCGTTTCGCGTTCTTTCGCCGCTGAGATGGGCGTTGGACGACGAGCGAGTCCATGAACATCCCGTCAAGAGCCGGCTGCTTCCTGGACCGACTTCACGAGTTGGCTAGCCTTCGCGGTGATCTCCTCGAAGCGCCGTTCTTCGATCATCTCGGCGGTGACTAACTGGCTCCCCAATCCCACCGCGAGCGCTCCGGCTCGGATGAAATCGGCGGCGTTCGCGAGGTCGACCCCGGCGGTCGGGACGAGAGGAATGTCAGGCAGCGGGCCCTTGATGTCCTTCAAGAACCCCGGCCCGCCCGCTCGCGCCGAAAAGACTTTCACCGCGTCGGCCCCGAGCTTCCACGCCTGATAGATCTCGTTGGGCGTCATCGCGCCGGGGAGGACCATGGCGCCGCACTGATGGGAGGCGTCGATCACTTCGACATCGGTCACCGGAGAGACGATAAAGCGAGCTCCCGCGTCGACGGCGGCTCTCGCGGTCTCGGGATCGAGGACCGTGCCGGCGCCGACCACGATCTTCTCCCCATGAGCTTTGACGCATGCGCGGATGACCTCGAGCGCGTCGGGGACTGTCATGGTTACTTCGACGAGCTTGATGCCCCCTTGCCAGAGGGCTTCGGCGATCTCGACCAAGGCCGAGGCGTCCTTCGTACGTAGGATCGCGATGACGCGATGCGTTGCGACGTCTTTCATCAATTCGTGCATGGCAGTGGTCCCTCTCTTTGCCTCATCCTTTTCCCTCGCCGAGATGACGTCAAGCGAAACGTCGTTCCCACGCGGTCGACCGAATTCACGCCACCGATCGTGCTCGGGGACCTTCACTCCGACGCGATGCGCGCCAGGTGGATGAGAGCATCGCCTTGATTGACAAGCGGGTTGTTGGTGTGACCGATCACGATGCCGTCGAAGGGTGCGGTCGCGGACATTGGCTGATCGCCGAAGGCGTTGGCGATGACGCCGAGCGGTTGTCGTTTGCCCACATGCTGTCCTAGACCGACGCGCAAGCGAAAGATGCCTCCGCGGCGGGCGCGGACCCAAGTGGAGTCGGAGACCTCGCGCGGAGCGTGGCGATCGTTGCAGGGGCTGGTGTCAAGCATGCGAAGCGTGGCCAGGACGCGGAGCGTGCCCTCGACGCCGAGTTCGATGGCGGCGTCGTCAAACCGAAGCGGCTCACCCGCCTCGTAGACGAGGACGGGAATCCCGCGTTTTCGGCAAGCTTCCCGCAGTGAACCGTCCCGAGTTTCCGAGTGGATCAGAACGGGCACCCCGAACGCTTCGGCGCGGACGCGGTTTCGAGGATCTCGCATATCGCCGCGAATTTGCGGCAAGTTCGTGCGGTGATTCGATCCGGTGTGCAAGTCGATCCCGAACTCGCACCGCGTGACGACCTCGCTCATGAAGATGTGGGCGACGCGGGCCGCGAGGGATCCCTTGGCGGAACCGGGAAACGAGCGGTTCAGATCACGTCGGTCGGGAAGGTAGCGGGACTGGTTGATGAACCCGAAGACGTTGACGACCGGGACGGCAATGAGAACGCCGGCGAGTCGTTTCACATCAATGCGTTCGAGTGTCTGGCGAATGATCTCGACGCCGTTGAGCTCGTCGCCGTGAATGGCCGCGGAGAGCCAGACCGTGGGGCCCGGTTCGGTACCGTGGAGGACCTCGATCGGGAGCGAGAGCCACGTTTCCGAGGGGAGCCTGGCCAACGGGATCTCGATCCGCGTCCGCCTTCCCGGCAACGACGTCGTGTTGCCGATCTCAAACGGCTCGAAAATTGGTGAGCCGGAGTTCAAGTTGTCATCGCTCAAGCGTCAGCTCCGAGGTCTTCGCCCACGACGGCGAGTTCCTAATCAGGCCCGGATTCGATCGCGGGTGTTTCCAGGGGTGGCATTTTTTTCAATGAATTCGACAATTTTGCCCGCGACGTCGATGCCCGACGTCACTTCGATTCCCTCCAGGCCCGGCGAGGAATTTACTTCCAGTACCAGTGGACCGTGATTGGAGCGAATCAAGTCGACGCCGGCGACGTTGAGACCCATCGCTTTGGCGGCGCGAACCGCGGTGCTGCGTTCCTCGGGCGTGAGGCGAATCTTCTCGGAGCTACCTCCCCGATGAAGGTTGGAACGAAACTCGCCCGGCTTGGCTTGGCGTTTCATCGCCGCGATCACCTTGCCTCCCACGACGATGCAGCGAATGTCGGAACCGCCGGCTTCCTTGATGAATTCCTGGACGAGGATGTTGGCGTCGAGCCCACGGAACGCTTCGATGACCGCTTCGGCGGCCTTGCGGGTTTCGGCGAGAATCACGCCGATGCCTTGAGTCCCCTCGAGCAACTTGATGACGCACGGAGCGCCGTTGACGGTCTTGAGAAGCCCCTCGATATCCTTGGTCGAGTGAGCGAAACCCGTGACCGGCAACCCGATTCCTTGCCGGGAGAGGAGTTGCATGCAGCGCAGTTTGTCGCGTGAGCGGCTGATTCCCTGGGACTCGTTCGCGGGGAAGACACCCATCATTTCGAACTGGCGGACGACGGCGGTGCCATAGAAGGTGTAGGACGCCGCGATCCTCGGGATGACGGCGCGGTGCCCCTCCAAGGGTTCCCCCTGGTAGAGCACGCGCGGCCGGTGCGAGGTGATGTCCATGTAGCAGCGAAGGTAGTCGACGATCTGCACTTCATGACCGCGTTCGACCGCCGCTTCTCGGAGTCGTCGGGTGGAATAGAGCGAAGGCTTGCGGGAGAGGATGGCCAATTTCATCGTCTTGTCAGCTTCCTTTCTCGAGGGCGTTGCTCGAAGCCGCCTTGGTTGAAGGCGCGTTGATCGACGCCGCGATCGAACGTCCACCGATATAGGATCGGCCTGGATCGACGACGAAGCGCCGACGAAGGGCTTGTCGCCCCAGCAGCATCCGAAAACCCATCTCGTCTCGACCGGCGAGCGTAAGTTCAATTTCCCAGCGTTTGCCCAACAATTCAACCGTCGTCAAGATGGAAGGACGTCGCGTTTGGTGGCCGCTTGAACTGCGCACCGCGCGATGATCGAGGAGCTTCGCTTCCGACTGGATCGTCACGTGTGCGTCGCGCTGAATCGGATGAACGGAGAAACGCACCCAAGGAACTCCGTCACGATCGAAGTAGTGGATGTCGAACGCATGCAGTGTGGACGAGCGAGCCCCGGTGTCGACCTTCGCTTTGATGAATGGGACGCCCAGGTCGGGAAGAGCCACCCATTCGCGCCATCCGACGGGGGCCAAGTTGTTGGGATGTCGCGGACGCTTAACCATCGGCGATTCGTGTCTCCCTGTTAATGAAATGGCGTGGACATTCCCATGGCGGACCCTGGAGCTTTGGCCAGCATCCGCCGAACGAATCGATCGCGGAACCATCGCCGAGACGACTTCTCCCATCCCCACTGGTCCTTTGGATGACGACGAACGATAATGTCCTCGACGTGCAATGACAAGCGTAGCAAAAGGAACCACGACGTGCCGCTCTCGAAGATACTCACGCTTGGATACATGGTCCTCACGCTCTTGTCCGCCGCTCCCGACGACGACGACAACTCTTGGGTATCGTTCCGTGGGGAAAAAGGGCCCGGTAAAGGCAAGCATATCGTCTTGGTCAGCGGAGACGAAGAGTATCGTTCCGAAGAAACCTTGCCACAACTCGCCAAAATCCTCTCGAAACATCACGGCTTCGACACGACCGTCCTCTTCGCCGTCGACGAGGACGGGACGATCAACCCGATGCGACGCGACAACATTCCCGGACTCGAGAAACTCGACGATGCTGACCTCATGATCATCTTCACGCGCTTTCGCGAGTTGCCCGACGAGCAGATGAAGCACATCGTCGACTACGTCGAGTCGGGTCGGCCAATCGTCGGGCTACGTACCGCGACCCACGCGTTCAACAAGGGGAAGAGTTCGACCTACGACGACTACACCTGGCGAAGCAAGAAATGGGATGGAGGCTTCGGCAGACAAGTTCTCGGCGAAACCTGGATCTCCCATCACGGCAAGCACGGCAAGGAGAGCACTCGCGGTATCGTCGTTCCCGATCAAGCCAGCCATCCGATCTTGAGGGGGATCAAGGACGGCGATATCTGGGGCCCGACCGACGTCTATGGGGTAAGGCTGCCCTTGCCGGAAGACAGTCAGCCGCTAGTGCTCGGGCAAGTCTTGACCGGAATGAGCCCGAACGATGAGCCCGTCGACGGGAAGAAGAACGACCCGATGATGCCGATCGCTTGGACGAAGAGCTATTCCGCGAAACCGGGGGCGTCGAAGGGGCGCGTCTTCACCACGACGATGGGCGCTTCGCAAGACTTTCAAAGTGAGGGTCTTCGGCGGCTGCTCGTCAATGCATGCTACTGGGGCCTCGGGATGGAGGAGGCGATTCCCAAAGCGTCCGAAGTGACGATCGTCGGCGAGTACGATCCGCTGCCGTTCAAGTCGGGAGGGCACAAGAAGGGAGTGCGTCCTTCAGACCATAAGGTAGGCCTTTCTCGCTGAAATTGAACTTGTCAGTACGGCGGCAATCAAGAAGATAGTCGCTTCTATTGTTGAACGATAAAGGTACTCCGCTTCGAACAGATTGCTTTATTGATGCTCCCTTCGCTTTGCCCGAACGCGTTGTTTTTTACCGGTGCGGTGGTGCTCCCGGACAAGATTCTTCGGGATGGCGCCGTTCTGTGCCGCGATGGACGAATCCAGGCCGTCGGACGCAGTTCGGACATCACGGTCCCACGCGGGGCGATCATCATTGATGTGGAAGATGGCTACATCTCTCCCGGATTCGTCGATTTGCACGTTCACGGCGGCGATGGAGCCGACTTCATGGACGCCACCGAAGAGTCCGTGAGGAAGGTCATCTCGTCGCATGCCCGACACGGGACCACCACGCTCTTTCCCACGAGTACCACCGGTTCGCGCGAGCAGATCGAAGCGATGCTCGGTGCCTGTCGGGACGTTCGCGACTCCTGGGTTCCCGAATCCGGCGCCCGCATCGCCGGGGTCCACTACTACGGGCCCTATTTCGCTCCCGAGAAGGTCGGATGCCACTCGCCCAAGGGATGCCGGGCCCCCGATCCGAGTGAATACCTCCACGCGTTCGGACTCGACATCATCAAGATCGCGACATGCGCCGCCGAGTTGCCGGGGGCGGAAGACTTCTATCGCGAGGCGAGTCGCCGCGGCTATTTCGTGACCTGCGGACATTCGAACTCGACATGGGAGGAGATGCAGCGTGGCTTTGAACTGGGGCTGCGCCACGTCGATCACTTCTGGTGCGTCATGAGTACCGTCGACAGCCTCAAGGCCCGGTTCGGCACGCCGATGCGCGCGGGGATGGAGCAGTTCGTCTTGGCGAATTGGGAGATGAGCACGGAGGTGATCGCCGACGGGTGTCATCTTTCGCCCACGCTGTTGGCATTCGCCTACCGGATGAAGGGGCCACGCCGGCTCTGTCTCGTCACCGATTCCAGTCGAGCGATGGACATGCCGCCGGGCGACTACCGCTTTGGGTCACAGGAAGATGGACCCATCTTTCGCAGCGATGGTGAAGTCGGCTTTGTTCCCGACGAGGGGCGACGGCGATTGGCGAGCTCCATTGCCGGCATGGACCGAATGGTTCGCAACATGCAAGCGGCGACGGGGGCGTCGGTTGAGAGCGTGATCCGGATGGCGAGCCTGACGCCCGCGGAACGTGCCGGGATCGCGAACGACGTCGGCAGCCTCGCGCAGAACAAATTCGCCGACGTTCTTATCCTATCCCGCGAGCTACGCGTCCAGCGAGTCTTCGTCGCCGGGGTCGAAGCTCCAATTCCCTAGCTCCAGTCTACGTCCAAGAACCAACTTTCGGATGCCACTGGCCGCTCTTCAGCCAGTCAGATCGAGATGCGTTACCACCAGCGCGAATTTCGACGTTCGACGGTGGCTTAGTGGATGCCCGACAAGCTGAAGTCGGCGACGTCTCCCGTCATGATGTCGGCGGCGATCCGCTTCATTCCCGTTCGATCGAACTTTCCGGTGACGGTGCGGGGCAGGTCGTCGACGAGTTCGAAGTGCACCGGAATCTTGTAGGTCGCGAGCGTCTTGGAGAGAAATGGCTCTAACGCCAGTCCCTGGATCGTGGCACCGGGTGATCTCACCGCGACGAATGCCACCGGGACCTCGCCGTCCTTTTCGTGCGGCGCGCCGACGACGACGCTTGCCCTGACGCCCGGATGGCGATCGATCGCATCTTCCACTTCCTTGGGAGCGAGGTTTGAGCCCCGCCGAATGATGATGTGCTTGCTCCGGCCGACGAACCAAAGATAGCCGTCCTCGTCCCGACGAGCCAGGTCGCCCGTGTGGAACCAGCCGTCACGGAACGCCTCGTTGGTCGCGGTCGCGTTGTTCCAGTACCCGGTGATCAGTCCGGAGCTTCGGATCACGATCTCTCCGACCTGGCCCGTGCTTCGGTCGCGACCTTCATCGTCGATAATCCGCATCTGGACGCCCGCGGAGGGACGTCCCATCGAGCCTTCGCGGACTCGCCCCACGGCCGGATTGTTGGAGTAGAGTCCGCATTCGGTCATCCCCGCTTGTTCGGTCAGTCGAATTCCCGCGGCCGCGCGGAAGCGACGGTGTAAGTGGTCGGGAACCTTGTCGCCTCCGATGCCCACGTACTCAAGCGAGGGGAGGGGACGCGGGTTCTTCTCGAGGTGGTCGACGAAATCGACGGCATCGCTGGCCAGGAAATTGGTGATGCTGATTTTCCGCGACGCGATCAAATCGACCATCTGTTCGGGGGAGGGCTTCATCGCCAACGTCGCGGAGGCCCCCGACATCAACGTGGGGAGCAACTGCCAAACGAGGCCTCCGACGTAGCAGATCGGCAGCGACACCAGCATTCGCTGGTCGCCGCGAACGAACTCTTCATCCGCGATTAGGCTCGCCATCGCGGAGAGACTTCGGTGCGTGTGGACCGCGGCCTTGGGATTGCCGGTCGACCCCGATGTGAAGAGGATCAGAGCGGGCTGATCGAGATTGTCGACCACGTCCGCCGGTTCGGCACGCCCGGTAGACAGCAGCTCGGTGAAGGGACGCGTCCACGTCGGCGCGACGCGCGGGTCGCCAACCATGTAAACGTCGGAGAGCGCTGGGCCCTCACGGTCCAGCGGGGGAAGCGCGCGCTGAAACTTGGTGTGACCGATCAAGACCGACGCACCGCTGTGCCGGAGAGCGAAGGTGACCTCCGAGGAGGTGTAGCGATGATTGATGGGGACGGCGATCGCGTTGAGCTTGAAACACGCCAAGTAGGTGAGGACAAACTCCGGACAGTTGGGCATGAAAAGGGCGACCCGAGTTCCGGGACCGACCCCGCGCTTGCGAAGTCCACTTGCGAGTCGGTTGGAAGCCTCCTCGAGCTCTTGATACGTCCAGTCGGATCCTTCGTGCCACACGGCGGTCTTGTGGGGCCAGCGTCTCAGGGCGTTGTCGATGACATATCGCAAATGAAACATGGCTCTTCCCTCCCGGAAGGGATCGGTGCGTTTTCGTCAACAGTTGATACGTGAATGTTGGCCCTCAGCGATAAGGGGGACGACGGTTCTTCGGGACGGGACGCTCGCGGTGGTCAATGGAAGCCTGCGGAGTCGGTTCACGATCGCTTCCGACGTCGGGGGAGGTTGTTCAACTCGCCTTGCGTGGGTCATCCTCCCTTGTGGAATCGTCGGCCGGCTCGTACATCTACTTGAGCGGGGGCCATTCGGCCGCTGCAATGAGTTGCGGGAATGCAATGTTTCATGTCAGGGTCCTGGGACCGAGGGAACAGCGAGAGTTCCTCCACGATGGGAACCAACTCGAGTTTGGGCGCGCCGGCGTTACCAGTGGACTGACCCGCTGCGTTCTCCAGGATCCCTTCGTCTCGCGCGATCATTTGCGATTGGAAGATGTCGGATCCGGCCGTGTCATCGCCACCAACCTCAGCAAACGCAACATCGTTCGCGTCACCGGCGACGAACCGATCGGCGTCGGAGAGGAGCGGACGCTCGCGATGCCGGTCGAATTGACGATTGGCGAAACGCTCGTCACTCTTTCGATTCATCACAGCGACCGAAGTGAACCCGATCAAACGCTCGGGGTCGGTGAACTCGAGGCAGATGATCACGACGAACGCCATCTCGCGACGATTCACGAGCCGATCCAGTTTCGCTACGACTACAGTGGTAACTCCCTAATCGAGCTGCGCGAGTCGATTTCCCCCGATCTGCTCACGCAGTGGTTCGAGACGGTCCTCTCGGTCCAGCAGGCCGCGGCCACCTCGAACGAGTTCTACGCGCGCACCGCTCGGGCGTTGGTCGAATTGGTGGGACTCGATCGCGGCCTCGTGCTGCTCCGAGAAGGTGAAGGCTGGAAAATCGTCGCTCGCTTCGGTCCCGAGGCGTTCGGCAAGGAATATAGCGGTCGCGTGGTGCGCTCGGTCGTCGAGGAGAAGCGGACGTTCTATGATCGGTTCGAGACCGATAGCCAGAGTGCGAGCCTCGTCAGCATCGAAGCGGTGGTCGCGTCCCCAGTGTTCGGCGCCGAGCACGAGGTCTCCGGCATCGTCTACGGTTCGCGCTCCTTCCGGCCGGACCTCGTCGGCGACCCCATCACCGAGTTGGAAGCCCGGATCGTGCAGCTTCTCGCGGCGAGTGTGGGCACCGGTCGCTCGCGGATGGATCACCAGCAAAAAGCGCTCGAGTCACGGGAACGGTTTGCTCGCTTTTTCTCGCCAGAACTGGCCGAGGAGCTCGAACGCGACCCCCACATGCTCGATGGACAAGAGCGTGAGGTGACGATCCTCTTTCTTGACCTCAGGGGATTCTCGCGACTCTCGGAACGCCTCAACCCTCACGACTTGTACCGTCTCGCCGAAGACTACATGGATGCCTTCACCCAGCGGGTGATCGAGCAGGGCGGCGTCGTCGTCGACTACGCGGGCGATGGGGCCCTGGCGATGTGGAACGCCCCCAAGCCGCAGGAGGGCCATCCCGACTTCGCTTGCCGGGCGGCGCTCGAAATGATCGGCGACTTGCCAGAACTCAATGAGCGGTGGAACGAGGTGACCGGACGGCCGCTGGGGCTCGGGATCGGCATCAACACCGGGCCGTCCCTCGTCGGCAACGCCGGGTCTCGGACAAGGCTGAAGTACGGACCTCGCGGGCATACCGTCAATCTCTGTAGCAGGATCGAAGGGGCGACCAAACACCTCGGCGTTCCCGTCATCGTCAGCGGTTTCACCAAGCAGAAACTCGACGGCGCCTTCCCGACACGGCGACTCTGCCGGGTGCGTGTCGTCGGCCTCGAGGAACCGGTCGAACTCTTTGAACTTTACTGCGACGGCTCGAACGGCCGTTGGACGACGCTGCGCGATACGTACGAGACGGCGCTACGCCACTACGAGAACGGCGAATGGGAGAAGACGGTTCACGCTCTCTATCCCGCCATCATGACCCCGGAAGGTCATCAGGACAAACCGACGCTCCTTCTTCTCGGTCATGCCATCAGTTGTCTCAATACGCCACCCAAGGAGTTCGACCCGGTCTTCGAGCTGACGTCGAAGTAGCGGTCGCGCCATCGGCCCAGCCCATGGCCGCGGTCGGCATTCTCGCTTGCATTTGTCGGTTGCTTGGGGGAAGCTAGACGATCCAAGCGACACGCTGACGTCATCCTCTGACGTCTGAACCGATTCCACACGTTGAAGGTGAAAGCGACGATGCCCAAGCAAACCCGCCGGGTCTTTCTCTCTCAAGCCGCCGCCCTCGGGGCCGCCGCGACACTTCCCATTGGAAGCCTTCGTGCGGCGAACGCGAATGACGAAATTGGACTGGGCTTCATCAGTTGCGGGGGACGCGCTCGCAATCTCATGAGCGCCTTTTCAGGGGTGAAAGGTGCCAACATTGTCGGCTTGTGCGATCCGGATGAGAGCCGCGTCGCCAGCGCGAAGAAGAAGTATCCCCAAGCGACCGGCTACTCCGACCTTCGCGACCTGATCGACGCGAAGGATGTCGACGCCGTCGTCATCGCGACGTGCAATCACTGGCACTGTCTGGCGGCGATCTGGGCGATGCAGGCCGGTAAGGACGTCTACGTCGAGAAGCCCCTTTCGCACAGTCAATGGGAGGGCTTGCAGACCGTCGCGGCCGCCCGCAAGTACGACCGCATTTGCCAGATCGGGACCCAGCAACGCTCCGATCCGATGCAGGATGAGATCAAAGCGTTTCTCCACCAGGACAAGAAGCTCGGCGATCTCCAAGTCGTTCGCGTCAATCGCTACGGCGTCCGGCCCGCGATCGGCAAACGCTCGACGCCGTTGGAGATTCCCGAGACGGTCAACTACGACCTGTGGCTCGGACCGGCGCGGGACGAGCCGCTCTTTCGCGACAAGCTCCACTATGACTGGCACTGGGATTGGAACACCGGTTCCGGGGAGATGGGCAACTGGGGCGTCCACGTCCTCGACGATGTGCGCAACAACGTCTTCCAGGATCGGGTTAAGCTTCCCAAGAAGATCATCGGTGGTGGCGGCCGCGTCGTCTATGGTGATGCCGGCAACACGCCCAATGTTCACTTCACCTACTTCGACACCGACGACATTCCCGTCGTCATTGGCTTGTCGAACTTGCCGGCCAAACCGGGCGCCAAGGGGAAAGCCGCCCCGCACCCCGGACCGGGCAGCGGATATGTCGTCTACTGTGAAGGTGGTCGCTTCGAGGGGCACCGCGGCGGAGCGTCGGCCTACGACGAGAACGGCAAGCTGATTCAGAAGTTCAAGGGAGATAGCGGAAAGCGTCACCAACAGAACTTCGTCGACGCGGTCCGCAAGCGCGATCGCTCGCTGCTCAATGCCGAGATCCAGGTCGGTCATGACAGTACCGGCTGGTGCAACCTGGCCAATATCGCCTACCAGAGTGGTGGGGCCTTTTCCATGGACGAGGCCAAATCGGTTTACGTGAAGCAGTGGCAGGACCTGCTCGCGGACATGCAAGCTCATCTCGGGGCCCACGATCTGACGATGGACGCCGAGGCGATCAAGATGAGCCCCATGCTCACGATGGATCCCGAGAAGGAGCAGTTCGTCGGAGCGCATGCCGACAAGGCCAACACGTTCCTCAAGCGGCAGTACCGCAAGGGATACGAAGTACCTAACCTGACGTAGAAGCGACCTCCGCTCACTGGGAAGGCCGCCCGATCCGCGGTGGCCCTGGGGCGATTTCAAGACTGTCTAAAAGGACACAGGAACCGATGCGTATTCTTCTGGCGGCATCACTTGTCACGACGTGCCTCGCGGTCACCGCGCAGGCCGCCGACCCCTCGACCTCGGACCTGCCGGTCGTCTTCGAGGACGACTTCGACAGCGGGGTTCACACCGAGAAGTGGGAATTCGTCGATCCCGGCTCGTGGGATTTGCAGGAGCACGGCAAAGGCAAGAGCCTTTCAATCACCCAGCGCAAGAGCGACTACAAACCGAAGGTTCGTAGTCCCGGTCACATCGCGCTGATGAAGGACGTCGAGGTCGGCGACTTCGTCCTGACCTTCAAGGCGAAGAGCACCAAGGATACCGGCAATCATCGCGACTGCTGCGTCTTCTTCAACTATCAGGACCCGTCGAACTTCTACTACGTCCATCTCGGCGCCAAGCCCGATCCGCACAGCGGCCAGATCATGATCGTCAAGGACGCTCCGCGCAAGGCGTTGACCAAGAACGAGAACCTTACGCCCTGGGATGGTGGCTGGCACGACGTCAAAGTCGTTCGCGACACGAAGTCGGGCGCCATCCAGATCTACTTCGACGACATGTCCAAGCCACACATGGAGGTCGTCGACAAGACTTTCGGCAAAGGACGTGTCGGAATCGGCTCTTTCGATGACATGAACGCCTTCGACGAGATCAAGCTGCAGGGCCGCTAACAGTCCTTTCCGCGACGTGTTTGCCAACACAAGATGAAAATGAAAATGCCCGCGCTTCGTACGCGGGCATTTTCGTGTCGTCTCTCACTCGAACGGGAACTATTCGTAGGTCCACTTGAGTACCCACGGATCCTTCGTCTTGTTCTGAAACTTCTTGAGCTTTCCCTTCATTTCATCGAGCAGCGACCCGTAGGCCGGATCGTCGGCCAAGTTCTTCGACTCGTTGGGATCCTTCTCCAAGTCATAGAGTTCGAACTCCGGTCGCTGGATGTAGTCCTTGACGGATCGCTGGCCGTATTTGGCGTCGGGGCCATCCTTCCAGACACTCTGCCAAGTCGGCGCCGCCCAGAGATCCGATGCGAAGGGGTAGGGCAGCGGGTACGCGATGTTCCAGATCAGCTTGTGCTTACGATCGCGAACGACGCGCATCGGGTAGTACATCGTGATCTCGTGGAAGGTATGCGACGCGTTGATGTCGTCCCAGCCCTTGGGATTCTCTTTGTCGAGGATCGAGAGGAACGAACGTCCCTGGAACTTGTACTTCGTTGGCGTCGCGTTCGCGAAGTCGAGAATCGTCGGGGTGATGTCGATCCAGCTCACCATCGCGTTGCAGACGACGTCTTTCTTCTTCACGTAGGGATCGCGGACGATGCAGGGACAACGCAAGCCCGGCTCGTAGACGGTGGTCTTGCCACCGGGAAAGGCGATGCCGTGATCGGAGATGTACAGGATCAGCGTGTCGTCCCAGTGGCCGGTCTCCTTGAGGATCTCGATCAGCCGGCCGAGGCCTTGGTCGATCCGCGAGACCGACTGATAGTACTGAGCCAGTTCCGCGCGGCACTCGAGGGTGTCGGGAAGAAACGGCGGAACGATCACGTCCTTCGGGTCATAGACGACCTCTTTCACCCCTGGATAGTCCTTGCCGTTGCCGAAGCGATTCGGCTTGCCGGGAAGATCGTCCGCGGTCCCGCCACCCCGATGGGGATCGGAGGTGCAGAAGTACAGAAAGAAGGGCTTGTCGCTCTTGGCGCCGATGAAGTCCTTGCTCTTCTCCGCCATCTCGACGGCGTTTCGGCTGTTTCCCTTCAAATACGTGTCGAAGTGATAGATCTTCTCGGGAGCGACATGGAACTTGCCGATGCTGGCGGTACGGTAGCCGGCGCTGCCCAGGAGGACCGGGAGCGACTTGACCTTATCGTAGGTCGTGAAGTGGTGATACGAGTGCATGTGGCCGTATTGGGCGTTGGCATGGTTAAAGAGCCCGGTCAGGATCACCGAACGGCTGGCGCTGCAACTAGCGGTCGTCGCGAACGCGTAGGGAAAGAGCGTTCCCTCGGCCGCGAGCCGGTCCATGTTCGGCGTCTTGATGACCGGATTTCCGTAGCAGCCGGCATCGCATCCTTGGTCGTCGGTGACGAAAAGGATGACGTTCTTCTCCGCTCCAAGCGCGAAGCCCGTCGTGGTCGCGATTGCGACAAGTGCAAGTACGATCGTTCTCATTGGCGAAAGTGTCCCCCCATGGCATGTTGTTTGGGTGAGTCCGCAAGGCAGGTCCAGTTTCGCCCAGTATACTGACTGCCGTCCCTCGATGGTTGACAAAGATCATGACCCGGTGAATCGGGCGAGCTCGATCGTCGCAGGTCATCATCTCCCTACCCATCTTGATGCGCACGGGACATCGAGCATTTCTTGATCCGCCCGAACGAGCGCATAATGAGAGCGCGAGGGAAACGGCACTGTGGTTGTCGTTTGCCAAAGGAAGAGGGGCACCGAGGACGCGGAACCGGCTGTCCGCGACGGCGCTCCTGTCACGAGATCTGTTACTTCGCGGAGGTGAACATGGCTGTCCAGATTCATGAGACCGCTCAACTGTTGAAGAAGAAGTGCGTTCCTTGCGAGGGAGGCGTTCCGAGGCTGACGCTCGAGGAGTCGAAACAGCAGCTTGAGAAACTCGAGGGCTGGACACTCACCGAGGACGGCCTGCGGATTCGCAAGCAATGGCAGGTAAAGAACTTCATGGCCGGGATGGAGTTCTTCAACAAGATCGCTCAACTGGCCGAGGACGAAGGGCATCATCCCGACCTCCATCTCTCCAGCTATCGCAACGTCGCGATCGAGATTTGGACGCATGCGATCGGTGGATTGTCGGAGAACGACTTCATCCTCGCCGCGAAGATCGACGAGATTCCCGTGGCGCTGAGGACCTAGGAGGCCGCATGTCCGTTTCCCGTCGTCGTGGCGAGTGGTCCATGCCGCACTTCAATCAACTTGTCGTGGCGGGGATGATTGGCGCTGTCGTGGCGACGACGTTCAAGCTCAATCTCTTAGGGATCTTTCTCGTCGGCGTCGCGCTGGTGCTCATTCGCAAGCACAGAAGAACGATCGAGGGACCGATCCCGTTCGTCCCGCCATGGCGGCCATTGGAGCCAAGGGATCGCCGCTGACGTCGCATTGCGGGGGAAAGGGCTACTTCTTCGGGCGATACATGTGCGTCGCCTGTCCAAAGACCGCTTCGGCCGACTCCATCATCGTTTCGGTGAGGGTCGGATGCGGATGGATGCTGTCGCCGAGATCGCGGGCCACCGCCGCGGTCTCGACCGCGAGAATGCCTTCGGAGATCAGTTCGCCGGCGCCGACGCCGACAATGCCCACCCCAAGGATCCGCTCGGTCTTCGGATCGACGAGCAGCTTGGTCATCCCCTCGGTCCGGTTGAGCGTCAGAGCGCGTCCGGAAGCTCCCCAAGGGAAGCGAACGATCGCGACTTCCTTCTTCTGCTTCTTCACTTCGTTCTCGGTCAACCCACACCAGGCGATCTCCGGATCGGTGAAGACCACCGCGGGGATCGCGATGTTGTCGAAAGCCGCGGGCTCTCCGGCGATCACTTCCACCGCGATCTTCGCCTCGCGGGACGCCTTGTGCGCGAGCATGGGCTCTCCGGCGATATCGCCGATCGCGAAGAGGTGGGGATCGGCCGTGGCTTGCGACGAGTCGACCTCGACGAATCCCTTCTCGTCAATCTTCACCTTGGTCGTCTCGAGTCCGAGGTTCGCGCTGTTCGGGCGTCGCCCGACGGCGACCAGGACGCGATCAAAGAGTTGCTCCGGTTCGACGCCTTCGCCGGTGATGTGAGCGACGATTCCCTCGGGCTTGGCCTCGAGCGAGTCGACTTTGCTCTTGAGGTGGATGTTGGCGAACTGTTTCTCGAGTCGCTTGGCGAGCGGGCGGACCAGATCGCGATCGGCGCCCGGAAGCAGTCCGTCGGTGAACTCGACCACCGTCACTTCGGAGCCGAGGGCCGCGTAGACGGTCCCCATCTCGAGGCCGATGTAGCCACCTCCGATGACCAGCATCTTCTTGGGCACGTCCTTGAGGTCCAAGCCGCCGGTCGAGTCCATGACGCGCTCGTCGCCGATCCGAAAGATCTCCGGCATCGCCGGAACCGAGCCGGTGGCGATGATCCCATGTTCAAAACGAATCTCTGTCGGAACCAGGGCGGAGTCGTCGACGGCCTCAAGCGCGATCGACTGGGAACTCTTAAAGGTACCACGAGCGCGGATCAGATCGACACCGCGCCGTTGGCAGAGTTCCCGAACGCCTCCGGTGAGCTTGTCGACGACCTCGTTCTTCCAGCCTCGAAGTCGATCCAAGTCGATCTTGGGTTCGCCGAAGCTCAAGCCCCACTCGTTCGCTTCGCGAGTCTCGTTCAGTAGCTTGGCGGCGTGGAGCAGTGCCTTTGAGGGGATGCAGCCGCGGTGAAGGCAGACGCCTCCGGGGGCCGTGTCGAGATCGACGAGGGCGACCTTCATGCCGTGATCGGCGGCATGGAAGGCGGCGGCATAGCCACCCGGGCCACCTCCGAGGACAACGACTTCCGTTTCAACGACGGCACCGGCCATTGAGGCTCACTCCCTTGATCTTCGTCCCGAGGAGGGGACGGCTTGGTGTTCTCCCTTGCTCCTCGCGGGTCGCGACGCCGAAGCAAACCTGTCGCGGGGAAGGGTCGACTTGGAGAACTCGCGACGAGCTCCCATCCGAAGTCGTGGTTTACAGTTCGGTAAGAAGTTGGAACGGCTCGGACAAGAGGGACGTCACTTTGCCGATAAAGCGAGCGCCGTCGGCGCCGTTGACGACCCGATGATCGTACGAGAGCGACAGAGGGAGCATCAGTCGAGCCACGGGACCACTCTCGGAAGGAACGTACTCCTGGCGGGAGCGTGCCATGCCGAGAATCGCCACTTCGGGGTAGTTGACGATCGGGGTGAAACCCGTGCCGCCGATCCCACCGAGGTTGGAGATCGTGAAAGTGCCGCCCTTCATGTCGTTGGGACCCAACTTGCGAGCTCGGGCGCGGCCCGCGATGTCCGTGAGTTCGGCGGCCAACTCGAGTAGGCTCTTCTGGTCGCAGTCGCGAATGACCGGCACGACCAACCCGTTCTCAGTGTCGACCGCGACCCCGATGTGGAAGTACCTCTTGAGAATCAATTCGCCGCGAGACATGTCGATGCTCGCGTTGAAGCGTGGGTAAGCCTTGAGCGCGGCCACCACCGCCTTGACGGCGAGGACTGTCATGGTGATCTTCGGGGCGCCCTCGTGGGACTTGACGAACCGACGACGCGCCGCCTCGAGATCGGTGACGTCGGCCAAGTCGTGTTGCGTCACGTGGGGGACGGTCTGCCAAGCGAACGACAGGTTGTTCGCGGAGGTCTTGGCGATCTTGTTCAGGGCTTCGTGTTCGACTTCGCCCCACTGACTGAAATCGGGCAGGGGGGGAGCCGCCACCGTTGTGCCGCCACCGACAGGGTTGGCGAGACGGTTCTTGACGAACTCCTTGACGTTGTCCTGCGTGATTCGCCCACCCGGACCGCTGCCGGTGATTTCGTGGAGATCGACACCGAGTTGCCGCGCCAAACGTCGCGTCGCCGGGCCGGCGGGCGCGGGAGGCTGATCCTTGGAGGGCGCCGTCGTGGCGGGAGCGGCGGTCTGCGCCGGTTTGGCGCTTGCCGCCTCAGGATCCGCTTTGGACGGTTGCGGAGCGGATGAGGTATCCGGTTCCGACTTGGCGGGCTCTTCCGGTTCCTTCTTGGCCTCGGGTTCCGCGCTTGCGGCGGCGGAAGCGGCGGTGCCGTTGCTACCGGTTTCCTCCAGAGTCAAGACCAGCGTCCCGACGCTAACGCTGTCGCCTTCGGAGACGTGGATCTTCGAAACGGTGCCCGCGTGGGGGCAGGGGACTTCGAAGACCGCCTTCTCGGTCTCGACCTCGAGGACCGGCTGTTCGGCTTCGATGGTGTCGCCTTCGGCAACCATGACCTGGCCGACGTCGGCACTTTCGACATTCTCTCCGAGATCGGGGATCTTGAACTCAATCGTCATTGTGATTCCATGGTCGGGGATTTTACGTCCGAGCCCAAGATGACTGGGCTCGAAGACGAATCGCGAAAATCGTTAAGCCAGTACTGGATCGGACTTGTCGGGATCGACGTTGAGCGTCTTTTTGGCTTGGTCGAAGACCTCACGCTTGATCTTGCCGCGTTTAAGGAGCTCTCCCAACGTGACGAAGATGACGTAGTCGGCGTTGATCTCGTAGTGCTCCCGCAAGTCCTCTCGTGACTCGCTTCGACCGAAACCGTCGGTGCCGAGCCCGATAAGGGGTTCGGGAAGCCAGTGACCGACCTGATCGGCGACCAGTTTAATGTTGTCGCTGGTGGAGACAAATGGGCCTTCGATGCCCTCGAACGTCTGCTCGAGGTAGCACTTGCGGGGAGTCTCTTCCGGATGGAGTCGGTTCCAGCGTTCGGTCGCTTGAGCGTCGCGACGTAGTTCGGTGTAGCTGGTCGCGCTCCAGACATCGCTGGCGATACCGAATCGCTCGGCGAGGATCTCTTGAGCCTTGAGGGCTTCCTGGAGAATCGAGCCGCTTCCGAAGAGTTGCGGCCGAGCGGGCGATCCGGACACGTCACGACTGGTGAGCTTGTGGATTCCCTTGAGAATACCCTCGGCGGCCCCTTCGGGCATCGCCGGCATCTCGTAGTTCTCGTTGTAGACCGTGATGTAGTAGAAGACGGCCTCTTGTTCCTGATACATCCGGCGAAGGCCGTCCTGGATGATGACGGCGACTTCGAAGGCGTAAGCCGGATCGTAGCAGACGAGGTTGGGAACGACCGACATGCAGAGATGGCCGTGGCCATCCTGGTGCTGTAGGCCTTCGCCGTTGAGTGTCGTGCGTCCCGCGGTCCCGCCGAGCATGAAGCCCCGCGTGCGCGAATCAGCGGCGGCCCAGACCAAGTCGCCCACCCGCTGGAATCCGAACATCGAGTAGTAGATGTAGAACGGAATCATGTTGATTCCGTGGGTCGAGTAGGAGGTCCCGGCGGCGATGAATGAGCACATCGACCCGGCCTCATTGATACCCTCTTCCAAGATCTGGCCGTTCTTGGCCTCCTTGTAGTAGAAGAGGTTGTCCGAGTCGACCGGTTCGTAGAGCTGACCGCTGGGAGCGTAGATGCCGCACTGGCGGAAGAGCGGTTCGAGCCCGAAGGTACGGGCCTCGTCGGGAATGATCGGAACGACTTTGTCGCCGATCTCCTTGTTCTTGAGCAGGATCTGAAGGATTCGGTTGAATGCCATCGTCGTCGAAGACGTTTTGCCGCCACTGTCCTTCAGGATCGACGTGAAGTCTTCCAGCTTGGGCGTTTCGACTTTGGGGGCCTTCACCGAGCGTTGGGGAAGGTAGCCCCCGAGTTCTTTTCGCCGTTGGTGGAGATACTCCATCTCCGGGCTGTCGGCCGGCGGCACGTAGAAGGGAACCTCTTCGAGCTTGTCGTCGGGAATCGGGATTCCGAAACGATCGCGGAACTCCCGCACCGCGTCGAAGTTGAGCTTCTTCTGCTGGTGGGTCGACATTTGACCTTCGCCGGCATCGCCGAGGCCGTATCCCTTGATCGTCTTGGCGAGAACGACCGTCGGGGTACCGGAGTGGGTCGTCGCCGCTTGATAGGCCGCGAAGACCTTCTCGGGGTCGTGCCCACCACGTTTGATGTTCTTGAGGTACTCGTCGGAGAGGTGCTCGACGCGCCGCTTGAGTTCGTCGTAGGCTCCGAAGAAGTGATCGCGGATCCAGTCGCCACCGGCGGCTTTGTACTTCTGGTACTCACCATCGAGGCATTCGGTCATCCGGCGAACGAGCAATCCGTCATGATCGGCGGCGAGCAGGGGATCCCACTGGCTCCCCCAGACGACTTTCAGGACATTCCACCCCGCGCCTCGGAAGACTCCTTCGAGCTCCTGAATGATCTTCCCGTTGCCGCGGACGGGCCCGTCAAGACGTTGCAGGTTGCAGTTGACGACGAAGATGAGGTTGTCGAGCTTCTCCCGAACCGCGATCGACAGGGCGCCGAGCGTTTCGACCTCGTCGCATTCACCGTCGCCGACGAAGCACCAGACCTTCGCGTCGGAGGCGGGACGCAATCCTCGGTTCTCGAGGTAGCGCATCAGCCGGGCCTGGTAGATCGACATCAGCGGGCCGAGGCCCATCGACACCGTCGGGAACTGCCAGAAGTCGGGCATGAGCCACGGGTGGGGATAGGACGAAAGTCCGCCTCCCTCACCAAGCTCCCGGCGGAAGTTGTCGAGCTGTTGGGGCGTCAACCGGCCTTCGAGGAAGGCGCGCGAGTAGATGCCGGGCGAAGCGTGTCCCTGGAAGAAGACGAAGTCGCCGCCGCAATCGTGATCGGGGCCACGGAAGAAGTGGTTGAAGCCGACTTCGTAGAGGGTCGCGGCCGAGGCGTAGGTCGAGATATGCCCGCCAACACCGGAGCTACCTTTCGAGGCCCGGACCACCATCGCCATGGCGTTCCAGCGGATGATACTCTTGATGCGCCGCTCGATGGCCCGATCACCGGGATAGACGGGCTGTTCCGAAGCGGGAATCGTATTGATGTAAGGGGTTCGCACGGCGCGGGTGGGTTCGATTCCCTCTTTCGAAGCCACCTCGATGAGACGCGTCAGCAACTGCCCGGCCCGAGCAGGTCCTTCTCGACGAATCACATCCTGGAGCGATTCGAGCCATTCACTGGTCTCCTGCGGATCAATGTCTTCACTCAGGAGATCCCGTGTCACACCCTTCAGCATGGGAGCGTACTCTTTCTGTCTAATTCACTAGCCGCGTTGAGACGTCGTTCGCGGCGTTGTCATGCGGACTCTTCTGGACGCAACCGTACCGCTTGCAGCATACTCGGATCGCGCTTCATTTCCCACACTTGGCCCCTGGATTGTGCCAATTATCGGGGAAGTGGGCGAGTCTCCGCGAAGAGAGTCGCGATCGCATCGGATTTTCGCCTCACCTGTTCATGGTTTTCAACTTCGCGACTCGGAAATCTTCCAGGCTTCGGACCCACGCCGCGCTGGGGCAGTCGGTCGAAGCCGCTCGTTGCTTGGCGAGATGCACCGGACGAATCCCCAGCGCCGCGGCCCCCAGCACGTCTTCTTCCCAGGAGTCACCGATGTGGACGACGCTGGACGCATTCACGCCCAGTTGGTCCAATGCCGCTTGGAAAATCTCCCGATGAGGCTTTTTTCGGCCGATTTCCGCGCTGGTCAAGGTGAAGGTGACAAACTGATCCAGGCCGTGACCGCGCAGGATCCCGTGCAACGACGAGTGCCAGTTGCTCACAATCGCCGCCTCGCGACCCTCCTCGCGACAGGCTTCCAGGCACGCGAGCGCCCCAGGAGTCGTTTTCCATGTCTGGGGGTCGTCGAACCGCTGGAAGAGCCGAGCAAGCCACTCGTCGTGTTGCTCGTGGAGTGTCGCGAACGGGCGGGAGAGTTCGTGCGTAAACCTCCACCATCCTTGGAGTTCCATCTCTTCGGAGCACTCGAGCTCGGGATGAGCGGAGCGGTACTCGCTCGCGAGCTTGGGCCAGAGTCCTCGTAGACGCTCGACAAACTCGTCTTGGGGAACCTCCGTCCCCAATTCGCGGGCCTCTTGCAGGTAAATCTCGGCGACCGGGAGGACGGGCTCCAAGAGCGTCATCCCGGCATCGAAGAGGACGGCGTCGACATCAGGCGCGGACACGAGACTCATTGCTCCTTCATGGACGACGATTCGTGGCAAGAGCGTCCTGCCTTCTGTGGAAGAGCAGTCTTCCCCGAAGACCGATCGTGCGGAGGGGACTTCGCGGCGATGAGCGAGTCGGACGTCCTCTTGACGCGAAAATGGTCGTTGTGGATCATGCTGTTAGCTTGGATTCGTTGGCCGTCCCCGATGACAGCGATTTTTCACATTGCGAATCTTTTTGCTCAGCGAAAAGTTCGCCAACTACTGATGACGTTGGCGAGGTTTTGGTAATTTAATCTAGCGCGACGAGCATCGGGCCTCCGCGCGATACTCCTACAGATCCTTCCGAACAGAGGAAACGACCGACAGGCCATGTTAGGCAATCGAGAACAAGCCAAACGCGAGTTTCTCGTGATCGAGGAAGTTGGGGACGTGCTCGTCGTCACGTTCATGCGCCCTCGGATCAGCGGTCTTCCGATGACCGACGCGATCAAGCTGCAACTTCGCAAGTATCTGCTCGCCCACCGCAGCGGCAAGTTCCTCATCGACTTCCGTGGAGTCACGTACCTTTCCAGCGCCGGTGTCGGGGTCCTGGTGAATGTCCAGGAACGCCTCCATCGTCGCAACGGGAAGATGCACCTTTGCCGAGTCGGCGATGAGATCGAGCCGGTCTTTTCCGTCCCAGGCTTCGATCAGCGATTTCCCATTTTTCCCGATCGGCAGTCGGCGATTACCGCCTTCGAGCACGAAGAAGACGTGGAAGAGGATCTCGAGGAGGCACCGTCTCGACCGAAACCCTCGGACGCGGAAACGACCGACTTGGGCGAGCCGGAAGAGGACGACGATTTCGACGCCGCCGTCGAAATGATCGAGGAGGACTCGGTCAAGAAGGAACTCACCGAGACCGACGTCTATGAACTGCTCGACTTCGATGGCTCTCATCAAGACAAGAACAACGACGACTGAGGGGATCTCCATGCGGCGAATGCGATCTGCCGGAACGTACTGTTTCTGGGTAGTTGGCGGACTGTTGGCCTGTGTCGGGGCAGGGGGGGCAGCGTCCGACGCCGACCAGGCGCCGATCGTCAATCTCTGGCCCGACGGAAAGGTGCCGGGGGCGAAGGGATCGGAGCCCAAGGACGTTCCCAGCGTGCAGATCTATCTCCCGCCCAAGGAGAAGGCGACCGGTTCGGCGGTTGTCGTTTGCCCAGGCGGTGGTTACGGTCACTTGGCTCTGGGGCACGAGGGCCTCGACATCGCCAACTGGCTTAACGAGCGGGGGATCGCCGCCTTTGTTCTTCGCTACCGGTTGGGACCGCGCTACAACCATCCCTGGCCATTGACGGACGTCAAGCGGGCACTGCGTTTCGTTCGAGCGAACGCGAGCCAGTACGGCGTCGATCCGAATCGAATCGGCGTTTGGGGGTTCTCCGCGGGAGGTCATCTCGCCTCGACCGCCTCGACCCATTTTGACGCGGGGGACGCGGCGTCGACCGATCCGATCGATCGGGCAAGTTCTCGTCCCGATTTCTCGATTCTCGTCTATCCGGTGATCAGCATGACCGACCGGACGCACAAGGGGTCGAAGCGCAACTTGCTCGGCCCCGATCCCGATCCGGAACTTGCCGAAAAGCTCTCCTCGGAGAAGCAGGTGACGAAGGAGACGCCGCCGACCTTCCTGGTTCACGGCAACAACGATAAAGGGGTCGTTCCCGAGCAAAGCATCCTGTACTATTTGGCTTTGCGTCGAGCGGGAGTTCCCGCCGAGTTGCACATTTACGAGGACGGCAAGCATGGGTTCGGCCTAGCCCAGAAGGATCCCGTCCTCGGGACATGGCCCGACCGGCTCAACGACTGGATGGGGCGGCACGGGTTGCTTGAACAGAACTGAGCGCCTCGCATGACATCACTGCTTTTCTCTCTTCTCCTCGTCGCTTCCGGTGCCGACACGAAGGAGCAAGCTCCTCCGAATGTCGTCATGATCGTCTCGGATGACCAAGCCTACTCCGACTTCGGATTCATGGGTCATCCAACGATCAAGACGCCGAATATCGACCGCCTCGCCAAGCAGTCGGCGACCTTTCCCAACGGCTACGTGCCCAACAGCCTGTGTCGTCCGTCGCTGGTGACGCTTCTGACGGGGCTCTATCCCCATCAGCACGGGGTCCATTTCAACGACCCGCCGAAGGGAGGCCCTCGACAGTCCGCCGAGAAGTTCATCAAGGAAACCCCGACGTTGCCGCGGCTTCTGGCATCAGCGGGCTATCGGTGCCTACAGACGGGCAAGTTCTGGGAAGGAAACTACCGCAACGCCGGATTCACCGACGGCATGACCCACGGCGACCCCAGTCGGGCGGATCGGCATCCGACGCTCGGGATGCTTCGCGGCCGGCACGGTGACTTGGGGCTGACCATCGGTCGCGACGGGATGCAGCCGATTGAGGACTTCCTCGACGACGTTGGCCAGAAGCCATTCTTCGTCTGGTATGCCCCCTTTATGCCGCATACCCCTTACAAGCCGCCGCAACGATTGCTCAAGCACTATCTCGACGCCGGAATGCACCCACACCAGGCCAACTACGCGGCGATGTGCACCTGGTTCGACGAAACGGTCGGGGAGTTGATGGGCTCGCTCGAGAAACGCGGGCTGGCCGATAACACCATCGTCGTCTTCGTCATCGACAACGGGTGGATCACTGACACGACGGGCAAGAGGCCCCGCTACGCTCCCAAGAGCAAGCGTTCTCCCTTCGAGGGAGGAGTTCGCACGCCGATCATGTTCCGTTGGCCGGGGCACATTCCGCCGAAGGAGTATCCGGATCTGGTCAACAGCATCGACATCGTTCCGACCGTCCTCACTGCGTGTGGTTTCGGCGAAAAGACGGGCTCGATGCCAGGGGTGAACTTGCTGCCGCTGATGGAGAAGGGGACTCCGCTCAAGCGCGACGCGGTCTTCGGGGAGATCTTCGCCCATGACGCCTCGACGCTCGGCAACCCTCCCAAGGATCTCTACTACCGTTGGGTTCGGCATGGCGATTGGAAATTGATCGACTCGGCCGACCCGAACGAGAAGGACATGCTCTTCAATCTCGCCTCCGATCCTAAGGAAGAGCACAACCTCGTCGATGACGCGAAGTCGAAGGACAAGCTCGACGACCTCCAGCGTCGTCTCGACGAGTGGTGGAACCCCTCGACGTAGAACGTTGGGTGGGTCTTGACCCACCCGGAGGGCGAATTGGCGCTCGTGTCAGGCAGTGGCCTGACCTACCGGTGGATCGACGCGAAAGTGTCAGGCTTTCGGGTTCCCGTCTCCCCGCGGGAGAGGGAATAGGGGGGCCCATTCGCGAGCGAGCCTCGATTTCTTGAGCTGGAGTCTCCCTCACCCGTCTCGCTTCGCTCGCCGACCTCTCCCCAAGGAGAGGTGTGGAGAGCCTGACATTTAGTACGAGACGGACCACGACGCGAGAGGGAATCAACTGGCTTGCGTGTCAGGCAATGGCCTGACCTACGGAAGAGAGTGGGTGAGAGGACTTCACCCAACGGTCTACTCGACGTCGTCGTCAACTTGGTTCGGGTCCAACAAGACATCGTGGCATGCTTGGATGAAGCCCGCGCAGCTCCATGCTTGGTAGGCCTTCCCCATGGGTCTGCCGGTCAGCCCATGATGCCATTCGTTGAATTCCCACTCGTGCGTGATGCCCATCGCGCACATGCGGGCGAGCTTGACCAACTCCCGCCGGGCGAGATCGGTCATCCCCAACTTGTGGACATACCGAACCCATAGCGCCCCGATGAAGGGCCAAATACCGCCGTTGTGATAGTGATGCGGCAGGTTCAGCAGGTTGACGGTGAAGTACGACCGCCATTCCGGATCGCCGGCCTGGACCGGGGGATAGAGGGCCTTGACCGGGTGTGGCTCGTTGGCGCCCACTCCCCAGAGGAAGTGGAAGGTCCGCATCGCCTTGTCCTTGTCGACGAGGTTGTCCATGTACGCGAGGATGTTCGCGTAGACATCGCAACGCCAACTAAAGCTGAACGGTGAGAGTTCGGCCACGAGATAGCGCGAGTCGCCGAGCGAAATCTGCGTCGAAGTAAAGCTGGTACCGCTCTTCTCCCACTCCGCCTGCGTCGAGGGCCAGAAGTTTCGGACGATCACCTCGCGGACATGGTCGGCCCACTGGCGATAGTCGTTGGCTCGATCGGGCTGCCCCAAGTGCTCGAGCACCCGGCTGTAACAGATCAGGCAGCGATACCAGATCACTTCGTCGTAGAGGACGTGGTAGCTGCGGGCGAACAAGTCCATCCAGTCGCCCGCCTCGGGGATCTCGAGCATGCCGCAGTTATTGGAGTCGTGAGCGCTCAGCCAGTCCATCGCCCGCTGGATCTTGCCGGCGTTCTCCTCGACGATTTCCCAGTCACCCACTTCCGCGGCGTAGCGGTACATCGCGATGACCGCCCACATGACGCTGTCGACACCACAGATGTTGCCGACGCCACTGTACTCGGGCGTGTCGGTATCGATCAGCACATGGGTCGGAATCTGGCCCGTGGGCGATTGATGGCGAAACAGAGTTCGCAGGGTGCTGGCGGAACATTCGCGGATGTCGGGATCGCTGCGTTCCAACGACCAGATCACGACCTTCGCACCGTCGCGTCCCCAGACCGAACGATAGTTCGAGTCGGTGCCATGAACGTCGTTGTCCTCGAGCGAGCAGGCGGAAAAGCCCATCGGGGTGATGTTTCGCCGTAGTCCGTCGACCGCCTTGTTGTAGGCCGTCTGCAGAAAGGATTGTTCCTCTAGGCTGAGCTCCTGGTATTCCGACGGCGAGAAGAGGGGTTCCTCGGGGACGTTGTGTTTGTCGAACATGCTCTCTTCCTATCGGACAGGTGGCTAGCGCGTTGAGCTAGCTCGGGGAGTATTTGGCCTTGAGGTCGGCAAGCTGGTTTCGCAGATCAGGCATCGCTCCCGCGTGGGAGGCGACCAAACCGCCGATTTCGTTGGCGAACGTCGCGGCCGACTCGACCGGCCAACCTTGAACTCTCTTGACGATTAGGGCCGCGGTGAATGCATCCCCGGCCCCCACGGCATCGACCACCTCGACAGGCTTCCCCGGCACATCGACCAACCCGTCCGCCGAGACGAGCACGCATCCTTCCGCGCCGCGAGTCACGCAAACCAGTTCGATCCCATACCGTTCGATCATCGCCTCGCAGAAGGGCCCGAGTTCGCTTGACAGCCCAAGCAGTCCGGAGATGACTTTCACTTCGTCATCATTGAGTTTCATCGCGCGACTGAGCTTGAGCGATTCTTCGATCGTTTCCTGATCGTACCACGCTTGGCGGAGGTTGACGTCGAAGACCGTCAAACAGTCCTCGGGAACCGAGGCCAGGGCGGTGCGGATGGTCGCTCGCGACTCGGGAGACCGCTGGGCGAGTGTCCCAAAGCAGACCGCCGACGCCTTGGTGAAGGCACTCGTCCAAGCGTCGGTCCAAGCCAGATGGTCCCACGCCACTCCTTCGTGAATCACATACTTGGGGTGATCGCCACCCTGAGACGTGTCGACGGTCACCGTACTGGTCGGATGGGTCGAATCGACCTGAAGTGTCTCGGGGGAGAGGCCGTGTTCGCGGAGGTAGTCAATGAGTTCGCTTCCAAGCGCGTCGTCGCCAACGCGGGAGCAGACCAGACCGTGGCCGCCGAGTTGATTGGCTTGGAACGCGACGTTCGCGGGAGCGCCGCCGGGGCGTCGCGATTCGTCAAAGCAGTCCCAAAGTACCTCGCCTAGCCCGATGACGGTGGGCCGTTCAGTTGTCATGGTGCCGGTCCAATGTGGAAACGAGAAGCAGATGGCGATTCGCGCCGCATGGCATTGCCGCGCGAGTCAGACGGCTCTCATTCTATCGGACGGGCCCATAACAGCCCGTTGATCTATTCGCTGCCGGCTCCCAACGGCCCTCTTGACCAATCTCCGCGTCGACGAAACTCGACGAATCTACTGATTCGCCTGCGTTCCTTCTCCTCGATCTTGGCCAACATGGCTCGTTCTCGCCTTGGCCCGCTTAGGTCAACGGACTGCTAGCCAACACCGGGGGACGCGCACGTGGGGCAGGAGTTCGTTGGGGGCATGTATTGCTGCGGCTGCGGCATCATCAACGGAGCCGCTCCCTGATCGGGCGGCAACAACGGCGCGACCGCGGAACCCTGGTTGCACGTGGGGCAATCCTGCTTCTTGTGCTTGTGTTTGTGCAGCCAACCGAAGATTCCCTTCTTCTGAGGGCTTTCGGCGACGAGCGGTGCGTTTTGGGGCATCGGCGTCTGCATGGGCACGGTGCCGGGCGCCACCATCACCGGCGCCGGGCCGGCTTGAGGCATCGGCACGACCCCGACGGGAGGCGCTTCCTTGTTCTTTTTGTGATGCAGCCACGAGAAGAGATGGCAGCCGCACTTCTTCTTGGGAGGAGCGCACGAGGGGCACATCCCGCGCTGTGGGAAAAAGGTGTCGGCGATGCTCGCCGTGGGGCACGTGGAGCAACCGGAGCAGAAAGCCAGCGCGATGGCAAGCAGTGTACGTTTCATCGGGAAACCTTCCCTCGTGAGGCCGGTCGTGCGTCGCGAGCGAAACCTTCTGGCACTCGAGGTGGCGCGGAGCGGTCACTTTGGTCAATCACGACGAGGATTGACGAGCAAAGCGGTTCCGGCCGCGGTTCCCAAGGAGAAAGGCGTCGGCTCAGTCGTCAGCGTCGGCTGGCGCGTCGCTATCGTGACGATCGATGGTCGTCGACACGGCAAGCTTAGCCGCTGTCTGAGCGAAGGCCGGGCGGACTTCACTCGATTCCTCCAATGTCTTGGAATTGCTCGTCACGTCGTAGCGGTAGGTCGGGCTATGCGGGGAACGACACGTCGGGCAAAGGGGATCGATGAGCAACCATTTCGGTTGAGCCGGGATGTAGTAGGGAGTCGGATAGAAGTAGCCGTAGGTTCCCTGGAAGCTCATGTGCGGCGGCCGACCCGGTTCGCGGCACTCGGGGCAGGGGAAGTAGATCGTGTCGCCGGGGATCATGACCGGCTTCCGCGGCGGAAGCCCACAGCGAGCTCGTGCCCGCGCCTCGCGTTTGAGACGTAGCTGAATCCAGTCCGAAGCGGTCGGAGGCTGCATCTCCGTCAGCGTGTAGGGCGGCGGCCAGTCGGCAGGCGCCTCGGCGGTCAGAAACGCGAAAGAGAGCAGCGCGGAGAGGCCTGCCAAGCGTCGGTCCATGATGTGAGTCCTCGGCCATCAGTGATGTTTGCAACGCCGAGTCTAATGACGAAATGGACATAGGCCAGGAAAGATGCGTCAGCTTTTCGGGCAAATCGTCGCCCTTCGGTTCTCTAAATTGCGGAATTCGAACAATCGGCAAAAAGTGCCCGCGAAGCCCTGCCGACATAGATGTTTCAGGCGGGACGAAACGACTGATCGTGAAGACCGGACAAGTCGAGAGTCGGAATCAATCGGAACCTCATTCCGAGAAGAAAAACTGATTCACGCGATCGCAAAAAGTTGTGTTCCTCCATCTCTACATCTTTGCTACCCGCGAAGGGGTCGGGCGTGATCCCTCATCTCTGCTTAGCCGACAGGACCGTCCCTTTGACAGATCATTTCATCACAAAGAAACGATTGCCTGGACAGTCATTGCCCGATCCCCGTCGATATCCCTCCAAGCGATCTTTAACGGCGGCAAAAGGCAAGGGATACCGAATGACGAATGAGTCCGGGTATCGTTGAGCAGTTGGCCGCATGAGACTAGGGAGGGGCTCATGGCTCATCGATTACTCGTAATGTCACTTGCCGTCGCGTGCGTATCGCCCGCCATGGCGCGTGCAGGCCTGAACATTGGAATGAAGCTCGCCTGCAAGAAGTACGGCGATGCTTGGAAGACGCGAAACCAGCGAGCGATGCTCGGGGTGACGACGTCCGACTTCGGTCGGCAGTGGGCGCGAATGCCACGCGAGGCATTCGTCACGCTTCCGCGCTATCGCGACGCCCGCGTGCTCTCCAGCAGCAAGGGCAACGGACACGGCACCGTCACCATCAGCACCCCGGACGGACCTTGCACGCTTGTGCTCGTCGGGCGCGGATTCAACTGGCGCGTCACCGACATCCGCAAGAACATGGACGGGCAGAACGTCTCGCTCAAGTCCTACCTCGACGTCTCGCTGACCGCTCGCGAGTTCATGGTCGACCTCAAGAATCGCGGCGGCTCGTCCTTCCACGATTCGATCACCGGCGACTTCCGCCACTCGTTCCGCCAGCTCTCCGCCACGGAACTGAACCAGATCCGAAGCCAACTGCCGCCGATCGACCCCAATCTCAAGCCGCGGGTTCGCTTCCACGGTTCCCAAGCGATCGTCCAAACCAGCGTCGTCGGACCGACCGGTTCGCCACGGACAGCGACCTTCACCCTGCATCGCCAGGGCGGTTGGCGTGTGCACGACTACTCCGTTCGCGGTGCCGACGTCGAGATCGCGTCCTTCCGCGAATCGCTGCCGCTGCTGGCCCGGGTCAGCTCCTTCGGCGAGTTCGTCAAGAACCCCTCGCAGCACGAGCCCAAGGACTTCGTCGCCGACGGACAACTGCGTGAACTGCTCACCGAGGCCAAGTCAGAGGCGAACTTCCCCCTCAAGATGGAAGGAGAGCGCGATCGCTTGGAGATCCTCGGGGACGGTCGCACGGCGGAGATCTCCTATCCCGATCGCGTCGTTCGCATCCACGCCAGCCATGAGAATGGCCGATGCTTGATCGACCGGGTCGAGGTCTGCAAGGGAGACAAAACCAACTGCGTCGCCAGTTTGCTCAACCTTCGACGTCAAGTGAAGCAGCTCTCGTTCGCGTCGGCCTTCGGAGCTTTCGGGGTCGCCTCGACGCCGAGCGCCGCTCCGACCGCGCTGGCCTCCGCCGACTCCGCCCCCGAGGAGCAAGAGGTGACCGAAGTCGCGATGGCGACCGAGACCGACGAAGAGGTCGGGACGAGTGTCGCGTCGGTTTCGCACGACGAGGTGGTTGTCAGCGAGACCAGCACCTCGCCGGTGGTCTACGAAGAGGTGGTCGTCAGCGGGCATAGCTCCACGCCGGTCGTGTACGAGGAGGTTGTCCATCAGCCGATTCGTCAGGTCGCGGCCTACGCGTCGGATTCCTCGGGCTACGTTGTCCACGCCGGTGGTTACGTGACCCCGACCGCCACTCGCTACCATCAACCCCATCGGGTCTACTCGTCGAAGAAGGCGATGCGGAAGGCTCAGAAGGCCTACCGTCGTCAGCAACGCCGGATGCGTCGCGGCTGGTAAGTCGACCGGAGACCGCAACCCTCAAACCCGTCGATCACCCTGTGGGTCGGCGGGTTTTGGCGTTTCTTGACGCCCAGTCCGTTGCCCAGAACGCGGCGATCGCTTCGTATCAGCATGGGCGGTCTAGTGTCCTGATTGGTCAATTCAATATCCAAGTGACTCTTGGGTGCCATGCCCACCGCGAGCGTGGGCATGCGGTAAGGTCCCACCGCGAGCGTGGGCATGGGGGAAACGCCTGTGATCGGGGAATCTTCCGCACGATCTGGGTGCCGAGATCTAATGTGAACAACCTGCCAATCTGGACGTTAGTACACTGCTCCAGCTTGACGTTGGCGTTCGTGCAACCCAAACCCTTGGGCACTGGCTGACAAGCAGTCAGCGCTGCCCGAACTCTTGGATCTGACAAACCACGAGCCACCAGTCAAAAGTCGCTCAACCAGATTCCTTGGCTCAACTCCTCTTGCGGCGAAACTGCCGCGTTGGCATATCCTGCCAGCGCCATGGAACTGACGTCATACTTGCAGCCGGCTCCGCTCAGCACCGTCCACGCACGGCGCATCTGTCTCATCAAGCCGAGTTCGCTCGGGGACGTGATTCAGTCGTTGCCTATCTTGGCTGCGCTTCGTTGTCGATTTCCGCGGGCGAAGATTTCCTGGGTTGTGAACTCTTCCTACGTCTCCCTGATTGAACCGGTGGAAGGTCTCGACGAGGTCATTCCCTTCGAACGAGATCACTTCCGAAGCGTCGGCGTCGGGTCGCTCAATCGCCTTCGGGCTTTTCTCAAGGACCTACACGCGAAGCACTTCGATCTGGTCGTCGACCTTCAGGGACTCTTTCGCAGCGGCCTGATGACCTGGGCGAGCGGCGCTTCGCTTCGGATCGGGCTTGCCTCGTCCCGTGAAGGGGCTTCGCTGAGCTACACCCATGTCGTCAACGATCTGCCGAAACAGCAACCGGCGGTCGCCCGCTACTGGCGGGTTGCCGAATTGCTCGGCGTCGGCCATTGGCCCAAGACTTTTCCACTCGGCATTTCGGTTGAGGAGCAAGCGCGGGCGAAGGAACTGCTCGACGGCTTGCCCGGCCCTTTGCTCGCGCTGAATCCTGGAAGTCGTTGGGACACGAAACGTTGGCCCGCCGAACGCTTTGCGGAAGCGGCGAACCGCTACTTCGGCGATCGGCCCGGTTCCTGTGTCGTCCTCGGGGCACCCGATGAGGTCGATGTCGCCGAGCGTTTGGTGGCCAAGCTCGATCGTCCTCACCGCAATCTCGCTGGAAAGACCAGTTTGCGTGAGTTGGTTGCGATCCTCGATGCCTGCGACGTGATGCTCACCAACGACAGTGGACCGATGCATGTCGCGGCCGCCGTCGGGACCCCGACGGTTTCCGTTTTCACCTGCACGTCTCCCGAACGGGCCGCTCCCTTCGGAGGTGGACATCGCGTCGTGCAGACGAGCGTCGACTGTCGCGCCAGCTACTTGCGGCAGTGCGACCGGCTCGACTGCATGAAGGACCTCACCACCGATAGGGTTTTGCCCATTTTGCAGGGCATCGATCTTCCTTCCCGTTCGGCTCCCCTCTCCCGCGACGAGGCCGCGTGACTCCCACGCTCGGAGCCTCTATACCAATCGAGTGTCGCCGCGACCGTTCCTGATTCGGGTCCCGCTGATCAGCCAGCGAGATCAGCGAATGCACCGATCGCCCGTGCAAACGCTCAACGGAACGTCGGCGACATTTGCTGAAGGAGTCCACGTTGCCTGAACCGCTTGATCTGATCTCCGTGAATCACATCTCCCGACTGACCAAGAGTGTCGATGCCGCGCTTGCGTTCTACCGCGACGTGATGGGGTTTCGGCAGGTGTGGAGGCCCGACTTGACCTACCCTGGGGCGTGGCTCACCAACGACCGGGTGATGGTTCACTTGATTGAGGGCGACAAGACCCAGGGCGAAGGCGAGATCCTCAGCCGTAGCGATCACCTCGCGTTCGACGTCGCCGATATCGACGAGTGCGAACGGCGTCTGCAAGCCCATGGCATCGCGTACGATCGGAAGGTCCAGCGCGGCAGCGGAACCGTCCAGATCTTCTTCAACGATCCCGACGGCAATCACATCGAACTCGGCACCTATCCTTCCATCAAGGAACTCAACTAGTGCGTTGATTGGCTGATTCATTGCCGAGAAGCTCTCGGGTGCGATGCTCACGCGTGCGTGGGCATGCGGAGAACGCTACTCACTCCAAGTGCTTCGCTCAGGCTCCGCCCCTGTCCGTACGCGTCTGCTCGCGCGGCATCGCTCCGTAACTCAGTCCGTGACAGAAACGGCAGCCGAAGCTTCCGCCGGCAGAGGGGAGGAAGAGTTTCGCGACGCGGCGTCCGCAAGGGGCTCCTCCCTTCGTGGCCGGGCAGATCATCCACCAGGAGGATTCGCCGCTCGCTGTCCCGTCGCCACGAACGGCGTCGATTCGGAACGTTGCCGACGTCGCTCCTCCTTGGAATCGAAGCGTTAGGAGCCCCCGTTCGGCGTCACTCCAATCCAGGTCGAGTCGGGCCGTGAAGATCGAGGCGCCCGACTCGCCGCGGAACTCAAGCGACTTGCCGTGCGTCGACGTCGAGGAGAGGACTCCCTCCTGTTCCAGTTTGGCGACACTCAAGACGAGGACTTCGTTCATCGCGTTTTCCATGGGAAGGTGATCGAACGCTGATTCGATCATAGCTCGCGCTTTCCGGCTTGTCTCCGGCGGCCTTCTGCTCGGCCAACAGATGCCAGCTTCGTACAACCGATTGCCGGGCAGGGGACGGAAACTGGGGATGGGTGAAGGAGAACCAATGGGCCGCTACCTCGAGCAACTCTTCGCGGGAAAACGGATCGAAAGCCTCCAACGGGAGGTCGCCGAACTCCGCAAGGAACTCGACGAAGCCCGGCTCGCGGTCGCGACGCTGAGCGAAGCCTCCGAGCGCTCACGCCTGCGCGAGCAGGCCCGCATCGATGCCGCCACGTATGATGCTTTCTTTCCGCTCTTTCGCGATCTCACTCCCATTCTGGCCCGGTTGCTCGCCGACTCTCGCGGCCACGACCACTTGGAACAACCAGTCGATCAGCTCCTCGAGACGCTCCAGTTCCATGGGCTCGAGACGACCGGCACCCTCGGAGCGGAAGTCCCCTTCGATCCGAATCTTCACGATGCTCCTCGTGACGCCGGGCTGACGGCGGGCGAATCCGTGGTCGTTCGCGCCCGCGGACTCGGTTTTAAGGGCGCTCGCCTCAGAAAGATCGGCGTCTCCCGACAGGGCTGAGATCGTGGTTGATCTCGCTCTCGAAATTGCTCAATTCCAGCACTGAATCAGTGGTTTTTCCTCGCCAGTGTCGTCGCCACCGGTTGCCTAGAGAGGTGGCAAGTCTGCGTCGTTTGGCCGCTCTCGAGAAATTCTTCTTGATGTCACGAGACATCATTCGGTAGCATCTTTTGCAGTCCTCACAAGGGATTAGAGCAATCGCACGTCATTTCGTTCACCTTTGGCACGATCGTCGCTGTGGCTGATGGCAAGGTCCGCTGTCGCGTTAGGGAGAACATCTGTGGATTCGAACGTCTTTCGCCGTCGCGCCTTCACCCTCGTCGAGCTTCTGGTCGTGATCGCGATCATCGGGGTGTTGGTCGGTTTGCTCTTGCCCGCCGTCCAGCAAGCCCGCGAGTCGGCCCGGCGCATGCAGTGCTCCGGCAACCTCAAGCAACTTGGTGTCGCCTTCCACAACTACGCGGAGACCCACGGTACCCTTCCGCCGGGAATCATCAATGGGGGGCACTCCGGCTGCGATGCCGCGATCGGGGTGGGGGAGACCATCCTCAACCACACCTGCTTCCAGATGCTTCTGCCCTATCTCGACCAGTCCAATATCTACGACAGGTATAACTTCAGCCTCCCCAGCAGCAGCGGTATTCACAATGGCGGGTCGTGCAATCGATCCACCACCGGGACCGATCAGCACGACCTGGTCGAGTCCCAAGTGGCCGTCTTTCAATGTCCCTCCGAACCCAACTCGAGCCTCGGCACTTACGGAGGTGGTTGGTACGACGCCGACGGCGCCTGGAGGACCAGCTACGGCGTCGCCAGTCACACCAACGGCTCCTGGGGGGGATCGTGGGGCGGGGTCACCGACTCTCGTAAGGGGGCTCTGGGGCCCAACGGCGCTGCTCGGATGCGGGACATCATCGATGGCACCAGCAAGACGATGCTCCTGATCGAGACCCGGATGGACAAGACCAGTGCATCCTACGGGCCGTACTGGAACAACGGGACGTGGACCTTCTTCATTCAGCCGTCCAGTCCGCTCTACGCGCTCAACACGCCCCACACCGCCGCCGGCAGTGGCGTTCGCGGCTACGCGTGGTCGGCGGGTAGCTTTCATCCCGGTGGGGGGCATATTCTCCTCGCCGATGGGGCGACTCGCTTCCTGAGCGAGAACGTCGATCTCGGCGAAGTCGTCGCGCCGCTGATCTCGGTCGCCGGCGGGGAGATCGTCGAGGGCTATTGAGCCCCGAGGTCTCGTTCGCGTCGTTCCTCTCATTGCTCCGAATCTTCTCGTCGCTACGGACCGGCCCGAATGCTTCGAAGAAGTGTCTCTTGTTGATGTCACGTGACATCTAGGGTTCCCTCCCTCGTGGGCGGAACCTGGTCTCCGGCAAGCATCGCTCCGAGAGACTCCATGCAATCGATCGTCCATTGCCGCAAGGATGGCTTCATGAACTCGTCGCAACGCAGCTATCGCGCGTTCACGCTCGTCGAACTCCTCGTCGTCATCGCCATCATTGGCGTTTTGGTCGGCCTGCTTCTTCCCGCCGTCCAGCAGGCCCGCGAGTCGGCCCGGCGCATGCAGTGCACCGGCAACCTCAAGCAGCTCGGGATCGCGTTTCAGAATTACCAGGAGAGCCACGGCACCTTCCCGCCCGCGCTCATCAACCCCGGTCACTCCGGCTGCGACAATTTCATTCCCACCGGAGGTAATATCCTCAACCACACCTGCTTTCAGATGCTCCTTCCTTACTTGGATCAGGTCGCCCTCTACGATCGCTACAACTTCAGCGAACCGAGCAACAGCGGCCGACACTCCGGCGGGTCCTGCAATCGTACGATTACGGGAACGGACCAGTTCGACATCGCCGAACGGCAGCTCAACATCTTCCAGTGCCCCTCCGACGGCAGTCCCAATCGCGGGACTATTGGCGGGGGAACCTACGATGTCGACGGGGCGTGGAGGAGTAGCTATGGCGTTCCCGCCTACACGAACGGAGCCACCTACGGGGACTGGTCGACGAATGCCTCCACGCTTCGGGGCGCTCTCGGCACCAATGGCTCGGCCCGGATGCGCGATATCGTCGACGGCACCAGCAAGACCATGCTCCTGATCGAAAATCGCATGGACAAGACCTCCAGTGCCACCACTCAAGACAACTATGGCGGCTTCGGGCCATTCTGGAACGCGGGTAGCTGGACCTTCTATCTACAGCCGGCAAATCCCTCCTACGCGATGAACGCGCCGTGGAACAACAGCGGGCCCGGCGGTTACGCGTGGGCTGCGGGAAGCTTTCATCCCGGCGGCGGACACATCCTCCTCGCCGACGGTGCGACCCGGTTTCTAAGTGAAAACGTCGATTTGGACGACGTCGTCGCGCCCCTCGTGTCGATCTCCGGCGGCGAGATCGTCGAGGGCTATTGAGTCGAACATTTCGCCCGCCACCCATCGCAACGAGCTCTCCGCCGCCTTCCCGTAGGTCAGGCCATTGCCTGACTCTTGGGCACGGAAAGGCGTTTGCGTCAGGCAAATGCCGGACCTACGGGTTGATCTGTTTCTAAGTGTCAAGAGGGTGCCGCCTCCTTGTCAGCCAGTGCCGAGGTACCGGGGTCGAACATGGCCCTGTGGCCCACCATTTCCGGATTCGCCTTTGCCCAAAGCCGCAATCGCGGCGCCAGCACGTAGCCTGGTACGTCAGTGCCAGGTGCCTGTCATCCCACCAACTCCGAAGCCCCGAAGGGGCGACATCGCGACCCCGCTGCACCCATTCGCGAATTCTTTTCTTGAATAGTGTTCTTTTGTTCACTATTCTTGTCTCGGGTCTTCATTGCCGAGGCGAGCCATGCCCGAACTGCCGGATGCGAAACGCGCGGTCCCGATCGTCCGTCCCGTGAGGTCGTCCTGTCAGGCCTTGGGGCCGGCTTATGCCGAGTTGCATGCCAAGTCGAACTTCTCCTTCCTGGAAGGAGCCTCGCACCCCGACGAACTGGTGAGCCAGGCGGCGCTCTTGGGCTATACCGCGATCGCGGTCACCGATCGCTCGAGCCTCGCGGGGGTGGTGCGCGCCCATGTCGCGGCTAAGGAGGCGGATCTCCCACTTCTCATCGGGGCCGAGATCACTCCCGCCGATGCCGCCCCGGCCGTCCTCTGGGCGACCGACCGCGCGGCCTACGGGCGGCTCTGTCAGCTCTTGACCTTGGGACGCCGCCGGGCGCCGAAGGGGGAGTGCGACCTCGCGTGGAATGACCTCGCCGCGTGGCACGAAGGGCTGCTTGTTGGGGTTCTCACCCCGGCCGAGCACGATCCCCCGGCCGACCACGCCAGGGAGCTGTCGCGCTATCGGGAGCTTTTTGGCGATCGCTGCCACGCCCTTGCGGAACCTTGGCGCGGCCCCGACGACGAGGGCTATCTCGATCGGATCGCGGCGACGGCCAAGCGGGCCCGGGTTCCGATGGTCGCCGCCGGCGATGTCCACTACCACGTCCCCGAACGTCAGGATTTGCACGACTGTCTGGTCGCGATTGGTCAGGGCCTCCCTGTCGCCGAAGCGGGGGAGTCTCTCTTTCCCAACAGTCAGCGGTACCTTAAAACGCGCGAGCTGATCGCGAGGATCTTCCACCGCTATCCCGACGCGATCGCCCGGACCGTCGACGTCGCCTCGCGCTGTCGTTTCTCGCTCGACGAACTGCGTTACGAGTATCCCGAGGAGATGCTCACCGACGAGGCGCTCTCCCCGATGGAGTTCCTCAAGAGGCTGACGTGGGAGGGAGCGGCGCGGCGTTACCCCGAGGGGATCTCGGACAAGGTCCACCGACTCCTCACGCACGAGTTGGAGCTGATCGAGGACCTCCATTACGAGGCGTACTTCCTGACGGTCTGGGACCTGGTTCGCTACGCCCGCTCGCGCGGGATCCTTTGTCAGGGGAGGGGCTCGGCCGCGAACTCCGCCGTCTGCTACTGCTTGGAAGTCACTTCCGTCGACCCAGCCCGCATCGATCTGCTCTTCGAGCGTTTCGTCAGCCGTGAGCGCGACGAGGCTCCCGACATCGACATCGACTTCGAGCACGAGCGCCGCGAGGAGGTGTTGCAGTACATTTACGAGAAGTACGGCCGTGAGCGGGCCGGCATGGCGGCCGAGGTGATCACCTATCGACCACGCTCGGCGGTTCGCGATCTCGGCAAGACGCTGGGGTTGTCGCTCGACCGCATCGACACCTTGTCGAAGGCTTTCGATGGTCGCGGCCAGGAGAACGAACTCGCCACTTGCTTTCATCGGGCCGGTCTCGATCCCGAGTCGCCGCTCGGCCAACGGCTCCAGCGGCTGGTGGCGGAGATACTCAGCTTCCCGCGTCATCTCTCGCAGCACGTCGGTGGCATGGTCATGACGCGCGGGCTTTTGTGTGAACTCGTTCCGATCGAGAACGCCGCGATGCCCGATCGCACCGTCATCCAATGGGATAAGGACGATCTCGACGCGCTGGGCATCCTCAAGGTCGACTGCCTGGGACTCGGGATGCTGACCGCGATCCGCAAGGCCTTCGAGTTGATCGCCCGGCACGAGGGACGTCAGCTCACGCTCGCCACGGTCCCGCCCGAGGATCCGGCGGTTTACTCGATGATCCAAGAAGCCGACACCATCGGCGTCTTCCAGGTCGAAAGCCGGGCGCAGATGGCGATGTTGCCGCGTCTGAAGCCGAACTGTTACTACGACCTGGTGGTCGAGGTCGCCATTGTCCGTCCCGGCCCGATCCAGGGAAACATGGTCCATCCCTATTTGCGTCGTCGGATGGGCGACGAAGAGGTCGACTACCCGAGCGACGCGGTGCGCGACGTTCTGCAAAAGACTCTCGGTGTCCCGATCTTCCAGGAACAGGCGATGCGCCTGGCGGTTGTCGCGGCCGGCTTCACTCCGGGCGAGGCCGACCAACTGCGCCGCGCGATGGGGGCGTGGCGCAAGACCGGCGTGATCGATCGCTTTCATCGCAAGCTCGTCGAGGGGATGAAGGCCAACGGCTTCACTCTCGAGTATGCCGAGCGGGTCTTCAACCAGATCCGCGGTTTCGGCGAGTACGGCTTTCCCGAATCGCATGCTGCCAGCTTCGCGCTGTTGGTTTACGTCTCGGCCTGGATCAAGCGGCACTACCCGGCGGTCTTCACCGCGGCACTGCTCAACAGCCAGCCGCTTGGTTTCTACGCTCCCGCCCAGCTCATCCGCGACGCGCGCGACCATGGGGTCGAAGTTCGCCCCATCGACGTCAACCGTAGTGATTGGGACATGACCCTCGAGTCCAAGGGGCACAAGGAGCAATCGCGTCCTAACCAGGAGCCGCGGGCGCTCCGCCTAGGGCTTGAGCCGCGAGCGCTCCGCCTAGGGCTTGAGCCGTGGGCGCTCCGCCTAGGGCTTCGCTTGAGCAAAGGTCTTTCGAAGGCACGGATCGAGCAGATGGTGCGCACCCGAACGGAGCAGGGGCTCTTTCGCTCGCTGAAGGACCTCGGTCGGCGCGGTGGACTCTCGAAGAGGGAGTTGACGCGATTGGCTCGGACCGACGCTCTCGGATCGCTCAAGCTCGATCGCCGGGCCGGGTTGTGGGAGGCCTTGGCCCAGGGAGAGGAACCGCCCCTCTTCGCGGGCCTTGAGGCGGATAGTGGTCCGGCCGCGTTGCCTTCCTTGTCGGAGTATGAAGAGGTCGCCGCCGACTACCGGGCGGCGGGGCTTTCGCTGCGTCAACATCCGTTCGGCTTCATCAGGGAGCGGCTCAATGATCTCGGCGTCGTTCGCGCCGTCGACCTCAAGACCTATCCCAATAAGAAGCCGGTGCGCGTGGCGGGGTTGGTCTTGATGCGTCAGCAGCCGGGGACCGCCAAGGGGATTCGTTTCGTGACGCTCGAGGACGAGACCGGGGTGGCGAACCTCGTGGTCTATCTGAAGACGTGGGAGCGTCAGCATCATTCGGCACGGCGGGCGCCGGCGATGTTGGCCCATGGCATCCTTGAGCGAGAGCAGGGGGTGATCCACGTCATCACCCACACGATCAAGGACGTCTCGTCTCTCTTGGCCGACGTGCGCGTCAAGTCGCGGGACTATCGCTAGCCGCCTCGGTCCAACTACGATTCAGGGTGCCACTGGCTGCTCGTCAGCCAGTGCCAAAAGGTTCGGGCGAGACCAACACAGCCATCAAGTTGGAACAGTACCCTAGCAGCCGTTGATCTATTCGATGCCGGCTACGAGCGGCCCTCTTAAATCAACGGACTGTTAGCCGCTTCGTGCGGGCATGCTCGAGGTTGCTCGAGCCTCTTCCTCGGCGACTCTTCCCGAAAGCAAGTCGTCCAGGATGGTGACGACGTGAAAAAGCTCCGGCTTGCTGATCTGCATCGTGGCCCCGACCGACTTGCCCTTCTTGAGGTTGTCGGGAGTGATCAACGACGAGAAGATGATGATCGGCAGCCCGCCAAGCACCGGATGTTCGCGCACCCGCTTGGTCAGGTGCAAGCCATCCATTCGCGGCATCTCGATGTCGGCGATGACGACGTCGATGCGGTCGGACAGCGTTTCCGGGCCATCGGCGGCCTGGGCCTCGAGCCACTCCCACAACGAGAGCCCGTTGTTGAAGATCACCACGTTCTCGTAACCCGCCGTCGTGAGCGTGTCCGAGATGAGTTGTTGGACGGTGACGGAGTCCTCGGCGATCGCGATGTGACGCCCCTGGCGATGGCCCGCGTCGGTGACGGGAGTGATTTCGGGACGCAGCCCGGAGAACGCGTGAATCCGGTCGACGATCATCTCGAAGTCGAGCATTGGCGTGATGACGTCATCGATTCGCGTGACCGCGGTGATTGGCGTGTCGGAAAACTCCGGAATGCTTGGCAACGGCTCGATGTGATCCCAGGAAACGCGGTAAATCCGCCGCACGTCGTCGACGCGAAACGAGTTGAGCACACTGTTGAACTCGGTGACGACAATGCGGGAGTCCTTGGGCGCGACGCTCGACTCCATCCCGAGAAAGCGTGCTAGATTGATGAGGGGAATCACGCGATCGCGAAGCCGGAACGCTCCTTCGACCGACTCGTGACTCGACGGCATGCGATGAACCGTCGGCGGCGAAATCACCTCGCGGACCTTGGCGACGTTGATCCCGTACGGTCTTCCATCGAGGCTGAAGACGAGGACCTCGAGCTCGTTGGTCCCCGCCTCGAGCAAGATGTCCTTTTCCAGGAGCATTTGCTTGACATCAAAACTTCGCATGCTCCAGGTTCCCCAGGTGGTTCGAGATGATTGATACAGTCATAGTATAATACGTCATTTTGGCGATGGAGGCCGTCGCACCGATCTTTCCGACGGGAGCGATTGTCGGCTTCCTCCCTAGAGGAACCTCGGGCAAGCCGCCCGATTTGGTTCAAGTTCCTGCCAATCTTCGCTCGAATTTGCTTCTTTTCGCAACTCTCTCCATGTCCTCGCCGGGAAAGCCGATACATTTGGACGGCCCCTCGCTTTTGTGCCGATTGCCGGGCGAGATTCGGTGATATCAGTTCCGCGAGGGCGCCGATCAAACAGGGGAAGGGATTCCCCGCGGCAAAGGAGTGCGGCGGGTCGTGATTGCTGGCGCCGGCTCCGACGCCCTAAAATGCACGTAGAGGATGCACGGATGGTCCGCAAAACACTGGGACGAGGCTTGCAGTCATTGTTGGGATTCGACGAAGACGTTGATCCCGAGGCTCTCGGGGAAGACGTCGTGACCGAGTCGGCCGGGGAGATGCGCTACATCCCCCTCGACCAAATCGACGGGTCGCCCTACCAACCGCGGCGCGACTTCTCCGACGGCGAGATGGCCGCGCTCTCTCAGAGCATCCGCGAGCATGGCGTCGTCCAACCGATCGTCGTCCGCCCCGTCGGCGACGGCCGCTTCCAACTCATCGCCGGCGAACGCCGCCTGCGGGCCGCCCGCATGGCCGAGCACGCCGAGATCCCCGCCCGCGTTGTTGCGATCAACGACCAGCAGGCCTCCGAAGTCGGGCTCATCGAGAACTTGCAGCGGCAAGACCTCAACCCGATGGAAAAGGCCGAAGCCTTCCAAGCTTACGTCCAGCAGTTCGGCACCACCCACGAGGAACTCGCCGGGCACCTCGGCGTCGATCGCTCAACAGTCACTAACCTCTTGCGACTCCTTGAGTTACCTCCCGTCGTCCAGGACGCGGTCCGCAACGCCAAGATCAGCTTCGGCCACGCCCGCGCCATCCTCGGCATCAACGACCCCGTCGAGCAGATCGCCATCTACCAAGAGGTGATCGACGAGGCCCTCTCGGTCCGTAAGACCGAGGCGTTGGTGCGTCAACGGCGGATGGTCCCCAAGGACGAGGAGGTCCACGACGGGGAAGTGATTCAACCCGAGGAGCAGCCGCAAGAGGAAGCCACGGGCAAGTCCAATCACATCCTCTCACTGGAAAACGACTTGCGTCAACGTCTCGGCACCAAGGTCGAGATCCAAAGCAAGGGCCAGGACAAAGGCAAGATCGTCCTGCACTTCGAGACCAACGACGACTTCGAGCGGCTGATGGGACAACTCGGCAGCCACAGCCACGCTCAGTAACGACGGATGCCCCGGCTAATGAGGTGACTCCGCGCGTCGCTTTGCCTTGGGTGCCATGCACCACGCTTGTGTGGGCATGCAATTGGGCACCACGCTTGTGTGGGCATGCAATTGGGCACCACGCTTGTGTGGGCATGCAATTGGGCACCACGCTTGTGTGGGCATGCAATTGGGCACCACGCTTGTGTGGGCATGCAATTGGGCACCACGCTTGTGTGGGCATGCAATTGGGCACCACGCTTGTGTGGGCATGCTTCAGATCCCAAACAGGCGGAGAGCGACCGGAATCTGTCGCGAGTCTACCCCGTGGGCCGGGGCCGTTGGAAGGGCTACCCCGGACTTTCTGCCGGCCACGTTTCCCCCTTTCATCACGGCTGAAACCGGACCCCGTTGTAGCGCTTCCTTTCGCATCATTTCGGCACCTTTTTGGATGAAAACGGGCGCTTTTTTGATGAGATCGGCGTCGTTTCGGTCCGAATATGAGTCCTTTTCCGCGCGATTCACGCTCCTCTTCGATCCCTTCCTTGATGGGCACTCGGCGAATTTCCTACGCGAATCACTCCCTTTGATGGTACAAGATGAGTAAGTCGTCCCCGTCGCCGACGCGGCCGTCCGCACGTCTTCCGTTTGGTTCGCGCCCATCGACTGTCATCTGGGAGTCACCATGCTCGCGAGTCTTGGATCGGTCACGCACTCAGTTCTCGGCCTCCGTCGACAGCGGTTCGTTCCCCATATTTCCAAGTCCCGTGAGCGAGGGCCTCGCGTCGCCTGGTGGCGTCGGCCCCAGGAAGCGTGCTTCAGGTCTCGGAGGTCGTCGGGTGACAGATACCTGGCACTATTAAGCCAAGGGAATTGGAAGCAAAAGGAGGGGAGGAGCATCGATGTCAATGGTGATGGGACGTTTCGCGTTCTCGTTGGTGGTGTCGTTGGTGATTCTCGGTGTGGTGCTCCTTGCCGCATGTTGGCAAGGGAAGTGGCGCCCATTCTGGGTCGCTCTCGGGGAACTAGGCGTGTTGTCGGTGTTGTGGGGATTCGGGCCTGACGTGAGGCTCTTTGCCGTTTCCCTCGTGATCGTCACTGGGTTACACGCGGGGCTGGGATGGCGCCTTCGCGTTCTGGCTCCCGTTTCCGTCATGGTGTTGGTCGGTTGCTTCGCCTATCAGGGCTTCGTGGTCAGTCGTCGGCTGGAAGCTCTCGCGGCGTCGAGAAGGACCTTTCCCCTCGTGTCGGTGTCGGAGCGACTCGCGTACGAGCGTGAGACGTCCGATTTGCCGAAGGATCAGACTTGGCTGCAACTGTCGATGGGAATGAGACGCCGAATCAGTGACCTCGAACGGCGTACGCGGCGCGAGTCGGACAAGACTTTCTATTTCTATTGGCTTCACGATCGCGCTGCGGAGCACTTCATCCTTAGCGAGGGTTTTGGTGTCACGCGGATGGGGCCATTCAAGCGAGCGTTTCGGAAGGGACTCCCCCTTGCGCCGAACAAGGACTCCAAGCCAATGAGCTTGCCGGAACCCGAGTCGCCCGAGCGTCCCTATTCGCCCGATACCGCCGACGATTTTGCGGCTGACCTCGCGGAATCGACGCTGTTCCAACTTCATCAAGATGGCGTCTTCGACTTCGTCGAACCTAACAGTCTCGGCTATGCTGAGAACCGCGACCATGTCGTTGGCTTCGAGCCCCATCACTTTCGCGAGGTTCCCAAGGTAGGGAAGTCGTTCACCGCCTCGGCTCGGAACTGGGTGCTGACGCGTCTCGAACTGGTGAGCCTACTCAAAGGAGATGAACCGAGCGTCTATGTGACCAAGCACCTTCCGCGGATGGACGATCTTGTCGATGCGCCTCGGCGTCCGCTCGATGCGTTCGAGACGGAGGCGTTGGACAAGCTACGCTTCGAAGAGGACCTGGTCGTCGAGGAAACGGAGTCATCGGTTCGCATGCTCGGTTCCTTGCGAGCAGGCGAAAACTGCCTCAAGTGTCATCACGGCCGCCGAGGCGATCTGCTCGGAGCCTTCTCCTACGAACTGCGGCGCAAGCGGCCGGTGGTGGTCGAGAGCGAAGAGACGCCGTCGACGTGAGTGGGCGGCTGTTGGAAGAAGACGGGACGTGGAGGCAGGAAACCACCCATTGCCCAAAGTCGCGAAGCGACGGTATCACGTAGCCTGGTGGCGTCAGCCCCAGGTCCGAGGCGACATTGCATCTCGAAGTCGCGAAGCGACGGCATCGGGACAGGCCGTTCGATGGGTGCCGCCCCTTCGGGGCTTAGATGATGTACGGTGACGATTACCTGGCACTCACGTACCAGGCTACGCGATGCCGCCGCGTTTGCGGCTCCGGAGAGCAGGGCGACGAGTTCGGAAAGCTGTCGTTTGGCAATCCTAGTGGGCCAAGGGCCCACCGTACTTTCGGAAGTGTGACTCCGACGGCATGCCCACGCAAGCGTGGATTCCCATTGCATGCCCACGCAAGCGTGGATTCCCATTGCATGCCCACGCAAGCGTGGATTCCCATTGCATGCCCACGCAAGCGTGGATTCCCATTGCATGCCCACGCAAGCGTGGATTCCCATTGCATGCCCACGCAAGCGTGGAGCATGGCACCCGAGGCAGAACGGTTAACACGAACCGATGGTGGGTCAAGACTCGCTGCTGGTGGGCCACAGGCCGACCGTACTTGCTGCCACAGGTCCACCCGGCTTGCCGGGTGGCGCGTCTCGAATAGTTCCCCCGTCCGCTAGCTCATATCAAAAGCTCCTGGAACCAAGGGATGGCGGAGGGGAGCGGACCGGATGTCGCATCGATTGACGTGGAAGAGGCTGTTGTGCTCCGAGCGCGTGCCGCGGCCGGCGACGACCTCGTCGGGTACGGCGAAGGTTCGGACGCTCCAGGAGGATCGGTCGCCCTTCGAGCAGGACTACGACCGGATCGTCTTCTCGCCACCCTTTCGAAAACTCGCCCGCAAGACGCAAGTCCATCCGATGGCGAGCAACGACCGCATCCACAACCGACTGACGCACTCGATCGAGGTCGCGAGTGTCGGACGCTCGTTCGCGACGCTGCTGGCCAAGTTCGCCGTCGAGCGGAGCGATCTGGACGAGCAGGGAGTCCGCGATCTGCCGTGGATCTTGCAGTCGGCGTGCCTGATGCACGACCTCGGCAATCCTCCCTTCGGGCACGCGGGGGAGAAGATCATTCGGCAATGGGCTCGGGAGCATGTCGAGGAACTGCTGCCGAAAGAACTGGTTCCGGATGAACAGACGTGGGCAACTCTCAAAGCCGATTGGTTGAATTTCGAGGGAAACGCCCAGGGGTTTCGGCTCGCGGCCCGGGCCGACAATCCACTTCCGGGCTACCTGCGGTTGACCTACGCCACCTTGGGCGCGGCGGTCAAGTACCCGTGGTCCTCGGCCGATCCGAGGACGACCACCAAGCAGAAGCACAATATCTACAGCACCGAGGTCGAGCTATTCACGGCGATGGCGGACCGACTCGGCTTGGCGAACAGTCGCGGTGATCACTGTCGGCATCCGCTGTCCTTCCTCATGGAGGCGGCCGACGACATCTGTTACCGGATCATCGACCTCGAGGACGCGGTCGAGATGGGCATCTGCGACGCGGCGCGCGTTCACAATCTGCTCGCGCGGATCGCGGTCCTCGATTCCCCGGCCGGGATGCCGCTCTCCCGGTTGCGCGGGCAGGCGATCGCGAGCCTGATGGGGCAATGCTGGGAGGTCTTTCGGGGCGACTTCGGCGCGATCATGAACGGCGATCGGCTCGACAGTCTCCGCTCGTCGCTCGGGCCGGCGTGTCACGATCAGTTGAAGGAGGTCGACCACCTCTACGACTCGATCTTCGGGCAACGCAAGAAGGTCGCGACCGAACTCGGGGCCTACCACGTGCTGGGGCGGATCCTCAAGGCGTTCGTGAAGAGCGTTCGTTCGATCGCCGCGGCGAAGCGGTACGCGGAAATTCACTTTCTGTCGCAGCGAACGATCGAATTGACCTGGGGGCAGCGGCATGTCGAGAAGCATCTCGGGCAGCCGTACGGTTGGTGGCTCTCGCAAGTGATGGACTACGTCAGTGGCATGACCGACGACCACGCCACGCGCCTTTCGCAAGTGATCGCCGGGGTCTCGTTCGATCTGGAGTGAGTACCCACGCCGGTGATGGTGTCAGTGTTAAGTCACCGCGTTGAGCGGCTCCGGGGAGTGACCTGGTAGAGGCGAAAGTTCGGGCCGTGGGCGAGGAGCGGATAGGCCAGTTCGTCCGCCCAACGCCGTTCGATGCTAAAGCCGTTCGGGTCCATCTCGCCGGCAAAGGCGTGACGTTCGTTGGGGTGGACCGTCGTCAAGAAGAGGTAGTCGACGCCGATGCGTTCGAGGTTCGTTCGCCAGTCGTCACGGTCGCGATCAGCGCGATAAATCGGAAAGCGGTCGCGAACTCGGGTGCGGGCGGTCGCTTCCGGCCCGTGATGCTCGACGTGCTGGTGCAGGAACCAGCCCTGGGTCGGACTCGGGGCGATGTAGACGACGCGGTTGGCGAGGCGATCCCCGAAGAGGCCGTAGGGACTGTTGAAGCCGACGTACGCGATCGTGCTCGGTTGGTCTTGGGTCAACTGGGCGACGAGCCGCTGTCCGACGAACCAGGCTTGCATCCAGGGCGTGTTCGCGGGCTGGCCGAGGTGAAGGAACTGTTGTTGCCGATCGAGCCAAAGGGTCGGCGCGTGGGTGAAGGCGTTGACGACCGCGAGGGCGATGGCGAGAAGGACCCCACCGAGCAGGGAGACGATCGGTCGTCCTGGCCATGCTCCGAAGATCTGCCAACAGAGAAGTACGAGGAGCAGGGCCCCCATCACGATCGCGAGGAGAACGCTGTCGATCGCGGTCGACGACGAACCGTCTTGAAGCACCCGCAAAATGCCGGCGTTGAGAGCGAACCAGCCTCCAGCGATCCCCGCGGAGACGATCCAGCCGAGCATCGACCAGCGTCCCGGCAAGAGTGTGGGAAGGAGCCCGACCCACGCAAAGAGCAGGACCGCCGCGGGAGCCGCGAGTCGGAACTCGGTGGTGTGCGGGATGAGGATCCAGAAGAGGAGCATGCCCGCGATCGGCAACCCAAGGGCCGACCAGGGAAGCAGTCTCCAGGGCCGCCGTAGGAAGAGGGTCGTCGTGAGGACCACGCCCAGCGCGATCAAGACGGGCCACAGGCTCGCCGTCCAACCAGGCGATAGGAGCCGTTCGCCGAGGGGCGATTGCTGAAAGTAGCGGCTCGCCGTCTCCCACAGGCCAGTCAGCCCGGTTTCCTCGACGCTCCAGCCCCCTTCGTACATCGTGCCGCGATCGAGCGGTCCTCGAAAGATCGTCCAACCTCCCAAGTCGACGTTCAGCGGATAGACCGGATTGCCGGTTTCAATCAGGTTGCGCGCGAACCAATAGCCGCCGCCGAGCGTCGTCATCGCGAAGAACGGAAGTGTCATGAGGGTGGCATTGCCGATGCCAGTGGGCTGGGGCTTCGAGGGTCGCGGAAGGAGGATCGCGAAGAGCCCGAGCAGGAGCAGCGGAAGGTAGATGACGTTGGTGGCCTTCGTGCCGATCATGAGGCCAGCCGCGAGTCCCGCGAGTCCGAAGGAGACGAATCGCTCCCGGCGGATGCTCGACCGTCTTCCGGCGACGAGAAAGCACAGCGAGGTGGCGGAACAGGCGGCGCCAGCCAGATCGTTCATCGTTCCCTTGGCGGCGCTGTAGATGCTCGGTGTGCAAAGCAGCACCGCGACGCTCAGCGCGGAGGACCACGCGGCCGAGGCGGTCGTCGTGGACTCGGATTCGTCAGTGACGAGGCGGGTCCAACTCCAGATGCCGACGGCGACCCAGCCGACGAAGAGGGCGGTTGCGCTCTTGGCGGGCCAATCGCTCGGGTTCGCCCAGAGGAGCCACGTCACGAAGCACTCGTAGTTGCCGGGGAAGTAAGTGAAGTACTCGGGGCCGAAGGGTGTCGGGATGTAGTCGATTCGGCCGGCTTGGACCCACTGTATCGGGAAGTAGAGGTGGTACGAAAGAGCGTCCCACTCGATCGGCGGGTATTCCCAACCGACCAAGATGTACGCGATCGCGAAGAGCGAGGCGGGCAGGACAACGGCTCCGGCGGCGATCGTCGCCCAGGGAGTTGTGGGGATCTCGGGGGAGTCGGTCTCCACGCCGGAGGAGGCGCGACTCCCGGCCGCGACTCCGAGGATGCCGAGGGCCGACCAGAGAAGCCACTGACTGCCGGCGTCGAGGATGCCGATCCAGGAGGAGGCGAGTTGGGTCCAGACGACGAGGGCGTAGCCGATCGTCAGTGTCGCCAAGAGGGCCAGGGTCGAGGAATTCGGTCGATGGATCGCTCGGCGGAGCCCCTTGCTCGCGAGCCAACCGAGCAGGAGAAAGAGGAGCGTTCGGCTCACTTGGAGGTGGCCGAGGGGAAGGGCGGTGAGTGAGAAGATGACCAGGAGCGTCTCGACGGGGCCGATGACCCAGGTGAGCGACGAGACGCTGGTCCCGGTTCGTCTCGTCACTGGTCCACTCACTGGTGTCGGTCTCCTCGGCGCCGCGAACGGCACGTTGCGGGGGAATCGTGGATAAACGCCGCGTCGGGAGGCGGCGGGATGCCCAAGAGTCAACTTATGATGTGGAGGGAGTCCGCCCATCGCGCGGGGGACGCGGGATGGCTCGGGAGATAGATGTCTCGAGACATCATCTCTGGCCCCGGGAGCCGAGGCGAGCGAAGGTAGCGATTGATGTGCGACGCGGTATCAGGTATAGTTCATCTAGGTGATCGGGGGGGTGAAACGATCCGGTTGCCGACGACCGGCTTTCGGTATTTCTGGCTTGCCAGGGAGGCGAAGGCTCTCACCTACCGCTAATTCCTTCCTGCCACTCCGGTAGCGCCGTTCTTGCTGCCGGCGGTGACGTTCCGGTTCCGCGTCCGCTGGAGTCGCTCATGGTGCTGTTCCCTCGTGGTCGTGTCGCGATCGCTTTCGCGGTGATTCTCGGTTTGACGTCTCACGTCCTGCCCGAAGCCGGCGCGAGCGACGCGATCGACTTCAATCGCGATATCCGCCCGATTCTCTCGGAAAACTGCTTCTATTGCCACGGCCCCGACGCGAATCACCGCGAGGCCGACTTGCGGCTCGATCAGTTCGCCGGCGCGACCGCCGATCTTGGTGGGTATCAGGCGATCGTTCCCGGAGACCCCGCCAAGAGTGAGCTCGTCGCCCGGATCATGACGGACGATGACGATCTATTGATGCCACCGGTCGATTCGGGCAAGAAGCTCACGAAGAGACAAGTCGACCTTCTGCGGCGTTGGGTCGCCGACGGGGCCAAGTGGTCGGAGCCTTGGGCGTACGTGACGCCAAAACGCCATCCCTCGCCGCGGACGCGGGACTCCCGCTGGCCGCGCAACTGGGTCGATCGCTTCGTGCTGGGCCGGCTCGAGAAGGAAGGTCTATCCCCCTCGCCGGAAGCCGACCGGGTGACGCTGATTCGGCGGCTTACGTTCGACCTGACCGGGTTGCCCCCCAAGCCCGAGGAGGTCGATGACTTCGTCAACGATCGCGATCCGGGAGCCTACGAGCGGCTGGTCGATCGTCTGCTCGCGTCGCCGCACTTTGGCGAACGGATGGCGATCTATTGGCTCGATCTTGTCCGATTCGCCGATACCGTCGGCTATCACGGCGACCAGGATCACGCGATCACGCCCTATCGCGACTACGTGATCGAGGCCTTCAACGCGAACATGCCGTTCGACCAGTTCACGCGCGAGCAGCTCGCGGGGGATCTGCTGCCGAATCCGACGCTCGCCCAACGCGTCGCGACCGGCTACAACCGGCTCTTGCAGACGACCCACGAAGGGGGCCTGCAACCGAAGGAGTACCGGGCGATCTACGCCGCCGATCGGGTGAGGAACGTGTCGGGCGTCTGGCTCGGAGCGACCGTCGGCTGTGCCCAGTGCCACGATCACAAGTACGACCCGTACACGATGAAGGACTTTTACGCGCTCTCCGCCTTCTTTGCCGACGTCAACGACGAGGCGCACTTTCGCAACGGGACCAACACGCTTCCCGCTCGTCGGGACCCGGAGATCTGGGTCTTCGAGGACGACGAGAACCGAGCCAAGCTCCAGCATTGGGAGGGGAAGGTCAAGAGCCTCGAGGCGGAATTCAAACGCCTCACGCCCCCCAAGCCCAAGAATGCGCCGAAGAACTGGAAGCCGGAACCGCTTCCGGCGGGTTCTCCGACGCGGGCGAAGCTCGAAACGATCAAGGGGAAGCTCAAGACGGCCAAGCGGGTCCGCGACGACCTGATGAAGATCGGGCGACGCACCATGGTGACGGTCGCGACCGAGCCGCGAACGACGCGGATCTTGCCGCGCGGCAACTGGCTCGACGAGACGGGCGAGGTCGTCCTACCGGCCGTGCCCGAGTTCATGGGGAAGATCGGCGATGATTCCTCGAGCCGCGCGAGTCGCCTCGATCTGGCCTATTGGCTCATGTCTCCCGAGGAGGGAGTCGGCGGACTGACGGCGCGTGTTTTCGCGAACCGGTTCTGGTACCTCTTCTTCGGCACCGGGATCGCGAAGGTGCTCGACGACTTCGGCGGCCAGGGAGAGCCCCCGGTGCAGCCGGAGTTGCTCGACAATCTCGCGATCGAGTTCCTCGAGAGTGGTTGGGATGTCAAACGGCTCGTCAAGCTTCTGGTGATGAGCCAGGCGTATCGTCAAGGGTCGGTCGCGCCGGAGTCGCTACGGTCCAAGGATCCCTACAACCAGCTCGTCGGACGTCAGTCACGCTACCGGTTGCCGGCGGAGATGGTTCGCGACAACGCGTTGGCGATCAGCGGGTTGCTCGTTGATCAAGTTGGCGGTTCCAGCGCCAAACCGTACCAACCGGCCGGATACTACCGTCATCTCAATTTCCCCACACGTACCTACTCGCATCACTCCGATCAACGGCAATGGCGGCGGGGACTCTACATCCACTGGCAGCGTCAGTTTCTCCATCCGATGCTCAAGGCGTTCGACGCTCCCAGTCGCGAGGAGTGCACGGCGCAGCGTCCGCGCTCCAACACGCCGGTCGCGGCTCTGACCCTTCTCAACGACCCGACCTTCGTCGAAGCCTCACGGGCCTTCGCGGAGCGCATCGTGCGCGAGGGGGGGAGCACGCCCGAAAGCCGGCTCGATTTCGCCTTTCGTCACGCGGTCTCGCGCAGTCCGGACGAGTACGAAGCGGCGACGTTGACGCGCTTGTTGGAGACGAGTCGGAAGCTCTACCAAGACGAACCGAAGGACGCGGCCGAGCTGGTCGCGACCGGATTGACGCCGGTGCCGAACGATCTCGACCAAGCGGACTTGGCGGCGTGGACGATGGTCGCCAGGGCCATCCTCAATCTCAGTGAGACGATCACGAGGAACTGATTAGCATGACCATTCCCAACGAACTAGCGGCTCGATTGATGCGGCGCGCCTTCCTCGGCCAAGCCGGCGTCGGCTTCGGCTCGATCGCCCTCGGGTCGATGCTCGCCCGGGACCTCGCGGCGAAGGAGTCGTCCGAAGCGATCACCGCCAAATACGAGGGCTTGCGCGGATTCCCCCATCACGCTCCGAAGGCGAAGCGGGTCATTTTCCTCTCGATGTCGGGCGGACCGTCGCATCTGGAGACGTTCGACTACAAGCCGACGCTCGAGAAGATGTCTGGGGAGCCGATGCCGGCTTCTTACACCGAGGGCCAGCCGATCGCGCAGCTTCAAGGGAAGGAACTCAGGTGCCAGGGGCCGATGACCAAGTTTGGCCGTTATGGCGAGAACGGGCAATACATCAGCGATTTCTTACCCTGGACGGCGAAGATCGCCGACGACATTTGCATCGTCCGTTCGATGGTGACCGAGCAGATCAATCACGACCCGGCCAACACGTTCATGAACACCGGGACGGCGATCAGCGGCCGGCCCTCGATGGGTTCGTGGATCAACTATGGACTGGGGAGCGAGAGCGAGAACCTCCCAGGCTTCGTGGTCCTCACCAGCACCGGTGGTCGTAACCCGCAGCCGATCGCGTCGCGGCAATGGTCGGCGGGGTTTCTGCCAAGCCGCTTCCAGGGAGTCGAGTTCAACGCGACCGGCGATCCGGTTCACTACGTCCGTCCGCCCAAAGGTGTGACGCTCGACCAGCAGCGACAGCTCGTCTCGGCGATTCAGCAACTCAACGCCCATCGCAACGAATTGGTCCGCAACCCGGAGATCGACACCCGCACCGCGGCGTATGAGATGGCCTTCCGCATGCAAAGCTCCGTGCCGGAGCTGATGGATATCTCGGAGGAACCGGCCGAAACGCTCGACATGTACGGCGCCAAGCCGGGCGATGGCTCGTTCGCGAGCAACTGCCTACTGGCGCGACGGCTCGCCGAGCGGGGCGTTCGCTTCATTCACCTCTACCATCGCGGCTGGGACCACCACGGCGGGCTGGTCAGGTACATGGGCGTCTGCTGCAAACTGACCGATCAGCCGGTCTGGGCGTTGATCACCGACCTGAAGCAACGCGGCATGCTCGACGACACGCTCGTCGTCTGGGGAGGGGAGTTCGGACGGACGCCGATGTATCAAGGCAAGGGAGGCGTCGGCCGAGACCATCACATCAAGGGCTTTTCGATGTGGCTTGCCGGCGGCGGGGTCCAAGGAGGCATCACCCACGGCGCGACCGACGAGCTAGGCTACAACTCGGTGGACAAGATCGTTCACGTTCGCGATCTGCACGCGACGATGCTGCATCTCCTGGGGATCGACCATTCTCGTTTCCACGTCAAGTTTCAGGGTCTCGACTCGAAGCTCACCGGCGTCGAGGAGGCGCACGTGGTCAAGGAGATCCTGGCGTAAGCCACTCTTGGGTGCAATGCCCACGCTTGCCGTAGGCATGCGGGAAGCGCTTTTGATTCGGCGAGCGGAAGCAAGTTAGGGAACAACGAGTTCCCGCGATGAGCTTGCCCATGACGTCACCGGTCCTCTGTGCGAAGTTGACGTTTGTGTTGGTGCAGCGAGAACCCTTGAGCGCTGGCTGACAAGCAGCCAGTGGCACCCGAAACATGAAATGAACCGGCGCGCAAGCCGACACGAACTCCAATACGCTGAACCCCCTTGAGGGGGCGAAGGATGAACTAGGGGCTGTTCATCCGGATATGCGCCCCGTTGAGCGTGATGTCGTCGGAAGAACGGAGCTTGGTCTCGCGACTGGCCAGGACGATGTCCTCGTCGCTGTAGATCGTCGCGCGCTCCTTCGACTTGACGTCGAGCCGGCGACAGCTCATGGACAGCGTGTCGACCGCTTCCATCTCGAGCTTGGCTCCCTTGAGCGAGACGACCGGACCAGCGTCCGTGAGGACGATCGTCAGTTCGACGTCCCCTTGGGGGGAGCGGATCTCGACGGTGTCCTGTTGTTCGTCCGTACGCAATGTGATCGACCGACCCGAACGGAGAGCTTGGGGCGGCGTATCCTGAGTCGACGTGAGCACGCTTTCGTCGGGCATTGTTGCCTTGGCGGTCTCGGTCATGATCTGGTCACTCCTGTTTCTAGCGAGCGCTCTTGAGAGCGGTCCCAACCGATTTCTCTCGAACATCACCGACCCTAGCAGCCCGTTGAACTATTCGATGCCGACTACGAACGGCCCTATTGAGCAATCTCGGCGTCAATGAAACTCGACGAATCTACCGATTCGCCTCCATTTCTTTTCCGTGATCTTGGCAAACACGGCTCGTTCTCGCCTTGGCTCGCTTAGATCAACGGGCTGCTAGTCACCGTGGACTTGTTCGAGGAACCCGCACTTGTTTCGTTCCGGTCTCTCGGCACGCGTCTGTCATCGCACACCAACTCGCCTGGCTTGAGACCAACGATCGGTTTTGAGACAAAGCTCAGATGTCGCCCACCAGGAACGTTGTACAACGCCAATCCAGGGCAGGGCAACGGAGTACCGCGCCAACTTGGTCTCCGCGTCGGTCTCCTGTTGTCGTACGTTTTCCCGCCGGCGGATGATGAGTTGAGCCAGGATGTAATTTTCTTGCCGACACATTAGCCGCTTCGCGAGTTCGGGCCGTATCAAAGAGCGGCATCACTGATGGGTCACGATCGGGGAGGGGAATTGCCATGATCGCCGAAGACATCATCCCGTTGACCATGATCGCTCCGGTGCTTCCCGACGTTCGGATCGTCGGTTTTGAAGGCACCGAAGCCGTATCGACGCCTTTCGAGTTCCAGGTCGACTTGCAGGTTCCCCTTGCCGGGGAGGAGCCGTTCGAGAAGTTGCTCGGCCAGCCGATGACGATCCGAGTGGGCGACGACGGGGCAAGCGGTCGGCGTTTCGACGGGGTCGTTTGTGAAGTTTCCGAGACAGAGCGCGACGACGTCCACCGCTACCTTCGGGCGGTGCTGGTGCCGACGCTTTGGTTCGCGACCCAGACGCGTCGCAGCCGCATCTTCCAGAACAAGACCGTCGCCGAGATCGCTCAAGAGGTGCTGGTTGGCGTCGAACTGGATGTCTCCCGGCTTCTTCATGAGTACGAGCCGCATCACTATTGCGTGCAGTTCCAAGAGAGCGACTTCGACTTTGTCTCCCGCCTCTTCGAGGAAGAGGGGATCTATTACTACTTCGATCATCAAGGCGAACGCCACCGGATGATCCTAGGCGACGACTCGAAGCTCGCCGCGGAGGTCGCTCCGTCGACGACGATCGCCTTTCAACCCAAGAGCGACTCGTTCGGCACGATCCGTTCGTGGAGAAAGTCGCAGCGGGTCCGTCCGCAACGGTTCGCGCATCGCGACTTCTCGTTCCAAGCGGCCAAGAAGTCTTGGCAAGCCGAGGATCGGACGACGGGCACGGTTCGGGTGGGGTCGATCGAGCACAAGCTCGATCAGCCGGGGCTCGCGCATTGCGAACGTGATCTGGTGGGTGACGTTTCCCATCGGTTCGAGGGCAACGGCGATTCCGCGGCCTTGGCGCGACGGGTCACGGCGGCGGGAGAGCGGCTGGTGGCGGTCGACAAGGAGGCCCAACTCGCCGAGGCGATCGTGATCGAGGGGAACGGACGAGCCGCGATGATGGTGCCGGGCTATCGATTCAAGCTCAGCCAACATCCAGACGCCGACGATGCCTACTTCGTCACGAAGGTCCGCCACCGCTTCCGGGCTCAGGGAGAACTCGCCGGCAAGGACGAGTCGCGCGCCTACGAGAACGACTTCGCGTGCGCGCCGCTCGGATTGGCGTTTCGGCCGTCGCGAACGACGGTGCGGCCGCGCATCGATGGCGTTCAGACCGCGACGGTTGCCGGCCATGAGGGCGAGGAGATCAACACCGACGAGTATGGCCGCGTCAAGGTCCGCTTTCACTGGGATCGCGACGCGCGCGACGACTTTTCCCGTTCGTGTTGGATCCGCGTTGGCCAGATGTGGGCGGGTGAGAAGTGGGGATCGATCAACATCCCGCGGGTCGGTCAGGAAGTGATCGTCTCCTTCGTCGACGGCGATCCGGATCAACCGCTCATCGTCGGATCGCTCTACAACAGCGAATGTCCGCCCCCGTATGAACTGCCGCGAGAGCGGAACAAGTTCGGCATCAGGAGTCACTCCAAGTCGGGTGATCCGGGCAACTACAACGAACTGATGTTCGACGACACGCTCGGCGAGGAACGGGTCAATCTCCATGCGGAGCGAGATCTAGAGGTCGTCGCCGAAAACTCGCAGATCGTGCGCATCGGCCCTGGGGCATGGAACGAGTCGATTGACACCGAGAGCATGGCCCCAACACGGGTTCGTCCGCGTCCAGCCTCGGAGGAAGGAGGCTCGGCGGAATCGGTAACGGATAAGGAGGCGTGCTACGACATCGACGTCGACGGCTGGCATCGGATGCACGTCTCGGGCTTCAGCGAGGAGACCATCGACGGTGACCACAGCATGGTGGTCAAAGGCGACAGTTCCGAGGTGCACGAGGGGGATCGCGAGGAGAAGACGACCGGGAAATACACTATTGACTGGGGGCCGGAGTACGTCAGCCATTACCTCGTCAAGGTCGACTTCGTCACCGGGTTCAAGTCGACCGTCCAGGCGGCGGTGGATCTGCGCGCCTATGCCGGCATCATCGTCCAGGCGAAGTTCACGGGAAGTCTCAGCTTCACGACACCCCTAGAGACGAAATTCTATTTGGGGGCGAACCTCACGCTGGTCATCGGGAACTATTCCAAGTTCATCATCGGCACGAAAATGGATCTCGTGACGGGCAACAAGATGGACGTCATCGCGGGGAAGAACCTCAAGTTCGTGCAGGGGCTCAAAGGTGATTACATTTTGGGGTTCAAGGCCGACTACGTCGTCGGCAACAAGATGAGCAACGTGATCAAAAAGAGCGACGTGATCGCAAGCTCCGATGTGACCGCCGCCATCACCTGGTTCAATTCGCTCCAGAACCAGAGTCAGTCTCTCCTGACGCGGGCGGTTTCGCTCTACACGCACACGTAGCAGTCCGTTGCTTTGAGAGCGGGCCAACAGCCCGTTGATCTATTTGCTGCCGGCCGCGAACGGCCCTTTTGACCAATCTCGGCGTTGGGACAACTCGACGAATCGACGGATTCGCCTGCGTTTCTCCTCCTCGATTTTGGCCAACATGGCTGGTTCTCGCCTCGGCCCGCTCAAATCAACGGACTGCTAAGGCGAATCGATCGACGGTCTGGTAAGGTCCGAATGTCGACCATCAACCAAGGGAACGGGAACGCTCGATGAGTGTCGTCTACGAGTTCGAAGCCGCCGAGAAACCGGCCGGTCAGCTCTGCTCCGAAGTCGAGATGCTTCTCGGCGAGTCGGCCAAGTCTCAGCTTCGCGAAGGGCTGACGGCGGGGGAGTACCTGGAAACTCTCCTCAAGGAGCATCTCTACACCGATGCCTTGCGGTTCATCGCGTACACCTTGCCGACGCGTCAGAGTGTCTGGTGGGGATGTCTTTGCCTCATCAAGATCCTCGATCCCGAGACGCTTTCTCCAATCGAGCATCGAGCCATGGACGCGATGATCCGCTGGGTGGTGGAACCGAATGATGAACATCGCCAGCGGGTGCAGGAGACCGCCGAGCGGTGTCCCGAGGAGAGTTGCGTGACGATCTTGGCACGGGCGGCAGGCTACGAGGTGATTCCGCTGCCGCGGCCGAAATACCACGTTCCCCAGGACTTCCAGGCTCGAGGGATTCATGCCGCGATCGTCATCGCCGCCAACCTCCAGCCGGAACGGCGTGACGAACTGGTGCGCGGTTGCCTGTTGTTGGGACTGGAGGTCTCGCGCGGGGAACGCCCCTGGAACGTGCTCGATCACCAGGAGTGACTCGAGGTCCCGTTGGGGACGCAGGTACGAAATGGAACGCGAGGGCAAGTCTGCGAGGCGACAACATGGCATCGTTCAACCCCGCTCAACTCATCGAACTGCTTCAGTCGATGGCGAATTCCAAACGGATGGTCGCCGACATGGGGGCGCCGCTGGAGAAAGTGCGGGAGGTCGAGAAGCTCTTTCAGCAACAGCAAGCCGAGGTGCTCGAGGCGCTACGGTCGATCGAGGTCCCCGAACCTCAAGCGGCGAAGTTGCCCAACGTCGAAGAGATGACCGCCGCGATGTCGGAAGAGGATCGGCAAAAGGTTCTCTCCCAGGTCCCGCCCGAATACCACGAGATGGAGGATCTCGAGGCGGAGCAGATCGCGCAGTACCAATCGCTGCGAGCGATTGGTGAGAACCCCGAACTCGCGGACGTGGAAGGGGCGGCCGCGAAGCGTTTCGCCGAGGAACACGATTGGCGATCCTATGGGACACGCTCGTCGCGTCGCGAGGAGGAGTCGACGCTTCAGCCACTCGAGATTCCCGATTGGGTTCACGATTCGGGATCAATTCTCTCGGTGGTTCGACCGGCGACTCCCGGGACGACGTCCACCGACGCCGCTGCCTCACCCATCGGGGAGAGTGGGGCAAACTCGTCGATGGACTTACCCGACTCGGTCAATCTCCACGAGAGTTGGGCGGCGTGGCTTTGCAGTTCGCAGTCGCTGTTCGAAGCACAGTCACGCGAGGAGCCGAGCGATCCGAAGGCGGACGAAGACAGTCGCTGGACCGACTTCTTCAAATAGGCCTCGTCATCGGAACGGACATCGACCAACGCCAACGTGAGTTGAGGCGAAGCTCGGCGCAATGACGTCCCCCGCGACACACCGTGCCGATGGGACCGGTCGTTGCCTGAAGCGACTCTTGCGACGGAATCGACTCCTTGATCATGCACGATGAGACCGACCGACTCTTCGCGGCGGGGGCGCTTCTCCACGGCATCCTTGATGAAGGAGCCCTGGTGCGCGGGTTGCTTCTCGCGGCTCACGAACCGGCGAAGAGCCTCGTCGATGTCCTGGTGGGGCACGGGTTACTTGCGGGCTCCGAACAGGAGCGGTTCTCGCGTTCGCTCGAGAAACGTCTGGACGACGCCACCAGCGAAGTCGATCGTCGCGAGTTGCTCCACCGCTTGCTCGCTCAGCACATCTCGGAAGCCGTCGAACGGGTTCGCGATCCCATCCTACGCCGTTACCTCAATGGCGACTGGAGTAAGGGCCAAGGAATAGACGGTTCCGATGGGAGGGAGTCGTGTCGGCTTCTCGAGTTGTACCGACGTGGCGGGTTCGGTGAGGTGTGGCGGGGGCACGAAGTGGCCCTCGACCGAGAGGTCGCCGTCAAGCAACTCCGTGCCCAGTCGCTCGTCAATGACGAGGCCCGTCGTCGCTTCCTACGCGAAGCCCAAGTGATCGCCCGACTACAGCATCCCAACATCGTTCCGATCTACAGCATCTGGACCGACGAGAGGGGCAATCCTCGCTACTCGATGCGTTTCGTCGAGGGACGCACGTTCGATGAAGTCATCCAGGAATTCCACGCGAGCACTTCCGAGAGGCGGTGTGATCCCGTCCGGCTCAACATCCTGATGAGCATCTTCCTCGACGTTTGCGACGCGGTCGCGTTCGCCCACTCGCGTGAGATCGTCCATCGCGACCTGAAGCCCGCGAACATCATGGTGAGTGGCTTCGGCCAAGTCGTCGTGCTCGACTGGGGACTCGCGAAGATTCTCGGGGGCGCCGACGAGGGCAGCGAGCGACCACTCGACGAGAACGACCTTTCGAACGCGCCGTGTCTGGAGGAGACTCGCGAGGGGCTCGTGGTCGGCAGCCCGTTGTACATGGCGCCCGAGCAAGCAGCGGGGACCAACACGCGGGTCGGGCCCGCGACGGACATTTATGGGCTCGGTGCGATCCTGTTCAAGGTGCTCACCGGTGAATCTCCCCATCAACGCCACGCCGCTCGAAACGCCAAAGCGCACTTCGAGGATATCGTCCATGCGGAAACGCCTCGGGTGCGGCGACTTGCCCGATGGGTCCCCAAAGCCCTCGACGCGATCTGCGCGCGGGCGATGGAGAAGGAGCCGAGCGAACGCTACGAGAGTGTCGGTGAACTGGAACTCGATATCCGACGATGGCTGGTCGGCGAACCGGTTGCCGCCTATCCGGAGCCAACGCGGGCGCGCGTCGCTCGTTGGTTTGTCCGGCGTCGTTTGGGAACACTTCTTTGCGCGTCGTTTCTCGTCTTGACCGCGGTACTGGCCAGCGCCTCGATGTTCCTCGTCGACACCCATCAGCAAGTGATCGATGACGAGATGCATCGCCAGATCGACCGCAGCATGCAGTCACAGCAAAAGCTGTTTCAGCAGCGGATGGTCGAGATAGAGGGCGATCTTCAGATCGTCGTCCGACTGTCGTCGGTGCGCCAGTATCTCGATCACGTGCTCGAGTCGGACAACGACATTCGCGGCGAGGAACCGAAGACGATCCTGGAGGACGTCGGGCAGTTCTTGAACTCGAACCGGGACTACCGCTCGATCGGCCTCTCCCTGGTCGGACGGGGGCCGGACTTGACGTTCGAGGTGATGCCCAACGGTGACGGCGTCCCGCCATCGATTCGTCAGACCGTTCTTCCGGAGTCGATCGACGAGTTCCTCTGGGAGTGCCGCTCCCTGCCGGTCGCCACCGTTCGCATGACGGCTTGGTGGGACGAGTCGCGCGATCCGTCGAAGGCCGTTCGACTCTTCGCTGTCGCTCCGCTCACGGATCCTTCGGACGCCGTTTCGATCATCGCGTTCATCGAGGCCGACATTGGATTGCTCGACCTCTCGACTCATCGCGAGGACTTGGTCAGGACCGACATCTACCTGACCGACCATCGAGGTGTGATCCTAGCGTCGAGGAGCGATCGTCAAGCCATCGTGCCGGACGCCACCACGCGCATCGAAGATGTCGTTCCCGAGTTGGGGCCTTACTACGCGACGGACCTTTCGCTGGTTCGTGGCGACGCGCTGTCGATGAGTGGGGAGAATTGGGCGGCGCGAGTTGAGCCGGTCAACAACGACCTCTTCTCCTTGGATCGATCGCTCCATTTGGCGAAGGTCCGCCACGTCGCCCCATTCCTCGACATGATTCGAGCGCGGCGCGACCGAGTCGTGTTGACGGAGTTGCTCCTGCTGGTCGGCGCCTTGATCGTCATCGTGGTCCTCTTTTGGATCCTGACTCCCCGATCGAACTGGCTTCGAGTTGGGGCCACGTCGCCCCCACTACGAGATCAACGCAAGCTCACCGGGTAAGGTCCAGTCCCCATCTCTTGACAGGCGGCGCGCGGGCGCGGTCCGTGGTGACTCATTCCGTTCGAGCGAGTCGTACCCGTCGGTCCACGCTTTTGGTCGGTATGTGAGAAACGTCATTCCTTCGGCAAGCTTCCGCACGAAAGGTAGACGAGGCTTCATGCAACGAACTTGCCAATCGGGACTCTACTCCACGCTATCGCCAAGACGTTCGTCATTGAGGAGTAGGGCGTTGGCATGGTCCTTGGGGTGATCGAGACGGAAGTGGCGCTCTTGGGCGGGGAAGTAGATCGTTCGGTAGGCATCGATGGTCGCCTTCTCTTCGAGTCCCTCCTGGCCCCTGGCGATGGCCCGCTCCAGAGCGGTTTCGAAGGTGCACTCGACCCAGATCGACCCGTCGTAGTGCTCGCGAAACTCGCTCTTGAGTAGATAGATTCCCTCCAGCAGAATCACGTCGATGTCGTCGAACTCCCAGCGTTCTCTCCGATAGCTGCTTGCCGTCTCTTCGGCGAAGTCGGACTCGACCGCGATGCTTCGTTGATCGCGTAAGGGGAGGACCAACTGGGAGAACATCGCATCGAAGCGAATCGCGTGACGATAGAAGTGCCCTCCGGGATCGGTGTCGCGGAAACGCTCGGCCGGAAGACGAAGCCAACCGTCGATGTTGATCACGGCGGTCCGATGGCCAAGCCCCCGGCAGTGCTCGGCCAGTCGCGCGGAGACGAAACCCTTGCCTGACCCATCGATGCCGCTGACCGCGACAAGGAGGCTTCGGCCCAGGGGAACGCCGGCTCGCCAAGCGTGAATGAGATCGACCGTTTCTGGGAGAGTCACCTTCGTCGTGGCCATGACGATTTCGCCTCACTTGCCGACAGCGTTGAAGGGACTGGCCGGCGTTGTTCCGGCGGATCATCGGACGCGTCTCGTCGCGAGGGGGCGGCGAGTCGAAGTCTGGTTGTACGGAGAGTGCCGGTGGTGTCACCTGTCGGGAGGATCCCCATCGGGTGAGGGATGCCGAGATGCGAGACCGTTCCGCGCTTCGGCGACGGGGCCTTTGGCTCACGATGGATCCGCCGCGCGCCGATGGGAAAGAGGGTGCGGACAACCATCGGCCGAAGGTACCTGGGTTCACGACATCATGTCCGCCGTGACTCGAAGAGAAAGTTGCTCATGCTCACGCTGCGTCGCTCGCTGATCGGTTGCGGATGTCTTGGAATGCTGATCCTTCCCGCTTTGGGACGAGCCAACGACGAGAAGGTCACGCCTGGGTTGGTCCCGGTCAGTCTCGAAGTGACCGCCGACCTTCCCGCGAAGCTCGCTCCGTCGTTGTCGATGGAACAGGGGCCCACCCGCACCGTTGACGAGAAGGGGGAGGAGGCCTCTCTACGCTCCATCTCTTCGAGTGACGAGACGGTGGCGAATGTGGCCGGCGCGGTGGTTGATTCCTCCGTGGAGCACATGGGGGGTACTTGTGTCGGGGAGGAGAACCTGTCGCTCGAGCGCTTGGCGTGCATGAACTGGCCGGAACTCGATGCCCTCTATCGCCAGTCCGATGGAGCCACCATCCCCGTGGGTCGAGCGAACGGGCTCGCCCTCTACCCGCCTTGTGAGAAGATGACGCCGATCCGCTCGAAGGTCACGCGGTTCGTCTGGCGCGGTAAGATTTTCCGTCCCTGCAAGGGCGATCTCATCAATCAGTGGGCGGGGTTTCGCGCGGTGAAGGCGAACGTGAGCGTGGGGCCAAGTTGGGTCGACGGTCGCGACGCGGTGATCATGGACTATCAAGGGAAGTCTCCCATCGTCTGGCGCAACGTCCGCGATGAAATGCGGGAAGTCTCGCCGGGGCTCTACCTGGGCGTCATGCAAGTTCGGCGTCGCTGCTGCCATGAACGCAAGATGTACTTCGCACTCGAGCTGGAGTCGTGCCGCGGCTGCACGCCGTGACGGAGCTTCATCTCCACTTCCCAGGGGCTGACGTGAATTCGAGCGGTACGGACTCGTTCGGCGCCGGCCCGATTGGTGACGCGCCTCTGTTTCCCTCCATTCGCGACTCCCTCGATGTCGCCTTCTCGTGATGGCCCTCGCGAACGCCGGACAGCCTCGACGGTACCGGCGTTCGCGATGTGGACGACCTTCACTTCTCTTGGAGTCACGATCACCTCCTCTCTCCGATTGGCGACGAGAGACTTTCCACGGCGCGCACGCAGCATTACCATCGGGATACTGGTTGAAAGTCACCATTCTCCCACTGGAGTGATTGATGCGCGTAGGACTACGTTCGCTGCTCGTTTGCTGCCTCTTCGTCGCGACGGGACAGGCAGCGTCCCAGGCCGAAGACCGGCCGAACTTTCTGATCATCTTGTGCGACGATCTCGGCTACGGCGATCTCGCATGTTACGGCAACAAGACCATCAAGACGCCGAACCTCGACAAACTGGCCGATCAGGGGACGCGACTGACCGACTGCTATTCCGCGGCGCCGGTCTGTTCACCCTCCCGGGCGGGCCTCTTGACGGGGCGAACGCCGAACCGGCTCGGCGTCTATGACTGGATTCCCGAAGGCAACGTCACCCACCTTCGCGAGGACGAGAAGACCGTCGCCAAGCTGCTGAAGGGGGCGGGCTATCAAACGGGACAGTTCGGCAAGTGGCACTGCAACGGCCACTTCAACAGTGACCTCCAGCCCCAACCCGACGATCACGGCTTCGACCATTGGTTCGCGACGCAGAATAACGCTTCCCCGACGCACAAGCAGCCGACGAATTTCGTCCGCAACGGCGAGCCGGTCGGCCCGACGAAGGACTTCTCCTGCCAAGTCGTCGCCGACGAGGCGATCGGCTGGCTCGAGCGGCGCGACCCCGAGAAGCCGTTCTTCATGTTCGTCTGTTTCCACGAGCCGCACGAACCGATCGACTCGCCCGAGGATCTGGTCACGTCCTATCCGCAAGCGACCAAGAAGGGGGAGGCCCTCTACTACGCCAACGTCACCAACATGGACAAGGCGGTCGGCAAGCTGATGGCGGCGCTCGATAAGGAGAAGCTCGACGACTCGACCTTCGTCTTCTTCACCTCCGACAACGGCCCGGAAACGCTCAGCCGCTACCGTAGCGCCTGGCGCTCCCACGGGTCGCCAGGACCGCTTCGCGGCATGAAGCTCCACCTCTACGAAGCGGGAATCCGGGTACCGGGGATCATGCGTTGGCCGGGGCATGTCGCCAAGGGGGCCGTTTGCGACGAGCCGGTCGGCGGCGTCGATGTCCTGCCGACCTGTTGTCAACTCGCCGGCGTCAAAGTTCCAACAGACAAGACGATCGATGGCACGAGCATGGTGCCCGCGTTTCACTGCGAACCGATCAAACGCGAGACGCCGCTCCATTGGCACTACTATCGTTCGCTCACCGAACCGGTTTCGGCGATGCGCGACGGCGACTGGGTGGTGCTGGGGATTTGGGATCTCGACAAGAAGAAACCACGCCATTACCAGCCCGGCGACGACGACGTCATCAAGAACTACAAGCTGGTTCGCTTCGAACTCTACAACTTGAAAGACGACCTCGGTCAGCGGCGCGACCTCTCCTCGGCCGAGCCAGAGCGACTCGAGAAGATGTCCGAACAACTCAAGGGAATCCTCAAGGGCGTCCAGCAGGAAGCTCCCGACTGGACGGCCCAGACGACGACGAGTCCTCAGAAGAAGGGGTGAACCTCGCTAGACTACTTGATGAGGAAAGTGGCGAGATGAACCGTCCGCGCAACAACGAAGCCGGCGCGACTTACGAGGCGCGCCGGCTTAATTTTTTGTTCAACGGGCTGACAGGCCGTTAATCGAAAATGCCTCGCACACGGTCAAACGTTCGCCTTCGGGTTGTCGGCGACGCAAGTCGTTCACACTGGCTGACAAGCAGCCAATGACACCCGAGCATCAAGCGATGACGGTGCCCTTGTGTCCTGATAGGCAAGTTCGCTACATTGAATCTCGGCCCTCAGATCCTGCGGAAGTTTGCCTAGTCATAGGCGTTTTCCGCATGCCCACGGCCAGCGTGGGCGTGGCATCCAAGAGTCTTTTAGTCAATGAATTAACCAATCAGGACCCTAGGACGCCTTTTCGCCGTTCCCGGTGGGAGCGGGAGCTTCCGAGTTCTCGTCGCCGCCGCTGCCGTCCTCCTTGGGTTGATCGAGGTGGACCATGAGCCACTGTTGGGTCTTGTCCTTCCCGAAATGCACCAAGATCGGCGTTTGCGGCTTCGTCAGGTTGTAGAGCCCCGTCTCCATGACAGTGTCCTTGTTGGTGCCGATGTACCATGCGGCCCGTTGTGTCTTCTCGTCGACCGAACCGTAGACCGGAAGGTTCTGGTTGGTCATGGTGTTGTAATAGGTGCCGCTGATCTTGCCGTCCTTGCTGATCGCGAGCTGAAGGTACATCGTGGCATCACCCTTGTCGGAATTGGTCAAGGCGTAGACACCCAGCGGCATCCAATTCTTGGCCTCTTCCGCGGACATCTCCCCCGATTGCGAGGTGCTGGGGGTTCCGTCGTTGGCGATCTGTTCGGCTTGCTCGGCGTACTCGGTCGCGGTCGCGGCCTCTTGTCCATCGATGTAGACGCTGCCGCTGTCGTAGTAGACGTTGCTGCCGTAGTCGTAATAGATCGGTTGCGAGAAGCTGGAACCGACAAGGAAGCCGGTCAACCCGCCCCACGCGGCCCATCCCCAACCATAGTACGGACGACGCCACCAGTTGCGCCACGGCCCGTAGGGTGGGGGATAGGGGCGACGACGCCACCAATTCTGAGTGAACGGACGGTTGTAGGGACGCCACGGATGATCGCGCCGGATCTGATTCGCGCGAGCATCACGCCGGGCGACTCGCTGGTCACGATTTCCCTCGAAGCGAGGGACGTCGTTGCGAGCGTTGGCGTAGGCTCGGCTAGCGCGAGTCTGCTCACCACCAGGCCCCAAGCGGCGCTGCTCGCCTCCCGGACCGAGCGGTCGTCGTTCGCCGCCTGGTCCCAGAGGACGCTGCTCGCCGCCCGGACCGAGAGGGCGTTGCTCGCCGCCTGGTCCCAGAGGACGCTGCTCGCCGCCCGGACCGAGAGGGCGTTGCTCGCCGCCTGGCCCCAGAGGACGCTGCTCACCGCCCGGACCGAGAGGGCGTTGCTCGCCGCCTGGCCCCAGAGGACGCTGTCCTCCGCCAGTTCCTGGGCGTCCGGCTTGACCGCCCGCGGGAAGGTTGAGAAAGCTTCGAAGATCCTGGCTGGAAGGGGCTCCACCACTGCCCGGTCGGAGCCCATCGAGCCGACCGGCGCTGAGGTTGCCGCCGCCGGGGTTGAGGCGGGCGCCCAAATCACCGCCTGAGAGCCGGCCGCCACCACCTGAGTTCAATCGGGAGCCCAAGTCGCTGCCGCCGGGACGAACGTTTCCGCCGCCACCACTTCCGCCGGAGGAGCGGAAGGAACTCAAGGACGAGGGGCCGCCGTGAAAGCCTCCCGACGAAGAGCGGAAGTTGCTGATATTACCTCCGCCACCTCCACTTCCACCGCCACCGACGCGGAAGCCACCGGAAGACATGCCTCCGCCGCCGCGGAAACTGCCGCCTCCTCCGCCGCCGCGGAAACTGCCGCCTCCTCCGCCGCCGCGGAAGCCGCCACCACCTCCGCCACCGCGGAAGCCACCTCCACCACCACCTCGCATGCCGATGGCCCAAACGGGTGCCGTTTGGTGGGCGACAAGCAAGAGCGACGCGATCGTTACGAGCGCGAACTGTCTCATGATCTATCCTCGCTTTGCGGTTCCCTACTGTCCGGACGCGTCACGAACAACGGTCATCGGACCGATGTCGGGAAGGAGTTGCCCATCCACCTCACGACTGATGGAGGACCATTCGAACGAATTGTCGTCGATCGCCTTGTAGACGTGAATCGCCGAGGCCTTGTCGCCGCTCGCCAGCGAGGCATGGGCGTTGACGTGCCAGGCGTCGTCGCGGTTCTTCCAGACGCCCTGGGTGACGCCCCCCTCGGAGTCGAAGGACCAGGAGTGGATCTCCTCCTCGGCGGCGTCCCATCCGATCAACTCGAGTCCTTCCATGACCTTCTGGCCGTCGTAGTACATGGAGAAACGGCGAATGAGGAAGTGGCCGTTGATCGACCAGTGGCACCAGAGCCGGGCGGTCATCTTGCCGTCTTCGCCGGACCAATTGCCGACCATCCATGCAAGGGCGCCGACTTCGTTGGGTGTCTCGGAGTCGCTGCCGGAGCCGGGCAACTCTCGAACGCTGGCGAGTTTCCACGTTCCGTCGGTCCCCTTGGCCCACACCGCCGAGAAGTGTCCCTCCATGTGAGGACGACCGTTGACGCTGACCATGGCGATGCCATCGGAGATGAGCACATCGGCGACCGGAGCCGAGACCGAGGTGACCATCAGGTCGAGCTTGGCGTCGCCCTGGGCCTTGAAGAGGGTCTTGAGTCGGGCCGCGAGCGCTTCCTTGCCGACCGTCTTCCCCCCGTCGGCGTCGGTGTGGACACCGTCGTCGTGCCAGTGCTCCATCAGCTTGTCGACGTCCTTGGCGTTGTAGGCATCGACGTAGGAAGTGAGGTGCTTGCGAACCGTTTCGGCCTGAGGCGATTTGGGTTCGCTTGCCTCGGTGGTCGCCCCTTTCTCCTCTTGAGCGGTCGCGGCATGGACGACGCCGAAGAGGGCCGTCAACATCAAGCCGTGGCGGGCCGCGAGGCGAAGCCACGACGTCTTGGATCTCGATTCACCCATGGATGAGAACCTCTAAGCAATGTGTGGCCGACGCTAGTTGAGGTCGGTCTTCTCAACTCGACGGATGGCCCAACTCGGCCCACCGGCTCTGGCATTGATAGACGTCGTTCCGGCCAAGTCCAGACGCTCTCTTCGCCGAGGCACCAGTTGGCGATGGCACGTCCGCTCCACTGTACCTTGCCCGGACGACCGGAGGCAATTTCTCGCTGGAACTCGCGAACGATTCAGGTGAAGTGGCCGCTCGGTGAAGTGGCTCGCACACCGCTGTCTGTCGCCTGACAGTCGGCGCTCACGTTGGCGCCGAGGCCGTGCCCGCTCAGCTTGAGACGTTGTGGATCTTCAGGAGCTTCTCGGCGATCGCGTCGGGGGCGAGGACGTCGATCGCGGCGCCAAGCTCGGCCGCGGCTCGCGGCATGCCGTAGACGACGCTCGACCAGCGGTCCTGGGCGATGGTATTCCAGCCGGCGCGGCGGAGCTGAAGGAGGCCGTCCGCGCCGTCCCGTCCCATCCCGGTGAGAAGGATCGCGAGTCCTGGCTCGGGGCACTCCTGGGCGGCGCTGGAAAAGAGAACATCGACCGAGGGGCGATAGGGGCAAGAGGCCGGCTCGGGCGTGTAGTGGAAGACCATCGACCGATTGATGCGCAGATGGTTGTCGGTCCTGGCGACCTTGACCGTTCCCGCCGTGGCCCGTTGCCCCTCGTCGGCCAACGAGACGGGAAGCTCGGTCCGGCGATCGAGCCAGTCGACCAATCCGGCGACGAACTCCGAGTCGACATGCTGGACGATCACGATCGAAGCGGGAAAACTGCCCGGAAGGCGCCCCAGGATCGCTTCGAGCGCTTGCGGGCCACCAGTGGACGAACCAATGAGGATGGTGGTTGGCTTGGGAGTAACCGGAGCCGGCGCGACACCTGTCGCCTTGTCGCTGCCGATGAGACGCCTGATCGTCGCGATCTTCTCGAGCAACGACTCGGCGCCTTCGACCTGTTTGTCGCCGCCGAAGGTGGGGGTCGGGACCGCGTCGATCGCGCCGTAGCCCATCGCGTCGTAGACCTTGTCGAGGTGTCCCTGGACCGTCGCGGTGACGATGAGGATCTGGCAAGGGCATTCGCTCATGATCTGGCGCGTCGCCTCGACGCCATCCATGACCGGCATGATCAAATCCATCAGCACCAAGTCGGGGCAGTCGCGGTAGCAGAGATCAACCGCCTCCCTTCCATCGCGGGCGATCCACGCGACCTCATGACCCGGCAGCGAGACGACCAACCGTCGCAGCGTTTCCACGGCCATTCTCATGTCGTTGACGATCGCGATTCTCATTGGGCCGACTCGCTGATGAGACGATGAATGCTTTCGATGAACGTATTGTCGTGAAAGCTGCTCTTGGTCAGGTAGTGGTTCGCCCCGGCTTCGAGACCGCGACGATGATCCTCCTCCCGATCCTTATAGGAAACGATCATCACCGGGGTGCTCTTGAGACGCGCATCTTGCTTGATGGAGCGGACAAAGTCGATGCCGTTCATTCGCGGCATGTCGACGTCGGTGATGACCATGTCGAAGCCACCCTTGCGCACGACGTTCCATCCATCCATGCCATCGACGGCGACCTCGACCTCGAAGCCGACATTCTCGAGCAGACGCCGTTGGACCTCGCGGACGGTGATCGAATCGTCGACGACGAGGATGCGCTTCTTGCGGACGACTTGGTTCTCCTCGGGGACCGCGCGCGAGGAGCGAAGGCGACCTTCGGTGAGTAGAGTGTCGATCGAGCGGACCATGTCGTCGACGTCGATGATGAGCAGAGGCGATCCATCCTCGATCAGGGCCGCGGAGTTGATGTCCGCCACCTTCCCCAAGCGACGATCCAACGGACGGACGACCAAGTCACGTTCCCCGAGAAAACGATCGACGATCAGGCCGTAGCGGCAATTGCGATCGCTCACCACCACGACGCAGAACCGCTCGGAGGGAGACTTCTCGCTGTCGAGTTCCAACACCTCCCGGGCCTCGACGAGTCCGATCGCTTCCCCCTCCCATTCAAAGTGCCGGCGTCCCTCAATGAACTTTAGATCCTCCGTGTTGACCGTCACGATTCGGTCGATGCGCGTCGTGGGAAAGGCATAGGGTTCGCCATCGATGTCGACCAAGACGGCGCGGATCACCGAGAGAGTAATCGGCAACTGGAGCTTGAAACGAGTCCCCTGACCGAAGGTCGATGTGCAGCGAACGGTCCCGCCGACTCCTTGGATCATGCTGTGGACGGCGTCGAGACCGACGCCACGCCCCGAGACTTCGGTCACTTCCGTTCGGGTCGAGAACCCAGGCAGGAACATGAACTCGAAAAGTTCGTCCTGACTCAGATCGCGCGCGACCTCCGCACTGACCATTCGCCGGTCGATCACCGTTCGCCGGACCCGCTCGGGATCGATGCCTCGGCCATCGTCGGAGACGGTGAGGATGAGCATGCCGGCCTGATGCATCGCCTCGAGCCGGATGGTCGCTTTCTCGGGTTTGGCCGTCTCGGCTCGTTTCTCGGGGGTTTCAATCCCATGATCGATGGCGTTGCGCAGCAGGTGGTTGAGAGGGGCTTTCAGCTTCTCGAGAATGTCTCGATCGACGGGAGTCGACGCGCCGACGATCTCGAAGTGAACGTTGCGGTTGAGTTGTCTTGCCAGATCGCGGACCGAGCGGGGCAGGGCGGCGACGCCGTCGCTGAGTGGACGCATCCGGCTGGAGATGACCTCTCGATAGAGCCGGCTGGTCATCATGTCCGCGCGGCGAGCGTAGCCTTCGAACTCGTCCATGCGATCGGCGAGGATGTCGCGACAGTCCTTCGCGCGGAGGCGGGCCTCGGCGAGAAGGGCGTCGAATTGATCGTCGCCCAGCGACGACTCCTCCGAGTCGCTATGGTGCCCGAGTTTTCGCAACGCTTCCCAGAGAGCGATCTGCGTACTCTTGAGCTTCACCAGGGAGTCGGCGAAAGGACGCAGCCGGCGAGCCTCGACGAGCGATTCCCCGGCGAGGCCCATCAGTCGATCCATGTTCTCGGCACTGACGCGAACGACCCGGTCTTGCGACTCGGAGGCGAGGACCACTCCGTGGTGGGTGGCGGCTTCGCTTCGTGGCTCGGCAGCAACTTCCGCGGAGGAACTTGTCGCGGAGACGACACCCGTTGATTGACGCTCGCGCCGCCCGGGGGCGGCCTTGGGAGGCAAAGGCTCGGCACTCGCCACGGAATGGGCGGGCACTTCCTCCACGGAAGTGGGAACCGGCGTACTGGCGAGCTGATGAGTCAACTCGGCGATCTGATTCGAAAAGATCTGCCGCGTCTCCTCAAAGGGGGCCTCTTCCGATTCGGCGAGTCGTTCGAGAACGTCGACGACCGGACGAATTCGTTCGATGACGACCTGCGGGTTTCCCGTCGCTTCGGTCGAGACTCCTTGGAGCCACTCCTCAAGGGCTCGCCCCAAATGGAAGAGATCGTCGAACCGAACGATCTTGCCAGCGCCACGGATCGCTCGTGCCGCATCGAGCAACGGTTCGCAGGAGGCCGATCCACTCGCGTCGTTCTCGATCGTCGCGAGACCTTCCTTCAGGGCGACGGTGTTGACCGCGAGTTCCTTGCGCAAGAGGTCGAGCATCCCTTCCTCGAGCGGGCGGGGCGCCTCGGTCCGCCATAATGGCGCTCCTGGAACAACGGCGGGCTCCTCGGCGACGTTGGGATCACTCCCGTTCACCGCTTCCGGTGGAACCTCGGGCGCGGAGGTCTCCCGCATCAGGTTGGCGATCTTGGTCGTCAGTTGTTCGATGGCCGGGCCTTCCTCGGCGAGCCATTGGTCGAACTGCGACTCTTGAACGTTGGCAATGCGCGAGAGCATGTCGACCGCGTCGAGCAAAAGGTCGATGCGCCCGCTGTCGAGGCGGAGCCGACCTTCCTGAGTCGCGACGAAGCAGTCCTCCATCGCGTGAGCGAGACGGACGGCGGCATCGATCCCGACGATGCGGGACGCTCCCTTGATGGAATGCGCGGCCCGCATCAGACCTTCGAGCGGCTCGGTTCGTTCGGGTTCGTTCTCAAGAACGAGTAGACCTTCGTTGAGCGTCGCCGACTGTTCCTCCACCTCCATGCGGAAGAGATCGAGCATCGGGACGTCACCCAATCCGCCAGCGTCACTCATCAGCGAACACTCCTTTGCAGAGCCGTGAACAGTCGTTGCTCGTCGAGGACGCCAACGTCGCGATCGTCCCAGGGAACCACGGTGCGGGTGAAGGTGTCGCCCGTCTTCGCGACGGTCACGGGGACCGCTTTGCGCTGCGACTTCGGGAACCGGCGCACGCCATGAACCTCGTCGACGGGAAAGGCCCAGCGGTCGCCGTCGCGTTCGATCACCACCAGTCTCCGGTAGACCCGACGACCCTCCTCTTCGGTCACGCTCTGGTCGGAGTTCTCGTCGCTCTGTTCGAGAAGTCCGTGCAGTGAGACGTAGAGTTCGAGCTCGCCGTTGACATTGACAAGGCCTTTGAAGACCTTGTTGGTCCGGTGAGGGAGCCGATGCGTCGGTCGTAGTTCGGAGACCTCGCGAAAGAGGTGGGTCTCGAGCGCCAGCCACTGATCGGCGACGCGAAAGATCACGACCGAGAGGTCGTCCTCGGTCCTGGGGCTCTCCTTCTTGGAGAGCAACTCGGTCCACGTTTCGCGGTATCCCGAGGGAGGTTCGCGGTCGAGAAGGTGACGCCCGGCGGTGGCGAAGACGGGACAGTTTCGGCAATGAGTGACCTTGAGTAACTCCGGGCAACTGCCGTCGCCGGCGACGCCGATCGTGTTCCAGCAATCGACCGCTTCGTCGGTCTCTTCGAGTACGACCAGTGTCATGGCTGTTCGCTCGCTTTCCTCAGTTCGTTCCTCTCGCGCTCGGCCCGCTCTCGTAGTTCACGGGCGACATCGAGATCGCCCCTCCGGTCCGCCAGGAGAGCGAGATTGACGATCGCTTCGTAGTGGTGTTCGTTTAGGATCACCGCCTGTTGAAACGACGCTTCCGCGAGATCGTCGCAGTCGAGAGCGGTCCGCAGGATCCCAAGCAGATAGTGCGCGTCGGCATCTCGAGGGGCTTGGAAAAGATACTTCTCGCAAGCGGCCACGGCTTGGGGAATCTCGCCGGCGTTGGCCAATTGTTCGGCCTCGGCCAGTCCGCGTCCATTTCGAGGAGGCGAACTCGAACTGGGGGGACTCGGCGTTGGGCCGGGTACTTGCCTCAATGTGGATGCTTTGGATGTCGTCGTCAATTGTCGCCAAGCCGCGCGCGATCGCGTGGTGGACGATGGAACCGGGCGGCGTGCTGGTGTCGACTGGCTAGGCTTGGGCGATCCCAATTGATGGACGAACGCGGCGGCTCCGCGACACGAGAAGTGTTGGCCGGGGCTGGGGTCGGCGTGACCGACGAAGAGAAGACCGTCGGCACGCATCAGGCTCGACAAGGTGGTCAAGGCGCGCCGTTTGGCCTCCGGGACGAGATAGATCAACAGATTTCGGCAGAAGATGACGTCGTAGGGTCCATGAATCCCAGGGAGTTGCTCGCCCAGGAGGTTCGCCCGTTGAAAGCGAACGCGCTGCCGCACGTTCTCCGCGAGCTGGTAGCGATCTCCTTGGCGCTGGAAATAGCGGTCCCGAAAAGAGAGATCCTCGCCGCGAAAGGACATCGCGCCGTAGCGACCCTCTCGCGCCCGAGCGAGCGCCGCTTGGCACAAGTCGATGGCATCAATCGCGAAGAGTTCGTGAGGAATCCCCGCTTCCATGATCGTCATCGCCAGGGAGTAGGGTTCCTCGCCCGAGGCACAGCCAACACTGAGAAGCCGCAAGGTCGCGTGAGGATGGGTCGGGTGCCATTCGTAGGTGAGATAGTGCCGCAGGTGCCGAAAGGGTTCGACATCGCGAAAGAACCACGATTCGGGGACCAGGAGGCGTTCGACCAGTTGATCGAACTCTTCATCATCGTCGGCGACGCGCCGCGCGTAGTGGATGATCGAGTCGTCTCCGGTCGCGCGGCGACGTTCCTCGACGGCGCGCTCGACGCTCCGCACGCCGATCGATTCGACGTTGAGTCCGATCACGCCGGTCAGTCGGTCGAGGATGAATGCGAGTCCCATGCCTCATGCTCCATGGCACCGGTGATCAGCTCGTTGGCCACGAGTCCGGCGACGAGTCGTTCGCCGTTGACAAAGCGAATCATCCCTTCGGGCGTCGGCAACAACGCATCGAGAAAGGGCGCGTTGTCGAGTCGCATCCCGACGTCCCTCAGGTCGGCCGCGTCGTAGTGCAGGGTGTCGGTGACCCGTTCGGCGACGATCCCGCAGCGCCGCGTCGGCTCGTGACCTCCTTGGGTCGTCATCACGATGATTCGCGTGCTGAGGCGTCGATGGCTCGGCCGGTCGCGCAACAGCGTTCCGAAGTCGATCACGGGCAGAATTCGCTCGCGATAGCGAAAGAGTCCGATGACGTGAGCCGGCGCGTCGGCGATCGGCGTCAAGTCGACCATCGGAGCGACCTCGATGACCGAGATGGTGTCGAGGGCGAAGCGGTCGTCGCCGATGGAGAAGAGAAGAGCGAGCATGTCGTGATCACTCCACGCGAAAACGGTCGACTTCGTGACGGAGTTCCTCGACGCCGCCGCGCAATGATTGGGTCGCGCCATTGAGGTGCTCGACCGATTCAGCCGCGGCCCGCGCTCCGTCGGTGAGCTTGATCATCGCCTCGCTGATCTGCCGCGCCCCGAGCGACTGCGCCCGCATCCCCTCGTTGACCGAATCGAACCGCGGTGTCATGGCGCGGACACTCTCGATGATCTCGATCAAGTGACTTCCGATGGTGCCGACTTCCGCGACGCCACCACGGACCTCGTCGGCGAAGCGATCCATTTCCTGGACGCCGGCGGTGACCGCCGCGTGCATTTCGTCGACCATGTGCTCGATCTCAAACATCGACGTCGCGCTTTGGTCGGCGAGGCGACGAATCTCTTGGGCGACGACGGCGAACCCGGTGCCGAACTCTCCCGCCTTCTCGGCCTCGATCGCCGCGTTGACCGAGAGGAGGTTGGTCTGATCGGCGACTTTGTTGATTGTCGTGACGACGAGATTGATATCGCCCGCCTTCTCGCGGATCACTGAGAGCTTGCCGCGAATCGACGAGGTCGCGTCCGCGAGCTGCTTCATCGTCGCCTCCATGCCTTCGAGGCTGGTCCGACCCGATTCGGCTAGCTCGGTGGCGTTGGCCGAGACGCTCGCGACGTCCTCCATCGTCCCGACCAACTCCTGACTGGTCGCCGAGATCTCCTTGACGGCGGTCGCGATCTGGCTGGTCGACGCGCCGAAGTCCATGATCGTTCGTTCCTGCTGGTTGGAGGTCGACACGATGTTCTCGGAGGTGGTCGACATCTCGCCGATCGCGCGTCGAAGCCCTTGGAGAAGCAAGAGGATCGCGCGCGTCATCTTGTCGGCGGCTCGAATCGCTTCGGCGGCGTCGTGATCCCAAGGTCGCCCGCGATCGGCCGGGGAACCGTTCTCACTTGGCCTTCGGGCGAGGACGTGTCCGCGCGCGGCGACGAGATCGCCATCGCCCACGCTTTGCTGAATGTCGGCGAGCTGGCGTAGCGGAGCCGAGAAACTCCACGCCAGTCCGCGCGCGGCGACGAGTCCGAGAACTAAAAGGATGAAGGACGCGACAAACATGCCGCCAATGAGGTACTGGCTTGACATCGCTATCGGTGGCGAGCCCGCTTCATGCTGTTCGGCGAAGGCGACGATGATCCAATCCCACGGGGCGAAGTAAACCGCCGAGGCGACCATCGCGGAGGAGGTCCCTTGGTCCGATGGCGAAACCGCAAAGGAGATCGGGGGTGTCGTCGATCCGCGCGCGTCGATCGCGGTGCTGGAGAGCCGATTGAGAATTTCCTTACCCTTGGTCCCTTGCGGCAAGAATCCACGCTCGGCGAGAAGCTGGACCGGATCGACCCTGGCCGCCGCTCCCTTGCTGTCGTCGTTGGGAATGATCATGTACGCGGTCTGGCGTCCGACCACCGGGCGGGTGATCGCGGTACGAAGAATGCCGCTTCCCCCGCGCGAGACGCCCGCTTGGCTGGCAGATTTGCAGACGAGGGAGACTCCCGTGGCGACGCCCTCGACTTCCGCCTTCGCGTTGGCGCCCCAGTGCTGGGCGATGGTCTGGCGGACTTGTCCCGCCTCCCAAAGCAACGCCATCAAGGCCAGCGCCGATGGAACCAGCACGGCCAACGCGACGAGGATCAGGAGTCGTTGTTTCGACGAAATGGCGACCATGGGCTCATGAGGTGGTAGGGTGTCGGGATGCTCCCCGTCGGCGGGACATTCCCGGACGAGAGTTAGTCACAATTCGTTCGCGCGATGGGAAACTCGGTCGCCCGGGCCCACCCTCATCCACTCTACGCCCTAACGTTTGATCGAGAAACAAGAAGTAGCGGACTTCAACGTTTCCGAGGATCTTTCGCGACCTGTGAAGGGAGAATCACCAAGTATCCGGATTGTGCCGAGCATGCCGACGACACGGGCGGAGGGGAACGTAGGGGTCATTTGGCGCCGACTTGCTCGAGGACGCTGGAGTCTTGGCCCTTTGTGCTCGGACGCGTCGATGGTGATCTCGGCTGGTCGCTTGACTCCTCGTCCTGCGGTAGATCCTCGACCGACACCTTGAACCGAGAGACCTCCTCGTTGAGACCACGCACCGCGTCCCGTAGGTCCTCGTTGGCACTGAGAAATTCGTCGATGGCCAAATTGGAACGCTGAGCGCTGTCGTTGAGGTGCTGCATCGCGTCGCGGATCTGTCTCGCCCCGAGCGATTGGGAACGCATCCCTTCGTTGACTTGAGCGAAACGTCCGGTCAGTTCCTGGATCGGTTCGATGATCTTGCCGAGTTGGCCGGCGATGGCGTCGACTTCGCGGACGCTGGCGCTGACGTCATCGCGAAAACGATCCATCTCGTGTGCGCCCTCGGCGACCGCCGATTGCATGTCCTTGACCATGCGTTCGATGTCGAGGGTCGACACCGCGGTTTGGTCGGCCAAGCGGCGAATCTCCCGAGCGACCACCCGGAATCCCTTTCCCGCCTCGCCCGCTTTCTCGGCCTCGATGGTCGCGTTGACCGAGAGGAGGTTCGTTTGATCGGCGACCGTCGAGATGGTCGTGACGACCGACGTGATTCCCGCGGCTTTGTCGTTGATGGTGGCGAGACGCTCAGTGAACGCTTGAGTCGTCTCGCGCAACTGGTTCATCTGGGCCTCCATCTCCGAGAGGCTGCTGCGACCGGCGACGGCAACCTTGGACGTGTTGTTGGCGACTTGGTTCACTTCCGTCACGGAACCGAGGAGTTCCTCGCTCGTGGCCGAAATCTGGTGGGCGGCGGCGGAGATCTCGGCGGTCGACGTCCCGAACTCCCGCACCGTTTCCTCTTGATGGTGGGCCACCGTCTGGGTCCGCTTCGAGACCGACGTCAACAGGCGACTTGAAACCTTTACGCGCCCGATCAGCGAGTTGAGGTTCGCGGCCATGCGGTTGATCGCCGTGAGCAGACGTCCCGCTTCGTCCCGCGATTGGACGTCGGCAGTCGCCGTCAGATCGCCCGCGGCGACCCGCTCGGCCAAGTGAACCGCGGCTTGCATCGGACGAGAGATCGAACGCGCGACCATCAACGCCAGGAAGAAGACCGGAAAGAGGGTCGCCACCCCGATCATGATCATCGCGTCGCGCTGGTGGGCGATTAGGGTGAACGCCTCGGCATGGTCGAGTTTGACCACCATGCCCCAGCGAAAGGATGGAAGGTAGGACCAGACCGCGATTCCCTCGATGCCGCGGTAATCCTCATTCAGACCGAACCCTTTTTCGCCCCTGACCGCCGCTTGCAGGCGTGCCATCTTGTCGCTTCCCATGCGCGCTCGCGTGTTGAAGGCGATGTCCTCGGCATTGCGGACGGGGGCGACGATCACCACATCGTCTCCTTCCAGGGAACCGACGACCGTCTCGCCGGTGGCGCCCAGTCCGGTGTAGTCGTTGAGGACGCCATAGATCTCCTTGTTGCTGATCTGCATCGCCAAGACGCCGACGAGTCGTCCTTCGTCGTCGATGACCGGTCCCGCGACGAACGCGGCGGGATCGTCGATTCCTGGGTAGATCTCGAAGTTGCTGATGTCGGTCTGAAGAAGAGCGCGTGCCCGATCGAAGACCTCCGAGAGCTCAGTCCCCTCGAGCGCGCCGGCGTTCATCGACAGGCCCCGAAGGGGGCTGTCCCGCGTCGTCATGAGGACCTTCCCCTCGGGGGAGACCAGTAGCACGTCGGCGAACTGGAAGGTGTCCCCGTAGTACTCGAAGTAGGGCGTGTAGCGTTTGATGACCTCATTGAACTCTGGACTCTCGAAACCGGAGGCGTTGGTGGCCTTGACGAGTTCCTCGAACGCCGCGACCGCGTAGGGGTTTCGGGTCTGGGCGCTGGTGCTCTCGATCTTCTCGCGGGCGTAGTTTTCGATCTGTGCCGCCTTGCTCGCGGAGATTGCGATGAGGTTGTCGCGAATCGTTCCTTCGAGCGACCGCGTCGTGATCGCGTCGATGAAGAGAATGATGATCGTGATGGAGACGACTTGAATGACGAGGAACCAAAACGCCAATCGGGTCGCGATGTTGGGACGGCGAAGTGCGGAAATGTGGAAGGCCATAGTCAACCTGTTGTCTCTTCGCGTCGTGGTATGATCGACACTTCGAATACCCACTCAGCGGGCGGGGGAGGTGCTCGGGATCGACCTTCCCTGAACGAGAGTCACTTTCCTCCGGGGTTGGCCCACTGGCCTCCCCACTTCTCGTGGAGTCCCTCGACAAACGCGTCCCACTCGGCAATCGATCGCGTCACCGGGTAGGGGACCGGCCGAATTGGCTTAGGGGACTGATAGACCACCTCGATCGATCCGTCGGGCTCGATTTGGCCGATGCAGATGATCTTCCATGTGTGCTGGGTCGTCGAGTCGATGGAGACGACTCCTTCGGGCGAATTGAAACTTTGCCGGAGGATTGCTCGACGGACTTCGTCCGTGTCGTCCGACTCCGCGTCGGCGACCGCTTGGGCCCAGAGGTAGACGCTGAAGTACGCCGCCTCGATCACGTCGCTGGTGACCCGGTCTTGACCGTAGCGTTCCCTGAACCGTTTGATGAACTCGCGGTTCTCGTCGCGGTCGATTCCCTGAAGGTAGTTCCACGCGACGTAGTTGCCCGCCATCGATTCGACGGGCAAAACCCGCAGTTCGTCCTCGGCGATGCTCATCGAGACCACCGGGCTGGTTTTCGGATCGACTCCCGCGGCGCGGAGTTTCGTGTAAAACGCCAAGTTGCTATCACCGACGACGGTACTGAGCACGACGGCGGGTTTGGTATCGCGGATCTTTCGCACGATCGCGTCGACATTGGTCGAACCGAGCAGGAGGTACTCCTCGCCGACAACCTCTCCGCCGATCGCCTTGATCTGGTCCTTCGCGATCTCGTTGACCGAGTGGGGCCAAATGTAGTCCGAACCGACCAGAAAAAAGGTCTTGCCCAGGTTGTCGAAGCTCCAGCGGACCGCCGGCGTGATTTGCTGATTGGGTGCGGCGCCGGTGTAGACGATGTTCTTCGACTGCTCGAGACCCTCGTAGGCCATCGGGTAGATGAGCAGGTGGTCGTGCTTTTCCACCACCGGCTTGACGGTCTTGCGGCTCGCGGAGGTCCAGCAACCGAAAATGGTACAGACGCCATCTTCGGTGATCAGTTCCTCCGCCCGCTCGGCGTAGGTGGGCCAGTCGGATTCGCCATCCTTGATGGACCACTCGATCGGACGTCCGAGAATCCCTCCCTGTCGATTGATTTCCTCGAGCGCCATCACCTCGGCATCGATCATCGACGCCTCGCTGATCGCCATCGTTCCGGTCTTGGAGTGCAGGATACCCACCTTGATCGGTGCCTGTTCCTCGGTGGGAGGACGCAAGGCGAAGACACCGACGCCGGCGACGAAGAGGGCCGTGACTAGCAGGATGATCCAGCGCATCGACGAATCTTTCGGGTCCGCGAGGTAAACGAGGCAAACCGTATCGAATGCTCATGGTAGCACGTGAACGGAAGGAAGGGAGAGCGAATGGATGGGGGGATGCTCGTTCGGTGGGGGAATCTCTCGCACAATCGAGAGAATCGGAATGACGGTCGCGATCGAGAAGGAGGACTCCAAGGACACGAAGGGGGAGAATCCTCCGTGCCCTGGAGGTGCAAGGTCACACGAGACGATTTCCACGAGTCCGTGGAAACTGGGCCGACTGGAGCTTATTTAGGTATCGGGGATGCGGGAATTCCTCCTTGAGCGGAATTGAACCGCTCCGTCATTCCAAGTGGGGATGCCGTCGGCACACCTCTCCGCAAGCGGGCTGCTACATCAACCGACTGTCAGGCACCTAGTCGGCCTGTGCTCCGTCCGGATGAACGGCGGGTGGGCCACGAAATCTGTCACGAGGTGCGCTTTCGATGTGACCGATCGCCAAGTCGCGGTATTTGTTCTTGGGGAAGAGACATCGAGCTTCCTGGATGAGAGGATCCAGGGAAGCAGGGAAACGCTTCGCTCTCCTGACGTGTGAAGGAATCCATTGCCCGCCGATGGAAGTGAACGATCAAGGCGAACGATTCATCCACTACCTCACCGAGGGGCAGGGAGGACTCTACGCCTATCTCGTCTCGTTGCTCGGCGATCTCCACGAGGCGCACAACGTTCTTCAAGAGACGAACTTGGTCCTCTGGCGAAAGGCCGGCGAATTCGAAGAGGGAACCGACTTCGGGGCTTGGTCGCGAAAGGTTGCGTATTTTCAGGTGCTCGCTCATTTGCGCGACCGCAAACGCGATCGCCACATTTTCGACGCGGACCTGATGAGCCAGATCGCCGAACGGCCCGATCCAAAGGGTGATCAGGAGCAGAGGCGACTGGCGCTTCGCCATTGTCTCGCCCAGCTTCCCGAAGAACATCGGAAACTGATCAACCTCCGCTATGCCGGCAATGGGTCCATCGAACGGATTGCCAACGCGGTGGGCAAGTCGCAAAGCGCCATCAAGATGTCCTTGCTGCGCGTCAGGCAGGCGCTGATGCGCTGCGTTGAAGGAAAGCTGGCCGAGACATGACCACTGACTCCAACGATGAACTGATGCGGCTGATCAACGATCTTGCCGAAGGGTCGCTGAGCGAGGATCAGAGCCACCGGCTTCAAGAGTTGCTCCGCGACGATCCCGCAGCTCAGGATGCCTACCGCGAGTTCATGAGTCTCCATGCCAATCTCCATCTCAGCTACGACGCGGGAGCGGATGGCACGGGGCTTCCCGGTCTCGCCGCGATGCCCGGGAATTCCATGCTAGCTCCTTCGTTCGACACTGTCGGGGCATCGGAGAAGTTTGTTCCCTCCGGGCGGGTTGCCCGAAGTCGCGATCGCTGGTCGGGCATCCATCGCGTCTTGCTCCTATCGCTCCTCGCCGCGGTGCTCGTCAACGCGGGCCTGATGTGGCGAATGAACAGCGTTCCGCCCAGTCCCGATCAAAAAGGCGCGAACGCTCTCGCCAGCGCGGAGCCGTCTCTCGACGTCAAGGACGGCCTCGCCGTGATTACACGAACGGTCGACGCTCGTTGGGAAGACGCTCCCAGTGGGCATTCCGCCGGTGCGGTGGTTGGGCGGGGGCGGGTTCGTCTCGCGGAGGGACTGGTTCAGTTCGAGTTCTTCAGCGGGGCCTCCGTCATTGTGGAAGGACCGGCCGACCTGGAGCTCGTTTCCTCGATGCGCGTCGACTGTCGTCTCGGTAAACTGAGAGCCCACGTCCCCTCTCAAGCTCACGGGTTCACCGTCGGGACGCCAGGCGTCGACGCGGTCGACCTGGGGACGGAGTTCGCGGTCAGCGTCACCAAGCGGGGCGATGGAGAGGTTCATGTCCTCGACGGCGAGGTCGAACTGCATCCCGTTGAGGGGCAGTCGGGCATGTCGGGGGCGAAACAACTCCTCGCCGGACAGGGCGCACGCTATGCGGTCGGAGGGGACGCGGAGACGATCCCCAGCGACCCCAAGCAATTTGTCGACCGAGAGACGATGCTGCGGCTTTCCGACGATCAACATCAAGCACGTCGGACATCGTGGCTCACGCACAGTCGGCGCCTGCGAGATGACCCGAGCACGCTGCTCTACTACCGCTTTGACGATCATCCCGCGTGGGAACGGGTCCTCCACCACGAGGGTTCCGGTTCCGGCGCGGGACTCGATGGAGCGATCGTCGGTTGCGCGTGGACGCAGGGACGTTGGCCCGGGAAGGGCGCTCTCGAGTTCAAGAGGCCGACTGACCGAGTCCGAATTGATGTCGACGGCGAGTTTGACGCGATGACCTTCGCGGCGTGGGTTCGGATCGAGGGCTACGACCAGTGGCTGAGTTCGCTGATGCTCACCGATGGTTTCGACTTCGGCGAACCCCATTGGCAGCTCAGCGACAAAGGGGAGATCATTCTTGGCGTCAGCGGAGATCCGGGAGTGAACTACTTCTCGCCTCGCGTTCTTGGACCGTCCGATCTCGGGCGTTGGGTTCACCTGGCCACGGTTTACGATCCCGCGAGAGGAGCCGTCACGCACTACGTCGATGGTGAGATCGTCAGCCGCGACGAGCTGCGCGAACCGATTCGGCTTCGGATCGGGCCGGCGGAGATCGGCAATTGGAACTCGAAGGGAAGCGGCCGACATGGGATCCGGAGCCTCAACGGCCGGATCGACGAGTTCGGTCTCTTCGGGCGAGCCTTCTCCGATGAGGAAATCCGCGAGATGTTCGACGTCGGCCGACCCGACTAGCGAGTCAACACCACCCTAGCCATGCCAATCACGCGCGAGCGTGCCTCCGTGAGTTCTTCAGGAGTCTGTTTCATGCTGATCGATCGGCCTGCCAATCCGAGGACGACAGAAATGCGTTGTCCATTCTCGCCAAACGGGCTCGGAGCTGTTTCAACGTTGTGGTGCATGGCGCTGGTGATGCTTGTCTCGACCAGTGCCGCGGAAGCCCCAAAGAAGCTGGAACCCGATCACGCGTCGCGGATGGCGCGGGGAACCTCGCTCTTCAAGGAGTCGGTTCGAACGATTCTGGTCGAGCAGTGCCTAGAGTGTCACGGCGGCAAGAGCGTGAAGGCCGACTTCGATCTCTCCACCCGAAAAGCGCTTCTCGAGAGCGGAATGATCGACAAGACGGCCGAGGACAGCTACTTGATGTCGCTGTTGACGCATGCCGAAGAACCCTTCATGCCATTCAAGGCTCCCAAGCTCGCCAAGAGCGACATCGGCGCGATCGCCCGCTGGATCGACCTGGGCACGCCATACGACAAGCCTCTCGTCGAAGGTGTCGTCAATCGGTCTGGCGAGCTGGAGGTGACCGACTCGGATCGCCAGTTTTGGTCGTTTCAGCCGTTGACTGCCGTCGATCCTCCCGTGGAGAGCGACGACCGCTGGGGTCGCACGCCGATCGATCGGTTCATCATGGCCAAGCTGTCGGAGAAGGAGCTTCACCCGAATCCGTCGGCCGATCGCCGAACGCTGATCCGGCGAGCGACATTCGATCTGCTGGGGCTTCCCCCGACCCCGGAGGAAGTCGAGGAGTTCGTCAACGATCCCGACCCGCTCGCGTACGAGAAGCTGATCGACCGACTTCTCGCGTCGGCCCAGTTCGGGGAGCGGTGGGCGCGCCACTGGATGGACGTTGCTCGCTTCGCCGAATCGCACGGGTACGAGCAAGACTACGATCGGCCGCATGCCTACCACTACCGCGACTTTCTCATCAAGGCGATCAACGACGACATGCCCTACGACCAGTTCGTTCGTTGGCAACTCGCGGGCGACGAGGTCGCTCCCGAGGATCCGCTCGCGATGACCGCGACCGGCTTTCTTGGCGCGGGGGCCTTTCCGACGCAGTTGACCGAAGCGGAGTTCGAATCGGCACGCTACGACGAACTCGACGACATGACGGCGACGACGGGAGTCGCGTTCCTCGGGTTGTCGGTCGGGTGCGCTCGTTGCCACGACCACAAGTACGATCCGATTCCGACGCGGGACTACTACCGCTTGGCGGCGACCTTCACGACAACCATTCGCAGTGAGGTCGACTTGCAGCTCAAACCCGACGCCGAACCGGTGAAGGTCCAAGTCAATAGCGAGGGGCTTCCTCACATGAAGCACCACGCCGACGGTAGGGGCTACCCCCACTTCTATCCTAAGACGTACTTTCTCGAACGCGGCGACGTTCACCAGAAGAAGGAAGAGGTCACGTCGGGCTTTCTTCAGGTACTCACCGACCCATCCTCGGATGAGTCACGCTGGAGGCATCAACCGTCGACCGCGGCGCGCACCAGTCTCCGGCGCCAGGGGCTCGCCGAGTGGATCGTCGACACCGAGCGGGGAGCGGGACACTTGGCCGCGCGGGTGGTGGTCAATCGCCTTTGGGCCCATCACTTTGGTCAGGGGATCGTCGCGACCCCCAACGACTTTGGCTTCCAGGGTGAACGACCGACGCACCCGGAATTGCTCGATTGGCTCGCGGCGGAACTCGTTCGCAATGGTTGGCGGCTCAAGCCTCTTCACAAGCTGATGATGACCAGTAGCGTCTATCGTCAGGATGGTGCCTTCGACGAGGATCGGGCGAGCATTGACCGCGAGAACCGGTTCCTTTGGCGGCGGGCGCCTCGGCGACTCGAAGGCGAGGCGATCCGCGATGCGGCCTTGAGCGTTTCGGGGATGCTTGACCCCTCCATGTACGGGCCGGGGACGCTCGATCAGGCGATGCGGCGCCGAAGCGTCTATTTCTTCGTGAAACGCAGCAAACTCATTCCGATGATGATGCTGTTTGATTGGCCCGAGCACCTCGTTAGCATCGCTCGACGCGCCACGACCACCACGGCGCCTCAGGCCCTCTTTTTCATGAACAACCCGCAGGGGCGGCTCTTGGCGAAGGGGCTCGCCGAGCGGGCGGAGAAGGAGGCTCCTGGCGAGGCCATCGGGCGTGCATTCGTCATCGCCTTGGGACGAAAGGCGACCGAGCGGGAGATCGGGTCCGCGAAGTCCTTTCTCGTCCGTCAAGCCAGCGAGTATCGGGAGTCGGGGAAACCGAACCCGAAACGACTCGCGATGATCGATCTTTGCCAGTCCATCCTCAGCATGAACGAGTTCGTCTACGTCGACTGACTCGCCACAACGATTCAACGTGCAACGTGTTCCCCTTGGCGGAGCGAACAGATGAATGATCCGGTGACCGCGATGACGATGATGACGCGACGGCGGCTGCTTGCTCGCGCGGGCTGCGGGCTCGGCATGCTCGGCTTGGCGTCGCTACTCCAGGAAGAGGGATTTCTCGAGGGGCGAGCCAGCGCGGCGAGCAATCTCGGCAACCGTTCTCTTAACCCGATGGCGCCGCAAGAGACGCACTTTCCCGCGAAAGCCAAACGGGTGATCTGGATCTTCATCAACGGCGGGCCCAGTCAAGTCGACACGTGGGACTACAAACCGGCCCTGGAGAAATGGGACGGGAAGTCGATGAAGGAGTTTGATCCTTCCTTTAAGAACACGACCGGCTTCTTCAAGAATGCCGTCGGCGCTCTGATGAAGTCACCGTTCGAGTTCACGCCGCGCGGCGAGTGCGGCAAAATGGTCTCGTCCCTCTTTCCCAAGCTGGGCGAGCATGTCGACAAGATGGCCTTCCTCCATTCCGGCCACACCGAGTCGAACAACCATTCGCCCGCGCTCTTTATGATGAACTGCGGGCTGCCGCGCATGGGTTTTCCCTGTGTCGGGTCGTGGACGACGTACGGATTGGGAAGCGAGAGCCGCGATCTACCCGGATTCGTGGTGATGAGTGATCCAAAGGGAAGGGGGTTGCCGAAGGGACATGCCGCCAACTGGAGCGCCGGGTTCCTGCCGGGCGTTTTCCAAGGAACACACTTGCGCCCAAAAGGACAGCCGATCGACAACCTGGTGCGTCCCGAAGCGATGAGCGACGAGGCGCAGCGACGACAACTCGATCTGCTCAAACGCTTCAACGAGATGCACCGCGAGCAGTACGAAGCCGAAAGCGAACTGGCGGCGCGGATCGAGAGCTTTGAACTCGCCTATCGAATGCAGTCGTCCGCGCCCGAGGCGATCGACATCGAGTCGGAACCCGACGCGATTCAGCAACTCTACGGGCTCGGCGATGAGCGCTGCGACCACGTGGCCCGGCAGTGTCTGATCGCTCGGCGGATGGTCGAGCGCGGCGTTCGTTTCGTGCAGATCTACTCCGGTGGGATGGAGAACCAGCGATCGTGGGACGGTCACTCCGATATCAAAGGCAATCACTCCCAGTTCGCCGGCGAGACCGATCAGCCGGTGGCGGGGTTGCTCACCGATCTCGATCAGCGCGGATTGCTCGAAGATACGCTCGTGATCTGGTGCGGCGAGTTCGGGCGGCTACCGATCGCCCAGAAGGGTAACAAGCCGGGCCGTGACCACAATCCGCACTGTTTCACCGCGTGGCTTGCCGGAGGCGGTGTCAAAGGGGGAATGTCCTACGGCGCTTCCGACGAGATTGGCTACAAGGCGGCCGAGAACAAGGTTCACGTCAACGATTTGCACGCGACGATCCTGCATTTGCTCGGCATGGATCACGAGCGTCTCACGTACAAGTACAACGGCCGCCGTTTCCGGTTGACTGACGTTGGCGGCGAAGTGATCCGTGAGATCATCGCGTAGGGCCGTGCTGTTTTGAGTCTCGGACGTCCGGTGCCGAGTCACGCCAAGGGAGGCACTCGGGGAACACCACGTTCGTTGGGCTGCCATTTGGCCCGTCGGCGCACAAGGCTCACCAGCGGCTCGGCGCGGCGGGCTACTTGAGGGCGTGGAAGGCTTTGCGGAGGTCTTCCCGCGCGGTCTCGACCAGGTCGAACGCGCGGTCGAAGTTGCCGGACTTTCGTTCCATCTCCGCCAGCGTCAGTCGCGTGGAAGCGTTGAGGAAGCGGCGATAGATCATCTCTTCCTCCTCCGTCGAAACGAGCGAGGTGAGCTGCTCAACGGCTTGCTCGAGTGCCGTCTTGTCCGACTGGAAGAAGATCGGCGCCGACGCGCTCGCGGCGTCATCGTCGCGGCGATCCAATTCCTTCTGGAGGAACTGCGCGGCGAGTGTCACGTCCTCGAACTTCGCGGCGTCGATGCGCGCACATCCGGCGATGACCAAGAGAAGTAGGGTGCCCCAGCGAACGCTCACGGGACCATTGCCTCCAGACGTGAAGATACTTCGCGGCCCAGTCTAGTTATTCGGACCAGCAAATGCCACATTGATCTCATCGAAGCGTTCTCTCAATTTGAGAATCCGGGCCGTCGTCGGCCAGTGAGAGAAGGAGGAAGAACCAGGCTTGCTGGTTCGGAAAGTATTTGGGAATGCGGCTTCCGGTAGAGACTACGTTAGACGAAGCCCGCCGGCTACTGTCTTTCCATATAGACGCGGCGAATTCGCTCTTCAAGGCTTCCATGCTCACACAGAGCGAGCTCGAAGTCCGATTTGGACAGCGAGTAGAGTTTCACGGGCGTCTTCGCGACGATCGTCGCGGTTCGCGGGCGAGACTCCATGAGAGAGATCTCGCCGAAGTAACTTCCCTTCTGAAGCTCCGTCTTGAGCTCGTCGTCGACCCTGACGTCGACGGTCCCCTCGTCGATCACGTAGAATCGGTCTCCCTCGTCGCCTTGCTTGATAATCCGGCTCCCTTGTTCGAAGTTCTCGCAAAGCATGCGATCGGCGATCTGGGCCAACGCCGACTCGCCGAGGTGATCGAACGGCTTGCAATGCGCGAGTGTTTGGCAAATGTGGACCGACTCCTCGGTCGCGACATTGGAGATAATTCGGCCACGGACCATGTTGATGATGCGGCTCGCGCGATCGATGAGCCGTTTGTCGTGAGTGACAATGAGGATCGTCGAGCCGGTGGGGCCCTCGGCGAGTTCTCGAAAGAGTTCCATCACCGTCTCTCCCGACTTGGCGTCAAGCGCCGCGGTCGGTTCGTCGGCGAGAATCAGACGCGGCCTGTTGACCAGCGCCCGAGCGATCGCGACCCGTTGGCGTTGGCCGCCGGAGAGGTTCTCGGGGTGATAGTGGACTCGTTCTCCCATCCCCAATCGCTCGAGCATCTCGATACCACGCTGATCCATTTCCTTGGGTGAGGAGGGTTTCAGCTCGATTGCCATGCGGACGTTCTCCAGGGCGCTGAGCGAACTGAAGAGGTTGTGTTGCTGGAAGATGAACCCGATGTTCTTTCGCAGCTTCATCTGATTGGTGTCGGACATGCCGAGAAGCTCTTGGCCGAGCACTTGGAGCGATCCCGATTGAATCTGCCGGAGCGCTCCGATCAACGTCAGCAGGGTCGTCTTTCCCGAACCGGAGGGGCCGGTCATGATGACGATCTCGCCACGCCCGATCGAGACACAGTTGTCGAAGAGGACTTGGGTCCGGGTCTCCCCCTCGCCGAAGAAGTGCTCGACGCCGCGCGCCTCGATGACGGTGGCTTCGTCGGACTCGGGAGGAGGAGCGATTGCGTCGTGCATCATCGAAACAACTCCGCGGGATCGGCCGACGTTAGACGCCTAGCCGCGATAAAGGCCGAGAAGGCGCACATCAGGATGGTCGCCACCAAGACGGTCAGCGCCGAGAGCGGAAGAAACCGCATCGGCAGCCCCGTCCAATAGTCGACCAACTGGTAGAGGGACCAACTCACCAGAGCGCCGGCGGCGAATCCGAAGAACGAAAGATAGATCGCCTGCGACAGTATGACGCGAAAGAGTTCCGTTTTCGAGTATCCCATCGCCTTGAGCGTCGCGAACTCCGGCAAGCGATCGGAAATGTCGGAATAGAGAATCTGGTAGCAGATCATCACCCCGACGACAAATCCCATGACGATGCCGATGTTGAAGACGACCCCGACGGGCGTCACCTCGTTCCAGAAGGCCGACTCTTTGGCGAGCAGCTCATTCTTTGTCAGCACGACGACGTCGCGCGGCAGCCGGTTTCGCATCGCCTCAAGGACGACGGGGACATCCGCGCCGGGATCGAGTTTGATGACGCCGATATCGACCGCCGTGTCGCCAAATCCGCCTTGATCGCGATGGGGAAAGAGATCGAGAAAGCTCGTCTCGCTCAACATCAGCGTTCCATTGTTCTGATAGTCGGTCCCGAGCCGGTATGTCCCCACGATGCGAAACGGCTTTCGGTTGAGCAACGACTCGGGTTGGCTGGAGAAGTCGCCGTAGAAGTTCCTCTTCGAACGCCGGTCGGCGAGGGCCGTGTCGTAGCCGACGAGCTTGTGCTGCTGGGCCTCGACCTCGGGGATACCGATGATCGAGTCATCCGGATCGAACGCGACGACGCGAATCTTTCGCGAGACGCGATCCTCGGTGCTCTTCCAGCGTCCAAGCTGATCCTCGACATAGAGCGGGCTGGTGTCGGCGACTCCCCGGATACGCCGAGCTTCGGCAAGTCGGCGGCGAGGAAAGGTCTGACGAACGGTGACAATGTAGCGCGAGCGACTGGTGATGAAGAGCTCACCGTCGAGCACCTCAATGATTTGTAGCATGCCGTCGACGAACGCGTTCTTGAAGCCATTTTGCATGAAAATCAGCACCACGGCGAACGCGACCCCAAGCGTCGAGGCCAAGAGCCGAAGCTTCTTCTCGGTCACGTTCCGCCATGCGAGCGGCGTGCGTCGACGCGACCGCGACGGGGGCGGCGTGGTCGAAGAGGGCGTCTCCGCGGCGAGCGATGGCAGATTGTCGGGCCGGGTGGTCGCGCTCACCGGAACAACTCCGCGGGGTCCGCCGTTCGCACGCGCCGCACTGTCAGCAGTGCGGACCCCATGCACGTGGTCAAGGATGCCAGAAAGACGAAGAGAATGTTCTGCCAGGTCAGTTCCATCGGGATGTTCGCCAGAGCCGCGGTGATCTGGTAGAGGACCGCGGCGATCGCCACCGCGGGAATACACGAGGCGATCGCGTAGATCGTCGCCTGCTTCAAGATGACGCTGGTGAGATAGAGATTCGAATAGCCGATCGCCTTCAGGGTCGCGTACTCCGGAAGCCGACTGATCACGTCGGCCGAGAGGACCTGATAGATCACGACGCAACCGACGCAAAGAGCCACGAAGACTCCAAAACCGAACAGGTCGCCAGTGGCGGTGTTGCGAACCCAGTAGTAGCGTTCCCGATCATCCAATTGATCGCGGGTCAGGGCGATGACATCAGGGGGCAAGCGCCGGTTCATCTCCTCGACGAGTTCCTCAATGTCCGCCCCCGAGTCGGCCAGACTCACCAGACCGATGTTCACCTCGAGTTCGTTGGCCATTGGTTCGAAGCGGACGAAATTCTCCTCGCTACAGATTACCGAACCATCGGCGGCGAAGCCGGAGCCGAGTTCGTAGCCGTCGACGATGCTGACCTCTTGGTTGTTGAGTTCCCAGCCGTTGAATTCGTTCCGGACGGCCCAGCCGAAGTCGGGATGCGAGAGTCGGTCGAGGATGACCGTTCGCCGCACACGTAGTCTCGAGGCCGCTGCGTCGATCGCTTTGCCTAGTTTGCCGCGAAAGGGATTCTCGTCGAGGTCGACCCCGATGATGCACAGGCCCCGTCGAATCACCCCTCGAGGTGGCTTGGAGACGACGGGGATCCGGTCGAAAAGCGACGTCGACGATGGATCAAGCGGTTTCGGGGGGCAGCGCCAGAGCCCCATGGTCGTCCAAAGTGGTTTGGCGTCGACGACGCCGGCGATCGACTTGGCTTGCCAAAGCCGACTGCGCGGAAACGACGAGGGGTTGTAAAACTGCTCGTACTCGGGAGAGACCAGCGCGATGTCGAACGCAAGCCGATTGTAGACGTTCGTGGCGGTGATCGCGACCGCGCCGAGGAAGCCAAGCTGTAGCAGCACCAGAACCACCGCGAAGCAAAGCCCTGCGATTGCGGTGAACGAACGGACCCGTTGATGGGTCACGTTTCGCATCGACAGGGGAGTTCGACGCGGTATCCAGCGACGGGTCGGACTGGTGGCCATCCTCTTCCATGCGATCAAGGGGTCTCGGCGGGCTGGCCGGGGAAGATCAGTACGTCGACTTCCATGTTGACGTAGTTGGCAGCGACGCTCGCGTCGTCGAGGAGGACCTTCACCTCGATCACCCGCCGATCGGCGCGATCGAGCGGGTCGATGCTGTGCAGTCGGTTCTTCGCGACCAGGTTGCTGATCTCGGTGACGCGGCCGCCGATCTTCTTTCCGAGGACGCGGACCTGAGCGGTATCGCCCAGCTTGATGTCCTTCACGTCGGCTTGGTAGACTTCGGCGATCGCCGCCATCTTGTCAGTTTCGCCAAGGAAGAGAAGGGGACCGGCGCTAACCTCGCCCGCGCGTCCGACAACCTTGAGTATTTCGCCATCTTGCGGGGCCTTGACGATCGTCTGGTCGAGATTGGCTTTGGCGAGGTCGACTTGCTCGTCGAGGACCGCGAGTTGAGGATTGCCGTCGGCGACCTCTTCGTCCTCGATCGCCCGCTTCTCCTTCAGGGCCTCCGAGACCGTTTCCAACTCGGCCAACTGCAGACGAGCTTGAATGAGCTTGGCTTCCGTTTCATGGATGAGCATTCGTTGTTGACTGATCTGGGTCTCGGCGATCTTCGCGTCGGTGAACCGCTTGAGATCGGACTCGGCGAGCTCGAGCGTGTGTTCGAGAATGCCGATCAACTCGCGTTGCGAAGCGAGCCGCTTCGCGTGGGTCTTGTCGAACTGGCTGCGTTCGAGTTTGTATTGGCGCTGTTTGAGCTTTCGGAGGAACTCCGCCCGTTGGTGCTCGGCGTTGGCCACGGCGAGTTGCTGTTTCCGCGTGTCATATCCGTCGAGAATCGCGAGCGTTTCCCCTCGGTCGACCATCGCTCCGGTCTCGGCCTTCACCTCTTGGATTCGCATGCCGGGGGGAGTGCCGATGATCACCAAGCCTTCGTCGGGCTCGAGCCGTCCCAGGGCGTGGATCGCGTCCTGGGAGAAGGTGGTGTTCTCAGGAGTGGTGGCCGCTTGAGCGGCACGCGTGTTCGCCTCTTGACCAAAGGCGGCCGCCAAGAGCAGGAGCCCAGCGACGGATGTCACGCCGATCGTCGTGCTCAGAAATACGCGGTTCACGTGACAACCCCTCGACGTTTCTTCATTCTTCTCACCACCCTTAAGATCGGGATTCGCGCCGTCTACCGGTCCATCCTACACCCGATCCCTAAAAACCGCGACGGGAGCCGGGGAGCGATCATTGTTTCAGCGCGTCTTCCGGCTCGGTCACAAGGACCATTTCCTGGCCCGGCGGCCAAAGCGTTCCCGTCACGTCTCCGAGCTTGACGCGAGCCCCATGCCACTGCGCGATCGCGGAGATCACCGCATCCTCTTGGCGTCGCAGCTCAATCTTGGCGTTGGTGACCGCAAGGAGTGGCAAGACGCCTTCGCCGTGCTTCTGGGTCGCGTCGTCACACTCATCTCGGAGGAGCTTCCAACGCTCACGCTCGAACGAAAGTCGCTGTTGGCTGGTCACGAGCGTCGCCGCCGCGTCCCGGATTTCGCTTGCGAGTTCCTGACGACGTCGGTCGCGGTAGAAGCGAAGCTGGGCCCGACGAGCCTCGATCCTCGAACCGTCCGGCTTCGGAGGACACAAGAAAGAAAGTAAAAGCCCGAGCTTTCCCCGTCCGCCAGCCGAGGCGATCGACAGCAGCGGCTGCAACCCTGGAAGAAACGACTCGATCGTCTCGAGCGTCGCGGCGTCGAGCCGACGAGCCAGTTCGTCGAGGACGCGGAGTTCTTCGTTGTTCTGGAGCCCGAGGGCGACGGTGGCTTCCACATCGATGGTGATCGGATGAATGTGCCAACTCAGTCGAGGCCGGAACGATCCCGGAGAGTCATCTCGACCGAGAAGATAGGCAAGCTGTGCGTTTCTCTTGTCCACTTCCTCATACAGCGCGACTCCCTGAGCGAGAACGTGTTCCCGATCGGCGCGCAACTTGTCCGGTTTCATTTCGGACGGAATGCCGAGTCGATCGAGTCGAGCACTCTCCGCGACGGCGGCATCGAGCTCGGCCACGGTATTCCACAGTGTTTCTAGCCGGGCTTGAGCGGTCGCGAGGGCCACGAATGCTTCCAGGGCCTGCGCGACCGTCCGTCGTCGGGCGTTGACGGCCGCGTTGGAGATGAGCGCCGTTTCGAGTCGCCGCCGAGCGCAAGCGGCCTGCAATGCCCGGTTTGCGGAAGGGAGCTTCTGGCTCAAGACGATCGACAGTTCCATTTCGAGCAGGGTCGCCGACGTCGACGCTTCCGCGGCAAGGCGCCGGCACTCCTCCTCTTCGAGAGGTTCGGCCTGCTTCTGCTGTTCGAATTCGTGTTTGAGGTCGGCGAGGACCGCGTCTGTGGACGCAATCTCTTGAAGAATCTTGAGATCGAGGCGGTTGATCGTTCGCTCGGGACGGGGAGGGGACTCCTCCTTGGGGGAGGCGGCCGCTGCCGAAAGGACGAGGCCCGTCATGCTCGAGAGCACAAGGAGGGCGCAGAATTGTCGTCCATACCGCAGGCGCATGAGGTTCCATCCTCTCGTCCGAATCGGGTCCATCACGATTGGAATCGACCGTTGAATGGGGGATACTTCACGTCCGAAGGCGATTGTGACGCGCACGATCGAACGAAGTGTTCCTATTGTTCTGGTTGTAGAGCCAACGCGGTGGGAGGGTCGCGACGTCGACCTCGGGAGTCGGTCGGTTCGCCTGGGAGTCCGACTCGACGTGCGAGCCGCCAGTGGACGCCTGGTGATCGAGTGGGGTAGAGGGAGTCCGGCCTTCGGGGCCAAGCAGCAGGAGAGAACCGGCATGGACCATGAATTCTTTATGCGGCGTGCGATCGAGATGGGGAAGAAGAATCCCAAGTTCGCCTTTGGCGCCGTTGTCGTCGAGCGTGGAACCCAACATATCTTGGCGGAGGGAGTCAACAACGCGTCGGCAAACCCGACCCATCACGGCGAAATCGTCGCGATCAACGACTGTGCCACGAATCACCCGAAGATCGACTGGAGCGGGCTGGCCCTCTACACAACGGCGGAACCATGCCCGATGTGCCAGTCGGCGATCCTTTGGGCAGGCATCGGGAACGTTTACTATGGGACGTCGATCCCGACGCTCCAGCGATTTGGATGGAATCAGATCGATATTCGTGCCGAGGAAGTTGGTCGTCGCGCCGGTTTTGCCAAGGTGTCCTTGACAGGGGGGATTCTCGAAGCGGATTGCGACGATCTCTTTCGACGACCCCCAGGCTGATTCATCCGGTATGACTTTTAGTTGATGGGGCCCATGCCCATCGCTCGTCTCCAGGCGCTCAGTTGTCCCAAGTGAATGGCCGGGTGAGCGGTGAGCAAGTAGACAACCCCATCGCCGATGTGTGGAAATCGCTCCTTGAGGCGTTCGATCGTCATCGGCTCTTGTAGCTGAGCGGGGTCGAGTTCCCTGACGCCAGCGATGAGCGACTCGGTCTGCCGCTCGAAGTAGCTGAGAAGTTCCTCTTTCGAAGGGTAGTCCGAACGTTCGGCGGTCGGCTCGGAGCCACGACGATAGCGAGCGGCCAATTCTTCCGGCATCACCGGCTCGCGGGCGAGGAGGGAGAGCCCCGTCTCGTTCGCGGAGCACATGTGCGCGAGAATCCAAGCGGGATGATTGACGATACTTCCGGGCTGCTCGCAGAATTGTTCGTCTTCAAGATCGACGACAAGACCTTTGGCATACTTGAGGTTTACCCGGGCGGTGTTGGCCAGATAGTCTGGGAACACGATATTCTCCTCCGTTGAGTTGGCTAGGGAACCCTAGGAGCACAATAGGAGGATGTCCTCATGATGACGAGGGTTCGGAAGGCTGCGCTAGTCCAAGTCGTCCATCGACCAAACGAGGCGATAACGATTCCCCGGTTCGGTGGGGAATCGGACGAGGCCCTTCTCGCGGTCGCACTCGATCGGCTGCCCCTGATCGTCGTTGATCTTCCATGTTCCGGTGGCGGGCTCGATCAGCGTGCAGGTGTTTCCGTGCCGCGAGCGGATCTCGACGTTCTCGACTTCCCCCTCACGCCACGCGAGATCGACTTCGAAGCCACCTCGTGCGACGAGTCCTTGGACGTTGCCGTCGGGCCAAGCCGAGGGTAGGGCGGGGAGGAGTTCGATTCGGCCGCCGTGCGATTGCAGCAACATCTCGCCGACCGCGGCGACCGCCGTGATCGGGCCGTCGATCCGGAAGGAGTCGGCGCCACGCGATGGCAAAAGGTTTGGTGACGATTCGCCGAGAACTAGCGTCTTTAGTTGAACGTGCGCTGAGTCCCCGTCGCCCAGGCGGGCCAACAGACAGGCCATCCACGACTGTTTCCAGCCAGACGATGGCTGAGGTTGTTTGCTCAACGACTCTGCGAACGCTCGAATCTCCGTGGCGACCTGCTTGGGGATCTCTTCTCGACGCTGGGCGCCAGGATAGACCCGTCGCCAGGCGGCCGGCATACTCACCTGGGGGGCCTGCGGGGCGGATCGATCGAGTTGATCGAGTCGACGTCGCCACCTCGCCCGGAGGTCCTCGTCGGTTTCGAGTTGCTCCGCCACCGCGAGCGCCCTCGTTAGTATCGATCGCCGAGACTCCTCGTCAGCGGACGAGGCAACGATCGAGGAACCGTCCTCACTGCTGGCGAACAGGGCGACATCACGCAGAAACGGATAGGATGTTGTCGAGAGAATCCGCCGATCGTCCTCAAAGAGGAAGTGATCCCACAGCGACCGAGACATCTCGTCGGCGATCGCGAGTCCGGTCATCCCAGAGTTGCTGGAGGAACTGGGAAGCATCGCGATTCCCGGTTGGCCGTACAGCTTCTCGGCGAGGAGTCGTCCATCGAGACCCGCCTCGATCACCTCGTCAAGGAAGGGTTCCGCCGAGTCGACGAGTTGCCAGACGTTCGCGGGCCACTGATTGGCGACGCGAGCCTCCATCTCTTCGCTCCCATCGCGCCGATGGACGCCCGCTTCCCAGAGCCCGGAGGAACCGGGAGCGTCGCCTTCGGACCGACTCGTCGACATCAGCAGGTACCGCCCAACGTCGATGTATTGCTGGGCGAGGCTGGGACTGAGCTTGCCACTCTCCCGGCACGCTTCGAGCAACTGAGCGGTCGAAAGTCGATCGGGGGACGGACTCCCCAAGTGCAGTCGGGCACGGCGAAAGCGACGCCCTTGGCGAGCGCTGTGCATCAGTCGAAACCAGCGATAGTCCTTTGGAGGATGGTCTCGTTCATAGCGTGCCACGAGGGCATACGCGTCCTCATCGGTGAGTTCCACGTCGATCAAGAGAAGTAGTTCGCGGACGTTCTCGAGTTCCCAGACTGCTCGTTTGTCGGAGACTTCGCGAATGCTGCCTCCCTTGAGCAGGAGCGATCGCCCGGTGAGTTGGAACGCTTGGTCATCGACGAAGCGGCCGGCGACGCCGATGATACCCGGCGCCGACCAGGCCGAAAGGCGGCACTCTGGATCGCGCGGGCGAGAGAACTCAATCGTTCCCGTGAATCCCTTCCCGCCGTCACTTTCCAGGCGAATGGCCAACGGGCCGCCAGACGATTGAGCGAGCGTTTCGATCGCGTACCGAGTCGTCCCGACGCGGTAGCTCGTGCGAGCGATTCCGGTCGACAGGTCGAGTTTCCGCCTGTAGTCGGAGGCTTTAACGTGACCGGGAAAGGTGAGCGTCACGTCGGCGATCAGGACCGGGCCGCCTGGTCGAGTGGGAGCTTGGTGAAGTAGTCGGTCGGCGGTCTCGCGAGCTTTGTCCAGATGTCCGGTTCTCTCCTGTTGCCGTACCTGTTCCCATTGCGCGATCAGGTCTTCGATCATCCGCCGCCGGTCGAATGGTTGGCGAACGCCGACATGATTGATCGAAAGGCGTTGGCGATCGGGAGTTCCATAGACCACCCCCGCGAGTCGGCCGTTGCCGAGCGGGTAGCCGTGTGCGTAACTCGAGGCCGGCGCGGAGTCCCAAAGGAGACTCTCCGTCTCCGTGGGGGGATTGGCGAGAAACGCGAGGGAAACGAGGAGGATGCTCACGGCGTCGGCGCTCTCGAGATCGAATCAGGAACCGTCGATCTCAGTGTAACCGGTGACGGGGCGGCATACCAAGCAAGAGCAAGACGAACGGGCGCGGGTTCCCACCATTGGAAGCCCGCGTCTAACAGTCCGTTGATTTACGCGGGCCAAGTCGAGATCGAGCCATGTTGGCCAAGATCAAGGAATAGAAACGGAGGCGAATCGGTAGTTTCGTCGAGATTCTTGGACGCCGAGATTGGTTAAAAAGGGCCGCTCGTAGCCGGCATCGAATAGATCAATGGACCGCTAAACCGCGACGGCGTGGCGGTAGGAGTCGTCGAAGAGCAACTGCCACTCCAGCATCTGAAGGTGCTGAAGGAAGGTCTCGTCCTGGGTGCCGGAGCCAACGAACTGTTCGCAGAGATCGACGAAGCGGTACGGATCCCAGTCGGACTGCTCGGTCAGATACTCGGCCTCCGCCGGCAAGTCGTTCTGGCTCCGTGTGAGCGCGGTCGTTTCACGGGCGAGGGCCACAAAGACCGGATGGTGGCCGACGCGTCGGAACCAGTACTTGCTATTGCCGAAGTCCCCCTCGCGGCGGTGCATGATGCCGTGCCAGAAACTGCCGGTGGCGTTGCCGATCTGTTGACTGATCGTGTGCGACTCCTCGAGAAAGTCGTGGAGCAACCAAAGGCCCGAGAGGCAGGCGGCCGAGTAGGTCTTCTCGGCCATGGGGACGTGGGCGAACGCTTCCGAGGCGGTCAGCGAGGAGAGACGACCGCGCAGTTCTCGGTCCGGTGTCCCCGGCCCCAGCGATGGCAGTCGCTCGGCGTCGATCAGCTCGGCGAAGACCGGTCCATACTCGGCAGGATGGAAGTCACTCATCTCGATCCTCCGGAGCTACTTGAGACCCAGCTCGCGTAGATGGCGAGGCTCAACCTCCGACGGAGCACCGGTCATCAGATCGGTGGCTCGCTGAGTCTTCGGAAACGCGATGCAGTCACGAATGTTCTCGAGTTTCGCCAGGAGCATGACCCAACGGTCGAGCCCCATCGCGATGCCGCCGTGGGGAGGGGCACCGTACTTGAGGGCGTCGAGAAGGAATCCGAAACGCTTCTGAGCTTCTTCCTCGTCGAGTCCGATTAGGGAGAAGACCTTCGCTTGCAGATCGGGCTTGTGCAGACGGATGGTGCCTCCCGCCGCCTCCTCGCCGTTGACGATCAGGTCGTAGGCCTTGGCACGGACCTTCTCGGGCTCGGTTTCGAGAAGGTGCCAATCCTCCTCGAGCGGCATCGTGAAGGGATGGTGCCGGGCCACCCAGTGGCCCGTGTCGGCGTCGTGCTCAAGAAGCGGGAAGTCGACGCACCACGAGAAATGGAAGTCGTCGGGGTTGTAGAGTTCGAGCTCCTTGCCCAGGCGGTGCCGCAGTGCCGCCAACGGAGCGTGACTCGCGTCGTAGCGGTCCGCGACGAAGAGGAGCAAGTCGCCCGGCTCGGCGCCCATCGCTTCGCGGAGTTTGCCCGCTTGCTCCTCGGAGAAGAACTTCGCGATCGGCGAAGTGAACGAGTTGGCGTCGACCTTGAGCCACGCCAGACCGCGAGCACCGTACTCGCCGGCGAACGCGGTCAGCTCGTCGAGTCCCTTGCGGCTGTACCTGTCGGCCGCGCCCTTGGCATTGAGTCCGCGAACCGATGGGGCCTGCTGGAAGACCTTGAAGTCGGTCTCGTGTGCGAGTCCGGTGATGTCGACGATCTCCATGCCGAAACGCAGGTCGGGCCGATCGACGCCGTAGCGGCGCATCAAGTCGTCCCAGGTGTAGCGAGGGAAGGGGGGCGTGATCGTACGGCCGAGGATGCCGCTCATGATCTCGCACGCGAGGCCCTCGATGAGGCCGATGATGTCGTCCATGTCGATGAAGGACATTTCGATGTCGACCTGAGTGAACTCCGGCTGACGGTTGGCCCGAAGGTCCTCGTCCCGGAAGCAACGCGCGATCTGAAAGTAGCGGTCGTAGCCGGCGACCATCAGGATCTGCTTGTAGAGTTGTGGCGATTGCGGCAGGGCGTAGAAGTCGCCCGGATTGACGCGGCTGGGGACAAGGAAGTCACGCGCTCCCTCGGGCGTGCTGCGTCCCAGCATCGGCGTTTCGACTTCAAGAAAGCCGCGTTCGCTCAGGTAGTCACGCGTTGTCTTGCAGACTCGGTGACGCAAGTCGAGGATCCGCTGCATGCGCGGACGCCGCAAGTCGAGATAGCGGTGGCGCAGCCGAATCTCCTCGGAGGTCGCTTCGGCCTCGGGACCGATCTCGAAGGGCGTCACCTCGCTGCGGTTGAGCAGTTCGAGCTTGGTGGCCTTGAGCTCGATGTCGCCGGTGTCGAGCTTCGGGTTACGCTTGCCCTCCAGACGCGGGGCGACTTTGCCGACGACGGAGATGACGTACTCGCTCCGCAGATCGCGGGCGACTTTGTGCATTTCCTCGTCGGTGTTGGGATCGAAGACGACCTGGGTCATGCCGTAGCGATCGCGCAAGTCAATGAAGACGAGTCCGCCGTGATCACGCCAGTTGTTGACCCATCCGTTGAGTGTCGCTTCCTCGCCCTCGTGATCGAGGCGCAATTCACCACAGGTATGCGTCCGTTGCCATGACGGCATTGCGTATTTCCCTTGCAAGACTTAGCCCGGCCATCTCTGGATTGGAGCGACGGCACTCGATAGTCGGTCTGTTTTATAGGGGAGGAGTGTAGGTTCCAATTCCGAGCCGCGATCGAGCAAGGGAAGAGGCTGGCGGAAACGGCACGATGTCTTCGATGAGACGACTCCTTGGGACACACTCCGTCTCCCGAGGTGCAACGTCCACTCGCGGGAATCTTGCGGATGCCCCGCCCCGGAAGCAGAGCAACTGGGGCGACTCACTAGCGAACAGACGCACCACCAGAATCGATGGGAGAAGAGGGTCGGGGAAGGGGAATGCAAACGGCCCATCGCCACCGGAGTGGGAATGGGCCGCGAGGGGATTCAATCTGTCGGGGACCGACTACTCGGCGACGTCGACGGTGATCACCTGCTCGTCGGAGAGATCGGTGACGAACTCGAGATGGTCGGTCACGTCGCTGGTGTCGCTGGGGACGTCGAGCGTGACGACGACGAGTTGCGTCTTCTTCGCGGTCGGCGCGGAGCGAATCTTGAAGTGTCCCTTGGTATTGTCGACACGGAGGATTCGGAAGGGGCTGCTCGACTTGATGACGAGGTTCTTGGTCACCTTCTTGCCCGAGACGAGCTTGCCGAACTTGAGCGTCTCCGGCAGCACCGCGACGCTCGGCTCGACGACCGCGTTGACGACGACGGTCACTTTCTCGTTGGCCGGATCGTTGGTGTAGAGCTGGATGCGGTCCTCCAACGGTCCCGCCGGGGCGGAGTCCTTCAGCAGCACGTTGAGACGGTAGCGAACGTGATCGGCGTCACGGGAGAGTTCCTCGACATCGGCTTGCAGGGAGGGACTGCCGTAGTCGAGTCGTTCGATCTTCCAGTCGGCGTTGCCGCGATAGTCGATATTGAGCTGTTTTCGTACTGGTTTTGACTGTTCGACAATTCCGAAATCGACCTCGTGAACGCTTTGAGCGGTATCGCTCTTGCTAACGCAGTGCAAACGCAGCGCGACCTCTTCGCGTCGGGGGCGATCGAACTGAACGAAGATCGTTACGGACTTGGCACCTTCAAAACCGCTAGTATCAAGAACGGTGTTGATCGCGGTGGCGTGACCGGGCGAAATCGTGCGAACAGGCGTTTCGGCCCGGGTACAGCCGCAGGAGACCCGCAGACTTCGAATATGCAGTTCCTCGCTTCCCGTGTTGTGGAGAAGAAAGGACTGACTCGCCACTTTTCCCCGCTGTAGCGTGCCCAACTCGTGTTCGAGCGTATCGAAATAGCTTCCTAGTCGCGACGCGGCTTCGACCGAGGAGGCCACCGACAAGAGACACAGGAGTGCAACGGCAGTCCTAGGCAGCATGCTTGTTCCTCGCACAAGACAGACTCGGTTGCCGCCAACGAGGCTTCCAGGCGCACGGAGAGGGGTCACGCGACGATGGTTCGGCGGCAACCTTGGTATCGGCACGTCGGATCGGCAAGATGAATTGAATAAATGGCAACGACATTCCGAGGCCCTGCGGATGGCCCTAAACTTTCTTGTTTTTGAGTAGAGATAACGCATCAGCGGAGGATTGAACGTTGGGTAGTCTGAAACGACGCGAGATTGGCGTTTGCAGTTGGTCGTTACAAGTGACCAATCTTCCCCAGCTTGCCGGATACTGCGAGCAACTTGGGGTCGATCTGGTGCAGATCGCTTGCGGCGACCCCCATCACGCCGCTTGGGAAGAGAATGAAACTTTTGTGGACGCGGCGAAGTCGGCTCCCTTTCGCTTGAGTTCGGCGATGATCGGATTTCCCGGGGAAGACTACACCACACCGGCCACGATTCAGCAAACCGGCGGCTTCGGCAATCCGAAGACGCGCGAGGAACGCATCGAAACTTTCCGCTGGGCCGTCGAGCGAACCGTCGCTCTTGGGCTCGACAAGGTGCTCTGCCACGGCGGGTTCATGCCGGAGTCCGATGGCCCCGAGCGGGATCAGATGCTCGCGGCACTGCGGCAAGCGGCGGGGATCGCGGCGGAGAAAGGGGTGACGCTCATGCTCGAGACGGGGCAGGAGACAGCCTCGTGCCTGCGTCGGACCCTGGACGAACTCGGCGAGAAGAACCTTAAGGTGAACTTCGATCCCGCCAACATGCTGCTCTACAACATGGGCAATCCCATCGAGGCTCTCGACCTTCTCGGCCCTGACATCGCCGGGGTCCATCTGAAGGACGCTCATCCCCCGACCACGGCCGGCGAATGGGGAGCGGAGGTGCCGCTGGGAACCGGTTCGGTCGACATTCCCCGATTTGTCGCCAAGCTCGACGAGATCGGCTTCGAGGGCCCGCTCTTGATCGAACGCGAGGCCGGCGACGTTCCCAGTCGACTCAAGGACATCAAGGCCGGCATCGAGTTGCTCCGAGGCTTGATGGCTTAGCGGCCCGTTGATCTATTCGCTGCCGGCTACGAACGGCCCTTTTGACCAATGTCCGCGTCAATGAAGCTCGGCGAATCGACGGATTCGCCCGCGTTTCTTCTCCTTGATCTTGGCCAACATGGCTCGTTCTCGCCTTGGCCCGCTTGAGGCAACGGACTGCTAGCCATCGCGGGAGTCTCGCGATAGCCCTCTTTGGAAGAAGGGGGGACGGAACGGGATTTTGCGAATGGGGTTCCGGAGCCGCGATGGTCGAGGAACCGACCCCCCTCTTTCCCCCCTTGGACAAGGAGGAACGGAAGAGGCGTTCCCCTTGTCCCCACGGGCATTTCTTGTGCATCTCCTTGGACACGGACACTTCTTGTGCTCCCCCTTGTCCAAGGTCAAGTCATGCTGCTCCCCCTTGTGCAAGGGGGAGATAGAGGGGGTCTCTTCGAGAGCCCTGCTTCGAGGTGTTTCCCGCGGACCTCAACAGCTTAATGATCCGCGATTGACTCGGGCTTGATCGCGAACGCGGCGAGGAGAAGTCCAGCGGTCACCAACATGCACGGCCAGGGAAAGACGTCACCGAGCCTGGCGTAGACGGACCGCCCCCGACCAGGGCTGACGTCGACACTGAGTTCCTGCATCTTGGACGACATCGTCGGCCGATACTTGAGGAGTCGACCGCGGGAGTCACTGACGCTGAGCCATCCCTTCTGGCTCGCCCGCGCGACCGCGAACCCGCCTTCAACCCCACGCATGATCGCCGAGCGAACGTGAAACGGTCCGTCGATCACCGCGTCGCGAGCGGGGACGAAGACGAGACCCACCCCCTCGTTGGAATAGAGCCGAGCCCAATGGGGATACTCCATGCCGTCGCTCATGATGACGCCCCAGGGCGGACTCGTTTGGAAGATGAAGACCGGATCGCCGCCCAGGCTATCATCGACCTCGAATCCCGGAACCAACTCGGAGCGTTCGTAGAAGTAGATTTGCTCGCTCGAGGGGAGAAAGGTCGCGGCGGTGTCCCGTTCGTCCTCGAGAATGATCTGGGTGAGCCCCGCGACGAGGGTGATTCCTTGCGACTTTGCCGTCTTGGCGAAGAGTTCCAGCAAATCGTCGATCTCCGCGACTCCAACGAGAAACATCCGCTTGGGGCAGAGAACCGCTTGGCAACCCAACTCGGAGAGTCGGACGATGGCGTCGACGTACGCCTGGGTCTGGTCCGGCGACACGGTAGTGATCTGAAGTGACTCTTCCTCGTCCTCATCGTCATGCGCAATCGCCACCATGCCGATTCGCAGCGGATTGACCATCGGTGGATCGAAGAGCCGAAAGTAGCCGAAGATCAGGCAAATCGTCAGGGTAACGAAGGTGACCGACAGGGCGCTGGCCGCGACATCAGTCTGACGTCGATAGTACCAAGCGACCGCGATCCCGGAGGGAAAGAGGGTCAAGATAAAGGTGATGCCCCAGATACCCGTGGCGCTCGCGATCTGAATGATCGCGGGGAAAAAGGTCTGGGTGTATGCGATGCTGAAATGAACGTCGCCGTCGCGGTAGAGCGACAGAAGGTACTCGTAAGCGACGATCGAGGAGGGGTACATCAGGACGACGCTCCAGTGACCCAACCGTCGGACAACGAAACGGGTCGCCAGCACGATGACGGTTTGAACCAGAGCGAAGGTGAAGATCGGCAGGTAGACCGCTTGGGGATAGTCTCCGTGACCGATGAAGGTGAGGATTCTCTGCGCGTCGGCCGAGAAGCCGAAGGTGACGAAGACGTCGATGAAGGCGAGGCTGAAGACGCCGAAGGTCAGCACGCCCGCGACGAGCCACGAGGTTTGAAACGCGATCAGTAGGAGCGGGATCGGCGCGAACCACAGAAGTGGAGCCGAGTACAGGGTCCCATAGGAGAGCGTGAACCCGAATGTCGCCAGCGCGGTGAGCACCACGATCGAGAGTGGCGTCAGCTTCCGGGCCGATGGCGAGTGATGGGTGCGACTATGTTCCACGCCTGATGATCCCAGTTCCCCTTGCAGACCGTAGAGCGATTCGATGCCGGATGCGGACCCTTCTCTCGATCGATCTCCACGTCAAGAGAACGCGACGAATCGACGGATTCGCCCGTCGTTCTTCTCCTTGGGCTTGGCGGAGGTCCTTGGTTTCAGTCTTCGCCGGCTTGTTGGCGTGGTTTGCTCGGTCGAACATCCGACCGAGGGACGTGCGCCGTCGTGGTGCTCTCGGCTCTTTCCCGCGAGCGTGCCCCGCCTCGACCAATTTACATCTGTCGCGTAGAAAGACCAGGATACCGCCAGGGAACGGAGCGGCGCGTTCGTAGAACGAACTCTCCTACACGCCCGTGGTCTCCGTCAGGAACGAATGATGGCCGCTTGGCGACGTCCTCGACCAAGGCAACCGCCGCGGGAGGTCGGCGATCGACCGGGCAGCGGGAAGTACACCGGGGGAGGATCCATAAGATAGCGCCATGGAACTCAGTCTATTTGCCGTCTCTCTCGCAGCCGGGCTCGCGTGGACGTTGCCGCTCTTGCCGACGACGGATGTCCATCCCGGTTTCTTTCGGACGTCTTGGTTGGTCTGCCTAGGGCTCTTGGTCCTGTCGTTTCTTAGCGGCTGGAACGACTCCTCGATGGTGCGCTCGACGCTGATCGTGGTTGGGGCGGTTGGTTGCTATCTCTGCTTTTTCCTTTGGGCGCTCGAACGGATTGGGGCAGCGCGCAATCTGGGGCTCGCGATGGGCGTCCTGCTGATCGGCGTGCTCGTTGAGCAAACCCTCGCGGGAGCCCATTCGTGGGCGGCGCTGGAGGTCGCCAACGCGCTGACAGGAGCGTGGTTGATGGGGGCGTGTCTGGGAGCGATGTTGCTCGGACACGACTATCTGACGGCTCCCTGGATGTCGCTGACGCCACTGCGTCGACTGATCCTGAGCATCTTCTTCGCCGCGTCGCTGCGGAGCCTGTCGTCGTTGACGGGCCTCCTGTTGAGCAACCAATTCGGGCCGGCGAGCGATGTCGCCCCCTTGGCCAGCGGGAGTTGGTGGTTCTACGTCAGCCTACGATTGATCGTCGGCTTGCTGGCGCCGCTGGTGCTTTCGGTCATGGCGTGGCAGGTGCTGAAGTACAAACACACGCAAGCCGCGACGGGCATCCTCTACGTGGCGGTCATCGTCACGATGATCGGGGAGGTCTCCGCCATCGCGCTCAATCGACTCGCGGGAGTACCGGTGTGATCAACATGCAGTGGGAGTGTTCTACCTGTAAAGCGATCTGTCATCTTGTGGACGTTTCGGCGGCGGCTGAGGCACGCTGCGATGCCTGCGGGGAGACGCGAGCGATCAACCACGAGGCGATCGAAGGGGAGGTCATCCAACGCTGCCCCGTTTGCGGGACGGATGACCTCTACATGCAGAAGGACTTTCCGCCACAGTTGGGCTGGCTGATTATCGGCGTCGGGTTCGTCCTCGCGTCGATTTTCTGGCTGTACTACAGCTGGATTGGATGGATTTTGGTCCTTTTCGGCTCAATGTTGATCGATTTTCTTCTCTTTCACACCAGAAAAGACGTCACGGTGTGCTATCGGTGCCTCGCGATGTACCGCGGGGCGGGGGAGAACCCCAAGCATTTGGCATTCGACCTTGCGATTGGGGAACGCTACCGCCAGGAGCGCATTCGGATCAAGGAACGGGCGCAATTGGAGTCTTCGGGGCCCCCTTCCGAAGCAGCCGAGCCCTCGGCGCATGAAAAGGCCCGAGACTAAGAAAGTCCCGGGCTCGAAGGAACCAATGGTTCCAGTCGGACGACGTGGCCGAACTTAGGCGCTGGCTTCCGCTTCGACTTTGGAACAGTTGCGAGTGTGTTCCATCTCTTGAGAGATCATCTTGTTGACGACGCGGAACTGCTTGGCAGCGCCCAGGGCGTTGCGGATCGCGCGGGCGTCGCTGGCCCCATGGCAGATCATGCAGACACCGTCGATGCCGAGAAGGGGAGCTCCACCGACTTCGCTGTGGTGATAGCGACGGTGAAGCTTGCTGAGGGCCTGACGGCCGAGTTCTCGTTCGTCCCGGAGCGTGCAGAGTAGCTCTTGGCCGGCCGCTTCCATCAGGAAGTCGACCATCCCTTCGCAGCACTTCAGTACGATGTTGCCGACGAAGCCTTCGCAGACGATGACGTCGACCACGCCACGGAAGATGTCCCGGCCTTCGACGTTGCCGTGGAACTGGTCGCGAAGAGGACTCTGGTTGAAGAGATGAATCGTCTCTTTCGCCAGGTCGTTGCCCTTGGCCTCTTCGGTGCCGATATTGAGCAGCCCGATCGAGGGATTGTCCTGTCCAAGCATTTGCTTGGCGTAGATAAGTCCCATCAGGCCGAAGTTGAAGAGATGGCTAGGCCGCGGATTGACGTTCGCGCCGACGTCCAGCAGGACGGACCAACCGACCGGGGAGGGGACCGTCACGGCGATTGCGGGCTTCTTGATGCCGGGCAAAAAGCGCCGACTCATCAAGGCCCCGGCAACCACCGCTCCGGTATTCCCGGCGCTGATGACACCTTCAACGTCGCCGGCCGAGAGCAGATCCCAGCACCGAAACGTCGACGCTTCGGGCTTGTTCCGCATCGCCTTGGCGGGACTTTCGTCCATCCCGACGATTTCGACGGTGTGATTGAAGCTGATCCGATCGAGAACCGACGCCGTAGCGTCGAGGTGTGGTTCGATCTGGTCCTGATCCCCAACGAGAACTACCGAGAGATCCTCGTCGGTCTCCAAGGCGCTCAAGACACCTGAGACCACCGGTTCGGGTCCGTGATCGCCACCCATGGCATCGACTGCGAGTCGCATCGCGTTAAGGCGCCTCCTCTTGGGAAACCACGACTCGGCCCTGAAAGTATCCGCAAGCTTCGCAGACGCGATGGGGTTGAGTCGCCGCTCCACAGTTCGAACAGTGAATGAATCGAGGCTTGGTCAACGCCTTGTTGGCGCGTCCCAACCTCGTCTTGGAATGAGACTTCCGTCTCTTGGGTACAGCCATGTCCGATCCTTCCTTCCGTTCTTCGGTATCGCGAGATTTCCGTGCCGATGCTTGTCGGCGGCATGTCAGGCGATTGGCCGATCGTCGGTTGGGAACCGCGATGACGACTGCGAACGTAGTGTCTCACATTCGTTCACGAAGTCAATCAGGCGATTCACACCTCACTCGATGCGGCATGCCGAATGCCGTGCGTAACCGTTAAGCTCCCAGTTGGTTCGCCCAGTCGGGCAATTCCGTGGCCTGACCGGTGAGCTCGCCACCTGGCGAATGAGATGCCCTAAGGCAGTGATATCAAAACAATTGAGTTACGATTAACCCGCTCACAGTCAAGTACACGCCCCGCAAGCATGCCCCAGACCATTTGCTCACGCCATCTTTGGACACTTGGGAATTTTCTGACAGTTTATCCACAGGCCGACCGACGGGCGCGAGCAGCGTTCGCGTCTCTCCTTGAGCCCTCGAAGCCACTTGGTGAAGATTGGCTGAAGAAATAGAGCCCATCGAGGATCGGGATCGCCAAGCACCTCAGTCCTTCACGTCCTTGTCCAGGTGGGGAGGAACGTCGACTACGTCCGGGCGATCGTAAGGGCGGGGCCCCCCTTGTTGGGAGAATCCCCCGTGAAAGCGGATGTCCCCTCGGCGTATCCGCTCCTGAAACCACCTGACCAGACGCTCTCGGCAAAGTTTGCGGGTTGGGGGCAACAGGAGAGCGAAACCGCCAGCATCGGTCAGAAACCCGGGCGTCAACAACAACGCCGACCCGACCAGGACAAGCGCCGCGTCGACCAGTTCCGGGCCAGGGATGCCGCCTCCGCGAAACCGCTGGGAAATGCTTCGGAAAACCGAAAGCGATTGCTGGCGGGCAAGGACCGCTCCGAGAACCCCGGTGACCAAAATGCTGCCGATCGTCACCATCGTCGCCATCGTGCTGCCGAGGCGCTGCGCCATCCATCCGTGGACCTGAAGCAGGACGAACAGCTCGACCAGGGGAACGCAAGTCAACAAAAGGATCAGGCGAATCAGCATGGACTGCTCGATGAATCGGAGTGGCGACAGTGAACGGAAGAGATATTGGGCTTGACCCATGACGTCACGAAGTTTATTCGCGGCGCCTGTGGCACATGGACGTGCCCTTCAAGGCGCAAGGATGCGCCTTTTCTCTCTTCTACGCAGCGGCAGGTGTGGGAAGTCAACCGATTTCGTACCGGCCGCGAAATTCATGGGCGTGAACATGACAGGTCTCATCGCCCGAGCGGCGACGACTCTGTTTCGGCTCCTCTTCGACTCGGAGCGACCCCGTCGGCATGGCGGGCTTCGAGGTCGGAAGGGAGGACGGTCCCGCCGTTGGTCTCGAGGGCGACGGACGATCTGGCTGCCCAAGTGGCTCTGAGAGCACCCACGCCCTTCACGGACTCATGACTGGCGATGTCTCTTTCGCTCGTCTTCAATTCGACGCAATAGATTCGGTTCCGAACCCGGGGCGAGGCCAACATCCTCGGGAATGTGGATCCAGTCGGAACTGCCGCTCCCGCTCCCGTTCCCAGTTCCGGCCCCATTCGCGACCGCGATGTGATGCGACGACTTCGAGTCGCTGGTACTCGGCTCCGTCGAGGGCATCGGGATGGGAGCGATCTCGGATTCCGAGTCGTCCGGCGCGTCATTCACGCACTCCCGCGATCTGGGCATCGCCGAGGGGACCGTGCCACGGCCTAGATCGTTCCGGTCGGCCGACGTGACGCGGTAGCTGGCATTCCCGAGCCGCAGTTCATCACCTTCGATGAGTTTGCTTTCGTCGAGGCGGATGCCGTTGACGCGAAGCCCGTTGGTGCTCCCGAGATCCCGAATGATGAGGTGATCGGAGAAGCCCACAATGCAGCAGTGCACCCGGGAAATCTTCTTGGAGTCGATGATGACATCGCAGTCACCGCTACGGCCGACCACGAGGATCGATTGATCGACCTCGATGTCAAAGTTGCTGTCGATGGCCACCAGCCGGAAAGGCATGGAGTACCTCGGTGCAGAAGAATTGTGACGACGCGACGACGGGAAACGTCGTAGACCGTTCCGGCAAGCCTCGGCCTGGGATTCATCTCCTCCCGGCAGGCCTACCTAAGTGTAGCATCTACGAAGATATCGGTCGAACAGATGCTTCCGCAAGAGGCATCATCGTTCTCATCTCCGCAACGAGAAAAAAAGATCCGGTGATGCAGATCATGGGTTCGTCGGGCAGGGGGGCGACGTCGAGATCGGAAGACGCTGGTTCCTGTGGCTCTTCGGTCGTGCCCGCCAACCGGAGCGCTTCCTCCCACGCCCTTGCTGGAGTCTCCGCGGTCAACACCGGGATACCGGCACGCGAGGCATCCTCCACCATCGTGCTCGGTTCGACGGCCCGTCCATGCGCCACGTACCGAGCCAGAATGGCGTGGCTGAAATGAGGCAATAGGATCGCCAGCATGGCTCGCCAGTCTTTGTCGACGGAACTCCCGAAAATGAGGACACGTGGGGGACTGGGACTGCTGGGGGGGATTTCCGGCCTGGAAGGAATCGCTGCGACCAGCGCCGATGCCGACGCTTCATTGTGAGCGACGTCGGTGATGACGAGCGGGTGACGCCGGATCGTCTCGATTCGCCCGGGAACCCGACAGAGCCTCAACCCCTGTTTCAGTTGTTCTGTAGGCAGCGTCCAACCCAACTCTTCGAGCGTATCGCAAGTCGCCGCCGCGAGGGCGATGTTGGCGCCTTGATGGCGTCCTGGAAGGGCGACGTCGAGCGGCGGCCAGCTTCGCCGCCAGGTGCTCACCTCGACGCGACCACCGGCAAGACCTTTCGAGTGGTACTGGTCGACGAAGTCGGGGCCGGCTTCGCGCAAGGGGGCGTGAAGGTGCCGGCAGACCTCGCGAATGACGCTGGCTGGTTCCTCCTTGACCACTCCGCTGACGACCGGGCGGCCCGTCTTGATGATTCCCGCCTTCTCACGAGCGATCGCGGCGAGCGTATTCCCCAAGCGATTGGTGTGGTCGAAACTGATGCTCGTGATCACCGAGACGACGGGGATCACGACATTGGTCGAGTCGAGACGCCCTCCCATACCGACTTCGACGACCGCCGCGTCGACTTGCTCTCTCGAGAAGTAGAGCATCGCGAGGGCGATCGTGATCTCGAAGAACGTCAATCCAGGCTGATCGGGAGCCAACTTGGCGTCGATCTCCTCGACGACGGACGCGATTTCCTCGACGAGGCGGGTAAATCGGTCGCCGGGGATCGGTTCTCCCGAGATGACCGCACGCTCCTCGACCCGCTCGAAGTGCGGGGAGGTATGCAACGCGACCTTCCGCCCGGTGCCCGTGAGCATCGAGGCGATCATCGTGCTGGTCGTCCCTTTTCCCTTGGTGCCGGCGACGTGAATGATGGGAAAGTCCGCGTGGGGCGAGCCGATCGCTTCGAGAAGCGTCACCATGCGGTCGAGCCGCAGCTCCGTCGACTCGGGCATCCCCCGTTTTTCATAGCTCACGCGGGAGTCGAGATAGGCTCGCGCCTCTTCGTAGTTCATGGAAGGGCGCTCTGTCGGGTCACCGTCGTATCTTCATGTCGCGCGGAGTCGTCGCTGAGTCGCAAAATGACCTGATCGATGAGCGAGGTGAGTTCGGTCGGCTCGCCGAGTGACTCGCGAAACGTCTCGGAGAACTCCTCGGCATCGTTCTCGATGCTCGCGGCGGGAACGACGCCCAACGTACGAACCCGGTAGTGTGGAGCCTTGGTCTCTCGGACCACCGCCGTCCCCATGCCCGATGTGTCCCCCATTTCGACGGGGAGATCGCCCTCGGCAATGCCACCTTGATTGGTGAAGAAGCGAAAGAGCTTTCCTCTTAAGGGCTCCACGCCACCCACGGCGAAGGTGAACCCTTCCTCCGGTGGCCGCCATCCGTTCGGGGGAGACCAGTCCTCGATCGAATCGGGCCAAAACCAGATCGCGTTGAAACTCCAAACGCGTCCCGCGGCCGATTCGGCATCGATCGCGTAGAGCCACGTCGGGAGGTTGCCGTCGCCACAGCGTTCGCGGATTCGGGCCAGGGCCCGCCATCCGAGACCTCGCGAATGGCCACCGTTGACGAGCAAGAGGTTAGGGGAGAGGTGACGCTGCATCACGTCGCAGGCTTCCACGCCGGGGGCGACCGAAGCCGACCACTCCAGACCCGAGGCAATCGAGCTTATGCTGTCGGTCCACGATCCCTCGTCGTCGACCAGGAGCAGATGGCGTTCATCGAGGTCGTCGTCGTCGGACTGTCGATGGAAGTTCGAGAGTTGGCGGTGCAGTTCGGAAAGTCCGGGAGGAGACTCGAGTAGTCGCAAGAGCGATTCGGTTCGGGCTCTCACCAGGCGGATGCGTTCTTGGCGTTCGGTCGCGGTGAGGGCTCCCTCGTGATGGGCCAGCAGGGCGAGACTTCCGTGGATCACCGCCAATGGTCGACGGACCGCCTCGGTGATGTCGGCCGTTTCATCGACACCGTGACCGGCCGGATCGATGGTACCGCGTTGTTGACTGTCCCAATTGACCGCCAAACGATCGAACGCCGTGAGCACCGATTCGGTGTCCTCGTTCCCGCGCCGAGCGCGGACGTCCGACTTGCCCTGCAGGAGCAGCTCGATCCCGCGCCGGACGCGTTCGAGCAGCGCCCGCTGGCGTAGACCCCACATCACCGCGGCCAAGGCGACTCCCGCCAGGACCACGTTCAGGATCGCGCCATCGATCGACATTGAGCTTTTCCCTTCCCCCGACAGACTCTCGCGAAGCAATTTTTATCCAACTTGACGACTGAATCCACGTTCCGCAATGGCGAAAGCGATGAGGGGGCGACTTCCCGGCCCCCGAGAGGGGGGATCAACTCGACTTGATGCTGGCGAATAGCGCTTCGATCAGCTATACGTGACTCGTCGAAGCTGCGTGAACCGTTCTAGGGTAAAGACATCAATTCCATGAGTGTCGCGGAAGAGATTGCACGGCTTCGCGCCGACATCGAACGCCACAACCGGCTCTATTACGATCAAGCCTCCCCCGAGATTTCCGACAAGGAGTTCGACGCTCTGTTGCGACGTCTGTCGCAATTGGAGCAGGAACACCCCGAATTGGCGACCCCCGATAGCCCCACGCAACGCGTTGGCGGCGGGTTGCTCGAGGGATTCGAAACCGTCGAGCATCGCGTCCCGATGCTATCGATGGAGAACACCTACAACGCCGACGAACTGCGTTCGTTTCACGAGCGCATCGTCCGGCGACTGGAGGGGGAATCGCCCGCCTACGTCGCCGAACCGAAGATCGATGGCGTGTCGATTTCCCTGCACTACGAGAAGGCTCGCTTCACGCTGGGGGTGACTCGCGGCGATGGGCGTCGAGGCGACGATGTCACCGCGAACCTCCGCACGCTCAAGAACCTTCCGCCGCGGCTGAAGGGGAACGTTCCGCCGGTACTCGAGGTTCGTGGGGAGATCTTCTTCGCGAAGAAGGACTTCGAGGAACTCAATCGGCTGCGTGAAAGAGCGGGGGAGCAGCTCTTCGCCAATCCGCGCAACACCGCCGCCGGGACGCTCAAGATGCTCGACTCCCGGATCGTCGCCCAGCGGCCCCTTCAAGTGCTGGTCTACGATGTCGGCTATACCGAGGGCTTCGAAGAGACCACCCATTGGGGCTCGCTCAAGCGATTGGCGTCGTACGGCCTTCCAACCAACGACGAGGCGAAGCGTTTCGAGGACTTCGACGCCTTGTTGGAACATTGTCTCGCGTGGGCGGAACGTCGCCGGGAGATGCCGTTCGAAGTCGACGGGATGGTGATCAAGGTCGATGACTACGAGCAACGTCGTCGGCTCGGGGCGCGCAGCAAGGCGCCCCGCTGGCAAGTCGCTTACAAGTACGCCGCCGAACAAGCCGTCACCAAACTCCACGAGATTAAGGTCTTCGTCGGGAAGACGGGCAAGCTGACACCGGTGGCCTATCTCGAACCGGTCTTGCTCGCGGGAACGACGGTCTCCCGCGCCAGTCTCCACAACGACGAGGAGATCAAGCGGAAGGATGTCCGGATCGGCGATCAAGTCGTCGTCGAGAAAGCCGGCGAGATCATTCCCCAGGTTGTCGCGGTGAAGACGGAACGGCGCGACGGTTCCGAACAGACCTTCACTTTTCCCACCATCTGTCCGGCTTGTGGTACCGAGGTCAAGCGGGACGAAGGGGGCGTCTACATTCGCTGCCCAAACCCGCGCTGCCCGGCGCAGTTCAAGAATGTGCTCGAGTTCTTCGCTCACCGCAACGCGATGGACATCGACGGGCTCGGTCCGGCGATCGTGGAACAACTCGTCGAAACCGAGAAGGTGAAATCGCTCCCCGATCTCTACCGGCTCACCGAGGAGGATCTGCTCGAACTGGAACGGATGGGTAAGAAGTCCGCGGCAAACCTGATCAAGGCGATCGCGGGAAGCAAGGAGCGTGGACTGCGCCGGGTGCTGATCGGGTTGGGGATTCACCACGTGGGCCAGAATGCCTCGGGGCTGCTCGCCGAGGAATACGGTTCGATCGACGCCCTTCTCGAAGCCGACGAGGAGAGCCTCGCGGCGATCGACGAGATCGGGCCCGTCATCGCCAAGAGCGTTCATCAATACTTTCACGAGGAACTCGGTCAGAAGATCGTGGCCGAATTGCGCGAGGTCGGGTTGAAGCTCACCGAGGATCGCCAAACGCCGGCCAGCGACGGCTCCGAGGCGATCCTGGACGGTAAGTCGATCGTGGTGACCGGCAAGCTCGAGCAGTTCACCCGCTCGGAGATCGAGGAGCGAATCAAGTCGCTCGGCGGCAAGCCCTCCTCGAGCGTCTCGAAGAAGACCGAGTTCGTCGTCGCCGGCGAGGATGCGGGCAGCAAACTCAAGAAAGCACAGTCGCTGGGAATCAAGATCCTATCCGAAGCCGAGTTCCTCGAGTTCGTCGAGCAAGCGCGGTCAGTGTAGCCCCGACGAGGGTTGCATCTTGTTTGAAGGGCGGGGGATGAATTGCGTCGGGTACCTATGGGAAATGGGTGACCCATCCCTTATCGTGTTCCATGGGGCGGAGTCTAGCGGATGTTGCCGATCAATCGACGCCGGTCCGCTAGCCAGAAACGTCCGCCGAGAATCACATGACTCCCGCGAGGCGCTGTCGCCCTCGCCATCATTCGTTGAGAGAAGACACAACCATGACCACGGCCCAGGGAGATGGACAGGTGGAGGACGTTTCCTCCTCCCCGCGAGTGATGCAGGGGATTCTCGTTCCCTGCGCGGTGACGTTCGCCAGCGGCTTCGGGACGATGGTTTACGAACTGATCGCCAGTCGGTTGGTCTCTGGTTACGTCGGGCAGTCCCTGGAGACGTGGACGGTGATTATCGGCGTGATCCTCGCCGGGATCAGCCTGGGAAGTTTCCTCGGCGGTTGGTTGGCCGATCGGGTCTCCACCAGGGTTTCCATCCCCGCGTTGTTTGGGATTGCGGCGCTCTTCTGCTTCGTGACCCCCTGGGTAGTCGACATCATCGGGTCACTGACGACTGGTTGGACCGGCTCGGCACTCGCGTGGCGGGTGCGGCTGATCGTCGTCGGAACCGTCTCCTTCTTCCTCCCCGGCGTGGCGCTGGGGACGATCGCTCCCACCGTGGCCAAATGGGCGCTCGATCACGAACTGGCGACTGGCGAGACGGTGGGGAAGGTCTACGCCGCCAACAACCTGGGAAGCATCCTCGGGACGCTGGTGGCTGGGTTCTATCTCATCGCGGTCTTCTCGGTTAGCACCATCATCGTCATCACCAGTGTCGGGCTCGCTCTGCTGGCGGCGATTGTGGTTCCGGTGCTGCGGTCCGACATGAGTGCCGGGGCGACCAAGCCGCAACCCACCATCGACGAAGAGGGCTCGTCATCCGGCTTGTTGGTGCCCGCGCTGTTGGTCTTCACGAGCGGTTTCGCGATCATGATGCTCGAATTCGTCGTCAGCCGTCTTGTTTCGCGTCATATCGGGCAGTCGCTCTACACCTGGACCAGCGTGATCGCGGTGGTTCTGGCGGGAATCAGCCTGGGGAACTACCTGGGAGGAAAGCTCGCCGATGCCTTCTCGGTGCGTGGGCTGATCGGGTCGCTCTTTCTCAATGCGTCGATCTTCTGTTTGGCGGTGCTGCCGGCGCAGCAGTTGTTGGGGAACACCTCGGGCGATTGGATGGGCGATCCGGACTGGCTAAGCGATCACCACCGCTGGGCGATGCGGGTCTTCGGGCTCGTTTTTCTCTGTTTCTTCTTCCCGACGATGGTGCTCGGGACGATCAGCCCCGCAGTGATCAAGTGGGCGCTGGAATCCCACTCCGATCGAGGGCGAACCGTCGGCGTGCTCTACGCGTGGAACTCCCTGGGCAGCATTTTCGGGACGTTCGTCACCGGATTTTTCCTGATCTCCTCGCTCTACATCAGCAAGCTGGTTTCGCTGTCGAGCCTCGTGCTGGCGTTGATCTCGCTGCCGTTTCTATTCGGTCATTCGACTCGCGTGATGAAGGCGATCGGGGGCGTGTGGAGTGCGGCGGCTCTCTTGGTCGCGGTGCTGGCTTGCGTTCCGGCCCGACAGTTTGACGATGTCGTCATCGCCGGCTGGCCTGGCCGTCAATCCGACAGCGAAAAGGTCGAAACCGTCGCGGGATTGCTCGCGCGGGAGGACGAGATCAACGAGTGGTCGATGCACCGCCGCGACGCGCTCTACTCGTACTACGACGAGTCGAACTACTACACGATTCGCGTCGACGAGCGGTTTCTCGACAGTAACCTGATGGACGATTTCGAAGTCGATCGCAACGGCGATGTCGTGCTCGGCGACGATGGCGAGCCGATGACACGCGAACGTCACTTGCGGCAACTCGTGCTCGACGCCCTCATTCACGGCTACGTCGACTTGGAAGACTTCAAATACCTCCACTACGAGTACGAGCACATCTACGCCAGCCTCTCCCATCGACTTCTGAAGAGACACCAGGAGGAAGGGCAAGAGCTGCGAGTCCTCTTCCTGGGTGGAGGCTCGTTCACCTTTCCACGCTACCTCAGCGAGTTTTATCCCGGGATTCCCTGCGATGTCGCGGAGATCGATCCGCGCGTCACCATGGCCGTGAAGGAAGGGCTTGGGATGAACGGGGCCAACGACAAAGACTTCCTGATCCTCACCGACGAGGATTTCATTTTGGGTGGTCCCGGGTCACTTCTCGATCCGGAGGCTTCCAATCCCGAACTCGCCGAAGAACCTTCCGACGACGAGAGCCTCGTCAACGCCCTCATGATGCCGGTGCTCAAGCAAGAGGATCGTATCCGCCGGCGAATCTACGGGGTTGGCGGCAGGGTGGCGCACTCCTTCGACGAACCGGTCGACTACGTGCTCGACTTGCGATCGGACCGGTTGATCGACACTCCCGAGGTCCAGGAGGCCCGAGAACGAAAGATCCCCGTCATCGACGAGCGTGGCCTCGAGAACCTCATCGCCCAGCCGTCGCACGAGAATATCCACACCCATCACGGCGATGCCCGCCAGTATGTCATGACCAACCCCAACGTGGGCAAGTACGACGTGATCTACGGCGACGCGTTCAACGATTTCAGCGTTCCGCCGCACCTGACGACGTACGAGTTCAATGAACAGCTCGCGCGGCTCCTCAAGCCGGATGGGATCTTCCTCGCCAACATCATCGATATCTGGCCGTCGAGTCGCTTCATGGGGGCTTATCGAAACACGTTGGCGAAGGTCTACAAGCACGTCTACCTCTTCAGCACCGGCTCCGGAAAGCCATCGAACGATCGGGCGACGTTCGTCCTGGCATGTTCGCAAGTTCCGCTGAAGGTCGATGACCTCGGCCAGCACCCCGAAGATCTCAGAGGACTCCGCGGGGCCGTGATGGAAGGGGAGTTGCTCGAACCGGTGATTCGCGGCGGGCTCGTCCCGTTGGGGACCACGAGTTTCGTGGCCGATGGGAAGGCGAACGCCTTCACGCTCCCGGAAGGAGTCAAGGACGTGAAGGTGACGGTCCATCAGTACTTCGAACCGCAAGACGTGGTCGTCAACGGCAATGCCTACATCGAGTACGACGAACCGCCGGCGAAAGGGACGACCGTCAAAGTTTCGATGCGACCCCGTCGCAAGGAGGAAGAGTACGACAGCTCCGGAGAGCAACCCCGCTTCACCATCCCGCTCTTTCGCTGGAACGCGTCACCCGAGCCCACGACAGTTGAGGGAGACTTTGTCGTCGAGATTCATCCGCCCCCCATCGAAGGGGATCTGGTGCTCCGCCCATCGCTACCGCTCAAGCGAGTCGGATTCACCGCCGACGGCCAACAGAAGCGATTCGAACTCCCAAGCTTCACCGTGACGGGAGAGGCGACCGGAGTCTTGGACCCCGGCGCGTACACTGTGGACGGGAACCAACTCGTCTTCGAGGAACCGCCACGGGCCGGCAGCCGGTTGGTCGTTCAAACCTATTCGGACCAAGAGATCATCCTGACGGACGACTACGCTCCAGTCGACAACCTGACGGTGGAAGTGACCGGTACACGCATCGACTAGGAGGCTGCTCCAACTTGAAGTTGGTGTTTGTGCAACCATAACCCTTTGCCGCTGGCTGACAAGCAGCCAGTGGCACCGTAAATCGTCGATGGACCATTGCACAAGTGTTCCAGCTAGGCCCAAGTGTCAGGCTCGAGGGTTTCCCTTTCCCTGTGGTCCCGAGGGGGCAGGGAAGAGGAGGGCATCTTCCCGAATCACCCTTCGTATTCCGAGCCCGAATCTCACCCGGCTCGCCTTGCCCGCCGACCTTTCTCCAAGGAGAGGTCAGGAACTCCAGAGGCTTAGAGCTAGACTCACCACGAGTGGTCTCTTTGGCAATACCTTGCCCGCAACAGCCTTGAGTGCTATGCCGCGCGATCCGGGGGACATACGCGAAAAGCTTGCGGTTCAGCACGCTCTCGCGCGAGAGGCGTACGAGCGCTCACCAAAAATCCCATCCGACCATGACCATGAAAATCGACTGAGCCTCAGTCTCATTGGCTCCAGTCCGCCTCTTGGGGTTAGTTCCCCATTCCTCGAGCGTTCAAGGCTCCGTCGCAACTTGTTCGTTGATTTTGGGTTACTTCGTAGTTCTTGGGTGAGTTTGTCGTTTCGTCCCTTGTGGGAGGACAATTATTGACATTGACACTCAGTCTCAATAGTATCGGTTACAGGAAGCTCGTCGGGTATCGTGATGCCTTTCGGGTGACCGCGATTGCCGCTAGCCAGGGACTTCCCAGCCAGCCACCCCTGTCGGCCCGACAGGGGGCGCAAATGAACCGCGAACGCCAATGCGTTCCCCTTGGCACCGGAGGAAGTACCTTGTTCACATCACTGGAAGAAATGTTGCGCCAGGCGGCGATCCATTTCCATGCCGACGATCCCACCGCCGGACTCTCGTTGATCAACGAGGCGATCGAGAGCTTTTCCTGGGATCCTCGTCCCTGGGAGGTCCGGGGAGGCATGCACCAACAGTTGGGCGAGATTGGACTCGCGATCAACGATCTCGAGTTCGCCAGTTCCCTCGGTCCGCTGTCCCCCTCGGCCCAGCTCGCTCTTGCCGACTGCTACCGTCGACGGGGTGAGAATCACCTCTGTGCCCGGATTGCCCGGCAACTGGCATGCGATCCGAACTGCACGACGAGGTTCCTTTCGCAGATTTCGTGTCTCCTTGGTTTGGTAGGCGACTTTTCCACCGCGTTGGCGGTTTGCGAACGCATCATCGAAGAGAGGCCGTGTGCCCATCCAGCATGGTTCGGCATCGGCTACTATCGCGCCCGGCTCGAATTCTCCCCGAAGCAGATTCTCCCGTTCGTCGCGCGGGCCCATGAGTTGAACAGCGCCCACGCGGTCTACAAGACGAACCTCGCCCTCTTGCGGATCGCTTCCGGCGACGAGCGAGAAGGGTGGGCGATCCTCGAGGAGATGGACTCCGTCGAACTGAGATGCCCGAGCCTGCTCCAAGCGGTTCAGGCGGAGTGCGCCAGAGTTGGCAACGCCACCGAGGCGATGCGATGGCGCGCTCAAGCGAACGAACTCGCCAACGGCGCCCATGGTACCGGAGCGCCCCAATGCCGCCGCCGGAACTGTTGCCTGGCTCTCCCCACTGCCTTTACGAGCGTCGAAGCAGGGGAGGGGGCGTCATGAGCAGTCGCCTCGAGTGGGTTCGGTCGATCGCGACGATCGGCCTCCTCCTTTTAAGCTTTTGGCTCGGGCATCTTTACTTCCTTTGAGCTATTGAGCTTCGCCGCAGGGAAGAAGTCCTGTTTCGCGTCCCTTGGCGAACGGTGGGCGGGCCAATTCGCCAAGCCGAGCGGTTCGATTGGCGGAGGTGGCTCACGCCAACTGTGCGAGTACCTCCTTGGTCGCTTCGACGGTCTGATCGATGTGTTCCTTCGTGTGGGCCGCCGACACGAAGAGGGCTTCGAACTGACTACACGGGAGATAAACGCCTCGCTCGAGCATCTTCCAGAAGAACTTGCCGTAGAGTTCGGTGTTCGAGCGGCAGGCCACGTCGTAGTCGTGGACCGCGTCGGGATTGAAAAAGAGCGTCAGCATGCTGCCGCAGCGCGCGACGGTGTGAACGATGCCGGCGTCGGTCGCCGCTTGGTCGAGTCCCTCCGCGAGTGCGGACGAGAGTTCTTCCAGCGTGGTGTAGGGGGGGGACTGTTCGAGTTGCCGAAGCGTGGCCAACCCGCTGGCCATCGCGAGCGGGTTCCCCGAGAGCGTGCCCGCCTGATAGACCGCGCCGACGGGGGCGACGCAGTCCATGATCTCCGCCCGCCCACCGAAGGCTCCCACCGGCAGGCCGCCGCCAATGACCTTCCCGAGGATCGAGAGATCGGGGGTGACGCCGAACAACTGCTGCGCACCGCCAAAACTGAGTCGAAAGCCCGTCATCACTTCGTCGAAGACGAGGAGGGCGCCGTCGGCCTGGGTGATCTCTCGCAGCCCCTCGAGAAAACCGGGTTTGGGACGAACCAGCCCCATGTTGCCAACGACCGGTTCGAGAAGGACCGCGGCGATTGCCCTGGGATGCTCCTTGAAAGCACGTTTGACGTCGTCAAGGTCGTTGTAGCGAACGACGATGGTATCGCTCGTGGTCGACTCAGGAACGCCGGGGCTCGAGGGGATTCCCAGGGTCGTGGCGGCGGAACCGGCTTGGACCAGCAGAGAGTCGACGTGGCCATGATAGCAGCCCGCGAACTTGATGATCTTGTTGCGGCTGGTGAAACCGCGGGCGACACGCACAGCACTGAGCGACGCTTCGGTGCCGCTGTTGGTCATCCGCACCTTTTCGACGCTGGGCACCGCGCTGACCACTAGCTCGGCGACTTCGGTCTCTCGAAGGGTAGGGGCGCCGAATGTCGTTCCCTCGTGCAGCGCCTTTTCAATATCGGCGACGACGGCGGGATGGCGATGTCCCAGGATGAGCGGGCCCCAGGAGCCGATGTAGTCGATGTATTGATTGCCCTCGATGTCGGTCAGCATCGGTCCTTCGCCGGAAGCCATGAGGATGGGATGGCCCCCGACACCACCGAAAGCCCGGGCGGGACTGTTGACGCCTCCAGGGATCGACTTGCATGCACGCTCGAATTCCTGTTCGCTCTTCTTCCACTGGGTCGGCACGATTGTTCCTCGCGTAATAAAGCCATTGAACGTTGGTGAGACGGCCTTCGAGCCTGGATCGGTTCCCGGCTCCTCCTTGCCGTGATGGTAAGGTCGCGCTGCGGAGGCGCGAACAGAAATCCAACTGGTCTGGCATCGACGATCCGCCGATGCTGGAGTCAATCGTGCTGGGCTTGCAGCCCGTTGATCTATTCGATGCCCGCTAAAATCAACGATCTGCGAGTGTCCTGATTGACAAGTTCGCTCGGTGAAGTCTTGGCCCGCGATCGTGAAGGACTTGCCGAACCCAAGGCGATTCCCGCATTCCCAGGACGAGCGTGGGAAGCGTTGGCATGGTACCCGAAGCTAGGCTCCGTCTCAAAACTCGGCTCCGGCTTCGACTCGCTGCATCGGCACGGGACTTTGTCGGGCTGCATCGACGAATCCAGCGGATTCGCCTGCTTCGCCCTCCTCGACCCGCACCGATTGGCTGAGTTTCGGGCCGACGACCTACTTTTGAAACGAAGCCTAGTCTTCGGCGATCATCTCGGTGAGGCTGTTGACCATCGCTTCGCAGAACTCCGGATCGTCAATGTGATGGTCCAGCTCGACGACGCGCGCGGCTCCCGAGGCATGGTCGCGGACCGCTTGGAACAGGGCGGCGTCGGCATCGGGATCCCAGAATGGCTCTCCTTCGGCGTCGAGGGAGGAGATTCCTCGGAGCGGGAGACAAATGAGGGTGGGGCCAGTCGAAGCCGACGCGCGTCGCGCCAGTTCCGCCCCCAACTCGGCACTCTCCTCGGCGCTGGAGCGGACTAGCACCCGCAGATCTTCGCGGACGTGCGAGGGTCGGTGACGAAAGCTGTCGGTGATCACGGCGTCGCTGGCGAAGCAAGTACTGTCCAATCCTCCCACCGAGATGACTTGGGGGATGCCTCGGCGACCGGCCGCGGTCAAGCGGTCGGGCCCGACGATCTCCGGCTCCATCGGCTGGGTGGAGAGACCCGCGGTCGTGATGTCGAGGACGCCGATGACTTGGCCCTCGTTGATGACCGACTCCATGGTCCGTCCCCCTGGACCGGTCACGTGAAAGATGACTGATTCGTAGCCCTTGCCCTCGAGAAAGATGCGACTTTGGTGGACCGCCTTTTCGGTCGTCACCGTGGTGGAGAGAGCAACGAGTGGCTTGAGCGCGCTTTCCGACGGCGAGGAGTCTTGCCCGTCTCCGCAGACCATGCCGCTCATCGCGAGCGAGACGTTATCGAGCAGGCCGCGGCTGATGCGATCGTCGCTCGCTAAATCAAGCACGGAGTCGAGAATCAAAATGTCTCGGGAACCGGCCATCGTCCCCACGCTTCCGTCGGAGGGGGTCGTGACGACGAGTTTGGGGATGCCGAATGGGAGTTGGTGCATCGCCTTGATCGCGATCGGCGCGAAGATCCGGTCTCCCACCGCGAAGACTCCGTCGGCCTTGCCTTCGAGGTAGTAGTCGAGAATCAGCGAGGAAAGGGCCGAAGCGATCAAGCCACCGGCCTCGTCGGCGGACATCGCTCGCAGTGTTTCCACCGTTTGTTCGGCGGCTTCGAACACCACTTCGCGTGGAATGTCGGCGTGGTGAGTCGGGTCGCCTCGGAATCCCACGTCCGCGACGAGCGAATCGACGCCTTGTTCGGCCATCCGGTTCCGAACGTACTCGACGATCGCGGCGGACTGGTCCAAGCTCGCGACAAGGATCACAGGCATTACTGTCCCTTACTTCACCGGTTCAAGAGAGTCCCTCGGGCAAGGAACACGGGGCCTATCCTATGGTGCGTCCGCCCGAATCGTACAATAGGCGCGTCGGGGCGCGGGGGCCAGCGGAGACGTTGCCCGCCTCGTGATCGTCGGATCGGATGATCGGACGGACCCTCGGCGACGACCGACGTCGTCTGAAGAGATCGGCACCGGAACAACGATGATTTACCTCGATCACGCGGCGACTAGCTTTCCCAAACCCGAGGCGGTTCACGACGCGATGCAACAGTTCGCACGCACGATGATGGGAAACCCCGGCCGGGGAGGGCATTCGCTCGCGGTCGCTTCGGAGGACGCGATCGCTCGGACGCGCCGTCAGTTGAGGGAGTTCTTCAATGCCGACGATGCGAACCGGTTCGTGTTCACCCTCAATGCCACCGACTCGATGAACATGGCGATCAAAGGCCTGCTTCGGACGGGCGATCATGTCGTCACCGGCGTGCTCGAGCACAACAGCGTTCGGCGCCCCTTGCGGGGACTCGTGGACCGGTGCGGCGTTCGTGTCACGACGGTCGGTTGTGGTGAAGAAGGGACCTACAGCCTGGAAGAACTCAAGGAGGCGATCGAGACCAACACCCGTCTCGTCGCCCTGACCCACGCGTCGAATGTTCTCGGGACCGTGCAACCGATCGAGGAGATCGGTGCCATCTGCCGCGAGCACGGAGTGCTCTTCATGGTTGACGCGGCCCAGACGGCCGGGGCATGGCCGATCGACTTGCGGGAGTTGCCCGTCGATCTCCTTGCCTGTTCGGGGCACAAGGCGTTGCTTGGTCCTCCAGGGGTTGGCGTGCTCTACGTGGGTGCTCGCTGTGGATTGGAGCCTTGGAGGGAAGGGGGGACCGGTGGGAGGTCGCTCGATCCCTTGCAACCGACCGAGCTGCCGGCGGCTCTCGAAGCGGGGACGCCGAACGTTCTTGGCATCGTCGGGCTATCCGCCGCGCTGGACCACTTGCGTTCGGTTGGCGCGGAGGAGATCCAGCGTCGCGAGCGCGAACACCGGCGGCAACTGCGTGGTTCCCTCAAGGCTCTGCCCGGAGTCCAGGTCTACCCAGAGGAGGACTCTGACGGATTGGCGGTGGTGGCGTTTCGGGCGGATTGGCTGCCGGTCGCGGAGTTGGCGGCGTTGCTCGACAGCGCGTTCGGGATCGCGGTCCGCGCTGGGCTTCACTGCGCTCCTGGGGTGCACAAGCGGTTCGACACGCTGCCCGACGGCCTGGTTCGGGTCAGCGCGGGTGCGCTCACGCGAGAGTCGGACCTCGAATCGTTCGCCGAGTCGATGTCGCAATTGGCCGGTGAGTTTTGTTGATTGGTTGTCGTCGGCCAGGGAGTGCTCAACGTTATCCAACGAGATTCGACGTTCTCGAAGGAGGCAGGGCAGAGGACCCGCGAGAAGCGAGTCGAGGGACGAATGATCAGGGTTGATTCTCGGGTCTCAAACGCGGACGATCGTTGGAATCATTTCGTATTCGAGAAGCGGCTCTGCGCGGAAGTCGGGGGGCGGCACCACGCTATGGAGCAGCAGAAGGTTCCCCATGACCGGTAATCGCCGAGGATTCGGCAATCTCGCGACGCTGTTCGTCATCGGCGCCGTGTCGCTGGCACTGATCGTGATCGGCCTGGCTTGGTGGGGGCTTTACGAAACCCCCGAGAACGAGCGTCGGCGCATCGGAACGATCCAGCTTCGTTTCCTGCGTCAGGCTCGCGATCGCATTGAGGACAGTCTACGCCAGTACGAGGAGGTCGCGATCGAGCTGGCGAGTCTGCCCGAAGTCAGAACCCTCGCCACCGACCGGAAGCAATTCGAAGGAAAGGTCTACGAGGCGACCCAACCCCTCGAACTCGGTCAGTTCCACATTCGCGGTTACGATGCCAGCGGCGAACAGGTCTGGGAACACTCGAGCTTGGCCAGGCGGTTTCCGCCAGCTCCTGTGGAGGTGATCGAGTCGGCCCTGAAGTGGTCGGCCGACCCCCAACATCGCCGCAGCGCTCTTCGGAGCATCGCGGAGCCGGTAGTTTCCTCGGACAGCGTCGGCTCCGCGGTCGTGCGGATTTGCGCGCCGGTTTGGTCGGAGGACAATGGTGGTACCGCCTCGGGAATGATTTGTCTGGCGTTTCCCGTGTCTCGGCTCTTCGACCTCTTTCTCGATCCGACACGGTTGCTCCCGGAGAGTCACGCCTTCGTTCTTCAGTGGGAGGTGGGCCAATCGTCGAAGGAGGCGCTCCCGGCGATCGTCTGGAACACCTATGAGCCGAACTGGGTCGGGAGCAGGGGACGCGATGCCAATTCCTACCTGAAGTCGCTCCGCGATACAACCGAGGTACTCAGCGAGTATGGCGAAGGCGACGAAACCGTCAATCTCCCGGGACGCGACGGACGTCATCGCGAGCAAGTCCTCGCGTACGTCCCCATCGTCTTCGGAACTCAGCGATGGATCCTCGGTCTGAGCACGCCCGGATCGGTGGCGACCGAGAACCTCAACGCCCAGCGTCTGGTGATCGTCTCGCTCGCGCTCGTGGCCCTGGGAGCCATTCTCGGAGGAGGGATGCTGCTCTCTTGGCAGCGAGAACGGCTCGAGACGGTCTACGGCGAAGAACAGTCCCGACAGCTACGGGAAGTACAGTTGCACTACCGGGAGCTCTTCGCGGAGAACCCGACGGCGATGCTCGTCATCGACGTCACGGGAATGCTCGTTGATTGCAACTACAGCGCGGAGCGGCTGCTCGGTCGCTCGCGGCAAGAGGCGGTCGGCAAGGAACTCCAAGAGTTCTTCGAACCTGGTTCCATCGCTCCCGTTTGGGACTCGCTACAGCAGAAGGGGAACCTCCACTCGCGCGACACGCATCTCGTCCGTGCCGGCGATCGATCGACCGCGCTCGCGGAGATCTGGGGACGAAAGATCGGCGAGCACTGGATCCTGATGGCCAACGACGTCGAGCAGCGGCGCGATCTGGAACGCCAGGTGGCGCGGCTACGGCGCATGGACTCGGTCGGAGCACTTACCTCGACGATCGCGCACGACTTCAATAATCTTCTCGGCCAGGTTCAGATTCTCGTCTCGAACGTTCGTATGGATGTGCCCGCCGACTCGGAGATGAACAGGGATCTGGCCGCGATCGAGGAGAAGGTGGACGACGCGTCGCGACTTGTCGGCAACCTGATGGCGTTCCGGGACGATGTCGTTTCCGATGTCCCGATCGCGCTGACGCCGCTGCTCAACGAGTTCGTCGGTAGCCAACGCAAGGTGCTCAGCGAGAAGATCAACCTGGACGTCGACCTGCGTCCGGAGTTGCCGACCGTCTGGATCACGCCTCACTCTCTGCGGCGCGTGCTCGACAACCTCTTCGTCAACGCCAACGACGCGATGCCCTACGGAGGGACGCTGACGTTTCGGGCGTACCCGCGCCATCTCGAAGCCAACTCGGTCAATGAGCAGCTCGTTTCGGGTGACTACCTCATGGTGGAAGTGGCCGACACTGGCAGCGGTATGCCGCCGGAGATTCTCGAGACGATCTTCGAACCTTTCTTCACGACAAAGAAGGACGGGAAGGGGACTGGGCTCGGCCTATGGACGGTCTATCGCATCATCCGACGCGCGGGCGGTTGGGTCGAGGTCCACAGTTGGCCGGGACGCGGGACGCGATTCACGCTCTACTTGCCGAACCAACCAGCCGAACGCGAGGACCCCAATCCGGGGCCGCCGAACAAACGCCTCTCCTCGGCGACCACGGTGCCGACCGACGAGACCTCCGTCAACCACGACGCCGAGTGAGCGGATCGAGATCGACACTCGTCCACGGCTTGGAGTTCACCGAGAGAGAATCTCTCGCCACTCATCGCTTCTCGTCGACGCGCCGTAGATCGCCCAGTAGATCGGAGAGGACGACCGCCGGTTTGCCGTCAGCGTCGATCACGAACGTCGCGAACGATGGCATCGCGATCACGTGCGGGGGCTGGTGAATCGAGAAGACGTTGTAGTTGGCGTGAGTCAGCTTGCCGCCGTACTCCGCGGGCCCAGCCTTCCAATGGAGCTGCCCGTCATCGAGGTAGAATTCGACGGTGCCGTAGAGATCATTCTCGTAGGTGCCGGCGAAGGCTTCGAGTGGCAGAGTAGGGGGGGCCAGAACCTCCCCGGCCCGCTTTGGGCGATTCGCCAGCATCTTGTGGATTCCCTCCTCACGCTCCTTGATCTCCTTGAGCATCGCTTCCGAGGGTTGATCCAAGAGCCGCGCGAGCGCCTCGGCGCGAATCGCTTCCGGCAGGGCGGTCAAGCTGAGATTGGCGAGGATCACGATCCCGAAGTTCTTGCTTGGAACTAGCGTGGCGATCGTTCGCATGCCCGGTTGCGCTCCTCCCTTCTCGATGATCTCCTCGCCTGCGTAGTGAAAGTTGTTCCATCCGAGTCCGTAGCTGAACCCGCTATGCGGATCGCAGGGGGGAAGCTCCGTGAAAGTCACCTCGGAAACCATCGAGGGCTCGAACATCTGCTCGATGACCTCTTCGGAGAGGAGCCGCTTGCCCTCGAACGTCCCCTTGTTGAGGAGCATCCGTAGGAAGTGGGTCTGGTCGGAGACCGTCGAGGTGATCGAGCCGGCGGGGCCCATGCCGTCGTGGTTGGGCCAGGCGATCACGTTGGCCCCTCCACCCTCAGCGGAGACGTGCCCGGAGGCGTAGTTGTCGGTCTTCTCGTGGTCATTGTGGGAAAGTCCCGAGTGCGTCATTCCCAATGGCGTGAGAATCCGCTCCCTCATGAGGTCTTCCCAACTCTTGCCGCCGACGCGGGCCGCGGTCATTCCGGCGATCATGTACCCGGGATTCGAGTAGCCCGCTTCCTCCCGGAACGTGTATTCAGGCTTGAGGTAACGTAAGCGTCGGAGGATCTCCGGACGGTCGTAGCCGAGAGCCTCAAGGAGATTGCCGCCATGAGGAGGAAGGCCGCTTCGATGGGCGAGAAAGTCGCGTGTCGTCACGACGCGAGTGGGGTAGGGGTCGTAAAGCACAACTTCCGGTAGGTAGGTGATGACCGGCTCGTCCCAGCCAATGGAACCCTCGTCGACGAAGGTGGCGAGAAGGGCGGCGGTATACGACTTCGTGAGTGAGGCCAACATAAAGAGCGTGTTCTCGTTCACCGTTTCGGGCTTTCCGTAGGCACGGACGCCGTAGCCCTTGCTGACCAGGACTTTGTCGTCTTGAACGATGGCGACCGCCGCTCCCGGCACGCCGTAGCGTTCCAATTGGTTGACGACGAACTCGTCGAAGCCGTCCCAAGGCTCGGCCGCGCCGGCGGAAGTGCTCGCTGCGCTGATGGTCAACATCGCGGTAAGCAAGACGGTGGGCAAACGGTTCATGATGAGTCCCTTCAGGGGCACGAAGCCGGTACCGGCCGGGGAGAAAACCGAGTCGGCGACGAGAGTCGGAAGTGGTTGTCCCTACGCGAGACGCTACCTTATCATCCTTGACGAGGAGGGACAATGTCGGCGTGAGAGCGAGCCTGAGTCGGTTGGGGCAAAAGCGAAGCGGACGGGACGACGCATCGCGCCTCCGTACAATACCTTGCCAAACCGGTTCGATTTGCGAGACTATGAGCGACGTCACCTAGGGATAGGGCACGATGCCCGAAGATTGCCGAGAGCTCGATGGAGAAGATCTTTCAGCTTCCGTTTGAGAAGCCCATCTACGACTTGGAAGCCCAACTCGCCGACCTCGAAGCGAAGTCGGTGTCGCAGTTCGGCGTTTCCGACGAAGTTCGCCGCATGCGGCGCGAACTCGACAACATGAAACGCAAGATCTACGGCAATCTCACGGCGTGGCAGACGATCACCGTCGCCCGTCATCCCAACCGCCCGCAGACCTCCGACTACATCGAACTCGTCTGCGATGAGTTCGTCGAGCTGCATGGCGACAAAGCCTTCGGCGATGACCGCGCCATCGTCACCGGCTTCGCCAAGATCGGCGACTACAAGGTGATGCTCGTCGGCCACCAGAAGGGCAAGACCCTCAAGGAACGCAACGAGCGGCTCTTCGGCTGTGCTCATCCGGAGGGCTATCGCAAGGCGATCGCGAAGATGCAGCTCGCCGCGAAGTATCGCGTCCCGATCATCTGCCTGATCGATACGCCGGGAGCCTATCCGGGAATCGGAGCCGAGGAACGCGGCCAGTCGCAAATGATTGCGAACAACCTGCTCGAGATGTCGTTGCTGGAGACGCCGATCGTCTGCTGCGTCATCGGCGAAGGTGGCTCCGGCGGTGCGCTCGGCATCGGTGTCGGCGATCGGATCTGCATGTTGCAGTTCGCGTACTATTCCGTCATCAGCCCCGAAGGTTGTAGCGGTATCCTCTGGAAGGACGGCGACGGCAGCAAGGAAAAGGCCGCCGAGGCGCTCAAGCTCACCAGCAACCATCTCTCGCGACTCGGTATCGTCGACAATGTCGTCGAAGAGCCACTGGGCGGAGCCCATCGTGACCACCGCTCGACGGCCGCGAATCTCAAGGCTCAGCTCCTGCGCTACTTGCGAGAGTTGGCCTCTCAGTCCGGCGAACAGCTTGTTCAAAACCGCTACGAGAAGTTCCGCTCGATGGGGGTCTTCGAGGAAGGCGATCCCGCCGACGTTCTCGCCAACGCCTCGGCGTAGTTTTTATTAGTGGTCGAGATCTTCGTAGAACGCTCGGACGGGAGACGTGTAGCCGGGCAACACTCGGCTACGCACGAGGGTCTCGCTCGACTTGAACATCTCGAAGTCCTCAATGGATCGTTAAAGCGTCACCGTTCGCGAGAAGGGATTGACGAGCCACACCTCGCGAGTCCCGTGCTCGAGCCAACAGCGGGTCTTCTCGTCGATCGCCTTGCTACGATCGTCGGGTGAGATGAATTCCACCGCCAAGTCGGGCGGGCCAGGGAAGAACAATCCGTATTGACCGGCGGCGGCAAGTCGCACCTTGGTCACGAACGCGACATCGGGAGCCCGCACCGTGTCTGGATTTCTCGACAGATAGAAGCCGGGCTCGCCGGTGACGACATGACCGGGTCGCACTTCACGATTGTGGGCATCGACCGATCGGTAGATCGCCCCAACGACCAGCCCATGATTGAAGCCAGCCGGTGTCATGAGGCGAATCTCTCCATCGACGAGTTCCCATCGTTCGTCACCGTAGCGGCTGACGGCTTCCTCCGCGGTGATCGGTCGTGTCTCGGTGCTCATGGTCGTCTCGTCGGTTCGGAAGAACCTACGTCTGTTGTTGCTGGCCGGGTTTGGCGAAGATGTTCGCGATCGAGCAAGTGAACCCTGGGAGCAATTCGCCGCCATCAAGTGACGCGTTGGGATCGAGTCGAACGACGGACTCGTCGCCTCGATGGATGCTCACTGTTCGCGACTCCGGGTCAACCACCCAGGCGACCTCGGTCCCGGCGTCGAGGAACTCGCGGATCTTTCGCTCGACCTCGGCAGGCTTGTCGTGAGGGGAGAGGACTTCGATCGCCAAATCGGGAGCGCCCTCGAAGAACCCGCTCTGCTGATCAGTAAGTCGTTCGACACGAAGGACCGCCAAGTCGGGAGCCCGGACCGTGTCAGGGTTTCGCCGAAGGACGAAGCCGAGTTCCGGTCCCACGATCACGGGGAGCCGCCGTCCATTGATGTGGTTCCAAATCATTCCGTTGAGGGCGCCCACGATCAAACTTTGCGTGATGCCAACGGGTGTCATGGCAGTTGGCTCTCCGGCGACGAGTTCGGTGCGCTCTCCGGCATGCTCGGCGAAGAGTTGTTCGGCGGTGATCGGTCGCGTTTCGGTGCTCATCGTCGTCTCCTCGTCTGGAGTCTCGCCGCGCTCATTGTACCAGCAAGGCAGGGAATCGAGAGTCGAGTCAATCCGAGACGAGACGGAAGACGGAGCCAGAATCGTCCAAGATCCCCAACGTCCGATAATGTGCGTTATGTTGCGTTCTTGTGGGAAATCGCTGGGATGAGAGAAAGGTGCTGATCAGGGAGCGGGCTTGCCTGAGCATTCACCGGGCTTGCTCAAGAGATGTCGCCGCGGCCGTTCAGAGAACGCGGCAAACTCCGGCGCGCGGATCTCCTGCAGTCTTGCGAAGCCCGACTCCGAGATGATCGCGTCCTCTCTCAATTGTCGATACGCATGGATATCCATCAGGTCGGTCGTCCACTGTTTTAGGACAGCGTCCTCGACGACGGGCCACCAAAGATCGCTGACCTCAATCCGCCACTCGTTCTGTTCGTGGGGCGCGACTCGAAGTCTTGGTGTGGCCGCCGCGTTGATCGCAAAGTGGCAGCCATCTCCGAAGCCGGGGCATTCGCGACGATCGAAGCGGACTTCCGAGAGGTAGTACTCCCCTGCCTCCAGGCGTCGTGGATTCCTTTGACTGACAGAATCGTGACCAGTGGGACGTGACGTATTTACGAAGACTCGTCAGCGAAGAAGATAGTCGATTTGCCGACTGTCGAGTGCGGTGATAAGGCTTTCGCGCGTGCGGCGCTTGGCGTCAGGCGTACGAACGATGATCACACGCGCTTGACGGTCGAGCGCCTTTTGGGCGATCTGCGACGCGGGAGTCGGCTGGCCATCGACAAGGAGGTCGTCGCCGTCGATCTTCACCGTGATGGTGGGATCGAGCTCGCTCGCGCTCGTCAACGTCACGGTCGGCGTCGGGAGGACCGGTCGCGGGGTGACCGTGGGGAGGGCCGGAGCGACGGCGTTTGCCGGTGTCGCCTCGGTGGCGGTCCCGGGCCCGAGACCGGGAAGGCGCCATCCAAAGAGGACGCCCGCGAGAAAACACATCGCGACCGCAATTCCCATGTTTCTGCGAAGAAATCTCATCGTTAGGCCTCGGCGTCAGGTTCCGTCGGTCCCCTGCTCTTGTTGTCCTCGGTTACTGCGGTCGCTTCTCGTCGAGAGCGGCGGACGATGGCCGTGGCTTGACGGTCTCGTCGATCATGCCGATGCGGCCGTAGCGAAACCGCCGCCCTTCTCCGTCGGCGCGATAGGAACGAACCAGCCGCATGACCGCTTCCTCGGTCGTTTCGACCGTAAGATCGCGAGCGTCGCCGTCATAACTAAAGAGAATGAGAACGACACCGCGGAAGTGAACGGACTCGAGTGTCCGGCTAAGTTGTGCCACGATCTCTTCGGAAGTGCGTCCCCGTGCCGGGAGTCGCAAAAGCCGTCGGTTCTCTGCTTGTATCGTAAGAAAGTCACGATCGTCGAGATGAACGTCGACGAAGGTGAAGATTTTCTGCATCTCTTCGATGCGGCGAATCGCTTTGTAGAGAGCGACTGGGTTCTGCTTGGAGCGAGTCTCTTCCGCTCGCGCGGCGAGGTCCTCGGCCTTCGCCTGGGAGACGTGATCGAGTTGTTGGCGAAAACGGAGTCGCTCATCGTCATCGAGCCCCAGGACGCGAGCGATGACGTCGGCCAGGTCGTAGCGCTGCTGGCGAAGTTGCCATTGCAGGTCGACGCGATCCCGCTCGGAACCGCTCAATTGGGCAGTCATCTCGGCCAGACGCCGCCGGAGTTCACGGCTTGAGTCTCGCTCCGCCTCGACCTCGCGACGCAGCCCGGAGACCAGGGAACGCTCCGCCCCGACGAGCCGGCGGGCTTCGGAGACCTCCTCCTCCGCCGCGAGCGTCGTTTCGTTGGTCCGCGCCACCGAGTTGATCATCACCCCGAAGAGCAGGATCATGATCACATCGACCATCGGCGTCAGATCGAGAAAGAAGCGGCGAAAGCCCTTGGTCTTCATGACGAGTAGCTCAACGTGGAGACGGACCCGGTGGACTCTTGACTGGGGGCGGCGGCTGCTTGCCGTGGGAACTCACGGCTCCGCTCCTCCAATACGGCGAGGAATTGATCGTAACCCTCGTTCGACTCTTCGAGCTTGGCGACGGTGCCCTGGATGAATGCCGAGTAACCGATGCGGAAGATGACGGCGTAAAAGAGGGCCCACAGGGTGGTCCCGGTGGCGACCCCGAAGAGCGACAGCAAGCTCGACGACGTGAAGTCGCCCTGACCCACCCCGGAAATCGCGTAGACCGTCCCCAGGATGCCCAAGATGGGGAAGAGTTCGATCATCGTTTCGACGAGGTTCACCGTGGTACGGGCCACGGCCAAGTCCCCGTGACGCTCCTCGGCCCGGACGAAGTCGAGCACGGCGGCGATGTCTCGGTCGCGGTGACGTACCAGCGAGTCGCTCAGCGAAAGGACCAATCCGCGTACTTGCTCAAGGCGGACGTTGCCCAAGCGTAGGGTTTTGCCCTCGACGCGATCGGCGACACTGGCGACGCGGCGGGCCAACCGGGTGAGCCGCGAACGATGGGCGTACCACACCGTCATCGCGAGCAGAAAGACGACGGCGGCGTAGAGATGGATGCCGGTGGTCGTCCACGAAAGCGGCAGCGTTTCAAGGTATTCCAGCCAGGCGAGCATGAGAACTTCCTATCCTCGAGAGCCGGCGTCATGACAGCCCTTCATCTAGCCCGATTTGAGACCAATGCGAGAAATAGCGGAAGGCCATTTTGAGGGGAAATGCGATCGATTCGGACTCGCTATTTGGTGAAGTGGAGGTGTCGTCACGGCGGGAGAACCTCGTGTCACGAGGCTCTCCTGATAGCGATGAAAAGAGGGGATGCGCCGCCGAATCGTGGTTCTAATTGCCGGCGCCGTACCTACTCCAGTCGACCTTGGGCTTGATACCGAACATGCGTGCCAGGCGAATCCCACGCTCGATCTCGGCGGCGCTTAGTCCCCCGCTCTTGTCCTTGTCGAGTCGCTTGAAGTTGGTCGCCAACTGGTCAACTGCCTCGTCCGGTTCCAGCACCGAGTTCTTGTTCTTGTCGAGCACCTTAATGATCGTCTCGACGGGCGGGAACTCGTTGGGATTTGTGGGCTTCACTGCGGGCGTCGCCGGTTGGGTGGTCGGGGCGGTCGGCGTTTGAGCGGGAACTTGCGACCCGAGCGCGACCTGCGTCTGGGGAGGAGCCTGCGTTCCGAGAGCGACGGGTGGCGGAAGCTTCTCTTGCGTTGCAGGCATCGCCGGCGACGTTGTTGGCGGTGATTTCAGCGGGCGAAACGCGGGCGCTTGCTGACTCGGAATCGTCTGATTCGGTGACTGGGGGACCTGGGCCACGGGTGGTGTCAGGGTCGCTGGCGCGGTCGCGACGGGGTTGGCGTTCTGGGGCGAGGTGGCTGGCGCGATTACCTTCACGACTTCGGAAGCATCCAGTCGGCGGTTGCCGTCCTTGTCGAGCGACTCGAACTCGGTCGCCGCTTGACGAGCGGGAAGCTTGGCCGTGATCATCTTCGGGGCCAGCCTCCCCTCTCGGTCGAGACGAAGCGCCTCTTGGCGGCGAGCCTTCCTGCCGAGTTTGTTCTTCGCGGTCAGCAGTTCCATCGCGTCGAGCGCGCCGTCCTTGTTGGCGTCGGCGCCGGAGAAGTGTTTGACCCATTTCTCGGGCAGCTCCGAGGGCGAAAGACGTCCGTCGCCGTCTCGGTCGAACTCTTGGAGGAATCGCATCAGCAACTCGTCCTGGCCGTTGGCCGGCGGAGGCTGGGGAGTGGCTTGCGACAGCGAAATCGCCGCGATCAAGGCGAGCAATGACTTCATGTTGATCGATCCCGACATTCAAGTGACGAGTCGTCCCTTACCACCAACGTCAAACTGCGTCCATGCTAACGTCGCATTTGGAGAAGGCAATGGCCCCTGGGGTAGGAACTGCAGGAATACGACCACGTCGCCTCGGCATGCCCACGCAAGCGTGGAGCATGGCACTCGGAATCACGTCGCGCCGGGAGAATCCAAAGGCTCGTGCACGGGCCCAACTGAACTCTTGGGTGCCACTTGCTGCTGGTCAGCCAGTGCGAAAGGGATAGGGCGACACCAACGCGAACTTCAAGTCGGAACTGAGCACTAGAGGACCAGTTGCTCACTGGAAAGCTGGCGCTCGGGCTGGGTCATCTCGAAGAGATCGCGCATGAACTGCCGATCGATGTCGGTCACTTCCACCTTACGGCGACTGGCGGCCCGCTGCTGTGTCTTGACCGCGACGTCAACGGAGACCTCCGTGACCTGCCCGAAGCTACGCGCGTAGTTGGTGAAGCTGGGCACATTGGTCGAAATGAAGCCGTAGAGGAAACTGGCCAACCCAATGAGCTTGCCGGTGAAGATTGAGGTGTTGATGGCGGTCTTGGTGTAGTCGCCGATCACGCAGCCGAGGAATTGTCGACCGGTGGGGACCGAGCGGTTGGCGGCGTCGCTGATCGCGATCTCTCCGTAGGTATTCTTGAGGTCGCTGTTGGAAGTTCCCGCTCCGAGGTTAACCCAACTGCCAATGTAGGAGTGCCCGAGGAAGCCGTGGTGCTGTTTGTTGCTGTAGGGTTCGATAATGGTCTCTTCCAACTCCCCCCCTGCCTTGACGGTGTGACCGAGGACGGTGCCATGCTTGATCGAGGCGTGGTCGATGATGCGGCAATCGTCGCCGATGCGTACCGGGCCGAGGACGTAGCTGAAGGGCATGATTCGGACGTTCTTGCCGATGACGATCGGTCCCCCGCTGGCGTCGAGGACGACGTTATCGGCGATGTCGGCCCCTTCCCCGACGACGATGTCCTTGCTGATCTCCTTTCCCACGCCCCGCCGCATGAGGCGGTCGAGGTGGCCCCGCAAGAGCCGCTCATGGTGGCTCATCACGTCGAAGGTCCGCTCGAAGGTCGCGAACTCGTCGTCGATGATCGGAAGCCGCTGATCGAGAAGGTGGGCGACGAGTTCGCCGATCGGCTTGTCGGCCAACGCCTCGGGGAAAGCTCCCGGTGCCAGGGCCGCGGTAATCCGTTGGTCGCTCAGGGCGAGGAATGGCTCCCCTTTCGCGAAGAGCTCGGCGATCCGGTCGATAGTGGCGAGATCGGGGACGACGGCAGCGTTGAGGTAGCCGATCGGTCCTTCGATCGCACCGGTGAGGGTCTTCCCCGCCCTCTTGGCGATGGGACGCAGGTGCGGCCGCAGATGGTACGCGAGCGTTTGCGGCCAAACGCTGATCAGCTCTTCGAGGCAGAACGCTCCGCAGGTGATCGACGAGGTCGAGCGGGCGAGGTTGATCGGGCGCAGCTGCTCGACAAGGGTGTCCTCAAAAACGATGCACGTCGACGTCATGTCTCACCACCATCGAAGGAAAGAGGGCCGGCACTCCTGGGCCAGGGTCGGCCGACATTGTAACGACGACCGTCAAGAGGAACATGCCAACCTTGGAAGTCTCGCTCCCCGCCGAGCGGGATTCCGCAAATTCAGCGGCGTGTCTCGTGTGCCCATGACAAGCGTGCCCCGTGCGCCCACGACAAGCGTGCCCCGTGTGCCCACGACAAGCGTGGGCAGGCACCCATGACACGTTGGGGAACGAATTAGTCGGGACGCTAGTTGCCGTGCCACTCTTGGAGCGAGCGAACTTGCAAGTCGCCGGTGCGGAGAGCCTCGATGGCTTGAAGAACGGCTTTGGCGGCGGAGATGGTGGTGATGCACGGCACTCCGCGAGCGACCGCCTCGGCGCGAATGCGGCCCTCGTCCGTCCGGGCCCCCTGCCCGCTGGGCGTGTTGATGATGAGCTTCACTTCATCATTCTTCATGTAGTCGATGATGTTGGGGCGACCGTACTGCACCTTATTGACGCGGGTGACGGGGATGTTGGCCTCTTGCAGCGCGGCGGCGGTCCCGGCGGTCGAGACGATCTGAAATCCGAGATCGACCAACTGGCGCCCGAGGTCTCCGATGCAGTTCTTGTCGCGATCGGCGACGCTCAGGAAAACCATCCCCGAAGTCGGGAGACGCGATTCCGAGGCGAGCTGGCTCTTCGCGAAGGCCATGGGGAAGGTGCGGTCGATTCCCATGACTTCGCCGGTCGAACGCATTTCCGGACCGAGGATGATATCCACACCGACGAAGCGCCGAAACGGGAAGATGCTCTCCTTGACCGAAACGTGGGGTGGCCAAGGCTCTTCCGTGAAATTCAGCTCCGAAAGGCTTCGCCCGACCATGACGTTGGCGGCGTGCTGGGCCAGCGGGATGCCGGTCGCTTTCGCCACGAAGGGAACGGTCCGGCTCGCTCGCGGGTTGACTTCGAGGATGTAGATGCGGTCGTCCTTGACCGCGAACTGGATGTTCATCAGACCAATGACGTTGATCTCTCGGGCGAGCGAATAGGTCTGCCGTTTGATCTCGGCGATCGTTTCGCTGGGAAGGCTAAAAGGCGGCAAGGCGCAGGCCGAGTCGCCACTGTGGATGCCGGCTTGCTCGATGTGTTCCATGACCCCGCAGACGAGCGTTTCCTTGCCGTCGCAGATCGCGTCGACATCGACCTCAATCGCGTCCTCGAGGAAGCGGTCGATCAGGATCGGCTGGCCGGGAGAGGCCTCCATCGCCTTGGTCGTGTAGTCGCTCAGTGTCGACTCTTCGTAGCAGATCACCATGGCGCGGCCGCCGAGCACGTAGCTGGGACGAACGAGGACGGGAAAGCCGATTTCCGAGGCGATCTTCTGGGCTTGCGCCTTGGAGGTGGCGATGCCGTTGGCGGGCTGGTGGAATCCGAGCTTCTGAATCAGGGCCTGGAAACGATCGCGATCCTCCGCCAGGTCGATACTCTCGGGACTGGTTCCGATGATCGGCACGCCGGCCGCCTCGAGGGCTCGCGCGAGATTGAGCGGCGTCTGGCCGCCGAACTGCACGATCACGCCGTCGGGTTTCGCTCGGTCACAGATGTTCAGGACATCTTCGACGGTCAGCGGCTCGAAGAAGAGCCGATCACTCGTGTCGTAGTCGGTCGAGACCGTTTCGGGGTTGGAGTTGACCATGATGCACTCGTAGCCGGCTTGCCGAAGGGCGAAGGCGGCGTGGCAGCAGCAATAGTCGAACTCGATCCCCTGCCCGATGCGGTTCGGCCCTCCCCCGAGGATCATGATTCGCTTGCGATCGGTGGAGAAGGTCGTTTCGTCGATCGAATCGTAGGTCGAGTAGTAGTAAGGCGTGTAGGCCTCAAACTCGGCGGCACAGGTGTCGACCAGCCGGAAGGTCGCCTCGATCCCGCGCGACTTGCGATAGCGGCGGAACTCCAGCTCGCTGACGCCCCAGAGGAAGCAGAGTTGGCGGTCGGAGAAGCCGTACTGCTTTGCTTTTCGGATCAGCTCGTCGGGAGCCTCCTCGTGCCGTCGAACCTTGCGCAGCTCCCCTTCAAACTGGACGAGTTCCTCGATGTTTTGGAGGAACCAGGGATCGATGCTGGTCCGGTCGTGAAGTTCCTCGACCGTGAGTCCCGAGAGCATCGCGAAGCGGATCGACCAGATCCGCTCGGCATTGGGAGTCGTCAGCTTCGAGAGAATCTCTTCCCGTGAGGGCTGGGCCGGGGTTCCCCATGGGTCGCTGCGGGAGCAGCCGAGCCCGAAGTGCCCGGTCTCCATGCTCCGAAGCGCTTTCTGGAGTGATTCCTTGAAGGTGCTGCCGATGGCCATCGCCTCGCCGATCGACTTCATCTGTGTCGTGAGCGTGGTTTCGGCGTCGGGGAATTTCTCGAACGTGAAGCGAGGAACCTTGGTGACCACGTAGTCGATGGTCGGCTCGAAGCAGGCCGGGGTCTCGCGCGTGATGTCGTTGCGAATCTCGTCGAGCCGGTAGCCGACCGCGAGTTTGGCGGCAATCTTCGCGATCGGGAAGCCGGTCGCCTTCGACGCCAGCGCGCTCGAGCGGCTCACGCGCGGGTTCATCTCGATGACGACCATGCGGCCGTTGGCCGGATTGATTGCGAACTGGATATTGGAGCCGCCAGTCTCGACGCCGATCTTGCGAATGATGCGGATCGATGCGTCCCGCATTCGCTGGTATTCCTTGTCGGTGAGGGTCTGGGCCGGCGCGACGGTGATCGAATCGCCCGTGTGAACCCCCATCGGGTCGAAATTTTCGATGGAGCAAACGATCACGACGTTGTCGGCAACGTCGCGCATCACTTCCATCTCGAACTCTTTCCAGCCGATGACCGATTCCTCGACGAGGACCTCGTTCACCGGGGAGAGTTCGAGACCGCGCGACATGATTTCGTCGAATTCGTCGCGGTTGTACGCGATGCCGCCCCCCTGCCCGCCCAGCGTGAACGCGGGCCGGATCACGCAGGGAAGCCCAACTTCCTCGCGAGCCGAAAGGGCTTCCGCCTCGGTGCGGACAATCTGGCTCGAAGGCGACTCGAGTCCAATCTCCTCCATCGCCTGTTTGAAGAGTTCGCGGCTCTCGGCGCGGGCGATCGCCTCGGCGTTGGCGCCGATCATCTCGACACCGAACTCCTCAAGGACCCCGCTCTGGGCGAGGTCAAACGCCAGATTCAGTCCGGTCTGGCCGCCGAGCGTCGGCAAGAGAGCGTCGGGGCGCTCGCGCTCGATGATCTTCTTTAGGACCGGCACCGTGAGTGGTTCGATGTAGGTTCGATCACTGATCTCCGGATCAGTCATGATCGTGGCCGGGTTGGAGTTGACCAGGACGATCTCGTAGCCCTCCTCGCGGAGCGCCTTGCAGGCTTGCGTGCCGGAATAGTCGAACTCGCAAGCTTGCCCGATCACGATCGGCCCGGAGCCGATGATGACAATCTTGTGGATATCTGTCCGTTTGGGCACGGAGGCTCCTCAACCCGGTTCGCTAGGGGAAACTACGGCCAGGGCGCCCTCGACCACCCGGCGAGGATCGGCCGTATGGGGCGGATTCCGCGGAAGAGTCGCCCAAGAGCGACCCGACGCATCGTTGTGGATGCGGGTCCGAACGACGACCACACGTCAAGGTGTTGGTCGCGTGATCCGAGTCACCATTTCGCGGCGAATCTCCTGGCGAGTCTCGCGGAAAAATGAAGCTGCGGATGGCGGTTTCCGACAACACAATAAACGTAGGAAACGTATGGCTCTAAAGCCTCTCCGACAATGGTCCGCGCCCTCCCACCTCGCGAAAGTGGGCAATCGGTCCGCAAGTCGTCCTTCTTTGGACGCGCCCTCCACCCATTCCGTCCCGTCGCCGAAGGGTTGTCGAGGGCTCCCGTCCCGTAGCAAATACGCCGAGCGATTTCCGTGGGAACGGGCCCTGGAGGGCGATCGGGCGGGCGTCACGTGCGTTGACCGGCGCATGCTGATCCATAGACCGAGCGAGATGGAGGCGATGAGCGGACATCGCTCGGCCCAGCGGGCGTCAAGAGAGAGGGTGACGGGGATCGAGGGGCCTGGAGCGTGGTCCGCTTGGACCAATGCCTTGCCGGAACTCTTCGCGTTGCTAACCTTTTACAGATGCCTTTGGCGCAAAATGTGGCGATTTTTGAAAGAAATCGTCGACTTGCGTCGAACTGAGCTAGGAAAAGACCTATTTTTTGCCTAGAGTTCCTGGCTCCTTGCCACCGGGAAGGCGACCACGCCCCCACGTGGCCCCGTAACTTCTCTCGTTGACCTCGCGAGAGGTCGTTCCCTTGGGCGATTGGATTCGTTACCGAAGTACCGTCGGGGCTTTCCCCGTCGGCAGGATGGACAAGAGCGATGAGTAAGCTCGACCTTATCAGAAACATTGGAATCTCGGCTCACATCGACTCGGGCAAGACGACCTTGACCGAGCGGGTCCTTTTCTACACCGGCAAGATCCACAAGATCGGCGAGGTGCGTGGCGACGGAGCCACGATGGATCACATGGAGCTCGAGAAAGAGCGCGGCATCACCATCACTTCCGCGGCGACATCGGTCACCTGGGGCAAGTACGATATCAACATCATCGACACGCCCGGCCACGTCGACTTCACCGTCGAAGTCGAGCGTAGTCTCCGTGTGCTCGACGGGGCGATTCTCGTCCTTTGTGCCGTCGGCGGCGTTCAGTCGCAGTCGATCACCGTCGATCGCCAAATGAAGCGGTATCGCACGCCGCGGATCGCGTTCATCAACAAGATGGACCGCGCCGGCGCCAATCCCGATGCCGTCATTCGCCAACTCAAGGACAAGCTGGGCGTCGTCGGCGTTCCCCTGCAGATTCCCATTGGCAAGGAGTCCAATTTCGAAGGGGTCGTCGATCTCGTTCAGATGAAGGCGGTCTACTTCGACGGCGATCGTGGCGAAACCGTCCGCTTGGACGAGATTCCCGAGAACCTCAAGGAAGCGGCCGCGGCCGCTCGCCACGAGATGCTCGACTCGCTTTCGATGTTCTCCGATGAGCTGATGGAACTGGTCCTTGAGGAGCAAGAGGTTCCCGAGGAGTTGATCAACACGATCCTTCGCGAGGCGACCCTCTCCCAAGACATCACGCCCGTCATGATGGGGACGGCCTACCGGGACAAGGGCGTTCAGCCCCTGCTCGACGCGGTCGGCAAGTACCTCCCCTCCCCGCTCGATCGCGACATCCACGCGACCGATCTCGACAAGGAGGAGGAGACGACTCTTTCGCCCGATCCGAAGGCTCCGATGGTCGGCATGGCGTTCAAGCTCGTCGACGAGCAGTTCGGGCAGGTGACGTACTTCCGCGTCTATCAGGGAACCCTGAAGAAGGCCGAGCAGTACATCAACACCCGTTCGGGTCGCAAGCAGCGGTTCGCCCGCTTGCTTAAGATCCACGCTGACGAGACCGAGGAAATCGATACCGCCGGGCCGGGCGACATCCTGGCGATCGTCGGCATTGATGCTTCCTCCGGCGATACCTACGTCGGCGGCGACACCAATTACGCCCTCGAGTCGATCCACGTTCCCGAGCCGGTCATCTCTCTGGCGGTTATTCCGGAGAAGCGGGCCGACGGCGACAAGCTCTCGAAGGCTCTCCAGCGTTTCCGCAAGGAGGATCCGACGTTCCGCGTCACCACCGACCCGGAAACGAACGAGACGATCATCATGGGCATGGGCGAGCTGCACCTCGAGATCTATCTCGAGCGAATTCGCCGCGAGTACAAGGTTCCCTGCGAATCGGGTGCCCCGAAGGTCAGCTACCGCGAGGCTCCCTCCCAGGAAGTCGCGTACGACTACAAGCACAAGAAGCAGACTGGTGGTTCGGGTCAATACGCCCACATCGTCGGCAAGCTCAGTCCGCTTGAGTCCGAGGAGGAAGGGACGTTCGTCTTCGAACAGACGATCTCCGGTGGTCGCATCCCCACGGAATACATTCCTTCCGTCGAGAAGGGATTCCGGATGGCGATTGTCAAGGGGCCGGTGGCCGGCTTCGAGGTGGTTGGCCTCAAGGCTCAGCTCGAGGACGGTACCTTCCACGCGGTCGACTCGTCGGACCTCGCGTTCCAGATCTGTGCCCAGGACTGCTTCCGGGAGTACTTCCCCAAGACCAAACCGGTTCTGCTCGAGCCGGTGATGAAGGTCGAAATTGAAGTCCCCACGGAGTTCCAGGGTGCGGTCGGTGGCGACGTCTCGTCGCGACGCGGCATGATCATGGGGTCGGAATCGCGCGAAGGCTTCACGGTCATTTCCGCCGAGGTCCCGCTCGCGAACATGTTCGGCTACTCGACCGACTTGCGGTCGGCGACGCAGGGTAAAGGCTCCTTCTCCATGGAGTTCAGCCGTTACGCCCGCGTGCCGGCGAGCGTCCAGGAAGAGATCGTCAAGAAGAAGAAGGAAGAGGAACTCGCCAAGAAGTAGTTCCCTTTCGCCCTTTCGGCGATCAGACAAATTGTTCACGCAAACGCCCGGTTGGTTTCCTTCCGGGCGTTTGCTTTGCGCGGTGATGGTGGGGATCAATCAAAGCTCCCGTGCAGGAACCACCGCGCGTCCTCCAGACGCCGAAATAGCCAATAGCGATACCCCTGCGCGGTCTCGACTTGGTAATAGTCACGCCGTACCGCCGACCCACGCCACCACCCCGTTTCGATGCGTTCCGGTCCCCAAACCGAACGGATAAAGTGCTCTTGTCCATCCCAACAAAACCGGACGGGAGGCCCTTCCGGAACCAGCGAGATCATCTCGACAGGAACTGGTCGGGATCGCAGGCGTAGAGGACGTGGGCCCGGCGACCAGGGCTTGAACTCTCCCTGGCGGCCCTTGCCGATCTGCTTGACGGGATCGAAGCGACAAGCCCGCTCCGGCTGCGCGTCGGCTTGACGTCGGGGACGTAGCACCGCGCGGTCTCCCAGGCGACCACGCAGCCGGTTGATCAGTGGCCCCAGTGCGTACGGGTCGTGCCCCCCCTCCTCTTCGTGGAATAGCGATTGTTGACGGACCGAGAGCGGGGCGGTCTTGCTCGCCAGCAAGCGGATCGACATCACCGGCTGCGCCAAGGGGGAGCGTTCCAGGCGCAGTCGCAACAGTTCCGTCAGATGACGCAGCGACAGCGAGGGGCTCACCAACTCGATCGACCACTGATCTCGTTGGGAGCTGGACTCATGAAGGTGACATTCCAGTCGCAAGATGCCCTCGCCGCGTGGTTGGAGCAGCGCCACGATTCCTTCGATCAGTTTCTCGATCACCGCTTGGAGGATCTGACTGGAGTCGACCGGTTCCTCGAAGCTCCAGTCGGCATGGACCGGTGGGGCCGGTTCGGGGGGGAGCAGCGGTTCGGAAACCAGCCCCCAGGCTTGGCCAAGCCGTCGGACGAGCGGATCGCCGAAGCGTTCGGCCAGGCTCGCGAACGTCAGGGGCTCCAGTTGTTCGATCCGCGTCAGCCCCAATTCGCCCAGTACCTCCAAGAACTCCCCAGGGATCCGAAGCGCCTCGACCGGGAGGGGACGTAGCGCCGAGGCTCCCCGCCCCTCGGGGATCACGATCGCGTCGGCGGGAACGGAATCCCCAGCCCGCACCGACCGGAGCGACCACGAGCCCTCGGACGCTCGCGAGCGATCGGGCAACCCGAAATGAGCCACCGCCCAAGCGCATCCCATCGTTTCGGCGATTGCCACTCGCGCGGTGAGGCGTCGTCGGCGAAAGCGAGCCAACAGCCGGTCGGCCAGTTTCCGTTCCCCATGAAAGAGCAACTCGCAACCGGTGACATCCATGAGGAGCGCCTCCGGTTCCTCTCCTTCCTCGGGGAGGATGGCGGGGCTGAAGAGACCACACCAGCGGGCCAGACGCTCGAGCATCTCCCTGTCGGCGGCGGGATCGTGAGTTTCAATTTGAAGCCGATATTGGTGATGTTGCTTGGCGAGTGCCGAAGCCTCCGCGGCCGGCATCTCGAGCGCCACCCCGAGTTGGGACGCCGCGAGCGAGCAACGAACCACCCGCAGCCCTTTTCCTCCTTGGGGAGCGATCAGGGCGACAGGAGCATCACGAAGCTCCGGCCGCGAAAGACCTAGACGCTGGAGGGGCCAATTGGGTAGCCAAAGACACAACGCCCGTTTCACGGTCTCGTTCCCACTCCCATGTCATCCCCGCCGCGCCGCGGCACTTGAGCAGCTCGACCCGCCAGCGCCGGACCTTCCCTTGGCTCGGCTTCGGCTCGACCCGCAGCCGAACCTCCGCCCAGGAAGGAGCCTTGGTCGCCGTTGGCCCGCGAAGTAGTACGCCGACTCCTCCCCCCTGCTCCGCCGCCAGTTGAAGTCGCCGAAACGAACGACTCTCGAGTGATTCCAGCGACGCCAACGTCATGCCGACCGCCGGGCAGCGCAGCGTTTGCTCCAGGGCCCAGACGACTTCCGACTCCCTGGGATCGTCACGCGATCGTCTCGATCGCTGCCGTCGCCCTTGTCGGGGGGGAGCATCGCGTCGCTTCGTGGGAAAGCGGACGACGAGCAGCCGCGAGGGATCGATTCCCAGTGTCGCCAATCCAGGCGGGTAGAATTCTTCTTCCGGGTCGATGACGACCAGACTCGCTCCCTCGCGAAGGACCGAGGGGGCGACTTGCCAGGCGAGACTTGTCGCCCCCGAGCCTCCCTGGGGGGCGATCCATTCCACCAAGGTTCCCCGCCGATAGCCTTCCCCGGGCAAGACGCGATCAAGTGGTCCAATCCCGCTCGAGATCGTCCCCCGAGTTCGGGGCTGGACTTCGGCTCGACGGTCCAGTTCCGCCCGAAGCTCCTCCAGAGATCGTGCTTGTTTCCAGGTGAGCGTCATGGTGCCCCGCTCCTTCAATCACTTTCAGTGAGACTATCAATAGTGTACATTTGAACACTTTCGTGTCAACAAGAAACAGTCGCCGGGAGCTGGAAGCCTTTCCCCCGTCGTGGCACAGGCGTCGTTGACTCCCATTCGATCATGTCGGTTCCTTAAGGGACAGTTCCGGGCGGCTGTCGGCTGACGGAACACTGTTGGAGGATCGGGCCAGCGAACAAGATCTCTTCATCTTCTCGTCGCCCACGACGACCGATACCACCTGCTGGCAGTACGGTCTTGCAAGGAAATCCTCCCGCAATCGCGTTCGCCGCTCGGCCCGACTCGCGGGATGAATGACATAACCATGGCATCGCTATTCGTGGCATCTCTTCTCATCTGCCCCCTCGCTGGCACCGACGTTGCAAGCTACTTCTTCCGACGGAGGGCAAGGGGCTCTTCGAAGGGAAGCGAATCGCGTGGGGAACGGGTTGCCGCCGAGGCCCCCTATCGAGCCAAAGACCTGGATTCACGCGCGGAGTTGGGAGAGGTAGGCGATCTCGCCGACTCCGCGCGGCGAATCCCGAGACGCTCGTACGGGGACGACGTCACATGACGCTATCGCAGGGATCAATTCAGCCTAGTTGATTCACCGCGCGGGCTTGGATCTCACGCGACGAAACCGAAAGAGGGAACATCATGAGAAAGTGGCTAACAACGGGGACCATGACGGGATCCGCGATCACCCTGTGCTTGCTGAGCACGCCAACCGCCAACGCCCAGCGCGTCATCGAACGACTGCCCGACGGGCGAACCGTCATTTACGATCCCAGCCCCGTGTTGCCCGGCCGCATGCCGATTGATGCGAGCAGGCGGGTGATTCGCGACTCGATCGGCGATCGCCAACAAACCGCCGGCGACCAACAGCACCAGACGCACGCCTTGACGACCCGTCATCTGCTCAAGATGCCCGTGCAGACCAAGGATGGGCAGAAGATCGGTGAGCTCAACGACATCTTGGTCTCAAGCAACGGCGACATGGCCTACGCGGTCGTCGCTCTTGGAAACACGGCTCGCTCCGATCGGGAAGAATCGCGGGATGATCCGGCCAACAACCAGCAGAACCAAGAGCGGGCTTCCCAGCGACTGAACCCGCCTCCCCGCGACAACGAGCTTGCAAGCAACAAGGACCCGCAAGGTCAGCGTGAAGGCGATCTCCGCGTGATTCCGTGGAAAATGGTCAACATCAACACCGAAGGCCGCGATATCGTCCTCCGCGTCGACGAGGAGAAGCTCGACGACGCTCCCGCGTTCCAGGAGAAAAATCTAACGCGGAAGATGCTCGACCAGGCGATCGCGCGAACGAACGAATACTTCGGCTACGCGTCGCGCAGCGATGATCGCTCCAGCGATACGGCCCGTGCCGAGCGGAACCAGGGTCCTGCCAACAGTGCCGACACCGCCTACGATTCCACCAAGGACGAGCGTTTCTGGCGGGTGTCGCAACTCGACAAGAAGAAGATCGCGTTGACGAAAGATGGCGGTCAGCACTCCGGCGTTCAGGACTGGGTCGTCGGTGTAGGTGATCGGCTGGCGTATGCAATCCTCGAACCCCAGAAGCGGACGGGGGAACGCGATAGCCAGGCCGACCATCGCGAGGCCAATGCCCCCAATCAGGTCGATCAAGCCGATCGTCAGAATGGCTCGGATCGCCGAGACGTCGTCGCGGTGCCCTTCCAGGCCCTGACGATGGATGCGAGCAAGGCCGAAGAGGACGGGGCGTTTCGTCTCGACTCGTCGAACGACTTAAACCAGGCTCCCGCCGTGGACGCCGATGGTTACACCCGTCTCCTCGACACCGCCTTCGCCTCCAAAATCCATCGTCACTTCGGGACGCAGGGTCGTGACGGACAGCAGGGATTCGACCCTCGTACCAGCCTCTATCCTCCTTCGGACGACGCGAAGCCCTCGACGAAAGAGCGGACGAAGTCGTCGGAGAACAAGGACGCGAGCGGTGAACGTGAGAACGCTGACAAATCCGACGCAACTCCGAAGGACGCCGACGCGCCGACACCGCTCAACAAGCGGATGAACCGGAACTTCGACGAGTCGCTCAAGGAACGTTCGAAGGACGCCAAGGACGCTCTTGATCGGGGAGCCGACCGCGACCTGCCGTCGGTCGACGACAACAAGGCCACGCCCAACACCCTTCGTCCGAAGACGAATCTCGATCGTTCGGCGGGGAGCCCTCCGGCTGGCGACAATTCGTAGTCCCGTCGGTGTGAACGTTGTCGATGGAGTTCCCGAGCGATGACGCGAGAGCGGATCGCTCGGGATGTCGGCAAACGTTCCGCGAGCTTGTTTCGTCGGGACGGTCGCCGTCCGAAGACACCCGTGCGAAGAGGGACGCACACCAAGGATTGGGGCGTCTCTCTTCGCCGGCCCGTTCACTCCCGCCCGATGTTCCTCAAGAGTCTTCCCGCATCGGCCGTCGAGCCTCACGCCTTCTTCCTCAAGATGATCTGGTACCCGTTGTGCAAGGTATCGTAGTCGTCGCCATAGATCTCGTAAAAGGTGTCGATGCCGAACTTCGGGTGCCCGTGCTCTCCGCCGTAGTCGTCGAAGATCATCAGTCCCCCTTTCTTCAACAGACGCGAGCTGAGGATGGCATCCTCGAGGACATCGTCGTTGGCGTGGGAGCCATCGATGTAGATGATGTCGAACGAGTCAAGGGGCAGTTCTCGCAGCGCCAATTGGGAGAACGACTCGATGGTGGTGGCACGGTCGGAGGCTCCGGCGGCTTCCAAGTTGGCGAGGTAGACGGCTTTGTATCCCCCCTTCACGCCCTTATATTCGTCGGCGAAAACGTCGATGCCGGTCAATCGCGATGTGGGGTCGGTCAGGACGTTCTCAAGCATCCACATCACCGACCGCCCCTCGTGAACGCCGATCTCGAGATAGTTGAGGTCGGGCTTCCCCTTATAGGGAGCCAGGGCCGCTTCCCAGACGGGAATGTTGTGCGTGAACATGTCGTCGGAGAACTGGTACTCGTTCTGGTACGCCTTCGCCCCGGTCTTCGGCGCCAAGGGAGCCAGCGACACCGGAGCGATCGGGGTCGGCTGAAGATAGATTCGCTCGACAAGCGGCTTCACACCAAATGCGAGGGCGAGCAGTAACAGGACGGCCAACAGTCCGAGATCGAGAAAACTGTACCGAGGCTTGGTAAGCGTGCTGCGCTGGCCGGTCGATTCTTCCATTCATTCACTCCGATCACTCAATCCAGTTGTCGTGTCATCATCCGATTGGCGTGCTGGCGGACCCCCAACCAGCTCTCCCTGGCTGGCAGTCAGCCAGCGGCACCCGAACAGCTCCGTCGATCGAAAGGCCGGGTTCCCCCGATCACGCCCTCTACTCTAGCATCCCAAACGTGGTGCTGACATCCTGCCACCAGAAGGTCGCGCAATCGCCTGGCAACGACCGTGGAGAGGGACTCACCCCATTCATTCCATAGGATGATCTTGGTGAGGACATCGGTCGGGGAGCGCTCTCCCCCATCCACGACGAATCTCCAAAACCGATCCTGGGAGAGTGGACAAACTCTCCCTTCCCAACGCCGAGAGACCCGTGAAACTCGCCGCCGAAGATCTTTCCTTCGTGGTCAACAACAAGACCCTCGTCGATTCCGTCGGCTTGAGCGTCGACTCGGGTCAATGGCTCGCGATCGTCGGCCCCAACGGCGCCGGCAAGACCACCCTGCTGCGACTGCTGCTCGGCCTTGTCCCTTCCACGGCGGGGCAAGTGCTCGTCGGCGGCGATCCGTTGCCGCGGCTCTCCCGTCAAGAGGTCGCCAAGCGGATCGCGTTCGTGCCCCAGGATGGTCAAGTCGCCTTCGGTTTCAGCGTTCGTGAAGTGGTCGCCGCCGGCCGCACGCCCTATCTCGGACGGCTCAAGCCTCCCGGACCAACTGATCAAGAGGCGATCGTCCAAGCGATGCGCGAGGCGGACGTCACCGAATTCGCCGACCGGGTCATCACCACCCTCTCCGGCGGCGAGCGGCAGCGGGTCTTCCTCGCCCGCGCGTTCGCTCAAGAGACGCCAATCCTCGCTCTCGACGAGCCGACCGCCCATCTCGACCTCTACCACGAGCAGGCCTTTCTCGACCAAGTCGCTTGGCGGCGCGAGCAGGGCTTGACGGTCCTTTCGGTCTTGCACGATCTCAACCTCGCGGCGGCGTACGCCGATCGAGTCCTGTTGCTCAACGGCGGCCGGGTCGTTGCCGAAGGGACGCCGACCGACGTGCTCACCGAAGCGCGGATCGCGTCGGTCTTTCGCGTGAACGTCGACATTCGTCCCGATGAGCGATCGGGACGTCCCACCGTCACGCCCCGGCGCCGCGTGGGAGCCGCGGTCGGGACGTGAGTCTCTCGCGACCCGAAACGATGTTTCGTTCAAGCGACTCGCCGAACCTCGCACTTTTTTGCATGATGTCACGTGGTGGCATTGTGAGTCCCCCTCGCCTTCCCTCGTTGAGAGAGCGTCCCCATGTCGATCGGATCCGTTGGTGAACTCGAAGAACGTCTGAGCGTCCCGCCGTCCTATCTGGTCGAGGCCTTCGAACGCCTTGAGGGGGATCTGCTGATCCTGGGAGTCGGCGGCAAGATGGGCCCGACGTTGGCCCGGCTGGCGCGGCGCGCCTCGGAACTCGCGGGGAAGTCGCGTCGCATCGTCGGCGTCTCTCGCTTCAGCAAGCAAGCCGAGCGGGCGAAGCTCGACGCATGGGGGATCGAGACCGTTCAAGCCGACTTACTCGACGAGGAGGCATTTGCCGCCCTCCCCGATGCGCCCAACGTCGTCCACATGACGAGCGTCAAGTTCGGGACGACGGGCAACGAGGCTCTCACGTGGGCGATGAACACCTGGGTGCCGGCGATGGTCGCCCGTCGCTTTCGGGATAGCCGGGTCGTGGCGTACTCCACGGGAAATGTCTATCCCTTGGTCCCCGTCGTCTCGGGAGGGTCGGTCGAATCGGACCGGCTCGAGCCGGTCGGCGAATACGGTAACAGTTGCCTGGGACGAGAACGCATCCTCACCTACTTCAGTCAGCAGTGCTCCATCCCGATGGCGATCATTCGTCTGAACTACGCCTGCGAACTCCGCTACGGCGTGCTCGTCGATTTGGCGAGGCGGGTCTGGGCGGAGGAAGTCATCGATGTCTCGATGGGAGCGTTCAACGTCATCTGGCAGACCGACGCGTGCGCGATGGCGCTGGCTTCCTTCGAGGATTGCGACACCCCGCCGCACGTGTTGAACGTTTCCGGCCCCGAGACCTTGGGCGTTCGCCACGTCTGCGAGGAGTTCGCCCGGCGGATGGACAAGCCGGTCACCTTTTCCGGCGAGGAGGCTCCCACGGCCCTGCTCAACAATGGCCAGCAATCACATCAGCGGTTTGGCTACCCGAGCGTGAACGCGACCCAGATGATCGATTGGGTCGCGGCGTGGGTGATGCGTGGAGGGGAGACTCACGGCAAACCGACCAGTTTCCAGGTCCGCGACGGCAAGTTCTGACGCGAGCGAACTCGATCCGGACCAACAGCCCGTTGATCGATTCGCTGCCGGCTGCGAACGGCCCTTTTGACCAATCTCGGCGTTGGAACAACTCGACGAATCGACGGATTCGCCTGCGTTTGTCCTCCTTGACCTTGACCAACATGGCTCGTTCTCGCCTCGGACCGCATCCATCAACGGACTGCTAACCGTTGACGATCGATCGTCGATGCTCGATCATGGGGACGGCCGCCGCGATTGGGCCGCGCGGGGCTTCTGATGCCTACCCTAGTCACATGAGGTTCTTCGATGCGTTGGTGTCGCGCTCTCGCCGTCCTGTGTTGTCTCGCCGTCGCGATTCCTGTCGGTTCGCGATCCGCGCTCGCGGAAGCGGCTCGGCCCAACATTGTCTGGATCGTCGTCGAGGATATGTCGGCGGACTTTCGCTGTTACGGGCAAAAGGTAATCGAAACCCCAAACGTCGACCGGCTGGCCAAGCAAGGAGTCAAGTTCACCAACGCCGTCGTCACCGCTCCCGTTTGTTCCGCTTGCCGTTCGGCCCTGGTGACGGGCATGTATCAGACCAGCATCGGGGCCCATCAACATCGCTCCGGTCGCGGGGAGAAGAAGATCCATCTCCCCGACTTCGTGGTTCCCGTACCCGAACTCTTCCAGAAGGCCGACTATCACGTCAACAACCTCTCCTTCGGCGACTTTGTTCGCTCGGAGGCTCAGGTGAAAAAGAACCCGAAAGTGAAGACCGCCAAGACCGACTACAATTTCGAGTCGGATCCGGCGATGTACGACGCGACTCATTGGGCGGCGCGGAAGCCGGGTCAGCCCTTCTTTTGCCAAGTTCAGCTTCGCGGCGGCAAGCTCCGCGGTCCTGGCGACGGCGAGAAGTGGCCCAAGCAAGTCGAAAAGACGCTCGGCTCGCGCACCGATCCCAGCCGCGTCACCCTCCCTCCCTACTTGCCCGACGATCCGGTCATTCGCGAAGATTGGGCCCAGTACCTCGACACCGTTCGCTACACCGACTGGGAAGTCGGCAAAATTCTCGAGCGACTCGAGCAAGCCGGCGTGCTGGACCAGACCTACATCTACTTCCTCACCGACCACGGGATCAGTCACGTCCGCAACAAGCAGTATCTCTATGACGGCGGCATGCACGTTCCGCTGATCGTCAAGGGACCGGCGATCGAGCCCGCGAGCGTGCGGGAGGATCCCGTCGAGCAGATCGACCTCGGTGCATCGTCCTTGGTCCTCGCCGGGGTGGGGAAACCCGCCTGGATGCAGGGACGGGACATCTTCGCGGCCGACTACGTCCCGAGAGACTACGCCGTCTCGGCTCGCGATCGCTGCGATGAAACGGTTGATCGCATCCGGGCTCTTCGCTCACCTCGTTGGAAGTACATCCGCAACTTCCACCCCGAGCGTCCCTATCTCGCTCCCAATCGATACAAGGACAACAAGCCGATCCTTCAAGCGATGCGGCGGCGACACGCCTCGGGACAACTAAACGCCGAGCAGGCCCGGATCATGGCCGACACGCGGCCCGAGGAAGAGCTCTACGACTTGAAGAACGATCCCTACGAAGCGACCAATCTCGCCGAGAGTCCCGACCATGCCCTGCGGCTGATTTCCATGAGGCGGGCGCTTTCGGATTGGGTCCACTGGTCGGGCGACCGCGGTCAGCAGACCGAGCCCGAGGGGATGTACGACAGCGATATGGCCGTCTATCTCAAGGCTCTCGAGCGACGCCAGCCCGAGGGGGCCCAGGAGATTCGAGACAATATCGCCCAGATGAAAGCGTGGGCGGCCGAAGGCAAGTAACCTGCACCCGCGTTGAGAACGTCGAGGGATGCTCTCGGCGAGCCCCCAACTCCCGCGTGATCGGAGTTCCCCATGAGTGATCCCCGCCCGCGTCGTGTCAACCTCCTCCTTTTGGGGATGGCCCTCACCCTCGCGCAAGCCCTGGGCGCCTGGGCCGCCGACGACTCCAAAGTGACGGAGGATCTTCAAGTCGGCGAAGCCCTTCCCGAAACGCGGTTAATGCTCTTCGTCGATGGTTCGGCTCTGGTTCGAGTCGAGGGCGAGGAGCATCGCCTCGGGCCAAGTGAGGTGGACAAGGAACTACCGCGTCTCCTGAAAGATCAGTCGAGACTTCTCCTGGAGATGGAGGACTGGAAGGGTTTCGAGCGTTTCGCCCGTCAACGTCTTGCCGGGCTCCATGATCTCGGCGTTCGCGAGATGGTCGCGCGTATCGAAGACAATGGTGAGGTGCGAACGCGCGTCTTTCCACTTCGCCCCCCTACTCTTGCCGATCGGGTTACCTCGAGCGACTCCTCGAAGAGAGCCGCGGCGCTGGATGAGGTCGCGGCGATGCTGGCGGCCGAGGATCCAAGTGACCACGCCAAGGCGCTGCTCGCGTTGCGGCGAGCCAATCGCTATCGCTTCGATGGGTCGCGGTTTCTGTCCACCGTCCGCAAGTTCCTCGATGATGGCAATCACGTCGATCTTTCCCTGCGAGTCCTCCCCGTCATCGGGGGCGACAAGAGCGATGTTCCCCGAGTTCTGACGTATGCCGACGCCCAGGATCCGCGTCTGCGGATGTTGGTTCCCGGGGTGCTCTACGCCATCGATCCACAAGCGAGCGATGCGGCGATCTTCCCTGCCGTGGAGAAGCTTCTCCACGATGAGAACGGCGCGGTCGTCACCGCGACCTACAAGAGTCTTTGGGGCAAGCCGTCGACGCCCGCGATGGAGGAGCGTCTGGTCGAGCTGAGTCGGCATCCGACCAAGGGGCGGGAAGTCCTCTACTACGCCCTCGCCACGCGACCGTTGCTCCGTCGCGTGGTGGCCGAACGGCTGATCGAAGCGCTCGAACAGGCGAAGGGACCGTACCAACGTGCCGTATGGGGACTGCGGAAGCCGGCGACGGACGACGCTCATCCCCTTGTCGTCGATGGGTTGATCCGGGAGCTAGGCAAGCAGGTCGATTCACGGATGCGGCGTGAAGCGATCATGGGACTTCGCGCTCACGGAGGACCCAAGGCGATCGACGCCCTGAACGCGATCGCTTCAAATCCCAACGAGACCGAAACATCTCGTGGCGCCGCCACGGAGGCGTTAAAGCGGTTGGGCGCGCCGATCCCCGAACTCCATCGCGACCCGGCGGGTGTTGCCGCCGACCATGGCTCGTCCCAGAAGGAACTCTGGAAGCAACTCGCTCAATCGAACGATCCGCAGCTCAAGCGGCAAGCCCTGAAACAAGTGACGAGCATGCTCGAGCGTGACGCTCAGCGGGGCGCCGCGCTGCAAATCCTCGCGCAAGCCCATGATGCCGTCTTCGATCGCTCGTCCCTGATCCCCCTGGTCAAGCCGATGCTTTCGAGCGAGCAACCGCTCATTCGCGCCCGGGCGCTGCTCGCCCTGGCGACCATGGGGGACGATGCTCTCGATCGTGACTCGCTGAGCACGTTCGCAAAGGACGAGAGCCCCTTCGTTCGCGAGGCAGTGGCGAAGATCATCGTTCACGTCGATCCCAAGGCACAGGCCCCCTCGACCGCCAAGACCGTTGAAACACTGCTCAATGACGAGGATCGCGACGTGCTGCTCGCGATGATTCGCTCATCGTGGGGGTATCCCACCTCGCCGGCGGCGGAGAAACGGATGATCGAGCTGAGCTTCGACAGTCGCCTCGGCGATGATGCGATCTACTACGCGCTCTCGACGCGTCCACTCATGCGTCCTCCCGTGGTCGAGCGGCTCGGAAGACTCATCGACGATACGCCCAGGCATCGTGGTCGATCGATTTGGGGATTGAGCCACCACTCGGCCAGTGACGCGGCGCGCGATCTGGTCGTGACCGAACTCATCGACGTGATTGACGAGTCGGCCGACAGCTATGATCGGGGCAATGCGATCGACGGGCTTGGATTCCGTGGGGGCGACAAGGCGAAAAAACGACTTGAGGAGATCCTCGACTCGCCCGACGAGTCGGCATGGGCGAAGGAGAGAGCCCGTCAGGCACTGGGGAAGTCCAACGACCAATGACCGCCGGAGATCGCTGGGGACGGCGCAAGCATCATCCCGCGTCGCGGCGCCGGAAGCGATCGAGCATCACCGCTCCCAGAATGACGACGCCCAACACCACTTTCTGCGTGTAGCTCTCCACGTTGGTGAGATTCATTCCATTCTGAATCACCGCGATGATGAACGCGCCGGTCAACGTTCCCATGATTCGCCCTTCCCCACCCGCGAGGGACGTTCCGCCAACGACGACGGCGGCGATCACGCTGAGTTCGTACATGAGGCCGTACTTGGGATCGCCACTCTTGAAGCGTGACATCATGATGATCCCCGCGAGACCCGCGAGCGCCCCGCAGAGTACGTAGACCGAGACGATCACCCGCTTGACGGGAACCCCCGAGAGTCGCGCCGCTTCGATATTGCCGCCGACGGCATAGACGTGTCGTCCGAAAACCGTCCGCGTCATGACGACGTGAGCGACGACGTAGAGCCCGATCATCAGTAGGATGGTGTTCGGGATGCCGAGGGTGGTGCCGCGATCGAATTGGAGAATCGCGTCGGGAATCTCATTGATCGACTGGCCATCCGCGAGGATGTACGCCAGTCCGCTCGCGATCAGCATCATCGCGAGGGTGCCGATGAAGGGTGGGATCGCGAAGAGCGTGATCATCAGCCCGGTGAGGAGGCCCGACGCCGCGCACACGATGATCCCGCCGAGTGAGCAGACGACTAGCGCCGTGGTCGTCGCGGTCGATCCTCCCGCCGCGTCTCGAAGGAGAAGCGCGGCGGCGACGGCCGAGAGCGCGATGAGACTGCCGACCGAGAGATCGATCCCTCCGGTGATGATCACCATGGTCATGCCGATCGCGATGATGGCGATCACCGCGATCTGATTGGCGATATTGAGAAGGTTGTCGGTCTTGAGAAAGTTGGGCCAATAGTAGCCCTGAGGCTGAAAGACCCGCACCTCCTTGAGGTGGGGAAACTGCTCGCCAAGCTGGGCGATGAGCCCCCAAGAGGCGGTCGTCTCCGTGCACGCGATCGCGCCGAGTTTGCCGGAAGAGGCCGCGATTCGCTCCAGGGCCCGGCGCGCATCGGAGGGGCGACCCTGGACCAACCCGGCGACCGTGAGCCCCTGTTCCTCGAGTTCATCGCCGAGCGTCTCGGCGAACTCCGTTTCCGTCCGGCCCTGTTGGACGACGATGAGCACCGAGGCCTTCGGCAGTGTTTCGCCCGCGACCAGGTCCGCCAACGAGCGGGCCGCCTCCGGTCCGGTGGGATGCTGTTCGGCCCACGTCGCGACACTGAAATAAAGACACAGTCCGACGAGAACGACGAGCATGCCGTGCTCGCCCAGCCCTCCAAAGAACGAACGTTTCGGTCTCTTGATCTGCATCCTGAGGTTCCATCTCGTCATCGTGACGTTGGATTTCCGAAAGCCGCTGGCGACGTCACGGCCAGCGCCATGATCTGTTCCTGCGTTGCCGAGGTGACGTCGTCAATTTCGCCGACAATGCTGCCGCCGTGCATCACGAGAATGCGATCGGCCATGCCGAGGACCTCGGGGAGTTCGCTCGAGATCATCAGGATCGACTTGCCGGTCTCGACCAAGCGATTCATCAGTTCGTAGATCTCGAACTTCGCCCCCACGTCGATCCCGCGCGTCGGCTCATCGAAAATGACTACCTCCGAATTGGTCTCCAGCCACTTCGCCAAGACGACCTTCTGCTGGTTGCCTCCGGAGAGCGTTTTCGCGAGGACACTGGGGTGGGCAAGCTTGATTCCCAACTGATCGACATAGCTTGCGAACCGGGTTCGTTGCCGGTTCGGGAGGACGAAACCGAGCCGGCTCAAGCTCGGGAGATTGGGAAGCGTGAAGTTCTCCAGCACCGACTGGCCCAAGACGAGTCCCTGGTCCTTGCGATCTTCGGTCAAGAGACAGATCCCGGCGCGGATCGCGTCCGCTGGACGACGCAGCCTCAGAGGTTTTCCGTCGAGAGAGACGGAGCCGCTCTCGGCGCGATCGGCGCCGAAGATCAGTCGCGCGGTTTCGGTGCGTCCGGCCCCCACCAGGCCGGTGAGCGCTACCAGTTCGCCCCGGCGGATGTCGAAGGAGACCTCACGAACGGTGTCGCCGCGCGAGAGCTTGCGGACCACAAGCCGCGGTTCGGCGATCGAGACCGAACGCTTGGGAAACTCGTTCTCCAGCGCGCGTCCGACCATCATTTCGATCAGTTCGTCGCGAGAGACTTCCCCGATCGGCTTGGCCCCGACCCGTTCCCCGTCACGCATGACCAAGACGCGATCGGCGATCGCGAAGATTTCGTCCAACCGATGGCTGACGTAGATGACGCCGATTCCCTGCTCCTTGAGTTCGCGAATGATCGCGAAGAGCGACTCGACTTCATGGGGCGTGAGGGTGGCGCTCGGCTCGTCCATGACGATGATGCGGGAGCGAAGCGCCAGGGCCTTGGCGATCTCGACCGCTTGTTGTTGGGCGATTGAGAGCTGACGGCATGGTTTGTCCAGATCGACCAAGACGCCAATTCGGTCAAAGAGCTGCTTCGCGCGGCGCCGCTCGTCGCGACCATGGATGAAACCGGCGGTCGCGGGCTCTTGTCCGAGGAAGATGTTCTCCCGCGCGCTCAGGGCGGGGATCAGGTTGAACTCCTGGTAGATGACCGCGATGCCGGCTTGCTGGGACTCGACGGGAGAGGTGATCTCACGCTCGGTCCCCTCGATCGTGATCGTCCCCGCGTCGGGCGCGATCGCACCGCCGAGGATCTTGATGAGGGTGCTCTTGCCCGCGCCATTCTCGCCCAAGAGCGCCACGACTTCCCCGGCCTGCAACTCGAGGTCGACGCCTCGAAGGGCGCGCACGCCCGGAAACGATTTCTCGATCCCGGCGATGCGCAGTCGTGGTGCTTGGGTCGCTTCGATCATGACGATCCGATGATGGAGTCTGGCGCTGTCGTGGCGCGTCCCGTCCACTGACTTCGGGCGCCGCTGGCCGCTGGTTCGCCAGTGAGGTTGGTTCCCCCGTTCGTCGGCCGGGTTCTATGGTTCAACACGTCTCGATGAGTCGAGGGAGTTATCCTGTCGGGCGTCTTCTTTCCGGTAAAGGGCGGTTTCGATCAACTGCTCGGGGGGAACCTCTTCGCCGTTGAAGTAGCGGACAATCGAGTCCATCGTCATCGCGCCGATCTTGTCGGGAAACTGAATCGGGTCGGCATAGATCTTCCCTTCCTTGATCGCTTGCTTGCCCATCGGCTGGCCGTCGAACCCGACGATGGTGACCTCGTCGGCCTTGCCCGCTTTTTCGAGAGCTGCCCGGGCGCCGAGCGCGGAGGGATCGTTGATCGCGAAGATCCCCTTCACCCCTGGATGAGCTTGCAGAGCGTCCTCGGTCGTCTTGTAGCCTTGTGCCTTCTTGCCGTCACCGGGAAGTTCCGCCACGATGTCGATCGTCCCCTCGGTTCGTCCCTTGTTGTACTCGGCGATCGCCTCCTTGAAGCCGTCGACGCGTAGGATGCACGACTCGGCTTGCTTGAAGTCGAGGACGACGACTTGGCCCCCCTCTTCCCCGAGAGCCTCGATCATCGCTTGGGCGGCTTGCTTGCCGCCGCCGAAGTTGTCGGTGGCGATGTGGGAGACGACCTCGGCCTCGGGAGCCAGACACGCGATGTCGGCCGTGAAGACCGGGATTCCCTTCTGGTTCGCCTCTTGAATCGCCGGTCCGATCGACTTGGAGTCGCATGGGCACAGGACGATGGCCGAGACTCCCTTGACGATGAAGTCCTTGACTTGGGCTTGCTGCTTGGCGACGTCGTACTCGCCACTGGTCACGATGACATCATAGCCCCGCTCGGCGGCGTCCGCCTTGATCGTGTCGGCGATCACCTTGAAGAACGGATTGGTCAGTGTCAAGACGGAGACCCCAATCGTGCCCCGCTCGCCGGTCCCCCCTGATTGGCCGCACCCGAGGGCCAGGAAGGCCAGCAGCACCGTCGTGGTCGTCCACCGAGTCAGTCTCATCGCCGCGGTTCCCGTCGTCTGTGAAGATGTGCGGCACCACGCCCGCGAGCCGAACGTCGTCGGCTGGCGAAGTGCCCGATCACCCAAGCCTCCCCACAGGATAAACACCTCGGGGCGACTTGGGGACGCTTTCTCCAGGAAACGGGGAAACTCGCCGATCCTCATTCGACGTCGCACGGCGTGAAGAGCGCAACGCGGCAAGGTTCAAGAAATGACGATCCCCACGACGAGCGTGGGGACGATGGCCTCGGCAGATGGAGGTCGTTCGCCCAAGGGTCACGGTCCTTGGGAGTGGCCCCAAGGGTCACGGTCCTTGGGAAACGATCATCCCGGCATTCATGCAGATCTCGTCGGCGGCCCGCAGGTAGGTCTCGCGACTGAGGAGCTTGGCGGTGTTGTCGCTGTAGAGCTGCAGGTCCTGCGACGTTTCGACGTCGAGCACTTCACTTCGCATCCGAATGGCCTTGCGAGCGAGGAGGTTGACGTCGTCGGCCTTAAGAGTCAACTGGTCGAGCGACTCGAGCTGAAGGTGCGCTCCGGAGAGACGAATCATCGGTCCCTGCTGCGTGAGGTCGATCGTCACTTCGACGGCGCCGTTGGGAGCGATCACTTCCAGGTGATCCTTGTCGCCCTGCGTGCGAATCGTGACGCAGCGGCCCGACGCGAGCGAGGCTTCCTCGACGATCTTCGACGCCGTTAGGCTCGAATCGTTCAGGTTTTGGGGAGGCGATGTCTTCGGGGCGGCCGTGGTTTGCGATTCAGCCATAGTCTCATTCCCGGAATAGGGTGGCGGTGCTGATACCCTACTGTACGCAATCGCACGAAAAAGCGCCAAGTCATCACCCGGAGAAATTCATTCCCGCGATCCCCGGCCGTCCGGCAAGTTGTTTTCGCAAGCATCGCGCATTCGGTGTATCTTGGCGTCATGTTCGTCGGAGATGCGGGGCCTAATGCTCTGTTCCAACTCGAAGTTGGTGTTCGTGCACCCCTAACCCTTCGGTACTGGCTGACAAGAAGCCAGTCGCATCCCAAAAGTAGGATGGACCAGTGCACTATTCGCTGTCGACGCGGGGCGTCTCGGGCAAATCGGCTTGGATTCGACAGCCTTGGAGGTGGGGACAAACGACTCTCATGAACGCAATGCTTCCTTGCTTGGCGACAGCCCTGGCCATCTTGACGCTGACGAATGTCGGACGGAGCGACTCCCCACCGAACATCCTGATCATTTCGATTGATGACCTGAACGACTGGACCGGCTGTCTAGGTGGACATCCGCAGGCCAAGACTCCCAACATCGACCGCTTGGCCCAGCGGGGCACTCTCTTCCGCAACGCCCACTGCCAGGCACCGATCTGTACGCCCTCGCGAGCGTCCCTGCTCTCCGGGCTCTACCCGTCGACGACGGGGCTCTACTTCCTCCAGCCGGGACTCGAGGCCTCGAAGATCGCCACCCGTCGCCCCAATCTGTTGCAACAGTTCGCCAAGGTGGGCTACCGCACGATGGGGGCGGGCAAGTTCGTTCACGGCAACGACAAAGCCAAGTACTACGACGAGTATGGCGGCGGCATGGGTGGCTTCGGCCCCCGTCCGAAGGAGAAGCTCTCCTACCCCGAGGGGCATCCTCTGTGGGATTGGGGCGCCTATCCGGAGGACGAGGCGGAGATGCCCGACACCAAGGTCGCCGACTGGGTCATTGGTAAACTGGAGTCGAAGCAGTCCGAGCCCTTCCTGCTCGTGGCCGGCTTCTGGCGTCCCCACGTGCCGATGTTCGCACCGCCCAAGTACTTTGAGGACTTTCCGCTCGACGAGATCGAAGTTCCCGAAGTCCTCACGAGCGATCGCGACGACTTGTCGGCCTACGCCAAGGCCCTGACGATCGGGTTACCCGCGCCCCGTCACGAGTGGTTTCTCGAGAACGACGGCTGGAAAGGGGCGGTCCAGTCCTACCTCGCGAGTGTCGCCTTCGTCGACCACTGCGTCGGGCGGGTGCTCGACGCCCTCGACAAGAGCCCCTATCGCGACAACACGATCGTGGTCCTCTTTTCCGACCACGGTTGGCATCTGGGCGAAAAGGCACGCTGGGCCAAGCGATCTCTGTGGAACGACGGCATCCACGTGCCTCTCATCATCGCCGCCCCGGGACAGAAGAGCCGCCAAGTCAGCGATCGCCCCGCCGGACTGATCGACATCTTTCCGACGCTGCTCGAACTGACCGGCCAACCGGCTCGCGAGGACCTCGAGGGCAAGAGCCTCGTTCCCCTGCTCGTCGATCCGGACGCCATCTGGGACCGCCCGATCCTGACGACCTTCGGCCCGAACAATCACTCGCTCCGCTCGACGCGTTGGCACTACCTCCGCTACGCCGACGGCAGCGAAGAGCTTTACGATCACGACCACGATCCTCACGAGTGGCACAACCTCGCCGCCGAGCCCCAGCACGCCGCGGTCATCTCGAGGATGCGCGCCGCCCTCCCCACAATCAACGCCGCTCCCATCCTCGGCAAGAACCCTCCCTGGGAGGTCAAAGCCTGGCGCGAGGCGGAGACGTTGCGAAAGATCGACCAGACGGGGACGTGAGTGCTTCCACTCGCCGAGTTCGCTTGTCGAAACCTCTCGGATGATTTCAGCAAAGGCCTTATTGATGCGAACCCTTCACCCCGCCTCTTGGTTGATCGCCTGCTTATCGACTCTTCTCGTCGTTCCCGCTCCCTCCTCCCGCGCCGGCGAACCCGAATGGAACGTCCTCTTTGTCGCGGCGGATGATCTGGGGAACGTGCTGGGAAAGTCGCGGCCGGAGGGGCTGAGGACGCCGAATCTCGATCGGCTGGCGAAGCGGGGGACGTTCTTCGAGCGGGCGTATTGCCAGATCCCTCTGTGCAACCCGAGCCGGGCGTCGGTCATGACGGGACTCCGGCCGGACGCGACCACCGTCTACGATCTCGATCGCCACTTCCGGGACCAGTTGCGCGATGCCGTCACCCTGCCCCAACTCTTCAGGCAGCATGGCTGGTTCGCGGCGCGAGTCGGCAAGATCTACCACTACGACGTCCCGCGTGGCATCGGTACCAACGGCTTGGACGACAAACCCTCGTGGGACCTGGTCGTCAATCCCAAGGGCCGCGACGTCACCGAGGAAGCGAAGATCACCAACCCAACCCCGCACAAACCGGTCAGCGCGGCGATGAGTTGGCTGGCCGCCGGCGGGAGCGATGACGAGCAGACCGACGGCATGATCGCCACCGAGGCGATTCGGTTGTTGGAGAACCTTGCGGACCGCCCCTTCTTTCTCGGCGTCGGGTTCTTTCGGCCGCACACCCCTTACGTGGCGCCGAAGAAGTACTTCAATATGTATCCGCTCGAGTCGATCCGGCTGCCCGACATCCCGTCCGACGATCGCGATGACATCCCCCAGGCGGCGATCCCGCACAACATCCCGAAGCCGAACTACGGCTTGCCAGACGAGGATCTTCGCAAGTCACTGCAAGCGTACTACGCCAGCGTCAGCTTCCTCGATGCCCAGATCGGGCGGGTGCTCGATGCCGTCGATCGGCTTGGTCTCAGAGAACGGACGATCGTCGTCTTCTGGAGCGATCACGGCTATCACCTCGGGGAGCATGGCCTTTGGCAAAAGCGGACGCTCTTCGACGAATCGGCCCGTTCCCCGCTGATCATCGACTGGCCAGCGGCCAAGTCTCATGGCGTTCCCTGCCAGCGGGTGGTCGAGTTTGTCGACATCTACCCGACGGTGGTCGATCTGGTCGGCTTGTCGATTCCCGAGGACCTCGATGGCCGGAGCCTTCGGCCCTTGCTGGAGGATCCCGAGCGAACCTGGGACGGGGTGGCGTTCACGCAGATCCTCCGTCCCGGCAAGCAGAAACCGATCATGGGCAGAGCCGTCACTACCGACCGTTGGCGCTACGCGGAGTGGGAAGAGGGACGCCAGGGTCGTGAACTCTACGACCACGAAACCGACCCGCGTGAGCTGACCAACCTCGCGGACGCTCCCGAGCACCAGAACAAGACCAAACGGCTTCGACGCCTCTTTTCGGAGAAGGCCCGAGGCAACAACCCCGAGACCCCCGTGATACGATCGCGACTGTAGTCCTTTCGACATCATTCCTGTTCCGGAACCACTGACATGGGTGCCAGTTCTGGGTGCCAAGCTCACGCCTGCGTGGGCATGCTCAAAGGATCACCGTCAACGCGTGGGAACGGCATCTATCAAGGAAAGTCGATCGATCTAGAAGGAAAGCACTCCGGCGGCGAACTTCACCTGGCGATCGAACGAGAGCCCTATATCCTGACGCTGGGACGACCTTCTCCCATGGGCCTATGAGCACGGCATGGTATTGAAGACGACAACCTGGGCGTGGCTGGTCTGGTTCACCGTCACGCTCTTCGCGACCTATCAGTTCCTCATCCAGATGTCCTTCAGCGTGCTGCAAGCTCCCATCAAGCACGATCTCGGGCTTAGTGGCGGAACCGTCAGCCTCGTCGCGGCGCTCTACGCGATCACGCTCGGCATCATGCAGATCCCCGTCGGCCTGATGCTCGACCGAATCAGCTCACGTCGGCTCATCACGCTGGCCAGCGCCGCGCTAGCGCTCGGTTGTGCCCTCTTCGGCCTCGCGCACACTGTTCCGCTGGTCGCCGCCGGATGGATCCTCGCGGGGATCGGGTCCGCGTTCGCGTTCGTCTCGGCGGCGTACCTGATCCGCGCCTGGTTTCCTAGACGCCGTTTCGCCCTCGTCCTGGGATTGACGCAAGGGGTCTCCGCCGTCGTCGGCGCGGGGTTTGGAACGGTCTTGGTTTCCGATCTCTTGCGGCGGCACTCCTGGAATGAAATCCTGCTGATCGCTTCGGGCATGGGGCTGCTCGTCGTGCTGCTCGCCGCCACCGTGATTCGCCAACGCCCGCCGATGGAGGAACTGTCCGGCGACCACTCTCCTCCGAAGAGCAAGCCGCGGCGTTCCGTCTTTCAGTCACTCGACGAGGTCTTCGATCGTCCGCAGATCCTGCTCGTCGCCCTCTTCGCGGGAACGACGTTCGGAAACCTCGTCGGTTTCGGCGGGCTATGGAACGTCACTTGGGAAGATGCCGGTTGGGGGCATGCCCTTCCCGACGCGGCGGAGCTCAATGCGATGCTCTGGATCGGATTCGGTATCGGAGCGGTAGTGATCGGATGGTTCTCCGACTGGATTGGTCGTCGGCAGTTGGTCGCCTTTTGGGGAGCGATGCTGGCGTTGGTCGCCAACGTCTTTTTGGTGATCCTGCCGTTCCACTATGCTCCCTGGTTCCTGTTCGCCGTCATCTTCGTGCAGGGGTTCGCCTGGGGAGTCTCCCCTCTCTGCTACGCCCTGGTCTGCGAGAACGCCCCGCGCCGGGTTCATGGGATCGGGATGGCGATCGTCAACATGGTGGCATTTCTGTTCGGCTCGCTCCTACAGCTCACGCCGGGCGTCATCCTCGGGAGTGTCGCCGAGCCGTCGCGGCTGGAGCTTCGCAACGCCCTGCTCCCCTTCGTGATCATCAGCGTTCTCGCGGTCGTGATCTCGGGCCTGCTGATCCGGGAGACACGCTGCGAACCACTCCTCGACGAGAGCGATTGGCGCAGCGGCATCAAGAGTCGCGCTTCATCCTTCAAGCCCTGATCGCCCCGGCGGGTTGTGGTCTGTTCCGATTTGAAGGTTGTGTTGATCTCTCCACGCGTTGGCACTGGCTGACCAGCAGCCAGTGGCACCCAACGCTTCGGTCGAGTCGTGCACTCCTTCCCGCGTTCTCTTGGGTGCCATGCCCACGCTCGTCGCGCGCATGCGGGGGGACGCGTTGGGTTCGGCAAAGTTCCATGTGAAAGACGGGCAGTCGCACTCATTGTCGCGTTCGTTCAGTGTCGCGGCGCGTCGATGGGGGCGTCGATCAACTCGGAGATGACCTCGGCGAAGACGAAGGACTCGCGTTCCTGCGTCCCAGTTCGATCACGCAGGTATTCACGCCAGTAGAGCAAGTCGTGGTAGGGACCATCGTTGGTGAAGACCCCGTCGCCGAAGAAGCGAAAGAGCTTCATCTCCGATTCGTCCTTGAGACGCAGGCCGACGGTGAAGCAATCGAGGCTGTCGTGCGCCACCGAGGTGATCGTCCCTGGCGAGAGGTCGTCGTACCCATAGATGATCGCCCGCACCCGCTTGAAGGAGATGGTCTTGCGAAACCGCAGGAGCCAGAGGTAGCGTCGGGTGATGAAGATCTTCTCGCGTTTGGGGTCGATGGTGACCCACTTGAGCATTGTCCCCAGCGTCAGGATGGTGAAGGTCCACCCCGTCGACGCCACGACCTTCCCCTTCACTTCCTTCACTCGCGGACAGATCGAAAAGAGATGAAGCATGAGGGGCTCGTTGACTTCTGTTGATCGCTTCATCCAAATGTGAACTACGTATGGCGGTAACGAAGATGGTTCGAGAGCGCGCAAACAATTCTTGTCAGTTGCGCGGAAGCGTCTGAGCAACGACGAGGACAGATTCCCTTGCGTGCTATATTGCTTTCTCCATGTAATGAGATCGCATTCAGGCCAAACACTACAACGAGTCTTTGGCTTCGAGCAAGAGCTTTTCCTCTGGATTGTCAGGAATATTGCTCGCTCTGTTTCTGATCTCTTCGAAGGCCAAAATAGGAACTGACCTAAGCTTGTCTCTTGCCTTTGTGCTCCAAAGATCGATCTCGGTAAACTTTCCTTGAAGTTTCCTCATGGATGCGTAGCACCCTATGTCGATCATGAATGCTCGGTAAGTTCCCTCGCGATGCTTGTGAGGTAACGCGCTCGCTACTTGATGTATGATCCGGTAGTCCAGCAGGCGGTAAAGCAGTTCACGAACTTCATCATTATCTCTTAGTAGCTTCTCTGACACCAAAAATGCAGCATGCTTCCTGTCCATGCAGAAGCTCTTGACCAAGTAAATACCAGACAACAATGCGTCTTGCTCTTGTGCTTCACAGTCACTCTTTAGTTCTTCAATTCGCCGTTCAAACGTCTCTAAGCTATGCGAACGCACGTCGTCCTTGCCGATCCGTCCATCGTTTGCAGACACGTTGTCCACGACTTCGAGGAATGAAGAAAGGCAGTCTCGAGGGACTCCGCCACCCGCGAGGACCAGACGCCGGAAACCGTCGCCTTTAAATAGCCCGTCGATATCCTCTTTAGACATTCCAGATAGCGCTCCGAATTCGTGCAGGATATCCCGGAACTGCCGCTCTGTTTTTGATATATTCTCAAGCGTGAAGTCGACGTCAATTGGTTGGTAGTCGTGCCTGGCTTGCGCTCCCGTGGGCTGTCCTTGGCGGTCCACATAGAGAACGCTTGAGTGCCGAAGAGTCGCGACCTTGAAGTACATTGGAAGGTCTTTGCACAATCGATGTACGTAGTCCATCACGTGCGGTTGATCAACCCTTTTTAGATGATAGAAGTCATCAATCTGTACGAACACTGCTTTGACATCGCTCGAAAGCCTAAAGAACTCCCTTATTTTCTCCTTGAGAGGAGGGAGGAGTGAGTGAAGCGATGTAGCCTTGTTGTCATGCTGCCTGTATTCTCGTTCGACGGCATCTCGTTGTTTTGATGTGGAAATTCTTAAGCCTCGTCTTCAGAATTTGTGGGTCGATGGTGGCTCGGGGAGGTTGCCGAGATTGTGATAGAGAGCGTATTTGAGGGTGCTGGGGTCGCGAAAGCCGTAGGAGCGGCGGGTCGTCAATTTGACCTTCAGATTCATTCCCTCGACGGCGCCCGCGGAAATCTCTCCTTTTGCCTCGAACCAATTGAAGATCTGCTCGGCGTGACGCTCGAGGGTTCGTGCCAGGTTGCGCATCGGTTCGATCCGTGTGCTCAAGGCCCGATCGAGCCACTCCTGGAAGAAGGATCCGATCCGCCAGGGAGCCTTGTAGTCCCAAAGCCGCTGGAAGTCTTCCTTCATCAGGTAGCACTTGACCGTCCTGAGGTTGTGCGTCAACAACTCGTTGAGACGAAGGACCTCCTTGCGTTTGAGGTTGCCGCGACGCTTGAGCAGCAGCCAACGCGTCCGCTTGAGCACCTCGAAGCCCTTGCGTTTGAGTTCGCGTGCCTCCTGGGCCCGCACCTTGTCGATCGCCTTGTTGAACAACTGCATGATGTGGAAGCGGTCGAGAATGTGCAGGGCCCCATTGGCCTCGCGAGCGATGACCGACAGGTAGGCTTTCCACATGTCGCTGCAGATGTACTTCAGCCGCTCGGTTCGCCGCCTGCCGAAGAAGCGAAAGAAACGACCGAGCGTCTCCTTGGTCCGGTCTTGCCCGACCCAAAGCAGACGACGCGATCCGCGGTCGATCTGATAGACCAGGGTGAAGTACTGATGCCCCTTGCGGTAGGCGACCTCGTCGATGCCGATCGCCTCGATCCCTTCCAGCTCGCGATGGCGGATTCCCCAGCAAACCGCCATTTTCACCGCACGAAAGACGGTGTGCCAACTCGTGCCGAAGATCTCGGCGGTCTCACGCCAGCTCAAGCGTTTGGCCCAACGGGCCAGGAACCATTGGAAGCTCGACGTCGTTCGCTCCTTGCCCGACGCCCAGGGAATGCGTTCCACCTTCACCCCGCAAGCAGGGCATGCGACCCGCCGCGCCGCGTAGACGAACCAGACCGCCAGGCCCCACAACGGCACGTGCTGAAAACGGCGTTCCGGCAAGTGGTCGTACGTGCCGCCACGATTCCCGCAACCCGAACAGATCGGCCGGCTGCGACGCCGTGGGCGAACCCGAACCAGCAGTCCCTCTTTCGACGAATCGGCCCAAGCCGCCGATTCGTAGACGAAACTCCCGTGACGCTCCAAGGCGTTGAGGATAACCTGAAGTCGCATCCCGTCTCTCGCGGCTGGCGTTTGAAGAAGTCCTTGCAAACTCCATCATGCGCCCCTCGAGAGCGGGATGCTCTTTTTTGGCCTCCTGCCGACTTCTCTCCTTTCCGCTTGACCAGTGGAACATCCTCCCCGCCAACGGCCAAGGAGGAGTCTTTGCCGGGCGACCGAAGCCGAGCCACGATGGCGAGGATGCAGGGCGAGCGAAGCGAGAAGACCAGGCAAAGCAGCAGCCGGACGCGGCCCTTGGCATACGGCGGTAACCTCCACTACCAAGCGGAACGGAGAATACACTCACCACCCACAGATTTGGCAATAGAGCCATTCTTAATAGTGAAAGGGTTCCCTCTGCCGCCGGCGTGGCGGCATTCATGGAGAGTTTTGAGTTTCCTGATTCAGAAGACTCTGACTCAGTCGTGTGCCGGACCGCCTGGGTCTGGTTGTCCTGTTGATTCCGGAGAAGCTGGAGATCGTTGCGGATTTGATCGATCAGATCTTTAATCTTCTTCTTTCGCCCGAACCAACTCTTTCTTCTTTCGTGCAACTCTTTGAATAGAGCGTCAAGGATCTCGATCAGAACGTTGGGGAAAGAATGGGCTTTGAAGTCTTCGCAGTTGATGTAGACTTTCCGGATGTCTTTTGGCAATTGTTTGGCGCTGTGGTGAAGGAGCAACGTTTTCCCACAACCTCTTCTTCCGAAAACTGCGTGATTCTGCCGCGCGGACACGTCGGTGAGCGAGTGCCCTACATCGATGTATGGGATTGTCTTCGGGCCCTCACGCTGAACTCTAATCGACTCGAGTATCGTACTCCGCAGCTTTTGAATGTCTTCGGGAGCGGTCAAGTTCTCACCTCGGTTGTGATCATCACGTTGTCTTGAAACGGCTGTTTGAATGATTGAGTGAACTCGGCACCGATGGGTCTCGCCGTCCTTGATGGCTTCCTCGATCGACGCTCCAAGGTCACGTATTGATCGTGCAGAGGCAACGGCAAACTGGTTGATAGGTTCGTTTCAAGGCAGTTGTCGATAGTGGAAGCAATTGCGTCCGACGCGCCTCCTGGGAGTCCCTCGAAACGTTCTTTCTGTCAGTGGCGTAACTCCTCTTGTCCCGAAACGCCGGCATCCGCTATCCGCGAAAGCGAGTACTACATTGCGTGGCCGTTCTTCCGCATTGTTGGAACCACTTAATGATAGCGACGTTCCTTGGCTGTTGGCAATGGCGCAGAAGCGTCATTCACGCTGAGTGGCCGTGATTCCGCTCACCAGTCGTACATGAACGCGGCGCCGATGTAGTCGTCGTTGTCTTGGTAGAACTGCCCGTAGGGCGACTTGCCGGAGTAGACCTCCAGCGCGATCCGGGCGGCGTGGCGGTTACGCATCTTCATCCACATCCAGCCGATCTGGAAGGTGAGGTTCGCGGTGTATTCCTGATCCGAGCGGACGTCCATGTCGAACGCCGCGAAGGGTTGCCCCTTGAGGCCCGTCGAACGCTGCTTGGCCCATTCGAGCCCCCAGTCGTAGCGGTCGATCTTTCCTTCGATCTCGTCGCTGGTGATGAACGAGAACCCCGCCTGGCCGTAGAGTCGAAGCTGGTTCCAGAAGCGGTACGACAACCCGAAGACGATCTCGTCCCGCACGTGCGGCACCTGCAGGCGCCCCGTCTTCTCGTAGTACTCGTCGCCCATGTGGGTGCTGGTGTGCTCGTAGGAGATCTTCGCTTGCCAGTTCCCCTTGGCGTACGTCAACGGGATGCCGGCGCGGAAGTCGCTCGTCTTCAGGAGCCGCTGCTCGTTGAAGCGAGTGAAGACCGCCGCGAAGCCGTCGAGCTGAATCCCCTCGAAGACCGTTCCCTCGGGGGCGAACCGGATGAGGCCGAACTCGCCACCGATCGCGGTATCGATCGTGTTCTCGTCGTTGGCGTTGTTGAATTTGCCGTACATCCGCGGCGCCCGTTGGTTGGCCATGGGCGGTTGCCATAGAAGTCCGGTAGGGAGAAAGTCACACCGCAACGGCCGGCTCCACAGCAAGCTGCACGCGTCGGCGTCGGAGTAGGTTTCGCACAACGGAGGCCCGACATCCTGCCCCATCTCGGGCGTCGGGATCGTTCGCGGGTAGTCCTCGAAATGGACCGGCTCGAGCACCCAGGTGTTCTCGGTCAGCGGCCGGTTGATCACGTTCTCCGCCGCGTAGGAAGCGATCGGTCGGTATTCGAGGACCGCGCCGTCGGAAGCGAGCATCGGCGGTTCCGCGGTCATGGGCTCCATCGCCCGCATCGCCTCCGGTTCCTCGACTTGCGAGATGACCGGAAAGGGAGCCGGGGCCTCGGACGGTTCCTTGCTCAGTTGCTCGACGGTCTCCATGTCGCTAAAGGCCGGGCCGTCGGGATCGCGCTGTTCTTCGAAGACCTCCACTGACGGAAGGGTGCGATAGGATGGGAACCGGGGCGGCGTGCGTGGCAACGTTTCCGCCTCGGCCGCGTCGAGCGGCAAGATGCTTGGCGGAAGGGATTGTTGAGCGGGGGCGACGCTTGGTAAGAAAGTCAGCGCCATGGCGGAAAGGATGACCTTTCCCCATCCTGGCCCACCCGAAGGCGGCGTGCCCTGCCCCGATGTCCTCGGAGGAAGACTCAAGGGCGTTCGTCCCATGCGATCCATGCAACCCACCTCGATGATCCGGCGTTTGGCGCGCGAGGTCGACCGTCCCTTTCGAGGCGATCTTCCGAAGCGCTCCGAAACGAGCGTCCGCGACTTCCTTCTGTATCGGATCGCCGGAATTCCGGGGAATAGCCGATTCTGCCGGTTTCCCCAAATTCATCAGTCTCTCTGGATAGACGGGGACCCGAGGTCGGATTGGAGCGTGAGAGCCTAGGAGGGATGGGAGTGACGGAACATGCGGTTAGCAAAGGAGATCTGGCGTGACCTCGCCGCGCAAGCCACCCAAAGGACGCAGCTCGCCAGCCCGCATCCCGCCGAGGGGACGAGTAGGAGTTCCATCGGCAGTCGAAAACGGGCCGAGGTGATGATCAGGCTGTGGACCATCGTCAGCACCACCGCCGCGACAATGACCGGGAGCCAGTCGCGCCAACGATCCCGAGCACGCCACATTCCCAATAGGGCCAACGAGGCGAGCGCAAGGTAACTGGCTCGGTACGGCCAGAGGTACGAACGTGGATTCGTCGGGTCGAACCAAAACCAGCAGCCGAGCCGCGTCGCGCACAGACCAACGTAGTGCCACGGATCAGTGCCCAATTGGTGCCACGCGAGTTCGCGAAAGCGGTCCATCCGCTCGAGCTCGGTCGGCAGCGCCTGGAGCTCGCCAATCGCTTCCGCGGAGAGGAGCGAGTTGACGCTTCGCGAACGTCGCCGGGCCTCGGCCGCCAGCGACAGGGCCCTTCCGGGATGCCACGTCCGCAGCAGGCGTCGAGCATCCTCCCTCGCGACGGGGAGCTTGTCGGTTCCCGCGGAGATTGCGTTGTTTCCCTGCCAGAAGACGAACCAAAAGGTGCTCTTGATCGGCACAAAACGCCCATGAACGAGCCGGTTTCGCACCAGCCAGGGCGAAACCCCGGCCGCGATCGCCAAACCGATGAGGCACACCGCGCCGACACCACGCCATGCTCGGCGGGTGACACGTTCGACGACGAGCAGCCCCAACAGCGAGAGCGCGACCGCGCCGAGGATCGGATCGGTCAGTTGCCCGCCGATGCCGCCAAGAGCGAGACCGACGCCGCCCCACCCTGCCCCTCGGCGGCAGGCCTCGGTCGAGAGCACCATCAGCGCCAGCCAGCCGAGGTTCCACGTCACCGCCTGGACGTGAGTTGCCCCGACCAAGAATGGAGGATAGAGCGTCGCGACCGCCGCCGTGAGTAGGCCAACCGTGAGACTCCCCGTCAGTCGCTTCGCTAGGAACCCCATCCCGATCGCCGTCAGCGCGGAGACGAGGGCCTGGATCGCGAGGACCGCGGCGAAGGCGGTTGGGGACTCAACCCCGAAGATCAGGTAGCTGCCCGCGAGCAGGTAAGGCACCAGCGGCGCCTGGTGGCTCGAGAGGTCCCCCCGCAGGTCCGGGCCAAAGAAGTTGTAGCGAAAACCGTCGCCGAGCGCCAGCGAGCGGGCGATCGAGGCATGCTCGTGATGGGCAGTCTCGACTCCTCGTTGATGAGCCCCCAGCAGGCCGATGGCGCTCACGCGAAGTCCGAACGCGGCCAGGAACAGTAGCGTCCAAGCGGCGGCCTCCTTGCAAGGACGGGCGAGCAGCGGGCTTCCCACGACGCGGTCCAAGGTCGACTTCTCCCCAATCCCTCGAAGGATGCTGGAACGGCCACGACCTGGATGGTAAGTGTGGAACAGTTTTGCACAAGAGGGGTTTCGCAGTCCGTTGATCTAAGCGGGCCAATGCGAGAAGGAGCCATGTTGGCCAAGGTCAAGGAGAAGAATCGGACGCGAATCGGTCGATTCGTCGAGTTATTTGGACGCCGAGATTGGCCAAAAGGGCCGTTCGCGGCCGGCAGCGAATCGATCAACGGACTATCAATCAATCCCCCTATTTCGTCACTTCCCCGCAGGAACACGACATCTCCATGGACATCACTCGGGTTGCGATCGGTATTGTGTGGAGGGGCGGACGCGTCCTGGTGGGACGGCGTTCACAAGACGTTCCGCTGGGCGGTGCCGCCGAGTTCCCAGGCGGCAAGTGCAAGCCCAACGAGCCCCCCGCGGCCACCGTCGTTCGGGAGTGTCGCGAGGAGACGGGACTTCGCGTTCGCGTGGCGGGCAAGCGGCATCGCTGCAAGCATCAGTACGACCACGGACGCTTGGAGCTGCACTTCTTCGACTGTGTCATCGCCGATCCCGACGGAGACGCCGAACCACGCCCCCCCTTCGACTGGGTCGATCTTCAGACCGTCGCGGATCTCGACTTCCCCGAAGCCAACGCGATGGTCCTCTCCATGATCGTCGGATCGCCCCTCGACGCGTAGCCGCCTCTTGTTCCCCTCTCCCTGTGGGAGAGTGAGCCTCTTGTTCCCCTCTCCCCGTGGGAGAGAAAGCCTCTTGTTCCCCTCTCCCCGTGGGAGAGAAAGCCTCTTGTTCCCCTCTCCCTGTGGGAGAGAAAGCCACTTGTTCCCCTCTCCCTGTGGGAGAGTGAGCCTCTTGTTCCCCTCTCCCTGTGGGAGAGAAAGCCTCTTGTTCCCCTCTCCCTGTGGGAGAGGGGTTAGGGGTGAGGGGGCTCTCTTCCGACGAAACTCTTCCGACGAAACTCTTCGTTTTCCCGCCGACCTTTCCCCATGGGAGAGGCGCAAGAGAACATCAATGTCACAACGCGATCAACGACTAATCGTCTTGCGTGGGGATAAGGTCGTCGAGCGCGATCTGCCACTCGACCGCTCCAACGGTGACGGCCGCTTCGCCCCGACGACGATCGACGCGGACGACGGTACCGGTCTTGTCGAAGCGTGGGACGCGAACCCGATCGCCTGGCCGAAGGCTCTCGCGGGCCTTGGTGATCTGCTCCTTGACAATCGCCTCTTGCTCGAGCAGTTCGGTCTTCTTGCGAAACTCCTCGGCGGCGTTGGTAGCCTGTTCCTTGGCTTCCTCGGCGGCCAAGCGTTGCCGTTCCGCGTCGTGCCGAAGCCGCTGGAGCGACTCCTCCTCAATGTCGCGAGCGTCTCGGCCACTCTCGTGATACTTCTCGGCCCGTTCGAGGACGTGATCGGGCAGGTTCAGACGCCGCGCGATCCGAAGGGCGCAGCTCTCGCCGGTCTGGCCAATCATCAGCCGATAGGTCGGCCGCAAGGTCTCCGGGTCGAACTCCACCGCGGCGTTCTCCGCCTTGTCGGTCGAGAGGGCGAACTTCTTGAGCGCCCCGAGGTGGGTCGTTACCATCGCGAAACTACCCAGCGACGCCAGCTCGTCGAGGATCGACCGACCCAGCGCCGCCCCCTCGCTCGGCTCCGTCCCCGCCCCGAGTTCATCGAGCAACACCAGCGTCTTCGGATGGGCCTTGCTCAGGATCTTCGCGATGCGTCCGACATGCGAGGAAAAGGTACTCAGCGACTGTTCGATCGACTGCTCGTCGCCGATATCGGCAAGGATGTTGCGGATGATGGGAACGCGGCTCGTCGGCCGGGCGGGAATCGGCAGGCCACTGAGCGCCATCACGCTGAGCAGTCCGACCGTTTTGAGGGCGACCGTCTTGCCGCCGGTGTTCGGTCCCGTGATCACCAGGATGTGAAAGGGATCGCCGAGACGGATGTCAATCGGCACGACCGAGCGTTCCTCGCCGTGACGGCTCGCCTCCTTGGCTTGCTGAAGTAAGAGTGGATGGCGTGCGTAGACCAGCCGTAGCGCTCCCTTGGCCCCAATCTCGGGAACCGCGAGGTCGTGTTCGATGCTGAAGCGGGCCTTGGCGTGGAGCGCGTCCAGGTCGGCCATCACCTCGAGCGAGGTCAGGATCGCCTTGGTCTCGTTGCCGATCTTGCCGGTCAGTTCGCGAAGGACCCGGCGAATCTCGCGCTGCTCGGCGGCCCGCAAGAGCGTCATCTCGGCGCTGATCTCTGCGACCCGAGCCGGTTCGATATAGACCGTTTCTCCACTGGCGGAGGCTCGATGGACGACCCCCTCGACCTTGTGCCGATGATTGACCGCGACAGGCAGGACATGATGGTGGCCGCTCACCGTCGCCCCATGGTACCGCAGCGCCTTTTGGATGTCGGGTTGGCGGAGCAGTCGCTTCAGTTCGACCTGGATCCGCTCGTCGTAGACGTGTAATTCCTCGCGGATCCGCTTGAGTTCGGGGCTGGCGTTGTCGCGAACGATCCCCCGCTCGTCGATGGCGTTGTCGATCACGTTGGCCAGATGCCGCATATCCTCGACGTCGGCGAGCATCGTCCCGAGCCGGGGGTAGTCGGTGCCCAGATCGACCCAGTAGTCGCGGACCCTCCCGGAGAGTTCGAGGACATCGCGAATCTCGCGGATCGTCTCGATTTCGAGCAAGAGCCCCAGTCGCGCCCGCTTCACCGCCTTGAAGATGTCGTGCAGCCCTCCCAACGGAGGCGTCAGCCGAGCGCCCAGCGCTTCGACCATCTCGGCGGTCAGCGCCAGCGCCGCTTCGATCTTCTCCACCTCTTCGGAAGGCGCCAGAGCCCGGATCCGTTCCTTTCCGAGCGAGGAGCCAGCAAAGCCTTCGACCAGGCGGAGGATCTTGTCGAATTCGAGTAGTTGAAGGGTTCGTTCATCCATGGAGGTGACGAGTCGTGTCCGTGCGTAAAGGTTCGCGTCATCTTGATTTCGATTGCGAATAGGCCCACTCGCGGTGACCGCCCATCCGCCCCAAGGAAGGATGATAACGAGGCAGCCTATTTTGGGCTACCGGAGAGCCGCCCGCCGAACGGGATTGGCGGTTTGGGGGGAGCAGGAGCAGTTGCCGTTTGCTAGCCCCGGTCGCAGAAGCAACCAACCCTTCCAACATCCGCTCGCATCGTGCCCAACAGAATGAGTCAGGACGCGATGTCCGGAAACGAAGTAGGATTGTGATGCGGAGGACGCCCCGGTGTCTCCTCGTGACTGCATTCCCTCCTGAGCCGCGAAGCGGCAGCGGTTATTAGCCAGGGGTGGCAACCCCTGGAAAGGAAACCGATCCATTCTCGAAGCCCCGACGGGGCGCAGGTCGTTCGAAGGATACCGTCGCCACCTTCGGGGCTTGATCCAAACCCTTCGTTCACCAGGGGTTGTCACCCCTGGCTACTCACCTGCGCTGCTCCGCAGCTGATGAGTGGCCGATCTTCTTCTCTGATTGTCCGGGAACGTTATCGAGTTCGGTGGTGATGTTGAAAGGGTGATTGCGGAGCAATCTGGGTGACTCAGTCCGAACTGGAAGAGTCCCATCTCCCGGCCAACATTCACGTCATCCGAGACCTCTTGCGCCACCGATTGTCCGCGGACGCGCGACAAGCGGTCCACGGGATCGCACGCCCAGGTTGACGAGCAACCTGGGCTAGCCAAGAAGTGGAAATGAGAACGCAGCCCTGATGGGCCACGGGCCTGTCCTGCGAGCTTGCGAGAGCGGCGCCAACGGTGTTAGACGTCATGGATGACGCGATCATCATCCGGAAGACAGAAATCTTCCAAGGGTCTCTTGCGTGCTGCGCACGCCCCGGTAGCAGAAGCAACCGGGGCTACCCATGAAGTGGAAATGAGAACGCAGCCCTGATGGGCCACGGGCCTGTCCTGCGAGCTTGCGTGCTGCGCACGCCCAGGTTGACGAGCAACCAACCCTTCCAACATCCGCTCGCAATGCGCCCAACAGAATGAGTCAGGACGCGATGTCCGGAAACGAAGTAGGATTGTGATGCGGAGGACGCCCCGGTGTCTCCTCGTGACTGCATTCCCTCCTGAGCCGCGAAGCGGCAGCGGTTATTAGCCAGGGGTGGCAACCCCTGGAAAGGAAACCGATCCATTCTCGAAGCCCCGACGGGGCGCAGGTCGTTCGAAGGATACCGTCGCCACCTTCGGGGCTTGATCCAAACCCTTCGTTCACCAGGGGTTGTCACCCCTGGCTACTCACCTGCGCTGCTCCGCAGCTGATGAGTGGCCGATCTTCTTCTCTGATTGTCCGGGAACGTTATCGAGTTCGGTGGTGATGTTGAAAGGGTGATTGCGGAGCAATCTGGGTGACTCAGTCCGAACTGGAAGAGTCCCATCTCCCGGCCAACATTCACGTCATCCGAGACCTCTTGCGCCACCGATTGTCCGCGGACGCGCGACAAGCGGTCCACGGGATCGCACGCCCAGGTAGCAGAAGCAACCGGGGCGTGCCAAGAAGCGGAAGTGGGAACGAAACCCTGATGGGCCACGGGCCTGTCCTGCGAGCTTGCGTGCTGCGCACGCCCAGGTTGACGAGCAACCAACCCTTCCAACATCCGCTCGCAATGTGCCCAACAGAATGAGTCAGGATGCGATGTCCGGAAACGAAGTAGGATTGTGATGCGGAGGACGCCCCGGTGTCTCCTCGTGACTGCATTCCCTCCTGAGCCGCGAAGCGGCAGCGGTTATTAGCCAGGGGTGGCAACCCCTGGAAAGGAAACCGATCCATTCTCGAAGCCCCGACGGGGCGCAGGTCGTTCGAAGGATACCGTCGCCACCTTCGGGGCTTGATCCAAACCCTTCGTTCACCAGGGGTTGTCACCCCTGGCTACTCACCTGCGCTGCTCCGCAGCTGATGAGTGGCCGATCTTCTTCTCTGATTGTCCGGGAACGTTATCGAGTTCGGTGGTGATGTTGAAAGGGTGATTGCGGAGCAATCTGGGTGACTCAGTCCGAACTGGAAGAGTCCCATCTCCCGGCCAACATTCACGTCATCCGAGACCTCTTGCGCCACCGATTGTCCGCGGACGCGCGACAAGCGGTCCACGGGATCGCACGCCCAGGTTGACGAGCAACCTGGGTTAGCCAAGAAGTGGAAATGAGAACGAAACCCTGATGGGCCACGGGCCTGTCCTGCGAGCTTGCGTGCTGCGCACGCCCAGGTTGACGAGCAACCAACCCTTCCAACATCCGCTCGCATTGTGCCCAACAGAATGAGTCAGGACGCGATGTCTGGAAACGAAGTAGGATTGTGATGCGGAGGACGCCCCGGTGTCTCCTCGTGACTGCATTCCCTCCTGAGCCGCGAAGCGGCAGCGGTTATTAGCCAGGGGTGGCAACCCCTGGAAAGGAAACCGATCCATTCTCGAAGCCCCGACGGGGCGCAGGTCGTTCGAAGGATACCGTCGCCACCTTCGGGGCTTGATCCAAACCCTTCGTTCACCAGGGGTTGTCACCCCTGGCTACTCACCTGCGCTGCTCCGCAGCTGATGAGTGGCCGATCTTCTTCTCTGATTGTCCGGGAACGTTATCGAGTTCGGTGGTGATGTTGAAAGGGTGATTGCGGAGCAATCTGGGTGACTCAGTCCGAACTGGAAGAGTCCCATCTCCCGGCCAACATTCACGTCATCCGAGACCTCTTGCGCCACCGATTGTCCGCGGACGCGCGACAAGCGGTCCACGGGATCGCACGCCCAGGTTGACGAGCAACCGGGGCTACCCATGAAGCGGAAGTGGGAACGCAGCCCTGATGGGCCACGGGCCTGTCCTGCGAGCTTGCGTGCTGCGCACGACCAGGTTGACGAGCAACCTGGGCCACCCGATGTTGGTTGTCAGGAGGTCTGCTTGAGTGACTTGGGGATCTGGGCCATCGTTTCGCGTTGGCGTTTCTCGACGAATTGGCGGGCGTTGGCGGCTTTGGCCTTGGCGGCTTCGGGGTCGCGAGCCATCGCGAGGATCGTGGGGGCGACCTTGGCGACTTGCGACTCGTCGTCGAGATCGAAGAGCCAGTCCCCTAGCCCGATGTCTTCCCACATGTAGCCCTTCGACGTCTGCTCGGCCCAGCGGCAGACGATGGCGGGAACGCCGTTGCCGATGCACATGATCGGCGAATGCATCTCGTTGCCGAAGAGGCCGTTGCTTCGGACGTAGGTACTGATCGCTTCGCCGGTGAGCCAGTAGTTGGGCCGCCAGGCGACGCGGTCGCGAACGCTGGTGGGGAGCTTGTCGAGCAGGACCTCCTTGCCGACGCGCATCTGCGTTTGGTCCTCGGGGCAAAGCAGGACCTTGTTGTCGGTGGTCTCGACGATGTCGACGATCGCTTGGCGAAGCTGGGCGTGGTCGTGCTCCTTCATCGCCTCGTTTCGGGCGTGCTTGACCGGGTCGATCGACCGCTTCTTCTCCGGGATGGTCCAGTAAGGCGTGAAGCGCAGTCGCGGGATGCAGCAGAGGAACTTGCCTTCCTCAAGGCCGTGTTGCTTGAGGAACGCCTCGGCCTTGGCGTCATCGCGGAGATCGCACGCGAAGGCACCGTCGGGGCCGAACTCCATGACAGGACATTGACACCCTAGCTCCTTCACGAGTCCCAGCGACTTGGAGTCGCGGAAGAAGACGAAGCTCGAATCGCCGAGCAAGCCCAGGAGCCAGTCGAGCGATTTGCTTGAGATGTCCTTGGTCGAGGAGGACTTGCGCACCGGGAAGGTGATGCCGTAGACGCCGTAGGGCTTGCCGGTCTCCTTGCGCCAGCGATCGACGTCCTTGGCGGCGACGAGCGAGGGGCCGGAACCGTGCAGCAGGAAGTCGTTCTCCGCGAAGGCTTGCTTGAGTTCGGAGCGATTGACGATCTTGAGTTTCGGGAAGCGTTCGAGCAGCATCTCCTTGACGCCGTTGTTGACGTTGCTTGGCCAGAGCGTGATTTGGGCATCGGGGAGGTAGGTTTCGAGCAGGTGCAAGACGCCGGGCGTGTGGGCGATGTCGCCGATGTTGACGGTCTGCCAAGAGGACCGCAGGAGGATTTTCGGCTCCGAGGAGGTGGTCGCCGCGATCGCTTGACGGATGGTGCCGAAGGCGGAGGCGAAAGTTCCCGCGAGTACCGCTTGATTAAACTGACGTCGATTCATGAAGATGGTTTCCGTGTCGTCGTGGAGGAGTGAATGGTGATCGAGGGCGCGGCGACCCACCCGGCCCCGAGGAGCCGCCGTACCCTTTAAAGAGCGCCAATCGGGACGGATTTGACGTCGTTTTGGTCAAAAATGGAACGAAAATGCGCCGATTCGGTTCGTTTTGGCCCCGAATCGGCGAGAAATGGCTCGGAAATGGACCGAAATCGAGCGATCTCAGCCCTTCAATGGGATGAGGCAACTCGCCCCGAGCGCCTCGGCCAGCGGGTCGGCCCCCTCCTCGCCGAAACCGAGATACGAGTGCTTGCGGAAGCCCTCCGCGTACTCGAATTGGCCTGACATGGTGCCAACCTCGCGCCCCAGTTCCTTCATGGTCTCGGTGTAGGAGTCGAGGCCCTGGGTCTCGTCGAGCCACTTTCGTTGGCTTTCGTGAGCGTAGAGAGCGTTGACTTTCGTCTCGATGACGGAGGAGACGTCGACGTAATGCGTTGGCGTGACGGGCTTTCCGAGCGGGTCCTTGTTGCCGTGCGGTTGGGCGTGGTAGATCGTGAGCGGGTTGCCGACGGGCTCACGAGGAGGGTCGACGGGAAAATTCTTCATCCCCCGGCTAAAGGCCGCGGTGACCGCGAGCTTGCAGGCGTTCTCGTGATCGACCATGTAGTCGACCGGGGAATGCAGTAAGAGGAGATCTGGAGCGACGTTACGCATCACCGACCCGAGCTTTCGCAAGGTGGGCCGATCGTAGAAGATCTCCAAGTCTTCGCTGATCGGCTCGTGAAAGATCGCCCCGAGGATCTTAGCGGCGGCCTTGGCCTCCTCGGTGCGGATCCGCGCGATCGTCTCCCGGTCGAGGTCATTCGACCCGCAACAGCCGTTGGAGACGTTCATGTAGTGCAATTCGTAGCCGGCCTCGCCAAGGCGCAGGAGCGTTCCCGCCATGACGAATTCAATGTCGTCGGGGTGAGCGACGACCGCAAAGGCACGCTTGGTCACGAGTGACTCCCCGCGGTCTAGTGCATCTCGGCTTCGCAGGTGCCCAAGCCATGACGGAAGTAATGGAAATGGACGTTGGGATGATCGGCGAGTAGCGACATCGGCACCGAACTGTCGGGGAGCTTCTTCGCGATCATCAGCGCCGTGAGACGCTGTCCGAAGGGGTTGTCGTGATTGCCGGCTTGCCAGATCGAGACGCGCTCGGCCTTCCAAGTTTCAGCCGGACCGACGGTGACCGCCGTGGTCGGAACGTTCGAGACCACGCCACCGCCGGAGGTGCGGGCGTTCTGGATGATCGTCATCGGGTGAAGATTGACGACGCGGGTGCCGAGCTTGCGATATTCTTCCGGCGTGGGAGGAGCGTCCTTGTAGTCGCCCGAGCGATGGGGCGGATCGTTGAAGGCCCAGTGCTTCACTTCGCCCTGCCCGCCCTGCATCACGACACAGCGAGCTTTCTCCCAACTGGCGACGTACTCGGAGACATCCGCCTTGGGGAAGTGAATGTTGCTCTTGGGCATCCGCAGTTCGGGTTTGATGCGATCGAAGCAAAGTTGGTGATCGGCCTTGGCGAAACTAAGCGGATGATCTTCGGGGACCTCCTTGCCGTCGAGGACCCACTCGTCCATGCCCCAGAAATGAGCATGACGCAGGTCGACTTCCAGCTCGTTGACGAGCCGCGCGACCAATGGCAGTTGTTCGGTCGGCCCGATCGGGCCGCAAATGCCCGCGGGTTCATCCTCGGTCGCTTGCTTCCAGGCGTCGATGTACTCGAGGGCCTCGGCGAGATAGAAGTCCTCGATGGTGTCGTGGACGTGAACGGTGAAGCCTTCGCGCGAGAGACCGAACACATCCTCGGCACTAAGTTTCGCGGCGTCGTCGAGAATCTCTTGATCGAGGGTCGTGTAGTCCCACCAATCGGGGGCGACTTTACTAACGGATCGCATCGTAGACGGTCTTCCTCAATGAATAAGTGCTCAGGTGCTCTGAGCATAGGAACTCCAAGGGACATCGTTTCAAGGGACTTCACCTCGGGCGCCGTGCTCGCTCTCGGAACTCACTGGCTGGCCAGCAACCAGTGGTTCCCGAGATCGAGGGTCGGACCTGGGTGCGAAAGGGAACGATCGTTGGCCCTCTCGCACGCGTGCGGCCGGAGCGAATGTCGTTAACCGAGATTCAAGACGCGATCCATGCGCTGGGAAATGTCGGCGAGCCGTTTTCGGTCGCCGCCTTTGACTTCCGCCGTCGCCCAACCGGAGTAGTTGTTCGCGGCGAGAGCCTTTCGCACCGAGGGCCAGTCGCAATCGCCTTCGCCCAGTTCGACTTGGAATCCCTTGTAGAGACCCTCGTCGCGCTGGATCTTGCGACTGTATTCCTTGATGTCGAGTTTCTTCGTGCGCGGGCCGAGAATGCGCACCCACTGTTCCGGCCAGCCATAGCGAACCACGTTGCCGACGTCGAAGTAGACGCCGACGGTGGGGCTGTTGAACTCGTCGATGTACCGAGCCATCTCGAGAGGGCTGAGCAGGAAGTTGTTCCAGACGTTCTCGACGAGGAGTTGGACGCCGGCCTGTTCCGCGAGGGGGATCGCGGCGCCGATTTTCTCCTGCGAGACCTTGTAGATCTCGTCGTAGGGAGCCTCCTCGGTCACTTTGCCGGCGACGACGAGGACTGTCTTGGCGCCGAGATCGTGAGCGATGTCGATCGACTGCGGGATGTCATCAAGCCCCCAGCCGTTGACGAAACCGTGGATCGTGATCCCGGTTGCGTCGCTGGCGCTGCGGAACTCCTTGGGGTCGACCTTGTCGCGAAGACCCGGCTCGACACCGTCGTAACCAAGTTCCTTGAGCATCTGGAACTTGGCCTCGACCGGAATCTTCTCGCCGATCATGCCGTACTTGACGGCCTTTTTGATCTTTCCGGCGAAGGAGGGATCACCCTTGGCGGGCGCGGCGGCCGAAGCCATTCGCGTCCAGGGCCCGGCGAGCGCCGACCCCATCCCGGCGACGCCAGCCACTCCAACGGCCTTGAGGAACGAACGTCTCGATTGCTCCACGAGAGCAGATCTCCCTTAGTGCTGTGTTGATCAAAGTGTTTGTTGAACAATCCGATGCTCGGTTTCATGCCCACGCTTGCGTGGGCACGTTTTCGAATCAACATCGCTTTCCGCTTGCCCACGCACGCATGGGCATGGCGCCCTTGACAGGTTGGCAACTCGCTGGAAAACAAGCCGTTAGACCAACTTCGTCTTCCCGGGGATGCGGACCGGCTCGACCGGCAGCGAGGCGTTCCACTCGTACTCCTTGGGGCCGAGCTTCAGCTTCGAGTTCGAGATCTCGTCCCAGGTGATCGTGTCGCCGGTATACGCCGACTCGCGGCCCATGATGCCCATGAGCGTGCTCTTGCACATGTAATCGCCGTTGTTGATCGGCTTGCCGGCACGTAGCGCCTTGTACATCTCGTCGTGCTCGAGCTGGTGCATGACGGTCCGCTTGGCCCGCCGGCGCCAGGGATTCTCGCCGGTGATGCGGTACTTCATCAGGTCGCACTTGCCCTTGGTGCCAAAGAGATCGTTGGAATAGAGCGGCTCGGTGCCGGTCTCCTGACGGGTCGCCGCGTAGAAACGGGCCCCGCTGGGGAAGACGTAGACGACGGCGAAGTGGTCGTAGATGTTGCCGTACTTCGGCTCGGTCCGGACGATGCGGCCGCCGGTGGCGTAACACTTTTCGGGGTACTCGTTGAGTGCCCACGCGATCATGTCGAGGTCGTGGACGTACTGCTCGACGATGAAGTCACCCGAAAGCCAAGTGAAGTAGTACCAGTTGCGGACCTGCCACTGCATGTCGCTCTGGCCCGGTTCGCGCGGCCAGGACCAAAGATCGCGAAGGAACCGCGTCGACTCGGCGGTCACGATATCACCGATGGCGCCGTTGTGGATCTTGTCGATCGTCTCTTGCATGCCGGTCTCGTAGCGCCAGCAGAGCCCCGAGACGACGGAGAGGTTCTTCTCCTTGGCCTTGCGGCAACTCTCCATGACGCTCCGCACGCCGGTCGGATCGGTCGCGACCGGCTTCTCGGCGAAGACGTGCTTGCCCTGATCGATCGCGTACTCGAGGTGCTTGGGGCGGAAGTGCGGAGGGCTCGCGAGCAGGACGACGTCGACACCCGAGTCGATCACCTTCTGGTAAGCGTCGAAGCCGAGGAACTGACGTTCCTTGTCGACCTTGACCCGATCGGCGACCTTCGACTTCTTGAGCGCGCTGAGGCTGGTGTCGATGCGGTCTTGGAAGACGTCACCGACCGCGACCAGTTCGACGTTCGGATCGGCCTGCAGCGTCTGCAACGCGGCGCCCGAACCACGGCTGCCGGCGCCGATCAACCCGACCTTCAAGGTATCGCTTCCAGCCGCGTGAACGGCGGGGACAATGCCGGCGGCGAGGCCGGCACCGATTGCCGCGGTGGTGGAACGTTGAAGGAATACGCGGCGTGAGGCCGTTTGATCCGTGGACTTTGACTGATCGCTCATTGATGGGTCTCCCGAGACGGACAGGTCATCCGCCGACGTTTTGGTGGAACAATCCTTGGCGAGACGGCCACGCGTCCCTTGGAAGGACGGCACGAACCGCGGTGGTGTTGGGTCGAACACTTACGGGCAAATGTCCGATCGAGCCAATTATGGCAGAGTCGCGCGTGGGAGAAAAGCCCAATCATTGATGTCACCTGACATCACCGATACATATGGAACTTTAGAAAGCCGAAGCGGTGGTGTTTTTCTATCTGACCTAAGAAGTTCTTTTGGTGCTGATAAGGAGGGAAACCACCCCGGTCGCGGGAGTTGTTCGCGCGGTTTCGACTCACGCTAGACAACCCCTGCGGGGTTGATTCTACCATGCGATCGGTACCCAGGGTGCGCGAAGCGCGACCCTGGGCTTCATCAGAGAACGGCGTTGCCGTTCGAAAGGAAGACGTTGCCGTTCGGAAGGATGACGTTGCCGTTCGGAAGGATGACGTTGTCGATTGGAAGGATGACGTTGTCGATTGGAAGGATGACGTTGTCGATTGGAAGGATGACGTTGTCGATTGGAAGGATGACGTTGTCGATTGGAAGGATGACGTTGTCGATTGGAAGGATGACGTTGTCGATTGGAAGGATGACGTTGTCGATTGGAAGGATGACGTTGTCGATTGGAAGGATGACGTTGTCGATTGGAAGGATGACGTTGTCGATTGGAAGGAAGGGTGGCCGATTGGAAGGAAGGGTGGCCGCCTTCCCTTTAGCTCTTCCGGGCCACCCTGCAAAGGTTCGTCGTCGTTCGGAAGGATGGGGCACTCGTCGTCGCAAGAGCCGTCGACGAAGCGTGTCAGGCAATGGCCTGACCCATCGGAAATAGGGATGCGCACGCGGCCAGTTTCTTAGGCCGCCTCGCGGCTCAAGCGAGAGATCAGTCCCCCATCGTAGAACGCGTTCGTCCAAGTCGTGAGGGTGGCACTGGTCGCTCGCCGCCGTGGCCGATGATGGGGCGACTCGGCCGTCGTTCGCTTCGCCGGGGGTCGCTCGCCGCCGGTACTGATGGTGGGGCGACTCGGCCGTCGTTCGCTTCGCCGGGGGTCGCTCGCCGCCGTGGCCGATGATGGGGCGACTCGGCCGTCGTTCGCTTCGCCGGGGGTCGCTCGCCGCCGGTACTGATGGTGGGGCGACTCGGCCGTCGTTCGCTTCGCCGGGGGTCGCGTGAGTTCTCTTGAGCCGCGAAGCGGCGACCGATTATTAGCCAGGGGTGGCAACCCCTGGAAACGATGCCGACCCATTCGCGAAGCCCCGCAAGGGGCGTAGGTCATCCCCAGAGATAACGCTCAACGAATTCGATTCCATGCTTTCGCAGGAGGGAACGATACTCGTCTTGAAACGACGTGGTTCGATGGTGTTCTTCTTGGTTCTGGATGTACCGCTCTACCGTCCTCATCTGAGATTGGCTGACAGTGAACGCTCCGTAACCCGTCTGCCAGGCAAACCGTGTGGTGCGATGTTCCCTCTCGTTGACCCACTTGGACGACTTCGACTTGATCGTGCGAAGCATGTCCGCGACCGAGACGCTCGCCGAGCAACTGGCGAGGAGGTGGATGTGGTCAGGCATGCCACCTTCGGCCAGCAGGACGCCACCGTCGCCGCGAATGATCCCACCCATGTAGGCGGCGAGGCCTGGCCTCAACGTGTCCGTGATCATCGGTTCTCGCCCCTTGGTACTGAAGACGAGATGGTAAAGAAGATTGGTCATCGTGGATGGCATCGGTGTCGCTCCTCGGCCACCGTCGCCCCTTCGGGGCTTTAATGGTACTCGGAAGCATACCAGGGGTTGGCACCCCTGGCTAATGACCCGATGCCGCTTCGCGGCTTCCCGCGGCCGTCGCCCCTTCGGGGCTTTGATGGCATTCGGAAGCATACCAGGGGTTGGCACCCCTGGCTAATGACCCGATGCCGCTTCGCGGCTTCCCGCGGCCGTCGCCCCTTCGGGGCTTTGATGGTACTCGGAAGCATACCAGGGGTTGGCACCCCTGGCTAATGGCCCGATGCCGCTTCGCGGCTTCCCGCGGCCGTCGCCCCTTCGGGGCTTTGATGGTACTCGGAAGCATACCAGGGGTTGGCAACCCTGGCTAATGGCCCGATGCCGCTTCGCGGCTTCCCGCGGCCGTCGCCCCTTTGGGGCTTTGATGGTATTCGGAAGCATACCAGGGGTTGGCACCCCTGGCTAATGGCCCGATGCCGCTTCGCGGCTTCCCGCGGCCGTCGCCCCACTGGGAATGGAGGAATTCGGGTCCACACCAATGACCTGACCTACTGACATAGACTCGTGTCAGGCAATGGCCTGACCTACTGAAAGAGGCGTCGCGGTTCAGGAGGGAGATCAATCCTCCCCGTCGTGATACGCCTTTGTCCAAGTGTCGTCAGGGTGTCACTGGTCGCTCGCCGGCCGGTACCGATGGTGGGTCAAGACCCACCCTACTTTCCCGCGGCGGCGTGTTTGTGGTTCACCGACTCGAGGTAGGCGAGGAGTTCGAAAATCTCGTCTTGGGTGAAGCGATCGAGCAGCGCCTTGGGCATCATCGACTTGGAGGTCTTGACCATCTCGTCAATGTCGTCCCGCTGCACAACCGTCGGTTTGGGGGCTTCGGGATTGACGAGGATCGAGACCGACTCCTTGTCCTCCGCCTTGATGATGCCGGAGATGACATCGCCGTCGGCGGTGACGATGACGTGCATCGCGTAGTTGGGATCGATGCGGTGGGATGGTTCGAGAATCTCTCGGAGCACCGCTTGGCGATCACCCTTCCAACGCTTGAAAACCTCGGTCAACTCGGGGCCGACCGAACCGCCCTCCCCTTCGATCTTGTGACACTGGGCACAAGTCGCTTCCTTGAAGATGCGGGCCCCGATCTCGGGTGTGCGACCTTGGAGTCCGCTGGCGACGTGGTCTTTCAGGTCGTCGTAGGTCCAACTCTTCACGAAGGGGCGGTTGCTGCCGACCGGATCCTTGGGCTCGGTCGGGTTCTTCTGCCACGCGTCGAGATCGTCGACCACGACCATCACGCCGTACATCCGCATCCAATGACGCGGGAAGGTGCAAACATAGGGGTATTCGCCGGGCTCGGAGGGAGCGGTGAAAGTGAGCCGTTCCTGTTTGCGAGGTTGGACCATGTCGGTGGCGTGGAGGACATCGGCCGACTCGGGCACGTATTGCTTTCCCTGATAGCCTCCCTTGGGCCCGACTTGCAGTCCGAGCTCCGCGACCTCCTTGAGCTTGCCCGGCGTGGTGATGACGAGATTGTGCGGCATCAGATCCTCGTTGCGGAGGATCACTTGAACTGGACGTCCCGCCTCGACCGCGAAGTATGGCGTGTCGTAGCGCATCTCTTCCTCAACCGTCGAGATCCGAACGACCCGGACGACGGTCTCGCGAAGGCGCTGGCGAAAGGCCCGCGAGGTCTCGGCCGGGACACGAGCGAGCAATTGGTCGGCCAACTGCATCGCATCGATGAAGGGGTCGGTCGTTCGCCCATTCGGCGGGGTCGATTCGGCGAGCTCGACGAGAACCTTGACCAGTTCCTCGCTCGTCTTGGGGTCGCGATCGTCGCCCGGGATGGAAAGGAGCGTCTTGACCGCCGCTTGGCGCAACTTGGGATCGGAGACGTAGGGAGCAAGTTTTCCGAAGGTCTCGGCCTGCTTCGCGGGCGTATGGGCGAGCGCCCCGATCGCGGCCTTGCGCACCGCGAGAGGCTGGGCGTCGTCGAGCAGTCCGACGATCTCGTCGCGAAGCTGCGCCCGGATGGTGGCGTTGGGAACCAACGGGACCGCGGCGAGCCAATCGAGCGTCCCCTCGGGCGAGTCGCTTGCCCGCTCCCAGGCCTTGGCCTTCTGGCCCGAGGCGATCAACGCGGCATAGCCGAGAGGTCGGACGAGATCGCTCTTGGAGTCGGTCGCGGCGAGGAACGCGTCGCTCTTGTTCGCTAGCTCCTCGGCGGGAAGCTTCAGGAGCATTGCCGCCAAATGGTTGGCGGTCCGCTGGTCCTGGCGATCGCCAGGCTTGAGGGTCTCGATGGCGGTCAGGAGTTCGGTCGGGGCGTCGGAGTTGTTGATTTTGACGAGCGCCGCGAGGGCCTCCTCGCGATGTTGCGGCGAGATCCCCGCCCGCTGAAAAATCGCCGCGTGTACCGGGGCGTACTTCGGGTCGTCGTCGGAGCGCTCGACAAGCAGTAGACGCTCATTGTCGAGCCGCTTGAGTTGGTACGCGACGATGCGCGGGCTCTTGTCGAGGAAGATCTTCGGCGGCTTGATGTCCTTCTTCATGCCGTGCCCGTGGTCGTGATGCTCGTGCGTCTGAGCCGAGGCGGTTCCGGCGAGGAACAAGAGGATGAGCGGAGACACGTGTCGAAGGCTAGGAGTCATGCTGAATTCTCAAGTGGTGGTGTCGGCGCGAGCCGACGCGAGTATCGGTCGTGGTGGGTCGAGATCCACCCTACGGGTTGCTCCCCAAGCTGGAGGGGGCTTTCCTCTTCGTAGGTCAGGCAATTGCCTGACGCGAGCGCCATTCGTTGTTCATGTCAGGCTATGGCCTACGGCCTGGTGGGTCGAGATCCACCCTACGGGTTGTCGATTGTCGGCGTGGTCGTGACATGCGCCATCGGAAGCTATTGCTCCAAGGATCGCATCGTCTCGTCGAGCGTGTATTGGAGGTAGTCGTCGACGTCGTTGTTGAGGACCTCGAGGGCAAGCTCCATCGCCTCGTCACCCTCGGCGAAGCTCAGGGCGCGAACCGCCTCGAGCCGAACGCGGGGATGCTCGTCGTTGATCCGAGCGCGGACGAGTTCCAGGGGTTCGTTGACGCGATCCATCCAGAAGGAGAGGACGCGCGTCGCCGCGGCCCGAGCCCGAGGGTCTTTCGCCTCGAGGAGTTGCTTGAGGAGTTCCCCACGCACGACGTTCTGGGTCTGGTACGCCCAAAGCGCCTCGAGCAGGTGGTGCTCGTAGTCCGGATCGCTGTCGTCGAGCTGTTTGGTCCAGTAGTCGAGGGCTTTGACGACCTCCTTGGGATCGCGCTCGGCAAGCTCGCGGCGGGCGCGGTAGCGGGTCCGGTCCTCGGGCTCCTTGAGGACTTCGAGCAACGCCGGAATCGGCTCACCCTCGATCTTGACCGGCTCGACGAGCGGGCGGTCCTTGTGGGTGATGCGCCAGATGCGGCCGTGGCTGTGGTCGCGGCTGGGATCGCGAAGGTTGTGCTGCAAGTGCCCGATCAGGGCGTTGTGCCAGTCGACGATGTAGAGCGAGCCGTCGGGAGCGAACTGCAAATCGACTGGGCGGAAGTTGCCGTCCTCGCCGTAGACGAGCGGGGTCTTCTCGGTGCCGACGAAGCCCGAGCCCTCGTCCTTCATGCCGTGCATCAGGACCGAGCGATCACCGATCACGTTGGTGAGTAGGTAGTCCCCCTGGTCCTCGGGGGCGAAATGGCGGCTCGAGATAAGCTCGCAGCCTGCCGAGGGTCGGGTTCGCTTCTTAATGAAGGTGGGGGCCTGGAACTGGGGATCGCCGCCGACGGGACTCTCCTTGGCAACGCGGCGGTGTTGGGAGCCACCGGGGTGCTTCAGGGGGTAGTCGATCTTCCCGGAGAAAGGAGCGGCCCAGTAGTTGAAGCCCGGCGACGCGTCCGCGATGAAGTCCTGGCCCCAGCGGTCGAAGACATGTCCCCAGGGATTGGAGAACGACAGCGCGATATAGCGTTCGATCTCGCCGGTCTTCGGGTTGAACCGCCAGACGCCAGCCTCCTGCATCCTCTTAGGACCGTAGGGGCTTTCGAGTTGCGAGAACTTGAAGGTCCCCTCCTGAAAGTAGAGATTGCCGCCCGGTCCCCACTCGAAGCCGGCGGGGCCGTGGTGGGAGTCGGCCGAGTCGAGCCCGGCGATCCGGCGAACACGGGTGTCGGCGACGTCGTCCCCGTTCTCGTCCTTCAGGAAGAGGATGTCGGGTTGCTCGGCGACATAGACCCCGCCTTGGCCGAACTCGAAGCCGGTCGGCTGATGCAGCCCGCTCGCGAAGACTTTGCACTCGTCGGCGCGGTGGTCGCCGTCGGTGTCCTCGAGGATGAGGAGCTTGTCGTCCATCGTCGATTTGGGCTGCCAGTGCGGGTAGGAAGGCATGACCGACACCCAGAGGCGTCCGGCGTTGTCGAAGTTCATCGAGACCGGGTTGGCGAGTTCGGGGAACTGCTCTTCCGAGGCGACCAGATCGATTTGATAGCCGGGGGCGAGTTTGAACTTCTTCTGCTGTTCGGCGGCGCTCAAGTAGTCGAGCGAACCGAGTTTACCTCGCTTGGCGTTGAGATCGTCCGGACCGCCAACGTTGGTCTTGGTCGAGAGGAAGGGAAGCGTGTTGCTATCGTCGACCTTCTCGGGAACGTCCTTCCCCTGGGCGACGGCCCAGATCCGCTGGTCGCGGTTGGCGGCCATCTGATCGAGGATCGCCCGCTCGCGCTCCATGACGTCGCGATTGTTGTAGGTTCCGTCCGAGCCCGCTTCGCCGCGTTTGCCGTAAATCGAATAGCCGTTGACGGCGCGATAGCGATGCCACCAGTGGAAGTTCTTGTCGTCGATCTGTGCTTTGACGGCGGGATCGATGCTCTCGGGGCCCCCTGTCCCGAAGAGCCCTTCGTCGAGGATTGGCGCCAGCGCCTTGTAGCCCGCGTCGGTCAGATGAGCCCCGTTGAAAGTGAGCTGCTCGTCAGTCTCGTCGAAGAGTTTCTTGGTCGGCGTGAAGAGGTCGACGAAGCCGACGCCTGTCTTCTCGGCGACACTCTTGAGGGCTTCGGTGTAGGCGGCGAGGTTGGCGTTCTCCTTTTTCCCGTCAGGGAGATTGGGATCGCCCGTCTCCTCGAACGCAATCGGCGAGACCAGCACGATGCGGGGAGAGCCCTTGCCGCTGTAGTCCTTCGCTTTCGTCTCCTCGACGAGTTTGGTGATCTCGTCGGTGAACTTCGGCAGGCCCTTCTTCCCCGCGAAGGACTCGTTAAACCCGAAGAAGTAGAGAATGACGTCGGCTTTGCTGTGCTTCAAGTGATCGTCGGGCGTGCCGAAGTTCAGCGAACGAATCCGCTCAAAGGGTTCGTCGCCGGGGAAGCAGAGATTGCGAACCACGAGTCCCTTCTCGGGGAAACGCTGGTACAGGAGCGCCTCCCAGTAGTTGTGGTGCTGCATCCGCTCGCCAAGCTCGTTGCCGACGAGGCAGAGATGGTCTCCCTTTTCGAGAGCGACCGGCGCCGCGTGGGCCGGAGCGAGAATCGTCAGTAGAGCCAGACAGGCGACGTAAATCGGCACGTACTTCATGCGAAAGATCCGTGTTTCAGCTTGGGTGAGCAAAGGTCTCTGACGGGAGGTTGTCCCCAGTAGGTCTCCCATCTTGGCAGAGCGCTATTCAAGAATCCACCGAAACCTAGCAACGGGGAGTCGGACAGCTCGTGATCGGCCCTGCCACCAGGTAGATCACACGGCCGGCTATAGGTCAGGCCACTGCCTGACACCCACGCCGGGTTGGTTAATCAAACGAAGAGTCATGCAATGGCCCGACCCACGGATGCGTGGGAACGCGAAGAGTCGGGTCGTGACGTGCGGACACGGCGAGTGGCTCAAATGGTCATGTCAAGATTTCAGTAATGCTGACGAACGCCCTACTCGCGACGCAACCGTGACCTAGGATTGCTACGTGGTCGGAGCCCTCCCCGGCGTGTTGGCCGACCACGAGGCTGGAGTCGCACCCGATGAGCGTCCTCGCAACTCTTTCCGAGAACCCGTTTTCCGCCGCCCGTGGCATGATTGGCCCGCTTCAACGGGACCAGCATGCGCAAGGATCCCTCGCGGAGTCCCTCACTCGCAATGTCTCGCAAGCGATCTCCACGGCGACCGACACCCCTGTCGCCGAGAACGGGAACGGCGCGAGCATCACGTTGGCGAACGTCGGCGAGGTCGTCGCGCGGGTCCGGCAAGAGGAACTGCAACTCTTCGACATGCTCTTTCCCGTCGGCAGCGCCGAGAACGACGACTCGCCGCGGAGCGATCAGTTGCTCGGAGGGCTCGAGTCGCTCGACGCCGAGACGTCCGCCGACATGCAGGCGCTGCTGAAGATGATGGAGCACTTCGATGGGAAAGCCGCCGACGCGATGCGACGTTCCTTTGGCCGAATCGTCGAACACCTCGGGTCGATCGTCGGTGGGGGTGGTCACGAGTTCAACGTCGCTCCCCCGCCCAGCATGCAGGTGCGTTCGCAACGAATCGAGATCGCGATCCAGGCGTCGGTCACCGAGATCTCGGGCCGGCTCGAATCGGGGGAATCGCTGACCGCCACCGAAGTCGAGGTCTCAATTCGCGCTCGTGTGGAGGAGATTCTCAGCGTCTCCGACCCGCTGGTGCTCGATCTCAATGGCAACGGCGTCTTCGATACCACCACAGCGGACGAGGGCCACGACTTCGACTTGCTCGGGGATGGGAGTCTCGTGCGGGCCGCGACCGCGTCCCAGGGCGACGCTCTGCTCGTCTATGACCGCAACGGCAATGGCAACATCGACGATGGGACCGAACTCTTTGGGGACCAAAACGGCGCTGCCGACGGCTTCGTCGAGTTGGCCAAGTACGACGAGAACGGCGACGGCCGCATCGATCAGGCGGACTCGATCTACGGGTCGCTGGGACTCTTCGCGGACGTCAATCGCAATGGAATCACCGACGAGGGAGAACTGCGTCGGCTCGACGAGGCGGGGATCGCACAAATCTCGCTCTCCGCGACCGCCGTCGAGGAGGATTCAAACGGCAACAAAGTGGTCTTGGAAAGCGAGTTCGTGCGGAGTGACGGGTCGACCGGGCGTGTCGGCGACTTGCTTCTCAACTACATCGCCTAGTGTCGTGACTGGATCATTCATCAGCCCAATGACTCTCTTGGGGCCATGCCCACGCTCTCGCCGTGGGCATGCGTGTGAGAGCCTCGATTGGCGGCGAACCTGGCTCCCTTGCTGACAAGCAGCCAGTGGCAGCCGAACATCAGGTGTTCACGGGGCACTAGCAACCCGTTGATCCAATGGCTGTGACACGTTTAGATCAACGGACTGCCAGCACCCACGCCGAGTTCCTACCAGAGCAACAACATCGAAACCCGGCCGGCTTGCGTGAACCGCTTGCTCATCTCCGGTGACCCGAATTCTCGCGAAAGACTGGTGACGAAGAAATTGCCCTGCTGAACGAAGAGGCCGGCGTTGGTCTTCTCCGTGGGAGCGTCCTTCGTTCCCTTGCGAATCTTCTGGTCGAGGAGTTTTGGGCTCTCGGACTTCGGTTTGGCGGGAGCGACTTCCGCCTTCGCGGGCTCGCTGACGATCGGCTCGTTCGCCTTGGATCGCTTCTCGTCCTTGCTCAACTCGGGAGCGGGTTTTGCTCCCGTCTTGGTCGCGGGAGCGGGCTTTGTCACGACTCCCGTCTTGGACTCGGGAGCGGGCTTTGTCACGACTCCCGTCTTGGACTCAGGAACTTGGGAATCCGCTACGTCCTTCTTGGGCTCGGAAGCCTTCACTTCCCCCTTCCCGACGAGGTCGCTCTCGCTGCGGAAGGGATTGTCCTCTCCGAAGCCACGCGGCCGGCGTCTTTTGTCGTCATCGCCACGGCCACCGCGCTTGCGGTCGTCCTTGCCCTTGCCGTGATCGTGATCGCCCCGGCGGTGACGCATCCAGGACGGAGGACCACCCTTGCGGTCCTCTCCGCCTCGCCGCCCCATGAAGCCAGGACCGCGGCGCGATTCGCCCTTTCCGTCGTCGCGACGCGAGAACGGACCTCGGGATCCCCACCTCGAACCCGGTCCCATCATGGGGCCAGGTCCGCGTTTGGAGCCGGGGCCCATCTTCGAATCGTGGCTCTTGCCCTCGGAACCCTTCTTCGCGGCGGCGGCGCGGTGCATCATCATCCAGCGGACGGCGTCGTGCCAACCCTTCCAATACGCCATCGCCGTGGGGCTCGGACGGCGACCGCCGTGACCGCGCTTGGCGAAGTACTCGCGACGACGAGAGTCCTTGCTCTTGTCCGATTTTCCGTGCTCTTTCTTCCCGTGGTCCTTCTCCCCGTGGTCATGCTTGCGGTGATCCCAGCGTCCGCGATGATGACGAGCATGCTCTCGGCGGTGATCGTCTCCGTGACCGCGTTTTTGTTCGCCGCGATCCTTGTCCCCACGGTCCTCGCCGCCGTGATCCTTGCGATGACGGTCATGACGAGCGAACTGATGGCCTCGATCGTCGTCACCACGACCGGCGCGTCTCCCGCGGCGATCGTCGTCTCGACGTCGGTCATCGTCCCGGTCACGACGATCGCGCGATGCCCGCTCGCTGCGATCCTTCGGCTCTTGATCGCGATCGCGTTTGGACCAGTCGCTTCGCGGGCCCCGCATCCACGGCGGCGGTCCCTGGCGGTCCGATCGACGTTCGTCTCTATCACGTCGTTCTGGCGGCTGAGCCACCGCCGGGGCGGCGACGATCGTCGCCAAACCAGCTACTGTCAAGAACCACACCCATCGAGGCATCGTTGCGCTCCCTTCGGCTACGTGTTGACTTGGCCCCTGTTCCCCACGCCCACCACCGTCGGCCTGTTTTTCACGATCCCCTGGAGGTCGATGGTGATGTCCTGCCGCGTCCCTCATCTCCACCAACCGTGTTGCTGACTTGACGGTCAGGAAATGCTTCGTCGGTGCTGAGATGACGTTCATTCCGAGGACATCATGTGATGACGTGACAACCATCAATGGAACTGAGACCCAAACCGTTCCGTCCACCGACAAAGGCAATTTTCGTCCCGGCCTCGGCATTGCGAATGCCTCGCTCCTGGTCTTGGCGGGGACAACCTCATGGAAGCTCGTTCTCGCCTTGGCCCACTTCAATCAACGGACTGCTAGTCTCCTGATTGGCAAGTTCGTTCATTGAAATCTCGGCCCTGTGATCGTGCGAAAAATTGCCCCGATCACAGGCGTCTCCCGCATGTCCACGGCGAGCGTGGGCATGGCACCCAAGAGTCCCTTGAGCAATGAATTGACCAATCAGGACACTAGCAGAGCGTATCGCAATGACGGCGAAGAATCGAGTTGGGAGTCTGGTCTCCCAGCCGTACGATCTTTCCATTCCCAATCGAACGAGATGGACCTTTCTGGAGTCCGAGATGTCTTGTCGGCCCGCAATGGGGATTGCGTTGGCGGCCGAGTTCATTGGACAATGGAGCTTCTCGCGATCAGGGGCGGTACGCCCATGCTCTCGACGGGGTTAGTTCATCTGGCGGGTTCGGGTGCCATGCCCACGTTTGCCGTGGGTATGCGGAGAGAACGCCCGTTGGCGGCGCGTTCGTCTCACAGGCTGGCAAGCAGCCAGTGGCACCCGGAACGTTTGGATGGTCCAGTGCGATGGTGGCCTGATTGGCAAGTTCGTTTCATGGAACCTCGTTCCCCAGTCGTGCGAGAGTGTGCTGAATCCGAGTCGTTTCCCGCCTGCCCACGGCAAGCGTGGACAGCCACCCAAGAATCGTTTGGGGCAACGAACCAGCCAATCGCGACACCAGAGTCAGACTGTCGCCCGAGGGCCGTTAGTGGAGTGAGGAGGATCGAGACGCATCATGGATCAGTTGCCCGCCGCGCCCGAGGACGAGATCGACTTCCTCCGGAACGGGGGAAGTGAGGCGCTGGCGGCTCTCTTCTCCAGGTACCAGAAGAGGCTCGAACGCATGGTGGCGCTACGGCTCGATCGGCGACTCTACGCCCGAGTCGACGCGGCCGACGTTCTCCAGGAGGCGTACCTCGAGATCTCGCGGCGAATCGACGACTATCTGGCAAAGGAACCAGCGACATTTTTCGTGTGGATTCGACAGATCACTTGGCAGATCTTGCTAATGACGCATCGCCGCCACTTGGGGGCCCAGCGTCGCTCGGCTGGCCAGGAGGTCTCGCTGCGGTGGACGGGACCCGATGGAGGAACGTCGGTCTCGCTCGCGGGATTTCTCGTCGCGCATCTGACCTCGCCCAGCCAGGCGGTGATTCGGGAAGAACGCTACGCTCAACTTCGTGACGCCCTCGATCAGATGGACCCGCTCGATCGGGAAGTTCTCGCCCTGCGTCACTTTGAGCACTTGGGGAACTCGGAAGTTGCCGAGGTGCTCGACATCCAACCGACCGCCGCCAGTAACCGGTATGTTCGAGCTCTCAAGCGACTCAAGCAGATGCTCGAGTCGATGCCCGAGATTCGAGGTGAGGATCGGTGACCGTCGCGCGTCGGGCGCGTCGAGGCTCCACGGACTCTTAGGGTTGTCTTTCTCTCGTTGAGGCGCGCGTTCGTCGTCATGGATCACTCGGACCACGATCGAAACCCGGTGGAGGTGCTGGCGGAAGAGTTCGCCGGCCGTCTGCGCCGGGGTGAACATCCGACGATCGACGAGTACGCCAGCCGCTACACCGATCTGGCGGAGGAGATCCAGGAGGTCTTCCCCTCGATCGCGATGATCGAGGAGCTGAGTCGGCACGAACACGCCGAGGTCGATCGCGTTCAGTCCCGGACCTTGCTCAACAGCAAGCCGCTCGAGCGATTGGGCGACTTTCGGATCATCCGAGAGATTGGCCGCGGCGGCATGGGGGTCGTTTTCGAGGCGGAACAGGAATCGTTGGACCGTCGCGTCGCGGTCAAGGTGCTCTCCGCCAGCGAGATGCACTCCCCTACCCGACTGCAACGCTTCCTGCGTGAGGCTCACGCCGCGGCAAGCTTGCACCACACCAACATCGTTCCGGTCTTCGGCGTCGGCGAACACGAGGGGCTTCACTACTACGTGATGCAGCTCATCCAGGGAGCCGGGCTCGATGTCGTTGTCGCCTACCTGCGGCAAAGCGGCTCCCCCGAGTCGCCCGCGTCCAAGTCCGATCCCTCCTTTGTCGCCAATGCCGCGACGATGCTCCGCAGCGGCGAAATCCTTCGCTGGCATTCGCGTCGTTCGCAGAGCGACACCTGGCCGACCCTTGCGAAGACGGCAGCGATGACGACCGCGACGCACTCGCGGCCCCTCTCCGAAAGCATCGAGACGACGTTTCATCCGGATGAGGCGCCCTCCGCGACCGATCCGGATGTCGCCGAGTCGCGCGATCGGGATCATGACGAAGCCGTCGGGGCCATCAAGCTCGACGATTCCTACTGGAAGAGCGTCGCGTGTGTCGGGCTCCAGTTGGCCGACGCGCTCTATTACGCCCACGGCCAAGGGGTGCTTCATCGCGATATCAAGCCGTCGAATCTCCTGCTCGACCACAACGGAGCCGTTTGGATCACCGACTTCGGGCTCGCCAAGCGGGATGAGATGGACGACGTCACGAAGACCGGGGACCTAGCGGGAACGCTCCGGTACATGGCGCCCGAACAGTTCAACGGCAAGGGGGACGCTCGCACCGATATCTACAGTCTCGGAGTGACCCTCTTCGAGTTGTTGACGCTACGTCCGGCCTTCGAGGAGACCAAACGCGGCTCGCTGATCCGCATGATCACCACCACCGGGCCCGAATCCCCCCGCAAACGTTGCCCCACGATCCCGCGCGACCTGGAAACGATCGTGACCAAGGCGACCGCGAGCGAGCCGGAAGCACGCTACCAAACCGCCGGGGAGTTGGCGGACGACTTGCAAGCCTTTCTCGACGACCGGCCGATCAGGGCTCGCCGGGCGACCTCGGTGGAACGGGCATGGCGCTGGGCGCGGCGCAATCCCGCCCTGGCCTCCTCGAGCGCGGCGACACTACTGCTGCTGGCACTCGTCGCGATCGTCGCCACCGTCGGCAACGTTCGGACCAATCGGGCGCTGCGCGATCTTCGCGATGAGCGTCAGATCACCCTCAGCGCCCTTGAGCGGGCCGAGACCGAACGCAACCGGGCCGCCAACGAGTCCAGACGCGCCGAGGCGAACCTGACCCTCGCGGTCTCGGCGCTCGATAAGATCATGGCGAACATCTCCGCGCGGGGATTGCCGATCGCCCTGGAGTGGGATCTCGGCGAGGGCGATCAACCGACGCCGACGACGACGGTGCTGACCAACGCCGACGCGGAACTGCTACAGGGACTGCTAAGTTTCTTCGACGAGTTCGCCTGCCAGAACGGTGGGGAGTTGCACCGGGAACGGGCGGAAGCCTACCGCAAGGTCGGCGACATCCGGCAGCGTCTCGGGCAGTACGACAGCGCCCTGGTCGCCTATCGGGAAGCCGAGGGAATCTACGACGAACTCACGAACATGGACGCGACGCCGGAAACGACTGTCGCCCAAGCCAACATCTTGATCCAGATCGGTCTCGTCCGCGACTTGGCGGGGGACTTCCACGAGGCTCGGACCGCATTCCAGGCTGCGATTGACTTTCTCGAGGGCCAGCCTGAGGCCGTCCGTCTGCACGAGGAGGTTCGCTTCAAGCTCGCTCACGCGTGTCTGTCGTTCGCTTCGGCTCCCGTAGGAAGCAGCATTCTCTCGGGTGGCCCCAAGCCCCCCTCACGCGACAAGGACCGTCGGCATCGCTCGCGCGAGTTCCGGTCCTCGGACGGTTCCAAGCGTCGGTTTACGCAAGATTCGTTCGCCCCCCCCCCTGCGGACGCGTCCGAGGAACGACGTCCCCGGACGCCCTTGGCCCAGGGCCCTCCCCAGTCGCCACCGCGAGACGACCGCAGCGTCTCACCGTCCCCAAGGCCGCCCTGGTGGTTGCCGCTCTTGGGACGCTACCGCCGCGAGGCGTTGGCGATCGTCGAGGAGTTGATGGCGGAGGATCCCGGCCGTCCCGAGTACCGGCTCTTTCTGGCCCGCTGTCTTCTCTCGTCGCATCATTCGTCGCGTTTCCACGGCGACTACGAGAGCGCTCGGGCCTCGCTCGAGGAGGCGATCTCGCTGCTCGAACATCTTTCGCACGACTATCCCATGGAGCCGCGCTACCGCTACGAACTGGCGGAGACGCTCCTGAGCTGTAGCGGGCGTCGTCATTCAGAAGAGTCGAAGGAGCTGGCGTGTGATCGCATCTCCCGGGCGGTGGCGATCACGAACGAACTGACCGCGGCGTTCCCGAGAATTCACGAGTACAGCGCCCTGCTGGCCGGGGCGCAGGGTCGGCTCGCGTCGCTCTATCATCGGGATGACCACTGGACCGCGGCCGAAGGGCACTACCTCGCGGCGATCGGTCGCCTCAAGCCGTTAGCATCCCAGTTTCCCGAAATCGCCCTGTATGGCTTGGCACTGGCTCGTTTCCAGTTGGGCTATGCCGAACTCGAGCTTGATCAGGGCCAGTACGAGATCGCCCAACGCCGACTCGAGACGGCGATCGACGACTTTCGGCCCTACACGCGGACGATGCACGAGAATCCATTCGTCCGAGGGATGCAGAAACGCCTAGAACATAGCTTGTCGCGAATCGCTCGTAAGATGAAAAGAGACGAAGAGACCGTCGACAGCAATCCCCCGAAGCTTCCGGGCGAGTCGAACTCGTCCAGTCAACCCGCCACTCGTGATGTGACCAAGCAGGAGACGAAGTCATGACTTGGCCTTCCCCCGCCCAACGCGTCGGTTCGCGTTGTCTCGCCTTTACCCTCGTGGAACTCTTGGTGGTCATCGGCATCATGGGAGTCCTGATCGGACTGCTGATGCCCGCGGTGCAGTCGGCTCGGCTCGCCGCCGGCCGGACGCAATGTCTGTCGAATCTGAAGAATATCGGCGTCGCGTTTCACCAGTACCGCGATCTCTTCAACGATTACTACCCCGACGCCGCCCTACTGCCGAGCGTCACACCGACCAAGCCGACGATCTTCGACGTCTTGTCCGATCACGTGGAGAAGAACCAGAAGGTCTTCGAGTGCCCCTGGGACAACGAGTTCTTCAAGGTCGAGGGACTCAGCTACGAGTATCCCTCCCACCGCGTCGGCAACAAGCGTCACCCCGAATTGCTCGAATCGCGCGGCGGCACCATCTACCGCAGCGATCAGGTCATGATTCTCTACGACTACGAGAACTTTCACGGAGTGCCGGGTAGCGGTGGTCGCAATTTCCTGTTCGCCGATGGCCACGCCGAAACTAACTAGAGGACCATGCGATGAGCAACGTCAATCGAACCAACCACGCTGCGATGCGAAGCCCGTCGAAGAAGCCCGAGGGGACTTCGTTCATGAAACAGAAACGCACCATGCTGCTGAGTATCGGGGTCGCTCCCTTGCTCCTGGGCGGCGCTCTCTGGGCATGGTGGCCCTTCGGCGACCCGCAAGTGGTCCAAGCTCGGGCTCTGGCCAAGCAGGCCTTTAGCGAGGAAGCCCGCAAGTTGCCCGAGGAACAGCGTCGGGAGTTGGGCAAGCAGTTTCGCGATCACATGGAGTCATTGACTCCCGAGCAGCGGCGCGAGGTCTTCAACAACGAAGATCGCCGCCGCCGCGACGAGGAGCGACTCAACGCCTTCTTCCTCATGCCGCCGGAGAAGCGGACCGAGTATCTCGACAACATGATCGACGAGATGCAAAAGCGCCGCAAGGAGTGGGAGAAGCGTCGCAAGGAACGGGCTCAGAACGAAAGCGCCCGCAAAGATAGCAAGGACGGTCGCGGGAATGACCGACGGCGTGGCGACCGCCCCAGACGCACCGCGGAAGATCGCGTCAACCGCCGCCAGGACCGGCTCAACGACAGCTCCGCCCAGGAGCGGGCCAAACGGACCGAGTTCTTCACCCAGCTTCGCAACCGCATGAAGGAGCGTGGCATTAGCTCCGGTTGGGGCCGTCGAGGCCGTTAGAACCGCCAACTACTCCAGGAGCGCTGGCCCGTCGGGGTGGCGCTCCTACTTTCTACCTCCCTCTGATCGCCGCGCCGCCGACCATTGCTCGAAGGCGGCGCGAATCTTCTCCAAGCGATCCCGATTCACGCCAAAGTCCGAGTAACCAACTCGCGCCGCCGAACGGCACGCGATCATCTTCGTCCTTGCGTCGATGAGGAACTCCAGATCGTCGACGAAGCGAAAGACTCGGCTGCGAAACTCGACATGCAAATAGTCGCCGGCCCGGGTCACGATGCGCGAGCGCGGCATCGACTCGACGATGCGAACGAGTTCATCCATCGCTTCGTTTGGCGTTCCCTCGAACCGTAAGGGCTCGATGCGGTGCTCCGTGTCGGACGCCTCGCTCGAGACGCAGTTGGGCGACCCTGGGCAACCGGAGAGTCGCCCCTCACGCATGCCGATGTTCCTTGCCGGGCCCGTGCTCAGGCTCAACACCGCGAGAGCGACGATGGGGACGAGGACCACCAGGGCGACAGTCAACAACAGGACGTACATCAGTTTCGACAATCTCGTTCAATCCTTCATGGCCTCGATGTACCGCTCGGCGGATCGCACCATCGCGGTCTTGCCGTGGCGGTCGACCACGCGGTCCCACCAGGCACCATAGATCCGATCGAACTCGTATGGTTCGAGGGCGGTGATCACGCGCTCGACGTGGCTCGCGGGGAGCGGGATGTAGTTGGGAAAGGAGTACATGAAACTGACCCAACGACGATCGGCGACGACTTGCAGGATGTCGCCCGCCAGCACCGCCCCACGCTGCTCGGCACCATCGCGCCAGTGCAAGACGGTTCCGCCCGCAAAATGCCCGCCGCAGTTGACTAGCGTCAGACCGGAACCGATCTTCTTGTGCGTCCCTTCCCAGTAGTCGATCAGCGGATCGGGGCGCATCACCCACTTCCGGTCGTTGGCGTGAAGCAGGATCGGAGCCTCGAAGGCGCGGGCGCACTCGACCATCCCCGTGTAGTAGTGGGGATGCGAGATGGCGATCAGGGAGATTCCTCCCAGGCCATGAATCATCGCGATCATCGCCTCATCCCACAGCGGGATGCAGTCCCAGAGGACGTTGCCATCGGGATGACAGACGAGTAAGGCCCGCTGCCCGATCGCGAAGCTCGGTTCCATGCCGATTCCGACCAGACGCGGCTCCTCAAGCCGGACGCTGGTGCGATGACTTCGTCGAAGCTCGGCCAGCGTGGTCCAGCGTTGCCCCTCCCAGCCGACGAATTGGCGTTCGTCCGTGCAGATGGCGCATGATTCCGGCGGCGCCGCGGACTCGGCGAATTGTGCTCCGCAAGTGACGCAGATGAAGTGGGGCATGGCGTTCTCCGATGGGTGGACTAGGGATGCCCTGCACCGTCAAGTATACGCGCCGGGAGCGGGAGGATGCAGCAAGTCGATGCCGAAGGCATTGAACGGGTACGGACGGGGTTACGTGAAGTGTACCCAACCACCGCCGCTTCCAACTGGGAGAGGACGTTCAATACTCCCCTCTCCCGTCGGGAGAGAACGTTCAATATTCCCCTCTCCCGTTGGGAGAGGACGTTCAATATTCCCCTCTCCCGTCGGGAGAGGACGTTCAATATTCCCCTCTCCCGTCGGGAGAGAACGTTCAATATTCCCCTCTCCCGTTGGGAGAGGGGTTAGGGGTGAGGGGTACTCTTCCGAGAAGTGACTGAATCATGGTGGGAGAACCCTTCACTCCCTCACCCGGCTCGCTTCGCTCGCCGAATTCTCCCCGAGATGAAGTGAAGAGGCTCGTTCGTAATCAGCCGAATGATAGGATCTTCCCGCATGCCCACGACGAGCGTGGGCATGACACCCAGCATTTCGCGGGGCACAAAATCGCACTTGATGACAAGCAGCCAGGGGTACCTGAATGACGCAGCTTGATCAGTTCATCCTCGGTCAACTCGGCGACAACCCAACCGCGACTAACGGTCGATTTCGCCCATGACGATATCGAGGCTGCCGACGATGGCCGAGAGGTCGGCGATGAGGACGCCGGGGGCCAAGGCGCCGGTGACCGAGAGATTGCAGAAGCTCGAGGACTTCGCGCGACATCGAAGTGGCTTGGGATCGTCCTGGCCGACGACGTGAAAACCCATCGCCCCGCGCGGACACTCGGTCTCGACGTAGACCTCGCCAACGGGCACCTTGAGGGCTCGCGGCAGATCGGCGCGGTGGCTTCCCTCGGCCGTGACGTAGGCCTTGGCGGCTTGGCGAACGAGGCTCACGCTCTGGACCACCTCACGCATCCGGACGTAGTAGCGGTTCCAGCAGTCCCCGACGACAGTCTCCTCGGGAGCGTCGTCGAAAGGCGCGACCTCGACCTCCCACTTGAACTCGTCATAGGGGAGATATGGCCGGCTAACGCGAAGGTCGTCATTGACGCCGCTGCCCCGGAGCACCGGTCCGCTACAGCCGTACGATTTGGCCATCTCCGGCGAGATGACGCCGATGTTCGCGGTCCGCTTGATGAAGATGTGGTTGCGTGTCAGGAGCGTGTGATACTCCTCGATTCGCGGCTCGAAGTAATCGAGAAACGCGAGACACTTGTCGAGCCAGCCATCGGGCAAGTCGTCGTGAGCGCCCCCGACGGTGATGTAGCTGTAGGTCAACCGAGCGCCGCAGACCTCCTCGAAGAGATCGAGGATCTTTTCACGTTCGCGGAAGGCGTAGAGAAACGGGCTGAAGGTGCCGAGGTCGAGCCCGTACGTGCCCATGCCGACCAAGTGGCTGGCGATCCGGTTCATCTCGGCAATAATGATTCGCAGGTATTGGGCCTTGGGCGGGATCTCGGTTCCCATCAGCTTCTCGGCCGCGACCGCGAACCCCAGATTCATGTTCATGCCCGAGAGGTAGTCCATCCGGTCGGTGTACGGGATGTACTCGATGGTCGAGAGGTTCTCGCCGATCTTCTCCGCACAGCGGTGCAAGTAGCCGATGTGGGGAACCGCGTCGATGACGACTTCGCCGTCGGTGCGAAGAACGAGTCGCAACACGCCGTGCGTTGATGGGTGCTGCGGTCCCATGTTGATCAGGAGTTCGTCGGTACGAACATCGAACTCGACGTCCGCGGGATCTTCGATCGTGTACGACATCGGCGACTATTTCCGTTGGCGGCTCGGTGCGTGGGCTTGTTCGTTCGGGCCTGACCCGATTACTGACAGCGAATCCCGTGGTACTCGAGCGGGAACTCGTAATCCTTGCGAAGCGGGTGCCCGACCCAATCCTCGGGGCAGAGGATCCGGCGAAGGTTCGGGTGACCGGTGAACCGAACCCCCATCAGGTCGAAGATCTCCCGCTCGTGCCAGTCGGCGATCGCCCAGACGTGGGAGACCGTCGGGCACTCGGGCAACTCACCCTCGACATCGCCCTTCCAGCGCGGCAAGAGAACCTTGAGCACGAGGTCGTGGCCGTGGGGGTAGCTGTGCAGGTGGTAGACGATCTCCAGCCGGGGCTCGATCTCGAGTTTTTTGGCCTTGCGGGCGTCGGTGATCAAGTAGTCGACGGCGCTTTGGTTGCGGAGATAGTCGAACAGGAGCTGCTCGTCGTCGCGGCAGAATTGGGCGACGTCGGCGATCGCCTCGGGAGCGATCTCGACCCAGGGGTCCATCGCTTCGACGTTCTTACCGGTGATCGCGTCACCGAACTCCTCGGACAGACAATTGGCGATCTCGTCGGCGTTCACGCTCCACTCCTGACGTTGTTCATGTTGATCTGAACGACCGAGGGCGCCGGGTGACCAGAGTGGTGCGGCATCGGAAGCTCGTTTTCAGCCCCCTTGGCGATCCGCTCTCCGCGAACCTTGTCCTGGATCCGCATCACCCCCTCAATGAGGGCCTCCGGACGGGGAGGACATCCCGGGACGTAGACGTCGACGGGAACGACCAAGTCGACCCCCTTGACGACGTGGTAGCCGTGAATGAAGTACGGGCCACCGCCGCAGGTGCACGCCCCCATCGCGATCACATACTTAGGATCGGGCATCTGGTTGTAGAGACGGCGGATGCGGCTGGCCATCTTAAAGGTCACCGTGCCGGCGACGATCATCAGGTCGGACTGGCGGGGCGTCGCCCGGAAGGCGCCGGCACCGAACCGATCCAAGTCGAATCGGCTCGCCCCGGTCGCCATCATCTCGATCGCGCAACAGGCCAGCCCGAAGGTCATCGGCCACAGGCTCGACTCGCGGGCCCAGTTCAGGGCTTGTTCGAGGGTGGTGGTGACCACGCCCTCTTCCATCTTCTGGTCGATCCACGCCATCGGCTTCGGTTCCTCGTCGAAAGATCGAATGGGCATCCGCAAGGATGCCTCTTAATTACTGTAGCGTTTCCCACGTATCGCCTGCGCGAAGGGAACGTCGTGCACGTACCTGAATGACCGGCGTCTCTCACATGCCCGCGCGAGCGTGAGACTCATTTGGCATGCCCACGCGAGCGTGGAGCATGGCGCACTGGATGCTCAGAACTAGACGCTGAGCGACGGACTCTTCGTTCCGCTGGGGGGCCCATCGCCGGCGGCCGTCTTCACGGCCCGTTCTCGCGCCATCGCCCGAACCCAATCGAGATCCCCTCGCTTCCAGACATAAGCGAACCCGACCAGCACCACGCCGAAGAAGACCAGCAGGTCCATCAGGGCGACCCGCTGCAGGAAGCCTGCGGCGTCGGCCGCGACCGGGGTGACCGCCTCGACATCGGCTTCTCCCAACAGTGCGGCGCTGACGTGCTGACGTTGCCCCTCGCTCAGGGTCGACTTCGCCAGGGTCGTCGCTTTGCCGAACACGACGGCCCAGGGGAAAAAGAAGGCGATCTCGACATCAAAGACGATAAAAAGCAGCGCCACGACGTAAAAGCGAATGTCGAACTGGGCGTCGCTACCACCGATGGTCGGCTCGCCACACTCGTAGATGTCCCCCTTCTCTTTCGAGGGATTGTGGGGGCGGAGGAACCAACCGAGCAGCAGCGGCGCCAAGAGCATCCCGATCGCGACGGCGGCGAATAGAAACAGAGCGCCGGTGAACAACACGGGACGAAAACTGAAGTAGTCCATGCGAAGTCGCTCTCAGTCTTGGTTCGGTCCGGCCGTCGGTTCGGCGGCGACGGTGGAAGAGGATTCGGGATCATCGGTCCAGAGAGGCTGCCGTCCGCGGAAACCAGCCTCGATTTCATGCCAGTAGCGTATTTGGCTCTCGCCCAATTTCCAGCAAAGAAAGACGACCCGGCCCTCGTGTTCGCAGGGGAAATCGAGCAGCCCGTCGGCCTCGCCTTTGAGCAGAACCCCGAGTTCGTCGAGTTCCTCGGCATATTCGGCGACGCGGGCCTGCTTCATCTCGAGGCGACGCTTGACGTCGTCGAGTTCCTCGCGGTGCCCTTCGGTGAGTGTTTCGGGATCGATGGAGAGGATGTCCTTGCACGCCTCGTAGTCGGTGACGAGGTCGCGATAGGCGCCGGAGACGTCTTCGGCGATGCGCCGCACCAGCGGCAGCATCTTGTTGGCTTGCTCGGGCGTAAAGAGTCTCTTGGGAACGTAGTCCACGGTGTCTTTCTGTTGCGTTGACTGGAACCAAATGTCCCGAAGTCGGCGCCGCCGTTCAGCCCTCGGTCGCCTCCGCGGCAGGTTTGGGCGCGGCTTTCTTTTTCGGTGCCGGCTTCTTCTTCGCTTCGACTGGCTCGGGAGGCTTGACCCAAACCGGCTCGGTGATGACTTTGGACTCGATCACCGCGGTCGGATTGAGGGTCGCTTGTCCCCAAGCGATCTCGAGCGGGAGCTTCGCGTAATCGACGACGCATCCGTCCCGACTGTAACAGCTCAAGTCGTGATTCGAGCCCATGAAAATGCACTCCACGGGGCAAGGATCGACGCAGAGCGAGCAAAACATGCACTTGGTGTAGTCGATCATGAACCCGTTGACGCGGAAGCCCTTCCCCGTCGGGTTCTTTTCCTTGTGAATATAGATGCAGTCGACGGGGCAGGCCTTCGCGCACTGGTCACAGCCGATGCACGTGGTCAGGTCGAAGCGGTGAAAGCCCCGGTAGCGTGGCGAGACGGCGACCGGAAGCTCGGGATACTCGAACTTCTCGGTAAACGTCCGACGCTTGGGATCAAAGGTCCGGAAGAAATAGCTGATCGTGACCAGCATGCCTTTGGCGACAGTCTCAACCGTCGTGTAGACATTTCGGAACCATTCTCGCATGGATCGACCCGCTCTCGTCTGATGCCCCAATCAGAGTGACAGCCTGGTGCGCTGCCCGTTCGCCCGGCATTATAGCTGGACGACACGGCCTGCGGAAAGGCGCTGTTTTGGGTTTTGTGGAAGGAATGTCGGAGACCCCCTAGCGGAGCAACCGCTGGATGTCTTTCACCAGCGATTGGCCGCTCTGGAGGTACGCGGGAACGTCCTGAAGTTGTTCCGTTTTGGTTAGGATCGAGGAGATTTCTGACGGAACCGGGAGCTTTTGTGGCTTCTTCGGGTCCGTTTTCGGGTCACTTCTGTCCGAAACCGCGCTCAATTGGCGGCTCCGCGCCGTCGCCCAGCGACGGACCTCGTCGATCGTCTCATCCGAGGGAAAGAGCAGCGCCGCGTGAGCGATCCCCGTCAGCAGATCGTCGGCCCGCTTCGTTTCGCCTCGTTGGAGGAGTTCCCTGGCCCGAACGACCGCGGCCGACAAATGAGCCCTCGCCCGATCTTCCGCGGAGCCCTCGTGGTCGGAACTGGCCTGTCTTTGGAGAGTCGCGACGAACTCCCTGATGCCGACATGATCGGACCACAGCGTCCGCGCTTCGCGAGCCAACTTCAGCGCCGCAGCGGTCTGGCCCTGCTGGGCCTTCGCTTTGGCTTGATCGAATAGGAGTAGGGCATCCTGGTGATCGAGGGCGTGGCGCTCGGCCTCCTCGGCGACGAGTTTGCCGATGATCGCCCCGGTCTCCAGCGACCCACCCGCCAAGTGCGGCACCGTTGGTTTCGGGCGCTCGTTGGCCACCGAGCGGATGATTGCCTGCGTCTTCGCCATCAACTCCGGAGACGGCCCCTCGGGCGCCGTGGGTGGCGAGCTTCCGCCCTTCTCGGCCGATTCCTCGGCGGTTGCTTGCAGGCAGCCGAGGGCGAGCGAGCAGATCATCGCTGGAATCGCCGCGAGAACGGGGAAACGGCTCATCGTGATCGCGGATCCGGAGCGTGTTTCAGTGACCACCATCATGATCCCTCAGGGTGCTCTTGCCTCTTCCGTCTTCCCTATTGTAAGGGAGAGCCTCTTCCCTCCCCCCTTGTCGATTGGGGGAATGCGGGGGGCCGGTGTCTCGGATGTCCGCTTTCGAGAGATCTTCTCTAAGAGACCCCCTCTAACTCCCCCTCGGACAAGGGGAGCAAATGAACGGTCCCTTGGACAAGGGGAGCAAATGAACGGTCCCTACTTCGTCAGCGTGGCAGCCTTTTGCTGCTGATTCTCGGCGAGCCAGCGACGCCAACGCTCCTTGTCATAGCCGAAGTTGACGTTCGTCAGCTTGTAGAGCGAACTGAGGACCTCGCGGTTGTTGAAGTCCTTGACGATCACCTGTTTGCCCGAACCGCCACCGATGGTCAGGCCGCCCGAACCGCCCGTCGTGCCGCCATAAGTCCCCCGCATGATCCCGTCGGGGCCGACCTGCATCGTCCGCACGGAGTAGCTGTAGCCGCTCAGCGATCGGGCCTTGTCGGCGAAACTCGGGGCGTAGACGTACGAGTGCCGCGTCACGAGTGCCTCGATCAGGGCGGAGTAGATCGTTTCGTCGCCGATCTCTCCCAGGAGTTCCCCCGCTCTGTTGACCGCCAAATTGTTGCTGTGACCGAGATAGCGAGTCACTTCCGCCAAAAGGGCCGGCGACTTGCGGTCGAGAAGAGCCTCGGCGGCCGCGTCGCGATGACCGCTGACGCTGTCCTCCAAAGCGGCCCGCAAGAGAGCAGCAGTGCTTTCATCCCCCTCAATTCCCTTGAGAACCTCGACGAGCAACCTGCGTTCGGGGTCCTGTCCCTTTTCGCCGAGCAGGGACAAAAGCGGTTCGACGGCTAGCGGGTCGTCGATGGCGAGTAGCTCGTCGGTCGCCTCTTGCCGCCTTTCAGGGCGGTCTTGGCGAAGCCACTTCTGCCAGACGCGGATGTTGCGAAAGTACTCGCGACGTTGGTCTTGGCGGTCGGCGTCACGGATGGCGGCATCCCGCTCTTGGGGCAGGACATAACGCCCCTTGTACTTAACCATCCCTTGGGACTTTTTGTACTCCTCGCGGGTCATCCAGACGCCGTTGTAGAGACTGTAGCCAAGTCGTCGGCGTGCCTCGGCGTGGTTCGGGTCGAGCTGGATCACCTTCTCGAGGAGCTTTTCGTATTCGTCGTCCATGTCGTGTTCGAGACACCACATCGCGAGGGCGAACTGGTCCTCGGCCGTGTTTTTCGCCTTCGTTGCCTCGGCCTGGTAGGCGGCGGTGGTCCGTTCAATCCGGAGGACTTGGGAACGGGAGACGGTTTGCTTGCCAATCTTGGTTTTGATGACGAGTTTCTTCTCGTTGGACTCGTCGTCGAGGACGCGACCGCGGATGAATCCGCCGCCCCGCTTGTGCACGACATCGGCGCGGAGAGCGACCGGAGCGAGAAGCAGGATCGTCAGGATAGGTAGCAGAATGCGGGGTCTGGACATTGAGCCCTCCACAAGTCGCCCTTTCACAGACGGTGACTTGGCGCGGGAATAGGCGAACTCCCCAGGCGCTCGATTGTAAATCGAGCCGGGCCAACGGTCAACGATGCGAGTGGTCGGAGGGGCGATGGCAACGAGTTCCGGGTCGGTTTGCCGCGGGAGCGTTCGAGAAGCGGGCATTCCGCGTTTGATGCTCGTCGGGGCGGCGCCGCGGCGCGAGGAGTTTGCCGACGGTCGTCCCGTTGTCCGAAGCTTCCGACGGCTGCGCCGCACCGGTAGCGAAGCAACCGGTGCTAGCCAAGACGTGGCTGAAAGTGTTGGGCGCCGATTGAGGAGGTTCAAGGAGCGCGCCTTTGAGAGACCCCCTCTACCTCCCCCTTTGTACGGGCCGGAGTCAAGGGTAACAGGTGTTCGGGGACATGGGTAACACGTCCTCTTCTTCGGTTTCGGGGGTGGAACGGACGGAGGGAGCGTTTGAGAAGCGGGCATTCCGCGTTTGATGCTCGTCGGGGCGGCGCGAGGAGTTTGCCGACGGTCGTCCCGTTGTCCGAAGCTTCCGACGGCTGCGCCGCACCGGTAGCGAAGCAACCGGTGCTAGCCAAGACGTGGCTGAAAGAGTTGGGCGCTGATTGAGGAGGTTCAAGGAGCGCGCCTTTGAGAGCCCCCCTCTACCTCCCCCTTGGACAAGGGGGAGCAAATGGACGGCCCTTGGAGAAAGGTGAGCCCTTGGGTCACGGAAGCCGAACATGACGCGGCTTTCTCCTCTCCACTCTCTCCGGACACCTCTCTCGGGGCGCAGCCCCGCTGGGCGCTGCCCCGCCGTTCACGTACAACGCCATGACACGGATGAGATGAAGGACGAGGAACACGATTCGATGACGCCATTGACGCAGAATGACCCGAAGGCAATTCAAGACCGCTGGACCAAGCTGTGGGACGAGGGAAAGCACTTCCAAAGCGCCCCCGATCCCTCGAAGAAGCCGTACACCATCGTCATTCCTCCTCCGAACGTCACCGGAGCGTTGCACCTCGGCCACGCCCTCAACGGCACCCTTCAGGACGTGATGATCCGTTTCAAGCGGATGCAGGGCTTCGAGGCACTTTGGATTCCGGGCGCCGACCATGCCGGCATCGCGACCCAGGCGGTCGTGGAGAAACGGCTCTTCGAGCAGGAAAAGCTGACGCGCCACGACATCGGCCGCGAGGAACTCGTCCGCCGTATTTGGGCGTGGAAGGACGAGCACGAAGACCGCATCATGCGGCAACTCAAGGCGATGGGCGTCAGTTGCGATTGGAGCCGCTGGTCGTTCACGCTTGATGAGACCCGAGCCCGCGCGGTTCGCGTCACCTTCTTCAACATGTTCCGCGACCAGTTGATCTACCGCGGCAAGCGGCTGGTCAACTGGGACGTCCAGCTCCATACCGCCGTGGCCGACGACGAGGTCTATCACGACGAGGTCAAGGGACACCTCTGGCACATCAACTACCCCGTCGAGGGTAGTGATCGGTTGCTGGAAGTCGCCACGACCCGCCCCGAAACAATGCTCGGTGACACCGCCGTCGCGGTTCATCCCAAAGACGAACGCTATCTGGATCTGATCGGCATGAACGTCGTGCTGCCACTGGTTGGCCGGAAGATTCCAATCATCGCCGATGGGCAGCTCGTCAATCCGGAGTTCGGGACCGGCGTGGTGAAAGTGACGCCCGCGCACGACCCCAACGACTATGCCTGCGGCCTGCGCAACAAGCTCGAGATGATCAACATCCTCGAGCCGGATGGACGAATCAACGAGAACGGCGGCAAGTTCCAAGGGCTTAAACGCGAGCAAGCCCGCAAGTCGGTCGTCGAAGCTCTCGAAGCCGAGGGGCTGGTCGTCAAGGTCGAGGATCACGTCCATCAGGTCGGGCACAGCGATCGCAGCAAGACGGCGGTCGAACCCTATCTCTCGGACCAGTGGTTCATCCAGATGGATGAGCTCGCCGAGAAGGCGATGGCGGCGGTCCGCGAGCAGCGGGTCAAGATTCACCCGCCCCGCTACGCGGACACGTACCTCTCCTGGCTGTCGGAGAAGCGCGACTGGTGCATCAGTCGACAGCTTTGGTGGGGGCACCAGATTCCGATCTGGTACGCGCCGAACTGTTCGGAGGTAGACCTTGAAAAGGCCTTCGCCGGTCGGGACGATGTCGTCTGGCAGGAGGACAAGGAGAACGATCGCTGGCTTCTCTGTTCGCTGGAGGACTTGGCGGAGAACGCGGTGCCCGGCACCACGCTCCAGCGCGATCCCGATGTGCTCGACACGTGGTTCAGCTCGGCGCTTTGGCCGCATAGCACGATGGGATGGCCCGACCACACCCCCGATTTGGAGTACTACTACCCGACGAGCCTCTTGAGCACGGCTCGCGAGATCATCACCCTCTGGGTCGCCCGCATGGTCATCATGAGCGACTACAACATGGGCACGATCCCCTTCTCCGACGTCTACATCCATCCGGTGATTCAAGACGGCAACGGCATGCCGATGAAAAAGAGCCTTGGCAACGGCGTCGATCCCTTCGACATCATCGAGAAGTACGGCGCCGACGCGATGCGTTACACCCTCGTCTCGATGGCGACCGAAACGCAGGACGTACGACTGCCGGTCAAGAAGGAGAAGGTCGATGGCGGCCGCCAGATCAACACCTCCGAGAAGTTCGAGATCGGGCGGAACTTCGGAACGAAGATTTTCAACGCGGCGAAATTCTCGATCCTGAACCTCGAGGGTTTCATCGCCGGTCCTGTCGACGAAGACGAACTGATGATCGAGGACCGCTGGATTCTCGATCGACTCTCGCGCACGACGCGGAGCGTGACCGAAGCCCTCGATGGCTACCGCTTCAACGACGTCGGACGGACGCTCTACGACTTCGTCTGGAGCGAGTTCTGCGACTGGTACATCGAAATCGTCAAACCGCGCTTCCGCGACGAGAAGTCCAAGGTGACCGCGCAGCGTGTCCTCGCGGCGGTCCTCGACGCGATCGTCCGTTTGCTTCACCCGGTGATGCCGTTCGTCAGTGAGGAGATCTGGCAGGCGCTGGGCGAAGTGGCTCCCTCACGCGGCGTGCCGACCCCGTCGACCGCCAACGCGGTGGTGACGACCGCTCCCTGGCCCAAGCCGCTGCCCTCGTGGGAGAACGACACGATCGCCGCTCAGATGAGTCTGTTGCAGGACGTGATTCGCTGCGTGCGCAACATTCGGGGCGAGTTCACCGTCGATCCGAAGTCCTCGGTCGACGTCGTCGTCGATGGTGACGCCGAGTCCTCCGCGTTTCTCTTGACGAATCAGGAGACGATCAAGCTGTTGGCGAAAGTGGGCAATTTCTCGAGTGAATCGAACGCCAGCCGTCCGGCGATGGCCGCGGCCCACGTCCTGCCGACGTGCAAAGTCTACGTTCCCTTGGCGGATCACATTGATCTCGATGCCGAGTTGGGTAAGCAGGAGAAGAAGAAGACCGACCTCGAGAAGAGGCTCAAGGGAGTTGATGCCAAACTCTCCAACGAGGGGTTCGTTTCCCGGGCTCCCGCCGAGGTCGTCGATCAACAGCGGCGATTGCGCGACGACCTCGTCCGACAAGTCGAGGCCGTGACCGCGATCATCAACGAATTGAACGCCTAGAAGGCTGCGCTCGGAACGTTCGTCGAGATTGCCATGCCCACGCTTGCATGGGCAGGCTTTCGAATGACAGGCGTTTCTCCCATGCCCACGCAAGCGTGGGCCTGGCACCCAACCGCAGTGAAGGAAACAACATCGCTGAAGTGACCCAGCGAACTTGTCAATCAGGACACGAGCGGAACTCGGGCCGGTTTCGCGATCTCCGAAGAGGATGAGACCCCATGGCGAGCCATCGCGGCAAGTGGACGACGTTGATCTGCGCCGGGATCGGCACGGTGATGACCCTCATCGATGCCTTCGCCCTGACCATTGCCGTGCCCGACATCCAGAAAGAGATGGGCGTCTCGGTCGCGACACTGACTTGGGTACTCGTCTCATACCAACTCTTCTACGCCGCCCCGATGGTCTTCGCGGGCAAGCTTGGCGATATGAAGGGGCACAAGGGCATCTTCATCATCGGGATGGTGATCTTCACCGGGGCCTCGATCGCGTGTGGGCTCGCTCCGGAGATCTGGACGCTGATCATCGCCCGATCGATACAGGGGATCGGCGCGGCGCTGCTGGTCCCCTCGGCCGCCTCCCTGGTAAGCAACGCGTTCCCTGGGGAAGAGAAGTATCAAGCGACCGGCATTCTCTTCGGCATCGCCGGGCTGGGCCAAGCCTTCGGGCCGATGCTCGGCGGTGTGATGACCCAGTACCTCGGCTGGCGCTCGATCTTCTTCATCAATGTCCCGCTCGCCGCGGTGGCGCTGGTGGCGACTTTCATCTTTGTCCCTTCCCCGCCGAAAGTACCGCGAAAGGCGCCGCTCGACTTCGCGGGCGTGCTTGCGCTCACCCTGGCGGTCTTCGGCTTCGTCTTGGCGATGGACGAAGGGGACTCTTGGGGATGGCAATCGCCGTGGATCTTTGGCTTGTTCGGGGGAGCGATCTTCTTCGCGATCGCCTTCATCTACATCGAGAACCGGGCCCAAGACCCGCTCGTGCGACTGTCGCTGGTTCGCAACAAGGATGTCGCCGGGGCCGTGCTCGTCGGCTTCTTTCGCAACTTCGTCGCGGCCGCGCTGATCTTCTACGGAACGCTCTACTTGCAGAACATCCTCAAGTACTCCCCGACCGAGACGGGGCTGATGTTCCTTCCCTTTACGCTCATGGTGGTCGTCACCGGTCCGCTCGCCGGTCAGATGGCCAGCCGGATGGGGCCGAAGAGTCCCCTGCTCATCGGCCTCTTGTTCGTGACCGCTTCGCAATTGATCATGGCCAAGGCCGGGCACGACACCGGCTTTTTAATGCTTCTGGCCGCGATGTTCCTCGCCGGGACGGGGCACGGACTCGGCAGTTCGCTCGAAGCCCAGACCGCGTTGACCTCGGTTTCGGAGGAGGAGTCGGGCGTGACCGTCGCGCTCGTCTCGATGATGAGAACCATTGGCGGGCTGATGGGCATCGCCGGCTCGCAGGTCCTCTTCTCCTACACGCGGATCTCGCACTCCTACGGCAATCCGCCCGTGGGACCGACGCCCGACTTGCAGGACAACTTCTTCATTCTCGGATTCGCCCTGACGATGGATTGGGTCGTCGTCATGGCGATCGCGAGCTTCATCTTCGCGATCGTGTTGCTCTCCCCCGGAAAGACGAAGGGCAAAGTTCCGACCCACGTCCCCGCGGAATAGAAGCGGGGAACGGTCGACGTCGCGTTGCGCTGGACGGTTCATGGTGAACCGAGGGACTGGCCGACGAGTTGGTCTCTCTACTTGCCAGGAACTCCTCGCCTCTCCCACGGGGAGAGGCAAACGACCAGCGCATCTAGAGTGGGCCAAGGCCCACCCAACGAGTCCCGACGCGAGTTCCTCGCCGTCTTCATGTCTCGAGCGACCGTATTTCGCCATCAATCCATCACCACCAAAGGGAGACAAGCCCTTGGCCAACGATCGGACCAAATGGATCACGCTCCTCTGCGCCGGCTCCGGCGTGATCATGACGCTGATCGACATCCTCGCGCTGACGGTGGCGATTCCGTCGATTCAGTCCGCGCTGAAGGTGTCGGTCTCGGAACTGAGTTGGGTCCTGATCGCGTATCAACTTTGCTATGCCGCGGTGATGGTGCTGGGTGGCAGGCTCGGCGATCTCCACGGACATAAACGGGTCTTTGTGGCGGGATTGATTCTCTTCACGAGCGCTTCGGCGAGTTGCGGGCTTTCGCTCGACGTCATCATGCTGATCGCCAGTCGCTCGATCCAAGGAATCGGCGCGGCGCTGCTGGTTCCCTCGGCGGTCGCGATGGTCAGCAACGCCTTCCCCGCGGAGGAACGCCACAAAGCAACCGGGATCCTGTTCGGGATCTCCGGCGTCGGCCAAGCGCTCGGACCATTGCTCGGCGGCACGCTGACGCAGTTTCTCGGATGGCGGTCGATCTTTTTCGTCAATGTCCCGATCGCCATCGTCTCGCTGCTCGGAACGCTCGCCTTCGTCCCGAGCTTGGGAGCGAGCGGCAAGCGACAGTCACTCGATATCGCCGGCGCGCTCACCCTCTCGCTGGGGACCTTCGCGATCGTCCTGGCGATGAACGAGGGGGATCAGATCGGGTGGTTTTCGCCGTGGCTCTACGCCCTGGTGGCGACCGCAATCGTCCTTCTGATCGCCTTTATCCTGATCGAAGGAAAGGCGTCGGCCCCAATTATCGAACTCTCGCTGGTCCTGAATCGCGACATCGCCGGCACCGTGATGGTCGGCTTCCTGCGGAACTTCGTCGCCACGGCGCTGATCTTCTACGGCACGCTCTACTTACAGAACATCCTCGGTTACTCCCCCACCGGGACAGGGTTGATGTTCCTTCCCTTCACGCTCATGGTGGTCATCACCGGTCCCTTGGCGGGACAACTGGCGAGCCGACTGGGGCCAAAACGTCCTCTCTTGATTGGCCTGGTCTTCGTGATGATCTCCCAGTTCATCATGGCGACCGCGAGCGAGGAAAGCGGCTTTCTCCTCCTCATGGGAGCGATGCTCCTGGCGGGGACGGGGCATGGGTTGGGAACCTCGCTGGAGGCCCAAACCGCGCTAACGTCCGTCGAGGAAAGCGAGACCGGCGTGACCGTGGGCCTCATCTCGATGATGCGCGAAATCGGAGGCGTGATGGGGATCGCCGCGACGCAGATCCTCTTCTCGTACGTACGGATCAGTCACTCCTATGGTAATCCACCGGTCGGACCGACGCCCGATTTGCAGGACAACTTTTTCATCCTCGGGTTCATGCTCACGATGGACTGGGTCGCTGGGGTGGCGGTCGCGAGTTTCATCTTCGCGGTCTTTCTCCTCACCCCCGGGAGAGCGACGCCCCGCGCGGCCTTGGTCGAGCCGATCTAGCAGCCGATCGATCGATTCGCTGCCGGCTCCGAAGGTAGCGATTGTTCCGTATTCGAGCGGTCCGCACCCTCGGCGCAAGCGTTGAGGGGCACTCGTCGGTCGAAATCGATTGCCTGTGTCGGGGCTCTGTATATTATCTTCGCAATATGGAATAGATTGGACGCTGACGGGAGTCGCGTTCGCTGGCGTGGCGGACGCCCGGTGAACTTCCCCGTCCCTGGCGTTTTTGCCAACCGAGACTCGCTCACCGGGAACGTCGTGGGCGTTTCCGAGTCACCCGCCGCGAAGGAGTCTCTCGATGACCACTGAAGGCAACGGAGCCGAAGGGGACGTCATTCGTACCCTGGCGATCGACATCGGGGGAACGGGCATCAAAGCGATGGTGCTCGACAACTACGGACACCCGCTCGACGACCGGATCAAGGAAGCGACCCCGCACCCCGCTCCGCCCGAACCGGTGATCAAGATCATCAAGAAGCTCGCGGAGAAGCATCGTCCCTACGATCGCGTCTCGGTCGGCTTCCCCGGCGTGGTCCGCAACGGCATCACCCTCGACGCCCCCAACCTCGATGATGCGTGGGAAGGGTTCGACTTGCAGTCGAAGCTGACCGAACTCCTCGAAGCCCCCACTCGCGTCGCCAATGACGCCGACGTCCAGGGCTTCGGCGCGATTACCGGCAAGGGCGTCGAACTGGTCCTGACGCTCGGAACCGGACTCGGCTCGGCTCTCTTCGTCGAGGGAATCCTCTTTCCGAACCTCGAGCTCGCCCACCATCCCTTCCGCGGCAAGAAGAAGACGTACGAGGATCTGCTCGGCAAAGCGGCTTTGGAGAAGGATGGTCGCAAGAAGTGGCAAAAGCGTCTCGAGTTCGCGCTCAAGACGCTCCAAAAGACGTTCAATTGCGACAAGATTCACATCGGTGGCGGCAACGCTTCGAAGGTGACGCGCAATGCCCTGCCGGAGAACGTGCGGATCGTCTCCAACGTCGCCGGGCTTTTGGGTGGTATCGCCCTTTGGAATGACTTGCACGACACCGACTGCCGTCGCGTGCCGCCGGTTCCCGCCGATCGCGCCCACCGGCCGATCGACGAGTCCGCCTAGTGTTCTGTTCCAACTTGAAGTTGGTGTTTGTGCGACCCTAACCCTTTGGCACTGGCTGACGAGAAGCTAGTGCCACCCAACCCGTCGATAAAACAGTGCGCCACTGATTGGGGATTCCTATCCAGTGCCACTTGCCGCTTGCCAACGGGTGACCACGGGTAGGCATTTCCGGCCTCTCCCTACCGCTGAGTCGTCTCGGTCTCGGCCCCGGCGATCGCTTGCTCCGCATGAGCGGCGATCGCGGGGACGTCGACGATCCCCTGCTCGTAGCAGATCGCCCCCGTCAGCCCGAGAAAGATCATCCAGGTCGTGGCCGTCGCCAGGACATGGGGCGAGAAGAACTTCAGCGCCGTTCCCGCCGAGTGTTTGATGTGGATCTTTACCCCGTCGATGTCGACGCTGTAAACCTCGTCGAGAATCAAGTGGGACAGGAATCCCAGCATCACGCCGCAAGCCATCACGAGCTTGCCGTGCACATCCGAGGCGTTGTACGAGAGAAAAGCGATCTCCGCGGCGATGAAGGCGGCCGGCAGACTGTGAAACATCCCCCGATGTACCGTCAGTTGCCTTAGAAACCACGACGCCCCGAACCGGATCAAGAAATAGATCACCACCGCGGCCAGCACGAACTCGTCGGGCATTAGCCCCCATTCGTGTGCCTTGGGAATGAGCATCATCGGTACGACTGCGGCGAGCAACCCGAAGAGTTCCCGGATCGGCTTGCCGCTGGCGCTGTCCAAGTCGGGAAGCATCCCGCCGACGCCGCAAAGGATTCCGCCGAGGATCGCGTAGGACCACTTCACGCCCGAGGCGGCGCAGGTTCCGGCGAAGCCGACGCCGAGTAGCGAGGAAACGGTCACGTGTTCACGAAAGGCGGCCATGGGGACTCCTTCGGTTGGTTGGCAGTCGGATTGAGGGTGGAGACCAGTGACGTCTCGTGGGCCACGCTGACGCGGCCGAGGCCCTGGAGGGTTGTTGCATGGACCGCCGCTTGGGCGATGCTCTCGCGATTGCCGCCAATGCTCAAGCGATTCCGTTGATCGCCCGCTACGCGATTCTGTTGATCGCCCGCTACGCGATTCTGTTGATCGCCCGCTACGCGGCTCTGTTGATCGCCCGCTACGCGGCTCTGTTGATCGCCCGCTACGCGATTCTGTTGATCGCCCGCTACGCGGCTTTGGTCTGCGTTTCCGCCGAGGGAGCCGCACTGACGGGCATCGCCGTTTGCTGCTCGATCTGCTTTAACGAACGGAGAATCGCGTCGTAGTGCTCGATCGTCTCCGAAGGTGTTTCCGCACCGACATAGCCCCAAGCGACCGCGCGAAGAGCGTGCACGTGGCGGCGAATCTCTTCAATCTGATCCTTCATCGCCGGCTCCTTCATGGCTTCCTGCAAGGTAGGCACGATGCTCCCGTGAGGCATCCATCCATCACGGGTAGTCCAATGCCGCCTTCACTTACCAGGAACACAGAAACGGGCAACCCACATTTCAGCCAAGATGTCCCTCTCGCTCCAAAAGCATCCGATGGCTCCCATCGCAAAAACCTCTCTACAAATGCCTGTTTCGCCTGCTTCCGATCCCCCGAACCCATCAATATTGCCGGCGGGCCCGCCATTATCGAACGCCCCACCCCGGGCAACGATGGCCCTCGATTCCCACACGGCCGAGAGGCCGATTCTTCCTTTTAGGAGAGAGAGGGATCTCGACGGATGTTGCAAGTCACTATCCCGGCGACGATTGCGCGGAGTCCCCATCGACATGCCCCGCAAAGGCCAGTCGAAACGGAAGAATTCCTAGGTGGGACTGACAAACGGAATTGAAAGAAAGGCGACTCTTGACTAAAACAACACATCCGTGAAACGCTGTTGGTGTTCGTGGCCCAATACGAGTGATCCGACCCGGTTCGTTCGTCCCGCGACGCGCTCAACATCGTGTTCGATCCCCGATAGCTCAATGGTAGAGCGAGCGGCTGTTAACCGCTAGGTTCAAGGTTCGAGTCCTTGTCGGGGAGCTTTCCCACCCACTTGGCGAACATCTCTTGCGCCGCGGCCTCGCCGACAGCCAATGGATCCTTCCTTGCCGGACACTCGATGAAAACGATGACGACATAGACGGACAATCATCCGTCGAACAGAACATCATGCGCCTCTCGTTACGACGCGCTTTTTCCATGGCACGACTCGGTAGCCGCGTTTGGACCTCATGCACTCGAAACCGTGCGTGAAAAGACAACCGCAGACAGTTCAACATGATTTGTGGATTAATGCCCACCTTGGGCAAACACGACATGTCGTTTCCAGTGGAGAATCAAGACCGTTCGTGCCTCGAACGGCCTGCAAGAGTGTGGCGTCCCTTCGGAGGGAGACGAGGAGTCCATCCATTCTGAGGATTCCCTCTTCAAAAACGTGGGCCGATCGCTCAAACTCCATCCAACATTGGAGGCAACACTCGGGAAACGCGGCAGGCTCGACTCCAAGTCGGGGGCCGCCTGCGGACTCATTGGAAGCGGCATGGTTAGTCAATCACAACGAAGAAACGACAAACAGCGAAGGCGCCAGCAGCGAAAGGCTGAGCAACGCAAACGACAGAAGGAACATCAAAACGGACGAGGCGGCGCAATGGCAAGCCTCGCACGCCATCGTGATCGGGTCGCGCGGCAGATCCCGCGTGCCTGGGATGGCGAACTCGCCGAAGACGTGGCAATCTTTGACGACTCGGTCTTGGAATCCTTGCCTTCGGAATCGGCCGGTCACGTCCGCGCCATTCGCGAGGCTCTCGAGTGTGTCAGCGAATCCCGCCAAGAGGATGCCATGGGACGAGTTGCCGGCATTCCTCGCAACAGTCCGCTCAGCGAGTGGCGACTATTTGTTCGCGGCCTCATTCATTGGATAGCGCAAGACACGGAAGGTGCCCACGAGGCGTGGCGGCGATTGAGTCCGGAGCGGCGAGCCGGACGGATCGCGACCGCGATGATGGTCGCGCGCCGGTCGGACCTAGAACGCGTGTCTCCGGGAAATTCGAACGTGGAGGCGCAAGACGAGATATCGTCACATTGGCTAGGGCGATTGGACGATCGGCTCCTCTACCACGCCAAACTCTTGCGACGAACTTGCATTGATCGAATCGCCCTTCGTGTCGCATGGTCCGGCGTACGCGTTCCCGAGGAGGCGGAAGAAGTCAAGTTGGGTCCGAGCAAGATCGAGTGGCTTGGGAAGTTCGCCGCCGAGAATCGAGCGATCGAACCGGATCTCGTCGCCGCATTGGAACGAGTTGCTCTGGGGCGAGCATTCGCTCAGTACTATGGCGACATGTTCGACGTGGCTGTCAAGACATTCAGGGGCCCGCTTCACGATCCCAGGAATCGACTGCTCGCCTTTTTTTACTGGACGCGTTTCGGCAATGACCGAAAGGCGCAAAAACGATCACAAGAGAGTTTGAGCGGCTATCTGACGAACGAGCTACCTCGAAACAACAACCTTTCCGAACCATTGCGCCAGGCCATCGCAAGTCAAATTCATCTCTACGAAGCGATGGACCTGATTCCGTCCAACGATGCAATGGAGAGTGTTTTCTTTGGAAAGCGGGAAGACACCAGAGCGGTCAGAGAACATTTTCGCGCATCCATCCGAGCCTATCCAGCAAATCGCCGCGCCTACGAGAACTACGTCGAGTGGCTCGAATCCAAACTGGAAGACGATGAGTTGACGAAGCCGAAACGTCGCTCGCTCATCGACGAGTTGCGCAAGGTGATGGTCGACTGGTCACGGGGTCTCCCCGAGGACAGCCGACCGCGTTTGTGGCTGGTCGATCATCTGATGGAGACCGAAGACCTGGAAGGTGCCAAGCCCCACGTCGACTGGCTTACCGCCTCCCGGCACGACGATCCGCGCATCCGCGCCACGCCTTGGAAGTGGGGAATCCTGGAGGCAATGCGACTGTGCCGGCGCAAAGCGTGGCTTTCGGAAGTTCCCAAGCGTCTGGAGGAAGCCAGGGCGTGCTGGCCCACCTGGCTATCCGAACAATGGTTTCCGTACCTTCAGGCGGCCTGGATGTTGCGCAGCGGCATGACCGAGAAGTACGAAGAGCAGCGACAACAGATCTGCGGCGATTTCGGGGTCGCCAGAGACTCGTTGAGCGATGCTTGCATGATGTTGGCGGCGGCGCAGCGGATGCGGGTGCCGAGTGCCGATCTCAAGCCGCTACGAGTACCGGTCGATACGGCCGCGAAAGCTGTCAAACGACTGCCATCGGACGAACTCCTTTCGGCCGGCGAGTTCTTCTGGGATATGCAGCGAGCGCAACTTCTATACCCGGCTTATCGCATGCATGGAAAGCGCCTCGTCGAGGAGATGGTTGCCCGGTTCAACGAGAACCCGAAGTTAATCGAGGATAGAATCGACGACCGGCAGATTCACCAAGCCATCCTTTGGTGCTCCGAACATCGCTTTTGCAGTGACCGATACGAATTGCGGCTTCCATCCTCGTTTTCGACGCCCACCGTCAAACAGCACCCCTTCGTCGCCGCGGCGAAGGCGAATGCGTTTATCAAGCTCAGTGTCCATTGGAATAGCGAGTTGTACGAGGACCTCGCTCCCCTGTTGCGCGAGGCGGCCCCATCGCAACGAGATCCGTACTATCGCTATTGGTTCGCCTCCTTGGCGGACCAATTGGACGACGTGTTCGCGCGCGTCGACGCGAGAGGCTCTGGATTCGGATTCTTCGATCGACTCTTCGGGTTCGTCGACGACGATGGTGACGAGGAGTTTGACCCGAACTGCGATTGCCCCAATTGCCGGGCCGCGAAGCAAAGAGCACAAGCAGGTGCTAGCAGGGATTGACACCGACACGTTTCGCAGGGAGATTCACCGATGAACAACTCGGCTTCAGACGATCCCTTCATGACCCTGGGCCTGCCCAGGATAGCGAGCGAAGAGCAAATTCGTTCCCGCTATCTAGAACTCGTCAAACAGTTCCCCCCGGAGCGGGAGCCTCAAAAGTTCCGCGAGATTCGGGCCGCATACGAAGCAGTCCGCGACCCGTTGTTGATCGCCGAACGGCTGCTCGAGCCACCCGATGATGACGAAGCTCCCCAATGGGAGGACGCGATTGAGGAGCAGAAAGAGGTTCCGCCCAAGATGACGCCCGCGTTTCTCCTGAGCCTCGGCAACCGGGACGAAAGGTACCGAGCGCCATCCGAAGCGAAGGCGCAACACATCACGGCCCGGGACTCAGATGCCGCTGTCGACCAGAGTCCGTAACGGTATAAGAACCTAATCCGCGTGAGTGAGTCATGCTTCGATGCTGAGCCAATGGAGGAAAGGCGGTTGACGGAAGAAGCTCCACCCGAGTTCGGTTTGGTCGATGTCGTCGAAGCGTTCACCGCGATGCGTCATGAATGGCGTGGGCAAACCAGGGAAAGTCGCGAGGTTGCCCAATCACTCCACGCGGCCGTGACCTCAATCCAGGATCTGGAGACGAGGCTTCTCGCCCATGCCGCCGAGGCGAGTACGGACGAATCCCGGAAACTCGCCGTGCTGATCGCCGAAACGGATCAACAAGTAACGAGATCGTTGGCGGCCGCCGAGAAAGGGGAAGCGAACCGACAACATGGCGCCGAAGCCGACGCGGACGCGATCACGGACTATTTCGAACAGATGAATGCCGTGGCGAGATGGTTCGCCCGCCCGCTGTTGACATTCGTCATCGAACGCTTCCAAGCCTCGGATGCGACGAATGAGAAAACGACCGTTGAAGGCTTGTGCCTTGTTCTGGCTCGACTTCGCCGAGCCATGAAAGAGCTTGGCATCGAGCGAATCGAAACGCTCGGCCAGCCCTTTGATGCCAATAGCATGCAAGCGATCGGTTCGCTCGACTCCGAGGACTATCCTTCCGGCCACGTCGCCGAGGAGATTTCTCCATGCTATCGCTGGCGCGGCCAGATCTTGCTATTCGCGAACGTGCGCGTGTCAGCCGCGCGATGACCGAAGGAATGATGGTCGAAGTATTGGTTGGATGCTCCCTGTGGTTTTGCACCTAAACACAAACGAAAGGTAGACTCATGGCCAACTCGGATGGCCCAATCGTCGGAATCGATCTAGGAACGACCAACAGTGTCGTCGCCGCGGTCGTCAATGGTCAACCGCAAGTGCTTGCCGAGGAGGGTGAAAAGGTCCTTCCGTCGGTTGTCGCCGTCGACGGGAGCGGAAAGCTGATGACGGGTGTCGTGGCTCGCAACCAACTGGCCGCGTTTCCCGAGCGAACGGTAGCGTCGATCAAGCGGCGAATGGGGACGATGGACACCGTAAAGCTTGGGGATCAGAGCTTCACGCCACCGGAAATCAGCGCCATGATTCTCCGTCGGCTGCGCGATCGTGCCAGCCGCGCCTTGCAACAACCCGTAAGCCGGGCGGTCATCACGGTCCCAGCCTTCTTCGACGACAACCAGCGCCAGGCGACGCGCGAAGCCGGCGAACTCGCTGGTCTCACCGTCGAACGCATCATCAACGAGCCGACCGCCGCGACACTTGTCTATCACGCCGGTTCTCGCGATCGCAAACAGATCCTCGTCTTCGATTTTGGCGGCGGGACGTTCGATGTCTCGATTGTCCGCATGGAATCGGACGTTGTCGAAGTCCTTAGCAGCAAGGGCGACACCCAGTTGGGCGGCGACGACCTCGACGACGCATTGATGAACCATGTCGCGGATCGCTTTCAAGAGGAGCACGACGTCGACCTCCGTGAGAATGCGTCGACGCGGTTTCGCTTGTTGCAAGCTTGTGAACAGGCAAAGCGGCAACTTTCCGTCGATGTGGTCGTGCCGATTGCCGAGGAGTTCATCGCGGAGAAGGAAGGCCGACCGCTGCACCTCGATTTGACCATCACGCGTTGGGAGTTTGACGAATTGATCGAGCCGTTCGTTGATCGGACGATCAGTTGCGTCGATCAGGCGCTTCGTGACGCGGCCTTGACCATTCATCAGATCGACGACTTGGTGCTTGTCGGTGGATCGACGCGAACGCCGCTCGTCGAGCAGTGTTTGCGCGCGGAGTTTCTTCGGGAGCCGAGCCGTGCGGTCGATCCCGATCTAGCGGTTGCCTTGGGAGCGGCCGTGCAAGCCGCGATGATCGACGGCCAGTCGATGGGGTCGGTCCTCGTGGACGTGACCGGGCATACGCTGGGAATCCAGGCCTGTGAGGGGATGTCCTTCATGGGGCCCAACCTCGTCTTCTCGCCGATCATCCACCGAAATAGCCCTCTCCCCGCCCGCTACGAGGAAGTCTATACGACACTGTACGACGATCAGGAGGCCGCGGAGATCCACGTCCTTCAAGGCGAACATCCCGAGATTCATCGCAATCGATCCATCGGAAAGTTTCGACTCGATCTCGAAACCGGTGCCGGCGATCGAAGCAAGATCGTGGTGCGGTTCGATCTGACGATCGATGGCACGTTGCTCGTCACCGCGACACAGCCCGCCACGGGGCTTAGCAAGGAGTTGACGATCGACAATGCGCTCAGCCAGTTTCAGGCCGATGAGCGGGATCGCGCCGAAGCCCGGCTCGGTGCGATGTTTGACGCATCCGATGAATTGCTTGAGGATGCGGATTTGCCGGGAAGAGGTTCGTGGTCCGAGGGCGACGAGGAAGAACCGCGGCTTCCAGATTCTTCGCCTCCGAACGAATCCGCGGACTTCGAGTCGAGGTTCCCGGAGGCCGTCAAGCTTCTAGCTAGAGCGAAGGAGGTGAAGTCGTCGGTCGAAGGCGACGACGCCGAGGATCTTGAATCGCTGTCCGAGGAACTGACGGAGGCGATGAAGGCCGGAAATCAATCCGCGGTTGCCGACCTTTGTGAGGAGTTGGACGACATCCTTTTCTATGTCCGATAGTTCCCCCACCTTCCGGTGTCCCGTTTGCAGAGCACGGCAGACGTTGCGCGACGAGTGTCGACGCTGCGGCGCCGACCTGTCGCTGGTGGCACGCGCTCATCGTCAAATGCATTTTCTGATTGCCCAGCATCGGCAGGCCCAAGCTCGAGGCAATCAGGAACTTGAGCAGATCCTCGCATCAGAATTGACACTGCTTGCGCCCGGACGGCTCTGATGCGACCACAAACGGTTCGGTTTTGCCTCATTGCCCCACCGGCAATGCCATCGCTTCCTTCGAGGACATTCGCCTACGTGCATTCAACTTCTTGCCGACTGCTTCCCGGGACTATCTCCCAAGTCGCTTCAGGACCTGCGTGACGCGAGTTCGGGAGACGCCGAAGTGCCGGGCGAGAGCGGTCCGACTTTCGACGATCCCATCGTCTAGCGGAAACGATGAAGGATGCCCCCGCCCACCAGGTATCGTGGAACCGTGTGAAGGGTTCCGCAGTTTCCTGATTGAGGGGGCAGCTAAGTTGTACGTCGGTCTGGACATCCACAGCAAGCAGATAGCCGGTCGCGTGCTGATGGAGGGGCGAGAATGCTCCTGCCGCCCACTGGCCATCGACGACTTGATCGATCGCCGCGCCACCTTCGCGGTCTCGCGGAAGGCTGCGATTAGGCTGAGAACGTTCGCGATCCCCGGATGGGCGCGGTGCTCCTCTCCGATTGGCGACGTCATTCGCCCCAGATCAGAGAGAGCATTCTGCAACGGATCGCCGCCCGCCCCCCTTGGTGGCCGCGCTCGAGGAGGGTGAGCTTTCCCCCCGGGGATGTCAACGGGTCCTTTCGCAAGCAACTACTCGCCCATGGCGACGAGGCAGCAACTTCGCGACCAGCCAATGGTTGTTCCCGCAACCACGTCGAAGGGAACGATCAACCGCTACCTCTCGACCATCCCGAGAACGGGCGATCCCAAGGCTGGTCGGACGGTCGATGAAGAGTACTGTCGTCAGCATCATCGCGTCGCTGGGAAGGCAACCTGATTGGCCCGGAACTCACTTCGCTCAGCAATTCAACCCGCAACGGTTTCATCGAGTCCATGCTTCTTCCGAATCGGTCGGTCGACACGAAGTATGTCACTTACCCGGTGATCACCAAGGAAGGACGCATGAAGAGCGGCATTGTGGTCAACGAGTCGGAACAAGGGCTGACGTTGCATCGTCCTCCCCCGACGCGGACCGCGATCCCTCGCGATTCGATTGAGGAGATGGTTTCCAGCGGGATGAGTTTGATGCCCGAGGGGTTCTCGCCTGCGGCTTGTGTTGCGCTGTGCCGGCAGACGGCAATGAGGATCTACGAGAGCTTCGCCGTCGCCAACTGCTTAAAGCAGAGAAGAATGAGCACGGCGATCAAGCAGGCCACGAAGAAGGAGAGCACGAAAGCCGGGGCCATCGACAACGCCTGAACCCGTTGCTGTTGGACGATCGTGGAGAACGGCGTCGAGGCGACGATCACCAGGAAACGATCGGCATTGTTCGGGTCGAAGCGAGCCTTTCGAGCGTAGACGACTTCCCCGGATTTGCTGGTGTAGCGCACCCCCATTCGGTTGGCCGAACGGTTGCCCTCGAACGTTGGCGCGAGTTCTTCCCAATTCTCGAGCATCTTCAGCCCCTCCTCGCGTCCCAGGCTCACGACTTGATTCTCGGAGATCATCGCCAGAAGCTTCCCGTCGGGCGTGGCGACACTGATCTCCGACGCGTGCGAAGTCTTGGGAAACTCATCCTTCTTCGGCCCGAGAAACAACCGCGAGAACGGAGCCGTCACGAGGAGCGTTCCCAGCCTCTCTCCCGTTTTCGCGTTCCAAACGCGCGTCGTGAATACGACGACAGGCGCGAAGGAGCCGTCGGGGCGTCGTTCGAAGCGGGGCTCGGAAATGAAGACTCGTTTCGCCGAGAGCTTCGCGAGCGGTTCGAGGATCGTCTCGTTGGCATTGGGCGGCAGTGTTGGAGGGACGATTCGCGGCTTGTCGTTGAGCGAGTTGTTCCGAACGACCTGCAGTAGCGGGCGTCCCGCGTCGTCGAGCATATACACGCTCGTGACCGAACCATGGTCGCGCAGCCACGAAGTCAGGTCCTCGAACGTGGTTTGATCGAGTTGGGATGCGTCGGTCGCCGCTTGCTTGAGCATTCTCTCGGCAAGTGAACTTCGTGCGAGGTAACGGGTGGCGGAGACCATCTGTTGATAGCGAAATGAGATCTCGCTCGCGATGAAGCTATCGTCGTCGTTGAGGTAGGAGAGGAGGCGGTCGATGCGTGCGTCTCTCGACAGTAGGGTGTAAGTGAGCAGCATCGCGGGCCCGACGGAGGCGACGAAAAAGAGCAGCGCGATGGCGATCGTCCAGGACGGATGGCGGATGGACCAACGAACTATTCGTCTCAGGAGCGGTTCCCGGTAGGCATCTACCGGTTCGCCGGCCTGCCAACGGCGTAGGTCGTGGACGAAGGCCTCGGCCGACGGGTAGCGATCGCCCGGCTTGGGGGCCATCGCCTTGGCGCAAACGGCATCGAGCGAGGGAGAGACGTTCGGGCGGATCGCCCGCGCGCGCGGCGTGGGGGACTTCGCGACAATCTGAAGATGCTCGCGAATGGTGCTGCCGGAGTGTTCGGCGTGCGGCGGGCGACCGCAAAGGATGGTGAAAAGGATCGCCCCGAGCCCATAGACATCGGTGCGTGCGTCGATATCACCGATCCGGCCCGCCGCTTGTTCGGGCGCCATGTAGAGTGGGCTCCCGAGGACGGTTCCCGCCAAGGTCCGCTCGTCCGCGAGATCGTCGAGCGACTCTGGAGTTCCGCCGCCGTCAGATTTTGGGGCCTTGGCTCTCTTGGCGAGCCCCCAATCGACGACGAGAACTTCGCCAAAGTCGCCGACGATGACGTTCTCCGGCTTCAAGTCGCGGTGGATGACCTGTTGGGAATGCGCGTAGGAGATCGCATCGGCGACCTCGATACAGACCCCGACGAGCCGATTGAGTTCGACCGGATTGAAACGCCCCCCTTCATCCAGCAGCGAGGCTTCGCTCACGACTTCGCTCAGCGCGTTCCCGCGAATGAACTTCATGGCATAGAACGCGTCGCAGCCATCCTCTCGCGGATGGAAGCCGTAGACGGGAACGATATTCGGGTGTTGAAGCTGGGCGGTGATGGTGGCTTCTTGATTGAAGCGGCGCACGAGCCGATCGTTTCGTTCGTGTTGGGGGAGGATTCGCTTGAGCGCGACCTCCCGCTTGAGGGCGACATCCTCGGCGAGCCAGACTTCGCCGATGCCTCCCTTGGCGTGCATGCGGATCGGGACAAACGACGATTCGAAGTGAGCATCACCAAAGCCGCCAACCACGATGGGCCGACCTTCGAGGAAACGACGAATCGAGGGATCGGAAACCTTCCCCAACGCGTCGCGCACCGCGCGTCGCAAGAGTTCGGAGACGATCTCGCCGGCGCGTCCCGGTTGTTCGACGAGACGCCGTTCGAGTCGCTGTTGGAACTCGTCGCGCTCCTTGGCGTCGAGTTCACCTTGCCGAATAAGCAGTTCGGAGAGTTCTGCGTCCGGAAGCGTCGCCGATTGCGACAGGAGCGGGGCGAGCGACTGCTCCGAGAGGACGCCCCCATTGAGCATGACGGCGACAAAGAGTCGTTCCGATTCCGATGTCACGGCCCGAGCCCCTTCCCGAAGATCGTCGATGGTTTCGTCACGGATGGAAACGAGTCGCGGCGCGGCATCACGATCGGCAAGTCTGGGAACCCGATCGGTCGCGAGCGTTGGCCAGCGATCAGACGTAGTCGCGCCAGTCGGTCTTCTCGGAGCCTTCCGTCTTGGAGTCACTCGGAGGCTTGACTTGGTCTTCGAGGGCGCGCGACTGTTCAAGCCAAGTGTTCCACCCCGCTTCGCCGACAGCGCCCACCTGGGGAACCGATGGTGGCGGAGTCGTTTCGCAGTCGGGCGCGGCGGCGGGTTCGTCTCGCCGAGCCTTGAAGTCGAACGTGGTGCCCACCATGCTTTCGAAGGCCCACGACTTCACGCCGATCACCGATTCCTCGGCGTTCTCCTTGGGCAGGTAGTAGCCAAGGAGTTCGTCGCGCAGGCGCGGGGCGAGTTCGGTATCGCGAGGTGCGGGACCCGATGGCGCCGAAGGTGTTTTGGGGGCTGTCGCCTTCTCTTGAATCGCCTTGAGCTGCTCGGTGTAGCTTTGCAGTTGCTGCTTGGCGGTCGCGGCTTCCTGCGCGTTCGCTTCGTTGAGGCGTTCGCATTCGGCCAGAAATGGCTCCCCATTCGTATCAATGGAGGAAAGCACATCCTCGAGCAACTGACGCACGTCACCGGAGGGCATTCCATTCAATAGCGACTGAAGTTCCTCCCGAACCGACGTCAATTGTTGCCGAACTTCGCCGATGGCGGGGGGCTTGCTCAACAAGTCAGAAGGATTCATCACGCGGCGGTCTCCTCTCTTGGCCAAGGATACCAGAGAGCCTTCCCCTCGGCGATGTCCCAGGCGATGTCAATCATTTGGCGATAGGTGATTTCACGGCCCGCCTCGGCTCCCTTCGCGAAAGCGGTGATGACCGCACTGCGAACCAAACCGGCCGCTCCCGTAGCATCCTGCGCGGTGAAGGGCTCACCACGCCGCGGGATGACACCAGCCTTCGATGCGGCGAACGCGCAGAATCCCGCGGCGGTCTCGAGTTGATCCATGGTCGCGAGGCGAGCCGCTTCCGACTGCGTCGCCGGTGTTGGGGCGATTACCCACACGACGGCCGACTGCAACACTTGGTCGCTGGCGAGGGGCTTTCCACCGAGCCCGTGCCACGTGGCTAGGCATGCCCACCAGACCGCGCGGCGAATCGGGAGTCCATAAGACAACAACCCGAGCGCATCGACGTACAACTCGGCTACCACGAGACTCTCGAGATAGGCATCGAGACTCTCGGTGCCCGCGAGCAAGTCCCTCGCCTTCGAGGAGAGATCGAGGCGGCTGAGCAGTTGCTCGGAAGACGCGATCGCCGCGGGACCGTGGGCAACATCCGATTGGAACATGAATGTTTCAGCCTTGTACTGTGGTGAACATCGCTGTCTTGAGATTGAAACTCGAAGCGGTGGTCGTCATCGCGGTGGCGGAGTTGACGATGGTCCCTCCCGAAAAGATCGTCTTGGCCGTTCCCATGCCCGAGGAGATTGTCGTCGTCGTGCCAATCAACGAGATCGTTTCCGACGTGTTGGTTAGATAAGTCCCGGTCGGGGCCAGCCTGAGTGATCCGCCCACGGTGCTCAGGGTGATACTCTGGTCGAGTTCGTTGAGTTCGATGTACGTGAGCGGGGAGGTCTGCAACCGCAACTTGGAAGCGCTGATCGTGGCCCCGCTGCTGTCCAGTCGGATCGATGCTTTCTCGTCGACGGCGGTAATGTTAACCGACTTGTTGCCTCGAATGAACGTGTTGTTGTCGGCGGAGAGCGTACAGGTGTCCTCGCTGGTCAAGGAGAGCTTCTCCGTCGTCGAGATTGTCCGTGACTTCGCGGTTCGTTCGACATTGCCCACTTCGGACATGGGATTGAGCTGAGAAACTCCATCGACGGCCTCGTCGAGCCCCAAGTTGACTTCGTTGAGCACGCCTGACACTTCGAGGTTCGTCGCCGCTTCGGATGCGTTGCTGACCGAATCGGCAACCTCGTCCACCGCTTTCTTCGCTTCTTTCACCTTCGCCATGTAGGCGAGGACGCCACAGAACAGACCGTACACGGACGTCTCGGCGATGGAGGCGCCGATCCAAGCATGTTTCAGACTGTTGAGATTCACCTCATCCTTGATCGTCATGAAGTAGTACAGACTGGTTCTTCCGAGAATCAACGCGATGTGCAAGCTGGCGAATGCCTTCACCAAGGTGAGTGTGGTTGGATCCTCACCGAGGTGCTCCAATGTGTACTTGTCGCCGCCAAGGCCGAACTCGTAGTTTGGCCCCCACTTGACTCCCTGGGTCAGTCCATACTGGCCGGTATTGATCCCCAAGCCCGCCCCGGAAAGCGCGGAAACAACAGGAGCCGCCGAGGGAAAGAATCCTACGACCCCCAAGAGATCCAACCCACCGAAAAACTTCGACCCGACGGTATAGCTCTTGTAGCTACCAACCTTGGTTGCGGACGAAAGGCCTGACGTCTGCGCCAAGCTGAACGCGGGAAAGAGTTCCGTCGAGAGCCCTTCCTGCCAATGCGGAGGAGGTGGAGGTGGTGGAGATGGAGGGCTATTTTTGCTGTCACCGCCTGACCCGCTGTCGTTGGATCCGTTTCCTCCGGAACCGGCTCGGGGATCGGGTGAATGACTCGATCCGGGAAGCCCTCCGACGAATCTGAACTCGTCGGTGCCAATCACGTCCTGCCGCGTTCCGGGCACCGTCTGCGTTTGGTGACGCTTCGCCTCGAGCACCAAGTCCAACTGCGAGCGCAATTGCATCATCTCGCTGTTGGTGCTGTCGTCGAGCTTGATGCCGTGAAAGTCCCCGGGTTTGCCGCGATAGGTCTGCGATTTGATGGCCAGGGAAGACTTCTCGTTGGGAAGATTCAGCGGTGGCGATTGCTCGGCGTTGTAGACCGAACCGACGATCAGGGGGCGATCGGGATCGCCGTCGAGAAAGTTGACGACGACCTCCTGCCCCGCGCGGGGAATCGTCATCATGCCGTAGCCCTTGCCTGCCCACGACTGCGCGAAGCGAACCCAGCAGGAGTCGCCGCCGTCGTTGGCTCCTTCACGATCCCAGTGGAAGTGGACCTTCACCCGCCCGGACGGATCGGTGAAGATCTCTTCCCCCTTGGGCGTGACGACCTTGGCGGTGTGCGGACCCGAGACGCTCGGCTTCGGATGGCGTTTGATCGGACGAAAGGGAAGCTCGAGAGGCATGCAGCTAAAACGATTCGCATAGGACTCCCCGCCTCGATCTTCCGGCTCCGCCAAGTATCCAGGCATCCGGATCGAGTGCTCAACCGATCGAATCAGATAGGACCCGTCGGCGTTGGGGTGTCCCTTCAAGTCGAACGTGTACCCCGGCATCAAGCCGCCGTGGTCCCCCGCCCCCTCGAGGTCGATTCCCCGCACCGCGTGCTCCTGCATCCGCAGGCTCGCCACGCGCTGGTTCAACTGGAAGAGCCGCTGCACGTCCCCGGAGTAGTCTTGGCCCATCGGTCCTGTCGAGTCGACAAAGTGGGCAAAACCTCCTGGGAACTCCTCGATTTGAAGGGCGTCGTCCTTGTTCACGTCAAACCGATGTGACACCGAGCCGATCTTGATCGTCGATGGCGCCGGGACCGATGCCTCCAACAGATCGTTTGGAAGGTCGGGAGAATAGTCGCGTAGCGACACCCTTGGTGGCATGACTCGCTGTCGTTTGTGCCAGCGGGAGATCCGCCGTTCGGGTCGGGCTCCCCCCTCCGTCGGGTCGAAACGGATCGAGGAGTCCTCCGCGGTCGCGGTCGCGTTGGACGAGGTATCGCCGATGACCAGTAGGTGGTTGTCCTCGGAGTGTTCGAAGTGATAGTGAATCCCCTCCTCTTCCATCAACCGGCTGATGAAGGCGAAGTCCGACTCGCGAAACTGGGTGGTGTAGTTTCGTGGTTCGTAGGTCTCGCTGAGCTGAAAGCGAGGAGAGAGTTTCGACAACACCGCGGCCAGGATCTCGGGAACGCTCTTCTGTTGGAAGATCCGGTAGCGTTGGTTGCGCGACTGCAACCACAGTTTGGGAACGACCTCGAGCGAGTAGTGCGTGAAGAGGTCGTCGCCCGAGGTCTCGGCGATCTCCGAGACGATCCCATGAAAGTAGCGCTTCGCCTCGAAGCCATTGACCTCTTGCGTGAAGCTCACGCTGACCGGCTGGGCGAGCAAACGCGCGAAGTCGATCTCCGTACTTCTTTCAACAACGACATCGAGTTCGAAACGAAAGAGTTCCGAGATCGCCTCGCGCCCGCGAAACGCCGTGAGCAACAGCACGTCCGGGCCCAAAGGCGTTGACAGCACCATCGGCCGGTTCTTCTGGGAGTAGGTGTTCATTGGAGTGTCCTAGGGTGAGTGCCCCTTGTCTGCCTAGTGGATTGATGGGTGATGGGCCCTCTGTCGACGACATGGCAGTGACCTTACACGGTTCTCGCAAGCGTCGCGTTCGCGACCAGCGCCGACACGGTGATCATGCCGCCGACCGAGCACGTGAGCGTCGAGGGTTGCGTAAGCACCGGGATACCATTGACTTTGTCGACCGTGGAGCCAGGTGTCCACGGAGCCGGGATGACGGGCATGCACGGCGTCGGAACGCCATTGTTCTGCGCGGTGAGCTTCGTGCAGGTGCCGAACGAGATGATGTTGACGAGGGCCTTGCCGTCGTTGATCGTCGCGACGGGAGAGCCATTGATGGTGCGAAACGTTTGGGTCGTGGCCATCAATGGCTGCGGGACCGTGCCGAACGTACAGACGCATTGATCCAAGTGGCAAACGATCTGTGACATCGTGGGTGTCTCCTAGATGGATCGTTCTGTCTTCGCCCATCATTCCCCCAGCGTCCGCGCCGAGGCGCGGATGATCGCTGCATCGCCAAGGCCGCCCGATCTGGGTATAGGTCAATCCCTCTCGATCGTCTCTCGAAACCGCCGGCGACCGAGAGACGAGGGGCGTACGGCCCCTCTCGCGTTCTCAACGAGAACGACTCCCTCGCCTCGGACGGGAAGTGATTGGTGATTCGTTAGGATGAATCGTCGCGTGCGGAATGGTTCTACCTGCGACTCGCCCAGAGGAGTTCTCTAGGCTCATTAGTCGATACGTGTTTTCAGCAAATAGAGTTGGGAAAGGAACTGCTTACGTCATAACGTGATACGACATCTAACCTCTTGTCGATTCGAACACCCCGCGAAGCATCGAAACACTCCGCGGGATGCGAAGAGCGAACGTTGAGAGTAGGACGTTAGTTCGCGACACGTCGAACATTGTCGTGGGGGTTGGGATCGACCAACAGCAGATAGGGATCGATTCCGAACCGGGTCGGTTTCTCGTCGAGCTCCAACTCGATGATGTTCCTCCCCGGCGACAAGCGGCGATCCTCCGCCCAGATCACCTCCTCTTTGGCGAACCCCACGCCGGAGAAGGCGGCCAAGGAAATGGGCGTGTCGAGTTCGGCTTCCGTCTCCTCGCCCCAGCCGTGAATGTGGAACTTGCGTGCCTCGACGGTCGCGGTCAGTTTCCAACGTCCGTCGCCCAGCAGTTCGCGGCGTGCCTCCTTCACGGAAAGACGCCAGATCGTCACCCGCTCGAATATGTCGGCTAGTGGTTCATCTATCCTAGGATTTCGGGTTGGTTGATTGCTTCTGTTCGAGGAAACTTGCTGCTTCCTGGAAAGCACGGAGGTTTCCCAATGAACAAGAAGTACATCGTTCGCCTCACGGAAGAGGAACGCGCAACTTGTCACGCGGTCATCAAGAAGCTCAAAGGCTCCTCCCAGAAGGTTCGACGGGCACAAATGCTCTTGAAGACAGACGCCAACGGTCCGGCGTGGACGGATGAGAGAATTGCCGAGGCTTTTGGTTGTCGTGTCCAGACCGTTGAGAATCTACGCAAACGCCTAGTCACCGAGAGTTTTGCGTTGGCATTGGATGGAATGAGACGCGAGAAGCCACCGACTCCGCCGAAGCTCGACGGGCAGGCCGAAGCAAGACTAATCGCCATGCGTCTGGGAGAGCCGCCCAAGGGATACGGCAAGTGGACGCTGCAACTGCTTGCCGATCAATTGGTTAAACTAGAGGTAGTGGAATCCATTTGTCCCGAGACCGTTCGCAAGACGCTAAAAAAAATCGCATGACCAAGCGTATGATCGACTATTGGGTGATCCCCCCCGAGAACGACGCTGAGTTCGTCGCTTGCATGGAGGAAGTCCTCGAAACCTATGAAAGACCCTACGATGCAGACCATCCGGTCATTTGCATGGACGAGCAACCGGTCCAGCTGATCAAAGAAACAAGGCAGCCGATTGAAGCTGCCAAGGACCATCCCAAGCGAGTCGACTACGAGTATGAACGAAACGGAACGGCGAGCATCTTCATGTTCAGCGAGCCGCTTTCAGGTTTTCGCCAAGCGACGGCCAGGTCGCAACGCACCAAGGTTGATTGGGCGCAAGAGGTCGCGCAACTGCTCGACACTCGCTACGCCGATTGCCAGCAAGTGACGCTGGTTCTCGACAACCTAAACACCCACACCAAGGGAGCGTTCTACGAGTTGTTTGAGCCTGCCGTGGCACGTGCCTATGTCAAGCGAATCACGTTCGTCTACACTCCGAAGCATGGGAGCTGGCTAAACGTCGCCGAATGCGAACTGAGCGCGATGACACGACAGTGTCTGACCGGTCGACGCGTCGGCGAACTCGACGAATTACGAGACGAAATCGGGGCTTGGTCCGATCAGACCAACCAGAAGCAGCGCGGCGTCGACTGGCAACTACAAATCGACGAAGCACGCACCAAACTGGCCCGACTCTACCCAAAAATTAAGAATGGATGATGCACTAGTTGAGGATGATACTTCTCGGGAATGTGGGCACGTAAGTGATCGAGGAACTCCGCCGCGGTCGGATAGGGAGCCTTTCGGTAGCGACACTTCTCCAAGAACGCCCCGATGATTCGTTCCAATTCCTCGGCACCGATCAGGTGGGCGAGATAGAGGATGAGGACCGATCCCTTCTTGCGGATCAGTGTGGAGTCCTTGAACTCCACGGCGAACGGCGCCTCCTGGTCGGTCATCTCGCCGCGGCCGCGAAACATCTCAAGCAGGTCCTGGGCACGCAGTCGTCGATCGACGTTCGGGTCGCGATGTTGGTGCAGGTAGAGCGACGCGGCCCAATAGGGAAATCCCGCATGGATGACCTTGGCGCCCGCGACGTTCGCGGGGATGATCTGATCCCCAAACCAGTTCAGCCCCATCATCACCGCGGCCATCCGTTTGATGTCCTCGCCGCCGTTGGCATCGATGTCGGTCTTCCAGCCGAGCACCTCACTGGAGAAACCAAGCCCCCCACGGGCCCCGAGCCCATCGTAGTGCAGCGACTGTTCTCCGAGGCGGAACGTCTCGAAGGGAGGCGGACCGTAGCGGTTGGTGAAATGCTCCATCGCGTCGTGCAGACTTCGTCCGAAGAAGTCACCGTTGGCGACGTGCTGCGGATCGACGAAGACCTCGACATCGGGTAGCCTGTCGCGAGAAAGCTTCTTCTTCACGTAGCGTCCGCTTAGGATGCCGCTCCATCCCCTGGTCGGCCTGTCGGCTCGGTAGCGAAACCCGCGTCGACCGTTGGGCTCGATCCATTGATCAACGAGGACTCCGGCGTGGAGAGCCGTCTGGTCGGGAGCGGTGTGAATCACCATCTCGAACGATTCGACCCACCCAAGATGCAGCGTCGCGTGGGGTTGACTGATCGCGGCGTCACCCGAAGGCGCTGCCCACGTCTTGGGAAGCCCGTAGCGGCGGCGTTTCCAAGCCGGCTTGTGTTCGACCCGGTCGGTGTAGCCGATCGCCGGCATGATCTGAAGGTTCAGTAGGGAGGTTCCATTCCCGATCACCTCGATGGGAGCGACGTCCGGGACGCCGTCACCGTGGGCGTGTACTTCGATACCGGTCGGAGGAGCGTTCGCGGTGCGGAAGGACATCTCCATCCGCGTGCCGGGCTCCATCGGAGTCGACAACCGCCAGGTCTGGATGTTCAGGGCCTCATCGCGGTGGGTGAGGACGGCCTCGCGATCGAACGCGATCTCTTCGACGTCGAGCCCCGGCGACGCGAGGACGAGAATTTCCTCAATCGCGGCCTCGCTTTGGTTCTCGAGAACGTACGCACCCTTCAATTCGAAGCGCCGCTCGGAAGGAATAAGTTCGAGATCCCCTTCGATCGCGACAATGCGCGGCTGGGGAACGCCACGCCATTGCTCGCCGTACGTCGCTTCGACCCTGGCGTAGGTCGCGTCGACGTCAATGGGGGGCCACGTCGCGTTCACCGTCGACTGAAACCAGATGTACCCACCTGTTCCGAGGAACAGACTCAGGGCCACCAACAGCGCGCCCCCTCCCCTGGCAGAAAGCAATCGATGTCGCCAGTAGTGCCTCCGCGGGGACGGATGGGTGCCTCGCGAATAGCTACCCCAGCCGACCAGCCAGACGACCACGGCACCGAGTGACCAGTAGAGCAGCATCCATCGGTGAGCCTTCCAGAAGTGGCCGTACCCATCCATCAGCGAGTACCAGACGTGACTGACGCGACCGTAGCGCACCAGCGGGTGGTACCAGTGCAACGCGTCGAGAAACGTCTCGGACACGTAGACGAGTAGCACGATCCCGATCGCGATGTAGCGATGTCTCACGATCGCTTGAATCGAAAGCGCCAACACCGCGAGGAAGAGGTAGTAGGGAACCTTGAAGATAAAACTGTCGGTGAGATATAAGCCGAGTTCTAGACGAACGTATCCGTGCGCGAGTTGGTAGGAGATGTTGACCAGGATCGCCAACATCCAGAAGACGACGACCACGACCACCAGCGTCAGCGTCTTGGAGAGGAATCGGACGCTGTCCCGACTCGGCTGAACGTCGATCAGCTCGTTGACGCCCAGGGATTGGTCGCGCCAGATCAGCTCGCTCGCGATCCAGACGATCGCCAATACCAGTGTCTTGCGGAAGTAGTAGCTCGTCGTGTGAACGAGCAGGTCCGTGCTCGGCAGGGAGAACTGGTACGTGGCCGAGCTCGCCGCCGACCACCAGATCGTGATCGCCGCGAACGCGAGACAGATCTTCGATGAGGGCTGGCGACAAATAAGCATCAGCTCCCATCGCAGCAGTGCGACGAGTTCGACGAGAGGGCTCGGCTCGCTAGCTTGCCAAGACGTTGGTCCTAGGGCCTTCGCGGGAGCGATGCCCGCGTGGTTGCTCGACTTCCCCGCAAGGAGGCTGTTTCGTTTGAGTCGCGTCACCCGTGGCCGCATCGGAACGAGGGCGACTCCAAGGACCACGAAGAGACAACCAACCCCTATCCAGATCAGCCGGTTGGTGAACAGCAGGCCGTCCAACGGAGGAAAGAGCACGTTGTTCTGGGCCACCGTCCGGCCGACGACGAACTCGAACGACGCGATCGAGCCGAAGGGATCGAGCAGCGCATAGGTGGAGAAGACCTCCTGGCGAAAGATGCCCCGGCCAAGCATCATCCGGCAGGTCACCCACAACGCCAGCGCCCCGATCCCCGACCCAAAGGCGAGCGACTTGCTCTGCCAACGACTGGAGATGAGGAAGACCAGCGCCGAGAGCAGAAAGTAGTTCGGGATGAGGAAGTACCCCATCGCCTTGGCGTAGTGAGACGGCACGGTCGGCCCGATCACCTCGGGGGGAATTCCGCTCGCCAGGGTACCGAGCAACATGCCGGGAATGAACATCGCCGCGGCGGCGATGACAACCAGGAACGCGACCAGGAATCGCCCCAAGCCGAGCGTGATGCGATCGACGGGCGCGGTGAGGACTAGCTCCTCGGTTCGAAAGGCCCGATCCCGCGTCATCGGGTCGGACATGATCCCCGCGACCGCTGCCACACCGAGAAGACTGTAGATAACGGCCCGGTTGGTGATGATCCCCGCGCCGTTGATCCAGACGTGTCCCTCGGCACTCCATCCCGCTCGCATCGTGTCGCTCAACGCGAGCGAGAAGAACGCGAGAAAGCAGAACCACACCAAGGGGCGACGCCGTTGGATGCGCCATTCGAGAAGCATCTGTTGAAGGAACAAGGTTGTTACACTCGCTGCTCGACGTGGTAGGCGTAGAGATCTTCCAAGTCCGGCTCGATCGCCCCGACGGCGCCTTCGTCGCAATCGCCGTGCCAGGGGGTCGGACGCTGCTTCGAGTAGACGCGGAGACTCAACCGCTCGTGCCGCGGGCGAAAGGAAAGGACTCGGTAGCGCCTCCTCGCCTCCTCGAGCGACTCGGGAGCGATTGGGAACTCCCAGACACATCCCTCAATCCGCTGGAGAAGCTCGCGTGGCGAGCCGCGCTGTAGGAGTCTTCCTCGATCGATCAGCGCCATATTCTCACAGAGTCCAGCGATGTCCTCGACAATGTGTGTCGAGAGAAGGAGGACACAGTCGCGAGCACGCTCACTGAGCATGAGTTGGAAACGGCGCCGTTCGTAGGGATCGAGCCCCGCCGTCGGTTCGTCGACAATGACGAGACTCGGTTGGCCCAGGAACGCCGTGGCGATGCCGAAGCGCTGTTTCATCCCGCCGGAGAACGTGTCGAGTCGCCGATCGGCGACGTCGGCGAGATGGACGCGAGCCAACTGCTGCTCGACATGCTTTCGTCGCTCGCGATGTGGACCGATGCCCTTCAGCGTGGCCAGGTAGTCGAGCATCTCCCGCGCGGTCACGCGAGGGTAGACACCCATCTCTTGCGGCAAGTACCCGATTGTCCGTCGTGCCCGGTGAGGCTCCGCGATCAAATCGATGTCGTCGAGCCGAGCCGACCCCGAGTCGGGAAGCTGCAACGTCGCGAGCGTTCTCATCAGGGTCGACTTGCCCGCGCCATTGGGGCCCAACAGACCGAAGAGACCGCGATCGAGTTGGAGATCGATTTCCTCGAGCGCGACCACGGGGCCGGGATACGTCTTGCCAAGTCGCGAAACGGTAAGCACGGAGTCAACTTTCAGGGTGTTGGGGACTCAGTCAATTGTTCCTTCGGTTGCCACTTGTCGATTGTCGGCGAGATCAACGATCGGGAGACTTGGTCGTGGCACGACGGAAGTGCCTTGGGACTCGAGTGATCAATTGATCGATCGCGAAGAAGAGAACCATACTCGCTCCCGCGACCGGCAACAGGACTCCGGTGCCGCAGAGGAGGAGCACGAACCAGCGGTTCGCGGAGCGATCTTGTCCCCGGCGGGGAACGCCGATCGAACCGCGTGGTCGCGCCCGCCACCACATCCAAACCCCGGACACCGTTGAGATGATGATGACTAGACACGTCATCAACGCCAGCAGCTTCGTCGGCAGTCCGAAAATCGACCCCACATGGAGTGGATACGCGTAGCTGAGGACCTTGAGCATCGGGGAAGCGTTGGTCATGTCGGTCCGCGTGAGCACTTCGCCCGAGTACTGATCCAGTACGGAGATCGAGCGCCGGTGAGGAACATCCGCCGACCCGGCGCCGACACCGTACCCCTCCTCTTCATCGTGAGGGGGACTGATGGAAATGGAGAGTCCCGGGTCGTGGGCCTTCGCCGTTTCGTAGGCCTGTTGCAGCGAAAGGGGCGGCGCGGAGTTGGGATTCTTCGAGTGAGGTGGGTTGAAGAACGCGTCGGGGGCGTTGCCGGAGACCACCAACGCGGTGAGATAGCCGCGTCCCCAAACCTGAGAAAAGAAGAGCCCCGTCGCCAAGATCACCAGGGCGGCGGGCATCAGGTACATGCCGAAGACGGCGTGAAGATCCCGAAGTACCACGCGCGTCCCGGATCTCCAGCGCGGCCACCAGACTCCACCCGAGTCGCGTCCCTGTTTCTTTCGCCTAGGCCACCAAAGGTAGATCCCCGTCACCAGGAGAATGATACCCCAGGAGGTCGCGAGCTCCATCAGGATCCGTCCCGTCATGCCAAGATAGAGGTTGCGGTGCAGTTGCCTGACGATCGGGAAGAAGGACTCATCGCGCATGCGGGAGCCGAGGGTCGCGCCGGTGTAGGGATCGAGGTAAACGTAGCGAGTCCCCTGCCCTTCGGCATGCATGGAGAAGATGACGGCATGACCGTCCTCCTCGCCCTTGACGAGGACCGAGGAGACGTGCTCCTCCGGGAAGGCCGCCTCGGCGATGTCGCGGAGCTCGTCGAGCGTTCGGCGACTTGCTCCGGACTCGACATAGAGCATCGACCGGTAGAGCACCTGTTCGACTTCGTCCGCGAAGATGTAGATCGCGCCGGTGACCGCCGCCCACAGGAGCATCGGCGCCAGGATCAAACCGGCGTAGAAGTGCCAACGCCACAGAGTGCGGTAGGAGTTTTCGACCTTCCGCTCGTTCGCTCCCGCCGATGGTGTCTCTCGAGTCGTCACGAGCTTCTCCCCCATTGTGGCCGTGTCGATCAATGTCGACAGTTCGCGTCTACTGCGCGGTCTTCGACTTGGCCAACTGCTCTAGCTCCGCGAGCCCCAGCTCCATCGGGAGAAGATCTCTTTTCGGAACCTCGATCTTAAAAGGCGGCAACTCGGTTGGCTCCGCGGGGATGGTAACGGAGAACGTCGAGGTTTGGGGATTGAGAAACTTGCCCTTGAAGCGATCCTTGGTCGGGCTCAGTAGATTCGTCGGCCAGTAGAACGTGGCGACATACTCTCCCTCGGCGGCTCCATCATTGGCGTTGAAGCTGGACAACTCGAAATGCCCTTCCTTGTCGGTCGAGGCGACGGGGACTTGGTCCTGCATATCCAGGGAGGTGTCCTTGGCGAAGAGGCGAACGGTCAACCCTCCCGCCGGTTCTCCATTGACAAGCACCGTTCCCGTCACGGGAAACTTCGGAGCCCCGGGGGGACGTTCCGGCCACGGAAAATAGACCCAAACCATGCCGAGCAACAGGGCTCCGGCGACAAACAGCAACCAGCGCTTATCTTCCACTTAGGTCTCCGAAGTGTTCCGATTCATCGGGACTTTACCCGGCCACAGTTGGCCGGGTGCCACAGTGAGCGTGGCCGCGTTCCAGGCAGTCGAGTCGGCGCGAGAAGAAATCAATGCCCTCATCCGCCCTGGGAGCGAAGGGAGGACGAGTCAATTCACGCGTCAGTATTCGAGCGTTTGGCCGTCGTCGCGAACCAGCAATTTGATGAAGGTCACATTGTCGAGCGATTCGTTGAGGAAGTGAACGCTGCCATCGGACATCAGCACGTGGGCACCGCCCGTGTGGAAGCTGAAGGGCGATCCCCAGCCTCGTCCCCAATTCAGGCAGTTGACCGCGCAGTTACCCAGCCCAATCAAGGAGCTGATCGAGTCGGGGTCGTAGTCGAGTGCGTTTCTTCCCGCCCAAAAACCGTCGGGGTTGCCGAGCTTGGGAGGGCTTCCGCTGAACGAGAAAGACATCACATACGCGGCAGTCGGTCCCAGGGAATCGATGCCTCCTTTGACTTGTGGGTTAGGCAGCCCGGCCATCTCGACGATGCCGATCGTCTTGGAAGTTCCGTCGGAGACATCGCGGAGTCGGATGCCACTCGAGGTTCCCGGATCGTTGAGCGGGGCGTGTACCATCCCTCCGATCCGTTCGTTGGCGCCCGAGGGAAACTGACTGGCGAGCGACCCGAGGTTGCTTGAATAGGGAGCGAAGAAGTCGGTTCGGGCGACGGTGATTTCCGGATCGTACGTTTCAAGCGTCCAAGTGGTCGGTCCGACGGTCGACGCGGCGAGAAAAGTGGGAATGACCTTCGCCATCAGGTCGACGTTTGGGCCGGCGTAGAATCCGGTTCCCGCGGCGTGCGCGGCGCCGATCTGCCACTGATCGTAGAGACTGTTCTGCCCAATGTAGGGCATGATTTGGAGCATCCAGGGCGAGGTGTCGGTAGGGATGGCGTAATAGTTCTTGATGGGGAAGACGCCGTGGGCTTCGTGGTAGTTGTGCAGCGCCACACCGATCTGCTTGAGACGGTTCGCGGTCTGCATGCGCCGAGCCGCCTCGCGGGCCTGCTGCACGGCAGGGAGGAGAAGCCCCACCAACAAGCCGATGATGGCGATCACGACGAGGAGTTCCACGAGGGTGAATCCCCCGCGAACGAGGCCACGCTTGCTCGCGTGGATGCGGCGGACAAGGCGCGTGCGAGCACGGCTCATCGGTGGAGTCTCTGGGGAAGGATCGCTCGTCGGCGCGAAGCGATCCGCTCTCCTTGAACGGGGGCGGGACGGCGCGGAACCGGCACGTGGGGCTTGCGCCGCGGATGGTGTGCTCAGGGAATACAGATTCACAGTTGCCTCTCTGGGATGACGCCAATGATCAACAGTTCCCGTCATGAGACGGGGAGGACGGCCTGGGACGCGTGTCGCGGTGCCGCGTCAGGGATGCTCTACTCACTCCGTGTCCAGGGCCGATGGGAGGCTGGCGGTGGGCTTGCAACGGTCAATTCAACTGGCCTATAGTGATACCAACAAGTCGAGACTGAGTCTTAATCTCCTAACCAAGCAATAACTGCGCCGCAAACAGATTTCCCTACGAGAACACGATAAATGAATCTAGAAACAAGGGTTACGACGAACGATATCTCGGCGCATCACGGGGAACCGACGCAGAACACAGGGAGCGATTCCCTTTCAGCGAGGGAGCTGCTCCCCCATGAGGCCGTTCGATGACCTGGTCGCTTCGCAACCAGATGCTCCTCCCGCTCGTCATCTTTGTGGCGATGCTCGGGCTCCTGATCAGCTTCGAGCAGGCCGCTCTGCAGGTCAAGGAGCACGGCGACCGCGCGATCAAGACTTACATCGATGTCTCCAATGAACTCTCCCATGCCGATCCCGCGAAAGTCGCGCCGATTCTCGCTTCCTGGCAATCGACGCTCCCCGGATGGGAGTTTGTCGTGGTCCGCCAGGGAGCCGTCGAATTGTCGACCATTCCCCTTCGTGGGCGCCAGCAAGCGATCGTCGCGTCAATGCCTCCCGCGCCTCACGCCGAGTCCGGCAGGGACGCGGTCCTCTTGGCCACCGCGGGAGACTGGTACTACGTGATCGCGATCGAGGTTCCGGGATGGCCCCAACGGTCGTACCTCGTCTGCCTCGAGCCCTATCAGTCGATCGCCTCGACCGTGACGGGGGCCTTTCGTCGCTCGGGGACGTTCGCCTTCTTCGTGGCGTTGATGCTGATTCTCGTGGCCGCGATCTATAGCGGTCGACTCAGCGGACGGGTCACGCGAATTCAGCAACGAGTGCGCCGAATCGCCGAGGGTGACTTGAGCAAGATGGCCGACGATCGGGGCCACGACGAAATCAGCGAACTGGCCAAGTCGGTCAACGTCATGGTCACCGACTTGGCCTCGATGAAGCGGATCGTCCGCGATACGGAGCGGGCTCGACTGCACGCTCAGCTCGCGGGAGGCTTGGCGCACGAGCTACGCAACGGCATCCACGCGGCCCGCTTATCGATCGAAATGTTCCGGGAAACGACCGAGTCGATAGAGCTTCCCTCCACGCGAATGCTCGCCAACGCCCAGGAACAACTCACGATCACCGAATCACTCGTGCGCCGGCTGCTCGCTCTGGGAAAGCCCCAACATGGTGACACCGTTCCCAGGGAACTACGCGACGTCCTGCTCGACGTGGTTGGCACCGTCGAGACTGTCAGCCGCCATGCCGAGGTCGACTTCGTCACGGATATCGATGACGCGATCGCGTGCGTCGCGACCGATTCGGAGTCGATGCAGGCGGCGATTCTCAATCTCTGTTTGAACGCGGTCGAAGCCGCGGGGCGGCACGGCGACGTTCGTCTTTCCGCCAGGGCGCTCGGCGAGGAGGCGCAGATCCAGGTCTCCGACTCGGGCCCCGGTCCGGATGAAGCGATCGCCGAATCGCTGTTCGAGCCCTTCATGACGACCAAACCGGAAGGGGTCGGACTCGGATTGGTGCTGGTGCGCCAAGCGGTCACACAGGAGGGCGGCACGGTCGACTGGATCCGCGACAAGGGGCGAACGGTCTTTCGCGTCACCCTGCCGACTCGACCCGAGCCACCGACGCTTGACGCTCCCTCGACGCCAGCCACCGAACACCCGCTGATACAGGAGTGACCCATGAGGCACATTCTCGTCGTCGATGACGAGGCACGCCATTGCGACAGTTTGGAAGACTACCTGACACAGTCGGGGCATCGCGTCAGTGTCGCGGGCTCCGCGGAGCGAGCCTTCGAACTGGCCGAAGCTTCGCCCGTTGACGCCATCCTGCTCGACGTCAGGTTGCCGGGAATGGACGGGATCTCCGCCATCGCCCGACTGCGTCAATACGCCCCCGAGTCTCCGATCATCATCATGACCGCCTTCGGAACGCTCGACATCGCCGTCTCCGCCGTTCGCGAAGGAGTCTTCGAGTACCTCGTCAAGCCCTTCACGCTGAAGGAACTCAAGTCGGTGCTTGGGCGGGCGTTCGCGAGCGACAGTCTCTCGGTGGAGGAAGGCGAGCCACGGACCTCCGATCCCGTCGCCGACGCCGTCATCGGACGCTCGCCGGCAATGCAGCGGATCTTCAACCGCATCGCCCTCGTGGCGGCGAGCGACGTCCCCGTCCTTTTGACGGGTGAGAGTGGCACGGGCAAGGAAGTCTTGGCGCGGGCGATTCATCGTAACAGCAGTCGCCACAACAAGCGATTCCTGCCGGTCTTTCTGGCGGCGCTCAGTCCCGGGTTGATCGAGAGCGAACTCTTCGGTCATGCCCGAGGAGCCTATACCGGCGCCGACCAGCATCGTCCCGGCTTGCTCGAACAAGCCGCCGAGGGAACGGTCCTGCTCGACGAACTGGGGGACATCCCTCTGTCGCTACAGGTCAAACTGTTGCGTGCGATCGAACAGCGGGAGGTGACTCGCGTTGGCGAGGATCAGACACGACCAATCAGCGTCCGCTTCATCGCCGCGACCAACAAGTCGCTTCTGGACCTGATCGCCGAAGGAACGTTTCGCGAGGACCTGTACTACCGGCTAAGCGTCTACCACATCGAGTTGCCGCCACTCCGCGAACGCCGGGAGGATATCGGCGAACTCGCGCATTACTTTCTCCGCCGCGTCACGACCGCGACGGCGTGCCCAGGCTTCTCTCCCTCGGCGATGACCGAGTTGGAGTCGCGCCCTTGGTATGGCAACATCCGCGAACTGAGAAACGCGATCGAACACGCGGCGATTGCGTCGCGCGGAGCGCCCATCGCGCCGGAGCACCTCCCCTGCCCGATCGCCAGTGTCTCCGGTGGTGTCGAGGCCAACGAATGGCGTTCTCCCTTGAACCGCTGGATCGAGGAGCGGCTGCACTCCATCGACCCGCTCAAGGATCGGGCACGACTCCACGAGGAACTACTCAGCGAGATCGAGGCGACACTCATCGAGATGATGCTCGTTCGTTGTCGGCAGAACCAAGCCGCCGCGTCGCGAATGCTGGGGCTCGATCCGAAGACCCTACGTTCGAAACTTTCTCAGGTGCGTGCTTCGACGTCGTGACCGCTCGGTCGTGCTGATGGGTGATTCGTTGGCCGACAACTCTCGGGTGCTTTGGGTCCCCTGCCCACGCTCGCCGTGGGCAGGCACGAATGACTTACGCTCGACGTGGGCAGGCACGAATGACTTACGCTCGCCGTGGGCAGGCGGGAGACGCCTTTGACTTGGCAAATCTCCCGCGCAATCGGCGGTCGAGACTTCATGAAGCGAACCTACCAGCCAGAACACTATCCGCGCGCCCTTCGCCACAGCGACATCGCCGACAAGCCCAGCCAGTCGAGAAAGTACACCAACACCACCGAGATCGCAAAGACGGGCAGGAAGAGGCACGCCAACCCAAAGGCTCCCCACATCCAAACCGGGACAACCCAGAGTGATTGCCTCCTGGGAAACCCAGTCCGACCCGGCGGACGACGTTTCCACCACATCCACAAGCCGGTCACGGGAAGAACCGCGAGCACCAGACAAGCGATCAACCACACGACCTTCGTGTACGGACCGAGCACGCTGCCGACATGGAGTGGGTAGACCCATGTGTGCCACCAGTAGTCTTTGTTGTCCCACAAGTCGGTCGTATTCGTCACGGTGCCGTCGTCTCGGTTCATCTTGAACCCGATCGAGTTCATCGCCCCGTAGGTTCCGCGGGCGTAGTCGTTGATCGTGGCAATGCCGTAGTGATCATCGTTCGACTTGGGCAGCGTGATGGTGATGGTAGAGTCGGGATACTCCGCCCGACACGCCTCGGCGACTTGGCGCAACGAGTAGCTGGGAGGAACGAGAACCTCGTTCTCGATATCGCCGGGTTTGTCCTTGGTGCGATTCCTTGGTCTCTTGGAATCCCCGCCCGGTTCCTCCCCTTCGGCCAGCGCGACGAGCGACGTGGTCACGAAGCGGAACGACTCTCCCCACACGACGGTGTAGAACAGGCCGGTCGAGGCGATCAAGAGGCACACCGGCAACAAGTAGAGACCGGCCACGGCGTGGACATCGCGAAGCAGGACGTAGAACTGGGACTTCCACCGCGGAACCCAAACCCCTTTGACTTTCTCTTTCCTGCGCGGCCACCACAGAAACAGACCGGTCAGGAACAGGATGATCGACCAGCATGTCGCCAACTCGATGATCACCCGGCCGGTCGTCCCAATGAACAATTGGCGGTGGATCTTGAGGATCAGTCCGAAGAACAACGTCGAGACACGTCGACCATCACGCGTATCGAGAACGGCCAGCGTCACCGGATCGATGGAGACTTCCGTCGAGTCTGGTCGTCGCCTCTTCCCTTTGGCCTCACCCTCACGTTCCGGCTTCTCCTCGCTGGGGGGAGTGACGGAGACGACGGTCGCCCGCGACGGATCGGGATGGAGTTGAACCTGCGTGACGGTACCCCCAGGGACCGCCGCACGAGCGGCCTCGATGACAGCCTGATAGTCGATCGTCACCTCGGGTTGAGCGTCGACGAAGAGGACGTCGCGATGGATCCAGTCCTCGATCTCCGCCGCGAAGAGGTAGATCGCCCCCGTCAGGGATAGGACCAGGATGAAGGGCGAGAGGAGCACGCCGGCGAAGAAGTGCCACCGCCAAACCAGGCGAAAGAGGCTAGAGGAGGTTTGGCGAGGCTTTCGTTGTTGAGCCCTCTCGGCGAGAGGAGAGGGATCGGGTGGAGTGGTGATGGACATGACAGACAGTTGCGTCCTAAAGCGTGACGACATTGCCATCGGCGTCTGGCCGAGTGGAGGCACATCGACACGGTTGCGAGAGTTTCGGCTGGAAGAGGTTCATTGCGTGAAACCTCGACCGCGCTTCGTGAGAGAGCTTGCCGAGCCGAATGCGTTTCCCTCATGCCCACGACGAGCATGGCATGACACCCCAGAGGCCCTTGCCGTCAACCAACCGATCGGGGCACGAGCAGCCCGCTGACCTATTCGCTGCCGGCTACGAACGAGTCTTGGCCCGCTTAAATCGACGGACAGCTAAGGCCCCATCCTCGGACCCGGCGGACCGATCCGTTTCTTGGCGTTCTTCGAGGGTGGTGTCATCTCCACCTTCGCACCCTCGATCTCGATGGGGTCGAGTTGGTTCGTCCCCTCCGAAACAGTGATGCGCCACTGGGACTGCTGGGGTTTTTGGAACTTGCCTCCGAGCCGGTCGGTCATCGACAGACTCAGTACGTGAACGTCCCACGGCCACTGAATCGTGACGTCGTACTCGCCGGCGGGAGCTCCATCGCCCGGCTTATAGCTTTGAAGTTGGAACTTGCCGCTTTCGTCGACGATTCCCCAGGGTTTCGTGTTGCGTTCGTCGACCTTCTCTCCCGTGGGATAGATGGTCACGACCGCTCCGGCGGCGGGCTCCCCGTTGACTTTCAAGACTCCCTCAACCGGATGCGTAGCCGCCATCCAGCTCGGCCCGCCACAGCCGCCACAGGTGATGGCAACAACGAGCGAAGCTGTTGCGAGTACATAGCCCTTCATGAAATCCGATACTCCAGTGCGCGCTATTCACCCGACCGTCGCTCGGGCTGACTGACTTTCGAAAAGCCGGTCCGGGAATGAAGTCGCCTGGACCGGCCCAGCGGAGCGGGGCTTGACCGTCTCGTCGCGGCCGTAACCGTTGGGCCGTGCCGAGTGACCCGATCAGAAACTATCGATGATTTCGCCGCCGTCGCAAGACGTGAGAGCGGCCAGAAAGTCGAGGTCGACATACTCCGCCACGAAGCGGACTGAGCCGTCGCCCATGCCCAAATGCGTTCCCCCGAAGTGGAACGAGTAAGGGGCCGCGTAGAAGTTGCTGACGTTGATGATCGTGGAGCCGGTCCAGCTAATCGTCGGATCCGTTCCGGCCGGATTGGAGGCGTCGAGCGTGATGAAAGCGGGAAAGAACCAGCCAGCGGAGTAGTGCGACGACCAGGCTTCGATCTCCTCTCCCCACGCGCCACTGCCGGAGTAGTAGTCCCACTCGACCGACATCTTCGTGCCATAAATGTACCAGTGGGCACGTCCCGCCGACTCGTACACCATGATGGACTTGGAGAGCCCATCGGTCGCTTGACTGAACTTGGTGTAGCGTCCCCCCTCCATCATGGCGGTGGCGTTTTCCCAGTCTCGCGCGTTGCGGAGGTAGACGTAGTCAGAAGCCTGATAGCCGGTGCGTTCGGTCACTTGCCCGCCAGCCGGATTCGAAGGACAGATGAAGACGGACGGCATGTCGTCCCGTAGTTCGTCATTGGGGGCGACGTCATACGCCGTGTTGAAATCGTACTGCTGTTGCAAGTAGGTCTGGTCCATGTAAGGGAGAATGGCGATATTGGGACCGGCCGAGGTCCTCGTAGGATCGGTGGCGCCTTGGTTGTCCGCCTTCGGCAACATGTTGTGCGCGTCGTGATAGCCGTGCATCGCCATCCCGATTTGCTTGAGATGGTTTTGGCACGACATTCGGCGAGAGGCCTCGCGGGCCTCTTGAACGGCGGGAAGGAGCATGCCGACCAAGACGCCGATGATGGCGATCACGACAAGCAACTCGATGAGGGTGAACCCGAGGATTCGGGGGGTACGTCGGACGTAGAGCACGGATGCCTCCTAGTAAAGAAACAGACCCTGAAGGACGTCGCCTGGCGGTGTTTCCGAATGACTGGCTCTGGCTAGCCCAAGGAGGGATGGCTGACGGCGCGGGCAGATACAGGCGAGTAAATTCCTATAAACCTAGTTGCGATGGAGTCTCAATCCCATCGCAGTCGCCGTCAAGGTGCAGCTACCGTACCAAAACAGCGACAGCGGGGAGCAGATGACTTAAGATGCTTGCCAATAGCGGCTTATGGCGAACGAAAACGGGGCGACCAACGAGTCTTCGCCACAGCGACGACGACCGCCAAAGAATTATTCCCCAACTCGGGCAGGAAAAACTCTTGGAGATCAATGATGGCCTGGTCGCTGAGAAATCAGATGCTTGTGCCCCTGGGGGCGCTGCTCGCCTTCTTTGTCTACCACTTGGCCTCGCGCCAAGGCGAGCACTACATCGATGAGCTCGATCATGTCGAAGACACCCAACCGAGCCTGATCGCGAATCAATTGGGCCCGTTGAAGGAAGCCGACTTGAAGAGTGACTTGAAACAGCTTCAACGGGAGAATCCCGGCTATCAGTTTGCCGTCTTTCGTGGCGATGAGGTCTTGGCCTCCACCATTTCCCTAGCCCCCCGCGACTTGACGGTGATTCGCGTCATTCCGACGGTCTCGCCGGGTGAGCCTGGGCGGCGATGGGCCGGCCATATCGGAACCGGGACCCAGAAGTGGTACTGCCTCACGAAGTGTCGCGTCCCGACGTGGCCGGCGGATACCCGGCTCTTGAGCCTCTACTCGTACAACTACGCCGTGATGCTCAACGAACAGGGAAAGAACCGCATCAACGCGGCCGCGTCTCTTTTCGTAGTTCTCTTGATTGGCGTTGTAACCTGGTCGACCGGAAGCCTCAGCCGACGCGTCCGTCGCATTCAGCGACAAGTGACCGACATCGCCAAGGGGGACTTTCGCCCGACCGTCGAGGTTCGTGGGCACGATGAAGTCGACGATCTCGCTCGAGCCGTCAACTCGATGGCCACCCAGCTTCAGCAGATGCAGGAGACGATCCGGATTACCGAGCGAACTCGACTACAGGGTCAACTTGCCGGCGGCGTCGCCCACGAGCTTCGCAACGGGATTCACTCCGCCCGGCTGTCACTCGAGGTCTTTCGCGAAGTTTGCCGCTCCCTCACCCTCCCTTCCGAAGACATGCTTCAAAATGCCAACGAGCAACTCGAGGTGACCGAAACGCTCGTCCAACGGCTGCTGTCGATTGGAAAGAACCAGGAGCGTGGAGAGATCGCCCGGCCGCTTGTCGACGTGCTCGACGATGTGGTCACGATGGTCGAACCAATTTGCCGTCACCAGGAGATCCATCTCGTCACCGAATGGGACATGACCGATGAAGTCGTTCAAGACGCGGAGTCGATCCGGGCCGCGATTGTCAACCTGTGCCTCAACGGGATCGAGGCGATCGGGCGTCACGGGGATCTGTCCCTCGGCCTTGAGACGCACCACGAAACGATCGCGCTTCGCGTCCGCGATACGGGCCCCGGTCCCGACGCCGCGTTGGCGGACCAGTTGTTCGAACCCTTTGTCACCAGCAAGCCGGAGGGAATCGGATTGGGACTCGCCCAAGTCAAACAAGCTGCCGAATCCGCCGGCGGGGCCGTCGCTTGGAAACGGCACGCGCGCTGGACGGAGTTCGTGATCACGTTGCCGCGTCAGCCGATGGGTGATCGGGAAGAAGAGGTTCTCGCGGCGGTCTCCTCCGCGGACTGAAATCACGAAGGTTCCATGGCCACAATCCTCGTCATCGATGATGAAACTCGCCACTGCAAGTCGCTACGCAAGTTCCTTGCGCATGCCGGTCACGAGGTCCATGTCGCCGGTTCGGCCGAGCGAGGGCTGGAACTCGCCGAGGAAGTTCTTCCCGAAGTCGTCTTGCTCGACATACGCTTGCCAAGAATGGACGGACTGACCGCGATCGGCCGCTTACGCGAACACGCGCCCGAGGCGCCGATCATCATCATGACGGCGTTCGGCACACTCGACACCGCGGCGGCCGCAGTGGAGAAAGGTGTCTTCGACTACCTCGTCAAACCCTTCTCCCTCGAAGAACTCAAGACCGTCCTCAATCGGGCGATCGACACCTCGAGGATCGCCGACCTACCGCCGGAACCGACGGTCAACGAGGATTGCCCGAACGTCGTGATCGGCAAGTCGCCCTTGATGCAGCGAATCTTCAACCGCGTCGCATTGGTCGCCGCCAGCCACGTGCCAGTCCTCTTGACCGGGGAGAGCGGCACCGGCAAGGAGGTCCTCGCCCGGGCCATTCATCGCTACAGCCCCCGCCGCGACAAACAGTTCCTGCCCGTATTTCTGGCGGCGCTGAGTCCAAGCCTGATCGAGAGTGAACTCTTCGGGCACAACCGCGGCGCCTACACCGGCGCGGAGTCCGATCGGGTGGGCCTGCTTGAGCAAGCCGGCGAAGGGACGGTTCTGCTCGATGAGTTGGGAGACATTCCTCTTTCGCTCCAAGTCAAACTCCTGCGGGCGATCGAGGAACGAGAGGTGACCCGAGTCGGGGAGCATCAGCCCCGTCGGATGCGCGCTCGGTTCATCGCGGCGACGAACAAGTCGCTGCCCGACCTCATCGCCCAGGGCCGATTTCGAGAGGATCTCTATTACCGCCTCAGTGTCTACCACATCGAGGTGCCCCCCCTTCGGGAACGAACCGAAGATATCCCAATCCTGGCCGAGCACTTTCTGCGACAGACCGTCAATGGGAAGCCGGGCTCGGTTCTACTCCCCTCGACGATCGAGGAAATGTTGTCGCGGCCTTGGTATGGCAACATCCGCGAGCTGAGAAATGCCGTCGAGCACGCGGCGATCGCCTCTCGTGGAGCCCCCATTGCGGTCGACCACCTTCCTCAACCCGTCTTGCCGACGAGCGAAGAGGAGACCGAGTCCGATTGGGCGACAAAGGTCAATCGTTGGCTCGACGATCAGATCGCTTCGATCAACCCACTGGTCGACCGCAACCAACTGCACGAGATGTTGCTAGGCGAGATCGAACCGATTCTGTTTCGCCGCACCCTGCACCACTGTCGCAACAATCACTCCGCCGCGGCGCGGGTCTTGGGCATTGACCCGAAGACCCTGCGTACCCGCCTCGCCACCAAGCTCACCCAACGGCCCGTTTCCTGAAGTCGCCGGTCGCTCTCCATCGGCTCCGTTGCCCCCACTTCGACGCCCAGGCATCAAGCCGCCCATCGCCTCACCAGCAATTCTCCACTTGACACCATTACATAGTCTCGTGTAATAGTTTAGTGACGGAGGTTCGCATGGCCGAAGAAAATGACTGTTGCACGAGCGATCACCAAGGGAGCAACACCTGCTCGGCCGGACGACCGGCGCTGCGCGATCGACCGCTCCTCTCCTTCATGGACGCGGGCAAGGTGACGACGCTCTTCAAGATCCTCGCCAACGACACTCGTCTGCGCTTGCTGCACCACCTGGTTCGTTCCGGAGAGGCCACCGTCACCGACATTGCCAAGACCCTTGGGATGAAACCGCAGGCGGTCTCCAACCAACTCGTGCGGTTGGCCGACACGCAAATGCTCGTCTCCCGTCGAGACGGAAACAACGTCTACTATCGCGTCGAGAATGGTTGCGTCGCTCCCCTTCTCGACCTCGCCCTTTGTCTGATGGAGGACGAAGGCATGACCACACTTCAAAGGGGACCCGAACGATGAGCCAAGAAATCACCGATGCCGTCCGCGGCAAGTACGCCGCCGTTGCCGCCAGCAGCCTCACCAGTGAGCATGCCGGGGTTCATGCCGTTGCCGAGGCGTTCGGCTACTCCGCGGAAGAACTCGCGAGCATCCCCGCCGAAGCGAACATGGGGCTCTCCTGCGGAAACCCGACCGCGACGGCTCATCTGAAGCCGGGCGAAGTCGTCGTCGACCTCGGTTCCGGCGGCGGCCTGGATGTCTTCCTCGCCGCTCAAAAGGTCGGCCCGGAAGGCAAAGCGATCGGCATCGACATGACGCCGGAAATGGTCGAGCGAGCGACGCGCGGCGCGGCGAAACAGGGTCTCTCCAACGTCGAATTCCATCTCGCGACAATCGACAAGACGCCCCTTGCCGACGACTCCGTCGATTGCGTCATCTCCAACTGCGTGATCAACCTGGCGGAGGACAAGGCGGCGGTCTTCCGCGAGATCTTTCGCATCCTCAAGCCCGGCGGACGCGTCGCGGTCTCCGACATCGCCCTGAAAGCCCCCATGCCTGAGGAGATCGCCGAGAACCTGATGGCGTATGTCGGCTGCATCGCCGGCGCGATTCCGATCGAGGAGTATGTCGCCAACCTCACCGAGGCCGGTTTCTCGGGTGTTCAGGTCGTCGACACGAAGAAGGACCTCAACGCTTACGCGAAAGCCGAGAATCAAGCCGGTTGCTGTGCCCCGCCCTCGGCCCTCGGCGAGTCTTCTTCACCCTTGGAAGTGGTCGACGCCGGCGACTGCTGTTCGCCCTCGGCCGCGACACTGCACGAGGAGTTGGCCGAACTGATCCGCAAGCACAACATCAACGACTTCGCCGCCAGCGTCCAGGTCTACGCCATCAAGCCGTAGCGTTAGGATCAGTTTCCCAAGGTGCGCTGCGCGACCTTGCGCTACATACTCTAACGGCGTTGCCTTTGAAGCAACGCGGGGCGCGGGCGAGGCTTCCTGAACGTTGGCGGTAGGCCTCGACCCACCATCTTATTCCGACCTCGAAGCCAAGCATGCCGAAGGCATGCGAGTGCATAGCACAGTGTCGCGGCAGCGCACACTGGGTGATGGGCTTTCCCGTCAAAGCCGGGCGCCAAACCTGGGCTCGCGGAGCGAGGGTTCCCCCCAACCGCCGAATCAGCCGGGGGTAGCCCCCCTTTCTTGGTCCCGAATCGTCTACACTGAGGGGATGGCCGACGATATCACCCTCCTCCTTCAAGAGATCGAACGCGGCGACCGACAGGCGGCGGGACGTCTCCTGCCACTCGTCTACGAGGAACTCAGGCGGCTCGCTGCCCGGAAGATGGCCCGAGAAGCATCCGAACAGACGCTCCAGCCGACCGCCCTGGTCCACGAGGCCTTCCTACGGCTGGTCGGCGAGCGAGATCTCGCGCAATGGGACGGTCGCGAGCACTTCTTCATGGCGGCCGCCGAGGCGATGCGACGCATCCTGATCGAAAGCGCCCGACGCCGAAAGGCCGCGAAACGGGGCGGCGAGATGGCCCGCTGCGAGATCCGCGACGAGGACATTCCCGTCGAAGTCAACGACGCCGACCAGTTGATCGCCCTTGATGAAGCCCTTACCCGGTTGGCGGAGGTCGACGCCGATCTCGCGAGACTGGTCCAATTGCGTTACTTCACGGGGCTGACCATTGAGGAGACCGCGCGGGTCCTCAAGACGTCGCCCCGCACCACGAAGCGCCACTGGGCGTACGCGCGGGCGTGGTTGCGTCGGGAAATCGAAGGAAACGGGTAGTTTTTGGTCAGAAATTGGCCCTTTTTTGCGCGAATCGGCGCAATTCGAGTAGTGATTCGATGGTTTTGAGGGCAATTCGTTCATCCATGGCTGACATTTCCGAACGATCGATCTTTCTCGAAGCCCTGGAGCGGCACTCCACTGAGGAGCGTGCGGCTTACGTCGCCGAAGCGTGCGCGGGCAACGCCCGACTTCGCGCCTCGGTCGAAGACCTGCTCAGCGCCCACGACCTGCCGGACAACCCGCTCGATCAGCCGATCGAGGCGCTTCCCAACCGTTCCCCATCGGCGATGACCACGAGTCTCGCCGACAGCAAGCTGATCGCCGAGGGCCCCGGAACGGTGATTGGCAACTATCGGCTAATGGAGCAAATCGGCGAGGGTGGTTTTGGTCTGGTCTTCGTCGCGGAACAACAACGACCCGTCCGCCGACACGTCGCGCTGAAGATCCTCAAGCCGGGCATGGACACGCGGGATGTCATCGCCCGGTTCGAGGCCGAACGTCAAGCGGTCGCGATGATGAACCATCCCAACATCGCCAGCGTGCTCGATGCCGGGACTACCGAGTCGGGCCGCCCCTACTTCGTCATGGAACTGGTCCGAGGCGTGCCCATCACGGCGTTCTGCGATCAGCGGGACGTCGACTTGCGATCGCGGCTGGAGTTGTTCACCACCGTTTGCAACGCCGTGCAGCACGCTCATCAGAAAGGTGTCATCCATCGCGACCTCAAACCGTCGAACGTGCTCGTGACGCTTCACGACGAGGTCGCGGTTCCCAAGGTGATCGACTTCGGGGTCGCCAAGGCCCTTGGTCAGAACTTGACCGACAAGACGATCTACACCCGATTCGCCGGGATGATCGGCACCCCCCTCTACATGAGCCCCGAGCAGGCCGAGATGAGCGGCTTGGACATCGACACCCGCAGCGACATCTACTCGCTCGGGGTCCTGCTCTATGAATTGCTCACCGGGTCGACGCCCTTCGCGAGGGAACGCTTCAACTCGGTCGGGATTGACGAAATGCGTCGGATCATTCGGGAGGAAGATCCCCCCAAGCCGAGCACGCGATTGACGACGGTGGAAGCGGCTCGCTCGACAGTCGCCGACTCGCGAGGCCGGACTCCCACAAGGCGTTCGACCGCGGTTCGCGGCGACCTCGACTGGATCGTCATGAAGACGCTGGAGAAGGATCGCAGCCGGCGCTACGCCTCGGCCAGTGAGTTGGCGGACGATATCGGCCGCTACCTCGGCGCCCAGCCGATCGAGGCGCGACCTCCGTCACAACTGTATCAACTGCGAAAGTTCGCCCACCGAAACAAAGCCGCGATCACGGCAGTCTCGTTGATCGCGATCGCGATGCTGGCCGGAACGACGATCAGCCTTTGGCAGGCCTCGGTCGCGTTCTCCGAGCGCAACGAAAAGGACGCGGCGCTCAAGAAGGCGATTCGACTTCAACAGGAAGCCGATGCCGCTCGGGAAGAGATCGCCCAGTTCGCCACCCGCATGAAGGAAGCCAACGTTCTAGTCACCAGTGGCCGGGCCCATGCCGACGCGGAACGCTGGGCGGCCGCGTGGGAGGACTTCAGCGAAGCGATCGAGCGACAGCCGAACTACTACATCGCGTGGAACGAGCGTGCCTCGTTGGCCGTCAAACTCGGGCTCTGGAAGCTGGCGGCGAAAGACTGGACCAAGGCGATCGAGCTCGGCGTCCCGGCTGACAACCCGGCGAACTGGGGCATTCCCCAGCTCTTTCTGATCAACGGCGACACCGCGACTTATCAAAGCATCTGTCGGGCGATGCTGGAGCAAACCGAGAAGCAGCGGCGGTCCCCCTCGATGGCGCTGATTCGAAGTTGCGTGGTGGCGTCAACGCCGGTGGGTGATCCCAATGATCTCGCCGAGCGTGCTCTCGCTGAACTCGCCCTGGTCGGCAAAGCGTCGTTTCATCCCCATCCACCTCGGCTGGGTCCCCCACCTCGTGGCCCATCGGGAAGGCCCCCTGGTCCACCGCCTCCTCGGCGCGAACCAGGCCCTCCGCCGGGGGGATCTCCGGCACGGCACGACTTTTGGCGGACGCGGTACCCTCTCGGGGTCGGACACTACTCGGCGGGGATCGCCCTCTATCGAGCCGGCCGCTATCAGGAAGCTGTCGAGAGTTTTCGCAAGGCACTCGCGGACGATCGTTGGCGAGCCAGAGCTATCGTCTTTCCCGCGTTGGCGATGGCTTATTACCGCGTTGGTGATGCCGAGCGATCACGTCAAACGTTCGCGACGGCCGAGAAGGAGATCGACGCCTGGGCCACCACCATCGCTCGCGGTCCCGTCGGCACGATGCCGATTCCGTGGTTCGACTGGGTCGAGTGCTTGTTGCTTCAGCGTGAAGCATCCATCTTGCTCACCGGCTTCGCGCCGGCCGACGACCCGCGGCTACGGGAAGTCCAGCAGCGGGCTCTACGTCTGATCGAGGATCGGGCTGAATCGTCGCCGTGAGGATCTCCACTGTCGATCGGCAAGCGTAAACCTGGTCACACGATGAGATGACAAGAGGAAGAGCCGCCCCCCCTGGAAGAAAGCACCGACCCCTCTTAATTCCCCCTTGTCCAAGGGAACCTCTTTTGCTCCCCCTTCTCCAAGGGAACTTCTTTTGCTCCCCCTTGTCCAAGGGGGAGATAGAGAGGGTCTTCCCCATGCCTTCCGAAGCCCTTCAAAGGAGCGACCCGCCCCGTCGATCACCGCGATGCCCTTCACTGCGCCGCATCAATTCCAACTTTCTTCCAACTTTCTTGGCCCAAGTTCACTCCCGTTGACGCATGACCTTCCGTGAAGCCCTTTCTCCGCGGGAACGAGGCTGAGCCGACGGCCACCAGTTGCGGCATCGCGTCGCCATCGGTGCCGCCGTCGTTCGAGGGTGGATGCCGCCCAACGTCCCGAGATGCGAGCGGCAATAGCCACGAGCAAAACCAAGCCAACCATGCCATCGGCGGTAGCCGACGGACGCAGGGGAAACGAACGGGCCCATGGAGTTCCTGGAAGTTCCACTCTACGACGACGATGTCTTTAAGCTGCTGGTTCGCTTCGGCATTGACCTCTTCTTCCTGTCACTGATTGTCGGCTTCGCCATCTACCCGGGGCAGCGTCAGCGGGAGTTCGCCTTCACCGCGGTGATGCTCAACGTCATCGTCTTCTTCATCTGCTTCACCCTGAAGAAACTCGAACTCGACCTTGGCCTGGCCCTCGGACTATTCGCCGTCTTCGGTGTCCTTCGCTACCGCACCGACGCGCTGCGACCGAAGGAAATGACGTACCTGTTCATCGTCATTGGCATCGCCGTCATCAACTCGCTCTCGAACAAGAAGACCAGCTACACGGAAGTCGCGCTGGTCAACGCGCTGATCTTCGCGACGACGATGCTCAAGGAGTGGATCGCCGGCCGTGCAACGAACGGGGCCAACGGCACCGTGGAGCCGATCAATGGCAATGGGAAGAACGGTGGGACCAAAGGACCGCCCAAAATCACGATCGAGTACGACCGGCTCGAGTGGCTGGGCGAAGCGCACCGCGACTTGCTGTTGGCCGACCTGCGCGAACGGATCGGCCTCGAGGCGATCGACCTCGAGATCAAGACCGTCGACCTCAAGGAGCGGAAAGCGACCCTGTCGATCCGGACGGCGGGACCGTTCCGAGGTGAGTTGGCGAACGAAGGATCAATGCCGCGTGGGGATTGACGCATCCAGTAGAGAGTGACAATGGCTCGTCATGATGAGAGAACGCTGATGGAACGATCAAGAATGCTAGGCACATGCGCGACGACGGGACTGACCCTACTGCTGCTCGGCGTGGCAAGCGTCGCCAGTGCTCAACCCCCGCAAGGGTTTGGGGGCCGTCGCGGTCCCGGCGGACCGGGCGGCTTCGGCCCGGGTGGGCCGCGAAAAGACCGAGCGCTCGTCGAGAAGTTCGACCAGAACGACGACGGCTGGCTCAACGACGACGAGCGAGCCAAGGCCCGAACCGAAGCAAAGTCGGGCGCCAATCAGCGTCGTGGCTTCGGCCCTCCCGGAGGCCCTCGGGGCCGAGGGCGTCGCGAACCGGCCTCCCCGGGACGTCGGCTCTCGCCCGATGAAGTCAAGCACTACCCGGACGCCGACCTCTACGACGCCAACGTCATGCGAACGATCTTCTTCGAGTTCACCAGCGATGACTGGGAGAAGGAGCTCGAGGACTTCCACGGCACCGATGTCGACGTTCCCGCGACAATGATCGTCGATGGGAAGAGATATCCGAACGTCGGCATGCGTTTTCGCGGCATGTCCTCCTACGGCATGGTTCCCTCGGGACACAAACGTTCGTTCAACGTCTCGATCGACTTGGCCGACGAGGAGCAGCGGCTCGATGGCTACAAGACCCTGAACCTGCTCAACAGTGCCGGAGACCCGTCCTTCATGAGCACGGTCCTCTATTCGCACATCGCCGGTCAGTACATCCCCGTTCCCAAAGCCAACCACGTTCGCGTCGTGATCAATGGTGAGAACTGGGGCGTCTATGTCAATGCGCAGCAGTTCAACAAGGACTTCCTGAGGGAGCACTATCCGTCGACCAAAGGGACGCGTTGGAAGGTCAGCGGGAGCCCCGGCGGTGACGGCGGTCTGCGCTACTTCGGGGAAGATCTCGACGAGTACAAGAGTCGCTTCGACATGAAGTCCAAGGATGGCAAGAAAGCGTGGGAAGCCCTGGTGCGGCTTTGCCGGACACTCAATGAAACACCGCTGGAGCATCTCGAGCGCGAACTCGAACCGATGCTGGACATCGATGAGACCCTACGCTTTCTCGCGCTCGACGTCGCCCTGGTCAACAGTGACGGCTACTGGACACGGGCTAGCGACTACAGCTTGTTTCTGGACAGCGACAAGCGGTTTCATCTCGTTCCGCACGACATGAACGAAGCCTTTCGCAGTGGCCACGGCCCTGGACGCGGTCCCGGAGGTCCGCCGCCGGGCATGCCGGGATTCCCGCCGAGGTTTGGGCGTCCCGAGGGTCCGGGACCGGATCGTCCACCGTTCGCAGGGGGAGAGGAACAGCGAGCGGACGGGCCTCGCGGTCGCTTCGGACAGCCTGGCCAGGATGAGGCTCGCCGTCCCCCCAACGACGATCGACGACCACCGGGACCTGGCCCAGGCGGGTTTGGTCGCGGCGGATTCGGGCCTCCCGACATGCCAGGTGGTCGGCGTGGTCCCGGCGGGCCGGGGCATGGCGGCGTCGACCTCGATCCCCTGGTCGCGATCGACAATCCGCGGATGCCCTTGCGAAGTCGTCTGCTGGCGGTGCCGGAACTGCGAGCGAAGTACCTCGCGTACGTGAAGGAGATTGCCGAGAAGTCACTCGACTGGGAAAACTTGGAGCCGTTCATCACGCAACGCGTCGAACTGATCGAGAAGGACGTCGCCGCCGACACGAAGAAGCTCGATTCCCTGGAAGCCTTCCAGCAAGCGACCTCGAGTAAGCGACCCGGCAGGAACGCCGAGAGTTCCTCGCTTCGAGGCTTCCTCGACGAGCGGCGCGCGTTTCTCCGGAAGTACAAGGAGCCCGTCGAGGACAATCCTCGCGGACGTTCGGAGTCGCAACGCGGCCGCCGATGAAAGCGTTGTGACGGCCAAGGGTCTCCGGATTTCGCCCCATCCAGGATCCGGAAGGAACGGCAGCGGTGCCGGTTGCCAGCCAGGGGTTTCAACTCCCTGGTTTTGGATGGATGTGGTTCGAGTTCCGAAAGTGGCGACGGTAGCCTTCGAACTACCACCGCTCCTCTGGGGATTCGTTGTTAGACCGGCATCATTTCCAGGAGTTGCCCTCATTGGCCGCGAAACTCCGCCGCTTCGCGGCTCAGGAGATCCAATGCAGTCGATGGGAGCCTGTAGCGTGGAGCAGATACCACAACCAGAGCTTCTCTGAGACGTTGCCTACAACCCAACCTTGCTCAATCGATCGCGAAACGATGTTGAAAGGGTTGGTTGGCCAAGATCAAGGAGAAGAAGCGCAGGCGAATCCGTGGACTCGTCGAATTTCTTCGACGCTGAGATTGGTCAAGAGTATCGTTCGTAGCCGCCAGCGATTAGATCAACGGGGGCAATTGGTTCACGCCTTCGCGTGGCCAGATGCCAGAACTCACGCTTGGGTGTTCTCCAGAGACGGAGGAATCAGCGACGGCTGCGAGGGCCGTTCGGCGAAGGGACCGAACGGGCCGTCGTTTTCCTAGCTCCTACGATCCGCGGAACCGCTAGATCCCTCGCAACGCATCGGGTTGAACCGCTCGCTCGGTTTCAATCTCTTTGAAACCATCGACCTTGCTTCCCCACTCCGCGACTTGCTTGAGTGTCCAAGGAGACGCTCGCCAAAGCCGTCCGACCAGACGTCTAGTGATCCGGAATTGAGCAGTGATGCACGTCTTGCGGGCGGTCGTGGCGACGACGAGCGACGAGCGGAGGAAATTTCGTCAAGTGAGCGACGATCAATATCGAACCGATCGGTCACCCTATCTCCAGTTCCAGGAACAATTTCAGCAAACCGGCTCAAGAACTCCCGCTTTTGACGAAGAGATGGGGAGTTGGTCCGTCGAAGGTCTCCAGCAATCTACCGCATTTAGAGCACTACGGCACTGTTGTTGCAGACTTGAAGGTGAAGTGGCACACAGCAATCCAGATAAGCGTCATTGAGACCGTTCCCGCGAGCGTGGGACGGGGCTTGATGGCGTGACTGTCCTGTTGGGACCGTAGTCGGTCTGAACGGCTGTGTGTACGTGTGTCCGTCGAAGGACCGCGGCCAAGGGAGGAAGTCACCATTCGCCAAGCGCTAGACCGTTCCGAGCGTTGGTGGACATAAGTCTCTGGAGACCCATACACATGATCAAACGCTTCCACCCCTCTCTCTTCTTTCATGCCGCGACGATACTTTCCCTCCTGTTTCTTCCGCAAGCGCTCGACGCTGCCGAGCCGACTCTCGCCGAGCTTCAGCAAGCCGTCGATGCGAAGAACGTTGACCTCGATACGCTTTGGACCATGCTCGCCGCGTTTCTCGTCTTCTTCATGCAGGCCGGGTTCGCCCTGGTCGAGTCCGGGTTCACCCGCGCGAAGAACGCCGTCAATATCTGCATGAAGAACCTGCTCGACTTCAGTTTCGCGAGCATCCTCTTCTGGGCGGTCGGCTTCGGCTTGATGTTCAGCGTCGGCAACCCATTCACCGGTGACAGCGGGTTCTTTCTCCATCAGTTCGACATCACCCTCTCGGGCGCCGACGGCAGTGAGGTGATCTCCAACTTCGAACCGATCAAGTGGACGCCGGTGCCGATCGAAGCGGCCTTCTTCTTCCAGTTGGTCTTCGCGGGGACGACGGCGACGATCGTCTCGGGAGCGATGGCGGAGCGAACCAAGCTAATCGGCTACATGGCCTACTCGGTCGTCCTGACCGCGTTGATCTATCCCATCTCCGGGCACTGGATTTGGGGCGGCGGGTGGTTGGCCGAACTCGGTTTCTGGGACTTCGCCGGGTCGACGGTGGTTCATAGCGTCGGGGGCTGGGCGGCCCTCGTCGGCACGATCGTGCTCGGGCCGCGAATCGGCAAATTCGGCCCGTCGGGAAGTGTGCGAGCCATTCCGGGTCACAACATTCCGCTCGCGACGCTCGGGGTCTTCATCCTCTGGCTCGGCTGGTTTGGCTTCAATCCGGGTAGCACGATGGCGCTCGTGGGGACAGACATCGCCCACATCGCTTGCACGACCAACGCGGCCGCTGCCGCCGGCGTGGTGGGCGCCCTGTTTCTCTCACGCTGGTGCTTCGGCAAGTGGGATGCGGGGATGGCGCTCAACGGCGCCCTCGCGGGCTTGGTCGCGATCACCTGCCCGTGTGCCTGGGTCTCGATCATCAGTTCGCTCATCATCGGACTGGTCGCGGGACTCCTGGTGGTGCTCTCGGTCGTCTTCTTCGATCACGTCGCGAAGGTCGACGACCCCGTCGGGGCGATCTCCGTCCATGGGGTCTGCGGCGCGTGGGGCACCCTCTCGCTAGGTCTCTTCTCGGAAGGGGGCGGCGACGGCGCCCCGTTGAACGGACTCTTCTTCAAAGGCGGTTGGGAACAGTTGGGGTGGCAATTCCTCGGCATCGTCGCGGTCTTCGGCTGGACGATCGTGACCGCCACCGTGATGTTCCTCGCCATCAAATACACGATCGGACTTCGCGTTTCGGAGGACGAGGAAATCGACGGCTTGGACGCCGGTGAACATGGATACGCGGCCTACCACAATTTTCAGATTGTCGAGTGAGTCGGGTGGCTTCGTGACGGTCCGCCACCGCAGTGACGTCGGAGCGGTTCCAGTAGATGATCATCGAGTTACAGCGCCAAGGGAACCATCATGGCTTTCAATCCGAACTCAGCCGCCAACGGAGTCGGCTACACGCTGACCGAATGCCTCGGCAACGGCGGTTTCGGACAGGTCTGGAAGGCGGAGGCCCACGACGGCAGTGAGCCGGTCGCCATCAAATTCGTCAGCGGCGCGTCCAACGCCGAGCGGGACATCCTCGATCGCATCGAGAGTCAGAATATTCGCCATCGCCATCTCTTGGAGATCCACTCCGCCACCTCGATCGAGGGGTGGTTGATGATCGTCATGACGCTCTGCGACACGACGCTCAAGGACATGCTCGATGAGTCGCTCGAGGTCGATCAGGCCGGCTTGGACTCGCGAACACTGCTCACCTACACGACCCAAGCCGCCGAGGCGATCGACTATCTCGTCGAATCGGGACTGACCCATCGCGATGTCAAGTCGGCCAACATCTTCCTCAAGAACGGCGAGGTCATGGTCGGCGACTTGGGATTGATGAAGCTGCTGCCGGATGCTTCCAATTGGCACTCCCGGCACAGCTTGATCCCCTATGGGGCTCCCGAGTCGTACTCCGGCCAAGTGACCGACACCAGCGATCAGTACTCCCTCGCGCTGACGTACGTCGAGCTTCGCTGCGGCAAACTCCCCTTCGAGGGAAAACACGTTAACGAGATCATCGACTTGAAGCTCAAGGGTGAGCTCTCGCTCGACGCGCTCGATCCGGGCGAGGAAGTCGTCGTCCGCAAGGCACTCTCCCCCGACCCGAAGGCGCGGTTTGGGTCGTGTCGCGAGTTCGCCGACCAATTGGCCGAGGCCTTCGAGACCAAGGATCCTCTCGCCGACGCCAACGGGAAGGGGCATTCGACCGGGGGCGCTCCCTCGGCCGAGAGCGACGAGCGTAGTCTTCTCGAACTGACCGAGAACCGGCTCTACTCGATGTTGGTCGAGGAGCAGCAAGACGAGGAAGCCAACGAGCCGGCCGACCAAGAGGGTGCCGGGCGGGCCAAGCCGTTCGTCGAGGGGAAAGTCCCCCAGTCGGCCGCCGACTACGTCGACATCGCTCGTCAGTGCCTCGCGTCGGGGCACTACCGGGATGCGAGCGAATACTTCGCGGAAGCGATCACCCACGGCGACTCGAGCGCGGAAACCCGCCTTGGACTGGCGGAGGCCCTCTTCGAAGCGACCGATTTCGCCCAGGCAATCCTCGCCTACAACGCCGTCATCCCGTCGCTCTCCAAGAAGAGCGATGTCTATCATCGGCGCGGGCAAGCCTATCAGAAGCTCGGCAAGGAACACGAAGCGATCGAGGACTTCAAGCGCGCGATCGAGCACTCCAACCCGCTCACGCAGCGCAAGGCGCGTGCTCAATATCGGGCGAGTCTCGCCGAGAGCCACACGACGCGCGGCATCGCCTTTCTCGAACGAGACGATCTCTCCAAGGCGATCGATGACTTCACCAAGGCGGTCGAGATCGACCGTCATCTGGTCGAGGCCTATTACTACCGCGGCAAGGCGTTCACCCGCAGCGAGAACTTCACGACCGCGATCGACGACTTCACCGAGGCGATCTTCAAGGACGAGTCCAACCCCGATCTCTACGTCGCGCGGGGGCAAGCCCATCACGCCAAGGCCCGCGATCGCAAACAGAAGGTGAAGCTCTTCCGCGGCGTCGCCGTCAAGGAGAGCGGAGGCGGGCTTTCCACCTCGACCTCGACCGCGGAAGGCTCGGTCCACACCGCCGAGAGCGGACTCTCGGTCGAGAGCGACCAACACCAGTCGGGCGAGAAGGATCGCTTTCACACCGCCACGGGCGAGAAGCCGGTCATCTTTCGCGGAGCATCCACCGCGTCGGTCGCCGAGTCGCGTTCCCAAACAGAACTGTCCCGGGCGATTGACGACTACAACAAGGCACTTGGGCTCGATGAGGAACGGGTCGACGCGTACTGTTTCCGGGCCGCCGCCAAAAGGGACCTCGGCCGCCACGAGGAGGCGATCGAGGACTATCAACAGGCGACCCATCGAGAGCCCAACCACGTCGAGGCGCTCTACGGACTCGCCAAGGTCTACTTCGACATCGAACAGTACCGCGAAGCGATCGATCTCTTTCGCCATGTCCTTCGGCTCGATGGCGCCCACGTCGCCGCCTACTATGGCTGTGCCGTCGCGATGCACCAGTTGGGGCTCTTTGATGAGGCGATTGAGCACTATTCGCACGCGATCTCGGAAGGCTCCTCCGCCGGCGACCCCTTCTACGCGAAACCGGAACCCTACTTCAATCGGGCCGAGGCCCTCTACTGCGCCGGCCACTTCTCCCAATCGATCGCCGACTACACGCGCGTGGTCGAGCACATCGGCGCCGATCCGGTCGTGCTCTACAAACGCGGGCTGGCGTACATCGCGGCCGAGGACACGCAGCGAGCGATCCACGACTACCAGAAGGCGATCGAGTTGAAGGAGGACTTCGTCGAAGCCCACACCCACTTGGCCGACGCCTACCAAATCGACGAGCAGTACCCCAACGCCCTCTTGCACTACGCCAAGGCTCAGGAACTCGACGAGAACCAGCGAGATCACTACGGTTTGGCACTCGCGTCGGTCTATCTTTCGTGGGGGGATCATCTCTTCGAACAGGATCGCGACTCGGGCAAGGCGCTGCAAAAGTACCGCGAAGCGGTCACTCGCATGCCACGATTCGCCCCCGCGCATGGCCGCATGGGGAAGGTCTACTTCTCCGAAGGGGTCTACGAGTCGGCGATCGAATGTTACACCAAAGCGATTCAGGGAGCCTCCCAAGTCCCCGAGTACTACGTCCGCCGCGGCGAGTCGTATCTCGAGCTGGAAGACCACACCCGGGCGATCGCCGATTTCTGCCGCGCGATCGAATTCGAACCCGATAGCCTTCCCGCCATCCTCGGGCGCAGCCGAGCGCTCATCGAACAGGGGCAGCACCAAAGCGCCATCGACGATTTGATGGGCGTCATCTCATCGCACGCGAATCACGCCGAGGCCCATCACCTCATCGGCCGGGCCTATCACTCGCTGGAGCAGTACGAGGATGCGATCCTCCACTACTGCGAAGCGGTGGAGCTCGACTCGCGGAAAGCGGATTACCGCAAGCAGGCCAGTTGCTGCCTTCGTGATCGCGGCAAACTGCGTCAGAGTGAGGGCGACCTCAGCACCGCCCGCGAGGACTTCGAGCGCTCCATCGAACTAAGCCCCGACTTCGGCGCGGGCTATTACGACCTCGCCGGGATTCGCTTCGAACTGGAAGACTACGACAACGCCCTGCAAGACGCGAACAAGGCCTTCCGGCTCGGGATCGAGGATGAAGAGAAGGTCGTGGGTCGCTGCTACTACAAGATCGGTTGCCAGCGTCTCGATGGACACGATCATCTCGAAGCGATCGACTACTTCACCAAGGCCCTCAACGAGGGACTCGTCAACGGCGACGTCTACAAGTGCCGGGGACTCTCCTATCGGATGGAAGGCCGCTACGACCACGCGATCGACGACCTCGAGAACTCCCTGTCGATGAAACCCGAGGACGACGAGTCGACCGAGTGGCTGGGCGATTCCTACGCCGCGCGTGGCAAGGTGCACCAGGAAGAACAGCGACTCGACGACGCCTTGGCCGATATGCTGCGGGCCCTCGAAACCGGTGGCGATCGCAAGGAAACGATCTACGAAGTCGGCCTGCTCCACCATTCCCTGGGAGAGCTCGACGAGGCGATTGAATACTTGCGGCGTATCGACGGGGAGTACCCGGCCGCCGCTTCCGCTCTCGCGGTCGCGTTGCGCGATCGGGGCAAGAGTCTCTACGAGCAGGGACACCTCGAGCAAGCCGAGCGTGAGCTCTCCGCCGCGCTGGAGCACGACCAAGTCGATGCGGAAGCCTTCTTCCTGCGCGGCCTGGTTCGCGCGCGGCTCGAGGATCTTGCGGGGCGTCTAAGTGACCTTCGGGCGGCGGTCGACTTACGGGACGACGTCCCGCGTTATCGCCAAGAATTGGCCGCGGCGCTTTGCGAACAAGGCGACTTGCTGGCCGGAGAGAACAAACTCGAGAGCGCGGTCACCCACTTCAGCGACGCGATGGCGCTCGACGGGGAGTCATTGGCGTGCTTTTTGGGAAGAGCTCGGGCGCGGCGAACGATGGGCGACCACGAGCGAGCCTGCGAGGACTTCGAGCAAGCGTTTCGCCTCTTGGAAGAGCGTGACGGATCGCGCGTCGACTTTTCCCGTGCCAAGCGGGAGGAAGAGCCGCAACCGGAATTGGTCGGTGTCGCCGATGACGATTCGTCGCGCTAGCAAACATCACCCCATGGCCCCAGCGTCTTGTCGACGCTGGCCGGCCCACGCACGAGGAAACCGTAGCGAGTCGGACTGAATGGACGTCATCCTGTCCCCTCCAGGAAATATTCGTCAATGGTCAACAAGACGCGAACGATGAGACTTTCCGGGAAGATCGTTCCCGACACGGAGCTCTTGCCCGGCTACCGCGTCCTCGAACCGATCGGAGTCGGTGGGTTCGGCGAGGTCTGGAAAGTCGAGGCTCCCGGCGGCTTGCAGAAAGCCGTCAAGGTCGTCACCGACGTCTCGGGCAAGAAGGCCGATCGCAAGCAGATCGATCGGGAACTGCATGGGCTCTTGCAACTTCGTGACGTACGACATCCCTTTCTCCTCTCCATCGACCGCTTCGAGATCGTCGACGACTCGCTCGTGATCGTGATGGAACTCGCCGATCACGACTTGCAGGATCGGATGGACGCGTGTACCCGTGGCGGTCTCGTCGGCATTCCCCGCCGGGAACTGCTTCGCTACATGCACGAATCGGCCGAGGCCCTCGACCTGATCAACTCCGAGTTCGGCATCCAGCACCTCGACATCAAGCCCGCGAACATCTTTGTCGTCCGCGGTCACGTCAAGGTCGCCGACTTCGGTTTGGCGAAAGCCTGCCGCGGACTCGCGGAGCAACAGGTCTCCACCGCGGTGACGCCCATTTACGCCGCTCCCGAGATGTACGACGACAAGGTGACCGACCGCACCGACCAATACAGTCTCGCGATCGTCTACCAGGAGATGCTGACGGGGCATCGCCCGTTTCGCGCCTCGAACCCGATGCAGTGGATGCTGCAAAAGGTCATGGCCGAGCCGAACCTCTCCCCTCTGCCTCCCAAGGATCAAACCATCGTTCGCCGCGCGTTGAGCAGGGATCCCGCGGCCCGCTACTCGAGCTGCACGGAGTTCGTCCAACGACTGATCGACGTGCCCTACGGCGTCAGCGGTTCGGCCAGCGTTGCCGTCTCCAATCCCCTGTTCCGCGACGATCTTTCCGATGGAACTCGGGAGAAGCCCTTCGAGGCTCAGCAAGCTCAAACGACACAATCCGAGGCGGCGACGAAGCCGAACAGCGACGAGTTCGTCGTCGAGCCACGCCATGGTTCGAAACCGACGTTGATTGTCGGGTTGGGCAAATCGGGGCGGGCCGTGATCGAACGGCTCCGTTTGTCGGCTCTGCATCGCGACAAGCCGTCGACGCGCCTCGTCGCGGTTGATCCGAAGAGTGCCGACCCCGCCCAGAATTCGGGTGGCGACACCACCATCTTCCAGGACTACGAACAGGATTCGACGACGGCGCTGCGGATTCGGTCGGAGCTCGAACAACTTCGCGCGGAGGACGCCGAACTCGCCCCCTGCTGCCGGCTCTATGTCGTGATTGACGACGATGGCCGTGGATCGAGCAAAGCCGCTTGGGTTCATCACTGCTTGGATATCCTTCGCGGATGCTCCAAGGAGGTGATGGGCGATATTCATCTCTCCAGCCTGATCGTTACCTCGAGCGGTTCCGGCAAACATCCCGAGTCGCATTCGCTTCGCAATCCGGCGAGTCCCCTTGCCTCCCTCGCCGAGGCGATCGCCACTCACTTTCAAAGAGTCCACTTCGACTACAGCTATCAGTTCGACGCCGACGCCCCCGACATGGCTCAGCAAGCGAGCGAGTTCCTCGTGGAGCTTGCCCGAGAAGAGGTCGCCGAGCGACTTGAGCCCGCGGGAACCGAAAGTGCCGAACCGAGCGTCCGTACCGTCGCCCTCGCCGCGCTGCGTTTTCCGCGCGAGGACATGGTTCTCGAAAGCAATCGTCGCCTCTGCCAACAACTGCTCGGCGAATGGAAGCGAAGCTTGAACGTTCGGGAGACGAAGGAAGCCGAGTCGTTGGGCCACAAGGCGCTGACGCAGGGGAAGTCCGATTTCCCGTCCGTCGTGCGTCGACTTCGCCAAGCCAGCGCGGGCCACCTCTCGAAGATCGTCCAACAGGAGCTGGCCACGTTCCAAGCCAAACTCCCCGCCTCGACGCAACGAGGCACGCCCCAATTCGCGACGTCGCTGCAAGCGGAGCTACAGGCGTTGGTCGACCCGTCGAGCACCTCGGCCAACACCGATCTCTTGCGCGCCATCGAGTCGTTCACTCGCTCCCAACTACGGGAGATGGAAGGCGTCATCGACCGGCTGACCTCCCAACTCCTCGTCGGTCCGGGACCGCGCTGGAGTCGGTGCCAGCATGTTCTGTCCCAGTGGCGCGAGACCTTCGAAGCTCAGATCCGGTCCGGGCGCGAGGAGGTCGAACGAAAACGACGACAACTGGTGACCTCGGGCGAGTCGCTCGTGCGCGTCGTGGGGATCATGTCCTCTCAAAAACGCGTCACCGGCGGGCCCTCGAACTTTTCCCGGCAGCGTGATACCGACCAATGGACACTCTCGTCGAACCCCGACTTTCTCGACGCGTGGGTTCAGTTCATTCGCGACAAACTCGAGTTCCAATTCGCTCGCGACGCGACCGACCTCCTCGGAGCGATCACGAGCGTGATTGATCGTCAAGCCGACGACGTCGCCAGGGTGACCAAGAAGATGGACGCCGTCATCGATACATGGCAACGCCCCTCGAAGACGAGTTCCGCCGAGCGATCACGCAGCCAACTGGTCTTTCCCGACGGGAGTCGTTCGTTGGGCGCGGCCGCCGATCAATGGCAGCGAATCCAACGCAAACACCACTTCAAGGACTTCGACGACGCCGTCGCGAAGAAGCTGCTGCAAAAGACCGAGCGGAGTTGGAAGAAGATCCTGACCCTTTGGCGCGAGGCCTCCATCTCGTCCCTGGCCCAAGAGATTGCGCAGTCGGGACGCGAGTTCATTTCCGAACAACTAGGCGCGGAGACCATCGTCGACGCGATCCAACAGAGCCAGTCGCGCGACTCGGCGGCGCTCCGCCAGACGGTCGAACGAGTCATCGACAACGCCGAGCCGAGCGAAGTCGCCGAGATCGAGAGCACGACGACGCGCTACGCCCTGGTCCCCGAAAGTCCGAACAAGAGTGTCTTCACACGACTGGCCAAAGCGATCGACTCCGGGTGGCAGATCCTTAGCGACGGCGATCCAGAGACCATCCGCATCATCACGATTCGGACTCTCGCCCCCGAGGGAGTCGCTCTGGCGTCCGACTTCGGCTCAACCTCGTCCTAACGTCCGACTTCCGCGCGGCTCATCGCCGTCAGGCGACCACCGTGCCGAGAATCCACTCTGGTAGCGGTGTCTATCGCGGACGATCGAGCAGACGCCGAGCGTTCGCGTGGAGAATCCCCTTCAGATCCCGCTCCTTCGGCTGACACTCGTGGAGCCGTAACGTCGTCGCCGCGAAATAGAAGAAAGGCGAGTGCGATCCGAACAGCAATCGCTCGGCAAGCGCCGGCGTGAGATAGCGGCGCAGTCCGATCGCTCCCGTTCCCTCGATCATGCCGATATCGAAGTAGAGGTTGCCCGCCTGGGCGAGCTTTCCCGCGGCCTCGGCGGAGACGTCCTTTCCGGGGTTGAGCAGGATGACCCGAAGCCTGGGGTGTCGCCGCAGCAGGTCCGGCAGCGCCGCGAGTTCGACCTTTCGCGATCGAAAGCGAGGATGCTCCGTGCGGGCGTCCTCGAGTCGCATGACGAGTTGGAGGAGAAGACTCTCCTCGGCGCAGGCGGCGCAGAGATCGTCGAAGCGCGGATCGTCGAGTCCGACATCATGGTAGCCCGGCCATAGGCGAACTCCCACCACCTCGGGAGTCCGGGCACACCACCGAACCTCCGACTCCCAATTCGGAAGCGCCAAGTTGACGGCCCCGACCGGTGTCAGCACGCCCTGCCCTTTGCTCGCGCACGCGTCGACCAGTCGACGGTTCACTTCTCCCAGATCGAGATGTAGCAGCCCGTCGAAGGAGGAGGCCAAGGCCGACGCGACGCCCTGATCGCGGAGACGCTTCGCCAATCGCTCGGGCTCGTCATCGGGCAACCGACGAAAGGGCCAACGAGAGAGGTGAACGTTCACATCGATGATGGGCGCGTAGCGTGGAAGCTCGAGGGGCGGCATCACGAAAACAGTCCCTTGGAGGTCAGGATCGGGCGAAGCAGTTCGCGAAGATTGCCGCCGAGAATGAGCGACTTGTCGGCGTCCGAGATGTCGGCTCCCAGCATTTTCGCCAACTGGGTACCGAAGCTCCGCCCTCCCGCGTCGCTGCCGAAGATAACCCGTTCGGCTCCCAACACGTCGACGGCACGCTCGGTCACTCCCGCCGTCGGGTCGGTCCCGGCGATCTCGAACCGGAGCGATGGAGACTGCTGGACGATGCGCAATCCGAGTTCCCACGTCCCACACGAATGGCCGCAGATCAATTTGGCCGTCGGATGACGCGCCGCCAGTTCGACCAGATCCGCCGGGGTCGATTCTCCAGGCAAATTGCCCGTCGTCTTGATCCACGTGTGCTGGTAGATCACGGCATCGAGCTCGGTCGCGAGTTCGACAATGGGATCGAGTTGAGCGTGGGAACATCGCTCGGCGACCCAGAGTTTGATTCCGACCATCGGACCGTCGGCGACGCAGCGCCGAATCTCCGCAAGACTCCCCTCGACGTCGGTCGGATTGACGTAGACATAGCCGAGAAGCCGCCACGGATCGGCGCGCAGTGCCGCCAAGACTTGATCGTTCTGCTCGCGGATCTGTTCCCGAGTCGGCGACTGAAGAAGTGGCCATCCCATGAAGGTGACCAGCCTGGCGATGCCCATGCGGCGGGCGAATTGCAGTGCTTGCTCCGCCTTCTCCTCCGGCGTCCGTCCGGCAAAGGTCGCGAGATGGGTGTGGCTGTCCCACACTTCGCCGACCGCTCGCGCCGTGTCGATTCGCGGCTCATTCGGTTGTTGCCCTTCCGCTTGCCCCCACGTCGCGGCTAACGCGGAGGCGGCCGTTGTCCTCATCCACGTGCGCCGACTCCCCTGCCAGCGCATCATCGAGGAAGACTCGGATCGTCGAGGAAGAGGCATCGTTCCCCCATGGGGTTGAGACGGGTTGCTAGTGCTGCGTCAAACGCTCGTTTTCGGGTTGTCGATCCACGATCACTTCTCACTGGCCGACCAGCAGCCAGTGCCACCGGACCTTTTAGATCTGACAAAGCATTCGAGGAACCGAGGCGAGCCTGGTCCGCGCGAGAACGTTTACTTCTCCGCCGCTTGGTAGCCGGGTTGCCACTGCCAGTCTTCGTCGAAGAACCCCGCTGTGACGATTTTGCCGGGGTGCTGGCTGTTCGGCGGTTCCCGAAGATCGATGACCGCCCAGTCGGGTAACATCGGGACTTGGCGAGCGTTGTTTAGGTAAGCGTAGCTCCGGTAGGTGAAACCACTGTTGAGCACGACGTAGCGATCGGGGTTGAGCGGATTGGGATAGATCAAGATTGGAGCATGGTGCGCTGCCTCGAAGCTCTTGTCCCCGACCGTGACCTTCGCCTCGTCCCACTTGATAGGTAGCTTGCCGAGTACCTTCGCGATCGTTTGGTTGCTGGTCGCATCGCCGAAGAGAACCAAGTTCGCGTTGGCGATGAGCTTCTCATCGACGTCGGTGTCGTCGACGACACGCGCTTCGCCCCGAAAATGCTTGCGCCAATGCTCGATCGCCCGGTCGAGCTCGGACGTCGTCCATTGCTGGACCGCCTCGTGGGTCGACGTTCCCGTGGGACGGACGAAGACGAACGAGTCCATGAAGGCGTCGTCGATGGGGCCCTGCAGGTCATGTCGCTTGCGGAGTCCATCATCCTTCAAGGGACCGACAACCCACCCCTTCTCCGTGCGATGAAGCGAACAATCCCAGGAGCGGTCGGACTTCGGCTTGGGAGCCGATAGCTTCTGGCCGTCGATCGTGATCTCGGGCGACTTGGTGATGTCGAGCGGGCATCGTCCGGGCGGCATCGCGAACGTCAACGCTTCGACGTTGCTCGTCGAGACGCTCAGCGCGTCGTCCCCGACGATCTCGGCATCGACCCGCGCCGGCACCCAGTGCTTGTCCAGGGCATCGACCGTCAGCCACTTCATGCGGTTGTACTTGAGCGTGAAGGTGGCGAAGTGGAGCGTGCGTGGGACGTGACGACGGCCGACCTCGGCGAGGCTCGCCATCCGGCGCTCGATCTCCTCCTTCGAGTCGGCATGGATCGAGTGCTTGGTTTCCGGGCCGATGATGTGGACCAAGTCGATGCCCTGTTGAGCGAGGGCCTCCTGCATGATGTCGGCCGCTTGCTTCTGCTTGTCAAGCTCTCCGCTGTAGGCGATCGTCGGACAGTGAAAGAGGTTGATGGCATAGCCGGGGCAGTCGTAGAGTCGCCAGAGTCGTTGCTCGTACCAGCTTGGCGCGAGCGCCTCCTGTTGGAAGGTCTTCAGGAACTCCGGCGTTTCGGAGAACCCCGCCCCCGGATTCGCGGCGAACCAGCGATCGGCGTAGTGAACCGCGAACTGCCAGCATGCCGCTCCGCCCATCGAGAACCCGCGGACGCTGATGCGATCGGGGTCGATCCGGTAGCGGCGTTCGACGTCCTCCAACGCCTCGAGCACATCGACCTCGCCGGCGAACTTGAACGCGTTGGAGTAGCGGCCGTACGGATGCAAGACGATCGTCTCCTTGGGAGCGTACTGGCCAGCCCGCTTGCGCCGCTGATTGAGGAAACTGACCTCGCTGAGCTTCTCACCCCGGCCGTGAAACCACAGATCCAAGCGGACCGCGTCGGTTCCGGTCGGCGAGTAACTCTCGGGAATGACCAAGCCGTAGGGCTGGACCGAACCATCGATCTTGGAAACGTAACCGAGCGGCACGAGTCCCGTCGCTCGCGTCCAGGGGGCATCCCCCTTTGCCAACTGCTTCGCCCGCTCGGCGCCCTCGCGGAGAAGCTCCTTCGCGGCGTTGATATCCCCCTTCGAGAAAAACTCCCGATGCTCCAGGGCATCGGAGACCGCACGCTCGTAGATGATGATGTCGGCGAGCCGTTCGGGTGGAGCCTTCTGGTTCGACTTGAGTTGCTCGATCAGCGTGCGAAGCTGGGACAAACCTTGCTCGAGTTCCTTTCGGTCGGCCTCGGGAACCTCGATCCCGATTGGAGGAATCGGGCGAACCTCGGTGGGGATGTTGTCCTTGGGGCCGTCACCAAGAGCTTGAGTCGTCACCGCCGTGGCAAGACTCAATACGAGGAGCCAATGCCAAGCCGGCCACCGAACACTGAATCGTTGCACGTATGTTCTCCGTTGTCGTGGTTACTCAATCGTTGCCGCGATGGTACCAGAAGTTGGCCGCCAATGGGATTGGTCGTTGGTGGCGAGAGAGCCGGCAGCCGATCGATCACCAGTTTGTCAACCAAGCGGCCCACCGTCTCCTCCCGGCGCGGTGACTTCCGCGCCCTGGCGTCATTCTCCATCGCGAGGAAAATGCCTCATCTCTAGACGCGACTGCCAGCGATGCGCGCATGCGAAAGGTGTTTTTGTATCTTTCTTTCGCGATGCGCGCCAACTTAGCTAGTAGCGAGCGCCAACACCGGCTATCATTTAATCAGTGTGTTCGCCCGCTCCCCGAGCGTGATGCGTCGCGCCCCACGCGATGAGCCAACGAAGTAGAAGCGATCGAGGTGCTGCTACCTCTTGTCGCCCACCTTCCGCAAACCGATTGATGTTCTCTACGTTCTTCTCCACCAAGAGGGAGACTTTGATGTCACGCTATCCTCGGCGAGTCGCCGCGTTCACTCTTGTTGAACTCCTGGTCGTTATCGCGATCATCGGAGTGTTGGTCTCCCTGCTCTTGCCCGCCGTGCAGCAGGCCCGCGAAGCCGCGCGCAAGACCCATTGCACAAGTAACCTCAAACAAGTCGCGCTCGCCCTCCAGAACTATCACGATTCCCACAATCTCTTTCCGTACGGCTATCGCGGCGAGCCCTCCAACGTGACGCTTCGCCGCGATACCTGGTTCCATCGCCTCTTGCCCTATGTCGATCAGACCAACCTCTTCGAGAGATATGTCGAAGAGGATCCGGACTACGTCTGGCAGGGATCTGCTGACGTTCACGGGGCGTCGATTCCCGTCTTCATGTGCCCGTCGGATCCCTCGATGCCGGCCCAGGGGGGCGCGAGTGCGACCCGATGTTTTCAGGGAAGCTATGTCGGACTCTACGGCAAGAACCACATCACGAACTCCGCCAGCAATTCGACCGGCATGTTCTGGTATCATTCCAACGCCGCGATGCGGGATGTGGTCGATGGGATCAGCAAGACAATCCTTCTTAGTGAAGTCATCGCGCGCGGCACCCCCGCGGTGAGCGGAGCGTGGGGAGCCGGCGGTGGCTACTGGGGTAGTGGACCGCATGGTGGTGGGTATGCCTTCACGGCGCTCGAGCCGCCCAATCCTCTCCTCGAAGATGTCATCTACACCTGCAAGTCGACCATCTGGCCGCAAGCTCCCTGCCGGTCGGTCGTCGGTCTCTCCAATCGAGAGATCTACGCTCGCAGCTACCATCCCGGCGGGGTCAACGTCGCGCTCGTCGATGGTTCGGTGCACTTCGTCGGCAACTCGACCGACCGAGACATTTTCCACGCCATGGGCACCCGAGCCGGTGGCGAAATCATCGATCCCTAAGAAGTAGCGCTTCGGACCGAACGTGAACCCGGTGCCCCAGGGTTCTTGTCCACCAACATCAAGCGAGCGTTTTCTCGAGCGCCACGTGTTTCCCGCATGCCCACAACCGGCGTGGGCATGGCACCCAAGAGTCGTTTCGTCAGTGAATGAACCAATCCAGGAGCCTGGCAGTCCGTTGATTTGAGCGGGCCAAGGCGAGGACGAGCCATGTTGGCCAAGATCAAGGAGAACAAACGCAGGCGAATCCGTAGATTCGCCGAGTTTTTTTCGACGCCGCGATTGGTCAAGAGGGCCGTTCGTAGCCGGCAGCGAATAGATCAACGGGCTGCTAGGCTCCGTCTCAAAACTCGGCTCTGGCTTCGACTCGCTGCATCGGCACGGGACTTTGTCGAGCTGCATCGACGAATCCCGCGGATTCGCCTGCTTCGCCCTCCTCGACCCGCACCGATTGGCTGAGCCTCGGGCCGACGACCTACTTTTGAAACGAAGCCTAGTGCTGCGTCAAACGCTAGATGTCGGGTTGTGGAACCCACGATCACTTCTCACTGGCTGACAAGCAGCCAGTGGCACCCTAAAACCTAGATGGACCAGTGTCCTAGCTTTCCCTTCCCTCCATTGCCGCCAAGGAGAGTTCCAGGCCGTGGTTGATGTGCGCCGACGCGGCCTGGGCGGCGGTTTCCCCATCCCCTGCTTCGATCGCCCGAAGGATCGCGACGTGCTCTTCGCAAGTCGTCAGCATTGACGACGCGGTGTAGCGATGACGACGAATTCCAAAGACGCGCGTCAAGACATGCGATTGCCCGGCCGTGCGGACCATCGCTTGGTTACCGGTCGATTCGATCACCGCGAGGTGAAAACCGTAGTCGGCCTTGTCGAACTGCCCTTCGAGTCTCTTGCCCGCCGACTCGCTCGCTGACGACTTCTGCCGTAGGGCGAGTTCTTCCATTCTCGAGAGTTCGCGGGCGATGCGCGCGACCTGTCGCTTGGTGGCGCGTTCGGCCGCCAGTCGTGCGGCGAAAGGCTCGATCGCGAGCCGGACCTCGTAGAGCTCGACGAGTTCGGCCCGGTCGATCGTGCGAACGACCGCTCCCAATTGAGGGATGAGTTCGAGGAACCCTTCCTTGGCCAGTTGCCCCGCCGCCTCCCGGACCGGGGTGGCGCTGATCCCGATCTCCTTGCCGATCGGTCCGTAGAGCAACCGTTCCCCCGGCTCGTAGCGACCCGAAATCAGCTTCTCGCGCAGATGGCGGTAGGCCCGGCTCGCGTGCGTTTCGCTTCCCATCCTTGTGTGCCCAATACCGCCCGAAGGTCTCGACATCTCGACGTGAACGCACACCTCCCACCCGCGCGTGGTCCGGGGACGGCGACGGGCATGGGAAGTCCCAACTCGAAGCGTAGGTTACTTTGCTCGTCAGATCCAGTCGAGGTTCGCCGAAGGGCCCTCCCTTCCCCGGTCGCGGGGCCACTCGCGCCAGGCCCCACGGCTCGCCGTCGGGAAGGCTTCGCGATTTCCCTTGCGGCCCCAAAGTCTATAGACTAGGCTGCGATGGTGGGTCAGGGGGACGCCCGTGGGGACGGCGTCGCCGCGAGAAACGACCACCTGGCTTCGCGACCAACCGAGATCGACACCATGTCACTGTTGCACGACAAGTCAACGCTTCGCGGCATCGTTCCGCCGCTGGTCACGCCCCTCGCCGAACGGGAACGTCTTGACGGCGAGGGCTTGGGCCGACTCCTCGAACACGTCATCCGCGGCGGCGTCGCCGGAGTCTTCATCCTCGGCACGACCGGCGAAGCCCCGAGTCTCAGCTACCGGCTTCGGCGCGAGATGATCGCCGAGACGCTGCGGATCGTCGGTGGCCGAGTCCCCGTCTTGGTCGGGGTGACCGACACGGCTTTCGTGGAATCGGTCGAACTCGCCAAGTTCGCCGCCGAGGCGGGCGCGGACGCCGCCGTCTTGACGACGCCCTACTATTTCCCCGTCGGGCAGACCGAACTGCTCGCATACGTTCAGAACATCACGCCGCTGATCCCGTTGCCTCTTCTCCTCTACAACATGCCCGGCATGACGAAGGTGTCGTTCGCGATCGAGACCCTCCGGCGCTTGACCGAACTCCCCTCAATCGTCGGCATCAAGGACAGCGGTGGCGACCTCGACTACTTCGGTCGGCTTTGCGAGCTCAAGTCGCTTCGCCCCGACTGGACGGTCCTTATCGGCCCGGAGGAGTTTCTGGGCGAGGCCCATTGTCTCGGGGGAGATGGCGGCGTCCACGGCGGAGCCAACGTCGCGCCGCGACTCTTCGTCGACTACCACCGCGCTCTCGTGGAAGGTGACGTCGACGGCGCCGAGTCGGCACGCGAGCGGATCCGACACTTGGGGGAGATCTACGCCATTGGTAAGTATGCCTCGCGTCATATCAAGGCGACCAAGTCGGCCCTCTCCCTTCTCGGTATCTGCAGTGATCTGCCAGCCGATCCCTTTCATCGTTTCTTCGAGCCAGAACGTCAGCGCGTCGCGCAGGTGCTGGAAAGGATCGGGCTACGATGACGACGGTGGTCGCCTTCACGAACATTGATTGGATCGTCCTGGTCGGCTATTTCGTCGGCATGCTGGCGTTGGGGCTCTTCTTCTGGCGACGAAATCGATCGCCGGAGGAATTCACCGCGGCGGGCCGCTCGCTCTCCGGTTGGCTCTGTGGGCTTTCGATCTTCGCCACATTCCTGAGCAGCATCAGCTACCTCGCCCTTCCCGGAAAGGCTTTCGCCGACAACTGGAACCCGTTCATGTTCTCGGTGGCGCTTCCCGTCGCCGCGCTGATCGCGGTCCGCTACTTTGTCCCGCTCTACCGGAAGCGAGGCAGCATCTCGGCCTACTCCTACTTCGAAGCGCGTTTTGGACTGTGGGCTCGGGTCTATACGAGCAGTTTCTACCTTCTCTATCAGGTCGCGCGCATCGGGGTGGTCATGTACCTCATGGCACTGCCGATGGCGATGCTCTTCGGTTGGGACATTCGGGCGATCGTCCTCGTGACGGGCGTGATCGTGACCCTTTACTCCTTCGTGGGAGGCATCACCGCGGTCATCTGGGCCGACGCGATCCAAGCGGTCGTTCTCTTGGCCGGGGCGCTGCTCGCGTTGGGCATCCTGCTCATGGGCATGCCGGGAGGGCCGGGGGAAGTAATCGAGCTAGCGGTCCAACAAGGAAAGTTCTCCCTGGGGAGCGCGTCACTATCGGATCTCGCTCAGCCGACGATCTGGGTCGTTCTCGCCTTCGGCTTCTTCGACAACTTGAGGAATTTCGGCGTCGACCAAAGCTACGTACAGCGCTACATCGCGTCGCGAACCGATCGCGAGGCGGCCAAGAGCGTCTGGTTCGGAGCCCTGCTCTACGTTCCCGTGAGTGCCCTATTCCTCTTCATCGGGACGTCGCTGGCGGCGTATTATCATCGGCATCCCGAGTACCTTCAGGATGTCCGACTCGTCGTCGCCAAACAACGGCTGATTCGCGACGGCGCGACGCTCGGTGCGTCTAAAGACTGGTCAAATCCTTCATCCGATGATCGCGTTCGACTCGACGAAGTGGCCAGGGGGCTGTCGACGAGCGACATCGCCGATCGCATCTTCCCCCACTTCATCGCCTCGCATTTGCCGCAAGGAGTGCGTGGACTCCTGATCGCGGCGGTCTTCGCGGCGGCGATGAGCACGGTCTCGACCTCGCTCAACTCGTCGGCGACCCTGGTGTTGAGCGATTTCTACAAGCGGTTGTGGAATCCAGAGGCCACCGACTTCATCTCGGTCGCGATCCTGCGTACCGCAACGATCGCATGGGGAGCGATGGGAACGGCGATGGCGCTGGTGCTGGTCCACCTTTCGGAGAACGCTCTCGACATCTGGTGGCTTCTCTCGAGTGTACTGGGAGCCGCGACCATCGGGCTCTTCCTGCTCGGGATCACGGTTCCGAGGATCGGCGGCGGCCGTGCGATTCTGGTACTCTCGGTGGTACTGACGGTCATCGTCTGGATGACCTTCTCGACCAGTGACGTTTGGCCGACATCACTCAGTCAGTTCGCCAGCCCGATGCATCCGTTGCTCGTCGTCGCCGTCGGGCCCACGCTCATGCTCGCTCTCGGCTGGTTGCTGTCACCGCGAAGGGAACGCTCATGATCAAACCGAGAATCGCGCTCATCGTCACCATAGTCTGGGCGACTTGCCTCTCCGGTACCTCGCGGGCGGCGGAAGCGGATCGCCCCGATCCATCTCCCAACGTGATCTTCATCGTCGCCGACGATCTGAATTGCAGCCTGGGGGCATACGGTGATCCGGTGGCGGTGACGCCCAACCTCGATCGGCTGGCGTCGAGAGGTTTGGTCTTTCAACGGGCCTACTGCCAGCAAGCGGTCTGCAATCCGTCGCGGTCGTCCTTCCTCACCGGACTGCGGCCGGATACCGTCGGCGTTGACGACTTGAGGAAGTACTTCCGCGCGACGGCCAAGGATGGTCGCCAGTTGGTCACGTTACCCGAGCATTTCAAGAATCACGGCTATTTCACGCAGAACATCGGCAAGATCTTTCACAACATGGGAGAGACCCAGGACCGACGCTCGTGGTCGATCGACGAGGTCCTCTACCGGGGCACGCACGCTTCCGATACCATCTTCGCCAACGAACCGCGGGGCGGAGGCAAGCCACCCTACAAGTCTCCGGTCACCGAGGCGCACGCCGTTCCCGACACCGCCTACCGAGACGGCCAGATCGCCAGGTTGGCGGCGTCGGTGATTCTGGATCAGCCGGTCGATCGTCCCTTCTTCCTCGCGGTCGGCTTTTGGCGTCCCCACCTGCCCTTTGTGGCCCCGAAGCGGTACTGGGATCTCTACGATCCCAACCTCATTCCCGCCCCCGAGCCGCCAGATGCCCCGACCGAAGTGCCGGAGATCGCGCTGCACACGTCTCGAGAAATCCGCAATTACGGAACCAAACCGAAGGACCGCGTCTTCACCCCCGAGGAGATTCGCCGCTTCCGTCACGGCTACTACGCTTCGATCAGCTTCCTGGACGCCCAGGTCGGGCGAATTCTGCATGCCCTCGACGAGAGCCCCCACGCCGACAACACGATCGTCGTCTTTACGTCCGACCACGGCTTTCACATCGGCGAACACCGGCTTTGGGGGAAGACCTCCAATTTTGAGCTCGATGCCCGCGTCCCGTTGATCATCGCCGCTCCCGGCCATGCGGCAACGCGTGGCAAGACGACCGACTCGCTGTGCGAACTCATCGATCTCTACCCGACGCTCGCGCACCTGGCCGACATTGAGGAGGACCTCAGTGATCGCCTGGAGGGAGAGAGTCTCGCGCCGGTACTGGAGAACGCGGCGGCGGTCGTGAAGGGAGCCGCCTTTACCCAACACCCTCAGCCCTACTACGGGCCGCGGTCGAACTGGAAGGCGATGGGACGTTCGTTGAGAACCGACCGCTGGCGATACACCCGCTGGACCGCCCTCGATGGCGGCGAGGTCGTCGCCAGGGAACTCTACGATCACGATAGCGATCCGCACGAGACGCGCAATCTCGCGAGCCACGCTTCGTACCGCGATTTGATCGAGCAGCTCGACCGCCAACTCTCCAGGGAGGTCCGATGAGGTTCCATCCTATTCGTCATCTCCGGTCATGGATGTGGGCCGTCGCCCTACTCTTGGCCGGAGGAGCCTCGGCGTCCGACGTCGCTCCACCGAACATCGTCTTCATCTTGGTCGACGACCTGGCCTGGTCCGATCTCGGGACCTACGGGCACGCTTGGCACGACACGCCCAATATCGACGCACTGGCGGCATCGGGCATGCGATTCACGAACGCCTACGCTCCGGCGCCGATCTGTTCGGCTTCACGCGCGAGCATCTTGACGGGGAAAACCGTCGCCAGGCTCGGCTTCGAGTTTGTCACGAAGAACCAACCGGGCCGTCAGCAGGTCGACACCAAGACCCTTCTTCAAGCACCGCCACTGACGTTGAATCTTCCCTTGGGGGAGGTCACGATGGCCGAACGACTGAAAGCCGCTCGCTACCGGACGGCCTTTTTCGGCAAGTGGCACGTCAGCCAGCACCACCAACACTACCTGGGTTGGAGCCCAACACACGGACCGTTCGCTCAGGGATTCGAGGAGGGCTCCGAGGACTTTGGTTCTCATCCTTACAGTTGGAAACGAAGTCGCCCGCAGCCTCCCCACTCTCCCGGCCAGTTCTCCAACGACACGATGGTCGAGCGCGTCCGCGACTTCATCCGGCAGGGTCACCAACAGCCCTACTTCGTCGTCGCGTCGATGTTCTTCGTCCATACGCCGGTGAAAACGCGCTACCGGTGGCTTCTGCGAAAGTATGACGAGCAGATCCCAAGCGATGCCCGCCATCGCACGAATCGCGTTGTCTACGCGGCATTCGTGGAGACCCTCGACCACTACGTCGGCGAGATCCTCGAGTCGATTGACGAGTCGGGCGAGAGGTCGAACACGCTCGTGGTCTTCATGTCCGACAACGGCGGACACCCCGAGTACACCGCCAACGGGCCGCTGCGGGGTTCAAAGTGGAACCTGTATGAGGGGGGCATCCGGGTACCGTTCATTGCACGTTGGCCAGGCCACGTTCCCGCCGACACGACTTCCGACGTTCCGGTGATCGGCTACGATCTGCCGCCCACCTTTCTCGAGGCGGCCGGTTCAACAGCGACCGAGAGCGATGGAACGAGCCTCCTTCGCGTACTCCAGGGCGATGGGGAACTCCCCGAGCGAAGTTTGCTCTGGCACTTCCCCTACTACCATCCGGAAAAGGGTTACGGCAAGGCGGTCGAATCGATTGGCGTGGATGACTTTCGCGTCAGCAAGACACGACCTCAATCCGCCTTGAGGAGGGGACGCTACAAGGTCATCGCCTTCGCCGAGGATTCGAGCGTGGAACTCTACGATCTGGTCGACGATCCCTCCGAACAGAATGACCTTGGCCTCCAGTTGCCCAAGGTGACGCAACGGCTAGCCGCGGAACTCGAGGAGCGGCTCACCGCGATGAACGCGCGCCGAGCCCTTCCGGCTGGCGCGAATCCTTAGCGACATCGCACCGTTCGACGGTCTACTTGTGCTCTCCTTCGGAGAGCGATCCCTCGCATGATGAAAGGGAAGTGACACATGTTCCTAGGACTCTCGCAACGTCTGATTTGTTTGGGCGTCTTCGCCGGCATGCTGACTGCTGTCACCGTGGCTCGGGGGGAGGAAGCGACGTGGAAGCTGCAACCGCTGAAATACAACGATCCCGACCTCGTGGTCGACCTCGGCGTTGGCTTGTGGGCCTTCCCTCTGCCGATGGACTATGACGACGATGGCGATCTCGACCTCCTGGTCAGTTGTCCCGACAAGCCCTCCAACGGGACCTACTATTTCGAGAACCCCTCACAGGATCCCAAAGAGAAGATGCCGGTCTTCAAACCCGGCGTGCGGCTTGGACCCGGTCACCACTTCATGCTCTTGAGCGAGGTCGCTGGAGAACCGGTCGTTCTTCGACCTGGCCAGGAATACCGTCGCGACCCCAAGACGAAGACGTTCGACTTCGGCCAATCGACGCGCATTGCCGCCCCGTCCAATCCGCACGCGCCCACCGGAAGGAACATCCGCGCCAACATGTGGCGCTACGTCGATTTCGATGGCGACGGGGATCGCGACATCATCGTCGGGATCGGTGACTGGTCCGACTACAGTTGGGACCACGCCTACGATCGCCAGGGGCGCTGGAAGAACGGTCCGCTGCATGGCTACGTCTACCTGATCGCCAACGAAGGGAGCGATGCCGAGCCGAGGTACGCGAAGACGGCTCGCCGACTTTCGGCCGCGGGCCGGGACATCGACGTTTACGGTTGGCCCTGCCCCAACATGGCCGACTTCGACGGGGATGGTGATCTCGATTTGCTTTGCGGGGAGTTTCTCGACGGTTTCACGTACTTTCAGAACATTGGCACTCGCGAGCGGCCCGAGTTCGCCGCGGGAGAGAGACTCGACAACGACCGAGGTGAGCCGCTGGTGATGCACTTGCAGATGATCACGCCGACCGCAATCGACTGGGATCGCGACGGAGACCTCGATCTCGTCGTCGGGGACGAAGATGGCCGAGTCGCCCTCATCGAGAACACGGGGAAACTTCGCGACCGGCTGCCGGTCTTCCGGTCCCCGGCCTACTTCCAGCAACAGGCCGATACACTCAAGTTCGGCGCCCTGGCGACTCCGTTCGCATACGACTGGGACGGCGATGGCGACGAGGACATCCTCTGCGGCAATACGGCAGGCTCGATCGCGCTGTTCGAGAACAAAGGCGACGCGGCGAACGGCTTGCCCCGATGGGCCGCCCCGAAGAGGCTCCGCGTCGTCAACGGAGGTGGGGAAAGCGAGCCGTTCCGCGTCATGGCCGGCCCAAGTGGTTCGATTCAGGGTCCGTGCGAAGCGAAATGGGGCTACACGACCCTGTCGGTGGCCGATTGGGATGGCGACGGCGATGGCGACATTCTCTACAACTCGATCCTGGCCAAGCTGGGACTGTTGCGAAACGATGCCGGCAAGCTGAACGACGAGACGTTCGACTCGGGGCGCGAGGAGATGCCACCGCGTTGGTACTGGTGGCAGTCGCCCTCGAGCGGAGCGTTGACCCAGTGGCGAACGACCCCGTTGGGGGTCGATTTCGATGGCGATAAGAGTTTGGATCTCGTGATGCTCGACCAGGAGGGTTACCTGACACTCCGCTCCCGTGGTGGTGAGGCGAAGCGCGTTTTCGTCGACGAGGACTTCGAACCGCTCCAGCTCAACTCCGGTCGTTGCGGACGCTCGGGACGAGTGAAACTAGCGGTGGTCGATTGGGATCGTGATGGCCGGCTCGACATCTTGGTCAATTCCCAGAACGCGACCTGGTACCGGAATGTCGCGTCGCGCGACGGCAAGACGGTGCTCAAGCGGGTTGGCAATCTCGCGAAACGAAATGTCGCCGGGCACACCTCCAGTCCCGCCGTCTGCGACTTCGACAAGGATGGACGTCCCGACTTGTTGGTTGGCAGCGAGAATGGGCGAATCTACCACATCGCCCACGACGACTGTGAGACGTTCTCCCCGGAAGCGATCGCGCTACGTCAGCCGGCGACTCCCGCCACGCCCCTCTTCCCCGGCGTCATCAAGGAAGAGTTCATCTTCAACAAGGCCCCCTTCCCACAATGTCACGCATCGACGATCTGTGATTCGAGTCGCGGACTGATCGCATCGTGGTTCGGGGGCAAGAAGGAGGGAGCCAAGGATGTCGGCATTTGGGTGAGCTACCACGACGGCGCGCGTTGGAGTTCCCCTCGGGAAGTCGCCAACGGCATCCAACACACGTCGCTTCGTTACCCCTGCTGGAATCCCGTCCTTTACCAGCCACCGGGGGACGCGGCGACGTTGTTGTTCTTCAAGGTTGGCCCCGATCCACGAAAGTGGTGGGGAGAGTTGATGGTCAGTCATGATCGTGGCCGAACATTCGGCGAACGTCGACGGCTTCCGGAATCCATTGATGGACCTGTTCGGTGTAAGCCGATCTTGCTCGCCGACGGCAAGACGTTGCTCTCGGGATCTTCGACGGAATACGACGGCTGGAGAGTTCACTTCGAGGCGATCGAACTCGACGACCAGCAACCGAGCGGTCCCTGGAGTCGGATCGGTCCGATCAACGATGCGAGCAAGTACAACGCGATCCAACCAACTCTGATCCACCACAAGGATGGGCGGCTTCAAGCGCTTTGCCGAACCAAGGAGGGAATCGTCGTGACGAGCTTTTCGTCGGACGGAGGCAAGACGTGGTCACCGCTCGAGGCGACGTCGTTGCCAAATCCGAACTCGGGCATCGACGCGGTCACGCTCGACGATGGTCGCTTCCTTCTGGTTTACAACCCGATCGGCAGCCCCAAGAGTGGCTGGGGCCGCCGTGACCGCTTGCGGTTGGCTCAGTCACACGATGGGATGAATTGGGAGACCGTCGGCGACTTCGAGCAGGAGCGTGGCGGCGAGTTCAGCTATCCCGCGATCATTCAGTCCGCCGACGGCAAGGTCCACGTCACCTACACGTGGAAGCGCCGGAAGATCAAGCACGTCGAGATCGATCCCGAGCATCTGGCCGTCGTGAAGCCGGACGGAGACGACCGCTAATGCCCCAACAGCCCGTTGATTGATTCGCTGGCGGCTATGAACGGCCCTTTCAGCCAATCTCGGCGTCGAAAAAACTTGGCGAATCTACGGACCCGCCTGCGTTTGTTCTCCTTGATCTTGGCCAACATTGCTCGTTCTCGCCTTGGCCCGCTTCGATCGACGGACTGCTAACGGTGTCCCCCATTGCCCGAGATACTCTCGGAACCCAGAGCCCGGAGCCCCCTCAAGGCGACAACCGAGCCGTCTCTCGACGCGTCAATCATTTCGACGCGGTGGTGTCGCGAAGGTCGCGGACTCGGTCGTGGGCCGATTTCACTTGGGCGTACTGTTTCTGCAGCACGTCGTTCATCGGGCTGCCGGCCGTCTCCTTGAGAGCGTCTTCGTAGGCCTCCTTGATTTGGTCCTCACCGTACTCGGCCTCCGAAAGGATGGTGTGCGCGTTATCGCTGGAGACGCTGTCGCGGAACTTCATCCACATCCGGTGGAATTTCGCGGCGTACGAACCCTGAACGACGGTATCCTCGCCGTTCACGTCGATGAACGTGTTGAGTTCGTTCAACTGGGAACGGCGTTCGGTAGCGAGTTCGCGGAAGAGGTCGGCCAAATGAGGGTTCTTGACGTGCTCGGCGGCGTCGTCGAACCCCTTGGAACTATCGAGGTTGATTCGGCCAAGATCTTGAAGCTTGCTGATCGTTTCGGGACGAAGGTCGGTCTTGGTTTGCACGTTCATCAATTCTCTCCTTCATTGCTACGGAACGCATCGCCAGTCACCTCGTCGCGACCGGCAGGACACTCACCATCCTCGCAACAACCATGCCGTCGAAGCGCCAAGAGCGTGATCTTGAAGCCTTGCCCGCAAAATCAAGAGAACTACCGCTTCGTCCGGCCGTGACTTGACCGCCGACGTCGATCCTTCCTCATCCGGTCGCTGGTCAAATATCCCCCAGGTCGCGCGCTGAGAGGACAGCCCCGCGCTCCCGTGTCCCGATGGTGCGCCGTCCCGAGGTCCGGTCGCGTCGATTTGTCGCGGCAGATGCGCGGCGTGTCTCGTCCGGCGCGGAATGCGAATCTATAATCTAGCGGTGTCGCCGCCACGGGCGTCGGAGTCAGAACCAGTCATCGCCGCGATCGCAGCGACATGAATTTCAACTAGGTGCGCTTCATGAAGAACGTGATCCTCGTCGTGATCGACGCTTTTGCGAGCGACATCGCTCGTATTGGCTTCGAGCAAGAGCGTTTGCCGATGCTCAAGACACTCGCGGATCGCGGCGCGATTCGGGACTCGATCGCGGTGTTTCCCAGCATCACCCCAGCCGCGACGGCTTCCCTGGTGACGGGCTGTTTTCCCGCCGACCACCATGTCGCGGGCATGCACTGGATCGACGTCGCCCGTTCGGATGTCGCCTACTTCGGAGACGACAAATGGACGATCCTTCAAAAAGGCGTTGATACGTTCCTCAACGAGTTCCTCGTCGACTTGAATTATGAACGCCTTCACGTTCCCGCCTTGTTTGAGCTCATCGAGCGCAAAGGGTTTGAAGCCGCGAGTTTGAACTATTTGTGGTTTCGGGGGGACACGACACATCGCGTTCACGAGCCCTGGGCGATCAAGCTGATCCCTGGCGTTTCCCTCGAAGGAACGATTTGCGGTCCCAGGGTCTTGCACCTTGGCGACCTCGTTTCGTCGTTCGAGGGAGTCGACCTCACCTCCAACGGAGGCCCCCTCGAACGCATGGGGTTCAACGACCGCCGAACTCGCGACGCCCTGCTCCATCTCGTCGAGCGGGGCTTGCCGGCCTTTACGCTCGCCTACTTCCCGGACAATGACTTCGACAGCCATGACGACGGCCCCCGGGAGGCGCTAGCGACCCTGGAGAAGGTCGACCGTTCCCTCGCCGAAGTCATCGACGCGTCCGGCGGGTTGGATCGCTTCCTCGCCGAGACGACGATGATCGTGACCGGCGATCATTCCCAAAGCGAACTCGTCGAGGATGCTTCCGAACGAGGCATCGATGTCCACGAACTACTGACCGGTTTTAAGGTCGGCAGACGTGGCGATTACTGGACCGAGGATGACGAACTCGTCGCGTGTCCGAACTTGCGGGCGATGCAACTCTACGAACGAAGTAGCGGTGGTCCCCCCACTCGGCAGGTCGTCGAACGACTCCTGTCCGACCCACGAGTGGATCAAGTCATTCGCAGGCTCGATCACGCGTCGGGGAGCCCGACAACGTATCAAGTGTCGACGGCGGACCGTGGAGAGATGAGTCTTCGAAAGGCGGCCGACTCGGCTGACGCGATCGCCGACGACCATGGTGTCAGGTGGGAACTGGAAGGTGATCTTGCCGCGATCGACGCGACCGTTTCGGATCGTGCGATCCACTTCGGAGACTATCCGAACGCGTTGCAACGCATCGCGGGTGCCTTCTCGGAAGTGTCGGGGAGTCTTTGGGTGACGGCGAAGCCCGGTCATGAGTTTCGCTTCAGTGGCGGAAGCTTGCACTCACGCGGCTCTCATGGGTCTCTCCATCTCGGCGACTCCGTCAGTCCACTGATCGTGGCCGGGGGACCGGAGGAACTTCAGGTACCGAGTGTCCCGCGTTCCGTCGATGTCGCCCGCCTATGCATGGACGCTCTGGACTTGCGGTAAGCGGGGCAAAGTCAAGACTAGGCACCTCGGCCAAGGTCGAGATTGTCTGGATGCGGAAAAAGGGCGTGAGGACCGTTCGTAGCCGGCAGCGAATAGATCAACGGGCTGCTAGAGGTGAAGCTGATCCGCTCCCATCTCACCGTTCACGGTCGTCACCATGAGACAGCCGAGGAAGCCCAGAAAGACGATCTTGATGAACAGCGCGGCACTGCCCGCCGCTCCGCTGAAACCAATCATTCCCGTCACCAACGTGATCGTGAGAAACCAGCCTAGCATGGTTCACTCCTCCTTGGCACTGTCGAGCCTTGAGGCGTCATCGCCTACCGCGACGGACGCCCCTCGGCATTCTCGAACTCCTGGGTTTGGGATGTACTGCCCGCGCCATCCTTCCAGCGTCGTGGTCCGACCGTCGACGCCGCCCGAACTACCGTGCGTTCAGCGATTCGGTAGACCGTCCGACGATCTTCTTCTGCTTGTGGAACGCGCCTTCGACATTCTCGACGAACTCCGGTTTTTCGAACGGCGAGTGATCACCGGCCGCTATCGTGGGGGCTTTGCGGAGCGGCCTCGCCACCGGATCGATGCGGCACTGGATGGAGCCGTCAACAGTTCGATCGCAAGCGACGCAGTCGAACGGAACCGGAATTAGATTGCTGTCGACCAACGAGATCACATCGTCAACGACCACGTAGCCCAGGCTTCCCCCTCGCTGATCAACGAGGAGGTAATCGACGGCTCCGAGTTCCTTGCCCGCCATGTCATGAACGGACGCGGCGACAATCTCGTTGGTTGGGAAGAGATCGGCACGCGTGTACGTTTCCGGCGGCGGATCGACCTTGAAGAGGCTAGCGACTTGCTTGCGCCAGTGATGGATGCCCAGTTGCGTCATCTCGCGATCCCGCAGGGGCGGCATCTTTCGAAGAGCCTTGAGGGCGGCCTCCGAGACAGTCGCGTTGACTTGACGTTGGCCATCGACTTCGGAGATGGTGATGCTCATCGCTTCATAGGGAATCGCCCGAAGCTCCGTCGCCAACGTCAGCGCGAAATGATCGGCGACGATGGCGTAGAGGATTCTCCCCTCCTTGGAGGCGACCAGTTCAACGAATTCGCCGATGGGTTTTCGGTCCAAGTCATGCACTTCCGTTCCAACAATCTCCGAGGAGTCGACAAGAGCGCTCTTCGGCGGCTTGTCGGCTTCCGCGGCGGGTGCGGAGTGAGCTAGCATTCCAAGGACAGCAAAAAAGCCCAGAAGGCGTGACATCTTGGTGATTCTCCTCGGTTCTATCGCCGAACGACCTATTGGCCGTGTCCACGGCGTCCGTATTCCTTTGGGTGACTTCGCGTGGCCCGATTTCCGTGACCACGGAAGAGACGGTTGCAATGCGTGTGCCATGGCGCCGCCAGCCGCGGATCGGTCGACCCGTCGATCGAAGGGGAACGATCGGCGATTCAGGGGTAGCCAAGCCGTTTCCCGACCTGGCGCGGCGCTGAGTGAGGTCATTCCACGCACCACCAGACCGCGAGGATTTCGCGGTAAATCACCGTCTCGATGCACGGGATGGACTCCGGAATTTGGCTGAGCGGACGACAGAGTGGTCGAAAAGGAATCATGCCCCTCATGCCGTCCCGTACGCCCGCATCCACGGATCGAGAGTTCTCACCGGCAAACAGGATTCCTCGGCAGAGCTACGCCGTTTGGCCTGACAAATGCTTCACGGCATTCCTTGCAGGCCCCTTCTCTACAATGAAAGATCTTGCCGTGAGCGGAAGGCGGGGCTGACCGAGTCACGTAGAATCAGTTGGAAGCTTCCCGGAGCGTCGACCGAAGACCGCTGGGGATGAGGAGAACCGAATGAAGGATGTGCTGCAGGTGGCTCCCGCGAACACGGAGACGCGCTACCTCCGGTGTCGCCACCGAACAACCTACACGTATGGCGGCCCCGTCAGCAACAGCCGTAACCTCTTGCGCCTGATGCCTCGAACCGACCGACGGCAGCGAGTCGAGTCCTTCTGCGTCGCTACCGAACCCAAGGGAGTGATGCAGCCTTTCGACGATGCATTCGGCAACTACGTCCTCGACCTGAGCATCGAAACGGAGCACTCCACCCTGACGATCGAATCGACGTCTCGGATCGAGGTGCACATCCTCGATCCCTTCGGCCGCATCTCGCCGAACCACCCACTCTGCTTCCCGGTTACTTGGACCGAAATCGAATCCCAAGTGCTACAGCCCTATTTCGGGACAGGAGTCGGGTCCTCATCCGCGTGGACAAAGATCATCGACCACGCCCAGCAGCGAGCGATCGAGAACAACTACAACGTGACCGAAACGCTCTTCAACTGGAACCTGGAGATCTTTCGAAACTTTGAGTACACCCCTGGCGTGACCGATACCACGACTCCCGTCACCACCGTGTTCGAGACACAACAGGGCGTCTGCCAGGATTTCGCCTCGCTCTTCATCGCCTGGGCCCGGGCCTTCGGGCTTCCCGCTCGCTACGTGTGGGGGTACATGTTGGTGGGAGAAGGTGATACGTTGCCGGTGGGGGCCGGAGCCACCCATGCATGGGCGGAAGTCTTTCTTCCGAAGATCGGATGGACGGGATTTGATCCGACCAATGGGGTCCTCGCCGACGACAAGTATGTCGCCGTCGCCCATGGCCGCGATAGCAGCGACTCGCCACCAATCTTGGGTGAAATCAATCCACCGCAAACACAGACGCTCAGCATCGAGGTCGACGTGACGCCCGCCGACGCTTCGGTGGAGCCGCCGCCCGCGGAAGTTTCGCCCAAGTGATGCCTCACCATCGGATGGACGACTACGGACAGTAGGAGAAGGTTTCCGATGCGCGAGTGGATCGAGAAGGCGTGGGGCGATCTTCAAGAGAGCCTCTGGTTCGTTCCCGGCGTCCTGTCCCTGACCGCGCTCTTTCTCGGGATCCTTCTACCGGCGATCGAGTTGAACTGGGGTGGCAGTCAGTTCGGGATGCTTGGCCGCTTGCCTCAAGACCCGGCGGCGGTCAGAGTTTGTCTAGCGACCCTGGTGACCGCGATGGTCTCCGTCGCGGGAATCGTCTTTTCGATCACGATCGCGACCCTCTCCATTGCATCGTCACAGTTCGGGTCTCGACTTCTTCGATCGTTCATGTCCGATCGTCGAACACAGTTTGCCCTCGGCATCTTTCCCGCCACGAGTCTCTATTGCCTCCTCGTTCACTTGAGCATTCGAGAGATTGACGACGAGGTGTTCACCGGTCCCCTCTCGTTGGCGGTGGCATTGCTCCTAGTCATTGTCTGCCTGGCCATGCTCATCATTCACACACACCATTTGGCGATCAGTATTCAGGCTCCATCGGTCATCCGCTCGGTCACGCGTGATCTCGAGAATGCGATCGATCGGCTTTTTCCTGACGAAGCGGCGCCGGAAGGGACTGGGAGTGCCGGGACGAGCGTCGAATTACCGCGAGAGCAGTATGCTCACAAGGTCACTTCCGACAAAGCTGGCTATGTCCAAGCGATCCTGACGGAAGAACTGGTCGCTCGGGCAACCCAGCGGAAACTCATCATCGACGTGCTCATTCGCCCTGGTGCCTTCGTCACCGAGAATGAAACCCTCGCGCATGTCTGGATCGAGGAGGATGATGACAAGGGCATCGCGGCGTTTGTCAATCGTTGCGTCCTCGTCGGCACGCGCCGAACGCCTCACCAAGACATGGAATGCGCCATCGACGAACTCGTCGAAGTTGCGGTGAGAGCCCTTTCCCCAGGGATCAATGACCCTTTCACCGCCATCGTTTGCATCGACTGGTTGGGCAGCACCCTCAAGCAACTCGCTCGCCGCCGATTCCCCTCACGTCACTTTCTCGACGGCGAGAAGACTCCCCGACTCACCATCCCCTCCAACGATTTTCCAAGCATCATCGAGGCGGGATGCAACCAGATCAGGCAGCACGCCCGCGGCAACATTGCGGTCAGCATCAGGCTCATCGAGGCCCTGGGGCAAGTCCATCGAGAACATCTCGACGACCGATCGAGGAGTGCCCTGCGAGAGCAGGCGGAGATGGTCTTGGCCGGATGCAAGATGGAGACCTGTCATGAGAATGACATCAACGATCTCCAATCTCGCTTCGATAAACTTTTCGGTGATGCTGGCTCAGCGTGAGGGTTCGGCCACCGGCGGCATCTCGCTCGCCCCCGCTGCCCGCGCCGGCTCCCCTTCGATGTACCTGTTGCAACCACCATTGCCGCTGATCCTCAGCGTATACGGTTGTAGCGACTCGTCGATGCACTGACCGACGGTTTGATACGCCACGGACGCGTCGGGCTCCACTTGCCACCACTTGCAGGAGACGCAAGGTCCCCATGAAGTCTCCTCGCTCATGATTCGAATCCTCCTATCCGTGTGTTTGGTTTCCATCTCCCCCCTGGACCGCTTCGATCAGCGGCCTGCTAGGGTATGACGCGTCCTCGGCGTCCCATCACCAGCGAAACGATGAAAAGAACGATGAAGACGACGAACAGGATCCAGGCGATCTCTTGAGAGACCGCGGCGACACCACCGAAGCCGAGAGCCGCGGCGATCAGCGCCAGTATCAGAAATAGCACTGCCCAACGTAACATTGAACAAACCTCCTCAGCGGAAACGCATCATCGAAAGAGCTTCGTCGTCAAGGATGCGAACTGGCCGAACGACCGGATCGCAGGCCCCGATCCGTTCGACAGCCTTCTAGCGAGTCACGATGATGTAGATGGCGTGAATGAGCCCGGGAAAGTAACCCAACAACGTCAACAGGATGTTGAGCCAAAAGTGAAGCCCGATTCCGACTTGGAAGAAGACTCCCACGGGAGGAATGATAAGCGACAACAGGATGCGAAGTACATCGGCCATGATGATTGCCTTTCGTAGTTCGTTCGAGTGTTAAAGACGATCATCATGAAGAGCAAATTGCTTGCCAAAAGAGATGGGCCGGTTGAGAGCGATGAAATTGGCTTGTTTTGGCGGGTGCCGAAGAAGATCGACGAGATGGAGATGGTGCTTTTTCCGTCAACTCGGCGGCGCCGAGTCCAAGCGTATCACTAACCTTGCTTACGATTCTTCCAGAAGTGTTCTTAGTTCTTCTTGAAGCTGTCCGATCAACTCGCGAAGTTGCTCCTGACGTTTCGCCAATCCTTCACTCTCACCATTGAACGCTTGCTTCTCGATGGCGTAGGCGAGATCGACGACTCCGTTGGCTTCGAAGTTGGCGGACAGGCCCTTGAGACTGTGTGCCGATCGTTCCGCCGTGGAGAGGTCGTTCTCTTCGATCGCGTTGCGCAGCGTCGTCAGGTGTTCGTCGGCATCCTCGAGAAAAATCTGGGCCATCTCTTTCAACAGGGACTCGTCGCCCCCCATCCGGTCGAGAGCCGCGTCGAAGTGAATGAGGGAATGAGTCGCGACATCTTCCGGAGGTGCGGGATCTCCCTCTCCCGAATCGGATGGGGACGCGTGCCGTTCGACAACGTCGACCAACTGCCGAACATCGATCGGCTTGGCGATGTAGTCATCCATCCCCACGTCCAGACAGCGTTGGCGATCGCCCCGCATCGCGTGCGCGGTCATGGCGATGATCGGCGTCGGGGGCAGCTGCCCCCCCTCCTCGAGCGAGCGAATGGCGACCGTCGCCTGCAAGCCGTCGAGTGCGGGCATCTGAACGTCCATCAACACGACGTCATAACTGCCATCTTTCCAACGGTCGATGGCGTCTCGTCCGTTGACCGCGATCGCCACATCGTGGCCACGGCGTTCGAGCGTGCGCTGGACGACGATTTGGTTGGCCTTGGTGTCCTCGGCGACCAGGATGCTCAACGGACGCAGCGTCTCCTTCTTGACTCGCTGCGTGATGACTTCTCGGGACTTGGGCACGGGACCGATGGAACTGGCGATGGCGTCGTAGAGGTCGGACTGAGAGATCGGTTTCTCCAAGAGATTGTCGATACACAACTCCTCACAGCGATCGGAAAACATTTGGGCATCGGCCGAAGAGAGCATCAGGATGACCGGATCGCGCGCGTACTGGTCGACGTTGATGCGTTCGATGAGCGTGAAACCGTCGACCTTGGGCATGAGCGCGTCGACCAAGAGAACCTGGAAGGGTTCCCCCTGCTCCGACTTCTGCTTCACCAGATCCATCGCTTCGGCGGCGTCGGCGCAGATCTCCGGTTTCATCTCCCAGTTCTCGAGCATATCGCGAAGAATTTGACGATTTGCCTTGTTGTCGTCGACGACCAGGACGCGCAGTCCCTTGAGTTGGTCGATCGACTCGGGTGCCGGGGCATCGCGTTCCGACTCGACCGGGCGACTGAGTTTGACCTCCACGAAGAAGGTTGTCCCCTGCTCGAGTTCACTCTCGAACCAGATCCTTCCCTCCATCAGCTCGGCGAGTTCCTTGGCGATGGTCAAACCGAGTCCCGATCCGTCGTGCATTCTCGTCGTCGAGCTATCCAATTGTGAAAAGGGTTCAAGGATGCGATCGCGAGCCTCGACGGGAATCCCCGGGCCGGTGTCCCGCACGGAGAATCGGAGAACGACGTGCCCATTCTCTTCTCGCACGAGTTTCGCGGCGAGAATGACCTCTCCCTTCTCCGTGAATTTCACGGCGTTGCTCGCCAGGTTCAGGATCAACTGCCGCAGCCGCAACGGGTCGCCGTTGATGATGTCGGGGACATTCGGGTCAACCCAACAGGCCAACTCCAGTCCCTTCTCCGAGGCTCGTAACGAAAGGGTCTTCAAGAGTCGATCGAGAGCGTCGCGCAGGACGAAATCCTCGGTCTCCAGCGTGAACTTCTTCGACCCGAGCTTCGAGTAGTCGAGGATGTCGTTGATCAGGTTAAGCAAGTCGTCGGCCGCTTGCCGACTCGTCTGGAGATACTCGCGCGCTCGTTCCGGCAAACCGCTTTCGGTCAGGGCCAGATCGGTCATGCCGATGATGGCATTCATCGGCGTCCGCAGTTCGTGGCTGGTGTTGGCCAGAAAGTCGACCTTCACCTGACGGGCTTCGTCCGCGGCCGCCTCGGCCTGGGCGAGCTGCAACTGCGACTGACGGTTCTTCGAACGATCGAAAATGAAGGCAATGAAGCCGTCCTCGGAGTCGTCGAGTTTGGTCACGCCGATGAGAATCGGGATCCGCCGTCCCGAGGCGTGGTAGTATTCCTTCTCGAAGGGCTCGCAGCGACCGAGTGTCTGCACCTCGTTCACGGCTCGGGCATCCAATTCGTGATACTCCGGCGGCGTCAATTCCTTCCAATCGAGCGGTTGTGTCGTGAGGGAACCTCGTTCGAGCCCCAACATCTCCATCAGGACATCGTTGGCCTCGAAGATCTCCCCTTTCAAATTGCCTGTACAGACACCGATGCCGCCGATTCGTACGAGCTGCCGAAAGCGGTCGTCGCTGATACGTCGTTCTTGGGAAGCCTTTTGAGCTTCGTAGGCGCGCGTGATCTCCCGGCGACGCGAGCGGTACATCGCCTCGCACAACACGCAGATAAAGAGCCCCTCCACGAAGAACGTTCCCAAGCGGATTCCTTCGCCGAGATTGTTGAGTCGAAAGTCCTCGTCAGGCGAGACATCGAGGTAAAGGCCAATGACGGACGAAAGCGCCAGCGCGACGAGCCCCGGGCCGAGGCCTCCAAACCAAGCCGCGAGCATGACCGAACCGGCGAACAGGAGGAAGGGACTCTCCTCGAGGACCGTGTAATCGGTGAGGGCATACTTCCACAGGACGGCGGCCACGACCCCGAGGACGGCGATGCTGTAGGCCCAGATCGCTCGCTTGGTCTGGTTGTTTCCCGTCAGATCCATGATTCTCCAATAATCGGGGGGACAGGGACGAACGATCGGCATCCACGTGTCGGAGCGGTCGATCCGAGACGTTCAGGCGGAGAGAGCCTCGCGGCACTCGCGATCCGATCCGGCGTGACATCTTACTCTAAGTGGCTTGACAACAGGAAGTTCCTCGACCGCCCCACTGCGGCGGACCAGTATGAGAGGAACGGGTTCACTCGCGACCGCACGAAGCGGTCTCGTGACGAAACGGACAGCTAGGACAGCTAGTGCACTGGTCCATTTGGCTCTTGGGGTGCCACTGGCTGCCTGTCAGCCAGTGCCAAAGGGTTAGGGTTGCACGAACTCTAACTTCCAGTTGGAGCAGAGCACTAGGGAATCGGTGCCTCCACGCCCTAGTGGGCCTAGGAAACGATCCCCACCCAATAATCAGAAAGCACAAACCATGCCAATGGGGAAGACGAACCGTCGCCGGAATCCCTAGAATGCTCCGTTGAAAGACGGGGCTCATCATCTCATCCGTTGGTGACTTCACCTCCGAGGAATTGGAACCCAATGCCAAAAGTTCTTGCCATCGACGATGATCGCTCCGTCCTCCACATGATTACGCGGGCTTTTGACAACTCAGACACTGCCGTGATCACCGCGCGGGATGGTTCATCCGGACTGGATCTCGTCGGTTCCGTCCAACCCGACGTCCTGTTGCTCGACATCATGTTGCCCGACAGCTCAGGCTTGGAACTCTTCGAACGGTTTCGTCGAGCCGACCCCAAACTGCCGATCATTTTCATTACCGCCAAGGGCGATTCCGCCACGGCAATTGAAGCCATGAAGGTCGGCGCCTTCGACTACCTCCGCAAGCCGTTGGACATCCGGCAACTGCGGGAGCTGGTCGACCGCGCCGCCGAAGTACGCCGCCTGATGCACGTCCCCATCCAGATGGAGGACTCGCAGGCCGATCCCGACGCGGACACGTTGGTCGGCGAAAGTCCTTCGATGCTCGAGGTTTACAAGCTGATCGGGCAAGCGGCCCCTCAGAACATTTCCGTTCTCATTCGAGGCGAAAGCGGTACGGGCAAGGAACTTGTCGCCCGCGCGATCTACCACTTCAGCCAGCGGGCCTCCCTCCCGTTCCTCCCCATCAATTGCGCAGCGATCCCCGAATCGCTTCTTGAAAGCGAACTCTTCGGCCACGAGAAGGGAGCCTTCACCGGAGCCGACGCGAAGCGAATCGGAAAGTTCGAGCAGTGTTCGGGAGGCACAATCTTTCTCGATGAGATTGGTGACATGCCGATCACGCTACAGAGTAAGATCTTGCGCCTCCTACAGGACCAGACTTTCGAGCGTGTCGGTGGGCGAGAAACCATCAAGACCGACGTGCGCATCATCGCGGCCACCAACCGAAATCTTGAGGAGATGATCGAAGAGGGAGACTTCAGGGAAGACCTCTACTACAGGCTCAACGGAATCACCGTGTCACTTCCCCCATTGCGGGAGCGAGGTGACGACGTCGGGGTTCTGCTCAACCACTTCCTTTGGCGATTCGCGAAGGAGTTCGGTCGCGATATCAAGGCCTTTTCCGAGGACGCGCTGAAGAGACTCAAGAGTCACTCGTGGCCAGGAAACATCCGCGAACTTCAGAGCGTGCTCAAACGCTCGATGCTCCGCGCCAAAGGGCAGATTCTACTTGAGGAGTTCCTTCCGCCGGAAGTTCTGAGTTCTCACGACACCGATGAGGATTCCGCGTCCTCTCCAAGCGGCCTGCCTCCCTCAGACATCGGCCCCCTCGTGGAACGCCGACTCGCCGAGGATTCTGAGTCGCTCTACGCCGAAGCGGTTGAGGCTCTCGATGCCTACGTCGTCAGTCGCGTCTTGCAGGCGACCAACGGAAACCAATCGCAAACCGCGAGAATCCTGGGAATTACTCGCGGCAACCTACGCAAGAAGATCGCCATCGCGGGGATTTCCATCGACCGCATCATCTCCCTGGAAGAAGGCTAGCCGTCGCCTCAGAGACCGATCGGTTGCGTTGTCAGGGCTTTCGGACGGAACGATCGACGACTCGGTCCTTCGACGTGCGGGCCAAAGAGATCGCAACTGAATCGGCCGACCAATCCGCCGCGCTTTCGATTCGTGAGACGATCGCGAATGGGAACCTTTTTGCCTTTTCCAGTTTCTGCCGAAGCGACAGGCCGCCGACTTGCCGATTCTTGGCTCCGTGGAAACCAGTCTGGTTGCCTCGACACCAATCGGCTCCCGCCAATTGGTCGGTCGGCTTGCCTCAGGCCGACCTCACGTTCCGCTACCGGGTTGTCACTCGTTGGCATTGATCTTGCTTGAGCATCAGACATCTCAGCAAGACTTAAATGTGACCAATTGAGGCGTGTTGATGAGCGCGGGACGAGTCATTCTGATGCATGGAAGGAGTCTTCAGTCCTTGATCGCCGCCCGCAGTCTTTCGACTCAAGGGGTGGAAGTCATCGGCTGTGACGAGACTCCCCTAATGGCCCTCTCGTTCTCAAGACACGTCTCCCAAACGTTTCTTCACGCCCCAAGCGAGACCGGAGAGGAGGAGTTTGTCAAGGATCTCGTCCAACGAGTCCTCGACTTCAAGCCACCCCAGGGCGTTCCGTACGTCCTCATGCCGGTCAACCATCTGACATACGTCGTCGCACGACACGCTCACCGTTTCGAGCCCTTGATCAAGGTGGCCGCTCCTCCGATCAAGTCGATCAACCGCGTCTACCCGAAAGACAGACTAGTCGAAACGGCGCGAGCTCTGGGAGTGCCTGTCCCGAGGACCGCGACGATGACGAAGACGGACGATCTCGAGTCCCTTGGGCGTCCGTTCGCTTTGCCGGCCTTCGTGAAGCTGCCCGACTCCTGCGCTGGGGTCGGGATCGAGCGAGTCGAAAGCCAAGACGAGTTGGACGCGACGTTCTTCCGCTTCGTCGAGCAGTTCGGAGTGAGCGAGCATCGGCCGGTCCTGCTCCAAGAGGCCGTCGAGGGGGACGACTACTGCGTCACGATGCTCTGCGATCATGGCGAAGTCCGCGCCAGCATGGTCTATCGCAATCTCAAGACGTTTCCGTCGGAGAGCGGCTTCGGGGTCCTCCGTGAGACAGTATCGGCCAAGCCACTCGAACAAGTCTCGGCACGACTCCTTTCGATGATCGGCTGGCACGGCGTCGTTCAACTCGACTTCCGTTGGGACGGGACGTCGGACGACTCGGTCCATCTCATCGAGATCAATCCCCGCTTCTGGGGGGGACTCTTCCAGTCGGTCGCGTCGGGAATCGACTACCCGTGGCTGCTCTTCCAACTCTGCGCCCATGGCGAGGTACCGCCGAGCCCTTCCCCAGCGATCGGCAAGAGAACGCGAGTCCCCATCGTCGCGTTACTCGCCGACCTTCAGGAGAGAACCGACGCGAGCCCTTCAACAGATCTGGGGCGAGCATTGCGCGACGGGTGGAAACAACTCGCCGACGGCTCCCTGCGGGAAGCCCTGAGCACGTGGGGCGATGGCGTGCTCCAATCCTTGGATCCGAGCGAACGAATCAGTCACATCGACCAATGGTGGCGGGAACACCAAGAGGCGGAAGCGGAGTTCTCGGCGCGAGAGGATCCTCTCGCCCTGTTGGGACTTCTCTGCGTCCTCGGTTCTCTGGTGCGAACCGGGCAACTTCCCGAGGAGATCCGACGGTCAGGCAACTCGAGATGGAGGGAATTTGGTGAATCGACGACAGACGGCGATGCCTGAACTCGTGGGAGACGACCTTCTCCTGAAGGGAATCGGCCATCGACCGGCGGCGCGAGTCCTGGTGTCGCTCGATCGATGTTGGTACCACCTTCTGGGATTGCACCGGCTGACCTACTACCGACTCCTTCAACGACATGGGGCCATCCCTCTCCGCATTGACCACGGCGACGGCCCCGAGCCGGAGGACGTCGTCTCGATCGCTCGCGACTTCGTCGCCAGTGCCGACGCTCTTCTGCTGAGTGGAGGTGCGGATGTCGCCCCCCGACTCTACGGCTCCGAAGCTCGATCGCGTCGACCCAATCCCCGACGCGATCGATTCGAGTTGGCGCTGATTCATCAAGCTCTCGACCGCCAAATGCCTATCCTGGGCATTTGCCGCGGTTGCCAACTGCTCAACGTCGCGCTCGGCGGAACCCTCTTCTCTTTCCGGGACTTTCCCCTGTTTCTCCGACGACACCATCACTGGACGACTCACGCGGTCGATATCGTGGACAACGCGGGTTTGAGGCAGGTCCTCGGGACCGGAAAGATCCCCGCGATCCGAAGCCGCCACACCCAGGCGGTCGCTCGACCGGCAACCAGCTTGACGATCTCGGCCTGGTCGGATGATGGTCTTCCCGAAGCCGTCGAACATCATCGCTTCTCCTCCGCCCATTGGGTCGTCGGTGTCCAGTGGCATCCGGAACTGATGCTGTTTCAGCATCACGACGAGGCCCTCATCAAGGACTTTGTCGCCGCCGCCCAGGAACGAGGACGACTCCCCTGTGGTCGGCCCCATGCCTCCCCGGCCCACGCCTTGAAGTTCGCGAAAATCGAATAGACTGTCTTGGTGTCACCTCGACTTCACTCGCGTGATATCGGCGGGCATCCGGTTGATCTATTCGCTGCCGACTACGAACGGCTCTCTTGACCCATCTCGGCGTCAAAGAAACGCGACGAATCTACGGATTCGCCTTCGTTGCTTCTCCTTGATCTTGGCCAACATAGCTCGTTCTCGCTCTGGCACGCTTAAATCAACGGACTGCTAGGGAAACTCCCTAATTCCTGCATCCCTCGACACAGGACAGGGAATAGAGCCTAGAATTGCTACGCTATGGAGGTGCGTCATCCGCAGGCGGTGACCGGCAACGCTGGCGGCGGCCTCGCGCAAGCCAACGCACTCCACGTGGCGTGAGTGATTCCGAGGCGACTAGGGAGGTCCGCCTTGAAGGCCATCCCGTGACTCGCGCATCTCTTCAGCGTTGTGCCCAGTGAAGAAACCGTTCGCGGAGTCAGTGCCATCGAACCGAACCAGACAGTTGGTCGTCTCTCATCTTCAGGAAGAATCGCGGTGTCAGAGTCACGGCTAACCAAGGTGTACATCATCGATGACCATCCCGTCTTCCGGCGCGGTGTCAGCGCCCTGATCGAGCACGCCGACGACCTCACCGTTTGCGGGGAGTCGGCGGGATCGCTCGCCGAGTTGGACGAGGTCATCGCGGCGGAACCCGATGTCGTCCTCGTCGACATCTCCCTGAAAGAGACTAACGGCCTGGAGGTGGTGAAACGGCTGCGTGTTCGCGACAGCCGAATGCGACTGCTCGTCGTGTCAAACCACAGCGAGGCGATCTACGCGGAGCGATGCTTGCGTGCCGGCGCCGCGGGTTTCATCAACAAGCAAGAGGCAGCCGAGGAACTGCTTGTCGCCATCCGGAAGGTCGTGACTGGATCGTTCTACCTCAGCACCAAGACCACCGATGACATCGTTTCACGAATCACCCGGAGCAAGCACGAGGAGGAAGGATGGTCCTCCGTCAACGGACTTTCCGATCGAGAGCTTCAGGTCTTCGAATTGGTCGGACGTGGACATAGTCGCCAGGAGATCGCCGAACGACTTCATCTCAGTCCCAAGACCGTCGACGCGTACCGTGATAACGTGAAGTCGAAACTGGGCTTCAAAGATGCCAATGAATTGGTTCGCGCCGCGGTCCAGTGGGTCTTTCTCGAGAACTCCGGATAGGTCTCTCGCGGCTCCCGAAACTCGTGGAACAACGGTGATGGCATGTGGCCCTCATCTCCCCGAGTCGCTTCATTGTCGGAGTGGTGTCGATGGAAATGGCGGCTGGGCAGCATGCTGTGGAAGTCAGTGGGCGTAAGCGAGTGTTGAACAACCGTTCGTAGGCTACTTTGTCTGGTCCAACGGTCCCCTGGACACCACTCCCACGGTGAAACGAACGTGACGAACGATTTGCGCCGAGCACAACTCTCCGTTGTAAGTGGTTTCAAGGCTTGATCGTCGGCCCGACTGGTCGACGAACAGCCGGAAGTCTGATTCGGGTGTTTTAGTCACCTCACTGCACGGTGGACACTTTGCGGCGAGCGAGGAAACGTGAATAGGTCGTTGACAACCTTGAAGACACTGAGCGCACTATTCATCTCCGGTTCGGTCTTTCTGGCGATGAGTGCCTATCTCCGGATCGTTCCGATGGGGCTTGATGTCGGGTCGATCCTCGCGACGATGTTCATCATTCTCGGCGTTGTTGCTTGGATCGGACGAACTCCAGTTCGTTGAGCACGACCACGTGCGCTCGCCAACGGGGAACGTTCCCTCCACGATCATCCGTTCGGCTGAGCGGGAGCTTCGGAGGGGGCACGCTGCGAACACCTTTGATTCGACCAATGCACGCACGATCTGAGGGCCGAGGTTTCATGCAACGAACCTGCCAATCAGGAGTCAGCGGCATCACGACGCTCTCCTAGGTGTTCCCGGACGATATCGAGATTCTTGCGGTTGGCTTTGTAGGCGATGTCAAACCAGTCCCCGACGATCGGTATGGCACCGATGACCGAGTCAACGGCGACATTCCAGACCATTCGAAAGAGCTTCCGTTTGGGAACACCCAACTGTCTCGCTTCGAACACGATGTAACTCGCCAGTCCAGCCGACAGAATGTCGCCGACACCTGGCAGAAGACCGATCAGGGCGTCGAAGCCGACACGGAAGTTCGTCCCGGGTACATGCACGGCAGAGTCGAGAAACCGAGCAAGCCGGTTGATTCGCTCGAAGCGGCGGCTCGATGAACCGAGCCACGACCATCGTCGTTTCTGGCGTGTATCCATCTCGGCGATCGCGATGCTAGTGTCTGACATCTCGCACTCTCCTTGATCCACTTGGTTCGGCATCCCACCCTCAACGCGGCGCGGTGAATAGACCTTCTCCGTCCCTGAGTCGGAGCTCCCAGGTCAACGCGAGCGGCCCACGGCAACGAGCAGCAACACCGCTCCGAGAATGGAGAGAATCCATCCGCCCCACGCGATACCCGAACCGGGCCCGTCCAAGACCAAAGCGGCCACGCTTCCGCCCACGAGGGATCCTGCGATCCCCAACAGACTCGTCGTGATGCAACCCAAATTTTGTCGCCCCGGCACCAACAGTCGCGCCAACGCCCCGCAGATGAGTCCAAAGAGCGCCCATCCGATGATCTGTACAATCACTCTTCCCAGCTCCATTCCCAGGCCAAGCAAGCGGTCAGGCTGTACGCCACGACATCCGATCACATCGCGTCGACTTGGCTCACCACAATGTCTCTCTTTGACTACATCAGCAACCGCCATGCCATCCCCGAATCGCGAAGAAACACGCTGATTCACGCTCCCCATGCCTTGGCAAGGTCGCATTCTGGTCCCAATGGAGCCAAGGTGGTTGCGAGCCAATCGACATGGTCGAACGAGCGGCGCGCTTCTCGCGGAGTACGTTGCCGAGGTCGTCGCTCTCCCTCTCGAGCGGGCGATCAGCGGCGAAACGACGACTCGTTCAAATCGAGCGAAAGTGTTCCGATCCATCGTGGCACGGTCGTTGCATCAGCCTGCCACTCGGCAGATCGGTCGTGCGACCTCGGGAGTTCTCGGTGACCGCCGTTCGATCTTCGACACGCTTCGACGCGCTTCGAATCGCGATGGGTAATGCGAGGCGTGTGACAGTGGTGACGGCGTTGCCGTTGCCGAACGGTTTGCCCTGGAGGGAAAGACGGATGTCGGTAACACTGCAAAGCAGCACGTCTGGGAAGAGCATCGATCCGTATTTTGGAACACTTGCCAAACTCACAAGCGTCGGCGTACTACTCATTGACAGGGAGAAAACCGTGCAGTTCATCAGCGAGAACGCGCGGAAGTTACTTCGCTGTCACTCCGGTGACGACATTCTCTCGTGTGTCCAGCCCGTGCGTTCCACGATCGACGAATTGACCGAAGACATTGGATGCTGCGACGACCACGCGAAGGACATGACGCCTCCCAAGGAACAGAACGTCCGCCTCGTCCGGGAAGATGGAGTGCATGACATTCACGTCGAGGTTCACACCATCGACATGGAGGGTTGCGAGGGGGGGCTCGTCTTGCTGCGCGATGCCCGGGTCGAGGAACTCTCCGGTCGGGACTTACGTCTGGCGACGCAGTTCCGAAACGTTGGTCGCCTCTATCAAGCCATCATTCACAACCTGCGGACTCCGGTCTCTTCGATCTTCCTCTATGCGAGGTTGCTCGAGGACTTGGCGAACCAATCGACAAAGTTCTCGGAGGATGAGGCCAGACGACATCACGAGTACCTCGATGTCATCAAAGACGCGGTTCGTATGCTTGACCAATCCCTCTCCCTGCTCCTGGACGAGTTGGTCGTTCCGAATCGCACCGATTCGATTGTCGACCTCCGACAAGTCGCGCACTCAGTGTCGCGACTTCTCGCCCCTCAAGCTCAGCGGCAACGCGTCGCGATCACGACCTCCATCCCGGGGGAACAGCTCCTCTGCTCCGGTTCGGAGACGAGAATCAAACAAGCAATTCTCAACGTCGCCTCCAACGCTCTCGAAGCCCTTGCCGGGGGAGGAACAATCGAAGTCGAACTCGTGTCGTGCGAATCCTTCGCGGACATCCACGTGCGCGACAGCGGCACGCGAATCCCCGCCAACATCCGATCGCGCATCTTCGACAAGTACTTCACGACGAAAAAGAGCGGAACGGGCATCGGCCTCTTCGTCTCGCGGCAGTCGATGATCGAGTTGGGTGGTACGATCGAGTTGGTCTCGACGGGTGCGTCAGGCACGGACTTCCGCATTCGCATCCCCCTCGTCAAAGAGACGACTCCCCAAGAGACGAGAACCGGCGAACTGGAAACGGCGCGTTAGCGGTCGCGGCGAAATTGTCTCGCGCTTTCAGGGATGCCTTAGATGTCGCCGAGTCTTCCCGGCTCATCCGCACAACATCCGGCTCGCTGCCACTGGACGCTCCCAGGATGGCCTCGATGATCGCATGCCCCGCCGCTTGCTCGGAAAGCGACGGCGTATTTGTCCTGCGGACGACAACGGCGGTCCCATCGGCCGTCGTTCCACGCGCTGACGCCAATGCGACAAACTCGCGACAGGCCGACTCAGCAGGCTGGTCCTTGCGCAGAATTGTCGCGATCTGCTCATCCCCTACGGTTGAGACCAAACCATCCGTGCACAAGAGAATCGAGTCTCCCTCGTCGCAATCTCGGGCATCGGTTTCGATGGAAGGATCCAGGGGAGCTCCCAGCAACGACCACACCGGTTTCTCGCTAGCCGTCGATCCACGAACGGAGTTCAATTCCTCTCCTTCCGGCTGGCTTCCTTCGACTGACTGATCCTCCGTGAGGAGTTGAAGCTCCGAGCCCCGAAAACGGTAGCAGCGACGATGAGCAACTTGCCAAGAATGTCATGGGCCGTGTCACTGGCGTTCGCGAACGACGCTTGTTCCGGGTCGAGGCTCTTTTTCACGCTCGCGATCATGAATTGGTGGTGGGTGAGGAGAGTGAGCCCCTGCCGGTCGTCCCGTCGACGCCAACGCGGCTAGTGGCGTGGGCAGGATCGAAGCTACTCAATACCCTGCTCTTGCGGAGACGCTTCATGCATCAGCGACTCTTCCGCTTCCTTCTCGCGCTGCTTGTCGACGGCTTTGTGATGATCCCAGTTCCCCGCACTCCCTTGGCGCCGACGATCGAGGTTCTCCAAGATCTCCTTCGGACCATAGAGAATGAGGACGTCACCCGGAACAAGCTCCGTCCTCCCCAAAGGCGCGCCGACGTACTCATCGGACGAACGCTGAATGCCGAGAACAACGACTCCCTCGTCGGGAAGCTTTAGTTCCTTGAGTCGACGTCGGGCGAGCCAGTCGCCCTCCTCGACGGAGAACTCCACGACCGCGTAGCCTCGCGAGAGGTGCAGCAAGCTGGAGTAATCGCGAACCTCCAAATCGGTCCACCGCTTGAGAGCCCACTCGATGGTTTCCGTCGTCCTCCGGTCAATCCACGGACTCCGAGCGATGAGCCACAGGATCGTGACGCCGACGACCATCGCCAGGATGCGGAACGTCAGCGTGCCGGTCACTCCCTCGCCGGTTTCGACGAACGAGAGCATCAGCGAGGAAACTGCGGTGACGATTCCCGCGTTTCCGAGCAACATGAGCAGCATGATGATCCGCCGTCGAACGGGGTGCTTGGCCACCTTTTCGGATTCAGAAGTCGTGAATCCCGCCCCGGTGAACGCGGAACGAGCTTGAAACCGTGCCAGTTGCTGCGACAGCCCAGTGAGCACCAATGCGTGAGTTGCGACGCGAACGACAATCAGCGAAACGACAATGGTCAGCAGCAAGGAAACGATCGGAAGTAGCGACGACATGAAGACGTCCTCAAGGGTTTGATGGTCGAGATGACCGAGGCATCGCCGCGTTTGGAAACGCGGAGGGTTCGTCGGCCGGGTATTGCAAGCTCAATTCACCTAGAAACACTCCTGAAAGCACTTCTCATGCCAATGATGCGTTGGAGATCGCAATCCATTCCCTCCCACAGGGTTGTTCCAGGCCGGAATAGGTCGCCGTGTCAGCAACGGGTTGGCTCCTCTTCCGTCATGGTGGCCTTCCCTCAACCAGGTGACTTTCCTTGTTTCGCCCATCGGGACCGAGAGTCGTCACACGATCGACGCAGTGACCGCGTCGACTTGATACACTGTTTTCTCGACAACTTCCCGAGATCGACCGGTGAACCGATGTCTCAGCATCGACGCGTGCTCGACCACTTCCACGAACGACTCCTCGGAGCCATCACGCGTAGTACGCTTCTGAAGGCGACCGCGACGCGCAGCGGTCGCATCGTCGATTGCTTTCGGTTCGACTCTGTCGCCGAAGGGATGGGCCAACAACTCCTCCGCGCAATCGTCGACGACAAGGGCACCTTCGGCATCGACCTGCAGTTGCGCCTCCGGAGCGATGCGATCGTCTCGGCCGAGGGAGAAGAATCATTCTCGCCATCTCCCGATGCCGAGCGAGTCAGGGAGCATCGCCGGCTTCACGACCAGCTCGACCGCCGCCTCAAGCGCTACGCCGACCTCCTTCGCCGAGAGACGGGAGTTCATTCACTTTGGATTGGCTATCCCCTGCTCTACGTCGTGGCTCCGGACGACGATCGCCTCTGGTCGTTGGCCCCCGTCTTCCTCTGGCCCCTTGAGGTTCGTCTCGATCGTTCCCGCGAGGGTCGTGTTCTCTTCAAGAGGGATGCGAGCGCGGGACCGCCCAAATTCAACCGCGCCATGGCTGGCTGGATCCGACGCCAGCTCGGAGTTTCCCTTTCCGGCCCCACGGAGGATGAACTCGACGACCTGCGATGGCGGGATCTGTCGAAGCACCTCGACCAACTCGCTCTCCATTTTCGCGATCCCCCGTCGATGGACCTCGAGTCGCCGCTCGAACCTCTCCCCAAAGCGAAGCTACTTAATCCACAGCACAGCCCCCGGCTGCTCAACACGGCGGTCGTCGGCGTCTTTCGTGGTCAGCACGAGGCGACTCTCGCCGAGATCGAGGAGATCCGCGACCTTCCTTCGATCGACGGAGTCGCGTCCGGCTTTACCAGCGGCACGGCCCTCCCCCCGGCCGAGGAGGCGATCCGCCCCCACGAGTCCGATCGCTTTCAGGTCTATGACGCCGACTTCTCCCAAGAGCGAGTCATCTGGCAATCGCGACAGGAGCCGGGGCTCGTGGTGCATGGCCCGCCTGGAACGGGAAAGTCGCAAACGATCGTCAATGTCATCGCCGATGCCCTGGCCCACGGTCGGACGGTGCTCATGGTCTGTCAGAAACACGCGGCCACGCGCGTCGTCTTCGAAAAGCTCAAGCAAGTTGGTCTCGATGGCCTCTGCTTGGAAGTCGCCGACACGGAGAAGAGTCGACTCCCGGTCTTTCGCGCGATTCGCGACCAGGTCGAAACGCTTGGCGCCTCTTCGCCCAACGGATCCCCAACGACTCGGGAGCGTCTCTCCGAACAGATCCATCAGCTCGAGGAGGAACTCGACACCTACGCCCGCGTCCTCCACGAAGCCGATGAGGCGATCGGCCTCTCCTACCGGGAATTGAAAGCGCTTGAGGGAGCCACCTTCAGGCAGTTTCCCACGGTCCGACCATTCGCAACTCTCCAACGCTTTCTAACAACCACCTCGTCGAAGCAGCTCGACGTCTGGAAACCTCGCATCGAGGAGGCGGGAAGACTCTTCGCTCAAGCCAGGCCCCTCACCAACCCATGGCGACAGCGAGCAAGCGACTTCCAGATGATCGCGTCGGTACGGGACGATGTTTCGAACGCCGTCGCCGAACTCCGCCGACGCGACAAAACGCACCTCGAACACATCGCGAACGCCGGCGCGGGGGTCGCCATCAGCGGCTCTCCCGAGCAATTCGCAGAGCTCGCCACTCGCGTGGAGCAGAAGCTGCGAACCCTCGCCGCCCACGATGACTCGGCGATGAATTCGGACGTGCTTCGCTGTTGGTTGCGGGAGAGACGCGACCATCCGAGCGAGCCCAGGGAGTCGCAACGGGACGCGTGCGAGGATGCGTGCCAATTGGCCGACGAGGTCGTGCAGTCTCCCATCGACCCTGGTCTCGATCAGCACTGCGGCGAGCTGAACGAGCGGCAACTCAAGCAACTCGACCGCAACGCCAAGACCGCACTCGACCACGAGGGACGTTGGTGGCGTTGGATGAGCTTCTCGTTCCGCCACGCCCGTCACGCGATTCGGCAACTCGAACCCGATGCCGACGATGTCGCGGTGTGGGAGCTCTCACGTGAAATCCGAAAGTACGTGCACGCGCGCAGGCTTCGCATCGACCTTGCCGCCAGAAACAGGCAACTCGTTCCGGGGTTCGCGCCCGCGGAGGACGAGTTGGCCCAGATCGCGTTTCCTCCCATCGCTCTCGAAGAGCTGACAACAAGCGAGTTCCTCACACGCCATGAGTCGGACCATCCTTGGCTCGCGGCGCTCATGGTCGACTTGGAGCAACGCGAAGACCGCGACTGGATCGAGGCAACGCGGGAGACTTTGCGGCAATCACTCGATCGACTCCCATTGCTCAAGTCGCTCTTTGAGGGATTTTCCGCACTAGACCCGTTCTTCGAACAAGCCGCGTTTGAGGTCCCCCACCACCAGGCCCGTGAAGGGAACTCGATCCATCCTTGGCTAGACGAAGTCATCTCCGGGCTGGACCGCATCGACGACCTGTTGGCTTGGTCGCTTTTCTGGGAGAATCGCGACGATCCGCTCTTGCCGCTCGTCTCATTGCTTCAAGCCTACGAGCAGTCGCGAATCTCAAACGAACAGGTTCCTCAGCCTCCGTCCGACCTCTCAGAAGCGTCGTACGGCACCTGGTGGGTCGCCTTGGTGATCTACTCCGCGTCACTCGCTTGGCAGCGAATCTCCCAGCGAAAGTCACCGATTCTCGTTTCCATGACCCCCGAGGCTCACGCGAGCAAGGTCGAGCAACTCCAGCAACGACTCGCGGAGAAGAGACGACTCGAGGCGGAAGTGATCCTCACGAACTGGAAGGCTCGACAGTCACCCCACAAGAACGCCGCTTGGAAGCGGATGTTTCAGATGCGGCGTTCCAAGTACGGCGAGGCCAAGCGTCTTCGGGAAGCGATCGCCCTCAGCCTGCCGGAGGGACTCCTGGCGATGCGGCCTTGCTGGCTCGTCAATCCGGCGACCGTCTCGGAACTCTTTCCCCTGCGACAGGGGCTCTTCGATGTCGTGGTCTTCGATGAAGCGTCGCAGTGTCCGTTGGAATTGGCGATCCCGGCGATCTTTCGCGGGCGGACGGTCGTCGTGTCAGGGGATGAGAAGCAGCTTCCCCCCACCAGCTTCTTCTCCTCGCGGTGGGATGAGGACGATCGCGACGACGAGGACGAACCCGCCAGCGATCAACCCATTGAACGTCAACAACAGCTCGAGCATCTTGGTGTCGATCATCTGCTTCACGCGGGAGACCTACTAACGGCCGCGATCGGCACGTTGCCCGAGCGATACCTGCGCGTTCACTACCGCAGCCGCCACCCCGCGTTGATCGAGTTCAGCAACCGCGCTTTCTACGGGGACCGGCTAGAGGCCCCACCCGCTCAAGTCAGCTCACTCAACGGGCGACAGCCGATTCGCTACCTCGCGGTCGAGGGTGAGTACCGCGGCCGGGTCAATCGACGGGAAGCGGAGTCCGTGGTGGAGACGCTGCGAGAACTATGGATGTCGCAAGCGTCCCCGCCAACCGTGGGCGTGGTGACCTTCAATCAACCGCAACGGGAACTGATCGAGGACGTACTCGAGGAAGCGTGCGCGAGTGACGACGAACTCGATGCTCACTACAAACGAGAGTTGGCACGTGAAGAGGAGGGACAAGATGTCGGATTCTTCATCAAGAACCTCGAAAACGTGCAAGGGGACGAGCGCGACGTCATGATCTTTAGCACGACCTTCGGCCGCGACACGGAAGGTCGCTTCTACCGTCGCTTCGGACCGGTCGGTGCCGTCGGTGGTGAACGCCGACTGAACGTCGCGGTGACACGGGCGAAGCGGCAAGTGATCATCGTCAGCAGCATGCCGATCAATGACGTGGCCAACGCTTTGACCGCCGACGCCTCGGACGAGTCAGCTCTTACGCCCGCGGCGTACTTGCAGCTCTACTTGGCCTACGCGAAAGCCGTTTCTGAAGACGATCTTGCCGGAATAGCGCACGTCCTCCAGCGGACCGGAGAGCGTCTTGCCAACGGTGCGTCGACTCACGCCCCCTCCTCGATCGAGAACGACGTCGCTCAGACGCTCGAACACCTTGGGTTCTCGACGCAAGGGCCGATCGGTTCGCAAGGCTTCCAAATCGACGTGGGAGTTTTGTCGGAGCCCCTCGAACAGGGCTTCACGCTCGGGATCGAGTGTGATGGGCCCCGGTTCGACCCCGAACGCTCAGCCCGTCTCCGGGAAGTGTGGCGAGCAGGAGTGCTCCGCAGCCGAGGTTGGAACCTCTATTCACTTTGGAGCACGCAGTGGTGGGGACGGCGATCGGACGTCGTCAATCATCTTCAGCGAATGCTCACCGATTTGATGCGGGTTCAGTCCTCGGAGAATGATGAGTGACGAGTATTCGGACCTTACCCGGCGGGGCCGGGAAACGAGTACAACGCACCCTTGGTTGAGCAGGAACGTTCGAGCGGAGCCCTCACGGCGTCTTGTCGCGAACGGAGGGGCGACCGACGCCCTCGAAATGTCGGGGATGGCGCCACAGTCCGGTAGGATGCTCGACAACAACCGTTGCCCATGGAGCGAAGAAGTTCCCCATGACCGAACCAGCCTCCTTTCTCCCCCAAACCGAGACCAAGGTGCCCATCGTCCAGGGCCCCGGCGAGGGCAAGTCGGTCGGAGTCCTGGGAGATCAGACGACGTTCAAAGTGCTAAGCGAACAAACAGGGGGAGCCTACGCGATCCTCGAACAACAGATCCCCGCCGGACACGGCCCGCCCCTGCACGTCCACCGGCACGAGACGGAGATCTTCTACATCCTGGAGGGAGAGTTTGAGTTCACCGTCGGGGAAAAGAGGTTGATCGTTCAGCGTGGAACGACGCTGGTGGCGCCGCGTGATATTCCGCACACCTTCCAGAACGTGTCCAAGGAGGTCGGCAAACTTCACCTAACCATCATCCCTGGAAACTTCGCGAACTACTTTCTCGAGGTCGACCAGCAACCTGACAATGACCTCGCGTCAATCCGGCGCCTTTGCGCGAAATACGATGTCGAAATTCTCCAGTAGACGCCGGAGAGAGCAATGGCCAGCGAACGCACGACAACGGAAACCTTTTCCTCCCACGACGAACGCTTGCACATCCGGGAGTTCGTGGAAACCGACCGCGACACCCTCCGGGAGATCTATCTATCCTCACGCCGGAGCACGTTCACTTGGCTCGCCGCGAATCTCTTTCAGTTCGATGACTTCGATCGGCAAACGAGCGGTGAGTTGATCCTCGTCGCGACCCTGGGCGAGCAAACCATCGGGTTTTCCGCGAGTTGGGTTCCCGAGCGGTTCATTCACCACCTCTATCTGAAGAATGGCTGGACCGGCCACGGCTATGGAAGGGCCCTACTCGACGCGACCGTCGAACGGATCGGAAGGCCCGCGCGTCTGAAGTGCCTCTCGATGAATCGCCATGCCCTGAAATTCTACCGGCGGGAGGGATGGATCGAGTCGGGACGGGGAGTTTCGGGAAGCGGAAACTACTTGGAGATGACGCTTCCGTCACCAACCGAAGTCTCGCGCGATCGGGTTCCACGCTGACGTGTGGGATCCTTTGGCCACCGTTGCAAGCAAATGCAACGCACCCGGGGATTCCAATCCCATAGACGGGCCCTCGCTCAGCTCGCACTGGCTGACATGCAGCCAGTGGAAGCCGAGATCAAGGAGCCGCAAGTCACTCGTGCTCTGCTCCAACTTGAAGTTGGTATTCGTGCAACCCTAACCCTTTGGCACTGGCTGACAAGCAGCCAGTGGCCCCCCAAGGCTAGATGGACCAGTGCACTTGCACTAGTTGGTGGGAGCCAAGATGTTGACGCCGAGGCGGTTCTTGGAATCGAACCACTGGTTGACGACCTTCATGCCAGACTCGCGCGCCAACTGGTCGATTTCCGGAAGCGTGAACTTGCGGGAGATTTCCGTCCGAATGAACTCACCCTCGGAGAGTTCGACCTCCATGTCGAGTACGTCGAGGCGAACCTTTTGGTTTCGCGTGCTGACGAGGCCCATGTCGATCCAACCGGCCTCCTCGTCGAACGCGGCCCGGAACTCGAGGGCGTCGAGATCGAAGTTGGCGTCCAACTCCCGGTTGAGGCGATCAACCATATTGAAGTTGAAGCGAGCCGTGATCCCGTGGGGATCGTCGTAGGCCTGCTCCAACGTCGAACGTTCCTTGCGCAGGTCCGTCGTGAGCAGGAAGAGATCCTTGGGCCCCAAGAGTCGGCGAACGCGGCGCATCAACGAAATGGCGTCGTTTGGGTAGAAGTTCCCGATGGTCGAGCCGACGAACGCGACCAGTCGCGGCCGATCGTCGTGCTCCCCAGCGATCCGCAGCCCGTCGTCATAGTCGCCGGCGACTCCGATTACCTCGAGATCGTCATAGTCGGACAAGAGGTCGTGCGAACTCTCGGTGAGCATCGTCTCGGACACATCGACCGGAAAGTAGCGAACGCTGCCGTGAACGTCTTGGAACGCCTCGATCAGGATTCGTGTCTTGGTCGAACTCCCCGAGCCGAGATCGACCATGCTGACCGGATGATCGAACAGGGACGCGAGTTCGCGCCCCCGCTCGCGGAAGATTTCGCACTCCGCTTCGGGTAGATAGTACTCGGGCATCGCGGAGATCTCCTCGAAGATCTCCGAACCAATCTCGTCGTACAAGTGGACGCAACTGATGGACTTCGGATCGTTGCTCAAACCATGGCGCACGTCCCGAACCAAGACGGAGAAGACGTCTTCTTGCTCGAGACTGTGTAGCTGAAAGCGGTCGTTGATTTGAACCGTCGACATGTGATAAAACGCTCCCTTGATTTCGAAGAGTGAACTCTCGACGCGACTACCGAGAAGGTACGGGCCAGCTATGTGTGAGCTTGCTTCAGTCTAGGGAGCCTCCTCCCGGCAGATCCTGGGTCGGTCTGCGCATCGACTGTCGGTAATTCGTCATAAAGGCAGCGAGTGTGATCGTAGGTCATGTCGCGGCATGCGTCGGTTCTCGACGAGAAACGCCCAGACGCCATGGTCTGTTCGTCTTGAAAATGTCCGCTTCGACCCGAATCGTCCAAGTGCCCAACGTGGGGCGTCCGGTATCGGTCCGGTTGGTCTGCCCCGTGAAATCGGCCCCGTTCGCATTGTGTCTATGGCTTCTGGAAGTGGGGACAACCCGAACGGCATTCGCCGAACCGTCCTCTTCTGGTCAAAATTCGCGCTGGCGGCAATAATCGGCAAAGCGAATCGGCGCGACTCCGATACCATGAGGAGGCCGAAAGCTCGGTCGAGGCTTCACCAAGGTTTCATGACTCGCGGAAATGTGCCCGACGCCATGAACGCTGATGACGCTTCACGATCGCTCGAAACCTATCCATCTCGACGGCCACTCCCCCCCAATAGCTTTCAAAATGGGGGAATGGCCGCGGTGACCAGGTCGAAGGAGGATGGCATGACCTTGTCGACAGCGCGAAGCGGATTGAACCAGCGCACGCAAGTTCTTTCGGACTGTCGCCCGAGTGACGCCAAGCGTGCGGACGTTCTCGCGGCTTACCGACACGTCCGTTCCGAAACCGAACGTCTGTGCGTCCCTCTCGAGATCGAAGACTACGTCGTTCAAACGATGCCGGACGCCAGTCCGACGAAATGGCACCTCGCCCATACCACCTGGTTCTTCGAGAAGATGGTCCTGGCGAACACGAGAGACGCCGATCGCTTCGGCCCCTCCCAGTTCGACTATCTCTTCAATTCGTACTACAACTCTCTCGGCCAGCAATTTCCCCGACCTAGCCGAGGCCTCCTCTCTCGCCCCACGGTCGAGGAAGTCTACCGGTATCGCTCGATGATCGATGAACTGGTCGAGGAATGGATCTCCAGCTCCGACCGGGAATCATTCGAGAGGCTCGCTCCGTTGGTCACGGTGGGACTTCACCACGAGCAACAGCATCAAGAGTTGATTCTCACCGATCTGAAGAGCGTCCTGGGGCAAAACCCCTTGAGGCCCATCTACCGACCGACCGAGTCGACGATGCTCGAGGGGAAGGTCTCGTTGGATTGGATGACCTATCCGGGCGGCGTCGCGGAGGTCGGCACGTCGGACGCGTCGTTCGCGTATGACAACGAATCGCCACGTCACTCGCTCCTGCTTACTCCATACTCACTCGCCACCCGCTTGGTGACGGTCGGTGAGTACTTGGAATTCATGGAATCGGGAGGGTACCGTCGAGCGGAATGGTGGCTCTCCGATGGCTGGGCCCAATGTCGCCAGGAACGATGGGAGGCCCCCGCTTACTGGTTCCGCGATGGATCGGAGTGGAAGATCTTCACGCTCACGGGATGCCGCGACTTGGTCGCCGACGAGCCGGTCTGTCACGTCTGCTACTATGAAGCCGATGCCTACGCCCGCTGGGCGGGGGCGCGGCTGCCGCGCGAAGAGGAATGGGAAGCCGCCGCGAGTTCCGAGCCGATCGTCGGCAACCTCCTCGAGGAGGATTGCCTTCATCCGCAACCCGCCGTCCGACCCGACCGCATGCCCGCTCAGTTTTTTGGCGACGTCTGGGAGTGGACGTCGAGCCCCTATACCGCGTATCCAGGCTACCGACCTCCAGAAGGGCCGCTATCAGAGTACAACGGCAAGTTCATGTGCAACCAGATGATTCTCCGGGGCGGAAGTTGCCTCACCGCCGCGTGGCATATCCGATCGACCTATCGCAACTTCTTTCCACCGTCGGCTCGATGGCAGTTCAGCGGGATCCGTTTGGCCCGGGATGCATTTTGAGCCCTCCGAAGGAATTTCTTCACGAGCGCCATCGAGCTACTGTCCTGATTGGTCACTTCATTTCCCAAGAGACTCTTCGGGGCCGCCCTGCCCACCCTCGCCGTGCGCATGCGGGAAGCGCCGGTGATTGGGCAAACTCCCGCACGATTTGAGGGGCCGAGACGTCATGGAGCGAACTTACCAACCAGCCGGCTAACGGCTCGTCAGTTGCGAGACCAGCAGCTGATGCTTGTTGCTGAATAGGCGGAAGTACGAAAGCAAAACCGCCAAGAGGGTCCCCAGCGCGGTGCCCGACGCGATCATGAACATGATGATCATCTGATACCGCACCGCCTCGACCGGCACGACACCGGCCAGCAGTTGCCCGGTCATCATCCCCGGGATCGAAACGATGCCAACCACCGACATGCTGTTGATGATCGGGGTCATGCCAGTTCTCAGGGCTTCGCGCATCGGTTCGTGAGCCGCTTCCCAACGCGTGGCTCCCAGGGCGAGCAAGGTCTCGATGCGATCGCGTTTGTTCACTAATTCCTCTCCGAAGCGGTCGATTCCCAGCGAAATACCATTGAGCGTGTTGCCGAGAATCATGCCCAGAAGCGGAATCGCGTACTGCGGCGCGTACCAAGGTGTGGGTCGCACAATCACGATCAACCCGATCAGCGTGATCGACCAACTCCCCGCGGCCATCGCCGTTGTTCCCGTCACAAGCGCCTTCGGATAGGTCCGACGAACCCGGCGAATCGCGGCATGCCCGGCCACGAACGTCATCAGGCCCGCGACCGGAAACAAGACGTACCACTGGGGATGTTGGTAGACCCAACCGAGAACAAAGCCCAAGAGCGAGAGTTGCACCACCGTTCGGGCCGACGCGACCAGCAAGCGCCTCTCGAGAGCGAGCCCTAGAACGAGCGAAATGCCCATGTTCACGATGATGAGCAGGGTCGCGGCCAGGATCTGGCCGTACCCCATCGAGAGATACTCGGCGCTCATGTCGACGCCCCTTCTCCAACTGGCGACGCGAACTGTCCATTCGCAAAGAGCAACCGGCGCGTCGAAACTCGCTCCACTTGATCGGCGTCGTGGCTCACCCAAACGCACGCGCGCTCGTCGGGGCGGTCCTTGACCCAGCCGACGAGGACCTCCTCCACGCGACCAGACGTTTCCGGATCGAGCGCCGAGGTCGGCTCATCAAGCAACAAGAGCGATGGCCGCAGTTGCAGCACACGAACGAGGGAGACGAGTTGCCCCTCGCCTCCGGAGAGACGATCGGCGCGCTGGGTGAGGAGCTCCGGCGGGCGACCGAGCCGTTCCAGCCACCGGACCGCGAGTTCGGCGTCGTACTTCCGACCCGACTGAGCGCGTAGTTGAAAAGGGAGTCGAAGATTCTCCTCGACGGTTCCCTCCAGGAACGCGGGACGCTGGTGAACGTAGGTGACTTCCGATCGAAAAGTCGGGATGGCGAGTTCGTCGACGATGTTTCCGCGCCAACGGATCGAACCACTCTCGAGCGGGTCTAGCAGAACCAGGGCGCGCAAGAGCGTCGACTTGCCGCCTCCCGATGGTCCCGAGAGGCCAACGCGTTCCCCGAAACTGACAGAAAAGTCGACGTCGCGAAGAAGCCAACGCTCCCTCGACGCCACACGCACGCCGATGGCGGCCGCTTCAAGGTCGGATCTCATGAGACGTAGATTATGGTCCCTTCACTGGGATGGAAACGGCCTTTCACGGACGTGGGAGAAACATGGACCAAACGATGTTCCCGCGTCGACGATTCGCTATATACCCCGCGAGAAGCGAACAGCTTCGGCAGTCGAATCCTAGACGATCGAAATCGGATCGTCACGGCGGTCGTGAAGATTTCTTAAAGGTTCATTGCTCGGCTAGTCTGGTCGAAAGAGGTCAGTAGGGTGAGCACATCATCTGGGCGCATGGGAGGCAATCAATGTTTCGGTTGAAATGTTTGGCGGCATCGTTGGCCTTGGCGGCCTTGGTCTTGGTTCCTACTTCGTGCCAGATGGGCGCCGGCGGTACGCCGCTTCAAGGGGCCGGTGGCACCTTCCCCGCTCCTCTCTATCAGCGTTGGTTCATCGAGTACCACCGCCTTCATCCTGATGTCACCGTCAACTATCAAGCCACCGGTAGCGGTGCCGGCATCCAGCAATTCACTCAGGGATTGGTCAACTTCGGCGCCAGCGATGCCGCGATGACCGACGAAGAGATCGCCAAAGTCAAGCAAGGCGTTCAACTTCTTCCGATGACCGCCGGTTGTGTCGTCGTTTCCTACAACATCCCCTCGCTCAAGGAGCCGCTGAAACTGTCACGCGACGCACTCGCGGGCATCTACCTCGGCGAGATCACCGATTGGGCGGACGAGCGCATCAAGAAGGACAACCCCGACGCGGCCCTGCCTTCGGACCTGAAGGTCACGGTCGTCCATCGCGCCGGCGGTAGCGGTACGACCTTCTGTTTCACCAATCACTTGTCATCCATCAGCGAGAAGTGGAAAAGCGACTGCGGAGTTGGGCAAACCGTTGCCTGGCCCGCCGGCGTCGGCGCCAAGGGCAATGCCGGAATCGCGGCCTTGATCACGCAAACGACTGGTGCCGTCGGCTACCTCGAGTTCGGCTACGCCAAGCAGGGTGGCATTCCGATGGCGACGCTGGAGAATAAGGCGGGCGAGTTCGTCGTTCCCTCGCTCAAGTCGGGTCAAGCCGCCCTCGCCAATACCTCCCTGCCGGAGAACCTCCGAGCGTTCATCCCCGATCCGGAAGGTAAGGGCTCGTATCCTATCGTCACCTACACTTGGCTTCTCTGCTATAAGAAATACAACGATCCGAAGATCGCCAAGGCGCTCAAGGACGTCATCAAGTACGGCCTGCACCAAGGACAAGAGGATGCCGAGCCACTCGGCTACATTCCTCTCCCTGCCTCGGTTGTCGAAACGGTCGAGAAGGCGGCGATGTCGATTCAACCGTAGCGCAGACCGATCGCCCCACACGCGATCCTAGATCACAAAGCGATGTTGGCCCACTTGGCTTCGGTTCCCTCGCGGAACCGGAGCCGCAAGATGTGAGACTGCTAAGCATGGTTTCCCATTCACGCCCTCCGAGTCGATTGGACGTCGCCTGGGATCGCGGTTTCCGCTTTCTCACCTGGTTCATGGCATGGGCGACGATCGCCCTGGTGCTGTTCATCGTCTACAAGGTGACGGAATCGGCCTTCCCCGCTCTACAGCGTTACGGCTTCTCCTTCATGACGACCTCTCACTGGGACTCCAACCGCGAGAAGTTTGGTGTCTTGCCCGAAATCTGGGGGACACTCTACAGTTCCGGGTTGGCTCTGCTCTTCGCCACAATCTTCGGAGTCGGCGTCGCGATCTTCGTCAGCGAGGACTTCGTCGCTCCCGCGTGGCGAACGTTGCTAAAGAACGTCGTCGAACTCCTGGCGGCGATCCCGAGCGTCGTCTACGGGCTCTGGGGGATCTACGTGGTCATCCCCCTGATTCGCCCGATGGCGGACTGGCTTCACAACAACTTAGGTGACTTCCCGCTCTTTGGCACTCCGTTCGCCGGGCCGGGCATGCTGCCGGCGGCGATCGTCCTCGCCATCATGGTCCTGCCGACGATCGCGGCGGTCTCTCGCGACGCACTGGTCAATGTCCCGCCACGACTTCGTGAGGGCGCGATAGGCCTAGGGGCAACCCGCTGGGAAGCGATCTTCAAGATCGTCCTGCCCGCGGCTTCGACCGGCATTTTTGGCGCGATCGTGCTCGGATTCGGACGAGCGTTGGGGGAAACGATGGCCCTGGCGATGCTTGTGGGTAACAGCGGCGTCATCAGTGTCTCGGTCCTCTCTCCCGCCAACACGCTCTCCGCGTTGCTCGCGAACCACTTTCCCGAGGCTCAGGGGATCGAGGTGGGAGCGTTGATGTACGCGGCGCTGGTGCTGATGGGGATTACGCTGCTGGTCAACGTGATCGGCGAACTGATCCTTTGGCGTGCCTCCGCCGGGATGAAGGGAGCCCACTAATGACCAAGATGCCGCAAGCGACCTCCCTGGCGATACCCATGCCTGAACCACGCCTACATCGTTCAATGACCTCGTTTCGTACGCTTTTCAGCATGCTGATGAGCATCTTGACGGGACTGATCGCGATCTTCGCCTTCGTGCCGCTCTTATCGGTCCTGTTCATGTTGATCTGGCGAGGTATCGCGCGATTGAACTTGGCGATCTTTACCGAGCTGCCCCCCGCCGCCGGCATGACCGGGGGAGGCTTCGGCAACGCGATCATGGGGACGATCGTGATGGTGGGTGTCGCGGCGCTCATCGCCGTTCCCTTTGGAACGCTCGCCGCGGTTCAGATGTCCGAGTTCGGCCGAAACTCCTCGACCTCCTCGGTGGTCCGGTTTTGCGCGAAGGTGCTCACGGGCCTCCCCTCGATTCTCGCGGGCGTCTTCGCCTACGCGACCATCGTCCTGCTGATGGGAACCTTTTCCGCGGTGGCCGGTGGGATCGCCCTCTCGATCCTGATGATCCCGATCGTGATGCTCACCGCGGAGGAGGCGTTGCGACAGGTTCCCATGAAAGTACGCGAAGCCGCGCTCGGCATGGGCGCGACACGAACCCAGATGGTCTGGAAAGTCGTGTTGCCAACGGCACTTCCCGGCATGCTCACCGGCGTCATGTTGGCCGTGGCGCGAGCGGCGGGCGAGACGGCTCCCCTGCTCTTCACCGCGCTCTTCAATCAATACTGGTTCGATGGTAATCTGGCACAACCGACGGCATCGTTGGCTGTTTTGATTTACAATTTCTCTAGCGTGCCGTTCAAGAACCAAGTCGAGCTGGCGTGGTGTGCCTCGTTGGTCCTCGTCATGTTGGTCTTGGCCGTGAACCTGATCGGGCAACGCATTACCAGATCGAGTCGTTGACAGGAGTCCACATGTCGACCGCGACCCAGTCGGAAACGTCAGCCGGAGAGACCGGTGCCCAACAAGATGTCGTCATTGACGCCAAGATTGACGAACTCCACTACGGCAAGTTCAAGGCTGTCCGGGACGTCCATATCCCATTTACCCGCAACTCGATTACCGCCTTCATCGGCCCGTCGGGCTGCGGCAAGAGTAGCGCCCTGCGTTGCCTCAATCGAATGAATGATCTCGTCAGGGGATTTCGCCTCTCGGGACACGTTCACTTCCGCGGCACCGACATCTACGATCCGAAGGTCGATCCGGTCGCCGTTCGGCGGCACATCGGGATGGTCTTTCAACAGCCCAATCCGTTCGCGATGAGCATCTACAACAACGTCGCGTTCGGGCTTCGACTCAACGGATTTCGCGGCAACATGGGCGAGCACGTCGAGCGTGCTCTGCGGCATGCCGCCCTGTGGGATGAAGTAAAAGATAAGCTCCGCGCCAGTGGCCTTTCCTTGTCTGGTGGTCAGCAACAACGTCTTTGCATCGCCCGCGCCGTCGCCACCGAGCCGGAAGTTCTCCTGATGGATGAACCCTGTTCCGCCCTCGATCCGATCGCGACCCTAAAGATCGAAGAGCTGATGCGACACCTCAAGGAGTCGTACACGATCGCGATCGTCACGCACAACCTGCAGCAAGCCAAACGCGTCGCCGACAAGACCGGGTTCCTCTACGTTGACACCAGCGAAGGGGGACGTACCGGCTACCTCGTCGAGTACGGTCACACCGACCAGCTCTTCACCGATCCCCGGGAAGAGTTCACCAAGCAGTATATCCACGGCGACGTCGGCTGAGCGTCACCGCGATGTCACTTCGGTCGCTGGGGTGAGCAACCACCTCAGCGATCGCTTCCGCTTCCAGCCCCGTCGCAGACAACGCGCGGCGCCCCCATCGAGGAAATCGTTCCTCTCCTCTCGCGTTTCTCACTCACGTCTGCTACGAGTTGCCATTTCTTTGCCAGCGGCCAGTGATCGGTGCGCGCAACGCTCGTAAGATGCCATCTCGCGGGCCGACGCTCTTCCGTCGGATGAGCCCCAGTCGACCGGACGAGCCCCATGGCCAAACGTTCGACACGCGCCTTCCTCCGAAGGAGGAGGTTTGGCGTCGGCCGATGAACCACTCTCCCCTGCTTCGGAGGTTTTCAACGATGAGGAACAGAAACTGGCTGGTGGTCCTTGGCGGCGCCCTGGCGTTGGTCGTCACGATCGTCTGGGCCGCGCCGAATTCAGCGCAATCGGCGGCGTCGACCGGCGAGTTCGCGAGCGAGACCATCGACCTGGGCGTCGTGGTGAGCGATCTCGAGAAATCGGCCGACTTCTACACCAAGACGATCGGCTTCACCGAGGTCGAAGGTTTCAAGGTTGCCGCCGACTTCTGCCGTGACGCGGGACTGACAGTCGACGGAGGCTTGGACATCCGCGTCTTCGTTCTGGGTGAAGCTCCCACCGCGACACGTCTGAAGCTGATGGAAAGTCCCGTCGGATCGGCGACCTCCAACGACGACAAGACCATCGTCTCCCGCCTTGGATTCAGCTACCTGACCATTCGTGTCAAGGACTTGGATCGCGCTCTCGAGCGGTTGGCGGAGACGAAAGTCTCGTCACTTGCCAAGGGACCGGTGCCACTCCCGAAAGGCTTTCCCAATCTCTATCTCTCGCTCGTCCGCGATCCCGACGGCAACTTCGTCGAGCTGATCGGCCCGATGAAGAACTGAGCCCCTCAGCCGTTGGAACCGACGTTCAAGGGGAATCCGAGTCGCTCCCGGACTTCCCGTTGAACCTCCTCGACTCCCTTCCCCGCGTCGACTCGGTAGACGAGTTCCTTGTGGGAGAAGAGTTCGATGATCGGTTTGGTCTTGGAGTGGTAGTCGGCGAGCCGTCCTCGAACGGCTTCGGGCGTGTCGTCGGAGCGATGCCGACTCATGATCCGCTCCAGAGCGATCTTCTCGGGCACATCCAAGAGCACGACCGCATCGATGTCGTAGCTCTCGAGGAAGAACTCCGCTTGCGGGCGATTCCGCGGGAAACCGTCGAGGATGAAACCATAGTTCCAATCGTGGAGTTGCAGGCGACTGGCGACGATCTCCTCGACCACTTCATCGGGCACCAACTGTCCGGCATCGATGATCCGCGTGATCCGCGCGGCCGTCTTGGTGTGATTGGTGACGTGCCAACGAAAGATCTCGCCAACGGAAATGTGCACGAGATCGAAGTCGGCCTTGAGAAGATCCGCTTGAGTGCTCTTGCCACTCCCCTGGGGGCCCATGAAGATATACTTGTGCATCGTTCGTCGCCTCGCGGGTATAGGTCAGTCGCGAGTATTGTAGGGAATGGGAGCCCTCGGCCAGTCGATGCTTGGTTCCGTGAAAGAAATCGAACCGCGGCGGTCTTCCCCCTCTTCTCAAGTGGTAGAATAGCCTTCGAAGATGCTGATCCGACCCGAGCTGTTGAGGAAGGAACCCGACGTGACCAATGATCGTGGAGCGATGAACACCCTGCACCGTCCAGTGCTGCACGGCTACGCACCCGGCGAGAGTGACGGTTCCGAGCCGTTCGTCCCGGGCATCACCATCGCCGTGAGTCGCCAGACCGGCTCGCGCGGTCGTGCCATCGCCCAACGGACGGCGGAGCTACTCGGTTGGCAGTCGATCGACCAAGACACCCTCGAATGCATGATCCAGCATCCCGAGTACTGCTCCACCATCGAGGAATCACCGTCACCGGCGGCGCTTGAGTGGATCGAGGAACAGGTCGCTCGCATTCACCAAGGCGATCCCCCCATCTGCCACCAGGAGTTTCTGCCGCTCGCCCAGGTGGTGCTTGGACTTTCGGCGGTCGGCAACTGCGTGATTCTCGGACGCGGCGCGGGCTTTCTCTTGCCGACCGACGTCCGCCTCCACGTTCGGCTGATCGCGCCCGAACGAGACCGAATTGCGTACATCTCCGAAGTGGAACGCCTCTCGCTCCAAGAGGCCGAGCGCTTCGTCAGCGAACGCGATGACGCCCGATCGAGTTTTCTTGAGCAAGCCTTCGGGAAGGCGTCGACGGATGTCTCCTCGTACGACCTGATTTTGAATGTCCCGGAATTCGGACTTGAGGGGTGCGCGACCTTGATCGCCAGCGCCGCCAAGGCCAAAGCGGAGCACATCCTGGAGCACTCGTTGCCGCCACAGAGATAGGAGTCGATCCCTAAACGGGCCATCGAGGGGGCCGTTTAGGGTCACCATCTCCCGTGGACGCTAGGTCGCTCGGACACGATGACGGCGATGGGCTGTTGCCCGAGCATCGCCGTTTCCATTGAGTTTTCCCATCCCGTTGAGAACGGAGTCGCGACTCCTTGCCCGATTCGATTGAGACATTTCTTGATAGCGATTGGCTCAAGCGTTGTCGGTTCACCGATGAGTCGGCCGCCAGGCGCAACATTGCCGCGATCGCCGGACACGGGATCCCGGACGAGTTGGTGGTCGACCTTTGCCGGCGCTTCGCCCAGTATCTGCCCTCCTCCGCCGATCCGGACATGGTGCTCAACAACATCGAACGGATGTTGGACGGCGTCGAACATTCCGCGGCGACGATCACGTTCCTGCTCAACAAACCGCACGCGCTGGCCATCCTCATTCAACTCTTCGCGTCGAGCCAATACTTCAGCGACTTGATCATCCGTCATCCGGAGCACTTCGACTTTCTCTGGGAGCACGGTCACCGCCCGATCGACCCGCGTCAGAAGCGAAGCCGCATCCTCCGAGAGATTCACGAGGAACCGGGCAACGAGAAACGCGCCCTTCGGCTCATCCGTCGCCACCGCCAACGCGAGCTACTGCGCATCGGCTACCGCGACATCATCCTCGGCGAACCGCTCGAACGAATCACCGCGTCGATCTCGGATCTTGCCGACTGCCTGGTCGAAGTCTCGCTGACGCTCGCCTACCAAAAGATCTCACAGCGCCACGGCGAACCCCGTTCCCCCAGCGGTCGCTTGGCGCGTGTCGTCGTGCTGGGCATGGGAAAACTCGGTGGTCGCGAACTCAACTACAGTTCCGACATCGACCTGATCGTCGTCTACGATGTCGACGGCAAGACCGACGGCGAGCCGCCTCTGGAGAACTACGAGTTCTACTCGCGCGTCGTTCGGGAGATCGTGCGCTACCTCTCCGCCCTGACCGAGGATGGACAAGCTTACCGCGTCGATTTGCGATTGCGGCCACACGGGGCCGAGGCTCCGCTTTGTTTGTCGCTGGCCAACACCCTGGCGTACTACGAACGCTTTGGACGCAACTGGGAACGTCAGGCTCTCGTGAAAGCCCGTTCCATCGCGGGCTCCTACAAGCTTGGCGACGAGTTGCTTAAGCTCATCGCTCCATTCGTCTACGCCCGTCATCTTCACTACGCCGAAATTAACGACCTCAAGGCGATGAAACGCCGCATCCAAGAGAAGACGCGCACCGCCGGCGCGGAAGATACGGACCTCAAAACCGGTCACGGCGGCATCCGCGACATCGAGTTCGTCGTTCAGTTCTTGCAGTTGATCAATGGCGGGGTTCTGCCCGCGGTTCGCGAGCGCAATACGATCAAGGCACTACGTAAGCTCGCCGATGCCGGCTGTATTCGCTCGGATGAACTGACTTCGCTCGAGACCGCGTACCGCTTCCTTCGCAAGGCGGAGCACCGCTTGCAGTTCATGTTCGATCTGCAAACCCACCGCATTCCTCAATCCCCGTCCGAACTCAACAAGCTCGCTCTTCGTCTCGGATATCTCTCGGGCAACACGGTGCCACCCAGCGAGCAGTTCGTCGGCGATCTACGGCGATTTACCGCCCGCAACCGCGCCATCCTCAACCGGTTGATGCTCGACCTCTTCCCTCCCGACCCGGACCGTCAGGCCAAGGGAGAACCGGAGACCGATCTGATCTTCGATCCCAATCCGGAACAGGAACGGATCGAAAAGACCCTGGGACGCTACCTCTTCTCGAACATCCCACTCGCCTACAAGAACTTGACGCTCTTGGCGCGGGAGGACATTCCCTTTCTCTCCTCGCTTCGGTGCCGGCACTTTCTCGCGAGCATCGCCCCGCGACTGATGAAGCAGATCAGCGAAGCTCCCGACCCCGACATGGCGCTGGTCAACCTGGAGAAAGTGACCGCGTCGCTCGGTGCCAAGGGAGCCCTTTGGGAAAGCCTCAGTATCAACCCCGCCCTACTGCGGCTGTACGTCAACCTCTGCTCGTGGAGCCAGTACCTCTCGGAGATTTTGATCAACAATCCCGGAATGATCGATGAACTCCTCGATTCGCTGGCGATGAACAAGGTCGCGAACTTCGACTCCCTGAAGGCGGAACTGGATCACCTGCTCAAGGGCGCCGAGGAACTCGACCCCATTCTTCATGGCTTCAAGAACACCTGGACCCTGGAGATCGGTATTCGCGACGTGTTGGGAAAGACGACGCAGCAAGAGATCTTGCGGGAGTTGAGCGAACTGGCTCGAGCGATGATCGCCTCGATCGCCGACTACTGTTGGGATCGTCTCGTCGAGCAGTACGGCGAACCACGCCACGCCACTCGCCCCTCGCGCATCTCGCGTTACTGCTTGATTGGGCTCGGCACTCTCGGCGCCGGCGAACTCATGTACCACAGCGATCTCGATCTCGTGCTCGTCTACGACAAGGACGGAATGACGAACGCCAACGGTAAGCGGCTGCTCCGCGAACCGACGAGCAACCACCAGTTTTTTACCGAACTCGCTCAACGCATCGTGCGAACGGCCGGCCACATGGGACCGATGGGGCGTCTCTACTCCATCGACTTGCGACTGCGACCATCGGGGCAATCGGGAAGCCTCGCGTTGCCTCTCGAGAAGTTTTCCGCCTACTACCGTTCGAGCGGAAGCAGCCATGTCTGGGAACGACTGGCGCTGACCCGAGGGCGGGCGATTCATGGCGACCTCGACTTCGCGGACCGCGTCAACTCCGCGATCCGCAACGCGGTCTGCCGCTTCCGATGGAAGCGGGTCTACTTTGACGAAATCGACCGCATGCGCCGACGTCTCGAAGCGAGCCGTGGTCCGCAAGACCTCAAGCGCGCTTCGGGCGGCATCGTCGATGTCGAGTTCGCGGTGCAGATGATTCAGCTCCGTCACGGCGGCAAGGTGCCGGAGATCCTTGAACCAAACCTGTGGAAGTCGCTCGAGATGATCGGCCGTGCGGGACTTTGGGACAAGGAGACCGTCAAGACGTTCGAAGAGGGCTACAGTTTCCTGCGCGCCGTCGACAGCCGATTGCGCATCGTCCACAACCTCGCCCCGGGAGAGATGCCCGATACGAAGGAGGCCCTGACCAAGCTGGCGCTGCGGCTTGGGTACGAAGGAGCCGACGCGGCCGAACAGCTCACGGCGAGCTACAAGCAACACACCGAGGCGATTCGGCAACACTTTCGTCACTGCCTCGAACTCGAGCGGGAACGGACGCGCCGATGAGTCGCGTCGCCCACCTCTTGATCGTCGGCTTGACTCTCTGCTCCTGCGCGTCGTGTTCCCCTCCAGGCCCCTCCGCTCCTACCGCGACGATCACCCTTTTCGCCGCGGCTAGCATGACCGACGCCTGCGAAGAGATCGTCCGAGCCTTCGAGGAGGCCCACGGGGTCGATTGCCGATTGAGCGTCTCCTCCTCGAGTACCCTCGCGCGGCAAATCGAGCACGGGGCTCCCGCGGACCTGTTCCTCTCCGCCAACATCGAGTGGCGCGAGGTGCTCGAACGATCGGGACTTGTTGCCAGCTCGGTCGACTTGGTCTCCAATCGGCTCGTCTTGATCGTCCCCACGGGCAACAATTGGTCCGTCACCACTCCGGAGGATCTGGCCTCCGACAAAGTCACGCGATTCGCGATCGCCGATCCGGAAGGAGTTCCCGCCGGAATCTACGCCAAACGGGCGCTCGAACGGTTGGGCCTTTGGCAAGACGTGCGTGACAAGGTACTGGCAACCGAGAACGTCCGCCACGCCCTCGCGCTGGTGGCACGACGAGAGGTCCCCGCCGGAATCGTCTACGCGACCGACGCGGCGATCAGCGGCGACGTCGACGTGATTTCGCCGTTTGCCCCCGACGCGGAGATCATCTACCCTCTGATGTTGACCAAACGAGGCGAGAAGAATGCTCCCGCCCGGAAGTTCTTCGACTTCATGCAATCGTCGCAAGCACACGGAATCCTGATGAAACACGGGTTTCTACCTCTCGAGGTTTCCCCATGACCGGCTCGGTCTTTCTCAACGCGGCGCAGCGCGAAGCGGTTTGGCTTAGCTGCTCGGTCGCGTCGATGGCGGTCCTGCTCAGCATCATCCCCGCGATCGCTCTGGCTTACGTGCTCGCTCGGCGCCGATTTCCCGGCAAGTCGCTCGTGGAGTTGACGATTCATCTCGGCTTGGTGCTTCCCCCGGTGGTCGTGGGCTACCTCCTGCTGCTGGTGCTGGGCAACAATGGGGTGGTCGGCCGATGGCTCGACGCGTGGTTCGGAATCTCGGTCGCGTTTACGTGGTGGGCCGCCGTGCTCGCCGCGGCGGTGGTCGGGTTTCCACTCATGGTCCGCTCGATGCGACTCGGGTTTCATGCGGTCGACCCGAGGCTCGAGGTCGCCTCGCGCAGTCTCGGAGCCGGTCCTTGCCGGACCTTTTGGGCGATCACCCTCCCGCTGGCGATGCGAGGGATCATCTCGGGCTGTCTCCTCGGCTTCGCCCGATCGCTGGGCGAGTTCGGCGCGACCATCCTCTTCGCCGGCAATATCGAGGGCGAAACCCGGACCATTCCTCTGGCGATCTACACCGAGATTCAGCGTCCCGACGGCCTGACCGCCGCGGGGCACCTCGCTCTTCTCTCCGTGTTGTTGGCGGGCGCGGCGCTCGCCATTGGTGGCCTCGTGGAACATCGCGACCCGTCCCATGCTCCGGCTTGACGTCTCTATTCGCCGTCGATTGACGAGCACCTTCTCGCTCGAGGTCTCCTTCGCGACCGAGGCCGGCGTCACCTCCCTCTTTGGGCCGTCGGGAAGCGGCAAGACCAGCATCCTCTCGGCGATCGCCGGACTCTTGCCCGTCGACTCCGGTCGGATCCGCTTCGCCGAGCGGACGTGGCTCGACACCACCCACCATCTGGTCGTCTCTCCGGAACGTCGCTCGGTCGGCTTGGTCTTTCAGGATGATCGCCTCTTTCCCCACATGACTGTCGAACGCAACCTCCTCTTTGGGTGGAAGCATCGCCTCGACTCCCCCCGCGAGATCTCCGTCGACCGGGTCGTCGAGGTCCTGGAACTTGCCCCACTGCTCAAACGTTCGCCGAACGCCCTTTCCGGTGGGGAAAGACAGCGGGTTTCGCTGGGTCGGACGCTGTTGCGACGTCCGTCGCTGTTGCTAATGGACGAACCCTTGGCGGCCCTTGATGAGACCCTCAAATCGAAGATCCTCGAATACCTCGAGCGCGTCCTCGAAGAATGGCGTCTGCCGACGATCTACGTCAGCCACAACCAATGGGAGGTTCGCCGGCTGGCCGAAGAAGTCGTCGTGGTCGACGCGGGACGCGTCGTGGACATGGGGCCGACAGCATTGACATTGTCGCGGCAGCGTCAACTCGCCTTGGAGGGCCCCCTGGGTCCATCCAACCTCCTTCACGTGACCCACCTGCGCCGGGATGAGTCGGGGAGCTGGATCGGTCAATGCGAGGGACAGACGCTGCACTTGCCCGAGCCTCCCGCGGGGAAAAGCGATGTTTGGATCACGTTCGCGCCCAACACGGTGAGCCTGAGCCAGACCGTTCCGGAGTCGTCGAGCATCCGCAACAGTTTGGAGGGAACGGTTGATCATCTGGTGCCGCTGCGCGACCGGGTGCTCGTCGGCGTCGACGTCGGGATCGCGCTGTGGGCGGAAATCACAAGGGAGGCGTGCGAGGAGCTTCAACTTGGGCCGGGGCGACAGGTAAGATGCCTTGTCAAGACACGGTCATTCACGCTGGTCCACTAAGACTCCCATCACTACGATGGCTCGGTGCGAACTCCTACCTTGAGGACTCCTTGTTTTGAAGATTCTGATGTGCTCGTCCGAAGTTGCTCCCTTCGCCAAGACGGGCGGTCTCGCGGATGTGGTCGGGTCACTGCCGGCGGAGTTGTGGAATCTCGGACACGATGTGCGGATCGTCATGCCCTTCCACGGCTGCATCGACCGCGACCGATGGGAGATCCATCCTCGCGTCGACACGATTGGGGTTCCTCTCGGGTTCGGCGAACAGTGGTGCTCCGTCCACGAGACGCGACTTCCCGAGACGGACATTCCCGTCTACTTGATCGAACACCATCAGTACTTCGCGCGAGTCTCCCTCTACCAGCACGATGGGGAGGATTACGACGACAACGCCGAACGCTTCGCCTTCTTCTCGCGGGCATGCTGCCAATTGTGCAAGGCGATCGACTTCGCCCCCGACGTGATGCACGCCCACGACTGGCAAGCCGGGTTGGTGCCGGTCTACCTGAAGACCTGGGATGCCGATCACCCGCTGCTCTACAACACCGCGTCGGTGATGTCGATCCACAACCTCGGCTATCAAGGTGTCTTTCCCAAGGACCAGATCATCCATAGCCAGCTCGGCTGGGAGCGGTTCACGCCCGACGGCCTGGAGTTCTACGACCAGCTCAACTACCTCAAGCCAGGCATTCTCTACGCGGACAAGGTCTCGACCGTCAGCCCCACCTACGCTCGGGAGATCCAACTACCCGAGCACGGCTGGGCCCTCGACGGCGTCTTGCGCGATCGCTCCGCCGACTTGGTCGGCATTCTCAATGGATGCGACTACCGTGAGTGGGACCCGTCGAGTGACAAGTTTCTCGAGCGGCGGTTCGACGCGGGCGACCTCGAAGGCAAGCGATACTGCAAGGCCCAGCTTCAGCGAGAAATGGGCCTTCCCGTTCGCGAAAACGTGCCGATTGTCGGCATGGTGACTCGCTTGGCCTACCAGAAAGGGGTCGATGTCCTCGCTTCGGCGCTTCCGCGCATCTTCGACATGGACCTTCAGTTCGTCGTTCTGGGTACGGGAGAGGTCTGGGCCCACTTCTTCTACGGAGAGCTCCCCTCACGCTTTCCGGACAAGGCGGGAGCCTTCATTGGGTTCGATCTCGGCTTGGCCCATCTCGTGATGGCGGGATGTGACTACCTGCTGATGCCTTCGCGCTACGAGCCGTGCGGGCTGAGCCAACTCGCGAGCAAGCGCTACGGCACGCTACCGATCGTCCGCGCCACGGGTGGACTCGAGGACACCGTCGCCAACTACGACGAATGGACCGGCGATGGGGATGGGTTCAAGTTCTACGATCTATCGCCTGGGGCGATCGGCGATAGCATTGGGTGGGCGGTATCCACCTTCTACGATCGTCCTCATCATCTCGAGATGATGAAAGATCGCGCGATGCGGCAGCGTTACCTCTGGTCCGACGCGGCAATGCGGTACGAAGAACTCTACGGCTGGGCGATCGAACGACGACGCAGCTAGGCGGTCGATCATTTCGAACGAGAACGGCGTGGCACGGCCTGCGTGGTCCGACATCCCCCTTTTGGTCAGCCGCGACGGGAAGTGGGAGGCTGCAACGATCGCCCCCCCTGCTCCGGCGTGATCACAATCGTGAATCGAATCAACGGTGACTGATCCCGGTTGGGCCGCAACAGCTCATTCGGCTTCGCCGCCCACCCCGCGCCAGGCAACATCTCCGGCGACGCGGGTCGAGCATGAACCACCGTCGATTTCTCGGTACTGGGTAGCTTCAGCGAGCGGGCCTTCGCCGCCAAGCGACGTTCGGCCTGTCGGCGCCCTGGCTCGACCACGGGCGGAGCCACCACCAACTTTTCGACGCGCGGGACCGCACGCATCCGCGTCATCGACGAGTCGGGAGCCTCGACTTCGACCTGGGTGATCAGCATCCCCTCGCGTTCCTGGGCCCACAGATCCGCCAACGCGTAACTCAACTGGTCCGGCGAGGCGGTCACTTCGACCACGAGCGTTTCCGCGTGAAGGGTGTCCGGTCCGGACGAGGAACGAACGTCGTTCTGGAAGAAGACGACCCGAAGCCGATTGAAGACGCGCTCGACGTCGACACAGACCAACGTCACTTGCTGGTCGTCAAGTTCGACGACTTGCCCAGGCTGCATCAATGCCAACTCGTCGATCGGCAACCCAAGGTTCTTCGCCACTTCGACATCGTCAATCAGTTCGCTCTCGCCCCTCCCGCGAGTGGGAGGCTCGAAATCGATCACCGACTGTGAGGGCGCGACCCGGATCACGCCGTCCGGCTCACCCACGCCATTAGCTACCAATCGCGCCGCCCCGAGCGTGGACCGGTCGGCATCGACGAGTGCTCCGTCGGCCGAACCGCCTGGCTCCGCCTCGACTGACGGGACCGCATCCTCCAGAGCGAGACTCTCCGCGTCGCCTCCTTCGACGACGAGCCCGCCACCGGGGAACGCTATCCGCGTCCGTGGCAAGTCCTCGATCGTCGGCGGCAAGAGTCCTCCATCGGCCAAAGGTGGCGACGAATCGTGCCTGCGATTCGGGAGCGAGAGCAACAAGACAAACGACGCCGCGAGGGCCGAAAAACCCGCAACCAACGTCCAGCGACGTGAACCCGTCGTGGGCGAGGTTCCCGCTGGCCGACGGCGTCGTTGCAGCCGAGCGGAGAGTCGTTCGAGCACGGCCTCGGGCACCGGCTGAATCGGAAGGCTCGCGAGCAGACGGCTCAACGACGAGACCTCGTTGGCCTCGAGAACATCCTCTGGAGACTGGTCGAGGCGTTGGCGAAGCTCGGCCGCCTCTTCGGGAGCGAGTTCGCCGTCGACCATCGCGGCCACGAGTTCCGGATCGGATGCCTGCGAGATCTCCGACGACTCCTCGCGAGTAACCGCCGCGAGCCGCTGATCCAACGACGCCCTGACCGCGCTCGGTACCGGAACCACCGGCAGCGAGCCGAGGTGATCGCGCAGATCGTTCAGCTCGGTAACGACATCGCGCGCGTTCTGACCATCGGGACGTTCGAGCACGCTTGCTTGAAGCGATTCGCCATCGGCCGAGGAAAGCTCCCCGTCCAACAGCGACGCGATCTCCTGCTCGATGAAGGGACAGGGATCGCCCTCGAGCATCTCGTGCAAGCGGGCGATCATCGCCGTGGGCGCACGTTTGCACCGAAGAAGGCTCAGCATCGACTTGATACGGCGGATATCCGAAAGGTAAGCGCGCGCGGCGGGGTCCTCGAAGAGAGCCTCGACTTGGAGGCACTCCTCGTGACTCAATTCGCCATCGAGATATGCGCCGAGCAGCGGCTCCATCTCGTGCGTGCTCATGTTACCCTTCCGCCACTAGAACACCGATTTCACCATCGGCAGCTTGGTCTCGCCGACTCGCCCAATTCCCAGCTCTTGCTAGAGCGAACCTCTTTCCAACATCGGTTTGAGCCGGTCGCGCATTTCGCTTCGCGCTCGGTGCAGCCGACTGCGGACCGTCCCGATCGGAATGTCCAGGACTTCCGCGATCTCTTCGTATCGCAGCCCCTCGATGTCCTTCAAGACGAGGATGGCCCGAAAACTCTCGGGGATGTCCGCGAGAGCCTGTTGGACCAGCTTGCGTTTCTCGCGAACCTCAATTCCCGCCGAGGGACGGTTTGATTCGTTGGGATCGGGTAGGTCGTACGATAGCAACGACGTGTTCGAAGCGGTCGCTCGCGGGCGGCGTCGACGCTGGTCGGTGAAGACGACGTTGATCGCGATGCGGTAAAGCCAGGTGTAGAAGGCCGAGCCTCCCTGGTACTGCCGTAGCGCCCGGAATGCCCGAACCATCGCCTCCTGAAAATACTCCGCCGCATCCTCTTCGCGGCCGACAACCCGAAAGAGCATATTGTAGAGACGGTCCTGGTACGGCTGAATCAATTCGCCGAATGCCTCGGACCGGCCTGCTAGGCACTCATCGATGAGTGTCTGATCACGCTCTTTCACCCACTCTCTCCCATCACCCTTTGGACGCTGTTTCCGTACGCGTGGTTCCCCAAATCCAACTCGCGGACGGAAAAGGACTCCGAAAAGTCGGGAATCGACACCGCCCGTCGTAACCTCTTTGCATCTCAGGTATTAGGAAGACCCCAATCTTCCCCGCGTCGGCCCCAAAAGAAGAACGATCGCTACGACTTTTGCTTGAGAAATCCGGTTGCCCCTGTCCGTTTGATGGTTTTCGCCGATTGTGACGGTCCTGACGCTTTTCTCCTCAAGCAATCCGGCCGTGCGACTCGATTCATTACTTGGAGCTTCGCGGCCCAGGAGGAGAGCCTCTCCGCGACGCGACCGGGAGACGCTGAAATGTACTTGCAGTTCTTCGGACTCGGGCAACGACCCTTTCCAAGCACCCCAGACACGGCTGCTTTTGTTCCGACGCCCGGACACGAGGACGCCTTCAACGCGATGCGCGATGGGATCGAACAGGGAGACGGCTTCGGGCTGCTGCTGGGCACGCCGGGAAGCGGCAAGACTCTCCTGTGTCGACGGCTTCTCGAAAGCCTCGATCAATCCTATGCCGCCGCGTTCGTCACCAATACGCATCTTCCCTCGAACCACGCCCTGCTCCAAGCCTTCCTTTACGACCTCTCTCTCCCCTATGAGAGCAAAAAGGAGCAGGAATGCCGACTAAATCTGACCGACTTTTTAATGGAACAGTTCAGCAAGGGTAGCCGAACCATCCTCTTCGTGGACGAGGCCCAGCACCTCTCCGCCAAGAACCTCGAAGAGCTGCGGATGCTCACCAACCTCGAGGGACGCAGCGCCCGCGCCCTGCACGTCGTGCTGTTCGCCCAGTTCTCCCTGGTCGAGACTCTCTCCTCGCCCGAGTTGGAATCCTTCCGTCAGCGAATCTCGCTGGTACGGGAACTAGCTCCGATGACCGACGAGGAGACCGCCTCCTACATCCACGCTCACCTCGAGCGTGTCGGCGGAGCCTCGGAGTCGATAATGACCGCCGAGTCGCTCGCGGATGTCTTCGAGATCTCCGGAGGTATCCCGCGTCGCGTCAATCAGCTCTGCCAACGAGCCCTCGAGCTCTCTTACCGGGCGGGATCGGGAACGATCGACTCGCGATTCATCCACGAGGCCGCGGCGACCTTGGGGATCTCCGCCCCTGAGGAACCAGTCGAGACCGAGTTCGAGCCGCAGCCCGAGTCCCCCGACAAAGCATCCCACCACGCCGAGTCGAGCTTGCCGTCGGTTTCGGACACCGAGGAGGATGACTTCGCCGACGAGCTGCCCGAAGAAGAACCCTGCGTGGTCGAAGTGGGTGTCGGTGTCAGCGAGGACGAAGAGGACGAGTTCGACGACGTCGTGATCGATGCCGATCGCGAGGCTCGCCTTGGGGCCCTCGGCGCCGCTCCCGAGTCGAAGAAAGCCAAAGACTCTTTGCCGACCTACAGTACCGATGCCTCCACCGAGTCCTCGAAAGCGTCCGCCACCAAGGGAAACGTCTCGGTGCCATCCGGCCAGAAGAAGAGTTCACGGGTTTCGTCGCTCTTCAGCCGGTAGAGTGGCGGTTAGGAATTGGGGAAGAGAGCACTCCGCGAGCTTTCGCTTCGTCAAGAACCCAAAGTGGGGGCCAACGCCCCCACTGCCTTCCTGATCGTGATGTCGAACCCGAGATCGTCTACTTGACGATCACCGGCATCGAGAGTTCCTCAATCGGCTCGAAGTCCAGCGCCTGGCCGGCTTCGACCCCGCACTCCTCGCAAGGAGCCTCCGCCTCGCACGCGGCACACTCTTGGCAGGGAGCTTCGACCGGGCACTTCTTCCAGACCTTCGACACGATGACCTTCGGCGTCTTGACCGGAACGAGCATCGTCACCTCGACCTCTTCCCAGTCCTGGTAGAGGTACTTCTCTTGGTGAACGTCCTCGACCTCGATCAAGGTCCACTCAAGAGTCGGAACCAAAATCGGCACCATTTCCTTGACCAAGCAGGTCACGACCCGCGGCACCATCTCGGTGTAGCTCTGCGAGCAGCCGCACTCGTCGATCACGTGGTGACAGATTTCGATCATGTCGTTGTGCGTCTCTTGCTTATAGCAAGGCGTGGGGCACTCGCGCATCGTCGTGAAGGCGAACGGCTTGCACGTCTTGCAAGAGACGTCGCGAACCTTTTCCTTGATGACGGGTCGCTTAACCTTCTTCTTGATCTCCTTGTACTCAACCGTGAAGACCGTCTGCTCCGTCTCGCACAGCTTCCACTCGTAACAGGCCGAGACGCGGTGCTTGGGCGACTTGTAGCACTTGGGGCCACAAATCTTCTTCGAGCAGCACTTGTCGTGATCCTTGAGCTTGTAGTGCTTGGGACCACAGGCCTTCTTGTCGTGTCCCCCCGCGATCCCTTCGCTGGCGCTCAAGCACAGCGACAATAAGGAGAGCGCGACTCCCTTCCAAACGTGTCGATCCATGTTGACAACTCCTTTGTCGCGGGGCGAACCGCCGTGAGCCATGTCTTCGAGTTCGGTCCCGGGCCCCTTCCTCGGAAGTGGCCGAACCGAGCTTGCGATGTTTTCCCTAACGATCGAGGTGGCCGCGCAACGGCGAGGCCCCTTGTTCTTTTCAGGTCGACCATCCCCGCGAGCAACTCGATCGAAGATGCCGGCCACTTCCCGGCTCGCGTCCGATTCTCCCCCACTTGTAGGCCCTGTCCCAACTACGGCAACTTTGACGGATCGCTCGCGTCGCGACGGGCAATGGTTCCCTGTCAAAGCTTGAGGATTGCGCCGGAAACGACCAACGTTCCGACACCCTTCCTTTAACGCGACCCGAGCAAGTCGTTTGACTTTCAAGCAGTCTTGACGTTGGACCGATTCAGGAAGTAGCCGTCGTCCCCACACCATGGACGAAGTCCCGAGGCATTGGTGTCGGGATCCTTGGTACGGCGAGTGTGGACCAAGACCAACAGGGGAATCGACTGGTACGGGCGATCATCCTCCTAGCGTGGGAAACCGCCGCGGAAACGAGGCAACGGGACGTTTGCGAGAAAGAACGCCCTCGTTCGCTCGGAAGGTGATGCCGAAAACACCCAACAAAGGAAGGATCCTTTGATGATGAGAAAAGCACTATTAGCGGCCGCTCTGTGCCTTGTGACTACGCTCCCGACCTATGCGCAGGAACAAGCCGTGGCGGGCGCGACCACCGTCAACGTCAGCAAGAAATGCTGCTCGATCTTCGACTTCCTTGGCATCGGCCAAGCCTTCGACTTCATCAACGAGAACATCTTCAAGAGCGCCCTCGGCCAGGCCGCCAACCGGGTCCTCGGCCCCGTCGGCCGCGCCCTCGGCTTGGGACCGTCGCTCCTCTCCGACAAGTTCGCCAACGAGCCGGGAGCCATGGGGCTCGCCCACAAGCTCAAGAAGGAAGAGCTCAAAGCGCCCTTGAAGGTCAAGGCGATCGAGTACCTCGGCACCCTCGATTGTAACTGCTACCCGGAAGTCGTCGACGCCCTGCTCGCGTCGCTGGACGACTGCACCGAGGTCGTACGTTTCGCGGCCCTCAAGGCCCTTCGCAAGCAGTGCGGCAAGAAGCACTTCTCCCACTTGCACGGTCACAAACAAAGCTGCGAGTGCGAGTCGGAATGTCGCTGTGACTGCCGCGGCTGTCAGTGCCAGCGGAAGGTCATCGAACGGCTCAACGATCTTCTGCTCGAGCGGGACGAGACCGGCTGCCTGAAGGAGAAGTCGCACCGCGTTCGCGAACTCGCCACGATCATGATCGAGGAATGCCTCTCGAAGCGTCAACCGCCTCCCGGCATGTGCATGGACGAACCCGCCGAGGAGGTCAAGCCGGCCCCCGAGAAGAAGCCGACGCCCGATCCCGTGCCGAAGGCCAAGCCCGATGTCGCTCCCAAGGCCGTTCCGGACACAACGACGACCAATAGCCCTTCGTCGCTCGGCTCTTGGCTTCGCTCCTGGTCGCGTGCCAGCAAGTCGGATGAGCCGGCCGAGCAAGTGACCGAGACGGTCAGCCACGAGGTCGTCCAGGAGACGCCCGCGCCTACCGCCACCGCCGTCACGCACACGGCGGGCTATCGTGGGGTTCCGCGGGAGCCGGTGGAGGCCGCCGTCGAGACCCGCGTCGAGACCCGCGTCGAGGAGCCACTCGTTTCGGAAGTGATCGAGGAGGAATATGTTCCGGCTCGCCATCGTCGTGGCAGCGCCCGTCCGCGTTTCGGTAAGCGGACCTTCGGTAGCCGCTGCCGGGCTTGCGAGCGTCGCGAAAAGCTCGCCGAGGTCGAAACCGACGAGGCCGCGCCGCGGGTCTCCGGCGAGGTCGCGCTCATCACCGCCGAGGTCGTCGCCGAGGAGGGAATCGTCATCGAGTCTCCCGAGCGTCAAGCCAAGCAGTCGGGCTCTCCGAAGAGCCGCCGTCATCTGCTCGGCGAGATCTTCGGCTACTAAGCCGCCGACTCGATCCCTGTCTACGAAGAGCCCCCGACCTCTCCTCGGGGGCTCTTCCGTTTCTTGACGGGTAGGCAGCCCATTGATCTATTCGCTGCCGGCTACGAACGGTCCGCGAGTGCCCTGTTGGGCTAGGCTTCGTCTCAAGAGTTAATCGTCGGCCCGAGGCACAGCGAGTTGGTGGGGGACGAGGTGGTCGAAACAGGCGAATCCATTGGATTCGTCGATGCAGACCGACAAAGTCTCGCGGCAACTTGGCCAGCCGAAGCCAGAGCCGATTTTTGAGACGGAGCCTAGTTCGCTCCATGAAGCCCCGTCTACCTCTCGAGCGGGAGCTTGCCAAAGAAATGGCGTTTCACGCATGCCCTTGACGAACATGGGCATGGTACCCGAAAGGTCTTTCGGCAATGAACCAACGAATCGGGAGCCAAGACCGTACAAGAGCAAGATCACCCTCGAGGGAACACGCCATGAAACAAGTCTTCGAGAGTCTCGATCGATTGGTGGAACGTGTCGCGGGTCATGCCCACTGGCTCCTGCGGGTCGGGCTTGCGGCGTCGTTTCTCTCGCACAGTTTGCCCCGTTACGGAGCGCTCGATGCGTTCGCGGAACGGATGGACCTGCCCTACGGGGCCGCGGTGATGGCGACGATGGTCGAAACCCTCGCGGCGATGGCGATTCTCGTCGGCGGTTTCGTTCCGGGAATGCTCGGCCATTGGATCACGCGTTTGGGCGCCTTCGCGTACGTCCCGATCATGGCGGTCGCCATTCTCACGCAGCACTGGGGCCGTTGGAGCTTCACCCCCGCGCCCGACTATCCTCTCGGCGGCGCCGAGTTCCCCACCATCATGCTGCTCACCGCGACCTATTTGGGGATCAAGGGCAATAGGGCGTAACGAAACCCGGACGCTACCGTCACTCACATGATGGAAACGACAAGCGAGTCCATCTCCTAGCCGCGATCGCGGCGGCATCACGTAGCCAGGTACGTGAGTGCCAGGTATCAGTCAGCCCCAGATCAGAGCCCCGTAGGGGCGGCGCTCCTTCCAAGCGTTCAGAGTCCCGTTTCGAGCGGTCCGCCGTCGTCGCGTTTGCCGAGACTCTGGAGGATCGCGATGTCGGCCGCATCGGAGAGGAAGTGAACGGAGCCGTCGGCCATCGCGAGGTTGGCGCCACCGGGATGGAAACTCCCCATTGCCCGGTTCACCACGCCCCAGACGTAACTGACCTTATTGGTCGCCGCGGGAATCACCCCCGCGTTGAGCGGATCGAAGTCGCGTTCGGGTTGGTTGATCGGTTCGCTGAAGGCAACGGCCTGTGGATCGGGACCAGTCGCGCCGTTGCGTGCGGTCGTCGCCCAAGTGCGCGCGGCTCCCGCCTGTGACGCGGCGGCCCCGGTCACCCGGGAGATTTGATACTTCGACTCTCCCAAGAGCGCCGTTCGCGAGGTCCCATCGGTCGCATCCTCAAGGCCGTGGCTCGAGTTGACGTACATCAGCCCGTTGTCCCAGAGACCACGCAAGACTCCCGAGTGGAACGAACAGGCCTCGGCACTCGTACCCCCACCCATGACCGCGAGATAGTTGTTTTCGTTCTCTTCGGTCGCGGAACTGGAAACGGGATTGGTCGGGCAAACGTAACTCCGATTCAACTCGTTTTGCAGGTCGCGGTTGACACCGTAACTCGTGCCCGGCGAGGTAAGATAGGGCGTGAAGCTCACGTTGAGATTGAAGCGATCGTAGCGCTGCTGCTGGTCGAGATAGGGCAGCACCAGGACAGTCCATGGAGCCTGCCCGTTCCCTTCGGAATCGACGCTGTAGCCCAGCCCGCCGGGACAATCGAACGGCAACTTGTTGACGGCAGTGGGCGGTAGGACGCTGTGAGCGTCGGCGTAGTTGTGCAGCGCGACGGCGAGTTGTTTGAGTTTGTTGGTGCACTGCATCCGCCGGGCCGCTTCCCGGGCCTGCTGAATCGCGGGAAGGAGCAGACTGACCAGGATGCCGATGACGGCGATCACGACCAGTAGCTCCACGAGGGTAAAGCCGAATCGACTCGTTCGTTTCATGATGATCGTGACTCCAAAACGGACTCGGATGGCGAAAGCATCGTTGGGCAGGTAGTCCCCAACCGGACTTGGCGAAAACGCCTCGACAAGAGGAAGGCATCGCCGGTTCCATCTCTCTTCGCCTCGGGTGCCAACTCGCGGCGCGACCCGTCGGACGAATGGGCCGACATATGCAGGATGTTACCACAGGTTCGTCCGATCGGAAACGGCTACTCACGAACCGTAGTAGACCTCGACGGGCGTGGGGATCCGGTCGCGGACTTGCTCGGCGATGGCGTCGACTTCGTCGCAGGGAAGCGACGTCACGTAGTCCTCGGCCGGGCGCCGCGCGACGGTGTAGACCTGAATCAACTTGAGTTTGCCCCCCCGTCGCAAGAGCCCCGAGAGACGCTCGACATACGACGCGATCTCCTCCTCCGAGGGTCCTACGCCATCGACGCGCACAAAGAGGCTTTGAATCACCAACGGATGCTGACGAGCGACAAGACGGATATTGTTGAGGATCTGCTCAAAGGGGATCGGCGTGCGGTCGACCAGGCGAAAGTAGTCCGCCGTGCCCGCATCGAGCTTGGCCCAGATCTCGCCCCGATGCTCCATCAACACCTCGATCGCCCGGGCGACGACGGGGCGATGGAACATGCTGGCGTTGGTGATCAATACCATCCGCACTTCGTCCAATCCACGCCGGCGCTTGATGCCGGCCACGGTGGAAACGATCTCGTCAATGTTCCGAAACGTCGTCGGTTCGCCGTCGCCGGAGAAAGCGATGTCGTTGAGTCGCCTCAGGGGCTCCGGGACGCTCGCGAAGGCCTCGTCCTCGAAGAGCCTGCCCGAGGCGATCCAATCGAGGGTCGTTTCGAGTTCTTCTTTGAGCTGGTCGGTGGCGACGAAGCGAAGGTCCGAGTCCTCGCGGCGATCGACTTGGCAGTAGATACAGTCGAAGTTGCAGATCTTGTCGGGGTTGAGATTGATCCCGACGCTGATGCCCTTCGAACGTCTCGACAGCACGGGGTAGACGTAGCGGTGGGAACGAAAGGAGCGCGGATGAGCCTGATGTTGTTCCAGAATCGGTAGGGGCTGAGAATCCATGGGGGCGTCGAATCCAATTGGGGCAGGCTGTCACGTTGCCACGACTACATGCTACGGAACTCCTCGGAGAGGATCGCTTTGACGTCAGCGATATCGTTTGCTTCGACAAGACGTTGGCCAACCTGCCGAGGTTCGCTCGGCAACTGCAAGCTGGCGAACATCGTGCGCACTTGTTGAACGTGCCCCGGCGGCAAGCTGAGGGCGTCAGCACCCAGCGAGTAGAGGGCGAGAATGCCGTCAAGATCGCTGGCCGCCTCGCCGCAGATCGTGACCGGCTTGCCGGCGGCGTGAGCGTGTCCGATGACCCGCCAAACGAGGCGCAAGTAGCCCGGCTCCAGTGGCGTCTTCAAATCGACCAGCCCATCGTCGGATCGGTCAATTCCCAGAAGCGAATGCAATAGGTCGTTGGAGCCGATCGAAAGGAAGTCGATGCGCGGGATCCAAGCCTCGGCCATCAATGCGGCCGCCGCGACCTCGATCATGATGCCGACGGGCACCTCCTCCGCGAACGCGACCCCCTCCTCGCGAAGGCTCTCCCGGGCCTCGTCGAGCAGAATCAGCGCCCGATTGAGTTGCCGCTGGGTCGTAATCATCGGAAAGAGGATCCGGACCGGCCCCCCCTTGCCCGCGCGGAGGATCGCCCGAAGCTGGGTCCGAACCACATCTTGAACGTGCGGTAGTTGGTCGACGAGTCGCCATTCCCAGCACTCGCGGGTCAAGTCGGCGATCCCGTAGAGCTTCTCCGAGCGCAAGTCGAGTGTTCGGATGGTCATCGGACGACCGTTGAGCTCGCCGATCATCTTCCGGTAGACTTCGTACTGCTCCTCCTCGGTGAGGAACGACCGCCGCGCCAGCTCGAGAAACTCGCTGCGATAGAGCCCAACCGCCTCGGCGCCGCATTCGATGCTTCGCTTGACTTCGGGGAAGAGGTTGACCGTCGTCTCCAACCGGATCGGCGTCGGCACCGGTTCACCATTCGACTCGGGCGCCGGCAGCGAGCGCTGTTCGGCCAGTTGCCTAGCTAAGTCGCGATGGGCGTCGGTCGGCGAAAGGTAGACGAGCCCCATCTCCGCATCGACGAGAATTTCCGCCCCAGCACGAACGTAGGAAAGCAGCCGATCAACTTGGGTAAGCATCGGGATGCCCAAACTTCGCGCGAGGATCGCGACGTGGCTGTGCATTCCCCCCTTCTCGACCGCGATTCCGCGGACCCGACTGAGGTCGCAACTGAAGAGTTCCAGCAGGGAGACTTCGTGGCCGACGACGATGGCGTCATCGGACTGCTTTTCGTCCGATTTGGGCAGCGCATGGTTCAAAATGCGCCGAAAAACGTCCTTAATGTCGTAAATTCGCTCGTAAAAGAACGGATTCTCGAGCTTTTGGAACGCTTTGAGGTACTGATGGGCGACGCTGACGACCGCTCGCTCCACCGAAGCTCCGTTGTCGACAAGCCGCACTAAATCCCGCTGAACCGAGGAATCCTCAAGCATCAGTCGCTGAGCTTGCAGCAACGCCCCGAACTCCTCGCCGAGCAATTCCGCCAGGTGTCGCGAAGCGCGATCGAGGTCGGCTTGACCGTCGGCGATCGCCTTAAATAGAAGATCGCGTTCCTCTTGCGCCGGACCCGGTGACCGCGTGACGATGTCTGGATCGGCGAAATCGAAGGCCTCGAACCGGATCGCTCGACCGATTCCATACCCAGGGCAAGCGATCACTCCTTTAAGCGGGGCTGCCGGAATCGTCGGCGTTTCGTGGGCATTCCCCTCGGCCTGGCGCCGAACACCCTCGGAAAGCTGCTGGGTGAGCTGCGAATTGGCGACGAGAATGCCTAGCTGCGCGGCAACCGCGACGAGCATCCGGACTTCGTTGGCCGAGTATTTTCGCTGTTCGACGTGCTGGACAACGAGGACCCCCTGGACGACCCCACCCTGAATCAGCGGAACGCCGAGGAACGACTGGTAGGCCTCTTCCCCCGCTTCGGGAAAGTAGCGGTAGCGAGGGTGCCGACTCGCATCATCCACCGAGACGGGAGCTTTTCGCTCGGCGACCAGGCCAACGAGTCCCTCCGTCACCGGCATCTTGACTCGGCCCACCGAATCGGGCGCCAATCCGACCGTTGCGCGCAGCGTCAGTTCCCGCGCCCCGGTGTCGAGCGTGTAAACCGAGCTAACGTCTGTCCTAAAACGGGTTTGGATATGACGAACAATATTGTTGAGCGTCTCGTCGAGGTCGTGGCTGTTGGACACGAGATCGCTCACCTCACCAAGCGTGAGGAGAAGCATCGTCTCTTGTTGCGTATCCGGAATCTCGATCAACGGTCTTCGATGTTCCTTTGCTGGAGGTGGCGCGGTCCCCGAGGCGGCATCACAAAGTGACAGCAACTGTCATGCCGTCCCTTGGCCGCCGAATACTCGAATAAGGTGCTCCATTCGTATGGATCTAACATTTGAGGCAACAGACGGAACCCGCCTCTTGACATCGCAACGTTTCCTGTGGCGAAGAGGCCTTATCCGGTAAGGATTTCCGTCAACCAAGGCAGGTAATCTCGTTCAGCAGGTGATTCGAATCGCCCAAAAAGAAACAAAAAGGGACAGCGACTGTCGTTCTCTGCCCATTCTCATTACACTTCGCCTCAAATCTGCGCACTTGGTGCCAATTTTGTCCCCAGTTCGCCACCAAGTGATCTCTTGACCTGACAAACCAGGGCCCTTCCCACGGCTCCAGCCACACAACCGTCGTCTCCACCATGGGTTACCACGCCTGACAAACGGATGCCTGTCCTAAAGGATGCAATGTGCGAATTCAGGATGCCTGACAAATCCCGCCAACGTGTCGACGAAGAGACGCCATCATGAACTGGGCAAAGCCTCCCCCCCCAAACGGCGAGAAATGCCCCACGATTGGCCGGTGCCCCCCAATGCTCTGACACTCTTTGCGCGCCTCTTGAGGTTCGATTCATCATCATCCAACCCGACCCGGCGGGTCAAGACCCACGTCACCTCTGCTCGAGGTACTACCCCAAGCCCTCCTGCAAATGCGCCGCCCCGGCAGCAGAGCAATCGGGGCTCGTCTTGTTGAGGTATCAAACCGCCGACTCCACTTCGCCTCTGTGACCCTCCGCGACCTCTGCGGTTCCTTTCTTGTTTCCACTCTTCTTCCGGACGAACTGGTGGGCCAAGGCCCACCCTACAAGACTCCTCTTCCCCTCCGTGATCCACCGCGAGCTCTGCGGTTCATTCCCGCTTCCTGGGCTATTCCCAAGGCAGCCCCCGTCGTCTCTCCCCATTTGCCTGTGCGAGCCTATCCGATTTAATGAGCCAATTCGTGGAACCGAACCCGTCGACGGTGCCGAAGGGCGTTCGAACTGATTGGGTGACGAATCATCAAGGAACCCCGCTCGTGCCCATTCCCAAGGTCGTCATCGTCGGCAGACCCAATGTCGGCAAATCGTCTCTCTTCAACTGGCTGATCGGCCATCGCGTCGCGATCGTCGACCCGACCAGCGGCGTCACCCGCGACCGCGTCGACCACCTGACCGAGCACGGCGGCCGCTACTTCGAGCTCGTCGATACCGGCGGCATGGGCGTGATCGACAAGGACGGGCTCACCGACGACATCGAAAAACAGATCCGCACTGCGATGGAGGAAGCTTCGGTCATCCTCTTCGTCGTCGATTCTCAAGAGGGGATCACCGGACTCGACGAGCTGGTCGCGCGGAAGCTCCGCAGCCTCAAGGCTCCCCTGCTCCTGGTCGCGAACAAAGCCGATAACAAGAGTCTCAAACTCGACGCCGAGACCGAATTCCCCCGCTTCGGTTGGCCGATGCTCACCGTCAGCGTCACGGGAGGCCAAAACAAGGTCGCCCTGCTCGAAACGGTTCACAAGCTCCTTCCCGAGGAGATACCCGACGAGGGCCCGGTCGATCCCAGCGTGGCGATGAAGATCGCGGTCGTCGGCGAGCGGAACGTCGGCAAGAGCACCTTTATCAACTGCTTGGCTCAGGAAGAACGGGTCATCGTCAGCGAAGTGCCCGGCACGACGCGCGACAGCGTCGATGTTCGTTTCGAGCACCAGAACCGCGCCTTCCTCGCGATCGACACCGCGGGCGTCAAACGCAAGAGCAAGCTTGTCGACAGCATCGAGTTTTACAGCCTGGCCCGATCGCAGCGAACGATCCGCCGGGCCGACGTGGTACTGATCTTCTTCGATGCCACCAAGCAGGTGACGAAGGTCGAGAAAAACCTCGCCCAATACGTCGAAGAGCAGCACAAGCCGTGCGTTCTGGTCATCAACAAGTGGGATTTGGTGAAGGACAAGGACGTCGTCACCAGCGACTATGACGAGTATCTCGACGAGGAGTTCCCAGGACTGACCTTCGCGCCGCGGGCCTTCATCACCGCTCAGACCGGCAAGAATGTCCACGCCCTGCTCGACCTGAGCCAAAGCCTTTTCCACCAGGCACACGAGCGCATCACCACCGGCGAACTCAACCGGCTCGTCAAGCGGGCGATCGAGCAGCAAGCCCCGCCGGTCCGGCAGAACAAGCGTCCCAAGGTCTTCTTCGCGACCCAAGCCGCCGTGACGCCACCGACGCTGGTCCTCTTTTGCAACGAACCGACGCTCTTTGGGCAAACCTATCGCCGCTACCTCTTAAACTTCATCCGCGACGCCTGCCCCTTCCCCGAGATCCCCATCAAGCTCTACCTCCGCAAACGCGAGTCGAAAGCCGAAGACGACCTCGACGAGGGAACCACGATGGAGGCGTGAGGAGGGGAGACCGACCGGAGCCGACGACCGCCCCTTGCCCGTCGAGTACCGTTCTCCTTCTTCCCCTATGAACAAGGGCGCCGTGAAGCGGCGCCCTTGGCGGCGTTGGTCTGGCAGACGGTCGCGATCACCGAACCGAGAAGGGTCGATCTCGGCCAAAATCAAGGAGAAGAACCGCGGGCGACCCCGACGGCGCGCCGAGGTTCTTCCACGCGGAAAACAGTCGAGACAACCGTTCCCAGCCGGCTCCGCCTCGTTCAACCGTCCGCGAGCGGGGTTAATCTTCCTCGACGACGAACCCGGTCTTCTCTCCTTCGCACTTGTCGAAGGACGCCGTGAAGTTGAAATGACTGCAGAGTTCGTAGTCGCCGGGCGTGACGCGCTCGGTGTTGATCGAGAACTCCTTCGTCACGGACCTACCGGGGCTGATGTTGCCGAAGTAGCGATCATCGGGCGTGAGCGTGAGGCCGTCGACACCCCCACCCTTCAAGGTAACCGTCGCCGCGACGTTGTTCGCCGTGAAACGACAGCTCTTGTTCTTCACGGTGACCAAGTACGTCGTGTGATCGGTCGGCTCGAGCTTCTTGTCCACCATCGTCGCCGTCGCCTCGAGAATATCGTGCATATTCTTGGACATCTACCCATCTCCTTAACAAGGTTCTTACCTGAAACACCACAACCTTCATCAAGTGAGCTCTCTTGATCTCTCGAACGGAGGGTATCTTACATCGCCACCCTGGGGCGACTACGGAAGCGATGGCGAAGGCAACAGGTACAAAACACGCGGATCACCGGGAACCAGCTAGTTGCCAAGATCAGTTTGCGGGAGACCAAGATGATCCTGTCCAGCCCACTCGTCCCAACAACCTGCTAGACGCCTTGGCTCAAGTTGTGAAACGACACGGTTGAAGGACATTGAACCTAACAATGTTGCGGCGCGACGAACTCGTCACCGTCGAGCCATCGATCGGCGAGCATTCCCCAGCAGTCTGAAGCCAGTTGGTCCAAGACGTACCCGACGGGCAACCATCCATACCCACGGTCTCCCCATTGGCATCCCCAGGAACTACGGATCAGAATGGCGTGCTTCCCTCGCCCATAGTGATTGCATTGGTAGCCGACGGCGAGCGCCGCTTGTCCGCCGAGGAAGCGATCGAGGCTTGGGCGATAGTGAATGTCGGGGGAAGGAGAGAGAGAACTTGGCACGGGAAAGCCGAAAACGACGGGAAAACCAGCGGCAAGGAAGGACTGCAGGACGCTCCACGTAGCCGTTCCGTCCTGATTCGCTGGGTCGAGACGAAAGTAGACGACTTCCGCGAAGGGCTTTGCCAGACTGTAGAGGAAAGAACTCGGTTCGTCATCGAAGCGATGAATATCATACGGCCAGTGTTCCTCGGGAGGCACCCCGAATTGCGTGAGAACCTTCAAGGTCGTTCTTAGGTCGGCCCCGGTATCCCCCGACATCCGCAGGCGATTCCGGGTGACTTTATAGAGAAACCGACTAGACCCTTGAAACGTCCGTCCGCATACACGCCGCTCGAAGTACTCAACAAGGCTAAGCACGGCAAAAGCCGTCGACGCATTGAGGGGACCTTGATCGCGAGGCGGCGTGAAATAATACCCACCCTCGTCTCGCCGAAGGTCGACCGCCGCCGGTAATCGTCTTCGCCGGAGGTTTTTTAGTTTCGTTAGACGGCGGTGAACATCTTGTTGTCGGTGAGTGTAGTCCCTCGGATCGGGCAAATCAGGAATCCACCCCATTCCTTCGGGAAAATGCGTTGCCACGAGTTGCCCTATCTCTACTGGGGCACGGAACTCCAAATAGGACGGTGTCCTGCCGTGTTACACGAAACGTATATCACGGAGATCCTGGAAGGACTACGGAAGAGTACGGGAGTGCTCGGCCAGCAACCGAGCGACTACCGGCCGCATTTCTTTCCCGACGGCGCGACGTGAATGAATTCCCAGAACACTCCCTCCCCGGTTCCATCGCCAGAGAATCGAAGGAGCCGATTCTTCTGCTTGCGGTTGAGGCATTTGATCGTATCGCTCAAGCGGCGTTTGGGGTCTTGCTCGGGGAGCGGAGGAAGGGGATCGTCGATGCGGGCGGGCCAACCCTCTTCATGGAACGCATTGAGGATCGCCTCTTGGTTGAGCGCCGGCCACTTGAAACGTTTGACAATGACATCGTCAAACCGAAGAACTCGCCGGTCGGAGTCCCAATGGGGAAGCCCTTCGGACTCGCTGGAGAGCGTCAGGACAGCACGGGGAGCGGACGGGATCTCATCGGGAAGGTCGATGCCTTCCGGGGGTCTCCCTTGGAGAGTGCGGTCATCGTCATGCGGGAAGCGGCCTCCTACTTCGGCGAGCACAAAACAGGTCCCTTCGGGAAACGCCAAGTCACCCGTACGACGAAAGACGCGACCTTGATGTCCGTCGGCGGTTACTTCACGCTTGTGTTCGATCATTCCTCGACGTACGAGCAGGCGAAGCTCGTGTCGCGAGAGCCCTCTTCGAAGCAGTTCCTCGAGTTCGACAGCGAAATCCCACCGATCGGCGCCCGTTTGTTCCGCGTAGCGGGCCGCTTCACCAAGCAACGCTAGACAAGGCTCCGCCCTTCGGGCAACTTCTTCGGAGCCGAGTACGCGAACGTTCGAACTGGAGAACGTCTCGATGTCCATGATGCCTGCCTGTAGGGATGAATCGCGCGGCCTCACTCTTGTGTTCGTGAAGAAATGAAGATGGCCGTCGGTCTCACGATCTCGAGTGGGCTCCCGACGCGCAGTCGCCGTCGCATGGCTGTGCTCGCATTCACGAAGCCATTGCGCGTTTCTCCACGGCTGCCGATGGGGCGACAACTCCACCACCCCGGTCAGTTGACGTGAATCACAACTTTCGGATTCGGACCACCTCTTGGCAGCCTGCACAGACGAGGAAGACTGGACACAAATTTTCTCGAAAGTGTCTCTGGAGAACCGACAGCTCGCGCCCGCTCTTCCGTCTCACGCCGCATTCGAGACCCGCCGCGATTTGCGACCGTCGCATCCACTAGGTATACTCTCGTCTCTTCACGCCTCGACGGCGTTCTCGATTGCCCCTCCGGAACCACCCGGAATGACCAAACACCTAGCTGGAGTAGTCTCCATCCGCATGAACTTCCACTTGACTCGCGGCTTGACGACAGTCCTCCTCTTGGCGATCGGCGTTACCGCTGGCGTCGTTTCCACCCATGCCCAGGACGCCGCAAAGAAGAAGTCCGCTTATCGCCTCGAAGAGAGCATTCCCTACTACGGCAAGGAGGCTCCGGACGAGTACGCCAAGGAGCGTTGCAGCCTGGACGTGTACGTGCCGACCGGCCGCAAGGACTTTCCGACGGTCGTCTTCTTTCATGGGGGCGGACTCAAGGGGGGCTCGCGGTTCATCCCCAAGGGCCTGCGGGACGCGGGGATCGGCGTGGTGACCGTCGACTATCGCCTCAATCCCAAGGCGAAGTGCCCGGCCTATCTGGAGGATGCCGCCGCGGCGGTCGCGTGGACCTTCAACAACATCGAGAAGTTTGGCGGCGATCCGAATCGCATCTTCGTCTCCGGGCATTCGGCGGGCGGCTATCTCGCGAGCATGGTCGGCCTCGACAAACGCTGGCTCGCGGCTCATGACATCGACGCCGACGATCTGGCGGGCCTGATTCCTTTGAGCGGCCACACCATCACGCATTTCACGGTTCGCGACGAACGGGGCATCAGCCGCAACCAGCCGATCATCGACGAGTTCGCCCCCCTCTTTCACGTCCGCAAGGAGGCTCCCCCACTACTGCTCATCACCGGCGATCGCGACCTCGAGATCCCCACACGCTACGAAGAGAACGCCTATCTCGAGTCGCTCATGAAGACCGTGGGACATCCGAACACCACGCTCTACGAACTCGACGGCTTCACCCATGGCTCGATGGTCGATCCGAGCTGCCCATTGACCCTCAAGTTCATTTCGGAGATCATCAAGGATCAAAGCAGCGGGGCACGTTGACCGCCGACAATGATTCACGCCGAACATCCAACCCTTGCCTACCTATGGTCGCACCAATCGGCCCGGGGCGGCGAGTCAACACGTGAGACGAGACAAGGAGCTGACCATGGCCGGGGAACTGACGAGACGACAAATGATCGGGGCCAGCGCCGGCGTCCTCGGCGCGGGTAGCCTCGCGATCGGCGAGGAGTCCAAGGGCGACACCGTCACCGAGCCGGAACGTCAGATCCCCGTCAACACCGACGCGGACGTCATCGTCTGTGGCGGCGGGCCGGCGGGAGTGGCCGCGGCGATCGCGGCGGCGCGGACCGGAGCGAAGGTCCGTCTCTTCGAACTGCACGGCTGCCTCGGCGGCGTTTGGACCAGCGGGGCTCTCTCCTTCGTCATCGATGCCGACAAGCCCGGCTTCAACAAGGAACTCGTCACTCGCCTCGACAAGTACGACGCCCGCGCCAACCGCGGCGTCAAGAACTACATGTACGACGTCGAAGCGATGAAAATCGTTCTCGAGGACCTCTGCAAGCAACTCGGCATCAAGACACAGCTTCACACCCGTGCCGTTGGGGTCCTGAAAGACGACTCGAAGCGGATGACGACCCTTCTCACCGAGTCGAAAGCGGGCCGACAAGCGTGGCAGGCTCCCGTCTTCATCGACGCGACCGGCGACGGTGATGTCGGAGCCCTCGCCGGCTGCCGCTGGGAAGTCGGCCGCGACAAGGATTGCCCCTGTCAGCCGATGTCTCTCATGGGATTCATCACCGCCGACCCCGAGGTACTCGCGGACTACACGAATCTCAAGGGAAGCGGCAAGAACAAGGATCGCTTTCGAGAGGAGATCGAGAAAGCCGGCATGGAGCCGACCTATGGCAAGCCGACACTCTGGCACATGGAGGGGCCGATCGCCGCGGTGATGCTCAACCACGAATACGGCATCAAGCCCTTCGACGCCGAGGCGATCTCTGACGCGACCATCAACGCCCGGCGCGAACTCTTCGAGGTCGCCCGCGCGCTCAACAAGCTCGGCGGTAAATGGGACGGAACACGGCTTATCGCAACCGCGGAGCAGATCGGCATTCGCGACGGCCGCCGGATTCGAGGTCGTTACTTCGTGACCGTTGATGACGTGATCAAGGGCGCCCGTCACCAGGATGCGATCTGCCGTTCGACCTTCAGCGTCGATGTCCACGCCACGTCGATGGAGAATAATCGCAAGAGCGCCTACAGCAACCACGGCATCAAAGCGAAGGCCTTCGACATTCCGCTGCGGGCGCTCATCGCCGCCGACGTCGACGGGTTGATGCTGGCCGGTCGTTGCATCAGCGGCGACTTCCTCTCCCACGCCAGCTACCGGGTGACGGGCAACTCGGTCGCGATGGGCGAAGCGGCAGGCGTTACCTCGGCCCTCGCGGCGCGGTCGAAGCGGATGCCTCACGAAGTGGCGTACTCGGAGCTTGAGACAGAGCTCCAGCGCGTGCGGAATCTCGGCTAGCAGTCGGTTGATCTAAGCGGGCCAAGGCGAAAACGAGCCATGTTGGCCAAGATCAAGGAGGAGAAGCGCAGGCCAATCGGTCGATTCGTCGAGGTTTTCCAACGCCGAGATTGGTCAAGAGAGCCGTTCGCAGCCGGTAGCGAATCGATCAACGGGCTGCTAGTGCATGGTCAAAGGTCCAGCTTTGGGATGTCGCTCGTTCTCACTGGCTGACGAGCAGCCAGTGGCACCCGGGCATCAGGGTCTTGACGGTGCACTAATCGGCGAAACCAGCCCCTACCAGCCGCTGGGCAGGCCCCACAATCCGGGGGTGATCAACTCGAGCAAGTTGCCCGAGGGATCGCGAAAATAGATCGAGCGAACGCCTTCCGACCAAACCTGTTCGTGTTCGATCGCGACGCCCTTACTTTCCAGTTTGCGCCGCCATTGGTCGAGTTCCTCGGCGCCGACGCCAAAGGCGACGTGGCCGGCACCGGAGGTTCCGTGAGGTGGCAACAATTCCCCTTTCCGCGTGTTCTCGGCGCTGAACAAGAGCAACACACTGTCAGCGCCGACGCGAAAGAAGACGTGTCGTCCCGCCTCGTTCCCCTTCCCCTCAAATTCCAAGACATCGCGGTAAAAGGCCTCGGCGGCGTTGAGATCGTCCACGCACAGCGCGGTTTCCACGATTCGCTGGATCGGTCGCATCGGCTTCTCCGTTGGAGATTCGGTCGCGGTCCTCATACAACAGCGGGCCGACAAGGAGCAGTCTTGCTCTTCGCCATTTCACGACGAGGTTGGCTCACGATGATCAGCGCCGAGGAAGTACTCGCAAAGCTCTTCGAACTTCGCAAGGAATACAACGACGACCCCGAAGACCCGATGTACCAGGCGCTTCATCACGCTTGCCTGTTCATCTCCTACAAGATCGGCGATTTCAAGGACTACTTGGCCGAAGCCGAGCTTCAGGAAGAAGACGACGAGTAGCGATCGGTCAACCGCGAGAACTCGGCCAGCGATCGCTACGGACTGTTCCCACTGGCTCAATGGCAGCCAAGGGCACCTAAATCCTGGGAATTGACAAAGCACAAGTGTCTCGACCTTAACGACTCTCATGACGGGGAACACTCATGGACAAACAAAACTGCAAAGCGGACGTCGACAAAGCGGCGGCCGAACTCGATTTCGCCAGCAAGAAGTACCAGCTCAAGTTCGAGACCTCCAAGGGTGACTTCACCGTCGACCTCTGGTCCGACGTCGCTCCCGGCCACGCCGCCAACATCGCGGCCCTGGCGAAGATCGGCTTCTACGACGGACTGAAGTTTCACCGAGTCATTGATGGCTTCATGATCCAGGGCGGCTGCCCCCTCGGCGACGGTCGCGGTGGCCCCGGCTACACGATCAACGCGGAGTTCAACGATCGCGAGCACGTCCCAGGCGTCCTCTCGATGGCCCGCACCAGTGATCCGAACTCGGCTGGCTCGCAGTTCTTCGTCTGCGTCGCCCGCGCCCCGCACCTCGATCGTCAGTACACCGCGTTCGGCAAGACCGCCGACGACGAGAGCCTCGCGGTCGTCCTGTCGATCGGCAAGGTGGCGACCGGCGCCGCCGATCGGCCGAAGGAAGATGTCGTGATCAAAAAGGTCGAGGTGTTGGAAACGGCCGCATAAGCGCGTACGATAAGGAGTTCCGAGAGAACCTCCGACCCGTGAGGACGGGTGGGACCCTGCTGGATGGGAAGTGGTGAACCTGGTCAGGGCTTGACGGCAGCAGCCATAAGCTTACTCTTCCATGCCCGTGGGTGCTCCCACCTGTCCTCCCGGGCCGGATGGTTCTCTCGCCTTCTTCGCTCTCGAAGGCGCCCGTGATCCGTGTGACGAGCCCATCGTGCCGCCGTTGACGCCGGGGCCACAGGCTGATCGTCAGCCAGCGAGAGCAGCTGGGCTACCGGTCGAGCGAACATGACCGTTCGCCCAGTGATCGTTCTCCTCAGGCCAACGGCAATTGGGGCGAGCGACGCGACCTCGAACGTTCGACTCGACTTCCCCTCATGACGATGGATCGGTCCGTCTCCAAGACCCTCGGACGAAACAACGATGGCTTCCGTCGACGAGTCTGACGACGCAACCGCCGGTGCCGCTTCGGCCGCCTATACCGTTCTTGCGCGCCGCTACCGCCCGCAGCAGTTCGAGGAGTGCATCGGCCAGGAGCACGTCGCTCACTCGCTGCGCAACGCGATCGAGACCGGCCGCGTCGCTCACGCCTACCTCTTCACCGGAGCCCGCGGTGTCGGCAAGACCTCGATGGCGCGGATCTTCGCCAAGGCCCTCAACTGCCAACAAGGTCCGACCACTCATCCCTGCGGCGTGTGCGACATCTGCGTCTCCGTCGCCGGCGGCGACGATGTCGACGTCATCGAGATCGACGGAGCCTCCAATCGCGGCATCGAGGAAGTCCGCGAACTCCGTCAAGGGGTCAACTACCGCCCGAGCCGAAGCCGCTACAAGGTCTACATCATCGACGAAGTCCACATGCTCACGCGTGAGGCCTTCAACGCCCTGCTCAAAACACTCGAAGAACCGCCCGGCCACGCCAAGTTCCTCTTCGCGACGACCGAGCCGCAGAAGATTCCGATCACGATCCTCTCGCGATGCCAACGCTTCGACTTTTCGGGGATCGAACTCGGACGCATCGTCGACCGCCTGAAAGCGATCACCGAATCGGAAGGGTTCTCCGCCGAGCCCGAAGCCCTCGAGGCGATCGCCCGCCGCGCCGGCGGCTCGATGCGTGACAGTCAGTCCCTACTCGACCAACTCCTCGCGTTCGCCTCGGGCTCTCTCGGGGTCGACGACGTGCATCGCGTCCTCGGCTCAGCGGGCGAGGAACGGGTCATCGCCCTCGCCTCGGCGATCTTCGAAGGCCGCACCGCCGACGCGTTGACACAAGTCACCGAGGCCGCCGAGACCGGTATTCAGCTTGGCGAGTGGGCCGAACAGATGCTCGCGTACTTCCGCGACTTGATGGCGGTCTCGATCGCTCCGGACGTGCAACTGGTGAGCATGCCCAACCGGATGCGGCCGACGATGACCGAACAAGCCACTGGCGCCTCGGTCGAGAAGATCCTCGAGATGATGGATCTGGTCGCGACTTGCCGGGCCCGGATGAAGGCGAGCACCCACGAGCGCATCCTTTGGGAAATGACGATCGTTCGTCTCTGCCGACTCGATCACTTCCTGAATCTCGGGACGATGATGACTTCGGCGCCGCCGATGGTCTCGTCCGCGCCCAGTTCCGCCCCGAAGGCTAAAAAAAAAGTCGACCCCGGTGAACCGGCCGCGATGAGCCAACCGGTTGTGGCTCCCGCGCCGAGCGCCGGCGCGCCCCCGATGGCTCGCGGCCAGACTCCTCCCCCCGTCGGTGCTTCGAAATCCCCCCCTCAGGAAACGCCCGCGGTTCCCTCGATGGAGCTGACGCCCGAAAACGTCGATCAATTCTGGAAAGTGGCGAGCGGACAGCTCAAGGACATCGTCGCGGTCACGGCCCTCTCGAACGCCAACCGTTTGGAATTGCGCGAACCGGAACTGATCGTCTTTCACTTCCCGGGTCAGTTCGCCGCATCGAAGAAGAATTGCGAAGATCCCGCACGGCTGGCCCGGATCGAGACCGCGTGCAGCGCGGTCGCGGGAAAGAGCGTTCGGGTGCGCGTTGAACTTGGGGCGGAAGACCCCAACAATACACGCATCGCCAAGCCGGGTGTCTATGGAAAGTTGCGGGAGTTGGCGGCCAAGGATCCGCTTGTCGTTCGCGCCCAAGAGATCCTCGACGCCCAGCTAAAGAGCGTGGAATCGATTCGGCCCGCTTCGGCCGAGAGACCATCAGATTGACCGGAGACGGAGTCTTCCATTCATGAATCTCTTCAAGATGCTCGGAAACCTGGGCAACCTCTCCAAGATCCAAGAGGAAGTTCAGGCCGCGACCCAAGAACTCTCCAAAATGGAGTTCGAGGGCAAAGCCGGCGCCGACATGGTGATCGTTCGCGTCAATGGCGCCCAGCAGATGATCAACTGCACCATCGATCCGAAGCTGGTCGAGGACAATGATCGCGAGCTGATCGAGGACCTGATCGTCTCCGCCACCAACTCGGCCATCGTCGAGGCGAAGCAGAAATCGGCCGAGTACATGCAGAAGCGACTCGGGGAACAACTCGATATGCCCGACCTCTCCGGTATTCTCGGCAACCTGATTCCCAAGCCCTGACCGATCGCCTTTCGCTCCGCACGATCGTAACGACGTGATCAACCGCCCCACTCCCGCGGGGTTGCCGCTTCTCTTCGCGGTATTGGTCAGCGTTCGTCTCCGCGAAATCGCCGAGACTACTTCCATCAGACGGAAGTGACTCCGGGGCCGCGCGCTTGAGGAGGAACTTCCGCGAAACGGGCAGTCACCGGCGAATCTCCCGCGGAGGCCAGAGCGACGTGTCGTTCGACGCGCTACAGACGTCCGCGACGGGCATGTTGGGAGCGACAACCAAAGTCTCCGTCGTCGGCAACAACATCGCGAACGTCAACTCGACCGCCTTCAAGTCGGGACGCGTCGACTTCGCCGATCTCTTCTATGACTTGATCCTCAGTCCGGGGATCGGGCTCAATCCGCAAACCGAGAGCCCTCTCGGCAAGGAGTTCGGCGACGGCGTTCAAGTCGTCAGCGTGACGACCAACTACAATCAAGGGCCTCCCATTCAGGGATTGCCACTCGACCTCTACATCAACAGTCCCCAGAGCGACTTCCCGGCATTCTTTCGCGTGACCGATCCCGACGGCAACATCCTCTATACCCGCAACGGCGCCTTCGAGCCCAAGGCCGCCGGAGCGCAAGGCCAACTTCGGCTCGAGATCAACAACGTCTCCTACCCTATCGATCCCCCGATCACGCTCACCGGCGATCCAGGGGGCGCGAGTGTCAGTCGAGACGGATTTGTTTTCGAGGGAAACAATCCCGACCCCATTGGGCGGATCGAACTGTCGCGTTTTCAGAATCCCGATGGCCTCGTTCAGCTTGGTCAAACGTTCTACGTCCCTTCGGGTAGCTCCGGAGACCCGATCGACGGCTTCCCACTCGAGGGGGACTTCATTGACACCGAAATCTTGGACAACACGCTCGAGGGATCGAACGTAAACCTGACCATCGAGCTGGTCGATTTGATCCAGGCGAGTCAGATGTTCCAATCGAGTGCCCAGGCCTTTCAAACCGCCAACGAGGAGCTGACGACGACCCTCGATTTGTTCCAACAGACGTAAGTCAACAAGCCATTCCCATCCGGCTGGATCCCCTCGAGCCCTCATCACTCTTTCGGACCAACGTCCGATCCACGCGGTCAAGCGAATTCCGCCCTTGATGGCAACGACTCCTGGACGCACCATCCTCCTTTCATTCCTCGCGCCGCAACCGCAACACCAGGCCCCCCTTTCCCGAAGATGTGTTCCACATTTGGGTTGCAAGCCGGAGGTCGACGGATTAGGTTTGGGAAGAGGGGGGACATGGATCCTCGCTGCCATTCACGTCGGGGGTCTCAGCTCCTCGGTGAAAAGCTGCGGGAGCCTGCGTAAGCGCGATCGATCACGGCGCTTCATCCGGACAGGCCCCAAGGTTCATTCCCTTTGTTCGCCGGCTGGAGTTCCGTGAGAGGAAAATAAAACGATGCAGGTGAGTCTTGTCTGCCTTAAGGGAAAGCCCGGCGTCGAAGTTCCGATCAAACGAACGGAGTTCTTTATCGGCAGAGACCCCCGTTGCCATCTCCGCCCCAACAACACACTTGTCAGCAAGCGGCACTGTGTCATTTCGATTACCGACAACGAAGTGCTCATCCGCGATCTCGGCAGCACCAACGGGACGCGAGTCAACGGCCAGACCATCGACTCCCCAACTCTCCTGAACGACGGTGACATCATCACGTTTGGAAAGTTGGTCTTCCAGACCCGAGTCATCTCCCCCGCTTCCGCCGAGTCAACGGGTTCGTCGGCCGCCCCGACGGCCTCCGCCGCCACCGAGGCCGCACCCGCGAAAGATGAAACTCCCGCCGAGAGCGCGGCGCCCGCGGAACCGGTCGAAGTGGAAGCCGCCTTGAGTGACAACGACGCCGAGGCCGAGGAGGACTTCTTCGCCGAGGCTCTCGCCGATCCGTCGGCCGATTCAGCGGCTGGATTGACCCCGCGGCCAACGGCCGATCCGACCCCTGAGCCAGCCGCGGCCTCGAGCGATCCGGCGCTCGACGACAGTGACTTCGGGGAACTCCTCGAAGGCGACTCCGAAGAGATGGAGAAGCCGGTCGCCAAGGCGACAGCTTCCGATGAGGAAGTCTCGCCGAAGAAGCCGGACGCCAAGAAGAAGAAACGCAAGACGCCGAAGGTGGCCGAAGGAACCGGTGACGAGGAAGACGTCATGGGCGCGGCTCTTGACGTCGACGAACAACAAGCGAGCGGTTTTAGCAACGACGCCCTCGACTTCCTCCTGGATGCCGAGGGTGGATCGGACGACGATTCACAGTTCCCCGATCTTGGTGGCAGCGACGAAGAGGCGAAACCAGCCGCCCCGACGGCCGAGGCGGAAACCGTTTCGGATCTCTCCGCCAATGATACCTCCGAGGGCGAGAGCTTCGCCGAGGACGATGACCTCAACGGCCTCTTTGACGACGAGATGGCTCCCGGCATGAGCAACGCCGACACGATCGACGCCAACGCCTCCAGTAGCGAGGCCGACGTCCTCGACGATCTCGACGACATCCTGCTCAACGACAACGACTTGATGCTCGCCGACTCGAACAGCGACAGCAGCTCGGGGGGAACCGACTCGGACGCCGACGACGGCTCCAAGTAATCTTTCGTCCGACACCGCAATCTCCAACGAGTTCCCGCAACCCCCTTGAACGCTGAGACTTGGCTCGCCGCGGCCGACCTGCCGCACTTTCGGCGAGCCCTTCTCCGATGGTATCGCAAGCACGGTCGAGACCTACCGTGGCGCGAGTCGTCCAGCGCCTACCACGTTTGGGTCTCGGAAGTGATGCTTCAGCAAACGACCGTCGCGACCGTCGAGCGGCGTTTCCATGAGTTTCTCTCTCGTTTTCCCGACATCGATTCACTGGCTTGCGCGTCGGAAGCTGACGTCCTGCATGCGTGGCAGGGGCTCGGCTATTACCGACGTGCGCGTTTTCTGCATCAAGCCGCCAAACGAATCCTCGAGGAACACGACGGGGTCATGCCTTCGGATCCAAAGACGATTCGAGCCCTTCCCGGTTTGGGACGTTACACCGCCAACGCGATCGCCTCCTTCGCCTTCGGCGCCCGGGTTCCGATTCTCGAAGCCAACACCTTGCGGGTCTGGAGTCGTATCTGTGCGATGAGGGGCGATCCAACCAAGCCGCCGGTGAGCAACGATCTGTGGCACGTGGCCGAGGAGGCCCTGCCCCGGAAGGAACCGGGAGACTTCAACCAAGCGTTGATGGACCTCGGGGCGACAATCTGCACGCCGCGCGAGGCCTCTTGTGATCGCTGTCCGGTTTCGACGCATTGTCGGGCCCACGAAGAAGGGCTTGTCGAGCGTTTCCCCGAACTTCCCGAAAAGAGGGCTCAAGAAAACGTCGATCATGTTTCGGTGGTCATCTGGCACCATCGCAAGGTGCTGATCTCCAAGCGACCCGAGACCGGCCCCTGGGCGAACCTCTGGGAGTTTCCGCGGGTCGAGCGGACAGACGCCGAGAATTGGACCGACGCGGCTTGGCGAGCGATTCGAACTTACTGCGCCGGCCAGGCGACGTTGGGCGCGGAGCGGAAGGCGATTCGGCATGGCATCATGCACTATCGCGTCCATCTCAAGTGCTTCGACGTCCTTCTTAACGAAGGGACGCGGCTCCCCGACGAATCGACTCGCTGGGTGGAGCCCGAGGCACTGACGAAGCTCCCGTTCAGTTCGCCGCAACGCCGCTTGGTGGCCAGCGTGCAAGAGTCCCCAAGCTTCCAAGGCACACTCTTGGATGAATCGCGAAAACGTTGACGGCGAGTCCGACCTGGAGTTCCCTTGGGGGTGATTGTGACTGTCGGGGAGGAAAATCGGTCGATTTGGGCGAGGAATCCTGCTCGAATTGCTTGGAGAATGGACAAAAGCGCGGAAAGATAGACTAGAGGTGGTGAAAGAACGTCTTCTTCTCCTTCGTTCGCTCCCCTCCTCTCTTCGCCCGGCATGTCGAGTGCGATCAGACTCCTCATCCCGGGAATCAATCGAATGACACCGCAACGCCCCAACGCCACAGGGGCATTGAGGACTTCTCGCCGCCGACGCCGGTTGCGGTATTGGCAAGTCAAGGACGGGTGGAATCCATGAGCACGGCCTCCAAGGTATTCGTTGTCCTGAATCTCTTTCTCGCGTCGATTTTCATGCTGCTGCTCGCGCCTGTCGCTCAACATCGACTCGACACCTGGAAGAAGATCGAGGCCGATGCCAAGCGGATTCCGCAATTGGAAGAGTCGGTGCTGACGCTTGAGCGCGAGAAGCGAGTTCTTCTCGACGACATCGGCCGTTCCACCGACTCCTTGATCCATGTCGTCACCACCGGCCTCAACGAGAAGGGACTTCGCGAACGAATGATCGCGAGCCTGACCGACCGGATCAACGACGAAGAAGATCGCGTTCGCGGCGTCGGGGTCGCGACGCGGAGTGTGGAAAACGAGATCGCCAACCGCACCACCGAGGCGATGGATCTCGAAGGGGTCATCGCCCGAGACGGCGCCGAGAAGGGCGAACGAACGCGGGAGATCGCGCAGCTCGAGGAAGGGATTGAGAAAACCCGCACACAGCTCATCGAAACGCTCCGCGAGATCCAAGAGAACTATCGCGAACTCGTTCGCTTGGAGGGAGCGAGCGAAGATCGCCTCTCCATGTTGGGCACCGCCGCTGGCAAATAAGAACACCCACGACCTTCCCAGCGGCCGCCCCCACATGGCCGCGGGAAACGCGAAGGAGGCCAACGCATGGCACTCGCCGGAAGAATCCTGCTCATCCTGAACTTCTTCTTCGCCTGCGCCTGCTTGGGCACATCGGTCATGGCTCGCGTGAGCCGGGTCGACCTCAAGGCACGCGGGGACGCCGTCCGAGCGGTCTCGCAGAAGCTCAACCAGAAGAAGACCGAGATGCAAGCCTCGGTCGATGCCCTCGCCAAGCAGCTCGAGGAGACCACCAAGAAGGTCGAAACCGCCTCGGCCGACAACGCCAAGACGATCGAGCAACTCAACGGCGAGATCGAACGCCTGCGCAAGCAGCACGTCGCCACCGCCGACGAGGGAGACATGAAGCAGGCTCAATTGCTCGAGCTTCTCGCCAAGCAGGGGCGGGCCCGCGAGGTCGTTCGCAACCTCGAAAGCGACTTGGCGACGCTACAGCAGGAAAACGAAGTCCTCGACGCTACCCGCAAGACGAAGCGCAATGAGCTGACGCAACTTCAGAACTACCTCTCCTCCGCTTCACGCCGCAATGAACTGATGCAGAAGCGTCTGACTGAACTCAAGGACAAGTCTTAGTACTTCATCGACCGCTCCCACGGGCTGACAAGCAGCCCGTGGCACCCGGAATTTATCCCTCCCGCCAAGTCTCCTCCACATACCCACGCAAGCGTGAATCTCTTTGGATGCCCACGCAAGCGTGAATCTGTTTGATTGCCCAAGCAAGCGTGCGGCGTCATGGCACCGGAATCGGCCATGAACGCGAGGAAAAGGCAATGACTCCCCCCTTCTCCCCTAAGCTGCCCCCACGTTGGGAGATTCCACCCAATCGCGATCCTCTTTGTCTCTATTCCCGATCATTCGCCCATTTTCTGCGTAATACGGGTTGACGGGAATGAGGATTCCGGCTGTAAGTCCGTCGCAACGCACCCGAGGGTATCGCCGGCTCACACGATCTGCCATACTAGAAATCATGCCGGTACGGAAGCTAACCCGACCCGATGAGAATCGACGGGAACGGTCGGAAGCCATGTCATGGCGTGGAGGTTTGGGGAATGAACGCAGTTGGCAAGGGTTTCGCGGTCGCCAATGCAGTCCTGAGTTTCGTCTTCTTATCGTTCGCCTTCTTTGTCTACCAGGCTCGCGTCGAGTTCAAGGAACAGCTCGACTCGACGAAGAAGAATCTCAGTAGCGCCCGACAACAGCTTTCCGACCTCGAGTCGGAAAAACAGGGAGTCGAGAAGTCGCTTAACGACGCCAAGGCGCAAGCCGAGCTCGACCTCAAGCGTCTTCAGGATCAAGTCGGACGACTTCAGGAAGACCTCGACAGCCAGATCACGATGACCGACAACGCTCGCCGCACCGGCTCGAAGCTCAACGAGGGCATTCAGTCGGCGACCATCGAGCAGCAACAGCGCAAGCAGGAAGTGGACGCCCTCCGCTCCAAGCGGGACGAGCTTAACGAGCGCGTGACGGAACTGGTCACCCAGAACACCGACCTGAAAGACGAACTCGCTCAGACGAAGAACAATCTCGAGATTGCGACCAACCGCAATCAGCAGATCGCCAGCCAGTTGACCCAGCTCGAGACCTACGTCAAACGGCAGACGGGTCAGCTTCCCAGCGCGATCGAACTGGAGACGCAAGAGGGCACGCCTCCCCCGCCGGACGTCGAGGGCATCGTGACGCGAGTTCACGACACCGGGCGCTTTGTCGAGATCAGCCTCGGCGAGGACGACGGCCTACGCCAGGGGCAGTCGCTGGAGATTTGGCGGACGACCCCTGAACCGAAGTATCTCGGCAAGGTGAAGGTCTTCACCACCGAGGCGACCAAGTCGGTCGTCCAGCCGATCTCGGTCAGTGGACTAATTCAGCCCAACGATCGCGTCGGCCCTAGGATCATGATTCACGCGGAGTAGTAACGGTCCCCGCGTCCCGATGGAGGAGAGTCGTCCACGATGATGGCACGAAAACGCGAAGGCATTCCGGTTCAGAAGCCTGGATTCGACGTCTACACGCTCATCTTGATCGCGACCTGTGTCGCGACCGCCCTGGCAACGCTCTTGATGTACATCGAGTACAGCTCGCTCAGCTAGCGGTTGAGGTTTTGCCAGCTTCTCCGACACGGTTCACCCTCAAGGACCGCGTCCTCCCGGCATGATCCCCGAACCGAACAACTCGCACAACGTAACGCCCTCAAGGTCTTCTTCGGGGGCGTTTCGACGTTTTTGGAATGGCAAGGCGCCTCGGTTCGCCGATCCCAATCGTGGAGTATCACAACCGTTAGCCGAGAAGCAACACCATGTCACGATCATCCTCGGAGGGCGGGCTTCCCTTTGGGCTGCGCCCGTTCTGGATCTTTCTCGTGATGACCGGGATGGCGACCGGCCTGCTTTGGATCTCTCCCTCAACCGTCAAACCACTTCGCCGCGGCGTCGAGCAAGCGCTCGCCCCGGGAAGTGAAGTGGTCCGGTGGGCGAGCGTCAAGGCATACCGGCTATACCGTCAGGCATCGCGCAGCGTCCCTTCGACGCAAACCGCTACCCTTCAAGAGTCGACTTCCGGGAGGCATCGATGAATTGGATCAAGTGGGGACTGCTCGTGTACGCCACACTAGCCGCGAAGACGGTCCTCGGTCCCGAGCTTCAGGGGTGGGAGTTTCTGCCCGACGGGGTGCTGGTCATCGCGATTTTGGCGCTAATCACGATCGAACACCCGCTGGCGTTCGCGATCGCCGGGCTGATCGGCTTCGCCGACGGCCTGCTTTGGGGACCGAAACTGGGATCGACGATGTTGAGCATCGTCGTCATCGGGTATGCCTTCGGAGGCATCAAGCATTGGTTCGCGATGGACAAGTTGTTCCGAAGTGTCGGTGTCGCCTGGTTCCTGGCGTCGGCGGTGCTCCTATCGCGCACTTCCCTGCTCCAGTACCTCGCTCACCGGAGCGTCGATCTGGAAGCGATCATCGTCCCGGCCGTCTGGGAGGGTTTTCTCACCGGTACGGCCGTCGTCGCGGTCGCGTACGTCTTCGACCGAATCGGCAAGCTCTACGAGACCGTCTTCCGCAGTTCCGGCGGAGCACAGACCGCGTAGTCGCTCGAATGTTCGCAGGCAGTCGGTGAACTGTTGAAAACGATGGTGACAAGCCCGCGTTCGCGTGGGCTTGTCGTCGTTTTTGCGGGACTCTTGCGAGCAGGAGGCCTCTTTCGTGGGTCAGGGTATCTCAAGGTGTCAGTCGGCATGATTCCCCTCACCCGGTGGGAGAGGGGGCCAGGAGTGAGCGGGCTTGTCTTCGTAAAAAACCGTGTTTTACCGAGTCGTGGACTCCCTCACCCGGCTCACTTCGTTCGCCGACCTCTCCCCAAGGAGAGGTGAGGAGAACCTGACACTCGGGGCGTAGATGAACCACTACGCTACCGGCGATCGCTGGCCGCGCACTGGCGCGCCCGTCGCACTTCACCCGGCACAACGAAGCAGGTTGAGATGACACAGAGCGATCGCCAAGGCATCGGCGACATCGGAGGGCTGAGGAGGTTCGGCCAGGCCGAACTGGGCTTGGATCGCGAGCTGCATCTGCTCCTTGTTGGCCCGCCCGCTGCCGGTGAGGTGCTTTTTGACCTTGGTCGGCAAATAGCCACTCACCTCGACGCCCAATTGAGCCGCGGCGAGAAAGAGCACTCCTCGCGCGTGCCCCATCAGGATCGCGGTCCGCGGACGCTCGTAGTGGTGGAAAAGATCCTCGATCGCGATCGCGGAGGGTCGGTGCTCCTCGAGGATCTCCGCGGCGGTCGCATGCAACTCCTCGAGGCGCTCGCCCAACGACCGGCGCGGCGAGAGCTTGATCACTCCCGCCTCGACGATGACTGGACTTGGCGCGCGGCCGTCGAGCACCCCATAACCGGTCCGCTCGAGGCCAGGGTCGAAACCGACGACGATACCGGGCGTTAGTGAGAGGACTCGATCTTCCAGCTGCTCCCCTCCTTGCCGTCTTTAATCGTCACGCCAAGCTCGGCGAGTTCATCGCGGATCGCGTCGGAGAGCGCGAAGCTCTTCTCCTGGCGAGCCATCTGACGGACCTTCAGCAACAAGTCCAGCAAGGACGCGGTCAACTGATCGTCCCCGCCGGCCGACTCGGGAGCCTTGGTCAAAATCCCCAAGATGTCGGCGAGTTCCTTGAGCACCACGGCGCCGGCCGCGAACTCCGTCTTTGTCGCCTCGTCCTTGGAGCTCTCGTAGCTGCCCGCCTGGCGATTGAGCAAGGTGATCAGCTCGGCCATCGTGCCGATCGCGCCGGCGGTGTTGAAGTCGTCGTCCATGAACTCGAGGTAGCGATTGCGGAGCTCGACCACGCGACCGAGGAACTCCGAGCCGCCCGCCTCGAAGGGAGCTTCCGCCCACGTCTGGGGCGCCTTGAGCTCGTAGAACGCCGATCCCATCACCTGCTCGTAGCGTTCGGCGAAGGTGTGGGCTTTCTCCAAGAGAGCCCCGACTTCCTTGAGCCGCTCGTCGCTGAAGCTGATCGGGCTGCGATAGTGCGTCGACAGCAGGAAGAAGCGAATCAGCTCCGGCGAATAGTCGGACAAGAGCTTCGCGAGGGTGACGATGTTGCCCTTGGACTTGGACATTTTCGCCGCTTCCTGCGAAGCGATATCCCCCTCCTCCGCCATGCAGCGACCACCCATCTTGCGGGTATCGTCGCCGTACTGCATCAGCCCGTTGTGCATCCAGTACTTGGCGTAGGTCTTGCCGGTGCAGCACTCGGATTGGGCGATCTCGTCCTCGTGATGGGGGAAGCAGAGATCGAGGCCACCGCCGTGGATGTCGAAGGTCTCGCCGAGCAGGTCCATGCTCATCGCGGAGCACTCGATATGCCATCCCGGACGCCCTGGGCCCCATGGGCTCTCCCAAGCCGGTTCGCCCGCCTTGGCTCCCTTCCAGAGGGCGAAATCGGAGGGATGGCGTTTGAGGTCGCTGACCTCCTTGCGGGCGCCGGCCATCATCTCGTCGATGTTGCGATTGCTGAGCTTCCCGTAGGCGGGATGGCGCGTGACGTCGAAGTAAACGTCGCCACCCGAGGGGTACGCGAAGCCCTTCTTTACCAGCGTCTCGATCATCGCGAGCATATGGGGAATGTACTTCGTCGCCCTCGGAAAGTGATCGACCTCGACGCCGAGCCGTCCCAAATGCTCGATGTAGTCGGCGGTAATCCGCTCGGCGAGTTCCTCGGTGCTCGTCTTCTCCTCGGCGGCCTTGTTGATGATCTTGTCGTCGACATCGGTGATGTTGATCACGAACGTGACGTCGTAACCCCGGTAACGCAGGAAGCGTTTGACGGTGTCGAAGATGACGGGACCGACGACATGCCCGACATGGCTCGGGGCGTAGACCGTGGGGCCGCAGCAGTAGATACCGACTTTCCCAGGGACGACGGGCTCGAAGACCTCTTTCTGGCGACTGAGCGTGTTGTAGATCCGTGTGCTCATCGACTTCCCATCACTCTCGGTGTCCGTGGTTGGACGTTCGGCGTTCTCTTGATTGGCGACTTTTTGAATCACGAACCTGTTCCTTCCATGGAAACAAGCACCACAGCGTCGGCGACGATGGCTTCCGAGCGGCCGATCGGTCCGACCTTTTCGCCCGTCTTTGCCTTGATATTGACTCGATCGGCCGGAATACCCAGCGTTCTCGCGACCGATTCGCGAATTGCCGGTTTGTGAGGGCTTAATTTCGGACGTTGGGCGTGAATCGTGCAGTCAATGTTCACGATCTCGGCCCCGAGTTTCCGAACCGAGGCGACGACGTCCGCGAGCAATTCGCGGGAATCCTGGTCCTTGTGGGCCGGATCGGTGTCGGGAAACCACTCGCCGATGTCTCCCTGCCCCGTCGCTCCCAGGAGGGCGTCGGTGACCGCGTGAAACAGCACGTCCGCGTCGCTGTGGCCAACCAAACCGATCGGATGAGGGATCTCGACCCCGCCAATCAGCAGGGGTCGCTCCTCCCCGAAGCGGTGAGTGTCATGACCGTGACCGACGCGCATCGGCGTCACCATGCTGGAATCCTTCCTCTTCCCATACCGCCGCACGGCCCTAAACCCGCGCGACTGAATACTAATGGGAGAGAACCTTCTTGGCAATGCGACTGCGCGGCCCGTCCGACTCGTAGAATGCGACCAAGAGAGACGCGGGACCTGGCCAGGATTGAGCGTTGGACGAACAGCAGCGAAAGATTGTCGAAGATCTCCACGACATCGTCACGGGCGACATCCTCGTCGATGAGCTCTCTCTCGCCGCGTTCAGCACCGATGCGAGCATCCTCGAAGTCCGACCTTTGGCCGTCATCGCCCCGAAGACGAACGAGGAACTCGTCGGGATCGTCAAATATGCCGTCGAGTTCGGCCTGAAGATCCACGCGCGCGGTGCCGGGACCGGCCTGGCTGGTGAATCGCTGGGACGATCGCTCGTCGTCGACACCAGTCGCTACTTGAATCAAATCCTCGACGTCGGCGAATATTCCGCCCGCGTCCAACCGGGAACTCGCTGGCGCGACCTCCAGCGGCGACTGGCCCCCCTGGGACGCATGTTCCCGCCCGACCCGATCAGCGGAGACCGCTGCACCATCGGGGGCATGATCGGCACCGACGCCGCTGGACCACACTCCCTGCGTTACGGCACCACCCGCGACTACGTCCGCCGACTGAAGATCCTCCTCGCCTCCGGGGAGATCATCGAGGTCGGCCAGGAACGCATGGACCAACCGCCAGGCAAAAACGGCACCTCCACCGCCGAGGTGCTCGCCCGCCGTGTCGCCCATACGCTCTCGCGGTTTTCGGACGAGATCCGCGCCGAACAGCCCGCGACGCTGCTCAAGCCGGGCGGCTACCACCTCCGGGACGTCATCCACCGCCAACGCGTCGATCTGGCACGCTTGCTGGTCGGCTCCGAGGGAACCCTCGCGATGATCGTCGAAGCGGAACTGGCGACGCTGCCCAAACCACCCCTGCGCGGCATCGTCCTAACTTCCTTCAGCACCCTCGACGCGGCGGCTCACGCGGTGCTCGAGACCTTCGATTTCCAACCCTCCGCGTGCGAACTGATCGACCGCCGATCGCTGAGCGTCGTCCGGGAGTCGCATCGGCGCTATCGTCGCTGGATCCCCGACTCGGCCGAGGGCATGCTTCTGGTCGAGTTCGAGGCCGACAACGCCAAGGCCCTGCGGGCGCGCCTCGACCAAGTCGCCAAAAAACTCGGCGGCGCGAAGCGCTATGTCCTGTCGACCAATGTCGTCGAGACCGACGCGGAACTCGCTCTCTGTTGGGAGATGCGCGACCGGGCCACTCGCGACATCGGGCGATCGCTCGGAAAGCCCCAACCGATCGCGTTCGTCGAGAACACCGCGGTCCCTCCAGAGCGGCTTCCGACCTTCCTAAGGCACGTACAAGACATCATGAAGCGGCACGGCGTCACCGCGACCTACACCGCCCACGCCGGCGTCGGCATTCTCCACACACGCCCCCTGCTCGACATCCACCGGGCCGATCACCGCACCCTCCTCGAGGCCCTTACCAAGGAGGTCAGCGAGGCCGCGATCCACTGTCGGGGCACCAGCCTCGGCGAGCACGGAGCCGGACTGCTGCGCTCTGGACTGATCCCGCGCCAGTTCCCCAAACTCTATCCCGCGTTTCGCCGCATCAAAACACTCTTTGATCCCGAGAACCTCTTCAATCCCGGCAAAATCGTCGGCGCGGTTCCCGACTTCCCGATCCTGGCCCTACGCAACGCGGACCGATCCCCCTCCGCCGAGTCCGCCCTGCCCGTCCTCAACTGGAAAGGGCTCTCCGCCGTCGACATGGCCGAACGCTGTAACGGCTGCGGCGGCTGCCGAACCGGACGCGACGAGATCCGCATGTGCCCCTCGTTCAAGATCGACGACTCGGAACTGGCGAGCCCGCGGGCCAAAGCCAACCTCATGCGTCAGATCCTCACGGGGCGTCTCGACCCGACGCTGCTCGGCAGCGACGAGTTGCGCTCCGTCGCCGATCTGTGCGTCTCCTGCAAGATGTGCAAGGTCGAATGCCCCTCGGCCGTCGACATCTCCAAACTCATGCTCGAGGCGAAAGCGGCCAACGTCGCCGAGTCGGGGCTCAGCCGACGCGACTGGTTCTTCTCCAACATCGATCGTTGGTCGCGTCGCGCCAGCGCCAACGCGATCCTCGCCAACCGGCTCTTGCGCAACCGAACCTTTCGCTGGTTCGCCGAGAAGATGTGGGGACTCTCGCGAACCCGACGCCTCCCCCGCTTCCACCACCAGACCTTCCTGCGTCGAGCGGCGCGAAACGGCTGGACGAAGAAGCCTCCTGCCGGCACCCCGCGAAAGAAGATCGCCTTCCTCGCCGACACCTTCGTCAATCACAACGATCCCCACCTCGGCGAATGCGCGGTCCGCGTTCTCGAGCACTTGGGCCATCGCGTCTATGTCCCGCCTCAGCAGGGTGCCAGCGGCATGGCCCCGCTCCTGGCCGGCGACCTCGAGCATGCCCGCGTCAAACTCCGCGAGAACCTTCGCGTCCTTGCCGATCTCACCCGAGAGGGCTTCACGATCATCAGCACCGAACCCTCGGCGATCGTGATGCTGCGAGACGACGCCGCCAACCTGCTGGACGATGTCGATGTCGAACTCGTCCGTCGCGTTAGCTACGAGTTCACCGAGTACCTCGGCATCCTCAACCAAGCGGGGGGCCTCAAGGCGGACCTCAAGCCGATCCCCCTCACGATTGGTTACCATGAACCATGCTACCAGCGGGTGCTCGCTCCGCCCTACTCCGCCCGCCGTCTGCTCAGTCGCATCCCGGAGCTTTCCGTGATCGACATCGACCTCGGATGCAGCGGCATGGCGGGCCTGCACGGCTTGCGGGACAACACCAGCGAGGATTCGCTCCGCGCCGGCAAGGCGTTGCTCGACCGCTTTGCCCGAGGTGACTCGCACTTCGGCGTGACCCAATGCTCGGCCTGTCGGCTTCAAATGGAACAAGGAACGGGGAAAAGGACGATTCATCCGGCGAAATGGTTCGCCGTCGCCTACGGGCTCGTCACGCGGCCGGAGCGAATCTTTCGCCACCCCAAGGGGACGTTGCTCGACGAATGAAGATTCACTTGCTTCTCTTTGCGGGGGCCGCGGAAGTCGCGGGCACGTCGGACGTGACGATGGAAGTCGGCCAAGCGGCCACCATCGGCGAGTTACGTGGGAAGATCGTCGACGAGTTCCCCGATCTGGGGCCGATCGTCGGTCGGTCGATGTTCGCCCTCAACGAGACCTACGTCTCCGACGACGCGGCCATCTCCGACGGAGATGAGGTCGCGTGCATCCCGCCCGTCAGCGGCGGTTAGCCCTCGTCCTGACTTGTTCCCCTCTCCCTGTGGGAGAGTGAACCTCTTGTTCCCCTCTCCCTGTGGGAGAGTGAGCCTCTTGTTCCCCTCTCCCTGTGGGAGAGTGAGCCTCTTGTTCCCCTCTCCCTGTGGGAGAGTGAGCCTCTTGTTCCCCTCTCCCTGTGGGAGAGGGGTTAGGGGTGAGGGGGTTCGTCTTCGAAAAAATCGCTTGTCCTCCCGAGCCGGAAACTCCCTCACCCGGCTCACGACGTTCGCCGACCTCTCCCCAAGGAGAGGAGAGGACAAATTCCCATCTACTGGGGTGAGGGGGCATCCGACAAGGGGATTCTCATCCGACGAACCTCGTGGTTCGCTCAGGTCGAGTCGCCGTCAGCCTCCTCCTTCTCCCCCGATGTTTTGGGAGCGGCTTCTTTCTCGGCAGGCGTTTTCGCGGCGGAGGGGTCGGTATTGTAGCCGTCCCACTGCATCCCCGGCGAGCCGGGCTTCGGGGTCGACTGCAGGAGTTGGATTCCGACGCTCAACACGGCGATCAATCCCGCCAACGACAACGCCACACCTAGTTTCGACATGCCCTGAGATCCCCTTCGCCATCACGACGCGTGAAGTCACTTGATTCGTCGGGAAACGAGCCCCGCTTGCCGATGGCTACGTTACCATCGCGGCGTCATCAATCAACGCGTTTACCCCCATGCCGCCCGTCGCAGCCGGCAGCGAATAGATCAACGGGCTGCCAGGCCCGTCACAACCGGCTCGTTCGCCAACGCCGCACTCCTAGTGACGCCAAATATTGGTGGGAAGCGTTCCGCTTTCTCAACGTCGAGCGAACAAAAGCCGATGTTGTTTTGGTCGAAAGGGGCCTCGACCAAAAAAAACTTCATTGATATTCACCACCAAGGGTGGTCGAGGCCCCGTTTTTCCGTACTGAATTCTGCTTGAGATCGTTCACGCCACACAACATTCACCGTGGCGGTGGGAAGCACGAACCATGATCTACGACGAAGTCCTCTTTGAGCGATGGGCGGCCGAAGCCGCTGCCAAGGAAGAACAAGCCCGCAGCGCCGAAGCCTCCGGCGACCTCTCGCTCGCGAACGATTTTTTGAAGCAAGCCGCCGCCAGACGACGGGCGATGGCCGCGATCCGACCGGTCGAAATGATCCGTCGCGACCTGCGAGCCACGGCCGCCCTGAAGACCGCGTGACCTTCGCCTCCGCGAACCGATACTCCCGCGTCTGAACGCTTGCTGCGCAACCATTTCCGATGGTGAGCATCCAGTTGCGTCGCCCCTGCAAACGTGGGCCATGGTGGCACCCGGCTTGGTGACCTTCACTGCGGGGTATCACCTTTCCGGCTACAACCTTTCCGGCTACAACCTCTCCGGCTACAACCTCTCCGGCTACAACCTCTCCGGCTACAACCTCTTCGGCTACCCCCGGTTGCTTCGCTACCGGGGCGTGCGGAGCACGCAAGAAGTCGCGGGTGGAGGTTGAATAAGTCACCTCTTCGGCTACCCCCGGTTGCTTCGCTACCGGGGCGTGCGGAGCACGCAAGAAGTCGCGGGTGGAGGTTGAACGCCATGAACGGATGGTTCCCCCACGACCGGCGTCGCCCAAGAGAATTCCAGCCGACGGCGTCGGCCCCGGTTGAATCAACCGGGGGTCGCCCTTCGGGGCGTCACCTTTCCGGCCACAAGTCACCTCTCCGGCCACAAGTCACCTTTCCGGCTACAACCTCTTCGGCCACCCCCGGTTGCTTCGCTACCGGGGCGTGCGGAGCACGCAAGAAGTCGCGGGTGGAGGTTGATCGCCACGAACGGATGGTTCCCCCACGACCGGCGTCGCCCAAGAGAATTCCAGCCGACGGCGTCGGCCTCGGTTGAATCAACCGGGGGTCGCCCTTCGGGGCGTCACCTCTTCGGCTAAAAGTCACCTCTTCGGCTACAACCTCTTCGGCTACCCCCGGTTGCTTCGCTACCGGGGCGTGCGAAGCACGCAAGAAGTCGCGGGTGGGGGTTGAACGCCATGAACGGATGGTTCCCCCACGACAGGCGTCGCCCAAGAGACTTCCAGCCGACGGCGTCGGCCCCGGTTGAATCAACCGGGGGTCGCCGAGGCGGGGGACTGGTCGCCATAGCCTTCGGCCGCATTCATCACGCTTGCGACTGAGAACGCTTCGTCGTCGGGCGTTTCTTCACCAGTCCCTGAAGGGTCTCGACGTTGATCGTGTCCCAAGGCCGCTTGGTCTCGGGATCTTCTCCCTTGGGCGTTTCGAGGTAGAGCGGCACATCGCGAAAACGCCGGTCGTTGACCAAGTGCTCGAACGGCTCCAGCCCCAAGAACCCGCGACCGATGTGCTCATGCCGATCGACGCGGCTTCCAAACGCTTTCTTACTGTCGTTGGCATGCACCGCGACGAGCCGATCGAAGCCAACCGCTTCCTCCAACTCCCGCATGGTCTGGTTGTAGCGCCTCTTTGGCGCGAGTGGGTAACCCGCCGCGAAGATGTGACACGTATCAACGCAGAGCGTCAGGCGCTCGGGATACGCGCACTGCTCGATGATCGCCCCGAGATGCTCGAAGCGATGACCGAGATTGTTCCCCTGCCCCGCGGTCGTCTCGAGCGCCACCGTCGCCGCGAGCTCCGCCGTGCGGCAGAAGACCTGATCGAGTCCGGCGGCGATTCGAGCCAACCCGACCGACTCCTCACCCGGATGGCTTCCCGGATGGGCCACCACGTGGGGAATACCCAACGCTTTGGCCCGCTCCAATTCGACCACCAGCGCATCGATCGATTTGTTCCAAAGCTCGTCGTCCGGCGAGGCCAGATTGATGAGATAGGAATCGTGAGAGATCGCGTGGAGCAGCCCAGCCTCGGCGAACGCGTTCTGAAACAGTTCGACGTCCTGTTCGACGAGAGGCTTGGCCCGCCACTGATTGTTGTTCTTGGTGAAGATCTGAACCGCTTGAAGCCCCAAGCGGCCAGCCTCCTGAGCCGCTTTGTAGTAGCCTCCCGCGATTGAGAGGTGTGAACCAAAGATCGGCATCTGCTTCCTTCGTCCGAATCCGTTCCCGGCTAGCTGATGGGTGATGGGCCGACACTCGGAACGAGCGGGCCATGAGGTGGGATGCGATCCGCTTCGACGACTATTCGTCGTCCTCTTCCAGGGATTGCCCCTGTTCGCGAAGCTGCTCTTTCTCGACGATCACGAAAGCCGCTCGTTCTCGTTCCTCTTGTGTCATCCAATCGAAGGACGCCAACGTCTTCATGACCCGCCGGTAGTGCTGCAAGGGAGCACCGCGATAGGCGGAGATTCGCTTCCGCCAGTCAACAGGAAGGCGATCGGAAAGCCGCATATCGCGGTCACGCGTTCCAGCCATTTGTTTGAAACCTTTCTCTATGTCGCAGGGAAAGAGTCAGTTTAGCGAAATGCCTAGCGCTCCGCAAAGCACCATCGGACCAAGATCGCCGAAGCGAGCACCCCGCAGGCGGCCAAATCCGTCGCAGCACAAACCTTTTCGCTTCAAGATGTTAGGAAATCTTTACCTAACTGGAATTCTCACGCCGCCCATAAAGTGTACAATTGAACACCAATGCGGGTTGCGGGTACCCCCCACGGTGGGAGCAACGTCTTCATGTCCTATCGACGACGACAGACCCTCAAAGGGCGAGGTTCATCCATCGATCCTCCCAACCGTTTCGAAGCCCACCGCCACGAGGAGGACTTCGAGCACCTGCAATACGAGTCGGACCTCGAGGAGCGATGGCGCAAGCGGACGACGGAGTTTCTTCCCGACCACTCTAAGTCGATCATCTCCGAGAACGACAGTCCCGACGTCGGATTTCGCTTCAGCCTCAACCCCTATCGCGGCTGCGAGCACGGCTGTGCATACTGCTACGCCCGCCCCACGCATGAGTATCTCGGACTCAACGCGGGCCTCGACTTCGAGACGCGCATCCTCTACAAGCCGGACGCTCCGCGGCTTTTTGAGGCCCATCTTGCCAAGCGATCGTGGCAAGGTGAGCCGGTCGCATTGTCGGGGGTCACCGACTGCTACCAGCCAATCGAACGAAAACTTGTGCTGACAAGGGGTTGCATTGATGTGGCTCTTGCCTGCCGTCAACCGCTGATCATCATCACCAAGAATAGTCTGCTACTTCGCGATCTAGCCCCGATCGCCGAGATGGCGGCTCTCCAGTTGATCCATGTCTTCCTGAGCGTGCCGACTCTCGATCCCAAGCTCGCCTCGACGCTCGAACCGAGGGCGCCGCGTCCCGAGAGCCGACTGCGTGCGATCGAGGAATTGACCAACGCGGGCGTTTCGGCGGGCGTGATGGTTGCCCCGGTCATCCCGGGACTGACCGATCACGAGATCCCCGCGATCCTCAAGGCGGCGCGCGACGCGGGCGCCATCGCCGCGGGAAAGGTCCTATTGCGGCTTCCCCACGCGGTTCGGCCGATCTTTCTCGACTGGCTTTCGCGGCATGCTCCCGATCGGGCGAGCCGAGTCGAGCAGCGTATCATGGCCTGCCGCGACGGCAAGCTCAACGACACCCGTTTCTCCAAGCGATTGGTAGGAAGCGGGCCGATCGCCGAACAGATCCAAGCGACTTTCAACCTCTTCCGGACCAAGCTCGGCTTTCGGATGAAGCCGCCGCCGCTCGACTCGAGTCAGTTCCGCCGACCGAGGCTGGATGGGCAACTGACGCTTTTCGAGGAATAGACGACCTCCGTGCGCGACCTGGGCGCGTTTTTGCGCGAAACGGTCCCGGATTGGGGGAATAGCGTTCCCTTTGGAGGCTGATCGGCGCGTTTGGCGCGAAGATTTGTCCGAAACGGTGGCAATTTGGCGAAACCGATGCAGTTTTGCCGACAGCGCCGACGCTTGTCCGGCGACAGGGAGCCGATTCATTGGGGAGTAGCCCTTCGGTTCCGTCCGCCCTCCTGCTAGACTCGACGCAATAGGTCTCGCCCAACCAACCGGAATCTCCGTTCCTCGACCGGGGGACGTGACGAGTCCTTGAGACAAGTTCGCCCAAACCCCAACGGCCGACTCGTGTTGCCGGAATTCTCCCAATGGGGTAAGCAAATGAGGCGACGTAGCGAAACTGCCGAGATGCAAGGAAAGCCAACGTGGTTGATGTCGACCGGTCCGAGAGCGAAACGGCCGAGAAGAAAGCCGCATACGACAATCGACCGCGTCTGGGAGCGGTGATCCGCACCATTGTCGCCATCGTGATCGTCGCGCTGCTGGCGATCGTGCTTCGGACGACCTCGACGATTGGCGAATCGCCTCTGATCGCCAAGGGCACCGCACCAGTTCCGGAACCGTCGCCCCCCGTCGAGCCTGAACCCAAGAAGGAACCGAAGAAGCCGTCCCCCGCCCTGGCGAGCATGCCGAAGTTGTCGGCACTGCCGCTTGAGCGGAACGAGGCTCCCCGGTTCGAGCGACGAGACGAGAGCGTGATCCAGACGGGCCTCGAGAAGCCGAAGGCCCCGGCGCTGCTCAAGGTGGTGCCACCGGTCGCGTTTACCGTGACCCAGCCGCCATCGATCCTTCGCGTCGGCACGCCGCTGTTGCTGGTCGCGACCGTCGTCGACAAAGAGGGTAAGCCGGTCGCGAACGCCCAAGTCGACTGGATCATCGACCGTCAAAGCCCCGCCCACATCTCAAAGGTCCCCGAGGCCGATGACGCGAACCGCGCCGGGGAGCGAGTTCTGCCGACCTTCGCGCGAACCTTCACCGCCGCGACCGCTCACCAAGTCGATCTCGGCAAGGAACTCTCCGGCGTCAACGTCGGCATCGGCCAAGCTTGGTGCTTGTGCGAATCGAGGCAGGCGGGCGACATGGTCCTCACGGTTCTCGTCGAAGGCATCGAGAACCCGAAAACGCGTCAGCAATTCCTGAATGTCCACTGGGACTCCGCGGTCGCGACCTTCCCCAAGCCGATCGCCGCGGTCGCGGGCAACCCGGCCACGGTGACGACCGAAGTCAGGGATATCGACAAATCGAAGCCACTGGCCGGATACACCGTCCGCTACACCTTGACCAAGAGCGGCCCGGCCCACCTGCCCGGACACGCCAAGTCGATCGATGTCACCACGAACTCCAAGGGCCAAGCGTCCCTTCCCGTCGAGCCGGCCGGGTTCGCGACCGGCACCTGCGAACTCTCGTGTGAGCTAATCGGCAAGCAGTCGAGCCCCGGCATCGTCACCGTCTTGCAGTCGGCCAAGACGTCCGTCCGCTGGGAGGTCCCCAAGCTCCGCGCTCGCGCCGCGGGCCCCTCCCTCGTGGAGGTCGGTCGCGTCGCGACGTACACCATCGCGGCGACGTGCTCGCAACCCCTCGACGGTAGTCGACTCCGGCTCGTTGTCGGCGGAAAGGAGATCGAACTACTCGACGGCACCGGCCCCGAGCGGACGACGGAGGGTTGGACCTGGACGAGGACCATTAAGAGCGGCAAGCCAGGCGCGAGTGATGTTCGGTTCGACATCCTTGGGGCCGACAAGTTGCTCGCGTCAGCCAATGCGAAGATTCTCTTCGCGGAACCGGCCGTCAAATTGACGCAATCCGTGCCGGCCGGGAGTCGCGTCGGCGGCAAGTTGGAAGTCCTCTCCACCCTCGCCAACGTTGGCCCTCTCCCTCTTGAGGGATTAAGCGTCTCGCAGGCCCTTCCGCCGGGAGTCACCATCGAGAAAACCACCCCGCCGGCGGTGGTCGATGGCGGCTTGGTGACGTGGAAGAACCTCAAGTTGGCTCCCAAGCAAACGGTCACGATGACGCTGGCCGCCCGTCCGACTAAGACGCTCAAGCAACAACAAGTGGTGACAGTCGCGCGACGCGGCAATGAACTGCTTGCCACCCAGGCCGACCGGCTCGACGCGCGCGGCTACGCGTCGTTGGAACTCGATGTCGCCGACCAACGCGATCCGGTCGAGATCGGCGAGGAGTTCGCCTACCGCGTCGTTGTCCGCAATCGCGGCAATGACAGTGCGAAGGGGCTCGATCTCGACGTCACGATGGCGCCACACCTGAAACTCGAGCGTGTCGAGGGGGCGATTCGCGAGAAGATCGAAGGGAAAGTGCTGCGGTTGGGGCCGATCGAAACGTTGGCCCCGGGAGATCGGATGGCCGTCGACGTTTGGGTGACGGCCGAGAAGGCGGGCGAAGGCAGGATCTCGGTGACGTTGCATCACCAGACATTGGGAAAGAACGGACTAAAGGTCGAAGAGAGCACGTTGATCGAAGAGGAGACTACTCCGCGGCCAACGACGTCTCCTCCGCTTCCTCCTGCGTCGAAGCCCCCGGCTCCTCGTCGTCCGTCACCTGTGTCGCCGCCTCCCGTGTCAACGGACCCGAACTGAGCACCGAGCTTCCCGCCTCGACGCTGATCCGAGCCGCTCCCGGCCTGAGAGCTTTTCCGACAATCTGATAGCGAAGGGGCATCGACGTCGGCATCAGGTTGGTGATCGGCTCGAAGGTGACCAAGCCGCCCTGAGACGTTCCCGTCTTAGCCGGCTTGATCGACGTGATGTCGACGTTCTCGCTCACGCGAGCGGCGAGGTCGACCCGCTCGATCGGAGCGTTACCCTCGTTGAGCAACGTCAGCTCGAACGTGATCTCCTCACCCACCGCGACCAACCCCGGATCGGAGCTGACCCGCAACGCGAGCGACCCCTTGCGAGGCTTGACTTGCTTCTGGGCCGACTCGGTTTTCTTCGGCTCGCTCTTCGGAGCGGGCTTGCTCTTCTCCGGCTTGGGAGCGGGCCGGAACGACTCCCAACGGGGCTCGTCATCGACCGGCGGCGCATGACTGATCTGCGGCTGCCCATCGGGAACGGATTCGATGTGGATGCTCGGCGCCGAGAAGCAACCCTCGCACTGCGGCGGCGGCAGCGTCATCGCCCCGTCGTTGGGCATCGGCAAGAGCTGACCATCGGGCGTCTGCATGAAGATCTCACCGCCCGCTTCCTCGACGGCCGGCAGAGCGTAGGAAACGTCTTCCTTGCCGCAGATGGTGCACGCCGGCTCCACCGTACTGGCGCTGCAGGGGCAGCAGCACGATTTGTTCTTCTTCTTCCAATGCTTGTGCTTGTGTTTGTGCTTGGCGCAGCAACCTTGCATCGGATTGCCGCACGGCTTGACGTAGTAACCGACACAGCAACCGCTGGTCGAGACAACCAGCGCCGCGAATAGTGTCGACAGGAGTACGCGCCGCGTCGTGGTCAGCAGCATGATTTCCCTCTAACCCGCCCAATGGTCTCCTCACACTGTTCGGCCGTCCGATCAGCGGGTGCCAAGGGGCGATCTCATCAGGCGGTGATGAATAGATCGCATCCGGCTTCCAAGGGGAACATATCCGCTGCGAGCGGCCGACGACGCGATTGGGCGAAGGGGCGAGGATAAAAATGGCGGATGCCGCGCGGAAGAATCGCTTTTCTTCCAATTCCACTCATGTTCGTTAGGAGAAGTGAAGGATGTTCGCACGAGGAAGTTGACAGCGGGCCATTCGTCAGGATGACGATTCTTCCGCCGCGCTTTCGACTTCTTCCTCGGCGCCGGCCTCATCACTGATGCGACCGTCCTGACCGATGTCCTCCAGACGAACCGACACGCGGGTCGAGATGCCCGGCTCGCGTTGCGTGACACCGTGGAGCACGTCGGTGTTGGCCATCGTCGTCTTCGAGTGAGTCACGATGATAAACTGCGACTGGTCGAGGAACTCGCGCAACATCTCGGTGAACCGACCGATGTTGGCCTCGTCGAGGGCGGCGTCGACTTCGTCGAGCACGCAGAAGGGACTCGGCTTGGAGCGGAAGAGCGCCATCAGCATCGCGACCGCCGTCATCGTCTTCTCGCCACCACTGAGCAGCGAAATACTCCGCGGTTCCTTGCCGGGAGGACGGGCGATGATGTCGATTCCCCCTTCCAGCACGTCGGCGTCGTCCTCGAGCAACAGATCCGCCTTGCCACCGCCGAAGAGCTTGCGGAAGAGGTCCTGGAAGTGCTCGCGGACGGTCTCGAAGGTATCGAGAAAGAGCCGGCGACTCTCCTCGTTGATGCGGGCGATCACGCTGTCGAGATGCTTCTTCGCCGCTTGCAGGTCATCGAGTTGGTGGCGCAGCGTGCCGCTCCGCTCTTCCAAGTCGTCGAGTTGTTCGACCGCCGCGGTGTTGACGGTGCCGAGTTTACTGATCTTCGCGGTGAGCTGATCGATCTCCGAACGCGCCTCATCAAGGGGCTCGGTGGGAGGCTCGTAATCGGCCCCGATCAGCGTCGAGGCGTCGATGTCGTAGTCCTCGCTAAGCCGTGCGACGAGATTGTCGCGTCTCATCCGCACTTCGGTCAGCCGCAGCTCCGCCTTATGATGACGCGAGCGAAGTTGGTCGAGCGCCGTTCGATCGGATTCGATCGACGCGCTCAAGACGCGGCGTTCCTCGCGCATCTTCGCGACCCGCGCCGGGTCGAAACCGTTGACCGACGCGATCCCGTCCTTTTGATGATAGAGCTCCGCGAGCGCCGCGGTGTTGAGCAGCAGTCGGGCTTCGACCGCTTCGCCGCGCGAGCGGGCGGTCTGCAATCGGGCGAGGTGGTCCTGGAGTTCCTGTTGCCGCTGGACCTCCGCGGCGGCGACTTGATCGAGGCCGGCGCTCAGCGATGCCAACCGCTGTTCGGCCTTGGCGAACTCGAGTTTGCGATCGCTGATCGTCGCGTTGAGTTCCGCCATTTGGGCGCGGAGTTCCTCGACCCCCTGCTCCGTTCGCGACATCCCCGAAGAGAAGGCGGCAAGCTGATCGTGCGACTCCGCGATCCGTTTCTCGACGTCGTCGGACTGTTGGTTGACTTGATCAAGTTCGCGATCGTTCTCGGCGCGTTCCCTTGCGGCGGCTTTGCGCGACCGGCTCAGTTCCTGGCAACGATCGACGTTGCGGCCGAGAACGGAAGCGAAATGCCGCGCCTGCTCCGACAACGTCGACTCGAGCACGTCCTGCAAACTGAGCGTCGACTCCATCTCGTCGATCGAGGCATCCAGCCGGGCCAGCGCGACCTCCTCGACGCGAATCTCCTCCTCGGTCTTCTCGATGTCGCCTTTGATTTCCCGTCGTTCCGCCGCCCGCAAGAGGAGTCCTTGGGAACGATGCAGCGGGCCGACCGACAAACATCCGCCCGGCTCGAGCAAGTCCCCTTGCGGCGTGATGAAACGCAGATCGGCGAAGCGGGAGGCCGCGTCACGAGCCGAGGCCAAATCGTCGGCGACAAAGGTCGTCCCGAGCAACCTTTCCACCAACGGACGCAGTTCGTCCGCGCAGCGAATCAGGTCCGCCAGGCAGAGGGCGTCCATCTCATCGGGGAAGACGTCGAGATGATCGCCCGACCCGTCGTCGATGAGCAGGAAGGGAACGCGGCCGTTGAGTTCTCTCGCGGCGTGCAACAACTCGTCGGACAACTCCTCGGTCGAGCGAACGATCAGCGCCTGGGCCCGAGGACCGAGGGCCAACTCGACAAGATCGGCATGGTCGGAGTCGACCTCGAGGCACTCGGCGAGGACCCCCAGGACGGGGCGCCAGATCTCTTGGCCGGCGGCCTTGCGGTTGAGCGCTTGGCGAACGCCCCCCTCGAATCCCTCATGCCGGACCGCGAGATTCTCCAAGACCTCGGCGCGACTCGAAAGGGCCGTCCGGCGATCGCGAAGATGGGCGAGGCGATCGAGCAGATCGCTGCGCTGTTCGAGCAATCGCTTGTGGTCGCGACGCAGCGTCCCGCCCTGGTTACGCAGCCGACCGACTTGGGCCTCGACGGCCAAGGCCTGCGGTCGCAGGAGAGTTTGTTCGCGCTGGAGCCGGCGGATGCCGGTATCGTAGTCGGCGTACTTCTCGGCGAGCCGTTCGGACTGTTGCCAAAGAATCGCGAGCTGGCTTTCGATCGCCGACTGCTCGTTCTCGAATCGAGCGAGTCGCTTGATGACCTCGTCGGACTTGGCGCGGTCCTCCTCGAGGCGTTTGGTCGCTTGTTCGAGTTCCTGTGATCGTTGCTTGGCCTCTTGCTGAAGCCGCTGGAGTTCCTCGGCGGCTTCGCCGCGCCGGGTCGTTTCGGTCGCGACTTGCTCGCGATGCTGCCGGTGCTCCACCCGAGCTTGGTTGGCTCGAAGACGCAGCGAACGAAGCTGTAGGAAACCGTCGTTGGTTTCCGCCGAGAGTTCCTCGTGGCGGCTGCGATCGCTGGCGACGGCCGACTCGAGCGTCGCGGTCTGCTCGCGCACCGCCGAGAGTCGTTCGGTCACCTCGCGAATCGCTTCTTCCTGCCCGGTGAGGGTCTCGTCCAACTCACGAAAACGGCGTTGGGACTCCTTGAGGCGCTCCTCGCTCTTGGTGGTCTCCTCGTCGGCGCCGCCGAGTTGATCCTCGATCGCCTTGAGTTCACGGGACTGCTCGTAGAAGTTGGCCGCTCCGACCTGCAAGCGCAGTTCGCGCAGCCGATCGGACATCTCCTTGTAGCGACGCGCCTTGCCGGCTTGACTGCGCAGGCCCCGAAGTTGTTTGTCGACCTCTTCCCAGATGTCCTGGGCGCGGACGAGATTCTGTTCCACGCGGTCGAGTCGGCGAAGGCATTCGATCTTCTTGGCGCGAAACCGGCTCGTCCCGGCCGCTTCCTCGAAGATCTGCCGGCGGTCCTTGGTCGAAGCTTGAAGCATGCGCTCGACCTTGCCCTGCTCGATGATGCAGTAGGTCGACGCCCCCGCCCCGGTACCGAGGAAGAGTTCGCGGATGTCGCGCAGGCGCGCGAGTCGGTTGTTGATGAGGTATTCGCCTTCCCCGCTTCGATAGACGCGGCGGGTCAGGACGACCTCGTCGCTCTCGACGGGAAGGTAGCGGCGGGAATTGTCCAGGCAGAGGGAAACTTCGCCGAGGCCGAGGCTCCGGCGGGTGGAGGAACCGTTGAAGATGACGTCGGCCATCTCCTTGCCGCGAAGGCTCTTGGCGCTTTGTTCGCCGAGAATCCAGCGAATCGCGTCGACGACGTTGCTCTTCCCGCTGCCGTTGGGACCAACGATCCCGGTGACGCCGTCCCCGAAGCCAAAGCGCGTCTTGTCGGCGAAGCTCTTGAAGCCGACGAGTTGGAGCCATTTGAGCATGCAACCACCAACGCCGCTTTGCGTCCGCTCTTGGCGCGGCGCGTTGGACGAGATTCCTCAGGATTAGCAAACGAACGAGAGTTCTTTCAACGTCTGAACTTCGGCCGAGGTAGGTCTCAACCTCTTCTCACGGGCTGTCAAGCAGCCCATGGCACCCGAAGACGCACTAGTGCTGCGTCAAACGCGAGATCTCGGGTTGTGAATCCACGATCACTTCTCACTGGCCGACAAGCAGCCAGTGCCACCCAACCTTTTGGTTCTGACAAAGCACTAGGACCAATACCTAGTCGGCGAAGCGGCGAAAGATGTTGAACCGGGAGCGTTTCGGCTTTTCCTCTTCCACGTCCTCGTCCTCATCAGGCTTGGAAGCCGTAGTCATTTTAGGCTTTGATGAAGCCGAATTCGAATCCGTGACCCGGAAAAGGCTCGGGGCGTCGCCGTCAAGAGTGGAACGACCCTCGCGACCCCTATCTCCGCCAATCGCGGCCAGTCGGGACAGGGAGATACTCTTAGGCAGCGTGTTGATTTCCAATCGTCCAGGAAGATTGCCCGTCTCCGAGGCCTGTTGCAGCATCGCCACGACGTCGGGGTACGTTCCACCAAGTTCGACGATCTTCTCGATCACCTCCCCCACCTGAAGGCTGCTGACCGCGCGCTGCTCGATGGTGCCCTTGGGACCAGGGCGAAACGAGGCGAGATGGATCTCCTTGTTGTCCGCACCCGCATTCAGAAGTATGAATTTCCCGGCTCGCAGACTAAGCGGGGTCCGGAGCTGATGGTTCGAGTTGAACAGCACGATTTCACGCCGAAAGTTCCGCGAAAGGTGGATCATCGGCGAGACTTCCGAAGGAACTCGGTGCAGGCTGAACTCCTCGCCCACGTTCTTTCCCCGGACGTTCGGATCGAAGCGATCGAGTGCCAGGAGAGCCCGAAAGGCTCCGTAGCGAGTTTCGGCGCTCTCGGTCTTCATCAACTCGCTCAACTCCATCCTGCTGATGGGGTGATCGAGAGCGACGAGGGCCGAGAGAGCGTAAGCACGATAGAGCGGATCGCTCTTGGCGAGTTCCGCGAGGACCTGCACGCCGGAGCCATCCCCCAAGTACGCTAGCGACTGGGCCGAGGCGAACTTGACGTGTTGGTTCTTGGACTTAAGCCCATCCTTGAGAACCGGGCTCGAGACTCGGCCCAAGGCTTCGAGCCGTAGCGCGGCCTCGAGCGCCCATTCGGGCCGGTTGAGCCGATCGGCCAATTCCTCTTGCAAGCGATGGCGAAAGGTTTCGGAGCGGCTGATCGGGATCCGGCGGACGACGTGCAGAAAGCGGTCGATGTCGTAGCGGTAGCGGGAATCGAGCTTCAACTCGATGATCTTTTCGTCCTTCGCGGTGGCAAGTCCTTCGCGAATCCCCTGCCCTGGCGAGTGAAAGCGTTCGTTGATCTTGACCGCCAGCATTCGCGTCAGCCGGGCGGAGCGATCCTCCCGATCGAGAATGACGCGAAAGTTGCGATCAATTTTGGAGCGGCCCTGACCGAGGATCTTGCCCTTCTTGAGCGATCCGTCATCGGCGTCACCCCAGACGAGGATCGGCCCCCCAACCGTCATCAGAGAGTCGCCGCCGATAGCGGCTTTGCTTTGGGTCACGAATTGTTCGGAGAGTTCGGCCTCGAGCAGTCGTCCGCCTTGGAGACTCGACGCGGGATCACCCGGGGGAACGTAGACCTCGACGTCGATCGGGTCGCCCTTGCGAGCGCCTGGCGGAATGAAGGCCCGCAGCAACACCACCGCGGTCGACTTGCTGGCGAGCACATGCTCGGTTTTGACCACGTTGCGTTTGCGCATGATCTCCATGATGCGGTCGCGAACCTGGTTGGCGGGGGGATCGCTGCCGGTGCCATTGAGGCCGACGACCAGGCCGAGGCCTTCGACCTTGATCGGCAGCAGACCTTCCATGCTGGTGCGATCACCAACCATCGGATAGTCGAGGGGGCCCTTCTCGGAAGCGGCCAGGACCGTGGTCGCGAGCCATCCCGCGAGGGCCATCGCGCCCATACCATGAGCAACCGAACGAACCGGGCCTCCATGCCGCATCGAAGATCTCCCTATCGCATCTGAGGACACGCAAAGTCGTCGGCCCGATTCACCATCGAGGCCACACGGTGCGTTGGATGTCGATCTAGCTTGAGGTTCGCCGACCAAACCGTCCGTCGCGAGAATCCCCCAAGATCAGCCGCAATAGATCCTTGGAGCGATTGAGTCAAGCCGGTCCGAACCTTGTCGGGCTCCGGAGCGCCCGTAGATTGAAAACGACGGGGAAGAAAGACCCAACACACGACTCATTGCTGATGGAGGCCGCTTTGGAGACGGTCGTGCCGGTCGATTTGGCCGAGCGAAGCTACGAAATTCACATTGGACGCGACCGACTTGACGGCCTCGGCAACCTGGTGAAGCAACGGATCCGTGGACAGCGGATTCTCCTGGTTAGCGACACCAACGTCGCGCCCCTTCACGGCGGGCGAGCGATCAAGTCGCTCCGGGAAGCGGGCCTGGAAGCCCATCTGGCCGTCATTCCCGCCGGAGAAGGCTCCAAGACGCTCCAGCACTACTCCCAACTGCTCGACACGCTGGTCGCGATCAAGGCGGACCGTCACTCGGCGGTCGTCGCTCTCGGTGGTGGCGTCGTGGGCGATCTCGCCGGCTTCGTGGCCGCGTCCTACGCCCGCGGGATCGACTTCGTCCAAGTGCCGACGACGCTGCTGGCGATGGTCGACGCCTCCGTGGGGGGCAAGGTCGCCGTCGATCACCCCCGAGCCAAGAACATGATCGGCGCCTTCCATCAGCCGACGCTGGTCGTCTGCGATTTGGCACTGCTGGACAGCTTGCCCGAGCGGGATTTCCGGGCGGGCCTGGCCGAAGTGGTCAAATACGGCGTGATCATGGACGAGGAGTTCTTCGCCTGGCTCGAAGAGACGACGCCGGCGATCGTGGCGAAGCAGGCCGACGTCCTCGGGCGAATCGTCACGCGCAGCTGCCAGCTCAAGGCCCAAGTCGTGGCCGAGGACGAACGCGAGACCTCCGGCCGGCGCGCGATCCTCAACTACGGGCATACCTACGCCCATTCTTTTGAGACGGCGTCGGACTATTCGCTGATGCTGCACGGCGAGGCGGTCGCGGTCGGGATGGTGGCGGCGGCCAAGTTGGCCGAGATGCTCGATCGATGTGACCCCTCGCTCAACCAGCGACAAAAGACGCTCTGGTCGACGCTCGGATTGCCGATCCGTTTGCCTCGCCCCTTCCATCCCGGCGAGTTGCTGGGGATCATGTACAGTGACAAGAAGACGGTGGGCGGCAAGCTGCGACTGGTGCTGCCCACGAAGATCGGCCATGTCGATACCGTCAAGGATGTCGACCCGGAAATGGTCGAGCGTTCGATGCTAGAGGTGATCAGCGGATGAGTCGACGACCCGCGCGTCCAGAGGAAACGGAGCATGCGGCCTTGGATCTACCCCACGAAGCGGATGACATCCAAGTCGATAACGCCCCGGTGCGCCGTCACCAACATCAGGATCTGACGATCGAGGGCTACTCGCGTGCCGCGGTGCAGACCTACTGGCGCGTCGTCGAGCTGAAGATCGGGTTCGATCTTGGGCTGCAACCCTGGTCCTTCATGACGACGCCGACGTGGACGGTCAGTCACGCCCACATGGATCACATCGCGGCGCTTCCGGTTTACGTCGCGCGACGGCGTTTGATGCGGATGGCGCCGCCGACGATCTATCTGCCGGCCTCGGCGGTCAATGACGTCAAGACGCTGCTCGGCGCCTATCAACGGCTCGATCGCGGTCGTCTTCCGTGCAATTTGGTTCCCTGCCGCGCCGACGAGGAGTTCGATCTCTCGCGGGAGCACGTCCTCTCTTCGTTCGCGACGAACCACACCATCCCGTCGCTCGGCTATACGGTTTGGGATCGGCGTAAGAAACTCAAGCAAGAGTACCTGGGGCTCGAAGGTCACGAGATCCGCGACCTAAGACTCTCGGGAGTCGACGTCACCCACGAGGTTCGCCTTCCACTGGTGACCTTCATCGGCGACAGCAACCCGAGCGTCCTCGACACCAACCCCGACTGCTATCGCTCGCGTATTCTCATCCTCGAGATGACCTTCGTCGCCGCCGGCCATCGTCGCGAGAAGATTCATAAGTTCGGGCACATGCACTTGGACGACATCGTCGAGCGGGCCGATCGCTTCGAAAACGAACTGATCATCGCCAGTCACTTCAGCACGCGCTACCACGAACAGCAGATTCGCCGCATGGTCGAGCGTCGGCTTCCCGCCTCGCTTCGCGGGCGTCTGCTCTTGTGGATTTAGCGGCCCAACACCGACGCGAGGTGCTCTTCGAAAGCCGTTGGATCAGGGAGCGCGCCTCCCCAATCAGGCGCCGTCCCTCCTCGATCGCTTCTCGTTTGGCGCTGAAGACACCGATCGCCTCGTCCCCGAGGAGGAGGACCTACTTGTCGGCATGCCCCAACGAATGACTCGCCGATGGCCGGGCGAAAGTCGCGACCCCCCCCCGCGACAAGGTGTCGCGGTCATCAAGTCTCACGCGGCGGCGTTCGCGGATCGTTCCAGCCCCAATGGTACGACCCAACAACCACATCCCCATCTGGTTGACGTGGAATTGAATCGTTTGCCTCTCCCACTGGAAACAAGTCAATCCGATCGTATCTACACTCTTGACCGAATACTCCCAGTAGCTCCCTTCGTGCTCAATCAACGGGCTCTAAGGGCGAATTGTGAAGACTTGTTGAAAATGGCCCCGCCACGTGGCCAGCTACTGTGCAGACGTTTAGAGTTGGGACTGTCGAGCTGCACCCATTGGAGACTCCCCAAGATGAAGGCCGGACGGCTCCTTCGAAACGCGATCGCGCTTGCGGCAGTTGTTTGCTGCTCATGCTCACAATCCGGCCCGCAAGAGAACGGCAATACCTATCAAGGGACCGGGGGAACCTTTCCCGCTCCCATCTACGATCGCTGGTTCGATGAGTTCAACGACCTTCGCCCCGAAGTGCTCGTTAGCTACCAGGCCCTCGGGAGCGGCGCCGGCATCGAACAGTTCATGAATCAGATGGTCAACTTCGGCGGCAGTGACGCCCCGATGTCGGACGAGCAGATGGCGAAGGTGCCGCGAGGCGTCCAACTCCTGCCCGTCACCGCCGGCAACGTCTCCCTCGCCTACAACGTTCCTGGAGTCGGCGAGGGCCTGAAGCTCTCCCGCGAGGTCTATGCCGGGATCTACAACGGTGGCGTGACCCACTGGAACGACGAACGCATCGAGAAGGACAACCCCGACGTCGAGCTTCCCGACCTTCGAATCATCCCCGTCTATCGCGCCGACGATAGCGGCACGACGTACGCGTTCTCCAATCATCTCAGCGCCGTCGACCCGCAATGGGCCAAGGAGGTGGGCCGAGGCTTGAGCGTCGATTGGCCGGTCGTCGGCATCGGCGGACGGGGCAACGGCGAGGTCGCCGGTCTCATCCAACGCAACACCGGAGCAATCGGCTACGTCGAATCGAGTTACGCCAAGTTGGCCGGGATGCCTCGGGCCCACGTCCAGAACGCGGCCGGCAACTTCGTTCCCCCGACGGTCGAGAACGGCAAAGCGGCTCTGCAAGAGGTCAAGATCACCCCCGAGTTGCGGATTGAAGTTCCCGATCCTCAGGGGCAAAACTCCTACCCGATCGTCACCTTTACGTGGCTGTTGCTCTACGAGGAGTACGAGGAACTTCAGGAAGCGGTCCACCTCAAGGCCCTGATCCGCTATTGCATGACCGATGGCCAGCAGCACGCTGAACCGCTCGGCTACATACCGATCCCCGAGCACGTCGCGACCGCGGTGCTCGAAGCGGTCGAAACCATCGGCCAGTCCAAGACGGAAAAGAGTCCCGATTCCACCAAGGACAAGGCGGACGCTGCCGCACCGCCAGCCAAAAAGGCGCCCTCGAAGAAGGCCGACGCCAAGCAACCCGCCAGCAAGTAGACCACCCGAACGCTACCTCGGGCGTCGGATGATGGGACGAGCGCCAGAGTGGGTTTGTAGATGAAACCTACGCTCGCGTGGCAAGACGCAAGACGTCTGGCCCGCGGGCGTCTGCCGGCGCCAACGAGAGCATGTCACCCTTCGCCACGGCTGGCTACTGAGGTTTGATCCCGGAGATGTGACCTTCGGTGGGACTCGACGCGGTCGCGTAGAGCTTCTTCGGAATCCGCCCCGCCAGATACGCGAGCCGCCCCGCTTCACAAGCATGTCGCATCGCGTGCGCCATCCGGATCGGATCCTGGGCGTGCGCGATTCCCGTGTTGAGCAAGACGCCGGCGCAACCGAGTTCCATCGCGATCGCGACGTCGCTCGCGGTCCCGACCCCCGCGTCGCAGATAACCGGAACCTTCGCCTCTTCGAGAATGATCCGAATATTGTTTGGGTTGAGCACCCCCTGCCCGCTGCCGATCGGACTTCCCGCCGGCATCACGCTCGCCACTCCCGCCCCCTCCAAGCGACGCGCCATGACCGGATCGTCGGAGGTGTAGCAAAGGACGGTGAACCCTTCCTCGACCAACAGTTCGGCGGCGCGAAGCGTCGCCAGTGGATCGGGCAAGAGCGTGCGTTCGTCCGCCAGGACCTCGAGCTTGACGAGGTTGGTCCCCAGAACCTCCCGGCTCAGGCGAGCGTAGCGCACCGCGTCTTCGGCGCTGTAGCAACCCGCGGTATTGGGCAAGATCAGGCAGCGGTCGCGATCGATGTAGTCGAGCAGCGACTCCGATCCGCGATCCCGCAGGTTGACCCGCCGAACCGCCACCGTCACGCACTCGGTCTGGCTCGCTTCCAGGCAAGTCTTCATCTGGGCGAACGTGGCATACTTGCCGGTACCGACGAAGAGGCGGCTGTGAAAGACGTGGTCCCCGAGACGAAGCGGCTCGTCCAAATCCGAGTCACTCGGGGCTTCCGGCGAATCGACCGACCCACCTCCCACGAGCGTCACGATTTCGAGCTGGTCGCCGGTCTCCAAGCGGCATGCCTGGTAGTGCTGCTTCGGCACGATCTCGAGATTGCGTTCGACGGCGACCTGATCGCGAGGTAAATCCAGCGTTCGCAGAAGATCCTCGAGCGAGCATCCGTCGGGAACTTCGCGGGACTCACCGTTGACGGTGACGTTCATCATCGAAACCTCGCACTGACAGGTCGTTCGAGAAATAGGCACTGGTTGAACACGTTGTCCGGCTCTCTCGCAGGGTGGGCTCGCGGCCCCCGAGCGTACTCGGAATACCGCCGCCTTCGGCCGAATCCTCTCCGCATGCCCACGCAAGCGTGAATCCTCTCCGCATGCCCACGCAAGCGTGAATCCTCTCCGCATGCCCACGCAAGCGTGAATCCTCTCCGCATGCCCACGCAAGCCTGGGCATGGGCACCCGAAAGGCACCACCCGAGAGGGTACCGGAAAGCGCGGACGGCGGCGGGTGTCGAACGGATCGACGCCCCATCGACGCACGCGTTCAAATGCTCATTAAAGGCGACGATCGGGGCTTGTCAACGCGGTGCGGGCGACCGAAGAGGCGCCATCAACGCCTCCATGCCCGCGGTGGGGACTTCCTTGAAGGTTCCGTCGGCGGCGCGGACAAGCAAGAGGGCTTCGACATCCGGCAGGCCGCTCAGCATGGCGAGCCCTTTCTCGGGGCCAAGCACCATCGCCGTGGTCGCCAACGCGTCGGCCAGAGCGCACGTTGGAGCCACGACGCTGACGCTGGCCAGATCGTGCGTGACCGGCTGCCCGTCGCGTGGATCGATGGTGTGGGAGAACCGCCGGCCATCCGCCTCGAAGACGTTGCGGTAGTCGCCCGATGTCGCCAAGGCGCGGTTGTTCAGCCGAATGATCTTGCCGACGCGTTGCCCTTCGGACGGACTCTTCGTGGGCGTCTCGATGCCGACAAGCCATGGACCTCCGCCGGGAGCGGCGCCACGGGCGACGACTTCTCCGCCAATCTCGACCAAATGACGCCGGTAAGCCCGCGACAGCAGAAACGTCGACACTTCGTCGACCGCGTACCCCTTGGCGATGGCGCTCAGGTCGACCCGAAGAGTGCCGACACTCTTGCGAAGCGACGCGGGACTGAGCCGCACCTCGAGCCGGTCGGAGCCGAGCGAATCGAGCAGTTCACCGATTTCCTCCTCCGTGGGCGGGTCATCGCGTCGGCCCTTGGCGCCGAATCCCCAGAGGTCGACCAGCGGACCGACCGTGACGTCGAACGCGCCACCACTTTGCTCGTGGATCCGTTTCGCCTCCTCGACCACCTTGGCGAAACCGAGAGAAACGTTGACCCACTCGGTGGAGGTGGAGTTGTTGAACCGCGAAATCTCGCTTTCGGGGTCGTACGTCGACATCTGACGATTGATCTTCGCGAGGAGCTTGTCGATGGCCTTCTTGACGCGCAGTTTCTGTTTGGGGGAAACGTTCGCATCGAGCACGACCCGATAGGTCGTTCCCATCGTTTCGCCCTCGACCACGACCGGTTCGGGTTTGGAACGAGGAGTGATGGCGCGAAAGGCCACGGCGCCGAGCATGAAGACCAGCAGCGCGAGCAGGACCTTGTTCGGTCGTCGCTTCGATGGATCGGTCAACGGCATGGTCGGTTCCCACGAGTGTCAGCGTCCCGGCAAGACAACGACACTTTCCCTCAATTGCTGATGCTCGATCGCCTCCGTCGCGGAGACAACCACGCAGCAGGCGGGCTCATCAACACAGTCGACGATCACCTGGCGGTGATTGGGAACACTGTATCCCTGTTCGCACGCGATGTGCCCCGTCACGAAAAGGTCGGCATCGACGACTTCGGCCCAGCGGTCCGCCGCCTCGGCAGAGACGTCGCGTCCCCACAGCAGGTAGTAGAGACTCGAGCGTCGCTCGAGCTGCGGCTCGGCGATCCCAAAGCCCGAGAGGAGGCTTACGTCGAACTCGTCGAGTCGTTCCCGAGGGGGAAAGCTGTGGCTCGCGAATATCCTGTTCGGCGTTCGAACTCCCAACACCATTGAGGAGATCATCTCGCGATAGGCCGCCATTACCTCTTCGGTACAACCTGGGTACGCGGTTTCCACTCCCGCCACGAACAACTCGGTGTAGGAAACCCCATCCTTGGCAATTCGTCGACCAGTCCATTCCGCGAGTTCGTGGTTACCCATCAAGAGGTGGACTCGGTGCGGATACTGGCACTTGAGGGTCGCCAGAACATCCAAGAGTTGGTGGGAAGTGCATGCCCCATTGGGGTAGCGAGCGCTGCCGTGGACGAACTCCTGCAACACGAGATGGCGATTCGTCCTCTTCTCGAGGTCGGCGAGTTCGAGCAGGCCTCGCAGGTTGTCGAGATTGCCGTGGAGGTCGCCGCCGATCACCACGTCGTCGGCATCGTCGAGGTGAACCACGTTGCCCCGGCGACCGCGCGTCGCTCGCAGGCAGATAGCGGCGTTTCGAATCGTTCGGATTAGTTTCTCGGCATCCACCTTGGTTCGCGGTACTCCTATCCCCTTGAAACGCCGCCACCGGACCGAAGCCGCCTATAAAGGTACGAGTCAGCGGTCGATCATTCTCCGTGGAAGGTTATCGGTCCACATCCCTATCAATCGGACATGGAAATATTATGACGGGTGGAGACGTCCGGATGAAAGGCTTTGGTCGACTCACTGCGGTCGCCGAATTGATTCAACTGCTGGACCAAAGCACCTATCCGCTACGAACGGAATCGGTTCCGCTCGAGCGTGCCGTCGGAAGGCGTCTGGCCAGTCCCGTGATCGCCCAAGCGAATGTTCCGGGGTTTCGCCGCGCGGCGATGGACGGGTTCGCGGTCCGCAGCCAGGATATCGCGCTCGCGGGCACCGCCGGCGACGCAGTTCTCCACATCGTGGACGAGTCGTTTCCCAACCGTCCGGCCACTCGACCCCTTCAAGCGGGACAAGCCATCCGCATCATGACCGGCGCCCCGGTGCCCGACAGCGCCGATACGGTCGTCATGGTGGAGATGACCTGTCAGGAAAACGACGAGGTCCACATCCTCGAAGCCCCGCCCTTGGGCAAGAATGTCTCGGGGATCGGCGAGGATGTCGCGGCGGGATCGACGATCCTCGAACCTCCGCGCACCCTGCGCCCGCAGGATGTCGCCGTCGCCGCGGCGGCGGGACTCGGCAGCCTTGCCGTCTATTGTCAACCACGCGTCGCGATGCTCGTGACCGGAAATGAGCTCGTGAACGCCGGCCAATTCCCCAGCGCCTTTCAGATCGTCGATACAAACTCGATCATCTTGCGGACATTGGTCGAACGCGATGGGGGCATCGTCCTCGCGTCTGAGCAGGGGTCGCCGCGCATTCTCCCGGATGACCCGGAGGTGCTACGAGAGGCCCTCCGAACCTGCGATGCGGACTGTCTCTTCGTCTCGGGGGGAACGTCGGTCGGCAAGGAGGATCACGCGCCGCGGTTGCTCGCGGAACTTGGCGATTTGATCGTTCACGGCATCGCGATGAAACCGGCACGGCCGATGGGATACGGCAAGATCGACGGGCGACCGGTCTTCCTGATGCCGGGCAACCCCGTCGCTTGTCTGGCGGCGTATGACTTGATCGCGCGCCGGACGGTTCGGCACCTTCAGGGGATGCCGACGCATCTCCCCTACCCGACGAGTCGACGGCGTCTGGCCCAGCCGATCGCGTCCCAAGTCGGTCGATTCGACTATGTTCGGGCCAAGCTGAACGAGGCGGGCGAGGTCTATCCCCTCTTGATGGGGGGAGCGTCGATTCTCTCCTCGACCGCCAAGGCGGATGGGTTCCTTCTCGTCCCCGCTGACGTGGAGAGCCTTGCCGAGGGCTGTGAGGTCGTCTTCCATCACTACGACGCCCAGGAAGAGCCCAACACGATCGAGGATATTCCTATCTGAAGTAGGTGTTGGTGAAGCCTCAACACCTTGGGCGCTGGCTGACCAGCAGCCAGTGGCACCCGACATTTTGGGACTGACGAAGGCGTTATTCGGACTGGACCCAGCGGCGAACGATGGCCGCCGCGCTGTCGGGGTCGGAGTCGACGAGTTGTTGGATGGAGGTCTTCATCTGCCCAACGCGTTTTTGCTGCTCGGAGGTCTCGACCTGGGGCAGTAGATCCTCGTCCTCGTCGCTCGTTCCCTCGTCGTCCTGCGCCGGCAACTCGGGAATCTCGGGAAGTGGCGGCACAATCGCCCGACGCGCGATCAGCGCCGCGACAATCACCGCGACAAGGCCGAAGAGGCCAAGCGTTAGCGATCGGCCGTTGTCGACGAGGAGCTCGATGACACTGAAGGAGGGTTCGGTGACCTCCTCGGGTTCCGGGGCGGTGAATGGAACGATGCGAACGGTGTCGGCGGTCAAGCCGGGAAAGCCGAGCGAGGCGACCGCTTCGCTGATCTGCGTGGGATCGACCGGGTTGTCGGTCGCGTCCAGATAGCTGCGCGGCACGTTGATCACGACGCCGACCGACTTGATCGGAAAGTCCTGGAACTGTTTGGTCGTTTCGACCTGATTGTTGTCGTAGGAGGTGTTCGACTCCTCCTCAGTGTCCTCCTGGGTGCTGACGCTGGCGGAGGCCCCCTGGTTGGGGACGCCGGGAGGAATGACGTTGGGAGGAACCCCCGGCTCGCCCTGAGCGGGACCACCCCGGCGCGACGAGGAGGACATCTGCGACGTGTCCTGTTCCTTGACGGCGCCCTTATCGAACTCGACCAGTCGCTGCTGAACGTTGCGTTCGTTCTCGACCTCGACGTTGACCACCACCTCGACGTCCCGCATGTACGAGAGCATGCGTCGAATGCGGTCCTCGATGCAGCGAGCGTAGAGGACTTTGTTCTGCAAGAGTTCGTTCTTCATCCCCGCGAGTTCCGTCGGAACGCAGGTGTCGCCGTCTCCCGAGGAGGCGTTGTGGCCGGCCATCCCTCCCCCTACCACTTCCACGCGGGCGGGGGTCAGGTCACTGAAGGCGTTGCCGACGAGGTTCTTGATCTCCTCGGCGACCATGGGACCGAGTGGTTTGTTGCCGATGGTCGTGACTTTGACCGAGGCCTTGCGGATACCCGTTCGCCTCAGCCCGTAGCGAGGGACCTGGGTAACCGTGACGAGTGCATTGGAGATATCGGGAAAGGTCTCGATCGCCGAGGCGAGCATCCGCTCCTTGGCGACACTGAAGAGTCGTTCGGACTCGGTCTGGCTCGCCCACCAGGTTCGCTGATTGGTGATGTAGTCGTCGATCGCTTTGTAGAAGTTGCCCGGCAGCGCGTCGTTCTCGCTCAGGGCCGCGAGGTAACGTGGGACTTCGTTCGAGGGAACGAGGATCGTGGCACCGTCGTAGACGTAGTTCTTGAGCCCGGCCTGCGAGAAGGCCTTGAGGGCTTGGGATCGCTCGACCGGGGTGAAGTCTCCCGCGAGCAACGGGCTCAGCGCGACATCGCCCTGCCCGGCCATCGTCACCCCGAACCCGATGACGACGAGCACCGCCCCCACGAGACCGACCAGCGCGACCCGAGAGTTCAGCGACAGGTCGTTCCAGTAGTCCAACACCCCGCGGTTGGTGGTCGTTTCGGCCGTCTCCGTCCCGTCGGTCGCCATCGTGAGCGTGCTCTCCCGTACCCGAATGCTTCCCGCGAACGAGATTGTTTAGCGTCCACCCGACGCTAGGTCACCTGTGCTTCCGATCGTCCGAGAGGGTGGGTCGAGTTCGCCCCACGCTGGGTGCCACTGGCTGCTCGTCAGCCAGTGCCTCCGATAACCGCCCATCGCAGTGAGTCAAGGCCCACCGGAAGCGCCTAGACCTGAAGCTGACGCAGTTCGTTGAAGGCCTCGACCAGCTTGTTGCGAACTTGAATCATCGTCCGGAACGCCAAGTCGGACTGAACCACCGCCGAGGCCACCACCGCGGAGGGAATCTCCTCCCCGGACGCCACTTGCTCGATGATGTTCTCCGCGTGCAACTGCTTGGCGTTGACCTGTTGCACCGCCCGCCCCAGCACGTCGACAAACGAGCTGTTGGGCGCATCGGTCGCTTGGGTGGGCCGCGCCAAGGGGAACTGGCCCACATCGCCGGTCGGATCGATTCTCATCACTTCTCCTCCCACCTAGCGGCTTTCGACTCACTCGAGAAGGCGTGAGACGTTGCTGCCCATCGCCTTGAAGACTTCAATCGCCTGAATGTTCGCTTCGTAAGCTCGGCTCGCCTCGAGCGCGTTGACGAACTCGCGCGCCAAGTCGACGTTGGGGTAACGGACGTAACCCTCGTCGTTGGCGTCCGGATGATTTGGTTCGTAAGCCAGCCGAAAGGGCGCCGCGGTCGGGGACTCTCCCGGCACGTCATCCTCGACCGAGGAGACGTGAACCCCCTCGCTCGCGTCCTGCCCGGGGATGCCGACTTGAAAGATGACTCGCTTGCGGACGAACGGTTCGGCTTCGCCGGCCTCGTTTCGGGTCGTACTGACGTTGGCGATGTTGGTCGCGATCGTGTTCATCCGCAGACGCTGGGCCACCAGGCCGCTGGCGCTGATCTCGATCGAACTCACCATCGGGGAACTCCTTTCCCAGGGATTGCGGCGTCACCGGTCTGGCTCGAGGACGCCCTCGATCGCGTTTGACGTCGGCCTACGTGTTGACCTGCTCGGCGATGATCGAACGGAGCAGACGCACCTGATTTCGCAAGAGATTGGCCGCTTGCGAGTTGCGGTCCGCGTTGCGCTGCATCGCGACCATCAGCTTCTCCACGCTCCGGTCGTTGTCGTCGTGAAAGACGATCCCACGCAGCTTCTGGGCATCGGGCGAATCGGCCGACGCCTCGAAGCTCGCCACCTGGTCGACCGACGGCAAATCGACCATCGGCAGATTGGCGTTGACCCGCTCGCTCCGCTTGAGAGCTCCCGCCAGTTCCCGATCGAACGACTTCGCGTCGAGGTCGCGCATCCGGTACTGGGGCGTGTCGATGTTGGCGATGTTGCTGGCGATCACCTTCATGCGATCGCCGGTGAAGGCGACGACGTGCTCGAGCATGCTCGTCGCGTTCGTGTTGAGAAGGTTGAGCAGGCTCATCGACGTCACTCCTTGATGTCGAGAAACCGTGCCTCTTCGCCGCCCTGCTGCCCGGTGTAGGCTTGATGCACCTTGCCACCGTGCACGCTGGAGACAAGCTCCTGGCGAACCTCGTCGCGCTGACCACGAAGGAGATCCTCGCTCTCCTTCTCCGAGGCGATCAGTTCGGCGAGCAGTTCCTCGACGGTGCGCAGCGCCTCGGAGACGACTTGGCGATCGTTCTCGTCGAAGCCCTGCTTGAGCCGCGGCCAGTTCTCCTTGTAGGGGCGGAGCTTCTTCTCGATGCTCGTCACGCGATTGAGGACGCGCTGCTTTTCCTGCAGCACGTTCATCAACGCGTCGACATCACCGGATTCGATGATGGACCGCTGTCGGCGGGACAGATCCAGTAATGACGTGTAGCACGCCTGCTCCTGCCCAAAGTACTCCAGCATCTCCGAGAGGTTGCTGTCGTTCACACCCGGTCCTTTCATGTCTGGCTGACCAGGGCCGCGAGGCGTCGTTCCCAGTCCGCCTTCTTCAGCCGTGACTTTTCAAACGCGGCATCGTCGAGCTTCTTGATGATCGTGTCGGCTTGGCGAATCGCGCTGAGGGCGTCCTCGCGACGATTCGATTCCAAGTAGATGTTCGCGGTTCGCAACAGCGCCGTCAGCACTTCCGCGCTGTCGGAGAACTGCAGCGCCGCTTCCTCATACGCGGCGACCGCCGCGTCGGTCTCGCCGAGCGCTTCACTGGCCTCACCGACACCGAAGAGCGAGCGATACGCTAGCTCTTGCTCCGAGGCGGTCAGTGGCCGCCGCTGTTGTTCGTCGATCAACCGTCGTGCGAGCCGCGTGTATTCATCCCGCGCCGCGCGCCGTTGGTCGTCTTCGAGACGCCGGAACTCGGCTTGAAGCCGCGGCACCTCCTCGGCTCGTGATCGCTCCCCGTACTCGTCCGCCTTGCTCCAATGCGACCGGGCGATCAGGAAGAGCGCGTCACTCACCCGCGAATCGTTCGGAAATCGGCGTACCGCCTCGGTCAATAAGGAGATCGCGTCATCGAAATCGCGAAGCGAGTAATGCACCTCCCCCAGTTCGAACAGCGACAGCCGCCACTCCCGAGCGCTCGGCTCGAGATCCGGGGTCCGCCCATCGGTGTTCGCGAGCAAGACATCCTTCGCCGCTTCCAATAACTGACGTCGTTGGTCCTTCCCTTCGGGCGTCGGCGTCCCTCCCTCAAGCTCCAGGAGCCGGGCCATGTCGCGATAGACGCGAGCGAGATACAGTCGCCCCTCGAACCGGTTCGGCGATCGCGGATCCCGCTTCAGCGCGGTCTCGAGTGTCTCCTTCGCGTCGACGAGTTCCCCAAGCGCCATTTGGGACCGCGCCAGGTAGATGCGAGCGAGCAGATCGCGTTCGCCGCGACCATGGATCAACAGGAACTCGTCGAGCGGAGCCCGGACGGCTTGATAGTCCTCGCCATCGAAAAACGCGACCGCCGATTGCCAAAGATAGTCGGCGTACTGTAGCGTCGTGCGTTTCTCCCACGCCGCCTTGCGGTAAGCCTCTCCGGCCTCGCGATATCGCTGCTCGGCGAGCTTGTCGTCCGCCGACGTCCCCGACGCTTGAAGTCGCTGCGCCAAACTCTTGCTCGCGTCCCCGACGAACTCATCGGCTTCTCCAGGGGGAGCGAAACTGCCGTAGAGTGTCCCCAAGGCGATCGCCTCGCGCGGCTTGTTGGCCTCCATCGCCGAAAGCCACGCATCCTCGAAGATCCGTCGCAACTCCTCCAGCGGAAGATAGCGATTGCGATAGACGTTGACCGCCTTCGACGCCGTCACCGCGTCGGCGAACGCGTCGAGTGCGTCCGGCGACCCCAGCCGCCGCAAGACGTCCGCGCGTCGAAAGAGCGCCGCCCGTTCCAAGTCCGTGTCCGGATACCGCTTGATCAGTCGATCGAAGGTCTCCGCCGCCTTCGCCAAATCGCCGAGGGCCGCTTCGCTCGACCCGAGCATCAACAGCGCCCGTCCGAGGTACTCTCGATCGAGATGATCCTTCTCGTCGACCAGTTGTCCGAGAATCCCCTCGGCGCTGGCGTGGGCCGCATCGGCGACAAACCTTCGCATACTCGACGGCGCCAATCGCGGCACTAGCTCGCTCCGCCAGTGTCGCTTTCGCTCCTCGGAGACGAATGGGACTCTCGCGATCAACTCGTCGGTCCCCGCGCGGAGCCAGCGACGGACCTCATCGGCCGCGCCGGCGAAGTCGCTGAACCGATTGAGGTCGGCGTTCTCCTCTCCCCCAGGACGAGAGAACTGCTTACCCTCCTCGAAGAACGATTCGGCGAGCAGAAAACGCGTCATCGCGGAGGCTTGAGACTCGCGATCACTTTTCCCGTCGAGCAGCGCGAACCGAGCCTCGACCGGACGATCGAGTTGGAGCAGCAGTTCCGCCTCCCGATTGCGAGCATCCGCACGTTCCGCCTCGCCCAGCGCGGACAGACTCGCACGTTCGGCCGCATACTCGAGCGCCGTCTCCAGCCGCGGAGGAACCGTTCGGGTCGATGACGTCGAAAGTGTCTTCAGCAAGCGTGAAAGCCCTTCGTCGTTCGACTCGCGCTGCGCCACAAGCACTTGGCGCGCCTTCTCCAGTTCGTCCGCACCGATATCGTCATCCAGTTGACGATCGAGATCGCGAAGCTGCGATTGCTCTTTGCCGTACACCGGCAACTGGTCGAGTAGCTCCCGACCTCGTTTGAGTGTTCCTTCGTCGATGTTGTTCGCCACCGACGTCGCCCGGGCAATCTCCTTGGTCGAGAGGCCCGGAATGTTCTTCCAACGCTCGACAAGTCGTTTGGCGTCTTCGATCCGCGGAGGCAGTTCCAGCAGAGCCACTTGCGCCAAGCGTCGGTCGATCAGCGCCGCCATACGCCGGCGCCAATCGAGCGGCATCTGCAAGACCTCGCTCGACTCCGCGTAGCGATCCTCCTCAAAGAGCGTCACGCCGTACGCTTCGGCAAACGGCAAACGAAACTCCTCGGGAACGCCCTCTTGCTTCGCCAATCGAAAGTAACCCAAGGCTCGGAGACGATACCGGGTCTCCGGCTCACCCTGGGCCCGAAGGGACAAGTCGCGGTAAGCGGTGCCGAGAAAAAAGTCGGCTTCCCCCCGCAACGACGGCTCCCTCCAGATCCCACTCTCGACCCGCCCCCGGAGGATGTCGAGCATTCCCCATGCTTGTTCGGCCCGGGTCGGGCTTTCGTACCACTCCCGAGCTTCCCGCATTGCCTCGAGAAGCTGAAATCGGTGCCAAGCATCGATGGGGCCCTTCCAAAGCAGGACCACCGCCCCCAACATCAACGCCCCAAGCACCAACGCCGGAATGGGCCAATGGCGCGACAGGTCGAACGAGTCGGAAGCGTCCTCGTGCTCGCTGAAGTAGCCCTGCTCCGCCATCGAAGGGTGTCCATTACTGCCCGCGAAAGTGCCCCCTCCCGCCTAGAGCCTTGCCAGCCGCAAGACTCCGGACGCCGCGGACTGCTCCTCAGTCGGCGGATACAGATTGATGACTCCTTGCCCACCACCGGAATGCCCGACGATCAAGTACAGGTACTCCTCGACTCCTATCTTACCCCGCTCTCACTGTTGGGGAGATACACCCATCGTGCCACGCCACAAGTCCGGCGACACCTCGTCCCCGAAACGAGATTGCCGCGACACGCGCCCACTTCTTCACAAGAAGGCAACATCACCGTTGAGCCAGCATCACGAGAGCCGACCACCGGCTCGATCGTTCGATGGCCAACGGGCCGCGTCCCCAAATGGGAGCGGCACCGAACCGTTTGCTGGCGTTGCGTCTCAGTAGTGGTATTCCTCGATTGGTGGCGGACCTATCGGTTTCGAGCACGAATTTGTCAAGATGAAATGGGATCCCGACCGAAGGCGACGACGAGAAACGCCCCTCTTCGCGGGCGCATCATTTGCATCGTTTCTTCGTTCGCGGTAGGGGTACGCCATCAGTTCCCTGGCGACGACTCGAGGACGCACGCCAAAGTTGCGCACCGGACCGAGGCCGCGTTTTCGTGGATTGGAGATTCCGCCCTCGATTGACGAAGTCGACCGGAGTCGGCAAGATGTCGACTCGGCCATGGCGCCGAAGTCGGAAACCGTTGGGTAAGGAAAAGTAACAGGCCATGACACGTCGATTTCTCATTACCGGTGCCCTCCCCTACTCGAATGGGCGACTTCACGTCGGCCACATCGCGGGCGCCTACCTACCGGCCGATATCTATGTCCGCTACCTGCGTTCCCGCGGCGACGACGTTCTTTTCGTCTGCGGCAGCGACGACAATGGCGTCGCGATCACGCTCAGCGCCCAGAAGGAGGGACTGACACCGCCGGAGATCGTCGCCAAATACAACGCCTCCCAACAACGGGCCTTCGAGGGGCTTGGTATCGACTTCGACGTCTTCGGGGGAACTCATACGCCCGACTACGTCGAGCGACATACCGAGCTTAGCCAAGAGTTCTTCAAGTCGATTTACGACAAGGGATACTTCACCAAACGAACCACCAGCCAGCTATACGACGTCCAAGCCGATCGCTTTCTGCCCGATCGCTACGTCACCGGAACCTGCTACCTCTGCGGGGCCGAGGGGGCCTACGGCGACCAGTGCGAGGCGTGCGGCCACTCAATGGATCCCCTGAAACTCAAGGATCCCAAGAGCGTCTTTTCCGGCACCACGCCGGAGGTTCGCGAGACGACTCACTGGTACTTGCGACTCGACGAGTTCCAGGAACCGCTTGCCCAGTGGCTTGAGGAGCGAGAGGGCTGGCGACCGACCGTGCTCAACTTCGCCAAAGGGCAGATCAAACTCGGCCTGCCCGAACGGGCGATGACGCGCGATCTCGACTGGGGCATCCCCGTTCCCTTGGACGATCCCGATGCGGCGGGCAAAGTTCTTTACGTCTGGTTCGACGCCCCGATCGGCTATGTCTCCTTCTCCTCGACGCTGCTCGAGCGCCAGGGCGGATCGCCGTCCGACTATGAAGAGTGGTGGAAGAGTCCCGACTGCAAGATCGTCCACTTCATCGGCGAGGACAACATCGTCTTCCACGCGATCATCTGGCCCGCGATGTTGATGGCCGAGGGAACCTACCAGCTCCCGCATCAGGTCGTCGCCAACTCCTTTCTAAACATCAAGTTCCCCGGCAAGGATGAGGAGAAGATCAGCAAGAGCCGCGGGACCGCGGTCTGGATTGAGGACTACCTCACCGAGTTCGATCCCGATCCCTTGCGTTACTATCTCACCGCGATCGCCCCCGAAAACGCGCGGACCGCGTACGATCCCGACGAGTTCCTCGTGCGCAATGACAGCGAGCTTCTGGCGACGCTTGGCAACTTCGTCAATCGGAACATCACCTTCGCCCACAAGTACTTCGATGGCAAGGTCCCCGAGGTCGGCGCAAGGAGCGAGGTGGACGAGAAGCTCTTGCGGCTATGCGGCGAGCAAGCGGAAAAGGTCGCCGAACAGTTGGAGGGATTTCATTTCAAGGCGGGGCTCACCGAAGTGATGGCGCTCGCCCGCGCAGGCAACCTGTATCTCGACGAGAAGAAGCCGTGGTCGCAGCGGAAGGAAGACCTCGCGGCGTGTGGCACGACGATCAACGTCTGCCTGCAGGTCGTCCGCGCGCTGATGGTGCTCATGCAGCCGTTCCTGCCATTCTCCGCCCGCAAATGTCTGGAGATGCTCCAACTCGACGAGTCGGCCCTTCAGTGGGACCAGGCCACGACGGAGCTTCCCGCGGGCACGGCCCTTGCCGATCCGACCATGCTCTTCAAGAAGCTCCAGGAGCAGGAGAAGAAATAATCGTCCCCCCTCGCGGGCGACGCTGTCGTGACACGGGCGAACCCACCTTCGGCGGGTTCGGGTCCGTGAGGGTTCCGGTCGAGGTCTAGTCGGCGGGCTTCTCTTCGGAGTCGGCGTTCTTCGCGTCGGACGCTTCCTTGGGATCGGAAGCGTTCGAGGAGTCCTTCAATTCGCCGGCGTCGTCGGCCTTCGTTGGCTCGGGCGCCTTCTTTGGGGTGCTCGACTCCTTCGGCGTCTCCGCCTTCTTCGGAGTACCGGGCTCTTCCCCCTTCGGCGAACTCGCTGGGGTGGGGCTCTTCGGCTCTTCCGCTTTCGGCTTCATTTCTTCCTTGGAAGCCTTGGGACTTTCCGTCGCGGGGGTCTTGGGCGACTCCTTCGACTCCGTCGCGGGGGTCTTGGGCGACTCCTTCGACTCCGTCGCGGGGGTCTTGGGCGACTCTTTCGACTCCGTCGCGGGGGTCTTGGGCGACTCTTTCGACTCCGTCGCGGGGGTCTTGGGCGACTCTTTCGACTCTGCGGAAGGAGTCTTGGAACTCTCCTTGGCGGGAGTGCTTGGACTCTCCGGCTTGGGAGCGGAGGCCTCTTTCTTGGGCATCGCCTTGGACTCGGCCGGTGCGGCGGGCTTCTCCGGGGGCTCCGGGCTCGTCGGTTTGTCCGTCCCCTTCGGGGAGACCGGCTTGTCCGTCCCCTTCGGGGACGTCGGCGGAACCTCCTTTGTCATGGCGGGGAGCCCGGTCGACGCCGGCTGCGACGCTCCAGGCGGGACCGTCGGGATGATCTGGTTGCCGTGAGGCGTGCCGGGATTGGTCGAGTTCTTGTCGAGTTCAATCAGCTTCGGCCGAGCGACCATGATCTTCGCGTAGGAATCATTCGGGATGACGTAGAACCACTCCGCGTAGCGAGCGGCGAGCTCTTCGGCCTTCTTCTTCCCACTCGCGATCTTCTGCTCGCGTTCCTTTCGCTTGCGCGCGACCTCCTGCTGCTTGGCTTTCGCCTCGGCTTCCTTCTTCGCCTTCTCCTTGGCGGCGGAGTCGTCGCCGTTCTTCGCCTCGGCCTCGCCGTCTTCCTTCTCCTTCGGCTCGGTCGGTTCCTCCTTCGCGGGCTCGTCGTCGGACGCGGCCGGCTCGGGATCGGCGATCGGTGGGAATTTGCTCTCGTCGAAGTCGACGCTCACAAGCAGGAAGCGAACTTCCTGTCCCTTCGGCTTGGCTGGCTTGTCCTTCTCGTCCTTGGCGGCCTCGTCGTCCTTGGACTTGATCGCCTTTTCATCCTCGCTGCCGGCGGTCAGTTCGTCGCCCGACGCGACCGCGAGTCCGCCAAAGCGGAGGGTGTAGACGATCCCGTCATCGGTCTCGGCGACCGCCTCGCCATCCTCCGAGAGAACGCGCCCGTTCGACACGTAGAAGCCCCGGTTCTGCATCGACATCGCCAGTTGGATGCCCTCGGGAAGTCGCAAGTCGGGTTTGATCCCCGCAGGCTTCTTGCGGACGCCAGTGATCTTCAGGTCACCGATCGCGGTGGCGATCTCCTTGGCGGCGGTCTCGTTGGTCACTTGATCCTTGCCAAGCTCGGTCACCGCCCACTTGCCCTTTTCCTTCTCGAGGGTGGTCGACCCACGGTTCTCGAGCCCGAGAGCCCCACGGACCGGAACGAGCTTGTAGTCGTTGAGCACGATCTTGTCGAACGTCCCCGACGGCACGTCGATCAGCTTGGTGTCGATCCAATTGCTAAAAGAGGCGGAAAGATCGACGTCGCTCGACTTGACCGCGTAAACGCGATCCTTGCCGGGAACGCGCACGTATCGGAAGCCTTCGCGGCCCTCGACCGGCTCACCGAAGATCAGGTCGGAGACGACGTTGCCGTCCTTGTCGAACAGCTTGACGCGCGTGCCCCAGCCTTTGCGGCTGCTGTCGTCCTCAAGTGGATCAACCACGCCGTAGAGATCGTGCTCCTCGCGATTGTCGGAGATGACCGAATCCTTGCGCAGGCCGATGATCGACCCGGCGGTCTTGTACAAGCGGTCGGCGGCGTCGGCGGGGTAGTCGTGATGCGACGGGATGGTCCAACGGCCATCCTTGCCCTGTTGGACCTTGAACGGCTTGGCCTGTCCCAGCTCATCGTCGTAGGCGACGACTTCCAGCGCCTTGGGGATGGAAGCATCGGTCAGTTCGGGGTAGAACCCCTCGCCGGTGTCGTCGAAGATGGCCGGATCCCGCGTCACTCTCGGTTGCGTGACGAAGGCCAGCAACAGCAACGCAAACGCGACCGCGACGTAAACACCTGTCTTTTGCAACTCAGTCATGAAACTGCCTGCCTATCTCCTTGGAGACGTCTCGACTCCTACCACCTAGCCAACGAGTCGCTTGGGGTCGACCCCTTCGCGCTCGCCACGCAGCCTCGCCAGGAAGACGATCAGTCCCAGGACGAGGGCGGGAATGGGCGGCAGCAAGACCGCCGCGAGTTTGATTCCCCGTTGTTCGGCCCGAAGTTGCCGCTGCAGATCGGCGCGGATCTGGCGAATTCGGCCCGCCTTCTGATCCTCGATCTCCGCCTTGAGGACGTCGAGACGACGTTGCTCCGTCCGGCGGGCATTCTCGATCAGCACCGCCTTGGAGCGAGCGTCGATGTCGGTGCGGTTGCGGATCTTCTGCACCGACTCGTCGAGACGGCGTTGGGCTTCGTCGAGTTGTTTCTGCGAGTTCTCCTCCGCCTTGAGTTCCTCTTGGCGGGACTCCTGACGAACCGACTGCGTCATCTCGACGAGCCGATCGAGCGTGCGGCGTTTGGGACGGCGCTTGCGGAGTTCGACGAACGACTCATCCCCGGCAAGGAAGTCGACGCAGTTGAGGATGAACGTGACGTTGTCGAACTGGATATCGTCTTGTTGCTCGATGCGGGCTCGACGAAGATCGAAGAAAAAGTCGGAGATCATGTCGAGATCGCCGACCCAGATGACGTTGGCCTCGGCCCCGCCCTCGGGCGATTTCTGGTCTTTGGCGTTGCCGGGAGTCTGGGACTTCGCGGTGGTCGCCAACGGGCCAGTGATGTAGGCCGCGAGCACATACTCCGTGCGCGTCGGCGTCCGGCGAGGATTGGGGTTCGGCACCCGGCCGAGAAGCGACCTGGTGAACGCGTCGGAGTAGCGAATCGTCCCCGTCAAGAGACCGGTCGTCAGCAGCGGATCGAACGTCGGGCTCTTCGCCGGGCCAGGCCGGATCGCCCCAGGGTAGAGCATGAGGACTTCCTGCAACCCGTCGGTGATCGGAATCTCCTCATTGAAGGCTCCGCCCCCGCTGCCCGAGCCGATGAAGACGTACTCGGGCGGAAGATCCTTGAACTGCGGATGGGGATTCCAGTCCTGCCAAATGATCCGGCCGGTGTCGAACTCGATGTTGAGCAGTTTGGTGAGTTGCGTCAGGTCGGCCTTCATCTGCGCCGGCGGCTGACGGCCCATCATCGGCGAGTTCGCCGGACGCTTCGGCTCGCGCGGAGCCAGGTCCGGATTGATGAACGGCACCGGATCGTCGAGGATCAATGCAGGTTTGCCCGCGGAGACATAGGCGATCAGGTTCATCATCTCCGGCTGGGTCAGCGACGACGCCATCGGCACGATCAAACAGTCGATCTCCGCGACGATCGGCTCGGCGGGCGAGACCTGCACGACGTCATACTGTTGCCGAAGTTCCTGAACGATCTGCCAGTCAGCCGGTGGCTGCATCGACTGGAAGTTGAACTGGCCGAAGAGCCCCGCGTCGGTCGTCAGCACCCCGACCTTGCGTTTGGCCTCGTCGGTGACCGTTCGGATCAGCCGCGTCAGTTCGTATTCGATCGGCAAGCCACGGAAGAAGAACGGAATCGTCCGCTCGTTGAGACCACTGCGACAAGCGATGCCGAGGAAGAGGTTCTCCTGGGCGAATCGGCCATCATCCTCCACGACGACCGCTTCCGGCTGAATGCCGAAGTTGCGCTCCGCGTCGCGGGCTTCCTCGCTGAAGGGCTCGGTCTCGATGATGCGGACATGGAGATTGCTGCCGCCCCGAGCGTCGTACTGGCGGAGCAAATCGATCAAGTCACGATAGGTTTCGACATACGCGGTCGGGATCATCGAGGCGGGACTGACGAAGGCCTCGACAAAGACCGGTTTGTTGCTTGGAATCTCGGCGAGCACCTTCTTGGTGTCTTGGGAAAGCGAGTGAATACGCTCTTCGGTGACGTCGGCGCGGGCGTAGGTTCCGACCCGGCTGACGAGCAACACCAAACCGACCGCGGCGAGGGCGAGAGCCCCCGAGCGAACCAGGCCGTGCGTCCACTGCAGCAATGCGCCCTCACTGCCGGCCCAATGGCGACGGCTTAGGAGGAGCATATTGACGTAAATCGCGACAACGATGATCGCCGCGAAGTAGAGGAGCCCGGAAATCGGCACGAGCCCCTTGCCGAAGTCGTCGAACTGATGGATGACGCCGACCTTCTCGATCATCTCGCGTAGGAGACTGTTGCGGGCGAAGATAACCGCCAATTCGTCGCTCGAAACGAGCAAGAGACACAACCCCGCCCCGACGATGAACGCCACAGTGACGCCGGTCGTCAGCAGCGAACCGATCATGCCGACCGCGAGCAGCGCCGCGCCGATGAGCCAGTAGCCGAGGAAGGTGCTGAACATCAGCCCGATGTCGGGATCACCGAGATAGGCCAAGACGAGAACATTGCTCGACGAGAAGATCAGCGAGACGGTATAGATCGCGAGATTGGCGGAGTACTTGCCGAGGACAATTTCGAGATCGCTCGCCGGGAGCGTGAGGAGGAGTTCCTCGGTTCCCGAGCGGCGTTCGTCCGCCCAAGTCGACATGGTGATCGCGGGGATGAAAAAGAGCAGCAAGTAGGGAAAGAAGGTGTTGAGCTGCTCGAGATCGGCCAAGTTACTCGCGAAAAAGGCATCGTTGTGCCAGAAGGCGAAGTAGGCACAGCCCCAGACAAAGGCCGTGATGAACAAGTAGCCGATCGGATTGCTGAAATAGCTGATAAAGTTTCGGGCGAAGACGGCGCGGACCACATTCCACTGCACGTTGCTGGCTCCCCATCGTCAGTCGTTCAACGTTTGATACCGGCGAGAAACGACACGTTCGTTTGGTAGGTTCACGCGGCGGAGGTCAACTCCGCGAACTTGGCGTCCATGTCGCCTTGAGCTTTGAAGTCGTCGACGCTGCCGTCGAAGACGATGCGTCCCTCATGGATGAAGATCACTCGCTGGGCGACGGCCTCGACTTCCTGGAGAATATGCGTCGAGAGCAGGATTGTCTTCGATTCGCCGAGGTTTCTCAACGTCTGGCGCACCTCGCGAATCTGATTCGGATCGAGTCCCGCGGTCGGCTCATCCATGATGAGCACCTCGGGCTCGTGAAGCAGCACCTGCGCCATCCCCACCCGCTGGCGATAACCCTTGGAGAGCTTGCCGATCGGTTTACCGATGACCGCTTCGAGAGCACATCGCTTGACCACCGCCTCGATGCGATCCTTCAGCCGGCTGCCGTAGAGACCGCGAGCTTGGCCCAGAAAACGCAGCAGCGCCCGCGGCGTCATGTCGTGGTAGAGCGGACCATTCTCGGGAAGATAGCCCACGTAGCCGGCGACGGCGAGCCGATCGTGGCTCACGTCGTGGCCCATGATGTAGGCGTGGCCGCGCGTTGGCGACATGTAGCCGGTGAGAATCTTCATCGTCGTCGACTTACCGGCGCCGTTGGGGCCCAGAAAGGCGACGACTTGTCCGCGCGGGATGGTGAAGGAAACCTCGCGGATCGCCGCGAACGATCCGTAGATCTTGCTAATGCCGTCAGCGACAATGGCCGGAGATTCGGATGTCTGTGTACTCACCGCGTCCTCTCGGGTTGATGTCGAATCCGTCATTCAGGATTGTCCGGTTGGTCCGCTCGCGTCCCCTGGCGTGTCAGACCGATGCGAACCCTCGCGCCCGTCGGTGAACGGGGCGTGGCTCGCACCTGTAGGTGTATTCGTGTACCAATTCGCCGTCAATTGTCTTCTGTGGCTCGGAAAACGAAAAGTCGTCCACCACGCTGTGGAGCAAGTGCGAAACCTGCCTCCGAGTCCGGAGTTTAATCAATGGCGGCGGCCACGACCGCAATTTCTGGTTACCCGACGCCGCTGCCGCTGAACGCTCGGCACGCCGCCGAAAGGGAAACCGTTACCGATCAGATGAGGATGGGGTCATGTCGAGTTTCGCATTCATCGCTTGCAGTTGCTTCTTGATGGCGGCTCCGCCGGAGACTCCAAAGGCCAAGGAAAAGGAGAACGCTCGCAAGCAGCGCCCTGGCCGAACGACCGACGTCTTCTCCCGCCTCGACCGCGATAGCGACGGAAAGGTCGCTCTCGAGGATCTCCCGCAGCGGGCTCGGACACTCTTCGGTAGAGCCGACACCAACAGCGATGGAACGCTGACGCGGAAGGAATTCGAGGAGGCCCGCCAACGATTTCGGCAAGGAGCCACGGGAATGCGGCGCCTCGCCGAGGAGATCGACCTCAAGCAAGATCTCCCCTACGCCGGGACCGAGAACCCACGGCAGCGGCTCGACTTGCTTCTTCCCAAGACCCCCAAGAGCGACAAGCCCTTGCCCGTGGTCGTCTTCATTCATGGCGGCGGCTGGCAGAACGGCGACAAACGTTCGGGGGTCGCGCGGGTGGCTCCCATCGTCGCGACTGGCAGCTACGCCGGAGCAAGCGTCGGCTATCGACTGACCGACGAGGCAAGCTGGCCTTCGCAGATCCACGACTGTAAGGCGGCGATTCGCTGGATCAAGGCGAACGCCGAGAAATATCATCTCGATCCCGAACGTATCGGGGTGATCGGGACCTCGGCCGGGGGACATCTCGTCGCGATGCTCGGGACCGGTGGCGATGTTTCGGCCCTGGAGGGAGAACTCGGTGGGCACACCGGGCAAGACAGCCGAGTGGCTTGTGTCGTCGACATGTACGGCCCGGCCGACCTCTTGACGATGAGCCAGGGATCAGGCGCGTTCGATCACGATGCGCCCAACTCCCCGGAATCGAAGCTCGTCGGCGGACCGCTGCAAGAGACCAAGGAAGTCGCCCGCGACGCCTCCCCGACGACCCACGTCTCCTCAAGCGACGTTCCCTTCCTGATCATCCATGGATCCGAGGACAAGCTCGTCCCTTATCACCAGTCCGAAAAGCTCCACAAGAAGCTCAAAGAAGCGGGCGTCTCCTCGACCCTCATCAAGGTGCGAGGCGGCGGCCACGGCGGCTTTCGTAGCCCCGAGGTCAACAAGCGGATCGGCCAATTCTTCGACAAGCAACTGCGCGGCGAAGAGGTGGAGATCTCCGACGAACCGATCGTCGAAGCCCCTCGGGAACAGCGCCGCCAAGGTCGCGCCCGTCAGAAGGCCAAAGCGAAGTCGTAGAGGTCAGATCGGGACAATTCGTCGAATCAAAGGTCAGGGTGCCATGCTCACGCTTGCGTGGGCATGCTTGGACGACTCTCCCGTGTACTCGTCCCTCCAAGCGAATGGTGGCCCCGCATCCCCCTTCACCTTTCCCCCTCACCGAACCAGCATCGGGATCGGACAATCGAAGCCGCTGCCGATCACCCGCATCAGTTCGGCCTCGTCGACGGACAGCTTGCGGTCGTATTCGATACACGCGGCAGACGCCTCCAAGATCCGCCGCTTGATCGCGGGGGAAGCGTTGATGATCGTGGGAAAAGTTGCCGCGAATAGTTTGGGCCCCTTCGCCCCGGCTGGCGTCCACGTCAACTCGCCCGCAGCCGAGCCGAGCCGCTTGGCTCCCTCCTGAAATGCTAGGCTGGCCTTCGCCAGATCCCGATGGCCGATCTCCGCGAGAACAGAGAGCAGGATCGAAACCTCATCGCGAAGGGAACGCAGACTGTGATAGCCGGCCTTGCCTCCCCAGGTGTCGATCTCGAGGTGGTGGGTCATGGTGTAACTCAGCGCAAGCTCGAACACGTCGAGTTCATCATCGGCATGGGCCAGCTTGTCGACGACATTGAGAAACTCCCTCCGTGCCGATCGCGACAACTGACGCAGCGACGGCATCGCCAACTCGACGAGCGGCAACCGAGCGTAGCGTGGCAGGTCCGCCACCTCCCCCATCAAGGGCGGGATTTGCTCCAGAACGCCACGAGGAATCTCGTTCTTGAGCGCTTCCCACTGACGTTCGCGCACGCCGCGGCCTTTGGACAGAAGCAACGCGCAAGCGAGGGCCTGGGCCGAGTCGACCGATGCCGAGGCCTGTCGTAGCTTGGTCGGCAATTCCGCCAGGAGTGCCGAGGCATAGCGTAGGTGCGTCGACCGGGGAGCGGTCAAGTTTGCCCCGAGCAGCGCCGGGAGCAGGATCCCGACCGCTTTCGCCGAACGTCCTCGTTCCTCGCGTTCGCACATGAGGGTCGCCATCGACTCGATCCGAGGGTGCTCGTCGAGAATCGTCTCCCACCGATCGAAGGCGGGAAGCTCGATTGGAGCGAAATGGCCGTCGAAATCACCATCGAGTTGGAGCACCCGTTGCTCGAGCGGTGGATGAACCCTCGCCCAGGGGGCAAGTCGGAGCCCCTCGGCGAAGAACATGTGACTCGCCAATTCGGCCCGAGGCGTCGCGAGACGCGATCCCGCGGGATGTCCTCCAACCTTCTTGAGCACCCCGACAACCGCGGCGGGATTGCGCGTGAACTGGACCGCGGTCGCATCGGCGAGATACTCCCGCTGTCGGCCGATGGCCCGCTTGATGAGTCGCGAAATGCCGACGCCGATGGCACCGACGGTGCGAAAGATGACTCCCCCGACGACGTTTCCTCCGCGATCGTCGAGAGGATAGAGCATCTCCCGTCCCCAGGTGTCGACCTGAACCGCTCCTTGAAGCAACGCCATCAAGTGGCAATTGAGCCGCATGTCGCCATTGAGCAAATGGCAGAATTCGTGGGCGACGAGTCCCTGCAACTCGTCCCGATCGAGGCTCCGAAGCGAACCACGAGTCACCGCGAGCACCGATTCGCGGGGGGACATGCCCGCGACAAGGGCATTGATTCCCACTTCCCGCTCGAGGACGTAGACCCGAGGAACGGGGACGCCGGCCGCGATCGCCATTTCCTCGACGACGTTGAGCAGGACGCGTTCAGGACCGTGACGGGACGTCGCCCGTAGTTCCTTGCCGCCCAGGTGCATCATCAGCGACTCGGGCGAACGCGAAAGATGTCGGTAAGTGGCGACCATCTCGACGAGCAGAAACGCCAAGGTGATCGTTCCCGCCAAGACAGCGACGGCAAGAGGCGCGTAGGGAGCCTCCGCGAGGTAGGTCCAGCGAAACCCCAACCAAGCGAGCCCATAGCCCATCGCGGCCACGGACAAGGTCGCGATGATCACCGAGAGCCCAACGATGGGGACGAAAACCCAGACGAGCCGCCCGGTCGTTCGCTGAGCGGCCTCTTGAGCATCGAAGAAATTGGAAGCCATCGATTCGCTCGCGAATTCAGCGACATCCGATTGTCATCACCATCGACCAGTTGCCCCGGATGCGGCGGTCCAGACTGACTGGCAAGCAGCCAGCGGCACGCGATGTCACCATCGTCGCGCCGGCGGCATCGAAGGTCAGCGGGCCAACGTCGCACTGGTTGTTCGCCGACGCCCAAGACATATCGGGTCAATTGGGCTCGGAACGCCCCTCTTCGCGATCGATCTTGGCGAGCAAGCTCTCGATTCGCCGCGTGGCCGGATGCTCCTTGCCAAAAAGGCTCGTCCGAACGCTCATGCATTCCTGGGCGAACCGGCGACTCGCTCGCCAATCGCCCCGCTCGAGTTGGAGCTGGGATAGGTTCTCGAGCATCGTCGCCACCTCGGCGTTGTGCTCCCCATGAAGGCGACGTCCCCCGGCGAGGGCTTCGCGATAAAGTGCCAGGGCATCGTCACGTTTGCCTTGGGCATGGCGGAGCGACGCGAGATTGTGTAGGCAGGAAATGCTCTCGGGATGGTAGGGCCCGAGCGTGGTCTGAAAGATCGCCAAGGCCTGTTCGCGAAGCCCCCTCGCCTCGGCGAGACGGCCAAGACTGACGTGGAGCCCCGCGAGATTGTCGAGGCAGACCGCCGTGCGCTGGTGCCGTTCGCCCAGGACCTCCCGGCACTGCTCGAGCGCCCGCTCGTAGAGTCGGCCGGCGGTGTCGAACTGTCGGAGCGTCTTGTGGTAGAGCGCGACGTCGATCAGACCCGCGGTCGCCTCGGGATGATGCTCGCCCAGGGTCGCTTGCCGGACCTTCAACGCTTGCCGACCCGCGTCGAGCGCCCGGCCCAGATCGCCACGGACATAAAAGATGCGTCCCAGTTCCACGAGGCCATCCGCGACCGTGAGATGATCCTCACTCAGCGTTCGCGAACGAAGCCAGATCGCTCGCTGAGCGTCCGCGATCGCCGACGTCGAGTCTCCTCGATTGGCCTCTTGGCGCGCCGTCACGAGCAGATCGTCGGCTTGCCGGAGGCGTTCCTTGGCTTCGTCATCCAGGATCGGTTCCGGGAAGGCCTCGAAGTCGAACTGGCGGCACTCGAGAACTCCGGTTCCCCGGTTCATCACGGCAACCCCGACGATCGGCTCGGCCAATGCCTGGTCGTAGACAAACGCTTCCCGTTCGCCTCGGGCGACTTCGAGCAGACCGCGTCGGAACTCGAGTCTCCACTCCCCGCCGATGCTCTCGCCCTTGGTGGCGAACCGCCCGAGTTCCTCAACGACATCCTGCCCCGCCGAATCGCGAGAGAGCCGCTGTACCAGAAAGCCGCTCGCGCCGCCGGAGTCCCTGGCGCGAGAGATGAAGGTGACCGCGAGATCGCCGCCTCGAGCCGAGTAGAAACGATGCGTCACCGCCTGATCGACGGTGGACGATTCGGGGATTTCCACGCGTGTCCGGACCGCGACACGAAGGGCCCCGGCGAAGCGCGTTCCCACCGCGGCGTTGGGCGGAAGGACGAGGCTTCCGGGAGCCCAAGTGACCTCCCCCGCCGTCACGTAATTCGAACGCGTGTCGCGCTCGAAGTGATCCTTGAACGAGAGCGTGGGACTCTCGGCCGTGTTCGCCGTCGGCGCGACAAGCGACATCGCGACCAAGACACCAATTCCTTCACCCCGAAACACGCACCCCTCCGCGGCCAAACCAGCCCAGAACATGAAAACGAAACCGAATGCCCAACGCTACGCCCCGTGGTTGGTCCTTGTCAACCAAGCGATTGCGAATTCGAGGAGCGCAACGGCGACGGATTCGTGATCCGGGACGAAATCGAGCCCGGATGAACGGCCCGAAAGGCTCGGCGCTCATACAATTTGCCCCACGTGCCCTGGCACCATGGACCGCATGAAGCACGAGAGAGAACATCGGATGGGACGTCCGGCAAGCATCCACCGAAAGACAGGCGAAACCGACATCGACCTGGAGCTCGAACTCGACGGGACGGGTTCCAGTTCCATCTCGACGGGAGTCGGATTTCTCGACCACATGCTGACGCTGCTCGCGAAGCACGCCCTGTTTGACCTCCGGGTCACGGCGAAGGGCGATCTGCATATCGACGACCATCATACCGTCGAGGATGTCGGGATTGCCCTGGGACAAGCTCTCAGCGCGGCGCTCGGCGAGAAGCGAGGAATCCACCGCTACGGGCACATGACCCTGCCGATGGATGAAGTTTTGATGACGACGGCCGTCGATCTGGGAGGACGCTTTGCGTTCGCCTGGAACGTCCCTATGCCTGTCGAGAAGGTTGGAACGTTCGACGTTCAGCTCGCCGAGGACTTCTGGCGCGCCGTCGCGGAGCACGGAAAATTCAATTTCCACGCGCTCTTGCACTACGGTAGGAATGGACACCACATTCTCGAAGCGGTCTTCAAATCCTCCGCGCGGTCCCTACGTCAGGCAGTGGCGTTCGACGAACGAGCCCGAGACCAGATTCCCTCGAGCAAGGGAGTGCTGTAAGCTCGTCAAGGTACTCCGATATCGTGGAGGCGACGGTCTCGCGGACGACCGAATGTTGGTCCAGACATCAAAAGGCCTTCCCTCCCGGAAGGGGCAGGAACTCACGGCAAATGACCCAGAATCGGCGGACGGCTCTCCGAGATCCGGCCAATCTTCGTTCGACTTGCCTTGACGCTGCCTATAACAGCGGATGCAATGATAGTCAGCAGTTAGATTGGGGCCGACGCCGTCCACGTTGGTGGACGAGGTCGCCTGACGGGGGTCGTGGCTAACCGTGGTGCCGACGCTGATTCTCAAGGCTCACGACACCGACGACGGAAGTGAAGAACTGATTGTCGTCGACAAGTCGCCATTCTTGGTTGGACGCCGACCAGAGAATGATGCCCAGATTTTCCAGCCCGACGTTTCGGGCCAACACGCCGAGCTACAGTTCCACGATCAGAACTGGGTGGTCGTCGACAAGGCCAGTACCAACGGGACTTTCCTCAACGGCCGACGCGTCGAGGGTTCCGCCTCGCTCGCCTCGGGGGATATTCTTCACTTCGCCACACGCAGCTTCCTCATCTCCCGCGAAACCGAGCCGGAGGAAGAGAACGGGCAGCGCAAGAATTCGACCATCGTGGCCGATCCCAAAGACATCAAGGGGATGGTCAATCTCGTCAAGATCATCGGCGAACAACGCACCTTCCCGCACTTTCAACGCATCGTCGACTTGAGCAATGGCGAGACCCTTGGCTGGGAATCGCTTGGACGTGGGGTTGCCGCCGAGGGCATGATCCCTCCCGGCTCGCTCTTCCGACTCGCGGCGGTGAGCAGAGTCGAGTCGAAACTGAGCATGCGATTCCGACAGTCGGCGTGTAAGTGTCTCGCTTGCGGTCACTGCTGGCCCTCCGACAAGAAGTACCAGCTCTGGGTCAACTTGCACCCAGCGGAACTGCACGACGACCGCTTCCTGCCGTCGCTCCAAGACATGAGCCAATCGGGGTTGGGGCACGCCTATCAGGTCGTCATTGAAATGCCCGAGTCGTGGGTCTGCAACACCGACCAGATGGAGGTGCTCGTCGCGAAGGTGCGCGATCTCGGCTTCCTCGTCGCCTACGACGACTTCGGCGCCGGCCAGTCGCGGATTCCCGACTTGATCACGGTTCCGCCCGACTACGTGAAACTCGACCGCCAGCTCGTCGCCAATATTGGGGATAACAAGGTCAAGCACGACCTCGTCCAAGCGATCGTCAACGCCTGCAACGAACTCAACGTGCAGACGCTTGGAGAGGGAATCGAGACGCAGGAAGAACGGGACGCCTGCATCGAAATGGGGATTCGCTACGGCCAAGGCTACTTCCTCGGTCGTCCGAAATCGCCGTTCGACTTGTTCGATCAGGATATCGAGCGGTTACCCAACGATTGCGTCTTCGTCCGCCTCGGCATGGCCAACCGCCAATAACCCTTCCCCGTTGGTCAGGCCATTGCCTGACACGCATCCCGGCCCACTCTCATAGCGAGCCAATACCCACCCTAGACGACTCTTGGGTGCCATGCTCACGCTCGCGTGGGCATGCCGAGAGACTTCACGCTCGCGTGGGCATGCCGAGAGACTTCACGCTCGCGTGGGCATGCCGAGAGGACTCACGCTCGCGTGAGCATGCGGGAAGCGCCTCTATCTCAGCACACTCCCGCGCGATTGGGGATGAGGCTCCATGGAACGAGCTTGCCCATCAACGTGCTAATTAGCGGCTCGCCGATCGGGGGCCTTGTGGTCGGGAATGCCCTTGGCCCACGTTTCGACCAGTTTGCTCACCTCTTTGGGAATCAACGCTTCTTCCGGTTTCTCTTCGGCCGTCGGCTTGGTTTTGGCCGGAGCGGGAGGCGTCACCGCGAGATCCTTCGGCGGCTTGGGGGGAGCCAACCCTTTGGGCGGTTCGCTCGCCGCGACGTTGTTGACAGGGGGAGCAAGGGGCGCGGCCACCTTCGGCGCCCGCGGCGGAGCCAACGTCGGCTCATGCGCGATCGCCGGCATCTCCGCAGGCTTGGTCGGAGCGGCGACGGGGGTCGCATGCTTCGGGAGCCCCTGTCCCCTTGACGAAATACTTGGCGGCGCCGGAACCGCCTCGGCGGGCGGAGCCACGAGCGGCCTCGGTTGGGAGGTCTTCGGCCTCGACGTTGGAGGCGCGATCGCTCCGTCCGGACCATAGATCGGAAGCGCCACCGTCTTCGGATGAAGCTGGAAGCTCGCAAGCTGTTCGTTCGAGAAGAAGCCACTTCCCAAACCGCCCGCGTTCACCGCCGGGCCACCTTGCTGAACGTGCGGCTGAAGACGGAGACTCGAGAGATCGCTCACCGGACTGGACGGATTGACTGGATGCCGTGGAACCGGTTGCATCCCCTGCTGGTCCGCAACCCCCTGGGCCGGCACGAACGAGGAACCCGTCCCCGCGTAGCCGCCGGGTGTCATCGCCTGAGCGGGCGGCGTGGTCGCTCTGACCGTGTTCGCGGGCGGTAGCACCCGCTGAGGAACGGCGGCCGGAGCCGGATTGGCGAACTGCTGGTAGACCGGTTGAGGTTGAGGCTGAGCGGGATAAGACGGTGCCCCCACCATCGCCGGCTGCTGATTGTTACAGGGGCAAGACGAGCCCGAGTCGTAGGTGACCGGCACGGCCGAAGCGACCTGAGTGAGTTGCTGTTCCTCGAACCGCGTCTGCTCCTGGAAGACGATATCTCGTTCGCTCTTGGCGGAGACGATACCGGGAGTCGGCTGCGCCGAGGTCGGACGGGACTGGGGAACGCCCATCGTCTTGTCCGGAGTTCGGGCAGAAACGTCCCGGAGCGAGGGAGCCGATTTCAGCTCCAGAGGGGCGGGCGTCGAGCTCTTCTCGACGGCAGCGACGGGTTGAACGCCCGTCGATGAGGGATCGGGAATGTTGAGCGCCGGGACAACGTTCCCCCTGCTCTCACGGTGAATCGACTCGAAACCCGTCTGGGGATTGACCGCGACGACTTCGGAGGGATGTTGAGCGGTCTGGGGCAGAATCGCCACATGCGGATTGATCGGGGTGCTCCCCGGACCGATCGGATGAATCACCCGCGCGGTGTCACGGCGAGCGGTACTACATCCGGTGATTGTCAACCCGACGAGTAGGATCAGCGTCAGCGGAGGAGTTCGGTTGTTTGAATGATGCCACATCGTTGCATTCTCCCAGTTGGCAGCGGCAACCTCATAAACGAGGTTCCGGCAATGGCCAACCCGACTTTAGAGGGAATTGGGGGCGATTTGTAGATCGGGATCGGGTCGGACCGATTGGGTAGGAGTAAAAACTGGAGCCATTACGACGATTGCGTCGATTGTGTGAGTTCGCGGCGCCAGCGCAAGCCGTCATCGACTCCGTTTTGACGCGCACGAGGCCGAATCGTCGGATCGGTCGCCGCCAGACATACCGACCCGTAGGTCAGGTTCTCTTCACCTCTGCTTGGGGAGAGGTCGGCGAACAGAGTGAGCCAGGCGAGGGAGATTTCACCTCGAGATGACGAGACTGACACGTACGCCGGTCGCCCACGTCTTCCCGTAGGTCAGGCCATTTGCCTGACATGCACGCCGGTCGGCCATTCGAAGAGTCTCGCAATGGCCTGACCCACGGCCGATCTCGTCCACACTTCGAAGGGGCACTTGGATTCCAAACCCATTCCCCCCCCTTGAGATCGTTGGGAGTCATCCCAAAGAACCAAGACCCTCCACACGCGCAGGGGAAAACCACTTGACACTCCAAACCGACGCCAGCTACGATAGCAAGAGATTTGGTGAGCTACCCTTCGATCGAAAGGGACCGTTCTCGTAGAGGCCCCTCTCCATGACTGGAGAGAGGAGAGTTTCTCAGAGTGGCTTCGTGATCAGCGAGCCAACCCACCTTGCGTGGTCACTGCACGGCCACATTGACTGAGATCTCCTGCCGACGAGTGACTGCGTTACCAACCCACGACACGATTGCCGATCCGCTTTGGACCCAACAGTCCCGCCGTCCCGCGTGAAAGACCACTTTCCCGCCGGAGAATCGGCATTCGGCTAGGAGCCGTCGGTTTGATGTGCCTTCCCAGGGCGCATCGGCAAACGCACCAACGATCCGAGGAGAGCGTTCATGAAACGCGGTCTCGCCCTGGGTGTTGTCTGCATTGCGGTCGCCACCATCGCCGCGGATGCAACCCCAGCGAAGAAAGCAAGTTCGACCGATCCCGAGCAACTGCCCCTTCCCAAGCTCACGGAGAAGGAACGCGAAGAACTCGCGTCGATGGAAGAAGGGCTTCCCGCCGTCGCTCAGCGGAAGGTCGACTTCGCCAAAGACATTTTGCCCATCTTCTCCAATCGCTGCGATCACTGCCACGGACCTGAGGATCGTCAGGGCGGTCTCCGTCTCGACATCCGGGCCGAAGCCAGGCGCGGCGGCGACAACGGGCTCGTCATCAAGGTCGGCAAGAGTGCCGCCTCGGACCTGATCCATCGCGTGGCCGGTCTCGACGAAGACCTCGTGATGCCTCCCGACGACGAGGCGCTGGGCAAGGAACAAGTCAGCCTCTTACGGGCGTGGATCGACCAGGGAGCGGTTTGGCCGGACGCCTATTCGGGCAGCGAAGGCAAGACCCTCACGACCCACTGGGCCTTCAACGCCCCGGACGATCCGAAGATACCCACCAAGGTCGGCGCTCACGGCGAGAGAATCCGCAACCCCATTGACAACTTCATCTTATCGCGACTATCCAAGGAAGGAATCGCACCTTCGCCAGAGGCCGATCGACCGACCCTGATCAGGCGGCTCAGCCTCGATCTGCTCGGTCTGCTGCCCAAGCCCGAGGAGGTCGACGCCTTCGTCGACGACCAGCGGCCCGACGCTTACGAACGCCTCGTCGAGCGGCTCCTCGCCTCCCCCCACTTCGGGGAGCGCTGGGGTCGCCACTGGCTCGACCTGGCCCGCTATGCCGACAGCGACGGCTACGAAAAGGACAACGCCCGCCCCTGGGCGTGGCGCTATCGCGAATGGGTGATCAACGCGATCAACAGCGATCTTCCCTACGATCAATTCACCGTCGAGCAAATCGCCGGGGACTTGTTGCCCGATCCGACGCTCGACCAAAAGGTCGCCACCGGATTCCATCGCAATACGTTGACCAACCGCGAGGGTGGCATCGACCGCGAGGAAGACCGCGTCAAAAACACCGTCGACCGCGCCAACACCACCGGAACGGTCTGGATGGGACTCACCGTCGGGTGCGCCCAGTGCCACTCCCACAAGTACGACCCAATCACCCAGCGCGAATACTACGGCTTCTACGCGTTCTTCAACAGCATGGACGAGAAGGACATCGCCGCTCCCCTCTCCAGCGAGACCCAAGCGTACCAGCAAGCGCTCGCCGCCTGGCAACCGAAGCACCAACAAGCGGTCGCTCGTGTGAAGGAGTTCGAGAGAGAGCTTCCCGCCCGTCAGGCCGCGTGGGAGAGCAAGACGCAAAGCGAGGGTGGCCTCAAGGGATGGGATCTTCTCGACCCGACCGGAGCCCTCTCCTCGGGCGGCGCCACGTTGACGAAGCTCGACGACGGCTCCATGCTCGCCTCGGGGCCGAGACCAAAGGTCGACGAGTACACGCTCGTCGCCCGCATGCCCGGCAAGAGGATCACCGCCCTTCGCGTCGAGGTCCTTCCCGACGACAAGCTCCCCGCGAAAGGACCGGGACGAGCTGACCACGGAAACCTCGTCCTTTCCGAGCTCAAACTCTCCACCGCCCCGAGCAGCGACCCGCTCAAAGCGTCGAAAGTCGAGTTCAGCGCCGCGAGCGCTAGTCACGAACAGGCGAAATACTTCGCCAAGCACGCGATCGACGGCAAGAATAACACCGGTTGGGCAATCGCCGACCCGAAAAAGAACTTCCATCGCCCCCATACGTTGACCGCCGTGGTGAAGAAACCAATGGAGGTCGACGGGGGACTGGTCACGCTCCGCCTCAAGCAGTTCTACCCCGATCACTCGATCGGCCGGTTCCGCGTCTTCGTGACCGAAACCGATCCGAATGAGATCCCCTCGCTCGCCTCCGATCAGGTGATCGCGGCGTTCGAAACTCCCGCGAAGGAGCGGAGCGCCGAGCAGGCGAAAGTCCTCGCCGCCTACTACCGCACCGTCGACCCGGAAATGGTGAAGCGAACCAAGGCCCTCGCGGCGGTGACCAACGCCAAGCCCAAGGCGCCGCCGACCAAGGCTCAGTCCCTGGTGGAGCGAGCCAAACCTCGGACGACCAACGTTCACGTTCGGGGAGACTTCCTGCGCAAGGGCGACGAGGTGATCCCTCACACGCCGGCCTCGCTGCCGCCCCTTTCGCCCCGCGCCTCGCAACCCGACCGCCTCGACTTGGCCCAATGGATTGCCAATCCCGACAACCCGCTGACGGCGCGTGTCGCGGTCAATCGGGTCTGGAAGCACCTCTTCGGAAGGGGACTTGTCCGTACCGTCGAGGACTTTGGCACGCAGGGTGACGATCCCTCGCATCCGGAACTACTCGACTGGTTGGCGCAGCGCTATCCGGAGTTGGACTGGAGCCGCAAGAGGCTCATCAAGCTCATCGTCACCTCGGCGACCTATCGTCAATCGTCGAAGTACCGTCCCGAGCTACGCGACGTCGATCCCCAAAACGTCCTCCTCTCGCGACAGAACCGCTTCCGCGTGGAGGCCGAGGTCGTCCGCGATCTCTTCCTCAGCGCCAGCGGGCTGCTGCACGACAAAGTCGGTGGACCGAGCGTCTACCCGCCCCTGCCCCCCAGCGTGATCAAGCTGGCCTATGCCGGCTCCGGCCGTTGGCCGACGAGTAAAGGAAAGGACAAGTACCGCCGCGGGATGTACATCTTCGTCAAGCGAACGGTCCCCTTCCCGATGCTCAACACCTTCGATGCTCCCGAAGCTTCGGAAACTTGCACCAGGCGCGAGCGTTCCAACACCCCGCTTCAGGCACTGACGCTTCTCAACGACGAGTCGCTGCTCGAGTGCGCTCGGGCGCTCGGCGAACGCATTGCGAAAGCCGACAAGAAAACGATCGACGAAGAGGTCGCCTTCGCCTTCCGCTTGACTCTCGGTCGGGAGCCGACCGCCGAGGAAGCGACGACGATGAAGGACTTCTTCAAGTCGGTCAAGGAGATGGCGGCCGCCGATCCCAAGGAGTCGGCCCAGTTCGCCGGCGATCCCGATGCCTCCGAGCACGAGGCTCCCGACGCCGCCGCCCGGGTCGCTCTCGCGCGAGTCCTACTGAATCTCGATGAGTTTCTCACCAGGGAGTGAGCGATGGATCCTCTAAACGAGTACGTCAAGCTTCAGCGTCGCCAGTTCCTCGCCACCAGCGCCAACGGCGTCGGCGCGTTGGCCTTGGCGTCGCTCTTGCAACAAGACGGCTTGCTCGCCGCGGAAACGAAGCAGGACGCGTTGGTCAATCCGCTCGCGCCCAAGGCGCCCCATTTCCCGGCCAAGGCGACCAACTGCATCTTCATCTTTCTCGCCGGCGCCCCTAGTCAGATCGATCTCTTCGACCCCAAGCCGAAGCTCAACGAGCTCAACGGCCAACCCTTGCCGCCGTCGATGACCGAGAACGTCCGCTTCGCCTTCATCCAGAAGGAGTCGGCTCGGCTCATGGGCAGCTCGCGCAAGTTCACCAAACAAGGCGAATGCGGCATGGAGCTCTCCGACCTGCTTCCCAATTTGGGGACGGTCGCCGACGATATCTGCCTCGTTCGCTCGCTGCATACCGACGCGTTCAACCATCATCCCGGCCAGCTCATGATGAACACCGGCGTCCAGATGTTCGGACGTCCCAGCGTCGGCTCCTGGCTCAACTATGGTCTCGGCTCCCCCTCGGATAGCCTGCCCGGCTACGTTGTCCTCACCGCCGGCCGCGGCACCAGCGGCGGAGCGAGCAACTGGTCGAGCGGCTTCCTTCCGTCGACGTACCAAGGCGTCCTCTTCCGCAATCAGGGCGAGCCGGTCCTCAACCTGAGCAACCCGCGCGGGTTGACCAGCGCGATGCAGCGCCGCAGCCTCGACGCCCTCAATCGCATGAACGAGCTTCACAAGGACCAGATGGCCGATCCGGAGATCAACAGCCGCATTGCCTCCTACGAGCTGGCTTTTCGTATGCAGTCGGCGGCCCCGGAGTTGATTGATCTCTCCAAAGAGTCGAAAAAGACGCTCGAGGAGTACGGCGTTGATCGCGAGGTCGACAGCAAGCGTTTTCGCGGCGGCGGGCCCGAGGACTTCAAATCGTTCGCCACCAACTGCCTGCTCGCCCGTCGGATGGTCGAGCGTGGCGTCCGGTTTGTGAGCCTCTACCACGCAAGCTGGGATCACCACAGCAACCTCGATCAGGGCCTGTCGTTCAATTGCAAGATGGCCGACCAACCGATCGCGGCCCTACTCAAGGATCTCAAGCAACGCGGACTGCTCGATTCGACGCTCGTCGTCTTCGCGGGCGAGTTCGGACGAACGCCGCTCGGCGAGAATCGTCCCGGCTTTAAGAGTGTCAGCGGCCGGGACCACCATCCCTTCGCCTTCAGCGTCTGGATGGCCGGTGGGGGCGTCAAGGGCGGGCAAGTCATCGGCAAGACCGACGAGATCGGCTGGAACATCGAGGAAGACCCCGTTCACATCAACGATCTCCATGCCACGCTGCTGCATCTGTTCGGATTGAGGCACAAGGAGCTGACCTATCGCTTCAAGGGTCTCGACATTCGGCTCACCGATCAGCACGGCAAGGTCGTCGACAAGATGCTCGCGTAGGTCTGGCGACGACGGGGGACTCCGCGAACCATCCGCGTCCGGAACCAACGCGGCCAACGAGAACCAGGGGAAAGGGAACCATGAACTCGAAATCGGTCGGCATCCTGGTCGCCCTTGCAGGCGCCGCGCTCTTCCTTTCCTCGGCAACGAGGGCCGATGCCCCCAAACCCGCCGCGACGACCTCTCGTCCCGATGGGATCGCCCTGCTTCCCGCACAGGTCCGCCTACATGGACCACGCGCGAGCCAGCAGCTCATCGTCGAACGGGTTGGAGGCGGCCGCTACGTCGGCCAGATTGGCGAGGGGGTGACCATCACCTCCTCGAATCCGAAGATCGTCACGATCAAGGAGGGGCGTGCCTTTCCCGTCGGTGACGGCACCGCGACACTGACCGCTTCCGCCGGCAGCCACCAAGCGACCGCCACGGTCGTCGTCGAAAAGAGCGGCGCCCCCTACGACTGGAGTTTCCGCAACCACGTCCAATCGGTCCTCACCAAGACGGGCTGTAACAGCGGCGCCTGCCACGGCGCCCAGGCGGGCAAGAAAGGCTTCAAGCTCTCCCTGCGCGGCTACGACTCCGAGGGAGACTTCGACGTCATTACCCGCCAGGCCCGAGGTCGCCGGGTCTCCCGGACCGATCCCGGACGAAGCCTCCTGCTCACCAAGGCGACCGCGACGATGCCGCACGGCGGTGGCCCACGGATCGAACCCGGCTCGCTCGAGTACGACGTCGTCTCCGATTGGATCGCTGGCGGCTGCATTCCCCCGACCGAGGACGATGCCGAAATCGAACGGATCGAGTTCGTCCCCCCAGCGGCGATCCTCCAACCGAAGGACAAGCAGCAATTGGTGGTCCTCGCCCACTTCTCCGACGGGCACGTCGAGGACGTCACCGGCTGGTCGAAGTACACGACCGCCAACGGCGATGTCGCGACCATCGACGACGAAGGACTGCTCACCGTTACCGGCAACGGCGAGGGAGCCATCTCCGCGTGGTACCTCAACAAGCTCGCCAAAGCCGCGATCACCTCGCCCTACAACAACGCGATCGACGACTATGTCTTCGAAAACGCCATCAAGCGGAACTTCATCGACGAACTGGTCCTCGACAAGCTTCGCCAACTCCAGATTCCCCCCTCGCCGCGATCGAGCGACGACGAGTTCATTCGCCGGCTCTCCATCGACTTGATCGGCACCCTGCCCACTCGCGAGGAGACGATCGCCTTCATCAACGACGACTCTCCCGACAAGCGTGATCGGTTGATCGACGAGCTCCTGGAGCGACCGGAATTCGTCGACTATTGGTCGATGCGGCTCTCGGACCTGCTGCTGGTCAACTCCGAGAAGCTCAAACCCGAGGCGATGTGGGCCTACTACAACTGGGTCCGCCGCCAAGTCGCGCGCAACACCCCTTGGGACGAGTTCGTGCGGCAGCTCGTCACCGCCCAGGGAAGCACGCTCGAGAATGGCGCGGCCAACTTCTTCGTGCTTCACCAAGACCCGCTTGAGTTGACCGAAACGGTATCGGTCGCCTTTCTCGGGATGAGCATCAACTGCGCTCGCTGCCACAATCACCCGCTGGAGAAATGGACCAACGATCAGTACTTCGGCATGGTCAACATGATGGCCCGCGTCCGACGCAAGAACGGACCGGGGACCGGCAACGTCATCGTCTTCAGCGACACCCGCGGCGACATCATCCAGCCCCTCACCGGCAAGCCGCAGGCTCCAAGGCCGCTCGACGCCAAGGCGCTCGACCTCGACGATCCCGCCGATCGCCGGATCGCGCTGGCCAACTGGCTCACCTCGCCCGAGAATCCTCACTTCGCGAAGTCGATCACCAACCGCGTCTGGTCCTACCTGATGGGTACCGGCATGGTCGAAAAGGTCGACGACGTGCGACTGACCAATCCGGCGAGCAACGAGAAACTCTTCGCGGCGCTGGCCGATCACTTCATCGAGCAAGACTTCGACCTCAAGAAACTCATGAGGACCATCGTCCAGTCGCAGACCTACCAACGAACCAGCGTTCCGGTCACCGGCAACGAGGGGGACGATCGCTTCTACTCGCGTTACTATCCGCGTCGACTCCTCGCCGAAGTGATCATCGACGCCATCTCGCAAGTGACCGATGTACCGACCCAGTTCAAGGGCTACCCGGCGAGTTGGCGGGCGATTCAGCTCCCCGATTCGAACGTCCCATCCTACTTCCTGGAGAGCTTTGGCCGGCCCAACCGCGAAGTCACCAGCGAGGACGAACGCAGCGACGCCATGGGGATGGTGCAGATCCTGCACATCACCAACGGCGACACCATCAACAAGAAGCTGCAAGCCAAGGGAAATCGGATCGACAAGCTGCTCGCCTCGAAGAAGCCGATGTCGGAGATGATCGACGACATCTTCCTGGCGGCCCTCTCTCGACAACCGACCGCGAAGGAGAGAGAGCAGTTGCTCGCCGCCTACCAGGAGTCGGGCAAGGGCCAGGACCGCGCCTTCTTGGAAGACCTCGTCTGGGGCGTCTGCAGCAGCAAGGAGTTTCTGTTCAACCACTAAACGACCATTGGTGCGCTGACTGTCGGTCAGGCAAACGCCTGACCGACGGGGTGCCCAGGAGCGTGGGCCGACACAAGCAGCCCGTGCCGTGACCCACACGAACCAAGAGACCATTCACCCAGGGAAACCTCGAACACGATGACGCGAACCTGCTCGATCGCCGCGGTGCTCTTGTGGACGACTTCCGTGGTCGCGGAGTCGCCCAAGGTCGACTTCAACGACGACGTGACGCCGATTCTCAACAAGTACTGCGTCGGCTGCCACAGCGCCGACAACGACGAGGGGGGGCTCGATCTCGAGACCCACGCGGCGATGCTCTCCGGCGGTAAGCGCGGACCGGCCTTCGTCGCGGGCAAACCGGACGAGAGCCTGTTGGTGCTGCTGGTCGAGAAGAAGAAAAAGCCCTTCATGCCGCCCGAAGACGAACCGCAACCGAGCCCGGCCGAGATCGCGGTCCTGCGCCGCTGGGTCGAGGCGGGCGCCCTCGCTCCCAAAACCAAGGCCGAGTTCAAACTCGTCACCCCCAAGATCAAACCTCGACGACCGCCGGTCCGCTCAATCAACTCGGTCGCGTTCGCCCCCGATGGGAAACTCGTCGCCTACGGCACCCAAGGCGTCATCACCCTCGTCGATCCGAAGACCGGGTTCATCGTCCGCCAACTGGAAGGCATCACCGGCCCCGTCAACGGACTGGAGTTCTCCCGCGACGGCAAAACGCTCGTCGTCGCCGCCGGCGAACCGGGGCTCTTCGGCGAAGCGACCCTTTGGAACGTCGCCGACGGCAAGCGACGAAAGACCTTCAAAGGCCACCGCGACAACCTCTATGTCGCGACCCTCACCCCCGATGAAGTCACCCTCGCGACCGCCGGATACGACAAGGACATCATCCTCTGGGACGTCGAATCGGGTGAAGAGAATGGAGCGCTCACCGGCCACCAGGACGCCATCTTCGGACTCGCGTTCAGCCCCGACGGCAAGTTCCTCGCCAGCGCCTCGGGAGACCGCACCGTCAAACTCTGGGATCCGGTCTACTACGAGCGACTCGACACCTTCAGCCACGCTCACAAGGGCCTCAACGCCCTGGCCTTCCATCCAGACAGTCACCGGCTGGCCGCCGCGGGCATTGACCGCCAGATCCGCGTGTGGAAGCTCAGCGACACGGGCAAGGAAGGGAGCAATCGCCTTCTCCAGACCCAGTTCGCCCACGAAACGCCAATCGTCGACCTCGCCTACACGCCCGACGGAAAGGCCCTCCTCACCACCGCCGAGGACCGGACCATCAAGGTCTGGGACGCCAACACGCTCAAGCAGCGGCAGCTCTTCGAAAAGCAACCCGACTGGGTCCACGGCTTGGCGATCGCCAGCGACAACAAGCAGCTCCTCGTCGGCCGACATGACGGCAGTCTCGGCATCTACCAGATCGGCGGCGACGCCAAGGGCCAACCCCTTGTCGCTCGGGTCAAGCCGCCCGAGAAGCCGGAGATCAGCAGCCTCTCTCAGCGCGGCGTCAAACGTGGCACGTCCGCGCGAATCGTCGTTCGCGGGAAACACTTGGCGACCGCCGAGGAGGTGAGCTTCACCAACAGGAAGATCACCGGAACGATCGCCAAGGAGCCGGCGCCGAAGGCCAACGAAGTGGCGATCGAGGTGACGATTCCCGAGTCGGTCGGACCCAACAAGTACGAACTCTCGCTCAAGACCAAGGGGGGCACCAGCGGTCGACTCCCGCTCTGGGTCGATACCCTCCCGCAGTCGTTTGAGCAGGAGCCCAATCAGACCGGGGCCCAAGCCAACAACGTCGCCACCCCGACGGGTTTCTGGGGCACCCTCCAGACTCAAGGAGATGTCGATGTCGTCGGTTTCGATGTGAGAAAGGGACAGACGATCGTCGTCGAGACCGCGGCCAACCGCCTTGGCTCGAAGCTCGATCCGGTCGTCACCATCCGCGACCCCGCCGGGCGAATCCTCACTCAATCCAATAACTACCACATGAACCCCGATCCGGTCCTCACCTTCACCGCGCCCGCGGAGGGTCGCTACCACGCGACGATTCACGACCTGAAGTTCGCCGGTTCGGGCAACCACTTCTACCGGATGGCGATCGGAGACTTTCCCTTCGTCACCGGCGTCTATCCGCTCGCGGTCGCGCCGAAGAAAGAGACCGAACTGACGCTCTCCGGCTACAACCTCGAGCCAAACGAATCGGTCAAGGTCTCGCCGCCGGACGGTTCGTCGGCTTCGGTCTTTCTCGATCCAAACCGCTATCGCTACTTCGAGCGACCCTCGGTCTCGGTCGTCGATCTGCCCCAAGCCCTGGAGGCCGAACCGAACGACACCGCCTCCACCGCGACCGCGATGATGGCCCCCGGGGTGGCTCATGGCCGGATCCTGACGAAGGACGACGCGCGGTCATTGGACGCCGACCTCTACCGCTTCCGTGCGAAGAAGGGACAAACGTTCATCATCGAGACCGAGGCCTCCCGGCGTCGCTCTCCGGTCGACACCAAGATCGAGGTACTCGACGCGAGCGGTAAGCCGATCGAGCGTCTCTGGCTCCGTGCGATCCTGGATTGCGTCGTCGACTTCCGCCACATCAACTCCGACCAAGCCGGCCTGCGCACCTCCCACATGCTGGAGTTCGAGCTCAACCAACTCGTCTATCTCAATGGTGACGTCGGTAAGATCTTCCGCTTGCCGCGTGGCCCCGACTCCGACTTTCTCTTCTACACGAACCGTGGGAAACGCCGCGCGTACTTCGACACCAACGCGACGGCGCACGCGAAGGATGACCCCGCCTATTTGGTGGAGCCCCACCCTCCCGGGACGAAGCTCGCCCCGAACGGTCTGCCGGTCTTTAAGCTGCACTACGCCAACGATGATGCCGGGGATCGAGAGATCGGGGCCGATTCCCGGCTCTTCTTCACCGCGCCGGCCGACGGTGACTACCTCGTCCGCGTCGAGGACACCTACGGTCGTTCCGGGCCTGAGTTCGCGTATCGCTTGACCGTCCGCCCGCCCGCTCCCGACTTCAGCGTTTCCAACGGGTTTCGCTCGGGCAAGATCAACGCCGGCAGTGGCAAGGAGATGAAGTTCTCCGCCAATCGCGTCGACGGCTTCGATGGTCCGATCGCGGTGACGATCGAGGGACTTCCGAAGGGCTATTCCGTCTCGAGCCCCACGGTGATCGAAGCGGGCCATGCCGAAGCCTGGGCGGTGCTCCGCGCCGCGGTCGATGCCCCCAAAACGACGCCCGAGGAATGGAAGAAGGTCAAGATCACCGCGTCAGCGATGATCGCCGGCAAGACCGTGAGTCACCCCGTCGCCGGGATCACCAACGTGACGATCGGACCAAAGCCCAAGATCCTGGTTCATCTCTACCCGGCGGAGGTCACGGTTCGCCCCGATTCGACCACGCCGATCAAGCTTCGCGTCGACCGCGACGGCTACACCGGGCCGATCCGGTTCGACGATCGCAATCTCCCGCACGGGATGCGTGTCGATAACATCGGCCTCAATGGGATCTTGCTGACGCCCAACGACACCGAACGAACGCTCTACCTCCGTTGCGACCGTTGGGTGCAGGCGATGAAACGACCCTTCTTCCTCGTCTCCCACCACGACGGTCGACAGGCCTCGAACTCCGTGACAATCGAAGTCGTCACCGACACGAAGCTCGCCGACGCCAAGGCTGCCGGGAAGTAGCCCGTGGGCTATGCTCGAGAGTTCGTTCGCCGTGCCTTCTTCCGTCCCCCCTTGCCCAAGGGGAAGCCTCCCTTGGACAAGGTGAAGCATTGCGATTCACGCCGGAGACACCTCCCCCTTTGGCTTGCCACGCGGTAGAATCGGCGGCTTTGGTCCCGAACCCGACCCGCGAGGCAATCCGTGAGCCGTGACGAACCCGCTTATTTGGTCTTCGACGTCGAGACCGTCCCCGACGGCGAACTGCTGCGCCGGGTCCGCTACCCTCGGGAAGATCTCTCCCCCGACGAGGCGGTCGACCAAGCCCAACGCGAGGCCCTCGAGCGATCGGGAGGCCGTTCCGACTTCGTCCCAATCACCTTCTGCTATCCGGTCGCGATCTGCGTCGCGCGCGTGACCGCCTCGTACGAACTACAGGCGATCACGCTCCTTGACGACCCGCGCTTCTCCCCCCAAGTCCTGGTCCAAGACTTCTGGCGCGGCCTGTCGGCTCACCAGTCGACCCTCGTCTCGTTCAACGGGCGCGGCTTCGATCTTCCGGTCCTGGAGATGGCGGCCTTTCGCTACGGCGTCTCGGCTCCCGGCCACTTCAGCGACCGCTACGGCCGGCGCTATCGCTATGGCACCGCCCATCTGGATCTATGCGATTGGCTCAGCAACCACGGCGCCACCCATGTCACCGGCGGGCTCAACCTCCTGTCGAAACTGCTGGGAAAACCGGGAAAAATGGATGTCACCGGCAGCGACGTCCTCCATCTCTTCCGTGAAGGCCGACTGCGGGACATCAACGACTACTGCATGTTCGACGTGCTCGACACCTACTTCGTCTTCCTCCGCACGCGCGTGATGACCGGCGCGATCGACCTCGACGAGGAACAGCGGCTGATGACGTCCGCTCATCGTTGGATCGAGTCCCAGCTCGAACGACATCCGCATCTTGGACAGTACTTGGAGAACTGGGGCGACTGGAAACCTTGGCCCTGAACACCGATGGTGCCCCAAGGCCCACCCGACGAGAAGAAGGAGTAACTCGGTACGAGCGAGACTCGTCAGATCCAATCGGAGGCGAAGCCGAGATCGCGAAGGCGCTTGCGTAGCCGGCTCAAGCGAACGCGGAGGACCGCGGCGTCCGCCCCCATCTCCTCGGCCGCCTCGACGGTGGAGTATCCCTTCTGACGAAGTTCGAGCAGATCGCGTTCAACGGGCGAGAGTTCGCAGAGGATTCGTTGAACTTCCTCGCGTGTCGCCACGATTTCGTGGGGTTCGCGTTGCTCGTCGAGCTTCGACGCGATCTGAGCGAGCTGGTCGCCGTGCTCCTCGGTCGCGGTGTCGAGTCGGCGTTGTTTCTTGAGTCGCCGCCAGTGACGGGCCACTTTGCGACGGACGAGAGTGACCGCGAGCGCGACGAGTTTTTCGGGTGTCTTGATCTCGAACTTCTGATCGCGCAACCCGGCGAGCAACGTGAAATGAACCGACTGAGCGACATCGAGCGAATCGAGATGGGGGCGCATCGCCGGTCCGAGCAACGCCCGCGCCGATCGGCGGACCTCCGGCTCGTAACGTTCGACCAGTTCTCCCAGGGCGGACTCATCGCCTTGGCGAACTCTCTCAAGAAGTTGCTCGAACGGATCCAAATCCAACCCTGATCTCCCCCTCGCGCCAAGCGCCTCGACCGGCGGCTCGCTGGCACCGTCGTGTGAGCATGGTAACACGAGTTCGCGGCTCTCGCTTGATCTCGTGTGGCTCGCGTGGCTTGATTCTTTGAACGCCCCCGTGCTAGCCTCGAATGGTACTTGAGCAAAGAGTGGGTGTCTCCCGTGGCGTCAGAACCAGCGACCGAACAAGAGTTGACCGACCAACTGCGCAGCGCGTGCGCCGAGTTGGACGAGCGTCTGTCGGCGGGCGACGCGGCCCGGAGCGAGGAGTACTTCGAGCGTTTTCCCGCCCTCGAGCAGAAGTCCGAGAGCGCCGTCGAGCTTATCTACACCGAATTCGCCGCCCGTTGCGACGAGGAAGCCGACGGGCTGGAGCAGGAGTTTCTCGAACGCTTCCCTCAATACCAAACGGAACTCAAGCGACAATTCGAGGTCCATCGGCTCCTGGCCGAGAGCATGTCAGCGTCGACCACGCCCAGCGCGGGGCAGAAGCTTGGCCACTACGAACTGATCGACGAGGTCGGCCGGGGAGGCATGGGCGTCGTCTATCGAGCCCGCGATCTTCGTCTCCAACGGATCGTCGCCCTGAAGATGATCCTCTCGGGCGAATACGCCAGCGACCGGGAACGCTCACGATTTCGAACCGAAGCCCAAGCCGCGGCGCAGCTCGAGCATCCCAACATCGTCCACGTGCATGAGGTGGTCGAGCTCGACGGCCACGCGTGCCTCTCCCTCGAATTCATCGACGGTGGCAGCCTCGCGGACATCGCCCCGGACACCTATTCACCACGAAAATGCGCCGAGCTCGTCGAAACGCTCGCCCGGGCGGTGCACTACGCCCACGAGCGCGGCGTGGTCCATCGCGACCTCAAACCCGCCAACGTCCTGCTGACGACCGAGGGCACACCGAAGATCACCGACTTCGGCCTCGCGAAGCAAACCGGTAGCCAATCGCACACCAGCAAGACCGGAAGCGTCATCGGCACCCCGAGCTACATGGCGCCCGAACAGGCTCGTGGCGACGTCCGCCGCATTGGTCCCTGGAGCGACGTCTACGCATTGGGAGCGATTCTCTACACGCTGTTGACCGGGCGTCCCCCCTTCGGGACGGATGCGACCGCGAAGACGCTGATGCAAGTCGTCTCCGAGGATCCCATTCCGCCATCGCGTCTCCAGGCGGGGATACCTCGCGATGTCGAGACCATTTGCCTGCGCTGTCTGGAGAAGGAACCGAACGCCCGCTACCAGGACGCGCTCTTTCTGGCGGAGGAGCTCCGCCGCTTTCAGGTGGGTGAACCGATCAAGGCGCGCCCGATCAGCACGCTTGAACGCTCCGTGCGTTGGGCGAAACGCCGGCCCGCCGCGGCGGGTTTGGTCGCCGTCAGTACGTTGGCGATCGTCGTCGGTCTCGTCGGCAGTCTCTTCTACAGTGCCCGACTCAGCACCTTGCTCAAGCGGGCCGAAGGGCTCAAGAACCAGGCTCAGCAATTCAACGAACAGCTCGTCAACGCTCTCGACCGAGCTGACCGGCTTCAGGAGGAGACCGAGCAAACCAACGAACAACTCCGCGTCGCCCTCGACACCGCGGAGGCTTCAACGCGCGAGGCTCGTCAGAAGACCGAGGCGCTTCGTCGCCAATTGGATCATTCGCGCCGCGGCGTCTTCGCCCTGCAGCTATCCCAGGCCCACGAGGTCCATCGCCGCGATCCGATGCGCGCGGTCAAACTGCTCAATGACCGTTCCGCGTGTCCCGACGATTTGCGGGACTTCACCTGGCGCTATCTCGAGCGTCTTTGCGATTGGGAGCAGATGCGTTTGGTCGGGCATCGGGGTCCGGTCAACGCAGTCGCCTACGCTCCCGACGGCGACCGCTTGCTCAGCGCCGGCAACGATGGAACCGTCCGACTTTGGGATCTCGACGATGGGCATCTCGAGCACCGCTGGAAGGCGTCCACCAAGCCGCTCCGCGCCGTCGCGTGGTCGCCGGACGGAAAGTCCGCTCTTGGAGCGGTCGGGAGCGACGTCCTAATTTGGAACCCGGAAACGCACAAGGAAGAGGGCCGGCTCAAGGGGCATTCGGAGACGATTCGCGCCCTCGCGGTCGCTCCGGGCTCTTCCCTCGTCGCCACCGGAGCCGACAACGCGGAAGTCCGCCTTTGGGACCTCTCCGCCGATCCGCCCACGTCGAAAACCCTGCACGGTTCGATTGGACCGATCGACGCCGTCGCGCTCGCTCCGGATGGTTCGCTGGTCGCCGCCGCCGGTGAGGACCGAAAGGTCTTCCTGTGGGACGCGCTCGATGGCCGTCTGCTCGCGGAGCTTCCCGGTCACGTCGCCACGATTCGGGCGCTCGCGTTCTCTCCCGATGGTCGCCAATTGGCGTCCGGGGGCGACGATAGCCGTATTCACCTCTGGAACGTCGCCGATCGCACGCTCTCCTCGACGCTGGTCGGGCACTTGTACGAGATTGCTTCGCTGGCGTATCTGCCCGATGGAAAGACACTCCTCAGTGGTGGCCTCGATACTTACTTGAAGGTCTGGGATCTCGATCGCGGCGAAGAGAAGGCCAACATCATGGCCCATCGTCCGCACGGGCTTTCGGTATCGCCCGACGGTCACCTCATCGCTTCGGCGGGGAACGATCAACGAGTGCGGGTTTGGACGCTCCCCGAGTTCCGTCAGCCCCCGGTCCTCCCCGACAGCTTGCCCAAAGTCGTTTCGGCGCAGTTCTCCGGCGATGGCCGGTTGCTGGTCGGCGGAGACGTCGCGGGAAAGATCAAGCTGTGGCTCGCTCCCGAGGACCAATACCTGGGCGATCTCGAGACCGGATCCGGGCCGGTTCGCTCCGTCGCGGTTTGCCCGAACAAAAAGACGATCGCGGTGGCCAACGAACGTCCCGAGGTCCAACTTTGGGACCTGAACAGTCGGGCCCTGCTCGGCACGCTCAACGGTCATAACGACGCGGTGGTCAGCGTCGCGTTCCATCCCACCGAGCCCCTGCTCGTGGCGGCAAGCCTCGACGGCACCGCGACGATCTGGAACTACCGCCAACGCGAGCTGCTTCATCGACTGACCGGCCACACCGCCGGAATCGAAGCGGTCACCTTCTCCCCCGACGGCAAACTTGTCGCCACCGCGAGTGAGGACTTTACGGTCCGCCTTTGGGAAACCGCGACAGGCGCCTCCGAGGCGGTGCTCAAGGGTCACCGCCAGTGGGTCTTGTGTGCCACATTCGACCCTTCGGGCAAGACGCTCGCGACGGGAGGACGCGATCGGACCGTCCGGCTCTGGGATGTCGACAGCCGGACGCAACGTGCTTCCATCACGGGGTTTACCAACTGGGTCTACGATGTGTCGTTCTCCCCGGATGGGGAGACGCTGGCGGCGGCGACGGGGCACTTTTCGACCAATTCGCCGGGCGAATTGAAGCTCTGCGACCCTCAAACGGGGCATGTTCGGGCGACCTTCGCGGACTTTTTGACGCCAGTGGTCTTCTCGCCGGACGGCGTGAGGCTGCTTTGCGGGGCTCGCGGGGGACTGGTTTCCCTGCTCCCCAAGGTCACGACCGAACCGCCCGGGGGGAAAACCGGCAACTAGCCCACCGTTTTTTCCCGGCATCTGGGAAAATCGTGTTGCGAATGGCTGATCCCGCGGCATGAGAGAGTAGTTGGCGGCCGATTCTCACGACGCTGGCCGACTTCCCACCGTTTCCGGGGCCTTCCTCGACGGTTAAGAGAACACGGAACTTCTCCTAGAAAGCAGGAATTCACCACATGGTGTTCCTCCCCACCCGGTCGACTCGACGTGCGATCACCTGGCAACTGCTCGCCCTTCCCACGATCTTCGCCCTATTGGGCACATCGCCCGTCATTCAAGCGGCGTCGACGGAGGCCGATTCCGAGGCGGCGCGTCACTTTGAGGAAAAGGTTCGCCCTCTCCTGGCCGCGAAGTGCTTCAGTTGCCACGGGCCGGACAAGGACAAGGGAGGATTGCGACTCGACTCGCGGACCGCGATGCTGCACGGCGGCGAGAGTGGCGACCCGGCGATCGTTCCAGGTAAGCCCGGTGAGAGCGTCCTGATCGAAGCGATCAAGTACGAGAGCTACGAGATGCCCCCCTCGGGCATGATGAGCGCCGAAGAGATCGCTGTGCTGTCGACCTGGGTGAAAAACGGCGCGATTTGGCCCGGATCGGAGAATGAATCGGGCGAAATCGCCAAAAAAGAGCCCAAAATCACGGAAGAAGATCGCGCATTTTGGTCCTTTCAGCCGCTTTCGGACCCAACGCCGCCCCGAATTGAGGACGACGAGTGGTCGCGGAACCCGATCGACAAGTTCGTCCTCCGGCGCCTCAAACAGGAGGGTCTTCGCCCCGCTAACCGTGCCGATCGTTTGACGCTCTTGCGACGAGCCAGCTTCGACTTGCTCGGTTTGCCCCCGACCCAGGAGGAAATCGACGCGTTTCTCTCGGACAAGGCCCCGGACGCGTATGAGCGGTTGATCGAGCGGCTCCTGGCACGCCCGGAGTACGGCGAACGCTGGGCGCGTCACTGGCTCGACTTGGTCCGCTATGCGGAATCGGATGGCTACCGCGCCGACGGCTATCGCCCAACCGCTTGGCGTTACAGAGATTACGTCATCAACGCCTTCAACGAGGACAAACCGTACGACCAGTTCGTCAAGGAGCAACTCGCCGGCGACGAGATCGCCCCAAACGACCCCGACGCCCTGGCGGCGACCGGTTACTTGCGGCACTGGTCTTACGAGTACAACCAACGCGATGTCCGCACGCAGTGGGACTACATCCTCAATGACGTGACCGACGTCACCAGCGATGTCTTCCTCGGCTTGGGGATGGCGTGTGCCCGCTGTCACGATCACAAGTACGACCCCATCCTTCAGGACGACTACTTCCGTCTTCAGGCCTTCTTCGCGCCGATCTTGCCGCGTGAGGACATCCCCTTCGCCACTCCCGAGCAGCGAGCCGAGCACGCCAAGGCGCTGGCCAAGTGGGAGAAGGAAACCGCTGAGATCCGCGCGGAAATCGACGAGCTTCGCAAGAAGGGCGTCGAGGGTGCCGTCCGGAGAGCTCGCGAGATGTTCCCCGAGGACATTCAGAAACTGATGCTCGCCCGGCCCGAGGAGATCACTCCCCTCGAACGGCAGCTTGCCGCCTTGGCCAACCGCCAGGTCGAGGATGCTCGGAAGAAGAAGGTCAACGTCGCCAAGGACAAGAAGGAACGCTACGAACAGTTGACCAAGAAGCTCAAGAGCATGAAGAAGCCGACGCTTCCGACCGGACTAACCGTCACCGATATCGGCAGCGAGGCCCCCAAGACCATCATCCCCGGCGACCGCAAGAAACGCGTCATCGCCCCTGGGTTCCTCACAATTTTCGATCCGAACCCCGCCGTGATCGAGACCTCCCCGGTCCCCAACTCGACCGGTCGGCGAACAACGCTCGCCCGTTGGATCACGCAGGAGGATCATCCGCTGACTTCGCGGGTGATGGTCAATCGCATCTGGCAACACCACTTCGGTCGCGGGCTGGTCTCGACGCCGAGCGACTTCGGTCGTCTAGGGGAAAAGCCGACCCACCCGGAACTGCTCGACTGGCTCGCTCGGCGCTTCGTCGAGGAGGGATGGAGCATCAAGAACGTCCATCGCCTGATCATGAACTCGGCGAGCTACCGCCAAGCGGCCCTGGTCCCGGCCACGCAAGTCGCCAAGGAGAAGGACCCGAGCAACAATCTCCTCTGGCGGGCCAACATCCGACGGCTCGACGCGGAACAAGCCCGCGACGCGATGCTCGTCGCCAGTGGTGAGCTCGACGAGAAACGCCGCGGAGGTGCTTCCCTCTCCGCCAATAGCCCGGTCCGTTCGGTCTACACCAAGCGGTATCGCAACCGGCCCGACCCACTGCTTGGCTCCTTCGATGCTCCGAACGGCTTTGCCAGTTGCTCACGCCGCAACGTCACCACGACCGCGACCCAGGCCCTGCTCATGATCAACGGGTCGTGGCCCCTTCAGCGAGCGTCGGCGATGGCCAAGCGTTTGGAGAAGCTCGGCGTCTCCGATCGAGAGATGATCGAGACGGCGTACGAGTGGGCCTACAGCCGCAAGCCCGAACACGAAGAGCTCGAACGAACCCTCGCGTTCCTCGAACGGCAAGCGGGCCTCAAGCCGGAGCGTAAGGAGACGCAGCTCAAGACGATCGTCCACTCGAAGACCGACAAGGAGGGACGTTCGGCTCTCTACGTGCGGGAAGGCGATGTTCAGGATCGCCTGCAAGTCCCCTTCAGCGAGAGCCTGCCCTCGGAAGACTTCACCATCGAGGCGATCGTTCAACTCCGCTCTCTCTACCCCTCCGCGAACGTTCGGGTGATCGCGTCGCAGTGGGATGGAAATCATCAACATCCCGGCTGGTCGTTCGGCGTGACGAGCGAAAAGTCGGCCTACAAGCCGCGAAACCTCATCCTCCAACTCATCGGGGATCGCGGCAAGGGCAAGCCCGAGTACGAAGTGATCGCTTCGGGACTTCGGGTACCGCTGAACAAGCCGGTCTACGTCGCCGCTTCGCTCAAGCTCAAGGAGACCGGCAAGCTGGGGGTCACGTTCTACATGATGGACCTTTCCAAGCCCGACGCGGTACTTCACGCCGCAAACACGCCGCACTTGGTGCGGAAGGACTATCGTCCGAAGGGACTGCCCTTCTTCATCGGCGGCCGGCATCATCAGTCCGGTCAAGGATGGGATGGGCTGATCGACGAAGTGCGGCTTTCCGACGTCGCGCTGACTCCCGAGCAACTCCTGGTGCAGAACTCATCCGATCGCGCCTCGACCGTTGGCCGCTGGCGTTTCGAGTCCGATCCCGGCGTCTACGCTGACTCGTCGAAGCAACATAACAACATGGAGCCAACGCGGTTTGGCGCCAACAGCAGCGAACGCATGATGGCGCTGACTGACTTCTGTCACTCCCTGCTCAACTCGAACGAATTCCTCTACGTCGACTAAGGAGACCGTGTCGCATGAGCGACTCCAACCGTCCCATGACGATTCCCCACGTGGTTCCCGCGACTTCGCGCCGCGATTTTCTCTGCTCGGCGGGTGGTGGCTTCGGAGCCGTGGCGCTCGCGCACCTCTTGGGCCAGAACAACGCCCTGGGCGCGACGGCGGGAGCGGACAATCCCCTCGCCCCCAAGAAGCCACACGTCAAGGCGCGTGCCAAGAGCGTCATCTTCCTCTTCATGGAAGGTGGCCCGAGCCACATCGACCTGTTCGATCCCAAGCCGAAGCTCAACGAGATGGCGGGCAAGCCGCTGCCGTCGAGTTTTAAGCCGGTGATCCTGCCAATGGGCGAAGCCGACGCGCCGCTGCTGGCGAGCAAACGCAAATGGAAGCGGCACGGCAAGAGTGGTCTTTGGGCCTCCGACTGGATCCCCGAGATCGCCGAGTGTATGGACGACATCGCAGTCGTCCGCTCCTGTTGGTCCAATGGTCTGAATCACTCGACTGGCATGTGCCAGATGAACACCGGTTCGCCGCTCGCCGGTCGGCCGTCGCTCGGCAGTTGGGTCACGTACGGCTTGGGCACCGAGAACCAAAACCTACCCGCCTTCATCGTCCTCGAAGACAAGAAGGGACGCGTGGTCAATGGTCCGCGCAACTGGGGCACCGGCTTCATGCCGGCGGTCTATCAGGGCGTTCCCCTGTCGGCGAGCGGCGATCCGATCCCGAACCTCTCGACACCCAAGGGAGTTAGCGGCGCCCGGCAACGCAGCAAGCTCGACTATCTCCAGTGGCTCAACCGCCGTCATGCCGAGCCTCGGAAGGATCAATCGGAACTCGACGCCCGGATCGCCAGTTACGAACTCGCCTTCCGCATGCAAGCCGAGGCTCCCGAGGCGGTCGATCTCGCCTCCGAGACCGAAGAGACCCGCGAACTCTACGGCATGGACCAGAAGGAGACCGAGTCCTTCGGTCGCAATTGTCTTCTCGCCCGCCGGCTCGTCGAGCGTGGTGTTCGCTTCGTCCAGCTCTATTCGGGTTCCGGCAGTGCCTGGGATTCGCATTCGGCGATCGAGAAGAACCACGCCCGTCTGTGCAAGTCGATGGACAAGCCGGTCGCGGGGTTGCTCAAGGATCTCAAGCGTCGCGGCCTGCTCGACGAGACCCTAGTCGTCTGGGGCGGCGAGTTCGGCCGTACTCCGATGTCCGAGAAGGGCAACGGTCGTGACCACAACCCGTACGGCTTCACGATGTGGATGGCCGGTGGCGGCGTCAAAGGTGGCCAGACGATCGGCGCGACCGACGAGGTCGGCTTGCACGCGATCGAGGAACGGCTTCACGTTCACGATCTGCACGCGTCGATTCTCTACATGCTCGGCGTCGACAACATGGAGTTGACCTACCTCCACAAGGGCCGCCCCGAGCGTCCCACCCAGAACGAGGGCGGTCCCTGCATGAAGTTGATCACGGGTTAAACCTCCCCGCTTTTATTCCCCTCTCCCCGTGGGAGAGTGAGCCTCTTATTCCCCTCTCCCCGTGGGAGAGTGAGCCTCCTATTCCCCTCTCCCCGTGGGAGAGTGAGCCTCTTATTCCCCTCTCCCCGTGGGAGAGGGGTTAGGGGTGAGGGGGTTCGTCATTACGGATCACCCTCGATTTTCCGAACAAGAGCAAGCCTAGACAACCCCGGCGGGGTTGGCATTGTCATACATCCGGTACCCAGGGTGCGCTGGCGCGACCCTGGGCTTCAACAGACAACGGCGATGCCGTTGCAAGAGGTTTGTCGGGTGGACCTCCACGTCGCCACGAGTGCATGGTCAAACGTCTGACTTCGGGTTGCCGGTGACGTAACTCGCTCTCTCCGACCGAACGGCAACACCTCTCCGACCGAACGGCAACACCTCCCGCCTTCCGAACGGCAACGCCGTTCTCTAGCGAAGCCCAGGGTCGCGCTTCGCGCACCCTGGGTACCGACCGAAGGGAAACACCAACCCCGCAGGGGTTGTCTAGTCTCTCACATCCCCCGCGATGGCCGCGCATCGTCCATCGCGTCTCGCGTTCACGACGGATGTCAAACCAACACGTTCCCTCGTTCGTGGTGGGCGACACGTCCACCCTACTCGTTGAAATGGAAATCGCACGCGGGACTCAACCGGAAACGACATCGTCGACAAAGCGCTCGAGGATGCCGTTGAAGGCCTCGGGAGCCTCCCAGAATGGGGCGTGGCCGACGCCGGGCATGAGGTGCACCTTCCTCTCCCAGAGCCCGCGGTACGGAAGCGACGCGATGTAGTCGTTGCGAACGAACGGCTCGTCCGCCCCGTTGACGATGGCGAAGGGAATGGTCAACGTCTCGGCGACGGTCCGGTGATCAGATCCCCTGCCGGCCAAGTAGTCACTCACGAAGGTCTCGCGAAACCTCCCATCGGCCCGCGCCACCGCGTCGCGGAGAAAGGGCTCGAAGGGAGCGTTGACACCACACGTGTGACGGGCGTATCGCTCGACCTCCTCCGGCGTGAACTCCTTCTTACTGGTGAGCTGCATGTGGGGGCTGTCCCAATACATGCCGTCGGCGAAGTCCTTGACGCTGTGGCCCATCGGAGCGGTTCCCGAAATCATCAGCCCGCGGACCTCGTTGGGCCGCGTCGTCATCTCAAGGCCGATGTGCCCCCCGAGCGACCATCCGAAGACGACGACGGGATTGGCGTTAAGCTCCTCGATGAGTTTGCACGCGAGATCGGCGAATCCGGGAACGGTGTAGGCGTTCGTGGGATCGAAGGCGTTGGAAGACTCCCCATGCCCAGGCAAATCGAACCCGATCAGACGGTACTTCTCGGCCAAGGGACTGGCGAACTGGTGCTTGAAAACCTCCTTGCAGGAGGAGTTGCCGTGAATCAAGAGCACGCTCGGGCCGGAGGAGTCGCTCAGTCGACACGCGACGGTCGCGTACTTCATGGTTAGCGTCAATTCTTGCATGAATGGACTCCAGGCCAGACGTCTTCGACGGCGTAAAGGTCTCGCTTCTCCGAGAGTCGTGACTGTCGGTCGCCGTTCGGTATATCACGGTACGATGATAGAGCGAGTTTAGCAGACCGTTGATCTTAGCAGTCCGTAGATCTAAACGGGCCAAGACGAGAACGAGCCATGTTGGCCAAGATCAAGGAGGAAAAGTGCAGGCGAATCCGTAGATTCGTCGAGGTTTTTCAACGCCGAGATTGGTCAAGAGAGCCGTTCGCGGCCGGCAGCGAATAGATCAACGGACTGTTGGATCTGTCGAGGGATATGGAGTTGGACATGAATGCGGGCTTTCTTCCTCGGTGGCAATCGAAGTGGATGCTGGTTCCCCGATTGGTGGCGGCCCTGCCGCTGCTCATCCTTGGCGCCAAGCACTTCGTCGATCCGGATCACTTCGAGAACATCCTGGTCGCGAGTCGACTGCCGATGGTCAACGTCACCCTTCTCGCCGCGCCGACCACGGAGTGCGCCGCGGGGCTGCTTCTCTTCATCGGTCTGATGGGACGGGTCGGCGGATTGCTCGGTGTCGCGACGATGGCACCGGCTATTTACTCCACCGTCATCATCAACGGTATGGACAACGAAGCGGCTCAGAACCTGGGCTTGAGCGAGGTTCCCTTCGTTCCGCCGCTGCCGGTTCCCGTGATCGTCTTGCTCTGTTCGCTACTGGTGATGATCGTCGGACCAGGCGGCTGTTCGGTCGACGGGGCGATGCGCAAGGTTCCCGCCCCACTGGCCTCGGAGCCCGGCGAGGGTCCGCCGAAGAAGCCGCTCACCGATTGAGTCGTTCAGATAGCGATCTCGGCTCTTCTTGTAGGTCAGGCCATTGCCTGACACGAACACTCTTGTTCCCCTCTCCCTGTGGGAGAGTGAGCCTCTTGTTCCCCTCTCCCTGTGGGAGAGTGAGCCTCTTGTTCCCCTCTCCCTGTGGGAGAGTGAGCCTCTTGTTCCCCTCTCCCCGTGGGAGAGGGGTTAGGGGTGAGGGGGCTATTCTTCGACGATCCGCCTCTTTATTCAGGGCGTTTCGTCCCCTCACCCGTCTCGCTTCGCTCGCCGACCTCTCCCCATGGGAGAGGTGAGGAGTGCCTGTCACTTAGAGACAGACCAACCAGTAGGTCAGGCTATTGCCTGACACGAACACTCTTGTTCCCCTCTCCCCGGCGGGAGAGTGAGCCTCTTGTTCCCCTCTCCCCGTGGGAGAGGGGTTAGGGGTGAGGGGGCTATTCTTCGACGATCCGCCTCTTTATTCAGGGCGTTTCGTCCCCTCACCCGTCTCGCTTCGCTCGCCGACCTCTCCCCATGGGAGAGGTGAGGAGTGCCCGTCACTTAGAGACAGACCAACCAGTAGGTCAGGCTATTGCCTGACACGAACACTCTTGTTCCCCTCTCCCCGGCGGGAGAGGGAGCCTCTTGTTCCCCTCTCCCCGGCGGGAGAGGGGAACAACTGGCAGCCTGACACTTGGACCTAGATGCGCCAGTGGAGCAAACCAGCGATCCTGGATGGCGGACCGTTGCATCACCACCCGTCAAGCGCTAGCGGTGACGACGGGTGAGGGGGAAGCGGATCAAATCGAGTTCCTGCTCAAGCCAGCGGGTGTCGCGGGCCTGGCGACGGATCCAGGGACGGAAGTGATCGACCACCATCGAACTCGCCTCCGCGCCGCGTTTGCTGTATGTCCGCAGGTGCCCACCAAGATCGCTCACGGCATGGATGCAGTTGTACGCCGAGTGGTGACGGCGCAGGCTCTGGTCGAGGACCACGTAGCGAACGCTGCTATCGGCGAGATGCTCCACTCGCTTCACCGCCTTGCGGTAGAGCACCGGATCGATCACGAACGGTCCCCACAGGGAGACCCGTGCCTGAACCTTTTGGCACCACTCCAACGTCTTCGCCAGATCGAGGTTCTCTCCCGGCACCGGCTTGGCACGAAGCGGATCGACCACGCGGTCCACGGGAACCCAACTGATGGTGTGGGCTTCGACCAACTCGCGATCGGTCGTCGCCTTGATGAAGGTCGCGAAGGTGTGCGACTTGGAAATCAAATTCGAGTCGCCCGAGTAGCTCCCGAAGACGAGCAGATAGTAGACGAACTCGACCTCGGCCGCCGGTCCGACTTCGTCGGGCTTTCGGATCGCGTCGGCAACGTGGCGACCGATCATCTGGATCCCTTCCGGCGTAAACCGGTAGTCGTGCTTGTGCTGCACGCGGTCGACATGCGGAAGCATCAGTCGGAAGAGATCGAGGACCGGCACCTCCTCGTCACGCATGACATGCTCGGCGACGGTGTTGTAGCGCAAGATGACATCGTTGTAGTTCGTCTTGCGGCCAAAGTATGCGTGAAGCAGATCCGGCACCGGCGTCATGTTGGCGTAGACGATCGTCGCGCCGGTTCGCTCGAGACGGGCGATGATCGCTCGAATGTTTCGCTCGAACGTGTCGATGGGCGTGTTCAGCGAATCCCATCCCCCCATCTGCAGGACGATCACGTCCCACGGATGTTCGCCGAGCCAGTCATCGAGTCGCTTGAGCGCGTAACTCGTCGTCCGGGCCTTCTCCGGAACGCGGAAGACATCGAACTCCTCGCCCAGCAGATGCCGAACCACCGGCGTGTAGGCGATCGAGGTGGAGCTACCGATGAGCAGAACGTCGGGGCGCTCCGGGTCGGTCGACTCGGGTGCGGCAATTTCCCGGGCGCGGCGATCGGTTTCGTCGTTGGGACGATCGAGGAACTTGGAGGATGGGAGCGATGTCGTCGCATTGATTACGTCGGAGGCCGGGGGAGAGCTCGGTTCTTCTTGGGCTCGCGCGAGCGCCGGAGCGACCAGAAGGATAAGGGCTACAAGCCAACGACGATCCATCACGTTGCCATCTCACGTCTGCTAGAGATCGCGGTCGATGAACGGAAAGCGGTCGATCCCAAGGGCGAGAAAGAGCCAGTGCTCGTTGAGCAGACGTCCGCGAATCCACGGCTTGAAGTGCTTGGCGACTTTGCGGCTGGCGTCCTCACCACGAGCGCTGCCTGTGGCGAGGTAGCCGCCGATGTCGCTCAGCGCGTGGATGCAGTCGAACCCCCTCGTCCCGGTATGTCGGCGCCAACGCCGATCGAGGATGAGATACTTGATGTTTCCTCGATCGAGTTGCTCCGTTCGCCGCTTGGCCCGTTCAAAGAACGCGGCATCAATCACATAGGGGCCCCACTTGGACATTCGGGCCCCCTTCTCCGATCCCCATTCTAAGGTGTCACGAAGTGACCAGTTAGCCCCGGACTGCGGAACGGGGTTCAAGGTTTCGATGATCCCCGAGGCGGCAAGCCAGCTAATCGTAACCGTATCAATGATTTGGCGATTCTGGTTCGCCTTGACGAACGTGGCGAAGGTGTGTGATTTTTCGATGACATTGGCCGGGCCGGACTGTAGCGCGAAGACGATCATGTAGTAGGAGAACTCGGAGGGAGCGTGATCGATCGAAACGGTATCGGGATGCTCGATCGCGTAGGCGACCTTCCGGGCCAAGGTCTGAAGCGCCGCGGGCGATAAGTGGTAGTCATTGGGTCGGTAGACCTGGCTGATGTGCGGCAGGCTCGTGTGTAGCAGGTCGATGCAAGGGATCTTCTCGTCGACCAACACGCGGTGAGCCGACGCGTTGTAGAGCTTCTGCCGTTCGAAGTACTCGGCTTTGCCGCCGTTGAAGCCGCGAGCGATCTCCGGGGCCGGGACCGTGCCAGCGAAGAGAAGCGTCGCATCGGTTTCACGCAGCCTCTTCACCAGCTTGCGTAGATTCACGCAGTAGCGATCGGCCGACTCCTGAACCGTGTCCCAACTTCCCCAGTTGAAGACAATCACGTCCCATTTCCGGCCCTCGAGCCATTCGTCGATGTGCTTGAGTCCGTAGATCGTCCCGCGAGCGTTCTCGGGGACGCGGAAGATGTTCGCCTTACCCTCGAGTTCGCGACGAACGGGCAGCGTGTAGCCGATCGAGACCGAGTCCCCGATGATCAGGACATTGGGCAGCGACGGGTCGATCTCCTTCGGCTCGGCGATCTGGGCCGCGAAGGGTACCGTCGCTTCGACGTTGGTCTCGTCCGAGGGTGAACCGGACGCGGGTTCGCTCGGCGCCTGAGCCAGCGACGTGGCGCATAGGGTCAGCGTGGCCGCGAATCCCAGACAAGTCATTGCCCAACGAGTGCGAAGCATCGGTTGATGTCCCGTACGAATCTCGATTCGGTTCGGTACCCACACGTGGTGTCCGCGACACCTCGCTGAAGGAAGCCTAGGCTATTCATTCTCCCCACTCCACCCTTGTCTCCGCAAGAGCCGATGCTGGCGTGAGTTCCGTCGCGATTTCGGACCGGTTGGACGCAAACCGGCGGAATCGATCGTGACGATTGTTCCGACAGTGACGGTTAGGAAAATTCTTCCGGTTTTAATGAACGTGCCTGGCGAGTCTTGCCGATGCAGAGGGAGGAATTGGTATTCGGCTGGGGCCAGATGTCCGCGCGGAGTCCGGCGCGGGGGAGATTCGGAATCATGCGTATCCTGGGACAAGCGATAGCTTGGCGAAACCTCTGTTTCGCGATGGCGTGCTCGGTGCTCTTCACCGGTTGTTCGATCACGCCCGACACCGGGCTGACGACCTTTCCCGTCAAGTACCATCTGATCAAGCCGGCCAAGCAGATGCGCGGCGAGCACGTCACGCCGATCGCGGTGCCGCGCGAGCTCGCGAAGACGCCACTGCTCGACTACCTCGTCGAGCCTGGCGACGTCCTGGAAATCGAGCCGGCGAAGGTCGACTCGATCCTCGAGTTCCCCAGCAATCAGCCGATTCCTCCCGATGGGACCGTCGATCTGGCCCGCTACGGCCGAATCACCGTCATGGGCATGACGATTGACGACATCGAGGACGCGATCAACGCGAAGATCAAGGCCGAGTCGAAGAACCCGATCCGGGTCGAAGTCCGCTTGCTGCAGTGGAACAGCAAAGTCTACTACGTCGAGGGTGAGGTTCGGGCCCCCGGCGCCTACCCGCTCGATGGGCGCGAGACGGTCCTCGACGCGATCTTCGCCGCTGGCGGCCTGAACAACAAGGCGTCGCGCAAGAACATCATCCTCAGCCGGCCGACCGATCCTTGCGGGTGTCGCGTGGTGCTGCCGATCTGCTACGACAACATCTTCCAGCTCGGTGACACGACGACCAACTACCAGATCCAGCCCGGAGATCGCATCTACGTGGCGACGCGTCGCCTCTGCGAGGACTGCCCCTTCTTGAACTGGATCCGCGGCAACAAGGGCAAGCTCTGCTGCGAACCGCAATTCGGGTGCATCCTCCCGACGGAGCCTTGCTGTGCCGAGGATGGCTGCCTGGAAGAGGGATGCGTGATGCCCGACTTCTCGGCCGAGCAAGGTCCGAAGCTCGAAGGGCCCGCGAAGAAGGCGATCGAGATCACGGCCTCGAAACCGACCGCTCCCAAACTGAGTGCTCCGAAGGCGAGCACTCCGAAGAAAGTCGCCGCCCTGCCGACCAAGGCCAAGCGAGTGACGGCCGCGAAGCCCCCTTCCCCCGTCGCGAGCGGGAAGATCCTTCCGCCGCCGCCGGAGTTCGTCGCGACCTCCTACACGGCGCCGGCGAAGAAGGAGAAGAAGAGCAAGACCACGTCGGACAAGCCGAAGGCATCGACCGAAAAGGAGTCTTCAAAGAACGATGACGCGAAGGATGTGACCAAAGACGCGCCAAAGGCCCCCAAGGCGGGCAAGGTGATCAAGTCCTTCTCGGTCCTCCCCGAGCCGGAAAAGATCGACTTGCCCGGTGACCGGATCGACCTCAAGACTGGCCGCTTCAGCAAGTAGGTCAGGCTACTGCCTGACAGTCATACCAAACCGCCCTCATCGTGGGCCACAGGCCTGTCCTACTCTTCCCGTAGGTCAGGCCATTGCCTGACACGCACGCCAAACCGCCCTCATCGTGGGCCACAGGCCCACCGAATCGAACGACGCGCCCCCAACCCTCGCTCGCGGGCCACTCGCCCGACTTCCCTCGATCGACGCGGACGCTTCGTCGCGTTGGGCGACATTGCTACAACGACAACGTCTGGCGGCTGCGAACAGCCCGTTGATCTATTCGCCGCCGGCTTAAATCAACGGACTACGACGCGGAGCAAGCTCAACCTCGCGACATCGAGCATCTCGGAACACGACAGGGAGTGAGTGCGTGGCGAATTCGATTGCCATCTACGGCGGCAGCTTCAACCCACCTGGAACGCGGCACCGCGCGATCGCGGAGATGTTGAGCAACAACTTTGATGAAGTGATCGTCGTTCCGTGGGCACCGACGCACGACCGCAGAATCCGCTACGATGTCGCTCCGGTCTATCGGGCGACGATGGCGGACATGACCTTCCGCGGCATGGAACGCGTCCGCGTCGAACTCTTCGATCTCGACTCGGACGACACGTTGCCATCGTCGGACCTTTCCAAGGAACTGGGACTGATCGGCGACGTCTGGCACGTCGTCACGGCACAGATGTGTCAGGGCGGAAAGAAGGGCGAGTCGGCCGTCCATAAGGAGTGGCAACGCGGCGACGCGATGTGGAAGCAACTCCAGTTCGCGGTCGTCAAGAACGTCGACGAGGAGGTCGACCCGGACGACTTGCCGCCCAAGTGCAAGATCTACGCGACCGACCGCGACGGGGGCAACGACGCGATCCGCGAACGGATCTTTCATCATCAGCCGGTCGACGATTGGATCATCCCGGAAGTGTTGATGTACATCCGCCGACATGCCCTCTACAGCGGCGCACCGCAGACACGGACGACGCGGTTTACGCTCGACGAGCTGCGGCCGATGATCTACGCGGACCCGTACAACCCCAAGTCCCAGGAAATCGCGAAGCAATTTCCTCACGAGGACCGCGACCATCCCAACTTGATCGTGGTCATCGGCGGCGACGGAACGATGCTTCGAGCCATCCGCGAGCACTGGCGACTGCGCGTTCCCTTCTATGGGATCAACACCGGCCACCTCGGCTTCCTGCTCAATTCGGACATGCCGACGGAGCTACTCGGCCAGGCTCTAGTGCTCGAGCAACTCTCGCTGCTGCATGTCGATACCGTCAGTCCCGGCGGCGAGACGAAGACCTCCCTCGGCTTCAACGAAGCGTGGGTCGAACGCGCCACGGGTCAGACGGCATGGATCGAGGTGCGGGTCAACGGTCGCCAGCGGCTCTGCAAGCTCGTCTCCGACGGGGCGCTGGTCGCGACTCCGGGCGGCTCGACCTCCTACGCGCGGGCGATGGGAGCGACTCCCCTGCCCTTGAGCACGCCCGCCCTCCTCTTGGTCGGCAACAATGTCCTTTTCCCGACCGACTGGAAGCCGGTGCTTCTCCCCCTCGACACCAAGCTCGAGTTCAGGACGCTCGATCCCCACAAGCGGCCGTTGATGGGTTACGTGGACGGCGTCTCGCACGACGAGGTCCATTCGATGAGCATCCGGGTGAGCAGCGTCGCGGCGGTGGAGTTGGCCTTCGATCCCCATCACGATCCCGCGGAGAAGCTTGCCCGCATCCAGTTCCCCATGCCCGAGGGAGGAGCCTAGCGGGATTGTTGCCCGGCACGGTCCTTGTCCGAGAGGACTCTCACTCAAGTCACTTCTGGTCCAAGGGGGAGCAGAAAGAGGCTCCCCTTGGACAAAGGGAGGCCCAAAGGCTCCACCGTCGGCATCCCTTCCCGCGGTCTCCACTTCCGTCAACGCTTCTCCCCTGGCGGGGCCGTTGGGCATCGCTAAGAATGAAAGAACAAGCGTCTCAAGCGATCGCCCGTCATCCCAACCATTGGTTCCTGACCACTCGGCGCCGAAACCACGTGTGGGCAACTATGCTGCCAATGCCATCGGGTAAGGCGAGCATGAGGAGTCTCGGCCAAGATCGAGGAAGAGAAACAGAGGCGGATCGGTCAGTTCGTCGCGTTTTCTTCGATGCGGCGATGGGAAAAGACGACCGTTCGCCGCCGGCAGCGAGTGGTTCAACGGTCCGCCAAGGAGTCATGTCATCGCGCGGGTTGAGTCGTCACAGGTCGAACAGCCTTCTCCCTATCTCCCTCCCACGGGGACGGCGGCGACTTCGGACCAAAGCCGGCTCTTGCAGTGGGCTCCCTCGCTGGGGCACCAGGCGTTTCGCTACTTCCTCATCGGCCACGCCTTCACCACGCTCGGGTTCTGGATGCAACATGCCGCCGTGCAGTGGTACGTGCATCAACTGACCAATTCGGAGCTCTGGCTGGGGATGATCGGGGTCGCGTCGTCGCTTCCGATCGTCCTCTTCTCGATGGTTGGCGGAGCCCTCGCCGATCACTACCCCAAACGCCGCGTCTTGCTCACTTCGCAGACCATTGGCCTGTTCGTGATGATCACCTTCACCGCGACGGTCTGGGTCGAGCCGGCGTCGGTGAGGCCTTGGACGGTGCTCGGGTTTGTCTCTCTCTTGGGGACGGTTCGCGCCTTCGAGATCCCGACTCGGCAGTCGTTCATCGTGGAGATGGTGGGTAAGTCCCACTTGCTCAGCGCGATCGCGCTGAATTCCGCGGTCTTTAACGGTGGGCGTCTCGTCGGACCGATGATTTTCGGCATCGTCTATTTCGTCGCCGACATCCCGACTTGCTTTCTGCTCTACGGGCTGACGTTCCTGGCAATGCCGATCGCGCTGCTGATGATGAAGTTGCCCGACGAACGGCGCGGCGACCCCTCGCACGCACGGCACGGAGAATTCTTCGTCGGCTTCCGGACCATCTGGGCGGATAGGCGACTTCTCTGCCTCTTCTTTGTTCTCTCGCTCGTGCTCATCTCGGGAGGCGCTTACCTCACGTTGATGCCGGCATTGACGCGCAAGACATTGGGCCTTGGCGAGTGGGGATACAGCACGCTGTTGATGTGCAACGGGCTGGGAGCGCTCTTGGGCTCGATTGCCGTGGCGTCCCTGCACCGGGTCGAGTCGCGACGGGCGATGATCCTGATCGGCATCGCACTGCTTGGCGGCGGGTTGACCCTTCTCTCCTTCAGCACCTGGCTTCCCGTGGCGTGTGTCGCGATGATCATCACGGGAACGGGTTGGGTCGCGTTCCTGGCGAGTGCCAACTCGACGATCCAACTTTCCGTCGACGACGCGATTCGCGGACGCGTGATGAGCGTCTGGGTATTGGCCTTTGGACTATCGAACCCGACGGGAGCCTATCTCGCCGGCTGGATCGCGTCGACCATTGGCACGCCGACGACGATTTTCTTCTCGGGGATCGCCTGCTTGGCGGCGACCCTCCTCTCGTGGAGACTACTGCTTAGGCAATCCGTGGAGCCTCCAGCCGAGGTGTCCTGAAGCGCGGAACGTCCGCTCCGCGCTTCTCGATCGGCGCTCCCATCACCCAACCGCCGGCACCTGAACGTTCCCGCGACAAGGCGTCGGCTCCTCGATCGACATCGGAATCCACAGGCAGATCAGACTCGCCAGCAGCGTTCCCAACGGAAAATATGTGAACGCCAACTCCGGGGCCCCGAGTTCGTTGAAGACCGCCATCCCAATCGCGGTGATCGTTCCCGCGATCCCCCAAGCGCCGCCCATCGTGATGGCGCTGGCGACTCGCTGACCGAAGGGAAGCAAGCGTTGCCCAAGGCTGATCATGATCGGGGTCGCCGCTCCCGTGGTGCTTCCCGCGAGCGCCAGCAAGCAGAGCATCAACGTCGGCGAGGCGTAGGGGCACAGCATCAGGGCCGGCACGCTCAACAAGGGTAAGAGCAAGACCGCCGAACGTTCGGTCCTGGGACCGATCAGAAAACCGGCCCCCAGCATTCCGACGCCCGAAGCGCCAATGTAGACCGCTTGCGCCAGTCCGATCTCCGTGGCGGAACCGCCTCGACGATTGATCATGTACGCCAATCCGATCATTGTGCCGCTGATCGCCAGCACGCGAAAAACACTACTGGTCAGCAAGAGGGTCAGCAAGCGCCGGGTTCTTGGCCGATCAACGCACTGGGGCGTCGCGATGGCTCGGGTGACCTGGGCGCTCGGCGTCGGCATCGACCGCCAGAGGCCAAAGGCGACAACACCCACCACCGGCAGCGCCCAGAGGATGCTCCACGACAGCGCTGCCATGCCGATCTCGGTCGTCATCCAGCCACTGTAGAGTGGGCCGAGTGTCGTGCCGACAAAGCCCGCGGTGGTGTAGATCGACATCGCCCGCCGACGATTTTCCGGCATGCACGCTCCCGCGAGAGCGGCCGACTCGGGATGGAACGCGGCGATGCCGAGACCACCGACCACCACCAGCAACGTGAAGACCAAGGGCGACGAGGTCGTTCCCAAGAGACTCAGGCAGATGACACCCACGATCGGGCCGCCCCAGATCAGCCAACTACCACGAAAACGGTCGCTCCAAATGCCGAACGCGACTTGGGCCAACGACGTCGACAGCATCCAGGCGGCGTAAACGATCTGGATCGACTCGTCATTGAGCGAAAGCCGACCGGCGAGCGTCGGCCAAAGCGGCTGTGGAAAAACAGCGAACATGTCCACGAGCACGTGACACACGACCAGAAGAGTCAAGCAGACGATCGGCATGGCATTCCTTGCCCATTCTCGCAGGAAAGCGACTAAAACGGGGATTGTCGACGTTCACACACCAGGGGGAGAGACGCGATCGACTCACTCGGTTCGCGCCATCGAGATTGAATCGGTGGGTCCTCAGGGTAGAACAGAACCATCATCTCGTACGTAACTGTCGGTCGGGAACGGAGATTCACCGTCCCTTCCGGACGAATGGTCCGGAGAGGGATGACGCGGAAGCATCTCCCCAAGCCTGACCGCGAACAACTGGCGGAGCGTCATGGATGACATCCCAAGCGACCGCGATCGGTCGCGACCACTCCTCTCGGCGGTCATTCTAAACTACGAACATGCCGCCGAAGCGGTCACCATGATTCGAGCCACGCGCGCCGCCGAACCGGAGCTTTTCGAAGCGACCGAGTGGCTCCTGATCCACAACGGCCCCGATCCGGCTCCGACCAGCGACGATGTCGGCCCCGGCGTCCGAGTGAGAACCTGCAAGAACAGAGGCTACGGTAGCGGCTTCAACCAAGCCTTCTCTTGGACCACCGGTGACTACGTCCTGGCGCTCAACGCGGACGTCGCTTACGAAGAGGGGTTTCTCGAGGCAACCCACGCGGTGATCAACGATCTCTCGATTCGCGAGGAAGCGTCGCGAACGGGCGTGGTCGGTTTCCGGCTGCTCAATGAAGATGGGTCACATCAAGGATCGGCGGGACAATTTCCCTCGCTGGCTCGATTCCTCCTCGGACAGTTCCAATCGCGCGCGACCCGCAAGTATCTGAGTCTCCCGACCGATCGGCCTTCGGAGGTTCCTTGGGTCACCGGCGCCTGCGTCTTGCTGAACCGACGTTGTTTCGAGGAGATCGGCCGTTTCGACGATTCCTATTTCATGTACTACGAGGACGTCGACTTGTGCCGCCGCTGCTGGGAAGCGGGCTGGAAGGTCCTCTTCGACCCGCGGCCTGCCCTGCGACATCTCCATCCCTATCATGCTCGCTCGCTGACCATCTCCATGGTGCGCATCGCCCGGCCTTCGCTCCTGCGTTACTTCCTCAAACATCGCCCGCAGTGGGAGTCTTTTCTCATCGCGACGATCATCCAATTCGAGAGTTGGTGGCGGCAACGCTGGGTGGGAGACGAGGATCGAGCCCACTGGCAAGCGATCGCGAGCGAAGCCCGTGAGCTTTGCGCCGAGTGGCACCGCAACCCGGATGTCGTCGTGAGTGTTCCTTCGACCGCGCTGCATCCGTTGCCGAAGGAGTGACGCGAACGCATGGGGCGTCTCTCGACGGTTCTCGAACCATCCGATCGTTTTTCGCTGAGGACGATCGTCTTCAGTCACGGCTGGTACGACCTGCCACCTTTCCATTGGGATCCCGAACAAGAGACGCTCACGACCTCGGCCCGTCTTCTTGGGCGAGCCGTTCTCTTGACTCTCCACGCCCCAACGCGGAGTGAACTTACCCTAGAGGTCGACTGTAAGGGTCGCGTTCCCAAGCGATTGGAAGGGGCGGCGATCGAACTGGTCACGACCATGCTCGGGCTCGACGGAGAAGTCGACGACTTTTTCTCCGCCGCGGGCAAGCGATACGCCTGGGCCCGCCGGATCGGCGCCGGCCGCCTGCTCCGGTCGCCGTCGGCGTTCGAGGACGCGGTCAAGATGCTCGCCACGACCAATTGCAGTTGGTCGCTCACCCGCTCCATGGTCAACAAATTGGTCGGTGAACTGGGCGACATCGGCCCCGGCGGACGTCGGCTCTTCCCCACGCCCGGCGCGATGGCCGATCAGCCGGTCTCGTTCTACAAGAGCCGCATTCGCGCGGGTTATCGCTCCGAGAGTTTGCAACGGTTCGCGGCGCAAGTCGTTGATGGGACGGTTGATCCGGAGCGATGGCCGGTTTGGGAGGGAACGACCGAGGAATTGATCGCCGAGATCGTCCAACTGCGAGGATTCGGATGCTACGCGGCGGAGAACCTCTGCAAGCTCTTTGGGCGGTTTGACTACCTCGGACTCGACAGTTGGTGTCTAAAAAAGTACACCACGCTTCATGGGCCCCAAGAGGATGTCGCCAAGGCGATTCGGGCCAAGTACGAGCAATTCGGCCGGTGGAAGGGCCTCGCTCTATGGCTCGATCTGACGCGTGACTGGCATGAGGGAAGCGCCCAGGAGGAGACGGCGACCGGTTTCACCAAGTCCTAAGGCTCTAGATTGGTAAGTTCGCTTGATGACAACTCGTTGCCCACTCGTGCGGGAGTGTGCTGAACGAGGGGGGCTCTTCCCGCATGCCCACGACAAGCGTGGGCATGTCACCCAGAAGATCTCTTGGCAAGGAGTCTACTCGTCAGGCCACTAGGCCCCGCTTCTGGAACGGATGATTGGCCGCATCTCGGGGCAAAAAGTCCGTTGGCGACCTGCAATACCCATTCCTCGACAGGGTCGCACCAGCAGTCGCCGTGTAACATGGCCGACTCGCCCAGGTTTCGGTTGATCCAGGCTGGATCGTCCCAACCGTCGGTGCCCGCGATGAGATCAACGCCATTTGTCGCGATCCGGCGGAACAGAAGCGTCAAGGTAGCACAGAACGGGGCAAAATCATGTCACTGGCCAAATACGTCGTCCCGGCCAACGAAGTCCACTACGAATTCGAAATCGCGGGGCTCAGCGAGTTTCAACTGACTCGCTTCGAACTTCACGAAGCCCTCAACGAGATCGGCTACCTCGACGTCGACTTGATCAACGTCGACACCTCCATCGACCTGGCCAGCGCGATGGGAAAGAAAGCGAGCTTGAAGATCCTCGCGGGCACCGAGGACGACCGCCAGGCACGCTACTACCACGGAATCGTGCAGCGATTCGAACTCACCGGCACCGACGACAAAGCCGCGTACTACAGCGCCCGCGTCGTTCCCCGACTTTGGAAGCTCGGCCGCAAGCACAAGAGTCGCGTCCACGTCACCGAGCAGTCACAGCGCAAGACGTTCAAGGACGTCGTCGAGAAGGTGCTCCAGGAAGGCGGACTCTCGGGAACGAGCGTCAGCTTCAAACTCAACGAGGGCGACTATCAGCCCTTCAGTTTCCTGACGCAGTACCGCGAAACGGACCTCGACTTCATCAAGCGACTTTGCGAGGAGGACGGCGTCGGCTTCTCTTTCGACCACACCGAGGAGGAAGAAGTCCTCCAGCTTTTCGACTCCAACCAGAAACTGAAAGAAGCCAATCCCTACAGCGAGGTGATCTACCGCCACGCCGCCGGCATGCTCGAGGACGAGTACGAGTCGATCCAGTCCTTTCAGGTATCGCACCAGCTCGACTACGGCAAAGTCGAGATGCGGGAATACGACTTCAAGGACTCGCAGAAGAAGATCTCCGGCGACAAGACCGGCAAATCCGACGACTCGCTCGAGTACTACGACTACGCGGTCAAGTTCCAGGACGAGGAGGGAGCGACCGAGCGGATGAAAAAGACCGCAAAGCTCCGCTCCGAGGAGTACGACGCCGGCGTCTATGTCGGCACCGGTCGGGGTGACTACCGCAGCATGGCCGCGGGCAAGCTCTTTACGCTCTCCGAATGCCCGAGCGACGCGCTCAACAAACAATGGCTTCCCGTGGAAGTCGTCCATCGCGGCACCGAGTCGAACCAAGTCGCCGGCGATGGCGCTCCCCTGGGAATGGGTGGCTATTCCTACTCGATGGAATTCAAGGCGATGCCCGCCGACGTCACCTTTCGCCCAAAACGCAAAGCCGCGAAACCAATCGTGCTCGGCAGCCAAACCGCCACCGTCGTCGGCCCCGCCGGCGAGGAGATTCACACCGACGAACATGGTCGCGTTCGGGTTCGCATGCACTGGGATCGCGAGCGTCAGAAGGAGGAAGACTCCTCATTCTGGATCCGCGTGAGTCAGCAGTCGGCCGGCCGGATGTGGGGCATGTTCTTCCTCCCGCGGATCGGTCAGGAGGTCGTCGTCGACTTCCTCGAGGGAGACCCCAACCATCCGATCATCACCGGGTCGGTCTACAACGACTACCAGCTTCCTCCCTACCGTCCCGTGCCGGAAAACAAGACTCGGTCGACGATCAAGACGAACTCGACGCCGGGTGGCAACGGATTCAACGAGCTCCGCTTCGAGGACAAGAAGGGCTCCGAGCAAGTCTTCATGCACGCCGAGAAGAACTTCGATCTCCGCGTCAAGAACGACGGGAAGGAGACCTACGGCAACAATCATCACCTCGTCGTCGGCGGGTCCAACGGCGGCGATCAACACGAACGCTACAAGAACGATCGCCACGTCATCGTCGAGAAGAACCACTACGAGAAGATCGAGTCGGAACGGAAGCTCAAGGTCGGCGGTGATCAGATCCAACACATCGACGGCGACTTCTTCAACGACGTCGGCGGTGATCGGCTGATGATCACCTCGGGCGATTCGAAGAACCGCGTGACCGGCGACTCGTTCCACACCGTCACCGGTGACCTGGAAGCGTACAGCGCCGCCGAGCAACGAGTCGGCGCGATGCGGAACGTCTGCATCAGCTCGGTCAGCGGCTCGGTCTTCGTCGCGGCCGTGCAGCAGATCCAACTCTCCGTCGGCCCGAGCTTCATCAAGATCGACAACACCGGCGTGACGATCGAAGGTCCGATGGTGAAGGTCAATAGCGGCGGCATCGCGACCCCGAACATGACCAAGTTCAAGCAACCCGAGGTGCGGAGCATGGACGAGGCCGATCCGGCCAAAGCCGCCGACGCCGACAACGACACCAGCGGCGAGAAGTCGGCCTGGTAACCGCTCCGGGAGTCGACTTTCCACAGGCTCGTTGGGACATCTCGAGAGACGTGCTGGGTGCCATGTTCAGAGAGGATCACGCTTGCGCGGGCATGCCAGGAAGACCTCGACCAACAAGGCAACATGGGCCTGTCGCGAACGGTCCGCATACGTGTCAGGCAATGGCTTGACCTATCGGGAAGGGTTCTACGCGTCGAGTTTGGGCTTTCGGTAGAACCGGTTGGCCAAGTAACCTTCGCCGAAGACCAACGCGATGATCAGGAGCATGATCCAAGGGAATAGTTCGCGCCCGACGCGACCGGTGTCGACCGCCTGCTCGAGTTCCTCCTTGTCGCGCACCACCACCGCCCGATCCTCGCCCAAGAGCTTCACCAGTTCCTCGGGTTCGAGTCGGCGAAGTTCGCTCTCGCTACTGGGCTCGTTGACGCTGAAACCGGAGACGAACGCCCGCCCGTTCTCCCGCGCCTCGACTCGGTAGGAGCCCAGTTCCTTGACCGCGGGAATCGTCAGCGCCGATTCCCCGGACTCGAGCGACATGCGCTCGACATTTTCCTTCGGATCGGTCACGGTGTAGAGCGCGAAGGGTTGTTTGTCGCCGATCTTCACCGTCACATGATCGCCCGCGAGGTAGTTGAGGTTCGCTTCCGACGCCCCGGCGAGATACTTGATCATCTGCTCGGCCAACACCACGTACGACCACCCCAATGGAATCTCGGTCCAGGTCTGAAGATCGGGTCGGTAGTGGGCGGCTGTCGTCAGCATGATCGAACGCCCCTTCTGGCCCTCACCGAAACTTCGCTCGAGGATCGCCGGATCGCCGTTGGTGTACGAGGCGAGTGTCTGGGTCCCGCGTTCGGCAAGTTTGACCTTCCAATACGCCAGCACCGCGAGAACTTCGAAATCGGTCGACGCGAAACGGCCGAAGGTTCGCAGCAGCGGATGAGTGAAGCGATCGAGACTCAGGTAGATCCCGTCCGGGACGCGAACCTCCTCGAGAAGCTCCGCCGGCAACGTGAGCCGAGCGGAAGCCGAGTTGAACGAGTTCTTGTCCGTCCGTTCGCCGAGCGCGACAAAGAGCCCCCCGCCCTCTTGCACGAACGTCGACAATTGAAGCCACGACTCCTGGGCGAGCGAGCCGACATTGATCAGGCTCACGACATCGAATCCCGCGAGGTTGGTATCGCCGAGATCCTTGCTTGCGGCCTGTTCGATCTCGTAGCGAGGCTCTTGGTTGCGAAGTAGCGCGGGAACCAGCGCGTTGACCCAATGAACCGCGTCGGTCGGCGTATCGGCCACGACGAGGACCCGAATCGCTTCCCGGACCTCGACGGTGAAGTAGTACTCGTCATTGAACGGAAGGGAATCACCCGCTCGCACCACCACGCTGCCGTGGTGCCGTCCCACCTCGAGACCCGGGACGGAGAACGCGATCTCCTCCGCTCCGTCCGCCTCCAGATGAATCATTTTCGTATGTCGGGGTTCCCCGTCGACATAGACCTCGATCGGTCGGTCGACCGCGGGGCCACGATTCTTGATCGTGGCCGTCAGCCTCAACGGCGTCTTCTCCGCGAGAACCTGTTCCGGGAGCCGCACGTCGTCGATGGCGATGTCCTCGGGGTTTTCGACCCCGACGTCGATGACGTAGATCCCGCTCCCGCCGCCCACCAACTCGGCGAGTTGTTCGATTCGGTCCGTTCCGGACATGTTCCAAGCGGTCGCCGCCAGGTCGGTCAGGACGTAGACCTCGCGGCGATCGCGTTCCGACTTCGCGAGCCCTTTCAACGCCACTTGAAGAGCGTCATTGAGCGGTCGTGGCGTCGCGTGTAGCTCGACCGATCCGACTCGGCTCGCGGCGGCGCGAGCTCCCAGCGGGACGCTCGAGACGGGAAACGACGACTCGATCACCGAGACCTCGCTTCCCTCGGGCATCTCACCAACGAGGTCCTTCGCGACCGCCTTGGCGACATCGAGACGGCTCTTCCCCTCCTTCTGATATTGCATGCTCAAACTGGTATCGAAGATCACCATCGCCGAGACGGGCGCCTCTTGATCGATCGGCATCAAGCTGCTGCGGAGGGTTGGACGCGCCAAGGCCAAGCCGAGCAAGGCGAACAGTGCGATCCGGAGAGCCAGCAGGATCAGTTGCCGCAACCGAAGCTTGCGGACCGTCGTCGTTTGTCGTTTGCGAATCAGTTCCAGGGCGGGAAAACGAATTGGTCGCGGACGTTGCTTGAGCAGCAGGTGCAGGACAATCGGAATCGATGCGGCGGCGATCCCCAGTAGTGCCAACCCGCCATGCAGAAAACTCAAACTCATTGCCGACTGTCACCTCTCCCGGAACGACGTCCCCACGGGGGACCATCGCGTGCGGCATCTGATCGACGACTTCCCGGCCCCGATCACTGTTTCCACTATACTTAGTCCAAGGAAGTCATGCTCGCGAGAGAAACCACTTTGCAGGGGGAACCTGACCTTCCATGCCAGTCGACGTTGAGGAAAAACCCGAAGCCACGTCCGCCGTGGACAAGAGCGGGGAGCGGGTCCGCGCGATGTTCGCCGGCGTCGCGAGCCGGTACGATCTGCTCAACCACCTCCTGAGTCTCAACATCGACAAACGCTGGCGACGCTTCTGTGTTCGAACCGTTCCCCCGAAAGGCTCGGATCCGATCCTCGACGTTTGTACCGGCACCGGCGATCTCGCCCTCGCCTACGATCAAGCCTCGCGCGGCGAAGCGCTGGTTCTCGGTAGCGACTTCTGCCACGAGATGCTCACCGTCGCCAAGCAGAAGATCGAGAAACGGGGGCGTCACATCCCCTTGATCGAGGCCGACGCCCAAGATCTCCCCTTCCCCAGCGATCACTTTCAAATCGTCTCGGTCGCCTTCGGCCTGCGAAATGTCAGCGACACCCATCGGGGACTTCGCGAATTGATCCGCGTCTGCCGCCCTGGGGGACGGGTCGCGATCCTCGAGTTCAGCAAGCCGCGCGTCGCTCCGCTGCGATGGCTCTACCTGGCCTACTTCAAGCATCTTCTCCCCCGTATTGGCGAGGCGGTCTCGGAGAACAGCCACGACGCGTACCACTATCTTCCCAACAGCGTTCTCGAGTTTCCCGACGGCCCCGAGATGGTCTCCTTACTCGAATCGATGGGACTGAAGAACGCCAAAGCCCATCCGCTGACGTTTGGCATTGCCACCCTCTACGTGGGCCAAAAGCCCAGAGCATCCGATGGCTGACCACCCGCTCGTCGTCGCCATCACCGGAGCGAGTGGATTCGAGTACGGCCGTCGTCTTCTCGAGGTGCTACTCCTTGCCGACCGGGAAGTCCACCTCGTGATGAGTCCCTCGGCGGCTCTCGTGGCCAAGACCGAGTCGGGCCGAACGATCGAACTCGAGCAGTTCACGTCGTCGGCCCTTATCGACGACGTCCCGGCCGATCGACTTCACTACTGGCGACATCACGACTTCATGGCGCCCGTCGCGAGCGGTTCCTTCCAAACCAGCGGCATGGCCATCGTCCCTTGCAGCATGGGAACGCTCGCCACCATTTCCCAAGGCCTCCAGACCAACCTGATTCATCGCGCGGCGGACGTTCATCTCAAGGAACGTCGGCCCCTGGTACTCACGCCGCGTGAAACCCCTCTCAGTTTGATCTCACTGGAAAACATGACACGCGTCACCCGGGCGGGAGCTACCGTCCTACCGGCGATGCCCGGCTTTTACCACAAGCCCCAACGGATCGACGACTTGATCGACTTCATCGTCGCGAGAATTTGCGATCATTTGGGAATCGACGCCGAGCTCACGCCGAGGTGGGGCAAACCGAAGAGCTAGCCAGCCGGTCTCGACCAATCGCGTCGAGCATTCGACTTTCAGTCCCCAGTTCGACTTGCGTCCGGCCCTGCCAAAGGCTAGACTCCAGTGAGAGTGAAAATCCACCCAACTCCCAACGAGTCAACGACGTGAACGTGAAAGTTCTCGACACGGAGGTCGATCTTGCTCCATGGGCTCGACGAGTCCTGAGGAAAGCGGGATGCCTCGCCGATCCGCAGTCCGCTGGTCGACGACACGAACGCCATGAATGCCACGAGTCGATCGACCTGATCTCCATCGACCTGGAAACACTGAAACCGCTTGTGGCCAAAGGCACTACGGGCTGCGTCCGAGACATCTCCGATTCGGGAATCTCGGTCTCCGTCTCGGAACCCCTCACGTCGGACCTCGTGGTGGGTCGATTGACGGACGATCGCGGCGTCTACCTCCTGCGTGTCGCCAATTGCCGCTATGAGGAGCAAGGATTGCGATACGGCATGCAAATCCTCGATCGCTATGCCACCCTGGACGAAACACTCTGGGCTTCGTACGCCAAATCGGTAACGGCGTAGTCCGGTCCCACGACCCCCCGCTAGGATCGGCGGCACTCGTTTCTCCCGAACTCTCGCTCGGAGAAAAGCCATGGCGATCCGCGAAGCCGACGACTCGATCAAGGAGCGGACGCAAGCCCTTCAAAAGTGGGTGCGGCGCGTCGTCGCCGACCACGCCAAGTCCAAGCCAAACGACGAACAACGGCGGTTTCCGCGACACCGCGTCGATTGCAAAGCCCAGATCACCCCTCTGAACGCGGAAACCCTCCAGCCGGAGACGAAGCTCAAGCGGTTGGCGGTCACCAAGGACATCTCGACCCACGGACTCGGCCTCGTCGGTAACGATCGCCTCCAGGGGGACCTCTTCTTCGTCAACTTGATCGGCACGAAACAGCTACTCTTGGGCCGAGTCTCCAGACAACGCCAGATCCAAGGCAGCGTCTACGAGTACGGCTTCGAGATCATCGACCGCTACGAGGCGGAGTCCATGGAACTCTGGTGAGCGACGCGTCGCCCAGCCTCAGTCCGTCCGGATTGCCGTTCACTTCAGGACTCACCCCTTCCGCGGAAGAAGTTCCCGAACTTTTGCCGCGATCGTGTCCGCTTCCGCCAACGCTCCCACGCCCACATCCCCGCAAGCGAGTTCCTTCTCGATCGGCTCGACAACGTGACCTCCCCAGGAACGGAACAACTCGAGGCTGCGACACGTGACCGGATGATCCCACATCATCGTGTTCATCGCGGGGGCGACGACGAAGGGAACCCGGTAGTTCCACGCCCGCGCGACCGATAAGAGCAGGTTGTCCGCGATGCCCGCCGTGATTTTCGCCAAGGTGTTGGCCGACAGCGGGGCAATGACGAAAAGGTCGGCCCATTTCCTCAACTCGATGTGGAGGACGGGATCGCCGAGTTGCTCCCACTCCCGCCATTCCCCTTCGTCGTCGTGGACGTCGACCTCTCGGGGAAACGCCGGCCGGAAGTGCTTGGCTCGATCCGTCACCACGACGCGCAACCGCCCAAGTTCGCCCAGCGACGACGCGAGCCGATCGGCCCGAATCGCGGCGACGCTGCCGGTCACTCCCCAAAGGATGTTGGGGGGGGATGCCGTTTTACCCACGTCTTTTCTCCTCCGCCCAGCACCATAGCCGATCGACCAAACGATCCGCGATGTCGACCGTCCGCTCCGAAAAGGTCTCCGTCGCTTCGCCATCGCGGACCAAGTGGATCGTATGACAACCCGACTGGAGCAGTCGCCAATCGTTGGCGACCGTCACATCGACTCGGTTGGCTCGACCGGCATCGCGAGCGACGTCGACCAAGTGCTCCTCGGCAACGCCCGAAAGGAGCTTGAAGCCAACGAGGTAGGCCTTCGGAGCCCAGTCGCGGGCTTGGGCGATGAACTTGGGCACGCGCCGCAACCGCAACGTCAGTTCGTCCTCCCGCGACGAGATCTTCCCCGTGGTGGGCATCGGAGCGTAGTCGGAGACCGCCGCCGCCAGCACCACCATGTCGAACGCCTCCCTCCTCAGCAACTCGCGCAGTCGCTCGCCGTAGTCATCGGGCGTATCGAATCGCTCCTCCCGATAGCGAGTTGCCCACTCGGCCCACCGAGACGATGCCTCGCGGCACTGGCCGAGTTCATCCTCCCAAGCTCCCGCAAAGTCAATCGTCCGCGCGAGAGGCATCTCGGCTTGAGGACTCGCCAAGTGGACCACCTTGGCCCCACGCCCGAGAAGTTCCCGCACGATGCGCGCGCCAAACCGCCCGGTGGAACTGTTCCCAATCCAGCGAACATCGTCCACTCGTGCCCGCGTCCCGCCTGCCGTGACCAAGACTCGCATCATCCAGGTTGTCTACCTCCATCGACTTACGACGCAACCTCAAGAAATTCCGTCTCGAGAGGTTGAACAGACCCTCCCTTTCTTGCATACATAGTTTCTTCCCAATTGGGGATGTAGCTCAATCGGTTAGAGCACTGGACTGTCGATCCAGAGGTTGCGGGTTCGAGTCCCGTCATCCTCGCTTGTCGTTCCTTTCTGGAACGGCGAAAGAGGCGGCGCCGGACGCCGGCCAACTTCCTTTGACACAGCAAACGGGAGTAGGTGATGGATACCTCCCTATTCCGGCGAAAGAACGGCAATGGGCTGAACGGCTTCCGACGGGGCATCCCTCCTCAGCGACACTCTCCCCTCCTAATGCTCACGGCCAACCTCAATTCCTTTTGCAGGCTTTGGAAGGTCTCGACCCAATTTGTTGCTCATCACGCACTGATGTCGATCGAGAAGCTCGAGCGTCTTGCTGCGTCTCATGGCTGGGAGGAAAGTCCAACGGTTCACCAGTTGGGCAAGATCGCCGACTCGATGCGACTGAGCGCGGCCGACTTGCTTGACCCAATCGAGTCGGCACGCCGTTCTCTCCTTGAGGGCACCAAGTACAGCAGAAGTCCGACCCTTCGCAACTTCGTCGCCCATGACCTCCTCGACGACATCGTTCTCGCTCACATCCTTGCAGTCAACATGCGCTGCGGGATCCTGGACTGCGATGTCCAACTCGATGTCGAACGCCTCGAAGCCGCAACTGGCATTTCCCGCGAACGCCTAACCCGTTTTCTCCACGCCCAGGGGCTCCCTTCTGTCGCTGATGGCTATCGAATTGCCGATGCGCTCGGCGTCAGTGTCGACGACCTCCTGTCGGAACGGCGGTTCGGACAGAACATCCGCGACTTGGAGGAGATGATCAACCACTACGAACCCCATCGCATGGACGAAGTCAGCATCCGCTTTTCAGGTTGAAGCAGTTCGTACAATGGGAGGCATGAACGACGTGATCGACGACGACGAACTGGCCGGCCGCGAACTCTTCGCCACCCAACTAGAAGCGTGCATGAAAGAGCATGCACTTACCCAATCCGAGCTTTCCCGGCGCACAGGGATCACCCAGAATCAGATCTCCCGATACCTCGGCAGGAAGTGCAGCCCAAGCGTCTTCGTCGTCCAGCGTCTCGCGAGGGAATTCGATGTCACGATCGAGGAAATGCTCGGCGCGACTCCAGCACTCGCCCGCCGCTAAGTGAGGCCCATTGTGATCGACGAAATCAAAGGCCGCCGGAACTTCGCCGCCAACCTCCGCGCGCGAATGGAAGAACTCAGCCTCAGTCAGTCCGAGCTGGCACGGCGAGCCAACGTCAAACAGCCGCAGATCTCCGAGTACATTCGAGGCAACCAAAGCCCCTCCCTTTTCGCCGCGCTACGCATCGCTGAGGCCGTTAGCCTCTCGATCGAGGATCTATGCGTCGCTCCTCTCGCCCAAGCCAGTTGACCGTCCACGCCGTTCCCCTAGCCATATCCACGCTGCGGGTACCGTCGCGAGGTACCAATGACCGAACGTATCGACGTCACCTGTCCTGACTGCGGCCACTCCGGTCGTAGCCTTCCGGGAAAGCGAATCCGCTGCCCCAAGTGTCACCACTCCTTCAATGCCCCCAACCCTGCCGAGGAAGCCGACGGCTTCTTCGAAGAGCCCGACACACCGCAATCACTGAAGTACCTCGAGCACGAATTCAACAAGACTTTCGCCAGCTCGATGGGTTGCGGACTGTCGTGCCTGATCCTCTTCGCGATATCGTTCGGCGGCTTGCTTGCCCTCGCCGCCATCGCCCAGTTCTTCAGTGGCTAGTCACCCACCGAGCAAAAGTGAAAGAGATTCGCGTTGACGGCCTATCCTTATATGGATAGATTCTTCCTCACCCCTGGACGTGAGCATCCCCTGTTGATGACCCATGTCTGCGGGTGAGTTCTTCGTTTCGTGATGATTCCATCGGCGCGGGAATGAACCTTTCGGTTCAGCGCTTCGGTTGCGCTGTCGCTGGAATCGGCACACTTGCCGTAAATGGAAAGGCCACGGAAGCCGCCATGAACCAGCGACCACCCGAAACGATCGCATCGGACGCGATCACCAGAAGCCGCGGCGGGGGTCGCCAAGCTCGGAGTCCCGCCGATGCACACGTTCTTCACTCAGCACTATCAGCCCTTGCGGCTGACCGGCCGTTCCTGGCGAACGGTCGAACAATACGAAGTCGCGATCAGCAACTTCTCTGCTTTTCTCGGTCGACCGGCGACGCTGGACGACTTGAGCGATCATGCGGTCGCTCGCCTGGCCCAATGGATGCTCGATCGCGGTCGCTCGACGGCAACCGCGAACAAGACCTTGCGTCACTTGCGGGCGCTGTGGCGGTTCGCCAGAAAGCGCAAGCTGATCGCGTCGAAGCCTCGTTTCGAACCCTTGGCCGAGTACGATCGCAGCCCGCGAGCCTGGACCGCCGAAGAAGTCTCTCGACTGCTCGACGCCTGTCGACAAGTGGAAGGCGACATCGGGTCGGTCACCGCTCGGAGCTTCTGGCCGGCACTGGTGCTCTTCGTCTTCGACACGGGGATTCGCAAGCAGGCGACGCTCAACCTCTCGCCCGTCGACGTCGATCTCGAATCGCGATCGGTCACGATCCCAGCGGAGCTCCAAAAGAACCGCCGCGAGGAGACGCACGGTTTCAGCTCGCAGACCGCCGAGGCAATCGCCGCCATGGGAACCGACGACCGCGAGTTTCTCTTCCCTTGGCCCCACGACCGCTATCGCCGCACAACCTGGACGTGGCTCAATCGGGCCTTTCGCGACATCGTCGAAGCGGCGGATCTCGACGCGAGCGCCGGTCACTTCCAGCGATTAAGACGCACGCGGGCAACGCTCGGCGAGATGGTCGCTCCCGGAAGTGCGACGCTCGATCTCGGTCATTCGCGGCGATCGATCACGCTCAAACACTACATCGATCGTCGGCAACTCGGTCGCTCTCCGGTCGTCGATCGACTCCCGAGGCCTGGTCAGTCGCCCCCGACCCCGACCTCTTGATGCACGTTCCGCAGCCCCCGGCCAGATGGCGCCGCCAGTCGCCGGCCGGGGGCTCTGTTTTCTACACGCAGCTTTTTCAACGAACCACGATCGCCGACGGGGTCTTTGGCGCGACCGCGGGCCGAGAGCAGGAGCGCCATGCTCCTGCGGTCATGGCTCGGCGATCCTGGAGGGGGGGGACGCAAGCCGGCCATGGCGGGCCGCGATCGTCGTCCCTGCGTCGAGGGTTGGTCTTGGCCGATCAAGAGGATCGGCCAAGCCAACGGTCTTTCGATCACATTGATTCAAGGGCGTTAGGGAAATGGCGCCCTTGATGGCCGGCCTAGTGGGCATCCCAGGCGACTAGGCCGGCCGCATCTTTCACGGATTGTCACCAAGGAGGCAAGGATGCTCGTTCTATCGCGCCGACACCACGAGTCGGTCCTCTGTTTCTCGCACGATCACCGGATCGACGTCACCGTCGCGGAGATTCGCGGCGACAAGGTCCGGCTCGGCTTCACCGCGCCGCCCGAGGTCGCGATCATGCGCGAGGAGATCGTCAACGGCTTTCGAGGAGTACTCCCGATGGCAACCCAGGGGCTTCTATCGCTCATCCGCGAGGTCGGGTTCGATTCGCTCGAGCAGCTCGCCCGTGAGTTCGCCGACCGCAAGCCGTCGCCACAGATCTACGGCGCCGACGACGTCGCTCATTTCATCGCCTGCATGGAGGGATGGAAAGAAGCCGTCGCTGACGGAGACGAGGAGAAGGAGGTCCGTTGTCTTAAGAGCCTCACGGTCCTCAGCCTTCGCCTGATCGTCCAGCCGAATAACCAACAGCAACGACAGGGGGCCTAGCGAAAACCCTCGCATGGGGGGCGGGCCGGCATCGCTGCGTTGGCGATGGTTTTGGAGGAAAGGCTTCTCCTCTCACCGCTTCGACCCCGCCCTCCTTGCGATTGTTTTCAAAGCCTCGGTGAGAGAGCGACAGGGACAAGAAAAAATAATGCTGCACCACGTTTCGGCCGAACAGTCACCCAAAAGACCCTCGGCCGACCGCAAATCCCTGGTTGCGGAAGTGGGCGTTGCAGCAATGGCCGCTCTCTCGCCGGTGCTTTGGAGCAAGCAAGCCTGACATCCGGTAGGCAGTCATTCGGGGACGCCCGACGGCCGTCGACTCCGGCTCGAGCCAACGAGCTCATCGAAACCCTTGTGCGGGAACATGGAGGGTCGAAGGTATGCGCCGCCGTCGCCGTTTTGATCGAATTACCCTTCGTTGCCAAAAGACGAAGGGTAAAAATCACGCCCCGTCCGGCTCCGACCATGGTCGCTCCTGGCGTCTTGGTTACTCGCCTCGAGGCTCCTGGGACGAGGCCTTCGATCTGATCGAATCGATCTACGCGCCGCCCCTGGCCGCGATCGCGACGCTCCGAAAGCATCGCCAAGTCCGCGGCCTCCTCGAGTCGGTCGCCAGCTCGCCGGGGAAGCTCACCGTCCCCGCGATCGCGAAGCTCGCCAAGCAGCTCGCGGAACGCCGCGACCACTCGACGGTCAACACACTTCTCGCCTTCGCACGCACGCAATGCGGCCTCTTCACCGCCCAAGGTTGGCTTGAGCCGAACCCCTTCGAGCTCCGCTCGTTCTTCCTGCGCGAATCGGAACCTTCCGTCTCGCACTTGGTCCACGCCGACGTCATCCGTCTGCTCGACCAAGCCGACCGCGAATTCCAAACCGCGCCGACCGAGCGGAAGCGTTGGGAAGCCTCGCGGCTGCGGTGCCTGCTCTACGTCGTGGCCTACACCGGTCTCCGCGCGGAAGAGGCTCTCCACCTGCGTGTCGGCGATCTGGATCCCGACCATCGGATCTTGTGGGTTGCCGACGACCACCACCGGACCAAGACCGCCGGCTCGGTCGCTCCGGTCCCCTTGCCCGCGATCGCGGTCGAGGTGTTGCTCGAGCATCTCCGCGTGAACGACGGCCGGTCGTTCTTGTTTGGGCTCAAGTCCGCGGACAAGCCATGGTCGCAGCAGAACGCCAAGCACGGCTATCGGGCGAGCGACCGGCTCAAGCAGCTTGGCGAGCGGGCCGGCGTCGCCGGCGTGACGCTTCTCCGTTTGCGGCACACGTGCGCGACGCACGCGGAGTCTCTATGGGGTCTGTCGCGGGGTCAGATCCAATCGATTTTGCGGCACGATTCGCCGAGGACGCAGCGGCACTACCGGCACGCCGACGCGTGCAATCTCGCGAAGCTCGTCGAGCACGTGAACTACCGGGCCAACTAGAGCCCCCCGGGGACCGGGGGGTTGGGGGGTGCGACTCAAGGCGAGTCGCGAATCGACGAGAAAGGAACCCACACGTGACCACTTCCACCGATCGACGTCCCGATCTTGTCCGTCTCGCCGAAGCGGCCCTTAGTGGTCTCGGCACGACGGCCGACGATGTCACCGCCTCGCTTCTCCGCGCGGGATGCACGGGGGATCACTGCTCGGCGAATACGTGTCCCATCGCGAGGTTCCTGTTTCGGTTCGGCTTTCGCGAAGTCACCGTCGTCGGCGATTGGGCCGTCGTCCGAACCTCCTCAAGCAGCGTCGAGTATTGGCAGATCGTCCTTCCGGATGCCGTCAACGACTTCGTCCGCGACTTCGACACCAACCACTACCCCCAGCTCGAAAGGATCTAGCCCGATGGCACTCACCCCGGACGAGGAACAGCTAGCCGAAGCCATGGCAGGCGAGCTCGACGGTCGGCAAACGATCGAATGGACCGTGCACCCTGCCGAAGTCTTCCTCATCATCGGCGCGTTGCAGACCGTCCTGCATCACCCGGACGCCACGTTCTTTCAAAAGAAGCTATTCGCGGGAATCGTTTTTCTGCTGCGTCATCACCTTCCCGACGGCCCCATTCAAGCGTTCATCGACGAAGGGCAAAAGCCAATCCAGGAACAGCGCGACCCCTCCAACGCGGACCAAGAGGCGGTCGCGGAGGCCCTCCACGCCGTCGGACCCACCACGATTCCGATCTCGAACATCCACGCGTACACCATCATTTCCGCGATCCAAGTAGCTCATCGGCATCCGCACATGGAAGACTTCGCTCGCGAACGACTCGACAACGTCGCCGATACCCTCACCGCCGCGATCGGGGGCAGCGCCATGAAGAAGGCGATCGCCCTCGGTTGGGAAAACACAAGGAGGACACAAGCATGACACCGACCACACGAACCGCTTCGGCCGCGACCACCGCCGTCTGGCACGACCACGCGGCGCACCTCTATACCGCGATCAATCTCGTCCTCTCCGTCCATCTCCAGGCTCGCCGGCACCGCAACGCCGACGTCCTCGCCAAGCTCGACGCCCTGATCGCCCACTTGCGACGTCACCTGCGATCGGAGCTCGTCCAAGCCGAAATCGACCGTTGGCTGACGATCGACCTTGCCAATAAACAGCCCCAACCCGACGGGCCGACCATTCGCGCCCTCGCCGAAGACGCCGATCGCCAGGGCACCGTCCGCGTCCCTCTCTCCCCCGACCAGTACGCCACGTTCGTTGCCGCCCTGCGTTGGACGCGGCTCGATCCGAGAATGCGATTACCTCACTTCGTCGACCAGCTGGTCGGGAGGCTCGAGCGTCTATTCCATCATCCAGCTCCGACCATCAACTAGGACTTCCCAATGCACGAACACGCCAAGGGATGGCGCGACAACACGCCCCTGGCCGAGATCACCTTTCGCGATCTCCGCGAATACCTCCTCCGGGGTGGCAAGAAGTTGTGGAACGAAACCGGGTCGCTCAAGCTTCTCGGCGAGTCAGTCGCCAGCCATTCCGAGAGGCTGCAACGCCTCGAACAACAACTCGACTGCCGTCTCGGCGCCGCCGAGCGTCAGCTCGCCATTCTCCCCGATCGTCTCGATCGCCCCCCTCGGCCGACGCCGGCCCCGCGACCGAGTCCCAACCTCGAGCGAATCATCGAGCGAATCGATCGCCTCGAAACCAAGCTCGCCGAACTCCCCGAACCTCGATCGCCACCCCCGGCCGACACCCGGACCAGGGCTAGCTTGGCGAAGGCGCTCGCCCGCGTCCGCGACGCCCATCGTCAGCACGCCGAACTCGAGCTAGGCCTACGCGCCGTCGGCGAGCTCGTTCTTGGGCTCTACCTCGAAACGCATCCCGACGACCCCGATGGCGTCGCCGCCTTCGTCGAGTCGTTGCTGGCTCAGTTTGAGGGGGAGGAAGGAACCACAGAGGACACAGAGGACACAGAGAACAACCCTCTCCACTGGGGAGAGGGTGGCTTGCGTGAGCAAGCCGGGTGAGGGGGATCCGAAAGGCTTTCTTAGAGGGGTTGATCCGTGAGCAAGACAGCGAAGCTACGCGACTACCAGTCGCAAGCAAGAGGAATCCGGCTCATCGCCACCGCCGACGAAGTCGAACATCGAGCGTCGGTCGTGACCGACTGCATAAGGGAGTTCGTCGCGGACCAAACGAACAAGCACAAAAAACATCGGCTCGCGATCGCGATCGCCCGACTTGAGGGGCAAATCTGGGGCCTCGTTGACGCTGTCGGGTTTCCGCCCGATACGGGCAAGCATCTGTCGCCCTACCCCGCGCCCAACGGAGAGGGTCCACCCGATCCACCTCGCCCCAACCCCTCTCCTCGAGGAGAGGGGCTTGAAGGAGAAACGCCGTGACCACCTCCAACACAAACACCCTCCTTGGCGGTCCGTTCGACGGCCTGTCGGACTACCACGCCGGGCCCGACGTCATCTACCTCGCCCACCCCATCGTCGACGAAGGCGAACAACGCCTCGCCGCATGGGCGATCTACTACCGCAGCAGCCCCACTCTCTTCACCTACGCCGGCTCGGCGCCACCCGGGAGCAACGAGGGGGATTGGGAGACGATCGCCGAGGCCGCCAAGGAAAGGACCTAGCCAATGTCACCAAGCAAAGGGCTTCTCGATCTGGCCCGCTCCCTCAAACTGAGCGTCTATCACCTGCTCGGCTGGTCCCACACGCCGCCGCTGCCCCATGTCCCGACGATGCGCGGCGGCCCGATGGACGGGAAACGCCTCGACCCGAAGATGCTCCCCTCGGCCGGCATGCAAGTCTGCGCGACCTACGTCGTCTACGCCTCCGGCAAGACGAAGCGGCTCTCGTGTTACGTCCTCGCCGCCGACGGCGACCTCTACTTCGCCGGCGTCCTCCAGGACATCAACGACGCCGAAGAGACCGTTCAACGAGAGCTCACGCTAAGGAACTAGCATGGCCAAGGAACGCGGCCGCGTCATCACGACGCGAGAAATCTACCAGTGGGGGCTCGATCAATACGCGCTCTATCTCTACCTCTGCATCCACGACCGGGCAAACTTCCGCGTCGGGAATCGATGTCGACTCAACACCACGGAATTAGCCAGCGGGGCCAACTGCTCGCCGCGCCGAGCCCTCAAGGCGAAGGCCGAGCTCGTCGATCGAGGATTGATCCGCGTCATCAAGCCCAAGCTTCCGAACCAACCCCACCAATACGAGCTCCTCGAGCCGGCCGAGCTACCACTCTTCGCCACCGAGGAGCAAGAGACTGAGCCAACGGGCGCAGCGCACGCCGTGCACCACGGTGATTCCCCTCGTGCACCACAGCATTTCCCCTCGTGCACCACGGTGATGCACGACGTGCATCACGGTGATTCCCCTCGTGCACCGCGCTCTTATAGAGAAGAGAAAGCTCTTTTAGAAAGTGTGTGTGAAAGGGGGCTGCGCGTCGTCCATGCGGACGACGACACACACGCGCCTTCGTCGATCGCCGAGAATCCGCCCCGCGAGCTCGTCGCCACCGTCGCCGACCTTTGCCAGCCGACCAAGTCGTCCCACCACGTCGCGAACGCCAAGCTGGCCCAGGAGGCCGGCCTCACCTGCGACGACCTGCGGACCTTCCTTCCGCGAGTTCGCCCGCCGAATTGGCGCAACAACCCCAAGCCGGCCCATCACCAGTTTGCCGACCTCCTCCCCGACCTCGTCGCCGCCAAGGCGGCCGCCGCGGCCGATGCGCGGAAACGCCACGACGCCGAGCAGCGCGACCAAGCGACGCTCGCCGCCGATCGACGGCGGCACGAAGCCCGCCAAGCGTGGCAACGTCTCCCCCCCGAGGAACAAGAGCGTCGGCTTCGCCAAGCGAGGGCGCAGCTCGGCCCCTCGCCCCCAGGCCTCAACCTCGACGGCCCGGCAAGCCAAGTCGCGATCGAGACGCTGGAGAAAGAACTCCTAGCTCGGCCCCTCGCCGATCGCGGCGGAGGATCGGCCGGATGATCCGACAAGAATTGCTCCCTCTTGTCCACGGGACAAACCAATTGCTCCCCCTTGTCCAAGGGGGAGTTAGAGGGGGTCTCCGTGACCTCCGCGACCTCTGTGGTAAATCGTCCCAACGAAATGGAGAAGACCCCATGCCCCACGTCCTCGAGCTAACCAATAACGACGAGACCAACAGAAGAGATCGACCTCGCCGTTCATGCCTTCGTTGCGAGGTACGCCAAACCACCGAAGAAAGGGGTTTCCCCATGACGACGATCAAGCTCCCCAACTCGGAGCTCGAGATCGAGATCGCCACCGAGAAATACGGCGTCACGCTCACGGTCGAGTTCCCCGACGAGCTCGTCCGCCGGATCGTCGACAAACGCGGCCCCGTTGTCATCCTCTCCCAACTCACCCCCGAGGAGTCGTTGCGATTCAGCAACGTGATCTGCGATCACGCCTACGCCGCCATGGGCGCGATGCTCGATCGCGGCCTTGAACTCCTCGCCGACCCAACGGAGTAACCCATGCCCACGTTCGACATCAACAACGACGGCGAAGTCCTGCTCGGCATCCAAACCGCCGAACGCGACGTGGTCTTCAGCATCGAGCTCTCCGACGACTGGATCCGCTTGATACCACGCCACGGTCGTGTTCGTCTTTCCATGAAACTCGCCCCCGTCGAGGCCCAAGAGCTCTCCAACGCATTCCTCGAAGCATCCCTCCAAGCGACCAAGAACCACTTCGCCGACCGAATCCGTCGCCTCAGCCCGTGCGTTCCGATTACTCTCGTTGGCTTGTCCCCGTTCCAACAGTCCGTGGAGGACATCGACCAAGCCCGAGCACGCGGCAAGGCCTTCGGCGAGATCGGTCCCAAGCCGCAACCCGCCGACTGTCCCTACGAAACCGACGAGTTCCGTACCGCCTGGTTCCAGGGTGCGTACGTCGCTTGGGGAATGAGACGCGGACCCAAGGGATGGACGTCGACCGATGGCTAACGTCCTCTACCTCGTGACGCGCCCCAAGGCCCTCGACCACCTCGTCGACGGCCCGCTTCCGCCCGACACGAGCCGCAAGGCCGATTGGGCGTGGTCGACCGATCCCCACGATCTGCGGACCTTCGCCGGCTACGCCACCGCAGAGGCCATCGCCACGCGACTCGGCGCGACCGTCACCTTGATCGACGCCGGCGTCTACGAGGAACGCTGTTGGTTCGCCGTCCCCGAATCACTTCGCCTCACCGTCGAGACGAAGACCACACGACGCCGACGACGTCCCCCGGCCCACGACGACGGTAAGTGGATCCAACTTCTCTTTTGGGCGGACCTGAAGAAGAAATGAACCACAGAGGTCACAGAGACCACGGAGGTAGATCACGTTGACCATTCAGCTATCGACCATCGGATACGGCGGCTCGACCGTCGAGGACCTCCTCACGACGCTGACCGTCGCCGGCATCGAGACCGTCGTCGACATCCGCGAAATTCCGATCAGTCGCAAACGCGGCTTCTCCAAGAACGCGCTGCGTGACCAACTTCGTTCCGCCGGCATCGCCTACGAACATTTTCGCAGTCTCGGATCGCCGCGCGAGCTGCGTCACGCCCTACGCGAGACCAAGGACTATCACCGCTTCTTCGACGGCGTCGCCCAGCATCTCCGCCGCGACGAACCGCAAACCGACCTCGCGACGGTGATCGCCCTGGCCGAGACCCGGTCGACTTGTCTCCTCTGCTACTGTCCCGACTTGACCCGTTGTCACCGCCGCAAGCTCCTTGAGGCGATCGAGCGACACGCGGAGTTGTCGGTCGACCATCTCGTTTCCGGGGAACCACTCTTGACCGCTTCCCCTCCGCGATCTCCGTGATGAAATCCTTCCTCCGACCGACCCCCGTTTGATCGCCCGCGATCATTTGATCGCGCCCCGTTTTTCGCCCCCGACCTGCTAACCTCCCCGTCAGCTAATTGACACTGACGGTCGAGGGGTCGATGCCCGAACAGAACGACTTTCCGCAGTTCCCCCACACCGAGCTCGAGACGTGCGCCAAGCTCTTCAAGGCCGGCGCCATCGACGCCGAGCCGGCCAAATTCGCGTGGGCCTCGTGGGTCGTCGAGGGGTTCCTGCTCCGCCACGTCTTCGGCTCCCGCCTCCCCGATCCCCACTACCGGCCCGGCAAAGACGATCAGTTCGCCGCCCGGATGCTCGACGATATCCTTCGTCCCTCCGGCACCCGCTACGAATCCCTCCTCCTCACCCCAGGACCGGCTCGTTGCCTCGCCGCCTATCTCGCCCGCACTCGCGCGGCCCTCCTCGACCCCCACGACCCCGCGACCGTCAACTCGCTCAAGACCAAGGCCGCCTAAGGAGACCACGATGCCCACGGAGCGAACGCAACTCCAGAAAGACGCCCGCTTGATGCTCGCCCTCGGCGTCCTCCTCTCACTCCTCGCGATCGCGAGCCTCGCCATTGCCGATGAGCCCAAGGCGACCTTTCAGACGCTTGGAAAGCCCCAAGTCGACGCCTTGATGGTCCTCGATGCCGTCGGCTCGACCGGCGATAGCTTCCGCTGGGAAGTGATCCCCGACGCCAAGGTCCACGAATTCGGAAACCAAGGGCAAAAGATGGTGTTCTTCATGCCACCCCATCCGGGCAAGTTCACCGTCTTACTCATCGCCGCCGGGACCGTGGGCGAAGGGAAGATCGTCACCACTGACGTCTCGCGCATCGAGATCGTCGTCCCGGACGACAAGCCGCCCACTCCGGAGCCCGACAACCCGGCTCCCGGGCCGGACCCCGATGACCACGCCCCGGCCCCCGATCGAGACCTCCCCGCTTGGGCGGACGAGCTCCGCAGCGACGTCGCCGCCTGGACCGCCGAGCTACCGCCCGACGCCCGCGATCGAGCCACCCTGCTCGCCTACGTCTTTTTCGTCAAAGCCGCCTGCACCGGCTGCACGATCGACGACGCCCAGCAGCTCATGACCGAGACCGGCAACGACAAACGGGGCGTCACCGCCGGCTACGGCACCGATTGGGAGACCTGGACCAACCGCTTCGTGGCACGCCTCAAGCAGCTGCACGCCGATGGTCGGCTCGAGCTCCTCGAGGACTTTCGCACCGCGTGGACCGCCATCGCCGGCGGCTTGATGAAGGGGCGTCAATAGGGCGCCACGCTCGGAATCGTGGCTTGCGCCACGCCACCAAACCATCGGAGTCAACACCGTGAGCAATCCCGATTTCACCAACACGCAAAAGAGCGGCTGGCTCGCCGCCGGCGTCGCGATCGGCTCGATCGTCGCGTCGATGTTCCAAATCCAGCTTCAGGTGCCGATCAAGTTGGACCTCGCGACCAGGATCGTCGAGCTCAAGACGAGGAACGAAACCACGGAGGTCGCGGAGGAAACAGAGGAGGATTGCGGCTGCGACGACGAGATCGTCAAACCGATTCCCTTCGAACCCGTCGTCGACGAGATCTGGGCACCCAAGCCCGACTTGCGACCACGCAAACCGGCCCCTCGACCAGTGCCCGCGACCAACGACGAAGCGACCTCTCGCTCTCAGCGCAACAAACTCGGCGGCGCTTGCCCCTAAGCCGGATGTCAGGCAATGGCCTGACCTACGGAAGAACCGTCCGTCAGTGACCGACCCTCGACCTCTCGAAACGGAACCGCCTCATGGACCTCTCGACCTTCAAGGCCTGGATCGCCGCTATCAAGGCCCGCCCGAAAACCGCCTTCGTCCTCTCGATCGCCGCCGCGATCCTCTCGGCCGTCGCGTACTATCAACCCGACCTCATCCCTGACTTTGAGAACAACAACGAACCGCCGGTCGAACTCATGGGTTGGGCCGGCCCCGACGCGGCCGAGAAGGCCTACGCCGAACTCGCGCCGACGCTCCCTAAATTCGCGATCGAGGGACACGAGGACAGCCGCGGCGCGATCGTCCACCTCTGGGACTTCGCCAAGCAGCTCAACGGCGAGCACATCCCGACCGCCACCCAGCTCGTCGGCGACTGCGTCTCGCAGGGAGCGGCCAACGCGGTCAACTACCTCGCCGCCATGGAGATCGTCCGACTCGGGGAACACGAGGAACTGCGCCTCGCCTTCGCTCCCTACATCTACGGCTCCGCCCGCGCCTACGTCGGTGGCGGACGCATCCCCTGCAACCAGGACGGCGCCGTCGGCGTCTGGGCCGCCAAGGCACTCCAACAGTACGGCGTCCTCGCGGCCGACGCGGAAGGATGCCCCGAGTACTCCGCCAAGATCGCCCGCGCGTGGGGCTGCGACGGACCCCCCGACCAGTTCCAGCAGCTCGCCCGGGCGCAGATCGTCAAGACCTTCGCGCGCGTCACGACCTACGACCAAGTCCGCGACGCCCTCGCCAACGGCTACCCCGTGACGGTCGCCAGCGATGTCGGCTTCCGCATGAAGGGGCAAGTCGAAGACGGCAAGTTGTGGGGCATTCCCAAGGGAAACTGGGCCCACCAAATGTGCTTCGTCGGCATCGACGACACGGCCGACGTGCCCCGCTTCGCCGGCGGCGGCAAGGGGGCGGTCTACTGCCTCAACTCGTGGGGGCCCGATGCCCACGGGGAGTCACCCGACGGCGCTCCGCCCGGCGGCTTCTGGATCGGAGCCAACGTCGTCGATCGCATGGTCGGGCAAGGCGACTCGTTCGCCTTTTCCCAGTTCGAGGGCTTCAAATCGCAGGACCTCGACTTCGACGTCCTTTTGTCGAGCGAGTAGGAGCGTCATCCGTCTCCTCTCCACCCGCAACTCTCTAGCCCGGAGGGCTCCCCATGAACGCTCACCTCATCGTCCTGGTCGCCGGCATCCTCGGCGCCGACCTCGACTTCGACGTCCTCGCCGGTCCGTGCTGTCGGCGTCCCGTCCTCACGCGTCGCGTCGTCTGCCGCCCCCACTGCTTCGACGTCCTCGCCGGCGACGCCTGCACGCCGACGGTGACGAAGACGAAGAAACCAACCACAGAGGACACAGAGACCGCGGAGCCGGAGAACTCCGCCTTGGAAACGACGGGGAAAGCCGACGAACCGACTCGTCTCCATCTTCCCTCTGCGCCCTCTGGGGCCTCTGTGGTTCAACCTTCTCCGCCCCGTCCGCAGCGTTACCGCGTCGAGCTCCGCAAGATCTGCACGCCGCACGGCTGCGAAATGCAACGAGTCCTCGTCCCGATCGAGTGAGGGTTCCCTGGTGACCAAGCTCTCCTCTCCACTCTCTCCGGACTCCTCGCTCGCGCAGCGTTTCCGCGTGATGGGCCAATGGTACGCCGAACGGCCGACCCGAGACTGCCCGGGACAACTCGGTCAGCTCTTCCTCGTCTGCTTCGGCCGCTCCGAAGCCGCGTGCCGCCGCCACCTACCCGAAGCGCTGGCCGAGTACTCCCGAGCCGATCTCGCCAACATCGCCTGGTTTTGGCTCGAGGCTTGGAACGGCGACGAGTACGTCCCGATCCGCGACCTCAACCTCTCCACCATTCGCCGGCGCGCCGCCGCGATCGAGACCAACAGAAAGCGCTCCGCATGAGCTGGTTCGGGCAACTGATCAACTGGGCGAACGTCCGCATCCGGGGCGGCACGATCGAGAACACCGCGATCGGCGCGGAGGTTCCGGCGGCGGCCTCGTTCACCTCCATCATCACTACCGACGACGTCACCGTCAGCGGCATCGTTACTCTCCGTGCCCCCGCCACGTATCTCTACCTGGATGGTGATCAGGGTGTGGCGAACTCCTGCAACCTCATCCTTCGCCCAAACAGCGACAGTCTCGGCGACTTCCTATCGATCATCGCTTTCTCCGGACTCCACGCGACCAATCCCAACCGATACCGAATCACCGGCGTCCTAGGTGGCAACGCCAAAGGACAAATGCAGATTGCCGACGACGGGGTGACCTTTCGCCTCGGCAACGTCAACGTCCAAGACGAGTTGTCCGTTGATGGCACGATCACCACCGACACGCAGTACGTCGTTAGCAACGTCGCCCAGACGCCCCACACTGGCATTCTCTCCGTTCGTCCCAATGGCGGCACGCAACTCCAGTCAGTCGGCGGTAATCTCTACCTCTACGTCAACAGCTACGACCTCATCATCGCCAAGACCAACGGCGTCGCGATGCAGCGACTCCACAACGCGGAACCGTCCAATGGCACCGACATGACCTTCGACGACATGCTCGCCCCCTACATGTCCGGCAGCGACCTCGTGTTCAAAACTCGCGACAACTCGGGAACGATTCGCACCCACACCATTCCCGCCGACTGACCCCGTGAGGATCTCATGCCCGAAGAAATCATCGATGCCGAGTACGCGATTCAATTCCGGGGCACGCAGGCGCAGATCAACCAGAAGATCGCCGCCCTCGCGGGCCGCGCGACCCACGATCCCCCCGAGGGCGAGACCCTCCTCCAACGAGCCAACGCCCGCGTCCGCTTCCTCATCGATCAGGACGAGGCGCGCTGGCTGCACCGCCTCGCGAAACAAGGAATCGATCTCGACGACCGCGCCGAAACCAGAGACCCGCAGGCCGAGGCCGAAGAGTAAATGGCGACGCTCAGTCACTACACGACCACCGGACAAACGCTCTACGTCTTCGTCCTCACCCAAGCGGGACAAGTGTGGGACGGCTCATCCCTCGTCGACTTCGACGCCGGCGATTGGGAGGACTACGTCCTCGAGCTCGCCGAGACCGTCGCGGGCAGCGGCGTCTATGCGCTCACCTGGCCTCCCGAGATCCCGGCCGACGCCACGTACCTCGCCGTCCTCTTTGAACAGGAAGGCGAAGACCCCGCCTCGACCGACGCCTGGACCATCGCGACCCCCCAGCACTGGGACGGGACGACCCTCCTCTCCCCCCTCACGCTCGGCGCCGCGATCGAGGACCTCGCCGGCAACGTCGGCGCGATCAAGACGAAAACCGATCAGCTCACCATCGCCGCCGGCGACATCCACGCGACGCTCGACGGCGAGACCGTCACCGTCGGCACCAACAACGACAAGGCGGGCTATTCCCTCGAAACGCCACCGCCCACTACCGACGCCATCGCCACCGCCGTCAACACCACGCTGACGGCTTCCCACGGCAGCGGCTCCTGGACCACGGCCGACCTCTCCGGAATCGACACCGCGATCACCGCGATCGGGACCAACGTCGGCGCGATCAAGACGAAAACCGATCAGATCGCCTTCAGCTCGGGGGACGTCCACGCGACGCTCGACGGCGAGACCGTCACCGTCGGGAGCAACAACGACAAGACGGGCTATTCGCTCCAGACCGCTCCCCCCACCGCCGACACCATCGCCGCCGCCGTCAACACCGCCCTGACCACTGCCCACGGCTCCGGTTCCTGGACCACGGCCGACGTCTCCGGAATCGCCGCTGGCGTCGACGCTCTCGCCAGCGCTGTCGCGTCGCTCCCCGAAGACGTCGTCGACGCAGTCCTAGGAGCGACCGCCGAGGACTACAACGAGGAAGAGACCATCGGCGAACGAATCTACAACGCCGGCTCCCTGGGCGATCCCTTCGCCAACCCGGTCCCCGGCTCCTACCCGCAAGGCTCCGCCGGCCATGCCCTCGGCAAGATCGGTACCGCGACCATCAACGTCATCAGCCCACAAACCGAGAGCGGCGACATCACCGTCGAGATCGGCGCCTCCTATGACGCCGCCCTGGGGAGGGCCTTCGATTGGCAGACCAGCGACGCCGCCACCTGGCCCGACCTTTCCGACGCCACCGCGACCTTCCGCGCCGAGAAAGGGACCAAAACCCTCACCGCGACCGCGACCGTCGTCACCCCCACCGGCGCGAACAAGAAGGTCCGCGTCGAACTCTCGTCCGAAGAGACCGCCACGCTCCGCGAGGGCATTTGGCCCTTCACGATCGACGCCGACTTCGACGGCGAACTCGTCCCGCTGGTCAACGGCAAGATGACGGTTCCCGAATGATGTCCCCCCTTGTCCAAGGGGGGGATTAAGGGGGGTCGGCCACGCAAGGACAAGAAGAAGTGAACCACAGAGGGCACAGAGAGCACGGAGAGAATGCCATGAGCAGAAAATCCAGAGATCTCACGAAGACGCCGTTGCCCGTCGACCCCATCACGGAGTTCTTCGCCTACGACCACCTACCGCCGCATCTTCAAGAGGTCAGTCGGCCGTTCAAGGAACTCGTCGATCACCTCGCCTTGACGTTGCCACCGAACGAGGAACACGCCGTCGCCCTCCGCAAATTGCTCGAGGCCAAGGACTGCGCCGTGCGCGCGGAACTCATGGGCTAACCCTCCGCGTCCTCCGCGACCTCTGTGGTGAATCTTCTTTGCAAGCGAGACGGCCGACGATGCCCCGACGAATTCCGACCTATCGTCCACCAAGTCTCGCCCCTGATCAGGGCGACCCCGAGACCGAACGTCGCCGCCGGTACCAGCGCGAACGCACCGACCAAGCGTTCCAACGCTTCTACCAGTCGAAGCGCTGGCGACGCTTCCGCAAGTGGTTCCTCGCCCGGCAGCCGCTCTGCATCGACTGCGAGGCCGCCGGCCGATTGAAGGAAGCCGACCAACTCCACCACGTCGTCAAGCTCAAGGACGACTGGAGCCGTCGATTGGATCCGACGAACGTCGTCGGACTGTGCCGAAGCTGTCACTCCAAACGAACCGCGAGAGGAGAATAGACCCATGCCCGAAGCACTCGAGATCTTCGAAGCCTTCGCGACCAAGGTCGCCGGCGAGCATCTCACGAAGAAAACACGCGACGACCTCAAGCCGGGCGTCTATCCCGTCGACTTTCGCGCGCGGATCACCGGCGAGCTCACCGTCGGCTTCAACACCTCCGGAGTCACCAACAAGGCCCCCGACGCCAAGACCGTCGCCGCCCTCCTGCTCGCCCGGATGTCCCGCAAGCAGCGCAACGCCTTCGCCCAGGAGCTCGCCGACGCCAAACACGAGGCGACCACGGTCGACACCGATCCCGAGTTCATGAAGGAAGCGGCCCAAGTCGTCGAACTCCTGACCCGCGCCGAACCGAGCTCGAAGCGCGGTTCGGTCACCGGATCCTTCACCGTCACCCGCCACGCAACGCCCGGACGAAAGGTTGCTTGATGTTTCAGGTTGGAAACGGCGTGCTCCACCACGGAGACGTCCTCAAGGTGCTCCCAACATTCGATGATGAATCGTTTGACGCGACGATCGCCGACCCGCCCTATTGCTCTGGAGGAAGAACACACAACGAACGACTCGCGGACCCCTCGAAGAAGTACTGCCACTCCTCCACCGGGCGTTACGCCAGCTTCATGGGCGAGACCCGCGATCAACGAAGCTGGGGATACTGGTGTTCGCTGTGGCTCTCCGAATGCTGGCGGATCACTCGTCCGATGGGCTATGTCCTTTGCTTTGTGGACTGGCGTCAACTTCCTACCCTCACCAACGCCATGCAAGCGGCCGGCTGGATTTGGAGAGGAATCCTCTCCTGGGACAAGACCGAAGCGGCCCGTAGCCCGCACACCGGCTACTTCCGTCATCAAGCGGAGTTCGTCGTTTGGGGAACGAAAGGATCGTGCCGACGTCGACCAGGGGAAGGCCCCTGGCCCGGCGTTCTTCGTCAACGCGTCGACACGAGGGAGAAGTGTCATGTCGCCGGCAAGCCGACGGAGCTCCTCAAGCGTCTCGTCACGATCGTTCCCCAAGGAGGTGTGCTCCTCGATCCGTTCGTCGGCTCGGGGACTGGCCCCCTCGCCGCCGAGGCGAAGGATCGGCAATGGGTCGGAATCGAGATGGATCCGCATTGGTACCAAGTCGCCGCCGATCGACTCCGTCTGGCAGCGGCCACCGCCGCCCGAAAGGCGGCTTGATGGGAGCACGCGGACCGAAGAAAACGTCCGACGCCACCAAGCGCTTGCGAGGGACCAACCGCAAGGACCGCGACGACCAGTCCCTCAAACTCAAACGCGGGATCCCGACCCGTCCCAAGTGGATCGTTCACGAGGTCGCCGTCATCGAATGGGACCGCGTCGTCGAGATCCTCGCGAACGACAACGTCTTGACGCTAGGCGACCAAGGGATTCTCGCCCTCTACTGCCAAGCCTACGCCGACTGGATCGAAGCCAAGGAGGTCATTGAGGACGAGGGGATCACCACCGAGACCGACAAGGGCAACGTGATCCAGCATCCCGCCGTCGGGGCTTGCAACAAGGCGTGGGAACGCTGTCTCAAGGCAGCCAAGGAACTCGGGCTCACGCCCGCCAGCCGCTCGCGAGTCGATCGCGAGCCCGACGCCGAGGAGGATGGCTTCGCGGCGTTCATTCGAAACAAGTGACATGCCGGTGGAGCGATGTCAAAGTTAGCCAGTTTGAAGAAGAAAGCCCAGCGTGAGGGTTGGCACCGGTGGATCCGGACGCCCGCCGACGAGGCTGCGCTTCTGGACGGATGCTACGTCGACGAAGGCGCCGGACGCCACGTCTGCGAGTTTCTCTCTCAGTTCCTCCGGCACACCAAGGGGAGTTTCGCGGGCGAGCCGTTCGAGCCGCTGGACTGGCAACGCGACGACTTGCTCATCCCCGTCTTCGGTTGGAAGCGACCGAACGGCTATCGTCGCTTTCGCCAGGTCTACCTCGAAGTCCCCAAGAAGAACGGCAAAAGCACGCTCGCCGCCGGAATCGCGCTCTACCTACTGCTCGCCGACGGCGAGCCCGGTGCCGAGGTCTACTCCTGCGCCAACGACAAGAACCAGGCGATGATCGTCTTCCGCGAAGCGATGAACATGGCGAAGAAATCCCCACTCATCGCCAAGCGTCTCGAGTTCATCCAGTCGAAGGCTCGCATGATTCACCACGCGACCGACTCCTTCTACGCCGCTCTCTCGGCCGACGTCCCGACCAAGGAGGGCATCAACGCCCACGCCATCATCTTCGACGAACTCCACGCGCAACAGACTCGCGACCTCTGGGACACCCTTCGCTACGCGGGCGCCGCCCGCAAGCAGCCGCTGCTCGTTTCCATCACGACCGCTGGCGTCGACCGCCACTCGATCTGCTACGATCGGCATGAGTACGCCCGGAAAGTCATCGACGGCGCCGTCCTCGACACTACCTTCTTCGGCCAGGTCTACTCGGCTGATCGCAAGGACGATTGGACCAGGCGACAGACCTGGTTCAAAGCGAATCCCTCCCTCGGACTGACGATCGACGTCGACGCGTTCGCGGCCGAGTGCCAAGAGGCCCAAGACTCGCCGACTCAGGAGAACGCGTTCCGCCGTTACCGCCTAAATCAATGGGTCGAGCAAGTCACCCGCTTTCTGCAAATGATCAAGTGGGACGCGTGCGGCGATTCAGTCGAACGCCGCTTTCTACGCGGCGAGCGTTGCCACGGCGGTCTTGATCTCGCCAGTACGATCGACGTCGCGGCCTTCGTCCTCGTCTTCGGCGACATGGAGCACGGCTACGACATCCTCCCCCACTTCTGGATCCCCGCCGAGAACATGCGCGAACGCGTCCGCCGCGACAAGGTCCCCTACGACGTCTGGGCACGGCAAGGACTGCTCACCCTCACCGAGGGAGAGTCGATCGACTACCGCGCCCTCCGCCGCGACATCAACGCCCTCGCCGATGAGTTCGTGATCGAGAAGATCGCCTATGACCGCCACAACGCCACCCATCTCGCGACACAGCTCGTCGAGGAGGATGGCCTCGAGCTCAAGGAATTCCGGCAAGGCACGATCTCCTTCAACGAACCGACGAAACTGCTCGACACGCTCGTTCGCCGCCAAAAGCTCCGTCATGGAAACAACGCCATCCTTCGCTGGATGGCGAGCAACGTCGCGGTCAAGACCGACCCCGCCGGGAACCTGATGCCCGACAAGGCCAAGTCGACGGAGAAGATCGACGGCATCGTAGCGCTGATCATGGCGCTCGCCATGGCGATGCTCGATGTCGACAAGAAGTCCATCTACGACAAGCGAGGGCCCCTCGTCCTATGATCGACTCCCTACTCAAAGTCTTCGGCCTCGCGCGGCTCTCGGAGCCTTCGACCGCCAACGACGCCCGCCCCCCGATCGTCGCCGGACGCCCCAAGGCCGGCGTCTACGTCAACGAAGACATCGCGCTGACCTACATGACCGTCTGGACCTGCGTCAAAGTCCTCGCCGAGACCTTCGCCGCGCTCTCCTGGCACGTCTACCAGGAAACCGACGACGACATCCGCAATCGCCGCAAGGGACACCCCGTCGCCAAACTCTTGCGACGGCCGAACCCGCGCATGACCGCCTACACCTTCAAGCTGACGATGGCGCTCCACCTCAACACCTGGGGCAACGCCTACGCCGAGATCGTCCGCAACCGCCGCGGCGACCCGATCGCCCTCTGGCCGCTCGAACCCCACCGCGTCACCGTCGAGGTCAACAACGAGGGCCGCATCATCTACAAGGTCGCCAACCCCAACCGTCCCCCCGCCCAGCTCAACCCCGAGGATGTCTTTCACGTCAAGGGGATGTCTCCGGATGGGCTCGTCGGCTACTCACCGATCCAAGTCGCCCGCGAGTCCATCTCCCTCGGGCTCGCCTGCCAGCAGTTCGCCAGCGAGTTCTTCGGCAACGGCGCCAACCCGGGCGCGATCTTCGAACACCCCGGAGAAATGTCCGAGGAAGCCCAGGAGCGATTTAAGAAAGGTCTCGACGAGTACCGTTCCGGCCACAGCAAGGTTTGGAAGGCGCTCGTCACCGAAGAAGGGATGAAGTACCAGGCGACGACCATCCCCGCCAAGGACGCGCAATTTCTCGAGACCCGCAAGTTTCAGCGCTCCGAGATCGCCGGCTTCTACCGTGTCCCCGCCCACAAGATCGGCGACCTCGAACGCGCCACCTTCTCGAACATCGAGCAACAGGCGATCGAGTTCGTGACCGACGCCATGCTCCCGGTTGCGATCAACTTCGAACAAGAGGCGGATGCGAAGCTCTTCAACGAGCGCGAGCAAGGGGACCACTACACCAAGGTCGACCTGCGCTCGCTTTTGCGCGGCGACTCGGCCGCCCGCGCCGCCTACTACCAGATCCTCATGCAGATCGGCGTGCTCAGCGTCAACGAAGTCCGACGCCTCGAGGACATGAACCCCGTTCCCGGTGGCGACCTGCGACTCGTCCCACTCAACATGACCACGCTCGAGCAAGCCGCGCGTGGCGAGCTCGGTGGAAACTCCGGAGCGACCGACCACGAGCGATCCCGTCAGTCGGGCAAGCTCACCCCGACGCGCGCCGCCGCGGCCCTCGGCCCCATCCTCCAAGCCGCCGGCGAACGACTCGCCGCCAAGGAGACCAACGCCGTCCGCCGCGCCGCGTCGAAGTACTCGGGCAAGCCGGACGATTTTTCGGCCTGGCTCGACAAGTTCGTCCAGGACCATCGCGAGACGGTGGTCGACGCCTTCACCGCGCCGCTCGAATCGATGGGCGTCCTCGTCGCCGGCGACGACGACGAGCGCCGTTGGAACCTCATTGCCGAAACCCTCACCGATCGTCACCTCGATCATCTGCGATCGGACGTCGCCGACGCCTTCGGCCAAGGGACCGTCGACGCGCTCCTCGAGCAGTGGTCGCAGCGGCCGACCGCGATCGCCGCCGAGCTCCGCCAACAAGCCCTCCTCACCGGCCGCAAGGCGGGCCTCGACCCACCCTCCGACGACGAGGACCTCCCCATCGCCGCCTAACAAGACCCCGTAGGTCAGGCCATTGCCTGACACCAACGAAAGGACACCGCCATGCTTCCCCTCGATCCCCTGTGGGCCATCAACCCCCTTCGCCTCCAGCCTTGCCTCGAAGCGCTCCGACAGGAGATGAGAAAGGAGAAACCAACCGCCGGCCCCGCCGCCGACGCCGAGCGCGACGCCCTTCCCCTCACCGTCTCGGGGACCGTCGCGATCCTCCCGGTTCGCGGCGTCATGCTCAAGGGACTCGAGTACGCCCGCTACCGGGGTGTCTCGTCGAACGTCGCGACCCGCCTGGCCGTCGAGGCCGCCGTCGCCGACGACGCGATCGAGTCGATCCTCCTCGACGTCGATTCCCCCGGCGGTTCCGTGGCTGGACTCGCCGAGCTCGGCGACACCCTCTTCGCCGCCCGCGACTCGAAGAGAGTCATCGCCCACGTCGACGGCGTCTGCGCTTCGGCCGCTTATTACGTCGCCGCCCAAGCCCACGAGATCTATTCCGGCCGCATGGACTGGATCGGCTCGATCGGCACCTGGCTGCCCCTCTACGACTTCTCGAAGATGTTCGAGGCGGATGGGATCGAAGTCATTCACCCCAACACCGGTCCCTTCAAGACCGCCGGAGCGATGGGCACGAAAGTCACCGACGAGCAACGCGCCCATTTCCAGTCGTTGGTCGATGGGTTCTTCGACGACTTCGTCGCCGCGATCGTGCGCGGGCGTGGAATGACCGAGAAAGAAGTTCGCGCCCTCGCCGACGGCCGCGAGTTCTTCGCCCTCCAAGCGATCGCCAACGGCCTCATCGACGGCATCAAGTCGATGGACGACGTCCTCGCCGACCTACGTCCCCAGAGCCCCGGGCGCCGAGCTCCCGCCGCGGGCTCGGCTTCACCCCCAAGTCGACGCGCCCGCGCTCAAGTCACCCTCATGAAGCAACGCCTCGGTTGACTTGGTACGTCGATGAACCTCAACGAGAACCCCCGGCTCGAGAACCTCGAAATCTCCGACGACCCGGCCCTGTGCGGGTTTCTTGTCGACGTTGTCGATACGATCTACAAGGAGCACGCGCCCGGCGACTTCGGGACCGACGTCCCGACCCTCTTCGCCATGGAGAACGTCGAGCTCCCCGGACGCATCACCGCCCGCGAGATCGAGGGGCTCAAGCCACCCACCACCGGGAAGATCGGATGAACGCCGAGCTCAAAAAGATCGTCGCCGAGGTCAAGCCGACCCTCAAGGCGGAGACCCCCGACGTCATCCTCGAGGCGATCGCGACCCAGATCCTCACCGCTCGCGAGGCGCGCAAGGCTCTCGATCGCGACGGCCTCATGGTCCGCGACGCCAAACACAACCCCGTCGCCCATCCCGCCCTCGACGCCGAACGAGCCGCCCAAAACCAGCTCACCGCCCTCATGAAGCCTTGGCTCGCCAAGGTCTCCGCCCGCCGAACGCCCCCAAAACGTCGCGCTCGCACCTGAGACGAAATGAACCACAGAGGACGCAGAGACCACAGAGCAAAGAGAGACGCATCGTGAATACGCCAACTTGAATCAGCGGCATCCCGTCCCGACCCGGCCGCTACTGGCATCGCGACGAGGTCGTCGAGATCCGCGACCGCGACAGGATCTCCCCATTTGTCCCTACTCTGCGCTCTCCGTGACCTCTGTGGTAAATCTCCTCCCGTTCTCCTGAACTCGTTCCCAAAATCCATCCCCCGCTAGTGCTGCAAAATTCCGTGAGCGTTTGCTAGCCTCCCCTCATGCACATCGTTCGCCCAGGCGCTGACGCCGAGCCGTCATCCGTTTGAGCGAATAAGCGACGCCTACCCCATGCCGAGTCTTGGGCACGGTGATCGGTACTCACGACCGCACAACCTTCGCGGCCCGCGTTGCCGGATGCCCTGCGCCGAGATTCGGCCTCTCCTTTCCCCACCACGGGACAAGACCGAGGCCCGCCCTCGGTCGCCCATGAGACTTGGCTCCGGTTCCTGATGCCACCCCGCGATCCAGACCGGAGCCCGACCGTGACACTCGAACAACTGCTCGCCCGCCTCCAAGAGATCAACACCGAGTCCCAGGCGATCGTCGACAAGGCCAAGGCCGAAAACCGCGACCTCTCCGACGACGAAACCAAGCAAATCGACGCGCTCGACGACGAGTTCACGAAGGTCAAGGGCAACGCCGACCGCCTTGAACGCATCGCCCAGCAGCGCCAACACCTCGACTCCTCCCCCGGCCGCCAAACCGACCCCACCAATCCCGCCAGCGACCCCCCGCGCGGATCCACCGGCCGCGTCCCCGGTACCGCCCGCGATCACGAACGCGAGGGATGGGGACCGTTCGCCGACGCCGGCGACTTCGGCATGGCGGTCTATCAGTCCTGCCTACCCGGCGCCACCGTCGACCAGCGACTCACCCAGCCCTACGCCGCCGATCCCACCAACTTTCATTCCGAGTCGAGCGACGGCTACCTCATCCCTCCCCAGATGCGCCAAGAGATTTGGGAGATCGTCTACAGCGGCAACGACCTGCTCAACATGGTCAGTCCCGAACCGACTCAGGCCAACTCCGTCGAGATGCTCGCCGACGAGACCACCCCCTGGGGCGCCTCCGGAGTCAAGGCGTACTGGCGATCCGAAGCCCAGCAAATGACCGCGACCAAGACGTCGGCCGACAACCGCACCGTCAAGCTCAACGAGATGTATGTCTTCGTCGAGGCCTCCGATGAACTCCTCGAGGACGCGCCGAGACTTTCCAACCGTCTCACCAACCACGCCGGACGGGCGATTCGTTGGAAGAGCTCCGACGCGATTGCCTACGGCGACGGCGTCGGCAAGCCCCTCGGCTACTACGACTCCGCGGCCCTCGTCACCGTCGCCCAGGAGGCCGAGCAAGAGGCCGACACGATCAACGCGACCAACGTCGTCAAGATGTTCTCGAGACTTCTCGTGACCGACGGTTCAAAGCCCGTCTGGCTCGCCAACTCGGACATCCTTCCCCAACTCATGGTCATGACCGTCGGCGACACGCCGATCTGGACGCCCCCCAACGGTTTCGCCGGCGCCCCGGGTGGCTTCCTCCTCGGCATCCCGATTCAGTTCTCCCAGCATGCCAAGACGCTCGGCGACAAGGGCGACCTGCAACTCATCGACCCGATGGGCTACTACGCAGCCACGAAGCGCACCGTCCAGGCCGCTAGTTCCATCCACCTCTACTTCGATCGCGGCGTGACCGCCTTCCGCTGGACCTTCCGCATGGGCGGCCAGCCCTTCCTCTCGGCTCCCGTCGCGCCCGCCCACGGCACCGCCACCAAGAGCCACTTCGTCGTCCTCGAGGAACGCGCCGGCGGCGGCTAGCAGCTAGCCGAGGCCAACGATCGAGAGACCAAAGGAAAAGGAACCACAGAGGACACGGAGAACTCAGAGCGAAGACCGGACATTCGATTTCCCTCCGTGCTCTCTGCGACCTCTGTGGTTAATCTCCCCCGCAGCCACCAAGGACAACACGATGACCATCGCGAACCCGAACATCAAGCCGTCGAATCAAACCGCCCTCGTCGGCGTGATCACGCCCCAGACCGTCACCGCCCCCGACGACGTCACCACCGCGTGGCTCGACATGGGCCAATTCTTCGGCGCCCTCGCCACCGTCTTCGTCTCCGTCCTGCCCGCGTCCGCGACGCTCGACGCCGTCATCGAGCAAGCCAAGGACGATCAGGGGACCGACGCCGAGGAGATCACGACCCTCGCGATCACCCAGCTCACCGAGGACAGCCTCACCGGCCAGGCGATGATCAACGTCCGCCCCGAGGACCTCTCCTTCAACGACGGCTTCACCCACGCGCGGCTCAAGATCAGCGTCGCCGGCGATGACACCGTCGTCGCCGGCTTGCTCCAGGCCTTCTACCCGCGCTACGGATTCGCCGACCACCTGACCTCCGTCGTCGAAGTCGTCGGCGGCTAGCGCCGAGAAAGGAGAGAGTCGACCCGAACGAGTTCTCCTCTCTCCTCTCCACCCGCAACTCTCTAGCCCGGAGGGCTCATGAAGATTCGATTCACCGCAACCCGCACGGTCCAGACCGCCGCCGGCAAGGGCCGGACCTTCAAGGCGGGCTGCCTCTACGACCTCACCCCCGGCGCCGCCCGCCACTGGCTTGCGCGCGGCGTCGCCGAGGTCGAACCCGAGCCCTTCCCGTCCAAACAAAAGCCCGCGGATTCCCCGCCGGTCTCCGACGAGGACTCCGAGCCCCAAGCGGAGACTCCCGTCGATCCCGACGATCCACGACTCAACCATCCCCACGTTCACCTAGTCCAGAAGGCACGCGCGAAGCGCACCCGAACCAAGCGAACGAAGAAGGCGGCCGCGAAAGCCACCTAGGCCCGGGAAGAAGAAGCGAACCACAGAGGACGCAGAGGACACAGAGCACGATTTCCTCCTCCGTGCTCTCCGCGACCTCTGTGGTGAATTTCTTCCGCTTCCAAACAGTGAGGAACCATGAGCGTCAGCGTCGTGACACCGCCGACAGACGAGCCGGTCTGGATCGACGACTTGCGCAAGCATTGTCGGATCCCGATTGACGACACCGACGAGGACGATCTACTCGCGATCTATCTCGGCGCCGCCCGCGATTGGGTCGAGGGGTTCACCCGACGCGCGGTCATGCCCCAAACGCTCAAGCTGACGCTAAAGAGTTTCCCCGTGGAAGAAGGCTGGTATTCGGCGACCGCCCCGATCGAACTCCCCCGGCCCCCCGCGCGGGAGCTCCTGTCGCTCGACTGGTTCGACCAGTCGGGCACGTTGCAGTCGTTCGACGTGGACGACTTGATCGTCCTCACCGATCGCGAGCCGGCGATCGTCGTCCCGGTGCCGGGAGTCTGCTGGCCGGTTGCCCAACCAAGGCCCGACGCGGTCACCCTCACGTGGGACGCCGGCTACGCCTCGGCCGCGGCCGTCCCCGACGGCATCAAGAACGCGTTGCTCTTGGTCGCCGCGTCAAACTACGAACAGCGCGAAGCGACCAGCGACGCCAAACAGACCGAAGTCCCCTACGGCGCCGCCCGTCTCCTCTGGCGTCACCGTTTCGTTCTGCCCTAGGACGCCACCGCAATGAGGGAAACGTGCATTGAGCAAGAACGTCAAGGCCGGCGAGCTACGCCACAAGGCGACCTTCGAACGCAAGACGGAGACGCTGGACGACTACGGCGAGCCGGTCACCACATGGGAGTTCCTCGCCGATCGGCGCGCCAAGCTCACCGCGATCGCGGGCAACGAGTATTGGCTCGCCAGCCAAACCAAGTCGAAGGCGACGCACCGGATCGAATGCCGCCACCTCCCCGGACTCAAGACCGCCGATCGCGTCCGCATCGGCTCGAGGACCTTCGAGATCGAGTCGGCGTTCGACCCCACCAACATCGGGAGACGCTCGCTCATCCTGGCCACGGAGGAGCTGTAGTGTTCGACCTGACGCTGTCCGGCTTGCGCCAGGCCAAGCGGACGTTCGATCGAATCGCCGGCCGCCCCTTCGAACAGATCGTCATTGAGGCGATCTGGCAAAGCGCGATCGTCATCCGCGACGAGGCCCGACGCCAAGCCCCCGAGGACGACGGCGACCTCGCCCGGTCGATCAAACGGCGGCGACTCAAGAAGAAGAGCGGCGAGCTCGCCGCGATCGCGATCCGCGCGGGCACTGCCTACGCCAACGCCGTCGCCGGCGGAACGAAGGAAAGGACCAAACGAAGCGGCGCCTCGACGGGACGGATCGAGGCCAACCCCTTCTTTCAAGCGGCCGTTCGCGTTGCCGGCGACTTGTTCCTCAAGACGTTGGTCGACCTGCTCGCCCGCGAAGTCGTGAGGCTCGCCCGCCGATGAGCGCGACCAAGGCTCTGCGAGCGAAACTCATCGCCGACGCCACGGTGAGCGGCTTGGTCGGCACGCGGATCTACCCGAGCGAGGCCCCCGAAGGCGCGCCCCGGCCCTACGTCGTCTACGAAGTCGAGGACGAGGACCTGGGGGCGCAGCCGAACGACAAGCTGACGCGGATGTCGCTCGAGACGCGATGCGTCGCAGGCAGCTATGGCGAGGCCGAAGAACTCGCCAAGGCCCTCAAGGACGCCCTTCACGGCTTCCGAGGAACGGTCGCCGACGTCTTCTTCGGTGGTGTCTTCCGTCGCTCCAACCGCGACGAGCACACGCCACCGGAACGCTCGCAAGGACGCGGCACCCACGAACGGCATTCCGATTGGGATGTCTGGTATCAGGACTCATGACCCTTCACCGGAAAGGTTCGCCACATGGCTGACATTGGACTAGAGGCCGAGATCGGCCACGGCATCACCATCACGTACGACGAGAACACCTACAACGTCCTGAGCGTCTCCGGACCCGACCAGCAGGCCGACTCCGTCGAGACGACGCACTCGACGTCGGCCAACCGCTGGCGAACCTTCAAGCCGGGACTCAAGGACGGCGGTGAGATCACCTGCGAGGTCAACCTCAAACTCGGCGAGCAGCCCTCCGTTGGTGACGCCAACAAGACGCTCACCGTCAACTTCCCCGCCTTCGAAGGCGAGTCGGCCGGCGGCTCCATCTCGACCGATGCCCACGTCACCGGCTTCTCTCCCGAGGAACCGATCGACGACCGCATGACGGCGACCATCACCTGGAAATGTTCCGGCGAACCGACCATCAACGCCGGCACGCCGGAAGCCTGACCCCGTCCCGGCAACGAAGTGCCCCTCGTTCATCCCAAAACCCAAGCTCAAGGAAACTCACAATGCCAACGCTCACTCGCGACCAGATCCTAGGCGCCGAAGACCTCGCACGCGAGTCGGTCGACGTCCCCGAATGGGGCGGACAGGTCTTCGTCCGCATGATGAGCGGCGAGGAACGCGACGAGTTCGACCAGGCACTTGTCGCCAAAGCGAGCGGCACCAACGCCAACAACCTCAAGGTCGACGTGCGCGAGATGCGCGCCCGCCTCTGCTCCCTGACCATCTGCGATGAGAAAGGGCAGCTACTCTTCAGCCGCGCCGACGTCGCCGCTCTCGGCAAGAAGTCCGGAGCGGCCCTCCAGCGTGTCTTCGACGCCGCCCAGAAACTCAACAAGATCAACGGCGACGCCGTCAAGTCACTGGAAAAAAACTAACCGACCGCCCCGAGCGTCTCTTCCAGTTCCGGCTGGCGGCCCACCTCGGGATGACGCGCCGCCAGCTCTTGCGTTCCCTCGATTCGGCCGAGCTCACCGAGTGGACCGCCTACTGGAACCTGGAACCTTGGGGCGAGGAGAAAGCCGACTACCGAACCGGGCTGCTCGCCTCGGTCATGTGCAACCTCTGGAAGTCCAAGAAGGGCAAAACCTACAAGCCCGAAGACTTCATGCCCAAGACGAAGCGGCGCCGCAACTGGATGACCAACCCCAAGCAAATTTGGGCCTACCTGTGTTCGGCTCTCGGCAAGCCGGACAAGAAGGACTAGGCAATGGCCGACGACTTCGCCACGCTCGCCCTCGGCTTCATCGCTCGAGCTCAAAAGTTCCAGCGACAAGTCACCGGTGCGCGCGACCAGGTCCTCGGTTTCGGCGACGCCGTCGTCAGCACGCGCGACAAGATCGCCACCCTGACAACTCGCGTCGCCCAGTTCTCCGCCGCAATCCTCGGAATTGGGGGCGCCGGCTCACTCGGCTTCGGACTCAAGCTCGCCGCCGACGCCGAGACCGCCGAAGTCGCGTTCACGACGATGACCCAGTCAGGGGAACGAGCTCGCAAGCTGATCAGGGACTTGCAGACCTTCAGCGAGAGTACACCCTTCGAGTTCGGCGACATCCGCGGCGCGGCCAACACGCTGTTAGGTTTCCGAATGGAAGCGGAGAGAATCCCCGACACGCTGCGAAGAATCGGCGACATCGCTGCGGGGACGAACCAACCGATCGGAGAACTTGCCTTGGTGTACGCAAAGGCAAAGAACGCCGGTCGCTTGATGATGGATGATGTGAATGAACTCTCCGCACGGGGCGTCCCGATCATTGCGGAGGTCGCGAAACAGTTCGGCATCGCGGAATCGGAGGTTCGCAAGTTTGTCGAACGGGGACAGGTAAGCTTCGCCAACCTAGAGGAGGCATTCCGCTCCCTCACGGCTGAGGGCGGCATGTTCGCCGGTATGACCGCCGCTCAATCGAAGACCCTCGCGGGGCTCTACTCGACACTACGCGACAAGGTCAAGGGGGTCCTGCGCGACATAGGCACGGCCCTCGTCACCGAGTTCAACTTGAAGGGCGTCCAAGAGGCGATCATCGCCTTCATCAAGGACACCAAGGGCGACTTCCTCATCGTCGTCCAGACCCTCGCCCGAGTCGCCGCGCAACTCCTCTCCGTGCTCACTCCCCTCGTCGTCGCCATGGCGAACCTGACCAAGTGGGTCCTCAAAAACCACATCGCCGTCACCGTCGCCATCGTCGCGGTGACCGCCTTCGTCGCCGCGCTCGTCGCCCTCAAGACCGTCGTCCTCTTTCTCGTGACCCGGGCGGTCGTCGCCTTCGTCGCGCTCAAGATCGCCAGCGTCCTCAGCCAATCGGCCGCCGGCGCCTGGCTCTTGCACAAGGCTCTTCTCTTCCTCGCCCTCGGCTTCAAAAAGGCCGCGATCACCCAGGCCATCTTTTGGGCTCTCTCCGGACCCGCCGGTTGGGCCGTCCTCGCCGCCGCCGCCGGCGTCGCCGTCGCGGCCGTCTGGGGCGTCAGCAAGGCCTACGGCGCCGTCACCGACTCCGCCAAGGAGGCCAACAAGGAAGCGGCGGACCTCGCCAAAAACGCCGTCGCCGCTCCGCTCGAGGTCAAGCAACCACTCCGCGAGGACCAGCTCGAGGCGATCGACCGAGCCCGTCAGCTCTACGACTCCACCCGCACGCCCCTCGAGAAATTCAACCAAGAGCTCGATGTCCTCGACTTCCTCCTCATCAGCGGGCGCGTCTCCCAAGAGACCTACAACCGACGCCTCGCCCAGATGCAGGACCAGCTCGACAGCTCGCGCGGATCCCTCAAGGCCTTTACCAAGCAGCTCGAGCGAGACCTCGCAACCTTCGGCCAATCCGACCTCGATCGCCGCATTTTCGACGCCAAGGCCCTCGGCGCGGATCCCGAGGACATCGCCCGCGTCCGCCAGCTCGGCGCCGAACTCGACCGACTCAAGGAAGCCGCGGATCAACAGGCCGAGCTCCAACGCTTCGCCGAGGGGATCCAGGACGCCCTCACGACGCCGCAAGAGGAGTTCGCCCAGCAAAGCGCCATGCTCGAGCAGGCCCTCACCGCCGGCCTGATCACGCTCGACCAGTTCACCAAGGCGATGAACGACGCAGAAGAGGCCATGAAGGGACAACTCGGACTCGAAACGATGAAGGATCTCGAGAAGCAGGCCGAGCAAATCAAGAGGTCCCTGCAGACGCCCGCCGATCGGCTCGCCGAAGAGCTCCAGCGCATCGACAAGCTTCGCCAACAAGGGATGCTCACCCAGGAGGAAGCCGCCAAGGCGGCCGCGAAGGCCCGCTCCAATACCGATCGCCCGGCGGGACCACTCTCCTACCTCGAGTCCGGAAGCGCTCGTTCGCTGACCATGCAGTTCCAACGACAGTTTGGAAGGAACACCGTCGAGGAGCGGACCGAGAAGAACACCCGCAAAACCGCTGAGCAGATCGAGCAGACCAACAGGAAGCTCGACGAGGAGAGTCAACGTCAGCAACGGATGAAGGTGGCGAAGTTCTGATGGCAGTGATCGCGGTCAATGAACAACGAGCCGAACGACGCGGCCGCGAAGGCGAGCAGGGCGAACGCGAGTACACGCGCGTCTATCTCGTCGAGTCCGACAATCCCGACGACCAAGAACCAGTCATCCTATCTGCGGAAGCGCTCCCCAAACGCGGCGACCTCTTCGCCCCCGACCCCGCCGCGATCTGCAAAACGCGGCTCGCCCAGCCTCATGGAGACGAGGCGACCACCGAACTTTGGCGCGTCACCATTCAGTTCGCAACCGCGACAGGCGACGAGCAAGACAATCCCCTCGAGCGACCCGCCGACATCTCGTGGGACATGGCTCAATTCCGCGAGGACGTTCGGGTCGACGAGGATGGGATCCCGATCCGATCGTCCGCTGGTCAACCCTACGACCCCGCTCCCCAACGGGACCAATCGCGACCGACGCTTCGCATCGTCCGCAACGAGGCCTCCTACTCCGCGTCGCTCCCCGTCGAGTTCTCCGACAGCGTCAACAGCGACTACTTCTTTGGAGCCGCCCCTGGTGTGGCCAAGTGCGCCAAGATCGCCGGCCGCCGTGCGACCGAAGGAGAGCTGACCTATTGGGTCGTGACCTACGAGTTCCACTTCAAACACGACGGCTGGCCTCTGCGACTTGAAGACCAGGGGACCTACGAACTCAAGGACGGCAAACCCAAGCAAATCAAGGACACCGACGGCATCCCGATCACCGAACCGGAGTTCCTAGACGGCAACGGCAACAAACTGCCCGCCGAAGACCCACCAGTCGTTGGCGAGTTCCGCATCTATCGGAGCCGCGCCTTCGCCGTCCTTAACCTCAACAACCTCTAACGGAGACTTCCGCCATGGCTGTCGCATCCACCCACCAAGGCGACCTGCACGTCGTCGGAAAACTCTCCTGCACGACGTTCGACGCGCCCACCAACTCGATCACGAATGACGACGTCAGCGATACGACCAAAATCGACGCCACCAAGCTGGTCCACGAACTGAACCTTCAGCTCACCCAAGCCGACGGAAGCGACGTCGCCAGCGAAACCCGCCTCGTTCATCTCTGCTCGGCGGACGCCACGATCGTCGCCGTCGAAGCCGTCGTCACCACCGCGCCGACCGACGACTACAACCTGTCGATCGACGTCGAGGCCGGCAACCAATCGACCCCGTTCGCCACCGTTCTTTCGGCACCCCTCGCGATCGACAGCGCCGTCGCCGCCCGTGAGGTCGTCGGCGGAACGATCTCGTCCGCGTCCCTCGCCGACAATGACTCGCTCCGGATCGCCGTCACCGCCGCCGGAAGTTCCGGCACCCAGGCCCAGGGGCTCCTCGTCCGCGTCAAGCTTCGCGAGAACGCGACATGAACGACGTCTACGGGTTCGATGAAGAAGGAGTCCAGCGGATCGTTGCCGCCGTCCGCCGCCTCGAGGCCCTCTATCAGGACCTCGACCGCAAGTCCGGTCGCCGGCGAAAAAACGTCCCCTGGCAATACAACCACTTCGAACTCATCGATCCGCTCGGTGATCAATCGGGACAAGCTTCCTGGCTCGAGTTCGACGGCGCCAACTATGTCGACCGTGACCCCGTCGAAGAGAAAGAGATCCACGTCGACTACCTCAAGGGCTACTTCTTTCCCGGCGAACACATCCTCGCCTGGCACGACGGTGCCGCCGACAAGTGGCAAGCGAGCGGACCCGGTCACCACTCGGTTCGCGCCACGCTCACCGAGACGCTCACCTACAACTCGACCGCTGCGGCAACCGTCGTCGGCATCGCCGGTGATCCGGAAATCACCGTCGTCGATAAGGCGCTCAGCGCGGGACAGTCGATCGCTTCCGGAAAGACGATCACCGCCGACTGGATCGATGCGGTGAACCAGTGGCATCTACTTGTCGTTCGCTGCGAGGACGTGACGGGCTAATGGCTGGCGTTGGACCTGGACCCTGTTGTTGCGACTTCGAACCGCCAACGTACAGTTGTTGCGGTGTCGACATCGAGTTGCCCGGCACGATAGTCATGACGACCTGGGGAGACGGCTTCGTCGACTGCGGAGGTATCCCCACCGAGGAGCGACTGTGCTTCCCGGAAGATGGCCCCTACACCTGGCCCCTCCGCGTCCAACTCTATGAATCCGGCACCCCGATCTACGGGGCCAACGCGAACATGGTGAAGTTCTCCGGGGGCTGGTACGCGCTCGATAACCCCAAGTGTGGTGGCGGGTCCTACCCGAACTTCGGTGTTCCCGCCGAGGAGAGGAAGCTCCTTATTCCAGGGGTGAAGCCCCTGTGTAATGCGGTTCAAGGGAAGATCTTCTTCACCTACACCAACAACGGCGAAACCATCGCCGAGACGTCTGGCGAATGCCCGGACCTCATTATGCCCTCGGGAACCTTCCGGGGAGAGCGGTTCCAGTTCGCCGTAACCATTGGACGTAGGATCACGATCAGCCCGCCGGACGGGGATCCCTACCAGGTCGAGTGTGTAGAACATTGTGGGTTTCCGCCCGAAACGGAATGCGGCGGCGGGACAGGGGGCGCAAGCTTTGATGTCGAATTCACGTTCCCGTAAGTGCCCGCGGCGATCGCCGCGACCCAAGAACCTTCTCGCGTGCGACCTACTACCGGGGCTCGAACTTCTCCCGATGTCGCGAACCAACGCCACCTGCAACCAGTGCGTTGAGCACTGGAAGGATGGCAAGCCGCCGACCTCGAACCGTGATACCCCCATCCTCGCGCTGCTCGCGACTGGATCCCTGGAAGGCACCGACCATCACTACGGCGACCTCCAGGGGCTCAGCGACGCACCCGCCAAGGGAAAATGCTTCCATCTCGGAAGACGCGTTGAGGAACCGACCTGCAACTGCCCGCGAAAGCACTGGCACCAGTGCACCTACGCCGAGCCGGCGACGACACAAGCCACGGTGAGAACCATCGAAGGCAAGCAGCTATGGGCAGTCCAGCCCATCGGCTGCGATCGGTGTGAGCAGTGGGAAGCGGACGAGTGACGCCACCTACTTCGTCGGGGCAATGCGAAGCATTCGGACTCGTGTCCCCGCGCCCATGAGCCGCTAGTCGGCACGACTCTTTTTCATGTCTTCGACCCATTTGTAGTCCTCCGGCGACAACTCATGTGGAGGTTCGACCATCTTCGAGCGTTTAACGGACACGACAAGCCCCTTGCTTTTCATGATTGACTCACACAAGCTCTTGAGAGGATCAAACGTTCTCGGGCCAACAACGACTCGCCTAATCAGCTTTGATACATCGCACTCGACCGACAGTCCCTCGCCGTTGATTTGGGAACTTTCTTCTCCATGGATCTGAGTGCTGAAGTCACTCGCCGACGAATCGACATCTTTGCGACAGGTATCGTCCGAATGACAATCCGGCCAGGCGATCACGCGATACTCTTTCTCGTGCTCGTAACTCTTTCGTTTGCGGAGAATCCAATCGAGCTCCCCTCGGTCGAAAAACGGTTTGTTGTGGGTGGCAAAGTCACAGTAGTTGACGCGTCCTCCATTCAAGCGATACTTTGAATCCTCGAGCGAAGTGATCAAGCGGCCCACAGTCGTCTCGATCGCAACCCCCACCGATCCCGAGTAGCGTCTCCACATCGCCTCTGACTCATCACTGCCGAGATACCAGCAACTCACACCGGCAGCCGTCTTCGCAGAGTCGCTTGTCTGCTTGAGGTCGTCGGGAGATAGCTCCATCGCGAGGGCGATTTTGACCTCTTCTTTCGTGAAAGCCCCTTCGTACGGATCGACTTTGGCAAGAGTCTTCAGCGTCGGAAAGAATAGGTGTTGATTGAGAACCAGATCGACGAACTTCGCGAAGTCCATGTATCGCCACAGCGGGGACTCCGTATCAACCTGTCCAAGTCCCTCGACAACTTCCCAAGGCATGAGTTTCCCTCCACGCAAGCCAGGACAGTCCGCGTTTGATCTGAATCGAAGCCGGTCGCGTTTGACTCTCAATCGCGCGACTCTCGAACATGACTATGACTCGATCCAGTACGTGATGACGCCCAGGAGAGCCAGGAGAAGCGTGAAGACAACCAGCAAGACCACGCCGCCGAGACAGCTCTCCATCTCAGGACGTTTTGGTCGACCACCCATTGCATCGGAGACGGCCGCGACAAACATCAGCATCTTGTCGACATCGATTGGTTCCTGATCGCTCTCCTCTTCCACAGTTTCGAAGTCCGCAGGAGCATCGAAGAGAAGTCGGCACGATGGACACCGGACTCGTTTGCCCGGAATCGCCCTTCCCTGATGGCCACATTCCGGACAGGTGATGGGAATTCGATCAGTCACGTCGGAAGGGTCTCACTTCATGTCATGCCAAAGCCAGTCCCAATCGGGCGGGCGGAACGCCCCGTGGTGAAACGAATTCTAATCGAAGCGAGTCGTGATCTCGACTAGGGAAAACCCTAGCGCAAGCCGAAGTCGTTCGGTCATTTGCGGGGATAAGGGCGGGGTTGGTTAGGGATTTCCCCAATGACACCAGCCCGATGGGCGGCAAGATGGGAAGCAGAGCCGAGTCGTTGCTCGGTGGCCATTCCCGCGGTCCTGGCGGCGGCTCGGCTCTGCTATTGAACTAGGCTGCATCCTCCGCCACGAACAGCATCCGCGCCAACCCAGGCACTCGCAAGATCCAGCCCTTCTTTTCGATGCGATCGAGATGGCCGGCAACGGTCGATTGCTGAAGCATCACGCCGTCGGCGATCTCCCGTTGGGTCGGCGCGACGCCTTGGTCGCGGTAGTGGCGTTGGATGAATTCCACGATCTGACGCTGTCGCGCCGTTAGAGTCCGGCGGACAATTCGGGGAGGCGAAGGTTGCTCGCGGGGGCGGGACATCGGCCCGTCTCCGTGTGCGGGAAGTGAAAAAACAACACGGAATCATTGTCGCAGGCTTGGCACTCGAAACCAAGATCGACCGCCGTCGTCACAATACCCCCCCTATCAAAAACCTGACGGCGCGCACGCGTAGCTGCATCGCGATTGACCGGCCAACCCTCCCAGGGATTTGATCCCCCCTCCCCCTCTGACTGGACTGTCGATCCAGAGGTTGCGGGTTCGAGTCCCGTCATCCTCGCTTTTGCAAGTTTTCTGCCCAAACGCTGTGACCCGCCGGGCACTTGCTTACCAACTTCACTTCTGTCGTTCATGATGGCCAAGTCGGGGCCAGTTACCTCTTTTCAGAAGCCCCCACGTCATCTCCTCGCTGATGATGGCCCCTCCCGGACGTCGATCGCCAACGCGAGTGGTCACCCAACCTCGCCACTCAATCGCGACCAGGTCAATTGGTGACATTCTCGGGATCCAATGACCCGTGGCCAGCATCCGCTGACGCCAGGCCGTCACCTAGCGTCCGAACTGATTCATTTGGGACAACGAGGGAACCCGTGAGGCCACTACGAGGAGAGCTTGAAGTCGAACGTCTGACTTGATTGGTCGGGAGAGACTTCGGCATTCAGGCCGGAAGAATCGATGGTGAAGTACTTCTCGGGAATGAGCGGAACTCCCTCCTGCTCCATCGTGGGTTCCCGCTGCCAGGCTTGAATCGAGACCTTGAACCGCCCTGGCACGACGCCGTGGGCGTTTTGAAACGTCATCAAGCTGTAGGAACCGTCGGGCTGGATGTGTCCAACCGCGTTGAGATTTGGCTCGACATCCGGCTCTGGAAAGAAGGTGATCACCCCGACGGGGACCGGTTTGCCGTCGATCGTGATCATTCCGGTGACCTTCACGGTCTTGGGCAAGTCGCCTCCGCTGCCACATCCCGAGCCCAGCACCACGCACAGCCCCACGAAGCATGTCAGCGCTACTCGCCAACGAATTCGTCCGATCATGTTCTAACTCCTTTCTCGGAAGCTTGATCTCCGAGGAGGCCCAACGTTCCGTCGTTCCGCATCGCCATAGGCATGGACGGGTACCTCGAGTTCAAGGAGCCAAGCGAGTTTCTCGCGGAGCCTCCTGCGTGGAGCCAGTCCTGACGAGGCCGACCTTCGACGATCAGCGTCCGGCGACCACCCGACCATCCGCCTTGTCTCCAAACGCGGTATAGACGGTAAATGCGACGGCGTCGCTGATAAAGATCACCGATCCATCGCAAAAGAGAAAGTTGGCTCCCCCCGGATGCTTGCTCGAAAACCCGCCGTTGGGGTTCCACTGCGTCGGGACGGTCGGGCGGCGACTGGGACTGTTGAGCCGTTGACCGGTGTACGCGACGGGAAAATTCCGCTCAAACGCGGCTCCCAGGAATGTCTCTTCGGCGTTTCGCTCTCCCGCGAGAAACGTTTTCGACAGTCCGTCGGTGATAGCGTTGACCGAAACGCTGTAAGGGACGCGATTGGCAATACCTGGTGTGCGATGCCAGAACTCGGGGAGTTCCGGTCGCCACGAACGCTCGTCGGGTGACAGCCGTTCGCTGATGCAATGATTGGTCGCATCGGCGGCGATTGGACAATCGATCGTGGCGAAATCGGGGCGAATGCTGCCGGCGCTAAGCGGGTAGTAGAGCCCTTGGATTCGATCGCCCGCCGCCCAGGATGCCGAGTACCAATCTCCGGAGATCGGTCGCAAGCTGTCGCTGAACGGATTGGTGGGACACGCATAGGCAGAAAAATGTCGATCAAGCAGGACCGCTTTGTTCGAGGCGTGATTGTAGGCTCGGTCGAAGTTGATCCGATCGTAGACCGACTGCTGATCGAGGTTCGGCAAGATCAGTTCGGTCCATGGATGCACCCGTCTGGAAGTGGTGTGGCTTCCGTAGGGAAAGACACCGTGGCCCTCTTCATAGTTTAATAGCGCAATTCCAAGTTGCTTGAGCCTGTTGGAACAGTCCAACCGCCTGGCGGCTTCCCGCGCTTGCTGAATGGCGGGCAAGAGCAGCGCCACCAGAATGCCGATGATGGCGATAACCACCAGAAGTTCCACCAGGGTGAACGCGCGACGTATCGACCTGAACTCACTCATTTCCATCCTCCCTCGCGATCGTTGCTTGGGTTGAACCTGGCCGCCCCGCTCCATCGAGAGTCTAGGCAGCAAGTGGCTGCTTGCGAGTTAGTCTCGATTGGCAAGTCCGTTCCATGAAACTTCGTTCTCCAATCGTGCGGGAGTGTGCTGAATTGGAGGCGTTTCCAGCAAGCCCACGGCCAGCGTGGGCATGGCACCCAAGAGGTATTGGGGTAATCAGGCAACTAGCGCACTGTCAAGACCTGGCTTTCGAGTGCCACTGGCTGATTGCCGGCCAGCGAGAAGGAGTTGCATAACCGTCGACCCGAACTTGGACGTCTGACAGGACGCTCAGAACCCCGGCGTCAAGCGACCGTCGCCCTTGTCGCCAAGGGCCGTGTAAACCGGGAAGTCGATCGAGTCGCTGACGAAGACGACCGACCCGTCGCACATGACGAAGTTGCCGCCACCGGGATGGTGACTGGAGAAACCTCCATTGGCTTTATAAGAGCTGGGCGAGTTGGCGATCCGACTCGGACTGTTGAGCCGTTGGCCGGTGAACGCGATTGGAAAGTTCTCCGTGAACGCGGCGCCCCATCGGAGATTCTCCGCGTTGCGTTCACCCGCCATGAACGTGGACTTGGTCCCATCGGTGATGTCGACTAAGCGAGCGCCGTACGGAGTGCGATTGGCGATCCCTGGCGTTTGTCTCCAATAGGGCTGATACGAAGCGGCGTTCTGCCACGACATGTGTGATGAGACTTCCGTGATACAGTGTCGTGTCGCGCTCCCGCCGACAGTGCAATCGGGTGTGCCCGACCCATCGGGCCGAATGCTTCCCGCGCAAAGCGGATAGCCAAGCCCTTGGATCGATTCCCCCGCGTTCCACCGATCCCAGTCGCCACTGAGCGGTCGCAGCGAGGAGGAATAGGGATTGCTCGGACAGGCGAACGCGGGAAAGGCTTGATTGAGAAAGACCGTTCGGTTGGTGCCCGAGTTGTACTGAATGCTGAAGTTGATCCGATCGTGGACCGACTGCATGTCCAAAAATGGCATGAGCAGTTCCGTCCAACAATGACGTGAACTGCCCGTGTTGTAGGAGTGCCCCATGGGAAACGTGTTGTGGCTGTCGTGATAGTTGTGCATCGCGACGCCGAGTTGCTTGAGTTTGTTCACGCACGTCATCCGCCGAGCGGCTTCGCGGGCTTGCTGAACAGCGGGCAACAGCAGAGCCACCAGCACGCCGATGATGGCGATGACGACCAACAACTCGACGAGCGTGAACGCCGACGGTCGACGACGCGAAAAACAAACGAACATGATGACGAGTTCCCCCTTCAAGACGCCCAACAATTCGTCGAAGCGCAGCCCCGCGCTTCGCTGGACGAGAGATGCTGGCTATTCAGGGATCACGACATAACGCCGCGTCCTCGAGGTGGCGGCTCAAGTACCACGCATCAAGCATGCGCCAACGCGACATCCGCCTCATCGACGATGAACGATGAGATCCCGCGCGATGTCAGTGCTGTTGATGGCCTCGCTTACAGTCCTCGAAGATCCCGAGGCAGCCGAAAGAGCAGTGCTAGCTGGCAGACCACTTGGAAAGGTCAGGGAGAAGGGTGGGACGACAAGCCGCCGACCATCACACGCGTTCCTGAGTTCTAGTAAGTCGTCTCTTCTCGATCGAGAAGGAACCAGGCCGAGCACAGTCCCTCTTGATAAGACGGGTAGCTCAATGGCCCACTATCCATCTCTCCCATCCGGGAGTCAAGCACGAATACCATCGAACTCACTTGGCGCGTGATCGAAGCCGCGCGACGACGGCCCATCACGCGGGCAGGGAACGACCGAGCAACCGGAGCCAGTTGCCGTGAAAGATCGCCGCGATGTCCTCGGCCGAGTAGCCTCGCCGAGAGAGAATCCCTTCGAGCTGTTGCAAATCGGCGATGGTGTCCAATTCGTGAGGTGTCTGCTCAGTTCCGAACCCGCCGTCGAGGTCGCTGCCGATCGCCACGTGACGCGCCGACCCGGCGAGTTGGCAGATGTGGTCGAGGTGATCGACCGCGGCCTCGATCGAAACGGCTTCGGGTGATGTCTCGCCGATGATCCATCCCGGGGACATCATCCAGGCGTCGAAGGGTGCCCCGATCACGCCGTCGCGCTGGACGATCGCCTTGATCTGATCGTCCGCCAACTGACGGTCCCCTGGCACCAGGGCTCGGCAGTTGTGATGACTCGCCAGCACCGAGCCTCCAAAGAGATCGAGCGCCTCCCAGAAACTCTCGTCGCAAAGATGCGTCACGTCGAACAACATCCCGAGCAGGTCCATCTCCTTGAGCAATGCCCTACCCGCCTCGGTGAGTGGCCCCGAACAGCCGGTGCCGAAGGCGTGTTGGCTCGGCCCATAGTGGGCGAGCCCCGCGGCCCGCAGACCGTCCTCCCACCATGCTTGCGCTTGATCGGGAGTCACGATCGGGTCGGTTCCCTCGGTGCTGATGATCGCGCCCAACGGCGTCGAGGGATTCTCGTTCCACCGCCGCCAATGCTCCTCGAGATCGCTCGCGGTGAGAAGGATCCTCAAGTGCCCCTGCTCTTCGAGCAACCGATAGTACGCGAGCTGCCCCTTGGCGACCGCATACGCGCTCGTGGGGCTCGCGTAGTCGAGATCGGTGCGTCGAAAACCCTCCGAAGCACGGCGAAAGCTCGGCCCACCCCGGGCAAGCAACGTCACGATCGCGACGCCGATCCCAGCCCGTCGAAGTGCCGCGAGACTCGTCGTGACTCGCCCGCGACTCGGATGGTCGGCCATCCCCTGTTCGCGTTGGCGAATCTCCTCGACCTCGAGCGTCAAGTCGCGATCGAAGTAGATCGAATTCCAAGCCAAGTCCAAGTGAGCATCGATCATGGGAACCATGGGTGGGCCTCGAAAAGAAAGGATTCGTGGGAAGGCGGTCGCTCAAACGACCATGCCTCGCGCCTCGACGGGGACTCGCTCGGGGGGATGCCCCTCGTCGCACCACCAGATGGCATCCTGGAGGTTGACACATGGGCAGATGTGGTTGGGGATGATCGTCACTCGCTCACCCACCTTGGGCACATCGGAAGACTTGCCAACGTCGACTTGGCCGTGCTCCTCACTGAGTTTGGCGATCTTCGCGTCGGGATACTCGACGATCAGCCCGTGGCCACTCTCGGGCGCCGGACCGCAGCGGTCACTGGTGAGGACCTTGCTGCCGGCATCGATCACGACCTGTCCCGGCACGGCGGTGCTGACGACCGTCGCGTGGACTCGGGCGGCACAGTCGTCGATCGAGGCGTAGCCGCCGTGCACGCCGTTCATGTCTTGGAAGATGTACGTCCCCGGGCGGATCTCGGTTTGGTGCTTAATTAGGTGCGAGTCGAGGGCGGTCGGCGAGGTCCCGCCGGAGATGATTCGCGCCTCCAGCCCGTTCTTTCTCCAGCCCTCGACGGTCTCTTCTAGAATCGCGTCGACACCGCGCAGAGCCCCGACATAGGCCTCCTCGGCCATCTCCTTGCGAGCGAGATGCCCCGGATAAAACATGATCCCGTCGAGCCGAACGCCCTTGGTCCGCTCGACGAGTTGGGCGATCGCCAACGCCTCCTCGGCACTCTGTACCCCGGTGCGATGGAAGCCGACATCGCGATCGACGAGAATCCCGATCTCGCCGCCGACCGCCTGGGCCGCGTGAGCCATGACCTCGGCCGCCAACGTTGAATCGAGCGCGACGCGAACGGTCACCTTCCCGGCCAATTCGGCGATCCGCTGGGCGCGATGTTCGTCGACAATCGGATACGCCAGCAGGAGGTCGTCGGCGACCTCCGCCATGATCGCCGCTTCGCCCGCTTTCGCGACCGTCAGTCCGATCGCCCCCGCATCGCGTTGCATCTGGCCGAGTTTCGTCGACTTGTGTGTCTTTGAATGAGGTCGCAGCCCTAGTTGGTGCTCGGCGGTGTAACGGGCCATGGCGTCGATGTTTCGTCGGACGATCACCGCGTCGAGGACGAGGGAGGGAGTGGGGATGGAGGGTGTCATCATGCTGATGATGATAGCGGCTACCGCTTCCACCGCAACGGGGGCGTCGCCATTTCCCGAGAGACTTTCGCGGGAACGTTCCCTACTCGCCTTGCCGGGAACGCCGATGCCGTTCGGTCAGGAACTGATGGATGAATGCCCAGGTGAACGCGGTCGACCATCCAAAGAGGAGAATGCCGACGCATCCCTCGATCGCGCCGACGAGCTGCCATTGACGAGGGAGAACCACGTCGCCGAAACCGGTGGTCGTGTACGCGGTGAACGAATAGTAGAGTGAGGTCTTGAAGTCGTCGAAACAGTCGACGTAGTCGTAGAAGAACGCCCAGAGGGTGATCTCGATGACGTGCAGTGCCAGGATGACGAGGAAGAGCGAAATCAGCAGCGCCAGGTTGTGCAGCTTGCTCATCCGCTCGAGCCGTTCGGGCACCACGCGTTCGAGCCAGGTGAAGATCACCATCGACCCGCCCGCATGCACGGCCACACTCGCACTCATCAACGTTGTTGACGCCACGATTTCCTGAAGCATGCCCCCCGCCATCTCGACCGGCCCGCTCGATCGAACTCCATCTCCGCCAGCCATCGACGGTGAAGGCGGCGAAGAGTCGAAGAGGTGGGCGGTGAGAGGATAGGGATAGCGAACCCTGCCCCCAGAACCAAACCTCGCGGGATCAACGATGGGCGTAGGGAGCGCCAAACACAAGGATGGCTCCCGTCCTCCGACGCGCGGCTCAGTCCTTCAACTCATAGGTGAGCGTGTTGCCCCTTGAAGAGGAGAGGTCCGCTTCGAGCCCCGAGGTGTCGGGATTGCCGTACTTCTCCGGAATGAGCGAGGTGCTGCTGAAGGGGTCGTTCGGGTCTTCCTTCGTCGACTCCACAACGACCCGATGATGGCCCGGAAGGGCACCATCTCCTTGGCGAAACGTCGTGACGCCGAGAATTTCGCCACCCTTGATCGTGCCGTAGGCGGCTCGCCCCTTGTCGGGATGAAAGGTGATCACGCCCACCGCCAACGGTTCTCCCTTGTAGTGGACGCTGCCACTGACGGGATAGGTTGTCGGGTGAGCGGTCCCGCCACACGCGGGAACCAAGAGCACGAGCGAGACGAACAAGAGCGGTCGACGGGCAGAAGTGTTCACGTCAATTCCTTGTTAGGGTCATGGGAAAGCTCGTTCCCCGTCGAGCCTTCGTCGTCGGACATGCCAGAAGCCAAACCTCTGTGGAACGATGACCGAACTCGCGGTCACAGTTCGACGATCTCTCCCTCCGACCGCGAAGAGAGTGCCCGATAGGCCGCGCCGTCCATCGCCTCATTGAGGAACCGCACCGCTCCATCGCCGAAGAGAAAGTTGGCCCCTCCCAAATGATGGCTCCGGAAGATGATGCACTGCCCGGGAGTGAGGACGTTCTCTTGATTGCTCGCCGACTGGGCAATGGCGTTGAAGGTGTTGACCGGGTGGGCCGTCGTTGCCCAACTTTGATGTCCCCAGTTGTGCCAGCCGCACCAAAACCCGACGACTTCACCCACGAAGATCGTCTTGGAGAGTCCATCGGTGACTTCACGGGGCCGAGCGCTGAATCCACATCGTCCCATCACGCCGCGCGTCCAGGAGGCGGCGGTCGCGGAAGGATAGCTGGCGTTTCGCTGCCCATAAGGGGGCTGTTCCCCCTCCCCTTGAGGCGCTCCGTTGAGGTGATCGCCGACGCTGCCGGCGTAGTTGGTTTGCGCAATCTTTAGGTCGGCCGTCACTTCGGCTCCAAACCCGACGACCCCACCCAGCGGATCGGAGGGACAGATCGCCGCCCCGAGCGGCCGCTGGATCGCGGCCAGGTTCGGGGCCACGACGCCGCTGCGTTCCATGTTCATCCGATCGTAGATGGCTTGTTGATCGATGTAGGGAAGGAGATGAACCATCCAGCTTCGGTTGGTCACTCCCTGCCCCGAATCCATGAAGGTCGACTGCACCGGGAGGATGCCGTTGGTGTCCGCGTAGTTGGCGAGCGCGACGCCCCACTGTTTCATCTTGTTGACACAAAGGGAACGACGCGCGGACTCGCGCGCCTGTTGCACCGCGGGAAGCAACAGCGCGACCAAGACACCGATAATGGCGATCACGACGAGAAGTTCGACCAAGGTAAAAGCGCGACGACGATGCATGGGGGGCCCCTCCCAGAAGTTGGAAAAACGGTTCCGGATCTGCTCGTCACCCCCGGTTGCGAACTCTAACGCGAGGTGCGGCCGATCGCAATGGTTTTCAGGGAGTGATGGAGAGAGAGGTTGGTGGCGCGTCGAGATCGCGACGTGCTTGGTTGGCCCCCCATGATCGTTGGAGGGGAAGTGCGCCACGCGATCAGGCGGCCCAGATGGCTCGTCAATCCAGGTAGGCGAAGGACACGACCAGAGAGTTGAACGGGTCGCTGCCGTTCCTTCTATGGCTAGCAGCCCGTTGATCTGTTCGCTGCCGACTCGTTCTCGCATTGGCCCGCTTGAATCAACGGACTGCTACTCATCCGGTACCCATTGCAGCGACTCCATGAACTCCGTGAAAGAGTTCGCCACCCAATAGCACTTCTCCTGCCACTCGAGCGGGCTGTCGTGCAGGATGACGTAGATGTTGCCGTAGTCCTCGTCCGCGCACGAGAGACAGAACTTGTCACCGAGCCAGGTCATCGCAAAAGCAACCATTTGAGGAGGGGCGTACCATTTGGTCGCCTCGAGGTTCCAGTCGAGGTCGTAGGGCGAAGAAGGGGCAGGAGGCTTATCAATCCCAAAGAACTTGCGCACTTCCCATCCGTCCACGTCTCCGTTCACCGAGAGTTCGACCGATTCCCCTTCCCCTTCATCATCGGGGCTGCCTCAATTGACATTGAGAAGGAATTCCTCGTAGTCGCAGGAAAGTGGAGAATCCTCCTCCGTTTGAAGTCGTCCACGGCTGCTTGTGTCGGCAACGGGCCCGTCTCTTTGAGTTTGACCTGCAGTTTCATCGGAACAATTCTCCCGATTTCAAGCGGAGACGACGGCCCCGCCTTTCTTGGTCGTACCACGTGCATGTGGCCATGCATTCACAGTTCCCGCAGTTTCGCCGAATGGGATCTTCCGTCGTTCCCTCCAACCAATCGCCAGATACTCGTCAAGACATATGATGGTGTTATCCCGAAATGCGCAAGTTCACTTTTTTCCTCGGCATCAATAATCTTGGGGACGACAACACAAACACACGGGTAAGCGCTGGCTCGCTTCGCCGAAAATCGGCGAGAGCACTCCAGTGTTCCGTCTCAAGCATCGGCTCTGGCCGTGAAAACAATCAAGGACACTTGCCGAAGGTTCGCACACCCAATGAGTCTACTAGAATACATTCGAGCGGCAGCGCGTGCGGAATGCAAAGCGGAGAGCGAGTACTTTGAAGCAGAGTTTCGTTTGCTTTGCAGCGGCACGCTCTACCCAGATGGGATTGACGGAGATTGGACCAAGAGCGACGGCGCGCGTCTCTTGCTCGTCGACCCATTCCAGCTGATCATCGCAAGCCAACCACTGAATTCGTTCCCCCAAGAGATTGCTCTACGTTTTAAATGGTGTCTAGAAACAACAATTGCAGGCAGTACGTGTTCGGATTCGTTGCAAACGAAAGATATTGCGGGAGACATCGCTGCTCTTATGACGCTTCTATGTAGGCGACTGGTCACAGTGGGCAGCGAGGTTCGGAGACGCTATTATGGCTTAGAGCAGGAAAACCCCTTACATGACTTCCCATTCCCGCTAGTCAACGCCGAACGACCGGCTCAATGGACACCACGCCCTATTGAAATACACACTTCGCAAAATGGACACTGGGTCAGCGCCCATGACTCTCAACCCGTAGGGTTTAGCCGACACTCAATCAGAAGCATTCTGAGACACCTTCCAGAACTCCCTTCAGGAAAAGATGTCCTACGTGCAGCTCATAGGTATTCTCTAGCAATGGAATTGATTGAGCGAGAACCCGAGATTGCTTACCAACTCCTTGTGTCGGCGGTTGAGACAATCGCTGGTTCCGTACTCAAGGATTGTTCACCGAGCACCGAAGAGCAGCTTAAAAGCAAGAACAATCTGCTCAAGGCGATCGAGGATACTGGGGTTTGCGAAGAAGACGCTCAACGGATTGTCCTCCAAGACAAAAGCAATTCATGGTCCCGATGGAAGTTCAGAAAGTTCCTTGCCACCTTCGTAGCGGAGGATGAAATTGAAGCCAACGATGACTTGTTCACTGCACCTCTGAAGTACCTTCCCAAGAAGGCTGACTTCAAAGGTGCTATCAACGACATCTACTCCAAGCGGAGCGGTGCCAGTCATTCGGGAGTTCCTCTTCCTCCCAGTGCAACAATAGGCATATGCCCAGCAATACCCAACGAAGTCATTGAAACGGTTACCCGGGGAGAGAAGGTGTTCCCACCAATTGTTTGGTTTGAGCGAATCGTGAACACTGCCATTCGAAACTGTTTGGGACGAATGATTGTCCCAACGAATAGTAGTCCGTCTGTCGAATGACTTCGTTCGCCGAGATGACCAGATCCTTCTCCAATCCAGGCGAGTGATCCTGAGGATCGCTCGCGACGAGGACTTGGACAACCCTGTCAGCGCGCCAATTGGACCAACCGGACCTCGGGACTCTTGTGGCTTCGCCACTCAGGTTGACGAGCAACCTGTGCCAGCCTTCAGAACCTACCCAAACTCACCAGCCACGACGACTCCAATGGCGTTCTCAACCAGATGACGCTCGATGCTTTTCGGCCGATGTCACGTGACATGAAGGGACAAACGAGGACGCGCGGAGAGGTTTCTCCATGCAACCGGGGGCGTACTTGACTAGGATGGGGGTCGCACGAAACCGTTGAGGTGACGACCATGAGCGAGTTGGCCGCGACATCCTCGGAGTACCACAGTTCCCGCCGGGAAGCGATCGTCGCCCTGGTCGTCTGGGGCGTGTGTCTGATTTGGTGTGTCGGGGTCTGTGTCACGCTTGGCTACCATCGGCCCGCCGAGGAGATCTCGCTGGTGATCGGCATCCCCGCGTGGGTCTTCTGGGGCGTGCTGATGCCCTGGATCGCGGCAACGCTCTTCTCGATCGGCTTCGGCCTCTTCGGCATGTGCGACGTCGACGATGCCCCCGAACCCGACGCCTCCTCCCCCACCGACCGTCACGACCACCCATGAGCACCGCTACATGTTTCATCGCGTTCTCGCGGCCCAGGGACTAGCCAACGGCAGCGTCCTCGAGTCAAAAGCCGCCCTAGTCACGTTCCTGATCTACTCGGTCATCGTCTTTCTGCTGGCGATCCTCGCCAATCGCATGCAGCAGAGCCGGAGCTTCCTGAAGGAGTATTTCCTCGGGAGCCGAGGTCTGGGAACCGTCGCGATCTCGTTCTCCTTCGCGGCGACCGCGGCATCGGCCGGCACCTTCGCGGGCTTTCCCGCCCTGATCTACACTCACGGCTGGATCCTCGCCCTGTGGATCGCAAGTTACATGGCCTTCGCGATTTGCGGGTTAGGGCTTCTCGGCAAACGACTCAACGCCGTCGCCCGGCGAACCGGCTCGATCACCGTTCCCGAGGTCCTCCGCGAACGCTTCAACAGCCCGATGCTCGCCGTGATGTCGACCGGGTTGATGGCGACGCTGCTGATCTTCTACATGGTGCCGCAATTCAAGGTCTCGGCGATCATTCTGCAGAAGCTCATCGGCGACGTCCCCGGCTTTCGCTACAGCGCCACATTGGTCGAAAACCTGACCAATTCCGTCACGTTTCTGTCCGATGTGAACCCGGAATACCTCCTTTCGCTCCTGTTTTTCTCCGTTTTGGTCATTCTTTACACCGCTTTCGGCGGATTTCGCGCCGTCGTCTGGACCGATGTCCTCCAAGGCTTCGTCATGGTCGGAGGCGTCCTCTTGATGCTCGGCCTGACGATCTGGCAAGTCGGCGGGTTGACGGCTGGCACCACCAAGATGGCCGTGATGACACCTCCCAAGCTGGGCGAGGCGGTGATTCGAAGCATTCCCCCCGCGCCGGAAACGGGTATCCGCGTCCCTTCCGATACCTGGGTGACGCTCGAATCCGACGACAAGTTGACGCGGCTCTTTCGAACAAACCAGTTGGCGATCATCCTGCCCGAAAAAGAGACCTCCAATCTGATCAAGATTGTCGAGATCACCACGCCCGAGGAGATCGAACGCGTCCTCGCAAGTTTCCCAGAGACCGCCCCCCCGACACTTCCCGTCGGGCTTTCCCTCGACATCGACGACGAGGACCTACGCGAGTACCGCTACGGAGCGGGCAAACGCGGCGTCTACGTGAGCGGTCCCGGGCCGAGCCCCAGCAGCGAGGAAGGCTTTCTCACGATCGGTTTGGCCATCTCTTTCTTCTTGATCTGGGCGATTTCGGGAACGGCTCAGCCCGCCAATATGGTTCGCTTGATCGCCGCGGGTGGATCCAAGACCATCCGGCGCAGCATGGCGGTGGTCGCGGTCTACTTCCTGTTGATCTATCCACCGCTTGTGGTGATCTTCTGCTACGCCCGCGTCCTCGTACCAGGCCTCGATCAGGATCCGGACCGAATCATGACGGAGATGACCTTTCATCTGTCACACGCGGCCGGGCTCCCTTGGCTCGCGGGCCTACTGGTCGCGGCCCCCTTCGCCGCCGTGATGTCGTCGGTCGACAGCTTCCTGTTGATGATTTCCTCATCGTTCGTGCGAGACATCTATCAGCGGAACTTCGACCCGGACGCCTCCGACAAGAGGGTGAAGCGGTTGAGCTACGCGTGCACCCTGCTCATTGGTTCCGCGGTGATGGTCGCGTCGATCAAACCGCCGCAGTTTTTGCAGTACTTGATCGTCTTCGCGGGCGGGGCGCTCGGTGTGACATTCTTGGTGCCGATGACGTTTGCTCTCTTTTGGCGAAGAGCCAATCGTCAGGGCGCGTTGGCGGCGATGTTGGGAGGTGTGGCGGTCTACTTGATGTTCTATCTGGTCGGATTCGCGATGTACGAGCAAGCCAAGGCGTGGCGTCCGGGAGGACTCGACCCTCTCTTCTGGGGGCTGGCGGCGTCACTAGTCTTTGGAGTGGTCGTTTCGCTGCTGACGCCACCACCACCGGCGGAGTTAGTGAGTCGCTACTTTGGCGATGCCGAGGCGACATCTGGTTAGCGTCCTGTTCGACTACCTCGCTGGCTTGAACGCTCGTCCCCCGATCGTGCGGGAGTGTGCCGAATCAGAGGCGTGTTCCCGCATGCCCACGGCGAACGTGAGTTCCTCGCGCATGCCCACGGCGAGCGTGAGTTCCTCGCGCATGCCCACGGCGAGCGTGAGCATGGGGCACCCAAGCGTCCTTTGAGCAATGAATTGACCAGTTTGGACGCGAGCCATCGCGGACGAATGGGAGCGGAAAACAGTTCCTCGCCGTTGCCGCTCCAAAGCGCCTACGGTTGATCCGGCTTCACGACGGCGAGTTTGGTGAGGATCACATCACCGGCGTAGCAACCGCCTTCGTAGCAGAGTTCTTTCCCCCCTCCGCCGCCGGCGAATTTCGGTTGATGCGGGTTCTTCGTCGGCCAACCCGATCCATTGATCGAGCCGGTGAGATAGAGATTGCCCTCAGCATCCATAAAGCCCGCTCGCCCGTAGTCGTGACTCTCGCCACCAAGATAGGTACTGAACTTGAGCGACCCGAGATCCGGCGCCATGACGACGAAGATCGCGTCATTCTGCTCGGAACGCGTCCGCTTAAGCGCGTTGTCCGTGAGCGGGAAGTCGGGAGATGACGTCGAACCGGCGAAGTAGAGATCGCCGCCGGGACTGATGCAGACGCCATCGGGCTCCTCGTTGCCTGTTCCGCCAAGATAGGTACAGTTCAGCAGCCGCCCGTCCCTGGACGAGAACTTGGAGGCGACGATGTCACGCTTCCCTTTGGAGAGCTGGCGTTGCAGCGCCCCTTCGGTCACGGGCATCTCGGCACTGTCGGTCGTCGTCACCAAGAAGGCGTTGCCCTCCTTGTCGAGCGCCATGTTGTGAGTGCCGTTGCCGTAGTCGATGCCGCTGGTTCCGAAGTAGGTTCCGAAGAGCAGCTTCTTGCCGTCGGGACTCAGTTTGGCGATGAAGGCGTCGGACTCGCCGTTGTGGCTTCGGTCGTGCGCTCCCTCGGTCGTCGGAACGTCGGGCGACCAGGTGGTGAAGTTGAGGTAGACGTTCTTGTCGTTGTCGAGGCGGATTCCCGACTCGGCTCCCTCCTTGGCCGAACCGCCGAACCAAGTCGCCCACTCGATGGCCTTGCCATCGGTGGAGAGCTTCATGGCGCCGATCTCGGCATCACCCGCAGGTTCGGGCTGAAGGGCTCCCTCGAACCACGAGGCGGGCGGCAATGGACCCTTCCCCGTGTAGTGCAACGCGACGTAGACATCACCTTGGTCGTCGATCGCGAGATCTCGGTTGAGCAATCCCACGCCGACGTAGGTCGACCAAACCAACCCCGATCCATCGGGCTTGAGCTTTACCAGGAATCCGTTCTGCATGCCGTAGACGCCGGCGTCGCTCCCACGGAATTCGGTCTGGATCGCGTCGTCGGTGACCGGAAATCCGGGGCCGCCGCGTCCGCTCACGTAGACATGGCCCGTCTTGTCGACTTCGACGGCGTAGGCCCGGTCGTAGTTGGGACCGCCGAGCAACGTCGACCAAACCAGTCGGCCATTCGGGGCGAACTTGCAGACAAAGGCGTCGCAATAGCCGCCTGAGCCGATGCGATCGCCCGTCATGTCTTGTTGTCGTTGAAACGCCCCCTCGGTGGTCGGAAAGTCCTCCGACTGCGTTCCGCCGACAATGTAAACGTAACCTTGGTCATCGACGAAGCAGTCTCGGGCGTGTTCCCAGTCGGATCCACCAAGGTAGGTGGAGAAGCCCAACTCGTAGTCGTCGGCAACGAGCCGATCGGCGGGACCGAGGAAGATGCCGCCCAGGGTCGCCACGACCAGGAGAGCGATCCGTGTCGAGGCACTTGTTCGACCGATCATGAACGACTCCGTGCAAGGGCCGGCAGTCCGTCGTGGGCCACCGGAAAATCGCGGAAAAACGACAGCGCCAACATCACGAATTGTTCATCCGTCGCCAAGTAACGCTTTGGTGCCCCCACGCTCGCCGTGGGCATGCGAGGCAAGCCGTCGATTCGACACGCTTCCACACGATAGGGAAACCGGAGAGTTCATGCGAAGAACGCGCCAATCAGACGCCTAGAAGTTTTCGACGATGTTGCCGTCGGCCTTTTTAGCGATGTTGGCGAAGAGAACATGATCGATGCTATCCGACAGGTTCTTCACTGATCCATCGGTCATCATGATGTTCACCACGCCCGTGTGAAAGCTATAGGGAGAATAGGTGTTGTCGATATTGATATAGCTCGTGCACTCGTCACACCCACTCGTCGAACCGTCGCGTGACCAGTTGTAGACGCCCACTCCGTTGTTCCCCGCCCAGGGGCCATGTTGGTAGAACTGAGCGTTGGTCGGTTCAGGCTGCCGTTTGCTCAACTTCCAGTGCTCTGGCTTGCCGGCCATCTCGAAGAGAAGCATCGTCTTGCTGGTGCCGTCGATGATCTCGCCCAACCTGGTTCCCTGTTCGCCCAAGATACCGACGGTCGAGTCCCAGACATGGACTCCAGTGTCATCGACGCCATGCAGTCCACGAACGCCGTAGTAGTCGGCCGCGGCAGCGGTCTCCGCGGGGAGTGACGAGACATCGGTCGTCCAACCGAGATTCCAACCCGCGTAGATCGGCGTGATCCGACTCCCCCCAGCCGAAGGACACATGAAGATCGAAACGGGCGTGTTGACGGCGGGCTGGTTGATGGGATCGTCAAACCCGTATGTCTGGTCGTAGCGGTCGCTCAGATTGACGCCATCGACATTGGGAAGAATCATCGCCAGGAATCCGGTGACGACGGACGTGGCGCCGCCGGACGAGTCGGTTCCGGCATAAACAAGCCGGCCAGGCGGAAAGATCTCGTGGCTGGCGTGGTAGGCGTGGCATGCAATCCCGACTTGGCGCAAGTTGCTCATGCACTGCATGCGACGGGCGGCTTCGCGAGCCTGCTGCACGGCGGGAAGAAGCAAACCGACCAAGACGCCGATAATGGCGATCACAACCAGTAGTTCGACGAGGGTAAACGCCGTTCGACGAGAGAATGCGCGACTCACGGGTAAGACCTTTCCATTTCCCCTGCGCCTTCGAAGGCGGGTCGGGTGAATTGATCGAAAGGCACTTCCCTAGGGGCCGATTGCCGTGGGTACCATACCAGTTCTGACTGACAAGCTGTTTCGGGCGAGAGAGATCGTTTCGTGGGGTGCATACGACACTTCATTCGGTGGAAATCCTAGAGCAACTGAGATCCAATTTCAACACCTGTGACTCATTAAGGCCACCCCCAGTTGCCCGATATGACGACACAACTCTTTTACACAACGCGAGTTACGATCCTCACCGCGGCGACGATCCGCCCCTATGAATGGGCCTGACGCGCCTGGGAAGCCCAAGCGGTTTGTCGGGGATGCGATGGGGCCAGAAAGGGGGAATGAGCGCGAAGCCCCGCAGTCAATCGGAGCTATTGGTGAAGGAGCCGATCGAGGAACGATGATCGGGGTATCCACCGGTCATCGGGTCGTCGTGCGATATCACTAACCGGGGAGACGCGAACAAGGGCGGGAAGGAGCCCATTACCAACCGTCTGCTAGGATCCTGGTTGGCATCTTCATTGACCAAAAGACTCTTGGGTGCCCGATGCCCACGCTCGCCGTGGGCATGCTCAAGTGATCCACGCTCACCAGTGGAAGAGGGGAAACGCCTCTGATTGGGCAATCTCCCGCGCGAGTCTTCATGAAACGAACGTACCGGATGGGCTGCTAGGACGGGTGAGCAGCCGCCACCTTCACGTATTGAGCGTCGGACGCTACTTCTTCTCTTCCGGCTCGATCGCGTAGAGGGCGTCGTAGCTGCGAAGGTAGAGCGTGCCGTCGGCGATCACCGGCGACGCGGCGAGTGGTTCCTCAATGTCGTTCGACGAGATCACCTCGAATTCCGGTCCGGCCTTGACGACGGTCACGGTGCCATCGGCCGCGGTGATGTAGATCTTGCCGTCGGCGAAGACGGGCGAGGCGCGGTGACGCTGGGCATGGGTGCGGTTCTGGTAGAGTTCCTTGCCCGTCTTGGCGTCCAGACAGAGGAGCACCCCGTTCTCGCGGCAGAGATAGACCAATCCATCGTGAATCAGCGGCGAGGGCACGTCGGGCGTATTGTTCGGACGGGTCCAGAGATAGGCCGATTCGTCCTTGGTCACATCGCCCTTGATGTCGGGTCGCAAGCCGAGTACCGGGCCATTCTTGGCCGAGGGAACGACGATCAGCCCGGGAGCCGCGGCGGGAGTAGCGACAAAACGCAGCGTCGGGTTATAGTTGCCACGAGGATTCAAACCGCCGCAGCGCCAAATCTCCTCGCCATTGTCCAAGCGGTGGGCGACGACGTAGTCGGCGCCGTGCGTGATGAGAAACTCTCGATCCTTGTCGCGATAGATGATCGGCGATGCGTAGGAGTGTTCGCACTCGGCGTAGGCGTCGCTTTCGCGATTCTGGCGCCAGATCTCCTTGCCCGTCTCCTTGTCGAGGCACGCGACGATCGCTCCCCCGGTGTGGAGAAGCTGGAGATAGAGTCGGTCACCGTCGAGGACGGGGGTCGCGGTCATGCCGAACGCGATATCGAACTTCCCATAGCGATCCTGTAGGTCGACGCGCCAGATCTCGTTGCCGTCGAAATCGAAGCAGGCCAGTTCGCCGGTCGACGCATTCGCCCAGACTTTTTGGCCATCGGTCGAGGGGGAAGGCGACGCCGAGTTCCCCTCTCCTTTGCGAACGACCTTATTGCCTTCGCCGAGGGGGCGCTTCCACAGAATCTTGCCGTCGGTGTCGACGCAAAGCAGGACCGTCGCGTTGCCTTCGGCCGAGGTCAGGAAGATGCGCTCGCCCCAGACGATGGGTGTCGAGCCCGCGGGACCGGGCAGCGGCAAACGCCAACGAACGTTGTCGGTCTTGCTCCATGTCGTGGGCGGGTTGCTTTCCTTGCTGATGCCGTCACGCTGGGGACCACGCCACGCGGGCCAGTTGTCCGCGAGACTTGTGCCGACCAGCGTCAACACGAGGGCCAGGGCAGCCAACACTCTCCGCATCTGTCGAACTCCTTCAACACGGTGGGAACACCGTCATTCCTCGGTGGGCAAACGTGACCGTTTGAACAAACGCCCAGTTTTCCCTCCCTAGGTCCATTTGTCACTAGGAATTACCCTATCTCGATAAAGTATTATCGAGTCTGAAGCGGTCCCTGGCGAGGTTTGTGCCCCAGTCGTTGCCGGCTAGCGATGGGCCCGATGAGCTTGTGCTAGAGCGTCGATCCGCCGAGAATCGTACAACGTGGCCGCGTCGCGAAACTCTTACTTGTCGCGGCGGCACCTTGAGACTTGTTCGTCGCCACGCGAGAATGTACGGAGTTCCCATGAAAGTATGGCTCGACGACCTGCGCACCATGCCATCGAGTTACGATCTGCACGCGCGAACGGCCCAGGAAGCCATCACCGCCCTGGAGACGGGCGAGGTGACCGAAATCTCGCTCGACTATGAGCTTGGGACCACCGAAACCGGCGGCACCGTGGCCGCGTGGATCGAACAGGCCGCTCAACAGGGGACGCTCGCTCGGCTGATCTGGCGACTACACACCTCCAGCCCGCTCGGCCGACGTCGGATGAACCATTCGATGACCAATGCCGACCGGTATTGGGATATGCGAGAGAAAACCCAAGAGTGATCCAAACGGACGACGTGGGAAGCTCATCCGATCTTCATCTGCTCCTCATCTATCGATCATCAGCGTCGGCTAGTAATGAGAAGGGTGTTGTGGAGGGAGCCGCCAGTCGGAGACGTCATGATGTCGCATTGGATACTCGTCGTGGATCACCAGCCTCGTTCTCGCCACCTTCTCCGCGAGGAGTTGGAGCGTGATTTTCATGTCGTCGCCCCGGAATCGGGACGAGCGGCCAGGCGTCTCCTCGAGGACATGATCTTCGATCTCGCGATCATCGACATGCGTCTTCCCGACGTGAACGTTCCCGAATGGTTGGACGACATCGGCGATCACACCGCCTTCTTCGCGCTCGCGGACGAGGGGGAATTGGTCAGCGCGAGTCACATCTTGCTCGACGCCCTTCACTACGGCGCCGAGCGCGTCTTCGAGAAGAACGTTCCCGCCCACTACATCCTCGACTCGGTCCGCGCTTATTTCGAGTCGGACTGCTTCGCCGACCGCCAGGCTTGCCGAAAAGTGCCGATGCGGTTCGTTCAGAAACACGCGGCCTGCGTGTAGTGTCCTGATTGGTAAGTTCGTTCCATGAAATCTCGGCCCTCAGATCATGCGGAAGATAGCCAAATCATTGGCGTTTCCCCGCATGCCCACGGCAAGCGTGAGTTTTTCCGCATGCCCACGGCGAGCCGGAGCGTGGGGCACCCAAGAGTCTTTTAGTCAATGAACTAACCAAAGAGGACACTAGGCTTCGTCTCAAAAGTTGATCGTTGGTCCGAGGCTCAGCGAGTTGGTGCGGGACGAGGAGGGCGAAGCAGGCGAATCCACTGGATTCGTCGATGCAGCCCGACAAAGTCCCGCGCCGACGCAGCCAGCCGAAGCCAGAGCCGACTTTTGAGACGGAGCCTAGCAGATCGTTGAACCTACCGATGTGGTCGGTGAACGAAGTTTTCCGCTCCAATCTTCGGGCTGATCTCCGCCAGCGCCGCGGTATACTGGCAGCCGGATGGCTCCCTTCTCTCAAAGCGACCCGAGATGCCCGATCAACCGCCCGGTGCCCCATCGAGTCCCGAATCCGCTCCGTCGGCGCCGACTCTCCTTCAGAGCGACCACGGCACCTTTTCCATCGCTCGCGAACTCAATCCACCCGTCAGTGATCTACGTCATCTTCGCGATCAACTCCTGGCCCACGCCAGCGGCCAATCGCGTCCTTACGATCAACAGCACGTCGCGGTACTCGCTCGCGATGAGCGGCAACGACTCGTCGGCGGTCTCTTCGCGGAAATATACTGGGGCTGGCTTCATGTCGACGCCCTTTGGGTCGAGGAGCGGCTCCGTCATCTCGGCATCGGGCGGGCGCTCTTGCGGGAAGCCGAGGACCAAGCTCGCCGACACGACTGCCGACACGCCTTCCTCGACACCTTCAGCTTCCAAGCTCTCGGGTTCTACCGCAAAGCGGGCTACGAGGTCTTCGGGTCACTCGACGATTTCCCGGAGGGACACCAGCGTCACTTCATGCGAAAACGGCTCGTGCCCGAGGAGAACGAGCAAGCGGAAAACGCCTCTGATTAGGCAATCTTCCGCTCGATCTGAGGACCGAGATTCAATGTAGCGAACTTGCCTATCAGGGCTGCTAGAGGCGTGAGGTCAATCCGCTGCAGAGGTCGTCGCTCACCTTCGCGGGGCCGAAGTAGCTGTTCCAGACCAACTGCGAAAACTCCGGATCCGGAATCTCCATGCTCGCCTCGTCGTTGAATCGGCAGGTGAAACCGACGCCCGGCGTATGGATCAGCCAGATCTCGTCGCCGCGGTCGATCGAGCGCGTTCGGAGGAACTCGATCAGCTTGTCGATGTCCTTCTGGAGCTTGCGGGCCCCTGGTTGGCGTTCCAAGGAACCGCGAACCGACGAGGCCATCTGACTCGACGAGACCTTCCGGTCCATCACGAGAAGCAGTCTCTTGGGGATGTCCGCGTCGACCAGATCCTGGGCGTTGTGGACATCGGTTCCTCGCGCCACGTAGCTGCCCATGGCATAGACGTTGAACCACAGCCGCTTGCGAAGAGCCGCGCCCGTGAGGTCGAAGATGGTCGCGACCTCCCCCGAGCCGGACTCGATGGCCTGGGGAAATCGGATCTGGCACCCGGGCACCTCTTGATGAGCCTCCTCGGCGGCGGGAACCGAAAGAGCGACGACTTTTCGCGCGGGGTCGGGGGCCGTTGGCGAGGCTTTCTTCGACACTTGAGGGGGAATCCCTTGGCCAAGCTTGACGACGCGCCCCTCCGCCAACGCGGCCTTCCAGGGCTCGGGTCCGGAGGAGGAACTGCCGCAAGCCGTGGCCACGAACAACAGCCCTAGTGGCGCGGCAACCCGGAGTTTGACGATATGCTCTAGCATCACTCGACCTACCCTGAAATCACGTGACTTCGCCACGCAGGGTCATCGCGAAGCCCGCGAGTTCTCTCGACGTCGCCAGGATCTTCGGCCCCTGCTCGGCGGGTGTGATGACGAACTCGCTTCGGTGAGAAGGAGTGACGTTGGCGCATGGTCCCGTCGCCAGCTACATCCGAGATTCTATACGTCCACTTTCGTCCGTTTCATGATCCTTTCGAGCAAGATTTGCTACCGTTTGGGATCATTTCCCGGCACATTCGGAACTTTTTGCCCCGAATTCATCAACTTCACACATCTCCCGGTCGAGCACCCCGCTCGCGGTTTGCGAACTCGTGACTTCATCCCCAGGCACCCAACTCCAAGCAGTCCGCGAGTCTCCTCCCCTCGCGTCCAGCGACGCTCCATCCGAGCAAAATTGTTTCCCACTCCGACGAAAGAAGGAACCGCTCGGTTTGGTCACCTGGTATGCTGAACCGAGTTCTTCCGCTCCAACCGGTGAGACTCCATACCAAGGTCCGTCAACTCACCGCCAGCAGGCTGTTGACATCGACCGAGGTCACTGGAAACGCCCACCCCACTCCCGCGGAGCGAGGGAACATCCAACCGTCGATGGGGACCGAACTACCGATTTTCAATCAGGAGTGTGTGCGAAACGATGAGCAGGACCATGCTACTTTGGGGAATCGCCGTTGCCGCCCTGCTGCAATCATCGCCGCTTCGGGCGGCGGATGAGGCGTCGACCAAGAAACGACCGAACTTTCTTTTCATCATTGTCGACGATCAATCACCCTTCGACTTGAAGGTCTACGATCCCAAGTCGACGCTCGACACGCCGAACATTGATCGCCTCGCGGCCCAGGGAATGGTCTTTGACGGGGCGTATCACATGGGTGCCTTCGTCGGCGCCGTGTGTACGCCCTCGCGTCATATGGTGATGTGCGGTCGCACCGTTTGGCACCTTCCCGGCAAGCGCCGCGGCAAGCTCCTCAATCCCAACGCCGATGATCCTAAGCTCGTCCCGCCGGACCTGGCTCAGTACACGATGCCGGCGATCTTCAACCGCGCCGGCTACGACACGATGCGCACCTGCAAGAACGGCAACAGCTACGAAGCCGCCAATAAGCTCTTCACCGTGAGACACGATGCGACCAAGCGGGGCGGAACCGACCAATCCGGAAGCGTCTGGCACGGCGATCAAGTCCTCGACTACCTCAACGAGCGTGAGCAAGCCAAGGACGATGATCCCTTCCTGATTTACTTCGGCTTCTCGCATCCCCACGACACACGCGATGGGACGCCCGAACTGCTCAAGAAGTACGGGGCCGTCAACCACACCGACAAGAACTCCCTTCCCCCGGCCGACCCCAAGCAACCGAAGCTTCCCCCGAATTACCTGGAGAAGCATCCGTTTCATCACGGCCATCCGAACCTCCGCGACGAAGTCGCCGTCAGCGGCGTCTGGGAGAAACGTGACGAGCGCACCATTCGCAACGAACTCGGTCGTGAGTTCGCCTGCAGCGAGAACATCGACAAGCAAATCGGCCGCGTGCTGCAAAAGCTCGACGCGATGGGCGAACTAGACAACACCTACATCTTCTACACGTCCGATCACGGCATCGCGATCGGTCGGCACGGCTTGCAGGGAAAACAAAATCTCTACGAGCACACCTGGCGCGTCCCCTTCATCGCCAAGGGACCGGGCATCAAGGCGGGCTCGCGAGTGCAAGGGAACATCTACCTTCTCGACGTCCTCCCGACGCTGTGCGATCTAGCCGGGATCAAGACTCCCAAGACAGTTGAGGGCGAGAGCTTCAAGCCCGTCCTCGACGGCAAGGAGTCGGCCATCCGCGATGTCCTCTACGGCGTCTACTGCGGCGGGACCAAGCCCGGGATGCGAAGCGTCAAGAAGGGCGACTGGAAGCTGATCAAGTACGACGTGCTCGATGGAAAGGTCCGCGAGACGCAGATGTTCAATCTCGCGAAGAACCCGCACGAGTACCTCCCCGAGCATCAGCGGGACAATCCTCTCGAGACCGATCTCGCGGAAGATCCCAAGTACAAGGAAAAGCGGGCGGAGATGGAGGCGCTTCTGCTCGCGGAGATGGAGCGACTCGACGATCCCTATCGCTTTTGGGACCAAGGATCGACCGACACCAAGTCGACCAAGTAGCGGTTGCAACCTGACGGCGACGACTCGTCGTTCCCCTACGGCGAGGTCGTCCCGTTCTGACTCAAATCGAATGGCTCGGGCGGTCGCTCTCCCTTCGGAGAGATCTTCTCGAAAACCGCCTCGAGCCGTTCGCGAGCCCCCTTCGCTTCCACGTCCTCCGGTTTCGCCTTCGTCTCGCTTGGCAACGAGCGGGCATCGAGAAGTCGGCCGTTTTCGCGGAAGAGTCGCCAGGAACCATCAAAAAGGTTCTCGCCCCCACCATACCTCTTGGTCTTCACGATGCCGTGATGAACCCAATCGCGGCGCGTGCCCGGCTCGCCCTTGAGCTGCGGTACGATGCTGCGCCCATCGATCGCGATCGACTCGGGAACTCTTGTCCCCGAGAGTTCGCAATAGGTCGGAAAGAGATCGACGATGTCGACCAAGTCATTGCAGACCTGCCCCCTGGGAACGGAGTCGGGCCCCCACACGATCATCGGCACGTGCGTTCCCGCATCGCCAAGCTTGAATTTGCCCCCATTGACGAGTCCCGCCGCGGTGTGCCGCGTGTGGTTGCGCTCATTCGGATCGCCCGCGTTGGGGTTCTTAAAGTCCTCCTCGTGGGTGCCGTTGTCCCCCATGAAGATGACATAAGTCTTCTCGCGAATCCCGAGCGATTCGGTCGCCTCGAGGATGCGTCCGACCAGGCGATCCATGTAGTGGATCATGTTCCCGAGACTGGCCTGACGACCAAGTTCCTTGTCCTCGGGCGTTTGAATGATCGGATCGTGTGGTAAGAGTTCGTTGTGAACGATCAGGAAGGGCTTGCCGGCCTCTTTCGCTTCGGCCATCTGTTCGATCACGTAGTCGGCGAGGACGTCGGGACCGAACCGCTTGGCGATGTCGTCGCGGATTTGACCGTCTTCGCTGAACGTCGGCGTCCAGTGACGCAATGTCTTCTTACCGTCCCGCCAGATCTGCCAGACACACCAAGAGTCGAACCCGGCATCGCGGATGTGATCGGGCCAGACCTCGAGCGTCGCCAACTGCCACTTGCCGGTCACGCTGGTGGCGTAGCCGTTGGCTCGCATCAACTGGGCGAAGGTTGGCATCGCTTGGAAATCAACCTTCTGCCGCGTGCCCCGATGAACTGGAAGCACGCCGTAGTGACGATGCCGCGTCGTGTAGAGCCCCGTGTGCATGCTCACGCGCGAGGGTGTACAGACCGGACTGGTGTAGGCCCGTCGAAAGAGAAGCCCCTCCCGCGCCATCTTGTCCAGATGCGGCGTGTCGAAGTCGAGCCCGCCGTAGCTCCCCAACGCCTCGTAGCCAATGTCGTCGGCGAAGATGAAGAGGATGTTGGGGCGATCGTCCGGCTCGGGGGCGGATTCGGCGGCGAGAACTCCAAAGACCATCCACGTGATGAGCAGGTGACTCAACGCTTGCTCTCCTGATTGGTGACGATGCGAACGGCGACGTCACTTCATCGTACAGTAGGGTTGGTGCGCGTAGTACTTCGGACGGGAATCGATTCGAACGTGCAACCACGCGACGCCCATCCCAGCCGTGCTCAGCCACAGCGGCGCGGTACCGAGCCGGAGCTCGATCGCGTTGGCGATCGCTTGCCAAAGTTGGTCGCACTGCTCCGGCGGCGCGAGACGAAGAAACGCCCCCAGGTGCCCATACGCGGAGACCTGAGCTCGGGGAGCCGGGACAATCATGATGGCGTCACCGCGCAAGTTCGGGAACGTCAGTACCGAGTGCAAGGCGCCGGCGGCACGAAACTGGTTGGCGAACGCGTTCGCGTCGACGGCACGCTCGAGGTTCGGCGCATCGATCGCGACGAACTCGAACGGGCGATCGACGGTCCGGTTCGTGATCGGGGGCGTTTCCCAACGAAAGCTCCCGTAGGGCAGCTTCGACAGGTAGTCGCTGAAAAACTCCCGGAAGGTGTGGTCCTCACGCCACAGGTCAAGAACCTCGGAAAAGCGCAGCGGACTCTTCTCTCGCATCATCGCGACGCGAGTAACTCGCCCTCCGCGGAGCTGTTCGCTATCAGCGTTCCACATACATCGTTCCGGGTCGTCTCGCGGGCCCATCCCTGTGCCTGTGGTCGCAAGTCGACGGTTCACGCTAGTCCGATCGCGACCAGTCGTTTGTTTTAGCAACGGCCGGACCGAGCGGGAGGTCAGATGTCGGAAAAGATCGCGAAGCTCGCCCCCCGAGCCCCTACTTGCGATTCACGTAGACAAAGTAGGCTCCGGTCACCTCATTGCCCGACTCGTCGAGAAACGAGGTCTGAAGCTCGGTCGGACCTTTCGCCAAGGGAACGGTAAAAGTGACCGACTCCCCGTCGGCCCCTGGCTCGGCACGGGCCTCGTGGCTACCAATGCGGATCGCGCCTTCGCGAATCGGCAGCGGGGATCCCTTCACGTAGGTGCCGTCGGTGACCCGCACTTCGGGGGCAGCTTCGGCCAGCTTCAACCGGCTTTCGCGGGGCCAGCGGCGCAGCTCGAATTCGTAGTGACCGGGATGATCGACGATCAGATGCCAGACGCCATTCTTGCGAACGCCCCGACGGATCTGCGCCTGCTGGTCGACGAAGACATCGAGCCATTCGCACGCCGTCAGCAGCGTCGGGTTGTCGGCCTCGTGACCGATGACGACCCGTTGGGGTTGCTTGGCCGTCTCCTCGACACCCGCCCACCAGTCATCCAAGTGAGCCCGCATTTTTTGGACGATATCCGGATGCTGCGACGCGACGTCTCGATCTTGGTGCGGATCGTCACGCAAGTCGTAGAGTCGCTCGCCCTCGAGCAACCGCCAGTTCTTCCAGAGGACCGCCGCCCCGTTCTTCCTCGGCACCGCCCGATTGTTGGGGCCATCGTGCGAGCGACGTCCCGGCATGCGGCTGTAGTTGATCACCAGCATCCGATCATCCAGTTGATCGACCTCACCGCGGAGGAGCGGAGCCAGACTCGTCCCATCGAGTGACGTCGGCAATCCCGAGAGACCGCAACACTCGGCAAGCGTGGGCAAGAGATCCTGAACCTGCGTCAGCTCGTCGACCTCGCGGGCGGCGCCAAGATCGCCAGCAGGCCAGCGGACAAAACAGGGAACGCGGTGTCCCCCTTCCCAGAGCGTTACCTTCTTGCCGCGCATCCCGGCGTTGAAGTACTTCTCCCCCATCGTGCTTCCGTTGTCGGTCAGGAAGATGACGATTGTGTCATCGGCTAATCCCTCGCGCTCGAGGAAATCGTCAAGCCGCCCCATGTTCTCGTCAATGTTGGCGCACATCGCCAGGAAACTGACGAGTGCCACTCGCAACTGTTTCGGCAAATGGTCAACGATGTCGGCGTTCCGCTTCATCGCTTCGCGGATCGGTTCCCGGTAGCGTTCGGGAACAAAATGGGGCCAGTGAGCGGCGTTGAGCGGTAGGTAGACGAAAAAGGGTTGGCCGTCCTTTTGACTCGCGATCCACTCCATCGCTTCGCGAAAGAAGACGTCGGTGCAGTAACCCTTTTCCCGGACGCGGGCGCCATTGCGAACGTAGGTATCGTCGAAATAGTCGTTGTCCCAGTAGTCGGGCACGGAGTTGATGTGCGAGGAAGGAAACCAGAGCGTCTCGTCGAATCCACGATCCTCGGGCCGATAGGGAAAGTTGTCCCCGAGATGCCACTTGCCGAAGATCCCCGTCCGATACCCGCCCGCTCGGAAGTAGTCCGCCATCGTCCGCAGTTCCGGCCGCAACAGCGTTCGGCCACTGCTGACGTTCATCGCTCCGTTTCGAAACGCGTCGAGCCCGGTCAGGAGTTGGCCCCGCGTCGGCGTGCACATCGGCGCGACGTGAAAGTCGTTCAGCCGAATCGACTGCGAGGCCAACCGATCCAAGTGCGGCGTCTGGAGGATCGGATTCCCGTGACAGGAAAGTTCGCCGTACCCCTGATCGTCGCTCATCACGATGATGACGTTCGGTGGCCGCTCGTCGGCTCCGGCGCCGGTGGCATCGAGACTTCCGAGCATCATCGCCGCGATCAGGAGAGGACGGATCGCACGATCTCTCAACATCATGAACATCCCCCGTTAGGGACTTCACCGCGAGTCAACTCGTCACCGAAGCGTTTCACGGTCTCTCTTCGTTCGACGACACAGCCGGCGGCTGACTGACCAAATGACGAAGCGCTTCCCGGACACGAGCTGCCTGGCTCGAGTTCATGAGCAAGTAGCGATCGCGCCCATCGCCGCTCGGATCAAACCGCGTGAACCCGTCCTTCTCGACCGTGACGAGCCCCGGATCGGATAGCCCGAAGTAGTCGTGATCGGATCTGACGGCGTATAGGACACTCGTCAAATCCCAGCTCGGACGATCGTGGTTCGGCCCGCTATGCAAGAGATAGCTCTCCGGCACGATGTGAGGGTCGGCGTAGTCGAAGTCGCGAGCGATGCTCTCTCTCGGGTAACGGACCGCGATGCCGATCTCGAAGCCACTCCAGATCACCGGCACGCTCGTCGGCCACAGGCGGGCGAACCGTTCCATCGAACCAATGCCGTTGATGACATTCGCTTCCAGGAAGTGGTCGTTTCCGATGATGGGCTCGAAGGCACCCGCCATGACGGAGACCAATCGGACTTTCTTCTCGACCAACTCACGTCCGGTCAGGGAGCTGCTCGCGTCGGCCGGCGACTCGACGAGGTCGGCGAGATTGGCCGCGAGCCCCACTTGGACGATGACGACCGATCGGTCCGGCTGAGCGACGAGCGTCTTTCGCAACACCGTCACCGCATCGGGAAGTGACTCGTTGGAGAGAACATCGTGAGGGTAGCGAAACGCATCCCCATCGCGACGGTTGACGAGCTGCAAGTATTTGCTTTGGCGTCGCTGGGCGTCTTGCGTTACCCCGATCGGGATGTCGCCGCGACCATAGAAGGTGTTGACGGCGTCGACGAAGGGGCCGGTGAGCGGATTGATCTTCGAGATCGTCACCGCGAGGAGGTCGCACTCCCGCCGATCCGCGAGCGTGTGAAGCATCGCCAATGCCAAGACATCGTCCACGTCGCCGGTAATGTCGGTGTCGAAAATGACTCGTACCGGCCCGTCCGTCCGGGCATCGGGTTCGCTTGTCGCCCCTCCCAGCAAGGCGAGCCCAAGCAGCAAGCTGGCCATGTTAGTCATGAGCTTTCCCCCAGTTCCTTCGCAGCGCGTCGAGCAAGACGGCGACGACAATGACACTTCCGGTGATGATCCGTTTGGTCGGATCGGACGCTCCCACTTGAGCCAGCCCGGTTTGCAAGACGGTGATCATCAAGACCCCGAAGAAGGTACTGATGATCGAGCCGCGACCACCGGCAAGACTGGTTCCCCCGATGACGCAGGCCGCGATCGCCGCGAGTTCCAACCCGACCGCCGCGTTGGGATCGGCCGACGAGAGACGCGATGTTTGGATCACGCCGCCAAGTCCCGCGAGTAGCCCACTGATCGCGAAGACGCTGATCGCGTAGGGCTCGGAGCGAATTCCCGCCATGCGCACCGCTTCGGCATTGGTCCCAATCGCCACCAAGTAGCGACCGAAAACCGTCCTCGTCAGGAGGAGCTGTCCGCACACCACGATCGCGACGGCGAGCAGGAATGCCGGCGACACGAAGAGCCCCGGCATCGGCGTCCCGATCCATTCGACTGAGGAGCCGATGTACTTCGTTCGCGAGTCGGTGATGAGGTAGGCCCCTCCCCGCGCGATCTCGAGCATCCCGAGGGTGACGATGAAGGAGGGAATCCGCGCGTAAACGCTTACGACGCCGTTGAAGCACCCGCATCCCGCTCCGGCCAGGAGGCAGGCCGGCACCGCCGCCCAGAGCGGCCAGCCGCCATCGACCATGAGAGCGCCGACCACCGCCGAGGAAAGAGCCAGGACCGAACCGACCGAAAGGTCGATCCCCGCCACGATGAGGACAAGCGTCATGCCCACGGAGATGACGGTCAGATCGGGAATCTGGTTGGCCAGTGAGGCGAGTGTCGTCAGGCTCAGGAAGTTGCGACTCATCAGGCCGAAGATCAGCACCAACACGCCGAGCACTGCCACCATCCCGACATAAGGGATCGACGAGGCCAGCAGACTCGAGGTGGTTTGCCGCACACTCCGCTTGGGGGAAGTCTCTCCCACGTCTTGGTGCTTCACGCGACCTCCTCCCCGCTCCGTCGGTAGCCCGCGAACGAGGCTCGCATGATCGCGTCGCGCGACCAGCTTGACCGATCGAAGGTGCCGGTCACTCGGCCCGCCGACATGACGGTGATGCGATCGCAGGTCTCCAAGAGTTCGTCGAGGTCGCTGCTCACGATGACTAGCCCCTTTCCGTGACGGGCAAGCGAGTCGAATAGCCGATAGAGTCGACGCCGTGCCGCGACATCGATCCCTCGCGTCGGCTCGTCGAACAGAAATACGTCGGCATCGCGAAGCAGCCACTTCGCCACCGCGACCTTCTGTTGGTTCCCGCCGCTGAGCGTTCCCACGGCCTGTTCAATGCTCGTGCAACGCGTTTCGAGCGACTCAAGCAGCCGAGCCGTTTCCGACGCCTCCGCTCTCCGATGGAGATAGCCCAACTTGCTCGAAAAGCGATCGAGGCTGCAAAGCGTCGTGTTGATCAGCAGCGACAGGGACAGCAGCAATCCGTTCTGCTTTCGGTCTTCTGTCACCATCGCCATGCCGTGAGCGACCGCGGCGCTCGGGTGGTCGAATCGTCGCGGCGTCGGATCCTCACCAAGGTAGAGTTCCCCCGCCTCGGCCCGATCGGCCCCGAAGATCGCCCGCAGCAGTTCCGTTCGACCCGAACCGACCAGACCCGCGATTCCCAGGCGCTCTCCCGCGCGGACTTCCAAGCTGACGTTGTCGACCATGGGCAAGCGTGACAGACCCACCACCCGAAGTAGCGAGTGCGAGCCGGCGTGGCTGCGCCACTGACCCGCGTGAGACGACTCGTCCGAGGTCTCCCCTGTCATGAGCTGGACCATCCCGTCCGGCGAGACCTCATGGGCGGCGACGGTGGCCGCCGTTCGACCGTCGCGCAGCACCGTGAGCCGGTCGGCCAACCGCGTCACTTCCTCGAGACGGTGACTGATGTAGATCATCCCGACGCCCTGGGATCGAAGCTCGTCGAGCCATCGAAAGAGCCGTCTCGACTCATCGCCGGTCAACGCGGCGGTCGGCTCATCGAGGATCAAGACGCGACAGTCACGATCGAGTGCCGAGGCGATCTCGACGAGTTGTTGTTGCCCCACGCCCAGCGTACCGGTCGCGGTATCGGCATCGATCTCGTTGAGACCAATCCGGTCAAGAGCGACTCTCGCTCGTCGGCGAAGAGCCCCGCGGTCGATCACTCCCAAACGCCGAGGCAGTCGATTGAAGAAGAGATTCTCCGCGACCGAGAGTGTCGAAAGAAGGTTGAGTTCTTGCTGCACAATCTGGATGCCGCACGACTCCGCCTGCTGCTTATCGCGAGGCGAGTACGTCTCACCACCGAGGGTCATCGTGCCGCCACTGGAGCGAGTCAACCCCGCGATGATTCGGCAGAGCGTGCTCTTGCCCGCGCCATTGGCCCCCAGCAGCGCGTGAATTTCCCCCGCGCGAACGTCGAGGTCAACTCCATGAAGGACGCGGACCGCGTAGTCCTTGATGACACCTCGCGTCTCGAGGAGGGACCGGGTCAACGAAGGGTCTCCGCGGTGACGACGTCGACGGGGGTTTCGCGATCCTCGACCTTGGCTTCGGGATCGTCCAGCAGCGTCAACGCGTGCTCGATGCCAAAGACGGCGAGCTGGTCCCCGTGTTGATCGGCGGTGGCGAGGACTCGCCCCTCCTTGATCGCATCCTGAACGGCGGAGATGTTGTCGAAACCGACAATGAGCAAATCGCCCCCACGTCCGGTCGCCTTCGCCGCGGCGACGGCGCCAAGAGCCATGCTGTCGTTGGCCGCCAAGATCGCCTTGATCTCGGGATGTTCCCGCAGCATCGACGAGGCGATCGTGTTGGCCTTTGACATCTCCCATTGAGCGGACTGGCTGTCGACGATCTCCCAACCGGCGCCGCTCGCCGCCTCCTCGAACCCGAGGCGCCGCTGCGTTCCATTGAAGGAGGTGCGAATCCCCTCCAGAACCGCGATCGCGTCGCCAGTAGCGAGCTTCCCCTCGAGCGACTTCGCGACCGCGAGGGCTCCGTTCCGATTGTCGGGACCGACGAAAGGAATAGCGATTCCCTCTTGCTCGAGCACCTCCTTGTCAAGGCGATTGTCGATGTTCACCACGACGATCCCGGCATCGCGCGCCCGGCGTAGAGCGGGCACGAGGGCCTTGGAGTCGGCCGGAGCGATGACGATCGCGTCGACGCCCGCCGCCACCATCTCCTCGACCAGGGCGACCTGGCGACTGAGATCGCGCTCGTCCTTAATGCCGTTGACGACGAGTTCGTACCGTTCGGCGTGCTCCCGCTGATGCTGCTGAGCACCGTCCGCCATTGTCGAGAAGAACTCGTTGGCGAGCGATTTCATGATCAGCGCGACGCGCGGATGGTCACTCGCGGCGCCATCGGTCGGTTGGCTGTCGACATCTGGTCCGCCGCACCCGGCCGCGATCGAACTGGCCATCACCGCGAGCGAAGCGAGCATCGACGAAGACCAAGAGCGGGCGTGGATCGAAGTCATTGGTCCGGTTTCCCCTTCATGAGAACGGCAGCGCATCGGTCTTGCCCATCAGCCGTTCGACGTCCGATCGGCGTGGCATCGCCGGTTGGGCCCCCGGGCGCGACGCCGCGATCGCGCCGGCGGCGCTGGCGAAACGGGCGGCCTCGGTCAAGGAACACTCCCCGTCCCAAGAGACCGCGAGGGCCGCGGCGAAGGCGTCTCCCGCGGCGGTCGTATCGACGACCTCCACCGCGAAGGGCGCTATCCGACAAACGTCCTCCTCGTGGACAACGATCGAACCGTCGCCGCCGAGCGTGACGATCACGTTCGTCGGCCCCCGTTCAAGGAGCAAACGAGCGGCTCGTTCGCCCTCCTCCCCGGAGCCGACGGTGCCAGTGTCCCCTTGAAGAAGCGCGGCCGCCTCGGTTTGGTTGGGGCAGATCACATCGACGTCGAGTAGTTCCTTCGGAAAGCTGGATGGTGCCGGCGCCGGGTCGAGGATGATGCGAACCCCGGCCTCCCGAGCGATCGTGCTCGCCGCGACAACGCATTCGATCGGGATCTCGAGTTGAACCAAGAGGACATCGCTCGACCGAATCAACTCGGCCGCGGCCCGGATGTCGTCAACGGAGAGAAGAGCATTGGCTCCCGGCACCAGCGTGATGGCATTCTCGCCCCCCTTCTCCACCGACACGATCGCCAGCCCGCTAGCGACATCGGGGTGCCGCTTGATGAAGGTGCCATCGACCCCTTCCCGAGTGAGGTTCTCCACCAGGCGATCGGCGAAGGCATCGTCGCCGACCCTCCCCACCATCGCCACACGTCCGCCAAGCCGAGCGGCGGCGACCGCTTGGTTTGCCCCTTTCCCGCCAGGTGATTCGGTCGCGCGGCGCGCGATCGTCGTCTCCCCCGGCGAGGGCAAGCGATCGCAGTCGATCACCAGATCCATGTTGATCGAGCCGACGACGACGACTCGAGGCGATTCCCCATTCATCCCACGATCCATTGACTTGTCGGCCGAACGCTTCCGCGCTCAACGCCGAGATGATCCCTTCCCCAGGCAGCATTCTCCCCCAGAATCGCCGCCGCGCCCAGCGCGCGCCGTCGATCCCAATGGCCTTGAGCCGACAGCCCGTTGATCTATTCGCTGCCGGCTTAGATCAACGGATTGTTCGTGTCCTGATTGGCAAGTTCGTTCATGAATTCTCGCCCCTGTGATCGTGCGGGAGTTTGCCCAATCTCAGGCGTTTCCCGCATGCCCACGGCGAGCGTGGGCATGGCACCCAGGAGATCTCTTGGCAATGAATTAGCCAATCAGGACAGCTAGACGTGCGACGCAACTTCAGTTGGATTGTTTCGAACCCTTCGGGGACGCTTGACGAACGGGCGGCTGGCTCGAGAGCTGGATGAGCGCCTCGAGCGTGCGAGGTCGTTGCTGGTCCTTGACGACGAGGTAGCGATGCTTCCCACCGCTCGACTCCTCGAACTGGGTGATCCCTTCCTCGGTTACCCGAACGATACCCGGTGCCGAGAGATCGAAGTAGCCGTCGCCGGGACGCACCGCGTAAAGGACGCTCGTCAGATCCCAGGTCGGCCGATCGTGGCCAGGTTTCGTGTAGAGCACGTAGGACTCGGCCAACGGATGGTGCTCGACGTAGTCGTAGTCCTTCGCGATGCTCTCGTGCGGATACGGTAAGGCTCGGCCAATCTCAAAGCCGCTCCAAACGATCGGCGTGGGCCAGTCCCTGGCGAGCTTCCGCGCGGAAGGAACATCCTTGAAGACGTTGTACTCCTTGTAGGTGGCGAACTTCCCTTCCATCCCTGGGATCTCTCCAAAGGCGCCGGCCATGATCGAGAGCAGTCGCACCTTCTTCTTGACGAGTTCGGCGCCACCCAACGGGCTAGCGTCGTCAGGCTTCGACTCCAAGAGTTCGGCGAGGTTGGTGGAAAATCCGACTTGAATGATGACCACCGAATGATCGTCAGCCCCCCCGAGCGATTCGCGCAGCACCTTGACCGCGTCCGGAGCACTCTTGCCAGACGCGAGATCGTGAGCATAGCGAGGCCGTCCGCCGTCCTTCTGCTCGGCCAAACCGACAAACTTCCCCTTCTGCGCGGTGACGCCGCTTCGCGTCACGCCGATGGGAATGTCACCCTGCCCGTAGAAGGTGTTGACCGCGTCGGTGAAGGGAGCCGCGAGCGGATGGTCCTTCGTGATCGTCACGGCGAGGAGTTCGCACTCCCCGCGCGACTCGAGGGCGTGGATCATGCCGAGGGCGAGGACATCGTCGACATCGTTGCCAATATCGGTGTCGAAGATGATGGGAACCGGCCGAGAGACCTCCTCGGCCCCGGCACCGGTGGGCGCTCCCAGGAGCAGTGGCCCCCAAAGAAGAAACGCCGCCAGAGAGCGACCCGAAAGCTGCCAACGCCCCGTCATCCAGCAACGACTTTCGTTCACGCCCACGGTCCCCCGACTCGCCTGAAGTGATTGTCGCATCGTACGCGATGGACAACGAACCCCTTATGCTCAAACGTTTGAGCACAAGGTAACAAAGGCGGTGGGGATTGCAAGACTCGAGCGGAGCTTTCCCGTGAAATCGACACCTTGAGGGCCCGTGTCGCGCTGCCGCGCCGTCCAGGGGAGCGGCAACGTCGACGGCCTCGTCTGGAATGTACGGGCGCCGACCTCAGCGCGAGGTCTTCGCCTTGTCTTCGGAGCGGGAGTAGGGTCTTAGGCGAATGTTTCGAAAACGAACGTTGTTGGTGTGCGCCGAGAGACCGATGTAGCCCTCGCGCGGCCGATCCTTCAACTTCTCCACTTGCGAAACATCGGCATCATTGATCGTCTTGCCATTGAGGGTGACCCGAACGCGGTCCCCGCGACAGTCGATCTCAAGTTCGTTCCATTCTCCCGCCGGTCGTGAGACGAACTCGTTGGAGGCGACGGCCTGGTAGATCGAGCCCGTGTGCCCCGACGACGGCTTCCCCTTCGTCGCTCCGTCGTCGCGAAGCTGAATCTCCATCCCTTCCCTGGAGGTCCGGCCGGTATGGGGAGCGCGAATGAAAACCCCGCTGTTGCCCCCCTTCTCGAGCATGTACTCCAGCCGCAGGTTGAAGTCGCCGTACTTGTCCTCGGTACTCAACCAATACGCCGTCTTCTTCGTTCGATCACGGCGGCCGACGATCGCCCCATCCTCGACGCGGAAGGAGCCCGGCTTGCCCTGAACTTCCTTCCAGCCCGAGAGATCCTTGCCGTTGAAGAGAGGACGATGCGACTCGTCGACCTTCTCCGTCGCGGACATCGCGGTCGTTACCGGCTCCTCGCCAGACTCCTGGGAGTCCTTCGGGATATTGTTGAGCGTGTAATAACCAACGGGGTGAAGCAGCGGCAACGCCTTCGCCGACCGAACACCGTCCATGTGCAGTTCGTGAACGTGGCCGCGCTTCAGCCCGTCGATGACGAGACGGACCTCGCGGTGATCGTCGCTCACGACCGCTTCCTTGATCGTCGGCTTGGAGTGGTCGACCTCCGGACTGCCGTAACTGCTTTGGTAGATGTAGGCATAGGCCTGCAATTCGTAGCTTTTGGGATCTCCCGCGGTGTCGGGGTCCACCGGTTCAGTGAAGACGAGTTGGAAGCCATCGGGTCGCGCCCGCATCTTTAGCACCTCGAAGGGTACCTTGCCGGTCCAATCCATCCGTTCGAGTGCGAAGGGTTTGCTCCCGATCGAGCCCCAACCGCGGTTGGTCCCATTCGTGAAGAGATGACCCTCCGGCGACATGAGCAGGCAGAGCGTTCCCGATCCGAATCCTTCGCGAAAGGGAAAACAGACGCCTTGGTAGCGACCGTCGACCTTCTCGAGAAAGACGCGCATCACGGTACTCGCCCGTTGATCGGCGACGAAGAACTGGTTTGTGAAAGGCCCGAACTTCCCGCCCGTCGTGTCACACGCGATGCCGCTGGCGGACTGCCCCATCTTCTTGTAGGGGAAGAGAACCGCCGGCGGGACCAACTCGGGGATCTTGTCGGCCTCGACCCAGAGTCGGCTGCCGCTCTTCGGCTCCGGGGGTTTCTTGCCGATCGCGTCGGTCGACTCATACCAGCGAAAGCCCGCTGGGTGACCTTGGAACGAACCGGGCTCGAGATGGCGAAGCGAGCAGGTTCCGTTCCAGGGCCCTTGGTTGTCGGTGTAGAAGACCTCTCCCTTATGGTTGATGCCCATGCCGCCGGGAGAACGGATACCGCTGCACGTCGGCAAGACCGTCCCATCCGGGGCGATGCGCAGACACCATCCGCGATACTTGTTCTGGCTGCTAAAGGAGCCGGTCAGGCAAAGCGTGACCCAGAGATTCCCCTCCGGATCGAACTTCGAGCCGAAGGCATACTCGTGATAGTCGCCGTTGATGCCCCATTCGTCGCAAACGGTCTCGAACAGGTCGGCTCGATCGTCGCCATCGAGATCGCGAATCCGCGTAAGTTCGCCGCGCTGGGTGGCGTAGAGGGCCCCGTCGCGTTCCGCGAGCCCGAGTACCTCGTGAAGCCCCTGAGCGTAGCGGGTCAGTTTGACGTCCTTGGGATCGTCGGTGAACGGGTTCTCCAGGAGGTAGATGTCGCCGCGCCGAGAGGAAATCGCGAGCCGACCATCCGATAAGAGCTCAATATCCCCCGCCTCAAGCATGAGATCCTTTGGAATGTCGAACGTCATCAAGGGATAGTAGTCGGCTTCGGTCGGAGCGTTCGCTTGAGCGTCGGCATCCGCCCCAAGAAGAAGCGATGCCACCATCGTCAACTGACGCGCGAAGTCGAAAATCATCGTCCGATTCCTTGGTATCGTTTGAAAGTTTTGACCGCGTTCGAGTGAGTCGGGCTACCAGATGTACTCGATCGCGAACCGAGCCTTGTCGCCATTCCACGTGATGGGAACGAGCAATTGCTTCCTGCCATCCGACTCGCGCATACGAGTCGAGGCGTCCTCGATCTTGATCCGATAGGCGTTGTCGACGAGGTAGGTTCCATCGTCGGCCTTCGTGATCGTCTTGCCCGATGCGGCCAGGAAGGTCAGCCCATTTTGCGGCTCGGACGACTCGAGCAAGAATTCGCGTCTGAGGCTCGGTTCGGCGTCTCCGGCGACCGGCGTCGGCGTGTCTTCGACCTTCACCCCATCGACGCGATAGAGGAACGTCGGTCGACCGGCTTCATCAAGCTTGTAGCCCTTGAAGCGAATCCCGAGTTCGCGGGCGGGGGCGTTCGGCCACGGAGCCTTCTCGTCGGCGAGCGTCGCGAAGGAGGCGCTTCCGGGGAACGACAGCAGATGGACCCCTTCGGGACGTTGGTAGCCTTGACCACGACCCGACCAATGACGCGAGGCATCGATGAAGTCCTCATGCCAGATCAGGGCGAGCCGCATCTGCTCGGCATCGAACGCGAGGTTGGCCCCCTCCGGGTAGCCGACCCCAATCGCGCGGGCCCCCGCTCCGTCGATGAAGTTGCGGTAGATGATTGGAGCCTTGTCCGCCTTGAGAACGATGGGATCGGGAATCAAGCCGTAGGGAACGCCGGCTTTCTTGCCATCCTCGAGATAGCTCCAAACCGCCAAGATCTGCTTGTCGCAATCGGTCTCGAGGTCCGGCAGGTAGAGGGGACTCTGACCATTCTTCGGCCACGACGTCGGCATGCGGGTCCCGGGGCGGAAGGTGTTCGGCTCACGCAAGTAACGACGGAACCAGTCCTTGCGAAGCCGCTTGGTCATCGTCGTCAAGTCAAGGGCTTGGACACCGGTCGCCTTGTAGGGATCGAAGTTATGGCACTTCATGCAGGAAAAAGCCTTGGCTCCGACCATGTGACGTCCGACCGACTTGAGCCGATGATCGGGGACATCGATCTCCGGTTCGGCGCTCGGTTCGACGTAGTCGGCCTTGGCAAAGGCTTCGGTCAGCTTGGCGACGTTCTCTTGGCCGAACTTCGGCATCATCGTTCGCATGTAGGGCCGATCCTTCGCTCCATGGGCAAAGACGTGCTGTAGCCATTGCGGACGGAGCTTGTCCCCGACTCCGTCGAGCGGCGGTGGGATCCGTCCCTCGTCCCCCATCTCCTTTTGAGTGGTGGCGAAGAACTTGTTGACGGGCTCTTGCACCCCACCTTTGCCGTCGCGCGCGTGGCAGGCGTAGCAGTTGAGTACCAACATCGTCTGGGCGATGGTCTCCTTCTCGCCAGCGGGGCTGGCTTGGGGTTCGGCGTTCTGTTTGAGATCCGCCATGGCGGCGCCGATCGCCTCTTGTTGAGCCTCGCTGAGCGGGAAATACGGCACTTCGTCGCGAGAGGGGATAAAGCAAGCGTCCCGCATCGACAGGTCGACGATCGCCGTCCAACCATCCTTGGGCTTGAACCGCTCCCCGTTGATCGTCATCTGGTGGCACGAGGCACAACCTTCGGAGACGAAGAGCTCGCGACCCTTCGCGACGAGGGTGTCATCGACCTTGAATGCTTCGGCGATCGCTTGCTCCGGCGGAACCGAATCGCGGGTCATCAGCAAGGCGCTATCGACAGGCCGACGCGAAATCCCTGGCCCCTCGTACTCCACCGAAAGCTGGGCCCCACCGTCACGTTCGAAGTAATCGACGGCGATTGCGTGCATGCCGGCGTCGAGTTCGATCTCTTTCGATTTGCTTTCGAAGCCATGGACCCCGTCGTTGTCGATCACGATCTGGCCATCGATGAAGAGTCGACTGCCGTCGTCGGAACCGAGGTGAAAGCGGTAGCTTCCCTTCTCGCGAATGGGAAGAAATCCCTCGAACTGAATCGCGAAATGATCGGGTTTGGAAGAGACTTCCAAGTCGAATCCGCGCGACTCGCCTTTCTTCGCGGGCTCGATCGCGGTGAAATCGGGCAGCCCCGGCCAATTGCCTTCATAGAGTCGGTAGCGAGTGTTGGGAGCCACCCGTGACTCGCCCACCAGGTAGGAGGCCAAGTCGTTCCGTTCCCGCTGGTTGAGCCCCAGCGCCGGCATTCGGCCCGAGGGGCGGACCTTCAGCGGATCATCCAAGAAGGTCGCGAGGCTATCGCGGGTGTACTTCGCGTCGAGGTCGCCGAGCGGCACCGCGTTGGCGAGCTTCTCCGCTCCCGTGCGGCGTGAGCCATGACAAGCGACACACCCGACCCGATGAAACACACCGCTACCACGCTTGATCGACTGGGGATCGATCGAGCCTTCTTTGGTGGCGCCCGTCGACGCGAGAAAGTGGACCAGGGCCTCGACTTTCTCCGCCCGAGCCTCGTCCTGCTCGTCGGAGAGCATGTCGGGCATCGTCGTCCCGGGCTTGGTCTCGTGCGGATTGGAAAGGAAGTTCCGGAGGTACTCGGGCTTCACCCGGCTGCCGACAGCATCGAGAATCGGAGCCTTCTTGGGCGGAATCGGACCGAGCCAGGCGGCGTCGAGCTGATGACACGACGAGCAGTTCAGCTCGCTCATCAGGAGCTTGCCGCCAGCGACAAGGTCCCGCGGGGCACTGGCGTTGGGTCCGTAAAAACGCTCAAACCCAGGCACAACCGGGGCTTGGGTCTCCGCGGCAAACGCGACGGGTGGTCCGCAAAGCGATCCCAACCAAAGCAAAACAGCGAGCAAGAACGAGGGGCGACGGCCACTCAGCATGCGGAACAACTTCATCAAAGCTTCCCAACTAGGCAGGTTTAGCGAGGAAAATCGTCTTGTGGCCGGAGCCAGGAGAGTCTCATCCGGAGCGACTGAGTGTCGTGACCTTGGCATTTGCCCAAGCGGGAAAATAGCTGGCTCGTGTCCGAGGGGGCACGTATTCAGTGGCTCGCGTTTATCGGTCGAGGCCCATCCTCTGTTGCCGACGGCGAGATTGCAAGCCAAACCTGTTGAACGTCCGGCAGGCGAAGGAGATACTTCAAATGCAATTCTGGCTGTTTGTCCCTCCCGCCGACCATTCTTGAGCTGGGCGGAGGAGAAATGCGCCCGTCAGATCGAACAGTTGACTTGACCTGGCGAAATGAGCGATTAGACTCGATGTCACGAGAAATCATCATGACCAAACGATTCACCGCCCTGTTCTCCCACCGCCAGGACCAACCGGCGCGCGCCCACCAAGAACGAGATGACATGAAACGCTCCCTCTCGCTCCTCGCTCTGCTCCTTCTCCTCCCCAGCGTGGTCGCGGCGAACGAGAAAAACAGCCGCCCACCCAACGTCGTGCTCATCATGGCCGACGATCTCGGCTATCACGAGCTTGGCTGCTACGGTCAAAAGTGGATCAAGACCCCGAACATCGATCGCATCGCCGCCCAAGGCATCCGCTTCACCCAGTTCTACTCCGGAAACGCCGTCTGCGCTCCGGCCCGCTGCTGCCTCATGACCGGCAAGCATCCGGGGCACGCGTTCATCCGCACCAACAACGCCGCGAAACACCTGCATCATTTAGCCAGCAAGTTCGGCTGGGAGTTCGACGGCCAGCGACCGATTCCCGACGACGAGGTGACCCTCGCGGAAGTCCTCAAGCAGAAGGGCTACGCCACCGCCGCCATCGGCAAGTGGGGGCTCGGCCACTTCGGGACCAGCGGCGATCCCAACAAACAGGGCTTCGATCTCTTCTACGGCTTCAATTGCCAGCGCCACGCCCACAATCACTACCCGCGTTTCCTCTGGCGCAACCACAAGAAGGAGGTCCTGCCAGGCAACGATCGAACGCTCAACGGGGAAACCTACTCCCAGGACAAGTTCACCGAGGTCGCCCTCGAATTCATTCGCGAGAACAAGGATCGCCCCTTCTTCCTCTACTTGCCCTTCGCGATCCCCCATCTTTCGATCCAAGCTCCCGAGAAGTCGGTCGCCGAGTATCGCGGCAAGATCCCCGAAGAGGACTACAAGCACAAAGGCTACTTGCAGCACCCGACGCCGCGAGCGGGATACGCCGCGATGATCACCCACATGGACCGCGACATCGGCAAGATCCTCTCCCTGGTCGGCAAGTTGGGATTGAATGACGAAACGCTGGTCATCTTCACCTCGGACAATGGCCCAACCTACGAGCGGCTCGGAGGATCCGATTCCGAGTTCTTCGAGTCCGCCGGGCCGATGCGGGGGCTCAAGGGAAGTCTCTACGAGGGAGGCATTCGTGTCCCTCTGGTGGCGAAGTGGCCCGGGCATATCAAGCCGGACTCCACCTCCGACCACCTTTGTGCGTTCTGGGATCTGATGCCGACCATCGCTCAGCTCGCTGGGACCAAGACGCCCAAGGGCATTGACGGCATCTCCTTCGCCCCGACGCTCCTCGGCGAACCCGGAAAGCAGAAGGAACACGACTACCTCTACTGGGAGTTCCCCTCCTACGGCGGTCAGCAGGCGGTCCGAATGGGCAAATGGAAGGGAATCCGGCAGAACATGCTGAAAAAGAACAACCCCGATCCGCTCCGCATCGAACTCTATGACTTGGACGCCGACATCGGAGAAACCAACGACGTCGCTCAAGCCAATCCCGACGTCGTCGAGCGCATTCGAACCGCGATGAAGGAGGCCCACGACCCCAGCGAACTCTTCCCCATCAAGCCGATCGATGGAACCCAGCAGTAGATGGAGACGTACAAAAGCGAAACATTCTCGTTCGAAACAGGTGACGAGACATCGTGTCTCCGCCCGCGGGCGTCCCAATAAAGAAGAGGGTATGGACCATGCCGATCATTCCGCTAGTCGCCGCGATCGCGAGTCTACTCGTCGCCGCTCCGGCGAGCGCCCCCAAGGCGGTCTCGTCTGGAGATCGACCGGCGGACCAACGGCTTGGTCCGCTCCGGAGTCTCGATAGCTACTTTCCGTTCAAGGAAGTCGAGTCGCCCGAGCAGTGGGAGGCGCGGCGGCGCCAACTTCGCCGACAGACCAAGGTCGCCACCGGGCTTTGGCCGATGCCCTTTCGTACTCCTCTCAACGCCAAGGTTCACGGCAAGGTCGTTCGCGACGAGTACACCGTCGAACGTGTCATCCTCGAGTCACTGCCGGGGCACTTCGTCACGGGGAGCCTCTACCGACCATTGGGCAGAACGGGCCGACGACCGGCCGTGTTGACTCCCCATGGACACTGGCCCCAGGGCCGTTTCTACGATGCAGGCTCCGCGAATGTCCGAAGACTCATTGCCGCCGGCGACGAACGCTTCGAATTGGGGGGACGGTTTCCGATCCAAGCCCGCTGCGTCCAGCTCGCGCGAATGGGCTGTGTCGTCTTCAACTACGACATGGTCGGTTACGCCGACAGCGTTCAACTCCCACACCGAGGTTTCGACGAGTCCGACCGCGTCGACACTCCGGAGGCATGGAGTTTCCACACCGCGCAAGCGGAACTCCGACTCCAGAACATGATGGGGTTGCAGTCGTGGAACTCGATCCGCGCGTTGGATTTCGTCTCCGCCCTGCCCGATGTCGATCCCGAGAAGATCGCGGTGACGGGCGCTAGCGGCGGAGGAACGCAGACGTTCATGCTCGGCGCGCTCGACGATCGCCCCGCCGTCCTCCTGCCTGCGGTGATGGTATCGACGGCGATGCAAGGAGGCTGCACCTGCGAGAATGCCTGCTTCCTGCGCGTGGGAGCCGGCAACATCGACCTCGCCGCCCTCGCGGCGCCGCGTCCACTCGGCCTGACGGCCGCGAATGACTGGACTGTCGAACTCGAGACGAAGGGATTACCCCAGCTAAAGGCTCTCTACGAGATGCTCGGGCACCCCAAACGAGTCGACGCCCGCATCGCGACCCACTTCAACCACAACTACAACGCCATCAGCAGGACCTTCCTTTACAACTGGCTCAACAAACACCTCGGACTCGGGTACGTCGAACCGGTCCTCGAACGAGACTTTATTCCCCTTTCGATCGACGAAATGACCGTTTGGAACGACAAGCACCCCAAACCGTCGGGAAGTCAGGTCGGAACCGCTCACGAAACGGCGATCACCGGTTGGTTCACGAAGGAGTCCGACCGGGCGCTCGATCAAGTTGCCCCGAACGGTCCGGGGTCGCTCGATGCCTTTCGGCAAACCGTCGGCGGCGCCTTCGACGTCCTTCTCGGTCGTCGGCTCGGCGACGTTGGCCAGACCGACTACGAACTCGTCGCCAAGGAGGATCGCGGCGACTACCTCCTAATGACCGGCTTGATCTCGATGCCCGCCGAGAAGGAGCAACTTCCCCTGCTGTTTCTCTATCCGCGGGAGAATTGGAACAAGGAGGTCGTCGTCTGGGTCCAAGAGCAGGGCAAGTCCGAACTTCTCGACAAGAAGGGCGATCCCACGTCTGAGGCGAAGAAGCTACTCGATGCGGGCTTCGCGGTCATCAGCGCCGACCTGCTCTTCCAGGGCGAGTTCCTTGAGGACGGCAAGCCGCTAGAGCGGACTCGGCTCGGCCATCAGGGCAATGGTCGCGGCGATTGGCAGAAGGCGGCGGCGTACACCTTCGGGTACAACTACTCGCTCTTCGCCAAACGGGTCCACGACCTCTTGAGCATCATCAAGTTCATCCAAACCGATCAGCACGGCGCCGAGCGAATTCACCTTCTCGGCGTCGGCAAGACCGCCGGTCCCCTCGTCGCCGCGGCGAAGGCGCAGGCGGGCGATGCGGTCGATGTGACCGCGATCGACACCGGCGGCTTTCGGTTTTCCGAGGTCAATCGCCTGGACGACCCGATGTTTCTTCCGGGCGCCGTCAAGTACCGAGATCTTCCCGGACTCTTGGCGTTGATCGCGCCCGGCAAGTTGTTGCTCGCGGGTGAAACGCCCGACAGCACGCAGCTCGCCAAGGCGGCTTACCGCGCCTCGGGAAAACCCGATCGTCTGCGCCTCGTCGGCAAGCAGGCCCACGCGACGACCGCCCTCGTCGATGAGATCGTCAACCAAGCCCAGCGCCCCAGCCGCGACGGAGATGCTCGTAGTGAGTGAGACGACCACCCAGCAGCCAGCCAGCACCGGCTCTCCGCCGAGTCCCACGGGATCCTGGCGCATCGTCACCGCGATCGGTCCCGCGATCATCACGGCGTCGATCGTGCTCGGACCGGGCAGCATCCTGACGAGTTCCAAAGTCGGCTCGACGTTCGGCTACTCGCTCTCCTGGGTCTTGGTGCTCGCGGTGATCTTGATGATCGGCATGACCGCGTTGGCCGCGCGCGTCGGTCTCTCCCACGCCCACTCGCCTTGCGAAGAACTTGCTCGACGGCTCGGGCGTCCGGCCGCCTTCCTCACCGGGCTTTGCATGTTCCTCGTTTGCGCCTCGTTCCAGTTCAGCAACAACGTGGCGATCTTCGCCGCCCTCGAGCCTTTCGGAGCCAGCACGATCGTTCGCGTACTCGCTCTGGCGGGGCTGAACGTCGTGGTCGTGGCGAGTCTCTTCGGCTTCCGGCATCTCTATTGGTACCTCGAGAAGCTGATGATGATTCTCGTCGGCCTGATGATCGTCGGTTTCGCGGGAAACATGATCATGGCGAAACCGAGCATCTTGGGTTTCCTCGACGGGTTGATCCCGAAGCTGCCGGAACAAGCTGCTTCCTCCCTGCTGCCCAAGCGTGTCGACGGCGAAATGATCGACCATCTTTGGCCGGTCCAAGCCTTGATCGGCACCACCTTTTCCGTCGCCGGCGCCTTCTATCAAGCGTATCTGGTCAGGCAAAAGGGCTGGACCAAGGCGAACCTCAAGCAGGGCCTCATCGACACCGCCGTCGGGATCAGCGTCCTCGGCGGCATCTCGCTCATGATCATGACCACCGCCGCCGCGGTCCTTCAAGACGTGGAAATCAAAAGTGCGACCGATGTCGCCACGGCGCTGGAGCCGCTTTTCGGAGACAGCGCGGTCCTCCTCTTTTCCATTGGGCTCTTCGCGGGCGCCTTTAGTTCCTTCCTCGGGAACTCGATGATCGGTGGCACCCTTCTCTCGGACGGTCTGGGCCTGGGCGGCAACATGGACCAGCGCTGGCCACGAACCTTCACCACCGTCACGCTGCTGGTCGGGTTCGGCGTCGCGCTCGGCATCGAGTTGGTCGGCTTCAAGCCCGTCCCCATGATCATCTTCGCCCAGGCACTGACGGTCTTCGGTTTCCCCGTTCTCGGGGCGATCTTGCTTTGGCTCTCCTACGCTCCTTCGGAGGAAGGAGCCGAGCCCGCGCCGAAATGGATGAAGGTTCTGGGCTGGATCGGGCTGGTCGTGGTGACGATCGTCGCGATCCGTGGAGCCGCGACACTGATGTTGAAGCTCTTCTAGTCGACTGCGTCCGAGTGGATGCGTTGGCTTTCGAAAATTGGTACATGAAACGGAGTCTGTGTTGATGGAAGTCGTGGTTCACGAATCGAGTGCCGAGATGGGCCAAGCGGCCGGCGAACAAGCCGCGGGAATCATCCGGGAGAAACTGGCGAAGGATGGCTCGGCGGCCATCATCCTGGCGACCGGCGCCAGCCAGTTCGACACGCTCGCCAATCTCATCGCCGCCCCCGACATCGACTGGTCGAAGGTGACGATGTTCCACCTCGATGAATACCTCGGACTTTCGATCGACCATCCGGCCAGCTTTCGAGGCTACCTCCGCGATCGATTCGTGAAGAAGGTCCCCGAGCTCGCCGCGGTCCACTTCCTCGATGGCGAAGCGGCCGATCCCCAAGCGGAGTGCGAACGACTCGGCAAGCTGATCTCCGATCGGACCATCGCCGTCGCCCTCGTCGGCATCGGGGAGAACGGCCATCTCGCCTTCAACGATCCGCCGGCCGATTTCGAGACCACCGATCCCTACCTCGTGGTCGACCTCGACGAGGACTGCCGGAAGCAACAAGTCGGCGAGGGCTGGTTCGCCACGCTCGACGACGTTCCGTCCCAAGCGATCTCGATGAGCGTCCATCGCATCATGGCGAGCGAGACGATCATCTGCTCGGTCCCCGACGAACGCAAGGCCGAAGCGGTCCGAGGTTCCTTGGAAGGCCCCGTCACCCCCGAGGTGCCGGCATCGATCTTGCAAAAACACGCCGATTGTCGATTGTTTCTCGATCGCGCGTCGGCTTCTTCGCTCAGCGCTCAAGGGGGGATTCAGGTTTGACTACTGCCACGTCGTTTCCCGGTTTCGTCGATCTCCAAGTCAACGGCTACTTGGGGATCGATTTCTCAAGTCCCGACTTGACCGAGGAGGATTGCGAGCACGCTTGCCGGGAGGTGTTGGCCCACGGCACCTCCGCCTTTCTCCCGACGATGATCACCAGCCCCTGGGCCGTCTACGAACGCAACCTCCCCCTCATCGCGCAAGTAATGGAGCGGCCCGAGTTCGTCGGACGACTACTCGGGATTCACCTCGAGGGGCCCTTCCTCTCGCCGGAGCCGGGAGCGGTCGGTGCTCACGATCAAGACTTGGTCCAACGGCCAAGCACCAAGCGACTCGAACGCCTCTTGGAACTCGCCCAGGGCAAGGTCAACTTCCTGACGATCGCGGCCGATGCGCCGGGAGCCGAGGGGCTGACCCGATTCGCCGTCGACGCGGGGATCGCGGTTTCTCTTGGCCACCACATGGCGACCAACGAGGACCTCGACCGCTTGGCATTCGCGGGTGCCTCGGCGCTGACGCATCTGGGCAACGGGGTCCCCAACCTTCTCGATCGGCACCGCAACCCGATCTGGGCCGGCCTCGCCAACGACGCGCTGACCGCGATGGTGATCGCCGACGGGCACCATCTGCCGAAGGAACTGCTGAAGATCTTCCTGAGAGTCAAAGGGATTGACAACTTCGTCGTCGTCTCCGACGCGGCCCCCATCGCCGGGTGCCCGCCAGGACGCTACCGCACGCTCAGCAACGAGGTCATCCTCGAGCCGTCGGGGCGCTTGCACAATCCGTCGAAGGGGTGTCTAGTCGGGTCCTCCGCGACGATGCTCGACTGCATGAACGTCATGGCGTCGCTCGAATTGCTTTCCGAACAACAACTGCGGTTGATCGGCTTCGAGAACCCCTTGCGGCTCTTGTCGATCGATCCGGAAAGTTTGCCGACCGACGAACAACTCTTCTACGAGGAAGAGACCTGCCAGTTCCACCTGCTCGAACAAGCGGAAGCCGACGGGTTGCGTTAGGAAACCTATCGAGGGGGGGAGATCTACACGGTCTTTTGGAACCACTCCCCCCACGACTGGAAGTAGGTCGTCTTCAGCGCGGCCCAAACGATGAGCATCAAGAGGCAAAAACCGAAGAGAACCAGGTAGAGCCAAAGCAGCCCGAGGCTTTCCCCGTCGCCTCCACCACCGCCCTCTCCTTCCGATTCCGCCACGATCGACTCCTTGGCTGCGAGCCCGAAATGGTCAAGTCGCCTTTGGATCCTTCTCCGCGCACCTCCTATCCTGTCCAACGGACGCAATCGTGGCAAGACCTGAAAAGCGATGCGTCCCAGCTCGTGCGTGGTCCACAATGGCATGATCCCCCGCCCCTACGGCGGGCGGGGAAAACGAATTCGACGAAAGAGCCCCCAGCGTCTGAATGTTGCGACTGAGTCACCCGGAAAGCCTGCTCCTTCTCGTCTTGGTGCCGCTAGCCGCCTGGTCGGCCACGCGCCGGCGTCCGGCGCTCGTCTACTCCTCGCTTTCGCTCCTGGCGTGCTCGACGCGCCCGACGTTGCGCCAGCGACTATTCTGGCTTCCCCTGCTCTTTCGCGCCGCCTGGTTGTCGCTGCTGGTGCTCGCGATCGCCGGTCCCGAACGGGCCGAACCGACCTCGGCGCAAACGAGTCCCACCCAGTCGCTTATGCTCGCGATCGACACCAGCGGCAGTATGGGCGTCGAGATTCCATCGCCGGAAGGGCCCGTTACTCGACTCGACCGCGTCAAGCGAAGTGCTCGCGTGCTCCTGGACGACCTCGCTCCCGAGTCGACCCTGGTCGGCGTCGTCGGCTTCGCGAGCCGGCCGACGCTCGTCGCCCCGCCGACCATGGACATCGGCGCGATCTCCGAATTGATTGGCGCGATGAAGGTGGCGACCCAAGACAACGAGACCAACATCGGTGACGCGCTGGCGGTGGCGCTCGCAGGACTCGACGCGACCGAACTCCTTCCCCGCAAGATCCTCCTCTTCAGCGACGGCGCCCACAATGTCAAGGAGGCCCTCTCCGCCGGCCGCGCCGCCCGGATCGCCGAAGCGCTCGGCGTCGCCATCAACGTCGTCGGCGTCGGCGACGATTCCACCGCGCCCGAAGACCTCGAAAGCCTGAGGGCGATCGCGCGAATCACGGGAGGTGAGTTCGCTCACGCCGAGGATCTTCGGAACCTGCCGGCACTCGTCGATGACCTTGGAACCGCCATGAGACGGACCGCGCGGGTGGAGGGCTATCGCCGCTGGAAGAGCTTGTATCCCCTTGTCATCGCCGCGGCGCTGGTGCTCTGGATTGGCGAACGATCGTTGACGCGATACTGGCTGCGCCCCTCGCCATCCGATTGGTGACATCCTATTGACAGAAGAATCCCGCTTCCCATCGCCGTATGATCGGCAGGACAGATCGGCCGGCCGCGGGCTGTGGACTTCGTCAGCCGCGTCACCCTAGGGCGGACCGGCAACGGTATCGACGTGCGATCTTCTTCACGACCCGGATGGGGCATGCTTTCACTACGTAACATCGTCAAGACCTACGAGAAGCTCGAGGTGCTGCGTGACGTCAGTTTCGACGTCGAACCGGGCAAGACCACCGTCTTGATCGGCCCGAGCGGCTGTGGCAAGTCGACCCTGATCCGCATGATGATCGGCTTGATCGAACCCGACCGGGGCGAGATCGAGTTCGAGTCGCTTCCAGTCCAGGCCAAGAACCTCGCGCAGATTCGGCCACGCATGGGCTACGTCATTCAGGAGGGTGGGCTCTTCCCTCATATGACGGCACGGCAGAACATCGCGCTGATGGCCCGCTACCAACACTGGCCCCGCCTGCGACAACGACAACGTACCGAGGAACTCGCCGAGCTGACCCGCTTTCCCGTCGACGGTCTCGATCGCTTTCCCGCTCAACTCTCCGGCGGCCAACGACAACGCGTCGGCTTGATGAGAGCGCTCATGCTCGACCCCGACGTCCTGCTCATGGACGAACCCCTGGGGGCTCTCGATCCTCTCGTCCGCTACGACTTGCAGGAAGATCTACGAGAGATCTTCCTGCGACTCGAGAAGACCGTCGTGCTCGTGACCCACGATCTCGGCGAGGCGGCCTTCTTCGGTGACTCGATCCTCCTGATGAGAGATGGGCGCATCGTCCAACGGGGAAGCATCCGCGACTTGATCCAGCATCCCGCGGAAGAGTTCGTCACCCAGTTCGTCAACGCCCACCGCACGCCGATCGACGATATCGAGGAGGCCGCCGAGTGAAACCTTCATCCCTCCTGACGCTCGCGCTAGTCGCCGCGTCGTCGCTTTCGCCCGCCGCCGGCGCCGCCGATCAGGAACACGTCACCGTCGGCACCAAGGCGTTCACCGAATCGGTCGTGCTGGGAAACATGCTCGCCGATCTCGCGCGCGCTGCCGGCGCCGATGTCCAGGAGTATCCTCAACTGGGGGGGACGCGCATTCTCTGGTCCGCGCTGCTCGATGGCGAGATTGACATCTACCCCGACTACACCGGCACCATCACCGAGGAAATCCTCGCCGACAAGCACATCATCAGCGAGAAACAACTTCGTAGCGTCCTGGCCGAACACGGCATCAGCATGAGCCAGTCGCTCGGCTTCGGCAATCCCTACGGCATCGGCGTGATGCCCGAAACCGCCAAACGTCTGAATCTCAAGACCATCTCCGATCTCGCCAAGTACCCGAAGTTGAAGTTCGGCTTCAGCAGCGAGTTTCTTGATCGCGAGGATGGTTGGCCCTACCTGAAACAGGTTTACAAGCTGCCGCAGCGGAGCGTCGTCGGCCTCGAGCACGACTTGGCCTACCGGGCGCTCGAGAGCGGCTCGATCGACGTCACCGTCCTCTACTTGACCGATCCGCAGATCGAGCATCTCGATCTCGTCGTCCTCGAGGACAACCGGCACGCCTTCACCAGCTACGATGCGGTGTTGCTCTACCGCACCAAACTCAAAGCGACCGCGCCCCAGGCCCTCGCGTCGATGTTGCGATTGCAAGGAGCCATCTCCGATACCGAGATGCGACGGATGAACGGCGAAGTCCTCGTCGATCATGTTCCCGGCAAGTTCGTCGCCGCCCAGTTCCTTGAGCGAACCTTCGGCATCAAGTCGACCTACGTCGATGGCGGGACCTGGGCCCAGTGGCTCAAGAAGCTCGGACGGTTCACGCTCGAACATCTCTTCATGGTCGTGACTTCCCTCTCGGGAGCCCTCGCGGTCGCGATTCCGCTCGGCATTGTCTGTTCGCGAAAGGAACGCCTGGCGCAGCCGATCCTCGCGGCGGTCGGCGTCCTGCAGACCATCCCCTCGCTCGCGCTGCTGGTCTTCATGATTCCGCTCCTGGGCATCGGGTATGAGGCCGCGATCGCCGCCCTCTTCCTCTACAGCTTGCTCCCGATCGTGCGCAACACCTACGCCGGGCTCAAGGGCATTCCCCCCGCCCTGATCGAGTCGGCCGAAGCGCTCGGCCTTCCCCCAGGGCGGCGACTCTGGTGGATCGAGTTGCCGATGGCGCTGCCGATGATCCTCGCGGGTATCAAGACCGCCGCGGTCATCAACGTCGGCACCGCGACGCTGGGAGCTCTCATCGGCGCCGGGGGCTACGGTCAACCGATCCTGACCGGCATCCGGCTCGACAACGAAGGCCTCATTCTGGAGGGAGCCGTCCCCGCCGCCCTCATGGCGTTGGCAATCCAGTGGCTCTTTGAAATCGCCGAACGACGCCTGGTTCCGCTCGGGCTTCGCCTCAAGCGAACGTGACTTGTTCAGCGGCGTCCTACCCGGCGAGCGTCTCAGTGGCGAGTGCTGTGTCGACCACTAGTGCTCCGTCTCGAAACTCGGCTCTGGCTTCGACTCGCTGCATCGGCACGGGACTTTGTCGGGCTGCATCGACGAATCCAGCGGATTCGCCTGTTTCGACTTCCTCGTCCCGCACCAACTCGCTGCCCTCGGGCCGACGACCTACTCTTGTAACGAAGCCTAGATCTCGGGTTGGGAACGCACGAACACTTCTCACTGGCCGACTAGAAGCCAGTGCCACCGGAACTCTTGGATCTGACAAAACGCTAGCCGCCGTCAGCGGGAGTCAGCGTCCAAGCACGTCCTCGTAGAGCGAACGGATCGCCTGGGTTTGCCGCTCGACCGAGAAACGCTCGCTCACCCAACGCGGCCCCATTGGGCGCAGCTCCCGACGCCGCGGTTCGTCGCGGAGTAGCTCCCAAGCCGCCTCCGCCAGTGTCGCCGCATCGTCAGGGGCGACGAGAAGCCCCGTCCGGCCGTGGTCGAGAAGTTCCTCCATGCCGCCGACGTTGGTGGCAACCACGGGAACGCCAAGAGCGAGTCCTTCCAGGAGGACGCGCGAAAGCGGCTCCTGGCGCGAGGGAATCACCAAGAGATCCAGATCGTTCAGGATGGAGGGAACATCGGTTCGGTAGCCGACGAAGTGGACTCGCCCACGAAGTCGACTTCCCGTCGCTTTCTCGTGGAGCCCTTCTTCGAATTGCCGGCTCTCTTCCTTGGAGGAGTACCGCGCTCCCGCGAGGACGAAGTGAATCGTCCCGTCGCGATCGGCCAGACTCTCGGCCATTTCGAGGAAGAGATCCTGACCTTTGCGCAGCGCGACCTGGCCGATGCAACCGAGAAGCCTGCTTTCGGGAGGGAGTCCCAACTCAGCACGAAAGCGCCCCGGCACCACCTGCGAGCGAAGACTCGCCCCATCGACGCCGTTGTGGATCGTCTTGACAAGATCGCCGGGAAGGCCTTGCGCGATCAGGTCCGACGCGACGGCTTTCGAGACCGCGATGATCGCGTCGAGCTTCGCGAGGCGCCCCTTGCGTCCATCGGAGAGTCGCATGATGTCGCGGACATGAGCAATCGCCGGGAGTCCTAGACGCTTGCCCAACCGACGTGCCCGATCGGCGGTCATGAGGGAATTGGCGTGAACCAATTCGACGCGCCGCTCTCGCAGCCCCGAGGCGAGAGTGGCTTGCCCTTCCTCGCCCCCCCACCACGGAAGATGATCGATCCCTCGTGCGGCGAGAGCTTCGGCAAGTCGCCCTGTCGCGGGCGCGATCACCGTCGGTTCGAGCCATTCGCGTGATCCCTTGAGGAAGGCGAGCATCGAATGTTCCCCGCCAAGTAGCGTGGGGAACTCGCAGACGTACGCGACCCGGCATTTCACGAGACTCTCAAACCTCATCCGATGAATGACAACCTGCCGAACAACCACGGAAGTTGCGGTCCCGTGGCGGCGAATACTTTTCCCAAGAGCGATACTTTCTTCGTGGTAAGACTAACGAGCCACGCCGAACTCCGACTATGATGGCAACCGCTTGGGGCTAGGATTCGCCTCAAGAGTTGGTCGTCGGCCCGAGGGCAGCGAGTTGGTGCGGGACGAGGAAGTCGAAACAGACGAATCCGCTGGAATCGTCGATACGGACTGACAACGTCTCGCGACAACGCAGCCAGCCAAAGCCAGTGCCCACTCTTGAGGCGGAGCCTATTTACTACGTCTGAACACGGGAACCGTCTCGCGATGCCTGGCTTTGTCATCGTGCTCGTCGGGGTGATCGTCGTCATTGCCGGCGTGCTCGCTCTGCGGCTACATGCTTTCTTGGCGCTAATCCTCGCGGCGCTCACGGTCACCTTGATGACACCCGGCAGCGCGATGGAGACCTTCGCGGCGCGGAAGGTGGCCAAGGGCGAATGGACCGAATCGGCCGCTCAGTCCTTCGTCGACGAAACCGCGGGCATCCGCGTCGCGAAAGCCTTCGGAAGCGCTTGCGGACGGATCGGGCTGATCATCGCGCTCGCCGCCGTCATCGGCAGGTGTCTGCTCGACAGCGGCGCCGCGGACCGAATCGTCCGCGCGACCCTGGCCCTCTTCGGCGAGACCCGCGCCGCGCTCGCCTTCCTGCTCAGCGGGTTCTTCCTGGGAATCCCCGTCTTCTTCGACACCATCTTCTACCTGATGCTTCCGCTGGGAACAGCGATGGCCCTTCGCACGCGTTCCCACTACGTACTCTACATCTTGACGATCTCGGCCGGTGCCAGCATGGCCCACTCCCTAGTGCCGCCAACGCCCGGCCCTCTCTTCGTGGCGACTGATCTCGGGATCCCGGTGGGCACCATGATGGTCGGAGGTCTACTGGTCGGTCTCGTCACCAGCACCGTGGGCTATCTCTACGCCGTGTGGTGTGATCGCGCCGGACCGATCCCCGTCCCCGAGAGCCACCAGCGTCTTGAATCCGAAGGTCCGGACGAGGAACAACTCCCCTCGCGCCCACCGTCGCTGGCGCTTGCCGTGACGCCGATTGTGCTTCCCGTCCTCTTGATTGCGGGAGGCACCATCGTCGAGGCGATCACCGGCACGCCCCTGCGCAAGATGGACCCGGCATGGGCTCAAGTGTTGGCTCTCGTCGCCGACCGCAACGTTGCGATGGCACTCGCCGCCGCCGTCTCGCTCGGCATGCTCGTCCTCCACGGAACCGAGCATCGCGACGACCGCCGCAAAGCGATTCAACATGCCCTCGCCAGCGGTGGCGTGATCATCTTGATCACCTCGGCCGGAGGGGCCTTCGGAAACGCGCTTCAACTGACGGGAGTCGGCCAGGAGATCAAGCAGTGGGTTCTTCACTACGAGTTTCGCGGGGTCTGGCTCCTGCTGCTCGCATTCGGGGTCACGGCGCTGGTCCGCACCGCCCAAGGATCGGCCACCGTCGCGATGGTCACCGCCGCGGGCATTCTCGGGGATCTTGCCGCCGAGTCGAGCCAACTCGGGATCGCTCCCATCTACTTGGCCCTGGCGATCGGTTGCGGGTCCAAACCAATCTCCTGGATGAACGACAGTGGGTTCTGGATCGTCGGCAAGATGAGCGGGTTTTCCGAGTGGCAGACGCTGCGAACCTTCTCCGCGACCCTGACGATCATGGGATTCGCAGGATTACTCGTGCTGCTTCTCGCGGCGAGTTGCTTTCCCATGGTCGAGAGCATCACGATGGCTCCGCCCGTTGGGAGTTCCCGTTAGCGAGGTCGTCCAAGATCTTGTCAGAGCGTGCCATCAGGACGCCGGGATTGATCGTATCCCCCGGTAGCCAGAGAGGGACGAAGTGGGCCTCGGCGTTCGCGATTTCCGTGGAGGTGGGCCAACCGCTCGGCGGCTCCTGAAGGAAGAATGCGAACGCGATCTCCTCCGAATCACTCCAAACACCCGCCTTGCGAAGATGCTCCCGACAACGCCTCACGACGTCGAGCACGATCGCTCCGAGGGTGTAGCGGGCGTTGAACTCGACCCCAGCGCGAAAGCGCTCGCGATCCCCCTCGCGATAGGTGAAGGCATCGACGCCGCAAGCTCCCCGGTAGCCGCGCTCCGCCGCGGACCTTCCCATTCGCCGCGACGAATCCATCAGTTCTTCGCGAAAGGGAGACGCGGCATGAATCTCACCACCCGCGGAAAGGATACCCCGATGCCCGAAGTACGAACCGGAAACGGAAACGTGCTGCTCGAGCGTGCCCAGAAGACGAACGTCGTCGGGAGCGGAGACCCAAAGTACCGCCGAGAGGTCCTTTGTCCGCGACCGAATCGGTTCGACGATCGCTCCACCCCGCTTGACGAGCCTCGGCAGCGCCCCACGCAACTCCTCGTTGTCGAGATGCTCAAGCGAACACGGAACACGGCCCCGGCCGCTACATCCCAACCTCGGCTTGAGAGTGAAGCGCTCCTGGCAGGCTGTCGGCCATCGATCGACCATTCGTCGAACCGAACGAAGCGCGTCTTCCGGATCGCGAAGTTCTTCGGGTTCGAGGATCGTCGCTTCGGGACATCCCTCGAGTCCGGCCTCTCGGATCGCTTCGAGAGCGAAGGCTTTGTCGTGCACCAGCCGAACGATCTCCGGAGAAGCTCCATGGAGCGGCAGTCTCCTCTCGGCGGCCAACCGTGCGGCATGTTTGGTGTTGAGCCAAGCAACCAGTCCCACGCCATCATGATCCATCAGGGGTTGGCCGCGACGTGCCGCAAGAGGACTTGGCAACGCCAGCGCCTCATCGGGCGCGGTCCCGTCGACGAACGTCGCGTCCTCCTGGAAGAGCGCGCGCCAAAGACGAGCCATGGCGAGGGAGAGAGGCGCCACACGTGCGAGTCCTTCCGTTCCCTCTTCGGCCCCGAAGTTGGGAAGCAGCAACGGTGCAGGCAAGTTCGTCGCCCCTCCCGAGCGGGTTCGTCGGTCATCAGGTCCGTGGCATGAGCCGGGAGGGATGTTCTATCAACCACTATCGCGCAAGCCGCAGGACTCCGTCAGCAAGTGACCCGTAGGTCAGGCTATGGCCTGACATGAATACCGGTTGGTGTTCGTGATGGGGTCAGAATTACCCTGCTTTTACCGCGGACAACATCCTCACGTCGCGAGGAGTCTCTCGAGTGGCGTCCCCTCGCTCAGACGAATCGGCCGACCGTCGCGAGTCACGAACTCGACGGCCGGATCGATCGCCAATGCCGTCAAGACGGTGGCGAAGAGATCGGAGACCTGGACGGGATCGGTCGGCGACTTCGTCCCCTCGGGGTCGGTCGCGCCAATGACCTGGCCGGGACGAATGCCTCCGCCGGCCATCGCCACCGAGAACCCCTTGGGCCAATGATCGCGACCATCGAGCCCGTTGATCTTCGGCGTTCGGCCAAACTCGCCGGCACAGAGCACGAGCGTGGAATCCAACATGTCTCGTTCTCGAAGATCGCGGAGCAGCGACGAAAACCCCGCGTCGAGCGACTCGCACAGGGGCTTGTGCAAATCAAAGTTGTTCGCATGCGTGTCCCAACCGCCGAGCTTGACCTCCACCGCCCGGGCCCCCGATTCGACCAACCGCCGCGCCGCCAAACAGCTACGACCGAACGGAGTCTCTCCGTAGGCCTCCCGCGTTCGCGCGGGTTCCTCCTCGATCTTGAAGGCGTCGAGTTGGGGAGAATCCATCAGCGCCAGGGCGTTGTCGAACTGCTCCCGACGCAGCGCGAGAGCTTCCCGCGAACGACGACCGCGACGAACGTTCCCGTCGATCAGTTCCAGGGAACGAAGCCGGCGGTTCATCCGGCCGGGGGCGACCCGCCGAACGACATCTTGAGGCGGGTGGATCGGATCCCAAACGCGGAAAGGATCGTAGGTTTCACCGAGATCGCCGCCGCCAAGGGCCTCCCGACCAGACATGAACGTGATGTAGGGCGGCAACGCCCCTTCCGCTTCCGGCAACTCCGAGGCACAGATCGAACCGAGCGAGGGATACGCGACCGAAGGGTTGGGGCGATAGCCGGTCTTCAGGAAGTAGCGACCCCGAGCATGATCCCCCTCCGCACTGACCATCGAGCGAATGACCGAAAGGGAGGAGGCCTCCTCCGCCAGTCGCGGTAAGAGTTCGCTGAACTGAGCGCCCGCGAGCGAGGTCGCAACCGCCTTCCCTGGCCCGCCGATCGTTGTCCCGGGGTGAGGATCGAAGGTCTCGAGCTGACTGGGCCCTCCGTCGAGCCAAAGGATGATGAGGGACTTGGGACGCGACGGCCCCGCACTCAGCCGTTCGGCTCCGGCTAGGGCTCGCGAGGTCCACCAACCGAAACTCGCCAAGGAGAGCGTACCCAAGAAGTGACGCCGGCTTAGTGATTCCATGAGAACTCCATCGAATTGACCAGTGCCCAATAGAGATCCTCAATCGCCCGCTGGCGACTCTTGTCGTGGGTGTCGGAAAGAATCTCGACGAAGTGCTCCCGTTCGGCCTCGGTCGGCTCACGCGTCAGGCAGCAGAGGTACGCAATGTCAACGGCCGTCTCGTCGTCGGGAGCCAGGATCGCCACGCGTCCCGGGCCATTGAAGAGTCCTCCCTCGGTCGCTTTGTCGGTCTCCCGCCCGTTCATCAGAAAGAGCCGTTGGGGGAGGTTCGTGCCGCGAGGCGTTAGCTCCTCCTCGTCGAGAACGTCGCCGTAGCGATGGACAAACTTTCGCGTCTCGTCCCAGAAGACGAACTTGGTGACGAAGGCCGACTCCTCATCGACGGTGTGCAGGGAGCGGATCTGCTGAAGCGATTGGGCGATCTGCTCGGGACGAAGGCGCGTCATGGGAAATGCCGCCCACGCCTCTTCCTGGTCGAGCGTCACGTCCTCGGAAAGGGCCGAACTCGCGGCGAACGTCGGCAGGCTCACGATCACATGGATCAGCTCGTGAAGATCGTGACCCGATGCGCGGAATTCATCGGCCAACGCGGAGAGGACGTCCTCGTTGCCCAGCGCCGACTCGAGATCGTCGACCGGCTCCACGAGCGCCTTCCCCATGAGCAGTGCCCAGACCCGATTGACGAACGCCTTCACGAAGTACGGGTTGTCGGGGTGCGTGGTCCATGCGGCGAGCCGTTCGCGCGTCCGCCCCTGGCTCGGCAACAACTCCGGAGCATAGGGAACGCTTGGCGTGACCAGCAGTCCCTCCTTCTCGTCGGGGTCCTCGATGCGGTACTCGGTCCCCGACTCGCGAACGCCGAAAAACCCGACCTTCGTGTTCCCGAAGAAGCCCGCGAGCCCGCGAAAGTCGTCCTGTTTCCAGTCGGCGAAGGGATGATCGTGGCACTCGGCGCAGTCAATGCGGAGGCCGAGAAAGGCCCGCACCGTGCGGCTCGCCAAGCGGTTGGGAGACTGCTCGTTGCCGGTGACGTAGTTGACCGCCGGCCGGTCGGTCCAAAGGCCCTCCGACGCGATGACGTCGCGGACAAGCTCATCGTATGGGCGCCGCTGCGAGAGCTGATCGGCAAGCCACGCCACGAAGCGACGTCGGCGGAAGACAAAGAAGGGCTTTCCCTCGCGCGATTGCACCATCGCCCTGGCGAGCCGTTCCGCGAAGTAGTCCGCGAACCGGCGATCGGCCAGCAGTCGGTCGGTCCACTGCCGAAGTCGCGTCTCTTCTGGCCAAGACTGGATCAGCCGAATGTCTTCGAGGGACGGAACGGTGCCGACGAGGGCCAGCGAAACGCGCCGAGCGAGCAGCAGGTCGTCGACCCGCCTCGCCGGGTTGAGCGATCGGTCCTCCCACTCTACGTGAAGCAGGCCGGCGATTTCGGCGGCGGCTGTCCGCTCGTGGCTCCAAGTGTCGGCGGGATGCTTCGCGGTCGCGTCCAGGACAATCCATCCAGCCACCAGCGCGACGGCTAGCAGAATCGAGAGGTACAGTTGGCGTTGTCTCGTCATCGCGTCTCTCTCGAAGAGGGGCCTACCGATCGTCCCCGGCAGCGGCGAGCGATTGCCACCACATGAAAGCTTACCAGCGGTGGCCCCTGAAAGTTTCATCTCCGTTGCCGCGAAACCTGGAGGGGGCTTCTCTGGTAGTATGCTGCGTGAAGATCCATCGTGGGGGATTCGACCGCGTTGCCGCCGGGGCCGCCTCCAACGGCCTACCGCGATTGGACCACTCTGCGTCGTTCTCTTGTCGCGAGGAACTCGACCGTGAGCTCCGCCATGCTGCCAGCTCGCTCCGCGCTCGCCGAGTCGCCGACCTTCCCCGGCGCGGAACAACCCGGCGCGGGATTGGGCGAGACATCTCTTTGGCGTCGCCGAGTGCTCGCACCGTTCCGGTCGATGGGGCGGCTGATCTCGAACCTCTTCGCGGTCCTCGCGCTGGTCGGCATGCTCGCGGTCGTCGCCGCGATCCCGCTCGTCCAGATCCTGGTTCTGGGCTACTTTCTGGAGGCCTCGGGCCGCGTCGCTCGCACGGGAAAGTTCCGTCACGGTCTGCCGGGCCTTCCGCTCGCCCGTCGCTTCGGACTCGCGACACTTTGCATCGCCCTGCTCTTGCTACCCGCGACGATCTTGGGCTCGCTGCACGACGACGCCCTTCTCATCGCTCCGAACGCGACGCGAACCGAGGTCCTTGGCATCGTCAGCGGTTTGGTCGGGCTCGCCACGTTGGGGCATCTCTGTCTCGCGCTACTGCTCGGTGCCGAGTGGCATCGCTTTGTGCGGCCGATCGCCAACCTCCGCGAAGCCTATCGCCGACTTCGGGAGCGACGGTTCTTCCGAAGCGTTTGGGAAAATGCCACGTCGTTCGTTCGGCAACTGCACTTGCCTAAGCTCGCGTGGCTGGGACTCAAGGGATTCGTGCTCACCCTCGTTTGGCTCGTCATTCCCTCGGCGATGCTCGCCGCTGGCGGCAATCGCCCCATTGTCAGCCTTCTCGGTGGACTGGCGATGATGATCGTCGTGCTCTACGTGCCGTTCGCCCAGGCCCATTTCGCGGCGGAGCAACGCTGGCGGGCGATAGTCGATCTCCGGACGGTCCGGTATCGGTTCGCGAGGGCGCCGATGGCCTTTTTGTTGGCTCTGGTACTGACGCTCTTGATGACGATTCCGCTCTACCTGATGAAGGTCGAGATGCTGCCTCGCGACATCCTGTGGCTGCCCACGTTGATCTTTGTGGTCACGATTCTACCACTTCACCTCATCACCTCATGGGCCTACTCCCGAGGAATTCGCCGCGAGCGTCCCGTGACGTGGATGCTCCGTTGGCCCTGTCGGCTGCTAATGCTCCCGGTCGCGACGATGTACGCGTACGTCGTCTTCCTCAGCCAGTACACGAGCTGGCGGGGAGCGATGGGACTTTTCGAACATCACGCCTTTCTCGTGCCGGCCCCGTTCTGACCTCTCGGGAGAGCGAGGCGGAACAAATCCGACGAAGAACAAACGATGTCGCCCCGGTGGGGCTCGTCTCGATCGTCCCATCCAATTGGCGCTGACGAGCCAGGCTTTATTCGGCCTCCGCGTTGCGGCGACATCGATCCTCCTCTGTTGGTGACACGGACCGACGCTCGGCAAACCGGGACTCCGAGAGGGAACGAAAGTACCGACGGAATCCCTTGTCCTGGGCCCTCTGGTGAAGCGTCGACCTTGTCCACCTCTTCTCCTTCGCTATCCCTATCTCCTTACCAATTCGTTGGAAAATGAAGACGAAACGCCGCGCCGACGCAACTCGGTCACGGCGCCAACGCGTGAGACTCGTGGACCATGGAGTCCCCCCCTCGCGTCGTTGTTGAGAGGAGGTCCTTGCGTGGGTCGATTGGGACTGGCGTTCAAAGCGTTCTTTCAAACGCTCACCAACGCCGACTTTGCGGACAAGGTCGAGACGCTGGCACTTCCCGCTCCCGCGGAGCCGAAGGAGGAGAAGCCGACCATTCAACCGGAACTTGTCGGCCTCCTGGCTCTCTTTCAACGCGAGGGACGGCTGATCGACTTTCTCAAGGAGGACCTCGGCGGGTTCGGCGATGCCCAGATCGGGGCCGCGGCGCGCAGCGTTCACGAGGGTTGCCGCAAGGCCCTTGAGGAACATATCTCCCTCGAGCCAATTCTTTCCGAGTCGGAAGGGGCCAGCGTGAGCGTCCCGGCAGGGTTCGATCCCGCGACGATTCGCGTCGTGGGTCAAGTCGCCGGCGATCCCCCCTTCCAAGGAACCCTGCAACATCACGGATGGAAGATCGCCGAAGGCTCCGGACCGGTGAGTCTTCCCAAGACCGACCAACTCGTCGTCGCGCCCGCCGAAGTCGAGATCCCCTAGCGTCGGCACTCCGCACCAGCAACCGAACCTCCTCGCTCGTGGCCAACCCGTCCGGGCGACGGTTGGAGAAGGACGACCATGAGCAACGGCACCAGCCGCTATTCCGTCGGCATCGATTTGGGAACCACCAACTGCGCCCTCGCCTATGTCGATCACGGGTCCGAGGACGACAACGCGATTCACGTGCTCGCGGTTCCGCAACTGGCTCACCCTGGCGAGGTGACCGAGCGACCTCTGCTCCCCTCGTTCACGTACATTCCCGGACCACACGAACTCCCCGCCGGCAGTCTATCGCTTCCCTGGAACGAGAATCCCGCGGCGGGCGTCGGGCTCATCGCTCGCAGTCTCGGCGAGAAGATCCCCAGACGCATGGTCGCCTCGGCGAAGTCCTGGCTCTGTCACGGCGGCGTCGATCGCACCGCTGCGATCCTTCCTTGGGGAAGCGAGGACGACGTCGAGAAGATCTCTCCCCTGGACGCGACCGCCGGCTACTTGATCCACCTTCGCGAGGCGTGGAACCATCTGATGGCGACCGAGCACGTCGATCATCGCCTCGAACAGCAGGAGGTCTTGCTCACCGTCCCGGCCTCGTTCGATGCGGTCGCGCGGGACTTGACGATGCAAGCCGCCACTCAAGCGGGTCTGCAACAAGTGACGCTTCTAGAGGAGCCGCAAGCCGCCTTTTACGCCTGGCTCCACAACCGTGGCGACGAGTGGCGCGAGCACGTCGGCGTCGGCGACGTGGTACTGGTCTGCGACGTCGGCGGCGGGACGACCGACTTCACGCTGATCGCCGTCGGCGAGGAGGCGGGCAACCTCACCCTCGAACGCTTGGCGGTCGGCGACCACATCCTCGTTGGCGGCGACAACATGGACTTGGCGCTCGCCCACACGATCAAGGCGAAGATCGAAGCCGACGGAACGAAACTCAGCTCCGCCCAACTGATCGCCCTTTGGCACGCGAGTCGCGCCGCGAAGGAGAAGATCCTGGCCGACCCGGCGGTTGACTCCTGCCCGGTGACGATCGTCGGCCGCGGAAGTCGGCTGATCGGAGGAACACTCCAAGCCGACCTGACGCGTGACGAAGTCTTTCAGGTGATCCTCGACGGGTTCTTCCCGGAGACGAAGAAGGATGACCTTCCGAAGCCGGCCCGCCGAGCCGGCCTTCAGGAACTGGGACTGAACTACGCCTCCGACCCGGCCGTTCCCAAACACATCGCTCAGTTCCTCACCGACAACAAGAGTGCCCTGCCCGACGGCAAGGGGAACATCGTCCATCCGAGCCGCATCCTCTTCAACGGCGGCGTGCTCAAGGCCGGTCCGGTTCAAGAGCGGATCCAGACGATCCTGAGCAAGTGGAGCAAGTCCGACAAGGTCCCCCCCGCCCAGGTTCTCATCGGGGCCGACCTCGACTTGGCGGTCTCCCGAGGAGCGGCTTACTACGGGCGGGTGCGGCGTGGCAGCGGCGTTCGCATTCGCGGCGGCACCGCGCGGAGCTACTATGTCGGCGTCGAGTCGGCGATGCCCGCCGTCCCCGGCATGGTCCCACCGATCAAGGCGCTTTGCGTGGTCCCTTTCGGCATGGAAGAAGGGACCGAAGTCGACGTACCCGAGGAGGAGTTCGGACTCTACGTCGGCGAGGCGAGCGAGTTTCGCTTCCTCAGCTCGACGCATCGCAAGGAGGACTCCGTCGGGACGATGATCGAGGATTGGGAGAGTGCCGGCATCGAGGAACTCGCTCCGCTCGAAACGACCCTCAGCGCCGAGGAGAGCGACTCGAGCGTCGTGCCCGTCCGGCTCCGCAGCCGAGTCACCGAACTGGGGATGCTCGAGTTGTGGTGCATCGCACGCGACGGCAAGGGAGAATGGAAGCTGGAGTTCAACGTCCGGGAGCAACGCTAGTCGGATGGTCGGGTTCGTGGAGTGCCACCCCATGGGCACTGGCTGACAAGTTGCCAGTGGCACCCCAAGAGCAAGTCCAAGCGCTCTCCCTTGTCCAAGGGGAGTCCAAACGCTCCCCCTTGTCCAAGGGGAGTCCGAACGCTCTCCCTTGTCCAAGGGGAGTCCGAACGCTCTCCCTTGTCCAAGGGGAGTCCAAACGCTCCCCCTTGTCCAAGGGGGAGAAGGAGGGGGTCTTCCTAGGGAACGTTCGCGGAGGGGTTTTCTCGGCCGCAAACCGATCGACCCTCGGCCGCCAACGGTTCGCACGACGAACCATCGGGTCGACCAAACGCGACGAACCGACAACCAACTGAATTGCGACATAGAGCCATCGCGCATGAGTACCTCTCGCTACATCATCGGCATCGACCTGGGAACGACCAACAGCGTCGTCTCCTACCTCGACACGGATACGGGCGATGAGCAACTCGCCGAGATCCCGATTCTCGACGTCCACCAACTCCTCGGCGAACGACAAGTCGGCCCGCGACCGCGGCTACCTTCCTTCCTCTACCTTCCCAGCGAGCATGAAGTTCCCGAAGGATCGCTCGCCCTTCCCTGGGACGAAGAGGCGCGGAGCGCGGTCGGCGAGATGGCGCGGCAACGTGCCGCGATGACGCCTGGGCGCGTCGTCACCTCGGCCAAGTCGTGGCTCTGTCACGCCGCGGTCGATCGGACCGCGAACATTCTGCCGTGGGGAGCCCCCGAGGAGGTCGCGCGCGTCTCGCCGGTGGAGGCATCGACGCGCTACCTCGCCCACTTGCGTCACGCATGGAACTACCTCATGGGGAAAGCCGCTCCCTTCGAGGAACAGGAAGTGATCCTCACCGTCCCGGCTTCATTCGACGAGGTCGCCCGGGAGTTGACGGTCGAGGCGGCGCGCGACGCGGGGATCGAGCACCTGTTGTTGATCGAGGAACCACAGTCCGTCTTTTACAACTGGCTCTTCGATCACCGTGACGATTGGGCCGAGTCGGTCGAACCGGGACAGTTGATCCTCGTGGCGGACGTCGGCGGTGGCACGTCCGACTTCAGCTTGATCGAGGTCGAAGCCAAGGGAGAAGAGGTCGGGTTTCGACGCATCGCGGTGGGCGAACACCTGCTTCTCGGCGGGGACAACATGGACCTCGCGTTGGCGGCGTCGCTCGAAGAGCAACTCGTCGCCGGCGAGAAGCGCCTCGACGCGATCCAGTGGGCGACGCTTCAACACGCCTGCCGCGCCGCGAAAGAGGATCTTCTCTCTCCCGAGGGACCGAAGGAAGTGCCGGTGACCGTCGCGGGGCGAGGGAGTTCCCTAATCGGCGGAACGCTGCGCGCGTCGCTATCGCGAACGACGACGATCGATCGAATCCTCAATGGGTTCTTTCCGTTGACAGGGCGCGAGGAGATGCCGTCGCGTTCGGCCCGCGCGGGTCTTCAGGAGTTCGGTCTGCCCTACACCTCCGACCCGGCGATCTCGCGACATATCGCCGCGTTTCTTCGCGATGCAAGCCCCACGTCGGACCAAGGGCCGCGTCGCCCGAACTTCGTCCTCTTCAATGGAGGTGTCTTCAAACCGGACGTTCTCCGGGAACGTTTCGTCGATCTGGTGGGAAGCTGGTTTCCCGACGAGCCGCCGCCTGTGATCTTGAACCGCCAAGAGACCGACCTCGACCGAGCGGTCGCGCGGGGAGCGGCATACTACGGCCTCGTTCGACGCGGGCGCGGCGTTCGCATCGCGGGAGGGACTCCGCGCAGTTTTTACGTGGGGCTCGGTGGTGCGGGAAGTGCCGCGGAAGGCGATGTCGCCGACACGATCTGCATCGCTCCCCAAGGCCTCGAGGAGGGAGATCAAGTCGAGATCCCCGACCGGGAGTTCGAACTGCTCATCCGCCAGCCGGTCAGCTTCCCGTTCTACTCGTCGCGAACGCGGCCGACCGACGCCGTCGGCACGATGGTCGCGAGCAACTCGCCCGCGCTGACGGCGCTGCCGCCGATTCGAGCCGTGCTCCCTTCGGGCAAGAAATCGCAAGCGGCCACGGTCCGCGTTCATTTGGACGCGATCTTGACCGAGGTGGGGACGCTCGAGATCTGGTGCGTCACCACCGATGGCGATCGGCGTTGGCGGCTCCAGTTCGACGTCCGGCAGCAGATGCGTAACGAAGCCGCCCAGGACGCCGAGGATGACCTATCGGCGGTTGTTGCCGAGGATGTGCTCGACCAGGCGCTCATCGACAAAGGTCAAGAGCTGATTCGAGCGAGCTTCGGCTCCGGCAAAGGCCCCGATGGTCTTGACGCCAAACCGGAACGGCTTGCGAAGAACCTCGAGGTTGTCCTCGAACGAGGAAAGAACTCCTGGCCACCCAACGCGCTGCGTGGTCTCTGGCCCGCGGTGCTCGAATTGGAGGAACGTCGCCAGGCCTCCCCCGCGATCGAGGTCCGCTGGCTCAACCTCGCGGGCTTTCTGCTTCGCCCCGGTTTCGGCTATCCGCTGGATGAATGGCAAGTGAAACAACTCTGGAGGCTCTTTCAGGAGGGAGTCCGGCATCGCAAGGACGTGCAAAGTCGTTCGGAATGGTGGGTTCTCTGGCGTCGCGTCGCGGGGGGCTTGACACCGGCCCAACAGCAAGAGCTCTTCCGTCGGGTCGTCCAGAATCTTCCCGCGACGACGGCGAAGCCGAAGAGCAAACGGCGCGGGGGTCGCTCCGAGCAGGAAGAGACCGAGATGTGGCGACTGGCGGCGAGCCTCGAGCGGATCAACGCATCCGACAAGCTCGCCCTCGGAGAACGAATCCTGAAAGGGCTGCGTAAGGGGAACGGTCGTCCGTTCGAGTTCTGGTGTCTAGGTCGTCTTGGAGCCCGGGTCCCCTTCCACGGTCCCGCCGACACGGTAATCGCGCCCACCGACGTCGAACCGTGGATCAACCAACTGATCGATCAAGGAGAGACGTCGTCGGAGGCTCTCTTCGCCCTCGTCGAGATGGCTCGGCGCTGCGGCGATCGCGCGCGGGACCTCAAGGAGGATCTCCGTGACCGCGTCATGGGGCATCTGCAGAAGGCGAACGCGGCGGAGCGATTGGTCCGCATCGTGGAAGAAGTCGTCACGTTGGAAGCGAAGGAAGAGTCGATGATCTTCGGGGAATCGCTACCCGCGGGACTACGTCTGGTCGATTGAGAGCACCGGCGGCCAGTTAGCGGCCGTTGGCGCTGGCCTTGTTCTCGATCACGTCGAATCCGACGGGAATCTGCTTGGAGGGTTCCCCGTTGTAGTTGATGGTGATCTCCTCGCCGGCCTGGATCTCGCGCAGGGCGCTGAAGATCTTGGTCTGTACCCCTGCGTCGTCGTAACGGGCATTGGGGCTGTAGGAGTGATTGTAAAGCGAGCCATAGCCGAGAGCTAGGGCGACCGTGTCCTTGCCCCACTCGAAGACATAGTAGGAGAGCTTGGATTCGCCGTTCTCGGGGAAGATCTCATCGTTGGGCAGAACGAGGACGGGACAGCGCTCGAAAATGACCCCTTTGGGGATGGTGCGGCGCGCGACCACCCCGCGTCCCTTGCCGGGAATCTTCCTCACCTCGATCAACTCCGACTGGCAGAACGCCATGGCTCATCCTCATGCGGCTAATGGGTATCGATCTAGTCGTTATAGGATCGAACGAGGGCTCGACCATCATCGCTGAGCCCGCGGTCGTGATCCTGTGAAGATTTGCCGCCATTGGCGTGGACTGGTCTTCCCCTAAGTCCAATGGTCGACTATCGCTGCGACCTCCTGGCCAGAAACGGAACCGTGAGGAGCCGATCCCTTTCGCCGGGGGTTTGTGGGAGCAGTCATGTCGCCAGTCGTCGCTTCGATTCAGTTGGAAACCATTCCTCTCGCGATTGACGATAACCTGGATCGCGCCGACCAGTTGATTCGTCAAGCCTGCCACGATGGTGCCGAGATCGTGGTGTTGCCCGAATTCTTTCACACCGGCTACATCCTGAGTTCGTACTGCCTCGATCACGCCGAACCGATTGGCGGCAAGTACACGAAATGGATAAAATCGCGAAGCATGCGACACGGGATCTATCTCGGAACCTGTTTGGCGGAAAAGTCTTACGACGGGCACTTTGATACCTTCGTCCTCTGCACTCCTTCGGGGGACGTGATGACGTATCGCAAGCGCTATCCCGCCCCGTTCGAACACTCGTACTTCCGGGCCGGCAAGTCGGAAGGTATCTTCCATACGCAACTTGGGCGCATCGGCGTCATGATTTGTTGGGACATGATCCAGCGTCCACTGATGAGGGAGATGCGCGGCCGGATCGACTTGCTGCTCATCTCCGCGGCGTGGCCGGATCACGCGGGAGGGAATCTCCCCTTTCCGATCATGGGCCCCCGGATTCGACAAAAGTGTCTCCAACGCCCCGGCGATTTGGCCCAAAAACTCGACGTTCCGGTCGTTTTCTGCAACATGACGGGCCAGTTCTGTTCATTTCTCCCCGATTTGGGGCTCGAATTCAGCAGCCCTTTCGTCGGAGCCTCCTCGGTCATCGATGCTGGCGGGACCGTTCTCGATCGACTCGGACGCGAAGAGGCGATCGCCACCGCGCCCGTTTCCCTTCCCGGCAGCGGCGAACACCAAATCCTCAAAGCGGCTTGACCAGCTTTGCCCATTTAGTTCGACAAGATCGGATTGGCGAGCTAGGGTATTCATGTCGTCGAGTGATACCCGGAAGCCGCCAACGACACGTGGATCAACGTGACTTCAAGGACTCGGGTGAGCTAGACCAGAAGGATCGTGGTGTCTGGTTCTACTCTTCATGTCCGATCTCAACGAGGAGGTCGGGATGCCGGTCGAAGAGATTGAGTCGATGGGTATTGTCTCACTCTCACGCTCCCTCAAAGCCGATGTGGAACCCTTGCCGGGCATTCGCCTCAAACGGCGTCTGGGCAAAGGGGGATCGGGAGAGGTTTGGGAAGCCCTCTCCTCCGATGGCGTCCCCAAAGCGGTCAAATTTACCTCCATTCGCCACCGCGCCGCGGCCGCGATCGAGCAAGAACTCTCCCACCTGAAGACGATTCGCTCCATCAAGCACCCTTTCCTCGTCCAAATCGATCACGTGGAGGTCGTGGACGAGTCGTTGGTCATGGTGATGGAGTTGGCCGAGAGGAGCCTGGTCGACCGCTTTGCCGAGCGGGTCAATCTCGGCAAACGAGGGATCTCACGTGACGAACTGCTCGACTATCTCTCCCAGACCGCCGAAGTTCTCGATCTGCTGAGTAATCGCCACGATCTGCACCATTTCGACATCAAGCCATCCAACTTGTTGCTCTCTCATGGCCAGATCAAGGTAAGCGACTTCGGACTCGTTCAGGTCCGTACGAGCGGCGAGGACGAGGGACTCCAGACCTTCAGCCCCGGCTACGCTCCTCCGGAGTTCCTCGAGGGAGCGATTGACGCGACCGCCGACCAGTACGCCCTCGCGGTGACGTACCAAGAGATGCTCACCGGCCAGCGTCCCTTTCGAGCAACGAGCATTCTCGAACTCGCCGATCAACAACGCTACGAGTCGCCGCACGTCGCCTTGCTACCAAGCAATGACCAAATCATCCTCGGGCGAGCGCTGCATGCCGATCCGACGCAGCGATTTGGAAGTTGCAGCGAGTTCGTTCAAGCGCTTCGTGCTTCCGACGAGTACGTCAACGATCTGACCGAATCGAAACTACACCGGCATATCGCCCCGCCCCCCGGATCGGGAGTCGCTCCCGGCGAGCACACGGGACGCAACCCCGGCAAATCGGGCCTCATTCTCCATTTGGGCAGCAACGCCAACATGACCCCTTCGCCGGGGCCCCATACGCGGCCGGCCCATGAGGAACCCACGCCGAAGCCCGAGCACGAAGAGGACGAGGAGAACCGCCACGAGGTTCGAGCGACTTTCACCGCGGCCCTGCCCATGGAGATGTACGCCCTGAAACTCCGGGCCTTCATCGACCTCTTCGGCGCGGAAGTGGTCGAAGCGACCCCGGAGCGATCGGTGCTGCAACTGCGTCCGAAGAGCTTTCTCGGACTCCGCTCTCCGAAGGCTCTCTACGCACGGATCGAAACCCTGCACAAGCAGGATTCAAAGCGATTCAGCGTCGTCGACATCTGTATTTGGAGCGCCGCCAAGAAGTTGCGCGACGAGGAGTTGATGACGCGAGGGGCTTACCTCATCCGCGCCCTCAAGTCTTTCTTCATGGCGACCGACGAGAAGGTGAGCTTCAACTTCGAGTCCCGCGACGTCCGCAACGAGTTGTGGAAGTAGCGTCCCCCATCTTCGCGTCACCCGTCACCAACGCGGAAGCCTCTGTTCGGCTCTACTTGTCGTCGGCCAGGGACACGACGCGAAAACCGAGGTAGCTCTTCCGTCTGGCTTGCGGCGACTTGAGCCGGCTCGTCGATCGGCAGTCCGCCGGGCCGTTGCCCCAACTTCCCCCACGGCACGCTCGATCCGACAGGAGGAACGAGCCACGAAGGTTCAGCGCCGGCGACCAATCGTAGTGCTCCAGCGTGAACGGGTCGAAACACCACTCCCAGACGTTCCCGTGCATGTCGTGGAGCCCGAAGCCGTTGGCGAGTTTCCGCCCGACCAGGTGCGCGTGCGCTTCCCCGTTGCCTCCCGCGTTGCCGTTGAACCAACCGTGCTTTTCCAACTCCCGTTCCGAGTCACCGAACGAGTAGCTCGTCGACGTCCCCGAGCGAGATGCGTACTCCCATTCCGCCTCGGTGGGAAGACGGTAGAAGCGCCCATCCTTCTCACTCAAGCGTCGACAGAATTCGTTCGCGTCGCGCCAATTGACGAAGACGGCCGGATAATCGTCGCCGACGTTGACGAACTCCTGGCCCGCCCAGGGCTCCGTCCCCATCACCTCTTTCCACTGCCCCTGCGTGACTTCCGTCGCTCCGACGTAGTAGGCCTTGTTCAGCGTGATCCGCTTCGCCGGGCTCTCCCCGTTGATCGCTTCCCTCGAGCCCATCTCGAACGTTCCCGGAAGGACGAGTTTCAGCGTCATCCCGACCGAGTTCGTGATCGTGCGGTCCAGGTGGGTCGCCCGGTCTGCGGGTAGAGTGGTCGTCGCGCTCGCGAAGACCAGTGACGGGTTCTTCAATTGCGCGTGATCGTCGGCATGATCCGTTTTTGCCGACAGGGAACTCGTCCCGGCTCCGCTGGTCGGCTTCATCGCGTCAGCCGTCGATGGGTTGGTCGTCGGCGTTTCCGAATGGTGGCCGGCGTGCTTCCCCGTGGAAGGAGTCTCCTTGTCCTCCTCGCCGTGGGGAATCACCACCACAGGTGGCGGGTCGTGCTCCTCGGATTGCCAGGGAAGCTTGAACTCCATCGTCATCGGCAAAGTGACAGCGGCCACGGTGCTGAAGACCAGCGTCGGCGCCCACCACTTCTTGACGATCTGACTTCGAGCGCTCGCGAAGTCCGCTCTCGATTCCGGAACCGTGTCGCGCGAGGCATGCCCCGCGGTCTCGAACTGACCGGCGGTCAAGAGCGTCGCGGCATCCTCCTTCGACGCTCCCATGGGCGTCTTAGGACCGACGCCCGAAAGGCGGCTATCGCTCAACGTCGCATCGTCGCGCCCGACGACCGAGCGCATGGGAGCACCCTGCCGCGTTCTCCAGCGTGACGCGATCTCGGTCTCCGACCGCTGGATCAGTTCCTCGACGAACGCGAGGCAATTGGGCCAGCGCTGGTCGGGTTCCTTGGCGAGCGCCCGGGCGACCACGCCCCGTTCCTCCTCGGGCAAGGGCGACAGGTTGGGCTCTTCCTCCATCGTCGAGCGAATGTACTGATAGATTTCCCCCGCTTGGTACGGGAGTTTGCCGCAGCGCAACTGGAAGTAGGTGACGACGAGCGAGTATTGGTCGCTGCTAAACGCGACGTTCGACTTGAAAGTCTCAGGAGCCGTGTACCAAGGCGTCATCGATCCGGTGTGGCTTGCTTGGCTGGTCTTCAAGACCTTCGCCAGCCCGAAATCGGCGACCTTCGCCGAATCGCCGACCAAGAAAATGTTCTGCGGTTTGATATCGCGATGCTGGATCCCGACGAGTGCTCCATCGGGGCCGACGTGACGCGGTTCGTTGAGAAAGTCGAGCGCCGACGCCGATTCGCGCATGTAGCCGAGCAGCTCGCCCTTCGGAATGCCGGTCAGGCCCGACTCACGGCACTCCTTGAACCGCTCCCACAGGCTGCGATCGCAAAGCGATGTCGCGATGACCAAGCGATCGTCGATCTGCACGGCGAAATGAATGTCCAGCAGATGCGGATGGCGGATGTTGCGAATCGCGTGCAGGGCGCGGAGTTCGGGATCGGCCTTCTGGTCCTCCATGCGGATGAACTTGAGGGCGACCTCGACGCCACCGGGGGCGCTGGCCTTCCAAACTTGTCCAAACCCACCTTCGCCCAACAACTTAAGGAGTTTGTAGCCTGGGAGGGGCTCCGTTCCAACATCGATGAGAAGGGCCATGCGCGTCCTCCAAAGCACCCACCCAATCCCGCAAGGGGATGTATCATGCCGAGCTTTAGAGGATGTTCAGTGGTGTGTCAATGGATCGCGGACGCCAGAGCTTTCACGGGCAGCCCCACGGACTCTCAATGTCGGCCTCTCTCTGCCTTGGGTGCCATGCCCACGCCCCGTGGGCATGCTGGAAAAGACTCATCACTCAAGGGTTCCCCCGCGCAAATACCGATTCCCCCCTCTCGTCAACGGGTAGCCCCGGTTGCTCCGCTACTTGGGTGGCGTAGCCGCAAGAAGTCGTGAGCGAAGGTTGAACACTGGGAAGAGAGCGTTTCCCGTTCTGGAAACGTTGAATGAGTTGGCTGAACCAATCGCCGATCGCCATCGCAGAACTCCCAAGTTGACCGATCACGCGTCACAGCGTCGGGCCGCTTCGCGAACGCTCTCCCAATGAATGTCGACGATGTCCTCGACGTTCGGCGCGTAGCCGCCGGCCATCGTCATCGCGACAGGAAGCCCAGTGTCTTGGCAACGGTCAAAGACCATGCGATCGCGTTCGTGCAGACCCTCCTTGGTAAGCGAGAGCCTTCCGAAGCGATCGTCGACGAAGGGATCGGCCCCTGCCAAATAGATGACGATCTCGGCCTTGGCCCGCTCGATCGCTTGATCGAGTCCTCGCTCGAGAGCCGCGAGATAGCCCCCGTCGCTGGTGCCGTCCTCGAGAGCGATGTCGAGATCACTCGACTCCTTGCGGTAGGGATAGTTGCGAGCCCCATGGATCGAGAAGGTGAAGATCGCCGGATCGTCACGGCAAAGAGCGGCGGTGCCGTTGCCCTGATGAACGTCCGCATCGACGATTAGCACCCGCCCAACCACGCCCTCTCGCTGGAGCACCCTCGCCGCGACCACGCTGTCATTGAAGACGCAATACCCTTCTCCGCGCTCGTGGAACGCGTGGTGCGTTCCGCCGGCGAGATTCACCCCAAAGCCATCGCGAAGTGCCGCCCGAGCCGCCTCGATCGTCGCTCCCGTCGAGCGCCGCGATCGCTCTACCAATTCCAAGGACCAGGGAAAGCCGATGCGACGCACTTCGTCCGGTTTGAGAAGTCCCTTCTGAACGCGCTCCAGATAGTCGCACGAGTGCGCGAGAGCGAGCTGCTCATCGCTCGCCGCCGGCGGCGTCGGATCGACGCCCTCGGGAATGAGCCCCGCTTGCCGGACGCGCTCGGCCAGCATCCCGTATTTGCTCATCGGGAAGCGATGACGATCCGGCAACGGCAACATGAACTGGTGCGTGGTCAGGATGCGCAAACGGGATTCCTCTGAGGTCTGTCAGTCCCCCTTCTTCTCCTCGGCGACCACTTCGGCCGCGGTCGCGAGACCTTCCCACGCGGCGGGGAAACCGGCGTAGGGGGCGATATGAAGCAACGCCTCCATGATATCTTGATGCGTCGCCCCGTTGTGCAGCGCCATCTTCACATTGAGCTTCAACGCCCGCTCGCGGCCCAACGCCGCCATCGTGGCGACCGTGATGAGACTCTTCGTCCGCCGATCGAGGCCCGAGCGACTCCAGATCTCTCCCGACACGAATTCGACGACGTATTCGGCGAAGTCGGGACAGGCCTTGATCCACTCCTCGCGGACCTCGCGAGCATGCTCGACTCCCATCATCTGCTCGATCAGTTTCCAGCCCCGTTCCTTGCGATCAGTCGGATTCATCCGTTCGTCTCCAGGTTCGTGCGCCACCTCAACCGGTGAGCCGCCATTCTTTTTCCCTTGAAGGCCCCCATGCCCATCGTTACGGTGCCCACCGGATGCCGGCAATTCATTCCAATGATCAACGCACCAGGGGGAACTGTCCATGCTACGTTTCATCGGTTGGGCCGCGATGCTCGGACTCTGCGTCTGGGTCACTTCGGAAACCATCACCTCACGAACGCTCGCGGACGAGTCCGGCTGGACCGAACTCTTCAATGGCAAGAACCTCGATGGATGGAAGGTCTGGCTAAGCAAGTCCGACACGCCGCCCGAGGAGGAGATCAGCGTCAAGGATGGCGTGATCGATGTCCGCGGAGACGTGCGCGGCTATCTCATCTCCGACAAGGAGTACGGCAATTTCGTCCTGAACTTCCAGTGGCGCTGGTCGGGGGATCTCGAGAAGAAACGGGGCCGCAACAGCGGCGCGTTCGTTCGGGTGATCGGTCCCGATCGGATCTGGCCCAAAGGGGTCGAGGCGCAGCTCATGGCGGGGCATGCCGGCGACTTTTGGCTCGTCGGCGGAGCCAAGTTGACCATCGACAAGAGCCGGCAGGACAAGCGCGTCGCTCGTCACTACTTCCGCACGAAGGACGGCGTCGAAAAGCCCCTCGGCCAATGGAACGACTACAAGATCGTCTGCGACGGCGGCACGATCAAACTCTTCATCAACGGCGAGCTCGTCAACGAGGGGACCGATTGCGACATCCCCAAGGGGAAGATCCTCTTCCAGTCCGAGGGAGCTCCCATTCAATTTCGTAACATCAAGATCAAGCCGTTGACCGGGTCGACGTCCTAGGGGACGGGCGGTGGGGTCGGCGGTGGAGTCGAGTGGGGGTAGCGACAGCGCACTCGCGCATACCCACGCAAGCGTGGGGCATGGCACCCGGCGTAGGGCATGGCACCCGGCGTAGGGCATGGCACCCGGGAACAGATACTTCACTCATGGGCTTTGCACTCGGAAGAGTCTTGAAGAGGAAGACGGACCAATCAATGAGCGGGAGTTGTCGGGGAGATGACTCCCGTGAAGAGGAGCCATCATGTCGCTGAGCTACGACCTGCTCACCCCGTCGAAGATCGTCTTTGGCTGGGGAAGACGAAACGAAGTGGGTCGGCTCGCCAAGAGCCTCGGGCGGCGAGCCTTCCTCGTGAGTGGCTCGCGTACGCTCGAGAAGCAAGGCGTGCTCGAGGAGTTGACCAACCACTTGCGCGAGGCCGAGGTCGACGTTATTCCCCTCGCGTCGATCTCCCATGAGCCGGAAGTGACCGACGTCGACGAAGCGACCGCACGACTGCGATCGCACGATCCTGGACCCGGCGATCTCGTGATCGGCATCGGCGGTGGCGCGGCGCTCGATCTCGCCAAGGCGTTGACCGCGATGGCGACCAACGCTGAGAGTCCGACCGTCAAGGACTACCTCGAAGGGGTCGGCAAGGGTCTTTCGCTCAACGTCCCGCCTCTCCCGATGCTGGCGATGCCCACGACCTCGGGAACCGGGAGCGAGGCGACCAAGAACGCCGTGATTTCGTCCTACGACCCGCCCTTTAAGAAGAGCCTTCGCTCCGAGCAGATGGTGCCGAAGATCGTCCTCGCCGATCCCGAGCTGACGGTCTCCGCGCCGCCGACGGTGACCGCCTACAGCGGGATGGACGCGATCACGCAGTTGCTCGAAAGCTACATTTCGTGCCGCGCCAAGCCGATCCCCAAGGCCCTGGCGCTGCACGGTCTGCAACGCGCCCTTCCCGCGATCAAGGAAGTCTGCCGCGACGGAACCTGCCGCTGGGCGAGGGAGAACATGGCCCACGCCGCGCTGCTCTCCGGCATCGCTCTGGCCAACTCCGGCCTCGGGATGGCTCACGGCGTCGCCGCGGCGCTCGGCGTTCACGCCAAGGTCCCCCATGGGCTGGCGTGCGCGGTGATGTTGCCGGTGGCGCTGCGCGTCAACCGAGAGGCCGCGGAGGAGGATTTGGCGACCTTGGCGCCGCTGTTGGCGAAGCCCGGACCCAACGAACCGCCGGCCGACGCCTTGGTGCGGACCATCGCCGAACTCTGCGACGCGGTCGCGATCCCCAAGCGTCTCTCGGAGATCGGAGTCTCCGCCGACCAGATCCCCCGAATCGTGACGAGCTCCCGGGGCAACAGCATGAACGGCAATCCCCGCGAGCTGCCGGATGACGAGTTGACCAAGATCCTGGAGGAGATGCTGTGATTCTCGCCGCGGGCCTAACCCCAGCCTGGCAGCAGATCCTCTGCTTGGACGACCTGGAGTTGGGCGAAGTCAACCGAGCGTCGAAAGCGACCTGGTGCGCTTCGGGCAAAGTCATCAACGTCGGCATCGGCGCCCATCACCTCGATGGCAACGTCAAGGTCCTCGCCCTGGTCGGCAGTTGGTCGGGCGACGCGCTGGCCGAGGAACTGACGGCGCTGGGGATCCCCACCCATCTGATCTGGACCGATGTCCCGACGCGTGTCTGCACCACCTTGATTGAACAGAGCGGCCCCCGGATCACCGAACTGGTCGAGAACGCCCGGCCGATCGAGAACGAGGCGATCACGCAGTTCGTCGAGGCCTACGCGAAGGAACAAGAGGGAGCCAAGGCGGTCGTCCTCTCCGGGTCGCTGCCTCCGGGAGCCCCCAAGACAATCTACCGCGACCTCATCGCGAAGACGTCGGCGCCGGTCGTCCTCGATGCCCGCGGGCCGGAGCTCAAGGAAGCTCTCTCCACTCGTCCTTTCGTCGTGAAGCCGAACAAGCAGGAGCTGGAGGCGACTGTCGGCCGGCCGCTCGAGACCGAGAACGAACTCGTGGCGGCGATGCGCGAACTCGTCGAGCAGGGTCCGGAGTGGGTTGTGATCACCCAGGGAGGCAAGTCGGTCTATGCCGCCAGCCGCGATCGGGTCTTCACTTGCACGCCTCCGAAAGTCGCGGTCGTCAACGCGATCGCGTGTGGCGACTGTTTCGCGGCGGGGCTGGCGTGCGCCATCGGGCGTGGACGCACGATGGAACAGTCCATCCCGTTCGCCGTCGCGGCCGCGGCCGAGAATGCCCGCATGCTGCTTCCAGGCCGACTGGAACGGCGGCGAGTCGACATTCTCGCGGAAACGATCGCGATCTCTCCCTTTTCCCCCTGACCGGAGTCTCTCCGGCCCCCCGAAGGACCGCCCCGCCAAAGTAAATCCTGTCCGAGTTCGGTCGCGCCGCGTGAGGCCAATCATCACCACAACCACTAACCAGCAAGCAGTTTACAGCACATGCCCGAGACTCGCCCAACGGTGGCGAGGTCGTCTCCGATCGGCCGCAATCGCGTTGGGTCTTCGACCACGCACCGAGACCCAGGCAAAAGATGTTGAAAAACGGAGAGGATTTACTGTCCCCTGTTGAGGCGTAATCCGTATTAGCTGTGGGAAGCACAGCTTGTTGGGCATCACTTGACGGAACCAACCCGAGCGCTACGATCCCTCGTTCAGCGCGTGATGTAGTCCCGAGCCGACGCATCCTCAACTGGGAACGCACATCGTTTGTGGCAAGGAGGTCGCCATGCTCGTTCTAACTCGGAAACCCTCCGAGAAGATCGTTATCGGAGATAAGATCACCGTGACCGTCGTTCGCGTCGACGGCAACAAGGTCCGCTTGGGTATCGAGGCGCCGCCCGACGTTCCGATCTTCCGCGACGAAGTGGTCGCCAAGGCCTAGCGAGTGCCTACTTCCAACTAATCGAGTTGTCGACATCGCTCCGTTCGACGAGCGGAGTCACCCGCGCGTTCGCCCTCTCCGCGGCGACGGCGATCCTGACAAGGTCGATCGGCATCGCGATCGAGCTTTACCGCTGAATCGCGACTCATATGGATAAGGACGTCATTCCGGAGGGGATACGTCCATCGATGCTGAAGTTTCTCGCACGCCGCTGGTTTCTCCTGTTCGTTCTGTTCGGACTCATCCTGGTTAGCCAGTTTCCCGACACCGCGACGACTCTTCTCTCTCCCTTTTCGACCCGCTACCTCGCGGCGGCGACCCTCTTTGTGATGTCGCTGACGCTGCGGACCGATCGACTTTGGAACGCGGTGCGGCACCCCGGCCCCGCTTTCGTGGCCTTCGGGATCACCTATCTGATCGCGCCGCTGTTGGGCTGGCTCACCGCGGAGACCTTGGTTTCCGATAACTACCGCGTCGGGCTGATCCTGGTTTGCACCCTGCCCTGCACGATGGCCTCGGCGTCCATTTGGACACGTATGGCGGGCGGAAACGACGCCGTCGCGCTGACGGTGACCGTCTTCACCAACAGTCTCGTCTTCCTCTTCACCGCCGGTTGGCTCTCGATCCTGACCGGTACCGAGGTCGAGATCGACACCTTCGGGATGGCCCGGCAATTGGTACTTGTCGTCGTTATCCCGATCATCCTGGGACAGATCGTCCGTCTCTCCAAGGGCGTGGCCGACTTGGTCGACATGCAGCGCAAGCGACTCGGCATCATCAGCCAGTGCTTCATTCTTATCCTTATCTTCAAGTCGGGCACCATCGCTCACGAGGGCCTGACCGAAGTCGAAGGTCAAAGCGTCTTCAGCTGGGCGTTTCTGAGTGTCGGCGTGGTGTGCATCGGGCTTCACTTGCTGTTGCTCGCCACCGGCTTTCAGATCGGCCGACGATTGTTCTCTCGTCCAGACGCCATCGCGGTCGCGATCGCGGGGAGCCAGAAGACGCTCCCCGTCGGCGTTTACCTTCTTAACGAGTACTACGCCGCCTCGGCCCACTTCGGCATCGTTCCACTGCTGGTTTGGCACATCGGCCAACTCGTCGTCGACACGTACATCGCCGAGCGGTTCTACTACCTCGCTCCCAAGGAGCCGGAGCCCACCCCTTCCACCGGCGCTTCCCCGGCAAGCGCCAGCGACGAACCGCGCGATAAAATCCCCTCTGAAAATGAGCGTTGAGGCCGCTTCTAGAGAAGATGGCGAGCCTTGATCCGCAGGTATTCGTTGATCAGCGGAGCGGTCAGGTCCTCCGGGAAGACGTCAAGCGTCAGCACGCCCTGATGCCGCAAGTTGCTCAGGACTTGATCGCGCCACGAGAGAATGTCGGCGGCGGCCGCCGCTCGATAGAGTTCCCCGCCAACCAGCTCGTCGTGGCGCTGCCCCTCGGTCGAGGGGACCGCGTCGAAGAGTTCGTGATCGCGCAGCAACACTCCCATCGGCAGATGTCGACCCGTGACATTGGAGAGCTGGGCGGTCACTTGGTTCGCGTTGACGTCATCGATGAGGTTGGTGATCAGGATCACCAGCGACCGCTTGCGGCAGCGATGATTGAGGTACAGAAAAGCCTCGTCATAGCGTGACTCGACCAGGTTCGGGAACAGGTCGTGCACGGCGTGAACCAGGCGGTTCTGATGCCGCGCGCCCGAACCGAGCGGAACCCAGCGGTGGACCTGGTCGGAGAAGGTCAGCAGCCCGACTTCATCCCCCTGCGTGAGGGCCACGTGGGCCAACATTAGCATCGCGTCGAGTGCGTGATCGAGCAACGAGTGGCCCGCGGCCTCATTCATCATCATCCGGCCGCCGTCGATCATGAAGACGACCCGCTGATTGTGGTTGGCTTGGTAGTCGCGCACGATCAGTTTGCGGCGCCGGGCGGTCGCGCGCCAGTCGAGATGACGGTAGTTGTCGTCGGTGGTGTAATCGCGCAGTCGCTCGAACTCGTTGGCCGAGCCGAAACGGCGCGACTGGCGAACCCCGAGAAGACTGAGCCGATCGAGTCGGGCATAGAGCGCGTAGCGCGTGATCTGCTTGAGATCGGGATAGACCCGTAGCTGGGTCGCGACGGGAATCTGATGGATGCGGCACCACAGTCCCATCCGACTCGCCGACCGAACGTAGACGAACTCCATGGTGAACGAGCCGCGTCGCCCGGGCGTCAGCGTGTAGTGCGTCACCGCCCGCGACTTCCCGGGGATCAACAGCTCGTGTTCCTCGGGATCGCAAGCGAAGCCCGCGAGATGGTCGTCCCGCACTTGGATTCGGTGGCGGCGCCGTGTCCGGTTGTCGATCGAGAGGACGACTCGATGCTGTTCGCCAAGCGAAAGGATCGTGTCACACTCGCGCGACGCCAGGAATCGGTGGGGGCCCGCCAGCGTCAACGAGTCGGCGAGCGAAAGGCCGACGATCAGCGCATCGATCAACACGATCGCCGGCCACATGCCGGGCGCGACCAACAAGCCCAGCGACAAGACGCAGGGCAAGAGGCAGAGCACCACCAGCGATCGCCCCGGCGTGATCACAGGCGCGGCACCTCGATCGAACGGACGATCTCCATGATCACGTCGTCGGTGCGACGTCCCTCGACTTCCGCCTCGGGGGAGAGGATCACGCGATGGCGAAGGGCCGCGAGCGCGAGATCGACCACGTCGTCGGGAACCACGAAGTCACGACCCCGAAAGGTCGCCAGCACCCGCGCTCCGGCCAACAGGGAGATCCCCGCGCGGGGGCTGGCCCCGAGATAGAGTTGCGGCCACTCGCGCGTCCGTCGGACGATCGCGCTGATGTAGTCGATCACCTTGTCGTCGACGCTGACGCTGTTGCAATGCCACTGGGCCTCTTGAATCTCCTCGGGACCGGTGACGGTCTCGATCTGCTCGATGCCCTGCTCGACCGACACCGGCCGACAGTGGAGCCGAAGAATGTCCGACTCCTCGACGTCACTGGGGTAGTCGACGACCACTTTGAACATGAAGCGATCGAGCTGTGCCTCGGGAAGGTTGTAGGTCCCTTCCGACTCGATGGGGTTCTGGGTCGCGAGGACGAGAAAGGGCGCCTCGATCGGATAGCGCGTTCCGTCGATGGTGACATGACGTTCCTGCATGATCTCCAGGAGCGCCGAGTGCGTCTTGGCCGGAGCGCGATTGATCTCGTCGGCGAGGAGAAGCTGCGTGAAGACCGGCCCCGGCCGAAACCGGAACTGCTGTTCGTGCATGTCGTAGATCGGCGCCCCGGTCACATCGGTCGGCATCAGGTCGGGCGTGAACTGGATCCGATTGAACTGACAGCCGAGCACCCGGCCCAGCACGCGGACGAGCAAGGTTTTTCCCAGTCCCGGAACCGACTCGATCAAGACGTGGCCGCCGGCGAATAGGGCCACGAGCGTGCCGCGCACGAAGTCCTCTTGCCCCACGTAGATCTTCGCGATCTCCCGGGTGACGCGGTCGAAGAGACCGGCGATCGGCGAGGATTCGTCCGGCGGAGTCGCACTTGCGTGGTCTGATTCGGTGGTGCTGTCGGTGCCCGAAGCGGGGTTTGCCGAGTCTCCATTCGAGGGAGTCCGGTCCTCGGCGAGGGCTTCCCGCTCGGGCGGGGATTCTTCGTTAATCATTCTTTCTCCTGCGCTTCGGCGACCGAGTCCCCTTGATGTTTCTGGCGGTACTCGGCCACGCGCTTTCGTGCGAACTCGCCTTTGCCGGTCGACTCCAAGAGGGCTCCGAGGGCCGCGACGTGTCGACCGAACCGATAGACCTCGCGTTGCTCGACGACCTTGGGGCGTCCGAAGATCGGAAGCTGGTAGAGCCCGTAGATCAATCCAAGAGCGATCAAGTGCATGCCGACCCAACTTAATGGAAAGACGCGCAGAAACGAGAGCAATCCGGGCGATTGCTCCTCGGCTTCCCCCTGTCGCGTCCCCAGCACGAAGGTGACCCGCTTGCCCGAGCCGATTGCCTCCCCCAGCGCGCCGGCCAGTTTGCGATGTTCTCGATTCACCAAGCCGAAGTTGAGGAGGAACGATCCGTTCCCGACGATCCAGACGCTGCCACCGGCCAAGGGCAGTTCGGAGATGACGGTGTCATCTCCCGAGGTGACCAAGGGAATGCTCCACGGCGAGACCTCCAGTCGGCGCCGAAAGCGCAAATCGAGCTCTCCCTGCTCGAGCCCGAGATCGTCGGTCCACGAGGGTTCTCCCGTCACGGTGCGAACGATGCGTTCCTCGGCGGTCGGCGCCAAGCGCCAGCCGTACCAATCGGCCGACTCCAGCTCCACCGCTTCCGAAAACAACGAGCGCTGCCGGTCCTCGGCGGATCGACGGCGCTGGGTCGCTTCGTCGATCTGGTCTTCGTCGAGAGAGCCGGGAGGCAACGCCAGCAGCGCGTCCCAGTAGGCAATCTCGGTGTCGCTATCTCTCGGGACGATGATCAGATGCCGATCGTCTCTGACCTCGAGCCACTCCTCGAACCAGAGGCGAGTCGCCCCATCCAACCGCCCGCCCGACGGATCGAAATAAACCAGGACGTCCTCCCGTTCCATCAATCGCGGGGTGAGCCGATAGGAGAAGCCGACACGATGTCCCTGTTGCCGAAGTAGCTCGGCGAAGCCTCGAATCCCGTTGATACTCGCGCCGTGAACCGACCCGTAGCTCGTGTCGAGATGGGACTCGCATCCAGCGCTCCCCAGAAGCAGGAGCCCGGCGAGGAACGTCAACCCCGTCAACTTGATAGGGTGAGCCATTGATCGGTCTCCTTGCGGGTCTCCCAGAAGCGATCGAAGCGGTCGCGGTCGATGGGGTGATGGCCGAAGAAACTCTCCTCGAAGATGCCGACCGACAACTCCATCGTCGGCCCGAGCGACGGGGCATGGCGAGCGACTTCGTGGAGATACTGCCGGTTGGTCTTTCCCTTCGCCAGTCGAATGATCGACGCCCGATCGAGGATGATCAACTGGTGGCTGAAGAGGTACGCGATCGCCAAGCCGAGGTTGCCCGCGGCGAACTGACGCTCCGCCTCGGCGATATAGTCGTCGACTTTGCGAACTTGCGTCGGGAGTGCCTCGATGCGATCGGACTGGCTGGAGGCCTGCTTGGCCCGTGGCTCCTCCCTCTCGAAAGAGTGCGAGCGCAGCGCCGCGATCACGAGATAGATGAGCAATCCGGCGACGATCCCCAGGATCACGTACATAAGGATATTCAGGATCGAGCCGGCACCGGGATTCGCGGCCGGCAGATTCGAAGGCGGCCGTCGCTTCGGTGGAAAGAGGGGCTTCGCGGCGTCCTTCTCGGCGTCGTACCAGGGAAAGCTCCCCTTGCGGAGGGCCGACTTGCCGTGATCGACCGCCGCCGCTCCCGACTCCTCGGCGGACAGGGCGCCTCCGATGATGAGGGCGGAGAGAATCAACGCTTCCACGACGGCTCCTCGAGAAGCCGAGCCCGTTCGGCACGGAGTTTCAATTCGACATCCCAACCCTCGCGCCGAATCCGAACGTTCAGGTAGGCGAGATAGCGGACCACCGCAAAGTAGCTGATGACCAGCCAGAGCGATACCCGACCTTGCCAGCCGAAGTAGGGCAGCACGGAAAACATCTCTTCGAAGTCGAACCAATCCTGACTCCACTGATCGTTCCAGACCTCGGAAATGGTGTTGAGTCCGAGCAGAAGAACAAAGAACGCGAAGCATCCGAGCATCATGTCGGCCAGGCTCGACAGAAAGATCTCCCCGACGATGGGCGAATGAAACGACATGCGCCGACTCGTCCCCAACCAACGGGCGCGTTCGAGGAGAATAATCTCGTTGAGGTACTTCATCCCGATGGCGACGAAGGGAAAGGTGACGACGACAGCGGAGAGCACTCCGCGGAGGATCGTCTGGTAGATGATGAGCTGCCAGAGCGAACCGACGAAGTCGCGAAGCAGACGAAGCACGGAAACGCGGGAGAGAAAAGTGACTTGACCGAGGTAGAGGGTCATCAACGCGGTCGCCCACGGGATCTCGATCACGATCAGGAGGAAGTAAAGAAACCCGTGGTACTCCGCCCGTTCCAGCAGATAGGAGTTCAGGACGTAGCAGGGAAGAATCCCCGCCGCCGCGGTGAGCGAAAGCCCCAACCACCAACGGCGAATCACGACCAGGGCGAGGTCGAGCACATCGGCATGACTTCGTTGTCGAACCTCGATTCGGGCTTGGTCAAGACGCATGGAGGCTCGCCCCCTTCGGCTCGGAGGCTTCGTGCATTGCCTTCGTCTTTTCTCCAGCGCGATCCGAGCGTCCTGTTGGAAGAGACGGCACCAGAAGATACGCGATCAACGTCCCCGCGCTCGCGAGGGCGACCGCCGCCTTGACCCGATAGGGCAACGCCGACGGCGAAATGTAGCCTTCGAGAAACGCCGCCAGGACAAAGAGGAGCGCCGAGAGGGCCACGATCTCGAGTGCCGGGCGCGATTGTCGGCGAAGTGACTCCATCCGCGTATAGCCCTGGGTCGCGATGAGCGAGAAGCCGAGCCGCAGCCCCGCACCGGCGGAAAGAACGATCGCGGTCAACTCGTAGGGCCCGTGAGAGGTCACGAACTCGAAGAAGTTCGGCGCCTCGGGAGCCCCCGCCATGTAGCCGAAGACCGTCCCCAGGACGACGGCATTGAACGTCAGCATCACGAGACTGCCGATCCCGACAAAGGCCCCCAACGCGAAGCACTGTAGGCCAATGCCGGTGTTGTTGAAGATGTAGAAACCCGCCATCGTCGTGTTCAGATCATTCTCCCGCCCCTCGATCGGCTCAGCGTACATTTCCCGCATCCGCTCAAGAGCTTGCTGGCCGAGCACATCCTCCGCGAAGCCTTGGAGGACGAAGGCCGCGACGCCCGAGAAAAGGAACGCCCCCCAGAAGAGGGCGAAGCAGATCCAGACGGCGCGATCGCGAACGAGGCGGCGCGGAACATCGACAAAGAGGACTCGCCCCCAACGGGAGATTCGGAAGCGCTGACTGCGGTAGAGGATGTTGTGAGCGCCGCCGACGAGTTGGTGGAGATACTGAACTGTCTCGTCGGGCAATCGGTAGGACTGGGCCAACGCGAGATCGGCGCACGTCGCCCGATAGAGAGCGGCGAAGCGAGCGATTTCCTCCGGCTTGGAGCGACCGGTCCATCGGCCGAGTCGGCGCGAGAGTTCCTCGAGTTCCTTCCACTGGGGTCGTCGACTCTCGAGCAGATCGGTGACCTTCACGCACGGCCCTCCCGGCGGTGATCGATGATCACGTGTAGCTCCGTTTGTAGAGGGCGCACAACACCAAGTCGGGATCGGCCGACTCCGCGATCTGCCAACGGTCCCACAACGGCTCGACGACGAGGCTCGCCAGTTCGCGACGTCGCGCGGGAGCGAGGACCGATCGACGACCGATGTATCCCGCCACCGCCTTGGAGAATCTCGGTTCGGCTTGGTAGGAGGTCGGGATCAGGTCCATCACCGCCGGCAGTCCAGGGTGATCGACCTGACGAACCTGCGAGAGCTGATGACGTTCGTCGACGATGACCATGGTGTCGGCGGCGAGATCGCCCAAACGCTGAAACCGGCGCGTGACGAGAAAGCAGACGAGGGCCGGGAAAAAGAAGAGCCACGGAAAGAAGTCGGCGTAGCGCAGCAGATTCCTCAAGACGGCTTGCTGCCCGTTGATTGGAAGTCCCGCCGTCGACACGACGCGTAAGCGAAGGAGTCGTTTGCCTGGCGTCTGGCCGTTCATGATGATCTCGAAGAGGGCTCCGTAGCTCCAGATGACGACAAAAACGAGCACCAGAATGATCCCGCCGCTCGCGCGGGTCTGAAACAGCCATCCGATCGCCATGTTCAACCCGACGATGAGAAGGAACTGAATCACGAGATCGATCATCCAGGCGGGCCCACGCCGGCAGGGGCCGGCCAACCGGTAGCGAAACGCGATGTTCTCCGGGGTGACGATGCGAATGGTGGTATCGAGCGGTTCCGGCGTCACTCTGTAGTAGACTCCCTACATCGGGCTGTCGATCGACACTGCTCGCGGGCGGGTCGCGCGGATGGCCTCGCCGCGTCGCCTCGCGTGGGCGCTCCGGCGGCATGGAGAGAATAGACCAAACCGGAACCCGCTAACAGCCTAGCCGGCAATGGAAGCCTCGACAATGCCTCGTCCCGACTTGCACCCACGTGACCGGGCGAGTATAGGGGGAATGGTGAACAATCTCGACGCCGGGCAACTCCCCTCGTTCACCGTCGCCGCCGTGAGCCAACATCTTCGTTGGAGGGAGAACGTCCGTTGATTCTCACCGACTATTTCAGCGTGTCGGTGAGCCGACTCCCCATCGGTCACCGAACCCATCAACCGATTGTGGATGAGGCGGGGCAAGCGATGTTGGTCGCGGGAAGCGAGATCACCAGCGACTTCGTCAATGGACTCGTCGCGTCGCGAATCGAACGGGTGTACGTCCATCGCATCGATCGGGAATCGTGGGGCTACGCCTCGGCGGCGGATCGTGCGAAGAACCTTCGCGGATCGGAGAATCTGCCGCGCCGCTTCGACATGAGGCGCTCGCGTTTGCAGCCACCTCCCCAGGCGATGATCGACTTGGCCCGGGCGTCGCTCGCCTCTCCGCGGGGGTCGGCCGATCCCGAGAAACGCCACGAAATGAGGTCGACGATCGCGGTTCCCGTTCCCGTGATCCCCTTGAGCGATCGCCACGTGGCGCTCGACGTGCCGACCATCGCGATCCTTCGCGACATCTCGACGGCGGGGGCGAGCCTGCTACATTCGCGGATTTCACGCGGGAAATACTATGTCGTCGAAGTCGACTCGCCGGGCGGAGAGTCGGTGCAATTGCTGCTTGAGGTGCTGCGGTGCCAACTCGTGGGGCGCTTCTACGACATCGGCGGACGGCTGGTGGCGAAGCTTAGTTGACGCCCGATGGCCTCTGTCGACTTGAGACGCCGAAGTTTCGACACTATCATCGGCATATTGTGGCCAATCGGAGAAGAAACCTACATTCGGGAATCACCAACGCCAGCAGGCCTACCGACGGCACGCCGCGTCCAGCGTCTCTCTCCGCCCCCTGGGGGGAGCACCAACCATCGCCCAAAGCCAGCAGAGGAAGAGATCGATGAGCCAATATCAAACCGTGCTCCTTTTTGGCCCGCCGGGAGCGGGCAAAGGAACACAAGGTCGCATTCTTGGGACGATTCCCGGGTTCTTCCACTGCGCCTGTGGCGACGTTTTTCGCCAGTTGGACATTCAGTCGGACATCGGACGCTTGTTCCTGGACTACTCGTCCAAGGGTGAACTCGTTCCCGACGAGATCACGATCGAGATCTGGGCCAGGCACATCGACAATCAGGTCGTGTTGCGGGCCTTTAAGCCGGAGTTCGACGTGCTCGTTCTCGACGGGATTCCGCGAACCGTCGAGCAAGCCGATCTCTTGACCAAGCACATCCACGTGCTCAAGGTTCTCCATCTCGTCTGTCCCGACGAGGAGCAGATGATCGAGCGACTTCGCCGCCGGGCCCTACGCGAGAACCGGATGGACGATGCGAAGGAGTCGGTCATTCGCCATCGTTGGGAAATCTATCAACAGGAAACCGCCCCGCTTTTGGACTACTACGGCGCCGGCCACATCGCCGACATCGACGCCCAGCGCTCTCCCGGCGAAGTTCTCCAGCAAAGCCTCGAGATCCTGATCCCGGTCCAGAATTCGCACTTCGCGCGCCTGTCGTTCGAGCGAGCCGTCGACTGACGAAGGTGGAGCGGCCGGGTGCCCTTGACCAAGCGTGGGCATGGCACCCAAAGATCTTTTCGTCAACGAAATGACCCATCAGGACACTAGGCATCGTCTCAAGAGTTGATCGTCGGCGCGAGGCACAGCGAGTTGGTGGGGGACGAGGAGGTCGAAACAGGCGAATCCGTTGGATTCGTCGATGCAGACCGACAAAGTCCCGTGGCAACGTAGCCAGCCGAAGCCAGAGCCGACTTTTGAGACGGAGCCTAACAGTCCGTTGATTTGAGCGGGCCAGGGCGAGAACGAGCCATGCTGGCCAAGATCAACAAGAAGAAACGCAGGCGAATCCGTAGATTCGTCGAGTTTCTTTGACGCGGACATTGGTCAAAAGGGCTGCTAGTCGCCGAGACAACCACACACGTTTCGGGAGAAGTCCAATGGATGCGGCAGCATTGCCGATCAGGTACCTAAGAACCGAACAGCAGAAAGAGTCCGGCGACGAGCACGACCAGGCATAAGACGGCAAGAACGATGATGGCCAGCATCCCCATGCCTCGCGACCTCTCCGAATCGGTGGAAACGACCCCACTACGCGGCGTCTCTTGCTTGGGAACGCTCTGGTAGGAACCCGAACCGGGCCGATAGAGCCGATTCCACTTGCGATTCGACCCGTCGAGATTGATCTCCTCCTCGGGTGGAGGAGCATCCTCCCGCGCTGGTGGTTCCGCCACGCGTTCATTGACGCTGGCCGCGGCATCGCGCCCCGACCGGGACTCGAGGGGCGTGCGGTGTGCCGATTCGACGCTTTTTTGTTCGTTTTGGGACGAAATCGGCGCACTTTGGGGCGGATTCGTGACGTCTTTGGTCGAAATCGGCGCCTTTTGGGGCCGTTTTGCCCCCTCTTCGGGCTCGATCTCCTGATCGAACATCTCTTGTTCGACCGCGCGAGCAATCGAGCTGAGAATCTCTCCCTGATCGAGCGTCGAGACGTGATGGGAGATCCCATCGGAGGTCTTCCCCGACTGAACATCGATCAACGTCCTGATGAACGCTTCGCAGCTCGGGAAACGTTCGTCGGGCTTCTTGCTCAAGGCCTTGAGCAGCACATCGCGCTCGTCGTCGCTCAGCAAATCGCTGCCGAGTTTGGGATTGGCAAAGAGATGCTGCTTGCGAATCTCCGCGGCGCGGCCACGAAAGACCGACTTGCCCGTCCGCAACATGTAGTAGCTGATCGCCAGGGAATACTGGTCGCTGTGAATCGACTGGTAGCCTTCGACGATCTCCGGCGCCATGAAGACCGGCGTTCCGGCTCCCATCGTCTTTCCCATCGCCAGGGCGAGGCTCTCGGTCATCCGCGACAAGCCGAAGTCCCCGAGCTTGATGCGATCGGCCATGAGCAGCATGTTCGCCGGCTTCACGTCCCGGTGAAGAATGCTCTCGCGCAGGTTCAGAAAGTCGAGCGCGTCGGCGGCATCGATCATGATCGGATGCAGGCGATCGCACGGAATTCCCGGAAGACCTTCCCGCTGCGAGATGCGAAGTTGCTCTTCGAGCGTCGTGTCGGCCAACTCCATCGCGATGTGGAGTTGGTCCTCCTCGATCCACCACCCAAAGATCTGTAGCAGAAACGGGTGCCGCAGCTTTCCGGAACAGAACAAGTCGAGCGACTCGCGTTCGCGCTCGATCGCCCTCGGGGAAACCGATCCGAAGATGCGTTTGATGGCGATGGGCACGCCGCCGGGAGCCTCGGCACGCCACACCTCGCCAAACCCCCCTTCCCCGATCTTGCGGATGAGCTTGATCTTTGGAGGAATCCCCGCGTCCGCCGGGACCGAGAGGACATCGGTCGCGATGGAGGGCGGATCGCCCGTCAACGTGTCATCGGTGTCTTGGGGCAAATCGACGAGCGTCGGGTCCGATTGGTCGAACAGATCCTTCAACGAATCGGCGACACGCGGAAAGCGCTGCTCGTAGTCGGTCAGGCTGACGCTTTCCCCATGGCGGTGGCGAACGCGGTACTCGTTGCACAGCAGTGATGGAAAGCCTTTGGCGTGGAGGAGTTCGGGAAAACGCTCGAGGTAGCGTTCGACGTAGACTCGCTTGCCATCCTTCCAATGCAGCTCCAAATCGGTCTGCACCAGTTCAAAGAGAAGAGGCAGGCGCAGCGAGTCGGAGGCTTCGGGCAAGTACGCCTCGAGGTCATGCGAGTTGCCACCCCGATACTCTTGCTCGAAGCGCGCAAGCACTTCCTGGAGGCGATTCCAGTCGTCGCTTCGGAGTTGATTGATGTCACTTGGCGCGGTCATGGTTCGCCGAGGCTCAGCGTCGTCGGGGTGGCTTCAGTCACCACTTTGGGTTTGTTGACGGATCGCTTCCAATGGGATTTCCCCATCCTCCACGCTCGACCCCCGCCAAGTCTAGCTTTATTTTACCCCAGGAAAGAGCACCCCGACCAACTGTTCCCCAATGCGGAACATGTCGCCGTCCACGAGAGGGGCGGGACCGTTGATCTTCATGAAGGTCCCATTCAAGCTCATCAAGTCCTCGATGGTGAAGGTCTTTCGTTGCCTGTCGTATCGAATTAGGGAGTGTCGTGGGGAAAGAAAATCGTCCGCCCGCACCGAGATGTCGGTCGAACTGTCGCGGCCGATCGAGATCGGCTGTTCCAGATCGAGCGGGAAATGACGCTCCATCGACGATTGATCGCTGATCTTGGTCAGCCGCGCGTCGACTGGATCCCGTCCCTGGTCGGTGTTCTCGCTCATTTGGAAAAGTTGGCTGCCACACAAGAGTCGGCAACCCGGAGGCAGCGGCCACGGAAACCCGGGGCGGAGTCGCAGAAAGGTCCCGTTCCGACTTCCCTCATCGATCAGCGTCAGCCGCGATTCCTGCCATTTCAGGACGACGTGACGCCCCGAGACAAGCAAATCGTGCGGGATCAGCAAGTCCCCGTGCTCGCGTCCGATTCGGAATTCCGCCCGGCGAATCGTGATATGCTCCCCAGGGAGCCCATTCTCGTCGAACAGGACGATTCGGGGCTGAGGATGCCGCTTGCGGGGACGAAAGAGCTTCGTGCCGTCGCTCGAGTCACTCGGCTTCAACCACGAACCGGACGACAACGAGGGAGCGATCGGCTCCTCGGCGACCAGCGTGTCGTCCGCACTCGACGAGTCCGATTCCAATCGCTCGCGCGAAGCGACGAGCCGAATGCCACTCTCGGAACCCTCCGGAACCGGCACCCGCGACGCGAGTCGCTTACGCAACACCTCCGAGAGCTTCGGGAATCGCTTGTCGTATTCCTCGAGACTCGGTTCGCGATCAAACCGGACGCGCCACTGAAATTCATCTTCGAGCAGACTCGTCATCTCGCCACTCTCGAGCAGTTCGGGGAACTCGCTCAAGTAGTGTTCGACTTGCACTCCCTTTTTGCGTCGCCAGCGCAGTTCCAAATCGGTGCGAACCAACTCGATTAAAAGCGGCTGGTAGATCGGATCGTCCTTCGGGGGCAAGAAGTCGGCGAGTGGTCTCGGAAAGGACATCGCGCATTCGCGCTCGAAGCGATCCAGTTGGTCCTGAAGTCGTTCCCAGCTCGCGTCGTCCATCGTGAACGGTACTTCCCTACCCTCTTGCCGCTTCGTCGTGGCTCGCACGCTCGTGGAGTCCGCACCTTCCTCGACCTGAGCGGCGAGAAGATCCGGCGAACGCCAGCTCCCCTCACGCTCTTTTCCATCGACCGCGAAGACGCCGAGCCTACTTCTTGTCTCGCTCGAATAGAGACGTCAGAATAGCCCGGATCGGTCAATCACGGCAATCCTCTATTCCGAGCAACCGCATGCTTTCGAAACCACCGTCCGCGCGTCTCTACCTGCTCATCCCGAGCTACCGCCGCTGGGTCACTCCCGGCATGACGGAACTACGGATCCGCATCGCGGGCCTGACTCGGGACGATCTTGAGATCGCCGGACTCATCGTGACCGAACAGGATCTTGATACGGGGTTCACCGACCGTCGGCCCCATCGCGTTGATCCATTGCGGGCCGAAGCCCGACTTCCCATTCCCAATTTCCATCGCAACGGCCAGATACGCTGCTCGCTTGTCGAACGCAGGACCGGGCGCGAGTTCGCCAACGCGTCGTGGCGTCTGATCGTGAAGGAGTCCGGCGGTTTGGCGTCAATGGCTCACTTCACGCCGCGAAACGTCGCGGTGATCAACAACAAGCTCACTTACCCCAAGATCTGGCGACCGACCGATCCGAAGCTCCAGACGTCCGCCATTGTGCCAAAGCTCGCCGAAATCGCGAAGGCTGGATTCACGGGAGTTCTCCTCGATCAGCGGGGGCTCGATCTCAGGGAACTCCTCGAGGTGGCCGGGGCGGCGAGTGACGCGATGCTCGACGTGATCGTTTCCCCGTTTCCGTCGGGCAAGTACGACTCCGAGCGGACGCTCGACCAGACGGCCGAGCGTACCCGAGCCCTGCGCTCTTCCAGGGGCATTGGCGGCTACTGGTTCGGTTTTGACGACGTCGACGAACCGGCCATCGCCGAACTCTACCGGACGGTGCGTTCGACCGACTCCAAACGCTTTTGCCTGCTGCCGCGTTCGCAATTCGGCCCAAACGACTCGACGCCCGGCTTTCAGGACGTCGTCGCCCTGCCCGTCAACCCCTCGGAGACGTCTGCTAGCTTTGAAAACGCCGCCGACAACGGTCTGGTGACCTTCGGCGAGATCAGGGTCCATGGGGCCCCCGAGACGCCCGCGGCCAAGGGGCCCGAACCGTCGGAGACGCTGACCCCACGAGAACAATTCTACCGCCAACTCACCGCCGGCTCCTCCGGCGTGTTGCTGTCCAGCTCCTCCCTCTCCCCAGACGACAAGTCGATGGCGAGCCTCCTTCGCGAACTCGAGGCGATCACCCCCTTGCTCCTGCATGGCCGGACGATCGCTTGGCCCGCGAGTGACGAAGCGAAGAAGGAACTGGACGGCCAGCGGATCAGCCTCTGGCAACGTCGCGACAAGAATGCGTTCCTGCTCGTGGCGATCAACCAGGCCAACGACGAACGCCAGGTCTCCCTTCCGATTCCTCCGGGAGGAAGTCACCTCTACGTCTTCGGAGAGGATCGCGAACTCACCCTCGAGTCCGGCCGGCTCAAGGAAACGTTCCAACCATTAGCGGTGCACGTCTACACGAACGACAAGGAACTCGCGCGGTCGTTCCCCTCTCGGGACAATTGACGTTCCCACGAGGTGGACGACTCTTCGCGCATTGCCCATAAACGACGACGGACTGGGCCAAGACTTCATGCGGGCCCTTGGAGAGCCTTGATGGAGACAGGGGATGCCCTTTTCGCCTTGGATCGATGACGTCACGGAAGAGACCTTCGTGGAGGAGGTGCTCGCCCGCTCGCGCGACGTTCCGGTGGTGCTCGAACTTTGGGCCGCGTGGTGCGCCCCCTGCAAAGTCCTCTCCCCGCGGCTCGAAGAGTTCGCCAACGAGGGCAAGGGCGCGTTTCTCCTCCGCAAGCTCGACCTCCAAGCAAACTCGAAAGTCGCGCAGAAGTTTAACGTGAAGGGCGTTCCCGCGGTGATCGCCTTCGTGAACGGCCTGGCCGTCGACCAATTCATGGGACTTCCACCCGAGGACCAGATGCGGCGGTTCATCGGCCGTCTCATTCCGACCGAAGCCGAGACCCTGCTAAGCCAAGCGGTGGCGTTGGAACCCGAGGACCCGCGACAAGCGGCTGAGCTTTACGAGAAAGTGGTCGCGCTCGATCCGACCCTGACCGCGGCCCGCGCGGCCCTCGCGGAGTGCTACGTGACTTGGGGCGAACTGGAGAGGGCCGAGGAGCATGCCGCCGCGATCCCCTTCGGCAACAAGGGATACCATCGCGCCCAGAACGTGCAGACCCGGATCGAGTTTCGTCGCGAGGCGACGGCGATTGGCTCCGAGCATGAATGTCGCAAGCGCTGCGAGGCGAACCCCGACGACCTCGAGGCACGCCGTGATCTCGGCTTCGTTCAAGCGGGAAAGGAAGAGTGGGAAAAGGCGCTCGAGACTTTCATCAGCATCGCCGAGACGGATCGCGAGTTCGGCAAAGCGCGGGTGAAGGAACCCGCCTACCGCATCCTGAGCATCGTGGGATCGACGATCACGACGGCCAACGACTACCGCAACAGGCTCTCCGAGGCGTTTCGCTAGTGCTCTGTTCCAACTTCAACTCAGTGTTGGGGCAACCCTAACCCTTTGGCACTGGCGGACAAGCAGCCAGTGGCACCTCAAGACTTCGTTGGACCAGTGCGCTAGTCTCCGTCTCCAGAGTCGGCTCGAGCTCTAATGGGCTGCGCCCTCTCCTTGGCCCCCACTGGAGTGGCGGAGTCTGATTCTAGCGTAATTCTGGGGCCCATTCTGGTTCTATTCATGCTAAAACAGAAGAATACTGGAAGAGCATGCACGTGGAGTCAAGGCCCCCTCCAGGGGATCGACTGCTTCCACGGGAAGTGACCCGGCGTCACTCGCAGAAGAGGTAAATCAGTTGCTGCACAGTCGAAGCACGCTGTTCATGAACAGCACGACGTGGACGGCCCTCGGTTTTCTCGTGGGGGTCGCCGTCGGCGAATTCCTGCCCATCGGCCAACGACTCATTCCCTTGGCGGCCGTAGTGGGAGCGGCGATAGCGGTCCTAGTCACGGGACAGCTCGCGCGGCGCCGCAAGAATAGCGTGGTCAACAACCGCCTCGAGACGATCACCAAGGAATTGACGTCGACCGAAATCAACGCCATGGATCAAGCCAAGCGCGAAGCGGCGAAGAGGGGGCGATTCGACAGCAAACCCGCCGCGCCGGCTAGCCCACCCCAAGAGACGTAAAGAAAGGCTCTCCCCCAACATCACAAGGGGAAAGCCCTGGCGTTTCTTCGAGCGGAGAAGCCCCCAACCACACGGTTGTCGATGCGAACCATACCACCAGGTACCTCCGAGGAGGTGAACCTGGTGGAGGCATCCTCAAGACTTGATCACGCGAGCTGAAGCGACTCGGCTTCCAGCTTCAATTCCTCGAGAGCGGCCTGCTCGACGGCCTTGATATCCTGCTCGCAGGCATCCTCGTCTTCCGCGGTGGGATGCGGATCGACCTTCCAGAACTTCGGCAGCGTCTCCTGCCAGTGCTCGAGTACCCACTTGGCACGCAGACTCGACGTCAGCGTCGCGTGGCGCTCGACCATGGCCCTGAGAAGCAGTTCATCGACGTCGTGCTCGACTCGGCCGATGCGGACCATCGACGGGTTGTAGAGTCGCTCGAAATCGCCGCTGAGGTCCAATACGTATGCGATACCGCCACTCATGCCGGCGCCGAAATTACGACCCGCCTCACCCAAAACGACGACGACACCGTTAGTCATGTACTCGCAGCCGTGGTCGCCACAGCCCTCGACCACCGCCTTGGCGCCCGAGTTGCGAACGCAGAGTCGCTCGCCGGCCATGCCCGCCGCGTAGAGGCTCCCGCCGGTAGCTCCGTAGAGGACCGTGTTGCCCATGATGGTGTTCTCGTGGCTGGCGAACTTGGCATCGCTGGGCGGAGCGATGACGATCATGCCGGAGTGCATGCACTTGCCGACATAGTCTTGCGCCTCCCCTTCGAGGTAGAAATTCACCCCGCGATGGTTGAAGACCCCGAAGCTCTGGCCCGCCGTGCCTTTGAACCGCGCCGTGATGGTTCCGGCAGGCAGCCCTTCGCCGCGATGGCGTCGAGCGATCTCTCCGGAAAGCCGGGCACCGACCGAGCGATCGCGGTTCTGGATGTCGAACTGCACTTCGATCGGTTCGCCCGATTCGATCGTCGACTCGCAGGCGCGCCAGAGGTCTTGGGCAAGTCCCGAATTGAGGGTCGGCGAATCGTTACGATCCTGATTGCAGCAACGCGGCTTGGTCCGCGCGGGATCCGGATCGGTGAGGATCGCCGCAAGCGAAATGTTCGTCGTCTTCGGCAGCGGCCGCTTGCACTGCTTGAGGAGATGGACCTGACCGACAATCTCGTCGAGGCTCCGGACGCCCAGTCGCGAGAGGATCATCCGAACCTGCTCGGCGGTGTAGAGCATGAACGCGACCACGTGCTCGGGCGTTCCCGGGTACTTCTTGCGTAGATCCTCCCGCTGGGTCGCAACCCCGACGGGGCAGTTATTGAGGTGACAACGACGCGCCATCACGCACCCGGTGGCGATCATCGCCGCCGTCCCGAAGCCGAACTCCTCCGCTCCCAACATCGCGGCGATGACGACGTCGCGACCGGTCTTGAGTCCACCGTCGACGCGGAGCGTGACGCGACCGCGAAGGTCGTTTTTGACGAGCACTTGCTGCGCTTCGGCGAGCCCGAGCTCCCACGGCAACCCCGCGTGCTTGAGCGAACCGAGCGGCGCGGCGCCCGTGCCACCGTCGTGCCCGGAGATCTGGATGCAGTCGGCGTAGCCCTTGGCGACACCGGCGGCGACGGTCCCGACACCGACGACGGAGACCAGCTTGACGCAAACCTTCGCCTGGCGATTGACCTGCTTGAGGTCGTGGATTAACTGGGCGAGGTCCTCGATCGAGTAGATATCGTGGTGAGGCGGCGGCGAGATCAGGGTCACGCCGGGGACCGATCGCCGAATCTTGGCGATCTCCTCGGAGACCTTGTGGCCGGGAATCTGACCACCCTCGCCCGGCTTGGCGCCTTGCGCCATCTTGATCTCGAGTTCCTTGGCGGAGACCAAGTACTCGGGAGTGACGCCGAAGCGCCCCGACGCGACTTGCTTGATCGCGCTGTTGCCCCAGTCCCCCTTGCGCGGGCTCCAAGGCGAGAGAAACAAGTCGGGCTGATCCTCCTCGTAGGGACGAAGCCGTTCGACCGCCTCACCTCCTTCGCCGGAGTTGCTCTTGCCGCCCAGACGGTTCATCGCGATCGCCAGCGTTTCGTGACATTCGCGTGACAGAGCCCCATGGCTCATCGCCTGGGTGCAGAAGCGTTTGACGATCTCCTCGGCGGGCTCGACTTCGTCGAGCGGCACCGGCTGCGCGGCCTCCTCCCATTGCATCAGGTCACGAAGATTGCACGGCTTGCGATCCTCGTCGACCAGCCGAGTGTACTCCTCGTAGGCGCCGAAGTCCTGGTTCCGGACCGACTTGTGCAGCAGCTTGAAGACGGCGGGATTGAAGGAGTGGTACTCCCCGCCCTTGCTGCCGAGGAAACGGTAGTGCCCCTGCTCCTGAAGCCCCGCCTTATCGCCGTAGGCCTCGTGGTGAAAGCGAAGGACGTCGCGTCCAATGTCGTTGAGGGTGACGCCCTCGATGCGGCTGGGCGTTCCGGTGAAGTACTGATCGACGACCGACCGCGCGATACCGAGAATCTCGAAGACCTGCGCGTAGCGATAGCTGTTGACCGTCGAGATCCCCATCTTCGACATGATCTTGAGGATGCCCTGCTCGATCGAGTCCTTGAAGTTGTGAATCGCGCGTTCGCGGGTGATTCCCGTCTTGCGCGGGTCCTTCTCGACGACCTGGTCAACGCTGGCGAGGGCGAGATAGGGATGAATCAGCGCCGCCCCGTAACCCAGCAGGCAGGCGAAGTGATGATCCTCGCGCGGTTCGCCCGTGTCGCAAATGATCGACGTCTTCATCCGCAGACCGGCGCGAATGAGCCGATGATGAACCGCCCCGATCGCCAAAAGCATCGGAATCGGCGCCCAACCGGGTCCCACATCGCGGTCCGAGAGGACGATGATGCTGCAACCCTTCTCGATCTGCCGCTCGGCTTCGTCGCAGAGCCAGCCGATCGCCTTCTCCAAGCCGCCACTACCATCGGAGACGAGGAACCGGCACTTGAGGGTCCGAGAGCGGAACTGTCTCGGCTTCTGCGAGCGAATCCAATCGAGCTCGGCCTGGGTGATGATCGGCGAGGGGAACGAAATAACGCGAGCGGAGGATTCCTCCTCCTCCAGGACCGAGCCCCGGCCTCCGACCAGGATCCGCAGCGACATGACCAACCGTTCGCGCAGCGGGTCGATCGGCGGGTTGGTCACTTGAGCGAACCGCTGCTTGAAGTAGCGGTAGAGCAGTTGCGGCTGCTCCGACAAGCACGCGATCGGCGTATCGTCTCCCATCGATCCGACCGGCGGTTTGCGGTCGTAGACCATCGGGATGATCAACCGATCCATGTCCTCCTTGCCGTAGCCGAACGCCTTCTGGAACCGCACGAGTTCGTCCGACTCGGGCTGCCAAGTGGGGCCGGCGACGCGGGCACACTCGTCCTTGGCCCGCTCGGCGAAGCGCGTGTGATGATTGATCCACTGCGAGTAGGGATAGCGGTGGGCGATCTGGCGTTTCAGTTCGCCATCCTTGATCACCCGGCCCTCTTGGGTATCGACGGCCAGCATCATCCCGGGGCCGAGTCGCCCCTTCTCGATCACCGGCGAATTGGTCGGCACGATCCCCGCTTCCGACCCGCAGATGACGCGACCTTCCTCGGTGACCCAGTAGCGCGAGGGGCGCAGGCCGTTGCGATCGAGTCCGGCACACGCGTAGCGACCGTCGCTGAAGACGACGCCGGCGGGACCGTCCCACGGTTCCACCATGATCGAATGATACTGGAAGAACGCCGAGACCTCGGGATCGTCGAGATCGTGGGGAGCCTCCGGCAAGAGCATCATCATCGCGTGCAGCGGGTTGCGGCCGGAGAGGACCAAGAGCTCAAAGACGTTGTCGAACGACGAGGAGTCGCTGCCCCCCTCTTGGATGACGGGGATCAGGTCCTCCAACTCGCCGTTCCAGACATGGCAGAACATCACCGGTTCCCGCGCGCGCATGCGGTTGATGTTCCCCTGCAACGTGTTGATCTCCCCATTGTGGGCGAGAAAACGGAAGGGCTGGGCCAACTGCCACGTCGGGAACGTATTGGTGCTGTAGCGTTGATGAAAGAGGGCGATCGCGGTGTCGAAATCGGGGTCGGCCAAGTCCTTGAAGAACTTATCGAGCTGCGGGGCGACCATCAGGCCCTTGTAACTGATTGTCCGATGCGAAAAGGAGGGAATGTAGAACGGACCCAAGCCGGCATTGCGCATCCGACGCTCGATCCGGCGACGAACGACGTACAGCAAGCGTTCGTAGGCATCGTTGTCGAGGCCCTCGGGCCGAGCGATCAGCGCCTGGCGAATGTCGGGACACGTCCGGCGCGCTTCGCTGCCGAGCGCCTCGTCGCCGACGGGAACCGCGCGCCATGCCAACCAGCGCAGCCCGCCCGAAAGGACCACGTCCTCGACGATGTCCATGCACTTCGAGGCGACCTTGGGGTTGCCCGGAAGGAAAAAGACACCGACGGCAAGATCCTCGATGCGATCGATGCGCGTCTTGCACGCGTCGAGTTCCTTGCTGAAGAAGGCGTGGGGGATCTGCGTCAGGATGCCGGCGCCGTCGCCGCTGAGCCCGTCGGCATGGCGCGCGCCGCGATGTTCGAGGTTCGTCAGCGCGATGAGGGCATCGCGGAGAACCGAATGCGACTTACGACCATGAATATCCGCCACGAAACCCATGCCGCATGCATCGCGTTCGTAACTGGGATCGTAGAGTCCGTGGCGAGGCGGGAAGTGATCCCTCATATTCCACTCCTGACAGCGAGTCCAGTAGTCAACGGTCCCGTCACCCCACGCGGGGGGTGAGAGGCCGGACCCAATCAACGTTAAATGCCTTGCCAGCCGCGAGGCGGGTGGACGGCAAGTCAAAGGAAACGGCAGTCCTGACGGCGCCGCTAACCTACCAATATGATTCGAGCGGGCATCTCGTGTGCCAGACGGAAGTCCTCGCCACGGATTGCGATGTGTCCGCGAGCGAACTTCTCACCCGATTCGCCAACAGGATATGGCGAACGATCCTCTCTCGGCGAAAGGACGATCTCCCTAAGTTCTGGCGTGTAGCGGAGAATCCCCGTTTAGGCTAGCATCAACAACCCTAATGGCAACTGATTTCTTTTATTTCATTTACTGAATCTCCGCCGTCCTCGATTCCGTTGATGCAACGCGATTGTTTGCTCCAACCCGACTCGGACTAGCGGTGTCAAATGTACGCGAAATTGCCTAAAATACCGCTCGTCGCCCGGACCGCGGTGCCTTCGCCCAGATGCGTTGCCGACCGGTCGACCGAGCGAGAAGCTTCCTCGATCGCCGAACATGGCTCGATCCAGGAACGCTGGACGTGGGAACCCTTCCCACGCTCCTCGTGGCGAATGAGGATAGTTGGGACGACGAGGTTCATCACACCCAAATGATTGTAGGAGTTCCGAGAGAAAGAGGGGCGCACGAGCTGCGGGTCGCGATCGATCCCAAGAGCGTCCTCGTTCTCCAAAAGTTGGGTCTGGAGGTCCTCGTCGAGGAGAACGCCGGTCTTTTGGCCGGGTTTTCCGACGACGACTACCGGGCGGCGGGCGCCGACATCGTCAGCGAGACCGGCGATTTCCTCGAACGGTCCCAACTCATCTTGGGCGTCTGGCCCATCCCGATGCTCCTCGAACATTCCCGTTCGCTGCGAGCCGGCCAAGTCGCGATCGGGTTTCTCGATCCTCTCAACGAACCGAAAGAGTGCGCTCAATTGGCCGAGAGCGGCCTCTCCCTGATTGGGATGGAGCTGATTCCGCGAATCACGCGGGCCCAAGGGATGGATGCCCTCTCCTCAATGGCGACCATCGCCGGCTACAAGGCGGTGCTGATTGCCGCCGTGCAGTCCCCGAGGCTCTTCCCGATGCTCATGACCGCCGCTGGCACCATCGCCCCCGCGCGCGTCTTCGTCATCGGAGCGGGCGTCGCCGGTCTGCAAGCGATCGCGACCGCCAAACGGCTCGGCGCCATCGTCGAGGCCTACGACGTCCGGCCCACCGCGCGGGAGCAAGTCGAGTCGGTCGGCGGCAAGTTCGTCCAACTCGATCTCGACGCGGACGGGACCGAAGACGCCCAAGGCTACGCGAAACAACTCGGCGAGGAGTTCTACCGTAGACAACGCGAATTGATGGCCGAAGTCGTCGCTCGTTCAAACATCGTCATCACCACCGCCGCGATTCCGGGCAAGCAAGCCCCCCTGCTCGTCACCACCGAGATGCTCGAAACCATGCCCGCCGGCTCGGTGATCATCGATCTCGCTGCCGCCAGGGGTGGAAACTGCGAAGCGAGCGTCGCCGACGAAACCGTCGTGGTCGACGAGGTGACTGTGATGGGGCCGACCAATCTGCCCGCGACGGTTCCGCAACACGCCAGCGAGATGTACGCCCGCAACCTGACCAATCTCGTCGGCTTGGCGGTCAAGAAGGACGTCGAAGGATTCGACTTCAGCGACGAGGTGATCGCCGAGTCGCTCGTGACTCACCAGGGCGACGTCGTCCACCCCGTCGTCCGATCGCTCTTGGGAATGGGGGAACTCGCGGCCACCTCGGGAGGTGAAAGCTAATGGGAACGTTCGTCGCGGGTCTGACCATCTTCGTCCTCGCGGTCTTTGTCGGCCTCGAGATCATCAACAAGGTCCCCCCTACCCTACATACGCCCTTGATGTCGGGCTCGAATGCCATCTCCGGCATCACCCTGATTGGCGCGTTGCTGGCCGCGGGGGTCGAGAGCACGCTCTGGGCCCAACTGTTGGCGTTCTGCGCGGTGGTCTTCGCCAGTGTCAATCTCGTCGGCGGTTTCCTGGTCACCCACCGAATGCTCCGGATGTTCCAGCGACGCTAGCGTTCCGGTTAGGATCCCATTCGAGCGCCGTCCCTTCGCTATTTGTCCGATCGCCTACCGGAGAATGTTGAGCGTGCCCAGTTCCGACCTCATCAACCTCGCCTACCTCGCCGCGGCCGTGCTGTTCATCTTTGGCCTGAAGGGATTGACGCATCCCCGAACCGCCGTCCGCGGCAACGCCCTCGGCGCGTTGGGAATGCTCTTGGCTGTCGTTGTCACGCTCCTGGATCGGCAAATCATTGGGTTCTGGACCATCGCTCTCGGCCTACTCGTGGGAGCGGGGATCGGCATTCTGCTGGCCGTTCGCATTCAAATGACCGCGATGCCGCAACTCGTGGCGTTGTTCAACGGCTTCGGAGGAGCCGCCTCGGCGCTGGTCGCGGGCGCGACGCTCGCCGACCCGGAACTCTTTTTCACCAGCGGCGCGGTCTCCGAACTCGTCGCGTCGGTCGCCTCGGGCATCATCGGCGCCGTCACGTTCTGGGGCAGCTTGATCGCGTTCGCGAAACTTCAGGAACTCATCAGCGGCAAGCCCTACCGCTTCCCCGGCCAACAACCCTTGAACATCGCCCTGCTGGTCGTGATGATCATCCTACTCCTCTGGACGCTCGCCGATCCAGGACGGGCGCCGATCGCGTTCTGGCTCGGTGTGGTCGCCGCGTCCGCCTTTGGCGTCATGCTCGTCCTGCCCGTGGGTGGAGCGGACATGCCGGTGGTGATCGCGCTACTCAACTCGCTCTCGGGATTGGCGGCGTCGGCCGTCGGATTCGTCCTTTCCAATTCCGTCCTAATCATTTCCGGTTCCCTCGTCGGCTCGGCGGGATTCATCCTGACGGTCATCATGTGCAAAGCGATGAATCGCTCGCTGCTGGATGTGATGCTCGGTTCGCTGGGCTCCGCGGAGCAGGATAGCGGCGAGGAGATTTATCAAGGAAAGATCACGTCGACCTCGGCCGATGAAGTCGCGATGCTCCTGGAGTCCTCCCAGCGGGTCTGCATCGTCCCCGGCTACGGACTCGCCGTCGCCCAGGCGCAACACGCGGTCCGCGACTTGACGGAAATGCTCGAGGAGGCGGGGCTCGAGGTCTACTTCGCGATCCATCCGGTCGCCGGTCGCATGCCGGGGCACATGAACGTCCTGCTCGCCGAGGCGAAGATCGACTACGAACAGCTCAAGGACATGGATCAAGCCAACCCACTCTTCGCGCAAACCGACGTCGTTCTGATCATCGGGGCCAACGACGTCGTCAATCCCCTGGCCCGCGATCCCGCCAGTGCGATCGCCGGCATGCCGATTCTCGACGTGGACAAGGCTCGGACCGTCGTGGTCATCAAGCGAAGCCTCAGCCCCGGTTTCGCGGGCATCGCCAACCCGCTCTTCGTCGCCGATAACACGATGATGCTCTTCGCAGACGCCCAGAAGGCGCTGATCGACCTGATCGCCGCGCTCGACACCAAATGATTTGGTGAACCTCTCGCCGCTCTCGCGCGTCCCTTGCACAGGGCCGGGGTGTCTCTTCTCTTCCTATTCTCGAAGCCTAGTGCTGCGTCAAATGCTCGATTTCTGGTTGTGAGTTTAAGATCACTTCTCACTGGCTGACCAGCAGCCAGTGGAACCCGAACTCTTGGATCGGACAAAGCACTGGTGTCCTGATGGGCAAGTTCGTTCGTGAAGTCTCGGCCCTGTGATCGTGCGGAGGATTGCCCAATCATCGGTGTTCTCCGCATGCCCACGGCGAGCGCGGGCATGGCACCCAAGAGTCTTTTGAGCGATGGATGAACCCGTCAGGGCACTAGGCGGAACTTGAGTCTCCGTTGGCTCAAATCCCGCGGCCAGCATGTTCTCTCGCCCCGTCCGTCGTTCAATAGCCCCGAGATGCGCCGGCATGCCGATCCCTGGGGTCCGTCGTTCTCGTCCGAGACGATGTTGGGGATGAACGTCAACCGCCGGATCGCTGCACGTGGGCGACCATGGGGAAGGATCGCGATGAATACCGGCAAGGAAGTAGCGGCGATAGGTGGAGTCCGCGAACTGCTGCGCATCGCGTTCCCGCTCATGCTTAGCGCCAGTTCCCAGTCGGTGCTCTACGTCATCGACCGGATGTTCCTAACGTGGTACTCGACCGCTGCCCTGGCCGCGGCCCTTCCGGCCGGCGTCTGCTTCTGGCTGGTCGTGAGCATCCCCTACGGGATCTCGAACTACGTCAAGACCTTCGTCTCGCAGTACACCGGCGCCCAACGTAAGGACCGAGTCGCCTCAGCCGTGTGGCAAGGAGTCTACTTCTCCCTGTGCGTCGGCCTGGTCGTCCCAGTGATCGCTCCCTTCGCGGGAACGATCTTCGGGAGCTTGATGCGCGATACCGAAGTGGCGACGATGACGGCGGACTACTTCGCGATCCTCTGCTTGGCGGGTGCTCCGTTCCTCGTCGACCTGACCCTTTCGGCCTTCTTCTCCGGCCGAGGACAGACGCGGACCGTCTTCTGCGTCGATCTGATCGGCGTCGTCGCCAACATCCTCCTCGACTACGTGCTGATTTTCGGAGTCGGGCCGATCCCGGAGATGGGCATTCAAGGAGCCGCCGCCGCGACCGCCCTGACCTACGTCATCAAACTCGGGCTTTACCTCTACCTGGTGGGGCAAGTCGAGGACTATCGTGGCATCTTCGCCGCCAACCGGGCCATCGACATCGAGCTCTTCCGGCGAATGGTCCGCTTCGGCTTGCCCGATGGGATGGCGAGCTTCCTCGAGTTGGTCTGCTTCTCGACGTTCATCTTCTTGATGAGCACGCTGGGAACCGCTTCGTTGGCGGCGACCAACCTCGCCTTCAACCTGAGCACGCTCGCGTTCCTGCCCCTGTTGGGCATCGAAACGGCGGTCATCATCCTCGTCGGCCAACGGATCGGCGAGAACAACCACGACACCGCGGCACAAACGACTTGGAACGCCGCGGGACTGGCGACGGTCTACATGGCCATCCCCGTCGTCTTTCTGGTTGCGATACCAGACGTTCTGAGCGAGCCTTACTTCTGGTTCTCCGATCCGGTGGAATCGGCGGAGATCAGGGCGACGACCGCGATGCTTCTTCGCTTCGTGGCGGCGTACACCTTCTTCGACGCGCTCGCGGTCGTCTTCGGTGGCGCCATCCGCGGCGCGGGCGACACCCGGTTCGCGATGGGGTTCACCTTCTTGGCTGGCCTCTTGGTGATGGTGCTGCCGACCTACGTGGGCGTCACCTATCTCGGCAACGGGCTCATCGCCGGCTGGTTCGCGATCACGGCTTACGTCGTGGTGTTGGGAAGCGGATTTCTGCTTCGCTTCGTGAGCGGCCACTGGCGAAACATCAACGTCATCGAACCGACCTCGAAGGGCGTCGCGGTGGTCTGAGCGAACGGCGGAAAACGCCGAGAGCCTGGCTCCAACGAGTATTTCGGGTGCTCTCCACGGAACACTCGCTACTTCTTCCAGAAACTCGGGAAGAAGAGGACCAGGACGGTAAAGACCTCCAATCGTCCAACCAGCATGAGCAGGCAAAGCAGAAGCTTGCCATGCTGGGGGACGAACGCGAAGTTGTCCGTGGGGCCGACCTCGCCGAGACCCGGTCCGATGTTGCCCAAACAGGCGATGACCGCCGCCCCGGCGCTGACCAAGTCGAGCCCGAAGCCCGCCATCAGCAGCGAACCGATGAGAAAGAGGAACATCCACAGGGCGACGAAACCGAGAATCGCTTGGATGACCTCCTGGGAGACCGGCTTGCCGTCGAGCTTGAGAAGTTTGACCTGGCGCGGATGGATGAGCCGAGCAATCTGAAGATAAGCGTGCTTCGTGACGAGCAGGACGCGAACGATCTTCATGCCGCCCGCCGTCGAGCCGGCACATCCTCCCAGGAACATCAGCGTCACCAGTAGATACTGCGACGTCACCGGCCAGTTCTCGTAGTCGGCGGTCGCGAACCCGGTCGTCGTGAGCAGCGACGTGGTGGTGAAGGCCGCGTCGCGAAGGTTGATCAGGACCGAGGAATAGAGCGTGCGGTTGAGGACGACCAGGACCATGACCGAGCCGAGCGTGATGGCGGTGTAGGTCCAAAATTCCTCATTGCGCCACAGCGAGAGCGGGCGTCCCCGCAGCAGTTGATAGTGAAGCGCGAAGTTCACCCCCGCCAGGAACATGAAGAAGGTGACCACCACGTCAACGTAGGAGTTCTGGAACCCGGTGATACTGTTGTTGAGCGTTCCGAAACCTCCCGTGGCCATCGTCGTCAGCGAGTGACAGATCGCTTCGAAGAGATCCATCGGCCCCAACCAAAGTAAGAGCACCTCCGCCGCGGTGATGATGACGTAGACCGCCCAGAGGACTTTGGCGGTGTCCTGAATTCGCGGACTGAGTCGATCGGCGGTGGGACCGGGAACTTCGGCTTCGAAGAGCTGCATCCCTCCCACGCCAAGGAAGGGAAGGATCGCCAAGCTGAGCACGATGATGCCCATCCCGCCGAGCCACTGGGTCATCGAACGCCAGAGAAGGATGCTTCGGGGGATCTGATCGAGGTCGGTGATGACGGTCGACCCAGTTGTCGTGAAGCCCGACATCGCCTCGAAAAAACCATCGACGGGGCCATCGACCGACCCGCTGAAGACATAGGGAAGCGACCCGAAAAGCGCGAAGACGATCCAGCCGAAGGTGACGACCGCGAATCCTTCCCGGTGCGTGAGATACCCGTCCACCCGGTAGCGGCGAAAGACGAAGAGGCCACAAGCTCCGGCCAACAGGATGGAACAGAGAAACGGAAAGAAGGCCCGATCCCCGGTTACCAGGGAAAAGATCATCGGGATGATCAAGACGACCGCTTCGAAGATGGTCAGGCCGCCGAGCAATTTGAGGGTCAGGGAGAGGTTCATGAGTCGTTACGCGAAGAACTTTTCGACTTGGGCAACCCCGTCCGGCAACGTGAAGACGATCACGTGATCCTCCGGCTCGAAGTGATCGTCACCACTCGGAATCAAGACTCCATCCTTGCGAACGACGGCTCCCACGATCGAGCTCTTGGGAACGCCCAACGCCTTGAGCGGTTTCCCAAGGATGGGGCTCTCCTTGGGCAACTCCAGTTCAATCACTTCCGCCTCGCTCTGCTCGAGCACCTCGATATCGACCACCTCGCCGCGGCGGACGTACTTGAGCATCGCGCTGACGGTCGCGGTCCGGGGGCTCACGCAAGCATCGATGCCGAGGGAGGGAGCCAGTTGCAAATACTCGGGCCGGTCGACGAGGGCGATCACGCGCGGAACGCCGTAGCGCTTCGCCAAGAGGGAGCAAAGCATGTTCGACTGCTCGTCTTGAGTCACCGCGATGAAGACGTCCGCATCCTCGAGCCCCTCGTTGCGGAGGGTTGAGACATCGGTCCCGTCGGTGTGCAGCACCTGGACGTTGCGCAGACTGCCAGCAAGCTTCTCGCAGCGCTCGAGGTTGTGATCGATGATCGTGATCCGGTAGTGCCGATGGGCCAACCGACGAGCGATCTCCGAGCCGACTCGACCGCCACCGAGGATGAAGATGCGCCGGGTCTTCTGCGGCTCGAACCCGAACAGGTCCGTGATCGCGGGCAAGTCCTCTCGCTTGCAGACGAAGTAGAGGATGTCGCCCACTTCCACCATATCGTCGCCGCGTGGAATGATGGTTTCGTCTCCGCGGGAGATCGCCGTGACGATCAGACGATAGATCCCACGGATATTGCCCAGGGTGCGCATCGACACGCCGTTGATCGGGCTCTGGGCGTTGATCGGAAACCCGAGGAAGACGACGCGGCCGTGGGCGAACTCGGCGACCTCCGCCGCTCCCGCGTAGCCGATCATCGACATGATTTCGTCGGCGACGACCATCTGAGGATTGATGATCCGCGAGATGCCGAGGCGACTGGCGTTGGGGGCCCATTCGGCGCGGGAGAAGTCGAGGCTCTTGCTGCCGGCGACGACTTCCTTGGCGCCCAGTTCGGCGGCCAGCAGGCACGCGACGAGATTGACCTCGTCGTGCCGGGTCACCGCGATGAAGAGGTCCGCGTGCGCGACATCCGCCTCCTCCAAGGCCTGGGCGCTGGCCCCACTTCCCTCGACGACCAGCGCGTTGAGCTTGCTGCGCAGCATCGAATGCTTCTGGGGATCGTTCTCGATGATCGTGACTTCGTGACGTTCCTTTGACAGACGATCCGCCAGGTGAAACCCGACCTCACCAGCTCCAACAACGACGACTTTCATGGGCGCGACACGAATCCCCTTGTGGACAGTTTCGAGATCCCTAGTTTATGAACCGCGGCCTGCAAGGGAGAAGCGGCAATCCGAATAAGCTGATGCTGTCATGGTGTCAGTCATCCACGGCAATATAGTCGTTCCGCCTGAGGATGTGATCCAGTCCCGCGAAAGTTGGCCATCGGGAGGGAATCCGCCATTTCCCTTTCGTGACGGCGATCGCTTGAGCGGGCGTCCCGGATCCTTGAGGATCGACCGACCGCGCTGCGAACATGGCGTGCGCAGCGTCTAGAACTGATGTTCGGGTGGCAATGGCTGCTGGTCAGCCAGTGAGAAGTAATCGTGAGTCCACAACCCGACACTTAGCGTTTGACGCAGCACTCGCGCCGAATCGCGACTCCCCAATGAAGCACTCAACCCTTCGCTGAACCAACGACGTGAGCATCACCACCCTTCCCGGAAGCTGGTACGACTTCCCTCGAGAATACGACATCGCCTTTCGGCCCGAGACAAGGCTCGAAGCGCGGTTCGTCCAGAGCGCCTGCGAACGCTACGCCAAGGTCGACGTCCGGCGCATCCTCGAACCGGCTTGCGGTAGCGGTCGGATCATCGTCGAGTTGGCCGCGGTCGGCTTCGACGTGACTGGCTTCGATCTCAACGGCACCGCCCTGGACTACGCTCGTGCCCGCTTTCGTCGTCGACAACTCGACGGCACGTTGGTCGAGGGCGACCTGACCGATTTCGCGATCAAGCCGAAGGCCCACGCGGCGTTCAACTTCTGCAACACCTTCCGCCACTTGCTCACCGAAGCCGACGCCCGGCGCCATCTCGAACTGGTCGCCAAGCATCTGGTGCGCGGTGGCCTCTACCTGATCGGGCTCCATCTTTACCCCGCCGACGCCGACTACGACAGCGTCGAGCGCTGGACCGAGAGCTATCGCGGGACCAAGGTGACGTGCACGCTGCGTTGTCTCTCGGTCGACGAAGACTTGCGCCGCGAGCAACTCGAACTGCTGATGACGGTCCGCGCCCCCAGTCGCTCGTATCGGGTTCGTTCGAGCTTCGCGTTTCGGACCTATGACGATCGACAGCTGCGGGCGCTCTTGGCGTCGGTCCCCGAACTGGAACTGGTCGCGGTCCACGACTTTGGTTACGACATCGGCGAGACCGTCGAACTCGACGAGGACGGCGGCGACACCGTCCTTGTGCTTCGCCGGCGCTAGTCGACCCCGCCTTCCAATATCGCCCTCTCCCAACCGCCGCCTCAATCCCCTCAGGCTTCGCCTCTTGCAGCAATCTTGAGAGAAATAGGACCACTCGGTCAATCTTCTCAAGCGACTGGGGAAGGCTTGACGATGTTGACGATAATAGCAGTGGTTCCGGAACAGGTACGCGCTGGCGGAAGAGGTCTCGATGGCGACGGTTTCCTCACAGCCGACCCCTCTAGAGCAGTTGGGGTCGCGAACGATCGGGATGATCTCCACGCTGGGCGATCTGATCTCCTTTTGTGGCCAGCTCGCCCTGTGGATGACCACCACCTATCCGCGCAAACGCCTGCTGGTGCCGACCTTCTATCAAATCGGGGTGCGCAGCGTCCCGGTCGTCGCGATCACCGGAACCTTCATCGGGATGGTGTTGGCCGTCCAAGCCTACAACCAGTTCGCCCAGATGGGGCTCCAAACCCGACTCGGCTCGGTGATCAACGTCTCGCTTGTCACCGAGTTGGGTCCGGTCCTCGCCGCGACGATGCTCGCCGGCCGGATCGGCGGCGCGATGGCGGCCGAAATCGGCACGATGAAAGTCACCGAACAAGTCGACGCGCTGCGCTGTCTGGGCGTCAATCCGATTCGCTACCTGGTCGTTCCGCGCTTTCTCGCGTGCGTGGTGCTGATTCCCCTGCTGACGGTGATGGCCGACTTCATGGGGGTGATCGGGGGAGCGTTGGTCAGCATCAAGATCATGAAAATCGACGCGTTCTACTATTGGATGCACTCGCGCGGCTTCGTGGGACTTTGGGAAGTCTTCACCGGGCTCTTCAAGTCGCTCTTTTTCGGAGCCGAGATCGCGATCATCAGTTGCCATCGAGGGTTTCGCTCCGGCGCGGGCGCCGAGGGGGTGGGACGCTCGGCGACCGAGGCGTTCGTCTACTCCTTCATCGCCATTCTCGCGAGCGACTTCATGCTCGGGATCTTGCTCAATGGCATCTACAACCTGATCTGGCCGGGCCAATCCGCGTCAATCGGCAATTAGTGGGCGGGCATGGTGAGCGATCAGGTAGCCGTAGGGGAATCGGGAATGGAAACGCCGAAACAACCGCTCATCCGCATCGAGCAGTTGGGGGTCCGCTTCGGCAGCCAGACCGTCCTGCGCGACATCGACATCAGCGTCAATCGCGGCGACACCCTCGCGATCATCGGCGAGAGTGGCTGCGGCAAGACCGTCCTGCTCAAGACGATCATGAGTCTGGTCAGTCCCACGAAGGGACGGGTCGTCTTCGACGATCTGGAGTTCGTCAAATTGAGAGAGCGGGAACTGGCCAAGCAGCGTCTCCGCTTCGGCTTCGTCTTTCAGCAAGCCGCGCTCTTTGACAGCTTGACCATCTACGAGAACGTCGCGTTCGCCCTCCGCGAGCACACGAACCTGCCCGAGTCGGAGATCCGCGATCGCGTCCGGGATCGGCTCAACGAGGTCGGGCTCTCGACGCAGATTGTGACCAAGAAGCCCGCGGAACTCTCCGGCGGCATGCGCAAACGGGTCGGGCTCGCCCGGGCCCTGATGATGGAACCGGAGGTCGTCCTCTATGACGAACCGACGACCGGTCTGGACCCGATCATGAGCGACGTGATCAACGAACTGATTATCGGCACCCGGGAACGTCACGGCGTCACCAGTATCGTCGTGACCCACGACATGAAGTCCGCCCTGAAGATCGCCAACAAGATCGTCATGCTCTATCCGATCGCCCGCTTGGGCGAGGAGGACTCCCAGATCCTCTTCAAGGGGCCACCCGAGGCCATCGAAAGCTTCGACGACCAACGCGTCGTCCAGTTCGTGCGAGGGGAAGCCCGCGACCGCATCCAAGAGATGACCAACAACGAGACAGCGACAACGCGGAAACGGGCGACGAGTTCGAGTGAGAGTGGTGCGGTCGATTCGACCGTCGAGGAAAGGGATGCCTCGTGAGTGAACAACGGATGCAATTCGCGATCGGACTCGTGACGCTGATCGCGGGATTCGCTCTTGCCGCGATCATCATCTGGTTCGGTGAATTCCAGTACGTGCTGCAATCGCACAAGACCTACTACGCCACCTTCCGCAGCGCGCCGGGCCTGCAACCGAAGGTCCCTGTCCGTCGGGCCGGCATTCGCATCGGCGAGGTCCAGAAAGTCGAGTACAGCTCCGAGTACAGCCTCGTCGTGGCGACCATCACGCTCGATGGCGACAACATCCTCCGCGAAGGGGACGAGCCGACCATCGATCGCTCGCTTCTCGGGGACACCTACGTCGACATCGACACCCGTCCCGACATGCAGGGCGTCAAGGATCGCCCGATCGTTCCCGCGGGATCGACCCTCGAGGGCGTTTCGCCGCCGAACCTGACCAAGACGATCGACGAGGCCAGCGACATGGTCCCCAACGCCAACAAGACGCTAACCCAGATCGAGACGACCGCCAAGGCATGGGCGCAAGTCGGCGATCGGACCAACTCGCTGATCGCCCGCAATCAGGAGCAGATCGACCAGATCGTCCGCGATGCTCAGATAACGCTCGAGAAGATGAATCGGACGCTCGATAGCATCGACGAAGTGCTCAACCCGGAAACCCGCGAGAACCTTCGGATCACGATCCGCAACGTTCGCGACGCCAGCAAGGATCTCCGACCGACGATCGAGTCGGCCAACCGAACGCTCGACAACATCGATCAGTTGGCCCAGGATCTCAAGACCGTGGTCGAGCCCTTCAAGACCCGAAGCGAGTCGATCGCCAACAATGTCGACGTCAGTCTCGCCAACTTGAACCCGACGCTCATCGACGTCCGCGCCGTGGTCAACGAGATCCGCAACGGCAACGGTTCCCTACAGCGACTCTACCGCAGTGACGAGTTGTACATGAACCTCGATGCCGCCTCGGTCCTGCTGGTGCAGAACTTGGCCAAGCTGCGGTGCATCCTCGACGACGCCCAAGTCTTCGCCGACAAGATCGCCCGCCATCCCGGCGAGCTTGGCGTCCAAGGTGTCTTCACCCGAGACAAGGGGCTCAAGGAAGTGCCGCCGGGAGCCGTTCCCAGAAAGCACGGCTTCTTCAAGAGGGATCGCGGGGTGGTTCCGGCCGCTTGTCCGGACTGTCCGCCGACGACGGCACCGCCACTGTCGCAGTAGCGGGAGCCAGGCAGCGGCGATCGTCGCAGGCCTGATAGGCGAGGTGAAATTCGAGCGGTTGTCCCGCCTGGTACTCCTTGGCGAGCACCACGGCCACCGTCACGTCGAACGTGCCGGAGAAGACGTCGATCCGCTCGTTCGCCTCGGTCCCGACGCTGACCGCTTCTCCCTTCGGATAGCTGACGTCCTTGAGAACCGCCGGCGAATCCTTCGCCAGGGTGACCACCGTCGGCTTGAGGAACGGGGCGGTCGACGGGTTGGCATTGACGTGCCACCCCTCGGCCATCTCGACACGCAGCGTCAATCGCACTTCCTTGCCCGCGACCAGTTCCGGTTCAGCGGGTAGGATCGTCAGCGATTCGATCGGGCCATCCTTCGACACGGGGGAGGCCCCCTTCTCTTTCAAGTAGCGATCGACCGCCCGCAGCATCGTCGTCGACGAGACCGGAGTCTCCTCCATCGTCGCGACGTGGATGCCCATCGTTTTGACCGCCCGTTCTCGAAAGAGCCCCGCGAGGACCGCCGACTTCTCCTCCCCCGAGTCATCGAGTCGCTTGGCCAGCGTGACCAGCGCCAGCGCCGTGAGGCTGTTCGACGAGGGATAGGCTCCGTCGTAGTTCTCCTTGATCCGAATGATGACCGGCTCCTTGGTCGAGGCCGCGTAGAAGACGCCCGAGCCCGCTTGGTCCCAGAACTGCTTGATCAGCGACTCGGCGAGCTGTGTCGCCGTCTCGAGATAGCGCGAGTCCTCGGTCACGCGATCGACAGCGAGCAGCGCGAGGATCGTCGCGGCGTAGTCGTCGGCGTAGCCCGTTCCCTTGGCCTCTCCCCCGACGGAGAACCGTGCGAGCGTTCCCTCCTTCCTCCGGAGATGTTGCAGGATCGCTTCGACCGTCCGGACCGCCTTTTCGCGATAGCCCTGATCGTTGAACGCCTCGGCGGCATCGGCGAGACCAATCGCGACCAGCGCGTTCCACGCGGTGATCGCCTTGTCGTCACGTCGGGGGGACGCCCGCTCTTCGCGGACCGCGAGCAGCTTCCGGCGCGCCTTGTCCCATCGCGTGAGAAAGTCGGCTTCGCTCTCCCCCAACGACTCGGCCATCTTCTCGGGCGGCACGGCCTCGACGAGGATCGACTTCTCCTCGAAGTTCGGTTGCTCGGCTCCCAGGAATCTGATGACCCAGTCGGCCTCGTCGCCGAGCGACGTCCGCAATTCCTCCTCGGTCCAGACGTAGTACTTGCCTTCCTCGTGCTCGCTCTCGGCATCGAGCGACGACGCATAGAGCCCGTTCTCCAGCAGCATGTCTCGCTCGAGGAACGCGACGGTCTCGGCGACGGCCCGCGCATAGCCCGGTCGGTCGTGACGCGGCTGAAGCTTGCTGTAGAGGGAGAGAAGTTGGCCCTGGTCGTAGAGCATCTTCTCGAAGTGCGGGACGATCCACTCGCGATCGACGCAATAGCGGTGAAAGCCTCCGCCGAGGTGATCGAACAAGCCGTTGCGGATCATGATGTCGGCTTGTTTCACCACGGGAGAGTCGGCCGTGAGCGGCTTGTCGTCGTACGCCAACAGAAAGAGTGGGACCGACGGCTGCGGAAACTTCGGCGCGTACCGAGGCGGCCGACCGATGCCGGCGTACTCGGGATCGAACTGGGAGGTGATCGACGTCGCCGCGGAGGCGAGTAGCTCCGGCGTCAACTTGGAGCTCTCCATCGCCCCCGGCTTGATCGAATTGCGTAGGAAGTCCGCCACCGCATTCGCCATCTTGTTGACTTGAGCCGGTTGCTCTCGATAGAGCTTGGACACCTGACGCAGCACGGTCGGAAGCCCCGCCATGACGCGGCCGCTTTCGGGAACGATCCTGTCTCCCGGCGGGAAGTACGTTCCTCCGAAGAAGGGGCGGCGATCGGGCATCAAGAAGACCGTCAACGGCCATCCCCCCGTCCCTCGCATCGCCTCGACCGCGCGCAGGTAGGTCTTATCGACTTCAGGGAGTTCCTCCCGATCGACCTTGATGGCGATGAAGTGGTCGTTGAGAATCTTGGCGATCTCGGGGTTCGCGAAACTCTCTCGGTTCATCACGTGACACCAGTGGCACGCGTTGTAGCCGATCGAAAGGAAGATGGGTTTCTTTTGCTTCCTCGCTTCGTCGAAGGCATCCTCGCCCCACGGATACCAGTGAACCGGGTTGTCGGCGTGGGAGCGGAGGTAGGCGCTTGTCGACTCGCCCAGGCGGTTGCGCGGTTGATCCTTCGTCGGCGGTAGCTCCTCGGCGCGAGCCCGCGTCATCGCCTGCCCGCTCCCGACGAGAATCACCACGATCGCACCAAGTGCCCAACGAACTCGCCCACTCATGCACGAACCTTTCTTGCTTGCCAATCCCCGGCGACGGACCGTCATCGGCTTCCGCCCTAGCAGCCCGTTGATCTATTCGTTGCCGAAGAGACTCTTGGGTGCCATACCCACGCTCGCCGTGGGCTTGCGTGAAGCGCCCATGATTGCGCAATCCTCCGCACGATCAGAGGGCCGAGATTCAATGTAACGAGCTTGCCAATCAGAACACTAGTGCTGAGTCAAACGCTAGAATACGGGTTGTGAACCCACGATCACTCCTCACTGGCTCACCAGCAGCCAGTGCTACCCGAACGTTTGGATCTGACAGGACACTCGCGTGCCGCCGTCATTCTACGGTCGCCGACGCGCCGTACTCGCGCGGAAAGCGCCGAAGATACTCGCGAAGCTCGTTCAGAAAGTCGTGAACCTCGGGTAAGAGATAGTCGGGGTAGGTCCAGGGAAACGCCCGCCAGGCCCCGTGTCGAAAATGGAGCGTCACCTCGCCAAAGATACCCTCGCCCAAGTAGAGGCGATGGACGTGGTCCTTGGTCGACGCGAGGAGGAGCTTGGCCATGTCGGCCATCCCGGGATCGATATTGAGGGGACGTTCTTCCGGAAATTCGCCTGGTTGGAGGATCTCCCGTTCCAGGAGATTGGTGGCCACTTTGATCTTCGGAAGCGCATCGACCGGACGAGGGGAGCCAAAGGCCACGAGCTGCTTTCTGAGGTCGGTCCCCATCGAGCGCGCGTAGTAATCGGTCTGCTGGAAGGAGAACGCGGTCCCTTCGAGAACGATGGGACCAAACTGGTCGGCCAGCCGCGTGCGGGCCCGAACGAGTAGTTCCTCGTGCCGGCTAAAGAGCGCGGCGACGAGCATGGCCCGCGGCGGCTGTTGGCGAATGGATCCCATTAGCTCCCGGCGGGCTTGACCGACTTGAGCATCTTCATCCAGTTGTCGTACTGGGCGCCGACCGTGGCCTTGGGGCCGGTAATCTTGAAGTAGTAGGCTCCCTCCTCGGGCGTGTCGACGATCGCGACGAGCATGCGATAGCCCTTGCGTTCGACGAAATCGGGCAGGAACGGCGCCGGCTTGTCCTTGAAGGTACCCGTGATATCGAGGGTGGTGACCTTGAAGTCCCCGACCTTGAAGGTCTCTTCCTTGGGCTGGCCCTCGGTGCTCGAGAACTGCCCCTTCCAGCGTTCGAGGTTGTCGGCGACGCTTCCTCCACCACCCGGACCGAAGTAGAAGACGACGAGTTCGGCCTTCTTCCCCTCATCTCCCTTCGCGGCGGGCAGACCGTACTGAACGAGCCTCATGCGCGACTTCGGGTTCTGACGCGTCCAGGTCGACGAGATGTCGTAGGTGGCCGGGCCGATGCGAACTTGTTCGTACTTCTCGTCCGCGGCTTGCGCCGTAGCCAATCCGACCGTCAGCGTCATCAACAACGTCGCGGCACTCGTGAGCGTGCGTCGCATGTGAATTCCTTTCCCAAGTAGGAGGTGGGAGCATGTATCTCAAGGGATGCCTTCTGCGCCGTTATACCGACCGGCCCGGCCAATTGACAACCGGCAACCCGCGTCGCGACCAGAAAGCATCTCATCGTAGGACCACCGGAGCGGTCGGTGAAGCCCCAACCCGCTCAGCGCATTCAGAAATTGTCGATCAGGTCAACCTTGTCGGCTGGGTAGTCCTTCTCCCACTGCGCCAGGGTCTCGCGATCTTGCTTCACGTAGAGGTGATAGCTGCTGTACGGGTAGGTTGAGGGGTCGCGCACCTTGCCATGAAAGGCGGGGTTGGCGTTGAGGTAGTTGATGTGGCAACGCAGCGACGCCAAATCGCCGATGGGAGCATCCCAGAAATTCCACCAGATGCGCGATCGGATCGACGGGTCGTCCCGACGCCAGTGGTAAGCGCTGTAGCTGTGGGCCGACTGAATGATGTGCGCTAGCGAATGTTGAACCACCGAGCGATCATCATCGGGCGCGTGAACGACCAAGTGGTAGTGATTGTCGAGAATCACGTACGCAAGCAACCGCCATTTCCACTTGTAGCAATTGAAGTCGAGGCTCTCCAGCAGCATCTGCTTGCGATGTTCCAACCGCATGAACGGACGCTTCTGGAAGGTGCCGGCGGTGATCAGAAGATAGGAGTTGGGGACGAAGCTCTCGTCGGCGGCGAGCGGCGTTCGCGACGTGAAACTCAACACGCGACGTCTTGCCTCCTCCGTCGTCGGCCCAAATCCTGTCCCGGGAACCAACCCAATGAAACGGGATTGGCCCTCGCCGACGCTATTGTGATTACTCGAGCCGGGCGCAGCAAGCCAAAGGAAGGAAGTCGCGCGTTCCCCAGGTTGCTCCGCACCCCTCGTCGATCAATCGGTCACGGGACGCCCCAGCAACGACACCCCCAGCATGAAGACCGACGCGATCGCGAAGACGACGCCCGGAGCGCGATCGTTCGCCAATCCGGCGACTTCGAGCACCGAGCAGATCGCCAGGTAGAAGACACCCGAGAAGATGATCCCGATCCAGTTGATGAGATTCATCGCCCCGATCACGCGTCCCTTCTGATTGGCCGGCGGCTTCTCCTGGATGTAGACCTGTAGCGGAACCGCGAATATGCCCGCGAAGAATCCCAGCCCGACCAGGGCCAAGCCGGCCCCCCATTTATCGACGAGTGCCGCTTGGCCGTGAAACCCGGGCAAAGCCAATAGCGCCATGCAGACGCACATGCCCAAGGCGCCGGAGGGAACGAAACGGAACTCGATCTTTCCCGCCGAAAGCTTGCCCGCGGTGACGCAGCCGATCGCGATGCCGATGGCGATGGTCGCCACCAAGAGGCTCGTCTCCGCCTTGCCGATTTGAAGCTGGCGGATGCCGTAGTCGTTGACCGTCTGCTGAACCACGCCCCCGAGGAACCAGAATAGCGTGGAGAAAAGAAGCACCTTCAGGAGCGAGCGATCGTTCCACAGCATCCTTCTGGTCTCGGCGTTCATGAAGAGCGTCGAGACTTGGAATCGCAGCCCGGGGTGGGCGACGGGGGTCGGCCGGATTAAGAGCGAGGTCAGCGTTCCCACGACCGCGATCACCAGGCAAAAGCCGCTGGCGACCCAGAGCTTGTCTCCCCAAGCTTGGGTGACGAAGCCCGCGATCGCGGTTCCGAAGATGATCGCGAGGAAAGTCGACATCTGCATGATGCCGTTGGCTTGCGGCAAGTCGGAGGGGCGAAGCATCTCGGGCAAGATCCCGTACTTCGGCGGACCGAAGAACGAACTCTGAATGCCCAAGAGGCAGAGGACGACGAGGGCGGCGTTGTAGGAGCCGTACCAGAACGCGACCATCCCCAAGGCGACGACAACGATTTCCGCCACCTTGCTGAGCACGACGATCGTTCGCTTGGAATAGCGATCCGACAGGAAGCCCGCGAACCCCGAAAGAAGCAAAAAGGGCGCGGAGAAGATGATCATCGCGATCCCCTGTTCGCCGGCCGCTTCCTTGGCTTGCGCCGCGGCGACCACTGCCAGGATCAGGATCAGTTGCTTGAAGAGGTTGTCGTTGAAAGCACCCAGGAATTGGGTGATGTTCATTCCCCAAAAGGAAGGATCCCGAAAGAGCGTCGGCCTGCCGTCGTCGTCGACCGTGTCGACCGCGACGGGCGAAGGTGTGCTCTCGGCCCGAGGCGGCGTGAACGGATTGCCAGGCTCGCTGGAAACGCCGACAGGCTCGTCGGGTTCCCGCTGTCCATCATCAAGCATGGCTGCTTTCCTGCCTTTCCGTGCATCCTGAGAGAGCCGACCCTATACGGAGGGACCGCCCTGCACTCCCCCCCTTGGCGGGGAGACTAGCGGGATTTCCGAGGCCAGGATACACGAATTCGGCGATTTAGTGCCAGCAATGGTGATGGCGATATCCCCAGCGGTAGCGCACCGGGGGCTCGACGATGTAAACCGGGGATCGCTCGTAGACGACCGGGACCGGCTTGGCGACGCGATTCTTTGTTGCGACCATCGCGTCCAGGACGCGGTTGCTCACCCCATCATGATGCAGCGCGATGATCTGATCGGTCGACAAATGAAAGATCGTTCCCGATGAGCGAATCGTCGAAATGATCACGTCTTCGCCCACGCCGTTCTGACTCATGGAGACGACGTCGGCGACACTCATCGGCGGTGGAGGCGGCGCGGCCGTCGCGGCGGCCACCCGGGCTTTGTTCTTCTCGTCGACCTCGTCCAACCCCGCGCCGACGAGCGTTCCCGTCAGGGCTCCGACCGTACCGCCGATCAAGGCGCCCGCGCCCGCATCGCCGGTTTGGCTGCCGATCAGGGCTCCGGTGCCGGCGCCGAGGAGACCTCCCGCCGCTAGCCCCTTCTCCGTGAAGTTGGCGCAACCGACCAAACTTGCCAAGACGATCGCACCCAAAACGCCACGCACTTTCGCCATCAGGCTGTTTCCTTGCCACCAGAGAACGGTTGCCCCGAGCAAACTGGTCAACCCGCTCCCCCCAACGAGCGTCGGAACCACGGCGCTGCCACGCGATAGATGTCATCTCATCTCAGGGAAGCCGCACCTATGGCCAGCATGAAGGGGAAAGTCAAGATTGCTCGGGTTCGAAGTCGGCCAGGAGGGATCATTGGCCAACGAGCAAATGAGACGACTAGGCAGGCTGCGCAAAGTGTTCCGCCATCAGTCCCCCGGCAACGACGATCGCCGGAGACCACGTTTCGGCCCTCTTCACGCCCAAAACGTTAGCGTTTCTGACAGAAATGGCCCTTTTTCGGCTGACATTCCGTCTGAATCTCGTGCTCATAGCCGCACTTTTCGTACTCGGCGGTGCGTTTGGTCAAGTAGCGGACCGTCTTCACCTTCCCTTTGGTGGGATGGCAACTCCAGGGCCACTTGATTCCGGGCACGCAAATCTCCTTGCACTTGCAGTCGAAGCAGTCCTTCTCGGCCTTGACCTTCGCGCGGTGAGCGACGCAGACCTTCTTCAGTTCGCAGCGACAAGCCGTCTCACAAACTTGCGTCTCACAAACTTGCGTCTCACAAACTTGCGTCTCGCAACCCGTCTCGCAGGTTGGGGCCTCGCAAGAGGTCAACGCGGGCCCATCCTGTTGGCACGTCGCGCACGTCGGTTCGAGCTGATCCGAGGCAATCGCCGCTCCGCCGAGCAGCAACGTTGTGAAGACCGCGACAACGTAAAGGTTCTGGCGCATCGTTCTCTCGCCTCAACGGTTTTCCCGTACAAGGGGCTCCATCACCGACCGCGATGGTCCGGCGTCAGTAGTGTTGTCGGGCGAATGGACAGCTCGCCTGGCGTCCGCGGGAGTCCGAATCCCGAAGTGCGAGGTAAACGGGCGAAAGTCTCACGACCAAGAAGGCTAGGAAAGCCAGGAAGAGGCGGCAGTCACGAGTTGAGAGAAACTCCCCTACTCCGAGACGAAACCGTCCGTGTAGGAGAGAACCGTGCGATCGGCCTCGGTGAACGAACAGAGGTCAGGCCGGTAGATCATCTTCACATGAACCGGATCGGCAAGGCGGTTCTTCAGGATGTAGAGACTCATTCCCCGGCGAAAGTCGGGAACTTCGATCGTTCCCTGATTGCGGAACTGGGTCGTGGTCGTGGGATTGGTCCAAAAGTAGGCCGCGATGTCGGCGGAATAGGGCAGCCCGTCCCGATCGCCGAACGCCTCGAAGTTGGGCCGGCGGTTTTGGAAGTACCCCTCCAGCCGCTCCGAGGAGAGGGCGACGACGGGACTCTTCAGATCGCGCCCCAGCCGCCGAAGCTCGGAACAGTGCTGGGCCTCGCGATCCTCGGGAGCCAACGGAAGGTCACAGGGAATCGCCTGTAGGTGATCGACGACGATCAACATCCGTTCGGCATCATCGATTTGCCGGACCTTCTCGGCCACCTCGCGAACCTTGTCGATGGTCTCGTGCCGACCCGCTTCGACGATCCGCATGCGGCGTGCGAAGAGCTTGTACTTGGGAACCGCTTTCTGGACCTCGTCCCACGCTTTGACGATCGGCGCACCCGGATAGGGTGCGTGGATGTCGTTGGAGGGCCCGCGAACGACCTCGCGATTGTTGACCCTGGACAGTCGGGCCAGCGACATGACGCGGAGTTCGTCGGCCGACTGCTCGAAGCTGAAGTAGAGGACGGGGACGCCGGCGATCTCCGCGACTTGATCGGAGAGCTGCTTGGCAAACGTCGTTTTGCCGCAACCCGGCGGACCGGCGATGACGGTCAATCCCGTCGGCAGTCCTCCGGTCACCTTGTTGAACAAGCGAAATCCCGAGTCGAGCCCCCGCAGCCCGCGATTGGTCTGCCGCTGCGAAAGCGACGTGATCTGAGCATCGATCGCATCGGCTTCGGGGGACGGCAGTCCCATGGCGTCGTGTTGCTGGTCACCGAACGATTCCGCCATGGCGGCAGTCCTTCCTCGGACCTCGAACACATCCGACCGGTGCGTTCGAAGGACATCAGATCAAGGTGAACGGTCCACGGTCGCCCGCGGTTGTGCTGTCAAATCTACGACACTCCGCGATGCGACGCTCCAAACTCGTGAATTTGGGAGTGATCTTTCCATACGCCGAACGATGATCGTGGAATTTAGTCACCTTTGCTCTTTCCTGAACGCACGTTTACTGATATGGTAATAGCTGTCACAAATGTTGTGACAAGCAGAGACAGGATGCAGTCATCAACACATCGCGTTGTCCACTCCATCTAGCCCGTTTTCGATACAGAGAGCTGTTTTTAGCTATTCGCTCCACTTCTCCGTCGGCTTTATCTGCTTTGTCGTTGTTGTCCCGCACCCAATAGTTGTTGGGTGCGTGGAATGCGTTTTTTTACTGGAGAGCAGAAATGCCACAGGGAAAGATCAAGCGAATCGTCTCCGAGCGTGGTTTCGGATTCATCGCCACGGATTCTGAGAACGATCTCTTCTTCCATCACTCGGCCTTGCAAGAGGTCACGATTGAAGAGCTGACCGAAGGCACCCTCGTCGATTTCGAAATCGGCCGCGGCCCCAAGGGAGCCCGCGCCGAGGCCGTTCGCCGCGCCTAACAGTCCGATGATTTAAGCGGACCAAGGCGAGAACGAGCCATGTTGGCCAAGATCAAGGAGAACAAACGCAGGCGAATCCGTCGATTCGTCGAGTTTGTTCGACGCCGAGATTGGGCAAGAGGGCCGTTCGTCGTCGGCAGCGAGTCGATCAACGGGCTGCCAATCGAGTTGCAGGCGGGACGCGACGCGGACGGATTGTTTGCGTTGCGGCCTGCTGATGCCGGTTGCCCCTCAAGACCACGGTCGCGAGGGGCATGCTGACATCCCTTCCTCATCCCCTTCACCTGATCGATTCCCCGTTCGCGCCCCGTTGGCGGGTTCGACAATTCCCCCGCTCTCTCCCTTCCGCTTGCCCAACAACCAATCATCTCTCGTCGTCCGTGATGGCTCGACCAAGTTCGTGGCGAGCGTCTCCGCATCGACCGGAGTTTGGCGGGATCTCGCTGGACGTTGCCGACCATCCCCGCCGTGGCACGAATTGACGGTCCACGGGGAGCCGATATGACAATCATTTACGATTCATGTCCGCACGTCGCGCCACTACCGGTGGGAACGCTGCACAAGGGAGCGAGATGAAGTCGGAACAGTGGCGCAGCACGACCATCCTCGCGGTTCGCCACGGGGACAAGGTCGCCCTCGGCGGGGACGGCCAAGTCTCCTTGGGCCAGACCGTCGTCAAAGCCAACGCCAGCAAGATTCGCAAGCTCTTCGACGATCGAGTGCTCGTCGGGTTCGCGGGCGCGACCGCCGACGCGTTCGCTCTTCTGGAACGCTACGAAGCGAAGCTCGGCGACTTCCAGGGCAACGTCCCCCGCGCGGCGACCGAGTTGGCCAAGGAATGGCGCCTCGACCGGGCGCTGCGCCGGCTCGAGGCCATGATGTTGACCGTCGATGCCCAGAACGTCCTACTTCTCTCCGGCACCGGCGACGTCATCAGCCCCACCGACGGCATCATGGGAATCGGCAGCGGCGGTTCCTACGCCCTCGCCTCCGCCCGTGCCCTCGCGAAACACACCACGCTCTCGGCCGGCGAGATCGTCCGAGAGTCGCTGGGAATCGCCGCGGACATTTGCGTGTACACTAACTCGAACATCGCCGTGGAGGAACTCGATTGCAAGAGTTGACGCCCCGGGAGATTGTCGCCTCCCTCGATCGTTACATCGTCGGTCAAGCCGAAGCCAAGCGCGCGGTCGCGATCGCGGTGCGCAATCGCTGGCGCCGTCAGCGACTCTCCGAAGAGATGCGCAAAGAGGTCACCCCCAAGAACATCATCATGATCGGCCCCACCGGCGTGGGAAAGACCGAGATCGCCCGCCGCCTCGCGTCGCTCTGCGATGCGCCGTTCTGCAAGGTCGAAGCGACGAAGTACACCGAGGTCGGCTACCACGGCCGTGACGTCGAGAGCGTCATCCGCGATCTCGTCGAGGCGGCCTGGCGTCTGGTGCGCGAACAGGAACGTGTTCGCGTCGAAGAGGAGGCCAACCAGCGCGCCAACGACCGGTTGCTCGATCTTCTGTTGCCCAACACCGCCGACGAGTTCGACTCAGTGGGCCAAGAGGAAAGCGATCTCGAGGTGACCCTCGCCGATGAGTCCGATCCGGAGACGTTCGACGCCTACTCGAAGGTTCGTCAGGCGCGCTCCGAGGAACGGCGTCAACTCGCGGAAAAGCATCTGCGAACCCGAGACCGACTCCGCGCGAAGCTCGAAGCCGGCGACCTCGAGGACAGGCGTGTCACCTTGAAGGTCGACCAGAAGCAGGTCCCGGTGCAAATCTTCTCCGCCATGGGCATGGAGCAGATGGACGTCGACCTCCAGCACATGTTCGACCGCATCATGCCCCGGGAAGGCAAGAGTCGCGAGCTATCGGTCAAGGAAGCGCGCAAGGTTCTCGTCGAGCAGGAGATCGAAAACCTCATCGACCGGGAAGCGGTCGGGGAAAAGGCGATCGCGCTGGCCGAGGAATCGGGCGTCGTCTTCATCGACGAGATCGACAAGGTTTGCGGTCCCTCCTCCTCGTCCGGCAACCCCGACGTCTCTCGTCAAGGCGTCCAGCGCGACCTCTTGCCGATCGTGGAAGGGACCACCGTCCAAACCCGCTACGGCAACGTCCACACCGAACACATTCTCTTCATCGCCGCCGGCGCCTTTCACGTCAGCAAGCCGTCCGATCTCATGCCGGAACTACAGGGACGATTCCCGATCCGCGTGGAACTCAAGGATCTCGGCCAAGACGACTTCGCCCGCATCCTGCGCGAACCGAAGAACTCCATCACCAGACAGTACCGCGAGTTGTTGGCGACCGAGGGAATCGACGTCGAAATCCAAGAGAATGCAATCGATGCCCTGGCGGAGATCGCTCATCAGGTCAACAAACAGACGCAAAACATCGGCGCCCGACGGTTGCACACCATCATGGAACGCCTGCTCGAGGATCTGAGCTTCGACGCCCCGGAGATGAAGGAAGAGAAGGTCGTCGTCGACGCGGACTATGTTCGCGAGAAGCTCGACGCGATCAGCCAAGACGAGGACCTGAGCAAGTTCATCCTCTGAGAGCCCGCCGGTCTCTTCGCCTCCGGCAACCAAATGATCTCGGGTGCCATGCCCACGCTTGTCGTGGGCAGACTGGACACGCTTGTCGTGGGCGGACTGGACACGCTTGTCGTGGGCGGACTGGACACGCTTGTCGTGGGCGGACTGGACACGCTTGTCGTGGGCGGACTGGACACGCTTGTCGTGGGCGGACTGGACACGCTTGTGTTCTGTCCAGACCTGAGTTTCGGGTGCCACGGGCTGCTCGTCAGCCTGGGAGAACGAGTGGCGTCGCTGGCAACCCGATCTTGGGCATTCAACAGTGCCTAGTGTCCTGATTGCCAAGTTCACTACATGAAACCTCTTCCCACAATCGCGCGGAAACGCGCCGAATCACAGGCTTTTCCCACATGCCCACGGCGAGCATGGGCATGGCATCCAAGAGTCTCTTGGGCAATGAGTGAACCAATCAGGACGCTGGCGACTTGGAAAACTCCCGAACGAACAGAGAACGAAATCTCTTGTAACGAGCGTGTCAGGCGGGAGACCGATCGGAGATGGACCGATCAATGGGCGGGCATCGGCTTGTCCAGGCGTGCCTTGCGAAGAAGCTCGAGATACTTGACCTTCTGCTCGGGCAAGAGCGCCGCGAAGAACACCCCGACGAGCGGCACGAAGCCGACCACCCAGAAGAGCCACTGATAGCCCAGCGCCGCGGCATTCATCTTCAACCACGTTTTGAGAATGGCGACACTCGTCTCGTTGACGTTCGATGTCGTCGCGCCACGTGTCGCCACATGGTCCGCGACGCGTTCCTCGGTGATCTCGACGATGGGACGGTTCGGGATATCGTCGAGGGATAGCCGTTGCTGGTAGTAGTCGGTCGCCCGCTCGTGAAGAATGCGATTCGTTCCACTGACCAAGTCGATCGGAAGGACGTAGATCGTCATCCCGATGGCGACCGCCTTGAGCCCGACCTTGGGATTGAGACCCTCTTGGGCATAGGCGAGGATCGGCAAGACCGTCGAGCCGAGCGCAAGTCCCCATAGCCCCATCATCGCCGCGATCCAAAACTTGTCGGTGTAGAGATCGACGGTCGAGAACTGCCACGTCACCAGCGCCGTCGCGAACATTCCGAGCATGAGTCGACGACGACGCGAAAGTAGTTCGGGAAGGACCGTGGCGCTAAGGCCCATCGCGACGATCATCCCCAAGCCGCCCGGCCATAGGATCCAACCCGATGTCGTGCGGGGATAGCCGCGAAGGTCGACCATGTAGGTCGAGATCCCTCCCGCGACCGCGTAGAGCGACGCGATGAAACAGGACTTCGTGACCATCGCCAGCGCGAAGGAGCGAATCGGTGGAATCGCGCGAAAATCGAAAATCGGGTCGGGGTGAATCGTGCACCAGACCACGGTCGCGATCGCCAGCACCAGGAACGACGCCATCGCGATCGCGAAGTTGTTTGAGGACATATAGCCCCAGAGTTGGCTCCGGTCGAAGAGGACCAGGATCGCGACCACCGTGGCGATCCAGAGGACGTAGCCCACCCCATCGAAGTGAATCTTCGAGATGACTTTTGGACGATCGTTCCTCAGGAAGTAGAAGGTCATGATCAGGCCCAGAATGCCCAGCCAGACATCGTTGATGTGGATCCAGCGCCAGTTGGCCCAATCGACGACGTAGGCCGCGTAGAGTGGCGAGAGCAAGCGGCTGGAATAGCCAACGATGCCGTAGAAGGCGAAGGCGTAGAGCAGTTCGTCGGGAAAGTGGTTGTAGATCGTCGCGCGCAGGTTGGAGATGACCAGTCCGCGGCCAAACCCGGAGATGAACTTCGAGCAGGTCATCCACGTGACGCCTGGGGCGACGCTGTCGAGCGCCGACCCCAGGATGAAGAAAGTCAGGCCGATGGCATAGACATTGCGCATGCCGACAAGGCCGCGCAGGGTCGCGGTGAGGAAGATGCCCGCCATCATCCCGACGACGAAGGCTCCCGTGATCCACTGACCGGTATATTTGCCGGCGATCAGTGCATCCTCGGCGACGTTGAGGGTCACGTCGAAGACGGTACTTGTCTGAAAGACTGTAAAAATGACGGGCGTCGCGGCGATCGCCGCCCACCAGGGACGACGAAGCCCGAAGATCGTCTCGATATCCCTTCCTTGTCCCGCCATCCGACATCCTGTCCTGATCGGTCAATTCATTGTCTAAATGACTCTTGGTGACTCTTGGGTGCCATGCCCATGCAAGCGTGGGCATGGCACCGAGTCGTTTTTTGGCAATGATTTGATTGGTCACGACACTAGTGCACGGTCAAACGTCCAACTTCGGGTTGCCGGTGACACAACTCGTTCTCACTGGCTGACAAGCAGCCAGTGGCACCCGAACATCGGGTCCTGACGGGGCACTAGTCGACGATCCCTGTCCGGGTCTCCAGTCGCAGCTCTTCCTCGAAGACCTTCCGGGCCCACTCGGGATCGCCGGGCCCATGCTCGATCGACACCGTCACCGAGAGGCCCGGCTTAAGTTGGTTCCATCGCTCATCCCGCTCGATCCAAATGCGAATGGGAACCCGCTGAACGACCCAGGTAAACTCGCCCGAGGAGATGTCGCGTGGAACAAGCGAAAAGTTGGCGGCCGTCGCCGACCCGACCGTCACCACTCGTCCCTTGAAGGGCTCCCAAAAGGCTTCGACGTCCAATCGCACGTGGTTGCCCGGATGGACCCCCTCGAGTCGCGTCTCTTCCAGGTTGGCCACGACGAACAGCAAGTCGGGGACGAACATCGTGAAGATCGGCGCCCCCTTCTCCGCATAGTTCCCAAGGAATCGGTACTGCTTGGCGATCATCCCGTCGAAGGGGGCGACGATACGAGTGTAGCCGAGGTTGGTCTGGGCCAGTTCAAGCCGTCGGCGCGCGGCGTCGACCTCGCGCGAAAGGACTTCGACATTGCGCGACGCCTCCTCGATGCGAAGCGTTCCGAGCCGAGCGAGCTCGACGGTCTCTTTCGCGGCCGACACCCGATCCGCGGCGGCACTCTTGCGACCTTCGTCGATGGCGACCCGTTTGCGGGCGGCTTCGGCTTGAGCGAAGTTGGCCTCGGCGATCTGAAGCGAGGCCCTGGTCGTCTTGAACGTGCTCGTCGCCTCTTCCAAGCGGCGCAGCGCGACCGACTCCTGCTGGTAGAGGTTGGAGAACCGCACGTAGTCCTCTTCCGCCATCACGTGTCGCGCTGAGGCCGACTCGATCGCCGAACGCGCCGCGCTGATCTGCTCGGTGACGTCGCGCGTCGTCAGCTCAAGCCGCTCCCGCGCTTCGGTCAGGGTGACCTGGGCGACGCCCAGGTCGTTTTCGGCGATGGCGATCTCTCGCGGGACTTGCTTCTCCACCAGTTCGAGAGCGGTCTTCGCCTCCGCGAGCGACGCGATCGCGACCTCGAGTTCCGCCCGCGCTACCTCGACCTTCCGCTCGTAGGGACGCGGATCGATGCGGGCGAGCCATTGGCCCGACGTGACGACATCCTCCTCCTGCACGTTCATCACATCCAGATGCCCCGAGACCTCCATGGAGGAGACATTCACGAGATAAGTGCGCACGTACGCGTCGTACGTGATCGAGTGAGTCGACCGGTAGTAGATGAACCACCCAAGGACCGGCAGCGACGCGATCAGGATCACCGAACAGACGATGACAATGACGATGCCGTGGCGCGTCCATTTCTTCGGATCGACGTCGTGGTGGTCGTCGCCCTTGGGCTCAGCGGAGTCTGTCATCGCCTGTCTCCTGTCCCGATTCGTTCCTCGTCACTTGCTCGATCGGGCGCTGTCCCACGGGGAGGATGCTCGGCTCCTCCTCGACCCAGGGATCCCACGGACGATCGCTCCCCGCGCCGACCGAACCGGATGTGGGTTCGGTCCCGGCTTCGACCAAGAGAATCCGCCCCTGAGCGCCGGAGGTCGGCTCGCCGTTCTCACAGAACATACCGTTGGCCGCCAGCATGCTCGGGTCGATCCCCGTCGCGAAGACCAGGTGGGCGATCGCGGCATAGTGGTCGAACCGGGCGACGACCTCCTGCTGCTGCGAACGCGTCAACGCCGTCTCGGCGTCGACGATGTCGGTGGGAGTCGCGTCCCCCTGGGCGAACTTGTTGTCGACGACGCGAAGGTTCTCCGTGGCAAGACGGACGGCGCTCGACGCGAGGACGAGCCGCTGACGAGCATCGTCGATCCGGTGATAGCTTTCGTTCACCTCGAACCCGATCGCGTCGGCCATCTGCCGAGCCAGGGCCGCGACCCGTTCGATCTCCGCGCGCTGCTGTCTCAGACGGCCAGTGCGTCGGCCTCCCTCGTAGAATTTCCAGTCGAGGTTGATGCCACCGACGAGAATCTCCTCACTTTGAACGTTCTCCCCCGAGATGAGAAAGCCTTCCCCGGCGACGACGATCTTCGGCAGAAAGCGTGCCCGAATCGCCGCTTCCGTGTAGCCCGCGGCGCGAATCCCTTCGATCGCGACCCCGAGTTCGGGTCGATTGGCGACCGCCAGCTCGAGCGACTCCTTGAGCGTCCACGGCAGATCGACCAGCGACGCCGCCGGCACGATCGCGATCGACGTGCTGGCATTGACTCCCATCGACCGGTTGAGGCCGGCCAGAGCGATCTCCTTTTCCGTTTCGGCCCGAACCCGCTGCTGGAGCGATTCCGCGAGCGAAAGTTCCGCGCGAAGGACGCTCTCGCGATCGACGACCCCTTGCCCGAGCAGGTTGCTCGCGAGCTGAAGCTGGGCCCGCGCCCGTCGCACGGTGTTCTCCGCGACGATGAACAGCGCCTCGGACTGCACGAAGCGGAAATACGCCAGCGAGACATCAAAGATGACCGTCTGCTGGGCGCGCTTGTACCGGAGGCGGGCGATGTCGGTTTGCGTCAGCGATTCGCGGTAGCGGTTGATCGCTTCCCCGAACCGAAAGACGGTCCACTCAGCCCGGGCCTCGGCGAGCAAGAACGACGCGGATCCCGCACCACCAAAGTCGACCACCGTCGGCAGCGACGATCCGCTGACGCCCTGGAGTTCGGTCGCCGAGACGATCTCCCGCACCGTCCCTCCCGCCAACGGCAAGAAGGAGGAAAAGGTGATCTTCTCCCCCGCGAGAGTACGCTCGATGTCGGCGCGGGCGACTTGAAGCAGCGGGTTGAGCCTCAGCCCCGTCGCGATGGCCTCATCAAGGGTCAGCGGCTCTCCGGTGGGGAACTCGTCGACGGTCTCGACGGGCGCCGTGTCGGGAGTCGCTCCCTCCGTCGGCATCTCGACTGGCGTCGGCTCCTCGATCGTCTCACCGATTCCTTCGGGCGACAAGATCCTCGACGGCAAGCCGCCAACGAAGGTCTGGGGGGGGGAGAGGCATCCACCTGCGCAGACCGTCGCCAGCAAGACCGCTCCGAACCGAAGGACGAAGGGAGCGTTCATGTCAGCTCGTTTCGTTCGCTCCGGTTCACTCCACACAGTCAACGGCGTCCATTCCGCGGCCCCGACAACTCAGGCAAGAAGGGCAACCTCCATCGCAAGCTGCTACCCACGCGGATTGCCCATGCCACCCAGTCGGAGTTGTCCCTACAATCGGTCCTCTCTTTCATCGAACCAACATGTCCTTCCCGTTCACGAATTCGGGGCAGGAAACGGCGGCGACGAACGCTGTCCCGCAATCGGCGCGAGTCCGGGAAAGCCGGGAAAGCAGCGCCCCGGTTCCCACGGAGAGAACCTTTGAGGGCGACAGGCTGTCTCAGCGGGTATGTCACCGAAGAATGGATCCATCGAACGACGGAGGAGGAAACGAGTGAACGCTCTCGCGATCGTGAGACGACTGCACGAGCATCGGGCCTGGGTGAATGGGAAGCTTCTCACGGCGGCCGACACCCTCCCGATGAGCCGGCTCACCCAGCCCTTGGCGATCGGCCAAGGATCCCTCTGGAAGACGCTCGTGCATCTCTTCGCCGCCGAGTTCGTCTGGCTCGAAGCACTAGAGGGGAACCCCGATCCCTTGCTCCCTGGGGATGTGCGTGGCAAGCTCCCGGGCAATCAGGAGGGAGAAGGAGCCCTCGGCGACGTCGATGAACTTCGGCGTTCCTGGCTCGCGTTGGAGGATCGCTGGCGGGCCTATCTCGAGCGGTTGAGCGTCGAGGACTTGGAACGCGACGTCCTCAAGGTGAGCACCAGTTCGGGGAAGGGAAAGACGCACGTGACCCGTCGAGCCGACGTGCTCCTCCACGTCTGCACCCACGCGCAGTACACCACGGCTCAAGCCATCAACATGATGAGGCAACTCGGCGTTCACGAGCTTCCCGACGTGATGCTGATCTCCCTCGCCCGGCAACAAGGGGCGAGTGGCTGAATGTCTCGCGACCGGATTCAATCCTCAAGCACGAAGTTGTACGCGTCGGCATTGGCGCCATGCTCGGAAACCGTCACGGTGAGCGGGGTCTTCTCCGCATCGCCGTACTTCCTGGGGATCAACCAGGTGATCATCCGCTCGGGCTCTTCCGGCGTCGGTCCACCATCGGTGCTGGTGATGACGACGCGGTATTCGCCCGGAACGGCGCCGTCGCCGGCGGCGAAGCTCTGAACTTCGTAGGAACCGTCCATCTCCAAAACGCCCTGGGCCGGCCGAAAGGGCGACCCCGGACTCGGAGTGACCGGTTGGAACACAATCGATCCCATCATCACCGGTTTCCCCTGGTAGGTCACCGTCCCGGCGACGGGAACGGTCTTCGGCGTCTCCCTGCCCTGGCCGCATGCCGACAACGCCATCAGGGCGACGGCGACACAGCAGGCACACTTGGAACTCGGCACTCTCCCCATCACGTCTTCTACCTCCGCATCCCCCCGGACATGAATCACCAGCAAGACTTGCGTAACCATTGCAGTCGGCCAAGTCGCGAAGGTCAAAAACTATCCGAGAACTTCTCCCCAATCAAAGACTCCCCGAACGTTCGTCGACGTTCCATGGGATCGTGGCGCCGGCAAGCGCGGTTTCGAAAACGGATCGTTCGCGATACGATGACCGACATGCCGCGCGAGTCGCTGGACGACTCGTCTTCGGGAAAGAACACAGAGGGGATGGTTGTACTTGATGCTTGGAAACCCGACTCCCGACAAGTTCGCCGAGGCGATCATGGAAGCGCTCAAAGTCGCCGGAGACACGCGAACCCCGACCTACGACCCGGACGGTTTCCGCATCGACTTCTCCGACGGGACCCGAATCGGCCTGACCAACATCTACAGCCAGTTCGAGGACTTGGACAGCGACGGCCGCACGACATTGCTCGAAAACATCGTCAAGGTCGCCGTCCCCGGGAAGAGACAGGAACTCCCCGCCACGCTCGAGGAAGCACGCCCCTCGATCGTCCCGAAGCTTTGGTCGCGCGGGATGATGGAACGACTCTCCCTCGAACGCCGCGCCAAGGGAGAGACCGAACTCGACTCCCCATTGATCCCCGTGGGCGATCATCTCTACGCGTCGATCGCGTACGATCTGCCACATGCGATTCGATCGCTAAACATGGAGGATCTCGAAGCTTGGAATCTCACCATCTACGAGGCCCTCGAGATCGCGAGGGAGAACCTCGGCAGCGCCACCCACGCCTTCGCGAAGGCGGGCGACTCGCTCTATCTCTCGCTTGCCGGTGACGACTACGACGCTTGTCGACTCTTGCTGCCGCACGTGTTGCGTGACTTCGACGTGAAGGGAGATCCGATCGCCCTCGTGCCCGATCGCAGGAAACTCCTCGTCACCGGCTCGGAAGACGAGGAAGGCCTGGAATTGATGCTCGAGCTGTTGGACATCGAGGAGGAGGATGGTTGGCCGCTGAGCGACGTGCCGCTCCGTCTTGCCGACGACGATGTCTGGGAGGACTGGTTGCCGCCGGAGGGGCATCCCCTGCGCGAACGCTTCTCGCGGAAAAGGAAGGAGTTCGTCGCCTCGCTCTACGGCGAGCTTCGCGAACCCCTGCAAGAGCTTTGGGGCGAGCAGGCCTATGTCGCCTCGGTGATGCTCATTGAGGACAAGGAGACGGGGGAACGACGCACGGTGTCGACTTGGGGAAAAGGGCTCCGCACCCTCCTGCCCGAAACGGACGAGATCGCCCTGGTCACTCACGACGAGGGAGTCGTCCTCGACGTCCCCTTCGCGACACTTCGCGAACATCTTGGCGAGATGATCAAACCTGTCGATGTCTACCCGCGCCGGTACGAAGTCTCGGCGTTTCCCTCGCAAGCACAGATCGATCAAGTGCTCGCGGCGCTCAGCTACCATCGCTCGGAATGACAGGGACACTCGCCGGGTGCCCATGCTCACGCTTGCGTGGGCATGTTGAGAAGACTCACGCTTGCGTGGGCATGCTGAGAAGACTCACGCTTGTGTGGGCATGTTGAGAAGACCTCAATCTCAGAACAGTCTGGCCTTGGGGGCACACGAGGAAGGTCGACAGACGTGAGTGTCGGGCAATGGCCTGACCTATTGGTTGGTCTAAGTGTCAGGACTTCATGACCTCTCCTTGGGGAGAGGTCGGCGAGCGAAGCGAGACGGGTGAGGGAGATTCCGCCTCGGGAAATCATGGCTTGTTCGCGAATGGAAACCCCCTCACCCCTAACCCCTCTCCCACAGGGAGAGGGGAACCCTAAAGCCGGGTGCCATGCTCACGCTTGCGTGGGCATGTTGAAGAGACTCACGCTGGCGCTTGCATGCGGGAACCGCCTATCATTGGGTAATCCTCCGCACGATCTGAGGGCCGAGATTTCATGGCACGAACTCTCCAATCGGGATATTAGAAGAGAATCCAGACCTGGGCGCGAATGAGGGGACCGGTCGCTCCGGCTTGGTAACCGGTGCGGGCTTGCTGCGCCGGGGAGGTGTCGAGGGCGGTCGCGTCGAAGGTCACGCGCCAGTTCCTCGTTCCGCGAACGTACCAGTTCGCCCCGCCGGTCACCTGCGAACCGCTTCCGAAGTCGCCGGTCACGAAGGAACCAATCGCGTAGAGCTCGACCTTCGGAAGCACAAAGAGTCCGGTCTGGGCCATGAAACCCTGGTCGAAGAGGGATGAGACCGGAAGAGCGCCGTTGCCATCGATCTGCGTGAGCCAGCGTAAAAAATACTCGCCATCGAGGCTGAAGCCCCGGTACTTGAGTCCGGCGTGAAGCGAGCACAGCGCGATGTTGAAGCTGTTGACCGTCACCCCTGGCGCGAGGGCGCCCTCGGCCACGATCGGCGTGCCGTCGGAGAGTCGGATGACCGTCTGCTCCGGGCCGGGCTCGCCAAAAGGACCGGCGTCATTGGGGGCGTAGGTGAACGCCTCACCGACTCGGATCACCGGCCGCTGGTGTCGCTCGAGGTCCGAAAACCCAATTCCGAAGTCGCCGAGAGGCTCCCACCAGACCATCTCCGAGAAGAGCAGGCTGGTGTCGATTTCCGTTTCGGAGAGCGATCGGGTGTTGAATCCATCGCCGACCATCGCCCGGTAGCGCACGTTTCCGGGAAGTCGACCATCGGCCCAAACTCCGGCCGTGAAGGAGGGCCGAAAGAAGGTCGTCGCCATCGACCGCTCCGCCCCGAGCGTGTAGCGTGACGACTCCAGCCACTCCCAGGTACCGGGCACCTTGCCCAATCCGAAGCTCAGTCGAAGTGCGTCGCTGAAGCGGTAGCCAAACCAGGCAGTGAGGATCGAGATATTCTCGCCGGTGACGGTGTTGTAGTCGATGTTGATGTAGTAGCTGAGATCGGGGTCGATCGCGAACCCCGAGAAGACGATTCGGCCGCGATTGACGCCGAAGTCGTTGCGGTTTTCGATCGGAATGGGATCGCCGGCGGCGTTGATGTAGCCTGGTTGATCGCGGGCGAAGCCGGTGTAGCGGAATTGGTTGTGAAAGTTGAGCTTCAGTTCGAAGGGCGTGCGCGACTTGTCGATCGGCCGTAGAAGGAACCCGTCGTCGTAGTCGACCGTGAGCTTGGAGGAGATCGGATAGCAACTCGCCGAGGGAACGACGACCTCGCCACTCTCGACCCACTGCGTTGGCGGCTCTTCGCCGGGAAGATGCTCCACGACGGACTCATCGGCGATGACTACGATGGCTTGCGGTGAGGCAGACGTCTTCTTGGAGGGCGCGACGACGGCCGGCTGCTGAGCCAACCCGAACGACGAAAGGGAGAGGATCCCCAGAACAGCCAGCAGTGGGACGCGCAAGGCGAACCACACCGTCCGCTTCGCAATACAATTCGTCGAGCGTGCTGGGCGTCGCATGGGCTCGGTCCAAAGAGTGCGCCCACTCCCCATCGCGAAGGCAGGCCGGAGGGATATTCTGGACCCTCCGTTGGTCTCTCCATCGGCGGATAAGCTGGGAAGACTTTAGCGGACGCTCCGATTGTTTCGGATCTGACGGGGTGGAGGGAAAGGGTTGTCGGACGTTCCGACTAGCTTACTTTCCGGACGAGCAGCTTGTCGGCGGCGAGACGACCGAGGGAGACGTGGCGATCGCCTGTCCGAACGATCAGCGCTCCAGCCGAGGGGTGGTTCTCGACGATCTCCGCTTCCACACCAATCTCGAGCCCCGACTCACTCAAGTAGCGGAGAAAGTCGGGCGACTGATCGAGCACGCGGTCGAGGATGAATCCGTTGCCCGCGGAAAGTTCCGCCATCGGCGTGCTCTCGGGCTTCTTGAGTCGTCCATCGGCCGTTGGGATGGGGTCGCCGTGCGGATCGCGCTCGGGAAAACCGAGATACTCGTCGATCCGGTCGACCAGTCGATCGGACACGGCATGTTCGAGATGTTCGGCCTCCTCGTGGACCTCGTCCCAGCTCAGATCGAGCACGTTGACGAGAAATGATTCGACGAGTCGGTGGCGACGAAGAATCCGCAGCGCCAGCAGATCCCCCTTCTCGGTCAAGCGAACGCCCTCGTAAGCTTGGTATTCCGCCAACTCGGTGTCCGCGAGCGTGCGCAGCATGCTCGTGACGCTGCCTGGGGAGATCCCGAGGCGCTTGGCCAACTCCCCCGTGGTGGCCGGCTTCCCTCTCTCCGAGGCACAGATCTGATAGATCGCCTTGACGTAATTCTCGACCGTGAGTGTCGGCATGCCCTACTCTCGTTCCCCCCAAATCCGTTCGGACGCGTTGGCACAGGAAGTATCTTAAGGGGAAGCGCCAAGGAAGCACGTCCGATCCACCATCCCCCCTTCCCGTTCGCTCCTTTATCCAAGCCGTGGGGAGTCCCACGAATCGACAAATTTTCCCAAGAAAGCGACGTTTTGAGCAACCAAAACGTCGATAGCATTCACCAAACAGGAAACGTTGCCCACGGCGGCGACCTGGAAGCCCTCGTTGAAGGCCGACCGTCGCGACAAGCACCGTGGGCAACCTTTCCTCGGTTCCGAATGGTCGAGGATTGAGAAACAATGCCAGCCTATCGTCGCAGCTTGTTCGCCCTGACGCTCTTGAGCGCGTTGACCTCGTCCCTCAAGGCGGAATCTCCTCGAATAACCTCTATCTCCGACGTCGCGTTCTCTTCCTCGGGGGAGTCCCTCGGCGCGTCGCCGTGCCTCGAGGAAACCGCGGCGGGGTGCTGCTCGACGTGCAAGCCTCTCGGCAGAGGCCTCTTCGCTCCCGAACCCCATGGAGCGAGAACCCTCTTCCGTTGGAACGTCGAAGGTGACGAGGAGACGGAGCCCTTCTGCCCCTTCAATGAGCCGCTCGTCGGAGATCGCCCGGACTTCACCGAAGCCAGTTCGACCGTCGGCAAAGGTGTCCTCCAGATCGAGTCAGGCTACACCTACGTCTACGACAGCGAGGCAGGAGTCGTGAGTCAAAGTCACGTCTACCCGGAGATCCTCGTCCGACTCGGCATGATCGCCAACTGGTTCGAGTTCCGCTTCGGCTACACCTACACCAACATCACCGAGGATGAGCCGGGAGCCTTCACGTCGCTCAACGGATCGGAGGATATCTATCTCGGCGCGAAATTGATGCTGACCGAGCAACGTGGACTTCTCCCCGAGATGACGATCCTTCCCCAGATGACCATTCCGACCGGTAGCCCGAGTCTGACCAACAAGCAGGTCCTTCCCGGCGTCAACTGGCTCTACAGTTGGGCGGTCAACGACCTTGTCGCGGTCGCGGGGAGCACGCAGATCAACCGATCGTTCCAGGACGCGTTCACGTTCTTCGATCCCGGTAGCGGCGGTCTCGGTCCGATCAACGTCGATCCCGAGTACCACACCGAGTTCGCCCAATCGGCAACCGCGGGCTTCTCGCTGATCGAGGACAAACTGGGAGCGTTCACCGAGTGGTTCGCCCTGGTTCCCGTTGCCGCCAACGGTGGCGAACGAACCCAGCACTACTTCGACGGCGGCTTCACCTACCTGGTGAACAACAATCTTCAGTTTGACATTCGGGTGGGAGTCGGGCTCAATGAAGCCTCGGACGACTTCTTCACGGGAACGGGTGCGATTGCCCGCTTCTAGAAGTCCTAAAGACAAGGCGACGGGATCGGGTGGGGTTGGCGGCGAGTTGATCAAGTCGCGGACGCGCCGCCCGCGTCGCAACCAGTGAACCGGCAAGCATCAAGGAACCGGCGCCATGAAGGACCAACGCCTATACCTCGATCGCGCGGGATGGGAAGTAAGCGTCAATCCCGGACCTTCGTCGATCAACTGTTTTCACACGTGTGATGGCGACTACTACGGACGAATCCTCCCTGGGGAAGTTCACGTCCACAAGGACAACCAGGACTTCTGCGTCAATTGTGCGATCGAGAATGGGATCTTGACGACCGAACGTCCCACGCTTCCGTAGCAACGCTCGATGACGCTGGTCCATCTGAACCCTCGGGGGCCACTGGCCGCTGGTCAGCCAGTGCCAACGGGTTGGGGCCACACCAACAGTAACCTCAAGTTGGGCCAACGCACTAGCAGCCGCCCCGAGGTATTACGCCGCCAAGCGATCACGGAACGCGGCGAGATTTCGCTTCGCGGCTTCGATGGGAGAGGCCGAGGCGGGCGTCTCAAGGACGATCGGACCATCGTACTTGATCTCGATGAGCCCGTTAATCACCGCCTCGAGATTGACGTCCCCCTCGCCGAGAGCGACCGATTCGCCGCTGTGAAGGCGGTCCTTCAAGTGAACGTGGGCGACACGGTGTCCCAACTCTCGCAGTTCCTCGCGAGGATCGCGCCCGAGCGGGCCCCCATTTCCAGGATCGTGGCAAATGCCAAGATGTTCCGATTGATAGCGATCGATGAGTGCGACGAGCCGGGAGGTCGGCATGGTCGTCTTTAGGGCGACGGTGACGCCATCCAGGGCCGTCGTCGCTAGCAAATTCTCGAGCACCTCTTGCAAGACCCCGTGTTCCTTATCCCCGACGACTTCACTGGCGCCGAACAACGGAACGATGACGGTCGGAATCGCGTGCGACTTGGCTCGCTCGACAAGGGTCTTGAGGGCCACGACCGCCGGTTGACGATGGTGCGTGTCGAGATGAACGAGGTTCTCCCTCAGGAAGTGGGTGGCATAAATCCCGGAAACCGCCATGTCGGTCGACGTCGAGAGTTCGCGCAGTTCGTTGGGCCGATCCAGGTCGAAGAGAATCCGCTGGGGATCTCCCACGACATCCACCGCGAGGTCGATGCACCGGAATCCCAGTCCTTGCGCCATGTAGAAACAGGCCTCTTCCTTCAGACGCAGCAGGTAGTCGACAATTCCAACTTGCATTCGGCCCATCCTCCGTCTCGGCCAAGGCGATCACCGCGACGCGCGCATTCACCCCGGACCGACGCCGCAAGGCCATAGTCGATCGGTAAATGCGGATCAAGACGAGTGCCCGTTTCGGTCGACGGATCTCAGCAGCTTCTCATCCGCCCGTGATCCAAACACCCCAAATGTCCGTACTGGACAATGAAAACGCGAGGTGATGCCGCAAGCCCTCAGGCTTTGACGGGGACCTTTGCACGCCGACTCGTCGGCGAAATTGCATTTCGGAGCGGCAACACGTGGGCTACGATAGGGACATGTGGAAACCTCGAATCTTGCCGAACTCGAGCGCCGTGACCGTCTTCACCTTCGCGAGCCTGCTGTTTCTCATCCCACCAACAGCCGCGAGTGGACAAGACCGCGGTTCTCACGAGCCGATTTACCCCAAGGACCGCGTCTTTAGTCTGAAGGACATCCGCTCCGCGATCATGATGCGATCGCTGGCGTCCGATCAGCAACGCATCGAGGGCTTGAGCAGGATGCTCCGCAAGCTCGCCGACAAGTTCCCAGGACTCGCCGACAAGCTGGCGACCAACGGCATGTCCGGGCTCGACGCCAACACCCGGCAGCGCATCGAATCAATTGCGAGGGAATCGGGGATTCTCGACCAACTCCGCAACAACCCGAGCATGCAGTCGACCTTGCTTGAAATGGCGAAGCGGCAGGGATTCGGTTCGCTCAATGGGGAAAACCCTTTCGGCGGTCTCGGTCAAAAACTCGGGCAAAATCCAGATGCCGGCGCCAACCTTCGCAACCTGCTGAAAAAATCGCTGGGCCAAGACGAAGTGCCAAGAGCCAACGAGTCGAACCGACTCTCCCAATTGCTCGAGAGCATCGCTCCCAGCGAGAAGACGGGAAACCGGGGCACTGACGCTCGCTCAGCGACGCGAGAGACTTCGCGGCCGCAACGGCCAAGGAGGCTTCCCAAGGGACTCGATGCCTCGGCGTCCGAATGGATGCTCGATTTCGCCCGCGACCTGAAACGATCGGGAACGACGATCGCCCAGTCATCGGCCCTCGAGCGAGCGATCGAGGACCTAGAAATGATCCAATCGGGCCAGCAGGGATTGTCGGTCGACCATCTCATCCCCGACTCGGTCCAAGATTCGGCCCTTCGCGCCTTTGCGAACAACGCCGATTGGCTGGGTGACGCGATGGTCGGCTCGAGCGATTGGCTCCCCAAGGCGGGCAAGGTCGCAGCTTCGTCCATGCCCGATCTCTCGTGGATGCCACGAGTTAGGCTCCCCAAGACGCCAAAGGGGCTCTTTCCGCGCTTCTCGATCCCCAAAATCAGCCTGCCGGAACCACCCAGTCTCGAGTTCGGGCTACCTTCACTTCCAAGCGCCCCTTCAGGAGGAGCGATTTTTCACGGAATCGCATACGTCATCATCGCTCTCGGCGTCCTCGCCGGCGCCGTTTGGCTCTTTCGCCACCCAGTGGGTTGGCGTCCCGGCGGCCTGCATGGAACCAAGCTTTTCTCCCGCAGGAACGCGAAATCGCCACGTGAGAAGGTTCGGGCGATCTTTGAATCGGCAGCGATCGACCAACTTGGCGACGACGTCCGCTCCCAGCACCACCACCAGATCACAACCTCCTTCAACAAGAGGCTTTACAACGAGACAGATCTTAGGGAGGACGCGAGCGGCTCCGTGGAGCCACCGGTGCCGGCGACCAGTCCCGCGTCAAATTTGGCGAGTTTGTACGAAAAAGCGCGCTATAGCCCCCCAAACGAGCCCTTTGGGGAGAAAGAAGTTGAGAAAGCGGTCCAGAATTGGGAGATTCTGGCGAATTTCCGCAACCCGCAACTCCCCGCGAGCAACGGTCGCAGCCCCTCACGAGCCGACACGAACGCCTCCGAGCCCCCGATAACCTGAATTGACCCCTATCTTGGCCCCCAGTAAGATTTAGCGGATTTCCCGGTTTTGATGGCCGAGAATCAGTTATGTCGTGGGTCGGTCGACCAATACCGTCGAGTTCTTCCCTCTTCCGCGGCAAGGAAGAGGCTCGACGCTCGCCGTTCCCGCACCAGACTAAGGACTCTCGTTGCGATGGATTGGCAGGCGCTTTTGGATCGCGTCGTGGATGGATGTGGCGCTGCGATGGAGGGCGTCAATCGCGGATTGATTGCCCTCTTCGGCAACAGCAATGAGCGCGAAATCCGCAAGCTCCAGACACGCATCGAGGCGATCAACGCTCTCGAATCCCAGATGACGGAGCTGAGCGACTCCGAACTCAAGGAGCAGACCCAGAAGTTCCGCCGTCGGTTCGCGGAGGGGGAGTCGCTCGACGAGCTGCTGGTGGAAGCCTTCGCCGCCTGCCGGGAATCCGGTCGCCGCTTCATGGGTATGCGCCACTACGACGTCCAGTTGGTCGGCGGTATGGTTCTGCACTCGGGCCGCATCGCGGAAATGGTCACCGGTGAAGGCAAGACGCTCGTCGCCACCCTCCCCGCGTACCTGAACTCCATCTCGGGCATGGGCGTCCACTGCGTCACCGTCAACGACTACCTCGCCCGCCGCGACGCCGAGTGGATGTCGCCCCTCTACAACGGGTTGGGACTCGAGGTCGGAGCGATCCAGTCCGACATGGCGCCCCACGAACGCCGCGCCCAGTACGCCGCGGACATTACCTACGGCACCAACAACGAGTTCGGTTTCGACTACCTTCGCGACAACATGAAGCCGACCAGGGAGATGCAGGCCCAGGGAACGCTCAACTTCGCGATCATCGACGAAGTCGACAGTATCTTGATCGACGAGGCGCGGACGCCGCTGATCATCTCCGGCCCGGCCATCGACGACCCGCAGAAGTACGCCAAGGCCAACCGCGTCGCCCTCTCGCTCAAGCGGGACTCCCACTTCGAGGTCAACGAGAAGGAGCATACCTGCCATCTCACCGATCAGGGCATCCTGGAGGCGGAACGCCAAGTCGGAGTCGAGAGCTTCTACACCGCCGGCAACATGGAATGGCCGCACCTGATCGACAACGCCCTCAAGGCCCACAACCTCTACCGCCGCGACAAAGAGTACGTGGTCCAAAACGGCGCCATCGTCATCGTCGACGAACACACCGGCCGCAAGATGGAAGGCAGGCAGTGGAGCGACGGCCTGCATCAAGCGGTCGAAGCCAAGGAAGGCGTCAAGATCAAGGAAGAGACCCAGACGCTCGCCACGATCACCTTCCAGAACTTCTTCAAGCTCTACAACAAGATCGCCGGCATGACCGGGACGGCGATGACCGAGGCCAACGAGTTCTACAAGATCTACAAGCTCGACGTCGTCGCGATCCCGACCAATCGCGAGCTGTGTCGCCTCAATCATCCCGACGTCATCTACTGCACACAGAAGGAGAAGTGGAAAGCGGTCGTCGAGGAGACCCGCCACGTTCACGGGACCGGGCGTCCCATCCTCATCGGTACCACCAGCGTCGAAAAGTCCGAGTTCCTCAGCGAGTTGTTCCGCCGGAACGGCATCAAGCACGAGGTTCTCAACGCCAAGTATGTCGAACGGGAAGCCGACATCGTCGCCCAAGCCGGTCGGCGCGGTGCCGTCACGATCGCCACCAACATGGCTGGTCGTGGTACCGACATCATCCTCGGCGGCAATGCCGAGGCGATGGCGTGGTCGGAGCTCAAAAGCGAGTACCCGACGCGGCTGGAAGTCCCTCCAGACGTCTGGGAAGCGGCGGTCGCGCCGATGGCCGGCCCCATGAAGAAAGAGGGCGAGGAGCTCAAGCAAACGATTCCGACGCTCGAACTCGCCAAGGCCGCGAAGGTTCCCGAGCCGGAGAAGCTGGCCACGATCGTCGACGAGGCGAGCGATCGCGAACGCGAGGACCCGTCGCGTCTGGCCAGCAAGCACCACATCAAGGACATCGAATCGCTACAGAAGGTGATCGAAGCCAAGGAGGCCGCCACGCCGGGCGGCTTGCACATCATCGGCACCGAGCGACACGAGTCACGCCGCATCGACAACCAGCTTCGCGGTCGTTCCGGTCGCCAAGGCGATCCGGGCTCGAGCCGATTCTTCCTCTCCCTGGAAGACGACTTGATGCGGATCTTCGCGGGCGACTGGGTTCGCGCGATCCTGCAGCGGATGGGCATGCAGGAAGGCGAGGCGATCGAAAGCGCGATGGTCAGCCGCCGTATCGCCGGCGCTCAGCGCAAAGTCGAAGAGCGCAACTTCGAGGCTCGAAAGAACCTGCTCGAATACGACGAGATCATGGACCATCAGCGCAAGCGGGTCTACACGTTCCGTCAGGACATCCTCGACGGGGCCAACTGCAAGGAGTTGGCCCTTGAGATGATCAACCATCGCATCGACGAGGCGGTGGAGCGCTACCTCGATCCGAAACTCGGAGCCGAGGGCTTCGCGGCTTGGGCGGGAGCTCGCTTGGGGACGGAGTTCGATGCCCGCGAGTTCGAACGCACCGAGTTCGAAGACGCCGAACGGACCGCCAAGGATCTCTCGCGACATCAAGCCGAATCGACGATCATCGACAAGGTTGACGAGAACCTCGATCTCGACGTCGAAGAGAAGGAATGGAACTGGGAAGCGCTCGCCAACTGGGCCAACAGCGTCTGGAACTTGAAGCTCAAACCATACGACCTTCGCCGTGCCGGTCGTGACGATGCCAGTCAGATTATCTTCGATCACGCCGAGAAGTCGATCGATTCGGTCAACTTGGAAGCGGGCCGGCAGTTCTTCGAGGAAGACTTCGGCATCACCAATTTGTGCGTCTGGACCAAGCAGAAGTTTGGGATCGACGTCACCGTCGAGGAATTGACCTCTTCCGACGATCTCCCCGAACCCGAACGGGTCGCGTCGCTGTTGAAGCTGCGTGCCGGAGAGGTTTACGCGGACAAGGAGATCGTCTTCCCGGTCCATTGCGGTATGGCCCGTTTCATGGCCGACAAAGCGACCAACGCCGAGTCTCGCTACGATCGGGAAGGCTTGATCAACTGGGCGAAGAGCCGATTCCGCGCCGAGCTGGATGCCGAGGAATTTCGGAACCTGCCGCGTCAGAAGATCCAAGAGAGACTCATTGAGGCGAGCCGGGCCTTCTTCCGCGACGGCGCCTTCCACGAGGAGATCGAGCGACGACTCGCCGAAGCGTATTCGGACGGACTCGACGTCGAAGTCCCCGCCGGGAGTCTCGGCCACCTTTCCACGTGGTCCGAGAGTCAGTTCGGAAAGCCACTGGAACTGCACACGACGCTCGTCAAAGCCGACGACGTTCGGGCTCAACTACTCGACGCCGCCGAGAACCGGTACCGCCCCGAGATCCGGGAGATGGAACGGGTCCTGCTCTTGCAGTTCCTGGACACCGGATGGAAAGACCACCTCTACGCGATGGACCACCTCAAGGCGGGCATCGGGTTGGTCGGCTACGCTCAAGTCGACCCCAAGGTCGAGTACAAGCGGCGTGGCCGAATGCTCTTCGAGGAGATGTGGAACACCTACGAGGATAAAGTCACCGACTTGGTCTTCCGCCTCGAGGAGGCCGACAGCGGGTTCGTCGCCAACGTTTGGAACATCACCAACGCCCAGCACGCCTCGACAGGTGGGTTGCCCGAACAGGCTCCCGAGACCGACATCCAGAAACAACAGAACGCCGCGATCGAGTCGAGCCAAGATCAGGGCAAGCCGGAGCCGATCCGCAATCGCGGCAAGCGAGTCGGCCGCAACGATCCCTGTCCCTGTGGCAGCGGCAAGAAGTACAAGAACTGCTGCATGGGCGGCGGCCGGCAGGGCCAGGTCGCGTAGTCGCTCCGGTCCAACGGAATCGTCGGGTGCCTCTGGCTTCTTGTCAGCCAGCGCCAAGGGGTTGGGGCTACGCCAACGCAACTTTCGAGTTGGGACCGAGCACTCGTTCAACAACATGGCCACCTTGGCGTGAGCATGACATCCGACGAAGTCCAACGAAGACGTCGGCGGCGGTCCTTCTTCGAACGCTTACCAAACTGACTTGCACCAACGCGCAGGGAAAGGATTCCTCGTGCCACCAAGGATTCTCGACGCTCTCTATCTGGCACTCCTGACGCTCAGCCTCCCCTACTGGCTCTTCAAGGCCGCCACGACCGGGAAGTATCGCGAGGGCATCGCCTCGAAACTGCTCGGCAAGGCACCAGAAGGGCTCGATGGTCGGCCGACCGTGTGGATCCACGCCGTCAGTGTCGGCGAAGTGCTCCTGCTGCGTCCGCTCTTGGGGCGACTCGAAGCGAGCTGTCCCGACTACCAATTCGTCTTGTCGACCACGACCAACACCGGTTACGCGGTCGCGAAGGAGAAGTTTCGCGGGACGCCCGTCTTCTACGCTCCGTTCGACTTCACGTGGGCGATTCGCCGTGTCCTGGGCGACTTGCAACCGAGCCTCCTGATGCTCGTCGAATTGGAACTTTGGCCCAACCTGCTGTCGGAGGCCAAGCGGCACAATATCCCCGTGGTCGTCATCAACGCCCGCATGAGCGAGCGGAGTTTTGGTGGCTATCAGAAGATCGCCTCGCTCTTGCGCCCCTCCCTGGAGGCCATCGACTGGTGGGGTGTTCAAGACCAGTCCTACGCCGGGCGAATCAAAGCCCTGGTCGGGCCATCCACCGCGATGACCGTCACTGGTTCGATCAAGTACGACGGCGTCGCCACCGAACGCTGGAGCCCCGACACGAATCGGCTACGCCGACTACTCGGTTTCCGGGAGGAGAAAATCCTCATCGCCGGAAGCACGATGGCGGACGAGGAGAGCATGATCCTGGACGTTTGGGAGTCGCTACGCCAGCAATTCCCCGAGCTTCGTCTCGTCCTCGTTCCCCGCCACCAAGAGAGGTTTGGAGCGGTCGCGCGGCTACTCGAGCAACGCGGGATTTGCGTGGTTCGACGTAGTCAGCTCGATGCCCCGCTCGATGCTCCCGCTCCCGTAACGCTGGTCGACACCATCGGCGAACTCGGCCACTTGTGGGGACTCGCGGACATCGCGTATGTCGGAGGCAGCATGAATTGCGGCCGCGGGGGCCAAAGCATGATCGAGCCCGCGGCGGTCGGGGTCCCTTGCTGCTTCGGCCCGGAGACGTGGAACTTCCGCCATACGGTCGCCCACCTGCTGGAGGTCCGGGGCGCGGTGGCCGTGGACGATGCCCGCGATCTGGCAGCAACGCTTGAGCACTGGATCCGCGCTCCCGAGGAAGCCGAAGCGATGGGACAGCGAGCCCGCGCGTTCATCCGTAGCCAGCAAGGTGCACTCGACGCCACGGCCCGCGAGATCGAGTCGCGTCTCGGCACCGGTCCGGAGGCGCAGCGCCAGATCAGCGCCTGATTCGAGCGGGCGTTCGCGGACAATTTATGTAAGATGACGGAATCCTTTTGAGGATTTCGCCAATAACCCCAGCCCATGAGTTTGGAAAGGAGCGGCTTTGCCCAAGGAAGAGTCCATCGAAGTCGAAGGCGTCGTGACCCAGGCGCTCGCCAATACGTCGTTCCGGGTCAAATTGGAAAACGGCCATCTTGTGCTAGCGCACGTGGGTGGCAAAATGCGCAAGAATTTCATTCGTATCGTCCCTGGCGATAAAGTGACCGTTGAGATCTCGCCTTACGATTTGACCCGCGGTCGGATCGTCTATCGCGCCCGCTGACGCGAGCGGCCATTCACGCGCACAAACCGAATCTCGTCGTTGGCACGAGCGGTAAGCTTCTGCGCCGTTGTCACTGTCCAAGTGCTCTCTCCATCGCGGCCGATCCTCGATGACGCTCCAATTTCGGAGTTTCGTTGGAAATTGGTGCCTCGCGGCATCAGTTCCACGGCCATCGTGTTATTGTTCCGTTTCGGGCCGTTGGTTAGGATTGAGTTCGGTGAGGACGCGACAGGGAGTTCGTGGCCGAGTAGGAGATGGTCGGTGAATTCGGGAGTCCTGCGACCGTACACGACGGAGTTGACCTACCAGGTCTTCGATTGGCCGGTCCATCCTGAACTCGTCGAGAGCCTCGCGCGCGAGGAGCTCGCCCGGGAAGGGTATCGGCTGGTCTTTCACCTGACGCCGGCGGGCCACCTCATGGAATGGCACTGGGGCGAGGTGGTTCTCGTCGAAATGCTGGCGGACCAAGCCCATCCCCTACCCGAACATCGCCAACTCTTCGGCCATCGCGTCGGCAACGAGCGCTCCGAGCAATTCCAACCCGCCGAATCGGTCAGCTACCAAACCTGTTTTCAGGTCGAGCGACTCGCCCCCGAGCTCTTTCTGCACCTTCACGACGAGCTGATGGCGGACGGTGAAAAGCAAGGAATTCTGCACCTGCTTCCCTGTCACGACCGACTCGGACTGAGCCCCATCAGTTTCGTCGACCTGCAATCGCGTCCGGGCAGCCTGCTCGCCCATATCTACCACACCTTTCCCGACGAGTTCGCCGTCGTGAAGACACAGACGCTGATCGAAGTGAGCGGCGAACAGGCCGCGTAGCCGGTTGGCCGACGCCGTTCCCCGAGATGCGGACCTCGCCTGTCAGTCCTCGGGTCATCTCGTACAACATCCCCCAACGAAACAGACGTCGTCACTCGTGTCGAGTGCTCTCGGTACCCGCCGGGTGCCCTGCCCGCGCCCGCTTGGTGCCGGCCCAAAGAGACTCCCTGGGACGACCGGGCGACCGAAAGACCATCTCCCGCGAGCGAGTGAAAGGATCTTGGCTCTTGTTCGATTCCGTCGGCATCGTCGGCGTGGGGTTGCTCGGAGCGTCGCTGGGGCTCTCGCTCAAGCAACGGGCTCTTTGCGAACGCGTGATCGGGTTCGGTCGGCGGAAGGAGAGTCTCGACATCGCCCAGTCCATGGGCGCGATCGACGAAGCTCATCTCGAGTGGAAGGACGTCCTCGGCTCGGTCGATCTCCTCGTCGTTTGTGTGCCGGTCGACAAGATCGCCTCCACCGTGGTCGCGGCAACGCCCCTGCTCCCTCCGGGAGCCGTCGTCACCGACGTCGGGAGCACCAAGTCCGCCCTGCTGGCGCGCATCGAGAAGGAGCTTGGCGCCGAGACCCGGTTTGTCGGGAGCCATCCGCTGGCGGGATCGGAGAAGTCCGGCCCCGGCGCCGCGCAGGCCGATCTCTTCGACGAGCGCGTTTGCGTGATGACGCCAACGGACCGGACACCAGACGATGTTCTCGCGACGGTTCGCACGCTTTGGGAAGCGGTGGGCATGCGGTTGCACGCGATGTCGCCCCAGCGCCACGACGAGATCCTGGCTCGTACCAGCCACCTGCCGCATGTGGCCGCGGCGGCGCTGATGGGCGTCGTCGAGGACGGCGACCTTCCGTTTGCCGCGGGCGGCTTGCGAGATACAACGCGAATCGCGGCCTCCGCCCCGGAGCTGTGGCGCGCGATTCTCATGGAGAATGCCGACGCGGTCGATTCGGTGTTGGCGGACTATGTCGGACGACTCAACGAGTTCCGCGTGGCGTTGTCGCGCGGAGATGCAGCGACCCTGGAGAGGCTCTACCGCGATGGCAAGCGACGTCGTGACACTTTGGGACATTAACATCCGGCATTTGCCCGAGAGTCCCGAGCGCAGAACAATCGACAATCATTCCCAGCAGACCAACGCCGATCTGCGCGAACTCGGCGCGATCGCCTCGGAGCGTTTTGGGGAAGACGTACCGGGCTGCGAGACCTCGCGCGGTTTTCTCCTCGAAGCCGAGTTGGCCGCCGAGGAAATCGAACGGATCGCCCATCGCCTGCTGGCCGACACGGTCATCGAGACGGTCGACGTCACGCAAATCGATCGCCGCGAGGTGCCGGCGAACACGATCACCGTCCTTCCCAAGCCGGGGGTCATGGATCCCGTCGCCCAAAGCGCTCGCCAAGCGATCGCCACGCTCGGAATCGCCGTCGAGTCGGTCCGGACCTATCGCCGCTACCTATTCCCCGCCAACGCGTCGGCGAAGCTGCTGGAGTTCGTCGCTCCGCGCGTGCTCGCCAACGAGGCGATCGAACAGGTCGTCTTCGGGGAGCTCTCCGCCGAACACCTCGCGCTCGGGTCATCGTACACGTTCGAGCGAGTCGTGGTTCCGATCAGCACGATGGATGACGCGGCTCTCGAACGGCTCAGTCGTGAAGGCCAACTCTTTCTCAACCTGACCGAGATGCGAGCGATTCGCGACCACTTCGTCGAGCAAAACCGCGAACCGACCGACATCGAACTCGAGACGATCGCCCAGACCTGGTCGGAGCACTGCTCACACAAGACACTCCGCGGTCCCTACACCTACGAAGGCGAACCGGGAGAGGGTGGCCTCCTCAAGGATACGGTCTTCAAGGTCACCAAGGATCTCGACCTCGATTGGTGCGTCTCGGTCTTCGAGGACAATGCCGGCATCATCCGTTTCGACGATGACTGGAACATCTGTTTCAAGGTAGAGACCCACAACCATCCCTCCGCGATCGAGCCCTACGGCGGCGCCAACACCGGCCTCGGCGGCGTGATTCGCGATATCCTCGGGACCGGCCAGGGCGCCAAGCCGATCTGCAACACCGATGTCTTCTGTTTCGCGTCGCCCGACTATGCCTACGAGGACTTGCCCGACGGGGTGATTCATCCCGCGCGGGTCATGCGAGGCGTGGTCTCCGGGGTACGCGACTACGGCAATCGGATGGGAATCCCAACCGTCAATGGCGCCGTCTGCTTCGACGAACGCTATCTGGGCAACCCGCTGGTCTTCTGCGGTACCGTCGGCCTTCTTCCCAAGGAGCGTTCCTTCAAGAGCCCGAAGCCAGGCGATCTGATCGTCGCCCTCGGAGGTCGGACCGGTCGCGACGGCATTCATGGAGCGACCTTCTCCTCGGGAGAACTGCACACCGAATCGGAGTCGGTCTCGGGCGGCGCGGTACAGATCGGCAATGCGATCACTCAGAAGAAGCTGATGGATGTTCTTCTGGTCGCTCGCGATCGCGACCTCTTCCACGCGGTCACCGACTGTGGCGCCGGAGGATTCAGCTCCGCGGTCGGCGAAATGGGCGAGACGATCGGAGCCCACGTCACCCTCGATTCAGCGAGCCTCAAATACGAGGGTCTCTCCTACACCGAGATCTGGATCAGCGAAGCCCAAGAACGCATGGTGCTGGCGGTTCCCAGCGACAATTGGGGCGAACTGCGCGAGCTTTGCGAAAGCGAGGACGTTGAGGCCCTTGTGCTCGGAACCTTTGAGGAAGGCGGGCAACTCCTGCTGACCTACCAGGGAGAGACGGTCGGCGAACTCTCGATGAAGTTCCTCCACGACGGGCGCCCCAACATCGTCCATCACGGCAAGTCCTCGCGAACCCCCCCGGCCCCCCTCGAGGTGCCGAGCGATGTCAAACCCGGTAAGGCGCTGCACGGTATCCTGGGTTCGCTCAACGTTCGCAGCAAAGAATGGATCATCCGCCAGTACGACTTCGAGGTGCAGGGAAGTAGCGTCGTCAAGCCGCTGGTCGGCGAGAGCGAAGACGGGCCATCCGACGCCGCGGTCATCGCTCCAGTCCCCGGATCGACCAAGGGAGTCGCGGTCGGCTGCGGCATCAACCCGCGCCTGGCGGACGCCGACTGCTACGCGATGGCGGCCTCGGTGATCGACGAAGCGATTCGCAATATCGTCGCCGTCGGCGGCGATCCCGATCGCTGTGCCCTGCTCGACAATTTCTGCTGGGGCAACACCGAACGTCCGGAGGTCTTCGGGACGATCTGCGAGGCGGCCTTCGCATGCCGCGACATCGCCAAGGGATACGGAACCCCGTTCATCTCGGGGAAGGACAGCCTCCACAACGAGTTCCAAACGCCTGACGGCCCGATCGTCATTCCGCCGACCCTATTGATCAGCGCGATGGCGATCGTTCACGATGTCAGGCATGCCGTCACGATGGACCTCAAGAAGAACGGCAATAACTTGATACTCGTCGGCTTGACCCGCGATGAGCTTGGTGGCTCGCACTTCAATCTCGTCACGGGCGCCACGGGTGGGACGGCCCCCACGGTCGACACGACGGTGGGACGATCGATCTTCGAGGCCGTTCATCGGGCCATTGGCGAGGGAATGGTCAGAAGCTGTCACGATCTGAGCGAAGGTGGCTTGGCGGTCGCGGTCGCCGAAATGGCGTTCGCGGGCGAACTCGGAGCGGCGATCGACCTTGCCGACGTGCCGACCAGCGAAAAGATGGACGCGATGACGATTCTTTTCTCCGAGTCCAACACCCGGTTCCTTCTCGAGGTGCCCCAGGAAAAGACCGACCGGCTCCTCAAGCTCTTCGGCGACCTGCCCATCGCGGTCATAGGTCAAGTGACCGAGGCGAAGGAGCTCTCGGTACGCGGCGCCGGCGGCGAGGTACTGCGAGAGTCAATCGCGCAACTGAAACAGTCTTGGCAGCAGCCGTTGAAGTGATCCACCGCGTTGCACTGGGTGCCGCCTTGCTCCCGCTTGCGCGGCATGCGAGAGAGGATCACATGTTCGGCCAAGAGATCGTCTCGGCGGGAAAGACCGGTCCCTCGATGCAAACGCGGCGAAAGTCCCATCCTTGCTCGCTCGCGACGTCGTTCACGGGACAAACGCAACTGAAGCAGACCCCGTAGCCACATGCCATCTTGGTCTCGAGGGAAACCCAACAGGGTATCCCCTTCTCACTTGCCAGGGTCGAGACCGCCCCGAGCATTGGCTCGGGCCCGCACGCGAAGACGGCGGTCGGCGGGTCGGACGTCGTTGATGCTTCGTCCAGCACCCGCGTCACAAAACCGCGTTGACCGGCCGATCCATCCTCGGTGGTGATGTGAAGATCGATGCCCGTCGCTCGGAAATCATCCACTCCCGCCAGGAATTCCGCGGACCTCACGCCGTAGCCGACCGTGATCTTTCTGGGACGGTTCACGACTCGTCCCGCGCCCGTCTCCTGGTGGATTCCGTAGCGGCGAAGTCCGAGGAGTTCCTTGATCAGCGCGACGAAGGGAGTCTGCCCGATGCCGCCGGCGAGGATGAGCAAGTGACGCCCCTGGTCCTCGGTAAGCTCGGGGGGAAAGGTGTTGCCCAGCGGCCCCCACAGTTCCAGCGTTTCGCCCCCAGAGAGAGCGGATAACGCTTGGGTACCCCTCCCCATCACCAGGTAGACGATGTCGACGGCGCGGGGTGTTCCAGCCTCGTCGACGGTGTCGTAGAGGGCGAATGGCCGAGCCAAGAGTGGATCCGTTCGGCCCGCGATCCGGACCATGACGAACTGTCCCGGCAAGATTCTAGCGGCGATGTTGGGCAGATCGATCCGAAGTCGATACGTGCCCCGCGCGATTCGCACGTTCTCCATCACGACGCCCGACTCTTGGATCGCGACGTCCCCAGCTTGAGAAATCATTCGGCGGCTATCTCCATGAAACGAGAACGCGAGAGCTGTGCGATCGTGGAGTCGCACAAGTCCTCACCAATGATCGCCGGCCGGAACCAACCGCGAACCGTCAGCCAGGCCGCGATCAACGAGAGCGCCAGGAGAAGAACGCCGACGAGTTCGACCCGGCCCACGACGAGCCAAGCGACCCCGAGGCCGGCCGTTAGCGCGGGCCAATAGAGCCGAACTCGCCACTTGAGTCCCGAGGCCAGCACGAGCAACAGGCCAACCAATGCCGTCCCCGCGTGGAGCATGCGTTTGTCCGCGCGTCCAACGCTCGTCAAGACGGAGCGCGACGACGCGATCGGGATCTCCGCGAGTGGGCCTGGAAGTTCCAGCAGCGTATCGTTGCTTCGCGAGTCGAGTTCGGGAGCCCCCCGCAACAGCGCGTTGGCGCCAGCCCTGGGAGCGACAGTCCGATACCCCGGAAGAGTTTCCGCCTCACGCTGGAGTTGAGAAAATCGACGCTGGAGCGAGCGCATCGTCTTGCGGGTGTCGCGAAAGGCGACCGGCAGCTTGCCATCGGCCGCGCCCGAATGGTCCGTATCCCAATCGGTCAGCGTCTCCCGCAACTCGACCTCGGCGCGGGCGGAGAGCATCATCTCCCGTTCGAAGGCGCGCCAGTTCTCCGAGGTGGGATTGGCGCTCACCGCGTCGAGACGATCGCGAGCTTGTTCGAGTCCCCGTTCGGCCTTCTTGCTCAGCCAACTCAAACGAGCGAGCGACATGTCACTCGACTTCTCGGGGGTCGCACTGCGCCGATCGATCCGAACCAGGACGTCGTGTTCCTGGGCACCGACCAACCACGGCAATCGTGCTCGATCGGTCAACGACGGCATGGTCCAGGTCAGCACCACCTCTCGCCATCGGCTGTCGGGAAAGACGGGAAACCGTATCCCCTTCTCCGTTCGCTCGTAGGGAATCGACTGGCCATCGAGAAGAAGTCGCTCCGCTTGCAGGGGCTTGTCGAGTTCGATATCGACGTGGCCGTGAGATTGTCCCAAGAGCTGCCAACGGCTCCCACCCCTGGCCCGACCGAGCGGGTCGTCGACAAGATCGACGTCGGTTTGCCAAGCCCGATACGAGAGAGCTTGATCGGGAGGAGCGAGCGACAACTCCAGCTTCCAATCGTCGTCGGAGGCGCGATAGGAGAGCAACTCGGCCTTGTCCGAGAGCTGAGCGTCGGCGAGGAACTTGCGATCGGTGCTGGGTACGGGTGTCAGCCCTTCCGTTTCCTCGAGACTCAGCCGAAGGGCCGAATCGTTGGCGATGATCAAGCGGTCCTTCTCCGCCAATCGACCGACCGGGGTCACGCGTGGAATCTTGAAGCGAAAGGGTGGCTGAAACTCGACGGTCGCTTGCCAATGGAGGGTGACCGGCGATTGTATGGGAGGCGACGCGCGGAAGAGCGCGATCCCCCCATCACCCGAGCGAGGACTCTTCACCAGTTTCAACGAACTGGCGTCCCAACGAATCAGACGCGCGATCGACTCGGGAACGCTGAACCCGATCTCGCGTAGCGCTCCCTGGAGGATATCGAGATTGATGCTCCCCCTGATCGACAACGACTCGTCGGTGAGCGCGACGACCGTGGTATTCTCGACGGTCAGCCGAGGCGGCGTCGCCACCAGCATCACCGTGAACGAGGGGTTGGGGCCATCGCTCTTGACCATCGGCAAGTCGTCGGGGCCCTCCTCAATCACGGCATCGACCGGCGTGGCCACCGTCATGACCCATCCCGACGGAGGAGCGAGGCGCCACGTCGAACTCACCTGATCGGCGCCGATCCAGTCGAAGTCGGAAACCAGCGAGGAGAAGCGTCTCTCGCCATCCTCACCCGACGCGACCAGTCGTCGCCTTCCCTCGACGCGAAGGTCCCAATCGGCCGATGAGCCGTCTTCGGACGAGTCGAGTCCATCCTCGGAACGCACCGTCAGCACGCGGTCCTTGACGCTCCAGTGATGCAGGCCCTTGCCAACCACTCGCGAGACGGTGAACCCTTTGGGAAGCCGCATCTTCGCCTGGAACATCTTGCCGGACGTGACCTTGAGCCGAAGCAGTGCCCCGACTCGCATGATCCCGAGACGTGGCTCCGGCTCGAGAGTGACGGTCTGCTCGACTGACCAGCTCGCCCTCGGCGTCCGGATCCGGAGAATCCCCCTTCCCGGGACTCCCTGGAACGAGACGGCTTTGTCGATGCCCAGGCCGAGTTCGGATTGATTGTCGCTTCGTTCGCGCGCGAGCGACTCCTGAAGCAACCAAGCTTCCTCGAACTCCCGAACCAGCGCTCTGCGGGTCCCGTTCCACTGCGCGTCCCCAACCGACCACCCCGGTGGAACGCGAACCGCCAACATCCCATCGAAGTCATTGACGCCTTCGGGAGAGGGAACGCTCAAATCGACGACGGTCGATCGAAGAGCCGCCACGAGTCCATGCAAGCGAACGTGGATGATTCCGGACGTCGGCGCATCGAGATCAATCATCAAGTGACGTGTGCCAGGCGAACTCAACTTGCCCGGCTGCGTCGTCTTGTCGGGGTCGGTGACGACGCGCCAATCGCGCAGGCCGTCGGCGTCGACGCGACGAATAACGACATCGTCGGGAAGTGAAATACTCAAGTGATCGACCGATCCCTCGGTCACCAAGTACTCGTAGTACGCCACCAAGTCGCGGGTGTGGGCGGCGACGTCCTGAAGCACCAGAGCGGTCGCGTCGACTTTCGCCGGTCCCGCGGAATCGGGATCGACGCTCCGCCATCTCAGTCGGATTCGTCGATCGGGTCCGAACCGGCCCACGATCGTCGCGGCCTTGTTTGCCGGCTTCACGCGCAAGTCGGTGGGAAGGGTCTCGGGAAGCAACTCGATCGCTTCCCCATCAATTGTCAGTTTCAGTTCATTCGCGGGAGCCGGCGGGATGTCGAAGTCGACCGAACGCGTGATGCCCGAGCGACCGACCGGGGTCAGGAAGCGGATGACGATCGTCGAGCGTCCTTGGCTCGCGACCGAGACGTCGAGTCCGGCATTGAGTCCCATGGGAGCGGGCGGCGACTCGGGCGACACCTCGACGCTGAGCGGTTGGACTTCCTGAAACGGGAGCGAGATCGCGACCGAGTCTTGATCGTCTTCGCCATAGGAGGTGACTTCGAGCCGGGCGGTCCATTTGATTCGATCGGTCATCTCGCGAGTTCCCTCGTAGCTCGCCTTGGTGATGACGATCGATCCCTTGGGATTCTTCCCCTCCTCACCCAGTCGCCGCAGGAGCTTCTCGGAGACGACGACCTGGTCCAAGTCCTTTTGCAGATCGGTCGGGTCGAATGGTACGAGAACTTTGCCGGGCGGCTCGCTCGTCGATGCGGTCCCGGGCTCCGCCGCCCTGGCGGGCGAACGCGGGATCGCGAAACAGACGAGGACCATTCCGACGACGAGCCAACGTTTGGCCACTGGGTGCTTGAGCATGATCAGGGCCGCGAACGCGAGTGAGGAGGCCCAGCCGAGCGACGCCGCGAGTTCCCCCAACTCGCTGCCCAAGAGCGAGAGAACGAGTGTCCCAGTAAGCGCCATGCCCAGTCCGACCCGGCAAACGGAAGAGGACCACAAGCGGGCCACGAAGAGCACAACGAGCCCACACACGAGCGCGGCCAGACGCCCCAGGCGCTTGGTCAACGATTCCGGAAGGAGCGCCAAGCGAACCGCGCTCACCGACTCCGGGTCCAATAGCGCGAAACGATGCACCTTCTGGGCGGTCGGAAGCGCGAGGTCCGTGTCATGCGAGCGCCAACCGAGAAGCGAGACGGAGTCGAGAGGGGCTTCGGTGTAGGCCGCCAGTCCCCGACTCTCCCAGACACGCGCGATCTCCTCGGTGGCGACCTCCCAACGCGCCGTCGTCGTCGTCCAACCTTCGACACTCAAGGGAAGCGTCGGCATCCAAACACCCCATCTGCTCGCGAGCGGTCCCCCGACAAACAGCTCCAACTGGTAGACCCCAGGCGAAAGGTCGGCGACGACCAGCCGTTCCTCGTCGGACGTATCGGGAACCAGGGAATGGCCATCCAGACGAATATCCCAAAGGGTGACCTCCCGCCCGAGTCTCAGCGTCAGATCGCCAAGCCTCACGACATCGAGCCGAAGATTGACGCGGTGATAAGCGCGGTCGCTCGCGAGCAGGCTGCGGCAATCCATCTCGACGGTCCCCGCGGGAGTCGTCGGGTCGACGGCTGGGGGATCGCCGGGCGGACGAAGCTCGACGCGAGCATCGACCGGTAGCCTGGAGTAGGTCGTCGACCAGAATGGCTGAGCACCGCGCATGGAATGGGACGAGGTCGTGTTTTTTCTTTGTCCCTTGGCGGACACCCCCTTCGCGACGACATCGATCGGACGATTGAGGGCGCTCGCGACATCGACCCGGCCGGTGAACGAGCCGGCGTCGCGCACCGCGATCAGGGGCACGCTCGCCTGGGAATCGCTCTTCTCCCAGCGCGCGGTGATGGCGACCCGGCCACGCGGCGACGGAGTCAGCGTCAAGACGTACACGTGGGGATCGGACTGGCGGGGGGGCGCCCTCGGCTCGACCGCGACCGGTTCGCCATCGACCTCCCAACGAACGTCCTCCGGCAGAGCTTCGTTGCTCTCCAGGGTAACAACTCGAAGATCCTCACCATCCGACTCGACGTCGATTTCGAGGACAAAATCGTAGGCGTCCGAACGGTAGGTGACCGTTTCGGTCAGCGTAGCGACCAATCTCGTCGTCGCCCGCTCGACACGAACGCGTCCCTCGCCCAATTGCGTGAAGTAGCGGAAAGTGTAGACGCTCCCCTCGGGCAGCGGTTTGGCCGACGCCGACTCGACCATCGAGCTTTCGTCGGGAGGCAGCCCTTCGGTCGTGAACCGGAGATTGGGCGAGAACCAGATCGTGTAGAGATTGCCGTGAGCGGGATTGACATATTGGGGACGCGCCACGGGCAAGGCGATCTCGCGTTCGTGTTCGCTCGAGACGGGCGTCGGAACGACCGGCGCCATCTCGATCCACGCGCGGATGCTTCCCCCCGCCGGGATCCCTCGCGTGAGCACCAACGTGACGACGCTTCCCTCGGGGGTCGTCTCCATCCGGTGCGAAAGGAGGTCTTGCGGAGTCTCGGACGTGATCCTGGTCACTTCCCACCCGTTGGGGATCGACACGCTCGGTTGGTGGAGCACGCCCGAGAGACAACGCCACGTCACTTCCGCGGTCAGGGTCTCCTGCTGGTCACCCACCTCCAGCAACGAGCGAACCTGGGCGTCGACGTCGGCGGACGTCGGAACCAGTTCGAGAACCGGCACCGACGAATGAAACGGGCGGATGATCCCGGAAAAAGCGGCGTCGAGAAGCTGCCGTCCATGCCACGCCACCATTCCCGCCGATGGAGCTTCCTGGGTCGACGCGACCCCGCTCTCGCTCCGGAGGTTGACGAACGCCTTGCCATCGTCGAGGTCCCGGCGCCGGATCATCTGGTTGATCGCGGCGAGCAAGGCGGCACCGAGGCTCGGCTCTTTCGATTCCTTGGACAACCGAGCGCGCAGTGACGCGGGCAACAGTGAACGAATACGATCGAGCGCCCTGGAGTTCCCCTTCGCGTTGGGATTGGAAAGCAGTTCCGCCAACCGCGACCCGTCGACCACATCGGAATCCGAAAGCTCGACGGCCGAGGCGATCGGCATGACGCCACCCGGTCCCAGCAACGAAAGAACGTAGTAGTTGTCTTGATTCAGTCGGGCGAACTGTTGCCGAAAGGTTCCGGTTCGTACCGTCGCCATCCGAAGCGAGGGGGCGACGCGGTAGGTGAGCCGCGATCCTCTCGGAAGGGCGTTGGCGACGCCGACGACGGGAGTGCTCCAGCGGGCATGGGTCACCGTCGGCAAGTCGGCGTCCAACGCGACCCGAAACGCCCCGAAGGGGGGCCGGCGAAACGACGCGACCCAGCGTACCGAGCCGTCGGCGCTCTTCTGTCGTTTCCACTGCGCGGGAATACTCGCCCGCAAGTCTCTGATGCGCAAGTCCTGGTCGGCGAGAAGGGTGACTTGCTCCACGGGTTGATAGAGCGACTCGAACAGGATCTCCATCGAGACGCGCGTGCCGGTCGGATTGATCGTATAGACCGCGTCACTGGTCCACGTCAGCGCCGACGACACGACTCGCTCCCCCTTCTTCCGGGGGGGGAGGAGTTCGATGCGGATCCAGGACTCGCCGCCACAGTAGAGCCTCCAGTCGCCATCGACCCGGTCGACCATCATCCGTTCGTCGTTGGCTCGCAACCGCCACCCCTTGGGCAAACGGAGCGTCAAACTCGACATGGCGCAGGAGGGGATTCGTAGGTCGAAGAGCCACGAGTCGTCGCGGCGTAGACGCGGCCCCACCTCCCACGCGATCTTGATGGGTTCCTTCAGCGGAGCGTTCGAACGAATCAGGAGTTCGCCGTCGGTCTTCATTCCCCACGTCAAACTCTCCCCCCGCGCGGAGATCGATCGGACGAGAAGATTCCAAGGGCCGAAGATGAACTGCTCCGCCTTGGTTCGAGGAACGGTCCACATTCCCTCGCCGACTAGGCGCCCGGTCTTGGGGTCGAAGCTCGCGCGCAGATCCGCGCTCACCGGGACCGCGGAGTCGGACTTGGCGAGGCGCTCTAGGAAGGTCTTGACGAGTCGGTCGAACTCCTGCTTGGTCAAGGTTCGCGTCACTTGATCGTCGGGCAGGAAGTCTCCCAACTGATTGATGGGAAGGTAGATCCACTGGAGTGGAAGCCGCGCGGCCTCCTCAGTCTCTTGCTCTTGCGCGCCGGCCGAACTCACGAGCAGGACAAGTGCCGCCGCGACCAGCGCTACCAAGCGTGACCCTAGCCACGGTGACGACCCATCGAGTCGATTCGACGGCTTGGCCCTTCTCACCCCGCACCGACTCGCTGCGGCTCGGACCAACGATCGAGTTGTTTTCCGGAGCCTTGGACTAGCGTGGATTGGAGAAGCTCCCCGTTGAAGATTGGGTGGCCGACATCGGAGTGGAATCCGGGGGAAGAACCCAGGACTCGGGGCCCTGCCCCGTCTCGTTCAGCGGCGATCCGAGAAAGCGTTGCCGGCGACGCGAGAACAACGGCCGCCCCACCACGACCAGGAGCCCAAGTAACACTCCCCACTGCGCCCCGACCCATACGCATGCCGCCATGCGAGGCGTCGCGGCCCAGAAGCCAACCCCGGCGATGACGAGGACCAGTGCCGCGAAACACTGGGCCGAACGAGAAAGTCGCGAAATCATCAATCCCACCAGGAGCGCCGTCCCGGAACAGACCAATACCCAGAAGGGCCGCAACACCGCGATGACTTGCAACTGATCGGCACCGGACCAAGTCTGGTAGATCGTGGTGAGCCCCCCTTCCGGCGCGTCGGTCTCGGACCAGACCAGTAGAGGAGCCGCCTCCTGCAACCAACGAGTGTTGGAGGTCCTTTCTCGATCTTGACCCGCCGACGACCACGCGATGTCTCCCGCCACCGCGCTCGAGGACGAGACATCCTGCCCCCACGGGGTCAGAAGAAACCGATCGGGCGCCGTCGTCACCGACCAACGCACTTCCTCGACGACGCTTCGCCCCAACAGTCGCGGGGCCCGCAACGTGATTGGACTCCAGGTCCCCAGCGTGTTCTCGAGCGTCGAGAGGTACGTTAGCTCCAGTGCGTGCGGAGCCCCATCGAGCGGCAACGCGACCCGACCCTCGTCGAGGCTCGAGAAGGTCGCTTCCACCAGTTCGCCGTCCAACTCGGCGGAGACAAACTCGTAGCCATCGGGCAACCGAAAGCGAACGTACGGGAGTCGGTGAATCGTGATGGCGAAGCGAGCGGTCCCTCCGCGACGACCATCGTTGACGAGGAACTCCTCGATCGACGCCCGCGGGACGATGACCGACGCCAGCGCAGCCGTCCGGTCAAGGCGAACGAGGAGTTCGGAAGTCGGTTCAGTCGCGACGAACTCCTCCCTGATCACGCCGCCACTTGAGATGTCCGGCGCCTCGGGCGAGGCACCGCGCCACGCTCCCAACGGCGTGACTTTCCAAGTCGGCTCGATCTCCATCGTCGCCCGTTCCGTCGACACCGCGACCTCCTGGAGCACGGGAAGCTTGATCGCCGTCCCCTTCTCGGTGGTCTTGGGAGTGATCTCATAGTCGATCTGAAACGGTGCTCGCTCGACGGGACCGGAGAAATGAATCATGTGTTCGTTCGCCGTCGCCGTCTCGTTCGTGCGAGCGACGCCGGAAATCGCCACCCCTCTCGCCCCACCGGGCACCACCACCTTCAGCGACGAAATCGGTTCGTGCCGCGAGCGGAGATCGAAGACCGCTTTGACGCGAAACGACCTGCCCACCTGCTGAACGTTGGCGTTCAGTCGAGCGGAGAGTTCCCTGGGCAGCCGAGCGTACTTCAGGGCGACGCTGGCTGGTCCCGTTTGTGGCCGGAAGACCCATACTTGTTCACCATCGGGTTCCAGCAAGGGCTCTTTCGTCTCGGGATCGACGTTGACGAACTTTTTGTCGTCGAAGGTGACGTTGACATTGGAAGCCGCCTTGACCGTCAACGTTCCCGTCGACGTCTCGAACGGAAGTCCCGAGGGGATCGGCAACGCGACCGGCTTCCCGGGAGAGGCGGGAATCTCACTCTCCAACGTGAACTCGACGATCCCTTCCACCGGCTCTCCGAAGAGCAGCGTCACCTCCGCGTCCCCCTTCTTGGGGTTGAGCTGCACGTACTCAACTTCGACCCGGCTCTCGGGAGTGATCTTCGGATCGGCCATCGCCTCGGGCACACGTACCGTCATTCGCTTGGCGGGCGCCCGTCGAATCGCCACGCGGAAGTAACTCTTCAAAACCGCTCGACTCATCGTTAGAGAGAGGACCGAGGCGACCGAGGCCCGGATCGTCGGCATCGCCTTCTCGACCTTGAGCTGCACCGACGCCGGTTGAGTGTCGAAACGAAACGCGTGACGCGGTTGCTTGACTTGCAGCGCCGGTTCGAGCTGGCTGATGGGAATCTTGCGAACGCCGCGGAGGGAACCGACGGTCGCCCGCAACTCTTGGCTGGTGTGGACGAGGATCGTGCCATTCTCGCTGCCGGCATTCTCGAGATGAAACGCTCCGAGTTCCAGCGGCTTGTCATCGTCGTAGCGCCACCGCTCGAGCACCGCCGACAGCTTGGCGGCGCCGGTCACCTCATTGGGCAGTCGGATCCGGAACCGGCCCGAATCGTCGTCAGTGACCATCTCGGTTTCGACCTCGACGGGTGTCCCGTCGACGGACACCGACACCTGACGAATCCGTTCCCCCGGCGGGACCACGAAGGTCCATTCCTTCGTCGGCGTGCGGGCGTCGATCGTCAACCGGGCGTCGGTTTCCACCTCACTATCGTCGATGTGGTAGGTGATGACCCCGTCCACGGTCGAGGCGCTGAACTCGTCGGCGATGCGATCGCCCGACACGCGCCAAGCGATGTCGAGCGGATCGTTGGCTCGCAGGAGCGGTTCGAGCCGTCGCTGGTTGTCGGTCAGTTCGAGCACCCCCTTGCGAGCGTCGTCCCGCGCGTAGGCGACAGGCGTCGGACTGGTCAGCTCAACCTTCTTAATCGTCGCGTCGGGAATGGAGAGCATCAATCGTCGCTCGGTCGGTAGCCGATCGATGGGAACGAGCAAATCGAGCGTGAATGTCGACTGCCCTGGTTCGCTGATCGTGACCTCGAAGGGGCCGCCGGGCGTCTTGGTGAGCCAAGGAATGCGTCCCTTCTGATCGGTCGCCCGAACGCAGTCCGCCTCGCGCAAGTCGAGATCGACGGTGACATCGCCCTTCGAGCGAGGATCGACTTGAACGGTGATCACGGCCTTGAGAACCGCTCGGCGTTCCTCGAGTTTCCCGGTCAGTTCGAAGCTGGTGATCTTGGCGACGTCGCGATTGCCGCCCTTGAGTCGCTCGAGTTCCTGTTCTCGACTCTCGTAGATCGCCTGGGGCACGGTGACGAGCGAAGGGTCCTTGACCTTGGAAAAGTCACTGTAGTGAATGAAGACAACGTTTTTGAACCTCCGAAAAAGGTCCAGAAGTTCCTCGCGGCCTTCTTCGGACTCGGTGGAGTCGGTCGCCGGCTCCTTGGAGTCCGACTTCTCCGAAGAAGGGGCTCGCGGCGGCCCCAACTTCGGGCGATCGCCTTCCTTCGCGCGCGAAGACTGCGCCTCGACGCCAGCCGCGCAGATCGCCAAGAACAAGGCCGAAAGCACGAGCACGACGGCCCTTCGGAGTCGATTCTCAGGAACGAAGCTACGCATGACGTCCTTGCTTCAGCAGATCCCTTGCCAGTACGCATCCGTCCGTATTGTACCGAGCGCCTCGATCAAGACGCAATCGCGCTTGCCAAGGGGGCGTGGGTGAGGCCGTTGCTGGCCAAGAGCAGTGGTGAATCGACATCGTACGTGGCCCCATCACTCTTGGTCACGAGACCGCCCGCCTCGCGAACGAGCACGACCCCCGCGGCCGCGTCCCAAGCCTTGAGGTTCTCCGCCCAAAAGGCGTCGAGTTTTCCCGCGGCGACATACGCAAGCGCCATCGCGGCGGACCCAAGACGCCGCATCGACCGAATCCGGGGAACCGCCCGGCCAAAGCGAGTCATGAAATCGGGTTTCGACGACGTGTCGGTCGGGAATCCGAACGCGACCAGCGCTTCGGAGAGATTCTGCGTCGCGCTGACGTGAAGCGGCATGCCGTTGCAAACCGCCCCCTGCCCCTTCGCGGCCGAGTAGCACTCGCGCCGGGAAGGGTCGTAGATGACGCCGGCCACCAGTTCTCCCTCCGCTTCAAATCCGATCGAGACGCAAAAGAAGGGAAAGCCGTGAACGAAGTTGGTCGTCCCGTCGATCGGATCGACAATCCAGCGCCGGTTTCCCGAGGGCCGTTCTTCCAAGCCGTTCTCCTCCGCTTGGAAGGCATCCTGGGGAAAACGTCGACCGATCGTTTCTTGAATGATCTCCTGGGCATCGCGATCGGCTTGCGTGACGAGGTCGTTGATTCCCTTGTGCTCGGTGACAATGCGGCCCGCCGACTCGAAGACTCGGTCGCCCGCCCGCTTGGCCGCTTGAATCGCGACATCCCGTTCCGTTTGCCAGTTCAACATCGCCCGTCCCGTTGCCATGACCTCATGAAACTCACCGGCCAGCACTCACTCCATCCGAGGATCGCCGGCGCACACGCGTTCGTCGTCCCGATCCGCCAGAGCGGAACGACTCCTCGGCTCAGCTTATGGCTTCGTGCCGCGGACTTCTTCATGCGATCCATCTTCCCACCGATTGGTTCACGAGTGCGGCGCGTGGCGGTTGTTGAGGGGGCGAGGTCCCAGCGAACAACGTACGCTGAAAGCGTCGCTCAGCTTCCTACAATGTTGCAGCGGCGGTCCCGAGCCAGCATCGAGCAAGCCATTCGTGGTGTCCTACCGGTCGCCCGTGACGATGCCGATGCGGTCGCTACCTCTCGGAAACGAGAGCCAACGCGGGAGCGGGAATGAGGAAAAGTGCGGTCGCGGCAAGCGACCAAGACTCATCGGGTCCATCCGGCCCCTTGATGACGCCAGGACTCGAGCAAGGGAGCGAAAGCGCGAGGATGACGGATCAGATCATTCGTGTGGGGCACAGTCCCGATCCAGACGACGCGTTCATGTTTCATGCGTTGGCCAACGACAAGATACCGACGGGGCCCTACCGGTTCGTTCACCAACTCGAGGACATCGAGACCCTCAATCGCCGAGCGCTCGAGGGCGAACTGGAAGTCTCCGCGGTGAGCATCCACGCCTATTCGCGGCTGACGTCGACCTACGCCCTTCTCCCGACGGGGTCGAGCATGGGCGATCAGTACGGCCCGATGCTGGTGTCGAAGACACCTTTCGCCCGCGAGGAACTCAAGACCAAGAGAGTCGCCGTTCCCGGAACGATGACGACCGCCTTTCTCGCGCTGAGCCTCTACAACGGTGCCAAGCCCACCTACGAAGTGATCCCGTTCGATCAGATTCTCGAGGCCGTTCAGCGTGGCGACTATGATGCCGGGCTCATCATCCACGAGGGACAGCTCACCTACCAGAACAACGAGCTCGACTTGGTCGTCGATTTGGGCAAGTGGTGGTACGAAACGACCGATCTCCCCCTTCCCCTCGGCGGAAACGTCATCCGCAAGGATCTCGGCGACGAGGCGATGAAGGACATCAGTCGGCTATTGCGTCAGAGCATTCGCTACGGCTTGGAGCATCGCGAGGAGGCCCTCGAGTACGCTCTTGGCTACGCCCGTGACATGGATCGCGATTTGGCCGATAAGTTTGTGGGGATGTACGTCAACGACTGGACGCTCGACTACGGCCCCGTTGGCCGCAAGGCGATTCGCACCCTCCTCGAACGTGGCGTCGAGGCCGGCATCGTCAAGGGACCGGTCGACGTCGAGTTCGTCGAGGACGGCGAGGCGGCGACCTAGCGAGTTGTTCATGCTCTGATCGCGACGGTGCGTGCGTCGACGTCTGCGTCACTGGCTGGCGAGCAGCCAGCCTCCGAACGAGAAGACGGAGCCTAGACTTCCAAGCGTGCGGTGGCTCGGTTACGATCACGGCAGCGTCCCGACGAGAGGATGCTCGCAAGTGGGAAGAGTATGGCCGCGACATCGACGCAGACCGACGATCTGATCCCGGTTTGGCTCTTGGGGTCGAGTTTCGGGTTGCGGGGTAGTTCGCTCTACACCCTCCGGCTTGCCCGTCATCTCCACGAGTACGGCTTTCACCCGACCATCATCTGCGAGTCCGCGGCATCGCTTCCCTCCAGAGCCCACGATGAGCTCGACATCCACGAGATTCCGCATCTGACGCGCCCCTATCTTCGGTCGCTTTCGACCTGGGCGATGTTTCGACATCTGAAGGATGACCTCAAGAAGAAACCTCCCGCGTTGATCCATGCTCAACGCCGCCACATCGACGACGTCGCGGTGGAGCTCGCCGATCGGCTCGACTGCCCCTACGTCGTGACGGTCGACGACATCATTCCGGTCCAAGAGTCCCTGCGCATTCAACCCGACCGGTTGCGAGCGATCATCGCCGTCAGTCCGACAATCGAGCGTGATTTGGTGTTGGGAGCCGGCGTTCCCCAAGAGCTAGTCAAAATGATCCCGACGGGCGTCGAACTGCCTCCCATGCCCCGGCTCCCCACCGCGCGCAGCGAGAATCGAATTCCCATTGTCGGAACGGCGTGCGCGCTCGAACCGGTCAAGGGAGTGACCTACTTCCTGATGGCCGCCGAGCTAATTCTCTCGGCCGGCCACGACGTGGAGTTTCTGGTCGCCGGCAGCGGGCCCGATGAGGAAATCCTCCGGCGTTCGGCCCGCCATCTGGACATCGCCAATCGCGTCACGTTCATCGACCATGTCCCCGACCACGTCGCGTTGCTCGAGACGGTCGACGTCTTCGTGGTGCCGAGCCTCGAGCAGGGACTGGGGACCGTCATGATCGAGGCCATGGCTCTCGGCAAGCCGGTCGTCGCGACCCGGGTCGGAGGCATCAAGGACTTCTTCGTCGACAACGTCCACGCCTTGCTCGTTCCGCGGGCCAACCATATCGCCCTGGCGGAAAAGATCCGCTACCTGCTAGACAACCCGACGCGTTCGCGACAACTCGCCATCGCGGGTCAGGAGTTCGTTCGCCAGCACTTCTCGGCCGATGAAATGACTCGACAGACGGCGTCTCTGTATCGGGCGGTCCTCGGCGAGCCCTCGCTCCAGACGACGGCCTCTCGGTGATTCGTGTTTCTCAATCGCTCGATTGCGCTGAAACGCGATTGGACGGCGAGAGCCGAGCGTCGGCTTCCTCTTAAGATTCGACCGCGCCCGGACCGGGGAAACTGATACCATTGATGGTGAGTTTCATGTTCCGGTCCCCATTCGTGACTCGGAGGTAACGGGAGGGTCGGAATTGATTCTTAGCGTGGATGGACAAGGGCGGCAGACAACGCACTTCATTGATGAGTGAAATCGATCAGCAGTCACTTCTGATTGTCGATGACGAGCGCGACGTTCTCGCGTCGTTGCGAGCCATGTTTCGTCGTGACTACGACGTCCATACCGCCGACGGCGGCGCCGGTGCCCTCGAGATTCTGGGCAAGCGAGATATCCACGTGATCCTCTGTGACCAGCGGATGCCGGGCATGAGCGGCCCGGAAGTTCTCGATATCGTCTGCCGAGACCATCCCGAGGCGATCTTCCTGATGATGTCGGGATACACCGATCTCGAGTCGGTGATCGAAGCGGTCAACCGCGGCAACATCTTTCGCTATATCTGCAAGCCGTGGGATCCCGCCGACCTGGAAGCGACCGTTCGCCAGGCGTTCGCTCAATTCGAGCTTCGCGCCGAGAGGCGTCGGCTTCGCGAACAACTCGAAGTCGCCAACCAACACAAGACGGCCTTCATCACCGTCGCCAGCCACGAACTCAACACGCCGCTGACAATCGTCCTGGGCATGCTCGAACTCGCGCTGATCAAGTGCGAACAAGACGACGTGCGCGAGTTCCTCGACCGCGCCCGCAGCGCGGGTACCCAGATGCACGAACTGCTGGCGGATATCTTCAAGGTACTGCAAGAGCAACAGTTCGACCGGCCTCTCTTTCGGGAGGACGTCCTCGTTCGCGACCTCTTCTCGGAGGCGAAGACGCAGGTTTGCCCCTACCTCAACAAGAGGCGGCAGACGCTCGTCGAACGGGTCACTCCCGACGATCTCACCATCAACGTCAGCCCCCTCCACTTTCGAGATCTGCTGGTGAACCTGATCACCAACGCGATCAAGTTCTCCCAAGACGAGGCAACGATCGAGCTCACCGGGGAGGAGACCGACGACGAGTTTGTCCTCTCGGTGAACGACCACGGCGTCGGCATCGATTGGGCCGATCAACCACACGTCTTCGAACCGCTCTTCGGCACCTGGGATGTGACGCACCACTCCTCGGGCGACTATGGTTTCTGCAAGCGGGGCATGGGATTGGGCCTCACGATCGCGAATCGTTTCGCCCTGATGCACGGCGGGGAGATCGACTTCGACTCGACGCCCGGCGAGGGCACGGTCTTTCGCGTCATGCTTCCCAAAGCGACAGCTCAAGCCAAGGGCTCGCCCGCCTATTAACGGTTCACCGCTCTTCTAGGCTCCTGATTGGTTAATTCATTGTCTAAATGACTTTTGGATGCCATGCCCACGCTCGCCGCGAGCATGGGGGAAATGCCTGTGATGGGGCAAACTCCCGCGCGATCAAATCGCCGAGACTTCATGAACGAACTTGCCAATCAGGACACCAGCAGCCCGTTGATCTATTCGCTGCCGGCTACGAACGGCCCTTTTGACGAAACGCGGCGTCGAAAAACCTCGTCGGATCTACGGATTCGACTGCGTTTCTCCTCCTTGATCTTGGCCAAAATTGCTCGTTCTCGCCTTGGCCCGCTTAATTCAACGGACTGCTAGGCTCCGGCGAAACAATCGTAGAATACTCGCCATCGGAAAATCGGCGACGTCCGCTCTAGCACATGGATGGCTTGACCATGAACGACTTCATCGAGATTCGCGGGGCGCGCGAGCACAACCTCCGCGATATCCAGCTCAAACTGCCGAAGAACCAACTCGTCGTCCTCACGGGAGTCTCGGGATCGGGCAAGAGTTCCCTCGCGTTCGACACGCTCTACGCCGAGGGGCAGCGTCGCTACATCGAATCGCTCTCCTCCTACGCCCGTCAATTCATGGGCCAGATGAGGAAACCCGACGTCGACTACCTCGCGGGCCTTTCCCCTTCGATCAGCATCGAACAAAAGACCGGCGGTTCCAACCCACGCAGCACCGTCGGCACCATCACCGAGATTCACGACTACCTGCGCGTCCTCTACGCTCGGGTCGGCTCCGGCTTCTGCCCCCAGTGTGGTGATCCGATCGAAGCGCAGTCGCGCGAACAGATCCTCGGGCGGGTATTGGCCGAGTCGAGCGAATCTCCCTCGCTCATCCTCTCGCCGGTGGTCCAGGATCAAAAGGGAGAGTTCAAGGACTTCTTCGCGGAGATGGCCCGACGCGGCTACGTTCGAGCCCGCGTCGACGGGGAACTCCACCGGCTCACCGAGGAGCTTCACCTCGACCGCCAGATGAAGCACCGAATCGACATCGTCATCGACCGGGTCTCCATCGTCCCAAAGAATCGCGGGCGCATCGCCGAGGCGATCGAGTCCGCCTTGGAACTCTCCGAGGGAATGGTCGTCGTCGTCACCGGCGACGAGGAGACCCGACTAAGCGCCAATTACGCTTGTGCGCGCTGTGGACTCAGTTTCGCTCCGCCAAGTCCGCAACTCTTCAGCTTCAACAGTCCCCAGGGAATGTGCCCAGGATGCGATGGACTGGGACGCATTCATACTTTTGATCCCGAACTCCTAATTCCCGATCCCTCGAAGTCGATCCAACAGGGGGCGATCGCACTGGTAGGCACTTTTCGCGGCATGGGGCGTTGGCGTCGACACCTCTGGGAGGGACTCGCCGAGACGATGGAGTTCTCGCTTGCCACGCCTTGGGAAGAGCTTCCCGAGTCGATCCAGTACGCGGTCCTGCACGGCGCGGGAGATCGGCACATCACCTACGCCTGGCGAACCCGCGGCAAGACTCACCTTCACGGCGGCTCCTGGGAAGGCCTCGTTCCCCAGTACCTCTCCAAGTACCGCAAGACGAATAGCCCGATGCATCGCGCGATGTTCGAGAAGTACATGCGCGTGCTCGACTGCGAGCGTTGCGGAGGCGACCGGCTCAACGAACAGGCTCGCAGCGTGCGCGTCGCTGGCCGATCGCTGATCGATGTGGAACGAATGCCCGTCAGCGACGCCCAAGCCTTCTTCGCCAGCGACGTGCCGAAATCACTGGGCGAAGTGGAACAGACCATCGCTTCGGAGCTGATCAAAGAGATTCGCGGTCGGCTCGGCTTTCTGGAAAACGTCGGGCTCGGCTACCTCGCCCTCGATCGCCCCGCCCCGACCCTCTCGGGTGGCGAGGCCCAACGGATCAGGCTCGCCAGTCAAATCGGAAGCGGCTTGGTCGGCGTCCTCTATGTCCTCGATGAACCATCGATCGGGCTACATCCGAGGGACAACGCTCGACTGCTCGAAACGCTCAAACGCCTCCGCGATCAAGGCAACACGGTGGTGGTGGTCGAGCACGACGAGGACACGATTCGCGCCGCCGACCACGTGGTCGACTTCGGCCCCGGACCGGGCGTGCGCGGCGGTGAGGTCGTCGCCGAGGGAACCCTGCGCGACGTCCTCAAGCAAGAGCGAAGCTTGACGGGACGCTATCTCTCCGGCAAGGAGAAGATTCCCATCCCGACCTCCCGCCGCCCCGTCGATCTGTCGACAAGGCCCAACCCAAAGAAGTCACCTCGAAAGAAGACTCGCGCGAAGTCCTCCAAGGGCTAGGAAACTGGTCCATCTAAGTTCTAAGGTGCCTGTCCACGCTCGCCGTGGACATCCGGGAAAGACCCACGCTCGCCGTGGACATCCGGGAAAGACCCACGCTCGCCGTGGACATCCGGGAAAGACCCACGCTCGCCGTGGGCTTGCGGGAAACGCCTGTCATTCAGGAGACTCCCGCACGATCGATGGACGAAATCCGATGGAACGGACTTGCCCGTCAGGTCACGAAGCTTCATCTCAAGTGCCGGCTCTGACTTCGGCTTACTCCGCTCGGTCGATCCGCGCCAGTCCCGCGGTCGGCAACAAGAGCCCCAACCCGACGACCGCGATCACCGAAGCGGCCCGGAGCATGACCGAGAGCGAGTCCCACGTCGATGCCGAGTGATCTTTCGGCAAAAGCCAGAGTCCTGCGAGGACACCGGAAACAGCGAGCCGGCCGACAAGGCTCTGAAGCGACAAGTATGTCGCCCGCAGCGACTGCTCCACTCGGGGAGCGACCGCCACGTTGATCGGCGCGGTCGCCAGCGCTCGGGGAACCACGCGGAAAAAGAGCATCACCACCACCCACGCATCGAGCATCAGGCTCATCACGCCGATGATCGCCCCTTGGATGACGAGGGAGATCAACATCGTGGGAGCCGTCCCAATCCGCTGGCAAAGCTTGGTGCTTCGGGCGGCGACAAATGCTCCGACGAGCATCGCCCCCGCGGAACTCAATCCCGCCACCAGCGGCGTCGATCGCCCGCTCCATCCCTCCTTCGCCTCCACTAGCCGAATATAGGGCTGGTAGAACTCGTACGGGATGTGGTTAAGCACGACCCAAAAGATTGAAAAGAGAAAGATCCACGCCAGCGCCGGATCGCGCAAGTGGGCGAGCGATCGGCCGATCTGCTTGGCGAAATCACGCGAGTAACTAGCGGGACGCTCGTGCGCGGCGGGCTCCGTGAATCGCAGCGCGATGAGAAGAGCCCCCAGCGCCGCGAGGAGCGAGGCGGCGTATGCCCAAGAGAGCGAGAACCACCCGATCACTCCGCCGCCGAGCGAGGCGATTGCCGACGCGGCGAAGGTGTTTCGAGCCACCAGGGCTTCGCGGGGCGCGAACTCCTCCTCCCGTTCAAGGGAGGCTAGCGTGTCGAAATGGAAGGAGACATCGGTCCCGCGGTTGAACGCGATCCCCCCGGCCAGAAGGATCTGCGCCAGGGCGAATTGCCAGAAGGTCGTCGCGAAGAAAAAGAGACCGTACGCGAGAGCCGTCGTCGCCGCCGCGATCACCAAGGTGATTCGCCGCCCGATGACGTCGGAGAAGTAGCCCGACGGGATCTCTAGGAGAAAGACCGCGGCAAAGTAGATCGACTCCAAGAGAATCGCGGCTTCCAAGGAGAGGGACTCGCTGAAATAGAGGAAGAAGACCGGAAGCCAGAAGTCGGCGGCGAACAGGGACGCGTAGAGCGGGTAGAGACTGGCGTTGCGTTCAAGACCGGAGCGTGAGGAAGGAGGCAGCATTGGCAGAACGCCCTCTTTTCGATGGACGACGCCAACAAACCGACAGCCCGTCCCAGAGCGAGTTGTATTAACCCATACGCGTCACGGCGTCCCCCACATGATTCGGCGCCGCGTTGGTAGTTCGGCGTCAGCAAGTCGTTGGCTCACGCGGACCAACTCGCCCATCGCCGAACGAGCGCTTGCGTCCCTCCCTGAAAATTGTCATGGACGAATCGAGGATCGACGTTATGATCGAGGCCTATGTTCACCGATGTTGTGACGAAACTTCTGCGCCTTGCTCTTCTCCTGGTCGCTGTCCCGGTGGTCTTGCCCATCAGCGCGCTGACCCAGGGTGACTTTCTCGGTCTCGAGCATCCAAGCGACTGGGTCGCGATCGAGTTGGAGGAAGAAGAGGACGCCGAGGAAGCGGAGAAGCTGGTCGAATCGGCGGCCCTCCCCGATGCCATTTGCCCCGACAGCCAAGCCAATCGCGGCTTGATCTTCGAGCTGGCGTCCTACCCGACCTCCCATCTCCCGCACGATCATTCGAGCCGGGCACCACCTTTGCACACGCTCTAACCACTGATCATTCTTCACGTCGACCAGGCTCGCAACGCACCCCGTTGTTGGTCTCCCGTGAAGCAGGTCAGTCAATCCATTGATGCGTTGTTCGTCCCATTCGTACTCGATCGTTCCTGATTCGCTCGAGCGAGAGCTTTCCCATGGATCAAGGGAAGGATGCTCCGGCTCGCCAGCGGGAGGTCTCATGTGGCCGGTATCTCTCCAACCAAGCTAAGCGAAACCGTCGTCCGCTATCTCGACGACTTCAATCCATGGCACAACGTCCGGCACTTTGCCCAGAACGTAGGCAATGACATCCTCTCCGGACTGACGGTCGCCGTCATCGCCCTTCCCCTGGCCCTCGCTTTTGGTGTCGCCTCGGGACTCGGCCCGGAGACAGGGATGTGGGCGGCGATCTGCGGTGGCATCTTCGTCGGCCTCTTCGGCGGTTCCAAGACCGGCGTCAGCGGCCCGACCGGACCGAAGGTGGTCCAATTGGCGGCCATCGTCGAGCTCACCAGACTCGCCAATGGTCAGGCAGATCTCGGCTTCATCTTCTCCCTCGTTTTCCTCAGTGGGCTGGTCTGCGTCGGGTTGGCGTTGCTCAAGGTGGGGCGGTTCATCTACTACACCCCCTACTCGGTCGTCTCCGGCTTCATGTGCGGCATCGGCGTGATCATCGTCGTGCTGGAGATTCCCGCGATGCTCGGATTCCAGACCCCAAGCTCCGTCTGGGAGGCGATTCGCCAGATCCCCTACGACATCCTCCACGAGGACCCACGGGCGGTGATCGTCTCGGGGGCGACGTTCGCCACCATCGTCCTCTGGCCGCGCATTAGCCCGGTTCGCTGGCTGCCAGGGCCGTTGATTGGGCTCCTGGTCGGGACCGGAATCGCGGCCATCTTTCAATTCGATATCGCCTACATCGGCGAAATGCCGACTGGGCTACCGAAGATTTACTGGCCCAGCTTCTCTCGATTCGACGAAATGATCGGCCCCGCCACCGCCCTCGCGGGGCTCGCGATCTTTGACTCGCTTTTGACCTGTTTGGTCGCCGACAACATGACCGACGATCGCCACAACAGCGATCGGGAGATTTTCGGCCAAGGGATTGCCAACATGATGTGCGGCCTCGTCGGGGGGGTCACCACCGCGACCGCGACGATGCGCACCGTCGCGAACATCAAGTGCGGCGGCCGGTCCGGACTGGCCGGCCTCGTTCACGGTGTCGTGCTACTCGCGCTGATGCTCGGGCTGGCTCCTTTCGCGAGCTACATTCCGATCGCCTGCCTGGCGGGCATTCTGCTGAAGATCGGCATCGACATCATCGACTATCGCGTCCTGCCCGTGCTGCATCGGATGCCGTTTACCGACGCGCTTTGCTTCTGGGCCGTCCTGCTCCTGACCGTTTCGGTCGATCTACTTGTCGCGATGGGCGTCGGTGTGGCGATCGCCTTTGTCCGCGTCATTCACGAACTCGGAAGTCTCTACGAGCAGGACGTCGTCAGCGTCAAGCAAGCCAAACGGCAGTTCCCCGGCGACAAGGTCATGCCCGATGAACTCAAGGAGCGGATTCTCAAACTGAGGTTGGAGGGCCCCCTCTTTTTCGGTGTCTCCGACACGCTCTATCGCGTGGCCAGCAGCATGAACGACTACGACTACCTGATGATTCGCCTACACCAAGTGCCGATGATCGACATGTCCGGCGCGTTCCTTCTCGATGACATCATCGATAAGGCGCACGCCAACGGCGCGATTGTCGTCATCACCGGCCTTCGTCCCTCTACGCGAAGGGTACTCGACAAGCTGAAGATTCTCGACAAGATCGGCCACGACCGGTGCTTCGAGAAGTTCAACGACGCCATGGTCTGGATCGAGCAGTGCGAGGGGATCCCGGTCACGGACGGGGAAGTGAACGGAGGCGCGGTGACCGACGTCGTCGAGTCGGGCGCGAGCTAGCGCGTCACGATCGCGCGCTCGGTTGAATTGGCGTCCCCCGAACCCTTTGGCACCAGCCCACAAGTGGCTAGCGGCCTTCGGGGGCTCGGAAGCGACGGAGCCAAGTCCGCTAATCCGTCGACTTGGCGTCGCCCTTGTCGTGATAGAGATAGCGGTGGACGTCGTCGCGCGAGGGAATTCCCTTGCGCCCTCCGACTTCGCGACAAACGTTCGCGGCCGCCCATGCGGCGAACCGGACCGTCTTGCGTATGTCGAAGGCCGACAAAACTCCGTAGATGATCGCCGCGTGGAAGACATCCCCGGCCCCGGTCCCGTCGACAACCGGAACCCGGTAGGCAGGCTGATGGAACGCCTCCTTCTCCCCGTTGGCGTAGTCGCAACCATGCTCGCCATCGGTGACGATCGCCGGCTTGCCCGACCGGAGCGAGAGGCCATACGTCGCAAGCCCAAGCTTCTCCTCCCCCGTGAGACGCTGGGCGAATTCCCTGGATGCGATCACATAGTCGCAGTGCCGCAGAAGCTCCTCGGTGCGGTCGTTCATCACTTCGGCGTCGAGGGTGACAAGGAGCCCCTTCTCTTTCGCGAGCACCGCCGCTTCGAGCGCGCACTCGTCGACCGTCGTGTCGAGGTGCAAGACACGGGCGCCGTCGAAGAGATCGGGTGTCACTTCGTCGACTCGCATCGGGGGCACCCAGTGAGGACCGCTGACAATCGCCCGCTTGCCCGAGCGATTGTCGACGAGAACCGTCGTCCGACGGCCATCCGCATCCTCGCGGCGGATCAACCGTTCGGTACCGACATTCTCGCTGTCGAGATCCTGAATAATGCGTTCGGAGTAGTCGTCGTAACCGAGCATCGCGACCAGTCGCGTCTGGAGCCCCCAACGGCTCAGAGCGACCAGCGCCGTCGCCGCTTGGCCGCCGCCGCATTCCTCGGTCTGAATCGCTCGCACCTTGTCGTCGGGATTGGGATAGCGCGGCACTACGAGAAATCGATCCCACGTCACCGCTCCGATCCCCACCACGTCCGCCGCTCGATTCACCATGGATCCCCATTCTCCACAAGGCGCAACGATTGCAATACCAGCCCAAGAGGAGGCGAAGGTCGTCGCGAACGACTCCCGCCTAGTGATTGGTATATGTCAACGGGTAGGCAATGACGCCAGAGATGGAGTGGAAGGGGGCGGCGACAAGGGCCCGAGGCACCTCATCGCCGAGGGTAGGACATCGTCGAAACTAGACCGAAGAGGATTCGAGGAGGATCGAGGCGGTCTCGGGATCGTAGACGCGGCTCGGCGTGACGATCCGCCAGTCGCTCAGCCGATCGAGGCTGTGCCAGTCGACATCGCCGCGAGCCATTCCCTCGACAGACTTGGGGGTGCTCACCAACTCCGCGCGGATTCCTCCCGGACGAAGCTGCTTCACCTCGAACCAGAGGTGCTCGGTCCCGCCCCCCTCTTCGACTTGGTCGTAGGAGAGCTTGACCGCGAATCGCCAGTCCTCGGGATGCTTGCTCGCGAAGAGGAGCCCGAAGGTGCCCCACTGCTCATACGCGAGCCGCGCGGTCCGGTCGGTCTCCTGGGTCGATTTGAAGAGAATCGCTCCCGTCGAGACCAATTTGGTGAGCACTTCGAGCGGAGCCCCGGCGGCGCGAATTCCCCCCGCCTCGCCCGTGGCGTCGACCAGCACCGCTCGGTTTCCGGCGTGGGAGGGATCATCCTGGCGAAGACGCCAACCCCCGGTCGCCCGGGGAGCCATTGACGCCGCCACGTCGTGCCAAGGACGCCAACGCAAGTTCATCGCACGCCCAATGAGGAACTCTTCCTCCGGTTCGGGCGTTCCGAACTCGATCCAAAGATCGGCGACCGACTCGATCAGTTCCTTCGCGGCCCCCAACCGGCTCTTGGGAACGTCGAACATCTCCAAATCGGGAATGCCGGCTCGTTCCAGGCCATGAGTGTGAACCCAGTAGCGAAGTTCTCCATCGACCTCGCGATCGACGAGCTTGTGGATGCTGTAGAGGCTCGACGTTCGCGGGGGAACGTTCGCCGACGCCAGCGACCGCACATCCTCGATCGCTCGATAGACCAGCGAGTTGGCGTCCCCCACGACGGGGGCCCAACCGCGCGAGATCTCATCGCACAACCGCAGTTGCAGTTGGTAGTCGATGGTCGGCTGTTTGGGTGACAGTGGGCCCTCCAACCCGACCAACCAGCGCGTCGATCGCGCCAGGGTCTGCTGTTCGGGGGATCGCCAACGAACGTCGCCAACAAAGTTCCAGTGCGCGTCAATCGCTGGCTCGCACCAAATCAAATAGTCGGTCGGACGCTCCGCGGGCTGATACCAGAAGCTCCAAAGCGTCTCTTCGGCGGCACTAGGCTCGCTGTCGGAGACGGCTCGGCCGGCTTCTCCCAAGCGTACTCGTATTTCCTCGGCCATCGGTGGTTCCTCTCCCGGCCACAAAATAAGTAGGCTGGAGGGAGGAATGACCGGATCACAGAGGCGTGTTGTCGTCTCAGTCATGTGGCGATCGGTCGGTGGTGCTTCGTGTCCCAGGTGGCACGCAAGACTACCACGCATGCCTCGGATCTATAGGACAACGGGGTCGGTTTTTGATGGACGAGCATGACGCTCCTCCTTACAGCCGCTTCAAATGCCCCAAGCTGACGAGCGGGGCGTCGGGCCGGCAACCACATGTCGACAATGTCGCTGGCGGCTTGCCAAACCGTGGAAGGGTTTGGGAATATGAGGATGAAAGGTGTTCGACCGCTCACGCCATCGACGCGCTCTCGGCCCCTTCCCGGTCGAGGCGTTTCGCCCCAACCTGCCGACATGACGCTGTCAGTCGCTCCCCGACCAGCCCGACGCGCCCTGCATCTTCCGAATCGTGGGGGGAGGCTCGCATGACCTCCGTCTTCACCGAGTTCGAACGGCTCAACGGAACGACGTGGCTCTACCTGTCGTTCATCTTGATGGTCACCGTCTACTTCAGATTCCCCAGGTTCTTCAGCCTCCGCAACTGGGATCTCGTCACTCTCTTCCTCTTCGTGCCGGGGCTCTTGGCAACGACGACGGGAGCGAATTTCTTCCTGCGGCCTCCCGACGAGGGGGCGATCTCCCCCTCCACCATCGAATCGGTGATGCGCGTCGTCCACCAGGGCTATCTCTGGCTCTTCGCGGTGACCGGCTACTTCCTCGCCCGCTCGCTCTTCGACCTCTTGCTCGTGCGGCGTCCCCGAATCGAGCCAAACCTCAACCTCTCGGGACTCGCCTGTTTGGCCGTCGCCCTTTTTGGCTTCATGACCTACGAGATCATGGTGAAGGCCCCCGATCCCTCCGGCCGAGCCAGCGCCCTGGAGGCGGCGCGACTGCTTGGGGTCTCCGACGAAGAGAGTGAGGACGAGACCAAGGCGGCGAAGAAGCCGGACGAGCCCGGCGTGTCCACGAAGGATTCCCCTTCCGAGAAGCCGATCGCCCCAAAAGCGACTTCCGCCGACGATTCCACGCCCCCCGAAAAGGACAAGGCCGAAGAGCCGGACGACGTCGCCAAGGAGGTCGAGGAATCCAACGACCTTGCCCAAAAGGTCGAGGAATCCAACGACCTCGCCCAAAAGGTCGAAGTTCCGATCAGCAATGGAGAATCGTCCCACCCGGCGGTGTCGATCCTGATGCGGCCGGTCGTCGCCGGCGTCAAATCGGTGGCCGACCAAATTCCCAGTGAAGAAGCGGTGACCCGTTTTCAGCTCGAGGTCGCCGTCGCGCGGGGAACGGTCCTCTCCTGCCACGTGCTCGTCTTGTTGGCCCTCGTCCTGATCGGCAGCCAACACTTCAACAGCGTCTCCACCGGCATGGGGATGGCGACGCTCTACCTGATGCTTCCGCTCACGGCGATTAACATCGAGAAACTCGACCACCTCCTGCCGGCGGTCTTCATCGTCTGGGCGGTCTACTGGTTTCGCTACCCGATTATCAGTGGATCCCTCTTCGGACTCGCGGGCGTCTTCTTCTATCCCCTCTTTCTGGTCCCGCTGTGGATCGGCTTCTACGGCCGGGCGGGCGGCAAGCGTTTCCTCATCGCTTTCCTCATCGCCAGCGCCGCCTTGTGGATCGCGATCTGGTTTCTCGACCCGGTTCGCTCGTTCCTCGAAGTTTGGATCTCGTCGGTGGTGTGGAAAGCGTGGTACTTCCAACCGTCCCCGAACTCCTTCTGGAGTTCGTCGACGCACTGGTATCGGCTACCGATCTTCGTCCTGTTCGTCTTCATGTTCATCGCCCTCGGCTTCTGGCCGAAGGAGAAGAATCTCGCCGACCTGATCGCTCTGTCGACCGCGTTGATCCTGGCGCTTCAGTTTTGGTACGCCGATCGCGGTGGGACCTACATCCACTGGTACCTTCCGCTGCTGCTCTTGATGATTTTTCGTCCCAACCTTTCAAACATCTTGGCCCCGACCTACCCCCCGTCGGCCAAACCAACGACGTAGCAAGTCTCCTTCCTTGTTCCCAAGGACAGTTCTGGGTGCCATGCTCACGCTTGCGTGGGCATGCGACGAGGACACACGCTTGCGTGGGCATGCGACGGGGACACATGCTTGCGTGGGCATGACCAAAGAGACATTCGTTGTGCCAACGCATTGATTCAAACGAAAACGCGCCCCCGCAAACGTTGACGCGACCGTTGGTTTTCGTTCACTCGTTGGCTTTCCTCGAACAGACTCCTCCTCGACGCAATCGCGACCCTGTCTTGTCTTTGAGCGCTGGGCTCGGTAGCCTTTGAGGACCGACCGGGAGGGATTCCCGGGAAAACACCTCGAGGGATATGATCCATGCGTCCGAGTTTCCGAACGCTCTGCCTCGTCACCATGCTGGCCGCGCAGGGCCTCTTCGCACCGATTGCTCAAGCCCAGGACCAACCAAAGCCGCTCGCCACCGCGTCGGTGCAGAGCCTCGTGACCTTCAAGGAGCAGTTCAAGTTCCTGCTCAATCTCGGCGATGCTCCCGACTTGGCCGAACAGGTCGAGAGCTTCATGTCCTTCGGGGTCATCGAGCGGGGAATCGGTCTCGATACCAAACGTCCCTTCGGCATTTCCGTCTGGATGGACAAGGATCGCCCCGATGGTCGCATCTGGGTGCCGATCAAGGCGGGTGGTCAAGCGGAGAACATGTTCAAGAGCCTCCCGATGCGTCCACAGAAGGGAGCGACCGGCATCTACCAACTGCTGCTGCCTCCCCCCTTCCCGCCGCTCTTTGTCAAGTTTGGCGAGCAGTGGGCCTACGGAGCTCTCTCCCCAAAGACGTTGATCCCCATGGACGGCATCAATCCGCTGCCGATGCTCAAGGAGCGTCTCGGCAAGGACGACATCGAAGTGAGCTTCGACCTAAGCGCCGTTCCCGCCCCGTTGATGGAGCAGTTTCAGCAGGGCTTTGAAATGGGGCTCAAGGAGAAAGTCGAGGAGTTCGAGCCCAAGAGGCCGGGCGAGAGCGAGATCTCTTTCCGGGCACGGCAGCTCGGTTTGCAAACCTTCATCACCACGATGAAGATGCTCGTCTCCCAAGGCCAGAAGCTTCGTCTCTTCTATCGTCTCGCGCCGGCGACGCAGTCGCTCGACTTCGGCGTGGACCTTTCCGCCAAGCCGGGAACTCCGCTGGCGACCGGTTTCGAGTTGCTGCACGCCTTTCACGGCCGCTTCTCGGGCGTCAAGAACGAAGCGGCCCCGATGGCGTTCATGGTCGGCGTGCCGATCCAGGGCCCCCTTCGCGAACTCTCGCTGCTGTTGATCGACGAGGCGAAGAGAAAAGCGGACGAGGAAGCGGCGAAACCCAACGGCGCCACGATGGCGCAGCAAGTCCGCACCCTCCTGGGCCCGCTGCAAAAGACCGTCGATGAAGGACGCTTCGATCTGCGGCTCACCGTCGGCGGCAAGCAAGACAAGCCGAACATCGGGGTCTTTGTCGGTGTTGCGGAGAGTCGGACCTTCGTGAAGGTCTTTGCCGACATCATCAAGCAGGAGAATTCGCCCCAAACCAAGACGATCAACCAACAGCAGGACGGCTTCGAGGTCTTCGTCTCCACGGAGTTCCAAGCCGCCCCCGAGGGCAAGGGCCTGGAGAAGTTCCAAGTCGGGCTGGCCGGGAACGAAAAGACGCTCCTCTTCTTCACCGGACAGGCCGACGCGCTGACCCAGATCAAGCAGATGATCGCCGAGTTCCAAGCCCAGCAGAAGCCCTCCTCGACCCCGTTGGTCGAGTTTCAGATGGACTTGCGTAGCTTCACCAAGCAAGTCGGTTGGGATCGAGCCGAGATGGACCCGCAGATGCAGCAGATCATGACCGACGCGGTCAACCGAAAGGACCTCGACCCGATCGTCTCGCTCGCCCTCCACGCGACCCCCACCGGCTTGCAACTCCGGCTTCACGGCGGCGGCGTCGCCCTCGCCTTCCTCGCCAAGAACTTCGCCATCGGCTTCCGAGAAGGAATGGGCAATGCTGGGCAGTAGACCGCTAGGACGCTATCGTCGCGTCATTGCTGTTTTCACAATCCTCGTTGCCGGTGGCACCAGCATCGGCGACGACAATCCCCCCGGTCCCGACGCGCCGATCCTGACGGTGACCGCCAAGAGCCTGCAAACCTTCAAGGATCAAGCCAGCTATCTGCTCAAGCTCGGCGATCGTCCCGATTTGGCCCAGCAGCTTGACGCGATCATGTCCCTTGGCGTGGCCGAACGTGCGTTCGGTGTCGATACCAAGCGGCCGCTCGGCGCGACATTTCGTTTTGAGGACAAGACGTCCGTCGCGCGGCTCCTCGTTCCGGTTGCCGACGAAGGCCAGGCGCTACGACTGCTTGAGAGTCTTCCCTCCAAGCCAAGAGAGATCGGAAAGGGAATCTTCAGCCTCTCGCCACCGCGTCCCTTGCCAGAGATCTACTTTCGTCTGGGGAAGGGCTGGCTGGTCGCGGCCACGACAGTGAAGGCTTCGAAGTTGCCTTCCGAGGATCCCAACGAGGACTTGCTCACTCGCGTCGGTGATGCGGACTTGGTGGCAACGCTCGACATTCAAGCCGCCCCGGAGTGGGCCAGAGAGGACATCGTCCATCGCGCGGAGCAGGTATTTGCCAAAGCCATCAATAGCTTTGGTCGTCCGCCGTCACCGCTTGAGCTTCTGGGAATGGCGCTGCTAACGGCGCAAATGAACTACGGAGTCGACTTTCTGCGCGCGGGAGACGAGATTCGTCTCGCGTACCGCTTCGACCAGGAGAATGGGAACATTGCCCTCACGATCGACGCGACGGCATTGGACGAATTTCGATACGCCGAGTTCATCAAGACACTCGACAACACGCAAGGGCGTTTGACGCACCTTTTGGATGAAGCGACACCCTTCGCCCTAGTGGTTGGCGTCCCCGTGAAGGGACCGATCAAGGAGGGATTGATCAACCTCGACGCCTTCCTCCAAAGTGACGCCAAGCACTCTCGCCAGTTGGCGGAGGAGAGAAAGGACGCCCGACGCCAGTCGACTCTCACCACATGGGCGCAGATTGTCCAGATCTACTCCGATCTCGTGCAGGATCGCATGAAGGCGGGAACTGTGGACTTCGCGTTCCTCGTCGATGGCGAGAACGGAAAATTGGAGTACAGTTCCGTTCTTGAAACCTCACGTGGCCGAGAGTTCGCAACCCAATTCAGCGAAACCTACGATGCCTACTTCCGCAGCCGAATCGACGAGTATGCTCCAAGGAAAGCGACCGAACATCGCGAATTCTTCGTTCGACAACACCGGCCAATCGAGCGCGAGATCGATGAATATTACGTCGACGATTTCGCCACGGCGGGATCGGAAACGAAGCTCATCCACGTTCACGTCTGCGATGATGGAGCGCTAGCCATCCAGGAACAGATCAACTTTCTTCATGAAGTCTCGCCACGAAAGTCCGACGCCATCGTTCGTCTCCACGTTGATGTCTCGGCGCTATGCTACGCGCTGGGGTTCATGAATCCCGAGACCATTTGGCGCCTCAAAGACATGGACAATAGGATTAGGACCGTCATGGCGCGACGGGACCTCGACTTCAAGCTCGATGCCTCGATTCGCGGCCACGAAGGGGGCCTTCGCCTGGTGATTGATGCAAACAAGGGCGTCTTGGCGTTGATCGGCAGAGCATTGACCATCCAACTTGGCGAAGCTGGCCGATAACCATCCCGTGCAACATGTGGAGCGACGTCCTACTCACCCTTTCTTCGGGGGTGTCTTCTTCGAGACGTTGGCGGTGGTGATTTTACTCGGGGGGAGAGCGGCGCGGGATTTGGAGACGTCGGGATCCTCGGCGCCGCTGGCGCCGCGATCCTTGAAGCCGTTGTCGGCGTTGAAATCGCCGATCAACTCGCTGGCCCAGTCCTCGAGCTCCGCGTCGCTGATCTTCTGGTTGCGGTCGATCTCGAGCTGGAACGGCTCGGAACCCTTCACCGCGGCCTCGACGAAGATCCGACCATCCCGCCGGTACGCGAAGGTAATCGTCACCGGCCAGTCGGCGGGCAAGTTCTTCGGCAACCCCACCAAACGGCACTCGCCGATCAGCGCGCAGTCCTCCGGCGAGTGCGACTCCCCTTCGACGATCTGGAAGAAAATCTTCGACTGTCCGGTCGATTTCGTGCGGAATACCTTACTGTTTGAGTGCGGAATGGGCGTGTTTTTGGGAATAATGACCGACACTTTGCGCCGATTCGTCTTCCGATCCCAGCCCACGACTCCCATCGAGTGCGAGTTGACATCGGTGATCTTCGCGAGCAGCTTCTTCTGGCGAACCTTCTCGGTGATCTCGGTCGACTCCTCCGACCCCCAGAGCATCTGAGCGTAGAGGGCCGCTCCCTGGGCCACCGCGAGATCGGGCGAGACCGTTCGGCTCGGTTCGATCCCGGTCAGGTCCACGAGCATGTCGTGCACCATCGGCATCCGCGAAGAGCCCCCCACCAGCAGGATCGCGTCCATCTTGTCCCAATCCATCTTCGCTTCCATCATTACCAGCTCGCACGTCAGCCGGGTCCGTCCAAGTAGATCGGCGGTGATGGAACGAAAGTGATCGCGGGTGATGTCCCCGTTGAGCTTCTTCCCCTGGTAGTTGAGCCGTAGCGTCGAGCGTTCGCGCTGACTGAGGGTCCTCTTCAAATCCTCGACTTGCTGCGTCAGGTCCGCCATCACCTCGGCATCCTCCGCGAGGTTCAACTCGAACTCCGCATGAAATGCCTGGATCGCGTCCTTGACCAGCCGCATGTCCCAGTCCTTGCCGCCGAGCTGGACGTCGCCGTCGCAGACGAGGGCCTGGAAATGGCGGTCCTTGATCCGCATCAGGGTGACGTCGAAGGTGCCGCCGCCCAAGTCGTAGACGAGGAGGTGAAACTGTCCGGGGATCTTGGTCTGAACTTGGGAGATCTCCGCCTTCTCGGTGAAAGCGCCCATTTCGAACCCGAACGCCAGCGCCGCGGCGGTTGGCTCGTTGAGGAGTTCGACTTGCTCAAGACCCGCCATGTGGGCGGCGTCGATCGTCGCTTTACGCCTCGGCTCGTTGAAGTAGGCCGGCACCGTGACGACCGCCCGTTTGAACGGTCCGACGCTGGCTTGGGCATCCTCGATGAGCCGGTGGAGAATGACGCCGGAGATCGCCGAGGGAGGAAGCTTCTTGTCGCGAATCGGCTTGTGGTAGAACTCCTTGCCCATCTCGCGTTTGACGAGATCGACCATGTGCTCGGGATCGGAAAGACCCGCCTTGAGGGCTTCCTTACCGACGATCGCCGGTCCCTTTTCCTCAAAGTAGACCACGCTCGGGGTGGTGAGATCGCCGTCGCCGTTCTGGAGACAGGAAGGCCGACCGTGGGGGTCGATCGTCGCCACCGCACAGTAGGTGGTTCCCAAGTCGATGCCAATCAGTGGGCCATCCTGATCGGGCATGCAGCGGTCTCCCATGAGAGATGGAATCGTCGGAAAAGTACCAGCAAGCAGCTTACCGCCGAAGGGATTCGCGTCAATGCAACCCGTCCGGTCCCCCAGGGAGCCAAAGGGGCTAGACGTTCAGTTCGATCGCTTTGATGATCTCGTTGAGATCGTTGGCGGCCTGAACCGGGCGATTGGCGTGTTGGGCCCGTTTGACGCCCCGCTGGACGAGGACCTCGTTGAACAAGTCGCGATCGCCACTGTGGTAGGCGACGGTCACGGTCGGATCCTTGAGCTGGTGGCCGGTCAGAACACAGACCACGCGATCGCTGGGAGCGATGATCCCCTGATCGCGCAGAATCTTCGCGCCCGCGACGCTCGCGCCGCTGGCCGGTTCGCAACCGAGCCCCCCTGCTCCGACCATCGCCTTCGCGTCGAGGATCTGTTGATCGGTCGCTTCCCGCACGACGCCCGAACAGGCATCGAGCGCCCGGAGGCACTTGGGCAAGTTGACGGGCCGATTGATCTCGATGGCGCTGGCAATCGTCGAGGCCCGGGCGTTTCGCTCGGTCATGTCGTCGAAGAACTGATCGACCAGTTCGTCATCGCCGTAGCCGTCGTGCCAACGGAGCTGACGCTCCTCATAGAGTTGATACAGCGTGTTGGCCCCGGCCGCGTTGATGACCGCCAGCCGCGGCATGCGGTCGATCAGCCCAAGTTCCTTCAGTTCGATGAAGGCCTTGCCGAAGGCGCTGGAGTTGCCGAGATTGCCTCCCGGTACGACGATCCAGTCGGGAACCTCCCAATTGAGCCCCTCGAGGACCCGGTACATGATCGTCTTCTGGCCTTCCAGGCGGAAGCCGTTGACGCTGTTGACCAGATAAATGCCCAGTCGGCGCGAGACCTCCTGAACCGCGGTCATCGCGTCGTCGAAGTCGCCGGCGATCTGAACCGTCAGGGCGCCGTGATCGAGCGCCTGGGCGAGCTTCCCGTAGGCGATCTTGCCGCTGCCGACGAAGATAATCGCCTTCATCGATCCGTGCGCGGAACAGAAAACCGCCAACGAGGCGCTCGTGTTGCCGGTACTCGCACAGGCCGCCCGGCGCGCGCCGACGATGTTGGCGTGCGTGAACGCGGCGGTCATGCCGTTGTCTTTGAAGCTCCCCGACGGGTTCATCCCCTCGTACTGCAGGTAGAGATTCCCCTCGTCGATGCCGACGTACTTCGACGCCCGAGCGGAGTTGCGCATCAGCGTCTGGCCTTCGCCGATCGTGACGACGTACTCGGGGGCGGCAAACGGAAGCAGTTCGTGGAAACGCCAAACACCGCTAAAGGCGAGCGGGTCGTTGCGCCGACTCCACTTCGCTTCGAAATCCTTGAGCGAGCCGGGGACGGGCAAGCGGTCCCAATCGTAGACCACATCGAGCAGCGAGGAGCACTCCGGACAGCGGACATGACCATCGGTAATGCCGAATTCCTTCCCGCAGCGCGGGTTGATACAGCGTTGGAAGGAAACATCGGTCTTCAGTGAAATGCCCATGAGACGGTCATCGACTCCTGGTAGTGTCCCCGACAAGCCATGGCGACACTCTAGATTGGTCCGGGATCCATTGCAACTCGCGTTCTGCCATCGGGTTGCTATCGAGCAGAGGCGTTGGAGGCGAATCGCCGTCCGCCACCGCTCGATGTCGTCATTGTATCAGATCGGCGGGGAGGGCCAGTCGGAGCGACGTTTCTCCTAGGGAGGTTCCTCGCGAGGCCGACGGCTACGCTCCCCTTTTCCACACTCCGAGCGATCGACCGGAGCGGCTATCCCCAAATCGTGGTTGCCGAAAGCGCCTACGAACCGGATCACGCACGTAGTACGGAATCCGGGGGACACGGTCAGGAGAGGGTTGTCGGCTAGCGGTAGCTGTTGTCGGAGGAGGGGAAGGTTCCCTCCTTCACTTCCCGGATGTACGCATCGACTCCCTTGGAGAACTCCGTGCGCAGATCGGCGAAGCGTTTCACAAAGCGAGCGGTGAAGTCGTCGTTCAGCCCGAACGCGTCCTGCCAGACCAAGACTTGGCCGTCGCAATGAGGCCCGGCGCCGATACCGATGGTGGGAATGTTCAGCGCCTCGGTCACCGCTCGTCCCAATTCGAGGGGGACCGACTCGAGCACGACCGCGAAGGCCCCAGCGTGTTCGATCGCCTTCGCGTCCGCCAAGATAGCTTCGGCGTCGCGCTGGACGTGGTAACGTCCGAGCCGCCGGATCGACTGCGGCGTCAGTCCGATATGCCCCATCAAGGGAATCTCGGCATCGACGATCGCCCGGATTGTCTCGGCGCGAACCACGCCCCCTTCGAGCTTGACCGCGTCCGCCCCGCCCTCCTTGATCAGCCGGCCGGCGTTGCGAACCGCTTCGTCGACGCCGGTGTGGTAGCTCAAAAAGGGCATGTCCCCGACGACGAGAGAGCGTTTCGCCCCTCGGGAGACGAGACTGGTGTGATAGACCATCTCGTCCATCGTCACCGGAAGCGTCGAGTCGTGACCCTGCACAACCATTCCGAGCGTGTCCCCGACCAGGAGACAGTCGACGCCCCTCTCGTCGAAGAGCTGGGCGGTCGGATGGTCGTAGGCGGTCAGGACAGTGATCTTCTCCCCCGATTCCTTGCGGGAGACGAAGACCGGGACCGTGACTTTCTTCGTGGACGCCATGCTGCTATTCGTGCCTATCGTTGGCTGGAACAACGCCCAGCAACTCCTCTCTTGGGTATCCCAGATCGCGCGTCAACCTGGGCATGCGAAGCACACGAGCGCGCCGGTCCATTCCGATTTTCAAGTGCCACTGACTGCTTGTCGGCCAGTGCCAAGAGGTTAGCTCTACGCCACCGCAATCGTTAAGTCGGACCAGAGCACCAGGCTTCGTCTCAATAGTCGGTCGTCGGCCCGAGACTGGGCGAATCGGCGCGGGGCGAGGACGGCGAAGCAGGCGAATCCACTGGATTCGTCGATGCAGCCTGACTAAACCCCGTGCCAATGCAACCAGTCGAAGCCAGAGCCGACTTTTGAGACGGAGCCCAAGGCCAAATGGTGGGTCGAGACCCACCCTATGAACAACAACGCATCGCCTACGCGTTGATCCGTTCGGCGACTTGGGCTTCGAGTTCGTCGACCGCGACGCGGGTCTGCTCGGTGGAGTCCCGATCGCGAAGCGTCACGGTCCCATCGTCGAGCGTTTGGCCGTCGATCGTCACGCAAAACGGCGTGCCCGCTTCGTCCTGTCGGCGATAGCGTCGACCGATCGCTCCCTTGTCGTCGAAGAAGACGCTCCAACGCTTGCGGAGCCGACGATAGATCTCGGCCGCTTTCTCCGGCATGCCGTCCTTCTTGACCAAGGGAAGAACGGCCACCTTGATCGGTGCCAGCTTCGGATGAAACTTCATCACCGTCCGCTTCTCGCCACCAATCTCGTCTTCGGTGTAGGCCTCGCACAAAAAGGCGAGCGTCGCCCGATCGGCGCCGGCGGAGGGCTCGATCACGTACGGCACGAAGCGCCGCTTCTCCTTGTCGGCGATTTGGTCGTCGAAGAACTGCAGGTCTCGGCCGCTGTACTCCATGTGCTGCTTGAGGTCGAAGTCGGTTCGGTTGGCGATGCCCTCGAGCTCGCTCACACCGAAGGGGAACTCGTACTCGACGTCGGCACAACCACTGGCGTAGTGAGCCAGTTCGTCGGCGCAGTGCTCTCGGAGGATCAGCCGTTCGCTCTTCAGTCCGAGATCCACATACCACTTGTAGCGCCGCTCGCGCCAGTGCTCGTACCACTGGTCGGCATTCTCGGCGGTGCAGAAGAACTCGATCTCCATCTGCTCGAATTCACGGCTGCGGAAGGTGAAGTTTCTCGGGTTGATCTCGTTGCGAAACGACTTGCCGATCTGGGCGATGCCGAAGGGAATCCGGACCCGCGCGGTGTCGCAGACGTTCTTGAAGTTGACGAAGATGCCCTGGGCGGTCTCCGGACGCAGGTACGCGACGCTCGAACTGTCCTCGAGGGCGCCGACGTGCGTCTTAAACATGAGGTTGAAGGCGCGCGGCTCGGTGAGCGTGCCGGGCTTCGCGACGTCGGGACCGACGACCTTCTCGAAATTCTCCTTGCCGACATCGAGCAAGGGAACGATTTGCAAGCCTTCGAGCGGGGCCTTGGTCTTGAGGAGTTTCGCGAGTCGCTTCTCGGCGCCCTTCTGGGCCTCGTCGTCACCTTCGGCGAAGGCGACCATCGGACCCTCCTTCACGTCGAGCGCGAGAACGACGAGTTGATCGGCCCGGTAGCGTTTCTTGCTCTCGGTGCAGTCGATCATCGGATCGGAGAAGCCACCCACGTGGCCGCTAGCTTCCCAAACGCGGGGATTCATCAGGATCGAACAGTCGAGTCCGACCATCGAGTAGGGAGACGGAGCGCCGGGAAGGACCGCGAGATCGTCATGGCCGACGACCATGTCGTGCCACCAGACATTCTTGATGTTCCGTTTGAGCTCCACGCCGAGAGGACCGTAGTCCCAACAGCCGTTGAGACCGCCGTAGATCTCGCTCGAAGGGAAAATAAAGCCCCGTCGCTTGCACAGTGAGACAAGCTTCTCCATGAGGTCCATGCTTCACACCACTCCCGAATGACCGAAGACCGTCTCTTGGCTCCCCGAACTTCAAAGGGAACACTCTAGTTGCTCCCCCTTGGCCAAGGGGGGACGTCAAGCTGCTCCCCTTGGACAAGGGAAACGCTCCTTGATCTCATTCTCGAAGGAGGGACGTCGAATCGCTCCCTCTGGTCAACGTTCTAGGAATGCGGACACGTGGAAGCTTGAAGAGGTTCCCAAGGAAGGCAAAAGAGAGCTAACCCGCACCGATGTTCGGACAGGAGAAATGCTCGAGAGGACGGAGACGTCGCCACGCAGTTCAGCGGACGTGGTCAAACGTCCGAATGACCCCGACGACAATGCCCAGGATGTCGACTTGGTCGGCGTAAATCGACTCCATCTCGCTGTTGGCGGGCTCGAGACGGAAACGCCCCTGCTCCTTGTAGAAGCGTTTGAGCGTCGTTTCCTCTCCGTCGACCAGGGCGACGACGATCTGACCGTTGCGTGCCGTCTCCTGCTTGTGAACGATCACGTAGTCGCCTTCGTCGATGTGATCCTCGATCATCGACTGCCCCCGGACCTGGAGGGCGTAGTGCGATTCCGAGGAAAAAAGGTCGCCGAAGTCGATCCGCTCGGTCTGCTCGTAGGTCTCGATCGGCGAGCCGGCGGCGATCACCCCCGCCAAGGGGATGCCGGGAGCCATCGCCTCGTCCTCGACCAACGAGATCGCCCGCGACATGTTTGGCTCTCGCTTGATGAGCCCCTTCTTCTCGAGCGCCTGAAGATGGCACATCACGCCGTTGGGAGACTTGATCGAAAAGACGGTCGCGATCTCTCGCACCGTCGGACCATAGCCGCGTGACCTGATCTTCTCCGCGATCAAGTCGTAGACCTCTTGCTGACGCTGGGTGAGTTTCGGTCGCGCTGCCATGCCCGTATCCTCCCTGAACCGCGCAGGAACGGCCTCCACTTCCCTTCATGGATCGGCTCGACAATCGATGCGAGCCCGGGCCTCCCTGCTGTACGTCAGTATATTGGACGGCTGTTCACGATCAACGCCAAAGTGGACAAAATGTTCATGAAACTGACCTTTGAGCAACGGAGACATCCGACGGCCCCTTGTGTAACGTGAAAGGTATGCCGGTCTGCGTCGAATGTGGTGTTGAAGCTCCTCGCGAGGAGATGTTTGGGCTCAAGGAAGAGCTGCGCTGCCAGAAATGTGTCCAGCGCCACCGCGATGTCTATCGGCCTTTGCGACAGCATTCGCGAACCCTCCCTCCCGCGGTCGTCGTCGGCATCTGCGTCGTCTCTATCGCACTCTATCTGATCCCCCAGCTTCACGATTGGCTCGTCGACCAGCCGATCGACATCTGGAAGGGCGAGATCTGGCGGTTCGCGACGACGGTCTTTCTCCACGCCAGCCCGATGCATCTCGTGTTCAACCTTCTCGCGTTCTGGTACTTCGGACGCGATGTCGAGAGCTGGATGGGACACTTTTTCTTTCTCGGCTTCGTCCTGCTGACGGGAGTTGGCTCGATGGCGGCCGAGTTCCTCCTCTCGGTCGGCCCTGCCGTCGGACTCTCGGGAGTCGTCTACGCCCTATTCGGACTGCTCTTCGCACTGAAGCGGCGCAAGGACTTCGCGATTGCCCTGCTGGCCCCCAATGTCGTTTGGATCATGTTCATTTGGTTGGGGCTATGCCTGCTGATGCCCGGCGTGGCCAATGCGGCGCATTTTGGTGGCTTCGGGCTCGGCTGGCTCCTTGGCCGGGCGACGCAGTTGAGGAAGGCCTGGATCCCGATCGCGGGTCTTGTGCTCGTTGTTGCCGCCATGGTCGGGGCCTCGACGTACATGCCGTGGAATGACACTTATCGGGCATGGCGACAGACCCAGCGCATCATCGATCTGTTCAACAACCATCCGGCCATCAAGAAACCTCCCATCGACTGAGGCGACAAGACGTGGCCCGCTCTCAGCAACGCAAGCTCTTTGACGAGGCCAAGCTGCCTCCCGAAGACGAGGACGCGGGGCTCTACGCCCAGGTCGTCTTCAATCGTCCGCTGCGCGAGAGCTTCACCTACGCCATTCCGGTCGACATGGTCGGCAAGATCCTCGCCGGCAAACGGGTCCTCGCTCCCTTTGGCCGGGGAAACAACCGCACCACCGGGTTCTGTGTCGGCGTCAGCGAGGAGCCTCCCACGACCCAGAAGCTCAAGTCGATCGCCGCGGTCCTCGACGAAGCCCCCTTGCTCACCCCCTCGATGCTTCGGCTCACCAAGTGGATCGCGGACTATTACGCTTGCGGCTGGGGCCAGGTCCTCGACGCCGTCCTGCCCCACGCGGTCAAGCAGCGAAGCGGCACCCGCTGGACGGTCTTCCTTCAACCAGTTCCCGAAGAAAAACGACCCGAGGCCAAGCTTACCGCCAAGCAGCAGCGTGCCTTCGAATCCCTGATCGACCTCAAGCGGCCGGCGACCATCAAGGAACTCGCTCAATCGGCCCGCTGCGGCGCCGACTGCATCAAGGCCCTGGTCACCAAGGGATGGGCCACCAGCGAGCGCCGTCGCGTCCACTCGCGGCCGCCGGTCCTGGCGCCGATCGTCTGGGATCGCCCCCGAGCACTCAATCCGCATCAAAAGGCCGCCGTCGACGCGATCGGCGGAGCCATTCGTGACGGGATCGCCAAAACCTTCCTCCTGCACGGCGTTACCGGTAGCGGCAAGACCGAGGTCTACCTTCAATCGATTGCCGAGGTCGTCAAGCTCGGGCGCGAGACGATCGTCCTCGTCCCGGAGATCAGCCTCACGCCGCAAACGATCGAACGTTTCCGGCAGCGTTTCGACGAAGTGGCCGTCCTACACAGCCATCTTTCGGACGTCGACCGTCATTGGCACTGGCAGCGAATCGCGCGCGGCGAGGTCCAAGTCGTCATCGGCGCCCGCAGCGCCCTGTTCGCCCCCTGTCCCAATCTTGGCTTGATCGTCATCGACGAGGAGCACGAGACGACCTTCAAGCAGGAGACGACGCCTCGCTATCAAGCCCGCGACGTCGCCGCCCAGCGCAGTCGCCTCGAAAACGTCCCGCTCATTCTCGGCTCGGCGACGCCTTCGTTGGAAAGTTGGCTCGCCGCGCGACAGAGGCGGATCGAGCTTCTCTCACTTCCCGAACGGGTCGAAAACCTGCCGATGCCGCGCGTCACGACCGTCGACATGAGGCACGAGTACCGTTCGGGTGCCAGGGCTCTCAGCGGGGTGCTCCGCCGAGCGGTCATCGAAACCGTCGACGCCAAGGGGCAAGTGATCCTCTTTCTCAATCGCCGCGGTTTCTCCACGACGATCCTGTGCCCTTCATGCGGGCACGTCGAGAGCTGCGAGCACTGCGAGATTTCGCTGACCTTTCACAAGAAGCTCGATCGGCTGCTGTGCCATTTCTGCGACGCCGAGTTCCCCGTCCCGTCGCGCTGCTCGAGCTGCGGCTTGCCGTCGATCCGCTATGCGGGTATCGGCACCGAACGGCTCGAGGAGGAAGTGACGGCGCTCTTCCCAAACTACCGCTGCGCCCGCATGGACAGCGACACGATGCGTTCGGCGCCGCACTATGACAAAGTGCTGACCGCCTTCCGCCGGGGAGAGATCGACATCCTGCTCGGAACGCAGATGATCGCGAAGGGTCTCGACTTCCCCAACGTCCATCTCGTCGGAGTCGTCACCGCCGACACGGGACGCAACATTCCCGACTTCCGGGCTTCGGAGCGGACGTTCCAACTCATCGCCCAGGTCGCCGGTCGTACCGGGCGCGGGCAGACGCCGGGACGAGTTCTGGTGCAAACCTTCAACCCCGACGACCCGGCCATCCTCGCGGCGACCAAGCACGACTATCATCGCTTCGTGAACGAGGAGATGCCGACGCGCAAGGAGTTCGGCTATCCGCCTTTCGATTCGCTGATGAGGGTCATCGTGCGGGCGAAGGACGAAGAGGTGGCCCGCCACGCGAGCAAGATCCTCGCGGCACGGTTTCGGGCGTGTCTTTCGGAGTTCCCACCCGGCGCGGTGCGCGTGCTCGGTCCGGCTCCCGCACCCGTGGCGAAGCTTCGGGATCACTACCGGATGCACTTTCAGGTCCACAGTCGCCAGCCAGCACTACGGCAGAAGCTTCTCGAAATGGCGATCAAAGACCTTCAGCTCCCCGGCGACACGGAATTCACCGCCGACGTCGACCCGATCAGCATGATGTGAGGAATATGCAGAAGAATGGTGGCCGACATGGCGTCAATGTCGGCCACCAAGAGTTAAGGATTGTCAGTTCGCCTGGAGTTGAACGTCAGGCGACTCGAAAGTAACAACCTGTCCCGCAAGGCGCCCAAATGCCGAGACGAGAATCACGTAATCTTTTCCGATCTCAACCGGTTTGGTGTGAAATTGGATCGTCCTGTCAGTCTTGACGAGTTCCCCTGGATTAAGAGGTCGCAAGTCTCTGATGTTTTTCGGCGGCCCATCCCAGCGAACGAACTGTTTCGCCACTTGTTTTCCATCGGGACCAAGCACGATGAGATTGAAGGCCGATTGAGAGAACCCATTCATCTCATCGCCGTTCTCGACAACGATCTCGATTGGGATCTCTGCGAACGTGGTGCCCGCTGTCTTTTGGCCAGGCAGCGCGGTCACCCGCCGTGCAGCTTTAACCGAGAGCTCAACCTTACTTGGGGTAACATCTTCCGCTGCAATTGCAGCGAGTGCCGTTGTTAGGCAGATGAGAGCCCCTACGACCAAGAAAGTCGATGAAACGCGACGCATTAATTCTCCTCCTTGTTCCCAGCGCTAAGCGAGGGGATCTCTCAGCACAAGCCCCGCTCTCTTCCTGCGGCACTGACCAATTACTCCTGCACCATGAAACTCATGGGACGCCAGCTTGGAGCACATCCTTCGACTCCAGGAGCACCACATCTTGTGCTAAAGACAAAACTAACGACATCATCTTGTGGCGCCAAGGACTTTATACCTGAAAACTTGTTCATCGATCCCAAATAATCACCAATCACAATATTTGACCCACCACCATGCGGTCTACCAACATAGCGCACTACCACCTATGAACAAACCCCTCACGCCTCAGCGGCTCCACTCTTAGACCTGACCTGAGAAGTACCTCTGAAGTTCGCGTTGCCTTGCCAACTTCTGAGATATGTGTCCCACTGGAATCAAGCGGCTGCTCCTCCAGCAACTTCTTCGCCTCCTCCTCCGCAAGCGCGAAAAGGAGCTCGAAATCCTCGCCGTCCCCGAGGGCATGCTCTAGCGGCGAGCGATCGTCGGCCGGACCGGACCTGATCGGAATCGCGTCGGCCTCAAGGATCGCGCCGCAGCCGCTCTCGTCGGTGAGGTGAAAGAGGTCGCTGGCGAGGCCGTCGCTCAAGTCGATCATCGCGTGAAGCTCGTACCGCTCGTGCAACAGGAGCGCCTCCCTCACTCGCGGCGTGAATGCGAGATGCTTGCCGTCGAGGCTGTACCCCAATGGCCCCGTCACGCAGAGGACGTCACCCGGCTTGGCCCCCGAGCGAAGCACCGCCCCCTTCTCCGTCACCTCGCCGATCAAGGTCACGCTGACGACGAGACCGTTTGGCGTGGAGTTGGTGTCTCCGCCGATCAGCGTCACGCCGAATCGTTCGGCCGCGGCGGAGAGCCCCTCGTACACCCCTTCGGCGAGCCCTCGCCCCCGGTCCCGAGGCAACGCCACCGCGACGACCGCCCAACGAGGATGAGCCGCCATCGCCGCGATGTCGCTCAGGTTGACGTTCATCGCCTTGCGCCCGACATCGGCGGGCGTGCACTGGGACAGGTCGAAGTGAACGCCCTCGACCAACATGTCGCAGGTCACGACCAGATCGGACGAACCTTTCGTGACGACGGCGGTGTCATCACCGATGCCGACCCGCAGGCGCGGATCGGAAGCGACCTTTTCCCGCAGCCAGGCGATGAAATCCCATTCTCCTCGTGCCAAGGGTGGCTCCTCGTCGGTGGTCGAAGTGATCGTGCGTGTCCCGAGTATTGTGGTCAGGAGACAGCCCACGAGTAGGCCCTGGCGACCAAGCGGAGGGAATCCGTCAATCCGGCCACCTCCTCCCAGGTGATGATCGAGGGACACCACTTTCCGTAGGTCAAGCCATTGCCTGACAACGAGTTACCAGAGAGCGATGCGTGAACCGCGACCAGAGCCTACTGGGACTGGTGACTTCAGTGCTCCTTGCAACTCGCGTCCGGTAATGGCTTGACCTACAGGGGCATTCCTCACCTCTCCCACGGGGAGAGGTCGGTGAGCGAAGCGAGACGGGTGAGGGGATGAAACGCTCTGAAACAGATGGCGGTTCGCCGAAGAAGAGCCCCCTCACCCCTAGCCCCTCTCCCACGGGGAGAGGGGAATCTTGCAACGTGGCGTTCGGAAACTGACCCGCGGAGAGGGGAACATTTCGACGAAGTGGCGCGGAGAAAGATCGAAAAATCGCATATAACGGTCCGATTGGCACAAAGTCTTGACGAGAACGATGGCGCATTACCCTGATTTGACGACCTTTGGCGAACTGGCCGCGGACCACAGCGTGGTGCCGGTCTATCGTCAACTCTTTAGCGATACCCTCACTCCCGTCTCCGCCTTCGCGCGGCTCGACGCCGGGGATTGGTCCTTCCTCTTCGAAAGCGTCGTCGGCGGCGAGAAAGTCGGACGCTACAGCTTCATCGGCGGTTGGCCTTTCTTGCGGTTCGAAGCCAAGGGCAACGAGGTGACGCTCGAGGACGCCGACGGCCCCCGAACCCACACCAGCGAGGCTCCGCTCGAAGAACTCAACGCGTTAATCGCGAAGTATCGTGCCCCGCACTTGCCGGGACTTCCCCGCTTCACCGGCGGCGCCGTCGGCTATGCCGGCTACGACGCGATCCGCTACATCGAGTCGCTCCCCAACGCCCCCACGGACGATCGCGACCTAGCCGATCTCTCGTTCGGCTTCTACGACCAGATGATCGTCTTCGACCACATCACCAAGGTGGTCCTGGTCATCGTCCTTGCCCACATCGACCCCGATGACGTCGAGGGTAGCTACCGCAAGGCCGGCGTCCGCGTCGACGAGCTTGTCGCGACGCTGGACAACCGCGGCGATCACGCGCTCGACTTGGTCGATGTGCCCAAGAAGATCGAACCGACCAGGGAGTTCGCTTCGAATTTCACGCGTGAAGGCTTCATGGCGGCGGTGGAAAAGTGCAAGGAATACATCCGCGCCGGGGACTTTTTTCAGATCGTCCTCAGCCAGCGGTTTCAGTCCGAGACCGAGGCGGACGCCTTCGAGATCTACCGCACGCTTCGGGTCGTCAACCCGAGCCCCTTCATGGTCTACCTGACGACGCCACAAGTGACGCTCGTCGCCAGTTCCCCCGAAATCATGGTCCGCGTCGAGAACGGCTGGATCACCACCCGCCCCCTCGCCGGGACGCGTCAGCGCGGAGCCAGCGACGAGGAGGACCGGGCGCTGGCCGAGGAATTGCTCGCCGATCCCAAGGAGCGTGCCGAGCACATCATGCTGGTCGACTTGGGACGCAATGACGTCGGCCGGGTCTCGGAGTTCGACACCGTCAAGCTCGCCGACGTGATGACCGTCGAACGCTACAGTCACGTCATGCACATCACCAGCAACGTGACCGGGAAACTGCGGAAGGATCTCTCGCCGCTCGATGCACTGTGGGCCTGTTTGCCCGCGGGCACGGTCAGCGGCGCCCCGAAAGTCCGGGCGATGGAGGTGATCGACGAGATGGAACCGCATCGTCGTGGCCCCTACGCCGGGGCGATCGGCTACGTCGACTTCACGGGCAACATGGACACGTGCATCGCGCTGCGAACCCTGGTCATGACCGGCAAGACCGCCTACGTTCAAGCGGGAGCCGGGCTGGTCTACGACAGCGATCCGGCTAGTGAATATAACGAAACACTGAACAAGGCGAAGGGACTTTTCACCGCGATCGAGATCACCGAGCAACGGCTCCGCGATCGCGACCGGAACAGTTCCTCGTAGGGTTGTCCGGTGGGTCTCGGTCCATCAGGTGTTTGTAGGGTGGGTCTTGACCCACCATCGCTGAGGGGCATCCCCTCTGTTGGAGGGAGTGAGGGGCGAGAAGAGCCCCCCCTTAATCCCCCCTTGTCCAAGGGGGGACATTGGGAAACGCTCCCCCTTATCCAAGGGGTCAGAACAGATTGCTCCCCCTTGTCCAAGGGGGAGAAAGAGGGGGTCGAAGGAATCACCCCGCTCGACGGTTCGCACGATTCGGCGTGGGCGATGCCCCTCCCGACGAAGGTGGCTCAAGGCAGTCAGTCGAGGTCCGATCCAGCTCCATGAACACCGAGGCCCTGCGGATCTTCTGTGAAGTCGCCCGGCAGCAGAGCTTCAGCGGCGCGGGCAAGAAACTGCACATCACCCAGTCCGCCGCCAGTCAAGCCGTCCAAAACCTCGAGCGAGACCTCGGCAGGCAACTGATCGACCGCAGCCGCCGTCCGCCCCATCTCACCCCCGCCGGGGAACGCTTCTACGACGGCTGTCGCGAGGTGCTCGATTCACTCGACCGGGCCGTCAACGGCCTGAAGGAACTCGATCACGAGGTCGCCGGCGCGGTGAGCGTCGCATCGATCTATTCGGTCGGGCTCTACCACACCGACGTGATCCGCCGCTTCATGGAGACCTATCCCAAGGCGACGATCCGCTTACAGTACCTACGGCCCAATTTGGTCGTCTCCGCGGTCGCCCAGGATGACGCGACCTTCGGCCTTGTTTCCTACCCGAAGGAGACGCGCGAGCTGGCGGTGATTCCCTGGAAAGAGGAGCGGATGGTCCTCCTCTGCCCCGCATCGCACCGGCTCGCCAAGAAGAAGAAGGTGAAGCTCAAGGAACTCGACGCCGAGCCGATGATCGCCTTCGACCGGGACTTGACGATCCGCAAGCACCTCGACACGATCCTCGATCGCGAGAAGGTCGATTTGCGGATCGCGATGGAGTTCGACAACATCGAGACGATCAAGCAGGCGGTCGAGGTCGGAGCGGGCATCGCGATCCTCCCCGAGCAAACGGTTCGCGACTCGCTCGGCAAGGGAGGCCTCGTCGCCGTCGCCCTCGACAGCAGGGACATGGTCCGTCCCCTCGGCATCATTCACCGCAAAGGCAAGCCGCTCACGCTCGCCGCCCACAAATTCCGCGATCTGCTCACCGGCAAGGTGGGGGAGAACGGGACGGGATAACTCGAAGCGTTTCGGCTCGCGACATTCCCCAAGTTCACTCGCGGCCCAACTCGACCAGGACCGGCAACGCCCGCGATCGTCGTGGGCTGGCGACCTGAATCTCGACCGGAGGGAGTGTCACTTCGGTGGGCGACGACGGCACCCGAGGCACAAACTTGTCCCGGACGCGAAGCATGGGCCGCTCGATACAGCGGTAGGTCACTTCCCCAACCAAGTAGGCCAGCGCGATGTACGCGGCCATTCCTATTCCCCACCGAACCAGCGGAGGCAACGCGTAGAGGATCGTCTCATCCAGCAGGACCTTCACGGTGTCGCGAGCACCGATGATGTGCCAGAGGTAGATACTGTAGCTGTACACGCCCATCCGAGCGGCAAGCTTCGTGAGCCTCGCAAGGGGCGCGAACCGTACGCCTCCATCCTTCGCCAGTCCCAGGGCCCCCGTCAGCATACACGCATAGGCGATCGACAAGACGAGAGGAAAGAGGGTCCCAAGCAGATTCAAACTCGCTCCCATCGTTCGCCAAGGGAGCAGCATCGCCAGACAAACCATCGACGCCGACAGGATGAGCAGCCATCGCCACGCCCCCATTATCCGATCGAAGAACGGGCTTTGCCGATAGTAGAGGTACGCGCACCAGACGCCGGCCCACAACGAGTCAACGCGGAGATGAGTTCGAATCTCCGGGATCCCCGGCGTCGAGAACCAACGTCCCATCGCGGCGGCGCCGAAGATCGCCAAGCTCACCACCGCGAAGGTCCGAGGAGTCGCCTTCGCCAACCCCGCCGAGAGGACGATCGGCAAGAGGAGGTAGAAGTGTTCTTCCACGGCCAACGACCAAGTGTGCGCCGCGTACCGCTGCTGTTCGAAGTAGTTCTGCACCTGGAAATAGCTGGGAACCAGCCCGGCGAGCGATGTTCCACCGACGACGAACATGAGCGAGACAACGAGGAGGAAGAAGTAATACGCCGGCCAGATCCGTAGCCCGCGTCTCAAGAGGAACCGGGGGATGTCGAGCCGACCGGTCTGGTTGATCTCGACGAAGATGAGCCCGCCGACCAGGAAGCCGCTAAGTACGAAGAAGAGATCGACGCCCGTCCATCCGACCATCATCCACGCATGGGAGACGAACGGTTCGGACTCCTTCGATTCGAACTGAATCGCTCGGTGACTGCCCAGTACCAAGAGGATGGCCAGGCAGCGAAGCACGTCGAGTTCCAAGATTCGTCGCTGCGAAGATCGCTCGTTCATCGGGGCGATTTACCTCGGAATGTCTCCGGCAACGATCACTTCCCCTCACGAGGAAGCCGCCCGCGCATACCGGTAGCGCGGTCGCACCACGCGACGCCATCGCCGGCGGCTGATGACAGCCGACCGCGTTGGCGAATTCCTCGCGAACGATCACACGAAGAGGGAGTTCTCAGGAGACGAGAAAAGCCCCACGCCCTCGCGGGAAGCAAGTCGCCGACGGAGCGGACTCCGCGGCGCAACTTCACGCGCATGACACAGGCGTCTTGACGATAGTTATTGGCTCATCGGTTCGATCCCATCGCTACGACTGGGTCGATGTCGCTCATGCGGACACCGCATCAACGCGGCCGGCTCCAGAGCGGTCCAGCAACGCTTCTCGGGTCAACGACGATAGCCGTCACCCTGGCACGCCTCGCACGATGCACGTTTGTTCCCACAACGAACCAACCATACTACACGATTTGGAACACAACAAATCATGGACAGAAAATATTGAGAGAAACGTCCCGACGGCAACATCGCCGAAGCGATAAATCGAGGAAAGAGGTTTGTCCGGCGCCGCCGCCAACTACCTCACCACCATCGCCCCAATCGCCCGCGCGATCTTCATGCCGCCTTGTTCGGAGGGCTCGATGGGAGAAATGGCGGCGTAGTCGCTCGGCTCGGCGCATACCAGGCGAAGGTCGAGCAGCGGGATGCCCGCGGCGCCAAGTTCCTTGGTGATCACGTCGTTGAAGAGCGAAAGGGCCATCGACTCGACCGCCGAGAGCCCCGGCACCGCGTCGTAGATCGTGCAGCCGATCGTCGGGAGCCGTCGACCGTGGACGGCGTCGAGCATCGAGCGGTAGTGGTCGCGAAACTCGCGCTGCGCCGCGACCAGTTCCGAGAGGGTTCGGCGCGAATCGCCGACCGGTCGGCTCACGATCGGCGCGTACCCGAGGGCGTTGTTGCCGCCGGCGCTGATCACCAGATGGGTCGCCGTCTCGGGTAGATCCTCGAGTTGGTCGACGACGCCGAGGATCACGTCGCCGTCGCGCGCCAGAAGCGTCACCTCCCATTCGTCGGGAAGGACTTCGCGCAACTGTTCCTCGACCGCGGGAGCCCCTTCGACGTACGCGGCGTTGTCGAAAATCGAGTCGCCTAACAAGACAAGGTGGTACATGGCCCAACTCCCCTCCGATCCCTTGGTGACGACGTCGTCCCATCGGTTGCTTGGACGGGTCGAGGTTCAGCCTACAACTTCTGAGCGATCGCGTAGACGTGAGGTTCGGGAAACTGGTCATATTCGAGGTGACGGCAGACACAGCCGTTCGCGTCGAGGAGTCGAAGGAGTTTCGGCAAGCCCAGCGTCGCGTGATAGAGGGGCTCGCCATGACAGGGGTTCGTCACTTCGCCGGGGCCGTCGAGTCCCCCCGCGGTCATGATGAAGACCCCGCTCGGCGCCAGGGCGCCGCACACCTTCTCGATGACCGCCGGCTGGTCGGCGACCGGCACGTGCCACAGGCTATCCCAAGCGGTGATGAAGTCGTAGCTCTCGGTCAACGGCCACTGACAGATGTCGACATGATGGAACGTCACGTCGGGATGCCGCTCCTTGGCCAGTCGGATCATCTCCGCCGAGACGTCGATTCCTTCGACCTCAAAACCGACCTCGACCAAGAGTTCGATGATTCGTCCGCTGCTTCCACACCCGATGTCGAGGGCACGGCCGGCGGCGACGGCGAACTGCAGCGCCCGATGGTGCTGCGGTAGGCCGTTCTGCTGGTTGAAGTCATCCCCCACCCAGTGAGAGGCGATCTTGTCGTAAGCGGCTCCGGTCTCCTTCGGCTGCATCGGTGTCCCCTTTCCCGATTGACCGGGGCGTTGGTTGGTTGTTCCTGTCGCTCCCTAGCAGTCCGTTGATTTAAGCGGGCCAAGTCGAGAACGAGCCATGTTGGCAAAGATCAAAGAGGAAAAGCGCGGGTGAATCCGTCGATTCGTCGAGTTTCCTTGACGCGGACATTGGTCAAAAGGGCCGTTCGTGGCCGCAGCGAATCGACCAACGGGCTGCTAGGAAGAGGGGATCTGCCGGAACGTCTCCTCGACGATCTCCCGATCGTTGGGATCGCTGATCGCGTCGATCGCCTTTTTGGCCTTCTGGTAAGATTCGGCATACGCCTGCTTCTCTCCCGCCGCGTGGGCGGCGTGAGCGTGGACCGCGTGCGTGAACGCGAGTTCCCAATCGGGCGTCTCGTGCCCGAGGAAGTAGTCGCGCATCTCGTTGGCGTACGCGAGCGCGGTCGGTCCCATGCCAAGCGCCGCGTGGACCTCGGCCAGCAACATCGTCGCCCGCATCCGGTTGATGTCGTCACCGATCAGATGCCAGTGATACGCCGAGGCATGGGCGGCGTTGAGCATCTCCGCATCCTCGGCCCGGGTACGCTTCTTGCTCGAGAGCGTCCACGCGAGGTTGTTGCACGTGGCGGCAAAGGTGCGGTGATACTTGTCGACTTCAGGTTGGTCCCCCGCGTTGGTCATGATCAGCCCCCCTTCATCGAATAGGCGCCGTCTTCAATATTGATCGCTCATGCGCTACTCCGTTTAGAGTCTTGGGCGCCACTACTTAGAGTCTCGGGTGCCACGGACTGCTTGTCAGCCGGTGCGAAGAGATTTGCCCCATACCAACATAATCTTCCACTTGGACCCGAGCACCAGCCCAACGGGATGCAAGTTGTCGCAGCCCCGAAAAACCTCTCGTCATCGCGACCAGTGGTGACTCTCGAGAAGGAGCCTCATCCACACACCATAACAACCGCGGATCAAGACCTAGCGTCATTTCCTGGCATCGCCCCAAGGTGGTACGCGCCGTCTTACGCCGGCATCAGCGGCTTGAGCCGTTCGGCGTGATCGGGGAACTGCGCGAGGAGCTTGGGTTCGGCGAGAATCAAGTCGGCGAAGTCGAAGCCGGGAGCCATCGTCGTCCCCATCAGCGCCCACGAACCACCCTCGATGAGCCGACTTCCCTGCCACGTCGCGGCCGGTACGGCGAACTGGGGCACCTGGTGATGGATAAAATCAGTGCCGAGAACAACGTCCTTGAAAACCCCCGACTCGTCGAGCAACGTCAGTTCGACCGGATCGCCGGCGTAGAAGTGGTAGACCTCGTCGGTCGGCAGGACGTGCAGCGCCGAGTAGGTCTCGGGCGTGTGCATGTAGAATATTGCCGTCCCGGCCGAACGCTCGGCGGGTCCCGAGTAGACTCCCCCGAAGAGCTCGGTCGACAGGCTGTCCTTTGAGCGGTACGTCTCGCGATAATATCCCCCTTCCCCGGGCAAGGGGGAGAGGCCGAGTCGCTCGATGACTTGATCCGCCGTGATCCGGTCCGAAGTTCCCATGACAATCTCTCGCTTGGCGATGTGTCGACCTCGACGTCGATGGTGAGCCAGTGTTGGTCGATGGAACTACTACGGCTCTCAGACGCTGGGTGCCGCTGGCCGCTTGTCAGCCAGTGCCAACCGGTTGGGGCTACACCAACTCTAACTTCAAGTTGGATCAGAGCACAACGTCTTACCCGCATGCCCACGCAAGTGTGGCCATGGCACCCTACGCGGCGGGATTGCCGCTGACTCTCAACGTAACTCTACCATCTCTTAGTCGCGCCATGGATGGGCGACTTTGGGCCAGTATTTCTCGAAGTTGAAGTGAATACTGTTCTCCGTGTCGTGGCACTTGATGCACTTGGCCTCGACGGTGAAGCGACTGAGCCGCATGTCGGCGTGGTACTTCGGATCCTTCGGGTGATCGGAGTGCAACTTCCCCGCGCCGTGGCAGTTCTCGCATTGGTTGCCCCCGAGCTTGGGAGTGATGTCGATCGAGACGAAACCGGACTCGTAGCCGTAGCCGGTGGTGTGGCACGAGACGCACTCGGGATTGTAGTCCTGCCCCGCGGGGACCGCCTTGGTCAATGTCTCCAGGGCGTGGGCATGGCCCATCTTCTTCCAGTGATCGTACGCCTTGGTGTGACACTTGCCGCAGCGCTCGGCGCCGACAAACTCGTTGCCGTCGGGAAGCGGGACGCGGGCGACTTGCTCGACGTAGCCGCCGTCCTTGATCGCTTCGACGAAACGAGCATAGATTTCGTTCATCGAGTCGATTTCGGCGAACCGCTGGTCGAGGGGGACGAGCTCAAAGTGAAGTTTGGGATCGAGGTCTTTCCAGTAGCCGACGACGCCGACACTCTTACCCTTCTGGCCAACCCACGTGATCAGCGTATCGCCGACCCACGTCGCTTCCTGGGTTGCGGAATCCTCGCTCTCGCTCTTACAGAGAATGAGACTGAAGAGTCCGGGATGGTCCTTGGCGAGCGTTTCGGCCTCTTTCTCGGTCATGTAGCCGAGGAGAATGTTGACGTCGGCCATCTCCGCCTTGACCGACTCGGCGAGCTTGTTGACCGCTTCCTTGGTCGGTCGGACCGAGACGCTCGGATCGGGCAGTTTGCCGACTTGGGAATCACCCATGAGCGAGGCGACCGCAACCTTGGTCTCGCCGACTTGTTCGACTTTGACCGAGGGGATCGTCTCCTCCAGGATCATGTTGAAGTCGGCGTCCTTATGGACGAGGTTCCCCTGGAGCAGCTTCGTTTGATCGAGGTTGAGCGCCTGTCCGAGGACTTCATCGACCGACTGACCAAGGTCCTTGGTACCGACACCGATCGCGGGGTAGCCGAGCCGCTGAAGGGACTCGAGGGCGTAGACGTAGCGAAGCGGCTCGAGCCGTCCGGACTTGCCGATGAGATCGCCAAGATCGACGGGAAGGACATCCCAGCCCTTTTCGTTGGCGAGGAATTCGAGCACGCCGCCAAGCCGAGGCAAACCCCCTTGCTGACCGGGACTGCATCCGCAAGGCCGCAGGTAGCCATGAAGCTCGCCGGTCAGCAGGAAGGCGGCGTCGGGTTTCTGCTCGGGCCATTCGAGAAAGAGGGGTGCCGGCGCGAAGGCCTCCTTCTCGGCATCATGCTCGGCGACGTCCGCCACGACCGCGGGCCGGCGGGCAAACTCAATCGTGGCCGCGATGACCAACGCCGCGGCGAATCCGGCGAACGTCGCTCCAACCGCGCCTCCCAAGAGCAAGCCGCAAACGAACGGGCTGGCCGACTTGGCCACTTTCTCATCATCACTGACAGCGGTATCTCGCTCCATCGACCATCGCCTTCCTATAGCTTGGGCGTGCCAGGGAACTGACTTTCGATTTCGCGCCTCGAGTAAATCCGTGTTGGGAGGAGAGAGACGCTCGACCGCGTCGGAGTTGACGGGGATCGCGTCGCGAGGAGCCCCGCGACAGTCCTGTTTCGCCCGTCACTCTCTCCCATCAGAGGCAAATAGGGTCGTCCAAACGCCCTTCCGCTGCAAGAGAGGTTCCGGTCGCTTCACCCGAGAGTGGACGTTGGAGGCAGGCCGTTGGCCGATCCCGGGGTGATCCGGGCCGTGATGGCCGCCCCCCTAACCTATTGCTTGGCAAGGACAAGCAGCGGGCGACCTCAACGTGCCCCCACGATTCACCCCATGTCGGGGCAGCGGAGGAGTTCGGTTGCCGCGAACAAGGTTCCATCCCCACGCGAAGCACCTTCGGCCAGCGGTCCAAGGCTTACGTGCCGGCAACCTTCGCGTCGGACACCGCGCCGGCGACACGAATGATGATCAGTTCCTTTCCCTTGTCGTCGGAGATCACGACCCGGCCGGTGAAAGGTCCACTCGGCGCCTCGGTGGGAACCGACACCAGCAGTTTCCAGCGGCTCTTGAAGTCGCCGTCCTGCTCCAGCTTGTACTTGAGGAACTTCGGCTCAACATTGGTGACCTTCAGCGGTCCGTCGTCGCCCAAGTCGCGAGCGAAGATGTCGACCCGCTTCTCGGTTCCCGTCTCCTGGGGAACCATCTTGAAGTTGATCTGCGTCGGCAGAAGCGTGATCGCTCCCTCGCAACGACCGTTGATGGTGACGGACCGATGCGGTTCGCCCTCGGCGTTGGTGTCGACGCCGAGGGTCTCCTCGAAGAAGCCGACGGGGAGCTTGTCGGCGACCGAGACGATCGCCCGCTTGCCCGACTTGGCGCCGAGCGACTCCATTTTCTCCTTGGGAATCGGCACGAGTTTGACGGCAAACCCCTTCGAGGAAATGACCGGCTTGGTCACTTCCAGGTCCTCCTTGAGGGTCGAGTAGATGTCGACCGCTTGCTCGACGTTGCGTCCCTCGGTGACGGTCCCGAAGTTGATCGAGGAGGGCTCGACCAGAACCTCCGGCCTGATGTCGAGATTGACGGAGAACCGCAGCTTCGGCATCTCCGGATCGTTGCTCATGAGGTCGGCCCAGAGCGAGTGGCTCCCGATGCGGTCCTGGGTATCCCATTTCAAGGTGAAGTTGGTGCTCTCGCCCGGTTGAAGCGTCGTGGTTTCGACAAACGACTCCGAGCAAGTGCACTTCTTCGGCCCCTTGGTCAGTTCCAGGGTAGCCTCTCCTTCGTTGGTGACCTTGAAGACCGATTCGCCCTTTTTCATCTGCGGGACGTTGGTCAGGTTCTCGAAGGTCGTCTCCGGCACCAGTCGCGGCTGCGGCCCGGTCGCCTCGCCGGGAGTCGCCGCTGTCGTCTGCGGTGCTTCTCTCAAGTCGGGATTCCAAACCGAAAGCGCCGTCGCGAGTCCAGTGAGCACCACGGTCGCACTGATCACCGTGACCCAAAACTTCATGGTCTACTCCTCAGGTCGACGCGTCCACGATCGAAACGACTTGCCCGACCAAGCGGGCCTAGGAACAACGACGCGCCAGCGATATTGTCTCATGTGTCAATTGGAAATTGGAAGAGCTACTCTCATGGTTCGACGAATTGTTCAGCCATTCGCCGCTGCGCCTCCGAGAGCTTTTTATCCGGGTGGGGCGTCCGGTCCAACTCCAGCGCCCGCTCGAACTCGTCCTTCGCCTTGTTCTTCTTCCCCAACAGCATCAGCGCTTCCGCGTATCCGAAACGATTGGCCGCGAGATTCGGGTAGCGGGCGATGACCTCGTCCCACGACGCGACCGACTTCGCATAGCCCTGCCGATCCAACCCCATTTTACCCGCCGCCTGGTAGGTTTGCGCGAGCCCTCTGTGGTGGGCGGCGCGACGCGGATCGAGTTGGATCGCCCGTTTCCAAGCTAGCTCGGCCTGCCGATAGGCTTCCTGGGCCACGCCGCGATCCCGGGCCGAACGCTCCATCCGGGCCGTCTCGAGTTGCCCCAAGTGGGCCCAGTGGGAGGCATCGCCCGGCTGCGACTTCGCCAAGTATCGCTGGGCGGACGTCCGCCGCTCGAGAGCTCGCGAACCGCCCTCCATACTGATGCTACGGACCTCCGCGAGAATTCGATCGCGCTCGACGAGCGGAAAATAGAGCGTTTGCAGAAACATGCCCGCAAGGATGAGCAATCCGACCGCCGTCGTCACTTGGTTCGAGAAGTTCGGTGACCAGTCCGAAATTCGGCCCGAACTGGCTGCCAAAAGAGCCCAACAGGGAAGCAAGAGCCCCGGATAGTTGATCCCTCCCGCCGCCAACCAGTGCACGTGCAGAGCAAGCGTTCCCGCGAAGACGGCCCGAGCGATCGGTTCCACACCTGCGTGCTCGAGGGAAGCGGTCTTCGCGGCGGCGCGAGCGCGGAACCCGGAGACGGCCACGAGCGCGAACGCCCAGAAGCCCATCCCGAGCCACCCCGCCCAGCCGGGAAACGCGAACCAAATGAGCATGACAGCGGCGAGCACCACGCCCGCCCACCACCAGAGGGGCGTCCCTCCCGGCAACGTCGATGCGTCCGTGTCCGGAGATTGGTCGTTTCGCTCCCACAGTTCTCGCAGCGCGAAGCCCAACGCCGCCAGGTACGCGACTAGGGCGACCGGCCCCGCGCCTGCGAGCAACTCCAGGACGAAATTGTGCGGATCGCGGATTTCCTCGCTGGAAAAGGGAAGCTTGTGCTCCAAGTAGGCACTGCCGAAATTGCCGAATCCGGTGCCAAAGAGAGGATGATCTTCGATGACGCCGAGCGTTCCCCACCACCACTCGGCACGGTAGCGAAGCGACTTTGACGATTCGACGATGACCAGCCAATCGAAAACCCCAACAAGGGAGAGCATCGCGACCGCGAGGCCGAGTCCCAATCCCGCGAGCAGGAGCCAGCGACGCCAAGGCCACAGGACGCGCACGCCCCGTGGATGAAAGACCGCCATCACCCCCAGCCCGCAGAGCGCCGCCAGCCACGCTGAGCGACTTCTGGTCAGTAATAGCCCCATCAGCACGATGGCAACAGCGATCCCGACGCCGGCGAGACGCCAGGGTCGAGTCGGCCAGCGCCATGCGAGTTCCGCGGCCGCGACGAGTAGCGGGAGACCAAGAACCAGGAGCCCCGCCAACGAATTCGGATGCCCGAACGTCCCGTAGGCTTCGGGGGCGTAGAGGCGGTCGCGAAAGAGTCGTTCCTCGCCGCTGCCCGGGGCGATGCCCATCATCTCGATCTCGGCGAGGACGTCGGGGTGGCGCTCTTCGTACATCTTGCGAAGGCGCGGGTGTTCGACCCCGACTTGCCAGCAGGCGATCAGCGACTGCGTCAACGCGAGCGAGACGACCAGCCCCGCCATCGGCATGGGTGAGGTTCGCCCCGTTTGTTGCCGCAGAAAGAGCAGCAGCATCCCGGCGCCAACCCATTCCCACAGGAGGATTTTGGCGGGAAACTGGTACGCCGCCGAGAGCGTGCTGACCGCGATCGCCCCCAGGAGGACGCCCCAACTCCACGTGACGGCTCCCGGTTTCGGGCCCTTCGCCCCGGCGATCCAACACGCGAGCGCGATCAGCCCGAGCGACATCTCGAGCAGGATGAAGATCACCCCGCTGCCGTCGGCGGCATCCTCGGAGGGATAAAAAGTCCGACCAGCCACGATGGCGACTGCGAGCGCCAGGCCAATCGCCGCAAGCCGCCCGCCCATCCGCTCCATGGGATCGGGGGAAGCCGGCCGCTCCGCTCCCCGCTTCACGGCGTCACCTCATCGCTCGGGATGTCCTTCGCGAGTTGCTCCTTCGGCGCCTCGTTTCGCTGAATCTCGGCCAACTGACGGTGGTAGGAGACGACTTCGAGAATCGCCAGGACTCCCAAGATGCCGACGACTTGCATCACGACCAACCACCCCGCCCCCGGCCGGAGGAAATAGAGCAACACGCCCCCAAGTCCGGTCGTCACCGTCACCAGATAGATGAGCAAGACCGCCTCGGGCCGCTTGAAGCCAAGGGCGACAAGCCGATGCGATAGGTGCTGACGATCGGGCTGAAACGGGCTCTTTCCCTGAAGCAACCGCAAACAGACCACCACCGTCACGTCATAGATGGGAACCGCGAGGACGCAGAGGGGAGCGAGGACCGTGACGTGGTTGAATCCTTCGACGTGGTAGGTCGCCACGATGGTGAGGGTCGCGATCCAGAAGCCGACGAAATTGCTGCCGGCATCACCCATGAAAATGCGCGCCGGCGTCCAATTAAAGCAAAGAAAGCCCAGAAGAGCCCCCAAAAGGATCAAAAAACCACCCAAAATGAACCAAGACTGAACAAAAAAGGCGATCGCCGCGAGCAATCCCGACGCGCACGCCGCCACGCCGCCCGAAAGTCCGTCCATGTTGTCGAGAAAGTTGAACGCGTTGGTCAGTCCCACAATCCACAGAATCGTCAGCGGGATGGTCAGCCACCACGCGTCGACATGGATCGTTAGCCGCACGCCAAACCAGATGAGAACAAGCGTCAGCACGACTTCCAGCCCCAGGCGAACCCGCCAGCCGAGCCCGTCGCGGCGCCAGTCGTCGGTCAACCCGGCCGCCATCTGAATCGTCGCAAGTGTCAACAGGAAAAGGAGTATCGGCGTCCTTGCCAACACCCCGGCGGCATGAACGCTGACCGCTTCGGGGAGAATCGTGCCCACGGACGGCACCAAATGGACCAACCCGCAACCAAGGACGACGACCAAGAAACAGAGGACGACGCTGAGATAGATCGCCACACCGCCGCCGAGGGGGGTCGCTTTGGCGTGGCCCTTGTGCGTTCCGCCGGGCCGATCGACGAGCCCCCAGCGAGGAGCCGCGGAGATCAACCATCGGCTCAGGCCCCACGAGCAGCCGAAGGAGAGCAGAAACGCCGCGGATAACGCAAGGAGCATGCTAGTGCTTTGGTCCAACTTGAAGTTTGTGTCGGCGTCGCCCGAACGCTTTGGCACTGGCTGGCAAGCAGCCAGTGGCACTCGAGCATTCACATGAACCAGTACGTTAGCGCTTTGGCCCATCCACTTGGTCGGGTGGCATCGGCGACGGCGAGAAACTTAGCCCCAAATGGCCGTGATAAAGAGCGTCCATACGGCCGCGATCGCCTCGCGCAGGTTGATCTTCGATTTGCCCTGCTTTCGATTGACGAACATGATCGGGATCTCGCGAATCCGACAGCCGACGCGGTGGCAATGATAAAGGAATTCCTCTTGAAAGGCGTAGCCCCGCGAACGAATCCGACCGAAATCGATCTCCTTGATCTTCGAAAGTCGGTAGCACCGGTACGCTCCACTGCAATCGCGAGCCGGAACCCGCAAGAGGCAGCGTGTGTAGAGGTTGATGCACCGACTCATCATCAAGCGCATCATCCCCCAACCGACGAATCCGCCTCCCTCGACGTAGCGACTGCCGATCACCACGTCGGCTTCGTTCATCGTCTCGAGGATCGTCGGCAAGTACTGCGGATGATGACTGAAGTCGCCATCCATGTTCAGCAGGTAGTCGTAGTTCCCTTCGAAGGCGATGGAAAACGCCTCCATGATCGCCGTTCCCAGTCCGAGCTTGCCCGCCCGGTGATGGACGCGCACGCGGGGCTCGCGGCGTGCGACCTCGTCGGCGATCTGGCCCGTGCCATCGGGCGAGTTGTCGTCCACCACCAAGACGTCCAACCCGTCATCGGTGCGCAGAATCGCCTCGATGAGGCTCTCGATGTTGTCCTTCTCGTTGTACGTGGGAATCGAAACGAGAGTGCGGGGAGAAGTAGGGTCTTGCATTCGTCCTCGGCGTGCGTCGCTCCCGCGAAAGACCTCAGCGCCGCGCGGAAGAATGGTCGTCACTTCGGATGGTGAGCTCGTCGCGACACCACCTCCAGTCGCCCTCGAATCCCCCCTCGCGGAGAGGAGATCGTGGTCGCGACAGGGGTTAGTCTACGGCAGGGAACTCTTTTTTCCGCTCTCCTCGGCGGATCGGTACTGACGAAAGTCCGCCAGCACCGGGTCGTCGGTCTCGGCGAGGTACTCGCGCATCCGCTCCCGATAGGCGGCGAGTTGCTTCGCGTACGCGGGATCCTCGATCAAATTCTTCCGCGCATCGGGATCGTTTTGGTAGTCGTAGAACTCCTCGGGTACGCGGTGCAGAAAGAGGTCGACGCGCTCGGCGATCTTCGGATCATCGCTGGCGGCGGAATGCATCGCCTTCATGGTCCGTCCACTTTGGGATTCGTTCTTAAAGACGAGTTTCCCATCCGACCAGGGGTTGAAGATGTAGCCGAAACGAGCCCCCTGCACCGCCCGCATGGGGTAGTCGCGCTTGCCGGCGGTTCGGTGGAACTGGGCGAACATGTCCTTCCTGGACTTGCCGTCGTCGGTTCCCTCAAGGAGCGGCGCGAAGGATCGACCATCGACACCCTCCAGTGGAGGCATCCCGAGGGCGTCCAAGACGGTTGGTGTCAAATCGATGCCGCTGATCACATGACCGCGATCGACCGCGCCGGCCTTCGTCTTCCCCGGCCAACGAACGATCCACGGCGTGCGCAGCGAATGCTGGTAACAGTTCGTCTTCGCGAAGGGGAGCGGCATCCCGTGATCGGAGAGGAACATCACCAGCGTCCGCTCCCGCAGGCCGGCGTCGTCGAGGGCCTCGAGGACGGCGCCAACGATCTGGTCGGCGCGATGGACGGAGGTGTAGTACTCGGCGATTTCCTGCCGTACCTCAGGGAGATCGGGGAGAAACCCCGGCACGGTAACCTCGTCAGGTTCGTACGCGTCGGCGACCTCGGGAAAGAGAGAGCGCGGCCTCTTGTTCTTGCGATTCTTGTTTTTCTTGCCGCCGGAAGCCTTGGCCCGCTCCTGGGCGCTGCCCGCGAAGGGACGGTGGGGATCCTGGGAGTTCGCCATCAAGAAGAACGGCTTGCCCTCTCGCTTGGCTTTCTCGAAGAAGCGCTCCGAAGCCTCTCGATAGAGCTTGGGATCCCGGCCGACTCGGAGCGATCCCGCGTCGACGACGACATCCCATGCCTCCGACCGGCTCGGCAAGACGTGTGGAACTTTTGCGAGGATCCCCGTCAAGTAACCAGCGTCGTGGAGCGATTCGAGCAGGGTCGGGACGCCCCGGTCGATCGGCTCGAATCCCTCGGCGCCGTTGCGATGGGGATAGCGGCCGGTCATCCACACGGCGCGACAGGGCTGACAAACGGCGATGTTGACGTAGCCCTGATCGAACCTTAGCCCCTCCCGTGCGAGCCGATCGATGTTCGGCGTGATGTCGGGGACGGCACAACCGTGAACCCCGAGCGAGTCCCAATTCATGTCATCGACGGTGATCAGCAGGAAACTAGTCCGCGTGGGCGGGTCGTCGGCCCGCAGTTGATCGGCCGAGCTGAAGACCAAGAGCGTGAGGAAGGCAGCAAGGAGGTAGCGGGTCGTTCGCGGACTCCGAAAGAGGGCCGACTTGTCACCGTCGTCCCCCCGTGAGGGTGCGGAGGAGTTGGACTTTCGTGGCTTGGAAGAGCCCCCCTCCTTCTCCCCCTTGGACAAGGGGGAGCAATCAGAAAGTCCCTTGGACAAGGGGGAGCAATCGGAAAGTCCCTTGGGCAAGGGGGAACGATCGGAGTGATGAATCCCTGAAAGCCCATAGCATCGGTGTGTTCGCGGACTGTGGAGCACTGTTCTCATCGCGACCCTCGTCTCGGTAGTTCACTCAAAGGGACCAGGTCGAGCCGGAAACCTCGAACTCGTGGGATTTCCCACTAAAAGGATGGAATCAACGAGCGGCGACCGATTGGCAGGAACATCGTTGGCCAGCCGCCGCGAGCGCAGGAAAGGATGAGCAAGCGGGGGCTTCTCAATTCCTTCTCGATCCCTTTATAATGAGTGACGATCAACGCGTCCCGGTCGGTGCGTTCCGGTCGGTGGAGACGGTGAAGGTTTCGCGCCCCGCCACTCTGGCCGTCCATGTCAAGAATACTGGAATCACCGTGACGATCGGGATCGAAAAAACACTCGATATCCTCTCGAAGAGCGAAAACCTCGCCGCGGGAGAAGTCCTCCTCGAAGCCTCCCTTTCCGGACCGCCCATGATCCGGGAAGCCGCCTTCGACCGACTGCTTCGCCAGCGGCGCCGCGAACTCTATCTCCCGCTCGTCAAGCGATGGCCCCACCTGACCCCGATGCAGCAACAGCGTCTGCTCAACGAGGGGGAAGCCCTTTCCCGGGCGCTGCGCGAAGCCTTCCTCAGCAACCAAGACGAGACGTACGCAATCGCGATCGACTTGATCCGACGGGTTCCGGCGTACGACCTAGCCCCCTTACTGGTCAGCTCGCTGCTGGCTCACTCAAAACGTCAGAGTGACGCGGTCGAGATTCTCTCCGAGCATGCCCAGCGGATCGCCAGGGAACTGTCCCTCGAACCTGCCGAGCAAACCCATCAGGACATCGAGCGAGTGAGGCTCCACTTTCTCGAAGCCCTCCGTCAAGGGTTGCCCCGCTACGCGAATTTCTCGCGGGCCGAGATTCTCAGGGCCTACCTGCTGCTCGCGGAGGACGATGACGAGCAGGTCCCCACGATCATCGACGACCACTCGCACCCGGCTCATCGCGACATGATCGACACGCTCTGTCACGCAAGTGTGCAGGGAATCATGCGTTGGGTCGGGATCATGCTCTTCCGATACCCCAACCCACACGCCGCCCTCAAGACCGTCTTCAGCAAGCGCGACGATCTCCCGTTCGTTCGAGAGATTCTCAAGCAGTTTCGCGACCTCGGCGGTAGCCCCGCGATGCCTTCGATGCGGGAACTCGGGCACATCCCCTGGCTCTCGGTCAACCATCCCATCATCGGGGAAGTGGAGGACGAGCACCAAACGCCGCTGGTCCGCTTCGCGATGACCACGGGGATCGACCAGGAGAAGAAGCTCGACTTGTGTGCCCACTTCCTCGAAGAAGGGACGTCGGAAGCACGACTCGCGTCGATCGAATCGTTGGCTCAACTCGCCGGCCCCAAGGCCGATAGCCTCGTCATCGGCTGCCTGGAGGATGATGCGATCGACATCCAGCTCGCGGCGGTGGTGCAGCTTCGGGACCGAGGCGCACCCAACGCGCTGGAATACTTGTTCGCGCGGCTCGAACATGCCGACGAGCGGATCCGAGAGGCCGCGCGGAACTGTCTCGCCGATTTTCGCATCGAGCACTACCTCAACGCCTTTGAGCGTCTCGACGACAAGACACGGCTCGCCGCGGGACGGATGATGCTGGGGTCGGACCAAGAGGCCCTCGAGAGCTTGCGCGGCGAGTTGCGCTCGCCCTACGGCCAACATCGCAAGCGAGCCCTGAAGGTAGTCGGCCAACTGGGGCTCTACGACGAAACCTACGACATCATCTTCGAGATGCTCAACGACGGCGAACTCGTGACCCAGCGAGAAGCCAAGAACCTCCTCGCCGAATCCGATGACCCGAAGATGGTCGAGCGAATGACGACCATCTTCGATGAGGGGACGGAGGTGGCCCAGATCGCCGCCAAAGACGTGCTGCTGCGACTGGCACGCGAAAGCGATCACCCCGACGTCCGCGACGCCGCCCAGCGGGTGGTGAGGGAACTCGAATTGAGCTGATCGGACGGGTTGCCCCATCGAGCGATTTGCTCGGTCATTTCATCGCGTGCGCCCTATATCAGCCAGCAATGGGGCACGTCGTGGAAGTGCCGAGTCAAGCATTCCGAAAGGGCGAGGTGACTCGTGGCGGCACGTGTGGGAATCTGGGGAGCCGGTGTGCTCGTGATCGCGGCACTCTGCATGGTGGGACTTGGCGTCGTCCTCCTCGGGCGGGACATGGATGATCTCGCGACCTTCGCGATCGCGGACGGCATTGTCGTCTTGGCGTGCGTGGGACTCGGGATGCTCTCGTCCTCGCCGGAGGAGTAGTGCTCCGAAAGGTACGTTCGTTTCACAAGAACGCGTTCCCGCTCGTGCGGGAGTGTGCTAAAGCAAGGGCGTTGTTCGCATGCCCACGCGAGCGTGTGAGTCTCTCCGCATGCCCACGCCGAGCGAGTGAGTCTCTCCGCATGCCCACGCCGAGCGAGTGAGTCTCATTGCTTGCCCACGCAAGCGTGGGCAGCACTCGAGAGTCTCTTGGCGATGAGTTAACCCGTCAGGACTTTAGGAAATGAAGACCTTGCCGCTGGGCGTGCCGTCGTGCCCAGGGATCTTCTTGATGGCCGTGCCGACCGCGGTCACTTCCATCCACTCGCCGTTGTGCATGTACTCGATATTGAGTTTGACGGCCACGACGCCGTCGGCCCCTAGGCGTTCGGCTTCGGCTTCCATGCGTTTCATCGCCAACTCACGGGCATCATACATCAACTTGGAGTAGTCCTTGAGCTCGCCCTGGGCCATGCCCTTCAGGTTGGACATGAAGCCCTTCACGGCGCCCATCGAGAAGATGCAGTTGCCCAGCACGAGTCCCAACGGTTCGTAGCCGCGGTCCAGGACCAACCAGAAGTCCTTGGCCGACAGGTCGGATGTAAACGGCTTGTTCTCCACAGCGATCTCCTTGGACAGGATTGAATCTACCTCTGATCGCCACTTTAGAAGCCCTTCGCCCCGCGTCCAAGGAAATCGTCAGTTCGACGATCCACTCTCCGTGGACGAAGCCTTCCAGTCGGCCCAGATCCAGTCGAGCGACTCCGGAAAGATCGCGTTACCGTGTCGGCGGCTGTGACCGCCATCACCCAGGACGAGCTTGTAGTCGTACCCGCCGAATTTGAGCGCCTCGGCCATCTGCTGGTTGGCGAGGAACCAATTGCCGAGCTGGTTGTCGAGGTCGTTGCGTCCCTCCTGCAGGAAGACTCGCAGCGGCTTGCGCGGGTGGGTCTTGCGAATGATCGCCGGGTAGTCGTGGGCGGTCTTCCACGGCCCGAATTCGTCGAGTGGAATGACGTTTTCTCCCTCGCGGTGATGGGGATAGTCGTCAATCGGTCGGAAATCGCAGAAACTGCCGATCTGGGAGAGGACCAAGCCGAACATGTCGGGACGATGCCACGCCGCGGTGAACGCGCAACTGCCCCCCGAGGAGGCCCCGCAAATCGCCCGTCGTTTCGGGTCGTCCGTGATCTTGTACTTGGCGGTCACCAGCGGGAGGATCTCCTTCTCAAGGAACTCCGCGTACTGACTCGTGCAGGTGTCGTATTCGTTGCCCCGGTTACGGATTGTCCGCCCACCCTTCTCCTTGGGCGGGAAGATCCCGGGATTGACGAATACGCCGATCGTGACCGGCATCCGCTTCTGATGGATGAGGTTGTCGAAGGCAATCGCCGCGTTGCCCTCGCCGTGGCAATACCAACCGCCATCTTGAAAGACCATCAGCGCCGCGGGTGGACCCTCGGGATCGTACTGAGCGGGAACGTAGATCCACCAATCCCGTTCGGCCCCCGGATAGACCTCCTTGCTGGTGTGCGGCGTCATCGCGATCACCTCGCCCTTGGGGACGCCGGACTGTTCCTGACTGTCGGGGCCGAGCTCATAGTAGTCGATCACCACGCGTCGCTTGGCGTCGCGGTTCTCCTTGCCGTCAACCAGGTAGTAGTAGTCGAAAGCGGTGTAGTTGGGGACTTGGGCGACCGCCGCGTGCAGTCCGGTCTTGCCGAGGGGCGAGAGGACCCATCGCTGCCCGTTGTTGGCGACGACTTCGATCTTGGAAGAGGGATCGGCTTCGAAACACCAGCCGATGGCGGCGCCGTCGCGTCCCTTTTCCTTGAGATGCAGCGAGTGGGCGCCTTGCTTGAGTTTGGCGGACTTGCCCATCCGCTTCTTCATGTACGTGGCGATCTGACTCGCGTCGTCGTCGGAGAGCTTCTCTTTGAGAGCCTCGTGGACCTCGTCGAGCGACTTCGGCGCTTCTCCCATCGAATGATCCTCGGTCACTCCCAACAAGATTGCCGCCAACAAGAGCGACAACAGACTTGGCTTCACGTGTGGACTCCCCCCTCGAAAATTCATGGCTTCTCGCAACGGCACGACCAGACGGTTCCCGCCGCGCCGCGATCGTCCCACAAGACTGACGAGGGCACACCCGTGAGTCCAGCGCGAAACGGCCGCGATACACCATTTTCTCCCGTTGCGGCCCGAGACGGTTGATGAGACATTGCCCAAGTCGTCCCTCGGAGAAATTCGGGAGTTCGACCCTTTGCTCCCAGGGCCAGATCGCCCCGGAGGGACCAAAGTCTTGGCAGCTAGCCAGCGCTCCCCGTACCATTGAGAACGATGAGTGTTTACCTGAACCCAGTGTGGCCCTGGCCGCTGGTGCTACTTGCGATCGCGGGCCTGCTCGCCTTTTCCCACTGGACCTACCGGCGGGGGACCCCCGCGCGCCGTCTCCTGCTGACGTTGCGTTGGTTGACGATCGCGCTGGTCGGGTTCGTCCTGCTCCGTCCGAGTCTCGTCTTCCAGACCACCAGCGAGGAGATGTCGACACTGCTGATCCTCGCGGACAAGTCCGAGAGCATGAAGCTCCGCGACATGGTCAACAGCCAGTCCCGTTGGGACATGATGCAGCGGATGACGCAAGAGTCCGGCGAGGCCTTCACCGCCCTGCTGGAAAAGGTCAACATCCGTCAGTTCCAGTTTGACGGCCGACTCGTCGAGTCGATCCTGGCGGGCGAAAAACCCGATGGCACCCAGACCACGATCGGCGACGCCATCGTCGAGGCGCTACAACGCTCCGCGGGCGAACGGATCGCCGGGGTGATCGTGATGACCGACGGGGCCAACACCGGAGGGCTCTCCCCCACCACCGTCGCCAGACAACTCAAGGCTCAAAAGATCCCGGTCTACGCCTTCGGATTCGGCCAGGAGACCGTCGGCGAGAACATGAACAACATCGCCGCCACCAAGATCCTCGCCAGTCCCACCGTCTTCGCCAAAAACAAGATGACCGTTCGGGGCGAGTTCCAGGGAAGCGGCTTCGTCGGCAAGCCGGTCCCCGTCAAACTCTTGCTCGACGGCCAGGAAGTCGACAACAGCTTCATCACCTACCAGCGAAACAACGAAACGGTCCTCGTCGACCTGACCGCGATTCCCAAGTCGACCGACGCCGGCGACGTCAAAGTCACGATGCAAGTCGACCCCCAAGACGGGGAGCTGCTGACGACCGACAACACGATCAGCACCTACGTGACGGTTCGCTCCGGGGGTATCGGCGTCCTCGCGATCGAAGGCAAGTACCGCTTCTGGGAGCCGAAGTTTCTCCGTTGGGCGCTCGATCGCTCGCCCGACATCGAGCTTTCGCAGCTCTTCCTTCTCGACGAGGCGGGCCGCGATGCCGGCGCCAAGGGGGAACTCGACCGGCTCCTTTCCTCGGGCGACTACGATGTCTACGTTCTCGGCGACGTCAGCGCCAACCAATTCTCCGACGACCAACTTCGCACCTTGCGAAAGGCGGTCGAAGAGGGAGCCGGGTTGCTGATGATGGGAGGCTACGAGAGCTTCGGTCCCGGCGGTTGGGGAGCCACGCCCGTCTCCGAGGCCCTCCCCGTCCAGATCAACCCGGCCGACGTCCAACGCAAGGGCGCGGTCAAGATGGAACCCACCGCCGCCGGCCTGCGACACTTCATTCTCCGGCTCACGTCCAACGAGGAATCGAACCGGGAGATCTGGGCGAAGTTGCGACCACTCGACGGTTCAAGCACCTGGTCGGGGGAGAAACCGCTCGCTCAACTCCTCGCCACCTCGTCGGACGGCAAGCCCCTGCTCGTCGCCCAGGACTACGGCGCCGGCCGCGTCCTCGCCTTCGCTGGCGACACGACGTGGCGCTGGCGCCGCGGCGCCGAGGGCATCGCCGCCCACAGGAAGTTCTGGCGGCAGCTGATCCTTTGGCTCGCTCACAAGGACGACGCCACCGGGAGTTTCATCCGGGTCAAGCTCGACCGGCGCCGTTTGGCGACGGGTCAAAAGCTCAGCGTCGACGTCAGCATCGAAAAGGCCGACGGGACGCCTCTGCCCAGCGCGGTCGCCCAGGCGGTTGTCTCCATTCCCGATGGGAGCGAGGTTCCCCTGGAGCTCTTTAAGAAGGGGGATGCCTACCAAGCGACCTTCTGGAAGTCGGACCAACCGGGCGACTACGAGGTGAAAGTGCGGGCGGTCGACGGCAAGGAGGATCTTGGCGAGACGACCGTCAAGTTCCTCGTCTACGACGCCAACGCCGAGATGCAGCAGTTGGCCGCCGATCACGACTTGCTGCGCAGCATGGCCGAGATGACCGACGGCGAGTTTCGCAATCCCGAGGAGCTACCTCGTTTCCTCAAATCGCTGGCCGATCGCGACCTCAACCAGGAGGTAGCTCAGATCACCCAGATCAACCTCTGGGATCGCTGGGAAACGCTCCTTCTCTTCTTCCTCTTTCTTTCCCTCGAATGGTGGATCCGCAAGCGTCGCGGCTTGGCATGACGTTTCGGTGAACTCGACGCGAAATTCGCTATGCTGGAAGGCGTCGCGATCCAACGATGGATCGGCGACCATGAGATGACACCCTATCGGAGACCAGCACGATGGACATTTCCGCTCGGCTCGCCCGCTTGGAGACGCAGAATCGCCGCCTAAAGTGGGCCCAAATCGGTTCCTTTCTCGTGATCGGCTTGCTCCTGGTCGCCGGTTCAAGCGTCGGGGACTCCGACAACAAGTCCGACGGAACCGTCATGGTCCTCAAGAACGGCGAGGGCAACGTCGCCGCGAGCATCTGGACGCAGTCGATCGACAAGGGCGAAGGTCCCGGCGTCGGCGACGGGCTCAACTTCTCGGACGCCGACGGCAAGGTTCGCGCTCGATTGAGCTGGAACGGGCTGAGAACAACCTTCACCCTCTTCTCGGGCAAGGGCGGCATCATCCAGGCATTGCCGATCAACTGAGCCGGCTTTCCGCTCACTCCAAACCAAGCCGTTGTGATTCGACCAGAAGGGACTGGCTTGCCCCTCGGCGTCGGGTGCCCCTGGCAGCTCGTCAGCCGGTGCGTGGACCTCGTGAACCTTGATGGTGGGTCAAGACCCACCCGACATGACGTGTTCCGAGAGAGCCCGCTCGCGACTTTAGTCGAAACCCGACAATCGGCCACATTTCTCGGCGTCTGGGTCGGTCGCGACAACCTCAAGTTCCCTAGCGATTCGATTGACAGGCATCCCGAAAAGTTGCCTTAACTGGGGCCACACTTCGTTGCGACGCCGCGCCCAACGTCCATACTTGCGTGACCCAAGGGACGACTGCGCGTCCTTGGACACCCACATCCTCTCGAAAGGGAGATCGGTAGTGTGCCGACCGGGCTGGTGAACGACTACCCGCGAGAGCCCCCTGCCCCCGCCCATTCGCGAGTTGGAATCAATGCGCCAACACGGAGGTACCTATGCGTCGGGGATATTGCGTCCCGCTGCTCCTTCTCGGAGCGATGCTCGGGACTCCCTCTCTGTACGGAGGGGAGACCAAACCGGAGGCCGGCCCGAAACCAGCCGACCCGGCGATCATCCAGATCGATCACGACCGAACCGTTGAAGTCATTGTCGACGAGGAGATCCCTTGCCAGGAGGTGATCACCCATCTCGACAAGAAGCGGCGCAAGCGCGAGAAGTGCCGCAAGATCCTGCGCTGGCTCTCGCGCTACCACGAAAAGGGATGCCCCTGCCCGGCGTGGACGCACCAGTGCAAGAAGAAGGCGTTTGTTTGCGGCGACACTCGCTTTGAGCCGAAGTGGCGTGAAGTCGACTATCCGCCGACCGGTTTCCAAACCCTTCCCGGTCGCAACGACTTTCTTTGGGTCATGCCGCCGCGGTGGTGTGGCTACTTCCTGCTTCCCAACTACCCGCACTAGCCGAGTTCGCAAGCCGCGAATTCACGCCCTTCGATCGACTTGACATCGGGGTGACACTGGATGCCAACCACCCAGTCGCGTCACCCCGGTGATGGTTTAGGTTCTACCAGGATGCCGCTGGCTGCTCGCCAGCCCCGTGCGTCGACCTTGATGGTGGATCAAGACCCACCCGACGACAAATCGCCCCCCAAGCGATCGGTCAAGAACCATCCTCACGCGAAGAACTTCGCCCCACGAAGATACGCATCCTAAGAAGACGTCGATGACTCCTCGGTTCGGATCTCCAAGGCGATCATCGAGACGTCGTCATGAACCGGCGACCCTTCTCCCCAATCGAGCACCCGCTGCGCCAACCCGTCGAGGGCCGACGCGAGCGGCTTGTCGCGTTGCTCCGTCAATCCTCGGATGATCCCCTCGCTCCCGAAGCCCTGCTTCGAAGAATCGTTCGCATCGGTCACGCCGTCGGAGTAGAGCAAGAGCCGATCCCCGGGCGAGAGCTCGATCACTTGCTCGGTGTAAGTCGGCGCGTCGAACCAACCGATGGGAAAGCTGGGAACGCTTAGGATCTTCGGCGTCCCGCTTGCCGGTAAATAGACCGGCCCGCCGTGCCCGGCCGCGACGAAACGGAACCGACACGTCTCCTCCTCGAAGAGCCCGTAGACGATCGTGAAATACTGATCGAGAGCGCGCTCGCTTTGGAACTGACTGTTGAGACTCTCGGCGACATCCGCCGGCGCGACGAGTTGGTACCAGGGAGGCCGATCAATCCGGCGTTTGAGAATGGAGGACTGATCGAGAAAGGGCGAAAGCACCCGGCTGAGGGTCACCGACAGAAGCGCCGCGGGAACGCCGTGGCCACTGACATCGAGGACGTACATCGCCAGCGTCTTCTCGTCCAACCGGAAGACGTTCAGCGAGTCCCCAGCGAGTTCCTCGCACGGCTGGTAGAACCACGCGATCTCCGCTCCCTTCACCCGCGGGATCTCCCGAGGAAGCAGCGAACGTTGGATGCGTGCCGCCGCCGCCAAGTCCCGCTCCATGCGGCGATTGGCCCGGAGCAACTCATCGGCGTGCGCTCGAAGTTCGCGGGTGCGCTGCGAGACCTCCCGCTGCAATCGTTCGCGAAAACGCTTCTCGTTGATCCTCGCGTCGTGTTCCTCGAGGTTCATCGCGACAATCCGCGCGTGCTCCTGCCGAAACGTCTCTTGCTGGCGAGCCATCTGATCGAGTCGAGCCTTCAACGTCGGGACTTCCTCGTCGCGACGAAATTGGTGAAGAATCATCTCCCCGAGCGAAGTTATCCACCGCGCCAGTGACTCGACTTGGGGCAAGTCGTGTTCCGAGACGAGTTGGATGACGAGCGTCGTCGGACCCACATAGGGATCCTCGAGGGCGATCGCGACGCACGGACCTCGATCGTCGCCGCGATGATGGACCGCAAGTCCATCGGGTGGCGCTGCTAGCGTCGCCCAGTCAAACGTGTCGGGGAAGTCGGGATCGGACTCGGGCGCCGTCCACGCCGCGAGCGTTTCCCCCTGACGACCGACGAGCACCAGCCGACGAGTCGGCACCTCCTCGAGCGCTCGCACCATCGGTTCCAGGAAGTGCGCATCGGGCGACGCCAACGGGGCATCGTTGCCGAAGAGTTCGAGCAGGTCTCGGTCAAGATCGCTCATGGGCCTATGGTCGCCACTCGATGAAATTAGATGGTCAGGAGCGATCGCGCGTCGCGTAGCTCGGCATCGATGTCTTCCCACAACACGCGATAATCTTCTCGAGTGACCCCGAGAGACTCAAGAGCTTGGAGACTCGGCTTTCCCACGGGCGCGGACCGAATCGCGGAAATGCCTTTGGACGTGCACAAGTAGTTCGCCAATTCGACCGCTTGAACGATCGGCAACTCATCCCGGTCGGAACACTGATCGGAGGAGTGGTGGTAGCGGATCGCCGCGAGGGTCGCCGGCGGGAACTTCCAACGTTCGGCGATTCGTCCTCCCAACTCCGCGTGGTCGAAGCCAAAGACAGCTTGCTCCGCGTCGGCAAATCGGACATCTTCGGGAAGCTGGGCCACGAGCGACACGAACTCCTCGTGGAGATATTGATCCTCGAGGATAATTCCCCAATCGTGCAACAGCCCAGCGAGGTAAGCCTCCTCGAAGCCGGCCAATCCGCAGCGAGACGCGATCATCCGCGAGGCGACGGCGACGCTTACCAAGTGACGCCAGAGCTCCCGTCTCGAGTAGCGCCTAATGCCGATGTCCTTCGTGAAAACATCGGCGACCGAGGCGGTGACGGCAAGATTGCGAATCTGGTTAAACCCGAGCAGAGCGATGGCCTGCTGAACGGAATGGACGTTGTAGCGAAGCGAGTAATAGCTCGAGTTGACGGTTCGCAGCACCCGGGCGGTCAGGGCAGGATCGTTCTCTAGAACCCGTTTGAGGTCGCTGGCCGACGAGCGCGCATCATTGGCCACCTGCACGACGCGGAGGGCCACCTCGGGTAGTGTGGAGACATCGTTGATTCGGTCGGCGACCTGATCGAGCGACAGGGGCCGGTTGGTCGCATCAAGCGACTGCTGCGCCATAGGACCGTATTCCGTTAGATAGAGGCGCCGGCGAATCGTCCCCTCCAACGCGGCCGGAGGGGCTCTTCGTCGTCGAGAGCGTGGGACGCGGTAACCTGCGAGCGCCGCCGAAGGGATTACACCACGTTCCACCAATCGATCCTAGGGTAACTCATTCATGGCGGAGTGAAAAGAACTCTGCCGGTCGCTTCGCGGAAAGCGCCGACACCACAACGCCCATCATCGTAAGAATACCGGACAAGTTGACAAACGTGCGCCATGGCGATGAATGGATTCAAAGGACCAACCATGAATTACGAAGTCGAACTCAAATTCCACGTGACGGATGTCGCCGGACTCCGGGCAAAGCTGGAAAAGCTGGGAGCCAAGGAGATTAAATCAAAGCGGCAGATCGACCGCTATTTCAATCACCCTTGCCGCGACTTCGCCGAAACCGACGAAGCGGTGCGCGTTCGCGTCGACGGCGAACACAATCGAGTCACCTATAAGGGCCCCAAGATCGACTCGGCCACCAAAACCCGACGTGAAATCGAGGTCACGCTGGCACCAGGAGAATCCAGTCGCGATGATTTCGCCGCCCTTCTGCTCGAGGTCGGGTTTCGCGATGTCATCTCCGTGGCGAAGACCCGTGTCGTTCTCGACATGGTTTGGAAGGAGTTGACGCTCGAGATCGCCCTCGACGACGTCGACGGCCTTGGATCCTTCCTCGAGATCGAGGCGCAAGCGGACGACCAGTCCCTTGATGACGCCCGGCGAAAGGTGCTCGAACTGGCCGAGACGCTCGGATACACCGACGTCGAGCGCCGTTCCTACCTACAAATGTTGTTGCTGGCGCAGTCATGACCACGGTTTACGTCGCCTTCGGAGCCAATCTCGGCGATCCGAAACGAACCTACGATCGAGCCGCGAGGGAAATCGCTCGCCGGCTCGATCTGCCCTCGTTACGTCCGAGCCGTCTCTTCGAGACTGTTCCCGCGGGAGGCCCCGCCGATCAGCCTCCCTACATCAACGGGTGCTTTTCGTTCGAGACCATCCATTCGGCGGAAGAGATCCTAACGGGACTCCAGGAAGTCGAAGCGACCCTGGGGCGGGTTCGCGGCGAGCACTGGGCGGCGCGGACCATCGATCTCGATCTGTTGCTTGTCGGCGATCAGCTCATCGCGACCCCCGCCCTCATCGTTCCCCATCCGAGGATGCACTTTCGCCGCTTCGCCCTCGATCCGCTGGCGGATCTAAACCCCGACGTAGTCATCCCGACCCTTCGCCAAACGGCCGGAGAACTCCTCGAGCGGGCGATCGCCCCCGAGGCAACGCTCGTCCTCGTCAGCCACGATGAACGGACACTTGAGGTCGCGGAGAACCTCGCGGCATCCTCCCGTCCGGGCTGGCGCGTGTTCGACATCGCTCCGGGAAGGAAAACGGGCACACCCTACCCCGACTCCTTGTCATCGACGACCTGGCAAGAAACGACACTTGCCGAATGGGGTGCCGAGCCACATAGAACATGGGTGCTGTGGGCGGAAGAGGACGTCCCCCGGTGCGAAGAGGGTTCGGGGATCTCGCTTCCGACCATTGACGGCCGCCAGAACCCGCTCGGCATGCTCGAGGCTTTCTTCGCGTCCCTACAGCCACCACGGCCGGTCGATTAGTTGATCGTCGATACCACGACTCGGTTTCCACCATGACGACATTTCCGGAGTTAACCCCATGAGCAACCGAACCTTACGATGGATCACCGATCCGGGGGAAGCGTTCGCTTGGGTGATGGAGGCTCGCTGCGCGGGGAGAACGACTGGCCTGGTTCCGACGATGGGGAACCTCCACCAGGGGCACCTCAGCCTGATGGAGGCTGCGAAGGCCGAGAACGATTTGGTGGCCGCGACGATCTTCGTCAATCCGACCCAGTTCGGTCCAACCGAAGACTTTCAGGCCTATCCCCGCACGCCGCAGCGCGACCGAGAACTCTGCGAGCAAGTCGGCATCGATCTCATTTTCGCCCCAGCCGAGGAGACGATGTATCCTCCGGGGAGCCTGACGAATGTCCAAGTTTCCGACCTGGAGGAACCGCTTTGCGGCGGCAGCCGACCTGGACACTTTGTCGGGGTCGCGACGATAGTCGCCAAACTCTTCAACATCCTCCCCGCCACCCGCGCCTACTTCGGCCGGAAGGACTACCAGCAGGCTCTGCTGATCCAGCGGATGGCGGCGGACCTCAATTTCCCGGTCGAGGTTCGCGTCTGCCCGATCGTCCGCGAAGCGGATGGTCTTGCGATGAGTTCCCGAAACAGCTACCTCTCCGAGGAGGAACGGCGCGATGCCGTGGTCCTCTCCCAAGCGTTGGCGCGGGCGGAGGGACTGGTGGCCAAGGGGGAGCGCGACCCGCATCGCGTTCGACTTGAAATGGTCAATCTGCTAAAATCAACGGACCGGGCGGTGGTCGACTACGCGGAAATTGTCGACGCGGCCACGCTGCAACCGATCGAACGGATTGACGGCCCCGCGTTGGCGGCGCTAGCGGTTCGCTTCGGAAAGACGCGGCTGATCGACAACGCCCTATTAAGCCCCTGAGGGATTCTGTAGGCACCATGCACCTCCGCTTGCTCAAGTCGAAACTCCACAAGGCGACGGTGACCGAAACCGTGCTTGATTACCACGGCTCGGTGACCATCGATGAAGACTTGATGGAAGCGGTCGGACTCCTGGCCAGCGAGGTGGTGACCATCGCCAATCTCTCGACGGGACAGCGCGCCGAAACCTACGTGATCCGAGGCCAGCGCGGCTCGGGGATCATTGGGCTCAACGGAGCCGTGGCGCGGTTGGCCGAACCGGGCGACCGTATCATCGTCTTTTCGTACGCGTTCCTGACTCCCGACGAAGTAGCGAGCCACCAACCACGCGTCGCGATCCTCGACGAACACAACGCCGTTGTCGAACGGTGGGAAGAACCCTCGGTCTCCTGACACCGTCCACGGGCAAGGAAGCTGCCGTTGCGACAAGTCCTCTTCGAGATCTTCGGATGGCCGATCTACGGTTACGGCCTACTCGTGGTCATCGCGTTCTACTCGGGAACGCGCCTTGCCGCTCGCCGCGCCCAACGCGAGAACATTGATCCCAATCTCATCTGGGATCTCGCCTTCTGGCTCTTCGTCGGCGGCATCTTCGGGGCGCGACTCTTCTTCGTCATTCAAAAATGGGACCAGTTCCTCAATCCAATCGCCGAGTTCTTCGCGCTCTGGCGTGGCGGGCTGGTCGTCTACGGCGCGGCCATCGGCGGGCTGGCGGCGTTCCTTCTCTTCGCCCGGCTCAAGAGTCTGCGCGGCCTGCAATTGCTCGACATCATCACTCCCTCGCTTGCGCTCGGCATGGGAATCGGACGGCTCGGCTGCCTGATGAATGGCTGTTGCTACGGCGATTACTGCGAGCAGTCGTGGGCGCTTCGTTTTCCCGCCGGCAGTCCACCGGCATACCGCATGACCAGTTTCGGCCACCAAAGCCCTCTCGGCTTCGTCGTCAACCCAAACGACGCCCGCGTCCTTTTCCTCGAACCTGGTTCCTCCGCCGCTCTTGCCGGCTTGCGAACGGGGGATCGCGTTCTGAAGATCCAAGGAGAAGCGATCGAGCCACAGCCGCTACTCAACGGCCGAATCGCCGACATTTTGAAGATGAAGGAGGACTTCCAGATCGAATCCGCGCCGTACACTCTCGAGGTGGCTCGCGACGGCAAGTCGATCACCCTGAATGTCCACGCTCCATGGAGTCTTCCCGTCCAGCCGACGCAGATCTACAGCAGCATCTCCGGGTTCCTTCTCTTCTTCTTTCTCTCGGCGTACTACCCGCTGAGGCGGCGGATCGGCGAAGTGACGGCCCTCTTCGCAATGCTCTACGCGATCGGGCGATTCCTGGTCGAGTTTCTTCGTTTCGACGAGCGACCACTCTTTGACGGCTTAACCATCTCGCAGAACATCAGCATCATCTTCTTCGTTTGTGGCTTGGCCTTCTGGCTTTGGCTACGTTTCTCTGGCAAAGCGCCCACGCGAACCGCACCAGGTTGACGTGCCCCTTTCATGGTTGAACGCGACTCTCGGCATCCGCGAGAGCGGACCTTTCGCGACGACGTCCTATTTTTCATTTGCCACGCGACCCTCCAGCAGTTCCGATGTTGGTGTTCCCACGTCGGCCATGCCACCGAAAGCATTCTGTCCGAATGAGTTGCCGGCCATGACGCGACGGGGCGCGAGCATCTCCCTAGAGCCTGCTAGTCTCGATTCCGTCCCTTCGTACAAACCGTGTGAAGCGGAGGGAGTACCGCAGCCCCTGGGAACGGATCAAGGACGCGAACGGAGACCGCATGAGCAAATCGCTACGAGTTCGACGGATCGACCACGACAGCGATTGTGTATTGGACGAGATCGCCACCCTCCGTCGGGAGGCGGCCACGTGTCATGCCGCCCTCGACCCCGAGGTCAGCGCGCGAATCGAGTCGGTCTTCGGCGCGCCCCTCGACGTGACATCGTTGGTCGATCGCGTCTGCGAGCAAGTCCAGCAACGCGGGCGCGATGCCGTGCTCGAACTGACGCGTCGCCTGAAGGGCTACGACGTCACTCCCGAACGGATGCGCGTCACGGCCGAGGAATTGGCTGACGCTCACGGGAAGACCGATCCGATCCTGCTCCACGTCCTACGTCGCCATCGCCGTCAATTGCGCACCTTTCAAGCGGGCATCCTCCACCGGTCGGCGACATTGCCGATGGGAGATCACGAACTTCAACTGCTCTACCGGCCAATCGGCCGCATCGGTGTCTGCATCCCTTCAGGCCCCAGGGCGATCACGTCGCTCCTGATGAGCGTGGTACCGGCTCAAGCGGCCGGCGTTCGCCAGATCGCCGTGCTCGCTCCTCAAGCCGCTTCCGGCATCGATGCCGACGAGCTACTCGGCGTCTGTCGAGAGTTGGGCCTTACCGAGGTCTACCGTGTTGGCGGGATTCAAGGCGTGGCCGCGCTTGCCCGAGGCGTCGAGGACATGCCCGCGGTCGACATGATCGTCGGCGCGGGGACCACGCTCGTTGAAGCGGCGAAGAACCGCCTCTCCAAGAGGATCGGGACCGATCTTCCAAACGCTCCCTCGGAAATCGCGATCATCGCGGACGACTCGGCCAATCCGCACTACGTCGCCGCCGATCTGCTTTGCCAGGTGGAACAGAACCAAGGCATCGCCCTGCTCGTCACTCCCAACGAGGGATTCGCGGAGTCCGTCGAGGAGTACCTGGCGCGGCAGTGCGAGAAATGGGAAGCATCGACTACCGAGGAAGCCCTCATCGAGCAACGCGTCGCGATCGTCGTCGTTCCCAAATTGGAGGATGCGTGCAAGCTCACCAATGGCGTGGCGCCCGAGAGGCTCCTGATCGCCACCGCCGATCCGGAGGCGTTGCTTCCCAAGATCGAATCGGCGGGCTCGGTCCTCTTGGGTCAGTACACGCCGACCGCGGTGGGCGACTACGCCGCGGGACCGTCGAGCTTTCTGCCGACCGCCGGATTGGCGCGTCATGCCAGCGGGCTCTCGGCCAACGACTTTCTCAAGCAGATTAGTGTGGTGCGCTACTCGCTCGACCGACTGCGTTCGACGGCCGACGACCTGCAAGTGATGACCAGTCGCGACAGCCGTCCCGCGGCTCAGCAAAGCGTTGAGATTCGACTGAGGCCCGCCGAGACACTCGATCTCCGGGAGGAAGATTTGGTCGCCGAATCAACGGAGTCGACGAAGTCACCGACCAGACCACCCACGAAGTGATCCTATCCCCGTCGCTTTTGGTACTTCGCGATTTCCGGCTCGGGAACGGTTTCGAGCAACCGACGGATGACGTCGTCGGGCGAGATTCCTTCCGCCGACGCTTGGAAGTTGGTGCTGATGCGATGCCGTAGGACCGGAATGGCCACCTTGCGAATGTCGTCGATCGCCACCGTGAAGCGGCCATCCATCGCGGCGATCGCCTTGCCTCCCATGATCAAGTTCTGACCCGCACGCGGGCCGGCTCCCCAATCAACCATTTCCTTGACGATCTCCGAGGCCTCGGCACTGTTGGGTCGGGTCGATCGCACCAAGCGGGCGACATACTTGATCACCTGGTCGCTGGTCGGCACGCTCTGGACGAGCTTTTGCAGATTGAGGATCGCCCGGCTGCTGAGAACTTTCTCGACGCTGGCCGTCTCCCCCTTGGTCGTGGCCGAGAGAATCTTCTCCTCTTCCGCGAGCGTCGGGTAGTCGATCTTCACGTTGAACATGAAGCGGTCGAGTTGAGCTTCGGGAAGCGGGTAGGTTCCTTCCTGCTCGATCGGGTTCTGCGTCGCGATGACAAAAAACGGCTCGGGGAGCTTGTAGGTCGTCTGCCCGACCGTCACTTCCCGTTCCTGCATCGCTTGCAGCAGAGCCGCTTGAGTCTTCGGAGGCGTACGGTTGATTTCATCGGCGAGGACCAGGTTCGCGAAGATCGGCCCCTGCACGAAACGAAACTCGCGCTGGCCCTGCTCGTTCTCCTCGAGCACGTTGGTGCCGATGATGTCGCTCGGCATCAAGTCGGGGGTGAACTGGACCCGTTTGAACGCCAAGTCGAGAATGCGGCTGATCGAGCTGACGATTAGGGTCTTCGCGAGTCCCGGCACGCCGACCAAGAGGCAATGTCCCCGCGTGAAGATCGCCGCGAGGATTTGATCGACGACTTCATTCTGACCAACGATGACTTTGCCGAGTTGCTCGAGAAGGTTCTTGCGACTTTCGGCGAACTCGTCCAACGCCTTGCGAATCGGGTCCGCCACGCGGCCTCCAGCTCTTGCGAATGTTCGACGTCTCGATCGAAGGGAGATCGAGGAAGATGCCCACGGCTCTCCCCGCGCCGACGCCCCTTCGACGAACGAAGCGACATCGGAGGCGAACCGGCACGCATTGTAGAACGGGACCGCAGGGAGTGCAACGGAGACGACACGCCCCTCGAGGCCCTCGTGAAGCGTTCGCCACGTTCCACCGGCCACCTCGTTCGGATGAGAGTTGGGGATGACCGGCGCCGGCTCGGTCTCTTCTACGCGCCACTCCCATGTCTCTTGTGGGATGCCATCCGCTCCCCGTCTGAAAGTCTGGTGAAGAGAGAGCGGGAACCCCAACGGAGCTTGCCATCGCCCGCGCTTCGCCCTCAACAGGCAATTGACGCAAGCGGACCATTCGAGAACCGGACGTGATCTTCACCCTTGACTCGCTGTTTCAAGTTCGATCCGACGAGCGGGTGACGTTCGTCCGCTCCTTTCTGCTGTTTTTCTGTTTGATCGGGGCCAGTGTCGCGGTGGGACGCACCGTCGCGTACACGATATTTCTCAGTAAGCTCAGCCCGCGACTCTTCCCAATCCTGTTCATTCTCTCGGCGGGCATCGGCGTGGTTACCACCCTGCTCTACGCGCGCTTCCTCTCACGCCTGCGCCTCGATCGCCTCATCAGTTGCACCTACTTCCTGCTGGGCATCGCTTTTCTGTCGATCTGGTTCGCACAGCGCGCCGACGCGAACGACTTCTACCTGCTCATGACTCTCGTGCTCCTGGTCGACGTGGCGCTGAACCTCGGCACGCTCCAGTTCTGGTCGCTGAGGAGCGATCCGAGTCCGCGTCCTTCGGCTACGCGTTTCCCGATACCAAGGTCGCCACCACCACGGCGATCGCGACGGAGGATACCCTCTGACTCGGACTCGACCGGCAAGCCTTCAAGGAACTGCTCGAGTCCAACCCCGAAATCGCCACGGAAGTGATCCGAACGCTCACCTGGCTCCACGAAAACCTTGAGAGTCAGCACCTCAAGCGATGCAAGCCGGGCGTCGTCGCGGCCCCGGCGCGGACCGGAGGTGGTGGCGTCCAATAGCTACAGGTGAACGCCGGTGCGTTGCGAGAGAAGTTCGCGGTAGGAGCTCTTGAGAAGCGACGCCTCGGTGATGCCGAACCAATCGCGCAGCTTGACGAGAAGCTCTTTTCCCTCGGCCTCCGTTTGATCCGGACTCAAAACCGCCTCGAACTCGATGAAATCTCCGAGCCCCTCGACTTGATCGAGATGAATGCGAACGTTGCGCCAGAGCCATACCTCTCGGCATTTGCTCACGACGATCTCGAGCCCCAGCCCATGTTCGAGGATGCGCAAGCCCCGCTCAGGATCGGCGATGGGACGGAGCCAGTAGCGACTCGTCTTCTCGCCAGCCTCATCGGGACGGACGTACCAGATCAGCCACGTCTCGCGTTCGTCGATGTCTCGGACTTTCAATCGTCCGACCGGCGACCGAAAGTAGCGATCGCGCTGACGCTCGACGGAGGCCAAGTTGGCGTCGAGTTTCCGCGCCAACTCGCGCGCCTCCCCCAAGTCGTCGAGCGAGGCCTTGAGTTCCACGTTGCGGTTTGGACCAGCTCCTGTCTCGCTGGAAAAGGCGTGGTCTCGCGGCATCTGGATCATTGACGACCGCTCCCAGTGTCGGTGTATTTCCCGTCTACTCTCGCGCGATCGGTTCGCCGATCGCGCGGAACGCGCTCAAGCGCCAAGGCACGCTCTCGTTCATCCTCGGCCCCCGCCGCGGAGAACCGAGTCGCCCCCCTTCGGCGCGATCGCGTTGTACAATCTCCTGGTCAACGCCAAGTCTGTCGCGCGCAGCCGAGGAAACGCGTCTTCATGAAGGTTATGCTCTTTCCCGAGGTCGATTCGGAACGACTCGCCCAGCTCAAGTCCCACGTGGGGCCCGGCGATCGCCTCGTCAACGTCGCCGACGAGGACCGCGCGTGCGAGGAGATCGTCGATGCCGACGCGTTGATTGGACGGATCACGCCGAGAATGCTCAGGGCCGCTGGCCGGCTCCGCTGGGTCCAAGCTCCGACGGCGAGTCTCGAACACTACCTTTTTCCGGAGCTGATCGACCACCCCTGCTTGGTCACGAACATGCGTGGGCTCTTCTCCGATGTCATCGCCGATCAGGTCTTCGGCTACCTTCTCTGCTTCACGCGAAACCTTCATCAGTACATCCGTCAACAACTCTCCGCCCGGTGGGCTCCCATCGGCGGGGAGGACGCCCGCGTCTCCTTCGCCACGGGGCCCGCGTACGTCGGTCCGATCGAGCGAGCGCATCGCTGTCTCAGCGATCTGACGATGGGAATCGTCGGGATGGGAGCGATCGGGTTGGAGATCGCGCGACGCGCGACCAGCTTTCAGATGCGCGTCGTCGCGGCCGATCCGCGACCGATGGTGCCGAGCGAGGATGTCGCGTGGGTCGTCGCGCCCGACAAGCTCGAGTTGCTCCTCGCCGAAAGTGACGTCGTCGTGATCGCCGCGCCGCACACCCCCGAGACCGAGGGATTGTTTCGTCGTCCCCAGTTCGAACGTATGAAGCGTTCCGCGTACCTCATCAACATCGGCCGAGGAGCGATCGTCGACCTGAACGACCTCACCGATGCCTTGGAGGAGGAACTCATCGCCGGCGCGGGCCTCGACGTCTTCGAGGTGGAGCCCCTTCCCAGCGATCATCCGCTTTGGCGATTGCCCAACGCCATCATCACACCCCACGTCGCGGGCTACTCACCGAGAATCGCCGAGCGACATCTCGCGGTGCTGATCGAGAACATCAGTCGGTTTGGACGCGACGAGCCGCTGATCAACCTCGTCGATAAGAAGACCTGGTGCTAGCAGCCCGTTGATTCATTCGCGGAGTGAACGAGATTCCATGCAGGTCATTATCACCGCGCTGGGGCCCGACAACAGAGGCCTCGCGGATCCCATCGTGCACGAAGTCACCTCGCACGGCGCCAACATCGCCGAAATCCAGATGTACGACCACGACCGAGCCCGCGTCTTCGCGATGCTCACCCGGTTCGACTGGCCGTCATCCGCGGGATCCGTGGACGAATTGCGGCAACGCATGGACGACATCGGCAAGGAGAAAGGCCTCACGATTCGGACGTGGTGCCGGGATTTTCCACAGCGGACCGCGCGCGTGGCGATCTGCACCACCCATCGCCCCGAACCGGCTCGCGCGATACTCGAGACGATTCGCACCGGACGACTTGCGGCCGAAGCGGTCGTGATGATTGGCAACCGCGAGAGTTGCCGCCCCCTGGCCACCGAGTTCGACCTCCCTTGGGAGATGATCGGAGATGAGGAAGGCGTCCCCAACAACCAACGCCTCGCCGAGCTCATCGACTCCTACCAAGCCGACTACATCGTCCTCGCGAGGTACATGCGCGTCCTGCCCCCAGACATCTGCTGGCAATTCGGCGGCGGCCGGATCATCAATCTCCACCACGGCCTTCTCCCAGCTTTCCCCGGCGCCCGTCCCTACCACGACGCGCACACCCACCGCATGCTGACTTACGGCGCCACCGTCCACTTCGTGGTTCCCGAACTCGACGCCGGCAACCAGATCATTCAGCAGGAGACTTTCACGGTCTCGCCGGGAACTTCCCTCGCGGAGATCCTTCGCATCGGGCAGACCGTCAACGAGCCGAATTGCCTCGTTTCAGGCCTCGCGCGCGTGCTCGATCGAGAGGTCGAGCTCCACTTCCATCGAATTGTCGCGGTGAGAAACGGAAGAAGGTAGAGCCTATCGCTTGCTCGCCCTTTTAGTGAGTGAAGCCAGCGTTGGTCACAGGTCCTCCATGGACAAATGCCGAGTCTTCCCCTTCTGGCTGGCTTGCCAAATTGTTCCCGAGTCGACGTCCAAGCAGGACAACCAGCCGTTTCCACATGCCCAAGTGTCGATGCAGATAGCGTTTCCGTTGAAACGAGGGCGTCCCGACTTCTGCGAAGTGTGCCCGCAGACCATGATCTTACCCGACTGATGCAGCGGCGGATCGTTGAACGACTCCCAGTAAAGCGTCTCCTCGGACTGCTCGGCGAGGGGGAGCTTGGGGTCGGCATTGGCGTGGACGAAGAAATGCGTCTCGGTTTCGAAATAGGGCAATAGGCGTCTCTTGAGAAACTCCCAGTGCTCCTTGGGAATGTCGGCCAGTCGGGCCGAGTTCCCTTTCGACGACGAGTAGGACTTGAGGGTGGCGCCGCCGCCGACGGTCATCAACTCGCGAAGCCCCGACTTCCCCTTGCGCGCCCTAAGCATGCGGACGTCGTGGTTTCCGCGCAGCGGCTTGAGGTCATACTTCTCCTCGAGTTGGAGCAGCCATTCGAGCACGGCCCGGGTATCGGGGCCGCGATTGCCATAATCTCCAAGAGTGATGATCACATCATCGTCGCGCAGCTCAACGAAGTCGCACAGCGTCCGCAGCGCTCGATAACATCCGTGTATATCGCCGATGGCAAGGTGACGGGGCAAGGGACGTCCTCGGATTCTCGTTAAACCTACAGCTAGACCTTCTTCGATGACCAGTCGTCGCGAACTCGTGTTATCTAGGGGCGGCGTACCAATCGCAGAACGCGGGGAAGGATGTCGAAGGCGAGCGGCGTCCCACCGAAGATCTCACCATCGACGTTAAACATCATTTGTGGATCCGATTCGATCCGAAGGGAACGGCAGCGGCGGCGAATGAGCCGTTCGCTCTCTTCATGAACTCCGGCCAGCACCATAGGAACCAGTACCGCCAAGTCCGGAAGTGCGACGTCGGGAAATAGCAACACGTCAAAATATCCATCGTCGAGCTTGGCCGACGGCGCGATCGGGATGCCTCCCGCCACGTGCGTTCCGTTGGCCACCACCACGTTCAGCAGAGACGCTTCCATCGGTTCCTCGTCCGCAACGACGCGGCACCGGAACGCTTCGATCTCCGCCAACGATTCGACCGCCGACTTCATGTAGGCCAGCGGTCCCCAAAAGGTCTTCGACTCGCTGGTCAGCTTCTCGCCGACCATCGGTCCAAAACCTCCCGCCGAAACGTTTAGCACAAAACGCGACGTTTCTCCATGCACATGCACCACATCCGTCGGCAATGATGGTTGGTCGCACGCAAACGTCACCGCATCAAGCAGTTGCGGCGGCAGCCCGAGACACCGCGCCAGATCGTTCCCCGTCCCCATGGGGAGAATCCCCATCTCGACGCGGTCGAACCCGTCCGCAAGCCCATTGAGGACTTCATTTACCGTTCCGTCGCCGCCGGCGGCGAAGACGCGGTCCGCTCCCTCCTCAACCGCTTCGCGAGCCAGTCGCTCGGCATCTCCGGGAGCTTCGCTCATCACGACCGAGAGGTCACCCATGCACGCGCACGCCGCCTCGACTTCTTCTCGCGAAGTCCCTCCACCCGCGTTGGAATTGACGATGACAACTGTCTTCATGACTCGGTCCGACATCCATCGGTCACTCGCGAGAACGTTCTACAAAGTTCGTCCGACTCGCTCATGAAAGGTTGTGAAAAGATCCTGTTTAGGCACTGTCGCACGGGGCCGCTCTCCCAGGAGACGGCTCTCCCCAAATCCTGGGACTCGCGCGACGGCGATCGCGCCGGGAATTCTCCCATCGGCTGACAGGATTCCGCATTCGAATTCCGCGCCATTCGCTCACAAACCCTGTACGTCGATCCCCCGGGCAGGCGCAGCTAACTCCCGCGGTCGCGATCCACTCCTTTGGCCCACGTCGAAGGAGTTCCCTCTCCCCGCAAACGATTCTCGGCCGAAGTGTGCCTGGTCGGCAATAGATCATCTTGGTCTGGCCTAGACCAATTTCAGCCTCCCTCAACCGTGGCCCCTCAGCAGGACCGTTCGGATTGCTCATTGCCGCCAAAACGGACGGGTGCCGTGGGCATGGGGAAGCCGCCTTTGATGCAGCACACTCCCGCACGATAGAGGAGATGAGGTTCCGGACAACGAACTTGCCAATCAGGACCTCGCGGAGCGGTGATTCGCTGCCAAGACGAGAACGATCGGCGTTCGCCAAGCTCAAGGAGGGAAGTACGCGGGCGAATCCATCATTTCGTCGCGATCTTCGACGCCGAGATTGGTCAAGTGGGACGTTCACGGCAAGCCACGAACCGATCAACGGACCGCGGAAAGATCTCTCGTTTGGCAAGGGAGTTGCATGATGGTCTCGGCGTTCACAGGCAGGAAATAACGCTGGCGCCTGACGCCGCCGGCACAAGAGACTCATATTCCGCGAAAGGACGATGTGATGACTGTTGGAGACTTTTTCCGAATCCTTCTGGCCGTGTTGCTTCCCCCGGTTGGAGTCTTCTTCCAGGTCGGCTTCGGAATCCACTTCTGGCTCAACATTCTCCTGACCCTCCTTGGCTACCTGCCAGGACTGGTCCACGCGATCTGGATCATCGCGACACGCGGTAACCTTTCCGCTCAAACGGCCTAGTGCGATGTAGTGCGGGCCTTGGACGACTCGGGCAGACCCTGAGGACTCCGAGGTCCGCCACGCGAGAGAGGGCGAGTGTCGCCCGGAACGAAGTGTCGGGAGTATGTGGGATGACCAGCAACGCCGTGGCGATGAACCAGCAACAATCCGAGACTGTCGAACCCGACGCCACTTGCGAGGTTGACGAACCGGATGCGACGACCAACCCACATGATCCCGACAATACCGATCGCGATGCCGAGGAGAGTTCGGACCAGACCGACGACCAGGAGCGGAGCGGCTCCGACGAGAAACCGACCACGATCAAGGGCGTCCTCGATCAACTCAAGCAGAGCGCCGAATCGTCCGACGACGAGAGTATCGATGCCGGCGACGTGCGCGATGCGTTCGGCGGTCGGGCTCACGGACCGCTCCTTTTCATCCCCGCTCTCCTGGCACTGATTCCCATCATCGGCGGCATTCCCGGAGCATCCATCCTGACGGCAACGCTCATCATCTGCGTCGCCGTCCAAATGTTCATCGGTCAACAGGGGATCTGGCTGCCGAAGCGAGTGGCCGAGGCCTCGATCTCCACCGAGAAACTTATCAAGGCATGTGACAAGTCGAAGAGATATCTCGGGTGGCTCGACAAGCTGATCCATCACCGATTGGGATTCCTAACCAAATCTCCCTTCTCCTACGTGACGCCGATCATCTGCATCGCGCTTGCCCTGACGATGTTCCCCTTGGCGCTCGTTCCAGCTGGAGTCTCGGCCCCCGCGGCGGCGATCCTTCTCCTCTCGTTGGGCCTCGTCGGCGAGGATGGTGTGATGATCCTACTCGGCTGGGCCGGCTCGATCGGCTGCCTCTGGCTTGCCTGGGCGTTCTTTCCCTTCTAAGAACCCCTCGTACGATCAAAGACTGTTGGACCGATCGACACGTGCCTCAGACCTCTCCGCCCTTCTCTATCTCGTGGATTCTCCTTTCCCCAACGTCTTCCCATCGGACCACGATCACGAAGCCACCATCTTCGTTTGACAAGTACGCTGCGGTCGAGAACCTCGCGTCGCGCAGTGACCACGAACAGCGATTCGTCTTGAACCAATGCGATCGAATCCGAACCAGCCCGTTCCTCGTGAGAACATCTCCTCGACAAAAGGGATTAAGACGAACGAGGTGATCACCGCATCCACCAACAAAGGCTTTCCCCACAAGAGATCCCAATCCTAAGAAGGTTCCGCCCCCCTCTAACCCCATGACGTCCAACGACGACAGTTCTGGCACGCCGCTTGCAACACAAGAAGAGAAAGCGATCGCGACGGATCGCCAACGGAACATCACCCGTGACAATCGGCCAGGCAGGAACTGTATTCCAAGGAGAGACTCGATGGCCTTCTTCAGTAGCGTTTCCTTTCACACACTCGAAGACCTTTTCCACCACCAGTTGGAGGATCTCTACGATGCGAAGAAACGCCTCGCCGCAATCCTTCCGATCTTGGTCTCGGCCGTGTCGACCCGTTCTCTCCGAGAGATCTTCGGCCACCATCTCGTGGAAACAGAGAACCACATCTCCCAACTGGAAGTGATCTTCGCCTCGCTTGATCGCAAGCCGAAGCGTGAGACGTGTGATGCGATGAAGGGTCTTCTCACCGAAATGGATGAGATCCTCGACGCGAAGGGCGACGACAACGTTAGAGACGCCGCCCTCATCGCCGCCGCTCAGCGGATCGAGCACTACGAGATGGCGGGCTATGGGACGCTGCGAACCTTCGCTCGCCAGCTTGGTCACCACGAAGCTGCCGACATCTTCGAGAAGATTCTCGCCGCCGAGAAGAAGATGAACGCGAACCTCTCCGAGATCGCCGAATCCGCGGTCAACGTCGCGGCCTACTGTGGTTGAACTCGAACTCCTGGGAAATGTGAACAGCAACAACCCGCAACGCAAAGGATAGACCGATGTCGACGAGCGACCATCATCCCGATTCCGTTCAACAATCCGAAGTACCGGCTTGGCTGCTGCCCAGCGCGGCGCTGATTCTCGCGTTTCTCTTCTTCGCCAGTTCCTCGATGGCGGGCTATTACCTCTTCCTCTGGCGACCCGATGTCTCCGCGATCGTCGAATCGTCGATCGAGGGCGGAGTCGAATCGATCGAGGACAACGACGAGGCGAGCAAGGAAGTCATCGCGGTCGGCGTCGAGATCGCCGCGGAGACGGCTCCGGTCGTCACCACCGAAGTCGCCAAGCGATTGATGGCCGAGCGGGAAGAACTCTGGGCTCTCACCAAGAGTGAGTCGTCCAAGCTGATCGCGGCCATGGAGGACCGACTGGGCGAAGAGCTTGATGAGCAACTCGAACTCTTGCTCGACCAGCACCAGGAAGTGCTCGAGGATGAGTTCCCCGAACTCGCCTCGGATGAGGAACTCGCTCGCTTGACCGAACGCTATCGCGAGACCGCCAAGGAGCTGATGACGCGTTACTACCTCGACGAATTTCGGACCCAGGCCCTGCGAACGGTCGACTTGTGGTACGCGTTCAAGCCGATCGATCCGAGCCAACTCGACGCGCCGCTTCACGAGAAGCTGACCGAGTACGGACTCGATTGGATCCTGCTGAAGACCAAGGATCAGGCCGGCACTCGTCTCTCGATGGGTCGCTAGTGCGTTGGTTGGCGGGTTCGTTCCATGACAGCTCGCCCCTCGATCGGGCGGATACTTGCCGAATCGAAGCTCTTCCCGCATGCCCACGGCAAGCGTGGGCATGGCACCCAAGAGCCTCTTGGCAATGAACTAACCAATCAGGACAGTCGATCATTCACTCACTTGAAGGAACCCAGAAGATGTCACCACAAACCACACGTGTCGCGACCATCGGAATTTTCGTCATGGCGATTCTCTTGGCCGTCGAGTCGGTCGTCATCGGTGGCGCCGCCTACTGGCGTGTTTCCACCCTGACGGCGTTGGCGGAAAAGGACGCCTACCGGGCTCTCGACGAAGCCCTGACGACCGAAAACGAGGACCTCAAGGAAGAGATCAAGGAAGGGGTCGAGAACGCGGCTCCCAAAGTCGCGCAAGTCGTCAGCGAACAGATCAAGGAAGAGATCCCGGCTCTTCGACAACAACTCGAACGCGTGATCGCCAGGCAATCGGAACGTGGGATGGAGCAGGTCCGGGCCTACAGCGCCGAGCAGTTCCGCGAACTCGTTCGCAACAATAAAGCGTGGTTCAAGGAGCAGATCGAAACCGTTCGCAATCTCCCCGACGACACCAAGGAGTACGTGCTGAAGCTCGAAGCGGATGTCGAGAAGCGGCTCAACATCGACCTCGAGAAACAGGCCAAGCAGATCACCAGCACCCAACGGATGCTGAACGATCATCTCGAACGTCTCCAGTCGGACGCTCCCTTGGAGCCGGAAGAGATGCTCGAACGCCGGATGATCGAGATTCTCCGCGCCTATCAGGTCCAGCTTCAGAGCGAGGAGGAAGTGAGCCGCTCGAGTTCATAGTCGGGACGTGGTGGCTGGCACAGGCGACCAAGGATAGACGAAGGGAACGCTCGTGGTGAGATATCCACGGGCGTTTTCTCTTGCGCATCGCCAATGGCGCTCAAGAAAAGAAAACGGGGTAGGCCCCCAAAGGAAACCTACCCCGCTGTTCACTTCAGACTGGAGAGGAAAAGCCTATTCGCTCACGGCTTTGCCTTCGGCCGTGGCCTCCCCTTCGGCTTCGGCGGCCGCTTCGGGCTCGGCTTCGGGCTCGGCTTCGGGCTCGGCTTCGGGCTCGGCTTCGGGCTCGGCTTCGGGCTCGGCTTCGGGCTCGGCTTCGGGCTCGGCTTCGGGCTCGGCTTCGAGCTCGGCTTCGGGCTCGGCTTCGGCTTTGGCTTCGGGCTCAGGTTCGGCCTTGGGCTCGGGTTCGGGCTCAGGTTCGGCCTTGGAGCCTCCACCGAGCTTGCTCGGATCGATCAGGAGACCGCCGGAACCACCGATACCACCCTTGAGCTCTTGCGAGCCGGAACGGGCGGTGCCGCCATCATCGCCACCGCCATCGGTGGGAATCTCGCGTCCAACCTGCTTGAGGCTCAGGCCGATCTTGCGCTCTTCGAGGTCGACCCGAAGCACCTTGCACTCGATCTCCTCGCCCACCTTGACGACTTCCTCGGGATTCTTGACCTCGTGCTCGGAGAGTTCCGACACGTGCAAGAGCCCCTCGAGTCCTGGCTCCAGTTCGACGAAGACACCAAAGTTCGTAATTTTGGTGACCTTGCCGGTGACCACTTGGTTGGCCTGGAACCGACTCGGGATATCGTGCTCCCACGGATCCTGCTGAAGCTGCTTCATGCCGAGAGCGATCCGCTTGCGATCTTGATCGATCGACAGGATCTGGCACTCGACCTTCTGACCCTTCTGCAACACCTCGCTGGGGTGGTTGATCTTGCGGACCCACGACATGTCGTTGACGTGCAACAGCCCGTCGATCCCCTCTTCGATCTCGATGAAGGCACCGTAGTTGGTGAGGTTCTGCACCACGCCTTCGATGACCGTGCTCGGCGGGTAGCGCTTGGCCACTTCCTCCCACGGATTCGGCATCGTCTGCTTGAGACCGAGCGAGATCTCTTGTTTTTCCTTCTTGATCCCGAGAACGACGACTTCGATCTGGTCGCCGACGTTGAGGATCTCCGACGGGTGGTCGATGCGCTTGGTCCAGGACATCTCGGAGATGTGGACCAGGCCCTCGATTCCCTCCTCGAGCTTGACGAACGCCCCGTAGTTGGTGACGTTGACCACCTCGCCGCTGACCTTGCTGCCAACGGGGAACTTGGTCTCGATGCTCTCCCACGGGCTCGGCTCTTTCTGCTTGAGCCCGACGGCGATCCGGTCGCGTTCGCGGTCGATCGAGAGGATCACGACTTCGAGTTCCTCGTCGACGCGGACCATCTCGCTCGGATGGCTGATGCGCGACCAGCTCATGTCGGAGACGTGAAGCAGACCGTCGATGCCGCCGAGGTCGACGAACGCGCCGAAGCTGGCGATGTTCTTGACCGTCCCCTTGCGGAGTTGGCCGACCTCGATCTCGAGCATGAGCTTGCGCTTCATCTCCTCGCGGATCCGCTCGATGAGCTGACGGCGACTGACGACGATGTTGCGCTGGGCTTCGTCGATCTTGAGGACCAAGCACTCGATGCTCTTGCCGATGTAGTCGTCGATGTTTTCCGGACGACGGACGTCGACTTGGCTGGCGGGCAGGAAGACGTTGCAGCCGATGTCGACCAGCAAGCCGCCCTTGACCTTGCGGGTGACGAGACCGGTGACGGTATCGCCTTCCTTGTAATCGCGGATGATGCGCTGCCAGGCGCGGATCCGGGTCGCCTTGCGGCGGGAGACGGTGATGACGCCTCGCTCTTCCTCGACGGCTTCGAGGAGGACTTCGACATCGTCGCCGGGGGTGGGAGAGTCTTCCCCTTCCCACTCGCGGTCGGAGAGCATGCCCTCGCTCTTAAAGCCGATGTCGACGTAGACGTCATTGCCGACGATGCGGCTGACTTTGCCGGACACGATCTGCCCGACGTCGTAGTTTTGGCTCGATTCGTTGTAGAGTTCAGTCAGATCGCTGGTGTCTTCGGTGCCGAACGCTTCCTGCAGCTCCATTTGCAGTTCGTCATCGGAAACGGCGATTTCACGGAGGAGAGAACGGTTGACCATGGTCCTGGAGAAGAATTCCCGCGCACTGTGCGTCACGGCGACGGATGGCGAAGAACGTCGGCCGGTGATTTGGCCTGAAACGTCCATTCCGTCTTGTCGTCAAACGATACCACCAGCTCGGTTCGCTCACGAACTGGTCCGAATCGCTCGTTATAGGGAATCTTGCACTAAAGGGATAGGTCGATTCGATTGCTTCCTCACGGGGAGATGACGAACCAAGTCGGCTCTCCACGGATGCGCCCATTGACCACCTGCTGGCCGATCACCAGCTCTTCGGGAGTTGCTCCTCCAACCAAACCAAAGGGTCAATCGACCCCTGCAGACGGCCGAGTGGCTTCATCCTCCATCCCGGCCATAGCCCCCGCGAACCGCGCATCTTCGCCATCTATCCGGTCGAGGGGGGTCAGCGGCCGTTGAGGTCCCAGTCGTAGGAGAGAAAGGCGAACGATCCCTCCCCGCGTCGGGCGGCCTGTCGCGCTGGCTCGTCGGGCAGGTACGGGGCGATCGTCCGGAGTCGCTCGGCGGTCGAAGAGCCGAAATCCTTCGCGAACCAGCTCAAAATCCTCGACGTTCGGAACGTTTTTGTCCTCGATTCATACCGAAACTTGCTCGTTTGCGCAAAAAAGTCGCGAGAACTGTCCGAAAGTTGCTCGTCGAGCGCCCCCGGGACGTAGGCCTCAGAGCGAAGTTTGGGGCAGCCGAGCGAGGCGCACACGATCGCGAAGTGGATTCGGGGTTCGCCCATCTTCCTCAGGACTTTGTGCTCAATATCACTCAGGCTGAACTCCTCGTCGTCGACGGTCAGCAGCAGGTCCTTCCAGATGTTGTAGCCGAAGACGAAACTCGTGTGATTGCGGATCGAGGTCGTCGGGTACTCCCGCAAGATCCCCTCGAGCGTCAGCGCGTTGTAGAGGTTGATCCAGTACGCGAGCTTCGCTTCCCGTGATGCCGACTTCGACAGATCGACGCAACCGGCATGTTCTAGGAACTCCGTCAGTGAGGCACGATCGGACGGATGGGCCTTCCACGCCGCGTAGTCGACGAGCCCATGCTCGACATAGCGATGAAGCAGCTTGTCGTAGATGCTGTAGTCGACCTCATCGAGAGAAGGACGCTCCTCGCCCGGACAGCTTCCACCAACGTGGATCTTGCCACCGGCAAAGACAATACGGACGCCATCAAGCCATCCGACCACCGCGAGCAACACCATAGCCATCACTAGCGAGCGTCTCCTTGGGCCTTTCATCGCGGTTTCCTCCTTGGCACACGACTCGGTTCAATGCCCAGACAGCCCGTCACTATTCCAGAGTTCCGCGATTGGGACCGTGAAGAGCCTCACACTCGGGGAGGAGGATAGACAAGAGAAATAGAGTCCTTGCGATCCGCCACTGGGCGGTTATCCTCGCCGTTGGGAAACAGTCGGGGCCACGAATAGCAACGTCCGCGACAAGCGAAAGACAGGGAGTCGCCATGGGACATCTCCTCGCGCTGGCGGGACTACTTCTCGCCAACACGCTGACGGCGAACGAAGCCGAGACAGCGCCTAAGCCCAACGTCATCATCATCTTCGCCGACGACCTCGGCGATGGCGATCTGGGGGTTCAAGGACATGAAAGGTTTAAGACACCCAACCTCGACCGGATGGCGGCCGACGGGATTCGCCTGACCGACTTCTACGTGACGACCCCGTTTTGCGCTCCATCACGGGCCGCCCTGCTGACCGGACGCTATCCCTTTCGCAACGGCATGACGCGGAACCCGCATCCCTTGGGAGACCTGGGCAGGAGCCAGGCCGATGAATTCGGACTCTCGCCGAACGAGCTGACCCTCGCCGAAGTCTTCAAGCAGTCGGGCTACAGCACCACGTGTGTGGGGAAATGGCATCTCGGCCACAAGCCGCGGTTCTTCCCGAGCAAGCAGGGTTTCGACGAGTACTTCGGCATCCTTTACAGCAACGACATGCACCCGGTGGAACTCTTCGAAGGGGACAAGCGAATCGAGTATCCCGTCTACCAACCAACGCTGACGAAGCGATACACCCAGCGAGCGGTCGACTTCATCAAACGCCATCGTGAACAGCCCTTCTTCCTCTACTTCGCCCACGCGATGCCCCACAAGCCCTTGGCCGCCTCAGAGGACTTCTACAAAAAAACGGGCACGGGGCTCTACGGCGATGTCATCGCGGAAGTCGATTGGAGCGTCGGCCAAGTCCTCGATACCGTCGACAAACTGGGCCTCAGTGAAAAGACACTCATCATCTTCACCAGCGACAATGGCCCGTGGTATGGCGGCAGTACCGGCGGTCTCCGCGGAATGAAGGGCATCAACTGGGAGGGAGGGATCCGTGTTCCCTTCATCGCTCGCTGGACCGGCAAGATCCCCGCGGGACGGGTCAGCAGTGTTCCCACGGTGAGCGTCGACATCTTTCCGACGTGCCTGCAAGCCGCGGACATCCCGCTCCCAAAGGGAGTACCTCTCGATGGGACGAGCCTTCTTCCCTTGCTCACCTCGGATGTCGCGCCGGAGGAACGACCGATCTTCGGCGAGAAGAACGGCCATATCTACTCGGTTCGCCAAGGACGCTGGAAGCTGTTCGTCCGCTGGCCCGGCCAACGTCGAGAGGCGAACTTGAAACCGGTCGAACGATGGCTCGACCCGCGTCGACCCGACGGCGTGCGTATCATCGCTCCCTACGAACAGGCACAGCCCAGTGAGTACCCGGGCCTTACCTCAGGCGACACGTTCAAGGGCATCGCGCTGTTCGATCTGCGAAATGATCCGGGCGAACAGAAGAACGTCGCCGGTCAGCATCCCGATATCGTCGAGCGACTCAAGGCACAAATCGACGCCATCCAACAGAGCGTCGCCGAGGAGAAGAGTCGTCGATCGCCGACCGGTTCCTCGTTGGAGAAGTGATGCATGGGTGGCCCAGATTGCCGTTCCCACGCTCGCGTGGGAGCACCTTTGGCTCATCTGGGTGGCGAAGCCACAAGAGGCGATCTACCCGACAGACCAAACGGATTCACCGACCGATTCGCCCGACACTGACGGTCCACACGTTGCTCCGAATCATGCGCCGAACACGATCGACCAACGCCCAAGAGCGACGGTCAAGACCCTTCTCTTTCCGAATGTTTACGTTCTCTTTTTGAATGACACGGTTCTCTCTCCGAATGACAACGCTCACCCTCCGAACGGCAACGCTCACTCTCCGAACGGCAACGCACACTCTCCGAACGGCAACGCCGTTCTCTAATGAAGCCCAGGGTCGCGCTTCGCGCACCCTGGGTCTACGAAAACTAAACATCCGAAACCCTGGAGGGGTTTTCTAGCTAGACAACCCCTGCGGGGTTGGGGGCTCCCGTGTTTCGGTACCCAGGGTGCGCGAAACGCGACCCTGGGCTTCGCTATTGAATGCCTTCGGCATACGACCTGGCACCTTGCAACATCGACCGGCATGCCCAAGTGAGCGTGAACCTTTCGCATGCCCACATGAACCTCTCGCATGCCCACGTGAACCTTTCGCATGCCCACGTGAACCTTTCGCATGCCCACGTGAACCTTTCGCATGCCCACGTGAACCTTTCGCATGCCCACGTGAACCTTTCGCATGCCGACATGAACCTTTCGCATGCCCACGTGAGCGTGAACATGGCACCCGGAACGGGGATCATGATCGCTCAGGATGCGATCACCACTTCACGATCGGCGGGAAATACTCCGCGATCAGCTCCTCGTAGTAGGGACGCACCTCGTCGACCTCCACACGATCGGGGGACTTCGTGTAGAGATCGTAGCTCGCGAAGAGGTGAAGGTACTCCAACAACTCCTTATCGCGATCGCTCAGGAGGTACTCGTAGGCACCTTCCCGATGAAGCGATTGGAACGAATGGTACCGAATGATGAACAGAGCCGGCTCGGGAAGGAACGCCTTGGTCACCTGGTAAAGATACTCGTCATGTCCCCACGTGAGATGGACGTGGTCGAGCCCGCAGCCCTCGGTATAGATCCCCAAGCGCGTCCGGTAGCGTTCGTCCCCCCAATCCTCGTTCGCCTTGAGGAACTCGTGAAAGACGATCTTGTCGGAAAACGCGCAACCCACCGGGTAGGTATCGCCGACGACCGCCCATTGCGGCTCACCGAAGAGGCAGAGGATCTTGCCAAGATCGTGAATCAGCCCGGTCAGGATGAACCAGCGCGGGTGTCCGTCACGGCGGATCGCCTCGGCGGTCTGCAAGAGGTGCTGGATCTGCGGCAAGTTGATGTCGGGATCGCTGGTGTCGACCAGTTGATTGAGATAGACCATCGACTCCCAGATTCCCAAACGCCGACGGTCGAGCGTCGCGTACTGGCGTTTCTTGCAGAGGACGAAGTCGAGCGTCTGCCGTTGGTGATGAACTCGGTAAAAGTCCCTGACCGAGGGAGAGGCGGCGACGCCGTAGTCCCGGAAACGGCGCGACGAATTTCCCGGAGGTGCCCCGGACGAACCGGGACGATCGTGAAGGCCTTGCGTTGAGAGCGACCTTAACTGCTCGAGTGACTCGTGATGCTTCCTCCATGCGGCCCCATCGGATTGGACGACCATGGTGTTCCCCTTTCTGGTCTGACCACTCCTGCGCTCAGAGCACCGCGATCATCGTGCGGTCATGGGCCACGTGGGTCGGGGGCGGAAGACTCTCCGGCGGACTTGGCTTGCGATGCTCGAGAAGCCGTCAACGCGACGTTGGATTCGCGGAGTGGCATCGTTTCCCTGTGTCCAGACAATCACTCACCGCAAACGCTCGGGGTGACGTTCGTCAACACGTGTCTCCCGGCCTGCGATGGCTTGCCCAGTGGAAAAGGATTTCTTCGTTAGCTGTTACGAGCGCGCGCCCGCACAACGTTGGCGCGAATTTCCGATCGGCGGGGTTTGGTCGTTCCCGGATCAGCAAACCGGTTGCCTAAGAACTGGTCCAAATTCGCGCAGGAGTTTGCCGAAGTTGAGGTCGTTCCCGCGAGCGTGATCCATTGGCATGCCCACGCGAGCGTGATCCATTGGCATGCCCACGCGAGCGTGTGCATGGGAAGCGCCCATGAGTCTTGCGGGAAATGAATCAACGGAACAGAAGTACTCGTGCTTTGTCAGATCCGAAATTTCGGGTGGCACTGGCTGCTGGTCAGCCAGGGAGAAGTGATCGTGGTTCATCACCCGAAATCGAGCGTTTGACACAGCACTAGTTCCGGACCGGCTCGGTGCCTTGCAGGTAGGCGAACAAGTCGAGGATCTGCTGGTCGGACATCTTGTCGAGCAGTCCCTCGGGCATGATCGAAACCGAGGAGGCGGCGATTTCGTCGATATCTTCGCGAGGCAGAACGACGCGGGTCCCTTCGGGAGTACTCAGCGTGATCGATGCCGGCGTGTCTTCCACGACCACGCCCGCGAGAACTTGGCCGTCGCTCGTGACGACTTTGTAGCTCGTGAACTCCTCGCGAATCGCCAAACTCGGGTCGATCACCGCGGGGATCATGAAGTCGAAGTTCCCTCGTTCATAACCGGTGAGGTTTGGCCCGACTTGTCCCCGGTCCTGAAAGAGCGTGTGGCACTTGGCGCAGTTCTCCTTGAAGAGATGTCGGCCCGACGTTCGATCGCCCTTGTCGATCGCTTTCGCCAATAGGGTTCTCACCTCCTTGACGCGAGCGTTCTTCTCTTCGGAACTCGGCGTGAGCTTGCCCCAGTGCTTGGTCACCGCCTCGTCGATCGAGGAATCGCCAAAACCTTTCAACTGAAGCAGATGGGAGACCGCGACCGAACTCGGCTTCACGCTTCCGGTCTCGACGGCGGCAATCAGTTCCTTGCCCCACTCGGGTCGACTGACGAGAATGCTGAGCGCTTCGTCGCGCGGAGCCCCCTCCTTGGTCGCGACCAGTTCGACGAGCCGGCCGGGAATCCGCGGATCCTGGTAACGCCGCAAGGACGTCAGGACGCTTTGCCTGAGCTTGGAAGACTTCTCGGACTCGAGCAGTTCCAGAAGAATGGGCACGACTTTGGGCTCGCGCTGCTCCGCGAAGAGATCGAGCAGGGAAAGACGATTGGCGAGCGGCGCCTTGCCATCCTTGAGAATCTTGACCGCCGCGTCGATCGCATCCTCGCTCCCCAACCGGCAACGCAGCCGAATCAGGTTGAGACTGGGCGTTCCCTGTTGCCACCGCTTCGCAAGTGCCTCGTCGAGCGACGACGGCGTTTCGGTGATCCGGTTGCCAGCGAGTCCCTCCTCCATCCCGTTGATAATTCGTTCCGAGGACTTGTTGTCGGGTGCCAAGGCCAACAGGCGAGCACACGTTTCCAAACCAGACATCGAGCGTTCCGCGGCATAGCGCTGTCCCAAGCGACCGATCACTTGCTCCCGAATGAGCGGCTGTTGCCAACGAGCCGGATCCTGCAACAGAGCGATCACCCCTTCACGGTCGGTCGAAGCCTTCTCCTCGAGCGCCCACCAAAGCAGGAGTGGCAAGTGGGGATCTTTCGCGAGTTCATCACGGGAAAGCATCGTCTCGATAATCGGCAGCGCGATCGACGACGGCAGGCGCTTGGCGGTGCTGGCCAACTGCGACAAGACTTCCGGATCTTTCTCCGTTTCGGCGATCGTCACCAAGCGTTTCTCATGCGAAGAGGTCGTCGTGTTGTCGTCGCCCAACAAGCGAATCGTCCAGCGTCGCACGTGCGGATCGCGGTGCTTGAGACCCTCAAGGGCGAGGGCCTCGTCAAAGGCCCCGATCTGGTAGAGGGCCCAGAGGGCTTCAAGGGCAGCTTGGTCGTCGTCGCCGGCCATGAGCTTTTTCAGCGACGGAATCACCGACTGGTCTTTGCGATCGCCGAGGAGTCGCAGCGCCGTCTGACGATGCCACTTGTTGGGATGCGAAAGGGTTCGAACGAGTTCCTCGCTCGACTTCGACCCGAGATCGACCTTGGGATACGCCTTCTTCTTGGCGTCACGAATCCGATAGATCCGCCCACGTGCCCGGTCCCAGGTGTCGCGCGGATCGACGTGTGTCAGCCGGGTGTCGTACCAATCGGCAAGGTAGACCGCCCCGTCGGGCCCCGCCTTGATGTCGACGGGACGAAACCACTGATCCTTGCTCTCGACCAGGTGACCGAAGTCCTTTGTTTGGAAGGTCGAGCCCAAGCCATCCCGATTGCTGACGGCGACATAGTGGTGAAGCGGGACGGGAGCGATGATCGTATTGCGATAGGCTTCCGGCAACGAGTCCCCCTCGTAGACCACGATGGTGTGACTGAAGCGTTCGGCGGGCGCGTGCTTCATCGCCTCGAAAAACCCGAAGGCGTTGGGGTTGGTCAGCGGGCCATGCTTTCCCCAGCTCTTGCGGTAGTAGCCCCCCTGGACGTAGTGGAAGCCGCGGGTGTTGCCGCCGTTATGTCCCGAGAAACAGCGTCCCTTGGCGTCGAACTCGACACAAAAGGTGTTACCGCCCCCTTCGGCGAAGACCTCGAACCGTTTGGTCGCGGGATCGTAGCGCCAGATCGCCTGGCCTTTGAAGTGAACGCCCTCGTCATCGATGCCCGGTCGCTTGACCGTGGCCCAAACCGTACTCCCCTGCGCTCCGTAGAGCCAGCCGTCCGGGCCCCATCGCAGACTGTTGGCGACGGCGTGGGTGTCCTCCAACCCAAAGCCCGCTAGATGGACTTCGGGGTCTCCATCGGGCACGTCGTCGTTGTTCTTATCGGGGTAGAACAGCAGATAGGGAGGATTGAGCACCCAGACCCCACCACGTCCGCGAGCCATGCTGGTGGCGATGTTCAGTCCGTCGACGAAGGTCTTGTGGTCGTCGTAGATTCCGTCGCCATCCGTGTCCTCGTGGATCGTGATCTTGTCGGCTCCGGGGGTGTGGTTGGGCGGCGGCGAAGGGACGCGATCGAATTGGGCTCGCAAGTGCTTGTCGTAGCTGGTGATCTTCAGTCCCTCGGGGAACGGATACTGCAAGTACTGCATGACCCACATCCGGCCCCGTTCATCGAAGTTCAAGAAGACCGGCTGGCGAACATCCGGCTCATGGGCCGCGACGTCGACAGCGAGTCCGTCCATCAACGTGAAGGATTCGTGGGTCTCCTCCGGCGACTTCGGCTCGATGGTCATGTCGGAGACGGCTCCCCTCCCCTTGAACGCGTCGGCGTAGTCGCGAACGACATCGTTGGCGAAACGTTCGTCCGGTTTGGCGGGCTCCTTCGAATCGGTCTCCTCGGGCATCGTCTCCTGAGCGACGACCTCGACGACATCCGACTCCCCCGTCGCTTCCGGAGCGTTCTTCGGAGCTTCCGCCGACGGCGGTGTCGGCGCCGGTCGGCCACCGCAGCCGGCGATCCCCAGCGGGAGCGTGAGCGAAACGAGCAACAACCATGCGGAATGACTTCCGAGGGAAAGGCTTCGTGGCGTCGACAAGGGACTCTCCGTCATCAAGGAAGGTGGGACAATCGCAGCAAATTTCGGTCGAGGAACCTTTGGCGCGTGGGCTTCTCGTTGGTCCATCGGCGGTCGTCGGGTACTCCAGCGGCACCAAGCGTGCGGTCTCCAGAAGAACCGAGCCAGGGCTCGGATTCAAGACCTACTCCGCCGCGAACCGTCGCTACCCCGCCGGCCACTTCCATAGAACGATTCGGTGGGCATGCCGGGAGGCGCGATTCGCCGCCCTTTGTGTTCGGGCCTCGAGAGGGACGTTCCCGAGGTCGCCCATCGAAGGGGGGCGCCGGCCGGTTGGCGTGAACTCCGCCGGAGACCGCCTAATGTCTCGTGACATCATAGCGAAAGATTCCCCGCGACGGAATCAGGATCTTCGCCGACTGGCCTGAATTGGGTGTCGTCTGAACCATGCATCAACATCGCTGGACGAGACTGCTGGAACACTGGTGGCCGCTGCTCTTTCTCGCCGCATTGTTTCTCCTGCTCTTCGCGGCTCTGGGATAGTCGGCCCGTGAACTCCATCCGTCCTGAGGAGCCGGGCTCCTTGACCTTGCCAACGACGAGCATTCACGACAAATCGGCCCTTGAGCGGGTGCGCCGACATCTCCGGCTCGATCCCCAGGATCTTCGGCGATTCCGCAACGCACTGCTCAAGCACCAGCGCGATGCCGACGCCGCCCTCGCATTCTTGCCCGAGAGGGCTCGCGACGCCTTCCGCGGCAGCGTCGACATTCACCCACTCGAACTCGTGCGTCGACTCGATTCGGAAGTCGACGGCGGCAGCAAGCTCGTCTTCCGCACACGCGCCGGGCTACTCGTCGAGACCGTTCTGCTGCGCATCGCGTCGGGCCGGACGTCGGTCTGTGTCTCCTCGCAAGTCGGCTGTGCCGCGGCCTGCTCGTTCTGCGCGACCGGGAACATGGGGATCGCCCGCGACCTTCCCTTCGACGAGGTTCTCGACCAGGTGGTGCAGGCGAACCTAATTCTAAGCCAAGAGAAGCGGCAAGTGCGCAACGTCGTTTTCATGGGGATGGGCGAGCCCTTTCACAACGAAGCCAACGTCCACGCGGCGGTTGAGGCGCTCGTCGCGCCGGAGGCGTTCGCGCTCTCCCCAAAGCATGTCGTCGTCTCCACCGTGGGCATCCCCGACGCGATGCTTCGTTTCGCGGAGACGATGCCCGACGTCCAACTCGCCTTAAGCTTGCACAGCGCCCGGCAACCGGTTCGCGAGTCGATTATCCCCTTGGCAAAGCGACACCCGCTCGACGAACTGCGCGACGTCATCAAGCAGCTCAACGATCGGAACGTCAGTCGGATGTTGATCGAGTATCTCATGCTCGAGAACGTCAACGATGGTCCGGAGGATCTCGACGCCCTCATCAACTACCTCAAGGGGCTCGACGTTCACGTCAATCTCATTCCCTACAATCCGATCGCGCAAGCCCCTGGCCTGGCGGGCTCCTCCGAGGAGCGCACCACCGACTTCGCGAACGAACTCAAGGAGAAAGGGTTTCGGGTCACGGTTCGCCGATCGCTCGGTGGGGACATCGACGCTGCGTGCGGCCAACTCATCCAAGAGGGGATGGCCGATGTGATTCGCCTTCGGACACGGGCGAATTCGTGCGGGGATGCGGACGATTGATCGGCGTGCTCCGCATGCCCACGCAAGCGTGAGTCTTTCCCGCATGCCCATGCAAGCGTGAGCATGGCACCCAAGAGGGCACCCAAGAGGGCACCCAAGAGGGCACCCAAGAGGGCACCCAAGAGGGCACCCAAGAGGGCACCCAGGAGTCTCTTGGGCAAAGAATCGGCCGATCTGGGCACTAGCGGAGGAAGTCGTCCCAGTGAGGCGAGTCGGACGTCGTGTCCTCGTTCGATTCGTTGGTTTGGGAGATCGTTTCGGGTTCGGAATGGTGGTCGCCGTGACCGTGGAGCCAACTCGTCCAGTCGCCGAGTTCCGACCCCGTGGTATCACGCGTCCCCTCGAGATCCTGAATGACTTGTTCCTCGCGGTGAGGGTCTTGCGCCAAAGCGGAATCTCCCGCGTTCGTGTCGGGACGCAGGGCGATGTGACGGTCGGCCGGTTTCATCATGCCGACATCGCTCAACCACGTCGACCACTCCGAGTCCTCGTCGGCGTCGCTTAGGGAGTCGCCGTGCCAGTCCGGCTCCTCTCGCACCCGACGAATCCCACTCATCCGGTTCTCGGTCGTATCGGCAGGTGCTGGAGTGTTCTCCGTCGGCAACTCCACGTAATGCGACACGTGGCTCTCGCGAGCGGGCTTAACGGCGTCCGGTGAAGGATCCCCTTCCCCCACCCCTTCGAACTCGAGGTGGATCACAGGAATGTCGCTCATGATCCCTCCACCGATCCTGCTCGCAGACCGCCCACGGCAACGTGTCCTGGCTTCACCATCCGCGACGACTCGCCCTGAACCAAGGGGATGCTTCCTACGAGGAGTTTAGCCATATCGACCAGGCGGCGTGTGTGAATTTGATGAATGAGAACCGGCGGGAGGAGGTGGACGAACATTGCCCCTGGGCAAACGCGTTAACGTAGGCGCGAAGTTTCAGTGAAGATGCCAACCTTACCACGAACTAGACGCTGCGATCTCCTCCACCCTTGCTACAACGAATGGTCGCGAGGTATCCAGGGAGAAAGCGGATGCGTCCGAAACCCAGAGCCTATCGACCCCACCTGTCGCTCGTCGCGTGCTGCCTCTCCCTTTCGGCATGCGCCGTGTCGAAGGCACCCACCAAGGTATCCAAACCCGTTCCTGTTGCCGTCGCCAGCGTGAGCGTCCGTCACGTCCCGCTCGTCCAGCGCTATGTCGGTCAAGTCGATGCCTATCGCTCGGTCGAACTGCGAGCGCGCGTCGCCGGCGAGCTGACTCGCGTCCACTTTCAACAAGGCCAACTCGTCTCCAAGGGTGACCTGCTGATCACGATCGATCCCTCCCAGTATCGGGCGAAACTCGCCCAGGCCAAAGCCGACCTCGAGACCGACCTCGTCAAAGCGGGAACGGCCAACCGGGAACTCAAGCGCTACACCCAGCTCTTCAACCATCGCTCCATCAGTCCCCAGCTCTTCGACGAGAAAGTCAAGGAAGCCAACGCCCTGGAATCGACGATCCAAGCCGAACGAGCGGAAGTCGAACTCGCGCAATTGAATCTCGACTACTGCTTCCTCCACGCTCCCGTCACTGGCGTTGTCGGTGAATATCTCGTCGACGAAGGCAACTTGGTCGACGCCTACCAGCCGCAACCGCTCGCGGTCGTTCGCCAAATCGAACCAATCTACGTCAACTTCGCGATCCCGGAACGGCGTCTCCCGTCGGTCTTCGAGGCGATGTCCCGCGGAACCCTGCCGGTCACCGCCGTCATCAACAACACGCTTCGCGAGCGCGGAGTGCTGACCTTCCGCGACAACACCGTCGATCCCGCGACCGGTACATTGATGCTCCAAGCGACCTTCGCCAACGCCGATCGCCACCTTTGGCCGGGCCAGTTCGTCGACGTCTATCTCACCCTCGAGGAGCTTCCCGACGCCCACACGATTCCTTTCCGCGCCGTGATGGAGGGTCCCAAGGGCCCCTATGTCTTCGTCGTGGATGGTAAACGCGTCGCGATTCGGACGATTCAAACCGGCGAGCGCCTCGACGAGGGGGAGAACGTGGTCGTTTCCTCGGGGCTCAAGCCCGGGGAAACGGTCGTCGTCCGTGGCCAGCTCTCCCTCAGCAAGAACACTGAGGTCGCCGTCGTCGAACGGACCGAAGTCACCGATGCGATCGCCTCGACAGGGACCGCGCCAACGCCCGCCAAGGATCCCCCTCGGTGAGCGTTTCGGAACTCTTCATTCGTCGACCGGTAATGACGTGCCTGATCATGGCCGGGATGGTCTTCTTTGGCATCTTCTCCTATCTGCGTCTGCCGATCGCCGACCTTCCCGTTATCGACTATCCGACCATCGAGGTTCTCGTCGCGTATCCGGGCGCCAGTCCCGACCGAATGGCGTCGCTGTGCGCGGCTCCCCTCGAACAGCAATTGACGATGATCCCCGACTTGCAGTCGATGACGTCGCGCAGCACGCAAGGACAAACGGAGATCAACCTCCAGTTCGGCCTCAATAAGAAGATGGAGCAGGCTTCGGTCGACGTGCAAGCCGCCGTGCAGCGGTCGTTGAACGATCTTCCCGCCGACTTGCCGGCGCCGCCGCAATACTACAACGTCAATCCGACCGAGTATCCGATTCTCTACATCACCCTCACGTCGGAGACGTTGCCACTGACCAAAGTGTGCGACCTCGCCCGACTGGTCGTCGCCAATCGCTTCGAGCGACAGCCAGGGGTGGCCCAAGTCCAGTTCTACGGCGAGCGCCGCCACGCGGTGCGCGTTCAGCTCGACCCGCGGAAGTTGGCCGTTCGGCAACTCGGCATCAACGAGATCATGGAGAGCCTCGCCGAGGCGAACACAATGTTGCCGACCGGCCAGTTGAAAGGAAAGATCACTTCCCCGATCCTCAGTAGTGACGGCGAACTCGACACCGCCGAGCGTTTCGCCCGCACAATTGTCGCCTACCAGGACGAAGCGCCCATACGGGTTGGGGATCTCGGACGCGTCATCGACAGCGTCATCAACGACCAAACCGAGTGCTGGTTCAATCACCAACCTTGCGTCACCCTCGGCGTGCAACGCGAGGCGGGAGCCAACACCCTCAGCATCATCGAGGGCATCAAGACGATGCTTCCCGAGATCGAAGAGGAGCTTCCCGCCGGGGTCAACATCATCATCAGCGGCGACGAGTCGGTCTCCATCCGGCAGTCGATGGTCGACCTGAAGCTCACCGTCATCGTGGCGATCATCATGGTCGTTCTCTTCATCGCGCTATTTCTTCAGCGCCCGGCGGCGACCTTCATCAGCGCGACCGCGATTCCCTTCTCGTTGGTGTGCACCTTCGCATTCATGGAACTGCTCGGCTTCAGCCTCGACAATCTCTCGATGATGGCGTTGACCCTCTCGATCGGATTCGTGGTCGACGACGCGATCGTCATGCTCGAAAACATCGTTCGCCACATCGAGATGGGAAAGGGGCGACTTGAGGCAGCGGTCTCCGGCTCGAATCAAATCACGCTGACCCTCGTGTCGATGACCCTGTCGCTGTGTATCGTCTTCGTGCCGATTCTCTTTCTCTCGGGGCTATTGGGGCGGCTGCTCAACGAGTTCGCGTGGACGATCGTGATCACGATTCTCATCTCCGGCTTCGTCTCGATCAGCCTGACGCCGATGCTTTGCAGCCGCTTTCTGCGAACGACGACCAGGGAGAACCGCCTCCCCATCCGCGACCATCGCCACCAGCCGAATGCCCGCGGGAAGTTTCGCGTCTTCCTCAACATCTACGAGTGGCTCCTACGGCGAACGATTCATCATCCGGTCGTGACAATGATCATCGCGGCCCTGACCCTCGCGTGGACGATTCACCTCTTCATCATCATCCCGAAGGGCTTCGTCCCCGATGAGGATCTGGCGAAACTCCACGGCTTCACCGTCAGTCGTACCGGAACGTCGTTCGAGGAGATGACTCGGCTTCAGCAACAAGTCATCTCCGTTCTTCTCGACGACCCCAACGTGTCGACGATCGCCAACTACGTCGGCAACGATGGAATCACCTGCATGGGGACGCTCTACATGAATCTCATCCCGCGCTCGCAGCGTTCGATGACGATCCAAGAAGTCGCCGAGTCCCTTCGAGAAAAGGGCAACACGGTTCCCGGCATCGAGGTCTTCCTTCGCATTCCTCCGACCATTCCGATCAACACCACGATCTCAAAGGCCTCCTATCAGTATGAACTCACGGCCAACAGCACCGACCGACTCTACCCGACCGCGACGAAGTTGCTGGACGCCATGAAACAGATCCCCGAGATTCAAGCGGTCTCGAGCGAACTCTATCTCGACAACCCGACCCTGAAGATCACCATCGACCGCGAACGCGCCGAACGACTCGGCGTCTCCGCCGCCGACATCCAAAGCACGCTCGATAGCGCCTTCTCGAGCCGACTGGTCAATCGAATCTATGGGCCAAGTCTCGTCTACCAGTTGCTCATCGAAGTAATGCCCGAGTTCCAGGAGGATCCCGCCTCCCTCGAGCTCCTCTATGTCGAGTCCGACGACGGTCGCCTCGTTCCGCTCGACGCGGTCGTCCACGTCGAGAAGTCAAGAGGCCCCCTCATCGTCGATCAGTCGGGAGGCGTTCCCTCGGTGACCATCTCGTTCGAGGTTCCCGAGGACGTGGCGCTCTCCGACGCGATCGACAAAGTCGAGATGGTGGCCGACGAGCATCTCGGCGACGGCGTGACCGGCAGGTTCCAAGGGACCGCCCAGGCATTTCGCGACTCGCTGACCAGTTTTCAAATCCTCATCGTCCTGTCGCTGGTCCTCGTCTATATCTTGCTGGGCACGCTCTACGAGAGTTTCTTCCACCCGCTGACGATCCTCTTCGGGCTCCCCTCGGCGGCGATCGGCGGCCTATTGACCCTCTTTCTCTTCGGCTACGAACTCGACTTCTATGGCTTCCTCGGGATCGTGATCCTGATTGGCATCGTCAAGAAGAACGCCATCATGGTCGTCGACTTCGCCCTCGAGGCAATTCGCTCCAACCCCGAGCACTCTCCGACCCGAGCCGCCTTCCAGGGCTCCGTCGAACGCTTCCGCCCCATCATCATGACGACCGGCTGCGCGATCGCCGGAGCCCTCCCCATCGCCTTGGGATTCGGAGCCGGTGCCGAAGCGCGGCGTCCCTTGGGACTCGTGGTCGTCGGCGGGCTCGCCGTCTCCCAGGTCTTCACACTCTTTTTTACTCCGGTCTTCTTCATCGCGATGGAGAGACTGGAAAGATGGTTCAAGGGAAAGAGCCAACACGCTCTCGACGAACTATAGAATCTCCACAAGTTGCAACGACGCGTCCAACGACGGACCCTAGGTCGCCACCACAGCTTGGAGAACTCCGCGGACGCCCTCGCGCGATCGAAGTTCGACCCCGGGGCCACTCTTTGGTCATTTCGAGACACAATCCGCAAACTTTGAAACTCCCCGCTCCGATGTAGAGCTTGAGGAACCTGCGGCGATGAGCGATCGCCTCCCTCGTTCTCTTCCCCTTAGAGGGTGGTCGCGTGGTGCGATTGTTGACGCCAAGCCATGATGCCGCGCTCCCAGGAAGCAACCCGCTTGGCGAGTTCCTCCTCCTTGCCATCATTCCCTTGCTTGTCACCGTGGGCGGATGTCAGCAGACCCGTCGATGCGAGTGGCAAACGGCCTTGCGCGAGGTGGCGATCGCTCCCGCGCCCGACGAGCCGGAATGCTTCGATCGTCCCCAAGACTCCTCCCGAGCCCCTCGGACCGTCGTCGATCTCTCGAACTTGGAGAAATGGGACGTGACCCTCAACCAGGTCATTCAGATGGCGCTGGAGAGCAGCCCGCGCATCGCCGTCCTACGGAACGTGCCAGGCCAATCGGGGGCCCAGATCGACTTCGAACTTGCCGCGTTCGACACCTACTACTCCTTCGGCGGCACCGTCAACCGGGACTTCGCGCAAACATACAACTTCCTCAGTATCTTCGACGCCGATTCGAACCAGAGCCTCGTCAACCAACTCAAGTTCGACACCTTCGGCGAGGTCTCCGGCTATGACTCCTATGGCGTCAGCTCCACCGATGGAGGCGCGACCCAGAGCACCTTCGATCCCGAGGAAGCCGACCACATGTTCGTGCTTTCCAAACGCAACGCGACCGGTGGCTATTCGGAACTCGACTTCGACCTAAGCTACTTCTTCCAGGAGCCGATCTCGAGCGCCTTTACCGCGGTCAACCCAGGCTACTACTCCGCCCTCCAGGCGGTCGTCCAGCAGCCGCTCATGCAGGGAGCGGGCATCGCGTTCAATCGCGCCCCGGTGATGATCGCCCGAGCTAACTATGGACAAGCGACCTACAACTTCGTCGGTTCCGTCTCGAATTTGCTTCGCGATGTCGAGAACGCCTACTGGGAACTCTACTCCGCCTATCAAGACCTCTATTCACGCGACCTCGGACTCGAACAAGCGCTCTCGACGTGGCAACTAACCAAGCTCGCCCTCGTCGCCGGAACCTCCCCCCCGTCGGATGAGCTCCAGGCACGCAACCAATACGACGTCTTCCGGGCCGAACGGCTCGAAGCCTTGATGTCGGTCCTTGAGGCCGAACGGTCCTTGCGTCGACTCGTGGGATTGCCCGCCGAGGATGGCCGTCAAATCATTCCCGCGGACGAACCGACCCAGGCCGAGTTCAAACCGGATTGGAATGTGGGACTCGAGGAAGCGATGTCGCTGCGTCCAGAGATCACCTCGCAGCACTACGCGATCCGGGCTGCCGAGCTCGAACTGCTGCGGCAACGCAACGGCCTCTTACCCGACCTGACCTTCTCCGCCTCCTACGAGATCACCGGACTGAACCAGACCTTCTCGGAGTCGGTCGCCGACATGGTCGATGCTCGCTTCACCGACTGGAGCCTCGGCCTTCGCATCAAGCGACAAATCGGGGAACGCGCCGCCTACGCGTCGGTGCGCGTCGCTCGACTGGCACTAAGTCAGCAGCGAATGGCTCTTCGGCAGCGGGAATTCGACATTCGCCAAGATCTCGCGACCGCTTACCAAGACGTGATCGGCAACTACGAACTGATGCACGTCCAGCAGAGCCGTCGGCTCTTCGCCTCCAAGTTCGTGACGCTGCAGGAGCAGTTCTATCGCCATGGGACGATCACCATCGACGTCCTTCTCCAAGCCCAGGCGAGCTACGCCGATGCCGTTCGCGACGAGGGGGTCGCCATCGTCAACTACAACCAAAGCCTGGCGAACTGGGAGTACACGAAAGGGACGATCATCGCCAACGACGAGGTCGCCGTCCTCGAAGAAACGACGATCGCCCCACCACGAGCTCGGCTCTTCTCCAAGAAGCGGATGCGGAAGTGGTCGACGAAAAAGGCCAGGACCTCGGTCTTAAGCGAGACCGAAGCCCCCCTCACCACCGAGACCCAGTCTCCGGTCAATGCTGAACCCACGTCCCCGCTTGGTGACGAACCCAATTCCCCGGACATTCCCGGGAGGGAACCGCGTTTCTCCTCGGCGACACCGCCCAGCCGTTTCGCTCCACGGCCCTATCATCCAACCGACGCTCTCCTGGAACCCATCCCCGCTCGCCCTTTCATCAGCGCCGAGTCCGGTCCCATTCGCGGCCGGCTGCCCAGCGGCACCGAGCCTCTCGAATCGCGCGATTGGCCCATCCCCATCGAAGCGAGCGCCGAGCCTCTCGCTCCCATGCGGCGATGAGCGTCCATCTCACCCCGGCACTCCGGCGAAGACGACACGTTTAGGCAACATCAAGACGCGGAAAGGCCGACAGCCAGCCAACAGATAGGGGTTCGTCGTCGCGACGATTATCCTAGCGTCGTCGTGGCAACACGCATCGGCACGGTCAACGACCAACGCCACGCGCCCGACACCCACACGGTGACCCAGGCAAAAGTACCCCCGGCGAGATTCGAACGCACGACCTACGGTTTAGGAAACGACTCTCGCCTACTTCGATCCCCGACATGGCCCTGAAACGAGGTGTTTTTTGACCTTCCTCGTTTCGGGGTCGTTTCATTTCGGTTTCGAGGCTGCTCCAGACGTGACAGTTGACGTGACACCCGACGTTCTTCTCGAAGCATCTCGAGAAACGATCGCCTCGCTTGGTAGCACCCTGCTTCCCGCCGCATTCACGCCCTCTTGACGCTCGTCGCTGACTTCTGCGCCACCTCGTCCAATCGCTGGCCGAAATTCAACTCACGAGATATCTGGCGCAACCGACCAACCGTGGCCATCGAAGGCTCTATTCTGCCAGAAAACTCCGATGACTTGCCCTTACCTCCTCCAGACGAGATTCCGACTGTCGCCAAAGGAAGCAATAGTTGTCGCCCAACATCCAATGAACGGCCAATGACAAGGTCGGTTACCAAGCCTGTTACCGACCATCGTGTATTGATGACCTCGTTGTTTCGTGGTCATCGTTTGACGTTGAGGAGCCCGCGCCGATGGTGGCTCGCTTGGCGGGGAGGCCGCGAAGAGCGAGGAGTGCTGTAGGCCTGTGATCGCAGATGACGAGGTCGGGCTGCACGAGCTCGACGAGGTTGCGCCAGGCGGCGACGAGGGAGAAGAGTTCGCCGGGGTGGTCGAAGCCGACGTTGCTTTAGGATATGGGCGAAGGTGACGGTCTTCTCAATGGGGTACGTGGGCGGACTGCACTTGAAGGGAGCCTGCAGGTACCGAACGCCGAGGCCGCCAAAGACCTTCTCCATCGCCTGCAGGTTCCGTGAGGCGAAGAAGACTTCATTTCCCCGCTCGCGAAGCGATTCCACCGTCCGCCGATGCGGCGTGAGCGTTGCAACGGTGGCGTGTGGGAGAAGCAGGAGCCGATGACGATGGCGAATCGGTCGCCGATCAACTGGGGGTGGCGGCATGGGCGCGTCGTTGGGCACGGCGGGTGCGTTTGCGGTCGGCTCGTTGGCGAGCTTCGTTGGCGCGCTCTTGGAGACGATGCTGAGGGTGCTCGTCGATCCAACGGTCGGGTAGCAACGAAGGGAGTTCCGAGGCCGGGGTGGTCGGCAGGCGAGTGTAGACATCGCGGAGGTAGGCGAAGGGTTCGACGTGATGGCGGTTGCAACTCTTGGTCAGGGTGAAGAAGGTGGCGGCGGTCTCGCCTCCTTGGCTGTTGCCGAAGAAGAGCCACGCCTTGCGGCCGAGGACGGCGTACTTCAGCGCCGCTTCGGTGCGGTTGTTGTCGATGGGAATCGCCCCATGGTCGAGATAGCGTGTGAAGGACTGCCACCGGTTGGTCATGTAAGCGATGGCGGCGCGCAGCTTCGATTTCGGAAGCTCCCGCTCGTGCTGCTCGAGCAGCCACTGGTGGAACTCGGTCACGATCGGCTTGGCTTCGCGTTGCCGCAGGGCGCCGCGTTGTGACACACTACTGTCACGGGCGCGATCTTCGATGTCGTAGAGCCGCTGGAAGTAGCCGAGGGCGGTGTGCGTCCGCACGCTCGGCGCGCTGAAGTGGATTTCCTCGAACTTACGGCGCGCATGAGCCCAGCAGCCGACGGGGACGATCCGGTCGTCCGCCGCGGCGATTCGCTCGTAGCAGGTGTAGGCGTCCGACTGCAAGTAACCCTGGAAGCCGGCGAGGAACTCGTCGGGACCATCGCGGCTGCGGTCGGGCGTGAAGTGGAAGCAGTCGTAGGGATGGGCATTGTCGCCGACGGTGCTCCAGAGATAGGTCTTGGTGCAGCCAGGCGGCTCGCCCGCCAACATCTTGACCGGCGTTTCATCGCAGCCCAGCACCTCGGACTGCAACGCCAGCCGACGCATCAGTTCGACTAACGGCGCGACCGCCAAGGCCAGGGCGAAGAGCCAACGCTGTTGGGTGCCGCGGCCGATGCGGCAGCCGTGGCGAGCGAGGATGTCCTCATGTCGGTAGTAGGGCAGATGGTCGGCGAAGCGACTGGCGGTCAGATGAGCCCAGAAGCCGGGGCCGGCGTAAGCGTCGATCAACTGCGGCGGCTTCGTTGCCGAGACGATCGTCGTCTCGCCCGATGCTTCGTCGCGAACGATCACCTCTTGGTAATGTTCGATCACATGGATCGAAGCGGGCGTGAACTCCAGTTGCTCGCTGGTCTTCTTGAAGAACCGCCGGGCGGTCGGGTCGCTTCTCAGCTCCTCGGGAATCTCTTGCTCGTCGAGTTCGTGACGGACCGTCTTGCGCGGCAGCAGGTCGGGGAAGAGACGCCGGCCGCGTCCCTTGCTCGAGCGGCGTTCTGGTGACGGTTCGTCGTCATCGCTCTCGTCGTCGTCGCCGGAGCCTGAATCGTCGTCCGCCCCGACGATTGTCGAGTCGAACAAAAGCCCCTGCTGGGAATCGTCGACGAAGCGTTCCCGCCGCCGGCCGTACAAGGTCCGCTTGAGCAAGTCGACGTCGCTCTGCAAGCGATCGATCGTCTCCTGCTGCTGGGCGATGGTCTCTTGCTGCTGGGCGATGACGGCGGCTTGCCGTCGGCGCTCCCGATCGAGTTCGAGGATCAACTCGTGGCAGGCGTCGATGTCGCGAGGGAGGTTCACGTCGAAGGCGTCCATCAAACCGATCTCAGTTGTCGCGGGGACACCCTAGCACGTCGACATCGGAGGCGCCAGAGCAGTTTCAGCGATTTCGACGGAATGACGAGAAAACCTGCGAGTCCGCCTCGTCGCTGCCATCACCATGACATCGTTGTCGCTCGCGAAGAGAACGCCAGGGTCGATCGTCCAACGAGATTGGCAAGCGAAGAACCCTGGGTCCGAGGACAACCGAAGACAAGACTCGGTTTTGGTCGCGTGCCGTCCCATGGCTTCCAGTCTCTCGCCGCCGTGACGGGGAACTGGCGTCTCGAAGGAGCAGCGGCGCGTCCTGGCTCCGCGGAGCGGCACGCATCATTCGGGAAAGAGCGAGGGGAAGTCACTAACGACGGGACGATGACGTCGCGTCACGGTGCCGATCGGAGACTTGAAAGCGCTTGCGATGCCGGACCGAGGAAAGGTCGATGCCCTCGAGAATGAGTGACAATTGTCCGGCAGTGATCTCGAGGCCAGCCTCGTCGTCGGCCGCCTGGGCGTCGGGAAGCTGATAGCTCCCTTCCTCCAACTGCTGATACCAAATGCAATAGCCGACGCCGCCCCAATAGAGAACCTTGATCCGATCCCTGCGGCGATTGATGAAGACGAACAGGTGGCCCGAAAGCGGATCTTGCTCGAGCACCGATTCCGCCAAGGCGATGAGCCCGTGAAAGCTCTTACGCATATCGACCGGTTCCCGGGCCAGGAAGATCCGCACCTGGTGAGGGACCGACCACATGCTCACTCCTCCTCGACGCTCTCGAGGGCGGCAAGCACTTGACGCAACGCGTCGCAGTCGACTTGGGCCGGCGCCCGCACGATGTAGCCTCGGGGGTGAACGATCTCGATCACGCTCATCGACGTCGGCACCAATCGCAACGCCACGAACGGCGACGGACACGTTCCACCGCCATCGACCGCAGTCGACCGTTCCTCTTTTCGATCGCGTCGCTGTAGCTCACGCCGCCAACCGTAGAACGACGCCTCCGAAATCCCCTCTTCCCGGCAGAATCGTCGAACGCCCCGCCCGCTCTCCTCTTGCCGACGAACGACCTTCCGCCAATACGCTTCCTTCTCCGCACAACGAACCCGCATCTTTCGCCTCGCGACAAACCAGGGCCAACCAACCCAAGCCTACCGCAACCCACAAGACGCCACCGTTGCAACGCTCACGTCTATGGTGCCCGACAAGGCGACTACTGGAGCAAGAGCGGTCTACCGATGTCGAACGCGTTCTGGTCAACCGAAGCTGCGGTCCTCTGAAGGCCGAGACCGTCGGTGATGATGGTCGGCTCCGCAAGACCGACGCCATTCGTCTCGCCTTCCGATCACCGTCGGGCAAGACAGGCATCAAGATGCAGCCCAAGCTTCTCCGAAAGACGAGCGCGACGCTCATCGACAACGAGTTCCCGGGACTCGGGGATGTCTTCCTGGGTCACTCGCCACGCTCGATCAAAGAACGGCACTACGTCCAGCCGTCACAGGAAAAGTTCGACGAGGCGATTGCCTGGCTCGGCGAGCGGCTTGGAATCGACCAGCCGTAGTTTGGGGAGGCTCTTGGCATGTTCGCGAGCGATAACGGCCCTCGACGTCCTTCGGGGGCTCGATCCGCTTTCTCTGCCCCTGTGACGTCGAACTCCGCGACACCGTCAACCCGCGCGACAACCTCGCCCACTGCTTCTGCTGTCAGCAAAACCTCAACAACATCGACCTACTCATCGAAATCGGTTACGACCTCCGCGCCGCCGTCGCGCTGCTCGAACAATGGCTCCACCGCTACCAACATCAGCAAGCGCAAAACAAAAATCGTACCCCGCGCTTCCCCTGAATCTCGTTCGAGCTTCCGTCAACCAGCCACCACGGTCCCAACAGCCACGCATGAAGTCGCCAAACCAACCAACCCGATCGCGTCCACGCTCCTCCAAAACTTCCAGCAATTCGGCAAAACCGCCCTCGGAAGCCCCAAATCTCTACAGCCCTAGTTCGGCAACGAATGCGACCAGAATTAAAACGGGGACACCTGAGCTCACCCACGTACCCGCCGAACGAACCGACCCCGGCGCCCATTTAGAGGCTCTCCCCAGTGATTCGCCGATATGCCTTTCGAGCCTTGTCTTTGGTCATCGAATCCGCATCTACGGCGTACTTGAGAGCGTCAAGAATCTCGGGAGATGAATCACCAATGTTGCCAAGAGCTTCCGCAGCCCACAATCCGGTGCTATTGCGGACGTTCACTCTAAGGGCCGTTGCCAACTCCAACTTGGCGGGCGCAGCGTTCGGACCGAGATCTAGGAATGCTCTAGCCGCCGCGTCCGTGACAAAGGAGTCTCGACTCTTGAGTGCTTCCACAAGGATCGGAATCGAAGGAGACGCATGTTCTCCCAACAATCCGAGAGTCGACAATGCCTGCAATCGCTCAAAACGGTAGCGACTTCTTGTCGACTCTTCGATCTCAGTTCGCAAACTCACTTTGTTAGGATTGGCGAGGAATTCGTCTTTAAGCGCCTTGAGACGTGATGACGCTTGTTTCCTCCTGGCGACAGTGTCGATGCCAAGAATGTCCATTGGTCCACCGAACCATGCAATCAAGAAGAGTGCGACGATTGAGACAATGAGCGGCACCAGAAGGTATTTCACAAGTGCGAGCATCGCCTGCAATGTCCTGCTCCGTTCAGATTCTATCAAGGAGTTTCGATTCCGGGGTATGGGTCCCGAGGCTCCCAAGGGCTCGGCGCGCCGCCCAAGTTCTCGTGAAAATCATTCACATCCCGCACTATTGTTGCGCCTTGGCCATCCACATAGTGATCTCGAATGTTTGAGTAGTACTGCGTCCAGACCATAACTTGATTTTCTTCACCCATAGCCCATATGCCGACTCTGTTGACCTGATCCCGAGGATACTCATGTGATTCCGTCCAGATTTCGACTGTAGAGTCATTAATCTGGGTCACACCCCATCGCCGCTGCCCTACGAGCATGTGCCAACCAGCAGTGTCACCGAAGACAGTGCGATCCGAAACATCGCTCGAGAGCCGAACGGGAACTTTTTGCGGATTCAGTAAATCGGACGCGAAGCCAAAGAAGCCGATACTGTCGAAGAACGCGTACATCTCACCATTGATCTCCTGCGTCTCCACCCTCGCCACGCTATTATGGCCACCGTTGAAGTGCTTGAATTCCTGGCTCTATTGCCAAATCTGTGGGTGGTGAGTGTATTCTCCGTTCCGCTTGGTAGTGGAGGTTACCGCCGTATGCCAAGGGCCGCGTCCGGCTGCTGCTTTGCCTGGTCTTCTCGCTTCGCTCGCCCTGCATCCTCGCCATCGTGGCTCGGCTTCGGTCGCCCGGCAAAGACTCCTCCTTGGCCGTTGGCGGGGAGGATGTTCCACTGGTCAAGCGGAAAGGAGAGAAGTCGGCAGGAGGCCAAAAAAGAGCATCCCGCTCTCGAGGGGCGCATGATGGAGTTTGCAAGGACTTCTTCAAACGCCAGCCGCGAGAGACGGGATGCGACTTCAGGTTATCCTCAACGCCTTGGAGCGTCACGGGAGTTTCGTCTACGAATCGGCGGCTTGGGCCGATTCGTCGAAAGAGGGACTGCTGGTTCGGGTTCGCCCACGGCGTCGCAGCCGGCCGATCTGTTCGGGTTGCGGGAATCGTGGCGGCACGTACGACCACTTGCCGGAACGCCGTTTTCAGCACGTGCCGTTGTGGGGCCTGGCGGTCTGGTTCGTCTACGCGGCGCGGCGGGTCGCATGCCCTGCTTGCGGGGTGAAGGTGGAACGCATTCCCTGGGCGTCGGGCAAGGAGCGAACGACGTCGAGCTTCCAATGGTTCCTGGCCCGTTGGGCCAAACGCTTGAGCTGGCGTGAGACCGCCGAGATCTTCGGCACGAGTTGGCACACCGTCTTTCGTGCGGTGAAAATGGCGGTTTGCTGGGGAATCCGCCATCGCGAGCTGGAAGGGATCGAGGCGATCGGCATCGACGAGGTCGCCTACCGCAAGGGGCATCAGTACTTCACCCTGGTCTATCAGATCGACCGCGGATCGCGTCGTCTGCTTTGGGTCGGGCAAGACCGGACCAAGGAGACGCTCGGTCGTTTCTTTCGCTTCTTCGGCAGGCGGCGAACCGAGCGGCTGAAGTACATCTGCAGCGACATGTGGAAAGCCTACCTGTCGGTCATCGCTCGCGAGGCCAATGGGGCCCTGCACATTCTCGACCGCTTCCACATCATGCAGTTGTTCAACAAGGCGATCGACAAGGTGCGGGCCCAGGAGGCACGCGAACTCAAACGCAAGGGCTTCGAGGTGCTCAAGCGGACGCGTTGGCTGCTGCTCAAGCGTCGCGGCAACCTCAAACGCAAGGAGGTCCTTCGTCTCAACGAGTTGTTGACGCACAACCTCAGGACGGTCAAGTGCTACCTGATGAAGGAAGACTTCCAGCGGCTTTGGGACTACAAGGCTCCCTGGCGGATCGGATCCTTCTTCCAGGAGTGGCTCGATCGGGCCTTGAGCACACGGATCGAACCGATGCGCAACCTGGCACGAACCCTCGAGCGTCACGCCGAGCAGATCTTCAATTGGTTCGAGGCAAAAGGAGAGATTTCCGCGGGCGCCGTCGAGGGAATGAATCTGAAGGTCAAATTGACGACCCGCCGCTCCTACGGCTTTCGCGACCCCAGCACCCTCAAATACGCTCTCTATCACAATCTCGGCAACCTCCCCGAGCCACCATCGACCCACAAATTCTGAAGACGAGGCGAATTCCTTTAGATCGTCGTAGATCTCCGCGAGCTTTGCTGACATGTTGGTTCCAGCAGGAAACCGCAGTTCGACCGAGTGTCTGCTGTGATTTAATGTGCCGGCTTGCCTACCCCAATTTAGTGAAAGATCATTCGGGTCAACGACTCCAGATCGCCAAGTGAAGTAGTAAATGGCGTCCAGGATAACCCCTCCGGCGGCAACTGCTGCCCCAGCTCTCGCGCTGCGAAAGCCTGCACCAACCGCGAAACCACCGATAAAGCCCACAAGAGATGCTACGCCGAAGAACTGACCTGTTGGATCAACGTGAGCGTTGCAACGGTGGCGTCTTGTGGGTTGCGGTAGGCTTGGGTTGGTTGGCCCTGGTTTGTCGCGAGGCGGAAGATGCGAGTTCGTTGTGCGGAGAAGGAAGCGTATTGGCGGAAGGTCGTTCGTCGGCAAGAGGAGAGCGGGCGGGGCGTTCGGGTGTTCTGCCGGGAAGAGGGGATTTCGGAGGCGTCATTCTACGGTTGGCGGCGTGAGCTACAGCGACGCGATCGAAAAGAGGAACGGTCGACTGCGGTCGGTGGCGGTGGGGCGTGTCCGTCGCCGTTCGTGGCGTTGCGGGTGGTCCCCGAATCGACTAGCGTGATCGAGATCGTTCATCCCCGAGGCTACATCGTGCGGGCGCCGGCCCAAGTCGACAGCGACGCCTTGCGTCAAGTGCTTGCCGCCCTCGATAGCGTCGAGGAGGAGTGAGCATGTGGTCGGTCCCTCATCAGGTGCGGATCTTTCTGGCCCGGGAACCGGTCGATATGCGTAAGAGCTTTCACGGGCTCATCGCCTTGGCGGAATCGGTGCTCGAGCAAGATCCGCTTTCGGGCCATTTGTTCGTCTTCATCAATCGCCGCCGGGATCGCCTCAAGGTGCTCTATTGGGGCGGCGTCGGCTATTGCATTTGGTATCAGCAGCTGGAGGAAGGAAGCTATCAGCTTCCCGACGCCCAGGCGGCCGACGACGAGGCCGGCCTCGAGATCACTGCCGGACAATTGTCACTCATTCTCGAGGGCATCGACCTTTCCTCGGTCCGGCATCGCAAGCGCTTTCAAGTCTCCGATCAGCACCGTGACACGCCGTCATCGTCCCGTCGTTCGTGACTTCCCCTCGCTCTTTCCCGAATGATGCGTGCCGCTCCGCGGAGCCAGGACGCGCCGCTGCTCCTTCGAGACGCCAGTTCCCCGTCACGGCGGCGAGAGCCTGGAAGCCATGGGACGGCACGCGACCAAAACCGAGTTTTGTCTTCGGTTGTCCTCGGGCCCTGGGTTCTTCGCTTGCCAATCTCGTTGGACGATCGACCCTGGCGTTCTCTTCGCGAGCGACAACGATGTCATGGTGATGGCAGCGACGAGGCGGACTCGCAGGTTTTCTCGTCATTCCGTCGAAATCGCTGAAACTGCTCTGGCGCCTCCGATGTCGACGTGCTAGGGTGTCCCCGCGACAACTGAGATCGGTTTGATGGACGCCTTCGACGTGAACCTCCCCCACGATATCGACGCCTGCCACGAGTTGATCATCGAACTCGATCGGGAGCGCCGACGGCAAGCCGCCGTCATCGCCCAGCAACAAGAGACCATCGCTCAGCAGCAGGAGACCATCGCCCAACAACAAGCAATCATCGCTCAGCAGCAGGAGACGATCGATCGCTTGCAGAGCGACGTCGACTTGCTCAAGCGGACCTTGTACGGCCGGCGGCGGGAACGCTTCGTCGACGATTCCCAGCAGGGGCTCTTGTTCGACTCGACAATCGTCGGGGCGGACGACGATTCAGGCTCCGGCGACGACGAGAGCGATGACGACGAACCGTCACCAGAACGCCGCACGAGCAAGGGACGCGGCCGGCGTCTCTTCCCCGAGTTGCTGCCGCGCAAGACGGTCCGTCACGAACTCGACGAGCAAGAGATTCCCGAGGAGCTGAGGAACGACCCGACCGCCCGGCGGTTCTTCAAGAAGACCAGCGAGCAACTGGAGTTCACGCCCGCTTCGATCCATGTGATCGAACATTACCAAGAGGTGATCGTTCGCGACGAAGCATCGGGCGAGACGACGATCGCCACGGCGAAGAAACCGCCGCAGTTGATCGACGCTTACACCGGCCCCGGCTTCTGGGCTCATCTGACCGCCAGTCGCTTCGCCGACCATCTGCCCTACTACCGACAAGAGGACATCCTCGCTCGCCACGGCTGCCGCATCGGCCGCGGCACGCAGCAGCGTTGGCTCTTCGCCTTGGCCTTGGCGGTCGCGCCGTTGGTCGAACTCATGCGTCGGCTGGCGTTGCAATCCGAGGTGCTGGGCTGCGATGAAACGCCGGTCAAGATGTTGGCGGGCGAGCCGCCTGGCTGCACCAAGACCTATCTCTGGAGCACCGTCGGCGACAATGCCCATCCCTACGACTGCTTCCACTTCACGCCCGACCGCAGCCGCGATGGTCCCGACGAGTTCCTCGCCGGCTTCCAGGGTTACTTGCAGTCGGACGCCTACACCTGCTACGAGCGAATCGCCGCGGCGGACGACCAGATCGTCCCCGTCGGTTGCTGGGCTCATGCACGCCGCAAGTTCGAGGAAATCCACTTCAGCGCGCCGAGCGTGCGGACGCACACCGCCCTCGGCTACTTCCAGCGGCTCTACGACATCGAAGATCGCGCCCGTGACAGTAGTGTGTCACAACGCGGCGCCCTGCGGCAACGCGACGCCAAGCCGATCGTGACCGAGTTCCACCAGTGGCTGCTCGAGCAGCACGAGCGGGAGCTTCCGAAATCGAAGCTGCGCGCCGCCATCGCTTACATGACCAACCGGTGGCAGTCCTTCACACGCTATCTCGACCATGGGGCGATTCCCATCGACAACAACCGCACCGAAGCGGCGCTGAAGTACGCCGTCCTCGGCCGCAAGGCGTGGCTCTTCTTCGGCAACAGCCAAGGAGGCGAGACCGCCGCCACCTTCTTCACCCTGACCAAGAGTTGCAACCGCCATCACGTCGACCCCTTCGCGTACCTCCGCGATGTCTACACCTGCCTGCCGACCACTCCGGCTTCGGATCTCCCTTCGTTGCTACCCGACCGTTGGATCGACGAGCACCCCCAGCATCGTCTCCAAGAGCGCGCCGACGAAGCTCGCCAACGAGCCGACCGCAAACGCGCCCGCCGAGCCCAACGCCGCGCCCCTGCCGCCACTCCCCGTTGATCGGTGACCGGTCCCCCATCGTCATCGGCTCCTGCTTCCCCCACACGCCACCGTTGCAACGCTCACGGATCAACGCCAGTGATGGGATCGGCGTGTGTGTACAGATACTTGTGGAGGCTTTGGGGATCTTGCAGGTTGCCAAAGAACGGATCGAGGCGGTTGAACCGCCCGGTATTGGGATCATACCAGCGGGCGCGGAGGTATTGTTGGCCAATCTGGCCATCGAAGAACTCGCCGTTGTAGAGGACGCTGGTGGCGGCCTGGGAGGCGGCTAGGTTCAGGAGGTTGCCGTAGGCATCGTAGACGAAGACTTGCTCGATGCCCGCGACCGACGCGATCGCCCCGGCGAGATCGGTCAGGACGCGGACGCTGCCTTTGCCGTCATGCCCGAAGACGAGGGTTTCCTCGTCGACTAGAAGACCGTTCTGTAAGGTGAAGGTCGTCTGCGTGATCTCATCGTGGCCGCGGGTGTACTTGACGACTTTGAGCGTTTCGCCAAGTGTGGGCAAGCGAAGTCAACTCGCCGAGGTGGTCGAAACCGACGTTGTTCAGGATATGGGCGAAGGTGACGGTCTTCTCGATGGGGTACGTGGGCGGACTGCATTTGAAGGGAGCCTGCAGATAGCGAACCCCGAGGCCGCCGAAGACCTTCTCCATCGCCTGCAGGTTCCGCGAGGCGAAGAAGACCTCCCATCCCCGCTCGCGCAGCACTTCCACCGTCCGCCGATGCGGCAACAAGTGCCCCAATCCCCGTCCGAGTTCCCAGGTGAAGAGAATGCGTGACATTGTGAGCCTACCTATCGGATTGGGCGAGGACTTCCGCGCTGCCGTCACTCTCCTCGACCAACGGTTCCGCCGCTACCAGCTCCAGAAATCCCGAAACAAAAATCGTACCCCGCCATTCCCATCCAAGTAGGACGGCAGTCCACCGGGCCAAGTCTCCCAAAGGACCGACCATGCGCTCGCGCCCAGCCAGCCAATCTCATCGCGCTCATCCTCCTCCAGAATTCCCAACAATTCGGCAACACCACCTCCACAGACCCAAAATCCCTACCGCCCTAATTCGGCAACGAATGCGACCAGAATTTGAACCGGGACAGTAAAGGGAGTTGAGCCGAATACGCGGAGACCTGTCGTCGTAAAAACGGCAAGACCTCGCCAGTTTGACACCATTTGATGCGATTGCCCTGGGTCAACACCCACCATGCTTGGCTGTTGGGCCGTTAGCTTGTGAGTCCGCCCTTTCTGGGTAGTTCATGTTCGAAGTCACATGCTGCAACAGCTTTAAATTCCATCCTCCAGAATTCTGTCAACAAGTTGGCAATCGACGAGACGAATATGAAACGACTCACTCGAACATCTGCCTCAATCTCGAGATAGAATTGATAGTGGAGAAATCCATCGGAACTATTGAAACGATCGTGATCGTCGAAATCTTCGTTGAGTACGACGTCGATCTCTCCCCAAGATGTGTAGACTGTCCGCCGGATACAGTGTCCGTTTGTCACACGAGCGATTGTCCGCGCCAACTCATCTTTGCTGAGGACGGTATCAACAAATATCTTGCAGTAGCATGTGTCATTCTCACTCACCTGCTATTTCTCCTTACCTGACTCGAATAGTTGGCCCTCCATCGAATGGCCCTCGGCGCAAAACTACTGAGATGTCGACATCGATGTCCAGCAATTGCTCTAGTTCCTTTCTCAGCTGACGGAGACGAGGACCGCCTGGAATGAGACGAGCTTCTCCAGACTGGATCTTCCCTGTGCGAATTGCATGGCTCATGGTCCGCTCAGCCGCGGAACCAGGAGTTGGTGTGCCGAAGCTAGCCTCGAGAAGCTCATCGAATTTATCCTTTGACACCCTGATTCCAAAGTCAATATCAGACTTTGGAGTAGCCTTTCGGGTAACGCGACTGCCTTGGACGACAATATCGCCGCTTGCTTCACCGACCCTTGATCGTATGAGTGAGGACGCTTCGTCAAACTTCGCCCTACTCAATCCCTGCGGTATGCCAAAGTAGCTACCTACCCAAAAACCGATCGATGAAAGAATGCCAGCGAACAAAGCTCCTTTTGCTGCTCCGAACGCAATATCTTCGATATCGCCCAAAACTAGCCATTCCTCGAAAGCTCCTTCAATTCCACCGAGGAAGGCATTTGACGCGAGCGTCCACCAATAGCTAGTTCCTATCAAACCAGCTCCAAAACCTGCCGCCGCCGAGAGGCCTCCGAGTGCAAACCCTATCTGCGCTTCATTCCAAATCGTGGAGGAGTCGGCACCAGAATACCAAGCAAATCCTGCTCGTAGCGACGCGCCGATCGCGCCACCGATCGCGACCGTGGCTACGAAGCCACCTAGCCCAAACCGTCCCGTCGGATCGAAGACATTCACTGGATCCGCGTGGGTGTAGAGGTACTTGTGAAGGCTCTGGGGATCTTGCAGGTTGCCAAAGAACGGGTCGAGGCGGTTGAATCGCCCGGTATTGGGATCATACCAGCGGGCGCGGAGGTATTGTTGGCCAATCTGGCCGTCGAAGTACTCGCCATTGTAGAGGAGACTGGTGGCGGCCTGGGAGGCGGCGAGGTTCAAGAGGTTTCCGTATGCATCATAGACGAATACCTGCTCGATGCCCGCGACCGACGCGATTGCCCCGGCGAGATCGGTGAGGACGCGGACGCTCCCCTTGCCGTCGTGGCCGAAGACGAGGGTTTCACCCGCATCGGGGACGCCGCCTGTGTAGGTGAAGGTCGTCTGCGTGATCTCGTCGTGACCGCGCGTGTACTCGACGACTTTGAGCGTTTCGCCCGAATCGACGTCGGAGGTCGTCTCGCGAAGGGTCTGGGCGTAGCCTGACATGTCGCGGTGATCGGTGAGATACTCGGTCCGCACCGTGGTCTCGATGCTGCCGTCGGCCCCATCGTCGGTCCGCGTCACGGCCGCGACGCGGATTCCCATCGCATCGTACTCGTAGTCGACGGTCTCGATCGTCGAGGCCGACCCATCGGTGTACGAGGTCGTCTCGACCTTGCTCATTCGGCCCATGAGGTCGTAGGTGAAGGTCACCGACGAAGTGGTGACGCCCGCTTCCGCGACGGTCTTGCCGGTCTGCTGGGTGCCGGTGTAGCCGTAGGTCGTCTCGCGATCGACGGCGGGATCGGGGAGGCCGTCGCCATCGAGATCGGCGATCTCCGTCAGCAGCCGATCGTTCTCATCGTAGGTCGACCAGATCAGCTCCTCAATGGTCCCGTCGTTGCCGAGATCGACCGCCTTGCGAAGACGGTTGCCGACAAGGTCGAAGACGTAATCGACGGTCCGGTCGAGCGAATCGTCGGAGCTATCGATGCGCTCTTGGGTGAGGCGGTTGAGCTCGTCGAAGGTCCAGACATACTGGACGGTCGTCTGGGTCCCATCCTCGTGATAGAAGGTCTCCGAAGATCCTTCGCGCCGGCCATCGTTCCGCAAGACGTAGGTGAACTCGGCGAGCTTCTCGTTGTCGGAGAGGTCGTCCGGCGTTGCGTCGGGGGCGTAGTGCGTGAGGGCCTCGAGTCGATTGAGTTGGTCGTACTCGTAGTCCTCGATCACGCCGTTGGGACCTGTCATCTCATCGAGATTGCCGAGGAGGTCGTAGTCGTACTCGGTCACCTCGGGCGTCGCCAGGACCGTGTCGTTGCGTTCGATGGTTTCGACGGTCTTAAGGCGGCCCAGCTCATCGTAGCTGTAGCGGACCTCGTAGGTCGTATTCGTGGTGTCCGCGGGATCGACAGTGTAGGTGCTCGTCTTGCGACCGAGATCATCGTAGCCGTAGCCGATGATCCCTTCGGGGCTGGCATGCTGGACGAGGCGCCCTTGGGCATCGTAGTCCCAGGTTTCGCTTCGCAGGATGGAATCATCGGCCGCCCTGCGCGTCACGTCGATCTCACGGCCGAAGGCATCGTATTGGTGGGTCACTGTCTCCGTCGGCGTTCCCGTCCCATCGGCGTACTGGGCGAGGTCGTCGTAGTAGCTCTCTTGCTCGAGCATGCCTTGGGCATCGTAGCCGTACGTCTTGACGACGCCCTCGAAGGAAACGTGCAGGGTCATGCGGCCGCGGTCGTCGTACTCGAAGGATTCGGTCAGGCCGTCGGGGAGCGTGCGGGTGAGCTGATTGCCCCGCTCATCGTAGGTGAAGGTCGTTTCGCGGTCCTCGGCATCGCGGATGCTGGTTTGGTTGCCGCGCTCATCGTAGCCGTAGTCGTACCGCGGATTGACGAGGACATCGTCGGCCGTCGTGTTGACGTCGGCGCCGGGGTCATAGATCGCCGGCAAAACGACCGAGCCGAGGCGACCGAGAGCATCGTAGACGAAGCTGCGCGTCTGGTCTTCCTGATTGGTTTCGGTGAGCTTTCGGCCGAGGTCATCGAAGGTCGACTTGGTGGAGGTGCCGTCGGTGAAGATCGTCTCGATCACGTTGCCGCGTTCATCGTAGACGAAGGTGGTCGTGCGAGCATCGGCGCGGTCTTCGACGTACTCCCCGGTGTCTGCATCGTAGACGAGACGGATGCCGGTGATCTCCTGCTCGACCTGGCCGATGGTGTTGTAGACCGTTTCGGTGCGGTGACGGACGAGTTCGCCGTCGACGATCGTGGCCGGATGGTTCGTTGCGACCCGGCGACCAATGTCGTCGTACTCGTAGTCGGTGATCTGGCCATCGCCGGATTGGGACTTGGCGACCTGCCCGATGTCATTGTAGGTCGTTCGGGTCTTCCAAAGTTCGGTGCCGGCGTCGGTGAGCGTCGTCTCGCCGTCCGCGAGATCGACAACGACGCCCTCGCGGCGGATCGTGCGGTAAGGCCGACCGAAGTCGTCGAAGAGAGTTTCGGTGCCGTAGATCGGCTGCCCGTCGTCCTCTTTGTACTGGTCGGTGCGGAAAGAGGCGCGACCGTAGCTGTCGTAGACGGTCCGGCTGACGAGCCAGACGACGGTGCCCGTCTCATCGAGGGACTGGGTTCGGGTCTCGACGGTCTCGCCGAACTGGTTGTAGGTGTAGTGGGTTTCGAGGTCGTACTGGTCGACGGAGACCGTGGTACGGCCGCTGTCATCGTAGTCGGTGCGGGTACGCCAGACTTCGGTCCCATTGCTGACAACTTCCGTCGAGAGATCGGGTTCGGTACCGACGAGGACAATGTCGACGTCCTTACGCCTGATCGATTCCCGTCGCCGGCCGGCGGCATCGTAGGTGGTCTCGGTCGCCCAGATGGTTTCTCCCGCCCCTTCGACGAAGGGATCGGTGGTCATGATGACGCGACCCGCCTCATCGTAGACGGTTTGGGTGACGAGCCAGACCGTGTTGCCGTTCTCGTCGAGGGACTCACGGCGGACTTCGATCGCTTGGCCACGCAGGTCGTAGATCGTTTTGGTTTCGAGTCCGTTCTCGTCGGTCGTGGTGTCGACCTGGCCGGTGAAGGTGTAGGTGACCGACTGCGACGAGAGGATGAAGTCTCCGGGGACCTCAGTGTTGGCGATGCCCTGCTCGATGTAGCTGCCCAATGGCAAGATCGCGCGGAAGGTGCTCTCGACGCGGTCATTGGCATCATAGCGAGTGACGTCGAGGACCTGGACTCGGTCGGCACCCTCACCGATGAAGTGCCAGCGGGCGACTTGGTTGCCGTTTGCATCGTAGTCGAAGTAGTTCGTCGGGCCGTTGGCGGGAACCGCTTCCGTTAGCTCGTCAAAGTCGTTGTAGGTGTTCCTGACAAGCAGCACTCCGTCTTCACTCGTCACCGTCTCGAGGTTGCCGTCGTCATCGTAGCCGTAGGTGGTGTTTGCGCCGAGCGGATTGTCGACCTCGGTGGGAAGGCCCTTGCCGTCGTAGGTGACTTTGGTGACGTTGCCGAAGGGATCGATCGTGGTCGTCGGTTGGCTGAACTGATTGTAGTTCGTTCGCGTGACGTTGCCGCGGGCATCCTCCGTCGTTCTGCGGTTCCCGTTGGCGTCGTAGCTGTATTCGGTCGTGATGTCGTCGTTCTCGCCGTTCGCCGCGGAGTCAACCAGACCGACGACAAGGGTTTCGGTGAGGAGGTTGTCGTCCTCGTCGTAGGTGCGGAGCGTGATGACGCCGGTGGGGTCGACTTCGCGAATGGGGTTGCCACGCTCGTCGTAGGTGATGGTCGTGGTGTTGCCCAAGGCATCGACGATGAACTCCTGGCGATTGTCGCTGTCGTAGTAGGTCTCGACGTTGTTGCCTTCGGCATCGGTGATGTCGGGACCGTCGCCGGTATCGGTGGAGTAGTCGACGGCAATCGATTCGACGCCACGAGGGTCGATGATCTTCGTCAGGTAGTGTGGGCGTTCCTCGTCGTAGACAAACGTCGTCTTATTACCGACGCGGTCGGTGACGGTGAGCAGATCACCAGTGTCAGGGTCATAGGTGTAGCGAATCTTGTTGCCACGCGGATCGGTGATCTCGGTGATGCGACCCTGGGCGTCACGCACATAGGACACCCTTCGGCCCGAGTCAGTGGCGATATAGTCGTGACCAAAGGTGAGCGTGTCGCCCTGGAGGTTGGTCATGCTTGTCAGTTCGCCGGTCTTGGCATCGATGAGGTACTCGAGGCCAGTTTTCGTCCGCAGGATGAAGGTGCCACCTTCCTGGGTGGGGCTGGAGATGCCGGGGTCTTGCGGGTTGTAGGAGACGCCGGTACCCAGTGAGACATATTCATCGGTGCCCGTGATTCGGCGGAGGGGAACCTTCGGCACGATGAGCTGACTGGTCACGCCAGCGTCGGGCCGGAAGTAGGGGTCGTAGGTCGGTGAGACGCCGGAGATCTCGCCACGGGTCTGCGGCCGGAAGGTGAAGCTCTCGGTCGAGCCGTCAGGGAGCGTGATAGTGACGCGACTACCTTCGTGGAACGCGGGGAAGTTGCTGTTCAGTCCAAGACCATTGCTGACAAGGCCGATCTCGACGTCCGTGTTGGCGATGTCGACGGTCCAGCCGTAGCCGAAGTCGCCTAGTTCGTCGGCATCGAGGGTGTCGTAGGAGCGAGTGATAACGATCGGCATGTCGCCATTGGGGATCTCGAGATCGACGAAGGTGAGACCGAAATTGCCGAACTTGAGGTCGGTATCGATGCTGACTAGGCGTTCAGTCGAGGAGACGTTGCCTTCGGCGTCCTCGGCCGTCAAGCGGATGACGTGCGGTCCGTTGGGGAGCGTGGTCGGGTCGATTCGGCCAAGGACCCCGAAGGAGATCGGGTCGGTGCCGGAGGCGAGTTCGACGAAGTTGTCCGAACCCAGGCGAGCAATCTCGAAGGTGTAGGAGACAAGGTCGGTGTCAATGACGCGGCCGAGGATATCGGTCGCTTCGCCAATGACCTCAACGTCTTCAGGGAGAGCGATCGCGACTTCGGGAGCCCCGTCAACGGCGGTGTCGATCACGCTGAGGGTGACGTTTGCCATGCCGGTGTTGCCGGCCGGGTCGGTGGCGGTGGCTGTCACGACAACATCGCCAGGCTGATCGAAGGTGATTCGACCGATGGCGTAGCCGTCGAGTGCGATTGGCACACCGTTAACCGTCAACGTCACCGTTCCATAGCCGACGGTGTCGTTGGCAAAGACGCGGATAGCGAGTTCGGAACCAACGACGGCCGGATCGCCGCTGAATTCGAGGGTCACTTCGGGCGGAACGACGTCTGCGGTGACGGTGATGGTGAAATCATGCTTGTAGGAGGTCCGGGATCCATCGGTGATGAGGATGCTGACATCATGCGTGCCGATGTCGCCCACTCCGGTCTGCCAGCGGACTCGCCCCTTGCTGTCGACGGTGAGCCCATCGGGACCGGAGAGTAACTCATAGGTGAGCTTCGTGTTGTCGGGGTCATAGGCCTCGATGTCGTAGGTGTAGCGGGCTCCTGCGCCGATCTCGGCTTCCGCCTCGGCCATCGATTCGGGCGTGACAATGGGGGGATCGCTGCCGCGTTCGACCAACACCGTGAAAGATTGCGTCGCAGTTAGGCCGGTGCCGTCCTCGTCGATCGCGCTGATCGCGAAACCAAAGAGTTGCCCCTGCTCGGGAACAGTGCTGGGCGCGAACCACTCCAAATGACCAGTCTCGGGGTCAAAGGTCGCGCCCGATGGTGATACTTCGAGAGAAAGGACAATGTTCTCGCGATCGTCCTCGATGTCGAACACGCTGACGTCGTAGACGTAGTGTTCTCCAGTGACGGCATAGAGGTTTGGCAACGAGGTGAATTCGGGACCGAGTACATTGTCGGAGACCTCGATCTCGTAGTCGTAGACGTAGCCCGTCCCGAAGGCATCGACGATCGAGATACTGACGTCGAAGATTCCCGCTTGCGTGGGCGTCCAAGTCACGAGGCCGGCGACATCAATGCTCATCCCACGATCGATGGAAGCCTGATCGAGGGTAAGAGTGAGGGAGTCCCCATCGGGGTCGGAGGCCTTGATCTGGTATTCGTAGAGTTCGTTGAGGATCGCGTAGGTTTGCGCATCCTCGTCCACGAGCGGCGGCCGATTCGTACCGACCACCGAGACGGTGAACTCTTGCCTTGTCTCGGCCCCGTACGCATCGGTGGCAACGAGGATGACTTGGTGATCGCCGATTTGATTGCTGCTCCACGGCGACCACTGGATGATGCCTTCCGCTTCGTTGGCGAAGTACATCCCGAGAGGGGCCTGGTCGAAACGGAAGGAAAGAGAGTCTCCATCGGGATCGACGACCTGTGGTTCGTAGCGGTAGGTGCCGTTGAGCCGCGCTTCCGTGTTGGCGTCGGACAGGAATACAGGCGATTTGTTCTCGAGTTGATGGACGACCGAAACAGTAAACTGCCCGTCCTTCACACCGCCACGTCCATCGTCAGCGCGCACAGTGTAAGAGTGCGGGGACGCCGGGATCATCGTGACATCGGGCGTCCAACTCAGAAGGCCGGAACTGCTGAGTGCCATGCCATCGGGGCCGCTTATGAGCGTGTAGGTAAGGGTATCGCCATCGATGTCATATCGTGGGAACTGATGGGCGAATTCCCGCTCAACTTGAGCCTTGTCACGTGGCGATGCGAGTTCGGGTAAGCGATTATTGGCAGGATCAATGACCTGTAGTCGGACATCCTGTCTCGCTGTATCGCCAACAGAGTCGGTCGCAACGAGGGTAAAGGTAAAGACGCCTGCTTCGGTCGGTGTCCACGTGAGTAGACCCGATCCGTCGATGGACACACCGTTGAGAGCATCCAGGAGACTGAGGGTGATCGTGTCGCCTACGTTCGGGTCCTCCGTAGTGATCTGATACGGGAAGATGTTGCCGAGGTCGACTGACGGATCTGGTGTCGAGGTGATCTTTGGCGGGGCATTGTCCAGAACGGCAAGGATGATTTCCTGTGTACCGATAGCCCCGCGACCGTCGTCCGCCTGAACAACAATCGTGAAGAGTCCGCCTTGTTCGGGAGTCCAGGTGAAGAGTCCAGTGTCGGCATCGATGACCATTCCAGGTTGCACGGACTCTGGCGAAAGCGAGAAGGGTAACCGTTCACACCCTGTGAGTTGGTCTTTTCACGAAAGGGAAGTCGTGAGAGAATTCGTTCATGACAGGGAAGTCGAAGATACCTCCTGAACTCGCGGCCCAGATGACGCCGGAGGTGCGTGCCTTCGTCGAGTCGTTGTTGCTGCGAATCGCGGAATTGGAAGAGGCACTTGGCCCTCCCAAGAACCCGCGGAACTCGTCGCTGCCTCCCGGCTGTCAGCACCCTCATGCCAAGACACCACGCAAGGCGCCGCGATCGAAGCGCAAACGCGGTGGCCAACCAGGTCATAAGAAACACGAACGTTCTTTGGTTCCCACCGAGGAATGCCAGGAAGTCGTGACTCTGCTGCCGAAGACCTGCCGGCGTTGCGACACACCGCTGACGGGAGAGGACTCCGATCCGTTGTTGACGGCGGTTGAAAATGGTGGCGCTGGGCGGTCGAAAATGGTGGCGCCTGGTTGGGAAAAGGTCTCCGTATGCCGAGATCGTGTCGCGGGTGATTCCTTGGTTCAGCCGGTTCGCTGTCGGCGGCGTTTGGCGTCCTTTAGCCGATAGCTTTCGCCGGTGGTTTCGAGGATGTGGCAGCGATGGGTCAGCCGATCGAGAGCGGCTCCGGTGAGCCGTTCGCTGCCGAGGACCTCGGTCCAGTGCTCGAAGGGCAGATTGGTGGTCACAAGAAGACTGTACCTCTCGTAGGCGGTGGCGATGACGTCGAAGAGGAGTTCCGCCCCGGCCTTGCTCGCTGGCACGTAGCCCAACTCGTCCAGGATCAGTAGGTCCAGCTTGGCAAGTTGTTGCCGTAACCGCAAGAGTTGACGTTCGTCGCGGGCTTCGAGCAAGAGGGTGAGCAGCTCGGTCACGCGGACGAACCGCACCTTGCGCCCCTGGGCGCAGGCGGCCATGCCCAGCGCGGTGGCCAGATGCGTTTTGCCCGTCCCCGAGGGTCCGACCAACAGGATGTTCTCTCGGCGCTCGAGATAGTCCCCCTTGAGCAGTTCCAGGACCAATGGCTTGTTGAGGCTCGCGCGGGCGGCGAAGTCGAACTCCTCGAGCGTCTTGGTGGTGGGGAAGCGAGCGGCCTTGAGGCGCCTCGCGGCGGCCCGACGTTCGCGTTCGATCAGCTCCAGTTCGCAAAGCTGCAAGAGGAACGCCAAGTGGTCGGCGTTGTCGGAGGCGCAGCGCCGGGCGATCCGCTCGCACTCGTCGTGAACGGTCGGCAGCTTGAGCGCCTTGAGATGATGCTTGAGCAGCACGGTGCTTTTGGTCGTCGTCTTGTTCACGAGGCCTGCCCTCCCAGTAAGACGCCGTAGGAAGCGACGTCGGTCGTCGGGACATGCACTCGCGCGAGGTGCGGTCGGCCATCCAACGAGAAGACGGTGACCGGCTCGTCGGCGCGATGTTCGAGGATCGTGCGGATGCTCTCGGCATCGGTGACGTCAATCGCGAGCGCCTGCTCGACCGCGGCCGTCAGTTCCTTGAGCGGGAACTTCTCCAGCAAGCGAAGCACACGGATGTAGGACCTGGTTCCATGTCGGTCGTCCTCGGCCTCCAAACGGCGTCGCAACAAGCCAAAGCAGTCGGGCAACGACCACTCCTCCAAGGGGCGGGCGACATCGAACCCGCCCGGCTTGCTTTCGAGCAAGGCGAGGTAGTGGACCGGGTCATAGCAAGTCTTTTCCCGCTCCCAGCAGCGCGCGTGCCGGGCCACCAAGCGGTCCTCGAAGATCAGTCGTACCTCCAGGACGGTGGCGACGATCGTCAAGCGGCGATGGGCGTAGGCCACCGGCACCGAGTAGTCGTTGCGATCGAAACGGACGAGTGACTCACTGTTGGCACTGGCCTGGACCAGTCGCCTCGCCTCGAAGCGTTGCTTCGGCAGAGGCAGGAAAGCGGCACGATCATCGAGGAGCAGGTCGCGCTTGCAGGAGGACTTGCCGCGCGTGCGGCGCTCCAGGTCTTTCTCGCAAGAGACCACGAGCCGTTCGTTGAGTACTGCCAGCGAGGTGACATCGGGAACCGGGACCAGGAAGTTCCGCCGCGCGAAGCCGAGCAATCGTTCGACGTGTCCTTTCTCGTTCGCGCGTCTGACCAGGCAAAAATGCTCTTGGAAGAGATAGTGACTACGAAACCGAAGAAACTCCTTGGTCAGCATCCGCTCACGGCCGGGAAAGACCTTCGTCACCGCGATCGCCGAGTTGTCGTAGCTGATCCGTTTGGGCACGCCGCCGAGGAAGGAGAACGCGCGGACATGGCCTTCGTGGAAGGTCTCGGTGCATTCGCGTGGGAACGCCTGGATGAAGATCGCCCCCGAGTAAGGCAGCGTCATGACAAAGAGCGCGACCTTCGTCGGCTCGCCCGCCACACGGACCGTCGCTTCGCCGAAGTCGACTTGGGCCTCGCCCGGCGGATGCGAAAGCGGCACGAAGACTTCCCGCCGCGATTGCCTCCAGGCACGCACGGCGTCCTTGACGATCGTCTCCCCACCGTCGTAGCCGTGCTCGTCGCGTAGCCGCTCGACGATTCGCTTGGCGGTGTGACGTTGCTTGGGCGGCTGCTTGCCGTCTTCCTCCAAGATCCGATGAATGATCGGCAAGAAGGGTTCGAGCTTGGGCCTCCTGCGAGGCCGGGACAACCGATAGCCCGGCGGCTCGGCGTGAGTCAGGATCTTCGTCAACGTGTGCCAGCCGAGGTCATACTCGCGGCACGCTCCTCGCTTGCTCAACTCGCCGGTCAGGACCCGCCGGCGCACTTCCGTCCACCACTCCATGTCGGTTCGAACTCCTCCGCCTCCTTGCGAACTTCGGAACGATCGGGACCAAAGCCCCCATCTTCCCAAATCGCAACAAGACGTGAATGAGCGCCGCTATTTTCAACCGCCGCGACACACCCCCAGCGCCGCCATTTTCAACCGCCGTCAACACATTTGCCACGACGGATCAGCTGGCAACGCGGGAGACATGCGCGCTCCCTCAAGTTGAGCCTTGGTTGATCCCCGCGAAGGGTGTCAGGAGTTGGTACGGAGTCGCTTAGCCTCGAAACGGTGGGGCAACGAGTGAATGTCGGGATTGCTAAAAGAAAAGGGTCGCCCGGCCGTCCCAGGAGGACGACCGGGCGCCTGGGGACTCGTAACCGAGTCACGCCGGTTTTACTCAATCCTTGACATCCTCGCGATCAACGAAAGGCGAATCGTTTACCGCTGCTGCCTGTTGAGTCGGCGGCGGCGTTGTTGCCGTCGACTCCATGATCCGGACCGGTGCCGTCGTCGTCCCATGCGCTGGCACCCGCGACACTGCCACTTCAGGAAGTGGTCACGGTTCAACGCATGGAGGGCCTGCTTCGAGGTTAGCAGCCAGCGATCAACAACTCCTTTTCTAGCCAGCGATCCGAGCATCGAGTGGCCTCCTTTCATTGTTCGCGTGACGCAGGGCGTTCAACTCGTCCCAGTCGATGACTTGAGGGCCAGGTTCCTCGGCTTCGGGGGTGAGACCATCGCCCGAGTCGATCAGGAAGAAACCCAATCGCTTGATGGTCGACACGCTCTCGCCTGTCGCTCGAGCGACGGCGCGATCAAGTGCGGATTGCTCCACGGACGTTCCTCCTAGTGGGGTAAAAAACGGTGCGCGTTCACGGGTTGACCTTGACGAAAACGGTGGATTGTTCAGTCTTCGTTCATGGAAGGTCATCGGGAGCAAGCATGGAGGATTGCGACGGCGCCACTCGAAGAGCGAGTGGTCGCCATCGAGGAGATCCTGATTCGCCTGAGTAAGCTTGAAGAAGAGGTAGAGGATCTTCGGGCGAAGGCGGGTCAGGATTCGACGAACTCTTCTCGTCCTCCTTCGAGCGATGGTCCTCGTGGCCAGTCCAAGGGGAAGGCGAAGCGCAAGCCACCCTCCGCGCCAACGGGTCGTAAGCGAGGCGGTCAGCAAGGTCATCCAAAGCACTCTCGGCCGTTGACGCCTCCGGAAAAGGTGGCCGCGGTGGTCGATTGCAAACCGCGGTCGTGCGGTGATTGTGGGGCGCCACTGCATGGGGACGACGCGACGCCCGTCCGGCATCAGGTCGCGGAAATCCCTCCCATCGAGCCGGTGGTCACCGAGTATCGACTTCATGAGTGCGTCTGCGACCGGTGTGGGGCTCGGACGCGCGGCGGCTTGCCCAAGGGGGTACCCACGGGCAGCTTCGGTCCCCGGTTGACCGCGATCTTGGCCTTGCTCTCGGGCGGCTGCCGGTTGGGGAAGCGGACCGTCCAACAATTGGCCGGCCAACTCTTCGGCCTGACCATCTCGCTGGGCATGATCTGCAAGTTGGAACGCCGCGTGGCCGAGGCGTTGGAGCAGCCGATCGCCCATCTTGGCGAGTACGTGCGAACCCAGCCGGTCAACATCGACGAAACCTCCTGGCGTGAGCATAAGAGCAAGAGTTGGTTGTGGGTGGTGGTCGCTCCCTTGGCCACCTTCTTTCACATCGCTGACCGTCGAACCGGCCAAGTGGCCAAGTCGCTGCTCGGCGAAGCGTATGATCAAGTAGCCACTTCGGATCGTCACGGCGCCTACAACTGGATCAAGCATCGCCAACTTTGCTGGTCGCATCTGCGGCGCGACTTTCAAGCCATGGTCGATCGCGGCGGAGCCGGTCAGCCCATTGGCGAGCGTTTGCTATCGATGTCCGATGCCCTCTTTATCTGGTGGCATCGGGTTCGTGACGGCGATCTGGCCCGCAGCAGCTTTCGCACCTATGTCAGCATCCTCCGTGGCGAACTAACCGACGCTCTCGAAGCGGGAATGCAATGCGGCTGCGCGAAGACCGCGCGGATCTGTAAACGATTGCTCAAAGAAGAAGCGCATCTTTGGACGTTCGCACGCCTCGAAGGGATCGAACCGACCAACAACACCGGCGAGCGAGCGATCAATGTCGCGGTGCGTTACCGCAAAATGAGCGGGGGAACCGACAGCGAAGCGGGAAGTCGATTTGTCGAGCGCGTCCTCTCGGTCGTCGCCACTTGCCGACAACAAGGCCGCGACGTCCTGGAATATCTCACGGAATGCCTGGAGGCCAAACTGCATCAACTCGAACCGCCTTCGCTGGTACCATCACGCGAGCACTAACATCCTACCCAACCAAACCAACACGCCCGCCGATCAAACCCCGTGAACGCGCACGAAAAACGAGAAGAGCCCCGACCGCGTAGACGGGTGTCTCCGCGACTGAGGCCGAACAGGTCTGACTTCAACTTGTTGGCCGCTCAACTAGGCAGCCATCGGATGGTTCACGGCGAGGATTGCTGGAGGCGATGGATCCTGTCGTGGGCGCAACTGGGCCTGGAGCCCAATCATGAAGAGGCAAGTGGATTGAGGATCGCCTCATGGCCTGATGAAGGGAGACGCACTGGCGATCGCCCGGCTGCTAGCCAGCTTCAGTCAGATTGCTGATGACGCGCATCCAAGAGACGATCTCGCGGTCGGGATCGCGCTCCTGGAGAAGCTCGACAGTCATGTGTTCGACTACGGTGGTGTTGAGCCAGCGTTTGGCCCGATGAACAACGCGGTTACGAGCACGTCGGGTACGCTGCTCCCAAGGTTCCTCGGTCGGCGTTCGTTCGAGAAGTCGCCGGCCGACAATCTCCGCGACGGGATCAAAATCGTCGAACATCACCTCGACGTCCCCGGCGCCCTGAATCGCACTCGGGTGAAGGTAGTTCTCGAGGCTCCGCTTTCTCGTCAGCACGGCCCGACAGCGTTCTCGTCGCTTGATGAGCTCGGCAGCCTCACGCCGATAGTCGGTCTCCGGCGGCAGCTCATGATCGAAGAGATGAAACTCGGGCTTCCCAAGAGGTGCCAATCGATTCGTCCAGGCTTCCACGTTGCCGCCACCGAACGGGACGAAGATCGCTTCCCCTTTCTTCTCCATATCGTGAAGGTTGGGAAGTGATTCGTCGTGCCGATGAAGCATCAGGGAGATTCGCCGAAGGAACTCGGTATCGTTGGTGCCCTCGACGACAATGAAGATCCGAACGTGGTTGTTGTCGTTCAATAGAGTCGTGTCTGTCGTGATGTCCTCCTTTCCAATGTCGAACGCGGTGTTCGGGTGATTGTTGTTGCTAGCCCGTGACTGACCGAAGCAAACGTTTGCGTGAGGAACAAGTAGATTTGACCCGTATCGCTGGCGAACCAAGCGAAGATGTTTCGGATGCAGACGCGAGGTAACACGTTGGCCGTATCGGCAAGTTTGATGAGAGCATCGCCGATGCAAGTGGCTACGATCTTGTGGGCGGCGACGACGAGCGGCAAGCGATCATTCCAAACCGCAGCCTACTCAAATCGTGATCAAACGGCATTAGGGTTTTCCCTAATGCGACTCGTGTGATGTCCTGCCATGATGAGGCTCATCCGAGGAGGTTGGCTGTGCCTTACTACGCCCACACGGGACTAAAAAGTGATCAATCCGACTGGCAGGAGCTTCGTGACCATCTGTATGGGGTTGGAAACGGGGCGCAACGGCGGGCGGAGGCCACGGGACTGCGGTTTTCCGATTTCCCTCGCGTCGCTTGGTTCGCAGGGCTTTGGCACGACATCGGCAAGTATCGCCGAGAGTTTCAACAGTATCTAAAAGGGCTCCAGCACAAGTCCGATCTCACCCACCACAAACAAGCCGGTGCGGCACTTGCCCATCTTCATCAACGACCAGAAACGACGTTTGCCATTCAGGGCCACCATGGCGGCCTACCCGACTTTGCCGACGCCAAGACCGCGATCATGAGCGACTCGGGAACACCTCTTCTCGAACGAATCATGGAGACGATTCGCCGGGAGATTCCCGACGTCGTGAAGGAGACACCGCCACCTCCGACAGGTTCCAGGGACGAGCTCGACCTTGTCATTCGGATGCTCTTTAGCTGTTTGGTCGACGCTGACTGGGCGGACACGGCTGCGTATCAGGACTCGATAAACGGATGCTCACCGGAATCGGTCCCGCCAGCGCTCGAACCCGCAGTACTTCTCCCAAGAGTGTTGGGCTACATCGGGGAACGTGCACGGCGGGCAGCCGAACCGATGAAGTCGATTCGGGGCGAGATCCTGAAGTCCTGTCTCTTGCGTGCGGAAGAGACGCCGGGGTTCTTTTCCATGACCGTTCCCACGGGAGGTGGGAAGACGCTCTCGGGTCTGGCCTTCGCTCTTCGTCATGCGGCAATCCACGATCTGCGACGCATCATTTGTGTCGCCCCCTACATCACGATCATCGAGCAGAACGCGAAGGTCATTCGTGAGGCGTTGGGCGTGGACGACGAACAGCGGACGGTCTTCGAGCATCACAGCCTGGCGGAGCCCGGCACGTCGGATGCCCAAGATGACAGACGAGCTGAGGAGTTCGCTCGCCGTGCCGAAAATTGGGATGCCCCAGTCATCGTCACCACGAACGTTCAGTTCTTTGAGAGCCTTTTCTCCAACCGTCCTGGCGATTGCCGCAAGATCCACAACATTGCTCGAAGCGTCATTATCCTCGACGAGTGCCAAGCACTGCCGCCGGGACTTCTCGATCCGACGTGTGCCATGCTCAAGGCACTCGTCGATCAAGCCGGCTGTAGTATTGTGCTCAGCACGGCGACCCAACCGGCTCTCAAGCAGCGTGACGAGTTCCCGCACGGGCTTACCCGAGTTCGCGAGCTAGCACCACCCAGCATGGATCTCTTTGAACGCCTTCAGCGCGTGACGATCACATGGCCGGAACGCGAGACCCGCTGGTCGTGGAGCGAGGTCGCACGGCAAATGGTCAAGAAGTCATCCGCGCTGGTGGTTGTCAACACCGTCGAAGCGGCCCGGCAACTATTCCGGGAACTCCGCGAGCGGGTCGATGATTCGAAGTCGGTGTTCCATCTCTCTTCCGCGATGTGCCCATTCCACCGCCTGCGCCGCATCGAGGAGATCAAGAAGCGACGGGAGGTCGAACGCTCCTGCTTCGTTGTCTCGACGCAACTGATCGAATGTGGTGTCGACCTCGATTTTCCGTTCGTTCTTCGTGAGTTCGGCCCCCTCGATGGCATCATTCAAGCCGCGGGACGCTGCAACCGCGAGGGGAAGTTGGTTGCACCCGATGGTAGCCCTGGTGGTGAGGTGATTGTCTTCAACAGCGAAGAGGAAAAGAGCCCGCCGGGCTGGTATCGCAAGGGGATCCAGAACCTTCGCGGCCGTCTCGACGCCCATGGACCGGAACGACAGGATCGTTGGACGCGTCCCGAGGGGATCAATGAGTACTTCGCGTCGCTCTATCCGCTAGGCCGTTGTGATGAGCGGGAGATCATCAAGGAGAGGGAATCGCTCAACTTCCGAACGATCCGCGAGGGAAGAGGTGATCGACGTGGTTATCGCATCATCGACGAGGACACAGAGCCCGTGCTCATCGTCGACTGGCCACCGATTCAAGAGTTGGTCGCGTCACTCATGGAGGAGTGGGAGCGACGACCAACACGTCAGCTTCGCCGCAAGTTCTCCCGTTACCAGGTCAACGTCCGAACCCAAAATCTGGATCAATCGATGATCGACAAGCGACGGGATGGATTGGGGCTTTGGCTGGGTAGCTACGACAGCGAATTGGGCCTTTCGGCTGACTTGATGAGGGAAAGTTTGATAATTTAGGAGCCCCACTCACTAGATGCAAGTGGAGCTCCTATAGAACCTTATAGCGATTACTTAAATGTTTCAACCCGCCGGCGCGCACGCCGGAACCTCCTGGTGTCTTGACGTGCGGCACCGAGGAGTCACCATGTCATTTACGTAAAGCTATCAGGAAACATTTCCTCGGAGCCAACAGCCATGCGATCTAGGAAGCGTTGCGACGGTCTGCCACCCGAGAGAGTACTCCTCGCTGCATATCAGTCTTTCGGTGTGCCAAGTGATCAAATCATCTGTGTCCATCAGCTCACCGAGGATCTCTGCAGCAGGTTACCGCCTGAATACCGAAGCGTCAATCGTGACGACCTCCGATTACACCTCTGTCGTCTGCGCAAACGGGGGAAGCTGCCCGCACTTGGGCGGAACTAGTCACGCAACTACCAAAGGACCTCTCCCATGCCCGATTTCGTCTCCGTGTCCGTTTGGGGCGAGTACGCCTGCTTCACTCGTCCCGAACTCAAGGTCGAACGAATGAGCTATCCGGTGATGACGCCATCGGCGGCGCGAGGTGTTTTGGATGCCATCCTTTGGCGTCCACAGATGCGCTGGCACGTTCGGCGAATCGCCATCTTGAAACCGTTCGCGGACTACGGCGGTCCGCCCTATCAGCTTGCCAACATCCGCCGCAACGAGATCCAGGACAAGGTTCCGGCTCGCTCCGTCTCCGCGTGGATGAAGGACTCGGACTCGGTCACTCCCTATTTCGTCGATTCCGCCGGCCGAGCGGGAGTCCAGGGCGAGAACCGCACGCAACGCAATACGCTTCTTCTCCGTGACGTTCGCTACCGGATCGACGCAACTCCAATACTCACTGGGCTTGCCAACAAGCCTCGTCAGCGACCGCCCAATGAAGACGAGGAGCCCGGAGCCGATTCCGTCGCGAAGTACGTCTCGATGTTCAATCGCCGCGTCTCGAAGGGACAGTGCTTTCATCGGCCCTACCTTGGCTGCCGGGAGTTCGCGGCCGACTTTGCTCCGCCCAGTGACGAAGAACAGCCTGTCGAGTGGACGGAGGATCTTGGGCCCAAGCTCTACGACGTCCGCCATCTGGACGACGGCCGACGCGTTCCCGGCTTCTTTCTCGCGAGGGTGAATGACGGCGTTCTTCACTGCGACACCCGTGCCAAGGGCCCCAACGGCGAACCGCCTGTTCGGGTCATGGGTTGGAGTGACGAAGAGATCGAAGGAGCTGCGTCATGATCCTCAAACGTCTCTACGAACTGGCCGAGCGGGAGGCTCTTCTCGACGATCTTGCCTTCAAAGAAGAGTCGATCGCGGTCCAAATTGGTGTGAAAAGTGATGGAAAATACACCGGAATCGTCGATTTACGGTCCGAAATCCCCTCAAAAAGCGGCAAAGGGAAGCCAAAAAAGAGCAAAGGGAAGCTACTTCGCGTTCCCCAGCCCCATGGTTCGCCCAACGTGTCGGGGTTCGCGTGCTACTTCGCGGACACCTTGCCGCGCGTCCTGCCGATCACGGATGACAAGAAGAGTCGACTCAGCCGAGAGACCTTCTGGAACCAGATTCGCCAAGCGGCCCAGGAGACTCAGGACGAGGCTCTTCTCGCCGTCGCGGCTTTTGGCGATCTGCTCGAAGTCGACGAGGGACTGCGGGAACGGCTTCGACACGATGTCGACGAACTAAAGCTCGCCGCGGGGGCACGCGCGACCTTCACGCTTGTTCCGTCCGACGACAACAAGCCAATTTCGGTGCGATCTTCTGTCCGCGATTGGTATCGCAACTTCTTCGAGAAGCACCAGGCGGAGAAACTCGATGAGGGCCCTGTCGGCGTTTGCCAGGTCACCGGCGAGCACGGGCCCTTGGCGACGACGCATGCGACCAAGATCAAGCTCCCCGGCGGACAAGGGGCCGGGGTCGCGCTCGTCTCCAACGACAAGGCCGCCTTTGAGAGCTACGAACTCCCCAAAGCCGTCAACGCGAGCGTCAGCTATCGGGCGTCCGAAGCGTACGCTCGGGCACTCAATGCGCTGATCGCCGATGAGCGGAGTAGTGTGTCGGCGGGCAACGTTCGCTTCCTCTTCTGGACGACGTCCGAAGGGGATGACTCGATCGCGAATCTCTTCTCGCAACCGACGCCTGACGACATCACGAAACTCTTTGACGATGTGCGTCGTGGCAAGTCACACAGCCGACCCGTGGAGACCGCCGACTTCTACTGCCTGAGCGTCTCCCCCAACGCGGCCCGCATGGTGGTCCGCGACTATCTTGAGCTGCCGCTCGCCAAGGCGAAGGAAAACATCGCCGATTGGTTCCGGGACTTGGAGATCGTCGATGCCTTCACCCTCGTCGAGGGTGCGGCCTTTTCGATCTGGTTACTCGCCGCTGGGACCGTGCGCAAGGGTGACGACATCTCTCCCAACGTGACTCCGTGGCTTTTGAAAGCGGCGATCGACGGCAAGCCACTGCCGGACAGCATTCTCGCCGATGTCTTGCGTCGGCTGCGTGTCGAGAACGCACCGAGCCGTTTCTCTCCCGCCCGCATGGGACTCATCAAGCTCGCGCTCAACCGTCATCCTCAGAAAGGAACCCTGACCATGACACCCTCGATTGATCCGGAGGCCAGCAAGCAATCGCTTGGCTATGCCTGCGGCGAACTTCTCGCCTTCCTCGCCCGATGCCAGGATCCCAAGAGCTTCGGGGCAAACGCCCAGATCGTGGAACGCTACTTCGGGGCCGCATCCATGTCTCCGCAGTACGTCTTTCCGGTCCTCATCAAGCTCAATCGCCATCACCTCGCCAAGATCCGCGACGAAATGCCGGGATTCGCCTTCGATCTCGAGAAGGAACTCGAAGAGCGCCTCGAACCTTTCCTGCCATCGCCTGGCCTGCCGCCCGACTTTCCCGCGGTTCTCAATCTTGTCGAACAAGGCCGATTCGCGCTCGGCTTTTACCATCGCCGCGCCGAGTATCGGCGGCGTAATCAAGATCGCAAGATTCAGAAAGAGGCCGAATTGGCCGCTGAAACGCCCAACGTGTGACGAACCCCAAATCGATCTCTCAACGAAAGGACTTTTCCGAAATGGCTACCACCACGGACAGCAACACCATCGTCGATCGTCGCTATGACTTCGTCTATCTCTTCGATGTTGCCGACGGGAATCCCAACGGGGACCCCGACGCCGGCAACCTCCCTCGGCTCGACCCGCAGACTCTTCAAGGATTCGTCACGGACGTCTGCATCAAGCGAAAGATTCGCAACGCCGTCGCCGCTCTCACCAACGACGAACCCGGACACGAGATCTACTTTCAGACCCAAGACGCCGTCTACGAGAAACGCATCCTCAACCGCCAACACCAGCGAGCCCACGATGCGATTGGCGATGGGGCCAAGTCCAAGGACGACTCCGCGAAAGCCAAGGCGGACAAAACGCGCCAGGCTCGCGAATGGATGTGTCGCAACTTCTACGACGTCCGTGCCTTCGGGGCTGTCATGTCCACGGGCGTCAACTGCGGCCAAGTGCGAGGCCCCGCCCAGATCACCTTCGCCCGCTCCGTCGATCCCATCGTTCCGATGGAAGTCGCCATCACGCGAAAGTCCGTCACGACCGAGGAGGAGGCGGAGAAACAATCGAAGAAGGACGGCTCCATCACCGGCACGATGGGACGCAAGAGCACCGTTCCCTACGCGCTCTATGTCGGCCACGGGTTCATCAACCCCCTGTTGGCGGCGGACACGGGCTTCACCTATGCCGACCTGCGTCTCTTCTTCGACGCGATGATCCGCATGTTCGACTTCGACCGCTCGGCGTCGCGTGGACTGATGGCGGTGCGGAAGATCTACGTCTTTGAGCACGCCAGTCGCCTGGGCAATGCTCCCGCTCACACGCTCTTCGATCATGTGAAGATCGAACCACTTGGTTTGGAAAAGCCTCCTCGGTCGTTCGATGCGTACGAATTGGGCGACAAACTCGGCGATCTCCGCGAGAAGCTGCCCAAAGGCGTGACGCTCCACGAATTGCCCGAGGAATTCGACGACTTCCAGCCTGGTAGTTGACCGTCGGAGCGTGACCTCCATGAGCGAGTCGTCGGAACGTGAACAAACTGTCGCGAGGGACGAGGGCGACTATCCGCCCCTTTCGTCCCTCAATCACCTTCTGTTCTGCGAACGTCGCTGCGCGCTGCTCCGAATCGAACAGGTGTGGGTCGAGAACCGCTACACCCTTTCGGGGCAGCACGATCATCGCCGGGTCCACCAGGAGTCGAGCAGTCTCCACCGCGGGAAACGGGTCGTCCGCAACATCTCGCTGGTGAGTCATCGGCTTCGACTCTCGGGAAAGAGCGACGCCGTCGAGTTCGGCGACTATCCGTTGCCGATCGAGTACAAGAGTGGGCGCCGGCGACGATGGGACAACGATGACGTCCAGTTGTGCGCCCAAGCGCTGTGCCTGGAGGAGATGTTGGACGTCGAGATCCCCATGGGCGCGATCTTTCATCTCAAGAGCCATCGACGACGCGACGTCCCCCTGACAGCAAGCCTTCGCGGCAAGACTGAGGAGGCGGTCGCAAGGCTCCACGAACTCCTCGCGTCCGGTGAGACTCCTCCACCCAAGTGGAAGCCGCGCTGCAAGGGCTGCTCGCTCCAAGACCTCTGCTTGCCGACAACCATCGAAGCGCCGCAGCGGTTGGGAAACTACCAAGACGACCTCTACCGGCCGCTTCTTGACAAGGAAGTCAGCGACTAGTCAGAAGGGCAATCGCAACTCGCTTCTTGGGAACAGTGACCTTTCGCCGGGAGACACCGATGCGTGTGCATGCCAATACGCTCTACGTCATGTCGCAAGGCGCGTCGATCGGACGGGAGCGAGAGACCTTGCGCGTTCGGATCGAGGGGAAAACCCGCCTTCGTGTTCCCCTTCATCATCTCGAATCGGTCGTTTGCTTTGGCCGGATCTTTCTCACGCCGGCGGTCATCGGCCTATGCGGCGAACGTGGAGTGGGACTGACCTACCTCACTCCCCAAGGACGATTTCAAGCACGGCTCGAGCGTCCTTGTCACGGCAACGTTCTCCTCCGCCGGGAACAGTACCGGCAATCCGACTCGAAAGAGTCCGCCCTCTTGCTTGCTCGACCGATGATCGCCGCGAAGATTCAGAACTCCCGTGCCTTGCTCCTACGGGCCGCTCGCTCGGCGCAGGACACCGAGAAGCAATCGGCGCTCCAGCATGCCGCCAAACGCATGGCGGCGCTGCTCGTCGAACTTCCCTCGCAGAAGTCGTTGGACGCGGCCCGAGGGATTGAAGGCGCCGCGGCGGCCGCCTACTTCAAAGCGTTCGGCGATGCCGTTCGCGACGCGTCATCGCCATTTACCTTTGGCGGTCGGACCCGCCGCCCCCCGAAGGACCCGATCAACGCGATGCTCTCTTTCGCCTATGCACTGCTTCGGCACGATTGCGATGCGGCACTCCAAGCGGTGGGACTCGATCCCGCGGTCGGTTTCCTTCATGCCGATCGCCCCGGCCGGCTTTCGTTGGCGCTCGACCTGATGGAGGAGTTTCGCCCGTTGCTCGCCGACCGAATCATCCTTTCGCTGGTCAACCGCAAGCAAGTCAACGCGAAGGAATTCACGACCGATCCCTCGGGTTCGGTCTCCATGGACGAGTCGGCCCGACGTACGCTCCTGGCTGCCTATCAAGCTCGGAAACGCCTCGAGGTAGCTCACCCGCTCCTCAAGGAAACGGTTCCGTTCGGGCTGCTCCCCCACATCCAGGCTCGACTCCTTGCTCGAACGTTGCGAAGTGACATCGATGCCTACCCCGCGTTGGTTCTCCGCTGACATCACTCCCGACGAGTAGAAAGAGGAAGGAACGATGAATGTGCTGGTTGCCTACGACGTGGCCACGTCCACACCCGAGGGGGAGCGTCGGCTGCGCCACATCGCCAAGATCTGCGAAGACTTCGGCCAACGCGTTCAGTATTCGGTGTTCGAGTGTGTCCTCGGCGAGACGCAGTGGGTGACCTTTCGTCACCGCCTCCTATCGGAAATGAAGGCCGACGAAGACAGCCTTCGCTTCTACATGATTCCCGGCCGATTCGCCGATTCGACCGAAACCCACGGCCGCGATCGACGTATTGACTTCGAAGGGCCACTCATTGTGTAGTCCATCGCGAACCCCGATCGGCGCCCAAAACGCCGGGAGATCGGCGCTCGCCCTAACACGTTCGGACATAATAAGATGCATTCCCAGACAATCGTGGAACCCAGCGTCGACCCTGCGACAATACCCAGGTCGGCGCGATCCCCTTGGCAACCAGAAAGGAGGCAACGAGTTACGACGAAGGCCTTCTCCCCGCGTTGATCGCGGGGAGCGGATTGAAACTGGACCTTCACTGTGAATGCTCTCCTCAATTGGTCTTCTCCCCGCGTTGATCGCGGGGAGCGGATTGAAACAGTAGATAGGTGTTCCCCTCGCCGAAGACCGCGACTTCTCCCCGCGTTGATCGCGGGGAGCGGATTGAAACCTCGATCGACTGATCAAGGATTCATTCAAGGATCTGCTTCTCCCCGCGTTGATCGCGGGGAGCGGATTGAAACTTTGCTTCCGATAACGAACGCCTTGGCCGAACATGCTTCTCCCCGCGTTGATCGCGGGGAGCGGATTGAAACTGAGGGACGGGCGTGAGCTTGCCGTAGTCGGGCACTTCTCCCCGCGTTGATCGCGGGGAGCGGATTGAAACACGCTGCGGGGCGTTGCGGTCGAGCTGATCGGTCAGCTTCTCCCCGCGTTGATCGCGGGGAGCGGATTGAAACTGGGATTCCATCGACAACTGGCCGGCACTCGAGATCTTCTCCCCGCGTTGATCGCGGGGAGCGGATTGAAACACCTTGCTTGATGACATTAAGCGTCAAGGCCTGACTTCTCCCCGCGTTGGTCGCGGGGAGCGGATTGAAACATCGGGAACTTGGAATCCGACCGCATTGACCGAGCTTCTCCCCGCGTTGATCGCGGGGAGCGGATTGAAACTCGTTAGTGGACCACAACGATGAAGGGATGACCTCTTCTCCCCGCGTTGATCGCGGGGAGCGGATTGAAACAAAGCGGGGCTGGATAAGGCCGAGCCGATCATAGCTTCTCCCCGCGTTGATCGCGGGGAGCGGATTGAAACTTTGCGCTAGAAGCAAACGACGAGAACGGATGGACTTCTCCCCGCGTTGATCGCGGGGAGCGGGTTGAAACTTGTGGTCAAAGAGGAAGTATCCGTCGTAGTCGGATCTTCCCTGCGTTGAACGCGAAAAGGGAAACGACTAGGCCTGGGTATGTTCATGACTCGATTCGCCATGTTGCTCCTCTCGGAGGCGGCGGACGATTTCGGTGGCGAGGCGGCGGATCAACTCCCGCGTTGGACTCCGCGCCGGAAGGGTCGAGTCGTTGTCGTTGCGGTCGTGATGTTGTTTCTCTCTCATGTGGTTTTCCTTGGATAAGTCGTTGGCGCAAGCTTGAGCCCCACGACGAGAAGTCATGGGGCTCGGTGAAAATCAGAACGGAATGATGATCGAACGCTCGAGGCTAGACCTCGCCGGCGCCGGGTAGGGGATCGAACCGATAACGAGGATGGCGATGGCGACAATGCTTGTCGCAGTCATCGGGCGGTTCCGTCAGCGGGACGTGCGCATCGTCGAGCCCCAGTTCATCCATCATCCGCTGAAGCTTCGCGGCATACTGGGCGGCCGTCACGGTGATGCCGCACGCCTTGGCGGCTTCGCGCTCGGTCATGCCCGAGCGTCGCAATGCCATCACTTTCTCCCGAAAGGCTTCCCGTTGCGGCGGTTTGAAGAGATCCACGGTCAGGATACGTTCGAGCGGGCGTTCCAGCACGGCCCGGCCACGAGCGTCTTCGATCAGCGATGCCAGCCGTAGACGAATCTTCGCCCGCAGGACGATCCGCTTCCCGTCGCACAGTCGATGCGGAAACACGACGATGCTGGGGATGAGCTTCTGCATGAAGCGGCAGAAATCCGGGTCATCCGTCATCAAGGACTCGATGGAAGACCGGGCAAGTCTCTTGAGCTCGTCGATCGAGGGGATCTCGATCCGGCCTCGCGGCTCGTCACGGAGTCGTTGCTTCTCGGCCTCGATCTCCTTGAGCTGCTGCTCATGGCGTTCGATCTCGTCGGCGATGCGATCGCTCGTCTTGCCGTCCACGATGAACGCGACGAGACGGTCGAGCTTGCGGTTGAGATCCTCCGCTCGCCGGTCCAGCAGCTCGATCTTGCCTGCTCGCTCGTCGTCGAGCCGATCGGCTTCGGCACGAACCTCCTCCAAGAGAGCACTGTCGAATTCCGGCAATGACTCGATCGCCTCCAAGACGGCTTCGATGATCCGCTTACCGCTCAGTGGACCATCGACCGTCGCGCCATTCCAGCAAGCGTATTGGCGAGCCCCGTCACAGATCAGGTGCTCCTTCTGACCATGCCCGCCGAAGACGTATCCACGTCCGCAAATCCCGCAGCGAATCATCCGCCCCGGAAACCGGGTACGCTTGCGAGGTCCCGCCTTCCTGCCTGCCCTCCCGTTTCGGTACTTGGCGTTGCGGTCGTCGATCTTCTTGATGACGCGGTCGTAGTACTCCGGCTCGACGAACGCAAGCTCGGGAACCTCCCGCTCCAGCAACATCGATGGATCCGCGGGTCGCGTTCGGTACTTGCCCCGGCTATCGCGCCAACTCTCCCGAACATTCCGAAGGCGAACGCCCTTGAGGAGAGCGTTTCGAGTCACACGACCGACCATACGAGAATCCCAGCGCTCGCTCTGGGCATAGGGCCCCGTGGGGATCTCCCGCGCGTTGAGCCAATCGGCTACCTCCGCGAACGACTGCCCCCGATCGAGACGCTCGAACCATTCGCGATAGATCGGCTCGGCTTCGGGATCCTTCTTCCATTCGGAATCGGACTTGGCGCCGGGCGGCTTGATGTAGCCGAAGATCGGGATCGCGGCGCAGCCCCCGTTCTTGAAGCGCGACCGGTGAGCGCGTTTGATTCGATCGCTGGTATCCCGATTGCTTCGCTCGTGATGCCAGGCGGAGAAGATCGAATGATCTTGCCAACCTGGCTCGTCGGTGTCGACATGGTCGTTGAGCGCGACGAGTCGGACACCGTAATCGACGCACTCCTCGGCAAACACATGAGCATGGATCCGCCTAAGAATGCGTCCGAGATCCTCCGTGACGAGCAGCCCATACTTGCCCGACGCGACCTTCTCGCAGAGTTCACGATGAGCGGTCCGATCGATCCATTCACCGCCCCCGGAACTTGCGAAGACCTCGATCTCGCATGGTCCCTTGATGTTGTCTGCGATCCATACTCGGATCCGATGCTCCTGGTCCTCGACGGACCGTTCGTCTTGCTTGCCCGGCCGCGGATCGCTGACCCGCGCCACGACCAGAATTCGAAGCAAGCCACCATTCCCACCGCAATGTTGGGAATACATGAGACGCTCCTCCAATTGGAGGCGTCCACAGCGGAAAGCTGATTGTCCCAGGGGGACAAAAGAAGTGATCACATCCGAGAAGGCACGATCATGGCGGACAACAGACGACCAGACCTAACCGATTGGAAGAACTGAGGTTGCGAGCGCAAGACGTTATGCCGTAACATATTAGAGAGATGTGGGCCAAGAATCCCGTATTCTCGGCGCTGATCCATTCCAGAAGTGGATGTTGCTTTGCCATCGTGTCCTCCCCGCATTGTTGTGGCGAGGAAGTATACGCCTGTCGACAAGTCGGCGCGAGGTCCGGCGTTTGGCGTCAGCGGTTCTCCGAGTCGCCCCCGTGAAGGGACAAACGGTCCTCAACCATCCCAGCTCGACTGGAACCAATCCTCCCAGTCGGACGTCGTGGCGACAGGCACATGGGGCTTGAGAGTGCCTTCCGCGGCGGGTTGGAGGGCATAGCGATGCAAGACATCCTTGCGCAACCGGGACCCGAGTTTGGCGTCCTTTTCGGGCGTCCCTTTGACGCTGGCCACCTTTTTCGAGGCAGCCGCCTCCTCCTTCGACGCCTTTTTGGACTCTTCCGCCGCCTTCTTGCGAGCGGCTTGAGCCCGCTTGATTGTCTCCTCCGCCGATTGCTTCGTCTGATTCAGCGTTGAATCGAGATCCGACATCGTCTGCTTGTACTGAGAGACCAGCGACGACTTCGCATCGGAAACTCGACTGGCGAGATCCTCGATGTGACCGCGAATTTCCGGGTCGCTCACCGATTGCGCGGCCTGCGGGAGTTCGTTGTGCATGATGTCGAGGAATCGCTGCAACTGACTGAGTTGGTCATCCATGCTACTCATCGAATAGTCCTCCAGTTCGGGAAGCGACGTCCCGAGTCTCTTGCTGTTTCGCGACGTTCAAAAGCGCCCGGCACTGCCGAGGGGTCACTGCGGCCCCCAGGGAAGCTTGCCGCGATCGACGTCGAGTCCGATCTCGAGAAGTTCGGCGTAGGATGAGCCTCGGCCGGCTCTCTTGGCGGCGCCGCACGCCAAGAGGACTCCCGCCGAGGCGACGCTGGCGACTTGCAGGGGTTTGCCGCCCACGAGAGGATCACCGTGGGCTCCGCAGAATCCGGCCATACAAGCCGATTTGGCGGCGCAGCCAGCCGATGTCCTCAATCGCGCCAGTGTGGCCGCGTCGCGAGCTTTGTGACAGTGTTCCTCAGTCGGCTCAAGCGTCCAGTGGACCGCTTCGCGAAGGGCGACGTCCTCGGCATAGGGCGGATTGCCTCCACTGCCGTGCCAGGCGCAGAGGATCGTCCACCACACCGCGGCGCGACTGGGCAACCAATAGGACAACACCCGAATCGCATCGACATCGTACCCGGCGGCGTGCAACGCGCCGATGTACTCCAGGGGTTCCCCCTTCCCCTCGCCCTTGAGCCGTTCGAGGGCGGGCGGACTCAGCCTGACGGACTTTTGGATCGCCTCGAGCGAATCGGCCGCCCGCGGACCATGACTAGGCGTGCTCACGAAGTGACTCCTTCGGTCAACCCTCCGAGATGGCAAACGACGCGGTCGACAGCGTTACCTCGCCATCGCCAACAAGACTGAGTGTGGGCCCGACGACCGAAACCGCGTCCGATCCGAGGGCAACGACCGCCGATCCCGCGAGAAGCGTGATGCCGTCGTCGGAGAGTTCGATTCTGCTCGCCCCGCACTTGAGCGTCATCGATGCGGGGGTCATCGTCAGCGTCGTCGCCTCGCTCACCGAAAGGGTGATCCCCGCTTCCGGGTCGATCGTCATCGAGTTTTCCGCGGTTTGTTGGAGGATTTTCAAGACGGACTTCGAGGTGATTCCCGCCTCGGGGTCCATCATGATCAGATTCGGCTCCATCGTCGTTCCCGATTGGAGCTTTATCGTCCCGGCCGCCCCGCAGTCGAGAATAGCTTCCCCAACATGTTCCTCGTTTGCCAACGACATGATTGCCGGACCCGCGGTCGCAAGAACGAATCCAGTTCCGTTGAGGCGGACCATGCCATTGCACGCATTCGCCCCAGCGCCTTGAGCGTCGAGATTGATGTTACTCGCGGTCCCGAGGTCGTCGTTCGACTTGGAAACCATGGCGATGTTCCCGCCGTTGGCCGTGACGGTGTAGTTTCCATTGAAGTTGCGGGTGGCGTTGACGGCTTCTTTGGCGATCGCGGTCGTTTCGTCGAGGGCCTGGCCAACAAGCTGGACCGAAAGCTTCGCACTGTCCAAGGCCGCGGTGGCCAGTCCCGAAGCGATTGGGGTCGAAACGGACTCAATCTGCTTGGTAAGTTCTTCGCCTTGCTCGACAGTCTCCTTGGCGGAATTCACGATCCCCGCCTTCGACTCGTACGCGGCCAGGAGCGACGCCAGCACCCCCCCGACTCCGGACGCCGATAGCGTGGAGATCCAACTGGCGGTCTTGTCGGGAATCACCCCTGGCAAGATTGCCGTCATCAGCACGGTTCCCCCGTAGAGCCCCGCCAGCGCTTTGGTCAAGGGAGGTGCTGATGCCCACGTCTCGGTCAATTCGACCGTCGGGCCCCGGTGTATATCGACTTTCGGTCCGTAGATCATTCCCGTGTCTTGCCCAAAGACGACCTCGAGGTTGCCCCCCACGCCAGCGCCAAGGCCCTTCATCCAAGGGGTGTTGACCTCTGCCGCTCCCGATGCGATGTCCTCCGCGCTCGCTCCAGACGACCCAAAAGTCCCGAGAAAGCCGAGCGGGTTGAGAACCGTTTCCACGTGCTCGCCGACGATGTACTCGCCAAAAAGCCCGAGATATCCGGTCAGGCAGAAGCCAAAGACCGTTTCGATGTCCAACCCGATCGTCGGCTCGACCGAGTCGGGCCCCCAATCAATCTCACTCTTGTAGAACTGGGTGGCGCTGTCGCCGCCCATGCCGCTGCCCACGTCGACGACCGACGATCCCGTGCCCGCGGACGATGGCGTGGGAAACGCGTCGCCACCGCTGCCCGACCCGGACATCGGGGCGAGATTGCCGACTTGATGGATGTGCGTGTGTCCCGTGTAGGTGTGCTTGACGTTGGCCACGTTCGTGAAGTGGTTGTTCTTCGCGTTGACCATCATGTCCTTCTGGGAGTGGAGTTGGAGCCACTCCTCGCCCGCCGCGTCCTCGAAGCCCAGACCGTGGAATTCGTGTGCCGAGCCGTTGTGCGTGTGCGACTTGATGCACGAACGCGTTCGATGTTCCGGAAGCGGAAAAGGTGGCATCTGCGACGCGTTGTAGGCACTTCCCACCACCATCGGAGCATCGGGGTCGCCCTCCGCGAACGCGATGAGCACCTCCTGACCGACGCGCGGGATCGTGATCATCCCCCACTGTTGCCCCGACCACGCGTTCACGACGCGAACCCAACAACTGTCGTGGCCGTCGGAGAGCCCGAAGCGGTCCCACTGAAAACGGACCTTCACGCGACCATACTTGTCCGTGAAAATCTCCTCCCCCGTCGGGCCAACCACGATGGCGCTTTGGGTCCCGGCGATCTTCGGTTTCGGCGTCTTCCGAGGAGAACGATAGGTCAAGTCCGAAGGAAGCGCGGTGAACTTGTTGCGATACGGGCACTTTGTCTCGGACAACGCGGGACTCGACTTCAGTGGAACGGGCATGTGCGCCTCGTGCTCGACACGAGCCAGCAAGTAGCGTCCATCGCCGTCGAAGTGCTTCGTGAACTCGAACAACGCCCCGGCATAGAAGTGCGCCGCGTCGCTGCCGCCCTGGATCCGCAAGCTTTCGGCGGCGGCCTCTTCCATGTGGAGTCTCGCGGTCCGCCGATTCTGCTGAAAGATCTCCTCCAATTCGCTCGCTTGCGAGGCGCCGGTCGGTGAGACGCCGTCAAAGCGGTGGGCGTAGCCCCCAAGCTCGTGGACCTCGGCCTTGAATTCGCCCTCGATCGAGAGGTCGTGTTCAATGGTGCCGGCTTGAACGTTGGCGAAGAGGAGTTCCCGAGCGCCCACATCCTGCTCGGGAAGCTCGAAGTTGTAGTCCCAGACCTGGAAGTGATCGGGGCAGAGTTCCTGGCGTTTTTCCCAATTCTCCACCCACGCGTGATCTCGGGAAACCCCTTCCCCCCTCGAGGCCCGATAGGGGATGCTGGCCATCTCCTTGAGCTGCCGATCGGTGAGGTTGGAGGTGTCGGTGATGACCATGACATGGCCGGCGTCGGAATGCTCAAAGAAGTAGTAGATGCCCTCCTCTTCCATCAGTCGGCTGGCGAAATCGAAGTCCGACTCTTGGTATTGCACGCAGTAGTTGTGGATGTGGTAGGAGTCGTAGAGTTCAAAACGCGTGGAAACTCCCGCGAAAACGTCCTCGAGAATCTGCTGGGCCTTTTGTTGCTGAAAGATCCGCGATTGGACGTTCTTGGTCGCCTTCCAAATGAAAGGCACTAATTCCGCTTCGTAGTAAGTGTACTCGTTGTCCTGAACCTTCTGCGTCAGGCTCTTGATCATGCCGTTGATGAGCCGTCGAGGCGCTCGCTCGTACTCGATGGTGACCGTCGCGGGACGTCCCAAGAGCTTGCGATATTCGATCGTTCCTTTCTCCGGAACCGCGAGCCCCAGGCGGAAGTGGAACAGCTCCGAGAGCCCTTCGGACCCCTCCACGTAGTGCAGGAGCGGCTGCTGCGACAGGCTCGTCTTGATGCTCAACCAACGCTTGGTCGTCTCGACGCTTGACATCCAACCATGCCTCCGCGGTGATGGGACCCGTTTGTGCTGACATACTTTACTGAGCGCTCGTGGCAAGCGTGACTGAAATTTGACAGTGGCGATCAATCCCCGTGACAACCGTCTGTCCGGGTGCGCCGGAGCCCCGCTTGGACCCGAAAACAGCATTTGCGCATTGTTGCCTCTTCTCCTCCCCGATAGCATGCCAGAAAGGAGGAAATGTCAATGCCCGGACTCACGGTATGCGACGGCGCCACTTGCATGTGCGCCCTAGGTGATGCCCCCGGTATTCTCTCCGTGACCAGCCAGGAGGTGGTCACCATCAACGGCACCCCCGTCGCCACGATCATGGACTTCGATCCCATCGCCAATATCACGCCCTTCGGCACCTGCGCGACGTTGACGGCCGCGGCCCTCGGAGTGCCCACCCCATGCGTCCCCGCGACATCGTCACCCTGGATGCCAGGGTCGATTGTTCAGACCGTCAACGACTTGCCTGTCTTGACGATTCCCGCGACCCTGGAGTGCGATATCGGCGGAATGATCATGATCGTCGAACCCGTCAACACCATCGAAGTGAGCGATTGACCAAGCCCATGAACGCCGATCTCGACCAGATGCTCGAACCGCTGCGCCAGTCGACCCGACTCTTTGACGGCATTGAAGGGGAAGACGCCCAACGGGTGATCAGTTGGCTTGCCGTGCGGCAACTCGGCCCAGGTGACGCGCTGGTCGCCGAGGGGGCCGGGCCAGGCGGATGCGACTTCGTCCTCGAGGGCACCGTCGAGATCGTCATCGGCGACCATCAGGACGCGATCTCGATTCGAACGCTGGAGGCTCCCACCGTCATCGGCGAGGTCTCCCTCTTGACCGGCCAGGAACGCATGGCGAACGTCTACTGCGTGACCGAGACCCTGACCGCCCACCTCCCCGCCGTCGTCTTCGACGAACACGTCGAGCAGGGAGATCCCGTCGCCCTTCGCCTCGGCTTGAACCTCGGTCGCGTGGCGTCCGAAAGGCTCCACTGGATGCGCGAGCGCATCCAGGACTTGCCGGTGGATGTCGCGGAAGAGCTCGACGACTCCCCCATGAGCCTCGACGTCAAGCGGCGTCTCGACGTCTACTGCAAGGGGTTTCTCGGCTAGCATTCCGTTGATTTAAGCAGGCCAAGGCGAGAACGAGCCTTGTTGGCCAAGATCAAGAAGAAAAATGCAGGCGAGTCCGTCAATTCGTCGAGGTTTTTCAACGACGAGATTGGTCAAAAGAGCCGTTCGCAGCCGGCATCGAATAGATCAACGGGCTGCTAGGCTCCGTCTTAAAAGTCGGCCCTGGCTTCGGCTGGCTAAGTTGCCGCGGGACTTTGTCGGTCTGCATCGACGAATCCAACGGATTCGCCTGTTTCGACCTCCTCGCCCCCACCAACTCGCTGTGCCTCGGGCCGACGATCAACGTTTGAGACGAAGCCTCGTATACGGGCTGATTGATACATTGCCGGAAGTCCACTTGGGTTCCCTTTGACTCTTGGGCGTTCCATGACCCTTGGATGCCAAAGGGACCTTGGGTGCCACGCCCACGCTCGCCGTGGGCATGCGCGAAACGCCAGGCGTTCGGCATGCTTCCGCGCCAAAAAGGCGAACAAGGAGTCCTTTGACGAACTCGCCCATCGCTTCACGGACTATCAACGATCCGTGAGGACCACGGTCGTCAACACGCTCCACACGGTGACATTCGGCGAGGAACCGGCAGGAGGACACTTTCCGACATGACCTGGCACCAGCGACACCTCCGACTTCCCCCGATGCCACGAGGATGTCATCTCGTCACCCGACATGTCCGAGATGAGCTTCCCGAGATCGGGGATCTGCGCACCGGCTTGCTCCACGTCTTTATCCAGCACACCTCCGCCTCGTTGACCATCAACGAGAATGCCGATCCCGACGTTCGCGTCGACATGGAGGCGAGCCTCAACGCCATCGCTCCGGAGGACTTTCCGTACGTGCACACTTGCGAGGGCCCCGACGACATGCCCGCGCACGTGAAGGCGTCGCTCATGGGAAACTCGCTCTCGATCCCGATCGGCAACGGTCGGCTTCTCCTCGGTACGTGGCAGGGAATCTATCTTTGCGAGCATCGCGATCGCGCGGGTTCGCGGAATCTGATCCTAACCCTCATGGGCGAGTCAGCTTGACCGGAGAGCGGCGATTTCCGCATGCCGTGGACAGGAGACCAAGTGGTCGTTGACCATGCCGACGGCCTGCATGAAGGCGTAGCAGATCGTCGATCCGACAAAGCGAAAGCCGCGTCGTTTGAGGTCCTTGCTCAGCGCGTCGCTGATGGGAGTCGAGGTGGGAATCTGCTCAAGGCGTCGCCACCGATTGGTGATTGGCGCCCCATCGACAAATTGCCAGAGGTAGCCGTCGAAACTTTCGCCCGATTCAAGTAGCGTGAGGAAGGCTTTGGCGTTGCTGACGGTCGATTCGACCTTCAACCGGTGGCGAACGATGCCCGGATCGGTGAGAAGTCGCTCGACTTTCTTCTTCGTGAAGCGAGCCACCCGCTCGGCATCGAAGTCCGCGAAACAGCGCCGATAGTGTTCTCGTTTGGCGAGAATGGTCGACCAACTCAACCCCGCCTGAGCTCCCTCGAGCGTGATGAATTCAAAGAGGACTCGATCGTCGTGAACGGGGACTCCCCACTCGACATCGTGGTAAACGACATCGAGTTCTCTCGTCGCCCAGGGACAACGCGTGGCCGGAATAATGGGAACTCCTTGAGAGATGCCGGGCGCCGATCGCGGACGAAAACGAGGGCCGAGGAGAAGCCCCCGGCCCCTGCCCCGCGTCGTCGGGCTCGTCACGTTTTGACATGGATCCGTCGCGGTTTGACTTGATCGGACTTGCCAATCTCGATCCGAAGCACGCCATCGCGATAGGTCGCGTCGACTTTCTCCTCGTCGATCTCCGTCGGCAGAGGAATCACCCGCTGGAACTCACCGTGATGACGTTCGATGCGATGATACGCTTTTCCCTTCTCTTCCGACTCGGATTTCTTCACGCCCGAGATCCAGAGGGCGTTGTTTTTGATCTCGACGTCGACATCATCGGGCTTGATCCCAGGAAGTTCGACGCTGACCTCGAGCGAATCGTCGGTCTCGACCAGATTGACGCTTGGGCTGAACCGTTCCCCGAAGCCGAGCCCCGTCTCGATCGGGGCGAAGAAGCGGCCCATCAGATCGCGCATCTCCGACTCGAGCCGATTCCAGGAATTCGGAGCCAACGCCCGCTCGTGATGAGGGCCCACGGCATGTCGTTCGACCATCGTCAGCCTCCTTTCGCGAACCGAAATACTGCTCGGGCGACCGCACTGCCCAAGCACCTCCCACCAGGGAAGAGTGCAACTGGCGCGCCGAACAGAGAATCCGCACCGAGGGCCACCGCTACGACCAACTAAGACATAACCAATTCCTGAGAAAGAACTTACGCGCACATACCAAGCACCAGCACTCGCGAGAACCCTACTCCCGATGACAAGACCGCCAAATTGGCAGCTCCATCCGGGAGGACGGCAGCGGACCACGTTCCGCTCGGCGCCGTTGCCAGCGTGGCCAATGGAAGCCTGACCTACATCGAAGCCGATTCTCGCGATTATGGAGTCTTGAGATCGAGTTCCAGCTCGGCGATCGCGTCGGACTTCTCGATCGCTTCGCCCCGAAGGATGAGCACGTCATCGGGCGCGGAGATCCCAATCCGAACCCGGCCACCCTGAAGCCCGAGAACGCGGACGTCGATGGAGTCCCCAACCCGGATCCACTGACCCTCTTTTCGTCGAAGAACGAGCATGTTGCGAACTCCCAGATAGGTGGAGGCCCGTCCTAGGACAACTCCTCGACGAAGAGTCGCATCCCAAGAGAGCTGACCAGGAGGAAACTCACGAACCGCGAGCGCATGGCGAACAATCCGGCCACGCGAGCCTCTTCGGACCGCTGGCCAGTCGCCCGCCGGCGCACGTGGAATCGAACCCGACGCGTGCGAGTGCGGTTCGACGTCCCAGTCTGCCCGAGAAGCCGATCGGGGTCGGTGAGCACGCTCACACTCCGGGGTCTTGCCGTCGTCGAGCCGACCGTTGGGGCGGCACGGAATCGGGACCAAATGTGATGAAAACGGGTGAAGAATGGATGAAATCGGATCGAATTGGACCGATTACCGTGCCGAATTGAACCCAAATTCCGTGAGAATGATGCATTACGACTTGCCACTTCGCACCCCAGACCCGTAGGTTCAGTCAGAAGAGTGGAGGTTTCCCCATGAGGGCATCTCTCCGATTCGGTGGTCGATGAGGCGCTACCCCGACTCGACATGACCGGTTGACACGGTTCGGTAAGACACGGCGCGGACGACGCATGCCCACCCCGGAAGTCATCGACTTCGAGAAGCTCTTGGCCCCCGTCTCCGAAGAGGAACCGACGGGTGAGGATCTTCGTGAGGATCCCTCGCCAACTTCGATCTACTACACCATCAAGGATGCCCGCGCCAGCGCCCGCGCCGCGGAACGACAGATCATGATGGGGATGGACGAGGATCTACCGCAGATTCGCGCGGACTGGTCCCCGATCCTGCAGCATGCCCCCATCGCGTTGACCGAACGAACCAAGGACCTCGAAGTCGTCGCCTACTACATCGAGGCGTTAGCCCGGCGTTACGGTTTCGCGGGATTGCGTGACGGTTTCCGTCTCGCTCGCGAACTCGTCGAACGCTATTGGGACAAGCTCTATCCGATGCCCGACGAGGACGGCATCGAAACCCGCGTCGGCCCGCTGGTCGGCCTCAACGGCGAAGAGGGGCCGGGAACCTTGATCCAGCCGATCGAAGAAATCCCGATCACGGAAGCTTCCGACTTGGGTCCGTATTCGCATTGGCACTACGCGATGGCGGTCGAAGTGTCACGAATCCAGGATCAGAAGGTCAAGGACAAGCGCGTCGCCCAAGGCGCCGTCTCCATGGAGATGTTCGACAAGGTCGCCAACACCTCCTCCGCAACGTTTTATCAAACGCTGATTGATGACTTGGAGGGCTGTTCGGCGGAGTATAAGGGCTACAGCGAGGTTCTCGATCAGAAGTGTGCTCCCACGTCCCTGCCCTCGTCAAACATCCGTAACGCCCTCGCGTCGGTCCACGCGACGGTCGTCACCATCTCCAAGGAAATCCTCGAAGCCGCGCAGCCCGCCGAGCCCGAGACGCCTGCGGAAGCGCCCATATCCGAGGGGGACGCCGCGCCGGCGACAACCGCCAAGCCCGCGGCCGCGGCGCCGCCCGGAGCCATTGTCACCCGGGACGACGCGCTCAAGACGCTTCTGCGGGTGGCCGAGTTTTTTCGTCGTACCGAGCCGCACTCTCCGCTATCCTACGCACTGGAGCAGACCGTGCGCTGGGGTCGCATGTCCTTGCCCGATCTTTGGGCGGAGCTGATCCCCGACGCGGGAAGCCGCGGCTCGATCTTCAAGATGGTTGGCATTCGCCCCGACGACGACAACGAGGAGAGTCCGAATTAACGCCCTCGCAAGGGGCGGAAGTGTCGCGGAGAATATCAAGCAGCAATTCTGGTTTCGGAGGTTGAGGTTCCATGGGCGCGAGTATCCACGACAAGCTGAATCGAGTCCGCAAGCCGAGAGTCCACATCACCTACGACGTCGAAACGGAGGGAGCGGTCGTCCAGCGCGAACTCCCCTTCGTCATGGGCGTGATCGGCGACTTCTCGGGCAATCCGACCGAGCCGCTCAAGCCGCTCAAGGATCGCAAGTTCGTTCAGATCGACCGCGACAATTTCAACGACGTCATGAAGCGGATGACGCCTGGTCTGAACATGAAGGTCGAGAACACCCTCAAGGGTGACGGCAGCGAGATGTCGGTCAACCTTCAGTTCAACTCGATCGAGGACTTCGAGCCGGGCAATGTCGCCAAGCAGGTCGACCCCCTCAACAAGCTACTCGAAACCCGAAACAAGCTTCGTGATCTTCTCACGAAAGTGGATCGTTCCGACGAATTGGAGAACATCCTCGAGAACATCCTCCAAGATCCCGAAGCGGTTCAAAAGTTCAGTCAGGAACTTGGCGTCGAAGCGAGCGACGAAGGCAAGGAGAGTGAGTAATGAGTGCGGGTGAGCAGCAGAAGGGCCAGGCCCAAACGACCGAAACCCAAGAGGTCTCCTTCCTCGATCAAGCCATCGGCGCCACGAAACAGACCGAGCGTTCGACGGCCGAGGATCTCCTCAAGAACTTGACGGCCGAAGCCCTTAAGGGGACCGTCACTTGGGACAAGAATGTCTCCAAGACCATCAACGAAGGCATCGCCGCGATCGACCGCGTGATCTCCAAGCAGCTCGCGGCGATCATGCACAAGGACGAGTTCCAGAAACTCGAGGGAAGCTGGCGCGGCCTCCACTACACCGTCATGAACTCCGAGACCTCGAGCCAACTCAAGCTCAAGGTCATGAACGTCAGCAAACGCGATCTCTTCAAGGATCTTGACAAGGCGGTCGAGTTCGATCAGAGCCAGATGTTCAAGAAACTCTACGAGAACGAGTTCGGCACGCCCGGCGGTGAGCCCTATGGAGCCTTGATCGGCGACTACGAGATCACCAACCATCCCGAGGATCTTCAGCTCCTCACGCAGATGTCCAATGTCGCGGCCGCGTCATTCTGTCCCTTCATCACCGCCCCGAGCAACAAGCTCTTCGGCTTCGATGACTGGACCGAACTCTCCAAGCCTCGCGATCTCGAGAAGATCTTCGAGTCGGTCGAGTACGCGAAGTGGAAATCCTTCCGCGACTCGGAGGACTCTCGCTTCGTTACCCTGACCATGCCCCGTGCCTTGGCTCGACTTCCCTACGGTCCGGCCACCAAACCGGTCGAGGAATTCAACTACGAGGAAGCCCAACTCGACGAGAAGGGTAACCCGATGCCAATGCACCACGACAACTTCACGTGGATGAATGCCGCGTACGTCATGGGAGCCCGACTGACCGACGCCTTCGCCCAGTATGGCTGGTGCACGGCGATTCGCGGTGCCGAGGGTGGCGGAAAGGTCGAGAACCTACCGCTCTATACCTTCACCAGCGACGACGGCGATCCCGACTCGCAGTGCCCGACCGAGATTGGCATCACCGATCGTCGCGAGGCCGAACTGAGCAAGCTCGGATTCCTGCCGCTGGTCCACTACAAGAACACCGACTACGCGGTCTTCTTCGGTGCCCAGACGGCGCAGAAGCCGAAGCAATACGACAATCCCAACGCGACCGCCAACGCCGAGATCTCGGCGCGGTTGCCCTACATGATGGCGACGTCGCGGGTCGCGCACTTCCTGAAGGTCATCGCCCGCGACAAGATCGGTTCCTTCATGGAAGTCTCCGATTGCCAGGCGTGGATGCAGCGTTGGATCTCCAACTACGTCACCGCCGACCCCAATCCGAGCCAGGAAACCAAGGCGCGCTACCCGCTCGCCGAGGCGAAGATCGAGGTCAAGGAGGTTCCCGGCAAGCCCGGTTCCTACCATGCGGTCGCGTGGCTTCGCCCCTGGCTACAGTTGGAAGAACTGACGACCTCCCTTCGGATGGTGGCGAACATCCCGTCGATGGGTTGAGCGATCGGCTGAACAGGGGTTACCTTTCCAAGACCGGTGACACGTCCGCCTTCCGCGCGGGCGTGTCACTCGCTGGCAAGTCGGGACCTGGTCCAGCCGATGGGGATCGTCGCTCTCCACGAGTCTGCTCGCGCTTCCCTTGAGTTGCTGGACTGTTTCTCGAACAGGGACGACGGATGAAGGACGACGAGGGCAACGATCGTCCCACCTCGATCGCTCCGGACACTTCGCCAGGCACTCCTTCTCCCAAAGTGGAACGGGTGGGATCCTCGCTCGACGGTGTCCTCCAGGAAACGGTTCAACACGTCGACGCCTCGCGCAGCATCCTCGACCGCTTCCTGGGCGCCCGAACGCTTGAGGAGACGCTTCGTCTCTGGCTCGCGTCGCAACCGTCGGCCGATACCTTGACGACCAAGGACGAGGTGATCGGGATTCTCTCCCGGGACATCGCCCACATCGATCGCGTCCTGACCGACCAAGTCAACGCCATCATCCATCACCCAAAGTTCCAACGGCTCGAAGCCTCTTGGCGTGGCCTGCACTTCTTGGCACAGCACGACGAGAACGAGAACGTCAAGATTCGCTTCCTGACGGCGAGTTGGAAAGAGATCGTCCGCGACTTGGAAAAGTCGATCGAGTTCGATCAGAGCGTCCTATTTCGAAAGGTCTACAGCGAGGAATTTGGGACCGCGGGTGGAGAGCCCTACGGTCTGGTCCTTTGCGACTTCGAGGTTCGCCATCGCTTGGCGCCAGGGCATCCCACCAACGACATCGCGGCGCTTCGCGACATCTCCCAAGTCGCGGCGGCCTCCTTCTCCCCTTTCGTCATTGGGGCGGGACCGGAGTTCTTCGGCTTCACCTCGTTCACCGGGCTGCAACGCCCCATGAATCTTCGGCGCGCCTTCTCCCAACCCGAATACCTCAAATGGCGGTCGCTACGCGACGGCGAGGATTCCCGTTTCATGGCGCTTACGATTCCGCGAGTCCTGGCGCGTCTTCCCTATCGCGCCGACGGTTCGCGCGCCGATGGATTTCATTTCGAGGAAGACCTCAGCGGTGAAGGGCTCGAACACTACTGTTGGTCGACGGCGGTCTACGCGTTCGGAGCGGTCGTCATTCGCTGTTTCGGAGAATCGGGTTGGCTGGCAAACATTCGCGGGATTCGCCAGAGTCAGATCGACGGGGGATTGGTCGTCAATCTCCCCGCCCACGACTTCGGCACCGACTTCAGCGGGCTCGTCAACAAGAGTACCACTGACGTCGTGATCACCGACGAACGCGAGAAGGAGTACAGCGATCTCGGGTTCACCCCCTTGTGTCACCTGCCAGGGTCCGACAACGCCGCCTTCTTCGCGTGCCATTCGATTCAGGAACCCAAAGTCTACGACCGGCGCGAAGCGACCGTCAACGCGCGTATCTCGGCGATGATTCAGTACATGCTCTGCGTCTCCCGTTTCGGGCACTACATCAAGGTGATGGCCCGCGACCGGATCGGCCAGTTCACCGACGCCCAGGGGCTCGAGCGTTTCCTCAACGACTGGGTGAACAAGTACGTGACCCCGGACGATCATGCCAACGAGTCGGTTCGCGCGCGCTTCCCCTTGAGGGAAGCGCGCGTGAGCGTGCGGCAGCACCCGGCGAAGCCTGGATCTTTTTTGTGCGTCAGCCACTTTCGTCCCCATTTCCAGTTGGAGCAACTCGTCGCGACCGTAAAACTCCAAACGGAGCTGGGCGGAACGATCGTCTGAGAGGAGCCCGACGGAGTCCCTCCACCGCCCGGTTTCCACCGTGGGAAGACGTACCGATCTCGCCGAGTCGATAGGCGGTGAGCGAGGCGAACGCCCCGAAATCGACAATTCTTTGATTGCACGTGCCTCCTCTCGGCACCAGCGGAGTCGAGCGGATCGGCTCGTCCGCGGAAACGAAGGGAGAGACGAGGATGACCGCGAAAGAAGCGTTCGAGGCAGGCAATCTTACCGGGGCGATCGACGCGTGTGGCCAAGAGGTCAAGGCGAATCCGACCGACTCGGGCAAGCGGGCCTTCCTTTGCGAACTGCTCGCCTTCGCCGGCAACTTAGAACGAGCGGATAAGAACCTTGAGGCGCTCGCCAACGTCGATCCCGAGACGATGGTGGCGGTCATGCTCTTTCGCCATCTCATTCGGGCCGCCCAATCGCGCGAGCAATTCCATACCGAGGGTCGGCTTCCGGAGTTCCTGACCGAACCCGGACCACTCGTGCAGGCCTACCTGCGCGCTTCGATCCTGGTCCGCGAGGGGGAATTCACCCAAGCCGGCGAATTGCTCGAGGAGCAGAGCGAGTCCTTTCCGGTTATCAGGGGTACCTGTGACGGCGAGCCCTTTGAGGGCCTGCGAGACTTGGACGATCTCTGCGCCCCGATTCTCGAAGTGCTCACGAGCACCGGCAAGTACTACTGGGTGCCGCTCGAACAGATCGAGGAGTTGAGTTTCGATCCCCCCGAGACCCTACGCGACTTGCTCTGGCGGCCGGCCCGGCTCAACGTCGCCCACGGTCCCGACGGAGTGGTCTACATTCCCGCGATCTATCCCGGCACCCGGAACAACGAGGACGACCGACTCAAACTCGGCCGGGCCACCGATTGGACGAACCGGGAAGGAGGCCTGGTCCAAGGCGTCGGCCAGCGATCGTTTCTCGTCGGCGACAAAGACGTTCCCATTCTCGAACTGAAAGAACTGACGATCGGCGAGCCGTCATCATCATAGCGGTGCCATTGTATTGTCACTCAGTTTCGCCGACGATCACTTGACGACTTGACCGCTCGCCAAGAGAGGTCCGAGAGCCACCAGGAACGAGGCGTTTCTCTCCGCCACTACCCATCAATGTGAATTTTTCAAAACTTTCTTTTGGCAACTCGATTTCTCTTGTGTAGGGGCGTATTAAGGGGTGTGAAGAGTGCAAGCAATCAACAAACGTGGGCCACGTTTCGAAGAGGCAGGCAAGAGAAAACCAGGGTAACAGTTAGAACAGAGGAGCAGAACAATGGCAGATTCACAACAAAGCAAGACGGCCACCGCGTTCCTGAAGATCTCGAGCGTCGCCGGCGACAGCCAGCGATCGGGATACACCGATCAGATCGAAGTTCATGGCCACCAGTTCTCGATCTCGCAGCCCCAAGGCGGCACCGCGAGCCAAGCCGGCTCCTTCTCCGGAAGTCGTGCCCAAGTCTCGACGCTCAAGGTCGGCACCAACGCCGGGGTCCACTCGCCGCTGGTCATGGGTTACGCCTTCAATGGCAAGTCGATCGGCGACACCGAGTTGACCACGACGAGCGTCATCAATGGTGAAACCACGCCGCTGGTCACCTACACGCTCAGCGACCCCTACATCGCCTATTCCCATGTCGTCGACAACATGGAGTCTGACGGGGAGAATTGGACGCTTGGCTCCGAAAGCGACACCAGTGGCAGCAGCCGCCCCAAGCACATCTTCGGCATCGCCTTTAGCAAGATGGAAGTCAAGGCGGCCAAGCTCGACAACACCGGAGCCTCGCAGGGCAATGTCACCTCGTCCTTCAGCCCGCAGGATGGCAGCAGCAGCTAAGTAGCCTCGATCGGAACGATTCGTGGAACTTTGGACCGGAGGAAACTTCCTCCGGTCTTTTTCTATGCGCTCGCCCGATGCCGGTGTCCCCCAATGCTTCGCCCTACGACCATCTTCCCTTGATTAGACCTCCCGACGAGGCCAGCGAGACAAAACGCTGGATGAGCACCTTGTCCTGGTTTCGCATCGAGTGAATCGGAAGAAGCCCGGCGCCGATCACCCGCTCGGTGGCGCGTTCGGGTAGATAGAGCTCGGCGATGGGCGTCGCCTCGTCGTCGCGAACGTAGTAGGGCAACCCGTCGATCTCCGAACCGATCCCGCCCGAGAAGCGCCAGCCGTGCTCGGCGAAGCCGCGAGCCAAGAGCGTCGCCACCAAGTACGCCCCATTCCCCCACAACAATTCCTCGTGCCCCGGCTCCTTCACGAATTCTTCAAACGTGAAGCTCTCGGTCGGATTCGTCTTCTTCCCGTAGGGAAGGCGGACCAAGTATCGCGGCCAGGTCAACGCCAAGTGCTCGGCGACGCCCCCCTGCCGCAGGAGCGTCCAAGCCTCCCGTGCATCGGCGGAGAGTTCTTCCTTCCAGTCGCTGGCGTCGGGCGTGTTTCCCGGCGAGGGGCAACCGACGAACGCCCCGCTCCCCGCCGCGACGAAGCTCGCCTCGTTGCGCGCCGCGAAGGTCCCCAGGTCCGACAGCAACAGTGCGTCGGCCACGCTCGGCTGAAACTCGTGGAGACCGACGATCAGCGCCCAAGGGTGCCCGCCGGGGATCTCAACGGTCGACTCGACCATCGGCTTGTAGACTTCCGCGTCGCGCGGGTCGTCGCGGCCCGAGAGATCGGCGCGTAGCTCCTCGGGGCCGACATCAAGGAGAAAGAGCTTGAGCGACGCGTCGGTGGCGACCCGCCTGACCAGGAGATCGAGTCCGTACCAGCGCGCTTCCAGCTCCCGAAAGGCCGGATCGTGCAGGAGCGTGCGCATCTGGCCGGCGACCGCGTCGTCGACCGTCGCGAGGAACTTCTCCTGATCGGGCTCGACATGCTGGACGTAAGGCCCGACGATCTCGCCGATGACGCGGGCCCAGTCGGTCTTGGCGGGCGCCGAACTCGGAGTCGGGGCCTCCCCGAGGATGGACTCCAGGACGTTCCCCGTCGGCGCCGGCGTGGGCTCTTGCGGCTTGGGTGCCGATGTCTTCTCGGCGGGAGTCGCCCAGGAGCGGACCTCGTCGGCGGCCGCCGCGAAGGTGTCGTTGTTCTTGAGACGTCGGCGGAGCTGGCGGAGCTTCGCGAAAACTTCGAGCCGGTCGAAGAGCCGATCGGGATGAAAATGGTCGAGTTCGGTCGGGCGGAAGGCCTCCTGGGCGCCCTCGCGGCCGAGCTGGATTGGGATCTCGACCTCCAGCGACGCCATTACCTCGTCGAGGTTGTCGCGATCGACGATGACCGGACGAAGGGGTCTCTTGGACGCCGCTGGCTTGCGATCTCTACCGCTGAAGTCGCCGACGAGGAGTACGTGAAAAGGCTGCGATGCCACGGTTCGGCCTCCGCGAGGTTGGTTGGGACGAGACGAGACCGAGCCTTCCGCGTCCGGCCTCCTGCTTGCAAGCGTATGCCTTCGGCGACTTCCTGTCAGGGAAAACGGCCATCCCGCCCTTAGTTTGGTAACACGACACGCGAAGGGGATCGCGGCGACGCGGCAGGCACTCGGCACGGGCGGCGCCCGGCTCGCGCATTCCCCTGTCCGGGTTTCGACCGCACCGGAAATCGAGGAGTCGGTCCACGAAGTGAGAGGTGATTCGGCGCGGGGTTTTCGGGTTACGCCAGGTGTAGGGACCAAAGTCGTCTCGGGGAGATTCTTCGCTTCCGGTCGGGTTGTCGCGGGGGTTGTGAGTCTCGGTCGCGACTGCTAAGATCTTCAGGGACTACGGGAATCCAGAGCTTCTTCTCCTTGGTTGACGTCGCGAACGAAGCGTGACGGGCGGACTGACGACGGGGCTCGTGATCGCTCGAGCGCGGTGCGGATTTCAAACGTCATGCTGGATTCGCCATTCTCTCGCGGGAGCGTCCGAGGCTGGCGACGCTCTCTGGCGCCAGGCGAACCTTGCCGAGTAACGCTACTTGGCGACGTGCCACCCCACGTCGCGCGGAGGTCCTATTCCCCATGACGGCTCGGAGCGTTCACTGGCACGAAGGGATGTTTCTTCGTCCCCACCATTTCCAGTTGCAGGAACGACACGCCGTCGCGATGGGCCATCGCAACAACAAGTGGAGTGTGCACTACAACTGGGGACTCCGCGAGATCGACATCGATGTCGATTCCCTGGCCAACTTCCGCCTCGTGGTGCGGGGGCTCCAAGCGCGACTGAATGACGGAACGCTCATCTCGGTCCCCGAGGACGGGGTCCTTCCGCAGCTCGACCTCAAGCCGGTCTTCGAATCGAACAACAGCATCACGGTCTTTCTCGGAATCCCCGTGGTGAACCTCGGCCGGGCCAACGTCGCGAGCAACGTCGCCGCCGACGGCGCCCGCTATCTGCTCGACACCCAGCCGCTGGAAGACGAGAACACGGGCGTCAACCCGCAGCAAGTGACGGTCCGCCTGCTCAACCTCAAGCTCTTGCTCTCAACCCAAGATCACACCGGCTACGACGTCCTGCCGATCGCGCGCATCGAGCGTGCCCCCAAGGCGGAAGCGACGCCGGAACTCGACCAAACGTACATCCCCCCCGTTCTCGCCTGCGACGCTTGGCACACGCTGGTCACGGAGATCGTTCATCCGATCTACGATCGCATCGGCAAGAAGATCGAGTTGCTCGCCTCCCAGGTCGTCTCGCGCGGGATCTCGTTCGACAGCCACGCCCAGGGCGATTCGCTCATCTTCGCTCAGTTGCGCGAGCTCAACGAAGCCAGCGCCGTCCTTGGGGTGCTCGGGTTCACCAAGGGAGTCCACCCGCTCGAGATGTACGTCCAACTTTGCCGCATCGTCGGCCAGTTGGCGATCTTCGGCGGCTCGCGGCGGACCCCCGAACTGCCCCGCTACGACCACGACGACTTGGGCTACTGCTTCTACCAAGTGAAAAAGCAGATCGACGCCATGCTGAACATCTTCGTCGAGCCGATCTACAAGGAACGTCAGTTCATCGGGGCCGGCCTTCGGATGCAGGTATCGCTCGAACCGGTGTGGCTCGAGTCGATTTGGCAGATGTATATCGGCGTGCAAAGCGAACTCGACACCGAGGAGTGCATCCGGCTGCTCACCAAGGGTGGCCAACTCGACATGAAGATCGGAAGTTCCGATCGCGTCGACAACATTTTCCGGTTCGGGCAAGCCGGCCTACGCTTCACGCACACGCCACGTCCGCCACGTGCCCTTCCCACGATTCCCGGATTGATTTACTTTCAGATCAATCAGGAGTCGCAGGAAGCCGAGTGGCAAAACGTGCAGAAATCGCTCACGTTGGCGATTCGATTGAACGAAAACCTGATTGCGGGGAACATCCAAGGCCAAAAGGTGCTGACGATCAACACCGGCGGCCAGAACACCACGCTGCAGTTCACGCTCTACGTGGTCCCCAAAGACGCGAAGTAGCCCAATCCCGGTCGGATAGCGCCGGGCGTTCAAGCGGCAGAGGACATGCCGAGCCGACCATGAAGGAAGACCGACGCCATGCGCACGGAACTCGGGGACTTGGTCAACCCCATCATCAATCGAGGCCTCTCGCTTAAGCGGCGCCTCGATCGAGGCGAGAGTCCCGACCTGGAAACGGAGCACGCCGTTCTCAAGGGTCTGCTCCTCTCGGAGATCGAATCCAAACGCTGGATCGACTTCGGAGGGGATGCCTCCGCGACGACCTTCTCCTCCGGCGAGTCAATCGCCGAAGTCTCTCGACCTGGCCCCGAACAGTTTCTCGGGGTTCGCTACGCCCTGGTCTGCTGGCTCGACGAAATGTTCATTCTCGACAGCCCCTGGGGCTCGTCCTGGAACGAACGCAAGCTCGAGGCATCGCTCTACGGCACCAACGACCGGGCTTGGCGATTCTGGGAGCAGGCGCGCCTCGCTGAGTCTCGCCCCGGCACCGACGCCTTGGAGTGCTACTTCCTTTGCGTCGTCCTCGGATTTCGTGGCGAACTGCGCGAACACCCCGATCGACTGCGAAGTTGGATCAGCGCCGGACGGGCCCGCATCGCCAAGAGTCAGCGACGCACCTGGGCCGCGCCCCCGGAAATCGATCCGCCGACGAACGTGCCGCCCCTTCGCGCACGGGATCGTTTGCAGCGCATGGTCGTGATCGCGGGCGCCACGCTCCTACTCGTCATTCCAATCGTCACGTTCATGATCGTCGACCAACTGGGTCGGTAGCGCCGGGAGGGGTATGTTCGCGTTCCTAAAAAGTATCGGGAAGGGAATCGCGTCATTCTTCGGGATGATCCTCGTCCCCTTCAAGAAGGTGGCTCCCGGGGGCCGCTTGCATCCCGTTGTCCGCTGGTTGCTTCACGCCTTGACACTATTGCTGGTGCTTGGCCTCCTGACCCTCGCCAACTACCAGTTCGACCTCGGGCGGGTCTTGCGCGCTCCGACACCCTGGGTCAGGATCTTCTGGCTCCCCCTTCTGTTCCTCCTCTTCTACCTCCTCTGTTGGTCGGGTTGGTGGATCTGGAAGATGTTGAGTCAACAGGAGGAAGAGGTCTCCCAATACCCCGACATCGATCGCGCCTGGGAAGAGGCGGAAATCTCGCTCAACGACGCAGGCATCGATCTGTCGACGGTGCCCATTTTCCTGGTGATCGGCAAGCCCCGCGGTTCCGAGGAAGCCCTCTTCTCCAGCGCGGATATCGACTGGACCGTCAACCAGGTGCCGCGCCGACCCGACTCGCCCATTTATGTCTACGGCAGCCCCGAAGCGATCTTCGTCACCTGCGCGGACAACTCCCTGCTCGGGCGACAGGCAAGCCTGCTGGAAGAGACCGAGAGACGACTGCGTTCGAAGCGAGCAATGGAAGCGGTTCCCATCTCGGCCGAGGAAGCAACCGACATGGACCAGCGTTCCCAACGCTCCTCGTCGGGCCGCTCCAGCGATTCGACCACCGCTTCCGCCAGCACTTCCTCGATGGCCGCGGCCCGTTTGCGAGCCGGGCGAACCCCTCGGCTATTGAACATGACCGAGGAAGTCGAACTGCTCACCGCTCGTCTCCGGCACACGCTTCGCGTGATCCAGCGTGCCCGCGATCCGTTTTGCCCGCTCAACGGTATTCTGCTGCTGATCCCATTCGCGGCGATCGACTCGGACGAAAGCGCCCAGCAGACCGGGGCGATCATTCGTCGGGACCTCTCATCGGTGCGAAGCGTCTTACAGATTCACTGTCCCCTCTTCGCGCTGCTATGCGATCTGGAAACGGCGCCAGGTTTCGCCGACTTTATCTCCAGCATCCCGACGGAGTTGCGGCAACGGCCAATGGGCCGCGACTTTCCCCTCCTGCCCGACATCGAGCGTGAGGCGATTCCGCGCATGATCAACAGCGGGGTCGAGTGGCTCTGCCAAGACTTGATGCGAACGGCCGTCTACAAGCTCTTCCGCGTCGAGGGCTCCGGACGCGAGGATCCGATGCGGATCATGCTGCACAACACGCGTCTGTTCGTGCTGATGTACGCTCTGGTCGAGCGCCAAGCCCGTCTCTCCCGCGTGCTGACGCGAGCCACCGCCTCGGAATCGCGCGGTCCGATCCTTTTTGGAGGCATCTACCTAGCCGGCACGGGGCGCGATCCCCACGAGCGGGCGTTCATTCCCGGCGTCTTCCGCCTGTTGGTCGAAAACCAGAACTATGTCTCTTGGACCGCGGAAGCCAACGACCTGGAAAAAACTCTAAACCGCTACACACGGATGGGTTACATCGGCATGACGGTCCTGATCGCCATCATGATCATCATCTGCACGAGCTATTGGCAGCGTCTGTATTGACCCCGATGCCGAGCCCTTGACGATCGCTCGCCGGCAACTCGCATTGCCCATCTTCCGGATTCATGTAGTGTTGAGGCGCGTCGGCCGCGGCCAACGACAGAACGGAAGACGTGGCCGGTAGTTACCGAGACACGATTGGCGGCTTTCGGCTCCCGATGGGCTCGCGTCATCGACCCGCCAGCGATTCGACCCGTCAGTTCCGGCGACGCATCATGAGTCGGCTAGTGAATGCCGCTTCGAGACGAGGAAGTCATGGATAACACCAACCCGGGCAAGGCGACACCTTCATGGCGTCCCGAACCTCAAGAAACGCCGGTCGAAGAGGAGTCGACGTGGTCACCGGAGTGGCGTCGGGAGCCGGAAATGCCCATCCGGGCACGTCGGCGTCGGACGCGACTGCTCAAGGTGGGTGCCTTTTGCCTCTTCTTCGGGGTGACGCTCGGCGTTTGGATCTGGGTACTCCTCTGGTACGTCCCCCTACAGTCCTCTTCGATCGTTCTGGTCGGAACCGCCTACGAGAAGAACCTTGAACTGCCTCCCAACACCTACGGGATGCAAACGCTCGTCGACATCCTGGGCCAACCTCTCCTCGAACAACGTTTTCTCTTCAAGAATGTCGGCGTCGAGAAACTTGGCAACGAGGTTCGCCCCTTCCGCGTCGATGTCGACTGGGCCGACGGGATCGAGGTGGTCAAGACGCCGACGCTGATCGTCTACTTTTCCGCTCACGGCGGGGCGGACCAGGAGGGAGCCTACCTCCTTCCGCAGGACGCGCGTATCGCCAACACGAGTGAAGACCGCGTTCGCATGCGGAGTGTCATCCAACGTCTTGGAAAACTTCCGAAGAGTCTCAATAAAATTCTCGTGCTCGACGTGACCGACTTGGAGGTCTACTGGCCCCTGGGCATGCTCACCAACCAGTTCGCCCGCGAGTTGGAAGCGATCAATCAAGAGATCGTCGACGTTCCCAATCTCGTCGTCCTTTGCGCTAGTGGCATCGATGAACGCTCCTGGGCGAGCCCCGAATGGCGCCAGACGGTCTACGGCCACTTCTTTCTCGACGGGCTGCGGGGGGCTGGCGACAAGGACAGAAATGGTCGCGTTTCCGTCGCCGAACTGCACACGTTTCTCCAACAAGAGGTCTCGTCCTGGGTGAGAACCAATCGGGGCGCGACTCAGACTCCCATGCTTCTGCCCCTCGGACGCGAGGGAACATTCCGCGCCGAGTCGATTCAACTCGCGGAGGTGCCCGAGAAGTTCGAGAGCGAGACGGCAAAGGATCCTCCACGAACGACGATCCCGCCGGAACTGAACACCGCCTGGCAGAAGTACGAGCAACTCGCAAAGAGCATCCCACCTCCATCGACCCACTCGCCCGAACTGTGGGAACAGTACCTCTTCGTACTGCTGCGCTTCGACGAACTCATGCGCCAAGGAGCGACCGAACAGGCAGCAAATCTGTCGGTCGAACTCGACGACCTCGAGCAAGACCTGTCGCAGGCTCGCCAGATCCAACTCAGCTCGCTCCAGAACAGCCTTCAGATGCCCGTGATCGCCGGACAATCGGTGGCCGGTTCCAGCGACGACTTGAACTCGTGGAACAAACTCTGGAGCGCCGCGCCCAAAGACGTGTCGAAGGTTTGGGCGTCGATTCAGAAGCCCTGGCAGAACTTAAGTGATGAAGAACAGCGGCTACGGCGTTTGGTCTTCTTCCAGTACCTGGTCAAACAGGCCGAGCAGCTTCCCTCCTCGAACATCAAGAAGGCGGCGGGACTGGCCCAATTGATGAGGGATCCGCGGTTCCCTCTCCCCGCGGAAGTCAACTACCTGCTCATGCTCAGTCGCGGCAGCGACCTACCGTTCGACAAGATTCCGGCCCAGTACGCCTCCTTGCCGGAGAAGTCGATCGAAATCGGGCAACTGGGCGAACAGGCCGCCCTGGGCGTCGGCTCCTCCCCCTTCCCCTACAGTGGTCGAATTCAGGGAGCGATTCGTCCCTTGATCGACGCCGCCGACTCGAAACGGCGTCTCGCCCAGGACTTGCTCTTCACGCCGACCGAGGACAACTACGCCTCGGCGAGCAAGTTGATGACCGTGGCGCAGCAGGGATATGAAGGCGCCCTCAAGCGAGCGGAGACGATTCAAGCGGCGATCCAATTGCGCGATCAAGTGATGCCGATCCTTCCCTACTTCTCCCAATGGGTCGCGGGCCGCCAGATCCCCAACGTCACCCAAGCCCGGCCTCAGAACGAGAAGCTGGTGAAGATGACCTCCCTCTGGCATGACACGCACGAGCTGATGTCCCTGGTGAACCAAGCGACGCGCATCTTCCCCGACGCGTCGGAGTCGTCGGCCAGCAACGAAACGACGCTCCTTTCAAAACTCGCCGAACAGACGGCGCGCGTCTCCTCGGGCTACCAGAGCGTGGCGAACGACTACGCGACCTTTCTGCAAAGCGTCTCCGACTCACAATCCCCCACCGTCTGGCGGGATCTCGAGAACGCGCTGCGGGTTCCCTATCCCGATGCCTCATTGCGTCTCAAAATCATCCAACAACAACAACAGGTTTCGCGCAACTTCCTGCTGGCCGAGACCGCCACCGAGACCCTACCGGCGATGCCGACCGCCTCGGAGAAACGCTCCCTCGCGACCCAGTACGCCTACCGGCAGGGGAAAATGGCGCTCGAGGTCATTGGCCAGGAACTCTTCGACTCGACGACCGCTCAAGGCGTCGAGACCTACGACCAAGTCCAGCATCGGCTCGCGACGTTCGAAGTCGATCGGGAGTGGTGGGACTCGATCATGGCGGTTGGCGACCAGGAGGCCCTGCGCTGGCTGCAACTGCCTACGACCATCAACAACCTCTGCCGGACGTCCAAGACCGAGAAGTCGGTCCAAGTGACGGAAGATCTCCAGCAGGCCGACTCGTTGGCGCGGCAGCTCGATGGGGTCGGTTCGTTCGCGTTGACCGAGAGTCCCGGGGAGATCATTCGGCGCGATCTGATCACCGAGCTGATGCTGTGGCTCTCGGAACGCACCTACTTGGACCACTGGTTCGCGTACGACCCCACCGCGGAACCCTACTACCGCTTCGCGGGATTGATCTATCTCGACGACGCTTGGCGACTGGCGATCAGCCAATCGCAGCGCGACGAGATCCAGAAGCAACAGAGTCGCCTCAACGCTCCCGGGACGCTCACCATCGAAGGCCCCGCCGTCTTCAACCTAACGAGCCAACTCAGTTTCATGCTCGACTACTCGATCGCCCCCTCGCGCAGCGCGAGTGTGCCCGAGGGCTACGTCACCCTCTGGCCCGTATCGGGGGAGAACATCGACTTGACGCTGCCGCAATCGCTGCAGCGGCTGATCCGGCAACACATCCCGAATAAGAAGCCGGCGATCCTGAGCTGCACCGCTCAATCGCCGCTCGTGGTCGACGCCGAGAAGGCCCCCGGCCCGAAGACGGCGATGTCGACGAACACTTCCATCACCATCGAGGGGCTCTACCGCGGCCAACAGATCAAGCAATCGACCAGTGTCGACATCTTTCCCCTGGCGGATATCTACCAGCGTCGCATCAATGCTCCACAAAACGCGACCCTCGCGGTCCGCGCCGCCGGACCGATCTACGAACAGTTCGGCGCGAGCAACGCCGCGGTCTCGATCATCGTCGATTGCTCGGGGAGCATGGCCCCCTCGAGCGGCGTCTACGACTCGAGCACCAAGTACGTCGAGGCGACCACCGCGCTCGGCCAAGTCCTCTCGAACCTGGCGAAGGGAACCCAGGTAAGTCTTTGGGTCTTCGGCCAAGCGGTCGGCCCCGAGAAGACCGTCCCGCCGGAACAGACGATTCAGCGAATTTACGGGCCGGCGAAATGGGATCCCGCCAACCTCTCGAAGGTGATGGCCGAGGTCTCCTACCCCAAATTGCAGCCGTGGAATGAATCTCCCATCGTCGCCAGCATGGTCGCCGCGAAGAACGACTTGGTCCGAATCCCCGGCTTCAAGACGATGATCGTGATCACCGACGGCATGGACAATCGCTTCGCCAACGACACGACCCTCAATCCCGGCGGGTTGGACATCTCCGCGTTTCTCTACGAATCCTTTCAGAACACCGGCATCGAAGTCAACATGATCGGCTTCAAGGTCGTCAACACCGAGGAATCCCAGGCAAAACGACAGTTCGACGTGATCCAGGACTTCCCCCTTCCTGGGCGGTGGTATTCGGTCAGCCAAGCCGCCGACCTCGTCGGAGCGCTCGACCAAGCGATGCGGCAGGAGCTGCGGTACTGGGTGCTCACGCCCGATGGCGCCCTGGCGCCGGGATGTCCCGAGGAGGGATTGCGGGCCAGTTCCCTCGGCCAACCGATCTCCTGGTATCCCCAAGGACTCGCTCCGGGTGTCTACCAAGTTCGGGTCAAGACCGACCAGCTTCTCCAGAAGGAAATCGCCCTCAATCGCGGCGACCTGCTGCTCATCGACTTGGTCCCATCCCCCAACGGCATCGAGTTCGAACGCGCGGTCTACTCGCAAGAGGAGTTTCCTTGGAAGCCAAACGCCGAGGCGGCCGGCTGGCGCATGGCGGTGCTGCAGAATCAACTCCTCGACCAAGGCCAAGCGGAGATGCTCCTGACACTCGAGGACACCAAGGACCGCGCCCGGCAACTCGTCCTCGAGCAGGTCCGTCCCCAACGCGTCTGGTTCGACGTTCAAACAAAGCCCGAGAGCAGCAATCCCTTCTCGCTCGCGTGGCGCATGCAGACCGGCTACCCCGCTCCGGCCTTTACCCTGAGCGTGCCGCATTGGCCAACGCTTCCGGGGACCACGGCGCCGGTTCAGCCTCTCTTAAGCGCGTGGTGGACTCCCAATCAAGCGACGCCGCCGTCGGTGACGCTGATTCGCGGCAGCGACTTCGACAACTACCGTGGGATCGTGGCCCGACGCGTCGAGGTCGACAACGATCTCATCGAGATCGAGAGCGTCAACGTCGAGGACCACTTCGTCGAGACGACTCCAGGCAAGTTCCAGAAGACGACCTGCTTGGTCGTCCGCGTCTCCTACGCCGCCAACCGCCCCGTCTGGGCGCGACTCAGCGGGCTGGGAACCACCGGCTTCGAACACCGCTACTACACCACCGTCAACCAATACACGGGTCTCTTCTGGCCGACGACCGCGGACCAGGTCGAGGAACAACTCCGGGCCTTGAGCCTCGTCTCCCTCGACGAGTTCAAACGCGAGGCGAAGCTACGCGGCTTCACACTCTCGCTCGACAAGCTTCAGGCCCCCGATCCGAACAGTGTGCGGCCGGTGCCGCCGGTCAAACTCGATTAACGCACGTGCTGGCCATTGGCCCACCGCCAAACTCCTAGGAGGCCCGAACGATGGCGGAGCAGCCCCCGTCTCCACCCGCCTCGGAAGGCGATCAAAACCCGGAAGAGAAGTCGAGCGAGGAAACCTCCGCCTCGACACCGGCGGTCGCTCCGGTTCGCTCGATCTGGCGCGAGCGCGCGATCGCGCAACTGCACGTCGATCCGAAGACCGCTCGCAAGCGCCGCATCTTCGGTCTGTTGGCGACCAGCGCCGTCCTCATCGGCATGATGGCCGGGATGCTCTACTGGCTGCGGCCAGTACCCAGGCCTCACTTCATTCCGCTGTGGGTCACTCACTACGATAGCCCTCTGCTCCCCGACAACCCCTTCGGACAGCTCGACCGCGACGCGATTCAACAGGGCATGTTCTTTCCCGAAACGAGCGACGTCGAGTTCGAATCGGAGAGCGCCTTCGCCTTTCGCCGCAAGCTCACCGATCTTAGCCAGATCGACGCGATGGCCGGCGTCGTCGTCTACGTGTCGGCCTTTACGATCACCGGTCCCAAGGGGGACCTCTACATCATGCCGCGCGACTTCCGGCATGCCGACATCAGTTCGCGCGTCGCTCTCAAGGAGATCCTCGACGCCCTCAAGAAGTGTCCGGCCCAAGGGAAGCTGCTCGTCCTGGACATCATGAAGCCGATCGGCGACTTTCGCGTCGGCGACCTGGTGGAGGACGCGGGATTGCTCGTCCAAGACGAACTAAAGAAGGTTCCCGACCCGACCCGGCTGGTACTCCTGTCCTGTTCACCGGGACAAACCGCGCTCGTGTCCCAATCGCAACGTCGAAGCGTCTTCTCCTACTACTTCGAGGAAGGGCTTCGCGGTTGGGCCGACCTCTACAACGAGTCGCAATCCGCCGACGGTTTGGTCTCGGTCAAGGAAATCGGCGCCTTCGTTCAGGCGCGCGTCGATCGCTGGGCTAGTTCCGTGCGCGGCAAGCGTCAAACGCCACAGATGATCGGCTCCGGGGACGACTTCATGCTTGTCGCCGTCCCCTATGGCGAACCTCCGGCGATGGCTCCGCTGCCCAACGCGACTCAATTGGCGGCCGTCCAAGCCAAACGCTACCCGGACCCTCAGTCGGCCAAGAGTTCCGCGGATTCCAAGAACGGCTCCTCGAGCGCCTCGGACTCGAAGAATGGCTCGTCCTCCAAGAGCGCCTCGTCGAAGTCCGATTCCAAGAGTGGCGCCACGTCCCCCAAGAGCTCCGCCTCCCAGAAGGACGCCAAGGGCAAGACACCCGCCAAACCCAAGCTCACTCCCGAGGAACAGAAGCAACAAGAGGCCAAACAGAAAGCCGAGGCCGAAGAGAAGGCGCTCGTCGATCGCGTCTTTCCTCCAGTTCCCTACCCGACTTGGCTCAGCGGCGGCTGGACGCTGCTCGACCAATGGCAACGCGAGTCGGTGATCAAGGCTTCCCCCTGGACCTTCCGCCAACTCTCCGCCACCCTTCTTCAGGCCGAGCGCAACTGGCGAAACGGTTCCGACGTCACCCAACTTCAGAAGCGGGTCATCGAAGCGACGACTCGTCTACACTCGCAGATGAACGCCCTCGCCAACATTCCGCGACCAACGCCCCGCTCCCTGACCCAAGCCAAGAACGTCGGCGCGACGCCAGACCCCACGATCGATGACGCGGTCACGAAACTGATCGACCAATGGAACTCCGACAAGCAAAGCCTGAAACCGGACGCCTTCACCCAAGCCGCCGACAAACTCGTCAGCGATTTCGTGAAGAAGTACGGCAACGCCGACACCTTCGCGCTTTCGTGGGCCATCTTTCAAGCCGCCCTCGCGGACACGTCTCCCACCCCCGATCGCCTGAACCTCTACGTTAGCCTGCTCAACCTTCAGGGAGCACCGCCTCAGTACGTCGAGACGCTTCGCCTTGTCCAGCTCGCTCATGCCTCCGCGGCGTACGCTCCCAACACTTGGCCGACGGGGGTCGCACACAACATCCTGCAGCTCTCGGACTACCACACCTCCGCCACCGCCTATCCGCGCTCCTTCCAATGGATCGAGCCGATGTTGTCGGTGACGGTACAGAAAGAGCACGACGGCTTGGCCCTCTTCTTCGCGCCTCTCTATGCGCCGGCGCCCCAGGCGGAGCCGATCCTCAAGAGCGTCGACGAGTCGTACCAAGTCATCCTCTACCGCAGCCAGGTCGTGCAATCCTGCTGGCAGAACCTCGACGACGCGATGGTGTCGATCTCGGCGTATGCCATTCCCCCGGGACAGCTGACGGCGCGGAAGGGAGATTGGCAGACCGCCGCGACGACCGCCGAGAAGCTCTTCGGCATGATGGCCAGTCGCCCAAGCGCCGCGGCCCTCTCGGCCGACGAACTGCTTCGTCAGGAACTCGACGAGGTGATCCCCCTTTCCGGAGATCTGGGGCAAGCCCTCACTTCGCTCCAGGCCAATTCGGACTCCGACGTCGTCGAACGGTTCGCGAACCAAATGCGCACCGGCCGTGGCACGGGCGATTCGATCGGCATGGTCCTGCTTCGCCTCGAAACGCCCTTTATCGCCTCCGCTCAGCGCGTCGACCTCTGGAACTCGTTGCTTATCGACGAACAGCGCGCCGTCTTGACGGTTCTCCGCCAGGATGAACGTGAGAACCAGGATATGCTCATCACCAACCCGCAGTCGGTCTCGAGCGATCAAACGCAGCAAGCGGTCCAGTCCTTCAAGGAGGCCGCCAAGCAGAAGGCGAACAAGGCGGTGACCCTGCTTCAGGTGGGCAACGCCACGCCCCAGGTCATCAATGAAGTCAACGCGCTGATCAAGCTCGCCGGTCGCCGGGGCGCTTCCCCCGCTCTCTGGGGAGCCGTCAGTTCGTACCTGAACGAAGTCTGGACCGAGAAGCTTCTCGATCAGTTCGACAGCTCCAAGTCACCCAACGAGAAGGTGCGTCTGACCGCGATCCTCAATCCTCTCCAACGGATTCCCGAACTCGAGAGTCCCACGACCGACCCGCTCTACCAAATGCGAGCCAGCGCCGCGCGAAAACTATGGGAGTGGCTCGCCAGGACCAGCCAGTACTTCAGTACCGACGCCTACACGAACGTCGCGAGGATCTTTTTCTCTTCCGCCTCTCAGGACTTCCTCCTCGGGGGCATTCTTCCCAACAGCACCCAGGTCTCGATCCAACCGGTTCTCGTGAAGACATCGCCCGATCAGCAGTCGGTGACGTACGACTTCAATGTCACCCTTCGGTTGCCTCCCAAAGAGAAGCCGAAGATCTCCTTCGCTCCCACGAGCGCCAGCGGCACCGGTCTCGACTTGAGCGTTCCCGAGAAGGCGGTCGAAGCGCTCGCCGCCCAGACATCCGCCCTGCGCCAAGCGACGATCCCCGTCACCGCGACCCTCAGTCCCGGCAGTTCCGGATTGCCCACGACCTCTCCCGTCGGCTTCATGGGAGTCTTGACCGTGGGAAGCCGCACCTACCATCAGTTGGTCAGCTTCCCCGACCCGTCGCCCTTTCGGATCGATCAGGTCGAGATCCTCCTGGCGCAAGGGGCGACCGAACCCACGGGCTTGATGAACGATCTCCGACTGCGTCCGATCGGAAAGCCGGTACCGCTCTACCTGTACATCGCCAACCCGAGCAGCCAGGACCGCAACCTGACGGTCCAACTGACCGCCGGCGACGTTGTCGCGAGCGCCAAGTTGGCGGTGAAAGGGAACCAAACCGGGAAAGTGACCTTCCCGCCCCCCGCGGCGTCTCCGGCTCCCGCGGCCCCCTCCGGAGCCGCTCCCAAAGCCGACGCGGGAGCCAAGAGGGAACCATCGCTTCCGTCGCTCTCGGGCCCCATCGTCGTGACCGTCCTCGACGACGGCACCAAGCCGCCCAAGGAGATTGCGACCCGAACGTTCCAGTCCTCGATCGCGAAACCGAGCGACTACACGACCGTCACCAGCATCCTTTACTCGCCAATCTCGCCCCCGCGTCAGCAGTCGAATCGGCTCAGCGTCGGCATCGCCGCCAATCGGTCCCTGACCAACCCTCCCGCTTCGGTCGAGATGGTCTTCCCCGCGAAACAGATTCCGGGATTCCGGGCCGCGCTGCGCGGGACGATGCGCGGCGACTTGCCCATCGACGGAACGGCGCTGCAACTCTTCGCTTCGGACATCGAGTTCTCGACGGCCGCTCCGGTGTCGGGACCGGTCTACCTCAATGTCGACGGCCAACAGCGAGCCTACATTTTCACGACGACGTTCGATCGTTTCGGTCCCCCGACGACGCCGCAACTCGATCTCACCCCCGCCATCCGCATCGACGCGCCTCGGATTTCGCGGGCGGGCGCGACCTTCGCGATGCGACTGGAAGTCGACAACGCTCCCCCGAACGCGACCGTCAGCGTGCGACTCGGCCGGCGCGTCGGAGCGACGTACGTCACCGATTTGCTTCAGAACTTCATGACCGCCAAGAACGAGGTGGTCGGCTTTTCCCCCTACGGCAAGAAAGGAGCCCTCGAGTTCGAGGCCTCGATCAACGACTGGAAACCGGTCCTCAACACGTCGAACATCCTCGGGCGACGAACCCTTGTCGCCGAGCTGATCGACAAGGACCAGCAAGTGGTCGCGCGCGACTTCTGGGACGTGATCCTCGACAACGTTCCCCCCGAGCAAGTCGCGTTTCTCAACCCGCCGTTGATCGCCAACCCTGGTCAGGTCCTGCGGTTCAACGCGATCGGCACCGACAATGTCTCGGGCATCATCAAAGCGAACTTCTTCTTCGGCAAGCCGGTCAAGGGAGCCTTGCCGCCCAAGGTCGCGACCATCCCCGGAGCGCCCCTCAACGCCTCATACACCCTCTGGGCGGCGGATCTACAGATCAGCGATCAAGCCAAGGGGGCAATCGATGTGAGCGTCGAGTTGGTCAACGCGGTGGGGTTGAGCACGTTCGCCTCGACCACACTCAAGGTCATCCCGAAGGGGCAAGTCGACCCCAGCAACATTACGGGCAAAGTCGTCGAAGGCGCCTTGGGACAACCGGGACTCACCGTCGATCTGTTCGATCTCAACCCGAAGACGGGAGCGGCGGCCGCCGCCGCCGCGGCCAAGTCGGCCTCAAGCACCGCGAAGGGTAAGGACGCCTCCAAGGAGCCTCCCAAACCGACCGCGACCACCAAGACGAAGCCGGACGGGACCTTCTCCTTCGAGAAACTCAAGCCGGGCAAGTACAAGCTCACGACGTCGAAACCCGCGAGCGGCCGCAAGGCCGAAGCGCTGGTCGATCTCCCTCCCGGCAAGACGGTCAACGTGGTGCTCAGCCTCTTGTTGAATCCACCAACGCTGCCGAGTTCGTCGGCGTCACCCTGACGAGCTAGTCGAACGGTTCGCCAACGCCGGAGTCCTCAGCCCCACGTCCCGGTCGCGGTCGGCTGCACCGGAAAGAGCACCTCCATCACTCGGCGTAGGTCCGGTGCGATCTCCAGCCCGGTGAGCACCGAGGCGGCCGGGGCCAAACCGAGCACCAGCGTCAAGAATTGCTGATGGCCGAGAGAGAGCGTCGGCCCCTCGACGTCGTCGGGCGTCACGCGAACGGTCTCTCCCAATTCGATCCCCAGATTCGTCCCGTCGATGCGAAGGGTGAACGCCGACGTTTGCCCTCCATGGCTCGCGTTCCAACGATCGGCCAACTCTGCCGAGATCTTCTCGAGCAAACGGCGCGGGTCGAAGAGATGAAGCATGTTGCCGGTCGCGGCGTTGAAGAGTTCGACCTTCTCGAACAGCAGGCCGTTGTCGGCGAGAATCCGAAAGAGACGTTCGTCCCATGGCAGTCTGGCCGTGACCCGCCGCGCCCCGCGAAGGTGGGCGTGCCAGAGTACGTACCGAAAGAGCGTGCCGACCGCCTCGGGCGTCTCGAGGTCCAGCGCGACCTCCTGCAAGTTGACCGACGCCACGAAGTCATTGATGTCCGCCCCAAACATGTGGCTCGCGAGGTAGCCCCGAATCGCCTCATCGTCCTCATAGACCAACGGCCAGGGTTCGCCCAATTCGGGAGTGAACGGGCTCATCGGCGCTTGCGACCACTCGGCCAGCGACCCGGTTCGCCCTTCGTTGAACGACCGCATCAGCGCCTTGCACGCCTCCCCGTCCGCGGCGGGGTTGTACTGCCGAACGCGCTGAAATGCCGGGTCGTTCGGCTGGAGCACATCGGCGAGGGTCATCTCGACCGTCCCGGCCTGAAGGTGGCGCAGCGGAAACTCGACGAATCGTCTGGGAAAGGGAACCCATCCAAAGCGGCGGTAAAAGCGGACCAGCCCACTCAGGCGAGCGAGGTCGTAGCCCTCCTCGCGCAGGGAGTCGACCAAATCGATCATGAGCTTGCTGCCCAAGCCCTGACGTTGGTGCTCGGGAAGAACCGAGACCTGCCCCAGGTAGGCGAGTTCGATGCGCGAGCGACCGATCCGCAGTCCGTGCCGGCTTACGCATGCCGAGCCGATCACGCGGCCATCGCGAATCATCAGCCGAAAGCGAAAGAGTTCCCGCGAGACCAGTTCCCTGGCCTGTTGCCACTTCGCCGACTCGCGCAGCAGGTGAAAGGCGGATGTCAGCACCTCAAGCACAGCGGGCCCATCGGTCGCCCTGGCCCAACGAAACTCGACATCCACCACGATCGATCACCTCACGATTCCGCTGCCGTCCCCAAGGAACGTAGGATCGTCGACTCGGCACGGTGGACAGGTCGCGATCCGATCCGAATCGTCCACCGCCGGCGCCCTCCCTCGCGCAAGCGGAGAGGACGTCGTCCTCTTGACTTGTAGGCGCCTCTCTCGATTCTTACACCCCCGGCGCGCCAGACGAACCCCATTCTCCCCTTCGGCCCGGCGAAAAGAGGAAGCCGATTCACCGATTACGATGTCCTTGACGGGAACGGCGCCTGCTTGCTCGTCCTCGGGACGTCCATAGAAATGGGGCCCAAGGAGGGAACGTCCTCGAGACCACTTCGGGGCACGGTTCCCGCACGTTCGCAGTGGACCATTCCGAGTCAGGCATGAAGAGACGATCGTCCTCGGAAGGGGAAAACGCCATCTCCGAAACGAGTGACGAGACGGAGCCCCTCTCCTTCGGCCCTCCCCCATCGGTCATCGGTGGCGCTATTCCGCATGGCGGCGGCACGCAGTTCACCCTGTTCAGTCGCCATGCCGACGCGGTGACACTGCTGCTGTTCGACAAACCGGACGCCGGTCCCACGCGCGAGCTACGTCTCAATACCCAACGAAACAAGCGCGGCGACCTTTGGTCGATCTTCGTCCCAGGCGTCGGCGTCGGCCAGCTCTACGCCTACCGCGTCGCCGGTCCGAACGAACCCGAACACGGCCATCGCTTCCACAAACAACGCGTCTTGCTCGATCCGTGGGCCAAGGCGCTCACCAGCAACGCGATTCACAAGAGCCGCCGACGATCGGCGATCAGTGGCAGTAGCGCCGAACGTCCCAAGTGCGTCGTCGTCGGCGACCACTTCGACTGGCAGGGAACCGAACCGCCCAACATTCCGCTGGCCGACTCGATCATCTACGAAGTCCACGTCCGCGGTTTGACCAAGCACGACAGTTCGAATTCCCAGGCCGCCGGAACGTACCTCGGCCTGATCGACAAGATCCCCTACTTTCTCGATCTCGGTATCACCGCCGTCGAGCTCCTGCCGATTCACGAGTTCGATCACCTCGAGCACGCGCGTAAGAATCCCGTCGACGGAAGCTGGCTGACCAACTACTGGGGCTACAGCACCGTCGGATTTTTCGCCCCCAACGGCCGCTACGCGAAGAGCCGTCTTCCCGGCGCCCAGGTCGACGAATTCAAGACGATGGTCAGGGAGATGCACCGGGCCGGTCTCGAGATCATCCTTGATGTCGTCTACAACCACACGGCCGAGGGGAACCACCTCGGCCCGACGATCAACTTCAAGGGCATCGACAACGCGATCTATTACCATCTCGCCGACGATCGCCGCTACTACAAGGACTACTCCGGCTGCGGCAACTCGCTCAATGCCAACCACCCGGTGGTGCGGCGGATGATCGTCGAGTCGCTCCGCTACTGGGTGACGCACTGTCATGTCGATGGCTTCCGCTTCGACCTGGCCTCGGTGCTCAGCCGCGATCGTTCCGGAGCCCTGGTCTCGAATCCTCCCCTACTCGAGGATATCGAACACGACCCGATCCTCCGCGATACCAAGATCATCGCGGAAGCCTGGGACGCGGCCGGCGCCTATCAAGTCGGTCACTTTCCCGGCAAGCGTTGGGCCGAGTGGAATGGTCGCTACCGCGACGACATTCGCCAATACTGGCGCGGCGATCCCGGCAAGACGGGCGGCTTGGCGACTCGCTTGACCGGGTCGAGCGATCTCTACCAGGCCTCCGGACGCAAGCCGTTTCACAGCGTCAACTTCATCACGTCGCACGACGGCTTCACGATGAACGACCTGGTCAGCTACAACCACAAACACAACCTGGCCAACGGCGAGGATGGCCGCGACGGCGACAACCACAACTCCAGCTACAATCACGGCGACGAAGGATCGACCAAGTCGCGCCGAGTCGAAAAGTTGCGCATCCGCCAGATCAAGAACTTCCTCGCGACGCTCCTGCTCTCCCAGGGAACGCCGATGATGCTCGGCGGCGACGAGTTCCGCCGCACCCAGGGAGGCAACAACAACGCCTACTGCCAAGACAACGAAATCAGTTGGCTCGACTGGTCGTTGCTCGAAAAGCATGAAGATGTTCACCGGTTCGTGCGAGCCCTGATTTGGTTCCGCCGTCGCCATCCGGTCCTACGCCGACGCGAGTTCTTCACCGGCAAGAAGTTCCCCGGACGCGAAGTCGCCGACATCAACTGGTATGACGCCGACGCCAAGCATCGAAACTGGGACCGCGATCACCACACCCTGATGTGCCTCATCGACGGCCAACCCTCCCACGGAGAACAAGAGCCCCCCGACGACGACATCCTCATGCTCTTCAATTCGAGCATCGTGGCGTGTCTATTTACCCTGACCGCGGGCGGGGACAAGAGTCGCCCCTGGCGTCTCCTCTTCGATACCGGCAATACCTATCCCCGCGACCTCTTTCCGGAAGACCAAGGCCCTCTGATCGCCCCCGGGCGTCGCTATCCGGTCATCGCCCGTTCCATGGCCTGCTTCTATCGTCCCAAGGCCGACGCGGAGTCGTGATCGGAGCTCCGCGCCCGGCAATCTTTTCCTGGCACCAAGCGCGCGTCGTGCTACAACAGGGCTTGAGCGTTGCCGCGAACGTTCTCCTCTCGATGGCCTGACGCGACAAGGGAACTGCACCATGATGTTGGTCACGGGCTCCATGCGACGATGCCTTCTCGCCCTCACCTCGCCCCTGCTCTTTCTGGTCGGTTGCGACAGTACCCCCACGACGGTCGAAGCCCCGCCGCCGGTCGTCACGATCAGCAAGCCCATCGAACGTCGCGTCGTCGACCACGACGTCTACACCGGCCGGACCGAGGCGGTCGACCAAGTCGATATCCGGGCGCGGGTGAGCGGATGGCTCGACAAGGTCGCCTTCAAAGCGGGCGATGAAGTCAAGAAGGGACAACTCCTCTTTCAGATCGACCCGAGACCCTACAAGGCGACGCTCGAAGCCGCCGAGGCGGAAGTCGAGCGTTGGTCCGCGAAGCTCGCCCTCGCTGACATCGAATTCAAACGCTACGAAAAGCTGCTCGAAAAACGCGCCGCCAGCAAGGAGGACTACGACGTTTCCCTTGTGGCGAAGACCGAAGCCGACGCAGCCCTCCGCGCCGCCAAGGCGGAGGTCTCGCAAGCGAAACTCGATCTGGAATTCACCGGGGTCACGGCTCCGGTCGCGGGGATCATCAGTCGCGAGTACGTCACTCAGGGAAATCTCATCAACGCCGCCGGCAAGGAATCGACGCTGTTGACGACGATCGTCTCGGTCGATCCGATGTACGCCTACTTCGATGTCGATGAACGCTCGCTGCTGGCGTACCTACGCATGATGGAGGAGGACGGGGCGCGCGAACGGCGCGGCGAGGACGACAACTATCCCGTCTTTCTCGCCCTCGCCGACGAGGAGAACTTCCCCCACCGAGGCTACATCGATTTCATCGACAACCGGGTCAATCCGAGCACCGGGACGATCCGAGTTCGCGGAGTTTTCCCCAACAAGAATGGGTTCCTCAAGCCGGGCCTCTTTGTCCGGATCCAACTTCCCGTCGGTCGCCCCCACGAGTCGTTGCTTGTTCCCGAACGAGCTCTCGGGTCCCAGCAGGGTCAACGTTACGTCTACGTGGTCGACGACAAGAATGAGGTCGTCTTCCGTCCGGTGCAAATCGGACAACATGTCGGAACATTGCGGGTCATCGAGAAAGGCCTCAAGGCCGGCGAATGGGTGATCGTCAACGGCCTGTTGCGGGTCCGCCCCGGTGTCAAGGTCGACGCCAAAAAGGAGGAGATCACCGAAGAGGTCCCCGACGTGGTCTCCTTCTCGGAGAACCAGAGCCAGCCCGCGAACTCACCACCGAGCGACGACGCCAAGCCGTCGGACGAGGCATCGACGGCTTCAAAGGCGACTTCCGCGTCGACGCCCAGCGACCCTGATGCCAAGGAGCCGAAGTCTTCGTCTTCCGCCGATGCTGGCGCTACCGAGAAGACAACGAAAGCCCCCGCGCAGCAGTAGCAGTCAAGCGGGTTCTTACCGAACCTCGATCATCACAGGGACGCGAAATCGAGCGTCTTGATTGGATCATTGGTCGCTAGCAGTTCTCTTGGACGCCTTGCCTATGCTTGCCGTTGGGCTTGCGCGACTCTTCGGTGACTCAACAAGCTCTCACACCAAACGTGAACGAGGCTTCATGGAACGGGGCTAGCCTCGATGGTGACGGCGGCGGTAGCGGAGCGGCGTTTCGCCAGTGTACTTGCGAAACTGGTGGGTGAAGGCGCTCTGGTCGCAGAACCCAAAGCGATGGGCGATCGTGACGATCGAGTCGGACGTATGCACGAGGGCCGCGCTGGCCGCCTGGATGCGTGTCTTCGCCAGAAACTCCTGGACGCTCATTCCAAAGGCCTCGCGGAACTTGCGGTGAAGCTGCCGCTGCGACACCCCGACCACTTGAGCCAGTTCCGGCACGCTGATGGGTGACTCGAGGTTCTCTCGGATGTGATCGACGGCTTGGCTGACCATGGAGAACATCGAGAGGGACTTTTGGCGCCCCTCGTAGCTCTGCACTGTTCCCATTACCCCGATGATGCAGCCAGCGGTGTCTCTGACGGGAAGCTTGTTCTTGACAAACCAGTCGAAAACTCGCTGATCGTTGTACCAGATCTCGACGTGATTGATGAGGGGTTCGCCGGTACTCATGACGCGTTGATCGTCCCGAACGAACGCGTCGGCGATTTCGGTTGGAAAGTAGTCGCTGTCCTTGGTCCCGACGATCTCCGACTGCTCGGATAGGCCAAAGCGATCGAGAATCGAGCGACTGGCGTAGATCATGCGGCTCTCGCGATCCTTGACGAAGAAATACGTTCCCGGAAGGTACTCGAAGAGTTCCTGGAACTGCTGCCGCTGTCCCATCCGCTCAAAGAACGCCGTCTGAACGTCGAGGCCAGTCGCCTTGACGATGCGTCGAGCCCGTGGTTTCTTCGTTCGCGCTTTATCCGCCATGTCCGATTTTCAACAGAACGAGGCCTGTCGCTCAAGCACCTTTCTCCGCGATTGGCCGTCTCCCCCCAAGACTCCGGCGACTCCCCTGGCCTGCGGGAGATTGGTCGGTCGAAACCTCCTGGTGCTGCGTCAAACGCTGGATTTCGGGTTGCGAACCCACGATCACATCTCCCTGGCCGACCAGCCGCCAGTGCCACCCGAGCTTTTGGATCTGACAATGCACTAGAGGCAAGCAAACCGTCGCCGGCTTTCGACTTGCGAACGCGGTCTCGCCATGGTAGCGTCTTTTCCTGGCTTGGGGGCCAACCAACCAATCTCTCTTCGCGTCGGGGCCGACGTCAATGAAGTGCCTTCGTGTGCTGCGGGTCTGTCTACTCGTCTCGAGTGTCGCGTTCACTTCACTTGCTTGCGGCGGTGATGCGGGACATGGATCCGTCTCGGGGTCGGTTTCGTTCAATGGAGAACCCATCATCTTGGGGGCGGTTCAGTTCGTTCCCGCTCCTGGTGTCGAGGGTCCGCCCGCGCAAGCCACGATTCGCGATGGCGAGTATCGTCTCGACTCCTCCCGCGGTCCGGTCATCGGCCAACACAAGGTGATCATCACCGCGACCAAGAAATCGGGGAAGCGTTTCAAGAACGAGATGGGCGAGATGGAGGAAGAGACCATCCAATTCATCCCTCCCCAGTTCAACGAATCGACCGAACTCAGCGCCGACGTTCAGTCGGGTTCAAACACCTTCAATTTCGAACTCACCGGCGACGAAGCGGGCAAGTGACGCGGCAGCGGCGTCGAATGACGCGACAGCACCACCGAAAGTGATTCGGCGCCACCGATCACTCCGAACAAAACCAGACGTTGGGGCCAACGTCTACCCAGGGGAAACCACGATGTTCATTTCAGCACCAGTGCGCTCGAGAATGGGATTCACGCTCGTCGAACTTTTGGTCGTCATCGCGATCATCGGCGTCCTCGTCGGACTGCTCCTCCCGGCCGTTCAGCAGGCTCGGGAAGCGGCGCGACGCATGCAATGCTCGAACAACCTCAAGCAGATCGGTGTGGCCCTTCATAATTACCACGACGAACAAGGAACGCTCCCAATCGGCTCCCTCTTTCAGGATCACGCCTCCCCTTGGGGCTCGAACCGCACGTCATGGCTGACCCGCATTCTTCCCATGCTCGACCGAACGTCGCTCTTCGATCAAATCAACTTCAATCGCCATCCCGGCTACGGCGGCGACAACAGCACGGCCCAAGCCACCCAGATCAACGCCTTTCGCTGCCCGAGCGATCCGACCCGCGTCGTCTCGACCAGGACCGACTACGCCCCCACCAACTACGTCGCGTGCATCGGCAACGCGATCGGCGTCAATGGGGAGGGCGGCGATCCCTCCAACACAGGAAAACTCTGCCCCGCGGGCTACTGGTGCCAAGTCGCGTTCAACAACGGTCAGCAGCGGGGCGTCTTCTCCGCCAACAGCCACACCCGTTTTCGCGAAGTCTCGGACGGACTGAGCAAGACGATGATGGTCTCCGAGGCAATCGCCGGCTTCCCCCACCTCAGGGGCAGCGGCGGCGAGTTCAGCGACGCCGAGACCCGGACCTGCGTCGGCAGCAGCCCCACCACGCTCAACGATCGGGCCTACGGCTGGTTTGGTCGCGAGTTCAAGAACTGGACCTACAGTACGCTGCGGACGCCCAACGCGAAGGTCGACGACTGCATGCGTTACGACTCGCTCGGCAACTTCGCCGCCCGCAGCTATCACCCTGGCGGCGTTCACGTGCTCAAGGTCGACGGGTCGGTCGACTTCATCGGCGACAGCATCTCGTTGCCCGTGTGGCAGTCGCTCGGAGAGAAGGCCGACGGCACCTAACCATTCACCTTATCGACCAACGCGACCCGATGAGAGCCTGTCCCTTTTCCAAGGGGCGGGCTTTCGTTCATTGAGGACGTCCCCTGTCGCCTTCGCCGCCCGCCTCGACGGTAGCACTCACCCGCGACGCCGGGATCAACGATCCAGTTTGAGCGCGACTTCTGACTCCCGTCTCGCTTGAAGGGTGGCCGCGAGCCTCGTAAAGCTAGAGATGCCGCCCATGGGGCTTCCATTCCCATCCCCAGATGGATCGTCGGATGTTTTCATTCTTCTTCATTGACCGGCCGATCTTCGCGTCGGTCCTTTCGATCGTCATCGTGATCATCGGATCGGTCGCGCTGATGACCCTTCCCGTCGCGCAGTATCCGGAGATCACCCCGCCGACGGTCCAGGTCTCCACCAACTACCCCGGCGCCAACGCGAAGGTCGTCGCCGAGACCGTCGCCACCCCCATCGAACAGGAGGTCAACGGCGTCGAGGACATGCTCTACATGTCGTCGCAATCGTCCAACGATGGTCAGATGAACCTGACGGTCACCTTCGCGGTCGGCACCGATCTCGACATGGCTCAGGTCCTGGTGCAGAACCGCGTCGCGATCGCGACCCCGAAGCTCCCCGAGGAGGTTCGCCAACAGGGTGTCACGACGAAGAAGAAGTCGCCCAGCATCACCCTGTGCGTCAACCTGATCTCGCCCGACGCCCGCTACGATCAACTCTTTCTCAGTAACTACGCCGTCATCAACATCAAGGACGCCCTGGCCCGTCTTGACGGGGTCGGCGACGTCTCCTTCCTCGGCGCCCGCGACTACAGCATGCGGATCTGGCTCGATCCCGAGAAGCTCGCTTCTCGCGACATGACCGCCAGCGACGTCATCAACGCCGTCCGCGAGCAGAACAAACAAGTCGCCGCCGGACGCGTCGGCGCTCCCCCGACCCCCTCGCGCCAGGACTTCCAATACACGATCAACACCCAGGGACGCCTCATCGAAGAGGACGAGTTCGGCGACATCATCATCAAGACCGGCGCGGACGGCCAAGTCACCCGGCTGCGCGATGTCGCCCGCATCGAACTCGGCGCCAAGAACTACGAAGTCAACAGCGACTTGAACGGCGATCCCTCCGTGACCCTCGCCGTGTTCCAACTGCCCGGATCGAACGCCTTGGAGACCGCCGAGGCCGTCCGCGCGGAGATGAAGAAGCTCGAAACGAAGTTTCCCGAAGGACTCGAATACCGCATCGTCTACGACACGACCCAGTTCGTCGAAAAGTCGATCGAAAGCGTCATCGAGACCCTCTTCGAGGCGATCGCCCTGGTCTTTCTCGTCGTGCTGATCTTCCTGCAGGATTGGCGAACGACCGTCATTCCGCTCCTGGCCGTGCCCGTCTCGCTCATCGGTACCTTCGCCTTCATGGCCGGGCTCGGCTTCTCCCTCAACAACCTCTCGCTCTTCGGCCTGGTCCTCGCAATCGGGGTCGTCGTCGATGACGCGATCGTCGTCGTCGAGAACGTCGAGCGGGTCATGAACTCCAAGGGGCTCTCCCCGCGGGACGCGACCCGGGAGACCATGAAGGAGATCATCGGCCCGGTCATCGCGACGACGCTCGTCCTCTGCGCCGTCTTCGTGCCGACCGCCTTCATCACCGGCATCTCCGGCGAGTTCTACCGGCAGTTCGCACTGACCATCGCCGTCTCGACCGTCATCTCCTCGATCAACGCCCTGACGCTCACTCCCGCGCTCTGCCCGGTCTTTCTGCGGCCCAAAGGGAGCAAGCCCGATCCGCTGACCCGCGTCATCGACACGCTCTTCGGTTGGTTCTTCCGCGGCTTCAACACCGTCTTCGACAAGTCGAAGGACATCTACGGCGCGATGATCGCGCGGGTGCTGCGCGCCTCGACCATCATGCTGATCGTCTACGCGGGACTGCTCGTCTCGACCTACTTCGGCTTCAAGGCGGTGCCGACCGGCTTCATTCCGCAGCAGGACAAGGGATACCTGATCGCGATCGCCCAGCTCCCCGATGCCGCCACGCTGCAACGGTCCGAGGAGGTCATCGCCAAGATGACCAAGATGACGCTCGACGAGGATGGGGTCGGCAACACGATCGGCGTTCCCGGCTACTCGATGCTCTCCAGCACCAATACCTCGAATCTCGGGTCGCTCATCATCGTTCTCGATGAATTCAAGGACCGCGAGGGCGACGCGGCGCTGACGGCCGACAGCATCGCCGACCGGCTTCGCAAGAAGTACGCCGGCATCCAAGAGGCCCAGGTCGCCGTCTTCGGGGCGCCGCCGATCGACGGTCTCGGCAGTGTCGGCGGGCTGACACTCGAGGTCGAGGACCGCGGCGATCTCGGCGCCGAGCAACTCCAGGCGGTGACCCAGAATCTCGTCGACGCCGGCAACGCCCAGCCGGGACTGGTCGGTCTCTTCACGACATTCCGGGCCAACGAACCGCAGCTCTTTCTCGACATCGATCGCACCAAGGCCAAGTCGATGGGCGTCCCGCTCAGCGAGGTCTTCGACACCCTCCAGATCTATTTGGGCTCTCTCTACGTCAACGACTTCACCCGCTTCGGTCGCAACTGGCAGGTCAACGCCCAAGCCGAATCGCGTTTCCGGCTCGAACCGAAAGACATCGGCAACCTCAAGGTGCGAAACACCAAGGGAGACACCGTCCCGCTCGGAACGCTCGTCAGCGTTGACGAGGTGACCGGCCCGTCGATTGTCAACCACTACAACCTCTATCCTGCCGCCGAGATCAACTTCAACACCGCGCCGGGAACCAGCACCGGGCAGGCGATCGCGATCATGGAGCAGCTCTCCACCCAGCAGTTGCCGCAGTCGATGTCGACCGAGTGGACCGGGATCGTCTACCAGCAGATTCTCGCCGGCAACGTCGCCCTGCTCGTCTTCCCCCTCTCGGTCGTCTTCGTCTTTCTGACGCTGGCCGCGCAGTACGAGAGTTGGTCGCTGCCGCTGGCGATCATCCTGATCGTGCCGATGTGTCTTCTAAGTTCGATCGTCGGTGTCGGACTGTGGGGCGGCGACAACAACATCTTCACGCAAATCGGATTCATCGTTCTGGTCGGGCTGGCGAGTAAGAACGCGATCCTCATCGTCGAGTTCGCCAAGGTCCTTCGTGAAGAGGGCAAGCCGCGCGACGTGGCGGCGCTCGAAGCCTCGATGCTTCGCCTTCGTCCGATCCTGATGACCGCGTTTACCTTCATCCTCGGCGTGCTTCCCTTGATCGTCGCCGAAGGCGCCGGGGCGGAAATGCGCAAGGCTCTCGGAATCGCGGTCTTCTCGGGAATGCTCGGCGTCACGATCTTCGGTCTCTTTCTCACCCCCGTCTTCTACACCGTCGTCCAATTTTTTGTCGATCGTCCTGAGCCCCCTTCGGACGCGCCGTCCAACGAATCCCCGCCCATAGACACTTCAAACAACCCATGATATCAGCCTTTGATGGCCACACAGAATAATCTCTACGATTCACTGACTACAGCTAACACGCCATATATGTCACTTCAATCTCTTGACGTGGAATGTCATCGGCCTCGTGTTGGCGTGTAAGAACGATTTGCCAACGCGCCGATCGAGGCCTAACCTTTGACACATCGGGAGCATTCTTCTTCTCATTGGTGTCGTCCTCTCGAAGCGAACGAGCCCATTGGATTCATCCCTGCGACTCGAACGCGACGAGCGATCAACCGGGGTCCGTCGACGACTGACTAACGGTCTAACCCAGAGCCGAGGAGTCGCTCCCGAAACGCCGAGATTTGGGCGCGGGGGGTGAAGGGCGAGCCAACGACCATCGAGGTCATGCCCCCTTCGCATCAGTCGACACCATTCGATGCGGCCATGACCCTAGCACAACCAGCCGACGTCAACCTTGACGTGACAAGCGCCGCCAAGCCGCGCATCGCCATCTGCATCAGCCACTTCCATCCGGTCGTCGGCGGAGCCGAGCAATATCTACTTCGCCTCGCGCGTCGCTGGGCCCAGGCCGGTCACGAACCGATCGTCATCACGCGTCAGCAACCGAAACTACCCGACTCCGAGATCATTGACGGGATTGCCATTGAGCGGTCGATTGGGGTCATCGACAAGGGCCCGCTCTTTGGCCTCTCGTTCGTCGCGAGCCTGGCGCGAAGCCTGATCCGCTTTCGACACCGCTACGATGTCATCCTCGCGGGACAAGCTCCCTGGGAAGCGATCGCCACCGGCCTCGTCGGCCCCCTGCTCCGAAAACCCAGCGCGGTGCAGATCATGAACACGGGTTCCTTCGGCGACGTGGCGCAGTTGGAGCGTGCGAAGCTTGGATCGATGCTTCAGCGGTTCTTTCGGCGAAACGATCGCTTGCTCGCCATCTCCGAGCACGCGGCGGAAGAGCTGCGACGGATCGGGGTGCCTCGCTCGAAGATCGCGTTCCTCAGCAGTTCGGTCGACGTCGAGGCGTTCGCGCCCCCGACGCGGAGTGATCCCGAACGCGACCGGAGCGTCCTTTTCGTCGGCCGACTCGCCGACCAAAAGAATCCAACTTGCCTGCTGGAGGCATGGCGACGGCTTGGCCAACACCACGGCGCGCGTCTCCTGCTCGCCGGCGCCGGACCACTGGAGGGCACGCTTCGCGACATCGTTCGCGATCAGAAGCTCGAGTCGGTGGCGTTTCTCGGGCAGGTCGCCGACATGCCGAGCCTCTACCGCCGGGCGAGTCTGTTTGTCCTGCCCAGTCTCTCGGAGGGTTGTTCGAACGCGCTCCTGGAAGCGATGGCCTGCGGTCTCTGCCCCGTCGTCACCGACATTGGCGGCAATCGCGATGTCGTACGCGACGGCGATACGGGGCGCCTTGTCCGGCCCAATGATGCCGAGCACCTCGCCAGCGTCCTCGGGGAACTCGTTGGCAACCCCGAGGAACGTCGCCGCCTTGGCACTGCCGCCCGCGACTGGGTCTCGGCTCACCGCGACATCAAGATCGTCGCCAATGAGTACGCCGAGCTCTTTCGAGAATTGCACGTCGAGCAAGAGTAGCTCGTTCCCCCCATCAACCGACAATCGTCCACATCGCGAAGAGCAAGCCGTATGCAACGGCCCCCACGAGCGCGATTCGCTGCGTCATTCGCTCCTCAAGGAAAACGCGTACCCCTCGCACCACTCCCCACGATGCCGCGACGAGAAGCGCGGGCACGAGGGGAACGGTGAAGCGGTCGGAGGTCGCGATCGGCAGATACCAACCGAAGAATCCCCAGAAGAAGAGCAGCCACCAAAAGAGAAGCCGGCCCCGCAGGCCCCCCTCGCGGTCAACGAGCATCGTCACGATCGCGATCGCGAACAGGAAGCTCCCGGGAATCGCTCGGGCGGATTCGAGGGGTACCGGGCCGAGCGACCTGACCAGAACAAAGCCCTCGACCACCAATCCCTCGCCCAACCGCCGGAGCGTTCCCCCCGCGCCGTGGCGCGACCAATAGTGACGCGCGTTGTTGATCGTGCCCAGATCGGGCTCGGCCCTTCCCTCATCAAACGAGTCGGCAAAGAGCAGCTTCGTGTTGAATGAGTGCAGCGGCGAGCCGTACGCGCGAATGTTGCGCACCAGCAGTGGCAGCGAGATGACGACGAATCCGACGACCAACAACGAGGCCGGCACCAAGCGTCGAGCGAGCCCACGATCGCCGACAACCAACGCGTGCAGGAACGTGATGACCAGCGGAAAGAATGCCGACGCCTTGGTCAGGTATCCCAAGCCGAAGGTCGCTCCGATCCCCATTGCGCCGTGCGGGGTGCGCATCCCTCCCCAACAGAGCTGCATCCAAGCGAACGTCACCAGGAGGGTAAGCAGCGACTCGCACGCCACGAGCGAAGACGATGCCGCCAAGGCTCCGTTGACCGCTAAGAGCGCCGCGGTCAGGACTCCCGCCGTGGCCCCGAAACGGCTCTCCGCGAAGAGGGCCGCGACAAGCGTTACCAACATCCCGAAGAAAGCGGAGAGGTATTTTCCGAGCGTGAAGGACGGATGGCACGCGAGCAACACACAATAGATCGGATGGCGGTTGTCCTCGAGGAATCGCCCCGAGAAGAGATCGACAACGTAACCGCTCCCACCGAGCTCGCGAATCTCGCGCGCGACCCGAAGATAGTCGGCTTGGTCGTCAACCGCTTGAACGTTGGCTCCGACGAGCCGCCAAAGGATCGCTCCCTGGCAGAGCAGAAGCACCACGAGAACGGGAACGAACCAACGCGTCCGGTCGCGCTCGAGTTGGAACGAACGCCATTGAGCGGCCACTCCCATCAGCGATCGCCACGAGGGATCGGGGAGAAAGGCCCCGAGCAGAAACAGCCCGGTCACCGCCAGGGCGACCAGCAGCATGGCCCCACTGGCGAGTGATTGATTGAGGACGATCGGCCGTGCGCTGCCCCGAATCGCGATCGCGACGACGAACCCGCCCGCAAGGAGCGTCAGCAAGGCACAACACCAACGTAGCAACTTCAACGTGAATCCCGTTCCCTGGTCAACGCACGGCATGGAGAGCTGCGCGGTCTCCTCGTTTGGTATGGCCTACTGGGTTCCGGATTGGCTAATTCATTGCCCAAGAGATGCTTGGGTGCCTTGCCCACGCTCGCAGGAGGCATGCGGGAAACGTCTCTGATGGTGCAGACTCCCGCACGATTGGGGATCGAAGTTTCATGCAACGAACTTGCCAATCAGTGCCCTAGCGTCGCTCTTCTCCTTGTCGCTGTCCAGTCAACTCGCCGATCCTCGGTGAGCGTCGCCGTCCGCGTGGCACCTGGGGAGCGTGAACTTGAGTCCGAATCATCCCAAAACGATGGTTCGACGCCGAGATGCCGGCGCAACCCCCATCGCGGGCAGACTCCTTGGAACGGGGATAACCACCCGGTTCCCAACGGCGGTATCGCGGACGACGGGCAGTCGCGGCAATCGAGCAGCAGCCGCCGATCGAGCCTTGCCGATAGATCGGTTGGTGCTCTCCCAACACAAGGATGTCAACATGCTCATGGATGCGGCCCCGCGACGGCGGGCGAACGGCGCGTTTGGCCGAGGACGGATATCGCTGTGGTTGCTCGGCTTGGCGGTCCTGCTGCCCAGCGGCGGATGCACCTCCCCCAACTGGAATACGATCCCCGCTCAGGGTCATGTCGCGGGACGCTTCATCGACACCACCGTCGACTCCTATTGGGCCAAGTATTATCTTGAGAACACCCTCAACGGTCACCGGGTCGACCCATGCATGGACGCCCGCATCGACAGCGCCGTCGAGCGCTCGCGAACGAGTATCCGCTGTTCCCAGACCCTCCAGTGGTTGACGAACTGCTACTCGACCGACTTCGCCGCCCTGGTCTTCGCCAACGATCTGGCCCACGATCCGCACAGCGCGGAGCTTCAGCGGCTCTACCTGCAGGAACGCGACGAGATCAAGGTGGAAGGACTTCGCGATCTCGAACCGCCGGCGATCGACCGCTCCAAGGTCCTCTTCGTCTTCGTCCCCGGCTGGTTCTACGAGAGCATGCCTAAGAATGACGCCGACTTCTCCGAGGAACGAGCGTTCCTTGAGGAACAAGGTTGGTCGACCGAACTGGTCCACATCGGCGACAACACGTCGGTGGAGAAGAACGCCCACATGCTCGCCCAAGCTCTACGTTGCTACCACCGCCGGGGCGTCAACATCATCCTGATCAGCACGAGCATGGGCGGTCCCGAGACCGCGATGGCGTTGGGAACGCTCCTCTGCCCCGAGGAAACATCGAACATTCTCTGCTGGATTAGCATCAACGGCGCCATGCGAGGCAGCCCACTGGCGGACCGCGCGATGCGGATTCCGACCCGGTTTCTGGTAGCGGGATACTTTCGCTACAAGGGATGGGGCGGCATGGCGGGCATGCGGAGCCTAACGACCAAACGCAGCATCAAACGCTTTAGCCACGTCCGGATTCCCGAGCACATCGTGCTTGTCAACTGGATCAGCATTCCGCTTTCCGGCCAGGTGAGCAAGCAGGCCCAAGGTGGCTACAAGTACATGCGGAAATTCGGCCCCAACGACGGAATCATCATGTGCAACAGCGAGTTCGTCCCAGGCGCCGCGATTCTCGTCGGTATCGGCCTCGATCACTTCTTCCGCGATCCCGATCACGAGGCGACGATCCTGGCTTTGACGCGAGCGGTTCAGCAATACACGGTGCTGAAGAACCCGGCCGCCGCCGCCCTGGCGCCGAACGTCGACATGATACCCAGCGGCTCGACGAACATCGTCCCGGTCCCGCCGCTCACGCAAATGCCGCTCGAATCGCCGAAGCTCCATTGACCACTGATTGGCAAACGATCTCGGGTGCCAGCGGACTCACGTTCGTCGTGGGCATGCCAAGGGGCGACATCTTCTCGGCAAGCTCTCCGCGGCAGGTCAGCGCCTGGTTGATGTCTCACCCGTGGCCAGTTGAGCGTTGATCTCCGGAGCTTCGTTCCTGACCCAACGCGTCACCACGCAGCCCTTCTCCGAAAGAATCTTCTGCTGGACGGGGCGAAAGACATTCTGCCGCTCGAGCAGGTCCAAGAGTTGCCGGTAGTGGTCGAAGCCTCCGAAGTAGAACTCCGAATCGTCCTCGATATCGACGAGCACGACCGAGTCGGCATCGGTTTTCTCAAGCCACTGTTGGAAGCGTTCGAGGTTCGAGGCGTACGATGCGGAGAACTTCCTAACGCGGCATTCCGGCGCGTTTTTGTCCGGAAAGCGCTCCAAAAACGTCCATTCCGAGAAGCTTTGGAACGGAAGTGTGCCCAAAATGGCCACGTTTTCGTCATTCTTGACCCAAGGAAGGTACACGTCCGCCACTTCTAGACACGTCCCGGCGGCAAAGTGCCCACTCTCCGGCGAGTGCCCGTGATCCAGCCACGCTGGAGCCTGGAGGATCGCCAACCCCGCGACCGCCGTCCCTCCGACGAGGACCGGAGCCGCTCGAAGCCGCTTGCGAGGCACGAACGCCACGACGCCGGCAACACCGACTCCCGCGAGCACCCAACCGGCGGCGACCCAGGAATGGGCCATCCGGCTCTTTCGGTTGCCGTGCTCAAACGTCGCTAACGCCGACAGGCAAAGAAAGAGCACGACCGCGATGCCCCCCGAGCGCAGTCGCCCCGAGAAGAGCATTCCGATCACCGCCAACACGAGCGCCGCCAGGGCCAACCCCGCGCTGACGTGGTAGTCGGTGCTGAGGTGGTGAGCGTAGAACTTCGCGCCCGCCAGGATCCCCCCTTCGCTGTTGACGCCGTTGACCGGACTGATGTACCAAATGAAGTATCCCAGTCGCTTGGGAACGAGGAACCAAATCCCGATCGGCACGAGGTGCCACCAGACGAATCGCCGCCCTTCACTGCCGATGCGGTCCCAGATCCATTCGCCCTCCTCGCGCCACGCGAAGTAGGTGCGAGCGAGAAACGCGACGTAGGTCGCGAACCAAAGCCGATAGGCCTTGCCGCTGATGTCCATGTCCTGGCCGAGAATCGTGAACCGGACGTTGCCGTGCAACAACACCGCGACGCTGACGGCGAAGAGCCCGAGAAAGATGTAGTTGGCTGGCCGACGCGTTTGACGCTTCCACCAACCAGACAGCGTCCCATCTCCTGTCACCGTGCGAAGATAGGCCGCAATCGCGATGCGTGACGACCAGAGTTCGGCTCCGATCAGCGCGATCGAGATCAGGAACCAGTAGTTGTACTTGAGGAAGAACAGCAGCGTCAGCGAGAGCCCCAACCAACGGACGTTGGCCGACGTCCACTGCTGCTTGGCTCGCAAGTAGCAGTAAAGGGCGAGCATCGAGAAGAAGGCTCCCATCGCCTCGAACATGAAGTCCGTCGCGAAGACGCGATGGGCCGGGCTACTCAGCACGAATGTGACGGCGGCTAGCCCCGCGAGATTGGGGAACTTCGTCACGCAGCGCCGCGCAACGAGGAACGTGAGCACCACCGTTCCCGCCCAGGCGATCAAATTGGGAATCACCGCCCAGCGAAAGTCCGGTCCCGAGATCGCGACCGCAGTTCCGATCACCAGCGGATGCAGCGGCGGCCACGTCCGGATTTTGCTCAAATGACGCCCGAACGCGACCAAATCGCCCGAACGAAGGTCAATTCCGAGCCGAAGTGCGGTTAAATAGTGAAAGTTTCGGTCACAATCGACCCCGTGCCAACGCTGCCGGGGCGACTCGGCGAACTGAGCGAGTAGCCAAACCGCCAGGCACGCGGCTGTGACAGCCACCACTCCGAGCAGGATTCGATCGAAGAGCCTCTTGCGAGCAGGTTGCTCATCGGCCGAGGAGGTCTCCGCGGTCTCAATGGCGGGTGATGGAAGCTGGCAGCTCATGGTGGTGCCACCCTGTGACGTGAGTTGGGGATTGGCGATCATCGCGATATCCAGTCGCTGCGGAAATAATCAACAACGACGTTTTGTCAAGCGAGGGAAGTGAAAGCCTGGTCATTAGTTAGGCGGAGAACTCCTCACTTCGTCCCCAGGTCTCCCACTTCTCCAGTCAGAAGACGCTCCACGACAGGAAGCCCTTCGTCGACCGCACCGATCCGTAAAACAGTTCCGATTGCGCCGTCCCAATCTTCCCAATCAACCACGAAGACCGGCGGAAGAGGACAGGGAAAGCTGTCGAATCTAGGCGAGGAACGCCGATAGACCCCACTGACGGGATCCGGGGAACCTATCTCCGATGCCGTCAGGTCTACAGTGTTAGCGCAGCTAGGAGGGCTGGCTAAGGTGGTCGCATCTCGGAACCGAAAACCTATTGCTCGTTTCGTCGTTGGATTGTTGACGACCTGTTTGGTCGCGGCGACCGAAGTCCACGCCCAATCCCCCGCCCCTCGCTGTGCGGAACCCATGGGTGTCACCGGTCAAGCCAGAGGCGCCTACGCGCCGCCGCGGCAAACCAAACAGGCCCCGTGGGCTCTCTACGGCTCAAGCCACCGACTTCCCGCTCCCAAGGGCTGGCAGCGTCTACCGGGTCAAGCCGGTCCCAGCGCCCAGCGACAAGGGGGACGTCAGGACGGCATGCCCCAGTTCTGGGGAACCGTTGCTCCGACGTCCCGTCGGCGCTACCCTGGCGAGCCGATGCCTATTCACCTCGCCAGTCAGGGACGGATGGCCACGCCGCCAATGCCCTCCCCGATCGCTCCTGGACAACCGGGAGTTCCGGGAGCCTATCCTGGCGCTCCGGCACCGTTCCTGCCCCCGGCGATGATCGCCGAGCTTCCCAAGAGGCAAGCGGGCCCCGCCAACGCCGCGAACCAGCCGATCGCCGACGAGCAACTTGTCGAATCGACCGACTCCCAGGAGACGCCTGTCGACATCGCGACGAGCGACGATCAAGAGATCATCATCCTCCCCATGGACAGTGATTGCGAAACCGCGGGAGGGGCCAAACGTCTCGCCAGCAAGATCGCCAACGCCATCAACGGCGGCTGCGTGCCGGCTCGCTACCGCACGGCTCCCAACATGATCGGCGACACGTTCCAGCCGATCCGCCAGGTGAGCCTCCCCGGAGCGACCAACGGTGATCCCGCGACGCTGACCACGAGCCAGATGTTCAACTCCTCGATCAATCCGCCACCGGTCCTCGCGGAGGACGCGGTCCTCGGGCAGACCTACACGATCTCGGTTCCCGGAGTCGGACAGGTGCAGGGCCAGTGGACACAGCCGATCGTCCAGTCGGGCCCTCCCGGATCGACCGATTTCGATCCCGCGTTCGTCGTGACCGCCAATGCGACGACGCTGGCGGAGCTCAACGCGCGCCTCGCCGCGAACAACGAGGCGATCAACGGACTGTTGATCACGGCCGAACGAGCCGTCGCCCCCAATGCCCAGGCCGTCGAGTCGACCTTGACGCCCACCGGCACGGGGTTGGCGGTCCAAGAGGATCCCTTCGGTCCTCCCTTCTTTCTCTACCGGACGTCGTATGGCTTGGTCCTCACCAGCCGGGTGCTGATCAACCTTCCCGGAGCGGCGGCCTCGGCGATGAAGGTCTCCGAGAACAACAGCCCGGTTCCGCAGAACCGCGTCTACTTCAGCTACAACAACATCGACAACATGCGGTACACGCTCGACGGGACGTCGGTGCAGCAGTTCACCCCCGGCTTCGAGAAGACCTTCTTCGAGGGACTCACCTCGCTGGAAATGCGGTTCCCGATTTCCTCGACGCTCAGTCGTGACATGATCCTCGACGGGATCACCAACGACGGTGAGGGTGCCTTCGGCAACATCGGGGTAATTCTCAAGGCCCTTATCTACGAGACCCCGACGCTGGCCTTCACCGGCGGACTCGGCATCGGCAATCCGACGGCCGACGGAGTTCGTCTCAACATGGCCGACGGCACGAACCTAGTTCGCGTCGACAACAACGCGTTCCACTTGCAGCCGTTCCTCGCCATGCTCGAGTCGACCGAGGACGGGTTCTTCTTCCAAGCGTTCGCCGGGTTCGACTTCAACGCGAACAGCAACACCGTCTACGCCAACACCAACGGGACGGGGCTGACCAACATCGGCGAGCTTTACGACCAGAACCTGCTCTTCCTCGACGCCCAGATGGGGATGTGGCTCTGTCGCAGCCGGACCGGCTGGATTCGTGGCATCGCGCCGCTGTTCGAAATGCACTACACCGCGACGATGGGCGACGCCGACCGGATCAGCAATGGTCCCTTCGTCGTCAACAGCTCCCCGGGCCGCTTCGACATCCTGACGCTGACGGCGGGTATGAGCGCCGAGCTGCCGGTCAACTCGAACCTGTCCTTCGGGTTCACCTTCCCGGTCAAGAGCGACTCGCTCGCCGATCGGGAGTTCGACTACGAGTTCGGCCTGCGGCTGAACAAGTACTTCGGCCAGATGAGTCAGCCCAACCCGCTGACGAACAACATCTACTAAGCCGGGTTTGACATTATCGAAGAAGAACGCCCGTCCACCGATTGCTGGACGGGCGTTTGGCGTTTCTTGAGGTCGGGTTTCGTTCGGCGAGTTCGTCGACCTATCCCAAGGGAAGTGTTCCTCCCGCCAGTGTCCTGATTGGCAAGTTCGTCAGTTGGAGTCTTGCCCCTCAGATCGTGCGGAAGATTGCCCAATCACAGGCGTTTTCCTGATGCCCACGACTTGCCGTGGGCATGGCCCCCAAGAGTCTCTTCGTCAACGCACCAACCAATCAGGACACCAACGTCTCGCGTCGGGCAACAGCCTGACCCACTGGTCGGTCTACGCCTAAATGTCAGGCTACGGGGTTCCCCTCTCCCCGTGGGAGAGGGGCTAGCAGCCCGTTGATCTATTCGCTGCCGGCTACGAACGGCTCTCTTGACCAATCTCGGCGTTGGAAAACCTCGACGAATCTACGGATTCGCCCGCGCATTTCCTCCTTGATCTTGGCCAACATGGCTCGTTCTCGCCTTGGCCCGCTTAGATCAACGGACTGCTAGGGGTGAGGGGGCTTTATCTCGAAGAATTGCGTTATTCTCCCGAGTCGTTCGTCCCCTCACGCGGCTTCGCTCCGCTCGCCGACCTCTCCCCCAGGAGAGCTGATAGGAGCATGACACACACTGATGGGTGAACCACTACGGCACCACGCTTTCGTGGTGGGTCACGTCGCACCGTGCCAACGAACAACGCCCATCCACCAGGGAGGCGAATGGGCGTTGGGTTGTCATGTTGTCGTTGAGCCGTCCGCTCGGCGAACGGGCTCGTGCCTGCCGTTAGCGGCTCCGATCGGAGGTGACAAAGAGTTCATCCTCCTCGGATTCGTCCTCTTCGCTATCAACGTCGTCGGACGCGGTGTCGACGGATTGAACACTCGTCTGCGGGAAGAAATCGGTCGTCGTGCGTGTGACGAAGAACGTGCCGGCGAAGGGTTGATCCCCACCGATGCCGAACTCGAGGAAGACGTCGTTGTTGATGCTAAAGACGAAGTCATTGTTGAAGTCGGCGTAGAAATGCGACCCGCGATGAACGCCGACTTCCGTCGTCCCGTCGCCATCCCAGTCGGCGGTCAACGGCGTGTCGTTGCCAAGCCCGAACGCGAAGAGCAGATCGACTCCCTCGTCGAGATTGAAGTTGAGGTTGGTGTCGATCATCCACATGCCGCCATTGAACACGGCCAGGTCGTCCTTGCCATCACCGTCGAAGTCGCCGGGCACCGGCGTCGTTCCCGGGGCACCCCCGAAACGTCCCACGCGAACGCTGACCGCGTCCGAGAGGATGCTGTTGGGAATCTGCCAGACGCCATCGGGGCGATAGATGGCGATCTCGTCCAAACCGTTGCCGTCGAAGTCACCCACGACCGGCGTCGCGAGCGGACTTCCCAGACTGAAAACGATGTCGACGTCCGGGTTCCAGTTGTAGTCGCCGTCGAAGTCGATGTAGTACGTTCCGTCCCGGCCGACCGCGACCTCTTCACGACCGTCGCCGTTCCAGTCGCCCATGATGGCGACGTCGGTCGCGAGTCCGAACTCACGAGCCATGTCCGACTGCGTGAACAGCCCATCACCGGAAACGTCGACGAAGAAGGTCGCTCCCCGTCTGACCGCCACGTGACCGTTGATCGTCGCGGGCAGATCGACTCCCGGAAGGTCGAACGAAGGTCCGCCGGTGCCGACCTGGATGAGTTGGGAGATGGTATTGCTGACCGCGGTGGCGTCGCTGACGACAAACTCGAGGATGCGCCACGCGGAGACACCGGTGAAGTTGCTGTAGGTCACCGACCGGAGGGCTTCGCGGTACTGTCCGACGGTCGCTGTTCCGCTCAAACTGAGCACGCCGGAGGCGGTGTCGAAGAAGCCGGTGATGCCGGAACCTTCGGGCGCGGTGAACTCCAGGAAGTCGACCCCCTGCTGGTAGCCGCCATCGAGCAGATCGAACTGCTTGAAGGTGACTTGGGCCGAGGTGATCGCGTCGCCATCGAGGTCGGCGACGAGAATCGAGCTATCGACGACCACCGGGCCATCGAAGTTGTACTCGAGCACATCCTCGGCGACATTCGAGAGAATCGGCGGGTTGCCCGTCGGAGCCGGCGGCGACGGGGGCGAGGGCGGCGAGACCGGAACATCGGTGATTTCCCAACCGAGGTCGATCATGCCGGCAAAGTCGAGCTGGGTGAACTCGCGACGTTCGCCGTCGCTGATCGCCGGCGTCATCACCGCCTCTTGAGCGGTTCCGCTGGCCGTGACGCTCGTCGTGCCCAGGGCCCAGTGGCCTCCCCCGGCATCGGTGGGCACCGGCCCGCCGAAGACGGCGGTCGAGGAAGCGCCGAAGAACTGCTGGTTGTTGATCAAGTTGTCGAATGAGTTGGCGAGCCCGAACCCGAGGGTATGGCCGATCTCATGCACCGCGACGGTGAAGAAGTCGAACTCCCCGGAGTCCAATCCGTCGGTCGTGGTGCCGAAGTGCCACGAGACGTCGGTGTTGAAGGTGAGCTGGCCGCCCCAATTGCCGAAGTCGGTCTGTTGGTTGACGGGCAGCAGCGCGCCGGCTTGCCCACGGGCACGGACGGTGTCGGCGAACTCGGCGGTGCCTCCATCAATCGTGAAGCGGCCCGGTCCGCCGATACCGAGGACGCCGTCCTGGTGATCCGCGGCTCCGACGAAGATCCGAATGGTATCCGCGGTGATCGTCAGGTTCTCGCGTTCGACGCCTTGGGTGAGGTTGGCGGAACTGGGATCCTGGAAGACGGCGGTCCACTCGTTGGTGTCGGTGGGGAGAATCGCGGCGAGTTGATCCTGGAAACGCTCTTCGAACACCGCCGCGGCGGCGTCCATCGTCTGACGCACCTCATTGGTGAAGAAGCCGTTGTCGAACTCATAGTCGAAGACGATGTCGATCGCGGGAACGCAACGATCCTCAAGTAGCTCAAGACCGGTCCGCAAGCCACCTAGGAAGTGCGCTCGGCGCGATTTGGTCAGAAAAGACGGTCGACGCTCGGGACACTGTCCCTTGAAAAGATGGTTGCTCATAGGGTGTAACGTCCTGTGGTGTTATCAAACGCGGATCATTCGACACTAAAGCCGCGAAGTCTGCGCGTCAAATGAACTCCCCCCAGACATCCGGGGTTAGCCATTTGCTGGAACCATTACTTTCGGAATGATTCACCGAACGCCACGCGGTGACCCCTCAGTCTGCGCTACGCCCTAATACGTAGCAGACCACGCAGCGTTGGAAAAATCACTCGAAAAACCTCAACGATGCTCCAAAATCACGTCGGCTTTGCCCGAGCGAGAATATTGACCGGGGCGCCGGAGCCCCTTACGCTAGAGAAAACCAACCGACTACTTCATCGGGACAAGTCAGGGAAAAACGACCCCACGATGCCGGGACCGACTCCCGAGCCGTCGCCTTGCCCCGCCCCAACATGGTTCGCGAAGGACAACACGATGCTCACTCCTGCCCAAGTGCTCGACGAATATCACCTCGAGGTCCGCTGCAAGCTCTTGGAAATCGCCGCGATCTTCGATCGCTACGACCGAGCCGGTGCGGCCTTCCCTGACGAGCGAGCCGACGACGATTTTCGCCACGAGCGCGTCCGGGCATCCCTGGAAGTCCTCGCCAGCGACAAGGAAAACGCCTCGCGCGCCGAAAAGTTGGCTCGCATCTTCTCCGGTCCCGTGGACTAGTCAGCGCCACGCGAATCGTTTCGATCACGTAGCCCGTCATCAAGACCACAAGACACAAGGTGCCGCATGTACATCATTCAACCGCACTATCACGCGATTGCTCGAACGGCCCAAGATTACGAACGCATGGCGATGTCCGGCGTCGTCGCGGTCGCCGAGCCCGCCTTCTGGGCGGGCTTCGACCGAAAGTATCCCGAGACCTTCCTTGATTACTTTCGACAAATCAGTGAGTTCGAGCCGACCCGAGCAGCCGATTACGGCATAAGACATTTCTCTTGGGTGGCGGTTAATCCGAAAGAGGCGGAGAACCTTACCCTCGCTCGCGAGGTTCTCTCCCAGATGGCCGAGTTCTTCGACAATCCCGGCGTCCTCGGCGTCGGCGAAACCGGGCTGCACAAGAGCACGTCCAACGAGATCGCGATCCTTCAAGAGCACGTCGACTTGGCGATGAAGCACGGTCAACTCGTCCTCATCCATACGCCCCACCTCGACGACAAACTCAAGGGAACCCTCAAAGTCCTCGACGTTCTCCGCGAAATGGACGTCGATCGCGACCGCATCTGGATCGACCACGTCGAGGAACACACCGTCAAGGCGGTCCTCGACGAAGGCTACTGGGCAGGGATGACGATCTACCCGCTGACCAAGATGACGCCCGAGCGAACCGCCGACATCCTCGAGATTTACGGCCACGAGCGACTCCTGGTCAACTCTTCGGCCGACTGGGGCCCGAGCGATCCCTTCACGCTTCAGGCCTGCATCCTGGAGTACAAGCGCCGCGGACACAGCGAGCAGGAATGCCTCGAGGTCTTCCACAACAACCCCGCTCGTTTCCTCGGCCAGAACCCGAAGTTCGACATCAAGCCGATCCGCTTCGAGTCGTTCGACGAGCTTCCCGCCAAGGCGGCCGTCGCCTCCAGTACCTAGTCGCCTCCAGCCCAACGGGCGATCAATCAGCTCCTCCAGCCCACGATCAACAACCGGCCCGCCCTACCCCGGCGGGCCTTCGAACGAACCGATGTATTGAGTGTTTCTTCAAGCGCAACCCAAGGGGCCCGAACGGAATGATCCGAATGCTCTTCCCGATCCTCACGACCGCCGTGGTGCTGGTTTCCGCTCCCCTCACGCGGGGTGGTGAGACAAGCGAGGCGACGAAAGCCAAGCTAAAGAAGGATGGATTCGTCGAACTCTTCGATGGCAAGTCCCTCTCCGGTTGGGACTCGGTCGAGAATCCCAACGTCTGGTCCGTCACCCCTGAGGGCGCGATCAAGGGGGACGGCCCACGCAGCCATCTCTTCAGCCCGAAGGAGTACACCGATTTCCACTATCGCGCCGATGTGAAGATCAACCATGGCGGCAATAGCGGCATGTACTTTCGCACCAAGAAGGAAGGCGGCTGGCCGACCGGCTACGAGGCCCAGGTCAACAACACCCACAAAGATCCCAAGAAAACCGGCAGCCTCTACAACATCAAGAACGTCACCGAACAGCAGATTCCGGACGACACGTGGTGGGTTCAGGAAGTGATCGCCAAGGGCAATCGCATCATCATCAAGGTCAATGGCAAGACGGTCGTCGACCATGTCGACCCCGAGAAGCGACACTCGAAGGGACACTTCGCCCTACAGCAGCACCATCCCGGCAGCGTCGTTCAGTACAAGAACGTGATGGTCAAGGATCTGGCGAAGGACAAGAACTGAGCGGAGTCTGCCGTCACTGCTGATCAAACGACGAGCGGGGGCACTGTCCCCCGCTCCGAATAGCGCCACCTTTCCACCTCTCCCGCGTCGTTGCTCGAGTGAGCCTTTCGGGTCCGCGAAAGCGATTTTCTTCTCGCCTCGCTCCCCTTCCCTCGCATCAATTCGCCCCGGAAATCGTTGCTCGGCGGCGGGAAACATGCAAAATAGGCTTCTCTTCCACTTCTTCCTGGATACGCATACGGGGCCCAATGCGCATGTACCGAAATCGATCGTTCCGCGCCGCGTTCACTCTTGTGGAACTCCTGGTGGTCATCGCGATCATCGGGGTTCTGGTGTCTCTGCTGTTGCCCGCCGTCCAACAGGCCCGCGAAGCGGGTCGGCGCATGCAGTGCGGAAACAACCTCAAGCAGCTTGGGGTCGCGTTGCACACCTACGCGGAAGCCCATGGCGTTCTGCCGCCGGGAGGCATGTGCGACAACGAACTCTCTTGGCTCGTCATGATTCTCCCGATGACCGAACGCCAATCGCTCTACGATCAATTCAGTCTCGTCGCCGGTCCGTACGAAGGGAGTGGTGGTACCGGTCCAGGCAAGAACGAACACGCGCTCAACCGCATTCCGACTTTTCTCTGCCCCACCGCGTCGAGCGATCTGGCGAACTACAACCCGGAGCGGATTCCCCCGAACACGGGAACGTTCCCCTACACGACCCACTACTACGGCGTCATGGGGCCGATTGGCACCAATCCCGTCACCGGCAGCGCGTACACCAGCGACTCGCGCGGCTCGGCGTACGCCAGCATTGCTCAGCAAGGGATGCTCTATAACGACAGCTCGGTGCGGTTCGCTCAGGTCACCGACGGGCTATCGAAGACGTTCTTGATCGGGGAGACATCGTGGACCGGTTACGACCGCTACCGGTCGTGGGTCCGGGGCTGCGACCCCTATTCGAATGGGCTCGCGATGGCGGCGGCGAAGAACGCCCGCTACCAACCGAGCGGGTTCTCGAACATCGGCGCCTTCAATGAAGGGGCCTTCGGAAGCAATCACCCTGGAGGTGTCCACTTCCTCAACGCCGATGGATCGCTCGTGTTTTTGAGTGAGAATGTCGACTTCGAGACGTTTCTCGGTCTCAGCAGCCGCAACGGCGGCGAACCGGTGCAGTTGGACTGACCGTTCGCCCCTTGTCGATCCAAGGGCGTCAGCGGACCTGGCTTGGGAAATAGAGAGGATCTCTTCCTTCCCAGTGACCGGGCGGCCTCGGTTGCTTGCCAGCCGAGGTGGCGAAGCCACAAGAGGCTCCGGATGACACGGTCATTCATGCACGACAACGAACACTTCTCTTGGCCGCTACGCTTCCCCAGATGGACAAACAATCTGGGCCCAACCAAGCATCCCAGTGCTCCCTCTTCGCGAGCGGCTTAGTTCGCGTTCTGCGAGGTGACGGCTTTGCTCGGCGCGGGCTCGGTCGAGTTGGCGGTCCCCTCCTTCGCCTTGGGCTCGGACGGGCGTCCCACCATCTGACGATTGAAGAGCGCCGGATCGAAGGGATCGGGCTCGGGAGCGGACGGCACCACCGGCTGACGGTCGACGGCGAAGCCATCCCCGCGTGGCTTCGAGGTGATCACTCTCGTTCCCCCCGGACGCGTGGGACGACCGATGAACCGCTGGCGTGGGATCGGCATCGACTGCGAACCGCTCCGCACGAGGGGCTCGCTCGCCTCTTGCTCGCTGGGCGCCGCGATCGGTAGTGACGTGTCGTAGTCATGGGTCGTCACGACATGCGCGACCCAATCTCTGAGTTCACGATAGTTGGGATCGTTGACGCCCGCCATCGGCGGAACCCGGCGTCCGCCGTGAGCTTCGAGCGCGAAGTAGAGAATCGGGCTCTGTTCCGGCCGCTCGAAGTCGATCGCCTGCTTGACCGCTTCCAGATTGCGGGCCGTGAGACGCTGCTCAAGCCCGTGTCGTCCCAGTGGCCGGCGATAGAGCCGGAACTCGCCGCGATAGAGCGAACTTCCGTGGCAACCGGCGTCGGCACACCGATTGACGAGAAACTTCTCGAGCTGGACGTAGTTCTCAAAGGCCTCGTTCCCGTGGGCCAACTGAAACGATTCGATCACCGCGGCGGGATCGGCCATCACCACGTGCCGGCGTCGCGGGCGAATCTGATGGTCGGGGCGGACGCTGCGGCGCGTCTTCTTGGTCATCCGGCGAAGCCAGAGGGCCGCATCCTCGTGAGCGGGATCGAGCGAGAGGACGTGGCGTAGCTCCGATTCCTTTTGATCGGTGAGCTTGTTCTTCCCGCACCACATCGCCAAGCGGAAGTGTGCCTCGGAGTCGTTGAGGGGAATCCGCGTCTTCTTGAACTCGTAGAGTTCGACCATCGTGTCGGCCACGAGGGCGACTTGGTCGCGCGGGAAGACGATCGTCCCGCCGGACTTGTGGACCGCGACGCCATCTCCTTCGCGGAAGACGTCTCCCTCCATCACCCGATCGTTGGTGAGAAGGACGAACCGCGTCGTCGCCTCTTTCGCGTGGAGCGCCCAGGGACACGCCACGAGCGCCAGCAGCGCGACAACGCCACGAGAGTGTTGGATGAGAGTATTCATGGTGCCGGCCGATAGCGTCGCATTCAAAACGGGTCAACCCCAGATTGCCTGGAGCCGATGGCATACTCGCTCATCCGTCAATCGCCCGTCCGTCAATGTCTAGCGGAGTCCAATCAATGGGAAATGCCCGCATGCCGGTCGCCGACGTAGCCGCGACGCGGCGGCCGGGGCTACCCAGAATGGTTGGAACCAAGAAAAACAACAGGGCCGCACGTGGCGGCCCCGAAGGTTGATCGTTGAATGCGCGACGTCTGCTTAGTCGCGGCTCATGAAGAGCTGGAGCACGTACCAGAAGAGCAGCGCGACCGAGGCGAAGAGCGCCGTCGCCGCACCGACATACTGATCGGTCCGGTAATGATGCAACACCCGCGAGGTATCGTAGAGGATGTAGCCGGAGGCCAGGACGATCATCCCGACGGTGAACAGGATACCGAGGCTGAACCCGAAGATCGCCGAGGCGATGATCAAGCCGAAGACCCCGAAGGTCGCGATGGTCAGGGCGGGAGCGAGGAAGGAGAAGTCCTTCTTCGTGACGAAAACAACCATCGACAAGGCCGCGAAGATCGCGATCGTCACCACTCCGGCGGTCGGTAGGATTCCGTACGGAACCGACTCCGTCGCCCCCATGCTGTTTGCGAGGTAGATGATCGGCGCGAAGATCAGCGATTCGGCGATCACGTAGAGACCGAGTCCCGCGTACTGCGTCTGTCGCGATCCGGAGAGCGACATGTTTCGCGCGACCGTCGCGACGAGGACAAAGGCGCCGAGCACGAGAAGCCATCCCCAGCCCTGGCCGTAGGTGGCGAGCATGCGCAGCAGCGTTTCGGCAATACCACTCGACACGAAGACAGCTTCCAGTCCGACGAACGCGATGACCGCACCCGAGAGATGGAAATAGGTCTTGGAAATGAACTCCCCACGCAGATCGGCGGGGGCGTCGGCCGCGATCGAGAACCGATCGCTATACATCGAGCCGGGGGCTTCGAACGGATTGTTTCCCGAATAGCTCATCAAGAGGCTCCTGTTATTGCCTTCGTTCCCACGGGGATCCGATTTACGGGACGTTTGTCTTCCTCAAAAATACGGAACGGGCGGAGGGAAGTAAAGATTGTGCTTTCCCCTTCACTGCACCGAATGACCCCGTCGCGCCGCAGCCCCGGTAGAGCCGTGACAACTTCCAAGCGAATCTTCCGCGCAAGGCTTCACGGACCGGCAGAGTCACCGCCACCGAGAAAGCCTTCCAACAAACTCACTCGTCTTCCGAATCGGCCCCGACTGCGGCGGTCTTGCGGCGTCGGTCTGACTTGGGATTGGGAATGTCGAATTGCTTGATCTTGCGGTAGAGGGTCCGTTCGCCGATGCCGAGCATCTTCGCGGCCTCCTCGCGATTGCCTTCGGTCAGCTTGAGGGCTTGCTCGATGTAGTAGGCTTCGACGACGTCGAGCGGCTTACCGACCAGCGACTCCTGCCCTCCACCCGATACGTTCTCCTGAGCTCCCTGTAGCTCGTCGGGGAGGTCGTCCAAATCGAGCCGCCCGTCCTCGTCGATGACGAACATGCTCTCGATCGTATTGCGGAGTTCGCGAACGTTGCCCGGCCAGTCGGCCGAGCGGAGCACCCGCATCACTGCGGTCGAGATGGTCGGCACTGGACGATCGTAGATCGTCGACATGTCCCGGAGGAAATGATCGCACAAGAGCGGGATGTCCTCGCGGCGCTCGCGCAGCGGCGGCAACTGGATCTTGACCACCTTGAGCCGGTAGTAGAGGTCTTGGCGGAACAGGCCGTCGGCGACCATCTCCTCAAGATCACGGTTGGTCGCCGAGACAAGCCGAACGTTGACCGGAATCGGCTCGTTGGCCCCGACGCGCATGATTTCGCGGCTCTCGATCACCCGCAGGAGCTTGATCTGCGTCGACATCGGCAAGTCACCGACCTCGTCGAGAAAGAGGGTCCCGCCGTGAGCATACTCGAAACGGCCCTTGCGCAGCTTGTCGGCCCCGGTGAACGCGCCGCGTTCGTGCCCGAAGAGTTCGCTTTCGAGAATCCCCTCGGAGAGAGCCGCGCAGTTGAGGGCGACGAAGGCCTTGTGCCGCCGCGGGCTGTTGTTGTGAATCGCTTGGGCAACGAGTTCCTTGCCGGTGCCGTTCTCGCCGGTGATCAAGACGGTCGCGGGCGACGGAGAGACCAATCGAAGTCGGGCGAGCACCTCGTTCATCTTGATTGAGTTGCCGATGACCCCTTCAAACCCGAATTTCTCGTCGAGTTGCCGGCGCAGTTCGACGTTGGTCCGGTGCAATCGCTGCCGTTCGGTTGCTTTATCGACCACGGTGCGCAGCTCGTTGATGTCGAGCGGCTTGGTAAGATAGGTGGTCGCCCCCTGCTGCATGGCGCTGACCGCGGTCTGGATCGTGCCATGGCCGGTGATGACGATCACTTCCGCGTCGGGCAATTCCTGGCGAGCCTTGCGGAGGACGTCGAGCCCATCGACCTCGCCCATGACAAGATCGGTGATGACGATCTCGAACTCTTCGGTCTCGATGAGCCGAATGCCCTCGGCCCCGGTGGCGGCGACGCTGCACTCGTAGCCGGTGCGTTCGAGACTCTCGGCCACGGCTTGGGCGTGAGGTTCCTCATCGTCGACGACGAGGACGCGGATCTGGTCTTCAGCCATCCTGGTGTCACTTTGGCATGTTTCGGTTGACCCGAATTCAATGTACATAAACCTGCCAAAATGACAAGCCCGAACAGGGATGCCAAAACACCATCCCTCACAACATATTGATAATCAAGGATTTACGATCAGAAACGGCCTTCGATCGCCAAGCCGCTGACACCCTGCTCGTGGTCGACGTAGGGTTGGAGACAGAGGGACTCGTGCCGTTGGAGGTGGCCCTTCGCGACCGACTTGCCGACGACATAGCCCAGGACCGCCCCAAAGATCACGTCGCTAAGATCGTGCTTGCGGCCATCGATACGTTGCCAGCTGACCAGACCAGCCACCGTGTACGCCCCTAGCCCGATCCAGGGGCCGTGATACTCTTCGATCACCGCGGCCGAGGCAAAGCTCGAAGCGGTATGGCCCGAGGGAAAGCCGCCGCTGCCGCCGTCGGGCCGTCGCGTGTTCCACGCGGATTTGAGCACCGCCACCGAGGCGTCGGTGATGATCAGCGAGCTGAGCCAAGCGCAACTGAACTCGTGCTGGGGAACGTTGTCGGTAATGAGGCTCGTGCCGTAGAGGGTCGCTCCGATGCCGGCTTGCGTGCCGGGATGGCCGATGACGTCGAAGACGTTGTTGAAGCCTCCCCAGCGCCGGGCGTGGTCGGCGGTGTTTTGGCGAACCTCCGCGTCCCAGTTGTTGGCCGAGTAAGCCGCGAGTCCTCCACCCGCCCCAAGGAGGAGACCGTTTTTGAGTGTCACGATTGACTTGGTGTCTTCCCACAGCGAGTGGGGATAGGCGCGGAGGTCATCGCGCAGCCGGGGCGAAGGACAGGTCGGCAACCACTCGGCGGAGGGCTCATCGACCACGGGAACCTCCTCCCAGTCGACGATCTCCTCGGCGACGCTCGTGGACCAGGGTGCGATCAGCACCGCCAGGCAGACGAGCAGCAGCACGATTCGTGAGTCGCGCGTCGGCAGTTCCCGGCCAACCGGTGGGGTCATCGAATCTCCCGAAGTGAGGAAACGGGTCCATCGCCCCGTTTCCCCATCATCGGCCAGCGCGTGGTCCGCACTGGAGGAATTGCCCGGACGCCCCAGCGCGGATCAGTTCTCAAGGACGATGTCGTAGCTGACCTCGCCCTCGGTTACCTCGGTCGTGAGCGGAGTCGTGACCCCACTGCGATAGACGGGAGGGATGTTGACGGGATCGGGGAGAGCCGGAGGCCGCCCGTCTTCCCTCATCTCCCCAATCGGCGGCAGCGGCATGATGACGACGGTGTAGTGACCGACCGGCACCTTGGGAAGCGCGTAGGCCCCATCCATGTCGAGCTTCGCCTGGTGGACTTGCCCACGCGCGGTGTCCTGAAACGTGACAAGCCCCTGGTTCACGGGCTTGCCGGCGTGAACGACCGTCCCTTTGACATCCCCCGTCGGACCAACGTCCACCTCCGAACCACCGCAACCGACCAGCAGCATCGCGAGCGCGGTCCAGGTGACGCGAGCGCCAGCCCATCGCCGGAGCGTTCCCTTCCGTCGGTTCGCCAAAGAGGATCCATGGGAAGTCTTTTCGGTCCCAAAGCCATGGCCGTTGGTCGCCACCTACCTTCTCCTCCCAAGAGTGAGTTCGCCATCATGACCGCCGATCGTCAGTAGTCGCCGAGAACGTGTCCGTCATCGCGATCACACAAATCGAACAGCGTCGAGACGTCCAATGATGTCGAGAGGAACTGGGAATGTCCATCGGCGAATAGAACGAGAGCTCCTCCGGGATGGATCGACTGAATCGGCGTATTGGCCGTGTTGTCGCCGGAGTAATAGCCCGGCGTGCCGGCGGCGGGCGCACTGGGCGTGTTGTGCCCAATGGGGAAGGCGACGGTGGTCGTATTCCAGTTTCTCTCGGGCACCGAGCCATCGCCACTCGGAGAGCGCGTGAACTCACTGCCCATCTGCCCGCCGTAGTTGTACGAGGCTCGAATGTCGTTGGTCCCGTTGCTCGCAAGGCCCGACTGCTCCGCCACCATGATCGTTCGGCTCAGACCGTCGGTGACGTTGGCCGGTCGCGTCGCGGCGTTGGAGTTCATCACCCCTCCGGCGCCGACGGGCCCCCTGGTTCTGGTGTTGTCGACCGTGCTGTGATTGATGGAGCCCACCACCGCGACGTACATCGGCAAGGAGAGGTTCACGTCTTGCGGCGAGAAGTTCCTCAGGTGGGGCAACGGGCTGGAAGGGCAGAACATGTACTCGGGAGCGAAGTTGTTGAACGTCGCCTGGTTCTTGGCCCCCATCGAACCGACCCAACCACAACGACGAGTGAACTCGAGCTTGTCGTAGGTGTTGGCGTGCTCGGTGAATGGAAGGGTATAGATCCACCAAGTGAACTGAAAGTAGTTGAACTCGGACCCCAGCGTCGCCGGTGGAAAACAACCGTGCGTCTCTTGGTAGTTGTGAATCGCCAACCCCATCTGTTTGAGGTTGTTGTTGCACTGGCTTCGACGCGCCGCTTCGCGGGCTTGCTGGATGGCGGGCAACAAGAGCCCAACAAGCACGCCGATGATGGCGATGACGACTAGTAGTTCGACCAGAGTGAATCCTCGACGGCGCATAAACGGTCTCCGCGTGTCAGAACATTGGTTAGCCAACAAGCCCCCCGCTCCAAGCGAGAGACGACACCCTCCCTCGCCGTTTCGCAAATCTCGACCCCTATGACTCGGACGGACACGCCCACCCACGGGATCGACATGGTGACATCGTGATGGCAGTCTTGAACCGCGATCGTTGGTCAACCGCTCGGGCTTGACTCGGAACGTCAGTAGTCGCCAAGGAGGTTGCCGTCATCGCGATCGCACAAGTCGAAGAGTGTCGAAATGTCCAACGACGTCGAGAGGAACTGGGAATGCCCATCGGCGAATAGAACGAGAGCTCCTCCGGGATGGATCGACTGGATCGGCGTATTGGAGGTATCGTCGCCAAGGAAGTAGCCCGGCGTGCCGGCGGCGGGCGAACTGGGCGTGTTGTGCCCAATGGGGAAGGCGACGGTGGTCGTATTCCAGTTTCTCTCGGGCACCGTGCCGTCGCCGCTTGGCGAGCGCGTGAACTCACTGCCCATCTGCCCGCCATAGTTGGACGCGGCTCGGAGGTCGGTCGTTCCACTGCTCGGGAGGCCCGACTGCTCTCCCACCACGATCGTCTTGCTCAAGCCGTCGGAGATCTCGGCAACCCGCGTCGCGACGTTGGAATTCATCACTCCTCCCGCCCCGATCGGTCCACGCGTTCTCGTACTGTCGACCGTCCGATGGTTGATCGAACCAACCGTCGCCACGTACATCGGTAGAGAGAGGTTCACGTCTTGGGCGGGGAAATTCTTGAAGTGAGGCAACGGACTTGAAGGGCAGTACATGTACTCGGGACCGAAGTTGTCGAGGGCCGCGAGATTGTTGGTCCCCATCGACCCGGCCCATCCCGAGTTACGCGTGAACTCAAGCTTCTCGTAGGTGCTGACTTGTTCGGTGAACGGCAGCGAGTAGATCCACCAGGAGAATTGATAATTGTTGGCCCGAGTTCCGAGCGTCGCTGGTGGAAAGCAACCTTGGGCTTCGCTGTAGTTCTGAATCGCCAGCCCGATCTGCTTCAGGTTGTTGAGACACTGACTTCGACGTGCCGCTTCGCGGGCTTGCTGTATCGCCGGCAATAATAGCCCGACGAGAACGCCGATAATGGCGATCACAACCAACAATTCGACCAGCGTGAATCCATGACGGCGCATGACGACCTCCGCGTATCACTTGAAGTGCCTACGAACGTAATCGTCACCCCCCAAATGCGAGGGTACTCCTCCCCAACAGCGTTTGCAATTCCTCGTCCACGGAAATCGAAACTAACTTCGCGTCCAAGGAGCTTCATCCGGCGACGAAGCCCCTCGTGGCCTTCTTCGAGAAGCTCTCTACGGCTTCTTCTTGACGATCTCGCTGATGTCGATGATGTGCATCTGACGCCCCTCGCCCGTGTGGGGAGAGTCGATGCAGATCAGCGTGCCGTCGGGGTTGGAACGCGGATGCGTGTCGCAGCGCCACTCGCCTGAATACGATTTCGGCGAGTGAAAACGCCCGAGCGAGACCTTTTGGAAGGTCGGCACGTGATAGAGATAGACCTCTTGCTCGCGGTCCTTGCCTTGCGGATAGGTGTCGTTGAGAATCCAATCGGTATCCGCGAGGTAGGTGTTGTGACCGTTCTTAGGCATCGCCCCTTCACCGACGAGCTTGATCTCCTTCGTCTTGTCGCGGAACCGCCAGAAGCCGGCCGCCCTCCCCGCCGGTTTCGTCCACGCCAAGATGTGATCGGGATCCTTCCAGATGAAGTGCGAGGTGTTTCCCGATGGATCCAGGACGTACAGATCGCTGCCGTCGGGGTTCGCCGTCACCATTCGGGTTCTGAAGTTCCCTTTCCCGCCATCGGGCCGCCAGCGGTGGAGAAAGACGATGCGCGATCCGTCGGTGTTGTAGAGCAGATGATTGAAGTAGTGCTTGGCGTCTTTCATCTCCTCGGTGATCGGCCCGAGCTTCACGATCTCCGAGAGGGGGACGATGAGTTCGCGGTCGCCTGTCTCGAGGTCGACCCGCCAGATTCCCGACTCGCTCGGAGCCAACTGATCGGCGTAGGGATCGGCCAGACCGGCGTAGCCGTAGCCGGGACGCATGTCGTTGATGCGACGGAAGTCGGACGTGATCGCGCTCTTGCCATCGGGGCTGAGCGTGTAGATCGGCGAGGGAATCGTTCGCATCTTCTTCGTGTCGACGTTGAGAATTCGACAGACGTAGCCGTCCCCTTCCCGATCGTTCCATAGGATTTCGTTCTCGCTGCCGGGAATCCATTGCAGCATGCACCCCTGCTGCCAGCCCCAAGCGTTGCTCTCGCCGAGTTCGATCCAGCGGTCGCCATCCTCTAGATCGACCATCCCAATCTTGATGACATCATCCGCCTTCGGGGAACGGCCTTCGAAGTCGACCTCCATCCCCAGGAGGTAGCGGCTGCTCGGGTCGAACTGGAGCTTGTCGTAGTAGCCGAACCAGTGGTGCTTGGGGCCATGGGTCACGGTCCGAGCCTTTGGGGGATCGGCCGCCAACAGCAGACTCGGGATCAGCAGCCATGCCGCCACCATCGCGGTGACGAGAATCTTCGCGCGTCGCATCTCTCTTCTTCCTTCTCGGAGTGAGTCCGTCCTTCATCGACGCAACATTGTAACGCGGCCGCGCGTGAAAGGAGAGCGGTCATCCAAAACTCGATGCCGATCAACCGAGGTAGCGGTGGCCATGGATCGCGACGGTGCTATCACGACAGGGAAGTCCCTCTTCAGGAGTCCCCAATGGCATCCTTCGGTCAGATCATGCTCTTCTCGTTGATCCCGATCTCCGCGATCGTGATCGGCGGAGCGTTCGCCCTCTACCGCACGATCGGCCCCCAACTGGAAAGCAAGATCAATCACTTCACCGCCGGCGTCGTCTTCGCCGCGGTGGCGGTCGACCTCATCCCAGAGATCACCGACTCGGCACACAATTTTCCCGTTGTCATCGGGTTCGCTCTCGGGGTCGGCGCGATGCTGGCGATGCGATCCTTGCTCGAACGACTCGAGGGAGAGGGTGACGAAGAGGAGAAGGAACGCGACCCGAGAAGCATGCTCATCGCGGTCGCGATCGACGTCTTCGTCGACGGGTTTCTCGTCGGAATCAGTTTCGCCGCCGGCGAGAGTCAGGGGGTTCTCATCTCGATCGCGCTGGGTATCGAACTGATCTTCCTCTCGCTTTCGACGTCGACGATCCTGCTCTCGGCAAAGATCCCGCGAACGAAGGTGATCGCGACGACATTTCTCCTCGCCGGCATCGTCGCCATCAGTGCGGCGATCGGAGGAGGCATCTTCGCGGGCCTCACCGGGGGACCGCTTGTCATCGTCATGGCCTTCGCGTGTGCTGCCCTACTCTATCTCGTCACCGAGGAACTCTTGGTCGAGGCCCACGTGGTGGCCGATTCGACCTGGGCGACCGGGATGTTTTTCCTCGGGTTCCTTCTTATCCTGATGCTGCGTTCGGGACATGCGGCAGGCTAGCAGCCCAGACCGGTCCCGTCTTCCGTCAACGGACTCTTGGGCGCATGCCCACGCCAGCGCGGGCATGCGCCCAAGAGGAGATCGAAGAGAAGCCTCCAAAGGAGACGTCGCGCCAATGGGGACGGGTGATCCGAGGAATCACCGTGCCGTAGTCAAGGAATCGCGAACTAACCCGAACGCCGGAACCGCAGAAGCGTCAGCGCGTTGGCCACGACCAGAAGCGTACTACCTTCGTGAACGACGATGGCGATCGTAATCCCAATCAGGTTGGTGAAGGTCGCGATCACTAGCAAGATGATCACACCGAGCGAGAAGAGGACGTTCTCGAAGATCACCATGCGGGCCTTGCGACTGAGCGCCACCGCGAGCGGGAGCTTCGACAAGTCGTCCGCCATCAACGCCACGTCGGCCGTCTCGAGCGCAACGTCGCTTCCTCCGGCTCCCATCGCGATCCCGACCGTCGCGGTCTTCATCGCGGGCGCGTCGTTGACGCCGTCGCCCACCATGCCGACTAACTTGTACTCACCAAGGAGTTCCTTGATCGCCGTGACTTTGTCTTCCGGCAACAGTTCGGCCCGAAAGTCGGTGACGCCGACGGACTGGGCGATGGCGGCCGCCGCCCGTTTGTTGTCGCCGGTGATCATGATCAACGATTTGACGCCAACCATCTTGAGACGCTCGAGCATCGAACGGGCCTCGGGTCTGGGCTGATCCGCGAGTCCGATCACGCCGAGGAATGTCCCCGAACGCTGGATGATCACGATGGTCCGACCGGCGTCCGAGAGTTGGGCGACCGCTTGCTCAACCTCCGGAGGTACCGGCGTCCCTTCGCGTTCGAAGAGCTTCGCGTTGCCGATCAGGACGCGCTGGTCGTCGACGAAGGCCTCCACGCCATGACCGGTCATCGCCTTCAAGTCCCGCGACTCCGGGTAGTCGACGTCACTCTGTTTCGCCTTTTCGATCACCGCGGCCGCGAGCGGATGGCTCGATCGGCTCTCCACCGCCGCCGCGACGCGGAGGACTTCTCGTTCGTCGACGTCCGCGGTGGTGATCACCTCGGTGACCGCCGGTTTGCCCTGGGTCAGGGTGCCGGTCTTGTCGAACCCGATCGCGCGCAAGCTGCCGAGGTTCTCGAGATGAACCCCTCCTTTGATGAGGATGCCATTCCGCGCGGCTTGTCCAACGCCAGCCAAAATCGCGGCGGGCGTCGCGATCGCAAGCGCACAGGGCGACGCGGAGACCAGGACCGTCATCGCCTTCATGAAGGACGCTCCCCAGCCGAGCCAACCCAGGTAAGGCGGAATGATCCAAACTCCCAGCACGCCGATCAAGACGATCGGCACGTAGAAGCGTTCGAAGGTCTCGGTGAATCGCTGGCTGGAGGACTTTTGCGTCTGTGCCTCCTCGACCATCTGGATGACGCGCGCGAGCGTCGTGTCCTGGGCGAGCTTGGTCACCTCGATCTCAAGGGCACCGTCGCCGTTGACCGTTCCCGCGAAGACGCTGTCACCCGGTTCCTTGCCGACGGGCATGCTCTCCCCGGTGATCGCCGCTTGATCGACGGCCGAGACACCCGCGTGGACGACTCCGTCGACCGGGATGCGTTCCCCATTGCGGACAATGACGATGTCGCTCTTTTGCACCTCCTCGACTTTGACCGTCAGTTCGCGCCCGTCGACGCGGATGACAGCGGTCTTCGGGGTGATCTCGCCGAGAGCCTTGATGGCCCGGCGGGCCCGTCCCATCGCGTAGTGCTCCATCGCGTGGCCGAAACTGAAGAGGAAGAGCAGAATACCGCCTTCCACCAGTTCACCGAGCATGGCCGCTCCGATAGCCGCGATCACCATCAGGATGTCGATATCGAAGCGGAGACGCGAGAGGGCGCCCAGTCCATGATGGGTCGCGTCGTAGCCGCCGGACGCATACGCGATCGTGTAGAGCACGACTTGGACTTGCCAGGGGAACCCGAGATAGGGGCCGAAGTAGGCCAGTGCCAGAAAGAGCCCGCACATCAGCGACATGAAGAGTTCGGAGTTCTCTTCAATCCAACTGCGGCGTTTCTCTTCGACGACATCGTAGCCTAGCCGTTCAAGCGTCTGGACGAGCCGTTTCTTGCTGATCACTTTCGAGTCGAACTCGATCAGCATCCGTTCGGAGGCGTAGTTGACCCGGCACTGGATCACCCCCTTCTTGCGGCCGATGATATGCTCGATGCTCGTGGCACAGTCAGCGCAGTCCATGCCCGCCAACTGCCACTGTTCGTGATGAAACTGGCTCGAGACCTTGGCCCCTTCGCGGCGCGCGATCCGCTCGATGCTCCGCAGGGAATCCTGGTTGGGGTCGTAGTGGATACAGAGAAGCGACTTGCCATCCTCGCTGGTCACGTGGGCCGACTCGACGCCGCGCCGAGCCGTCAAGCGTTCGATCAAGCGATCGACGCACTGATCCCCTTCCCCGTCGACGTGCGGGAGAAGCAGTGGCAATTCCAGACGGGTCTTCTCCGTCGATGAGCTCTCGGTATCAGTGGCTTGGCTCACTCGCGCGGCTCCTCAATGCGTTCGGGGGTCGGCACTTGGCGTTCGTTGCCGCTCGGTTCCGCGGACATCTCGGACCGATGCCACTCTCGTGGCACGGTGAAGCAGTGGGGACAACGAAGTCCAGTAGGCAAAGCCTATGGGCGTGGGATCGGACTGGCAATCTTGCGTCGTCATACTTCCAGGCGGGCGGCCGCGACGGCCCCTCGAGTCGCGATCGGCTCACCGGCCGGAAGTCTGCCAGTGGAAACCAGTGTCCAAGGATCGAAGCCGGCTAGTTCGCCTTCTCGAGGAAGACCTCGACGGTCGGTTCGCCCTCAAGGTAGCCGAGCGAGGTGAGAAACTCGTCCATTGAACGGACGGTGGCGGCGAAGGGCTGGTTCTTGTTACGGCCGTAGTTGAAGAACCCGTGAGGCATGCCGTCGAAGCCGACGAGTTCACAGCGGTTGCCCGCCTCTTTCATCGCTTTGGTGAAGTCGACGACTTGAGCGTACGGGACCGACTTGTCCTCCTTGCCGTGAAAGATAATCATCGGGGGCAACCCTCCGGAGATGTGTTTCGCGGGAGAGATCTCCTCGGCCGAGACACCGAGACGTTCGCCGAGCTTGGCGGCGCGGGGGTCCTCGGGCGAGCGGCGCATCCCCTTGAGCGTCACGTCGACGGCCGGATTGAAGAGGACCGCGGCATTCGGACGTTCGCTGATGCTGGTGTCGTCGCCCTTGTTGTTGAAGCCGTCGAGGGTCGCGACCGCGGCCGCGAGGTGGCCGCCGGCGGAGCCTCCCGAGGAGACGATCCGGTCGGGGTCGATCCCAAGGGAGTCGGCGTTGGCCCGAACCCATCGGATCGCGGACTTGGCATCCGCGACACTATCCTTGGCTTGGGACTGATGCCGGCTCTTCACGCGGTAGTCCGCCGCCATCGCGACCATGCCGCGCGACGCCAGGTACCGGCACTGCTGAGCGAACTGCGACGGCGACCCGGCGGCCCAACCTCCACCGAAGAAGAAGACAATCGCTGGTCGCTTGTCTCCCTTCTGATGGCCCTTCGGGTACTTGATGTACATCGTCAATGGAACGCCATCGACGGTCTTGTAAGTTCGCGCCTCGAAGTCCGCGAGGGATTTCGCTTGTCGCTGTGGTGCCTTCGCCTTCGGCGCCGCGGCGTGTCCGACGCCCAGCCCAAAACTCAAGCCGACAACGACCGCCCAAGTAACGATGTGTTTCATGGCCTACGCCCTCCGAGTCCTCTCCTACGGAAACTCGCAGGATAGCCTTCGGGGAGCGGGGGCGAAAGAAACTTCAGGCCGAGAACGGCCTGCTAGCAGTCCGTTGATTTAAGCGGGCCAAAGCGAGAACGAGCCATGTTGGCCAAGATCAAGGAGGAAAAACGCAGGCGAATCCGTAGATTCGTCGAGATTTTTCAACGCCGAGATTGGTCAAAAGAGCCGTTCGCAGCCGGCTACGAATAGATCAACGGGTTGCTACGGCAACGGCAACCGTTGGCGCCAAGCCGGGAGCTCACGTTTGCGGCGGGAAGCGAGTCCCACCATCGCCGCCAAACCGGCGTTCGCCATGATGATCAAGAGAAGTGCGAGAGGGTTCATCCCTGACCCCTGTGATAACTCTGCGCCGCAAAGGGCGATGTTCCACCTACGATCCCGCGAGCGTGGTACCGTCGCGAGTGGCCCTTGGCTTTCGCCCAGACCTCGCCATCGTGGTGACGACATTCCCGAGCCGGGAACAAAGACTGGAAAGCCAACAACGCGGCCACCGATCCGAGAGACGTGACGTTCGGATTGGGACCTTCTCCTAGGCCACTGGGGAAAACGTGTCAAGCTTCCCCGACGCGACTTTCTTTAGTCAATTTCCGGGCAATTCTCCTCGGACTCAAATCTTCATGATTGCAACTCACCAAATCTGACGGGCAAATCATCCCGTTGCCCATCGACGAGTCATGGAGCAGCACCTCGCCTGATTCCACTGAAGATGAAATCGGCTCGGATGCTCCCGGCTTCGTAGCGCAGCATACACAGAGGACTTCACCATGTTTCGCGGATTTGGTGCCAGTTGGCGCGAGCGTCAACGACGGGAGAAAAGATCGACCTCGACCTTGGATTTCATTGTCGAAGCACTCGAAGAGAGAACCTTACTCGCGGCGGACGGGTTCGAATTCGTTCCGGGCGTCGACTTGCCCAATGATGTCGGTGTCGGCAGCGGCTCGCTCACCACTATTCTGCCCGAGGGCGAATCGGCGCCGAGGTTCTGGAACCCGGCGACGCTCGGCTTCGACGGACCCGAGGTTACCCCCAACGTTACCGATGATTTTCAGGGCCCCCCGGTCACCAACGACTACTGGTCATCGCTGAACTTCCGCATCATTCCCGGCGACAACCTCTCCATCCATCCTCACCCCTTCTCCCTTCAGGCCAACGACGACGGCCTGGGGCTGGGAGAACCGAGCGCCACCCAACTCTTCGCCGATGGGGAGGGAATCGAACGGGAATACAAGCGATTCTACCAAGAGGACCTGCACATCGGCCTCGAGGGGCTCGGAGCGCCCGGCGCGAAGGCCTCGGACTACTCCGACTGGACCGCGACCGCATCGTGGAGCAACGGCGGCAACCGGTTGGACGCCACCTTCGGCCACGGTCTGCCCTACGTCTATCTCACGCGGACCGGTTCCAACGACGTCGTGGTCGATCTCGCCGCGGGAGCCAACATCTGGCACAACAGCGACGGGGTCATCGGCCTGACAATTGGCGATAGCCACTACGCTCTCTTCGCCCCGACCGGCAGCGACTGGACCATCGAGCCCAACAAGCTAAGGTCGAATCTCGGCGGCAAGGACTATTTTTCGGTCGCCCTGCTGCCCGACAACCAGCCCGAGACGCTCGAGTTCTTTCGCTCGCACGCGTACGCTTTCGTCACCGACACCCGGGTCGAGTGGTCGTTCGACGAGTCGGCTTCGACACTGCGGACCGACTACATCACGACGACCGAGCTGAAGGAGAGCGGCCCGGGATTGGTCGACCAACCCCTCACCGCGCTCTACCGCCATCAGTGGCTCAACAGCGACGACGACTTCACGGGCTACGCGTACGACACCGTTCGCGGCGAGATGAAGCTACGCGCCGGATCGGTCTTCAGCACGGAGATGACTCATCACGGCGTCCTCCCCACCCTGCCCAACGTCGGGACCGACGACGCGGCGCTCTACTCAATGATCGACGAAGTCTATCAGCGCAACGATATCTTCCCGCCGGTCACGCGCGACACCTACAACACGGGCAAGAGCCTGCAGGAGATCGCCAACCTCATTCCGCTCGCGGAGCAAGTCGGCCACACCGCGGCCCGCGACCGGTTCATCGAGGAACTCAAGATCCAACTCGAGGACTGGTTCGATGCGAGCGACGGGGGCGGTCAGTTCTACTACGACGAGACCTGGCGAACCTTGCTCGGCTTCCCCGACAGCTTTGGCTCGGCCAGCGAACTCAACGATCACCACTTCCACTACGGCTACTTCATCACCGCCGCTGGCATTGTCGCCCAATACGACGCCGAGTGGGCGCAAGACGATCGCTGGGGCGCGATGGTCGACGTCCTCATCCGCGATGTCGCCAGCACTGACCGCGCCGACGAGACCTTTCCGTTCTTGCGGAACTTCGACATCTATGCCGGTCACTCCTGGGCCTCGGGAGCGTCGAACTTCTTCGCCGGCAACAACCAGGAATCCTCCTCCGAGGCGATCAACTTCGCCAACGCCCTCATCGGCTGGGGCAACGCGACTGGCGACCAGGAGATCCGCGACCTCGGCATTTACCTCTACACGACGGAGGTCGCGGCGATCGAACAATACTGGTTCGACGTCGACAACGAGGTCTTCCCTGAGGAATTCGACCACAACACCGTCGGCATGGTCTGGAGCGACGGGGGCGTCTACGGCACTTGGTGGACCGCCAACCCCGAGGAAATTCACGGCATCAACTTCCTTCCCTTCACGGGAGGGTCGCTCTACCTCGGCCACCACCAAGACTACGTCCAAGCCAACTACGACCACTTCGTCTCGGTCAACGGGGGCCAGGAGACCGAATGGGTCGACCGGATCTGGGCCTTCCAGGCCTTCGCGGACCCGGCGGCGGCGTTGGCGAAGTTCCAAGCCAACCCCAACTACCAGGTCTCCGACGGGGAAAGCCGCCCGCAGACCTACGCGTGGCTCTCCAACCTCGCGGCGCTCGGCAGCGTCGAGACGAGCATCACCGCCGACACAACCAGCTACGCCGTCTTCAACAACGGCGGAGTCCTGACCTACATCGCCTACAACCCAACCGACGACGCTCTCGACGTGACCTTCTCCGACGGAACGCTCTTGAACGTCGCCGCGAGAACGATGGTCAGCGCCGGCGGCCAAACCTCCACCTGGACGCCGCAGCCGGTCGAGGCCCAACAACAAGACGCCAACGTGCTGTTTTTGATCGATCAAGGGAATCAGGCGGGATCGAATGGAACCCTCTCAACGGCTCCAGGTACGCAAGCTCTCTCCGACTCACTCGCCTCGGCGGCGGGAGGACACTTCGTCAACAATCCCACGAACGCCACCACGTACGTCTCGGGACCGATCACGGGAACCTATCGTGTCGGGGAGTCGACCTCCTTCCGCTTCTTCGTCGATCACTTCGATGTGGCCGGAAACGCCGTTCAAGCGAAGCTCGCCTACGACTTCGACGGCGATGGCAACGTCGATCGGGTCGAGTTCTTCGACGTTTTCGCGACCAACGATGTCGACGGCTTCGAGGTCTACTCCGAACAGGGTGGGATCATCTCCTCCAGCGGCGCGTTCGCCGACTTCACCGGTGGAACGGTGAGACTCGAGCTCTGGAGTGTCTTTGGAACCGGCCCCGCGGCCGTCCGCACCAACTCCCCAGGCAGCAAGCAATCGCTGATCACCCTTCCCTTCACCATCGAGTCGAGCGACCACCCGACACCCGACCCCGATCCCACTCCTGATCCGGACCCGACGCCCGATCCAGATCCTGACCCGATCGGCGATCCCATCGACTCGACGCTCTATCTCTTGGACGGGGCCAACGTCAGTAATGCCGGTTCCCTCGGTCCCACATCGGGAACGGGGGCGGCCCAGGACACGATCCTCTCGGCGGACGGCGGGCGCTACATCCTCACGCCGAACGACTCGCTGCGGTATCGGCTGGAGAACGTCCACGGAAGCTATGATCCCACGCGAGCGACCGAGTTTGACCTCTTTCTCGATGCGGGATTCAACATCGCCAACACCACGCACGCTCGCGTCTCCTACGACTTCGACGGTGACGGCACGTTCGATCGCGAAGAGACCTATCTCTACTTCGAACTTGACGCAGTCCCCGGTTGGGAGCACTACACGACCCAGCGCGGACTGATGGAGCAGTCGGGTTCCTTCGCCGATATGAACGGCGGGACGGTCGAGGTGGAGTTGTGGAATGCCTTTGGTTCGGCCAATGTCCAAGTACGAACCGGCGCCACCGGTGACGAGGGTGATCAATCGACGCTCTCGCTCCCCTTCTCCAACCTGAGCGTCGGCGGGACGGTCAATCCCGATCCCGATCCAACGCCCGATCCGGACCCGAATCCCGATCCCGATCCCGATCCCGATCCCGATCCCGATCCCGATCCCGATCCCGATCCCGATCCCGATCCCGATCCCGATCCCGATCCCGATCCCGATCCCGATCCCGATCCCGATCCCGATCCCGATCCCGATCCCGATCCCGATCCCGATCCAACGCCTGATCCCGATCCGGGAGAAGTGCTCATCGACGAAGTCTTCTATCTCCTGGGTGGGGCCAGCACCGGCGTGTCGGGGCAACTCGCGAACGCATCGGGCCATGATGCGACGGCCGACGCGATCGCCTCGGCCGATGGCGGCCGGTACATCCTGACGCCGAACGCCCCACTGGTTTATCGCGTCGATGACATCACCGGCACCTATGATCCGTCGCGGCAAACGGAATTCGAACTCTTCCTCGACGCCGAGTTCAACGTCGCCAACACGACGCACGCCCGGGTCTCGTACGACTTCGACGGCGATGGGACCTTCGATCGGGTCGAAACGTACCTCTACTTTGAGATCGACGCCGTTCCCGGCTGGGAACGCTATACGACCGGTCGGGGTCTCATGGAACAGTCGGGAACCTTCGCCGACATGATCGGCGGCACCGTCGAACTTCAGCTCTGGAACGCGTTCGGCTCCGCGGACGTCGCGGTTCGCACCGGGGCAAGCAACGCGCAGGGAGATCAATCGAAGCTGTCGATTCCCTTCATGAACCTGTCAACTCACGGCACCTCGACACCGATCGACGAGCCCACGCCGGATCCGACTCCCGACCCGGAGCCTGAGCCGACGCCGGTCCCTGACGCCGAGTCGATCGGGAACCGATTCGCGCTGACCGGCGCGGCCTCGGCAAGCGTGGAGGGAAGTCTCGGTCAAATCCCCGACGGACCCGCGACGCGGACCTCGATCGCGTCGGCGGCTGGTGGACAGCACGTCGGCACGGTGACCAATCCGATCCGGTATTCGATCGAGGGCTTAACCGGGGACTACACAGGTGGAGCGTCTCTCTTTGAACTCTACCTCGATGCCGGCAACGGACTGGCCAATGGCACCCATGCCCGCATCACGTACGACTTCGACGGCGATGGAACCATCGACCGCGCGGAGACCTATCACTACCTCGCGACGAACAACGTTTCGGACCTGGAAGCCTATCGCCAGGACCGGGGACTGTTGGAAGCCAGCGGCTCGTTCGCGGACATGGATGGGGGGCGAGTGACACTCGAGCTTTGGAACGCGATCGGCACCTCCGACGTCGACGTCCTCACCGGCGGCACCAATCTTGAGGGGCTCGTTTCGTCCCTCGCGGTGCCGTTTGAGAACCTCGTACGGGTTCGTTGATCGTTGGTGGTGCAGGCTTCTCCACGGAACTCGGCGCGCGATCGGTCGCCGGGTGACGTATCAAGAGATAGAAAGGGACATTCCGCAAACCACTCGAGCAGGTGTGGACAACGGTCGACGCTCGAATGGGATTGCTCCCGCTCGCGAACAGGGAGAACCTGTCATGCCCCTGAGCGTCTTCGATTTGTTCAAGGTCGGAATCGGCCCCTCAAGTTCCCATACCGTGGGGCCGATGAAAGCCGCGCACCAGTTTGTCATCTTGCTGCGTTCGCATGAGCGAATCGATCAAGTCGCCTCCGTGGTGATTGATCTGTTCGGCTCGTTGGCGCTCACCGGTCGCGGGCACGCGACCGACAAAGCAGTCCTCCTCGGCCTCCTTGGAGAAGAACCCGAGAGCGTCGATCCCGACCGGGTCGAGGAACTCGTGGGGCGAGTGGCGACTCGGGGCCATCTCCGTCTGGGGAACACGAGAGACATACCATTCGCCATCGACCGCGATCTTCGTTTCCACATGGAGGAGTTTCTGCCCCGTCATCCGAATGCCATGCGACTTACCGCCCGCTGCGAAAGAAATGGCGCATCGATCAGCGAGACCTACTACTCCCTGGGCGGTGGCTTCATCCTCAGCGAATCGGAAGCGTCGGCATCGGCCCAATCAAGCGAAACGATCTGTCTTCCTCATCCTTTCGGCTCCGCCGATGAACTCTTGAGCATCGGCCGCGAGACGGGATTGAGCATCGCGGAGATCGTCTTTGAGAACGAACTGGCCTTTCGCCCGCACGAGCAGACTGAGTCGCGACTCGGTGAGATCTGGAAGGTGATGGAGGCCTGCATCGAGCGAGGTTGCCGACAAGAGGGAACGCTGCCTGGCGGCCTCGACGTGCCCCGACGAGCTCACCGGCTCTACAAGGAGCTACTCGCGGACGCGAACGGAGGCAGTGCCGATCCGATGTCCATCATGGACTGGGTCAGTTTGTTCGCCTTGGCCACGAACGAAGAGAACGCTTCGGGTGGGCGTGTCGTGACAGCTCCAACGAACGGAGCGGCCGGCGTGATCCCCGCGGTGCTCGCCTATCAACAACGATTCGTCCCCGGCTCGACGCCAGCGGACGTGTTGACCTTTCTCGCCACCGCCGCGGCAATCGGCATGTTGTACAAGCAGAACGCGTCGATCTCGGCGGCGGAGGTCGGTTGTCAGGGTGAGGTGGGAGTCGCATGCTCCATGGCGGCGGCGGGACTGGCGGCCGTGGGCGGCGCCACCAACGAGCAAATCGAAAATGCCGCGGAGATCGGCATGGAGCACAATCTCGGTCTCACATGCGATCCGGTGATGGGGTTGGTGCAAATCCCCTGCATCGAACGAAACACGATGGGAGCGACCAAAGCGATCACCGCCGCGCGCTTGGCGCTACACGGCGACGGCACCCATCGCATCTCGTTGGACAAAGTGATCGCAACGATGCGTCAGACCGGAGCGGACATGCAGTCCATCTACAAAGAGACCTCTCTCGGAGGTCTGGCCGTCAATATCATCAACTGTTGACGAGTGTTTTGACTGGCAAGTTCGTTACACGAAGCCTCAATCCCCAATCGTACAAGAGAGCGCCGAATCAAGGGCGTTGCTCGCATGCCCACGGCGAGCGTGGGCATGGCACCCAAGAGTCTATTGAGCAATCAATTGACCGATCAGGGCACTAGAGCTTGTCGGCCATCTCTTTCGCGGTCTTCTTAATGGCCGAGGGACTCTTCAGCTTGCTGAGCCGCTGATAGTCGGCGAGCAATTCGTCCGCCTTCTCCGGCTCGGTTTCTTTCAGCTTCTCCAGGTCGGCTTTGACCAACTCCATGCCGCTATTGAGCTGGCCGTGGGTCGAAAGATCCTCGAGGTACGCCTTGATATTCTCTTTGGTCGTCGAGGACTCCGCGACCGGCGCCGCTTGCTCGCCGCCACCGCAGCCAATCACGAGAAACACTCCTGCCATGAGAATGGCACATCCGCGTCGCATCTGATGCTCTCTCCTACCTCGTGTTACTGGCCGTCCGCGATCTTGCCATCGTTACGCGAACCCAGGAGTTGGTAGGTGGCGGTATCGATGCTGTCGTTGATGAACTTGACCGCACCGTCACCGAGCACCGCGTTGACGCCTCCCGGGTGACGACTCCGTGCGGAGAAAACGCCGTTGCGATCGGAGCAACGCCCGAAGCCACTACCATCGGCGCACGAGGGATAGGGCCAGTTCGGCGACGCGACGGTGTTGATCACGGTCTGATAGGGGTACGGAGCGGACCAGTAGCGTCCGCATTGGCTGAGCGAAGCCTCCGCGGTCGCGGACGCCGCGGCACACGCGGCCCCGAAGGTGTCGAGGGAGCTCTCCGAGGGGAAGTTTCTCGCTCCGGTCCAGGAGGACTGCACTCGGCGAATGTCCGAGTCACTCTGCCCTGACGTGTTGTTGTCACCGACGAGGAACTCCGAGGCCATGATGGTCTTGCTCAACCCGTCGGTCACGTCGGCGAAGCGCGTCTCGCTGTTGCGTTGGAACATGCCGTTGGCATTGGCGTTGTTGAAGTAGAAGTCTTCGGCGGAACCACCCGCGACGGCGTAGTTGTTTCCCGGCGATCCCCCCTGATAGCGACGATCAGAAGGACAGAGAAACGACGCGATTCGCTTCTCCAGATGCTCTTGCACGCCCGGAGCGGTTGTGTCGAGGTAGTCGATGTTGAAGTTCCAATCGTCGTAAATCTGCTGCTGATCCAAGTAGGACAGGATCACGACGAACGCGCTATGGCCGTGCCAGCTACTTCCCCCAGTCCCCTGGGCGTGATAGTGGAAGCGGGGGAGCATGCCGTAGGCGTCGTTGTAGTTGTGAAAGGCTTCGCCCAACTGCTTGAGGTTGTTGGTGCACTGCGAACGTCGAGCCGCTTCACGCGCCTGCTGGACGGCCGGCAACAAGAGGCCGACCAAGACTCCGATGATGGCAATGACAACCAACAATTCCACGAGCGTGAAGCCCGCACGACGTGCTTTCATGATTCCCCCCCAATTGTAAAGATGTGTACAAGGCCCCCTTGTACAAAGCCCCCTGGAACACCTTATGCTAGAGCCTCAAACGATTGTTCGCAATCCCCGATTGTCCCCAAAGCACTGCCCCAGAGCCACAAATCTATCCACATGGCTAACCAAGAATAGCCACAAGACCCATCACAAACAACATAAGGCCCACCATTCTTGCGGCATTCCACTGCCAGCGTTGGTGTCTTGAAAAACGGCGTCCGCGGAATGTGCGTGCTCCCGTGGCGACGGTCTGAACAGTGGTGCGGGGGAGTTCAGACGGTGTGCAGGTCGTGGCGAAGGACCTTAGCGCGATGCGGGCTCGGGGCGAGCCGTCGCGGGCCCGACCAGGACAAAGGGAGCCCAATGGAAGGGATCGGACCACCTCGGGTCGCGGCTGATCTTCCGGCGGGCTTGATGCAATGCCTCGGCATAGTCGACGGTGCCGCCTTCGGCGTGAGCTCGCGCCAGTTCTTCGAAGAAGGCGCCTACCAGCGCCGCCGACGACTCGTCCGCGACGTTCCAGTGACTGGCGATGACGCGTCGGGCTCCCGCGGCGAGGAAGGCTCTCGCCAAACTCGATCCCGCCTCCAGAGGTCGTTCGGGCCCCGCGTTGGTGCGGCAAGCCGACAGCACCGCCAGCTCGCACGCGCTCAGCGGGAGTTGGTGAATCTCGTGCAGCGAGAGAAAACCGTCGTCATCCGGCGACCGCTGCCCCTCGCTCGGAGGCGTTAGCGCCAGGGCCCCAAAGAGGTTCTCGTGCCGTTCGTCGACGAGACCGTGGGCGGCGACATGGACGTAGTGTTTCCCCTCGAGCGCGGCGACGACATTGCCTTCGGTCGCTTGATCCCCCTCGAGTCTTCGGACCGAATCGGCGGGAAAAGCCCGGGCAACCCGGCGGCACTCCTCGGCACTCGCGGGAAGGGCCGGCAGCACTCCGCCTAGCTCCAGGTAGGCATCGCGAATCAGCGGCACCGTGGTCGTTGCGTCCGCCAAGTCGACGGGCTTGCTCGTGTAGGTTGGGTTCCCCACCGAAAGAACCGACGGGTTGCGAACGATCGTCGTCGCTCGTTCTTCGAGCTTCGCCAGGATCGCCGCCGAGGGAGCGTAGTGGATCGGAGGCCACCGATGGAGTAGATACTCCGGCGAATCGCCCTCCTTGATCATCAATGCTTCAAATGGGAGTTGGTGTAGCGCCCCATCGGGAACGACTGTCAATCGTTTGGGGGAGAGACGTTCGACTTCACGTCGAGCCTCCTCCGGCAAGAGGATCTCGGTGACAACCGCGAGCCGCTCCTTTCTGGGCACCCCCATCGGCGCCCAAGCGACATCGACAGGAGCTCGGGTCCCTTGTCGATGCTCCAGGAGTGCCGCCAGGTAGCCGGTCACGAGCACCGCCGCCTCTTGACGCGTGAGCGGGCCCTCGGTGACCAGGGGATGTCCCGGCACCGCCGTGATCAAGTCGCCCGGCTTGGAAAGGACCGTCCCCACCGGCGCCCGGGTCTGGTTTGGGTTCTTCGTTCGCGGTCGCCGCGAGTGCGAGAGCAACTCGTTGAGCCGTTCGGCCTGCTCGTGGGAGAGCGAAAGGTCGTAGGACTTGGGGCTCGCCAGTCCTGCCCCCCAGACGAGCAGATGACTGCGTTCGCCACCCAAGTGATAAAAGAGCACGACCGAGCCGTTGTCGATACTTCGCAATCGCGGCAGCTCTTCGGTCGGCGCACTTCCCGGGAGAGAGGACTGTTCGGCCTTCTCGCGTCGGCGGGCGTCGACCACGTCCTTGCGAGCATCCGCGAAGGCCCGTTCGGCGGCCGCGAGATCCTCGCGAGCCCGTTCGACCTCCTCATCCAGCGCCTCCAGGGAGACCAAGTCGCCTACCTCGCCACGAATGCGATGAACGCGCTGACGAAGCATCTCCTCTCGCTCGAGAAGTCGTTCGAGCGCGGCATCCGACGAACCGTCCGCGTCCACTCCTGCCAAGTCGAGCTGATCGAGGTACGTTCGGTTGCGTGCCCGTTCGGCGTAGTGAAACGCCGAGGCGATGTTCCCTTCCTCCAGATGCAGATCGACCAACATATCGAAGGCCGAGGCGCACGGGGCGAGGAAGTTGACTTGCCCGATGCGACCTCCCGTCACGTGAGCGCGAGGCTGCTCCAAGAGCGAGACCGCCTCTTCGAGCATCCGCCGGGCCTCGTCGCGACGCCCCTGACGCCGGAGGGATTCGGCAAGCCCCGAACCGCTGATGAACCCGAGCGCCGGATAGGCGCCCGCCATCGCCGTGTGCAGATCGAGCGCCTCGCGATAAAGGCTCTCGGAACGCTCCACGTCGCCGCGGTCGGCGGCCAAGCGGGCGAGGTTGTTGAGCGTTCGACGATAGAGTGCCGAAGGCCGATCGTCGGCCAGGGCCGTTCGAGCAGCCTCCCAGTGTTCCTCGGCGCGATCGGTATCGCCGCAGCGTCGGCAAATAGTCGCCGACAAGTCGTTGAGCGCGGCAACTTCCGACGCATCGTCGGCACCGGCTCGTTCCAGCAATGCCGCCGCGGCGCGGGCCGTCGTCCAAGCTTCCGAGAGTTCCCCTCGCGAGACGTGCAGAGACGCCAGCGCGGTGAGGCTGGGGATGAGTTTCGGCGAATCGGCCCCATATCGTTCCTTGGTCAGCGCGAAAGACTTCGAAAGGTGCTGGTGAGCCTTCTCGTACCGACCTTGGGCCCGAAAGGCCCGGCCAACATCGCGCTGCGACGCCGCCTGTTGATCGAGTCCGGCCTCGCCCGCGGCGATGCTCGAAGCGATCGCGCGTCGGTAGAGCGGAATCGCCTCGAGGTAGGCTCCACGTCCGGCCGCGAGGTTCGCGAGCCCATGAAACGTCTCAGCCCGATCGAGATCCGAGACGCCCATGCCCTCTTCGGCAAGCTCGACGACCTTCGACACCAGTCGTTCGGCTTCCTCGACATCACCTCGTGACTGTTCGATGACCGCCAAACGGCCAAGGATGCCGAGTCGCTCGGTCGTCGCCCCGTTGGGCACGAGCGAAAGAGCCTTCCGCAGATGCGATGCGGCATCCTCGTAGCGTTGGAGACGCCCGCAAAGAGCCGCGAGCGAACGGTGAAGCGCGAGCCGTTCGGACTCGTCGGCCATCCCCTCGTCGAGTCGAGCTTCGAGCAGTTGAGCGGCCTCGGAATACTGGCGTTCCTGGAGATAGAGTTGGCGGAGTGCTTGAAAGGCTCGGTCGCGTTCCCCCCCCGAGGCATTCTCGGGATGGTCCACGACATGTCGCAATCGCTTGGCGGCGCGTTCTCGGGCTTGGCCAGCTTGATCGAGTCGCGACGTCTCACGATAGAGCGAGGCGAGCTTGAGTTCCAGATGGGCCGCCGCGAGCTGTCCCCTGGCACCGCGATAAGCGCCGGTCGTCATCGCCTCGCGCAGCGTCTTCTCCGCCTCCTCGTGACGTTGCCTTTCCATCTGGAGTTCGAAGAGCGCCACCAGCGTCGCGCGAGCCCGCCCTGACAGTTTCGCGTCGCGGTAGTCAGCCGCGATCGTTCGGTAGAGATCGGCCGCCTCGTCCTCTCTACCCAAACCGATCAGTGCCCGGGCCTGACCCGTCCGGCACTCCTGGCGTTCACGCAGTGACAGCGAACCACCCGCCTTGGCGAACAACTGTTCCGCGAGGGAATGGGCCTCGCGATACGCGGCGCTCGCGGCGTCGGTGTCGGCACCATCCCCGTTCGCACGATGTGACTCGCACTCGGCGACCGCGAGCAGTCCCTCAATGCGCCGGAGCGGGTTCCACCTTGGCGAATCCTTGGATTCGAGCACTCCCCTGAGGATCGCGCGTGCCTTCGCGAACTCCGCGCGAGCCATGAAGGCCTTGCCAAGTGCCACCTGATTGACACGTCGCTCGACGACATCGCCCGCCGCGCTCAGGTAGCGATCGTAGCGTTCGCGGACGGCGATTTCCTCGGAAGTCCGGCCAAGCCGCCGGTGCAGACGCGCCAGCGCCCGCAGCGAGTAGGGAAGATTTCGTCCCGCGGGCGCGCGACCTTCGTCGATCAGGCGCAGAAGTTCCTCGAACGACTCGATCGCCTCGCGGTGATGACCAGACTCCTCGAAGGCGACCGATCGGGCCATCACGTCGCGCCACGACGTTCCCGGTCCCGCCTCGGCGCTGCCGGAGACAAGCAGGATCAGGCCGACAAGGCACGCTCCGATCCCCCGACGGCTGGCAGTCTTCGACCCACCGCTGTGCGACATCACGAGATTCAGTCCCCCGAAACAACATCTTGGAAGGGGAACACGATTCCGGAATAGGAAGAGAATTGCTTGCGTAGGACGGACTCGAAGTCTTCATCGAGCACCCGGCGACCACCCAAACGGGAAGCGACCACGCCGACCGGCGCTCGCTCGGTCTCCCGCACGACGCGCTGAGAACTGACGGCGACGGGATGTTCGGGCGTCCCGGCCCGTTTGTCGGCGTCCCTCAGCAACTTCGGTCGGCGCTCCTCGAAGAGGGCCAACGCCCCCTCGTCAAGCGGTCGATCACTCGCCAAAGCGAGAATCATCTCGGTTCCGGGGCTCGAACCCACTTCGTGCCAAGGCTGAAGCTCCGACTCGGGCAACGTCGGCGGACTGGTGTGATGGCGGACGGGTGACTGGTGCGTGATGTTGTCCGAGGGGGGCCAGAGCCGGTGGGGACGAGCGTCGGCGTCGTACCAATAGAGGTACAGGTACGAGGCTTCGTCGAGGTCGACCGTGATGCGAACCAGGTCACCGATCCGCACGCTCTCCGAACGAGAATGGAGCCTGAAGAAGTCCTGCTTCCAGTCGGCCCGCTGCACATCGACCGTCAGATCGATCTCCTCGGCGCTGCCCAGCATCTCCACCGGCGCCAAGCCCGGTGACGTCGGGAGACGCGTCGCGCGGGCTCCAAAGCCGTTGCTCGCCGCGAACGTCAACGCCACGAGCAAGAGGGCCGCGACTCCGGTCACCGCGATGCCGACCGGACGACTCGGAAGCCTCATCCAGCGCGAACGTTCCTTCGAATCGAGGTAGCGTTTCAGCGCAAGCGCGAGATCGGCCGCCGTCTCGTAACGGTCCTCGGGTCGCCGCGCCATCGCTCGCAGCGCGATCGTCGCCAAGCGTGGATCGATCGACCTTTTGGCCGAGCGAGAAAAGGATGGCTCCTTGATTCGTAGCTGGTCGATGACGTCAGGAACTGTCCCTTGGAAGGGCAAGTGCCCGGAGAGCAGCTCGTACATGATGACGCCGAGGCTGAAGATGTCGCTACGGCGGTCACTTGAACGGAGGCTGCCGTCCCAATGCTCCGGCGGCATGTAGGCGGGAGTCCCCACCGCGGCGCCGAATCGGGTGAGACGTTGGTCGTCCTGATCGACGAGACTCGCCAAGCCGAAGTCGGTGACGATCGGCTCTCCTCGCGAGTCGACCATGATATTGGCCGGCTTGAGGTCGCGATGAATGATGCCCTGCTCGTGAGCATCGTGGAGCGCCAACGCCACCGAACGCACCAGTCGTGCCGCCAACTCGGCGGGCATCCGCTCCCCTTGGGCACAGATCTCCGAAAGGGGTCGCCCTTCGATGTAGGCCATCGTGAGATAGGGAATCTCGTTGAGGACACCGACATCGTGCACGGGGCAGATGTTGGGGTGCCGCAACAGGGCGGCCGCACGCGCTTCGCGGTGGAACCGCTCCTCCATCTCCTCGCCGTCGTGGTCGGGAATGTTCGGGATCTTCAGCGCCACCTTGCGGCCCAGGCGCCGGTCCTCCGCGAGGTAGACCGTTCCCATGCCACCGGCCCCAAGCTCCCGCAGAATCCGATAGCGATCACCGTTGGCGATCTCGGCACTCTCCCCGTCGGTTCCGGAAGCGTTCGACGCCTCCAACGCCCGATGGGCCAAACCGTCACGACGTTCCAACGTCGTTTGGACGACCTTGCGCAAGTCCTCGAGCGTCAGGCTCCCCTTAGCCAGTTCGGGGTAGGTCTCGAAATAGTCCTCGAGCCGGACCTCCTCGCTTTGGTTGACGCGAAACTCGAGATCGACGCGGATCAACTCCTCCAGAGCGGCCAGCCGATGGTCGACGCCCGCCTGTTCCGCGATCGGACGAAGGTCTCTCGGCGAAGCGCCGCGATGTTGCTCGTAGTCGTCGACGCAAGCGGCTATCGCTTGCCACCGCGCCGATTTGGGATGACCTTCGTTGTCGCGCATCAGACTGACTCTCCATCGGGTCGCTTCACCTCATCGGATCTCGACGAGCGACGAGATCGCTCTTCCTGGGAGTGACGTCGACCGTAGCTCAGCGACGCGAACGCGAGTCCGGCGCCGATGCTGGCGGTCACTCCCTCGGCGTATCCGAAGATGTCGCGGTCCTCCTGACGGTCCGAATCGTGGCGACTTCCCAAGGTCCTGGACTCGCCGGCGAGTTCCGCCAACACATCTAGTTCCATGGGAATAAGTCGCTGCGAACCTTCATGTTCCGCGTGAAACCAGTCGTCGAGAAGGAGATCGACGTCCGAGGAACGAAGCGTTACGGCCGGATCGCTGGAGACTCGCTGCTCCTGGATTGCCGCTAGCAGCAAGGTTGCGGAAGCCTGTTGATGGGCGATCGGTTCGGTGGCGTCGTCGAGGTTGGCCGCGTCGCCCGGCGACTCCTCGCCGCCAAGGAATGCGATCGCCTTCAACAGGTTCTGGGCGGCGTCGCTGGAGAGATCGGCGAGCGCTTCGGGGAATCCCTCGAGAAGGTCCGCGAGCTCTTCCGCCTCCGAAAGGAGGCTGGTGGCGATCGTCACGCTCGACGTGGGCTGGGCCAGGAACGAGAGTAGCTCCACCATGGCATCGCGCAGCGGCTCGACTCCCTCGTCGAACGAGGTCTCGCCGAGCGGGTCATCAGCATCCGATTCGCCGAGCGCCGGCAAGTCCAACTCTCCGAACGTCGGGTCGTCGGGCAACTCGAAGTCGACCGTCTCCTCGGAGAGGTACGCCGAAACGTCCTCATCCCCTTCCCCCTCGGTGTACAAGTCGAGGTCGACCGAGCCGGGGGCGTCGTCGAGAAAGTCTTCGAGCGTCTCCTCCACCGCGTCGACGATCTCGTCCTCGGTCAGGTGACGCTCGCCGCCGGACTCGGCATCCGAGAGGTCGATCGAGGAAGCGAATGTGACGGTCAACTCACCAGCCTCCGAGGCGCCGATCGCGAGCGTCTCGAGTTCGTTGCCGAACGAGAAGGAGCGGTCGCGCGTGGAGGTGTCGAAGAATCCGAGGCCACCGTCGTTGGTCGCTCCCGAGGTGCTCACGCCCTCGTTGATCGCGGCTGGGGAACTCGACGCCCCGTTGCCCGGCGCATCCGCCGCGGAGGAACCATCGGAGGTGGAAGGAGTCGTCGGGTCGGCTGATATCGGCGGAGGGGAAACGACGATGGGCGCCCCAAGGTCGTCGGTCGAATCCTGGACCGGCGGCGTCGGGTCAACGTCCAGGGCGACGTCGGGAGTCGCGTCGCCGTTGGATGGCGCGTCGCCGCGATCGGCATCGTCGCCCGCACCGCCCCCGGCGTCGCCGTCGGTCGCCGGTTCGTCGGCCGGATCGGTGGGATCTTCCGCAACCGGCGCGTCGTCGGTGGGAGTCTCTTGGTCGGGATCGTCGACCGGATCGATGACATCCTCGATCGGGTCGGCGACCTCCTCCGGATCGGTCTCGTCGGCGGGATCGGTCGGATCGTCGACCGGATCGGGATCAGGGTCGGGTTCCGGATCAGGGTCGGGCTCCGGAATTGTGTCCACCGGGGCATCCGGCTCGACGTCGCCATCGAGGTCGGCGATCACGTCGTCACCGCCGCCGCCCACGAGCGTGTCGTCTCCAAAGCCTCCCGAAACGACATCGTTGCCTTCGCCGCCGTTGACAAAGTCATCACCATCGTCTCCGGTGACCACATCGCTGCCATCGTTGCCGAAGAGTTGGTCGTTGCCCCCCTGCCCGACGACGACGTCATTGCCCGTGCCGCCGTCGACGGTGTCGTCGCCTTCTCCCCCCTCGAGGTTGTCGTCACCCGCCCCACCATCGATGGAGTCGTTCCCCTCCCGACCTAGTAGGGTGTCGCGTCCCTCGCCTCCGAGAAGGGTGTCGTGCCCCTCGCCCCCGTCGGCGAAGTCGTTGCCTTGATCGCCTTGGATGAAGTCGTCACCGCCGTCACCCAACATGCGGTCATCGCCCGTCCCTCCTTCGATGACGTCGTCGTCGTCGCCCCCTTCGAGGACGTCGTGACCGTTGCCACCGACGATCGAATCGCTTCCGGCCATGCCGAGGACCACATCGTCCCCATCCCCGGCGACGAGCGTGTCGCCCCCTTCGCCGCCGTCGAGGAAGTCGTTGTTGACGCCGCCGTCGAGGTGGTCGTCGTCGTCCTGACCGAGAAGTCGGTCGTCTCCCGAGCCGCCCTCGATCGTGTCTCGACCGGAGCCTCCCTCGATCGTGTCTTGTCCATCGCCACCGTCGATGACGTCGTGACCCTCGCGGCCATGAGCGACATCATCGCCATCGCCGGCGATCAAGGTGTCGTGACCGCGGCCCCCGTCCAGAAAGTCCTGGGCGTTGCCGCCGCTGAGATAGTCGTCGTCGTCCTGGCCGTGAAGTTGGTCGTCTCCATCGCCGCCGTCGAGAACGTCCGCCCCGGCTCCTCCCTCGAGGACGTCTTGGCCGCCGTCACCGAGGAGGGTGTCGTCGCCATCCCCTCCCAGGAGTACGTCGTCCCCCGAGCCGCCGAAGATGTGATCGTCGAAGGCGCTGCCGATGACGGTGTTACTGCCGCCGCCGGTGCGGATCACGACGTCCGAGACGTTCGCGAATTCGTCGGTGGTGACGCCGCTGAGGTCGAAGCGATCGCTACCGCCGCTGCCACGAACGATGATTTGGGTAATCGAGCTGGTTTCGATCGGCTCTTGCGAAATGGCGGCGCCGTTGACGAGGAGTTGCCCTTCCTCCGATTCGACGCTGACGGTCGAATCACCGGTCGCGTCGATGGTCAACACGCCGTCGGCGACGCTCGCCCAGATGGCGGGCACCGTACGGCTTTCGAGATGTTCCACACAGGCGGAATGGTGCTGCCGGAGTGGGGACGCAGCCCGTCCCCTGGGAATCGAATCACCGTCCCCGGCAAGTAGATCGAATTGTGTCCGCAAGCTATTGGCCCCTTCTACCGTGTCATCTTCCTTCACACGTCTCGCGACTGGCCGTGAAACGCTGCACGTCTCACGTCAGCGCCCAAGACGAGCGCACGTGTCCAACGCCATGAATCCCTTCCCTCCTGCGGTAGTCAAAGCATACGTCGCGTTTGGCGCCAGGCGCTTCGACCAGAACGATCGCACCAAAGAAACTTGGAGCATCCAAGACAGTTGGAATCGAGACCGTCGCTCCAACAGGGACCGGAACATCCCCGAATCGCAGAAGAGAACTGAATCAGTGGAGGCGCAGCAGCCACCGAGGGGTCACTTCGTGTCCATCCATACGGCAGAACGACATCGATCCGCTAAATCGGAACCGAAATTTGTCCCAAAATTGAAGAATTGCCTTCCGTCAACGCGCCGCCTTGACCGAGGGCGAGCGGACCGACCCGACGGACCTTTCCGTCGCCGAACTCGGTGCTCAAGACTTATCGCGCAGCAGGTCGCGCAAGACGAGACACGCGGCCTGTCGAGTCGCGTAAACCGTTCGCTCCGAAGCACCTACGGCTTGGGCGGTCTCCTTGACGCCATACCCCAGCAGAAGATGGCGCACGATCGCCCGTCGACGGGGCGTGAAGGGTTCGAGCAGACGCTCGACCATCTCCGAGGCGACCGCGATGTCCTCAGGGGCCGGGTCCGATTCCAGTGGGTCTGGACAGCGTTCGATCGGGATCACTCGGTCAATATCGCGGCGATCGCGATGGGCGTAGCGGAGCCGATCGCGAACCTTGTTCAGCGTCAGCGTCACCAAGTAGGGCCACAGCCCCCGTTCCGGGTCGATTTCGAGCTCGTTTTTGCGCGCTTTGGAGAAAAAACCGCCCAATGCGGACTGAACCACGTCCGAAACGCCCCCAATTCGGTGCGGATTGGCGCCGAATTCACGCCCAACCAAGGTGCGCAGCCGCCAGTAGTAGCGTGCGAAGAGGGCCTCGGCCGCCTCCTCGCTGCCCGACCGGTAAGCCACAACGAGATCTTGATCCGGGCGAATTTCAGTCACTAGTCTCGACCATGGACGTGATGGGGCCAACTCCACTTCGGGCAGTGAACGCGTAAATCACGAAGGGCGGCAACAGAAACGCCACCAGCCCCCCCACCAGAATGCCGACGTAGATCGCGTGGCTGCCGACGTCGATTTGCTCGGGGGGCACGAGACTGATCCCGAGCACGAAGAAACTACAGAGCATCCCCGCCCCGGTGATCGCGATGAGCCCCACGCTCCCACCCGGAATCTTGTACGGACGCTCGACGTCGGGACGGCTCCATCGCAGACGAACCACCGACGCGAACATCAGCAGATACATCACCAAGTACAACATCGCCGCCAAGTCACCCATCACGAAAAAGACGGTACTCTCATTGGGTAGAACGGCGAACACGAGACAAATCAACGACGCGAGCACCGCTTGGGTCAACAACAGGTTCCGCGGCGCCCCGTGGCGGTTCACCCGGCCGAAGAACGCGGGCAGGCTCCCATCGTGGGAAACGACCATCATCGCCTTGAGCGGGCCAAACAGCTGCGTGCTAAAGAGAGCAAATGTTCCCGCCACGATCATCGCCGCGATCCAAGGGACATACGCCGTCGCCTCGACCGATCCCAAGAGCGACTCGATCGCCTGCATCAACCCGGTAACGATGCTCAGTTTCTGCTTCGGCACCACCGAGGCGATCGCCAGCGCGATCAGGATGTACGTGAGCCCGATGATCAGCGTCGCCACCAGGATCGCGCGCGGGTAGCTCGTCCGCGGCTGCTTCACTTCGCGCGCGTGGTTGGCGGAGAGTTCGATCCCCGCCATCCCGAGGGCCACCGTCGAGAAGAAGACGAGATTGCCCAAGTTCGTCTCGGGAATCAGTTCGTCGAATCCGAGTTTCATCTGGAGCGGCTCGCCCCGCAAGACCCAGTAGGCCCCGAGCCCGACGATCACGAGACTGGGTAGAATCGTCCCCACCATCGCGCCGACACTGCTGATCAGCCCACTGATCCGCATGCCGAAGAGGTTCGCGATCGTCGTGCTCCACAAGACCGCGAGGATGAACGCCACCGTCAGTCCCGGACGCGTCGCGAAATCGAGACCGACGACGTAACCGAACGTGGCCGCCATGAAGGTCAGCACCGAGGGATACCAGGGGACGTTGTGGACCCACTGTAGCCATGCGGCGACGAACCCCATCCGCTCCCCGAACGCTTCGCGGACCCAGACGTAGATGCCACCACGTTGGGGCCACCCCGACGCCAACTCCGCGCTCACCAGCGCCGTCGGAATCAAAAAGAACAAGGCGCCCGCCAGGATGAACGTAACGGCGGCGAGACCATACTCCGCGATCGCCGGGAGGTTGCGAATGCTGTCGATCGCCGCCACGGTGATGAGGACCAGACTGGCGACCCCCAGATGGGGACGGTGTTCCGAGGGCTCCGAATTGGCTTCCACGTTCGCGGGTCCATCCTTTCCATCGGTCGCGCTCGGCCAGAAAACGGCCCAGCGCATCCGCCCCGCCCTCGGCCGAAACGACACGGGAGAGCGGAAGCATCTATCGTTCTCGAGAAATCTCGTTGGTCAACAGAGTGGTCGACGCGTCGAGCGGACTCGCGAGGCGATGCGAGCGAACCGACATCGTACCAAGGATGGACAAGGCGCACAGCGAGGAATGGTGCGAATAGGGAAGCGAGGTGGCCGAGAAAACGCCGCGGGCGATCACCTGGGGAAGATGGCGTGAATCCGAGGAGACTGACGCTACTTGTTGATCCGCTTGATCGCCTCGGAGGCCGCTTCGCGGACCTTTCTGTCTCGCTCCTTGCGAAGCTTTTCGAGCTTGGGGACCGCTTTCTTCGCCTTGGGACCGACTTTTCCCAACGCGTCGGCCGCCGCCTCGCGGACTCTCTTCGAATCGGAATCCAATAGCCGCATCAGCTCGGGAACGTGCTCCTCGTCGACCCGCTTGAGTCGTCCCAGCAGCCGTTGGGCCTGGCTACGCTCGTAGCCACCCTCCATCAATCGCACGAGCTTGGGAACCGCCTTGCCCGAGTGATCGAGCACTCGCTGGAGTGACCGAATCGCCTCGACTCGCACCGTCTGGTCGTCGTCGTCGAGCATCCGGATCAGGACCGCGGCCGATCGGTCGCGCGGGGCGCCGATGCGGACGATCGTCGTCGCGAGAGCCGCACGAACGGCCGAGTCGTCGTCGCGCTGTAGCGGCAGCAAGTCGTCGTACGCGGGCTTGGCCGACCCACCGAACTTCGCGAGCGCCTGCACCGAGCGGGCACGAACGTCCGGCGACTTGTCCTTGAGCGCCTGCCGAACCTCAGGCAGCGCCGGCGAGGCAATCCCTCCCATCGCGACTAGGACCTCGGCCGCCTTGATACGCGTCGAGTCGTTGCCTTCGCGCAAGAGCTTGCGGACATCGTCGAGCGCGGGCCGAGCCGCGGGCCCGAGTCGGGTGAGAGCTTCAAGGGCCGTTTCGCGGGTGGTGCCATCCGCATCGCTCAGCGCGGTCACCGCGATGGCGACCAGTTCGGATTGTTCGATGCCGAGTTGGGCGAGCGAACCAACAACCGCCGCCCGGACCGGGGCCGAGGGATCGTCGAGGTGATCGTGGAGACGACCCGCCGCGCCACGAGCCCGAGGACCGATCTTCCCAAGCGCGCCGGCCGCGGCGACCCGAACGCCTACATCCTTGTCATCCAAGCTGCGCGCGAGCGCGGGAACGATCGTGGCGTTGACGGGACCGAACTCGCCGAGAGCGCCCGCCGCCGCCGAGCGAATTCGCGGATCGCCGTCCTCGAGCGCCTTGAGAAGCCGCGACGCGGAGCTCGGACCCATGCGTTCTAACGTCGCCGAGAGGACTTCGCCGCCGATCGCGTTGTCCTTGTAGCCGGTGAGGATCGCGGTGATCGCCTCGGGGCCAAGCTTGCCCAGGGCGTGAGCGTACGCGTCGCGCGTCTGGTCATCGGGCGCCTTGGCGACCTGGTCCATCAACTCGGGGATCGACGCGACCGCGAGCGGCCCGAGTCGTCCGAGACAGTACGCGGCCCGCATCTTCGCCGCGACGTCGGCATCGCTTCGAAGCAACTTGCGAAGTTCGTCGACGCTCCCCTTCGCGTTCGGCCCCATCAAGACCAGGGCCTCCATCGCGGCATCACCAACCTCGGCACTCTTGTCGTCGAGCATCGCGGCAACCCGCGGCGCCGTCTTCTCCGGTTGATCGCCGATGGCGGCCAGCGCGTTCAGCACCGCCGCCCGAACCGCGGGATCGGCATCGCCAAGAGCCTTGCGCAAGTCCTCCGCGGCGCTGGCGGCCTCAGGTCCCATCCGACCCAGTGCGAGCGCTGCCCCGGCCCGCCGGGCGGGAGAGGAATCTCCAAGGCCCTTGCGAAGTTCGCCAACGACCTTTGGGCCGAACTGGCTTAGAGCTTCGGCACACGCGGACGCCATCTCCGCATCGCCCAACTTCTCGATCAACTTGGGCGCGGCGCTGGCGGCCGACGGGCCCATCCAGCCGATCGCTTGCGCGGCGCGTTCCCGAACGGTCGACCGCTTGTCATCAAGACGTTTCACCATCTCGGGAAGTGCCGCGAGGCCGATCTTGCCAAGGGCGTAGGCGGCACGATAGCTCACTTGTTGACTACGAGACGGGAGGATGTTCGAGAGACGCTCGATCGCTTCTTTCGCCTTGGGGCCGGCGGTGGCCAAGCCGCGCAGCGCCGCGTCGCGAACCTGCTGATCGCGATCGTCGAGCGCGCCGATGAGGAGTTTGACGGCGTCGGTTTCAGAAGGAGCGAGGGTCGCGAGCGCCTCGGCGGCCTCCCGGCGTTTGACGGCGTCGGAGTCCTTCAGCGAGGTCTTCAAGCGCGGTAGGTCGGACGCGGCGACGGGATGGTCGTCAGCGGAAGATGCCCCGGCGAGGCAGAAGAACAGGCATCCCGCGACCAGGAGTCGCGCGGAGCGGCCCTTCGATGCAAGCAAGCGGGTCGATCGCGGGGAGACGAGGGTGCAAGGCGTGTTGGTATCGGCACGAAATCGTGAAAGCATGAACCCCCTCACCCCCAGCCCCTCTCCCAGCGGGAGAGGGGAGTCAATAGTCGTGCCTCTCCAAGCGGGAGAGGAGAGTCAATAGTCGCGCCTCTCCCACGAGGAGAGGAGAGTCAATAGTCGCGCCTCTCCCACGAGGAGAGGGGAGTCAAACTCCCGTAGTTCAGGCCATTGCCTGACACGAACCACCATCGACCATCGCGATCGGCTCTAATGGTGGGCCAAGATCCATCCTACTTGGTCTTGGGTTCCCCTCTCCCCGTGGGAGAGGGGTTAGGGGTGAGGGGGCTTCCTCTTAACAAATCGCCTTGCCTTGCCAGGCGTTCAATCCCCTCGCCCAACTCGCTTCGCCCGACGACCTCTCCCAAGGGAGAGGTGAGGAGTGCCTGACCAATAGACGTAGACGCTCCCATGGAAACGAACCACGCCCGACTACAGATAAGCCAGTGAGCCAGTGCTGTCGCCGAAGCGGTCGAGGGAAACGCCCATGCGGTCCATCAGCGAAACGAACAAGTTGCACATCGGCGTCTCCCGCGCGTAGCGTAAGTGACGACCGGGTGTCACGGTGCCACCGCCTTTGCCCGCGAGCAGGACCGGCAAGTTCTCGTTGTTGTGACGATTGCCGTCGCTGATACCGCTGCCATAGACGATCAGGGAGTGATCGAGCAGCGTCCCCTCCCCTTCGGGAATCGTCGCGAGTCGATCGAGGAAGTACGTGAATAGCTCGACGTGGAAGCGGTCGATGCGGTAAAGCTTGTCGAGCTTGTGCGGGTCGCTCTGGTGATGCGAGAGTTCGTGATGCCCCTCGGGGACGCCGACGGTCGGGTAGCTACGGTTGCTGCCGGCGCTGGCGAGCATGCAGGTCGCCACCCGAGTGCTGTCGGTTTGAAAGGCGACCGCCAACAGATCCGAGAGGAGGTGGGCGTGGTCGGCGAACTCGCGCGGGACGCCATGGGGTCGCGGAAATCCGCCGGCGTCATCGCTCTCGATCGTCCCCTTGTGCTCGAGGCGGCGCTCGATTTCGCGCAGGCTGGTAAAGTACTCGTCCAACTTCCGGCGATCGGTCTGGCCGAGCCGCTTCTCCAACCGCGCCGTGTCGTCGCGCACGAAGTCCAGCACGCTCTTTCGGAAGTAGTCGCGCCGAGCCCGGGCGTAGCGATTCTCCTGCTTGTCGCTGGAACCGAAGAGTCGATCGAAGACGAGCTTGGGATCGACTTCCTTGGCCATCGGAGTCGATGGAGAACGCCACGAGATGTTGCTCGAATAGGCACAACTGTAGCCGCTGTCGCACTGGCCCGAATCACGACCCCGGTCGCATCCGAGTTCGAGGGAGGCGAACCGCGTCGAGCCCCCGAGATGTTCCGCCGCGACCTGGTCGATCGACCTACCGACCATGACGCGACCGGAGTCCTTCACCGGTTGGGTTCCGGTGAGAAAGACCGACGCGGCGCGAGCGTGGTCACCCGCCCCATCGCCATTGGAACGGCCCTTGTCGTGGGTCAGTCCGGTTAAGACGCTGACATGGTCCTGCAACCGCGCCAGCGGTTCGAGCGCCGGCGTGAGGTCGTAGCGAAAACCTTCCCGTTTGGGCGTCCAAGTCTCCTGATTGACGCCGTTGGGAACGAAGAAGAACGCCAAGCGGGTCGGCGGCGTGGGAGCGGCCGCCAGCGCGGCGCGAGGAGCGACCGACTCGAGCCACGGGAGAGCGATCGCCGTGCCGAGCCCCTTGAGAACGTTGCGTCGAGAGATTCCGCGTGGACTGCTCATTCTTCCCCTCCTTCGGCCGATCTCATCTGAAACGGGTCGCTTTCGACGATGCCCAAGACGAGTCGGGAAAACGCGTAGTCGCCGGATTGCAACCGGTCTTCGATCCGATTGATCGCACAGCGATCGTAGTATTCGACGCCCCTCCCCAAGCCGTAGGCGAGCATCTGACGAATCAGGTTTCGCGTGAACTTTTCGGGCGAAGAGCGAAGCAGTGCCCGAAGATCCTTCGGACCTTCGAACAACTTGCCTCCAGGTAATGTACCCGATGGATCGATGGGAAACTTGCCATCGCGCTCGCGCCATCCGCCGATTGCGTCGTAATTCTCGAGCGCGAAACCGAGTGGATCCATGCGGCGATGACAAGCCGCGCACTCCGCCTTGGCACGATGCTGCTCCAAGCGGACGCGTAGCGGAGCCGAAAGTACGACGTCGGTGCTCTCGTCAAGCTCCGGCACTTGCGGCGGCGGCTCCGGGGGTGGCGTTCCGAGCAACTGCTCGAGGATCCACTTGCCTCGTTTCACCGGCGAGGTGCGATTCGGGTTCGACGTCACCGTCAAAATACTCGCATGCGTCAAAACCCCTCCCCGTCGATCGCCGTTCATGGAAACCCGGCGGAACTGATCGCCCTTGACGCCGTCGATGCCGTAGTGCTTGGCCAAGCGTTCGTTGAGGAAGGTGTAGTCGGCGTCCAAGAGGTCGAGGATGCTCCGGTCCTCACGCATCACGCTGGCGAAGAAGAGTTCGGTTTCCTGACGCATCGCTTCCCGAAGCTTCTCGTTGAACTTGGGAAAGACCTTGGTATCGGGCGTGACGTTCGCGAGGAGCCGCGTGTGGAGCCACTGCCCCGCGAAATTCTCGACCAACGCGTCGGCCTTGGGATCGGCAAGCATCCGCTTGATCTGGCTCGGCAGGTTCTTTCGCAGCGTGCTATTCCGAGCTTGCTCGAAGAGTTCTTCATCGGGCATGCTGCTCCAAAGGAAGTACGAGAGCCGGGTCGCCAGCTCGTACTCGTCGAGAAGCCGGACCTTGCCCTCCGGGGGATCCTTCTCGATACGGAAGAGGAAGTTGGGCGAGACCAGCGTCGCCTGGAGGGCAAGCTGCATGGCGCCGTCGAAGCTTTCGCCGTGAACCCGAGCTTGTTCGACCAAGCCGGTGAAGGCTCGCAATTCGTCCTCGCGAACCGGTCGCCGGAAGGCGCGGGAAAGAAGCGGCTTCAGGGACTCGCGTGCGCATTCCTCCCAGGACGATTCCTGAAGTTCGGGCCGGCGGACGATCAACGGTTGCTCGGAAGACGTCGGCGTCCCAAGTGGCCCTTGAAGTTCGATCGAGTGAATGATGAGATTGCGGTCGCGCCGGGTCGGGTCGCTGGCCTTGGGGTCGTAAAAGTCGTTGAGAAAGGCCGCGCCGATCTTGGTCTTGCCGGCCTTCAGCTTGCGTTTGGTCACGTAGTAGTCGGGATTTTCCTTCTCGGCGGGCACCTCCGGCTCGGCGATCGTCTTCTCGTTGACCTGAATCGCCAACCGGGCCAGGTCCTTCCCGGCCTGATCGGCGTGAGCCCGAACGCGGATCGCGTAAAGTCCGTCGGCGGGGATGTTGAAGGTCGCGGTGACCGTCCCGGTCGACGGCAGCCGCCGAGCTCGGTTGTCGTGAAGGTGCCCCCCCTCGAGGTCGGTCGCTTCCTTGCGCACCACGGGATGGGGAAGAAGCGGGCCGACGATCCGGAGCGACTCGACCCACAAGTTGCGGTCCTTCTCGCCGTCGGGAGCCTTCGCGTCCCAGTAGTCGTTGAGAAATGTTACCGCGATCCGGTGGCGTCCCTTCGAGACGAACTGTCGCGTGCGGTAGATATCCGGCGTGCCACGAGTGGCGGTGACATCGTGAACCACCAATTCGGCGCCGTCGAGCTTCAGCGACGCTCGCACCGGTTCGGTTCCGGCCTGGTCTCCATAGGCGGTCGCTTCGAGGAGGTACTCCCCTTCCTCGGGAAACTCGTGGTCGACGTGAATTGCGCCATTGCTCGCGAGCAAGCGGACGCCACTGTTCATTTGGCCGTGCTGAAGCTTTTCGGCGGAGTAGACCCGTCGCGGAGCGCTCGTCTCGTCGGGAACGGCGATCGCGGCTTCGGCGATGCGTTGAGCGGCGTCCAAGTAGCGTTCGGTGTGAATCGGAGAGATCGACAGAACGTCGGCGATGTTGTCAAACCCATGCCCGACGTCATCGCTGGGAAAGTCCTTGGAGACGTTGAGGTCGACCCCGAGAAGGTCGCGGACAGTGTTGTCGTACTCGTAGCGGTTGAGTCGGCGAATCGTGACGCGGCCGGGACGCGATGTCCCGTCGCAGCGAGAGAGTTGTCGCTCGATCCAAGCGATGATCGCGGCCGACTCCTGCGCGGAGGGTTGCGGCATGTCCTCCGGCGGCATGAGCCCCGTTCCCAGAACGTCGGCGACGCTCTCGAGCAAGCGTCCCTTCTTGGAAAAGCTGAGCGAGTTGGTGAAGGTATCGAGCGCGACCCCTCCGGTCGGATCGTCGGCCAGGTGACAGTCGAGGCAGTACTTCGCGAGAAACGGTTCGACGTCCTTCTTGTACGACGCCATGACATCGTCCGATCGCCCCGGCGCGGTCGCGCCGAGCATGACGAGAGCAGTCAACAAGAGGGATCGGCCGCGACGTTCGATCACCAGCAAGACTCCATCGACCCGAGGAAGGCAGCAAAACGGAGGGTTCAGCACCGAGGACTGTCCACGTCAGCCCCGTTCGTTCGCAGTTGTCACCGACAACAAGTACCGGCGGTTGGTCACCAATCGTTGGCCGGAATCGCACGATACGTCAAGTCGGCTTGTGGCGACGGGACGCTTCCTCGACTCCCCAACAGAACGAAGATCGACGCCGAATGTGACGCGTTTCGTCTCGATCAACCAGTAACGACGAGCGATGACGCCCCTCGCCCTCTGCCGGGTCTCACGGATGGCCTCCAGGTGGGGTTACTACCTCGTGGAGGGAAAGGAACGCCACGTCGGTCTGGGAAACCGACCCCGTCGGCAGCTCAATCATAAAGGCTCTGGCGAACTTAAGAAAGGGAAACTGCGGGGAATTGAGCCAGCGGAGCCTAGATCCTGACGCGCAACACGATCGTGAACACACGCTCGAGAGGGACCCGAAAGTCGCCATAGCGACGGGGACTGTTTCGCAACAGGAATGCGAAAATCGACCGACGCCACTTCCCCCAGTACTCGTGCCCGAAGACGACCACCGTGGTGCTGGCGAAGTAGTAGTTGGTCGTTTCGGGATCGACGCTCACTCCCAGTTCCTCGGCGAGCTTCAGTGCCGCGGGAAGGTTGGGGTTCTGCATGTAGCCGTAGCGTGCGACCACGCGGATGACATCGGGGCGCAGGAAACGGACGCTGACGCGCTCCCGAGCCGGAATGCGCGGGACCTCCTCGAAGTCGACGGTTAAGAGGATGATCTGCTCGTGAAGCGCGTTGTTGAACTGGAGGTTCTGAGAGAGCGCCCGAGGTAGGCTCGCCGACCGACTCGCCATGTAGACCGCCGTCCCGGGGGGCCGCGGCAGGTCGTAGTTGTCGACAAACGTCATGAACGCGGCCTCGGTCATCGACCGTTCGCCGAGCGCCTTGCGCACCGCGGTGATGCCGTTCATCCAGATCATCGAGAGGGTAAACCCGGCCGCCCCCACCACGAGCGGAAACCAACCCCCTTCTTCGACCTTGATGAGATTCGCGGTCAGAAAGGAGGCGTCGAGGACGAAAAAGAAGAGTGCGATCGGAGCCGCCAGCAGCCAGTGCATCCGCCAACGACGAACCATGAAGAAGTAGAAGAGCATCGTCGTGATGATCATCGTCGTCGAAACGGCGACGCCGTACGCCGCCGCCATCGCGTCGGAGGACTGAAACGCCAACACCAGAGCGATCGTCGCGACCATCAGCAGCGAGTTGATGAAGGGCACATAGACCTTTCCCTCGGCATCCTCGGCATAGTGCTTGACGGAGACGAAGGGCAAATACCCCAGCGCCACCGCTTGATAGGTCAGCGAAAAGGCCCCCGAGATGATCGCCTGCGACGCGATGACCGCCGCCATTGTCGCGAGGACCACCAGCGGGTAGATCGCCCAACCGGGAGCCATCGCGAAGAACGGATGACTCGCGGCTTCCGGGTGGTTGATCAACAGTGCCCCTTGCCCGAAGTAGTTCAGCAGCAGCGAAGGGAACACAACGGCGAACCAGGCCCGGCGGATCGGCCGAACGCCAAAGTGGCCTAGGTCGGCGTAGAGGGCCTCCCCACCGGTCATCACCAGAAAGACCGAGCCGAGAATCAGAAAACCCGCCGCGCGATGGGTCGTGAGGAACGTGTAGCCATAGCGCGGGTCGAACGCGGCCAGCACGGAGGGTTCCCGCACGATCCAGCAAATCCCCATGACGGAAATGACCAGAAACCAGAGAAACATCACCGGCCCGAAGAGGCGTCCCACCACGCCGGTTCCCCGGCTCTGAAACGCGAACAGGACAACAAGGATGGCGATGGTGATGGGCACGACGTAGGCATCGAGCTTGTCGGTGGTCTCCTTGAGTCCCTCGATCGCCGAGAGGACCGACATCGCCGGCGTGATCATGCCGTCGCCGTAGAGCAACGCGGCGCCGAACAACCCGAGTGTGAAAAGCAGCCAGTGAAGCCACGTCCCCGTTTCGCGTCGCGAGGTGACGAGATTCATCAGCGCCAGGATGCCTCCCTCTCCGCTGAGGTCGGCGCGCATCACCAACAGGATGTATTTGACGGAGATCTCGAGAATGAGCGACCAAACGATGAGCGAGAGAATCCCGAGGACGTTGGCGGAGTTGGGCTCGATGCCGGTGCCGCGACCGAAGCAAGACTTCAGCGCGTAGAGGGGGCTCGTACCGATGTCCCCGTAGACGACTCCTAGCGCTCCCACGGCCAACGCGACGGCGCCGGCGGTGGTCACGGAATGACGGGAGCGTTCGCTCTCTGCATCGGACACGTTATGGCTCACCCTCAAGGAAGACGCGTGAAGCAAGGACGTCGATCGCTCGCGGTTCCATCCCCACGACAACCGGTGCGCCGCCATCGAAAAGTCGGCGCCGTCGCGAGAACCGTGGCCTCGACCGATCGCGTCGACTCACTCGACAAGACGACGGGCGCGGGTTGGGATCGCCCCCACTCGCATCGGCCTGCGCGTTATAGCGAAGTTCGTTGGTCAAAGAGAAGTCGGTCGATCGAGACCGTCATCGGGACGCCCCCCTGGTGCCCGCGGCGCGTCGAAGTGATGACAAATGAAGTGCTCTGAGGTATCCTCGGGTAAGCTGCGTGAGGACGAAAGAGAGGACGACCGCGTGGCGAGCCCGCGCGCATGGTGAGTCGGGGAGGCCCCGTTCGCGGATCCTGGGCCACCGCGAGCGTTGAGAGAAGTCAATGATCGGCGAAACTTCACGAAATCCTCGCGTGAAATGGGAGCAAGTTTGCGAGAATGTCCCGTGTATACTGGGCCAGTTGGCGATAGCGCTTTGGTGGTCGCTGAACGATCGACGATGATCCTCGGCGGCGAGCACTCTTATTCATCTGCCCATTCGCACTGCTACGAGGCCCCCTCATCTCGTGGCGCGCTTGTCCGTTTGGATCGTTAGTTCGCAAGCAAGGCGTCGGGAAGAACCTATGTCGACGGGGTACCATCAGGACGTCTCCGCGGTCGGTCGAATTTCCTATCGGCTGAGGCGTATTCAGGGTGAGGGTGGACTGGGGCAAGTCTGGCTGGCGCAAGACGACGAGTTGCGCCGGGATGTCGCGATCAAGGTGATCCGTCCCGAGGGTCGCCACTTTCCCGAGAACAACGAGCGTTTCCTCCGCGAGGTGCGCATCACCGGCCTACTACAACATCCGAACATCATTCCGATCTACCACGCGGGCAAGGACGAGAACAGCGGCGACGTCTTCTATGCGATGCCGTTCGTCGCGGGCCGAAGCTTGGCCCAAGTGATCTCCGAGTGCTACGCGGACGGCAAGCAACCGACCCCGACGGAGTTCCTCCACCTGGTCAACATCTTCGTCGACGTCTGCGACGCCGTCGGCTACGCCCATTCGCGGCGCATCCTGCATCGCGACCTCAAGCCCGACAACATCATGGTGGGTGAATTCGGCGAGGTCATGGTCCTCGACTGGGGATTGGCCAAACTCCTCGACGAGGACGACGACGCCTCCTCGTGGATCAGCACCGCCAGCAACGTGGTCGTCTCTCGCGAAACCTCCGTCATCGGCAGCCCGAGCTACATGGCCCCCGAGCAAGCGGGGCAAACCGACTTGATCGACGAACGAAGCGACGTCTTCGGGTTGGGCGCGATCCTCTACACGATCCTCACGGGGGAACAGCCGCGCGTGCCGCGACAGATGGAAATGGCTCGCCAACTCTACGAGCGCGTGCGAAACCATCCGATTCCCAAGGTGAGCGAGGTCAACCCGAAGGCTCCTCCCGCCCTGGCGGCGATTAGCGCCAAGGCGACGGCCCACGACATCGACGAACGCTACGAAGACTGCAATTTGCTCATCCAGGACATCTCGCGCTGGATGGCTGGCGAACCGGTCGAAGTCTACAAGGAACCGTGGCGTCTGCGCTTGAAGCGTTGGCTCCTGCGCCATCGACTGCTCACCTCGTCGATCGCCGGCGCGGCGGTCCTCTTCGCGTTGGCCGCCGGGGTCTTAATGACGTACTCGTGGTCGGTCTCGAAGATGGTCGAGCACGAGATCGTCGCCCAAGTGCAGCGTCAAGCCGCGCTACAGGCCAATACGATCCAAGATCGCGTCTTGCGCCGGGAGGCGGACGCCTCCTACCTGGCGCAATTGCCGACGATTCAAAAGCTGATCGCCGCGCGGAAGGCGAACAACGACGCCGACGAGAAGAAACTCACCCAATCGCTCGCGTCGCTCTTCACGACGTTTCTGCGCGCCAATACCGCCTACGGGCAAATCGTCCTGGCGACACCTGACAGCCAAGGCGAATACATCGTCAACGCGTCACAAAATGAGAGTGACAGTTGGCGCGTCGAGAGTTCGACCAACGGAACGATCGACAACATCAACATTCGTTCGGCGATCCGTGACGCCAGCTTTTTCGACCCCGAGGAGTTTCGCTTCTTCGAAGTCGGTATCGTCGACGACGGCAAACGCGCCGTGTCGCTGATGTTGGGCGTCGCCGTCCGCGACAACGAAACGGGCGAACCCTTCGGGGCCCTGCTCCTGCGAACCGACTATCGCTACCTCTTCCGATTCCAATCCGACACGCCGAACACCGACGAGGTGATCTGCCTGAGCAATCGCTGGGGCCAGTACTTGATTCAAGCGCGCTCGATCACCGGCGAGATCGACCACCCGATGGCGCCGTTGAGCATCCAAAACGAATACCCCAAGATCGCCGGCTTCTTCAGTTCCAATCAGAAGTCACCGCAGGAACTGTTTGTCGACGAAGGGGACAATCCTCGGGTCTTCGTATGCCGACGGATTCCCTTTCCCCTGGGCGACACGCAGGAGAATCTCGTCCTCGTCGTCACCAGGTCCTTGCGGGATGCTTGGAACCGGTCGGTCTGGTCGAACAACTGGGTCGTGCTCGTCACGATCGTGATGATCATCACGTCGCTGGCGGTCATCCTCGTGCTGATGCGAGCCCTCTTGCGGGATCGGCTCATGCCCACCAGTTGACATCGACGTCAATCGACTGAGGAATCACACCCTGAGAGGCCGTTCCCAACCACCGTCTCGAACGATGGACAGAGTCAGTAGACGCAACGAGCCAACGCGCTGCCCATCGGCGAGAGGAGATAGATCGCCGCGAGGAGGAAAATGGAACCGGAGAGGAAGGCGAGAAAACCAAGCGGTCGAAGAAGCATCGCGGTCTGCCAGGAGAGCCCGACAAAGGCGGCGATGGGGACGATCCCCAAGACAACAAACCATGCGACCGACTCGATCCACGATCGGCTTCGACGCATCGTCTGACCATCGACGATGATGCGTTCCTCAACGACAACGTTGTCGCGGATCGTCGTCGGCCAGTCGGGAGTCTTCGTCTTCTCCGAGAGTTCCTTTGACCAAGTCTCCGGCAGGGTCATCGAGGTCTTGAGCACCGCGTCGACGGTCGCCTCCTCCGGCCAGAAGGGACTTGGCGGCAACGACAAGTTGATGTTCAGGGCCCCTCGCCGCGCGAAGGACATCCGGTAGCGACTCAAGTCCCAATCGGCCCCCCCAGGATCGGCGCGGCGTTCGACCGGGACCATCGGTCCCATCGTGGCGATTTGGGTCGACACTCCATGGGCGGGCTGTCGCTTCACCACGAGTTCGGCGGAAATCCGCTCGCCCCCGCCGTCGAGAGAAAACTCCTTCTTGATTCGCTTCGGACCTTCCTCGTTCCAACTCGCCGGGTGGACACTGACAGGAACGGGACGTCCGAACGTTACCAAACGCCGGGCATCGCCCTCTCCCTGGACCGCGAATCGACCGAGGGGAAGCTCGCGGAGGAACTCGGGCAACTCACGGTACATCTCGACCAGCGTCACCGAGTCGGCAGGCAGTTCGATCGTCAGTTCACCCTCGGCATCGAGGGTCTCCATGCGGCGACGCTCGGGATAGATCACCAGGGGATGCCAGACGGTCTCATCGCCGTCGTCACTGCGCAATTCGGCGGGGCGCTGCTTGGTCGTGAGCGTCATGGTACTTGGCCGATGGGAAGGGTTCCGCAGGCAAGCGATTCCCTTGTCTTTCGACCAGTGAATGTAGCCGTAGGGCTCGCCCGACTCGGGTCGTCCGCCGATCATCCGGGTGTGGGCGAGGGTCGAGGTATTGGCTTGAGCCCAACGGATCGTGCTCCCGAGCATCGGCCAAAACTCCTCCGGCACCAGATCGGGCGAGAGGTATAGCTCCTGGAGCAGCGTTCCCCGGCCAAAGTACATCGCCACATAGTCGGACCATTCCTCGATGGTCTCGCGCGGCCGCGTCCCGTCGTAGCGACCGAGGATCAGCCCGTGAGTCATCAAGGCCGACGCGGGCACCGCGGCCCGATCGACGCGAAGGAGCCGAAAAAGCCGTCCGTCGCGGTAGGTCATCTCCGCCGCCCGGGCGCCAAACTGGGCGACGCGCCAATCGACGGCGTGATCACTTCCCCCCATCCAGAGCGAGTCGACGGTGCTCAACCACCAAGGACTCGGCCAGATCTGGGACGTGAGGGCGATGAAGACATCGGGATGCTCGGCCCGCTCGAGCGTCATAAGATCGAGCAGCGCGTCGGTTCCCGCTTCGCGTTCGTGCCGTTTGGTCAGCGGATGCCCGAGATCGGCGCGGCCGCTGTCGAGAAAATTGAAGTCGTGTTTGAGGGCGTTGATCTTGGCCGATCGCAGATGCGACTTGAGCACCTCGCCGAGCGCCTGCTGGTACTTGGGACCGCAGACGCAGTAGTAGCGCTTGCGGTGATTCGCGACTTCGTAGCCCCGCTGTTCGCCCCAGTCGGTGTTGAGCTGATAGCCGGTCAGCGGCAACCAGAGCCCCAAATGCGAACCGCGGCTCTCGAGCCACTGGGCAAATGGTGGAAAACCCTTTGGCCATCCATTGTTCGGTTGCCAGAGCGAATCGCGATCCTGCCAGCCGTCGTCGACCATGAAGGCGTCGAATCGCAGCGAGTAGGGATCGAGCAATTTCTCCTGGAAGAGCTCGTACGTCGCCCGCAACTGCTTGGGATTCAGCTCCCAACCGCGCCGGTCGTACCACGAATTGTACTGCAGCGACGCCCGGACCGGACGGCGAATCGTCGCGAGATAGCGATCGAACTCATCGTCGATGGTCGATTCGGCGAAGCCGCGTGTTCCCAAGACGGCGTCGCGACTGGTGAAGCTTTCTTTTCCTGGGTGGTGTCGACAGAGCATTTCGCCCTCGGCCACCAAGTTTTCTCCGGCGGGGTACTCGAGTCCCGCGAACCAGTGCTCGTCGATAAACAGGGGCTGCCCAAATCCGAGAATCGAAGCCGGGACGTCGATGGGGAGAGCTTCCACGGTAACGGTGTCAATCCGCTGGGAACCGCGTACCTTGAGCCGCTTGCGAAGAACGTGTGCGCCACGCTTGGCGATGTAGACGACGGTCAGCTCCGGATGACCCGACGTGCGCGGGGAGAGGTCGAACTCCTCTCGCGTCCGATCGGCGCTTTGCGTTGAACGATGGTCGACGACGCGGTAATCATGAGTGCAAAGGGTTGTCCCGTCGAGTAAGGTAAGAACGAACTCCCGGGCATTCGGAGTCGCGAGCCGCTGACCTGTAACCTTGTTCACCAAGGCGAGGGTCCGCAACGTCTCCCCTTCGGTGGAGAGCTCCCGAGCGATCACGCCGCCGTCGAGTACGATGTTCGCCTCGGGCACGGGCTCCGCGGCGAAAGCGACGGGACTAGTGACCATCAGCAGTAGACCAACGAGTCCGCGGACGAGTCGGCGGGCCGGTTGGCAAGTTAACATTCGCGGAGAGAAGATCGTCATCTGACTGTCGTCGCCCATGGGTGCTCCTTCACTCTCGGGCGGGACGCTAAGTCAGGAAAGGCGACGGGTCAAGGGCAACCGACGCGGCAACGCCGAGGTGGCCCCTCTGACGACCATTTCCCGAGAGACTAGGCAAAGCGGGATGAATAGCGCGTTCGACACCATTGTGAGCGGTAAGTCCGCCCGACTTGTCGAGGCCGCGCTCGAATTCGCCGCCGACGCCTACCCCAACCTCGACACCGACTGCTATCTGCACTGTCTCAACCAGTTGGCTCAACGGCTCTGCGAAACGTGCGAAGGAAAGCCCTCCCCGCCCGATCGGCTGGAGGCTCTCAACGAGTTCTTTTACGGCACGCTCGGCTTCGTCGGCAATCGCACCGACTACTACGACGCGCGAAACTCCTACCTCAACGAAGTCCTCGATCGCCGCCAGGGCATTCCCATCTCGCTCTCGGTGATCTACCAGGATCTGGCGCGGGCGGTCGGCCTGAACCTCTACGGCGTTAATCTCCCGGGCCATTTCATGCTGGGCATGTCGTGTCCCGTCGAAGGCTTGCTCTACATCGACGTCTTCAACGGCGGCGAATTGCTGACTTGGCCCGACTGCCTCGAGCGGGTCGGTCAGATGATGGCCTGCCCCATTCGGATCGAGGAGAGCGACCTGCAGCCGATGACCAACGGCGAGATTCTGGTGCGCATGCTTCGGAATCTCAAAGGGATCTATTCGCGATCGAGCACCTCGTCGTTGCTCTACGTGCAGCGGCGATTGTTGATGCTTCGCCCCAATGACCCGATCGAGCGCCGCGATCTCGGCATCGTGCTCTATCGGCAGGGACAACTCATGGAGTCGCTCCGACTCCTCGAACGACTCGTCCAAGAGCATCCCGACTCCAAGAACGACGAGCTCGTGCTTGAGTACCTCTCACTAGCCCGACACGACGCCACCCTGATCAACTAGGGAACCGGAACGGCGTCGCCACGCGACCTCAATCGGAAGAATCTCCTCCATGGAAGAAGTGAACAAGGAACGTCTCATCGCTCTGGGAGACCCATGGGTCTCCCGCATCAACGGAGGTCTGCCGACGCTCCCCATTTCCGAGCTACCCGACGCGGAAACGATCGCCCCCTTCGATGAACCCGTCCGCCTCGTCGACGACGCGGGAGAAACGATTGGTATCGGACTCCCCGAGCCCAACAACGGCCTCTTTCGCGTCCTTCCCTGCCACGATGTCGACACGCCGCTCGATCGCTCGTTCTTCGTCGCGCGCCTCGAGCGTGCGCTCGAGCTTCGCCGCCGGCTCGGACTCGTCGACGAGGAGGGAGCCTTTCGCCTCGTCAATTCCGAGGGGGACGAACTCTCCGGATTTCTGGTCGACGTCTACGCGGGCCATGTGCTCATTCACACCCTCGCGCCCGATCATCGCGAGATCGTCACGCTGCTCGCCGACGCGATTCGCGAAGTCCTGGGACCGAAGAGCATCATCGCGAAGGTCCGCCCCAAGGGAGACATCTCGACCGGCAGTATCCCGTTTGACGTCCTTTCCGACGAGCCGCCCCCCAAGAGAATCGAAGTGACCGAGGATGGCGTTCGCTACGAAGTTCACCTAACCGGTGGGCTCAATACGGGACTCTTTCTCGACATGCGCGAGACCCGCCGGGAGCTTCGGCGCTGGTGTGCCGGCAAGCGGATCCTCAATACCTTCTGCTACACCGGCAGCCTCTCGGTGACGGCGATCCTCGCTGGGGCAGCGCACGTCACCTCGGTCGATTTCGCCTCGGGCGTGCTGCAGTGGACCAAGACCAACGCTCGGCTCAACGGGATCGCCGACGACGACCGCCGACTGAAATACGTTCGCGCCGACGTCTTCGATCATCTCAAGACCAGTCGCCGGCGCGATCAGCGGTTCGACGTCGTCATTCTCGATCCGCCGACGAAAACGACCGTCCCCGGTCGGCGCTGGTACCTCAAGAGCGATTACGATCGCCTGGTCGGCCACGCGCTGCCACTCCTCGCCCCAGGGGGACTTCTCATCGCGGCGGTCAGCAGTCTGCAAAGTCGCCCCGAAAAGGTCGAGCAGCAACTCCGCGCCGCCGCACGCGAGCAAGGTCGTCGCCTCCGCTTGGTCGCGACGCCGGGCCTCCCCCCCGACTTCCCCACGCAGATGATCCACCCCGAGGGACGGACGCTGAAGTGCTACTTTCTGCTCGTCGACTGACGCGCGCGACAAACGGCCGTTGGAGGCGTTCGCCCCCGCGTCACGTGCACTGGTAGATCTTCAGGTCGAATTCGGGCAACACCGCCAGCAGATGGTCGAAGATGTCGGACTGGATCGCCTCGTACTCGGCCCAGACCGTCGTCTTGGTGAAGACGTAGATTTGTAGCGGGAGCCCGACTTCGGTCGGCTCCAGGAGCCGCACCAGAAACGTCAGCCCCGAGGCGTGGATGTGCTCGTGGGAGCGCAAGTAGGCGCTGACGTAGGCCCGGTAAAGCCCGATGTTGGTCAGTCGCCGGGCATTGACCGGATGGTCCTCCTTCCGACGCGTCTGATTCCACAACTCGAGTTCTTCTTCCTTCGCGGACAAGTACTCATCAAGCAGCTCCATCCGCCGGCAACGCTCAAGCAGCGCCTCGTCGGCGAAGTGGATCGCGTCTTGGTCGATGCGGAGGGAACGCTTGATCCGCCGTCCTCCCGCTTCGGTCATCCCGCGCCAATTGACGACCGGTTCGGAAACGAGGCAATACGCTGGGATGGTGACGATCGTCTTGTCGAAGTTTCGCACCTTCACCGTGGTCAGGGAGATGTCGACCACGTCGCCGTTGGCCCCGTACTTGTCCATCTGAATCCAGTCGCCGACGCGCACCATGTCGAGCGCGGCAATCTGAATGCTGGCGACCAACCCAAGAATCGAATCCTTGAAGATCAACAGCAGAACCGCGGTCGCCGCTCCGAGGCCGGCGAGGACCGCCGTGACCGACTGGTCGATCAGCTTCGTCAGGGCGAGGAGCGCGAAGGTCACCCAGACCACCAGCTTGACGACTTGGGCATAGCTGCGAATCGGCGAATGGCGCAGCGACGGGAACTGAACGCAGAGATCGGCGGCCACATTGACCAGGGCTTCGACCACCAGGGCACCGACAAAGAGCGACCAGATCGCCACGGCCCGGTACATCATCGTCGCCACGTCCGGACGATCCGCGAAGAGCAGCGGAATGCTGCAATAGACCACGAGCGGCAGCGCGAACCGCGAGAGACGAAACAGGACGTGACGACGCGTCAGCGGTTCGATCCACGAGGTCCGCCTTCCCAATAAGGGACGCACCAGTCGTCGCAGGATCAGCCGTGAAACCCCACCCGAGAAGGTGCCGATGAGCAAGATCACCAGCGCGACGACGAGATGAGCGAGCAGGTGCGAGTACTGACCGGTTCCCTGATCGTGCAGGAACTTCTCGAGCTGCGAATGGATCGTGGACTCTGTCATCATCTCCTCTCGAGGCCGCGTACGGTGCCAAGCCAGTCGGGAAGCCAGTCTCTCACTTCCCGGAAGTCCCATATCTAGCGATTCGGGGCGTGACGGGAGCGCCAACGGTCTGCTGGCCCCTGGGACGGGAGCGCCAACGGTCTCCTGGCACGCGGATTCACGGACTAGGTCTTTTGCCAAGGCGGGTCGCCCAATACACTGGGCTTACGATTCATTGATTCCTCGGAACAAGCCCCTTCGAAGGCGGCCAAAAGCCACCGCCTAGAACTCGCTCCGACAGAGAAAGGTCCACGAATGTTGCTCGCCTCCTTTCTGGCCGCCCTGCCGGCGTCGACCGAGGAGCCCTACCGCCAGACCCTCGTCAGCGTCGAACGCAACGTTCACGTCACCGACTGGGATGTCGATGGGCGAACGGTGACCCCCGACTGCCCCTTCAATTGGTCGGTCAAGACGCGTCGACTCAAGGGAGGCAAACAGGACGGCGTCGACGTCATCCTCGTCAACAACGGCGCGACGACCATCGTGGTCGTTCCGACGCGGGGCATGGGCATCTGGGAGGTCGTCCACGGCGACGTCCGCCTCGGCTGGCAATCGCCGGTCAACGAGATTGTCCACCCCGGGCACGTCAATCTTTCGGCTCGCGGCGGTATCGGCTGGCTCGAGGGATTCGGCGAGTGGCTCTGCCGCTGCGGCCTGGAAAGTAACGGCGCCCCCGGCATCGACACGATCATCGACAACACCGGGGCCGAGTCGCAGGTGCAACTGAACTTGCACGGCCGCATCGCCTACGAACCGGCTCAAGAGGTCGAACTCGTCGTCGAACGCAAGCCCCCCTATCGGATCACCGTCCGAGGAACGGTCAACGAGCGGATGATGTTCGGGCCGAATCTGCAACTGATGACCGAGATCTCGACCGAAGCCGGGTCGGCGTCGCTGCAAGTCGACGACACCGTGACCAATCGCGGCGGCCTGCCCTCGGAGTTCCAACTCCTCTACCACGTCAACTTCGGCCCCCCCATTCTCGGGGCGGGTTCGCAGTTGGCCGCCCCCTTCCAGTTGGTCAGGCCTTTCAACGCCCACGCGGAGGCGAGCATCCTTCAGTTCTCCGAGTATGGTCCCCCGGAGGCCGGGTTCGTGGAGCAGGTCTACTGCGTGCGTCTCTTCGGTGATGAGGACGACAACACCAAGGTCGTGCTACACAATGCCGATCGCGACAAGGGAGCGGCGATGTCCTTCTCGCTCAAGACGTTGCCCTACTTGACGATTTGGAAGAATACGTCGACACTGAAGGATGGGTATGTGACCGGGATCGAGCCGGGCACCAACTATCCCAACAACCGCTCGCACGAGCGAAAGGCCGGTCGCGTTCCGAAGCTCAAGCCGGACGAGAAGTACCAGACGTCCATCAAGATCGACATCCTCGCCAATGGGAAGGAAGTCGCCGCGGCGACCGACGATGTCACGAAAATCCAGGCGGGACGCCAGGAACGGATCGAGACCTTGTCCAACGATGGACTCTCCGGCGCGGACGAATGACCGGGCAAGACAGGGAGTCTTGACCTGTCCTGGCGCTCGTGCTATCGGCGCGGCTCCTCGTTGCTCAAAAAGGAACGGCGAGGCACAATCGGTCGGGAGGAACCATCCGCATGTCTGGCGCTCTTTCAACGTTGACGATCCTACTTGGACTGTCCGCCGTCCCCAGTGGCGACTTCGGCTTCCAGAAAGTCCCTCCCCAGGTCTTCGACAGCGAGAAAAAGAAGGTCCCGGATATCTGGGTCCTCGAGTTCACGTTCCGCAATCCCCGCTACATCATGGTCGATGTTCCCGGCAAGGGACGGAAACTCGTCTGGTACATGACCTACAAGATCGTCAATCGCGAGAAGAAGCCGATCCAGTTGATTCCCCAGTTCGAACTGGTGACCAACGACGGCAAGTCCTTCCATGACGTGATCATGCCCGTCGCCGAGGAACTCGTCGTCAAGCGGGAGTTTCCGACGCTGCGGCTGCAAGAGGACAACGGACGCAACAAGATCCACAACTCGGTGACGATCTCGGCCGCACCCATTCCGCCGACCCCCGCCGAGAGCGCTCCCCTGGTTCGCCGCGGCGTTGTCTTCTGGGAAGGCGTCGACATGAAGGCGAAGTCCTTCACGGTCTTCGTCACCGGTCTTTCCAACGGCTACGTCAAGGTGGAGGATCCGAAAACGGGCAAGACGGAGGTTCGGCGCAAGACGCTCGAGCTGAACTTCACCAAACCCGGGGACATCTATCATCCCAACCACAAAGAGATCAAGTTCGTCGGCGATCCAAAGTGGGTTTACCGTTGATTCCTAGGGGTGGTAATTCATACACTACACGTTGAGGGTCGGCTCGACCAAGCCGGCCCCTTCGCTGTTTTTGGACGCGGTTGCTCCGCTCTTTGTGGATATCTGGAACGTTCGGCAAGCTAGGTAGACGACAATGGCGCATAAAAAAGGCCAAGGCTCTTCACGGAACGGTCGCGACTCGAATGCGAAACGTCGGGGCGTCAAGCTCTACGGCGGACAGTCCGCCACGGCGGGTTCGATCATCATTCGCCAGTGCGGCACCCGTTGGCACGCCGGCAAGAATGTCGGGATTGGCAAGGACTATACCCTTTTCGCGTTGAAGGACGGCAAAGTCTTCTTTGACAAGGGTGGTCGCCGGGTCAACATTGCCGAAGAGGCCACTGCCGTCGCCAGCTAACTCGCCGGCGACGACCGCAGTTTCTCATTCCGCGCCCTCGCCTCCCACAGATGAGACGAGGGCTTTTGAATTGAATCTACTCCACTTCCGACCGTGAGTTGAGTCGCCGGCGCGCGAACCGAACCCTTTCCTCTCGGCGAAAGGGCATCCCATGCAGTTTGTCGATCGTGTGGAAATCTACGTCAAAGGGGGAGACGGCGGCAACGGCTGCTTGAGCTTCCGACGGGAGAAATTCGTCCCACGCGGTGGCCCCGACGGGGGCGATGGGGGACACGGCGGCCATATCATCGTTCGCGCCATCCCCGGCACCAACAGTCTCGCCGGCCTTTCCAAGAAACGCCACTGGCTCGCCGAAAATGGCCGGGCCGGCCAAGGGAAAAAGAAGACCGGTCGCAAGGGCGAGGATCTCGTCATCGAGGTTCCTCCCGGCACCCAGATTCGCGACCGCGAGCACGGCTTCGTCCTAAAGGACCTTACCGACCCGCACTCCGAAGTCATCGTCGCCCGCGGCGGCAAGGGGGGCAAGGGAAACACCGCCTTCGCCACCGCGACCAACCAGACGCCTCGTCAATTCGAGAAAGGACAGCCCGGCGAGGAACGCTCGATCGTGCTTGAGCTAAAGCTCATCGCCGACGTCGGCTTGATCGGGCTTCCCAACGCCGGCAAGTCGACACTCTTGAGTCGACTGAGCAAGGCGCATCCGGAGATCGCCGACTACCCCTTCACCACGAAGTACCCCAACCTCGGACTCTGCCGCGTCGACATCGACCGCGAGTTCGTCATCGCCGACATTCCGGGACTGATCGAAGGCGCCCATGAGGGAGTCGGCCTGGGCCACGAGTTCCTCCGCCACGTCGAACGGACCAGACTCCTACTGCACCTGGTCGAGTGTCAGCCGACCGGCGACGCGACCCCCTTTGAGAACTTCCAAACCATCCGGCACGAACTCTCCGAGTACAGCCCCAAGCTGGCGGCGCGGCGCGAGATCGTCATCCTGACGAAGACCGACCTAGGAAACGCCGACGAGATCGAGCGTGAGTTCACCGACCAGCTCGGTCGGCCCGTGGTGCGCATCTCGGCCGTGACGGGGGAAGGACTCAAGCAGCTCGTCGAAAAGGCCGCCGCCGAACTCGTCGCGATGGAGGAGGAAGATCCTCCGTCGACGACCGAGCCCTCGTCCGGCTAGTAGTCCGTTGATTTAAGCGGGCCAAGGCGAGAGCGAGCCATGTTGGCCAAGATCAAGGAGAAGAAACGCAGGCGAGTCCGTCGATTCGTCGAGTTTCTTTGACGCGGACATTGGTCAAAAGGGCCGTTCGTAGCCGGCAGCGAATAGATCAACGGGCTGCTAGCGCTTTGATTGACTAATTCGTTGCTTAAGAGACTCTTCGGTGCCATGCCCACGCTCACCGTGGGCGTCAAAAGTCCCACGCTCACCGTGGGCGTCAAAAGTCCCACGCTTCTCGTGGACCTTCGGCAACGCCCCTGCTTCGGCAACGTTCTCCAGCACGAGTGGGCAGCGCTTTCACCGAGGGACTCCAGACATCACTCAGCGCAGGTGAATCAGTTTCTCGAGTCGGTCAAGTAGCGCATCCCAACGCTGTCCCTTCGAACAGACTTCCAGCCCATCGGGAAAGGGAGCCGGTTTGCCGTCGGCGCCGACTTGGGCGAACCCCATCAACCCATCCATCCACGGCCCGTCGCGATCCTCCAAGGGCGACCCGATGAGCCCGATGACCATGTACGCGCGGGTCAGATGAAGGGGCGTCCCAAGGATCTCGACCACGTTGCCGGTCGGCACGGGATAGTAGCACTCGAGATTTAGCACTCGCCGCAGGACGATGTTCGCTTCGCGGCCAACGTAGCGATAAGCCGCGGCGTAGGCGGATTCGAGGGCGATCCGTAAAAGCGAACCGGCGTAGAGCGTCCCGTAGTGATTCGCGTCGCCCGGTAGGATGAGCCGATGACTGAGCGTTGTCATCACGTCGATGTCGTAACCGTTCTCGCTTCCCATCATCGGAAAATCCCACCCAATCGCCAGATGTTCGCCCAGCCAGGTTGGCGCAGCTTGTCTCGTTCGTTGTCCCGTTGGATTGTCGGCCCCGCCGCGAGATCCTTCCGCCCGCTCGGGGCGTCCGAATCCGATTTCCATCTTAGTCGATCCCCCTTCTCGTCTCCCGAAAACTATGCGGGAACGCCAGGTTCACCCACGCTCCATCCTCCAGACGACCGAGGTGCCACGATGGAACCGTTCCAGCGAGACGAACCTGAAAAAATACCTTCGTCGCGTCAAGGCTCATGGGGACACCACGCCGGCGTCCCCAAAGGCTCCTTTCTTCTCCCGTCGCCACGTTGCCATGTCGGTGTAGGGAAACTGGTGAAAACCGACCCGATTCCTGGGGAATCGGTCTTGACCTTTCCTGGCGTGGGTACTCGTTCTCGTGCAATTCGAATGAAGAAGCTTTGACGGTTGTGACGATATTCCGGTTGTCGCAACGCCGTTCGGGGTGGGAGTTGTCGACGCGGCCAAAGGGAGCAGCCGACCACCGGTCACCGAGCCTTCAAAGGACCGGGCGACACGGCGGGACGCCGGAGACGACGCGATGGCACGAAAGACCGAGGATGGCCATGAACAATTGGGCGCACTCATTCCCAAGGAGCAGCTTGAGCAGCTCCAACGCCAAGCCAACATCGGTGCCGTCGCAAGCAGCGTCGCTCACGAGTTCAACAATATCCTGATGACGATATTGAACTTCGCGAAGATCGGGGCCCGCAGCAAGGATCCCGAAGTCGTCAATCGCTCCTTCGACAAGATCCTCTCCGCGTCGCGCCGCGCGGCCAAGATCACCACGGGGGTGCTCGCGCTCGCCAAGAACCGCAGCGCCCTCAAGGAGACGTCCGACGTCGCCTCGCTCATCGAGGAGGTTCTGTCGGTCGTCGAGAAGGATCTGGTCAAGCACCGCGTCCATCTCAAGTGCGAGTTCGGCAGCCGTCCGACAGCCGAGGTCGTCCCCTCCCAGATCGAGCAAGTGTTGCTCAATCTCATCATCAACGCCCGCCAAGCGATGGACCGCGGAGGCGACATGACGATCAGCCTCCGCCACAACCAACGCAGCGACATGGTCGAGATCGCGATCAAGGATTCCGGCGTCGGCATCCCGCCCGACCAACTGCAGAAGATCTTCGAACCCTTCTTCAGCACCAAGGACGGCCCCGACGAGACCGGTCGCGGGGGTTCGGGACTCGGTCTGTCGATCTGTCGCGAGATCATCGAGCGTCACCACGGCCGCATCCGCGTCGAGAGCCGCGTCGGTCGAGGGACGACCTTCACGCTGAAGCTCCCCCGCGTCGCGGTCGACAACGGCGCCCAAGCGGCGTAGAGGGGCGGGAAGCGGTACGATCGGTTCGACGATGAATACCAATCGGGGCCACTCCGCGCCCCGATGACCGCTCCGGTGCGAGGCGTCGGCACTTCGGAGCCATCGCGTCTCTTTCCCCTCCCAATCAAGACGCACGCTTGCGAATACTCACCGACTCTCGCTGGCAGCCCGTTCGAGGGATGCTACACTAGGCACGCGTCGGCCAACAAATTATCCTCCACTTGCTTGCTCCTGAAAGTTTCATGATCAGTTGGCTTCTCCTCGTCATTCCCTCGCTGTTGCTCCTCGGGGCACTCGTCGAACGCCGTGAGGCGGGCTGGAGTTCGCTCGTCGCCTCGGGGACGGCGACGCTCTTGAGCGCCGGACTGGTCGTGTCGATCGCCGTCCGATCGGCCCCGTTGCCGCTGGAACCTCAGAGCGTCAGTTGGCTCTCCGTCGGCCCGGTCATCGTCGCGTTTCAGTTTCACGCCGACGCGATCGCGCTGCTCTTCGTGTTGAGCCTGCAGGTGACCGTTCTCGTCGCACTGCTCGTGCAACGTTCCCAATGTTCCCCCGAGGACGCGGGCCAGACCCGGCTCGTCCTCGCCGCCGCGGGCGCCGCGACGTTGGCGCTGCTCATCGATCCCGAACAGTTCTCCGTCGGGTCCTGGGTGATGATCGCCGGGTTGCTCTCGTTCGTGACCCTCGTCGAATCGCGACTCGCCGCGAAGGACCAACTCGCGGAACGATGGCTGGGCCTCGTTCACGTCGCCAACATCATGCTCGTCGCCGCCGCGATCGTGAGCGTGCTCTCCAGCCACGGCCAACTCGAACGGGCCCCGGCGTGGCTTCGGCAGTGGATCCATCCGCCGGTACCCGCGTCGGTCCTCTGGATCGGCGGCCTGCTCCTACGCACCCTGCGCGTCGTGCCGCTCGGCCAGGTACGACCCTCGGCGCGCATCTGGCTCGTCGGCTCGTGGCTGACCATCACCACCTTCCTGGGGCACACGCTGCTCGCGCATGCGTTGACGCCGCAAGGCCGTACCGCCCTGGTCGCCCTGCTGGCGTGCTTTCTCGTCATCGCCGGCGTGAGCAGCTTCCGCAGCGCCGACCGCTGGAGACGAATCGGCTACGTGGCGATCACCCAGCTCCTGCTCGTCCTGATCGCGATGGCGATCCAACGGCCCGCGGCGATCCTGTTCGGGCTCCTCTCCCCGATGATGACGGGACTGGGAATCTTTCTCTTCACTGCCGATCAGGGTCGCAATCGCACCACGTACGCTCGAATCCTCTTGGGAGGGATGGCGCTCGGCGCGTTGCCCCCGGTGGGATGCTTCTGGTCGACCGGGCCACTCCTCGCAACCCTTGACCGCTGGTCGAGCACGGTTCGTCCCGAACTCGGCTGGTCCGTCCTGGCACTCGCGGTGATTGGCACGACCTTCGTCGCCGCCGGCAGCGGCCGTCTCGTGCACGACTTCTTCGTCGAGCGCGGTCCCAACAGCGATCAGTCGCTGATTCTCGCGATCGTGAGCGGCTTGGTCATCGTCCTCGGACCGTTGCTGACCCTGACAAATCTCTTCGCGGGGTATCTCTCCTCCGCGATTCCCGCGACCCTCTACAGAGAGGCGGCCGGCGGCGACCAGCTTCTCGGAGCGACGAGTTGGTACGCCCTCTCAGGTGGGTTGTGCTGTGTCGCCTTCTTCCTCGGCTTTCGCGACTGGCTTCCCTTCGCCGTTTGGAAGGGGCCCTCTCCCTCCCCCTCCTCCCGGCTAGCTCGTCTGGGCGGCCTCCTTCGGTCGCTCGACGAACGACTGGTCGAACCCTCGTCGCCGGAGACACCATGACCGGCACGATCCTCTTTCTCGCGGTCTTTCTGCCCCTGTGCGGCGCGCTCTTGCTCAGCATTCGGTTGAGTACCGACGCGGTCGCTCTTCACCAATCGGCGTGGTTGACCGCCCTGCTCACCTTCGGGCTGGCGATCGCGGTCGTCGTGCAGTTCGATTGGGAAGCCTCCGGCATGCAGCACCGCTACACCACGAGTTTCACCCCCTGGCAGGAGTCGCGCCTGCCGGCGCTGGAAATCTCCCTCTCGGTCGATGAGCAGCGGGTTTGGTTGGTCCCCTTCATCGCCGCGATCACCCTGGTCGCGATGATCGCCGCCCGACCGATTCCCGAGCGGCCCAACCCGAAGTGGCGAGCCTCCCTCGCGCTGTCGAGCGCCGCGTTGGGGGTGGCGACCGCCGATCACGTCCTCGTTGTCTTTCTGTTTCTCACCCTCGCGCGCTGGGCCACGTCGGCGCTCCTGCGCGGGGAGAGGGACGAGTCCGATGCGCTCGGCAAGCGACTGCCCGGACTCTTCGCGGCGGCCGATGTCACCATCCTGCTGGCAATGCTGCTGCTCGCCAGTGATGTCGCGCTGGAGACGGGGACTTGGGCCTTCGTCTCGCCGGGAGGTCTGGAAAAAGCCTCGCTCGAACCGCCGACGCTCGCGTGGTCGGTCTTTGGAGCCATCGTCCTCGCGGGATTCATTCGGACTGGGCTCTTTCCCTTCCAAGCCTGGATCGTCGCCCTCGCGCGGCGGTCGGGAGCCAACCATACGCTGGCGATGGCGCTCTTGCCGCTGGTCGGGCTGACGCTGCTCGCGCGGATGGCGGCGATGGTCCCTTCCGACGCCGTCGTGGGTCAGGCCGGTCCGTGGTTGGGAACGCTACTAGCGGTGGGAGCGGTGCTGGCGGGAATCGCTTGCATCGGGGAGCACGACCGACGACGCGCCGTCGGCTACGCGGCGACGTCCGCCCTTGCGGTGGCGGCGCTTGGTATCGCGTCGCGGTTCGCGGGAGATATCGAATCGGCCGGCGATGTCGCGGGCCTCTTTCTCGCCCAGATGACCTCCTTGGCGGTCATCGGCTTGCTCGTTCATCCCCCGATCGCGCGACACAGCGCCGCGCTACTGGTGCTTTGCGCGGCGATCATCGGTCTGCCACCGACCGGCAACTTCGCCGCTCGCGTCGCGGTTCTGCCAGCGGTTTGGCAAACCAACCTCTTCTGTTTCGTGATGGTCTTGATCGCGTGGATGCTCCCCGCCCGTTCGCTCCTGCACGCGGGCTACAGCGAGGACGCGACGACAACCGAAGTGGAGGGATCGTTCCTAGCGGCCCGAATCGCCGCGGTCCTATGCGTGCTCACCTCCCTCGCTCCCCAAGCGCTCATCGGCTGGTACCGCGGGCTCTGACTCGCCCCCGCGAACACTCCTCTGGGTGCCATGCTCACGCTCGTGTGGGCATGCTTGGATGACGCTCGTTCCGCAATGCGAAGGCGAGTGTCCGGTTCCAACGCGACGTTTGCGTAGGGGTGAGCCTAACCTTAGCACTGGCCTACAAGAACTCGGTGGCATCCGACGTTCAGACGGACCAGTGGACTAAAACCGGCTACCGACCTGGAAGATGAAGGCGGGTTTGATGTCGGTCTGCGGCTGGTTGTCGAAACGGAAGAGCCGAGAGAACGTCACCCCCGCCTCACCGAAGAACCGAAACTTCGAGATCGAGAACTCCGAGCCCAACAACCACCGCAAGTCACGATACTCGAAGTCCTCATTCACGCCGAACGAGCGGATATTCCACGTATCGCCACCGCGCTCGATGTAGGTGTAGAAGTCGATCGCCTCGGTGTAGTGGTAGAGAACACGGCCGCGGGGATAGATCGCTTCGACCTGCCACTTGTCGTTCGGCGTCCAAATGAACCCGAAGCCCGGCAACAGGTTGTTGCGAAAGTTGTCGGTGTAGATGAGCCCGGCCGAGATCATGAGCCGCTCGCTGAAACGGTGCGTGATCAGCGCCCGCGCCGGGATGCGAAAATCCGCTCCGGAGATGCTGTAGAAGTCGGTCCACAGGCCGGGCGTGATGCCCAGCGTGAGCCCCCACTTCTCGTTAATGTTGTAATCGAGCTGCATGTCGGTCGCGACGGTGTAGAGCTGCGGCGGCAGTTCGATCACCGGCCCACCCGGTCCCGAGAGGAACCAGACGTCGAAGAACGGCGTCAGCGTCAGCCGCATCTTCTCCCCGAAGTGGAGCGGCAAGATGTACGCGAGTTCCAGCTCGCTCATCTTCACGTTCGTCGAGGGATCATCGACGCCGGCCCGCCCCATGAAGGTGTAGTTGACCACGAAGGGGAGATGACATCCGTCAGGCAACTCGTCGTAGGCGATGAACGGCAAGTAGTCGTTCGGCGCGGGAAGTTGTTGCAGAGGCTTGGGGCTGTCAAATGCCGGGGGCGGTTGCATTGCGTAGTGCTGCGTCGGCGTGCGGACGCCGAGGGACTCGAAGTAGCCAACGGGGCGGGCGCCGCCAAGCGTCGGACGATCGCCGAGCAAGGTCGCTTGATTTCCAGTTCCCGAGTCGATGCCGAGAGCGGGGACGACCGAGTTGTCGATCAGTCCTTGCTGTTTGTAAGCGGTCGAGTTGGTGACTTGATGCAAGTGTGGCGGCGTGTCGACGGAAACTGATCCAAGGGCGGGACGTCCCAAGGTCACCCCTTGAGCCAGCGCGCGAGGTTGGGCGCTTCCCCAAAGGGCACCGAGGACCAACAGCCCAAATGCGTAGATCGCTTTCCGCGGCGACAGTCGCATACCGAAACTCCCCAACCTGATGGAACGCACGCTCCCACGCGACGAAGGCGCCGCCGAGGCGAAAGGAGCGCAAGAATAACACGGTGCATCTCAGGATTGGGCGTCTCATGCCGCCAGGTGGCATCCGCGTCAAGATGAATCGACCGGGAGTGGGCGGCGGAAGAATTGCCCAGATGGGGCATGTTGCCAAGTTCGCCGGTAATCGCGGCCGGGAGAGACCTTTCGAGCGCAACGTTCTGGGGTAGGCCCGCTTGGCTACCGGGGCGGCTATCGCGTCGACCGCCTGCCCCGAGCCCGCGATGGAGGTCATGAGCCGACGTTGTGCACGAGGAAGGACACTACGCTTTGCAATGGAGGTCGTCTCGAGACCTCTTGCCGACTGCGTCGGCCCCGGTAGCGAAGCAACTGGGGCTACCCATACCGAGTCGGGCCAGGTAGCGAAGCAACCGGGGCTACCTAAACAAAGGTGACCTCGTGCTATCCAAAGGAGTGGACAAAAGAAAAAGGTGGGCCAAGGCCCACCCTACCATCTGTCCGGTGTCGCCAACTCTTGCGAACTAGGCCAAGCCGGTTAGCGGGCCGTCGCCGCAATGGTCGGGGTTGCCGAATCGCTCGATGTGGTGCCCCATGCCGTGGGCGAGCGAGATCAACAGGCGGTTGTGAGCGACATTCTTGAAGTCGACCGCGCGGCCCATCTTGAAGTCCATCCCGCCGCCGACAAGGACAAAGGGGATGTTGTGAAGCGTGTGCGAGTTCCCCTTGCCCAACTCGTTCGTCCAGACCACGAGGGTATTGTCGAGGAGGCTTCCCTCACCGCCGGGCTCGGGCGTCTTCGCCAAGCGGTCGACGAGATACGCGACTTGCTCGCAGTACCAGCGGTTGATCTTGCGAAGCTTCTCCTGCGACGCTTCGTCCTTGTCGGGCTTGTGAGAGAGCGAGTGGTGCCCCTCGTCGATCCCGATCCACTTCATGCGGGCTTGGCCGACGGAGTTGGTGATCTGATACGTGGCAATGCGGGAGAAGTCGGCAGTGAAGGAGTTGACCATCAGGTCGATCTGCATCTTGCTGATCTTCGGCATGTTGTCGTTCTTGAGCTCGACGTTCGGATCGAGCTTGGGAATCGAATGGCCGTTGTCCTCGCTCGCGGCGGCGGCCTTGAGTTCGCGTTCCATCTCGCGAACGAACGACGCGTGCTGGTCGAGCAGCCGCCGATCCTCGGAGCCGACTTGCGACTCGATCTTCTTCAGATCGGCCAATACGTGATCGAGGACGCTGGAGATCGCCTTGCGATCCTTCACCTGACCGTAGAGACGCTTGAACATCTGGTACGGATCCGACACCGGCGCGATCGGCCGGTTGGGGCCGGCATAGACCATGCGCGTCCAAGTGTCGGCCCGGTCGGGAACCGACACACCGAACTCGAGCGAACCAAAACGAGTCTCGGTCTCCGCGTTGGACTGCAAGTGCCGCTTGATCTCCTGATCAATCGAGTGCCCAGTGGACCAGCCGGCGGGGGTGTCGGAACCACCCTGAATATTGCCTGGGAAGAGTTCGATGCCGGTGAGGAGACAGCCGATGCCGCGCATGTGGCTGTCGCCGTCGCCCTTGACGCGATCACTGATCCCCTTGAGGGTCAGGACTTGGTCTTTGAACGGCTCCAGCGGCTTGAGGATTTCCTTGAACCCTTCGTGAGGGCCTTCCTTGTCAGGCCAGAAATCCTTCGGAACGACGCCATTGGGACTGAAGACGACAACGAGTCGACGCTTGCGAGCGGCCGTGGCCCCAAAGCTGGTCAGGTTGGTCAGGAACGGAAGCGCCGCGGCTCCGATACCGGCCTTCGCCATGAAATCGCGTCGTGTCTGTTCGCGTGTCATCAAGTGGCTCCCGCCCCTTCTCTTGTCTCGCCCTCGGCAATGATCGGCGGACGTTGGTTACCCCAGGTCTCTCAGTATTCTATCGGCAATTTATCGGGAATCGGCCAAGGATCGTTCACTCTGTTCAAACGCTCGGAACGTCCCCTCCGTGACAAGATAGACCGCCAAATCACGAATATTGAACTTTCGCTCGGCGAAGCTCTTGGTCGCTTGAGCGTGGAAATCGTCGTCAATGGCCCGAATCGGTTGCTTGGTCATGTACTGGAAGAGCCGCTGCACGAAGTTCGCGTGCACTTCGGGGCTCTTCGCGAGGTAACGCGCCAGTTCCTCCGCGCCGTTGAACGACACCCGTTGATCGTCTTGCGTCAGGTAAGTTCCGCTGGCATCGACGCTCTTGCCCGACTCCTTGGTGCGATGAACGCCGACACCATCAAATTGCTCGAGTGCGAAGCCCAACTGGTTAATGGTGCGGTGGCACCGCATGCACTCGGCGGAGTTGGTCTGTAGCGCCACCCGCTCGCGAGTCGTCATACTCGGATGGAGGTCGACCGGCGTCGGCGCGATCGCGACTGGCGGCGGCTTGAGCACCCGGCCAAGCATGAACCGCGTCAGGAAGACACCGCGATGAATGGGCGAGGTTCCGTTGCGGTAAGCCAACCCCGCGAGCATGTAGGGGTGCGTCAGCACACCGGATCGATTCTCCGGTTCCCACTTTTGAACTTTGCTGAAGTCGGCTTCCTCGCGCATCTTCACACCGTAATACTTGGCGAGCCGACCGTTGAGAAAGACCGAATCGGACAGCAACAACTCGCGGAAGTCCGCGTTGTCGCTGGCGACCACGTCGCCGATGAAGAGATCCAGGGAGGTACGCAAGTCGGCCGCCACCTGCTCATCGAAGCCGGGGAAAGCTTGGGGATCCTTGGCCAACCCATGCATCTGATTGAGCGCCAACCACTCGTGGAGAAACTCGCAAACCTTGGTCTGAGCGCGGGAATCCTTGACCATCCGCTTGGCTTGCTGCTCGATCTGCTGCCGCGTCTTTAGGTTGCCCTCCGCCGCCGCCTTGCGAAGCGGTTCGTCGGGCAGCGAATCCCAGAGCCCAAGGGAGAGCGACGTGGCGACCCCGTATTGATCCAGGGGGCCACGACCGGTCTCGACGTAGAGGAAACGGGGCGACTTGAGGGTCAGCAGCACGATGCGTTTGACCGCCTCTTGCATGCTGGGAGCCTTGTCGACCGTCATCGCGAAGAGGTCGCGATACTCCTTGGGCAACGGTCGGCGGAAAGCCCGCTCGGCGAACTGCTCGCTGAATGCCTTCACCTTCTTCTTGTCGGTGCCCTTGGCATACTTCTTCAGGTTCGACGCAACGTGGTCCGCCACTTCGAGGGCCGCGGCGGTGGTCGCGCGATCCCACTCGGGAGAAACCGCGTTGCCACGCTCGTATCCCATGCTCCGATCGTCGGGAGGAAACGGGGTTTCGAGAACAAACGTCTCGGAAACGGTCGTCGGCATCAAGCAATGTTTCGGGATGACCGTCTTCACCCCATGGGGCGGCACCCAGGAGAGCTTGACCGAGTAGTCCCACTCGCGGTGGGCGCTCATGTCGAGCCGCAGCGGGTAGGCTCGCCCGCCGATCAGGTCGATGGTCTTCTCATAGACGTTGTCGCCGGTCTTGTGGACTTGACCGTCGATGAACTTCGCTTTGCGGTCGTTGATCCACAAGACGACGGAATTCTTGGACTCGAGCACAATGCGGTAGGTGCCGCTCTCGGGGGCGATAAGCGAGCCTTCCCAGCGAATGGCGAATCCTTGAACTTCCTTGTCCTTCGGCTTCTTTTTCTTCTCCGCGTCGGCGGGCTGGACGACGAGCGGCAAGGTCGGGTTGAATTCGCCGAAGTCGAAGTCGATCGCCGCGTCGCGACGTTCGAAAGCCTTCTTCTTGTGGTTGTGACGGTGGTCGCCGTAGTAGTGAGCCTTCAAGCCACGATCGTCGCTGACGACGGGAATGCCGCTAAAGCTTCCCAACAGATCGGCAACGATCTGGCGATGTTGTCGCACCGTCAACCGCGAAAGCGAGAGCCTAGCCAGCTTGCTGCGTTCGCGGGCGACCGGCGAATAGAAGGTCTTGTGGATGTACTCGGCGACGGCGCGAGCGTTCTCCCCGACGCACTGGTCGGGATCCTCTTCCGGCATCGTCTCGGTGATGATCTTCGCTAGTTCCGAGATTGCCAGATCGCCCGTCAGGGGCGAATCGTAGTCGGAAGACCCCTCCCCGTTGCCGCCGTGACAGGACGCGCAGTGCTGCTTGTAGATTTTCGCTCCGTCGGCGGCATCGACCGTCGTGCGAGTGCTGAGCGTCAGTGTCGAGAGGGCGAGCACCGCGAACACGAAGCGAGAAAGATCCTTCGACGTAAGCACGGGGCTCCATTGATGTTGGGCGTCGTCAACCATGTCGGCATTCCAAGGCGGGAATATCCAGAGGCCTAGGGAGGTAGGTTAGGCTGACTAAAGTATATCCTCTTTTTCCGCAATTGGAAAGGTCCACTCCCCCGACGGTCCAATCGATGGCAACTCGTCAGAACCGCAGCCCCGCCGAGAGTACGGCGCCGCCATCGGCGTTGAAATCGGGAAGCGTGTGATCGTACTCGATGCGGCGATCGAAGACGTAGCCGGCCTCAAAGAAGTAGCGGAGTCCACCGCTCGCGAAGGGGGACGGATTCTGCCCTCCGGGAGCCGATTCCCACCCGGCGGTGAAGCGAAGCTCGCGGTAGGAAAAGACGTTGTTATCCCCATCGGACTCGCGAAACGCCCAAGTCCCGCCGCCGAGGCCTCCCGACAGAAAGAGCCACTGGGCGCGCTCGCCATTCTCGAGGATGCGGTAGGAGAGACGGGGCCTGGGAAAGATCAGATCGGCACGAAAACGGGGACTGGGCGTCCAGATCGCTCCCACGGCGGGCAACGCCGGGATGTCCTCGCGACCGGTGATGATCGCCCCGACGGAGAACTTCCACTGCTCGCTATGGTTGAGCGTTCCGATCGCCATCCCGCCCACGCGCCAAGCGTCCCCGCTGGTGTTGTGGAAGTCGGTCACCAGGTTGGGCTGCACCGCGAGCATCAGCATCCAACGCTGACCAATCGGCCTCATTAGCGAGATGCCAAGCGAGATGTCGTAGACGTCCGAAGGCAAATCGACCCCGGTCGGAGCATCGAATGTCGCGACGGAGAACTTCGGGCTCAGCATGATGGGCGGGCCCTTCCCCGGAACCTTGATCGGCAGCGGTAACCGGGTGGAGGTCCTCATCGTGCCGTAGGAGAAGCCGTTGACCGTGGGCTCGCCCTCGACATCGAAGGTGGCTGAGGGTCTGAACTTACGTCGTCCCCCTGGAGCGACGGTCATCGGTGGAGTCTCGTCGAGCGGACCGAACTCCTCCGGGTTCTGAAGGGTGGCGTTTCGAAGCCCATCGCCCGCACCGTCCATGACCGGGGCGGCGCGGTCGGCGGTCTTGTAGGCCGACACCGCATCGGGATTTCCCATCGCTCGATCGGAAGAGTCCTTGTCGACCCCCTCGGCAATCGCGGAACGAACTCCAATAGCAACAAGGAGTAACGCCACAAACCCCGCGACACGGGATCGGCGGGGAGGTGGTAGGAGTAGGCTTCTCATCGAGACAATGTCTCCCCTGGACCGCGCAGTGGGTGAGCGTCACCCGACGAGGGTGAAAGCTCGCGGGTTCGCACAGCCCGCGCGTGGCGGCTCTGTTGACGAGCGAGGCCGGGGAGGAATGCCCGTCGACTCGTTTCACGACACCGATGCTCAAGGAAGCGGATTCAAGAGGAGTCTTTGGGTGACGCGGATAGCGGACAAGACGCATTCCTTCAACCCCGATCGTGGAGTTGCGGCCCGGTCGAGGGAACATTGCCACGACTGCCACCAGAGGGGACAAGGAAGAAGAAAAGGTATCGAGGGCAAAATCCTCGGTCGTGCGCTGGTCGGCAAGTTCGTTCCGTCTCGTTCCCTGACCGTGAGAAGGTTTGCCGAGTCATCAACTCTCTTCGCATGCCCACGCGAGCGTGGACACGGCACCCAAGAGTTGCTGGGCGAAGAACTAACCAGGGACACTAGAACAGATGCTCACCGAGGCTTCGGAAGAACTGGCGGACACGGTTGACCCGCTGCTCTTGCCCGGCGATGTCGTGCAGTTCCTTGATCTCGTCCTGGGTCTCGAGCAACCGCTGCTGCACCCACGCGAGACGCTGCGAGACGATGCGTCCCAGATTGACGCCGATGCGAAGCGCGGTCAGGTTGTTCTCGCTCTGCTTGCGTTCGAAGATGTCGAGCGGAAGATGAGCCGCGGTGATGTCGGTCAGCGAGCGGACCGTGGCGCTTCGCACCCCGGCGGTCAGTAGACCCATCTCGCCGATTACCGACGGGGCCTCCAAGCCGCGAACCTCATGCTCCCCCGCCCCGGTCTTGACGATGATCTCGACGGCACCGTCGATCAGGACGAAACAGCCGCACGCTTGAGACCCCTGGACCAAGAGATCGCGTTCGGGGGGCAACTCGACGAACTGGAACCAGTCGGCCGCTTCGACGACTTGCTCCTCGGTGAGCCCTTCGAATGCGGGCGTTCCCGGGAGGAACCTCATCAGAGCCGCACCGCGTTCTTCGTTCTCGATCTTTTCTGGCTCACTCATCCGTCACACTCCAACGCGATGCTCAAAGCTGTGCCATGACGTCGGCGCCTCGCCCGACGGGTCGTCGGGGCGATGCTCGCCGGGCGTGGAATCGACCGCTCTTCGCTACGCCGGTTCAAGCTGGGAGGATTCCGCCTCGGTTTCCGGCGCGTGCGCACCGCGGGCTGGTTCCCAGATTCCCGGTATCGGCTCGTCGAGGATGACGATCCGCAAGATGTAGACCGCCACGGGGACGCCGAGCAGCAGTCCCCAAATTCCGAAGAAGCGTTCGCCTATTGCCAGGATCGCAATCACGAATACCGGATGCAAGTGCAGCATGTTCCCAACGATCTTCGGATTGAGCATGCTCGTTTCGATGAAATGGATCACGCAGATCCAAACGATTGCGGCGAGGGCCAACCAGATCGATCCGTCCGGTTGCGCCACCGCCATCAACGCGATCGGGACGCTCGAGAGAATGATCCCAATCACCGGAACGAAGCTGAAGAGAAAAACGATCGTCGAGAGAAAGAACGCGTTGTCGATCCCCAGAATCCACAGCCCGATGAACGTCAACACCGCGTTGCACGAGGAGATCATCCCCTGCGCCTGGAAGGAACGACCGATCAGCCGCGCGAACGCGACCAATCCGGGCGTGATTTCCGCGTAGATATGCCGAATTCGCGAAGATCGCAGCCGATGGGCACCCTTGCGGAGGTTCGGCATGTCGAAGGTGATGAAAAAGCTCAGCAGTAGCGCCATGCCCAGTTCGATCGGGACGGTGATGATGTAGCGGGCGGCCTGTCGAACCCATTCGAGCATCCACTCGAAGACATAGTTGACGTCGGTCCGCAAGTGCTGTTGCAGCGAAAGGGCTGTCGGATCGCTCGTCCACCAGTCGTTGGCGAGCTCCGCTTGCGCGGTGCGTTCGAAGTCCTGCTGGATCGCTTCGGCGCTCTCCTTGGAGTCGAGATCCTTCTGTGCTTGAAGCACCTTGCGGAACTCGGCTTGGCCCTTCGGATAGGCCTCCTTGAGCGATTCGAACGTGTCGAAGGTGTACGAGTAGACGTTCGGCTGCTGCTCGCGCTGGGCCTCGTAGAAGTTTCGTAAGGCCTCTTTGTAGCCTTTGGATGCCCGCAGCGCCTTGAGCCGGCGGTGGACCGTGTCGAGTTCCCACTCCTTGACCAGCTCGTTGTACGTCACCTCGTCGCGCTTAATATCCTCGAGAATCCGGCGGCGGATCTCCTCGTCGCGACGCTGCACGAAGTCCGACTTGAGCCGCAGATTCGACAAACGCCGCGCCGCCTCGGCCCCCTCGAACTGGGCCATCCACTCATTGAGATAGACATTGCGATGCTTGCTGAAGATCTCGGGAGCCTTCTCCTCGAGAAACCACTCGTCGAACTCCCGAGCGACTTTCCCGCCCTGAGTGATCGCGACGTTGAGCCGACGCATCTCCGAGCTGTCGTATTGGGCCTCGAACTCCGACTCGAGGGTCGCTTCGAGCGAGGGAAAGTGCTGGTAGAGTCCCTTGCCGTACTTGCCCGATTCCTTGAACTCCTGGAGTCCCGCGTCGAACTCGTCACTCCCCTCGCGGCCGTACTTGCGATGGAAAAGGTAGACGCCCACGGTGCGATTGAGCATCCGCGTGAACTCGAGTTGCGGATTGACCCGGCTAATCCGCCCCATCAGGGCTTGGGTCTGGTCGACCAGCGTCGGGGCCATGAAGGCGCCGAGGATGAAGATGAGCAGGAAAAACCCGAAGAAACACGCGAGCGTCAGCCCTCGCTCGAGCCAGGGATTCTCCTCCTCCGGCGAGAGCCGCTTGATCGCGGCGTTGACCACCGACCGAATGACGTACGAGAGCATGAACGTCATGAAGATGAGGAAGAAGAAGTTTCGCAAGATGTAGACGGCCAGCAGGAAGGTGCCCCAAATGAGCACCTTTCCCCAAGGAACGCTCCGCCAAGTCGGCGAGAGGTCTTGGTACACGACCGGTTCCGGTGACGCTTGTTGATTGACCGCCGCGTCCGTCGATTGGTTTGGTTCCGCCATAACCCTCTGACCGATCTTCGAGATGGATTGTTCGCGACTCCCCATGTTGGGTCATAGGGAACGAACGGGATCGGACCAGGGACCGGTGGCGGAAGCTCCCCGAGATCGCCCGACACGCCGCGCGAGGAGTCACTTCGAGCGGGACTGAAATCGCGTCGCTGAGACCAACGAGTTCTACGCGGCCTTGCTCGGTTTCTTCGTGCGGAAGAGCTTGCGGCCCCAAATCATCACCGCTCCCAAGAGAGCGATCGCGATCAAGATCGTCCACATGTACTCCTGGATGGACGAGATCAAGATGGTCGCGATTCCAATGAAGGCCCCGACAATGATGAACATCCAGTCGAAGTGGACTCCCGCGAGGAAGGCGGCGAGCGAAATCACCGTCAGGATCGAGAAGCCGGCTTCATTCCGGTTCATGTTTCCCTGGGCTTCGAGCATGAGCATCAGGCGAACCGCGATCAGAAGGCCAAGCCAGTGGAGGGCCTGCCGAGCGATCATCGGCCAGATGTTCCGATGCGTGCCCCGAAAGCTAACGATCGCCATGACGATGCTGATCACGCCGAAGATCGGAACCATCACCATCCAGTAGGTGTCGGACTGATCGCGATCGTAGTCGGTCAGCGCGAGCCCGATGAGACACAGCACGAGCATCGTGATGCAGAGCCCGACGCGGGTGTACCACTTGCGGCGATCACTGACGTGATGAATGATCACTTCGTCGCGTGAGAGAGAGGTATCGGCGGAGGCATGCATCGCTCAAGAATCCTTGTGCTCGGTCACGTCGACGAGAAGTTCGAGTCTATTGATCGCCCCGAACGAGGCTCGGATTGATCGCCCCAAACGAGGCTCGGATTGATCGCCCCGAACGAGGCTCGGATTGATCGCCCCGAACGAGGCTCGGATTGATCGCCCCGAACGAGGCTCCGAAGTCGGCTCAGTCCCTCGTCTCTCTGTAATTTAAGGCAGACCCATCCCGATTTCCACGAGACACTTCGGGACACCTGATCGATCACCAACCCGTTCAGCGATTGATGCTTAGCGGACGCGCCGGACGATTCAACCGAGATTGAGATCGCCCGTTTCCCGCCGCGACACGACTTCGAATCGTTCCTCCTCGTATCGAACACTCACCGCGAGCCATGGAGTCGCTCGGAGTGGGCGTCAATCCGGGAAGGCGATGCATGGGAAAGGGCCCCAAAGACGATCGTCGCGAACGGAGCCAGTCCGCTCCCTCCACGCGGTCACTCGTCGCGCCGCCGCCCATCTTTCGGGGGAAGCTCCCCCAACGAGGCAGGTCCCCCGATGCTACCTCGCTTCGGCGAACCGCCCCAGTTCCTCGTCTCGCTTCCTCCGAGCCGACAAACCGACCGCCGAAGTTTCGGAATTGACCTTCTTGCGAAATCGAGAGGCCGTATAGGGGACGTCGACTCAAAGGACCAACTCCGCAGGGAGAAGGAAAGCCCGTATGCGCCGAATTGTGCTGATGAATCAAAAGGGAGGCGTCGGCAAGACCACGACGACCGTCAATCTCGCCGCCGGGCTGGCGCGGGCGGGCAAACGGGTCCGGGTGGTCGATCTCGATCCCCAAGCCCATTCCACGACCCATCTTGGGATCGAGCCCGATCCCAACATGCTGACCGTCTACGACGTCCTGACCCGCAACGAACCCCTTGCGAAGGTCCGGCATGAAGTCTCCGAGAACCTGGAGATCATGCCGAGCGACATCAACCTCGCCGCCGCCGAGGTCGAATTGGCGGGCGTCGTCGGACGCGAATTGATTCTCCGCGATCGGTTCGAGGAAGACGATCAGCACTGCGACTACATCCTGATGGACTGCCCTCCCTCGCTCGGCGTGCTCACGCTCAACGCATTGACCGCCGCCACGGAGGTCTTCGTGCCGCTCCAACCCCACTTCCTGGCGCTGCACGGCATGAGCAAGCTCTTCGAGACGGTCCAACTAGTCGCCCGACGACTCAACCCATCGCTGGTCATCTCCGGCATCGTCCTATGCTTGTACGAGTCAGGGACGCGACTTTCCGCGGAAGTCCTCAACGACTTGGAAGCCTTCCTCAGTCAAGCACGGGCCCTGGGAAGGCAGACTCCGTGGAGTGGCGCTCGCGTCTTCCCCTCCCGCGTCCGCCGCAACATCAAGCTGGCCGAGAGCGCGAGTTTCGGCCGGCCGATCTTCGACTACGACCCCTCTTCCAACGGGGCCCGCGACTACGACTCGCTGGTCCGCGACGTCCTGCAGCAAGAAGAGGAACTCGGGCTCGGTGGCGACAACGCCGGCGACCAACCGCAAGCGAAAGCCGCCTAGGTCGGATCATTCGACGTTGATGGCGTTCTCCTGCAGGCGTCCTCGCCGCATGCCCACGCACGTGTGGGGCATGGCACCTGTCATGAGACGATGTCCTGGCCGCCTATCACCCGGATGAGGACATGGTCCCTGGAGCGTGGCCCTCGACATGTAGGAGAACCGTCGTTCCCGTCGGGGCCCAGGCGCGTCCGATGACATCTTGGCCCCCCCAACGACGGGAACCCGTGACGCGTCCGACGCATGCTCGGACTCTTCACGTAGTGGCATCTTCGGACCAATTCCCCCTCTCTCTAGTGACCCATTGGGCCGCTGAACACCGGATCAAACCCGTTTTGAGAGCCTTGTCGGGTGAATTGACGGCTCGGTCCCTATCCTCCCCTTCCGATACGCCCTATACTTTGGTAGCATTCGAGATACCCTCCAGTGCTCTGATGCGACCCGTCAGCATCCTCCTTGGGAGAGATGGGGACCGTTGAGATCGGTCTCGAACGCTGATGTACGTATCGTTGACGCAAGACGGGACAGGATGTCTCATGTCTGCCTTGGATGACCGAAGCAACAGAAGAGGCGTCGAACCAAGACGCTCGTAGACGACGGGTCGCGGAATGCCACTCGAGATGGAACAGCATTCCGAGCCCATCCCCGGCTATCGATTGATTGAACGACTTGGCCGAGGTGGGTTTGGAGAGGTCTGGAAGGCGGAAGCGCCCGGCGGCCTCTACAAAGCTGTCAAATTCTGCTACGGAACCGTCGGCGGCGGGCGCGATAACCAAGCGGCCCAAGAGCTGAAGGCTCTCGCTCGCGTTCGCGAGGTGCGCCACCCCTTCATTCTTTCGATGGAACGCTTCGACGTCATCGAAAACCAACTCGTTATCGTCACCGAACTTGCCGACCGCAACCTAGAAGATCGCATGCGCGAGTGCCAACGGCAAGGACTTCAGGGAATACCGAGACGGGAATTGCTGAAATACTTGCGGGAAGCGGCCGAGGCGCTCGACCTGATGAGCGTCGAGCACGACCTGCAGCATCTCGACATCAAGCCGCAAAACCTCTTCCTCGTCGGCCAGCATGTCAAAGTCGCCGACTTCGGCCTGGTGAAAGACCTCGAAGGGTTCCAAACCAAAGTGACCGGAGGAGTGACGCCGGTCTATGCCGCTCCCGAGACCTTCGACGGATGGCTCTCGCGCACGAGCGATCAGTACAGCCTCGCGATCGTCTATCAGGAAATGCTCTGTGGCGAACGCCCCTTTGACGGGCGCTCGGTTCGCCAACTGATGATGCAGCACCTGATGAACGCGCCGAATCTGTCGACGCTGCCTCCCGCCGATCAGTCGATTGTCGGTCGCGCTCTTTCGAAGGATGCCGGCGAACGCTACCCGACTTGTTCGGAGTTCATCGAAGCTCTCATCGATAATGCCGTCGACGAGGGCACTCCGACGGTGATGCCGCGTCCTCGGCCTCCCCTAGATCTCGTCGAGCGTCCGGGCCTCGACGCGGGACTCTCGACGCAGTCGGCCCATGGACGCGATGTCGACACCGCCGGCAACATCATCGCGCCCGACATCACACTCGGCTTCGACCGGATCGCCCCGTGCGTTTCCGACCAGGGGATTCTCTACCCGACCCTCTTCGTCGGACTTGGTGGGATCGGCATCCGCTGCATGGAGAAGATTCGCACCGCCCTACAGCGACGTTTCGGCGAGCCCGAACTATGGCCCGCCATCCGACTAATCGGTATCGACAGCGACCCCTACGTCCTCCGGCAGATTCGCAAGGAGGAGCGGATCACCGCCGATACGTACGATCAGACCATGATCTGCAAGCTGAGAAAGCCGACCAAGTATCTCGAACGCTGGGAGGAGCTCAAGCACCTGCGCTCTTGGCTCAATCCCAACGCGCTGTTCCAGATCTCCTCCTCCGGGACCACCAACGCCAATCGGGGCGTGGGACGACTGGCGTTTGTCGACAATCACCGCCAAATCGCCGCCCGGTTGCAGATGGAATTGAGCGAGCTGACCTCGCCGCAAGCGATCCTCGCCGCGCAGGAAGCGACCGGACGCGGGCTCGCCAGACACCAGCCACGCGTCTTCGTCTGTGCGCCGATGGGGGGTGGCACCGGATCGGGCATGTTCATTGATCTGTGTTACCTGCTTCGAAAACTGCTCCACCGTGGCGGCAGCAGCGACCCCGATATTCAAGCCCTTCTCTTCGCCGGCGTGCAACGCAACGATCCGAAGAAGGACCTGCGCCGCGTCAACCACTACGCCCTGGCCCAGAACCTGTTGGACCTGTGCCGCCCCAATGCCGAGTTCCTCGCCCAGTACGAGGCCGACGGCGAGGAGTTCCGGTTCAAGGGCCCTCCCATCAGGACCGCGTACTTCTTCGACACCAGCGCCGAGCATCTTCCCGACTCCGCCGATCACGTGGTCCTCGACCAGATCTCGGAGCTGGTGGTCAACATGACGGCCACGCCGCTGGGCAAGTACTTCTCCGAGCAGGCGGAAAAGGACAAGTGGCCTCCGTTCCGGAGCATCGGTTGGTTCTCGCTCCGCTATCCCGAAGAGGCCTTGCTGCGGAAAACGGCAGCGCGGATCTGCTATCAGCTCGTTCGCGACTGGCAGGCGTCGATGCCCGCCAAGGATGCCCGTCAAACCGCGTTGAACGCCAAGAGAGTCATTTCGAGCCAGGACTTCGACCCCGCCTCGATCGCGTCACGGATCGAGACGATCATGAACGACAAGCTCGAGATCCCGCTCTCCGAACGAGTCGACGAGCATCTGGCCGAGCTCGTCGAGCTTTTCGACAAAGCGCCGCCGGAAGACTACCCCTCGATCGCCGCCGATACGATCCGGGAACTGAAGAAGCTGGTCGGTCTCGATCCCGAGGAAGACGAGTCCGACTTCGAGGATATTCCCCTCTTGGACGTCGCGATTCGGCCCGCGACCACTCAAGTCGTGCAAGAGCTGGTCGAGCCGATGATCACCGCGATGGCGACGGCATTCTCCGAGGCCGGGCCCAGACTCGATCGCGGACGTATCACCTGGGATGCGATGCTCGACGCGCTCTTGACGATCATCGATGCCTATCAAGATCTGGCGACGCAGAAACAAGCCGATGTCGTCGAGACCCTTCGCTCGATCTCCGGAAAGATCGAGGCGTCGCTCAAGGGCGGCATCGTCCTCTCGTCGTCGTTCGTCTCCTCGATGCGGCGCTACGTTACCGACAAGATCGCGTTTCGGCTCGCCGACCAAGTGATCCAGGCCTACCGCCTGCTCCGCAGCCGCCTCTCCGACAAAGCCCGCGATCTGGTGACGATCCGCCAGTCCTTCGAACGCCTCGGCGAGATGTGCAAAGCGGTGCTCGACTCGCCAGACGGCGTCGAGTGCGGCTTCTCCGAACAGACCCTCTTCCCCGGAGGATTGACCATGATCGCCGACGCGGTCGAGGCCAATCTCGTCCGTCTGAGTGGGGAGCGGATCGAGGAACTCGAGGCATTCCTCGACCAGAGCGTCTTCGCTCAGCGTGGAGGCTTGTGGCATTGCCTCACCGAGCGCGGCCGCTCCAAGGACCTCGCGACGTCCATGCTCGAACAGGCCGAAAAGTGGGCCGCCCTGAGCATCCCCTTGAGTGATGTGGCACACGGCTTTCTCGACCGGCATCCCAACGAAGACAAGGAAAGCCTGCTGCACGAGCTTCGCTGCTTCTACGAGTGGGCCAAGCCAACCGTCTACGGGCCGCAAGGATCGAGTATCACCGTCACCGATCCCGTGCGGGAGGACTTCGTGATCAGTTGTCCGGAAACCCTCTCCGGCCAAACGTTTCGCCAGTCGATGACGCAGTTGATGGGGGACACGTCGCTCCAGACCGGGGCTCCCCCAGACCGAATCGTGCTGATTCGGATGACCTCGCACGATAAACTCGGTAAGCTGCTACCGCTTTGGCTGCTGCGGAGCAAGGGACTCTACGAAAGCGCGTGTCAGACGCGATTTTCACCCGAAGTCTTTCCGCAATTCGCCAATACGTGATCATTTTCGACCAAATCTGAACCAAATCGGTTCGATTCTCTACAAATTTGACGCCAAAACGGGGTAATATTGGGTGTTGAGGGGAGCTTTCTTCGCTCCCCGTCCGCGGCAGGGAACCGGTCAGAGCTTTTTCGTCAGGAGTCATCGCCTCGATTGCGAGGAGGAACGAACGTGACCCAGATCACGAGTATTCAAGTCGCCCCCACGGGATTCGACGAGATCTCCGTGCGAAACAACATCTCGACCACCGCCGTTCAGGACGACAACCTCATCGCGGCTCAGACGACCACGAGCCTCGCCGCCGCCCAAGCGGAGGACGACATCCGCTTTTCGCCCAATCCCGAAGCCGAGCTGAGCATCGAGGAGCAGTTTCTCCACGACAATCCCTTCGGTCCGGTCGGCGAACTAAGCAACGGGGCTAGCAACGACGGCCGGTATTTCAGCGGCCTGATCCACAACGGCTTCTTCATCAACGATCGCTTCGTTCCAGGCTTTCGCAACTTGCCCAACGAGTTGCCGGAGACACCTTTTCAGGAAGAGGCGCGAGAGGTCCAACCACAAGCCTCCTCCCAGGCCATTGAAGAGGCTCGTCTTCAGATCGAAGAGCAGTTGGCTCAGCAAGAAGAGCAGCGGGCGCAGATCGAGCAAGCGGTCGATTCAACGACCAATCCCCGCAACAGCGTCTTTGTCCTGGCCGATCGAGCCGGCATCGACACCCCGGCCGCCCTGGAAGAACAGCGCCGCCGACCTGGGGAGTTCCTTGACGGGCGCTCCTAAGGACTTGGACCCCCAGCACTTAAGATGCCACTGGCTGCTTGCCGGCCAGTGACGAGTGGCTCGACTCCGCCAAGATTCCCATTCAGCAGTCGCGGCGGCACGGTCTCTGAGCGGCCATTCCGCAACCAACTACCAACCAATAACTTACGCCGCCATCCGCCGTGGCTGAACGGTCGATTCACCACCAACCCAGTCGCGGATCTTCTGCGTGAAGCAGTCAGTGTCAAACCGTCTGGTCCATGCCGTCAGCTCGGAGGGATGAAACGCGTCTTCCTCGGCTTCGAAGCGAACGACCGCTCGAGCGATCGCCTCGGGAGTCGGTTCGTCGAAAAAGAGCCCCGTTGGCCCATCGCCGCCGTCGAGCCTCCCTTCCGCGAAGCGGTCCAGATCGCGAACGGTGTCTCGCGCCCCACCCTGCCCCAGCGCGATCACGGGCCGGCCGGCGGCCATCGCTTCCAAGGGGGCGATCCCGAAGTCCTCGACGTTCGGAAAAATGAAGGCGCGACAACCGGCCACGAGCGACGGAAGCTCCTCGTCGTCGACCCACCCCTTGAGCGTGACATTCGGCGGACAGTCGGCTTCGAGTTGCTCCTTCACCGGGCCGTCTCCCACCACGACGAGCCGACGATCGAGGCCTCGGAACGCCTCCACCGCCACGTCGACGTTCTTGTAGGGCACGAGCGCGGAAACGATCAGGTAGTAGTCCTCCGAAGCACGACGGGCCTGCGCGAAGCGTTCGACCTCCACGGGGGGATGAATCACCCCCGCTTGGCGGCCGTAGATCCGTTCGATGCGTTCGGAGATGAACTCCGAGATGCCGACCATCTCGTCGACGCGTTTCGTGCTTCGCTTATCCCAGCGCTGAAGAGGACCGCGGCACCAGCTCATCGCGGTGCGCGTCAGCAGCCCCGAACGCGATTGCGAAAAGTAGTCGTCGTAGCGATCGTAGATGTAGCGCATCGGCGAGAGGACGTAGCTGACATGCCGGGCCCCCTCGGGCGGAACAATCCCCTTGGCGACGCAGTGACTGATGCTGATGACGAGGTCGACGGGCTCGATCGTCATCGTTTCCGCGAACGTGGGCAAGAGCGGCAAGTAGTACCGGTAGCGATCGCGCGCTAGCGGCATTTGTTGCAACAGCGACGTTCGAATCGGATGCGACTCGATCGTCTGGCTCACCGAACCAGGCTTGTGAAGAAGCGTGTAGATGGTTGCTTGAGGAAAGAGGTTGGCAAAGACCTCCAGCACCTTTTCGCCGCCGCGCATGCCGACGAGCCAGTCATGCACCAATGCCACGCGAGGAGAGCCGCCGCTCATCGAATCCACCTTCCTTGGCCGTTCCGCCTTCGACGCGGAGAATTCGGTCCATCGATTCGGGCCGAAAAACGCGGCGGGACCCTACCAGAGGAAGCCGATCACTCCAAGCCCGAACCGCGGCCCGACTCCAAGAAAGCTAAAGCGTTTGGCTGGAACGACTTCAGGAAGCAGCTCCGGCCAACCGTCCCGCCATCGCTTCTCCATAGGCGAGACAGGTGGCGTTGTCGTTTGATCGAGCGTGGCTGATTAGGAAGTCGTACGCCGCTTTCTGTTCCTCGGGCGTTGAGGCGAGAAAGAGGGCATTCTCGGCGGCGCGGATCGCCTGGGGCGACTTTTTCTTGCGGGCATAGTCCTTCGCGAGACCGAGGAACGCGGCCGACTTGGCGCTCGCCTTTCCCGAGAGAAACGCGAAGAGTGGATCGATGCGCGTGGCGGGGGGAAGACTCGCCGCCTCCTCCTTCACGAGTTGAACGACCTTCGTGAACCGCTCGGGACTGAAGTCGGGCCAACTCGCCATCAGGGTCGAACAGGCCTTGAAGAGCCATTCGGCCATTTTCGGCTTAAGCTGCTGGATCTGAAAGAACCCGGCCGCCTCGAACGCCGCGGCACCGTCACCGGCGGTCGCCTGTTCCGAGAGCCGGTCGATCGCCGCGTCAAGGGCGTTCTCGTTGCTGGCATCGATCTCTTTCGACTCGGTTTCGACCGACGGGTCGCCCTGGGCAAGTTTGAAGAGTTGCTCGGGCATCTCAAGTAGCGCCGCGACGCGGCAGGCATCTCCCAGCATCTCGACGACCGCCCGGGTCTCCTCGTCGACGCCGTCGACCTCGAAGGACTCTCCTTGCTTCGCCTTGGTGACTTGCTCCTCGGTCAGCGGTTGGCCCCGTTCCACGAGAAACTCGATCCGCTGCTCGAACTCGCGGCGGAGGAAATCGTCGAACCTGTTGCCCAACCAGGAGATGCGATTGGTCTCCCCTTCCCACATGACCAACGGCAGCTCCTTGGCGTTGCCCGCCCCGGCATAGAAGCAGAGGTAGTCCCCCATGCCGTTGTTGCCGATCGGAAAGAGCCCAACGGGGCCGCCGGGAGCGAGGACCGACGGATCGAGAACCGGGTCGTCGAGCCGCCAGAAGCCGATTTCGTCCTCCGGCTCGATCTTGCGAAGCGTCGTGATGTAAGTGTCCGGGAGGGAAACTCCCCATTGGACCGCCTGACTCTGGACCGCACTCGGATCCATGTGGAGTCTCCTTCAAACTGGCTGCGGGAACGGAGCGGGACTCCGCCCGATGGAAAATCTATCTTCTGGACACCTACCCGTCGTCCGAATTCGTGGTGTCCCACCACCGCGGAGGGCACGACAGCCGTCGCGGACTGCTGGTATCCTCTTTCTCATCAGGGAATGATGACTTTTGCGGACGAGCCCCCCTATGCTACCTAGTAAAGAGGGCTGAGGGTGGGTCGAATTTTCGGAGTTGGGCCCTAGGGGTCAATGTTCCTCGGATCGGGCATTCCTCAACGTTGGTAGCCGACGAAGGGTCGACCCGAGTACCCTGGGAACCTAGATTTATCACGTCTGGATGGGCCGACTCCTCTGACGTCGGCCTCGGCCGAAGGCCTCCGGTCATCGTGGATCGCCCAAGGGCGTCGCGGCCCCAATCAGCACGACAGGATCGTGACATGGTGGTCGCCTCCACCCATGACGCCTGACGGTTGAGTTTCGCAAGTCCGGATGAGCATACGGGTTCGTCCACCTCCAAGCTTGGACCGGATCGGCGGTGAAGGAAGGAATTGAATGATTCGTAAGTCGAAGCTCCCGGCGTTGGCGCTCGTCGCGGTTGCCCTCCTGTCGCAATCGGCGGCCCTAGCCGACATCAAGACTCCAGCCATCATCTCGGACCGTATGGTGCTCGAACAAGGTCGTCCCGTCACCATCTGGGGCACGGCCGACGAAGGAGAAACGGTCACCGTCTCCTTCCAGGGGCAAGAGAAAGCCGCCAAAGCGACCGGCGGACGTTGGACCGTCACGCTCGACCCGCTCGTCGCCGGCGGCCCCGAAACGATGACGATCAAAGGAAAAAACAAGCTCGTCATCCGCGACGTCCTCGTCGGCACCGTCTGGGTTTGCAGCGGACAGTCCAACATGGAATGGCCCCTGCGGAGCACCGAGGGCGCCGAAACCGCCATTAGCAAAGCCAACAACCCGAACCTTCGCTACTTCAAGGTCAAGCGAACGGCGCTCGACGCTCCCGCCGATGACGTCGAAGGCGAATGGGTCAACGCGACGCCGGAGAACGCTCCCGGGTTCTCCGCGGTGGGCTACTACTTCGGACACGACTTGCAGCGTGCGCTCGGCATTCCGGTCGGATTGATCGAAGCGAGTTGGGGTGGCACTCCCGCGGAAGCGTGGGTGTCCAAGGAAGCGATCGACGCGCGCCATCGCGATATCGCCTCGGCGTATGCCAAAGCCCTGGAGGCCTACCCGAAGGCCAAAGCACGTTACGATAAAGCGTACGAACAGTGGAAGAAGGACGTCGCGGCGCGCGAGAAAGACCCAAAGCTGCCGATGCCCCGCAAGCCTTACCTGCCGATGGGCCCCGAGAACCCCCGGCGTCCTTCCGCGCTTTACAACGGCATGATCGCCCCGCTGATTCCCTACACGATTCAAGGCGTTATCTGGTACCAGGGGGAGAGCAACGCGGGACGGGCCTTCGAGTACAAAAAGCTCTTTCCGAACTTGATCAACGATTGGCGCACTCAGTGGAAGCAGGGAGACTTTCCCTTCCTCTTCGTGCAATTGGCCCCGTTTCAGAAGAAGTCCAGCAAGCCGACCGAGAGCGGATGGGCCGAACTGCGCGAAGCGCAGCGGCTGACCTCGATCAAGGTGCCCAATACCGCGATGGCGGTCACCACCGACGTTGGTGATGAGAACGATGTTCATCCCCGGATGAAGCAGCCGGTCGGAAGCCGACTCGCTCTGGCGGCGCGGAAGCTCGCTTACGGCGAGAAGATTCCTCACACCGGACCGACGTTCAAGAGTGTGGAGATTCGCGGCGACACCGCCACGATCACCTTCGAGAACACCGCCGGCGGGCTCGTCGCCAAGGATGGTCCCCTCAAGGGCTTCTCCGTCGCGGGGGCCGACCGGGTCTTCCACAATGCCGACGCCAAAATCGTCGGGGACTCCGTGGAAGTTTCGAGCAAGGAAGTTCCTCACCCGACCGCGGTCCGCTACGGCTGGGCGAGCTATCCGGACGTGAACCTTTGGAACAAAGCGGGACTTCCGGCCTCGCCCTTCCGCACCGACGACTTCCCTTGGATCACGCAACCCAACGGCAAGCACACCCCGCCTCCGCCTTCGAAGACGCCCGCGAAGTCGAAGTAGGCCGTCGCCGGTCGAGGATGATGCCGCGAGCGTTGGACTCTTCGGATGCCTCTGGCCGCTCGGCCACGGTCAAACGTTCAAGCTCGAGTTGACGGTTCCATGCCTCGTTGTCACTGGCTGACCAGCAGCCAGTGGCACCCGAAAGGCAAGTCTTGACGGAACTCGAGCCGGCGAGGGAGTCGATCCGTGTCCTCGCCGACCGACGTTGAAGGCTCGAGACGAGCCGGACGGCCTCAGAAGGTAAAGGGATTGGATCGCTTCTCGTGGCCGATCGTGGTCGTGGGTCCGTGACCGGGATAGACGATGGTGGCGTCGGCGAGCGAGTAGAGCTTTTCGCGAATTCCCTTGCGAAGCAGCAAGCCGTCCCCGCCGGGAAAGTCGTAGCGTCCGATCCCGTTCTGGAAGAGAACATCCCCGCCGATGACGATCGGGGGTGTCGTCTCGACGCAAACGAACACGACGTGCCCCGGCGAATGCCCAGGAATCTCCCGCACTTCCCACTCGTAGCCGAGCGCCGTGAGCTTCTCGCCGTGCGCGACCGTCTTGTTCTGCGGCGGACTAGTGATCTCGGCCCCCGCCAGCCCACTGAGGTTCGCCATCGCATCGGTCAACATCACCGCATCTCCCTCCCCGATGATCAGGGGAGCGGAGGGAAAGGCCTCCTTGAGCGACGCGTTGCCGGCGATGTGGTCGACGTGACCGTGGGTGTTCCAGATCGCTTCAACGGTCAACTGGTGCTCGTCGATCCATTGCAGTAGCGCTCGGGTTTCGAACGATGGGTCGACGACGACGCACTTGCCTTCGGTCCGTCCGGTCAGGACATAAGCGTTCTCGCCGAAGGGGGGCGAAACGAAACATTCGATCTGAAGCGATTCGGGCATCTGACTGGCTTTCCGGTTGAGGATTCCATTCGGTCGAGGGCGGGACACTTCCTGGAGGTCCGCGGTCGCACACCTTTCAAACAGGGGCGTGGCCGCTAGAATGCCGAGCTGTGACGAACTTCGACGCCTCGAAACGATGGCTCGAGGTCGGTCGCCTGTCGGTGGGGCAATTCACGGTTCTTTGTACTGACATTCGAACATGCGCTATCAAAACGTTCGCATCGATTCCTTCGCCTACAACCTTCCCGACGAGATCGTTTCGTCGGAGGAGATCGAGCGGCGCCTTGCTCCGTTGTATGGGCGACTCGGACTGCGAGAAGGTCGCCTCGAGCTGATGAGCGGGATCAAGGAACGGCGTTTCTTTCCCGCCGGTACCCTCCCTGGCCCAACTAGCTGCGAGACGGCCCGCCAAGCGCTCGAGGCCTCAAGCATCTCCGCCGAGCAGGTAGGCTGCCTCATTCACGCGTCGGTCTGCCGCGACTACATGGAGCCCGCGACCGCGTGCCGCGTTCATCACGAACTCGGTTTGCCCGAGGACGCAACTCTTTTTGATCTATCCAATGCATGTCTCGGCTTCATGAATGCGATGACCCAAATCGCGAACATGATCGAGCTGGGGCAAATCGAGGCGGGGTTGGTCGTCTCGACCGAATCCTCGCGGGACCTGGTGGAAGCCACGATCGACCTCCTCAATCGCGACGAGTCGCTGAAGCGAAACGACATCAAGGACGCCTTCGCCAGCTTGACGATCGGCTCGGCTTCGGTCGCGGCGGTGCTGACCCATCAGCGGCTCTCTCCGACCGGTCCTCGTTTGCTCGGAGGGGCTTACCGGTCGGCGACGGCGCATCACGCCCTCTGCCGTGGGGGCCCCGATGCCAGCCTCGGCGAGTCGCGTCCCTTGATGAAGACCGACTCCGAAACAATGTTAGTCGCCGGATGCGATCTCGCGCGAGAGACCTGGGAGAAATTTCGTCGCGAGATGCATTGGGCCGACGATGTTCCCGAGCGATTCTTCGCCCATCAGGTCGGCAGCGCCCATCGGCGCCGGCTCTGCGAGTTGCTCAAGCTCGATCCCGACAAGGATCTGACGACGCTCGAATGGCTCGGCAACACGGGATCGGCGGCCCTACCCACGACGACCGCGCTGGCGATCGAACAGGGGTTCCTTCGTCCCGGCGATCGTTTCGCGATGCTCGGGATCGGGAGTGGCCTCACGTGCATGATGCTCGCCGGCGAGATGTCCCCTTCCCACGCGTAGGCCCACCACGAAGACCGAGCGACGTTCGCGTCAGTCAATGGCCTGACCTACGGGAAGAGGGTTACGCCGGTTCGACGGGAGCGCGACATAGCACAAAGCGTTTGGGGCCGACCGAGGGGAATTCAATAGTCGCTTTGCGATCCTCCCCAGCCCCCTCAAGCTGCAAGATGAGCCCCTGCCCGTAGACCGGATGCCGGACCGCCATGCCGCGATAGAAACGATCGGCCGGCGACGGTCCGCTAGCGCCATGGACGAGCGGGATGCTCGGTTCCTCCCAAGAAGGCTCCTGGCTGTAGTCGTCCGCGAACGAGTCCGCCCCCTCGCGCCAATCGTCGGCCCGGTCCTCGCGATCGAGGAAATCGTCGGGCAATTCCGCCAAAAACGGGCTCGGCGACATGTAGTTGGTGCGCCCCTGATAGAGTCGCCGTTGCGTGTAGCTAATCGTCAACTCTTCCCGCGCCCGGGTGATGCCGACGAACGCGAGCCGCCGTTCCTCTTCCTCGTTGCCCTCCTCGACACCGCGTTGGTGGGGCAGGATGTCGTGTTCGAACGCGACGAGGTAGACGATCGGGAACTCGAGCCCCTTGGCCGCGTGCAACGTCATCAACGTCACCACATCGGCGCTCGCGTCGCGCCGGTCCGCGTCGCTGGTCAGGGCGGCCTGCTCCATGTAGGCGAGCAGATCCTCCTCGGGGTTCTCCACCGACCAGGAACGCGCCGCACCGATCATTTCCTCGAGAAGGCCGAGCCGCGTCTGGCGTTCCTCCTCGGGAAGATCGTCCAATTGATCGCGATACGCGGTCAGACTGAGGATGGTGTCGATGGCGACCGCGGGGGCGAGCGTTTTGATCTCCTCGAGTTCCCGGAGCAGCTTGCCGAACGATCGCAGCGACGCCGCCGGCTTGCCCTTGATCGACTTGACGTCGGAAACGTTCGCGGTCGCCTCGGCGAGGGAGATCCCATGAGCGCGGGCGTGGGTCGCGAGACGTTCGAGCGTCCGCTGTCCGATCCCGCGCGGGGGCGACCCGACGGCGCGAAGGTAGGCCGCGTCGTCCTTCGGGTTGAGCGTCAGCCGCAAGTACGCGACGACATCCCGGATCTCCTTGCGTTCGAAGAAGGAGTAGCCCCCAATGACCTGGTAGGGAATATGGCGGGCGCGAAAAGCGGCTTCGAACGGCCGCGTCAAACTGCTGACACGCACGAAGATCGCGACGTCCCCGAAACGCCGCCCCCCCACCTCGACCCCCTCGCAAATATCGTTCGCGATCGCGTTGGCCTCGACGTCATCGCTCTGATAGCAGATGACGCGAACCCGGCTGCCGGGGGGATTGTCGGTGATCAACTCCTTGTGTTTGCGACGGCTGTTCTGCCGAATGAGCTGATCGGCGATCGAGAGAATATTCGCGGTGCTGCGATAGTTCTGCTCGAGGCGAAAGACCGACGCGCCGGGAAAGTCGTCCTCGAAGTGTAGGATGTTGTTCAGGTTCGCCCCCCGCCAGCCGTAGATCGACTGGTCGGGATCGCCGGTCACGCACAGGTTTTGGACCTTCAGCGACATGCCTCGCGCGATCGCGTACTGGGCGAGGTTGGTGTCCTGGTACTCGTCGACGAGGATGTAGCGGAACCGTTCGTCGAGCTGCGTTCTCACTTCCTCGTCGCGGCGCAACAGATCGGCGAAGACGAAGAGCAAGTCGTCGAAGTCGAACGCATTCTGCTCCTTGAGCCGCTCCTGGTAGCGCGGATAGACGTCGGCGACGAGACGATCGAAGTAGTCGGCCGCTTGAGACTGGAACTCCGCCGGCGAGGTCAACTCGTTCTTGAGATTGCTGATGCGATGCTGAAACTTTCCCGGCGGGAAGTGGCCGGTGTCGAGCCCCATCTCCTTGATGATGCTCGTCAGGGCCCGGCTTCGGTCGGACTCGTCCAGGATCGAGAAGTTCGGCTCGAAACCCGCTCGCTCGCCATAGCGACGCAACATGCGGGCGCAGAAGCCGTGAAAGGTGCACGTCAGCGGCGGTCGCCCGACGATCAGCGACGCCAAACGATGGCGCATCTCGTCGGCGGCCTTGTTCGTGAAGGTGACCGCGAGCACCGACGAGGAGGGAATCCCCACCTCGTTGACCATGTGGGCGATGCGGTGCGTGATCACGCGGGTCTTCCCGCTGCCGGGGCCGGCGAGGACCAACATCGGCCCTTCCGTGTGCGCGACCGCGGCACGCTGCGCGTCGTTGAGTCCATCGAAGAGTCGGGACATCGGGAATCCCTTCGCCAATGTGCCTCGAGGTTGAAACGGCTCAAACCGTCGGGTGTTCGTGGCGGGCAACGGCCTGCCCCCTTCCGCGTGCCCGCGCGAGCGACTAGGGAACCTGACGGAGTTCAACCAAGAGAAAAGCGTCGTTCAGCTATCCAAATCGAATGGAGTATTGTACGGGCTCGGCGCGGTCGCGTCGCGACTTCATGGAGAAACGTCGCTCGTCGCCTGCTCGGCAAAGGCTCCCGTGAGGAACGCCGCAAGTCGCCGCCGGTAGATCTCGCCACCGTAAGCCATCAGGCCGATGTGCTGGGCATCGGCGACCTCGAAGAGCTCCTTTGGACCGCCCGCCAGCTCGAAGAGTTCCTGAGCCATCTGGATCGGGACGAGGTTGTCGCGTTTGCCGTGTCCGATGAAGAGAGGGCGATGATAGGAACTGATGCGGTCGCGGTTGTCGAACCGGGTCACCATCAGCCAAGGAAAGGGTAACCACGGGTAGACCAAGCGGGCGACGTCCGGCAGCGAGGTGAACGTGCTCTCGATCACCAAGCAGCGATGCTCGACCGCGAGTGCCAGTTCGAGGGCGACCGCGCCTCCCAGGGAGCGACCGAAGATCACCACGCGCTCGGGCGAAATCCCCTTCTCCTCGACGAGCCAGCGGTACGCCGCTCGGCTGTCGCGATAGAAGCCCTCCTCCGACGGTCGGCCGTCGCTCTTGCCGTAGCCACGGTAGTCGATCGCGAAGAAGTCGACATCGAACGATCCGAGCCATTCGCGAATCAGCTCGGCGCGCCACGCGAGACTACCGGCATTGCCGTGGAAGAAGAGCACCACCGGCTTGGGCGTCCCTTCGTCGACGACGATTCGCGGCTGTTCGCGACGGTCGGCGTCGGTGCAGTACCAACCGTGAAGCGAGACCCCGTCCTCGGTCGAAAAGAGGATATCCTCGTAGACCAATCCTTGGGGCAGCCAGTCACCCGCGGGATGCTGCTCGGGCTTGAAGATCAGATTTCGTTCGATGTTCGTGACCATCGAGTCCTCGAATCCCACTACTGCTGAAGGAACCGCCTCACCTCGTCGAAGAAGACTCCGTCGGCGATGTCGTTGTGACCGCGATCGGGCCGAATCAACACCCCTTTGGGCTCCCCGGCGGCCTCGAAGAGCCGCTTGCCGTGCGAGACCGGGATGATCGCGTCACGTTCGCCGTGCGTCAGGAACAGCTTACCTCGATATTGGGCGATCCGTTGGTACGACGGAAAGCGATTGCGCATCACCATGCGGACCGGCAACCAGGGATAGAGTTCCGCCGCCACCTCCGGAGCTCCCGCGAATGGGCACAAGAGGATCAGCGCCCGATGGGGAACTTCGAGCGCCAGCTCCAACGCGACCGCGGCGCCGAGGGAGGCTCCGCAAAGCATGATGCGATCGGGATCGATCCCGAACTCATCGGTCAGCCAACGGTACGCCGCTCGGCTATCACGGTAGAGGCCTTGCTCGTAAGGCGTTCCCTCGCTGCGTCCGAAGCCGCGGTAGTCGAACAGAAGCACATCGGCCCCGAGCGTCTCCTGCCAGCGCCGGGCAAGTGCCGCTCGACTGCTGATCTCGCCGCCGTTGCCGTGACAGAAGAGCACGACCGGCCGTTCGTCTTCCTTCTCCGTCGACAGCGCTGTCGGGCACGGACAGTACCAAGCCTCGATGAGCAGTCCGTCATCGGTCGTCAGCCAGTAGGGTTCATGTGTGAAATCGCGAGGGACTTGGCGAATCCCCCCTCGTGGGTAGAGGAGGAAGGTCTCCAAACTCATCATCAACAGGACGAGCAGACAATAGGCGCCAAGTCCCCAAGCGGCGAGGAATGCGGCTTGCTTCACCAAGGGCATGAAGAGATCCCGAGTACGAACGTCTGAGGCATGATGGTGGATGGTTCTAATGAGTTGGGGACGATTCCCGATCCGAGATCAATCCTTGCGATGGCGTTGCGGCGACGAAGCCGTCGACAGTTCACGACACGTATTCACGGAACATGTGAGTCCTTTCCGCATGCCCACGCAAGCGTGAGCATGGGACCCAGCACCCGGATCGTGGCACCTCGGGGCGAATGCTAGCAACTCTTGTCCATCCGCGGAACCAGGCAGAGGAACTTCATCGCCTCACCGCCGGTGTTTCGGAACTGATGGACCTCGCCGCTGGCAACGTAGACGCAGTCGCCGCCGCGCAGGGGTCGTTCCTCGTTTCCCTCGAGCACCACGCCCTCCCCGGAGAGAACGAAGACTTCATGCTCGTAGGGATGGGAGTGATGGGGAGTCTCGCCTCCCGGTGCGACCTCGAACTGCCTCATCACGAAGTTCGGTGCACCGTCCCCTTCACCAATCAGGACGCGCATCGATACCTGCTTGGCCCCCTCCATCGCGACCGGTTCGGCCGGAATCGACTCTGACGGGCAAACTTTCATGACCTCTTCTCTCCATCCTCGGCGACCTCGCTCTCCACGAGCGTCGCGTCCCTGGTGTCGTTCTGGTCCCCGGACGTCGCGGAGGGCCCTTCGTCGAAGAATCGGTCCAGACCGATCGTCAAGACGACGAGGACCAAGATGACCGAGACCTCCCCCACAATCAACCACAGGGCGTGGTCGTCAATCCACTCCATCCACGGGGGCATCGGCGCCATCGGGGCCGCTTGCTCACCGATCGCGTACGTCGGCGTCGGGACGTAGAACCACCCGACGAGATACGTGAAGATCGTGATGAGCAAACCACCGCACGCAATCAGCAAAAGGAAGTAGAACGGATTTCGTATGGGCGCTGCCGCCATCGTCACTCCACCACCACGCTCGGGGGCGAAACCATATCCTGGTACTGCCGCTCGATCTGTTCCCTCGTCACCTTCTCGTTCGTCGAGACCCAAAAGCGATAGTGGACCCGAAGTGGCTTCTTCGCGGTGACCTCATAGGGGAAGTACTCACCGAACCGGCCGTAGCCGCGCTCGGAAAACTCGGCGTTGTCGGGGTTCTTCGGGTCGGAGAGATAGGCGACGGTGATCGGTTCGCCGTCGAGCTTGTACTGCAGCGCGTTCCAGGGCAGATCCTTGTGATCGGGCCCATTGAACTGCTTGTTCGCCGGCATGTCGCTCCACTTCTCCGGTCGAAGATAGCGACCGTCGTTCGATTCGGCCAGCGCCTGCGCCGCCCGGAACTGAACGCCCGCGTGCTGCCGGTCTCCTTCGAGCCGGACGGGACCGTCGACCGCCGCCAGCTCCGAACGGAAGTCAATGAGCATCGTCTCCTTGTCGATCGGAAAGACGCGAAGCATTCGTGTCTCCTCGAGGAAAGTCTTGCCCTCGCGATCGTTCCAGTCGATCCGCAGTTCATGCCCGCCGAAAACCGGTCCGAGGAACTCGTTGACGATCTCCCGATGGGCCTGGTGTTCTCCCTTTCTCGCATGCCAAATGTCGAGTTTGCGGTCTCCCGCGGTGATCCTATTGTAGCCGAAGAAGATGCCGCGATGATGCGGGAACTTGCCTCCGAGGCCCTTCGTGATCAACCGCTTGCCATCGGGCCGGAAGACGTGGTGGTAGACCTTCTTGGTCTCCTCGATGCGCTCGGGGTCGAAGCTCTCGTGCATGTAGGAAGCGAGCGGGGAGCCGTCGAAGCGTAGTTGCGTCCACTTGCCCGGCTCCTCTTTCCACTCGAACTTGCCGTCGGCGCAGTCGACCCCGAGCTTGATCGTGGCTGGCTCGGACTTGCCCTTGGCGAGCTGATCGACCACCCACCAAACGCGGGTCTTGCCCCCCGGTTGCTTCTCGAGTTGAGCGGGATAGCGCGACGTGCCCTGCTCGACGCACGCCGGCTTGGTGTGAGCGTCCGCGGGAAGCTCGAGGTCGACGTGAACCGGAACTCCCTCCCGGTCGACCTTCCCGGCTTCGACGTTCACTTTCCACTGTTGGCCCATCGCCAGACAGGGAACAATCGCCAACGCCACCAGAGCCCCAAATGGTTTGATCATTTCTTCTCCCTCAATGGTGTCGCACTACGTGATCAGCAACGTTCGACTGCACGAGGATGCTCTTTGATCTCCCTTGTCCAAGGGGAAAGCCTCTTTCGTCCCCCCCTGTCCAAGAGGGAGCAATTAGACTTCCCTTGGCCAAGAGGGAGCAATTGGACTGCCCTTTTGGAGCAAGGGGAGCGTGTACGGATAAGCATCAAGTCTACTCAAGGTGCCCAAAACCGGATCCTACCCGTCTCCCGCCGATCCGGTCTTGCGAGAAACCAAACGTCATCGTATGGGGACGTGTGGTGGAAAGGACCCTTCGAGCCGCTTTCCGAGCGACCTGGCGGCCGGTTGGGAGGAGAAGAGTCGTCCCTTCTTGGCACACCTCTCCCCTTTCCGCATTGACGAGGCACGCGGTCACCGGCCACCATTGGGAGGTGGTGTCCGTCCATCGCCCTCGGCAATGCGCGCCGACCGTCCTGGTGGCCGCGAGCCCTCACCCGCTCGATCGGGGACGGACCGAACCTGGGGAACCGACCTTCATCCGTGCCCGCGCCGCGGCCACGGAACTTGACTGTATCATCAGTCGTGGTCTAGACTTAAGTTTAGACTGCGAAGGAAGGAGACCAACATGAAGCAAGTGCCCGAGTCGCATCCCCTTCGTGCCCTCTTTTCCGGGCTGACCGAGCAGACTTTCTTCTGCGAGATGGGCGTCGCCGACACACGTTTGACCGATTATCTCTCTCAACTACTCGTTCGCTTCATCCACCGAGACTCGATCTACATGCTCAAGGGCTCCCAAGGGCGCCGCCTGGTCGAGATCGCCGAAATGTTGCTCGACGCCGACCGCCCCGAGCACGACGCAAAGACCCGGCGCGAGATCTTCCGCCACGCCGGCGACGTCGCTCTCTTCTGGTCGGGGGTCTATCCGGAAGCCCTCCAGCGTTCCAAGGGATCGGGCAAGATCAGCGTGCGGCTCGAGGAGGTCTTCGCTCAGGGCAAACGCTCCTACTACATCGCGAGCACCTACTCCGATACTCCCAAGCAAGCCGACGAGGCCCCGGTCCTGCGCCGACTCAGCGATGACTTCGAGATCTGCGCCCAGGGACTACGTCGCGTTCGCAGTTGCTGGGAACACAAGGGCGAGGCCTCCTAGGGACCGCGGAGGCTCACCCCGATACGATGCCCTCATCGCCTTCGCCCGCCGGCGCTGCTCGATCGGTGAGCGATCGCTCGGAGGACATTCGCGATGAGCACCGAAGACGTCAAGGAACACTACGAAACGCTGCTGGCCGAGCACTATACCTGGATGTGCGGCGACTTCGACCGGCGTGTCGAGGAAACGATCGCGTTCTTTCGCCGCTTGACACTCGAGACCAGTCCCGAGCGGGCTCTCGACCTCGGCTGCGGGTCGGGGATTCAGTCGATCGCCCTGGCGCAGCTCGGCTACGAAGTCACTGCCGTCGACTTTCAGGCCAGCCTCCTGGAGGAGCTTCGCGAGTTGGCCTCGGGGCTCTCCATCAAGACGATCGAGTCCAATTTGACGGCTCTCGATCCCTCCAGCGACCTCGGCGGCCCGTTCGACCTCGCCGTCTGCATGGGCGATACGCTCCCGCACCTTCCCGATGCCGACGCGGTTCGGCAACTCATCTCCAGCACCGCCAAGTCTCGGCTCAAGCCGGAAGGCCGCTTCATCGTCGGCTTTCGGGATCTCTCCCAGGAACTCACCGGAAGTGATCGAGCGATTCCCGTCCGACTCGACGACGACCGCGTCATGCTGACCTTCCTCGAGTATCTTCCCGAACGCGTGATGGTCCACGACATGGTGCTCGATCGGCGCAAGGGCGAGTGGCAACTACAGAAGAATGCCTATCCCAAGCTGCGGCTCTCGGAAGTGGGAGTGAAGGAAATGCTGACCGAGGCGGGGTTCACGATCGAGGAGACATCGGTCACGCGAGGGATGTGTCATCTCGTCGCCCACCGCTCGTGAGGGGCGAACTCACGAGCCGAGGTAGGAGCGAGTCGCCGCTTTCGCGGGCTGCTTGGAAAGCGGGCTCGTTTGCGACGCGACGCGACGCGGTTTGGCGACGCCGCTGAGATTGCGGGCGATGATCCGATCGAGCTTCGCGAGGCTCTTCGCATCGCAGCCGTTGCTTCGGAAGAGCACGGTTCCCTCGCGATCGAGCAGCACGAGCGTCGGGTAGTGTGTGACTTGGAACCGCTGGCGAGGGGTACCCGCATCCTCCATCGAGGTCGCGACCACGGAATACTCGATCCCCATGTCACGCCTAACCGCGGCAGCCACTTCGCCGGCCTCGTCGACCTCCTGCCATTCACACGCGATGCCGACGACTTTCAGCCCCGTCGGCGAGTAACGCCGATGCAGCGAATTGAGCTTCGGCACGCTCTGGCGACAGGGAATACACCAGCTTCCGAAGAAGTCGATCAACACGAGATCGGCATCGAGCGTCTCTTCGGCCTTCTGCCGCGGAGCCGGTTCCTCGACGACCGGCTCAACGTGTCGAACCGACTGCGTGACCGGTTCCTCGATCGCGGCCGGCGGTTGCGGTTTGGAAACACTCGCCGCCAACTCCTTCGGGGCGGAGTCGTCACGTATCGGCGTCCAAGGATTCGTCGCGGGGCGCGGCCGCTGCTTCGCGGCGAACTGACGAGGTGCGTTCGACGAGTCGAGCGGCTCGATCGAACGGAGCATCACCGGCGTCTGGACCGAGAGCCGCCCCGCCGAGGGAGCGGCCGCGAGAAACGCCGACCGCCGAGGGGCTGGTCGGACCGGCTGGCGATGCACCTGATTGCCGGTGCTCGGGGCTTCGACGCCCGTGCCATTGGTCGTCACCTGGATGTAGACCGCCGCATCGGGGGGCTTGGCGATGACCGAGCCCCGCAAGCGACGCCCGTACGACGACGTCATCGCGATCAGTTCGTAGCTCGTGCCGTAGCAGAGATTACGAACCTTGAAGCGTCCGTCGGAGCCCGAGGCGAGTTCCGCGGTAATGGCCCTTTTGCTGAGGTCGACGACTTGAATACTCGAGAGGGGCGCGGGTCGACCGTACTCATCGACGACGATACCGGAGAGTTCTGGGCCGTCGGTGGCCGGTTCAAGCTTCGAGCCCGGGGCCCCCGGACGAGGAGTCTCCCCCACCACCCGACGATTGAGCACGCCGGTGTCGTTGGGACGCGGATTGTCGGTCAGCTTCGGTTCGCGCATCGCCGCGCCGGTCGCCGCGATGCCAATGCCCGGAACCACGGCGGGCGTGGAGACGACGGGTTGAGAGCCGACCGGCGGCGCCACCGGTTGCGCCGCAGCCCCCGCGGAGACGCCCGGAACAATCGCGGGAGCGCTGGGCGAGGCCGGTACGCGCACCGCCGGCGGGTTGAGACCTCCCCCCGCTCGCGGGCTCGGCAACTCCGACATCACGACCGGAAGGGTCGTATCCTCGACCGGCTCGTTGGCGAGCTGGAAGCGATTGCTGGCACAACCGCTCAGCAGCACCACGATCGCCGCCAATCCAATAGCCCAATACCATCGGTTGGGGAGCATCGACGTCGAGGCGAACGCGTCCGTTCGCATACGGTGATCCCTCTCTCATAAAACAAGACGAACCGAACGGCGAATGACGAGTGGCTTGGGAAGTTCCTCGAAGCGTCGCCGTGCGTGGAGCCTGTCCAAGGTCGGCCGTCAGGCTCCGAGCAAGTCTTCCCGACGGCAGGCCGAAGTCAAGGGAATGCTGGTGCAAGAGTACACTCGTTCCATCTCGATCCGGGGCGCCAGAACCCACAACCTGCGCAATGTTGACTTGGATCTCCCACACGGCAAACTCACCGTCATTACCGGAGTCAGCGGATCCGGCAAAAGTTCCCTCGCATTCGATACAATTTTCGCCGAAAGTCAGCGCCGCTACATCGAATGCCTCGCCCCATTCTCCCGGCATGTCCTACGCCGCCTCGAACGTCCCGACGTCGATGACATCCGTGGTCTGCCTCCGAGTATCAGCGTTTCCCAAACCGCCTCGTCGAGCAACAATCCGCGCAGCACCGTCGCGACCCTCACGGACATTCACCACTACTTGCGACTTCTCTACGCCCGGGTCGGTGACGTCTTCTGCCACCGCTGCGGAACCCCCATGCAGGCCCTCAGCATCGACGAGATGCTTGACCGCATCGAGGCACTCCCCGATGGCGAACGCCTGCACGTCTTGGCCCCCCTCGTTCGCGGTCGCAAGGGCAGTCATCGTGAGGAGTTCCTCAAGATTCGTCGCGAAGGGTTCGTCCGAGCCCGTCTCAACGGCAGCATCAGCATGGTCGATGGGCCGATCGAACTCGATCCCACCAAGCCTCACGACCTCGAGATGGTGGTCGATCGACAAATCGTCCGCCCCGAGATGCGCGAACGCATGACCGAGTCGCTCCAAACGGCGCTCAAGCACGGGGGCGGAACCGTCATTATCGCGGTCGATCGCGAAGGCGAATGGGTCGACCACCTCTTCAATTCGCGATATTCATGCGGTGCATGCGAAGTCAGCTACGCGGAGATCGAGCCTCGCACGTTCAGCTTCAACAGCCCGCACGGCGCCTGCCCCACCTGTCAGGGACTCGGCACCCGGCTTGACTTCGTGGAAGAGGCGGTCATCCCCGATCCGACCCGCTCCCTCACGGGCGGAGCGGTCGTTCCCTTTCGCACGAAGGGCGGCAAGGCGACCGCGGCACTCCTCAAGTCCCTGAAGACCTGGGCAAACGGCCCGAGTTGGCTCGAACGTCCCGTCGCCGAGATGCCCGAAGAAGTCCGTCACGAGCTTTGGAACGGCAGCGACAAGTATCCAGGGCTCCGAAAGCTCCTGCAACAAGCCGACCTCAAGCAGGACGAGGACGACGATGATCCCTTCGCGGCCTTTCGGCGAACGCTCCCCTGCCCCGACTGCGACGGAACCCGACTCGGGCCCATCGGACGTAGCGTGACGATCGGCGGCGTCGCGATCACGACGCTCTTGGGACAATCGGTTGAAGAGATTCGCGGCGTCCTCGCCTCCATGGACCTCAAACCCGAGAAGCGAGCGATCGCCGGCCCGATCCTTCGCGATCTCGACAGTCGACTCGGCTTCCTCAAACGGGTCGGCGTTGGTTACATCGCGCTCGATCGTCCAGTGGCCACGCTCTCGGGTGGTGAATCGCAACGCATTCGTCTGGCGAGCTGTCTCGGCGCCGGCCTCAACGGAGCGTGCTACATCGTCGATGAGCCAACGGCCGGACTTCATGCGCGTGACACTTCGCGGCTTCTCGGCGTCATGGAGGATTTGCGTCACGGGGAGAGCACCGTCCTCGTGGTCGAGCACGACGCCAACACGATTCGACGAGCCGACGTGGTGGTCGAGATTGGCCCGGGCGCGGGCAGCGAAGGAGGTACGATCCTCCGGTCGGCGCCGCTGGAAGCGTTTCTCGACGAGGAGGGGCTGACCGCGGACTATCTGAGCGGGCGTCGCCAAGTCGTTTCGGAACCGCGAACGCCCAGCGAGGATCCGACGTCTTGGCTAACGATTCGCGGCGTTCGCCATCACAACCTCGACGACGTGACGGCGGCGATTCCACTCCAGCGACTCGTCGCGATCACCGGAGTCAGCGGTTCCGGCAAGAGCTCGCTCGTGGTCGATTGCCTCGCTCCCGCGATCCGTCGTGCCCTCGACTTGGGTGGTCCTCCCCCTGGAGCGTTTGACGTTCTCGAAGGGGTCGACCAAATTGGTCGACTGGTGGTGGTCGACCAACGTCCCATCGGCCGGACGCCCCGCTCGACGCCCGCGACCCACGTCGGGGTTTTCGACGAGATCCGGGCCCTCTTCGCTCGCTCCCGGCAAGCGAAACTGCGCGGGTTCCCCGCCACGCGTTTCAGCTACAACCACAAGTCGGGCCAGTGCCCCGAGTGCAAGGGAATGGGAGCCCTTAGGGTCTCGATTCCCTCGCTCGGCGACGAGTTTCATCCCTGCCCCGCCTGTCGCGGTCAGCGCTATAACCGCGCGACGCTCCAGGTCCGCTATCGCGGATGTTCGATCGCCGATGTCCTGGAGCTGTCGATCGAAGCGGCGGCCGAGTTCTTCGTCGATCACCCCCGCGTCGCCCCGATTCTGAAGACGCTCGTCGACGTCGGCCTGGGATACCTCAAGCTCGGCCAATGGGGAACGACTCTCTCCGGCGGCGAGTCGCAACGACTCAAGCTCGCCCGTGACCTGGGTCGCGAACGCGAGGCCACGACGCTCTACATGCTCGACGAGCCGACCACCGGCCTGCACTTCCACGACGTCGCTCGCTTGTACGCAGTGTTGCGAGGGCTGGTCGATCGCGGCCACAGTGTCGTCCTGATCGAACACGATCTCGACCTGATCCGCGCTTCCGACTGGATCCTCGACCTTGGCCCCGAAGGTGGTTCGCACGGCGGCCGCATCGTCGCCCAAGGCCCTCCCGACATCGTTGCCCAATCGACGGAAAGCATCACGGGAGCCGCGCTCCGTGGCGAGTTCGCGTAGCCCATCCGCGTCGATGGGGTTTTCTCTTATCACCTCTCCCACGGGGAGAGGTCGGCGAGCGAAGCGAGACGGGTGAGGGGACAAGACGCCCTGAATGACAAGGCGATTCGTCGAAGAATAGCCCCCTCACCCCTAACCCCTCTCCCACAGGGAGAGGGGAACAAGAGGCTAACTCTCCCACAGGGAGAGGGGAACAAGAGGCTGACTCTCCGACAGGGAGAGGGGAATGAGAGGTTCCCTCGTGGCGGGCTCTGCCTCGGGTCGCCGCCAGACACCGGCTCCGTCGGTCCGTATAGAATCCCGGAGACCTACCGAACATTCTGGAGCGCCGCGCAGTCCCATGGCCAAAGTCACCTTCGTCAACGTTGATCGCCCCGCCCTCGAAGGGGTCGCGATTCCCGCCCGCGTCTACAAGAGTTCCGAGGAAGCGGTCAAGGATGTCGCCCGCAACGCGGCCGGCCTCGTCGAGGCTCGTCGGCAAGAGGGAACGCCGTGCGTCCTGGGCCTACCGACGGGATCGACGCCGGTCGGCGTCTATCGCGAACTCGTCCGCATGCACCGCGACGAGGGACTTAGCTTCAACCACGCGATCACGTTCAATCTCGACGAGTACCTCCCCATCCCCAATGACGATCCCAACTCCTTCCAGCAGTTCATGCGGGATCAGTTCTTCAATCACGTTGACGTGAAAGAGAACAACCTCCATATCCCCGATGGAACCACGCCCATCGCGGAAGTGGACCGCCATGCCGAGGAGTACGAAGCGGCGATCGCCGAGGCCGGCGGGTTCGACCTGATGCTTCTCGGTATTGGCCGGACGGGGCACATCGGCTTCAACGAACCCGGATCGGCTCCCGACAGCCGCACCCGACGGGTCGAGTTGAGCGCGGAGACGCGCCACGACGCCGCGAAAGCCTTTGGTGGTCTCGACAACGTCCCGACCCACGCGATCACGATGGGCCTTCAGACGATGTTCCAGGCGGAGCGTATCGTGCTGCTCGCGTTCGGGGAGCACAAAGCCGAGGCGGTGCGAAAGGCCCTCGAAGAGCCCCCTTCCTCCGACTGCCCCGCGAGTTTGTTGCAACGTCACGAGTCAGTCGCGTTCGTCCTCGACGAAGCGGCCGCGAGCGGGCTGTCGCGCATGAGCGGCTAGATCGTCAAAGCCACTCCAACGGTTCCATCGCCATTCTCCAGCAATCGTTCCCCCCCTCAGTACCAAATCCCCATCGGAATTCCCTTCCGATCGCCCGGCGGGGGAACGGGCAAGACGTTCGCGATCCCACGGGCAATGCGCTCGGCACTCCAGAGGACCGCGAAAGCGTCAAGGATGTCGTCGTCGGCCACGTCGTTCACCGCATAGCTCTTCCGAATGGACGAGAATACTCCCCTCCCAAACTGACGACCGAGGAGTCGCCGGCGTGCGCGATGTCCCTCCGGCGTCCGTTTACCGGCAACAATGGACTGGCCGCCGTTGAGTTCGTGGAAACTCAGTTCCGGATGGACTTCGAAGACGCGGGCGCAAATCGACGCATCCCTGGTCAGCGCCATGTCGAGTTCGCGGACCTTGCGATAGATCCCCCAAGCTTGCGCCGCGACGCCACGACCGTCGCGCCGGCGCGTGATCCGGGTCGCTTCGGCATGCGAGGTCGCCCGAAGCGCGGGGCGGATGGGAGCCGAGAAGACGCTACTCGAACGCGGCCAGCCGAGGACCTTGCGGGCGTCGACGTCACAGGCACGTCGTCCGGCCTCCGTCAGTCCGATCGGCATGTCGATCCCGATCACCGTCGGAAGCGGCAACTGTCGTAGCAGTGACGCCGCGTCGGGAAAGAGCCGCGAACCGATCTCCAAGCTGCCCGGCTCTCTCGTCACGCAAAACCACCCCGAGCGACAGCCATCGACGCCCGCCACCATGGCACCCAGGTCGATCTTCGCGTTTCGTTCCTTTGAAAGACACACGAAGGAAGTTCTCCTCGATCCTTTCCCCGAGACGCCGATTTCTTGCTTGCCTTCGCGCCGCGTCTCACGGCTATGATAGCTACCCTGGATACCGACGCTCCGCCTATGGCGCCGCGTGCGAAATGCGGGCCGCTACACGACGCGAGCGTTCTTGCTGAAGCGACCTACCAACCACCTCGCGAGTCCTTCTCCTTCGTGGCGGGTTGACGGACGGGCCCGCGGTTCCGACGCGAAAGAAGTCGTTCGTGGCCTCGCCGTTGGACATCGCGACCGCAACTGGATAGGACAGCTTCGTAACCTGGCTGGGGAGACGGGTTTCGATGACGATCCGCTGGATGAGCGACGACACGGAGGGCGAATTCCAGCCGGATGGTCTCTTTACTCGCAAGGGCTCCTACGCCTCGGCGATGGTCAACGCCTACTACTTCGACCAATTGGCGACCGCGAACAATCCCGACTTCGACGCCGACGTCGCCGCGATCATCGAGATTGAACGCGAACTGATTCCGACGCTCGACGCCTTGGGCATCATCGGGTTCTTCTCGATCCCCGAGTGGCTCGACACGACACATCAAGGTCGCCACTTGATCGCCCTGCTCTACCTCGACCAACACCGTGACCTCATCGATCACGAGATCCGCGGGCATCTCGGTGTTCTGCGTGATCGGGTCTCGCCACGTTACCTCCTACCCGCGATCGACGCGCTGTGCGAGACGCCGCCCCAGCCTGCGTTTCCCCAGGACACGGAGACCGCCGCGCCAACGCAACTGGTCCACCGCCCGGAAGCGCTACTCCCCGACGGCGTCCAGGGGCGAATCGACCACAGCGGCGTCTTCTACCGCAAGGGAACGACGATCGCGACCTACGAGAACGTTCGCCGCTACGACGAGCTTCGTCACAAGCTTCCCGACGAGACCGCCGCGGCGGACCTTCGCCACACCGTCAACGATCAACAGTTCATCACGACGATGATGAGCGTCGGGATGTACTTCTCCCTCTTTCCGCCGATCGACTGGTTCGCGGACGCGGCGAAGGAAGGGAGGATGATGCCGGCGCTGCTCTTGCTGACGCAATACCCGTGGCAGATCGATAAAGCGATCGTCGCTAGGCTTGAGGAACTCAAGTCGGTCGTCAGCCAGCCGACCGAACGGCTCATCGATGATGTCCTCGACGCGCTGAGGCGCTACGTCGAGCTCGAGAAGAAGAGCATCGCGGTCGTGCAGTCGGTTTTTCGACGCTATCTCGCCGCGTTGGAACATCAACGCGACGCCGTCATCGCGTCAATCTGGGCCGACGATGACGACGTGACCCTCGTCGGGCCCGGCGCCCATTCGTGGATCCGCGGCAAGGAGAGGATTCTCGAGTTCCTCGGCATCACTCCGAGTCATACGCAGGTCTACGGTCGAACCCTCGAAACGGCCGAGGTCGCCCTCAACCTTCCCCAAGGAACGGCGCGGGTGATGGCTCGGCTAGATGTTCCCAACTCGAACCCCAACGTGATCGGCGAGGCGAATACCGGCCTGGTCGTCCAAGCGGGATTTCGTCGCCTGTCGATTCCCTCGTGCGTGCCCGTACTCAAGGGCGACGGGGAGACCACCGCGGGGGAATGGCACCTCGTCAGTTGGAACGAAGGGCTCTGCATCGCCCCCACACCACTTTAGTGTCTCCACCGGTAAATCCGTTTCACAAACACTCGTTCCGCGCTCGTGCGGGAGTGTGCTCAATCGTCCGCGTCTCCCGCATGTCCACGGCGAGCATGGGCATGGCACCCAAGAGGCTTTTGGGCAATGAACGAAGCATTCAGGACACTAGGCTTCGTTTCAAAAGTTGATCGTCGGCCCGAGGCTCAGCCAATCGATGCAACCCGACAAAGTCCCGTGCCGATGCAGCGAGTCGAAGCCAGAGCCGAGTTTCGAGACGGAGCACTAGGCTTCGTCTCAAAAGTTGATCGTCGGCCCGAGGCACAGCGAGTTGGTGGGGGACGAGGAGGTCGAAACAGGCGAATCCGTTGGATTCGTCGATGCAGACCGACAAAGTCCCGCGGCAACGTAGCCAGCCGAAGCCAGAGCCGACTTTTGAGACGGAGCCTAGTCTGGAACACCATCCCGGTGTTGGGCGTGACAGCGAGAGCACGACTGCTTGATGTCATTGAAGTGGGCGTTGGCGTCCTTGAGGTTTCCGGCATGGAGCGCCTCTTCTAAAGAGAGGGCCATTCTCTCGGCGACTCTCAGCCCCTCGATCACCTCGGAGGGGAGTCTCTCTTCCTCCCCCCGACGAGCCGATTCGCGGAACGCTTCGGCAAGCAACACCGCTTGGGCCGTCGGCGAAAGGTCGGGGTCGCTGTCCGGAGGCTTCCAGCCAGTGTCGTGGCACAGGCTCAGATCATCGTACGCTCGGTCGATGTTGGCCATCGACTGCGTGAAGGAGTTGACGGCCGCGACGCTGACCAAGTCGGGCAAGATCGATTCGGGCGCCGGCCGCACGAACTCGTTCACCGCTTTCCACAACCCCGGATACTTCGGACTCGTTCCCGCGCGTTTGAGAATCGCCACGGCCTCGGTTCGGCTCGCTTCCCCGCTGGCCAGACACGCGAGCGCCGCCGCCGTCGGCCCCCGATGCTTCCCATGATGACAGTGAATGTAGATGGATCCATCGACGTCCCTCATCAGTCGCGTCAGCGACTTGGAGGCATGGGACGACACCGTGTCGTAGCCGACCGGAATGTGAACGTAGCGCAAGCCGTGGCGGCGAGCCAGTTCGAGGTCGGGCTTGGCGCCATCGACACTCACGACCGTCTTGATGCCAAGATCGGCGAGGCTCGCGAAGCCCTCGTTTCCCTCGGGTTGCCCGCCACTGTAGAGACGGTCGTTCAGTTGGAGAAGGTTGTGGAGCCCATCTCGTTGCAGCGCGGTGATGGGGAGGGAACTCTCTCCTTCCGCCTGGGTCTCCGTGGAAGAGTCGGCACCGGGAGCATGGGATCGGTGACATGCCAAGAGACACGCCAACATCACCGCGGGGACCTGCCAATTCCAAGTGAGCCGGCGCATTGGTGATTGGTGGGATGATGAAATTCAACGTCGTCGGCAACCTATCGTGAAGTCGCCCCGCGATGACACCAGTACCTTGCGGGAGCACCGCCGACTCCCGACGAGTCGGCAGTGACGACACGATAACAGAGTTCGACGCTCGGGTCGAAGAAAGGTTGGCGTCGGCCAGACCGCTCTAGTTCTTCGTCTCAGAGGTGTCACTCATCTGATGGAAAGCCTGGTCGATCTGCTGAGTGGCGTTGTGAACTCCACTGGCCACGTCACGCCACGCGTCGGAAGCGGCATCCTTCAGCTTCGGAAGCTGGTTCTCCTTGAAGTCCTGGATCTGCTGTTGAAGGCTGGCGATCTGCTTGTCGAGTTCCTTCTTGGCGTCGCCGGTCGCTTCGGCAGCCTGCTTCTTGAGATCCTCAAGCTTGGCGTTCCACTTGGGAAGTTGCTCGTTGACGTAGCTGACGTAATCTTCCTTCTTGGCCTTCATGTAGTCGACGGCCGTCTGCATCGTCTTGTTGACCTGTTCCTTGACGTCGGTGGCGGTCGTGTCCGTCGGGTCGGCCGTCTCCTTCGGCTCCGCGGTCGGTGCGCCCTGCTCCGCGCACCCGACCAACAGGCAACCAACCAAGCCAAACGCCAAGATTCCCTTGAGCGACGAAGATGTCATCGCGTGATCCTCCCCTTGTGTGATGCAACCCCTAGCGGTCCGTAGTCGCCGACAAGATAGAAAGCCCGCCGGTGAAGACAAGCAGTCAGAGCGACCATGAATCGCGGTTCGTCGTCCCATTCGCCGAGCGGCCGGCGATCTTGGCGTTCGCGCTTTCCCTTGCGTCGAGCGACGATGCGGGCCTACACTCTTTGATGGGGAGCATCTCGTTCGCAATCACTTCTTGTCGAGGTACATGTCATGACGTCATTTCTGTGCGTCGCCCTGATCTCCTCCCTTCTCGGTGCCGATGTGACGAGAGAGGGAACGAACGCCGAGTCTTCCGAACATCGCTCGGCGCCACGTCAATCCATTCATCACACGCACGGCCAGAAACCACTGCCGATCGAATCGCAGTTGGGCAAGAGGATGTCGATCGCGTTTGACGACACGACCCTTCGCGACGTCGTCAAGCACCTCGCGAAGACGGCGAAGATCAACATCGTCCTCGACCAGAATGGACTCGACCTCCTCGGGCTCGATCCGGATGTTCCGGTCTCCTTGGAACTCTCCAATGTCCCGCTTCGCCAAGTGCTTGAGTTGATGCTCGAGCCGTTGGTTTTGACTTACCTGGTCCGCGACGATGTCCTGGTCATCACCGATGCGCATGAAACGGGCGGGCTCCTGGAAACGCGCGTCTATCCCGTTGTGGATCTTGTTCGCGTCGAGCGAGAAGGAGAGACCGTCGATGTCTCCGAAGAATTGATGGAACTGCTCCAATCGACGGTTCGCTGGGATACGTGGAAAAAAGAGGGCGGGCTCGGAACGATTGCGTTGCACGAACCGACGCAGTCTTTCGTCGTGAGCCAGACGCCGATCATCCACCGCAAGCTCGATCGGCTCTTGCACGAGCTACGCGTCTCGCGAAACACGGAGCATGACCACGAGCACCGCGATGCCCGTCTTCCGGAACTCAAGCGTCTTGGCGGGAACGCAACTCGTGAACGAGCGGCATCCCACCGTGACGACGAGCGGTCAGCGAAGAATCGACTCACCGAAATGCGAAACGCAACCCACAAGGACGCGAAGGAGGAGATCTCCCTGCGAAAGAAGATCGAACAAGCCTACCTCGGGGCGGTCGACATCGAGTTTGAGGAGACAACGCTCAGCGATGCCATGGAGTTCCTCAGGGATTCGGTGAACATCAATATCGTCCTCGACAAGGAGGGACTTGAGTACGCGGATACCGACGCCGATGCGCTGGTGACGCTAAGCGTCCAAGGCATCCCCCTCGGAGACGCGCTCGATTTGATGCTCGAACCATTGGGGCTCACGCACGTCATCCGCAACAACGTCTTAGTCATCACTGACGCGGAAACGGACGACATGCTCGAGACGCGGGTCTATCCCGTGGCGGACTTGGTGGGCGAACCAGTTCCCGGCAACAACGAGGGGAGTCTGTTCATGGTCATCGTGGAGTCGACGGTCTCCCCCGACTCTTGGAGAAACGTTCCGTTGAGAATGGCGAGTGCTGGAGGTGGACTCGGAGGTGGCGACGGTCTCCATGGACCGTCTTCGACACAGAGCAACGGCGGCAAGGGAACGATCGCCTACCACCACCAAACGAAGAGTCTGGTCGTCCGGCAAACGCGACGCGTCCACGAGAAGGTCGAAAGACTCTTCGACGACCTCCGCTCCGCTCGTGGCCACGGCGACGACTAGAAGACCGGTGGCGTCAGTCCCTGCGGATGAAACACGGCCCGTTTCTTCTTCTTCGTGACCGACTTGGTCACCGTCGGGTTGGTCGCAATCGGTTTCGGCTTGGCGCTGATGATCCGATGACCGTCGACGCTGTGCGGCCCCGCGGGAACGATCGAGATCAGGACGATCACCTCGGCGTTCGGCTGATTCTTCGCGAACAGGTTCAAGCGTCGTCCCAGGCTCGGCTTGGTGAAACTCGGCACCGCTCCGACGCTAAGCAGCAGGTTCTGGCCAGGCTCCAGCCGCAGCCGTTCCTTGACTCCCGCCGAGGCGGTCTCGGGCACTTCCGCTCGCGGGTGCCCCGGGAGGCCGAGCCGGAACTTGTGCTTTTCCACCAATCGGTGAACCTTTAGGTCGACGTCGAGATCGATCGACGCCGCATCGGGCGCGATCAAGGGACTGATGGCCAACTCGATGTCGTCATTGGCGGGAGCGAGTTGGTTCTCGTAGCCGACGTCGGCGGTCGGATCGGTCTGGAGCGACACGTCGCGAACGTAAGTGTCCTCCCGCGTCCAGTTGACGTCCGCGGTCTGGCCGTTGGCAACCAGGAAGTTGGGCTCCGCGAGGAGCGTCGCGTTCGGCTTGCCGAGCAAGTTATGCCCCGCCAGCGACTCGATCAGTTCGCGCGACTCCGCGTCGGTCAAGTACCACGCTTGACGCCCATCGGCACCATTGTTGACCATGCGCCACGACTCGCGTCCCTGCTCGCGCCACTTCATCTCGGTCACGTTCCAGATGCGAACCTTGCACTGAAACTGCCCCGGTTCGTAGTGCAGGAAGCGTCCGAGTAGGTCGTTGACCTTCTGCTGGACCTTGTCGTCGTGGAAGACGCGCACGCGTTCGGGCGTCACCGACAGCGAGGTCGGGCTGGCGCCGTACCAAGACTCCTCCCCCGTCTCGGTCAGAATCCAGCGACGAACTCCCTCCTCGGGGGCGACCCCGGAAGGAAACTTGGCGGTGTACTGCGTGATCGGGTAGTCGCGCCAGAACTGGTTGGTCGCGATCGGGGCACTTCCCTGATTGAAGCTCGCCAACTGGGTCTGCATGTCCTGCGGCGCCCTGGGTGGGGTGGCCGGCTTCGGCTCGGGGAACGGGCTCTTCGGCTGAACCTGCTCGATGTTGGGAGGAGGCGTCACCGTCGCGACAGCTTGTCGATGCGCCGACGGTGGTGTCGGCTGAACGAGCCGTTGCGGCTGGGTTTGCACCGCGCGCTCGAAAGTCGTCGCCGACGCTTGCTGGGTCACGATCGGCGCCGCGGGGTTGCGTGCCGGAGTCGTTGGCCGCACGAACGGCTGGTGTTGCTGCTGGATCACCTGCTGATGAGTGATCGCCGGTGCTTGCTGAGTCACCACGGGATAGACCGGCGCCGCGGGCGTTGACGTCACGATCTGCGGAGCATGGGCGCGGACCGGCACCTGCTGCGTCGAATAGAGGGGCGAGTCGGAATAGTAAGGCCATGCCGCTTCGCCGGAGTGCTTCTGAACGACCTGGCTCGACGTGGAGTGGGTCATCGTCATCGAGGGAACATGCTGGACGGTTGAAGGCGTCGCGGCCCCATGGACCGGTTCCCACTGAGGTGCCCACTGAGCACGAGCCGTGGAGACGCTCCCCGCGACCACGACGGCCAAAATGCCAAGCCCACGAATACAAGGACTCATCCTAAATCCCCTCTTCGCGCCCATACTCTCCCTAGGCCTCCTTCGTGCCGATACGTCGACACGCTCCGAAGGAAGGACGTTGGAGAGCAATGGCTCGAGTCGTCCAAAGAAAGGAGACGTCTGGAGCCGGACAGCGATGCGGTAGTTGCGTGAATCGTCGCGAGGCTATACCGTGCGATCTAGCGACGAACAAGGTCGCTTTTGCCGAAATTCCTAAAGTTTCGTTCGTCACGAGCCGCAGCCCGAGGAAGAACAGCCCCGTGGATACCATCTTTGACTGGATGAGCGCGACCAACGATCTGCTCTGGGGCCCTTGGACGTTCCTCTTTCTCCTCGGGTCGGGCATCCTCTTCACGCTTTGGACTCGATTCACCCAGATCACCAGTCTGACCCACGCGATCCCAGTCCTGAAAGGCAAATACGACTCCCCCGACGCGCCGGGCGCCATCAGCCACTTCCAAGCACTCTCGGCCGCCCTCTCCGGCACGGTGGGACTGGGAAACATCGGCGGCGTCGCGCTGGCGATCGGCGTTGGTGGCCCAGGCGCCCTTCTCTGGATGTGGGTCACGGCCGCTCTCGGGATGGCGCTGAAGACCATCGAGATCACGCTCGCGATGATGTACCGCAACACCTCCGACCCCGAGAATCCCCACGGAGGGGCGATGTGGGTCGTCGATCAAACGCTAGGCAAACGGGGTGAATCGGGCCGGGTATTCGCCCGTCTGATCGGGGGATTCTTCTGCCTAACGCTCCTGGTCTCGGCCCTCACCGGCGGCATCATGTTCCAAGCGTGGAACGTCGCGGCGCTGTCGCACTCGTCCTTCCGCATCCCCCGAATCTTCAGTGGACTCGTGTTGGCGACGCTCTTGGGGCTGGTCGTCCTCGGCGGGATCAAGCGGATCGGCCGGGTCGCGGCCAAACTGGTCCCCCTGATGTGCGTCCTCTACCTCCTCGCCGCGTTCGCGATCCTCTTCCGTCATCTCTCCGAGTTGCCCTCGGCCCTCTCCCTGGTCGTTCACGATGCCCTCAACGGGACGCAGGCGCAGGGAGCATTTCTTGGCGGCACGGCGGGTTGGGCATTCTCCGTCGGCATGCGGCGGGCCCTCTACTCGAACGAGGCCGGCCAGGGATCGGCGCCGATCGCCCACGCCGCGGCCAAGACGCGCGAGCCGGCGCGGGAGGGCATCCTCGGCGGGCTGGGGCCCTTTCTCGATACCATCTGCGTCTGCACCGTGACCGCCCTAGTGATCATCGTGACCGATACCTGGAACAGGGAGCCGTACGGAGAGATCCAGGGCGAGGTTCGGGTGATGCGCGATCCCCAGATCCAGGGACCGACCTGGATTGTCCGCGGACCGAAGAGCCCTAGCAGCTTGCCACAACGGGAGGGGAAGTCGTGGTCGGTCGGCGATCGCTTCTTTCTCGTCGCCGAAGTTGAAGACACCACGAGACGGGAGAGCGGATCGAACCTGGTCAAGATCGAGGGGCGCTTGACCAACTCTCCGTCGGGCGAGTTCGCGAATATTCTGCGATGGAGTCCCGTGGAACTCGACGAGACCGAGTGGGAAGAGATTCCCAGGAGCGTTCGTCTGAAGGACTCGATGGTCTACCGGGATCTACTCGCCGCCCCGCAAACCGCGGAAGCATTCGATCGAGAGTTTCCCGGACTGGGAACGTGGCTACTGCCGATCGTCTCGTGGCTCTTCGCCCTGTCGACGATGATCACCTGGACCTACTACGGCGAGCAGGCGGTCGCCTACCTGACCGGCTCGCGCGGGTTGTTCGCCTACAAGGTCGCGACGCTCCTCCTGACGGTCTTGGCGGCGGCCTACGTGACGACCTCCGATCAACTCGAAACACTCGTCGACATCGGCACCGGGTGGATGCTCTGGTCGAACATGCCGATCGTTCTCATCCTCGGTTACCGAGCGGTTCGGGAACTCAACGACTATCGTCGACGCATGGGAATCGTGTAGAGACTTGGTTGGAAAGGGTGTGTCCCAGGGGCCACTTGGGTCACTGGGGTGTGAGGATCTTATCGTATATCGTTGTCCTCTCCGCATGCCCACGGGGCGTGGGCATGGCACCCGGAACCGAGAACCCGAAGTCCGGTACCCGGAGGAGAGTCGTGTTGCCGAACGAGCGATTACAGCTCTTCGTCGTCGGCGAAGAAGGCGTCGAGCAATCCCTCACTGGTCGCCAGCGTCGCCGACTCGACCGATGACGTCGAGGAACTGAGCGAGATCCATCGACCATGAATCCCGATGTCCCCATCGAGTCCGAAGACAAGGTCGACGCTGCTCGTGCTGGAAGTGGACGTCGACAGCGAGAAGGTTGCCGAGGAGCCGCGGAAGATCCCCCGCTGGTCGATGCCGGTGCTGTTGCTGATCCAGTAGCCGTTGAGGGGTTGATCGTCGGTCGTTCCGAAGACGGTCGGATCGGGCTGAAAAAAGGCCGTGATCGACGAGTTCCCCGCCGAGAGTGAGGCGATGTCGACGTCGGCCATGTCGAGCGTGCCGTCGGACATGATGCCGATTTGATCGGCCGTGAACTCGTCGTCGAAGTAGCCGACCGCGGCGACGGTATAGGGATCCGTGCCACTGTCCGGCGGATTGCCGAAGGTGATGTTTCGCACCGTTCCAAGCGAATCGGTCAAGTCGCCCGTCTCGCCGGTGGTGATCGTCGGCATGTTGATGGTGACGTAGGTCGCGAGATCGGCGCGATAGAGCCCCAAGTCGTCGTCGCCGTCTCCGTCCCAGTCGCCGATGAGGGGAATGTCCGTCGAGAGCCCCACGGTCACGGTGACGAACGAGGAAGCGTCAAAGTTGAAGATGGGACTCGTGTTGATGATGAACTGCTCACCGCGGCGAATCCCGATGTTGACGCTGCCGTCGCCGGTGAAGTCACCGACAAAGCCGTTCTCGTCCGCGTTCCCGAAGGTGATCGTGAAGTACTCACTCGCGTCGAAGCTGTTGATCGGGTCGCTGGTGTTGAAGATGAACTCGGCGGTGTCGGGGCGGTAGAGCCCGATGCCGTCGACATCGGCGGCGTTCGCGACCACCGTGAGGGTCACGGATGTCGAGGAGCTGTTGGTGGCGACCTGGAAGGTGACGCCGTTGGCGACGATGCGGTCACTCGAGTCGAGGTTGGCGAAGAGCCCCGTCACCGAACCGGCCGTCAGGATCGTGAAGCTGTCGCCGACTCCCGGAATGTACGAGGAGGTGTCGAACTCGATCAAGAGGTCGGCGTCGGTGATGTCGACCGTTCCCGACGCGTCGACGGACGTGAAGCTCGACGAACCTTGCAACTCGACGCCGAAGAGTCCATCGGAGTCGAACGAGAGATCGCCGGTGATCGACAACGTCCCCACCGTGCTCCCGGTGACGGGCGCCACGAGGGCGGAACTTCCCACGACGATGCCGGTGTCGCTGCTGCTGACGTCAAACGTTCCGAGCCCGCCGAGTACCGACCCGGCGTCGAGGTCGATGCCGTTGGCGATCGTCACGGTTCCGTCGCTGTCGACCGTGAGAACCGCTTCGGCTCCGAGTTCGGAAGTCACTTCGACCGGCGTGCTCGAGATCGTCACGTCGAGCGTCGTCGAACCGGAACCGAGATCGACGGTCGTGTTGACGACGCTGATGGTCGAGCCGGTGATCGTCCCTCCCTCCGAACCGAGGGTAAACGAGCCTCCGGAGCCGAGGATCAAGTCGTCGGTCACGTCGAGCGTGAGACTTCCGGCGATATCGCCCCAAACCGTCAAGCCGCTGGCGTCGCTCACGCTGACACTCGAGCTCGAGTCGGCCTGTTGCAGGTTCAGCGTCGTCAAGTCGATCGACGAGTCGGTCAACGCGATGTCGTCGGTTGCTCGCACGAGGGCCGCGCCGCTGACGGAGAACCCGGAGCTGTCCGCGGTGATCGACGTGCCGGCGATGAGGGCGAGATCGCCGCTGATGGTGTTGCCGCCACCATCGAGAACGAGGGCCGTTTCGGTGGTGAGGAGAAGGTCGGCGACATCGCCTCCCAAGGTGAAGGTCCCGCCGCCGAAATCGTTGAAGTCGTTGCTCAGGTCGATGTCGACCCCGGTCGACGACGTGGCGGTGACTCCCGCCCCGTTGGTGTCGATCGTTCCGCTCTGGTAGATGTTGGCATTGGACGTCAGCGTCACCGTTCCGGTCGAGTCGGTTTGGGTGATCCCCGAGATCGTCAAGTCACCGGAAGTCGTCGCGACCGTGATTCCCGCCCCGCTGCCGTCGGAGGAATTGACGGCGGTGATCGACCCGGCCTCTTGAACGCTGACGCTGACGTTGCCGCCGGCGGCGTCGCTGATGTTCGCGTCGAGGGTCCCGACCACTTCGTTGACCGTCACCGAGAGATCGCCCGCGGCCGACCCGGCATTGGTCACGCTCAAGTCGCCATTGACGAGGACGCCGCTGACCGTCGTTCCCGAACCCGTCGAGTCGGTGTCGATGATCGTGACATCGTCGGCATTGGTGATTGAGATCGTGCTTCCGTTGGTGTCGAGCGAGGTGGCGAGGGTCAGGTCGCCGGTCGAACCGAGATTGAAAAACGCCGTCCCGTTGAGCGACAGGCTTCCGCTTTGGGTGACCGACGTCCCGTCGGCGGTAACGGACAGCGTGTTGGTTTCCGCGAAGGCGAAGTCGCCGGAGTTGGTGATCGCGGTGCCCGAGGTGAGGTTGATTGTTAGGGCCGCGTCGAAGTCGCCGACGGTCGTCGAGAGGTCGAAGGTATTGCTTCCCCCGCCCGTGATGGAGACGCTCGTGATTGTCGAACCGTCGTTGGCGAAACTGAGCGTGTCGGTTCCATCGCCCGTCACGGTGCCGCTGTCGTCGGTCCCGGAAAACGTGGTGCTCGAGAGGGTCAGCACCGATCCGTCGGTCGAGTCACCACTTCCAATCGTGGTCAGCGTCACCTCTTCGGAGCTGTCGAGGGTGATCTGCAACTGCGTGGAGTTGGCAATGGTGAAGGTGGCCGGGGTGATCCGCTCACTGAGCGATTCAAACCCGAGAGGGCATCGAGCCACGTCGAGGCGGCGGAGTTTGGCGCTCTCGCCGAGGAATCGCCGCAGTCGGCGTCGAGGACTTCCAGTCTTCTTGGGAACGCAACGCAACGGCATGTCTTGGGTCTCCCTCCGTTGGCTCTACGGTCAGCACGTCAATCGAACGTGATGGGGGTCATGGTCGTCCGCTGGCGCCGAAGAGGTCTCGAATGGTCCAGCGACGAGTCATCTGAATGGCCTAGGAAGGGGCACTGCTTAGGATTCCCAACGGCACATCGACGACGTCCCCGATCCATCTTACACCGAGTTTGGTGGGGAGTGGTCCGTCGAAGCGGAGATATGGCGCCAGGAGTGTAGGTTCGCCGTTGAGAATAAGAGGAACGTTCCGGTTGCGCTCGGATATGCGGGTTTTCGACGTCTGCCGCGGGTGCGAGAAGGACGCGTGAAGGGCTCAACGACCCATGGGCGAGCGACGGCCCGCAAGCACGCTGTTGACAGGAGCGGGTCGCGAGATCCGCTGTCGGCAAGTTCGTTGCGTGAAACTCCGCCCTCCGGTGGTGGGGGATCTCGCCGAGCCAACGGCGTCCTCACCGCATGCCCACGACGCGTGGGCATGGCACCCAAGAGAATCTTGTGCAGTGGATCGCCCCACCGTAGCGGGGCGCAGAATGAGCGGACTGCTAGACCCCTGCCCCCTTGGTCGCGCTGCTTTGATAGCCCTCGCGAATGCGGAGCTTCGGTTTCTCGAGCGTCACCAGCGTGTAGGGATCGACGCTATCCATGAGCCAAACACTGGAACCGACCACCGAGTGATGACCGACCACCGTCTCTCCGCCCAACACGGTCGCGTTGGCGTAGACGACGACATGGTCCTCAAGGGTGGGATGCCGTTTCTCATCGCGGATCAGCTTGCCCTCATCGTCCTTCGGGAAGCTCAAGGCGCCAAGCGTCACGCCCTGGTAGAGCTTGACGTAGTCGCCAATCTCACAGGTCGCGCCGATGACGACGCCGGTCCCGTGGTCGATGAAGAAGCTACGGCCGATCGTCGCCCCCGGGTGAATGTCGATTCCCGTTTTCGAATGGGCGTACTCGGTCATGATGCGTGGAATGAGCGGCACCCCACGCCGGAAGAGCTCATGAGCGAGCCGATAGATGCAGACCGCTTCGACGCTTGGGTAGCAAAGGATCGTCTCGGTCGTCCCGGTGGAGGCCGGATCGCCGTCGTAGGCGGCATGGACATCGAGGGCGAGCATGCAGCGCAGATCGGGAATCGTGTTGAGAAAGTCGACCGCGACCTGCTGCCCCTTCCGTTCCAAGTCCTGGGTCGAGCAATTGGCGAACTTGGGATCGAGGCGGAGGGCCAACGCGATCTGCCGCGTGAGGTCGTCGTGCAACTCGACGAGCAGACCACCCACGTAGTACTGCACGTTGCTCATGTGCAAGTTCTCGCGACGGCCGAAGCCCGGAAAAATGACCTCGAAGAGGTGGTCAAGGACTCGGATCACCTTCAGACGACTCGGCAACGGCTCATGGTCTAGATGGTGAATGGTGCAGTCTTCCACGTAGGTCGCCACGAGTCGATCGGTGAGAGAAGGAATGGTCTCTTTGAGCTGAAGATCTGTAGCCATGACGACCCGTGCTCCTTGGTGCCGAAAGAACCTCGTCGCAAAATGGATTGTTCGACGCCCCTTGAGTGGCTCGGCGAAGCAAAGAGGTTCACTTCAGTTAGAATACGCAAGTTGTTCGTCCTGGAAGAGGGATTTGTCCGGTTCTCCCGGTTCTCCCACGTCCGTCTCTCCTATTCTCCGCAAACCGGGTGCCACGGAGGCGAAACAGTTCAAGTGACCAACTCGGCGGTCCCCAGCCAACGGATAGGAGCTTCCGGGGGACCTTGCGCATTGTGCGGGCCCCGGTGGGAAGAAGGCCGCGTTCGCTCCTTGCCGAGGGGATTCCCCCACCCCTAGCCCGGCGTTACGATGGACCAGCCCTTGTGGCGAACGCCGAATTCTGATACGCGCCGGCCACTTACCGATCCGCATCCCGACAAGTGTTTCTGGCACCGCGCTTCACGCGCGGTTGTCTCGGGTGGCCGAATCGTGCCCTGACCGACCGGAAAGTGACGGTTTGGGACTTTCGGGCTCGATCGACTCGGTCCATCATGAAGGGCATCGCGTCGATCACCGGGCGCCCGATGGCGGAGTCGGACGAACTTGGAGAGGACAGGCAGGCTGGGCTGAGCAGCGATGGACTACCAGATTGGTCCGCACACGAAGAAGTGTTTCGTCTCCGGCAAGGAGATCTCGCCCGGCGACAGTTACTACACCGCTGTCATCGAGACGGTCACCGGTCTGGAACGGCGCGACTATCGCGTCGAGCACTGGACGGGACCGCCGGAGGAGGCGCTGGGCTTTTGGCGAAGCCGGCTGCCTGAGGACAAGGACGCGGGCAAGCCGAAGCCGGTGACGGTCGAGGCAATGCTGGCGCTCTTTGAGCAATTTGCCGAGGAAACGGAAGATCCGAAGAGGCGGCAGCTCCACTACGTCCTGGCTCTATTGTTGATGCGGCGAAAGGCATTGAAATTGCATGATGTTCAGCAGGACGGCGAGCATGAGGTTCTCATCTTCCGCCGTCCGCGTTCAAAGGAAAACTTGCCGGTCATGGATCCGGGCCTCAAAGAGACTGAAGTCGACCGGCTCGAGGAAGAGCTGGCGGAGTTGCTTGGAACAGCACCCTCCCCGAGCGAATGAAGAGATCTCCATGCGAAAGACGTCCGCCGCTCTCTTGATGCTCCTCGCCGTCATCGCCGGCTGTAGTTCCGTGCGTCCTCGCGCGACGACCATCAAGCAAAACAAGCCCCCAAGTGATCCGGAAGTGGCGCAAATCGTCGCCAAAATCAACGAGAACGCGACCAAAATCAAGTCACTTCAGTGCAATCACGTCGACATCAACGGCTCTTCCGAGGGGCAGGTCTACACACTCAACGCGAAGATGGCCTACCAGGACGATCACCGTTTTCGGCTCCTGGGACGCTTCGCGGGCCACTCCGAACTCGACCTCGGTTCCAACGAGAACGAGATCTGGTTTTGGGTCGCTCGGATGAAGCCGCCGACCGTCTTCGTTTGTAACCGAGAGGATCTCTCTCGTGTAAAGCTTGCAATTCCTTTCCAACCCGACTGGATCATGGACATCTTGGGCGTCAGTCCGATCGACCGGGAAGAAAATACGCTCGAGCAGAGCCAAGCGTCGCAGTTCACCCTCTTGGCCGAGGAATCGACGCCCGGTGGCTCCACCGTCATCCGCCGCACCTACATTGACCGCGACAGCGGCCGCATCAGCGGCTACGAACTCTTCGACGACAACTACAACCGCATCGTCCGGGCGCATGTCGTCGAATACCACGACGACACGAGTCTGGGCATCTACGTCCCCCGCAAGGTGAAGCTCGAATGGCCGGAAGTCGACACCAAGCTGACCGTCAGCCTGCGTAGTCGTCAAATCGAGATCAACAAGATCACTTCCGACTTCGCCGCCAACGTCTTTCGCCGCAGCGAGTACGACAACACCAAGGTCGTCGACCTCGCCAACCCGACTGCCTCTGGTCGAGGAATCGGCATGAGCGGCTATCGGGGCCCCGCCAGCGCGGAGAACCTCACCGCCCGCACGCCGGTCCAGCTACGTGGCGCCATCGAACCAGCTCCGACCGATCCCGTCGTCCGCTAGCGAGGTTGTCTCATCTCCGGTTTCTTGGAGAGTCGACGAGGCGACGCGATCCCGCGCAGCACGTTCACCGGACACGTGTGTTCCCCACATGCCCACGCAAACGTGGGGCGAGGCACTCGGCGAATTGCTGTTCAAAGGGAACTACGCGCTACGGCCGTAGCGATTGGGTGGGACGCTGGAGCGATCCTGGGCATTGCTGGATGATTCCTCGAAGCCCATCGTCTCCCGGACGATCCAGAGGGGACGGCCTTTGACTTGATCATAGATGCGGCCGATGTACTCCCCCACGATCCCAAGACACAGGAGCTGAATCCCGCCGAGAAAAAGGATCGCGATGACGATCGTCGCGAAGCCAGGGACCGGTTCCATGCCGATCTTCGCGAACGACTCCCGAAAGACCCGCTGAACCAGCGTGAAGACCGCTCCGCAGAATGCAACCGACGAGACCAGAAAGCCGAGCCGAGTCGCGAGCCGCAGCGGCTCGCTGGAGAAGGAAAAGATGCCGTCGACCGCGAGGTTGACGAGCTTGCGGAAGGTGTATTGCGGTTCGCCCGCCGCGCGGCCGTGACGTTCGTACTCGAGGCCGACCTGGCGGAAGCCGATCCAGGCACGCATGCCGCGAACGAATCGGTGCTGCTCGGGCATGCTGTTGAGCACGTCGACTACCTTGCGATCCATCAGGCAAAAGTCGCCCGAGTCGATCGCGATCGGCGTCTCCGACATCCGCGCGAGCACGCGGTAGAAGGCGAAGTAGCAGAAGCGCTTGAGGGCGTTTTCCTTCCGCTTGCGACGCACGGCGTAGACCACCTCGTAGCCCTCGCGCCACTTCGCGATGAATCGGTGGAGTTCCTCGGGGGGATCCTGCAAGTCGGCGTCGATAACGATGACCGCGTCGCCGGACGCGTGTGCGATCCCGGCGGAGACCGCCGCTTGGTGACCGAAATTGCGGGCGAACCGGATAACGCGCCAGTGGGGATCGCGCGACGCGATCTCCTCGACCTTCTCCCAGGTCTCGTGACGCGACCCGTCGTCGACGAGGATGATTTCGTAGGCTTCTTCCCACTTCCGCGCCGCGGCCGTGAGGCGTTCGTGGAGTCGGTCGAGAACGGCGAACTCGTTGTAGCAGGGAACGACGACCGAAACGAGAGGGGTCGACGTCTCCCGGTTGGACCCGGGGACGTGCGTCAGCTTGTAGGTCACCTTCGCACCTCGTCAGGCGGGACCACGGTCCGGCCGTCATCTTCCATGACTTCGGGTCGGAATACGAACGCGGGCAGTCCGCGCGCGTCTCGACGCGGGGCCATCTTCAGCAAAACTCAAAATGTGACAAGCGCAATCCGGTTAGGCGGTGCGACGCATTCTGGGCCAACCCCCGTTGCTCCGCATTCTGGGCCAACCCCGGTTGCTCTGCATTCTGGGCTAGCCCCGGTTGCTCTGCATTCTGGGCTAGCCCCGGTTGCTCCGCATTCTGGGCTAGCCCCGGTTGCTCCGCTACCGGGGCGGCGAAGCCGCAAGAAGTCGCGGGCGGGGGTCGCGCTCCGGGAATCGATGGTTGACGCCCAAAGAGGAATCGCGGGTGGGGGTTGCGCTCCGGGAGTGAATGGTTCCCGCCCAAAGTGAGTCGTGCCCGAGACTTCCCACCGACTCCGTCGGCCCCGGTTGAATCAACCGGGGGTAGCCCTTGCGGGAGTTGTTCTCACTCAAATGGGCTAGCCCCGGTTGCTCCGCTACCGGGGCGGCGAAGCCGCAAGAAGTCGCGGGCAGGGGTCGCGCTCCGGGAATCGATGGTTCCCGCACAAAGAGGAATCGCGGGTGGAGGTCGCGCTCCGGGAATCGATGGTTCCCGCACAAAGTGAGTCTCGCCCGAGACTTCCCACCGACTCCGTCGGCCCCGGTTGAATCAACCGGGGGTAGCCCTTGCGGGAGTTGTTCTCACAAATGGGCTAGTGCATCATCCATTCTTAATTTTTGGGTAGAGTCGGGCCAGTTTGGTGCGTGCTTCGTCGATTTGTAGTTGCCAGTCGACGCCGCGCTGCTTCTGGTTGGTCTGATCGGACCAAGCCCCGATTTCGTCTCGTAATTCGTCGAGTTCGCCGACGCGTCGACCGGTCAGACACTGTCGTGTCATCGCGCTCAGTTCGCATTCGGCGACGTTTAGCCAGCTCCCATGCTTCGGAGTGTAGACGAACGTGATTCGCTTGACATAGGCACGTGCCACGGCAGGCTCAAACAACTCGTAGAACGCTCCCTTGGTGTGGGTGTTTAGGTTGTCGAGAACCAGCGTCACTTGCTGGCAATCGGCGTAGCGAGTGTCGAGCAGTTGCGCGACCTCTTGCGCCCAATCAACCTTGGTGCGTTGCGACCTGGCCGTCGCTTGGCGAAAACCTGAAAGCGGCTCGCTGAACATGAAGATGCTCGCCGTTCCGTTTCGTTCATACTCGTAATCGACTCGCTTGGGATGGTCCTTGGCAGCTTCAATCGGCTGCCTTGTTTCTTTGATCAGCTGGACCGGTTGCTCGTCCATGCAAATGACCGGATGGTCTGCATCGTAGGGTCTTTCATAGGTTTCGAGGACTTCCTCCATGCAAGCGACGAACTCAGCGTCGTTCTCGGGGGGGATCACCCAATAGTCGATCATACGCTTGGTCATGCGATTTTTTTTAGCGTCTTGCGAACGGTCTCGGGACAAATGGATTCCACTACCTCTAGTTTAACCAATTGATCGGCAAGCAGTTGCAGCGTCCACTTGCCGTATCCCTTGGGCGGCTCTCCCAGACGCATGGCGATTAGTCTTGCTTCGGCCTGCCCGTCGAGCTTCGGCGGAGTCGGTGGCTTCTCGCGTCTCATTCCATCCAATGCCAACGCAAAACTCTCGGTGACTAGGCGTTTGCGTAGATTCTCAACGGTCTGGACACGACAACCAAAAGCCTCGGCAATTCTCTCATCCGTCCACGCCGGACCGTTGGCGTCTGTCTTCAAGAGCATTTGTGCCCGTCGAACCTTCTGGGAGGAGCCTTTGAGCTTCTTGATGACCGCGTGACAAGTTGCGCGTTCCTCTTCCGTGAGGCGAACGATGTACTTCTTGTTCATTGGGAAACCTCCGTGCTTTCCAGGAAGCAGCAAGTTTCCTCGAACAGAAGCAATCAACCAACCCGAAATCCTAGGATAGATGAACCACTAGCCCCGGTTGCTCCGCTACCGGGGCGGCGAAGCCGCAAGAAGTCGCGGGCGGGGGTCGCGCTCCGGGAATCGATGGTTCCCGCCCAAAGAGGAATCGCGGGTGGGGGTTGCGCTCCGGGAGTGGATGGTTCCCGCCCAAAGTGAGTCGTGCCCGAGACTTCCCACCGACTCCGTCGTCCCCGGTTGAATCAACCGGGGGTAGCCCTTGCGGGAGTTGTTCTCACTCAAATGGGCTAGCCCCGGTTGCTCCGCTACCGGGGCGGCGAAGCCGCAAGAAGTCGCGGGTGGGGGTCGCGCTCCGGGAATCGATGGTTGACGCCCAAAGAGGAATCGCGGGTGGGGGTTGCGCTCCGGGAGTGAATGGTTCCCGCCCAAAGAGAGTCGTGCCCGAGACTTCCCACCGACTCCGTCGGCCCCGGTTGAATCAACCGGGGGTAGCCCTTGCGGGAGTTGTTCTCACTCAAATGGGCTAGCCCTTGCGGGAGTTGTTCTCACTCAAATGGGCTAGCCCCGGTTGCTCCGCTACCGGGGCGGCGAAGCCGCAAGAAGTCGTGGGCGGGGGTTGCACTCCGGGAGTGGATGGTTCCCGCCCAAAGAGGAATCGCGGGTGGGGGTTGCGCTCCGGGAGTGGATGGTTCCCGCCCAAAGAGGAATCGCGGGTGGGGGTTGCGCTCCGGGAGTGGATGGTTCCCGCCCAAAGTGAGTCGTGCCCGAGACTTCCCACCGACTCCGTCGGCCCCGGTTGAATCAACCGGGGGTAGCCCTTGCGGGAGTTGTTCTCACTCAAATGGGCTAGCCCCGGTTGCTCCGCTACCGGGGCGGCGAAGCCGCAAGAAGTCGCGGGTGGGGGTTGCGCTCCGGGAGTGGATGGTTCCCGCCCAAAGAGGAATCGCGGGCGGGGGTCGCGCTCCGGGAGTGGATGGTTCCCGCCCAAAGTGAGTCTCGCCCGAGACTTCCAACCGACTCCGTCATTTTTCTCAAGACTGGGTCGTTGAGCCCACACACCCTCCTCGACGACGATCAACGAGCACTCCTTGCCCAACTTCTCCTCAAGCACGTCCGTTTTCAGCGATCGCCGGCATTTTGCCGAAGTTACGTAAAGTTGCGATTCTTCCGATTACGACAATTCAGATAGAGAAGTGTTGGGCCGGCCAACGCCCCTTCTCGTCCACCGAAGAGGGAACCTAGGATGGTTGTGCGATTGATTGCTGCCTGGGCGCTTCTCCTCACCATGGGGACGACGGCCGCTCGCGCCCAGACGCGCACCGAGCCCCCCGAAGCGGACGCCCAACCCGCCGAGGTCGCGCCGACCGCCGAGGAAGTCCTCCCGCGGGAGGATGCTCTCGAGGAAGCCGTCCCCGCGATACAACCGGTCCCCACGTTCCACATTGCCCCCGGCTCCCCCATCGATTTGGAGCCGCTTCCCGACGCCGCCGCCACCTCACGCTGGATGAAAGCCACCGGTTGGATCACCTCCACGACCTACCCTCCTCTGCTCAATTGCGACGGCAATCATGGTTGCTCGTGTCGCGACGTTGATGCGTGCTTCGACGGGGGTGTCCCGTGTGGCGTCTGGCCCGACCACAAGCTGAGGCTCGACGCCGAGTTTCTCCTCTTCTGGATCTCCCGGAGCCGCACTCCCCCACTGGTCACCACCGGCTCGCCCAACGATCCGACTCCCGGGGCGATCGGGCAGCCGGGCACCCAGGTCCTTGATGGAGGGTCGATCGGCAACGGCGTCCGCACCGGTGGGCGCTTCGGGGCGTGGTACCTCTTCGGCGACTCGGGTGACTTCGGGCTACAGACGAGCTTTCTCTTTCTCGGCGATCGCGGGACCGACTTCTCGGCGAGTAGTAACGGGACACCCGGCTCCCAAGTCCTGACCCGCCCGTTCTTCAACTCGTTGATCGACCAGCCGTTTTCCGTTTCAGTCGCCTTTCCCGGCGTCCAGTCGGGGACCGTCTCGACCGACCTGACCAACACGCTCGTCGGCATGGAACTCAACGCGACCGGCAAACTCCTCGCGGGACGCTGGGGACGCACGGACATGCTCGTCGGCTATCGCTTCACGGAGATCGACGAACGACTGACGGTGAACGAGAATCTCGCGATCCTCGACAATCGCGGCATCCGCGCGATCATCGAGGATGATTTCGACACCCGCAACTACTTCCACGGTGGTCAGCTCGGCTTCATGTCCGAGGTCCGGCGTGGCCGATTCCTCTTCACCTTCCTCGGCAAGGTCGCCCTCGGCTCGACGCTTCAGGTGGTCAACATCAGCGGCGAAACGACGATCAGCGACGGCTCGGGGGCCAGCAACACCTACGCCAACGGCGTGCTCGCCCAACCGACCAACTCCGGGCGCCGGAGTCGCAAGGTCTTTGGTGTGATGCCCGAGGTAGGTCTCAACGTGAAGTACGACTTCACCGATCATCTGCGTGGCTTCTTCGGCTACCGCTTCCTCTACTGGAGTGATGTCGCCCGGCCGGGCCAACAGATTGACGACGTCGTCAACCCGTCGCAGCTTCCGACGATCAACGGACCGGGAACCCTCGTCGGCCCCGCCGACCCACAGTTTCGCTTTGTCTCAAGTGACTTTTGGGCGCAGGGAATGACGTTCGGGTTCGAGTTGCTGTTCTGAGCGACCGTTGACACCGACGAAAGCTACTTCGTTTCCGCGAGGCGACGACTCGCTTTCTCGAGGAAGCTCTTCACCCGCTTGTCGCGCGGGCGCGCGACAAGGATGATCTCCGCCTCGCGAACCGCCTTGCGGTAGTCTCCCAGTTCGAAGAGGACCTCCGCGTAGCGGTAACGCCAGTCGTGCTTCGTCGGTCGCTTGATCACGGCCCGTTGGTAGACGACACGCGCCTCCTCGTACCGCTCCCTCTCTTCGAGCAAGTTCCCTTTCAGGAAGAGCTCCGCTTCGGTCAATTCGCCGTCACGTTCCTCAAGCAACTCCAGCGCTCTCTCGACGTAGGGACCGCGAGCATCTCTTCCCTTGGGGCCCGGATGAATTGATCGCCCGGCACTGAAGATCAACTGAGGATTTTCGGGGAGGACCTTCTCGAGAATCGCTTCGGACGAGAGCCGGCCCTTGCTCAGTTCGAGAATTCGTTTCTGGCTGTCACCGGAGATCTCGAGCGAGCGCCGGAAACAGCGCCACGTCTCCTCCTCGTCGCCGGCCTGCAACGCTTGGAAGCCGAAGGTGAACCACGTTCGCGAATCGGCCGGCAGCAGACGTTTGGCCCGCTCGACGTAGTCGGACGCCGGATCGCCCTCCTGCAGCAGCCCGCGGTACTCGGCGATCGAGACTTGGGAGTCGACCAGTAGCGGACACAAGTCGCGCGCGAGCAGGATTCGACGAAGGCCCTCGAGGCTGAGGTTGATGTAGAGTTGCTGGTCGACGTCCTTCTGACGGGCGAGCGCGGCCCCGGCCCCGATCAGCTCTCGCCCGAGCTGGAGGTGGATCTTCGACGACTCCGGGACCAACCTCGCCGCTTCGGTCATGAGGTCGAGTCGTTCGCGGAGGTGCTCGCCCCCCTCAAGGACCTCGGCGCGCCGTCGCAGCGCGTCGTAACGTGCCAACCGCCAGCCCTCGTACGACAGAAAGAGACCGAGAGCGACGAGCACGACCGCGGCCAGAGTCGGCGCGATCCCCCCCCAACGAAGCGTGAAGTCGTTGCGCGGCGTGACGATCTCTTGCCTCTTCGTCTTCGCGACCATCGGCCATCCCACGGTGCCGGCGAGCATCGCCCCAATGACGGTCAGTAAGACGGCGATCGATGGCATGTGGATGCCGAATTCGCCGATGCTGTGAACGGCGGCAGTGGTCACCGCGAAGATCGCGCCGAGCACGAGTCCCTGATGAACGCTTCCGCGTTGGCGGCGAAGGGCTTTGACGCCGAGCCAGAACAGGAAGCCGATCAGCAATAGGGTCAGGACCAATCGGATCAGTCCTCCCTCGACCATCGCCTCGATGTACTCGTTGTGCGCGTGTTCCGCGACTCGGCCCCGATAGGTACCGAGAACCCGGTTCATTCGTTCGATGAAGTAGAACGTCCCGTACCCCGTGCCCCAGACCGGATGCGACCAGAACGCGGGGAGCGACACTCCCCAAATCTCCGTTCTGGGATTGAGCGCGTCCCCTTCCCAGAGCGTGTTGAGACGATTGAGCACCGGTTCGAAACCAAACCATAGAAGCATCAAGGTCGAGGCAACGACGATCCCGGCGAATAGAGCCAGTGCCTTCCAGTCGAACGATCCGGTTCGACTGAGAAGCACCACCATGCCGAAGCCCGAGAGGAACGCGATCGTTCCACCGCGCGATTGGCAGAAGATCGTCGCGGCGAAGATCAGCACCAGCGCCAGTCCCATCCAGACGAACGCGGGGTCCTGAAGGACGAGGCTGAAGAACGAACTCTTGCGTCGATGCCGGCGGCCCGACTCGCGCCGGGGCGATCCCTCGCCGCCCTCCTTCGCTTCGCCGCGTGCGAGCCGCTGCAACGTCCACCCGAGGGCCAGGCCGGTGCAAAGGTTCTGGTAGAAGGCGTAGTGGCTTCGGTTGACAAACGGGCCAAACACGATGTTGCTGTCGGTCTCGATCGACCAATAGGCGTAGCTCGTCTCGGCGCTGAAGTAGTGGACCAACCCGAAGAACGCCAACAGCGAGGCGTTGATGGTCGCGGCCAAACTCAACCGCCGCAGATGGTCGGGCGAGTTTAGAACGTGCCGAACACCGAGAAAGAGCAAGAAGACCGCGAGCCAACCGACTGCTTCGCGCTGGGTCGCCCCAGGGTAGAAACTGATCGTCGAGCCGGCGGGGTACGCCGGCGGCATGCGTTCGACGTCGAAGGGAAGAACTTCAGGACGGGAGGGTAGGAACTCGTCGTAGACTCTCGCCGTATTGCCCGAGAGGAGCCCAAGGGTCTCGGGCGAAAAGGAGATGGTTTGAAACCAAGCCAGTAGCGCGAGCAGGAGCAAACAAGGGACGACGGGACATCGTGCGAGGCGAAGTTCCCCTTCGGCAACGATCCGGACCGCCCAAGAGAGCAAGAGAAGCGAGACGCCGACATAGATCAGAAACATGTCGCGTGGAAAGATCGCGCCGAGCGGCCACGGCGACAGAAAGACCATCGCCAAGACCACCACTTCCGATCCCGCGGCGGTCCAGGAAAGAATTCGATCGCGCACCGGTTTTGCCCCAACACCTCTGAACGAGTGCCCCGCCCTACCGCTGCTGTTGAGTTATCATTTTTGGCGACAGGCGGCGACCGCGCGATGGGCCGATCGGACAGGAACCGACGAAGACTCACCGGCGTTTGGGAGGCATATTGGACGAGCTACGCCGCTTTGCGGGTGGTCGCTTCCGCGTCATCGTTTTGACAATCGGTCGTCACCTTGGCCGGCTTCTTCAACCCGAGCTTCTTGCGAACCCGAGCGAGCAGATGCTTGGCCCACCAAAGTGCCCCGAAGAGATGAGCGCGGTTGTACTCCTCGACGTGGAGTCGCTGTTGCCGGTCGAGGTCCTCGAGCTTGGCTTGAACCCGACGCAGCAGCATTCGCTCGGAGATGTCGCGAGGCTCTTGAGGTAGCGCCTCCCCAATCATCTCGCTCAGCATGGAAGAACCCGAGCCACTTGTCACCCGTTCGCACGCGGCGATGAAGTTCCGCGCCGACTCCTCCCAAGTGTACGCTTCGAGTCGCTCTCGCCCCCGCTCGACCAGGTTCTGTCTCAAGCCGGCATCGGCGGCAATACGTTGCATCCCCCGCGCCATCGATTCGATGTCCAACGGATCACACGTCAAGACCGCGTCGCCGCCAACCTCCGGCAGACTCCCCGCGGAACTGCAAACGACAGGGGTATCGAGCGAAAAGGCCTCCAACAGCGGCATCCCAAAACCTTCGTAGAGCGAAAAGAAGGTCAGCGCCATGCCGCGGCGATAGAGTTCGCGAAGCGTCGCGGCGGAGACGTAGCCCATGTGCCGGACCGGCAAGCCACGGCAAAGAGGAGCCCAACGCTCCCAGCCGCTGTCCGATCCGGTGAGCACCAACTCGACGTCGCTGGACGGCTCCAGTTCCTTGTAGCGGGCGAACGCTTTGAGCAAGCGCTCGTGATTCTTGTGCGGCCAAGGATTGGCGGGAAAGTAGAAGAAGTTCCCTTCGGGCATCCCCTGGGGAAACGACTCGCGGTCGCCCGTCGATGACGCCTCGTGATCAAAGCGAAGGGCCGGACAGGTCAAAAAGACGTCGCGGCAGCCGGTGGCGGGATGGTCGAGAATCGTCTGGCGGGCGAAGTCGCTGATCGTCGCGATCGCTCCCGCCCCCCCCATCACCGTGGCGAAGGTCTCGCGTCGCTGCGCCAACTCGGCCGGGTCGAAGAACTCGGGAAAAGCCTCGTGCTGCAGATCGACGATCAGGACGATCTGGCGGTCGAGCGGAAAGGAGAGTTCCTCGACGCCGGGGAAGCACCGAAAGACCACATCCATCGACTGCCGAGCCAGCGCGTGGCTGAGCTGCCGCGCGTAGTTGCGGAGCTCGAAGTGCCAGACCCGGAAATTCGAGGGAAGTTTCCCAGGCGTGTAACGTCCCTTGACGCACGAAAGGAAGTATTGGTGCTCGGAACCACTTCGAGCGATCGCCTGGATCAATCCATCGACCAGTTGAACGATCCCGCCCCCACGACCCGGTACCAGGTGCATCAGGTCGATCACGATGTTCATGCGTTGAAGTCTCTTCCGCTTGGTTCGCCGATTCCGCCGTGAACGGGCGCCCCGTTCACCGTTGGCAACGCGCGGAACCACTCCCAAGTTCCGCGATTGACGCTCTAATCGAGCCCCCGCGATGTGTCAACCCGACGGCGATGGTGCCCTTGACCAAAACGGCGAGCTGTGCGAAACGCTCGGTGGGCAATCGACCGCAAAAAAGAGGGTTCAGACCGGATGACGGAAGTATCGCTGCGGCAACTAGATAGCGAGCCCCAGGTCTTCATCGTCACTCCGTCGATGAACCAGGGGCGGTTCCTGGAAGCGACGATCGAGTCGGTCCTGTCGCAGGACTATCCGAACATCGACTATTTTGTCGCCGATGGGGGCTCCAGCGACGAGAGTCTCGACATTCTCGAGCGCTATGCTCGCCACGGGGTTCGGTGGTACTCTGGGCCCGATGGTGGGCAAGCGGCGTCGATCGCCCGGGCGTGGGCGCAGACTCAAGCTCCAATCGTCGCTTGGCTCAACAGTGACGACTGCTACATGCCCGGCGCCGTCACCGCGGCCGTCAACCACCTGAAGGAGCATCCCGGCGAGGGGATGGTCTACGGCGAAGCGTGGTACATGGACGAGATTGGCCAGAAGACGGAGCTCTATGACACCTACGCGCCGTTTTGCCGCGACGTCCTCGAAGCGCACTGCTTCATCTGCCAGCCCGCGGCCTTTGTGCGCCGCGAGGTCTTCGACACGATCAAGCCGGTTCGCAAGGAACTGCGATACTGCATGGACTACGATCTGTGGATCCGCATCTCCGAGCACTTCCCGGTCGGGTATCTCTCGCAGCCCTTGGCCCTGTCCCGCATGTACGCCGACAACAAGACGCTCGGCCAACGCGACGGCGTCTTTCGCGAGCTGATCGAGGTGACGCGGGAGCACTTCGGGAAGACACATCCGAACTGGAGTGTGGGGTATCAGATCTACCGGACCGAGCAACTGATCGAGAAGCGGCTCAAGTTCGTCCCCACCCATTGGCGGCAACAGCTCCGCAACCGGCTCGTCGGCCCGATGTGCGAGAAGATGGAGCCCCTTCAGAAGAAAACGGCCCCAAACGCGACGGAAAACGCCGCGTAGTCGACCAAATCAGACCGAAAACGCGCCGATTCGAACCGAAAAACGCAAAAAGCCGCCCGATCTCGACACGGAGACCCGGCGGCTTGGTCTTTTTCAGGAAGACGTCGGCTCAAAAGCGAGACCGCGCGAAGTTCAATCCGGAGCCATTAGGAGATACGACGCTGTTTCCGTCGGAGTCGACAGAGAATTCCGTCGAAACCGGTTCACCATCGCTACTTGAACCGGCCACGGCAGCGACCGCTACGAGGGCACGTGCGACAATTCCGACCGTAGAGAGCCTGGCTCCAGTTCCCGCGGCTGCCGAAGCCTCGGCATTTGCATTCCCAGAAAATCGTTGCTGAAGGCCCGTCACGGGGAAGCCGAGTTGTGCCAAGACCGCCGTTGGTGCGGGCGGAGCGAAGACGATCGAGTCGGGTTCGAACTGTTGCTCTTCCGCCGCTTGGACCGACGCCCGCGCCGCCCCCGCGTACTGCTTGGCGACCGTCTCCAGGTAGGCCGACTTCTCTAACGGAGAGAAGTCGCTTGGATCGGAGTCGATCAGGAGCAGTTGTCGACCAAACTCCTGCACTCCCAATTTGGTTCGGTTCACCTGGCGCAGCGCCTCGGTGGTCGGATTGAAATCGGCGTCTTGAGCCTGAGCTTCGGTCGCGGACAGAAAGATCAGTCCACCGAGGCAGCAAGCCCAGAACGGAAGCGTGTTCTTCAACAACATCAACAAGTCCCTCGTGCTTGGTTTTCTGCGTCGTCAAACTACTTTTAGTCGCACTGGAAGGGACGACCATCGGATGGTAGGGAATTCACACAATCTTCGGATTGGGATCGCTGGGAGGTATCAGCCAGTTTCACAAAGAGACGGGCTGTCGACTTGTCGATTCGTTCGTTTATTGCCTAAGAGTTCGGTCATCGCCTAAGAGACTCTTCGTTGCCATGCCCACGCTCGCCGTGGGCATGCTGGAAACGCCCCTGATCCAGTACGCTCCCGCACGGGTGAGGAACGAGTCTTCACGAAACGAACTTACCAATCAAGAGACTCGTGCTGCGTCAAACGCTAGATTTCGGGTTGTGGCCCCACGATCACTTCTCACTGGCTGACCAGCAGCAAGCACCACCCGAACTTTTGGATCTGACAAAGCACCAGCTACGGTGAAAAGCTCGTTTGGAGCAGCATCCGCATGTCCCGTGGGAAGAGGACGAACGGAGTAGGTGCGGAAGAGCCCGGACCAAAGAGGAGCCGTCGGCAGCCTCAGCGACTGCCCGCGCATCAGAAAGCCGCCAGACCTCGACGAGGAGATCTAGCGGCTTCGACGATCGCGTGGTTCAACGTTTGCGGAAGGACTCCCTCACCGGCTTAGAAGCGAGCCGTGCGGAAGGTCGCGCCCGTCCCGGCATCCGAGACGAACCCGCCGCCCGTCGGGGGCTGCGTAGGACTCGTTGACGGCTGCGCCGCCTCGCCCGTCTCCACGTTGACGGACACCTGGACACCACCGACGTTACTCACCGAGACCGCGCCGGCAGTGGCTCCAGGGGCCGCGAGAGCGACGGACGGGATTTCTGCATCCGTGGTGACCTTGCCCATCGCGGTCGTGACCAGATCTGGTAGGAAGGACGGACTTGTCGGATTGGCGAAGACAAACTGCAACACCGTCACGTCAGCGCCCGTTTCATCCGCGTAATCGATCGTATCCGTTGAGAACTTGGCGAAGGCGACCTTGTTGTCGTCAATGTATTCCTGCAAGTCGACAAGGTCGGCACCCGTCAAGCCATTTTCGTCCGCCGCGAGCAGGAGTTGTTTCTCGAACTGGTCTTGTTGCAATTTCGAGGCGTTGATCGCCGATTGCGCGGCATGAACTTCGGTCGCGGAAAGAGCGACCAGTCCACTGAGACAGAATGCCCAAAGCGGAAGTCTCTTCTTCAGCATCATCAATGAGTCCCCTTGTGCTTGGTTTCTCCGCGTTCTCCCTCAACTTTTACCAGGCAATCTGGGCGGGACAATCGGATCGTAACGAATTCACACAATCTTCCGATTAGCTTCACACTACCTTGGCGAGATAGCCAAAAACCTGCTCCCTTTGAACTGCCACCTTGCCGTCATCGTGGTCCTCAAGACCCAATGACAACATCGCGAACCAGCCCATGCCCAGGTCGACCAGCGATGCCTCTCTTCAACCATCTCCGTACATCGCTCGCGAGGAAATCACCACCAAACAAACGAGCCGTCGGCAACACATGAGTCACCAACGGCTCGAGGGATCGGATTGATCGATGAGAAATATGCGTCGAGTTGTTCTCTCGACGGGGATACCTCTCTCAAAATCGGGACGCGGAGAATGTGAGAGCCGACCCTCCCTCCGAGACGGGTACGTCCTTGTTCGGAGAGATGCCGGTACTGTTCCCCGTGTTCGTGCTGTAGGCGGCCCCAGTCACCGTGTTTCCAATGACCCCGTTGCCCGTCGTCGAGTCGGGGACGAAATCCGTCACGAACGGCGGCGTCGGTTGAGTGAGTGTGTCGATCACGTTCGTGATCAACTCCTGAAGCAACGTCGCCGATCCAATCCCTAGGGCCGCGGGGTCCGGCGGCGAGAACTGCATGATGTTGGGGTTGAGCGTTCCGTTGATTGTCGCCTCACTTGTCGAACTCCGGCGGGCCGACGCGAAGCCGACACTTGCCGCCGAGATGTATTCGCGAAGGGCCAAGGGGTCGATGCCCGAATTGGGTTGACCGCCGACGAGCAAAAGTTCGCGGATGAAGTCCTGGTAGACCAACGTGGTGTCGTTGTTGGACTCGATCGCGAGGTCCGTGCTCGTTTGCGCGGAAGCCGTGTTGAGGGTAACAAGGACTCCAGCCGCGACCATCAGTGCACAAGGAAGAGTTCGTCTCACGGTCATCACTCGCTCCTTTAGGACAATCTTCACCATCGGGGAAACCTAGCCCGTGGAGCGAACTTCGGCAAACAGTTCCCTCACGAAACGTTCACAATTGGTCGGGTTTCTTGACCTAATCTTCATGGATCATTCGCGAGACGTGCCACGCCAAGAGCCCGTTGAGGGAAGCTGGCCAAGGCGAAAACGAACGATGTTGGAGAGGATTGAGAGAGCGGGACGACGCGAGTGATCTGTTGGTAGCGCGACGAACGCTGCACCGCCACCGCCACCGACGATGCCGGTCGCCCCGGTGGCGCGACGGGGGCTCTCACCCAAGAAAGGAAACAACCGCCGACCCTGCTCTCGCACGACCGGCGGTTTCGCGATTCGATTTGTCTCAGCGACCTAAAACGTGCTTCCTCAGAAGCGAGAGGCCGAGAAGGTGAGATTCGATCCGCCTTCGGATACCGGAATGTTCTTGTTCGGCGAGATGCCGACCCCATTACCGGTGTTCGTGCTGAACGCGATCCCGGAGATGGTGTTGCCGACGACTCCGTTGCCGTCGGTGGTCGCGGGAGCGTAGGTCGTGATGTTCGGCGGTGTCAACTGGCTGATGTAGTCGTTGACGACCTCGACGATCAACTCCCGAATTGAGTCCGCGTCCGAAAGCCCGAGCGCCGCGGGGTCGGGAGGCGAATACTGCATGATGTTCGGATCGAGGGTCCCGTTGACGACGGCTTGTCCCGTCGATCCTCGTCGAGCGTCCGCGAATCCATCTTTCGTGGCATCGATGTAGGTGATCAGATCGAGCTGATCAATTCCCCGCGCCGGTTGACCACCGATCAACTGCAACTGCTTGACGAATTGCTGAAAGGTGAGCGTGGTGGTGTTATTGGCCTCAATGGCCCGATCCGCACTCGTTTGGGCGTTGGCCTGGTTCGGGAGCGCGATGGCTCCGAACGCGACGAGAAGCGCTGGAGCGAGCATGGCGGAGAGTTGTCGCACGAGAAGGTCCCTTCAGTCGGTTCTTCATGACCTTCTCGAATGTAGCTCTCAGCGTGAGAGATCGCAAGACTCTCTCCCCCGAGGAACCGCCAAATCTTACCCAGGCCTCCCAGTTGACCCGGTTAAGTGGATCGTACCGGGATGGCCCGAGTGAGACTTGCCGCGGCTTAGAACAACAGGCTGTCGCGGAGGAAAGCTTCCTCGGAAGCGGCGACGAGCGCGGCGGCGATGTTGGTGCCGTTGTTCTGGACGACCGGCGTCCACGAGTCCTTGGCGGTGTCGTCGGCTTCGCGACCGAGGAACTCGACGAAGATGCCGTCGACGATGTCGTAAGCGCGCTCGAGCGAGAACTCGATGCCGTCGGCGACCGCCGTCAAATTGCCAGCGTCGGCGAGAGGCAGGAAGGCGGCTTCGAGCGTCGCGTCGGCGGGACGACCGAGGAGATCGGTCGCGACGGAATCGAGGTAGAGTTCGGCGTCGTTGTTGCCGCGCGTCTGGAAGTACTCCTGCGAGGCACAGATTGCGGCGGTCACGTCCTGCATGCTCGAGGTACCCTCGACGAGTCCGCCCAACCAGGCGTTGATGTCGCCCTGGCTCGCTTCGCGAAGGAGAAGATCGACGTAGGCGTCTTCGAGGTACCGCGTGAAGAACTCGGCGGACGTCGCGAAGGTGCCCGAGACATCGCTGCGCGATACTTGACCGGCATCGAGGGCGGCGACGTAGGTGGCCACTTCCGTCGAGGACCCCTCGCGTCCCAGGAACAGCACGTACTGCGCCTCGACGAACTGGGTGTTGGTCGGCACGATGCGGTTTTCCAACTGTTCAAATCGAATGCCACTCATGCTTGGTCTCCATGTGAGGGCATGACGAGTCGTCGCCCCTATCCCATGCTTTTCTGAACTACTCGGAACGAACCACGAGTCTTCAATGAAGAGACTCGTTCTCGATGCCATGCTGGGGAATTCAGGCGCGATGTCAAAAGAAGTTCTCGTGAAGCGCCTTTGTCCTCCAGCTCTACCTATTCCCCCCAAACAAACGATGATGGAAACGCGTGCTACGGGCGAAGTTTGAGGGCCATCAGTACCACGCCCAACCCCGGTTGTTCTAGTTGACCTCTATCAAACTAGCTCACAAAACAGGAATGCTGGGAAAGCAATTCCGACAAGAGTGGATCCGCGGTCGAAAAATCCGGTCCAACCCCACCAGGAATCCCAAACGGACAGATCGTGGATTGACTTGAAAGTGGCGTGAGCGTCGATAGATTAGTTGCTTGATTTGAACGTGTAGAACATTGATCAGTGAAGTAAGGGTTAGGGCTTCAGGGTGGTGGAAACCTGATGCCTCGTTGGCTGGGCGCAAATGGCAATCACACGCGATCAAAAGACGGAAATCATCGAAACCTTCCGAGTCGGGAACGAGGACACGGGTAGCCCCGAGGTCCAGATTGCCATTCTCACGGCACGAGTCAAAGACTTGACGGAACACCTGAAGGTTCACTCGAAGGACCATGCGAGCCGTCGCGGGCTCCTGATGATGGTGAGCAAGCGAAATAGCCTTCTGAAGTATCTCAAGGCCAAGTCGCGTTCGCGGTATCAGTCCGTCGTCAGCCGACTGGGACTCCGCAAGTAAGCCGGTTCCGTCCCATTCGGACATCGTGATCGGTCATCGTGATCGGTCTTCGTGGAACGGACAGAAGGGTTCGGGCCGATCGCCCATCGAGCAACTTCTAGGCCCTTCTCTCCTCCAGATTGCTGCGCCGTCCATCCGACGGGGTGATGATTCTCCACCTCTGAATGGTTCCTGCCCAAGTCAGCGCAGGTGAACATTCCGTGCAAGCTGTTGTTGTTGAACGCGAAATCGGCGGAGCGACGCTCCGCGTCGAAACTGGAAAACTAGCCAAACAAGCTTCCGGGGCCGTTCTGGTCACCTACGAAGGAACGGCTGTCCTCACGGCCGTGACGGAAGGCCCTCCCCGGGGTGGTGGCGACTTCTTTCCGTTGACCGTCGACTACCGCGAGCGGACCTACGCCGCCGGTAAGTTCCCCGGTGGCTTCAAAAAACGCGAAGGTGCTCCCTCCGTCAAGGAAATCTTGACGATGCGGCTCACTGATCGCCCGATCCGTCCCCTCTTCCCCAAGTCGTATCTCAACGAAGTGCAGATCATGTCGACGGTCCTCTCCTCGGACCGCGAGAATGACGCCGACGTCCTCTCCATGATTGGCGCCAGTGCCGCCCTCTCCATCGCCCAGCTTCCGTTCCACGGCCCCATCGGCGCGGTTCGGATCGGCAAGACCGAAGAGGGTCTCGTGATCCTCCCGACAGTCTCCGAGTTGGCCGAGAGCTCGCTGGATCTCGTCGTCGCGGGTAGCGCCGACGCCGTCTGCATGATCGAGGGCTTCGGAAAGGAGATCCCCGAGGACGAGATGGTCGAGGCCATCCTCGCCGCTCACGAGCAGATTCGCGAGATTGTCGGCCTGATCGAGGAACTCCGGGAGAAGACCGGTTGGAAACCCGTCGAGTATGACGAGTCGGTCGATACCAGCCTCTACGACAAGATCCTCGCCTCCCACAAGGACGCGATCCGCGACGCCAAAGCGACCGAGGGCAAGCTCGCCCGCGCGGCGGTGATCGACGAGGTTCTCGCCAAGGTCAAGGAAGAGCTGATCGATCCGGAATCGGACGACAGCCCGACCGAGGACGACGTCTACAACGCGTTTCACCAGGTCGAGCGTCGTGTGGTTCGCGACCGCATCCTCGAAGGGGTGCGTCCCGATGGACGGACCGCCGAGGAGATTCGTCCGCTCTACTCGGAAGTCGGCCTGCTTCCGAACGTGCACGGGTCGTCGCTCTTTCAGCGCGGCGAGACCCAATCGCTCACGGTCTCGACCCTGGGAAGCGTCAGCGACGAGCAGCGGGTCGATGGACTTCAGGAAGAGTACACCAAGAAGTTCATGCTCGATTACAACTTCCCGCCCTTCTCCGTCGGCGAGTGCCGGATGATCCGCGGTCCGGGACGTCGCGAGATCGGGCACGGAGCGTTGGCCGAGCGGAGCTTGGTTCCGGTCATCCCCCCGGCCGACAAGTTTCCCTACACCATTCGACTTGTCTCGGAGATCCTCGAGTCGAACGGCTCCTCCTCGATGGCGTCGGTCTGTGCCGGAACTCTCTGCCTGATGGATTCGGGTGTTCCCATTAAGGATCCGGTCGCGGGGATCTCGATCGGCTTGGTGAAGGAAGAGAGCGGCTTCGCCATTCTCACCGACATCATGGGCGACGAGGATCACTTTGGCGACATGGACTTCAAGGTGGCCGGCACGCAGCGCGGCATCACCGGCATCCAACTCGACCTGAAGATCACCGGGATCGACGAGCAGATCATCCGCGACACGCTCGCGATGGCTCGCTCGGCTCGGATCGAGATCCTCCGCCACATGTTGCGGACGCTCAAGCGCCCCAACAAGGAGATTAGCCCGAACGCACCGCGCCTCTACCGGATGAAGATCAACTCCGAGAAGATCGGCATGGTCATCGGCCCGGGCGGCAAGCACATCCGCGCCCTCCAGGAAGAGACCAAGACCGATATCTCCCTCGAGGATGACGGTACCGTGACGATCACCGGCTTGGACGCCGCGGGTTGCGACGCGGCCCGTGACCGGATCGAGGCCATCACCGAGGACGTCAAGGTCGGCAAGGTCTACAAGGGCCGGGTCAGCTCGATCACCGATTTCGGCGCCTTCATCGAACTCGTTCCCGGTCGCGATGGGCTCTGCCACATCAGCGAGTTGGATCACGGCTTCGTCAGCTCGGTGACCGACATCTGCAAGATCGGCGACACGCTCGAGGTCAAGGTGATCGGCATCGACGATCACGATCGCGTGAAGCTGTCGCGCAAGGTCCTCCTCAAGAAAGAGGACTGACAACTCGTCGACACTCGTGGCCGGAGTCGCACGGACTCCGGCCGCGGATCGACGGAGAGCGGCGTCTCTACCCTCGGACACTCGTGACAAGTCCCGCCGTCTCCATTTTTGAATGACACTGCTCGAGAGAAGGACCCGATGCGATGAGCGGATCGCAGCTCGACGTTGCGGACGAGAAACATCGCTGGCTCCTGGAGCAGTACACCGAGGTCGCCAGCCTCGCCGGCGGTCTCGCTCACGAGATCAAGAACCCACTGAGCACCCTCACGCTCAACCTGCAACTCCTCACCGAGGACTTCGCCGATCCCGAGAACCAGCGGGAACGCCGAGCCCTTCAGAAGATCGAGACGCTGCAAAAGGAATGTCATCGCCTCGAAGAGATTCTCGACGCGTTTCTGCGCTTCGCTCGCATCAGCGAATTGAACCCGGCCCCCGCGGACCTCAACAAGATCGTTCGCGAAGTGATCGAGTTCCAGTCCGCCCACGCCGATGCTTGCGGAATCGTGCTACGCGATGACCTGCACGCGTCGCTTCCCGACGTTCGGCTCGACGCCGACTTGATCAAACAAGCGGTTCTCAACCTCGTGCTCAACGCGCTGCACGTGATGAGCGAGGGAGGAGAATTGATCCTCAAGACTCGCTTCGACGATCGCTTCGTCTACTTGGACGTGATCGACACCGGCCCAGGGATGAGCCAGGAGGTGATCAGCCGGATTTTCAAGCCCTTCTACTCCACCCGCCGCGGTGGCAACGGCCTCGGCCTGCCGACGACGAAGAAGATTGTCGAGGGCCATCACGGAAGGCTTCTGGTCGAAAGCGAGCCGGGAAAAGGGACCGCGTTCACCATCGAGCTTCCAATCCCCACCAGCTAAAGATCAAGACGTCGCCGGGCGGCTTGCGCGGGCTTGGGTCCGAGTGACAAGCCAACCCCGCGTGCCCACGCGAGTCTGGTCATGGGACCTGGCAGACTTCTCCATTGGGTGAGAACTACGGGCCTTGTTTTGTCTTGGATCCGGGCAGGATGATCGTCGCGGCTTGGAATGCGCCATACATCGCCAGCGCGAGCGAGAGAAAGAGGCCGAACAGGTGATTTCGTAGCGCCGCGAGATAGAGCCTAACGGCAAAGAGCCAGTTGTGAACGCTGGCGGGAGCACGCTCGGCGGCGGGCTGATCGGGCTGCCCTTCCCAGGGACCGACCACCGGTGGTCCGAGTTGGCCGACTTCCGGCGGCTCCTCATTTTCGCGCTCGGCTTCCTTCGGCGCCGGGTTTCGCAGCTGCCACTGAGCGACCGCCTGGTTGAGCTCCAACTGGTCGTGAGCTTCCTGCCTGGCGTCGTTGATCTTCTCGATGTAGGCGGTGAACTGGCTCATCTCCCCGATGAAGGCGACCGCCGACGCTGCCAGCGCGATAATCAGCCGCAGCCCCCATCCCCAGTCTTTCGCGGCCGCGGCGATCACTGCTCCGACCAGCGCTCCCGAAAGAATCGCGAAGACCCAAGCCGGGATCTCGAGCCGTGAGCCCAATCGCCACCAGAAGAGAGTGACCAGCCCAACACCGACGATCGCCGCGACCAGAGGAAGAACGTAGCGAGACATCGGCTTCGTCCTGAGAGCCGGATCGCCTTGTTTCTCCTCGCCGGGACACATCGTCAAACTCCGTCCTAGTGCATCATCCATTCTTAATTTTTGGGTAGAGTCGGGCCAGTTTGGTGCGTGCTTCGTCGATTTGTAGTTGCCAGTCGACGCCGCGCTGCTTCTGGTTGGTCTGATCGGACCAAGCCCCGATTTCGTCTCGTAATTCGTCGAGTTCGCCGACGCGTCGACCGGTCAGACACTGTCGTGTCATCGCGCTCAGTTCGCATTCGGCGACGTTTAGCCAGCTCCCATGCTTCGGAGTGTAGACGAACGTGATTCGCTTGACATAGGCACGTGCCACGGCAGGCTCAAACAACTCGTAGAACGCTCCCTTGGTGTGGGTGTTTAGGTTGTCGAGAACCAGCGTCACTTGCTGGCAATCGGCGTAGCGAGTGTCGAGCAGTTGCGCGACCTCTTGCGCCCAATCAACCTTGGTGCGTTGCGACCTGGCCGTCGCTTGGCGAAAACCTGAAAGCGGCTCGCTGAACATGAAGATGCTCGCCGTTCCGTTTCGTTCATACTCGTAATCGACTCGCTTGGGATGGTCCTTGGCAGCTTCAATCGGCTGCCTTGTTTCTTTGATCAGCTGGACCGGTTGCTCGTCCATGCAAATGACCGGATGGTCTGCATCGTAGGGTCTTTCATAGGTTTCGAGGACTTCCTCCATGCAAGCGACGAACTCAGCGTCGTTCTCGGGGGGGATCACCCAATAGTCGATCATACGCTTGGTCATGCGATTTTTTTTAGCGTCTTGCGAACGGTCTCGGGACAAATGGATTCCACTACCTCTAGTTTAACCAATTGATCGGCAAGCAGTTGCAGCGTCCACTTGCCGTATCCCTTGGGCGGCTCTCCCAGACGCATGGCGATTAGTCTTGCTTCGGCCTGCCCGTCGAGCTTCGGCGGAGTCGGTGGCTTCTCGCGTCTCATTCCATCCAATGCCAACGCAAAACTCTCGGTGACTAGGCGTTTGCGTAGATTCTCAACGGTCTGGACACGACAACCAAAAGCCTCGGCAATTCTCTCATCCGTCCACGCCGGACCGTTGGCGTCTGTCTTCAAGAGCATTTGTGCCCGTCGAACCTTCTGGGAGGAGCCTTTGAGCTTCTTGATGACCGCGTGACAAGTTGCGCGTTCCTCTTCCGTGAGGCGAACGATGTACTTCTTGTTCATTGGGAAACCTCCGTGCTTTCCAGGAAGCAGCAAGTTTCCTCGAACAGAAGCAATCAACCAACCCGAAATCCTAGGATAGATGAACCACTAGATTGGTTCGTTCATTCCCCTGAAGTCTCTAGGAATTCTCTCCAGCCCACGGCGACCAGGACCATTCGTTCATTGAGGCCATTCGTTCGCGTTTGGTCAGATCGAAATGAAGCGGCGTCAATGTCACGTACCGTTCGGCCAGGCCCGCCAGGTCCGAGTCGTGGGCGTCGCCGGGATGGAGCTGATCGGGAAGCAACCAATAGTACCGCCGTCCACGCGGATCGGTTCGTGCTTCGTAACTTTCGCGGTAGCAGACCAACCCTAGTTCCGCGATGCGAACGCCGAGTGGATCTCCCGCCGCGAGGTTGGGGATGTTGACGTTAAAGAGCTCACCCTTGGCGGGTCGATTCGCCAGGATATCGCGAATGATGCCGACCGCGATTTGAGCCGCTCGCCCGTAGTGGGACTCCTCGGGCAATTCCAGGGAGACGGCGATCGACGTCACATCAAGGAAGGCTCCCTCGATGGCGGCGGCGACCGTTCCGCTGTAGTGAACGTTGATTCCCGCGTTGGATCCGGCATTGATCCCGCTGACGATGAGGTCGGGGACGTGATCGAGAATCTCGACCATCCCGAGTTTGACGCAGTCGGCGGGCTTTCCCTCGACCGCGAAACCGACGGCCTCCCCCTGCTCTCTTACCTCACGAACCATGAGCGGGTTCTGGAGCGTGATCGAATGGCCGACCGCGCTCTCTTCCGAAGCCGGCGCCACAATCGTGACTTCGCCGAGTTCCGTCAGCGCGTGGCGAAGGGCTCGGACCCCCGGCGCGTAGATACCGTCATCGTTGGTGAGCAAAATGCGCACGAGAAAGGGTTCCCCGAACAGACTGGATTACTTGCGAGAGCGCAGTTGCTTGCTGGCTTGCTCGAGGATTCGCCGCTCCTGGCGAGAAAGGCTCTCCATCCCGTGTTGATGGATTTTTTCGAGGAGCCGATCGAGTTCCGCGCGTAGCTTTTGGTGGTGCTCTTCCTGGCGTCGGCTGCTCCATGCCTTCCAACGGCCGTGAAGCGTCTTGAGAACGTTGGGACGATGACTGCTACTGCCCATGCTCCGTTCGAGACTCGTGTAGCCTTCGGAAAAGTCGTAGCCGAACTCGTTCTCGGGCATCTGTCCCATGATCTCGGCTTCGCGTCGGGTCTGATAGCTGACGATGAACGCAAAGACGGCGATCGCGGCAAGCTGGAGCTCCTGATTCCAGAGCGAAATGCCCGCCAAGAGGACGGCTCCTCCCATGCCGATGTTGGTCGCCCAAACCGTCGCGGTGTGGTAGTTCGTGCGAAACCAGATCAGTTCCTGCAGCACGCGCCCACCGTCGAACGGATAGATGGGGAGCAGGTTGAACAGGAGCAAGACGTAGTTGACCTTGAAAAGCACCCGCAGCGCGAACGACCAGATGGCCAAGTCGTCGCCGACATACATGACAAACGGGTTGAAGAGTGATCCGTTGACTTCACCGGCGACAAAGAGAATGGGAAGAACGAGGATGAAGATCACCACGTTCACGGCGGGTCCGCCGAGCGTCGTGATCAGGTTCTCGCCCGGCCGGTGCGGGGGCTCGCAGTACGCCAACCCACCAAGTGGCCACATCAGGATGTCGTCGGCCCGACCGCCCACCGACCGGCACGCGAAACAGTGCCCGAATTCGTGGAGCAAGACGACGCCGAAGAGAAACCCGACTTGCAGGAGCGAGGTGACAAGCATCCCCTCCTGGTAGCCGCTAAGCACCCAGAAGAGGGCAAAGAGGATGAAGACGATCTGAACGCGGACACGAATTCCGGCGATCGATCCAAGGACGAGGGACCAGGACTGTCGGTCCCAGCGACCTGCTCCGGAATGACCTGCACCAAATCCCGTCATGGGCGGTTACCCTACCGACCACGGATTCTCGCCACAAACGACGACGAAGTCCAATCTAGCCTACGCGCCGAAGCAGTGGCGTCATTCCCATTCGATCGTCGCCGGCGGCTTCGTGCTTACATCATACACGACGCGATTGACGCCGCGAACCTCGTTGATGATCCGAGTGGAAATCTTTCCAACAACCGCGGGGTCGATCACGGCCCAATCCGCCGTCATGAAGTCGGTGGTCGTCACCGCCCGCAGCGCGATCACGTGCTCGTACGTCCGGCCATCGCCCATCACGCCCACCGACCGAACGGGAAGCAGCACGGCGAACGCCTGCCCCATCTCTCGGTAGAGGTCGTGTTGGTGAAGCTCCTCCATGAAAATCGCGTCCGCGTGCCGGAGGGTCTCCAAACGATCGTCACTCACGGAACCGAGGCAACGAACCGCGAGTCCCGGACCGGGGAACGGGTGCCTCCAGACGAGTTGCTCGGGCAACCCGAGCGCTTCGCCCAAGCGCCGCACCTCGTCCTTGAAGAGATCGCGGAGAGGCTCCACCAAGTCGAATCCGAGCTCGGCGGGAAGTCCGCCAACATTGTGGTGCGCCTTGATCGTCGCCGCCGGACCATCCCCTTTCGTGCCGCTCTCGATCACGTCGGGATAGAGCGTCCCCTGCGCGAGAAAGCGTGCGTCCTCGATCGTTTCGGCTTCCTTGCGGAAGACATCGATGAAGGTATGACCGATGATTTCCCGCTTTTTTTGCGGATCATCGACCCCGGCGAGGCGCTGGAGAAAGATCTCGCTCGCGTCGACGACGCGCAAGTCGGTCTTGAAGTGACCGCGGAACATCTGGTCGACCTGGTCTCGCTCGCCGCGTCGAAGGAGGCCGTTGTCGACAAAGATGCACGTCAACTGATCGGAAATCGCTCGGGTCAAGAGCGCCGCGGTCACCGAGGAGTCGACGCCCCCCGACAGGCCGCAAATGACTCGACCGGTCCCGACCTGCTTCCGGAGTCGGCTCGTCTCTTCTTCGAGGAACGAGTCGATCTTCCAGGCGCCCGAACAGCCGCAGCACTCGTGGAGGAAGTTGTGGAGGAGCTTGGCTCCGTAGGGAGTGTGATGGACTTCCGGGTGGAACTGTAGACCGAAGATCGGTCGGGTACGGTGACGAACGGCGGCATTCGGACAGGTTGCCGTCCGCGCCAGCGCGATGAAGTCACCGTTGATCCCCTGGACCTGGTCTCCGTGGCTCATCCAAACGGTCATGTCCTCGGGGACGCCGCCAAAGAGGCTGTCCTGATCGACGACGTGCAACTCGGCTCGCCCGAACTCCCGCTCCTCGACCGGTTTGACGTCCGCCCCCAAGGTGGAGCACGTCAATTGCATGCCGTAACAGATGCCCAGCACGGGGATTCCCAAATCGAACAATCCGGGATCGCACCGAGGGGCATCGCTGTCGTAGACACTGGACGGTCCTCCCGAAAGGATGATTCCCATCGGAGCCAGCTCGCGGACACGGCTGGCGGGAAGGTCGTGCCGGACGATCTCGCAAAAGACATGCTGCTCGCGAACGCGTCGGGCGATCAACTGCGCGTACTGGGATCCAAAATCGAGGACGAGTACTTTTTCGCGACGCGGTTCAACCATGCGATGGAGTCTTCACAGTCACTGAAGAAAGCAAGTTGTCCAAATGATAGTCCCCGCTCCATTCCGTCAAGTGCCGAAATGGCGCCGGCAAGCACGTTCAACCGAGGCGGATGAACATTGGACCAAATAGTTAGTATACGGGTCCCGCTCGATCTGGCCAAACCCGAGAGCGGAAATCGGGCAGCCGAGCGAAAAGGGATGGGGGGCGAAACTAGCGATCAGGTAAAAGAGGCGCGCAGCGGACTTGGTAGCGGAGAGAGTCGCTGGCCGAGGCAAAACGGTCCGAAAGGGACGCCCGATCGGGGACGTACGACCGGCATTCCAGGTTCAACGACTTCCGAACGAAGCCCCAATGGACCTCAATGACCACCCGTCACGTCGTCGCGACGGCGGGTTGCGGCGCCGGCGGCACAATGAATCGGGTCGCCATTCGGCGCAGTTTCGCGAGTGCCAGCCAACCCCACTCGGTGAAGAACCATCCGAGCAAGGCGCCCGCAACACAGTCGGAGAAGTAGTGCCGCTGATCATACATCCGGCTGAGCGCGGTACCCGACGCGGCGATCAACACGATCGGCTTGACCGTGGGAAAGACAAACGTCAGTCCTCGTGCGTACGCGAAAGCGGTCGCGGTGTGTCCGGACGGGAACGAGGAGTTCCAAGACGATCCCCTGACCCAGCTTGTGGTGGCGGTGGTGGGAGCTTCGCTCGGCCTCATCCGTCCAAAAACGGGTTTGACGAGGTCGACCACTCCCGCGGAGAGCAGCGTGAGCAGCAAGACGGCTCCCATGCGTGGAGCCAGCCCGGGCCGAACCCAAATGATGGCGATGCTCAAAAATACGATGGTCGCCCCTTCCCCCCAGCAGCGCATCGCTCGAATCACCGCTTTGGTCTGGCCTGATTCGATGGGCTGGGTCACCCAATCGAAGAGCAAGCGATCCGCCAGGGAAGCCAAGAGGATCAAGACGATGCCGGAGGCCATGATGACGAGACGCCGCCGCTGTGACTTCAAGAAAGAAACGATCGTTTGCATAAACCGAAACCCGCTCTCCAGCTTGGTATATCGCGTCCGGCTGGCGTCTATAAGCGGATCGGTTGACGCGTCAATGCGGATCGTCTCGTGATGGGCGACTTCCTCCTTTTTTCGAGAGCCCGAGAAAACGAACGTTGTCGACCGATCAAGGCGCGGCTACACTCGCCTCAGTGCCAAGAGAGCAAATGAAGTCGAGAATCGATGAACGATCGGGACGAAACTCCCTGGTATCGTGACGGCCTCCGGTTTGAGTGCACCCAATGTGGTGCATGTTGTACTGGAGAACCAGGTTACGTCTGGGTGGACGAGGCGGAGATTGCCGCCTTGGCCCGTCAGCTCAACCAGGAAGTCGACGAATTCGAAAAGGCGTATGTTCGTCCTGTGGGACGCCGCAAGAGCCTTCGTGAGCGCGACAACGGGGACTGTGTCTTTTTTGATCGCCGGAAGGGATGCGTCGTCTACGCGGACAGGCCGATCCAGTGCCGCACCTGGCCGTTCTGGCGGAGCAACATCGAAACGCGAGGCACTTGGCAAGTCACCAAGAAAGAGTGCCCCGGATCAGGACACGGGCCTTTATTCACCCTGGAAGAAATCGAAGCACAAGCGCGACTGATTCAGCTTTAGATCTTGGCGGCCCGAGATGAATGCGGAGCACCTCGGCCAAGATCAAGGGGATGGAACGCGGGCAAGCCGGTCGGTTTGCCGACCCAGAGGCGTTACGAGAGAACCATTCGACGCCGGTGTTGAAATCGTTCACCGGTCGGCCAACCCCCAACCACTTGCAAGCGGCTCAGGTGGAAAACAGTGGAAAATCGCGTTTCCAGAACAGGCACGGACTCATGGTGGCGGGAGAAGCTCATCTCCCTCTACGAATCGATCGATGAGCAGATTTCCGAAGCCGGTCCTCGCTGCGAAGCCAGCGGAAAGTGTTGCCGCTTCAAGGAGTTTGACCACACACTGTTTCTAACCGAGCCGGAGGCGGAGTTGCTCCTGGAGCCGGGATTGCCCCCTGGTCCGCACGACGGAACCATCGGCTGTCCCTACCAAGTGGGCGGGCTTTGCACGGCTCGTGAGAGGCGACCGGTCGCATGCCGGACGTTCTTCTGTGATCCATCCTTCGAAGAGAAGATGGTGACGATGACCGAAGACAGTATCGGTCGTTTGAAGGCCTGGCATCGTGAGTCAGGTCGGGCTTGGACCTACCGCCCGCTCGCCTACTTTTTAGGGGATCAACGGGCTCCTCAGGAGCGGTCGAGCCTACCTGTGCTTCATGAATTGACTTGACATTAGCCCTTGTCATTTCTACATTTGAAGCGTTTTCCAACTCTGGGCAAGCCGGTAGTTTGCCCTGCAACCAAGGAGAGCAAGCTCGTGACCAAGAAAGAGATCGTGAAAACCATCTCTGAAGAACTTGGCCTGACACAACTCAAAACGAAAGAGATCGTTCAGAAGACGTTTGACGCCATTGTGGACACCCTGGTCGAAGAGAAACGGATCGAGCTTCGCAACTTCGGCGTGTTCGAAGTCAAGCAGCGAGCGCCTCGCAAAGCGAGGAACCCGCGAACGGGTGCCACGGTCTTTGTTCCGCAGAAGTTTGTCGTCACCTTCAAGCCTGGAAAAGAGATGGAGGAGCGTGTCAGGCGGATGCTCGAAAGCCAAGACGGCACCGCCATGGCCAATCTTCCCACGGACGATGAGTTCGACTCGGACGACGATTCGCCACATGTCGAGTCGCAGGAAGCCTTTCCGGCGGCCGTTGGGGTCGGAAGTTCCGGAATGCCCCCCAACGACAACGATAACCATCGCTAACACTTCCCTGGGAAACGGAGTCGACTCCCCAGTAGTCGGCTCCGTGAACGACGGCGCCTGCCTCACGTGGGCTCCCGTCGACAACCTGGGCCGCGACGCCAAGGTGTCGCGATCGCTGAACTGCCAGCCGCTCCCCTCTCCGTTCTAGGAAGTGATTCGGAGTCCCTTCGGGATGGCACTTTTCCCCGAAAGCCGCCTCACGGCCCCCGATTCGAACAGGAATCATCTCGATTCTGTCGTAAGCATCGGACTTTTCCCCAGAATCCGTTCAAGACGCCTATCCTGACCGACCGATACCTTCGCTAGCTGCCGAGGTCAGTTCGCTTTCGTTTGGGAGAGCATCTTGGCCAGGTGAATGGACCGCCCTCCGGGAGGGCAACGAGTCGCTCGCGGTCTCCGCGGCGATTCCTGACTTCCCGAAGCACCGTTGTCGAACGGGCGTCGATCACCCAGGGCAAGACGGAGGTTCCGATGCGTCGAGTCATCCTGTCCACTCTGTTCGCCCTCTGCTTGATGAGCAGCTCTAGTGGCTGCTTCGTCAACATGTATTCGGCCGATCCGATTCGGCGCTATCGGCAACTCTTTTTCCAATCGCAGGATCTGATGTTGCTCGAGGATGACTGGGAACGATTCTGGATGATCAACCAGCCCTCGCAACTCTCCGCCCGCATGTACAATGGGCTCGGCGATCCTGCCGCCCGCATTCGCCCCGAATAGTTGGGCGTGAGCCGCCTCCCGGGCGACGATACCCTCGTCGCCGGGAGCACGCATGCCCTTTCCAGGGCCGACCTCCCGGCCCGATCGCATCGTGCCGTCTTTGCGGCCCGTTGGGTATCCGTTCGGGGAATCGGCGCTCGCGTCCGACAACGATCGCGAGTTCGTTCCCAAGTCGACCTAGCTCCCAAGCCATATAACGCCCCCGTGGAGATCCCGTGCCGTGGACTCCGGCCGCGAGGCGAGGAGGGTCGATTTCGATCATGGACTTGGAGGTCTCTATCGGGCGTTTGACGCTCCCCAATCCCATCCTGGTCGCTTCGGGCACGTTCGGTTATGCCAAGGAATCGGCCGGTTTCGTCGATTTTTCCAAGCTCGGCGGCATTGTTCCCAAGACGGTCACCTGGGAGCCGCGAATCGGCAACCGCACGCCCCGCATCGTGGAAACTGCCTCCGGCATGCTCAACGCGATTGGGTTGGACAACGATGGGATCGACCACTTCCTCCGCGTCCATCTCCCCTATCTTCGAAAACTCCCGACCTCGATCATCGCCAATGTCGCGGGAAGGACGGTGGAGGAATACGCGGCCCTGGTCACCCGGTTGAACGGGGCGGAAGGCGTCGACGCGATCGAATTAAATCTCTCCTGTCCAAATGTTTCGTGCGGCATCGACTTCGCCATCAACCCCGAGAGCACCGAGCGAGTGATCTCGTTGGCCCGGAGAGAAACGGACAAGCCGTTGTTGGCCAAACTGACGCCCAATGTGACCAGCGTGGCGCCGATCGCTCAAGCCGCGGCGGCGGGCGGCGCAGACGGTTTGACGCTGATCAATACAGTGGTGGGTACGGCAATCGACTGGCGTCGTCGGCGTCCGATTCTCGCCAACCGCATCGGTGGGCTCAGTGGCCCGGCGATCAAGCCGATTGCCCTTCGGATCGTGATGGAGACCGCCGCGAAGGTCGACCTGCCCATCATTGGCGTTGGGGGAATTGGTTCCATTGACGACGTGATGGAATTTCTCGTCGCGGGTGCGACGGCCGTCCAAATTGGAACCGCCAACTTCTACGATCCAGGCTTGGCGACCCGCTTGGTGGATGAATTGCCTGGGGCGTTGGCCGCGATTGAAGAGAATTCTGTTCGTCGGATCATCGGGACGCTGGAGCGAAATTGACGGGTCGCTCCCTCAAGAGAATGGGACCTATCGCGCTGGCACGTTGCCTTCGGTCGAGATATCCGCTAGAGTTGTCTCTAGTTGTGATTGTTGGGGCGTTCGGTGAAGAAATCGCCGCTTGCGCTTCTGTCGAACCTGCCTCCGGGCCATTGCCAGGTCACTATCGCCTAGCAGTTCCCCGAGCGGGGAGATGCGTTTCCATTTCGACGATGTGAGTCGCCCGTCCGTCGTGAGGTTCACGGTAGATGCATGTCGTTTTCGCCGTCGGCCAAGAGCCGATTCCCGGCTACCGATTGACCGAGGAGATGGAGGCTTCGGCCTTCTATCGACTGTGGAAGGTCAAAACGCCCGACGGTTCGACCAAGCTCTGGAAAGTCATCGACATGGTCGTGGGCAACGCGGCCATCGAAACGCGTTCCCTCGGGCTTCTGGTCCAGCTACGTCACGATAACCTCAATACACTCACCAATTTCTGGCAACTCGACGACGGTCGGCTCCTGGTGGTCGAGACCGACGTACCTGTCATGACGCTTCGTGATCGTCTGCAACTCTGCCAAAAGGAAGGCAATCCGGGCATCTCGCTGGACGAGGCGGCGGACTATCTCGAACAAGCGGCCGCCGGGCTCGACTTCCTCAATAGCCCCGTCCACCAGTTCCAGGGGCAGCAAGTCGCGATCTACCACCGGGCACTGCGACCCGATTGCCTGCTGCTCTTCAACGGCAGCGCCCAGAAGACCTGCAAAGTTTCCGACTTCGGGTTGGCCAAGCCGGTCGCCGAGCAAAACGCTCAGCATTCGCAGGGTCTGGCCCACTACGACTACGACCCGCCCGAGTTCTTCGAGGGTCAAACCGCGCCGACGAGTGATCAATATTCCCTCGCCATCGTCTATTACGAGCTCCGGACCGGACGACTTCCCTTCTCGGGGACGATGCTCGAGCAGCTTCAAGCGAGGCTTTCCGACACGCCGAAACTCGACGAGATCACCGAAACCGAGCGGGTGGCGCTACGAAAAGCGCTCTCGCGCGAACCGAGCAAACGGTGGGAGAACTGCACCGCGTTCGCCAAGGGGCTTCGGACCGGACAGATACAGGATGCGGCCGCACCGTCCATGCAGCAGGTGCCCACTCCGGCGTCGGTCCTTGATGAGCATCCCCCGGTGGCGGAACCGCCGCCCGAAGTATCCCGGCCCAGCGAGCCGATCGCGCCTTCCCCGCGACCCACGCCAGCGCCACCAGCCCCCCGGTCATCGGAACGCACCTCTCCGCTGACGCCGTCGAGTCCCATCAGTCGCGATTCGGGGACGTTGCCCCCCGTTCGGACCCGCACACCCGCGCCGCGCGAGAGCGATTTCGAGGCACCGGAGGACCGTCCGGCGGCCTCGCGTCCAGTCAGTGCCGAGGCGGTCGTCGCCTCGTTGCGGGGCAATCGGTCCTCGGGAAACAAAGCGGTGGCCGCGGAGAAAGCCAAAGCGTTCCGCAAGCAGCTCGAGGCGACCACCGGAAAGAGCAACGACGTCCCGATCATTTGGGTGATCGTCATTCTTGTGGGCGTCGCCGCGGCATCGTACTACCTGATCAACGTCTTCTTTCCTCCCGCGGTGACGGGGGGCTGATCAAGGTTGACCCATTGCCGATGATTGTCGTTCACCCCGTTTCGCTTATGATGAACGTTTCGACTCCGCCTCTTTGTCAACGCACTCCCCTGCTCAACAGGAGTTTCGCATGGGCATGACGCCCTCGCCCACCGCGTCGCCGGACGTTAGTGTCGTCCGTGAGCCCAGCGTCTACCTTGTTGGCAGCCAGATGGTTCACGAGTCGTCGATCGACCAGTTCCTCGAGGACCATGGGATCACTTGGTCGACCGACACGCAGGTGGGGGGCGAACGACTCAGTGAGGCCGCCGGCCGCGTCTGCTACATGTCCTTCGGCAAGGGGCGCAAGACCAACGAGGAGTACCTCGGCCACATTATCGGCGTCGGCCACGGCAGCGTGCTCGAGCACGCCGTCTGGAACTTCATCATCACCGGCGTCAGCCGAAGCTTCACCCACGAACTGATTCGGCACCGGGCGGGTTTCGCGTACTCGCAGCTCAGCCAGCGCTACGTCGATGAGTCGACCGCCGACTATGTCGAGCCGGACATCATCGCCGAGGATCCGGAACTCCACGCTCTCTGGCTCGAGGCGGTCACCAAGTGCCAGGACGTCTATCGCAGGCTCGTCGACGGGCTCGCGGCGAAACTTGAGGAGCATCCCGACCGGACCCTTCGGCGGAAGATCGCTCGGCAGGCCGCGCGGAGCGTTCTGCCCAACGCGTGCGAGACGAAAATCTTCGTCTCCGCCAACGCGCGGGCGCTGCGGCATTTCATCGAGCTTCGCGGCAACGAGCACGCCGACACCGAGATTCGCGCCGTCGCGATCAAGGTGCTCAAGCTCATGCAAGAGGCGGCGCCGAGTATGTTCGGCGACTACGTCATCCGCAACCACGACGATGGGACGGAGATCGCCGAGACACCGAACCGAAAAGTGTGACTGGCTTGACTGACGCACACTTGTCACCGTCCCTCGGGAACCGAGATCGCCAGGCAGCTTGAAACGACGATTCCGGGAACGGATCCCGTGTTTCTTCTCGCGGTGTTCGCCCGTCGCGCGGTCGATGGCGAGTCGCCGACACTCCGGGCCCCATGGGCAATGGTTCCCATTCGCCCCACGACGGACGCGGGCGTTGGGAAACGAGCAAGACACGCAGGAAATCCCCGTCTTGCGAAGCGGATGACGACCCCTTCGGGCCGGCGTCGAGGCCAAGAAGAAGCGGGCGAGCTTGGATTCATCCCGAGTGCCTCGGCCAGGTGGGCCGACGCCATCTTGAGAACGAATTGGACAATGACGATTTCGCCGACGCGTACCGTCGGCGTGGCCGATCTCCGCGACCTCTTGTCGAACGGAGAGCCCCAACCGGGCTGTGCAGACATTCGGCCGCACCAGCTTGCACTTGAAAGGACATGACGTTGCCCGAGCCCAATGAACAGGCGCGTGACGTTGACGGCATCTTGGAACTACATCCGTCCGGCTATGGATTTGTCCGCAATGTCTCCATGCATTGCGGGTCGCGCCCAGACGACGCCTTCGTCTCCGCCGACATGATCCGCCGCCTCGACCTGCGAGAGGGGCTTCTTCTCGAGGGTGGCGTCGAGGCGGGTCGGGCCAACGACCGAGGCCGCAACGACCGGCAACGGCGCAATGACGGGTCACGAAATCAACGACGCGGCAAGGGTCCCCAGCAGCGTCGCAACGATCAAAAGCAAGGGCCTCGGCTTCGCTCGGTCAATCTCATCGAAGGAGAGGAAGCCGACAAGTACCGCCAGATCCCGGTCTTCGACACCCTCACCCCGATCGATCCGCACCAGTGGCTTCGACTCGAAACGACCGCCGAACAACTCACGACGCGCGTGGTCGATATGTTCACGCCGATCGGCAAGGGCCAACGGGGACTCATCGTCGCGCCGCCTCGTAGCGGCAAGACCTTCCTCATCAAGCACATCGCCGAGGGGATCACGGCCAACCACCCCGACATCGAACTCATCGTGCTGTTGATCGACGAACGTCCCGAGGAAGTGACCGACATGCAGCGGTCGATCAACGGGACCGTCTTCGCCTCCTCCAACGACCGCGAAACCAGCAGCCACGTCCGTTTGGCGGAGTTGGTCATCGAACGCTCTAAGCGGCTCACGGAGATGGGCAAGGACGTCGTCGTCCTGATGGACAGCATCACCAGGCTCGCTCGCGCCTACAACAAGCACGTCGGCACCACCGGACGGACCATGAGTGGCGGGCTCGACATCCGCGCGTTGGAGATTCCCAAGCGGCTCTTCGGCACCGCGCGCGTCTTCGAGGAAGGCGGTTCGCTCACCGTCCTCGCCTCGGCACTCATCGATACCGGATCGCGCATGGACGATGTGATCTTCCAAGAGTTCAAGGGGACGGGCAACATGGAACTCGTGCTCGATCACCGGCTCGCCGATCGCCGCGTCTACCCGGCCATCGACATGTTCCAATCGGGCACTCGAAAGGAAGAGCGACTTCTTCCCCCCGACGATCTCGAGAAAATCACGCTCATCCGGCGCACGCTCGCGGGCATGCACCCGGTCGAGGCGATGCAGACCCTCATCAGCCGGCTGGCGAAGAGCCCCTCGAACGAAGCGTTCCTCGATCAGATCCGCGCCGCCTCGTAGCACACTGGTCCACCGGAACGTTGGGTGCTTCGATAGTTCAGATCGCTGGGCATTCGCCGAAATGAGAAGCGCACAGGTCGGCGATCGACCGCGTGCGCGGATCAGCGCTCGTTATTCGCCACCTCTTGGGTCAGCTCACGGACGCGAATCGACCGGAAAGCGATTGGACCGTGATCGCCTTGGACCAAGAGCTGACCACGCGGGCCCGGCTGACGACGCCAATTGCTTCCGGTGGGCGTCTTCAGCACGAGGTCGTCATGAATCACCTCCCCGTTGAGGGTGACGTTGACCAAGTGGGCTGGACGGATCAACTTGCCCTCCTTGTCCTTCCGGGGCGTAAGGAACGTCGCCTGGAGCGTCTGCCACTCGCCGGGACGTTTACACGCGTTCTTTAGGGGAGCAATTCCCTTGTCGATGTGGTGATACTTCGGCAGCAGCTCCGACCGGGGGTAGATCCCTCCCATGTGCTTGCCGGTGATTTCCTTGACTCCCCAACTATCGTGAATTTGGATCTCGTAGACCTTCTCGAATTTGATGCCGGAGTTTGACCCGTTGGGAATCATGAACTCGAGCGAGATTTCGATGTCGCCGAACGATTTCTTGCTGAGGAGGTTCGGCGCTTTGCCGGTCGGGCCGTTGTAGAGGATGCCCTTTCCCGGCTTCGCCTCCAGCAGGCGCGGATTCTCGAGATCGACCGCGACGTCCCCGACCACTTGCCAACTGGAACTGGGATTCTTCCAAGCATCGAGGCTCTTGCCGTCGAAGAGTTCGGTCCACGCCGGTTCTTCGGCCCGACCAACCGTCGTCCAACAAAGGACGGCGACCAACCACGTTGCCACAGCGAGTCGATGATGCATCAACAAAATCCTTTCGGCCCAACCCTTCTTCCCTTCGGTCGTTCGTCCGACGTCGCGGACCTCGCCCTTGCCTTCCCAGGCATTGGGCTCGTCTCGCGGAGACTCGACGAACATCGCCACCGAGGTCGATTCGGCGCCCGGGTTTCCACCAATGGAGCCCGACTCGGCGATCCGATCTGGATGAACGACCGGTCCCAAGCGTAAAATACGAACGACTCCGACACAACGTACCGAGATCGATTTCATGACGTCACGTACCCAAGGTCCCTGCGATTCCTCCCAAACGCGTCCGCCGATTTCCGGCGAACTCTGGTCGGTGGACGATGCCGTCCAAGCGATCCGTGACGAAGTCGGGGATTTTGCGCCGGAAGTGATGATCCTCTTGGGTTCGGGCTTGAGCGGGGCGTCGACCGGAGCGGACATCTACTACACGATGCCCTACGACCGAATTCCAGGAATGGCGCCGGCGCGCGTCGTCGGCCATCCGGGCAAGCTGCTTTTCGGCTCCTGGGCCAATCGAACGGTGGTCCTGTTCCAAGGACGCAATCATTGGTACGAAGGGCATCCCTGGACCCGGGTCACCCTCCCCATTCAGATCGCCGCTCATTTGGGGGTCGGGACGGTGATGCTCACCAATGCCAGCGGATCGCTCTCTCCGAAGCTTCCGCCGGGAAGTTTGGTCTGCATTGACGATCATCTCAACTTCATGGGTGCCAACCCCCGCGTCGGGGTCACGTCCAACGACCCGTCGACCTTGTTTCCCGACTTGGGCGAAGCCTATTCGCGCAGGCTCCGCGATCTGCTCGACGACGCCGCGATGATGCTCGGGCAGTCACTGCACCATGGCGTCTACGCGGCGGTCAGCGGCCCCAACTACGAGACGCCCGCCGAGGTTCGCGCCCTTCGTATGCTAGGGGCCGACGTCGTCGGCATGTCGACCGTCGGTGAGGTCATCGTCGCTCGGCAATGCGGCCTCGAGTGCAGTGCCATCTCCTGCGTCACCAACATGGCCGCGGGAATGACGTCCGGCGCGATCACGCACGACGAGGTCGTCGACATCGCCCATTCTGTCAGTCTTCGCCTGGGCAGCATCCTCGACACGACGCTGCGTCTCCTCTGAATAACGCAATCGCTTCCCCCTTCTCAGGTTCCCGCCAGCCCCCTCGGTGGCCGCCTACCGCCCCTTTCGCCCAAACCAATGGATCATGAGGCCGAATCCCTGGCACGTTGGAAGTCGGCCCAAGGTTCGCGCACGACCGGCTGTAACGATTCGGCAGATCACGCTGACCTGGAGGTTCAGCGAAACTGGACTGCTCAGGTATGGTTCGACGGCCACCTCCATCGCGATTTCAACCCGAGAGGGAGCGTTCGTCACCCACCACTGACCGATAACCGAATCGTCGGTATCGGGATTCTCTCGAGTGCCAGTTCGTGCTATGGCCGCCGAGATTTTTACTAGGCAGTCGCACTGTGACGAACCGTCATCGCCGAGCGACCGCTCGCTTGCTCCCGTGAGCAGCGCGATGGAACGGCAGGGTTCTCGGATCAGGGGGAAAGCCCCTCGAACCGTCCGACTAGAAGGGATTCGTCGCAGCTAGATGACCTGGCCAGCAGTGACGCTGCTCTTGTTTCTCTCTTGGTCGACGGTGGCGCAAGCGACGGTCGACGAGGCTCCCGCTGCGCTTGACGTGCGGACCGTGACCCTCGCGGAGGATCATTCCGGCGCCGCCAGCGGTCCGGGCCTGCTTCCTCCCACGGGATCGACCTCGTTTCCGCAAGCGGCGAACGTTCAAAACGCGACGCTCCACCAACACGACGTCTTGGTCGCTCCCGACTGCCCGGCCTGTTGCCTACGACCGACGAGTTGGGCCGAGCCTCCCCCCTGGCTTCCCGACTACTCCATCAAGGCGGAGGTCGACCCGAACTGTCGCACCGTCCGCGTGCACCAGAACGTCGTCTGGACGAACCCGACCGCGGTCCCGACCGATCGCTTGGTCTTCCACATCTACCCGAATCATCGTCCGACGAAGAAGCAATTGGAAGTCTACGAGCGGACGCTGGAGTCGCTACGTCTTGACCCGCGCATCGGCATCGATCGCGACGGCGAGCGGATTCACATTCGCAAGATCCAGATGGGGGATGCCGAACTCTCCTACTCGATCGACGCCGAGCACGACACCGTCATGACGGTACCGCTGCCGATCACCGTCGGCCCGGGAGAGTCGGTCGAGGTGACGCTCGACTACGACCTCGAGATCCCGCCCGTCCAAGGACGCTTCGGGCAGTACAACGGCATCACCAGCTTGCTGAATTGGTATCCCGTCCTCGCTTACTACGGCGGTGAGGGCTGGGCGCCCGTCCCCTTCGTCGGCTGGCATCAACCGTGGTTCAACGAGGCGGGCCACTACCACGTCGAGCTCACGGTGCCCCAAGGGGAAATCGTGGTCGCTAGCGGTCAGATGGTCGCGGCCGCGAATGACGACCGGGGGATGCGTCACCTCAGCTACGAGGGGCGTGGGCTGCGCGATTTCGCGGTCACGATGAGCCCCCGTTTCGAGCTCCACCAGGCCGAGGTCGATGGGATCAAGGTCACCGTCGCCGCCGTTCCGGAACATCGTTACTATGCCCGGATGGCGCTCGAGACCGCCGTCGAATGTCTCCCGCTCTACACCAAGTGGTTCGGTCCCTACGCCTATCCCGAGTTCAAAATCAGCGAAAGCTACTTCGGCTGGAACGGGAACGAGACCTCCGGGATGGTGTGCCTCGACGCCCGCGTCTTCGAGGCTCCCCGGCTGGGTCGGGTCTACATCGACAGTTTGGTGGGACACGAGATCTGCCATCAGTGGTGGTACGCGGCTGTCGGGACCGATGGTTTTCACGAAACCTGGATGGACGAAGGGCTCGTCTCCTACCTCAGCCAACTGCGGATGCAGGAGAAGTATGGTCGGGACGTCCAAATCCTCAATTGGCCACGCTACGCCCAGTGGCTGCCCAACATCAGCTACCGCACGCTCCAGCACTACGGCTACCAGCTCTACTACAACCGGGGTGGGCGCGGCATCAGCCAGTCGTCGCTGCCGACGATGGGGCACCTCCACAACGTCTTCTTCCTGGCGTACGACCGCGGCAGCCTCATCTTCAGCATGCTGCATCAACGTCTCGGCAACGAGTGCTTCTTCAACTTCCTCGCGACGGTCTACGCCAAGTACCGATTCCGCATCCTCTTCGTCTCCGACTTCGAGCGGGAACTCGACGAGTACACCGGACACTCGTGGAAACCCTTCTTCGACGCGTGGCTACGCTCGCCGGGTGTCACCGATTGGAAGATCAAGAAGGTCCGCGTCGAGGAGTTCGACGGCGGCTTCAAGACGAATGTCCTGATCAAGCAACGCAAGGAGATCGACGAGCCGATCGACCTCGGGTTCGCCTACGAGAAGAAAGGACCGATCGTCGGGACGGTTCGTGTCGACCCGCACCTTCCGGTGGAAGGCAACACCAGCCTGCAACAGGTCGGTCCCCACGAGTGGGAAGTGACGCTCGTAACCCCCGAGCGGCCCAAGCAGATCATCCTCGATCCCGACGAGCGCGTGCTCGACGTCAACCCGGCCAACAACCGTTGGAAGTGGGATCCGGAGATTCGGCTCACCCCAATCTACAACCCGCTCGACGAGACACCGATCGTCTACCCACTCAATCGGCCCTCGATCGCGGCCGGTCCCGGCATCGACCTTGATGGGCGGATCGGAATTCGTGGCTCGTTGATCTCACCCACGAAGTATCGCGTCTCCCCCTACTACGCCTATAGTTGGGCCGACGCCCAACAGGGAGTCGGCGTCGACTCGGAGTTCTTCAATCTGCCACTGCCGAACTTCTCGGTCGGGGGACGCTATGAACGTACGGTCGCCGACGGCATCTCCCTCGCGCCCGCCAATCAAGGGAAGTTCTTCCTTCGCTGGTACCAGGCTTACACGTCGAGCTACGTCTACGACTACAACGCCTACGCGGAGACCTACTTTCTCTTCGGGCAGAACTTCTTTCCCGGCGTGAACATTCGACGTGAGGCTCCACCGGGGATCGAGAACTACACTGACATCCGCGCGATCGGCCTGCGCTACCATCTCGACACGCGCATGCCCTATTGGAACCCGGAGAAGGGATATCAGCTCGACGCCGGCGTGGAGTTCGGGTTTCATGCCTTCGGCGCCGGCGAGAGCTTTCAGCGCGGATGGGCCCAACTCTCGGCGGTCCACAAACTCCCCGAGGGCTTGGGATGGTTCTCCGACACGCGCGTCGTCGGTCGTCTCGCTGGCGGGGTGGGATCACCTGACAATGGGCAGCACTTCCGCTTCGGCGGACCGCTGCGGTTCCGGGGCTACCGGTCGGAGGACGTCGAGGGCAACGCCTTCTGGCTCACCAGCCTCGAGTGGCGTCTTCCCCTCCTGAAGCGCATCAACGTCGGCGTCTGCGACAACATGATTAATCTTCAGGAACTCTGGGGCGGTGTCTTCATCGACATGGGCGATTCGTTTATCCTCCAAACGAACCAGGGCTTCGACCAAGCGATCGGCTGGAGCACCTACTTCGACTTCGCCCTGCTGAGCTTCGTCGAGGAGATGACGCTTCGCGTCGACTACGCCTACAGCCTCCAAGCGGAGCGTGGTCTGATGTGGGTCGGACTCTTTTACGCCTTCTAGGAAACTTCATTCCTCTCGTGCACCAGTCGTGACCGTGGCGCTCGCGCGAGATGCCAGCCCCTACACAACCCTCTACAATGCCGCGAGCATGTCCCCGAGGGAGCACGGTGGTTGTCGGTCATTCCCGGTCTCTCCAGTCGAGTTCAGCGATCACCATGAGCGGCGTCCAACACTACCGAGCACGCTGGACGATTCCTATCAGCCAGCCTCCCATTGCCGGCGGATCGATCGCGATCGCCAATGGGCGGATCCAGGAACTCGGGGAATCCCGTCAACAACCGGACGCCATCGACCTTGGAGACGTCGCGATCCTCCCGGGTCTAGTCAATGCCCATGCGCATCTCGATCTTCCCACCCTGCCCCAGATCGAGGCCGACGCGAGCTTCACGCGGTGGCTCTCCCACGTCGTCGCCTGGCGGCGGTCGGCTTCGAACTCCCTGGTCCGGTCGACGATCGAAACCGGTCTCGCCGAGGTCGTTCAAAGTGGCACGACCCTCGTGGGCGACATTACGACCAGTTCGAGCGCCGACGAACTCCTCGCCGCCTCGGGGATCGGAAGTTTGCGGTTCCGCGAAGTGCTCGGACTCTCGCCCGCGCGGTACGAACCCCTCTGGAACACCGCGGGTGAAACCCTCGGAGGGCCCGACACGTCGCTGAGTTTGCATGCCCCCTTCTCCACATCGCGGGAGCTCTATCGCCGCGTGAACGCCGACTCGTTCTCTCACCCGATCGCCACCCACTGGATGGAGACACGGGAGGAACGCGAGTTCCTACGTTCAGGGCGTGGTCCGATTCACGATTTCCTTGATTCTGTCGGCGCAATTCATGGACTTTCCCCAGCGGAGCTTCCTTGCGAGGATTGGTCTGACTACCTAGACGGCCCGGGCAACGTCCGCTGGATTCTCGTCCACGGGAACTACATCAGTCATGCGGAAATAACTCGTCTCGCGTCGCCGCCTTTCCGCGAGCGCGTCGCAGGAGTGGTATACTGCCCGAGGACGCACGCGCGCTTTCGTCACGCCCCCCATCCATTCGAGCAATTGATGGAGGCAGGAATCCCAGTGGCGCTGGGAACGGACAGTCGAGCCAGCAGTCCGAACCTCTCATTGTTCGATGAGGGTCGATTTCTCGCGGAAATCGCTCGGGATCTCGATCCTCGTAAGATATTGGCGATGATGACGCTCCACGGCGCCCGCGTCCTGGGCCGAGAAGCGACATGCGGCGCGCTGGAGACCGGAAAAAGCGCCGACTTGACGATCGTGAAACTCCCAGTGGACTCGCGTGACGATCCGGCCGCGAGCGTGCTCCATCCCGACGCCCAAGTGGTCGGCACGATGGTGGGTGGAAATTGGCGGTGGAAGCGGAATGGGTTCGCCGAGCATGCCTGAGAACGACTCCAACAAGCCGGGCTCCCCCAACGACCGCTCCGCGGCACCCCGTTTCGATGCGCTTCCCGGCAGTGACGTCCTGTGGGCGATCCCCCCAGGCGAGTCGCGGGGGCGCATCCTCGTCGTCGACGACAGCCGCGTGATTCGCAAACTCGTCGACACCTGCCTCCGAGCGAATGGTTTCGATACCGTTTCCGCCGAGAATGGAACGGAGGCCCTCCAAAAGGCCTCCGACGTTCAACCCGACGTCATCCTGCTCGACATCGACATGCCCTCCATGAGTGGATTTGAAGTCTGCCGCCAACTCAAGGGAAGTCCCGACACCAGCCTCATCCCGATCATCTTCCTGACGGCACGTGACGACACCGAAAACGTCGTCCGCGGGCTCGAGTTGGGTGCATTCGACTATGTCCGCAAGCCCTTCAACTCCCTCGAATTGTGCGCCCGTGTCGGCGTCGCCCGCCGCCTGAAGTATCTGGTCGATCTCCTCTCCGAACGGGCGATGCTCGACGGACTCACGGGGATTCACAACCGGACCTACCTCGATAGGCGACTTCGGGAGTCGCTCGACCGCCAGCGCCGCTACGACAGCCACGCGGCGCTCGTTTTAGCCGATGTCGATCACTTCAAGCAAGTCAACGACACCCGCGGACACGTCATCGGCGACGAAGTCCTGCGCCGCATCGCCAGCACGCTCCGGCGCACGGCGCGCGAATCGGACACCGTGGCTCGCTACGGTGGCGAGGAGTTCGCGATCCTGCTTCCCGAACAGACGCTCTCGAGCGGCTACCTCTTCGCCGAACGACTCAGGCAAGAGATCGAGCAAATGACGATCACCCATCGCGGCACGACCTTCAGCGTGACCGTCAGCCTGGGGGTCGTCACCACCCAGGAGACCGATCCGAAAGGGATCGACGACCTCCTCGCATGCGCCGACGAAGCCCTCTACCACGCCAAGAAGAACGGACGAAACCGCGTCTGTCTCTGGAACGGCCACGAGGCCGTGCAAGCCGAGGCGACCGGCTAGCAGTCCGTTAATTTTAGCGGGCCAACGCGAGAACGAGCCATGTTGGCCAAGATCAAGGAGGAAAAGCGCAGGCGAATCCGTCGATTCGTCGAGGTTTTTCAACGCCGAGATTGGTCAAAAGGGCCGTTCACAGCCGGCAGCGAATAGATCAACGGGCTACTAGAAACCGAGTGCCCTGTTGAAGCCTGATGCTCGGGTGTCACTAGTTGCTTGTCAGCCAGTGAGAACCAGTGACGTCAGCGGCAACCCGAAGCTAGCCGTTTGACAGCGCGCCAGTCGGCAAACCACCACTCGATCCGGGGCCGACATCTCATCCAACGCACTTGCCAAGCAAGCCCGCCAACTCCTGGGATGCAACCCACCATCTCGCCACAACGGTAAGAACATAACTCTGAACGACCTGGTCGTTGAGTGCAGATCGGGCAAAACACCATGCATTCTTGCCTCAAACTCCAAGATGCTGGCCACCATTCCCAACCTACGCCATAGAGTTTCAGCGGAGCAGCATCGGTTCGCTCCCGAACTTGGACCCGAAGGAACGGTCAACGACTGATGGCCGGGCAGCAGGAAAGCCGACGATGCACAAGCGAGAGCCGACCGACCCCGCGCCCAGGGAACGACGACCGATCGCGACCCCTTCCTATCTCTTCCAGGGAACGGAACAAAACGACCTCTTTCCCAAGATATGTCGCGGCCGCGTGCTCGTCGTTGACGATAGCCAACTCATTCTGCGTTTGATCGAAGCCAGTCTCCAGGGCAAGGGCTTTGAAATCATCGCCTTCAGCGATCCGGTCGACGCTCTCGAGAAAGTCGACGATCTCGCGCCGGACGTCATCTTGCTCGACATCGACATGCCGAAGATAACCGGTTTCGACTTTTATCGTCAGTTGAAGCAGTGCCCTCACTTGGTCCACATCCCCGTCATCTTTCTCACCGGGTTCGACGACACCCGCGACGTGGTGCGCGGCCTGGAGATGGGGGCGTTCGACTACGTGAGGAAGCCGTTCAACTCGATCGAGCTCTGCGCCCGCGTTGGCGTTGCCGCTCACGTCAAGTACTTGATGGATTTGCTCGCCGACCAGGCGATGATCGATGGCTTGACCGGGCTCTACAACAGGTCCTACCTGAACGTGCGATTGACCGAGTTCATCGATCACCACACCCGCTACGGAACACACCTGGCGCTGCTGATGGCCGACGTCGACAAGTTCAAGCAACTCAACGACACCCGCGGTCACCTCTTCGGCGACGAAGTCCTGCAGCGCGTGGCCGCCACTATTCGCGATACGGTGCGCCAGTCCGATACCGTCGCGCGCTTCGGAGGCGAGGAATTCGCGGTCATTCTTCCCGAGCAGACACTCACCGACGCGAAGAGACTTGCCGAACGCCTTCGAACCGCGGTGGCGGAAACGGCCATCGAACATGACCACGGCATCCAACGGGTGACGATCAGCATCGGGGTGGCGACGACGCACGAAGAGAGCGCCGCCAGTATGAAAGAACTCGTCTACGCGGCCGACAGGGCTCTCTATCACGCCAAGAGCACTGGGCGCAATCGCGTCAGTCTGTGGAACGGCGAGGACGCGATCGTCGCCAGCGGGGCCGAGTAGCAGTCCGTTGAGTACATCGGCCCGAGGCTCAGCGAGTGAGCGCGGGTCGACCGAACACGAAGGACAATGGGCGATTCATCGTTCGGAGATCTTCGTGTTAAAGAGGAAGCTCACCGACTCGTTGCGGTGGATCCGCTTGATCGCTTCGCCAAGCAGCGGCGCGACGCTCAACTGCGTCAGAAAACCCTCGTGGTTCTCCGCGTTGGGAAGCGGGACCGAGTCGGTCGCCACGATCTGAACCAGCGGCGATTGCCGCATCCGCTCCAGGGCGTTGTTGCAAAAGAGCCCGTGGGTGACACAAACGCGGATGTCGCGGGCACCCGAGGCGTGCAGCACGCGCGCCGCACCGACCACCGATCCACCGGTGCTGATCATGTCGTCGAACATGATCGCGATTTTCCCATCGACCGGCCCGCCGATGATGCTGACTTGATCCGTCTCGGTAGCGCTGGAACGTCTCTTGTCGATCACCGCCAGGGTGCCGCCCAAGCGACGTTGAAGTTTCAGGGCCAGCTTGATCCGTCCCTCGTCGGGGCTCACGATCGCCAACTCGTCCGGATCGAGTTCGAGTTTCTCGATGTAGTGATGGAGCACCGGGACCGCGTAGAGGTGGTCGACCGGGACATCGAAGAACCCTTGGATCTGGGCCGCGTGCAGGTCGAGGCAAAGAACGCGGTCGCAACCCGCCTCGGTGATGAGATTGGCCACCAGCTTGGCGGTGATCGGCACGCGACCTTCGTCCTTGCGGTCTTGTCGAGCGTAGCCGTAGTAGGGAACCACCGCGGTGATCCGCTGGGCACTGGCCCGGCGGAAGCTGTCGATCATGATCAACAGTTCCATGATGTGTTCGTTGACCGGCGGGCACGTCGGTTGCACGAGGAACACGTCCCGGCCGCGGACATCTTCCTCGATCTTCAGCGAGATCTCGTTGTCGGGAAACCGACCGATGTTGATCTTTCCGAGTTCGATGCCGAGGTAGTCGCAAATCCTTCGGGCCAACGGACGATTGGCGGAGCCGCAGAACACCTTCAGTCGATCGTGCATTCACGCTCTCCCAGCCACTTCATCGCGAAGCTCGACGACATCGTTGGTTCCCCGTCGTCCGACGACCGGAAACCTTCGCTGCCCTTGCGTTACTCAGCCAAGCCGTTCTTTTTACCGGCCAACCCCAGGGAAGGAAAGCAACCGAAGCGAAGATTCGCCCCCAAACGGCTCCCAATCGCCGTGAAAACTGGAAAAATCTTGCCGAATGGGCCGCCGGCTCCCTAGGCTGATCCTCTTTGAAACGCTTGCGTTTACGATCATTTGGGAGAGATGCGCATGGCCAAGGTTGGGTTCGGAATCGTCGGTTGCGGCATGATCGCGAAATTTCACGCGCGGGCGATCGACGACCTGCGCGGGGCGCAGTTGCGGGGCGTCGTCACCAGCAACCCCGACAAAGCCACCGCGATGCTCGAGGAGTCCTATCCTCATGCCGTCGACATTCACACCGACCTCGACGAGATGCTCGCCCGCGACGACATCGACGTCATCAATATTTGCACCCCCAGCGGTGCCCATCTCGATCCGGCGGTCAAAGCCGCCAAAGCCGGCAAGCACGTCGTCGTCGAGAAGCCGCTCGAGATCACCCTGAAGCGGTGCGACAAAATCATCAACGCCTGCCGCGACGCCGGCGTGCTTCTTTGCACCATCTTTCCCTCGCGTTTTAGCGACGTGAACCAGGAACTGCGAAAGGCGATCGACAAGGGACGCTTCGGCAACCTGACCCTCGGCGAAACAACGGTGAAGTGGTGGCGCCCGCAGAGTTACTACGATTCCGGCGGATGGCGTGGCACGTGGCAACTCGACGGCGGCGGCGCCTTGATGAACCAAGCGATCCACAACGTCGACCTCCTCTACTCGATGATGGGGGACGTCGCCCAGGTCGGCGCCTTCACCAGCCTGCTCGCCCACGAACGCATCGAGGTCGAAGACACCGCCGTCGCCTCGCTCCGATTCCAGAATGGGGCTCTCGGGTCGATCTTGGCCACGACGAGCGTCTATCCCGGCCTGCTCAAGACGATCGGCATCCATGGTGACAAGGGCTCGGCGGTCGTCGAACAAGACGACTTGCTGACGTGGACCTTCGCCAAGGAACAGAAACGCGACGCCACCATTCGCGAGAACTTCGGCAAGAAGAGCGGGGCGACGGGAGGAGCGAGCGACCCCGGCGCCATCTCCCATACCGGACACGCCCGCCAACTCGCCGATTTCGTCAAGGCGATCACCAAGGGAACCACCCCGCTCGTCGATGGCGAAGAGGGTCGCAAGGCAGTCGAAATCATCCTGGCGATCTACCAGTCACAAGCGACCGGAAAGATTGTCAAACTCCCCTTGGCAAGAGATCCGAAACCGCCAATGCTAGCAAGCTAGCTGGCGACGCAATCGTTCTTCGCCAGCGTGGGCCGATCCTAGGGAATTGAGACGGTTTCGGAGAATGGTCGCGAGTTCGGCAAACCGGGCGTGCCAAGCAAGCCAGGCACCATGGCACGACGCTCGCGACTTCGAAACCTCCGTCGATTCCAGGAATCCAATGCGTGCCGGTCAACGGAAGGGACTCCGTCGCCATGGCAAGAAAGAAGCGAAATAACACCGTTGACTACCTCGTCTACCTCGTCATCAGGATCGTCGTAGCGGTCATCCAGGCGCTACCAGTTTCGGCGGGGTACTCCCTCGCTCGGATGATTGGTTGGCTCGGATACACGATCGACAAGCGACATCGCCGGATCGCTCTGGAGAACGTCCGCCACGCTTTCGGCGATGACCTCTCCGCCAAACAGCAAGATCGACTCGTCCGCGGCGTCTACGTCCACTTCGCGAAAGTCATCGTCGAGATCGCGCATATCCCGCGAAAGCTGCACAGCAACAACTGGAAGCGGTACGTCAATACCCATGAGGTCGGCGACACGATCGGACTACTCCTCCGCGAGCGGGCGACCATTCTCGTCACCGGCCATTTCGGCAATTGGGAGATGGCCGGCTACCTGATCGCGGTCCTCGGCATCGAAAGCTTCGCGATCGCCCGAACGCTCGACAATCCCTACCTGCACGACTTTGTCCTTCGCTTTCGTCAGTGGAGCGGCCAAACGATCCTCTCCAAAAACGGCGACATGGACCGGATCCTTCAGGTCCTCAGCGATCGCCAGTTCCTGATTTCGGTCGGTGACCAAGCGGCCGGGCCGCGCGGGTACTTCATCGACTTCTTCGGCCGACCGGCGTCGACGCACAAGTCGGTCGCGGTGTTGGCCCTTCGCTACGATGCCGCCATCACCATCGGCTACTCGTACCGCGATCGCGACAGTTTCCACTATCATGTCGGCGTCGCGGGGATCATCGACCCGCGGGATTACGCCAATTGTGAAGACGCTGCCTTCGAGATGACCCGCGAATTCAACCGGCAACTCGAGCGTGTCATTCGCTTGGCACCGAGCCAGTACCTTTGGCTGCACAATCGGTGGAAACACAAGCCGCCGACCCCGGTCGCCAAGGCGAAAGCCGCGTAGAAATCGTCCCCCTGCCGGGACGCGACGACGGGTGAACTCAATCGTCGGTAACTCGAAGGCAAGCCTACCACTTCCGTTTCCGGGATCGATGTCGGAATTCCCTGAATCCCCTGTCTTGACTCCCATGGCGCAAGGCCTAAATTCCCAGCAGGAAACGTCACCGAGCACGCTCGAGGATCACCGCCAGAACCGGAACGTTTCTCGGGTTCAAACGGCGATTTTTCGATCGACTCTTGGCGGAAGAGGCCTCGCTTGGCCGAGAAATAGGTATTGCGGGAATAGGTCCATCCACTAGGTTGTAAACTAGAGGGTTTTCCCGGAACGGGTTGGCTTCGCCACTGACGCGAGTCGCCCGACGGACGGAACGCTTGACGTTTGCTGGATCGAGAATTCTCGTCAGTAATGTCGCCACAAGCGATGTCCACCTCTTTGGCGAGTGTGATTTGGGGATGCGGCGGGCCAACCGCGATCGAGAAGGAGCCACGGTAATATGACTCACGTCGTCTGCGAGCCATGTGACAACTGCAAGTACACCGACTGCGTCGTCGTCTGCCCTGTCGAGTGCTTCTACGAAGCCGACACGATGCTGTACATCAATCCGGAAGAGTGCATCGACTGCGAAGCGTGCGTTCCGGAGTGTCCGGTCGAAGCCATCTTCCACGAGGACAACGTTCCGGATGAGTGGCAGTCCTACACGGACATCAACGCCGAGAAGACGGCGGCCGGCGATCTGCCCTCGCTGACCGAGAAGAAAGAGCCGCTCGGCGAGTAAGCTCTCGAGAACGATCCCTCGGACATGCGCCGAGAGATCCTCTTCGCAGCTACATGGTCTTGAACCCTTGGGAACGGGCGTTCGCACGTTCCCAGGGTTGAGACATTCACTTCTCGACTCACCACGCGCGCGATTGGTTTCCGCGCTAGGCGGATTCGCGTTATGTATCTCTTTATCGGGCAGATACTCGCCTATCTGGTCGGCTCGATACCGTTCGGCTACCTCACCGCCAAGTTGTGGGCCAACATCGACATCCGCGAACACGGCAGCCAAAACATCGGCGCCACCAACGTCGGACGCGTCCTCGGCTTCCCTTTCTTCATCCTGGTCTTTCTGCTCGACTTCGCCAAAGGCGCCGTCCCGGTCGCGATCGCGTACTGGGTTCGGAGTCGATTCGGAGCCGAGACTCCCGAGCTGATCTACCTTCCTCCACTGGTCGGTCTTGCGACCATTCTCGGCCACATCTTCCCGATCTATCTCGGGCTACGGGGCGGCAAAGGGGTCGCGACCTCGATTGGCGTCATCCTGGTGCTCGCGCCCATTCCCGCGATCATCGGGTTGGCGATGTGGGTCATCCTCGTCCTGGCGACAGGAATGGTCTCGGTCGGATCGGTCGGTTTCGCCCTCGCCTTCGCCCTGGCGTACCTGCTTCTGGGCAACCCTTTCTCCATCGACCAAGCGGCGATGACACTCTTCGTGCTGATCGTGACGGTCCTCGTCCTGGTTCGCCACCGGCAGAACCTGAAACGAGTGCTCGCGGGAACCGAACCGAGAATCGGTCTTCCCTGGTTCCGTTCATAGACTACTACGAACGACTAATAGGGAGCCGGCCGATGCTGCTCCCGCCGAGGCAGTCGAGTCGTCGCCGACCCGGAATCCGCCGACGCGCGGTTCCCGATCGACGAGTCGCTTGGCGAGTTCCTCCCCAGTGGTCGGCGTGAACCAACGCCGCTGGGCGCGAATTCGCCATGCCCGGCGACGCCACGAGAGAGGTTGACGATGCGCGCGAAGATCGCCGGCTCCCTCACCCAATACCCTGCCCGTGCGCTCTTTATCTGGTACCTGGCGCTGATTCTCTTCGGGACTGCTCTCCTGATGCTCCCGATCTGTCACAACGAAGACGTCAAGACGACGATCGATCCGATCGACGCCCTTTTCACCGCAACCAGTGCTTCCTGCGTCACCGGCTTGTCGACCATTTCGATCGGCAAGGAATTCAACTTCCTCGGCCAATTCATCATTCTGGTCCTTATTCAGCTTGGCGGGATCGGCATCATGACGGTCACGACACTGGTCGCGGTCTCGTTGAGCGGGCATTCGCTCCTTCACCATCGCGCGGCGGTCACCGAGCAGTTGGGAGCGACACCCGAAGACGACTTGCACTTTGTGCTTCGCGACGTCCTCGTGATGACTTTTTTCATCGAATTCGTCGGTTTTTTGATCCTTTTGAGTCGTTTTCTGTTCGAACAGCCCGCACTTGACGCCATTTGGAACGCATTCTTTTACGCGATCTCGGCATTCTGCAACGCGGGCTTCTCCATCAACGACGACAACGGGATCCGCTACCAAGGGGAGTGGGTCTTCAACCTAACCATTTGCGCCCTCATCACTTTCGGCGGCATCGGCTTCCCCGTCTACCGCGACCTCCGACGAAAACGCAAGGACCAGCGGTTGGGCATCCAGCGCCGGCTGAATCTGCACACCCGGCTCGTCTTGATCGGGACGGTCTCGTTGACGTTGCTCGGCATGATCGCCTTCTACCTGCTCGAGCGGCAGAACCTCCTCAAGGACATGACGATCGGCCGTTCACTGCTGGTTTCGCTCTTTCAGTCCGTCAACACGCGGACCTCGGGCTTCTACTCGGTCGATTTGGGAATGGCGGAAGCGTCGACTCTCTTCGTCATGTCGCTGTTGATGCTCGTCGGCGCGGCCCCGTGCTCGACGGGAGGCGGCTTCAAGGTCACCACGCTCATGGTGCTGCTCATCCACTCCTGGCAACGGCTGCGGGGCTACACCAAGATCAACATCTTCGGCAGAACGATCGACCGCAGCGACCTCGATCGCTCGACCTCGGCGGTCATCCTCTACGTCATGATCGTCGCCATCGGACTCTCGATTCTTCTTGTGCTCGAGGAAGAACACCAACCCTTCGGCGAGACCCACGGGCTCTTTCTCAAGGCCCTCTTCGAGTCGGTCTCCGCGCTCGGAACGGTCGGATTGACGGCCAATTTCACGCCAAGTTTGACCGATCCCGGCAAAGTCTTGATCGTAATCCTCATGTTCATTGGGCGTTTGGGCCCTTTTTCGATCGTTCTCGCCCTCACCCGCGGACGTCGGCCGGAACCATTCGAGTATCCGCGTGGACAAGTCCTCATCGGTTGACCGAAAATGAGCGAAGGACCTTGTTCTCGAGGCCCCCAACCGGTTGAAATGACGCGAGAGCCGAACGACGGCACACCGCATAAGATCTCTTATTGACCGAATTTAGGTCGCCGCGAGCGACGGGGAGAGAGCCATGGCCGCCGGAAAACAACAGTACGTAGTTCTCGGACTGGGCTCCTTCGGGAGTTCGCTCGCCAAGCGCCTCACCTGGCACGGCTGCCGCGTCATCGGTGTCGATTTCGACTCCCGGAAGGTCGAAAGCCATCGTGACCTCATCTATGCTCCCGTCGAGGGCGACGCCACCTCCGCCGAAACACTCGAACAACTCCTAACGCCCGCCGTCGATTCGGTCTTCATCGCCACTGGCAACAACATCGAAAGCAGCATCCTCACCGCGCTGCATTCAATCGAACACGGTGCCAAGCGCGTCATCGCCAAGGGAATCACCGAGGACCACGCGAAGATCCTCCACAAGATCGGCGTCGAACGCGTCGTCTTTCCCGACCAAGAGTACGGCATGGAAGTCGCCGACCAGGCGGTCTTTCCCAACCTCCTCGACACGCTCAACTTCGACCCGAACTACGGCGTCTTTGAGCTACCAGTCGGCCCCTCCTTCGTTGGACAGAATCTCGAGTCCTTCACCGCGAAGCTGCGCTGGACCTTCGGTATTTCCATCCTCGCCGTGAAAGACCCCGCGCGCGACGAAGTCAAGGTCCTCCCGCCGAGCGACTTCATCATCCTGGAGCACCACGTTCTCTTGGTGATCGGCACGCACAAGGACATGATTCGCGTTCGCAGCGCCTTCTTCGACAGCGTCAGTTTCTAGGTCGCCTCTCCCTCCCGTCGCCGAACATCGACCAAGCTCACCACGCCTCTTCAAGCACGGTTCTCAGAATCTCCCGTTTCCAACCCGGCTCGTGAATCGGCCAAGCTTGCACGCGGATCCCCTCCCCTTCACGGGCAGCCGGAACTCCCGAGTCATGCACCTGCCGTTGGAGTTCTCGTTCGAGCGGAAAAGACGCGGTCGACGCCGACTCCAAGTTGCTGAGTCGACGCCGGAGGGTCCCATGATCGAAAATCGAAATGACCGTCGGCGGATCGAGATCGAGCAAGCGTCCGGCGAGCAGTTCGTAGCTGGCGGTCTCGTACATTCGCTTGAGCTCCAGCAAGTCACATCCGACCATCCGCGTGTCGAAGTTCCACCAACCCGTCGGGACCAAAAGCAGCGTCGCGAAGCGGTTGGCTAGCTCCTCGCGCTCGTCCCAAAGCCACGTTTCATCCAGCTCGTCGTCAAAGCACTTTGGGATCATCCACTCGCCGATCTCGTGGGCGACGGTCCACTGGGTCCGCTCGGCACGCGGTTCAGGTCGCACGAAGACCGTCGGCTTGCCTTTCACCTCCACCAGTCGGCCACGAGTTCGTTGTCGCCGATCCAGGCAGATGTCCATCCCCAGCCCTTTGGCCACGAGCGAGGCGTCGACGGGAGGCCGTTCGATCCCCGCGCCATCCAGCATGTGCGCCACTTGCTCCTGAAGGCGCACCTCCACACCGGTAATCGGGCGAATCACGGAGAGTCTCCTTGAGAAGTCGCCGCCCCGGCAACGGGCGCTGGGATTCCGTCACCGGAGCAAGACGGCATTTGGGAACACCACGAAGACATGATCATATGTACACTATAACGGCCTGCGTGTCCATCGCTCGTTGCCTGTTTTGCCAAACCGGAATCGCAGTCACGACTTGCGCAGTACCCTTTCTCGGGGTCACCTTCCGGCAACTCGTTTCCGATCTTGTCACGGCTTGCGGTTCGTCGGATAGACATGGACCAGCGGCGACGTTCCTAGCTCGGACGTCGGGGGAGTTGGCTTGACCGGTTCAGTGCCGAAGCCTATACCCGATAGCTGTAACAGGTACCAGGACCTGAGGTTGCGGCTCAAGCCCCTTTCGCCGATGCGACGTTCTTCTCCTGATTCGAGATTGCACCATGGGTAGGGTGATTGTCGATGGGGCCGAGGTGGCCCTCCACTTGCCGCCGGACGCGACGCTCGAGAATGCGTTCGCGAACGTTCGCGACCAGGTTTGCAACGAACGACGCGTCATCACTCACATGTCCCTAAATGGTCAACCGTTGAATTGGGGAGACGGGACATCGGTCTGGTCGGACACCTTCCAAGACATCCATGGTACGCTCGAGTTGCGTACCGATGACACGCTCTCGATGTGCTCGCGAACGCTTTCCGCGATGTCCCAACTGCTCGAGAATCTCGCTCAGGTTCATCGCGACGTGGCCAAAGCCATCCGCAACGGCGACACCCGCCAAGGTCTCGCCACCGCGTCCCAATTGATGCCGCAATGGGAGCAGTTGATGGCCGGCGTCAATGGCGTGCTGCAAATCTTGCCCGTGAACCAAGACGACGGGGCTTGGCGAGAGAAGATCGAGTCCCTCGCCGCCCTTGGCCCCAAGATGACCGAGCCGCTTTCCGAGTTCCGCATGGCCGCGGGCGATCGCGACTTGATCCTGCTTGCCGACTTGATGGACTTCGAATTTGCCCCACTCGCCGACGAGTGGCTCTCCACTTGCCGAAGCTTTCACGAGGCGTTGACCCAACACTTCCGCGACAACACCGAGGGGCATGAATGAACCAACGCTGGTCACGGAAGACCGGCTTGCTCGTGGGTTCGGCGCTTCTTCTCCTGCTCGCCACCAGGGCGCGCGAAGCGTCTCCTCCCAAAGAGCGCCGACGGGTTGAACTCGAGCGCAAGATCCGCGATCCCCATCGTGTCTTTCGCCATTCGGTCTTCCTTGCCGCTCAACGCGGGGCGCGCTGGATCGTTTCGATGCGCACGCCCGAGGGCGAGTTCGTCTACGGCTGGATCCCCGCGCTAAATCGCCCCCTTGGAGGAAACGATCCGCTACGTTCGGCTGGTACCCTCGCGGCCCTGACGCACGCCGCCGTCGCCCTTGACGACGATGAGTTGCTAAGGGTCGCTCAAGCCTCGCTGGCGCATCTGGTCACCACGACCACGAAGACCGACCCGAAGCATCCCGAGGTCCGCCTCCCGACGTTGCGGCCCGCGGAGGCCAACCCCGCCGGCTATGCCGCCCTGCTCTTGTGGGGACTGTCAGAACTTCCGGATCTCGACGGAGAACTGCTGGAGGCGTCGCGCGGACTCGATGTGTTTCTGCGCGGACGGCTTCGCGAGGATGGCTCCATCGACATCCGCCCTTCTCTTCACGAAGATGACGGCAGCGAGTACTTCGCTGGGCGCGACTTCTTTCCCGGAGAAGCCCTCCACGCGTTGATGCGCAGCTACCGCCACGCTCCCGAGGAGTGGAAGCTCGACGCGATGGGTCGGGCCCTTCCGGTGATGGAGCAGTACTGGCGGGAACGTCCCTCCAAGGCCCTCGCGGCGTGGCAATGTCGCGCCTATGCGGAAGCCTACATGCTCTCCAACGACGAGTCATTCGCGACATTCGTCTACACGATGGCCGACTGGCTCATCGACCGTCAGTTCAAACAAGCTCCGCCGGACAGTCCCGATTGGCTCGGTGGTTTCGCGCAGGACGTGCATGGACATGTCGTCTGGTCGGCGCCGGACATCACGACCGCTAGCTGCGCCGAGGCCCTCGTGGCGGCATGCCGGGTCGCGCGTGAACAAGGCGACGACCAACGGCTCCTGCGCTACCAGTCGTCGCTCGAAGCGGCGCTGACGTTTCTCGTCGGACAGCAGTACACGCCGTCCCGCTGCCGGCACTTTCAGCCGGGCTACGCGAGGAAGCTCAACGGCGCCTTTCCCGCGAGCGTGGTCGACGGGACGGTGCGCATTGATTTCACGCAACACGCGATCGACGCGATGCTTGGCTACTTGATCCACGTGGCGCGACCGCGCTGGTCGACGGTCGAGGCGACGACCGCCGCGGAAACATGGCCAAGAGCCAACTGACATCACCTCGTCAAGAGCGACGAACATCCTGCAAGGAGGCAGTCATGGCGAATGCAGCGACACTCATCGTCCCCGTTCACGCCGACGTCGACTGGACGTCCGTCCGGTTTCCCGGTGAAGACAAGCTCGCCCACGCGGTCGCCGAGGATGCCCAGGCGACGAGTCTCGTGGATACGTGGACCTGCCCCGAGCAAGTCGCGTCGGTCTTGAAGACACCGCTGCCGCATCACGGCCTGCGAGCGACGCCCGACCTGAGCCCCGCCATTTATCGGCTGACGCTCGCACTGAAGCGATGCCTGCGGTTGCCGGTCGACGTGTCCATCGAGGTCGCGTCCGGCCACGATTGGCGCGTGATCGCCCCCAAACGGAGTCCCGAGGAACCGGTCAAGCTGATCGCCTCGGGCCACGTCTTCAACAGGCTGCGCGCGAAGGAAGCCCTGTTCCATTTGGGGCGACGACTCGCTTCCGTGGTCTATGACGTGACCCCGATGATCGACGACCCGAGCCAGGGCGCTCCCTCGACCGACGCGCCCGAGCGTCACTACCTCCTGGCCCGTGGCCTGTGGAAGTTTCAAGAGCTCACCGCCGACCGTCTCGGCCTGATCTGCTGCCAAGACCTGGAGGCCGCCGCCCGCGCTCTGCTGAAATCGGCGACCGGTTTGGACGAGGGACTGCTCCCGGCGGAGATGGATGGACTCTTTCGGGGCGTCGACTCCGAGGAGGAGTCGGTCCTGCGAAACGATCCGCATACCTTCATGCTTCTGCGACTCGCTGCCCTGAAGCGGTTTCACGAAAGCCCCCTCTTCGGCTCCCTCTTTGGATGGGCGACGCCCAATTCGGAACGTACCAACGACGAGCCGACGGCGACCTCTCTCGAATCGCACCACGTCGCTCCCCAGGTCGCGACCTCCTCGGCCGACCTGGACGTGGCGTCGGTCCAGCGTCGCCTCGATCGACTCGAGCAAACGTCCACCACCGACGATGTCCTCCCCAAGTCACCCAGTGTCCCCGAGGAGAGTCACCCGGAGCCCCTCTCGACCGCGGATGTCGACTCCTTGGAAACAGTGAGCGCCACGAACAAGCGTCGATCCGAAGACGCCGAGAACGACAGCTCCCCGGAACCGTGTTTGGCGGAATCCGGCCAGGAGACGGAGACCGCCTCGGAACCGGAGAGCACCGAGAGCGACTCCGTGCCCGACGTCGAGGCCGCGCGTGAGTCTTTCACCCTCGGAGCGGTCCTCTGGCTCGCCCATTGCCGAGGGAACATGAGCCAACCGGAACGCCGAGTGGTCCTCGACACATTCGGAAGTCGTGCCCTGGAGGAGATCGGTCCCCACTACGACAAGGAAGGCGCCGACTATCTCTCCCGAATTTGTCGGGAGAGCGCCCAGGTCCTCAAGGAGAGCGACCCGATCGCGCGCCGAGCCATGCTCGAGGACATCGTCCATATCGCGATGACGACGGGGAGTCTCACGCCGACCCAAAACAACCTGCTCGTCGATTTGGCGCGGTCGCTGGAACTGACGACCGACGACCTCTCGCTGGTGATGGCCGACTATTCCGACCCGGAATTCGCGACCTACGAGTTCCAGGCCGGCCAAGACGTCGAGGTCCATCTGGATGGTCAGTGGCTTTCAGGGACGATCACCAGTGTCGAGGAGTCGGGGGAACTCTTCGTTCATTTCTCCGGCGATGACGCGACCTTGCGATTGAGTCCCACCGCCGACCTCATCCGTCCCACGGAGAGCCGTGCGGCATAGCGTCTCCGATCTCCGCCAGGGGTGGGAGTCAAAATCCAAGCCCGCGCGGATCAAGCACACGCGGACGTCCAAAGGAATCACGCACGCGCGGACATTTCAGGAGAGGTGACTTCGCGCGTGAGCATCCCGAGAGAGCCAGCCCGGCATCATGGATTCTCCCAAGCCGCGACGCGGCGATGGGAGCCCACGGCTGTTGGTTCGGCCACAAGGGGCAATTCAATCCCCGTACCCCGAAAGAAAAGACCGTCGGATGAAGGAACGGTAAACGTACTAGTAGGTGGAAAGAGGCTTCTTGAACGAAGGCCTTCACGATGAAGATCGACCGCCTACTTGATGACGCTCTGGGACAATTTCCCGAGAAACCCGCCCTGATCTATCGGGACCGAAGCTGGTCCTTCAGCTCGCTGGACGATATTAGCCGCCGCCTGGCCGGGGGCTTGGTGAACCTCGGGATTCGGCCTGGCGACCGCATCGCCATCTTCACGCCAAACTGCCCCGAGCTGCTCTTCACCTATCTCGCGTGTCTCAAACTCGGCGCGATCGCGGTCCCGCTCAACTACCGCTATCAGTTGCCCGGGGTCCGCTTTGCCTTGGAGCACAGCCAAGCGTCCCTGGTGGTCGCCCACGAGGACTTGGTGGACCGTCTGCCCCCGCGTCTTCCCGGTATCGCGCCGAAGGGATACTACGTCACCGGAGATACGAGCTACCCGTCGTTCCTGGAACTCCTCGCCGCGCGCCCCTTTGAAAGGACGGCCTTCGAGGCCTCGGAACCGGCGATCATCCTCTACACTTCGGGATCGACCGGAAGCCCAAAAGGAGTGTTGCACTCTCGAGGCAGTCTCTCCGCCGTCATTGAGGCGACGGTCCAGCTCGAGGACGTCAAACCGGACGATGTCAGTCTCGTTCGATCCCCCTGCTGCCACGCGGCCGGGCTCTTGACGCAACTGACGACCGAACTCTCGGTCGGAGCGACGTCCGTTCTCGCGATGCGTTCGCCTCCTCAGGAGACCGTCGAACTAATGAGGCGCCATCGAGTCACTCGGACACGCATGGCGGCGGCCGACTTGACCGATTTCGTCCGCTACGCGACGGAACACGCCGTCCGACTGCCCTATCTTCGCGTCTGCATGGCGGGGGGCGATACCCATTCGATCGAGACCCTTCGTCATTTCGAGGAGCATTTTGGCTTTCTCCCCACGCAGGGCATCGCGATGACCGAGCTTCCCGTGCCATGCGTCTGCAATCCGGTCAACGGCCCGCAGAAGATCGGTTCGCTGGGACTGCCGCTGCCCGGTGCGGAGGTCCGCTTGGTGGACGATCACGACCAGGACATCGCTCCGGGCTCCGTGGGAGAGATCGTCCTTCGCCATCCCGCGATGTGCGTCGGCTACTGGCGAAACCCGGATGCGACCGACGAACTCTTCAGCCACGGCTGGCTCCACATGGGCGATTTGGCACGGGAGGATGAGGAGGGATACCTCTGGTTCGTGGGGAGGAAGAAGTTGATCATCGTCCGGCGCGGATCCAACATCGCTCCCATCGAGGTCGAGCAAGTCCTCAACGCCCATCCGAAGGTCTACGACAGCGTGGTTGTCGGGGCTCCCCATCCTTCGGAAGGACAGTGTCCAGTCGCGTACGTCGCTCCGCATGATCCGCTCGATCCCCCGACCGAGGACGAACTTCGTGACTTTGTCGGCGAACGGCTGGCGGCGTACAAGGTTCCGGTGTTGATCTTCCTCTTGACCGACTTGCCGAAGTCGGGCACCGGCAAACACGATCGTCGGCTCCTCACGCGGCACATCGCTCAAGTCCTCGGTGATGGTTCGGACTCTCGCGTCTCCGTCCCGGACATCATCATCGGCGTGTAGCATCGGGACCTGTTCCACGGGTGCCGCCGGCCGCTTGAGAGCCAGTAACACCTCGCCACGGCAAGCGTTTCCCATCTGCCCACGGCAAGTGTTTCCCATCTGCCCACGGCAAGCGTGGGCAGCGGCACCTGAGAATCCCTTGGGCAGGGACTTAACCCATCAGCTCACGAGGAAGCCTCTTCCAGGCGTTGGGCGAGTCGGGCGACTTGCAGTTCCAGTCGCTTGAGCTCGCGGGTCACGGTGTTTTTGTGAAGCTCCATCCAGTAGAAAATCTTGAAGAGACTGACCGTGAGCGAACAAAAGAGAAAGCCGACGCTCCAGCCCACGAGCGCCCGGACCGATTCCGCCTGAAAGAAGGCGGCGGCACATAGGAACATCAACACCGTGAAGACGAAGGTCCCCACGAACGTCAACACGACCAACCAGCGCGATCGGCCGCGAAACGAGTCGACGATCTTCTCCTGCAGCGACTGTTCATCCATCCGCTGCAACAAATCGGTATCATCCATGGCCAAAGCTTGGCGAATCTTGTCATCAAGATGACTCATCATTGGCTCCTTTCGATGACTTCTCGTAATTCCTCGCGAGCGTGGTAGAGGCGCGACTTCACCGTCCCGACCGGGATCTCCAGGATGTCGGCGATCTCGTGAAGCGACATCTGCTCGCGATAGAACATCGCCAGCAAAACGCGCCGCTCCTCGGGGAGTCGTTTCATCGCCCACCGCAATCGTTCGATCTCGTCCCCGTCGGCGCTGGCGTCGTCGGCCTCTTCGGGGGGGACCGGGACCTGCCGGAGGACGTCGCGCTGTCGCTGTTGAACTCGAATCCAATCGGCGCACTTGCGTGTCACGATGAGAAAGGCCCAACGGCGAAAGCACGCGGGATCGCGCAGCCGACCGATTCCTTTGACAATGGCGATCCACGCCTCCTGGGTGATGTCCGAAGCGACGTCGCGTCGACCGAGCAGACGACAGGCATGTCGCCAAAGTCGTGGCTGCCAGCGCTCGACCATCGCTTCGACCGCCGCCGCGTTACCCTCTTGCCAGCGCAAGACGAGCAGTTCGTCGACGATCTGTTCGGGGGATCGTTCCATCGCCAAAGTGCCCCGGTTTCCTTTTTCCAGGTCGCTTCATCGCTTCTGACGCGATACACCTTCCAGGTCGAGCGCCGGCACCCATCGGTTCAACAAACGCATCCGAAATTGTCATCGAAACTGCCAAAAGAGCCCGAGTGCCAGTAGCCGTTGACTCTCGCACCATCGCCACCGATACTGGGGCCAACCTCATGGATACGGCATGCCACGTTCTGCCCTCGGAGTAGCCTAATGCGAGAGTTCGGTCGTCCTTGCTCCTTTTCCCCGGTCGGCGACACCCCTCGTCGATGCCGCCGCGCGTTGCCCCCCCATCTCGGATTCGTCGCCTTCGTGCTCCTTGGTGCCGTCGCCACGACCGCCCGAGCGGCCACCTCGAGCGCGTCGCCCAACATCGTCATCATCTTCACCGACGACCTGGGCTATGCCGACGTCGGCACCTTCGGGGCCAAGGGCTTCAAGACCCCCAACCTCGATCGGCTCGCCAACCAGGGGATGCGGTTCACCGACTTCTACGTCTCCCAAGCGGTCTGCTCCGCGTCGCGCGCGGCCCTCCTGACCGGGTGCTACTCCAACCGCGTCGGCATCCTCGGCGCCCTGGGTCCAGGATCGGCAACCGGCATCAACGCTGAGGAGACAACGATCGCGGAACTGCTCAAACAGAAGGACTACGCGACGGCGGCGTACGGCAAGTGGCACCTGGGAGACCGGCTCGACTTTCTCCCGACCGAGCACGGCTTCGATGACTACTTCGGTCTTCCCTACTCGAACGACATGTGGCCGAGCCATCCGACGAACAAGAAGTTTCCCGACCTTCCCCTCATCGAGAAGGACAAGGTCCTCGAGCTGAACCCCGACCAAAGTCAGTTGACGACTCGGTACACCGAGCGGGCGGTCGCGTTCATCGAGAAGAATGAACATCGCCCCTTCTTTCTCTACCTGGCTCACAGCATGCCCCACGTGCCTCTCTTCGTCTCGGACAAGTTCAAGGGCTCGTCCGAGCAAGGCCTCTACGGCGATGTCATCCAGGAAATCGATTGGTCCGTCGGGCAGGTCATGGACACCATCGACAAAAACGGTCTTTCGAAAAAGACGCTAATCGTCTTCATTTCCGATAACGGCCCCTGGCTCTCCTACGGCAATCACGCGGGCTCCGCCCTGCCCCTTCGCGAAGGGAAAGGGACGAGTTTTGACGGCGGCGCCCGAGTTCCCTGCCTCATGCGCTGGACCGGCAAGATCCCCGCTGACTCGGTCTGCCGCGAACCGGCGATGACGATCGATCTTCTCCCGACGATCGCGTACCTGACCGGGGCGAAGCTCCCCGATCACACGATCGACGGCAAGAACATCTGGCCGCTGATGGCGGGCGAGCCCAACGCCAAGTCGCCGCAGGAGGCCTACTACTTCTACTACGGCAAGCAGCTTCAAGGGATCCGCCAGGGCAAATGGAAGCTCCACTTCCCGCATCCCTACCGCTCTCTCAAGGGAGAACCAGGCAAGGATGGAACTCCATCGCCCTACGTGCAGAAGAAGACGGGCGTCGAACTGTACGATCTCGATGCCGACATCGGCGAACGGGAAGACGTCGCCAACAAGTACCCCGACGTCGTCGCTCGTCTCAAGACGCTGGGCGACCAGATGCGGGCGGAACTCGGTGACTCGGCAACCAAACAGAAGGGAGCGGGCGCCCGTCCGCCCGGACGCAGCACTCAGCCCTCGCTGGGACGACCAGACAAGAAGAGCTAGTTTCCCGTCCTGATTGGTGAGTTGACTGCCAAGCGACCCTTGGGCGCCAACGGTCTTCTGGGTGTCATGCTCACGCTCGCCGTGGGCATGCTAAGAAAGACTCACGCTCGCCGTGGGCATGCTAAGAAAGACTCACGCTCGCCGCGACGGTGCGGAATGCTCCCGTCATTCCCAATGACACCGCAATGACTATGGACGAGCATCGCTCTGACGTCATGAACCGAGCACGCCGCCCAAGCCCCTAGCAATACGCCAGGTCGTTGTCGCGTACGTCGGTGACAAACATATGACCAGGTGCGTGCGTGATACATCGCTCGAGCCGCGACTCGAGAACGACCGCTTGGGGCGTGACTCCGCATGCCCAGAAGACCGGCACTTCACCATCCTTGATCGTCACTGCGTCCCCCCAGTCGGGTCGTTCGAGCGAAGCGATGCCGAGTGTGGACGGATCGCCGACGTGAACGGGACTTCCGTGCACTGCGGGAAAACGGCTCGTCACCTCCACCGCCCTCGCCACCAAGCTGGCTGGAATCGGTCGCATGGAGACGACGAGCGGCCCCGCGAATCGACCGGCCGGTCGGCAGGGTCGCGTCGTCCGATACATGGGAACGTTCTTCGAACAACCATCCGCACCGGTCTCTTCCAAGTGCCTTACCCCGACGCCCGCCTCAAGCAGCGCCGACTCGAAGGTAAAGGAGCACCCGAGCAGGAACGCGACCGAGTCCTCCGTCCATTGCGTCCGAATCTCCATCAGCTCGGTCATCAGTTCGCCGCGTTCATAGACGCGGTAGCGCGGCAAGTCGGTTCGCAAGTCGGCCCCGAACGCGAGGCGATCGACTCGCGGATCGCCCGGTTCGGTCACCTCCAGGAGCGGACACGGCTTGGGGTTTCGTTGACAAAAGAGGAGGAAGTCGTACGCGTCCTCCTTTCCGACGATGACGAGATTCGCCTGGGCATAGCCGGGTGCCAACCCCGCCGTGGGTCCGGCAAGGGTTCCGGCACGGCAACGCCGCCGAATCGTTTCGGGAAGCTCGATGGTCAAGGACGAGTTCTCCTGAGGTCGCGACGTGGCGTTCGACCGATCTTCGATGAAGGGGCAAAGCATGCTCCACGTGAAGTGTTCCGGTCATTCTCCGAGTGTTCGCGGACTCGTTCAAGAGGGGGGTACTCGATCGTCGCCGTGGAGATTGATCGTCCACCCACCTGCTCGGCCGCCGGTCGCCGCATAAAATGGCACTCGTGAACAGCAACACCAATAGCCATGTCGACGACTCCCCCCTGCGCGTGCCACGCTGGATCGTTCGATCGATGATCGAGCATGCCAAGCGAGAGGTTCCTCGGGAATGTTGCGGCCTCCTGGGCGGGACCAGGCGACTAGTGTGCTCGATCTATCCGCTCGTCAACGAAGCGGAGGACGACCGACGCTATCTCGCGGCCCACGGCTTGTTTGCCCCGATGAAACAGATCCGCGAGAAAGGCGAACAGCTCCTGGGGATTTATCACTCGCATCCCTCCACCGAGGCGATTCCGAGCCGAGTCGACATGGCCCGGAACAACTATCGCCGCGTGCCGCAGTTCATCGTCTCGTTGGCCTCGCCCGAACCGGTCGTCCGCGCGTATCTGGTTGGCGAGGAAAAATTCGCGGAGGTCGCTTGGGAGATCATTCACGTCGAGGGCGAGACAGCCGCGACGGCGGAAGTCGCCTCGGGAGAAGATGGAATCGGGGAGAGGAACGGGGCCGGCAAGCCGATCGATGCGGGGTTGGCGTATGTCGTCAGTCGTTGGCCCGAGCTATCCCGCGGTACCCAAGAGGAGATCGTTCGCATCGTGACCGGCGAGCGTCTGTCAGGCGACTAACGGATGAAAAGCAAAGTGCCCCGCGAAGGACCAAGTCCGTCCGCGGAGCACCAAGGGAAGGGATGGAGGTTCGCTCCAAGAGCACGCGTTAGCGCGGCAACTGTAAGAGCGTGTCGATCAAGTCCTGCGACGTTGCGATGACCCGACCGTTGGCGGCGAAACCGGTGGACGCGGTGATCAGATCGACAAAGCTCTCGGAAATTTCCACATTCGACAGTTCCAGGAAGCCGCTGAGGATCGACCCGACGCTCTCCCCCGGCGTCGTGATAAAGGGCAGCCCACTGTTGGGGCCCGATCGCAGGAGATTGCCCTCGATCTGCACCAGGCCGGCCGGATTGGCGAAGCGAGCTAGGGCGACTTGGCCAAGCGGGCGACTGACGCCATTGTCAAACGCCCCGACGATCGTGCCGTCGGCCTGGATGCCGAAGTCGATGAGCACGCCCGTCGGCGATCCGTCTTGGCTCACCACCGCGAGCCGACTCTGATCCACCGCCAACGCGGCGATCTGATCGACATTGACGTTGAATTGGAGGGGATTGGCCGCCCCCGTCAACTGTCGGTAGACCGTCAGGTCGGTGCCCGTGACACTGTCGAGTTGACCGCGCGAGTCGAAACGGAGCACCGCCGAACCAAGCCCCCGATCGAACGGCGACGCGACCCCCGCGGGGAGGTTGTTGGGGTCGAGGCTTTGATCGGGCGACGAGAAGACGATGCGGAACTCGCTGAACTCGGTCCCCAAGCTCTGCAAGTAAACCGCCGCGGTCACTTCGACCGGATTGCCGAGCGAGTCGAAGACGGCGAACGTCGTCTGGGAACTCTCGCCGGTCGCTTGGGCGACGGTAGTTGGGAAGCTCAAATCGAGTCGTCCGGTCACGGTTGGGTCGCTGACCGGCCGCACTTCGAAGTCGGTCGCCGAGATCGTGAAGTCGTTGACGGTACCCAGGTTGCCGATCACTTGGATCGTTCCCGCCGGCACGACATCTCCCGAAGGAGGAATGGTGTCGCCTTCGAAATAGACGCCCGGGTCGCGGAAGTCGTCCGGGACCGGACCGCCCGCCGACACCGTCGTCGTGCTGTCGTAGAGCGCGGTCGAATCGAGCGAGGTGTCGATGCCGAGCGAATCGGCGAGGAAGTCGGTCAGCGTGCTCAGGGAGTCGGTCGGGTTGAGTGTGATCGTCGCCGGTTCGAGAAAGCTTGCCCCTCGTCGCGGCGTGTAGGTCAGCTCGACCGGACCACTGAAGTTTCCACCACCGAGTCCGTCGTCAATCAGCGATGGTCCGCCGCCGGCGAGCGTGATCGAATCGAGTTGTGTCGCCGCGGTCGCGGCGCTGAGGGCCACACTTTGCAGCCGGGTGCCGTTGGTCGAAAGATCGCCATCGGGATTGAGCGTTCCGTCCATGAACGCTTCGGTCGTCGCTTCGGCGACTTGCAGCGAACCGAGCGGAATCTCGATGTCGGTCAGGACCGTCTGCTGGATCTCGAACTCTTCGTCGATGCCGAAGCCTTGGACCTTGAGTCCTTCGCTCGTCACCAGTTCCGAGTTGGCGTTGACCGCGAAACCGCCATCTCGGGTGAAGAGCTGTTCTTGGTCGTTGCCGGAGACGACGAAGTAGCCGATGCCCTGAATGTAGAGATCGCTGGGAAGCCCCGTTTGCGTCGGAGCGCCCGGTTGGGTGTCGACGTTGACCCCTCCCAGACGGGCCCCTTGCCCAAACTGGGTCGGGTTGCTTCCGAGGCCGTTAACCGGGGAGGACCCGAAGTTGGATGTGCTCAGGAAGTTGTTGACGAACTGTACGCGGAACCGCTTGTACGCGGTCGTCGTCGTGTTCGCGAGGTTGTTGCCGATAACGTCGATGGCCGATTCGTTGACACTCAAGCCGGAGATGGCTGTGCTTAGTGCCGGTCCGATGCCCATGGTGTGAAACTCCTGAAGATACCGATCAAGGTGTTGTCGCGACCGGTTGCTTCACCGCCCGCTCGCTTGAGTGTGTTCAGACCAAAAGATCCGTTTCCAAGTCGTCCCCCGCTTCCGCATCGTCCGATTCCGCGACCGGATCACTGACGCCGGTGACGGACGAGAGTGGCACGCGCTGGTCGCCGAAACTGACGAAGACTTCGCCGTCCTCAACTTCAGCGCGATCGACGATGCCGGAGACCTCGACGCCTCCGACCTCCGCGGTGATTTCCTTGCCGATCAGGTTGCTCGCGGACCCAAGTCCCTGGGAAAGGCTCAAGTTCCCGAGCGTCTCGACCAGCGATTGCGTGGCGTTGACCTCGTTGATCGCTTGCACCTGATTGAGGATTTGCTCATTGTCCATCGGCTCGAGCGGATCTTGATTGGACAGTTCCGCGATGAGGATCTGCATGAAATCCTCGGTCTTGAGCGAACCGAAATCGTTCCCCCGGCTTACTTCCGTCGAGGAAGTGGAGGCGGAGGGCGTGTTCAAAATATCGTTCACGTTCATGACGACTCTCTTCCGTTTTGCGAACCGTCGATTGTCTTCTCACCCTGTCGGCGTTGACGCCGATGACTCGTGTTCCGTCGAACGCGGGAGATCGCTTTGCAGTCTCCCTACCCTTTCTCACTGGCCGGCAAGCAGCCAGTGGCACCCGGTCGCTTGGGTCTGGGATGGCACTAGATCGTTCGATCCATGCCGGTCGCGAGCGAAAGCAAGTCGCCGATACTGACCGCGCGGGATCGGTTCGGGGACGACTCTTCGATCGCTTCTTCCGCGACCTCCTCGTGGTCTCTCTTTCCCTGCTCCCCCTGCTGTGGGGGTTGATCGTGATTTTCCCGACCGTCGTGAAGCGGGTGCTCGTCGGCCGCGCTCTCCGGCGGCGGGGGGACGTGCTCCACGTTCACTTTCTGGAGCGTCAACCCTTGATCGGTCATGTGGCGATCCAACGTCGCCAGGTGTTCGGTCAACAGCGTACGGATGGCGGCCGAGTGCGTTTCGATCCGAGCGTGCAACTGGCCACCCTCATTGATCACTTGCAGCCGCAGTTTTCCTAGAGCCGGAGGATGCAGATCGACCTCGATCTTCTTGGGCGACTGCAAGTTGGCTCGCTGAAGCGCCTCGCTGATTCGTTGAACGAACTCGGCGCGGTCGGTCTTGGCGAGCGCCGACGCGTTTCGGTCCTCGACTGTCGATCCTTCGGCTTGGGCTGCCGTTTCCGACCGGATCAGTTCCTCCAACGCGACTGGCGGCGTCTGCTTGGCGAGGAGTCGTTCGATGTCCTTGAGCGGAACCGCGATCGGCCGAATCGCCCCCCCGAGGTCGACGCCCGGAGCCGATCCCGGCGCGAGCGGTTGCGGGATCTCGACCACGGACGGTCGCGCCTCGGCCTTGAGAGCGAGTCCTTCTGATCCCTCGTCCACCAAATCCTCCGCTGACGCGAGGACCACAGTGCTCGACAGGTCGGTGGTCGGCTTGGTCGCCGGTGAAGCCTGCTCGACGTTGGCCGCCACTTCCGGGATCAACGGAGCGACTTGATCGCTGCGTGCGAGCAACTTGCCCGCGACATCTTCGGGAAGATCGACGACCGGTTCCTCGAACTTCGTGGGGCGCGTCAATGGACGCGCCGAGTCGCGACGAACCGAGGCCAAGACCTTGTCGACCACTTGCTTGGGAGCGACCCGCCTAAGAAGCTCCATATCCGGATGGGCCGCGATCGCGCTGGCCGTTCCGATCGGCTCTTGCGTGGGAGACCTCTCCACGACAGCGCTCGGTTGGTCGCTCTCGAGGGCCCTCTCTCCGATCGTCTCGGGATCGTTCTTCACCGTTTGTTCATGAACCAGCCGCGCGAGATCCGACGACGCTGACGGCTTCGGACTCGATTCCGTCGGCTCCTGGCCGCTCACGGAATCTTCCTTCACGGTGGGAAGATCTTCCTCGAGCGATGGCAGAGGATCGTCAAACTCGTCGACCGCTTCCGGAAACTCCACGTCGTCGCTCAGCAGGGAAAGCGAAGCCAGTAACTCGTCGGGAGAGACTTTCAGGGACGCGGAGAGGGTTTCGGGCTGGGCATCAAGAAGCGCCAAGTCGCCCAGCATGCTTTCGGCCTTCGAGGGATCAACGCCGAGCATTTCGAGGAGGCCCTCGATTTCCTGGACTTCGGAAGGGACCGTCATCAGCGATTGGGACATCGTGGTCGCGAGGGCCGCATGCTGGGGCATCCCCGCCTCGGCCGCGGCCCGGAACGCCGCGAGGAAAGCCTCGCCGAGCGCGTTGTCCCCCGCCTGAGGAGCATCGATCGTCTCGAGCGACTTCTTCAGGAAGGGAATCGCGGTTAGAAGAGGAAGCTGTTTCATCCGGTCAACGTACCACCGCGCCCAAGGGGTGAGTGAATTCGACTGGTCCCGCGTATCCCGTGAGCGTCAGCCTTACGGCGTCGCCCTTGCTTTGTCTTGGAGGTTATTAAGTTCGGAGACCTCCGGCTGTCCTTCTCCGATTTCAGTGAGCCAGCGATTGAGTTTCCCGATGTCATCCTCGGTCTTGAACTCCCGAAACGCCTTCGCGGCGATCGCGGGATCGAGAAGCTTGATGTACTCAATGGGCTGCTGAGGATCCTGCAAGTCGACAAGGAAGTCCCTCACTTGGTTGGGTCGCATCACCTCCAAACGAGCGATCAACTCCGTCTGCCCCTTCTCGACAAGCTCCTCTTTCTTCGTCTCGACGTTCGCCTCGAGATCCTTCCTCAGTTTCCCGAGCAGTTGAATCTTCTGATCGAGTTCGGACTGTCTGATGTCGAGCGTCTTGGCGAGCGTTTGTAGCTCTTGCTCCTGTCGCTGCCGCTGCCGACGGGCCAGCGTTAGCTCTTGAAGCTCCGACTCGAAATCGGGTGGTGCATCGGGCTCCTCCTCCTTCGGCTCACTTTCAGCATCAACGGAGTCAACCGGAGCAGCCTGCGAAGATTTCCCAGTCCTAATCGCTTGCCACAGTAACCCTAGCTCGTGTTTCGGGAGTCTGCCGATGGCTAACAGAAAAATCACGAGAAACGCGAGTTGCAACAGAATGAAGGTCGAAATGTTCCCAATCCAACGCATCATGACCCGTCCCTCGAGGCTCTAGCAAACCGTTGAAGATTTGATGATGATTCGACGGCGCACCGCGGAATACGCGATGCCAAGTGGTATTCGGATGCGAGTAGAAGCCGTCTGTCGCGATCGACACGTGGGCCGGTGGTGAGAAGTCGCCCCTACCCCTCCGAGTAGTGTCGGCGTTGCTCGGACTGAAGGGCGAGCTCGTCGAGGAGCTGTTGATCCTCGCGACTGACGTCGGCGTCATATCGCTGCCGGGCCTTCTCGCCAAGTTTCTCGAGCACTTTGACGTCCTTCTCGGCGTCGAGCACGCGGGCGCGTCGGAAGTCGACGAGACGTCGGACCTGCTCGAGGTGGCTTTCGAGTTGCCGTTTCGCGTTGCGGAGGGAACCGTCGTAGAGGTGTGACTGAATCACATGATCAATGGAGATGGTCCCCTGACCAAGGTAGTCCCGCAGCGAGTCTTTCTCGCCGGTCCGGTCGGAATCGAGACGGCTGATCTCGGCTTCGATCTTCTGTTGATGCTCAATCACTTCGGCCAATTCCACCTGACGCTCTTGGAGCGTCCGCTCCCGGAGTCGTTGGACGCGAGCTAGGCGGAACTGAAACCGTTTCACGAGTGGAGCCCCTCAACCGAAGCGACCATGTAGCCAAGTATAGGACAATGGCATTCGCAAGAGGGCAAGCCGAGTTTCGGAACATGAAGGCATGTTCCGGTCGAAAGATGGCGAACGGATCGACGCAAACCACTCAGGGAGAAGTGGTCCACAGAGACCATCGCGGAAGGACTCGCCTTCATCACTTCTGATTGAGACGCTCGTTCTCGGCGGCACGCTGGGCGTTGAGCTCGTTCAACAGCGGAAAGCTCGGGCCCTTGGGGAAGTACTGCACGTCGTCCCAAAGCATGAACGGAGATGGGAGAACTTGGCCGACTTGGTATGTTTGGCATCCCACCGTCGACACGAGAGGAGTCGCCAGTACCAGCCCAAGGATCGTGTTCCGGATCAACTTCTTCATTTCCTCTTCCTTCGATCTCCGGGTCAGGATCTCCAGTGGGTCCAACACCCTCGGTTCAAGACCGATGCGGTTGTCGGCGTTCCTTGATGACATCGTCCGTGAGAGCGTCGCTCCTAAAGCCGAAAGCGCCAAAACCCCGAGAAACCACGCTTTCGCCCCGACCGACGAAATCACTTTTAACCCCAAAGAACGACTCACCTTTGTCATCGGCCAAACGGGGCCTTCAACACGACTTTTCCGAGCGAGGTCGCCGGTCTCGGCCGAGCGCGACCGCGTCGCCCACTGACGAACCTCCTCCGAGCGGACGTGGCTCGCTCCGCCGGGGAGGAAGCTCGATCGACATTCCCCTGCCGAGGACAACGCCCTATGATGTCTAGATGATCACACGCCTCGCGAGCGGGGGCACTCGTCTCCGACCGTCACTGACGATGACGATGGACGTGCCCCAGGGATGGCAACGTCGCTCCCTCGAGAAGGGAGCAAGCGAGGGTCACTTTGGGATCAGCGGAAAGATGGTAGCGTGAGCACGACCGAAGAATCGATTGATCTCGAGCAAGCCAACGAAGAACTACTTTCGCTCTCGTCCGAAGACCGGATTCGCTGGGCGATCGACCAGTTCGGCCTCCAGGCCGTGCTGCTCTCGAGCATGCAGAAGACCGCCTCGGCGATGATGCATCTCTTCCATCGGCTCAACCTCGAGAACGAGATCCTCTTTGTCGATACCGGCTTTCACTTTCACGAAACGCTTCAGGTCCGCGACGAGTTCATGCGCCGCTACCACCTGAACGTGATGACCCTCTATCCGAAGAAGACGCCGGAAGACCAAGAGCGACTCTACGGCCGCAAACTTTACCTATTCGTCGACGGCCAGCCCGAATGCTGCCGCCTGCGAAAGGAGGTCCCTTTCATCGACCACGTCAAGCAAAAGGGGCATCGCTTGGTGATGCTCGGCTTGCGTCAAGGCGAAGGGGGCAAGCGAAAGAACGTCCAACCGATCTCGGTCGACCCGCGATTCGACGGCTACGTGATGTATCCGATCCTCGATTGGACGACCGAACGCCTCGAGTCCTATTTGGCCGAGCACGACGTTCCGATCCACCCGCTCCACGCGGAGAACTATCCGAGCATCGGCTGCGCGCCATGCACGACGCCGGTCGCACCGGGCGAAGACCCGCGCGCGGGCCGTTGGCGCCATCTCCGCGAAGCCGAGGGCGAGGGTCCCAAGTACTGCGGGATTAACTTCGTCGACGGTTCGGGGATTTGATCCGCGAAAATAACGTGTTGCGCGAAGCGTCATGCGGAAGGAAAAGATGGGTGGGGACGGTCCCTCGTCCCCATGGAGTGCCTTTCGGCTCCTCGTCCCTGAGTCTCATCAATGACTGAAGTGAGCCGGCCGCCCTCGCCGCCCGTGGCGACGTAGAGGGCCGGTTCGATTAGGCTCGCCCGAGCTCCCGCTCGAACGTTTCGATGGCGTCACGAACTTTCCACGTCCGTTCCCCCAGCACGATCTCCTCATCCTGAGCGATCATCTTGGTGACTTTGCGTTCCGCCGCGATGACACTCGAATGATTCAGGCCGCCGATCGCCTTGCCGATCTCGCTGTAGGTCGCTTGCGTGTACTTTCGTGCGAGGTACAAGAGCAGCATCCGCGGATGGGAGACCGCCCGGCTTCGCGACCGCTGGGAAATCAACTTGGGATTCAACGAGAACATATCGCAGGCCTTGCCGCGAATGTCCCCGACCCGAAGGACCGGAACTTGGTGCCGAAGAATCTCGACCAGGGCACCACGCGCGGTTTCGAGATCGAGCGATGCTTCCATCGTCTCGCAGTAGTGCTCGAGATAGTTCAGGGCTCCCTCGAGTTCGCAGACATTCGAGCGAATGTTCTCCGCGAGGAAACCAATGACATCCTCTCGCAAGTCCATGAGGCGCTGCGCCGCCTTCTCCCTTAGGATCTGGCGCCGCATCTCCTGGTTGGGCGGGTCGAGCCGCGCCACCATCCCGGCGACAAACCGAGACCGCAACTCCTCGGCGATCTTTCCCAATCGCCGGGGATGGACGTCGCAACCGAGGACGACCTTGCCACCCCGTGCCTCCAAGGAGTTGAGCGTGTGGAGGAACTCCTCTTGGATTCCTCGCTTGCCCACCAGGAACTGCACATCGTCGACGATGAGCACATCGAGCTGGCGCACCTTCCGTCGGAAGACGGCGAGCTTGTTGGAGCGCATCGCCTCGACGAACTGATTGGTAAACTCCTCGCACGAAAGGGCGAGTACCTTAAGGTTCGCATGTTGCCCCCGTAGAGCTTCCTCGACGGCTCGGAGCAAATGCGTCTTTCCCAATCCGATCCCGCCATGGATCAGGAGTGGACTATAGCTCTCTCGCGGATTCTCAATGAGCGCCGAACTCGCCGCGTGGGCGACCCGGTTGGGCGTACCGACAACGAACCGAGACAGCGCGTAGCGGGAGGGTCGTCCCGGTCGCTTGGCCGGAAGGGCCTTGGCCGGTCGTTTCGCCTTGGGGGCGACCGGCTGCTCTTTGCGACTGCGCTGAAAGAGGGTCGGATCAATACGGAACCGAATCGGCAGCGGCGAACCGACAACGCGGCGCGCGGCCTCACGAATCTCGTCCTGAAAGTGGCTCTCGAGCCACTCGCGAAAGAAACGATTCGGAACGCCTATCTCCAAAGCGTCCCGGTCGATCACCAGGTTGGTATTCCCGGAAAACCACAAATCGAAGCGCTGCGAGCCGATCGCCTCCTTGATCTCCAGCTCGACGTTCGTCAGGTCTACAGACGAAACAGCGGTCACGGAACCCCCCCGTTCCTTCCTAGGCGGTCCTTCGAAGGAAACGAACCAAATTTTCGATCGTTAAGCAACACAAATTGGCTCGGCCATGCGAGCATTGAGGCGCTGGGTCATTTGCTAGGTGGGTCCAATCCTAGTGCCACCGGGAGCGTTGTCAAAACAGAAAACCCAAACTCGACGTGAGAGCCTCGGAGCCGACCCGGCGCAGTCTCTCGAAGTCCCTGAATGTGAAGTCATTATGAATAGTCGCTTCAAATCCGGTGAACCCAAAAGGGCCTTCTCCAATCGTGTATAAACTGTCGAAACGCTCCAGACGCCGTGGCGGACGGAGATCACGTCCCCTCCATTAACCTTTCACATCCCCGAGGTTAGGAAGAACTCGCCGTCGCTTCGAAATTGCGCGAACGACCTCCACCAAGCTGCCCATCGCTGACACCCCAATGTCACATCGGGGCACGCGCATCTTTTCGATCGAGTTTTCACGGGTCCTCTCGCCTCCTGCGTCCAAAACGCCATTTGGCCCTGGCCGAGCGCGAGCCTCCGTCGTAGCATAATCCGCTGGGGTGTCCCCCATCTTCGGACCTGTTCACGTTGAATCTCAATCGCGCGGGAGAGCCAAGCGCATGGGTAGTCGTCGTCGAGGAAATGGTCGTCGCAAAATCGGTCGCAAGAAGCGGCGGATGCGTAGCCAAATTCGGCACCGCAAGGATCGCTAGCTCTTTCTGGTGAGCCCTTCCGTTGTCGTTGTCCCACACCTTCGATTTGATCGATTCGGCAATCATCGACCCGAGTCTCTAAAGGGAGTTCGCGAAGCGAACGAACTCCCGTCAATCGGTGGGACAGCTTCCCTCATCCTCAGCATAGCCGGTAGTCTTTCCCACGCTCTCGACCTGTTTGTTTGGTCGGTCCCGTGAGCCTGGTTGACCCTGCGCACTGTTTCTCCGCAACGGGTGGACCTTCTCCACTTTCGCCAATCCGCGATGCCAAAACCCCAAAACCGCGACCAGCTCGTTACTGATCCGAGTCGGCGATCGTTCTCTCCCTCTCTTTCCCAAACCACAGGGGAGATGCGATTCGCTTGAACGGAAGATATCGCAGCGAAATCGACAACAGCAAGATCGCTCCGCCGACAATCGTCGATCGACTGGGTGCCTCGCCGGCCGTCACGTACGTCAGCCAGGTGTTCAGGACCGGCTCGATGAGGGTGATCAGTCCCGCTTCTTGAGGCGAAATGGTTCGTAGCCCCATCCCGAAGACGAGGTACGGGATACCGAGTTGCGCGATTCCGAAGAGACATAGAAACCCGAACTCAGCCCCCCCTATCCCCCAACCGGCAAAGTCGCCGCCCACGACCCAAAAGACCACCACCAACACCATCCCCGCCGCGAGGTTGTTCATCGCCACCAGCCAAGCGGTGTCGTGAGAGCTCAATCCGCGAAGGAAAAGCGCGACCGAACCGTAGAAGAAGCCACTGGTCAGCCCCATCATCAAACCAACACCATGCGACGCCAGCTCCGACGCATGCCCGATCAGAATCACCAGAATCCCGATCATGCCCGCCGTGAGACACCAGAGACTGCGACGATCGGCGCGTTCTCCGAGAAGCAGAACGCTCCCTAGAAACATCCAAAGGGGGGCGGTGTATTGCAGAAAAATCACGTTCGCGGCCGTCGTTCGCTGAACGGCCCCAATAAAGAGGTAATTCATGATCATATAACACAGCATCATCGGCAGCATCAGCCAACTCCACGTCAGCCGGACCCGCGCCATCGCCACCCACGCGGCCATGAAGCTACCCGCGACCAGAGCGCGGATCGCGGCCATCGCGACATCGGGCACGTCGATGTTCTTCACGAATGACCCACTGGTCGACCAGAGGATCGCCGCCGTCAACACAAGAAGTCGACCACGAGCACTAGGAGAAATGGGCAACAGAGGAAACCTTTCACGAAACTTCGACTCAAGTCCCGCGGAACTCAGAGCACAGGCACCATAGAAAAGAAAGCCCGACTAGGTAATCCAGGCACACGGTAACAGCGTTTGCAATCTTTTCATTCGCTGACGCTGTCAGCGAGTTTTCCACATCCGTGACCTCACGATCGGGCCCTCTCCCGACCGCAACTTGTCATCGGGACTCGTGCTTACCAAGCATAGATAGGATGGGGCGCGAGAGACGCGTTCTCCAAATCATCCAGGAACTAGCGGAAACTCTATGATCATCGATTTGCGGCAGGGAGAGCAGCCGCTTCGCATCAGCGTGCCGGAAGAGAAACTCTTCGGCCACTTTCAAGGTCCATCGCAAACCAACGGCGACCTCTCGGAGAAGGTCCGTAAGGCGCTCGAGGAACCAATCAGCCTTCCGCCGGTCAACCGAGCCGTGACACCGAGCGATCACGTCGCGTTGATCGTCGCGAGTGACCTGCCCCAGCCCCGCGAGCTGGTCGGCCCGATCATCGACTCGTTGGTCGCCGCGGGGATCGAGCGGCCGAAAATCGCCATCGTCCACGAACCCCCGGAGAAGGCGACGTCCACGCGCCTCGTCGAGGAGCTACGTGGCGCTTTTGCCGAACTGAGCTTCATCGAACACGACCCGACAGATGATGACGCCCACGCGTACGTGGCCAGCACCGAGGAAGGCCGACGGATCTATCTCAACCGAACCGTCGCCGAAGCCGACTTCATGCTCGTCATCTCACGAACCGGTTTCGATCCACTCACGGGCACGATGGGGACATCGTCGCAACTCTTTCCGAGACTTTCCAACGCCGAGACGATCGCCCGAGCGCGGATGCTCGCCGCACAGATGAGGCGATCGGAGATGCGCCTTCGCAAACGGCAGGAATCGGAGGAAGTCGCTTGGCTCGCGGGTCTGCTCTACGCCCTCCAGGTCGACACCGACTCCTCGGGGAAAATCTCCCACGTTTGGTTTGGCGAGTATCATGAGGTCCAGAAGTGTGCCGACCAAGCGACCTTCGACCATTGGATGATCGATCCGCCCGAGGCGACGTCCGACCTTGTCATCGCGACCACCTCGACGCCCGGCGCCGACTGGCTGGCGGCCAGCACCGCGCTGGAGACGGCAAGTCATGTCGCCTCGCGGGATGCGATCGTCCTCTTGATCACCGATCTCGATCAGCCCATCGGGCAAACGGGGGCATGGTTGCTCGACAACGAGAACCCCATGGACGCCATTGGCCGTGTCCGCCAACAAGACCTCGGCCAGGTCAGCGCCGATTCTCTTTCGACCGTCCAAACCGCCACCGCTCTCACCTCGGCGCGGCTCTACTTGATGTCCTCGCTCGACGAGGATCTGGTCGAATCGCTCGGCATGGTTCACGTGAGCAACGAACGAGAGGTCAATCGCTTGATCGAGCGTTCCCGGAGCTGCTACGTCATTGAGAACGCCGACCGAGCCCGGGTTACGCTGGGAAATTGATTCTCCCAACTGTCGACTCACATGCCATCGGCGATCACCGGGGGTTCGGCGACAAGCTTCAGTACTGCCAAGAGGTTGGAAACAACCTCGGCTTCCCTTCCCTCGGGAGCGGCTCGGCTGATCGCGACCTTGTTCGCGGCGAGCGTTTGGCGTACGCGATCGACGACACGGCCGAATTCGATCCGTAACGACTCCATCTCGGAAGCCAAGAGTCCACGAGAGATATTGACGGGACGGTCATCAATTCTCTCTCGGCGTAACTCGGTAAGCTGTCTCCCTTTCTCGGCGCGGTAGGAGAGCCCATGGCGATGAACCCGGCGCAGCTCTCCCCGAGCGTTGAATCCCAGCATATAGTCCTGGCCGAGGTAGATCGAAACCCCACCTCGACCGGTGATTCCGGCGAGACAAACCGGGTCGGCAGGGAGACTGCCTTGGTTGGTTGGGGGGGCTGGGATCCGGAATTCGACACGTTGGGAAAGGCCCCGAGCCTCGCGAAAAAGATCGTCGCGGTCCGCTTGCTGACGCGCCACGGGACGCTCCTTTCCAATCTTTGACCTTTGAAGCCGAATGACATTGCGTGATAATGGGGCACGCGGCAAAACCTCACGAGCCGGACGATCATCATGGTGAACAGCAAGTCGATCAGATGCGTAAAAGCAGATGACGGGACAACTCCGCGACAAGCCGCGACCGATGAAGGGCTCATGGAGTCCTATGTCGGTGGCGACGAGTCCTGTTTAACGGAGCTCATTCAACGCTACGAGAGCGAGCTGTTTCGCTATCTGCACCGGATGTTGGGAGAGCCGAATCTCGCCGAGGATGTCTTTCAGAATACCTTCTTGCAGGTCCATCTGAAGCGGCATCTTTATGAACCGGGACGGCCCTTTCGCCCATGGCTCTACACCATCGCGACGCACCAAGCCATCGACTTGATTCGTCGCAACAAACGCCACCGGCGCCCAAGTCTGGATCAGGAATTCGAGCGACAGGGTCGTGACGCGGAGAATTCGATGCTCCAGGGGTTGCCCGACGAAGCGCCGGAGCCGGAAGCTCGAGCGTTGCGTCGCGAACGGCGCCACTTGGTCAGGAAAGCGGTCGACCGACTCTCCTCGCACCTGCGGCAGGTGGTCGTGCTGGCTTACTATCAAGGCTTGAAGTACAAGGAAGTCTCGGACATTCTCGGCATTCCGGTTGGGACCGTGAAATCGCGACTTCATACCGCGATCTCGCGACTCGGCACGGAATGGACCAACATGGGACTGGATCGTGACACGTGAGTCCGACGACCTTGATCTAATCGGCTACCTACTCAACAGCCTCGAACCCGACGAAGAGCAAGCGATCGAAGAACAACTCGAGCGCGACCCCGCCCTTCGCGAGCGTCTCGAGGAAGTTCGTGCCCTCATCGCTCCCCTTTCCGAGGATGATCTCGGCGTCGACGTCCCCTCCGGCCTGGGAGAGCGTACGCTCGAACGGATCGGCGATCACCGACTGGGCACAATGACGGAGGCATCCGACGCCAGTTCCGGTCCCCGTTTCCTCGACGTCCTGATCGCCGCCAGCGTCCTCGCTTGTCTCTCGACCCTCGCCCTCCCCGCGATCGGGGAACTTCGCCGGGAACACGCGCGACTTTTTTGCGCCAACAAGCTGCGTCAACTCGGCACCGCCTTTGGTGTCTACGCCGACCAGGAATCCGAACGGCTTCCCTTCATCGCGACCGGCGGCCCGTTCAACAACGCGGGATGTTTCGCGGTCCAACTCAAGGAGCGTCACCTACTTTCGAGCGATGCCGTCCTCCTGTGCCCCTCGGCCAACAACGGCGTCGTTCACGTTCCGACGTTCAACGAGTTTCTCGAAGCGACCGATCGGCTCGCCTACGTCGATCATCTGCGGCGACAGATGGGAGGGTCCTACGGCTACTCGCTCGGCCACATGAATCGCGGCCATCACGCCGGGGCACCGCTGCGTCAGAGTGCCCGTCCCGTCCTTAGCGATCGGCCGCCGCGAACCGGCGATCCGCTCTTCGTCAACAGTCCCAATCACGAAGACGCCGGCCAGAACGTCCTCTTCGCTAACGGCTGCGTTCGCTGGTTGCCGAGCCGAACCTACGGCTGTGACGAGGATCTCTTCGTCAACGATACCGATCTAATCGCCTCGGGCGTCAACTCCGACGACACCGTCATCGGCACCAGTGAGTCGACCCCCTTCCCCCCCGACGACTTCTAGGCTTCATCTCAAAAGTAGGTCGTCGGCCCGAGACACAGCCAATCGGTGCGGGTCGAGGAGGGCGAAGCAGGCGAATCGGCTGGATTCCTCAATGCAGTCCGACAAAGTCCCGTGCCGATGCAGCGAGTCGAAGCCAGAGCCGAGTCTTGAGACGGAGCCTAGTGGTTCATCTATCCTAGGATTTCGGGTTGGTTGATTGCTTCTGTTCGAGGAAACTTGCTGCTTCCTGGAAAGCACGGAGGTTTCCCAATGAACAAGAAGTACATCGTTCGCCTCACGGAAGAGGAACGCGCAACTTGTCACGCGGTCATCAAGAAGCTCAAAGGCTCCTCCCAGAAGGTTCGACGGGCACAAATGCTCTTGAAGACAGACGCCAACGGTCCGGCGTGGACGGATGAGAGAATTGCCGAGGCTTTTGGTTGTCGTGTCCAGACCGTTGAGAATCTACGCAAACGCCTAGTCACCGAGAGTTTTGCGTTGGCATTGGATGGAATGAGACGCGAGAAGCCACCGACTCCGCCGAAGCTCGACGGGCAGGCCGAAGCAAGACTAATCGCCATGCGTCTGGGAGAGCCGCCCAAGGGATACGGCAAGTGGACGCTGCAACTGCTTGCCGATCAATTGGTTAAACTAGAGGTAGTGGAATCCATTTGTCCCGAGACCGTTCGCAAGACGCTAAAAAAAATCGCATGACCAAGCGTATGATCGACTATTGGGTGATCCCCCCCGAGAACGACGCTGAGTTCGTCGCTTGCATGGAGGAAGTCCTCGAAACCTATGAAAGACCCTACGATGCAGACCATCCGGTCATTTGCATGGACGAGCAACCGGTCCAGCTGATCAAAGAAACAAGGCAGCCGATTGAAGCTGCCAAGGACCATCCCAAGCGAGTCGATTACGAGTATGAACGAAACGGAACGGCGAGCATCTTCATGTTCAGCGAGCCGCTTTCAGGTTTTCGCCAAGCGACGGCCAGGTCGCAACGCACCAAGGTTGATTGGGCGCAAGAGGTCGCGCAACTGCTCGACACTCGCTACGCCGATTGCCAGCAAGTGACGCTGGTTCTCGACAACCTAAACACCCACACCAAGGGAGCGTTCTACGAGTTGTTTGAGCCTGCCGTGGCACGTGCCTATGTCAAGCGAATCACGTTCGTCTACACTCCGAAGCATGGGAGCTGGCTAAACGTCGCCGAATGCGAACTGAGCGCGATGACACGACAGTGTCTGACCGGTCGACGCGTCGGCGAACTCGACGAATTACGAGACGAAATCGGGGCTTGGTCCGATCAGACCAACCAGAAGCAGCGCGGCGTCGACTGGCAACTACAAATCGACGAAGCACGCACCAAACTGGCCCGACTCTACCCAAAAATTAAGAATGGATGATGCACTAGCAGCCCGTTGATCTATTCGCCGCGGGCTGTGAACGGCCCTTTTGAACAATCTCCGCGTCGACGAAACTCGACGAATCTACGGATTCGCCTGCGTTTCTTCTCCTTGATCTTGGTCAACATCGCTCATTCTCGCCTTGGCCCGCTTCAATCAACGGACAGCGAGTCCCTCGGCGTCTTCAACGTCCAGAGCGAACACCCGGCTCGCCAAGTCGGCACGGGCGCGCAATTCGCGACTACTCGTGGAAGATGGCCTCCCAAAGCGTTACCATCGGTGCCGAACTGATCGAGAACCGATCACGTTTCGCGAGTGCCGCGCTCTTCCACACGAAAGATTGAGGACACCATGAGATGGTTTGTCGCTTCCCTGGTTGTTGGGCTCCTTGGAACGGGAGTCGCTCTCGCCGACGACTTCACGCCGATCTTCAACGGCAAGTCGCTGGAGGGTTGGAAGGGGGATCCGAAGATCTGGCGCGTCGATGACGGTGTCATCGTCGGCGAGACCAAGGACGTTCAACCGCTTCCCTACAACAAGTTCCTCATCTATGAGGGATCGCGTCCGAAAAACTTCGAGTTGCGGCTGAAAGCCAAACTCACGGGGAAGAACAACTCCGGGATTCAGTACCGCGCGACGCCGTTGACCGACGTCGGGGACGATGTCGTCAAGGGCTACCAGATGGACATGCACCCCAACCCGAACTACCTCGGCATGCTCTACGACGAGCGAGGCCGGGGCATCGTCGCCCAACACGGCCAAAAGGTCGTCATCGCCAAGGACGGCAAGCGCTGGCTCGCTGGTTCGACGGGCCCCGTGCAAGAGGTCGATCCGAGCGAGTGGAACGAGTACACGATCATCGCGAATGGGAATCGACTCATTCACAAGATCAACGGGAAGACATCCGCCGAGATCATCGATCACCAGGAGGCCGAACGCGAACTCGAGGGGGTGATCGCCTTTCAAGTCCACCGCGGCCCGGTGATGACGATCGAGATCAAGGACGTCGAGCTCAAGGAGCTACCCGACGGCGGACTGGTCTCCCCTGACGAAACTCCTGTTCCCGAAGGTGCCAAGCGACTGAAGTAAGCATTCAGGCCACGCGTCCCCGACTGACCAACAGCGAGCACGGAGGTTATTTTGACGATGAAGAACGTGGCGAGATCGGCGCTGGCGCTATTGATCACGATGTTGGGAACCTTCCCACTGATAGCGGACGACTCCGAGACAAACCGTTTCACGACGATGCCCCCGAAAGAGATCCGTGACTTCGAGATCGAGGTGATGGAGAAGATCGCCGACCTCGCCCTCATCCCGCCAGAGCCCAACACCTCCCCGCTGCCGAAGTACGACTACGACCAGCTCGACTACGGCATGACGATCGGGATCGCGCGAACGCCCGGCGGCCGACTCTGGGCCTGTTGGGTCGCCGGCGGCGATAGCCCGGCCGCGTACTTTGTCCTCGCCACGAGCGACGACAACGGCGAGACCTGGTCAAAACCCCGACTCGTGCTCGACTCCCACTCGAAGAAACTGCCGCGTCCACGAAGCATTCTCGTGGGGAACCTCTGGACCGACCCCGAAGGTCGGCTGTGGCTCTTCTTCGATCAGTCGATGGACATGTTTGATGGCCGCGCGGGCGTCTGGGCCACCGTCTGCTCCAATCCCGACAGCGACACGCCGACATGGTCCCGACCACGGCGTCTTTGGCATGGCGTGACCCTCAACAAGCCAACCATCTTGTCCTCGGGCGAGTGGATGTTGCCGATCTCGCTCGACCAGCGCGGCGGCTTCGGCCCCTTCAAAGGTTGCTTCTCGAAACTCGATCCGCACCGTGGAGCGAATGTCTTCGTCTCCGGTGACAAGGGCGATACCTGGCAGCGCCGGGGCAAGGCGACCTTTCCCAACCCCGACTGGCACGAGCACATGGTCGTTGAGCGAAACGATGGATCGCTCTGGATGCTCGCCCGAACTCGAAAGGGGATCATGGAAAGCACCTCGACCGATGGAGGTCAATCGTGGACGACGCCCGTCGCGTCGAGGATCAAGCATCCCAACGCCCGCTTTCACATCCGACGGCTGCGGTCGGGACGTCTGCTACTCATCAAGCACGGCGACAAGATCGACTCGCACCAGGGCCGCGTCAAGCTCAGCGCGTGGTTGTCCGACGACGACGGCAAATCGTGGAAGGGTGGACTCGTGCTCGACGAGCGAAAAGGGATCAGCTATCCCGATGGTTTTCAGGCGGAAGATGGGACGATTTACATCTCCTATGACCGCAATCGCGCCACCGATGGCGAGATCCTACTCGCTCGCTTCACCGAGGATGATGTCCTCGCGGGCAAACTCGTCGCTCCCAACTCGAAACGGAAGCTGCTCATCAGTCGCCCCCTCGCCAAACGATCGAAGTAGCCACGCGAACAAGCGGCGATTGTTTCAACGACACGCTAGACGAGGGCGGGATCCTTGAGTCCCGCTTCCGCGAAACCCTTGGCGCGCAGTTGGCAGGAGTCGCAAGCGCCGCACGGCATGTGGTCGCTTCCCGGATCGTAGCAACTGAGCGTCGCTCCGTAGTCGACCCCCAACGAGTGACCGCGGCGGATGATCTCCGCTTTGGTCAACCTGACCAGCGGCGTGTGGATCGTGACCGGACAGGTGCCCTCGACGGCAGCCTTGGTCGCGAGATTGGCCATCCGCTCGAACGCCTCGACGTACTCGGGTCGACAGTCGGGATAGCCGCTGTAGTCGACCGCGTTGACGCCGATGAAGATGTCGCCGGTCCCCAGTACCTCGGACCACGCTAGCGCGTAGGAGAGAAAGATCGTGTTCCGCGCGGGGACGTACGTCAGCGGGATGCCGCCCGACATCTCCTCGTCGCTGCGCCCCTTTGGAACGGCTAAGTCGTCCGTCAGCGAGGAACCGCCAAACGCCCCCAAGTCGATGTCCACGACTCGGTGCTCCTCAACTCCCGCGTTCCTGGCGACCCGCTGGGCCGAGGCGATCTCGATCGCGTGGCGTTGACCGTAGCGAAAGCTGAGCGCGAAGGGACGAAAGCCTTGTTCTTGGGCAATCGCGAGCGCCGTTGCCGAATCCAATCCGCCACTGAGCAGGACGACCGCCTTCTTTTGCTGTTCGCTCATCGGGAGAACCTCGGGTCAACGGCGCGTAGCGCGACTCCCTTACGCTCCGCCGTGCGACCAAACGAACAGTTCGCGTCGCGTGGGCGTCGCAAGGGACAACGGCCAATATTGTACGAGTTGTCGATGGGGGAGAGTTCACGCGACGAGAACGAAGAGACCCATCGCGACGACCGCCCAGCCGAAAAAGGTGCGCAGCAGTTGTTCGGAGAAGCGCTTGTTGATGAGCGTGGCGCCCAACACACCGAGCACGGCGGCGACTGCGAACGGCCAAGTCAGCGACCAGTCGATCGCTTCGATCCGCGAGTGCGCGATGACACCAACCAGGCAGTTGAGGCAGATCACCGCCAGCGACGTCCCGACGGCTTGCTCCATTCGTAGTCCACCAATCAGGACCAAGGCCGGGACGAGCAGAAACCCTCCTCCCACTCCGAGGAAGCCGGTCAGCAGTCCGACGCCTCCCCCGATAAGCAAATACGCCAAGGGAGAGATAGTTTGGGCTTGGGGAACTGCCTTGCGCGAGCCGATCATGCGAAGCCCGACACAGAGCATGAGGATGCCGAAGACCATCATGATGATGCGCGGAGGGACGAGTTGGGTCAGTTGAGCGCCGAGGTAGGTGCCGACCATTCCCGCGGCGGCGACCCACAGGACGGTCTCGCCGCGCACGCGACGTTGGCAAACGGCGTTGATCAGTCCGACCAGGGCCGCGGTGCCGACGACGACCAACGACATCGCGACGGCCGAGTGAGGAGTGACCCCCGCGACATGCACGAGCAGAGGCAGCGTCAGGACGCCGCCGCCGCTGCCCATGATCCCCAAGAGGAGACCGATGAGACTCGCGAGAAGGATGGCCAAGAGACCGCCGGTGAGCATCATCAACTCCGCCGAATCACGCGAGCTCGACGACAGGTTCCGAAACGACGCTCGAAACACCGGTCGCCGCGGCGAGGCACTCGATCACATCATCGACCTCCTCCGCGGTGTTGAAGTAGCCAATGCTGAACCGGAGAGTTCCCTCGCCGGGTAGCGTCCCAATCGACTCGTGGGCGAGCGGGGCGCAGTGATAGCCGGCCCGCGTCGCAATATCGTGCTCCGAGGCGAGCCAGTCGGCGAGCTCGCGCGGGGCGTGCCCCTCGACGGTGATTGACACCACCGAGGTTCGGGCCTCCGCCTCTTGGGGACCGTGAATCGTGACCCCCGGCATGTCGCGGAGTCCGTCGAGCAATCGTCCCGTCAGTCCGGTCTCGTGCTGGCGAATGCGGTCGATTCCCGTTTCCTGGATCCACTTAACTCCTTCGGCGAGCCCGGCGATGGAGGGGAAGTTGAGGGTGCCGACCTCAAAGTTGGCCGGATAGCGACCCGACATCGCGTGCTTGCCCGAGTCCTTGCCCGTGCCCCCTTCGACCAAGGTGCGAAGCTGGAGTTCCGGCCGGACATAGAGCCCCCCCACTCCCATCGGCCCCATGAGGGACTTGTGGCCCGCGAACGCGACCATGTCCGCCCCGAGTTTGGCCACGTCGACGGGAAGGACACCCGCGACTTGCGAAGCATCGATCAACGAAGTGACGCCGTGCTCTCTCGCGATCTGCGCCACCGCGCCGTAGGGGAGAAGCTCGCCAGTGACGTTGCTCGCACAGGTGCACGCGACCAAGCGGCAGCGATGATGGCGGAGTGTCTCTTCAATGAAGTCGAGGTCGACCGGCTTTCCGGGAGCGTAGGGAACGACGACGAAGCGAATCCCACGTTCCTCAGCCATCTTTCGGATCGGCCGAGAGACCGCATGATGCTCGAGTCCGGTCAAAAGAGCCACATCACCCCGTTTCCAGGGGAGCCCCTGGATGGCGAGATTGAGTGAGTAGGTGCAACCAGGCGTCAGGACGAGTCGACTCGCATCGGGAATCCCGAGGAACGAGGCGACGCGTTGCCGGGCGATCTCGACGTCGAAGGCGCCTCGACGACTCTCCCGGGAGGTCGATCTCCCCGGGCTCTCGACCGATCGCATGACCTTGGAGACGACGTCGTAGACCGATTCAGGTTTGGGCCAAGTCGTGGCCGCGTTGTTGAAGTAGATCATGAAGGGCTCCCGAGGGCCGGCCAGTCAGTGAACGGTCGAACTACGGGCGTGGGGATCGCCCTAGAAGAATAGCTTGCTGGATCAGCGGATGACGCCGATCCGTTGTCGCATGTTGCGTGGTGGAGGCGGAACTTACTCAGAGCAGGTTCCGCGTGGCGATGGCCGTGATTCGTCGGCGTCACTCGGTCGCGATCGTTTCGAGATACCACGGTCGATCCCATCGCTCCTCTCCTCAATCGCGTCATTCGATCAAAAAGAGATGTGGTTTTCGCGAATCAACCGGACGGGTCATCTCGTCACGACCGTCGATTGATTGCCGCGACCGCATTGTAACGTCGTGACTGCGCTCGCCTTCGTTCGGAGTTTGGAATCCACGCCGTCTCCTCAACCTCGTCGCCATAACACCGTCATCCTCGGCCCAAGTTGACACTTGCAGAGAACTGAGGACGCAATCGGCGCGCCGAGACTTCCTTCATTTGAATCTTTTGAGTCAGACCGTGGATGAGGATTCGATGAAAATCAGCAGGTTGAGGAAGAGGTGGAGCCCCTTTCTCCAGTCGCTATCTCACGACCGCAGAGCACTGCCCGCTCGGTAGAGCAGCCGTTCGATCTCGTTGTTCTCCCGCTCTCCACGGACCGCATGCCAGTCCCGTTGGCGGGGAACCAGCGACTCGCACGCGGGCCACGGACGAAAGGGGCTGCCACCGAGAAGGCGAGCGATCTTGGAGCTGTCGAGCGTGACGTCGCCGGCGCGCGGTGGGATCGGCCCCGCGTCGGCCCGTGGGCATCCCTTGAGAAGATTTGGTTCAAAATTACCCACTCGGTTTACAATTTGACCAATCTGGTAGAGCGATAGTTTCCGGGGGCCTCCGAAGTGAAGGAGCCCCGCGTCGTCTCGAACCAGAAGACGCTCAAAGGCGAGGTTCATGTCATCGGTGTACGTCGGCGTTCGGACTTCGTCGAAGTAGAGGGTCGCCGGACGCGACTTGCGAAAGCGAGAGGCGATCCAGTCGATCGCTCCGGCGTGCCCGTTGAAGCTCGGCCCCATCGGAAGGGAAATGCGGAGCACGAGCGAACCCGGGCAGATCGTTCGCGCCAATTCCTCCGCGGCGACCATCGTCTTTCCATAGACGGTCACCGGGTCGGGGGGATCCTCCTCGGCGTGGCTCCCCTTCCCTGTCCCCGAATAGACCAAATCGCACGAGAGCTGTACCACTCGACTCTCGAATCGCCGGGCAAGCTCGAGGAGATGCCGCGTGCCGTCGACGTTGACGCGTTGAGCCATCGCGGGGTCGAGTTCGCAGGCCTTCAGCGCACAGCTCCCGGCAAAATGGAGAACTGAGCGAAAACGATAGCGTTCGAAGAGTTGGGTCAGTCCCGCGCGATCCTCAATGTCGATCGCCTCGATACCCGTGCCCGTCAACCGCCAGTTCGCCGCCCGGCGAATGCCCACCACCTGGCCGGGATGACGGTCGCGAAAATAGGGCAGCGCGTTGAACCCCGGAACTCCGGCCACTCCCGTGACCAGCAATGGAAGGTGACGATCGGAAAGGAGCCTCCTCGAACCGGCCATCGCCACGCCACCATTGGAATCCCGCCGATTCTCCTCGGAATCCATCCGAATCATCATCCCCCCGACATCGGGCTGGCCTCGGTGCCCGCCTCGCTGGAACTTTCCGAGTCGACCAAGCATCTCGCTATAATAGGGCGAATCGTGCCGAAGCTACTTGCCGAGTCTTCCCGGAAGTTTGGAGAAGGCGTTCGGACCGCCCCTCGTCGCATTCGAAGGTACCCCCGTTTGACGACCACGACCTCCCTCGATGACCTTTGCGATCAACTCGCCCGGCGAGCGAACGAACTCGATCTCTCGGGGCATTGGCCGAGCGAGCAGCTCGCGCTTTTGGGCGAGCATGGTGTCTACCGTTGGTTCGTGTCCAGCGAGGACGGCGGGGTCGGATCGGATGACGCTTCCATTCTGGATGGCTACGTTCGGCTGGCGTCGGCGTGTCTGACGACGGCGTTTGTTCTGACGCAGCGTTCCACCGCCTGCGGGCTGATCGCCAACTCGGAGAATGAGAGCCTTCGGCGTGAGCTCCTTCCCGGTTTGGCCGACGGAAGCCTCTTCGCGACCGTCGGTTTCTCTCACCTGACGACCAGTCGGCAACATGTTCGCGAACCGGTCCTTCGCGCCGAAGCGACTTCCGGAGGCTACCGCATCAACGGCTACGCCCCCTGGGTTACCGGAGCATCAAACGCTGATGTCATCGTCACCGGGGCGACCCTGCCCAACGGCGAACAGTTCCTCGCGGCAATTCCAGGAAACGCCCCTGGGGTGGAAGCGGCGACCTTCGAGAAACTCGTGGCCCTTTCCGCAAGCAAGACCGGCCGCGTCGACTACCACGACGTTGACGTCACTGCCGATCAGATCGTCGCCGGGCCCATCGAGCAGGTGATGACCCATCGCAAGAAGGGAGGCACCGGCGGACTCTTCACCTCGGCGCTCGCCATTGGTCTGGCGCGGGCGGCGACGAACTTCCTTCGCGCCGAATCGAGCCATCGTGCGGAACTCGAGGCGGCGGCCCGAGCATTCGCCACCGACGTCGAAGACCTGCGGTCGGAACTTCTCGACATCGCCCAAGGAAGGGCCAACAACGCCGAATCGCTACGGGCTCGTTCCAACACCCTGGCGCTCAACGCCGCGCACGCCTCGCTCTCGGCGGCGAAGGGAACGGGGTTCGTCGCCGGTCACGCCACGGGGCGTTGGTGCCGCGAAGCCCTGTTCTTTCTGGTGTGGAGTTGCCCCAAACCGGTCGCCGAGGCCAATCTCTGCGAGCTCGCCCGGTTGGGCGACCGCTAGTAGCCCGTTGATCTATTCGATGCCGGTGACGAACGGCCCCTCTTGACCAATCTCGGCGTCAAGGAAACTCGACGAATCGACAGACTCGCCTCCGTTTCTTCTCCTTGATCTTGGCCAACATGGTTCGTTCTCCCCTTGGCCCGCTCAAATCAACAGACCGCTAGTGTCCGGATGGGCAAGTTCGTTCATGGAATCTCGGCCCTGAGATCGTGGGGAGGATTGCCGAATCACAGGCGTTTCCCGACTGCCCACGGCGAGCGTGGGCATGGCACCCAAGAGTCTCTTAGTCAATGAATGAAACAATCAGGACACTAGGCTTCGTCTCAAGAGTTGATCGTCGGCCCGAGGCACAGCGAGTTGGTGGGGGACGAGGAGGTCGAAACAGGCGAATCCGTTGGATTCGTCGATGCAGACCGACAAAGCCCCGCGGCAACGTAGCCAGCCGAAGCCAGAGCCGACTCTTGAGACGGAGCCTAGGCTTCGGCGACGCGTTCGGTTCCTCCTGACTCCCATCATCGACATCGTCGGAACGCTCTCTTAGAATGAACGCCGCCCATCGAGAGCCGCGGCAATTCATTCATGGGGATCGGCATGAGCGCACGAGTCTTCGTCGGGACCGCCAAGGGCGCATTCCTGCTCACTTCGGATCACTCCCGGCAGGATTGGACGATCGAAGGCCCCCTCTTTCCCGGTTGGAAGGTGACTTCGGCCACGCGCACGCCGAGAGGAACGTTCCTCGCGGGGACGGGGAGCTTCGTCTATGGCGCGACCCTTCACCAGAGTGACGACCTGAAGAACTGGAAGCAGATCGAAGGAGGTCCGTCCTACTCGAAGGAGTCCGGCCGCGCGATCAAGGAGATTTGGACCATCGATGCGACGGAAGAGCGCACACTCGTCGGTGTCGACGAGGCCGGTCTTTTTTTGGGCGACGCCGAAGCCAAGTCGTGGAAACCGCTCGGCGGCCTCAACGACCATCCGACGCGCGAAGCGTGGCAACCAGGATTCGGCGGCCTATGCGCTCACAGCATTGTTAGAGACCCCAACAACACCGAACGCCTCTGGTGTGGCATCTCCGCGGTCGGCGTCTTTCGGTCCGATGACGGCGGCGAGTCCTGGCGACCCAAGAACGTCGGAATCCCGGTGATCCTCGAGGACAAAGTCCACAAGGAGGTCGGCTTCTGCGTTCACGGGCTCGCGATCGATCCCGACGACGGCAACATGCTCTATCGTCAAGACCACCTGGGCATGTTCCGTTCCCGCGACGCGGGCGATACCTGGGAACGCAACGAGGAGGGGCTTCCCTCCGGATTCGGCTTCCCCATCGCGTTGGATCGGACGACGCGGCATCTCTTCGCGGTTCCGCTCAAGAGTGACGAGTACCGCTTTCCGGCCGACGGCCACTTTCGGGTTTACCGAAGCCGCGACCGTGGCGATACCTGGGAACCGCTGGCCAACGGGTTGCCGTCGGAGCATTGCTACGCGGGTGTCCTGCGTGGCGCTCTGGCGGTCGACCATCTGGATCCATGCGGCGTCTATGTCGGAACCACGTCCGGTTCGGTTCACCTCAGCGGCGATGGCGGTGACTCCTGGCGGACACTCCCCTGCACTCTTCCCCGTATTCTTTGCGTCGAAGCGTTCGCGGACTGACGAACATGCCCACGGTCACCTTTGAACTGCCTAGTCTCTTGAGCATCGCCATCGGCGAGGAGTCGGAGGTTCCCGTCGAAGCGGAGACGCTCGCGGAGGCCTTCGAGGTGCTGGTCACGCGGCGCCCGACTCTGCAAATCCATCTCTTCGACGAGTCGGGGGACTTGCGTCCGCACATTCTCTGCCTGCACAATGATCAAAACGTTCGGTGGCTCACCGGTCTTGACGTGCCGGTGGCACCGGGCGACGTCATCACGATTCACCAGGCCGTCTCGGGCGGATGAGCGTTCCGGGCGCGACTCGCGTCTCGAGCAACATCGACCCGACGAGCGAAACGAGCGGATGCCCACGCGCCCCCCGACCCTCGAGGCGCCAAACAATGGGGTCGGAAGAAGGTTTCGATCGATGAGCGAGTTCCACGAAGTTCCCGTCTTCGAGAATCTCTCACGCGACCAGATCGCGGAGATGACGTCGTGGCTGACGCGGCAACGCTACAAGCCCGGCGAGACACTGATCGTCGAAGGAGGAGCGCCCGACGGATTCCACATCCTCCTGGAGGGGCGCGTCGAAGTACTGCAGACGATCATGGAGAGCGGCCGACGCGTCGCGGTGCTCGAGCCCCCCGCCGTGGTCGGGGAGATCGGGCTCATCACGCATCATCCCCGTTCCGCGACGGTGATGGCGATCGAGGAGACGCTCAGCGGATTCCTCGCGCGGGAGACCTACGAGCGGAAGATCGCCGAGGACAACATCGTCGCCCTGCGCATTGGCTACAACCTCGGCCGGATCGGCTGCGATCGCTACAGCCAAGCGGTGCGTGAGATGCGCGAGTTCGTCGAAGGCGAGATGCGCAAAGTGAAGTACGCGATCGCCCGAGCCTACTGGCCAGGCTGACGATGTCCCCGCACGCCACGCGGAGGTCGCGGTCGGGCCCTCGACGGCCTCCGATCGAGGCTCGCTTGAAATTGATCTTGTACGATCCCGCCGATTGCTCTATGAGCCGCCTCGAAATCATACTTCTTTGAATTGACCAATCGTCGGGGGATGTCCGCCCCTAATCGGAGCGGACGTCGATTGGGGAGCGCTCCATGGCGCGAATGTTGGCGGCTTGCATCATCGCTGGAGTATGCCTCCAGGGGACAGGCTGCGCCCTTTACAAATCGGCTTTTCGCAATATTTGTCACGAACACAAGCGCAAGTCCGATGAGTACTTCGCCAAACGCCGCGATCGCGCGGTGGCGAAGAAGGTCTGGGCGGAGATTCGCGACTCGTCACCTGACTGCACCTACTCGGTGGACTACGCCGACGGGTTCAAGGAAGGCTTCGTCGATTTCGTACGCTACGGATCTCCGGACGTTCCTCGTCCGTTGCCACCACGAAAGTACTGGCGAAATCGCTACCAAACGCCGCAGGGCCTCCAAGCGATGGAGGACTGGTTCGCCGGCTTTGACCACGGCATGGCAGCGGCGCACGACGGCGGCTATCGCTCCTTCGTCGTGATCCCCACCCAGGTGCCCGAACTTGGACGGGTCGCCGATCAGTACCGCGTCAGCGTTCCGCCCGCGCCGGGATCGGCCGACAACCCCGTGCCCCCGGACGACTTGCCGGAGGAGCAAGTGTTGCCGCTGGAAGGGGTCGACGAACTCCTCGAGGAATCGACACCCGGACCAAGCGGCGCGACGTTCGTTCTCCCCAACAGGTCCGAGTCGGCACCGGCCATCAGCGAACTTGCCAAACCGACGCCACCAACGGATAGCGCGAGTGGCTTCCTGGACAACGCGAAAGTGTTGCCCTCGATGTCGATTCGGAATTCCGTCGAGCCGAAGAACGAGGAAGGGGCCCCGTGAGTCCTCGCCACCACGATCACCCTGTCGCGACCGCGCCGTCCGCGCTCACCACGCCGACCAACACCCGTCGTCGCGCTCGCCAGCACTTGCTTCGTTGGACCGTCGGTCTCGTGCTGGGAACCATGCAATTGATGGTCGCCGGCTGTGCCGCGCTGACCAACCCCGTCGCCGATGGCGTTCCCGTCCATCGCGTCCCCGACGAGCTTCTGGGCGAATCGAAGAACGACCGCGAAACAATCCCGCTCACGTGGCTTCGTCGAGAACCGACCGACAAGTTCCTCCTCGCTCCGGGCGACACGATCGGCGTCTGGGTCGAGGGCGTGCTCGGCGACCGAAACGCCAACCCACCGATCTACATCCCGGGACGGTTCTCCTTCACGGGACGCAACGAGCCGCCGGCGGTGGGATTCCCCTTCCTCGTCCGCGAGGATGGGACCATCTCCTTGCCGCTGATCGATCCGATCGACGTTCGCGGGATGACCCTTCGCCAGGCCGAGGACGCGATTCGCAACGCCTACACCGTCGACAACAAGATCTTGTTGCCCGGGCGTGAGCGGATCATCGTCTCGCTCATGCTGCCCCGAACTCACCGCGTTTGGGTCATTCGGCAGGAGACCGGTGGCTTCACCGTCGGCACCGAAGGCACCGTCGCGGTCTCCAATAAGTTCGCCTCGGGCCACGTGATCGACTTGCCCGCCTACGACAACGACGTCCTGACCGCCGTCGGCCAATCGGGCGGTCTGCCGGGTCTCGACGCGTTCAACGAGATCGTCGTCTTCAAGGGTGTCTTGAACAAAGGCGGCAACGGCAAGGCGATCATGCACGAACTGGAGCAACTTCCGCCTGGGGGTTGCGACTACTGGGCCGAGCAGATGGGCGTTCGCATCATTCGCATTCCACTGCGGATGGTGCCGGGGACGCCGCCCCCCTTCTCGCCGGAGGACGTGATTCTCGAAACCGGGGACGTCGTCTTCATCGAGGCTCGCAACGAGGAGGGAGTCTTCTACACCGGCGGACTCTTGCCGCCGGGGCAATACTCGTTGCCGCGTGACTTCGACCTCGACGTCATCCAGGCCGTCTCGTTCGTCAACGGACCACTCGTCAACGGCGGCTTCAATGTCGACAATCTCAATGGAGCCTTGATCGCGCCGCGCATCGGCGGCCCCTCGCCGAGTCTCTTGGTGATTCTCCGCAAGACCGAGGGAGGAGCACACATCCCGATTCGCGTCGACCTCAACCGAGCGATGCGCGATCCACGCGAGCGAATCCTGATCCAGCCCGATGACGTGCTGATCTTGCAGGAAACGATCGGAGAAGCGGTCGCCCGCTACGTGACCCAGACCGTCTTCCTCGACTTCCTCGGCTTCTTCGTCAATCGCCAGGACGCCCAGGGCACGGTCAACGTCTCGACCCCGTAATCAACAGGACGCCGCTCGCTCAGGTGGCGGCGCCGTCGTCCTCGAGGTTGCCGGCCTGTCGCTGAGCCTCGATCTCCGCCTTGACCTCGTCGATGTAGTCCGCGGTGAGCATGGCATCAATCTCGTTGCTCGAAGGTAGCGCGTGGTCGCGTTGGGCCGTGGCCTGCGTTCGAAGGAACGAAACGTAAGCGTCGGGGGTAAAGGAATAGCCCTCCTCGGCGGCGAGACGAGCGATTTGATTCGGCAAGTCCTCGGCATCAGGGGGGATCGAGTCATATCGCGAACGCAGTCCGTCCTCTTCCCGAACCCTTCGCAAGAACGCCGCGACCTGATCGATCGACATGTGCCTCCTCCTTCCAACTACGTATCCATTGGTCATCCTGGTCGAGTATCGACAACAACTCCTCATACGAAATCGCGATGGTTCGTTGCCAACACGCTGTTTCAATGGATAGATTAAGGACGAAGTGGGCGAACGTCCTGGTCGACAACGAGGCATTTGTCGACGGCCGCCACCACACCCACCCCATGCAAGGGCCGATCGAGTGAGCCTGATCACGATAGTCTTTTCGCTGTTGGCGTTTGCCGTCGCCCTGGTCATTCTTGGCATCGCGGCCCTCCCCGCGATCGGGGTGGCGTTGGCGGTCGGCCCCCTTTGCCGGGCTTGGCTGGGAGAGGTGGAATTGTCGCCGCGACGGTTCGATCAACTGGAAGAAGTGATTCTCAACTACAGCTTGGGGGCCTTCGTCCTCTTCATCGCCTTCCTGATGGGGCAGATGGGGTTCTGGGCGATGCTCTTTTTGGTGCTGGGAGCGGTCCTCGCCGGCGCCTTGGGTGCGACCGCTCGCGACGAGAAGCGGCTCGCCGCGAAGCCTTCACCGGCTAGCCCTTCTCTCTCCGACGGCACCAACTCGGCCAATTGACGACGAATCGACCGTCATTTCTTGGCGATGTCCAGATCGAACGTGAAGTTGGTCGTCCCCTCGCCGACCTTGGCCCGCAACGGGCTCTTGGCACCATAGGGGGCGTAGCGCGGATCGGGCATCGCATTGTTCGCCTGGCGTTCGATCTGGACGCGATACTCGCCCTCGGGAACGGCCGACATTTCGAACTTGCCCTCGCGATCCGTCTGCCCCATGTGTCCTGCCTCGGTCCCCTCGAGACTCACGAACATGACGTGGGCGTTGTCGAGTGGCTTTCCCTGCACCGTGACCAATCCGGCAACGGGGTACGGCTTGGCGGCGGAAGCCACCTCCGAACCGCAACCGATCAATTGGCTGGTGGCAAGGCACACCAACGCCAGCGAAACACGTCGACCGACTCTCATCGTTTCCAATTGAACCTCCTCATGGACGACCGTCGTTGGAATCTGATGCCGCAAGTGATCAGGAAACTTCGAAGATGCGTTCGCGACCCTTCGAAGGCCAACGAGCGCCTGCCAAACCGTTCTGGCTACCATGCCCTGCTCACGCTCACTTGGGCAGGTAGAGTGTGACTCACGCCGCGGCGGGGACATGGCCCCCAAGAGTTCTTGAGCAGAGGATGAACCCGCTAAAAACGACTAGTGTATCGTCAAACGTCCAACTTCGGGTTGCCGGTGACGTTGCTTGTTCTCACTGGCTGCCAAGGGGTTAGGGTTGCACGAACACCAACTTCAAGTTGGAATAGAGCCGTAGTGTCCTGATTGGCAAGTTCGTTTCACGAAAACCCGTTCCCCACTCGTGCGGGAAGGTGCTGAGTCAGAGGCGTTACCCGCATGCCCACGACGAGCGTGGGTATGGCACCCAAGATTCGATTGGTCAAGAAGTGAACCGATCAGCCCACTAGTACCCCTCGACGATTTCATTGCCTTGAGGCGTGTTGATCCCTTGCCAGCCATCGCCATCGATACTGTCGCTGATGAATCGCACCGAGCCGTCAAGAAAGACACCGTTGACGCCGCCGGGGTGATAGCTCCCCACCGTGCCATAGTTCGACTGACTCGACGCGGTGTTGTACGTGATGTACGGGCTGTTGGGCGTCGCTCGCTTGTGCGTGGAGTAGCCGACGTTCCCGTAGTTGGGCCGGGGATCGAACCAACTGCGACCGCGGGTGTTCCTGTGGGCTACCGGGACGACGTAGTCCAGTCCCTTGGCGAATTCCGAGAAGGCCATCGTCTTGCTGATGCCGTCGACGACGTTGCGGAGTTTCATCTGCGAGTCCCACGTCGTTCCCGCCGTCGTCGCCGACTGGAGCCCCCAGCGCGACGCGAACGGACCATTGCTCGAACTGTTGCCGTGTCGCCCACAGAGGCCGTAGCTATGACTCGAGGACGAAGCCGGATAGTTGTGAGCTCCGTAGGTACCATCCGCGATCTGCAGGGCACTGGGACAGGTGAAGGCCGCGAAGGTCGCCTTGCGAACGGTCGTGTTGCTCGCGTGCTGCGGACCGTGGGTGAAATTGATCTGATCGTAGAGAATGGTCTGATCAATATAGGGCAGCAACATCGTGTGAACGGTGTGCGCGTATTCTCCATTGTCGGTTTCGCAGCAGCAGTCATCGCCGGACACGTGATTGACGCCGCGGGGAATCACGCCGTTGGTCGCGTCGAGATAGTTGGCCAACGCGACGCCGATCTGCTTGAGGTTGCTCGTGCATTGGGCCCGCCGGGCGGCTTCGCGAGCTTGCTGGATCGCGGGAAGAAGCAACCCAACCAAGACCCCGATGATTGCGATCACCACGAGTAGTTCGATGAGCGTAAACGCACGCGATCGTCTCGTACCAAGCGTCATCTTCACCTCCAAGTCACGCAATGACATGATTCAACGACATGCGATATGACGATGTCGTAATTTGCAACCCATTGAGATGATCAATACCCCTCGACGATTTCATTGCCTTGAGGCGTGCAGAGGGCCTGCCAACTCGACCCGTCGATCCCATTTCCGATGAACGTTACGGTTCCGTCCAGAAGCAGAGCGTTCACTCCCCCTGGGTGGGCACTGCCAACGGTTCCCCAGTTGATATCCGTGCTGTAAGTCGCCTCTGGGTTGTTGGGAGTCGATCTGTTGGACGAGGAGAAGCTGATGTTGCCATAGGCGAGGGTTGGGTCGAACCAACTCCCACCCATGCGGGATCGCGTCGAGCTGTATTTCGGCAGAATGTACTCCAGTCCCTTGGCGTACTCCGAGAACCCGATCGTCTTGCTCAAGCCATCGACGACATTCCGGAGCCGCATCTGGCCATCGACCACGCTTGGTGGTGACGCGCCGGCGTTGACAAGTCCCCAACGCGACGCGAAGACGCCGCTGCCGGTTCGCGAACCGTGGATACCACACAACCCGTAGGTGTGACTCGATCCGGCGGCCGGATAGTTATGTGGAGCGTAGCCGTTGACATCGATCACCATGGCGCTGGGACACATGAAGACGTCGACGTTCGTCGCCCGCGCCGTCGTGTTCTCCGCGCTCGAGGCGCGAACGTTGAAGTTGATCTGATCGTAGAGATTCTGCTGATCCATGTAGGGAAGCAACATCGAGTGAATCGTGTGGCCAACTTCGCCGTTGTCAGTGACGCAGCAACAGGAAGGCCCCGTCGAGTGATTCACCGCGCGAGGAATAACACCATTGGTCGAGTCGAGGTAGTTATGCAACGCCGTCCCGAGCTGCTTGAGATGACTGGCGCACTGGGCGCGGCGTGCCGCCTCTCGCGCTTGCTGGATCGCGGGAAGAAGTAGTCCGACTAAAACCCCGATGATCGCGATCACCACAAGCAACTCGATGAGCGTAAACGCACTTGGCCGCCTCTTGCGAAGCGTCATCTCCACCTCCTCGACAACAGTTGACGGTCCAAACAGACCATCGAATGAGTTGAACTCGGGCGCGAACGAACCTCGTGGCGAATCATCCCACGTTTAGTAGCCTTCGACGATCTCGCTTCCCTGAACGGAGCCGAGCGCCTGCCACGTGTTGCCCTCGATACCGTTGCCAACGAAACGAACCGTTCCATCCAAGAGGACGGCGTTGACGCCCCCGGTGTGGTAACTTCCCACCGCGCCGTGATTGCGAACTCCCCCCCAGTTCGGCTCCGGGTTGTTCGGCGTACTAATGGGGTGGGTCGTGAACCCGGTGTTGCCGTAGGCCGCGTTGCCGTCAAACCAACTGCGGCCCATTCTGTTGATTTGACCCGCCTCGACGATGTAGTCCAGTCCCTTGGCGACTTCGGAGAAGGCGATCGTCTTGCTCAGCCCGTCGGTGACGTTCCGCAGCCGCATTTGGGAATCGACCACCGTCGGTGGCGGGCCCTCCTTGATCAGCCCCCAGCGCGAGGCGAAGGCGCCACTGCCGGTTCGCGAGCCGTGGATACCGCAGACGCCGTAGCCGTGGCTGGAGGTCGCGGCGGGATAGTTGTGCTGCGCGTAATTGGTTTCCCTAATAACTAGGGCGCTGGGACACATGTATGCGGTGACGACGCTCCTTCTGACCGTCGTGTTGTTCGCGTGGTTGGTGCGGACATCGAAGTTGATCTGGTCGTAGAGATTCTGTCGATCAACGAAGGGCAAGAGCATCGAGTGAATCGTGTGTCCGACTTCGCCGTTGTCGGTGACACAGCAACAATTGGGACCGGTTGAGTGGTTGACGGCACGGGGAATGACGCCGGCGGTGGTGTCCAAGTAGTTGTGCAACGCCGTTCCAATCTGCTTGAGATTGTTGGCGCATTGGGCACGCCGAGCCGCTTCCCGGGCTTGCTGAATCGCGGGCAAGAGGAGCCCGACAAGCACGCCGATGATCGCGATGACGACCAACAACTCTACCAATGTAAAACCAAGCGAACGCTTCTTCCGAAATGCCATTCCCGCCTCCCAAACGCTAAACCTGCCGGTACCCCAAGCCCTAAGATCGGAGGCGGCGGGATTTCGAGAAACACCGGAAGAGTCAGTATCCCTCAACAATCTCCCCGCCCTGGGGTGTGCTAAGAGCTTGCCAATTCTCCCCGTCAATCCCGCTGCTAACGAATCGCACCGTTCCGTCCATGAAGACGCAGTTGACGCCGCCACCGTGGTAGCTTCCCACGGTCGCCATGTTGAGATCGGCCGCGTGATAGGCCGTCTCCGGGTTCAACGGCGTCGCCTTCAAGTGGGTGGAGAACCCGGTATTGCCGAAGGTCCCCCTCGGATCGAACCAGCTTCGTCCCATGTTCGGTCGATCGGACGTTCGAATGATGTACTCGAGTCCCTTGGCGAACTCCGAGAAGGCCATCGTCTTGCTCAAACCGTCGGCGATGTTTCGCAAACGCATCTGAGAATCCAACGTCACCGGCGGCGTCGACGCCTCGATGAGTCCCCACCGCGAAGCAAAGACGCCGTTGGTCGACCCGGATCCGTGCTTGCCGCAGACGCCGTAGCCGTGACTGGAGGTCGCGGCGGGGTAGTTGTGCTGCGCGTAGGTGCCATCCTCGATGACCAGGGCGCTGGGACACATCAGCGCGTTGATGGGCGTGACGCGAACGGTGGTGTTGCTCGCGTGCCGCGGCTCGTAGGCGAAGTTGATCTGGTCGTAGAGATTCTGCTGATCGAGAAAGGGAAGCAACATCGTGTGGATGGTGTGCGCGTACTCGTTGTTATCGGTCACGCAACAACAGGAGGGCCCAGTCGAATGATTGACCGCGCGAGGGATGACTCCGTTGGTCGCGTCGAGGTAGTTGTGAAGAGCGGTCCCGATCTGTTTGAGGTTGCTGGCGCACTGCGCTCGGCGGGCCGCTTCGCGGGCTTGCTGGATCGCCGGAAGCAGGAGTCCGACCAGGACACCGATGATCGCGATGACCACGAGCAACTCAACGAGTGTAAATGCAAGTCGCCGACGATACCGTTCGATCATTCCCTGAGGTCCCTTCCAGTAGAAATGTGTACTGGATGACGACAGCTAGGTTCGTGCCAGAATCGCTTCCCGGAAGCGATGTTCGACGCAACCCCTTGCGGTGGCCTCACTCACGTCAACGAGATTTCTCGTGTCATCACCGAGCGAGCGACCCCAGTGCCCGCTTGCTCGGCATCGCTGCCACCGTGTCCCGCACAACCCAACGACACCGAAGAGCGATCGCGGTCCCCTCACTCGCCTCGTGTGGTGGTCGACGATCCAGCGTTCGCTCTCTTCCACGTCAGGTCGTGACTTGCTCGGAGAGCCAATCCGCGCGAGTCGCAGGCGCGCGCGCACCCTCCGGCCATGGACTTATTTAGGATCCCTTATGATGTCTCGTGGCATCACGAAAACAAATAAAAGGGCCCTACGCCCTACGGCGGTCTCACGAGTTGTTCGCGATCATCTCCTCTTGAGTTGCAAGCAGAACGCGCGGCCAACGCTTCGTCCGCTTCCATCTTACCGACCCCCGCGAATCGAGCAGGTCGTCGAGAAAGTGCGGCCCGCGGTCACCCACGGAAATAGGTCGAGCGAGAACACTGCAACAGGAACACTCGACCCAAGTCTTATTACAGCCGCGCCATTCGTCGCTGTCAACAACTGCGCATCCGACAGCGACGATTTCTTACAAAATCAGCACCGGTGAAGCCTGATTGCCCCGGCTCGTCGGCGGTCCGCGCGGAGGCTGCGGAGCGATTTCCCCACGGCCCAGCAGTCCTAGTTGGTTCGCTCAATGCCAAGAGACCTCTTGGGTGCCGAGACCCACGCCCGTCGTGGGCATGCTCAAGAGACCCACGCCCGTCGTGGGATGAGGGAAACACCTCTGATTCAGCACGCACCCGCACGATTGGGGAACGAGATCTTACGTAAGGAACTCACCAATCGGGACACTCGAGCACTGTCGAGCGACTAACTTCGGGTTGCCGGTGGTGTCACTCATTTTCGCTGGCTGACAAGCAGCCAGTGGCATCCGAACATCAGGTGCTAACCGTACCCTAGCGTTTCTCTATCGCTCCGCGGGCAAACAGCGAACCAGCGTCATCAGCGCGAACGCCGTCCCGTAGGGTTGATGATAGTCGTAGAAGGGAAAGTCCCACCACGAGCCATCCTTCTCTTGCTTGTCGAGAAGGATCCGAGCCATGCGCCCCTGGTGAGTCGGCCGCTGATCGACCGGCAACTGCTCGATGCAGAGCGCTCCGTAGTAGTGCCCGTAGTAGTAGAAGTAGCCCGCGACCGCGAACCAGGACTCGTGCGGCACCGGGCGTTTGCGCCCCATGTCGAGCCAGAGATTGCGGTCGAAGAGCCGCTGCAACCAGGTGTCGAGCACCTCGTTGGTGATGCGTTGATCGCCCCAGAGTCGCAGCGCGAGGTTACAGGCCTGCGAACGACCGAGACTGCCGGCGGGTCGGTTGATGTCGTACATCGGCGACCACTTCATGTACTCGCCATAGAGATAGGAAAAGTCGGGTTTCTGCTGCCGTTTGATCGATGCGATGGCGCGTTGCACGACCGGCTTGGGAGCTTCGATCTCGAGTTCCTTCGCCTCGTCGAGCGCCACCAGGATCGTGGCGGTCATGAAGGAGGTCGAGCTGCTGGTGGGCCGTTGCGAGCCGACGTTGAAGTCGTAGTAGCCCCAACCACCATCGACCGACTCGTAACGCCCCAGGTAGGCGATCTGCTGCTTGATCCGGTCCTCGATCAGCTCCTGACGCTGCTCGTCGCCCCGATGGCGGTGGTGAAGTCGCACCAGGGCCTGGATCGAGTAGCCGTGCGTCCAGTTGTTGTAGATGGCGTCGGGGGTCGCTCGACGCACGCGCGGCAGGTACTCCAGGAGCCACGCTTCCGCTCGGTCGATCGCGTCGGAGACCCGCCGTGAGCCATCGTCACTCTCGATCAGCGCCGTGATCGCCATCGCCGTCACCGCCGCCGTGAAGGCGTGATGCGCCCCGGGGACGGGCGCGTAGATGTTGAGCCCTTTAGTGCGCCGCATTCCCCCCCAAGAGCCGTCCTTGTTTTGCGACTCCAGGAGATACTTGATGCCGCGCTCGATCCCCTTCTCGATCTCGGCGGTCGTCGCGAGCTTGCTGGTCGAGATGGCCGGCGTCTTTGTCCCGGTCCGCGCCTTGGCCGTTGGCTGAGTCTTCTCCTCGGCGAGCGAGGTCGCCGCCAGTCCGAGCGACAACGCGGCAACAGACGACCAGATCGCAGGACGCATCCTTCTCTCCCCTACTCTTGCTCGACCTCTCCGATGGTCTCCCGACCACGGTGCTGACACGTTCCGACGATCGCGTCAATCCTTCTCGTCGTCCTTCGGCTTTTCGAGGAGGATCTTCTCTCCCTTCTTAATGCCCTCGAGAATCGCGACCTTGCCCTTCGACTTCTTTCCGAGCACTACGTCGCGCTTCGTCGCCTCTCCCTCCTCGTCCACGACGTAGACGATCTCCCGCGATTCCTCGGACTCGTCGTCCTGAAAAACGGCGGTCTCGGGCACGAGGATCGACTCGGGGTTGTAAAAGGTGACGAACTCCAGCTCGCACGTCATCCCCGGCACGATCATGCCGTGGTTGGCCCGGAACGAGACGTCGATCGTGGCATCGTACTTGCCATTGGGCAACGGCAACGGCGTAACCGAAGCGATGCTCGCCTCGAGCTTTTCGTCGGGAAAGGCGGTTGGGACCGCGATGCCGTCGACGCCCTCCTTGATCCCCCAAAGATCCTTCTCGTCGATGCTTGCGCGGACGTTCATCGGACGGCGTTCGACAATCGTCATCAGCACCTGATTCGCCTTGACCATGCCACCGGGGCGAAGCTGTGACTCCAGCGTGCTACCGGTCGTCCATTTGCCCCGCACGCAACGGCCATAGTAGACGATGCCCGAAGCCGGGGCGGTCGCCGAGAGGATCTCGAGGTCGCCCTGAAGCTCGCTCAGGTGCTCGGAACTCTTCTTGTGTTCGTCCTTTAGTTTTTGCAGCGCCAATCGCCGTTGGGCGACCATGAGGGGAAGCCGATCCTTGATCGACTGGAGCTCCAACCGAGTCCGCGTCACCGAGTCACGAAGCATCTGGCTGCGCCGGGGCAGACTGACGTCGAGGAACTGGTCCCGGTTGAGCTCGGCACCGCGAAGACCGAACTCCGCCGTCGCGACCCGGTCGCGCTGCCGACGCAAGACGATCTCCTCGGTCTCCTCGGTCAAATCATCGGCGTTGTACATCTTTTCGAGCTGGCCGAGTTCCTCCTTCTCGTACTCCAGCGAGTCGCGCCAACGGCGGACGTTCATATGGGCCTGCTCCTGGGAATAGGGCCGATCGACGCTCAAGAAGCGTTCGAGGTCCTCGTCCCCTTCGCGGCGACGGCGCTCGGCGTATTCCAGATCCAGCGGCGTCGCCTTCTCGATGTACTCCAACTCGGCCTCGGCCGTCTCGATGCTGATGTCCGAGAGCTTCACGTCGAGCTGGAGATTGGCGATCGCCTTCTCGAGATCCTCAAGGTCGAACTTGATCAGCCGATCTCCCTTCTTCACCTCGGTGCCGGGTTCGACCGCCTCGGCGACCTTGAGCGTCTTCCACGCTTTCGGGTCGTAGCTCACCTCGGTCGCCTTCTCGGCCTCGAACATTCCGGAGATTTTCATTTCGATGCGTAGCGGACTCTCCTTGATCGTCAGCGTCTTCGGTTCCTTCTTCTCCTCTTTCTTATCGGACGACTTCGCCTCTTCCTTCTTCTCCGCGTCGCTCGAGTTCGTTTCCTCGTCGGCATTGTCGGTGGCCTTTTGGTCGCCCTTCCCCTTCGAGTTCTCCTTGTCGGGAACCTGCGCGGGAGCGTTGGAGACCGCTTTCTCCTTCTCGCCGGTCTCCTTCGGGGCCGACGACTTCGCATCGGCGTAGAGCGCGACCGTGAAGGCCATCATGACGAATAGACAAGATGCATAAGCCCAGGACCGTCCCATCCGTTCTTCCTCGCTGAATGTCTGATTGTTCCGCGCCGAGTCCCGTGGGTCGGATCGCCCGAGTCCATTGGGTCGGATCACGTCTCAACGGCTCGACGCTATCGGTCCACGCAACCAACGCCGGGGCGACTGACGCGATGACGTGGGTCTCTCCGCTCCCTCTCGCGGGACGCGGTTACCGGCGGGGAGGACCGCCAACCTCTCGCAGTTGATGATACATCCCCGCTCAAGGGAGGTTCAGGGGAATTCCTCCGAATCACGTCGCCCAACATCCCCACCTCGCAAGGGCAACCAACTGGTCGCGAGGTTCCATACAAAGACGGGCGCCGCGACGAACCCTCGCGGCCCCGGCTTCCTTGGGGAGGAAACAGAACGCGCATGGCCTTCGGGAAACTCGGCATCATCGGCCGCACCTACCGCCACGTCAGGCGGTATCGCCAGATACTCACCGTCTTCTTTAAGTACGGCTTCGGCGACTTGCTGGAACGCCTCCACCTCAATCCGATCAAGGATCTCGGCCGTAAGCTCTTGCCGCAGCAGGAGGGGGCCTACGAACTTCACTCCCGTGCCGAACGAATCCGCATGGCGATCGAGGAACTGGGTCCGACCTTCATCAAAATGGGTCAAATCCTCTCCACCCGCCCCGACCTCTTGCCCGTTGAGTTGCTCGAGCAGATGGAGAAGCTTCAAAGCGACGTCCCCGCCTTTCCCATGGAAGACGTCCGCGCCATCGTCGAGGAGGAACTCGACGCCCCTCTCGATACGATCTTTGACCGCTTCGACGAAACACCCCTCGCCGCCGCCTCGATCGCTCAAGTCCACCGCGCCCGACTCGCCGGGTCGCACGATGACGTCGTCGTGAAGATCCAACGCCCCAACGTCGACGAGATGATCGAAGTCGACCTCGAGATCCTCGCCCACCTGGCGGCGTTGATGGAGAAGTACGTCGAGGGCCTCGACGCGCAGCGCCCGACCAAGATCATTCAGGAACTCGCCGCCGGCATCGAGCAAGAACTCGACTTCGAGGTCGAATCGGCCCACATGGAGCGGTTCACGGCCCAGTTCGAGGACGACCCGACGATCCACGTGCCGAAGGTCTGCCGCAACCACTCCACCCAGCGAGTCTTGACGATGGAGTACATCGAGGGCGTTCGTCCCTCAAACCTCGAGGCTCTGCGAACCCAGGGTTACGACCTCAAGCGAATCGCCCATCAGGGGGCCGATCTCCTGATGCGACAGATCTTCGAGTTCGGCTTCTTCCACGGCGACCCGCATCCGGGCAATCTCTTCGTCATGCCCGGACACGTCCTGTGCTATCTCGATCTCGGGATGACCGGCAGGCTCAACCGCATGATGAAGGAACGCTTTGCCGACCTCGTGGTCGCCGTCGGCCGCCGCGATCCGGAGAAAACCGCCTCGGCCCTGGTGACGTTGGCCCCGCCCGACGAGGACGACGCGCTCGATCTCGACATGGAAGGCCTCGAGCGCGATGTCGCCGAGTTCCTCGATCGGCACTTTTACCGCCCCATCCGCGAGGTCCGCTTCGGAGCGATGATGCGCGAACTCTTTCTCATGGCGACCCGCTACCGCTTGCGCGTGCCGGCCAACATCTACATGATGCTCAAGGCCCTCGCCACCTGGGAAAGTCTCGCCCGCCAGCTCGACCCCGACTTCGACATCGCCCAGGAGACGCGTCCCTTCGTCGAGAAATTGCAGTGGGATCGGCTCCGCCCGGCACGCATCACCAACCAGCTCGTTGAGTCCGGCTTCGAGATGGCGGTCCTGCTCAAGGAGATCCCCGGGCAACTGCGCGAGATCATGCAACAAGCCAAGCGTGGGCGCATCAAGATCGAGTTCGAGCACCGCGGCCTGGAACCGATGCTCGAGAAAAACGACCAGATCAGCAACCGCCTCGCCTTCTCGATCGTCCTATCGGCGCTGGTGATCGGCTCGTCGCTGATGGTCCTCGCCAAAGTCCCTCCCCTTTGGAATGAGATCCCCCTCATCGGCCTCGGCGGCTTCCTCTTCGCCGGCATCATGGGCTTCTGGCTACTCATCTCGATCATCAAGCACCATCAGTTGTGAACGGCCTTCCCATACGGCGAGAGTCGACACGGACACTCGTCCACCGGGAAAGCCGTCCGCGTTAGCCCCTACCATCGTTCCCCCCTTGCATCCCTGGAGACCGACTGCTAGGCTTCGTCTCAAAAGTAGATCGTTGGCTCGAGGCTCAGCGAGTTGGTGCGGAACGAGAAGGGCGAAGCAGGCGACTCCGCTGGATTCGTCGATGCGGCCCGACAAAGTCCCGCGCCGACGTAGCCATCCGAAGCCAGAGCCGACTTTTGAGACGAAGCCTAATCTCCGGCGCTCAAGGGCCGTTTCCCACCAACCAATCAACAGGATGTTCGCCACCATGAGATCGATGCTCTCTTCCGTAGGCACTCTAGCGATCACGCTTTCCATCGGTTCCATCGGTCTTGCCGACGATGACCGCGGTCAACTGATCTTTCAGGACGACTTCGAACGTAACGAGTCCCAGGAAGAAAAGGACGAGGTCGGCAAAGGCTGGAAGACCAACAGCAAGAGCCGGGCGGCGGGCAACAAGCAGGTCGATCTGCGCGACGGGACGATGTTCGTCTACATCCACAAGGTCGCCGACCATGCCGTCTCGGTGAATCACCCCTTCGAGTTCACCGACGGAGCCATCGAGCTGCGTTTCAAGCTCGACGACAAGAAGGACAGTCTCGGCCTCAACTTCGCCGACCCGACCTTCAAGGACGTCCACGCCGGCCATCTTTTCGATGTCCGCATCACGCCCCGCTACGTCCTCCTCTCCGATCTGAAGACCGGCAAGATGATCCCCAAGATCCGAGACATGCGCCGAGCGAAGACCCTCCCGCCGGAACTGCAAAGCATGCTCAAGACCAAGGAACGACGGATTCCCAACACGCTCGAAACGGGCAAGTGGCACGACTTGCTCGTCACCGTCAAGGGAGACCAACTCACCGCCTCGATCGACGGCAAGAAGATCGGAAGTTTCTCCTCCGAAGGGATCGCCCACCCGACGAAGAAGCTCTTGCGTCTCTCCGTCCCGCGCAACGCCACTGTCGACGACGTGAAGATGTACCGGGGGTCGTGATCGTCATTCGTTCGCGCCGAATGTCATCACCCTCCGAACCTCGCCACCCTCCTTGCCGTAGGAGCAGACAAACCGCAAGATGCCACCAATGGCACTCGCTCAGTCAAGGAGGAGTCCGTGAGTACGGAGAAGTTCGAATCGACGTCGGAAGGATGGGACGCGATCGCTCAGAAGTTCGCGAAGGTCGCCGACGTACTCACCGCTCCCTATGCGGTGGAGACACTCGACGCCCTCAAGGTGACATCGGGCGAACGCCTGTTGGATCTCGCTTGCGGAACGGGCCCCCTCTCCTTCGCGGCGGCCAAGCAAGGCGCCGACGTCATGGCGGTCGATTGGTCGGCCGATATGATCGCCTACCTCGTCAACCAAGCCGAGACGAACGGACTCGACAACATCTCGGCGAAGGTCATGGACGGGCAAGCCCTCGAACTCCCCGACGAGTCCTTCGATGTCGCCTGTTCGGTCTTCGGCGTCTTTCTCTTTCCCGACTTTCGCAAGGGCCTGGCGGAGATGGTTCGGGTCGTGAAGCCGGGAGGCCGTGTCGGCGTGACGGTCTGGGGCGACTTCGAACAGATCGGCCACATGCGGCTCTGGAAGGAGGCGATTCTCGACCTCTATCCCGACGCCCCGGACCTACCCAAACCGGACGGGTGGAAAGCGATGCACGATGCGGACGGACTTGAGCGAGAGCTCCAGACCGCCGGCCTCACAAGCATCTCGATTCGCCCCCTAAGCCTGACGTGGACCGTCCCCAGCCCGACGTGGTTCTCCCAGAACATCGGGTCGTGCCCCCTCTACGATTCCTACTTCGAAGCCCTCGGCCCCGACGCCCGCGACCGCACCAGAGAGAGACTCTTCGCCCAGCTCGAAGAGCGCCATGGCGAAAGTTCCTTCGAACTCACCTCGCAGGCGCTAGTGGGGATGGGAAAGAAGGGATAGACTTCGTCAAGACCTGAGTTTCGGGTGCCTCTTGGGTGCCATGCTCACGCTCGTCGTGGGCATGCTCGAAAGTCCCACGCTCGTCGTGGGCATGCTCGAAAGACCCACGCTCGTCGTGGGCATGCGGGACCGCCTCACGCACGATTGGAGAACGAGGTTTCCTGGAACGAACTTGCCAATCGGGCCGTTAGGATACTTCCCCGAGGGCGTCGGCGAAGATCGCCAGGGCCTCGTCGAGATGATCGTGGGTCACGATTAGCGGCGGGATCCAGCGGATGACGTTGCCGTCGGCACTCGAGGTGAGCAGCAACAGCTTGTGATCGAGACAGTACTGCTGGATCCTCTTGGTGACGTCCGCCGCGGGACGCCCGGCATGGGTGAACTCGGTCGCAACCATCAGGCCCCAACCGCGAACGTCGCCGATGATCGGGAACTCGTGCTGCAGGCCGCGAAGCTTCGAGAGGAGATAGTCGCCCATCACGCGAGCGTTCTCGACCAGCTTCTCTTCCTGAATCGCCGTGAGGGTCGCGCGAGCGGCGGCGAGCACGACTGGATTGCCCCCACCGTAAGTCCCCCCGTGAGCCCCCTTCGGCCAGAAGTTCATCAGGTCCCGCGAAGCCGCGATCGCCGACATCGGCATCCCCGAGGCGATCCCTTTCGCCATCACGAGGATGTCGGGCGTTACTTCCGCGCGGGAGTGTGCCCAGAAACTCCCCGTCCGGCCGAAACCACTTTGGACCTCATCGGTGATCAGCAGGATGCCGTGATCGTCGCACCGCTGCCGAAGGCCTTCGAGAAAGGCCAGCGGCGTCGGCACATACCCCCCTTCTCCCAAGACGGGCTCGATCAGGACCGCGGCGGTCTCCGAAGGCGCGGTCTGCGTCTTGAGCATTCTGTCGAACTCATCCAGACAGAACGAAACGCTCCTCTCCTCGTCCCAGCCCCATTGGTAGGCGTTGGGAAAGGGCGCGAAAAAGACGCCGGCGGGTAGCGGTTGGTACCCCGCCCGATAGATGATCTTGCTGCTGGTCAGCGCCATCGTCATCGCGGTACGGCCGTGGAATCCTCCTTGAAAGGCGATGATGTTCGGTCGGTGTGTCGCCATCCGGGCCAGCTTGACCGCTCCCTCGACGGCTTCAGAACCGCTGTTGGAGAAGAAGAAGGTGTCGAGCTTGCCGGGCGTGACCTCGCTCAACTCCTCCGAGTAGCGAAGGGCTTGCTCGGTGATCATGCAGTTGAGCTGCCCAAAGAGCATCCGTTCGGCTTGCTCCTGGATCGCCTTGACGACGACGGGATGACAGTGCCCGGTGTTGGTGACGCCGATGCCACTGGTGAAGTCGAGGTAGCGCGAGCCGGTCTCGCCGTAGACGTAGGGGCCGCTTCCGCGAACGATCGTCTCGTTGCACAAGCGAGCCCACGTGGAGGAAAGGTGATTGTCGTTCATTGTGGTGATCATGACGTGACTCCCCATCGTGCGCGATCCATGTGTCGTGATGGAGACCGCGACGCGACGGGCAGTTGCGTACCAGCGTGACTGACGACATCGTGGAAGATGCTCGGTCGACGATCTCCCGACAACTGATACGAGCCCCAATCCGCTCACGCTGGAGAAAGTTCGTCGATCGCGGAAACTTGGACCAGAGGGGTCACCGGTCGGTCGTCTCCCGGGAGCATTCTCCCATGGGCAGGCCCGGACGCGATCGTTAAGATGTCGAGAATGGTCAACCAAGCGCGCCGTCGCCGCACGGCAAAGGAGAGGCGAATGCCATTTCAGCGAAGACCCTTTTGGTCGTACCTCAGCGGGACGCTGGCCGCGTTGCTGGTCGGGGGGTGCACGAACGTGTCACCAACGGTTGCCAAAAAGCCGGTACCGGAAAGCACCAGAGAACCGCTAGAAGAGGAAGGGGACAACGAGAAGATGCCGTTCAAAGAGACCGAGTCGGGCCTCAAGTATCGACTGCTCAAGGAGTCTGACGGGAAGAAGCCGACCGCCGAGGACAGCGTGACGGTGCATTATCGCGGCTGGCTCGATGACGGGACCGAGTTTGACAGTTCCTATAAGCGAAACGAGCCGACGTCGTTTCCTCTCAATCGCGTGATCAAGGGCTGGACCGAGGGTCTTCAGCTTGTCGGCGAAGGGGGCAAGATCGAGCTCGAGATTCCCCCCGATCTCGGATACGGCGCTCGCGGCGCCCCCGGAGCCATTCCTCCCAACGCGACCCTTCACTTCGAAGTCGAGTTGATCAAGGTTCAGTAGCGACCACGTGAGGCGATCCGAGCCTCCGCCGATCGCTCCCCCTTGTCCAAGGGGGGATGAAAGAGGCTTCTCAGATCCAGCTCGCCGCGTCGCCCGCGGGGACTCGCGACCTTCGGCGCATGCAAACGGCCTCCGCGAGGGCAATCCTCCCGGAGGCCGCGTCGTTGAGGGATCCTCGATCGAAACTATTTGGCGAGTTGCTCGTCGATCGCTTTGGTCAGCTCGGTCGAATCGGGCGCGACCCGCGAGGGGAAGCGAGCCACCACCTTGCCGTCGCGGCCGATGAGAAACTTCTCGAAGTTCCAGCGGATCTTCCCGGCGAACTTCGGGTCGGTCGTCTCGGAGGTGAGGTACTTGTAGACGTCGTTCTGGTCGGGACCGTTGACGTCCGACTTGGCGAACATCGGGAAGGTCACGCCGTAGTTTTTGGTGCAGAATTGGGCGATTTCGGCCTCGGATCCGGGCTCTTGCGACCCAAATTGATTGCAAGGAAAGCCAAGAACGACCAAACCGTCGCCTTTCTTGTCCTGATAGAGCTTCTCCAGCCCGGAATACTGCGGCGTGTACCCGCACTTGCTCGCCGTGTTGACCACGAGCACGACCTTGCCGTCGTACTTGGAGAGATCGACCTCCTTGCCGTCGATCGCCTTCATGCTGCCGTTAAGCGGCCCCTTGGGCGTCTTCGCCTCGGCCGCGAACGAGAGCGGCGAGACCACCAAGCCGAACACCACCGCCAAGGCGGCCAACAAACAGTACTGATTCAACGTTTCGCTCCCTTCAGGATTCGAACTCATTCGTCACGTCGTCCGATGGGCCGGGTCTTGCCGACCCATCCTGCCGCGCGGGGTTCCCGGAAAGTATAGGAGGATCGGTCCAGGGATGCAGTCTTTCCCAGCCAACGCGGGAGACTCGGGGCCGACGATCAACCCTTGAGACGAAGCCTCGTGCACTGTCAAACGTCTAAGTTCGGGTTGCCAATGACGTCACTCGTTCTCACTGGCTGACAAGCAGCCAGTGGCGCCCTAGAGACTAGTTGGACCAGTGCACTCGTCTCGCTCCGCGTACTCCCAGTAGGTCGCGTCGTCGAGGGATCGCAGGTGGTCCAGCGCCGCGTTGGGGGTCTTCACCTCGGCGCCGCGCCGTCGCCCATCTTTGTCCCAGTGGGCGAGCAGGAGAACGTCCTCGAATTCCTCCGACCGCTCCAGCAACCGGCGACGACTCGTCGGGAGTTCGCGCGATCCATAGAGTCGGGCGTCGGGGAGATGCTCGATCAGCCAGAGTGTTCGGTGGGTCACCAATCCCTCGAGCAAGGCCAACGTCTGTTCGACGTGCTCCTTGAGATCGATCGCCTTGCCGACATCGTGCATCAGCGCCGCGGTGAGCAACTCCTCGTCGTCGGGACGTTCCGCCAGCCCTAACGTGAAAACCTGGAGAGAGTGGTAGAGGGCATCCCCTTCTGGATGCGTCACGGGTTCCTGACGAACATCCTCAAGCGGTTCAAGCAACTGCGCCATCGCCTCGAAGCGGTCGGGGTGCGGCTCAATCCCCGCGAGTTCCTGATCGAGATCGCTCTCGGGAAACTCCTCCTCGAGAGCCGACTCGACTTCCCAGAGACTTTTCGTCTCGGCTCCGTAAGGAGCAACGTCCTCCGCGGTGCGCGACGACGGCACGAGGGTGACCTCCACGGGGACAGTCCCATCGACATCGATCGCAACCTGCCCGCGTGAGGCGAACTCCTCTTCGGTGCTCGATGGCGACAGCCATACCGTGAGCCCATTGTTCTCGAGAAAGGCGAGGACGTCGGGCAAGTTGTCGTGCGACGCGACAACGCGGGGGGAGATCGACGGCTCGTCTTCGTCCGCGATGAAGCGGGGTGAAAAGGGGATAAGACTTCGCATGACACGCACCGCGGCGAGCTTGCGTTTGCGCGGATCCCGCTCGACGCCGTTGGAGGCGAAGACGAACTCCAAGCGGTCGAGTTGCCCGCGAATCTCGCGATTGGTCGGCATATCGCGGTGACGGAAGCGCATGCCAATCAGGCGTGCGGCTTTGCGCTTGGCCCGGTCGTACTCTTGTTCCTGATGCTCAAAAAGGAGCCGGGCAGCTTCGTGAGCGATCTGTTCCCTGAGCTTCCGTTGCGGCATGATCGGTCGCTCCAAGTGCGTCTATGGTGTCGCGAAACCGGCGGGCGGTCGTCTGCCATTGGCTTCTACGGCAAGCGGCGCCGCTTGGTTCTCGTCGCCTCGAGCCCAACAAGGAACTGCCGGGAAATCGAGACCGCGATATTATTCAATGAGCCCAAGTTTCTCGTCAACCGACGCTCCCGAGCGAGAGGATCCGAAACCGTTGTCCCAACTCTCCCAACCCGCCAACTCCCAACTCCGTTGGCGCGTCCGACTCTCGGGAGCCTTCACCCTCCTGGCAGCGATCCTCTTCGGTTATCTGATCGTACTGTTGGTAAGTCCGTTCTCGCAGAGGGTCGACGAGCAGGCCTTTCGCCTTCACTGGCAACAAGTAACGAGAGGCCAACCCCAGAGCGAGGTTCGCCAACTCCTTGGCTCCCCTGACGAGTCCTTCGACAAGTTCCAAGCCCACGAAGGTTGGAAGCGATCCCTTCAGGAATTGACCAGCGTCGGATTCGAGCGTTGGCTCTACCGCCGACGCCCCCGAATCGACAGCGAACCGGCCCAGTTCATGGTCATTTTCGACCGAAATGGGAACGTTTTGAACAAACTATCCATCGATCAAGCCGATTTGGAGACCGATCCGTGACGTCTCGCATTCAATTCCGCGAAACCTTCCCCCCTCCTGGGTGTTGAATCACCTGAAGACTCCATTGACGCGACCCCGCGATCAGCACACTTCGCGAACTCGACGAACCTAGGACGCCCGCGCGGAGCCGCCGCGACGTGGCTTGGAGGTAAGAACCGTGTCCATTCGACCCCGTCTTTCGCATTTCGGTGCCGGCCTGCTCGTCCTGACTCCCGCCCTCGCGCTGGCTGGACCGGACGAAGGCAATCGCGCCGATCGTTCCCGACGTCCCAATCCCGCCGCGGTCCTCGAGCGCGTCGACGCGAATAAGGACGGAAAGATCTCCAAGGAGGAAGCACCCGAGCGAATGCTCGAACGCTTCGATCAAACCGATAAGGACGGCGATGGAGCGATCAGCAAAGAGGAATTGACCGCCGTCATGTCCCGAGCCCGTGACGGACAGGGCCGTCGGGAACGGCCGGCGAGAACCGGCGATCGCCAAGCCGAGCGACTCAAGGCGGTCGACGCCGATGGTGACGGCAAGATCAGCAAGGAAGAGTTCCTCAGCGAGGCCCAAAAGCGGTTCGCCGAGGCCGATAAGGATGGCGACGGACTACTTACCGAGAGCGAACGCAACGGGCTCGCCCGTCCCAATCGAGGTGTCGCCGCCAGGCCCCAACGTGGGCTTGCGTCTCCGGCCCGCGACGGAGAGATGCGAAAGGATGCCAAGGACGGTTCCGCTCAGCCCAATCGGCGACGCGACCGCCGCCCGTTGGACGACATGTTCAAGCGTTTCGATGGCAACAAGGACGGCAAACTCGTCGAACAGGAAGTGCCCGACCAACTGATCAACCTCTTCGATCGGCTCGACACCAACGCTGATGGGATGGTCACCGAGGAGGAAGTGGCGACGATGCGCGAACGCGTCGGAGCCTTTCGTCGTCGCGGTGGCGACACTCCGATTCGGAAGAAGCCAGAAGGTGCCGCGAAGGGCGAGAGTGCCCAGGCCGACAACAAACCAGGAAGACGTGGGAGCTTCGGGCGTTTTGCGGAGCTAGACAAGGACGGCGACGGCAAGCTCTCCGGCGACGAGATCCCCGAACGGGCTCGCGGCATGCTCAACCGGGCCGACGCCGACGACGATGGGGCCTTGAGCCGTGAAGAACTCATGCAGGTCTTCCAGAAATTCCGCGGCCGACGGGGCGCGGGCCGAGGCGCCACCAACCCCAAGAGCACCTTCTTCGACGCCGACAAGGATGCCGACGGCCGGGTCACTCGCGAAGAGGCGACCGGACGACTCAAGGAGAAGTTCGACCAACTCGACAAGGATTCCAGTGGCAAACTTGACGTTCGCGAGGTGGAAAGCGGACTAGGCGGTCCTTCGAGCTAGGTAGCCGACTTCTCCCCATTCGCGAAGACAACCCGTACCCGCTCGACGGGGATTGTTTCGGTCGTGACTTGGCCGGGACGATCCCCGTCTCTCTTTCCCACCCGCCCAGTTCCTGGGTCGCTGGAGGCCCCGTCCGACAAGTCGGGTTGCCACGACACCCCAGCCCTGCTAGCATCCCGCCCGGCCGACGTCGGGGGCGTTCCAGCGAGTCTTCGGGAAGACAGCTTGGAGCAGATGCCGCCCATGGGATAGGACCACGTTGCAAATTCGGGGACTGGACCGCATGGAGGTGGTCGCTCTCGTACCAGATCGAGAGCATGTGAGCGCCCGCTATCGGGTCGCCCAATATGCCCGTCATCTGGAAGCGAGTGGGTTTCGGCTCCGCATGGAGCCCTTGGCCGAAGGTGCGGTCGCTCGATGGCGACAATTTTGTCGTCCCCGCCACGACCAAATCGTCCTCCTTCAACGTAAACTGCTTCCTCTCTGGCAGTTATTGCTGCTCCGCAAGTCGACACGAGCCCTCATCTACGACTTCGACGACGCCGTCTTTTTCCGCGACTCCTACCACCGCCGTGGCCCCCACAGCCTCACACGGGCTATCCGGTTTCGAGCGACCGTGAACGTCGCCGACCAGATTCTCGCCGGCAACAGCTACCTGGCCGCGACCGCCGGTCGGCTCTCCTCGCCCGAGAAGGTAACCGTCGTCCCAACCTGTGTTGATCCATCGCGTTACGGCATGGCGAGCCACGAGCACCGTGGCCCCGCGTGCCTCGTTTGGATCGGGTCCGCCAGTACACTCAAGGCGCTGAATCGCTCCAAACCGATCCTGGAGCGGATCGGCGCCTCGTTTCCCGGCACCATCTTGCGCGTGATCTGCGACACCTTTCCCGAGTTCGAGCATCTTCGCGTCGAGCAGCAGCCCTGGTCGTCCGCAACGGAAACGGCTCAGCTACGTTCCGCCGACATTGGGATCAGCATGCTCCCGGACGATCTTTGGAGCCGGGGAAAGTGTGGCCTGAAAGTGCTGCAATACATGGCCGCTGGTTTGCCGGTCATCGCGAGCCCCGTCGGCGTCCATCGGGAGATCATCGGACAAGGCACCGGCTTTCTCCCCACGTGTGAACAAGAGTGGGTCGACCATCTCAGCGAACTCATCGACAACCGCGACCTGCGGGGCGCGATGGGTCGGGAAGGTCGTCAACGAATCGAGCAGTCCTTCAACGTCGATGCCTGGGGACCGGTCATCGTCGAACGGGTCAAGGAGGCGGCCTCTCACCAATGAGCACCGCAATCGAACGTCCTCAGATCTTTTGGCTGAGAGACACTCTCTGGAATCTCTACGGCGACTTCAAATCGCAGCTCTTCGACGGGCATGGCCTGCGTCTCGACGAGTGGAAACGCCAAGAGCGAGCCACCCTCGTCAAGAGTGGTGCCGGACGCACGATCTACCGCGTGCGACTGCCGGAACTCGATCTGTACGTCAAACACTTCCGCGTCACGACCGCGTTCAATCTCGTCCACCAGGTCTTCCGCCAAGGTCGCGCCGAGAAGGAATTCCATCTCGCCAGGCTGCTCAAGGAATCGGGCATCTCGACGATCGAGCCGGTCGCCCTCGGCGAACGCTGGCGCAATGGCGTCCTCTTCGAGTCCTACCTGCTCAGCGAAGCGATTCCCAACGGGCTGACGCTCTACGAGTTGATCGAGTGTTTCATCCGCCCGGGACGCTTGGACTTTCCGCCGGAACTGCGGATCCAGTTCGCCGAGCAGATCGGACGGCTTGCCGCCACGATTCACGAGTCGGGCATCGAGCATCGCGACTTGCACGAGAAGAACATCATCGTGCAAAAGCAGTCGAGCGAGCAGTACCGCTTCTTCATCCTCGATCTCCACGAGCTGAAGATTCACCGCCCGCTGAACTGGGAAAAGGCGATCAAGGATCTCGCCCGAATGGGCCGTTACTTCACCCTGCGGACCTCGACGATCGATCGCTATCGCTTCTTCCGTAGCTACGCGCTGGCTCGCGGGATCCCGATGTCCCAGCTTCGCGCCCTCTCGCGCGATGTCGAGGATCAGACGATGGCCTCGCGGGCTGACTTTTGGCGTCGCCGCGATATCCGCCCCCAGCGAAAGAACCCGCGCGTCACCGAGTATCAAGCTCCGGGCGCGAAAGCGTACGCCCTCCAAGACATCCCCGAGGAGACCGTTCGCAAGTTAATGTCCGATTCCGAGGGTCCGTTTCGTGACTCGGTCGTTCACTGGTGGAAGATCGGACGTGGAACCCGCGTCGCGGAAGTCGAACTCCCGACGATTCGCCGGGGACAAACGCTGATCTACAAACAGTACCTCTTCAAGGGCTGGCACGAGTCGGCGGCGGCGGTCGCGCGCGAGAACCAAGCCACTCGCTCGTGGAAGTACGGCGGCTCCCTGCTGCTTCGGGAGTTGCCCACCCCCAGGCCGCTGGTGCTCATCCACCGCATGCGCTGCGGGTTGCCCCACACGTCCTACCTGCTGACCGAACGCGTTCCCAACTCGCAAACGATCACGCAGTATCTCGAACGGCACCTTCGAGACCTGGAACCGCCCGAGAGTCGCCACATCCTGCTCGGAGTGCTGGAGAAGGCCGCGAAGCTCCTGCGCAAGCTCCACGAACGAGGGGTCTCGCACCGCGATCTTAAGGCGTCGAATGTCCTCGCCTCGACGGGAGAAGATCTGGCCGATCCCGACTTGTGGCTGATCGATCTCGACGGGGTGCAGACGTGGCTCGAAGTGCCCGAACGGCACCGGGTCCAGAACTTGGCGCGTTTCTACGTCAGCTTCCACCATCGGCCCTGGCTGACGCGGACCGACTGCCTGCGCTTTCTCAAGCTCTACCTCGGGCGTCACTTCAAGCGCGAGCGTTGGCGATCGCTTTGGGAACAGGTCCGCAGCCACGCCGAGCGCAAGATCGCCCGCAATCTCCGCCGCGGCCGTTCGGTCGTCTAGACTCCATGGCCTAAAAGATGCATTAGGCGACCAAAAGTGCCTCGGGTGCCTTGCCCACGCTCTCGCGTGGGCATGCGCGACGGTTCACGCTCTTGCGTGGGCATGCGCGACGGTTCACGCTCTCAAGCAACTCGAGCGGACGCCGACGTTCATCGTGGGAAAGAACTACGCGTCGAAGACGGGCGCGGGGGTGAAATCGTCAAAGATGTCCCGATCGGTGTCGAACTCGGAGTCACGATCCGAGCCGAACTCGGAATACCCCGAGAGTCCAACATCGAAGCTCGGCTGAATTAGGCTGCGAACGTACCGTTCGTACTCCGCACCACAGAAATCAAACCCGGACTCTTTGGCGATATGAGCGATTTGGGCAATCCTGTCGGCTTGGGTGGTCGTCACTTGGCTCGACAGAAGACTCCTCAACGCATCGTCCTCTTGGACGGCGTCGAGAAAAGCCACGATTGCTTCCACTGACATGCTGTTTCCTTTCCAGCGTCGACCACGTTGCCGCGGCCGTTCAACTTATCCGTCGCCCCAGTCATCCCTGGTGGGGCGTCATGTGAAAGAACTCTAATGCCTCGTGAGGAAAACTCAAATCAAGATTTGATGAAGCAAATTATGCAGATCGCGTGAGGGCGGAAGTATTCCCGGCAGGTTCCTCGTGCCATCGGCGGAAACCAGCATCGCCGACCGTGCAGCGATGTTTCTCCCCATGACACTTGGCCAAAAGGGAGTGTTGCCCAAGGAATCAGCCGCGACGTTTGGCGTGACTCGCGCCGCGTCGATGGCCCCTCATCCGCCCCTTTTCGCCTGCTTCTTCTCGATCCGGCGGCGGAGGCGCGCGGTGTCGACGACACGGCGGCGATGATGCCCCCGGCTGAGGAGTTCGATCTCGTCGGAGGCCTCGATCTGAAAGTTGACGACATCCCCTTCCACGCCCAAGACGCGAGCCCGGCAGGTGACGGCGAAGCCCAACAGCGAGGGGGCCGAATGAGCAATGTCGAGCGAGACACCGACCGAGCGCTCGTGGTCGTCGAGGAACGGCTCGAGGGCTTCGCGGGCGGTAATCTCCATCTCCAGGATGAGATTCGGCGTCGACAGGACCGCCGGCATCTGATCGTCGGAAAAGACAATCAGATGCCGCTGCTCGACGGTGAACGTGCGACGGTGCTCCAGACCGATCTTAGGTGCTGACTTCAACGTGATGCTTTCGTCGTTTAATACCCGGAGCCGGCGTTCTTCGTAGGTCAGGCTACTTGCCTGACACCACGATCACGGAGACTTCGTCAGGCAATGGCCTGACCTACACCTTCGGTGCTGAATTCAACGTGAAGCTTTCGTCATCTAGACGCCGCGAACGAAACACGCCGTCGTGGCCCATCGAGGCCCAAGGATCAGGTTTTTGGGTTCCCCTCTCCCCGCGGGAGAGGGGCTAGGGGTGAGGGGGTTCCCATTCGCGAACGAGCCTTGAATTTCCGAGCCGGAATCTCCCTCACCCGTCTCGCTTCGCTCGCCGACCTCTCCCCAAGGAGAGGTGAGGAACTCCTGACACTTGGAGCTAGACGGACCAGTAGGCCAGGCTACTTGCCTGACGCGACCGGCGTGCCCATTGCTTCTCCAAGCCCCCTCGACGGGGAATCCTCTCTTGTTCCATCTCCGATCGGATCTCATCATAGCAACGGTGCCTGGCGCCGGAACCGTCAATGCGCATGGGGAGTCCTCGCGAGTGGTCGGGTCGATGCTTTTATCGTTGTCGCTGCTGCTCGGGCCGATGGCCGCGAGTGATTCGGAGGCCTCTTTGACAAAGTGGGGCCCTTACGGGGTCGGTGCGCGCACCTACCGGATCGTCGACGAGGACCGCGACAACCGCGAACTGATCACGGAGATCTGGTATCCGACCGAACGGCCGCTCAACGATCACGTCTCCGAGTACCCCTCCGGCCTGCTGACCCGAGCCGAGCGCGACGTTCCCGCCGCCCCCGGCCCCTGGCCTTGGATCGTCTTTTCGCACAGTCTCTCGGCGGTTCGCGAACAGTCGACCTTCTTGACCGAGTTCCTCGCAAGTCACGGCTTTGTCGTCGTCTCGCCCGACCATCTGCACAACACCGGTTGGGACTTTCGCCCGCTGGAGGTCTACCAGTCGGCGGTCGATCGCCCCCAAGACCTCAAGGTGGTGATGGATCAGGCACTCGACGCCTCGCGCCATCCGAAGAGTCCACTGCACGGGCTCTTCTGGAAAGGTGGCGGCGTGGCGATCGGGCACTCCCTCGGCGGTTACTCGGCGCTCGCGATTGGAGGCATCCCCGCCGATACGACCAAGTACCCGATCAAGGTGAACGGCTTGGCCAAGGGAGAGGAGTATGCCAACTTCCGCGACCGGCGGATCAAGGCGGTCGTGGCGCTCGCCCCCTACTTGACGCCCGCCGTCGGCCCCGAGGAACTGGCCAAACTCCGCGTCCCCACGCTCGTCATCGGCGGCTCCAAGGATCCGTTCACGATGCCCGAGGACCACCAGTTCCCCGTCTTTCGGCAGGCCCAGGGCCCCTGCTGTCTGGCCATCATCGAGGGGGCGAGCCACTTCAGCTTCAACAACGCCGAGATGGTCGCCGGCATGCCGCTGCTGCTGCGAACCCTGCATCGCCCGACGCTCTCCCCCGAGGAGGTCGAACGGGTGGTCAAACGCCTTGTCCTGGCGTTCCTGGAGCAATACTTGATCGGCGACGAATCCTATGGACGCTACCTCGTCTCCGAACCTGGAGTCGTCGAGGTACAATGTCGCGGGATGGATGACCCGGACATGGCCTGCGAGGCGCTCCCCTCATCGGCCGCCCAGAGCGTCTCCACGACCAGCCAGAGCGAGGACGAGTGATGCCGAAACTCCACGTACTTGGAACGGGCGGCTACCATCCCAACGATCTGCGTCACACCGCGTGCCTGATGCTTCCCGAAGCGGGGATCATTCTCGACGCGGGAACGTCCTTCTTCCGCACCCGCGAGCTGATCACCACGACCACGCTCGACATCTTCCTCACGCACGCCCACTTGGATCACTGCCAGGGGCTGACGTATTTGCTCGACGTGCTGCTCGACAAGCATGTCGGCCGGGTGACGGTCCACGGGCTCGGCGATCATCTCGAGGCGGTCGGCGGCGACCTGTTTCGCACCCGGCTCTTCCCCGTCCCGTTCGGGCACGAACTCAAGCCGATCGCCACCGAGACCCAAGTCGACGCTTGGACGGTCCGCTGGCTGATCCAACCGGAGCATCCCGGGATGTCGCTCGGGTACCGCTTGGACAGTCCCGAGGTCTCGTTCGCCTACCTGACCGACACAATCGCCGATCCGCGCGACGAGGAGAAAGCGGCCTTCATTCGCGGGGTCGACTTGCTCATTCATGAGTGCTACTTCGCCAATGCGTTCACCGAACTCGCCGCAAGGACGGGGCATTCCTGCGCGGGCGCCGTTGGGCAATTCGCGACCAAGGCGGAGGTGGGCCGACTCGCGCTCACGCACGCCAACCCGATCCTCACTCCCGAGGAACTAAGGACGATCGAGAACGAGGTGAATGCCGAGTTCCCCGAAAGCCGTTTTCTGGAAGACCAGGAAGTGCTCAGTCTCTAGTGCATGGTCAAACGTGTAGCGTCGAGCTGGCCGGTCTTGTCATTCGTTCGCACTGGCTGATACGCGGTCAGTGTCACCCGAAACTCAAATCTGGATGGAACACCAGCGTCCTGCCGGGCAAGCTCGGTGCGTGAAATCCCGCCCAACTTTCGTGCGTGATCTGGCCGAGTGAAAGGCGGATCCCGCATGCCCACGCGAGCGTGAGCCTTATTGCATGCCCACGCGAGCGTGAGCCTTATTGCATGCCCACGCGAGCGTGAGCATGGCACCCAAGAATGTGTTGGAGATGAATAGCCCCGCCAGGCCACTAACTTTCGCGGCTCCCCCACTCTCGCTCGTTTCGCGGAATTCCTGATGATCGGCCGCGTTGCTTACCGAAGAGTACAGCAGCGCTGCCGACGCAGGGCGCAAGCGCCGCGTTGGCCCATGAACAATGGATCGGCACCGCCCCGGGGACGGACTCGCGGGGGAGGGTCGATCACGACGATCGATGGGCGAGGATAAGACCATGCGAACGATCCTGGGATCGTTGGTGTTGATGGCAGGGATGCTCGGTGCCGTCGGATGCCACACGTGCGACGTTTGCGACGATTGCGGCGGCGACTGCTACCAACATCAAGCCTATGACGTCCAGTATCGCGGCCAGTACGAGGGCGGATGCTCCAGTTGCGGCCACGCGAACGACCAACCAGCTCATGGACTGACGACGGTTTCCGCCGCCGAGACGTCGACGAAGACCAAGTAGTCAGCCCGGCAAGTTCTCCTCAAGACCATGTCTCATGGCATGCCCAAGGCATGGCACTCAAGAGTCTCTTGGGCGATGAAGGAGCCAATCTGCGGGCTACAGGGCGGTTCGGTGGTCGAGAACATCGGCCATTGTCCGCAAGTAGAGCGTCACGTCGGAGACGTCGTTGCGCCGAAGCGGGCGGCGACGTTTGTCAATACGGGCGACGATCGACTGGTCAGAAAGATTTTCCAAGTGGATGACGTCTTGGTGCGTGAAGCCGAGATCGGCTAGGAGCGCGAACAGGTCGTCGACCTTCCCACCCGTTCCTTCGCAGTAGCACTTCGCGTGCTCGGTCCACTCGTCCATCTCGTAGTCGATCGACGCGACGATCTCCCGATCGGTCATCTTCGTGATCGTCTGCACCAGGTGACCGCAGTTGCAGCGGCCCATGTGCCCCCATTCGTAGCGAGCCCCGCGCTCGAGACGCTCGGCGGTCGCGCGGAGTGCCGCGATCAGTTCCTGGCTGGTGATCGCCATCGGCATGTCCCTCTCCCGGTTGTTTCGGAGCCTACCACCATTGTAAGCGCGATCCCGCGCCGGTGAGGCCGGCACGCGCCGAGATCGAAGAAGGCGGCCAAACGGCAAGGGAGCTCGGCGCAGCATGCGCCGATGGCGGCCCATCGCGAGTGGACGGCCGCAGGAGAACGCGGTTCGCGAGGAGAAGGGCGGAATCGCCGACAATTGACGCCGACGGTCAAGACGAAGTGGGGGTGGGCTTTCGCCCCAACGCCAAGGACGGGCGAGAACCACCAGTGGTGACACACGACCTAGTCGTGGCACCCGAGCGTGATCCCGCCCTCCTGACGTCATGTAGCCCTAGTTGGCGTTTGTCCAGTGACCGAAGTGACTGGATCGTGACGCCGCGGGGATGAACGAGAGAGCCGAGTTAGGACTTCTTCTCGACTTCCTTCGCGTCGGCGGCGGGCTTCTCGTCGGCCGGCGCGTCGGCGGCCTTCTCATCAGCCGGGGCGTCCGCGGCTTTATCGTCGGCCGGCTTCTCAGCGGCGGGCTCTTCCTTCTCGGGCGCCGGAGCGGGTCCACCGCATCCCGCAGCAACCAACGGTCCAACCATGATCAACGCCAACAGCATACGGAACAGACGGGCGGTCATGAAAGTCACATCCCTTCTAGCGCTAGGCATGTATGTGTAGCCGCCTCCTCGACGGCCTTCTTGAGTCAAAAAGCTACTGGAGTGATAGGGCCATGTCAACGCGGTGGCGTCGGATCGTCCCGAGGAAGTGGGCTTCAGGGGAGACAACGCGAACTCCGAAAAGGCGGGAAGACAGGGAGAACTACGAGAGGAATGGCTCTGTCACCTCGGTGCCAGGGCCCGCTCCCCTCGCGAAGAATTCCTCTCGGTTTTCTCGATCTGGACCGGCGTCGCGACCCCGAATTTACTCCGACTCACGCTTGGTCGACTCCTCGTCCGTCGTCGATGGCGACGGCATGTAGCCGACGAACTCCGAATAACCGGAGGCCTGAATCGCCGGGTTGATCGGCAATTCCGCTTCCGGTTCCTTGGGCTTCTCCTCGAAGACCACCGGTTCCGGATCGTTCTCGAGACTGTCGGGGCAGTTGAGCCGGATGAACGCCCCGTTCATGTGGACGTCCTGACGCGTGCGCACCCGCATTTCGTCGCCGGTGACGCGGACGGGCCCACCGCTGACGATCGCCGCTCGTTCCTCGGCGTTGACTTCGAAATTGCGGCAGTTGACCGCGACGGTCTCCTCGGCCTCGATCTCGAGCCGAACGCCACACAGTTTGACGACCGGGCCCTCGTCGGTCATGACGATCCGCACTTCGACCTCGCCCTGGGGAGAGACGACTTCAATCTGCTCCTGCGAGTCGTTCAGCCGAACCGCCAGCGTACGTCCCGACGGCAGCGGGCGCGAGACGCCGGGCATGTTGGAATGCTCCAACGCCGCTTGCAGCGCGGAAGTCGCCTCGCTGGCGGTGCCCTGCTCCCGTTCGACTTCGAGGGTGACGTCCGTCTTTTTCTTTCCGGTGGCACTCATGGATCTTCACTTTCTCGTAGTGGGCACGCGAACCAAGGCAACCACCTGGTGTTCGGGCAGGAGGCTCCGCTCGACGGGCTCAACGATCTTCGGAATCCTCGACGAAATACTTCTCGCAACAGCGAACCATTTCCTGATGGCCCGCCTCGGCGGCCGATGCGCTCGAGTACGCCCGAATGCAGCCATTGCCTTTTCCCCCTTTGACCATGGATTGGAAGGGCTTCGCCGGTTTGCCCTTCTTGCCGATCACATCGATGCCGACAAAGAGCGTGGTGACGGACATGTCCTCCACCTGGGTCGCGGCGATGGTTCGTTCCGATTCGGGATGCTCGTCCATCCATGCGTCCCAGCGGCCCTCATCGACTTCCTTGACGGGCTTGCCATCGATAAGGACGTAGCGATCGCGCTGGGGCTGCTTGATTCTCTTGCGAAACTTCTTCATGGGCTGAACGCTCTCGCTCGCGGTGCTCGTCGCCGAGCCACTTCGTTCCCTGCTCGAATCACACTGGCGTCATCGCGTCGCGTCGACGATAAAGAGATCGATCCCTCGTGGGCGCTCGACGCGGACGCGCCCCTCACAAAAGGACCCGACAAAGTATGTCGGGAAGGACCGGCTTTCGTAGATTACCCCTCCTATAGGAAGGAAGGTTCGCTGCGCGGATGCGAGAACTCGGTCGACGATCGACGTCGGCGAGCCGACGATCCTGGAGTTCCACTCCTCGGGAACCCGATCCTTGCCCTCCGCGCGTGCCGTCGGTCCAATCAGTCATCCCCTCTTCCCTACGGGAGGTCGCATGAAAACGTTTGGCCGCTTGCTCGCCGCCAACCGGGGCGAGATCGCCATCCGTATTTTTCGCGCCGCTCACGAACTCAGCATTCGCACCGTCGCGGTCTACTCGCAGGAAGACCGCTTCGCGCTTCACCGCTTCAAGGCGGAGGAAGCCTACCAAGTAGGCGTCCCCGGCGAGCCGATCCGCTCCTACCTCGACATCCCGAAGCTCATCGATTTGATGATCGAAAAGCGGATCGACGCTGTCCACCCAGGATACGGTTTTCTTTCCGAGAACGCCGATTTCGCGGCCGCATGCGCGGATGCGGGCATCACCTTCGTCGGGCCAAGCGTCGAGATCCTCCGCAATCTCGGCGACAAAATGAGCGCCCGCAAGATCGCCACCGAGGCCGGCGTCCCGGTCCTCGCCGGCAGCAACGAACCGATCCGTACCCCCGAGGAAGCGACCGCCCTGGCCGAGAAACTCGGCTATCCCGTCATGCTCAAAGCGGCCCACGGCGGCGGCGGACGGGGCATGCGCGTCGTCCGCAAGGCCGAGGAACTCGCCCCGAGCCTCGAGTCCTGCCAGCGCGAAGCCGCCCAAGCCTTCGGACGCGACGAAGTCTTCGTCGAGAAGTTCATCCAGAACGCCCGGCACATCGAAGTCCAGTTGCTCGGCGATCAGCACGGCAACCTCGTCCATCTCTTCGAACGCGAGTGCTCCATCCAGCGCCGCCACCAGAAGGTCGCCGAGATCGCCCCCGCGCCCAATCTCGCTCCCGAGAAGCGCGACGCGATTTGCGCCGCCGCCATCGCCATCGGTAAGCAGGTCCGCTACGACAACGCCGGCACCGTCGAGTTCCTCTACGACGAGGACACCGGCAAGTTCTACTTCATCGAAGTCAATCCCCGGATCCAAGTCGAACATACCGTCACCGAGGTCGTCACCGGCGTCGACATCGTCAAACGCCAGATGCGCATCGCCGCCGGCGTGCCTCTCGACGATCCCTCGATCGGCCTCGGCGACCCCTCGCGCGTCAAGACCGTCGGCTTCGCGCTACAGTGTCGCGTCACCACCGAGGATCCCTCCAACGGCTTCGTTCCCGATCACGGCCGCATCATCCATTATCGCTCGGCCGGCGGCATGGGCATCCGCCTGGACGTCGGCAACGCCTTCTCCGGGGCGATCGTCACCCCGTTCTTCGATTCCATGCTCGTCAAAGTGACCGCTTGGGGCCACCACTTCCCCACGGCCGCCAACCGCATGGAACGGGCGCTTCAGGAATTCCGCATCCGGGGCGTGAAGACCAACATCCCCTTCCTGCTCAATCTCGTCACGCACCAGAACTTTATCGACGGGAAGTTCACGACCCAGTTCCTCGACAAGACGCCCGAACTCTTTCAGTTCAGCCATCGTCGCGACCGGGCCACCAAGCTCTTGTCGTACCTCGCCGACGTCACCGTCAACGGTCATCCGCTCGTGAAGAGCCGTCCCGCGGGGATTCACGTCGGTCCCGCGCCGGTTCCGGTCGTCGAGCGCTCGACGCCGATTCCCGACGGCACCAAGCAAATCCTCGATCGTGAAGGGCCTAGCGGACTCGCGAAGTGGATCACCGAGCAAAAGAAACTCCTGCTCACCGACACGACGATGCGCGACGCTCACCAGTCGCTCTTCGCGACGCGGATGCGCACCTACGACATGATGCAGATCGCCGACGTCTACGCGCGGCGGCACTCGGATCTCTTCTCGCTGGAAATGTGGGGCGGAGCGACCTTCGACACCGCGATGCGCTTTCTGTGCGAATCGCCCTGGAAACGCCTGACGCAACTTCGCGAGCGGATCCCGAACATCCTCTTCCAGATGCTCCTGCGAGCCTCCAACGCCGTCGGCTACACAACCTACCCCGACAACGTCGTGCGCGAGTTTATCAAGGAAGCCGCCAGCGCCGGCATCGATATCTTCCGCGTCTTCGATTCGCTCAACTGGATCGAGAACATGACCGTCGCGATGGAGGATGTGCTCGCGACCGGCAAGGTCTGTGAAGCGGCGATTTGCTACACCGGCGACATTCTCGATCCCAAGCGAACCAAGTATACGCTCAAGTACTACGTCGAGCTCGCGAAGGAGCTCGAGAAACGCGGCGCCCACATCCTCGCGATCAAGGACATGTCGGGGCTGTGCAAGCCGGTCGCGGCAGGCAAGCTCGTCAAGGCGCTCAAGGAAGAGATCGGCATCCCCGTCCACTTCCACACTCACGACACCGCTGGCGTGCAAGGAGCGGCCATCCTCGAAGCCTCCGAAGTCGGGCTCGACATCGCCGACGCCGCCTGGGCCCCTCTCTCGGGCCTCACCTCGCAACCGAACATCAACTCGGTCGTCGAGATGCTCCGCTTCACCGACCGCGATACCGGCATCGAACCGGCGAGTCTCAATGGGACCAGCGACTACTGGCAAAAGGTTCGCCAGTATTACAAGCCGTTCGAGACCAACATGAAGGCCTCGACCGCCGACGTCTACCAGTACGAAATCCCAGGCGGGCAATACACGAACCTGCTTCAGCAGGCCTCCAGCCTTGGCCTCGGCGATCGCTTCCACGAGGTCTGCGAGACCTATGCTCGCGTCAACGAGATGTTCGGCGACATCGTCAAGGTGACCCCCTCGAGCAAGGTAGTCGGCGACCTCGCCATCTTCATGGTGACCAACGGCTACACCGCCGAGGAGATCCTCGACCCCGACAAGGAGATCGCGTTCCCCGAGTCGGTCGTCGGGATGCTCGAGGGCAAGCTCGGTCAACCTCCCGGAGGCTGGCCCAAGGCGTTTCAGCAGAAGGTTCTCCGGGGCAAGGAACCGATCACCGGCCGTCCCGGCGCCACCCTTCCCGACGCCGATTTCGACGCCAAGGCGAAGGAACTCGAAGCCAAGATCGGCCGCGAACCGACCCAGCGGGAGATCCTCTCCTCGCTCCTTTACCCGCAAGTCTTCAGCGACTACGTCGACTTCCAGCTTCAGTACTCCGACCCAAGCGTCCTACCGACCTCGCACTTTTTCGACGGCTTGATCCAAGGGGAGGAAGTCGGCGTCGAGCTTGAACCGGGCAAGACGCTGATCGTCAAGCTCACGGCGGTCTCCGAACCGAACCATGAGGGCTTGCGAACGGTCTTCTTCGAACTCAACGGCCAACCGCGGGAAGTTTCGATCGTCGACCGGGATCTCGGGGTCGAGGTCAAGACGCGCGAGAAGGCCGAGCCCGACAACCCCGACCACGTCGCCTCGCCGATGCCCGGCATTGTCTCCACCGTCGCGGTCGCGGTGGGCGATGAGGTCAAGAAGGGGCAAAAACTCGGCACCATCGAAGCGATGAAGATGGAGACGACGCTCTACGCCGAACGCGACGGCACCATCGCTCGCGTCACCGTCCGCCCCGCCGACCAATTGCAAGGCGGCGACTTGATGTTCGTCTTCGAGTAGGGGTTCGACGGGCAAGCCCTACGCTTGGCTCCTGATTGGTTCATTCGTTGTCCCAAAAGACTCTTGGGTTCCGTGCTCACGCTTGAGTGAGCGTGCAGCAAGTCGCACGCTCGCCGAGGGCATGCGGGAAACGCCTGTGGTTGGGCCGTCTCGCGCCGGGTGCCACAGGCTGCTTGCCAACCAGTGCGAAGAGACTCGATTTTCCGGCAGCCCGAATCCCGTCCGCTCCCCGATTCTCTTGTCATCCCCGCGCCCGCGTCGAGATAGAATGCCATCCATTGGGGCGTTCACTTCGGATCGTGGGGCAATTCGACAAGGGGGATCTCGTCTTGGGAACCGTCGTCCATCAACTTCTTCTGGGAATCACCATGCTGTGCGTCGCCGCTCCCGCCAAGGGGGAGGCCGCCGAGCATCCGAACATCCTCTACATCGTCGCCGACGACCTCGGCTACAGCGACCTGGGGTGCTATGGCGGCGAGATCAACACGCCCAACCTCGATGCTCTCGCTCGCGACGGCGTTCGCATGACGCAGTTCTACAACACCGGCCGCTGCTGCCCCTCGCGCGCCGCGATCCTTACCGGCCAATATCCTCACCGCGTCGGCCTGGGCCACATGACGGTGACTGACCTTGGCCAACCCGGCTATCGCGGTGTCGTCTCCGACGAAGCCCCGCTCATCGCCGAAGTCCTCAAGCCCGCCGGCTACCGATCGTTCATCGCCGGCAAGTGGCACCTCGGTACCCCCGACCCGACCAAGCACGGCTTCGAGGAGTGGTACGGCACCACCGTCAGCGCCAAGCGGTTCTTCGACCCGACGCATCTCGTGCGAAAACCCGACGGTCGCAAGGCCCGCACCTACCCCGAGGGCGAGTTCTACGCGACCGACGCCGTCACCGATCATGCGATCGACTTCCTGAAACTCGCTCACCAGACGCCCGAGCGGCCCTGGTTCCTCTACCTCGCGTACAACGCTCCCCACTTCCCCCTACATGCCCCGAAGGAGGAGATTGCCAAGTACGCCGATCGCTATCAGGGCGGCTGGGACAAACTCCGCGAACAGCGGCTCACTCGGATGAAGCAGTTCGGTATCGTCCCCGAGTCGACCGAACTCTCGCCCCGTTCGATGTGGAAAAACTACGGCGAAACCAAGACCGGCACCAATCCGCCCTGGGAAAGCCTCTCCGAGGAACGCCGGACGGATCTGGCTCGCCGGATGGCGATCTTCGCCGCGATGGTCGATCGCATGGATCAGCAACTCGGCCGCGTCCTCGACTATCTCAAGCAGACCGACCAGTTCGACGACACGCTCATCGTCTTCACGTCCGACAACGGGGCGTGCTTCGAATGGGATCCCTTCGGCTTCGACGTCAAGTCGAGCAACAACAACATCCTGCACACCGGCGACAAGCTCGACGAGATGGGAGGTCCTGGCACGCACCACAGCGTCGGTTCGGGCTGGGCGAACGCTTCCAACACGCCGTGGCGGCTCTACAAGCACTTCAACCACGAAGGGGGCATCAACTCGCCCGGCATCGTCCACTGGCCGGCGGGACTCAAGGCCAAGCCCGGATCGTTGCATCGCGACCCCGCCCACATCATCGACTTGCTCCCCACCGCGATGGCGGTCTCCGGCGCGACCGACGCGGGTTCGCTTCCCCTGCCCGGCACCGACCTGATCGCGCAGCTCCACGAGGGCGGTCCCGAGCGCATGCTCTTCTTCGAGCACCAGGGCAACCGCGCCGTCCGCGCCGGCAAGTGGAAGCTCGTCGCCCTCGACGATGAGCCCTGGGAGCTCTACGACTTCACCTCCGACCGCACGGAGGTCAACGATCTGGCCAACCAGTACCCCGACAAAGTGAAGGAACTCGCCTCCGACTGGGACACCTGGGCCGCCGCCAACAACGTCACGCCGCTCCCGAACGATCTAGGGGTGGATTACTTGAAGGTGGATTGAGGGAGGGAGGAGTTCGCTCCCGACCGCAGGTGGCTTCACGAGCTGCGACCGCATGTGGCTTCACGAGCTGCGACCGCATGTGGCTTCACGAGCTGCGGCCGCAGGTGGCTTCACGTAGCCTGGCGGCGTCAGCCCCAGGTAGGACACGCGTAAGCCCTCATCGTGAGTCAACACCCACCCTACTCTGCCACGAACTCAGTTCGCCGTACGGCGGCGAATCTTCGCGAGGGCGTCGCGGGCGGCTTGGGAGACTTCGTCGACTTGGCGTCGCATCGCCCAAATCAGACTCGGGACCGCGAACTTCGCACAGCCCCCCAAGTCGCCGAGCATCTCGGCGGCGACGATCGCGAGCTGCGGATGATCGTAGTTGCCCAGATCGTCGATCAGCTCTCGCAAGACGTGGTGCTTGGTCTCGCTATCGAGATCCTCGAACGCCTCCGCGAAGCCATCGGCTTCCGGAGAAACGCCCGCACCATTCGGATCGGCGTGAGGACTCGGCTCGGTGGGGCCTGGTTCGATCGACTCGACGACATCGTGGGTTCGCTTGTTGGACACGAGTTCCTCCTTCTCCCTGGCGGCGTCGATCCGACGAACCTAGTAGGTGGGCCTTGGGCAGCCTGGTCGGCAATACGATGGGTGACGTGTGCGACATGATCGTTGGCTACCCGTCTGTAGGGAAGTTTCCGCTACGGGGGCCATCCTAGCCAGGCAAGCATCGGGCATCAATGTCGACAAGATATCCATCGTCTCCACCTTTTGATACGTCGGCGGAGGCCAGTTCGACGAAAATGACTGCTTACCAACAAGATACGAGGCGCCCCGGTCGCGCCAGGTTCGGGCGAAACCGGCTCCAGATTCCCTCGGATTCGCGCAAATTGGCACTCCTGGCCCATGAGCGAAACGTTGAAGGAAACGTCCGGACATCACTCCCTAACTTGTGCCCCTGACACGACTACGCTCCACGAGGATGGTTCGAACGGATCATTTCCCTCGCCGTTCGCCCGCCCCGTCACCGTTCCGTTCGCCCAATTCGCGGGTTTCGCTCACTGTCGTCAAATTCTCCACATTGTCGTTTCGACCACTTGCCGCCCCCTTCTCTTCTGAGCTAAAGTGGGGACCATCCTGAGGCGACCGATTGATCGACGGAGCACGACGAGGCCTGGGAGGTTGCGTGTTCTCCGACGGCCGGACGTCCCACTTACCCAATGACATGACGCACGAACGACCTGCGTTCACCCCTTGTTGCAGTACGGACCAAGTACCACCCGCACCCGGAAGGACCGACCGCCGATGCGATCCATCCCGACTTTGCTCGCCGCGACGATGCTGGGGCTCTGCGCGACCAGCGCTCACACCGAGACCGTCTCGAAGACCAAACCGCCTGCCACGAACGATCCGTTTGACATCAATGTCTGGGCGGAAGAGCCGATGGTGGTCAACCCGACGACGATCGACGTCGACTCGCGCGGTCGTGTGTGGGTCACCGAGGGCCTCAACTATCGCTTCTTCCGCAACAAGGAGTACCAGAAGGTACCCGGTGCCGATCGCATCAAGATTCTCGAGGATACCGACGGCGATGGCAAAGCCGACAAAGTGACGGTCTTCGCCGAGGACATCTTCCCCGTGCCGATGGGCTTGGCGATCGAAGAGATTTGGAAGGACGGCAAGTACGCCGGCGCTCGCGTCTACACCGGCAATTCCCCGGATGTTCTCCTGCTGGAAGACACCGACGGCGACGACAAGGCCGACAAGCGCCGGGCCCTCTTGAGCGGCTTCGGTGGCCACGACCACGATCACGGCGTTCACGGCATGGCCTTCGGCCCCGACGGCAAGCTCTATTTCACCAAGGGGGACTCCCAGATCAGTAAGGAGACCGCCGAGAAGAAGGGCTTCAAACAAGGCGAGGTCGTCGACGTCGTCGATGCCTCCGGTCGGCACCTGCGAGCCAACGATCTCGGGACCCTGCTGCGGGTCAACCCCGACGGGACGAACCTCGAGATCCTCGGCACCCGCTATCGCAACAACTACGAGACCGCCGTCGATTCCTTCGGCAACGTCTTCGTCTCCGATAATGACGACGACGGCAATCGCGGCGTTCGCATGGTCTGGAACATGGACGGCGGCAACCACGGCTACCGCACCCCGGGGAGTCGACTTCACTGGGGCGAGGAGATTCCCGGCATCGTTCCCAAACTCGTCGGCACCGGCAACGGCTCCCCCTGCGGCATCATGATCTACGAGGGGGACCTCCTTCCGAAAGAACTCCACGGCGCCGCGATGCAGGTCGACGCCGGCACCCGAACGATCAACACACACCCGCTGGTTCGCCAGTCCGGGACCTTTCGCACCGGTATCGATCACCTGATCGAGGGAACCGACGCGCTACAGCGTCCCGTCGATGTCGTGACCGCGCCCGACGGGTCGCTCTTCATCGCCGACTGGTTCGACGCCGGCGTGGGCGGGCACCGCTTCACCGACCAAAAGACGGGGCGGATCTATCACCTGGCCCCCAAGGGCCATCAAACCTCCGAGCCCAAACCCGACTTCGCGTCGATCAAGGGTCAGCTCGAAGCCCTCGCCTCGCCCAATCCCGCCACGCGGCTCGCCGGCCGCACGCTGCTCATTGAACGTGGGGCCAAAGCCCGCCCCGCACTCCAAGAGCTCTTCAAGGAAGGCACACCGCCGCTTCGAGCACGAGCCCTCTTCGCCCTGGCGGACCTCCCCGAGACCGGCCGCGGCGATGTCATCGCCGCCCTCAAGGACGACGATCCCCAGATCCGCGAGGCGGCACTGAGGATCCTGGCGCGCGACGTGTCGGCGTACAAGCTCTTGAAGACCGCCGACGGCAAGGTTCCCCCTCCCCCCGCGCTGGAGGTCCTCGACGAGATCTTGCCGTTGGCGGATGATCCTGATCCCGGCGTCCGCCGCGAGTTGATCCTCGCGCTGCGTCGCGTTCCGACCGAGCAAGCCGGCGAGGCCCTTCGCAAGCTGACTCATGCCTGGGACGGTCGTGACCGCTACACGCTCGAGGCTCTTCGGTTGGCCCTCCGCGAACGTGACTCGGCGTACCTGACGTCCCTCCTGCAATCGCTCGCCGACGAGGCGACCAAGCAGGGCTGGGAATCGGGCCCGGTCGCCCTCCCCCCCTACTACCCGGTGACGACGAACGAGTCCTTTCCCGCGATCGGCGAGAGCCCGCTCCCCGCGAATGGGGCGAGCAAGCTGATCGGCTTGGCGTGGTCGCTGGGACGCCCCGAGGCGATCGACCCGATGGGCACGATCCTCGAGAAGAACGACGCCCCGCGCATCGTCGGCGGCGCCGACATCGCCTTCGAACAGATCGACGATCCGCGGGCGGCGGAGCTCCTCCTCGATCGCTTCCTCGCCATCGATGATCCCAACCGCCAACGGGAGATCCTTCGCTTGCTCGGCTCGCGTCTCGCCGGTCCTTGGAAAGCGATGCGGGATAGCGAGAAGTCTAGGAAGGCGTTTTCCGCGGCGCTCGACAGCCCGGAACTGCGCGTCGAGGCGATTCGGGCGTTGGCCCGCGCCGGGATGGGTGCCTACGCTCCCCAGCTCTTAGCCCTCGCCAAGGATGACAAGCAAGAGCTTTCGACCCGCGCCGCCGCGATCGAGGCTTTGGGACGACTGAAGCATCAACCCGCCGGCGCGATGGCCGAGCAGTTCCTCGCCGAAGCGGAAGGCGAACGTCGCTCCAGCCCACTCGCGTTCGCGGCGCTGTCGGCGCTCACTTCCCTCAAGGGGTCCGAGGGAGCCAAGACCCTTCAAGAGATCATCGTCAGCGACGACTATCCTCTCGACCTGAAGCGTCGGGCGATCCCGCTCTTGGCCAGCGACCGCAAGAACGCTCGCCGCCTCATGACGCTCTATAAGGAGAAGAAGCTTCCCGAGGAACTCGGTCCCGAGGTCTCCTACACGTTGCTCAATCATCCCGATCGCGGCATCAGTCGCCAAGCTCGTAGTGAACTCGGTGGCGCCGCCGGAGCCAAGACCGCGGGCGGCAAGCAACTCGTCGACATGCGCCGTGTGCTGCAAGGGGCTTCCGACGCGACTCGTGGCCGAGCGGTCTTCGCGCGCGAGCGGAGCGATGCCTGCATTCGCTGTCACCGCGTTCAGGGCGTCGGCAATTGGGTCGGCCCCGACCTCTCGTCGATCGGCACCAAGTACGGCAAGAAGGAACTCCTCTACCACATCCTCAACCCGAGTGGCGCCATCGGCTACGACGACGTCGCCTGGACGCTCGCCCTTGCCGACGGCCGTGTCCTGACGGGCCTCATCACCGACGAGACCGCCGACGGAATCGTCCTGAAGACCGCGCTCGGCGAGCGGATGGCGATTCCAAATGACGACATCGACGAGAAGGTCGTGCAGACCAAATCGCTGATGCCCGAGAACTTGGTCGAGTCGATGACCGAGCAGGACATCGCCGACTTACTCGCGTACCTCTCGACGCTCAAGGTGCCGGTCAGCGAGGTCGGCCAGTACCATCTGCTCGGTCCGCTCAGCGCCGGGTCATACGACGCGACCGCGCCGGTCGATCTCGAAGCGAGAGTCAAGGATGGCACGGGCCGCGAAACGGGATGGCGCGAGGTCACCTCAAGTCGCGACAAGTTCCTCGACCTCTCGACGCTTCTCGGTTCGGCGCCGGGCAAGGAGGTCTACCTGCACGTCCCGGTCATCGCCTCCCGCGCGGAGACGGCCCGCTTGGTCCTCACGACCGACGCGGCGATTTCCGCTTGGGTCAACGGCAAGCCACTGGAGCTCTCGCGCGAGACCGGGAAGGACAAACCCGGTCCCTTCGAGGCCAACCTTGACCTTCGCGGCGGGCCCAACGATTTGGTCATTCGCGTCCCGAGCGGATCGGTCAACACCGGCCTGGTCGCGACGATCGTCAGCCAGCGCGGCCTGCGGTTCGGTTTCGGAGCCGCGGCGCTGTCGGCGAAGTAGGGTCTCTCGACGAAGATGCTCCCCTCTCCAAGTGCAAAAGGAATGAACCTCGGCTCCTCGGGTGACGAATAGGAGTTGAGGGGGATGGGACCGACTCCTCTCTCGCGAGCGCTAGACGACTGGCCGGCAATCGATGCCGACAATGGCGGAGTGTCGTTCGCGAGCATCGACTCACTTGGTGGAACCAGCGCATGCTCCTTTCGTGGCTTCGGCAGCGGCGGCGACGGCAGATTCTCGCCAATCCCTTTCCCGAGGAGTGGCACGCCTACCTCGAGCGGAACGTCCATCACTACCTTCTACTCACCGACGAAGAGCGGCGTCGGCTGCGAAACGATCTCCAGATCCTCATCGCCGAGAAGAACTGGGAAGGCTGCAACGGCCTGGAAATCAACGAGGAGATCCAGGTCACGATCGCCGCTCAGGCCTGCCTGCTTACGTTGGCGATTCCCCACGACTACTACCCAGGGACGCAGTCGATCCTGGTCTACCCCTACGGCTACGTCGCCAAATCGACGCGAGTCCTTTCCGGGGGCATGGTTTGGGAGGGCGATTCGGGCCGGCTCGGCGAGTCGTGGCAACGGGGGCCGGTGATCCTTTCCTGGGCCGACGCCTACCAGGGAGGACGCTGCCCACGCGACGGCCACAACCTCGTCCTTCACGAATTCGCCCACAAGCTCGACATGTTGATCGGGACGGCCGATGGCACCCCACCCCTGGGGGACTACGACACCTATCGTCGTTGGAAGGAAGTGATGGGCTACGAGTTCGAACGGCTACAGCGCGAAGCCGAACTCGGTCGTCCGACGGTCCTCGATCCCTACGGCGCGACCAACCCCGCCGAGTTCTTTGCCGTAAGCACCGAGTGTTTCTTCGAGCTCCCGCGACGGCTTCGCGGCCGTCATCCGGAGTTGTATGGGTTACTCCAGGAGTTCTACCAGCAAGATCCCGCCGGCTGGGACTGGGCCTCCCTCCGCTCCCGCTGCCCGTGAATTTCACCCTACTCCAAGCGTTCCCCATTCTTGGCTCCCCCCGGTTGATTCAACCTGGGCCGACGCAGTCGGCTGGAAGTCTCGGGACAAACGTCCGTCGGCGGAAAAGGGTTTCCGAAGCGGTTCTCAGGCATGCGACCACGCAACCGAGACTTCTTGCGCCGCCGCCCCGGTAGCACAGCAACCGGGGCTAGCCAAGAGGTCACGTAGCGGCATCCGGGGATGGCCAAGAGGTCACGTAACGGCAACTGGGCCGACGCAGTCGGCTGGAAGTCTCGGGACAAACGTCCGTCGGCGGAAAAGGGTTTCCGAAGCGGTTCTCAGGCATGCGACCACGCAACCGAGACTTCTTGCGCCGCCGCCGCCCCGGTAGCACAGCAACCGGGGCTAGCCAAGAGGTCACGTAACACAGCATCCGGGGATGGCCAAAGTGACTGAGTCGCGAAGCATCCGAGGATGGACAAGCGTTCCCAATTCTTGGCTACCCCAGGTTGATTCAACCTGGGCCGACGCAGTCGGCTGGAAGTCCCGAGACAAACGTCCGTCGGCGGAAAAGGGTTTCCGGAGCGGTTCTCAGGCATGCGACCACGCAACCGAGACTTCTTGCGCCGCCGCCCCGGTAGCGAAGCAACCGGGGCTAGCCAAGAGGTCACGTAACGGCATCCGGGGATGGCCAAGAGGTCACGTAACACAGCATCCGGGAATGGCCAAAGTGACTGAGTCGCGAAGCATCCGGGGATGACCAAGCGTTCCCCATTCTTGGCTACCCCAGGTTGATTCAACCTGGGCCGACGCAGTCGGCTGGAAGTCTCGAGACAAACGTCCGTCGGCGGAAAAGGGTTTCCGAAGCGGTTCTCAGGCATGCGACCACGCAACCGAGACTTCTTGCGCCGCCGCCGCCCCGGTAGCGAAGCAACCGGGGCTAGCCAAGAGGTCACGTAACACAGCATCCGGGGCTAGCCAAGAGGTCACGTAACGGCAACCGGGGATGGCCAAAGTGACTGAGTCGCGAAGCAACCGGGGATGGCCAAGCGTTCCCCATTCTTGGCTACCCCAGGTTGATTCAACCTGGGCCGACGCAGTCGGCTGGAAGTCCCGAGACAAACGTCCGTCGGCGGAAAAGGGTTTCCGGAGCGGTTCTCAGGCATGCGACCACGCAACCGAGACTTCTTGCGCCGCCGCCCCGGTAGCGAAGCAACCGGGGCTAGCCAAGAGGTCACGTAACGGCATCCGGGGATGGCCAAGAGGTCACGTAACACAGCATCCGGGAATGGCCAAAGTGACTGAGTCGCGAAGCATCCGGGGATGACCAAGCGTTCCCCATTCTTGGCTACCCCAGGTTGATTCAACCTGGGCCGACGCAGTCGGCTGGAAGTCTCGAGACAAACGTCCGTCGGCGGAAAAGGGTTTCCGAAGCGGTTCTCAGGCATGCGACCACGCAACCGAGACTTCTTGCGCCGCCGCCGCCCCGGTAGCGAAGCAACCGGGGCTAGCCAAGAGGTCACGTAACACAGCATCCGGGGCTAGCCAAGAGGTCACGTAACGGCAACCGGGGATGGCCAAAGTGACTGAGTCGCGAAGCAACCGGGGATGGACAAGAGGTTCAGGAGCACGGCATCCGGGGATGGCCGAAGAACCATGTCGGACAACATCCGGGCTCCCCTTGTCGATCCGGACTCCCGGCCCCTAGAATTGAAACTACATCAGTGCTCTTTATTGGAACGAGGTGGCGGAGATGGGATTCGAGGAGCAAGGCGAAACGGTCACGGCGGCTCACGAGCTAAACGATTTGAAGCTCGTCTACCGCGCCCTGCACAATGGTCTTCGCAAGCACCCGGAACTGATGGAGACCGCGTTCCTCAGCGAACTGCAGGACTTCCTGCACCGCAAGGCGGTCGCCGACGGCGTCGACACCACCCACCACGCCGCTTGGGACGCTTGGCTCGCCGAAGCCCTTTCGAGAGTTTCGTGAGCGCCCGCTACTCCTCGACGAAGCGAACCGCCTTCTCGTAGATCAAGAGCGCGACGCAGCCTTCCTTGCTTCCGGGCGAATGCCGCGTGCCGCGGGGATGGACGATGAAGCTTCCCGACGGATAGGCCCCGTGTTCGTCGTACTGATCCCCCTCCAAGACCAGCATGTGTTCGTAGCCGACGTGTTCGTGAAGCGCAACCCGGGCGCCGGGCTCGTACTTCAAGAGAACCGCCGCCGGCCCGCCATCGGGATCACGATAGAACCAGTGCGCCGTCACGCCGGGACGAAACGGCTCCCAGTCCCCCGCCGTTTGCGCTTGGCGGACGTGTTCCAAGAGGTTGGGAATAATGGTCGAGTTCGCCATGGGTAAACCCTCCGTTGCGGCGTTGAGCGTGACGCGACGCCGTGGCAATTCAAGACGCGGGCGAATCGGGCAAGTCGGGTGGTCGGGGCGCGAACCACTTGTCGTCGATCCATCCCAGCGCCAGCATCAACCAAGTGGTGAAGACGAAGGGCGATGAGAGCGTCTTGACCCCAAGTTCGGGGATCGCGGGCATCAACATCGTCGCGAGCATGGCCCCGAGGATGGCAAGGCGAAGTTGCGATCCGCAAACGACGTAGGTCGACACCGCGGCCAGCACGCCGTTGAAGCCGTAGAGACCGTGATTGATACTCGCGAGATCGACCACGCTGCGATTGTAGGCCGAAACGACGGTGCCGATCGCGGCCCCGAAGAGGGCCAACAACCCGTGGCGCCAGTTGCTCAGCGAAAGCCCGACAAAGAACAAGATGCCCGAGATGACGTTGGGACTGAAGAGCGCCTGCCCCAAGCTGTAGAGGATCGCGACGCCGGGATGGATGTCGACCGCCGGCTGCGACGCGAAGACAACGGGTTGGAGCACCGCGAACGCGGGCTCGACCGCGTCCAAAATCCAAAAGACGATCAAGAACGGCGCCGCGAGAATCGGAAACGGAACCAAATTCAGCGACACCCGCGTCGTCACGACCGCGAAGACCACCGACACGACGAGCACGCCCCACATCCCGACGTCGGTCCACGAGGTGACGAAGAACGCGGGGAGCGAAAGAGCGATCAAACAGGGATTGAGTCCGGGGAGTCCCGTTTCCAGAACTTCGGCCCGATCCCCCATCAGCCATCGGGCGCCGGGCGCGATCGCCGCCGCCACCAACAGGTAAGCCGCCGCCAACGGCGACGCCACCGCCGCGGCCGCCAGGAAGAAGAGTCCGGTGAGCTCGTTGCACTGAAAACAGAGCTGCGAGCACCCCCGAAGCGCCAGTCGCCAATACGGAACTTGGCCGGGAGCCACGGGTGGAAAGATGACGTCGACGGGGGCTCTCATGGACCGAACACCTGCTAGAGCGACTCGAGGAGTTCAAGCACGACGTTGGACTTGCAGGTCCAACCGACGATTCCCCCCTGGGCGACCAGTGCCTTGAGGGTCATCTCCTTGAACTCGGGGAAGAAGCTCTCGGTGCCATCCTCGATGAGCAAACAGTCAAAACCGCGATCGTTGGCACAACGCATCGTCGTCTGGACGCAGACGTCGGTCGTGACGCCGGTGATGACGAGATTGGAGATATTGCGACGATGAAGGTAGTCCAGCAGATCCGTGCCGTAGAACGAGTCCTTGCCCGGCTTGGAGATGACGAGTTCCCCTTCGAGCGGAGCATTCTCCGGAACGAAGTCCGATCCCTCCTCGCCGTCGATCAGGATGCGCCCCATCGGCCCCATGTCGCCGATCTTGATCTTCGGGTTGCCGCGGTTGCGTTTCGCCACCGGCAAGTCGGAGAGGTCCGGCTTGTGGCATTCCTTCGTGTGGATGACGGGGATGCCGACCTTGCGAAAAGCCGCTTGGAGCTTCGCGATGACCGAAATGCAGGGTTCGAGCAGACTGATGTCGTTGCCGAGCGACTCCGCGAATCCTCCCTTGAGGCAAAAGTCGCGCTGCATGTCGATGCACAGTAGCGCGATGTGATCGATGTCGAACTCGTACGCGAAAGGTGTTGCTTGGATGGTCGGCATGGCTTCGAGCCCTCCTGGGAAGAGAGATGAGTCGTCGGGCGCCTCGCCCTCAGGGTCGGTCGAACGGACCGTCGAACGATTCGATGTCGTCCGCGAACGCGTCGTTCAATGGCCTGCTAAGAGCTGAGCGGCGTTCACGTTGGGGCGCGACGCGAACCCGCTAGGCGTGTTAGCGGAACCTGGGACGTGGTCAATCCTCCGCGATGAAAATCAAGACCCGGAGGCGATCGGTCGGAGCAACGTGCTCCTTGGCCGGGGGGCGATGCCCGCGTCTCCCTTCATCGACGCGAACCCGCACCGCGCGTCCCTCCAAGCGATACGTCAATCGCCGGGCGACCTCCACTGGGAAAATCCATTCCGAGCGAAATTTTCTCGCAAAGGGTTTCGTCGTGCCACCAGCCGCTTGACGTTGTTCCAACCCCAGCGGCCCAACCGTGGTTCAGATGATGTCGTTTCATTGACACCAACTCGTGGCGACGGTCAGCCTTGCGGGAGGAGGGTAGGAATCGAGTTCTTCTCCGCATGCCCACTCTGACGAGTGGGCACGGCACCCGTCGTCCGGCCAGAGAGAAGCGAACGATACTCGCGCGATCGCTAAAAGAGAAGGATTGCCCGCATGGTGAGCGCGAAGACGTCGTCGAGTCCACGACTTTGGGCGGGCGTGGAGATGTACGTCCAGTTCGGCTGGAGATAGATCCCCTTGCGAACTTGGTATTGGTAGTACCAAGAGTAGATCGTCTCTTGGCGGCCGAGATTCGCGGCGGGGTTGTTGTTCATCCGTCCGTAGGCGAACGCGAAGCCGATCGAGTCGTTGTGCCGCTTGCCGAAGGGCCCGTAGTAGCTAATCCCCGCGCCCGCCATCCGGTGGGTGTCGATGAACTCGGAGTTGGTCGCCGCGAGCTGGAGCCAAACGATCGCCCCATCGTGGATCACTCCCTCATCCTCGTAGGAGATACGCTGCGAAGCGAAGAGGTAAGCGCCTTCGGCTCCCTGGACATCTCCGGAAGCGGCCGCGAGGACACCCGTCTGTCGCCAGTAACCGGCGCCTGCCTGTCCCGGGAATCGCTTTCGGCCGACATTCCAATTGCCGCCCACTTCGGCGATGTGGAAGTAGTAGCCGTTGAAGTGCGGCCCCTCGAGTCCCGTCTGGCGTCCCGCCGCCAGGTTGCCGTCGTAGAAACCGTATTGGGCGTAGAGATCCGGGCGCGGTTTGAAGGCCGCCATGACGCCGCTCGCGGAGTTGTAGTAGCCAGGCATCACGCCGAGCATCGTCGGGTTGAGGTACAGGGGCGTGATGATCGAACTGGTGATTGACGGGACACTGTACGCCTCGGGTAGATTCGGAATGGCGCGGCTGACGTTGTTGAAGTCGTAGCTCGGCACCAACTTGCCGAGATGGACCACGAACTTGTCGCGCAAGAGCTTCTGCCGAAACCAGAGCGTATAGATCTCGGTTCGGGTCCGTGGCGGAGCGGCATCGAGGGAGTTGTACCCCATGATCGTTCCGGCGTTGTCGTTGATGTCTCCTCCGCTGTAGTAGAGGAACTCCATCCCGACCCGTCCCCCCTTCCAACCAATGGCCTCCTCGAGATGCAACGAGGCCCCGAGCAGCAAGAGGTTGTCTCCGGTCCACTCCCCTGGTTGGTTGCCGCCGGTGAACTGCGCGTTGACGTCGGTGATGTTGAGACCAGCCAGACGAAAGCCGTTGCGGTTGACGCCTAGGGTTTCGCCAAGCCACCCGGTCCCGACCAAGAGATCGGTCGCCGCGGGATTGCCACTGGGGATGCTACTGCTCGGCGCGGCGTCGCTGCGATCGGGCATCCCGTTGGTGTAGGGGGCGAGACTCGACGACATCCCCTGATCGGCGAACGAATCGTTACCCGGGTCGAGCATCGTCGGCGGAACCCTCGCCGACAGCGAGCCTGTCCCGTCACTCGCATCGACTTCCATCCAAGCGTCGTCGTCACCAAGCGTGGCGGGCGCGGACGATTGGCCATGCGCAAGCGGGGTCGTGGAGAGGACGCCGAGCAACAGCAGCGCGATGGCGGCTCGATCTCGATAGTGGTGTTCGCTGTCGTTCATGGCCACGCTTGCTTCTCAAGAGAGATCGTCCAGTGACGAGAAAAATATCCGCACCGCGAACGACAAGGTGCGACTCACCGGGTTGTCGCCAATAGGGCACTGGGTCGTTTGGAGGCGGTACGATCGGGGTGAGGAACAAGGTGTGGGTGGAGTCCGCCGCCCTCCTATTCGTCGGTTCTCCAGCGACGCACGATTCAGCGCTTCATTCCAAATCGCCAGGTCGAACCGGTAAACCTCGTCGACTTTGCCGAATGTGCCCGTCTTTTCCATGGAATATGCCCAAAGGATCTCTCCGCCCCCCGGCGAGATATACCCGAATGTTGTGGGGTGGTTGAAGGAATAAAGCGGCGTATCCTGCTGGTGAAATCGTTGAGATTTCATCAGCGGCCCGACGAAAACGACGGACGAACCAGCGCCTTGGCCGCGTAAGCGCCGTCGAAGACAACCACGATGCGGGTGAGCGAACCGAGTACCCGAAACCTGCTCATGAATTGCCGGCAAAGATCCAGGGCGAGTTCGTGCGTGGTGCGAAATTTACACGCGTAGCGGGACTTGAGCGCTTCGACGTCGATCTCGCGGTCGTACAGATGGGCAGGCGAAAGCCGACGCACACATCTTGGACCGTTATTGGAACCTCCATTCTCCACGAGGGCCTTTTTGGTGCCTACATCAACCCGCCGTTGTGATCCGTTCGCCTAAAGTGCAGACGCAAACGCCCACCTAGCAAGCCACTCAATCGCCAACCAAGCTCTCGCCCCGTTCGTGAGGCACACAGACGAAATGCAATCGTTCCGCTCGACACCATTTGCTGCATCCGATATACTATTTCGCACGGCAACGTGAACACTCGACGCCGAACATCCGCCAGCTCGCAACATTCTCGCCAGCCAGCCCCCCAATAGAGTTCCTAACGAATACTGTGAAACCGTGCCTACACCCGTGAAGGCACAACAGGGGGTGGTATGAAGTCGATTGCCCGACGGGGAACGACGATCGTTGAATTGCTCGTTGTCATTGCGGGAATCTCCATATTGATGGCGCTCTTGCTGCCGGCCGTTCAGGTAGCGCGAGAAGCAGGTCGCCGCATCCAGTGTTGCAACAGTCTTCGCCAGATTGGCGTTGCACTTCACAATTTCGAACAGACGAACGGTACCTTCCCCAACGCCTGGTGTGGGATTGTCGCACCATCGATCGGCAACGGCCGATGGGAATGCATCTCCCCCTACGAGCAACTGCTCCCTCACTTGGGTCTCGGCGTTCGTCAGCCTCAAATGATGGCGAGTCAGCCGACAGCCTTTGGCCTCCCGCGCCTGGCATATGGAAACATTCCCCTCCTCCATTGTCCCTCCGACGCGTTAGCACGTTCCGCGGCTGCTAGCTATCGATTCAACGCAGGGATCTGGCCGGCTCGCCCTTCTCCAGACGAGCTATTGGGTCCGTTCTCAGGGTATCGCTGTCTACGGTCGGCGGATGTGCTCGACGGTCTGACCAATACCGCGTTTCTTTCCGAACGCCTAGTAGGGACTCACTACGGACCGGATCGGCGACGAAATGCCGAAGTACTCCGTGATACCTCCAATGAGAACTGGGTAGTCATTTGCCTACAACGACCTCTATCAGCGCACCCAAGCGAACGCACAGACCTAGGCCATTCCTGGGCCGACGCCCGTGCAATAGCTCTAACATATGTCCACCTTCTTCCCCCGAATTCGCGTATGCAGGACTGTACACTACCGGTTGTCGATGCGGGAATCATCTCCGCGAGGAGCAACCATGCTGCCAACGGTGTTCACGTGGCATTTGGGGACGGCCACTCTAAGTTTATCGGAAATGCTATTGCTCAATCAGTTTGGCATGCAATTGGATCCGCGGCGGGAAGCGACGACCTCTAGCGGTCAGCAACCGTCCTCCCAAAGCTGGAGAACCCAACATGACTCACATCTTCATCGCAATCTCGGCTCTACCATGCCTTGTCAATGACCGCCCTCCCTCCCCGCAATCCATCATTGCGAACGACCTAGCCTCCCTCGCACAAAGAGTCGAGACAATACACGTAGTCTTCAAGAAACACTACAGGCAGCCTGTCGGGCCCGAGCACATTGTCGGCTATTCGAAACGCCCACCCAGCACACCTTTGGAGAAGTTTACGCAACGATTTGAACGAACACTGGCGATTCGACACGAGGCTGCTGGCAACACCATCGTCGATTGCTACGAAATGAAATGGCGCCCTAATGCAATGTATCTGAAGACGTCAAGAGAGCGTCATGCGGCAGATGGCACAACTACAATCAGTGGGCCACGGCAGGACTATTTCTCGGCGTCTGGAACGACGCATCTCCACCATCAGATCAAATCCGCCAACATTTCAACCAACGTGTCAATTGGGCAAGGAAGTGGCAACTATCTCCACGCCATCGGCGTCCTACTACCTAGATCGGTATCGTACTCACTGGCGGAACTTCTTGGCCACTCAGACGCTCGGTTGACAATTGGGAACACAGATGTGCTCGACGGAATTAGAACACTTGAGGTCACCGTAAACGCACCGATGCCATCACCTGCTCAGAATGCCTACCAAGGTGGTTCTTCGACGTACCTCAAGCTCTGGCTCGCGGTTGATCACTATCACATACCTGTTCAATGGCAGATTTGGAACTCAAAGACGTCCAAACTCCTGCACTTTCATCGTAACGTCGACTTCCGCACCGTTCGAGACCAGAAACGTGGAAGTTCATTAGTACTTCCGTTCCGGTATCAGCGTGGACACGATCCCAGTATCGCCACGGTTGTAGCTGTTGAAGACATTGAGCTGAACCTGCACCTTCCCGATTCCGATTTCCGCCCAAGTATCCCAAACGGCTGGAATGTAGTACGAGAAGGAGTCGTACGTGCCAGCAAAGGCCTCAAAGGATCAAGTGCCGACTGGCGCAACCGAATCGCCGAATCGACTAGTGAAGCACGGGAACTCCTCCAGTCGCGAGGAGCGGAGGTAACCCCCGCACCGACTCCAACCAGCTATTGGTCGATCACCTATGTACTTGTGGTAGTGGCAGCCTTGATTGGCGTTGTCGTTGTAGCTCTGAGGACACGACGCAAGGAGATTCTGTAATGCTTAGAAGGGTCGCTAGCCCTCCAGTTCTCTCACTGGGATTGTTCGTCTGGTCGTCCATTGGCGTGATTTCATTAGTGAACCATCCCAGTGAGATCGACAGACATTCATGGTCTGCGTTCAACGGATCGGCTCCAATGGCGTGCATGGAGGCCGCTGATGATAACTGTCGGCGTTGCCGGAATGTATACAGAGAAGTCGAAGGAGTTTACGAGTACGGCATGAATGCATGGTGCGAAGACAGCATCACGGGAAAGACCTGTGCCAAGTTTCATGGCACTTTCTACATGACTTGCGCGGAAGACGGGGCAGTAATTACCTGTACCGGCGAAATGAAGTTCCATCCCTTTCACAACTGCCCCGAACCGGGGACCGATCCAATTTGCAGCGACCCCAACTGGATACTGAACTACCTGTGCCTCGGGTCTGGTTTGGTGTCCGGAGGCTGCACGTTCAACCTGTACAATTCAGTGACGGAATCCGCGCCAGTTAGCGGCTCATGTACCAACTTCTGGTGATACGTGATCAGGATCGACCGGCATTTCGGATCGCGAAGGTCCCTTTGAGGGGGTACCTAAACACAGAGCGATGACGTCTCCAACGATCGATTGCGTCGAAGCTTTTTCTGTTCGCTCAGCAGGCTTGATCACAACCCCCAAGGATTCCGAGTTGTCCTGAGTCTCGGTTTCCCTTCACCCTTAGAACGATGTGTTGGTTGGCGGCCGGAGTGTCTTGTCCTTACAGCACCAGTACTTTCGAATCGGATGGTTGAATGGTAGTGATACTCCTGGGATGTACACTCGTAGGAATTGATCCTTTGATCGACACGAGGACCAGCATTTCAACAGAAGGACCATGGTGTGGGGTTCACTCGTTGGGCATCGCCCTCAACTGGCTCAATCGACCGGAGGAGGGCGCGCTCGAACTTATTGACTCTTCACCGCCATTGTCGTTCACGGATCTAAGTCGCGCAGCAGAAGCGGCCGGGTGCGTCACAACCCTATGGTCATTTCCGAAGGACGTGGACGCACTTCCCTGTACGGCGATTCTCCATATCCGGACGGATCTCGACCTAGTTCACCCAGATCACTTCATCGTGTACTTGGGTCGCGTCCAGGAGCGGTGGCTGGTCGTCGATTTCCCGGATCCTCCATTCACGATCTCTCGAGAAAAGAGGGAAGCAATCTGGGATGGCACGGCGTTGCTAGTAGAGAATCCTCCTGCGAGGAGCATCGCGATCCTGAGGCACCAGAGCCGATGGCGCCTGGGACTCGCAGTGGTGGCGATTGCGTCGTTCGCTTGGACAGCGTTGTTGGTCGCAAGGAAATTGACTACCGTTTTAGACGGGAGAAGAGTCCGATGAGGTCACGTACACCAATCACGTTGTACTGTGTTGCACTGATCCCCGTTCTTGGGGTACCTGTCGGTGTTGTGCTGTGGGCAAAAGTGAGTGAGCCTGTTCCGACGGATATTGGGAGCCTGTCATCTACTCCAGCTGTCGGTAGAATGGACGGAAGCCACTCCAGTGTGGGGGAAAACAGGCTCCATTTCTCACTCAGAAACCACTCAAAAAGGAGTGTTCGCATTACTGGAGTGACCACTACATGTAGTTGCGTCAGTGAAACCGACATTGAAGGAGCAATTGTACGTAGCAAGGAAACCATTGAGTTTGCCGTATCGGCGAACATGCCAGAGTTTGGCGTATCGCGCCAGAGGATGGAAGTCCATCACACTGGAAAGGGCTCTCCACTCGTTATTCCGGTCGAGCTCAGGTCACGAACAAAGATTCCATCGGTCCTCTCGCGCCGAAACGAAGAGATAGTCGTTCGAATAGGCAATGACCTCAAGGCGGAGTCGAAGATGCTCATGCATACCGTTGAGCCTCCAGGGTCCGAAGAGTGGTGCGTTGGCATTCGATGCGATACTGACTATGTGGCGCCCCATATTACCGAAGTTAAGAGGACCGGGAGTAGCGAGCAAGGCGATGTGCGTGTGTATGTCATCGGATTTGACTGGGCGTCTGGTGTTGCTCCTCAACTTGGGATCGGCCGTCTCTACGCCCGCTTCAACGATGATTCGGAACTGAATGTTGGTGCCGTGCATATTCTACCGAGACCAGCCAGGCTGTCTCCGTCTACAGTTCAATTGACAGCTCCGAATCGACTGCAAGACATCGTGGTGTTTAGGGATCCTCCTTGTGGCTGGAGGATCGTGGCAGACGCAGGCCCGCCGGCCTGGCTCCAACTCGACTGGATGGGTGAGGAACGGGAACAACAGCTCAAAGTGTCGCTCGTCGAATCGGAATTGTCGTCGCCTTTCGCCGAGACAATCCTTCCCCTTGTAGACTCGGACGGGAGGATGGCCGAGCTCGAAGTGTTTGCCGTCGGACGCGCAAAATAATCACATCGCAAGCGGCCACGTCTCGTACCGCGTCGGGTGCGGTGTCCCAAAGCGTTCGCTTCGTTTGATATAAACCTTTCGTGACAAGGGAAACGGTAGCTATTCTATCTATCTCAATGCCTGCCGCATGCGCCGCAGCCAAGTAGGGAGGGTCTTGACCCACCATGCTTTCGTTCCCTGTAGTCGATTGGTGAGAGCGGCCATTTCGTCGACCGGTTGTCACCTTCCGCGACCTTTAATGGTGTCGACGCGAAGTAGGCGGCAACGTGGCTCGTGTCGATGATTCGTGGAGCGTCCTTGAACTCGCCGACTAAGTGAGATGGTGGGTCAAGGTCCTCCCTGCTGGCTGAAGGGCTGCAACAACAAAGCCTAGCAACCCGTGGATCTATTCGCTGCGGGCTGCGAACGGCTCTTTTGACCAATCTCGGCTTGGAAAAACCTCGACGAATCGACGGATTCGCGTGCACTTCTTCTCCTTGATCTTGGCCAACATGGCTCGTTCTCGCCTTGGCCCCGCTCAAATCAACGGACTGCCAACCGCGACGCGAACAAAGCCTATGTTGTGTCACTCGGCAGCGTGATAGTAGCGTTCGTAGAGCTCTTGACAGGCGGCGAGCCCCTGGGCGCGATAGCGACGACGCAGTTGAACGTTGCCCCAGACGGCGCGGAGAAAACCGACCTCTCGAAGTCGACGCGCCGAGACCGTCACCGGGATGGAAAGAACGATCGGACGGCCAAGACGCCGCAGTCGGCGGGAGAGTTCGACATCCTCCATCAAGGGCTGATCGGGAAACCCACCGCTGGTGGCGATCGATTCGCGACGAAAGAACTGGGCCTGGTCGCCGTAGCTCATGTGAGCGTACTTGGCTCGGCAATGGTCCCACCACTCGACGCCGCGCAGAAACGGATGCCGATCGTCGAAGCGGTGGCCCAGACAGCCGCCGGGGACATCGGGCGATTGAGCCATGGTCCGAACAATGGTCGCGATGGCTCGCTCGGGGAAGATCATGTCGGCATGGGCGATGAGGACGATCTCTTCGCGGACCTGGCCAACGGCATGGGCGATCTGACAACCGCGTCCCCGCCGGGGAGCTTCGAGAAGGGTTGCTCCCATGGCCCGAGCAACGTCGAGGGTCGCATCGCTTGAACCGCCGTCGACAACGACGATCCGATCGGCGGGTTGGGACTGCCTCAGGAGGGATTCGAGCACGCCGCGCAGGGCCACTTCCTCGTTCAAGACAGGCAGGATGACCGCGAGCGTGGGCGAGGCAAGCCGCTTTTCGCCGGCCCCATCCTCGAAATCATCGTTGAGCGACGGTAGCGTTGACATTCGAGCCCCTGCCCCGCGTGAACACGCTTTCCTCTTTCCTCAAAAGGGTTTATCGCGATCGGAGTCCCCTCGCAAGAGCTCGATCGACGAAGTGGATCGACTCTAGAGAAACTGGAGCCAGACCATCGTCGGACAAGTTCCCGGGTTGCTCGTCGATTCGTGAGCTAAGATTCCAACACGGACGGATTCTGTTCACCGGCCGCGTGGCACGAAACAACCAATGGACCTGGCGCCGGCGTGCGACCACGGAGAGACTCCTCCCATGACCGACATCTCGTCCCTGGGCGGCTTGAGCGATCTTTTGACCTCGGTGCGCGATCTCCGCAACGCGAGGGGCTCCGCCCCTACCCAAGAGACTCCCGAGAAAGAGGATCCGACCTCGAATTCGATTCGTGACGTGATCGAGCTATCGGAGAACCCGCTGGCCGCGTCGCCCGCTTCCGTCCCGAGCCAGAGTGAACTACGATCGCTCGAATTCTCGGTCGAGGCGAGCCGGACCTCGTTTCAAGCGAGTGGACCTGGGTTTCGCGCCGAGGGCTTTTCCGAACAACTGAGCCTCAACGCGACCTTCCAACAGGGCGATTTCCTCGTCCAGCTCAACGTGGAGATTCAGCGTTCGGTGCTCGGCGTCGCTTACGGCAGCGGAGCCAACCAGGAAAGTGGGGGCGGGCTGCTCGACGAACTGCTCGCGGGACTTCCGGAGGACGTTCGGGGGCAGTTCGAGCAGTTCCTCGGCGATGGCGAACCGTCCGACTTGCTCAGCGAGTTCTTCTCGCCGGAAAACACCGCGAACCGGATCACCGATTTCGCTCTGGGTGGATTCGGGTTCTTCGAAGGAGGGACCGCGGCGTCGGAGAATTCCGAGGAGTCACGTCAGCGTTTCGCGGACTACATCCTGCCCGCGATCGAGGAGGGCTTTCAGAGCGCCCTGGGGATCCTCGGCGAGCTTCCCGAGGAGACCACCAACGAGTTGGGTCAAACCCGCAGCCTGATCGACGAACGTTTCGCCGATTTCGTCACCGGGCTCGATTCCGCCGCCTGATCGGTCCGATTTGGCCCAATTTCGGACAAAAACGAACCGTTTTTTGTCAAGATCGAGCGCATTTTCGACAAATCTGGACCGAAAACGAACCGATTTGGTCGACGAACAAGGGCATCGACGCCCGGCCCCGAAAGCGCCTCCCACGGAGCGCGACTAGAAGCCGTTGGTGATCTCGTTGCCCGCGATGGTCCCGATCCCGCGCCACACCGTTCCGTCGATCGAGTCGCCGACGAACTTGACGGCCCCGTCCCCAAGGAGGACGTGAACACCACCAGGGTGATAGCTTCGAGCGTTCACCCCGGCGAAGGTTGGTTCGCCGTCCTTCTCGCGACTCCCCGACAAGTCGACATCGTTGTCGCTGCCGTCAACGGTGACGAAGTTTGGAGGCCACGCTGTCGTCATCCCCGTCTGGTGGACGTGGCCATCCACCCATTCGGTGTGCCCACTGGTCTTGAGCGTGCATCCCGAGGAATACTCGCCGATTGTCGAAGGATCGGCGTTCGTCGTGGGAATCGACGCCGGATCGGTCACGGAACTGAGTCCTCCGCAATCGCGATTGTACTTTTGCTGCATCAGAACTTCACCGGCTACCATCGTCTTGCTGCTGCCGTCGATCATTCCGGCGAGGCGCACGCTACTGTTGGGAAAGAAGGCCGATCGCGGCTTTTGGCTCAGCATCGTGCTTGGATTCACGCCGCCAAAGACGTACCAGTCGCCCATCGTCCATCCGTAGTTGACCCCGCCAAGCTCGACGCCAAAGTGGGTCGTCTTCTGCGACGACTTGGGATCACTGGGACAGCCAAACAAACCAATGAGCACCGCGGAAGCGGTCGTGTTGCTCGCGTGATCGTAGGAGTGATCGAAGTTGATTCGGTCGTAGTGCTGAACACCGTCGAGATAGGGCATCAACCGCGCGTGAATGCTCCATCCTCCAAAGACGGGTGCCCCACCCTGATAGGTCACGACGCTTGAGGGAGGCAGCACATTGAACGCCTCAATGTAGTTGTGCAGGGCGAACCCGAGCTGCCGCATGTTGCTGGCACACTGGCTTCTTCGGGCAGCCTCGCGAGCCTGCTGAATGGCCGGGAGCAAGAGCCCCACCAGGACACCAATGATGGCGATGACCACGAGCAATTCGACGAGAGTGAATGCACGACGGGAGGGAGACGAAACCATGGCTAGCCTCAAGACGACATCGCTAGGAACAAAGTCAGTGGCAGGGACCGGCGAACAAAAAGTCACCGCTACAGATACGTAGTGAGATTGAATCCCGGTGGCAAAGCCGCACCCACAACAATTCGCGACGCCGTCTCAATCTCACTGGAGACCCAAGCGACTGGACGAATTGTAACCGACGTCCCACCAAGCAGTTACGGAACTAGAGCGCAAAGAGACAGGAGAAGGTGCTCGGCGATCGCGCCGTCAAAAAACTTGCCGGACGCGACTCCGAAGGAAAGGCAATGGGGAGATTTTAGCCGCGCGTGACCACGAGATCATCGAACGATTCAATCGTCGGATGCTCATGCCCCGGCTCGATTGGCTTGTTGCCCAAGCGGACGACCAGCGCGGTCTTCATGCCCGCGGCGCGGGCCGCGTCGAGTTCCGCCACGACATCGCTGAGAAAGAGAATCTCCTCCGGCGAGTATCGCATTTCCTGAGCGATTTTCGCATAGCTAGTCGCCTCTTTCTTGGGGCCGGTCGTGGTGTCGTAGTGACCCCGCAGGTAGACCAACAAATCGCCCGCGTCGGTGTGACCGAAGAAGAGCCGCTGAGCGGTCACGCTCCCCGAGGAATAGATCCGGACATTGAGCCCATCCTTCGCCCATCGTTTGAGCGCGACGGGAACATCCTCGAAGACATGCGACTTTAGTTGCCCGCGGTCGTAGCCGAGTCGCCAGACCAATCCCTGAAGCTGCTTCAGCCCGGTCGCCTTGACATCCCCATCCATGAGCCGGATCACTTCGTCGTGGACGAGTTGCTGGACGTGCGAAGGCTCGAGATTGCCGCCGCACCACTGTGCCAACGACCCGGCACCGGCATCATGAGCGATCTGCTGGCAGGCCCCCATCAGCGCGGGCCGGTCCCACTCCTGCTTGAGGAACTCGGCCAGATGCTCGCGAACGAAGGGGAACATGACGTCGTAGACATAGCCGATCGAGGAAGTCGTCCCCTCGACGTCGAGCAAGATCCCGTTGACGGAACACTCGATCATGGCTTGACCGCGAGGTCGATCGCCTCTTCTCCGGGCGGAAGGTAGGACGGCCCCCAACACAGGGGCGGGTACTTGTGGTCGACCCCCTCTTCGATGTATTGCGGCGTCCATCCGGACGGATCCTCGAAGAGGCGAATGGCCCGAATCGTCTTTTCGCGACAGAGGTTGAACCAGTGCCGAGTGCCGGTTGGGACGTTGATCATGTCGCCGGCGGTGACTTCGATTTCAAAGACCGGCGCGTCGTCGAGGTTGAGGTGGAAGACCCCCTTGCCCTTGAGGATGAAGCGGACTTCGTCCTCGGAATGGGTGTGTTCCTTGGCGAACTTGGTCAGCATCGCGTCGAGGCCAGGCGTCTCGGGGGTGACGTTGATCACGTCGGCGGTGACGAAGCCCCCCTTCCGCTTGAGGGTCTCGATCTCCGGCTCGTACGCCTTGAGGATCTCCTCTGAACTCGCGTCGGGATCGACGCGTTCGGCGAGCGGCCAACGCTCGTGCCAGAGCCCCAACGGACTGAGGAACTTGCTGATCTCCTCATCATCGATCAGCACCCGATTCTCATCGGGAATCGTAATTTTCGCCATGACGTAGGACTCCTCAGGAAACAGTCGACGGCAAGGACAAGCTCAGCCGTCGTCCCACCGCCTCGAACAAGAACTCTAGGATTTCCACATGCCGACGGGCGGCGAAGAGATCCTTCCCCCACGTGTATAGACCGTGTCGGCGAAGGATGAACCCGTAGCGAAGGGTCTCGTCACCCTCGCGAAGCCGCTGGCTAAGTTCTTCGGAGAGCGTGCGCATGTCTTGGGAGTTTTCCACGATGGCGATCCGCTCGCGGTGCTCGTGGGTCTTGATTCCCTCGAGCCCTTTGAGCATCTCGTAGCCCTCGATCATGACGGCTCCTTCTTCCGCGAAGAGATCCGAGAGGAGCGTCGCCCATACCGAATGCGTGTGCAGGACCGCCCCCGCCCCCAATTGGGAGGCGATCATCGTGTGCAGCAAGGTCTCGGCCGAGGGCTTGGGCTGCGTCGGGGTCGTCGCCTGCCCCGACTCGTCAACGATGACAAAGTCGTCGATCCCGAGATTGCCTTTGTCCTTGCCACTGGCGGTGATCAAGAGTCGGAGAGGATCGCGATCGAGAACCACGCTGTAGTTGCTGCTGGTGCCGACCGACCACGTCCGGGCGTGAAACTGCTGTCCGATCTCGGCCAGCGCCAGTCGCTGCGCCTCTCCGTCCAACTCGGACGCCATGACGGTGGTGGTCTGACTCACGCGTGCTTTCTCCCCTGTCACTTAGTCAATCGTGTCACGGACGCTCGAAGAATTGCCCCCGGCGAGACCGGCTGGGCATCCGCGACTCAAGTCGTCCAATAATCACTTGAAGAGTTTATCAGGACAGGGACATCACGCCAAAACAAAGGAGCTCAAAGCGTCAGCCGAGACCGGTGAACCTCGCTCCGATGTCATAAAAGCCGCCCAAAATACGGCGGCAGCGGACGATGCGAGCGCGCAGAGAGATCTGGCGACCGCGGTCGCGAGTCAACTGAACCGTGATGTCGTCGGCACAGAAGGGTTTGGTACTGATAAACGCGATCCCGCTGTGAGAGAGATCGCGGGCGAAGTAGTAGTTCATCGTCCCCAGCTTCTCCTCGACGATGCCGACGCGGTCGGTGTAGACGAAGCGTTGATCATCGCGTCGAGGATCGGAGGGCATGGGATGCGTTTGCCCGCCGGTGATGACGCGGTCGATCGCGCCAACCACGTCTTGAAGAGGCTCGTTGGCCCCGTGGGGCTGTTCGGCATTCGTGAAGCTGAAGGTCGCCTCGCAGCACCCGAAGTGGATCATTCCCTCTTCGCTGGGTTCGTGATCGTTGATTTCGGCGGGGAGGTAGATCAGTTCGCCTTGGTCGGCCACCTCGATCAGGATTCGCCCCGGTGGAACGAGCTGCGGCTGGACGATCGAGACGAGATCCTTCGAGAGGTGATGCGCCATCGCCGTGAAGGCCGACTCCCAATCGGGCGAACCGTCGTCGGAGACGGGAATGACCCGGACTTGCCGTTCGGCGGGCAAGCGTTCGATCGAGCGTTGATCGCGTTGGGAGTCGCTATTGAGCGTCAGGATGCAGCGTCGACCGCCGAGTTCGTAGTCGACATCATCCATGAACGAACGCATCATCAGGATTCCGCGGCCGCTACAGCAGATAGCCTCTTCGGGATCCTCGGCAAGACCCTCTTGCGTCTCGCGCGCGATAACCGCGTGGGCATCGAAACCGTTGCCGTGATCGGTGATCGACCAACGGGCCCGCTGACCATCGTAGTCCACGACGATCTCGACCTCGCGATCGCAGTATTCCGGATCGTTGGAGCGTTGGGCGAGCGTCTCGGCGAAGACGGTGCCGCCGAGTTCCTTGAGGTCGGAGGTGATCTCGAGATTACCGTGGATGACGGCGTTGGTTAGCGCCTCGTGGAGGGCGAGCGACACCTTGTAGACGCCCTTCTCGTCGCAAAACCCATTGTTGACGGCCGTCTCGGACAGGAACCGTCCCATGGGTTCGATCAAATCGACACGACTAGGCATCCGAAGTCGGACAAAACTTGCCTCAACCGTGGAAGCTAGGTCGAAGGTATCCTTACTCGTCGCCAAGATCGCTTCCTCGCTGGTGGATTGCAAGAGGGGCCCCCCGCCTATTGCATGCGTCCAGATCAAGCGCGGTCGGGTGTTCGCGATTCATGCTAGCTGGAAAGCCAGCGAAGCGAAAGAGGATGGGATTGGACTAGTTTCCTCTCCTCGCACGGTCGATCCGCCGCTCCCGAAACCCTTTGCGCTCCTCCCCCAAGAAGGAACCCCGAGAGCATCTCCGAACCTATCACTCATTCCCATTGTAACACGTAACTTCAAGACAGGAAGAAACCGGACCTGTCCGGCACGTCGAAAATATCGTGAACGATCCGTCAACAACAGTACGAAAAGAATCGCTCCCCGACGGCTTTCCGAGCGTCGCCAGAACGCAACACGCCAATAATCAAGAGGTTACCCCGACGCCCGGCCAGCTCGCCACCCGAAAAACGCCCGGATTGACAAGACTCGTCGACCGCGCATAATGCCGCGCCGCGTCGGGATAGGTCACCTTCACGCCCGTCGCGGATCGAACACGAGGAAACTAAGTGGAAATAGACGCGGCGGCGACACTCTCCAACGATCAACTCCGGCTCGAGCGGGCGCGGCAAGTGCTGCGCACCGAGGCGAAAGCCCTGCTCGCCGTCTCCGAGAAAATTGGTGGGTCCTTCCTCAAGGCGGCCGACGCCCTCCTAGCCTGTCCGGGAAACGTCATCGTCACCGGGATGGGAAAGTCGGGCCACGTCGCCCAAAAGATCGCGGCCACTCTCTGCTCCACCGGAACCGTCGCCTTTTTCCTGCACCCCGCCGAAGCCATTCACGGCGACTTGGGACGAGTCACACAAAACGACACAGTGCTGGCCCTCTCCGACAGCGGAGAGACCGATGAAGTCAAACAGATCCTCACGCCCCTACGCGAATCGGGAGCGGTGCTCATCGGTATCACCGGGCGCTCCGGCTCGACCCTCGCCCGGATGTCGGACATCACGCTCTGCTACGGCCCAGTCAGCGAAGCTTGCTCTCTTGGCCTGGCTCCAACGACCAGTTCCACCGTGATGATGGCGGTCGGCGATGCGCTCTCGATCGTGCTGATGAGCGACCGAGCCTTCGGCGACGAGGATTTTGGGCGGTTTCATCCGGGCGGAAGCCTTGGACGACAACTTCGCTCGGTCGGAGAAATGATGCGCGACGGCGAGCAACTTCGCGTCGCCCCCGCCGATCGGACCATCCGCGAGGTCTTCGTCGAGACCTGCCGACCCGGACGGCGCACCGGCGCGGTCATGCTCACCGATCCCGGCGGCAAACTCGTCGGCCTCTGCACCGACAGTGATTTGGTCAGGCAGATCGAGCAACGAAACTCGCTCGATCGCCCCATCAGCGAGATCATGACCAAGCAACCGACCATGCTGCGGCGCGAACAACGCGTCCGCGACGCGATCGCGATCCTCAAGGACCGGCATTTCAGCGAGATTCCGGTCGTCGACGACGAGGGTCGACCCATCGGCATGATCGACATCACCGACGTGATGGACCTGTTGCCGACGCCCATGGCGGCGTGAGCGATGGGGGAAGAACACGAGGAAAGTCAAAGGATGGCGAGGGTGACCAGTAGTCTCGGCGACGACGAATTCCGGAGCCGAGCCAACGGCATCAAGCTACTCATCCTCGATATCGACGGGGTGATGACCGATGGAAGTATTGTCATTGATGATCATGGGAAGGAACTGAAGACCTTCTCGGTTCGCGACGGATTCGGTATCCGCTGCTGGCTTCGCGCCGGCGGCGACGTGGCGATCATCACCGGTCGGGTTTGCCAAGCGGTCGCCCACCGCTGTCGCGATTTGGGCGTGGAGCGGATCATCCAGGGGGCACGGGACAAGATTCCGGCCTTTCGGGAGTTGCTCGCGGAAAAAGGACTCGAGCCAGCCTCGGTCTGCTACCTCGGGGACGATCTCCCCGATCTGCCGTTGATTCGGGCGTGCGGGATTGGCGCGACAGTCGCCGACGGGCATCCGGTCGTCCGCGAGGATGCCGACGTGGTCCTCGAGAGCCCCGGCGGCAAGGGAGCCGTCCGCGAGCTCATTGAGGCGATCCTGGCATGCCAGGGACATTGGGAAGAGGTGATCGCGCACTACCGTCGCGAGATCCCCGTCCCGTAGGGTGGGTCTTGACCTACCATCGCGAACGTCCGGCGTTCGTGTCAGGCAATAGCCTGACCTACTGGTTGGTCGGCACTCCTCACCTCTCCCACGGGGAGAGGTCGGCGAGCGAAGCGAGACGGGTGAGGGGACGAAACGCCCTGAATGAAGAGGCGGATCGTCGAAGAATAGCCCCCTCACCCCACCCCTCTCCCACAGGGAGAGGGGAACAAGAGGCTCACTCTCCCACAGGGAGAGGGGAACAAGAGGCTCACTCTCCCACAGGGAGAGGGGAACAAGAGGCTCACTCTCCCACAGGGAGAGGGGAACAAGAGGCTCACTCTCCCACAGGGAGAGGGGAACAAGAGGCTCACTCTCCCACAGGGAGAGGGGAACAAGAGGCTCACTCTCCCACAGGGAGAGGGGAACAAGAGGCTCACTCTCCCACGGGGAGAGGGGAACAAGAGGGTTCGTGTCAGGCAATGGCCTGACCTACAAGAGACCTAGGGTGGGCCTTGGCCCACCGGTGGATGGGCCGGATCGGCGGAAGGTCGAACCGGCACTAGCCGTCTGGAGCCGTACGGAAGCGGTCTTCACACGGCGATGATCATGGAATAGCCGAGCGGAGCGCCAAGGATGGAGCGGCTGCTCAATAGCAAGCAGACCTTTACGGGCTTCCTGACCATGATGGTCCTGATGCTCGCATACGGTTTGTATGCGCACACCTTTGGCGGATTGACCGACTTCCCTCAGTTGGAACCGGACGAGCAAGTCCCGCTGGAGTTTACTCAATCGGTCTCGCCGGTGGTTCGCGAGTCGGAGATCGCGGCGCTGCGCGGTTTCGGCCCCAACTGTGACGAACTCAAGGCGCCGCTGATTCTCGAATCACGCAAACGGACCGGCCCCGATGTCGTCCCAGGACGGGGCGTCGGCCTGTTTGTCTACGCCACCGACTACGAGATCCTCAAAGTCGACGGCACGCCGAAACGGATCCGCCTACACCCCTTCAGCTTGGTCTATATCACGCGCACCGGCGAGGGGACCCAAGAGACCGACGAGATCAGCACCGTTCGTGGCGAGGAGGCGATCCTCGAGTTCGATCGACCGATCGAGATGACCAAGCTCTCGGGCGTCAAACCGATCGCCGGCTGGGTTCGCGGCAAGGTCAACCTCAAGTCCAACCGCCGCACCAAGGACCCGCGCGACGACATCATCCTCTTGACCGAGAAGCTACTCTACAGCGAGGAACGCAACAAGATCTGGGCCGACGATGCCATCCGCCTCATTGACAAGGAAGCGACCGTCACCGGCGTCGGGATGGAGGTCGAACTCTACCCGAAGGGCCCCGAGGTAGAGGGCAAGCGCAAGTCCGAAGCCAAGAAGATCAGCATCTTCCGCAACGTGCGTTTCGACTTGCTCGTCGATCAGGACTCGGGCTTCCTCGCTCCGGGGCCGGTCGCGAAGAGCGAGCCCGGCGAGGAGAAGGAAGAGAAACCGCCGACACCGGTCACCGTCACCGCCCGCGGTCCCTTCACGTTCGATCTCGAAACGAATCTCGCTCGCTTCCAGAAGTCGGTGCAAGTCTTGCGGCGCTCCCCGGCGAAGGAGGGACGCGAAGGCGAGTACTTCGACCAGCTCGAATGCGATGAGCTAGCGTTGCAGTTCAAGAAGAAGGTCAACGAGGGCGACGAGGAGCCGACTCCCGAGGTGGAGGAGGAGAACGTCGCCAACAAGGATCGCGGCAAGCGTCAGCTCGAGTTGAAGACGACCGTCGCCACCGGCGAGCACGTCATCCTGCTCTCCGACTCGCAGAATCTGCAAGCGACCGGAAACTATCTCTACTACGACGCCGAGAGCAAGCAGGCGGTCCTCCGCGGCGCCAAGGAGATGATCGCGATCCACGAGAACGCGGAGATTCACGCTCGCTCGCTCATCATCGAACAGGGCGAGGACTCCGGGGGCGAGACCAAGGGGATCCGCAACCTGATCGCCGACGGTCCCAACGGCTGGCTCGAGATCGCCGACCCCAAGGACCGCCAGGCCGGCAAGTCGCAACTGCGCGTCCGTTGGAAGGGACGGCTCAACCTCGTCTCCAAGCCGGGGACCGAACGGCGGCTCGTCACGATCACCGACTCGGTCGAACTCGAGGATGAACGCAACGCGCTGACCTCCGACAAGCTGAAGATCTGGCTCGTGCCGGTCCCCGTTCACGATGAGGACGAGGAGGAGGACTCCAAGCCGGACGGCAAGCTCCTCGCCCAGGGGGAGGAGCCGAAGAAGAAGCGACCGCGTCGTCGGCTGCAACCGGTGAAGCTGGAAGCGACCGGCAATGTCTCTTCGCACTCCGACGACATGACGGTGCTCACCGAGAGTCTCGGGATGGATATCGTTCACCGCGCCCCGGCAAGGACTGAGAAGAAGTCGCAGGCTCCCAAGGAGCCGACCGAAGCTCCCGCGAAGAAGGTCGCCCGCGGGCCGGCCTCGAAGCCGAAAGCGAACGAGGAATCCAAGCCGATTCCTCGCGAGGAACCCAAGCGCAAGCAAGAACCGCTCGACGTTCGCGCCAAGCGTGTCGTGCTGATCGTCGAACAGGCCGGCAATCGCACCACGCCGATCAGCGCCTGGGCCGAAGGGGACGTGCTCGTCACCCAAACGCCCACCGACGCCGACAAGGACGCGTTCGAGATCCGGGGCCAAGTCCTCCAGTTCGAGCGCAAGGCCGAGGGGGACATCGTCGAGGTCGGCGGTTCGAACAAGCGACTTGCGTTCATCAAGTCGACCGAGCTGACCCTCGCGGCCAACCAGAAGATCAATCTCGACGAGACCAGAAACCGCGTGCAAGTCACCGGCCGAGGCTACCTGACGATCGTCAACGACAACGACCTGACCGGAAAGAAGCGCGATCGGCCCGGCGTCGTCCGCGTCGACTGGGACCGCTCGATGGACTTCGACGGCAAGCTCGCCACCTTCGAGGGAAGCGTGGTCGCTCATCAGGACACCGCCGAGATCCACTGTGCCATCATGGACGTCGCGTTCGACCAACGGCTCAACTTCCGGGCACTGCGCGAGAACAAGAACCGCAAGAAGACGAAGTATCGCATCGAGACGATCGATTGCGACAAGGACGTGATCGTCTACGACGGCCAACGCCAGGGCAACCTCGTCACCCGCTACGTGACGCTTCGCTCGCGGGAGCTGCACTACGACAACCTCTTCCATCAAGCGATCGCCACCGGACCGGGCGACGTCCAAGTCGTCGAACGCCGTCCCCCGCGGGACAAGGCGGGCAAGCCCCAGTCGCCCTTCCTGATGACCTGGGTGAGCTTCACCGGCGAAATGCGGGCCAACAACGAGAACAAGACCTCAAAGTTCTTCGACGACATCCACATCGTCCACGCGCCGATCGGCCAGCTCGACGAGCGCATCAATCCGAATGAACTTCCTCCGGGAAGCATGATGGTCGAGGCTGCCGACTCGGCCGAGATGGGACAGTGGGAGGATGACGACGGCAAGAAGTTCCGCGACTTCCGCGCCGAGGGCAACGTTCGCGTCGAGGCCCGCGGCGAGTACTGGGGACAGTGCGATCGGCTCAGCTATAGCGAACAGCTCGATCGACTCGTCTTCGCCAGCGTTCAACGGCACAAGGCCCAGTTCTACCGCCAGATGCGCGTCGGCGAGAAACCGGTCGAGTTCCGCGCCCGCGAGATCAAGTTCTGGCGTACCAGCGGCAAGATCAGCACCACCGGCAGCGACGGATTCCACGGGTTCGACATTTCACCGAACAGCACCGGCGGTCGCAATAGCACCGAGGCACGCGCCCGGGAGAAGGCCCCCCGATGATCCATCGACTCGTGACAGCCTGCCGTTTCCGACTTGGGGGGGCCACTGGCTGCTCGTTAGCCAGTGACCGGGAACTTGGTGGGTCAAGACCCACCCTGCGACTCGTGACGCTGAGCTTGCTTATCGCGATGGTCCCGAGCCTGGCCTATGCCGGGGGGATCGTCTTTGAACGAACCGCGTCCGACCTGGGGAAACGGCGTGCCTCGGGAACGATCGAGGAGACCTTCGCGTTCCGTATCACCGGCAACCAGCCCGTCCAAATCGTCGATCTCGTGCCAAGCTGCGGCTGCGTCGTCCCGACGCTCGAACGGCGGACCTACCAACCGGGCGAGACAGGCGAGATCCGGTTCGGCATTCACACGACGAGTCAGAAGTCGGGCCCCAAGGACTACAAGCTCGGCATCGCGGTCCGCGATCCGGCTCCCCGAACCCATGTCCTGACGGTCAGCGTCGAGCTCTTCTCCGAGATCACCATCGAACCGTCGAACCTCCTGATCTACTTGAGGGGCAAGCAGCCCTTGCGGCAAGCGATCCGTATTCGCGATCACCGCCCCGAGGTGCTCCGCGTCACCGACGTCGTTTCGAGCTCGCCGCGAATCACGACGAAGAAGGACCGTGGCTCCAGCGGCACCAACGTCCGTCAGGTCAACGTCACGATCGACGCCGCCGCGTTCGCGATCGGCCGGCATGAAGAGCGCATCGAGATCCGAACCGACGATCCCGACTACCCGCTGATCGACGTCCCGGTCACCGTCGTCCGCATGCCGCGCGTCTCGGCCTTTCCCGACAAGATCTGGCTCTATGCCCACTCGAAGGACCATGCCAAGCGGCAGGTGCTCTTGCGTGATGAACGGGGCGAGCCCGTTCGCATCGTCCACGTCGAGAGCTCCATCCCGGGAGCCCAACTCGACTGGTCGAAGGAGAAGGCCCCCCTGCCCTCGGTGATGGTGGGCCTCGATCCGAACATGATCAACGTCGATGCGGAACCCCAGGTAAGCATCACCGTCGCCGAGCCGATCGAAGCGACGATCGTGGTTCCCGTCGGTTTTCGCTAGCGCCGCGATTGATTCCTTCGGCAACAAGGGAAGTCTTGGGTGCCATGCTCACGCTTGCCGTGAGCATGCAGGAACGACTCACGCTTGCCGTGAGCATGCAGGAACGACTCACGCTTGCCGTGAGCATGCAGGAACGACTCACGCTTGCCGTGGGCATGCAGGAACGACTCACGCCGTCTTGGGCATGCGGGAGCATGCGTTAGACTCGGCAAGCTCCCGCACGACGGGAGTCGACACCACTGGCCACCAACCACGTCTTCTCGAACGAAAAAGGAAGTCCATGTCACGTCCCGTTCGCTACGCCCTTCTCGCCGTCAGTGTCGTCGCGCTCAGCGTGGGATCGGGACTCGTCGGCCAGCGCCTTTACAAGCACTATCGCTGGAAGCGTTTCGACGTCGTGATGCCCGGGAAGATCTATCGCAGCGGCCAACTCGAGCAGTGGAAGCTTCGCCGGGCGATCGACAAATACGACCTCAAGCGGGTGATCTGCTTGAATCCCGATCACGCGGAAGAGGAACGTCAGCTCTGCCAGGAGCGCGGCATCGAGTTCCACTACTTCCCGATGCCCTCGGACGGTGTGGGGGAACCGGCGTCGTTCGTGTCGGTCCTCGAGTTGCTCACCGAGGCCGAGGAAGCCCCGGTCCTGGTTCATTGCCGCGCGGGTGTCGCCCGGACGGGAGCCTGCATCGCGCTCTACCGCATGGTCGCCCATGGCTGGACCGCCGACAGAGCGATCAGCGAGCTGCGTACCTACGAACGCAAGGGACGCTGCGAGCAACACCTGCAAAACCACATCCGCACCGTCTACAGCGACCATCTCGCCGAGCGCCAAGTCGCCACGTTCCCCGACGGCAACCTTCGCTGATCGAGAAGAGGTGGGCTTCCGAGGGATTCAGTCGTCGCGTTTGGCGACTCATCATTCCGTTCCCTGCCGAATGTCGACTTGGCGATCACAACGAGCCGTTCCGCCATCTTGACACCGAGCCGCGTGGTTCCCTCTTCACCGGCCCACGACGAGCGTGGTCCTCTTCACCGGCCCACGACGAGCGTGGTCCTGGCCGCCAACGGAAGCGGTTGAAGATGGCGTGACGTTTTAAGACAAAGCCAAGAACGAATTCGCGAAGAGCGTCACCCAGACAACGGCACGACGTCGAGACCAGTGATGAGTAGAGATACGACGACGCCCCCGCCTCGCTACTTCCCGGAAAGAGAGCTGCCCCCCTACACCTACGTCTCCGGCTATACGCCGCATCCGATTCGGGATCCGCGTGGGCATCTCTTCGGTCGGCCCGAGTCGCCCGTTCTCTTCGACGAAGAGCGATGGCAAACATCCGCCGAATACCTCTATGGGATTGATCTCTTCAACCACGGTTTCTACTGGGAGTCGCATGAAGAGTGGGAGGGAATCTGGCGGCAGTTGCCAAACGAACGACCCGCCCACACATTCTTCAAAGGGCTGATCAAGCTAAGCGCCGCGGGCGTCAAAGTACGCGAGGGCCGACCTGAAGGAGTTCGACGCCACGCCCGGCGCTCTCGTGAACTCTTTGAGCGGATGTCCAAAATGTTACCGGGTGATTCGGCGTACTATCTAGGCCTAAACATGGAAGGCCTCGCGATCGTCGCGTCCCACATCGCCTCGAGTCCTCCCGAGTGTGGTTCCCGTCCATCAGAATCGGTTGAGATCGTCTTCCCCTCCCCGCTGGTTCTTCACGACTACCAGTAAAGTCCCGAGACTCACTCTTGTACCAATGCTCCCCGTCGTGAAACGCGCCCTTGCGTTCGTTCCTCGCCCACCGTGCCCCAGCAGTCCGTTGATTCAAGCGGGCCACGGCGAGGACGAGCCTTGTTGGCCAAGATCAAGGAGAAGAAACGCAGGCGAATCCGTGGACTTGTCGAGATTCGTCAGGCGCGGGAATGAGGCGAGAAGACCGTTCCCAGTTGGCATTTAAGAAGTCAACGGCCGCTAGCCATGGGCTCCGAACATGCGCGGACGGGACATCGAAGGGCTTACCCTCGAGCGAGCGACCTCTACTTCTCCAACCTCCCTTGGCCCCGAACCATTGACCGTTTGGTCACTTACAAAAGTTGCGCGTTGCTGGAACTTGAAGACGGCAGTCATACAGTTAAGCGGATGGTCAATGCGCGGATAGAGAAGAAGTGTTGATTCTCTCCATCTGTCGCACGCATCGCGTGGAACAACGGGATGGGCAGCCCTCGCAGCCGTCGACGCATCGTTCAACGGTCTGCTGGAGAAGGAACGCTCAAGCCAAGCAGACCGTTGGTTTAACAGTCCATTGATTTAAGCGGGCTAAGGCGAGAACGAGCAATGTTGGCCGAGATCAAGGAGAAGAAACCCGAGCGAATCTGTCGATTCGTCGAGTGGTTTCGACGCCGAGATTGGTCAAGAGGGCCGTTCGGAGCCGACAGCGAATCGATCAACGGGCAGCTGGACTTCTTGGGTTCTGATGGCGTTTCCGGGTAGCGCTTATCATCATTCCCTTTGTTCTCATGGACGAACGTTACACACCAACCAAGAGAATAGCGGGTGATGCCGCATCACCCTCGACGTTCATCTTGGTACGGAGGTTGCACGACGAATGGCGAGAAAGAAAGCCGCGGGACCGAATAAGAGCGCCTTTATTCGTGAGCAATTAGGTGCAAACCCTGAAGCATCCGCCAAGGATGTTAGCCAGAACTGGGCCAAGCAGCATCGCGGGACTATCAACGCGACCCTCTTCTACCAAGTGAAGTCGGGCATGGGCTTGAGTTCCGGTCGACGCGGTCGCCGCAAGGGCAAGAAGGCGTCGGCGCGTCTCCCACGCAAGGTGGCCGCGGCAAGCGGTGGTGGCGACTACGCCAAGATCGAGGCCCAACTCGATCTCCTGATCAGCCAAGCTCTGGAGCTGAAGGACGACCGACTCGCGACCCATCTCAAGCAAGCCCGTCGCCACGCTTCCGCACGGCTGATCTAACAACCCGTTGATCTATTCGATGCCAGCTACGAACGGCCCTCTTGACCAATCTCGGCGTCCAAGAAACGCGACGAATCGACAGATTCGCTCGGGACTCTTCTCCTTGATCTCGGCCAACATGGTTCGTTCTCGCCTTGGCCCGCTCAAATCAACAGACTGCTAGATCAACGGACTGCTAGGCTTCGTCTCAAGAGTTGATCGTCGGCCCGAGGCACAGCGAGTTGGTGGGGGACGAGGAGGTCGAAACAGGCGAATCCGTTGGATTCGTCGATGCAGACCGACAAACTCCCGCGGCAACTTAGCCAGCCGAAGCCGACTCTTGAGACGGAGCCTAGTGTCCCGATTTGCAAATTCGTTCATGAAATCTCGGCCCTGAGATCGTGCGGAGGATTGCCCAATCATGGGCGTTTTCCGCATGCCCACGGCCAGCGTGGGCATGGCACCCAAGAGTCTTTTAGTCAATGAATTAACCAATCAGGACACGAGAGCATCGGTCCACCATCCGAGCCGGCATCCGCGGGCTCCAGGAGGTTGGCGATCGCGTCCTTGATCCCAACGACCCGCAACGCTCGGTATTCTCCTTTCCCGGGAAGGCCGAGCGAGGCAAAATCGCCTTCCTTTTTCTCTTGGGGCATGCCAAGATCGACACCACTTCACGAACGTCGGTGCGTCACCGCGACGTCGCGAGCGAGAGCGAACGCTTGGCTCGAGGATTCACCGGGACGAGACTCCACTTCGTGAGATGACGTAGCGTGCCCGGATGAGCTGACGGCCCCTTGATCGTCGCCGGCAGCGAGTCAATCATTGGGCAGTTGACCCTCCACGTGTTTTAACGACCCAAAGACAAGTAGACCGGATCTCCAGATGTCGCTGTTGTGCCCCCGCTCTTCGATGTGCTCAATCGTTTCCGCTCTGTTCTGTTGGTTCGCCCTGCTCCCGACCACCGGTCAGGCGCAGGAAAGCTATCAAGCCGACGTCAAACCGGCTTCCGACGAGGCCGAACTCTCCCTGCGGTCGATTCAGGTTCCCGACGATCTGAAGTTGGAACTCTTCGCCGCCGAGCCCCACGTGGCGAACATCGTCGCTTTCGCGACCGATGACCAGGGACGGCTCTATGTCGTGGAGACCTTCCGGCTCCACGCCGGCGTGACCGATATCCGCGGCCACATGGATTGGCTCAAGGACGACCTCGCCTGCCGCACTGTCGCCGACCGCGTCGCCAAGTATCGCAAGTACCTCGGCGACAAGTTTTCCGACTACGAAAAGCACCCCGATCGCGTCCGGCTCATCGAGGACACCGACGGCGACGGCAAGGCCGACAAAGCGACCGTCTTCGCCGAGGGCTTCGACGACGCCGCCACGGGGATCGCCGCCGGCGTTCTCGCCCGCGACGGCAACGTCTGGCTCACGTGCATCCCCGACCTCTGGCTGCTGCGAGACACCAACGGCGACGGCAAGGCTGATCTGCGCAAGTCGCTCCATCACGGCTACGGCGTTCACACTGGCTTTCTCGGACATGACTTGCACGGGCTCACCTACGGACCCGACGGCAAGATCTACTTCTCCATCGGTGATCGAGGCATCAACGTCAAAACCGACAAGGCTCACCTCGAGTACCCCGACATGGGAACGGTGCTTCGCTGCAACCCCGACGGCTCGGACCTGGAAGTCTTCGCCCAGGGCCTTCGCAACCCTCAAGAACTCGCCTTCGATCAGTACGGCAATCTCTTCACCGTCGACAACAACTCCGACGGCGGCGACAAGGCTCGCGTCGTCTACGTTGTCGAGGGCGGTGACAGCGGCTGGCGCATCGGCTACCAGTTCCTCCAGAAACCGATGCTTCGCGGACCGTGGCGCGACGAGAAGCTTTGGGAGCCGCGAAACGACAGCCACCCGGCCTACCTCCTTCCGCCGCTGATGAACTTGAGCGATGGTCCGTCCGGACTGGCGTATTACCCCGGCACGGGGCTGCCCGAGCGCTATCAAGACACCTTCTTTCTCGCCGACTTCCGCGGCACACCGACGCGAAGCGGGATCCGGACCTTTAGCGTCGCCCCCGATGGCGCGGGCTACAAAGTCGCCAACGACGACAAGCTGCTCTGGTCGGTCCTCGCCACCGACGTCGAGTTCGCCAATGACGGCGGCCTCTATGTCAGCGACTGGGTGACCGGCTGGGGCATGACCGGCAAGGGACGCATCATCAAGGTCGTCGATCCGAAGCAAGAGGGAAGCGAGGAACTCGCCGCGATCAAGAAGATCCTCGCCGAGGGAGTCCAGGACGCCTCGAGCGAACGCCTCCTCGAACTGCTCGGGCACCAAGACCAACGCGTTCGCCAGCGTGCTCAATTCGAACTCGCCAAACGGCGCGAGAGGGCGATTCCCACGCTCCTAAAAGCGACCCAAGCGGGCCAACCCCTGTTACGGCGTTTGCACGGCCTCTGGGGATTCGGGCAGGTCGCTCGACAGGAACAAACCGACACCGCGCCCATCATCGCCCTACTCGCCGATGACGACGCCGAGGTCCGTGCCCAGGCGGCGCGCGTGCTCGGCGATCTGCGCGATGCCGAGGCTTACGACGCCCTTGTGAAGGCCCTCCAAGACGCAAGCCCTCGTGTCCGGTTCTTCGCCGCCAAGGGACTGGGCAAGCTCGGTCGCTCCGCAGCGATCGAGCCGCTATTGGCGATGCTTCGCGAGAACGACAACAAGGATCTCTATTTGCGGCATGCGGGAGCGATGGCGCTGCTCGGAATCGGGGACCGCGAACGACTCCTCGATGCGGCCCACGACTCCTCCCCCGCCGCTCGGCTCGGGGTCTTGCTCGCCCTGCGCCGGATGAAGGATCCGGAGATCGCTCGTTTCCTTCAAGACAGCGATCCGAGTCTCGTCAACGAGGCGGCGCTGGCGATCCACGACGTTCCAATCAAGGAGGCGCTGCCGGCACTTGCCGCGTTGGCGTCACGGACCGACTCGCCGCCGCACATTTTGCGTCGGGTCGCCAACGCGAATTACCGCCTCGGGGGCACCGAAGAAGCCGCGCGGTTGGCCAAACTGGCCGCGAATCCCAATGTGCCCACGCCGCTACGGGCCGAAGTGGTGACGTGGTTGGACAAGTGGTCGGACCCACCGTCTCTCGATCCGATCGTCGGGCTCTACCGGCCCGTCGACGCGAGCAGTCGTTCGCAACTCGCCGCCAACGACGCGCTGGCGACGCACATCGAGGCCCTACTCATTGAGGCTCCCGAGCAGGTTCAACTCGAGACGGCGCGACAGTCGGGATTGCATCGTATCAAGGCCGCCAAACCCCATCTCGTCAAGCTCGCCGGAGACGAGAAACGTAGCGGCAAGCTGCGGGCCGAGGCGACCCACGCGTTGGCGAACATCGACGAGGATGGCCTCAAGCAAGCCGCCAACGTTACCATCGCCAGCAACGTGCCCGAGCTTCGCATCGTCGGCATGAAGCTGATGGCGGAACATCAACCAGAGCAAGCGGTGCCGCCGCTGGAGAAGGCACTTTCCGAGGGAACGGTGGCGGAGAAGCAAAACGCCGCCCAGCTCCTGGCGGGGCTCGAACAACCGGGCGCGACCGAGGCGCTCGCCACCGCGATGGATCAGCTCCTCGCCGGCAAGGCGCCCCCGGAGATCCACCTCGAACTGCTCGAGGCGGCTCGTTCGGGCAAGTCCCCCGCCCTGAAGGAACGGCTCGAGCGCTACGAAGCTTCGCTCGCGCCCGGCGATCCCGTCGCCCCCTTCGCCGAAGCCCTCGCCGGGGGCGACGCCACCAAGGGAGCGGACGTCTTTCGCCGCACCGAGACCGCGTGTGCACGCTGCCACCGCATCGGCAAGTTCGGAAGCGACGTCGGCCCTGAATTGACCGATCTCGGCAAACGCGAGAAGCGCCAACACATCCTCGAGTCGATCGTCGCCCCCAACGCGAAGGTCGCCAAGGGCTTTGAGGGAATCACCATCGTCACCGTCGACGGCGATATCCTCACCGGCGTGCTCAAGGAGGAGAACGACCACCAAGTGACCATCGTCACGCCGAAGGTCGAACGCAAGACGATCCGCAAGGAAGACATCGACGAACGGGCCCCCGGGAAGTCCGCGATGCCCGACGACCTCATCAAGCGGCTCTCGAAGTCGGATCTTCGCGACCTCGTCGAGTACCTCGCCCGCCAGAAGTCCAAGCCGGTCGGCCCCTCGGGTCACGGCATGTGAGCGGGATCGCTCGCGGGCAGTGGAGCGCTTCGAGTCCGGTGTTGTTCCAAGGCCTGTCGACGGACGATCACTCCGCCGGCTTGAGCAGCGCGAGGGCATCGAGGAGTGCGAGCGAGATGACGCTCTCCTCGCTCAGTACGGCATTCGCCCCCGACGAGCGAAGCACCGACGTGTTGGTGACGTAGCGACAGCGGACCAAGAGGCGACACTTGCGATTCATCTGTCGCACCAAGCGAACGACCCGGACCGCGACTTGATCGTCCGGGACGCACACGACGACGATCTTCGCGTTCTGCGCCCCGGCATCCCGAAGGACCACCTCGTCGGTCGCGTCTCCGCCCACCGTGCGAAACCCCTGCATCGAAAGCTCGTGAAGGTTGACGGGACTCATGTCGACCCCGCACACGTCGTAGCCCTCCATCTCGAGCCGAGAGACAACCTGACGCCCCGCCGGCCCGATGCCGATCACCAGCGCCTCGGGACTGCCTTGTTCGAAGGTGATCAGCGGCTTGCCCGTCACCGCCTCGACCTCGCCGGCCCCCTTTCCCCAGCGCATTCCCCAGCGCAAGAGTTGCGGCGTCAGGATAAGCGACAGCAGCGCAATCAGCAGGACGAGGTCGTACTGGAAATCGCTGATGATCCCATCCTCGTTGGCGGTCGACGCGAGAACGAAGGAGAACTCCCCCAAGTGCGCGAGCCCGAGCCCGGTTCCGAACGCCATCCGCCAGCCGAGCCCGGTGAGCCGAAGAGCCAGGCCCGCCGCGATCATCTTCCCGACGATCACCGCCGCGAGCAGCCCCACGACCAGGAGGGGCATCTCCCAGATTAGCTTCGGTTCGAGCAAGAGCCCCAAACTGACGAAAAAGACGGCGGAGAAGGTCTCGCGAAACGGCAAGATTAGCGCGTCGACCTGTTTGGTCAAGCGACCGTCACTGAGGGCCAGCCCCGCGGCGAACGCTCCCATCACGACCGATAGCCCTACCGCGTGGGTCGCCATGGTGAGGCTTCCGAAGAGGACCAGCGCGAAGAGCACCACCAGTTCGGGACTGCGCAGGTTCGCCAGTCGACCCGCGACCCAGCGGCGCAAGATGTAGCGCAGCAGCCAGACCGCTCCGACCAGAAGTCCCGCCATCAGGATGAGGCCCAGCCCGCGCAGCAGCGGGTTCTCTTGCCCCTTGCCCCCCGCGATCAAGGGAACCACCAGCAACAAGGGCACCAGCGCGACATCCTGAAAGAGGAGGATGCTGATCGCCCGCCGCCCCTGGGCGCTGACGCCGTGTCCCGTCTCGGCGAGACTCTTGAAGACGATGACCGTGGAACTGAGGGCCACCGCCAGGCCGACGATCAGCGAGGCCTGCCAACTCCAGCCGACGAGCAGGTAGAGGACCAAAAAGGTCGGCAGCGCGACCAGCGACATCTGAACGCTCCCACCGATCAGGAGATGACGGCCGAACTGGGCGAGTTCGACGATCGACAGTTCCAGACCGATCGAAAAGAGCAGCAGTAAAACGCCACCCTCGGCGATGAGTTGCAACTCGTGCGGCCTCTTCTCGAGTTCCGGGAAGACGAACTGGCGAATCGCGACGCCAGCCAGAAGATAGCCGACAAGCAGCGACGCTCCGAAACGTTTCGAGACGAGCGCGGAGACGAGCCCGCCGGTCAAGATGACCAGCAGCGCGAGTTCGAACGAGAAATCCACCGAAGTTGCGATCAACGTGAGGTCCTGTGAGGGAGGAAACGTCGGGCACGACGTTGATATCACTGTTCAACCAACATCGAACGAGCCACGGGCGTACCTCTCGTGGGGCGGGAGAGGCCGTTGGCCATGGAGAGTCTCGGTCACGGGACTCAATGTATCATGCGTGGCAAGGGAAGGAATGACGAGCGTCACGCCTCGGAACTGACGTGAAGCGGCGGCATGGGGCAGTCGAGCCCATCGGCGATCGCTCGGAGAAGTTCGGCCTCGGCGAGCGTGATACGGCCATCGCTGCCGACACACTCGGTCAGCGCCGCGAGCAGCTTTCGCTTGAGCCCGGGCGAAGCGACTTCGAGCTTACCCAGCGACGCGTCGACGTCGCGAATGCGGCATTGCTCTTTAGGTAGGATCGACAGCGAACCGGTCCCAAGTTTGGACACGCCCGCCGAGAATGCTTTCTGAGCTTCCCCATCGTCCTCGGGACTGCCGAAGTACGCGAGCGTCGACAATAGGACGGTGCACTCGGGGAGCACTTGCTTCGGCAGCGTGTACTTGACCTTCGGCTTGCGAGCCCCCTGGAAATGCGGAGCCAGATGACGCGAGATCACCCGATGCAGGGTGTACTCGAAGAGACTGATCTGCTCGTCGGCGTTGACCATCTCGTAAACATTGCGTTTGAAGGTCGCCCACTGGCTTTGCGAGAGTTGCCGCAGCGCGGGAAGACACAGATCGATCAAGGGAAACCGCGAGTCGGCCGGCACCTTTTTCACCATCGGCCAGACCTTCTTCATCTCTTCGAAGACGGCGGGATCGGAGTTCTGGCGTAGATACTCAACCTGCTTCTTCTGCGACTCCTCGCCATCCATGAGCAAGAGGGCATAGACGACCGCCCGTGCGCCGTAGGTCTCGTGAGCCATCTCCCAGAGCCCATCGGGCATCCCGGAAATAACGCCCGAGGCGTGATCGAGATGGTCCTCGGAAACGGTGCCGACGCGGGAGACCGCGTGGTCGGACCTGATCGCGAAATCGTTGAGGCCGGACACCATCCCCGCGGCCGCCGCGGCCCCGGAACGACGAGGTTGCCGCTGGGGCCGTTGGTACTGCCCGCTGTCGTCGGAGGAAGCGATGCTGGGGCGCGGAAATTCTCCATCCCAACTTGGGTCGATCCGCTTGATGCGTTCGGGCAACGGCGGATGGGTCGCGAAGAGCCCCGATAGCGACGGCAGGCCCTTCGAAAAGAAGAGATGGCTCGCTTGATTGGCGTTGGGGGTCTCGAGGCTCGAACCTGCCGACAATCCGCCAATCTTCTTGAGCGCCCCGGCGATGCCATCTGGATTCCGCGTGAACTGCACCGCGGAGGCATCGGCGAGGAACTCTCGCTGCCGGGAGACCGCCGCCTTGATGAGATTGCCGAAGAAGACGCCGATCCAGCCGACGATCAACAGCCCGATCCCGATGAAGATCACCGCGCCGCCGTCCTTGCGGTCGTCGCGTCGCGAACTTCCGATCGAAGCGTACGCCCCGCCACGCATCAACCACCAACCAATGGTGCTGATCATGACGATGCCGAAAAGGATGCCGATCAGCCGAATGTTGATCCGCATGTCGCCGTTGAGGATGTGGCTGAATTCGTGGGCCATCACTCCTTGCAGTTCATCACGCGAAAGAAAGCGCACGCACCCACGCGTCACACCGATGACCGCGTCGCTCGGCGTGAAACCGGCCGCGAAGGCGTTGATTCCTTCCTCGCTGTCGAGAATGTAGACCGGTGGCACCGGGAGTCCCGAGGCGATCGCCATCTCTTCGACGACGTTGAGCACCTTTCGTTCTTCGGGGTCGCGGGTGTCGGCGGAGATGGGCGTTCCGCCAAGCATGGTCGCCACCGCCGAGCCTCCCGAGGAGAGCTGCATCGTTTGGTAGAGGCTGCCAAAGAAAATCACCAGGATCGTGCCGATGGAGACGGCCGCACACAACTCGAGAATCGCGATCGGGCTCGGCGGCCCCGAGGCTCCTCCCCGTTGCTCCCCGCCCGTGGTCGCGAAACCGAGTCCCACCAGGAAGATCACGTTGACCAGCACCACAATCGCGATGACCGCGAGAATGAAGTAGAAGACCAGCCACCCTGTCTTCCGTCGTGCGGCATCCTGATGCTCGAAGAAATCCATCGTCGGGAATCCACCTTGGCTTCTGGGGACCAACGCCGGCTGACGGCACTCCAGCCTCAACCTCGGTCGGCCTTTCGATCACGGACTCATGATGCGTTTTGGGACGCCACCCGCCCCGGTTGCGGAGGGAGTACTCCCCATGGGAAGTCGACGAACGGAAAGCGACGCGTCGGCCCGAGGGGGCTCGCGGGAGCCCACCTCGAGGAAATGATCGTCGTTAGGAAAAGGAGACCTTGGGAGCCTCGCGCTGTTCCTTCTGCTCGATCTCGAAGAGTTCGGCCTTCTGGAAGTTCGCGATCGAGGCGACGATCACGTGCGGGAACATTTGGCAGCGAGTGTTGTAATTCATGACCGCGTCGTTGTAGGCCTGCCGGGCGAACGCCACCTTGTTCTCCGTCGAGGTCAGTTCCTCTTGGAGCGCCATCATGTTCTGGTTGGCCTTGAGGTCGGGATAGGCCTCGGCAACGGCGAAGAGTCGGCCGAGCGCGCCGGTGAGGGCCCCTTCCGCTCCCATCAACCCTTGCATCGCTTGCGGATCGCCGGGATTGGCGGCCGCGGCCGCGCTGGCGTTTGCCGCCAAGTTACGGGCCTGGGTCACCGCTTCGAGCGTTTCGCGTTCGTGCTTGATGTAGCCCTTGGCGGTCTCGACAAGATTCGGAATCAGGTCGTAGCGACGCTTCAACTGCACGTCGATTTGAGCAAAGGCGTTCTGGAAGCGGTTCTTGAGCTGAACCAGTCCGTTGTATATCCCCATGATGTAGAGGAGAACGACTACGACGAGGGCAAAGAAGCCCAAAATCACCCAAAGAGCGACGTTCATTCAAGATCCCCCTGTGACGATCGCGATTTGTCCAGGAACGGCCAGCGTCTCCTCGCGAAGAGAGGTTCACGGCCGACAACGTTTCGTCCGGCCCACGACCGGGAAGACGGTCTTTGGAACCTTTGGCTCCCTGCCCTTGCGACGGCGACCCTTCTCTTCCAAGGGGATGTTCCCCCTCCGTCCCCGTTGTAGGAAAGCTTTCGCGCCAACGCAATCGAACAAGCCCACGAGTTCCACTCCAACTCGTTCGCTCCCCGAGCGGAGATCTTGGATCGCCGGCGACCACCATCGCCGATGGTCCCATCTGAACACAAGTCGCCCCCCTTTGTGAACGAGGAGAACTCTCTTCCGTCCTCCCCCCTTGAACAAGGGAAACTCTCTTCCGTCCCCCCTTGCCCAAGGGGGAGCAATCAGGCAGGGGAACCCCCGGTTGCTCCGCTACTGATTTCCTGGGTACCCCCGGTTGCTCCGCTTCTGATTTCCTGGGTACCCCCGGTTGCTTCGCTACCGGGGCCGACGCAGTCGGCTAGAAGTCTCGTGGGAACGTCGGTCAACGAGCGATCACCGCCACGAACGACAATCGTTGCCAATAAACTCCGTTTCACCAGCGATCGAACCTCGGACCGCGAGTACCGGCGGCTTCGCCGCACCGGTGCGAGCGTTGCAACGGTGGCGTGCGGTCGGAGCACAGGAGCCGTTGAGGTGGTGAGCGGGTCACCGATTAGCTGGGGGTGGCGGCAGGGGCGCGGCGTTGGGCTCGGCGGGCGCGTTTGCGGTCGGCTCGTTGACGGGCTTCGTCGGCGCGCTCTTGGAGACGATGCTGGGGGTGCTCGTCGATCCAACGGTCGGGTAGCAACGAAGGGAGATCCGAAGCCGGGGTGGTCGGCAGCCGGGTGTAGACATCGCGGAGGTACGCGAAGGGATCGACGTGATGGCGGTTGGTCATGTAAGCGATGGCAGCGCGCAGCTTCGATTTCGGAAGCTCCCGCTCGCTTTGCTCGAGCAGCCACTGATGGAACTCGGTCACGATCGGCTTGGCGCCGCGTTGCCGCAGGGCGCCGCGTTGTGACACACTACTGTCACGGGCGCGATCTTCGATGTCGTAGAGCCGCTGGAAGTAGCCGAGGGCGATGACGGCGGCTTGCCGTCGGCGCTCCCGATCGAGTTCGAGGATCAACTCGTGGCAGGCGTCGATATCGCGAGGGAGGTTCACGTCGAAGGCGTCCATCAAACCGATCTCAGTTGTCGCGGGGACACCCTAGCACGTCGACATCGGAGGCGCCAGAGCAGTTTCAGCAATTTCGACGGAATGACGAGAAAACCTGCGAGTCCGCCTCGTCGCTGCCATCACCATGACATCGTTGTCGCTCGCGAAGAGAACGCCAGGGTCGATCGTCCAACGAGATTGGCAAGCGAAGAACCCTGGGTCCGAGGACAACCGAAGACAAAACTCGGTTTTGGTCGCGTGCCGTCCCATGGCTTCCAGGCTCTCGCCGCCGCGACGGGGAACTGGCGTCACGAAGGAGCAGCGGCGCGTCCTGGCTCCGCGGAGCGGCACGCATCATTCGGGAAAGAGCGAGGGGAAGTCACGAACGACGGGACGACGTCGCGTCACGGTGCTGATCGGAGACTTGAAAGCGCTTGCGATGCCGGACCGAGGAGAGGTCGATGCCCTCGAGAATGAGTGACAATTGTCCGGCAGTGATCTCGAGGCCGGCCTCATCGTCGGCCGCCTGGGCGTCGGGAAGCTGATAGCTCCCTTCCTCCAACTGCTGATACCAAATGCAATAGCCGACGCCGCCCCAATAGAGCACCTTGAGGCGATCCCGGCGGCGATTGATGAAGACGAACAAATGGCCCGAGAGAGGATCTTGCTCGAGCACCGACTCCGCCAAGGCGATGAGCCCGTGAAAGCTCTTACGCATATCGACCGGTTCCCGGGCCAGGAAGATCCGCACCTGGTGAGGGACCGACCACATGCTCACTCCTCCTCGACGCTCTCGAGGGCGGCAAGCACTTGACGCAAGGCGTCGCAGTCGACTTGGGCCGGCGCCCGCACGATGTAGCCTCGGGGATGAACGATCTCGATCACGCTCGTTGACGTCGGGGCCAATCGCAACGCCACGAACGGCGACGGACACGTCCCACCGCCATCGACCGCAGGCGAACGTTTCTCTTTTCGATCGCGTCGCTGTAGCTCACGCCGCCAGCCGTAGAACGACGCCTCCGAAATCCCTTCTTCCCGGCAGAACACCCGAACGCCCCGCCCGCTCTCCTCTTGCCGACGAACGACCTTCCGCCAATACGCTTCCTTCTCCGCACAACGAACTCGCATCTTCCGCCTCGCGACAAACCAGGGCCAACCAACCCAAGCCTACCGCAAACAAAAGACGCCACCGTTGCAACGCTCACGCTTATGCCGCGAAGCGGCGGCGGTCAGTAGCCAGGGGTGGCAACCCCTGGTAAGGAAGCAGGTCGATCCACGAAGCCCCGAAGGGGCGCAGGTCGTTCGAAGGTTACCGTCGCCACCTTCGGGGCTCGATCCAAATCCTTCGTTCACCAGGGGTTGTCACCCCTGGCTACTAACCTGCGCTGCTCCGCAGCGGATGCATTGCCGATCTACTTCTCTAATTCTCCGGGGGTGCCCCTCCGAGATATACCCGAATGTTGTGTGGTGGTTGAAGGAAAAAAGCGGCGTATCCTGCTGGTGAAGTAGTTGAGATTTCATCAGCGGCCCGACGAGGGCAACGGAGGATACGCCATGAGCAAGAGCACGTGCGAAGAACTCGGGAATCCAGCGGAGAGTCGGGAATCGGAAGCTCTTTCGCTTCCCGCTGCTGGTGAGACAAAGAGCCCGCTGGATCAGATCGTCCGCGAGGGGGCCCAGCGGATGCTACGGGCGGCCATCGGGGACGGAGCCCTTGGCTTCTGGGCCGCGCTTCGCAAGGTCTACGGCGAGACCCGCGAGCAACGCTGTTGGCTTCACAAGACCGCCAACGTCCTCAACAAGATGCCCAAGAGCGTCCAGCCAAAAGCCAAGGCCGATCTGCACGAGATCTGGATGGCCGCCACCCGGGAAGAGGCACGCAAGGCGTTCGACCATTTCGTGGAGAAGTACGGGGCGAAGTATCCGGGAGCTTCGCAGTGTCTGGAAAAGGATCGCGACGTGCTGTTGACCTTCTACGACTTTCCCGCCGAGCATTGGAAGCACTTGCGGACCACCAACCCGATCGAATCGACCTTCGCCACGATTCGACTTCGCCAGAGAAAGACCAAGGGATGCGGCAGCAGACGAGCAAGCTTGACCATGATGTTCAAGCTCGCACACGCCGCTCAGAAGGGGTGGCGACGACTCAACGGCTACGAGAAGATCATCCCCCTGCTCGAAGGAAAGACGTTCGTTGACGGAGACCTGCAGGACGCCGCTTGAACTTCCTCAGAACACAACTGTTGACAGTAGCTCGAATTTGAACCGAAACTCCTTGCGGCGCCGGTCCGGCTTGTTTTGGGGTCGTTTGGGTGTATTCGCTTTGGGACGATACCGCTTGCCCCGACGCGCCAGCTCGGCCTCAAGTTCCCGATTGCGCTCGGTCAGCTCGCGGTTGCGAGCCATCCACTCGGCAACGAGCTTTTCCAGCGTTTCGATTCGTCGGCGCAGTTCCTCGCGGTCGTCCATCATGCCCAAAGGCTGCCACGTTTCCCAAAACGCGCCAACCCGGGCTTAACAGTTACATGTACTGCAAATGGATGCGGAGAGAATTCTCTCTTAGCCCGCTTCGCGCTTGGAGGCCCGGCCGGCGCGGCGGCGGTCTTCTTCGGTGAGAAGCTTCTTGCGAAGACGAATCACCTTCGGCGTCACTTCGACGAGTTCGTCCTCTTCGATGTACTCGAGGGCCAACTCCAGCGGCATGTCGCGCGGCGGGGCGAGGAGGATGTTCTTGTCGGAGCCGGCGGCCCGCATGTTGGTCAGCTTCTTTTCCTTGCAGGGATTGACCACCAGGTCGTTGTCGCGGCAGTTCTCCGCGACGATCATCCCCGGGTAGACGTCGTCGCCGGGCTTGACGAACATCGTGCCCCGCTCCTGCAACCCATCGAGGGCGAACGCGACCGCCCGGCCGCTGATGTTACTGATCATGACGCCGTTGGGGCGACGCGGGACCTCGCCGCGCATCGGCTCGAAATCGGCCACGACGTGATGGACGATCGCTTCGCCGGCGGTCGCATTGAGCAGGCGTGTCCGTAGGCCGATCAGGCCCCGCGAGGGGATCGTGAAGTCGATCTGCGTCCGCTCGCCGACGGTATCCATCTCGACCAGTTCGCCACGACGGCCGCCGACGAGTTCCATCACTGGACCGACCTTGTCGGAGGGGACGTCGACATTGAGCGACTCGATCGGCTCGTACTTTTTGCCGTCAATCTCCTTGACGATGACGTGCGGTTTGCCGACCGAGAGTTCATAGCCCTCGCGGCGCATGTTCTCGATGAGGATTCCCAAGTGCAGCAGCCCGCGGCCGGAGACGAGGAATTCTTCCTTGCTCGCTCCCTCCTCGACGCGGAGGGCGACGTTGCAGTCGAGCTCGCGGTAGAGCCGTTCGCGGAGGTTGCGGCTGGTGACGAATTGGCCGTCCTTACCCGCGAGGGGGGAGTGGTTGATGGTGAAGAGCATCGTCAGCGTCGGCTCCTCAACCTGAATGCGGCCAAGGGCTTCCGGCTTTTCGGCACACGCGATGGTATCGCCGATATCGGCTTCGGCGATGCCGGTCAGGGCGGCGATGTCGCCGGCGGACGCCGACTCGGCTTCCACCTTGCCGAGTTTGTCGAAGAGGAAGATCTTCTCGACGGTCTTGTTGAGGCTTTTGCCATCCTTGATGACGGTAACTTTTTCCCCGACCTTGACCGACCCGGCTTCCAAGCGACCGACGGCGATCTTGCCGATGTATTCGGACCATTCGAGCGACGTAACTTGCATCTGGAGAGGATCTTCCGGCCGAACGTTGGGCCCGGGGATGCGATTGACGATCATCTCGAAGACCGGCTCGATCGTAGTGCCTTTCTCCTCGAGGGAGTGGCTCGCCCAGCCCTCTTTGCCGCTGGCATAGAGGACCGGGAAGTCGATCTGCTCGTCGTCGGCTCCGAGGTCGATGAAGAGGTCGTACACCAATTCAAGCACTTTCGCGGGGCGGCCATCGGGTCGGTCGACCTTATTGATGACGACGATCGGGTGCAGGCCGGCCTCGAATGCTTTCCGCAGGACGAAGCGGGTCTGGGGCATCGGCCCGTCGTAAGCGTCGACCAGCAAAAGACATCCGCTCGCCATCTTGATGGTGCGTTCGACTTCACCGCCAAAATCGGCGTGGCCGGGCGTGTCGATGAGATTGATCTTCACCTCGCGATAATCGATGGCGATGTTTTTAGCGAGAATCGTGATTCCTCGCTCGCGTTCGAGGTCATTCGAGTCGAGGATGCACGATCCCTGGAGCTGGCTCTCGCGAAAATGCCCCGATTGTCGTAACATCGCGTCGACGAGGGTGGTCTTGCCGTGGTCGACGTGGGCGATGATGGCGACGTTGCGTATGTCATTGCGGATCATGGTGTTAGCTCGAAAGTTCTAGCGATCTGGTCGACTCACGCGGGCGGAACTTGGGCCGCTTGAGCGGTTTGGGCATCTCGCAATTGGGTTGATTAGCCAGGGGCGTCGACCGTGAACGGCCCCTCGTCGGCACGGCGCCGAGGAACGGCAGGCAATGCGTGAAGAGTAGTGTTTTGTCCGTCTTGGGGCAAGCGGGGTTCCCAGCTCCGGTGCTCGACCTCCGCCCGAATCGATAGAACGGGTCCGATTGGAGTCGAAACGGCGCCGTTTTGGATCAAATTAGTTCAAAATCGGGCCACTTTTGTCGAAAACGGGGCCAAATCGGTGCTCCTTGAGGGCTTTTATGCTCGAATCCGGGGCCCTCGGAGCCGCCCGGCGACCTCCCACGATCACGATCTCTTCGGAAACCGACCATGACCGCGACCGCCGAAATCATCGCCATCGGCAGCGAACTGACCTGGGGCATGAGCCTCGACACCAACTCCCATTGGCTGAGTTTGCGACTCGCCGAGATGGGCATCGAGGTCGCCTACCACACGACCGTCGCCGACACCTTGCCGGGAATTGTCGATGCCCTCGATCATGCCGCCACACGGGCCGACTTGGTGATCGTCACGGGGGGGCTCGGGCCGACGGCCGACGACCTCACCCGCGAGGCGATGGCGACGATGGCCGGGGTCGAACTCGTCGTCGATGACAGCTCATTGACACACATCGAGGGAATGTTCCAGCGTCGCGGCCGCACCATGCCCGAACGCAACCGCGTCCAAGCCCTCTTCCCCCAAGGCTCGAGCCCGATCCCCAATCCGCACGGCACCGCCCCGGGCATCTGGCTCGAGCGACCGGCGAGCCCGGAGCGAGGGGCGACCCTCTACATCGCTCTTCCCGGCGTCCCGCGCGAGATGAAACCCCTCTTCGACGAGGCGATCCGCCCGCGGCTGGCCGAACGCTTCGGCACCGGTCTCTATGTCATCCATAAGACACTGCGCTGCTATGGCGCGGGGGAGTCGAGGATCGAGGAGCAACTCGGCGACCTGACTCGCCGGGGCCGCGCGCCGGAGGTCGGTATCACCGCCTCGGAAGCGACGATTTCCTTGCGGGTGACCGCGAAGGGGCGTAGCCGGGAGGAAGCCGACGCGCTCGCGCTCAAGGACATTCACTTCATTCATCAGCAGCTCGGCGACATCGTCTTCGGCGCGGAGGAGGATGAGCTGCAAACAACCGTCGCGCGGCTTCTTTCGCAGCGCAATAAGACCCTCGCGACGGCTGAGTCCTGCACCGGCGGCCTGGTCGGGCACCTGCTGACGGAGGTTTCCGGGATCAGTGCCCATTACTTGGGGGGCGTGGTGTCTTACTCCAACGCGGCGAAGACCGAACTTCTCGGCGTGCCGGCGGAGCTGATCGAGCGTCATGGGGCGGTCAGTCCCGAGGTCGCTCAGGCGATGGCGACCGGCTGTCGCGCGCGGTTCGGCAGCGACTTGTCGGTCGGGATCACGGGGATCGCCGGCCCCGGCGGCGGCACCGAGACCAAGCCGGTCGGCCTCGTCTATGTCGGTCTGGCTCACGAAGGGGGCATCGACATCGCCGAGTACAATTGGGCCGCCGAGCGTTCCTCCGTCAAGCTCCGCAGCGCCAAAACCGCCCTGAACCTCGTGAGATTGTGTTTGCTGAAGCCGTAGGTCAGGCCATTGCCTGCTCGCGCACCCTCGGGGTCGAAGACCATGGCATGCACGACACGACGAATAGGCAGCAACCCGGGGTAACCGTTCACGGATTGGTGACAAGGGATGGGCAGGGTCGCGATCGGAAATGAGGGTCGACGGCGTCGGTGAGGTAGGTGAAGAGGTCGCGGGATTGTTGTCGGCAGGTCTCGATGACGGTCAGTGTGGTTTCGACGAAGCGACTTCCCGCGGCGCTCTGAGTACCGAAGGAGAGCTTCCTCCCGGCAGAATCTCCGAACGCTCTGCCCGCTCTCCTCTTGCCGACGAACGACCTGCCGCCAATACGCTTCCTTCTCCGCGCTGCGATCTCGCATCTTCCGCCTCGCGACAAACCAGGGCCAACCAACCCAAGCCTACCGCAACCCACCCCACCGTTGCAACGCTCACGTTGCCGGAGAGATCGTAGGTGTAGGTCTCGTTCGATTGGTAGGTGTAGGTCGCGGTGAGGAGTTGGCCGTAATCATCATAGGTGTAGTCGGCGGTGCCGTCGTCCGAGATGATCTGCGTGATGCGGTGGAGGTTGTCGAAGGTGAAATCGAGATCATCGACCGTCTGGGTGCTGTTGGTGTGCGTCAGATCGGTGATGCGACCCAAGGTGTCGAACTGAGCGGTCGTCGTCGCAACGAGCTGCGTTCCACCAAGGTCGGCGTAGCGGTCGATCTGTGTGATCTGATCGATCGCGTTGTAGGCGAAGTCGACGCGCTTCTCAGCGACGCCATTGCCACTAGTGACTGCCGGCCGTTCACGGTCGCCACTCCCCATCTCAACGCATGCCTCGACACCTATCATGCGAACAGCTATCGATGATCAGGCTGGTGATGCGCAACTCCTTTTCTTCATCAGTGCGTAAACAGTTCCAGCGACTCCACCAGCAAACGAGCAAATTGTGACGAGTGAAGGCCAGAAGTACACGAGCGGATTGAGGAAGAACAATTCACATCTCTGTTCATAGTTGGCAGACATCCCCGGTGGCAAAAATACTCCTGCGACTTCTCCTACGACCACTCCTGCAACAATGTACTCCCATGGGATATCGAATCTATTGCCCCCATGGATGACAACCACTGAGGGCACGACCAGGATGATTGCGGCGCCAAATCCAAACGAAATAATCAGCTCGGATCGGAGATAGACGACCAATAGGAGAAGCCACGACACCGAACAACCGAATGCCAAGTATGCACACATTGACAATCCGATTCTCCAGATTCCAGAACCCAAGAATCGTGTTCGTCTCATGAAAATATCAGTAGTCAAGTGCATGAGGTACCGCACTGTTCAGATCTTGATCATGGTGAAATAGCGGTGTCCAGTCAAAGAAAATGTGGGCTCTATTGCCAAATCTGTGGGTGGTGAGTGTCTTCTCCGTTCCGCTTGGTAGTGGAGGTTACCGCCGTATGCCAAGGGCCGCGTCCGGCTGCTGCTTTGCCTGGTCTTCTCGCTTCGCTCGCCCTGCATCCTCGCCATCGTGGCTCGGCTTCGGTCGCCCGGCAAAGACTCCTCCTTGGCCGTTGGCGGGGAGGATGTTCCACTGGTCAAGCGGAAAGGAGAGGAGTCGGCAGGAGGCCAAAAAGAGCATCCCGCTCTCGAGTGGCGCATGATGGAGTTTGCAAGGACTTCTTCAAACGCCAGCCGCGAGAGACGGGATGCGACTTCAGGTTATCCTCAACGCCTTGGAGCGTCACGGGAGTTTCGTCTACGAATCGGCGGCTTGGGCCGATTCGTCGAAAGAGGGACTGCTGGTTCGGGTTCGCCCACGGCGTCGCAGCCGGCCGATCTGTTCGGGTTGCGGGAATCGTGGCGGCACGTACGACCACTTGCCGGAACGCCGTTTTCAGCACGTGCCGTTGTGGGGCCTGGCGGTCTGGTTCGTCTACGCGGCGCGGCGGGTCGCATGCCCTGCTTGCGGGGTGAAGGTGGAACGCATTCCCTGGGCGTCGGGCAAGGAGCGGACGACGTCGAGCTTCCAATGGTTCCTTGCCCGTTGGGCCAAACGCTTGAGCTGGCGCGAGACCGCCGAGATTTTCGGCACGAGTTGGCACACCGTCTTTCGTGCGGTGAAAATGGCGGTTTGCTGGGGAATCCGCCATCGCGACCTGGAAGGGATCGAGGCGATCGGCATCGACGAGGTCGCCTACCGCAAGGGCCATCAGTACTTCACCCTGGTCTATCAGATCGACCGCGGATCGCGTCGTCTGCTTTGGGTCGGGCAAGACCGGACCAAGGAGACGCTCGGTCGTTTCTTTCGTTTCTTCGGCAGGCGGCGAACCGAGCGGCTGAAGTACATCTGCAGCGACATGTGGAAGGCCTACCTGTCGGTCATCGCTCGCGAGGCCAATGGGGCCCTGCACATCCTCGACCGCTTCCACATCATGCAGTTGTTCAACAAGGCGATCGACAAGGTGCGGGCCCAGGAGGCACGCGAACTCAAACGCAAGGGCTTCGAGGTGCTCAAGCGGACGCGTTGGCTGCTGCTCAAGCGTCGCGGCAACCTCAAACGCAAGGAGGTCCTTCGTCTCAACGAGTTGTTGACGCACAACCTCAGGACGGTCAAGTGCTACCTGATGAAGGAAGACTTCCAGCGGCTTTGGGACTACAAGGCTCCCTGGCGGATCGGATCCTTCTTCCAGGAGTGGCTCGATCGGGCCTTGAGCACACGGATCGAACCGATGCGCAACCTGGCACGAACCCTCGAGCGTCACGCCGAGCAGATCTTCAATTGGTTCGAGGCAAAAGGAGAGATTTCCGCGGGCGCCGTCGAGGGAATGAATCTGAAGGTCAAATTGACGACCCGCCGATCCTACGGCTTTCGCGACCCCAACACCCTCAAATACGCTCTCTATCACAATCTCGGCAACCTCCCCGAGCCACCATCGACCCACAAATTCTGAAGACGAGGCTAAAGTTGTTGAAACACTATATCCGACACTATCGGCGCTACCCCTCGTTCACGCCTGTCGGTACTTGGTAGCCTTTTCTGACTGACCGGTCTTACATAGGTGCGAGATGCTGCACTGACCGCAGTGCGGATTGCGCGTAACTGTTAAGCCCGGGTTGGCGCGTTTTGGGAAACGTGGCAGTCTTTGGGCATGATGGACGACCGCGAGGAACTGCGCCGACGAAGCGAATCTCGAAGGATGCCGGTACGATGCAAGCACGGTATTTCCCAAGGGATTTGATCCAGTAAGCCACGGGATGCGGTTTTGCCAGGAGTCGCCGGACGTGCCTTGAGCATTGGATCTTGTGGGAAGGAATGCGGGCTGGGGTGAGGTTGAGAAGTCCGCCTTGTCGTAGGGTCGAGACCGGCTTGCCGGTTCTCGTGGTCCCGCTCTATCCGTCACGATTGTCGCCGGGTGACAGTCGCGAAGCGACGGCAGCACGTAGCCTGCGGCGTAAGCCGTAGGAAACAGACAACAACCCATTCAGAGTCCTGAAGGGACGACATCGGCAGGGAACGCCGAAGAAGTGTCGCCCCTTCGGGGCTCGAGAGCGTGATGGTGACGTCTTCCTGGCACTGACGTACCAGGCTACGTGATCTCGCCGCATTCGCGGCTCAGAGATGTTCTCTACAACGATTTCTTCCGGTACTGATACGAGTCCGGCGATGGAACCTGATCCCGTAGGGCAGGCCATTGCCTGCCGACGGTCGGCTTGGTAACCGTTCACACCCTGCGAGTTGGTCTTTTCACGGTAACTGTTAAGCCCGGGTTGGCGCGTTTTGGGAAACGTGGCAGTCTTTGGGCATGATGGACGACCGCGAGGAACTGCGCCGACGAATCGAAACGCTGGAAAAGCTCGTTGCCGAGTGGATGACTCGCAACCGCGAGCTGTCTGAGCGCAACCGTGAACTGACCTAACGTAATCGCGAGCTGACTGAGCGCAACCGTGAACTGACCGAACGTAATCGCGAGTTGACCGAACGCAATCGGGAACTTGAGGCCGAGCTGGCTCGTCGCGGCAAGCGGTATCGTCCCAAAGCGAATACTCCCAAACGCACCCAAAACAAGCCGGACCGGCGCCGCAAGGAGTTTCGCCGTCATGGCGGAACGACCCGTCCCGATCCTCCCGACACCGAGAACGCCATCGTTCACGAAGTCGAGTTCGACTCGTGCCCTCTTTGCGGCGGCGAACTCGAAGCGACTGGCACGTGCGACGAAAAGTTCGTGACCGAAATCCCCGAACCGAAACCCGAGACTCGTCGCTACCGGGCGTCCTGATCACCGACTTCTACGCCGCCTACCACAGGCTCGAGGCGAAGAAACAACGCTGCCTGACTCATCTTCTGCGAGACTTGGCGAAGCTTCGCGAGGAACTCCCCGCCCGGCTGGTCGCCAAGAACATTCAGCCGCTGATCGACCTCTTCCAAGATGCCATCACCCTGGCACGCCGACGCGAGGAGTTATCGCCCGATGAATTCGCGTCCGAAGCCGACCAGATCCGCAAACGCTTCGACGAGCGTTGGTGGCATTCCTCGAGCGATCCCGATTGCCAACGCATCTACGATCGGCTGCGCCGCCACAAGGAGGAACTGCTGACCTTCCTCGACGATCCCGCCGTTCCCGCCGAGAACAACTTGGCCGAACGCGACATCCGCAGTGTCGCCGCCGCGCGCTCCGACGGTGGCGTCAACCGCGCCGCGTGGAGCGCCGACGCCTTCGCCGTGGCCAAGACGATCGTCCGCACCTGCCAAAAGAATGGCCTGAACTTCTTCCGTTACGCCCTCGACGCCGTCACCTCCCACGTGCCAAACCAACCGCTCCCCCTTCCGATCAGCGAAGCGGGTTAACAGTTACGTCTCGTGGGAACGTCGGTCAACGAGCGATAACCGCCATGAACGACAATCGTTGCCAATAAGCTCCGTTTCACCAGCGATCGAACCTCGGACTGCGGCTTCCGGCGGCTTCGCCTCACCGGTAGCACAGCAACCGGTGCTACCCCTTGAAAAGTAAGAAGAAGAGACCCCCTCCTTCTCCCCCTTTGTACACCCTTGGACAAGGGGGGAGCGATGGGAAAGGAACTTCCCTTGGACAAGGGACAGCGGTCGGGATGCCCTTGGACAAGCGGGAGCACCGGAAAGGAACTCTCTTGGTCAAATGGGAGCACCAGTGAGGAATTCACTTGGGACTCCTGGTTCCCTTGGGAGTGCGGCGCGGGTCGATCGGACGCGCGGTACCGGCGAGGATGTTGTCCTTGCCATAGACCACCGCGAAGAGATGACGCCCGTCGGGCAAGCGTTGGTAGCCTTCCAGTTCCGTGTGCGGGGGAAAGATCCAGCGACGGACCCGGACTCCCGTCACGTTGGCGCTCTCTTCGTCGACCGCTCGAGCCAAGTCGATCACGTCGAGCCGCCATCCCCGTCCGCCGACGACGTTCTGCACACAGGTCAGTTCGCCACGCTCTTCGTCCCACGCGAGGTTCTGATTGAAGGGGCCACACGCGAAACGATGGGCGACGACACCAGGCGCGGACGAACGTCCCTCTCTGACGAGTCGTTCGATGTCGTAGAGCCGAACCTGATTGTTCTGGTCGCCATAGTCGGCGGTCGCGAGGTATTGCTTGGCGTCGAGGGTGACGAGCAGCGGCCTGGTGCCATTGACCGACGCATCGTCCTCAATGCGTTGCTTGGCCGCTTGCGAGAGATCGCCATCCTCCCAAGCTTGTTCCCAATCGAAACGGTGGATGATACCCTCGCCGTCGACGGTGTCGCCGAGGAACGCCCCGTACTTGGGATGAATCGCCAGTCCGGTCGGGTGCGTGATGAGCGGGTCGTCACCCTTGCGCAGCCAGAGCTGTCGCCCCGTCGGCTCAAGGTCGAAATTGTACTCGCGTATGACTCCGACGCGCGGCTTGGCCGAAAAGAGGTCGCCGTAGAGATAGAGCTTGCCGTCGTGGACGTGGGCCCCCTGCACCGCCCCGACATCGGCGATGGTCCAGGTCGTCACGTCATCGAGCACCGCGTTGGCTTGCCAATCGCGATCGGGATCGGCTCCCCACGCGAAAGGTGAGAGGAGAAGCGACAGAAGTACAGACTTCCAGAGCGAAGCGTGAGGCGGCATGGCTACTCCTTAGCCTTGATCGGGATTGGCACTGTCGTCGGTCGTCCTAGGAAGTTCGCCCGGCGAATCGAGCTTCTCCCGCTCGCGGACCTCGGCATCGTCCTGGCTCGGCTTCTTCGCGAACTTCCGCGTCGCGAATCGGACCACGAGGATAAAGACGATGAAACTGAAGATCGGCGCCCACAGATAGGGATCGCCCAGGTAGCTCCACTTCCAGCCATCGGTGAGAAGGCGCTGGCCGACGGTGGCGAAGAGGTACTGAAACATGAACGTTCCGGGCAGGATGCCGATCGCGGTGGCCAGGACATAGTCCTTGAACTTGATGCTCGTCAGGCCCGAGGCGAAGTTGACCCCATTGAACGGAAAGATGGGCAGCAAACGGATGATCAGCAACCCGTCGAACCCCTTCTCGCTCACCTGGCGATCGAACTCGGCGAGTCTTCCTTGAAGCAGGCGATCGACGAAGTCGCGACCAAGCAATCGGGCGACGAAGTACGCGAGCGACGAACCGATCACCGCGCCGATCCAGGTATAGAGCGTCCCGAGCAGCGTCCCGTACAGCACGGCGCCGGCGAAACTGAGCGCGGTCCCCGGAATCATGACGACGGTGCCGACGATGTAGATGCCGATGTAGATCAGCACGTCGTAGGGCTTGTAAGAGCGAATGCGGTTGAGCACGGCCTCGGGGGTGATCGACCGTCCCGTCTCGGTGAAGCGGAAGAAATAGACCGCCGTCACGATGAGAAAGAGAAACGCCAACAGTTTCAGCAGCGCGAAGAGTTTGCCTCGTTCCACGTCGTCTCCCTCCGATGACGGTCAGCTCGCTGCTACTTGGCTCAACGGTCTTGGGTGCCCTGCCCACGCTCGTCGTGGGCATGCTCAAGAGACCCACACTCGCCTCCGCCACGCGGGAAGTTCCAGTGATTCGGGAACCACCCGCACGAAAGAGGAACGAGACCTCGTGCAACGACCTTGCCAGTTAGGAGACAACCTACCAGGAGTCCCTACGCCGTCCACTTGAACCAAAGACCGAAGAGCTTCTTCGCCAGCGGCGTCAGCTTCGTCCGGTTGTAGGCATCGCCCAACTTCTTGATCGCCTCGGCTTGGGTCGGATAGGGGTGAATCGTCTGGGCGATCGTCCCCAACCCACGGCCCGCCATCATGGCGAGCGTCAGTTCCGAGATCAAATCGCCGGCATGATCGGCGACGATCGTCGCCCCAAGGATCTTGTCGGTCCCCTTGCGGCAGTGAACCCGCACGAATCCCTCGTCCGCCCCTTCGAGGATTGACCGATCAACCTCCTCGAGTTTCTGCGTGAAGGTCGTCAGCTCGATCCCCTTCTCTTTCGCCTGGTGCTCGTACAGGCCGACATGGGCGATCTCCGGATCGGTGTAGGTACACCAGGGAATGAGCAAGTCGCTCGCCTTCGCCCTTCCGTGGAAGAGGGCATTCTTGATGACGATCCGCGAGAGCGCGTCGGCGGCGTGGGTGAACTTGAACCGCGAACAGACATCGCCCGATGCATAGATGTGCGGGTTGGTCGTGCGGAGCCGATCGTCGACCTCGACCCCCTTGCCGCAATGGCGGACACCGACTTGGTCGAGATTGAGGCCCTCGACATTGGCGACACGACCGGCCGCGACTAGCACGGCGTCGACCCGGACCTCGCGCTCGCCACCAGGTTCACGCACCAGCAACACACTGTCGTTGCCGTCGCGCCAGGCCTTCATGACTCGGCACGAAGGGACGATCGCGACGCCATCGCGACCAAGCGACGCTTCGACGATCGCCGCCGCGTCGGGGTCCTCGCGCGGCATAATGTGTTCGTATTTCGACAGCAGGGTAACGCGCGAATTGAAGCGAGCGAAGGACTGGGCCAACTCGCAGCCGATCGGACCGGCGCCGATCACCGCCAAGCGACTCGGTAGTTCCGTCAGGGAGAAGACCGTCTCATTGGTCAGGTAGCCGATCTCGGCGAGTCCCTCGACGTCGGTCTCGGCCGCCCGTCCACCGGTGGCGATCACCGCGCGGCGGAACTCGAGTTCCTGTCCGGCCACCGCGATCGTGTGATCACCGACGAAGGACGCGTCACCGAGATAGACGTCGACCCCGAGCCCCTGAAATCGCCGCACCGAGTCGGCCGGACTGATCTTCGCCCGCAGCCGCCGCATCCGCCGCATCACTTCCGAGAAATGAACGGTGAATTCGTGCGGCACCTCGACACCGAACTCGCGGCCATCGCGCACGTGAGCCGCGAGTCGCGCCGCGCTGATGAGAGCCTTCGAAGGGACGCAGCCCACGTTGAGGCAGTCGCCCCCCATGAGATGTCGCTCAATCAGGGCGACCTTCGCCCCGAGACCCGCCGAGCCGGCCGCGGCCACCAGCCCCGCGGTCCCCGCGCCTATGACGACGAGATGGTAGCGTCCCGCTGCGGTCGGATTCACCCAGTCCGGCGGATGGGCATTCGCGACCAGCCGCTGGTTGTGTTCGTCGTTGGGGAGGACTTCGACCATCGAGAAACCTCGTGAGACGACTTTTTGTCGCTTCTGCCTATCTCTTGACGATCACGCATCGCGCCTAGGAACAAGGTGCGTCACCAACTCATCAACGGCAATCCCTCGAAAGCCTTCCATCGGCATCCGCAAGAGTTGGGTGATCCTCTCGACAACGTCAGGGGAGAATCGCTTGCTCATGTTGGCGGCGAACTTCGACCAGACGGCGGGGATTCCCTCCTCGCGCCGGCGGCGGTGCCCCAACGGGTAGTCGACCTGAACGCGCTTCGTCTTGGTCCCATCGCGAAAATGGACCTCGATGGCGTTGGCGATCGACCGCTTGTCGGGGTCGAGATAGTCGCGCGAGAACTCGGAGTTCTCGACGACTCGCATCCGTCCCCGCAACCGATCGATGCGTGGATCGGCGGCCACCGAGTCCTCGTAGTCCTCGGCCCTAAGCGAGCCCGAGAGCAGCGGGACCGCGATCATGTACTGGAGGCAGTGGTCGCGGTCGGCCGGATTGTACAGCGGCCCCGACTTGTCGATGATCCGAACCGCCGACTCCTGCGTTTCAACGTCGATGCGCTCGATGTCGTCGAGCCGATCGGCGACCTCGGGATGAAGGGCGATTGCGGCTTCGACGGCGGTCTGGGCGTGGAACTCCGCGGGGAAGGAGTTCTTCCATAGCACGTTCTCCATCACGTAACTGCCGAGCGGCCGCGCCAGTTCGATCGTCTTGCCCCCGAAAAGGACATCCTGAAACCCCCATCGTGGAGCGCCCAGTGGCGACACGTAGCCCGGCTCGCCCCTGAGGGACATCAGCGCCAATCGCACCCCGCGGCTGGTCGCGTCGCCGGCGGCCCAACTCTTGCGCGAGCCGGTGTTGGGAGCGTGCCGATAGGTCCGGAGAGCTCCCCCATCGAGAAAGGCCTGCGAAAGCGTGGCGCGGATCTGGCCCTCGTCGCCTCCCAGCATCGCGCAAACGACGGCGCTGGTGGCGATCCGCACGAGCAGGACATGATCGAGACCGACGCGATTGAACGAGTTGGCCAGCGCGAGGACGCCCTGGATCTCGTAGGCCTTGATCATCGCGATCAAGACCTCCTCCATCGTCACGGGAGTCTCGCCGTCGCCCTCGGACCGTGACCGATAGTCCGCCACCGCGAGGATGCCTCCGAGATTGTCCGAGGGATGCCCCCACTCGGCGGCCAGCCAGGTGTCATTGAAATCGAGCCAGCGGATCATCGCGCCGATATTGAACGCGGCATGGACCGGATCGAGTGACCAACTCGTTCCAGGGACTCGTGCCCCGTCGGCGATTTGGGCTCCCGGGACGATCGGCCCCAAGTGCCGGGTGCAGGCGGGAAACTCCAGAGCGAGCATCGCGCAGCCGAGACTGTCGGCTAACGAGAGCCGCGCGGTTTCGAACGCCTCGTCGCTCGTGATCCGACCGCCGCGGACATAGGTCGCGATCTCGTCCAGGATGGTGTCGCTTGGGATCGCATCGTTCTCGTCGGTCATCGACCGGGCTCCGTTCGTTCGTCGATGGGCACATAGGGCCTGGGATCGGACCCGACGTAGTCCGCCCCCGGACGGATGAGCCGATTGTCCTTTCGCTGCTCGATAATGTGCGCGGACCAACCGGTGGTCCGGGCGAAAACGAACAGCGGCGTGAACATCGGTGTCGGGATTCCGAGACTGTGGTAGGCGTTGGCGCTGTAGAAGTCGAGGTTGGTGATGATTCGCTTCTCGCGCCACATCACTTGTTCGATGCGTTCGGAGACCGCGAAGAGCCGCTTGTTCTCCGGCGAGACGGCCAGCGCCCGGGCAACCTCCTTGACGATGGTCGAGCGTGGATCCTCCTCGCGGTAGACCCGGTGCCCGAAGCCCATGATCTTCTCCTTGCGCGTGAGCATACCGAGTAGTTCCCGCTCGGCCTCGTCGGGATCGGCGAAGCGTTCGATCAGTTCCATCGCCGCTTCGTTGGCCCCGCCGTGCAGATTCCCTCGCAGCGTTCCGATCGCGGAGGTGATCGCCGAGTGGTAGTCGGAGAGTGTCGAGGTCGTGATCCGCGCGGCGAAGGTCGAGGCGTTGAACTCGTGTTCGGCATAGAGGATCAGGGACATGTCCATCGCTCGCCGAGCCATCTCCGAGGGAGCCGAGCCGTGCAGCAAGTGGAGGATGTAGCCCGCGAGGGTCGGCTCGGGGGCCTCGAAGCCGATCCGCGAGCCGTCACGATGGTAGTGGTACCAGTAGAAGAGCATCGATGGCAGCGTTGCCAAGAGCCGATCGGCCTGGTCCGCCGCCGAGTTCGGATCGGTCTCGGTCTCCAGACACCCCAGTAGCGAACAACCGGTGCGAAGGACGTCCATCGGATGGGCCGTGCCGGGGATCAATTCGAGCGTCGAGCAGATCTCGCTCGGCAAGCTTCGCAGCGACTTTAGCTTCGCTCGGTACCCATCGAGTTCCCGCGCCGCCGGCAAGTGGCCATGGATAAGCAGATACGCGACCTCCTCAAGGGAGGCGTTGGCCGCGAGGTCCTCGATCGCGTACCCGCGATAGGTAAGCCCCCTGCCCTCCTGGCCAACCGAGGAAAGCTCCGTTCGCCCGGCCACCACTCCCGCCAGCCCCGCCGTGGACTTTTCCGCCGACATACGCTCTCCCCCTGCATCCCCTTTACCGCTTCGCGGATTTCCCACTGGCCAGCATAGCAGCCCGGCATCCCGACGCCACCGATCGTCTTCGGCCATCCGATCTCACATCAGCCCGGCGCCACTGGGATTGGATCTAGTGACCGACCAGTATCTTGCAGTGACTCAATCCATGACAATCGAGCCGGAATGGCGTCTCCGATCGCTTCGGACACAAGTACGAGGAGAAAGGTCGTGGGAACTGAACCTTGCGGCGTCGAGCCGCGTCGCTAGAATAGCGGATCTTCGCGGGGTGTAGCTCAGCTTGGCTAGAGCGCTGGTTTTGGGTACCAGAGGTCGCAGGTTCGAATCCTGTCACCCCGATTCACATTTCCTAGCGACCTATCCCCCTTTCCGGTTTGGCCCCCGAGTGGGGCCTTCCCGGCGCCCGGCCCTGTGCCGGACGTGTGTTCCTTGGGGTCAACCTTGTCTCGCGCGGTTGGCCCGGCGTAAAGATCGCGCGGCGGCGGGGTATCACCAGAAGTAACGACGCCGCTGATCACCTTGCAGTGGACTCGTCCCTTCGGCAGGAAGCTACCGAACCGACAAAAGAGCTGAAAGTTGACCTGCTTGAGTGCTTCGCCTATCGCAGCGACGTTCGTCGGGTCGGACGCCAAGCGAGGGAGCCGATGGAGAACGTCCATCGCAGCCCGGAGAAGGAAGCCTATTGGCGGAAGGTCGTTCATCGGCAAGAGGAGAGCGGGCAGAGCGTTCGGAGATTCTGCCGGGAAGAAGGGATTTCGGAGGCGTCGTTCTACGGTTGGCGGCGTGAGCGTAAGCGTTGCAACGGTGGCGTGTGGGAGAAGCCGGAACCGGCGTGAGCGTTGCAACGGTGGCGTGTGGTGCGGGAAGCAGGAGCCGATGACGACGGGGAACCGGGCACCGATCAACGAGGAGTGGCGGCATGGGCGCGGCGTTGGGCTCGGCGGGCGCGTTTGCGGTCGGCTCGTTGACGGGCTTCGTCGGCGCGCTCTTGGAGACGATGCTGGGGATGCTCGTCGATCCAACGGTCCGGTAGCAACGAAGGGAGATCCGAAGCCGGAGTGGTCGGCAGGCGAGTGTAGACATCGCGGAGGTACGCGAAGGGGTCGACGTGATGGCGGTTGCAACTCTTGGTCAGCGTGAAGAAGGTGGCGGCGGTCTCTCCTCCTTGGCTGTTGCCGAAGAAGAGCCACGCCTTGCGGCCGAGGACGGCGTACTTCAGCGCCGCTTCGGTGCGGTTGTTGTCGATGGGAATCGCCCCATGGTCGAGATAGCACGCGAAGGACTGCCACCGGTTGGTCATGTAAGCGATGGCGGCGCGCAGCTTCGATTTCGGAAGCTCCCGCTCGTGCTGCTCGAGCAGCCACTGATGGAACTCGGTCACGATCGGCTTGGCGTCGCGTTGCCGCAGGGCGCCGCGTTGTGACACACTACTGTCACGGGCGCGATCTTCGATGTCGTAGAGCCGCTGGAAGTAGCCGAGGGCGGTGTGCGTCCGCACGCTCGGCGCGCTGAAGTGGATTTCCTCGAACTTGCGGCGCGCATGAGCCCAGCAACCGACGGGGACGATCCGGTCCTCCGCCGCGGCGATTCGCTCGTAGCAGGTGTAGGCGTCCGACTGCAAGTAACCCTGGAAACCGGCGAGGAACTCGTCGGGACCATCGCGGCTGCGGTCGGGCGTGAAGTGGAAGCAGTCGTAGGGATGGGCATTGTCGCCGACGGTGCTCCAGAGATAGGTCTTGGTGCAGCCAGGCGGCTCGCCCGCCAACATCTTGACCGGCGTTTCATCGCAGCCCAGCACCTCGGACTGCAACGCCAGCCGACGCATGAGTTCGACCAACGGCGCGACCGCCAAGGCCAGGGCGAAGAGCCAACGCTGCTGCGTGCCGCGGCCGATGCGGCAGCCGTGGCGAGCGAGGATGTCCTCTTGTCGGTAGTAGGGCAGATGGTCGGCGAAGCGACTGGCGGTCAGATGAGCCCAGAAGCCGGGACCGGTGTAAGCGTCGATCAACTGCGGCGGTTTCTTCGCCGAGACGATCGTCGTCTCGCCCGATGCTTCGTCGCGAACGATCACCTCTTGGTAATGTTCGATCACATGGATCGAAGCGGGCGTGAACTCCAACTGCTCGCTGGTCTTCTTGAAGAACCGCCGGGCGGTCGGGTCGCTTCTCAGCTCCTCGGGAATCTCTTGCTCGTCGAGTTCGTGACGGACCGTCTTGCGCGGCAGCAACTCGGGGAAGAGACGCCGGCCGCGTCCCTTGCTCGTGCGGCGTTCTGGTGACGGTTCGTCGTCATCGCTCTCGTCGTCGTCGCCGGAGCCTGAATCGTCGTCCGCCCCGACGATTGTCGAGTCGAACAAAAGCCCCTGCTGGGCATCGTCGACGAAGCGTTCCCGCCGCCGGCCGTACAAGGTCCGCTTGAGCAAGTCGACGTCGCTCTGCAAGCGATCGATCGTCTCCTGCTGCTGAGCGATGATTGCTTGTTGTTGGGCGATGGTCTCCTGCTGCTGAGCGATGGTCTCTTGTTGCTGGGCGATGACGGCGGCTTGCCGTCGGCGCTCCCGATCGAGTTCGAGGATCAACTCGTGGCAGGCGTCGATGTCGCGAGGGAGGTTCACGTCGAAGGCGTCCATCAAACCGATCTCAGTTGTCGCGGGGACACCCTAGCACGTCGGCGTCGGAGGCGCCAGAGCAGTTTCAGCGATTTCGACGGAATGACGAGAAAACCTGCGAGTCCTCCTCGTCGCTGCCATCACCATGACATCGTTGTCGCTCGCGAAGAGAACGCCAGGGTCGATCGTCCAACGAGATTGGCAAGCGAAGAACCCTGGGTCCGAGGACAACCGAAGACAAGACTCGGTTTTGGTCGCGTGCCGTCCCATGGCTTCCAGGCTCTCGCCGCCGTGACGGGGAACTGGCGTCACGAAGGAGCAGCGGCACGTCCTGGCTCTGCGGAGCGGCACGCATCATTCGGGAAAGAGTGAAGGGAAGTCACGAACGACGGGACGACGGCGTGTCACGGTGCTGATCGGAGACTTGAAAGCGCTTGCGATGCCGGACCGAGGAGAGGTCGATGCCCTCGAGGATGAGTGACAATTGTCCGGCAGTGATCTCGAGGCCGGCTTCGTCGTCAGCCGCCTGGGCGTCGGGAAGCTGATAGCTCCCTTCTTCCAGCTGCTGATACCAAATGCAATAGCCGACGCCGGCCCAATAGAGAACCTTGATCCGATCCCTGCGGCGATTGATGAAGACGAACAGGTGGCCCGAAAGCGGATCTTGCTCGAGCACCGACTCCGCCAAGGCGACGAGCCCGTGAAAGCTCTTTCGCATGTCGACCGGTTCCCGAGCCAGGAATATCCGCACCTGATGAGGGACCGACCACATGCTCAGCCCTCCCGGGCCCCATCGAGGGCGGCAAGCACTTGACGCAAGGCGTCGCTGTCGACGGGCGCCGGCGCCCGCACGATGTAGCCTCGGGGATGAACGATCTCAATCACGCTCGTCGATTCGGGGACCACCCGCAACGCGACGAACGGCGACGGACACGTTCCACCGCCATCGACCGCAGTCGACCGTTTCTCTTTTCGATCGCGTCGCTGTAGCTCACGCCGCCAGCCGTAGAACGACGCCTCCGAAATCCCCTCTTCCCGGCAGAATCGTCGAACGCCCCGCCCGCTCTCCTCTTGCCGACGAACGACCTCCCGCCAATACGCTTCCTTCTCCGCACAACGAACTCGCATCTTCCGCCTCGCGACAAACCAGGGCCAACCAACCCAAGCCTACCGCAACCGACAAGACGCCACCGTTGCTACGCTCACATCTGGTCGCCATTCAATGGCTCCCTTATACCGAACTATCGGCTGGATGAGATTTGGGACTATGATATGTTTCGCGCTCCGATAGGGACAATCGCTATTCGCGTCAATCCTGATGTCTTGAATAATGATTTCCTGGCCGTTGGTTCGATTTTCCATGAAATGTTCGAGATCTACAAAGTAAAGAGACTCTTCGAGGAGAATGGTCCGATGGCCATACGGCAGCTCAGAGAGTTTGTGAAGACGTCAAGTAAGCTTGATGGAGGAGGCGAGTATCACAGGGCTGCGAGAGCGCTACAAGGAGAACTGGAAGCCTGGCTATTGGAACAAGGAACGTACAAGTTCATCAACTGATCTTTGCTGTGAGACGACTGGAATGAACGTGAGAAAGCCTGAACGTCGGAGCCTTCACGACACTACAAGCTGGCGGGAAATAAAAACTCGGCTCTATTGCCAAATCTGTGGGTGGTGAGTGTATTCTCCGTTCCGCTTGGTAGTGGAGGTTACCGCCGTATGCCAAGGGCCGCGTCCGGCTGCTGCTTTGCCTGGTCTTCTCGCTTCGCTCGCCCTGCATCCTCGCCATCGTGGCTCGGCTTCGGTCGCCCGGCAAAGACTCCTCCTTGGCCGTTGGCGGGGAGGATGTTCCACTGGTCAAGCGGAAAGGAGAGAAGTCGGCAGGAGGCCAAAAAAGAGCATCCCGCTCTCGAGGGGCGCATGATGGAGTTTGCAAGGACTTCTTCAAACGCCAGCCGCGAGAGACGGGATGCGACTTCAGGTTATCCTCAACGCCTTGGAGCGTCACGGGAGTTTCGTCTACGAATCGGCGGCTTGGGCCGATTCGTCGAAAGAGGGACTGCTGGTTCGGGTTCGCCCACGGCGTCGCAGCCGGCCGATCTGTTCGGGTTGCGGGAATCGTGGCGGCACGTACGACCACTTGCCGGAACGCCGTTTTCAGCACGTGCCGTTGTGGGGCCTGGCGGTCTGGTTCGTCTACGCGGCGCGGCGGGTCGCATGCCCTGCTTGCGGGGTGAAGGTGGAACGCATTCCCTGGGCGTCGGGCAAGGAGCGAACGACGTCGAGCTTCCAATGGTTCCTGGCCCGTTGGGCCAAACGCTTGAGCTGGCGTGAGACCGCCGAGATCTTCGGCACGAGTTGGCACACCGTCTTTCGTGCGGTGAAAATGGCGGTTTGCTGGGGAATCCGCCATCGCGAGCTGGAAGGGATCGAGGCGATCGGCATCGACGAGGTCGCCTACCGCAAGGGGCATCAGTACTTCACCCTGGTCTATCAGATCGACCGCGGATCGCGTCGTCTGCTTTGGGTCGGGCAAGACCGGACCAAGGAGACGCTCGGTCGTTTCTTTCGCTTCTTCGGCAGGCGGCGAACCGAGCGGCTGAAGTACATCTGCAGCGACATGTGGAAAGCCTACCTGTCGGTCATCGCTCGCGAGGCCAATGGGGCCCTGCACATTCTCGACCGCTTCCACATCATGCAGTTGTTCAACAAGGCGATCGACAAGGTGCGGGCCCAGGAGGCACGCGAACTCAAACGCAAGGGCTTCGAGGTGCTCAAGCGGACGCGTTGGCTGCTGCTCAAGCGTCGCGGCAACCTCAAACGCAAGGAGGTCCTTCGTCTCAACGAGTTGTTGACGCACAACCTCAGGACGGTCAAGTGCTACCTGATGAAGGAAGACTTCCAGCGGCTTTGGGACTACAAGGCTCCCTGGCGGATCGGATCCTTCTTCCAGGAGTGGCTCGATCGGGCCTTGAGCACACGGATCGAACCGATGCGCAACCTGGCACGAACCCTCGAGCGTCACGCCGAGCAGATCTTCAATTGGTTCGAGGCAAAAGGAGAGATTTCCGCGGGCGCCGTCGAGGGAATGAATCTGAAGGTCAAATTGACGACCCGCCGATCCTACGGCTTTCGCGACCCCAGCACCCTCAAATACGCTCTCTATCACAATCTCGGCAACCTCCCCGAGCCACCATCGACCCACAAATTCTGAAGACGAGGCGGAGGGAGGTTCTTTCTGTCCTTTCTTCAAGGACCAGGGACGCCCCAGACGAGACTAAGGCAATTTGGCCTTGCGTAGTGATATTGGCGCGAACTGAATCCGATCGCGGTGTCGAGGATGAGCGACGGATCGGAACCGTGGAGCCTGTGTGAGCGTTGCAACGGTGGCGTGTGGGAGAAGCAGGAGCCGATGACGATGGGGGACCGGTCACCGATCAACGGGGAGTGGCAGCAGGGACGCGGCGTTGGGCTCGGCGGGCGCGTTTGCGGTCGGCTCGTTGACGGGCTTCGTCGGCGCGCTCTTGGAGACGATGCTGGGGGTGCTCGTCGATCCAACGGTCGGGTAGCAACGAAGGGAGATCCGAAGCCGGAGTGCTCGGCAGGCGAGTGTAGACATCGCGGAGGTAGGCGAAGGGATCGACGTGATGGCGGTTGCAACTCTTGGTCAGCGTGAAGAAGGTGGCGGCGGTCTCGCCTCCTTGGCTGTTGCCGAAGAAGAGCCACGCCTTGCGGCCGAGGACGGCGTACTTCAGCGCCGCTTCGGTGCGGTTGTTGTCGATGGGAATCGCCCCATGGTCGAGATAGCACGCGAAGGACTGCCACCGGTTGGTCATGTAAGCGATGGCGGCGCGCAGCTTCGATTTCGGAAGCTCCCGCTCGTGCTGCTCGAGCAGCCACTGATGGAACTCGGTCACGATCGGCTTGGCGCCGCGTTGTGACACACTACTGTCACGGGCGCGATCTTCGATGTCGTAGAGCCGCTGGAAGTAGCCGAGGGCGGTGTGCGTCCGCACGCTCGGCGCGCTGAAGTGGATTTCCTCGAACTTACGGCGCGCATGAGCCCAGCAGCCGACGGGGACGATCCGGTCGTCCGCCGCGGCGATTCGCTCGTAGCAGGTGTAGGCGTCCGACTGCAAGTAACCCTGGAAGCCGGCGAGGAACTGTTCCGGTCCATCGCGGCTGCGGTCGGGCGTGAAGTGGAAGCAGTCGTAGGGATGGGCATTGTCGCCGACGGTGCTCCAGAGATAGGTCTTGGTGCAGCCAGGCGGCTCGCCCGCCAACATCTTGACCGGCGTTTCATCGCAGCCCAGCACCTCGGACTGCAACGCCAGCCGACGCATCAGTTCGACCAACGGCGCGACCGCCAAGGCCAGGGCGAAGAGCCAACGCTGTTGGGTGCCGCGGCCGATGCGGCAGCCGTGGCGAGCGAGGATGTCCTCTTGTCGGTAGTAGGGCAGATGGTCGGCGAAGCGACTGGCGGTCAGATGAGCCCAGAAGCCGGGGCCGGCGTAAGCGTCGATCAACTGCGGCGGTTTCTTCGCCGTGGCGATCGTCGTCTCGCCCGATGCTTCGTCGCGAACGATCACCTCTTGGTAATGTTCGATCACATGGATCGAAGCGGGCGTGAACTCCAGTTGCTCGCTGGTCTTCTTGAAGAACCGCCGGGCGGTCGGGTCGCTCCTCAGTTCCTCGGGAATCTCTTGCTCGTCGAGTTCGTGACGGACCGTCTTGCGCGGCAGCAGGTCGGGGAAGAGACGCCGGCCGCGTCCCTTGCTCGAGCGGCGTTCTGGTGACGGTTCGTCGTCATCGCTCTCGTCGTCGTCGCCGGAGCCTGAATCGTCGTCCGCCCCGACGATTGTCGAGTCGAACAAAAGCCCCTGCTGGGAATCGTCGACGAAGCGTTCCCGCCGCCGGCCGTACAAGGTCCGCTTGAGCAAGTCGACGTCGCTCTGCAAGCGATCGATCGTCTCCTGCTGCTGGGCGATGGTCTCTTGCTGCTGGGCGATGACGGCGGCTTGCCGTCGGCGCTCCCGATCGAGTTCGAGGATCAACTCGTGGCAGGCGTCGATGTCGCGAGGGAGGTTCACGTCGAAGGCGTCCATCAAACCGATCTCAGTTGTCGCGGGGACACCCTAGCACGTCGACATCGGAGGCGCCAGAGCAGTTTCAGCGATTTCGACGGAATGACGAGAAAACCTGCGAGTCCGCCTCGTCGCTGCCATCACCATGACATCGTTGTCGCTCGCGAAGAGAACGCCAGGGTCGATCGTCCAACGAGATTGGCAAGCGAAGAACCCTGGGTCCGAGGACAACCGAAGACAAAACTCGGTTTTGGTCGCGTGCCGTCCCATGGCTTCCAGGCTCTCGCCGCCGTGACGGGGAACTGGCGTCACGAAGGAGCAGCGGCGCGTCCTGGCTCCGCGGAGCGGCACGCATCATTCGGGAAAGAGCGAGGGGAAGTCACGAACGACGGGACGACGTCGCGTCACGGTGCTGATCGGAGACTTGAAAGCGCTTGCGATGCCGGACCGAGGAGAGGTCGATGCCCTCGAGAATGAGTGACAATTGTCCGGCAGTGATCTCGAGGCCGGCCTCATCGTCGGCCGCCTGGGCGTCGGGAAGCTGATAGCTCCCTTCCTCCAACTGCTGATACCAAATGCAATAGCCGACGCCGCCCCAATAGAGAACCTTGATCCGATCTCTGCGGCGATTGATGAAGACGAACAGGTGGCCCGAAAGCGGATCTTGCACGAGCACCGACTCCGTCAAGGCGATGAGCCCGTGAAAGCTCTTTCGCATATCGACCGGTTCCCGAGCCAGGAATATCCGCACCTGATGAGGGACCGACCACATGCTCACTCCTCCTCGACGCTATCGAGGGCCGCAAGCACTTTGCGCAACGCGTCGCTGTCGACTTGGGCCGGCGCTCGCACGATGTAGCCTCGGGGATGAACGATCTCAATCACGCTCGTTGACGTCGGGGCCAATCGCAACGCCACGAACGGCGACGGACACGTTCCACCGCCATCGACCGCAGTCGACCGTTCCTCTTTTCGATCGCGTCGCTGTAGCTCACGCCGCCAACCGTAGAATGACGCCTCCGAAATCCCCTCTTCCCGGCAGAATCGTCGAACGCCCCGCCCGCTCTCCTCTTGCCGACGAACGACCTTCCGCCAATACGCTTCCTTCTCCGCACAACGAACTCGCATCTTCCGCCTCGCGACAAACCAGGGCCAACCAACCCAAGCCTACCGCAATCCACAAGACGCCACCGTTGCAACGCTCACGAGCCTGTCGCGAGTCCGGTTGCTTCCGAGATGATGGACGACTCCAAGACAACGACCGTGTCTACTTCGACAGTACCGTCAGTGATGCGGACGATGAAACTGTCCGTCCCTCCGGTGGCCGAAGTGTTCATGTATTGGAACTGTCCTGTAGTGAAGCTAAATGTAGTAACAATTCCCAAGGTCGGACCAGAAACAATGAAGTAGCGGATCTGATCGCCATCGACATCGTTCGTGACAATCGTTCCGGAGATGAGTCCGGCCTCGCTGACCCTCGCAATGAACGGGCCGGGTACAGGCACGTCGTTGACTTGTTCCACAACCAGCGAGACCGATGCGACTCGCGTGGTGAGTCCGTCGCTGATCTCATACTGGAACTGATCGAGTCCGTGGTAGTGAGGATCAGGGATATACGTGTACTCACCGGTGATGGGATTGAGAGAAAGCGTTCCGAACTCGGGCTCGGCAAGGACCGAGTAGGTCATGGAATCCCCATCGGGGTCGCTTCCCAAGAGCGTCCCACTAATCGGTTCGTCCTCAGTTGCGGTCTGGGCCACATCGGTTGCGACGGGAGCATCATTGACCGGTGCGACCTGGATCGAAATGATGCCAGTATCGAATCGGATTCCATCGGTCGCTAGGAACTGGAAGCTGTCTTCTCCGTTGAAATCGACATTGGGAAGGTATTCGTAGGTTGCAGTTGATGCGTCAAGGCGTAGTGTCCCAAACGTCGGCCACACAAGGATGGAGAAGGTGAGCGACTCAGAGTCACGATCCTTTGCCGAGAGCTTGCCAATCAAAGTGCTGTCCTCTGAGATGCTAGCGAATCTACTCTCTGCCACGGGCTGGTCGTTGACGGGATCGACGGTGAGGTTCACCGTGGCGGTGGAAGTGCCGCCGTTGCTGTCGGTGACGGTGTAGGTGAAGCTGTCGGTCCCGTGGAAGTCGGAATCGGGGGTGTAGCTGAAGGTCCCGTCGGGGTTCAGGACCACCGAACCGCTGGCTGGCTGGGTGAAGCTGTCGACGCTGAGCGGATCGCCATCAACATCGGTGTCGTTGGTCAGGACGGTGATCGTCGTCGGTGCGTCCTCGTTCGTCGTCGCGGCATCGTCGTTCGCGACGGGAGTGTCGTTGATGGGATCGACGGTGAGGCTCACCGTGGCGGTGGAAGTGCCGCCGTTACCGTCGGTGACGGTGTAGGTGAAGCTGTCGGTCCCGTGGAAGTCGGAATCGGGGGTGTAGCTGAAGGTCCCGTCGGGGTTCAGGACCACCGAACCGCTGGCCGGCTGGGTGAAGCTGTCGACGCTCAGCGGATCGCCATCGACATCGGTGTCGTTGGCCAAGACGTCGATCGTCGTCGGTGCGTCCTCGTTCGTCGTCGCGGCATCGTCGTTCGCGACGGGAGTGTCGTTGATGGGATCGACGGTGAGGCTCACCGTGGCGGTGGAAGTGCCGCCGTTACCGTCGGTGACGGTGTAGGTGAAGCTGTCGGTTCCGTGGAAGTCGGGATCGGGCGTGTAGCTGAAGGTCCCGTCGGGGTTCAGGACCACGCTGCCGCTAGCCGGTTGGGTGAAACTGTCGACGCTGAGCGTATCGCCGTCGGCATCGGTGTCGTTGGCCAGGACGGCGATCGTCGTCGGCGTGTCCTCGTTCGTCGTCGCGGCATCGTCGTTCGCGACGGGAGCGTCGTTCACGGGATCAACGGCGAGGCTCACCGTGGCGGCGGAAGTCCCGCCGTTGCCGTCGGTGACGGTGTAGGTGAAGCTGTCGGTTCCGTGGAAGTCGGGATCGGGCGTGTAGCTGAAGGTCCCGTCGGGGTTCAGGACCACGCTGCCGCTTGCCGGCTGGGTGAAGCTGTCGACGCTGAGCGTATCGCCATCGACATCGGTGTCGTTCGCCAGAACGTCGATCGTCGTCGGTGCGTCCTCATCGGTCGTGACGTTCTCTCCATTGACCACGGGAGCGTCGTTGATGGGATCGACGGTGAGGCTCACCGTGGCGGTGGAAGTGCCGCCGTTACCGTCGGTGACGGTGTAGGTGAAGCTGTCGGTTCCGTGGAAGTCGGGATCGGGCGTGTAGCTGAAGGTCCCGTCGGGGTTCAGGACCACGCTGCCGCTTGCCGGCTGGGTGAAGCTGTCGACGCTGAGCGTATCGCCATCGACATCGGTGTCGTTCGCCAGAACGTCGATCGTCGTCGGTGCGTCCTCATCGGTCGTGACGTTCTCTCCATTGACCACGGGAGCGTCGTTGATGGGATCGACGGTGAGGCTCACCGTGGCGGTGGAAGTGCCGCCGTTACCGTCGGTGACGGTGTAGGTGAAGCTGTCGGCGCCGTGGAATTCGGGATCGGGGGTGTAGCTGAAGGTGCCATCGGGGTTCAGGACCACGCTGCCGCTGGCTGGTTGGGTGAAACTGTCGACGCTGAGCGGATCGCCGTCGGCATCGGTGTCGTTCGCCAGAACGGCGATCGTCGTCGGTGTGTCCTCATCGGTCGTGACGTTCTCTCCATTGACCACGGGAGCGTCGTTGATGGGATCGACGGTGAGGCTCACCGTGGCGGCGGAAGTCCCGCCGTTGCCGTCGGTGACGGTGTAGGTAAAGCTGTCGGTTCCGTGGAAGTCGGGATCGGGCGTGTAGCTGAAGGTGCCATCGGGGTTCAGGACCACGCTGCCGCTGGCTGGTTGGGTGAAACTGTCGACGCTGAGCGGATCGCCGTCGGCATCGGTGTCGTTCGCCAGAACGGCGATCGTCGTCGGTGTGTCCTCATCGGTCGTGACGTTCTCTCCATTGACCACGGGAGCGTCGTTGATGGGATCGACGGTGAGGCTCACCGTGGCGGTGGAAGTGCCGCCGTTACCGTCGGTGACGGTGTAGGTGAAGCTGTCGGTCCCGTGGAAGTCGGGATCGGGCGTGTAGCTGAAGGTGCCGTCGGGGTTCAGGACCACGCTGCCGCTGGCCGGCTGGGTGAAGCTGTCGACGCTCAGCGGATCGCCATCGACATCGGTGTCGTTCGCCAGAACGGCGATCGTCGTCGGTGTGTCCTCGTTCGTCGTCGCGGCATCGTCGTTCGCGACGGGAGTGTCGTTGATGGGATCGACGGTGAGGCTCACCGTCGCGGTGGAAGTGCCGCCGTTGCCATCGGTGACGGTGTAGGTGAAGCTGTCGGTTCCGTGGAAGTCGGGATCGGGCGTGTAGCTGAAGGTCCCGTCGGGGTTCAGGACCACGCTGCCGTTGGCCGGCTGGGTGAAGCCGTCGATGCTGAGCGTATCGCCATCAACATCGGTGTCGTTGGTCAGGACGACGATCGTCGTCGGTGCGTCCTCGGCCGTCGTCGCGGCATCGTCGTTCGCGACGGGAGTGTCGTTGACGGGATCGACGGTGAGGTTCACCGTGGCGGTGGAAGTGCCGCCGTTACCGTCGGTGACGGTGTAGGTGAAGCTGTCGGCGCCGTGGAAGTCGGGATCGGGGGTGTAGCTGAAGGTCCCGTCGGGGTTCAGGACCACCGAACCGTTGACTGGTTGGGTGAAGCCGTCGACGCTCAGCGGATCGCCATCGACATCGGTGTCGTTGGTCAGGACGGTGATCGTCGTCGGTGTGTCCTCATCGGTCGTGACGTTCTCTCCATTGACCACGGGAGCGTCGTTGACGGGATCGACGGTGAGGTTCACCGTGGCGGTGGAAGTGCCGCCGTTGCTGTCGGTGACGGTGTAGGTGAAGCTGTCGGTCCCGTGGAAGTCGGAATCGGGGGTGTAGCTGAAGGTCCCGTCGGGGTTCAGGACCACCGAACCGCTGGCCGGCTGGGTGAAGCTGTCGACGCTCAGCGGATCGCCATCGACATCGGTGTCGTTGGCCAAGACGTCGATCGTCGTCGGTGCGTCCTCGTTCGTCGTCGCGGCATCGTCGTTCGCGACGGGAGTGTCGTTGATGGGATCGACGGTGAGGCTCACCGTGGCGGTGGAAGTGCCGCCGTTACCGTCGGTGACGGTGTAGGTGAAGCTGTCGGTTCCGTGGAAGTCGGGATCGGGCGTGTAGCTGAAGGTCCCGTCGGGGTTCAGGACCACGCTGCCGCTAGCCGGTTGGGTGAAACTGTCGACGCTGAGCGTATCGCCGTCGACATCGGTGTCGTTGGCCAGAACGTCGATCGTCGTCGGTGCGTCCTCATTCGTCGTGACGTTCTCTCCACTAACCACGGGCTGGTCGTTGACGGGATCGACGGTGAGGCCCACCGTGGCGGTGGAAGTGCCGCCGTTACCGTCGGTGACGGTGTAGGTGAAGCTGTCGGTTCCGTGGAAGTCGGAATCGGGGGTGTAGCTGAAGGTCCCGTCGGGGTTCAGGACCACCGAACCGCTGGCTGGCTGGGTGAAGCTGTCGACGCTGAGCGGATCGCCATCGACATCGGTGTCGTTGGCCAAGACGTCGATCGTCGTCGGCGTGTCCTCGTTCGTCGTCGCGGCATCGTCGTTCGCGACGGGAGTGTCGTTGACGGGATCGACGGTGAGGCTCACCGTGGCGGTGGAAGTGCCGCCGTTACCGTCGGTGACGGTGTAGGTGAAGCTGTCGGTTCCGTGGAAGTCGGGATCGGGCGTGTAGCTGAAGGTCCCGTCGGGGTTCAGGACCACGCTGCCGTTGGCCGGCTGGGTGAAGCCGTCGATGCTGAGCGTATCGCCATCAACATCGGTGTCGTTGGTCAGGACGGTGATCGTCGTCGGTGTGTCCTCATCGGTCGTGACGTTCTCTCCATTGACCACGGGAGCGTCGTTGACGGGATCGACGGTGAGGCCCACCGTGGCGGTGGAAGTGCCGCCGTTGCCATCGGTGACGGTGTAGGTGAAGCTGTCGGTCCCGTGGAATTCGGGATCGGGGGTGTAGCTGAAGGTCCCGTCGGGGTTCAGGACCACGCTGCCGCTGGCCGGCTGGGTGAAGCTGTCGACGCTCAGCGGATCGCCATCAACATCGGTGTCGTTGGTCAGGACGGTGATCGTTTGTGGGGTATTGGGGGATGTTGTTGCCGTGTCATCTCCGGCGACGGGAGCATCGTTGACGGGATCGACGGCAATGTTGACCGCCGCAGTCGAAGTACAGCAGTCCGAATCCTTGATGACGTAGGTGAACGAATCGCCGCCAAAGAAATCAGCATTGGGCGTGTAGGTGAGCGTCCCATCAGGGTTGATCGTCACCGCGCCATTTGCGGGCTGAACGACATCGACCACGGTCAATTCGCCACCATCCGGATCAACATCGTTGTCGAGCACGGAGATGACGACCGCGACGTCTTCATTTGTCGAGCTACTATCGTCCAGCGCCGAAGGAGGAAGTCCGTAGAACCCGCTGATCGTGACATCCATTTCACCGATTCCAATTCCCAACAACCGGAGTTGAGGGTCGACCACTCCCGTCAACAGCGTGTCGAGAGTTGGCTGAATCGCATCGGTGACCAACGTGTCCGTAGTTGGGAGCACGATGGTATCGACAAGCGGATCGAGAACGGAACCCAAGCTACCATCAAGTTGGACATCGAGAGTTGTTGCCAGATCGGCAATAAGATTGGTGATTGCGGTCGAGCTTGAACCGGTCGTGAGAGTCTCCGGGTAGGGACCGGAGAAGAGAAGAGAATCCACAAGGGGAGCCTGACCTTCCCCGAACGCCTTCGCCGAGATACCAGTCGTCTCGTCCGCCAACGGGGCCCCCAGCGAATCGGTGGCCTGAATGCTTAAGGTGCCGACATTGGCGTAGGTCAGATCGGTCACCGGATCGATGAGGTGCGTCCGGTTGTAGAAGAGCGAGTCGCTGATCGTTCCCAAGTAGACATCGGCGATGCCAGGTGTCGCGTCGACAGTTACCGTCTCGGCGATCGCATCGATCTGGGTGACAATTCCCTCCGCACGCGCGACATTTGCGTAGAATTCAACCTGACCAAGCGTCAAGTCGGCTTGCACACTCACGCCGGCGCCAAGGGCAGCTTGCAGAGCATCTTCGAGAGTCGTTGTGTCGACGTTGGCGTCGACCAGATCGACATTGAGCTTCAACCTCATCGCGGCGGTGTGAAAGGTCGTTCCTTCCTTGGCGATGGTGAAGACCGGTGATTCGACAACTTGGGCATAAAGTTCAATCGAGTTGACGACTCCGCCGAGCCCGAGATCCGCCCCCGACACCGTCACCGGCTGGGGCGTTGTCAGAACGTTGTCATAATTGAACAGTTGAACGGTGCCGGATACGAGGTCCAAGGCGTCGAGATCGATATTGGCCAACGAACCGTCGGGAAGGTCGACATTGAGGAGATCGATCAGCCGGATCGTTCCTTGAAGCTCACCAAAGGGGACCTGAAGCACCGAGAGTGCATCGACCAGGGCGGTGTTTCCATCGGCCTGTGCGACGCTGGTCATCGCATCAAGGACTTGCAGCAGAGAGACGTCGGCGTTCACCGCTTCGTCGGGTCCCGCAACGCCCACGTCCGCTGCCAGCACGTCTAGAAACTCCGCGAGACTGATATCGGACTGCGCGACGGCATTCCAATCGAGAACGGTCAAGTTGACGCTAGTGCCAAGCATGTTTCCCAGCACCGCGTTCAGCAGTGTACTCTGACTCGTGTCAACGCTGGCCAAACGAGGTCCAGCTTGGAGTAAAACGGCTGGATCACTACACGCGGCGTCGGGAGCACACTCCACCATGCCCCCTTCGAGCGGAGGATCCAATGTTCCCAAGGGACTCGCAGTTGGGACGCTACGATCTTCAAGTCCTTCCAGGCGGGGCGAGAAACGTCCTTCTAGGGATCGAGTCGACTTCCGTAGAGTCGATTCAGCCCTCATCATGTCTCGAAACTTTTGGAGAAGCATCATCGGCCCCTTTTGTCACGAAAGGGTGAGCGTTGCAACGGTGGCGTCTTTTTGTTTGCGGTAGGCTTGGGTTGGTTGGCCCTGGTTTGTCGCGAGGCGGAAGATGCGAGTCTTCTACAAGGTGATTAGCGGCGTCGTTACTTTTGGTGATACCCCGCCGCCGCGCGATCTTTACGCCGGGCCAACCGCGCGAGACAAGGTTGACCCCAAGGAACACACGTCCGGCACAGGGCCGGGCGCCGTGAAGGCCCCACTCGGGGGCCAAACCGGAAAGGGGGATAGGTCGCTAGGAAATGTGAATCGGGACGACAAGACGGCTATTGAACTTTTCCTGGCCGGCATCCGGGGATGGGAAGCCGGGCTGCGGCGTACACTGAACGCCAGATAGACCGTTCCGACTGGCGGTAAACGGTTCAGATCAATGTCCTTCCAGCAACTTGAAATACTCTGCGCGTCGACGAGGTGCGTAATTCAGCGCGAACATCACCCCCGTTTGGTCTTCCGCTTGCGGGTATCCAAGACCGAAACATCGCAACTTCTACAGAAGCTACTTGATTCCACTTTGTCTGGAACGGCTGGGTCAGGCATAGGAATTAAAGCAGACGAACCAGAGAGAAGTTGATCGACTTGCTTCTTGAACAATGTCTTTGAAACGGCGTACATTCCACCGCGTGCTCCTTCAAAGCCACAATTCCATGCGGCAAGTGCCTGCCCAAATCGAATGCCCTCGTCAAGTTGCCTGTCAGATGCCTTTGCGAATCCGGCAAACCCATCAATCCCCACTTTCGAAATGAGCCCAGCCGTACACCAGTCTCCTGCTCCGGCGGTGTCTTTCAACGTGCCGGCCGCAAATGATTTTAATTCGACCCATGTTGACGCTGCCATTCCCTTTGTTCGGCGACGGTACCGCAGACCTGCGTCGCCAAGTGTCTCAATCACCAATAGCGGACTACTTTCAACGGCCATCTCCGGAAATTCACTTAGACGTTCGTGGGAATACTTCACAATGTGAGCAACTTCCCACGCCTGACGGAACAAGACTGGATTGCCAATGCTGCATGGCTCGAAGACAACCAATGCACCGCTTTCGGCAGCGGCCTTTGCAAGTAACACCGTACCGGCAGAAAGTCGATCAAAGAAGAACGCCTTTGCTCCCTTGATCTTCGGCGAGATTGTCTCGGCTACGCTCAACAGTTCTGGCTTGTAACCTGGAAATGGCGCTCCACATCCGAGACAACGCCAAGAAAACGAATGCCTTGGATGACCATTGGCATCGCGACGTATCCGCTCGACAATGATCGGCGTGCTTCCGTCGGGTTCAACACGGATGAACCGAAGCGACAATTTCCAACGACGGAGATCGTCTAAGAGGAGGTCACTTGCAGCGCCAGTCCCCAGTCGCGCGACTGGCTGCGAATTCCATCCGAGGAATGCGAGCGAGGTTAAGACATTGCCGCATGTCCCCCCTGCCCAATATCGAACGGGAATGTTCACATCGGCACTGACGACAGCATCCAGCGCAACTAAACCAGCTCCAACGGCGATTGGACGGCGTGATTTTTGAATCGTCGGCAATTTCTTGGTCATTTGCCTCGTCTTCAGAATTTGTGGGTCGATGGTGGCTCGGGGAGGTTGCCGAGATTGTGATAGAGAGCGTATTTGAGGGTGTTGGGGTCGCGAAAGCCGTAGGATCGGCGGGTCGTCAATTTGACCTTCAGATTCATTCCCTCGACGGCGCCCGCGGAAATCTCTCCTTTTGCCTCGAACCAATTGAAGATCTGCTCGGCGTGACGCTCGAGGGTTCGTGCCAGGTTGCGCATCGGTTCGATCCGTGTGCTCAAGGCCCGATCGAGCCACTCCTGGAAGAAGGATCCGATCCGCCAGGGAGCCTTGTAGTCCCAAAGCCGCTGGAAATCTTCCTTCATCAGGTAGCACTTGACCGTCCTGAGGTTGTGCGTCAACAACTCGTTGAGACGAAGGACCTCCTTGCGTTTGAGGTTGCCGCGACGCTTGAGCAGCAGCCAACGCGTCCGCTTGAGCACCTCGAAGCCCTTGCGTTTGAGTTCGCGTGCCTCCTGGGCCCGCACCTTGTCGATCGCCTTGTTGAACAACTGCATGATGTGGAAGCGGTCGAGGATGTGCAGGGCCCCATTGGCCTCGCGAGCGATGACCGACAGGTAGGCCTTCCACATGTCGCTGCAGATGTACTTCAGCCGCTCGGTTCGCCGCCTGCCGAAGAAGCGAAAGAAACGACCGAGCGTCTCCTTGGTCCGGTCTTGCCCGACCCAAAGCAGACGACGCGATCCGCGGTCGATCTGATAGACCAAGGTGAAGTATTGGTGGCCCTTGCGGTAGGCGACCTCGTCGATGCCGATCGCCTCGATCCTTTCCAGGTCGCGATGGCGGATTCCCCAGCAAACCGCCATTTTCACCGCACGAAAGACGGTGTGCCAACTCGTGCCGAAAATCTCGGCGGTCTCGCGCCAGCTCAAGCGTTTGGCCCAACGGGCCAGGAACCATTGGAAGCTCGACGTCGTTCGCTCCTTGCCCGACGCCCAGGGAAGGCGTTCCACCTTCACCCCGCAAGCAGGGCATGCGACCCGCCGCGCCGCGTAGACCAGCCAAACCGCCAGGCCCCACAACGGCACGTGCTGAAAACGGCGTTCCGGCAAGTGGTCGTACGTGCCGCCACGATTCCCGCAACCCGAACAGATCGGCCGGCTGCGACGCCGTGGGCGAACCCGAACCAGCAGTCCCTCTTTCGACGAATCGGCCCAAGCCGCCGATTCGTAGACGAAACTCCCGTGACGCTCCAAGGCGTTGAGGATAACCTGAAGTCGCATCCCGTCTCTCGCGGCTGGCGTTTGAAGAAGTCCTCGCAAACTCCATCATGCGCCACTCGAGAGCGGGATGCTCTTTTACTCCCTGCTGCCGACTTCTCTCCTTTCCGCTTGACCAGTGGAACATCCTCCCCGCCAACGGCCAAGGAGGAGTCTTTGCCGGGCGACCGAAGCCGAGCCACGATGGCGAGGATGCAGGGCGAGCGAAGCGAGAAGACCAGGCAAAGCAGCAGCCGGACGCGGCCCTTGGCATACGGCGGTAACCTCCACTACCAAGCGGAACGGAGAAGACACTCACCACCCACAGATTTGGCAATAGAGCCAGAATGTTCAAGTTCATTGTCGATGTGACGAAATCGCTCGGTCCGAACTTTCAAGTGATTATTACCGACCACGCTGATCTTCAGGATGATTGGTTCCAGGAAACCGTTGTTGAGCGCTGGCGAGGAGGAAACAAGCTCATTCCTGAGTCCTGGTAGAGATATACCCGAATGTTGTGTGGTGGTTGAAGGAAAAAAGCGGCGTATCCTGCTGGTGAGGTAGTTGAGATTTCATCAGCGGCCCGACGAGGGCAACGGAGGATACGCCATGAGCAAGAGTACGTGCGAAGAACTCGGGAATCCAGCGGAGAGTCGGGAATCGGAGGTTCTTTCGTTTCCCGCTGCTGGGTGAGCGTTGCAACGGTGGCGTCTTTTTGTTTGCGGTAGGCTTGGGTTGGTTGGCCCTGGTTTGTCGCGAGGCGGAAGATGCGAGTTCGTTGTGCGGAGAAGGAAGCGTATTGGCGGAAGGTCGTTCGTCGGCAAGAGGAGAGCGGGCGGGGCGTTCGACGATTCTGCCGGGAAGAGGGGATTTCGGAGGCGTCATTCTACGGTTGGCGGCGTGAGCTACAGCGACGCGATCGAAAAGAGAAACGGTCGACTGCGGTCGATGGCGGTGGAACGTGTCCGTCGCCGTTCGTGGCGTTGCGGGTGGTCCCCGAACCGACGAGCGTGATCGAGATCGTTCATCCCCGAGGCTACATCGTGCGGGCGCCGGCCCACGTCGACAGCGACGCGTTGCGCAAAGTGCTTGCCGCCCTCGAGAGCGTGGAGGAGGGCTGAGCATGTGGTCGATCCCTCACCAGGTGCGGATCTTCCTGGCCCGGGAACCGGTCGATATGCGTAAGAGCTTTCACGGGCTCATCGCCTTGGCGGAATCGGTGCTCGAGCAAGATCCTCTCTCGGGCCATTTGTTCGTCTTCATCAATCGCCGCCGGGATCGCCTCAAGGTGCTCTATTGGGGCGGCGTCGGCTATTGCATTTGGTATCAGCAGTTGGAGGAAGGGAGCTATCAGCTTCCCGACGCCCAGGCGGCCGACGATGAGGCTGGCCTCGAGATCACTGCCGGACAATTGTCACTCATTCTCGAGGGCATCGACCTCTCCTCGGTCCGGCATCGCAAACGCTTTCAAGTCTCCGATCAGCACCGTGACACGCCGTCGTCCCGTCGTTCGTGACTTCCCCTCGCTCTTTCCCGAATGATGCGTGCCGCTCCGCGGAGCCAGGACGCGCCGCTGCTCCTTCGAGACGCCAGTTCCCCGTCACGGCGGCGAGAGCCTGGAAGCCATGGGACGGCACGCGACCAAAACCGAGTCTTGTCTTCGGTTGTCCTCGGACCCAGGGTTCTTCGCTTGCCAATCTCGTTGGACGATCGACCCTGGCGTTCTCTTCGCGAGCGACAACGATGTCATGGTGATGGCAGCGATGAGGAGGACTCGCAGGTTTTCTCGTCATTCCGACGAAATTGCTGAAACTGCTCTGGCGCCTCCGACGCCGACGTGCTAGGGTGTCCCCGCGACAACGTGAGCGTTGCAACGGTGGCGTCTTGTCGGTTGCGGTAGGCTTGGGTTGGTTGGCCCTGGTTTGTCGCGAGGCGGAAGATGCGAGATCGCAGCCCGGAGAAGGAAGCCTATTGGCGGCAGGTCGTTCGTCGGCAAGAGGAGAGCGGACGGGGCGTTCGGAGGTTCTGCCGGGAGGAAGGGATTTCGGAGGCGTCGTTCTACGGCTGGCGGCGTGAGCTACAGCGACGCGATCGACAAGAGAAACGTTCGCCTGCGGTCGGTGGCGGTGGGGCGTGTCCGTCGCCGTTCGTCGCGTTGCGGGTGGTCCCCGAATCGACTAGCGTGATCGAGATCGTTCATCCCCGAGGCTACATCGTGCGGGCGCCGGCCCAAGTCGACAGCGACGCCTTGCGTCAAGTGCTTGCGGCCCTCGAGAGCGTCGAGGAGGAGTGAGCATGTGGTCGGTCCCTCACCAGGTGCGGATCTTCCTGGCCCGGGAACCGGTCGATATGCGTAAGAGCTTTCACGGGCTCATCGCCTTGGCGGAGTCGGTGCTCGAGCAAGATCCTCTCTCGGGCCACCTGTTCGTCTTCATCAATCGCCGCCGGGATCGCCTCAAGGTGCTCTATTGGGGCGGCGTCGGCTATTGCATTTGGTATCAGCAGTTGGAGGAAGGAAGCTATCAGCTTCCCGACGCCCAGGCGGCCGACGATGAGGCCGGCCTCGAGATCACTGCCGGACAATTGTCACTCATTCTCGAGGGCATCGACTTCTCCTCGGTCCGGCATCGCAAACGCTTTCAAGTCTCCGATCAGCACCGTGACACGCCGTCGTCCCGTCGTTCGTGACTTCCCCTCGCTCTTTCCCGAAATGATGCGTGCCGCTCCGCGGAGCCAGGACGCGCCGCTGCTCCTTCGAGACGCCAGTTCCCCGTCACGGCGGCGAGAGCCTGGAAGCCATGGGACGGCACGCGACCAAAACCGAGTTTTGTCTTCGGTTGTCCTCGGACCCAGGGTTCTTCGCTTGCCAATCTCGTTGGACGATCGACCCTGGCGTTCTCTTCGCGAGCGACAACGATGTCATGGTGATGGCAGCGACGAGGCGGACTCGCAGGCTTTCTCGTCATTCCGTCGAAATCGCTGAAACTGCTCTGGCGCCTCCGATGTCGACGTGCTAGGGTGTCCCCGCGACAACTGAGATCGGTTTGATGGACGCCTTCGACGTGAACCTCCCCCACGATATCGACGCCTGCCACGAGTTGATCATCGAACTCGATCGGGAGCGCCGACGGCAAGCCGCCGTCATCGCCCAGCAACAAGAGACCATCGCTCAGCAGCAGGAGACCATCGCCCAACAACAAGCAATCATCGCTCAGCAGCAGGAGACGATCGATCGCTTGCAGAGCGACGTCGACTTGCTCAAGCGGACCTTGTACGGCCGGCGGCGGGAACGCTTCGTCGACGATTCCCAGCAGGGGCTCTTGTTCGACTCGACGATCGTCGGGGCGGACGACGATTCAGGTTCCGGCGACGACGACGAGAGCGATGACGACGAACCGTCACCAGAACGCCGCACGAGCAAGGGACGCGGCCGGCGTCTCTTCCCCGAGTTGCTGCCGCGCAAGACGGTCCGTCACGAACTCGACGAGCAAGAGATTCCCGAGGAGCTGAGGAACGACCCGACCGCCCGGCGGTTCTTCAAGAAGACCAGCGAGCAACTGGAGTTCACGCCCGCTTCGATCCATGTGATCGAACATTACCAAGAGGTGATCGTTCGCGACGAAGCATCGGGCGAGACGACGATCGCCACGGCTGCCGCATCGGCCGCGGCACCCAACAGCGTTGGCTCTTCGCCCTGGCCTTGGCGGTCGCGCCGTTGGTCGAACTGATGCGTCGGCTGGCGTTGCAGTCCGAGGTGCTGGGCTGCGATGAAACGCCGGTCAAGATGTTGGCGGGCGAGCCGCCTGGCTGCACCAAGACCTATCTCTGGAGCACCGTCGGCGACAATGCCCATCCCTACGACTGCTTCCACTTCACGCCCGACCGCAGCCGCGATGGTCCCGACGAGTTCCTCGCCGGCTTCCAGGGTTACTTGCAGTCGGACGCCTACACCTGCTACGAGCGAATCGCCGCGGCGGACGACCGGATCGTCCCCGTCGGCTGCTGAGCTCATGCGCGCCGTAAGTTCGAGGAAATCCACTTCAGCGCGCCGAGCGTGCGGACGCACACCGCCCTCGGCTACTTCCAGCGGCTCTACGACATCGAAGATCGCGCCCGTGACAGTAGTGTGTCACAACGCGGCGCCCTGCGGCAACGCGAAGCCAAGCCGATCGTGACCGAGTTCCACCAGTGGCTGCTCGAGCAGTACGAGCGGGAGCTTCCGAAATCGAAGCTGCGCGCCGCCATCGCTTACATGACCAACCGGTGGCAGTCCTTCGCGTGCTATCTCGACCATGGGGCGATTCCCATCGACAACAACCGCACCGAAGCGGCGCTGAAGTACGCCGTCCTCGGCCGCAAGGCGTGGCTCTTCTTCGGCAACAGCCAAGGAGGCGAGACCGCCGCCACCTTCTTCACGCTGACCAAGAGTTGCAACCGCCATCACGTCGATCCCTTCGCCTACCTCCGCGATGTCTACACCCGCCTGCCGACCACCCCGGCTTCGGATCTCCCTTCGTTGCTACCGGACCGTTGGATCGACGAGCACCCTCAGCATCGACTCCAAGAGCGCGCCGACGAAGCTCGTCAACGAGCCGACCGCAAACGCGCCCGCCGAGCCCAACGCCGCGCCCATGCAGCCACTCCTCGTTGATCGGTGACCGGTCCCCCATCGTCATCGGCTCCTGCTTCTCCCACACGCCACCGTTGCAACGCTCACGCGCAAGACGGTCCGTCACGAACTCGACGAGCAAGAGATTCCCGAGGAGCTGAGGAACGACCCGACCGCCCGGCGGTTCTTCAAGAAGACCAGCGAGCAACTGGAGTTCACGCCCGCTTCGATCCATGTGATCGAACATTACCAAGAGGTGATCGTTCGCGACGAAGCATCGGGCGAGACGACGATCGCCACGGCGAAGAAACCGCCGCAGTTGATCGACGCTTACGCCGGCCCCGGCTTCTGGGCTCATCTGACCGCCAGTCGCTTCGCCGACCATCTGCCCTACTACCGACAAGAGGACATCCTCGCTCGCCACGGCTGCCGCATCGGCCGCGGCACCCAACAGCGTTGGCTCTTCGCCCTGGCCTTGGCGGTCGCGCCGTTGGTCGAACTGATGCGTCGGCTGGCGTTGCAGTCCGAGGTGCTGGGCTGCGATGAAACGCCGGTCAAGATGTTGGCGGGCGAGCCGCCTGGCTGCACCAAGACCTATCTCTGGAGCACCGTCGGCGACAATGCCCATCCCTACGACTGCTTCCACTTCACGCCCGACCGCAGCCGCGATGGTCCCGACGAGTTCCTCGCCGGCTTCCAGGGTTACTTGCAGTCGGACGCCTACACCTGCTACGAGCGAATCGCCGCGGCGGACGACCGGATCGTCCCCGTCGGCTGCTGGGCTCATGCGCGCCGTAAGTTCGAGGAAATCCACTTCAGCGCGCCGAGCGTGCGGACGCACACCGCCCTCGGCTACTTCCAGCGGCTCTACGACATCGAAGATCGCGCCCGTGACAGTAGTGTGTCACAACGCGGCGCCCTGCGGCAACGCGACGCCAAGCCGATCGTGACCGAGTTCCACCAGTGGCTGCTCGAGCAGTACGAGCGGGAGCTTCCGAAATCGAAGTGGCGCGCCGCCATCGCTTACATGACCAACCGGTGGCAGTCCTTCACACGCTATCTCGACCATGGGGCGATTCCCATCGACAACAACCGCACCGAAGCGGCGCTGAAGTACGCCGTCCTCGGCCGCAAGGCGTGGCTCTTCTTCGGCAACAGCCAAGGAGGCGAGACCGCCGCCACCTTCTTCACCCTGACCAAGAGTTGCAACCGCCATCACGTCGATCCCTTCGCGTATCTCCGCGACGTCTACACCCGCCTGCCGACCACCCCGGCTTCGGATCTCCCTTCGTTGCTACCCGACCGTTGGATCGACGAGCACCCCCAGCATCGACTCCAAGAGCGCGCCGACGAAGCCCGCCAACGAGCCGACCGCAAACGCGCCCGCCGAGCCCAACGCCGCGCCCCTGCCGCCACTCCCCGTTGATCGGTGACCGGTCCCCCATCGTCATCGGCTCCTGCTTCCCCCACACGCCACCGTTGCAACGCTCACCGCTCTCCGACGTATTGGCGGGCCCGGAATTTCCTCGTGAGCGGGACTCCTGTTGTGAGAGCGTGATAGTCAACATCGCGAATGGAAGCGTTTATCTACGACAATTCAGAAGTGCCCAACCATCCCATCGAATTCAGAACCCGCGACGCGGGGAAGGAGTACCGGCGGCGGCCGGGAGTGGATGCGGTGGTGCTTGGGGAGCGGGGAACGGTGGCGGTGGTGCGGACGGCGACGCATGGGGATTGCTTGCCGGGAGGCGGGGCAGAACTTGTTGCCTACCTTGTCCCAAGCATCCTGAAGGGATGCGACATCACAGCCCAGGGTCGCGCTTCGCGCACCCTGGGTGACGGGGCAACGAACATTCGGAACGCTGAAAGCGTTCGACCCGGGCACGGGCGGCGATTCCATTCGTCGGAAACGTGACGCAACGCGTGTCAAACCCGCTTCGGGGTTTGGATTGGGGGACTACGCCTACCCAGGGTGCGCTGCGCGACCCTGGGCTGTGTTGTTCAACGGCGTTGCCGTTGCCGGAACACGCGATCAAGGCGATGCCGTTGTCGGAAACTGGGATCACGGCGTTGTCGTTGTTGGAGAATGGGATCACGGCGGTGCCGTTGTTGGAGAATGGGATCACGGCGGTGCCGTTGTTGGAGAATGGGATCACGGCGTTGCCGTTGTCGGAAAATGGGATCACGGCGATGCCGTTGTCGGAAGATGGGCGGACATGGCGGCGACGCCGGGAGGAACATCTCGTTGGCCTGGCGGAGGAGGTGGGCCTACAACACGGCTGTTGGAAACGTGACCGAATGGGGAGGCGAGGAGGAATCATGGACCAGGACATCGTCGAAGTGCTCGAAGAAGAGATCCGGGATGCGATCGTCGAGGCGATCAAGAATGTCGGCCGCAGACAATTGCCGTTGATGCCGGGCAAACCGACGATGCACTTGATGGCCAAGGCGGCGGTCACCGTTTACGAAGCCGCTCTCGAAAACCGCCAGCCGGAGAAATAAGCCTCCCGGCGGGAGATTCGCATGCCGAACGCGCGCCAGGCATTGGCCCGACCTACGGAAAGAGAGCGGGCGACGGGCGGTTTGGAGTGGGCACTGGGTGGGCGATCGCAGTTATCATCGAAGAGACACGCTCGGCCGAGGTCGCGGGGAAACGTTGGACCTCGGTCGGGAGCCACTTCTCAATGACGGTCATCGACCAACCACTTGCCGAGGAGAAGCCATGAGGGGAACGCAGTCGTTGCTCGGGCGGCGGGAGTTGTTTCGCGGGGGATTGGCCCTGGGGGCGACGGCGCTGTGGACGCCGGGGGTCTTCGCCGAACTCGTCGCGACGGCGCGTCAAACCGAGGGGCCCTTCTATCCCGACAAGATGCCGCTCGATACCGACAACGATCTCTTGGTCATCAACGATTCGCTCACCCCCGCGGTCGGCGAGATCACGCACCTCTCGGGCCGGGTGCTCGACCGCAAGGGCGATCCGGTGCGCAACGCGTTTGTGGAAATCTGGCAGGTCGACAACAACGCGGTCTATCTGCACTCGGGCGACAACCGCCGCCGCGACCAGCGGGACGTGAACTTTCAGGGCTACGGGCGGTTCTTGACCGACTCGAAGGGTCACTATTACTTCCGCACGATCAAGCCGGTCCCCTATCCCGGCCGCACGCCGCACATCCACGTCGCGGTCAGCAAGGGGGGCAAGCGAGTCCTGACGACGCAGCTCTACGTGAAGGGGCATCCGCAGAACGCTCGCGATCGACTCTTCCTCTCGGTCCCGGCCGAGTCGCGGGCGACGGTGCTCGGCGACTTCCAACCAATCCCCGATTCCTCTCTTGGGGAACTGGCGGTCAACTTCGATGTCGTGATGGGGCGGACCGCGCCCGATGAGGGCCCGTCGCTCGGTATCGGCATGCCGGAGTATCAAGCCCGCCGCGGACGTCGAGCCCGCAACCGCTGAGGAGACGGGCTCGCTCGGGCCAACCCTCCTCATGAGGTCCCCGTCGAGGTGCCCTTTGGATCTTGTCGACGAAGAGATATACTCCCCTCGGCGGTAGGCGTTGACGGACTATCTCAAGGGAGTGCTCGATGCCAGGGGAAGGCGACGAGCAAGAGAGCGGGGAACGCACGCACCCGGCGACGGACGAGCAACCGGTCAAGGTCTCGGCGACGAGAGGGACGCTCTCCCTGGTGGTCGCGGTGATGTTTGGGGTGCTCGGCGGTCTCGGGGCGTTCACGTTCGGCTACGGCGAAGGGGCTTCGTACCTCAGCAACGACCCCAACGCGTGCGCCAACTGCCACATCATGCAAGACCAGCTCAACACCTGGGTCAAGTCGAGTCACCACCACGTCGCGACGTGCAACGATTGCCATCTGCCCCACGACCCGATCGGGAAGTGGATCACGAAGATGGACAACGGCTTTTTCCATTCGCTGGCCTTCACCACCGGCGACTTCCATGAGCCGATCCAGATCAAGCCGCGCAACGCCGAAGTGACGCAGCAGGCGTGTCTGTACTGCCATTCGAAATTGGTTAACCACATGTTGCCGACCAAGGACGGGGACCAGACCGCGCGCTGCGTCCACTGTCACCAGTCGGTCGGGCACGCGCAGCGGTAGCGAGCGCGGCGACGCGCACAGTTGAGGAAGGCTTGCGATGAGCGACCACGAGTACCAGGCTCGATTTCGCACGAGATGGGTCCGCATGAAGCGGCGCGGCAACACCCGACTGTTGGTCCTGGCGTTCCTCGCGTCGGCGGGCGCGACGGTCCTAGTCACTTGGGTGCTGGTAACCATCTTCGGCCACAAACAGGAGGCCCGAACTCCCTTCGTGCGCGTGGCGGAGGTCGACGAGATCTCGACCGACCCGGTGCCGTGGGGTAAGAACTGGCCCCATCAGTACGACGGCTGGAAAGCGACCGCAGGCGACAAATTCTACGGCGGCTCCAGCGCGATGCCGCAAAGCAAGCTCGAAACCGATCCCTGGCTCAAACGACTCTACGCGGGTTACGCCTTCAGCATCGACTACCGCGAGGCCCGCGGGCACGCGTACATGCTCTACGACCAGGGCGTGACCGAACGGGTGACCAAGAAGGCGCAAGCCGGGGCGTGTCTGCACTGCCACGGATCGACCACGGTGCTCTACCGCAAGGTCGGGCTCGAGGCGATGGACGAGCCGAGCGATCCCGAGGCGCTCGCGGCGGATTTCAACATGCCCGCTGTCCAGCGCGGCTTCGAAGAGCTAAGCCAGAAGCCCTACCAAGAGGTTCTCGCGCTGCTCAAGTCGGTGCCTGACGGAACGCCCGACGATCCGGAGACGGTCTTCCCGGAAGCGCCCGCGGGTGGCTTCAACGGGGAGTTCGCCGGCAAACCGGTTCCCGAGAACCACCCCTCGATGGGCGAGGCCCACCCGGTGACGTGTATCGACTGTCACGACCCCCAGACGATGGCGATTCGCGTCACTCGGCCGGGGTTCATGCAAGGGATCGCGGCGCTCGCGGAGAGCGACGACCCGGTGCCGCATCTGCCCAGCATCACCCGCTGGCGCAAGAGTGGTCGCAAGACGAAATACGACCCGAACGTCGACGCGTCGCGGCAGGAGATGAGAACCTTCGTCTGTGCCCAGTGCCACGTCGAGTACTACTGCGCCAACAAGATGACCCTCACCTTCCCCTGGGGCAACGGCTTGAAGATGGAGGATCTCGAGTCGTTTTGGGACGAGACGACCTTCCCCGATGGAACTGAGTTCTTCGACTACATCCATGGGGAGACCGGGGCGCCGGTCTACAAGGTCCAACATCCCGAGTTTGAACTCTGGAGCCAGGGCGTTCACGCTCGGGCGGGCGTGAGCTGCGCCGATTGCCACATGCCCTACGAGCGCGTCGGGGCGATGAAGCTGAGCAACCACAACGTCCAAAGTCCGATGCTCAACATCAACAACGCGTGTCAGACCTGCCATCACGTTCCCGAGCAGGAGCTTCGCGACCGAGTCGCGACGATCCAGGACCGGACGCGGTCGCTGCTCGAGCGGGCGGCGGGGGCGATGACGAGCATGCTCGACGCCATTATGGAGGCGAAGGCGGCCGGGGTGACCGACGAGCAGTTGGCGAACGTGTTTGAGCTCCAGCGTAAAGCGATGTGGCGACTCGACTACGTCAGCAGTGAGAATTCGAAGGGATTTCACGCCGCTCAGGAGGCCGCGCGGATCTTGGGCGAATCGATTGACTACAGCCGGCAAGCCGAGGCGCTCGCCCTGCGCTTGCGGGGTCCGAAGGCTCCGTCGACGAAGGACTTGCCCACCAAGCCGATCGAAGGGGTCTCCGATCGCGCCGCCAAGGCCGCCTCCTCGAAGTAGTCGCGCGGGTCGACCGCGAGACGCCTCCCCCTGGTTCTTCTATCACGCCCGAAGGGAACAGGGGGAGGCGTCGTGCCCGTTCTCCCTCCCCATGTGAATCAATCAATGGATTGCGCGTCTGGACTTGATGATGGAGTTTCTCGCTACCCTTCCGCCATGGCAAATCGGACTGCTCATCTTCGGCATTCGAATCATTGATGTCTCGCTGGGAACACTGCGAACGATCTTCGTGGTACAAGGACGGCTCGCCATTTCAGTCGTCTTGGGGTTCTTTGAGGTGCTGGTTTGGATCGTTGCGTTGTCGCAAGTGATCATCGGCGTCTCGGATAGCCCCCTTCTGGTCCTGGCCTACGCGGGCGGGTTCGCGGCAGGCAACGCGGCCGGGATCGGTATGGAGCGACTCCTGGCGCTCGGCTTTGTCGTTGTTCGCATCATCTCCGAGAAGGCCGGCCCCGAGATCGCCGAGACGCTGCGCCGTTCGGGTTTTCGCGCCACCATGGTCGAAGGGCACGATCGCGTCGGACCGGTGATGCTCATCTACTCGACCTGTCAACGGCGACGACTCTCGAAGCTCTTGGCGATCGTCGATCAGGTCGAGCCGAACGTCTTCTTCTCGGTCGAACCGGTGCACCAGCACAACGAGCCGCTGACCCAGACACTCCCCTACCCGACCGGATGGGCCGCCCTGTTCAAGAAGAAGTGACGAGCGATATGGGCGGATTGCTGGGCCTGAGCCGGAGTCTTTGCACCTACCAAACGAACGGTGGTTCGTCGTTCCCATCGCTTCCCCTTGTCCAAGGGGGGATAAAAGAGGCTTTCCCTTGGACAAAGAGGGACGGAAGAGACGAGACGCCCACGGAGGATGTGGGGCGCCGACACCACGTCATCGACTCTCAACTCACCTCCCTTTCGCGTCGTTCGTCACCGCCTGCATCGTATCGTTCGACCGCTTGCTAGAATGGGGTGCCCCGATCCCTCTCGACGCATCGGCATGGATCCGATCAGGAGGGCGCGGGTCCACGGGGAGCCGTTTCTCCCCACCAGGAGCACCGACCAAGTGAGCGGCGAAGCAGACCACGAGATCCTCCTTCCCGACGGCCAGCCCGCCGAGGACAGCAAACCCTCGACGGAGCGATCCAAGGAACGCAAGGCCGAGGATCGCTCCTTTACCCCGGTCATCGTCAAACGGATCGACGAGATCCGCCGACATCCCGATGACGTCCTCGAACGAACGATTCACGAGGGAGTCGAACAACTCGGCCGCCCCCTGCTCTCGCTGGTGCTCTCCTCCGTCGCGGCGGGGTTGATCCTGGGGTTCACCGTCATGGCGGTCGCGGTCGTCACCTTGGCGGTCGCGGGCGTCGAGAACGACTTCGTCCGGCGGATCGCGACGGCCGCCGCCTATCCGCTCGGCTTCATCATCTGCATCGTCAGCGGTACGGAACTCTTCACCGAACACACCGCGACGGCGGTCTATCCGGTCCTCGATCGACGAGCGTCTCTCCAACAATTGGCCCGTCTCTGGGTCGTCGTCTTTGTCGGCAATCTCCTCGGAGCCTTTGCCAGCGCGTGCTTGCTTCAAGCCGCCGAGGGCACCATTCACGCGAATGAGGGCTACGCCATCCTCGCCCAACAGCTCGTCTCGATCGACACGACGACCATGATCTTCAGCGCGGTATTGGGCGGTTGGCTCATGGCCCAAGGAGCCTGGCTCATCGCCGCCGTCGGGAGCGGCACCGGCCAGCTTCTGGCGATCTACATCGTCACCTTCGTCATCGGATTGGGGCATCTTCACCACAGCATCGCGGGGTCTGCCGAGGTCTTCGCCGCCGTGCTCGGTCGGGCTCCGATCGGTTGGGAGCAAGTCGTTCACTTCATCGTCATGGCCGTGATCGGCAACACGATCGGCGGGAGTCTGTTCGTCGCGCTGCTCAACTACGGCCACATCCGCACGACCAGGGAATCGACCGGGCGCTAGCAGTCCGTTGACTCACCCTCTGTCGTCCCTTCGGGACTCTAATCGGTTCCCGCCCGAGACCTGGGGCTTGCGCCGCCAGGCTATATTCGGCCGCCGCGTTGCGGCTTCGGAGATCGCATGACACCATCTTCATCCGAAAGCCACCGTTGCCCTCTCCGTCACCAAGTATCGTCGGGTGGGTCTCGACCCGCCATCGTCGTCGTTCGCCAATGGCAGGCAATGGACTGCCCTACGAGGCTGCCCTATCGAGGCCTTCATTCGACGGACTGCTAGCTATCGAGGAGGTTGGTCCCTTCCTCGGGCTGCCGTGAGTGCTCGACCTGGGTGCGCATCTGCGTCTGCTCGCTGCCGAGGTCGCCCTCACCGGTGGTCGCGATCTCGTCCGACTCCGCGACCGGTTCGTTTTTCTCGCCGTGCCCATCGTGAACCACCTCCTCGGCATGCCTCTCGGAAACCATCCGTACCGGCACGCCGTCGGGGAAGACGATCTCGCGCTCCTCGTCGGCCAGGGCGATCCCCTGTCGAACAAAGGCGTTCTTCACGCGGCGGATGACCGAGGAGAGAACCTTGGGGGGAGCGTAGGTCGTCGAATCGATCCAAAAGTAGACGCGCAGCCCCACCGCGGCACTGCCAAGACTCTCCGCCAGGATCATCGGCGCCGGCTCGTCGACGACCGCCTCGTGACCCCGGAGAGCCTCGATCGCCACCTCCTGGGCCCGGTTGATCGGCACGTCGTAGCCAAGCGCGAGCGTGAAATCGAGCCGGGAACGCGAGTTGGCCGACAGGTTGAGAATGACGTTCTTGTAAATCGTCGCGTTGGGGATCTGAATGTAGGTCCCGTCGAAAGCCATCAGCAGGGTTCCGCGAACGGTCACCTTCTCGACGATGCCGAGGTGGTCGTTGATCTTGATGAGGTCGCCGACACGGAAGGGGTTCTGGACGCTGATCAAGAGACTCGCGAGGAAGTTCTCCGCGATGTCCCGAAACGCGATGCCAATCACCAAGCCCGCGACTCCCGTGCCCCCGAGGACCGTCAGCGCCAGCCGGGTCAGGCCCGCCACGTGCAGAACGACGTAAAGACCAATCAGGAAAACGGGGATGCCGATCGCTCGCGCCAGCACATCGCTGAGCAAGCGGTTGGACATCCGGCGTCGCAAAACAACGCGGGCCAGGGTCGTGGTCGCTCGGGTGGCGACGACCGACAGCACGAGGATCAACACTCCGGCGATGACGAGCGGAATCGACTGCACGGCGCCGCGCCACAAGCTGCGGAGCTGATCGAACGCGGGGGTGAAGTCCCAGATCGGCCGAGGAACGACCTCGACCCGATTGACCACCGCGGTCACTCCTTCGGTTTTCTGTGCCAGCGACGTCGCCCACTGCTTGTACTGGTCCCGGCTCGTCGATCCTTGAAGGAAGACCACCCCGCTGTCGACATTCACCTCCGGCCGATTGAACCAACCGGTCGCATCGAGGATGCGAAGCAACCGCGCGGAGATGTCGGGATCCTCCGCCGACGCCTCGACGTCGACGCGACCCAGCGCGACACCTTCGCCGTCGACCGCCTCCTTGCCCGGCGTTTTCTCCGAAGTCGGCGTCTCGGTCGGATTCTCTTGGGCCATGACGAGAGCGGGCGTGAGCAAACCGCCCCCTAGAACGATCAGCCCCAACGCGATCCACGTCCACACGTTCGACACGATTTCCGCCCTCGCCCTTGTTCCCAGCAGCCCGCCACGATCTCCCCGTCACCTTAGCGTCGTGGGGTGAGGACGCAACGGAGACTCGGTACGAGGATTGGGCTTCCGCGCACGCAAACGTGAGTCGTGTTAGGCGTAGGAGACCCACGCTCGTCGTGGACATGCGGGCAACGCCTTTGATTCGGCAAGCATCCGCCCGATCAGGGATGAAGTTTCACGTTGCGAACTTGCCAAACAGGACACGAGTGCACCGTCAAACGTCCAGTCTCGGGTTGCCGACGACGCAACGCGTTCGCACTGGCTGACAAGCAGCCAGTGGCACCCGAACGCCAGGTCTCGACTTGGCACCCGAACATTTGGTTTCGACGAAGCCTAGTTCGTCGTTGGGAGCGACGCCTCGAGGGCGGGGGCTTCGTCCACCTTGAGGTCGACGATCACGTGAGGTTCGTAGGTCGCGGTACTGGAAACGCCCGCTTTGGCCGCCAGGTCGGACGTGATGGAGAGTTCACCGGGATCGGACGACTCGAGCGACAGGGAGATGCGTTGGTCGTGGCAGGCTCCCGCGGGAATGATGAAGTCAGGCCGAGGCCAGCAACGAACGCCGTAGGGAGCCCGCTCGATCTCGCGCATCTGACGACGCGAGAGGGACTTCTTCGGAGTGACGCACTCATGGCGGTGCCGGAATCCCATCGCCTCGAGCCCCAGACGGCGAACGAGCCATTCCTTGTTCTCGCAGCGATGGATCTGGGCGCGATTTCGGACGACGCGTTTGGCGATGTGATTGGTCGCGGCCTTGCCAAAGAGGATCAGCGGGTAGCGCAGCCTGCCGGTGGTGGCGTCGATGTCCGAGAGGGCATGAATGCAGTCGCTGACGTTGTTGCGAATTCCCAAGAGAGGATCGATGCACTGATACTTGATCGTGCCGCCCTCGAGGATGGTGAGGCGGCGGATAACTCGGCAGAACTGCCGGTGGCGGATCTCATAGGGCCCCCAAAAGTCGGTGCTCATGCAATTCGACTCGGCCCACGCGAAGGTCTCGAAGAGCCCCAAGTTGGCACCCGGCTCCGGCCACATCCGCAACACCTTGATCTTCAGGTCCGCCGGCATCCAACTGATCGTGTAAGCCTCGAGACGACACTGCGACGGATCGGCCAAGTCCCCCGAGGCCCGAAAGACCGTCCCGTAGGTATGGGTGTGCTTCGCCCGTTTGGGATCGGACTCGGAACCGAAGAGGATCAGGTAGTAGCGATCCCCCGCTTGGGCCGAAGGGGCGAGAACGAACAACGCGAGCAAGGCCCAAAGCCACCAATTGCGAAGGTCGACGCGTCGTTCGTGCATGCCTGGTTCATCCTCATCGCGATCTCTGCAACGCTCTCTCTTCGCCGAATCGGTTCGTCGATCGAAGGGAATCCATCGCGATTGAGTGCTGGGAACCGCACGGCGGGGGGAGGTCCAGGCGCAATCGTCACGAGCGGGAATACCGGATCGCGAGCGAGCAATCCTTCGACCGAATCCTCTGGCTCATCGTCACTGGCTGACGAGCAGCCAGTGGCACCCGATGTCATTGGATCACGCTGCTACACATCCCGATTGCGGCCGCAGAGTCGTTCGATCCAGCCGACGACGAAGAGGACGACGAACGCCCCCATGGTGGTCCCGAGGGCGAGGGGCCACTTGCCGACTCCGACGGCGATGCCAATTCCGGCGGTGAGAAAAATCGACGCCGCGGTGGTGAGGCCCTCGACCCGGTGAGCCCCCTCATGGAAGATCGTGCCCGCGCCGAGCACGCTGATCCCGACGATGATCGCTTGCATGACGCGAATGGGATCGGAGTTGACGAAGTCCTCCCCCTGTTCCTTGAACTCCGCGATGACGGGACTTCCGAGGACCAACAACAGTGCCGAGCCGGCACCGACCAGGATGTGGGTTCGCAACCCGGCCGGTTTGTCGCGGATTTCTCGTTCAAGTCCGACGATCGCCCCGAGACCCGCCGCCAACGCCACTCGTCCGAATTCGCTCCACTCCATGGCGCCTCTCCAAAACATCGTCGAAGGAACCAGCGTCGACCGCCGCACGGGATCGCGTCGACTCGTTCCCCACTCTACTGGCTACAGCGTCGCCATGTCGATGTTGTTGAAGTTTCGCTTGTAGTAGCCCATGTACTCGACTTTGCGTTCGAGGGCGACGATGACCGCCTCGGCGAAGTTGACTCCCTCGAACTGGCGGGCGCTGCCAAGGCCGCCGGGGCTGAAGACGTTGATCTCCATCAGTTTGCTCCCGACAATGTCGAGACCGACGAAGAACATCCCATCCTCGACGAGCTTCGGGCGGACGATCTCGGCGATGTGCAGCGCGACATCGTCGACGACCGCCTTGGCCTTTTCGCCCCCGGCGTGAATGTTGCTGCGGATGTCATCGCCCGAACGAAGTCGGCGGAACGCGGCGTAGCGACCCTTAAAGCGCAGCGGCTGGCCGTTCATCATGAAGAGGCGCATGTCCCCCTCGGCGGCCGCCTCCAGGTACTCCTGGGCGACGACGTAGCCGTCACGGCTGACTGCCTCGATCATCTGATTGAGGTTGCCGAGATTCTCCGCGTCGACGAGGAAGACCCCCTGGCCGCCCGACCCTTGCAACGGTTTGATGACGATCCTTCCCCCCTGCTCCTTCGCGAAATCCCTAATCTCGGACCGATCGCGGGTGATCAAGGTCGCGGGGCGAACCTCCTCGGGGAAGAGCTGAAAGTACATCTTGTTGATCGCTTAGGCGAGTCGATCGGGGTCGTTGAGGACGATGACACCACGACGCATCGCGGCCCGTCCAAAGTTGATCCCCGCCATCTGGGCCCACGTCCGCTTCCCCTTGTCCTCGGCGGGATCGCTGCGCAGGAGCAGGACGTCGAGGTCATCGACCGAGATCCGTTCGGCGACCCCCTTGGAGCTTCGCAACTCCTCGAGGAAGATCTTGGTCGACTTGAAGTTCGCCTTGCGGACCGTGCGAGCGCGGGCGCGCACCGTATCGTCGGGATCGAAGGCAAGATCGCCCGACCCGATCAGCCAAGGCTCATGCCCACGATTGGCCGCCGCCATCGCGAGCCTGGTGGTCGTGTAGTTGGCGTCCTCGGTGGCGATGTCGTTGACGACGAAACCGATTTTCATGCTGAGGGCCCCATCACTAAGTCGAGCGCGCTCAAGCCGTGGCGCGTCCGTTCGATCCGTTCCCCCACTCCCTTCATCTCGAAGTAGCGAGGCCGCAACACGGGCGGATCGAGGACGTTTCGGTGAAGCAGCTCCTTGATCAGTGGAATATGATCGGCGGCGATCTTTCCGACGAAGAGGGGCTCGAACTCCCCCCCGTTGCGGAGGTACTCGAGGATCTCCATCAGTCCCCGCAAGTAGACCGCATCCTTGGTCAAGCCTCCGCCGCGGTACGTGCGCATCGTGATCGTGTAGGCGCTGCGCTGCGAGAAGGCGTGTTCCCGGTCAAGGCAGCGAAAGGTTTCGATGAAGCTGGCGCCGTCGATCATCATGCGAGCCGCGAGCACCCGGGCGGCGAGGATGCGCATCCGCGCCCGGCTAAGGCCCCCGACGAGATACTCCGTCAGCACCGCCAACCCTTCCTGCAACGCGTCGTAGCCCGCGAAGCCGGAGTGGAGTTGCCGAAACGGTTCCATCAGGCCGTTGTAGTGCGTCAACAAATGCGTGCCGACTTCGTGCTGTAGCAGGGCCTCGACCCGGCCGGCGGGGACCGTCACTTGATGACCGATGAGCAGATCGCCGCCCGAGCAGAGGAGGCCCGAGAAGAGATCCTCGCGAACTTGGACCTCGGCGACAAACGACGGCATTCGCGCACGGTAGAAGGCGACCTCCTTCTCCGCTCGCTCGGCGAACTCCTTCGCGTTGAGCTTCCCCCCGCGCAAGTCCTGACGGGTGGGAACATGCTCGAGCAGCGAGGCGGCGACCTCCAGGAGATCGGACTCGACATCGCCGTAGACTTGCCGGCTCCCGAGAAGAAAACGCGGCGTGCCGATATCCGAGAGCATCGTGATCTTGCGATCAAGCTCGTCCTGGCGCTGACGGAAGAGCTCCGAGAGGGTCGGATCCTCGATCTTCTCAATGGGAACGTCGAAGATCTGCCGCTTGAGCATCGTCGGCTCGACGACCAGGGGGCGGTAGTAGAAGCTCGGAGCGTGCTCGAATCGTCCGCGGCGGAACTCGCGCCACGCCCCCTCCGCGTTGACCGGCGTCACCTGCAAGATGAAGTCGAACGCCCCGCTGATTTCGGCGAGACGCCGATCGACATCCCAGACCGCTTTGACCATCGCGTTGCGGCCGAGCGAATAGAAGTGCCTGGGCGTCGCCGTGGTGTGTGTCTTGGCGAACGTGAAGAAGCTCTGCTTGAGCGCCCGCCCCATGCCCCGAGTTAGCTCCCGCAGTACTTGGGGAAAGAGTTCGCCCGACTCGTGATCCCGATAGATGGGGCGCACGCAAAGCCCGAGTTGGTGACAGCGTCGCGAGCGTCCCGGATCGGCCTTGAGAAGGTACGTCCGGTCGGAAGGATGCGCCCGGAGCACCGGGTCGAAATGGACCGTGGCTTGCTGTTTGAGCATGCTCACCCGAAGCAGATGACGCCGCAGCGTGTCGACGGTCCGCCGCGGGATATTGGGCCCACGCGCGGAGATGACGAAGTCCGGCTGAAGTTCCGTCGGCACCACGTCATCGCGATCGGCCGCCACCGCGACATCCCGATCGGGCGCCGACCAGATCTCCAGGAGCAGGAAGTCGCCGAAACGCTCTGATAGCGTCTCGACCACGACGGCGATCAAGCGCGCGATCTGGGGATCGGCACGTTTAGGGCCCATCGCGATCAGAAAGGAAGCCTCGCCACAGACGAGTTGGTCGGTCCCCTCATCCCCGCCCCCCGGCGGAACGCGGTAGAGACAAAGAAACGGGAGTTGGCGATCGATGTGCAGCCGTCCGCCATCGCCGAGCGCGCAGCGAACCCGCTTTCCCGCGAGCAGACGCTGCCGCACGTCCTCCAGCAACTCGTCGGTGATCGCCAAACTGGGCGCGACGCGACTCATCATGATCGGGCCAGTTCCTCGAGAACCGCTTCGGTCGTCGCCCCGAGCGCTTGCGTGATCGCGTCGAGCGCCTCGTTGTCCGGTTGTCCGGTCCACTCGTCCATGAAGAACTTCTTGAACTCGATCGAAAGCACGCAGACCGAGTCGGGGAAAGTATCGTGAATCCAACGGGGGAAATGCCCTCCCCGAAACTTCACGTTCTCGCGGACGTCGAGGCGTCGTCCCTCAATCCCAACATCGCTCATCCGAGAGAGGAAACGGTCGACCACGCGCGACCATCGTCCGCGATCCATGGTTCCCGTCCCGAGGTTGACGTCGGGGTTCTGCCTAGGATCGGCGACGGCACGGCCGGGGCCGAGTCGTCGGTGGTTGTAGGTATGTAGATCGTAGACGACGACGCGACGATGCTTCGAGAGCAGCGTGCCGAGGAGTTGCTCAAGGTCGACGTAAAAGGCGTCGTAGAGGGCCAACGTCCCCTCGATCACCTCGGCGGAGGGACGTCGGTTCCAGACGCGAAGCCCCCAGGCGTCGTCCGGGGTGAGGTAGATGCAGCGTTCGCGCGGTCGGTTCAGGTCGAACTCGAAACGCGATTTGAACACGTTGATCCGCGAAGGGGCAATCAGTGTCCACTGATCGGTGAAGGGATCTTCTTCACGCAAACGATCGTCTTCGCTCACCGCCAGGTAGGCAACCACATCTCGGCGAACCGAGTGACCTGAGTGGATGGATGCCGCCACCAAGGGGCCGTCGCTGGAAACGATCGCCCACGAAGCTTGTTCCATCGAACCTCCTTCCAACAAGGTGGAGCGAACCGACCGCCGCCACCGGCGAGGTCCACGAATCGCCGCCCACGGGCGGGCTCCACGCCCTCTAGAGTGCGGCGTATTCTACGTCGCGACGGAGTCCTCACCGCGCGAATTCCGCCCCTATTTTTGAAAGAGATTTCGAGGCCCCGCCCTCTCCTCGTAGGTCAGGCAATGGCCTGACTCGAACGACGGTCGGCGCTCCTCGTAGTGGTTGGTCGATCTCTCGAAATCTGGTTCTCCTCACCTCTCCCACGGGGAGAGGTCGGCGAGCGAAGCGAGACGGGTGAGGGGACGATACGCTCAGAATAAGCAGAAGGCTCGTCGGGGAAAGAGCCCCCTCACCCCTAACCCCTCTCCCACAGGGAGAGGGGAACAAGAGGCTCACTCTCCCACGGGGAGAGGGGAACAAGAGGCTCACTCTCCCACGGGGAGAGGGGAACAAGAGGCTCACTCTCCCACGGGGAGAGGGGAACAAGAGGCTCACTCTCCCACGGGGAGAGGGGAACAAGAGGCTCGCTCTCCCACAGGGAGAGGGGAACAAGAGGCTCACTCTCCCACAGGGAGAGGGGAACAAGAGGCTCACTCTCCCACAGGGAGAGGGGAATTCAAGAGCTCGACACGAACGACGGTCGGTACTCTTCGTAGCCCTCTCAATCGCACAGTCTCGCGGATGGCAGGCAATGGCCTGCCCGACGGGAGTTGCGGTTGGCGATGGCGTGCCGGGAAGCGACGGACGCGCCCCGTGGGACTCCGCTCCCGGTTGCAAACCCGGTGACGGCGGGCTACGAAGAAATCATGATGACACCCCACGAACCCGATTGGCTGGAGGGTGACCTCGAGCGACTCGCGGAGCAATCCCTCAACCGTTCCCGGCACGTCGTCACCGCTCGGCGCCCCGGATTCGTCACCATCGACGGCCGGGAGTACGTCGACTTCGCATCCAACGACTATCTCGGACTCGCGGCCGATCCCCGTGTCGCGGAAGGAGCGGCGAAGCGACTCGAGCGGATCGGCTGGGGGGCGACCGCTTCCCCACTCCTCACCGGGTATCACCAACCCCATCTCGAACTGGAGGAACGCCTCGCCGCATGGACCGGCGCCGAAGCGGTCCTCCTCTTCCCGAGCGGTTTCGGGGGCAACGTCGGCATCCTCTCCGCGATCGCCGGTGCCGAGGATGTCATCTTCTGCGATAAGAGAAACCACGCGAGCCTCGTCGACGGTTGCCGACTCTCCGGGGCTCGACTACGGGTCTATCGGACTGGAGAGCTCGACATACTCGAACAACGGCTGGGCAAGGAGCAAGCCCGGCAACGTTGGATCGTCACCGACAGCGTCTTCAGCATGGACGGCGATGTCGCTCCTCTCGAGCGACTCACCGCGATCGCCGAGCGCCACGACGCCCTGCTCTACCTTGACGAGGCCCACGCCATCGGGGTGTTGGGGACGACCGGAGGCGGCCTGGCCGAGGAACTCGACCTCCGCGGTCGCGTCCCGCTACGGTTCGGCACCTTCGGCAAGGCATTGGGTGGCGTCGGAGGCTTCCTGATGACGACCCGGCGCTGGCGCGATTGGCTCGTCAACCACTGCCGCAGCTACATCTACTCGACAGCGTTGGCTCCTCCGAACGTGGCCGGCGTGCTGGAAGCGCTCGATCTTCTCGACCGGGAGCCGCAGCGCCGCCGCGCGGTTCTTACCCGGGCCAAGGAGATCCGCGAACGACTCGCGCAACTCGGCTTCGATGTGGAGAAGTCGCGAACGCCGATCGTTCCGGTCCTCGCGGAGAGCTCCGAGAGGGTGCTTCTTTGGGCCGAATGGCTAAGGGAAGATGGGTGCTGGGCGGCGGCGATTCGCCCCCCAACCGTTCCGAATGGCACAGCCCGCATAAGGCTCAGTATCAGCGCCGCGCACGATCAGATAGCAATCGAGAGACTTTTTGCGGCATTTGGCAAGATCCATTGTCGCTAGATCTTGTTTCCTTAGCAATGCGCAGGACTCGTTGTAACGGTCAGGGGGACTGGGAAGGCTTCCAGGGAGAAGGTTCGCGGAGGGTCCATTGGATCCAGTCGTCCCGCAAAGCTTCCACACCTCCCACAGGCTTCCCAAAGCCCAAAAGAGGCTTTATTTTGCCCAACAAATTCTTCTTGCCCAATTTACGCGAATGTTTATACTCCGCACTGATGCCACGACACAGTGAGCGGTTTACCGGGTACGTCACAACTCCCCAATTGGAAGGATCATCTATCATGATGAGAAAGATGGTGACCGGGCTGGCGACGCTAGCGTTGGTCATGGCGGTTGCCGACACGGCGAGCGCCTTCGGGTTCAAGAAGAAGAAGTCGTGTTGCTGCCAGCCCACGACTTGTTGCGAGACGAGCTGCTGCGAGACGACTTGCTGCCAGCCGCAGACCTGCTACCAGGAGGTCGAGAAGACGGTCATGGTGCCCAAGTGGGTCACCGAGACGAAGAAGATCAAGTGCACCGAGAACAAGTGGGAAACCCGCACCAAAGAGGTGACCTGCTACAAGACCGTTTCCGAGAAGCAGGAGCGTTCCTGCGACTACACGGTCATGGTTCCCGAGAAGCGTGTCAAGAAGGTGAAGTACACCGTCTGCAAGCCGGTTTGGGAAGAGAAGAAAGAGACCTACACCGTGATGGTTCCCCACAAGGAGAAGCGCACGGGAACGCGTAAGGTCTGCAAGACCGTCAAGGAAACGGTCATGAAGACCGTCTGCGAAGATCAAGGTCACTGGGAAGAGAAGTGCGAATGCACCCAGGTCTGCGATCCTTGCAACCCCTGCTGCCCCAAGACCAAGTGCTGCACCAAGAAGGTTTGGTGCCCCAAGGTCGTCAAGAAGCAGGTTCCCTGCACCGTCTGCAAGCAGATCATGGTCGACGAGCCTTACGAGTACACCTGCACCGTCTGCAAGCCCGAGAAGCGGACCCGTACCGTCAAGTGCTGCAAGATGGTCAGCGAAGAGAAGACCAAGGATTGCCACTACACCGTCTGCGTGCCGGTCAAGAAGACCCGCAAGTACTACGTGACGGTCTGCAAGCAGGTTCCGTACAAGAAGCAGGTCAACTACAAGGTCTGCGTGCCGGTGACCGTCGAGAAGGAAATCCAGGTCAAGAAGTGCATCATGGTCGAGAAGAAGATCAAGTGCAAAGTGGCCGTTCCGGTCTGCGAGCCCACCTGCGACGGCTGCAGCAGCTGCCAGACCTGTGGCTAAGACCGTCTTCCCTCACGAGGGTTGACTGAAACAGCTACATACCAAGCAACAACGCGAGATGGCCGGCCTTTCGAGGTCGGCCGTTTCTATTTCTTGACCTGCTCCCGGAGCCAGTCGCATGGCTCATAGCGGGGTCGGCTCTCGGCGAGACGGTCCAGCGTCTCGACCACGCTCGACCATCCCAAACTCCAGCCATACTGGAGTGGCCCGCCACGAAAGGGTGGAAAACCGGCCGCGAGAATCATCGTCAGATCAACGTGATCACTTCGCTCGACCACTCCCTCCTCCAGGCAGCGCCCGGCCTCGTTGATGATCGCTAGGGTGAGCCGATCAATGATCTCCTGCTTGGACAAGGTCGACCGCGTCCCCGGCAGCCCCTCCAGCACCTGCTTGGCCTCGTCGCTGAGCGAACGCTCCCTGGAATCGAGGAGCGACGCGACCGGCTTGCCCGCGCCGGTGTCAAGCAGCGACTTCCAGGCCGGCGCCATCGCGAACCGCTCGCCGTAGGCCTCGTGGAACGACGCGAGCACCTTCTCGGCGACGCCCAGCCCGACGAGTTGCGTCAAGCGCAGCGGCCCCATCGGAAAGCCGAAGCGCTTCATCGTCCGATCGAGCATCAAAGGGTCCTTCAGCTCCGTGAGGAGATATCCCGTCTCGTTGAGGTACGGCACGAAGAGCCGATTCGCCAGGAAGCCCGACGTGTCGGTCGTCACCACGGCCGTCTTGCCCACCTTCTCGGCGAGCGCCAATCCCGTCGCCAGCGTCGTGTCACTGGTCGCTTCCGCCGGGACGACCTCCACGAGACGGGTCTTGTCGGGTGGATTGAAGAAGTGCAAGCCCACCGTCCGTTCGGGATGCTCCACGCCTCCCATGACCTCGGCGACGCGAAACGAACTGGTGTTGGTGGCGAGAATGGTCTCCGGCGCGACGAGGGACGAAAGCTTGCCGAGCAACGCTTGCTTGATCGCCAGATCCTCGACGATCGCCTCGATAACCAGGTCGGCATCCACGAGACGCTCGATCGAGTCGCTGATGGTGAGCCGAGGAGCAACATCGCCGGCAAGCCGCCCCCGATTCCGCTCGCTTGCGACCCAACGATCGAACGCCTCTCGGGCACGTTCGAGTTGCGGCTGGGAGACGTCCTGAAGGGTGACGTCATAGCCCGCCTTGACGGCGACGATCGCCAGCTTCGCCCCCATCGTCCCGGCTCCGACGATGCCGATGCGCTCGAGCACCTTGGCCCCGGCGGCGGCGATCCTCCGGCGATGGTCCCGCTTGAGTTCCTCGGTCACGACAAAGAGCCGAATCAACTCGCGCGTCGTCGGCTCCTCCGCGAGGTGCGCGCAGGCGTCGTTCTCGGCCTCGAAGCCGGCATCGCTACTGGCGTGAAAGCCCCTCTGGATCGTCACCACGGCCCAGTGCGGAGCCCGATAGTGCCTTCCTCCACCGGCGTGCGCCACGAACTGGGCGCGAAAGAAGATCAACGGCGTCACGAGGCGACTCTCGAGCAACCGCCGCGACCAGGGCTTCGGCGATCGCGGAGGTGGTTCGCGAAGGAGGGTCTTCGCTCGGTCAAGTAGGTCATCCCCCGAGGAAACCACCGCGTCGGCGAGACCCGCCTTCTTCGCTTGAGCGGGGTTCAGCCGGCGACCGGCGGGGATCATCTCGATGGCCTTGAGCAGTCCGACCCGCTTGGGTAGCCGAACGGTGCCGCCCCAGCCGGGAACGAGGCCGAGCTTGACCTCGGGAAGTCCCAGCAGGGTCTTGGGGTGCTCGTCGGTGAGGAGGTAATCGCATGCGAGGGCGAGTTCGAGCCCTCCACCCAGGCACGGGCCGGAGACCGTGGCGACGGTCGGGAACTGGAGGGATTCGAGTCGAGCGAAGACACGCTGTCCATGGCGTGACATCTCACGCGCGTCCTCCGGACCGGCGAGCGAGCGGATCTCGTCGACATCGGCGCCGACGATGAACGAGTTGGGCTTGCCACTGGAGATCACGAGTCCCGCGGCGTCGCGATCCTCCTCGAGTTCGCCAAGGACCGCGTCGAGTTCGTCGAGGATCGTGCGGGAAAGAGCGTTGGCCGATCGACCCGGAACATCGAGGACGAGATGACGAACGCCATCGGTATCGCGGCGAAGCGTCCAGGAAGAGACCATCGGCTTCCTCCCTTGGAAGATGGATAGGTGTCTCTTCCCCCTAATACGAAAACGGCCGGCTTGATGGGAATCAAACCGGCCGCTGGGATGGTTGACGGATAGTCGGTCAGGGGCCGAAGCCCCCGACATGCTTGCTCAGCCCTGTTCCGATCGACGAGCCCAATTGTTCTCGTCTTCTTCGAAGGGCGAGAGTCGCTTACGCGTCGTCGTCTTCGAAGAACGAGTCGAGCTGGCTCTCGGTCACGGGAAGCGGACCACCGACCCAGTTGCCGACGAGGCCGACGTCACCGACGGCACCGAAGACGAACGAGGGCTGGCTTCCCGAAGAGATCGAGAAGGTGGCCGACGACGAGCGGAAGACGCCGCGTTGATCGAGGCCATCCTCATCGACTTCGTACATGCCGTTGAGCTGCTGGTCGCCGGTGGTGCCGAAGACTTCCGGATCGGGATTGAAGAAGTCGGTCACCGAGAAGTCACCGAAGCCGAGCGACGCGATGTCGACCGCGGCCAGGTCGAGCGTACCCTGGGCACCGAATCCGATCTGGTCGGCGACAAAGTCGCTCCGGAAGTTGCCGACGGCCGGCGGATCGGTCGGATTCTCGGTCGACGACGGGTTGCCGAAGACGATGTTGCGGACCTGCGTGGCCGGATCGATGCCGACGGCGCCGGTCTGACCCGGAGCGAGCGTCGGCAGATTGATCGTCACGTAGGTCGCGTCGGCGTTGCGATAGAGACCGAGGTCGTCATCGCCGTCACCGTCCCAGTCGCCAGCGAATGCGATCTCGTCGCCGTTGCCGATCGCATCGGTGATGACGAAGGCATCCGGATCAAAGGAGAAGATCGAGCTGGTATTGATGATGAAGAAGCCAGGATCGGTCTCGCTCGGATCGCGGTAGACCGCGATGTTCATCTGGCCGTCGCCGGTGAAGTCCCCGACGAAGCCCTGGTCCCCGACATCGCCGAAGACGAGCGTGAAGAACTGATCGCCATTGAAGTCGAAGACGTCGCTGGTGTTGAAGACGAATTCGGCGGTGCCCGGACGATAGAGGCCGATGCCGTCCCCGGTCACGACCGGAACGACGCTGACGACTTCCAGGTCGACCGAAGTCTCGGTGGTGGTCACCTGGAAGGTGATGCCATCGACGACCAGTTGACCGTTCTCGTCGAGGTTGCCGAACTCACCTTCGATCAATTCGGCGGTGAGGATCGTGAAGGTGTCCCCAACGGCCGGGACGTAGCCCGGGTTGATCTGGAGGGCCAGTTCCGCGTCGGTGATCGTGGCGACCCCTTCGACGGTCGTCAGATCGTTGCCACCTTCCTCGGTACTGGCGATTTCCGCCCCGAAGAGGCCAAGCGGGCCAACCGTCAGGGATCCGACCACGTTGAGCAGACCGGTGAACGGCTCCTCGGTGGAGGTCGGGGCGATCAATCCGCCTTCGGCGACGTCGACACCCGCGGCGCCAACGACGATCGTTCCGCCACCGATCAGCTCGGCGCCAGGCGCGACCTTGATGCCACCCTCGGCGTTGACGATGGCGTCGTCACCGAAGGTCAGCAGTCCGTCGAACTCGCCACTATCGCTGACGAGCAGCGGGGCGTTGGACTCGGCCTCGAAGCTCGACTCGCCCGTTCCGAGATTGACGGTCGATCCAAGAACCTCGGTCCGAACCTCGGAGAAGAAGAAGGACTCTTGCGGCTCTTCACCGTCACCGACCAGCGAGAGGTCGCCGATTCCGCCACCGAGCGTCAGGATCGCCTCGGTGTAGACCTTGAGGTTACCGGCGATCGAACCGAAGAGCGTCAGCACGCCGGGATCGACAACAAGGACTTCCGACTCGGAACCGGTCTGGGTGATGCCGAGCTTGGAGAAGTCGTTGCCGCCATCGATCTCCTCGCCGTCGACGTAGCCGAGCAGCACATCCTCGGCGGCTTCGATCGTCGTCGTGCCGAAGACCCGCAGGCCGTCGATCTCAACGCTCTTGCCGCTGACGAAGGTCGCGTCCTGGATGACGGTGCCGCCCTCGGAGAAGACGCACAGATCGCCCTTGGTCTGGAGCGACAAGTTCATCGTGTCGCTGTAGACGTAGAAGGCTCCCTCGCAGCAACCCTCTTCTTCTTCTTCGGCTTCCGGATCGGAGAGGTCGTTGGCCGCGTTCGCCAGGATGATGTTGCCGATCACATCGAGCCCAACCTCAACGTCGCCACCCTTGGTGATGATGGCTCCATCCTCGGTTTGCGTGATGCTCATCCGCGCGAAGAACCCAACGTCGGTGCCGTTGGTGACGACATCGCCGATCACCAGGTCACCCTCGGCTTCGACGTAGTTCTCGACGCAATACATCGCCTCACTGAAGATGCTGACGGGACCGCCGAACTTGTGGGCGAAGAAATCTCCGCCTTCAGTGTAGCCATCAATTTCAATGTCACCACCGTTCTCGCTGGTCACGCGGAAGGTCGAGGAACCGGCGATGTCGAGAATCCGTCCATAGCCATAGCCATAGCCATAGCCGGAGTCGTTGGTGATGATGCCGCCGTAGGCGCTCTCGTTGGTGACGTCGAGATCGCCACTGGCCTTGATGCCGCCCAAGTAGGTGTCATAGTCACAGCAACCCAAGGTGTCGCCTTCGACGATGGTCACGTCGTTGGCGTTGATGACCTCGATTTCGCCCGTGGTGGTACTGCCGCAGAACGCGTTGTTGGACGAGTCGAGCAACAGGTTGCCCGTCAGGCCCAGATCGAAGGTGGAGTTACCCTCGACCAAGAAGCCGGCGTCCGTTCCCGACTGCGTGACGTCGACACCGTCGGCGGTGATGGACAGGGCGTCATTGAAGAAGGGAGAGTCGATCGAGAAGATGCCGGTGTTGGTCACCGCCAAACCGTTGGTCAAGGCGACCGACACGCTCGCATTGAGGTCCGACTCGATCGTTTCGCCGAACGTGAAGCTATTGCCGTTCAGGCCGTTGACCACGACCTTGGTGACCTCCGGCACCCCTTCGTCCGGATCGGAGAAGTTGGCGAAGTTCAGGATCTGCTGTCCCTTGCCCACCACGATCGGAATGATGTTACCTTCGTCGTCATAGTTGACGTCGGTACCCGACCAGAGGGTTCCGTCCAACGTGAGGGTACCGCCATCCTCGGCGCTCCCTTCGCCCGTGGTGTCGAGCGTGACACTCTCACCCTCGAGGAGCTGAATCAGAAGGGTCTCTCCATTGAGCGTGAAGTTCGCGGGGACGATACGATCGTTGAGACTTTCAAAGGCGGCCATCCGACCCGCGTGATCGTTCTCACTGACGTTGCTGTCGAGAGACTTGACAATAAAGCGGCGAAGAGTCGAAAGGGGACCAGCCGCACGGCTGGCAAGCTGACTCAAGGGCATCTACGAGTTCTCCTTAGGGGCGGTCGTACCAACGGGACGGAATGGTCCTTCCGAAAGACCATCGTCATGAAACGCCCGGATCGCTCAATCATTCTGAGAAGATTGACAATCCAGTCGCAGTTGACGACGAAGTGAGCGCGCACGAAGGGCTTAGAATCGCATCGATCCTTCGGGTCGGCTCTTGGGAAGGAGCATCCAGTCGAAAAAAAGCTGCCGGCCATCGACACGCTGTGATGGCGGGGGGTTCGAGCACGGGAGCGACGACTACGTTCGCTCACGTGCCACGACTGCGGCGCTTCCAATGTTGGCGGAATGCTGGTGGAGGCGCGCAGCTGAGATTCAACCTAAACATGAATTCTCGATCGTCAAGAAGAATTGATAAAGAAACGGTTAATTAGCCTAAAAATCCGACCCATCAACACCCAATTGATACACTCATCAACCCAACTTCTGTAACGATCACACAGGATGGGAAGCCTTCGCCCAAACGAACTGGCAACCGGATTGCACCAGCACACGCGCAGCGTCGGATACAGCATCCGTGGAGCGGCAAGTCCGCGCCTGGAAGCGATGAGTCAGATGTTCGCGAGGTCTTCGGTCACGGGCAGGTCGTCAAGATCCTTCAGTCCAAAGAGCTCGAGAAACCGCGACGAGGTGGTGTAACGCTCGGTTCCCTTCTTCCCGGACTCCGACGGATTGATCTCCAGCAGACGCCGCTTGACCAACTGGCGCAGGGCGCTGCCCGACTCGACCCCGAGGAAGCGGCTCACTTCCTCTCGGGTGACGGGCTGTTTGTACGCCACGACCGACAGGACTTCGATCGCCTCGCGCGAGAGCTTAATCCCCTTGTCCGGGCGGGTCTGTTCGAGGATTTGGCGGCGTCGTTCGGGCAAGAGTCCTAGCTGGAACCCCTTGTCGGTCAAGGAGATGTGATACGGCCGATGTTCACGCCGGTAGCGAGCCCCCAGTCGACGCGCGGCTTTGCGCACGTCGCTGGCGTCAATTTCAGGATAGTGAGTGACAAACTCGTCGGGATCGAGGGCATGATCGCCCACAAAGAGGATCGCCTCGATCACTTGATCGAGCAACCGCCCTCGCTTGGGTAGGATCTGGCGATCCCCATCGGGCGGGCGAGCCTTGTCCGACGGAGCCTTGTCCAACGGACTCGGGGTGTCGTTCTCGGCGGGAGGAGGAGTTACGTCATCGGCCATGATGGTGATCGTCCGGCGATCCACCCCTAAAAAGCGAAGTTGCCCCGCCCTTCCCCATAAGGAAGAGCGCGGCAACTTCAGTGTCGTCAGGTTGGCGAACCTTACTTCTCGACGTTGGCCACGATTCGGTAGGGAAGCGCGTTCTCGCTATTCAAGTCGGTCATCACCTCGAGCGTGCGATCGAACTTGCCCTCGGCTTTCGGCTCGAACTCGACCTGAAGGATGTGAACCTTCCGCTGCCCTTCGGTGCACATGACGTTCATGCCCTCGATGTCGCCATCGACCCATTTGATGGTGAAGGGTTTGTCGCCCCGGAGGAGGACCTTCCGCTTCACCTTCTGGCCCACGACGATCTTGGGAATGTCGAGTTCGCTCGGCGAGGCCATCAAGGGAGCCTTGACGATCCCATCGACGTGCAGTTGGACAAGCGATGACTTGGGATCGTTGGTCCTGATCTGGACGATCTCCGAAAGCGTCCCGGCCGGAGCGTTCTTCCCGAGCGTCGCGGTGACTTCGTAGCGGATACGCCCGAGCTGGCGATCGAGTTCGCGACTGGTCACGGTGACATGGGAAGCAGGAAGAATCTCTTCGATCTGCCAGTTGCTATCGCCTCCGGTGTAGTCGATGGTCGCCTTCTTGGTGGCTCCATTGCCCTGCGAGACGACGCCGAAGTCGATCGAGCCCGGCGTGATGGTCACGTCGGACCGACTGTAGCCCTTCACCCGCAGCGTCACGGTCTCGTGGACCGGCTCGGAGAAGGTGACATAGATCGACATGCTTCGGGGGCCGGTGAAGGTGGTCGCGTTGTACTTCACGCGAACGACGAGGTCGTCGCCCGGGTCGGCCGTCGAGGTGAGAGCTTCGGGCTCGGCGCATTTGCAGGACGAGCGAACGCCGCTGACGCGCACTCGCGAGTCGCTGTTGTTCTTCATGACGAAATCGAAGGACGAGATCGAGCCGTGGGGCACGCTCCCAAAGTCCTTCTCCGTCGTTTCGAACTGTCGCTCCATCCCGGCGGCCACGGGGGGCAACAGCAGAGCCGCTGTCAAAATCGGTACGGAAAACATCATTGGAATCCCCGCTTGGTCAAGGAAAACGTTGCTCGTCTATCTGTAACGTTTCGCGGTCGCCACTTCCATGTCAACTGACTCTTCTCGAAGCAACGAAGCCCGGTCGCCGCCGTCACCACACCGAAGAACCTTCCGACCGTCACGATGAGACGAGTCAGTCCTTTCCATGTGGATCGAAAGCCAGCGGCATGCTCCGGTAGATAAGCGTCACCTCGCGAAACCGGACGGGACGATTCACAATCTCTTTTGGCTTCTCCCCCAGCCTCCATGGGAGAGGATGCTCGACCTTCCCCTCATTTACCGAGGTCTCACCACGCTCGCCAACGGCCAATCACTACATCCACTATACCTTCTCCTGTCGCTACAACCGATGCGGGACATTCCTAACACGCCAATGTTCCCGGAAAGATCCGCCCTACCCGGAAGGGGCGCCGGAGAAGTCCCGTTCGCGAAGCCGAGAGTCTTCCGGCGTCAGCGACCGAGGCGTTTGTAGATCGTGCGGTGGATCGCGCGGCCCTCCAAGCGGTACTTCCGCTCGAAGTGGGTGAGGTAGTCGGCATCGCCGTCCTCCTCGGGCGCGGGGGTGACGGGAGACTCGGCGGGAACAAAGAGCTCGTGGCGTTCGAGTTCCTTCATCATGACGCCAAAGTACTCCTCGACGTCGGTGGCGACGTGCAGCCGCGAGTCATCTCTTAGTAGCCGCGCGGCGGTGTCGAGAAAGGTACTCGAAAAGAGCCGACGCTTGCGATGGCGACGCTTCCACCAGGGATCGGGAAAGTAGACGTGGATCGCCGCGATGGAGGCATCCGCCATGGTCGGCAACATCTTCCAGATGTCTCCCGCGACGACGCGCGCGTTGGACACCTCGTACTTGACCAGACGTTCCGCCGCCCGACGAGCGTACTTGAGCGCCCAGTCGACCCCAAGGAAGTTGGCCTCCGGGCGCCGCCGACCTTCCTGGAGCAGAAAGAGCCCCTTTCCGCAGCCGATATCGAGCTCGACGGGGTGGTCGTTTCCAAAAAGCGCCGTCAAATCGGTGCTCTCGGGCCAATCCTCGACGAGAAGGAGCGTGCCGGACGTGTCGAGACGCGGACGGGGCATTGCACCCTGCATGTGGCTTAGGAACGGGTCACGGCGGGAAGCGAGACGCCGATGAACTGGCCATTGAAGACCATCGAGCCATCGACGAACCCTTGAGCATCGAACGTAAAACGTCGCGGTGTCACTTTGTCGGCTTTGCAGACGATCCAGAGACGGTCTCCGGGCCGGACCATGCCGCGGAAGCGAGCTTCGTTGATTCCCCCGAACCCGATCACACTGTCCTTGGGGACGATGTTGAAATAGTGCGAGTAGAAGGAACTCAGTTGCGCCGAGGCCTCGATCATGAGCACCCCCGGCATGAGCGGGAACTCCGGCATGTGACCGCGGACCCAGAACTCCTCGTCGGTCACGTCCTTGTAGCCGATGGTAAGTTGTCGCTCCTGTTCCAGGAGCGTGATCGCGGTGAGCATCTCCATCTCGAAACGATGGGGATTGAGTTCTCGAATCTGCGCCTGGTCGGCAATCACCTCTTCGGGGAACTCGCTTGGTTCGACAAACGCTTTCGGCGGCATTGGGGTCTCTCGTGGTCAGCGGATGAAGGACGCAACGCGAGCGGCAGCAGCCCGCACCAACGTGCTGACTCGCGTGGGTCTATCATATAGGCAAAAGACTGGGAGCGAAGTGGCCCAATCGCTCACGACGCTAGCACTATCCGCCTCAAGTCGCAAGGAAAACAGTTCGAGGGGATGGCAACGGATAAAGGGCTCGCCCTTCCCGCGCGAAGCGAGAAGCGAGCCCTTTCTCGTGTCTCAGGGTCTGCCCGCGGGCACCTGCGGAGCCTAGCAGCCCGTTGATCTATTCGCTGCCGGCTAAATCAACGGCCTGCTAGTGCTCTGTTCCAGCTCGACGTTGGTGTTGGTGCAACCCTAACCCTTTGGCACTGGCCGACAAGCAGCCAGTGGCACCCGAAAACGTCGCTGGACCAGTGCACTAGTCCTTCGCGAGCGTGCCCTTGTAGTCGCTCTTGAACGAGTAGAACGAGTCCGGCCCCGCGACGTCCTTGATCTGTTCGTCGACCGTGAGATGGAACCCCGTCATCGTTCCCGTCATCGGATCGAGCGTGACCGTTCCGCGGCGAAGGAACTGGGCGAGGAAGACCTCGAGATTCCCATCGTCGGGATGGTCAATCAGTTCCGTCTCGACCGCCACGACCAGCTTCCTCGGCGTCGCCTCTTTGAATTCACAGACTTGCCGCAGGGCGACCGGCTCCCCGCGATTGATGTCCTTCGGAACTTTCACCGCGAACTTGCGCTGCCAACGCAAGCCCTTGGTCGGCAACGCGTCGGGAACGGTGATCATGAAGGGGAGCTCTTCGACGTTGCTCTCCTGGTCGGCGAGGTGTTTGGTCTGGCGGACGACGCCATCGGGGCCCAAATCGACTCGCTTGACCGGCTGGCCCACCAGCGGCCCCAAGTGACGAGCGAGGTTCGGATCCGAGCCTTTGGGATCGGCCGAGTCGTATTTGAGCACGGATCCGGTCGGATCGGTTTGCTCGAAGTGAAGCTGCGTTAGCGAGAGTTCCATCGTCGCCACGCCGAGCGAGTCTCGGCTGACCACCCGCCATTGTTGACGTTGACGCAGAACGCCCGAAGCTTCCATTTTCGCGCCATCCTCTTTGGCCTCGATCTTCGTCCGATGGACGACATCGTAGGCGAGCGTGGTTCCCTCGGGCAGCCGGAAGGTGAACTTCGGCTGGGCCTGAACGGAACCAACGGTTCCCGCCGTCAGCAATAGAGCGGCCGAGACCGCCACGCTCCAATTTCGATTCATCACTTCCGACTCCTGCCTTGTTTTCCCAGTCTGCCAGGTCAAACGCGTGCTGAGCCGCCGAATAGCAAGTCTGTTCGAACAGGGGAATGGGAATGCGCGAATTGGCAGTCTCTACGGGGGGACCGCGGGACGACCCCACCTTCACACTCAGAAGCAATTCGTACGTCAGGCTATTGCTTGACACAAACGACGTGGTGGCGAAAGCCGCGGCCTATTTGGAGACTTCCGCGGTCGCGGAGGTGATGAAGAGCTTCCAGTTCTCGATCGGCGTGCCACTCAAATCGAGGTGGCTGCACAGGTAGTGAAGCCGCTGGACCGCGGGATCGTCGGGCGCCCCCTCGAAGAGATTGCGAAGAAAATAGGGTGGCAATGACTGATAGTAGAGCGTCGCCGTCACTTGAACCGTCGAGGGATCGATGTTCCCGGGAAGCTTCACCCGGTAGCGAACGACGTCCCCTCCCTTGCCGTCGGTGAAATCGGGATCGTCGAGCGCCCTTCCCTTCGGCCAGGTCGCCTCGAGGTACTCGCCGTGGAGCTGCTTCGGATCGGGCCCCTCCTTCGACCAACCTTTCGGCAGGAGACGGTTGTCCTTGAGTTCCTCGTCGCGTTTAAGAAAGCTCGTTGTGAAGGACTCGTTCGCGTCGAGCGTCAGCTCCTCGTAGATCTGGACTTGATAGGGAGCGGTGATCTCTTGGTAGTGGGGCTGATACTGTGGCCGGCCCGCCTTGTCCTTTTCGAAGAACTCCGTCTGCAAGACTTTCCCCGTGTCATCGACGATCATGCCGAGCGAGTTGGTCCGCCCGGAACTCCAAATCTCGTTGAGCCGTCCCCCCTGCCTCGCGCTGACGACGACTTCGAGAAATGCCCGGCGGAACCCGACCCCGCTCGGGAAGCGATGACCGGAAAGATTGCGCACCGTCACCGTGGCCAGCAATTCGTCGTCCTTCACCTCGAGGGGAGCAATCGCGACGGTCGCGGTCTGTTCCCGGGCCATGCGCACCGCGTTGCCGATCGCGTCGGTGAGCCCACGACGGGATTCGCACATGTACTCGAGCTTGCGCACCCCGAGGATGTCGTCGAACTGGTTGAACATCTCGAGCAGGAAGACGTTGAGCCCCAACAACTCGTGCCGACCGAAGTCATTTCGCGTGCGGACGAGCAGTTCGTCCTGGGGGATCGTGTACTCCGCTTCGGGATAGGACTGGTCCTGGATGATCGCGACTTTGGTCTCCACGGGCCCGTCGAGGGCGTGGTGAGTCGTCGGCATGTGGCAGTTCTGGCACGACTTGGCCTGCTTGTTGCCCGTCCTGATCTCGTCGTCGAAGTCGCTGTTGAGCCACTCGAGATAGGTGGCTTGCTCGATGCCATGCCGGAATTGCGGGAACTCGGGCGACGCTGGGTGAGACTTGTCGGGAGCGGCGCCGTCGACGATTGGGATATCGACGGTGTGGCAAGCGGCGCACAGCCGCGACGAATCGAGGTGCTGATTGTATTGCGGCTTGATGCCGAGAGCATTCTGCATCGCCTTATGGGCGATCTCGTTGTCCTTGTAGGGACCGTTGAGCGTGTCGGACTTCACGAAGGAGATCCGTCCGGTCGAGTGCTGATTGAGATACTGCTCCACCGACAGCTCGGGCTCGACGTTGAGCTGGTGGCAGATCATGCAACTGATGCCATCCCGAGCCAGCGCCCCATACTTATAGTGCGGGTCCTTGTGATCGGTGATCTCGAGGAACTCACGGCGAAAGTCGCCCGGCTTGCCATCCTTGGCCATCTGGTCGCGGTCGAGTTGATGCTTGCCCATCGCACCGTGGCAACGGAAGCAGACGTTCGAGACCGCCTTGGTCAACTCGGGGCCGTCGGGACGGGTCTTCAAGTAGGCCAGTTCAATGGCGAATTGAGCGTGAAAGACCGGGTCGCGACCCGCGAGCCCCATCGGCGACCAGCGCCACTCACCGTAGGGCGAGATGTTGTAGCCTTCGCCCGGCCCTTCCCCGGTGCGAATGAACATGACCGGCCCGAAAGCCCCACTGAGCCCCCCGTGACAGTGCATGCACTGCGTCGACGTCAGGAAGGTGTTCGCTTTCCCGGCGGGCGGAACCAGGTGATCGTAGGTCTCCGCGGGCATGCACGGGACATTGCCTCGCTTGGGCTCGAAGTTGCTCTTGCCGTAGGCTTCGATAAAGGCCGGATTGACGCGGGCGGGCGTCGTCACGCAGTCCTCCGGGTTGCTAGCGTTGCAGCGTCCCTGAACGTGGGAGGAGGGCTTGGCGTCCTTTGGAGGATGTCGCCAAGAGTTGTCATCGACGAAGGTGACCGGCTCGCCCGGAAAGCCCTCGATGTTGCGAAGGGCGGCGAAGGTGAAGTCGGACTTCGCGACGGCGTGGCAGCGGACGCAGTAGAGCCCGAACCCCGATACTGGGTAGTCAAACGGATACGTGTGGGCGTCGACCGTCTGGCTGTACTCCGGGCCCGCCCAGAACCAACCGTCGTAGGAGCCCTTCGAATCCTTGATCATCACGGTCCAGGACCAGCGATCGTTCTCGGTGAGCTGCTCGATCGTCTTGTCCAACTCCTCGTCGCTCATGCCAACGTAGCGGGCCGCGGGCGGCGGGAACATCTCCTTGACCATCATCGCACCATCGGGAAGCTCCCCCTTGCGGCCGGTCGTCAGCCACTCCATCACCTCCGGCGAGTAATAGATGCGGACGGCGGGGTGAGTCCCGTAATAGCGATGGTTGATGTAGGGCCCAGTGTCGCGAACGCCCTTGTCGGCACACCAGCCGAGCTTGTCGTACTCGCGAGAGTCGAGGAACTTGTAGAGTTTCTTCTCGAACTCGGCCTTCGGCATGGAGGTCGGCAGCGGCAGCGGGTTCTTCTTGGCATCGTGACAGCACGCCGGCAGCTCGTTCTCGGGCTCGGGTGGAATGGGCTTCTCGGCGACGTCGCGCTCCTTGCCGCGCACCGCGTCAAGCAGGACGAAGGTCGGAAGCCCGAGGATCAAGAGGAGGAGCAACAACCGCAAACGAATGGCCCGAGACGCTCTTCGTAGTTCCATGCGAGTCTGGATCCTTCATCCCTAAATCGTGACATGTTGGCGGAGCGAACCGTCATCGTCGCTCCCGATGGGCCTACCCACTATCGCGTTTCGGGGGCAGGTTCGGCAAGGGCAGCTTGAATACGGGGATGAAAAGGGAGTGCGAGCGGGAGCGGGAGAAGAGAAAGAAGGATCTACCACGGAGGCCGCGGAGGGACACAGAGGAAGAGGCCAAGAAGGCATTGGTAGGAGTAGGAGAGGAGCGGTCGTGAGACCCGATCCGGAGACGGCCAACACTCCAACCCCGTCTTTCGAACATCGAGAGATCTTCGCTTGAGGGTCAACCAGTCATTTGAGCGTTGTTCTTCCCCTCTGTGCTCCTCCGCGACCTCTGTGGTTCAACTCCCTCTTCTTCACTTCCCCCCTCAGCCACCAGGGAATCAGAAGAACTCGTCGTCGAACCGATCGTCGTCGGTCGAGCGGAAGGGATTGGTGCTCTGCAGGTACCGGATGAGGATCAGCCCCGCTTCATAGAGCAGACAGAGCGGGATCGCGAGCAGAATCTGCGAGACCGGATCCATCGGGGTCACCAGCGCCGAGACGATGAAGATGCCGAGGATCGCGAACTTTCGCTTCTCCTTCATCTGGTCGTAGGTGAAGATCCCGACCCGTTCGAGAATCAGCATCGCTAGCGGAAGCTGGAACGCGATGCCGAAGAGGATCATCGACCAAACGCAGAACCCGACCCACTCGCTCAGGCGGATGTCGGGCTGGAGATCCATCCAGCTATTGGCCCCGAGGAAGAAGGTCAGCATGATCGGGAACATCGCGAAGTAGCAAAAGAGCACGCCGACCAGAAAGAGTCCGATCGTGAAGGGAAGCGACATGTGCACCAGCCGCCGCTCGTGGGCGTAGAGCCCGACCGCAATGAAGCTGTAGAACTGGAAGAAAACCCAGGGACTCGCGAGGACGATCGCGCCACCGATCGACGCCTTGAAGTAGATGAAAACACCCTCTTGCGCCGAGAGCGTCTTGAGATTCCACGGCTCCTGCACCTCGTAGAGCGGCATCACCAACCCGACGACGAGCTCCCGTGCCGGCGCGGTGACGTTGAGCGTCATCCCCCCTTCGGGAATCTTGACGTCCGCCTCGGGATCGAGCGTGCCGGTGACTTCCGAGAGCGATTCGGGGCTGATGGTGGCGGCGAAGCTGACTCGGTCCTGCTTGTCGGTCGGCAGCGATTGCTGCTCCTCGACGTACTTCGCGATACGGGCTGGGACGACGCGTTCGGTCCACTCCTTCTGCCCTTCGACGACCGGTTCGGCCAGAAGAACGACGATGTAGTGGCCCATCGGCAGCGTCGCGATCATCGCCAGGATGATCCCCGCGAGCGCCCGAAGGATATGCGTCCGCAGTTCCTCGATGTGCTCCCCGAAGGTCATCGAGCCGTCATCGGCGTGATCGGCCATGCTCTCCTCTCCGAACTAACCCACGACGAAGGATCCGCGACGTGATCGCGGCCTTGGCCGATCCGTTTGGTTTGCTCGCGAATGTTCGACGTCTCGATTGGGAAGCATCCGCCACGATCCCAACTCGGTGGCGATGATCCTCGACAGACGGGCTCCGAACAGGCAGGTGCGTCGGCGCGTCAACACCGTCGCGATCGAACCACAGTGTAACGAACCTTCGACCCCGTGACCCAATGGAAATAGGCCGACTTCCCGCTCCGAGCGACCGTCAGCCCGTGCAACCCGATCGTCGAGAACGCACCGTCACGTCGACGGAATACCGCGCTCGGTCTGACTCTTCGGGTCGAGGAGGTGGTCGAGTTCCTCCTTGGTCAACTTGGTCGTCTCGAGAGCCACTTCGCGAACCGTGCGCCCTTCCGCGAAGGCCTTTTTCGCGATCGACGCCGCTTCGTCGTAGCCGATCTTGGGCGCCAACGCGGTGCACATCGCCAAGCTGTACTCGATCAACTCTTGACAGCGCTCGCGATTGGCCTCAATGCCGGCGACACATTTGTCGGCGAAGGCTCGGGCGACACTGGCGATGATCTCGCACGACTCCAAGACGGTGTACGCCAGCACCGGCTTCATCACGTTGAGTTCGAAGACCCCGCCGATGAGTCCGCCGGTGGTGATCGTCGCGTCGTTGCCGATCACCTTGGCCGCGACTTGGAGCACCGACTCGGACATGACCGGGTTGACTTTCCCCGGCATGATGGAGCTACCCGGTTGGGTCGCGGGGATGGAGATTTCGCCGATGCCGCAACGGGGCCCACTGGCGAGCCAGCGAACATCGTTGGCGATCTTCGCCAAACTGATCGCGACGGTCTTCAGTGCGGCACTCGCCTCGACGATGGCGTCGCGTGACGCAAGCGCCTCGAAGTGATTGTCGGCGACCTTGAACTTGAGTCCCGTTTCGCCACTGAGGGCCGAGACCATCCGCTCGGGGAACTCCGGATGAGTGTTGAGCCCCGTGCCGACCGCGGTCCCGCCGATCGCGAGCTGTGAAAGTCGTGGTAGGGTCGCCTTCAGCCGCTCGATCCCATGACGCACCTGCGTCGCGTAGCCGCTGAACTCCTGGCCGAGCCGAATCGGCACCGCGTCCTGCAGATGGGTGCGACCAATCTTGATGACGTCGTCGAGTTCCGTCGCCTTCGCCTCGAGCGCCTCGAGTAGATGCTCGAGCCCAGGCACCGTCGTCCGCTCGATCGCCTCGAGGGTGGAGAGATGCAGCGCCGTCGGAATGACGTCGTTCGAAGACTGACCACGATTGACGTGATCGTTGGGGTGAACCGGCGAACGACCTCCGCGTTCGCCCGTCGCCATCTCGTTGGCGCGGCTGGCGATCACTTCGTTGACGTTCATGTTCGTCGAGGTGCCCGACCCCGTCTGGAAGACGTCGACGACGAACTGGTCATCGAGCTTCCCCTCGATCACCTCCGCGGCCGCCTTCTGGATGAGCTGGTTTTCCATGTCTTCCAGGTAGCCAAGATCGGCGTTGACGCGAGCGGCACACAGCTTGATCAGCGCGACACCACGAATGAAGCGAGGCGGCATCGTTTTGCCACTGATCGGAAAGTTCTCGACGGCCCGACCTGTTTGAGCGCCGTAATAGGCATCGGCGGGGATCGTCATCTCCCCCATGGAATCGCGTTCAGTCCGAGTCTCGTTCATGATCCCTCTCCGCTGTGAGCGTGGGCTGGTGTGGCATGTGTTGCGTCGCTGCGCTGGGAGGAGCCTCGCGGGGTCTTGCCGAAGCTAGAAATCAAACGGCTCCGCCGTCGTCGTCCACCGGCTCGCGCTCTTCCATTTTGTCATTGGTAGGGCAACGGAGGATTGTCGCCAAACAGTTGGCGCCCTCGATCTTGGGAAGATTCATTCGTCACTTGGGACCATATCACGCCCCAGGGCAACCAGGTCAAATTGGCGCTCGTGAAGCCCCTAGCGATCAACGCAGCCCTCGACTGCCATTTCGGCATGCACCGCTTCGGGATACTGGGACAATGACCTCAGCCACGCCACGAACATAACCAACTACAGCGAAACATGTTACGAAAACAGAACAACAAATGACCAAGTACCAACCCGACGGCACGAAATCTGCACCTATCCTGGTCGCCATCAGCCTCTGAGGGGAGGTTTCTTCCATGAACTTCATTAACGTTCGCCGACTATGGCGTACCACCCCAGGCCTACGCGTTCCCCGTCACCGACTCGAGGATTCCACCATCGAGCGGCATGAGGCGGGCCGCCCGCGCTATCTCTTTCCGCTGGTGAACATTTATGAGGCAGCCGACGCGTTCGTCGTGCGGGTCGAACTACCCGGCATGAAGGCGGACGAAGTGACGCTCGACGTCACCGGCGACTCCCTGCGGCTGGCGGGCGAACGCCGACGACGCCTTGCCATCGACGAAGCCAGTTGCCGACGACAGGAGCGGTGGTTCGGCCAGTGGGAACGCGAATTGAGCTTCCCCCACCTGATCGACACCGACGACGTGACCGCTCAGATGGCCTCGGGAACGCTCACGATTCATCTGCCCAAGGTGCGTGTGAGCCAACCACGACGAGTCCCGATCGAGCCGCAAGCCGACGAGACGGAAAGGAGCGACACCGATGTACGCGCTGACGACTGAGCACGCCCCGGTCTTTCCTCCTCGGGTCGACATCCACGAAACGCCCTCGGGATTGGTCCTGACGGCCGACCTCCCTGGAGTGACCAAGGAGAACCTCGACGTCTTGATCCAGGACAACGTCCTCACCATCACGGGGCGCTTGGTCGAAGACGAACGGCCTCTCGGCTCGCCGGTCTACCGCGAATACCACGACGGGGTCTACCATCGCTCCTTCATCCTGACCGACGAGGTCGACGCCGACCGGATCCAAGCGGGGCTCGAGGACGGCGTCTTGACCATCATCCTTCCGAAAGCCGATCGCCCCGGCCCGCGTCGCATCGAGGTTGTCGAGAACTGACCGTGCCGTGATTGCCCCGACGATCACTTGGGGGCCCCCGACTGCTTGTCAGCCAGCACCGCAACAAGGTGAGTGACGCGACGACGGTTTCGACAATCGTTCGTGTGCCACTGAATGCTTGTCAGCCAGTGAGGGGTGTACGGCCCTGGCCTCGCCTGGCCGGTTTCAGCCGTGGGGCATGTCCTCGCCGGGGAGCTTGACCGGCGCGGGGCTCCCCTTGCCACCGCGAACAAACCGAATCAGATCCTCCGTCCCCGCGGGATGCGGCAGCGTGAAGAGTTCGCCGAAGAGAAATCCGCTGCGCCCGCCGGTCGCGGCGGCGTTGCCACTGACCCAATGCTTGACTTTCGCGAAGCGTTTCTCGTCGAATTGTGACTTGTAGCACTCGATCGCGGCTAGTTTCTGCTCGAACGTGTCGCTGATGTCGACGACGAAGCTACTGTGCCAATCGCGGTTCTCGGCGTCGAAAATCACCGGAGCGTAGACGAGATGCGGCACGCGGTAGGGAGTCGTCCCTTCGAAGCGTTCGTCCCACTTGGTCAGTTGGGAATAGAAACGGCTCGCTTCGACGAGCAGATGCCCCTGGTGATGGTCGGGAGAGGCGGCGGGCGTTCGTCCCGCCATCGTGAGAATGATATCGGGGCGATACTTGCGCAGGGCCGTGGCGACGATGTAACGGTTTTCCGGACTGTCCATCAAGACACGGTTGGGCAGCCCGAGATTGAGCCGCACTTGGACGCCAAGGATTTCGCGAGCCGTCTCGGCTTCGGCGGCGCGGGTCTCCAAGGTCCCTCGCGGCGTGGGCTCGCCGGTGGTGAGATCGAACATCCCGACGCGATAACCTTGGTTGACGAGTTTCGCGAGCGTCCCCCCACAGGTAATCTCCAAGTCATCTGGGTGGGGCGCGATCGCCACCACGTCGAGCCGTTCGGTCATTCGAGTCTCCTAGCGTGGTCGGTTTCGGTCGGTGAATTCCGCATTCCTGAGGTAGTCGTATCGCGAGGGGTGAATCGGGAAGCCCATCGCCCAGGATTATCGTAGTGCTCATTCAACAAAGCGCCAACGACGCCCCCGACAATGGGCCGATGGACAGTTTCTCACCAGCCACGTACAACGCACGGAAGTTTCTCGAGTTTTCGGGCACTTCTCGCCCCATCGCCAAAGACCCTGGAGGTACGACAATTTTATGGCCGATCTGATTGCCCCTCACGGTGGACTCTCCGAGCCGATCTGCCGGACGGTTCCGGAAGCCGAAGTCGCCGACTTCGGAGCGCACGCCGCCGGCTTGACGAAAGTCCCGGTCTCCGGGGCCGATCTTTCGAGCCTCTATCGTTTTGGCGACGGCGGCCTGAGCCCCCTCACCGGACCGATGACCAAGGACGTCTACGATAAGGTCCTCGAGGAAGAGATCATCGTCCAAGACGGCAAGAACTACGCCTGGACGATTCCGATCTCCTTGCCCGTCGACAAGGATCTGGCCGGCTCCCTCAAGGAAGGCCAGGAAGTCGCCCTCGTCAACCAGAACGACGAGGTGGTCGCGACGCTGAAGATCGGCGACATCTTCCCCTGGGACAAAGCCAAATACAACACCTCGGTCTACCTGACCGAGCGGAGCGATCATCCCGGCGCCCGCATCGCGCTGGAAGATCCGCGCGAGTTCCTCTTGGGCGGTGAAGTCCGCGTCCTGCCGCAGCCGAAGAACCCGAGCTTCGGCAAGTACGTCCTCACCCCGCGTGAGACACGCAAGCTCTTCGCCGAGAAGAAGTGGGACAAGACGGTCGCCTTCCAGACCCGGAATCCCCTGCACCGTGCCCACGAATACGCCCTTATCGTCGGCCTCGAGCGGCTGACTCGTGAGGGGCACTTCACCGGCGCGGTCCTCAACCCGCTGATCGGCGAAACCAAGAGCGACGACGTCCCCGCCGATGTCCGGATGAAGACCTACGAGGCCCTCATCGACGGTGGAGCCTTCGGCGAAGGCGACATCGACGACGAACTCTGGAAGGAAAAGGGCCAGAAGTTCAGCGATCACGTCATCCTGCTCGGCCTCGACATCAAGATGTTCTACGGCGGCCCGAAGGAAGCCGTCATGCACGGTATCTATCGTCAGAACTTCGGCTTCACTCACCTGATCATCGGCCGAAAGCACGCCGACGCCCCGTACGATGACGGCGGCGACATCTGGGATCCGCTCGACGCGCAGCGCAAGTTCGACAACCTCAACGGTGAGCTTCTCATCGACCCGGTCAAGGTTGGCTTCGCGGCCTTCTTCGAGGAGATCGGCAAGGTCGGTCTTGTCGACGAGTGCAAGCCCAAGGGCTATCATCCCGTTTCGATCAGTGGTCGCGAACTCCGCACCCAGCTCAAGGCCGGCGAGTTGCCCGATCCCCGCATCATGCGTCGCGAAACCGCCGAGATCCTCATCGCGGCGATGCACGGCTAAACCGCCTCAGGCGGATTGAACCACAACGCAGGCTCCATGGAGTGACCCGTTGGTTGTTCCGTGGAGCCCGCCAACGGGCCGCATCGACGCAGCCGGCGCCGAGCGCCCCCGCGGTCGGGCGACTGACGCCCCGTTGTCCCACGTCGCGCCGGTCCAACCCTCAAATCCGGGTCGTCACAACCCATCTATCCGTAACGTGTTAACACCTCCAATCGCGTCATTTGCCAACGAATCCACGATCTCGGACGTATAATAGAGTCGATGAGGGAGCCTGGGATCCGGCAGCCGCCGACTCGCCAGCGACCTTGTTTTGGGGCTCGGCGCCTCGTTCTCATTTGTCATTTCTTTTGCCGGGCCCCCTCGGCGAGTAGCACCCCCATCACTGACGTGCCGCTCTTGCGCACGATCCGTTCGGTGACGTTCGTTGCCATTCGAGCCTAGCCGCGCTCGCGGTAGTGTCTCATGCTTGTCACCGACCATGGTCCGCGCTTGGGGCGTCACCCTAGCCCAAGGAGGACCAGACCATGAGTCTCGACATGCGCGATGCCGATGCCCGACAAGATGTCATCGACACCTCCGCCCACGAGAGCCCGGCAGAGTCGAAAACCACCTTCGCCGAGGAAGCTCTGCGCCTGGGCGGCAAGAGCGAAACCGAAGTCCGAAAGACCGGCGCCATCGACCGCGCCGACGACGAAGTCGAAGGTCTCTTCGCGCCGCAGTACCAGACCGTCCATAGCCCCGTTCACCGGGCAATTTGGAACGACGAGTTCCCGATCGACTTGTTTCAACCGTCGGGCATACAGCCGGCCCCCGAATCAAACATCGTGATGGAATCCTCCCTCGAGATCGCGCGCCGTCATCGTCGTGCCGGAACGCTCTACGATGAGCGCGGCAAGGTGTCGGAAGCGGTTCTCGGGGAGTTGGGATGCGCGGGGTATTGGGGCCTCCTGGTCGACCGCGAATACGGCGGCCAGGGGGTTCCTTTTGGGATGTTCGCCCCCTTCCTGACACGCATGGCGACCATCGACCCGACCATCGCCGGACTCGCCTCGGTTCACGGCTGTATCGGCGCCGTCGACCCGATCCGGACCTTTGGCACGCCCGAGCAAAAGGCGAAGTACCTGCCTCTGCTCGCGTCAGGGGAACGTCTCTCGGCGTTCGCCCTGACCGAGCCGGGTGCCGGCTCCGACCTGACCGCGCTACGAACTCGAGCGGTGCTCGACGGCGATCACTATGTCGTCAACGGCGAGAAACTCTTCATCACCAATGCGATCTGCGGTCGCACCATCGGCCTGGTCTGCCTGATCGACGACAAGCCCGCGGTCCTGATCGCCGACTTGCCCGAGGAGGAGAACGAGCACTTCCAACTCGTCACCTACGGGCTCTACGCCCTCAAGCATACGAACAACAATGGGCTGCGATTTCGCGACTTCCGCGTTCCGAAGGAGAACCTCCTCAAGCCCGAACGGGGCGATGGGCTGACGGTGGCGTACCATGGCCTCAACCTCGGTCGCGTCGCGCTCTGTGCGACCGCGTCGGGCAACATGCGACTGATGCTCGCCAACATGCTCCCATGGGCTCGCTTCCGACACACCTACGGCGAAGCGATCGAACGGCGTGAACTGGTCCGGCGCCGCCTCGGCAGACTCGCCTCGATGATCGTCGGGAGCGACGCCCTGGTGGCGTGGTGCTCGTGGCTCCTCGATCAAGGCTACCGTGGCGAAATGGAGTGCATCATCGCGAAGATCTTTGGCAGCGAGGCCCAGAAGGACGCCGCCATCGAGCTCTTCATGAAGACCCACGGCGGCCGATCCTTCATTCATGGCCATCTCTTCGGCGACAACGTCCACGAGTTCCTCGCTCCCTGCATTTACGAGGGGGAAGGCGAAATGCTTGGGATGGCCTTCTTCAAGTCACTGGTCAAGGATCACGGCAAAAGGTTCTTTGAACCGATCGGCAAGGCCCTTCAGGAAGCGGGGATCAAGAACCCCAATCCGATGAACCCCGCTCACGCTTGGGCACTGCGGCACGCGATGGTGCCCTACGCGAAGTGGTTCGCGAAGTATCAGTTCTCGCCGAGTCGTTCGGTCGAGCTGCCGCGACTGCCCGGACCACTCACCGCCCATGCCGATTTCGCGGTGAAGCGTCTTCGCAAGGCGGCGGGAGAGATCAGCGGCACGATGCGAAAGCACCAGCTCAAGCTGGCCGATCGTCAGTGCCGCATGGCCGACCTCTCGCAGCGAATCCAGGACACGGTCACGATCCTCGTCACCGCCTTGCATGCGGGGCGGTCCGATAGCGTGACGGTCCAGCTCGCCGCCGACGTCCTTTGCAGCGACTTGCGGAACAAGCTGCTGGGCAGGCGTCCGAGTGATCGCGAGCTGAGATCGGCGACACGATTGGGCGAAATGGTCGCCGAGGGGGGCTTCGCCTCCATCGCGGGCATCGAACCGGACGCGATCCTGATGCCCTACGAGCAGGACGACTGACGGCCTGGTCGCCCATCCGCGTAAAGTCGGTGCCACTGGCTGCTCGCCAGCCGGTGGATGGGCCTTCGAAACAAAGACGAGACTGGCGACGCACTAAGTTGACCGAGGCATCTTCCCGCCAAAGGAAAGTTCGCCTCGGTTGGGCGTAACCGGTATGGCTTGACGTCAAGAGACGGTCCCCGGCAGGAGGGACGAGCGCATGGAGAATCAGTTGAGCAACGGATTCGTCAACAACGGGCTCAAGGCACGGATCGCCGGCTCCGCCTTCGCATTTCGAGGCTACAACGTCACAAATCTCGGCAAGAGTCCCGAACTGCTCGCTCACCCGGCCTATGGCCCAACGGTCAGACGTGTCCTCGACGACGTCTCGGAGATCTGCGCCGACAAGGCGGGGATGGAGTTCGATCTCGTCCGCGACGTTCGCGAACGCCGGGGAACGACGCTCAAGACCTTCGCCCGCGACGTGGCGCTGATCGTCGGCATGGAAATCGCCCAAATCGACCTGCTCAAGGAGTTCTTCGGACTCGGGGTCGGCGACGCGAAGCTGATGTTCGGCTACTCGATTGGCGAACTCTCCGCCCTCGTGGCCGGCAAGGTCTTCGAAGTCGACCAGATCCTCCCGATTCCGGTCGTCCTGGCGCCCGACTGTGCCGAGCTTGCCCGCGACGTCACCATGGGAATTCTCTTCACCCGCGGTCCAGTGCTGCGCATGGAGGAGGTCAAGCGGCTCTGCGTGCAAGTCAGTAGCGAGGGCGAAGGGCTCATCTTCCCCTCGGCCTACTTGGCCCCGAACACGGTCCTGCTCCTCGGCCAGGGCTCGACGATCTCGCGATTCGTCGACTTGATGCACGAGCGTTTTTCCGAAAAGGTCTACCTCAAACGCAACAAGAATCGCTGGCCGCCGATGCACACTCCCCTGCTTTGGGAACGCCACATCGGCAACCGGACCGCGACGATGCTGCACAAGGTCGCCGGCGGCTTCACGGCTCCGATTCCCAAGGTGATCTCCTGCGTGACCGGAGGGGCGACCTACAACGATTTCAACTCCCGCGAGACGTTGACGAAGTGGGTCGACCATCCGCAACTCTTGTGGGATGTCGTCTACAAGACCCTCTCCGAGGGGGTGCATCTGGTCATCCACGTCGGGCCGGAACCGAACCTGATCCCGGGAACGTTTCAGCGACTGCGCACCACGGTCGCCGCTCAGCTCGACAAGCGACTCCTGACGCGGTGGGGCGGCTGGGTCGCCTCGGGGATTGTTCGTCGAAATCCGTGGGTGGGGGCGATGATGTCCTCGAACGCAGCGCTGCTTCACGCGCCATTCGTCGATCAGATCATTCTCGAGGACTGGCTCTTGGAGCAGAAGGTCGAGTAGCGTTCTGGACGATCGGACAATCGGGGCGATGCTGCCGTTTGTCAAAGAAGGGGCGTCTGTTCTCTCAAGGTTGGCCGGTACGCGCGCCTTTCCGCGAAGTGACATCCTCTCCGAATAGTGATCCTCTCCGCATGCCCACTCCGAATAGTGATCCTCTCCGCATGCCCACTCCGAATAGTGATCCTCTCCGCATGCCCACTCCGAATAGTGATCCTCTCCGCATGCCCACTCCGAATAGTGATCCTCTCCGCATGCCCACTCCGAATAGTGGGCATGGGCACCCATGAGAGGATGTCGTCGAGATCCAACAGGTCCCGCTCAGCGTTTGGGTCGTTCGGGTAGCTTGAACTTGGAGAACTTCGACTTCGGGTCGTCCTTGGTGGCCTCCTCGTCCCCGGACGAGAGGGGCTGCGGCATCGGCGGAGGATCGTTCTTCGCGTCGCTCTTGAAGCCGGACGCTTTGCGAAGCTCCTCGAGTTGACGGCGGATGTCGTCGGGATCGACCTTGGAGTTCGCCGCCTCTTTCTCGGCGTTCTTGGCCTCCTCGAGAGCCTCCCGTTCCAACTCTTCGATTCGTTTCGAGATCCGGATCTTCTCCTCTTCGGGAACCGAAGGCGAGTAGAGGTCGATCTCGATCTCCTTGACCTCGCGATTGACGTAAATGTTGTTGATGCTCGTGAAGGGAATCAGGAAGAGTCGCCCGGCGGCGTCTTGCCCTCCCGGTCTGCCCCGGAGCATGACGAGTTCGTCCTCAACGTGGCAGATCTCCTGGACGACGACCTCGATGCCTCCGTTCAAGATGATCATCAGATCGCGAATGTCCTCCGGACGGATCGAGTGGAAGACTTTTTGCCAGGCGGCGCTTTCCAAACCTCATTCTCCCCCGAAAAGAAGTGCTTCGTCGATCCCCGTCGGAGCGTTCGTCGATCGCACGCACGCCCCCGGCGAGTCTCCTCGACCTTTCCAGTTGGCCGAGCGATTTATAATAAACGCCCGCAGGAGCTTCGGCTAGCCGGCGGACGTTCTGCGACAGCCCAACGGCCCGTTGATCTATTCGCCGCCGGCCGCGAACGACCCGATTACATCAACGGACTACAAACCCAAGATCAAGTTGGTATCACCCGCGACCATGAGCGATTCATCCGTGTTAAAGCTTGGTATCCCGGCCGGAAGTCTCCAAGAGGCGACAGGCGAACTCTTTCGACGAGCCGGCTACGATATCCGATTCTCCTCCCGCTCCTACTACCCGAACATCGACGATCCCGAGATCGAGTGCCTGCTCATTCGAGCCCAGGAAATGGCTCGCTACGTCGAGAAAGGGGTCATCGACGCGGGCCTGACCGGCTACGACTGGATCCTCGAGAACCGGGCCGACGTCCACGAAGTGACCGAGCTCGTCTTCTCCAAGGTGAGTCGCCGACCGGTTCGCTGGGTCTTGGCGGTCCCCAACGACTCCCCGATCAAGACGATCAAGGACCTTGAAGGTAAACGGATCGCCACTGAAGTCGTCAATCTGACGACCGACTATCTCGCCAAGCACGGCGTCACCGCGGACGTCGAGTTCTCCTGGGGAGCGACTGAGGTCAAGCCTCCCAAGCTCGCCGACGCCATCGTCGAAGTGACCGAAACCGGATCGTCGCTGCGGGCCAACAACCTGCGCATCATCGACGAGATCCTCCAGAGCACGACACGCTTCATCGTCAATAAGAAGGCCTGGGGAGACAGTTGGAAGCGGACAAAGGTCGAGAACCTCGTGCTGATGCTTCAGGGCGTCTTGGACGCCGAAGGGCGTGCGGGGCTGATGATGAACGTCCACCGTAAGGATCTCGACGAAGTCTTGGAGATCCTCCCCGCCATGGGAAGGCCGACCATCTCGCAACTGGCGGACGACGAATGGGTTGCGCTGATGACGGTGCTCGAGGAGAGCCAGGTGCGCGACTTGATTCCGAAACTCCGTCTGAGCGGCGCGCGCGACATTGTCGAATTTCCGCTCTCAAAGATCATCACCTAGCCGCCGGCACGCGTACCACCCGTAGTCGCCAGGCCGGCATGAAAGACGAGCGTGTGAGGGCACCCTTACGAGGAGTTTGCCGCGGAACCGACGCGCTCTTATAATGCCGAGTCTTGCATCCAACCAATCTCGCGAGGCATCCAGCCGCCTCCGCCATCGATGCGTGCAACAGTCGAGCGGACAACAATGTCCGCTTTGAATAAGTATCGTCCATCGGCGCCGGAAATCGGTCGCCCATGTCGATCGAGCATGACTCCCTCGAACGACGATTCCATGGCCTAGGGGTGAGTTGCCCACTCGGAGACGCCGACTCGGAAACCCGATCGTCGAGTCCCGAGGCGGCGCTGGTCGAATCACGAACGAGAATGGCGTTGTTCTTCGTTCGGTCCTCTGGAATCAACGCGGCATTGCGAAACGGGGCACCACCGATGATGACCGATACCGGCTTGACGATGAAGGAACGCCACCCCGATCCTGGAATCGGATCGCCCAGGATGGACGTCCAACCACTTCCCAATCACCTCGGGCGTCACGTCCTCGGTGAGTATTTTCATTGCGAATCCCTTCCTGACGATACCGAACTTCTCCGCGAACAAATGGAATCGGCCGCTCGCGCGATTGGCGCCACGATCGTCGAATCGGTCTTTCACCGCTTCAATCCCCACGGCCTTTCCGGCGTGGTGGTGATCGCGGAATCTCATCTGGCGATTCACACCTGGCCGGAGCACCGCTGCGCTTCGGTCGATCTCTTCACGTGCAGCACCGAAATCGATCCCCGCGCGGGGTTCGACTATCTCCGCGAAGTCTTTCAAGCGTCGCGATTCAACATCGTCGTGTTGCCCAGGGGAGGGTTGGCGGTTCGGCCCGAGCTGATCACCGCCGTGACCTGCTGATCCTCGTCGCCAACGCCGTTCACACCTCATGTAATCCCGTGGGATTCGGAAGGGGAAGATCCGTGAGTACGTCCGTCCGCGAAATCCTGGTTCCTGGTTGCGACCTGGTCTTTCATGTCGAGAGTGTCCTCGCCGAGGAGACGACTCCGTTCCAGAAGATCGGGTTCTACCAGACCCAGTCCCAGGGCGTACTCATGATGCTCGACAACACCGTGATGCTCACGACGTCCGACGAGTACGTCTATCACGAGATGATCGCGCACGTTCCGCTCTTCGCCCATCCGAATCCGAAACGCGTCCTGGTGATCGGCGGAGGTGATCTGGGTGTTCTCCGCGAGGTGCTGAGACATCCCAGTGTCGAGGAGGTTCATCTCTGCGAGATCGATGGCCGGGTTATCGACTTGTCGCGTCAGTTTCTGCCTTGGGCCGAAGCGGTCGCGATCGATCCTCGAACTACCCTGAATGTCGGGGACGGATTCGCCTTTCTCGAGTCCGATGATCAAGCCGGACGTTTCGACGTGATCATCACCGACTCGACCGACGCGGTGGGAATGCAGGCTCAAGAGCAGGCCTCCCGTCTCTTCACCGAGAGCTACTTCGGCAAGGTGCGCAAAGCCCTCGCCCCGGGAGGCATCGTCGTCAGCCAGTTCGAGTCGGCGTTCCACAACGTCGACTTCATCGCGCGGAACACTCGGCTCTTGCGCGAGCTCTTCGACGTTGTCCACCCCTACACCGCGACGGTCCCGACCTACGTCGGCGGACTTTGGTGCTTCTACTGCGCCTCCGACGAGGTCAATCCTCGGCACGACTTCCGCCAGGAGGACTACGAGCAACTCGCCGAGTCCTCGGAGTTTCAGTACTTCAGCGACGCGATGCACCGCTCGTGCTTCGTGCTCCCGGCTCGGCTACAGCGCAGCATCGAGGCGCAAACGATCAAGTTCGTGCCCGTCTGACGCGACAGGCTTTAGATCACTCTTCCACCTGGCGGCGAGTCAATCCCGGTCGAGGCCCACCAACTCGGCACGGCGATGATCTCCCCGTCGGCGACGTTCTTCCCAATCCACCTCCCCTACCGATCCAGCCAGTACCCAGTCTTCGGCTGGGACCAATCTGTCACAAAACTCCGAATTCCCCCCAAACCGTTGTGATCCGACCAAGCCGGATGACCGATACATGTGGCGGAGCGCCCTTTCTCTCGATTGCGGGGAGATGGTGGGCGTTTCCAGAAGGTTTTGTGGGAACCCTTGGTTCGTCCGAGAAGGCGAAGGAGAAACTCCGCCATGCTGACACCTCGATGCACGGCGTCGATCTTGATGATGCTGGCACTACCGGGACTGACACTTTGTCCCGATGCCGCCCGAGCCGAATCGGTAGTCACGAGTTCGGGTTCGACAACCACCAACGCCGGCGGCACGACCACCGTCGACGCCACGGGAGACGTCTCCGCCGAGAGCGCCCCGGCGATGAAGTTCGCCTCCTGCTGCAGCTCCGGCGACTGTGACAAGGGCTGCTCGAAGGGCTCCTGTTCCACGTGCGAGGAGGGCTGCTGCTCGAAGACCTGCGCGACCGGATGCGAGTCCGAGTGCGGCGGATCTTGCTGCACGGGTGGCTGCGGCCAGAAGAAGTGTTGCGGCAACGGATGCCGTAAGTGCTGCCCCTACCAGGACAACTGGCTCTTCTCGCGCCGCTGTAAAAAGAAGAAGCTCTGCTGTGGACAGCGCCGCGTTCAATACGTGATCGTCTCCGGCGGACAAACCGCGATCGGCAGCATGTGCAACTGGAAGACGGAGAGCGATTTCCAACCCGGAATGCCGAACAGCGACGTCTATGTCGACTGGACGGTCCGCGGCAATCTCTACCCGCGCTCGACCGCGCCGCTGCCCGCCGCCGAGGGCATGAGCGCTCCCGAGGAGATGTCGATGCTCGCCAACAGCGTCCCACCCTCGACCCAGCCGAAAACGATCGGGACGCGAAGCTTCGGTGCCACCACGCCGACCGCGAAGAAGATGGTCGACCAAGCGAACGAGGCCGGTTCGAAAGGGAAGTACGTTCCGATCGAGTTCTCCTCGCCCGAACCTCCCAAGTTGACGACGCTCCCGAAAACGGTCGAGTCGCGACCAACTTTCGGATCGGGTCGCGAGTCCAACAGTCCCCCCGCGCTACCGAGCATCAACAAGCCCGCCCCGATCAACAGCGCGTTGCCCAGCCCGAGCAAGGCGACGGTTTCGCCGAAAAGCCTGGAGCTTCCCAAAACCTCGTCGACTCCGAAGAAGAAGCGAGAGACCAGCGGCCCGAGCTTCAGTTGGTCGCGTACCTCCTCGAAGACAACCAAAACGAAGCCCCAGGAGGTCGTTCGTAGCATCGAAATGGTGACGGTCGAGGAACAACTCGTCGAGAAGAAAGCCGACGCGACGACCCCTGCCGCGACCACCAGCCCGATGGGATCGTTCGAGAAGGTGCGTCGCAAGTTCACGCAGTCGGGCACCAGCGAACCCGCGGCGGTCGTGAAATCCGAACCGACCTTCTCCGCGACGCTCGAAAAGGAAACTAAGCAGGACGCGTTCCGCAAGCCGCGAAAGAGTGGATTCCGTCGGACGCTCAGTCGTCTCTTCAAGTCGGAGGAGAAGCCGGCGGTCTACGAAAGCGAGGCCAAGCCGACGACGACGACGAGCGACGTCATGAAGACTGCGTACTCCCAGCCCCAACCGGCGGTGGCGAAGGAAACCGAGAAGAAGCCGGAACCAAGCTTCTGGGTCACCAACGGAGCGCCGTCCAAACCGGTCTCGATGAAACCGACCACCTCGCGTGCCCCCGAATTGGAGGCCGTTCCGAGCACTCCCGCGGGTTCGAGCAAAGACGCGTGGTCGACCGGCTTCCGTGGCTGGGAAGACCGATAGTCGTTCCCCGGCGGGGCGCCGCGTCGCGGTCGCCTCTCGGCTTGAACTTAGATTGAGGCGGGCCGATCCCCACGGAGATCGTCGCCCGCCAAGTGTACGGGAAGTGGCTCGCCGAACACCTATCTGACCACGCTCCCGCAAAACACCCAGTCCAACGAGACCACGCCGTTGCCCGTCCAAGTCCATTGGAGAGAGTGTCCACACTGGGCACGCCGACCGAACATTCGACACAAAGCATTTCACGGAAAACATTTACAACAACACACCCTCGCCGTCTCTCCCGTTGAACCTGAGATGGTTCGCTCAATGGAGTGGATCGGGAAGGTCAAAAAGCGGGTCTTCCCTTGTGTGGTGATTCGGATTACGATTCAACGGAAGCGCGGAGTTGGAGCGTATTACCTCTTAGCTGCCGCCACTTTCCCGCCCGTGTGAGCGTCGTGGCAAGTGTCATGTTCCGCCGAAAGCTCCCCCAAGCTTTCGGTCATGATGACCCGAGAGTGCCTCTTGACTCTCGGTATGGATCCGAGAGCGCCATTTGACTCTCGGGAGCGATCGAGCTAGGTCCATCAACCCTTGGGTGCAAGGATAAGCAAGTATGAATAGACGTCGCAATCAAGCTGTCGCCTCGTCCGCGGCATTGCTGATCGGTTTGGCATTGGCGATGTCCGCCCGCGCGGACGTGGAACGCGGAGATGCCAAGCTCTCCGATATTGCCAGACGGGTTTGCTTGATCATGCAGCAGGGGCATATCAGCGGGCTTGCGATCGACGACACGATTTCCAGAAGGGTCCACGGACACTTCCTCGAGATGTTCGACCCCCTCAAGCTCTACTTCATGCAAGAGGACATCGACGGCTTCGAGAACGGCGTCCTCAACCACGACGAAGACACTATCCAGGGTGATCTCACCTTCCCCTTCGCGGTCTATCAACGATTCCTCAAACGACTCGATCAGCGCGTCGGCTGGGCGCGTGAGTTCGCCAAGAACGACTTCGACTTCGACAAGGAAGAAGAGATCGTTCTCGATCCCGACACCGCTACGTACGCCAAGACCGAGGAGGAATCCAAGGACCGTTGGCGTCGACGCGTCAAATACGAACTGCTCCAGTTGATGATCGACGGCAAGACCGAAGAGGAAGCTCGCGAACGCATCGATCGCCGCTACCGCAATCACAAGCGTCGCTGGCACCAGATCAATAACGAGGAACTGGCCGAAATGTTCCTCACGTCGGTCGCCAACAGCTTCGATCCCCACTCCGCGTACATGTCGCCGACGACCCTGGAGGACTTCAAGATCTCCATGGAGTTGTCGCTCGAGGGAATCGGGGCCCTGCTCCAGTCGGAGGACGGTTACACGATCGTCAAGGAGATCGTTCCCGGCGGCGCCGCCGACGCTGACGGCCGCTTGAAGCCCGGCGACAAGATCATCGGCGTCGGCCAGGGTGGCGACGGCGAACTGGTCGACATCCGCGACATGAAACTCCGCGACGTCGTGAAGCTCATTCGTGGCAAGGCCGGCACCATCGTCCGGCTCGAGGTCACGCCCGCGAGTTCCGACAAGGCCCAGAACTACGACCTGACTCGTCAGCGCATCGAGCTGAAGGACCGGGCCGCCAAGGGAGAGGTGATCACCCTCCCCGGCACCAACGACATGCAGTACAAGGTCGGCGTCATCAATCTGCCCTCCTTCTACGCCGCCAGCAATCCGGGCAACGCCGATCCCGACGCTCCGAAGTCGGCCACGATCGACGTCCAACGCATCCTCGGTGAATTTAACCAGGAAGGTGTCGACGCCGTCGTGCTCGATCTGCGGGCCAATGGTGGTGGACTCCTGAGTGAAGCGATCGGACTGACCGGTCTCTTCATCGACGAAGGCCCCGTCGTCCAAGTCAAGGGACTCAACAACGAGGTTCAGAGCTACTTCGACGAGTCCCCCGGCGTCGCTTACTCCGGGCCGCTGGTGGTCCTGACGAGCCGATTCAGCGCCAGTGCGTCGGAAATTTTCGCCGGTGCGATCCAGGACTACGGCCGCGGTATCGTGGTCGGCGACTCGCAGACGCACGGTAAGGGCACCGTTCAGCGCGTTATCGACGTCGCTCGCCAGTTCCGCGGCTTCTTCCCCGACATGGGGGCGGTCAAGCTGACGATGCAGAAGTTCTACCGCGTCAACGGCGACAGCACCCAAAACCGCGGGGTCGTCGCCGATGTCGTCCTCCCGTCGATCACCGACCATGAGGACTTCAGCGAGTCGAAGCTCGATCACGCTCTCGAGTTCGACCGGATCCGTCCCGCGCGGTTCAACCAGATGGGGACGATCAACGGCGCGATGATCGCTCAGCTGCAGAAGATGTCGAAGCAGCGTCAGGACTCGGAAGTGAAACTGGCTCAGCTTCACGATCGCAAGAAGCGGGTTCACGATCGCCGTGGCCGCAAGGTGCTCCTCTTCTCCGAGGCAAAGCTTCGCGCCGAGCGTGACCAACTCAGCGACGAGGAGAAGAAGGAACTCGAGGAGCTTCAGAACGAGGATGGCGAGAAGAAGGATAAGCCCTTCGGCGAGGATACCTACACGAAGGAAGTCCTCTCGATCACGTCCGATCTCATTCGCCTGCAAAACGGCGCGTTGACCGCTCGCTAAGAACGTTCTTCCGAGATCGCAAACAACCAAGGGCCTCCGCGATCGCGCCGGGGGCCCTTTCCATTTCTTGATGGCGCCGGACGAACGCGCGATCGGACTGGTTGAGACGCCGTCGAGCGACCGGATCACTCGCCCATCAAAGAGAAGAACCGCTCTCCCCCATGGCGCAAGCGGTCCTCGGTGATTCAAGAAGAGCGGGAACCGACATGTCGGCCCGGCTTGATGAGGGAGGTCTCGTCGACTCACGTTGGCAGTCCGTTGATTTAAGCGGGCCAAGGCGAGAACGAGCTATGTTGGCCAAGAACAAGGAGGAAAAACGCAGGCGAATCCGTAGATTCGTCGCGGTTTTTCAACGCCGAAATTGGTCAAAAGAACCGTTCGCAGCCGGCAGCGAATAGATCAACGGGCTGTTAGACTTCCTTGGAGTCGATCCAGCTCATCATGCGACGAAGGGACTTGCCGACTTCCTCAAGCTTGCTGTCGCGATCGGCTTTGCGCATCTGGTGGAAGACGGGACGGTTGGCTTTGTTCTCGAGGATCCACTCGCGGGCGAACTCGCCGGCTTGGATCTCGTGAAGAATCTTCTTCATCTCCTTGCGGGTCTCCTCGGTGATGATCCGAGGACCACGGGTGTAGTCGCCGAACTCTGCGGTGTTGGAGACGCTGTAGCGCATGTAGTTCAGACCGCCCTGATAGAACAGGTCGACGATCAACTTGAGCTCGTGCATGCACTCGAAGTACGCCATCTCCGGCTGGTAGCCCGCTTCGACGAGGGTATCGAAACCGGCCTTGACCAGAGCGCTGACGCCACCGCAGAGGACGGCTTGCTCGCCGAAGAGGTCGGTTTCGGTCTCCTCGCGGAAGGTGGTTTCGATGACGCCGCCACGGGTGCCGCCGATGCCCTTGGCGTAAGCGAGTCCGATCTTCTTGGACGATTCGCTCGCTCCGTCGCTCAGCGCGATCAGCGCCGGGACGCCGCCACCGGCGACGTACTCGCTACGGACAAGATGGCCGGGACCCTTCGGGGCGACGAGCAAGGCGTCGACTCCCTCTGGGGGAACGACTTGGCCGAAGTGGATGTTGAAGCCGTGCGAGCACATTAGCACGTTGCCCGGCTTGAGGTTCGGCTTGATGTGGGCGGCGTAGACATCGCCCTGGACTTCATCGGGAAGCAGAATGTTGACGACATCGGCCGCTTCGGCCGCCTCGGCGGCGGAGACGGGTGAGAAACCGTGCTCCTTCGCGAGATCGTAGTTCGCCGAGCCGGGGCGCTGTCCGACGACGACATCGACACCGCTGTCACGCAGGTTCTGCGCTTGAGCGTGTCCTTGGCTTCCATAGCCGATGATCGCGACCTTCTTGCCCTTGAGATCCGCCAGGTCGGCATCGTTGTCGTAATAGATAACCAGCGCCATCGTTTGGTTCCTCGTGTTGCTGTCTCTCTTGATGGTAATGGACTTGTAGGTGCTTGATTTGGGGATCGCGGGACGGTCGTCGCGTCGACCACCGGTCCCGTCGATGCCAAGCGGTCGCGACTAGTGCCCGGGTCGATCCCGCTCGAGTTCGGGCGAATCGCAGTCGCCTTCAACGGCACGAACCATCGCGATCCGGCCGGTCCGCGCGAGCTCGAGGATGCCGTAAGGCTTCATGAGGTCGATGAAGGACCGAATCTTCTCTTCGGTACCCGAGATCTCGATCATCAGCGAGCTCGGTCCGACATCGACGATCTTGGCTCGAAAGACCTCGACGAGCTGCCGAAGCTCTCCCCGCTTCTCCGCACACGCGGAGACGCGAATGAGGGTCAGATCACGCTCGACAAAGGCCTCGGAGCTGATGTCCTTGACCTCGACGACGGTGACGATCTTCTCGAGCTGACGACGGACTTGAACCATCGTCGACTCGTCGCCGTGAACGACGACGGTCATGCGCGAGAATTCGTCGACCTCGGTCGGGCCGACCGCGAGGCTGTCGATATTGAAGCCGCGCGACGCCAGCATGCCGGAAACGTGAGCCAGCACACCCGGCTGGTTCTGGACCAATGCGGAGAGAACATGTCTCATCGAAAACACTCTTTCGTAAAGCGAGGCACCGAGCCGTTCTCCCCATCGAGCGGGGTCCGAGGGGCCGGAGCCAAACAGCTATCCTACGTGCCCGACCCGTTGAAGCAACGACGGGGCCTCACGAGAGGTCTTCGAACTCCGGATCGGCCCATGCCGATGTCGGTGGCTCGATCCCTCACGCCAACGCTTCGTTGACCCAAGCTCCGTCGCAAGGCTTGTAGTCCGCCAGTTCCGAATCGCCGAACCAGATCGCGATTTCGCGCTCGGCCGACTCGGGGCTGTCCGACGCGTGAATCAGGTTCTGCTGGGTGCTCAGGGCGAAATCGCCCCGAATCGTGCCCGGCGCCGCCTCGGCCACTTTAGTCGCCCCGACGAGCTTGCGCACCAGCGCGATCGACTCGGGCCCCTCGAGCACCAACGCCACTAGCGGCGAAGAGGTCATGAACGAGCACAGATCACCGAAAAACGGCTTTTCCTTGTGCTCGGCGTAGTGACGATCCGCGATCTCCTGGCTCATGGCCATGTGCTTCATGCCCAGGATCCAGAGTCCCTTCTCCTCGAAACGCGCGATGATCTTGCCGACCAGTCGCCGAGCGACCCCATCGGGCTTGATGAGTACCAACGTCCGTTGCATGTCTTTCCCCTTCCTCGATCCTTCGCGGGCTTCTCGACAACGATTCACAAGCTCGCGGGAAGAGTCGTCTTAGGGTTCAGATCGGGGTCGGTCAACGTACCATGGCGCCACGAGCACCTCCAGTCGCCTGGGCGCGGCGATCTCGGATCTCCTCGCGACCACCCCTTCCCAGCTAAGAGAGGGCCTCACGCCAAGGGGTTCGCCACTTCGCGACGAAACCGGCGGCCTGGCTCGCTAGAATCGAGAAAGGTTGCCGAAGTCACGTGGGATTCCCACACCAAGAGACAGGGCAAGAAACAGACACAGGAGGATCGTGGTATGCCGACAGCCGATGAACTCTACAAGGAAGGCGTCGCGCTCAAGGACGAAAAGAAGTACGAGGAGGCGGTCGCCAAGCTTCAGGAGGCCTACGCCCTCAACGAAAAGGACACGCTTCCTCTTCACGCCCAAGTCCAAGCGCTCACCGAACTTGGGAGACACGAAGAGTCGATCGCGATGGCCAAGAAGATCGTCGACCTGGAGCCGGACGACCAGTTCTCCTACATCGCGCTCTCGCGGGCCTACGTCCGAGCGGAAATGATCCCCGAGGCCGAATACGCGATGATGCAGGGTCAGCAGGCTCAGATGCGTGCCCAAGCGCAGAAGACCAGCTAACGTCCTTGTCGGTCGATTTGGCGCCAAGGAACTCTCTATGGGCGCCCAAGAGAACTCGTGGGTGCCATGCCCCACGCTCGCCGTGGGCATGCGGGGGACGCCCTTGATTCGGCAAGTCCCCATTCGCTCAGGGATCGAGGTTTGAGTGTATGAATATGCCGAATGAGCCCTTGAGATGAACAACGCGGGCCGCCGTCAGCCAATGCTCCGGGACGATCCCCTCAATCCCAGGCCGACGCCTCGGCCATCTCCGGCTCGTCCTCGGCGATATCGGTCACCCATGTCAGGGCCCGATTGCCGTCGGAAGTGATCCGGTAGCAGTTGGCGAGTCGGCCCGGCTCGTCGAAGACGTCCGAGGCGATGCGGGTGTCGATCCAACCTTGGGCGAGGAGCAGCCCGTGCAGCTTGCTCAAGGCCCTTTGGTCGAGATCGCCCAGGGCCATCACCCGGTCGAACCACTCGGCATTCTTGTCGCGGTCCTTGCGTGCCTTGTACTCGGCGAGTAACTGACGCAAATCGAGATCATCTCGAAGCAATGTCAGGGCGCTACGCACTCTCTTCCTCCCGGAGGTCGATTCCCAACATTGATCGGCATTCACCGAGTTAATCTTGGGACCGGCGCCTCGCGGTCGTCGGGTCGTCCGTTTCGCGGCCACTCGTCACCTCTTTAATCGTCACGACCGTTCATTGTTGCCATGGTAGTCGAGCGTTGTCCAAGGGGTCACCTCTTCCGTCCCCCCTTGTCCAAGGGGGGAGCGATTGGAATTCCCTTGGACAACGGGGGAGCAAACCGAGCGTCCTCGCCCTTACTGAATAATCGAGGAACGTCCCGCGGCCGCCTCTTCCATGAGAGTCCGAACTCGATCGACCATCGCGTGGGGATCGGGAGGCGTCCCGTCGAGGATCAGGCAGTTGTCAAAGAGCTGCCGTCCGCACTCCTTGATGAACGTCTCGTTCTCCGGATTGCCGACGAGGGAGGTGAGCCGCTCGATGAGCTTCGCCTTCGGATTGACCTCGAAGATGCGCGGCATCGAGGGGAATTCCTGATTGGCCATCTTCATCAGCTTCTCGAGATGGGAGCTCACCCCGCCCTCGGGATTGACCAGGCAGCAAGGGCTGTCGGTCAACCGCTTCGACTCACGGACTTCCTTCACCCGCTCGCCGAGGATCTCCTCGAAGAGGGTCAGCACCTTGCCGAAGTTCCCTTCGGGCTTTGCCGGCTTGGATGGTTCCTCCCCGTCGGCCTTCGGCTCGTCGGCCGGCTTGGGCTCGTCGCCGGGCAACTCGACGTTCGCGGCATCGATCGAGACGAACGGCTTGTCGTTGTAGTTCATCATCGTCGCGACGAGGAACTCGTCGATCGGATCGAGCAGATACAGCACTTCCAGGCCGCGCTGCTTGAAGACCTCGAGATTCGGGTTGTTGCGAACGACGTCGAGCGTGAAGCCACTCGCGTAGTAGATCTGCTTCTGGTCCTCGGGCATCCGCTCGACGTAGTCGGCCAGTGTCGTCGGCTGCCGCGGGTCGTCGTTGCGCGACGAGGCGAACCGCATCAGCTTGATGATCCGGTCGCGATGCTCGAAGTCGCTGGCGATCCCTTCCTTCATCAGCGGGCCGAATTGCTGCCAGAACTTGAGGAACTCCTCCGGTTGCTCCTCGGCGATCGTCTCGAGCTTGTCGAAGATCTTCCGCAGCAGGACTTGGCCGATCTTGCGAAAGACCGTGTTGTCCTGAAGCGATTCCCGCGAGATGTTCAGCGGCAGATCTTCCGAATCGACGATCCCGTGCAGGAATCGCAAATAGTCGGGCAAGAGCTGGCGGCACTCGCGTTGGACCAAGACGCGCTTGGTGCAAAGTTGCAGTCCGTGCTCGCTGCGGCCGAGCCCCATGCGCTCGATCGACGACGGCGGGCAGTAAAGCAGCGCGTGGAACTGGATCGGCGTGTCGGCGGAGACGTGAAGGTGCCACATCGGCTCTTCGTTGGTCCGATGCGTCAGGTGCTGATAGAAGCCGGTGTACTGCTCGGCGGTCAACTGGCTGCGCGGCTCGACCCAGATCGGCTTGACGTCGTTGATCTGCGCATCGGCCATCTTGATCGGATGCGAGACGAACCCGGAGTAGTCCTTCAGGATCCGCTTGAGCCGGTGCTCGTCGAGCAGTTCCTTGGCGCTCTCCTTGAGATGGAGAATGACCTGAGTGCCCCGCTCCATCGCCTCCACCGGTTCGATCGAGAACGAACCGCTGCCATCGGAGACCCACTCGTGCCCCGCCTTTTCGCGATAGCTTCGCGAGCGGACACGGACCTTGTCGGCGATCATGAACGAGGCGTAAAAGCCGACGCCGAACTGACCGATGAGCGAGACATCCTTCTTCTCGTCGCCGGTAAGCCCTTTCAGGAATTCGAGCGATCCACTCTTCGCGATCGTGCCGAGATTGGCGATCATCTCGTCGTGGGTCATGCCGACGCCGTTGTCGGCGATGATCAGTTCGCCCCCCTCCTCATTGCGGCGAATCTCGATTTCGAGCGTCGCCCCGTCGCGCTGGCTGGCGTCGGTGAGCGCAACAAAACGCATCTTGTCCAAGGCGTCAGAGGCATTGGACACCAGCTCACGAAGCGCGACCTCCTTGCTCTCGTAGAGCGAGTGGGCCAGCAAGTGGAGTAGTCGCGTGATCTCCGCTTGAAAGTTGTAGACTTCTTTCCCGGCTGCTGCAGACATCGTCACCCTCGATCTTCTCCTCGATGCGTTTGTTCATCCGACCCTTGTTCGACGACGGGTAAGTTCCGAGCCAGACGTCGCTAACGACTTGGCGCCCGGAATCTCTAGAGTAGGATCTAGGGGCACGCCAAGCATTCGCCAACCCTCGAACCCGCCAACAATCCGGGACGGTCCGTTGCGAGCAGGAGACGATCGTGTCAGCAGAACCCACCGGTGATCCATCGGAGACGACCCGACTTCTCGTCGAGCGTGTCTCGAAGACCTACCAGTCGGCGACGGGAACGCTTTCGATTCTCGAGGAGGTCGATCTCTCCCTAAGCGGAGGCGACGCGGTCGCGATCATGGGCCCCTCCGGCTCGGGAAAGAGCACCCTGCTCAACATGCTGGGCGGACTCGACACCCCCACTAGTGGCGTGATCCGGGTCAACGACGTCGAACCGGCCTCGATGGGGGCCGCCGAACTTGCGCGCTATCGCAACCGGACCGTCGGCTTCGTCTTCCAAGACCATCATCTGCTGCCGCAGTGCTCGGTCCTGGAGAACGTCCTCATCCCCACGCTCGCCGGCGAGGGTTCGTCCGCCCAGACCGAATCGGTCGCGCGGGACTTGCTCTCCCGAGTGGGGCTCGCCAATCGTCTCGGGCATCGACCATCGCAGCTTTCCGGCGGGGAACGGCAACGCGTCGCGATCGCCCGAGCCCTGATCAACCGTCCCGCTCTGCTGCTGGGAGATGAACCGACCGGCAATCTCGATGCCCAGACGGCCAGCGAGATCGCCGATTTGCTCCTGGAGTTGGCCGAGCAGCATCAAGCCATCCTCATCGTGGTCACGCACAGTTCCGAGCTTGCCGAGCGTCTTCCGCGACGCTTCATGCTAAACGCGGGACGTCTTGACGAAGTCCAAGCGGGGTCGCCAGCCTAATGTCCTGGGTTCGATTGGTTCTCAAGAGTCTCGTCTTCCACGGGGCGATGAACCTCACGATCTTGTTGGGGTGCGCCGTCGGTTCGGCCGTCTTGGTCGGGGCGATGCTCGTCGGCGATTCGATGCGTGGCAGCCTCCGGGCCATGACGCTCGAACGTCTTGGCGGCATCGACCAAGCCCTCGTCACCGATCGCTTCTTCCCGCGAGACTTGCCCCAACGACTCGCTGAAAACCCGGGCTTTTCCAAGGACTTCGCCTCCTCGGCCGCGATTATCTTCGTGCGTGGCTCGGTCACGGCCCCCGACGGCAAGCTCGCCGCGGGCGTCAACTTGATCGGCACGACCGCCGCCTTCTGGGAACTCTTCCCCGATAGCGGCGATCCCGAGAAACTCGCCCAGGAGGTCGTCGCCAACCGCGAACTGATCGACGCGTTGTCGGCCAAGCAAGAGGACCGCTTAATCGCCCGGCTCGAGTCCGCCTCGCCCATCCCCAAGGAGGGCTACATGGGCAACCGCGATCAAGTCGTCAAAGCGATGCCGGTCCTGGTCGGCCGCATCATCCCGAATGAGGGGGTCGGCAGTTTCTCCCTTGAGGCAACGCAACGCCGACCACTCAATCTCTTCGTGCCGATCGAGATGCTCGCGGGAAGCATCGGGCAGAAAGGCCGCGCCAACGGACTCTTCTTGAAGGCCGACTCGTCCGCCGGACGCAAATCCGCCACCGCCGCCGACACAATCCTCGGGCAATCGCTGACTCTGGAGGACTACGGGCTCCGGATCCGCCAGGAGAAGGATTTTCGGCTCCTCTCGATCGAGGATCGCCGCCTCCTGCTCAGTCCCCCCATCGTCAAAGCGATCGGTCAAGCGTGCGACAAGCTCGGGGTCACCCGCCAGGAAGTGCTGAGCTATCTCGCCACCACGATCGCCGTCGACAAGGAGACGGTCCCCTACTCGATCGCCGTCGCCCTCGATCTCGAGTCCAGCCCGCCGCTCGGGCCGCTTTTGACCGATCCTGCCGTCGCCTCCATTCCCGAGGGCAAGATCCTGCTCAATCAGTGGACCGTCGACCGCCTTAAGGCGAAGCTCGGCGATATCGTTCGACTCGAGTACGACGTCGTCGCGACCGACGGCTCGCTTCAACCCGCCGCTCACGAGTTCGAGCTAGCGGGCATCGTCGCGATGAAGGGGCTGGCTCTCGATCGCGATTTTACGCCCGAGTACCCCGGCATCACCAACGCCGACACCTTCGGCGACTGGGATCCGCCCATCCCGATCGACCTCGGCCGAGTCACCAAAGCGGATGAGGCGTACTGGGACGACTATCGCACCAGCCCGAAGGCCTTTGTATCGCTCGCGGAGGGCCAGAAGCTTTGGGGGAGTCGCTTCGGCGACCTCACCACCATCCGCGTCGCGCCTCCATCAGGAGCGAGTCTCGAGGAGTTCGCCCCCCGGCTGGGGGAGGAGCTTCTCCGTTCGCTCAAGCCGGCCGATGCGGGGATGGCCTTCATCCCGGTCAAGTCGCTCGACCTCGCGGCAAGCTCCGGAAGCACCGATTTCGGGCAACTTTTCCTCGCGTTTAGCTTCTTTTTGATCATATCCGCGGCCCTTTTGGTCGGATTATTGTTCCGTTTGGGGCTCGAAACGCGCACGAAACAGATCGGACTGCTCCTGGCGGTCGGGCTTCCGCCCAAGTCGGTTTCGCGACTCCTCCTGGCCGAGGGCCTGATCGTCGCTCTGGTCGGCACCGCCCTTGGGCTCTACGGCGCGGTCCTGTACGCCCAAGGAATGATCGCCGCGCTGGGAAGCTGGTGGCAGGACGCCGTCAGTACGCGTTTCATCGAATTTCACGCGTCGCCGCTCAGTTTCGTGATCGGCGCCGTGGTCTCGGTGCTGATCGCCCTCTTCGCGATGTGGGGCGGCGTCCGCAAAGCGACCCGGCAAGAGATTCCGCAACTGCTGCAACGCGGCATCCTCCTGCCAAGCAAGGTCCGTCAACGACGCTCCCTGATCAGTTGGGGACTCGCGATCGTGGGACTCCTCGGCGGGGTCGCGGTCGCGTTTCTCTCGCCGTCGGAAAACGTCGGAGCCTTCTTCGGGGCGGGCGGGCTACTCCTCGTTGGGTTGCTGGGACTCTTCTCGGCCACTCTCGGCGAGGGAAGCGCTCGCGGCTTCCGGGGCCATGGCCCCCTCGCCTACATGCGACTCGGCATCCGAAATACCGGTCGGCATCCCTTCCGCTCCATCCTCACCGCGACGCTGATCGCATTGGCGACTTTCACCATCGTCGCCGTGGGAGCGATGCGGGTGGGTGGCTCGGTCGACACCAGCCAAAAGTCGAGCGGCAGCGGTGGCTTCCAGCTCGTCGGCCAGACATCGGTGCCGCTCTACCGATCGCTCGCCGATCCCGACAGCCGCTTCGACCTGAACATCTCCGACGACGCCGAGACGATCCTCGAAGAGTCAAAGCTCGCCTCGTTCGCGGTTCGCTCGGGCGAGGACGCCAGCTGCCTCAACGTCTACCAGCCGCGAAACCCGACGCTCTTGGGCGCCGACGCGACCTTTCTCGGGCGGGGCGGTTTCGTCTTCGCGGGCAGCATCGCCGAGACTCCCGAAGAGAAAGAGAGCCCCTGGCTTCTCCTGATGCGCCGGTTCGACGACGGGTCGGTCCCGGCGATCGGGGACGCCAACACACTTCAGTGGATCCTCAAACTCGGCCTCAACGACACCCTGACCGTCCAAAACGCCTCGGGCGAGCCCGTCAAGCTCCGCATCGTCGGTTCGCTCTCCAAGAGCATCTTCCAGGGCGAACTGGTCATCGGCATGGCCGACATGCGTAGCCATTTCCCCTCGGTCGGGGGCAAGTCCTTCTTCCTCTTCGAGACGCCTCCCGGTGTGGTCGAGAAGCTCGGCGAACTGCTCGAGAAGGACCTGAGTGACTACGGCTTCGTCGCCCAAACCAGCGCCCAGCGGCTCGCTGACTTCGCGGCGGTCGAACACACTTACATGGCCGCGTTCCAGACGCTCGGAGGTTTCGGACTGCTACTCGGAACGATTGGGCTTGGGGTCGTGTTGGTGCGTAACGTCATCGAGCGGCAACGCGAATTGGCGCTTTTGCGGGCGGTCGGCTTTCAACCGTCGGCGATCGGCTGGATGGTGATGGCCGAGAACGTCTACCTCTTGGGAGCGGGACTGCTCAGCGGGGCGATCTCGGCGGGAGTCGCGGTCGCACCGACAGTGCTGCAAGTGCGCGGCCATTCGCCCATCCCGAGTCTCGCGTTGACCCTCCTGGCCGTCTTCGCGGTCGGCCTGGTCAGTGGGATCGCGGCGGTCGCGGTGGCAGTGCGGACGCCCATCCTTCCCGCCCTTCGTTCGGAGTGATCGCTTCATGCAGGGAAAAGGATTTCGTCGGCTCCTGATCTTCCTGGTGCCGGGACTTCTGCTTTGCCTCATCGTCCTCGGCTGGGGCTTCTTCGTTCAGCCGCCACGCTACGAGATCGCCGAGTGGAAGGGCCGCTGGACCGAGCCCAAGTTCCCCAGCGGCACCTACAAGAGCTGGCGACCCGATGGCGATCTCATCATCGGCGAGACCGAGGGCTGGCCCCACAAGCACCCGCGAGCCAACAGCTATCTCGTCTACGACGAGGAGGTCAACGGCGATGTCGACGTGACGATGCGGGTGGTCTTCGAGCGGGGGCGGTACCTAGGGTGCTATCTCTGCTTCGATCCGGAAACGAGCACCGGCTATTGGCTCTCCACGGGGCATGCCGTGGGGAAGAACCCGAACAAAGCCTACATCAAGAAGTTCTTCGGCCCTCGCGAGTTCCCCGTCCAGGAGCGCGGACCGCTCGAAATCAACCCGGGCCAGGAGTACACGATCACCTTCCGTCGCCGCGGCGACGCGTTGGCCGTCATCGTCGATGGCAAGACGATCGTCTCGTGGGAGGACGGCGCCTACCGCCGTGGACAGGTGCGGCTCCGGCTGCACAACACCAAGCTCGAGATCCTCTCGCTCGAAGTCCTCAAGGGGAAGCGGCAGGAGCCGTCGGAAGGTAGTGTGGCCCCTCAGGACGAGCTTATTCCATAGGCTCGATTTCGACTTCTTACTGAGCGACGAACCCGGCGCACGTGCGACGCACCTCAATCTCTGTGTCAGCTTCCACACCTCGCGAACATCGTCTTCCCATACGCGCCGAGATGAATACTTCGTTAAGAATCTCCATGCGAATGGAAGTCCTCGTGAAGCTTGTGGGTAGTTGGCTCCACATTCGTTGACTCCCTCTCTTCACCGCTTAATCTACCGCCGATCTTCGTCATTCTCCGATCGCAAACGAAAGGCGGAACCATGTGTCGAGAGAACCGATCCATCAGCATCGAGCCCCTCGAAGAACGCGCCGTTCCGGACGCGGGAGCATTCGTCAACGGCCTCTACCTGGCGCTCCAGGAACTGCCCTCTCCCCCGTCGAGTTCCGAGACCGCCCCTCTCATCGCCCAAGTCGAGTCGGGCGCCATGAGTCGTGAGGCGCTTGCCAGCCAAGTTCTCTATTCCGATGCGAGTGCAAGAACCTACATGGCGGGTCGCTACGAGCACTTACTCGGTCGACTTCCGTCGTCGAGCGACGAGTTGACTCCCTGGGTTCAGTCCCTGTTGAATCGCGAGATGGACACCGAAGACGTCAATGTCGCCATTTTGTCCTCCAACGAGTTCCTCGACGGTGTCGACCGCGATCCCGAACGCTTTGTCGCCAAAGCCTATCAAAAGGTGCTGTTCCGCGAACCTGGATCGGGTGAGGTCGACGGTTGGGCCAACGCACTGGCCAGCGGTGAGATGACCACGGAGCAAGTCGCGCGTGGCATCCACGGCGCGGAGGAATCCTTCGCCAAGCGTCTCTCGGCCGCGTACGAGGCGTTGCTCAACCGGCGGATTGATCCTCAGACCGAAGGGGGTTGGCTCGCGCAACTGACCGCCGGCAACATCAGCTACGAGGGAGTGATCGGCGCCATCGTTGCCTCGGACGAGGCGGATAAGACTTGGGAAGAGACGGCACCCATTCCGATTCCCCGCGCCCTTCTTGGTGAAGCGTCCGTGATCGAACCGGGCGAATGGACGCAGTATCTCCAGTCATCCAACGGCGACCGCGCCATCGAAGAGACGACGCTCGGTCGCGAGTCGATCGACGGGCTCAAGATCCATTGGGAATTCGACACCAACGCTCCGGTTGCCGCGACGCCAATCGTCGTGGGCGGCGTCGTCTACGCGGGCGACATGGGGGGCGAAGTCCACGCCCTGTCGCAGAGCACCGGACAGGCCATTTGGCATGCTACCGCCAACGGCCCGGTCACCGCGAGCATGTTGATGACGCGAGAAGGGGTCCTCGTCCTCGGCGATCAAGCGGGCTTCATCTACGGACTCGATGGGGAAACCGGAGATCGGCTCTGGGCCATCGACACCGCGACCGAATTCGGCGAATTCGCCTCCGCGATCTGGGGCTCCCCCATTCAGGCGGCGGACTACGTCGTCGTTCCCGTCTCGTCGAATCAATCGGGCAATCCAGGCGGCGAGCTCAATCACAGCGGGCGACTTCTTCGGATCGATCCGAGAACCGGTGAGTTCACGGTGCTCCTGGATACGATCGCGCCGGAACTGAAGGCCCTGGGGTCGAGCGGAGCGAGTATCTGGAGTTCCCCGGCGTACGACTCGAGCACGAACACCGTCTTCGCGACCTCGGCCAACAACTACACCGGCCCCTTCGAGACGACCGACGGCGACGGGAACGAAATCCGAGCGTGGAGCGATGCCTTCATCGCCGTCGATTTGACGACGACCGAGGTTCGTTGGCGAACACAAACGACGCGAAACGACGCCTGGGTCATCACCGATCCCTTCCATCCGGTCGACCATCCCGACTTCGGCTACGGCGACTCACCGGCGGTCGTCACCACCACGATCAACGGCGTCCCACGAAAGGTCGTGGCCGCCGGCGAGAAGAGCGGCATCTTCTACGTGCTCGATGCCGAGACGGGAGAGATCCTCAATCCTATCGAGCCCCTACCCACGAGCCCCGTCAACACCGAACCGGGACTCTTGATCGAGCCGGCCGAATCGGCCGACGGCTCTCTCTTCAGCGATTCGTCCTACGACGAACAACTCGACCTCTATTTCGCCAATGGATTGGATGTCGCTCGTACGTCCGTCACCGATCCCATTGTCCACGATGGGACGCAAGGTTACCTGGTGGCGATCGAAGGAGACGGCTCGGCGGTTCGCTGGAGACTCGACACCGAGGCGCAAAACTACGCCGGCACGACAGTCGCCAACGGTCTTGTCTACCTCCAATCTCAGGACGGCACGCTGCTCGTCGTTGATGGAGCCACCGGCTCGATTGTCAGCCAAGTCGCTCTGGGAATTCCCTCCCAGAGCGGTCCGGCCATCGCCAACGGTCGCGTCTTCGTGGGCGCTGGCGATTCGTTGACCTGGTTCTTCACCGGAGGTGAACTCGACCTACCCGGTAAGATCGTCGCCCTCGGGCTATAAACGCCCCATCGGCGAACGACAACAAACGACAGGAGCCCCGGCAAGCGTCTCGTTCCGATTCGCTCTCCGGGGCTTTCTTCACTTTTTGCCGATGCCGACGTGCGCGACCGGGCCCCGGCGGGACTCGAATGTCCACGGGGCTCGCTTGAGGTGACCCAACCCGGCGCCTCCGCCGAACGAGAACCATCGGTGGTCGCTCCACAGGATGAGTTGGTTCCGTAGCCCCATCGATGGTAGGATCGTAGCCCCCTCGGTACCCCCGTCTCGAATGGAACCGCGATGTTCCCAACAGCGATGCACGGTGAATCGTGGATCGGACGATCACGCACGAGAGACACTGAGTCGCCCCATGAAAGAAGTCTTGTCCGGCCTACTCTGGATCGCCAACACCGAGGACGCGCAGGATATTCGCGTGGTGCTGTCAGAAGGGATCGCGGTCGTCATCGACTTGGCGTGCGAAGAACTTCCGATCGCCTACCCGCGCGACATGGTCTATTGCCGATTCCCGATCGTCGATGGGACCGGGAATCCGGCCTACTTGCTCAAAGCCGCGATCGACTCGGCCGCGTCCTTTGTCGACGCGAACGTTCCGACACTCGTGGCGTGTAGCGGTGGGATGAGCCGTTCCCCGGCGATCGCCGCGGCGGCCATGGCACGACTGCCCGGCATGACGTTCGACGCGGCCCTGGAAACCGTCACCCGAACGGGACCGATCGATGTCTCGACCGCCCTCTGGTTGGACGTCAGCGCTCTGGCGAACCGGAGAGCGTGAGCACACGCGTATTCGCCAACCAACTCACGCGATGACGTCGTGCACGACGTGGCCGTGGACGTCGGTGAGGCGGAAATCGCGGCCCGCGAAGCGGTAGGTCAGCTTCTCGTGATCGAAGCCGAGCAGATGAAGAATCGTCGCGTGCAAGTCGTGAATGTGGACCGGCTTCTCGACGGCCTGGAAGCCGAACTCGTCGGTCGCGCCGTGAACGTGGCCCCCCTTCACGCCACCGCCGGCCATCCACATCGTGAAGCCGTGATGGTTGTGGTCGCGTCCGTTGATCTTGCCTGCGTTGGCGCCCGGCATCGGTAGCTCGACGGTCGGCGTCCGGCCAAACTCCCCTCCCCAGACGACGAGCGTTTCGTCAAGCAAGCCACGCTGCTTGAGGTCGGTGAGCAACGCGCCGATCGCTTGATCGCATTGCCCCGCCAGTCGACGATGGTTCTTCTCGATCTCGTCGTGACTGTCCCATGGTTGCCCCGCCCCGTGCCAGCACTGAACGTAGCGCACACCCCGTTCGACGAGCCGGCGGGCCATCAGCATTTGGCGACCGTGAAGGGTGTCACCGTACATCGCCCGGACCTTGTCGGACTCGAGGTTGACGTCGAACGCGTCGCTGGCCTCGGTCTGCATGCGGTAGGCGAGTTCGAACGACTGAATCCGCGCGTCGAGCATCTCCTCGCCGGGACGCTGCTCGCGATGGCGCTGGTTGAGGTTCGAGAGGAAATCGAGTTGGTGCCGCTGATCCTCGAGGCCGAGGCCCGGATTGCGAATGTTCTCGACCAGCTTATCGACCTTGCTGTGCTTGCAGTCGATGTGTGTGCCCTGATACGTCCCCGGCAGAAACGCCGACTGCCAGTTCGACGGGCCCTTGATCGGGTAGCCGTTCGGGCAAAGGACGATGAATCCCGGGAGATTCTGGTTCTCGGTCCCAAGACCGTAGTTGATCCACGACCCGACGCTCGGACGAGCCAAGCGGGCGTCGCCGCAGTTCATCAGCATCAACGACGGTTCGTGGTTCGGCACGTCGGCCCGCATCGAGCGGATGACGCAGAGTTCGTCGGCCGACTTCGCGACGTTGGGGAATAGTTCGCTGATCTCCAAGCCGCTCTCGCCGTGACGCGTGAACTTGAAGGGCGAGGGAAAGGCTCCGCCGGTCTTCCGCTCGGTCCGAAGATGGACGGGAAGCTCCTTGCCCGCGTACTTCTCAAGGGCCACTTTGCGATCGAAGGTATCGAGGTGCGACGGTCCGCCATTCATGAAGAGGTGAATGACGTGCTTGGCCTTGGCCGGGAATTGCGGCTCCTTGGGAGCGGTGACCGACAACGCCGCCGCCCGCGCCTCGTCCTCGGAGAACATCGAGGCGAACGCCAGCGAAGCGAGTCCCATCCCGGACTGAGCGAGCATTTGACGACGAGTCGTGTGTGCCATGGGATCGTTCCCTCTTAATCGACGAAGGAGAACTCGTTGGAGATCAGCAGGGCTTGAGCGAGCTGATTCCACGGGTCTCCGTGCTTGACGGTCTTCAAATAGGAGAGTGCCGACGCGATTTCCTCGGGGCTGGCGTCGCGAGCATACGCGAGGCCGAAGAGAACTTGCACCTTTGCCTGGTCGCCCTCGGCGCTTCGCATCCTCGGGTGACGCGTCATTCGCGAGGCCTGCTCGATGACGAAAGGCGAGTTCATGAGAAAGAGCGCCTGTTGCGGCACCGTCGTTTGGTGACGTTTCACGATCGACTGATCGGGAGCCGAGACGTCGAAGGTCCGCAGGATCGTCGGGTAGAAGAGGCGGTCGACGAAGCTGTACATCGTGCGGCGCCGCTCTTGCGGACTCTGCACCGAACCGACCGAGCGCCCTCCCACTTCCCGCTCCAAGCCACCACTAACCGCGAGCATCGAATCGCGCAGGGGCTCGAAGTCGAGCCGTTGGGGGTTCATCCGCCAGCAGTAGACGTTCTGGGGATCGCGCTTCGCGACATCAGGACGGACGTCGCTGCTCTGACGGTAGGCGTTTGAGAGCACGATCGTCCGGTGGAGGTTCTTGAGCGACCAGCCCTGGTCCATGAAACTCGATGCGAGGTAGTCGAGTAGTTCCGGGTGCGTCGGCTCGTCGCCGCGAATCCCGAAATCGTCGGGGGTCCGCACGATCGCTTTGCCGAAGTGCTGCATCCAGATCCGATTGACCAGTACCCGCGCCGTCAGCGGATTCTCGGAACTCGCGATCGCCTCGGCGAGTTCGAGCCGACCACTTCCGTTCTGGAAGGAGCGTTCCGACGGTTCGAGCACCTGGAGAAAGCGCCGCGGGACCGCTGGCCCACGCCGGCCCGGATTGCCTCGCACGAAGACGTAGGGATTGACGGGATTGGTCTTCTCCAACACGACCATCGCTCGCGGCGGAGCGCCTTCGGACTCGTTGTCGAGGGCTTTCACTTTCCCCTCGAGTTGCAGTAGCCGCGTGCGGTGTTTGCGATCCAAGTTGTTTCGTCGATCTTCCGGCGAAAGGGTCAACAGGGAGGCGGCGCCGTACAGGACACGCCGGAATTCTTCCGCGTCGGCGTTGGCGAGGGGCTTGTTCGCATCGGACTGGCTCAGCGCCTCCTTGCGAACCATCGCGAAGAGGTTGTGGTAGATGCGAGCCACATCGACGATCGACGCTGGCTTCGCCTCGACGAGCCATTCCCTCAGAAGAGGATTGATCGGTTTCTTCTGCTTGACACGGCGCTGGATGATTTGCTGCGCCTTCTGCTCGAACTCTTCCGGCGGCACCGCCGACAATTCGCGCCAGATACCGAAGAGCGAGTTGTCGCGAACCTCCCTTCGATCGAGGTAGCTCTTCCAGAGCCGCTCCGCGGTGCGGCGAACCTGTTCCTTCTTGAGCGTCAGCAGAAGCTTTTTGCCCGCGTAGGGCCCGTTGCGGCGGCTCGTCCGCTCAATGAGCAAGTAGTCGCCGACTTGATTGCGCAGATCCTCGGCGATCTCGGCGAAGTTCTTGTCGACGTAGTCGGTCACGACCTGTTGCCGCTTCGCCCGCTCCTTGAGGTATTCCTGATAATCCTCTTCCCGCTTCGGTTGGCCGATGACGGGCAATTCCTTTGGTTCGGTCACGCTCGCGAAGACGCCGTAAAGCGAGTAGTAGTCCTCGGTCGGAATCGCGTCGTACTTGTGGTCGTGGCATCGGGCACACGCCACCGTCAGCCCAAGCATCCCCCGACCGACCAAGTCGATCTGATCGTTGACGATCTCGCGTTGGTTGTTGAGGAAGCGATTGCCGACGGTCAAGAATCCAAGCGCGGCCAGATGGCTCTTGTCCTCGCGCTCGGGCAACATGTCGGCCGCCAGCTGTTCGATGAGGAACTGATCGTAGGGCAGATCGTTGTTGAGCGAGTCGATGACGTAGTCGCGATAGGTGTAGGCGTGGGGAAAGGTCGTGTTCTTCCCGCCGGCCTGGTAGCCCATCGTGTCGGCGTAGCGGGCAACGTCGAGCCAGTAGCGTCCCCAACGCTCGCCGTAGTGGGGCGACGCGAGCAGCCGCTCAATCACCTTTTCGTAGGCATCCGGCGAGGCGTCCGCGACGAACGCGTCGGATTGCTCCTTCGTCGGGGGCAGCCCAGTCAATCCGAGGGTCACCCGCCGCAGCAGGGTTCGCCGATCGGCCGGCGCCGAGGGGGTGATCTTTTGCTCGTCGAGCTTGCTCAAGATGAAAGCGTCGACCGGCGTCTTGATCCACGAAGGGTTACTGACCTTGGGTAGTTTCGGGCGGACAACGGGCTGAAAGGCCCAATGATCCGAGCGAGCATCGCCCAGACGCTCGCCCATGGTCTTGGCGCCCGCGACTTCCTCCCTCGCGGGCCAAACCGCGCCGTCCTTGATCCAGGTCGAAATCGCGGCGATCTCGGTCTCGCCGAGTTTTTCCTCCGGAGGCATCGTGATATTGCCCGTATGGGCCACGACGTCCATCAGCTTGCTCTTCTCGGGCTTGCCCGGGACCACGAGCGACTTCGCCTCGGAGTCCTGGATGAGGAACTTCCGCGCATCGAGGCGGATGTCGGACTCTTGGGTATCGGGTCCGTGGCAGTCGATGCAGTGATTGAGCAGCACCGGTCGAACGTGCTTCTCGAAGAAGTCTTCGCGGGAATCCTTGGCGGCGGCAGCGCCAGCGGCCATGGCGAGCAGCGCCACGCCAAAGGCGAGCAAAAGGGTAGGATGGTGCGGGATCGTTCGGAACATGGTCGATGAATCCTGGATCGTCTTTCGGAGGGAGCCGAAGGATGTCATCCCCGGCCTCACGATAGCACATCGGGTTGGCGGTCGATCGTTCAATCGGTGGGAGCTGTTCCGCTATCAAAAGCGTATCCGATCAAAGCCCGTTCGTCAACGCAAAGCGCCCCGCTCACCCGCGGTGAAACCGCCTCTATCTCCGCCAAAGTCGTTTCCGGCGCAAATCCCTGAACGACAGGGAATTGGGGTTTCCTCCCGACAATGATCCTTCGTTGCCATGCCGACCCGACAGCGTTACAATCGCGACTGCGTCGAGCGGGGAGTTCGGGGGGCCTTGGGAGGGATGATCCGATGAATCGTGGGGCACGGATTGCCGTCTATACTGGATCGTTCGACCCATACCACTTGGGCCACCAGAACATTGTTCGGCGGGCTTCCCGTCTTTTCGACCGTTTGGTCATCGGCGTTGGCGAAAATCCCGAGAAACGGAGCGTCTTCTCCCAAGAGGAACGCGTCACGATGATCGAGGAGCTCGTCGAGGAGCTTCCCAATGTCGACGTGCGCGGCTTCAGCGGCTTGGCCGTCCGCTTCGTCCGCGAGGAAGGTGCTCGCGTCCTCCTAAGAGGCATCCGCGCCCTTTCGGACATCGAGTACGAGTTCACCATGACCCTCACCAACAGCACCCTCGACGAGGAAATCGAGACCGTCTTCCTCATGGCCGACAAGGAATACGGCCACCTCTCCAGCACGCTCATTCGCCAAATCGCGGCTCTCGGCGGCGATCTTCGCGGATTCGTTCCCGAGCCGGTCATCGGACGACTCGAAGCCCGCTTTCGTCAGAAGGTTGGCCAAGCGTAGGGCACTGTCAAACGTCGGGTTGCCAGTGACGTAACTCGTTCTCACTGGCTGTAAAGCAGCCAGTGGCACCCGAACATCAGGTCTTGACGCGGAAGTGGTGGTTCGTTGATCATTCCCCCCTCGCCGACGGTTCCGAACCGTTGACTCCCCTTCTCGCTCTACAAAAGCAAGCTCTCGCGGACATTCCGCCTCGAGCGACGATAATGAGCCAAACATTCGGCTCCCCAGCGGCGACCACTGGGAACGAGCCGGCGATTGACGGTTGAGATGAAGCCTCTTCGAGGGAGTTCGAGCATTGCGGCAGCGTTTGGGGATACTCGGCGGTTCTTTCGATCCCATCCACCTCGGGCATTTGATTCTGGGCGAACGCGCCGTCGAGTCGTTGTCCCTCGATCGGCTTCTCTTCGTGCCCGCGTCGATTCCGCCTCACAAGCAGGATGAGCATCTCTCAGCGGCCGATCAGCGGCTCGAACTGGTGCAACTCGCCGTGGCTGGCAATCCGAACTTCGAAGTCTCGGACATAGAGATGAAACGAGGCGGTCCGAGCTACACCGCCGACACGCTCGAAGCGCTCACTGAGGATTTTCCCAAGCACGAGTTGGTGCTGATTCTGGGAGCCGACATGGTGATGAACCTCCCGACGTGGCATCGTCCCGAGCAGATCGTTCGGCTTGCCCGAATTGCCGCGGCTCGGCGTCCCGACACGACGCGGATCGATTTCAGCTCGCTCGAGGGCCTCTTCAGCCCCGATCAGCTCGATTGGACAGCGAGCAACCTCATCGAAATGCCAGCGATCGGGATCTCCTCGACGGAGATTCGCGAGCGCTGCGCCGCCGGCCGCTCGATTCGCTACCTCGTCCCCGCCCCGGTCGACTCCTACATCCGGGCCCACGAACTCTATCGGGGCTAGCTCGCGTTCCTCAACATCGTGCGTGAGGGAACCGGTAACATCACCACCTTCGGAGAGCAACCGATGAGCGACCACTACCGCGACGAGTTCCCCGTGACGAAGAAAATGGCTTATTTCAACCACGCCGCCGTCGCTCCGCTGTCCAAGCGTGCTCTTGAGCGGGTCCACGCTTGGGCCAACGACATGGCCGAGCATGGCGATCTTCACGAGGGCGACTGGTGGGTCGAGATTGAAGAGATGCGGGCCCGCGCCGCCCGATTGCTCCACGCCGAGAAAGAAGAGATCGCGATCCTCAAGAACACGTCCGAGGGCATCGGCTTCGTCGCCGAGGGCTTCCCGTGGAAGAAAGGCGACAACGTCGTCATCGCCCAGGGCGAATACCCTGCCAACGTCTATCCGTGGATGCACTTGCAATCCCGAGGCGTCGCGGTGAAGACCGTTCCCGAGCGCGATGCACGAATCCCCTTCGAAGAGATCGAGGCGGCGATCGACGAGCGAACCCGGCTCCTTTCGATCAGTTTCATCCAATTCGCGACCGGTTTTCGCAGCGATTTGGCGGCCCTGGGCCGTCTTTGCCGCGATCGGGGGATCGATTTCTGTGTCGACGCGATCCAGGGGCTCGGCGTCTTCGACATCGATATGCGCGAGTTGGGGATCGACTACCTGACCGCCGACGGTCACAAGTGGCTGGTCTCGCCCGAGGGGGCCGCGATCTTCGCGATCGCCAAGGACAACATCCCCAAGATCCGCCCCGTGAGCATCGGCTGGAAGAGCGTCGTCGACTTCCTGAACTACTCGACGATCGACTTCCGGCTACGCGACGACGCCGCTCGGTTCGAGAACGGAACGTTGAACGTCGGCGGAACCGTCGCGCTGGGAGCGAGTTTGACGCTCTTTGAAGAGGTCGGCATCGAGACGATCAACAGTCTCGTCAAACGCAACACCGATGATCTCGTGACGATGCTGGAAGCCGAGGGGGCGACCATCGTCAGCTCGCGCCGCGAGGGGGAATGGTCGGGAATCGTCTGCTTTCAGTGGCCGGACGAGGATGCGCGTGCGGTGGTCAAACGCTGTCGCCGCCAGGACGTGATCATCTCGACGCGGGCGGGGCGGCTTCGCGCGAGCCCCCACTTCTACACCAACGCCGAGGACCTCCAGCGGCTCCGCTCGGCGCTGGTGAACCGGTGAGCCAAGTTCGTCTCGCGTCCAAGCCGCGCTGGCGGTATTCTCGGCGTTCGCTTACACTCCACGGGGCCGAAAACCGTCCCCGCGAGCGACCCGTGTCGTGCCGGGACGCGAGGCGTACACAAGACAAGTCTCGGCGAGTGATTCCAACGGAACATCACGGGCGGACGAGCGAGCCGTCCTCTTCACCCATGGCCAAAGGGATACGGTGAGCGACGAACAGGCAACGGAAGCCCCAACCGACGACCAACCCCAGAAACCCTCCGAGTCCGTGACGCACCGATGGGCGACCGGGATGTCGGTGGAGGATGAACCTCACTACCACCAACTCAAGAGGGTTCTCGGGGAAGCGGCGCTGCGACAACTCGGCGTCTACCCCCTGCCGGCCGACTTTCTGCTCTCGGTCGCGATGCCGGTCTTCAACGAGCGGCACACGATTCACGAGATCATCCGCCGGGTCCGCGCGGTACCGATTCCCAAGGAAATCATCCTCGTCGATGATTGCAGCACCGACGGGACGACCGACATTCTCAAGGAGATGGAAGGACAACCCGACATCAAGCTCGCTTTCCACTCCAAGAACCAGGGTAAGGGAGCGGGCTTGCGAACGGCGTTCGGCATGGCCAGCGGCGACGTGGTGATCGTTCAGGACGCCGATCTGGAGTACGATCCCAACGAGTATCCGCGACTGATTCAGCCGATCGTCGATGGTCGGGCCGACGTAGTCTACGGATCGCGGTTCATCGGCGACGTCACGCGCATCCATCTCTTCTGGCACCGGGTCGCCAACGGCATCCTGACGCTGTTGTCGAACATCTTCACCAACTTGAACCTGACCGACATGGAGACCTGCTACAAGGTCTTCCGCCGGGGCGTGCTCGACGACATCAAGATCCGCCAGAACCGTTTCGGCGTCGAACCGGAACTGACCGCGAAGATCGCCCGGCGCCGCTGCCGGGTCTACGAAATGCCGATCTCCTACCACGGACGCGACTACTCCGAGGGCAAGAAGATCGGACTTCGCGACGCGTTCGACGCTCTCTACTGCATCGTTCGCTATTCCATCGCGGATTGAGGAGAATCGGCGTCGGGAATCCGATCCGAAGTGGGGAAGTTAGCGGGCTCGCTCGACTCACCGAGCCGAGTCGCGGTCGATCACCGCTTGGGAAGTGGCATCGAGATCAACGGTAGACCTTGTCGCCCCGTACCAGAATCACGGAAACGACGAGCATCACTCCCAGAAAAACGATCCCCATCGGGCCGTTCAAATAGCCGAAAACTGTCCTGACAAATTGATCCATGATGACCTCGTCCGCATGGCTTGCGCGGCTTTCACCGATTGACCCAATACACCCTGACTGAAAAGCACCGAGGGGAACGTACCGGTCTACGCAAGTCCTTATACGTCATACGGTTGCTCTAGTGTACTTCATGAAACGGCGCCGAGGAAAACTTCCTTGGCGCGGGGGCCCGACGGAACCTCAAGGAGTCGATCGCGATGGCAACGGACAGCCTCACCGAAGCGAAGAAACGCCTTGAGCGGGCCTACGATCCCGACGCTTTCGAACAGGCCGCGACCGTCTTCGCCCAGCGATCGGCGCGCTATCTTCGTCTCATGCGGCCCCGGCCCGCACCCGCCCTGCCCTGGGCGGAACCGGAGGCACTTATCGACGTCGCGCGCTCCTGGATCGATCGCGAGCCGCCCCCCATCGTCGAACCCGACGATACCGCGACCTCCTTCCACCGCCTCGCCGAGACGATCCTGGATCACGGGCACCGGATCCACTCCCCTCACTACATGGGTCATCAGGTTCCACCCCCCGTTCCGGTCACGGGGCTCTTCGCCGCGATCGGATCGCTGACCAATCAAGCGATGGCGGTCTACGAGATGGGCCCCTTCACCACCGCGGTCGAACGGGTGATGATCGAGAAGCTCGGCGAATTGGTCGGATGGAACCGGGGTGGCTTCGCGGGCATCTGCACGCACGGCGGCTCACTCGCCAACTTAAGCGCCCTCCTCACCGCGCGCCATCGCCACGACAAGGAGTCTTGGACCAACGGCGTCGACTCGGCGGGACCGACACGCCCGGCGATCATCACCAGTGGCGACAGCCACTACTCCGTCGCTCGCGCCGCCGGCGTGATGGGGATCGGAACCTCCCAGGTCCTCAAGGCCCCGGTCGATGCCGAGCGACGGCTCCGGGCCGATAGCGTCCGCCGGGTGCTCGACGAAGCGGACAATTCGGGACTCGAGGTCTTCGCGCTGGTTGCCTCGGCATGTGCGACCCCGATTGGCGCTTTCGATCCGCTCAAGGAACTCGCCGACGTCGCCCAGGAGCGCGGCATCTGGTTTCACGTCGACGCCTGTCACGGGGCGAGTGTCCTCTTCTCCCAACGGCACCGGCATCTCGTCGAGGGCATCGATCGGGCCGACTCGGTCGTGTGGGATGCCCACAAGATGCTCTTCGTCCCGGCTCTGTGTACCTTCGTCCTCTATCGCGACGCCGCCGTCAGCTACGAGACCTTTCAGCAGGACGCCCCCTACCTCTTCGATGCCGACAATCCCGGGATGGCGGAGTACGACGGGGCGGTCCGAACGCTCGAGTGCACGAAATCCGCGATGGCCCTTCCTCTGTGGGGGCTTTGGTCGATCTACGGGCCGGAACTCTTCGAAGACCTGGTCGACGTGACGTTCGCGTTGGGGGCGACCCTCGCGAAATTGCTCGAGGAGAAACCCGACTTTCAACTGATGCACAAGCCCGACGGCAACATCGTTTGCTTTCGCCACGTGCCCGAGCAACTCGCGGCGGCGAGCGACGAGGAGCTCTCACGGTTCCAGCAAGGCCTACGGCGACGGCTGCTCGAATCGTCGCGTTTCTACATCACCGCGACGCGGCTTGAGGGGAATGCCGTTCTTCGCGTCACTCTCATCAATCCCCTCACCGAGCGTGACCACCTCGAAGGTCTGCTCGACGCCCTTCGCGAAGAGGGAGGTGCGCTGCTCACGGAAGGAGTTGAGTAGGACGACGTCGAGGCGAAAGTATCAGGCTCTAGCGCTCCCCTCTCCCTGTGGGAGAGGCAGCCGCTTGTTCCCCTCTCCCCGTGGGAGAGGCAGCCGCTTGTTCCCCTCTCCCCGTGGGAGAGGGGTTTGGGGTGAGGGGGTTCCTCTTCGCGAATCACCCCCAGCTTCCCGGGCCAAAATCTCCCTCACCCGTCTCTTGCCACTCCCACTCCCCCTATGGCTCGACGACGATCTTGACGGCTTGGCGACGGCCGGCGGCGAGATCCTCGAAGACTCGCGGCGTCTCTTCCAGCGTGCATGTCCCGGTGATCATGGGCGTCAGATCGAATCGCCCCTCGTTGATCCAGGTGACGATTTGTCGGAAGTCCTGGGCGTTGAAGCCGTAGGTTCCGACCAAGTGCTTCTCGTTGCTGGAGATGTGTTGCAGCGGCAGCGTCACTTCCTTCGCGAGGTTGCCGAGCAACACGACGGTTCCGCCCGGCCGTGCCGCGTCGAGCGCCGTCAGCACCGTCTTCTCGATCCCGACCGCCTCGATCACCGCGTCGGCCCCGAGCGCCGCGTCGGAGCCATGGTCCTCCTTGAGATGGGCCCGGAGCGTCTCCACGTTCGACGGAATCGCCTTCGCACCCTGGCGCTCGGCGAGGGCTCGCTTCTCCTCGAGCGGTTCCATCAGGTAGACATCCCACTTGCCCATGACCTTGGCGACCATCGCGAGCGACTGGCCAATCGTCCCTCCACCGACGATCGCGAGGGTCTTGGCCGACTCGGGCACGTTCGCGAGGGCGTGATAGGAGACCGCGAGCGGCTCGTTGAGCAGCGCCTCGGCGTAGGGAATCTCGTCGTTGAGGACCGCGAGGTTCTCCGCAGGCACCGAGATGTATTCCGCGAAAGCCCCCACCTTGCCCGTATTGACGCCGAGCACTTTGCGGTCGGGGCAGCACTGGACCTGGCCCGCCGCGCAAAAGGGACAGGCTCCGCACCCGATGATGTTGAAGGCCGCGACGCGATCGCCGGGCTTCCAGTCGCTGACGCCCTCGCCACAGTCAACGACTTCACCCGCGAACTCGTGCCCCATGACTTGCCCGGGCGTACGTCGTCCCGACTCGCCGGTGTAGCCATGGACATCGCTGCCACAGATTCCACAAGCGGCGACGCGCAGCTTCACTTCACCCGTCTGGGGGCTCGACTCGGGAAGGTCCTCCAAGTGCATTTGGTTCGGGCCATCGTAGACTATCGCCTTCATCGGTTCTTCCTTTCACTCGATCGAGAGTAGGTCGGTCTTTGCGCATCTCGCGCAGGTGGTTACAGTGCTGAAAGGGCAAGTATCTAGCCCAACGTCTCGGCTCGGTTTGTCGGTCGCGTCGCAATCGTCGCCGACGGGCTCGCGCGGGTCTACCTAGACTCCCCAATCGCCCGCCCATCGCGTCGTAGACGCTCGAATCGAACCGTACCAGGAACGTGACGCCCCGTGTGGAGCTCATCTACCCCACGTTGGCGGACGGAAGTCACACGACGAGGAACCAGATGAGCGAATCGGGCACGGTGGCGACTCCCCCAAGTCGACCACGGCCATCCACGGAGAGTTCGTCGACCGCGACGCCCTTGGTCGACCGGGTCCTGTCGCCGTCGTGGCCTTGGCTGCTGGGAATCCCCAGTCTCGGGGGCGTGCTTCTTTGGGGAAGCTTTTGGTGGCCGGTGCTGACCTGGATCGCCCTGGTTCCCTTCGGCTGGCTGATCGTCGCCAACGCCGATCGCCGGCTGGTCTATCTCGGAGCCTGGTTTTGCGGGCTGGTCTTCTTCCTACCCGGCGTCCAGTGGCTTCGCTACTGTGACGATTCCGCGTGGCTCGGATGGTTGCTCCTCGCGACCGCTCTCTCGTTATATGTCCCCGTCTCGCTTTTCGTCGCTCGGCTCCTCTATCGCGGGGCGAAATTCTCCCTCGTGCTGGCACTGCCGATCGCGTGGGTGGCGTTGGAGTACGTCCGGATGCACGCCTTCACCGGTTTCGGATGGCTCCTCTTGGCTCACTCGGTGCACACCTGGCTCCCGGTGATTCAGATCGCCGATCTCGGTGGCGTCTATGCCGTCAGCTTCGTCGTCGCGACGGTCAATGCCGCGATCATCGCCTCGGTGATGGCCTATCTTCGTCCCTCGACCAGGCGTTGGCAAAGCTACGGCTGGGAGGTCAGCTACGCCATCCTGCTCCTGGTGGCGACACTGATTTACGGGTCCGATCGCCTCGCACGGGCGAACTTTCGCGAAGGCCCTCGCGTCGGGCTGGTTCAAACCAACCTCCCGCAAAGCCTCAAGGATACTGACTGGGAGCGGACGTTGATGCACGCGATCGAGGTGACTCGGCCGCTATCGCAAAGCGACGCCGACGTCGTGATCTGGCCGGAGACGAGCTACCCCTATTCCTTCGGCGATATCGACGAAAGCCTCGACGACCTCCAACTCGACCAGTCGAGGATTGCCCGTCGCGGCCACCTCTTTCCCCCGGACGACAAGCAAGTCCAAGCCCAAGCCAGCTACGGCGAACTCGTTCGCTACAGCATGATGAACAACCGCCGCGAACTCGATCGGATGACCGACGAACTTGGACGTCCCTTGCTCATCGGCGGCATTCGCCACGTCTACGAGCCGAAGACCTCGTATCGCTACAATTCTTCGGTCCTCTTCGCACCCAAGAAGGGGGAAGTCGGCCACTACGACAAGCTCCACCTCGTCCCCTTCGGCGAGTACCTGCCGCTCGAGGAGACCCTTCCCTTCCTCGCGATCCTGATGCCTTACGAGCCGACGCTCGAGTTCGGACTCGACCCGGCCAAGGACTATCAGACCATCCACGACGATGGCCTGAACATCGCGTCGCTCATCTGTTTCGAGGACACGATCCCCGACATCGCCCGCAATTTCGCCGCTCGACAGACCTCCGAGAAACCGATCGACTTCTTCGTCAACCAATCCAACGACGGCTGGTTCCACGCCTCGGAGGAGGCCGATCAGCACCTCGCCGCGGGGCTCTTCCGCTGCGTCGAATGCCGAACGCCCATGGTCCGGGCCTCCAACACTGGCTATTCGGGCCTCGTCGACGGCAACGGTCAGATTGTCCAGCTCCTCGAAGGCACCGACGCCGCCGATGGCACCAAGCTGAACAAGGGCGTGCAAGGAACGCTGGTGACCACGGTTCCGCTCGATAACCGGTCGTCTCTCTATGTTTCGCTCGGCGACTGGCTGCCGATCGTCTGCTTCGTGCTGATCGGCATCGGCCTGTTCATGTCCCAAGTCCACGGGATCCGTCTCACGCCCCCGAGCCTTCGCAAGCGCAAAGAGTGACCTTCGCGAAATCAGACTCAAGCGCTCGGCAGATCGTCGCGACTCCAGGCATCGGTCCGGTGTCGCCGCCTGTCCTACCCAGCCAGACACCATTCCACCCTTAATGGATTAGGTCACTCGGCGCCCCCCATGCTGCATCCAGCCTTCTCCAGCCCTCCATCTTTCGGAAAAGATGGACGAAATTGAACACGTTCTCTTGCCCATTCCAGTAGGAGTACTATGGTTGTGCAACCGACGTCGCCAGAGAGGTACGTCGTACTACGACTGAACCACCTATGCTTGTCACTACAACATGCTCGTCCAGTAGATTTGAGGATCATTGACTCGGGAAACACCTTACGCGATGGGCATCAATGGGATCATCACATCACCGGTCAATCTGCTGTTGGTGGAGCGGGCTGACTTTCTTGGTGGGCTCCTTCACCACATTCGCGGTCGCTCAGGACGGGCCAGTCGCCGAAACGGCGGCGACTCGCTCCGCTCCCGACGACGCCCGGAAGAGAGTCGATGCGACAACTCCCGCCGATCTCGCGGTCGCTGTCAGTCACTTGAACCAATCGCTCGAGCTACTTCGAGAGCTCATGGGCCGCCCCGTGAACACGCAGGGCAAGCTGCGTTTGAGGGGAGCGGCTCCGCGCGAGGTCTACTTCCTCGCCCGAACGCTCTTCCGTAAGGCCGATCGCCTAAGCGCCGAACGAACCCATGAACACGGCGCCGAACTCGACACTCCCGAAGGGGAGATCACCGCGGCCGATGTCCTCGAGGTAATTGACCAAGCCCAGCGGCGAGTCGACCGGGTCCTCCAGCGAATCGATCCCGACGCGACCCTTCCCCCATCCGCGCCCAGGACCGCCGCGGACTACGACCAACTTAGCCAGGAAATCGTCCAGGCGAACCGACAGCTCAATTTGCTCTTGGACCGGCGGTTCTCACCGAACGACGTCTACGAGAACGTGACGACAGGCATCAGCTACGCCGCCCGCTTGTTGGCGGAGTTCCCCGGTGCCCAGCGTGTTCTCGCTCCCCCCGAATTCGAGAGCAGAAAGCGACCGGCCAATGTCTATCGACGGTTGATCGAGTGCTTTGGTCGAATCCGAATCATTTCCGAGGCCTCCGGGGTGCAAACGATGACGCTCGACGTCGACGAGGAGGCGATCGACCGGGCGACGCCGAGTGACGTCTACGACATCGCTTCGATTCTGGTGGCGGAATTGGCTGATCTCCATCGACGGTTGCCTGATTCACATCCGCCGAGGCGCGTCGTCTATCCGGGTCAGAAACTTCCCTCGCATGTCTTCCAGCGGGTGGGACTGCTGGAAAAACAACTGGTCGAGCTCGAGAAACTCGTTCAACAACACCCCCAATGGCTCCACCATGACAACTCCCAGTAGGACCCTGCTCGCGTCGGAATCCGCTCGTCGAACCGGCGACGGGACCCGAACTCGGACCACAATTCGAGGCCGGCTGATACGCTCGCATCTGCTCGTGGCGTCGATCGGGTTGGCGTCACTGGTGGTGCTGCTGCCGGTGATGAACGGGCTTCGGGACTACGCGGTGGTGGTCGCGACGAACCGCGCCCCGACCGCCCAGCTTTCGACACGGGCGCTGGCGGGACTCAACCGCTCCCTGGCGGCGCTACGAGCTTGGATGATTGTCGCCGACCCGACTCATCGGTTCGAACGACATGAGGCGTGGAACACCGAGATTCTCCCCGCGATACGGCGGATGGAAACGTTGAGCCCGACTTGGACCAACCCCCTCAATCGCGAGCGACTCGCCCAGATTCAATCCCGGATGGAGGATCTGCAAGAGCTGCAGTGGTGGATCGAGGATATGGTGCACGAACCGGGAAACGAGCCGGCGCGCCTGATCTTCGATGTCGATTTGCTACCGATCTGCAACGCGATCACGGCGGCAATCTCCTCCACCGTGGAACTGGAAAGCCAGCTTCCCCCGAGCCGCAAGCGGCAACGGCGGCTGACGGACCTGGCAAGCTTGCAGTCTCAGTTCGCGGCCGCTCACCAAGAACTGCTCTCGTACATCGAACGAGGACTGCCGTCCGATCGACAGGAAGCCGTCCGCATGTTCTCCCTCGCGCGAGAGCAGGCCTCACGGGTTTTCTCCCCCCAAGCGACCTCCGAGGGCGACCTCGCTGAACTGGTCGCGTTCACTCCGACGGCGATGGACTCCTACTGGCACTATGCCAAGGTCGCGATTGCCGAACGTGAACGAGACGGTGGCAACGTGGCGGCGTCCATTTTCAAGGAACAGGCTGTTCCGACGGCGCGGGCGATCACTGGGTTGCTCCAACAGATGTCGACCAACCAAGAGTATCTAATGATCAAGGACACTGATGCGATCGTCGCGGTCAGCCGCATCGCGTTCGTCCTGGCGTTGGCCTCCATCGCGCTCGTCGCGGTGGCCGCGCTGACGATCTCAATCTGGCGTGCCCGCGAACTGTCCGAGCCGATCACGACGCTCGCCGCGGCATCCGCCGAGTTGGCCGAGGGTCGCTGGCTCGAGAGGATTCCGGTCGTTACCGACGACGAGTTGGGATTCCTGACGGAGACCTTCAACCGCATGGGCAAGAACCTGCGGGAGGCCTACCAGGAGTTGGCGTCCGCCAAGGAGGTCGCCGAGTCCGCCAACGTCGCCAAGAGTGACTTCCTCTCCAACATGAGCCATGAGATCCGCACCCCCCTCAATGGCATCATCGGGATGACTCAGATTCTGCTCGACAACCCGGCAACCCCCGAGCAAAAGGATCGCTTGCGCGTCGTCGAGGAGTGTTCCACCTCGCTGCTCGAACTCGTTAACGACATCCTCGACTTCTCCAAGATCGAAGCGGGACAACTGAACCTCGACACCGGGCCCTTCGACTTGTGGCGTCTGTCCGATTCGGTCGCCGACGTCGTGCGGCAACGCGCAGCTTCGAAAGGTTTGGAGTTGGTGTTTGGCATCGCGCCCAACTGCCCACGCTTTCTCATCGGCGACTCGATGCGGCTGAGGCAGGTCCTGATCAACCTGGTCGGCAATGCGGTCAAGTTCACCGAGCGGGGACATGTCTACTTCCACGTCGAGTCGTTCGAAAACGGCGCAGACCGATCCAAGCTTCGCTTTTCGGTCGAGGACACCGGCATCGGCATGACGGACGCCACGATGTCGCGACTCTTTCAGCGCTTCGAGCAAGGCAACACGTCCACGACGCGCCGCTACGGCGGCACGGGGTTGGGGCTGGCCATCAGCCGCCGACTGGTCGAGATGATGGGCGGTACGATCGAAGTGGCGAGTTGTGTCGATCGGGGATCGCGGTTCTGGTTCGAGGTCGAACTCCCCCACGGCAATCCGATCGCGGAGAAACCGCGGAAAGTCGACATCACGGGAGTGCCGATCCTCGTGGTCGACGACAATCTGGTCAATCGTCGCGTCCTGACCGAACAACTCGGGAGTTGGGGATGCGCGGTCACGGCCGTGACGTCGGCCGCCGAGGCGATGGAGGCATTGACGACCGCCGCCAACCAGGACAAGCCCTTCTCCCTGGCGATTCTCGACCACGACATGCCGGACGTCGACGGGATCATGCTTGCCCAGTTGATCCGTACCTCGCCGAGTCTTCAAGGGCTCACGCTGATCATGCTCACCTCGATCGGCACCCACGGCGGCAATGTCGAGTATCAGGAGCTCGGCTTCTCGGCCTGGCTGGTCAAGCCGGTCACGATCTCCAAGCTCTTCGAAGCCGTCACTCGTGTCAGGGCGTTCGGAAGTCCATCGCCCCTTGCTCCCGCCACCTCGCCAGCAAGAGAGGAAGAGTCGGAAGCCTTCTTCAAGGATCAATTCAACGCTCGCGCCCTGGTCACTGATGATGTGACCGTGAATCAAACGATCGCCCAGTACGCCCTCGAGAGTCTGGGATGTGAGGTCGCATTGGCCTCCAATGGTCAGGAGGCTGTCGACGCAGTGCGCGACGGTCACTTCGACGTCGTCTTCATGGATTGCGAAATGCCCGTGATGGACGGGTTTGACGCGACGCGAGCGATTCGCCAACTCTACGATGATCGTCCCGATGAACGTCCGACGATCATCGCGATGACCGCCCGCGCCCTCAAAGGCGAGCGAGAACACTGCCTCGAGGCCGGAATGGACGACTACCTCTCCAAACCGGTCAAACTCGAGTCCTTTCACCGTATGCTGTCGAAGTGGTGTGTCGCGTCGCTGCCGATTTCGATCGACTCCGACGAGCCCCCGACGGGCCCCCCTTCGCCAACCGATATTGGCGCCCCTCCCGAGAACGGCTCCGACAACGACCCGGAGATTCCCGTTCTCGATCGCACCACGCTCGACTCGCTGCGAAACATGGTTCAAGCCGACGCGGCCTTCACCAAGATTCTCAGCGTCTTTCGCGAAAGTGGCTCGGCGACGATCGACGAACTGAAGACGGCGGCCGACGCGGGCAACGTCGACGAGGTCGGCAAGTTGGCCCACCGACTGAAAGGGTCGAGCTCCAACCTTGGCGCGACATCTCTCTCCAACCTCGCCCGTCAGATCGAACGGTCGGCGAAAGCGGGAGAACTCGACGAGCTACAAACCGCCTACGAGTCACTGAACGTGGCTTATCGTCAGTTTGAAAAGGAACTCTCTTGCTACCAGGAAGACCATGAAAGCACTTATTGCCGATGACGACGCGCTGTTTCGCGTCCTCATAGGGGTCGTGCTCAAGCAGCGTGGTCACGAAGTCTTCGAGACGGACAACGGGGACGACGCGCTCGAGTTGATCGAGCGCGAGAAGTGCGGGATCGTGTTGACCGACTGGATGATGCCGGGACTGGACGGACTGGAGCTCTGTCGGCGGATTCGGTCCTCCGAGGAGTTCCGACATATCTACATCATCATGATCACCGCAAACGAGGGGGCCGAATCGTTCCTCCATGGCATGGACGCGGGGGCGGACGACTTCATCTCCAAACCGATCAATCACCCGGAGCTAGTCGCCCGGATCCGGGTTGCCGAGCGGCTCGTCGACTTGCACGAAGATATGCGAGCCCTCAATCTTCGCCTCGAGAACCTCGCTCAGACCGATGGCTTGACCGGGCTGGCCAATCGCCGCCTCCTGGACCAACGGCTTGACCACGATTGGAGGTTGGCGGGCCGTACACTGATGCCGATCTCGGTCGTCATGTGCGATATCGACTACTTCAAGCGTTTGAACGACTCCGCCGGGCACTTGGCGGGGGATCAATGCCTCCAGGCCGTGGCGGAGGAACTACGGGCGACGGCAAAACGGACAACCGACCTGGCCGCCCGCTACGGTGGCGAGGAGTTCGCCCTTCTCCTGCCCAACACGCCCTACGAGCAAGGCGTTCAACTCGCCGAGACGTTCCGCCAGCGGGTCCTTGACCGAAGGATTCCCCATCCCGACTCGCCCGTTGGCCCCCACGTCTCCGTCAGCATCGGCGTCGCGGCCCCCGCCATCTCCCCCGAGGGGGACGCCAAGGACTTTCTGCGCACCGCCGACAGTGCCCTCTACCGCGCGAAGATGTCCGGCCGCAATTCCGTGGAAGGCTCCCTGCACTAGTGCCCTGGTCCATTTGGCGCCAAGGGGTTGGGCCCGCACCGACGCAACCATCAAGCTGGAACATGTTGCTCGTCAGACTGCCTCGCGACCTGACGGCGTCAACCACACTCCTCTCTTCCCCATGGGCGAAGGGAATTCGTGAGGTCGCTTCTCTACTTTTTCTTCTTGCCGGATACAAAAAGGATCGCAAGAGGGAGAATAGCAAGTTGCCGCAATCGCTCTCAAGAACGCCACGATCGTCGAGCGGCCAGTTGCTCACGCCACAAGTGCGATGACCTTCTTCCAGCGACGATCCTCGAAACACGCTCTTTGGCGGCGATTGGAGATGCCGCCGTCGCCATTCGATCCGCCCGGCGAACTTTTGCGTTCGATCCGCCCGGCGAACTTTGCGTTCGATCCGCCAGGCGAACTTTTGCGTTCGATCCGCCAGGCGAACTTTGCGTTCGATCCGCCAGGCGAACTTTGCGTTCGATCCGCCGGTCGAACATGCCGGTCGATGCGGCCATGGTGGGAGCTAGCACATGAGTCAACCGGACGACACTTCGTATCACGTCGATCTGAACAACTGTGATCGAGAGCCCATTCACATTCCCGGCGCGATTCAGCCACACGGCTGCCTGCTGGTTTATTCGTCCGAGGAACAGTACCTAACGGGCTATAGTAAGAACGCTCCCCAATGGATCGGTCGCGTACCGAAATTCGGCGAGCCTCCGGAAGCCAGCTTCTCCAACGAGTTCGTTGACGAGCTGCGCGACCTCCTCAAGTTCTCCGGTGGCATCGTCCACCACATCGCGTATCCTCCGCCAACCGCCGCTTCAAATGCGGCGACCTTCACCTCCGCCGCGGCGCACCATCACGATGGTCAAATCCTGATCGAACTCGAGCGACCGAGCCAGGAGGGGGCGAACGCCCGCCTATTGAGAAGTTTGCCGTTGCGACTCAACCTCGCCAACCAGCGACTGCAAGCCTGCCGAACGCCCGACGAGTTGTATCAGACGATTGCCCGCGAAGTCCGCGAGCTGAGTGGTTACGATCGCGTGATGGTCTATCGCTTTCTGGAAGATGGGCATGGGGCGGTCGTCGGCGAGGCGGTGGACGAGCGCTTCGGCCGTTTCCTGGGATTGCACTACCCGGCGACCGACATCCCACAACCCGCGCGGCGTCTCTATCTGCTCAACACCGTGCGTTCCATCGCGGATATCGAGGCCACGCCCGCGGACATCGTTCGCGACGCGTCGGTCGATCATCGACCGCTCGACCTCAGTTACAGTTGCTTTCGCGCGGTCTCCCCCATTCACATCGAATACTTGCGAAACATGGGCGTCCGCGCCTCGATGTCGATCAGCATCATCGACAATGGCAAGCTGTGGGGGCTGATCGCGTGTCACCACTACGAACCGAGGAGCCTCTCCTTCGAGGACCGCGCCGCGTGCGAGATCCTTGGGATCACCGTCGGCACCTACCTGACCGCCCGCGAACGCGATCGCCACAACGAGATCGTTTCCGAACGCAGGGCCCGTCACGCGCTGCTGATGCGACGTCTTGCCGCCGCGGATCACTTCGCCGAGTCGCTCGCCGAATCGAGTGACTCCCTTCGCGAACTCGTCGACGCGGACGGAGTCGCCGTCTGTTGGCGCGGTGGTCCCACGTCTTCGGGCGACACGCCTGACTCCTCGTTGGTCGCCGAACTTGCAACCACGCAACTGCTCGGTCGAGATGCGATCTGGACGTGCCAGTCCCTGGTCAACGAATGTGGCTACGAACAGAGTCGGCTCGGTCCGTCGCGCGGCGTGTTGGCCGTTCCGCTGGCGACGCCCGACCTGTATGGCCTGCTCTTTTTCCGCAACGAGTATATTCACGAAGTCCATTGGGCGGGAAACCCGAACAAGCCGGCGGAAGTGCAAGGCAACGGCGTTCGACTCTCGCCCAGGCGGTCCTTCGACGAGTGGAGCGAGACCGTCAAGGATCGGGCGCGCGAATGGTCGGCGGCCGACTTGGACATCGCGGACGACATTCGGGGCGGCATGATCGAGCTGCTCGGACGCCGAGCCGCGCAGTTGGCCGCGATGAATGCCGAACTACGGCGTTTAAACGACGACCTCGACTCGTTCGCCTACGCCGCCTCGCACGATTTGCGCGAACCGTTGCGGGGGCTGAATCACAATCTTTACATGCTCGCGGAAGAGCTGAAGGGCTTGCCCGAGCAACCGCCGGGCATCGCCAAACGCCGCGAGGCGATCGGCGTTCTATGCGACCGCATGGACGATCTCGTTCAGGGACTGCTACGCCTCTCGCGAGCCGGTCGGGGTGAACTCGAACGCGAGGAGTTGGAGCTGCGAGCGGTCGTGCGGGATGCCATTGCGATGGCCTGGAACGACGGCGCGCCGGAGGACGTCTCCATCACTGTCGAGGACGACGCCGGTCCCCTGAAAGCCGACTATGCTTGCTTACGTGAGTTGCTCGCCAACTTGCTGAGCAACGCGGCGAAATACAATCAGCGTCCGGTGAAGTCGATCGTCGTCCGCACACGTCGCGACGCGGGACGCCGAACAAGGATGGGCGATCCACCCATCGTCGTCGACGTGGAGGACAACGGCGTCGGGATGACCGCGGATCAGATCCCGCGCGCGTTCGAGATCTTTCGGCGGCTGCTCCAATCGGAATCATACGGCGACGGCACCGGTGCTGGCCTGGCGATCGTCAAGAAAATCGTGCATCGTCATGGTGGCGAGATCTGGGTCGATTCGACCCCCGGGATCGGGTCGACCTTTCGGTTCACGCTGGAAGCGAGCGACTGATGGCTCACGCGAAACCGATGATTTGCTTTGTCGAGGACTCCGACATCGACTTCGAGATGGCCTTGTTGGCGACGCGTCGCGTGCGACCTGACGCCGAGGTTCGGCGCTGTGTCACCTTTCACGACGCCGTCCGAACGCTAGGCGACGCCGACTTGTCGCTGATCGTGCTCGACATGAACCTGCCCGATGGCAACGGCCTCGAAGTATTGAGGCACTTGCGGAACCTGGGCATGCGCGAGGAGGTCTCGGTGGTCGTCTTTTCCACATCGGCCAATCCGAACGATCGCGAAGGGGCGCTACAGGCCGGTGCGAACGAGTACGTACAGAAACCTTCTCGAACGGAAGTCTTTCTGGAGGCCGTCGGCACCTTCGTCGAACGCTGGGCTTGAACGAGAGTGAGAACGGGGAGTCTTCGAGGATCGCTCATGAAGGATCGAACCATACTCATTGTCGACGACTTCGCCGAAGACCGCGAGTCGGTGGCGATCGCTCTGCGCCAAGATCCTCAGGTGCGCTACCGAATCCTCGAAGCGGCGACCGGCGACCAGGGACTGCGCATCCTCGAGGAGCAATCCAGTTCGATCGATCTGGTGTTCCTCGACTTTCGCTTGCCCGACATGAACGCGAATGACTTCGTCGACAAACTCTTGCGGGGTCGCGACGTGCCGCCGGTGCCGATCATCGTGCTAACCGGAAGTCTTCCCACGATGTTCCAAGGCCTCGAATCGCTTCGCCGGGGTGTCCAGGACTTCTTCACCAAGCTGGAAGCGAGCAGTTCGATCGTCTCTCGGATTGCTCAGAACGCCATCGAACGTCACAAGTTGCTGCAGCAAGTGGTCGAGAGCGAACGTCGAGCCTCGGAAGCGTCCGACAAAGCGGCACGCGCCGACCGCGCCAAGTCGCAGTTCCTCGCCTTGATCAGCCACGAACTTCGGACGCCACTGACGGCGATCTTGGGGTTCTGTCGGCTGCTCGAACAGGATCTCGACTGTCCGCAGCGGGAAGAGATGCTGCGAACCGTCATCGGTAGCGGCGAACATCTCGAGGAGCTTCTCAACGACTTGATCGACATCGCGAAGGTTGAAGCGGGGACGCTCGAACTCGACCCCACCGAGTTCGATCCGCGCAAACTGGTGCGAACGACGATCTCGCTGCTGAGCAAACGCGCGACCGACAAAGGCATTCGCGTCGACGTCGACTTGGACCTCTCGACGCCCCCCGCGGTTCGGGCGGACGCGATGCGTTTTCGGCAGATCCTCGTCAATCTCATCGGCAACGCGATCAAGTTCACCGACAGCGGTTCGGTCCTAGCGAAAGTCACGTGGGACGCGGGGACCGAAATGCTGGAACTCGGCGTCACCGACACCGGGCCCGGCATCCCCGAGGAGATGATCCCCAACCTCTTCACGCCGTTCAAACAGGGCGGCTTGAACTCCGAACGCAAACGGTCCGGCGCGGGACTGGGGCTCGCCATCTCGCATCAACTGGCGCGCATGATGGGTGGCGATCTGCGGCTCGAATCGACCAGCGAGCGCGGAACGGCGTTCACCGCCAGCCTCGAGGCCCCGCGAGTCGTTCGTTCCGGGCCGCAAGAGGCCACTAGCGACAGCGACGTCTCCCAACCGGTCGATCTGGCGGGCAAGCGCATCGTCGCCGCGGATGACATTCGCGCCAATCGCTTCCTGCTCGAACGTCTCCTCTCCCCAACCGCGGCCGAGATCACGATGGTGGACGACGGAGCCGCGGTCCTCGAGGTGATCGGAACACCCGAGCAGCCGCGAGCCGATTTGGTCATCCTGGACATGTTGATGCCGGTGCTCGACGGCTACGAGACGACGCGCGAGCTACGCCGCCGGGGCTTCACTTTCCCGATCATCGCACTGACGGCCGCCGCGAGCACGACCGATCACGACACTTGTCTCGAAGCGGGCTGCGATACCGTCGTCACCAAGCCGATCGACGTCCGCACGCTCTTCTCCACCCTCCACCGCGCCCTGCAATCATCGAATGAGTGACACCGCCGTACCGCAATCGATGTCTATCCCACCGTGCACGAAACGCGTCCCCGGTTGACCGGCGCGCCCAACGCAAACCCCGGAAGGGGCTATCCAACCTCGAGTGTTTCCCACCGGATGTTGAACGGACTATTCGCAGTCCTGCAAACCCTTTCAATACCACGACCGAAGGGAATGCCATTTCCGGAGAATCAGCGAAGGAGGTCATCAACGCAGCAGTCGCGAAGAACGACCGGCGCCCCTTCGGGGCTTCGTCAATGGACCGCCATCCTTTCCAGGGGTTGCCACCCCTGGCTACTGACCACAGCCGCTTCGCGGCTCAAGAAAGCTCGCACGACATCAGCTACCTCATGGCCTACCACGAGATCGTGTCCCTCATGCAATCCCAAGCCCATGCCTTCGGGATCCCCCTTGAGGAAATCGCTCTCGGAGACATCGATCCGGAAAGAGAGTTGCTCTAGCGGTTTCGAGACAACATCCACCTCGAAAACGTGCCAACCCGTCCTCCGTTGAAACACCGTTGGATGGCGACGCAGGAGGTCGCGAAAGAAACCTCCACCCGAAAGAGACCGTTCGTCCCAATGTGGACCTTCGCCCGAGACCTCCAGCGGCTGCGCCGCCCCGGTAGCACAGCAACCGGGGCTACCCAAGAGTCGTCAACAGAAGGTGAAATCGAAGGCCGAGGTGACCGGGTAGCCCAGGTTGATTCAACCTGGGCCGACGAAGTCGGCAGGAGGTCGCGAAAGAAACCTCCACCCGAAAGAAACCGTTCGTCCCAATGTGGACCTTCGCCCGAGACCTCCAGCGGCTGCGCCGCCCCGGTAGCACAGCAACCGGGGCTACCCAAGAGTCGTCAACAGAAGGTGAAATCGAAGGCCGAGGTGAGACAGTGGGCCTCGTTGCATCCCCACGCTTGCGTGAACCTATCGGGGCACCCAAGAGTGTCGGCACTCGAGAAGATCGACGAGAGGTGTTGGGGAGGGGCGGCTACTTTGTCGCGTCGGAGAGGATCTCGAAGTCCTTGAACTCGACGCGGACATCTTGACCGCCGTGGAGTTGGAGGCCGAAGTGGCCGTCGAGGCGGCCGGGGTCGTCCTTGAGATCGACCGTCTGATGACCATTGACCGTCACCGCGATACGACGGCCGTGGGCGCTGACGACCAACTCGTTCCAGTTGCCCGGTTTGTTCCACTGAGCGACCAACTCGGGCGTCGGCTCGTAGACCCACTTGCGCCCACCCGATTCCCAAAGTCCCCCCACCGCCTTACGGGGATCAATCTCGACCTGGTAGCCTTTGATTCCAGCGTCATCCTTCGCCGGCAGCGCGCGAAAGTAGAAGCCGCTGTCTCCTTGAAGCGCGCGGAACTTGAAACGGACCGTGAAGTCCTTAAACGTCGCGTCACTGTATAGGAGTCCATAGCGCTTGTCGGACTCCTCGTGGGTGCCGACGAGGATGCCATCCTTGACGGTCCACTCCCCGCCCGGCGTCGCGTGCCAGCCGTCGAGGTTCTCGCCGTTGAAGATCGGGATCCACTTGCGTTTGCCGAGATCCTTGATCTTGAGGTTGCGGAAGCGGTAGACCTGCCCCTTCTCGCCGTGGTGCTGGATGCCGACCGGACCCTCGATGTCCATCGCGTCGACGTAGTCGGTCGTCAGCACGCCGTTGACGTAGAACTTCAGGCTGTCGCCGATCGCCTCGATGCGGTACTTGTTCCACTGCGTCCGGTTGAAGGCGGCTTGGGCTTCGGGGTTATTTTTGAGGGGGTTGAGCCACTGGCGGCGGCCCTCATCGTAGAGCCCACCGGCCCAGCGTCGTTCTGACGGGTCGACTTCGGCCTGGTAGCCCCAAACCTTGTTGGGAGCGTGATTGGCTCGCACCATGAAGCCGGAGTTCGCCTTGCCCTCGGGAACCATCACTTCGGCTTCGAAGATAAAATCGCCATAGGGCTTCTTCGTAAGCAGGAAGAACTTCTTGTTGGCTTTGAGGCGAATCTCGCCGTCCTCGGCCCAGGCTTCGCCCCACTTGTAGGGGTTCCTCCAGCCGTCAAGCGACTTGCCGTCGAAGAGGGGGACGAAGCCCTTCTCGGATGCCGGTTCGGCTTCGGTCTTCTCGGCCGCGAGTAGGGAAAGGGCCGCGATCAAGACAGCCGACGGGACGTGAACCATCGTTCTCTCTCCAAGGTCTTCCAACGTCGTGACAATTTGCCGACTTCATCGTCGCGAATCGTTTCCGGGAATCAACGGCTACTCGCGACTTTTCCCTCCCCAAACTAGCCAAGCAACCCGAGTTCCTCGAGTTCCTTGAACTCGCGGTTGAGCACCGCTTCGAGCTTGCCGGCCTTCTCCGCCTCGTCGACCCCGGCAGGAATTCGCCCACGCCGCATGTCGAAGCCCCGGAGGGCGATGCCGCGCCGGAAGCCTTCGGGGAAATCGAGGGAGTTCATCATCGGGTCGAAGATCCGCAAGATGCGGTACTGGGCCTTGCGGGCAGCATCGAAATCGCCGGCGTTGGCCTTCTCGTAGACGGTCTTGACGAGCTTGGGCACCACTCCCGCGGTCGCGTGGATCCCGCCATTGCAACCCGCGACGATCATCGGAAAGAGGGTCGTCTCCATCCCGGTAATAAAGGCGAAGTCGGGCCGGATCGGCAAAACCGCGTCCATCATCCGCTGCATGTGGGCGATGTCGCCGCTGGAGTCCTTGATTCCGACGACGTTGGGGAACTCCTCGACCAGTTTTTTGACCGTCTCGACCCCGATGCGGTTGGCAAAGAAAGGAATGTTGTAGACGGTGACGTCGACGGGACTGCTTTTGGCAACCTCGGCGAGATAAGCGAAGATCGTCTCCTGCCGATGAATGAAATAGGTCGGCGCGATCAAGGCCGCCGCTCGAACGCCCAAATCAGCGTAAAACTTGCACGATTCGACACAATTCTGAGCGTTTTCGTCCCCCAATCCCGCAATTACCTGCACTTTTCCATCAACTTCCGACGTAATCAGGCGCGCCACCTGACGACGTTCCTCGCCGGTGAAACGGATGTACTCTCCCGTCGAACCATTCAGAAAGAGTCCGTCGATCCCCTGCTCGATCAGCCAGTTAACGTATCGTCGCAGTTCGGGCTCGTTGACCGAGCCGTCATCGAGGAGCGGAATCGCCAAAGGAACGTAAATACCCGCAATTTTCGCCTTCGATTCCATCCTCAATCTCCTTGAAACACGTAACGGTGGGGGAAGTCGGCACCAGACCACGAAGGCCATTTGTGAAAACTTCGCTAGGCAACCACTTGAGATCCTGTTATGCACGGACCGAGGTCCATCGAAAAGGCCGTGAGCGACTTTCCCCACAAAGCCTTCCAGTCGAGAGAGTTGTGTCGTTGCGATCGTCGGCGATCTTTACTGGCATTCTCCTGGCGTCGATCGCGCTGCCGGGCTGCTCCCAAACAAAGCAGTCGCGTCGCAGCGCGTCGAGACATCGTCCAGCGGTCGCCACGCGACCCCCCCAAAACCCGCAGCCTCCTCAAACACCCCCCATCAAGGTCGGCGAGGAGCGCCCCGCACTGGTCGCCACCGAGGTCACCCCGCTGACGATGCCGTCCGCGAAAGCCGCGGTCGCCCAAGAGAAGAAATCACCGCAAACCATTACAACAAGCGAAGTTAACCAACCATCCGTCGTTACGCCCGTCAAGTCGACGGAACCGACGGGCCCCGAGTGGAACCTGGCGCAAGCCAAACGCGTCACCGCTCGAGCGGTTGAGTTCGCCCAAAAACATCCGAAGTACACCTGCCGCGTGACACGACAGGAACGGGTTCGCGGTCGTTTGCAACCGCGCGAAGTCATGGTCATGAACCTTCGTCAGGAGCCGCGCAGCGTCCACTTTCGTTGGCTTAACGACGAAAATGAAGGACGGCAGTGCGTTTGGGTCGATGGCCAGCGCGAAGGCCAGCTCATCGTCCTCGGGGGACGGGGTGACTTCATCTTCCGAGGCCGACGCATGACGCTCGATCCCAACGGGATCATGGCGCGAGGCCGCAGTCGCTACTCCATCACCGAGAGCGGGATGGACATCATGATCGGCCGACTCCAGGAGAAGATTGACGCCCTCGACCAAGGGAACGAAACCTTGGGACGCGTCGAGTACGTCGGTCCCGCGTCGATCAAGGAGTGGCCCAATCCCCTTCAGCAAGTCAACCACCTCATTCCTCCGGGCGTCGAACCCGGATTCGATCATGGTGGCGTCCGCAAATACTATTGCGATCTGGAGACGGGCCAAGTCGTCCTGGTCGAGGCCGTCGACTCCGGCGGCAAGTTGGTCGAGTACTTCCGCATCGACCGTTTCGTCGAAAACCCCACCCTCAGCGACGAGGACTTCAACCCCGACCAGATCTGGCCCGAGACGAGCTAGTCGCACCTGTCAGGCAATGGCCTGACCTACTGGTCGGTCTAGCACCGAGCGTCAGGAATTCCTCCCTTTCCTTGGGGAGAGGTCGGCGAACGCAGTGAGCCGGGTGAGGGAGATTCGGGCTCGGTGAATCAAGGGTGATTCGCAAATGGGCCCCCCTCACCCCTAACCCCTCTCCCCCGGGGAGAGGGGGAACCCTCAAGCCTGACACTCAGGTCTTGACGGACCACGACATGCCTTCTGAATACCCCCAAAAACGTGGGATCCTCTTTGCATGCCCACGCGAGCGTGGGATCCTCTTTGCATGCCCACGCGAGCGTGGGATCCACTTTGCATGCCCACGCGAGCGTGGGATCCACTTTGCATGCCCACGCGAGCGTGGGACATGGCCCCCCCCGGAGCCGAGGGGAAACCGGAGTTGTCGCGACAGCCTCCCCTTCTCCCCAATTCGCCGTGAAACCGCCAAAATGGCACTGGATGAAAAACAATCGTGAAGAACTGGCAGGTTTTTCCGCAGCTCGATTGGTGTCCCGGCTATCTCAATTGACGCATTCCATTCTATCGGAGACACTTAAGTCAATCGGACGACATGAGGCACTGTGTCCGGTTTCGGCACGATTATTGCCGAGTTGGAGCATGGTGGTCGTCCGCGCAGTGCGAGGAGCCTCCATCCGCGAGGCGATGCCTCGCCCCAGAGCCGGCCGAGGTGGTTGGTTGACTTCTAGTGGTCGGTGCGTGCCAAACGAGGAAGGCGCGGTGAAGAGCAACGTTGAGCCTTACTCCCTACTCATCGCCGACGATGACGACGCCCACCGGAGTACTCTCCAAGCGATCCTCGAGCCCAAGGGTTACCGGACGATTTTGGCGTCCGATGGGCGCGAAGCGCTTGAGATCGTCCAAGTTCGCATCGTCCACTGCCTATTGCTCGACATGCACATGCCCGAACTGACGGGTATCGAAATGCTCGAGATCGTACGCCGGACGCGAACGACCTTGCCCGCCATCATGTTGACGGCCGACGACACCAGCGAACTGCGCGAGCGCGCTCGATCCCTGTCCGTCTACTCGCTCCTGACCAAGCCGGTCACGCGCGAGCAGGTGACCGGAGCGGTGCGAAATGCCTTGGAAACGACCTACCACACTGCTTGATCAGCAACCGATGTGTCGTAAACATCCACGGGGAACTTCGTCATAGAGGAGATACAACGTTGAAGATCGTGCCTTTGAACGAGAAGGTCGTCGTTAAGCGTCTTGAAGCCGAGTCGACGACCGCCGGAGGCATCGTCCTTCCCGAAGCCGCGAAAGAGAAGCCCCGCGAAGGCGAGGTCCTCTCCGTGGGCGATGGGAAGCGACTCGAGAACGGCGAACGACTGGCCTTCCAAATCAAGAAGGGTGATCGCGTCATCTTTTCCAGCTACGCGGGAACCGAGATCAACGTCGGTGGAGACGATCTGTTGATCATGACCGAGGACGACATCCTCGCGATCGTCGGCTGACGAACCACTCGTCCATGAGCGAACCAAACGAAGGGGTGCCCGGCTTGGGACACCCCTCGTTGTTTTCTTGACCATTCTCTCCCCACCACCGCCATCCACTTTCTCCCAAGAGTCAAGTTTCGACCTGCTCCTCCCCGAGCGACAAATCGCGTGGCCGTGCGTCACGCCTCCCTTTGGCGTCGGAAAACTTTTTCCACTCTGAACAGAAGAGGTGTTGTCGGGAGGCGGTCAGCTCACGATGATCACAATGCTAGTGTTCCACCTAGACAAGGATGAGCCATGGCCAGCGCGTCGGATACCTCCACCTCTCAGCAAGGTCAGTTTGTTCGCCTGGACTTTGATCACGCCGGGCGTGGTATTCCGCCGCTCGACCAGGACGTTCTGTGTGCGGTGGCACTGGATGGAGACGAGGCGCTCAGCGAACTCTACCGCTTCGACGTCGAGGCGGTGATCGACCGAGGCCGCGACCGCGACCAGTTCGAATACGACGTCGAGGACCAGGACGGACAACACGCCACCAAGCGGGGATTGGACTTCGAAGACGTCATCGGCCGGCCTCTGACGATCACGCTCAAATCCAACACTCCCGACGCCCCGCGATTGATCCACGGTGTCGTCAGCGAGATCGAGGATGTGGGCCAAGACGAACGGTTCGACCGCTTCAAGCTCCGCGTCGTCCCCGCGCTCTGGACCGCGACCCTCAACCGCCGCTTCATGGTCTTCGTCGACAAGACGATCAAAGAAGTGATCGAGCACTATCGCAAGCTCTACACCGATCTCGACTTCGACTTGAGCCAACTGGGTGACACCTATCCGAAGCACGCGTTGCGGGTGCAATTCGACGAGTCCGACTGCGACTTCCTCCGTCGGATTCTCGACGAAGAGGGAATCTACTTCAGCTTCCGCCACACCAAGGGACGTCACACGATCGTCTTCGCGGACGACTCCCGACTCGCTCGGGAACCGATCGACGCCCCCTACGCCCTCCAAACCCACGGCGCGATCTCCTCGTGGCGCCGGTCGCGGCGTCTCCGGCCCACGAAGGTCCGGCTCGGCGATCACTGTACCGCCCACGAACCCGAACAGGCCCACGAGGCGACGCGAGCGCTCTCCTTCGCGCCGGAGGATCGGCTCGGTATCGGCGAGTATCGGGAGTATCCCGCGAGCATCGGGTCGCGCGTGGGCAGCGAGGCGCTGCTTGGGGGTAATGGCGCCGTGGCGTCCGCGGTGCAGATCGGGGAATCGCTCTCGGTCCGCCGACTCGAGGAAGCTCGGCGCGACGCGAGCCTCGCCAGCGCCACGTCGGATCTCGCCCTCGTCGCGGCCGGATCGCACGTGACGATGAACGGCCATCCGCACGCTGATGGGAGCTATTTCGTCACCCGCGTCGAACACCAGGTTCGTCAGGGCGAGTATCACGGGATCTCCCTCGGCAAAGGGCAGGAGAAGACGGGTTACTCGAATCGTTTCACCTGCCAATCGACCGAACAGGCCTTTCGCCCCACCCGACGGCAGCATCGGCGGCGCCCTCGTGGCCCCTTGACCGCGACGGTGATCGGAACCCAGGGAGCGGAGATCGACACCAACATCTTGGGCGAAGTGAAGGTCGCATTCCTCGGCGCCGAGTATCCGGGGGACGAGCCGACCTCGACGTGGGTTCCCGTCCGCCACGAGTGGTCGGGACACCACTACGGTCTCTTCACTCTTCCCCGCATCGGTCAGCGGGTGATGGTCGACTTCATCAACGGCGAGATGGAACGTCCCGTCGTCGTCGGCAGTCTCTGGGACACCCGGCAAGAGCCGCCGCTGGATCTCTCGGTGCCCGCCAACCGCAACAAATTCGTCCTGAAGAGCAAGACGGTCCAGGGCGACGAGCACGACAACTTCAACGGGTTGTTGCTCAACGATGACAAGGGCAAGGAAAGCGCCAGCCTCCGCGCCCAGAACGAGCTCTTTTTAGCGTCGAAGAACGAATGCACCATCGCGGCAACTTCGACGGTCCGCTCGTATGCGGGCGCCAGCTCGGTCAACGTCGTCGGTGGTTTCCCCATGCAGACGTACACCATCAAGGACAACGCGACCGGAACGGAGACCGGCTCGTCGAGTTCCGGAACGAACGGGCGGAGTGATCAGCAAGCCAATGGATCAAGCTCCGCGGCGTCCCCCCAGTCTCGGGAGGTGACACGATCGACACCGTCGTCGAACTCCTCCGCTCCTCTTTCCAACCGTTGGGGCGAGGTAGAGATGAAGGTGCAAGACTCTCTAGGGCTGCCATTTGGTAGTCGAACCAACATGACGGGTGGGTTCAATACCGATTCCACCATGGGTTGGTACACGTCCGCCAACATGGGAGGCCACGAACTATTCGTGATTGAACCTCTGTATCTCGGTGAGCTGTTGGGAGTTCGGTCGGCAAAGGTGCTGAACGTCAGTCGAGGAGTCAATCCCTTTGGAACGTCACAGTTCACCATGGGATCACGAAGCACCTTCCACTTTGGCCCGACCGACACCATTGTCCGTCACAATGGCAGTACGTTCGAATACCACAGTCACCGCCGCGCGGTACCGACGGTGTGGTCGAATATCTACGCGATGACGCGCTCGCTGTCGTTGCTGATGCCATGGATTCCGATGGGCTATGACATCGGGGTGAACCCCATCGCCGACGTGGTCAAGTATGCCGCCATCCCGCTTGACATCGTCGCTGGCATCTTTGAGACAAAATGGGCGAAGGCGAACGTGGCGCTGTCGGCGACCAAGAGGTCCATCGCGATCGCGAAGGCCTATCTGAAGCGAGCCCAGTCTTTGGCCGTTGCTTCCCCGTGGAACGCCGAGTTGCAAAATGCCGCGAAGTCGGCGAAGGAAGTCCTCGAGCAACTTGTCGAAGACGAGAAAGAAATGGAGAAGAGCACAGACTTGGGATCCGGACTTCACAAGTACTTGGATGGCACCTTCGAAACGGCGGCGGAACGTGTCGTTCTCTCTGCACATGACGGCCGAAACGCGAAAATGGGCGACATCCTTCTCCACGCGACCAAGACCGCCTTCGTGACAGCGCCCACGATCGTCGAGGACGGAAATCTCATCGTCAACGGCGACGACAAGGTGGAAATCACGACATCGTCAACAGGGGCGTTGACATTCGGAGCAAGAAAGGGGCTGAACCCAGAGAGACCGGCAAGCTTGAAGATTGACCAATTCCGCGCCAGCCTGCATCACGGCAAAGAAGTGATCATCGACACGGGAGTATCAAGCAATCGAAGCACAATCACCTTGACGGGTCCGTCGATCAAGATCCAGGTGGGAACTTCGACAATCTCTATTTCCAAGCAAAATATCACGATGAAGGCCGTCAACATCAACCTCGAGGCTCTCGCGGCCATCAATTTGAAGTCCCCACAAACCAACGTCACGATGTAACGATCAAGGGCAACACGAAGGTACGCCGCTACTTCGGTACACTTACCAGTCCCTCGGCTGCAAAGGACAACCACTTGGACACCGTCGCGCTAGATGACCCGATGAAAGTCGCCGACGAGATCGAGGCGTTCATCAAGACGCTCCCTTCGCGGACCGCCGTCTGGTGGGGACTGTTGGCGGCGGAGGCGGCCTGCGACAACAAGCCGACCGCGGAGGAGGACAAAGCGCTTCAGGTTACCTGGAGCTGGGTCCGCCATCCGACGGCCAAACATCACATGGTCGCTCACACCGTCGCCCAAGAGTACACGACCGAAACGGCGGCCGGTTGCGCGTTGCACGCCGCCGCCGCGGCCGGAATCCTGGAGCCGGCACCTCCCGGAGCCAACACCGTTGCCGATCGGCAGGCACGATCGCTCTCGTGCGCCGCGGTCTTCTTGTCCGTCACCGAAGCGATGGATGAAGGCCTCGAGTTCGGCTATGCCCAGCTCTTGGACCTCGGCAAGCGGATTGCCGACAACATGGTCCCTTGGGCGGCCGACGACCATCAACCGAATCACCACGAATAGCGGGAACGTGACAGCAATGGAAGTACCCAAGCTCGAAGAACTCCGCGAAGCGCTTGCCCAGTTGAACTCCCATCGTGGCGACATCGAGTCGGCGATCGAGAAGTTGCCGAAGGGCGACCTCCGCGACTTGGCTCAAGCCCTGACCCGGAAGGTCTTCGAACAGACCGCCGAGTTCGAAGGGATGCGAGAGGAGGCTCAGGGCCAACTCCAAGGAATGATCGACGAGGCGAGGAACAATCTCGCGGAGGCCAATCGCATCAAGGAAGAGGCCGATCGACTCGCGGCGAACCCTCCCAAGCCCGCCGAGGCGGAGCCTCCCCTCATCGACGAGAAGTTCGGCGAGACGATGCGCGAGCGATTGCAAGCACGCTACGCGGATCGCCCTGGCCCCGAGGTCGCGCCGGAGTTCAGCGATTGGGCCTATTCGGTGATGAGCACGATGTCGTCCGGACTCGCGTCGCGACCGGATCAACCCGCCGCCGGGCAGACGGAAGCGGCCTTCGCCCAGCAAGCCGAGCAATGGAGCCGCTGGGTTCGTGATTCCTTCAGCGCCACCGGCGTCGACCCCAGAACGCTCTCGGCGTCGTCGACGCAGTCGTTGCTCGCTTCGTCGTGGAGCGGCTGGCTCGAACCGGGCAGCGTCGGCGGCGATCTCCACAAGCCCCTCGCCGAGAACGACCCAACGCCGCCGGCCTCGGATGAGTCGGTGCAGCGGTGGAAGGACGTGCTTGAATGAGTTCGGAGCACTCCGCGGCATGGGAGTCCTCCGTCCATCCCGTCGTGGTGGGGGGACAGCATCAGACACTCCGCGACGAGGAACGGCTCTTCCTCGCGGCGGCTCTCTGCCGTGGGATCCTCACCGAAGCCCAAGTTCACGAAGCGCTGACGCTCGCCCAGATCAATCCCGCGACGCTCCTACCCCAGATCCTCGTCTGGCAAGGAGTGATCGACGAGCATGAGTGGGAAGCCTTTCGCCACGTCGTCGCCGAGACCACCCAATTGCCGCCGAGCCATGACGACTCGCTCGGCAAGCGGGTCGAACGGACCGTCGCCAAGGCGCTCGAGAAGCTCGAGAACGAGGCGCTTCGCGAGTTGCTGCAACGGAAAGCCTCCGAAGCGACCGACATTCCCAGTCGCTGGGCCCACACCGGTTCCCGCTATCGCTGCGAACGCACGATTGGCGAGGGAGGACTGGGACGGGTCTGGCTGGCGCGCGACGAGCAGTTCCTGCGCAAAGTCGCGATCAAGGAACTGAAGGCGAACGTCGGCAATCATCCCGGTGCCCGCGAGCGATTTCTCCGCGAAGCGATGGTCGTCGCCCAGCTCGAACACCCTGGGATCGCGTCGGTTCACCAGATGGGGATCGAACCGACGACGTTCATGCCCTTCTACGTCATGCAACGGATCTCCGGCATGACCTTCGGCCAGCTCATCAAGGAACATCACGAAAAGGATGAATCCAACGAGAAGTCAATCGCTCGAGCTCGTCTGCTGAACGATTTTCTTTCGATCTGCGACACCATTGACTACGCCCACGCGCGCGGCGTGATCCATCGCGACCTCAAGCCCGACAACGTGATGACCGGGAGCTACGGCGAAGTCTACGTCTTGGACTGGGGGCTCGCGAAGATCACCGCGACGCCCGATCCCTCAAGCCCTTCGTCGGCGGAGGGCTCCGAGCCGATCGGCGACCCGAAGTTCACCCATGATGGTGCGATCATCGGCAGCCCGTTGTATATGGCTCCCGAACAGGCCGCCGGGCGCTCAAACCTCGTCGAGACGACGACCGACGTCTTCGGTTTGGGCGCCATCCTCTTCGAATTGCTCACGGGACGTCCCCCTTGGCAGCGTACCCAATCGGAGCGGGTATCTCGGTTTCTCAACCGAATCGCCAACGAGGCGCCCAAGCGAGCTCGCCAAGTCAATGCCCGCGTCCCCAAGGCCCTCGACGCGATTTGCGCCAAGGCCCTCGCGCTGAATCCGGAAGATCGCTACCCGCGCGTCAGGGATCTCGCCGAGGACATTCGTCGTTGGATGGCCGGCGAAGAGGTCTCCGTCATTCGCGATGGGTGGGGCAAACGGCTGGTTCGCTGGGCGTCGCGCCATCAAGGGATCTCGCAGGCGATCATCGTGGTCCTGTTGGTCGCGTTCGTGACCGTCAACCTCTTCGCGGCGTACGGCTGGGTCGCTCGCAGTCAGTTGACCGACTTGCAGCTCCAGAACATGAGTTGGGTCTGTCGCGAATTGGGTGACTCCCTCGTCGAAGCGGCCGGTGAGGTGCGAAAAAGTCTCCGGGAACTCTCCGAGCGCAAAGAAGTGACCGGCTACTTGTCGGGCTCCAGCGACCAGGAAGCCTCTCGCGGCGAAGTCACGGCACTGCTGCAACGCTCGCTGCAACGAATTCAGGCTTCCCGAGTCATCGCGTTGGTTCCCTCGCAGGACCAACCGAGCGCGGGCTCGATTCGGCTCGCTCGGTCCGAACTGGATGGCAAGAGGAAGCAAGCACTCGCGCAACTTCCCTCCGACCAGACGCTGCTCGAGATGGCGCAATCCCTGCACGCGGCCGAGGTCGACGGGTCGATTATCCCTTCGGACGAATTGGGGAAGGAGAATGTGCTCTACGTCAGCCCGGTGATGGACAATCGCCGCCATCTCGGCGTGCTAGCGGTGACGACGCTCTCGGCGGTGCTGCTGCACGATCCGACCGATCCGACCGAACGAATTGGGAACCTCTACTTGGTCAACGCGGACGGGAAGATCCTCGACGCGATGACCAGCATGACGACGTCGCAGGAGAAGAGTTTGGTGTCGCAGCCGATCTCGCGGTTCTATCCCGAGCTGGCCCAACTCATCGGGCCTAGCGCGAACCCGAAACTGACGAGCGTCGCGGTCCCCTACTCTCCGCGATTGGAGAGCATCGTCTATGGCGTGAAAGTCACCCTCAACGAGCAACGCCCCAACGAGTATGTCGTGCTGGCGCTGGCCCGTCCCGCCGAGACGGTGGTGGCGGGGCTTGTGAAGACGTTGCGGGACTACCGAGCGATGACGATCGGGCTCATTTCGGTGCTGGTGCTTGCGGTCATGGTGGCGATCCGCCGACTCACGGCTCGGGTCCGGCAGCCAACCCAGTAGAAGTCGGGAGGTTGGAGCGGTCGCCGAACAGGGAAAACGGATCGGCGAATCTCTCGCGTTGGAACGAGACTTGCCGGGCACCGCGCCATATTGATATCCTCTTGGTTTGCAGTTTCTCGCGCAGGGAATCTCGTCGACGCGCCGGGCGGAGTTGGGCGAACACCAGTCCCACGGAGCCACCCGCGACGACATGACTTTCGCGAGGCGGAGTCATCCAAACCGACATCACCTAGCAGACTGTCAAGAGAAGCAGGCCAGCTAGCCACCATCGACCATAGATGCTCGCGAAGGGGAAAATCGCGGACGCGCGTCGTTCGAGCAACGAAGCGTTTTCGCCGCCGTCAGTCGACGACGGCACCTCTTGGCGAACCGGAGCATGTCGGACTGAACGTTTGTCGCTGAAGGGAGCGAAACGACCGCGATGTCAGAGCTACCGTTGATTAACCTGACGGCCTTGTTGCTTGAGCGTGAAGACATGGACGCCGGTGTCGTTCAGCAACTGCGAACGGCCCTCGCGGAGTCGCCAAAGCAGTACCAGTCCCTCAAGGACGCGGTGGCGGCCATCGAACGGAACCTCGCCGACGGCAAGGGAGACCGCGAACGGCAGTTGCTCAAAGCCGGCGTTTGCCAGTACTTCCTCGGACGCATGGAACGCGCCGCGACCCACCTCTCGGAGGTGAAGGGCCCGCTCGGCCAGTACTACTTCGGTCTGGCGCTCAACGAACTGGCTCGCTACGCCGACGCGATCAAGGCGCTCGACTCCGCCGGTAAGGCGGGCTACGCCCAGACCGAGGTGCAGCTCCACAAGGCGGCCGCCCTACGCGGAACGGGCAAGTACGAAGAAGCCCTTGCGCTACTCGAGTCCCTCGAGGACTACGTCAAGGGAACCGCGGAGTACCTATTCCAGTACGGCTCGCTCCTGCAGGCGCTCGGCCGCGACCAAGAGTCAATCCCCTACTTCGAGAAGGCGGTCGAATCGGACGCGATGCACGGCGGAGCCCTCTTTCAACTCGCCTTCGCCAACGACCGAAACGGCAACGACGAGGAGGCGATCAGCCTTTACGAGCGCTGCTTGCAGGTCCCTCCCGCCCGCGTCGGCACGCTGGTCAACCTTGGGATCCTCTACGAGGACGTCGGCGACTTCGAAAACGCGACCTTCTGCTACGAGCAGGTGTTGCGGGTCTATCCCGATCACTCGCGGGCGCGGCTCTTTCTTCGCGACTCGATGGCGTCCCGGATGGAGGGCTTCGACGAGGACGCCGAGCGTCGCAGCGATCGCTACAACGCGGTGCTCGACATTCCGGTGACCGACTTCGAACTCTCCGTTCGCAGCCGCAACTGCCTCGAGAAGATGAACATTCGTCGCCTCGGGGATCTCATCCGCTGCACCGAGCAGCAGCTTCTCGCCAGTAAGAACTTCGGCGAGACCTCGCTGACCGAGATAAAGCAGATGCTGACCGTGAAGGGCCTACGTCTGGGACAAGCCGCCGAGCAAACGCCCAAGCGGACGCATCCCTCGTTCAATCCGGACGACTACGGTCCGCAGCAGCAGGCTCACTTCGAACGGCCGATTTCCGACCTCAACCTCTCGGTCCGTGCTCGCAAGTGCATGAATCGTCTGGGAATAGGAACGATTGGTGACTTGATGAGTCACACGGGAGACGAATTGCTCGAGTGCAAGAACTTCGGCGTCACCTCGTTGACCGAAGTGCGCGAGAAGCTCACCGAGCTGGGACTTCGGCTCCGTGGCGACTGATGTCCTGGTCGGTTAACTCATCCCAAATGACTCTCGGTCATTCCTCCAGAGACTCTTGGGTGCAATGCCCACGCTCGCCGTGGGCATGCGCGAAACACCTGTGACTCGGTCAGATCCCGCAACAATGGGCGAATTCATGGAACGAACGTTCCACTCTCCAGTAGTCCGTTGATCAAGGGCCTATGCCGCTTGCCCACGGCAAGCGTGGATCGACGACAACCCGGGATTCCTTCGGCAACGAGAGAATAGATGGGGATCACCGCAAGAAAAAGAGACGACCCCCGCGCTGGAGAGGGGGTCGTCACTCGGTCGGTTGATCGAGGAGCTAGTGCTTAGCCCTTCACGACGACCGATCCATCCTTCTTGAATTTCACCACGACATCATTGAAGAGACCCGGGTACTTGAAGGTCATCTTCGTGCCGAGGCAATCGCTGCACTTGAGCTCGTAGCAGCCGCAAGGCAGACAGAAGCAAACCTTCACCGGGCAGCAGGTGTGCGGGTGAATCATGGTGACTTCGTACTTGCCGGGCTCAAGGCACTTAAAGTCGCAGCAAGCCTGTTCCATGGTGATCGGAGCGGCACACTCCAAGCAGGGCATCTCGCCAGCCTGAGCCGTGCACGTTCCCAACGCCACGCTACCCACCAGGGCAAACAACCAATTTCGCATGTTCTTTCTCCTTTTGATTTTTGAGGAACCGTTTAAAGGACTGCCGTCGTCTCCTTCCCATCGTTGAGAAGTTGCTCCGTTAAATCAAGAGTGCGAAAGAGCGCAAACTGGAGAAGAAAACGAAAATCTTCCGGTTTCGCGGGTCGGAAGGTCTAGAGCGGTCCTGCCCCTTACCTCTTCGTGGATCAAGACTTCCGGCACGTACTTCGAAACGCTCAAACGCGAGCTTCGGATGGGTCCCATCGCTTCCGAGTGTCACGTTTCGCCCTTCCGGTCGCCCTGTTCCACAATTCCGGGTGCCATGTCCACGCTCGTCGTGGGCATGGCACCCAAGAGTCTCGCTGGAGCAGTGCACTAGCGCGAGTCCTGCTGCAGGGCGGCTTGACGGAGTTGGCCGAGCAGTTGCATCGCCCCTTGGTGGCCCGGCTGGAGTTCGAGAAGTCGCCGCAAAAGCGAGCGGGAGGTCTCTAAATCGCCCTTGCGGAGATAGATGTTCGCGAGCGCCCAAAGTAGATCCGGACGGTTCGGGTCGACTTCGTAGGCAGCTCGCAAGTGACGCTCCGCTTCTGGGAGCCGCTGCATGCCGAGGAGCATCATCCCCAACTCGATCCGGATCGACGCGGCCGCTGGCTCAATCTCGAGGGCTTTCTCGAAGTGTCCCAACGACTCCTCGAGATGCTTTGGATCGTCGGCCAACAACATCCCCAAGCGGTAGTGAGCGTCGAGCAAGGAGTTTCGGTACGCGTCCTTGATGTGTGTGTTGGGCGTCGGGCGTTTGTCCTCGCGAGCGAGATCGGCGTCGATCCGAGCGACCTGATCCCGATAGGTCTCGATCGCCGCGTCGGCGCGATCGGCGTTGATGTGGAGCCGTCCCAGCAATTCGTACGCCACGACCAATCCGGGATCTTGTTCCAAGGCCTTCTTGTAGTAGGTCTCCGCCTTCTCCAAATCGCCTTGGGCAAACGCGATGCTCCCGATCGAGACGTTGCCCAACGGGATATCGCGTGATTCCTGAAGGCCCTCCTCAAGGGCGGCGAGCGCTTCGTCGAACGCCTCGAGCTTGTCCTCGGGGATCGATTGCCGCGGAATCCGCGCGAGCGCCCGTGCCGCTTCACACCGCACGACAAAGCTCTCGTCGCTGAGCAAAGCCGCCATTGCCGCGACGCGCTCGTGATTGACCCGTTCGATGCGTTCGGACGGCGAAAGCCGGACGCTCGGTAGCGGCATCGACTCATCGGTAAGCAAACGCACTCCCAAGGCCCGCACGAGTGGATGCTCGTCGTCGAGCGCCCACGTCGCGACCCGGTAGATCTCCTCATCGGGCGGATACCGCTGCAAGAGGGACAGGGCGCTCGCCCGCAGGTAGCTTGGCAAATGCTGATCGCGAACGATCTTCAGCAGCGAAGCGCGACCCTCGGGCAACCCCTGACGGCCGGCGGCGATCGTCTCGGCGAAGTCGATGCGCAGCGGCTTCGGTTTGGTCCCGTACCACTCGGTCACGTACTTCTGGGACCACTCGGCATCCTTGTCGTCGTGACAGCGATTGCAGGCGTTGGGAATGCCGAGTTTCATCGTCAGGTCTGGGCGCGGAATGCGAAACGCGTGGTCGCGCCGCGGATCGACCATCATGTAGGTCGTCTCCGGCATGTGGCACTCGACGCAAAGAGCTCCTTTGCTGCCAGCGAGGTGGTGCGTGTGAGCGGGAGTATCGTACTTGCCCGCTTGATGGCACCGGATGCACAGCGCGTTGCCCTGGGCGAGCAGTTTGGTGCTATGCGGATCGTGGCAGTCGGTGCACTTGACGCCCTTGTGGTACATCAAGCTGAGATGGAACGACCCGTAGACGTAGTCTTCCTCGAGAATCTGGCCGTCGGGATAGTAGGACTCGGTGTCGAACAGTTCGGGCATGTAGTAGTCGAGGAAGGAATCGCCGGGCGTGAATCCGGGGCGGAGGACTTGGCGGCGCGCGTGGCACTTGCCGCAGGTGTCGATCTGGACCTGGGTGTTCTTACTCTTGAGGTTCGCCAGTCCTGTCCCGTAGCGGCGATCCCAAAAGACCCGGCCGCGATCGACGATCTCGAGATGGAGACTCCCCGGGCCGTGGCAGGCTTCACAGCCGACGTTGACCTCGTTGAAGGTGGTATGATAGCTGCCGCTGGCGGGATCGAAGTTCTTCTGAAGATCGGTCGAATGGCAATCGGCGCACTGATGATTCCACGCCATGCCGCCGTTGCACCAGTAGAGCCAGTCCTTCTCGTCGAGCCCTTGATCGCTCGTCAGGTGGATCCACTTCTCCTCGCCGGTGTCCCAGGCAAACGGAAGCACCTGTAGCCGGCCCTCGGGGAATTCCACAAGATACTGCTGAAGCGGCTCGACGCCGAACGTGAAGGGAATCGAGAAGACATCGGTGGCGCCGCCGGGGCCTTCGGTTTCGACGACATGCCGACCATCCTTCATGAAGAAACGAGCCTTGGAGCCCGCGATCTCCACGGTTTGATCGGTGAAATTGCCGAGCACCGTCTCTTCGGTCGCCTCTTGCATCGCCAAGTCGTGATGCGAGCCGCGCCACTTGTCGTATTGGGTTTGATGGCACTTGATGCACGAATCGGTCCCGGCGTAAGTCGCATCGAGACCGGCGGGTAGCGAGTCGAACCACTGCCACCCCAGCCATCCCAGGAAGCCACCGACCAGCGTGAGGATCACGGCCAGGAAGACATAGGCCTGGCGTCGCAACTGATTCACCGACACGATTCCTCTCTAAACGGACCTGGGAATTGAACCTGGGCCCGCACACTGTTCCAATCTTTCGTCGGGGAACTCCATCTGGGGAGCACGGCCGCTGAGCTGTCCGGGATCACGGGTGTGATGCCGGCCGTCGAGGAGAAGGCGTCAAACGGTTGGCCCGAACCACCCATGATACGCGGAAGAACCAGGGGGGCTCCAACGCAAAACAGGCGCGAGAGCCCCATTCGGGCAGCATGAGGTCGACCCGCGAGCGCAAACTCAAGCCAGGACCTCGCCAAACACCGGAGGTGTCGGGCCGGAGCCTAGTTGGACGCCGTGTCGCTCTCATGACCGTGATCGCAAGCGAGCGAATGGTTGTGCTCGTCGCTGTCGAAGAAGGCCTCAAGGTGTTGCCGTGTCAGGCTCGCGGAGGCTTCGTTGAGGTTTTTGGGAATAGGGAACTGATCGCCGCAGTCCTTGCACTCCTCGACGGTCCAGTGCTCGAGGAACTTCTCGAATCGGTCGTGGGTCTCCTTCGCAACGCTTCCCGTGCCAAGACACAGGGGGCACGCGACGCCGAGTTGGGAGTAGATCGCCCGGCGGATGAATTCGCTCTTGTTGGGCAAGCGATCGAGGAAATCGGCCAGTTCGTCCTCCACCTTGAAGGCCACGACGGTCGATTTGGCGGCTTTTCGGGTCATCGGTTCGCCTATCTCGAGTGGAATCGGTCTAGAACTCATCGAGCCAGGATCCGAGCGTCCGATTCCGACCCCACATGCGGAGATGGCCCCAACGCCGTCAACAAGCTCTTCCTGAACTATACTCGGCCCAGCGGCCCGGCGACAACCGAGACTTCGTGCGTCGTGGGTTCTCGCTGCCAACGACAAAGGGCGACCCATCCGGATCGCCCTTCACCATTTGACCGGGCGACCCATCCGGATCGCCCTTCACCATTTGACCGGGCGACCCATCCGGATCGCCCTTCACCATTTGACCGGGCGACCCATCCGGATCGCCCTTCACCATTTGACTGATTCGAACGAACTACTTCGCGGCGGCGAAGAGTTCGCTGACTTTGTCCCAGTTGACGACGTTCCAGAACGCCGCGATGTAGTCGGGACGCTTGTTCTGGTAGAGCAAGTAGTAAGCGTGCTCCCAGACGTCGAGTCCGAGGATGGGAGTCTTGCCTTCCATCAACGGCGTGTCCTGGTTGGGCGTGCTGGTGATCGCCAACTTGCCCCCATCGACGATGAGCCACGCCCAGCCGCTGCCGAAACGGGTCGCCGCGGCGTTGGCGAACTCTTCCTTGAACTTGTCGAACCCGCCGAAGGTGCTGGTGATCGCGTCACCCAGTTCGCCGCTGGGAGTGCCGCCCTTGCCGGGGCCCATGATCTGCCAGAAGAGCGTGTGGTTGGCGTGACCGCCACCGTTGTTGCGAACCGCGGTGCGAATTCCTTCGGGAACGCTGTCGAGCGATCCAAGAAGGTTCTCGATCGACTTGCTCGCCAACTCGGGAGCCTTCTCCAGCGCGCCGTTGAGCTTCGCCACGTAGCCGGCGTGGTGCTTGGAGTAGTGGATCTCCATCGTGCGCGCATCGATGTTCGGCTCGAGTGCGTTGTAGTCGTAGGGCAAAGGTGCCTGTTCGAATGCCATGACCATCCTTTCAAAAGAAGGTGAAAGTCGAAACTGCTCGGCTCCGTGCGCCGACGGGTCCGTCCCGGAACTGATCCCCATCGTTCCGACTTCGAACCGACGTACAGCAAAATCCGTCTCGTCCGGGCGTTATAGGGCCAGTGGAGGCGGTTGCAATTGGCTAGCGAACAACCGACGGAGGACCAATTGTCGGCGGGCTGGCGTCTCACGTCATCGAGCAAATCAGTTCCGGCAACGCCGCCATCGCTCCGGCGACCTCATCGGGAGCGTTCGTCTCGTCCCCTACCGGAAAAATAGGCGTTCGCTCCCAAGATTGAAGGAACGCCTGCGCTTCCGCGTCGGCCGGATTCCACTCGCGACGAGGATCGGATCGGTACAGGATCGTCCGCATGCCCAGCGACCGCGCCGGCAGCACGTCGTTGTCGATCCGGTCGCCGATCATCACCGCCCGCGCCGGGTCGACGCCCGATCGCTCGATCGCCCACCGGTAAAGCTCGGGATCAGGCTTGAAGAGATTAAGCTCCTCGCTGATGCCCACGATCTCGAACAGCTCGAGCATCCCCCGACGATCCAGACTCGCCCGGCACTCCGCGGGCTGATTCGCGATGACCCCCAAACGGTACTCCCGCCGCAAGTCACCAAGTGTCTCGGCCAGCCCCACCATCGGAAGGTGGACATTGTCGAACTTGGGGAGGAGTTCTTCGCGAAGGTCCCAGTAGAGCCGATCGACCTCCTCCTTCGGCAGCCAACGCGAAGCGATCTTGTGCAGCACCCAGATCTGCTGCTGGCGGACGAGTTGCTCCCGATCGGCGAGCAGTTGGTTGAAACTGTAGTCAGGCTGAACCCGCCGAATCGCGTCGAAGTAGTGCCGAAAGACCGCGTACGTTTGGGGCGCGTCGTTGTAGATGACGCTGCCGACATCAAGAAAGACCCACTCGATCATCGCAGCCCTCGTCAGAATCGTTTCGATCTCTCCGGATGGCATAGAGCGGTCGGGCCCCGCTTCAATGGTTCGGCCTGGAGGAATCGTTCCGTCCAATTCATACCAACTCGATCGACTTCTCGGGAAATGGACGATTGAACCTATTGATCCACTCTTACTGAAACCCTTAGACTTTGCGGTGGAAGAAAATCGCGCTTCGCGGCCGCTCAAGTCACTGAGCCCAGCCTACGTTGGGACTCACTCTCAGCTCTACAAGATGGATGAGACGATTCATCCGCGGACGTTCACTGTGCCGGAATTAGGCGCCGATCTGCCGTGTGGGAACCCGGCAGTTGCCAAGCATGTCGGCGTCGGGAGGTGCCTGCGATGGATGAAACAAGTGGCGGCGAAAAGAAGAAGACCGACGGCGAAGTTCGTCGCGCCTACAAACGGCGCACGGCCAAAGGGATCGCCCTTTGCCGCATGGGACGTTGGGGAACAGGGCCCGAAATCAAGGCGAAGATCGTCGATGTTTCCCAGGACGGAGCGGCGGTCATCGTCAGCAAACCGATGACGATCGGCGAGGAGTTCGAGATGGAACTCTGCGGGCAGTTCTCCCGCAAGGGAGTCCGCACGCGGGCTGTGGTTCGCAATGTCCGCGAGGAAGAAACCAAGGAATGGTTCATCGGTTGCCAGTTTGAGAAGCGGCTCGGCTACGATACGCTAAGCCAATTGAGTCGTTGACTGCGAAGCCACCGGCCCGGTGCCGGTGAATCGGGACGATCGTCGGCGACTTGGCGAGTGACTGCCGATGTCGTCATCACGATCCTCCAACCCGACGGACGAACCGAACGAGCCCGGCACCCCTGACGGGCCGCACCGTTTCTCGGAACGGCTGGTGATCACTGCCCTTCTTGGGCTGACGCTTCTCTTCCTTCTTTATCAAACCTTCCTAACGACGCGGACCGACGGCGACTTGCGGCTCCAGCGCGACGATGCCCATCGCTTCGACTACAAGGTCGACATCAACACCGCCAACAAGTTCGAACTCCTCCAACTGCCCGGTATCGGCCCCGCCCTGGCGCAACGCATCCTCGACGAACGCGCCAGAAGCCCCTTCTTATCTCCCGGCGATCTCGCCCGCGTCCACGGCATCGGCCCCGCCACCATCGCCCGCATCACACCACACATCGTCATTAGCAAGACGATACAGTCGGAATCCCCCGCCGAGGAGCCCGTCACAAAGCCGTCGGCCCCGATGCCCCGGTAACGTTCGCCGCGCTCATCGGTACGAACGCGCCCACGCCGCGAGCCCCGCCATCGCACCCGCGAACGGCAACAAGAGGAAGCTGCCTCCGTGGGAGCTCACCCAGTCGAGGATCTCGGACACGGCTGGTGTGCCTCCTTGAGCCACTTGCGCGATCAAAAGTCCGGGGAAAGCAACGATCAGCAGCGCCACGGTGACCAACAAGGGATGCCCAAAACGCGACTCGCGGTGGTCCTCCGATCTCTTCTGGTCTAGCAAGGTGGCCGCGAGGCAGTAGCCACCGCAGAAGACTTGGGCGGCAATCACGGCCCAGAATCCTCCCGCTCCTCCGACCGAAGAGCCGATGCCCAACGCGGACGTCAACCCGACCGACAGCGTGATGGCCCCGAGGGCCGCGAACCAGGATCGCAGCCCTGTCAATACGGCCATCAGCCCGACGGGAATCAACCAGAGCGGTGCCGCCGGAAAGTCGACGCCGAAGGGCACCGTGCTCAGGTAGCCGGTGATGGGCGCGATCGCGGCCACAAACCGAAGATGCACCTGGGAGATCGGCGCCGCGTCGCGCCCGACGAGATCCGCGACCTCGGCCTGCACCTCGCGCAAACGGTCAAGGTCCTCCGGTCGAACGCTCGTTTCGATCGTCTCGTCGAGGCGATCACGGGTGCGGACTCCGATTCGATCACCGTTCGGCGAGGTGGAGAGCTCGACCATCAACGCATACGGCACCGACTCCTCCGCGACCGCGCGGCGCCGAACGACATCGAGCGGAACCCTCCGAGCCCTGATCGCCCTTTCCTCTTCACGGAAGCGATAGACGCGAAACTCGGTTCTCTCGAACAGGACGAGCGTCGGCGTTTGGTCAGGGGACCAGAACAACGCCCGAATGCCGTCTTGAGGTTCGACGGCGATTGTCGCGGCCAGGGCGTCTTCGACTCGTCCCTCCGCCGCAAGCTTCCGAATGTGATCGTCGATCGCCTTCTGGCGAACGGGAAGTTCGGGGTGCGAACTCAGAAGTGAAAGGTCCAGTGGGGCCGCGAATCGGCGTCGCCGCTGGATGAGCTTCGTGATCGTCTGGCCGTAGAGTTCGCCCTCGTCCACGAGTTCCACCGCGCGCCGATCGGCTTCCAACTCCAATGCGCGTAACCGTCTCGTCCAGAGAAGCCGGAGGATGAGAACCATGAGAAGCCAGAGCCCGACGTAGAGGGTTTGCAAGCCGGGAGAGAACACGAGCAGCGGAAGTCCCCAAAGGATGCCGACGAACGTGACGATCCAAAGCAGCCACGAGAAACTTCCCAAGCTGCGCCAATGGGAACATTCGCCATGAGCCAGCTCGTGAGCGAAAACGCACGCGAGCTCATCGGGCGTGAGCATGCCAAGCAGTCCCCGCGAGAGGTAGACTTCATTCCCTTCCTTGGCGGGCACCTGAAAGGCCTGGAGTTCGGTTTCGTCTCCGAAGACTTCCGTCGACGGCTCGGGAGCGAACGAACGCGCCCGAGGGGTATCGAACGCCGTCTCCAGATCGCCGAGTTCCAGCGGCCCCACCTTCAACCGCTTCCGCAACCGATCGCCAAGCCCCTCCGGGACATACAAGGCCGAGGGGATGGGGCAAACGACGATGTAGACGTAGGAGACCCAATCCTGAAGCAGGTAGCCCGACACTGGGGCGACGAGAAGGAAGAACCACGCGTTGCGCCAGTAGGAAAGAAACTGAAGCCTTTGGAGACTGGAACGCTCCCTTCCCCAAAGGGATTCGTGGGTCGGTCGATCGCCCATTCGCAGCGCGATCGAGTTGAGCGCGAGCATCCCAATCAGCAGGTAAGGCAGGCCAATCCCATCCCAGGGAAGGTAGATCGCCCAACAGCCCAGGAACGCCAACGCCGTGACACCCCAGAAGAGCCACTCGCGGCGGCGTTCATAGTCCCTGATCAGGAGCTCGCGTCGCGAGGGCTCCGCACCGAGACGCAGCGTCCGTCCCAACGCTCGCGTTCCCGCCCCAAGCGCCACCGCCCCGCCGACCACCACGGCGCCCATTGCAAACGCTCGGGCAAGAGTCTCCGACAACGCCACCCGCCTCCCGGTCACCCACCATCCACACCAGATGAATCATCCAACACCCACCAAACGTACCTTACGTTTGGCGTCCGAGTAGTGAACGAACCAGGTCGCACAGAAGAGCTTCGCGTCGGAAGGACCCGCGATGAGCAGTCGCGGGACAACATTGACTACTCCACCGACAGCAGCACGACCCGGAAGTCACGGCCCTGGTGGATGGGCCAGGCGAGCAAGATGCCGCTTTCGGCGATGCTGACTTGAGCCTGCCATTGCTGAGCGTCGATTGGAAGCGGGATGCGGAGACCTTCGCGGCTCGCCAGGTCGACGACCACGAGATCGTGTTGTCGAGCGACGACGAGCCTCTTGCCGTCCCACGCCCAGTTGGGAGAGATGTCGAAACCCGCGACGGGCTCGTAGGTGGCGTTGGCGAGATTGAAGAGCCAGAACGTTCGCCCTCGGGTATTCTGGCAGCCGCAAAGGACTTGATCGGCAGCGGGCGCGGGTCGACAGTCGGGCGCGAGCCGCGAGGCGAAGAGAGGCTCGGCCTTTCCCTCGGGGCCGACAAACTTCCAGAGCCATTCGGGAGTCCCCATCCAGGGAAGCTGAACGAAGAACTCCAGCAAGTCGATCTGGTTCCCCTCGGCCCAAGGCATGTCCATCTGCACCTCGAGCATTCGATCACCGTTGCCGACAAGACGCCACTGCGCGAGCGGAGGACTCGCCGGCCAGGTCCGCGATTCGATCTCCGGAGATCCGACGCGACCGCTCCAACGCGTCGTCACTCCCTGGTGGAGCCCCTGGACCACTGACCACGACTCCCCTGCGGCTTGAAATGTCGTGGGCTGCATTGGGTCGACCTCCTCCAAGGAGAGTCGCCAGAGTACTTGTCGCGGGTCGCTCGCGGAAAGGGCCTGCAACTCGATCCCGGCGTCCCCATACCGGAGCGCGAGAAGCCGACCGCCGTCGATGAACGCGAGATCGCGCGCGGCGACATCCGAGTCGTTGCCCTCGAAGTCGGCCACGCGGTAGACCGATCCCGCCACCGTCCGCCCTCCTCCGACCGGACGCGCGATGAATCGATCGAGGCTCGGTGCGAGCGAGAGCCCCCAAAAGTAACCGCCGAGCGTGGTCTCTCGCTCCGGGGCGAACAATCGCTCCTCGATCGCAAGGGTCGGCATCGGTCCCGCGAGTGGATCGGGGACTTGCGACAACTCGGCCGAACTCGCCAGCGCCACCACGAGCAAGAGCGCCACCAGTCCGCCAATGACGCCGCCCCTCTTTTGCCATCGCCGTTCCTTGGTCGCGAACGCCGCGGTCGCTCCGACGACAGGGAAGAGAAAAAAGAGACTGGTGAACGACGTCGACGCGCTCGGTTCCCCGCTTAACGCGCCGAACAGCCCCGCCGGAGCGAGCAGGAGTCCCGGCACTCCGACGACAAAGAGGATGGTGGCGACGACCGTCGGACGGCCCCAGAACGGGGCTTCAGGGGGCGTCGTGGAAGCTTCTTCCGCCAGTACCTTATAGAGGGAGTAGACGCCACAAAGCAGCAAGGCGGCCACGACCCACATCCCTTGCCCGCCGGAATCGCCACCGAACTCGCCGGTGACCAGCAACGAAATTCCGACCGCGAGGCTTACGCCGCCCAGAGCCGCAAGCCAACTGCGACATGCCCATCCAAGAGCCGCCATGCCGATGATGAAGAGCCAAAAGAGACCGGGAGCGACCGCCCCACTGAAGTCATCGAGTGCCAAGATCCCCACCACCGAAGCGACGGCGGCGACGAGTCGCGGAAGTGGAGTCTCCGACCTGGAACGTACCGACGACAACTGACCGTCGATCCGGTCGAGGGCCGCTTGCAGTCGCTGGGCATCCTCACGCCGAACGCCCAACTCGGTCGCCCCTCCGTCGACGTTGACGACCCTCAGGATCAAGTCGCTCTTCTTGGCGACCACGCGCACTTCACCCAGCCCCGAATAGACGACCGATGCCAGGGACTCGGCTCGCTTCCGCAGCGACTCCAGTGAATCTGACGTCAGATCCGGTGGCGGCTCCGTCTTGGGGAAGTCCATCCATGTCAAACGCCGGTTCTCCAAGACCACCACTCGGTGAAGCGACTCCGCGGAAGCGAAGGCCTCCCACGAATCGATTGGCGGCCGATCTCCCTTCTCCGCAACGGCCGCGGTCTCGGCGAGAGGCGACTTCTCAGGGGGCACGTTCTCCCCGCCGTCATCCTCTTGGAAAGAAGGACCGATGGCGGCCCGAATCGCCTGCACCCGATGCGAAAGACTGGGATGGGAGTCGCTCTGCTCGACATCGGGATCGACGCGGCGTGGAATCAGCAGCGATTCGTGGACCTTGACCAACCCACGAATGAGCGCCTCCCCGTCGCCGCAGAGTTCCACCGCCCTCAGATCGGCTTCGGTCTCGCGTTGCTGGACTCCTTGGGATCGAATCATGATCGCCACCAGGACGAACGGCATCCATCCCCAAAGGAACCAGCCCATCCCATAAGGGGCGAAGGTGAGCAACAAGGCAGGCCCCAAGCCCCCCAGCAGCAGCAAGCCGAGGTCGATGCACCGTTGTCGCTGGAGCAGCCTCTTGTCGAACTGCTCCATATGAGCGGTCTCATGGGCGAAGATCGCCCCCGCCTCGTCTAGGGACAACGACTCCACGAAATGGTGAGTCAGCAGGACCACGGGCTGCCGAAGGGATGGAAAGGCGAAGGCATTGATCACGGTGCCACGCGACGACCCGTACACCTTCACCTCCGGCCGTGGAGCCGAGGATCGCTCACTGACTCCCGCGAATCTGGCGAGAAGGTCGGCCTTCGCCAGCTCGGACGCATTGAGGAACCAACAGGCGACTTGCGGCAACCGGGAAAGCCACAGGGTGACACTACCAATTAAGGCGATTCCAACCAACCAGCCTGCCGGCCCCGCCAGATAGACGACGAACGGAACCAGCGTGATCGCCATCCAGTGGCCCGACATCGCCAAGTACCAGGTCAGGCTCCGGCCGACGACCTCGCCCAAAGAGTAGTCATCCTGAAAGACCTTCCGCCGAGTCGGATGATCGCCCACCGCAAAGGCAATGGCATTGGCCAGGAAGATCCCAAACAAAACCAAGGGCGCCCAGGGGGCCAGGCCCTCGGGACTGAAGACGACGTAGCCGACGAACGCGAGGAGTACCTGAACCGCCCAACTCCTCATCCGATACTGCTGAAGTCGCTCGGCGATGGCGGGATGATCGGGTTCCGCCCGGACCAGGCGACCAGCGACCCAAGTCGTGACGAGCGTCAACAGCCCACTGATCGATACGAAGGCGAACGGCCAGAGAGCCTCGCGAACAAACACATCCACTTCGATTCAGCCCCCAGAAGTAACTAGCGAGAACGGTGCGTAGGCGAGTGTAGCTCGTCATGGCGCGGAACGACAGCAGACGCAGAAGCCAACTTGGGACGTTTGGAGAACTAGCGGGCGAGACGATCGGGAGCGCCGGCGAGGGAAGAGGCTTCGGTTTCGATCGCGACCTCGTTGGGATGAGACGACGATCGAACAAGATCGAGCGGCGTGACCACCCGGTTACGATGAGCGACGTCGAGCGTTACCCCCGCGTAGTGATAGGCGGCCGCCACCATGGTACTACAGGTGTAGCTCGGAAGGATTTCCTTCGGCTGCGAGGGGGAAAGGTCACCGTTGAAGCCTAGCCAGGAGCGGAAGGAATAGTCCCCGCACCGGCCGCAACCGACCCGCGCGAATTGCTCGAGTCGCTCCAGGTCAAGATGCCGAGCGTCCCGCAACCGGTAGACGGTGTTGAAGGAGTACTCACCCAGTTCCTCGGGACTGATTCTTCTCATTCCCCGGAATCGACACTCGAGCAGTCCCTCCGGGTCGTCGGGATCGAGCACAATCATCGAATGGCCATGGGGAAGAATCGCGTGGAGCCACTGACGCTTCTTCGCCGCCCTACCCAGTCTCATGTAGTTGACGATGAGGTCACCCGGTTGGACCATCTCGCGGTACTCAGCGATGCCATCGCGGCGAAAGTCGAGGACCCCGACCTTCTCGAACGCCGCCCCGGGAACGATCCGTTCGTCTCCATGTAACGTCGGAGCTGACGCACAGCCTGCACAGAAGACGCATACCCCCCATCCAGCCATCAATTGGGCGCTCTTTCGAGCGATCTGGACAAGAAAACGGACCGGATCGAACATTTTCGGGGGCTCCCCGAACAATTTTCTGACCAAAAGCGGACGTGACCAGAGCGGACCGGCCACAAAAACCGGCGAAAAGTGCCTCCGGGGCACACCGGGCGTTGCGTCTGCGGGAGTGACCCTTTTCCGCGAAAAACAAGCGATTCTTGGAAGGAGATCGGCTCGATCGCGGAGGTTGAGACACCGAATTTGAAGATTTTGCTCAGACCTAGTTGACCATCCCGACTTCAGCCCTAAGTTATGCTCATCACCCGACGGCAATCGCGGTTTTCACCGCCGCCGCCGAGTGGGCGTCTTTGACGCCGAGAAGCTCTTTGACAATTTGGATAGCTAATTCAAGCTAGCGCTTGTGTGAGTCCGCGAGGCTGAGCAGCACTTATTGGGCTGATTCAGCTAAGCGACAAATTTTCAATTTCTTTTCATTGGCGATTTTTGAGCCTTCTTGATCTGTACGGGTCATGAAGGAATTCAATCTCGGCGGACCCATCTCACGGAGATGCCGAGGAACGTACACCAATGAAGGGTTTGATCCTGGCTCAGAATGAACGTTGGCGGCGTGGATTAGGCATGCAAGTCGAACGCGAACGTTCCCTTCGGGGAACAAGTAGCGTGGCGAAAGGGGCAGTAATGCATAGGCAACCTACCCTCAGGACCGGGATATACGGCGGAAACGCCGGGCAATACTGGACGTTGTTGCGAAAAGGCATCTTTTTGCAATGAAATGGGTTACCGCCTGAGGAGGGGCTTATGTCCTACCAGCTTGTTGGTGAGGTAACGGCTCACCAAGGCTGCGACGGGTAGGGGGTGTGAGAGCATGGCCCCCGTCACTGGAACTGAGATACTGTCCAGACTCCTACGGGAGGCTGCAGTCGAGAATCTTCGGCAATGGGCGAAAGCCTGACCGAGCGACGCCGCGTGGAGGAAGAAGGCTTTCGGGTTGTAAACTCCTGTTGGGGGGGAACAAATTTGAGTGAACCCCTGAGGAAGCACGGGCTAAGTTCGTGCCAGCAGCCGCGGTAAGACGAACCGTGCAAACGTTATTCGGAATCACTGGGCTTAAAGCGCACGTAGGCGGCTTCGTAAGTTGGAAGTGAAATCCCATCGGCTCAACCGTGGAACTGCTTCCAATACTGCGAGGCTTGAGGGAGATAGGGGCATCTGGAACTTCCGGTGGAGCGGTGAAATGTGTTGATATCGGAAGGAACGCCGGTGGCGAAAGCGAGGTGCTGGGTCTCATCTGACGCTGAGGTGCGAAAGCTAGGGGAGCGAACGGGATTAGATACCCCGGTAGTCCTAGCCGTAAACGATGGGTACTGGGTAGAAAGCGTTCCGATGGCGCCTTCTGCCGGAGCGAAAGCGTTAAGTACCCCGCCTGGGGAGTATGGTCGCAAGACTGAAACTCAAAGGAATTGACGGGGGCTCACACCAGCGGTGGAGCATGTGGCTTAATTCGAGGCTACGCGAAGAACCTTATCCTGGATTTGACATGCACGGATTAACTCCCTGAAAGGGGAGCCACGCCTTCGGGTGGAACGTGCACAGGTGCTGCATGGCTGTCGTCAGCTCGTGTCGTGAGATGTCGGGTTAAGTCCCTTAACGAGCGAAACCCTTGTCCCTAGTTACCAGCGGTTCGGCCGGGGACTCTAGGGAGACTGCCGGTGTTAAGCCGGAGGAAGGTGGGGATGACGTCAAGTCCTCATGGCCTTTATGTCCAGGGCTGCACACGTGCTACAATGGAGCGGACAAAGGGACGCAACTTCGTGAGAAGAAGCAAATCCCAAAAACCATTCCTCAGTTCGGATTGCAGGCTGCAACTCGCCTGCATGAAGCTGGAATCGCTAGTAATCGCAGGTCAGCCATACTGCGGTGAATGTGTTCCTGAGCCTTGTACACACCGCCCGTCAAGCCACGAAAGCGGGGGGCGTCCGAAGTCGCTGAGCTAACCGTAAGGGGGCAGGCGCCGAAGACGAAACCCGTGATTGGGACTAAGTCGTAACAAGGTAACCGTAGGGGAACCTGCGGTTGGATCACCTCCTTTCTAAGGATGATCAATCGTCGCAAGACGGTTTACGACATCGGACACAAACGCTAGTTAGCTATCCAAGTCATTGAGCAACCCCGGTGGTTTTGCCAGGCCACCGGGGTTCTTTTATGCGCTCAGCTTTCCTTGCTCCCTTCACCTCCTGGAGCTGCGCCATGCCTATCGATTTCGTCGAACGTGTCGTCCAACTCGCCCTTCAGAACGTCGAAGCCGGTGGCCGTCCCTTCGCCTCCATCATCGAGCGCGATGGAGAGATCATCGCCGAAGCCGCCAATCAAGTCGCCCAAACCCGCGATCCCACCGCCCACGCGGAACTCCTCGCCATTCGAGTGGCCAGCCAAGTCCTCAACTCGGAAACGTTCACCGGCTGCCGCATCTGGAACATGGCCCACCCCTGCCCCATGTGTCTCGCCGCCGTCTACTATTGCAGCCCCGAAAGCTGCCTGTTCTTGCTGGCTCGGGAGGAGTACGCCTCCCTCTACGTGGACGATCGACGCTACTTCACGCTCGGCAACTTCTATGACGAGATCGCCAAGCCGTGGCCCGAGCGATCGCTGCCGATGGAGCATGTCGTCGATGAGCGGGGAAGAAGCCCCTATCGGCGCTGGCGGGAACTACACCCGGAGGGTGTCTGCAAGGCGACTTGATCTCGTCGCGGCCCGCCAACGATTCGTCCGAAGCTGGTGCGTGTGTTGGTGGAGCCCGACCCCCTCGACACTCGATGACGAGTCGCCAGCGGCGCCCGATCGAGCGCAACAAATAGAGCGATGGGTAGGCGGCTTTCGGTGCCTCATCTCGCGGTCAGCGATAGAAAGCACCAGTGGTTGTCGAGCTTCCATCGCTCCGGCTCGCCATGGATCATCTCTTCGACCTTCGCGAAGAATCGATCGACCAGTTCCCCGGTTGAGTATGTCGGCGTCGGACCGCAGAGTTGCTCCGCGACGATGCCCTCGAAGATGGCTCGCAGAAAGCCCGTGTAACTCTCCGCATACGCGATGGTGTCTCCATCGCGATCGAACTGCGTTTGGAACGGAACCGGCGGCGTCGCGGCGATCATTCGGTCGACTTCGAAACAATCGGCCAGATCCCCTCTCGAACCGAGGGGAGCAAGCAATTCCTCTTGGGAACGACGGTAGTAGGGCAGGACAACGTTCTCCATCCTCTCCGCCGGGATGACCCCTTCGCCGACCAGTTGCCGAGTCGCCTCGGCCATAAGTTCAAATGGCATGTGGGCGGAGTCCTCATTCGGCTCACGCAGAATCGAAAGGACGAGCTTTCCCCCCGGAAGCATCTCGGTCGCGCGATGACTGAGGAACGTCAGCCAATCCCAACTCGCTTGTTCGGCGAGGGACTTGCGCCACGTTCGCGCCTCCTGGCCGAGACCCCGCGCATCTTCAGGCAACCTGCTCAACCAATGAACAGCCGCGGTGGAGATACCAATGTTCACGGTCGCTTGCGGCATGACCGGTTCATAGAAGGAACCGCCTGTCGCGAACTCGAACACTGGACCGTTGCGGCGTGCCTTGCGCCGCGAGAACTCGTGGTCGCGCTTCGCGTGCAACTCCGATAGGTTCTGAAAGAGCTTGTTGAAGTTGTTGGTGAAGAGGTCGTTGTAGCAGACGCTGACGGTTTGATCCGAGTCCCGCCGATGCAAGGCGGCGATGCAACGCTCGGTCACAGACGTCGCGTTCTTACCCTCCGAACATCCGTAGTCGCACATCACCAGAGGGCGTCCCTCGGGCGGGAGGCGCACTTCCTCCATCGCCGCATCCAGGATGGGCGTGAGCTCTTGAACCAACGTCCGCTGAACCAGGGAGTGCTGGTCGTAGAAGTCCTTCTTCATTCCCGCCACGGTGCGCGAGGTCAGGCCTCGCTCCTTCAGCGTCTTCATGGCGCCCCCCCTGTCGGTGGCCATGGGAGATGACGGCAAGGAGCCGACTCACCCATGCCCTGAATTTTTATGCCTCACCTTTGCTACGATTGTCGCTCGTCAAGCGTGAGCTCCGCAGGTCTTCTTAGGCGTCGCGGAACGGGTCGCGGCGGCCCAAATCAGCGAGACACAAACTCGACGGACGGTCCTGGAACTGTGCAGACGTGCTCAAAAATGTGGCGATTCTTGTTGCACCAAGAGATGTCACGAGACATCATTAACGGAGTCGCGCGTGGCCATTTCACGGTTTAGGCGCGAAATCGCAGATCAAGTTCGACCGGCACACCTTTCGCACTCCGTTGGCCAGGGCATGTTCGTGTCCCATGTAAGGAGGCAGAGAATGCTGACGTCGTCATATCGGCCCCGCGGGTTCACCCTCGTCGAACTTCTGGTGGTCATCGCCATCATCGGTGTTCTCGTGTCGCTCCTCTTGCCCGCGGTCCAGCAAGCGCGCGATGCCGCTCGTCGAGCCCAATGTGCGAACAACCTTCGGCAAGTCGGCCTCGCTCTCAACAACTATCACGAGAGTCATGGCAGTTTTCCAATCGGGGATCCGGGCAGCACCCTGCGGCCCAACTGGCGCATCCCTCTGCTCCCCCACCTCGATCAGGCTCAAGCATACGATCAGTTGAACTTCGATGGCCGCACCAACTCCGGTTTTCGCGGCTACATCTACAACTACGCCGGTAACACCGTCCTGTTGGATCTCGTCGTTCCCGCATACCTCTGTCCGAGCAGCGCCTTCCCCAAAGCGAACACCGCTCACATCGTGAATACGGGGGACAGCCCCATGTTCGCCGACTACGTGGGCATCTCGGGAGCGACACCCGATCCTCTCGGAAGAACGTCGGCCTGTACCCCCGCGAACGTGGTTCAGGGAGGAACGCTCTGCGAGAACGGGATGCTCACGCTGTTTCACAATCAGCGACTAAGAGATTGCACCGACGGAGCGTCGAAGACAATGATCGTCGCGGAACAGTCCGGGCAAGTGAACGGTCGCGAGATCACCGCCAACCCGTTGGGTCCTTGGCATGGCCTCGCCGTCAATACGACCAACTACAGCGGGGGCTATACCTCCTGGAATCCCGGCACCCCGCTCTCCGCGATCACCTACAGTAGCGGCTACACCGGTGGCTTGACGACGGTCGCCGATCCACCGAACTCGTTCTGGCTGGCCGGCGCTCACTCCGGAGCCAGCAGCACCGGCGGCTTCGAAGTCAATTCAATCATTAACTCCTTCCACCCCGGCGGAACACACGGCTTGATGAGCGATGGGTCGGTCCACTTCGTTTCCGAAGCGATCGACCTCGAGAGCTTGCGTCGGCTTTGCGTTCGCGACGATGGACTGATTGTTGAAGCGTATTAGATCAGTGCGGTGCTAGGCTTCGTTTCAAAAGTAGGTCGTCGGCCCGAGGCTCAGCCAATCGGTGCGGGTCGAGGAGGGCGAAGCAGGCGAATCCGCTGGATTCGTCGATGCAGCCCGACAACGTCCCGTGCCGATGCAGCGAGTCGAAGGCAGAGGCGAGTTTTGAGACGGAGCCTAGTACTGATGGGTAGGTTCGTTCCATCAACACTCGCTCCCCGCTCGCGCGGGAGTGCGCTGAATCAGAGGCGTTTCCCACAGGCGCACGACGAGCGTGGACAAGGGAGACTCGCGCGACCACGAGTCCCCGGTTCCGTGGCCTCGGGACCATCACCCGCTCCCCTTTCACCCAATGATCGACAACTTCTCCAAGAAACGATCGGATAGCTCTCAATGGATTCAATGCGTGGCTCGGCAATCTCACGACGGTCTCGTGCCTTCACGTTGGTCGAGCTCTTGGTCGTGATCGCCATCATCGGCGTGTTGGTTTCTCTTCTTCTTCCCGCCGTGCAACAGGCCAGGGACGCTGCCCGCCGAGCCCAGTGTGCCAACAATCTTCGGCAGTTCGGCGTCGCGCTGAACTCCTATCACGAGGCGCATACCTGTTTCCCACTGGGTGACTCCGGGAGTTCTTGTTTCCCGAACTGGCGCATCTACCTCTTGCCCTTTCTGGAGCAGGCCCAAGCCTACGATCAGCTCAACTTTGACCGGACGCTTTGTTTCGCCGGACGCTATGGCAACTACACGGGCAACGAGGTCCTTCGTGAGTTGGTCGTCAAGACGTTCATCTGCCCGAGTAGCATCTTCCCGGTCGCGAACTTTCCGGCGATGCAGTATGCCGATAACAGCGCGATGTTCTCGGACTATGTCGGCATCTCCGGGGCGACTCCGGATCCGCTTGGCAGGTCCTCGGTATGCACGCCGCCGAACGTGGTTCAAGGAGGAACGCTCTGCGATAACGGAATGCTCGTCCTCTTTCACGCGAAGCGGCTTCGCGACTGTACCGACGGATCGTCGAAGACGATGATCATCGCCGAGCAATCGGGACAGGTGAACGGTCGTGAGATCAGCGCCAACGCCTTGGGCCCGTGGCACGGCCGAGCGCTGAACACGACAAGCTATTCCGGTGGCTATACGTCCTGGACGCCAAGCACCCCTCTTTCGGCGATCGCCAGCAGCAGCGGCTACACCGGCGGCTTGACGACCGTCGCCGATTCTCCGAATTCCTACTGGCTCGCCGGTGCCCATTCGGGCGCGAGCAACTCCGGCGGCGTCGAGGTCAACACGATCATCAACTCGTTCCACCCCGGGGGAACGCACGGCCTGATGAGCGACGGATCGGTTCACTTCGTTTCCGAAGCGGTCGATATCGAGAGCTTGCGCCGGCTCTGCGTTCGTGATGACGGGCTGATTGTCGAGAACTTTTGAGAGCCTATATGGATCTTAGCCTTCCGTTGAATTAAGCGGGTAGTGAATCGATCTACGGGCTGTTAGAGACCGGGCACCATGATGGACGAGTGCCTGGAACAATTCTTCAGAAAAGGTAGTACTGTCCTTGAACAACACCTTGGCCCCACCTTCGTTTCGTTCGAGCCCCCGCGCCGCCTTCACGCTTGTGGAACTGCTCGTCGTGATCGCGATCATCGGGGTTCTCGTCTCGCTCTTGTTGCCTGCCGTGCAGCAGGCGAGAGAAGCCGCTCGGCGAGCCCAGTGCGCGAACAATCTTCGGCAGATCGGCGTGGCGCTACACGCCTACCATGAGAGCAATGGCAGCTTTCCCATCGGCAATGCCGGCAGCACGCATCGTCCCAACTGGCGCATTCCCCTCTTGCCGTTTCTCGATCAGGCACAGGCCTACGATCGACTCAACTTCGCGGGAACGAGCACCTCTAGTTTTCGCGCCTACACGGGACCTTACACCGGGAACGAGGTTCTACAGGATCTGATCGTCCCCACTCTTCTCTGCCCCAGCAGTGCTCTTCCGATGGCGAACGCGTCCCACCTGTCGCTGTCTGACGGAAGCCCAATGCTCGTCGACTATGTGGGCATCTCCGGTGCAACGCCTGACCCGCAGGGCAGAACCTCCGCCTGCACGGCCTCGGGAGCGGTTAGCGGGGGAACCTACTGCGAGAACGGCATGCTCGTCATTTTTCATGCCAAACGTTTGCGCGATTGCAGCGATGGAGCCTCCAAGACGATCATCGTGGCGGAGCAATCGGGGCAGGTTAATGGACGTGAGATCAGCAACAATCCGTTGGGGACATGGCACGGCCTGGCGATCAACACCACGAACGTCTCTTGGAGCCCCGCCACGGCGGTCTCGTCAATCACGTCGAGCAACGGCTACACAGGTGGTCTGACCACGGTCGCCGATACTCCCAACTCATTCTGGGCCTCAGGGGCTCATTCAGGAGCTAGCAGTTCGATAGGCAACGAAGTGAACACGATCATCAATTCCTTCCATCCTGGGGGAACCCATGCCCTCATGACCGATGGCGCCGTCGGCTTCGTTTCGGAGTCGGTCGACATCGAGAACCTGCGTCGCGGGTGCGTCCGGGATGACGGGTTGATCGTCGAGAGCCTGTAGTGCACGGGTTCAACGACGTTGCTGAGAGCCACTGGCTGCTTGTCGGCCATTGAAAACGGTTCGCAAATGCTTGGACCAAACGCGACGACCTCGTCGCATCGCTGGCGGAGCGTAGAATCTCTTTCTTCCGATTGAACAGGGAACTCCCATGTCCAACATCTCTAGCATCTCTAGGCGTTCCACCCGATCGCGAGCCGCCTTCACCTTGGTGGAGCTGTTGGTGGTGATCGCCATCATTGGGATTCTTGTTTCGCTACTCTTGCCGGCGGTGCAGCAAGCCAGAGACGCGGCGCGTCGAGCCCAGTGCGCCAGCAACCTTCGACAGATTGGAGTCGCTCTCAACAACTATCACGAGGGTCACGGCTGTTTTCCTCTCGGCAATACCGGCAGCACCCAGAAGCCGAATTGGCGCATCTTCCTCTTGCCCTTCCTCGATCAGGCCCAAGCCTACGATCGACTCAATTTCGTCGGCACGAGCGTCGCAAGTTTTCGCGCCTACGGCGGCCCCTACGCGGGCAATGAAGTGCTGCAAGACCTGATCGTACCCACGTTTCTCTGCCCGAGTAGCCCGCTACCGGTGGCGAACGTGGCGCACCTCCCGTGGGCGGAAGGGAGCCCGATGCTCGTTGACTATGTGGGCATCTCGGGGGCGACGCCCGATCCCCTCGGCAGGACGTCGGCCTGTACCCCTTCGGGAGCTGTTCGCGGAGGGACCTATTGCGAGAACGGTATGCTTGTCGTCTACCACGCCAAGCGGATGCGTGATTGCACCGACGGCGCTTCCAAGACGATGATCGTCGCGGAGCAGTCGGGCCAGGTCAACGGCCGTGAGATCAGCAACAATCCATTGGGCCCGTGGCACGGGTTGGCGATCAACACCACGAACGTCTCTTGGAACCCCGCCACCGATATTTCGACCATCACCTCCAGCAATGGTTACACTTGTGGTCTGACCACTGTCGCCGATCCACCCAACTCCTTTTGGCTCTCCGGAGCCCACTCGGGCGCCAGTGAAACGACGGGAATCGAAGTCAACACGATCATCAACTCGTTTCATCCAGGGGGAACCCACGGCCTCATGACCGATGGATCGGTTCACTTCGTTTCCGAAGCGGTCGACATCGAGAGCCTGCGTCGCGGGTGCGTTCGGGATGACGGATTGATCGTCGAGAGCCTTTGACAGAGTGAGGAATTCATGAGTCAACGTCGAACAAGAACGTTCGTCAACCGAGTCGGCCTTGGGGTCCTCTTGCTTGCGGGCGTCGGGTGTAGCCATCGTCCCCATTCCGATCGGCCCGTCGGCAATGTCGTGATCACACTGATGCAAGCGGGTTCCCCGATGACGTCGGGCCAAGTCAACCTCGTCAACCCCACGATTGCCGGCGGCGGGGGTGGCTCGGTGGGGGCCGATGGGACGGTCACGATGTCAGACATTCTGGAGGGTGAGTACACCGTCGTCGTCCTGCCACCAGACCTGATGGGCGAGCCCGTCGAAGAGAACCCCGTCCCGGGTCGACTCGCCTTCGACAAGAGCTTTCCAAAGAAGTACCGCAGCCCTCAGACCAGTCCCCTCAAGACGAAAGTGATCGAGGGGGATACGACGCAGGTGACGTTCGAGCTCGAGTAGCGACAGCCGCTCGTCGACGACTTTCCGTTCGTGGCGGACCAAAGCGAGTCGAGTCTCCCCCACCAACGCCATTCACGTCGCGAACGGCAGCTCGATCTCTTCCGCCTTCTGCCCCTGCCCCCAGCGGGGTAGTCGAGCCAGGTAGGCCCCGTTGACATTCTTCAGAAACATACCGGTTCCCTTTGGTGATGTCGTGGGTCGCGATCCGGGGGAAACCCCACATGGAAACGCCGATACAGAGGATTGCGGCACCAGCCCCCGCCACAATGCCGATCAACCACCCCTCCTTTTGAAAGTCGAACACGAAGATCCCCACGATGATCATGAAGGCGGTCAACAGGAGTGTCCAGTTGATGAGCATCGCCTTCTTGCGACGCTGGTATCTCTCCTCGGAGAGCCCCAGATGGAGCGTCGCTTTGCGCTGGAAGAACGTGGGGACGAGTGCCGCGAATGGTCCCACCAGAAAAACACAAACAGTCACCAGGATCACGAGCCCCTGAGTGAGATGAGTCGCGTTGTACTTCCATCGACGATCGCCGCACGGTTCGCCGGTCACGACGCAGTAGTCGGGTAGACCCGACTCCGTATCGACGACGAGGTATTCTCCGTCTCGCCAAGGTCCGCTTAAGCTGCCGGGGCCATCAGCGTGAAGCTTGAGAGCGGGCGAATCACTTGTGGGTGGAGCGTAAGGGTTGATCTCGTTCAACGGTAGAAATCTCCCGTTCGGGAACGGCCCCATCCGCTTGAGGCGCTTCCGGCAACTTGGTTCATCGCATGACAACGTGGTCCCCGGTCCAAGATCATACGTCATCAAAACCATGCACGCAAACACCCATGCCGACTCAGCGGTTCTGGGTTTGTGCGGCTGTGCATCATGTCGGCGGGAGCGAGCGATCACGGGGCCGTTTGGTGAGATGTTGTCGTCGATGTGCCCAGAAGTGCCACGGCGGCCAAGAGCAAGACGCTCGCGGGGATCAGAATCGACCATAGCTCGATGATGCCCTTCAGGAATGCGCCCGCGAAGACGCCAAAGAAGAAGCAGCACCAGATCAGCGAAAGCCAGGAGGCTCAGCGGAACGCGGGAGAGCATCGCGGGTTTGAGGACGGCTGGCGGATCGCGGCCACAAGCCCTTCGGAGAACGATTCGGCGAACCCGGTCAGCGTTCCCGTCACGAAGGTCAATCCATCGCGCACCGATTTGAACTTGCGTGCCGTGACGTTCTGCATCCCCATGGCGAGTGTGGGGAAGACGGCGATGCCAAAGAAAACCATGACGCTCTGCTCGGAGATCTTCCCCTCCACGAGAAATGTCTGGCCGACGAACGCGAACAGGACCAGAAGCAACGACTCCGCGGTGAGGACGATGCCCATCACCCTCGAGGAAGGCCAACTCGCGGCGATCTCCCAGATGAGGCCCGCTCCGATTCCTCCAATTACGTACGTCACGATGGGAAAGGCCGCGATCGGCAACGGGGCGAACCAACTGTGGGTCGCGAAGAGTTCCGGGAGATGAACGCCCATGATCGTGGTGTTGCCACTCATGAACGTGACAAACATGCCGTAGAAGGTCAGGAAACTAACCCCGTCAACGAACCCTCCGACCCACGCCAGGGACAGCGCGACGAGCGAATCTCTCAAGGAGGTGGTGCGATCGGTCATCGAAGAACGCCCTGGACGAACTAGAGGATCACGAGATTGTCGCGGTGAATGACGGCATCGTAGCGTGCGGTGGAAAGGGGCTCCGCCAAACGATCACTCGGCATGCGAACGATCTTTCGGGCTTCCTCGGAACTGTAGTTTGTCAGACCGCGGGCGAAGGAACGGCCCGATGGTCCCTCGATCGCGACCACGTCCCCCTTCTCGAAGCGACCTCGAATCTCGACGACTCCGACCGACAGGAGACTCGCGCCGCGCTGGGCGACCGCCATCTCGGCTCCTTCGTCGACGATGAACGTCCCGCGCGGGCGGACGGTGTGCCCGATCCAGCGTTTCCTCGCGGCGAGCGTTCCGCCCCGTGCGGGGATCACAGTGCCGATCGGTTCGGCGTTGAGCATGTCCCGAAGGACGTTGGGACGACGACCTCCGGCGATCCAGACCGACTCTCCCGACGATGTGGCCAAACGTGCCGCCTCGAGTTTGGTCGTCATTCCCCCAGTCCCGAGCCCGCTGGTACTGGTTCCCGCCATCGCGAAGATGCTCTCGTCGAGTTGCATGATCTTGTCGATCGGCGCCCCCCCCTGCTCGGCCGCCTCGGCGGTCGGGTAGAGTCCATCGACGACCGAAAGGATAATCAGCAGCGGCGCCCGCAATAAGTTGGTCACCATCGCCGCGAGTCGGTCGTTGTCGCCGAAGCGGATCTCTTCGACGCTGACGGTGTCGTTCTCGTTGATGATGGGAATGGCGTTCCAGCGAAAGAGCTGCAGGAGCGTATTTCGCGTGTTGAGGTAGCGGCCCCGATCGTCGAAGTCGTCGGCGGTCAAAAGGACCTGAGCCGCGTGAAAGCCTCGCGGGCGCAGGGTCGCTTCGTAGGCGTCGATGAGTTCGGCTTGTCCGACGGCCGCGGCCGCTTGGAGTTCGGGGAGCGATGTGGGACGTTTCGGCAATCCCAGCCGTCCAATCCCCGCGGCGATCGAGCCGGAACTCACGAGGGCCACTTCTCGCCCGGAGGCTTTGATCTCGGCGATCTGTTCGGTCAGATGCGCGAGATGAGCCCGGTCGAGCGTCCCATCCTCGGCCGTCAGGACGTTGCTTCCGACCTTCACGACGATGCTCTTCGCCGACTTGACGATTTCCTGTCGAACTAGATCCATCCCGATCCACTTTCCCGCAAGCGGCAACCAAGGCCACGTCCTCGGGAGACGAAACCACGACTCCAAGGAGAACGTTATGGGAGATCGGCGGGACACGGTCGAGGAAAATGGGGGTTTCGGATGGTCGACCATCATCCGACACATCAGCTTCACGCGAACGCACTTGCGAACCCAGAATCTCGACGCTAAGGTGAACAGATGCGGAATCGGGGTCAATTCCGCCACATCGCATCCACATCCGGCGCCACCGCCAGTTCTAGGGAGGGCAGCATGTCTCAAGCACTCCGTCGTCGAGGCTTTACGCTCGTCGAGTTACTCGTTGTCATCGCGATCATTGGTGTGCTCGTCGGCCTGCTCCTGCCAGCGGTCCAGCAAGCCCGCGAAGCCGCTCGCCGGGCACAATGCACCAACAATCTCAAGCAGATTGGCTCGGCAATGCACAACTACCACGATGCTCACGGAGGATTTCCTCCCGGCAACATCGTGAACAGCCACGGCCCCACCGCATGGGTCTTCCTGCTCCCCTACCTCGATCAACTCGCGGCCTACGAACGGTTGAATCTCGACCAGCGAATCGGGTTCTATTTCGGACACCCATTCAGCGAAGTCAACCGACCGGCGATGCACGATCTCGACATTAGCACGCTCATTTGCCCTTCGAGCCCGTTGCCTCGGTTCGGAACCCAGAGCTGCTCCTCGTGCACTACCTATCCAACGTCGAGTCTACTGCGAGGAACGTACGTCCTGCTGAGCGGAGCCGACACGCACCGCACAACCGATAACGACGCCCAGCGAGGCCCCGTCTCCTCGGGCGGTGTCTTCCTGAAGGATTCGATCATCCCAATCAGCAAGATCACCGACGGCACCTCCAAGACCATCATGGTCGCCGAGCAGAGCGACTGGGGTAGATCCAACTCCTCCAACCAAGTTGAAATCCGGCCGTTGGGCGGCTCGGGGAGTTGGATGGGTCAGAGTGTCGTGGGGAATGCCAATGGAGACGGCACCTATCCGACCGGCGGCACCAACAACAACAGTGCCCGGTGCTTTAATTTGACGACGGTTTCCTATCCGATCGGCTTCAAACAACGGATCAACGGATCGACGACGACCGCCGGCACTCGCCCCGGCGACTGCAACACCCCGATTCAATCGATCCATGCGGGTGGCGCGAACGTTCTCTTGGCCGATGGCGCGGTGAGGTTCCTCTCCGACAGCCTCGACTTGAACGCACTGAAGAACCTGGCCAATCGCGACGACGGTAACATCATCGGTAGTCTTGACTGACCCGATACGTCGCTCTGGCGCCCCGAAAGTGGTCGCTGCTCACGACATCATCTCTCCCGCCTCGTTCATCAATTCTTCAACGACACGCCGGGGGACGCTCTGCGAGGAGCGTCCCCCTTCGGCGAATTGCTTGTCATCTCACTGGAGATCACGTAGAGTTTGGACCCAGGGGCCTGGGGACTACGGACGACACTGCCAGCATCCTAGCGGCGATGTGTTCCGAGGAGACGACTATGTCCAGTACCCTTCGCATCCGTGGCTTCACCTTGGTCGAACTGCTCGTGGTGATTGCCATCATCGGGATCCTCGTTTCTCTTCTTCTCCCCGCGGTTCAACAGGCACGAGAAGCCGCGCGACGTGCGCAGTGTACGAGCCATCTCCGGCAAATCGGCGTGGCGACTCACAACTACCACGAAAGTCATCGATGTTTTCCGCCCGGAAACGTCGTCCAAGGACATGGTCCCACCGCATGGGTCTTTCTCCTGCCGTACGTCGATCAGACGGCATCGTATGGCAAGCTCAACTTCGACAAGGTGAGTGGCTTCTGGTTCGGGGGCCCCAACAGCCAGATCAATCAGCCCGTGATGGGAGAGTTGAAGGTGGGGGTCATGCATTGTCCATCAAGCCCGCTCGATCGATCCAACAGGGTCGCGTGCGCGAGCTGCTCGCCTGCATCAGAAACCGAGGTTCAGCTTGGCGACTATGTGCTGGTCAGTGGCGGCATCGGCCATTCGACCACGGACAACGTCGCCTTGCGAGGCCCCGTCTCCTCCGGCGGCATCTTTCTGAAAGATGAAGTGGTCTCCATGAATAAAGTGACCGACGGCACTTCAAAAACATTCATGATTGGTGAGCAAAGCGATTGGGGATACCTGTACGGTACGCGGGTCGACCTCCGTGCCAGCGGACTCAACGGTTCCTGGATGGGCACCTCCCCGGCTGGAAATTCAAATGGCGACAGTACCTATCCGAGAGCTTCCTCTCTCGATGCGCGTTGCTACAACTTGACGACCATTGCCAGTCCCATCGGACTGAAACAATCACTCACCCCCAACGGCAACGGATTGCCGGGATCGCGCGGAGCGGGTGACTGCAACACCCCCATTCAGTCCGTGCATCCCGGCGGGGCGAACCTCCTCTTTGTCGACGGGTCGGTCAAGTTCGTCTCCGAGAGTTTCGACTTGGAGATGTTAAAGAGCCTTGCCAACCGCGATGATGGGAGCATTATCGAGGGGTTTTAGGGACGCGAGATTCTCCGCCCGAGGAAGGTTGTGAAACTCGCCGTTCGCCATTCAGATCAGGGGCCGACTGTTCGATGAAGTTCACTTCCAAGAATTGCTGGGCGGTATTGCTTGGAACGCTCATCCTTTCCCAAGGCTGTGGCGGAGAGAACGGCCCGCCGATGGGCCAAGTGACCGGAAAGGTCTCCTACAACGGTGAGCCGGTTAACGAGGGACTGGTCGTCTTTCAATCCGACGATGGCCGGTTCGCGGCCCAAGCCGAACTGGAAGATGGGGGAAGCTTCCACCTTAAGACCTACCTTGGGGGCGTCCCGGTAGGCTCCTATGGCGTGCTGGTTCAGCCTCCGACCGTGACCTTCCCCGATACACCCGACTCTCCGGGAGGGGAAGGCTTTAAGGAGGTCAAGAACATCCCGCAGAAGTACCGCGACAAGCAGACCAGTGGCTTCAAGGCAAACGTCGCGGCGGGAAGCAATGACTTCGCCTTCGAGATGAAGTCGTAGGTCTTGAGGTGAATTGATCATCAAGAACGTGCAACGGCCCGCCCAGGGGGAGCTGGACGGGCCGTGCGATTCGCTCGTCGCCCATGTGGCCGAGAAGCGCTCATTCTCGCTTCCGAGGAAGCGAGTGGCGAATGACGACCGAGGTCGTCGGGGTGTCACGTCACGGGAGGCTCGCCTACCTGCCCGTGGCCAAGATAGAACGAAATGCCGCGAACGACATTTCGGTCAAATGTGGTAATGGCGCTTCCGTCCTTGGAGATCGCCCGCCCACCGCTAAGGTCAGTTGGGAAACCGGCTCGGCCACGACGTCGATCCTTCTGCCGTCCCGAACACCACTCTCATCGTCTTGTACGCCCACCCCACTCCACCGAATTCACGGGAAACCCCCAAAGCGAGGCAGTCCCCCCAGAACTCCCGCGCCACGACAACCTCGTTTCAACCCGCGCCATCTTCACAATCGTTACCTATAATCCGCTGGGTAAGTGAAGCCGACCAACCGACTCCCGCGCATGCACGCTCCGCGTGCCGAATGTTCGTCTCGGCACTTTCTCGAGTATTGACCGCCTTGCCGACGCTTGGAGCCGACTTCCAGGGAAGGACGAAACGACTTGTACACGCCAAACACCGAACAAGACCAACGCGCCATGCTCGATCGCATCGGCCTCGATTCGGTTGACCAACTCTTCGACTCGATTCCAGACGATATCCGGCTGCGACGTCCACTCGATCTCCCCCCTTCCCTGACGGAAATCGAGCTGACCAGTCACATGACGGAGCTTGGCAAGGCGAACGAGTCGGCCAGCGACAAGACCTGCTTCCTGGGGGCTGGATGCTACGACCACTTCGTGCCCGCGGTGGTCGACACGGTTGCCTCGCGGTCGGAGTACTACACCGCGTACACTCCCTATCAGGCCGAAGCCAGCCAGGGCACGCTTCAAGTCGGCTTCGAGTTCCAAACGCTGATGTGCCAACTGACCGGGATGGCGGTCGCGAACGCGAGCCTCTACGAGGGAGCGACCTCGGTCGTCGAAGCCGTCTTTGTCGCCCTCGCCGGTTCCAGGAACCGGAGCAAGGTCGTCATCTCCGAGACGGTTCATCCTGAGTACCGCCGAACTTTGGCGACGTACGTCGCGAATCTCGACGTCGAGATCGTCACAGTCCCGGCCCTCAACGGATCGACCAACGTCGAGGAGATGAAGGATCAACTCGATGACACGACGGCTTGCTTGGTGGTCCAGAGCCCCAACGTCTTTGGGATCGTCGAACCGATCGAGAAGTTCTGCCAAGCGGCCCACGATGCCGGCGCGGTGGCGATTCAGTCGTTTGACCCGATCTCGCTGGGCATGCTGAAGCGGCCAGGCGATGCCGGCGTCGATATCGCGATCGCCGAAGGGCAAGGATTGGGGACTCCGATGAGCTACGGAGGCCCGTACTTGGGTATCTTCACGTGTCAGGAGCCCTTCCTGCGGCGAATTCCCGGCCGCGTCGTCGGAGAAACCGTCGATCGCGAGGGCAAACGGGCCTTCGTGTTGACGCTCCAAACCCGCGAGCAACACATACGCCGAGAGAAAGCGACGAGCAACATCTGCACGAACCAGGGCCTGCTCGCCCTTCGCGCCGCGACTCACCTCTCGCTGCTAGGACCGCAAGGGCTTCGCGAAGTCGCCGAGTCGTGCTTCCAGAAGGCCCACTACGCCGCGAAGTGCTTGACCGAGGTCCCCGGCATCGAACTTGCCTATCCGGGCCCCTTCTTCAAGGAGTTCGTCCTTCAGTTACCCGACACGGCCGACTCCTATCTGGAACGAATGGACGCGGAGGGTTTCTGGGCCGGCGTTCCCCTTGGGCAATTCGATGCGAAGTGGACCAACCACCTGCTCGTGGCGGTCACCGAGAAGCGGACGAAGCAGGAGATCGACGAGTTCGCGGCCGCCTGGCGCCGCGTTCTCAGCTAACATCGCCAACGATTTCTCGGAGGTGATACAACGTGCCCACTCGGGCAGGACTCCGAACGAGCGGCATTTTCCGCATGCCCACGCGAGCGTGGGCATGCGGAACCCCGACGACCCGCGAACGTGCCGCTACGAATAGGAAACCCGTAGAAGACAGCGGTTGCGTGAGCGATTTGCCGGCTTCGGAAGCCCCAGGTCCGGCGACGCCGAAAGACGCCTACGTTGTCGTTGCCTGTCTTGTTCATTAACATTCTCGCGAGAGCACGACGGATTCATCGCGGTCAGCGATGCTGCCGGGCGACTCGCACCTGGAACCTCAGATCGCAGGAGTTGGCAATGTACCTCGGAATCGAGTCGGTCACCGGCCGACAGATCCTTGATTCACGCGGCAATCCGACCGTGGAAGCGGAAGTTCTCCTCAGCGACGGAAGTACCGGTCGAGCCCCTGTCCCCAGCGGCGCGAGCACCGGTGAGCACGAAGCGGTCGAACTGCGCGACGGCGATAAGAGCGTCTATCTCGGCAAGGGCGTTCTCAAGGCGGTCGAGAACATCAACGACGTGCTCGATCCCGAACTTCAGGGGCTCGACCCGCGCGACCAGCGCGCGCTCGATCAACGCATGATCGAGTTGGACGACACCCCCAACAAGGCCAAGCTCGGTGCCAACGCGATGCTCGCCGTCTCGATGGCCGTCGCTCGTGCCGCGGCCGAGAGCTCCGAACTCCCGCTCTACCGCTACCTGGGCGGAACGAACGCATGCGTCCTGCCCGTGCCGATGATGAACATCCTCAACGGTGGCAAGCACGCCGACAACACCGTCGACTTCCAGGAGTTCATGATCCAGCCCTGGGGCGCCCCCACCTTCCGCGAAGCCCTTCGTTGGGGCACGGAAATCTTCCATTCGCTCAAGAGAGTCCTCAAGGGCAAGGGCTACAACACCGCCGTCGGTGACGAGGGCGGATTCGCTCCCGACTTGAAGTCCAACGACGAGGCCTTCGAGGTGATCGCCACCGCCGTCGAGAAGGCCGGCTACAAGCTCGGCGATCAGGTCTTCTTCGCCCTCGATCCGGCCACCAGCGAGCTTTACAACGAAGCCAAGGAAAAGGGCAAGGAAGGATACTGCTTCTTCAGCAGCGATCCCGACCGGATTGCGTCCAACGAGGAAATGATCGACTACTGGGCGTCGATGTGCGCCAAGTGGCCGATCCGCAGCATCGAGGACGGACTTGCCGAGGACGACTGGGAAGGTTGGGCCAGCCTCACCAAGAAGCTCGGGGAAAATGTCCAACTCGTCGGCGACGATCTTTTCGTCACCAATGTCGAACGCCTTCAAAAGGGACTCGACCAGGACGTCGCCAACTCGATCCTCGTCAAAGTCAACCAGATCGGCACCCTGACCGAGACCTTCGACGCCGTCGGCTTGGCGATGCGGAACCGCTACACCGCGGTCATCTCCCACCGCAGTGGCGAGACCGAGGACGCCACGATCGCCGATATCGCGGTCGCGACCAACGCTGGTCAAATCAAGACCGGCTCGTTGAGCCGTTCCGACCGGATCGCCAAGTACAACCAGTTGCTGCGGATCGAGGAAGAGCTCGGTGACGCGGCGGTCTACGGCGGCCAGTTCTGGAACAAGTAGTTCCCCTCCCCGACCCCTCGGGTCGTGGTGTTCCCGCTCGGCCAAATCCATCGCGCCGGAGAGAGTCGCCTCTCCGGCAATGGGATGGCCGTTGAGCGACCGGCGATCGCCACCTTCGACGCGATCGCGCTGCCGGCGCCGGAGAGAGGGGTCATTCCCAATCTGCGGCCCAGTGTTGTTAGTCGGGTGAATCTGATTCGCGCTGGTGTGCGCGGTAGTTCGGTCATTCGGTTCTTGCGTTGCCCGTCAGCAAGCACGTCGCGACGGTTGCCCTCGGACCGTCAAGTTTCCCTTCCGGTGCTCCGATACCTCTCATTGTGGGTGGGAAACTCTTCGATCCTGAGATGATCGGAGACTCCCGCGAGGGGCGTCGCGTTGCGAACGTTCCTCGATCCCCTCGGTCGAGTCGCTCAGCCCCGGCGCGAGCGGCGAGTCAAGGACCGACAGCGACCGAACGAATCAATGGCTTTCGAGCGGGGGAAATCGAACGGTATCCCAATGAATCACACGCACGGTCATCGTTCCCCGTATAATGGGCGCGGAACGACGGTGTGACGTGGCTCATTGGAGTCGTTCAACCGCAAGGTCTCGAGAGTCGCGGGTTCGTGGTGCTGCCTGGTGAAGGATCGCCTTGGCATCGCTTCGCGTAACTGATGACGGCTCCCCTTGCGACTGCTGGAAGCACCATGGAACGACCGCGACGACGAACAAGCAGCAGCGATAGTGTGCAGTCTCCCTTGGAGACGTACCTTCGCGAAATCAATGCCACTCCTCTCCTGACGGCGCAGGAAGAGAAGGACCTCGCCTATCGGATCGCCAAAGGCGACAATGCCGCCCGCGATCAGATGATCCGAGCCAATCTGCGCCTTGTGGTCAACATTGCCCGGGAATACACCGGCAAAGGCTTGGCCCTTCAGGACCTGATCGAAGAAGGGAATCTCGGTCTACTGCGGGCCGTCGAGGGGTTCGACCCCACGATGAACACCCGTTTTAGCACCTACGCCAGCTACTGGATCAAGCAATCGATCAAGCGGGCCCTGGTCAACACCGCCAAGACGATTCGCATCCCCGCCTACATGGTGGAGTTGCTCGCGAAGTGGCGGCGCACCGCGGCCCGGCTACAGGATCGACTTGGTCGACCGGCGACTCATGAAGAGGTCGCGCGGGCGTTGGAGCTGCCTCCCAAGAAGCTCGGCATCATCAAGAAGGCGATCTTCGTCTGCTCGGCGGCGCCCCAGACCGATCAGTCCGAACAGGGCTGGACGCTCGGCGAGATGCTGATGGACGACCGCACCAAGTCGCCCGATGTCGAGATGATCGAGTCCGACAACCTCAACCACGTCTACCACCTGCTCGACAAAATGGACGAGCGGGAGGCCAAGGTGTTGCGGATGCGGTTCGGTCTCGACGACCAGGAACCTCGGACCCTGAAGGAAATCGGCGAAACCCTCGGCCTGACTCGCGAACGCGTCCGGCAAATCGAGAGTGAAGCTCTGGAAAAGCTGGCCGTCGGCATGGGCGTCGAGTAGCCAGCGCGTCCAAGGTCGTAGGCACCGTAGGGAAGCGGGTTCCTCCGACCTCACTTCAAGTGCAATAGCTCCCACAACGACGGGGAAGTGTCCTCGGATCACCATGACGAACCGGTGGCAACGTCCATTGTTGAGCCGCCTCGGCTCTCGGTGCGCGCTTCCATCGTTGACGACACCGCGTCGCGCGTGCGGCCATGGCGTGCCTCACCGCGAACAGGAGGATGGACCAATGCTCGTACTGACTCGGAAGGTCAATCAGAAGATCATCATCGGCGAGGATATCGTCGTGACCGTGCTGAAGATGGATGGCAAGCGGGTCCGCATCGGAATCGACGCGCCCACCGACGTGCCGATCCATCGCGAAGAGATCGAAGCACGCGCCCATGCGGTTCCGCCCGATAAGGAAGTCGCTTCCTGCTGAAGGCACGTTCGATCGGCTCTCGCGGAGACTTGGCCTTCAACACCGCGAGAGTCCGAGCAAACTCGAACGGGACCCCGTGATCAAACCAAGGGCGTCGGGGCGATCGTTCCTGCCATCATCGGGATCTTGGCACCGCAAGGCCGCGCTCTGTCTAACCCCGATTCGACCAATGGCGTTCGATCGCCCCTGCTTGCGTGGGATTGAGCATCCGCAAGTAAGCGATCTTTCCCCGCAATCGCGCCGCCTTCGATTCTTCGCCATTGGCGGACTGGCGCAACTGATGCGCCATCGCTCGAAGCCGACGACGCTCCTTGCGCGATAACCCCACCCCGTCGTTGACGACCACTCCCGTCACCCGCTGACACGCCCCTCGCTTCATCACTCGCGTCTTCTCCGAGTTCACGCGGAATCCCTCGTCGTGAACGATCCGCTGAACCGACTTGCGAAGCCGTTCGACCGCGCCGACGTCATTTCCCGAGAACGTCAAATCATCCGCGTAGCGCGTATAGGCGAACTCGAGCGACCGCGCCAGTCCCGCGAGTCGTCGATCGAGCTTCAGCAGGATCGCGTTGCAAATCCCTGGACTCGTCGGAGCTCCCTGAACGCAATACCGCGACGTCACCGGAACGAAGTAGCGTTCCCCGTCAATCTCGACCGGTTGGCGTTCCGCTTCCGTCATTAGGACCGCCATCGAGGTCGCCACCGGATAGCCGTAGCCCAGTGAGATCAAATAGCCGCGCACCCGGCCAACGTGGACCGATGGGAAGAAGTCCTTGAGATCGAACTTGACCACCACCGTCTTTCGGACGTGGGGCTCGGCGTTGGTCTTGACCGATCGCCCTTCCCGAAAGCCGTGGGCATGCTCGCTGACGGGAAGGTGGCGGACCAAGTCGTCGACGAGCTTTCGCTGAAGCTCTTTCAGTCGGCGTTTGGGCGCCATGATGATCCGCTCGCCGCCGTTTCGCTTCGGACGCGCGTAGGAGACGTAGTGGCAAAACCGCTCGCGCTCGCGGTGCAACGCGTAGAAGGTAAGTTGTTTGAGCGTCAGCCCCAGTGCTCGGGCGAGATCCTCCTCGGTGCGCCAGGGAGGAAGTCCGTAGCGAGCGAGTTGCTCCTCGTCGGGAAGCAAGTCGCGAATCTTCCGATCGCACGTGCGCATCGTGTCGGAAAAGAGCCGATCGGCTTCCTCCTTGCTCAAATAGCGCTTCCGGCTTCCCCAGAAGGTGTGCTGACGCCGCTTGGGCAACAGGCGGCCATCGCGTAGGGCTCGTCGGCGATGGTGCTCCTTGAACGGGTCACCACTAAGATCGACCACCTCCTGAACAACATCCTCATCGCCGGTATCGAGCCGGGAGACGTTGCGACGCGGAGCGAACCCGAGGAGTCGCCAAATCCAGCTAAAGAAACCCATCGTCTGCCATTGATCGAGAAGTGAGAAAGGAAGATCCGGCCCTCGAACCAATCACTTGCGAGGCTCTGGACTCGTGGCTTCCCACGTTACGTACGTGGGATCCGCGGCGTTGTGAAGAGACCCAATACTCCCCCACGGCGAAACACCGTAGGATCACGGCTAATTGCGCTGCCCAAGGGCCGGATCACTCATCGTTGTCCTCGATTTCCTCCTCGTCGTCAAGCGACTCGTCTTCCTCTTCGTCCTGCCCTCTACGCGAGGAGGTCAGACGCGAACCTTTTGCCTCGGCGTCGGAGATGGGACGAGAGGTCTTGTCGTCCTTGCGCGAGTCGCGCGTCGCCACGTCGAGCGCGACCATGTGCTCGCATGGTCCCTTGTTGAGCAGGTTCTCTCGAAAAAAGGGACAGAGGCACTGTCCAAAGATGATCCGGCCGTGATCGTTGAGCACGATGCTCACCGAATGGACGTCGCCGACTTTCCCCTTGGCTTCCCAGTCGCGGTGGATTACCTCCTTGTTGACATTGCCGCGGCGGGGATCGTGGAACCGTTTCACCTTCCGCGTCTCGTTGGCCTCGACGCTCGCGACGTCGACTTGGCTTTCGAGGATGAACTTCCGCGCTCGTTCGATGCGCGGATCGGGAGGGAAGAGCTTCTCCTCGTCGATCGGATGTTCAAAGAGTTCCCGATGGCGGTAGGTTCGCGTTTGGACGTCGTAGATCGTTCGTCCGAGCCGACAGAGGCGTTGCAAGCACGCTGATGCGACCTCGTTCGACTGATCGGTTCGCGCGGCCACCTCCTCCACCGAAAGGACGAACTCCTGCCGGAGAAGGTCGTTCACTCGCGTACTCAGCGCCTCGTCGGCCGTCGTCGCGTCCCCGGTCAGGTCGAAAGTGCTTGCCCCCGTCCAAGTCTGGTCGGTCCACCCGGAGAGCCCAAGCAGGAAGGTCATCCCCGGCATCTTCACCGCATAGAAGCTCGGCAGCGCTCGGCCCTTGAGGTAGATCTCCACTTCATCCGCGAAGGGCAAAAGGGGCTCGAGGAGCCGTAGTCGCCGGCGCCCCCAAGTCCGGATGACCCGCGACTCGGTGTAGTGATGTTCCGCCCCCTTCAGTGGAATGACCTCTTCCCAGGGCTCCAGCACGATGCAAGCCTCTTGGTCCGGCTCGAACTCGTAGCGCAGCGCCCGCGGCGCGACCTTCGCCTTGGTGTGTTGCAGGAAGCGGATCGCGGCCAAAAGATCGACCGGCCGACCCCGGACCCTCGTGCCCGGCAACGCCATCGCCCCCTGAAGCTGCAAGAAGCCTCGGACCCAGTCTTCCGGTAGGTCGACCTTGTGTTCGAAACGACCTCCCGCTCGCACCGTCTGAAGTTCGAAACCTTCCGCCCCGACGCGAAACCAGGTCTCCCGACTGGAGCGCATCTCGCCGAGGGCGCCCCAAAGCCAGGCGGTGAAGTCGATGTTCGTCGTCCCGGTCTGAACCTCTCCCTCGGTTTCGAAGAGCGACCGATCGACGATGAGCATCCCGTAAACACTCTTGTCGTTGCTGAAGGCCTCGAAGAAGATCCGGTCGGGATGGACGGTGATGACCGGATCGAGAACCATCGACGAGTAGTCGCCATCACCGAGCCAGGTGTCGTCTGACCAGACCAGCGCTCCAAGGGCCCGGAGCGAGAACCTAAGTAGCGAGACATGCTTGGTCACGCGACCGTGAAAGCGAACCGGACGTCGCGCGTTGGTCGACATGCCGAGCGTGGCTTGGTCGCGCGTCGACTCGAAGACGCTGGGAGAGGCGTAGTCGAACAAGACGGGAATCATGACGCCGCTCCAAAGATAACCGGCCGCTCTCCGGCCCCACGCAATTCGGGCCAGTCGTGGAGGATCTGTCCGATCAAGCCGACGAGGCGTTCCTTCGGATAGTGCTTGTCGGGAAGATCGAGGGCTTCGCGTGCCCGCTGGAGCACCCGCCGAGCGTTCTCCGGCGAGTTCGCCGCGTTGCGCAGCGCCGCGAATGCCGGCAATCGCGTCCGCCGACGCAGGGTCCGCAACAGCGTGCCCAGCAGGAGTTCGAGGTTCTCGCCCGCGATCGCCTTGGCCCGAGGATCATCCCGTCCGAGCGCCCGGTAGGCGAAGGCTTGCACGTGGATGTCGGCCGCCTCGACCAGGTCGCTCATCGCTCGGGCATCGTCTAGGTAGTCGCCGGCGGCGCGTTCGAAGAGCAGCCGCGCGAGCCGACTCTTCTCGATCAGGGCGTCATAGGACCAGATTGAATACGAGGGCAGATGGTTCAAGACCGCCGCAGCCCGCCGAGCGAAGTCCTTCTTCTCCTCGCGAAGTCGCTCGTAGTAATCGGAAAGTCGCTCGAGCGCCCGGTCGACTCCCTTGCCAAACCACGCTCGGGTCACGTAGCGACTGGCGAGGAAATCGATGAGTTCCTCCTCCTCGTGATCGAGCAGCCGTTCGAGCAAGCCATCGAAGGCGGCGTTCCAACCAACCTGCAAGTGAAGTCGAAAGGGACCACGCAACAGTTCGGGAAAGCGGTCGTAGATCGCGCAAGCCGTCGTGTCGTCGAGTTGATGGACCTGCGCCAGCCCAAGTCCGGGAAAATTCCACTCCCTGGCAACGCCGACCAACGCGAGGAGCCGCTGTTGGATTTCGGCCTCGGCCATGACGTGATCCTGGAGTAGCCGCCGCACCTCCTTGTTGAACTCGTCAGGTTTGGCACAAACCCGAATCAGAGCGGCCCAGAGATCGATCCAATCGCGGGCCTTGGCGAGTTTGAGCAGTTCGGCATAGCCCGGTCGTCCCCACACCCAGGGCGACCAAATGGTCTTCAGTCGCGGAATGACGTAGGGAAAGGATTCCCGCCCCCGCTTCAGGACGATCTGATGAACCGTCTTGCCGAGATCGAGTCCCCAGCCTTCGGGATGGCGTTTGCTCAGTTCCTCGACCAAATCCTCGGGGACATGAACGGTGTCGCAGAGGCGGAGCACATCCTCCGTCCACCGCTTCGCACTGACCTGACGCCGATAGAGTTGGAAGGCGAGATCGTCGTCGCCCCTCGATTTGGCCAGCTCGGCGAACTGCTCCCATAGGACTCGGCGCTCGCTCCCCCAAGCCCACGTCGAGGCGAGATGCCGCGAGATGAAAGCGCGCGAGGCTTCCGAATCGATCTCGTAGAGTTCCATCGCCGCGGACTCATCCAGCCCGAACCAGATGTCGAACTTCGCCAGCACCACCGCTCGCTCCGCTCTCGTCCTGGCCCGACCATAGCGGCGAAGTAGCTCCGTTTGAATCTGACCGTGATCGATTCCCCAGCCGACACGGCGTTCGAGCTTCCACGCGATCAGACGCCGGAAGAGCTCAACGTCATCCTCGTCGTCGACCCGCCCGAGCCACGCATCGAGCGACTCGGCCACGCTCCCCTTCCAACGAACGCGGCGCCAGTTCCAACGATGATCAATGAGAAACGTCGCGAAATGCCGCAGGATGAACGGCCGGAAACGGACCCGATCGCGTTCATAGAGGTTCGGCCCCCAAATCCAGGTCAGCCCGTTGAACGCCGGCTCCTCCACGAGAGAGTCGAGCTTCTCCTTGAGTTCGTCGACATCGAGCGGCGCCGCGAGCAAGTTGCGAACATCGCGTTCGACCTCCCTCGGTTTTCTCGGTCGCTTTGGATCGGCCATCTCTTCCCAACCATCGCTGCCCGTTCGTTTCGCCTCGGGGTAGTATTTCTCAGTTCGCCGACAATTGCCACCGCGATGGCGGTATTCCGCGGTGGAGTCTCGCTCCTCAAGCGAGTATCGTCAAAGCCAACGAAGAGATGGTGCCGACCGATCGCGGCTTGTCAGGAGCGACGACGGCCGGCAACTCCCTTCGGAACTCCCTCCATGGTCGAAGGAACGCCAACGACATGCTCGCGTATTGCCTTCTTTCCCTGCTGCTGGTCGCCAACGAAGAGAGCGATTCCTCCCCCCTGCCCTCGGAGGTGCGGACGGCGCTCGACGAACTCCTCGAAAACCAGCTCGACGCCTACGACAAGCTCCTCGCCGAGAAGCCGAACGACCCCGAGTTGCTGCTTGGTCGCGGATCGGTCCACTTCAAGCTCGGTCATTTCAAGGAATCGGTCGACGACTTCGACAGCATGCTCGACGTCCTACCGAGTTACCGTCCACGCCTGTGGCAACGGGGGATTTCGCTCTACTATCTCGATCGCTTTCCCGAGTCGGCCGAACAGTTCGTCGTCCACCACGAAGCCAACAGCACCGACCGCGAGAATGGCATCTGGAAGTTCATGGCTCAGAGCCGCGACGAGGGGACCGACAAAGCCCGGCGCGAGATGATCGAATACACCCAGTTCGACCGGGAGCCCTTTCCCGATCTCTACGACATGTTCGCGGGGAAAAAGACGCCCGAGGAGGTGCTCGATCGCATCCAGAAGGAGGAAATGACGACCAACGAGCGCGACAAACGCCTCTTTTTCGGCCACCTCTACGTCGGCATCCATCACGACTTGCAAGGAAATCGCGCCAAGGCGCTCGCGCATCTCCGCGAAGCGGTCCGAAATCCCTGGGGGCAGAAGGCCGGTGGCGGGCCGACTTACATGTGGCACGTCGCCCGGATCCACCACGATGTGCTGAAAAGCGGGGGAAAATCACTCCCGAAGAAGCCGGACAACCCGACCACGAAGGACTGATTCGGCAAAACTGGAGCCGATTCATCTCAAGAGACGTCGAGGCGGAACTTCCCACCCGGCAACCAGTTGTGTTCGCAACAAATGGCCACAAAGCTATTTGCAACAATTTCTCGAACGGTTAAAATAAAGGCCTTGCCTCAGGCATCTTAAATGTAGCGGCCATCCGGTTCCCCAAACCGGTCGCCGTGTGGGTTCAAGAAGTCTCGCCCGCCAACCCGATAGCAGACCACCTACCGTAAACCTTGCCGAAAGTTTCGACATGCTCAACCGTAGAACGATGCTGCGACACATGGCGGCCGGTGCCGGCGCCGCCTTTAGCCTCCCGCTGCTCCCCAACCAACTGATGGCGTCCCCCACCAGCAACTCGACGCCCAAGCGAATCATCTTCTTTTTGCAGAATCAGGGCTTTGATCCGCTGACCTGTATCCCGGACGGAATGACCACAAGCGGCTCGCTCGCCAAGGCCAATTTGCCCGAGCCGATCAGCGCCCTGGAACCCTACAAGGAACGGTTACACATCATCAACGGTCTGCACGGTGTGCATACCAGCCCCTCGCACAGTGCGTTCTTCGGCGCCCTGGGCGGCTACCGTGGTGGTGACGGCGTGCCCCCGAGTGCCTCCACGATCGACTACGAGCTGAGCAAAGTCCTACCCGAGACCCTCTTGCCTCATCTGTGCATCGGCATGGACTCGATCGAGAACATGACGACCAAGCCCACGCTCGCGACGCTGTCGGCCAGCGGCGCCGGTCAACCGATCTTCATGTACTCGAACCCCAACCACCTCTATCAGATGCTCTACGGCGGCATCTCCAGCGGCGATATTCGTCGGCAACACGAAGCCCGTTCAAACGTCCTCAATCAGGTCGAGCAGTTCGCCTTCAACAAAGGTCGGGCGCTCCCCGCCGCCGACAAGCAGCGCTATGGTCAATACGTTCAGGGATTCAAGGACGTCAACGGTCTGCGCGATCGACTCGATACCGTCGCCGATCATCTACGCAAGTTCGCGCCCAAGGTGGACGAACGCTACACCAAACCACAGTTCGAAACGGACTGGCACGATGTGCTGCTTGACCTCGGCATCTCGGCCCTCACGTCGGGGATCACGAACACGCTGACGATCGCCTCCGGTCGCGGCGAGATCTTCGGGGCATGGAAGGGTCTCGGCATCCAACAGCAGGGACACAACCTTGGTCACATGGATCAGCCCGACAACCCGATCTGGGTCAAGATCCGCCAGTACAACAGCCGCATGCTGGTGAAGATCATGGAAACGCTCGAGAGCGTCCCCGAGGGCAGCGGCACCATGATGGATCACACGCTGATCGTCTACACGAGCAACAACGCCGACAAGCAGCACACCAGCGGTGCCAACTGGCCGGTGATGTTGTTGGGCAACTTCGACGGCGCCTTCAAGACCGGTTGCTTCACCCAACTTCAGGGCAAGCGACCGATCAACTCGCTTTATACCTCGCTCCTTCGGGCCTCTGGCGTCGACTGCGATCGCTTCAACATGAGCGAACAACTTGCGAAAAAGTTCGACGACGGCAACGGCCCCCTCAAGGAAGTGTTGGCGTAGCACGCCGTCAAGACCTGATGTTCGGGTGCCGCTGGCTGCTTGTCAGCCAGTGCCAACAAGTTCGCGCGCCACCAACACGAACATCAGGTTGAAACCGAGCATGAACTCCTTCCGCGGTCGCAGGCATGCGACTCCTCGCCGAGCCCCATGGACAATGCCGGAGACCAAGAGTGACTTCCCAAGTGCCGCTTGTCGTCGCGATCGTGCTATCTGGTAGCCTGCTAGCCGAGGCTGGTGGCGAGGTCTACACGCCTGGGCAAAAGCTCAACAAGGACTTCGACGGCTTCGCCCGCCCCTTCCTGGTCCAACACTGCGTCGACTGCCACGGCGACACCGACCCCGAGGGCAACCTCTCGTTGCACGACCTCGGCCCGGTGGATGAAGTCAACTCCGGGACTTGGAAGTCGGTCTGGGCCCAGGTCACGCTCAAGGAAATGCCGCCCAAGGATATGGACCAACCGGAGGTCGTGCAACGGCTACAATTCTCCGACTGGATCGTCGGCGAGCTCAAGCGGGTCATGCACGACAAAGGCGGGTTTCACGCCCATCTCGACCCGAACAAGGGCAACTTCGTCGACCACGAACTCCTCTTCGGCAAGCTCCCCGAAGGCATCCAGCTCGTCCCGACCTCCTCGCCGGCACGCATCTGGCGCGTCACGCCGCAGGAACACATCACGCGGCTAAACGAGCTGATCAATCGAGAGAAGGAGTTCGATCCCGAAAAGCCCGGACTTCGCACCCACGGCGATGTCGTCCCCACCAACCACGGCGGCGAACTGAAGCTCTACTTCGGCACCGATCGCATCATCAAATGGCAAGGGGGAACGGTCGCCTACGCCACGGCGGTCAAGAGCGTCCCCGCCGTCCTCTCCTCGCATCGCGACCACGGGCTGGAGAACTATCCCGATTTTTACACCGTCAACAGCGCCGAGGCGACCCAGATCATGGGCATCGCCAACGACATCATTCGCTACATGGCGGAAGGTCCGCTCAGCATCGCCGAGCCCTATCAGATCTCCGACGACATCCGCTCCGTCATGGATCGGTGGGACGGCGACATTCGCGGACTGCCGACCAGTCTCGTCTACAGCACGCAGGTGATGCGTCCGCTGACGCCCGTCTACGACCTGATGAAGGAGGAAGAGGTCACCGACGAGCGACTGCGGGCCGCGGTCGACTATCTCTTCGAGGCCCTCACCTTCCGACCGCCGCAGCAATGGGAATCGGACCAGTATCTCGGCATCGTCAAGCAGTCGATCGACAAGCTCGGCAAAGAGGACGGCGCCGTTCTCGGCCTCTCGTCGATCTTTCTCGATCGCGACGCCCTCTTTCGCCCCGAACTCGCCCAGAAGGGTGAACCGGACCAGTACGGCCGCGTCGTGCTCCAGGACTGGGAGCTCGGCTTGGCGGTCAATCACGCCCTCCGCTACATCAAGCCGGATGAGACCCTGCGCAAGGCGATCGTCGAGGGGCGAATGCGGACCCGAGAGGACGTCAAACGCGAAGTCGAGCGCATGCTCGCCGACGACAGCATCCGCAAGCCGCGCATCCTGCGGTTCTTCCGAGACTACTTCGACTACGATCTTGGCGGCTACATTTGCAAGGATGGCAAGGCGCTCGCCGACACCGGCGTCAGCAACCGTGGTCAGGCCCACTACCGCGCCATGTTCGATGGGACGGCGAGCACCGATCGGCTCGTCGAGCTGATCTTGGCCGAAGACAAGGACGTCCTCAAACGGTTGCTGACCACCGACCAGGTCGTCGCCACCGAGCGGGACAACATCTACTTCGGCACGCGGCGAACCCGGGAAGAGGTGCGAGCCTCCATGGCCGCCGCGAAGAAGGCCGAGGAGGAACGCAAGGCGAAGGAAGCGGCCGAACTGGAGGCGTGGAAGAAGGCCAATCCGGGCAAGAAGCCGCCCAAACCCAAGAAGAAGCCACGCGTCGACATCAACCACAAGGTAACTCCGGTCGATCTAACGGGACCGCCGATTTACGCCCGGGTCAGTCGTCGCAGTTTCGGCCGAGGCTCCATGCAGCCGGAGCGCGTTCTGGCAAAAGCTCCCGAAGGGCAGCGGTTGGGGATCCTCACCCACCCCAGTTGGCTGGTCTCCCACTCCGACGCGATGGACAATCACGCCATCCGCCGGGGCCGGTGGATTCGCGAGCGACTCTTAGGTGGCGGCATTCCCGACGTTCCGATCACCGTCGACGCGATGTTGCCCGACGAGCCTGAGCACACGCTCCGCGAACGGATGCGGGTGACTCGGGAGACTTACTGTTGGTCCTGTCACAAGAAGATGGACCCGCTCGGACTTCCCTTCGAGATGTACAACCACTCGGGCATCTACCGGGAACTCGAACTCGAGAAACCGGTCGACACCACCGGGAAGATCATCGACTCCGGCGATCCATCGCTGGACGGCAAGGTCGCCAACGCCCTGGAGATGATCGAGAAACTCGCCGAAAGCGAGCGCGTCGAGCAGGTCTTCGTCCGTCACGCCTTCCGCTTCTGGATCGGCCGCAACGAGACCCTCAACGACGCCCCCGTGCTGCAAGACGCCTACCGCGCGTACAAGGAGAACGGCGGCAGCATGAACGCCATGCTCCTCTCGCTACTGACCTCTGACGCGTTTCTCTACCGCACCAGAACCGAGCAGGCATTGGCCGAGTCGAACGCGGCGAAGAACTGACGGCGCCTGCACGAGAATCACTCACGACGAACGGTCCGTGGTCGACGGCTGTTCGTCGTCCTCCGATTGGCGGGTACGTTCACGACGCGCGGGACGATCCCACGATAGGACTTGATACTTGGGCGATTCCATCCAACGACGCAGCCGAGGCGACAAGAGCCACACCAGGCTGAATCCCACCAACATCAGCGTGACCGCGACGACAATTAGATTGATGCCCATCGCTTAGGTTCTCATTGGGTTAGTCGTTATCCGTCAAGTCTAGTGTGCCATGCTCACGTTCGCCGTCAGCGTGCTCAAATGCCCCACGCTCGCATGGGCATTCGAGAAATGTCTTGATTCGCCGATCTCCTGCCCGCTTAGGCAACGAGACTTCATCGACCACTCGATCGTCCCGGCTGGAAGAAGGCTCGGAGATATCGAGCCAATAGACTCCGCTCGCTGGCATCGAGCTTCTCGTTCCATGCCGGCATCGCACTCCCCGGCACACCGTTGGCAATCGTCGTCTCGGCCGACTCGCGGTTGGGGCGAATCCACTGAAATCGTGTCGGGGCCGGCGCTAGGTTCGTCGCAAAACCGGCTGGCCCTTCCCCACGGGCCCCGTGGCACTGCTGGCAATGCCTGAGATAGAGCGACTTGGCCCGCTCCAGATCTTCTCCCTTGAGTTCGGGCGACGCGTCACCCGCGACCTCCAACGACTGCACGTAGATGATGAGCGCCTGTAGCTCGACACTCGGCAACTTGTGCCAGCCGGGCATCGAGCTGCCTGGGCGACCCCGCCACAGCGAGTCACTCAACGACGCGGTGGAGAAGTGAGCACTCGTGAGGTTTCGCGGCGGAGGCAACAGCGCCGTCGCCGCGGGACCATCCCCGCGTCCCTGGGAACCGTGGCAACCACCGCAATGCTCGAGATAGACCTCCCGCCCCTTGCGCGCGAAGCGTTCCCGCTCGCTCGCCGACAGATGCGAGACGGTGAAGAGCGGCGCCGGGCCGAGCTCGCGCGGGATAGCGCAGTCGCAGAACATTCCCATCGCCTTCTCCTCCTCGGGATCCATTCCCGACAAGGGGCGCGGGCCGACCCGTCCCGCCAAGCGCGCGTTGCGTCCGAGCGATTCGAGGTACGCGACCAAATCGACGGCATCCTGATTGGGGTTCTCGATGGAACCGTCGAACAACCACGGATAGCCAGGCATCATCGACTGGGGCACGACGAAGCGAGGGTTCCAAAGATGCGCCAGTTGCCAGTCGGGCGTGCGCCGTCCCGATTCGCGGGCCAAGTCCGGCCCCACGCGCCGCGTGCCCCACATCTGAGGAACGGCGTTATCCTCCTCCCACGCTTCGCTGGGCGGGCCAAAACGATCGACGTCGGCCACCGTGAACCTGATCAACTGCGAGTGGCAGTTGACGCACCCCTCTCGGGCGTAGATTTCGCGGCCACGTCTTTCGCTGGCGGTCAAGTCGGGCAAGTGCTCGGGCTTGGTTCGCTGGATCTCCTCCTTGAGGACGACATTGGGCAGCACCCCAAGCACCACGAACGACACGGCGAACATCCCGACACCGGCTCCGGCGGTGATGACGTACGCTCCCCGCAACCAGGCCAACGCGTGAAACTCTTCCTCCTCAGAATCCTCCGAGTCTCTGGTGACGACTTCGGACGGCTCTCCACGCGGACCGATCACCATGCTCAGCGCCACCAGGGCAAACCCAGCGATCAACACCATGCCCGATAGCGAGCGGATGAACCAATAGGGTCCCGAGGCGGTTACCGAGTCCATGAACGGGGCCGACGACTCCCAAAGCTGCCCCTGCACCAGTCCGGCGATCGTCAGATCGAGCGTCATCAGCCCCAGACCGCTGACCAGAACCCAGAAGGCCGCGTTCGCGAGACTCGCTTGATAGCGAAAGCTCGGGATGCGCTCCCAAACGTGCAGCAAGCCGCCGATCGCGGTGAACGAGGCGAAACCGATCATCGCCAGATGGGCGTGGCCGATGACCCAATCGGTGAAGTGGACGAACCGATTGACCGGCATCAACGCCTGCATCGCTCCCTGCAAACTGACGAGCAGATAGCTGATCACGCCAAGCCAAACAAAGCGAAGCGGGACGCTGGAGACAACCGTCCGCGAGCAGCCGCGCAGCGACACCAGAAGGTTGCCGACCACCAGAATGACGTTGGCGCCGAGGTAGACCGACGCGACGATCGCGCCGACTTGGGCCTCCATCGGGATCGAGGAAAAGACGTAGTGATGGGTCCCGTTCAGCGGGTAGACCATGAAGAGCATCCAGAAACCGACCATCGACAGGAAGTGGCTGAAGATCGGTTTACCCGTCGTCGCGGGGATCACCAAGTAGGCGATCGCGAGCGCGAGGGGAGTGACGAAGAGACCGACGGCATCGTGGATCCAGAGCCCGCTATAGGTGGCCCCTCGGGCGCCGGGCACGAACTCCGGCACGAAGTTGCCGATCGGATACGCCAGCAACGTGAAGACCAAGCCGCCGATAATGTACCATCCCGAAACGTACAAGTCGGCGATGCGTCGATGCAAGAACGGTAGGACGAACTGGATGGCCGCCAACACCATCGCGACGATCACGACGACATCGATCGCGATGGGGAACTCGCCCCATTCCAAGGGCTGACTGATGCCCAGTTGCACCAGGAGCCAACCGGGGATCACGAGGAGGAGGTTCCAGACGACGAAGAGGATCCAGCCTAGCCCGACACCCGTGGGCGGTCGGCCGGCGAGCCGTGGGGTCGCGTAGTAGAGGAAGGTGAGAAAGGCGTTGCCAAGCCACCCGAAGAAGACGCCCTGGGTGTGGGCATAGCGGAGCCTCCCCCATGTCAGCCAAGCGCTGTCGCTCATGAGGTCGGGCCAGTGGAACTTCAGCGCGACCGTCAATCCCAGAAGCAGGACGTAGCCGACCATCACCAGCGCCGCGACGCCGTGCGCCCAAATCAACCCGTCGAAGGCATGGGGCGATTCCTTCCGGTCACTCATCGAGGTCTCCCAATCGCCGCTTGCTCACCACCCTCGGGCATTCCCGCGAGTTGTTTCCTCGCGGAGATCGCGGTGAGATAGCCGACAATCTCTTCCTTCCGCGTCGCGCCGACGGGAGCCCCGTAGACGTTGATCATCTTCTCGACAATCTTCCGCCAGCGCTCTTCCGCGAACGGGGGCTGGTTGAGGACCAAACGCGTCGAGTGGCAAATGGTACACGACGTTTGGAACGTCGAACGGTTCGGGCCCAGCGGTGGGACAGGCTCCTCGTGCGGCATGGTGATCGAGACGGTCCTGGCCGCCGGCGTCGACGGTTCCCGCTCCGCGGGAGGGGCCGTCGGTGGAGCCTCACGAATCCCCCAGTAGGAGATCACGCCCGCGCCGACTCCAAGTCCCACCAATACCACCGTTTGGCCAACTGCTCGTTTCCAACGTCCGGGCGCGACCATGTTTCTTCCGAATGGGCTTCGTCAAATGCGGGTTCAGGACACCGTGAGCGCTAGTTGTTCCACCACGTTTCGCATGTAGCCGGCATGATTCCATCCCGGCTCCAGCGGCTGTTGCTCCCCCTTGTTGCTGGTGGCGCGGACCAGGAGAACGTGCCGACCGGGGGTGGGCGTCCAGTCGTGGTGCCAGCGACGGAAGGAATAGTTCCCGTGATCCGTCCCCAACTTGGCGGCTTGCCATGTCTTCCCGGAATCGGCCGAAAGCTCGACCAGGCGGATGCCGCTGCCCCCATCGAACGCGAATCCTTCCAGCGAGCAGGGTTGATGCCGGGTGACGACCGTCCCTTGATCGGGGAAGGTAAAGAAAGAGCGGACGTTCATTCGACTGATGGGCACCGTCTCGGTCGCGAGGTTGTCGGGCGTCTCCACCGCGTTCGGCGTCGTCGGAATGCGGTAGGCCTTGTCCATCCAAAAGCCCGTAAACGGCTTGTCGACCACCGTGATCTCGCTGAGCGACTTGATCCACCACGTCGCGTACCAACCGGGAACGACCAAGCGGGCGGGAAAGCCATTCAGCATCGGCAATGGCTCCCCATTCATCGCGTAGGCGACGAGGATATCGGAATCGAGGGCGAGTTCGACCTTCAAGGACCTCACGAAGTCGGGAACGCTCTGAATGCCGCCTCGATCGAGCCCGCGAAAGGTCACTTCCACCGCGCCGGCCTTGATCCCCGCCCGCTCGAGCAGCGTCTCTAGCGGAACGCCGGTCCAACGGGCGTTGCCCATCGCTCCGTTCTCCCACTGCGCGCCCGGGACCCGCGGATCGGCGAGTGCTCGCGAGTTGCCCGAACACTGGTTCACCGCCGCGATGGTGACCGGCTCGAACTCGCGCAGTTCCCGCAACGAGAGTCGTAAGGGTTGCTTCACCTCGCCGCCAACCGTCAATCGCCAACGACGTGGGTCGACTTCGGTCGGCAACATCTGCAGGTGCCACCGAACGTAGAACGCCTCGTTCGGCGTGAAGTCGCTACGGAAGTAACGCCAGGGTGTTTCCAGACAGGGAGGCCGGCTGTTGATGACCCGCATCGGGATCTTGCCGGGAAAACGCATCTCGTTGAGTTCGAGCGACTCGGCGGTCGGGGCGGGGGCTTCTCGCTGACAACCCAGCGGCACCAAGCTCCCCAGGCTCGCCATCGATACCTGCCGGAGCCACCGCCTACGGCCGAGCAACGCTTCGGTCACCTTCGAGTACTCCGCCATCGCGTCCCTTTCCGAACGCTCGCGACTGGTCGCGCCGTCCCGAGAGTTCCTTACTCGATCCCTCCCCATCGTCAAGCAAACGCCCCCGAGGGACAAGTCTCGATCCCAACCCGCGAACGCGCACAGCCCTGTACCAAGCCACGACCTTCCGTTCTCCGATCGCCGAGCGTTCACGATCACCCGCCGGAAGTCATCCTCGAGCTCCAAGCGAAACGCGCCATTGGCGATGGGCGGCCCTCGTCATAGAATAGGTCGCTTAACAGCCCGTTGATTTGAGCGGGCCAAGGCGAGTACGAGCACGGTTGAGCCAGATCGCGTTTCTACGACGCGGCGTTTGCTCAACAGGGCCGTTCGCAGCCGGCACCGAGTAGATCAACGGGCTGTTAACCACTTGCCCAAGTGGCGGAATTGGCAGACGCGCTAGATTCAGGTTCTAGTCCGGGCAACCGGGTGGAGGTTCGAGTCCTCTCTTGGGCACTGACTTGTTGAGACCCTTCCTGATCGCAACAAACCCCTTTGTTTTCCTTGTGAATCGCTTCCGACGGGTCGCATTGACCGGTGTCGCTAGGTGACTCGCGAGACTCCCCGAGGGGAGCCCTAGTTTGCATACCGTTGCACTGTGGTGCCGAGATTTCGGCCCCTTTTTCGGCACCATCGGTTCCGATCGCGCGGAGTTCCTGGACCTCGAGCCGGCTCGGTTCGCCGACGGGAGGGAGAGCCGTCTCCACGGCGGCCCCCTGGTCGTAGAGACCGAAGTGAGTGTACGTCCCCATCGTCAGATTGATGTCGGAATGGCGGGCAAGCTGCTGGGCCATCCTCGGCGGCACGTTCCCTCGCGATAGGTTCGTGATGAACGTCGCGCGGAGCGAATGGAAGTCGACCGAACGCCCATCATCATCCTTCGAGGGGATGCCCGCCCGCTTGAGGTCCGAGCGGATCATCTCCCACGTTCGTGAGCGTTGCAACGGTGGCGTGTGGGAGAAGCAGGAGCCGATGACGACGGGGAACCGGTCACCGATCAACGAGGAGTGGCGGCAGGGGCGCGGCGTTGGGCTCGGCGGGCGCGTTTGCGGTCGGCTCGTTGGCGAGCTTCGTCGGCGCGCTCTTGGAGACGATGCTGGGGGTGCTCGTCGATCCAACGGTCGGGTAGCAACGAAGGGAGATCCGAAGCCGGAGTGGTCGGCAGGCGGGTGTAGACATCGCGGAGGTAGGCGAATGGATCGACGTGATGGCGGTTGCAACTCTTGGTCAGCGTGAAGAAGGTGGCGGGGGTCTCGCCTCCTTGGCTGTTGCCGAAGAAGAGCCACGCCTTGCGGCCGAGGACGGCGTACTTCAGCGCCGCTTCGGTGCGGTTGTTGTCGATGGGAATCGCCCCATGGTCGAGATAGCACGCGAAGGACTGCCACCGGTTGGTCATGTAAGCGATGGCGGCGCGCAGCTTCGATTTCGGAAGCTCCCGCTCGTGCTGCTCGAGCAGCCACTGATGGAGCTCGGTCACGATCGGCTTGGCGTCGCGTTGCCGCAGGGCGCCGCGTTGTGACACACTACTGTCACGGGCGCGATCTTCGATGTCGTAGAGCCGCTGGAAGTAGCCGAGGGCGGTGTGCGTCCGCACGCTCGGCGCGCTGAAGTGGATTTCCTCGAACTTACGGCGCGCATGAGCCCAGCAGCCGACGGGGACGATCCGGTCGTCCGCCGCGGCGATTCGCTCGTAGCAGGTGTAGGCGTCCGACTGCAAGTAACCCTGGAAGCCGGCGAGGAACTCGTCGGGACCATCGCGGCTGCGGTCGGGCGTGAAGTGGAAGCAGTCGTAGGGATGGGCATTGTCGCCGACGGTGCTCCAGAGATAGGTCTTGGTGCAGCCAGGCGGCTCGCCCGCCAACATCTTGACCGGCGTTTCATCGCAGCCCAGCACCTCGGACTGCAACGCCAGCCGACGCATCAGTTCGACCAACGGCGCGACCGCCAAGGCCAGGGCGAAGAGCCAACGCTGTTGGGTGCCGCGGCCGATGCGGCAGCCGTGGCGAGCGAGGATGTCCTCTTGTCGGTAGTAGGGCAGATGGTCGGCGAAGCGACTGGCGGTCAGATGAGCCCAGAAGCCGGGGCCGGCGTAAGCGTCGATCAACTGCGGCGGCTTCGTTGCCGAGACGATCGTCGTCTCGCCCGATGCTTCGTCGCGAACGATCACCTCTTGGTAATGTTCGATCACATGGATCGAAGCGGGCGTGAACTCCAGTTGCTCGCTGGTCTTCTTGAAGAACCGCCGGGCGGCCGGATCGCTCCTCAGCTCCTCGGGAACCTCGTGCTCGTCGAGTTCGTGGCGGACCGTCTTGCGCGGCAGCAACTCGGGGAAGAGACGCCGGCCGCGTCCCTTGCTGGTGCGGCGTTCCGGTGACGGTTCGTCGTCATCGCTCTCGTCGTCGTCGCCGGAGCCTGAATCGTCGTCCGCCCCGACGATTGTCGAGTCGAACAAAAGCCCCTGCTGGGAATCGTCGACGAAGCGTTCCCGCCGCCGGCCGTACAAGGTCCGCTTGAGCAAGTCGACGTCGCTCTGCAAGCGATCGATCGTCTCCTGCTGCTGGTGAGCGTCGCAACGGTGGCGTGTGGGGGAAGCAGGAGCCGATGACGATGGGGGACCGGTCACCGATCAACTGGGGGTGGCTGCATGGGCGCGGCGTTGTTCTCGGCGGGCGCGTTTGCGGTCGGCTCGTTGACGGGCTTCGTCGGCGCGCTCTTGGAGACGATGCTGGGGATGCTCGTCGATCCAACGGTCCGGTAGCAACGAAGGGAGATCCGAAGCCGGGGTGGTCGGCAGCCGGGTGTAGACATCGCGGAGGTAGGCGAAGGGATCGACGTGATGGCGGTTGCAACTCTTGGTCAGCGTGAAGAAGGTGGCGGCGGTCTCTCCTCCTTGGCTGTTGCCGAAGAAGAGCCACGCCTTGCGGCCGAGGACGGCGTACTTCAGCGCCGCTTCGGTGCGGTTGTTGTCGATGGGAATCGCCCCATGGTCGAGATAGCACGCGAAGGACTGCCACCGGTTGGTCATGTAAGCGATGGCGGCGCGCAGCTTCGACTTGGGAAGTTCCCGTTCGCTTTGCTCGAGCAGCCACTGATGGAACTCGGTCACGATCAGCTTGGCTTCGCGTTGCCGCAGGGCGCCGCGTTGTGACACACTACTGTCACGGGCGCGATCTTCGATGTCGTAGAGCCGCTGGAAGTAGCCGAGGGCGGTGTGCGTCCGCACGCTCGGCGCGCTGAAGTGGATTTCCTCGAACTTACGGCGTGCATGAGCCCAGCAACCGACGGGGACGATCCGGTCGTCCGCCGCGGCGATTCGCTCGTAGCAGGTGTAGGCGTCCGACTGCAAGTAACCCTGGAAGCCGGCGAGGAACTCGTCGGGACCATCGCGGCTGCGGTCGGGCGTGAAGTGGAAGCAGTCGTAGGGATGGGCATTGTCGCCGACGGTGCTCCAGAGATAGGTCTTGGTGCAGCCAGGCGGCTCGCCCGCCAACATCTTGACCGGCGTTTCATCGCAGCCCAGCACCTCGGATTGCAACGCCAGCCGACGCATCAGTTCGACCAACGGCGCGACCGCCAAGGCCAAGGCGAAGAGCCAACGCTGCTGCGTGCCGCGGCCGATGCGGCAGCCGTGGCGAGCGAGGATGTCCTCTTGTCGGTAGTAGGGCAGATGGTCGGCGAAGCGACTGGCGGTCAGATGAGCCCAGAAGCCGGGGCCGGTGTAAGCGTCGATCAACTGCGGCGGTTTCTTCGCCGTGGCGATCGTCGTCTCGCCCGATGCTTCGTCGCGAACGATCACCTCTTGGTAATGTTCGATCACATGGATCGAAGCGGGCGTGAACTCCAGTTGCTCGCTGGTCTTCTTGAAGAACCGCCGGGCGGTCGGGTCGTTCCTCAGCTCCTCGGGAATCTCTTGCTCGTCGAGTTCGTGACGGACCGTCTTGCGCGGCAGCAACTCGGGGAAGAGACGCCGGCCGCGTCCCTTGCTCGAGCGGCGTTCTGGTGACGGTTCGTCGTCATCGCTCTCGTCGTCGTCGCCGGAGCCTGAATCGTCGTCCGCCCCGACGATTGTCGAGTCGAACAAAAGCCCCTGCTGGGAATCGTCGACGAAGCGTTCCCGACGCCGGCCGTACAAGGTCCGTTTGAGCAAGTCGACGTCGCTCTGCAAGCGATCGATCGTCTCCTGCTGCTGAGCGATGGTCTCTTGCTGCTGGGCGATGACGGCGGCTTGCCGTCGGCGCTCCCGATCGAGTTCGAGGATCAACTCGTGGCAGGCGTCGATGTCGCGAGGGAGGTTCACGTCGAAGGCGTCCATCAAACCGATCTCAGTTGTCGCGGGGACACCCTAGCACCTCGACGCCGAAGGCGCCAGAGCAGTTTCAGCAATTTCGACGGAATGACGAGAAAGCCTGCGAGTCCGCCTCATCGCTGCCATCACCATGACATCGTTGTCGCTCGCGAAGAGAACGCCAGGGTCGATCGTCCAACGAGATTGGCAAGCGAAGAACCCTGGGCCCGAGGACAACCGAAGACAAAACTCGGTTTTGGTCGCGTGCCGTCCCATGGCTTCCAGGCTCTCGCCGCCGCGACGGGGAGCGGCGAGCATCATTCGGGAAAGAGTGAAGGGAAGTCACGAACGACGGGACGACGGCGTGTCACGGTGCTGATCGGAGACTTGAAAGCGTTTGCGATGCCGGACCGAGGAGAGGTCGATGCCCTCGAGAATGAGTGACAATTGTCCGGCAGTGATCTCGAGGCCGGCCTCGTCGTCGGCCGCCTGGGCGTCGGGAAGCTGATAGCTCCCTTCTTCCAGCTGCTGATACCAAATGCAGTAGCCGACGCCGCCCCAATAGAGCACCTTGAGGCGATCCCGGCGGCGATTGATGAAGACGAACAGGTGGCCCGAAAGCGGATCTTGCACGAGCACCGACTCCGCCAAGGCGATGAGCCCATGAAAGCTCTTACGCATGTCGACCGGTTCCCGAGCCAGGAAGATCCGCACCTGATGAGGGACCGACCACATGCTCACTCCTCCTCGACGCTCTCGAGGGCGGCAAGCACTTGACGCAAGGCGTCGCTGTCGACTTGGGCCGGCGCCCGCACGATGTAGCCTCGGGGATGAACGATCTCGATCACGCTCGTTGACGTCGGCGCCAATCGCAACGCCACGAACGGCGACGGACACGTTCCACCGCCATCGACCGCAGTCGACCGTTCCTCTTTTCGATCGCGTCGCTGTAGCTCACGCCGCCAACCGTAGAATGACGCCTCCGAAATCCCCTCTTCCCGGCAGAATCGTCGAACGCCCCGCCCGCTCTCCTCTTGCCGACGAACGACCTTCCGCCAATACGCTTCCTTCTCCGCACAACGAACTCGCATCTTCCGCCTCGCGACAAACCAGGGCCAACCAACCCAAGCCTACCGCAAACAAAAAGACGCCACCGTTGCAACGCTCACCCACGTTCGGCCATCCATGATCGGGAAGAGCGGTTCGTCGGTGCCCTCGAGCCCCTTCGACGCGATCCAGTTCCGAACCCGCTCGGCAAAGTCACGGCGAACGGGAATGGTGTCCTCCCGGCGTCTTTTCGAGTAGCTCGCTTTGACCGTCACGGTCGGCGGATCGGCAGCGAAGGCGAACGAACGCGCCGTCAGACTCGCGATCTCGTTCCGCCTGAAGCCGGTATTCGTCGCCACCAAGTAGATCACCTCTCGGTCCGGCCCACTGATCTCCAAGAGCTTGGGACCCGTCCTGGCGGCTGTGAGGAGCTTCTGGAGTTCGTCCGGCTCCAGGGGCCGGCGGACCAACCGACGATCGGCGTCTGCTCGCTTCGTGGCCATCGCGGCCAACGGGTTGTCCCGCATCCTCTTGTTGAGCACCATCCAGCGGCAAAAGGCCTTCGTCGCCGAGAGGTAGCCGTTCGAAGTCGAGACGCTTCGGCCCCTGGTGTCTTTGTCGCCAGCGCGGAGCTTGGCGAGAAAGCCGTTGACCGCCGTGGGCGTGATGTCGGAGATGAAGACCGCCCGTGCCCCTTGGAGGGTGTCGCGGACCCGCTGGTAGGCCGAGTTGACGTAGTCGGCGACCGAGCCGTTGGCGGCCAAGTGCTTCCGGTAGTCCTCAAGGTGCTCTTTGAGCGGACGCTTGAGGTGATCCTCGATCGGGTCGACAATCCCCGCCTTCTCTCGCTCAACTCGGCGCAAGATGCTGGCAAGCAACTGCTGCGAAGCCTGCTTGTCGGTGAAGGCAACTTTCCGTCGCTCCCGCCCCTGGGCGTCGACGTAGCGGATGTACCATTTCTTTGAGTCCCGGGATTTCCCGGTCTTCGGGTCCTTGACCGTCTTCTTGAAGAGATTCGCCATCGGAGTGCCTTTCTAGATGACTCCATACTGTCTCTGGATATCCCTTGTGATCGCATCCAATCCACCGAAGATGGTTGATTCAGTGACGTTCGTCATCCTAAGCATTCGCGCCATCCTAGGTTTGCTATCTGATGGAATGATCACCTTTGTCACTTTCTGGCCATCCATTGAAGGGTATTCGTAGTTCTCGCGAAGCTCGATCTCTTGAGGTGGATGGAACGTGAAGACGCCTTGCTGTCTAATCACTCGGTCTATTTTCTTTCGAGGGGTAACCGGAATTAGGCTCTATTGCCAAATCTGTGGGTGGTGAGTGTCTTCTCCGTTCCGCTTGGTAGTGGAGGTTACCGCCGTATGCCAAGGGCCGCGTCCGGCTGCTGCTTTGCCTGGTCTTCTCGCTTCGCTCGCCCTGCATCCTCGCCATCGTGGCTCGGCTTCGGTCGCCCGGCAAAGACTCCTCCTTGGCCGTTGGCGGGGAGGATGTTCCACTGGTCAAGCGGAAAGGAGAGAAGTCGGCAGGAGGCCAAAAAAGAGCATCCCGCTCTCGAGGGGCGCATGATGGAGTTTGCAAGGACTTCTTCAAACGCCAGCCGCGAGAGACGGGATGCGACTTCAGGTTATCCTCAACGCCTTGGAGCGTCACGGGAGTTTCGTCTACGAATCGGCGGCTTGGGCCGATTCGTCGAAAGAGGGACTGCTGGTTCGGGTTCGCCCACGGCGTCGCAGCCGGCCGATCTGTTCGGGTTGCGGGAATCGTGGCGGCACGTACGACCACTTGCCGGAACGCCGTTTTCAGCACGTGCCGTTGTGGGGCCTGGCGGTCTGGTTCGTCTACGCGGCGCGGCGGGTCGCATGCCCTGCTTGCGGGGTGAAGGTGGAACGCATTCCCTGGGCGTCGGGCAAGGAGCGAACGACGTCGAGCTTCCAATGGTTCCTGGCCCGTTGGGCCAAACGCTTGAGCTGGC